>NZ_CM173712.1:0-4800000 GCF_057808535.1 Blastopirellula sp. SH421
GTGAATACGGACGTTTTCGCCATCGGTTTACCCTGGGCGCCTAGTGCGCAAGATGGCTCGTCCGCAGAGACGACGCCTGCGGGAGCGGTGCGTCGTTTTCTGGGTGGCCCCGAAAATCGTCTGGTCCAAACCGCCGTCGAAGCGCTCGATCGTCCCCACCCCCCTTGGAATCCGGTCGTTTTCTACGGTCCGACGGCAACCGGCAAAAGCCATTTAGCGACCGGTTTGCTGGCGCGCTGGAAACAGTCGCACCCCGATTCTCAGGTCGTAACTACAACGGGCGCAGACTTTTCCCGCGTGATCAGTTCGGCCGCACGTCGTGGAGAAACTGTCGATTACATGTCGATGTGGCAAGCGGTCGATGCGCTGCTAATTGACAATATTCATGAATTAGCAAATTTTCCCTCGGCGCAAGAACAGCTTGTGTTGCGGCTGGATGAGCTGATCGCCAGCCATCGTTTGGTGTTGGCGACCTGCGTCGGAAACCCGCTCGAAAATTTCTCGCTCTCACGCCGTTTGGTCAGCCGGCTGACATCGGGTTTGCTGGTTCCGGTCGAACCTCCGAGTGTCGCGACACGCCAAGCGTTGGCCCTCCATTTTGCGCTGCAGCATCAAGTGGATATGACTGCCGCCGCTGCGAAGCTACTGGCCGAAGCCTTCACCAGCAATTTGCCAGAGTTGCAGGGGATGCTGCTAGAGCTGTTTGCTCGCGAATTCGGCTCGACGCCGCAGTTGGGCAAAATGCGTCGGATTGATTCGTTGGCGGCGCGCCGGTTTATCTCAGCCAAGCTAACCGGGCGAACGCCGACTTTGCAGTCGATCTCGTCCGCAGCGGCACGCTATTATCAAGTAAAAATCACCGATCTGCGCGGTCCCTCGCGGCGGCAATCGATTGTTGCGGCTCGCGATGCAGGGATCTATCTCGCGCGTAAGCTGACTAAGTCCAGCTTTGCAGCGATCGGCAAACATTTTGGCGGACGCGATCACACAACGATCATGCATTCAATTCAAAAGTTAGAAAAACGACGCAAACGTGAAGCGGCGACCCAGACAGCCTTGGACGAACTTGAACGACTCATCCAACGGCAGACTTCATGAATCACGAACCTCGAAATTGCGATGGGGAAAACCTGGCGCGCACGCGGCGCATCATGTCGATAGATTGGGTCGCTAGCGACATGCGAAAGATCATCGTTGCAATCACGACGTTTACAGACACGCTAGCGCCGCGAAAAAAACGTTTTTGCGCCTACTTATCCACTGGGTAGTAAAGCGATCGGACTCGGAGATTTACGAGTCGAAAGTGCGGTCGGACCAAGAGTATCGACGGCCGCGGGCTTCGCCTTACTACTACTGCTTACATTTAAAAAGATATTACAGAAGAGAGACGGCGAGCCAATGAAAATCACATTTGACCGTGAACAGTTCCAGCAAGCTTTTCAAACCGCAGCCGCCGTTGCGCCTTCGCGTAGTCCGAAGCCAATTCTGCAAAACATCAAACTCGACGCAACCGAAAGCGGCGCCATCATGATGGCCACCGATATGGAAGTCGGCGTTCGAATTGAGGTTTCTGGAGTCGAAGTCGAATCGCCCGGCAGCATTGTCTTGCCTGTGCAACGGTTTGGGTCGATCTTGCGGGAAGTGAGTGATGGGAAGCTGCGAATCACCCGCGAAGAAGGGGGAACCATCGTCCAGGGCGAGCGGAGCAAGTTCACCCTGTCGACCGAAAACCCCGAAGAGTTTCCGGCCGTTCATTCCTTCACCGAAACCAAGTACCACGAACTCTCGGCCCGCACGCTGAAAGAACTGATTCGCCGCACGTTGTTTGCCGCCGATAGCGAAAGCGGCCGCTATGCGTTGGGGGGGATCTTGCTGGAAATGGAAGCCGATCAACTGACCGCCGTCGCAACCGATGGACGTCGACTCTCGAAGATGAGCGGACCTGCCGTCGCGATCGAAGGGCACGGCGGCTCGAGTGACGCGATGACGATTGTGCCGGCTCGAGCGATGCAATTGATCGAGCGGGCGCTGACCAACTTAGAAGCGACCGTGCAGATTGCAGCTCGCTCTAACGACGTGCTAGTCAAGATCGGCCCGGCGACAATTTACGCTCGCCTGGTTGAAGGTCGTTTCCCGAAATGGCGCGACGTGTTGCCCGAGAAACGCGACGCCAAAGCGATCGAACTGACGGTCGGTCCAGCCTTCGCCGCGCTGCGGCAAGCGGCGATTGTCGCGTCAGACGAAAGTCGCGGCATCGACTTTACCTTTGGGGGCGGCATCGCCAATCTTTCGAGTACAACCGCTGAAGTCGGGCAATCGCAGGTCGAATTTCCGATCGCCTATGACGGCGAACCGGTCGAAATCACCATGGATCATCGCTACGTCGCCGACTTTTACAAAGTGCTGGATGGCGAACGGCAGTTCACGCTGAACCTGCAGGACGCCGACAGTGCCGCTCTCTTCTCGACCGACGACAACTATGACTACGTTGTCATGCCGTTGGCTCGTGATCGCTAGGACGCAACCTGGTTGGTCTGATGACCGATCTGAAAGAGACACATGAAACCACGACATGATAATCGAACCGGCGCACGCGGACCGCAAGGGATGGGTGATCTAGTCGCCGGGCTAATGGCTCGTAGCGGTTACGCTCAGGTGCAATCGGCCGATGCTTTGCAAGAAGCGTGGAGCAAAGCGGCCGGTGAAGAGTTCGCCGCGCATAGTCGTGCCGGCAATATCAATCGCGGTAAGCTGGAGGTCTGGGTCGAGAACTCAGCGATCTCGCAAGCGATCAGCTTTCAAAAACGTGACATCCTAAAACAACTGCAACTCGCGCTGCCGGACCGTCGAATCGAGGAGATTCGTATCAAGGTCGGCCGCATCGATTAATCAGCGCACGCGTCGCAGTTTGTGACGCATTCGGCGCTGCGGACATACTTCCTTACTGAACAAGGACGTTCTCTAGTAGAAACGATTAGACTTTCCATGACTGACGAATCGACTCAACCGCTACCTGACTCTGAACCCGAAAACAAAGAAGCCGCCAAGCAAACCGAAATGGCCAAAGCCAATTCGGAATATGGCGCCGGCGACCTCGAGCACTTGTCCGATCTTGAGCATGTGCGCGAACGCCCGAGTATGTACATCGGTGATCGCGGCTCTCGCGGGTTTCATCACCTGGTTTACGAAGTTGTCGACAACTCGATCGACGAAGCGATGGCCGAGTTCGCCACCGCGATCACCGTCACGATCCACAACGACAACTCGGTCACGGTGGAAGATGACGGCCGTGGAATTCCGGTTGAAATTCACCCGCAACTGACCGAGCAAGTGGGCCGCGACGTCTCGACCCTCGAAGGGGTGATGACGGTCCTAAAGTTCGGCGGCAAGTTCTCCAAAGGGGCCTACCAAACCTCTGGCGGTCTGCACGGCGTCGGCGTGACGGTGGTTAACTTTTTGTCGGAATGGTGCGAAGTCGAAGTCCATCGCGACGGCTCGATCTGGCAGCAAGAGTACCAGCGCGGCGTTCCTCAAGGTCCGATCCGTAAAGGTGGCGCGACCAAAAAGCGGGGCACCAAAACCAGCTTCAAGCCAGACAGCCAGATCTTTAACGTCAGCAAATTCAACTACGACACGCTCTACAAACGCCTACAAGAACTTGCGTTTTTAAATCGCGGCGTAAAGATCATCTTCAAAGATGAACGCAGCAATGAGGGGGGCGAATTTCAATACGAACGCGGCATCGTCGAGTATGTCGAGTTTCTTAATCGCGCTTCGACGGCACTGCATACCGAGGTGATTTCGCTTGAAGGGATTTCGGAAGGGGTCGGCTTCGACATCGCGCTGCAATACTCAGAAGAGTACACCGAAAACCTCCATTCGTTCGTGAACAATATCAACACGCACGAAGGAGGAACGCACGTCAGCGGTTTCAAAACCGCGATGACCCGCACGCTGAATAACTACGCCAAAAAAGAGAACCTGCTGAAAGACCTAGCCCTGGCCGGCGACGACTTTCGCGAAGGTTTAACCTGCGTGATTTCGCTTCGCGTTCCCAATCCGCAGTTTGAAGGGCAAACCAAAACCAAGCTTGGCAACAGCGAAGTCGAAGGAATTGTCAACTCGGCGGTCGGCGACTTTCTCGGCAAGTATCTCGAAGAACATCCAAAAATTGGCAAGCTGATCATTCGCAAAGCGATCTTGGCCAGCCAGGCGCGTGAAGCGGCGCGCAAAGCCCGCGAAATGATGCGGAGCCGCAAGAATGCGCTCGGCGGCGGCGGGCTTCCCGGCAAGCTTCGCGATTGCATCAGCCGCGACATGGAAATCTGCGAACTTTACCTGGTCGAAGGGGATTCGGCCGGTGGTTCGGCCGAAGGAGGACGCTTGCGTGAGTTTCAGGCGATCTTGCCGCTGCGAGGTAAGATCATCAACGCCTACAAGTCGCGCGAAGACAAAGTGCTGGCCAACGAAGAAGTGCAAAGCATGATTCAAGCGATCGGCGCTGGGATCGGCGAAGAACAAGACATCCACAAACGTCGGTATAATAAGGTCATCATCATGACCGATGCCGACGTCGACGGATCGCACATTCGGACGCTGCTGCTGGCCTTCTTCTATCGCCAGATGTACTCGCTGGTCTCCGGCGGTCACGTTTATGTCGCGCAGCCGCCGCTCTTCCGCGTGACCCGCAAGAAGAAGATCACCTACATCCAAACCGAAGAAGAGATGAAGACGCAGCTGTTAGAGAACGGTTTGCAAGACGCATCCTTCGTCGATGAAACAGGGCGTGAAATCATCGGCGACGAGATGGAACGTCTTTGCCGTTCCTTGGCCGCACTGGAAGAAGCGATCATCGCCCTCGAACGCCGCGGCATCTCGCTCAAGATTCACGCCGTTCGCCAAGATCCGGTCACCGCCAAGCTACCGGTGTTTCACCTGGTCTTCGGCATCACCGAAGAATGGTTCGTCACTCGTAAAGAGTTAGATGAATACCTGATCGCCAAAGGGTTGGTCACCGAAAGCCAATCCGACGTGCCGGCCGAAGCGCCCGTGGATGGTTCTGCCGCTGAAGGGGATGAAGCGTCAGAGGAGTCGACCGCAAAAGAAGAAGCGATCCCGGCCGAAGTTCCGCACATCACCGAACTACATGAAGTCCGCACGATCAACATTCAGTTGGACGAACTGAACGGCATGGGCTTCAACATCCAATCACTGATCCCGCAAGAGCGAACGGGTCTGCAAGATTCGCGCTACAAGCTGCGTCGCGGAGACTCAGAAACCGGTATCGAAGACCTCCGCGGTCTGGTCAGCGCGGTTCGCGGGTTCGGCGAAAAGGGCCAGCAGATCACCCGGTTTAAAGGTCTGGGCGAAATGAACGCGGAGGAACTCCGCGAAACAACCCTCGACCCGGCCAACCGCACGCTGCTCAAGGTAACGATGGAAGACCTGAGCGCGGCCGACGACATGTTCCGCATCTTGATGGGCGACAAGGTCGAACCGCGGCGCGAGTTTATTGAGAAACACGCGCTGGATGTGCGGAATTTGGACGTGTAGATTCAAGTCTGAAAACTAACAACTAATGAAGATATTCAATGAGGCGGAACTGTTTGTTCCGCCTCATTTGTTTGGTGGTCGAGCATAACGGGACGCACAATCCGAAAATTGAATTGATTATGGACAGGCTCAAATCCCATCACCCAGACTCGGTTTTACAAGAATCCTATTTTCCTCTATACGACTCACGTATAGAGATAAGGAACCGTGAATCATACTGAAATGGGGGAACCGCCCAACATGCCTTCATGTGACCACGACCGAGGAGGTGATCAAGAATCACTTCACGCAGATCGGCAAGAGCTACGAACGCAGTCGGGAGTTGAACAAGGAACAGACTGCCGTGATAATTGAGGCAGTTGATAAGGGACAGGAATGCAGAATTTTCCATTTATTGTAAGGATTCGACGCTATGGAGTCACTTGACACATACGCAGAAAAGGAAGCAATCAAAGCCGAGGAGCTCCCTGCGTTTAGTGGGCTAAAACTACTTCACATCAAGCGAAATGTAGCGGAGATATTAAAGCAGATTGGGGGCGAAGGGATCTTTGATGCCTATACCCGTCACGATATTTCGCATATTAACGAGATGCTCAAGGCTCTCGACTGGCTGATACCGTCAGAAACGAAAGCTGTAATGAGTCCGGCAGATTGGTTGCTACTTGTCTTGGCAATCTATTTCCATGACATGGGAATGTTAGTGACTCGCGATGAATTCGAGAACCGCAACCGCTCTGGGTTTGCAGAATACCGTGACCGAATACTATTCGCAGACGCCGCAGGAACTGACTATAAGGCGAAAGTGAATGAACTTGAACACGATAAAGCGGAGAGATTTCTATATCAAGACTTTGTACGCGCAAAGCATGGTGAACGAATTCGCCAATGGATATCGGGAAAGGCGCACGATTCTCTGGGTGTCGCTGGACCGGTAGTCAACGAAATTAACACTTTATTGGTTTCGTTGGATGCGCAGTTTCGCCAGGACCTCGGATTTGTATGCGAAAGCCACCATCTCGACGATTTGGATGATTTGGAGAAATACTCCACATCCCGGCCATACGGCAACAGCAAGGAGGAAACGGCGAATCTTCAATTCGCTGCTGTCCTTCTTCGAACGTCAGACCTTTTGCACATTACTCGTGATCGCACGCCCGCCATTGCCTTTCGACTAATTAATCCGAGCGATCCGCTTAGCCAAGACGAATGGGCTAAGCAAATGGCTGTCAAATCAGTCCGATCAAAAGTCGCGATTGATGAAGATGGGAATCTAGCGCCCGACGCGTCGCGTGACACAATTGAAATTCACGCGTTCTTCGAAAAACCGAACGGCTTTTTTGGATTGACATCCTACCTATCATACGTCGGAGATCAGTTGAAGCAGAACTTCGACTGGCTTCAAAAGGCTGCAAGGGTCGCGGGCTCTATGCACCTCATTCCGTGGCGACGAATTGACGATAGCCATGTAAAAACGGAAGGGTTTCTTAAACAATCTTTTGAGTTTACGCTCGACAACGCTCGCATCCTTGACCTACTAACAGGCCACACGCTTTACAACGACACAAGCGTCGTTCTTCGCGAGTTAGTGCAGAATTCTCTTGACGCGGTTAGAGTCCGGTCAGTAATTGATGCGAAGAACACAGACGCGCCAAGTAAGGGGAAGGTTGCAATTCATTGGGATTCTACTCTCCGACGACTGGAAGTGCGCGACAATGGCACAGGCATGACGCAACGAATCATTGAAGACAATTTTCTTAAAGTTGGAGCGTCACGCTACAAGAGTCAGGAATTCAACCGCGAGTTTCCGGACTTCTCGTCAATCAGTCGATTTGGTATCGGCATCCTCTCAGCATTCATGATCGCCGATGAAGTTGAGGTGATCACATGCCATCCTGATGAACCGGACGTCCGGAAGTTGACACTACGTTCAGTACACGGGAAGTATTTGATTCAGCTTCTCAACAAAGAGTCCCACCCATTGGCAGCCGAAGTCGCTCCTCATGGAACTATCATTCGTATCACTCTTCGACCGAGCACCCCGAAGTCCGACATATTGGCTCAAGCACGCAAGTGGATAGTCATCCCAGGCTGCAACGTTACCGTCCAAATTGACGATCGCGAAAGTGTAAAAGTCGGCTACGATTCTCCGAAGAATGCTCTGGTGGATGTACTTCGCGATTTTGAGGTGTTAGTCGATGACACATCTGACGGCACTCCAAGTACGCGTAGTGTACGGGTAATTGAGAACACGATCGGCAACGTGACGATGGCGTTTGCCGTTGAATGGTCTGAATTTTTTCAAGATTGGTCTTTTCTTATTTCAGATTCATACGCTTGGCGTCGTGCTAGGCGAGTAGATCGATCTGAACCCTTAATAGGTACTTGCATTGAAGGAATTCGTGTTGATTTTGCGCCACCTGGTTACCGTGAGCGAGGAATTCTCAGTATTGCAAATGCGACAGGAAAAGACGCACCAAAAACGAATGTCGCAAGATCTGGACTAGAAAACACGCCGCAATTGGAACGGATGCTTGAATCCGTCTATTCAATTTATTGCGAGCATGTGAAGGACGAACTGACGAAATTAACACACGAACGTTCGTTTTCATTGACATGGGCAGTACGTGAGGCGCGAATTCTTCTTGCGACGCTGGTCGGATATTCGCGCAGAACATTAGTCGAGGAGGAGATTCTGCTTAATAGCGCCCGGAATTTGCCGGTGTTCATTGTCGAGAAAGATCGTAAACGTACTGCCATGTCTGCCGCAGAGCTATCGAAGCAAGATCGGTTTTGGACTGTGGATGGAGCATTCTTCGAATCAGCTGAAGATTTGATTCGTGAAGTTGAGAGTGGCGCATCACTTTCCGGAGTTATAGAAGCTCTAAGAGTTGAGAGTCTTGCACTACCAACAGACCTTGTGCTGTGTACTGTCGTACGAGGTAATAGCCTAGACAATCATGCACTCCTGGATTGGGAAGTAGATACGATCAGGATTGATCGGAAACATCGCCGTGCCGACCTACGTTGGAGCAAGAAACGGGACGGCATTAGTCGTTGGCACTGTCTGATCCACGAAGACATAAGAGAAGCGCTTTCAGACTACTCAATTCGTGACCCAGAGCAGCAGGAAGGACTATTTGGTTCAGTCGCGACGAAGAACACAGCGCTCGCGCTTCGAAGCGGAATCATTATTGCGGGTGAAGAAGTCGCAGTGGAAGGCGCTACAGACGAAGCCGCCGTAGAGATCGGCGGTTTGTTTTATTTGCTGCCCCAAAGTATACTCGGAAAGTACCTTCGGGAATTGTTAGGTACATTAGTTGAAACACGACATCAGAACACTATTTTGCTCAGTCTAGTTCTTTTTGACCTTGCGAATAATGCAATTGGTAGTCGTCTCGGCGGAAGGTACGGTCAAATGTACGATAGGCAGTTTCGCCAGGATGATCGATTTTCAACAAGCCGGCATGACGATGGCCTTACCGCCGAAGAAGTCTTGCGACATTGTGAGGCGCGGGGACTTGGAAATCCGCCGTCTGATTTCGACGCTGCCGAATTCGGCGCAATCTTAAATCGCAAGAATACCCGCGTTTTTAGCCCTTCTGCTTGGAGAAGATCGGAGAGATGGGAGGAGGGTTGAAGTGTTAGCTTGCTCTATCCCAGACGACGACATGTTCCGCGTGCTATTGGGAGACATCGTTGAATCGCGGTATGAGTTTATTGAGAAGCGTGCGATTTATGTGCGGAACTTGGACATGTAGGACAAGAAGAATCCCACGACTTGGCGATACAACCACCCGGCTTGGTCATCTAAGATCAAGTCGGCTTTTCTTATTCTTGTTCCGCTTTGGATTCAACTTCTAATTGGTTTCTACCAAATCCACTTCTTCCCCAGCGCCTTCGCCTGGGCCTCAGTCAGCACTTTCACCCCATGCTTACCCAGCTGGATCAGCTTCATCAGCTCTTCTTCGGTGAAGGTCGCTTCTTCGCCGGCTCCTTGGACTTCGACAAACTTGCCGCTGCCGGTCATGACCACGTTCATGTCGACGTCGGCGTCGACATCTTCAATGTAGTCGAGGTCGAGCGCTCCGGCGCCTTTGACCAAGCCGACACTGACGGCGGCGACGCTATCGGTCAGCGGGAACTTGCCGGGGATCGGCAATTGGATCGTTTGCAGCGCGTCGACCAACGCGATAAACGCGCCGGTGATGCTGGCGGTGCGTGTGCCTCCGTCGGCATCCAATACGTCGCAGTCGACGGTGATCATCTGTTCGCCGAGCGCTTCCAGGTCAGCAACAGCACGTAGGCTGCGGCCGATCAAGCGCTGGATCTCGGTGGTGCGGCCGTCGACCTTGCGCGCTTTGCGGGTTGGCGTGCTGCCGGGCAGCATGTTGTACTCGGCGGTAATCCAGCCTTTGCCGCTTCCTTTCAGCCACGGCGGAACGCTCGATTCGACGCTGGCGGTGCACAAGACGGTCGTCGCGCCAGTTTGAATCAACACGCTGCCGGCCGCATTCTTGGTAAAGCGGCGTTTGATTTTCAGTTCGCGCAGCTCGTTCGCTTTTCGTCCGTCGTGGCGGGCCATAGTCGCTTTCAAGTGAAGTAAATCGAGTTATTTTGCAGCAGGGCGCCATGGCCACGGCCTTGCGTGGCCATGAATGCGGCATCCAACCTGTTACGGTCGCTTCCGGAATTTACGTAGGCAGGGTCTTGTTAGTAATAGAACGCCAAACGTTCATTTCACGCACAATCATTGCCACGCAAGGCCGTGGCAATGGCACCCGCTAGTTGTTTTGATTGTTCAGCCACACCAGCACCCCTTTTTGGGCGTGCATGCGGTTGCCGGCTTGTTCGACGATCTTGGATGTCGCACAGTCCATCACTTCGTCGGTCACCTCTTGCCCTCGCTTGGCAGGCAAACAGTGAAGGAAGATCGCACCCTTCGCGGCGGCGTCCATCAGCTTTTTGTTGACCTGGAAATCGGCGAAATCAACTTCGCGTTTCGCTTGTTCCGCTTCCTGACCCATGCTGGCCCAGACGTCGGTATAGACGGCGACAGCGCCTTCAACCGCTTCAAACGGATCGTTGGTCTGTTGGATCACGGCGTCAGGACATGCTTGATCCACGCGAACCAGAAACGGCTGATCCAGCTCGTAACCTTTCGGCGAAGCGATTGCGAACTCGGCGCCCATCTTGGCACAGGCCAAAGCCAGGCTGCGGCTAACGTTGTTGCCGTCGCCGACGTAAGCGATTTTCAAACCTTTTAGCTTGCCGAAGCTTTCTTGGACCGTCATCAAGTCGGCCAACGCCTGACAAGGATGAAACAAGTCGGTCAGCCCGTTGATGATTGAGCAGGTGCAATGCTCGGCCAGCTCCAGCACTTTTTCGTGCGACTTGGCGCGACAGACGATTACGTCCAGATACTGACTGATCACGCGGCCAAAATCACGCGGCGTTTCCCGTTTTCCCCAGCCGACATCTTCGCCCAAAAATAGGCTCGATCCGCCTAGCTGCGCCATGCCGGTCTCAAAGCTAACGCGCGTTCGCAACGACTGCTTCTCGAACAGCAAGCCCATGACCTTGCCTTGCAACAGCGGCTCGCGGACACCTTGGGCGTGCTTCGCTTTGAGGTCGGCGGCGATCGAAAAGATCGACTCCATTTCGGCAGTCGAGAGATCAAATAGGGATACCAGGTTTCGCATAGCAGTACTCGCTTCGAATCGGAACAGCCAAAATTTGTTGGCCAATCTCGGAGATAAGAAAAGCAAATCGCCGCGGTGGAGAAGGGAACCGCGGCGACCTGGAAGGGAAATTCAGTTAGCTGGCAGGCGCCATGTTTTTGATGACGTCGACCAAAATATCGCACCCCTGATGAACTTCTTCAGGAGTTAGATTCATCGCCGGCAGCAATCGTATGACGTTGCCTTGCGTGCAGTTAATCAGCAGGCCTTTTTCTAAGCAGCCTTTGACCGCTGCGGCGCCTTCGATCGCCAGTTCGACGCCGATCATCATGCCGATCACGCGGACATCCTGCACCAGATCGCACTCGGCTTTAAGGGCCAACATCCGCTGGCGGAAGATCTCGCTTAGCACGGCGACGTTTTCTAGCAGGTTGTCGCGCTCGATCATTTCGATCGCAGCGATTCCTGCCCGCGCCGCAATCGGATTGCCGCCGAAGGTTGCTGCGTGCATGCCGGGTCGCAGGCTAGGTGCGATCTCTTTGGTGGTCAGCAGGGCGCCACCAGCGACACCGCCGCACAAGCTTTTCGCTAACGTCAAAATGTCAGGCGTCACCCCAAAGTGCTGATAGCCAAACCAATGTCCGGTGCGTCCGCAGCCGGTTTGGACTTCGTCAAAGATCAACAACAGCTCGTGCTCGTCGGCCAGCTTGCGGAGTCCAGCGAGGAAACCTTCCGGCGGAATGCGAACGCCGCCTTCGCCTTGGATCGGCTCGACCATGATCGCCGCCGTTTGATCGTCGATCAGCTGTTTGACCGCTTCGAGATCGCCAAACGGAGCGTAGGAGAAACCGGCCAGTAGAGGACCGATTCCTTCATGATACTTGGGCTGGGCAGTCGCCGAAGTCGCGCCAAACGTGCGACCATGAAAACCACCTTGAAAGGTAATGATCTTGTAGCGCTGCGGCGGCGTGTGCAGTCGCGCCAGCTTAATGGCCGCTTCGTTCGCTTCGGTTCCGCTGTTACAGAAAAAGGCCTGACCGCCAAAGCTGCGCTCGGATAACAGCTTGGCCCATTGGCCTTGGGCCTCGATCAGCCAACTGTTGGGAACGTGGATCAGCGTCGCAATCTGTTCTTGCACGGCGGCGACGATCGTATCAGGACAATGTCCCAATAGATTGCAGCCCCAACCGGGGAAGAAGTCGAGATATTCTTTCCCTTCTGCGTCCCAAACGCGGGAACTTTCACCGCGGACCAGACTGACCGGGTATCGCCCGTAGTTGGGTACGACGTATTGCTTGAATAGCTCGGCGGTCTCGGCAGAGCTAAGCTGACCGACTTGCGTGGTCGACATCAATCTGGCCTCCAGGCACGGATAAAAATGGGAAAGCAGAGGGACAGACCGCAAACCAGGAAGTTCGCGCGTAGCAGGCTTTAGTGGACGATTTCGGTCCCGACGCCCATATTGGTGTAAATTTCCAGCAGCAGCGAATGACGCAATCGGCCGTCAATAATGTGAATCTTCTTCACGCCCCGGTTGAGGGTTTCTAAGCAAGCTTCGACCTTGGGGATCATGCCGCTGGCGATGCGGCCATCGGCCATCATGGCGCGGGCCTTCTCCGCATTGAGCGAATTGACCAAAGTCGAGGAGTCATCTTTGTCGGTGCGGACGCCGTTGACATCGCTGAGGAAGACCAGCTTCTCGGCGCCCAGCGCTTCGGCGACGGCGTTGGCGGCGGTGTCAGCGTTGACGTTTAGCTTTTGCCCGGTCGCTTCATCAATCGCCATCGAGGGAATGATCGGCACTTGGCCGGCGTAGCACAGGTTTTCGATCGTGGTCCGATCAACTCGGGTCACCGTGCCGACGTGCCCTAGATCAAGCGCCTCGCCATCAGGACCCTCTAGGGTCATCTTCTCGCCAAACAGCACGTTGGTTGTCTTGAAGTTGAGATTCATCGCGCGGCCGCCGATCTCTTCGACCTTGCGAGCGATGTCTTCGTTGATTTCACCTGAGAGAACTTCTTCGACGATCTTTAGCGTCGCGTCGTCGGTATAGCGGCGACCCAAGATGAACCGCGGTTCGATCATCGCTTCGGCCATCGCGCGGCTAATCGCTGCGCCCCCGCCGTGCACAACAACCGGCCACATGCCGACGGTTTCCATAAAGACGATGTCGATCAGTACGTGCCGCAGGGCGTCAGGATTTTCCATGACGCTACCGCCGAGTTTGATGACCGTGATCTTGTCACGAAACCGACGAATCCAGCCGAGCGCTTCGATCAGGACATCTGCTTTTTGGATCGCTTCTTCCAACGAGGTCTCCTACTGCGGCGCGAGCCGCGAACAAGAAATAGAGTGATTCTCCCTGTCGATCTTTCGCGCCCAGGGAGAAACGCACCATTTTACGTGCTGCCGAATCGGCGTGTCAATTGGCGCGAAGATAGGGAATTTAGGGATAAAAAGCAACTTTTTTGCGGCCTGCATCGCAAACGACACGATTCGACCGCAATTACCACCAAAATGGCCCCTTACATCGGCGTCGGGAAGTAGAGGGGGGGCCAGCACAGATCTCCAAGCATCGAATCGAGTTCCTCGAAAATTAATGATCCCAGGCGAATCACTCCGCCAAAATGCTCAACTTTCAAAGACCGGGCCGGTTTTTGAACCAATTCCTATGGCCAAGCTTCACGCTTTCTCTTCAAGCGCCGTCAACATCCAATCGACCCAGTATCAACCAATTATCCCCAAGCGGATCTTGAGATTCGCCCCTTAGCGATCGGAAGTACCGTTGAACCAATATCGAAAAGCGATGTTCCTCACGATCTCTGCAAACAGCCGAGTTTCTCGTTGGCGACATTATCAACAGACCATCGACCGCCTGCCGACAAGGGATCAACAAGTTATCCCCCGACCGATTTCGAGATTCACCCAAATCCTGATCGAAGGGGAGGCTAGAACGGGGAGGGGGCCAAAAATAGCATCCGTTCTCGGGTGCTCGGATGCGTAATCTCCAGCTCCAAAGCGTGCAGCATTAGCCGATTGGCCGCAGCTTGTGCCTCCTTGGTCGCATACAGCGGGTCGCCCAAGATGGGATGGCCGATCGCTTGCAGGTGAACTCGCAGTTGATGACTGCGGCCGGTTTGAGGGATCAACCAGAGCCGCGTTGTAGCTTCGTACCGCGATTCCACTTTCCAGTCAGTTTGCGCTGGTTTCCCTTGCAGCAGGTCGACCATGTGTCGCGGGGGATGATCGAAGTCCTTCCGCAACGGCAGTTCGATCTGGCCCGCATCCTGTGAGAGGACGCCGGCGACGATCGCACTGTAGCGTTTCCCAGTTTCCCGCTGTTCAAACTGCCGACTGAGCTCGCGGTGGGTGTCACGATCGCGGGCCATGACGATGACGCCGCTGGTGTCACGATCAAGTCGATGAACATTTAGCGCGCCGGGAAAATCAGCGGCGACTTGGACCGCCAGCGAATCGTATTTGTCAGCCCCGCGTCCCGGTACCGAGAGCAAACCGCTTGGCTTGTTGAGCACGATCAGGTGCTCGTCCAGGTGCAGCACTTTCCAGTCTCGATCAGCCATGGCGGTTCCATGTTCAGCGGCGGTGAAACGAACTACGATACAACCAGACCTACTTTTAAGATAGTTACAACGCCCATGCCTGAAGCTGATCCTCCAGAACTAATTGACGCGCTCCGCCAACGGGGCGCCAAGCTGCGCCTGCGGAAAAGTGGCCGGTTGCATACAATCGATTGCTCTGCATGTGGCCCAGCGATTGCCGACGAACAGCTGCCGATGCTGGACAATGCGCACAAGCTGGAAGAACTGGATCTCAGTGGAACGGCGGTCACCGACGCAGGCGTCGAACGCCTGGTCGTTCACAAATCACTGAAGTTGCTGACCCTTAGTGGAACGCAAGTTACCGCAGATACGGTCAAGTCGCTCCGCAAACGGATGATCGGCTGCCGGATTCTCTTTTTCGGAGAACCGTCAACGTGAGCGAGTCGCCAACCGATCAGCAGGCGGAACTACGGCTGAATCTCTACCGGCGACTGTTGGCGCTAGTCGGTTTGTTGCTGGTTGGCTCCTCGTACAAGTTATGGTTGCCGCAGGCCGATTTTCCGCAGGTTCCTGCGCTGGCGGCGCTCACGCAGGCTCCGGCAATGATCGACTACGCATCGGCGATCGGTATTGCTGGTTCGCTGTTGGCTTGGCTGTTGTGGCCACAAACGGGCGCGGCGCTGCCTGGCTGGTCGGTCGCCGCTTGTATTGCGGCCAGTTGTTTGCTGGATCAACATCGCTTTCAACCTTGGGCGTATCAGTTGATCTTTACGGCGATCGTGTTAGCGACTTGCGAAGCGAAACTGGCGCTGCGGCTGTTGCGAATGATCGTGATCAGTATCTATCTCTACTCGGCTGTTTCTAAGTTCAACGTTCCGTTTACGACCGAGCTGGGGCAAACATTCTTGGATGTGCTGCTAGGGTGGTTTGGCGCGAAGCAAGCGCTGGGCGAATCAGCGCGGCAAGCGGTGACGTTACTCTTTCCGCTGGGTGAGTTAATTGCTGGCCTGTTGTTGGTGATTCCCCCCACGCGGAAGGCCGGCGTGATCGTCGCGATCACAATGCATACGGCGCTGTTGTTGGTGGTTGGTCCGCTGGGGCTAAATCATTGGCCCGGTGTGCTGCTGTGGAACCTTTGTTTTTTGCTTCAAGCCCCGCTCTTGTTTTGGCCTTTGGCTGCCACAGCAGATGCTGGAGAGCCGGTCGCAGTTCCGCCGGCTAAGTGGCGCCTAGTTGGGATGGTTGCATCTGTGTTTGTCCTGCTGTTTCCGCTGCTTGAGCCGCTGGGTTATTGTGATGCGTGGCCAGGTTGGGCTTTGTACGCATCGCACGTTTCGCGGGCCGATCTCTACATTGACGCCGCCGCCGCCGAAGCGCTGCCTGAACAGTTACAGCCGTTTTTGGTTAAAACCGATTGGGGAGCTTATCGGTTGGACGCCGCCCAATGGTCGCTTCATGAGCTGAACGTGCCGATCTATCCCGACGCTCGCTATCAAACAGGGGTCGCGATCGCGGTGGCGCAAAAGTATGGAATCGCCTGGTTTTGTGAACTGGGAGTCCAAGATCCGGCTAATCGCTGGAGCGGCCAGCGGACCGAAACCCGCTATCGAGGCCCGCAACAAATGGAAGCAGCGGCCGATCGCTATTGGCTGAACGCGAAACCCAATGATCGCTTAGGAGGGGAAGCGGAAACTTGATTTGCGGCGTTTGTAGAATCTATGGTGAAGCTGCTTCAATGCGTGGCGCTCTGGTCGCTAGTTTTGTTCCCTGTACCGCTGGCTTGTTCGCTGCGCTGGAAAGCGGCGGCAAAGAGCGATTTACTCAAAATGAACCAAGGAGCGGCGCCGATGTCCGATGCTTCCCCGACGCCGTCATCGTACCGAGAACTTTGGCCGAATTTTCTCGGGATGTTCGCCGCTGGCTACATGACCTGCTTTTTCGTGCACTTCTTGCTGCAAAACTTGTGGCTTGATTTGGCGACCGGCGTTCTCTCGATGATGGTCATGAGCATTGTCGCCTTTGTCATCGGCGATCGTGATGCACGTCGCAAGCGGAAGCAGGCGATTCGAGAAAAGTGGAATCAACCCCAATCGGATCCGCTGGAGATCTCGGACGATCACCAAGCAAAAGACAAGTTAAAAACGCTCCACCGCATGGCGGGACGCCACAAAAAGGTGTCGCCAGAAAGTCAATTTCCGACGATGCCTCCGCTACCGATCGAAGGCCGGGAAGTTTTTTTAGCGGAACGCAAGTTGGTGGTGGTTCACTTTTGGGCGGCGGGGAATGGAGTCGACAAGCCGATGGATCAAGTGCTTCAAGTTGTCCGCGCGAAGTGGGAGCCGACAGTCAGTTTTATGTCGTGCGATGTCGATAATGCTGGCCATCACGAATTTTGCCAAAGCGTAGGGATCACGACGGTCCCCAGCTTGGCTATTTATCTGAACGGCAAGTTGCAAGAATTACTGCCGGGCCTGCATTCGCAGGAGGTGATCGATGCAATCCTGGAAGGACTCAGCCGCAAGGAGGAGCCAGAGCACGGGAGGGCTTAGCGCATAAAAAAGGGGACGCAAGTGCGTCCCCTTAAGTGCAACGAAGCACGACAGTTTTTACTATTTGCTTTTCTTTCCGGCAGGCGGCATCGCTGCGACTTCCGCCGCTTCGAGGTATTTGACCTCACCGGTAGTGATCAACACGAGGCCGCCGTTTTCTTCGGCGCCGGCCTGCATTGCAACCAGCTTTTCCTCAGTTGAAGTAGGGTCTACTTGGGCGCCGTACATGTAGACGACGGTGCCGTTTTGCAGCAGGACCTCGGCATCGGGAAAAGCAGGCGCATAGGGAGCGAAATCCGACATCGCGCGAGGAGGAGTTTTCCCGTCAATCTTAAATGCCCGCAGCATTTCTGCGAGGCCATTCAATCCGGCCCGAACTCCAGGCATCCCAGGCTCGGTTGCTTCGTCTTGTGTTGCCGAATCAGTTGCGCCGCACCCGAGCAGCGAGACTACAAGCAAGAGAAGGCAAACGTACGAAGAAAACCGTTTTAAAACGCGCATGAGATTCAACCTGAGATCTGAATTAGAGTACGTGATTTGCAACCTTGGGTTCGCAGCAGCAAGGATACGAACCGATGATTGTTTGAGAGTTTGATTAGTTAGCAACTGCAACTTCACCGGCAGCTCGGCTGCCGATCGCTTGCCAAATCAGGAAATCGGTCGTATCAGTAGCGAAGCCGACGGAACCGTCCGCTCGACAAAAATTGGCGCCGCCGGGATGTAGACTCGACGCGGCCATGTGGGTCGCGACAAAGCCGGTATTGCCGCAATTGTAGCGCTGACGCGAGGGATCCGAGACTTTATTGTTCCAGTTGACCGGCAATGTGTGAGAGTAGGTAACCATCTGCGGCAGACATCGGTAGTACTGATGTCCTACATAGCGAATCACGGTACCAACCGAGTCGTATCCACCGGGCAGGCATTCTGGCAAGTTTCGTCCATCGGTTTGTTGAGCGCCTGAGTATGCGGAGGAAGAAAGCATCACGGTTGTATTGTCGTATTGACCGTAACCATTATGTTGTTTGGTGCCGCGCATTACTTCGGAGAAGAGGGCCGTATTGCTGAGCCCGTCCGTGATCTCGGCCATCCGCGGGCCCTTCATCACTTGAGCTTCGGTCGTCGCTTGTGGTTTCGCGAAAATGCCGTCAATCGAGGTTCCGCCATACATGTTGGTGCCGCCGACACAAGCGTGGTAACTTAGACGTCCGGCTCCGTAGTAATTATTGTCCGAGGGATCTGAGGGGCAGAGCATAAACGGGACTTGAGCGACACGCGCCCTGGCGTTGGCGCTGGAGATGCCAGATGTAACGTTGGCATGAATCGCTACGTCACTATGGATGTTGTAATCTAAATTAAACAGGTCGTAGGAATTGCCCTGCTCGAAGAACGGCATCAGAAAAACCTGAACCGGGGCCTCCGACGAACGAATTTGAACAGCCGTGCTTGTTTTGAAAGCTTTGGAATGTCGCAGCGGCGGGAAGGCTTTGAACGTGCTTTCAAAATTGTGCGCGGCTAAGCCAAATTGCTTCAGATTGTTGGTGCACTGCATACGGCGAGCCGCTTCACGAGCTTGTTGCACAGCCGGGAGCAACAACGCGATCAACACGCCGATGATGGCGATCACCACCAGCAGCTCGACGAGCGTAAATCCGGTGCGACGGATAGAGCATTTCATGGTTTGGCCTCGTAGAGAATAGATGAGAAAGAGGGCTCGAAAAATTTCGCATGGATGCTGCCGGCGGACTTTCGTCATCGCTGGCAAACGGGATGAATGCGATTCTATCTCCGGAAAAATCGAGACCAGGATTTTTTAGGAGATTTTTTGTGAGCCTACTCAGATTATCTCCCCGGCCGGGGGTTTAGGTGCGAATAAGTCCCTGAATATTGCCTATAGATGCTTTTAGTGATGCTATTTCCGCTGCTTTAAAATTGGGTAATTGCCGCATGTTTATCCATTACGCGCAGTTTAGATTCTCCCTATTGCGCAGTTGGAATTATTTTTCGGACAATTCCAACTCAATTGAGAATGTTGCCAGCAGCGGAGCATGGTCCGACGCAACCGCTTCGGCTGCTACCGAAACCGCAGAACAGCGAAATGCGCCATGCGGATGAGAGACGACATAATCAATTTGTCGCTCGGGCTTCGCGGCCGGAAAGGTGAGCAGTTGCTGGTCGCTTGTCGCTAGAGACCAACGCTTTTGCAGCAGTTGGATTGCCGCCGAATCAGGCGTGGCGTTGAAGTCGCCGGCCAGCAGCATCGGCATTTCGCTGGCCACCGCCAGTCGATTTAACGCCCGCACTTGGCTCTCGCGAATCGCTGCGTCGGCATGGTGCAAATGGGTGGTCGCAATCCAGAGGGTCATGCCGTCAATCTTTACTTTCGCGCGACCGACGATGCGTTGTTCTCGCGGGGGATTGCCTGGCAACCAATGGATCTCGGGGGAGAGGAGGGGAGTTTTCGCCAGGATTGCCTGACCATACTCGCCTCCGTCGTAGTCGATCTGCTTGAAGAAGTGCCCCTGCATGCCGGTCAGTTTGGCCAGTTGAGCCGTTTGATCAACTTCGCCGCTGCGGCGGACGTTGCTGTCGACCTCTTGCAGCGCAACCAGATCTGGCTGCACGGCGTTGATGACCGCTGCGATCCGCGCTAGATCGACTTTGTCATCACCGCCGCGGCCATGGTGGATGTTATAAGTCATGACGCGCAAGGTCGGCCGCACAGGGGCGATCGCATCTTGGGCGCGAGTCGCCGCAGCGAAGTTGGCGGCAATCAGAAACAACAACACGGGGACGAAGCCCCCCAGCGAGCAATGATTCAAAGGAGGCTACCTGGGCGAAAGGCCACGACAATCTGGATATTGCCTGCGGCGGTGAACGCTACATAAAGCTTGACCAGCGGCAGGGAAGCAGACGGAAGTCCCACGAGCCGCTCTTCGAATTGTAATCAGGTGGATCGACATCTCGAACGCATGGCGCAAGCACGCTTTCGAGAATCTGCGTGACATTCGCCGCCTGATCCCTTAGATTCGTCGGACGACGCTACTACTGTTTTGGCCAGCGTAGCGGGGGGCGAACACTTCTTTTCCAATAGGATTGCACGCATGGGAATGTCCTGCACCTACCGTCGACTATCGGCCGAGCAGCTGGCCGAGTTGGAGCAAGATCCAGAGCAGGGGATCGCCTATCTCTGCAGCATGCCGGGGATCGACATGGAGGCGATGACCCAAATGATGAGCGATCCCGAGGCAATCGCGCTGCATGGACCAGAAATCCTAGCCGCGTTTGCTCGCGCGCAAGAAGATCCCACGCGCGTCGATTTAGAGAAAGATTGGCACGCGCTTCACTTTTTGCTGACGGGGGATGCGTCTCTGGAGCCTGGGGGAGATCCGGACGATCCGCTCTTTCTGGTGGTGATGGGTGGCGAGCCGACACAGTTAACCGCCTCGTATGGACCAGCACGCCGATTTAATCGTGCGGAGATCGTGCAGATTTCCGCCGCGCTGCAGCCGCTGACAAGCGAGGATCTACGCGAACGATTTTCGGACGCAGCGTTCAACGAGGCAGGTATCTATCCCGAGCCGCATCCCGGAGGCTGGACCTTGGACGAAGTCGCCGGGCTGTTGGAGGTCTTTCCGAAGCTGCAACAGCTATTCGCCGATGCTCTGGCGACCGATGAAGTGGTAATCACTTATATAAATTAGGCTTGTAACGCTGTTTGTCGTTATATTCGCTACGGCAGCGAGTGATTTTCGTGAAGAGATTCCGCTTGCGCAAAGATTGACGGCTATTGGGTCCGAAGATGATACCATGCAGATTCGTTCCCTAATTTTCAGCCGGGTGCTGCTGTTAGTAAGCAGGGGCTGTCGGCAATAATGCGTAGATGTTCGCTCGGGGCTCGGGCGGTCGAAGAGAGCAAAGAGTTACACCACCTGAAGGACGAAGATGAGACCCGCGGCATCAACCACCCTAATCTGGTCGTCTCTGATAATTCTGCTGGCCGTTGGCTGCGGACCTAGTTTCGAAATGCCGAAGCCAGAGCCTCCGCCGGTGACGGTGGCCGAATCGATCAAGCGGCAAGTGATCGACTTTGAAGAATACACCGGTCACATCGAAGCCGAGCAAACGGTCGACATCTACGCCAAGATCTCTGGCTATATGCAGTCGGTCAAATTCAAAGATGGCGACATGGTCAAAGCGGGCGATCTGCTGTTTTTGATTGATACCAGCACTTATAAAGCGCAGTACGACCAAGCGGTGGCGAACGCCAATCTGTATAAAGCAAAATATGAGCTGGCGAAAACAACGCTGGCCCGCAACGATAAATTGGTCGGTAGCGGAGCAATCAGCCAAGAGCTGTATGACGAGAGCGTCGCCGCGGTGAATGAATCCGACGCCGCCGTCGCAGCGGCCGAAGCTCAAACCGCCGCCCGCAAGGTGGACCTGGACTATTGCACGATCACGGCGGCGATCGACGGGCGAATTGACCGGACGTTTGTGACGCCAGGCAACTTGGTGCAAGGCGGCGCCGGGTTGCCGACCTTGCTGACGACGATCGTCTCGGTCGATCCAACCTACATCTATTTTGACGTCGATGAACTTGCTTTGTTGCGGTTTACAGAACGTCGCGTCGCCAATCATGATTGGCAACACATTCCGCTGCGTGATCGAAAAATTCCGGTTCAGATCACATTGGCTGACGGCTCGATCTATCCTGAGCTGGGCATGGTGGACTTTGGCTCGAATCAGTTAGACGCTGGCACCGGTACGATTACGATTCGTGCGGTAATTAACAACAAAGACGATGCGCTGGCTCCGGGGATGTTTGTCCGCGTAAAAGTTGCCTCAGGGCGTCCTTACGAGGCGGTGCTGGTGCCTGATTCTTCGATCGGCGCCGACCAAAGCGATCGCTACGTTTACATCGTTGACAAGGATGGAAATGCGCAGCGCCGTCAAGTGACGCTCGGCACCAAGCATGGAAATGACCGCGTCATCACCAGCGGCCTAGAAGCAGGCGAAAAAGTCATCATCAACGGGCTCTTGCTGGTCCGTCCCGGCAAACCGGTCGCAGCGCAAGACGGCAAGATGGAAGAGCCGCCTGCGATTGACCCGCGTATGCTGCAACCCCAAGAAGATGTGGTGGCCCAAGAGGCCGAAGAGTCAAACGCCGAAGCATCAAAAACAGATGAATCGAAAGCGGACGAACCGAAAGCGGACGAACCGAAAAAAGAGAACGTAGAGCCGGCGAAGTCGTAACCAATTGCGGCTACGAACCACTTCTGTACCGACTGATTTGACCATCGACGAAGGATAGCATCTCGTGCTGGCTCGCTTCTTTATAGATCGACCGATTTTCGCTTGGGTAATCTCCATCGTCATCATCATGGCGGGGACGATCTGCGTCTGGATTTTGCCGATCGCGCAGTACCCCGAAATCGCGCCACCCACCGTTCAGGTCACTTGCTCGTATCCCGGCGCAAGTGCTCAAGTGGTGGCCGATACGGTCGCCGCGCCGATTGAACAACAAGTGGTCGGCGTCGAGAACGCGATCTATATGTCTTCGCAATCGGCCAGCGACGGCAGCTACACCTTGACGGTCACTTTTGCGCTGGGGACCAATCTCGACATGGCCCAAGTGTTGGTGCAAAACCGCGTGTCTCAAGCCGTTGCGCTGTTGCCGGACGTGGTCAAATCAACCGGCGTCACGACCAAGAAGAAGTCTCCCAACATCTTGATGGCGGTGACTTTGTACGCCGAGGACAATCCTGAGACCGGCAAGCCAGACTACGACCAGCTTTTCATCAGCAACTATGCGACGATCCAAGTCCGCGATCAATTGGCGGCGCTGGATGGTGTTGGCGACGTCACCATTTTGGGACAGCAAGATTACAGCATGCGCATCTGGCTAAACCCGGATGCGCTGGCGACCCGCAGTATGACGGCCGGCGATGTGATCAACGCGCTGAAAGAACAAAACGTCCAAGTCGCCGCCGGTCAGATCGGCCAGCCTCCGGTTCCCAAGGGACAAGAGCTGCAGCTGACGATGACAACCTTGGGGCGATTGCAGGAACCAGAGCAGTTTGCCGACATCGTGGTGAAGACCGGTTCGGACGGCCAAATCACGCGCGTTCGTGATGTGGCCAAAGTCGAGCTTGGCGCAAAAAATCAAAATACGCAAAGCCGCATTGACGGCCGCGCTTCGGTCAGTTGCGGCGTGTTCCAGTTGCCTGGCTCCAATGCGTTGGATGTGGGTGATCGGGTCAAAGCTCGGATGAAAGAGTTGAAAGCGGTCTTTCCGCCGGGTTTGACTTATGAAATTGCTTACGACACGACTCCATTTATCTCAGAGTCTATTAACGAAGTGTTCAAGACGCTGCGCGATGCAGTCATCTTGGTCGCGATTGTGGTGTTGCTGTTTCTGCAAGACTGGAAAGCGGTCATGTTGCCGATGATCGACGTCGCCGTGTCGCTGGTCGGCACGTTTGCGATTTTGGCGTTGATGGGTTTTACGCTCAACAATTTGACGCTGTTTGGTCTGGTGTTAGCAATCGGGATTGTGGTGGATGATGCGATTGTGGTGCTCGAAAATATCGAGCGCTGGATCGCGATGGGATACAAAGTGCGCGATGCGACGATCCACGCGATGGAAGAAATTACCGGTCCGATCATCGCGATCACGTTGGTGCTGAGCAGCGTATTTTTACCAAGTGCGTTTCTCGGCGGAATCACCGGCCAGTTCTTTCGTCAGTTTGCCTTGACGATTGCGGCGGCGATGTTGATTTCGGCCTTGAATGCGATGACGATGACCCCAGCGCGTGCGACCTCGATTTTCCGGGATCCCAAACCGGGCGAAGACCACACCGACCATCGCGAAGCGCTCCCTTGGTGGGGAATCGTCATCTTGGGCGGCTTGCTCACTATCTGGATCGGCAGCTTCTTCTTTGGCGGACATCCCGAAGGGCCTGAGGGAGAAGTGACTCCCATGTCATGGTGGCTGACGGCGGCGCTGTTTGTGCCGGGCGCAGTTCTCGGGTACTTTGCGACGCCGGTGGTGAATGGGACGTTGAAGGCGATCTTTGGCGTCTTTAACAAAGGCTTTGATTGGGCGACCGCCGCCTATGGCAAGGGGATCGCGTCGCTGCTTCGTATCAGCGTGGTTGCACTGGTCGTCTATGTCGGCTTGATCACGTTGACCGGCTATGGCTTTACTAAAATCCCCGGCGGTTTTATCCCGACCCAAGACAAAGGTTACTTGCTGTTTGACGTGCAATTGCCGGACGCCGCCTCTTTGGAACGAACCAACGCGGTGATCCAAGAAGTAGAAAAGATCGTCATGGAGACCGAAGGGGTAGGGCATATCCTGGCCGTTTCAGGGCAGTCGTTCATTCAAAACGCGATTAGCTCGAACTTTGCCGGCGGATTTGTGGTGCTAAAACCGTTTGACGAACGCGGTACCGAAGCGACCGGAGCGATGCATATTGCCGGCGAATTGCGGAAAAAATTTAGTCAGATTCAAGAGGCGCGCGTCTCGGTCTTCAATGCACCGGCCGTCGACGGCTTGGGCAATGCTGGCGGTTTTAAATTGATGGTCGAGGATCGCGGTGACAACGGCTTGCCGGTGTTACAAGCCCAGGCCGATCGTCTGGCCAGCGCAGCGCTGGATACGCCGGGCATCGTGATGGCGTTCAATAGTTTTCGGGCGAATACGCCGCAGCTTTACATCGACATCGATCGGGTGAAATGCAAAACGATGGGAGTCGAGCTAGAGCAAGTCTTTAGTGCTCTGCAAGGTTACATGGGGGGCGTTTATGTCAACGACTTTAATCGTTTCGGACGCACCTGGCAGGTGAACGTCCAGGCAGAATCAGCCTTTCGCATCAATTCCGAATCAGTTCGCCAATTGAAGGTGCGTGGTCGCGACGGCCAGATGGTGCCGATCGGCACCATTGCGACCATTGAAGATAGCACCGGGCCGGTGTTGATCAATCGTTATAACGGCTTCCCCGCGGCGGTGATCAACGGCATTAACCTGCCGATCATCAGTACCGGACAAGTCTTGAGCACGATGAACGAACTAGCCGAGCAAGAGCTGCCGACGACGATGGAAGCAGAGTGGACCGAGATCTCGTTCCTGCAAGAACAAGCGAGCCAATTCAACTCCTTCAAACAAGTGTTGCAAAACCCGATTTCGGCTTTGCTGGGCGCTGTGATCTTGGTTTATCTGATCTTGGCCGCCCAGTACGAAAGTTGGGAACTGCCGTTCACCATTATCCTGGTCGTACCGATGTGCGTGCTGGCCGCGCTCGCCGGTCTGGTGATCTCAACGATGAGCGGCACTCCGATGGACCTGAACATCTTTGTGCAAATCGGATTTGTGGTATTAGTGGGGCTCGCATGTAAAAATGCGATTCTCGTGGTCGAATTTGCCAAAGATCGGATGGAACGCGACGGATTGCCGCTGATGGAAGCGACGGTCGAGGCCTGTACGACCCGCTTGCGCCCGATTGTGATGACCAGCTTTGCGTTTGTGTTGGGTGTAGCGCCGCTGTTGTTTGGACATGGGGCCGGCGCCGAAATGCGTTACGCGCTAGGCGTCGCCGTCTTCAGCGGCATGCTGGGCGTCACCTTCTTTGGTTTGATTTTCACGCCGGTGTTTTACTACGTTGTGATGCGCTTGGTCGGCATGGAAAGCAGAACGACCAAAGAGCCGAAGGTAGAGAAAGTGGTTGAAGAGAAGTAGCTTCGGTCTGCAACCTAGAGCCATACTCTTATCGCATCTTCGTCTTGGAAGCGTGGCGCCGGTGATCTATTAGTTCGAATGCATTGACGAAATCCACTCTCGGTGAAGTTACCGTAAAAGCATTCCACCTGTGCTACTCGACAGTCAAGCTGCTTCACGACTCAAAACGTGATGTGAATTCTCGCGAAAATCTTCAAAACTCACAAACTGCTTATCCGCAGCGCTCGTAATTCGGCGACGATCATTCATTGAAAGAGTGTCAAAATCATCGTGGACGATATAGCCCTTAAATTTTTGTTGCGCCCGCTGGCACTCAAGAAAAATAACTGCAGCCAGCCTTGCCTGGGAACTATTTCGTACTGCGCACAAGTAGACTGGGTGCGGGTTGATGTTAAAAGCGCAAGTGAGCTCTAAATCGTCACGCCCGGCTATGGGTATTGCTCCAAGTTTAGGGGAAAAGTCTTGCAAGTTCGAAACGATAAACTCGTTGACCATCTCAAAAAAGAGGCCGCTTACAACCTCTCTCTTCAAGACCTCAAGAGTTGAAATCTTGGCTATAGTTTGAGCAAATTGCAAAATCGCCGGAGTGAGCGAATCAAGTCCGCACTCAATGAAGATATTCCCCTCTGATTCATTGAACGACATGCCGTTCTTTGCCAAGATGTCGTTAAATATCCGGCGTTTGTTGGGAGTGTCAATTTCAAACGCGTACGAAAGCCTCATCAGGGTCATACCATAATCGCATACCCTCAACTTCGCTTCGTCTGACGCATATATAAAGATGTCAACCATGTCCCCGTCTTCATGAAACAATGGCGCACGTACCTGGAAGATTCCAGGCCGTTTTTCGTGGAGCGAAAAGTGTTCGCCAAATCTATTGACAAGCTCTTCTGTAATGCAGCGTTTTCCGATCAATCAAACAGCTCCTGCTGTGTTAGACTTGGGAAATGAGAGTGGTCCCATTCAATCCTAGTTGTCTTCAGAAAATATCTTAGCGCTTGCTTGAACGATTGAAACTCCGTAGTCAGAATCCCCCCTTTTTCTGCTTTGTTACCTGCTTTCACATTCTCTTCTGTTGCTCTATGAACATGAAAGCTAGCATGCCAATCACAACTATCATCGTGCTTCTTAAATGGTCCATGCGGACCATTGCAGCGCAACAAGACAATGTCGCTTCCATCGTCGGCGATGTGCTTAAGCCCAATAGAGAAATTCTCCTCGAACTTCTCATTTATCCTCATAAAGACTGCAAATTGGCGGCTCGATTCGCAGCTCGCTCGAAATTCATTTCGTTTGCAGCCCATCAAACTGCCGAACGTTCTTTTCGGTGGTTCTGTTATTTTCTTGGTACAGTGGATCAAATCATCGATTTCTGCTTGAGAATAGTTCATGAAGCTAACTGCATTCTATCCATGATTAAGCAGGGGGAACTAAGACGGAGTACGGGGAATTCAGAATTCAGGCCGCTCAGCCCCAATCTTCCCATCTCAAACCCATCAATGCCAGAACTTGTTTTCCACTTTCTGGGCGGTTATCCAGTCCCATAGTTTGGGGATTGGAGGCTCCTGCCAATCTTGTCACTTTTGGCAGCCCAAGCGTTTATCTACGCCTGATTCCTGGTCCGGTTGCAATCGCCACACTATGGTGAGGCTGTTCGGCGTGTTCTTAACCTTGGTTGTACCGGGCATTCAGCTTTAGATTTTGATGGCGTTTAACCGGCAATGTGGGTAGGCTCTTAGTTCGCTTGTGTAACGCGAACTTCATTAACAACAACGTAGCCAGCAATACGGATGCGTTCATCGATTCTCCTTCAGCCATGACCGTCTATGCTGTTAACATAAACGGAGACCGCCGAAGGGACCAGAAAAATGCACAGGCGCCGTCGCCAAGTCTTCACCAGACATTTAAAAGTCCTCCGCCTCCTTTTAAGCCTCCAACTAGAAGGCATGCCGGAGAAGTGCTAAGAAGGTTTTGCGGGGGATAACGTCGTGCGCTTACAGATCGACCCCGATCTTCTTGGCTTGGATTCGCAGCGCCGGCGCGAAGTAGCGATACGGTTGATTGCGGTCGCGGCGACGAGCGTATTCAAAGCACGCCATGACCAGTTGCTTGGGCAGTACGTCGGTTTCGACCAGGAAAACTACTTCTTGGATAAACTCAAACTCGACTGGTCGGCGAGCGCGTAACCCTTTCTCGAGCGTGGCTCTCAGCGTCGGCGTGCCAGACTCGCCGCGTGCCTGGACGACAAACAAGCTGACAAACGCGGCGACACTAACCGAAAACAACCGCAGAAACTGACGACGTAGCATGTGTTACTCTCCCGATACGAGACTTGGGGGAGTAGGTAAGTATCAAATCGCCCAGCTGGGGTCAATGCGAAACGATTTTTCCCAGCTAGCAGCACAAACCAGCTTGAAGCGACGTCTAGTGGAAGCTTGACCACCCTAAGGTAGTTCTAGAGCTAAATTTCGTTTGACTCTTACTTCTATCCAGGTCTATACTGCGCGGTACGCCGATCAGCATGGGGTTGTTGATTGCGCTAGTAGCGAGGAGGACCGCGCAATACCCCTTGCGCCGGATGGACTTTCGCGGCAAAACCCACACCTGCCTGCCGCATCTGCTGAAAGCCGTTCTACCTCCGACGACATCCATTGGGTTGTTAAGTCGGAAATCGCGAATTGGAGTTCTCGCCATGCTTGTTATCCCTGGGCAAAAAGCCAAGGACGTTTGTGATCCTCAATTGGGGCCAACGCGACGCGATCTGTTGCGTATCGGCGGTTCTGCATTTCTAGGCGTGACCTTAGGGCAAGCGTTGCAACTGCAACAAGCGGCCGCCGCCAGCGAGTCTCGCGGGTCAGGCTGGGGACGCGCCAAGTCGGTGATTATGGTTTACCTGCAGGGGGGACCGAGTCATCTCGATCTGTGGGATCCAAAAGAGAATGTGCCGGACAAGGTGAAAAGCGCTTTCGGCACGATCCATAGCAAAGTTCCCGGCATGGACCTGACCGAGATCCTGCCGAAGCTCGCCCAGGTGACCGACAAGCTATCACTGATTCGCTCGATGAGCTACACGCCCAATGGTTTGTTCAACCATACGGCGGCGATCTATCAAATGCATACCGGCTACACGGCCGACAAAGTTAGTCCCAGTGGTCAGTTAGAGCCGCCGTCTCCGAAGGATTACCCCAACTTTGGCAGCAACATCATCAAAATGTTGCCGCCCGACGTGCCGATGCTGCCGTTTGTGATGATGCCGCGACCGCTGCAAGAGAGCAACGTGGTGAACAAGTCAGGGACCGCCGGCTTCTTGGGTCGCGCTTATGATCCGTATTATCTCTTCCCGCCGGGAGACGATATGGACATGAACAAGATGGAGAAGATCAACATCACCGACTTGAGTTTGCGTCCCGAAATCTCATCCAATCGGTTGGGGCGTCGTGCTCGACTGCGCGATTTGATCAACGCCGGAATGCCGGCGCTGGATCAAGCGGTCGACAAGTACGACATGGACAAGTATTACGAAACGGCGATGAACTTGATCGCTTCGGGACGCGCTCGGGATGCGTTCGATCTGAGCAAAGAGAACGAAAAAACGCGCGAGCTCTACGGCCGCAATACCTTTGGCCAAAGCTTGCTGCTGGCGCGACGTTTGATCGATGCCGGCACGCGCGTAGTCGAAGTGATTTGGCCGAAGGTCGCGAACTCAGACAATCATAGTTGGGACCATCACGTCGGTTTGACCAACCGGATGAAAAACCAATCGGGGCCGATGCTCGATAGCGGCTTGTCTGCATTGATCGCCGACATGGATGAGCGCGGCATGCTCGAAGAAACGCTGGTCGTCGCGGTCGGCGAGTTCGGCCGCAGTCCGCAGCGAGGAGTTAGCACTTCGGGCAATGGCAACAGCGCCGATGGTCGCGATCACTGGCCCTATTGCTATACCGCATGTTTGGCCGGCGCCGGAATCAAACGTGGATCGGTCTACGGCGAATCGGATCAAACCGCCTCGTCGCCGCTGAACGATCCGGTTCATCCGACCGAGTTGCTAGCGACGATCTACCATGCCATGGGAATCGACCCAGCGACGATTGTTTATAACCACTTGAATCAACCGCGCGAGATGGTGAAAGCAGAAGCGGTCACCGGGTTGTTTGGTTAAGCCGGGTGATTGCCCTTAAAAATTGCTGGTTGCGCGGCGAACCACGCGCCGCGCAACCGGTGATCGAATCAAGTCTCAGCCCGTTTGCGTAGGTGAGAAACCCCCTTAAGTTTTAGGCGTTTTTCCCAAGAATCCTTGGTGTTTCAATTCGGCTTTCAGCGCACTTAAAGTCGGATATTGCTGCACCAACTCAACCGCTCGCTGGGCGGCCAAATCGGGCTGATGGGCAGTGCGAAGTGCGATCTGTAATTCGGACAACAGCTCGGCGGCTTGGCGATAACTGTCGCGGCTACGCTTTGCGACAAGCTCTTCAACTACTTTGAGCGTAGGTTTGGGATCGTTGGCCATCTCGACGCGACGTTGCAAGCGAAAGTTGCTTTCCTCTTCTTCGGCGCGCTGCGCTTCCGCTATCGAAAGCTTGTCAGCTTCCTTCCAAAGCTCGGCAATGGTGCGCGTACCGGGGTTGGTCGGCCAGGCGGGATGCGTGCCTGACTTCTGATAGGCTTTGAGTAGCTCTTTGCGAATGAGGACCGCCGAACCAGACATGATTTGGAAGAGCCATTTTTCCTTTTGGGCTGTGGTTTGTGCCGAGAGCCAAAGGTTGTAATTGGCGGTGGGATCATTCGCCGTAGGTAACGGCGAGCCTTGTTGCGCGGCCGCGTTGGCCAAGCTTTGATTTAGATTATAAAACTCCAGCAAAGCGCACTGCGCGTCCGTTAACTGATCCAATCCAGCCGGGACAGGCGGCTCCATCGCTTGGTCGGGGTCATGATTACTGTCCGATCGGACCGCCATCGAGGCCAAGTAGAGCGGACGTAAATCCCCGGACAAGATTTCGTCGCGCAGCGGCAACAGCCGATCAAGCAGCATGCCCAAATCCCAGAGGTCATCCAGCTCTGCATCCTCGTAATAGGGATCGATCTGCAGGATCCCGCCGGAGCCCTTTTTATCTTTGATAAACTGCAATGCTTCGCCATCCAGATATGGTTTGACGACGCGGCGATCTGGCAATCCATGCGGCAACCGAATCATCAAGCGACGCGTACCAAAGTTGGCGTAGTGCAGATGCATGTCATAGCCGCGACAGAGCATCTCTTCGGCGTCGCCGCTGAAATCGCTGTAGTTGTACTCGTTGTCAAACGACCAAGGAGTAATCTCTGCGCGCGACGATTGCTGCTGCATAAACTCCAGGTTCTCCTGGGTAACAGGCGCATCGATCGCACGGAACGCGACAAACTGATATTCGCTCATAGCAGACAATCCAGCGGTGAATCGGCGAGAGTTCGCTCAAGATTAGTCTTCGGTCGCAGGCTTTTCCGCCGGCTCCTCAGCTGGTTCCGATTCTGGCTCCGCCTCTGCTGGCGGATCTGATTTCTCCGCAAGGAACTGCGTATCGTTGGCGACCCGATAGATGGCGCTGGCTTTGCTGCCTAGATCATCTTTGACAACAAACAGCTCCAGCTTGTAGCGCCGACCGTCACGCACCGTTTCGAGCACCAATTGGCGAGCGACTTCGCTATTAAATTTGGCTGGCCGGACATACTGAACCCAGTAGGTCGATCCAATTTCAATCACCTTGGGTTGCGGATCGGCAAAGGTCAATTCGCCGATTTCGCCTGCGAGTGTATCGTACAAGACCTTGGCCGAAGCTTCGTCCTTGACGTCTTCAAGCGGACTGTCGCTGACATGCATCAGGATGCGCGGGATGCCGGAGGGTTCGGCTTCATAGGCGCCCAGTAGATATTCGCTGCGGCGGGGAAGCAATTTCCAGCCTTGCGGAATCGTCGTTTTCAAGCGTCCGCCGTCCAGCGGCGGAACCGGAACGCCGACCGGGGCCAGACTTAACGTCAGCTCCGGTTCGGTCGACGCTGGTTGAGTGGCGGGCGCAGTAGCCGATGCGCCGCCAGCAGGCGGCGCCGGCTGATCGGCCGAACAACCCGCCAGAGCGATGGTTAATAACGTAAGTAGTTGGATACGTGCGAACATACCGAGAATCCTCCGGGAGAGCATCCAAATGTCTGTCGCCCCAGAATCGAATCACGGGCGCGACTTATTCAATCACTTCCTCGATCGTCTCTTTGACCTTCTGGACGAAGTGCGGGGGTTTGCCCGACTTGCTAAGGTCTTGCGCCTTTTTCTCGGCTTCATCCTTTTGATCATACTCATACAGAGCGATCCGCTTCATCGATTGATTGAAGACGCCCCAGAAGAGTTTCATGCGAACTTCGGTGACTTTTTTCGCCCGCGATTTACGCTTGGCCTTTTTCTTTGGGGCGACTTCGGCCCCCTCAGCGGCGCTTTCCGCAGCGTCAGATTGTGCACGTAACTCTTTGCGGTTGACAACTTTGCGAGCCATAGGCCTGGTCTTTTTTGTCCGTTGTTGACTGCGATCGACAGCGAGGGAGAATTGATTGGTAAGAAAAGGTCCCGCGGCGAATCTCCGCTGGGAGGTTCCCCCCAGTGCGTAATCGGACCATTATACAGCACGGCGTTACGCTCCGCCACCGTTAGCTATTCGGCTCGATCCGCCACCTGAGGGACGCGCATGACGCCCCATTTGCTGCAAACTCTTGATTTACCTGCTCTCACGGCGATGGTCGTCGAGTGGGGTCTGCCCAAGTTTCGTGCGCAGCAAATTCGTAGCTGGATTGTCGAGAATCGCGCCGAGTCGTTTGACGACATGGCCAATCTGCCCAAACCGCTCCGAGCTCAACTGGCCGAGAAGGCCCAGTTGTGGTCGACCCAGATCGCGCGTCACACGACCGCCGCCGACGGGACCGAGAAGCTGCTGCTGCAATTGCATGACGGCGGCCGGATCGAGTGCGTCTTGCTGCGTGACGGCGATCGCCGCACGATCTGCATCAGCACGCAAGTTGGCTGCGCTATGGGGTGCGTCTTCTGTGCAAGCGGACTGGATGGGGTCGAGCGGAATCTAACCGTCGGCGAAATCATCGAGCAGATGCTACGTCTGCAACGCTTGTTACCAACTGGCGAGCGATTGAGCCACATCGTGGTGATGGGAATGGGCGAACCGCTGGCGAATATCGACCGATTGCTGCCGGCGCTCGATTTTGCCTCGTCCGAAACAGGGTTGGGGATCAGTCATCGCCGCATTACGATCTCGACGGTCGGCTTGCCCCCGGCGATTCGACGGTTGGCCGATCGCGATAGCCGATACCATTTGGCTGTTTCGCTGCACGCGCCTGACGATCAACTGCGCAATCAAATCGTGCCGACCAACAAAAACATCGGCGTCCATGCGATCCTAGAAGCTGCCGATCATTACTTTGAAGTCTCGGGTCGTCGACTGACGTTTGAATACGTGCTGTTGGCCGAGCTGAATGATCAGCCAGAGCATGCGCATCGCTTGGCGAAGTTGCTTCGCGGTCGACCGGCGCTGCTGAATATTATCCCCTACAATCCAGTCGCCGGCTTACCCTATCGCACGCCCAGCAAAGAAGCGCAACATGCATTTCGCGCCATTCTTGAAGGGGCCGGTTTGACGGTCAAATTCCGGCAGAAAAAGGGAGATAAAATCAACGCGGCATGCGGTCAATTACGTCGAAATACCCCAGAAAACCTGGTTCAAATCAGCGTTTAACGCTTCCGACCGGCGCTGCATTTTTCGAGCAGCATGATGCGGCGGCGCTGCGTAGAGCTACCTAGTAGATCTAGTAGAGCCAGTAGAATCCCCATTCAACGGTCAGGTTCATACATAGCGCTATGAACAGACCAATTCCCAAGTAATGCCCCAGGTCTCGTTCTTCTCGCAGCGCCAGATCAACCGTTGCCGCCATCAAGGTCTGTGCGGCGGCCGCAGCGGCCAGCACGATCACGCACCGGCTCGCCCAAAAGTCAGAGCCGGTCATCATGTCGGTCGGAGAGAAGATATCCATCGACGCGATCGCTAACTGCGGCAATGCAAAGGTGAAGGTGACCAATTTCCACCGCATCTTGGGAATCATCGTGGTGGTGATCATCCCGATCGACCAGATCATCAAGCTCAATACGGCGGCGGCGGGACCCAGCATCGGCTTCAACCAAGCGGGACTCGCCCACGACAGCCAGATGAATTCGCGGAAGAAATAGAAGGGTACGTACAGCATCACCAGCAACATCAGAAAGTTGCCCGGCGACCAGCGGGTGCTCAAATCCAAGCGCCGCCGCCGCGTGAACCACCGCCATGCAATCATGGCGCTGATCACACCGACCGAAATGTTGACCGACGCGAACGTGGCGTAGGCGACGTTGGCGTCCATGCTGCCAGCAAAGTCAAACCCAGCGTATTTCAAGAACGCGGTGGAAAAACTAAGTCCGACACAGATCAGGGACGTAGCGACTATGAGATCGCTTACCGAAATCGTCAACGATCCCGGCGCGAAGAGTCTTCGTTTCGATGGGGTCATCTATTCTGGAATCAGGAGCTGAAAAGGGAGGGTTTCTGCCGTGTTCGCCCGCCAGGAACCGCGACACTCAGAGAATAGGGTGAAGTGACTATCTGCAAATAAGTCGCGGAAATCGCCGATCTCAAGTTCCCAACTTTGTGATGGGAGGGTCGCCGTCTCCGATGTACTTCACCTACTAATGATACCAATAACCCCATGAAATCAAGCGCGTTTCGTCTGCTCCTAAGATTTTGCGAAAAAACGTAGGATGTGAAATGGAAAATCCGCGCGTTTTTGGATTAAATTAACGTTAGTGTCAATTGTGGATGGTTTAAGGGCATTTAATTTTCCAATTGTCGGTGTCTCCCATCGGGATCGATAGATCTGTCTAAAACACGCACAAACTCTCGAAATAGAGAATTTTGCGATTGGGTGAACAAATCCCTGGCCGTTGTCGCTGGTTGATCCTAGTTTTGCCGCTGCATGGTTTATTTCGGACCCGGGTGAATTTTGTCGGAGAGCGGTGATGGTAGGATGGGAGCATCGCTGGTTCCCACCCGATTGGCCATCCGCCGAGTTTTTTGCCTGATGAAACGATTCGCCCCGTTCGCTTTGTTGCTGATCGGTTTTGCCTCGCTCGCGACGGCGGCCGATACCGACTACCAGCTTAGCCCCGATTCGACGCGCAAAGCCGAGGTCCCCCAAGGAGCAGTCACCAAGCACGTTTTCGCCGCCAGCAAGGTTTTCCCGGATACGTCGCGCGAGTATTACCTTTATGTTCCCGCCCAGTACGACGGTCAGACGCCGACCGCGGTGATGGTCTTTCAAGATGGTCATACGTATGTCAACGAGACGGGTCAGTTTCGGGCGCCTGCGGTGATGGACAATTTGATCGCGGCCGAAGAGATGCCGGTCACGATCGGCATCTTCCTCAACCCAGGGCATAAAGGGGAGAGCAAGATTGACTCACCGTGGCGATCCAATAACCGCAGCTTTGAGTACGATACGCTCAGCGCCGACTACTCCAACTTCATCATTGACGAAATCCTGCCTACGGTCGCCAAAGACTACAAGCTGACCGACGACCCCGATCTACGAGCCATCTGCGGCATCTCGTCCGGCGGCATCTGCGCGTTCACCGTCGCTTGGGAGCGGCCCGATCAGTTTCGCAAAGTGTTGAGCCATGTCGGCAGCTTCACCAACATCCGCGGCGGCCATGTCTATCCCGCTTTGATTCGCAAGACGGATCCGAAGCCGCTCCGCATCTTCCTGCAAGATGGCGAGAACGACGTCGACAACGAACACGGCAACTGGTGGCTCTCGAACCAACAGATGGCGAAAGCACTGGAGTTTAAAAAGTACGACTACAAGTTTGTCGGCGGAACCGGCGGCCATAGCGGCGTGCACGGCGGCGCGATCTTGCCCGATTCGCTGCGCTGGTTGTGGCGCGGTTGGGATCAAGGACAACAATAGCGACCAGCAGGTTTCGTCAGCAGACTGATTAGATAGCGCCGGAATGAAGATATCTGGCGTACGTTTAACAAATTCCTGCAATGACCCACGATCCCTGCAATGTCGCTTTCTTGTCTTCAATCCGCGCTGCATCCCATGCACGATTCTGGTAGCCTAGGCGCCTATCGGCCCGGTATTGCTCGGAAGCCGGTATCTACAGCGGCGCTGCGTCGCGCATGTCCTACGACCACCTGGAGACCTCGCCGATGGTTCTGCACGAGAAAGATGATCGCCGCGAAGAGTTGGATGATGACGTTTACGCATCGACCGATCTTTCGGTCGCAATGCCCAAATACAAATTTCCGCACATCGAGCAGAACCCGCGACATGCTTATTCGGTGGTGCATGACGAGCTGATGCTCGATGGCAACTCGCGGCAAAATCTGGCGACCTTCTGTCAGACATGGGTCGAGCCGGAAGTCCACAAGTTGATGGACGAATGTCTCGACAAAAACATGGTCGACAAGGACGAATACCCGCAGACCGCCGAGATCGAAGCGCGCTGCGTCCACATGCTGGCTGATTTGTGGAACTCGCCGTCCGAAGCCAACACCATCGGCTGTTCGACCACTGGTTCGAGCGAAGCGGCGATGCTGGGCGGGATGGCGATGAAGAATCGCTGGAAAGCCAAACGTGTCGCCGCCGGCAAACCGGTCGACAAGCCGAATCTGATCACCGGCCCCGTCCAAGTTTGTTGGCACAAGTTTGCTCGCTACTGGGATATCGAACTGCGCGAAGTGCCGATGGAAGAAGGTCGCTTGCTGCTGACGCCTGAGGAGGTGATCAAGCGATGCGACGAAAACACAATCGGCGTGGTCCCAACGCTCGGCGTAACCTTCACTTGTCAGTATGAGCCGGTCTTTGAAATCGCGGCGGCCCTCGACAAGCTCGAAAAAGAAACAGGGCTCGATATTCCCATCCATGTCGACGCGGCCAGCGGCGGTTTTCTGGCGCCTTTCTGTGCACCAGAACTGGTCTGGGATTTTCGTCTGCCGCGCGTGAAATCGATCAACACTTCGGGTCACAAGTTTGGTCTGGCGCCGCTGGGCGTTGGCTGGGTTATTTGGCGGGAAGAAAAAGATCTGCCCGACGATTTGATCTTTTGGGTCAACTATCTCGGCGGCAATATGCGTGACTTGGCGCTTAACTTTTCGCGTCCCGGCGGGCAGGTCGTTTGTCAGTACTACAACTTTTTGCGGCTTGGTCGTGACGGCTATCGCAAGATTCATTCGGCCTGCTATGACACCGCATCTTACCTGGCCGAAGAGCTTGAAAAGATCGGCTTGTTCGACGTTATCTATGACGGTGATCGCCGCAGTGGTATCCCGGCGCTCTGTTGGAAATTGAAGCCCGGCGTCAAGGCTGGCTTCTCGCTGTATGACCTGGCCGATCGCCTGTGCACGCGTGGTTGGCAAGTGCCGGCTTACTCGTTGCCGGACAATCAAAGCGATCAAGTGATCCAGCGAATTTTGGTTCGTCACGGCGTCAGCCGCGATCTTGGCGCGCTCCTCTTGGAAGATATCCAGCGCGGCATCGACTATTTCAAGAATCACCCCATCGCAGAGCCGCTAACCGAAGAGGAAGCGGGCGGGTTTCATCACTAATCCTAGGTTCGAAATTATCACCTTGTGATGAACGAAACCGAACCGGTGGAACAGATCGAAGAGCATGGCGCCTGGCCGTTTGTCACGCTGCGCATCGGGCGTCGTATGGGCGAAATCTGTCAGCAATGGCATGCGCGGCGTCATCGCAAACAGTTAGCGCCGCCTGAGACGCTGCTGGTCAGGCGAATGCCGCAGCTTCTAATCCGCGGGCTCTGGCTTCCTCACAAGTTGAACTGGTGGATCGGGGTCATCTTCGCGATTGGCGCTGGTTTGTTCGCGTTGGCCAGTACTTTGAGTCTCTGGCCTGAATGGGCGAACTCCTTGCGATGGAGCGAACCGAGGATCGGCGCGATCTATTTCGCCGGTTCGATTCCATTTACCATCGCTGCTTACTTACAACTATTTCAAGCCGCCAACGCCGGCGAGTTTGGAGTAGCAAAACCGCTTCGCACCACACTCTTCGCCTGGCGCCCGCATGATGCGGGCTGGCTGAGTTGCATGTTGCAGTTTGTCGGCACGATCTTGTTTAACTTCAACACGTTTGACGGGATGTGGCGGAGTCTGAGTTGGTTGCAGCAAGACCTGTGGGTTTGGCTGCCCAACTTGATTGGCTCGATGCTGTTTCTCGCCTCCGGCTATCTGGCGTTTATCGAAGTCTGTCACGCCTACTGGGCGACGCAGCCCAAGAACCTGTCGTGGTGGATTGTCACAATCAATCTACTGGGGTGCGTAGGTTTCATGCTCTCTGCAATGTTCGCAATCGTGCTGCCGGGCGAGCCAAACGCCGTTGCGAGGACGGCGGCGACAGCGTTTACTTTGCAAGGAGCGATCTGCTTTTTTGTGGGTGCGGTGCTAATGTTGCCGGAGACGGCGGAAGCCGGTGAGCAAGCCGATTGAGCTGGATTCGCTGGCATTTCTGTTTGTCGATCCTTCGTTTCGATAGCGTCTAAAAGTAGATCTCGACGGCGCTCTCCAGGAATTAAGTTTTCTTCGCATAAAAATAACACCCCTCTGGTTGATTGTGGCCTGACCACTCGATAGGCTATTCGTCGGATCAGGAGAAGCGGCTTGATTAATCGTGATTTTCACCCCCATGCCTCTCTCGGAGAATACGCATGTCGAGTCGCAAAGGCTTCGCGCTCTCTTTTCCTTCGTTCAAAAACAAGGTGAAGAAACGACGTAAACAACAATCCAAAAACTTGTTCAGCCGCTTGCAGGCCATCGAGACGTTGGAAGAGCGCCGGGTGCTGGACGCTTCGAACATCTTCTACGTTGACTTTGATGCTTCTGGTCAAGGGAACGGCTCGAACTGGTTGAATGCTTATACCAGCTTGGAGCAGGCGCTCTCGAGGACTCACGATACGCCGGGGACCGACGAGATCCGGATTGCCGCAGGAACCTATACGCCTGAGCTGCATGGACAATCGGGTCGGGACGGTTCGTTCTATCTGCCCGATGGCGTTTCGTTGGTCGGCGGCTATGCCGGTACGCCGAATGCTCCGGAACTGCGCGACATTGATCTTTATCGCACCATTCTCAGCGGCGATCTGGGCACAATCGGCGATAGCAGCGATAACAGCTACAACGTCATCACCATGAACGGCGGCGGCGTCGCTTCGCTGGATGGAGTCACCATACGCGACGGCAACGCCAACGGATCGTCGGGCAACGATAATCAAGGCGCCGGCGTCTATGTCAGCGGATCGCAGCTTACGATCAGCAATTCGATCGTGACCGAAAATCACACTTCGGGCAGCGGCGGCGGAGTCAACGGCAGCTCTGGCGCAGTGGTCACTTTGATCGATACCCTCGTAACACAAAACAGCGCCGGCTACGGCGGCGGCTTGTATGTGAACGGCAGCGAAATGTTGCTGGATAACGTTACAGTTGCTGGGAATCAAGCAATCTATGGCGGCGGCGTGATGAGCCATGCCGCGCAGCTCACCATCCAGGGCGGCCAGCTGACCACCAACACCGCGAACGCAGGCGGCGGCGCCGTCTTTAGCTTCCAAAGCACGTTCTCGGTTGACCAGGCAGAAATCAGCGGCAACAACGCCAACATTGGGGGCGGCCTCTCGATCGGTGGCGGCAGTGCTGCGATCGCCAATACGGGATTCACGGGCAATCATGCGATCAATAGCGGCGGCGGTCTCTACATGACCAACAACGCCAACGTCGATATGAATGCAGGATCGCTGCAAAATAATACGGCCAATGTGGGCGGCGGCGTCGCGGTCATCAGCGCCGCTTTGACCTTGACCGACGTCGACGTGACCGACAATGCGTCGACTGCCGAAGGAGGCGGAATCAGCACCTACTACGCCAATTTGACGATCAACGGAGGCGAACTGTCTAACAACCAGGGGCAACGCGGCGGAGCGATCGATCTGGTTGGCGGTGTCGCCAACATCAGCGGCGTGCAAGTGCAGGGTAACCAAGGGCTCGCCGCTGGCGGCGGAATCCGTGGATCCAACGGCGCCGAGGTGACGATCAGCGATTCCAGCGTGATCGATAACCTCTCGAACTATGGGTCGGGACTTTACATCAACGGCGGCAAGATGACGGTCGAAAATACCGAGATCGCCGGCGGCAATGCGATCTTTGGCGGGGGGCTGATGGCGCACGCCGCCGAGCTCACGATCATCGGCGGTACGATCCGAGACAACAACGCCAAGTCGGGCGGCGGAGCGTTGTTCGCGTTTCAAAGTCAGTTCGAGATCGACGGCGCTGAAATCCGTGATAACTCCGCTGCCAACGGCGGCGGGCTCGAAGTGCAGTCGAGCACCGGCGCAGTAACCAACGCGACCTTCGCCTCGAATCATGCAAACAGCAACGGCGGGGGAATCAACGTCTTTAGCAACAGCACGCTGACCATTCAGCAGTCGCACTTGGAAGCGAACTCGGCCAGCAACGGCGGCGCGGTCCGCGGGCTTAGCGGCGCGACGGTGACGGTCAGCGATTCCAGCGTGATTGATAATCTCGCGAACTACGGCTCGGGACTTTACATCAACGGCGGCAAGATGACGGTCGAAAATACCGAAATCGCTGGCGGCGATGCGATTTACGGCGGGGGGCTGATGGCGCACGCCGCCGAACTTACGATCATCGGCGGCACGATCCGAGACAACAACGCCAAGTCGGGCGGCGGAGCGTTGTTCGCGTTTCAAAGTCAGTTCGAGATCGACGGTACCAATATCCGCGACAACACCGCCAATACCGGCGGAGGGCTCGAAGTGCAAAGCAGTACCGGTACGGTCACTGGCGCTACGCTGGAATCGAATCAGGCGACCTTCGATGGCGGCGGCGTCAACGTTTACAGTAACAGTACGCTGACGATCCGTGATTCGCGCGTTGCGGACAACGCCGGCAGAAACGGCGGCGGCATCAACGCGAACTCCAGCACGCTCTCGCTCGACAATGTAATTGTTGCGGGCAACACGGGGAACTTTGGCGGCGGAGTTGCCGCCAACGGCGCCACGCTGTCGATCATGGGCAGCACTTTCCGTCAGAACGCAGCACAAAACTGGGGCGGCGGACTTTTCATTTCCGGCGGCCAATTTACGGTGCAAGAGAGCAAGTTCCGTGATAACAGCTCGCAGTTGAACGGCGGCGGCATGGCCGTTCAGTATGGCGTTGGCTCGATTGCGGGCTCGACATTCAAAGACAATACCGCCGAACTCAACGGCGGCGGGATCTACATCTACCGCAGTAATGGGGAGGTCGCGATCAGCGACGCCAATATCAGCGGCAACCAAGCAAACGAGGGAGGCGGCGTCTTTGTCGATCAAAGCAGCGTCAGCCTGACCGATAGCCAGGTCAAACGTAACGCGGCCCAATACGGCGGCGGTTTGGTGAACAATCAAGGCAATGTCACGATCCTTGATACTGACTTCCTCCGCAATACGGCTGATAAGAACGCCGGCGGCGTGAGAAACTATCTGGGCGCGATGACGATCACCGGCGGCGAGTTCAGTAACAATCAAGCGCTCGGTTTGAATCAACAGACGTCGACCAATTTGATTGGCCGCGGCGGCGCGATCGAGAATGTCGGCAAGGACGAAACCGACTCGTTGACCATTCAAGGCGTATCCTTTGTGGGCAATTACGCGGCGCAACAAGGTGGCGCTATCGATAGCAACGGCGCGGCCGCGTCGCTTTCGATTTCTGACAGCAACTTTTTGCTCAATCGGTCGGGTGCTCGGGGAGGCGCAATCGCCAGCCAAGGGACGGTTGTCGCGACCGATACCTTGTTTGCGATGAACTCGGCCGAAGAGCAGGGAGGCGCGATCTTCAATGATGGCGACTTCACGCTTGAACAGTCGTTGGTCTTGTTGAACAAAGCAGGGCGCGGCTGGAGATCGGGTGAAGGTAACGCCGTCTACAACACTGTGGACGCCAATCTGGAAGTGATCGACTCGTTGATCCTGGGGTCGATCTACGACGAATAATCAGTTCTGCTCTCTCGATCTACCGCAGCCCGGTCGACTTCGCGTTCGCCCGGGCTGCTTTTTTGGATAGCATCGCCGTTTCGGCAAATCCAGATTGAAGCACGCGACAATCGCAGTTGGGTCGAATACGATAAGAGTCGTTCACCTTGTCTGCCCCAACTTTTGGAGAACGCCGTGGCAAACTCTTCCTCTTCGCTCCCGCGTCGTCAGTTTCTCACTTCCAGCGCCGCCGCGTTGACGCTGGCTTCACTTCATTCGCGCGCGTATGCCGTAGCCGCCGATGCTCCCAAGCGAGTCGGTTTGATCGGCGCCGGGTGGTATGGCAAAAGCGATCTGTGGCGGTTGATCCAGGTTGCGCCGGTTGATGTCGTCTCGATCTGCGACGTCGATCAAAACATGCTGGCCGGCGCGGTGGAGATCGCCAGTCAGCGTCAAGCGTCGAAGAAAAAGCCGCGCACTTACGGCGACTATCGTGAAATGCTAAAGGAGCAAGATCTCGACATCGTGTTGGTTGGTTCGCCCGATCATTGGCACGCGCTGCATGCGATCGCCGCAATGGAGTCCGGCGCCGACGTCTATTGTCAAAAGCCGATCAGTCGCGATGTCCGCGAAGGCGAAGCGATGGTAGACGCCGCGCGCAAGCATGGCCGCGTCGTCCAGGTTGGCACCCAGCGCAAGAGCACGCCGCATCTGATCGACGTGAAAAAGCAAGTGATCGAAGCAGGGTTGTTGGGAAAAATTGGCCACGTCGAAATGTGCTGCTACTACCACATGCGGGCCAACGGCAATCCGCCGCTAGAATCGGTTCCTGATTTTTTGGACTACGAAATGTGGACCGGTCCGGCGCCGTTGCGACCTTACGATGGTCTGCCGCATCGCCGTTGGTGGCGCACCTTTACTGAGTACGGCAACGGCATCATGGGAGACATGTGCATTCACATGCTCGACACGGTGCGCTGGATGCTGGGACTGGGCTGGCCCAATCAAGTCACGTCGAACGGCGGCATTTACGTGCAGAAAGATGGCAAATCGAATATCAGCGACACGCAAACGGCGACCTTCGCCTATGACGATTTCGACGCGGTTTGGACGCATCGCAGCTGGGGGACTCCGACGGATCCTGACTATCCATGGGCGCTGTTTATCTACGGCGAAAAAGGAACGCTGAAAGCCAGCACGATGCGGGCTGACTTCATTCCTCAAGGAGGAGGCAAACCACTGCACTTTGACTGCTTCTTTGAACGCGAAAAATACCCTGAAGACCTGACCGAAAAAGATATCGAGCTGAACGCCGCTCCGGCGACTCGGCTGCATATGCAAGACTTTTTGGTGGCGATCGAAAACCGAGGGCGCCCGGTCGCTGATATTGAAGAAGGTCATATCTCTACCGCAAGTTGTCTATTGGCGAACGTCAGCATGGGACTCAACGGTCGTCCGCTGCGTTACGATCCCGAGAAACGAATTGTCACCGGCGATGAACAAGCGACCCAGCTGTTGACCAAGCCGTATCGCGATATGTGGAGCCATCCCGGACAAGCCTAAGCAAGATTCTGCCTTGAACAGTCACGTAGGTCGAAATGGATAGCGACATGCGTGGCTGCTCAGGTTTCAGCATCCAGCATCATCAACCAATAAGGCCCTTCAGGGCTGGTCGATTGCGAGTCACGCCGCCAGCCCTGTTTTTCATAAAACGCTAGCGCCTGTTCATTGGCGATATTGCATTTCAATCGAGCCGGCCGGCCCACTTGCGCCAAACAGGCAGCCAACAATTTTTCGCCCACGCCGCGGCGCTGTTGGTCGGGCGCAACAAATAGATTGTGAATGAAGTTTTCTGGCGGCCACCACGAGACGAAGCCCACAATCTGACGATTGCGCTCAGCGACCCAGATCGGTTCGTCAGCCGTCGCTTGTTCAAAGTCATCAAACCGAATCTTGGCCGGCGGAAACCAATGGAACGCCTGCTTGCGAGCCGCGTAAAAGATCTTGGCGCAGGCAGGATGATCGCGCCGCCCGGCGACGCGGGTAATTAATGGGGAAGTTTCGTTGGGCATAGGTTTAGTTGTAAATGACGAATGTCGAAATCCTAATGTCGAAGGAATGACGAAGCTCGAATAGCGAAGTTACGCATTTCGAACCGATTGAACACTAGCCCGCAGCGCCAGCGAGGAAATCCGCTTGGCGACTCTAACCCGGGTCGAAGTAGCCAGACCGATTTCCTCGCTGGCGCTGCGGGCTAGTGTGAACGTTTTAGAGTTTGTTCTTATCGCGTTTTCCGTTCCTCATCCGTGGTATCCGCGTTCCATTCTTGCTTTGTTCTCCGATAGCGCAACCTCAAGTAGGACAGGACAGTAGGACAATACACGTTTCAATATTCTGGTTTCGCCATACCTCCCCCTATTGGTTGAAGCTGCTGGCTGGTTTAGCAGTGTAGTCCTGCTTGAGTGCGTTGGCTCTGCATCAAAAAGTCGACCTCTTGGGTTGCTGGATCGAGATCCGAGTAGCTGGTGAGTTTAGGAATTCTCGGAAAGATGAGTGGAATAGGTGATCTGTTTCTATTTAGTTTCCCCTTTTTTCTGTACAGTCCGGCTGCGTCGTTAACTTAAATGTATGAGTACATCATAACGAAAGACTAAGACATTGTCAATACTTGTTTTGCAAAATTCAACGTCGGCCAGTCTAGCTACTGGCTTGCGCCGCAAGTTGACTCGTTTATCGGCCGGCAACTAGAATGAACCCTCCTTCGCGGGGGATGTCGATTGCCGCCGCTGTATTATCTTATCGCTGAAGCCAGAGCGACCTTGTCATGAAATTGAGCCAGTCCGGAACGCTGCTGCAAATTGTCTTGATCTTTGCGATGTTCGCGGGCAGCTCTCCACAACTCTCAGCCGACGACGTCGCGCCGCCTGATGCCGCCCGACAAGCGGCGGTGCTGGAACTGTTAGAAGAGGCGATCGGCGTGTCAAAGGCGACTACTCCGGCGCAAAAGCAGGCGTTGATCGCTCGGCTGATGCAAATGGCCGGCAAGTCGGCCGAATCGCCGGATGAGTTATATGTAATTTTACAGCAGACCTTTCCGCTGATCTATGAAGCGGGAGACGCCGCGACGTTGCAAAAGGCGATTGAAGCCTACGATGCGAAGTTCGCCGTGACGCCGGATGATCGTGTTGAACACTGGATCGCGTTTATCTCGAAGACCAAATCGGCGCCTGACTTTGAACAAGCGATTGATGCGCTGTTGCCACAAGTGCATGAAGTCGCCAAGAGCGGCCGGTACGAAGAAGCGGGGCGATGGTTGACCAAAGGGGCTGTCGAGGCGCGACGAGTTTCGGCGACGGTTGCATTTACCAAACTGGCCGACCTGCGCAATGTATTGAAAGATCGCTACAACGCCGACGTCGCGCAAAAAACGGCAACAGCGGTGTTGGCCGACAATCCGGATGATCCAAAAGCGAATCTTCTGTTGGGGAAATGGAAAGCAGTTTATGGCGATGATTGGGAAGGAGCGCTGCCGCTGCTTGCGAAGGGCAGTGACGCTGCTTGGAAGACAGCTGCGGAGGAAGAACTAGCGATCGTTGCGGAGCGTGACGCCAGCGCAGCGCGAGCGGCGAAGGTTGCCGGCGCTTGGTGGACAGTTGCCGAGTTAGAAAGCGGCGCGACAAAGAAGAAAATTGAGGAACAATCGCAAGCGTGGTACGCCATTATTCATCTCGACGAGTTGAGCCCGCTGGAGAAGGCGTTTGTGACGAAGCGGTTGGCGTTGTTGACGGAGTCGCTAGGAACGACGGAAACGACTTCGAGCGGTCCGCAAATTGGGGTGATCGATCGGGCGAATGGGGAGTGGATTGATTTATTGTCGATGATTCAAGTGCCGGACAATGTGATGTTCGGAAAATGGCAACTTAGGGAGGGAATCCTCAGCGGCGACACTACTCTTTGCCCAAGAGTTTTTGCTCCTTATAAATTAGACGGAAGCTACACGTTGGCCGTTGAGTTTGTCAGAACGAAAGGGCAAGACGCCATCTCATTGCGACTTCCAATCGGACATCGAAACTGCGACTTCTCGGTGGCGAGCTACGGAGGAACGGAAAATGGACTTCAACTTGTCGATGGGATGCAGCTCGATAGGATCCCTGCTCAATTAGGTGCTAGTACAAAGGGACGTCTCATTTCCAATGGAACTCGCTATCGCCTTGAAGTCGAAGTAGAGATCAAGCGTGGTGATCAAGTCTCAATTGTGGCGACACTGGATAACAAACCATTACTGAATTGGTCAGGAAGCTCCACCAGATTATCGATTCACACGAACACGTACTTTCCGATTCTCGAATTGCCTGGAATCATCACTTATTTTTCGGTGATGGAAATTCACAAATTTGAAGTGAAATTAGGTCGAGATGGCCGCGGCGTTCGACTGGGGGATGATTGGGGAAATCCCTTCGGATGGGTTGAAGACTCTCCGCCCCGCCATGTTCTCGCACAATGTGTCACTTGGAACGGGCGAAAATACTTTATCAGCAACCAATCGATGAGACGACCTGATGCCCAGCAATTGGCGAGAGCACTGCAAGGGCGTCTGTTGACCATCTCATCGAAGGAAGAAGAAGAGTTCTTTCAAAGAATCGCCGCCAACAAAACTATTTGGATGGCCGCTTGGCGTCGACAAGGTAACGATGTTTGGCGTGATGAAAGAAATCGACCGCTGCGATATATCGGGTCCTGGGGAAGCCGACAACCGGATAACGGTGGAGGAGTCGAATTCTTTCTCGCACAACGTAATTCGACTAGCGATGCAGGCTGGCACGACTTTGAAGGTAATGTTGGTCGAAATACAAAGGTCTTCCCCGTCATCGAATGGGGCGAAGAATACCCGGACAAATAGTGGCCAGCCATCGAAACAACTCCTCCATCCTCAACGCATTGCCATGCTCATCCAATACCACCTCGTGATCTCCGCCGCTCTCGTCTTCAGCGTGACAGCGTTGTCGCCGGTGCAACGTCTCTTGGCCGACGACGTGGCGCCGCCTGATGCTGCCCGACAAGCGGCGGTGCTGGAACTGTTAGACGAGGCGATCGGCGTGTCAAAGGCGAACACGCCGGCGCAAAAGCAGGCGTTGATCGCGCGGCTGATGCAGATGGCCGGCAAGTCGGCCGAATCGCCGGATGAGTTGTTTGTGATTTTGCAGCAGACCTTTCCGCTGATCTATGAAGCGGGAGACGCCGCGACACTGCAAAAGGCGATTGACGCCTACGACGCGAAGTTCGCCGTGACGCCGGATGACCGTGTTGAACACTGGCTCGCGTTTATCTCAAAGACCAAATCAGCGCCTGACTTTGAACAAGCGATTGATGCGCTGTTGCCGCAAGTGCATGAAGTCGCCAAGAGCGGCCGGTACGAAGAAGCGGGGCGCTGGTTGACCAAAGGGGCTGTCGAGGCGCGACGCGTTTCGGCGACGGAGGCATTTACCAAACTGGCGGATTTGCGCAATGTATTGAAAGATCGCTACAACGCCGATGTCGCGCAAAAAACGGCAACAGCGGTGTTGGCCGACAATCCGGATGATCCAAAAGCGAATCTTCTGTTGGGGAAATGGAAAGCAGTTTATGGCGATGATTGGGAAGGAGCGCTGCCGCTGCTTGCGAAGGGCAGTGACGCTGCTTGGAAGACAGCTGCGGAGGAAGAACTAGCGATCGTTGCGGAGCGTGACGCCAGCGCAGCGCGCGCGGCGAAGGTTGCCGGCGCTTGGTGGACTGTGTCTGAGTTAGAAAGCGGCGCGACGAAGAAGAAAATTGAGGAACAATCGCAAGCGTGGTACGCCATTATTCATCTGGATGAGTTGAGCCCGCTGGAGAAGGCGTTTGTGACGAAACGGATTGCGCAGTTGCGTGAATCACTGGGAACATCAGGTGCGAGCGCCGGCAGCTCGCAAGTGGGCGTGATCGATCGGCCGACTGGACAATGGATTGATTTGTTGTCAATGATTCAGATTCCCGAGCATGTAATTGACGGGACTTGGGAACGAAGAGGGAATTCTATTATCGGTTTGTCCAGAGATCGACGACGGGTCATGGCGCCTTATGCGATTGATGGCGAGTATTCAATCGCCTTTGAGTTTACTCGAATCAACGGTAACTCTGGTATTGGGATTGCGCTACCGGTGGGAGAAACGGCGTGTGAATTCATCGTTTCCGGGTTAGACGGAAAAGCTTCTGGACTGCAATTGGTGGACGGAAAGATACAACGGGATCAAAAACCAAATAATGCCGAGCGTGCAAAGAATGTACCTATAAAGAATGGGCAACGTTATCGTCTTGTCGCTGAAGTGAAGCCGGGGCGTTTTGATTCCGTAACGATTGATGTGAAACTAAACGAGGAGCCGATTTTGAACTGGAAAGGGAGAGTCTCTTCCTTAACCCCTGACAGCAGCTTTTTCGTCGTCAATCTGCGAACACCAGGTCTGTTCTTAATTGATTCGCTAACGGAATTTCACAAGCTGGAACTGAAACTGGGAAAAGGTGGAAGCGGAGTTCGCTTGGGTGACGATTGGGGAGATCCTTTTAATGACGTTGACGATTCCCCTCCGCCTCAAATCCTATCGCAATGCATCACTTGGAATGAAAAAAAATATTGCTTCATCGCGAAACCGATAAGTCTGGCACTTGCTCGGGTGTTGGCGAGACAACTTCACGGGCGGATGCTGACGATCTCTTCTCCGGAGGAAGCGGAGTTTATATCGCAGCAAATTGGTAGTGGTAAGTATTGGATGGCTGGTTTCAAGCGGAACGGGGTATGGCGCGACGAGCGCAATCGACCGCTCAAATATTTTGGATGGGCGCCAAAAGAGCCGAACAATCAAGGCGGCATTGAATACGGGATGTGCGTTACATCGGGAGGTTGGGCTGACTATCCCTACGTTGGTGCAAAATATGGTATGCATCTCGCCATCATCGAATGGGGCGAAGAGTACCCCGACCAATAAAAAAAGCCGCAAGCAGCAATTGCTGCTCACGGCGTGGTGATGGTCGGTGTTATGTTGGCGGCGAAAGCTTACCGGTCCGAATAAACCCGAGTGCTTTCTTCTTTGGTGATTGGTTGCGGGATCTCGTCGCTGGAGATTTGGACTTTGATCCGTTGGTCGCCGGCGGCGATGCCTTTCACTTTGATTTGGAACGTTTCTTCTGCTTTCGGTTGTAGGCGGGCCAGCGGTTCGAAGACGACGTCTCCGCCGCTGACGGTTCCCTTGCTGGCGCCGGTTGCGTCAACGCCTTGCATGCCTGGCGGCAACATGGCGGCGACGCGGACGTTGGTCGCAGGCTTTGAGCCTTGATTGACCACGCGGACGTTGTAGGTTGTCTCTTTGCCCAGTTCGATCGGGTCGGCCTGGTCGACCACTTCAAAGAAGAGCGCGACGATCCCTTCGACTTGGACCAGCGTTTCGTCTTGAGCGGTCAGTCCCATGCGGGCGGTCCCTTCGACGCGAATCTTTTGGTCGCCAGCTTCAAACGGCATCGCGGTCAGCTCGACCGTTCCGCTTTGCGACGGCGGCAGTTCTTCTAGATTCCAGAAGATCGCATGTTGGTTGCTGTCATATTGGCCGGCGTTGTTGGCGTCGACAAATTTCATCCCCTTGGGCAAGTAGGTGATCAGGTCGATCCCTTGGGCCGGCGCGGTGCCGGGGTTGCTGACCGAGACCTGGTACTTGGCCGGGCGATCGAGATAACGGAGTTTCGGTCCGACCATCGCGATCTGTAGTTGTGGAGCGATGACTTCGATATTGAGTTCGGTTTGCGTTTGCAGGTTGCCGTCGCCGCGGATGCCGAGCACGTTTTGCGTGCGGCCTGCTTTGTCAGCTTTGAGGGTGAGTTCGAGACTGCGGGTTTCGCCCGGCTTGAGGGTGCCGATCTCAAATTCAAGTTCGCCGCCTGCCGGGTGAACGAAGTTGGCCGGGACGATTTCTTCGAGCACTACGCCGGTTGCCGGACCGGTGCCGGGATTGCTGACGGTGATCGCCAACAACAGGTTATCGCCGATCAAAACGGTCGGAGCGGCCGTTTGTTCGATGGTCAGTTCCGGCTTGGTGACGCGCGAGCGAACGGTCGCATGCGCGGCGAACGAGACGGTCGCGACGCTGCCGACATCCCCTTCGGTCTGCGGCATCAGTTCCATGTTGAGACGTTTTTCTTCGCCGGGGGCGATCTGGCCGATCTTCCACAACAGTTGGCCATCGGCGCCATTTTCGGCCGTCGGCGTGGTGCTGACCAGCGCGGTGCCGGCCGGGACCGAGTCGCGAATCACGACATCATGCGCGGTGGTTTGGCCGATGTTTTTGACTACCAGCGAAAAGGTGGCCGCTTTGCCAACTTGGATTTCGACCGGCGCTCGTTTTTCGAGCGAGATCGACGGTTGCTGCAGCCCTTCGAGCTTGGCGTCGCCAGGCTTGCCGATGCCGCTGACGGCGGGCCCGCTGCTACCGAGACGATTGTTGTTGGTGCTGTAGTTAGGAGTCGGCGTCGAACGAGGCGCTGGATAGTTATCAGGCGTGACCGGCGCTACGCCGCCGATCGATGCAGGCGCCGGATAGCGCTCGGTCGCCGCAGGCGTTTCATCCGACATGTCGGCGCCGCGCGCCGGAGTAGAACTGACCGGTGCCGAGCCGGCGCCGGAACTGCTGAATTGGAAGCGGGGAGACTGCTCTGCGGTTGTTGTCTGGGGATAGGAACTCGCAGCCGGGGCCGAGTAGCGGGGAGTCGCCGCCGCCATGCTCGGTTCTGGTTGGCTGGGCGTTTGTTCGTCTGGCGATTGATCTGCGGCCGGCGATTTATTGTCGGCCATGCTGGTGGGCGAGCCGAGCGCGGCGGCGGGAGTGGGAGCTTCGCTCGCAGCGGCGCTGCTAAAACCAGAGCCATAGCGTGGGGTCGGAGCCGTTTCGGCGGCAGCTTCAGCAGCAGCGCCAACTGCGGCGCCAACAGCAGCCCCTGCTGCGGCGGCCGCGACAGGAGCGGCATCGCTGATTTGAAAGCGTGAACCCGCCGCAGCGGCTGGCGCGGCCGGTGTGGGTGAATTGGTCGTCGGAGTTGCGACGGGCGGAGTTGATGCGCCGCCGCCAAGGCTAAAGCGGCTAACCGGCGGTTGCGGCGTATCGCCGACGCTGGTTGCAGCCGGTTGCGCTGGCGCTGCCGAAGTCTCAGAGGCCGAATCGCCACCCAGAAACCGGCTTAAACCGGTTGGGGGAGCGGCGGCTTGTGGTGCTGTTGTAGCTGGCGCGGCGGCTGCGCCGGCGCCCAGTGAAAATCGGTGCGAAGCAGGCGGCGGAGGCGAGGTCGCCGCCGCTTGGTCGGGATCATCATTCTCATTATTACCGCGGACAATCGGCGGAACGTAGCGCGCAGCGTCTGCCGCTGCCGAAGTCGAAGCGTCGACGAGCGCCGCAACTTGTTCTTGCGCGGCGTCAACGACCGGTTGCCCGGCGGTTTGCGCCGTTGAGAGCACCGATTGTACGATTGCAGCGACTCCTAAAGAGGCGACGCTGCCTATAGCGGTAAAGCGGAGATAGAGATTCTTCATGGCGTCCGTGCCGGCAGGATAGTCTCGATTTGGGTGCCGCTCCAATTGCGGGAGCTGCTTACCTATCAAATTTCAGAATTCAGGCCAAGATCAATTCAAGAATGGATCGCGAACTGCCGACACGCCGCGGACTATAGAAAAACAGGGCAGAGAAGCGTTTGAGGGGCGGAACTGCGATCGATCAAAACTTTCATATCGTGCGCTGCTAGCGTCGATTTAAGTAGAAGAGCGTATCGAACAAGTCGTATTGCGTATCGACGACGGCGGCCAGCGATCGATAGGCGACGAGTGAGCTGTGGGCCAAAAGCGTGGTGCGAGCTAGCTCGGAAGCGGCGTTCAGATAATCGGCGTCTCGCAGTTCGCTATAGATCGAGGTGAGTTGAAGCCCCTGGTTCGAGAGGGATTCGTAGATCGAATGGTGCGAGTAGCGGTCAAAGGCGCGATATTCGGCCCGAGCATAGATCAGCCGCGACTGGACGGCGTTCAACGTTTCGAAGGCCGAAGCCAGATCACCGCTTGCTAGATCCGATTGTCCACCCGAGCGGAGATCGGCGAGCACTCCTTGGTCATCGCCCAGCGTGGCCGAGTCGATCTGTGGCAGATGCAACCGATCCCAACTGTAGTAGTCGGGACCGTAGCTTACGTTGATCGACTTGCCGCTAAAGACAGGCCGGCCGTTGTAAGTCGACTGCCCTACCAAATCTATCGCGTCGATCGCACTGTCGATTTCGATTTGCAGCGCGGCTCGCTCGGCTTCGGTGGTGGTGGTGCTAGCGGCGGTGACCAGATTGCCGCGGATGTCACTGGTCAGCCGAGCGACTTCGGCCAAGCCACTGTCGGCGGCGTCAAGCAGCGCTTGCTTGTACAGATTGGACCGCTGCAGCGCTTCGTGCGTGGCAAGCTGCGAATGGATTGTGGTCGCGGCGATCAGCCCAGCGGGGTCATCGCTGCCGCGGTGGATCTGACTGCCGGTAGCGAGTTGCGTTAGCGCTCCCAACATCGAGTGGAGATTTCGCGCGACCGCATGATTGACGATCAGATTTGCGCTGGAGTAGCTGGAGACAGGATTCATCCGCAAGCCGCCTATCGTGCACGCGCCAAGAGAAAAGCAGGAGACGCTTCACCAGGAAACGTAGCATTCTTGGCGGCAGGGCTTTGCCGATCGTCGCGATTGTGCCGGTTGGCTTAAGCGGAAAGATTGCGGAGGAACTGCGCGACGTCGACAAATTGTCCGTCGCGGACCGTCTCGACGCGGAGCTTTGCAGCAGGCCAGCCCAACGTGCGCACTAGCTGCTCGAAGGGGGCTGCGACATAGGCGCCGGTCAGATCGACGCGCAAGACATGGTCGTCGCGATCATAGACGACGCCGTCCAATTGCCAGCTGTGGTCGTCGGCGACCCAGACGAACGATCCGTCTGGTTCAAAAAACATGCGCGGCCACTGCGACCAGATTTCCGCGACTTGCTCAAAGCTAACGGGAAACAGTCCAGCGGCTGCGTCTGGATGCAGCGAGATCGGAAAGCTGGCGTTCAAGTTTCGCTTTCGACTTGATCGTTGAGCCAACTGAGATAGTCGATAGAACCATGCACGATCGGTACGGCGACTAACTCAGGGACTTCGTACGAGTGGATCTGTTCAATCACTTGGGCGACCGCTTTGAAACGTTTCGCTTCGGTCTTGATGATGCAGAGGGTTTCTTCGGACTGCGCGATCTTCCCTCTCCAGTTATAGACGCTGCGTACGCCGGGCAAGATTTGGACGCAAGCGGCCAGCTGTTGGCCAACCAGCGCGTCGGCAATGTGCTGGGCCTCCTCCATACTAGAGGCGGTCGTGTAAATGATGATGGCTTCCATAAGTGGAGATTCGCCCAAGGATACAAACGCGAAATGGACTAACGGACAACCAATAATCTACTCCTCCACTAGTTGAATCCCCAGCGTTTCGGAACTGCGGATTGCCGAAGAGAGAGCGGAGTTGTTTAAGCAGTAGTCGCGACCTAGTGGGTAAATCGCGAAGCGGCGGCGCCCGACTGGAAGAAGTGGGGGCGATCAAGTTTTGTCGATTTCGTGGTAATCACCGATCCTACGGGTGAAGCCGTTTCGGCCGCATCGACCCGAACTTGGCGGACCGTCGACGATGCCGAGCCGAGCATGCTAGACCACGTTTCGTAAGGGCGCCCATGCCGTTCGCCCCCTTGGTAGAAGGCGAGCAAGTTCAGCGAATCACAGGTAACGAGTTGTCCCCCAGGCTGGGCGAGCGACGTCGTATCGTAAACGCGTCGCCAAGATCCGCTATTGAAATAGATTTGATTTAGCACAAAACCGTCGGCGTAACTTGCTTCCATCGGCGTCGCGATCGCGCGATGCGTGTGCCCATAGACGACATACTTGGCGCGACGATTGCGAAATTCCGCTTCGGTCAACGCATGCTTCAATAGAGAAGGTTGCAGCGATTCTTGCGCTCGGTCCGATCCGTTGCGGTGCAGCAGAAATTGCGACGCGAGCTGATCGATCTCGCTGGAGTCGCTCCAGCGCTGCGAGCGGAACCAGGAGGCTTCGAGGATCTGTTCGATCTGTTGATCCCATAGCATGCGCAGCTCGTACTGCAACGTTCGCTTGGCCGCACAACTGCGCTGGATCGCGTTTGAGAGCATCATCGACAGAACGCTCAGAGGACGGACGTCGGTCAGTTCTTCCAGGGCCAAAACCAATTCGAGCGGCAGTTCTTCGCCAAATCGCTCGGCGGCAGCTTGGACAAACCGCATGGCGCCTTCGATGATGATCGCGTCGGCCAAACTGCTCTCGTCGCGGCGTCCGCGAAAACTGAGCGAATCAAACACGTCGCCGTGTCGAGCATAGACGCGATGTTTGGACAAGGTGCGAGCCAGCTGAGGACATTCGCTGGGATCGTGCGGAAACGGCTCCTCCGGCGAATTGGCCAGACCCATCGCAGAACAAACTTTCCGGCGGATCGCGTTCATCTCGTGGCCGCTGCGATACAACATCCAGTCGGCGTCGCCGACCATGTAGTACAGTCGTACCGGAACCGGTTGCAGCTGGACGTCAAACGCCGGCTTGCCGTCATTGGTCGCCATCGGAATGCGAATCGCGCCACGGTTGGCCAGCGACTCCAGCGTTGCGATCGCGTCTTGATTGTGCTGCAAAACGTCTGCGACAATGCTAGCGGTTTGTTCGGCGGTTGCGGCATCGCTTGACCAGGGACGGACTACGCCTGAGAGCCAAGCGGCGCTGTTCACCAAGTCTAATACATCGCCCAGCAGGACGATGTCGATGCCATCCAGGGGACGATACCGATCATCGGCACGCCAAGAGGCGCGGACAGCCATATCTTGAATCCGTTCGACAAACATCCGAAACGCATCCGCATCAAGCGTTCGCGCGGTGGTTCCGTCGGTCAAATGTAGATCACTGATAATGACGAGCATCGTTACCCCCCTTTCTGGTTTTACGCGCTGCTCGCGTATCGCCCGTCGTCCTTTTTCGGAAACCGGTCGTATCAAACGTGAAGCATATTCCGAGAAATCGGCCGACAAACCGCTGGGGAGCGACTTACAATAAAGAAACCACCCATTTTTGCTAGCAAAGCCTGCGATGCGCGCTTCATCACGTCTCCAGCTCGGAACGACCTTGGCGCCAATCCTCCTGTTTGTAGGAGCGATTTTGCTAGCGTGCGCTTGGACTGCCGCCGACGGACCACGCGTAACGCGGATCGCGCCAGCGGTCGACTTACCGCAGCAAGTTGTGGCCGATGGCTATATCGGATCACAGTCCTGTTTAGAATGTCACGCCGATCAATGCCGATCGTGGGGTGAGTCGCATCATCGTCGGATGACGCAATTGGCCGAGCCAGAGACGATCTTGGCGCCGTTTGATGGGCGCACGATGAACCTATATGACCAACCCTATCGCGTGTCGCAGCGGGATGGTCAGTACTGGGTCGAGTTACCTAATCTGTACGGCGATGCAGAGGCCAATCCGCGGATCGAGCGTCCGATTGTGATGACGACTGGATCGCACAACGAGCAGATCTATTGGTTCCCCAATGAGGACGGTGCGCTGCGGATGTTTCCGTGGGCGTATCAAATTTTGGCCGAAAAATGGATGCCGGTTGACGCGATCTTTATCACGCCTCCGCGCGATAGCGTCGCACTGCGGCCGACTTGGAGCCATCGCTGCGTCCAGTGTCATACGACTCATCCCCGTGCGCATGAATTTGATCTACAGCGCCCAGCGGAAGTCGCAGAACTAGCGATCTCGTGCGAAGCATGTCATGGGCCCGGAGCGGCGCATGTCGCTGCGCAAGGGAAAGGGGCCATCGTCAATCCGGTCAAGCTGACGCACCAGCGTTCGTCGGAGGTCTGCGGACAGTGTCACAGCGTCCATACGACGTTTGACGACGCCCAGGCGCATCGGATGGATGACGAGGGTTGCAGTTATCGCCCCGGCGAAGAGTTGGCGAATGCGAAAAAGCTGCTCGCAGAGGGCTCGGTCGATAAGTTTTGGTCGGACGGCATGGTGCGCGTCTCGGGCCGCGAGTACACCGGGCTGCAAGCTTCCCAATGTTTTCAACAAGGGGAGATCTCGTGCGTCACGTGTCATCAGATGCACCAGGCCAAGGGGGATCTACGACCGGCCAGCGAGTGGGCCAATGATCAGCTAAAACCCGAGGCGTTGACCAATCAAGCCTGTACGAATTGTCATGCGACGGTCGCCGCCGATGTTGCAGCGCACACGCATCACGCCGTCGGCTCGAGCGGTAGTCAGTGTATCAATTGTCATATGCCGCATACGGCGTTTGGCCTGTTGAAAGCGTCACGCAGTCATTGGATCGACAGTCCGCGGGTGACGCCGATGAGTCAGTCGATCGACTGGAATTCAGCGCGTCCCAATGCTTGCAACTTGTGTCATTTGGATCAAAGCCTGGGATGGTCGGCCCAGCATTTGCACAACTGGTTTGGCCAGAAAATGCCGGACTTGCCGGTAGAAGAGCAAGAAGTCGCGGCGTCAATCTTGTGGCTGGTGCGCGGTGACGCAGGACAGCGTGCGCTATTGGCTTGGCATTTCGGTTGGCCAGCGGCGCAAGAGGTAAGCGGAACCGCTTGGATGGCGCCATACTTGGCGCAGTTGCTGGATGATCCGTATGCGGCGGTTCGCTTTGTCGCCGGACAAACGAAGGATCGGCTCTCTGGCTACACCGACTTTACGTATGACTCGCTGGCCGACAAAGCGGTGCTGCAACAGCGCGCCGCGGCGATGTTGCAGCAGTGGAGCGCCACGCCGCCGCCGCGTGAAGATCGTCGCAGTGAGTTATTGATCGACGCCGAGGGGAAGCTTGATCAAGATCGGATCGAGTTATTGCGTTTGCTACGCGATGAGCGCCCGATTAATTTGGCCGAGTAAGGGCTACGCTTCGTCGATCCAAGGGAGCTTGCCTGTTTCTAACATGCGATGCGCGTTTTCGACTTCTTCGTAATATTCACGGCGAGCCAGCTTGGCGGCGGCCGCTTCGTCTAGCACGATCACGACTTCGCGATGCAGTTGCAACGCGCTGGCGGTGACTTGGGCGGTGACCGGACCTTCGACCGTCGCGGCGATCGCCTCGGCTTTGCTGTCGCCAAAGGCGAGCAGCAGACAGCGGCGCGATTCGAGAATCGTGCCGACACCCATCGTGATCGCCAGTTTAGGGACCGCAATCTCGCTGCCAAAGAAGCGCGCGTTGTCGCGAACCGTCTCCGGAGCCAGCGTCTTTAGTCGCGTACGACTTCCCAGCGACGAGCCAGGCTCGTTGAATGCGATGTGCCCGTCGGTGCCGATCCCCAGCACTTGCAGTTCGATCCCGCCGGCGTCGGCGATCATTTGCTCATAGCGCTCCCCATATTTCTCGAAATCGAGCGCCCGGCCATCCGGCACATGCGTGTTGCGAACGTCGATATTGATATGGTCGAACAGATTCTTCTGCATGAAGTAGCGATAGCTTTGCTCATGCGAAGGGGGCAAGCCGACGTACTCGTCCAGGTTAAAGGTTTTGACCCGCGAGAAGTCGAGACCCTCCTCTTGGTGCATTCGGATCAAGTCGCCGTACATCCTTAATGGGGTTCCGCCGGTTGCTAGCCCCAGGGTGCAGACCGGTTTCTGCCGGACTAGGCGAGCGACCATCTGGGCGGCGCGTTGGCTAGCAGCTTCGGGGGTCGATTCGATAATGACGCGCACGGCGAATACTCCAAGCGTGTAAGGCGAACAACTGCTCGCACGGTAGGCAAGCGGCGGATCTCAGATTCGTCCGAATTTGGACCAAAATGCGAACTTTGATAATAAGCGCTCGACGGGGTAAGCAAAAGAGTCTGCACAAACCCGACAAAATTCGGCGCAGAATTCATCTGGCGATCGATCCCGTTTGCCAGCTATACTTCGCCGCCTAAGTTGCGCACCGGCCAGAACAAGGAGGTTTCGACCATGCGATCAATCGCGATACTCAATCAAAAGGGTGGAGTCGGTAAAACGACGACCGCTGTCAATCTTGCCGCTGGTTTGGCTCGCGCCGGAATGCGCGTCTGCGTGATCGATCTCGATCCTCAGGCCCATGCATCGCTTCATCTGGGAATCGGCGTCGCCAATGGGCACGATTCGATCTATGAAGTGCTAGTGGGGGACGCTTCGCTGGCGGACGTTCGCAAGCAAGTCGCCGAAAACCTGTGGGTTGTCCCGGCTCATTTGGATCTGGCCGCCGCCGAAATGGAACTAGCCGGCGAAGTAGGTCGTGAGGTGATCCTGTACGACAAATTGGCCGCTGATAATCAAACATTCGATTACCTGATCATCGACTGCCCGCCGAGCCTAGGCGTGTTGACGCTTAATGCGCTGGCGGCGGTAACCGAAGTCTTTTTGCCGTTGCAGCCCCACTTTTTGGCGCTGCACGGGCTCAGTAAGCTGCTGCGGACCGTCGACATTGTCGCTCGCCGGATCAACAATAATCTCCGCTTAACCGGCGTAATCCTCTGTTTGTTTGAGTCAAGCACGCGGTTGGCGGGTGAAGTGGCCGGGGATGTGGATCAATTTTTTGGCAACGGCGCCGGAGCGAATACGGCTTGGGCTGATGCGAAGGTTTTCAAAACCCGCATTCGCCGCAATATTCGCCTGGCCGAAGCGCCGAGCTTTGGTCAATCGATCTTCGAATACGACGGCTCGTCAAATGGGGCCGAAGACTACACCAATCTATCGCGCGAAGTTTTGGGGATTCCGCTGGCAAAAGCCGAACAGCCGAAAATGGCCGGAGCGGCGTAAGAAAACTCGACGGTCGTCTTCTCAGTCGATGAAGTTAGAATAGATTGCTTCTTCATCGACTCATGCAGGCGATCGACGACGTGCGTACATTTCTCAAATGGTTGTTTTTGATCGGCGTGGTGCTACTGGCGCCGATTATTCCCCTGTTGTTTTGGGAAGCTGAGATCTCAGCGGTGATCGCCGACTGGAGCGAGCATCCGCCCAGCGCACCGCTAACGGCGCTGATCGTTTTCGGGTTGTTGGCGGCCGATATCTTTTTGCCGGTACCATCCAGCGTGATCAGCACGGTTGCCGGATCGCAGTTGGGAACAGGCTTGGCTACCCTCATTTGTTGGGCCGGAATGACGGCTGGCGCGGTGATCGCGTTTGCCGTAGCGCGGCGATATGGGGACGCGCTTGTCAGCCGTTACACGCAAGAATCTGACCTGTTGGCGATGCAAACCGTCGCCGAACGGATCGGACCATGGGGAATCGCGTTGACGCGCGCGTTGCCGATTTTGGCGGAAGCGATGGTGTTGTTGTTGGGAGCCAGCCGGTTGTCATGGCGCCGGTTTTTGCCGCCGATGTTGCTCGCCAATTTAGGGATCGCGCTGGCGTACGCTGCGCTAGGAGAAGTTGCGGCGCAGCATGAATGGATCTTAATCGCCGCCGGCTTTAGCGCCGCCGCGCCATTACTTTTGACCTGGTGCTTCCGACGTCAGTTGCAGCAAGCTAGGCGCGAACAGTCTGACGACCGATCGAGTAATATGTGAAGCCAAGTTGTCGCATCACTTCGCGATCGTACAGATTGCGCCCATCGAAGATGACGGCGGCATTGAGTCGGCGCTTTACTTCTTGCATGTCAGGCTGACGGAACTCGGCCCACTCGGTATTGATCGCCAGCGCGTCGGCCCCATCGAGCGTCGTGAGCGGCTGATCGCAGTAGGTCAGCTTGTCACCGTAGATCTCGCGGACATTGTCGGTCGCTTCGGGGTCGTGAACGCGTAGCTTGGCGCCGGCGGCTAACAGCTTGTCGATCAGCACCAATGCAGGGGCTTCACGAATATCGTCGGTCCGCGGCTTGAACGCTAAGCCCCAGATGGCGAAGGTTTTGTCAGCCAACTGACCGTCATAAAATTCAACCATCTTGCCGAGCAGCGACTGCTTTTGCGCTTCGTTGATCACATCGACCGCTTTTAGCATCACCGGATCAATACCAGCACGCTCGAACATCGCTTCCAGGGCGCGCACATCTTTCGGAAAGCAACTCCCTCCGTAGCCAACACCGGGGAAGAGAAACGAGAAGCCGATCCGGCTGTCGTGACCAATGCCGCGGCGGACGTCGTTGATGTCGCCCCCGAGCTTCTCGGTCAGGTTGGCCATTGTGTTGATAAAGCTGATCTTGGTTGCAAGCATCGCGTTGGCGACATACTTGGTCAGCTCGGCGCTCTCAGGCGACATCACCAAAAACGGTTTTTCAGTCCGCAGAAATGGAGCGTACAGCAAACGCAGTTGTTCGCCGACCTGAGGATCACGCACTCCGACCACGACGCGATCGGGTTTCATAAAGTCATCGATCGCGGCGCCTTCCTTAAGGAATTCCGGATTGCTGGCGACATGACAATCGCGGCCGGTTTTCTCGCGTAGCCGCGCAAACGTCTCGGCATTGGTTCCGACCGGCACGGTGCTTTTGATCACCACCGCGGCGTCAGATTTCAGATGCGGCGCCAGGCCATCGATCACTGCCCACAGGGCCGAGAGATCAGCGGCGCCGTCATCGCCCTGCGGAGTCCCGACGCCCAGATAAACCAGCTGAGCGTCTTGGACGGCCGCGGCCAGATCCGTTGTAAATTTCAGCCTGCCCGCTTCGGTGTTGCGGACGACCAATTCTTCTAGCCCTGGCTCATAGATCGGGATTTTGCCGGCGTTCAGATCGGCGATCTTTGCGGCGTTGATATCGACACAGGTGACCTGATTGCCGCTATCTGCAAAACAGGTTCCAGTGACCAGACCGACGTAGCCGGTCCCTACCATGGCGATTTTCATAACGTGCCGAATCGTACAATCGAAAGGGGGGAAAGAAGCGAGAGAAACCGCCATGATACCGCAGGGTGATTGGCTGGGTAACCTCGGTTGAGCGGACCGATGGCAGTGCAGAATGGAACGCGGCAAGGCCACGGAAGAAGAGCGGGAATACTGCCGCAATTAATTTCGAATCTCTAATAAAGACCGAAAGACCTAACCATTTCGGTGCTTCATTCGACATTAGGATTTAGGCATTCGTCATTCGACCGGCGTTTGAAGGTCAAATCCAGGCCTGCTAGCGCTATTACGCCCATTCTTCCCAGACGTCAGCGACCGATTGCTGAAGCGAATACTGGGGGAGATAGCCGAGTCGGCGAATCTCGGAGTTGTCGGCGATCGGTTCAGAGCGCGTTTTGGGATCGCGCTCGTGGATCTCGGGACGCGTGCCGGACAATTGACAAAGCAGCTCCATCAGATCGCCGCTCTGCGTCGATTGACCGCTGCCGATGTTGTAGATCTTGCGATCGATCCCTTTTTCGGCCAGCAGGCGATAGCCGCGGACGATGTCGCGAACGTCGCTTAGGTCAAAGCTGACTTGAAGCGACTCGACTTCGATCTTTTTGAAAGCGGAAGCGAGACGTTTGCACCATTCAGGTACGATATAGTTGGGTGTCTGACCTGGTCCGGTATGGTTGAACGCGCGCGCAATGACAACCGGGACGTCGGTCTGCGTGAGTGCGACTTGCTCGGCGGCAAGTTTAGAGCGGCCATAACCGCGACTGGGCAGGGGGATCGAAGCCTCACTTACCACCGGGTATTTTTGATCGACGATTCCGTAGACGTGCGAGCTGCTGACAAAGATGACTTTGGGCTTGGTTTCGAGCGAAGCAGCCAGGTCAAAAATGCGACGCGTTCCTTCGACATTGGTCTGAACCGCTTCGTCATTGGGGAAATCAGGGCCGCATAAATCAGGGCGACTGATCGCGGCGAGATGATAGACCACCTCCGGCCGAAATTGTTGCACGATCTCTTCGGCTTCGCCGCTGATCGACGTGCTGATGTCCCAGTGGGTGAGGGTCGCGCTGCCCATCAGAGAAGAGGTTGATCCCCGCACGATTCCCATCACCTCGTCGCCGGAGGCGAGCGAATGTTCGACCAGATGTTTACCACCAAATCCGGCCGCACCTGTGATGAGCACTCTCACGGCAATAATCCATCCTTCATGCGTTCGATCCGATGTAAATCGGCGTCGACCATCATGTTTACAAGTTGTTGGAAGTTAACCTTCGGCGTCCAGCCCAGCTCGTCTCTAGCTTTGGAAGCATCGCCACATAATGTGCTGACTTCAGCGGGACGCAGGAAGTTAGGGTCCAGCTCTACGTAATCTTCCCAATCTAGGCCAGCGCGGTCAAACGCCAATTCGACAAATTGGCGAACCGTATGTTTTTTGCCGGTCGCGATCACATAATCGCGCGGCGAATCTTGCTGCAACATCAGGTACATCGCTTCGACATAGTCGCCAGCAAAGCCCCAATCGCGCTCGGCGTCGAGATTGCCCAGTCGCAGTTTTGTCAGCAGACCATGCTTGATTCGCGCTACGGAGTCGGTGATCTTGCGCGTCACAAACGCGGTTCCACGCAGCGGCGACTCATGATTGAATAAGATCCCGCTGACGGCAAACAGATTGTAGCTCTCGCGGTAGTTGACCGTGATCCAGTGGGCGTAGACTTTGGCGACGCCATAAGGGCTACGCGGCCAGAAAGGAGTCGCTTCGTTCTGGGGTTCGGTCGGCACTTTGCCGAACATCTCGCTGCTCGATGCTTGATAAAACCGAATCTGCGGATTGGCGATGCGAATCGCTTCTAGCATTCGAGTTGCTCCCAGCGCAGTCACTTCGCCGGTCAGCAGCGGTTGCGAAAAACTGGTGGGTACGAAGCTTTGCGCCGCCAGGTTGTAGACCTCGGTCGGCTCGGTAGTTTCCAGCAAGCGAACCAACGACAACTGATCAATCAGATCCCCTTCGTGCAGGTGAATCCGATCCAACAGCGGCTCGAGTCTTTCGAATCGTTCACCGCTGCTGCGCCGGACCATGCCGTGGACTTCGTATCCCTTGTCGAGCAGCAGCTCAGCAAGATAAGCGCCGTCCTGGCCGGTCACGCCGGTGATCAGTGCGCGTTTGGCTCGCGTCATTTATTCGTCACCTGGCTCCGGCGTGTCGTCGTCCTCGTCGGTATCGCTGTCAACATCCGCCGGTTCTGGCACGGTAGATTCGGCTACGGGTGCACCAATGTTCGGCGGAGATTTCGGTGATCCTTCGGTTTCCAATTCTTCGTCAACGCTGTCATCCTTCGGCACCCGGACAACTGCGGCCAGGGAGTCATCCTTGTCGAGCGACATGATGCGAACCCCTTGCGTGTTGCGGCCGACGATGCTGATTTCGGCGGCCGAGACGCGCTGGATCTTGCCGCGCGCGGTCATCATCAACACTTCGTCGTCGTCGTCCACGCGAACGATCGAGACCACGCGGCCGTTGCGGGCTGTCGTTTTGATGTCACGCAGACCTTTGCCGCCGCGACGTTGCGTGCGGTACTTGGCGCCTGACGACAATTCGTCTTCGTCAGCGGCGACATCCTCTTCGACCATCGCTTCGCTATCAGGGCTGTCATCCTCGGCGCTGTCTTCGCTGACCGGCTGGCTTTCGGATGGCGCCTGGTTGGGACCAAAGTAGGTTCGTTTGCCGTGACCATGTTCGCAGACGGTTAGCAACTGAGCGTCGGGGTCGGCAACGACCATACCGACCAGCTCGTCATCGGCGTCCAGTTTGATCCCTTTCACGCCGCTAGAGTTGCGTCCCATCGGTCGAGCGTCACTCTCGCAGAAGCGAATCGCCATTCCCTTCGAGGTCGAAAGGACGAGCTCGTCGCCGGGCTGGGTGACGACCACATCGACCAGCTCGTCGTCTTCGCGCAGTTTGATCGCGATGATCCCCTTTTTCATGGGGCGGCTGTACGCTTCGAGCTTGGTCTTTTTGACGAGGCCTTTGCGAGTGGCCATTACCAGGTAGTGATCTTCGACGTTGAAGTCACGCACCGCACGGCAATCGGCGATCCGTTCCCCTTCTTCCAACTGCAGCAAGTTGACGATCGCGCGGCCGCGACTTTCACGTGATAGTTGCGGCAGATCGTACACCTTTTGCCAGTAGACTTTCCCCTTGGTGGTGAAGAAGAGGAGATAGGCGTGCGTACTAGCGACAAACAGATGCTGAATCGGGTCAGAATCTTCGCTCTTGGCGCCTTTGATTCCCTTGCCGCCGCGGCGCTGGGCTTTGTAAGTTGTCGCCGGCGTTCGCTTGATATAGCCGCTGTGACTGATCGAGACGACCATTGTCTCTTCTTCGATCAGGTCTTCAAGGTCGATGTAACCCAGCTCTTCGTGCGAGATTTCGGTCCGCCGCTTGTCGCCATACTTTGCTTCGATCTCAAGCATTTGATCGCGAATGATTTCGCGAATATTGTTCTCGTCCGACAAAATGCGGAGATATTCGCGAATCTCGGCCAATAGCTGCGCATGCTCGCCAGAGAGACGTTCTTGCTCAAGATTGACCAACTGACCCAGCGTCATCCGCAAGATCGCATCGGCTTGAACGCCGGTCAGCGTGTAGACGTCGGCGACTCCCCGTTCTTGTTGGAATAGCTCGAAGCCTTCTTCACCCAGGGCGCGAGCCAGCATCGACGCCGGTGATTCGATCCCCATCAAACGCGTTTTCGCTTCGGCTTGCGTGCCTGAGGAGCGAATAATGCGGATGATCTCGTCGATATCAGCCAGCGCCAGTAGCAAACCTTCGACGGTATGCTTGCGCTGCCGGGCTCGCGAGAGGAGGAACTGCGTCCGGCGGCGGATCACGATCACGCGATGTCGAATGAACTCATCGATCAGGTCACGAATCGTCAGCGTGCGCGGCTTGCCGTCGACCAGCGCCAGCATGATGATCGAGAACGTGTCTTGAATCGGCGTAAACTGGAAGAGCTGATTCAGCACGATGTCGGGATCGGCGTCGCGTTTGAGCTCCAGCACCAAACGGACTGGCTCTTTCAGATCGCTTTCGTTCCGGACTCCGCTGATGCCGACGATGCGACCTTCGTTGGCGGCGGCGGCGATCCGCTCTTCAACACGGTCACGCGTCTGCTGATACGGAATGTCATGAATAATGATCCGATTACGACCTTTGACGTTGTCGATCGTCGTGTGCGAACGGACCAGGATGGTGCTGCGTCCGGTCAGATAGCCGCGACGAACCCCAGACCGGCCGCAAATGATGCCGCCGGTCGGAAAGTCGGGACCGGGAATGATCTGCAGCAGCTCTTCAATCGGAACGGTTGGTTCTTCGATCACGCGGACCACGGCGCGGCAAACTTCGCCCAAGTTGTGGGGCGGAATTGACGTCGCCATACCGACCGCGATCCCTTGCGAGCCGTTGACCAGCAAGTTCGGATACTTGCTCGGCAAGACGGTCGGCTCGGTGTTTCGCTCGTCATAGGTCGGGATGTAGTCGACCGTATCGAGCCGCAGATCCTCAAGCAGCATCTGAGCGTACGGCGACATCCGAGCTTCGGTATACCGCATCGCAGCCGGAGGGAGACCGGCGATCGAGCCGAAGTTTCCTTGCTTGTCGACCAGCAGGTAGCGCGTGTTCCACTCTTGGGCCATCCGAACGAGCGTGGGATAAATCACGCTTTCGCCGTGCGGATGGTAGTTACCGCTGGTATCGCCAGAGATCTTGGCGCATTTCACTCGCCCGGCGCCTGGCGTTAGGTTTAAGTCGTTCATAGCGACCAAGATACGGCGCTGCGAAGGCTTTAGCCCGTCGCGCACATCGGGCAGCGCACGGCTGACGATGACGCTCATCGCGTAGGTTAGATAGCTTTCCTTCAACTCATCTTCGATCGACATCTCGATGAAGGTGGTGAGGTCAGCTGGTCTTCCTTCTTCCGGGTTCTCTGGCGTGGTTCCGTCAGTAGACAAGCGACGATCCTTTCCGTGGAAACTTCTAGGCGGCGCCAAAGCGAGAAGCGCTTTGGCAGGCGGCGCGAAGTACGGCGACCGAATTAGGCCGCCAAGATGGAATTTCTACGGCCGATTTTATCAGAATTTCTGACCGTCAACTAGCAGGGAACGCCGGTTTTGCTCTGTCGCAACTTACTATGATACAATGATTTGCGACGCGACTTTTTCGTACGGCGGACAGGCCTTGATTCTGTGGAATTTATGACCTCTTTTGACCACGCCAGCCGGGATCGAAACGATCGTCAGCCGCCCCCCGAATTAGCCTTCTGGGCCTGCTTGGCAATCATGACCGCGATGGGGCTAATTGGCCTGATCCTGGGGGTCGTGATCCACGAATTTCGGGCTGAACCCGAAAACGCCGAGTCCTGGGGCGAGATTGCGTTTGCGACCCTGTTCTTGTCATTGCCGGTCTTGGCTCCGGCAATGGTTTTCTATGGGAGTGTTTTTTGTCGCAGTCGTCTGGCCGCGTTGGTAATGTCTGCAGCTCTAGGCATTGTCGGCATCGGGGCCTTCTTTGGGATGCTGGTCGCGACCTTCTATTCAGACGTAGCAACGGCGGTCTTGCTGCTTCTGCTGGGAATTGTGCTGCGAGTGGGGCATCTTAACTCGTGCTGGTACAGCGTGTTAGAGCAAGAGAAGATCCCCCGCAGACGCAGTTGCGGCCACTGGACCTAGGGTTCTCCCTGTTTTCGCTGGCGATTGTCGGCGGCGTGGCGTCTTGGACTTGGGCCTGGAGATGGTAGAAGAACCGCCTGATATTCGGCCCCCACGTGAGTTAGTCGGTTGGGCCATCCTCTTTCAGATCGCGACTTTAGTGTTGGCTGGTCTGCTGATCGGCTCGATCGCGCGGCAATACCATGAGCTGGATCCATCGTTGGTGCTGATCGGGCTCTTCACCGCTCCCTTTATCGGCCTTGCAGTCGTCCTTTATGGCAGCGTTTTCTGTCGCACTCGCACGACAATCACCACCGAGCGAATGTGGGTGCTGCCGACTTTGTTTGGCCTAATTCTGTTCTTACTAAGTTTGGGGCTGCCGGAGACGATGGCTGCCATCCTCATCGCCTTGCTATTCTTTGCGGCTGTGCTGCGTCTGGTTTATCTCGATTTGCAGTGGCAACGCGAATTGATCCAGCATGATGTCCCGCCGCGTAAGGGGTTTTCGCTGTGGGACATGCTGATGGGATTTGTAGGAATTTCCATCGTGCTGGCGACGATTCGATGGATCATGTCCGTTCCGCGGTACTAACCCCTCTAGCGATATCTCATTCTGAGAACCGCTGTTACCGATCTGACAACAACTTCTTTGGCCGATCTGTCCGCTTCGTTAAATAGCCGGCAATCTCTCTAATGTGCGACCTCTGGCGCGGCAATTGCCTTGAGTTGGATCGCGAACAACCCCGCGTGGAAACGATTTTCACTGCACCAGCGTTGGCAAGAAGCCTCCAACTTTCCGGATAGGAAACCGAGGCGATGTTATTAGTCAAACACTTGGTCGTTGTCGTAGGGCTGACCACTTTAGGCTTTGCCGTGCCAATTGCCCACCAACTGCGAGCCGCCTCGTGGAGCGAAGCGACCTCCGCCTATCAGGTTGCTCCGGCATCTGCAGCGGCAATTGCAGCCGCCGAAGCTCGCTCACTGATCATGGGAACGCGTGAGTTCGCCCTGCAACTACGCGGCGAAACCGTGGACCACTGGGATGAGATCGCAGCGAGCCGCTTCGCTTTGATGAGCGATTCCGAGCATGGGGCGCTCGGCTTGGCTATTCGCTGGAGCTTGTTGATGACCGCCGCCTACGTCGGGCTGCAATTGTTGACGCTCTTTCTGGGGCTGCTCTCCAGAGCAAGCTACATGTCCAATCTTGCGATTATCGGTGGGATCATCCTCTTTCTGACCGGCAGCATGCCGGCAGCCGGTCTGCTGGCGATCGCGATCGGAATGATCCTTAAGCTGGGCCAAATTTTGGACCACTTCACGACGGTCAAGCCGGCGGCTGAGTTTTAGGACGCTGCGAGCAAATTAGACCACATCGCGCAGCCCCAGCTTCTCATCGGCAGCCGCTGGTATAACGTAGCCTTCGTGTCCTTCTTTATCGCGTTTGTTGCGACCGATCAGAAATTTGCCGGGCTCGATGCCGACGATACCGAGCGAGCAATCGTAGTTCCAACGGCCGAGCATTTTGAAGTTGGCGTCGGTCTTGATCAACTCGGCCGGTTTGCCATAGCAGCCGAACCACCAATGGCCGTCATGAAAATTGGCCGTTTGAATTCCCATTAACGAATACTTGCTTTCAATCACATGTCGCTGCACGAAGCTTAGATCGGCGTCGTACTCGTAGACATAATTCTCTTCGATCCCCGGCGGCAGTCCTCCGATAACGTAGAAGTGGCCGTCTCGTGTGCACATTCCGCCAGCGCCATGGACCACTTCAGGAACTGCGACGCGATCCACCTGCTGGAGTTTCTCGGCGTCATAAACGTAAACCCACGAATCGGCCGCTCCAGCAGGCTGATTGAATTTGCCCAGGTTCACCGCGACATAGAGTTTGCCTGCGGCGAAACAGAGATCGCCGTGGTGACTGGCGACCGGGATCTTCTTCACGATCCGTCCCTGGGCGTCCGTCTTGACCAGTTGATCGGTGAAGGGCCAGTAGATATGGCCTTGGTCATCGACGCAGATTCCTTGCAAGTGGCCGGGATAGTGGCCTGCGCAAGTCGTTTTCTGAAATGGGATTTTAGCAAACGGTGCTGCGGCCCAGGATGGAAACGCAGCGTAGCTGGTTCCGACAACAATCGCCGCACTGTGCAGAAAGGTACGCCGAGTTAGGGGGTGAGGAGAGATCATGCTGTTTCTCAAAGCTGGGCGTGATTGGCTTTAGGTTCGTTCTAGTCTTGTCGCTTGGCGTCAATCTTGGCGAGGACGCAGCGAAAGCCAACCGCGTCATCGGCGCTGGTGATTGAAATTTTTTGGGCGGAACTAGACTGGCATTCCGCCGCCGGCGATTTCCAGCTTCCTCCTCGGACATAGGCAGTGAGCGGCTTGATGTCATGCGTCTTGTTGGCTTGCGTCCATTCGGCGAGATAGCCATGCATATCGTACAGCCCCCAAGCGTTGGGCTTTTTGACGCCAACCGGCGGGTCGTTGCCCGCCGCGTTGCCGCTGTGCCAGGCGTAGTCATCTAGCTCCGCTTCGTCGTCTCCAAAATGGTATTTGGTCGACGTCCCGGCTCGACAGCAATATTCCCACTCAAGATCGCTTGGAAGCCGAACAATTTGATCGGCGTCGATCAGCTTTGCTTCGCGTAGCTGTGTGGTCACTTTCTCGCAGAAGGTCTCCGCATCGAGTAGCGAGGTCAACTCGACCGAGTTACGCGGGCCTTTCCAACGCGACGGATTCGCGCCGATGACCGCTTCGTAAAGTTCCTGGGTCGTCTCGTACTTGCTGATTGCAAACTCTCGCGCGGCGAGACGGGTCACCTGCGGCGGTCCCATTGCCATGGTCTGCGGAAACGGAGGAGTGCCGGGTGAGATAGTGACAAATTCACTGCGGAACTGTGTTAGCAATTGGGTGGTCGCCTGATCAGCGGGGGCAGCAACCAGGGCAAACAGCAGGCAAAGCGAGGCGGACATAGCGAACTCGGTGGAAAACGGAACAAACGACCAGAACAGGTTTTAACCCAACTCTGGCCGTTTGCAAAATTCGCCCTGCCCCGGGCGATCCTACTTTTTCTGCTTCGCTGCTTTCGCGGCCTGTTGCTCTTCGAGCATATGGGCCATTTCTGAGTCTTGGACCGCCTGGTCGTGGGCCTGAATCGCTGCTTCTTCCGATTGGGTGGGAGCCTTGTTGACATGCTCTCCACAGCCGATCGCGCCAGTCAGCGCGATCGACAGCAGCATCTGTACTGCAAATTGTTTCGACATCGATAAGCCTAAATGGAAAGTTAGCTGGGCGTTAGTTGAACGCGTCGGAGGTGATCACTTGGCCGTCACGGATCAGGCAAAAGTTCAAGAAGGTCGTCGCATCGATCGTGTAAGGAATCATCACGATCGAGCCATCGGCGCGAACACCCTGAACTCCAGAGGTGTGCGAACTGCCGAAGCGATTGGACCAAAACGACCCTTGGGTGCTGTCAGGGTGAAGTGAATCAGGTTGCGGCAATTCGCTGCCGAAGCGAACGATGTCTTGGTCCCAGCCGGCGTTGTTCCAACGTTCGTTGTCGCCGCCTGCCGTTCCCCAGGTGGTGTCATGCAATTGCTTTTCGGCAACTAACAGCGTGTTCGACGTGCCGTCGCGGAAGTCGCGCAAACCGCGGAAGTTGTTCGGCTTTACTCCGGCCGCCAGCGGTAGCGCCGGCGTCGCGGCATATTGACGAACCACAGCGCCATCTTTGCCTAAGTTGGCTGACGTGTCTCCGCCGTTGCCGGCGTAGTCGGCGTGCATGAGGTTGTTGTACAGTTGCGGAGCGCGGCGCGTCGGACAGAAGTAGGGCGCGATCACTGAGGTTCCGACCGTTGTGTCATTGCTCAGGTCGTAGATGTTTTGTTGTTCGATAAACGGAGTGATGTGAAAAAGCCAGCTCCACGTCTCGCGAATCGTGCCGCTGCAGCAAGTGTTATTTGGCCCGTCTGACCCTGCCCCCGGCAACTTGCCGTAGGTGTCATGGTGATTATGCATCGCCAAGCCGATTTGCTTCAGATTGTTGCTGCATTGCATGCGACGAGCCGCTTCGCGAGCCTGTTGTACAGCCGGTAACAGCAAAGCGATCAAAACGCCGATGATCGCAATTACGACAAGCAGTTCTACCAACGTAAATCCGCGCCGCCCGCGCGATTCATTTTTTGTAATGGACATAGGAGCTCTCACCTTCGCACGAAAAACTGACTCTGGTCGCTTGGAACAATGTCCCAACAAGACACGACGTTGCGTGAGAGAGCAGTCTGGCGAAGTGAGCTAGAAACCGGCAATTGACGATAGCCGAGATACAAAGAAATTCGCCATCTCTTCAAATAGAAGCCAACAGCGACGATCGAATTGTCAAGAAAAATCCAACGTGTGATCAGAGCGACCGAGCGACATCCATAAATCTCGCAATTGCGCAGCAAAGTGTCAGGTTTACCAAGTTGGTGCCCGTAGATTGGGTGGATCTTGGGGATTGTTGACGCGATGATTCTGCGCAACAGGCGAGATCTGCCGTCCCGTGGGGGAATGGGACCTGCAACAATAAGCGATTTGGACGAAAATTTTTTATTGAATCACGCCGATTTCGAGTTCGTACGTTGTTGTAATAGTAAAGAAGAAAAGAATACGGGTTAATTTCCCGCCGCAACAATAACAAGAAACCGCGGCAACTCGTCCCGCTTCTTAGGATGGGGCCTGCTATCGAGAAGCGACGCAGGTCGCCAAAATGAACGCCAGCCCCGGTTCTTTGAAAAACCAAAATAAGCCAGAGGAGAGAGTCGGTGATTGTAGGAATTCCCCGCGAAGTCAAACGAGATGAGTATCGTGTCGCTATTTTGCCGGTCGGCGTCGAAGAACTGACCCGGGCAGGGCATCGCGTGCTGGTGCAAGCCGGCGCTGGCGACGGATCAGGAATTCCGGACGAAGACTATGTCGCCAACGGCGCCGTGATGGTCGACGACGCCGCGACAATCTTTGGCGAAGCCGACATGATCATGAAGGTTAAAGAGCCGCAGCCGGAAGAGTTTCCGCTGATTCGTGCTGGTCAGACGATCTTCACTTACTTCCATTTCGCCGCCAGTTTAGAGCTGACCGAAGCGATGCTCCAGAGCGGTGCGATCTGCATTGCCTACGAGACCCTCCGAGACAGCGCCGGTCGACTGCCGCTGCTGACCCCGATGAGCGAAGTCGCAGGCCGGATGAGCGTGCAGGAAGGAGCCAAATATCTAGAACGTCCCCAAATGGGACGCGGGATATTGCTGGGAGGTGTCCCCGGAGTGAAACCGGCTCATATTACCATCATGGGAGGCGGCATCGTCGGCGCCAATGCGGCCAAGATCGCGGCAGGTTTCCAGGCCGATGTGAATATTCTCGACATCAATATGGATCGGCTTCGCTATTTGGATGACGTCATGCCGGCTAACGTGAATGTCCTCTACAGCGATCGCCATGTGATTCGCGAGCAACTGCGGCTGGCCGATCTGGTGATCGGCGCGGTGTTGATTCCCGGCGCCAAAGCGCCGAACCTAGTCACGCGCGAAGATCTAAAAATCATGAAGCCGGGGAGCGTGATTATCGACGTGGCGGTCGATCAGGGAGGCTGCGTCGAAACGACGCGTCCGACGACCCACAGCGATCCCACCTTTATTATTAATGATGTCGTTCATTACTGTGTGGCCAACATGCCGGGGGCAGTCGGGCGAACCAGCACCTTTGCACTGTGCAATGTGACATTGCGGTGGGCGCTGGAGATCGCCAATTTGGGCGCTGAAAAAGCGGCCTCGCTATCGCCTCCTCTGGCTACCGCAGTCAACATCTGCCGCGGTGAAGTAACCCACGAGCCGGTTGCGAAAACGTTCGGCATGACTTACAGTCCAAAGTTTGATCGTAACTTCAACTGACGCGCCTAGAGAGCAAACGATGAGCGAGAAATCTATAAAAGTCGGCATCCTCATGGGAAGCGATAGCGATTGGCCCAAAATCAAAGGAGCAGCCGCAGCGCTGGACGAATTTGGAGTCGGTTACGAAGTTCGCGTGATGAGCGCGCATCGAACTCCGCATGTTGTCGGCGAATACGCGATGACGGCGGTGGACCGCGGTTTGAAAATTGTGATCGCTGCGGCCGGCGGAGCGGCACACTTGGCCGGCGTGGTCGCTGCGCACACCACGTTGCCGGTGATCGGTTTGCCGGTGCCGACTGCCGAACTGGGGGGGCTCGACTCGCTGCTCTCGACGGTGCAGATGCCGGGCGATGTGCCGGTCGCCAGCATGGCGGTCGGGATGGGCGGTCCACGGAACGCCGGTTTGTTCGCCGTACAGATTTTGTCCCTCTCGGACGCCGACCTGGCGGCGAAGTTCGCCGCTTTCAAAACAGGTTTGGGCGAGAAGATCGCCGCCAAAGACGCGAAGTTGCAAGAGTCGCTCGCGAAGTAACCCACGAGAAGTCAGATGCAGACCGAACAAACGGCCGTTGTCGAACCCATACGCTTCAACGGCCAAGCCGACGGAACGCTTGATTTGATCGATCAAACGTTGTTGCCTGTCGAGCTGACGCTGATCACTTGCCGCGACGTCGAAACCGTCTGGGAAGCGATCAAGTTACTACGGGTACGCGGCGCGCCGGCGATCGGCATTGCGGCCGCTTATGGCGTGGTGATCGGTCTGCAAACGGTGGGAGATGAGGACGCCGACGCGTTCTGGAAACGCTTGGACGAAGTGACCGACTATCTAGCCGGCAGTCGACCGACGGCGGTCAATTTGTTTTGGGCCCTCGATCGCATGAAACGAGTCGCGCACGAATTGCGCGACTCGGGCGCATCGATCGTCGACATTCGTGTGGCCCTGTTGGCCGAAGCGAAAGCCATCCATGCCGAAGATCGCGAAACCTGTCGTGCGATCGGCCGACATGGCGCAGCAGCGCTGGCCGGTGCTTCCAACTTTTTGACGCATTGCAACGCCGGCGGTTTGGCGACTGCCGACTATGGGACGGCGCTGGCCGTCTTCTTTACGTTGCAGGATGATGGTAAAGATCTACATGTGTTTGTGGATGAGACCCGTCCGCTGCTGCAAGGCGCCCGGCTAACGGCGTGGGAACTGTCGCAACGCAAAATCCGTGCGACGTTGATCTGCGATTCGATGGCGGCCCAGGTGATGCGTGAAGGCCGGGTCGAAGCGATTATCACCGGCGCGGATCGGATCGCGGCCAACGGCGACTCGGCCAACAAAATCGGCACCTACTCATTAGCAGTCCTAGCCAAAGCGCACGGCATTCCGTTCTATATCGCGGCGCCGATCAGCACCTTTGATCTGGCGATCGACACCGGCGCCGAGATTCCGATTGAAGAACGCGCATCGGAAGAAATCACGCACGGCTTTGGACGTCAGACCGCACCGACCGGAATCAACGTTTACAACCCGGCGTTTGACGTGACGCCGGCCGAGTTGATTGCAGGCATCATTACCGAGCGAGGAGTGATCTCGCCGGTGACGCGAGAAATGGTCGCACAAATGTTGACTGCGAAGTAGCAGCGGACTCAAGCGAAATGGACGGGACCACGGTGCGTGCCTGAGTCATCGGGTCACGCGGCGCAATCAATATCATCCAGGTAGTCGCAAAAGCCGCCGCCTGGACCCAGCGCCGCCATTCTAAGTTGGGCTCAAACACCGCGGTGACTCGGGGAAGAGAAGGGGGAGTTTCCTTCCAGAGTAATTGCTCGCCGCCGGTTGAGAAGCGCATTTCTCGGCGATTTCCGGGTCAAGCGATCTCCCCTCCCAATCCTGGTTCCGCTTTCCGGCTTTCTGTTAGTGCCCAATCCCATACAGCGGGGCGTACTTGGTTCGCAGGTATTTCAACAACGGGCAATGGTCGATCGATTCGCCGCAGATGTTGTACATTAGCTCGGGCGCGGTGTAGCAACTACCGGGGTGATGGACTTTGTCGCGGAGCCAATCGAGCAGCGGGAGGAACTCGCCGCGGCCGAACATTTCGGCCAAGTCGCCCAGCTCAATCGTCGCTTGGTCAAACAGCTGGGCGGCGTACATGTTGCCGAGCGAATAGGTAGGGAAGTAGCCGATCAGGCCGGCGCTCCAGTGGACGTCCTGCAAGCAACCATCGGAATCATCATCCGGCACGACCCCTAACAGTTGTTGGTACTTCTCGTTCCACGCCCCAGGCAAGTCTGCGACCGGCAGATCGCCGGAGAGGAGCGCTTGCTCTAGTTCAAAGCGAATGATGATGTGCAAATTGTAAGTCGCTTCGTCCGCTTCGACGCGGATCAGCGAAGGCTGCACGTCGTTGACGGCGTAGTGGAAATCGCTCATCGGCGTTTCATTGAGCGCCGGAAACGCCTTTTTCAGTTCAGGATAGTAGTGTCGCCAAAATGGATAGCTGCGGCCAACCATGTTTTCCCACAGACGCGATTGCGACTCATGCACGCCGAGCGAAACGTACGAGCCCGGCGGCAGCCCATATTGATCGGATCGAAGTCCTTGGTCATAGAGTCCATGACCCGCTTCATGCAGCGTGCTATAGAATGCAGAGGGAAAAAAATTCTTGTCGTATCGCGTGGTGATGCGGCAATCCTGTGGACCCATGCCGCAGCAAAAAGGATGATGGGTCACGTCGAGTCGGCCTGCTTCAAAGTCGAAGCCGATATCTTTGGCGACTCGCTTGCCGAACTCTTCTTGCATCGCGATCGGATATTCGCGCCGCAGGATGTCCATATTCGGATGACGGCCGGCCGCGGCGATCTCGGCGACCAGTGGCGCTAGATCGGTTTTTAATGCTGCCAGGGCGGCGGCGACTTCGGTCGTTTTTGCTTCAGGTTCAAAATAGTCGAGCAGTGCATCATAACGCGACTCGGCATAGCCGATCGCATCGGCCGTTTCGCGCATCAAGCGAAGAATGTTGTCGAGATGGGGACGAAAGAGCGGAAAGTTGTTCGCAGCGCGAGCTTGCACCCAGTTCTGTTGGGCGAGCACCTTCGCTTTGCTCAATTCAACCACTAGGTCTTGCGGCAGTTTGGAATCGCGCCGATAGTCGCGCGTTAGAACGCGAATCGTCGCCCCTTGATCACTGTGCGGATCGGCGGCTAGCGGGCTGTCAGCGAGCGAATTCAACAGCTCGCCCACCCGAGCAGAAGTGCGGCGCTCGTGGATCAAGCCTGCGAGCAGCGAGACTTGCTCGGCTCGATAGGCGCCTGCTTTGGGCGGCATGATGGTGCGCTCGTCCCACTCTAACAACTGCTGAATGCTGTCGAGCTTGGCCGCTTCGCCGATTTCGTGACAGAGTTCATCGAATTGCTGTTGGTAGTCAGGCATAGCGATCGATTTAACCGGTGGGAGAGAGAGAGGGAATTGTCGAGAGCCGCTTTGAATTTCGACGCAGGCTAACTTTTAAGACGACCCGCTAAATGGACCAGCGTTTCACCGAGTGCATGAATCGCCGCGTGTCGCTCAAGGTCTTTGAGCGATCCATCCGCACTGAAAGCGTCCGCCGCGTTGGGGACCGCAACTTGGTCGGGCAGGACGACAACGCCGATGTTGCTAAGGATTGAGCGAACATGGACCAGCCCTCGAAGTCCGCCGAGCGCGCCCGGTGAGGCGCTCATCAGTGCCGCGACCTTGCCGCGATAGGCGGCCAAGCGGGGTTCGCCGGGATCGGGACGCGAGACCCAATCGATGGTGTTCTTCAGTAGCGGCGTGATCGAGCTGTTGTATTCTGGGCAAGCCAGTAACAGCGCATCGTTTTGCAAAAAGAGTTGCTTCAGCTTTGACACGTTTTCGGGACGGCCTTCGGATTCCAGATCTTGATCAAAGATCGGCAAGGGATAATCGGCCAGATCAATCAACGTCACATCGCCGCCTGCCGCTTCGGCGCCGGCTGCGGCGATGGAAATGATTTGTTTGTTAAACGAATCGCGTCGCGTGCTGCCGGCGAACGCGAGGACTTTGACTTTCGACATAGCGGAGGCCTCGTCTGGATGGTCGTCAAAATCGGCTCAAATGACATGGACTGAATTGTAACGTGTAAGCATCAGAGGGGCGATGCGTCCCCAGGTTGACCCAAAAAACAGCAGTATTCGCAGGCTTTTTTTGGTACTACCGGGCGGCCAAAACGCTGCATCGCCCTTGCTTTGACAAGCTGTAACAAAGGTGCTGAAGAACCGGTCTTGTTCACGGTGGGGTCATTCTGGACGTCACGATGCGGCAAGCAGTAACGCGACGGACGTAGAAACCTCAGTGAACGTTGATGTGATGTCGATGAGGAAAAAGAGTCCATTTCGGACCCTTTCTGAGATCAGTAACTCGAATTGCGCTGCCCCGCTTTTAGTGCGAACCGCTCTTCATTTTAACGTTTGCCTTTAGGGAACCGCTCCATGAGACAATTGATATGCGCCGCCGGTCTATTGGGAGCGGCCTGGATGATGCCCGGCGAGCTCCGTGCCGCAGAATATTTGTTGGCCGAGAATGCTCCTCCAGTCGCGGACATCTCGCGAGTCTCGTATCAATATGTTCCGCTGGCCGAAGACGACCAAGATACCCAGTTAGTTGGCTGCGAATGCGATTCGGCCGTCGCACTAGATAGCTACGGCGATAGTTTGGTCGGTGGTCCCGACTACGACAATTCGTTCGACTGCGGCTGCGAAACTGACTGCGTTTCTGGCTGCGGCTCGTGCTGCGATCATGGGGGCTGGCTTGGTCGACTTCTCGTGCCAGGCGATCAGTGCTTTACGGACTTCATCAGTCCGATGACGAATCCGGTTTTCTTTGAAGATCCGCGGACGCTGACCGAAGCCCGTTTTATCTATCTGCATCACCAGGTTCCCAACGGGGCGCTGGGCGGCAATGTCAATGTGATCGCGCTGCAATTGCGAGCCGCGTTGACCGAGAACTTGTCGATCATCGCAACCAAAGATGGTTTCATCACCTCCAGCAACCCGCTGATCGAGGATGGTTGGGCCGACGTTTCTGCCGGTTTGAAATACAATCTCTACAAAGATCCATCGCAACAGCGGTTGTTGAGCGCCGGCTTTACGTATGAAATGCCGGTTGGCAGCACGCGATCATTGCAAGGGAATGGGGACGGATTGTTTGATCTGTTTTTGACCGGTGGAACGCAGTTTGGTCGTAACAATCATTGGGTTTCGGCCACCGGCTTTTTACTGCCGGCCGACAAAGCGGCCGAAAGCTCGCTTTGGTTCTGGTCCAATCACGTCGATCATCGGATCGCCGGCACCAACTTCTATCTGTTGGGCGAAACTAACTGGTATCACTACATGAGCTCGGGCAAAGCGTTCAACGCGGCGCCAATTGAAGGGGGAGATCTCTTCAACTTTGGCACGGTCGGCGTCGCCGGCAACGACATCGTCACCGGAGCATTGGGCGTCAAATACAAACCGCACTCCGGCATGGAGCTTGGGTTTGCGTGGGAAACCCCGCTGACCAATCGTCGCGACGTGTTGCAGAATCGCCTCACGGTCGATTGCATCTTCCGCTACTAAGTCAAAACGCGGTTGCAAACTAAGAGCGAATGTCGAAGCGAGAATGCTCGAAGGAACGATTGGTTTAGGTTGTTCGTTCGACATTCTGGTTTCGGCATTCGTCATTTGTCTTTCTCTAGAACCACCAGCCGCTGCGGATCATGACAGTGTCGTTCATGTCGAGCGTGTAGGGATCGACTTGGTATTCAAGCCGGCGGCCGAAGACATAACCAAATTCAATAAATGATTTGCCGCCACCATCGCGTCGGCGTTCCATTCCAAAGATCACGCGGTAATCGGAAATCGTCAGCAAGTCGCCGGCGCCGCTGGCGCGCTCGACACTCCAAGTGCCCCCTCCCAGTTCGCCCGTGATATACCACCAATCTTCAAAGCCGGGGCCATAATCCCATAATTGGCTATAGCGGGGGCGCGGAAAGGTGAGTTCTAGTTTTCGATTCTCACCGCTCCAGACGGCGCCTGCGATCGGCAAGACATTGTAGTCGTCGCGGTTCAGCCAGATGACGCCGCCGAGCAGTTGCCAATTGTCATTCCACTGGTAGGTTGCGATCCCCATGGCGCTGGGGCGAAAAGCGTCGCTCTGTTGCAGTTTGAAGTCGCTGTAATAGCCGGCGGTTCCAGAGAGGATCAGTCCCCAGCGCTCGTTGATCGGACGAATCCAGCGAGTTGTCAAATAGACGTCGTACAAGGTCGCTGGAGCGTCGATCGATTCAGGCCCCACCAAAAAATGCATGCCGTAGCCCGGTGTTACGATCAACGGCGAGTCGATCGTAGGCGCCGGAAATCCTAGCGTGATCGTCGCCAACACGTCAGTGATGCCGATGTTGTCTCCGCTGCCGGCGATCCAGGTGCTATCAGTCGTCAGCGACTGTAAAATACCTGGCTTGCTAGACGCGAGCACTGGGCGCGATTTGAAAATCTCGTCCTCGTCGAGCCGAATTCCCTCGCCCATCTGGATGTCGTACGGCATTTCGTCCATTTCGGGAGGAATGACCGCGGTCATCTGAGCGATCGGCTGCGTCGGATCTGCCGGAATATAAACCGGGCTATCCGCCGGAAAGACGTCGGTCGGCGGCAACGGCTGGACCGCTTGGTACGGCAGTTGGCGATCCGAGGCGCCAAGATTGGAAGAGGTTTGGCTATTGGAGCTCCAAGGCACGTACTGAGCGCAGACCGTTTCTGTCATCAGACAGAGCGGAAGCAGCGCCAGCCAGAATCGGAGCGAAATCAATTGCACGACGTTTTTTCTGAGGAAGATCGGCTTAGAAGTTGAAACCAGTTCGGAACATCAGCGTGCTATCGACATCTAAGGTTGGAATGGCGCTGCGATAGACCAGTTGCCGACCCCAGACATAGCCGATCTCGGCAAACGCCTTCAAGCGATTGGGGTGGGTCGCTTCGGCGCCAAAGAAGACACGATAGTCGTTGATGTCAACCTGATCGTCGACCGATCCCATGCCGGTATCGCGCTGGATGGTCCAACTGCCGCCACCATATTCGGCGCCCAAGTACCACCAGACCTCTTTGTCGCCAAACGTCGTCCAATACTTGGAGATCCGAGGATAAGGGAAGACCAAGTCGTACTTCGATCGGCTATCTGGTTGCCAGGTGACGCCGGCCACCGGCAGCAGTTTAATGTCTAAGCGATCAATGTAGACGACGCCAGCTTTGACGGTCAAAGTTGGTGTTAGACGCACAGCGCCGACTCCCAACCCTTGATACCGCAAGCTGTTAGTGTTGAATGTCTTGAAGTCAGAATAAACCCCTGCCCGAAAGCCAAGCTCGGCAAATAAACGAGGAGTGATTTCTGGATTCCACGCAAAGTCGAGATAGGTGCTGTAAGCGTTGCCTGGCAGGTTTTGCACCAGATTCTGAGGACCGTCCCACAAGTGCAGCACAAACGCAGGCGTCACCAGCAACGGCTGAGTGCTTCCCAGAAAATTTGGGAACTGAGCCGTCGCCGAAATATCAAAGTCTTGAATCTGCAGCGCGGCGTCCGCTTCGGTCAGCTTGGGGAGCCAGGTATAGCGGAAGCCCACGTTCTCTAAAAAACGTTCATACGGGATCGAAGGAAACTGGGTCGTCGGCTGATAGATTGGCTGCGCAGCGCCATAGGCCGGCGCTGTTTGATTCGGAAAATACGCAGGCGGGCCGGTCGCAAATCCTGCCGGCGGAGACGTCGGCGGCGGTGGATAACTCATCGGCGGCGGATACGAAGGAGGCGCATAGCTGGGCGCTGCTCCATAAGGGGCCGACGGATAGGAGCTGAACTGCGTGCCGGTTGCGTAGGGATCAAACGGCTGGATTCCACCGGTCAAGGTCGCCGGTGGTTGCACGCCGTAAGGGGATGGCGCAACGGTATTGATCGGCGTTGGAGCCTGGATGCGCTGTGCTAGCAGTGCGGTCGGCGCGGCTAGGAGGAGCGCGCCAACCAAGATCGTGTTTTTGAAAATTTCGCCCACGATTCTCTCAAGCAAACGGTCGCCCGATGACGATTAATAAAAGTTGGGAAAGTCGTGGGGTGTAATTAACAGCGTCCACCAACCGGGTCAAGGCGAACTTCGCCGCGCCCTGGGCGAATTGTCGCTAGTTGGATTCCCCTTCTTCCGTCGCCGGGGGCGTCCAATAGAAGCGATAGGCCTCTCCCTGCATTTGCCGCGTCAGGCAGATAACCTCCTGCGTATGTCCAAAAAAGTGGCTCACGCTATGGACCGACGCCTGCCAACCGCTGACGTCATTCCCTTGGACACGGCGCGATTCCAACATTTCGGCAGGGTCTACTTGCTGCAGTGCGGCGATCGCTTCATCCAAAGTTTTGCGCAAATCGCGCAATAGCTGCTCAGCGGCAATCGGATCACGCTCGGCGAATTCGGCAGGTCGATCACGGACATCTAGCGCTCCCCCCACGCCGGAGATCAGATGTTGCCGCACATTCCCCCCCAAATGAATCAAAATCGTCCCGATCGAGTTCATCCCTGGGCCAGGGCGACGCCAGACTTGGGCGTCGGAAAGCTGGTTGACGCAATGTTCGATCCGGTCAAAGCAGCCGTTCAAACAGCGAATGAATTCAGCAGAAACAGCAGATGTAACTTCGGCGGCGGTGGGCATCGGGTTTTCCTCGCAAAGCGATAGACGACAAAAACAGCATGGTTTTTGAAGTGGACGTCGCCAGAGAGAAATCGGTTCGCAGAAGCCAGAATGGCCAGTGATAAAGTTGCCTAAGTCATTAGCAGGCAACCTTTTAGAGAATTAAATTCGACGAACTAAGGGTGGATAGAGGGATTTGAACCCACGACCCCTGGAATCACAATCCAGTGCTCTAACCAGCTGAGCTATACCCACCATAGTCGTCAAAGCGCCTCAGTCTAAAACGATGCCGCCCAGGCGTCAACGGCCAGGATGCCGCTGAGTGCAAATTCATAGGATCACGAGAATCGCCTGAAACGATTGTCCTGATCGTGACATAGCTAGGAAAGCAGACTTATTCACTTAGAGCCGTGTCACCGGGGACAGGTTCGCACGCTTCCTCCTCTTCTCTCATCCACGGGCTAACCTGCAATGTCATTTCCTGCACGATTTCGCCTGATGACGCTTTTAGTACTGGTAGGTTTCTCCTCGATCGCCGCGGCCGCGCCTCGAATTCTGCTGCGACCTGAGATGCTGATTGATCTCTCAGGCCGGGGAGGTTTGGATCAACTCGTGGACGAACAAGATCAGCTGGACGACGACACAGCGCCTCCGGTTACAAAACCGAATCGCGGCTGGCAAGGCGCCGATCTCTACTACCCATTGCCAGTGGTGATTGACTTGGGCATTGAGCATCAACTAGCGACGATTCGCTGGTGGGATGTGGAAGGCGATGGATTATTGGTGGTAGACGCTTGGGTTGGCGATCGTTGGCAAGAGGTTTGTCGTGATCCGCTGAAAAAGTACCAAGCCTGGTCGTCCCAGCCGTTGGATGTCCGCTGTCAGTATCTGCGGCTAACCTTCACCACGCCGGCGGCTGCGATCGCAGAAATCGCGCTGACGGGAAAACCGCTCGCTGCAGCACAGCCCGCAGGCGAACTTGCGCCGTCACCGAGACCGACTCGCCCGACGATGGACAAGTTGATCGGCGTCAACGGCTTTATTGATGATCCGATCGAACGGCTAGCCGCGTTTGGTACGCTTCGCGAATATCACAACGCGCAGTGGGATGATGGCAAAGCGGCGAAACCAGCAGGCCGTTTTCCCCAGCATGCGTTCGCCTACAGTCCCAGCGCCGTACGCGGAGTTGGCTGGGGATGGGACTTTGATGACTACTACGCAAAGCTGAAAGCGGCAAACGTGGAAGTCTTCCCTTGCTTGCAAGGCGCTGACAAATACCAGGCCGCCGGTCAATCGTTCCACCCAGAGCATAAACCGATCGCTGCTGACGCTGATGCAACCGCTCCGGCGTCGTATGCGGCGCACGCGGCTCATCTATTTCAAACGGTCGCGCGCTATGGCTCGGCGTCGGTCGACGCCGATTTGCTAACGTTAGAAAGTGGGCAGCAGCCGAAGAGCGGTTTGCAATTGATTGACTCGATCGAAAATTGGAACGAGCCAGACAAGTGGTGGCAGGGTCGCGCCGCTTATTTCAATCCGCTGGAACTCGCGGCGATGTGCAGCGCCGACTACGACGGTCATCAAGGCGCGCTAGGTCCAGGCGTGGGCGCCAAAACGGCCGATCCCAACATTCGCTTCGTCATGGCAGGTCTCGCGACCACCGATGTCAATTATCTGCGCGCGATGCAGTTTTGGGCGCGTCTGCATCGGGACGGCGACTTTCCGGCCGATGTGATCAATCTGCATCACTACAGCAACGACGCGGGCGGACAATCAGGTCAGCCAACCACCGGAATTTCACCAGAAGCGGATCGGATGAAAGAGCGCTTTGCGGCGATTGTCGAGTTTCGCAATCAACATCTGCCGCAATGCGAACTGTGGGTTTCGGAGTTTGGCTACGACATCCATCCCCAGTCGGTGCAATGTGCGCCAGCGATCGGCAACACGACCGCCGAAGAAACGCAAGCTCGTTGGCTGGTCCGCTCGTATCTAGAACTTGCCGCCGCCGGCGTCGATCGCGCCCAGATGTACATGCTGCGCGATGTGAACGCCGCCGATCCGACCAAGTTTTCTAGCAGCGGCGTTACCAGCAGCAAAGAGACAGGCCACAAGCCGCGCCGGTCTTGGTATTACATCGCGACGTTAAAACACGTGCTGACGGGACTGCGGTTTGAGCAAGCGATTCCGCACGACAGTCTCAGTGATTTACGACGCTATCGCTTTTCGGCCAGGGATGGTCGAACCGTCGATGTGATCTGGCTCGCCTCTTCCCGCGATCAGCAAATCGCCAATTTCAAAGTAGAGGATCTGACCGGCGAGATCGAAGTGATTCAGTTGGCAGGTGATTCACAAGTCGGAAAAGTGGTCAGCTCGGGGGCTGCCGCGGACTTACAAATCGAACTCAGCGAATCGCCGCTGTTTCTGCTGTCAAAATGATCGTTCAGTACGTCCTTGCAAAGCCAACGAGAATCTCCAAACATCACCGATGCGTCGAACGTGATTGCGAGGAAATTGCAAAATCAGGCAATCGAGCAGCTGGCCAATCGCATCACTGTTTCTGATTTTCGCAACAAATTGGCTATTTTTCCGCTCAATCGGTGGTGATTCAAAAGCGACTTGCGCGTTAGGATGAATCGCGCGACGACGCATGCTGCAAGCGCGACTTGCGGCCGATAACTACTAGACTTCTGCAAGAAAGAGATAGCCATGTCGCGCTACGAGGGGAAACCGTTCGTACGATTGCTCGAGTGTTATATTTTGTCGGCGATTGACGAGCTGCCCGAGATTTACACGCAAAAGCTGGAAGAAATGGGGCCGGCTTTGAAAGAGACCTACAACCTCGAGGGAGGCTGGCGCGATGTGGTGGCCCAGGTGATGAACTTTCCCGATACGGTCGACGAAGAGCTGCGCGGCATGTGGTCGCACAATCAAGCGATCGCCGCCCAGAACAATCAAATCCTCTCGGCCGAAGCCTTTGCTCAAGCCGTAGTCGATCAAAATTTCAAAGAAGAAACGCAAGGCGATTCTCCTGTCGCGGAAGATGAAGAAGAGTAAACGCGCGAGCGAACCACAACGTAGCTCGTTGCAATTCCCATGGTAGCGGATCGGCGCAAGCCGTCCGGTTCTTCTGGTCTTTCGATGCTTCGGACCATCCATGATTCGCAACCGGAGGGCTCGCGCCCTTCCGCTACAATTCTTGTTTGGTAGCAATGGGGAACTGTGAGAGCATGACCCACGATTTCATTCTTATCCGTGTAAATCCGAGCTTGATCGGTGGTATCCGTGTTCCATTAGTAGCGGAACGGCGCAAGCCGTCCGGTTCTTATGGCCTTTTGATGCTTGGGACCATCCATGATTCGCAACCGGAGGGCTCGCGCCCTTCCGCTACAATTCTTGTTTGGCAGCAATGGGGAACAGTGAGAGCACGACCCACGATTTCATTCTTATCCGTGTAAATCCGAGCTTGATCGGTGGTATCCGTGTTCCATTGGTAGTGGAACGGCGCAAGCCGCCCGGTTCTTCGAGCCTTCGATGGTTCGCTGCGGAAGATCAAGAAGAGTAAAGACGCGAGTTGAGGTTTACTCTTTTTCCCGAGATCGTGGCACGGTATCTTTGGCAGGTGCGACTTAGCCAGGTAGCGCTTTTCCAACAAAGGTATCTTCATGTTCGTTCGTTCGATCGCAGCTTGGTTGTTGGTATCCACCGCAATGGCCTGGGGCGGCGATCCACTAGCAGCCGAGCAGCGGCCGCCGCGCTGGGAAAGCGTCTGCTTCATCAAATCGGTCGTCGAGAAAGAAGAGAAGCAGCTCAGCCGTGCGGCGAGTGGATTTTTTGTCCGCCGCGGCGCGCAGATCTATTTGGTGACTGCACAGCATGCGGCTAAAGAAAGTTCGTCAAGTTCGGTAGTCGCGTTCTCGCTTGGCGACAGTAGTGTGAACGTCAATCTAGCCGAACTGGGACTCTCGACCGAAAACGGCTGGCTGTCGAAACCAAACTACGACCTCGCCATCTTGCCGGTGGCTCACCGACTACTAGCAAGCGTGGTCTGCATCGATTGCGAAGATTGCCGGGCTGAGTTGCCTGCTTTGAAATCGGTCGTCGAGGTCGTCGGCTTTCCCTTGGCGATGGGGGTTCAAGGCGCTGATCTCGCCCCGATCGTGATGGAGCTGAAATTAGCAAGCGGCGAGATTCTGGATCCGTTCAAACACGATGGAGAGCGGATCGCGGTTTGCATCCCCGCTTGTGCGGATGGCGCGAGCGGCTCGCCTGTTTTTGCGATGGTCGACCAGGGCAAATGGTGCGTGGTCGGTATCTTTACTGGCAATCTTGCCGACACCTCCGGCGGCAAGCTCTCAAAAATCGCGCCGGCCTCTGCGATGATTGACTTGATCCAGATTGACGCCGCGGCGACAAAGTCAAACTAGGCGTTGGACTTCCCGGTTCTATTTGCTCGCTTGCCGGATTCGACCAGGGTAAACTTGAAGCGTGATTTGTTTCTGATCCCTCCACCCTGATCGGGCTGCACAGCGATGAGCAATTCGTCGAACAAAAAAGAATTAAGTTTCACCGGGAAATTGATCCAAAATCTCGGCGGAATCCTGGGCGTGGTGATAGCGCTCGGCGTGATGTTTGGGATGGGCTTCAGTGGCGCATTGCCTGGTGCGGCGTTTGGCGCGGTTGGAGGCCTGATTGGTTCGCTCGTCGCAATGCCGATCGCGGCGATGTTTCCGGTAGAGCCTTCATAACTGCGTGCTAAATCACGTCGCGCTGCTGCAGCACATAATAGAGGGTGCTGCCGATCAAGAACCCCAGCAGCAATACCCAAGGTCCGTAACCGCCGTAGGCGCGCAAATCGGGCAGTAAGCCGCGACCCCAAGTCGTGACAAACAACCGAAACGCGAAGGTAACAAACAGGATGCTGGAAAGCACAATCGCGGCATAGATTTCGGTTTTCATGCAATATCGACTTAGAACGCTGGGGATAGTTGTCGCGTGTATTGCGATTGTCTTGGCGATTGGTAAACAGGTTGGGATCGTCCCTCTGTTGGTCTTCGCTTATTGCGCTAGTTATATTGCGCCTGTGGTAGTCTCAAATGCTTGGTGGCGAGCTGGTGTTTCGTTCCTCATTGCGGGTCTTTCCGGTGCGGCGCTCGCCGCTATTAACCCTTTGGCTAGGGAGTACGACATTCCAATTCCGTGGGAAAAAAGGTGGCCAGAGGTGTTGATGGGTGGGATTCGGGGCGGTCTGTACGCCGCGACCGTCTGTGCAATTCTGAGCTGGGGAATTCGTCTGGAAGACAAGCCCAAACCATCACGCGACAGACCCCAGGATTAGTGCGCATCAGAATCGCGAATCGGCGGTCGGATTTACCAACAGCGCACCAAATGAAACTTGCCGCATTCCTGCAATTTCGACTTCGCATCCACGCAATAAAGTCACGACTGGTCGAAGTAGCTGTCCATTTTACTGAAAATGCTCAAGCTTCCTCACCAACACTTTGAGCTAACCAGCGTGATTGCAGAAGTGTTCATTTGGGCGCCATAAAACAAGAATAGTAGCGGAAGGGCGCAAGCCCTCCGGTCTGAATCATCGAAGTTCCGAATTATCGCAGGGCCGAAGAACCGGACGGCTTGCGCCGTTCCGCTACCATTGGAATTGCAACACGCGAGGCTTTGCCGAAAAGAGCCGAATTTTAATTTGCGAGCCGCGAACCGGTGTTGGCTGTTTCGACGCTGAGAACCGTTTTCCCTTGGCGCCACGGGCTAGTATTGCGTCAAACGGCGATTTGCGGGCGTCTGGTGCCGGAGAATAGTAGCGGAAGGGCGCGAGCCCTCCGGTCTGAATCACCAAAGTTCCGAATCATCGCAGGGCCGAAGAACCGGACGGCTTGCGCCGTTCCGCTACTATTGGAATTGCAACAAGCGACGTTGTGGTTCGCTCGTGCGTGGCTAGGAAATGGACAGCCACGTGTTCGAACGATAGCAGACTTCGTCCTAGGTATTTACTTACGGGATCATTGATTTGCATGTTTAGCATTGCCGCGCAAATGCTTGATTTACTATCGCGCAACAAGTCAGAGAGGCAGTTGCGCCGCTTGCGGTTTTGCGCCACAGGCATTCGCCAAATTTAGCATATTGCGGCCTAATTAAGCTTGCGTCTGCGACTTCCTTTCGACGATGATAACGCTTGCCCAGGAACAGACTAGAAAGAGGCGTAATCGTGTAAGCTTCCCCATAACGGAGGTACCCCATGAATTTTCGCTTCACCTGTAGTCATCTTTATCGCGTTATTGCAATCATCTCTATTCTGCTGACCGTTTGTTATCTGTTTGATCGCGACGAACTATCTTCCAATCAGTTGGCTCTTTTGCTGGAAGGGGATGAAAGCGTAGATCTCTCTCGCATTGAGGCCTTTGGTCAGAATCGGCATCTCGAATGTCATGACCCTCAGGTGATTCAGTATCTCGAGAAATGCTTGGCTGCTTCGACTCACGACGGAAACTTCCTGCCGGAGACAGAAGAAGAGATTCGCTGCCACAGCGGATACGTTCCGTACTACATCACTTTTGGTCTAGAGAATGGCCAAGAATGCACCGTCTACTGCGACGTATCTAACCGTGACATTTGCTTGCTGGTGCCTGCACACGAGCCAGTCGGCGAAATTGGCGTTCCTAATCGAAGGGCTCAGTTTCCCCAGCCGATGCCCAAAAGGCTGACGCAATTGCTAGCCGCATTAACGGCGGAGCAAGGTCTGTAAAGAGGAGGGCAGGGCATGCCTGACGAATGCGCGTGCATTGCGAACCAAACATGGAAAACGCCCGACAAGGGATCGGCGTTTTCAACCTGGCCAAATTTAGAGCAAAACGCTTCACAGGTCACTGCATCCGCGACCTGTAACTTGATCGGATTTCTAGATCACAATCGACCATCAAAGCGCGGCAGGGACGGCCATCCCTACTTTTTCTTGGGGACGTTGAAGTCAATGCTGGTCGAGCTAGTTGGCAGTTCCGCGGTGGTCTCATAAGTCGAGAACAGCGGCTGCCCATCCGAATTGTCGCCGTGGGCGATGCCGTTGTACCCTTCGATCCGTACGACGTGCGGGCCGCCGACAACGCCCAGCGCCTCGCTGGTGTCAAAGCTGCCGTTGCGAATAATCGCAACGCTGCCGGGGCCACGATTGCCGGCCTTGGTATCCGGCTCAAAGTAGATCGTCCCCTTGGGGACCGGCTGGCCGTCATACGTGACTTTGCCGTGGATATGGATCGTCGACGTGCTGGGACCGCAGCCGAGCAATGAAGCGGCGACGGTTATCGCCGCGAGAAAGCCTAGTTGCGTTTGGATAATATTCACTGGGATAACTCGTAAAAAGCGGGAGACAAAGTAGGGAGCGACTTACAACGAAAATCCTCCGGTCGGGAAGCCATCGTCGATCTTGCCGGTTTGCTGATAGATGAGCAGATCGATCGTTTCCGGAACAAAATGAACCGAAGCGTCTCCCAATAAAAAATGGCAGCCTCCGGGATGATAGCTGCCAAACAGCTTGGTCATTACGTTCAACGTATCGAACTTCAGACCAACATTCGGATTAGAATTAATCTGATCACGCGCCGCCGCCAGAACGTAGGGAGAACCGTTCGAGTCGGTCTTGGATCCCGATGCCCAGCCGGTGTAAATGCCGTCGCTACGCCCGGTTGGAGTCAGGCAGTACTTCGTTTCGCCGATCATGAACGTATTGCTGGTCCCGTCCAGCATGTCGCGGAACTTTGTTTGCGAGTTGAAGTACAAAATGCCGTTGCGATAAAAGACCCGATTGCCGGATGCGGCGGCGCAGCTTTGCTCAGCGACGGGGCCCCCTCCTTGCACGCCAAAATAGCTGGTCGTCGCCCAGTCATCGCGGCTGCCGGGATCGGACGGACATTGATAGGCTGAGTTCGCCAGTTTGAATTGATTGTTGTTAGCGGTCACGCCGGGCACGTTAGACGAAGAAGTGAACGCTCCGGTGAGATCAAACAACTCATAGCGGTTCGTTTGTTCTAAAAACGGCAAAATCGCAACAGTCCACGGCTCTCGGGCATTGCTGTTAGCGCCGGTCGCGCTGCACCAAGTGGTGCTGCTGTAGTTGGGATTGTTCGTGTTTTTGACGCCTGCCGGAAATTGTCCGTACGTGTCATGGTGATTGTGCAGCGCCAACCCGATCTGCTTCAGATGATTGGTGCAGTCCATCCGCCGAGCCGCTTCACGCGCCTGTTGCACGGCGGGCAGCAGCAACGCGATCAACACGCCGATAATCGCAATGACAACTAACAGTTCAACCAGCGTAAATCCCGCGGGTGTTCGACGTAACATGGCTATACTCGAGGAAAAAGAAAAAGGATTAGAGAGCAAGGTTTTGCAAAGCGAGAAACGTCGCTAATTGCTATTGATAAATGTTACGCGCTCGCTTTGTCGTGAGTGATCTACAGGGGAGGATGAGGATTTTCTCGCAGTCAATCTGCGTGCGAGATTGCGCTAAATTTAGCGTCGTGAGGAATTCACTAAGCAGGAAAAAATCTTGTGTTTAACACGTCTTGGCTTTGCATTAATCGACTACAGGTTAAAACCGCCGGTCGGCAAGCCATCGTCAATCTTGCCAAGTTGGCGATAGATATTTAGATCGATCGTCTCGGGCATAAAGTGGACCGAGCCATCTCCTAACAGGAAGTGACATCCGCCGGGGTGATAACTGCCGAACAGTTTGGTCATGATGTTCAGCGTGTCGAATTTCAGCCCGACGTTAGGATTGGAATTGATTTGATCGCGGGCAGCTGCCAAGACCAGCGGACAGCCAAACGCATCGGTCTTCGCGCCGGAAGCCCAACTGGTATAGATGCCGTCTGCTCTACCCTGCGGGGTCAGGCAGTATTTGGTTTCGCCGACCATCAACGTGTTACTGGTGCCGTCGAGCATGTCACGGAATTTGGTTTTCGAGTTGAAGTACAAAATTCCATTGCGATAGAAAACGCGATTGCCGGATTGCGTCGAACAACTTTCTTCGGCGACTGGTCCGCCACCCTGGACGCCGTAATAGCTGGTCGTCGCCCAATCGGCGCGACTGCCAGGGTCCGACGGGCACTGATAGGCCGAGTTCGACAGTTTGAATTGATTGTTGTTGGCCGTCACGCCGGGGACATTGGACGAAGAGGTAAACGCACCATCCAGATCGAATAGCTCATAGCGGTTGCTTTGTTCCAGGAACGGCAAGATCGCGACGGTCCATGATTCGCGGGCGTCAGCCGCCGAGCCCGTCGAACTGCACCAAGTCGAACTGCTGTAGTTAGGATTGTTGGTGTTTCTGACGCCAGCCGGAAATTGTCCGTAGGTGTCATGGTGATTGTGCAGCGCCAAACCGAGCTGCTTCAGATGGTTGGTGCAGTCCATCCGTCGAGCCGCTTCGCGCGCCTGTTGCACGGCGGGCAGCAGCAACGCGATCAACACGCCGATGATTGCGATGACTACCAATAATTCCACCAGCGTAAACGCCGCTCGGAGATTTCGAATGATCATAAAAGCACCGACCAGAGATGAAATGTGTAAGGGATAAGATGGAATTTTCCAGCAAAAACAAGAATAAAGCAACAACAAAACGCAAAAGAATCATCGTAATGGGGCAAGAGGCAGCCTAATTAGGGGATAATAGTTAGCGATCTCACTTTCCCCTGCTGCATCATTTAATCCACGTCCAAAGGAAATGTTGTAAAATCGATTTTTTAACCGAAATATGGATGACATCACTCCCCGAGCTGATTTGTAGTTCGACTTGCCTCGGCATAACCAGCGGCGTAGACTTGCCCGCAATTGGCTAACTATTGATCCTGATAGCAGTTACAATCACCAACGTGATCCAAAAAACCTTGAACCCGGCTGTGACGGCGGCCACTTCGATGGAGGATGCCCCTTTGTCGATTCCCGGTGGACCGAACTATCAACAGCGCGAAGAGATCCTGCTCGCTCCCTATGCGATGTTCAGCGCCCAGACGCGCGGACGCAGCGTTAGTGAAGTGGATCAGCCTTACCGCAGCCCTTTTCAGCGGGATCGCGATCGGGTGGTCCATAGCAGCGCCTATCGCCGTTTGAGCGATAAGACGCAGGTATTTTCGGGGGTTAGCGACTATCACCGCACTCGACTTACCCACACGATCGAAGTTGCGTCGGTCGCCCGCACGATGGGACGTGTCTTTCGGTTGAATGAAGACCTGATCGAGGCGCTCGCCCATCTGCACGACATCGGCCATCCGCCGTATGGTCATTCGGGAGAAGATGTGCTGGCCGAGTGCATGTCGTCAGTCGGTGGATTCTCGCACAATCAATTTGGGCTGGTGTTGGTCGATCAGCTGGAGACTCGTTCTCCCGCTTACGAGGGGCTAAACCTGACGCAAGAAGTGCTCGACAGCCAGCGGACGCGGATCGACAAGCGGGGCGATGCGCCGCAATCTCCGCTGTTAGAAGCCCAAATCGTGGAAGCGGCCGACAGCGTGACCTATGATGCGCATGATGTGGATGACGCGGTCAAAGTTGGCCTGGTCCGGATCGAGCAAGTGCTGGAACTGCCGCTGGTCCGACGTTGCCACGAGCAAGCCTGCCAGCGATACGGCCGCGTCGAAGGAGGCGTCCTCAGAAAGATGATCGTGCACGAACTGATCGATCTTCAGGTGCGTAACGTCATTGAGAACATCGGCGCCGCGCTGACCGAAAACCCACCGCATACCGCGGCCGAAGTCCAGTCGCGACCTCCGCTAGTGACGATGAACGTCGAATTGTTGGCGGAGAAGCGTGAACTAGAGAAATTTCTCTATCACGAAGTCTACCGGCATCCGGCGATCGTCCAATTTCGAGAGCAGGTCCAACACCAACTTACAACGATGTATCGCGGCTATTTGCAACATCCAGAGTGGTTGCCTGCCAAGATTGCTGGCCGGCTCGACCAATGGGGTCGCGAGCGAGCCGCTGGATACTATCTAGCGACCATGACAGATACTTATTGCACAAACGAGTTTAAACGACGATTCAGCGTCTGACGCCCTTGGGGGGTGATTTGCAGACAGGGCATTCGCTAGAATGTCAAGTTGGAACGGAACAGAGACACCTCTTACATTTTGACGCCGCACGGCTCAGGCATTTCTGCTGCGCGGCTCTAGGCACCGGGCACTATGGCTCTTCTGATATTGCGTTGTATTTTTCTGTTGGTCGCGGCCGGCGTCGGTCTGACCCTAATTTTCAACAAGCAGCAATTCGCAACTACTGCAATTGAGCATCCTGAGTCAACCTTCGCCGGCATTATGGTGCTTGCGATCGCCATCGTGGGATTGGATGTAGCGTTTAAGCGCAAGCGGTATGACACGATCAGCGGCGTCTACTTTGGGTTGCTAGTCGGTCTGTTTTTGACCTACATCCTAGGTCTGGCAATTCAGCCGTTCTTTCCACCAACCGAAGCTGGCTTACCCAGCGGTCCACATCGTGCAGCTCAGTTGGTAATCGGAATGGTGCTTTGCTACTCGTGCATCAGTCTGGTGTTGCAGACCAAAGACGACTTTCGCTTCATCATTCCTTACGTCGAGTTCTCGAAAGACGTTAAAGGGTTAAAGCCGTATATCTTGGATACTAGCGTGGTGATTGACGGGCGCATCGCCGATGTCGTCGAAACCCAACTCTTCGACAATCAATTGATTATGCCGCGGTTTGTGTTGGCCGAACTGCAAGCGATCGCCGACAGCAGCGATAAGATGAAGCGCAGCCGCGGACGTCGCGGGCTCGACATCCTAAATCGCCTGCGCAATCACGACGGAGTCGATCTGAAGATTCACGATCGTGAGACTCCAGAGATGGAAGGTCAACCGGTCGATATGAAATTGGTGCTGCTGGCCAAAGGGATGGAAGGCAAAATCGTCACCGGCGATTACAACCTGAACAAAGTCGCTCGGCTGCATAACGTCGAAGTGATCAATCTTAATGATGTCGCCAACGCACTGAAGCCTGTCTTTTTGCCAGGCGAGCAGTTGGTCGTGCGAGTCGTCAAGCGCGGCGAAGAAGAGACCCAAGGGGTTGGCTACTTGGATGACGGCACGATGATCGTGATCGAAGGTGGTCGCGACCACATCGGCCAAAGCGTGCAGATTCTGGTGACCAGCGTGCTGCAAACCAGCGCTGGCCGCATGATCTTTGGTCGCTACGAAACAGTCGTCGGCGGCGGCAACGCGCCAGAGACCCCCAATCGTCCGCGAACGGCTGAGTCGAAAGCGTAACTCGTTACGACTTGATCCTGACTCACTCAAGACCCGCTGCTTCTGGCGGGTCTTTTTTCTTGCGCCGGTGGTGGTTGCGATTTCGCTTGCTGAATTGATCAGCGTAGAACGCGAGCACGGCGCCGGCGGCGCCGATCCACAAGATCAACAGCATTTTCATGGTGGCGGTGTAGCTTGACCGATCAGGCTGCACCGGCAACACGGATTTGCTAATCCCAAAATTTTGGACGCGCTGCAGCATCATTTGGCCGCGCTCGATCACTTTGCCGTCCTGATCTTTTTTCACATAGAAGACGCGATTGTCGTTCTGAGGATCGAGCGAGAACGTGGTTAGCCCGTCGTACTCAACGACGTAGCCGTTGAGCAAGTAAGGCTGCAGGTTCTCAGCCAATGAGCGAGAGAACGGCGGAATCGTGCTCGTGGCTGCACGCTGCGCATCGTCCCAGTAATACGCGCCGATGGTCGCGATCAAGAAACCAATAAACATCGATCGCCAAGCGCCGCGACAGCCCACCACCAAGCAGGCGGCGATGATCAGCAGCGCAGGCCATAGCAACTGGAGTGATGTGACGAACACCGGCGTCGGATAACGCAGCGTTGTTAGACTAACGCAGAGGAGGGCGGTGAAGATTGCTAGCGTGCGGAGCGAAAATTGCGGCATGTTGGATTCCTCTTCAAGCGATCACAGCCGATTGATTGTTGTCGATTGCGACGCTGGATGCGAGGAATTTATTGCTCGGCGCGGGTCAAACCGCGTAGCGCCGCGATTTGAATTTGATGCGAATCAAGTGTGGTGTCGGGCGGGATCATGCTGTCATACTAGCAATCGCTGGCTAGCAGTGCGAAACGTTAATTTATAGCGACTGGGTCGTACTAGAAGCAGAGAATGAATTAGATCGATCTTCGCTTCTAAGAACGCGATAAACGATTGGGAAGCGAAGTTTTTTCATCCTAGTCATATCCACCTCAGATTGAGCTCCCTTTGAGATCTAAGCTAGGCAACGTCGGTTCAGTCGCTTGTTTGTTTTGCGCCGCAATGATTGCTTGCAGCAGCGTGCTATCACTGTCAGCGACTGCTATCGCCCAACAACAAAACGACGAGATCACGCCTGGCATGATTTCGGGGACGTCAACTTTCGCCAGTCCTTTCGATAGCGGACTCTGGGGCGAATACATTCCTCGCGTCTCCGTTCAGCATCGAACCGAAGGCGCTGGCTACGATTATTCGTTCACCGACTTTCGAACCTGGGTGCCGTTGTACGAATCGGTCGACGCGAAGTCGCTGACGTTCTTTGACGGCGCCTTTCTGCTGGCGAATGATAGCAACGTCGGCATGAACGCTGTCGTGGGGCAGCGGTTCTATTCGGACAACTTTGGCCGCACCTTCGGTGGATATGTCGGCTACGACAACCGCGACACCGGCAATCAAACCGTGGGGCAAGTGGTGACCGGTTTCGAGTCGCTCGGCCGCATTGACTTTCGCGTCAACGGCTATTTGCCGACGGATACGGATCCCACTATCACAGGACAAAGCGGCTTCTTTGACCCAACTTACGTCGGCTACAACATTCAACTGTCACAGCTCACGCAAACCGAAATTGCGATGAAAGGGTTCGACGCCGAGTTTGGCGGCGCCCTGCCGCAAGTCGGCGATTATCTGCGTGCTTACCTAGGGACTTATAATTTCCAAGGGACCGGCTCGCCGCAGGCCTGGGGCGTCAAGGCGCGCTTCGAAAGTCATGTCACCGATCGGATGCGGTTTTATCTGACGGTCAGCAACGATCAGGTGTTTGACACCAACGTGGTCTTTGGCGCCGCGTTCTTCTTCCCAGGAAGCTCAGCCCGTCGCGTTCCGCAGTATGACAGCTACGTCAACAAAATGGACGAACCGCTGATCCGGAATGAAGCGGTCGTCGTTAACAATATCAGCCAGGCCTCGATCGTCAATGCGACCAATACGGTGAGCGGCGCTGATCAGCATGTGATCCACGTTGATCCAAACGCGGTGGCGGCGGGTGACGGTACGGTCGAAAATCCTTACAACGCGTTGCAATTGGCTCAGGCCGGTTCTCAGCCCAACGATATTATCTTTGTCCATCCGCGGGCAGACAATACTTCGACCAATCTAACTCAATCGTTCACGATGCAAGAGAATCAGCGGCTGCTCGCGTCGACCACGCAGCACATGTTCACCGCGACACAAGGGACTTTTGATCTGCCGGGCTACGAAGCCGGCAATCGGCCGCAGCTTGATTCGCCAGGCGTAGGGATCACGCTGGCCAACGGCAACGAAGTCTCTGGTTTCCGCTTTGACGATACCGGTTCCGATTCGATCGTCGGCAACGGCATCGCCGGCTTCAATATCAACAACAATACGTTCAATCACTTTGGCGCGTTCGGCGAAGCGAGCATTTTCATTCAGAATGCCAGCGGAACCGGCGTCATTCGTGACAATACGGTCAGCAATCTTGCCACGGCTGGCGATTCAGGCATCTACGTCGAACTGGCCAATACTGCTGACCTGACGATTTCAGGCAATTCGCTGACGCGTACATTAAGCGCCGGCGGCAATTCTGGGATCTCCGTTGACGTTTTGTCAGGCGTGAATGCAACGGTAAATATCAACGACAACGAATTGTCTCAACTAATGGCGGCTTCCGGCTACGGAATTTACCTGAGCTCAGCCGGCAACGTCACCGCAAGCATCTCGAACAACCAGCTACTGCAAGGGCTCAGCGCTGCCGTACTGGACCACGGCATTTTTGCTGATATTAACGCCGGAACGGCGACGCTGACGATCAACAACAATCAGATCGGCACCTTCGCTGGTGCGCAGGCGTTGGACTCGGGTATTTACGTTGATATTGCTACGGCCGGCGGCACTACGACCTACATCACCAACAATACGGTGAGCGACTTCCTCACTGCCGGCGTCTTTAATACCGGTATCAGTTTCGACTCGCGAGGCGGCGGGACAGACAACTTGGTGCTAACCGGAAACACGGTCGATCTGTCCGTCGGCAATGCTGCGAGCTACGGATACACCGTCGAAGTTAGCGCGCTGGGGACACTCAATGCAAATATCCAAAACAATACATCGTCCACCTCCTTCTTGTCCGAGAGCATGCTGTTGCTCGCAGACGGCAATTCAACCTTCAATATGCGTATGCTCAACAATACGTTCACTGACGACGTAATCTTCTACAGCACGCTGAATTCTGAAATCAACTTTGAGGTCTTCAACGGCCAAACGGTTCCCTTCGCGTTGTCTGGAATCAATGTAAAAGACCAGAACACCATCGGCGGCAGTGCGTTTGTCTTAACCGACTTCGGCGGCACCGCAATCCGCGTCGCTCCGAACAGTTTGCCAATTCCGGAGTAAACGATCGGAGGGCGAGGGCGGCGGTCCCGATTGCGTATCACGGAGACCCGGCGACATGTTCACCACCAGCGAATTCTCCCGCGTCAGCGGGCTATCGATGGAGATGTTGCGAATGCTCGCGAAGCAGGAGGTCCTTGTTCCTGCCCAGCCGAACGACGACGAAGAGCTGGCCGTCTACGACCAGTCGCAGCTGCCGATCGCCCGCGCGATTTATCATTTGGGCAAGATCCAAGTCCCGCTCGAACGGATGAAGTCGCTGCTGGCGCAAAACCCCGGCAAGATCGACATCGCAATGCTGTTGACCCAGCAAGAGCGAGCTCCCTTGCCGGCAAAAAAAATCAAGACGATCGTTGCTCACGAAGCGGCGATTGAAGCGATGGTCTTGCAAAATGATGACGATATCGAAGAACGCAAAACTGACCGTCTGCTGATCGCCGGCATCCGAATGCGCGGCAAGTACGTTGACTGCGGCAAAGCCTACGGCAAGATCGGCTGGCAATATGGGCGGTTGCTAAACGGTCCGGCGATGATGCTGCATTACGACAAACAGTACAAAGAGACCGACGCGGATTTCGAGGCCTGCTTTCCGATTCGCAAGGGAGACTCAAAGAAGGGGATCGAGGTCCACGAACTGCAGGGAGGTCGCTTGGTTTCGCTGCTGCATCACGGCCCTTACGAGACGCTGACCGGGTCGTATGCTCGTCTGCTCCGCTACGTCCGAGCACGCCATCCCGGCTATCTGCTGCCGACGCGAGAAATCTACAACAAGGGGCCCGGCTGGCTCTTTCGTGGAGATCCCGAAAAGTACCTGACCGAGCTGCAGATCCTGGTAGCGTAGACAATGCCCCCAGACAAAGGGCCTGGAGATCCCGTTTTGACGTTTTAAAGTCGCGCTGCGGGCTACGAAGAAAAATGATCGCCTGCGCTTTCGATGGCGCAACCTCAAATAGGGGCAGCGCTCAAAAAATCAATCAAAACTTCTACTTAACGCGTGCCCCCGTCGATGTTATCTTGAGAGGATACCCAACGCGGCAGTCTTCTTACCTCCAAGCCGTACAAGTAGCTATGCCCATCGTCAAGTTCGTCAAAGAGAGAAAAGAGGTCGAAGTCCCCGCAGGCTCCTACCTCCGTCAGGTGGCGATCCAGGCAGGCGTCAACGTCCATCAAGGGGTAAACGGCATCGGCGCCGGGGTCAACAAGGTTTTGAACTGCTACGGTCTGGGGCAATGCGGCACTTGTCGCGTTTTGATCACCAAGGGGATTGAAAACGCCAGTCCCATGCGCATGATGGAGAAAGTGAAATTTACGGTACCCGTCGGACCGTATTTACCGATTCCCGATCCAATCGCCTGTCTTGCCTATGTCGGCAACGAAGATACGATGCGGCTTTCGTGTCACACCAAAGTGCTGGGTGATATGGAAGTCCAAACGGGACCCGAGTTAAACCTCTTCGGCGAAAATTTCTTCAGTTAACTTCGCCGAGTCTGAGCGTGAAACAAGTCATCGCGATTGTGAAGCCCTATCTGGCCGAAAAGGTCTTGGAAGAGTTGAGCCGCGCGCCGATCGAAGCGCTCAACGTCCGCGAGGTCAAAGGCTTCGGCCGGCAGAAGAGCTACCTCGACGAGTACAGCGACAGCGAATACGCCCAGACCTTCTTGCCCAAAGTCGAGATCACCATCTGGCTAGACGACTACCGTGCCGAAGAAACTATCCGCCGCATCGTCCAAGTGGCTCGCAGCGGACGCATGGGAGACGGCAAGATCTTTGTCCTGCCAGCGATGAGCGCCGAACAAGCAATCGACATCGCCACCGCCCCGGCGCCAACCAAGAAACGCAAATAGCCCAGGCCGTGCCGGTCGACGTTGGGCGCACCTTTGCGCCGCGACTTGGGGGCATGCAAAATGCGTGCGACCGCCTGCTTGCTCCCTAGGGCTACCGCCCAATTCTCATCCCCCTTTGCGTCCGATTTCGCAAAATTCCTGTCCAGCCGCGGCGTTTGCGCTCGCACTCTTACTGTGGGCAATGCGTGCTTCCCACCGGCAGAGCGGTTAGGATCGCTCTTAGCTCCTATCTCGATAACCCCTTTTTGCAGTGACAGCTTGCGGCGGCCCTGGCATGTGACAGGGCTGATCGGACGCTCGATCCGCGATCGGAACGATTCGGATGATACTTGAGGACCACGTCTTAGACCTGTTGGCCAAGTGGGAAGAGACTGTCCAAGAAGGCGCACCGATCGACGTCACCGTGCTGGCCGCTGGCGACCCCGATCTAGCCGTTCAACTGCAACGGCATATCGCCGTGCTTCACCGATTGGATTGGCTTGATTGTGCATCACCAGCCGGCGAACAACTGCACCTGCCTTCTCCCTACGCGCTGCGCAGTGCGCTGTCGCTGCCAGAGAATTTAGAGCTAGCGACGCTGCAAGCCAATCTGACCAAAGCGGATCTGATTGATCCTGACAAATTGCAATCGCTGCCGCGCGTTAAGCATGCGTATCAGCTCGCCGGTCAGTTGCTTGAGTCGCAACTGTTGACCCCCTTCCAACTGCGGGCAATCGCCAGCAGCCGAACGCGCGGCTTAAAGCTAGGACGATACGTGATCCTCGACAAAATCGGGGAAGGAGGAATGGGCCAGGTCTTCAAGGCGCGCCACAGCAAGATGGACCGTGAAGTCGCGCTCAAAGTTTTGCCTCGCGACGTAATGGCCAAAGCGAGCGCCCTGCAGCGTTTTGATCAGGAAGTACAGGTCGCCGCACAATTAAGGCACGTCAACATTGTGACGGCGTTTGATGCGGACGAAGCGGAAGGACTGCACTTTTTTGTGATGGAATTTGTCGACGGCCCCGATCTTAGTTCCGTTGTCCGCCGCAACGGGCCGCTGCCGGTCGCCCAGGCGGTCGACTATCTGCTGCAAGCGGCGCAAGGGCTTCGTTACGCGCACGGCATGGGAGTGGTGCATCGCGACATCAAGCCGGCCAACTTGCTGCTTGACCCGCACGGAGTGGTGAAAATTCTCGACATGGGAATCGCGCGGATGCATGCCGACGCCAACCAGTCAGGGTTAACGCAAAACGGAGCGGTAATGGGTACGATTGATTTTATGGCGCCAGAGCAAGCGATCGACGCCAAAACGGTGACCCCGCCTGCCGATCTCTACAGTCTGGGTTGTACGCTCTATTATCTGCTGACCGGTCGGCCGCCGTTTACCGGAGAAACGTTGCTGGCCAAACTGCTGGGCCATCGCGAGCAAACGCCGCCTAGTTTGCGAGATAAACGTAGCGACGTGCCGCCCGAACTAGAAGCGATTTATCAAAAATGTCTGGCCAAGCAATTGTCGGATCGATATGCCGATGCAGACGAGCTGATCGCCGACCTAGAAAAAATTCGCCCGCTGCTGACCGACGCCGACTCGCCGATTCCGCACGGCGAACCTCAGGCCAACGCCGACACCGCCCCCACCGGGTTCTTGGCGACGCAATTGCAGATTAGTCGCGAGCGAATCCCGGCTGTGCAAATCCGTGCTGTAAATAATCCTGTCGTGAAAAACCCGGTTCTGAAAAAGCCTGCCGGCTGGCAGCGCGTCCCTCGATTTTATGGAGGCGCGATCGGCGTCGCGCTGCTGTTGTCGGGGCTCCTTTACTACGGCGCCGGGATGCTGTTCAAGGTTTCGACGCCAGACGGAGTGCTGGTAGTCGAAGTCGAAGGGGATGCGTTTGTGGCGCACCTGCGTGATCATGAACTAAAGCTGATCAACCAGCAGACGCAAGAGACCACCACGATCCAACTGCAACGCACGCACGAAACCCAACCCCTCTCGCCGGGACACTACAAGTTTGCCGTCGAAACCAGCAGCGGTCTAAAAACCGACGTCCACGAACTAACCATCCGCAGCGGAAGCGAATCAAAGGTTCACGTTACGTGGGAAAAGGAAACAACCGCCGCACCCGCCGCCCCTGTTGCCGCTGCGCCTGTAGCAGCGACAGCAGGCGCTGTTGTCCCCAGCAGCGCTCCGCCGACGGGGCCGCCGCGTGACTATGATTCGTTTGCGACCGGAAAATGGGTGACGCTGTTAGCAAACCAAGAAGCGTTTGATGCTTGGATCGCCGGACAAAGCAAGCCGCTGCCGCGAACCGCAAAAGTTTCGTACAGACACGGCGTTGTAACGGTTCGTAATGTGTCGTCGATCTTATTCCCTCCGGTCCGCGCCAAAAATTTTATCTTTCGGGCGAGGATGAAATATGAGGGGGGAGAAAACTTTTGTCTGGATGTTCGCCAGTCCAGTCCCACCTATGCCGCATGGTGGAATTACGGCGGCCAAGATTTTGGGATTGGATATTTTCCGGTCGAGGGTGGATGGAATAATCTCGGGAGAGGGCGTACTAGCCAAAAGCCCGCTCCTTTTTCGGAATGTGCCATCGCCGGGATTGGCCGTAAGTTGATTTTTTATGTCGATGGTCACGAGCTGTTCTCCGTGGATCGAATCGACGAACCTACCGATCAGCTGAGGGTTGGCTTAGGGACGGCGAGAATTAGCGGAGGAAGCTACAAAGAGATCCAGCTGATGGTGCTTGAGGACGATCTCGTCAAATAGACGATCCCAGCCCGCGACCTCGTCCTCTTTCTCGGTGGCGCCCGTGCGAATGTCGAAAACCGAATGTCGAATTCAAAATTGTAGGGTGGATGGAGCAAGCGATTAGCGGCATCCAATACCAAACAGCATCCCCGCTTGCGCAACCCACCAATGCCGCTGGACCGCTCAAGAAACCGAAAGGCACCGAGCCCAAAAGGTGTGCCACAGTCTGGCCGGTGCCATGTTCTTATCGCGTCTTCGCGAGAAGAGCATGTCTTGAGTGCGTTGCGACGGTGATCGAGTGGATCAGCCGCATTGAAGACATGCTCTTTCAGTGAAGACACTGTAAGAGCATGGCACCCGAGCCATTTGCTTAGCGCGCAAGTCTTTGCTCGGTGGAGCCTCTCCTCGCCGATTTTTACTATTGACAAAGTCTTAGGAATTAGTAATAATCTATTCATATCTAAGGCAGTAAAGAAGTATTCTTTCCTGTTGTTTCGCCAGTTGGTCCGTGCCGCCTGGGGGCTGCTTGCATGGACTTCTCTTCTCTTTTTTTAGGGGCAAATCTCATGACAACCAAGCAGCGTCAGCAGCGGAAGACGCGGGGCAGAAGGGCCAAAGCGGCCCGTGCTCGTGCGGCGGCCAGCGATAATTCGATGGCATGCAATCCAGCTCAGGCAAAAGCGGCCAATCACCCCGAATTGGGCGCTGATTGGATGGCGCCACCTTTCTTTTTACCGGATTCGCCTGATTCACTAGATTTTCCAGATCCGCCGCTGACTGCTCTGCTTGGTTATCCGGCGGAGCAGACGACTGAATTGCTTCACCAAATCATCGACCCAGAGGAGGAATCGACTCCGCTGACCGAAACCGACTTACCAGAAACGGGCCAATCCAAGCAGGTTGCCTCCCGCTCGTTTCGCGAGTTGAGCACGGCTCAGCTATTGCGTGAGCAACCACCGCGTGAGTGGTTACTCCCTGGACTGCTGGTGCGGGGCGAAGCGGCGGTGATTTTGGGGCCTAGCAAAAGTATGAAGTCATCGTTGGCGGTCGATTTGTGCGCCGCTTTGGCCAGCGGGGGGAAGTTCTTGGGGCAGTTCGCCGCGGATCGTCCGTTTCGCGTGGGGTTCATTGGCGGCGAAACCGAACAGTACTTGCTGCATGATCGGGCACGGTGCTGGAGCAAAGCCGCCGGCGTAGATCCCGACCAGCTTTCCAATCTGAACTGGGCGTTAACCATGTCCCACGCCAGCGATGCGGCCGGCTTGGCCGAGTTGCGTGATTGGATTGAGCGTCAGCATTTAGAAGTGGTTTTGATCGATCCGCTAAAACTAACCGCGCCGCGCGGGGCGGCGCAAGCGAAGCAGTTGCGCGCGCTGGTCCGCTGTTGCCTGGAAGCTGGGGCAACGCCAATCGTTTGCTGCGCCACGCGCAAATCGAACTTGCAGCGTGCCCTCAACATCGCCGACATCACCAACGCCGCCGAGCATGATTTCGCCCAACAATGGCTGCTAGTAAACCGTCGTCAAGCGTACGAGTCAGGCAGCGGGCAGCATCGCCTATGGCTGACCATCGGCGGCAACGCCGGCCACGGCGGAACATGGGGCGTAGATATCGACGAAGGTCGCGTAACAGACACAAATACAAACACAGACGGTCGACAGTGGAAAGTCACGCTGCACGACCCCGAGTCATTACAAGAAGAGGCGCCAGCGTTAGAAGCCCAAGCGCTGCAACAGCGCTGCCGCGCCAAAATTCGCGTCGCGCTGCGAAGCGTCGATCCCCAACAAGCAATCAAGTCAAAGATCCGCCAACTCAGCGGAATCAGCAACGCCAAATTTGGACTCGCATGGGAACAGATGATCGACGTCGGAGAAATCGCGCCGACCAATAGTGATACGACAGGGCAGAACCGGCTAGAGCTTTGTTATCACCTCATAGAGCCAGCACCGCCGATCGCAAAAAAATGTCCTGTGCCGTCCCATGAGGTGAATCTTACAAAGCCCCGTGTCCCCGTTCTCTTTTCTAAAGACTTGAACAAAAAAATAGATAGTCTTGAGTGAGATCAAACACGTTTGGTTTGTTGAGGGAGATTGATTGGCGCTGTTATTGACTAGGGCGTCTTCCCAAACGTCTCCGCTGTTTTCAGCGCCGCTTTCAACTGGTCATGCGCTGCGCTGGCTGCGGGGCTCGACTTTGGCGAGATCGGTTTGGCTGGCTTCAGACCGTAGGAGACAACCGGCCGCAGCTTGCCTTGATTCGTCATGATGTAGTGCTCGTTGCGGACGTGGCGCTGGTTTTCTTTTTGGACGTGAATCCAACTGCGTGGCTGACCTGCGACGCCGCGCAATTGCGGCGCGAAACTGACGCCGTTGATCGGTTGCGGTGACGATTTTGCGCCGGCCAGTTCGACCAGCGTCGGCAGCAGGTCGGAGAGATCGACTAGGTTTTCGTTGACGGCGCCAGCCTTCACGACGCCGGGCCAGCGGACGATCATGGGGACGCGCGTTCCGGTGTCGGTCATGTGACTCTTTCCGCCGGGAATCCGCCGCTCGACCATGCCATCCGACCAAGAGGTCACCAGCCGCTGATCGGTGCCGTTGTCGGCGACGAAGATCATGATTGTGTTGTCGGCAAGCCCCAGCCGATCGAGCGTCGCGGAGACTTGTCCGACTTGTTTGTCGAGATAGCTGACCATGTCGGCCATGTACTTGGGATTGCCGTTGTCGCTGGCGGCGTGCAGTGGCGCTTCGCTGTCAGGCGTTGGCTCCCACGGCCAATGCGGCAACAAACATGCATAATAAATGAAGAAGGGCTCTTGCTGGTGACGTTCGATAAAGTCAGTTACGAAGGCCAGATTTTCATCGGGACCGTACTTCCCTGGTTTTGCGATGACTTCGCCGTTCTGACGCATCGTGGGGCCGGCGTAGCGCGAAGTCTTTTCGCCGTTGTGAAAAATCTGCCAGGCTTGGTACTCATCAAAGCCATGAGCTCGAATCGTGTCGCGCTGTTCCAGAAACGACAGTTGCCATTTGCCGGCCATCGCCGTGGCGTAGCCTGCGTCTTTCAGCAGACGCGCAACACTTGTTTCACGGGCTGGATCGAGAAACTCTTGATGCTTGTCGGGCAGGTAGATAACGCGAGGAATTCCGTTGTGCAGCGGGTAGCGTCCGGTCAACAGTTGGGCTCGCGATGGAGAGCAATAGGGATCCGCAAAGCAATGCGTGAATCGCATCCCGCTGTCGGCCAGGCGATCAATATTGGGCGTCTGGTACGATTGTCCGCCATAGGAGCTGACGCACTCTATCCCCAGATCATCGGCCAGAAAGAGCACAATATTTGGGCGCTCAGCCGCAACTGCGACAACGGAGAACAAGCAAGAGAAGACAAGGGTGACGGCGCCGAACGAAGCTCGATGCGGCATGGCAGACTCCAGCGAAATCTAACGTGCAGGGGAGAGGGTTAGATGTCATGGTAATCGATTGACGCTAGATGTGCGCAAAGGGGTGACGCCTTTGCTCGGCGTAGGGTCCGCGGTGCGTACACGGTGCGGACCAGGGAATCCCAAGAAAACTTGCCAGTATTCAAGCAAAATTCTGGACGCCAGGCAGCCAAGATATAGGAAGCCGGGGCTCCGTGTGGGCGCTCAAGCTTGTTACGGACGCAATCTGTCTGGGAGACGTTGCGATCGGGCAGAGCTTATTTTTCGCCGAGCGCCGCTTTGATGATTTCTTCGATGTCGAAATCACCCAGGTCGATGGAGTCCATGATCGAATCGATCATAACTCCTTCGTCTTTGCGGTGGAGTTCGGCCAAAATTAGTAGGATCTCTTCATCGCTATGGCCACGGTTGCGAAGAAATTCGGTCAGTTCCGGATAATTATCCAGTTCGCTCATCGTGCGTATCGCTGGTTTGCGGTGTGGGGACAATTTCCGATCCCACCGCTGCGCGATCGGTCGGACCTCGCACAAGCATAGGACATTTACTGCGGGTCGAACAATCGGGATCGCCCGATTCTACCTGGGACGAATCGGATTTACTCGATTTTGCCGCCTGCAGGTGATAAGTTAATAACGAGAGCCCTGCCATAACGTTACCTGCCGTTTGTTGGAGATGCCCCAAGATGAACTATCGACCATACGGGTTGGCCTGCCTGCTGATTTTTGCAGCGATGACCGATTTTGCCGTTGGCGACGATTGGCCCAATTGGCGCGGTCCCCAAGGGGATGGAGTGAGCCTGGAGACCGGCGTGCCGTTCACTTGGAGCAGTACCGAAAACATCCGCTGGAAAGTGGAGCTGCCCGGCTGGGGCGGTTCGACTCCGGTCATTCAGGACGCTGGTTTAATTATTACTTCACAAGACGAAGACGGCCGACTTTTTTTACAGCTGTTTGACAAAAACTACGGAAGTCCGCTGCAAAAGTTAGAAGTTGGCTCCGGCGATGTTCCGCGCGAAGCGCCAAAGCGTTTGAAACAAAAGTTTCACACGCTGCACAATCTCGCTTCGCCATCGCCTGCGGTTCAGCAAAAAACGATCGCGGCCCACTTTGGCAACGGGCTGTTGGTCGTTTATGACTTTGCCGGAAACGAAAAATGGCGTCGTGATTTGCAGGCAGAATACGGCGCCTACACCATTTGGTGGGGGCACGCCAATAGTCCGGTAATCGTCGACGGCAAAGTGATTTCGGTCTGCATGCAAGATTCGCTGGCCGATCTTGATCAAAAACCGGTCGAAAGCTATCTGGTCGCGCACGATCTGCAGACCGGCGACTTGGTTTGGAAAACTGAGCGCATGACAGGCGCTCCGGCCGAACAAGCCGACGCCTACACCACGCCGCTGGTTCGCAAGCGGAATGGTCGGACCGAACTGATTGTCATGGGCGGAAATCAGCTGGACGCCTACGACGCCGAGACCGGCAAGCAAATCTGGTTTCTGCCCGGGCTGGAAGGGGGCCGGACCGTGACCGGTCCGACGATGGATGATCAGCGGATCTACTGTACCCGGGGGATGCGGGGACCAACGTTGGCAATCGATTTGAGCGAGGTCACCACGGGCCAAGTGCCCGATACGGCGATTGTCTGGGAAGAGTCGCAATCGACTCCCGATTCGCCGAGTCCGGTTGTTGTAAGCGACTTGTTGTTTACGGTGACCGATGACGGGATCGCCGTTTGTCGCGATGCGGCGACCGGCGAATTAGTCTGGAAAGAACGGTTAGGGGGCAAATTTAAGGCCTCTCCCGTGACGGCCGAAAATCGAGTCTACTTTTTGAATACCGATGGACTTTGCAGCGTGGTGGCGGTCAGTCGCGAATTCCAGAAGTTGGCTGAAAACAAGCTCGACGACGAGACGATTGCATCGCCGGCGATTTCGGACGGCTGCATCTACATCCGCGGCCGCAAACATTTGTATTGCATCGGCAAATCGCCATAAGGGACATCCGCGTGAACGAAAGCACTTTGATGTTGTCCTCTCGCATCGGGGACTTGGTAAAGGTAACGCTGCTGCCGGAAGAGCTGCGAACTCCGGAAGACTGCTACGACCTGCGCAACGAAATGATCGCCGCCTCAGACGGTTGTCACGCGGTGCTGATCAACTTTGAAAACGTCACCTTTATGAGCAGCGTTGGTCTGCTGTCGTTTTTGGGGCTGCGCCGCGCCGTGGCCGAGCGTGATGTCCGAATCATCTTTTACAATCTGTCCGACAATTTGAACGCGATGCTGTCGCTGTGCCGGTTGATTTCGGACGCGCCCCACGCGAAGGCGCCCTTTGAAACGGCCGCGGACGAAGCAGCTGCGGTCGCCAAAGCTGGTTAGTCGCCCAGTTGTAGGGTCCGCTGTGGGACCATCGCAGCTGAAAAGGAGCCAGTAGCACACGGCGGTTTTGCAGACTAAGCGGCATCGCAACTTTTCCAAAATATGCTTCCCTCATGGATGTCATTCCTCCGCGCGCAAGACGCTACTTTCGCAGGAGCGAAAGGCGACCATGGAATCGCCATTTGAAGTGCGCTGTGACCTGTGCCGGAGTTGTCCTTTCGCGCCTTGGGTATTAAAATCATAAAGTAATGCGAAAAGTCCGCGGTCCACTTCTCAAAGAGGGCCGATCGCCAAAGTGAGGCGAATTCCCAAAGGTTAGAAAACATCATGACGGTTGCCACCCAGCAGACCGACAAACTAGATCTCGACGCGATTCGGGCCGATTTTCCGATCCTTCACCAAACCGTGCACGGCAAGCCGCTGGTTTATCTGGATAACGCCGCTTCGTCTCAGAAGCCGCGTCAGGTGATTGATGCGCTGCGCGAAGTCGACGAGCGGTATTACGCCAACGTCCATCGCGGCGGCCACCAACTGAGCAACGAGTCGACATCGATGTACGAAGAATCGCGGGCCGCAGCCCAGCGATTTCTGGGGGCAAGCTCTAGCAAAGAGGTGATCTTCACCTACGGGACGACTTCGGCGATCAACACGGTCGCTCACGCGTGGGGGGGCGCCAATCTGAATCCCGGCGATGAGATCCTTGTGACCGAGATGGAGCATCACTCCAATCTTGTCCCTTGGCAGCAAGTCGCTCAGCGGACCGGCGCCAAAATCAAAGCGTTGCCGATCACTGATGATGGTTTGTTGGCGATGGACCAACTGCCGAACATGCTGAGCGAGCGGACCAAAATCGTCGCCGTCTCGGCCGCATCCAACGTATTGGGAACCATCAATCCGGTGACCGAGATTGTGCGCCAAGCGCATGCCGTTGGCGCCGTGGTGTTGGTTGACGCCGCCCAGGCGGCGCCTCACAAACCGATTGACGTAGTTGCGTGGGATGCCGATTTTGTGGCGCTGAGCGCGCACAAAATGGTGGGGCCTTCGGGGCTAGGGATCTTGTACGGCAAGCAACAGCTGCTGGAAGCGATGCCTCCCTTTTTGGGTGGCGGCAGCATGATCGATACCGTGACGATTGACGGTTTTACGCCGGCGATGTTGCCGGCCAAGTTTGAAGCTGGTACGCCGCCGATCACTGCGGCGATCGCCTTGAAAGCGGCGATCGAATATCTCGAGAACATCGGACTCGACAAGGTCCTCGCGCACGAGCAAATGCTGGCCGAGTACGCGCATCAGCTGCTGGCCGACGTGCCGAGCTTGCGAATCTTGGGCCCAGCGCCGCAGCACAAAGCGGGGATTGTCAGCTTTACGGTGGACGGCATTAGTCCCAACGACATCGGCATGATGATCGACACCGCAGGCGTCGCGATTCGATCTGGTCACCACTGCGCCATGCCGCTGCATGCTCGGTATGGGATTGCGTCGAGCGCTCGGGCCAGCTTTTACCTGTACAACACGCGCGAAGAGGTCGAGGTCTTTGTGGCGGCGGTGCGTAAAGCGCTGGCGATCTTGTCGTAGATGCTATTTCGCGGGGAGCGTTTTCACAAAGTCGAACGCCTGATCGGTCCACGTTTTGACCGCGGCGAACTGCACCAGGCCTGCTTCTTCGACCACAATCCAGCCGCGCATCGGGCGGCCGGTAAAGTCAAACTCGCGGACATGCTCGATGGCGAGCGCTGCTTCATAGGCGTCGGGACCAATGCGGACGATCAGCGAATCACGCGATACGCCCACGCACATGTTGCCGCGTAGCAAAAATGCGAGCCCGCCGAACATCTTCTTTTCGGTCACACCCCGTCTGCGCTGCAGCAAGCCGCGAACGCGGGCAGCAAGTTGTTCGTCGTACGGCATCGAAGGTATTCAACCAAGGGTTTTTGAAGTTGCGCTATTATTTGACAGGCGTGAACGAAATAGAACACGGTAAGAAAGAAAAGATCGATGCGCGTTGATCGATACTATTTTAAATAGGATCAAAAATTTTGCGTGATCTGAGTGCTTATCTATCCCCCTGCTTCTTTCTTACGGCGTATTCTGTCTCACCTGCCGCGGCATCCGTGTTCCTATTCTTCCCGCCCTGACAAATAGCACACCAGCAAAACCAAGGATCGAGGTTAGCGAAAGACCGGTTTACGACCAAGCGCCTTGCGGATGTCGCAAAGTTGCCCGCGATGATTCCACCAATGGCAGATCACGACCGAGATGCCTGCGCCACGGCTGGAGAAGGTCGCTTCTAGCCCCTCTGGCGGCGCGGCGCACGGCAGATCGAGATCGTCATCACTTTGCGTCGCCAGCCAGGTGAGCGTCTGATCGCGGGCAGCGCGAAACTTTACGGCGATCTCATCCCACGTCGGATACAGGTCGGCGTCTTCTTCAGGTTGGCTACCGGGCCCCAGAACCGGCATCCAGTCGGCGAACTCGTTGGCTTCACCCAGCACAAATTGCCGCACGAGCAGCCCTTCGCAAAAGGTGAGATGCCCATAGATCCAGAGCGCATGATTGCCGCCGGGCATCGCCGCAGCCAGCGGAGTTTCGCACAGATCAGCAAAAATCGGCATGGTCCAAGATTCAGTCAGCTCCAGGTTTTGGCGAAGCAGCTCGACAGCGCGCATGACAATCGTTTCAGCAGAGGATCTATCAAAATCGACGCCAACGGCAACGGTTGGCAGTTACCGTATCTTCGCATAAGCGGCGACTTGAAAAAAGTTGGTCCGCCGCTTGGATTTTGGCGCTCAGCGAGCGACAATCGCCTTGGCGGCGTCTCTCCTTGTTCAAGTTAAGTTCACCAACATTAGCCTTTATGAAACTTGTCCTGCGCAGTTTGATCGCATTGGCGGTTTTGATCGCGATTCCGTTTTTCATCGCGCTGTTCATGCCGCGTGACTTTACGGTCACGCGCCAGGTCCTGATTCAGCGTCCCCAAGCCGAAGTGTTTGACTACATCAAGCTGCTGAAGAACCAGGAGAAGTTTAGCGTTTGGGCACAACTGCCAGGCGAGCGCGAGGTGACGTTTCGTGGCGAAGATGGAACCGTGGGCGCGGTGATTGCTTGGAAGAGCGACGATCCCAACATCGGCGTGGGAGAGCAGGAAATCACCGGGATCAAACCAGGCGAACGGATTGACTATTTGATTCGCTTTACCAAGCCGTTTGAGTCGAGCGATGCGGCCACGATGCAAACCGACTTTGTGAACGAAAACGAGACCCAGGTGACATCGATTTACCTGGGCACGATGAACTATCCCAGCAACCTCTTTTGCAGCTTTGTGCAAGAGATGATCGGCGATCAAATGCAGATCAGTCTCGACAACCTGAAACGCATTCAAGAGACGCCGGCCCAAGAAGGCCCTGCGGAGCCTGCCGCTCTTTGAGACTGCGTTTGTCAGGACTGAACTTGCGGACGCAGATCGGCAATCGCGGCCAGACCTACTAAATGGCCGTTACGTCTTCTAGCGGTGGGAACCAAAGGGGCGGCATTTTTAGAGCAGCTGCGGCGGCGTCGGTCGCCATTTTGGTGGATGCGAAAATGTCGCCGCGGTCGAGTGCTTGGGGGACGTTCAAGTCGCCACATAACAGACGAACCAGATCATTTTGCGACAAGCGGATAAAGCTGCGTCCCAGCTTGCCGTCGCTGAGCGAACCGCTCCGCTGGTTAAAGTGCAGCGAGTGCTTTTCTCCTTCGATGTGCAAGCCCAGATCGCACGGCAAGGGATGCCCTGCTTTGACCAGGTTAGCGCGAAAGCGTTCGGCATGTTCGGCCAAGGATTGCAGCGGATGACGCCAGCGAACCATCAGGGTAGAGTTAGAAACGGGACGTTGCGGTGGTGCGGCGCTGCGAACCGCACGATGCAGCGGATCGGCGGCCGGAGCATGGTAGTAGATCACGCGTTGATCGCGTTCCAGCGCATCGCCGCAAATCCGACGCAGCAGTTCGGTCGCAACATCCTCGCGGCCAGGGGCGGTGATGATCTCCAGCACTTGGCTGTTGCCGGTCATCGCATAACCGACGATTCGTGTGTCATCATCCAAGGCCAGTTTGTTGCCGCCGTCAATCGCGACATACAACTGTTGAAAGCCGCGACGATCCAGCAACCAGCGCCATTGCTCTTGGGTGCGAACCGCGGCGCCGAGCAAGTCTTCAAACCGCCGCTGGTACAGCGAGGTGAGCCCCGCGAACTCGACTTGGCGATAAAGTCGGATCGATAACTGCGACGGTTCGCTCGCTTCGTGATCCCAGTTGCGCACCGGGCGAGGAGCTTGCAAGTTGGCCAAGATTTGCGCGGGATCCCCATGACTGCGAGTCTGCGACGAGAGGGCCGTCCAGCCGCGGCGCGCCAAATATTCAGGCGCATCCGTGCGGTAAACCGCGCATTCGGCGCCGCAGCGCTGCAGCTCAAAGTCGACTTCGGCCAACAGTTGTGCGGCGATGCCGTTTCCGCGAAACTCCGGCGCGGTCGCCAGTTCGTCCACGTGCAAGGTGGTTGCGATTCGATCGGCCAGCCGCGTCTTGCGACGGATGACCCGCACATGACCGACGATCTGCGCGGCTGCCTGAGAATGAGAATCGGCGCGACAGACGATCCGTTGGCCAGGATCATAGCCGGGGCGTTCTTGCTCGATGTGGAATTCGTTCTCGCTGGGACGAAGCAGCGCTCGCTGCATCATCTCGAAGATAGGAAACGAATCTCCCTGGGTCGCTCGGCCGACGACAAGTTGGGACGCTTTGGAGGTGCGACCACTAGACGATTGAATCGACTTACTGAGAGGCGAGGTTTGGACCGCGCACATGGGCTGGACTCCCTTCTAGCAACGGACAATTCCCTTTGTTCAGCTGAGCTTTCTCTTAACTTAAGGGGCGACGGCGCTTAGGTCCAGTAGCAAAGTTCGCAAACTTTTTTCGGGGAAGAGACAAAACGGGTACTCACGCGACAAAGCGATCGCATCATTGCGCGCTTCGTGCTTGCTGTGTGTCAGCTGTTGTTGAAGCTGTTTGCGTTGCGAGGCGACCGCCGGTTGAAGCGCCAAGTTGATGCGATCCAGGGCGCGATGACGCTCCGCCTGTTGGCTGGGTTGATCGTTGGCCAACCACTGCTGCTTTTGCTGAACCAGCTGGGCGACGTCGGCTGGTAGGTTGTCAGATAGGAGATGACGGTCCGGATTGAACCGCAAGTCACGCATTAAGCGCGCGATCTGCGCCGACTGCGCTGCGGCGGTTCGCCTGCGAGCAATCGGCAAGTGAACGGTCGCCGTCGCGGCGACGATCGGCGGCGGCGTAATCCCCAAGCCGCGCGCGATGATCAGATCGGTCACTTGATCGTATTTAGCGCCTCCGATTCCATGGATAAACAGATCAGCCAGCACCAGCCGGGCATACATCGTCGTCAACAAGGCGCGCGGCCGCAAACAGACTTCCAGCGGCAGCGCTCGCACTGCCGAAATTGCTTTGTCGATGTCACGAGGAATTTCCAAATCAAAGCCGGTGCGATCGGATAGCCGCAATCCAGCTTCTGACTTAGCGACGAACAAACCGCGCCGCCGCGGCTCGGCTTTCGTCCAAATCCAGAGCGGCGTCTCGGTCCAAGCTCCCTCTTGCTTCAGGTGAGGCGCCGGATGATTGGCGCTGCGAATCTTGTGGAGTTGGCGGTACTGGTCGATTGCGCTGTTGTAGACCGCGCGGAAGGAGGGCGCGTCACTCCACCAATGGAGGGCAAATCGCAAAAAAGTCTCGGTGCGATAAACCTGACTTAGCGGAACTTCCAAGGTTTGCAGCCCCCAATCTGCTTCCAATTGGTGCCGCGCCTGGGCGAAACAGCGGCCGAGGTTGTCGGTCGACTGGGCCGCCGCCAGCACGCGCGGCCAAAACGTTTCGATCAGCGGGTCAGGGATCAGCGGCCGAATCGCCTGGGCCGCCTGATCGCCAAATGGACGAAATAGCGCCGGGTCAAGGATCGTTCGCTCTTCCCAAGCGATCGGCGGAGATGAGTCATCAAAGGGGACGCGGTGGTGGTTCCACGTTCCGCTGTCGTCGACTTGCGGGACGGCAATCGCGGGACTGGTGATCGTATCATTGTCAACGATCAGGTTAATCGGCGTCGCGCCGGCAGCGCGGCCAACTGAATCAAGCAAAAAGTTTTTAAACCACACGCCGGGATGAAACAGCCCCGGTTGATGGCCGGCCATGATGATCGGCGCATCGTCGCCTGGCAAGTCGAACGGCGGTCGATAGGCGAAGGTGTATTGGGTCGCCAATTGGATGAGTTCGCGGCGCGCGAGTTGCGAAAGTTGGGCCAGCGCAACGCCGCCGATTTCGATCGCTGGAAGAGGCAATCTAGCGCGCTGCTGGAGCAAGCTGACCGCTGCGTTGGCGGGCGGTTCGATCAATGCCGAACCATGACTTCGCGGAGCACGAAGCGGACGATACTCAAGTTCCACGGACGTCATCCGGTAGGCCCCCTGGGTTGTAGCCAAGGCGCGTTAGCCGCCCAGAGAGATCGCGGCGCCATCCACTTCCATCTCGCCGCGGGCCATCGTCCGGTCGAGCACCAAGTGATAGTAGTTGAGCCGAGTTGTGCCATCGTCCAGTGCGCCGCCGAACGAACGTTTCTCGTCCAGGTAGACCAAAGGAACAGGAAGTTCGATCACGCTGAGCCCTGCGCGAGCCGCTTCGACCCACAGTTCGAGCGGCATCGCGTAGCCGAACTCCGTGATTGGCAATTGGCTCATGGCTGCGACGCGATACGCTTTAAAACCGCAAAACGCGTCGGTCAGCTGATAACCCAGCCGCTGATTGATTTCGGCGGTGATCAACTGATTGATCCAGCGGCGCTGGGCTGGCGGTTCGCTGTCGCCTGGGTATTGCTTCAGATAGCGGCTGCCGGAGACGATATCGACATTGTGACAAGCGGCGACAAACCGGGGAATCCGCTGCGGCTCGTGCTGGCCATCGCAGTCAATGGTGACGACGATCTCATAATCCTCGGCGGCGGCATACTCAAACGCCGACTTGAGCGCGGCGCCGTAGCCCCGATTTTTGGGATGAGTCACCACTTGAATGTCGTTACGCTCGGCCAGCAGTTTGGCTGTACCGTCCGAGGAGCCATCGTCCACGACCAGCACGTCGCGGCTATAACGCTTCACTTCGTCCAAGACCGAGTGGACGGTTCCGCGTTCGTTAAACACCGGCAACGCGATCAATGCACGAGGTGACTTCATAGTTGGTTCCATCAGCAGCCAAAGACCGAGAATCAAACAACCCATGCTACGCTGCCGCCTGGTCAGAAGCAACGCTTCGCGCCATAGCGGCTGGCCGTAACATCTTACCTATCCGTGAGATACCGCACGCCGGCGCCCACTAAACAGTTCGATGCCGCAAGCGGCTGGGGGTTGCAAACCGGGTGGCAAGAATGTGGAAAACCCCGAAGAAGTTGGGGTGCAGGGATGTTTGGATCCCACACAAAATGCGAAAGAACGGTTCATTCAGGGAGACGGAGTTCCGAGGAACTCATCTGGTCCTGAAGACGCGCGAAGTTCGAGAGATTTCAAGGCTTTTTCCAGTGATTTCGCCCAGTTCTGAGCGCCAAGGCAAGATCGCTGCGAAAGGTAATCAAACTGTGATTGAATGTCGCTTTCGCAACTGGGCTGAATAATGACCTGCAGGCTCATTCCGGAGTTTCCGGGAGATCATTCTTCTGCCGAAACTCGTCAAAGAACTCAGAAATTGGGCGACCCAGCCCCGCGTCTGCTTCGCTTAATCCCTGTCGGAGCGCCGTATGGATTTCAGCTTGACGCTGCGAGTCATACCAACGTAGCAGCAACTCATCGAGTGAGTTCGAGTCAGGCTTGGAATGCAGGTTTTGATACGCAAACGCGTAAAAACTTTCGAGTTGCTCAAGTGTCGTCATGGTCGATAAACCCCGTGGTGAGTCTCCTCGATTTTAGCACATCGAGGGTCAAATGCGAAAATTCATATCAACCAAGTAATTGGATCCGACTCCTGCTCACTCGCCCAACATTTCAAACCCGGGAACTGCGTGGTCAGTTGGGCGGCTAGCGTCTCGACGGCGAATCTTTCGCTGGCGTAGTGCCCGACCAAGACCAGCGCGACTCCTTGCGCTTTGGCTTCCAGCGACGTGTGAAAATTGGTTTCACCCAGCAGCAGACAGTCACAGCCTTGGGCGATCGCGGTCCCCAGAAACTCGCCGGCCGCGCCACAAGCGACCGCGGCTTGCGTGATCGGTTGATCCGCGCTGCCAACCACTTGCACGTAATCAATCTGCAAAAACTCGCGGACGACGGCGGTGAATTGAGCCAGCGTCTGCGGAGCGGCCAATTTGCCGAAGCGACCGCTCCCTTGCGGCGCAAGGGCTGGATTGTCGGCCGGTTTGAGCGGCGCAAGATCGGTCAGTCCCAGTCCTACCGCCAGTTGTTGGTTGATGCCGCCGGCTGCCGAATCAAACCCCGTGTGCGGGCTATAGACCGCGATGCCGGCTGCGATCAGCTGCAACAACATGCGTCCGACGGTGTCATCGGCGGTGATCCGTTTCAAAGGGCGAAACGGCAGCGGGTGATGCGCCACGATCAACTGAACGCCGCCAGCAATCGCCTCTTCGACCACTTCCGGCGTAATCGTCAAGCAGGTCAACAACTTGTCGACCGGCTCCATGCGATTCCCGACTAACAGACCAACGTTGTCCCACGATTCGGCCAGCGCAAGCGGAGCGAACTGATCCAGGAAGCGACACAGATGATCGATGGTGTGAGGAGTGGACTGGTTCATACGGCAATCAAGTGAGAGCAGGCGAAAGAATTGTTTCGCCGTATGGTAACACGAATCGAGCAACGCTACTTCCCAAGCGGCGTGACCCACAAAAATGCGTGTCCCGCTTCGTCGACTTTGATCTCTAGCGTTAACTTCGCTTGAAACAAGATCGTATCAAGCAGCTTTTTATAGAACGTGCGGCGAGCTGGGTGCTTTACTTTGGTGGTGGCCAAATCAATCCGTTTGGCAGCTGCGCCGTTGTAATCCCACAGCAGCGGCAATTTGACCCGTGCGGCGATCGCTTCGGTCGCTTGTTGGACCGGGATATCGGCGATTTCAACTTCTAGATATTGAAACATGCCGGGGGCAACCTGACCGGGATTGCCATCAGGCGCCCAACCGACAGGCCACGGTTTTTTGGCGGCTGCTGCGTCGATTAGATGCAACTCGACTTCGCCCCCCAATTCGCGGCGCGGAACCATCGCCAGCCCAAGCGGGCGAAGCATCGCGGCGACCGCCGTGCCGCAGCTAACGTCTGTTAACTCGTCCAGGACTTTGCCTTGTTTCATGCGGGCCACGACATCCGGCGTGGCGCGAAACTCGACGCTCAAACGTTGATTGACCTTTTGCAGCGCGTCAAACGCAGTGACGCCTTGGGTTGTCGCGCCGACCGGCGGCGCGAGTTTCTCATAGAGTGCGACAAACTCTTTCGACGTGAGCCCGAACACGCTCTCTTGCCGCTCAAGCTCTTGTTTGCCGCCGGCCCGAACTTTCGCAATCCAGTTGCGCATTCCGGCAATGTCTCTCATCCCGAATCGCCCGCCGGGGGTGATCAAGACATCGCCCGGCGTCAGCAGCGCCTTGATGTGATAATTGCCAGAGCCCTTGTCGATCAGGTCGGTCGCGTCGCCGCTGTCTCCCGAGCGAATTCGCACATCATCAAAACCGGCCGATTGCAGCGATTGGGTCCATTGATGCATCGAAGTGCCAGAGACTCCTTTTTCGGCGGCGACTTCAAGCGTAACGCGACCGGCGATCGCCAGCGACGAGGAGCCAAGCAAAACCAAGGTTGTCAGTAAAATGCGAATCATCGGCATATCCAGCAGAAAGTGCGAAGCCATCTGCCGAATTGTAGCACGCGGGGAGCCTAGGTCCGATGATTTTGTGCGGCGAGTCAGCTGCCTGGCGCGAGGCGCCAAGCTAATGGAGCTTAGTGCTCGCTGAGTGAATCGCGTTCTACCCAGATCGCGATTCCCACCGCGACCAGACAAGCTAGCGCCGGTAAGAGAAGTCGCAGCACCACGCCGCTAAAACCTGGCCGCTCGGCGAGCGATTTGGATTGGCCGACCCACAGTAAGACCGGCGCAAGCGGGGGAAGCGCGTAGCAGATCAGCGGGACATCGCTAAACGATTGCACTTTGGCGACCAGCAAATACCCGGCCGAGAGCATGCTGACCGGCAGCGCGGCGCCCAGCAGCGCTGGTTTCTCTTTGGAGAAAAAAGAGCTGAGCGTGACGCCTAACATCGCGGCAAAGCCGATCCCCGTGATCTGCATGAATTTGGCGTTGCCAGAGAGAAATATGACGACCATGCTGGTCGCCAAGCTGATCGTCACAATCGCCGGCAACAGGGGACCATTCATCCTGCGCGAGAGTAAATCAAGCGGCACGACGATCGCCAACAAATAGAGCGGCCAGACGATCAGATGGATGGTGCGAGATGGTTCGAGGTCAGCATACGTTGGCACCACAAACCACGCCGCGATCCAAATCGCCGCGGCGTAAATCAAAATCCGTTCGACCAGCGAAATATCTTTCGTCGTCGCCACAGGACCCAATAGCGCAGCCAGAAAGATCGCGTGCGGCGTCCAGTGCCAATGCGAAGTCGCTTGCCAAGGCGCTAGTTTCAATAGCGCATAACCGACGGCGAAGCCGCCGGCAATCGCTAGCGACGCAGGCCAGCGCTCGCGCGACTCGACAGAGAGAAATCGCTGAGCAATCCAAAAAATCGCGGCTGCGACTAGGGCCGGAACCGCGAATCCAGAGAGAGCTTCTTGAGGAGTAATCGGCATGGACTACTTTCGCTCTGATTTACTTGGCAGTGACTTCGATCGTCATCGCAACTTCTTTTTCGACCTTACCATCCGCACCATAGGTCATGCCAAAGTTGGTGCGATCGATCTTGAACTCGGCTTTCAGCTTGCCATCGGCCACCGTCGCCGGGAAGGTGATCGACTTGGTTTGGCCCAACAGCGTTAGGTCGCCGGTGATCGTGAATTTGCCTGGGTCGGTACCTTCGATGTTGGTTGACTTGAAGGTCGCGACCGGAAACTCACGCACATTGAAGAAGTCAGGGCTCTTCAAGTGATCGGTCAGTTTCTCGATCTCGGTGGAAAGCGATCCGGTTTTAATCTCGACGCTCAGATCGCGGGGCATCCCTTCGGCAAACGTCGCTGTACCGGTCAGTTCGCCAAACTTGCCGGTACGCGGATCAGGCTTGTCGCCGCTGTGCGTGCCGACAAATTGAATCAGCGTGTTTTTGGCGTTCAGTTTCACGTCGCCGTCCAGGGTCGCCGCTTTTTCGGTGTCGGCCGCAGGCGTCTCAGCCGGCGCTTCCGCAGCTGGCTTTTCAGCCGGCATCGCGGCTTTGGGGGCTTCTGCTTCGGTTGGCGCTACGACCGGGGTTTCTTCCACAGCCGGCGTTTCTGCGGGAGCATCCAGCGGCATTTCTGGTTTGGCTGTTTCCACCATCGGTGTTTCAGCGACTGGTGTTTCAGCAACTGGGGTTACGGCCGGCTTTTCGACGACAATGGTTTCGACAACTTCCGTTTCTTCAACCGGCGTTTCGGCAATCGGCGTCGCAGGTTGGCAGCCGATGAGGCCGGCGGCGGATAACATCAGAATTGAGTGCAAGCGTGGCATCGTGTGGGTTTCCTGGGAGGAAAGTATCAAATCGGGCGAGTCATTTCATTACTCGTTAAGCCCGCAATCAGTGAAAGAGGGAACGGCCGACCCAGCGCGACGACCGCGCAGTGCGCCTCGAAGGGCCGACCGAGCGTTCATCTTACGCCAGTTTTGTCGCCGATTCTACGCAACTCTGGCGTTATCGGTTAATCCAAGTAAGCTTTTAACCGGTCAAGCGTTTCGCTTTTGCCGAGCGAAAGCTTGCCGAAACCATGCACGGCGCCGGCGGAGATCGCCGTTTGCTGATGATCTTCGTAGTTGGTGATCAGCATTGTCGGCGTGCTAGAAACGGCTGGATCGGCTTTGATTTGCTTGATGACTTCCAGTCCGTCGCTGTAGTCGCAGTCGAGCTTTCGATTGACCAGCACCAGGGCGATCTCTTCGCGATGCAGGATTTCGAGCGCGTCTTTGGCGGCATCCGCCTGCAGCACAGTCGCACCAAATTGCCGTTGGAGCAGGGATTGGATCGCGTGGAAATCTGGGCCGCAGTTGCCGACGTCAAGCACTTTTTTGGACATAGCATTCAAGCCGCAATCGGCTGGCGAGAGAATCAGGGAAACAAAAAAAGCGAGAAGGAACATTGCCTTCTCGCTCTCTTGGATGAAGCCGAGCAGTAATTGGTTACCGCCGCAGCAAGCTATTCTTTTTCAGCAGAGATCGCAAACAAGTGCGTCTTGTTGGCGATGTACAACACGCCGTTGGCGACAATCGGGGTCGAATAGACCGAGTTGCCCATGTTGATCTCGTTGATCGGCTCAGCATCTTCAGGATCGGCCGACAGCTTAAAGATGCAAACGTCCCCATCTTCGTCACCGATGTAGACGTGGCCATCGACAATCAACGGCGATCCCCACGCAGCGGCCAACATGTCATACGTCCAGTGACGCTTGCCGGTTTGAGCATCCAGACAGTGCAGCAATCCGCTGAAGTCCGAGATGTACAGGATGTCGTCTTTGATCGCGACGGTGCCGATGCTGCGGTGCATCGTTTCTTCAAAGCTAATGCGACCATCGCCATCTTCGTCGCCGCCGCCGTAGTGCCAGATCACGGCGCTGTTGGGATTGTCGACCGCAACTTCGCCATCTTCCGGAATCACTGCTTGAATGCGGCGATGCGCTAGCGGCACGCGCGAGCTTCCTTCAACCTTCATCGCCAACTGGGGGCTGACGTCGCCCCGCTTGGTCGGATCGATGCACCAGAGGTGGCCTTCGCCTTCGCCGTGTTCCGGGTCTTGGCCGACGGCGACATAGACCTTGCCGTCATACACCACCGGAGTGGCGATGATGTTGTTGCGGGTTCCGCGTCCGCCGATCACCCACTTCGATTCTTTGGGGTTCCCGTCAAACTTCCACAGCAGTTCCGGCTTGCCGTCTTTGCCTTTGTCGGCTTTGAAGGAGTAAACCCAACCGTTGCCGCCAGCGAACAGCACTTGCGGCACTCCGCCGAGTTCGGCGATTGTCGGGCTCGACCATTGGCCGTGCAGGATGTTATCGGCCGGCGAACGATCGGTCCAAAGGACTTCGCCGGTGTTTTTGTCCATCGCGATAAAGCTGGGAGCTTGCGGCGAAGGAAGCACGATGTGCGACTCGTCGACGCCGTTCGACGTGTTGACGAACAGGATGTCTCCCAAAGCGGCGATCGAGCAAGAGCACATGTTATGCTGCGAAACGCCCAGCTCGGTCATCATGTTGGTGACCCAGAGAACGTCCGCTTCGTTTTTCTCGGTGAATTCTTCTTCTTTGTAGGGGCCGTCGTTTTCGTCGTCGTAAAAACCTTCGACGTCCAAGCAGCGAACTTCGCCGCGGCTGGTCACAAACCACAGACGGTTTCCTTCGACATACGGAGCACAGCAAATCCCCTGTAGCGGCCAGTCATGGACGCGACCGGTCGACAGCTTTTCGCTCGAATGTTGCCAGAGGAATTCGCCGGTCTTTTCGTCGTAGCAAACCAGCACGCCGAGATCGACATCCGAAGGATACCGCGGCAGCAAACCGCTGCTGTTGTTGGTGCCGACAAACACTTTGCCGGAAGCGACGACCGGGTTACCGTACGACTGGCTGCCGAGTTTGGCGACCCATTTGATATTTTCGGCTTTGGAGGCGTCCCATTCGCCGGTTTTACGATCAAAGCGGCCGATGTCCCATTCGGTGGGAATGTTGTTGGCGACCGGCACATTGTTGCGCAGTGAGTTGCCGCCCCACATCGGCCAATCTTTGGTGGGTTCCATCTTTTCTGACGACTTCGGCTGCGCGTTCACGGTGACAGGCTCAGCGTCAGCGCGGTTTTCTGGCAACAGCGTCGCGATGATCGCGCCGGCCAGCGCCGCGATCAACATGGCGATCGTTGACAAGAAAGGCTTGTTTTGCATATCAGCTCCGAAAACTACAAGGTAGGCGTTTTGATTGGGGGAGAGTTACAAGGTCAGGCTGGGCAAGTGCTACGACTTGTCGTTCGGCGTGACTGAGACGTTGTCGATATACAACTCGGCATTGGTCGCATTGCCAAAGAAGCCGGGGCTGCCATCGCGATTGGGGTAGGTGTCTTCGGCGACAACGGTCCATTCGGTAGGCTCTTCATCCGCCTTCTTCCAGACTTTGCCGCGGACCATCGCGATGTCCCCTTCGTTGGAGACTTGCAGCTTCATGCGATACCAGACGTCCGCTTCCAGCTCAAACGGTTTCGACTTCGCCATCCGCTGCTGGGTCACCCAACTGCGAACTTGCGTTGTTTTGTCGTTGCCGTTCAACACAAACTGATAGCCTTGCGCGATCAGACCAGCATCAGGCAGCTGGCCATCGTCCATCTTTTTCGCTTTGACGTCAGCCTGAATCGTGTAGTCGTGCAGTTCTGGACTCGACATCCACGATTGACTACGCGTTCCTTTCGGAATGGTCGAAATCTTGACCATGGCTTTGCTGCCGTCGATCTCGCGAACCACATGGCGATAACGAGCACCAACCCAAGTGACCGGCGGTTGACCGGCGCCGGTAGCCGGGTCGAGCGTGATCTCGTCGAAGTCAAAGCTCCAAGGAAGGTCCGGGATTGTCCGCAGGCGAGCCGTGCTTGCGACTTCACCCAACTTGGCGGTAAGGATGGTCGCCGTGTGGGCTTTGCTATCTTCTGAAGTGTAAAGTCCCTTGGCGTCAATCTTGCCGGGACCAGACAGTTCAAACGTGACGCCGCTTAGATCGACATCTAGCTTTTCGCCCAGCTTGTTGAACGCAGTAACTTCATACTGCTGCGACTGACCCGGCTTGAGCAGCACCTCGAACGGAGTCACTTGCAGTTGGTCGATTTCTGGGTTTTCACTGACCGGAGTTTCTGGTGCGACCGGCGGAAGCCCCGCAAATCCTTTTTTCAAGCTCGGATCTTCCAGGCAGTAAATACCCGCTGAAGTCGGCACATAGATCAAACCTTGGGCACAGATTGGTGAGCCGTTCACTTCGGCGTCATCAAACTTCCCTTTGTTAATCACTTCAAGCGAACCATCTTCTTGCGACTCTAGAATCGACCAATAGCCATTGGATTCAAAAGCGTAGATCTTGCCATCGGCGTAGAGTGGATTGCCTCGCATGGCGCGACCCACGGCGACGCGTTTGCCGACCGGTTCGCCAGTTTTGGCGTCAAAACCAAAGATTTTGCCAGAGTCGTTGAACGCGTAGATGTAATCGTTGACTTTCAGCAGCGTACTTTTGCCCATCATCACTTCGGGCTGCTGCCAGATCAGGCCTTTTTCGGTGATGTCACCGGTCAAAGCGCCGTTGATCGCGGCGACATTGCCCATCACCGAGGCAATCTCGCCGATGTTTTCTTCGCTATGACCAACGTAAACGGTGTCGCCATCGACCAGGGGAGAAGTGTTGATCCCCCGCATCGAGATTGCGTAGTTCCAGATCGGTTTGCCGGTGCGCGGCTGGAATGCCCAGAACTGACCATCCCCAGAACCAAAGACCAACGCTTTTTGACCGTTGAGGGTTGCGATGACCGGAGCGCTGTAGGTGGTATCGTCTGGCAGCAGTCGGGTGCCGTTGAACCAGACCATTTCGCCGGTGTTCTTATCAAACGCCATGAAGCGGTGACACGGCTTGGCCATATCGCCCCAACCGATCACGACGGCGCTGACGATGACGAGGTCTTCAAACACGATCGGAAAGTTGGTGCGGCCGCCGTAGGTGGAGAGCAGACCAAATTCTTCGTGCAGCTTGTGCACCCAGTCGGTCTTGCCGGTTTCGGCGTCGATGCATTGGAAATGTCCAGAGACCCCCAAAGCATAGATTTTGCCGTTGGTCGGATCGCCGACCACAGCCGACCAGCCGACGCGTTCGACCGGGACGTCCGACAGATAAACGTTGAACCGATTTTCCCAGAGGAACTCACCTGTCTGAGCATCCAGACAGACGACCCGCTCTCCTTCGCGTTTGGTTCCTTGCTCTGCGGCGCACAGCGTATAGAGCTTGCCGTTCATCACGATCGGCGTGCTGCGCGTGCCAAACTCTTCTGCTAGCCATTTCACGTTGCTCCCTTCACCACCGGCGGGATCAAAATCATCCAGCAGGCCGGTAGCGCGCGAGTAGCCGTTGTATTCTGGTCCGCGCAGGTAGGTCCAGTCTTGCGGATCTGCTTTGCCGGCTGGGGGGGCATCGGTCGCGACTTGCGTTTTGGTGGCTTCGTCCGCCGCAGGTAATTGTTGGGCGGCATCTTCTGCTTTCGCGGCAGGCTCGGCTGGTGCGGTTTCTGGCGTCGGGGTTGAGTCAGGTTTCATCGCGGCGGCGTCTGCGGCCGGCTGCTCGCTAGCAGCGGCTGGCTGCTCAGCGGCAGGTTCTGCTGGCGCCGACTCTGCCGGCTTCATTTCTGTGGCGGCTGGCTCTTTGGCCGAATCTGCATGCGGATGATCGTGGTCCGCGTCATGGTCCTCTGCATGATCGTGGTCGTGATCGGCATGATCTCCTGACGTATTGGTCGGAGCGGTAGGAGGCCCAGAAGGAGGTGTGCAGCCGATCATTGCGACGGCTGCAAACATGAGGAGGAGGGAGAGGCTGGAAGTCTTCGTCATAAGTGAATACCTGCGTATTGCTGCTTTACGGGCTGGGCAAGCGGTAGGGGTCGCTCTGTTTAGGATACGCCCTCGTCCGGCAGCAGGCAACTGATGGCGGAGCGAGCCTCCATCAGCAAATTCAAGTTTTCAAGCGACTTACGCGTGCCTGGCGGGATCAGCGGAGGGGGGAAACGGTGATTGCGTGACCTGGCTCACACAACAAAAAAGGGGGGAGAAAATCTCAGGGAGATAAAAAAGAGCAAGATTCTGACTGTTACTCGTCAAACCATTCATCGCTGGGGTCAAACTTGGGATAGACGATGTTCAAGATTTTCATCTGGCCGAGCGCACGATGACGCGTACCGGGGCGGATCATCACCAACATCCCTGGTTTCAGAGGAATAAAGGCGTCATCTAGTTGCATTTGGGCGTCAGCGTCACATTCCAGGATGTAATACGTCTCGGTCAATTGTTTGTGGTAGTGGAGCTTCGCATCGCTGGAGATCTCGGTCAGATGAATCGTGCCGGGATAATCGGCGACTTCGGCCAGTCCGCGGCGTGCCGTTCCGCAAGGACAGGGAACGCCGGGAAGTGCGGCGAGATGCACGATCTCGTAGCCTGAGAGAGAACTAGCAGCCATGAACTACTCCTAATGACCGATAGGCGACGCTCATGAGCAAATCGCCAAAGATTTCTACGTTTCATCTTAGCTAACCGGCGTCTCCGCTTCTAGTTCGCGAGATCTCCCCAGTTGCGGGATGCGATTTTGTCAAGCTGCGAAAGGTTTGCGGCCTGCGGTTGGTTTGCGGCCATGCGGCTGCCGGAACAATCGGCAAGGTTTGCCTGGTCGCTGGAGGCGTTACATCTTGCGCTACAGGATAGGTAAACCAAGTTGCGAAAATTGACTTCGATCGGTAAAGCGGCATCGATTCGCAGGACGATACCCTGGTCTAGCGAACGGAACTCGGTCGCTGCTGAAGTCCCTCTCGCGGAGAAGTGAGGGCGCATTAACTTTCGGCATGGAGAGTTCGAGTCACGGGAAGACTCGACCGAAGTTGATGGTCAATGTTTTGTGGACTGTGATGCTTTGCAAGCTACCTGAACAAGGTCCGACTGACGCTCCCACACTTACCACATTTTTTCGACGGTTCCGCCTGTTGGATGTGATGTAGGTAAGCGAACATTCGCGGCGTGGGAGTCGCACACCGTGACTGTTCACGCGAGCGCCGGCCAAGTGACGGATAGCAAGCGGGCCTGACAGTACTAACGCATTAGGAGACGTTGCTCGATGAAATTGAATCTTGTTGTGGGAACGATGCTGGTCGCGCTGATGTGTAGCCAATCGTTTGCCGCTGGCCTGCTGAATCAGATGCTTGGCGGTGGTTGCGGTTGCTCAACCTCGTGCTGCCAAACGCCCAAATGTTGCACTCCGGCCCCGCGCTGCTGTGCACCAAAACCAACTTGCTGTGCTCCGGCGCCGGCTACTTGCTGTGCCCCAGAGCCGACTTGCTGTGCTCCGGAAGCTTCTTGCGGTTGCGAAACCTCGTGCTGCAGCAAAAAGTGCTGCACCCCGTTGCGTGACGCTCTGAGCAACCTGTTCTGCTGCAAGAAGAGCCACTGTGGTTCGAGCTGCGGTTCGGATTGCGGTTGTGAAGTTGAAGCGACCTGCTGTGCTCCGGAAGCCACCTGCTGTGCTCCCGAAGCTTCATGCGGTTGCGAAAGCAGCTGCGGCGGTTGCTCGAACGGTTGCGGCCACAAGCATGGACTGTTGTCCGGCCTGTTCAGCCACAAGAAGCGTCACTGTGGTTCGAGCTGCGGTTGCGAAGTCGAAGCGACCTGCTGTGCTCCGGAAGCTTCGTGCTGTGCTCCTGAAGCTTGTGATTCGGGTTGCGGTTGCGAAACCTCGTGTGCTCCGAAGTGCTGCTCGTGCACCCCGATTCGTGACGCCATCAAGCGTTTGTTCTGCTGCAAGAAGAGCCACTGTGGTTCGAGCTGCGGTTGTGACACCAGCTGCGGTGGATGCGATAGCTGTGGCGGTAGCATGAGTGCTCCGATGTCGCCGATCCCGGCTGACGATTCGGCTGCTCCGATGCCTCCGGCCCCGGTACCGGCTGACAACATGACGTTTGTCCCGGCTCGCCGTCGTCTGGCCAGCAACGTTCGCTAAGCTTCGGCTCAGTGATCGGAACTGAATGATCGAAAGACCTGGTTGGAGAAATCCAACCAGGTTTTTTCGTGCGCGCTGGCTAACCAAAACCGCTGCGGCTCAACTCCGAAACTGCCGCTGTACTTCGGCGTCGGCTAACACGACCATTCCCCAGATCGCGAAAGGAATCCCGATGAGAAAGCAGCAATTGGTGCACGGCAATAAAGCCAAGATGAAACCGGTCCAAGCGTAGAACTTGCTCTTCATGCTCAGGATGCTGAACAATGCGATCAAGCCTGCCAGGCTGGCCAAAATCATCGCGCCAATCACGATCGACGAACCCACGGCTGCCGTCATGTCATTGATGCCGTTGACGTGCTGGACGACGATCATCACCAGCGTCAAAGCCAGATAAATCATTCCTAGCCCAAGCGAGACCATGCAAACGATCGCGGGGATGGCCAGCTTCCCTTTCGCTTCTTCAAATCCCAGCTTGCCGCCAGGATTGAGACTTGCCGAATAAGGGGATGCATACGGATTCGACTCGTCGATCGGAGCTTGTGCAGCGCTCTCGCCAAACGGGTTCAGCGGCTGCTGACCACCAGAATTCGAATCCGAGAAGAGACTGCCGCCGGCCGACGAGCCTCCCAAGGAGGAACCGCCCAGATCATTGCCACCTGGGATCGGTTGAATCGCCGAGCAATGAGGGCACTTGGTTCGTTTTCCTTCGTTCCCGTCAGGGACCCGAATCTGCTGTTTGCAGACTTGGCAAATGAATTCGATCGGCATCGGTGCGACTTCAGCAGTGGGTGAACGATCCACGCGGTTTTAAGGAACCGCTGTTCGACCAATGTAAGCCGCCGGCTACGACGATGCTAGCGTCATCGACCCAAGAAATTGTCGCCGCCGGTTAGCGAAACTGGGCTTTCCCCTCAGGCAAACAGAGCATCACAATCCCCCACACGCCCACCATCATCGCGATGATGCCGATCAGCATTGTCAGGCAACTCAACAGCAAAGTGCAGGGGATCATCCCCAATAGCATGCCGACCCAGCTCATCGCGTACGACTTGCGGAGGATTGCGTAAACCAGCCCGGTGATCGCTACGATGCTCATCAGGCAGATCAGGCTGCTGCCGCCGGCCAACGCCATAAATACCATCCGTTGCTGATCATCACCCCCTGGCGGCGGATTGAACGAGACATAGACCGTCCCGAGGACCATCAGCACCGCAAAACAAAGATTCACTGCCTGAATCGCCAGCAAAATGGCCGCCGGGATGGTTAGTAACAGCTTGGCCGTTTCAGGCCGCATTCCACCGCCAGACTTGAGCGGCGGGGCCAGGTAAGGGGAGGGAGCCGAAGCGGCGGGGCTGGGTGATTCAAAGGGATTGTGCGACAAGTCGGCGAATAGATTCGCGTCGTCGGTTTTCATCGGAAACGGCAGCGGTTCTGGCGGCTCGGATCGCGGGCCCGGGGGCGAATCGCGGTGCTGTGCTGAAGGGGGAGCGGTCGATGCCGCAGACGGCGGAACGGGGGGTGAAGTAGGCGCCGCAGCAGGCGTCCCCGGGATGATTTGAAGGTGGCCACAACTGGGGCACTGCACTTTTTTGCCGAACGAGTTGTCAGGAACTCGCAACTTTTTTGGACAGGCAGAGCAGAGAAATTCGATCGGCATCCCGTAGATGTCCCTGAGGAGAATGGCGAAGCGGAGTAAGCCAAGTCTATTTCACCGCGGACTCAAGTTCTACGTTATTTCGGCCAACTTTCGCGGCTGACGCACCCATGCGATTAATTGTAGTGTTCCCCAATTCGCCGGTCGCACAGCAAGATGATCCCCCAAACCGCAAACGGCAGCGCCAGCACGCAGCAAAAGGAGGCGCCAAACGGCGTCATCGCCAAGATCAGACCGGTCCAAGCCCAGCCAGACTCGTCGACATTGCGAAAGCTGTTGATCCCTTTCAAGGTTGCGCAGGTCAGGCAGATCATGACGCCGAGCATCACCATCCAAAACAATGCCGAAGGGCCATCTAGCCAGACCGGCGGCGCGAAACAGATCATCAAGATAAACAGGATAGCCCCGATTGCGTTCATCGCCGTCACAAGCATCGAAAGAATCAGCAGCACGGTGCCTGGGCGCGAGACGGCGTCGCGCGCCTCGTAAATCGAGATGCCGCCTGCAGCCGAGTGTGGACCGGTCGCGGGACTGCTCGCTTCTTTCAGCCTGTAACCTCCGCCAGAAAGCAATCCATCCAGCGAATTAATCGACGAACTGCCCGGCTTCTTTTCCTTCCAAAAATTGTCATCCTTGCTGGACGAACTGTCGCCGCCGGGAACGCGTTCTACCGATTGGCATTTTGGACAACGGACCTTTTTGCCCGCCAATACGTCGGGTACACGAAACTTCGCGGGACATTTCGTGCAGCTGAATTCGATGGGCATCGTCGGCTAACTACGGAAACTCGAGGAAATACTGGTCGCAAAGATCAGCACGAGTTCCCCAATTGGAAAATGAAATCACACGATTGTCCGGTAGCGACTGTCCGGCAGCGACGCTCGCCAGGCGTTTGATAAAAAAACGCAATCGCCCGCTGCTAGGGGAGACGATCGCGATTCGGTTTCGGTTCGGCGTTTGAGTCGCCAACTTGGTAATCGCTCCCCCATTTCCTTCCTTAGCGTAAAATCACCGGAAGAACAGGCAATTTATCGCGAAATGGGCTCTCCCTCGGCGTCTCGGGACTCTTTAGGCGACCGAGCCAGAGAAGGGGACGCCGCAGGTCTCATTCTGCAGGGGGGAATGCTACGGTTCTAGTCTATTTAACAGGTCGCGGGACGTCCATCGGTTGTCCGCTAATTTCACCGAACCGTAACCACTGTTAAGATAAAGCGGGATTGCGCCGCAATGGAATCATAACTAGCAGGCAGGGATGGGCAGTTTTTCGGTAGACGACATTCTTGGGCCAGACGGCCGAATCGCTCGGCGTTTACCCCGCTACGAACATCGCCAGCAACAGTTGGATATGGCTTCGGCGGTCGCTGCTGCGATCCAGAACAAGCGGCACCTGATGGTGGAAGCAGGCACCGGAGTCGGGAAAAGCTTCGCTTATTTGGTCCCGGCGATCTTGGCCGTCGCCGAAGAACGTCCCGACGACGAGGAGCGTCCTCGGCGGATCGTCGTCTCGACTCATACGATCAGTCTGCAAGAGCAGCTAATTCAAAAAGATCTGCCGCTGCTGAACAGCGTGATTCCGCTAGAGTTTACCGCCGTCTTGGCCAAAGGCCGCGGCAACTATCTCAGCCGTCGCCGGCTGGGCGCTGCATTGAGCCGCGCCAAGACATTATTCGCCAAAGACGAAGAAGAAAATCAGCTCGACCAGATCAAAGCTTGGGCAAAAGAGTCCACCGACGGTTCGCTCAGCGATCTTGACTTTCGCCCGCTCGGTTCGGTCTGGGACGAAGTTCATAGCGACAGCGGCAATTGTCTGGGACGCAATTGTCCCACTTACGATAGTTGCTTTTACTACAAAGCACGGCGACGCGTCCAAAATGCGCAGCTGATCGTCGTCAATCATGCCCTCTTCTTTAGCGATCTTGCGCTGCGGCGCAGCGGCGTAAATCTGCTGCCCAAGTATGACGCGGTGATCTTTGACGAAGCCCACACGATCGAGGCGGTCGCCGGCGATCACTTGGGGCTCTCGGTGACGTCGACGCAGATCGACTACACGTTGAACAAGCTGTTTAACGAACGCACCAACAAGGGGCTCCTCATGCATCACGGACTGACCGAAGCGATGCAGCAGGTCGTCCATTGCCAATACCGGGCGCAGCAGTTCTTTACGGAGATCGACATTTGGCTGGCTGAGAATCCGCAGTCTAGCGGTCGTGTTCGCCAGCCCGAGCTCGTACCGAATGTATTAACCCCCGCACTGGCCAAGTTGGCCTCTCAAGTGAAAAACGCTGGCGAAGATCTCAACGACGATAGCCAGCGGCAAGACTTGACGTCGATGAGCGATCGGATTTATCTGCTGGCCGATAGTATCGAAAGTTGGCGCACGCAACAGATCGAAGACGCCGTCTATTGGGTCGAAAGTTCGCAGCAACGCGGACCGTATCGCCGCGTGAAACTCTCGGCCGCGCCAGTTGATGTGGGACCGGTGCTGCGCAGCGAGTTGTTTCAGTCGGTCGACAGCGTCATCTTGACCAGCGCTACTTTGGCGGTGGGAGGGGCGTCGTCGTTTGATTTTTTCAAATCCCGCGTTGGCTTGACCCGCTGCGATACCTTGGCGCTAGGCAGCCCGTTTGACTATGCCGAGCAAGCCAAGCTGATCCTGGTGAGCGAGATGCCTGATCCCAGCGATCGGAAGAACTACGATCGAGCGGTGGTCGATATGATTCGTCGCTATGTCGGACGGACGCAAGGTCGCGCGTTTGTGCTGTTCACCAGTTACGAAATGATGCGCTCTGCGGCATCAGCGTTAACGCGGTGGTTTACTCAACAGCAGATCGAACTATTTAGCCAGTCCGACGGCATGCCGCGCAATGTGATGCTCGACAAATTTAAACAGGCCCAAAAAGCGGTCCTGTTCGGAACCGACAGCTTTTGGCAGGGAGTCGACGTTCCCGGCGATGCGCTGCAAAACGTGATCATCACCAAGCTGCCGTTTAGTGTGCCCGATCAACCGCTGCTGCAAGCGCGACTTGAGCGGATCAAAGAGGAGGGGGGACAGCCGTTTGGCCAGTACCAACTGCCTGAAGCGGTGATCAAATTGCGACAAGGTTTTGGCCGGTTGATCCGAACGCAAGACGATACCGGCATCGTGGTGATCCTCGATCCCCGCGTCAAAACTAAGCACTACGGCAAAGTCTTCTTGAAATCGTTGCCCGATTGTCCCATTGTCACCGAAAGCTACCGAGACAGTTCATTCGCCGAGTCGTAAGGGCGTAGGCGTACACTGTGCGGACCCTACCGGCGTTGCAGATTTGTAATAAACTTCCCAGGCTGCACATCATCGCGAGTGTAGCTGACGTCGTCGATCACGGCGCCTTGGGGGCTGATCAGACGCAGTTCATCGCCGCTGTTGCTGAGCCAAGCTTGGTTCGGGTTGTGGATGGTGATGGCCGAGCAGGGGGGGATCTCGCCGGTAAGTTTGATTTCGGCCCCGTCGTCGTCGGTTAGTTTCCAGCCGTCAAGTTGCAACGGTCGCGTTGAAGAGTTAGCGATCACCACCGCTTCTTTGCCATCGTCTAGGGAGAACGGATCTGGCAACACCGCCAAGATCTGCACATCGGTCGGTTGTTGGGGACTGGGCCGCGGCATTTGCGGCGCGGTAGAAGCGACCGGTGGTGCGCCTCCTTGGTCGTCATCTTTGCCGATCAGAATCTGAAAGGAGATTAAATAGTGATCCGAGAGCTTGTCGCGATAGTCGCGACTATCTTTGCCGTTGTGAATCACCTGGCGTGCGTTGGCGAACTCGGGTTGATTCAGCGGAACCAGCGCTCGATCAAACGGCGCGTCTTTGACATGGGTTGAATGATCGGCCGAATTTAAATCACGAAAGCCGGCTTTCGCAAACTGCGCTAAGCCTTCTTCCTGGGCCGACAAAGCGTTGCTGTCTCCGAGGATAATGATGTCGTCGTCGCCGAACATTTTTTTCACGGCGGGAAGCTCGGCGACTAGCGCACTTGCTTCGGCGGCGCGGTGTTTACGCATCCCGCTGACGTCGCCACCATAGTTCGATTTCATATGAATCGGGATCACCACAAAGTCGGTTTTCCCCTCGCCGGCCGAAAACTTCGCCGCGTACGGTTGCCGATCCCACGTGATGTAATTGTCGCCCAGCAAGTCAACCGGCGTGATTCGCATTGCGCCGCCGACGCGCTGCACGCGCGCCTGATTCCAAGCAACGCCGGTCAATTGGTCATCGGCATATGGGTCACGCTTAGGAAAGAGCTCGTACTTCCATTGGTTGCCGGCGCGGCGATTGAGCTGCGCACAAACCTCCTCCAAGGTCTTATTCGCCACGCGGTCATGCGCCGGAAAATCATCCGATATTTCTTGGAGCGCCAGGACATCAACGCCGGAGGCGGAGATCTCGGCGGCCAAGTCCGCAGCCTTTTGGGGGGGGCTGTTGCGCATTTCAGGCTTACCGAGCCATTCGATATTCCAAGATCCAATCCGGATGCTATCGGCGGATGCGGGGTCGCAACCTATTGTCAGAAAAAGACTTAGGGCAATAAATAGAGAAATGGTTCGCATGCCGTTTCCTGGGGTGGTGCTCGAAAGCCGCAACTTAGCGTATTGGAGGTCGCACGAACTACTAGTTTGTACGAAACTCAAACCAAATGCGTGGGTTAGATCCCCAAGTATTGATTTTTCTACGGGTTTTCTAGTTGCGTTCTACTGATTAAGCAGTAGGATGAGGCAAGTTGCTGAGAGAGGGCAATCACAAGATGCCAAGACCAAAACAATTGACACCGACTGCTGGAGAGCTAGAAGTCCTCAAAGTACTTTGGGCTCGCGGACCCTCCACGGTGAGAGACGTCATGAACGAACTAAACCAAGTTCGACCACGGGCCTATACGTCCGTCATGAGCTTGATGAATGTCATGGCCGAGAAGGGCTTGTTGCTGCGTCAATCGGAAGGACGCGCTTTTATCTACGAGGCGAAGCGGCCGCGGGATAAAACCTTGGGAGGAATTTTGCACGACGTACTCGGACGAGCCTTCGGCGGCTCGGCCAGTAACTTGGTCGCTCATCTGCTGGAAGAGTCAAAACCTACTGGTGAGGAACTCGACGCGATTCGACGCACGCTCGAGCAGTACGAAGAAACCGACCAGGCTCCGGGAGACGGCGGATGATTTGGGAGCCGCTCTCTAACCCCATCCTGTTTCAACTAACCATGGCGCTTGTCCATTTTATTTGGCAAGGGGCTCTGATCTGGTTGATTTGGGTCGCTGTCATACGCTATTCGTCTCGGCCCGAAACGCGCTATCTCGCAGGCGTTATTGCATTGGGTGTGATGCTGGTCTGTCCGATCGTGACTGCCTGCATCACGCCGCAGCAGTTGCAAATGGTCGCCGAGAATCCAAACCCGAGCGATCTACGAAGCGCCGAGATGCTGAGTGTCGAGCAGAACGGCGCCGAAATCATTGAAGCCACTCCGCTGCTAGCCGGCGCTGCAACCCTTGCAACCCCAGGCCAAGCGACCAGCGAATCCATCGCTTCGACCACAGCGGCCCCGTCGCTTGGCGCTGCTTGGGTTCAGCGATTTCAACCGGCGCTGTTGCTGGGATGGTTGTTGGGCGTGGGGCTCTTGGGGGGACGATTGGTGGTCGCCTATGCCGCAACCGTCTGGCTGCGGAGCGATGGGGCGCGACTTGAGATTTCGTTGCAAACGATCGCCGATCAAATTAGCCGTCGGCTTGGATTTTTGATCACGCCGCCGATCGGCGTCAGCTCAAAAATCGGCGAGGCGCTCACCTTGGGCGTACTGCAACCGATGGTGCTGCTTCCGACTGCTTGGCTGACCGATTTGACACCTGAGGTGCTAGAAGCGGTCATCGCGCATGAGTTGGCCCATGTCCGTCGCGGAGATCTTTGGATTAACGCGGCGCAGCGCGTGGTGGAAACCCTGTTTTTCTATCATCCGGCCGTCTGGTTCATCTCACGTCAGGTTCGCGTCGAGCGCGAATTTTGCTGTGACGAACTGGCGATTCTCGCCACGGGTCGCCGAGTTCAATACGCTCAATCTTTAGAACTTGTCGCACGACGGCAGATGAATCAATCAGCCGCTGCGTTTGCTGCCCCCTTCTTAGGAGATCGCACGATGACGCTGTTAAAACGAGTTCGACATGCGCTGGGCATTCCGCTCGGACGCGAATCGGGCCGGTTGTTGCCGGTTGGGTTAGCGCTGATCGTTGTGCCGGTCGGCTTGTGGATCGCATCGGCGATGCTTGCTTCACCCCGGTTGATGGCCGAGGAAGAGGCAGCTCCGCGCCGTGAAAGGGATGCTCGACGTCAAGGAGACTTTGCACCCCCGCCGCATCGCGAAGGAGATTTTGGACCACCACCACGCCGTGAAGGAGACTTTGGACCTCCACCGCATCGCGACGGGGACTTCGGACCACGGCCACCGCACCGCGAAGGAGACTTCGGTCCCCGGCCGCCGCGCCGCGAAGGAGACTTCGGTCCGCCGCGAGAAGAGATTATTCATCTGCTGCGCGAAGAAATGCATCTGCTACGCGTCCACATGGATCGCATCCAACGTCGTTTGGATGAACTGCAAGGACCGCCGCGACACGAAGGACCGCATGCTGGAGATCGTCCGCGACCGGAAGGTCCGCGTGATGGAGATCGCCCGCGTTCGGAAGGCCCGCGTGATGGAGATCGCCCACGACCGGAAGGCCCGCGTGATGGAGATCGTCCACGACCGGAAGGCCCGCGTGATGGAGATCGCCCTCGTCCGGAAGGTCCGCGTGATGGAGATCGCCCGCGTCCGGAAGGCCCGCGTGATGGAGATCGTCCACGACCGGAAGGTCCGCGTGATGGAGATCGCCCGCGACCGGAAGGCCCGCGTGATGGAGATCGCCCGCGCCCTGAAGGTCCGCGTGATGGAGACGCTGCTCCTGGACCTAGACAAGACGCAGAGTAGCTTACGCATTTCCAAAAATAACGAAGGCGCCTTAGCCGAATGCAATCTGCATTCGGCTTTTTCATGCGCGAATCAATGAGGGGGATTGCTCGTTAGCTAGCGGTGCTAGGGAGAATTATTAACCAATGCGAAACTTCCCAGGCGAAACTTTCGTCCAGCGCCATGGTTAGATCTAGCACGACGCGGATTTCTACGGGGGAAGACGCAGCAGAGCGAATCATGCTGATCACCGCATCAACGCCTACCGTTCCTCGTCGATTGTTTTTGAACCTGTTGCGCGGTTCGAGACTCATCACTGGAGAAGAGTGAATTATGGATTGGTTACGAACAATTGCCCCTTGGTCCCATCACGGTTTGTCGGCTAGCGCGTGCTTGGTCGGTGCGCTGGGCATGTCTACATTTGCGCTGGCCGCTGAGGCTCCCATCGCTCCGCTGACCGAACAAGAACGTGCTGTCGAGTTGTACCAAGTCGACTACAAACCATCGGCCGACGACGACAAAGAAAAGCAGCGCGACAAAGACAAAGACAAAGCAAAGGGAGATAAGAAAGAAGCCGAACGCCGTGGGCATGGCAAGCGGGGCGAACATGCCCAGCGCGGCGAGCATGGCGAACGGGGAGAGCACGGCAAGCATCGTGCTCATCGCGGGCATGGGCCCGGCAAACCCGGCATGCATCATGCTCGTGGCGAGCATGGTCCTGGCTTCGGTGGCGGTCACGGAATGGGTGGTCATCCGATGCACGGCATGTCGATGCACCGTAGCTTTGGTGCGATGCACGGTAGTTTTGGTCCACGACCGGGCAATCCGCAGCACAGAGCCGGTTCCCACGGCATGCACTCGCCGCACATGGCGATGATGCGTCAGCAAATGCAGATCAAAGCGCTAGAGCAAAAGGTCGAGCGTTTGGCTCACGCGATCCACGGCGGCAAGCCTTCCAGCGATGCGAAAGAAGAGGGCAAGCCGACCGGTCATCCTAGCGCCGCAATGCACGGCATGCCAGGCATTGGCAACCCGGCGGTGGCGATTCATCGTTTGATGGCTGAAAACGCCCAACTAAAGCAGAAGGTGGCGCGCCTCGAAAACGCACTGAAGTCGGATCAGCCGGCAGCGAATAAAGACGAGCCCAAACAGGAAGAGACGGCTCGTCGTCCTGACGGCCCTGGTCCGCGGGGACCGATGATGCGGAGCGGCTTTGGCGGTTTCCCAGGGCGCGGTTTCGAGGGAATGCGGGGCGAAGGTGGCCCACGCGGTCCGATTGCTCGTGGTCCGCGTGACGGTCAGCGCCCGCAGATGGGGCCGCGTGACGGCGAACGCCCGCAAGCTGGTCCGCGCGATGGGGAACGTCGTGAACGTGGATCACGGGATGACGAAAAGAAAGCTGGCGATAAGCAAGAAAACGATCGTCGCAGCGAGAATCGCTCGGAGAATCGCGAAGGCTTTGCGATCGATACCAACGGCGACGGGTTCAACGATTCGCCGGCAGAAGTTGCCGAAGTTGTGACGATTGACGTCGCAGTGACGGACGCCGAGTAGTTTGCCGGGCGACAAGTTTGACTGACGGCTGGGCAAGGAAGCCAGGCCGACTTAGGCAGCGATCAAGACGAAGCCGAACGACACTCGTTCGGCTTCGCTCGTTTCTTGTTAAGCAGGCTCTTCGTCTTCGTACTCTTCGTCATCTTCTTCGGCAGGCGTCAACGAAGTTTGCCACGGGTCAATCTCATCGTGCAGTTCTTCGATGGCGAGCGTCTTTTGCGGCACAAACAGCGCTTCCTGTTCTTCGTCATCGCCGCCAAAGTGGAGTCTTCGTTCGATCTTCATCACTTCCGCTTCGAGCGCTACCAGCCAGGCCGGCACGTCGAGCCCGACGCCGCTGGGCTCTTCGACCAGGACGTCGGCTTCTTTTCGTAACAGCTCAAACGCGGTATGCGAATCGCCGCTCGCTTCTTCCATCGCTTGCTCGACCAGTGAGCAAACCCGATCGACGGCCAGCGGCTGTAAAAATCGTTGGTGGATTCGATCGGCGATGGTAGGCATGCGCATCGAGTACTTCTGTTGCAACTCGCCAAGTTGCGCGACAAACCGGTTCGCTTCGTCGCCGATCCGCTCGGCGAGCGCTCGCCGCCATAATTGAGCCGCTTCGGCATGGCCGCGCCGGACCAAAATTTCATGAGCCAACACTACCGGTTTTAGGTTCCACTCAATCCGTTCGTACATCGTCTGTAGTCGCAGAAAATCGAGGAACATATACAACAGTTCGCCGCGATCGCTTTGCGTGGTGGTGCTGTTGTAATCGCGGTATTCGGGGTAGTTTTCGAGCACCGCTTCCAGCGTCATGGTAATGCACTCGACCGCGCGGCGTTGGTCACGTTCGTCCTGAATCGCGGTGACAAACGCTGGCCAATCTTCTTCGGCCATTTCGTTGCGAATGCGATCGATCCAGACGTGGACTCCTTGGTGTAAAATCGAGCGGATGTTGCCTCGGTTGAAGAAGTACTGCGTGAACAGGTCGCCGCCGTAACTTTCGATGAACGTTTTAATTTGCGTCCAGCGCGGTTCATCCTGAAACTTCTCGACCGCCGACAACCGCAAGGTTCGGCTGTGGTGCAGCCAGACGATCAGCATGTGCTGGGTGATCTGTTCTAGGCACTCTACCAATTCGGTTTCGACCGTCCGCGTCTTTTTTTTGCTTTTGGAGCCGGCTTTCCACTGTTTGGATGAATCAGAAAGGGCGCTGACCAGCGACGTGTAGGCTGATTCAAATAGCGAATCGAACTCGGTGACGGCGCTTGGTCCGACCGGATTGTCGCGTTCCATCGCTCGGGCGGTCTCTAGCAGTTGCCGGGTGCGCTCGAACATGCCGAGCCGCGGCAGCCAAGAGAGGAGTTCGCGAATCGCCCCTTGGCGTACTCGGGCAGCGACGATTTGTCCCGGTGCGCCCCCTTTGCCAATCGGGATGTAAAGCAGCGGCTTTGACGTTAGCGCCTCAATAAATTCGTTCCAGGGATCGCCTGCTTCGCCGACACGATTGGCCAGCAGGGAGGTCAGCACCAGGACTCCTTGGCGATGTTCGTCGGCCAATTCTGGTGGAAGTTGTTGTTGGAACGTGAGCGAGCTAGAGCTGGGAGACGTTTCATTTTTCGAGCGAACCGCGGCTGCTTCCAGCAGGCGAGCCGAGGAAGCTGCTGCGGCGGCCGTGATGATCGTTCTTTCCAACACAAATTCTTTGATCGCACGCTGGCGGTCAAATTCGACCATCGACTGATGATCGCCGGCCGGGCGCGGCAACTGATAGCGATGTACCGACGCCAGCAATTGTAACAATCCTCCCAGGTTGCCGACTGCCCGCTCACGCATTTCGATCAGCCGATCGGCCGCCTGGTCGTTGGCTGGTTGCGTCGCCGCTTCCATTGCCGTCATGCGCCAGAGTCGCGCAATGCATTCGAGAAACAACAGCCGTAGATTGACGCGTCGCGATTCGGCGTGCAATTCTTCTTTGCTTTCTTCCGCGGTCGATTCGCCCCCTTGCACGTCTCCTTCAACGCCGTCATCGGTGCTGTCAATGTAGGTGACTTCTTCGTAGGCGGCGCCGTAGAGATCCTCGTCGTCACTGGGCGGTTCTGCGAACAGCGCGGCGAGATCAGCGCCGCTTCCATTTTGTTTGCCGCCGGAGAGCCACGAGGGAGGATTCCAATACTCGCCGGCGTTGGCTTCCATAAAATCAAGCATGCGGCAGGCGAGCGCCCAGCGTTTTTCGGGGGACATCTCGGTGCGTCGCATGCGCCGCATCCACTCGCGGGCCATCGGAAAAAACGACGCTTCTCCCAGTTGCAGCGGCACATGGTCGGCCCGCTCAAGCCAATGAATCAGCAGCGAGAGCGCGGCGACAAAGTCATTGCGTTCTAGCAGCGCTTCGATCACCAGTGCGTACGCTTTCGGCGAGTCGAACATCTCGGCGTGCGGCGCCCAAAATCCGACGTCCCCGGTCGCGGCGCCGCCTTGATGCCATAGTCGCAGCGCGGACGCGACATGCTGAGCGGCGTCAAACGCTTCGGCCGCGTTGATCGCTTCGACGCTTGAAACTTCGTGCGCGGCGAACTTGCCCCACCATTCTGAAAAGGAGGAGAAGCGTTTTTCGATCTGGGCGGCCGCTTCGGCGTCATTGATCGCGGCCGCTTCGCTCCAGATGCGCGACATCAAGTTCATGATGATCTCAATCATCTGCAGCAAGTCGTCGACGCGGTGATCGCGGACGCTATTTTCCATCGATGGAAAGAGACTGAACTGCGCCTCAAATCCAAGGATATTCCAGGGATCGACCAGCGCGCCGCAGGCTATCCCGCGCTGTAGACGATCGATGATGTTGTCAACATAGTTAACCGCAGCAATTAGCTCACGACGATCGACTGCTTGGTTGGCGAGCGTGACAAAGCAGACGATCCGGCAACTCATACGGGCCGAAGCTGTCGGCACCACATCGACCTGCTGGCCTGCTTCGTCGGGATAGCCCATGCGGGCAAACAACTGGGCCAAGTGGACGTGCGCCAGCTGGCGTGCACGACGCTGACTAAGGACGCCGTTCAAATGTTGACGAGCGGCGCCAAACGGCTGCCGCCGGATCACCGCTTCCTGTTGCAGTCGTTGGCCATGTTCTCCCGGGATCTTGTGAACCAGCTCGGCATAAAAGCGATCACGGTAACTGGCGATCTGCGGCAACAGCGTCGCCAAGGTTACGTCTGAAGAGTAGGTGTCAGGCCCACGTCCCGAGATCCCGGCGCCCATCAGGATGACGCCGGCCAAGACGGCGGCCGCTTCGACTTCTAACTCTTCGATCGTCGCTTCTTGTCCCTCTTCGACGCGCCGCATTAACGCATCGAGCGTCACTTGTTGGATCACAAACCGGCGATAGCGACCGGTGGTGTCGATGTGATCGGGGTCCCACTGACCAAACTGATAGTTTGGGCGCTTGTTGACCGGGTGATCGAAGTCATAAGCGCGGGGATCAAACGCCAGCTCCTCCAAGATGTCTGGTTCAAAGCAGGCGTCATGCAGGATGTCGGGGCTGGTCGCTTGGATTAGTTCCAGCGCTTTAGTAACCACATTGTAGTAACGACCGATCGAGACGCCGGAGCCAGCCAAAAAGATCGGCACCGGACGGCAATACTCATGGCCGTAAGGACGCATCCGGCGCGACTGCAACGCTGCAATCGGACGATGCCCGATGTAGTCGTTCAGCTGGCCAATCGCCCCTGCTCGAATTCGCTCGACCTCATTCCATGGCCCCCCTTGTTGGAGGGTTGCTTCGGCGGCGCGAACCAAAAAATAGGGGAGAAAAATTGCTTCGTCGACCTGATGAAACAGCAGGTCGCGGTGAAATTCGAGATAGCCAGGCAGCACATGTTCGAATAGGCAGCTTAATACTCCGTTCACCTGATCGGTATCGGCGAAAGCAGGCGAGCTCCCCGCCAGTCGGGTTAGTTCTTGCCGCAGAACGTCTCCCAAGCGGGCCCAAGTCGGGCGAGCACGCGGTTCGCCCGGTGCAACTGCGGCGTACAACTCGTTCAACGCCGAGGCGAACTTCGGGTCGTAGGCGCCGGAAGAAAAATTCAGATAGCCCAGCGTTTTTTCGATTTGAGTCGAGTATTGGCTCAACGAGGGCATGAGGTTCCGTTCTGGCCTGGACCGGCGCGCAAGTCAAAGTGATGCGAGGGCAAGGTTTAAGCTGTGTGCGCCTAAGCGCCCATTGCGGCCTAAACGGCCGTAAACCCTTCATCCTAGGAAGACCCAGCCAGATGGTCTAGGCGACAGACGCCAGGGGGAGACCAGTGGTCGTGATGTAAGTGCTTTTCAGATAAGGGTTTGTCATCATTCGGGTCTCTTCCGGCCCACAGGAACGAGGCGAAAACTTGCCCCCGCCGTCGTGTCTTAACTACCTAGATTTCTTACTTTATCCGCGCTTCGCACGCAGAGGTTGACTATGATAGGGATTGCTATTCCTAACTTATTTGCCGACGTTCTCGACTCACTTCTGAGGATTTCGATGACGCTCTGTCATTCTCGCTGTTTCACCATCCTTGTTCTGTCGCTGTCGATTTCTTCTTTGGCGCTGGCCCAATCGGGGCGCGGCATCTTGGACGACATCAGCCTGCAGCGCGTAGGGCTCGAAAAGAAGTGGTCAACTCAACTTCCGATTGGCGTCAGCGGCGCCAAGCTTAGTTCGTTGACCCAGGCCATCACCCCGAACGAGATGCAGACCATTTTTGAGGTCAGCCATCAGGGGCGCTCGACGATGTTCTCGTCACGCGATTTGAACCCCTTTGGCAAACCGCTAGGTGCTGAGGGCGCCAAAGCGAAGGCCGATCAGTTTGTCGCACGCTTGGATCAAACCAAAGAAAAGCCGGTCCTGACCGAACACAAGGTTCCTCAAATCTTGTTTCTCGCGCAAAGCACCTCCGGCGTGCTCACCGCTTTGGATGGTCAAACCGGCCGCAAGCTCTGGTCGCAATTGCATGGACAACCTTTTTTCCCCTCCCAAAAACCATCGGCTGACGCCAAGTATATTGCAACGGTCAACGGGCTGACGCTGTACGTTTTGCATCGCGAGAATGGCGAGCTGCTGTGGAAGCGAAATCTCAGCAGCGCCCCTTCTGCCGGCGCCGTGATCGGTGAAGGGCACATCTACGCACCGCTGATGAAGGGCGTAATCGAGATCTTCGATCTTCAAGACAGCACCAAGCCGGTTAGTCGCTTCCAATCGTTCGGCCAGATTTTCGCCAACCCGACTATTACTGAAGCGACCGTGATGTGGCCGACCGATCAAGGTTTCGTCTACGCTGGAAACTCGTATGACGATAAGTTCCGCTATCGCATCGAAGCGACGGGAGAAGTAATTGCTCCGACGACGCACCTGGCGCCGAGTCTCAACTTTTTCGCGACGACCAGCGGCTATGTTTACGGCATTTATCAACGTGACGGCCGTATCGAATGGCGCCGTTCGTTTGGCGAACCGATTGTCGATTCGGTCCCTGCTATCGAAGACACCGCCTATGTGGTTTTGCAGCGCGGCGGCATGCATGCGGTCGACGCTTTCAACGGCGAAGAAAAATGGTTCGTTCCCGGCGTTCGTCAGTTTCTGTCCGTTTCCGCCGAGCATGTTTATGCACTGGATGATCGGCAGCGATTGTTAAAGATAGAGCAAGTCTCTGGCGCGATTGAGGCGCAACTGAGCGTTCGCGATTTCGACTTCTTCTACTCCAATTACGAATCAGACCGGATTATCCTCGGCACCAAGTCGGGCATGCTGTACGTCTTGCAGGAGCAAGGCAAAGAATTTCCGACGATTCATATCCCGCTCAAAACGGGGGAAGAAGAAGCAGCCAAGCCGACGGAAGAAGAAGAAAAGAAAACCGAGAAGCCGATGGAAGAGGCCAAGCCGGCCGGCGCCGATCCATTTGGCGGCGGCGACAATCCCTTCGGCGGCAGCGATCCGTTTGGCGGGGGAAGCAAGGATGACGCCGACGCCGGCAGCGATCCCTTTGGCGGCGGCGCCAATCCATTTGGCGGCGGCAGCAACCCGTTCGGCGGTGATAATGCTGCAGGAGATGGGGGAGCGATGGAAAGCAATCCCTTCGGAAACTAGCTCACAACTAGGGGCGGCTCCCACGGCCTTTGTGCGGTGTAGAGCTGCCCCGATCGGACAACGACGCCGGCATCACCTGCCGGCGTTTTTGGTTTCTTGCGACGCCGACCTCCGGCGATTTTCGCCAATCTTCGCATCTCGGCCGCGAATCACTCGGTAGCCAGTCGCGTACGCGGCAGTAGTTCACTGCTGCCTGGACTCGCTCAGGAGCCTAATCATGCGGATGCCAACGATCTGTCTCGCTAGCCTTGTCATTGTGACCTCCAGCGTCACTACCGCTGCGGTCAAAGCTATGACTCCGCTTGCCAAGCCAACTATCGCCCGCAGAGCCACTTCCCCCAATCAGCACGCCGTCACAACAATCGTGCTGGTCGCTCCATCGCGATCTATGGAACGCGTTGGCAAGCCGGGTACTCCGCAGTGGACGATCAAAGCGAAGCGAGAATTTTTGAAGGCAGCGATTTCATTCGAGCGTTATCGAATCGCGCAGCGGAAGTTTCCGCTGAAGTCGCATGATCAGTTCCACATCCTTCCGGCCCGACCAGCCGATGCACTACCATCCAGCGACGCAAGCTTAGGATAACCGTATCGCTGTCGAACAGGTAACGCTCTGGTAGCGGCCTGCAAAGCGGGTTTGACTGTTTCGGTATCGATACCCACGTCCATTGGCTTGCGCTTCGAGTCTGGTGTTTAAGTAGTTCTAAAGAACGCACCGCGACCACGCTAGCAATCCATCCTGGGCGGAAAGCTTTTCGAACTCTGCGAAAAACGATCCTGTTCGGCACGGCTGTTGCGACTCTCCTCGCATCAGAGACGTGCCGCTGCAAATCAAAAAAAACATTTCGCACATAGACCCCTAAGGAGTTCGAACGATGAGACTTTCCCTATTCTCCCTTGCTATGCTTCCGTTTGCTTTCGCGCCGCTGGGTTGTAATCAACCTGCTGGGCAGGTCAGCGACCAGTCGAAAGAGTATTCTGACTACTACGAATCAACCGGCAACGAAGCGTCCAATGATGCCGCTGAAAATAAGCCGCAACTGGATGTCGCGGAAGTTCACCGCGAGTCCTATGATCCAGCGGCGACCACCGATGATATGACGGCGCAAAATGCAGCGGCTAAGGATGCGTCTGCCGAAACCGAAACAACGCCGGTCTCGACCGATGCGTCTGCCGAAGAACCGAAAGAGAACTCGCAGCAGGAATCTGCGGAGAAAACGAAAGAGGACGCTAAACAGGAAACCGCAGCAGAGTCAAAAGAGAAGCAGCCTGCAGACTCGGCCGCAGATCAGGTAGCGGCCACCGAGAAAGGCGCCGAGAAAGCCAGCAAAGAAGCCGCGATGCCGGAAACCTCGGAGCATGTCGATCCGCCGCAATCAGCCCTAGAAGTCTCATTGCAGGAGGTGGAAGCCGAACTGAACGAGGCGAAGAAAACGTTGCAGAAATATTCCAATCAACAGGAGAAGAAAGATTTCCGCAACAGCACGCAAAAGCAGTTGGATGAGAACCAAGCCAGCCGCAAGCCGCTGAAGGAAGAGATCTCGCAACTTCAGGCCCAGCTACAGCAGAAACAACAACGCCTAGAACAGATCTCGACGTTGACCAACGAAATCCAATCGAAAATTGATCAGCTTGACCCGACCAGCGCCGAGCCGGACGATCAACTGCGCCAGGAAATCGAAGAGTCGCTGGCAAAATTACAACGTCTGCAAAATGACAGCGATCGCCAGGTCGCCCAGCAAAATTAACGCTCGCGAGTAGCGAATAGACTCCGCTTTCGGCCGTCGATCTTTGTAACGAAGATCGGCGGTCGTTTTTCGTTCTTGCTTACTCGACTTCCGGTCCTGGCTTATCGGCGACCGGTGCGGTCGTAGGGGCTTCAGTAAGCGGCGTGTTTTCTTCCGGCGTAGCATCCGTAGGTTCTATTTCTATCGAGAAATCCTCTCCCTCATCTACCTGCGGCAGATTCCACGGCATCACGTCGGATAGCGATTTCTTTGGCATGGGAAGTCGAATTACCTGATCCCCTTCGGGATAGATATTGACCGGATCGGTGGTGATCCATTCTCCCTGGACAATCTCTCCATAGGCCGAGGAGCCTCCGTCATCGGTCCGGTTCTGAAACACGCTATACAGCAGATAGCCTGGCGGACGCTTCTCATAGCCGAGCTGCCCGACAGCATAGGGATCTTTGAGCAGCGCAGGATCAATCCGCTGGGCCAACGGCGTCAGCGTGTCGGGATAGTCGCCGGTCTGTACCTTGTACTGTTCCAGCGCGACAGCGACTCGCATCAATTGCAGTTGTCCGTTGCTTCGTTCTTCGGCCAAGACAGCTTGCGTGACCGACGGCATCAAGAGGCCCACCAAAAGCTTTGCGATCAGCTCTCCGCGGACCGTTTGATTGAAGATAGCGCCGGTGACGCTGCCGGCATTGATGATGTTTTGCGTTTCGGCTTCGATGTCTAGTTCTAACTGCTCCATCGCGGCTTGACGATCATCCAGATTGTTGATCTCGGCGGTCGCCGCCAGTCGATCGTACCACTCGTTCAACTTGGCCAGCATGGCGTTGCGGTCGTAGGGAGCATAGGCGAGCTGCGAAAGTCCTCCATCGCCAATTAGCTCATCGGCGTCGATATCATGCGTGCTCAATCCAATTGCCGCATCGAGTCCCCCTAAGCGTTCCATCACATGGATTGATGGGGCCATGTCGTCAAACGGTTTAAGCTGAGCGAGAAACGCGTCGATCTCAGAGAGCAGCTCCGCATCGCATTGACCGCTATCCAGCAAAGTCGTCATGTTGTTTAGCGCTACTCCCCGAATTGCGATAGAAACCAATAGCTCTATCAAAAATGCGGGCTTTGAGTGGCAACGACTGATGGTCAGAATGGTTTTGATATCGCCCCAAGCATCCTCGGGTCGATTTTCACCGATCGCCAACATCGCGCGGATCGAAAGCATGCGAGCCGCCTGACGTTGATGCTGGACCGTAGTCAACATGGCGGTGAACAAGACTTGATGCTGATCGTCAAGAAACGAGACCGAAGGCAAAAAGAAATCAGGACGATCGTTCATCTCGTGCAGCTTGGCGAAGTGCGGTGCTTGCGAATCGACCCAATCGGCCAGCGGCGGCAACTGATCGCGCGTCCAAGGGAGGCTGAGCGGGCTGTACAGAATGTCATAGACCTCCTCTTTACCAATCGGCTCTATTGGTGTGTCGCCGGCTTTCACTTGGTTTTGTTGGTTGAGCCAGTCCTCTATCTTGCCTTTTACCGCTTTGTCCTCATAAGACAACATCGCCGGTCCATCCGGCAGCGGCATCTGCAATGCGTCACAGATCAACGCCTGATGCTCGGGCTCAATTTCAGCAGGCCACATTGCCTGTAAGAACGGAATCGCCGCGTTATTCTCCGGCGTAACATTCTCGGACTGCATATTCAGAATCGCTTGCTCGTAATCGATCAGTCCATTTGGCCCAACAGGCTCGGTCAGATATGTCGTCTGCTTCGAGATGATGATCGGCCCCGAAGGCCCGGCGATGACCCAAACCAGCAGACAGATCGACAGCAACAGCACGCCGCCGATGATCCAAAGATAGTGAAATTTTTTCATGAGATGCAGCCAGAGGAGAAGAAAGAGAAAGCAATCGTGATTCTAACATCGTAGCGACTCATGACTCCAACAATCGGCGCTGCCCAAAAGGGTTTCGGTCGCAGAGTCGTAATCTTGGGCTTGCCGGAATCAAGACGAACTACTTTTTGCCGGCCGGTTCTTCGTTAGGCTCAACGGTTTCGAGATCTCCGACGAGATTCTCCTCCTCCGCACCAACTTCCCACGGCGGCGGATCGAGAAATTTTTTCTGGGGCAGCGGAAAGCGGACCACCCAGTCGCCTTGCGGGTAGAGGGGAATCGTTTCGCCGCTGACCCACGCGCCGGCAACGATCTCGCCGTAGGTCGAAGAACCGTCGTCATCGATGCGATCCGTGAACAAACTGTAGAGCAGGTAGCCGGGTTCGCGGCGCTCGTATCGGAATTGGCCGGTAGAGTAGGGATCGTTGAGCAGCGCCGGATCAATTCGATCGGTCAACGCAGCGAGCGAGTCAGGATAGGCGCCGGTTTCAAGCTTGAACTTTTCGAGTGCGACGGCGACGCGGAGCATTTGCAACTGAACGTTGATTCGTTCTTCGGCGGCGGCTGCCTGGACCGACCCCGGCATGAGGAACGCGATGAAAATGTTGCCCATCGTTTCACCGCGGGCGGTTTGATTGAAGATGGCGGCGGCGACATTACCGGGATCTTTAATGCTGGCGATTTCGATTTGCAAGTCGACTTCAAACTGATCGAGTGCGGTCCTCCGCTCCGCGAGATTGTCAATTTCCAGCGCCGCGACCACCTTGTCATACCACTTGTTGATCGTCTGTAGCATGACATTGCGGTTGTAGGGAGCCTGGGCGAGAGAATCAAACGCTTCGTTTCCTTCGCCCAAAATGAGCTCGCTGTCTAGATTTCCATCGCTAAGATTAGTCGCCGCTTCGAGCGTGCCGAATCGTTCTGAGATATTCATCACTCCCGGCATTTCGTTGAACGATTGCAGTTGACCGAGGTACTGCTGAATCTCGTCCAGCAAAACTGCGTCACACTGACCGCTGTTGAGCAATTGGGACAATGTGTCGCACGCCATGGTGCGACACGCAATGCAAACCAAGAGGTCGATGATATGCGCTGGATGAGAATGACAACGACTGACGGTGAAATTGGTTTTAATATCCTCCCATGATTCGGCCGGACGATTTTCGCCGAGATGCAGCATCGCTCGAGCGGATAGACTCCTTGACGCTTCACGAAGCATTTCAATGGCCGGTAGATCACACATTAGATAAGAGTCGTATTGATGATTGATCAAAGCAGGCGGAGGGAGAAAGAACTTAGGTCGCTCATTCATCTCCCGCAGCTTTGCGAAAGGAACCGCTTGTTGATCAACCCAAGCGGCCAGCGGCGGCAATTGGTCACGCGTCCAAGGAGTGCTATACGAATCGTTAACCGCGTCTACCGCTTCGCTTCTGGTCAGCGGCGTAAAATTATCGGCGCCCAACTTCGCTACTTGCTGCTGATTGAGCCATCCGACGATCGGCTCTAGCATTGCACTATCCGTAGAGGGAACCATGCCGGGCTGTTTTGGCTGCGGCATTGCTAATGCATCGCAGACCAGGAGTTGTTCTTCTAGGGTCAACTTACCAGGCCACATCGCCTGCAAAAACGGGATCGCCGCGTTTTCCTCCGGGGTGACGCCGTCCACTTGCATTGCGACGATCGCTTTTTCATAGTCGACCAGGCCATTGGGCCGCAGCGGTTCGGTGATATAAGTCGTCTGTTTCGAAAGCAGGATCGGTCCCGACGGTCCGGCGACAATCCAGCCGAAGATCCCCAGACACAACAACATGACGCCGCAAATCAACAGAAAGTAGAGGGTCGATTTTTTCATAGCTGCCGAGCGGGTAAATTTTGAGGTTGCGCTATTTCGAACCGCTAGGACACTAGCCCGCCAGCGCCAGCGAGGGAATCCGGTGGCTACTTCAGGCCGAGTTGGCATTGCCCAGCGTGTTCCCTCGCTGGCGCTGCGGGCTAGTGTGAACGTTTTCGACTTGGTTCCTACCGCGTTTTTCCGTTCTTCCTCCGTGGCTTTGCCGCGTTCCATTCTTTTTGGGGCGAATAGCGCAACTTCAAAACGGGTAAACGGGGCGTAAAGCAGAGAACTCTCGCGAGTCTAACAGTCGCGAGACAACCGGTCCAGCGCCGCGAAGTATCTTCATTCTGCAGCTAGTCAATCACCATCACAGTTCGACACGCCGATCAATCCCAATCGCAGTCAAAAAAGATTCATCATGGCTGATGACGACCAGCGCACCGTCAAATGCCCGCAGTCCCGCTTCGACCGCTTCGATCGATTCGATATCGAGATGGTTAGTCGGTTCATCCAGCAGTAACAAAGGACACGGACTTGGTCCGCCGGCGGCACAGGCCAAGCCGGCGCGTAGCATTTGGCCGCCGCTCAAGGTTCCGACGATCTGCAGCGCGGCGTCGGCGCGAAACAAAAACTTGGCCAAGGCGCTGCGGCACTCGTTTTCGGTCGTCTGAGGGTTGAGCCGCAGAAAGTTATCTCGAATCGAAAGCGCTGGATCGAGCAAACGCATCTGCTGGTCCAGCATGGCGAATTTCGTCAGGACTTGCACTTCGCCGCGCCATGCAGGCAGTTGCCCTGCGATCAGCGCCAACAGGGTTGACTTGCCAGAACCGTTGGGGCCGGTGACGGCAATCCGCTGCGGCCCGGTGATTTGGAGGGAGAAGTCGCGGAGGATCGGTTGCTCGTCGTGGTACCCGGTCGTCACATCATCGAGCCTCAGCACCAATTTGCTGGCTGGCAGTTGCGTTGATGCAAGCTGGATTGTCAGCGGTTGTAGGATTTCGATCCGCTTACTCGCGGCGGCTGCGGCCTCGGCCGCTTGTTGCTGCCGCTCTTGATTGCGGCGCGTATTTTCGCCGCTTGTCTTTTCACTGCGATCTTGTCGGCCGCCGAGCAAGATGCGGGGGATTCCTCCTTGGGCGCCAGCGCGTTTGCCGGCGCTGCTGCGTCGCGCTTGGCGCTCGGTGGTGGCTTGCGCCCGGCGAGCAAGCTCGGCGGCTCGCTTTTCAGCGTCGGCCAAGTCTTGGTGCGCCGCGGCGAGCTCCTGAGCTTTCAGCTGCCGATAGCTGCTCCAGTTGCCGCCGTAGCGTGCGGCCCCCAACGATGTTAGTTCGACAATCGCGTCCATTGTCTCCAGCAGTTCGCGATCATGACTGATCACGATCGCGCCGCCGCGCCAGCTGGCCAACAGTTGCAGGATCGCGGCGCGTCCCTCGCGATCCAGATTGTTCGTAGGTTCGTCTAGCAACAGAAAGTCTGGCTCGGCGAACAGGAGCGCGGCGATTCCGACGCGTGTTTGCTGCCCGCCTGACATGGATGCAAGTAAAGTGTCAGGTCGAGCGTTGAGCCCGACGCGTTCTAACGCGGCGGCGATCCGCGAATCGAGCATCCAGTCGGCAGCGGCCAGATCGTCAGCAGAACCTTCGCCCCGTTCGATTCGATCGAGCGTCGCCAGCGGTGCGGTCACGCAAAGCAGATCGGCGACTGTTTGACCAGGTTGCGGCTGAACCGTTTGGCGCAAGATTCCCAACTTGCCTTGCACTACGACCTTGCCGATGGTCGGCGTTAGTTCGCCAGCGATCAGCTTTAGCAGCGTCGTCTTGCCGACGCCGTTGCGGCCGACCAGCCCGGTTCGCTCGGGCTGGAAGTTTAGTTGGAGATCGTGAAAGAGGGGGCGACTATCCGGCGTGGACCAAGCCAAGTTGGTCAAAGTGATGGAGGCAGACATGCGCGGATCCTGCGGCGGAAGATGCGAAAGTAGATAACTTTGCGAGCAGTTCCCATTGCAGGTTCATCGGCGTCTCCGGTTTGTTTAGGGCGTTGGTGGAGTGAGGACACGCAGCAGCGGTAAGAGGTTCACGTAGGAGAAGAATGAAGCCGGAAAAAAGCTGTGAGTCGAGTCCACTTGGGGTGGCCCGACCAGTTCGTTCAGAACTGGTTGGGTTGCGTAAGCAACAAGATGCTTCACCATGCAGTTGTGAAGTGCAAGTAGACCGATCCATCACCGATCGATTCGGGATAGCTGCGTTGTTCGATAGAGTCCAAGCGGACGGCGCTGGCATCTTGTTGCTTACGCAACCCAACCAGGCTTGAACAGCCTGGTCGGGCCACCCGGGATTTGAAGAAATACGAAAACATCGAACACGGATACCGCGGTAAGAGCACGGATATGCACGGCCAGAAAATTGAGTTTGCAGCTAGGATAAAATGCAAACCGATTCCTCATGGACGGCAATCTGGAATAGGGGAGATGTGCGTCTACCTCGCTCCTTTCTTACCGTATAATTCCGTGATTTATCCCTGGTGTCCGTGTTCCATTTCTTTGGAGCTCTCAAAAGGCGCAAGTTCAAAACGCGCGCCTCGGGCTACTCTTTTCCAATTTACTCTCCGCGCATTTTGCGGAAGCGATCTTGCAGTGACAGCACGTTCATCTCGCCGTGGCGCAGTGCTTCCATCGCTTTGGCGGCGGCTTCGGCGGCCTGGATGGTGGTGATGCAGGGGACGCCGTGTTGCACGGCGGCGGCGCGAATGCGGCCTTCGTCGGTGCGGGCGCCTTTGCCGCTGGGGGTGTTCATCACCAGCGAGACGGCGCCATCAATCAGCAGATCAAGCAGGTTCGGATGACCCTCGGCCAACTTCTTCACTTGCTCGACCTGCAGACCTTCTTCACGCAACCGCTTGGCGGTTCCTTCGGTGCAGACCAGTTGGAAGCCGAGCGCATCGAGTTGCTTGGCGATGGCGACGATTTGATCTTTGTGCCGCGGCGAAACGCTGAGGAAAATCTTGCCATCTTCGGGCTGCGGCAACAGCACGCCGGCTGCAAGTTGGCTTTTGGCGAACGCGATCGAAAAGCGTTCGCTGATCCCCATCACTTCGCCGGTCGAACGCATCTCGGGACCAAGCACGATGTCGACGCCGCTGAACTTACGGAACGGAAAGACCGACTCTTTGATCGAAACGTGCGCCGGAATCGGTTCGGCGGTGACGCCCAGTTCGGGCAAGGTCATGCCGGTCATCACCTTGGCGGCGATCTTGGCGACTTGCATGCCGGTCGCTTTGGCGACAAACGGCACGGTGCGGCTGGCGCGAGGATTCACTTCCAGCACGTAGACGTTCATCTTGCCATCTTCTTGCTTGACGGCGAACTGCACGTTCATCAAGCCGATGACTTTTAGCTTGCGGGCCATCGCGACGGTCGCTTCGCGAATTTCATTGACGACCGGACCAGGCAAGCTGTAGGGAGGAATCGAGCAAGCCGAGTCGCCGGAGTGGACGCCAGCTTCTTCGATATGCTCCATGATGCCGGCGACAACCACATTTTCGCCGTCACTGATGCAGTCGACGTCCACTTCGGTCGCGTCTTCCAGAAATCGGTCGATCAACACCGGCTGACCTTGCGCGACCAGAAACGCTTCGGCGACGTAGCGCTCAAATTGCTTGTCGTCGTAGCAAATTTCCATGGCGCGGCCGCCGAGCACAAAGCTGGGGCGAACCAACGACGGGTAGCCGACCTTGGCCGATTCGGTCCGCGCTTGCGTCATCGTCCGAGCAATCGCGTTGGCCGGCTGTTTCAAACCAAGTTGGTTGAGCAACTGCTGGAACTTCTCGCGATCTTCGGCTGCTTCGATCGTGTCGACGCTGGTGCCGATGATCGGTACGCCTGCAGTTGCTAAAGCGCGGGCCAGGTTCAACGGAGTTTGTCCGCCAAACTGCACAATCACGCCATCGGGCTGCACTTTGTCGCAGATGTTCAGCACGTCTTCGGTCGTCAGCGGCTCGAAGAAGAGGATGTCGCTGGTGTCGTAGTCGGTGCTTACCGTTTCGGGGTTGCTGTTGACCATGATCGATTCGATCCCCAGTTCGCGAAGCGCGAAACTCGCATGGCAGCAGCAATAGTCGAACTCGATCCCTTGGCCGATCCGGTTGGGACCGCCGCCGAGAATCATGATCCGTTTCTTATCTGGATCCTTGGCCGGCGTTTCGTCTTCATCCTCGTAGGTCGAATAGAAGTAAGGCGTATACGCTTCAAATTCAGCGGCGCAAGTATCGACCGATTTGAAGGTAGTGATCACGCCCAGCTTCTTACGCTGCTTGCGAACTTCTAGCTCGCTGCTCCCCAGCAGGGTCGCCAGTTGGCGATCCGAATAACCGAACTGTTTCGCTTGTTTCATCTGAGTCGCGGTGATGGCGCTCAGCGAACCGATCGCGGCCAGTTCCTCTTCTTTTTCGACCAACTGTTGCAGCTGATCGATGAACCAAGGATCGATGAAGGTTAGTTGGTGGATCTTCTCTAGCGTCATGCCCGACTTGATCGCATAGCGCAGATACCAGGGACGATCGGCATTGGGAGTGCTGAGCTTGGCCCGAATTTCGTCGTCAGACGGTTGCTCGGGGGTGCCCCAGAGATCTTTGCCATCGCTGCCGAAACCAAAGCGGCCGACTTCGAGCCCACGCAGCGCTTTTTGAAACGATTCTTTGAAGGTACGACCAATCGCCATCGTTTCGCCGACGCTCTTCATTTGCGTCGTCAGCGTCGCGTCCGCTTCAGGAAACTTTTCAAACGCAAACCGTGGAATCTTGGTGACGACATAGTCGATCGTCGGCTCAAAGCAGGCGAGCGTTTCACGAGTGATGTCGTTCGGCAGTTCGTGCAGCAAGTAACCCACCGCCAGCTTGGCCGCGATCTTGGCGATCGGGAAACCGGTCGCTTTCGACGCGAGCGCCGAACTGCGACTGACGCGGGGATTCATCTCGATGACGATCATCCGATCCGAGTGCGGATCGTTGGCGAACTGAATGTTCGAGCCGCCGGTCTCGACGCCGATTTCGCGAATCACCGCGAGCGAAGCGTCGCGCATCCGCTGGTACTCTTTGTCGCTTAGCGTTTGCGCCGGAGCGACGGTGATTGAGTCGCCGGTATGGACGCCGACAGGGTCAAAGTTTTCGATGGTGCAGATGATCACGACGTTGTCGGCGACGTCGCGCATCACCTCCATCTCGTACTCTTTCCAGCCGATCACCGACTCTTCGATCAACACTTCGTTGACCGGCGATTGATCGAGTCCATTGCGGACCAGCGCGTCGAACTCTTCCCGGTTGTAGGCGATCGCCGAGCCAGATCCCCCCATCGTGAAGCTGGGGCGTACAACCGCCGGCAAGCCGATCTCGTCGAGCACTGCCCGCGCTTCTTTGATCGTATGGACGGTCCCGCCGCGACAGACTTCGAGCCCGATCTTTTCCATCGCCGCTTTAAACTGCTCGCGCTCTTCGGCTTTGGCGATGACAGCGGCGTTGGCGCCGATCATCTCGACGCCGTACTTGACCAGTACGCCGTGTTTGTCCAGTTCCATCGCCAGATTCAGCGCGGTCTGTCCGCCGAGTGTTGGCAGCAGCGCATCGGGGCGCTCTTTGGCGATGATCTTTTCGACAATCTCCCACGACAGCGGCTCGATATACGTGCTATCGGCCATGTCGGGATCGGTCATGATGGTGGCCGGGTTGGAATTGACCAACACCACCTCATAACCTTCCTCCCGCAGGGCCTTGCAGGCCTGAGTGCCGGAGTAGTCGAATTCGCAGGCTTGGCCGATCACGATCGGGCCAGAGCCAATGAGCAGGATTTTCTTGATGTCGTCGCGTCGCGGCACCGTGGTCCCAGTTCTGTTGAAAGAGACAAAGTGGGAAAGATCGTTCCACCCTCTAGGGGCAGAGGTCTCGGCGTAAAATCCCTCCAATTTAAACCCAGGAAAGAGCCGCGTACAAGCGGGAGGAGCAGGAGAAGGGGGCGAGAATTCCGGCGAACCGCAGGGGAATCGCGCCTGAATAAAGTCGAGAGGCCTCTTTTTTGCGGCAAAAAGCAGATCTCTCGACCATTTCACGCTCTAATTTAGCGCCTCATCGGACGGAGCGCAGCGAGAGGTTGCGGCTCGCGTGGTTCGTCGAAATACACCTTTTTGCGGATAGATCCAGATGCCAAAACGCTGTCGTTGGGCCGACAGTAACGAATTGCTGGCCGCCTATCATGACGAAGAGTGGGGAGTGCCGGAGCTTGATAGCCGGGCCCTGTGGGAAAAGTTGATGCTCGACGGGTTTCAGGCGGGGCTTTCGTGGCTGACGATTTTGCGCAAACGCGATGCTTTTCGGGAAGCGTTCGCCCAGTTTGAGCCAGAGCGGGTCGCACGGTTTGGCAAACGAGACATCGACCGGCTGCTGGGAAATGCCGGAATCGTTCGCTCGCGTGCCAAGATCGAAGCAACAATTCAGGGGGCTCGCGTTTATCTAGCGATGCAGGAGTCCGGTGAAGATTTTTCGACGCTGGTCTGGAATCTGGCTGGGGGAAAGCCGATCCGTAACACCACTGGAGTCGCACCGACAAAGACGCCGCTCTCCGAACAGATCTCGAAAGAACTAAAGCGACGCGGGTTCAAATTTGTTGGCCCGGTGATCGTGTATGCCTGGATGCAGGCAACCGGAATCGTCAACGATCACGCGACCGATTGCTTTCGTCGGAAAGCGATTAAGAAGTGATAGAGTCGCAGGTTACAGCAGGGTGAAGAAGCGGTGGGAAATAGTTTTGACCGCTTTCATCGCCTGCGATATGGTGACGGCAGGGCGGCGGCAAGTTGTCGGCAGAGCGGAACATTCTTGCGGCAAGTTGGTCGCGAAAGGCAGAAGCGAAGATGGCGAAGTACGCGTTAATCTTGATCGATATCCAAAACGACTATTTTCCCGGAGGGCGGTGGACGTTGAGCGGGATGGATCAAGCGGCCGATAACGCAGCGCGACTATTGAGCGCGGCCCGTGAGACAGGCAATTTGGTCGTTCATATCCGGCACGAGTTTCCGACTGCTGACGCGCCGTTTTTTGTGCCGGGTTCGATCGGCGCCCAGATCCATTCCAAGGTGCAAAACCTAGAAGGTGAGCCGGTCGTGTTGAAGCATTTCATCAATTCGTATCGTGAAACCGAACTGAAATCGATCTTGGATCAGGCCAGTATCGAGCAGGTGGTGATTTGCGGGGCGATGAGTCATATGTGCGTCGACGCAGCGACTCGGGCTTCCGCCGATTTTGGCTACCAATGCACGGTAGTGCATGACGCGTGTGCTTCGCGCGACCTCGACTTCAATGGAGTGCATGTCCCGGCGGCCCAGGCACACGCGGCATTCATGGCCGCGCTGCAGTTTGGCTATGCGACGGTGATCTCGACGGATGAGTTTCTGGCGAGTCAAAGTGGGTAAACATCGCAGATTTGGCAAAAATTCGACAACCGTGAGAGCCAATTTCAGGCGGACGCAGCCTCTGGCAAGGTCACCCCATTTACTGCATTCTTCCCATTATTAAGCGGATTGCCTCTTTGTGGGGGCATGACTGGGGTTGATGTGTAAGATTTTCAAGAAAATGCGGCTGAACCGTTTCAATCCTCCCCCATTGTCCGTATAAAGGAGTACACGGTAGCAGGAAGAGGCAAGCGCGGGCCCAACATCTTCCTTAAACCGCCCCCCCTTAGCGTCCGGACGGAACACCGGCGCTCCAGGCAACTTATTCCTATCTGGGCAAGCATTATCGCCATGTGGCGACCTCAACGCGGAAATAGTCTGCGGGTCAGACGTCTTCATGTACGTCGCGGCGCATCGATCGAGTCGCTCGAAGTTCGAGTGATGCTCGCCGCCGATCTATTGGTGGAGACCGACTTTGCTGCGTCAGCTGACGCCGAAGAATTCGGTCCGCATTCGTTTACTCTCGAAGGAGAACTGGTCACTCCGCCGCCGGTTCTGTTGCATTTTAGTGTTGTTACCGACCCGACTGCGTTTACCGATGCCCAGCACGGCAGCGTTGAGCAATTGCCTGAGAGCATGCTCCGCACGCACGAGTGGGATCGATACTATGTCGAGATTTGGGTCGAATCAGGTGAATCGGTCAGCGAGCTATCGGTCGATCTAAACTACCAAACCGAGATTGCTACCCCGCGAAACGTAACCTTTGGCCCGGCTTTCGCCGGCCACGAGTTTTCGCTAGACGACGACCTTGGTCAGTTGCACAATCTCGCTGCCCATGCCGAGCCGCCTCTGGAAGGTGCTCCGCCGGCTGTTGGGTTAGTGCTGTTTGCTCGAATTGAATTTGGCGCAGACTCAATCCATGACAACGTCAAACTAGACTTCCACACTGGGGAGGTCGGACCGACTTCTCTGCAGTTGGCGATGGTTCGGAGCGAAGCGACGACCGCCGAGGGAAGTTCTCTGGATGTGGATGCCGCAGAATCGCCTGACTTTGGGCTGGTTCCGGTGATCTATGATTTGAATGACGATCAATCGATCAATCTGGTCGACTTGACGACGATGATTCGCTCTTTGGGCAGTGACGCCGATGCGCCAAACGGTCAGCCTACTTGGTATGCCGACGTTAACAAGGATTACGCGGTCTCACTGGTCGATATTTCGTACCTGATTCGTAACCTGGGCAAAGATTGGACCTCGCAAGAGATTCAGTTTCCGGCGAACTATCCCGAGGCTTGGATTGCTGAGACGGTGGTAGATCCCGGTGACGAAGGTGGACCCGGTGGCGGCGATGGTGGATCTGGCGATGGTGGTGAAAACAACGGGGATCAAAATGATCCGCCGTTGCGTTTTGTTCCCATCGATGCAGGCGGATTGCTGGCGCCTGATCCGGCGATGTTGATCGCGTTGCAAGCACTGCTGCAGATTCAGTTTGCCTTCCCGGTCGGATTTGATTTTACGCTCTTGCAAGGGCGGGCCTCTTATTCCGACGGCGACGGCGACGGCGACAAAGAGACCATGCTCGAGATCGAGGTCGACGACCAATTGTTTGAGACCGAGATCGAAATCGAGGTCATGACGGAATTGGTTGACAGTGACGAACTATGGGCGGCGTGGGCTGGCGCAATTGACGCCCATTTCGGCGAAGTGATCGCCGGACTAAAGGATCTCTTTCTCAACGACGACGACTAAGCGAGTTTCTTCTGCGACTTGTTTGAGACCGGCGAGAGCTTGCCAGCAACTCCCCGATTTCTATAGTGACTCTGCCGAAAATTGCGGGTATCCCGTATTTCAGAAAACTTCGCTACGTAATTTTCCTTGTAGAGACTAGACTTCGGCAAACCAATTCCCAGGGCGCCGTGACTTTGTCTTATGGAAATAACCGAAGAACTGAAGCGATTACGTCGATCAGACGAGATTTTGCGAACCACCATTCAGCAAATCGGCGACCAGTCGGGGCTCCCTTATTTGCAGACGCTCGTCAATTCGCTGGGAGCGAGTTTTGCTTGTAAGCTGGCGATGGTGGGTCGGATATCGCCGCTTGAACCAACAACGGTCCAGGTTTTGGCTCAATGGGAACGGGGCGAACATGTCTTGCCTGATAACCTGACCTACGATCTCGCCGATACTCCTTGTGAGCAGATTTCCCGCAATTGTTTTTCGATCTATCCAGACGATGTGCAAGAGCGATTTCCCAGCGATCAAATGCTTCGCGACTTTGGGTATGTCAGCTATGCCGGCGCGCCGCTGACCAATTCGCAGGGGGCTGTGATTGGATTGTTATCACTGTTGAACGACGAACCGTTTGACGACATTGAAATGATCACTTCGATGTTGAAGTTGTTTGCCTCGGGGGCGGGCAAAGAGCTAGAGCGACAAACGGCGCAGTCCAAGTTGCAGGAGAACGAACGCCGTTTGCAAATGCTGGTTGAGCTCTCGAGCGACGTCGTTTGGGACTGGGATATCTCGCAGGACAAGCTCGATCTATCTGACCGGATTTATGAGATCCTAGGGTATTCGACGGATGATTTTGAATCGACTCGCAAAGCGGTTCAAGCTTTGATGCATCCGGCGGATCGCGAGCGCCATAGCGTTTGGATACAGGAATATTTAGCGAGCGGCCATGGGAGCTATTCGCACGAGTGGCGAATGCTGGCCCATAACGGGCGCTACCATTGGTTTCGCTCCTCGGGAACGATTTTTCGCAATGAGGCTGGTGCTCCGATTCGTATGATCGGTGTGATCACGGACGTTTCAGAAGCCAAATCGGCGGAAGAAGAGCGGGAGCGGCTGATCTCAGAGCTTGAGTACAAGAACGCTGAATTAGAGCGTTTCACCTACACGGTTTCGCATGAGCTACGCAGTCCGCTTGTAACGCTCGCTGGCTTTGTCGGCGTTTTGGAAGAAGATATCCAGCGACAAGACGCCGACTTGGTCAAGCAAGATTGCCACGAAATCATGCAGGGAGTTCTCAAAATGAGAACGCTGCTTGACAACCTGTCGGAATTGTCGCGTGTCGGCCGCGCCTTGCATCCCCATGAATTCGTTCCGCTGTACGATTTGGTTCAAGAGTCGATCGTACTGCTGGACGCGCGGATTGTGAGCGCCGGCATCGAGATTAAAATCGACGATGCGCTGCCAACGATTGACGGAGATCGAGTGCGTTGGCAGCAAGTGATTCAAAATTTGCTTGAGAATGCGGTCAAATATCGCAGCGCGGAAAACCCTTGCATTGAAATTGGGACGATTACCGGCAAAAATCGCCCGCCGACGTTTTTCATCAAAGATAACGGCATCGGCATTGACCCGAAGTTTCATCAGCGCGTCTTTGGCTTGTTTGAAAAGCTCGATCCGCGCACCGAAGGGACCGGCGTCGGCTTGGCTCTGGTCCAACGGATTGTCCAGTTGCAGGGAGGACGCATCTGGTTGGATTCGCCCGGCGAAGGCAAAGGATGCACGTTTTATATTGAGCTACCTGCGCTGCAAGGCGAGCTGGTCGAAGCGGAATCGCATTGATCTGCTCCGCTGTCCGTTCCCTCCGATTAATAATGGGGCGGGCGTTCTTCCTCGGGGCTGCGTTTTTCGGTGATCTGTTCGCGGACATCACGTAGCTCATTGGAGAAGAGCTGGCAATGTTTGGATACTTTGTCGAGTTGGTTCGCTTGCTGAATGACCACCTCGTTGAGGACGCGGAGCGTCTCTTCCAGATAAGTCACCAACTCTTCCAGGCGTTCGATTCGTTGTTCCATGGGTGGGGCTCGTGGGATAATCGGATAAAAAAAGAACTAAGACTCTAAAGGGGAAGACCCCAAAAATAGTGGTCCCATGCGGTGATTTCAAAGCGGGGGAAGTTAAACTCTGCTTACCTAAACCATGAAGGCCCAAAGTACGCCTTCTTTTGGCGGGTTCGACGTCGTTGACGCTTTGCTTTCAGAATCGGTACAATAGCCGCTTTGCGAAAGGGGTGCGCAGTTGTGCGCCCTGGCCGACCGATTGCCGCAAGCTTCCGCTGCGATCCCCCTCTTATTCTACTGTCACGCGAGAATTGAAGCCGAATGTCCGTTTCCACGACCAGCATCGAACAGCTTACGATCAATGCCATCCGCACTTTGTCGATGGACGCCGTGCAAGCAGCCAACAGTGGTCACCCCGGCACGCCGATGGCGCTTGCTCCGGTCGCCTATACGCTGTGGTCGAACCATTTGAACTATGACCCCAACTACCCACGTTGGGCGGGACGAGATCGCTTTGTGTTGTCGTGCGGTCACGCGTCGATGTTGATCTACTCGCTGCTGCATCTGGCCGGCGTGAAGAGCAAAGATGGCGGCGACGAACTGTCGGTCAAGATTGAGGATATCAAACGGTTTCGGCAATTGCACAGCCCGTGCGCTGGGCACCCTGAAAGCTACGAAGTCACCGGAATCGAAGTGACGACCGGCCCGCTAGGGCAGGGAGTCGCGAACAGCGTCGGGATGGCGATGGCCGCCGAGTACGAACGTACGCGCTACAACCGCCCTGGGCATGAAGTATTTGGCTATGACGTCTACGCTTTGTGCAGCGACGGCGACTTGATGGAAGGTGTCGCGAACGAAGCGGCCTCGATTGCCGGTCACTTGAAACTGTCGAACCTCTGCTGGATCTACGACGACAACCATATCACGATCGAAGGGGACACCAACCTGGCGTTCAGCGAAGATGTCGCGACGCGGTTTGAAGGTCTCGGTTGGCACGTGGTGAAAGTTTCGGACGCCAATAATCTAGGTTTGTTGAACGCCGCGTACGATTCGTTTAAAGCGACCGAAGACAAGCCGACATTGATCATTGTGCGCAGCATCATTGCCTGGGGTGCGCCGACGATGGCCAATACGCATGGCGCTCATGGCGCTCCGTTGGGCGAAGCTGAAATTACGGCGACCAAAGAAGCGTACGGCTGGAAGTACGACAAATTTGCGGTGCCAAGCGAAACGACCGAGCACTTCGCCGCCACGATGGGAGCCCGAGGAGAAGCGGCTCGCACCGATTGGGAAGCGAAGCTGGCTGCCTACGAAAAAGCGTTCCCAGCCGAAGCGAAGGAGTGGAAGCAAATCATGTCAGGCAAGCTGCCGACCGCCTGGGACGCCGAATTGCCGAAGTTTGAAGCCAGCCCCAAGGGGGTCGCATCGCGTGCTTCCGGCGGTCAGGTGCTCAATGCGATCGCCAAGAGCGTTCCCAGCTTGTTGGGCGGATCCGCAGACTTGGAGCCTTCAACCAAAACTGGTTTGAAGTTCCCTGGAGCCGGCAGCTTTTTGGCCGACGATCACAGCGGTCGCAACATGCACTTTGGCATTCGCGAGCATGCGATGGCCGCGATCGCCAACGGCTTGTGCTTGTCCGGCTATCGTCCGTTTGTCTCGACCTTCTTTGTCTTTAGCGACTATTTGCGTCCGTCAATGCGATTGTCGGCGATCATGAGCTTGCCGGTGCTCTATATCTTTACGCATGACTCGATCGGAGTTGGCGAAGATGGACCGACCCACCAGCCGGTCGAGCATCTGGCGGCGATTCGCGCGATTCCTAACATCGCCGTCTTCCGTCCTGGTGACGCCAATGAAGTGTCGCAGAGCTACAAGGCGGTGATGGAACTTACCGATCGACCCTCGGTGATTGTGCTGACGCGTCAAAACCTGCCGACGCTCGATCGCGAAAAATACGCGTGTGCCAGCGGGACTGCTCGCGGCGCTTATGTCTTGGCCGATTGCGGCGGCACGCCGGAAGTGATTTTGATGGCGACCGGCAGCGAACTGTCGCTGGCGCTGGAAGCATACGAAACGTTGAAAGCCGAAGGCGTGAAAGCTCGCCTGGTCAGCGTACCGTGTGCTGAGTTGTTTGAGGACCAAGACGCCGCTTATCAAGAAAGCGTGCTCCCCAGCAAAGTTGTCGCTCGCGTTGCGGTCGAAGCCGGGATTCGCCAATCGTGGGATCGTTACCTTGGTTTCCGCGGACGCTTTGTCGGGATGAAGGGGTTTGGCGCCAGTGCTCCGGCCGAAGAGCTATTTCCTTACTTTGGCATTACGGCCGATGAAGTCGTGAAAGCGGCGAAAGCCTCGATCGCCGGCTAATTCCGCTGCTGCAATCGCTGTAATCACTAAAATCCTCGGCACTGGCCGAGGATTTTTTTTCGTACATCGGGCAACGATTTTCGCCTGGCGCCGAATCAGCGGCTACAGTCCTAGTAGCGGTATTGCCAATTAGGCAAACCACGTCCCTCCCTTATTTTGTTACCCGGAGCTTTCGAGCCATGTCCAACGAAACCAACTTACCTGTAGAAATCCGTCATGAACTGCACGACTTGCGGAAGGAATGGTGCTGGTTCCTGTTTCTCGGCATCGGCTTGGTCCTACTCGGCCTGATCGCTTTGGGGTCTGCGTTCATTACCTCGTTGGCGGTCATCGTCTTCTTTGGCTTGCTAATGGTCGTCGGCGGAGCAGCGCAAATCGCCAGCGCCTTTTGGGCTGGTCGTTGGAGCGGCATGCTGATCAATCTGTTGATGGGTATTTTTTACGCGGTTGTCGGAGTTTTAATGATTGACCTTCCGATTGCAGCGCTCGAAGCGGTTACTTTGTTGATCGCCGCGTTTTTGATCGTCGGCGGTCTTTTTCGCGCCGTCGCCGCGCTTACGGTTCGCTTCCCGGCTTGGGGTTGGCAACTGCTTTCAGGTGCGATCAGCGTCTTGCTGGGCTTGATGATCAACAAAGGTTGGCCCGATAATTCGGTCTTTATCATCGGTATGTTTCTCGGCATCGAATTGATCTTCGCCGGTTGGTACTGGGTGATGCTCTCGATCGCCGTTCGCAATTTGCCCGATTCGTCCGTAACTTAATCCATTGGTATCGGCTGATTAGATGCCGGTTGTGCCGAATTTGACGGCGTCGCATGCTTGCGACGCCGTTTTGCTGCGCTCGCGGATCACCGTTGTTGCGGGAAAACATCGGTCGAGAATCCGCACTCCTGCGAATGACGACCTAATCTATAGAAGCGTAGACGAAATTACGCAGAGAGACTCGAGGCGGTCGCTTCCTGGGCCGAAGCGCCGAGTCAACCGAATCCTGTCGTGGAATCATGGAAGACGTAAATCCCCAAGTAAGAAACTCTCCCCTCGATGACCTGGCGACTGCCATCGGACATCAGCGCGACCGTGCGCGGACTGTACTGACAGAGCGACGCCAATCGCTTGAGCAGATCGAACTTCGAATTCTGCAACAGTTAAAGACGGTCACCGACGGGTTGCAGAGCAAAGAACAATCCCTTGCCGGCCAAGAAGGCGAAATATCGGTTACGTCTGAAAAGCTTCACAGCGATTCGTTCGAGCTAAAAGCGTCAGTCGCCGCGTTCCAGCAACAGCAAGCCCAATGGCAGGCAGAACGCGACCAGAGGGAACAAGAGCAACAGACTCGCCAGGAAGAGCTGAACGAGCTGGCCGCTCAATTAGTTGAAAGAGAGCAGTCCCTCCAGCAGCGTCAGCAGCAATTTTCGCAACAGTGCGGCGAGTCGGGCGAACTACAAAAGACGTTAGCTGAAGCCGAGGCCCGCGCCGACGATCTGCAAGCGAAGCTGCATCAGGCCGAGCATGAAATTGCCCGTATTCGCCTGGACGCCGAGAGTCGCGCCGAGAGTCTGCAAGCCAAACTGCAGCAAACCGAGCAAGAAGTCACCCGCATCAATAGCGAGGCGGATGGCCTGCGCAACGATCGAGACGCGCACATTGCGCAGCGTGAACGTCTGACAGCCGATTGCGACTCGCTGCGAACCGAACTGGGCGTCGCGCGTCACGAAGTCGCTCAAGCGGAGAAAAAACAGAGCGAGCTGGCAAGTCGACGCGATCAGTTGCAGTCAGAGCAAGAGTCGCTCAGCAACGAATTAGCGACTACACAGTCACAGCGCGACGACTTCCGCCGACAATACGAAGACTTGCAAAGTCGTGTCGCTCAATCTGAACTTGATGCTCAATCGTTACGCGATCAACTAGAAAGCTCGCGCAAGGCGCAAACGGAACGCTCCGGGGATGTGGCGCAACTTACAGCTGAGCGCGATCAACTGCGTACAGAGCTGGAAACGCTACGCCAGCAAGCGACATCAGCCGCGCAGCAAGCCAGCGAACTTTCGGCGACATTGCTGGGCGTTCAAAAGTCCTTAAGCGATCAGCAATCGCAAGCGGCCCAATTGTCGGATCAAGTCCTCACGCTCCAGCAGCAACAAGCGACTGCCGCCGCCGCGCAGCAGCAAGCTGAAGAGTCCCTAGCCGCGAAGACGCAAGAGTTAAGTTCGCTCCATGAACAACTGACGCATGCCCAAGCCGATACTGCGGGCCAAGCAGAACTGGCCGCAAAACTTGCGAGCGCTGAAGCGGAGCGGGACGAACTGTTCCAGCAATTGCAGGATCGCGACAGCGAACGGTCCGACTTGAATGACGAGTCAGACAAACTACGGATCGAAAGCGAAGATCTGCGCCGGCAGCTAGAAGAGGTCGAAGGAGAATTGAAGAGCCAGCTTGACGCATCGCAGGTAGCGCTGTTTCAGGCTCGCGGCGACTCCGAGCAAATCCGCGAACAAGTCAGTTCGCTTCGCCGGCAGTTGGAAGCAGAACAAGAGAGATCGGCGGCGTTGACGCAAGAAAACGAGCGTCTGGCGGCCGTAACGGACGCTAGCGAACCCAGCGATGAATATGCGGCCGAACTGCGCCGCGAGCGCGATGACTTGCTTGAAAAAATCAGCGATCTCCAGAAGCAATTGAAAGAAGGTGGAAGCGGCGAAGCGGAAGCTGATGCCGCAGAAATCGAGAATTTACAGCGTCGTCTGCAAATGTCGTTGGATGACTTGAAAGAAGTCAAAGCGGCCAACGCCGAACTCGAGAAGAAACTGAAGAAGGCTGTTCCAGCAGGCCCGCTGACCGCCGCCAACGACGACGGGATGGATTGGGAAGCGACCAAGCGCCGTATGTTAGCGCAACTGGAGGCCGATTACGACGAAAACTTGGATGAAGATGAACGTCGTGAAAAGATGAAAATCCAAGAGGCGATCGCCAGCACCGATCGCGCGATCGAAGCCAAGGAAGAAGAACTGGCGGAACTGCGCAAGAAGTTGGACGAATCGCAACAAGGCAACGCCGCCGCCGCCAACGGCTTGGCGATGGGGGCCAACGCGATCGCCGAGATGCTTGACCAAGACGAATTGGTGAAACAGGAACGTGAGAACCTGAAAAATCTGCAAGCCCAATGGAAAGACAAGCTGCGAAAAGCCGAAGTCGATATCTCGGTTGAGCGGGCCAAGATCGCGCGCGAACGGGCTGAATTGGAAGAGAAATTGCAGCGTCTCGAAAACGAGCGAGACAAGCTCAACAAAATGAAACCGTCAACCGGAAATAAGAATGACGACAAGCCGACGCGCGGCAACTGGCTCTCGCGATTGGGGCTGAAAGACGGCGATAGTTAGCGGCAATTGTACCCAGCGCAAAATAAGCTGGCGATGACGTAATAACCTGATAGCATACGACTGCTGTCGGTTTGTTCTGAATGTCGTTGTCTTATCCGCCGCTGGGTTTTCTGCATGTATTACCTCTGGCTCTTGTTTGCGCCGCTTCTGTTGGGCATCGTGGTGCTGCAAGTCTTTTCTTATCGGGCTTCCTTTGCGCTGCTTAAGCTGGAAAAAGGATCGTGGCTGACAGCGTGCGAAGTTAGTCTGTTGGCGGCAGTCGTCATACAAGGCTTCGCCCTGCTGATTCTGCTTGGCGAAGAATTCGGGGTCTTGATCCCTGAGGTGGCCATGCTGGTCAGTATGTTCACAGGCTGGATGATTACGCTGGTCTACATCCGTCGCCGTTTGGCGACGAACTTCCGCCGAGCGTTTGCGTCGATGCTGATTGCATCAGTCATCGGCATCTTGCCTGGCGTCTCTACTGCGTGGTTGATCAAGGCCTTCTGGGCCGAAGCGTTTATCGTTCCTTCAAGCGCGATGGCGCCTAGCTTGTATCCGCAGCACTACGAGTTTGAATGCGCAAACGGCGGCAGTTTGAACGTTCCCGCGCGCGATGTCCAAGAGATGTGGAAATATGGAAGTACGAACGTCTCGTTGCGCTGTCCCTGCGAAAAAGTGGAATTTGTGCCAGACCTCAACAATCTGCCGGTTCAAACGGCCGATCGGTTTTTGGTCGCAAAGTTTGGCTTGCCGCTTCAGCGCTGGGGAATTACCGTCTTTGAGCATCCCGATTCGCCTGGCATCAACTACGTTTCACGGCTGATCGGCATGCCGGGCGAAAAGATCTCGATTCGAGCCGGAGAAATCTGGCTCGCCGATGCGTTGCTCACCAAGCCTGCCGCGTTGCATGACGATCTTTGGTTTCCGGTCTATCTGGTCGATCGCGATCTACCGTGGGAAAACGCCAATAGTTGGTTGAAGGTCACGGCGGGCGAAGGAAGCGTCTGGGGTAATCGCAATTGGACGGTCGAAGGAGCAGACGGGAGTTTGGAGATGCGCGGCCCAATCTTCGACGCTTGGTCCTACAATCAATCCATAAAGCAAAACGTCACGTTGATCAGTCCTTGCAAAGTCGCCGATGTACGCATCGATTTTCAGGTCGATCAGCTCGGAGACCAGCCCCTGGAGATTTCCAGCGATTACTGCGGACAACCGATTGTCTGGACTCTCGCTCGTCAGAGTCCAATACGTCTCTCAGTCGGTGAGCAAGTTGCAGGCTCCCCGCTACAACCAGGAGATCGCGTTAGTCTGGTGATGCGAGACGGTTCGCTATACGCGCTGCAAAATGATGAACTGGTTCTCGAATGCCTGCAAGTTGGCGAGCCATCTGCCGAGTCCGGCCAGACCAACCTAGAGACGCAATTGAACTGGAAAGCGGGAGCAGGGTGGCGGATCGCCGATCTTCAGCTCTTTCGCGATGTCTACTACCGCGATGCCGCCGAAATGGATGCCGGTCGTGATTACGGCGGCCTGCGTCAAGATGCTTGGGATCTGGGAGCGGACGAGCTGGTTTTGCTGGGAGACAATAGCAGTCAGGCTGCCGACTCACGTTATCAGCAACTGCGAACCAAGACCAGCGACGTTGTTGGTCAAGTCATCTGCCGCTACTGGCCGATCAATCGCTGGCGTCTGTTTCGCTAAGCGAGCCACCAAAAAATGAAAGACGTAGACGGCGCCCCTGCCGTCTACGTCTTCGTAATCGCCCAGTCTGCCCCTGTGGCGATTATGCTCGATGCCCCGTCAAGTCAAGACGATTGGCCAGAGGCCGTTTCGCCAAGCGTCGGATCATTGCGTGATCGACAAACTCACGCAGCTGTTTAGGTGAATAGGGTTTTGCTAAAAAGTCGCAACAACCGGCTTTGGTCCAGTCGTCGATTAATTCGGATTCGGGGCCAGCACTGACGGCAACGATCGGCTTGCGAAAACCGATCGCTCGCAGCTTGACCGTAACTTCGATGCCGTTAAGCGTTGGTAGTTCGTAGTCGACTAGGATGATATCAAACGGCTCACCGTGGGTGATCCGACTAATTGCATCCAGACCATCGCTTTCGCATTCGACGACATAGCCGCTCTTTCGCAGAATGGTAGCTGCAAGTAGCTGATCCAGCGGGTTGTCTTCGATGAGTAAAACACGATGATTCAATGGCTTTTCGCTCTCGGGGTGGAAGGGCAACGCAGCGGGTTGATTCGTTGCGATACACGATGTATCGTGCGTGTGTACAGCAATCCTAGAATCTTTTGCTTGGCGCAAGCCGGCAAATGGAGGGATTTGCGGAGAACCGTGCTAAGAGTGGGGGGCTGCGGGTATTCCGCAACGCCCATTTAGTTTCCCCCAGTTTGTATGAGAGCTGGTTTCGCGCAATGGCCGCTTCTTTTGAGCTATTCAGCAAGCTGCGTGCGTTTTGGCCAATCTACTGCTGATCCCAGTCCGCTTCATCCAGCGATTGCTGCTGAACCACCGGATGCTCCAAAAAGGGAGCTTTTGCACCGGAGATCTCGAAAACGCCCTTGTTGTGGCTCGTTGCTCTGAAATGCTCGCCACAGAGAATCAGCCCGACACTTCCGGCGAGAAGCAGACAGACGCAGGCTCCCCCCATCAGGATGCTTTCCCACGCGATCGCGATAAACGTGCAGCCCACAAAGGCTAGCCAGAGGAGGGAGACGATAGTAATCTTGGTTTTGCGGCGACCATTACAGTCCAGACAAAGTGCATAGTCAATCTGGAGCGGTTTACGAACCAGCATCGATCCAATCACAACAAAAATAGGACCGATCAACAGCAGCAAATAGATCCACGGCGGCGTCCAATAGATCTTGCGGGCAAAACGACGCCCTGCGTTTGCGTCTTCTCCGCAATGGATGCAGACATGGGGAAGCTGAATCGGCGTGCGAGCTGCCAGCTTCTTACCCCGTACGCGGTAGCCTGCATCGTCTGCCGGATCGATCGAGTCTGCCAGTGGAGAAGCAAACGGATTAATCTCGGGCACGATGATTGTTTCGTCGCTGGCCATCGTCGTTCTCTGAGCGATTGAGGTTTTGTCGGCTGACATGCTTAAGAATACAAGGAACGGAACGCGAGTTTCAACTGCCGCGGTTCACGAATGTTGCTTGCGGCTAGCCGGCGACCTTGTTGATCGTCAGCAACCAGGTAGCGAGATTTTCGAAGCGGGCTCGGTCATAGTTCGATTCTTTGGTCGAATTGAACCCTTGATTCAATTTCGAAAAACCCGGTCCCATGACAGCATTGACGCAGTGGGTTTGAATCGCGTTCGCCAAAGAGCGAAAATTGGTCTCGCGGCTTGGCACGACGGGGATGGCCGCTTTGCGATAGGCGAACGCGTTGCGATCAATCCGCATCCGCAGCAAAGGATCGCGACACAGGATTTCGAGATAGATCGCGATCTTAGCTCGGGGAGTGGATGAGATCGACGCGGTTCGGGCGTTGGTCTCAGCGTAAAGCTGCGCGTCGTGCGGATCGAGATCTAATGCCCCCGTTTTGCGGACAAACTCGGGCACGATATCGAGCAAGAAAAACTTGTCCCACGGAATGCGTCCGGTCCAGCGGGGGACATCGACGACAAACGCGTCTGCTTCGATGATTGCACTCTTCAGGGGATAGCGCGGAGGAGCAGGGACTTCAACTAGATCCTTTTCAGCGACAACCCGAACGACGATGTCGGCTCTGCGAAGCGCCGCGGCCGCTTCGAGCGCGTCCTGCTCTGAAAGTTGACGCAGCAAAACCCCGGGGCGACGATGCAGGGTTTGTAGAAACTCGGCCGGAATCTCACCACTATACTGCGCCAAGATCGATGCGGCTTCACTGACCGAGAAAGGAGCGATCGGATCGCGCAACAGAGCGAATTGCGGTTCGTCGTTCATTTCCACCATTTCCTCAACCAGTTCCCCTTTGGTTGTATCACAATTTTTTGAGGTCAGCGCGGACAATGCGAGCGATTTCTGTCCTTGTCTCGTATATTGAAAGGAACCAATTCAACAGGATCGCCAGATGAGTCAGCTTGTTCAAGATGCAGCGATATCGCCTGGCGGGGACCAGTCGAAGGCAACCGCTTGGCGGACCACGACGTTCGCGTTGTTCTATAGCGTCGCGATTGTTGGACTATTCCTCCTACCGGTGGTCTTCTCCAATTCCAGCAACTCTCTGTTAGGAGCGGGCTTGGTTGCCTTTTTATCGCCAGCGAGCCTGCCGATTTTGGCCTCTTGTGTGGCGATCGTTTTTTATCTGCTGGTGATTGCGCCCCGCCGATTTGTCGCGGCATTGTTGCTATTGGTGATCGCTCATGGGACGGCCGGCATGCTTGTCTATCGGAGCCTCTCAAGCGACGCTCCAGGCATGACCAAAAATTGGTTTTTACAGCATGGAATTGTGTTTTGGTTGGCAGTCGCAGGACTGTCCGCAGCGATTGCCTATTGGAATCGTCGCCGATGTTGGCGTCTCCAGCGCGACAACCGCGAAGAGCCCACGAGCCAAAAGCGCGTTCCGCCTCCGATCACCACGTTCGATTGCGTTTATCTAACGTCGGTACTGATCGCGATGGTCCTGTTTCAAAAATTGGCCAAAGGGCCGTTGGCGGAATCGCTGCCGTTGGGCGTCCTAGTCGTCGGCATTCTGGCTGGCGTCGCGCGCGTGGCGCTCTCCCCTGGCGCCCGTGGGTTCTCACCCATCGCGGTGATGGTCACCGGGCTGACTTGCCTGTTGGTGGGGCTGTTGTTCGTTGGGTATTTTTACCCCGCTCAAAGCGTCGTCCTGTTCGCGATGATTGGGCTTCCGGTGGTTTTGTGGAGCGGCGTTTTTTTGTCAGTGCGGGGGGATGGATATCGATTGGTGCGCGACTTTTCTGCGATTCATGAGCCAGAACCGCTGGCAGAATCAGACCCCTTTGCATGACGTGGCTTGCAGAATCTCGCTAGGAGAAGTGACCAGTCAATCAGGATCGCCCCATGAGTCAAATGACCCAGGAGGACTTGCCCAGCGTTTCTGAGCGCAGCGCCCCGCGATCGCCGTTGCGATTGTTGGGGTTTGTCATCGCCTACGCGCTGGTAGGCACTCTGTTGTTAGTGGTAGCGATCTTCGATACCGCCTACTCGAGGGAACTAACTGAATTTTTAGTGCCGATTTTTATCTTGTCATGCATCGCAACTGCAGCGATCGGACCCTGTTTAGTGTTGTTGGCCTCCATTCGCTGCTTGCCTGCTATATTGCTATTGTTTGCTTCGCACGGAATACTCGGCTTGATTGCTTACGAGACGACCCGACAAAAATTTCCCTATCTGACAGAGATCCTCTTTCGAGGGGAGTACTGTTATTTCGCGCTCGTGACTGGGGTGTTGTCGGCAATGTTCGCCGTGGGGGTTCGTCGCCGTCATTGGCGAATCGCTCCAGAGTCTAGTGAAGCGGCCAGTGAGTCGAAGCTGCAGCGAAGGCGAATCGCTCCCCTGGTTGCGCTGGACTTCGGCTTAATTGTGGCCGGCGTTTTGTTGATTTGGGTGATGCAGCGGGGATCCGGCCAATGGATGTTGACCGTGCCGATCAGTATGCCGGTGATCGTCATCATGCAGGGATTCGTCTGGTTCGCGATGCGCGACGCTCACCGGGGATTTTCACCCGGCATAGTGCTGGGAGCCGGACTCATATTCCTTTATGTGTTTGGCGCCGTCGTCTACTTCTTGGGGCGAAATATGGAGATCTCGCTATTTTTGTTTGCCGCGACGCCGATCAGTTTATGGGTGGGGCTGTTGCTCTCGCTGCGCGGCGATGGATACCGCTGGAAGCTTGACTTTTCCGCATTTGCTGAGAAAGCCCCCATCGCCGAGCCGGATCCGCTAGCATAAAGCATTGCTAGTCACCCTTTACAGCCGCTATTCGCTTTGCCACGATTGCTTAGTTCGTTTTCCAGACGCATTGTTTCCCGGGAGAGACCGACCATGTCTCAAAACTTCTCGAAACATCAACAAAACATCATCCGCAACTACTATGACAATCGAGAGTCGATCGCGATTCAGAAGTTGCAAGAGAACATTACCGAGCTGTATCTCGCTGAAGGGAAAAAGCGGGCGACCGTCTGGAAGCGGGTCATCGGCCATCTCGAAAAGCTGAAAGTCCCCAAAGCCCAGATTGATCACTTTGTCGCGAAGGATGACGTGACGCTGATCGCCAAATATTTGGAAACGCTGCTCGCCAAGCAGGAGTAATCGCCGCGATGGCCAACCACTGGAGCTTTTACTCGGCCGGCGAGCTAACCTTTGGCGCTGGCGCCAGTCAGCGCGTTGGATTGTTGGCCGCTCGCCGCAACTGGTCGCGTGTGTTGCTGGTCACCGATGTGACGTTGGTGCAACTTGGGTTGGTCGACAAGGTGCGCCAACCCTTGCTGGACGCCGGCATCACGGTCGAAGTTTTTGATGGCAGCTGCGCTGAGCCAGACCTGAGTGTCGCCGCCACCGCGCATACGGCCGCTGAAAAGTTTCGCCCTGATGCGATCTGCGGACTTGGCGGCGGCAGTAACATGGATCTAGCAAAGATCGTCGCCATCTTGCATGCCCACGGCGGCGTTGCGTCCAACTATTTCGGTTGGGATCAAGTCCCTGGCCTGGTGACGCCGCTGATCGCGATCCCCACGACCGCCGGAACCGGCAGCGAGGTTTCGCAATCGGCCGTATTGACCGATACCGAAAACGCGATGAAGGTCAGCACGCTGAGTCAGTTTTTGCGACCAAGCCTGGCGATCGTCGACCCGCTGCTCTCGGCGACTTGTCCGCCGCAGGTAACCGCCGATAGCGGGATTGATGCGCTAACGCACGCGATCGAAGCCTATACTTCGACCACGTTCGATCTGCTAGAGCAAGACAGCGACGCGCCGGCGCCTTACAGCGGATCGCATGTACTGGTCGACGCTTTGGCGGAAAAGGCGATCGCACTGGTGGGGCAGCATCTGGTGCAAGCGGTCGAGCACGGCGACAACATGGAGGCCCGCACCGGCATGGCCTTGGCGGCGACCTTAGCCGGCCTGGCTTTTTCTAACGCCGGCGTCGCCGTGGTGCATGCGCTAGAATATCCTATCGGCGGCGCCGTCCATTGCAGCCACGGCGGCGGCAACGGTTTGCTGTTGCCCTATGTGATGCAGTTCAATCTGGAAACTCGAATCGACAAGTTTGCCCGGATTGCTCAGCTGCTGGGTGGAGAACCAACCCCTGCAGCGGCGATCACGCAAGTCGAACAACTCAAACAAGCGATCGGCATCCCGGCGCGCCTGCGCGAGTATGGCGTCACGCCAGAGATGCTCCCAGGCTTCGCCGCCAAGTCGATCCAGATCACACGACTGATGCGAACCAACCCGCGACGGCCGAGCGAAAAGGAGCTGTTAGCGATCCTCGAGTCGGCTCTTTAATAGCCGATCGATGAATCTGTCGAGCTGCGGAAATTCTTCTTCCTGTTCTTTGAGCAAATCGACAGTGTGATCAACATCGTAATCACCAACCGTCGATTCCTGCAGCGCCCAATCAGGCGAGAAGGCTGGCCGCCAGGAGGCATGGTCCAAGGCAAAAGAGAAGTCAAGCGTTTCTACATCTTCTTCGTTGGTCGGAAACTGCTCCTCTTCGGTCAGCGAGTTGAGATTACCAAACGCCGCGTCGATGTTGGCTGCTTCGCTACTCGGCGTTATCGCTTCCGCTTCCAGCAAATTGCTGACAGGCTGCGCGATGATTGATTCGCTTTCGAGCGGCGCTGCCTGTGGTTGCACCGCGTAGCTGCTCGGCAGCCGGACTTGGCCGCCATTGTTCGAGTTGGCGCCAAGGTTACGAATCAAGTAAGTCAGATCAACCAGCGAGACGACGCCGTTTCGATCGAAATCGTACTTGTACGCATCGGGAAAGCTGGCGATCGGATTGCCGATGTTGCGGACCAAATAGGAGAGGTCAACCAACGTGATCGCGCCATCGTCGTTGACGTCATACGGGACGACTTCCAATTGCGTCGCTGCAACGCCGATCTGATGACCAGGGACGTCGCCAAAGTTGTCCAGGGTCAGTTCGATGTCGGTGAGCGTGAACTGCAGATCGCTGATCGGCTCTGGGTAGGCGCCGTTGGCATCATTGGGAATTCCGCCATTGGTAGCCGGCTTAAAGTGGAAACTGCCGACCAGGAAGTAGGCGTCTTGTCCGATGTCGCCGGCAACGATTTGGCTGGCGTCGATTTCCAATGCATCGCCGATATTGTTGACATTCAACTCTCCGACACCGCTGCTGGGTGTTGCACTATCGAGACGGAACCAGGCGCTGTTGTAGTTGAGACTCAGGGAAACGTTGGTCAGGTTGCCAGTATATTGCTCGTCACGCAAGATCCAAACATCGACCGTAAAGGAGTTCCATTCGTGGATCGACGTCAGGTCTTCTGGCAAAAGCTCCGCTTCGCCAGACGCATCGGTCACCGCCGAGGAGCTGCCGATGGTGAGGTACGCTTCCGCTCGCGGCAGGATGGACAAAGTGAATGTCGTATGGGTGACTCCCCCTTGTTCGTCGTCGGCCGTAATCGTGATCGTTTGCAAGCCGCTCGGCATGTCGAGCGTATCGTACGACCAGCTCCAGATGCCGTTTTGATCATCTTGTTCAATCGTGCCGATGTTGGCGGTGATCGTGACCGGGTCACCGTTGGAATCGCTGAACGTGCCGTCGTTGGTTGCAGTAGAACCCTCGAAAAGGGTCACGCTATCGGTGTTGACGCTAACGGTCGGCGCCACGTTATCAACGGTGACTGTCCGGCTGAATTGGCTGCTGCCGCCATCATCATCGCTGACGGTCAGGATGATTTGGTATCTCCCCTCGGCGTCTGGAGTAAAGCTGAAGGTGGTGAGATCAATCCCTGCGGCGGTGGCCAGCGGCGTGGAGGCGCCCTGTTTGAAGACGGCGTAGCTGTAGGTTAACGGATCATTCACTCCGGCTGGATCGGTCGCACTGGCCGTCACATTGATCTGCGTGCCGCTCTGCCGTGGAGTGCTGATGCTATCGATCGATGCCAAAGGAGCAACGTTGATGACGTTAACGGTCGTTTTCGCATCACGAAATCTTCCGGTATCGTCCGTCAAGCGAATGAAGATCTCGAAAGAACTATCATCCCCATATCCCAATGTAGCCAGCGTTGCTGCAGAAATGATCGGTGATATTCCGGTCGCATCGTCATACTCGCCGTCGCCATCCAGATCCCAGTCATAGCTGACAATGTTTTCTCCGACAGCAGGCTCTGCCGCTGCCAAGCTCAAATCGCTGCCCTCATCAATGATGTAAGGTCCGCCTGCGTCCGAGAAGAAGCGAAATTGTTGGGAGTAGATGCCCTTACCGTCGCCGTCTTGGTCCTGACTCGTCCAGGCGACGACCACATTGCCATATTCATCGAAAGCAACCGTGGGATCGTTCTGCGAATTTGGCACATAAGTATTCACCTGAAACTCGTCGCCGATTCTTGTGCCATCGGCGGCATATCGCTGAGCATAGATGCCGTAGGCGTCGCCATCTTGATCTTGGCTTGTCCAGACAATGATGAAGTTGCCGGCTGAGTCGATTGCCGCAGAGGCGAAATTTTGATTGCCCAAGATATGCATACTGACACGAAACTCGGCGCCGAGTTTTGTTCCGTCGGCCGCGAATCGCTGAGCGTAGATTCCGTCGCCGTTGCCATCCTGAAGGTTGCTATGCCACGCGACGATAAAAGAGCCATCGTCCGCCATCACGACCGAAGGCGCTCTTTGGTCTTTGAGTACATAGCTATGGACCTGAAATTCGCCGCCGAGCATTGTGCCGTCCGCGGCGAACTTTTGGGCGTAAATCCCATCCAAGTTGACGCCCGCGTCGCGTCCTGTCCAGGCGATGACAAAGTCGCCATGGTTGTTCATCGTTGCTGAAGGGTTGGTCTGGCTGCCGTAAGTAGTGGTGCTGACGTGAAATTCTTCGCCGATCTTCGCTCCGTCGGCGGCGAATTGCTGGGCATAAATCCCTTCACCATTACCATCCTGATGAAGACTGTCCCACGCGATCACAAAGTTTCCTGCTCCGTCCATCGCAATGGTGGGATTTCGCTGGTTAAAGTCTGCGTAACTATTAACCTGAAACTCGCTGCCGATCGCAATTCCTTCCGCCGTGAATAGTCGCGCGTATATGTTGCTAGTGCCGATTCCATTCAGGCTGTAGCCATGCCAAGTGACGACGAAGTTTCCTACGTCGTCTATCGCGACGGCAGGCGTGATTTGATATCTCACGTTGTAAGAGTTTACCTGAATCTCAACACCGGTTTTTGTGCCGTCTGAGGCATAGCGCTGAGCGTAGATCCCATATTCGCTGCCGTCCTGATTATCGCTAGCCCAAACGACTACATAATCGCCGACGTCATTGCTTGCGACAGCCGGTGTGATTTGGTCGTAGGCGGTAGTCGTGTTTACCTGCGTTTCCTCTCCGAGGAATCGCGGAATATCGATCGAGAAATGGAAAACAAAATCTCCGCCGTCCACACCATCCGCGTTGCCGTCTAGGCTCCGCCCAGCTAGGTCGGTCAAGCTGTCAAATGCGGTCAACGTCAGTTCGCCATAGCGGATCAGACCGTCCAGTCGCAGCTCTACCACGGTCCGTTGGCCATCGAACGTTGGAGTGATTTCCGTAATCTGCGAACTAATGTCCCGTCCGTCTAGCTCTAGTCGCCAATGAGTGCGGCTGGACGGATCGGCATCGTCTGAGGTGGTTAGTTCTTCGCGGAAGACGATCGTCAAGCGATCCAGACGATCGCTGAGGGCGCCATGATTGGCGATGAGCTTTTCGCCTGAATAGACCGAGACGACGTCGGGAGGCGTGACTGAGTAACGTTGTGCGTAGATATCGCGATTGTTATTAATCGGATCGTAGTTGGTCCAAGCGATGACAAAGTTTAAATTATCGCTCAACGCGACGGAGGGAGCTTCCTGAGTATTTAGTACGCTCGTATTCACGCTAAACTCATTGCCGCTCGTTATTCCATCGGCCGTGTATCGCTGTGCGTAGACTCCATAGTCGTCGCCGTCTTGATCTCTACTCTTCCAGCTGATGACAAACTCACCATCCCCGTTCATCGAAACCGAAGAAGTTTGCTGATTCCCAGTCACGAATGTGTTGACACGAAACGCATTGCCGAGCGCCGCACCATCAATGCCAAAGCGTTGCGCGTAGATGTCTTCGCCGTCGCCGTCTGGCAAGTTATTGGTCCAGCTGATGACAAAGCTACCTTCGTTGTCCATGGCCAATGATGGATCGAATCGGAGATTTATCAGATTGGCGACCACATTAATTTCGTCGCCAAGCTTATCGCCATTGGCTGCAAAGCGTTGAGCGTAAACGTCAGCGCTATCACTGCTGTTTCGATTCTCACTTTCCCAGACGATGACAAAGTTGCCCTCGTCATCCATTGCCGCCGTAGGATTATTGCTTTTGCTTAGCGAAGTTGGTTCAACCTGAATTTCGCTTCCCAGTTTTGTTCCATCGGCAGCGAATCGTTGGGCAAAAATCCCTTTTACCTGACTATCGACCGCCCAGGCGATGACAAAATTTCCATTGTCGCTTATCGCTACCGAGGGTCTGGTCTCGATATTGGGATTAGAGGTGCTGACGATAAACTCGCCGCCGATCCGATTGCCATTGACCCCGTATCGCTGTGCGTAAACGCCCCAATGATTCCCGTCTTGGGAGCTGCTTCGCCACGCGATGATAAAGTTGCCGTTGTCATCCATCGCGACCGCAGGAGCATACTTTTGCGTTGTGGAGTCAGTGAACGAGTCTACCCGAAACTCATTGCCGATCTTTGTCCCATCGGCAGCATAACGCTGGGCATAGATTTTGTAACCAGCTCCTACCTGACCGTAGCTTTGCCAGGTGACGACATAGTTGCCGGCGGCATCTGTCGCGACTGCGGAAGCGTACTGCTCACTCGCCGTCGTCGTATTGACAACAAACTCGCTGCCTGCGGCCGTGATGTTGTCGACAAAGAACGATTGACTCACCTGATCGCTGCCGCCGTCTTCATCGCTGGCCGTCAAGACGATCTCATAGCTGCCGACTTCTGTGGGCGTAAAGCGGAAGGTGGTTAGGTCAATGCCGGAGCCGCTGAAAGAGGCGGTGGGTGAACCATCCTTGTATACGGCGTAACTGTAGGTCAACGTGTCGTTGGCTTCAGCGGGATCGATGGCGCTGGCCGAAATGTCTATCGGTTTGCCCAGTGGGTAGGCATCGTCAATCGGCGCGAATTTCAACATCGGCGCCACGTTGTTGACGTTCAATACAAAGGTAGTGAATGACTCGGCGCCTTCGGAGTCAGTCGCAGTGATCTTGACCGTTTGCGAATCATCAGGCCCGTCGAGCGTATGGAAGGACCAAGTCCATTTGCCTGTCTTATCGTTTTGCGCAATGTCGCCGATGTTGACGGTGAGCGTGACTGGATCGCCAGCTGGATCAATGAAAGATCCGCTGTTACTGGCGGTGGAGCCCTCGTCCACTGTGATGCTAGTGCTATCGGCAGTTACCGCAGGTGCGGTGTTTACGATATTAACCGTCGTTACGGCGTAGGCCGCAGCTCCATCCAGGTCCGTGACTTTCAAGCCAATGGTAAGCTCGCCGGTGGCGCCAAGTGTGATCATCGGCATCGCGCCAGTCGCATCGTCATAGGCTCCGTCGCCGTCGAGATCCCACTCAAAAGTCAGATCACTGATGTCGTCAATGTCATCTGTGGTGCCGCTGGCATCTAGTTGAATTGTTTCTCCTTTGGCGCCGGCATATGGCCCGCCTGAGTTGATCGTCGGAGTGCGTTGCAAGGATTGCAGACCCAGTCCGAACGTCGTATCGGATGCCGAGAAAACGAGCCGATCGCCCACGGCAGTCACGCTGGTTGGATTAGAGGAGGAGCTGTACGGAACGATATCGGTTACCCGATAGGTTCCCGCGAGCGTCCCATCGGTTGTCCAAAGCTCATTTCCTGCGACCCCGTCATTCGCCGTGAAGAACAATCCTTTTTCGGTGGCCCAAAGTCCGCTTACCGAAAAATTAGCGTTATGAATGTTGGTCAGTCTCACGAGACCTTCGGGAGTGCCGTCTGTCTTCCAGAGTTCCAGACCATGAACGCTGTCCTGCGCGACAAAATAGATTTCACCTTGGGAAACGGAGTACCAATTGACCTGTTGAAAGCCGAGCGCAGGAAAATCAATCATCACGTCCATTGCGTCGGCCGCTTCATTCAGCCGCCAGATGCGCGTGTAGCCCGAGAAAGATGACCATGTGCCGGTCGAGTCGTAATACAAGTCGCCATCGACGGCTTGCATATTGGACATTTGAAACGGGTAGACCGTATCTTGCGAAAACAACGAGGTAACGTCGCCGTTCGTGTCCACTTTCCAGATGGGATCGGCGGGGCTGGTTTTTGTCAGCCGGTAATAGACATTGCCGTCGAGACTCGTCAGCAGCGATGCCGTGCTGCTTGTCTCCGCTGGAATGTCTGCGACTTGAATGGTCCCCTCTGCCGTTCCGTCGGTACGCCACAACGATTTTTTGCTGGACGCGGCGTAGGCGGTAAAATAAACCAGATCTCCAGCGACGACAAAGTCATTGGGCAACGAATCTCCTGTACCAGGGCGAATGTCTTTGAGGATCGCCGTGCCCTCTTCGGAACCATCGGACTTCCACAATTCAAAGCCTGTCGTCGTCGAATTTTCGCGAAATCCGTAGTAAAAATATCCGTTGACGTACACGGGATTCGTCAAGCCAAAGTTCGACTTGGCGACTGCCAGTTCGGTGACATCGCCGTCGGTGCTCCACAGCCCATAGCTGCTAGAACTGTTCCGTGCCTGAAAGTAGACCTTGTCCCCAACCGTCATGTAGGCGCGTGGACTAGAACCTGGAGGGCCTGGATAGATGTCCTTTAAAAGTTGGGTGCCTTCTGGAGTGCCGTCGCTCTTCCAGAGTTCCCAGCCAACTCCGCTGAGCACTGCGCTAAAAAAAATTTGATCGTCAAGCTGTCCATACACATACGGATTGGCTATCTGACTGGCGGTCGCTTTGCTCATGATCGATCGCGCCGCATAGTCATGCACGATCAAGTCGAACGAGGAGGTGGTTTCTAAACCAGCTTGATTGACTGCCGTCAGCACTACTTGCTGAATTCCGACGTTGGTCTGTTTGGTATCGAAGGTCCAGAGCCACGAACCGTTTAGATTGAGATTCACGGTTCCGACGCTGGCCGTAATCGTAGCGGCGCCGGACGACGAACCCGAATTAATGGCCAACGACCCTGTTTGCGCCGAGACCGGAGGCTCAGCGACGATGATGGTGGGAGCGGCAGCTTCCCCTTCTAACAGTTCCACTAGCGGTAGTGTGTCGCCTGCCAGCATAGCGCGAACTTCGAGCTGTTCGGCTTGAAGTTGGAGAGGGCGACGTGATCGTGAAGTTGAAGGGGCGCGATCATTGCGCGGGGTCGTTTTGCTCATAGCGAAACGGCGTTCCTGTAACTGTCAGCCGAGAATGGGGAGAGGAGCGAACGGATGCTTGTTTTAACCGCCGCAGCTGGGGGGCAACGTCCCCCGGCAGGGCTGCTTTACATCCTCGATTGTAACTGGTTGGCGTCCTATTTAGCGAGTTACATATCGAGATTTAGCCCCTTTCGACGAAAAAAATGCCAAGGGGCGGCAAGCAGATTTCGTAGGTGGCTGTGCGATTTCCGAACCTGCTAGGCCGCGCTGCTTGTGTCGGAGGTCGTGACCGTTAGCGATCCTCGATTCGGCTCTTTAGCCGATCGATGAATCTGTCGAGCTTAGGAAACTCTTCTTCCAATTCGTCAAGCAACTCGACAGTGTGATCAACAACGTAATCACCAACCGTCGATTCCTGCAGCGCCCAATCAGGCGAGAAGGCTGGCCGCCAGGAGGCATGGTCCAAGGCAAAGGAGAAGTCAAGCGTTTCTGCTTCTTCCTCTTTTGTCGGAAACGCTTCACCTTCGATCAGCGAGTTGAGATTGCCAAACGCCGCATCGATGTTGGTAGCTTCGCGATTCAGCGTGATCGCTTCTGCTTCCAGCAAATTGCTGACAGGCTGCGCGATGATTGATTCGCTCTCGAGCGGCGCTGCCTGTGGTTGCACCGCGTAGCTGCTCGGCAGCCGGACTTGGCTGCTGTCATTCGTGTTGAGCCCGATGTTTCGAATCAAGTAAGAGAGGTCGATCAGCGAGACGACGCCGTTTCGATCGAAATCGTGCTTGAACGCTGACGGGAAGCTGGCGACCGGATTTCCGATGTTACGGACCAGGTCAGAGAGGTCGACCAGCGTGATCGATCCATCATCATTGGAGTCATAGGGAACGACTTCTAATTGCGTCGTAGGGACGCCGACCTGGTGGCCAGGCGCATCGCCATAATTGTCGATCGTCAGGTCAATGTCGGTCAGCGTAAATTGCAGATCGTCGATCGGTGCGGGATAGGAGCCGATCGTGTCGTTAGGAGCGCCGCCTGTTGAACTCGGTTGAAAGTGAAGACTACCGATCAGGAAGTAGCCGTTTTGTCCCGCATCGCCGGCAATCAATTGGCTTGCGGTGATTTCCAAAGAGTCGCCGGTATTGTTGGCATTCAACTGTTCAACACCGCTGCTGGCGGTCCAATTTTCCAGCTGGAACCAGGCGTAGTTGTAATGAAGTGTGAGATCAATCGCACTTAGGTCGTCGACATACTGCTCATCAAGTCTGATCCAAACATTGACCGTGAACCGACTCCACTCATGCAACCGCGCCAGATCGTCAGGCAACATCGGAACTTCACCGGATGCATCGGTAACGGCGGCGGAACTGCCGATAGTGAGGTAGGCTTCGGCCTGCGGTAGTACGGTCAGAATAAACGTCGTTTGGGTGATCCCCCCATCGCCGTCATCGGCAGTAATCGTAACGGTTTGAGTGTCGCTGATCTGGACATCACCAAGAGACCAGCTCCAAGTGCCGTCCAAGTTGTTGACTATCGAGCCAATCGATGACGAAAACGAGATCGCGTCATCGCCGGGATCGCTGTAAGTGCCTGTAACAACGGCCGTCGTACCGGCGGTAAAGACAGGCGCCGACAGATCGGCCGCAATCGTTGGCGCAACATTATTGATTGTGATCGGGGTGGCGTTGGTCCCCATCCTGCCCTCATTGTCGATCAGGCCGAGGACGATCTCGAAGACGCCGTTCCCACCTGGTACGAGCGTCGCCAGCGTTGCGGCCGAGATTGTCGGCGCGACGCCGGTCGCGTCATCGAACAGGCCATCGCCGTCCCAGTCCCAAAGGTAGCTGACGATGTTGTCACCAACTGCGGAGGCGTCCAGGAGCAAGTCCTCGCCCTCGTCAACGATATACGGCCCACCAGCTTCTAAGAGAAATTGGAAGCGTTGGGCCGTGACGTCGTAGTTGTTATCGGTAGAAACATATCCTTCCCAAGCAATCAGGAAATCGCCTTCATTCAACATCACGATCGCAGGTCGAGACTGGTCATGCATGACATTGGTATTCGCCCGAAATTCTCCCCCAAAAGCGGTTCCATCTGCGGTGTAACGTTGGGCATAGACGCCGTGGCCGCTGCCATCTTGCTCATGGCTATGCCAAGTGATGACGAAATTGCCATTCTGATCCATTGCGATCGCGGGACCGTATTGGATATTGGTGACGTAGGTATTAACCCGAAATTCGCCGCCGATTGCCGTGGCTTCGGCCGTAAAACGTTGGGCGAAGATTCCCCAATTATCGCCATCGATGCTGCTCCAAGTGATAATAAAGTCGCCATCCTCTCCTAGCACTACCTTTGATCCAAGTTGGTTAGAGCCAACGGAGGTGTTGACCTGAAATTCGGAGCCAACCGCCGTCCCATTGGCCGAGTAACGCTGAGCATAGACTCCGTAACCACTGCCGTCTTGTTGATAGCTTTGCCAAGTGATGACATAGTCGCCGTTGGCATTCATGGCGATCGAAGGAGCAATTTGACGGTCCGTCACTTGGGTGTTAACGCGAAATTCGACACCGTCTTTGATTCCCTCGGCAGTGAAACGCTGGGCGTAGATTCCTTCGAGACTACCGTCTTGTCCGGCGCTTTGCCAAGCGATGACAAAAGATCGGTCATTGTTCATTGCGATCGTCGGAATTGACTGTTCAAAAGCATAGAACGTGTTGACACGAAATTCGTCGCCAACCGCCGTTCCATCGGCTTGGTAGCGTTGGGCGTACACACTGTAGTTACTGCCATCTTGTGCTGCACTTTGCCAGGTGATGACAAAGTCGCCGGCATCCGTCATCGCGATCGAGGGATTGATTTGATCCTTTGTGATATAGGTATTCACCCGAAACTCACCGCCGATCTTGGCGCCGTCAGCGGCATATCGTTGAGCGTAGATGCCGAAGCGATTGTCGCCGGGAGCATATCCGTCCCAGGTGATCACGAACGAGCCATCGGCGGCGCTGGCCATCGCTGGGCTCGATTGGCCGCCAACAAGTGTCGTGTTGACGCGAAAAGCGGCTTCCAGTGGGCCTTGGGCATCGACCAAAAAGTTCAGCACGTAGTCTCCCCCTGCGATTCCATCCGCGTCCCCATCCAAATCGCGGCCGGCCAGGTCAGTAATGCTGTCATCAATGGTCAAGGTCAATTCGCCATCGTAGATCGGCGCATCGAGCAGTATTTCCACCTCGGTTTGTTGATTACTAACGCTTGGAGTGATTTGCAAGATTTGCGAACGGATGTCTTGACCATTCAGCTCTAGTTTCCAGTTGGCTGGACTGGTCAGATCAGAAACCCCAGAGGTCGCCAATACCTCGTTAAAGCGGACCGTGAGGCGATCAGAACGTTGTTGCAGGATAGCATTTTCGGTAGCCGCCAAACCGCCAAAGTGTACAACTGCAACACTCGGCGGAGCTTCAGCAAATCGCTGTGCCAAGACACCTTCGTCGTCGCTGTCTTGACCATCGCTTTGCCATGCGATGACAAAGACGCTGTCGTCCCCGATCATTGCAATCGCTGGATTCGATTGCTCGCTCGTCAGGTGCGTGTTGGCCCGAAATTCTACGCCAATCGCCGTTCCATCGGCTTGATACCGCTGGGCATAGACGCCAAAATCGCTGCCGTCTTGATCGAAGCTTTGCCATGCGATGATAAAGTCGCCATCGTCATCCATCGCGATCGTAGGGTTGCTTTGCTCGCTTTTAACATAGGTGTTGACCCGAAACTCGCCGCCGCTTGCTATGCCATCGACATCAAAACGCTGGGCATAGATCCCTTCTCCATTCGAATCTTGCCCTAGGCTTTGCCAGGCGATGACTAAAGCGCCGTTATCCTCTATCGCGATCGCTGGATTTGTTTGGGCGTTTGATTTATAGGTATTGACCAGGAACTCATCTCCGCTGGTCATACCATCGGCCGTGTACCATCGAGCATGAATGTCGTTGGTGGAGGCAACTCCTTGAGTGCCTTGCCAAGCGATGAGAAAGTCGCCGTTGTCCTTCATCGCGATTGCTGGGTTTAATTGCAGGGTTGCGAGATTCGTGCTCACCCGAAATTCTTCGCCTGCGGCGGTCCCATCGGCTAAATACCGCTGGGCGTAGATGCTCACGTTGTCGTCATCATGGGAGCCCTGCCAGGCGATGACAAAGGCGCCGTCATCCTCCATAGCGATTGCGGGATTGAACTGGTGTTTTTGGTCATAAGTATTGACCTGAAATTCTTCGCCAAGAGCAGTTCCATCGGCGGCGTACCGCTGAGCGTAGATTCCGTTGCGGTAGCCTTCGGTTTTAAAGCTCTCCCAGGTGATGACAAAGTTGCCGTCATCATCCATTCCAATCGCCGGATTCGTTTGCGTGTTCGCGGTATAGGTATTGACCAGAATCTCGCCGCCGAGCTGCGTCCCAGCAGCCGAGTATCGCTGGGCGATAATGCCGCGGTCGCTGCCGTCTTGCAAACCGCTGATCCAGGCAACGACATAATTGCCGTCTGCATCGGACGCCGACACCGGCGACGCTTGACTATAAATAGTGGTCGTGTTGATCAGAAACTCACTACCAGCCGCGGTGATGAAGTCGGCAGGCGGATCGGTATCACCGGCCAACATGGCGCGCACTTCTAACTGCTCTGAGCCCAGATTCAGGGTGCGACGCGATCGGGACGATAAACGGGAGCCGTCCAGCCGAGAAGGTTTTTTACGCATATCGAATCGGCAATTCTGCTGCAGATGGGGGAGAGTCAAACTGGTTGCCCGTTCAAGACGCCGCAGTTGGGACGACAGATCCCCCGAAAGGGCATGATAGGCTGGGCCGATTGTAGCCTCTTTAAGGCGCCGCTGGCGATTCAGATTTGGGCGGCCTTAGGCTTTTTGGCGAAAAATTTACGTCATCCGCCTAGGTTTATTTCGTGGATTACTCAAAAAGTTCGCACGACACCAAAAGAGTCGCGAGCCGCGATCGATAAGAATTAGGCCGACGAAAAAACAAGACGTCCGTTACAGGATCGGAAAGCGACTTTTGGGACGCGTCACGAACCGATAGAGCTGCGGAAACTCCTCTTCCAGATCGTCCAATGGCTCGGCGTCGTTGTCGGTAACGCGATGAATGACTGCCGATTCTTGCAGCAACCAGTCAGGCGATTCGTGCAATTGCCACTGACTGTGGTCAAGTAGAAGAGACGGGTCGAAGGTTTCCTCCTCTCCCTCCACGGTCGGAAATTCCCAACCATCCGGCCAAGTACCAAGATTGCCGAATGCGGCGTCAACGTTGGCGGCTTCGCTACTCGTCGTGATCGCTTCCGCTTCCAGCAGCATGCTAATCGGCGCAGGAAGGTTGGATTCGCTCTCAAGCGGCGCGGCTGTCGGTTGCACCGCATAGCTGCTTGGCAACTGGATTTGGTCGCCACCGTTCGCATTGGCGCCCAGGTTACGAATCAAGTAGGTCAGATCAATCAGCGACACAACGCCGTTTCGATCGAAATCGAACTTATACGCAGCCGGGAAACTAGCGACCGGATTACCGATGTTGCGAACCAGGTAGGAGAGGTCGACCAAAGAAATCGCGCCATCGTCGTTGACGTCGTAGGGGACAACTTCCATTTGCGTCGCCGGATTGCCGGTCTGATGGCCCGGAACGTCGCCATAATTGTCGAGCGTCAGTTGGACGTCCGTCACCATGAACTGCAGATCGGTAATCGGATCGGGATAGGCGCCGCTAGAGTCGTTGGGGAGGCCGCCATGGGAAATTGGCTTGAAGTGAAAACTGCCGACCAGGAAGTAGACGCCTTGCCCGACATCGCCGGCAATGATTTGGCTGGCGTCAATTTCCAGCGCGTCGCCGGTATTGTTGACGTTCAACTGGCCGACGCCGCTGCTGGCGGTCGAACTGTCGAGTTGGAACCAGTCGCTGTTGTAGTTCAAGCTCAGGGAGACGCTGATCAAGTTGTCAACATCTTGCGGATCGCGCAAGACCCAAACATCGACGGTGAACGTGTTCCACTCGTGGATCGACAATAGGTCGTCTGGCAGCAGTGCGGCTTCGCCCGCATCATCGGTCACGGCAGCGGAACTGCCGATGGTGAGGTGCACTTCCGCCTGCGGCAGCACGGTCAGCGAGAAGGTTGTCTGGGTGACGCCTCCTTCGTTGTCATCGGCGGTGATCGTTACTGTCTGGCTATCGCTGAGCTGAACGTCGACCAGAGACCATGTCCATGTGCCGTCCATGTTGTTCACGACGTCGCCGACCGAAGATGAGAGCAGGACAGCGTCATTGCCGGGGTCGCTGAATGTACCTTTTACTTCGGCGGTCATGCCAATCGTGAAGACTGGAGAAGATGTCTCGGCGGCAATTGTCGGAGCGGCGTTGTCGACGTGTAAGTTGAAGGTTGAAAATGAGGCGGCGCCATCCGAGTCGGTCGCAGTGATCGTGATCTTTTGCGTGTCGCTAGGCCCGTTGAGCGTTTCGTAGGACCAACTCCAGGTTCCGGTCTGATTATCCTGTGTGATCATGCCGATGCTGGCGGAAATGGTAATGCTATCCGCGCCAAGATCTCCGAACGTACCGCTGTTGGTCGCCTTCGAGCCCTCGTTCGTCGTAATGTCGTCTTCATCGATGCCGATCGTGGGTGAGGCATTCTCGACATTCAGCTCAAACGTAATAAAGGAGGCATCGCCATCGGAGTCGGTTGCGGTAATAGTGACCGTTTGGGATTCTTCCGGCCCGTTGATCGCAAAGTAGGACCAGCTCCAGACGCCATTCTGATCATCTCGCGTGATTGCGCCGACACTGGCGGTGATAGTGACGGTATCGCCGCCGAGATCGGTGAATTCGCCGCTATTTGTTGCGACGGATCCTTCCAGTACGGTCACGCTTGCTGTGTCAGCGGCAACCGTTGGAACGACGTTATTGACAGTTAGAGCAAACGTAACAAATGACGTCCCGCCATCTGAATCGGTCGCGGTGATCTTGATTGTTTGCGAATCGCTTGGCCCGTCAAGCTCATCCAGCGACCAGCTCCACTCGCCATTCTGATCATCTTGAGTGATGTTGCCGAGGCTGGCGTCGATCGTCACTAGGTCGCCATCCGGATCGCCGAATGTTCCGCTGTTAGTCGCCTGCGATCCTTCGTCCACAGTTACACTGTTCGCGTTGACGCCCACAGTCGGCGCAAGGTTGTTGATCGTCACATCGAATATCACTTGCGTCAGGGTATCACCGTCAGCGGCGGTGATCGTCACGATTTTAAACCCCGGCGGACTATCGGTTGAGTCCCAGCTCCAACTCCATGTGCCGTCGTGATTGTCGACGATCGTGCCGAGCGAAGCGGAAAGCGTGATCGTATCAGCCGCCACGTCAGCGTAGGCGCCGCTGTTGAAAGCTGATTCTTCTTGATTGATGACGACGCTGGGCGTCAGCACCGATAATTGTGGCGCTAGATTTTCGATTGCAAGCGTCGTGTCGCGGATCGTAACCGCGCCGTCCAAGTCGGTCACCTTCACGCTGATATTGAGCACCGAAAGCCCGCCCAGATCGGCCAATGACATAATCGGCATAGGCCCGACCGCGTCGTCGTACTCGCTATCGCCATCCAGGTCCCATTGGAACGACAGTTCTTCCGTCGCATTGCGATCGTCTGTCGTACCGCTGGCGTCTAGCTGAATGCTGCTCCCTTCTGGTGCAAAGTAAGGGCCGCCGGTATGAATGTTGGGCGCTTGATTGAGCGGCGACCCAATTGTCGCGACGCGTAGTTCTTTGCCATAGATTGGATCCGAGGCGACGAATACGACTTTATTATTAATCGCTGTGATTTCGCTGGGGCTAGAACTTAGGCTGCCGGGATAGATGTCGACAACCATGTAGGTCCCTTCGGACGTACCGTCGGTGCGCCAGAGTTCTTGTCCGGTGGCGTCTTGGAAGAATCTAAAATAGACCGCGTCTTCGTTCTTGGCCGCGATCAATTCACTGGACCAAGGAGGCGTAAAGAAGGGGCTGTTCGCCAGCAGATCAGCAACCATCGTCTCTTCGCCTGGCGTTCCATCAGTCCTCCATAACTCTTCGCCATGGATTCCATCGTCGGCGGTAAAAAAGAGAGTATCTCCTGTCGCGACCATCTTGGTGGCATAGGAGCTTAGGTATCCCGGATTAATGTCCGTAACCTGGACAGCGTTGCCGATCGTTCCGTCCGACTTCCACAGTTCCCAACCGCCGTTGAGCGGACCGCCGCCTGTGAAATAGAGTTCGTTCTTAAATTCGACAAGCCGTGAAAAAGTAGTGCGCACGGAGACCTCAGAAACTTTCTGGGTCCCGGCAGCAGTGCCGTCGGATCGCCATAGGGTATATCCCGCAGTGGAGTCAAACGCAAAAAAGTAAAGCGCATCGTCAAATTCCAGCATGCGATTGGGCCCAAAATTATAAGCCCCAGAATCAAACACCCTGACGGTTCCCTCTTCGGTGCCGTCCGATTTCCACAACTGATAGCCGCTCGGTCCGTCGTCAATTGCGGTGAAATAAACTGTGTCACCCACAGCGACCGGCGACTCAATATTCGTTTGGACGCTCCCGGTCGAGCCGACATAGATGTCCTTCACCAGCTTGGTGCCGGCGGCTGTGCCGTCCGAAGTCCAAAGCTCGCTCCCATGGATGCTGTCTGCATGATAGAAGAATAGTTTTCCGCCAGCGAGGGTCAGGTTCGCCCCGGAGAAGTCTTCGACAAGCAGCGTCGTCCCCGCTTCTGTCCCGTTCGACTTCCAGAGTGAGACGACATTGAAATTGTCACGCACGTAGAAGTAGACGCTGCCGTTGTCGGCGACGATGTTGTCTGGAAACGTCAGATTGGCATTGGGAAACAGCTTCACAAGGGTAGTGTTTTCTTCGGTTCCGTCGGTGCGCCACAAGCCGTTTCCATCCGAATTTGCGGCGGTGAAAAAGATGAACCCACCAGACTCAGTTAGATAAGTAGGGTTTGAACTAGAGGATCCGGCATTAATATCTTTCAGCATTGCTGGCGCGACTGTGAGCGGCGGTTCCATATCGCCGGCCAGCATTGCTCGTACTTCTAGTTGTTCGCAAAATAGAGCAGAAGTGCGAAGCTGTTGGTCCATTCCATGACGCATGGATGGGCGTTTATTGATCGCCATAATCCAAAGGAATCCGAGGGGGAGATGGCCGGGAGATAAAACGAGACGTTTCCGTCCCTAATTAAACAGCGAGAGTCACCATCGAAGATGGACAAGAATTCCCTAAATGCCGTAGTTATGGGTGGTGCGGCAGCGCTCTTGCAGGGTTGACATCGATAGTACACGAATAGTTTGCCCAGAACGACTATTTTCACCCTACGCTTGCCGGCTTTTATCCCGTCCGAATTCGCGGTACATTAACGACTTACGCTAGACCGACGTCGCCCGTATCTCGGCGGCGATCCCGGCCTTCGGGCAATGTCCGATAGGCTAATGCGAGCTGCCTGTGGGCTCGTTCACCCGCCCAACAGCGGCCCGTTATCTCAAATTTCTCCGTCTCTGGCGCCACGACTGTCTTGTCGTCGCCGAAGTGATTGGAACGCCTGCGGCCCCTTGCGGCCTGAGGAAATAGCATGAAAACGCTGATTAAGAATGCCATTGTGATGCTTCCCGACGGTCCGTCGAAAACGTCGGTCCTGCTGGATGGCGCGACTATTGTCGAGATCGATCCGGCCGAAACGGTCGAAGCGGATGAAACCGTGTACGCCTACGGTATGCATCTGTTGCCCGGCGTGATTGACGCGCATGTCCACATGCGTGATCCCGGCGGCACTGACAAAGAAGACCTCCGCACCGGCAGCATGGCGGCCGCCAAAGGGGGCGTGACCACCATCCTGGACATGCCTAACACCAGTCCTGGGACAATCTCACAGAAGTTGCTGGAAGAAAAGCTGACGCTCGCTTCAGTCAAAAGCATCGTTAACTATGGCTTTTTCATCGGCGCTACGCTCGACAACATCGGCGAGCTGAAAAAAGCGAAGCGGACGCCCGGCATCAAGATCTACATGGGAAGCACCACCGGCGACCTGTTTTTGAAAGATCCGGCGATGTTAGAGGCGATCTTCGCCGAGACAAAATTGCCGATCGCCGTCCATGCCGAAGACGAAAATATCATCACGAAGAACTTTGAAGAGTTCGGGCTAACGCGCAACGTGGTCGATCACTCGCGGATTCGTACTCCAGAAGCCGAAGCTTCCGCCGTTCGCAAAGCGGTTGCATTGGCCAAAGAATACAAGCACCGACTCCATCTATGTCATATGTCGTCGGCATTGGCTTTGGCGGAGTTTGAAGATCATGCAGACCTCATCACCGCCGAAGTAACGCCGCATCACCTGCTGATGAATGAGTCGGACTATATGCATCTTGGGACGCTGGCCCAGATGAATCCAGCCCTCAAGTCGGCGGCCGACAACGCGGCTTTGCTGCAAGCGCTGTTGGACGATCAGATTCAGATTATTGCGACCGATCACGCGCCGCATCGTTACGAGGACAAATGCCAGCGTTACCCCGACAGCCCGTCCGGCGTCCCCGGCGTCGAGACCTCGCTGCCGTTGATGTTGGACCTTGTGGCCAAAGAGAAGTGCACACTAGAAGACGTGGTCCATTGGATGTGCGAAGGCCCAGCATTGGTCTGGGACATCCTGGAAAAAGGTCGGATCGAAGTTGGCTACGACGCCGACTTGGTCCTAGTCGACATGAACAAAACGATGGCGATTCGTGGTCCCCACATGCAGACAAAGTGTCGCTGGACTCCCTTTGAAGGTCGCGAAGTCACCGGCTGGCCGGTTCGCACCTGGGTTTGCGGCAAAGAAGTCTATCGTGAAGGGAAGTTCGACGTCTCACGCCCCGGCATCGAAGTGATGTTCGATCACTCACGCGGGGGTTATTGGGCCGGTATCGATGGCTAATTAGTCGCGGTAACCCGAAATATAGAACGCCGGCCATTAGGTCGGCGTTTTTTATGTCTTGTCAGCTTCACATCTACTTCCCGTCGCGCTGCCAACTGGGGACCGAGCGATTTGCTTCGGCTCTTGGGGCGATCATGCCGGGACGCGAAGGTCCGCGGTAAAGCGGCGCTTCGGCTCGTTCGGTCGCAGTTAGACGGGGCAGGGGGCGTGTCGACCGATAGTAGCGCTCAAGCCCGATCTTCGGCTGCGTGTATCCACGTAGGGTTTGGGCTGGAAGCGGAAAGCCATTGGGAAAAGTCGCGTCCGCGCGACGACGATACGGCAGAATGGGGAGCTTGCCAGCCGAGTCGAGACCTTGATCCAGCAAGTATTGATCGACCGAGGCATGGCGCGAAACGCCGCTATAAAGCGATCCATACAGATACTGCTCACGCGCTGACAATCGTCGCAATGCCGAAGGCGATGGCGCTGTATTCGGAGGCAGATCTTGCGCGATTGCCGGCGCTGCAAAAAGCAGCAGACCAATCAGTGAAATTGCATGTTTCATAATGCTCTCCCTAGGGGAAGCATAGAGAAACTTACGGTGAAAGCAAATCTAACGCTATTGGGGTTGCTCACGAACAGCGATTTCGACTTCGCCGATGTTATCGGCCAGTTGGCCTGGGTGGTCATTCACTTTCATGTACAGAGTCGCCGTAAGCGGCGGGGTCAGCGTCCGCTGATTGCCGACCGTTTCGTACATGGTCAACGGCGAAGCGGCGGGGCCGTTCCAATCATCTGGTCGAAGGCCGCATAACAGCTCACCAAGCGGACGCCCGTTGAAGTAGGAGAGGGTGATTCCATTGGGTTCGCAGGGCCATTCAGGGTTTTGTTGCAGCAGGTAACGGCCTTTGGCGACGATCTCGTAGGTTTTGCCTGCTTCCAACAAAATGCCGGTCGATTGCCAGCCGCGATTTGACTGAATGATCGCGGTGGCCATGCCGCCGGTGAGCGGCTTGCCAGCGGCATAGACAATTTGATTGCGTGGAAAGTCATAGCCATAGTCGGCGTTGGCGACAAACATTTGCCAGCCTTCATCGATCAATGGCCATTGGTCTCCCAGCGATTCTTTGAAACGACGATTCATGTCGTAATCGAGCCGGACATATTCTTGCAGCTTTCGAAATTGGACCTGCGTGCGAGGGTTGTTTTCTAAATAAGTCACCGCGCCCCAGCACCAGCCGTAGGGGCTGTTTTGCAAATGGGCGTCAGCCGTATAGTTCATCACATCGTCGAGCGTCTTGCCCTGACTGTTGGCGAAGTCGTCACGGATGATCTTGATGCGTCCCCACATTGGCATTTCTTCTTTGGAGGCCGGAATCACGCCGACGGTCAGCTTGCCGTCGCGCCAGTAATGGGTGCCGAAATACTCGGCGATCCCTTCGGAGTACCAGGGAGGTCCGCCGCCGCCAAACATTTTTTGCATGAACGAGTGCGTTCCCTCATGCAGCAGCAAATGTCGGCGATACTGGGCGCTCGGCTGATCACGCAGCCAGAATGCGTCGCCGCGCGAGTAACCATGCAAAAAATTCGGTAAATCAGCCGGAAAGAGCTCGGCCGACGCGAAGGGCTCTTCGCGCGACATCAAGCAGGCTTTGACATGCCAATCGGCGTACTTCAGCGGATCGATCTGAAAGTACTCGCACCACAGTGGAAACGCGGCGTCTAACACGACCGGCAACTCGTCTACTTCGGGTGACGGCGGCAAGTCGGTCACCAGGGTCAAGTGCTTCCCTTGCACTTGTCGCAGCTGGTTGGCGGCTAGTTTGTGGGGATCGATTGTGAATTCGACATACGGCTCGGTTGGCGCCGCGCGAAAACGATCGGCAGCGTCGTCGTTGTTCATGAACTGATCGAGAACCGCGATTGAGCCATCGTCATCTTTTTTCATCGGAGCCATCGTCGCTCGTTTGACTGGCTCGGTCGGTTTGACCTGTTGTTTGACAGGCTTGGTGCTAGGCGCTGGCTTCCCGGATGCTGGCGCGGTAGGCGGTACAGCCACTGGTTGGTCGCTGGCTCCGCACCCCAGAAACAACAGCATCATGCTAATCAGCAACCATCGCATCGCGTGATCCTTGGGCGATCGGAATAATCGAGAGCTTGCGCAGCTCTACCGGCAGAAAGGATAGTTCATACTTGTTATTCTAAACTGAAACTCCTTTGCCTGTTGAAATAATGCCTGAGACGAAGCTCGACGCTACCAATTCTGTTGTTCGCCATCCCTGGTCCCATGTGGTTGCAGGGGGGATTTCGCTGGTTGGTGCGGTGATTTGCGGACTCGATTGGCCCGAATTTCCCCAAAATCTGCAGCATTTATCCACCGCAGGGGTCTTTGCTTGGGGGGTGGCTGTGATTTTTCAGCTTGTCGTGTCGGCCGGGCACTTACGGATTGCGATTCTAGACTGGCAAGGTCTCCAGGCGCCGCCATCGTATGAGCGGCGAAACGCAAGTCTGTGGGTTGCAGTCCAAGCGATCGCACTGATCGGGATCGGCAGCTTGGTTTTGTTGGGCAGCAATTCAATCTTGCTGATGGCCAACCAGACCGAGATCTTGTCGGCCCTATCGGCCAGCAGCGTTGTGTCGCTATGGGTCTGGGGAATGCGGCGGAGGTTGTTTGCGGCCGGAGGGAAAGGAACGACATGAGCCAGGAAAAGCGGAAAGCGGAAAGTGGTAAACGGCGAAGAATCGGAGTCCGAGTCGCGAGCCGAGGGACTTCAATCATCCAGCCTGGCGCCACTTTGACGACTGCTATTATTTTCCTGTTCCTCCTCAACGGCTGTCGTTTCGAATCCGACAACGAAGCGGTGGTCTACGTCGCGCTGGATCGTGAATTTTCCGAGCCTCATTTTCTGGGCTTCGAACAAGCAACCGGCGTTCATATCGCCGCCAAGTATGACACCGAAGCGAACAAGACGGTCGGTCTGACCGCCGCCCTATTGGCTGAGAAAGATCGGCCGCGCTGTGACGTCTTTTGGAACAACGAAGTGCTCAACACGTTGCGGCTTGAGCAAGCGGGGCTGCTCACCGCATACATTCCTCCCAATGCCGCCGATTTTCCGGCCGAGTTTCGTTCGCCTGATGGAACGTGGCATGGATTCGCCAGCCGCGCTCGCGTGTTGCTGGTAAATACCGACCTGGTGAAAGCAGATGAGCGTCCCGATTCGATTCGTGATTTGATTGATCCACGGTGGAAAGGCCGATGCGGTTTCGCCAAGCCGCTGTTCGGGACGACCGCGACGCATGCCGCGGTGCTATTTGCGGTTTGGGGACCCCAGGAAGCGAAGTCCTTTTTCACCCAGTTAAAAACCAACGCGCGGATGTTTCCCGGCAACAAACAAGTCGCCGTCGCTGTCGGTAATGGACAGATCGCATTTGGCCTAACCGATACGGACGATGCGTTGGGCGAACTGCGAAGCGGCTCGCCGGTGGCGGTTGTTTACCCCGATCAAAGGGAAGGGGAGTTAGGGACCCTCTACATTCCCAACACTTTAGCGATATTGAACGACTGCCCGCATCCCGAGAAAGCCCGGCAGTTGGTGGATTATTTGTTACAACCTGCAGTCGAAACGACGCTCGCAACCGGTCCCAGCGGGCAAATTCCGCTTAATACGAAAGTCGATGTGCCGGCGCGGGTCGAAACGCCGAAGACCAAGAGAGCGATGCAGGTTGATTTTCGCGCGGCGGCCGACCAGTGGGACGATGCGGCCAATTTTTTGACCCCGCTTTTTTTGAGCCAATAACAATCGGAAGTTGAGGTCATGGAAGCGCGCCTAACGATGCTTTGGGATCGATCGCGGGCCAGCTTTTGGTTCGTACCGAGCCTGTTTCTGTGCGTGGGGATCATGTTCGGCTTTACCTTGCCGATGATGGACCTGACCGTCGATTTCTCCAAGTATGAATCGATCTGGTTGCAGACGACGACTGCTGGATCGCGCTCAGTCTTATCCACCATCGCCGGCTCGATGGTCACGGTCGCCGGCGTCGTTTTCTCCTTAAACATGGTGACTCTCTCGATCGCGTCAGGGCAATACGGATCACGTGTGCTTCGCAGTCGGATGGAAGACAACACCGCACAGGTTGCGATGGGTTCGTTGTTAGCGACCAGCGTCTATTGCTTTCTTGTCCTGCGCACATTGCAGGATCGAGATGACTATGTCCCGGTGCTGTCCGTCAACGCGGCGATCATCGCGGCGGTCGCCTGCTTGATGATCTTGATTTACTTCGTGCATGAAGTCGCCAGCGAGATCCAGGCGCCGCGTATCGTCGAGGCGCTTGGTTATGATCTGAACGCGTCGATCGAACGTCTCTATCCTGAAGAAATCGGCAAAGCCTTGCCGGGTAATGGAAAGCCAAGCGACGCCGAGCTTGAAAGTTTTCATCGCGACTGCGTGACTGTCGACACGACCTCCGAAGGCTACCTGCAGGGGATTGATATTTCTACGCTGCTAGGAACCGCCAAGTCGCAAGACGTGATGATTGAACTCCGAAAAAGACCTGGTGATTTTATCACCACTGGCGATGCGATCGCCGAGGTAGGGCCGCCAGACAGAGTGAACGATGATTTGCTAAGTGCGATTCGCGAAACGCTGATCATAGGAACCAATCGCACGCCTCGGCAAGACGTCAACTGCGCTGTGCATGAGTTAGTGCAGGTCGCTATTAGGGCATTGTCTCCGGGGATTAATGACTCCTTTACCGCGATGAACAGCATTGATCGGTTGGGCGCAGCGCTCTGTCGTTTGGCGCAGCGAGAGGTTCCTTCCGCCTATCGTTACGACGACGATGAGACATTGCGAGTCATCGCGTGGCCCTGTGGGTTTCCTGAAGTTCTGGGCGCCGCTTTCAATCAAATTCGTCAAAGCGGCGCCGACAGCGAAGCGGCGACATTGCGTCTGATGGAAGCGATTCTGACGGTCTCTGCTCGGGTTCGTCGCGAAGAAGACAAAGCAGCGATCGAAGAACAGTTGCAAATGATTGATCGAGCTTCACGCTCAAACTTTGGCGACGAAACAGCGCTGGCCACCATCTTAAAGCTGGTCGATCGAACGCGCGAACGGATGATTGTCCGCAGCGAAGATGCTCAAAACGATCAAGAGTCCGAAGAAGAAAAAGAGGGTGACGTACCAACCGGCGGCGCAAACGGGTAATGGTGCATCGCTTAGCGTGTAACAATGCCATTGGGTCATTCGTGCTTGCTTCGACATTCGTCACCGACTTCAATCGGTGCTTTCCTCACTCCAATCCCCCTCAAAGTTATCAAGCCCCTTCAGCCCGTCTAAGCTGGTCATGTTCTTTTCGCGGCGGTAGTCTTTCAGCCCATCCACTCCCTTGGCGACGCTGTAGTCAATCAACTGTGAGCGATCCTCGACAAACTGGTATTTGGGAACAGCGTATCCGCAGGTATCGGCGATCCGCTGCACATGAACGCGGATGATGGAACGCGTACCGGGCATCGGCGGGAAGAGCTCACGCAGTGCGGCAAAGTCGGCATGATCCGGCTCCAGTACTTCGGCCTGACCATACAGTCGCAAGATATTCGGCGGACCGTCGAACGCGCAAAACATCACGGTGATCCGGCCATTCTCTTTGGCGTGAGCGATTGTCTCGACGCCGCTGCCGGTCAAATCCAGATAAGCGACCGTCTGCTGATCCAAGATCCGAAACGAATCGAGTCCCTTCGGCGAAAGATTAATCAGCCCGTCCTCAGCTAAGGGCGCGGTTGCGACAAAAAAGAGCTTTTGGTGGCGGATGAATTTCGCGATGCGATCATCGATCTTCTCGTAGATTTTACCCATCGACAGTCCTGCATTGGTTGGGCGAAATGGGGTGTAATCGGTTGGATGAGGTAGGAGGCGAAAAGGTTCACGAAGAGTAGGTTCAAAAATCGATCCCCACGGCGAAGTGAAGTCGTGTGGACCGGACTGCGTTATTTTTCCTTAGTTATCACCCGACCGCGGGGTCGATCAATTCCAAAGCTTGCAGATCCAGCGAGCCGCAGTTCCGCTGAGCTAGCCAGGCAACGGCCTACTGCGCGCAGCATTTCGGCCGCGCGATCGCTCGTGATGAGCGTGCGTACATTCTCAATCCGTAATCGACCCCAAATCCGTGCACGCTGTCAAGCGACAATCTTCGAGCCGACCGGGACTGCCGTGGGAGATGTGTGACGACGTACCAGGTATTCGGTCGGATGGCGGCGAATGGTAAATGGTTCATGACGGCGGTGGTTACATATCCTGCCATTGCTGGCCGGACGTCACGTCATATTTTATCTCGACGCATTTGTGCCGCAGGTACCATTTTGCCAACGCCGGCAGGATCAATTCAGGCTGATGCGATTCAACGCTGAGCATCAGGATGGGACCAACTGTGTATCCGAATGGATGGCATCTTTGCGACGCGTTCCCATCGATCGGCTCTTTGTCAGGCATCACTCCTAAGATCTCTGCGGCGGCGATCAGTCGCTGCTCTTGCGGCTCCGTTTGGCGGGGCTCCTGGACTTGCGGATCTTGACGCATATTGGCCTCGACTTGCTCTTCATAAGCACGCTGATAGTCGAAATAGGCGTCAATCAATTCTTTCATCACTGGATCGTCGATCTGGGCGAGTTTCGCACGGATCAACTCCTGTTTCTTTCGCTGGAAAATTTCCTTGTATTTCTTCTGCAATTCGTTCCACTGATTCCCATCACCGCCGCGATCTAGCGACGCTTCCATTTCTTCATAGGCTTGTTCTAATTCAGGATCATCCAGAAATAAATCGATCTCTTGCAACTTAGCGAACGTTTGTCGCACTTTCCGCCATTGATCGCGCTGCTCCGCCGGCGCATCGTCCCAAAGCGGATCCCAAGGAGGAATCGCTTGCACAAAGAAGGGGATCGCGCGAAAGTTCTCCGCATCGCCCAGCATCTCTTGGGCCGAGTCGCCGGTCAGCGCAATGGTCATCGTACGCACCACGGCGCCTTCCGTCGTCGTTGAGAATGCATCGTCGGCAGCCGCCTGCAATTGATCATGCAACATGCCGTGCTGCGCTCCGTCAGCAGACGCGGTGACAAACAGGGTTGGCCCGATCTGCAGCAGCCGCAGCGGCCCGGCTGTTTGGGCTAAGCGATCGTACTCCGTCGTAGCGGCAGCAGTGTTGGCGAATTGTGCGGTGTAGGTGACCGTCTCGCCGGCCAGCAGACCAACATCGATCGAGCGCTGAGAGTCAGCATCGTAATGAATTTCTGGCTGAGACTGGCCCATCGCCAGCAAATCTCTCAGGTCTGCATCTCGTCCGACATAGATTACCGCAAGCAAGATCAAGCAGGTCAAAAACGAACCGCAGTAAAGCAACCCCAGCGCCAGCGTCGCCAACAAGCCGGGCGCCTTGGCGTTCAACGATTCAAAGATGGCGTAGACATTTTGTGCAATAAGTTTTGGATGAAGCGGCTCGGGGAAGTGGGCGCGAACGTCGTCGATCAAGATGATCGCTTCGTCTCGCGGGATCGACTTACCGTCATTGGAGATCGCGGCGAATCCTTGTGCCCGCAGTCGCTCGACCGCCGACGCGATGCGATAGGCGACTGGCAGCGCCATGGTCATTGCAAACGCGATAAAGCCAAAGACATAAGAGCCGGTGGCCAACGTAATCAGCGCCAAGCCCGCGATGGCGACGCTGCGAAATGCGACGTCCAGAAACCGATGCCGACAAAATAAGATCGCCTGCCAAAAGGCGCCGCCGTCTAGCGGCAAGATCGGCAGCATGTTCAGTCCATTGATCAGCAATGACGCGAGCGCCAATTGAAATTTCCAATCGGCCGGTTGAAACAAGGCCCAGATCCCGATCGCGCCGCCGACAAAGATCCCCGGCAGGGGGCCGGCCATCGAGACGAGCCCTTTTTTCCAGCCGGCGACATTCAAGTGACGCCCACTTACGGCGGCGCCAAAGAAGGGAATGAAGAACATCTTGGTATCGCGATAGCCAAACAGTTTCATCGCGATAAAGTGCCCTGCTTCATGAAACAGCAAGATCGGCGCTAGCAACAAGATCGCCGTAAAGTCTTGCTGCCAGCCAATGGCCGCGGCGAAGAGGAAAAACGAGATCACCAGCATTGTGATCATTGCGCCCCAACTCGATTGGTTTTTCTCGAGTTTGTCGAGCTCGGCGAAAACGTCCTGATATTTGTGATCGTCGTTGGTGATCGCAGAGACGATCGGTTCACCATCGGGATCCGCCGCTTCCTCTGTCGAGGAAGCGTCCGATGACATTAAGGGGGGATCGAGCGGTTCGGGACGATCAAAAAAGCCGCGCGCCACATGAAAGTTGATCAACTCTGCGTGTTGCCTATCGATGTAGTGGAGCAAGTCGTCACGCGAATAGAGCTCTTGCGGTGGACTCAGCGTTTCGACCAGTCGCTCTTGATGCCGCCGCCAGAGTTGCTCCACCGTTTTGTTCTTGCCGCAGCGCTCGATCCGAAAATTGTCAGGCGCCAGCAAGTCGGGCTGGCCGCCAAACGTGATCAGGTACGAGCCGTCTGTGAGCAGCGTTTCGATCTGGCATTTCAGCCATTCGAGCGTCTGCGCTTGCGAGCGCCAGACGCGATATTGCATCCGGGCGACATGCTTGCCCGATTCGTGCAGCATCGTCACACGATAGATCGTCGTGTTGTGCTGCGGCAATACGATCTCGTGGCGAACGAGCTGGCGAAAACCGAGCGACTCTAACTTGGCCAATTCAGGCGCAAACCTGTCATCAATCTTTGCGGGCCAAGGGTGATCGGTGACAAATTCGCCCAGCCGATCGACCGCCGGATCATCGGTCGAAGCAGGAGTCCGAAGACCCAGACCTTTGATCACTAAACCAAATGGAATCCCGAGCAGGTAGCCCTCGAACAAGAATTCTCGGAGCGTGGCGCGAGAAGCGTTGATTTGGTAGACGTTCGCCATCGAAAATACCCCGACAAATCGCCTGCAAACGGAAATAGAGAAGGTCCGAAGTATTTCATAGCGAATAGGGCGCGTCAACTCTTTCGGAGCAATTGGTGGAGGAAGTTGATTGTGTAGATTTCCTGTTCGGATCGATCGTACAAGCGTAGGAAGTTAGGCGAATTGGATTTTTTGCCCAAAAGATCGTCAGTCTTGCGGACTGGGGGGCGAAAGTTCTTGCGGCCTGCCGTTGCGCTGCGTTGCCGGCGCCATTTGGATGTCATCGATCAGGCGAACGCGCTTGACGACCCGTGCACGCATGCCAGAGACGAGTCGTGCATCGATCTCGATCAATGGCCAATAGAGATTGCAGAGGACTTGGCCCTTCTGCTCTCGCTCGGCGGACCACGCGGGTTCGGTGAAATAATAGTCGTCCATGCCAAACTCTTCCGCTTTCCCCATTGCGACGCGCGAAAGGTAGAGGAACGAGCCCAAGTAGATCGCCAGACCGCCCAACACGATAACGATCAGTCCGTCACGAATGTTCGATCGAAGGGAACGGGTATGGGACATGTCGCAATCCTATTGTCGAGAATCGTCTGCATGGATGTCGACGCACGATAGTTTTTGCAGCAGCGCCGCGCCGGGGGATTCTCCGGTCAAGCAGGCGTCGAGCTTGATCACCGGCCAATAGAAGCGGCAAAGCAATAAATGGCGTTCTTCACCTGATTGGGAGTGCGGGTTGGCAAAGTAATAGCCCTCGAAATCGTACTTGGCGCCATCTGGATAACCATGCCGAGAGAAGTAGTAGAACGAGCTGAAGTAGACAGCGAGCAAGCCAAAGAGACAGACGATAGCCCCTTCACGGAGATACGGCGACTTTTCTGGTCTGTCATTCATGGTTGGGTGGGAGGCCAGCGAAGGGGCATATCCAGATAAATGGTGGGGACCGTCAGACTATTGGTCGGTCGTTTGCCAGAGACGATTCTCGCATCGAGTTCGACCAGCGGATAGTAAAAGCTCTGGAGGAGTTGCTCGCGTGCGAGGCTGTCGACGGACCATTCATCATCCAGAAAGTCGTAGCGGTCATCCCAGATATTTTCTTCTGCACGCTCCATTCCAGTCCGCGAAAGATAGATGAAAGAGCCAACATAGCCAGCCAAAAATAATGACAGCAGCAGAACTCCAGCACCGGTAGTAGATATTTGGGGAGCAGACTTTTCGGTCATCACAAAATCATCCGTTAGGGACCGCTGCGCCAAAGTGGGCGTCGTCTTGTGTTAGTCTAAATCTTTCTCGTGAAAGGTGCGAATTGTTTCGCGGCCGATTTCTGGCAATAGCCTCCTCCGCTACGCGAATAGATAGGCGGGGGACTTTATGCAGCGATCGCAAACAACCTGGTGGCTACGGCGAGAAACGATCGGTACGGTGATCGGCGTGTGGCTGTGGTTGCTGTTCGATGCAGCAATGATGATGCTGTTCCATCGAGAATTTGTCGAATACGACCTCTATGGCGATCTCGTTTCTAGTCGGCCGATAAGCCGCATTTCATTGCTGTTTTTTGGATTCGTGCAATCGGCAGCCTATTTGCAACCGGTCTGTAATCTCGCGTTCTGCTCCGTATTGTTCGTGAGCGGTGGACGCAGGATGCGTTGCATTGCTGTGATTTTGCTGACGTTGAGCACCGCTCTTTTTTTCATCAATCCGTGGAGCAGAAAAAGTTTTCTTGAGTTCGGAGTGATCCATGGTTGGCGAATGCTATTGCTGCTGCTATTGATCTCGCTGGGAACTGCCAAAGTGATTTGCGGCATCTTTCGGATCCAGTTGCATTCGCAGAAAACCTCGGCCGCCCAGATCTCTTTATGGCATTTGCTGCTGGGTATGACGTTGTTTGCGATTAGTTTGTCTGCTGTCGCGCCAGCTCAGGGGAGCCTCCTAGGCACGCTAACCTATCGTGTCGTACCGACGATCACGATCACCGCGATTGCGTGTGCGGCGGCAGTTGCTTTTCTGCCGCGGCATAAGTCATTCGAACTCGGCAAACGACCGATTCGATCAGGAGAGGGAAATTGGCTTCTCTACCTGGCGATTATATTGCTTGTCGCAACGGTGCAGTATCCATTGTGCCGTTACATGTTTCTCGGCACAGACGAACTCTTTTCGGCGAATGCCCAAGCCCTCGCTCTATCTCTCGCCGTCGTCGGTTACTTCTACCACGGTTTGCTCCTCTCCACGGCGTTTACTTTCGTCTGGTTTTTAGGGTTGCGCCGGGGTGAGGACATAGTTTCTCAGGTTCCCTAACCAAATAGCCGATTTCCAACTATATTAAGGGACGTGCGACCCCGAGTTTCTCTGCAGGAAATGCCTGGCGCGGCCCAGGCGATGTAATGGTCGGCACGTTAGCGATAAGGATCGTGCGATGAGCATGTCGGTTTTTCCCGTCTTCAATCCAAAATTGACCGGCGTTAAGTTCAAAGCCAAAGGAACCGTGCTGTTTGATCAGTTTGAAGCGTTGGATGCGATTGCAGAAGCAATCGACGTCGCTCGCTTTAGTTCGTTTGGGGATGATCGTCCGATTCCAGAGGACTTTGACGGCGACGAAGACGATCTGGAAGAAGCGCTCGGCGTGTGGGACGAATGGTATTCGCCGGCCGATGGGCTGAAGACCATGCTGGCGCTAATCGACGCAATCGCCGAAGAACCCGACCTGGCCGAACAGCTGGACGACAGCGACGAAGTGGTCGAAGAATTGACCGCGATGAAGGACTGCCTAGAAGCCGCAGTCGCCCAGGGGGTGCAGTTTCGCCTGGAACTTGCGCCGTAAGCAATGATTTTGCTGGGATCCTGCGCCGTAATCGAGTGGTCGCCGCAGGGGAAGATTTCTCGTGACATCTAGTTTTGCTTCTTTATACTGAGGAGCAGCGAAAACTGTCACGCTTAGTCCATCCCGCCCAGTGACCGCCATGCCAAAATCTCCTGCCTGCCGCTTGTTTGTACTGCTAATCGCCCTTTTTGGCGGCCTGATCTCTAGAGCTGTCGCCCAAGAATCGCCACCGGATCTGGCCAAGAAACAGCGCTCGCTGGAGGCGGCCGAGAACGAGTCGGTCCGTGAACATATCCGCAACTTTGCTGGCCGCGGCGCGACCGGCGATTTCTCGATTCCGGCGCTCGAGCCGGCCCAGGCTCAGCAGAAGTTTGTCACTCCGGACGATGTGACGATCCAAATCGCACTGTCGGAGCCTGAAGTTCGCCAACCGGTCTGCATCAACTTTGATGAGCGGGGACGAATGTGGGTTGTGCAGTATTTGCAGTATCCCTTTCCGGCCGGTCTGAAGGTAGTCAAGTATGACGAGCATCTTCGCGCCGTCTTTGACAAGGTGCCTCCAGCGCCGCCGAATCATGATCGCGGCGCCGACAAGATCACGATTCACGAAGATACCAACGGCGATGGTACGTACGACAAGCAAAAGACGTTTGTCGACGGTTTGAACATCGTTACCAGCGCCTTGCCGGGCCGCGGCGGCGTGTGGGTGATGAACCCGCCGTATCTCCTGTTCTATCCCGACAAAGATCAAGACGACGTGCCGGATGGCGATCCCGAAGTGCACTTGGCCGGATTTGGCATGGCCGATACGCACGCGGTCGCCAACAGCTTGACCTGGGGGCCCGATGGCTGGTTGTATGGCGCCCAAGGAAGCACCTGTTGGGCCAGCGTCACGTTACCGCGACTTGACCCGCAGCCGCCGATTCATTTCAAGGGGCAAGCGATCTGGCGTTACCATCCCGAGCAGGAACGGTTTGAGGTTTTCGCTGAAGGGGGTGGCAATACGTTCGCCGTCGAATTTGACGCCCAGGGACGCGTTTACTCGGGCCATAACGGCGGCAACACTCGCGGGTTTCATTACGTTCAAGGTGGCTACTACTCGAAGAGCTGGGGCAAGCATGGCGCTTTGACCAATCCCTACGCGTTTGGATATTTCAATCAAATGGGACACGCCGCCGCCGAGCGTTTTAGCCATACCTTGGTGAAGTACGAAAGCGACGCGTTGCCCTCTCGCTACTTCGGCCGTTTGATCGCGCCGGTGCCGCTGCATAATTATGTGGCTGTTTCCAAAATGTCGCCGGACGGATCGACTTGGAAGACCGAGGACGAGCTGAAAGTGATCGAGACCGACGACGTTTGGTTTCGCCCGGTCGATATCAAAGTCGGTACCGATGGCTGCGTCTACATTGTCGATTGGTGTGACACACGGCTGACGCATGTTGATCCTCGCGATACGTGGGATCGAGCCCGGGGAAGAATCTGGCGTTTGCAGCCCAACAAGTATCCGCATCAAGAGCCGTTTGATCTGAGCAAGCTTTCGACTGCCGAATTGATTGAGACACTCAATAGCCCCAACAAACTGCGCCGTCAACTGACGCAGCGAATGCTCTATGAACATGGCGACGCCAGCGCCGCGGCCAGCCTGATCAAGCAACTGCCGCAAACCACAGGACAATTAGCACTGGAGTATCTGTGGGCGATCCATGGTTTGAAGCAGTATGACCAGCAAGCGGCGACGATTGCGCTGCGGCACGAGGATCCCTATGTCCGCATCTGGGGGATCCGTCTGTTAACGCCGGAGTTAGCCGAGAGTCGGGTGGATGATCTCTACCGCTTGGCCGAGCAAGAAACCAATGTCGAAGTTTGCAGCCAGTTGGCGTGTACGGCGAAACGAATTCCCGGAGTGATCGGCTATGAAACGGCGGTGCGACTGGCTGCTCGCGATGACTTGGCCGATGACCCGCACATTCCGCTGCTAACCTGGTGGGCGATCGAATCGCACGCCAACGATTCTTCGTTGGCCGCCGGCAAGATTGTCAAACAGTTGCAGGCGACGAAGATCGGCGGCGGGATTGTGCTGCCTCGTTTAGCGCAGCGTTTGGCGGCCGAACCGACTGAAGAGCATCTGTTGGAACTTGCCGAATTGCTGAATGCAACGGAAGCCCCCGAACTTCGGGCCCAGATGCTAACCGGAATCGACACCGCTTTCGCTGGTCGCAAGATCGAGGGGATGCCGTCGCAACTGCGCGATGCCATTGTCGCGGCTGCCAGCGGCGATTCGGTCGAGCAAATGGCGCTGTTGGTGCGAGCTGGCCAGAAAGAAGCCGAGACGGCCGCGATTGCATTGATCGAGGATGAAAAAGCCAAACTCGATCAACGGATTAAGCTGGCCCAACTGTTAGGACAAGTCGGATCGACGACGGCCCGCGATGCGCTATTGCGACTGTCGATGTCGGCGGCATCGGCCCAGGTTCGCTTGGCGGCGATCGGTGGTTTGCGACAGTTTGATTCACCCGAGATCGCGGCCGCACTGGTTGCCCGCTACCCGCAAGAGAAAGAGCCTGTGCAGTCGGCCATTATCGACTTGGCCGCTGGTAGGGCCGCATCGGCCCATCGATTGATCGATGCGATCGAGCAGGAGACAATCCCTCGCTCGGCCGTCGCAGTGGATTTGGTCGAGAACCTAAAGCTGCACGGCGATGAGTCGTTGAATGCGCGAATCGCCAAGCAGTGGGGAGCGACGCGGTCGACGCCTGACGAGTTGGCGCAGTTGATGGAGCAAACTGCGACCATCTTGCGGACCGGTAAAGGAGACGCCGCACACGGCGCCGCGATCTTCAAAAAACAGTGCGGCACCTGTCACAAGCTGCATGGCGAGGGGGCGTCGATTGGGCCTGACCTGACCGGCTACGAACGGAAGAACATGGATTACATGTTGCTATCGGTGGTCGATCCGAGCGCGGCGATTCGGGAAGAGTTCACCAATTTTCGGGTGCTGCTGATCGATGGCCGCGTGTTGTCTGGGTTTGTGCGTGAGCAGGATGATAAAACGATCACCCTGCAAAACGCCGAGAATCCGCAGTTGGTGATCCCGCGCGACGAGATCGAAGCCGGCCCGTTGGCGGTCGACAAGTCGCTGATGCCGGATCGCTTGTTGGGCGACATGACGGCGACGCAGATTCGAGATTTGTTCGCCTATTTGCAAAGCGACGCGGCGCCGTAGACGGCGAGTATTTCTTCTGTTCGAGATCAGGCAAACGATCGATTGAAAGCAGCTATAGGCGGAACCTCCAGACAGAAGATATCGATACAGTCATTTCTATCTTTCTTTAAGGTTGATTCCAATGCGAGCGAATGTCCCCTCAGGCTGCGACTGTCGTCGCGGCTTTACGCTGGTTGAACTGTTGGTTGTCATAGCGATTATCGGCGTTTTGATTGCTCTGTTGTTGCCCGCCGTGCAACAAGCCCGCGAAGCGGCGCGGCGGATGAGTTGCAGTAATAACATGAAGCAACTCGGTTTGGCGACGCACAACTATCACGACACGCATCGGGCACTGCCATTCGGCGCACGCTACTACATCACCAAAGCAGGTACGAGCTGGCGCTGGGCGCTGTTACCGTTTATGGAACAGACCTCGATTTATGATCTCGACCGAACTTCCGGCTATAACCTGGATACCTATGTCGGGGGCAACTCGCAAACGGACATCAACGCCTACAGCAGCTATACGCGGCAGTTGTTTGGTCTGATTGTCGATGGTTATGTCTGTCCTTCCAGCGCACTCGATCCGAACTATGCTTACAGTGCGAACCTAAAAGCGATTGGCTCGGTAACGCAAGGGCATCACTACGTCGGCATCATGGGCGCCTATCCTGATCCGGCAGGGCGAACGACTACCTATTACAAGACTCAGTACGACGCCTATGCGACCGACAATGGGGCATTGTTGATCGGCAAGTGCGGCGGCTTGAAGGATGTCATTGATGGCACGTCGAACACGATTCTCATTTCCGAACAGTCGGGCAACGCGAACGCCAGCGCGGCTACGCGAAGGATCGCCAACTATCACACCGGCTGGGGCGGTTGCGCTCAAACTGGGTCGGTCGCCGATTGGCGCGCCGGCTCAGCGGGATTGCACAAATATGGGAGTGGGTTAACGGCTGTCTACCATTCTCCCAATCCCACCTCGGTCGGCGCCGAAGCGAACGCTGAATGGGACTTCAATACGCCGCTGACTTCCTTTCATCCCGGCGGCATCCAAGTGGTTCTGGTCGACGGATCGGTCCGATTTGTGCCGAACACGATTAGCTTGATGACGATCCAGCAATTGAGCGTTCGTGATGATGGTCAAGTAATCAGCGAATATTAGTCCCTGATGTTCGTTGTTCCACGCATCAAGAACTTCTATTGAGGTCCAAGTCAATGAACCGTCTTTTCGAAATTTGGATTGTCGTCGTTTTTGTCAGCATGCTAGTGGGGTGCGGTACTGGAGACGAACGTCCTAGCGCCACCATCCAGGGAATCGTGACTCTCGAAGGCAAACCATTAGAGCAGGGGAGCGTTCACTTCACTTCTCCCCAGACAGGAGAGTCGGCCTATGCGAATCTCGAGCTGGGTGGCAAGTACTCGGTCAAGTTTCCCTCTGCCGACCTTGGTCAGGCGTATCAAGTCTCGATCGGCAAAACCATCATCGAAGAAACCGACGCCCACGCGTTGGCCACCAATCCGCCAGCAAGGATGACGGTGCAGATCCCGGCCAAATATACGGAACGGACGACCAGCGGGTTGCGCGTTATGGTCGAAAAGCGAGGAGAGACCCGGTACGACATTGCGCTCTGATTCGGTGACTAGTTCTCTTGAAACGCAACGCCATCTTTGGATTTGTGTTTGACGTCGTACATCAACTGGTCGGCGCCATGCAGCAGCGCATCGGCGTCGACTGTGGGATGGTGATAGATCGCAACTCCGATGCTGAAAGTGACCGGCCAATTCTCCGCCGCCATTGCTTGGTTCAGTCTTGTGCGCACGCGCTGGATGACGATCTCTGCTTGCTCTTTGCTTGCGTCGGGCAAGAGTAACGCGAACTCGTCCCCGCCTAGTCGCGCGACGGCGTCCATCTCGCGGACGCTTCCACACAGCGTCTTGGCAATTTCTTTGAGCAAGCGATCTCCGGTGCGATGCCCCAGGGTGTCGTTGATCTGCTTGAAATTATCGCAATCGATAAATGCGACCGTCAGCGGTGAACCGATCCGACGGCAGTGCGCCGCTTCGCGCTCCGCGGTGTCATTAAACGCGGTAATGTTTAGCAGGCCGGTCAGCAAATCAACACGCGCAAAAAGTCGCTCGCGCTCGTAGGCGCAGCGCAGGCGCCAAACTACGGAAACGACCACCAGAAAAAAGGAGGCATGCACCGCCGTCAGCCAGATTTCGGAGAGCGACAACCCCGGCGAATTGCTATGGATAAATAACGTGTCGTCGAGAAGCCAAGCGACCGCGCAAAACAACGACAACACAATCGCCGTTTGCAAGCTTGCAACCCAGCATACGGCCACAACAAACGGCAAACAAAGGCCGATGATGGGAACGGAGTTGCCCAGATAGAAATCCATGCCGCCAATCACCAAGCAGAAGATGCAGGCGACAAGCAGCGTCAACTGGCGATGGGCTGTACACGCATCAAGCCAGCGTTCCATTTGTGACGGTTGTAGCGAATCGTGGTCAGGGTGAAACGGGGACATTGGTCACTACAAGCAGAACCGGGGAGTACAAATAACAAGGGAACATAGGTCACTCGTTATAGGTGCGGTTGAGTCCGAGTGATGGATTACGAGTCGAGATCGTATTCTTTCAGCTTTTTGTGCAGGGTATTCCGATTAATCCCCAAGCGGGTCGCCGCTTTGGTCTGTACCCCGCTGCAGGATTGCATTACCTGGGCGATCAGTTCTTTCTCGACTCGATTGACCACGCGGCTATGCAAATCCTCGGCGTCGGGGTCGGCTTCGCTTAGACCTTGCTGCACGACTTCTTGGGTCAATGTTTCTAGGTCAAACGACTGCGCTGACATGCCAAGACTCGGCCGTTTTGAGCCGCTACGCATCTCTTGCGGCAGCAGATCGATGGTCAACTCATCGGATTCGGCCAGCACGACGGCGCGCTCGACATAGTTTTGCAGTTCGCGGACATTGCCGGGCCAATCATGGTCTTGCATCGCGTCCATCGCATCGCGCTGGATATGCACCACATGCCGCTCGTTGGCGTCACTATAGACATTCAAAAAGTGGGCGACCAATTCAGGGATATCTTCGCGCCGTTCGCGCAGCGGGGGAATACGAATCGGCACCACGTTGAGCCGCCAGTACAAGTCTTCGCGAAAACGTTCGGCTTCGACCTCGTCCATCAAGTCGCGGTTGGACGCGGCGACCACGCGCGTGTCGACGCGGATGGTTTGCGTGTCGCCGACCCGTTCAAACTCGCGTTCTTGCAGCACACGCAGCAATTTGACCTGCAAATGCAGCGACGTCGAGTTGATTTCGTCGAGGAAGATCGAGCCGCAGTGAGCCGCTTCAAAGCGTCCGGTGCGGTTGGTGACCGCGCCGGTAAATGCTCCGCGCATGTGTCCAAATAGTTCGCTCTCGAGCAGGCTTTCGCTCAAAGCGCCGCAGTTGACCTTCACAAACGGGCCTGCCGCGCGTTGGCTCAGCCGATGAACCGCCGAAGCGATCATCTCTTTGCCAACGCCGGTTTCGCCCAGCAATAGCACCGATGCGTTACTGCCTGCGACGCGACGAGTGAGTTTGTAAACCTCCATCATCGCTTGGCTAGAGCCAATCAAACCGGGGATCGGTGACTCGTAGCCGATCGTCGCCAGCGAGCGCGGTGCGTCTGACCAATCGCTGTACATATCCTACTTTTCGACCTCTTCCATTTCAGGCTGCACGAGGCCGGGTTGATCCAGGCGAACCCCCTTGGCGGAAGCTTCGATGGTATCGAGCAAGCTCGCCAAAACATCTTGCGACTCGCGATCCTGTTTTTCGCTGTCGTTGTAACGTTCGTATTGCAGCAAGATTTGCTCGCGTGTTAGTCGTAGTCCCGCACGCTTGACCGCGTCAGCAAACGCTTGCGCACAAAGCTGACGCTCGCCTAGCGGACGGACAATCTCACTGGCCGTCTCGACCAAGGCATGCTGCGCCAGCGGCGTCGCCAAGTTGCCCAACAGCGCCGACGCGTCTTCCATGGAGGTCGGATCGCGAACCAAGGCCGAGATCGCCGCATCGTACAAAATGAGATCATAAAACTTGTACGTCGGATCCGCCGCTAGGGCGGCGAGCGAAGCGAGGGCTTTGTCGCCGCGGGCTTCTCGTTCGTCAGCGGCGACCAGCAATCGCCCTTGGCAGGCGTACATCTGCTGAATCTGTCCGGTCAGACCTTGAGCATCGTGGGCCCGGATCAGCGCCAGCGAATAGGGATCGTCGGCCAGGCGAACTTGCCAACGGCTATAATCTTCGAGCCACGGTAAGACCCCGATCGGCGTGTTGGCCGTGCGTCGATCATGATGCAAGATTTGCACCATTTCATACGCGCCTGGCCGATCGACGGCATCGCTGATAAAGATTAATTCAACATCAGGAGTCGCATAGGCGGCGTCAAAAAACTCTCGGCGGCCGCGACGTGTGACGGCGCTATAGCCCAGTTCCGTCAGGCGGCTTGCTAGTTCCTGAGCGCGAATCGGATCGGGATCGGCGATCACCGCGATTCGCTCGCCAGAAGTTTTTGCAAAGGAGAGCAGCGCTTCGATCAAGGCGCTGGAGCCCGCGTAAGGCGCGGTGGGATTCAGGGCCAGCACCGCATCGACGGCGGCGGCTTTGACGCGAAAGTTGCCATGCGACAAAGCGGCGGCTAGCGGGCTAGGGCGCCCTTTGCGCGGAGCCAGCGCGGCCAAGTCTCCTTGTTCTCCCAACCAGCGAGCGGCGGCGATCGCGGCCATGGTCATGTTAGGATGGGTTAACGCGTAATCGAGCGCATCTTCGACGGCGGCGCTTCCTAGTTTTTGGGCGGCGGCGTCTGCCGGCGTTCCCTTGATTTCGGCGTTGGGGCCATCCAATGCGATCACGCTTTGCAACGCCGTCAGCATGCGCAGGCGGGCGTTTAACGAGTTTTGCGGATTCAGGGCCGCCAAGTCACGCGCCAATCGAGCTGTCCAAACGGTCGATGCGTCGGCCATGCTCAACGTCTTTTTGGTCAGATGGGGCGCGGCGTCGTTCCAGGTCCAGACGTCGATCTCGGCAGTGGGACCGCCGGCAAAGACCGGTTCGCCTGCCAAATAGCCTTCGATCCGTTGGGTCAATAACTGCTCGACATCGTCGGCCGTCGCAGGCTCGCCCACGATATCGATCACCGCTTGGCTGGCGGCTTGCTGAACTTCGGACGGCGCAGCGGCGGCGAACGCCGGACCAACCAGGACTTCAAGCGAACGCGTTGATCGCAACGCACCCAGCGCTTTTAATGCGGCGGCTTTGATTTGCGGATCGTTGCTGTCCAGCGCGCCCCACAGCGGCGGTTCGGCATCTTGCCCCAGTTGCAGGATGATCGTGAGAGCCGCGTTGCGTGTCGCCAGTTGGTCGCTTTTGGCGTAGGCCAACAGCAGCGGCTCGATCGCTGCGGCTCCAGCGCCGCGCAGGGCGATGTTGGCGCGGCGAATCGCCGTCTCGTCTGTCGAAGAGAGCGCGTCTACTTGCTCCTTCAGGAAATCCGGATTGCGGGTTAGCTTTTCAACCGCAGCGAAGACCAACTGCGAAACTTCGGTTCCGGTCGGTTGCAGCTGCGGGAGCGTTTGGAAACGGATCAGCGGTCCGCTACCCAGCTTGGCCTGCATCTTGACCAGGTCCTCATCACTCGGTTTATCGCTCAGCAGCTGCTTCAGATAATCTAGCGCCAGATCGTCACGGCCCAGGTCGACCATTAAACCGGCGGCTTCGGCGAGTTGCAAAGGCGTTGTCGGCAGCGATTCGCGAATCGCGGCGACGGCCGGAGAATCGACCACCGCAGGAGCCGCAGCTTCGTCGGGTGCTTGAGCGGCGACGCTGCCGACGGCAGTCAGCAAGATCCAGCAAGTTACAAGTGTTGATCGCATGGTGAGTACGCGGCGGGGCTAAAGGGAGAACCGCTTTCCAGCATTTGGAGTACCGACGTCGCGCTTCCGTGCAGCGGGGGAGAACTAGTCCAAGTTTAATTGCTCTTTCCAATAATGGACCTGTTTCTTTACTTCACTCGGAGCAGTTGAGCCATAACTTTGAAAAGCGGCGACCGCTTTATCGACACCCAGCACGTCATATACGCTCTGATCGAGTGACGAATTTAATGCTTGAAACGTTTCTAGCGGCAGGTCGGCCAAGCGGCAATCTTGCTCCATCGCCTGTTTGACCAAAGCGCCGATCTGATGATGCGCGGTTCGCTGGGGAGTTCCCAGCTTGATCAGGTGCTCCATCAGCGTCGTGGCGTCCAGAAAGCCGCGATCAAGACGCGAACGGATTGATTCGACCTTTAGCTCGGCCCCAGCCACAATCGGCGCCGCTAGTTCTAAGCAGGCCGAGACAGTGTCAAACGAGTCAAACAGCGGCTCTTTGTCTTCTTGCAAGTCACGGTTGTAAGCCAGCGGCAAACCCTTCATCAGCACCAGCAGCGTCTGCAGATTGCCGATCACGCGGGCAGTCTTGCCGCGAACCAGTTCGCAGACGTCGGGATTAATCTTCTGCGGCATAATCGAAGAGCCAGTGCAGAACTGCTGCGGCAGCTTGATAAAGTTAAATTCGACCGTCGACCACAAGACCCATTCGTCGGCCCATGTGCTGAGATGCTCGGCAATCAACGTCAAGCAAAACGCAAATTCCAGCAGATAGTCGCGATCGCTTGAAACGTCGAGACTGTTTCGCGCCACATCCTCAAAACCAAGTCGTTCGGCCACGTTGTGTCGATCAATCGGCAGCGTTGTCCCGGCCAAAGCGGCGGTTCCCAGGCTGCAGATGTTGACCCGGCGGCGACAGTCGGCCAAGCGTGCCCGATCACGCGCCAGCTTCTCGGCATAGGCCAACCAGTAATGGGGCGCGAGGACCGGTTGGGCGCGTTGCAAATGCGTATACGCAGGCAAGACGATCTCGGCATCGGCATCGCAGCGGCCGACAAAAGCGGTCTGCAAGTTTTTCAGGCGAGCGTCGATCGCGTCAATCGCTTCGCGAACCCACAACCGCGTATCGGTCGCGATCTGGTCATTTCGGCTTCGGCCGGTGTGTAATTTTCGTCCCACATCACCGAGGCGCTCGACCAGCTCCTTCTCGATGTTCATGTGGACATCTTCGAGCGCCTGCTGGAACTCAAACGTGCCGGCGTCGATTTCGGCACGAATTGCTAGCAATGTCTGCTCGATCTGATTTGCTTCGTCCAAGGTAAGAACGCCGACGTCTGCTAGCATTTGAGCATGGGCGATCGAGCCAGCAATGTCGACGGCGTAGAGCCGGCGGTCGAAGCTGACGCTCTCGGTGAAACGCTCAACGCGCTGGTCCGCCTCGGTTTGAAAGACCCCGCTCTGTGAAGGACTGACGCGTGCCAAATGTGCCTCGGAAATGCGCAGCAAAGAAAAGCTAGAAAAATCGACAACATTCGAATATTAAACAGCTTAGGAGGAGGTGTCAACGAGTCGGGCGCCCTGGTTGCATATTATTTGGGCAGAAGCGGCCCCCATTCTCGGAGGGGCCTGCCTCTTCCTTAAAATTAGCCCAGGATTCACCCCCGTTTGCCCCCGCATCAGGGCCCTAGATCGGGATTGCTGCGTATTTAATCTCCATTCTCGCCTAATTCAGAGGCAGGTGATATCAAGGGGAAGCGAACCGGACTGGCGTATCTTTTAATATCCGCTGTGAGAGCGAGAGAATTTCGCTCGCAAGTCGATGACGAAGGTCGAAACCCGAATATCGTCGATGGCAATTCCCTTTGAGTTAGACATTCTCAGTGACAGGGACGGCATCCCCGATTTAGGTGGTTTGCATCTCGGCGCACACTACCTCGGGTCATGTATTTAAAAGGCAGCGCATCCAGCGCAGTAAACCACCACGTCGATCTCGCTTGAAGTTGCCGATCTTCAACGAAAACACACCGCCAAAGTGAAACCCGCAGTCGCATGTTGCGATAGATGTGTGAATAAATAATAGCAAAACACTAGCTATTTGTCGAGGTTTTTTTGCCGGCTGCCTGCCAAGGACTGTGTCGCACAGCGAATCCAGCCTGGGCAGTTGGGGCGCTCCTTGGAGTCCCAGGAAGGCTCCATCCATCCTTTCGGCGCTTTGTCGATCGCTTTTCCGCCAGGCACTCGCCGCTGCAGTAAGTGTGTCAGGGTGGAGAACTCGTCTGGTCTTGTTTTGGATTTCTCAGGCTCTGCGGCTTCACCGCAAAATCCAACCAGACCGAAGAACGCATGATATGGTTTCATTGGCGAGCAGCGTGAGGCTAGGCTGGAAGTCTCTCTGCGCGTTATCGTGCTCGACTCGCCATGGGTGTTGGATCAGGCATGAAAATGGATATTCACTATCAATTTGAACTGGAACTGCGGCTCTTGGTGGCGACGACTACCGGACCCTGGCGATCTCCTCAGGAGAGCATCGCAATGGGGGATTCGATCGGCAAGGTAGCGAATCGGCATCAAAGAGAGCGAGTATTGTGGTTGGACCATACCGCAGGACGACCGCTTTCGGTGCTAGAGTCGCATGTGGCTGGCGAAGCGGCAGCCGAGGCGTTGCGCGGATTAGCGGTCGCTTATGTACCGCTGTTTCCTATCAGTCCACAATTACAACAACAGCTGGATTTTGTCGCCGCCGTAGCCCAAAACCGAGGGCTGCGCGGTCAGATTTGGTTGGAAGAAGCGGCTGCCCGCGAGTGGCTCCTCGCGCTGCCCAACAGCTACTTCACGCTCTGCGATTGGTAGTGGTAGGCCTACGGCGGTTGGTGAGCAATTCCCGAAGGTATAGCCCACTGCCGGGCCACGGATAAATCGCGGCGGAATAGGGTCGGAAAATCATGAGAGTCGCCTCGTGGCTGAAGCCCCACGGGCCGACCTAAAAAAGCCAGGGCGCCGTCGCTGTACGACGATCCCCTGGCTTTTTTTAAGACGGCCTCTTTGGGCCAAAACCATCGTTAGATAGTTAGAGCTCCATGCATAGCGTAGCCCAGTACGACCGTGACGACGGCGCTGAACGCCAATGTAATCAATCCCCATTTGCGGGTTGATTTAATTTGCCACCACATGATTAGTCCCGAGATCCCCCAGAAAACCATGACAAACGCCATCGCGTCGACGATGATCGCCCAGTACCACTTGGGGCCTTTTTCGTAGGGATAGACATGGGCAATGTGCAACTGTGTCAGAAACCGACGCCAGCCCATTTGGGTTTTCGGTTCGGAGCCAACCGGCGTGCCGCTGATGCCGCCAGAGCGAGGATCGTAGAGCGCATTCCATTGCTCCCCGCCGCAGTCGACCGTAAACGCGATCGTCGGAATCGTGGTCACAATGATTTCATCCGCCGGGGGAAAACCAGTACGTTCAAGGATCGTGGGGACCGTCGCGAGCACGCGATCTTCGAGCCGATCTTCTAGTTGAATCGCCGCTTGAGGGCCATCCTCAGCAGGGGCTTCGCGGCCGCGTCGATCGCCGGATGCTCGAGCGCTTTCATTTCCGCCGCCTCCAAAAGATCGGGTCACGACCGGCGGGCCGGCCGTAAAAGGGGCTTGGGGGAGCGGTTTGCGCTCGCGATTTCCTTCGTAGTGAACTCCGCCTGCGGAGTGGGTTAGATTAAACGCGACGCTTATGACCTTGTCTTTAAGGTTGTTGTATTTGACGGTGGCGAAAGCGGTTTGGCGTGCGGCGTATTCGGCTTCTCCAACAAGTTGGTAAGCCTTCTCCGGCGTTTGCTGTTGGTTGAGTTGGGCGATCACAAGTTGGGCTTGGTCAGTTGGCGACGGCAAAATTTCTAGCGGCGTGCCGACCAATGCAGCAGCGCCAAACGTCTTGTTGGGCGTATCGCGGAAAGAGTAGGGGTGATTGAACAAGAAGCCGGTGAAGCCATACATGATCGCCCAGGGCAAAAGAAATAGCCCCAGATAAAGATGCGAGCGGCGGATTAGCTGCGTGGTCTGCTTAAGCAGCGAGCGTTTCCGTAGCTTTGGCTTGGCCGCTGTGGGTTGAGCGGAGTCTGATTCTTGGATGCTCTTGAGAGGTGAAGCAATGCTCATTTTAATATTCTCCAATGACCTCGCCGCCGCTGCGCGAACCTAAAGCCTGGTATGTGTCGTGCTGGATCGTTTCACTAATAAATCGAACGCTGCCATCGCAGAGCGCAAACTGTCCGCCGCCAGGATGGGTGCTGCGGAATGCGTAGAGGCCGCTCGTCTTCCAATAATCAGTGACGGTGCGATCGACCACTTCGTGCGTATTAAACGGGACGTTGGTGCTGGCCGTGACATATCCATAAGGATGACCAAAGCTCCAAGAGGTATTCCCTTTGCGAGGGCTGCCCGAGTTTGCGCCGTTGGTAAAGGTGAAGTTGGTTAGCGTGTAGTGCATCTCGCCGGCCAAAAGGGTATTGGTGGTTCCGTCGGTAATGTCTGCAAAACGCACTTTGCCAAAGTAGCGAGACGCGATGGGGCCATCGTCTGGAGTCCAGATGGCGTTATAGCCAGATCCAGAAACATAGGTGTAGTTGCCGCGTGAGAAGCCATAGCTAGACCATGCCGGCCGCGGGGGAAGCTCGGGGATCGGCATCGTCGGGCAAGAAAACAGGTCCAACGGCTGCGACGTCAGCGAGGCATTGGTGACTCCATCACCGTCGGGATCGGTCGTGTCATCCGGAGGAAGATTCTTTTGGTAGCGATCGCTAATATTGCCTTGTTCGATGTACGGCAAGACCGCCAAAAATGGACTGTAATTGATATAGAAGTTGGGGTCAGCGGATTGCTGCCCTTCGGTCAGCCCCTTGGTGCCGTAGGCGGCCGGCGGAAAGTTGCGATTGGTGTCATGGAAGAGATGGGTCGAGAGTGCGAGTTGTTTGAAATTGTTGCTGCATTGCATGCGTCGCGCGGCTTCACGGGCTGCCTGAACGGCGGGGAGCAGCAGGGCAATCAGGACGCCGATGATGCCGATCACCACCAATAGTTCGACCAGGGTAAAACCATCTTGGGAGTAGGGTTTCCGAAATGAGCGGAATCTCATGTGAATTGTTTCTCTCGCCGTAGAGACTTGGGGGATTGGCCCGAGCTATCGGAACACGGATTTCGCTGGCGGCGGCTGGCGACAGAATGCTGCTGAGTTAGAGACTCAGTCTCACTTGTGTCATCGATTGTAGTTGGATTACGGTGGGTATCAAGTGGGAAGCAGTAGCGAACAGATTTTTTAGGATCGCAACCCGGCGGAGAGGGGGGCTGCACAGTGCGGCTTGCTTAGCTTTCGTCGGCGAGCCGTAGTTTGGCGAGGGCAATCTGCTCGGCTGTCGGTGTTTTTTCAGAGGGGAGATGTCCGAGCAGGTCGAACTCTTCGGGGCCGATGATTGTGGTATGAGCGCCCAGCAGCACGCGGCGGTACTCGGCTGGCATCGTCATGATTTTTTCACGAACCGCCGGGGGCAAATCGGCCAACAGCTCGGCGACGTTCTCTTCGCTGACCAGCAGCAACAGGCGATGCGCCGCTTCGGCGGCCGGGATTGAGCCGCAATCAAAAAGGTCAATGATCTTTACTTTGGATTGCATTCAGGACGCTTTGCGTTGGACGGCGAGTTGTGTCGATACGGGCCAATTGTAGTTGCCAGGCCGTTTTGACGCGATTCCCAGCAAAGGCCGGGGAAGGTTGGAGAGAGAACTTCGCCTACTTGCCCCGAAAACCAGCGGCGATCGGTAGTGAGAGATGAGCTTTTCAATGGTCTGCCGAGCCGAGTCTAGCCGGGGAGAATTATGAAAGGAATCAACAAACGGTTGCGATCGGCCACCGTCCGGGGAGGAGCGGCGAGCAGGCGAGCGACGATTACGTCAATTTTGGGTAATGAACTGGCAAAAGCAGCCGAATTCTATTGACGAAGGTCAATTCGCGGCGATAGGATCAGACTGCAAGAATTACTTGTCGGCTGACGAAAGTCCCGAAGACGCGAGCGACGATCAGGTTTCCGGTCCGAATTTTCGAACGGCGCACGACCGAATCTTCTTCTCCCCTTCTGACTGTAGAGCCGGCTAAGGTAGCCGCTCGCGAATCACACGCCGGTGGTTACGCTGCTTTTTTCGTGTTTCTTCGATCCATCCGTGATCGATCGTTTCTAGTCAGAATGTTTGAGTAGGTCTGCGCCCGTGGGTAAGAAGTTGTATGTAGGGAATCTCCCCTACGGTTATGGTTCCAGTGAGCTGGAGAACCTGTTTGGTCAATATGGTCAGGTCGCCTCGGCGAGCGTGATCAATGATCGCGAAACTGGCCGTTCGCGCGGTTTCGGTTTTGTGGAAATGGCCTCCGATGGCGACGCAGTCGCTGCGACGGAAGCCTTGAATGGTTTTGACGTCGATGGCCGTAAGCTAGTTGTGAACGAAGCTCGCGAACGCGAACGTTCTGGCGGCGGCGGTGGTGGTGGCGGCGGCTACGGTGGCGGCGGCGGCGGTGGTCGCAGCGGCGGCGGTGGTGGCGGCTATGGTGGCGGCGGCGGCTACGGCGGCGGCGGTGGCGGTGGTGGTGGTCGCGGCGGATACGGCGGTGGTGGCGGCGGCGGCGGTGGCCGTGGCGGCGATCGCGGCGGACGCGGCGGCGACCGTGGTGGAGACCGCGGCGGCGATCGCTGGTAAGCGACGCTTCCCCTCGGCAATTGTTTGCCGAAACTAAATCAACCTCGAATAACGGCTGTCACCATGCAGCCGTTGTTTGTTTCTTGACCGCCCGATTGCGCCGGCTTAGGCGCCATCCAAGTAGTGATCGTCATACAGGCTGTAAAACAGACCTGGTTCGTACTCAGCGGTCCACAGCAGGTCGTATCGCTTCTCCTCCCAGACCTCGAACTGGACGACAAAGGAGCTGGGGCGCTGGCCGGGGTCGAGCACTTCGATCAGGCCTTCTTCGTGGCGTAACATCATTGCAATACGATTGGCTTCTAGGAAGAAGCCAGCGCCGCTCAGCGACTCATCGCCTGACTCGTCATTCTCTCGCCACAGGAGAAATGCCTGGGGGGAGCCTGCGTCATGCTGAAATAGATACGTACGATCGTCGATCAACACCTGCGACTTCTGCAATCGCGGCAGGTCACGCACCGCCAGCAGCACTGCTTGAAAGTGCTTGCGATCGCTGCCCGCACGGCAAGGAGCTGTTCTGGCATGCGACCGGGGCAACGTCGCGATCACACCAATGGATCCGCACAACGCGGCGACGGTAAATGCCCAGTTGTAAGTGAGCGATAGCCAAAGGATCGCGGCGCCATGCACGATAAGCAGCGTCAACAGCTTGGCGATGCGTCCACCGTACACATCCCATCGCAGCGTTCCCCGGATGTGATCTCGATCTTGCCAAGTGCTGGGACGAAGCAGGTGGCGCACATACCAAGCGAATTGCATCGCCCAGGGATCGGTGATAAACCAGTGCAGCGTAGCGGCGATCGTCGCGATGTACAGAAGCCAGGCCATGGATCGCTCGTTGCATGACGTTGAAGTCTGCCTGCAATTTACTCCCTCGGTGTGCGTCAAGACAACGTTTTTGTCTGTCTACTTCAGCGGCTTACCATTAAGCGGCTTGCCATTGGTAGTCAAGATCTGAAAGTCATGCACGCGGTAGGGACCGCTGTTGCTCCAGACGATCTGCTTGTCGGGGGTAACTTCCAAGATCTTGATCCCCTGGGTCGCGCCATAGCTGGCGATGACCGTGTTGCCGTTGGGCAGTCGCTGACAACCGCATGGATCGACCAGCGGCTGGCCGTCGAGATCCTCATTGGAAACTTGCCAGACCATTTTGCCGGCGGCGTCCAGCTCGACCACTTTGTTGCCGTGCGTCAAGCTGACCAGCGTGTTGCCGTTCTCCAGACGAATCGCCGTGAAGGGCCAGTTCTCGGCCGCACGGCCACCGAGTTCCGGCAAGTCGGTCGCTAGTTCGCGCACCACTTTTCCTTCTGGCGTATATTCCTTGACCTTGAACGCCAGCAGGTGCGGCGCCAAGTAATTACCGCTAGGCAGCTTGCGCGCCATCCGCGTCTGCATATGGGCGTTGTCGGTTTCTGGCTTCAGAGGAACTTCGACCACGATCTTGCCGCTCGGATCAACTTCTAATAGTCGCGGCTTGGCGCCTAGCTCCGAGATCAACGTGTTACCGTTCTCCAGCCGCTCGACCGTGCCAAGCTCTTGGTTCGCGCTCGATTTGACATAGTGAAACACAACCTCTTTGCCAGGCGTCAGCTCTTTTGCTTCCCCGGCCCATGCGATTAGATAATTGCCGTTGGGCAGGACAAAGCCATCGCGTGCGCCCGGTTGGCCAGAGTCCCAACTGGGCTGCCCCGCTTCGTCCAGCACGCCGGTGAAGTTAGGGCCGGCGATAAAGTAGGCGTGGCGAATCTCCTCGGCGGATAAAGCGGCTGCAATAAAAACCAACGAAAGGGAGGCAGCGAGTATTCGAGAGATCATGAAGCTGCTTTCGAAGGCATGGAACCGGGGCGGCGTAAGACGGTTCTTTATTCTAGCTAGGGAGAAAATGGGGTAGGGGCAGCGCTCGGGATCATGGTTGCGATAGTTGATCAGGTCGTCGGAGTGAAACTTTTGCTGCCGACTCAACTCCGTCCACTCGGATTGTGCGAACGGGCTGTAGACAAGATAGAAGCCTGCGAAGAGACCGCCCCCGTAAGTAAGCACAAAGTCGCGGTAGTCGCGCGGCAAGCGGATTCCCAACTTGGTTTCAACTTCTTTGAACTCTGCTTCTGAACCATTTTCGGTAACTTGCTCCGGTGGAGGAACCAGCTTTTTCAGGGCAGCCAAGGTCATTTTTTTGACTCATAATTCAGAGAGGAATCAACGAGCGATGATCCGCAATGCGGACAAAAACGAAACTCACCCGGCAGCGCCGCGCCACATTTTGAGCACGTATGACCCTCTGTTGTGCCGCGTGCTCGGATCACCTCGTCGACACGGGATCGTTGAAGAACGGTTTCGGTGCTCCAGTAAATTCTATAGCCCAGCCAGGTCAGAACGAGCAGCACGAATACTCCAAGCCCCCACGGGCCGCCAAGTTCGATTGCAATCTTCAAGCCGACCAGGATCGCGCAGATCATGACGAGTGTTGAGAAGAGTTTTGCGACGATGTATCTAGCGATTTGAGAAGCCGTTGGAATTGCGGAACTTGGTTTTTCAGTCATGAGAAAAGGCCGGTGATAGGCGTGGCTTCAAGTCGCATTCTAACGGCCAGATGGCGCTCAAACCAGCTCTTGGGGTAGGAGAACGACTCCCGCGGATACTGGGGTCTCGCCCCGTGTGCGATCTCGGAGTATCCTCAATTCAGGTTGCCACGCAGCGGCCTATTTACCCCCATGCACCCCCAGTCTCAACGGCGCTCATGAAGTACTTCTATTTTGACGAAGCGAAACAAAAAGGGATCGACGGCGGGTCTTCCAAGACGGCGACGTTGTCTGAAGTTCTGGAAGCGTGGGACGCGATGTCGGGCCAGGCGCTCTCTTTTCTGGGCGTCTCCAACGACGCCGAAATGACCGTCCAGTTCATGTGGGAAGAGGACGAATCGATGGTGATCGATATTCCGGTTCCCGAACGCAGTGGTTCTTGGACCAAAAGCGGTGATGTCGCCCAGTGCAAACAGATCATCACCGACTTCTACGCTGGCGCCGATCCGACGCAGATCGAAGGGCTGACGTTCGAAGAATGGTAGTCGGGCTGGCCGTGCCTGCCGACGAACGCGATCCATCCTTGAACTCTGAATTTTAGTGGGCCAAGCTCTAGACCGACTCAACCGGCCGGCGACTGGGGCAGAGGGATGCGATCCCTTTGCGCAGATACGCTTCTATCACATACAACACGATCGCGCCGGTCACGGCGCCCACCGTGCCGAGCAAAAAGACCGGCAGCAGCTTGTTGGGAAATAGCTTGTCGGCCGCTAGATAGAATGGCACATGCACCAGGTAAAAGTGGTACGAAAGTTCAGAGAGCTTGGCGATCTGCGCCTCGGCTTGGGGATGCAGCGTGAAGGGAATCGCGGTTGTCAGAATCGCTAGTCCGGCGATCGACACACAGGCAAAGCCGGGGTGCACCAGGAAGGTCAGCATTGCTGCGCCAATCACCACCGCCAACGTCAGCCGCGGCGAAGGACGCTTGCCCAGTTGCCCTAGCGAGAGCCCTGTCAAAAACGCCAACGTATTGGCGGCGAAGCCTGCGTCCCACCAGAGCCAGACGATCGACGCGATCACCAGCAGCGGCAACACGCGGCGATCCCATTTGACGAGGGCGGCTAGCAGATAGCAGAACAACAGCAGCGAAACAAACCAAAAGTAAATGCCGACGATATCGCCCCTGTGCGTCCAGCCGACCACGCCGGCCAGTTCGGCGATCACCAGCGACAACGGCGCTGGCTTGTACTGCACGATATAGTTGGCCGACAGGACGCCGGTCACGGCAATCCAGTAGGGCAAGTAAATCCGCGAGAGTCGTTTTGTCAGCCAGCTGACGGGATGGCCTTGTTTTCCTTGCGCCGCAAGTAGCCCGCTGATCGCGAAAAAGATCGCGACGCCGATCTGGCCAGGATCGAGCCCCAGCAGCAGTTGCGGCGGTTCACGGTTACAGATGGTGAGGATATGCTGCAGCGCCACCAAGCCCATCGCTCCCAGGCGCGCAGCATCGAGCCAAACCAAGCGGTCGATCGGCTTGGCCGGCGGCTTATCGGCCCTGGTTAAAGTGGGAGCGACGTTCATAAGGCAAGCAAGGCAAGAGAAAAAAAGAGAGCGCCACGTTATTGAAAACATAGGTTCCAAAAACGGAGCGCTCTCACCGGCTTGTCTTGCTGAATGTAGCGATTGTGCTGCTTGCCGCTCGGGGCTACTTCTCCTGCTGCAGTTTCAGCATTTCTAAGGCCAGCGCATTGCCGATGCGGCCATACCAGATGGGGCTGCCGAAGTAGTGATATGCCTGATCTGAGCCCACTTTCTTCCAGGCTTCCTCATGCTCTTTCCAATCCTTGATCAGTGCTTCTGCATTCTTGTCTACCAGCAGGTCAGTGCGAATGGTGACGACGTTGCCAGCAAACTCTGGCACGGCGTTCATTGCAAGCTGCGCAGTTTGGATTTGCTGCATCCGCTCGCTGGCCGGGCCGGAGCCATTTTGACCCAGCGCGCCGATCACCACTGGCAGGTTAGGCGAATTCCAAGCTTGACGAACATCTTGAATCAGCAGTTGCAGGTTCTGCTTGTACTCGCCGGGCGCATCATCGCCGAACATGTCGTTGAACCCTTGGAACCAGACGAAGCCAGCAATCTGCGGCGTCTTGCCTTTTAACGCTGGAAACAAGGTGTCTGCGTTTTGGAGCGTCGACTCGACCTCTTGCAGCATCGCGCGATACGAAACTCCGTACTCGGCTTGAATTTGATCCATGGTCGGCAACGGATCGTTGCGGTTTCGTTTTTCGTTGTTGTTAAGAACTTGCTGTTGGGCTTTCGCGAGTTCCTTTTGCAGCGTCTCTTCGTTTGGCAGGCCGGCGCTGGGGGGACGAAATTTTTGATAGAGCGAGTGCCCGCCCCAGGCCGTTTTGATCAGCAAGACCGGCTGATCATAGTGATCGCCGATGACCGAACCGAACTCAAGCTCCAGGCCGGTTTTGTTGGGCGAGCCATAGCCAATCGTCAGCGGACCTTGGCGATTGAGGAACTTGATGAAGACGTCATCCCGTTCGATCCATTGGCCATCGCGCCGAAATTTCGCGAACAGCGGCGCGGTCTGCGGATCGGTCGCTTGATGTTCCAGCAGCGTGTTGGCAGCTTTGCCTTCCATGTTGGATTGGCCGGCCAGGATGAAGACGGGATAGGTGTCGGCGGCAAGCAGAGACACGCAACAGACGGCAGTGAACACAGGTGCAAATAAGATTGTGATTAATCGTGACATGCTTAAACTCGTAGAGAGACGGCGAGAGGCCGAACGGCCAATTGGATGGGACAAGTAGGATCATCCTAGCGGATCTGCTGGCGGTAAGCACGAGAAAAGTGGCGGTTCGTTTGCTCGCTGCAATGCGGCGCAGCAGGTAAACTAAATACTGTTATCTTTGCAGGCATTTTGCCTTCACCCATGGTAAATTTCGTTCGATACCCTGCGGGGTTGTTGACCAGAAAGGTTTTCTTCATGTTGATGATCTGGAATCAAATCGAGCTATGGCTTCAGGAGGCTAATAAGGAAGCATACGACCAATTGCCAGGCCCGGCATCCAATCGGCACATCAATCACATGGAAGACTTGACTGGCATCTCGCTGCCAGCCGATATCGAAGAGTCGTATAAAATCCATGATGGAACTTGGGCGTTGTCTCTGTTCCCAGAAGGACCGTTGATGACTATTCAAGCCATCGAAGAAGAATGGTCTCGGTGGAACGAGTTGCTTCATGATGGTGTTCTGTCCGACACGCCTTCGAATCCGGTTGGCCCCATCAAACCGGTGCATTGGAACTCTCGCTGGCTCCCGTTAACCGAAGATGGCGGCGGTAATCACTATTGTGCTGATTTCGATCCTGATGCAGAGGGGACGATGGGACAGATTATTTGGTTTCACCACGAGATCGGGCCGGTCCGGGTTGTTGCCTGCGGATTCCGACAATGGCTGTCGCAATTCTCTTCCGACTTGACCAATGGACGCTACAAATACGAAACGGAGACCCCTTGGCAGGTCTCCTATGTCGACGAAACGGCATGAGCAGTTAACCAGACAAATTGCCCAAGCAGACGTCAGAGTTTGGTCATCGGAACAAAATATGAATTCTCATCGTGAAGCCCAGCAGCAGAATCGAGCTGACGACCAGCCAGAGGAGGTCTAAGAGAACACCGCGCTGATGAAGCAAATTCAATCCAAAGGACAAGTGCGATAGAGAAGGGCAGGCTTGGGCCTGCCGACGACACTTCCGTTAAAACTTCCCACCGGAGCTCTTTCTATGTACGCTCTTCGTTTGTTCGTCGCCGGTTTGCTGCTGAGCAGCGCAGCGATCTCCTTAGCCGCCCAGCCGCACGTTTATCTGCTCTCGGGCCAGTCGAACATGCAGGGAATCGGCAAGCTCGTTGATTTGCCGCAGAGCGTACCCGCTAAGGTTCCGCACGCGTTCTTCTGGAACGGCAAAACGTTTGAACCGCTGGTGCTGGGAGAAACCAAGCTCTCGACGCGAGCAGGCGAATTTGGTCCGGAGGTTGGCTTCGCGCTGCAGATGGCTAGCGCCGAGCACCCGGTCTATCTGATCAAGTATCACGCCAGCGGGATGCCGCTCTATCATGGTTGGAACGGGGGGAAATGGGAGGGTACCGAACCGGGCCCAAAACGCCGAAATTTTTATCCCGGCACAACCGCCGCTGACCCGAATGTCGGCACGCTCTATCAACAGATGCTCGCCATGTATCGCAAAGCGTTAACGCAACTCGCTAGGCAAGAAGACCAGCCGCAGGTGAAAGGTTTCCTGTGGATGCAGGGAGAGATGGACGCCAAAGGAGGAGAGTCAGCCGTCACCTATGCCGCCAATCTAAAACGATTGCGAGATCGGCTGGCCGCCGACCTCAATCAGAACGGAGACTTGCTGATGGTGTATGGTCAGGTACTACCGCATGAACCTGCCTCGCCGCGGTTTACCCATCGCATCGAGACGCGCCAGCAAATGGCCGACGCCGACGCGGACTCCGGCAAGCCAGCAGCAATCCCCGCCGCCAAAATGGTTTCGACTGACGGGTTCGAAGTCCTACCAGATACGGTCCACTATAGCGCAACAGGACAACTACAACTAGGCGCTGCAATGGCCACCGCAATGCAAAAGCTGGTAGCCCCCAATTAGGACAAGCCTTGCCTGCCGCTCTTCCTGCAACGTCGCGGAAAGAGCATGGGCGTCTGGCATGCGGCTAACTACGCGTGCACGCCGGCCATCAAGCGACATTCGTGAGCGCAGTGCTGACAAGCTTCGGCGCACTTCTGACAATGCTCCATGTCATGCTTCCCGCACTCCGCCGCACACGCGTCGCAGATTTTGGCGCAGAGATCACATACGTCCTCAAGATAGAGCGAACCACGGCTCATAAAAGCAGCCGCCATCCAGCACATTTCCGCGCAGTCACGATCTGTACGGATGCAGGCCGCCATCGGCGTGACGTCTTGCTCACTTAAGCAAGATTGAGCGCAGTGCTCGCACGCATGGGCACAGCGGATACAGGCTTCAATACATTCGCGAATCTTATCAGTCGACATTTTTCTACTCCTTTGGTAATCGATGGAGGTAGGGCGCCTCTACGAGCGCATGGAGCGCATAAAAGATTGAGCCCGCAAACATCGCGCCATTCTGCGGGGCGACAGTAAGATAAGCGGAAGTCGCCGCCAATTAAAAAGATAGGAGTGGAAAGCCGAGTAAACGCTGTCGCTATCGTTCGCCTAATGCTGGGCATTCAGCGATCGCGCTGAACGCCGAGCGGTCGCCTCCGGTTCCACTTGAACGAAGTATCGACACGACGCTTGTGTTTTGTTGAACCGGTTCCTTCCTTGCGGCGGCCAATTATAGTGGAAGCAACAGCTCTCCCCCGGCTTGGCCCTTTTTGCAGTTCATCGCATGACGACGGATCCAATTATTTCCACGACATCGCCGCCCACGTTGGCCTACTTGCTGACTTGGACATCGCAAGGAACGAGAATGCAAGGGAAAGCGGCGCCTAGTGGGGGAACAGCCACTGCTGCAAAGCGTAATGGGAGAGCGGGGCGACCTGTTTCGTTTTCGGTCGCGCAGCGAGAAGTGGTCGAAGATGCGATTCGCGACTGCTGCGAAAGCCAAGGTTGGAATCTGGTCGCCGCGACTTGCCGGTCCAATCACGCGCATGCGCTGATCAACGCCGTGGCCGAGCCTGAGGAGATCTTGCAACAGTTGCAAGCGGCTTCTTCGCAGCAGTTGAATCTTACTGGACCGCAACGCGAAGCTTGGTGGGAAGTAGGCGGCAACGCCCGCGCGTTGACGAATCCGAATGGCCTGGATGCGGCGATCTTTTATATCCGTGTGATATTGTCACGGATGTAATGAAAACGTCGTTTGGCAGGGCGGCAGACACGGGATGCCCTACGATTTGCGCGCTGTCCAGGTCCAGTGTCGATCGCTGGTGGTTTGAATTGTTTCGGGGGCGAAGCCTAGCGGAGTAGCGAGCTCGCGGATCTCGTCAATTGTCAGCGCCGCACGCAGTGAATCGCCAAAGAGTCGGCGCTCAATCTCGTTCGATCCGCCGTAGGTTGTGACCAGCCGCGTTAGTTTCTCTTCAGTGTTGGGGCGTAGCAAATCGCGGACGAAGATCATCCCGCCTGCACGCGTTACACGAACAATCTCTTGCAGCGTTGGCAGCGGATCTTCTAGGTGATGCACAATGCTGTTGGAGATTACCAAGTCAAACATTTCGCTTTCATAGCCGGTGTCTGCGGCGTCGACCTGCGCCAGTTGAATCCGCTCGAGCATGCCGTCCATGTCGACGTTCGCCTTGGCAAGATTGAGCATTGCGGTCGACATATCGATCGCCATGACGCGCGCCATCGGCAATTTTTTGCAAAGCGCGATTGGAATCAATGCGGTGCCGGTGCCGACATCCAGCACATCAAGAAACGTGTCATAGTTGGTCGCGGGATCGAGCGAGAATGCATCATCTAGGTCTGCGACAAACTGGGCGTTGACCGCCGAGTGATCCATCGCGTCATAGGCGGCCGCTGCTTGCGGATCGTCCATCACCTCTTCTTCTAAGATGCGAATGATCATGTCGTCTCCTTCCAATCGTCGGTTGATTCTGAATCAGGCGATTCTGCCGGGCGGCAATAGTGGATCGCGACCAGCACCGCCGCCGCCGATAAATAGGCGGCCAGCAGATAGACCGGCGTTTGGCCTGCTGCGGTCGCCGGAAATTGTTCGACCGCCCAAGGCCATACTACTGGACTGCCAGGCAACGGGGAATGGATCACGCCGAACAGCGCAAACAGGCCACACATCCCAAAGAAGCCGGCCGCCGTCAGCAAGCGGCGGTCAATAATCATCGCCAGCGCCGACGCCCACATCAAGCTTGTGAGAATGAACCCGCCCGATAGCATCCGCAGCGTTTGCAGTTTAACTCCTAGGGGACCAAAGAAGTTCCCCTGCGAGAACGACTGCATGGTTTCGGCTGTAGTTTTCACTTTGTCGAGTCCCGCCGTGTCGGGCGGCAACTGATCAATAGCCGACATCAACTGCGCCGATCGCTCCATGTATTGTCCCTGAGCATCGTCAACAAAGACCAGCACTAAAGCCGCGAGCGCCGGAATGCAGGCCAGCGATACCGCGGCATAATGCCTTTTGGAAGTCGCAAGAAAGCTTTGCGCGGTGATCTCTAGCCCGATGAAGACCAAGATCGGAAAGACCGTCGACTTAGGGACAAGCCAATAGAGATAGCCAAAGTAGCCCAGCGTGCCGGCGCCGCCGACAAAGATCGCTGTCGCTAATACATATGCCGACCGTCCTCCCATTGCTTTGTAGGCGGGGTGACCGATGTACGGCGTGGTTTGAATCACGCCGCCGCAGAGTCCCGCGATCAAGGTAGCGATCGCTTCGACCAGGATGATCCGGTTGGTGTCGTATTCGTCACCCACCGCGGCGGCGCTTTCCACGCAATCAATGCCGCCGATGACCGTTCCCAGTGCAAACGGAATCACCACCGGCAAGTAATGGAGCGCATCTCCCAACTGGTCGATCCAACCAAACCGGAAGACCGCCAGCCAATCGGTAGGCAACAGTCCTTCTCGAGGGTTAAACGGCAGCTCCTCTTGCGACGCTCCCAAGATTCCCATAGCCGACATCAGGTAATAGATGGACCCAGCGATCAGCAGTGCTGCAAACGCGCCAGGGATCTGCTTGGGCAACCCAATCCGGGCAACCAGCGTGGTCAAGATGATCGCAAATGCGGTCATGCCGACGACCGGGTAATGCATCGCTTCGACAAACGGCAGAAAGCTGATCAGCACCAGAGCTACTGCCGCTAGCGAGCCGAGCAAACCTGCCCGCGGGAGGAACCTGCGTATCCAGCCTGACCCGAAGGCGCACACAACTTTAAACAAGCCGCTGATGACAATCGAGCAAATCCCGATGTGCCACGTATAAACAGCGGCCTCTGTTTCACTGAGTTGTAAATTGTACTGAGCGTGGTTAAAGGCCGGCCCCAAAACAAAGAAGACCATGCCAAACGTGCTGGGGGTATCAAGCCCTAACGGCATAGCAGTAACGTCGTTACGTCCTGTTCGGCGAGCTAGGGCCAGGGCCATAAAGAAGAAGGCCAGGTCGCCTACAAACACTCCAATCGCGGTTCCCGGAGCCATGTGCGAGATCGCGAAGTTTGTAGGAAAGTCAAAAACCGTTGCTAGCAGACCAATCGTTAAAAGCAGATCGGCGATGTTATCTAACATCAAGCCAAAGAAGGCGTTAACGTCGCCAGCAGCCGCCCATTGAGGATGCTTCTTGGTCATTTCTGGCTGTCCTGGCACGGTGTTTGCAATTAGTTCGATCGTGAGTTTAGGAGGCTAGTTGCACGCTGTCAAATCGGCGGATTTTGCTCCCCCCAGAGCGTTTGTTGCGATCATTCATGGTAGGATGGTCGGCAAACTGATCCGACGACAAGCGAGCGACGATCCAAGAGGACTCCCGGCAGCCCGGGAGAAATCTGGGCCTTTTTGGAATGGATGTCGAACCGTCGCCCACTTGCCGCGTAAGTAATCATGACAGCCACACTTGAAATGACGCAGAGCGCTTCGGAGTTTACCTATCTCGAACCGATGTCCGACGAAGAGTTAATTCTCGGATACCGGGAAACGGGAGATCGTGAGCTATTTGAAAGCCTCGTCAATCGCTACGAGCGGGAGTTGTTCAACTACCTGCGACGCTATCTGAATGACGCAGAAATGGCGGAAGACGCTTTTCAGGCCACTTTTTTACAAGTGCACCTGAAATGCGAATCTTTTGAGGAAGGACGAAGATTCCGTCCTTGGCTCTACACGATCGCTACCAACCAAGCGATCGACGCCCAACGTCGTTCAAAACGGCATCGCATGGTCAGCCTGAACCGAACCGGTCGAGAAGACTCTGACGAAATCGGAGGTCTGATCGACTTGTTGGTCAGCGGTGAACCGGCTCCTGCCACGCAGATTGACGATGCCGAGCGCCAGACGTACATGCAAGAGGCAGTCAAGCAACTGCCGGAAACGTTGCAGGAAGTCGTGATCTTGGTTTATTACCAAGGTCTGAAATACCGCGAAGCGGCCGACATCCTGGGCATTCCGGTCGGAACTGTTAAAAGCCGACTGCACTCCGCCGTTCTGAAGCTGACCGAAGCTTGGAACCGCACTTACGCCAACGACGACTATGATGCGTGACAATCTATTAGGTTATCTGCTAAACGCCCTCGAAGAGGACGAAACGCGCGACGTCGAACTTCTGGCCGAGCGCTCACCAGAAACCCAACAAGAGCTGCAAAGTCTTCAATCGCACCTTGACCTGCTCGAAAACAGCTGGGTCGATGTTGCTCCGCCCGCCGGATTAGCCGCGCGGGCTTGTGCGTTTCTTGATGCTCCTGTGGTTCGGGCCGCATCAGCCGCTGCGCTGGCTGGCGCGCCAGACCACGATACCCATGACTTGCCGCTCGAAGATCGTCCCATCGCCAAAGGGAGCCGCGCATTCAGCGCCTTGGCCTCTGATTCTTCTCGGTTCACTATGGCCGACATGTTGGTCGCGGCTGGCGCTTGTTTGGCTGCCGCTGTGATCTTCTTCCCCGCTTTGGCCAGCAGCCGAATGTTGGCTGCTCGCTTGCAGTGCGAAAACAATTTGCACCAAGTTGGCATGGCCCTGCACGAGTTCGCCTATCAAAACAAACAGCATGCCTATCCCGCGATCGAAACCGATGGCCCCGCTGACTTTGCGGGATCCTTTGGTCTGCCGCTGGTCGAGCAAGGCTTTTTGAAGTCGCCCGAGTATTTAAGCTGTGCGGCTAACCGCCCTCAGGACTGTAAGTTCCATTTGCCCACGCTGCACGAAGTCGCCCAGGCCGCGCCTGCCAAAATTCCGGGACTCCATAAGAATTTTGAACTGGTCTACAACTACAACCTTGGATCGCAGCAAAACGGCCAGGTCAGCCCGCCGCAAATGCAGGGGCGCGCCGACTATCCTGTCGCGTCGGATATTGTGCGAGTTGTTGACAAGGGGGAATTGGCCCCCAATGGGCATGGTGTAACCGGGGTCAATGTTCTTTACGATGACGGGCACGTCGATTTCAAACAGTTAGAGGAGTTGCCCGAGATGGCCCGGCCCTACTACTTTAACGACCTGGGTAAGGTCGAAGCCGGTATCAACGAGAACGATCCTGTCCTAGGCAGCGGCTTCACCAAGGCGCTTTCCAGCCACTAACTTCTCAACGATTTGTGAAAAATAGCGGGATAGAGCGTTACATAAACGTAGATTCTCGATAGATTAGGGGAGCTTCGCCCAGCGAAGCCGCTTTTCTCCCCCGGAACACCTTCGATTTTTCGACTGATTATTATGCGCCGCACCGGCGATTCGACCACGATATATACGCGTACGTTGATCCAAGATTCATTGCAACTTGGTTTCTTTATCGGCGCTGGGCTCGGCATTTTGGCCGGCGCAGCAGTCGGCGTTTATCTGCATGAAAATCTGCTCTGCCAGGCGATCGGCTTGGGTGTGGGCGGAAGCTTGGGTGCGCTCTACGGCTGGAGAAACGGCCTGCGTCGAGCTCGCTTGGCTGCTCAACAAGTTTCGGTCGGGTAATCGCTAGAAGTTGAAGTAGTAGTAGACAATGATCTGCTTGCTTACCTCATCTCGAACCACGATGTATTGATCGGCTTCCTCGCCGATTCGATAGCGCAGGCTGCCCCATAGCGGGACTTCGCGATCTTTGTCGGTCCACCAATCGTCCGGCAGCCGAGCCAAATCGTCGCGAACGTCATTTCGTAGCGATTCTAGCGGCATAAGATCCAAGCGACGGGTCAATAACTCGAGCGTCTCGGCGGAGTCAGGCATCCGCACGATCGCCGTTTCGTCGGGGTGCACTTCGATGCGATAGACTTCCCACTTCGAGACATCTAGCCCTTCACGCTCCATCGCCGCAGACAGCTCTTGGATCGGCACCGGCCAGGTCGCTGGCTCGACCAGCGGACCGGATTGATCGACTGACGCCCACTGCCGCGCCATAAAGAAAAAGAGAAACGCGAGCGCGGCAAGAGCACACGTGACGCACAGCAGGAATTGGCATAAACGCCTGAATATGGTCGCCATCGCCATCGTCATTGATCTTGTTAGAGCTTAGTGAGATTGCTTTATCTAATCTACTCTCCCGCCAATTCCAGCATCTTGCTAACCGTCCTCCAGTTTCGTGCGGTCGTGGCCACGCCCAGATAGCGATCCACCTTCGCCGCCAATTTCGAGCGACCAATTCCGCTGGGTGCATGCAGATAGAAAACCTCTCCGGCGAGCAGAAATGATTCGTCCGGCGCTTTCAGCGCTTCGAGCGCCGCAAGATCGGGCTTCTTCGCCGGCGCAGTAAGAATGAAGAAGTGAAGCGACTTGTGATCGTCTTCTGCAGCAGGAAATGGATTCGCGGCGACGATCGCTTCCAACTGATGTTGCTCTAGCAAAACGACCAGCGGGGCGAATCCTTTGGCGGCTTCAATCGCGGCGGTGATCTCGGTCGCCAGTTTAACGCGACTCCGCTGCTTCGCTTTGAACGCTGCGTTTCCGCTTTGGATGTAGGTTATGACCTGGGAGCAGTCGAGCGATTCGAGAATGGCGACTAACTCTTTCATCGGCAGCTTGTGCTTGCCGCCGACGTTGATTCCGCGAAAGAAGGCCAGGTAGCTGGGCATGATTACGCTTCCGCTTCGCCAGTCGCTTCAGCGGCTTGCTCTGACGGATGTTCTTCCCATGGATTCTCCCAACGTCCCCAACCAGCCAGATACTCTTGGAAGACCGCGATTTCGCCGGCTCGTTGTTCAAGCCAAGATTTTGTTTGCTCGATCAACCCTTGTTCGCGTTCTAGGGTGATCATCCCCAGTAAGACCGCCGTTCGCAGGAACACAAAATAGGTGTCTAGCACGTCGCAGCGGCAGTAGTCGTTGATCTCGGTCAGGCGGCCTTCGTCGTAGAGATCTTGGACCATGTTTCCTTCGATTCCCATCTTGCCGGGCTTACCGAGCAAGTTGGCCGCCAGATTCAAGCCGCCGGTAAAGCGGGTGGCGCCATAATTGGTTAGCACGTCATGCAGGTCGAAATGTGCGTCGACGTTATAGCGATTCCGCGGCAACTCAAAGCTTTTCCCGTGCATCTGAAACCACTCTGGCACGCTAATCCCAAAGCGGAACGCGGCCAGCTCTAGCAGCGGGACATCGAACGAGCGACCGTTGAAGGTGACGAAGGTCGGTTTGCGATATGCTTTCCAGCCGCGCCAAAAATTCTCGGCAATGACCGGTGGGCGATAATGGGGCTCGTCGAGCAGGACCTGGTCAACCAGGTTGAACTCGGCGTCGACCTTGGCGATCGCGACCGACACCGGCATCTGGAAAGTGTACGGGATGAAGTCCGAACCCTTCTCGGCCATCAGCTCGCCGCGAAACCGAGCGATCGCTTCGGCAGCCGAAAGTCCTTCGCCGGGATACTTGATCTTCGAGACTAGCGCCCCATCGGCGACGCTCTCGATATCGAAAACGAAATAGCGAATCGGTTTGGCGTTCATCGTGCGAGTCCTTCCTGCAAAGTATCCGATGTGCAGATTACCAGATTCGCATGCTGAAGACGACTTGTCCGGGGCTAGTGAGAGTGCATTCTTGGCCTGGTGGAAGCTTCGTCGCGAGAATGTTCATGAGCACCATGACCAATATGGGGCTCTGATTTCATCGATAACTCATTGTTCCAGTGATGAGAGACAGGTTCTACATTGCCGGCATTGTCAACGGCGTAGGCGACGATTGGGGCTACAGAATCGGCCGGCAGCTCGACTTCCCACTGAGCGAAATCATCGCGGAGTGAACGTGCTGATGTACCGGAAACGTCTACTCTCGTGACCAGATTGTTGTCGATCGCTACTCCTTGCACGATCCATCCGCCGTTGGATTGTTCTCGAATATTCGTGATCACAGTAACAGGTGGTAGGTCGTCTTTTTCGCGATAGTTAGGAAAGCTCGGCTGCGTATCCCCCATTTCAATCGCCGGGCCATGGCCACCCATCGGAAAGAAGATCGAATGGGCATGCATTTGCTTGAAGGAGATATTGTCGTACTGATGCAGGTCAATGATGGAGCGCCAAATGCCGTAATTGCAATCGAAAACATCGAGTCCGTCAATTTTTACGACAGGACAAAAGGTATGAAACGCCCAGTGAGTGTCCCAGGCTCGAAAGTTGCGAATGACAAATGGATGGGCAGCGTCAGGCCCGACTCCTTGGGTCGTTCCGCCGATCGAACTAGCGAAGTCGGCGCTGGTTCGATCGTCGCCGAACTGCTGATAAGTCAAACCGCGAATACCTCCCAGGTTGAAGCCAAACCTGCGATGACAGTGGACTTCGTTATCGTCAAAACAAATGAACGGCAATGTCCGGACATCGACCGATTTCATCGTGCCGTCCGGTTGCATTACGGCAAGGCGCGGATCAAAATCCTTGGTTTTTTCTGCTTCAAAACGAAAGCCATGTTGGTCGCATTCTACAGCGACATTCCGTGTAAACGCATTAAGGCTGTTGGCCCACCAAAATCCGGCGCCATCATTTAAATCAAAGGGCAAGACTTGCTCGGGCAGCGGTTTTCCGACAAGCGCCTGCACCGCCAGATTATGATCAAAGATGTTGTAAGTTTCGCTGCCATCTTCCAGAAAGTAGCCATGGCCAATGCTTTGATAGCCGACGTTGTCGCGGATAACCAAGTACTGCGTCCCATGGACAGTGATCCAGCGATTACCGCTGTCCCAGATGGAAGCGCCGATGACCGAGCTCCCGCGCATTGAATCCGCCGCCAAGTGAAAGTGGATTGGATAACGGCCCAGAACGCCTTCTTTACCTAGATGTCGAAATTCGGCATATCCAATCGATCCCAAAGAGCCATGGTGATACATCGTGTGCCCGCGAGCGCCAGATGGATCGGCGGACTCGATAATTACATTTCGCGAAAGATTGGCCACTTCGGCACTGTATTCTCCGCCACGATGCGATAATTTCAGAGGTTCGTCCAGCGTCAATGTTTGTAGCGATCCGGCCGCCATGCTATTGCCGCCGCGTTGTTGCAGCAGACCCCCCAAGCGTCGAATTTCAGAAGCAGGTTGATCGCTAACATGTTCGGTCTGGGTGCCGGCGATCGGCTCTTGCCGAAACGTTCCAGTGATTAGCAATTGATCGCCGGCGTTCCAGCCTTGTACTTCCTCGGCAAGAAATAATCGCGTTGCGCCAGCATCAGCGGTTCGCGTAAGTTTTACCCAGGTCCGACTAAGCGGAGCTCCATGGATTTCCATTCTCCCGCCGCAGCAGACGATCGCCGGCCATGATTTCAGATCGGTCCCCTGGATCGCGTGCAATCGAATGATGCAGCGATTTTCCGCAGAAATTGGCTTATTCGGTGTGCCGATCAATAATTCGGCACGAGGACCCATCGAATGCGTTTCAACATGCTCCAAATCGCAGTCAAACCCATCTTCGACGACATCGTCTCCCGCTTGTACGCGCAGCAGACCTACTTCCAATCGCGTATCGAGTTCTGTCGCAAATGTAAGTCGTCCTGAGACATGGACCGAACGAATCACTTCAGGCGATTCGACGTCATAAGTGACATCGTGTCCTGAGTGGATTAGCACGATGTCACCCTGGCGCGGAATTCGGTTGGCGTCCCAGGTCGCCGCTAGGGACCATAGTCCGTTTCCAACCGATGTAATGATCGGTGGCTGGGCTGCGTTTGCTGCTTGAGCAGCCAATAGGATGCAAGTGACGGCGCTGAAAATAGAAGCGATGTACAAGAGTCCGCGCATAAGACGCATCTTTCGGTTACTTCAAATGGAAGGGTTCAAGTTCACTCGTTTCATCCTCAATCGTCACTTGCCATTTTGAATTTCCAGGATTCGCATACTTTCCTTTTAGGCGATCCGGGAGCGAGTCGCCATTGGTAAGCAACTGGGTTTTGGTCGCTTCCGGCAATCGATCGTCAGGCCAGTTTAGCGTGACGTCCCATGTGCCATTTGGCGCTCCATCGCCTGCGACATAGGTTGTCAAATGAAACACGCCTGAGGAGTCTGTCGTTCCGTTAGGATAAATCGCGGCGGACTTCACGGCAGAACTTTCGCTTGGATGCAGCAACACTTGTACGCCAGCGGCCGGCTTTTCTCCAAGGAGAACGCGACCCGTGACGGGGTGTGTTAATATTCGATCCGCGGTAGTTTGCTGACAACCGACCAACAGTATCAAGAACCCGGATATGGTCATGAGCGAACCGAATTTTTTTGGATCGGAGGGTAGGTTTAAAAAACTCATGGTGCAGACGCTACCTCACTTCCGTTGGGAGAGCCGAGTGAGCGGAATGTATCTCCGTCAATTGTTTCTGCAATAAAACGAACCGATCCATCAGCAAAGCCAAATTGGCAACCACCGGAGTGGAAGCTATAGGGTTGAAACTCATTGCTACAGTTCATCATGCATGGGCCAGGGCGCGTAAGGCCGTCGACGGAATACGAATTAAGGGCCATCGCGGTATTCCCGCCCCAGGCTGAAAAGATATAAACGCCTGCTGTTGGTGGAGTTACGGTTTTTCCTTTTACATAGTAGTCAGGTCGCCCCCCGATCTCGACATACCAAAACGTATTTGACAGTCCATCCAAATAGGACTTCAACGCGGTGCATAACGTGCCGCCGCCGGCGACTCCATTGGGACTGCCGTTTCTGATCTCAGTAAAGGCGCCCTCCAGCGATGCGTTTGCTGAATCGCGAACATTACGCACCGGCAAGTAGCAAGTGATCGCTGCTGTTCCGCCTGGCGATTGCGTCGTCGAGCTCACATCGGACATATTCACTTTCGCACCGCTATTGGGCGAAGAAGGACACTGAAGAAAATCGAGTGTCGTATTGATGGCGGCCTGATTGCTCGAATGATCCCAACCGACGTCGTAGTCGTAAAGATCTTCCACGTTGGACTGTTCTACAAACGGCAAGAGCAAAGGGATTTGTCCATTCATCGCTGAAACGCCTCCAGCGGTAGTAAAGACGGAACGCGCCGGCGGCAAGCCACGATGTGTGTCGTGGTAATTATGAATCGCCAAGCCGATTTGTTTGAGATGGTTCGTACATGACATTCGGCGCGCCGCCTCGCGAGCCTGTTGAACTGCCGGCAATAGCAGCGCAATCAAGACGCCGATGATCGCGATTACCACCAACAATTCGACCAACGTAAATCCATGACGTAGGTCGCGATCTAGTCTGACTCGTTTCATTGCCTCCACCGATTTCTAGTAGTTTCTGGCGCCGGAAGACGCCGGCAGATCCTCACAAAAGAACTCAGTCTGAATAGCAAATGAAATTCCCGAAAGGGCCAATGTCTTAAAATAGATGAAAAACGGCCGGCATGGGGCCGTTAGAGGGACGTCATGCGCCGCTGAGGATTGTTTACAGCCGTAGGCATGTTGATTGAAGCGACACGCATGTTGGCGAAATCGACAGGCGAGCGCCATGTAAGCTGCATGCGGTGCAAAGTTTCTCACCGCATCGGCATCACTTCTCGCGGCGTATAACAGCTTTCTAGCGTCTCAATCTCTTCGTCGGTGAGCTCAATTTCGAGCGCGGCCAGTGCGTCTTCGAGATGATGCGGCTTTGATGCGCCAATAATTGGCGCGGTGACGACGGGGTTGCTTAGCACCCAGGCCAGCGCGATTTGCGCCATCGAAACTTCGCGGCTGGCGGCGATCGTTTCGACCGTATCGATGATTGGTTGATCGATGTCGGCGGTTTTGCCGAACAACTTATTGCCATATTCGTCATTATTCGACCGTGTGGTCGCTTGTTGGTCGCTCCAAGGGCGAGCCAACTTGCCGCGCGCAAGTGGGCTCCAGGGGATCACGCCGATTCCTTCTTCTGCGCACAGCGGCAACATCTCGCGTTCTTCTTCGCGATAAAGCAAGCTGTACTGCGGCTGCATCGTAGTAAAGCGCGTCCAGCCGCCGGCGTCGGCCATATAAAGCGACTTGGCGAATTGCCAAGCGAACATCGACGATGCACCGAGATAACGAACCTTGCCCGACTTCACCACGTCATGCAACGCTTCGAGCGTCTCTTCGATCGGCGTGTGGTAGTCCCAGCGATGGATCTGATAGAGATCGATATAGTCAGTCCCTAACCGCCGCAAACTATCGTCTACCGCGGTGAAGATCGCTTTGCGAGAGAGGCCCCCGGCGTTGGGACGTTTTTTCCAAGCAAAGAAAACCTTGGTGGCGATCACCACCTCGTCGCGAGGTGCAAAATCCTTGAGCGCTTGGCCAATGATCTCTTCACTGGTTCCGGCCGAATAAGAATTGGCCGTATCAAAAAAGTTGATGCCGGCATCCCAAGCGGCTTGCAGAAAAGGGCGACTTTGTTGCTCGTCAAGCGACCAGGGATGGGCGCCTTGGTCGGGAATCCCGTAGGTCATGCAACCCAAACAGAGCGGGGAAACCTGCAGACCGGTATTGCCGAGATTGATGTAGTTCATTGGGTGGCTCCAAACGTAATCGCAATGCAGTCTAGGCGTAACCGTTAGATGCGACGACCGGGAGAAAGTTACGAAGCCGTCAGCGCAAGGCCTGACCAACCCATTACAAGCTACGGAGAAAAGCAAGCAGAGCGGTTTGTTCTGCGGTGCTCAGCTCGCGAGGTTGTTGATGTTTTTGCTGAGTGATCAATGCTTCTAAGCTCTCGCAGCTACGATCATGAAAGTAGGGCCCGCGATGGCCGACGCCGCGGAGGGAAGGGGGATTGAACCTTTCGTTTCCCTTTTTGTCATGCAGTCCCACGTCATACACGTCAGGCGTCGTGTAGCTGGGTGGTGCATGACATTGAATGCAATTGAGTTCTGTGAATAGGGCTTGGCCAGCGGCGACTTGAGCTTTGTCCCGCGTTTGTTGTAACTGATCGATCGGCTGCGGAAGCGTGAGCGTGGCGAGAAACGCGGCAAGGTGATCCGCTTCTTCTGCGCTGATATCTTCGCCGCGCATGGTCAGCGTGACCGACTTATGAATCTGAGCTTGTAAGGTGTCGCTTTTGCCAAGCCAGCCATAGGGGGCCGTATCATGCGAGCTGAGCAGCGAGAGGATTCTTTTCGGGGCTCCGTACGAATTGTCGCTGAGGTTGTCATTGGCCAAGCCGATGGTGTGGCCGTCGGTGTGGCAGCTATGACAAGACATCCAACCCTCCAGCGAGAGCCCGTGATAGAAGAGCCGCTCGCCTTTTTCGGCCGATGTTCGCTCACGCACGGGGCCCAACTCAATCACACCGATCCGCTTACGCTGTTTGACGTTGACAATCGAGATTGTGTCGTCAAGCGAGTCTGCGACATAAATCAGTTGTTGGTTCTGCGAGAAGAGAACGTCGGTTGGTCGCTGGCCAACTTTCACGCGCCACAGGCCGTAGGCTTGATCCTTGCCGATGGCAATTTGATTGGTTGCGCCCATCGAGACGGCGTAGTCGCCATTGGATGCGATTGCGACGCCGGTTGGATCCCCGCTGCCTACCCCAGGCTCACCGATCGAGAACATTCGGTTTCCTTGGTAGAGGTTCGAGTCTTGTCTCGATAGGGCGTCGACCTTTAGCCAACGAATATCGTTGGAAATCACCATGCCCCAATGGATGTCATTATCGTTGGTGTAAGCCAACTCGCTTAGCATTTGATGGGCAAGCGCCACGCTCGATCCATCGTCGGCCAGATGCAATCGCTGAATGTTATGAGCCGGAAATTGATTGATTGCTTGGACGTTGAGATCGGCTGTTTGGATCGCGGCCAGATTACCGCCGAAAGCATCTGCGACGATCAGCAAATCGTGCTGCGGCAATAGCAGCAACTCTCGTGGCGCAAACGGAAGCGTGATCCGCTTGGTCTCGCGCCAGTGGGACTGTTGTTTCTCGAGCCGGGTGATTTGCTTGGACCAGAGCGAACTGACATAGATCACAGCGCCCTTAATTTCACTCCCTTCCGTTACTCCCACTTCGGTCATTGCGGCAATGCGCTGCGGATAAGGGGCGACCGAGACGCGCTCGACCACCGAGATCAGGTCATCGACCAAGGCGATCTCGATCACTTCATGAGCGATGGGATCGGTTAGCAAATAGTGATCGCCCGGCAAAGCGGTTAGTGAGGTAACGCTTTGCCCAACGCGGAATTCGCCGATGGGCTGATCGGTGGTCAGGTCGATCAGCGAGACGCTGCCGCTCTTTTGGTTGGCTGTCAGGAGTCGATCTTGCGACTGCGAGAGGGCTAGACGCATCGGCTGGCGAAGGTCGGCTCGCTGAAGATCGAGCGGTTCGGCGCCGATAACAGCGGAGACGATCAGCAACGAAATCATGGCAAGGCCAGACATTCGGCATATACTTCCGGAAGGAGTGAAGGCAGGAGCCCTCAGTTTCTCACACGCTGCTGCCGGTCACAAGAGAAGTTATTGGGGGCATTGAGCCCTGCGACTGGCGGCAAAGCGGCAATATCGTGACATCTTCCCTATTTTTAAGAGATTCAGCGTTGAGCGACATCGTGGCAGGCCGAGAAATACTTAGCCAATTTTGGCGGCTCCGTATCGCCGTTGCAGGCGATTTGACACTGTGCCAGACGCTGGACGTGTCTGAGCAAGGGCTGATCACCAAAAGCGGGGAGACGGTCGGTGGGATCGGCCTGGTGTTGGCGGCGCTGCGAGAGCTGACGGTTCAAATTCGCGCCGCCGTGACCGTGGTGGGTGATGACGGCGTTTGGTATGAGCTAAAGGGACGCTTTGACGAGCTGACCTTTTCGACCGACTATCTGCAGAGCGATTGCCGCTGGTCGACGCCTGTCGATTATCAAGTCACCGAAGGTGCCGTTCTGCATCAGCGTCGTCTGCGGCATGTTGGAGTGCTCGATGAGGCTCTCTCGTTGCCGTTACAAATGCAACTGCGAGCGGCGTGTCGACAGCATGATGGTCTGGTGATCGTGGATCGAGGGTTACCCGGCGAAGCGAGCATCATCGATGACGAGATCCGCCGCGTGACGCGACATATCGCCCAGCAAGAGTCACGCAAACGAGTGATCGTCTGGAGTAATGCTGCGCTGGGAGAGTTTGCCGGTTGTTGGCGCTACCTCGAGCCAGAAGATACTTCGGCTGCGTTTGCCGAGCAGGATTTAGAAAAAATCGCTGCGGCGGCCGCCGAACATCGAGAGAGTTACTTTTTGCGCACCCCGGCAGGACTGATCGTCGCTGTGGTGGACCAAGCGGCGCAGTTGGTGCCGGCGCGGTTGGCGGTTGATTATGATCCGTACGCAATCGTAGCGACGATTGCAGCGGCAGGGATCGCCGGCGCTGATCCTCTGGCAGCCGCCCAGATTGGAGCCGCGGCCGCGGCGATTTCGCCGCCTGTCACGACTGGCGCAATCGCGCAACAGGCGGAGAAAAGGTAGCCTTTTGGGGACGCGGCAATTATTATCTAGCAGCGAGTTGCGGAGTTTTACTGTTCGTTGGCTCGATTGACTTTGATGGAGATATTCCCTTGTCCGTTCTCGTAACCGGTTCGACCGGATTAGTTGGCAATAATGTGGTGCGCCGCTTGTTGGGAGCAGGGCGGAAGGTTCGCGTCGTTGTTCGTCCGGGTCGGGAGACGGCGCCGATTGAAGATCTTGGGGTAGAGATTGTCGCCGGCGATATTTGCGATCTCGAAAGTTTGCGAGCCGCCGTCCGCGATATCGACTTGGTCATCCACTGCGCCGGGCATGTTCATATCGGCTGGACCGGCAAGCACCTGGCCGAAGCGATCAACGTGGGGGGATCGCGAAACATCGCGGTCGCCGCGCGCGAGGTGGGCGCCAAACTGGTGCACGTTTCGACAGCCGACACGTTGGGCGCCGGGCTGCGAAATAAACTTGCCGATGAAGAATCAACGCCGGTGTTCAATCCTCCTATTCCCTATGTCGTGACGAAGATCGCCGGAGAAGTTGAAGTTCGCAAGCAAGTGGAACTGGGGCTCGACGCGACGATCGTCAATCCCGGCTTTATGCTAGGGCCTTGGGATTGGAAGCCATCAAGCGGGCGGATGCTGTTAGAAGTAGCCCAGGGCAAGCCCCCGATGGCGCCGCGCGGCGGCAGTACGGTCAGCGACGTGCGTGACGTTGCTGACGGAATCTTACTGGCCAGTCAAAAGGGACGTCGCGGCGCCAATTACATTTTGGGCGGCGAGAACTTGACCTACTTGGAACTGTGGAAGCTGTTCTCCGAAGTCGCGAGAATCCCCAAGCCAATTTGCCGGATGGGACCGCTGATTGCGGTTGGCGCCGGTTTGGTCGGAGATATCTGGGCCAAAGTCACCGGCGTCGAAGGATCGGTGAATTCGGCGGCGCTGAAGATCTCTGGGGTCTACCACTACTATTCAAGTCGTCGCGCCGAAACCGAACTCGGTTATCAATGCCGACCGGCGAGAGAATCGGTGGTCGACGCCTGGCAGTGGTTTCAAGCGCACGGCTATACCAAGAAACCTCCCACGACATCCGAAAGGATGAATGCGCCGACCGTCATGTCGAAGATCTAACTCTTCGCCCAATATAGCAACTAGTTATTGGCCTTTTTGGTCGCCGGTGGCGCGGCGCTGCTAGAGACCGGTGGCAGGGCTACGAAGCTCTGGCGAACCGATCCGAGCCGGCCTGCCGCGAAAGCATCGATCGTGATGCGATACTTGCCGGGATTGGGGGGCAATTGAAAGCGGAGCTTCGCCTGACCGTTGGTGTCGGTCTGGACGAGTGGGGCCCAGTAAATTGTTTCCGGCGGCGGCTGATTGGTGGAGAGACCGTTGGCCGCTTTCGACTCCTGCTCACCATAGGCGTAGGCGCGATAGTAGAAACCTTGCGACGCCGCGTAGCCCCCTTTGTTGCGGTCATCGGCATCTGGTTTAGCGGCATTTTGCGCAGCTCGATCTCGTTGCCCAGCACCGCGGGCCATCATCCGCTGCGCTGGTTGCTGACCGGGTGAGGCTTCTACGGCTGGCTGCCGAGGAGCGAATCCAGGAGCTCCTCCAAGTCCGGCGCCGGCAGCTTGCAGCGTCTGAGCTTGTTGGGCCATGTCGGACTGTTGGGACGCTTGCTGCGACTCGGCTTGGCGTAAACCATATTCGGTGATTCCCAACGATTGATTGCGCTGCAACAGCACTTCGTCGCGTTGCGGCGGAGACAGACTATCAGGGCGCGCTGGCAACGCGCCGAGTGACGATTTTTGTTTCACGTCTGAGAGGGAGTATCGGGCTTGCGGCCCAGAGCTTACCGAGTTCGATCCAACGCGATTCGCCGCAGGCGTTTCTGGCATTGCTCTTGGCAGGGACGAAAGCGGCGTGCTGCTGGCGGCGGGGGCATGGCTCGCTTCTTTTTTGGCTACCGCCGCGTCGTTGGCGATTTCTGTTGACATTCCTTTTAGCATCGGCCCGGGGGCGGGTGTCGGTTCAGCGGGCGCTGCCATCGGCCGCGCGATGTCGGCGCGTCCGGATGCTTTTTCGGTGGTTAGCTTACGCTGCTCGGGCGGTCTCGTGTCAGCCGCCAGCGGTGGTCCGATCGACTCGGACATGGGTGATATTTTGGCGTTGGGGGGCGCAGCAGATTCTCCTTTTCCTGCCAACTGGCCTTCCGGGAGATCCATATTTAGCAGGTTCATTTCGCCGATCGATTCTTCGCTGGCAAGATCGTCTGACTCGATGCTGCCGCCTATCATGTTGTCCCCTATCGCTGGGCTGGACATCGCCGACGAAGACGAGGCCGGAGACATTTCGGTCCGCGCGACTTGACTGCTGACGGGATTGGAATCCAAGGAAGCTGGCAGCAGCATGATTCCGAGAGCTACTGCAGCAAGAGTCGAAACTACCATGGCCGGTCCCCAGAACCAGGGTGAGCCAGCCGCATGCAGCAGCACCAACACCAACAAACCCAGCATGGTCGCGATCGCAACGCCTAATAACCACGGCGTCAGGTCAAAGCTTGAACTTGCCGCGCGCGAATTGAAGCTGGCTGGACCGGCGGCGACTAACGATTTTGCGACCGGCGACTTTGCGACCGGATTGTAAAGATGATTTTTGAGGATCAAGATCGGCGGCTGCGCGTCGATTTCGGACTCGGCAGGTATGCCGCTGTAATTGCTGGAGGATAGTTCCGTGATTCGCTCCAACTCGGCAGTCGGCACTGCCTGGTGGTGATTATAGGCGAGTTCGGCGGCAAGCTCACGGCCAAATCCGCGGTTGGTGTCGGCTTCGATAAATTGGCGCCAACCGTCGGTCGCTAGGATGAAATCAAGTTGGCTTTCGGACTCGTCGTCGTCGCTCAAGAGAGCTTGCGGATCCTTCAGCTCTTCAGGACGTTGTAGACGCTTGGTTAGCAGCTGCGACGCGACCAAAGTGGGAGACTCTTGGATGGTATGCGCGAAAGCAGATTCGTGAACGACGGCGACGCCCAGCGCCGCTGAGGTTGGCTGGCCGGCTTCCGTTTTGGTGATGATTTGAAGGTTCACCTGATCATTCGCCGCATAGTCGGCCTGTAAATCGGGCGTTTCTATCGCTAGCCGCTGCGCCGGGCGGCGGAAGACCATCCGCTCGGCCAGCGGCGTGACTTGGCCTGACTCGTGGGCGGCGTAAAGCGTCACTTCGCCGGCGCCGGCAATTTCTGGCGGCACATCCAAGCGAACACGCGTCGATTTCAATGTTTGCGGTACCGCGAAGAATTGCTGCGTGACCAGGACGCCGTTGTTGTAATAGGCCAGGCCATAACGCTGATCGTCGTCACGACTGACAACTTCGATTTCGAGCGGTTGATCGGCGTCGACAATCGGATCGGGCACTTTGAGCGTGGCCAGGGCGGTCTCACTGACCGGCGGCAAGTCGGCGTCAATCTGGCTTTCGCCCAGGGCGGCGGTCAAGCGATAGTTTTGTTGCGGCAGGGGGATGAAATCAAACCGGCCGCGACCTCGATACTCGGTCTTGGCGGTTGCGACGACTTCATCGCGGCTGTTGACGATCGAGCCTTGCAGCTCAACTGGCTTGCCGTTGGTGTCCGTTGCATGAAAGTAGACCCGATTGCTGAGTCCAGCGACCAGCGTTCCTCCTTCGGGACAAAACAGAACGTCAACCGCTTGCGGCTGCAGCGGAATCGGCGAAGCGTAGGCCCAGCTTTGATCCGCATTGGAGAAATATAGATGCTGAGAAACGCGTGGATCGGCGGCCGCAAGTTGCAACGTGACGTTGGCTTGACCCGCAGCCGACGTTTCAATCTCTTGCGGTTCAGCGACGAAGCTTCCTTGGACAATCTGCCGCATCTGCAGCTTTTGATTGGCTAGTGGTTGACCCGATTGGGTTGTCAATTGCAGCGACGCCGAAACTTCTTCGCCGAGACGGAACCAGTCTCGCGAAAAATTAAGCTGCGCGTTCCAGATTGGCGGCGCTAGAGGATCAACCTGGAACCGAGTCACGTCGGCGATGCCATCGGCATTTCTCGTGATTAGCGAATAATTGCCGGCAACGCTGTCGCCAGGTAACGACCACGCGCTGGCGGCGACTCCTTGCTGCGTCGCGCCCTGGTCGACGTATCCAGCAATCGGTTGCTGCTGAGGATCGAGAATCTCAAACGCAACCTCTCCATCAACCGAGTGTTGCGTTTGGCTGGTCAGCGTGTTACTGCGCCAACGAATCGTTTCGCCGGCGCGAACCAACGACCGATCAAGTGATAGAGAAGTGACCGTTTGTGGTGGGGCGTTCGCCAATTGGGGCGACTCGACTTCGACCAACTCACGTCCTTGATGTGCGAATACTTGCAGCGTCAGATCGGCGCGCGCCTTGTCGGCCGGCAACGCAATCTTGGCCAAGCCATTGACCGCTTGTTGCTTGCCGGCGGCGATGGTTTCGCCTTGCGACGATTTAAAGTTGTACGAAATCTCGGTCTCTGCTCGCGATGCCGCTGCATTGCGTACCGAGACCGCATAGCGATTGGCGACTTCGCTGCTCAGAACACGGGGGCCCGAGACCTCCAGTTCGATCGTCGGTTTCGCGAGCGCAGAATCGGCGACGCCAGTTTGCACTTCGAGAGACGCAGAGGGAGAAACGGTAGCCTGTGCTAGTTCGGTCATTGGGGTGAAAAAGACCGCTGCTCCGCTGGCCAAGATCAAAACCGACGCCGCCAGCGCGGTCAAAACTTGTAAGCTGCGGACAAAACCCTGCATCGCGCGAGATCGCTCGACCTGATCTTGAGCTTGCGCCTCTTTTTTCCAAGCGGCGAAGTCTGGTATCGGCACTTCGGTCACGCGAATCGCGGACGCCAACAAATCGGTCTGCTCTTTCACCTCGGCGTAGGTTCGGGCAAGTTCCGGATCGCTGCCGATCCGACCAGCTATCCGCGACGCTTCGTCAGCGGGGAGCAAGCCGTAAATCAGCTCGAGCATTTGTTGTCGGATTTCGTCGTGATCGGTCATCGAACTTTTAGGTGGTAAACGCGGGTGGGCGAGTTTCCTTGAGCAGGTTTCCAGGGGGGAGCGGAGTTATGGGCTACGGGGAAGCGTCCGCTTTGCTGGGAGCGAGGATCGTACGCAGTTTTTCGAGCGCCATTCGCATCCGTGTTTTTACCGTGCCGGAAGGGATTTCCAACGCCACGGCGATTTCGTCATATGTCATGTCACCATTCTGACGAAGCAGGAACACTTCGCGTTCTTCGTCACGCAGCTCTAGCACGGCAAGCCGCATTCGGTCGATTTGCTCGGCGTGTTCCGCTTTCTTCTCGGGAGAAGCATGCGGGCTGATGATTGTTTCTTCTTCGGACACTAGGTGCTGGCGTTTGCGACGCCAGGCGCTTTCACGATGATCACGACCGGTATTGATCGCAATTCGGAAAATCCAGGCTCGCACATTTTCAATTTCGGGTAGTTTGTCTTGGTTTCGCCAGCATTTGATGAAGCAGTCTTGCAGCGCGTCGCGAGCATCCTCCATATTGCCTAGCAGATGGTACAAGGCGCCCAATAACTCGCCGTGAAGGCGCGCGAAGACGTCCTCCAACGATTCCTGCTGTTTTGAGCAGGTCCGAGTTTTGTTGCCTTGACCGAGCTTCGCCACGTTTCGCCCTTCACCCTGTTAGACGACTACTGCGTGCGGCAAGATTTCGCCGCGGAGACGATTTTCAACGATTTTGACCGAAATCGCCAGCCAGTGAGCGATTTTGGCCGAGAATTCCCCCTTGTTTCACCAGAAACGCCGCCATTCTTGCGGTTTACCCCCAAATCAGACGATAATCAAAGCTATGTGGCCTGAAGCCGAAAAGACCGAACAACTGATACTAGACGCCCAAAGGGGCGATAGTGATGCCCGAGACAAGCTGCTCGAGCGGCATCGCGACTCCCTGCGCCGGATGGTCGAAATGCGACTGGACCGGAAGATCCGCCGCCGCGTCGACGCCAGCGATGTGGTTCAGGACGTCCTGGTCGAAGCGAATCGCCGCTTGGCCGACTACATGGCCAATCCCAAGATGCCGTTCCATCTGTGGCTGCGGCATTTGGCTCACGATCGCATCATTGACGCACATCGTCGCCATCGGGGGTCGCAAAAGCGAAGCGTCGATCTTGAACAAAACATTGCGGCTCCGCTAAATGTCGACCAGTCGTCGCTCAATATCATTGCCCAGATCTGCGACAGCGAGCTAACTCCGGCCGCCGCAGCGACCATGCACGAGCTGCAGGCTCGCTTTGAACAAGCGATCGCCCAACTGGACGATCAAGATCGGGAAGTGGTGGTGATGCGTCACTTTGAACAACTCTCGAATCAAGAGGTTGCCGCGGCTCTAGAACTGTCGGCCGCCGCCGCCAGCATGCGTTACTTGCGCGCCTTACGCCGACTACGTGTCCTGTTGGGCGAACCGACCGACGAGTAACCGCCCATGACGGAAGACCATGACCAGCGGGACGAGCGACTCGCTGCTTTGATCGATCAGCTCACCAGCCAAGTGCAGGCCGGGCAACATGTCGATCTCGAACGCGTCGTCGTGTCTCATCCTGATTTAGCCAGCGATCTGCGAGAACTGTGGGGCGCCGTGATGTTGGCCGATGCGGTTGCGACGCAAGTTCGCAGCGACCATTCGCTGGCTCATACCATTTCTGGCTCTAGCGGTTCGGCTAGCGGCAATTTGTCGCCGCTTAGTCTGCCTGCCGATTTTGGCGATTATCACCTGATCGAAGAAATCGGTCGCGGTGGCATGGGCATTGTCTATCGAGCTCGTCAAAAAAGTCTCGATCGTATTGTTGCCGTGAAGATGGTGCTGCGAGATCGCTTGGCGTCGCTCGAAGATCAGGCCCGGTTTCGCAGCGAAGCGGAAGCGGCTGCGCGGATCGAGCATTCGTCCATTGTGCCGATCTACGAAGTCGGAGAGTTCGATCGTCGCTGCTACTTCACCATGAAGTACGTCCAGGGAGAGACGCTTTCGGATCGGATCGCTCGAGGGCCGATGCCGCCGCGAGAAGTGGCCCAATTGCTGAAGCAAGTCGCCGATGCGGTCCACTGCGCCCATCAGCAAGGAGTGCTGCATCGCGACTTAAAACCGTCAAACATTTTACTGGACGAAACTGGCCGCCCTTTGGTGACTGACTTTGGCTTGGCCAAGCGGACAACCGACGGCATCGATTTGACTCGTACTGGCGCGATTCTGGGTACGCCGACCTACATGGCTCCAGAGCAAGCGGCCGGCAATCGAGGACGCATCGGACCAGTAAGCGATGTTTATAGCTTGGGATCGATCCTATACGCAATGCTGACGGGGCGCCCGCCGTTTCAAGGGGATTCGCCGGTAGATGTCGTCTTGAAAGTGCTGGAGCAAGACCCGCCGCTACCACGTGAGATCTATCCCAAGGTGGATCGCGACTTGGAGATGATCGCGCTGCGTTGTTTGCAAAAGCCAATCGATCTGCGGTATGGCAGCGCCGATGCGCTCTCGCGCGACTTGAACGCCTATCTGCATGACGAGTCGATCTCGGCTCGCAGTGGACGCTTTGGCCAAATCGTGTCGCGGCTGTTTCGCGAAACGCATCATGCGCAAGTGCTAGAGAACTGGGGTCTGCTTTGGATTTGGCATAGTTTGGTGCTGTTGGCGATGTCGCTGGCGACGTTTGGCTTGCAATTGATCGGCGACGAAACACGCTGGCATTACATCTTCATTTGGACGGTGATCGCCGGCGCATGGGCGATTATCTTTTGGGGACTGCGCCGACGTATGGGCCCGGTGACGTTTGTCGAACGACAGATCGCGCACGTCTGGGGCGCGGGGATGATCGGCGTCGTCTCCCTCTTCCCCATCGAAGCGCTGATGGGAATGCAACCGGTTGAACTCTCGCCGATCCTGGCGGTGATCTTGGGGATGCTATTTTTGATCAAAGGCGGAATCTTAACCGGCTGGTTCTACATCCAAGCCGGCGTGCTATTTTTGACCGCACTGCCGATGGCGATCTTCCCGCTTTACGCCCATCTGATCTACGGCGTAGTCGCATCGCTCTGCTTTTTTGTGCCGGGTGTGCAGTATTATCGGCAGCGGTTGCGGGGGGCGATGGGGAAGTGAGAGCGGTGGCGAAATCGGCAGCAGAAAATAATTTCGCCCTGATTTGAAACAAAGTTGGTCCCGGCGTTGTCGGCTACTATGAGAATGGATTTCCAACGCTCTTTTGAGGGCCGCCGCAACGCTGGTACGAGTGCATGCCGATTTCCCCAGACAATCTGATTGCCTTGATCGATTGTCATTGGGGGCCGCTGTTGGCGATGGTGGGGCGCGATCGAGCCTGGGCCGAGGATGTCGTTCAGCAAGCGTTTGTTCGGCTGGCGACTGAGGAACCGCCGCCTGAAAATCCGGTTGCATGGCTTTACCGTGTGGCTCGACGCGAATCGATCAATCAGTGGAAGCAAGGAAAACGCCGGCAACTGCGGGATCAAGCTGCCGCTCAATCGGAGCAAGCCCACGATGTAGCGGCGCAGCAGGCCGAATCGCGAGAGCTGCTCGATCAACTGCAGCATCTAGAAGAGGATGTTCGTCAGGTGCTGGTCGCCAGAATTTGGGGACAATTGAGCTGGCAGGAAATCACTCAGCTGACGGGGAAATCGCGGACAACCGTTTGGCGACTTTACCGTGCAGCTCTATATCAACTACGCCAACATTACGATGTGCCATGTCCGAGCAACGAGAAGTAGAGCCAAAACTTGACGCGTTCGACCAGCAATTCGCCGATCACCTGATACAGAAATCGTTAGCGAACTCGCCGGCCGATCATCGCCGTCTGCTGTATGACTGCGGCTATGCCGCTGGGCAAGCATCGAGTGTGCGTACTCCTTTGCCGCGCGTGCCTCTATTGGCGGCCGCTTTGGTGATGTTGTTGGCGGGAGGGCTGCTAGGCCGAATATCGGCTCCGCCCCAGCAAACCCCAGCGCCGCAGCTAGCCGGCGCCACGCCTAAAATTCCGGCAGTCACGTCAATCGATCATCGCAGATTAAAACTGCGTGACAATCGCAACACTTATGCGGCGCTGCGATTGAACGGTATTACGGCTGATCGTCCGATACTTGTGGCGGACGGCTTGGATTTACCGCGCGATCGGCAGACTCGCGCCGGCGATATCGCGACGTTTCTCGATTGATGTACTACGCAATGAACAAGCATATTTCTTAAAATGAGGCCCGTCATGATCCGAACTATTGCTTACGCGTTGGTGATCTTGCCCTGTCTTGGGCTGTATGCGGTGGCCGCCGATCCAGTGAAACGGACAACGCTGACGATCTACTCTCAGTCGATGACGAAAGCCGCCTCGGCGAATCGATTGCTTCCCACAGCGCCGCAGCTGCGTGACGGAAATGCAGTGATCGAACTGCTCCGTCTGCCGTGGGAGCAACAAAATTATATGTTGAAAACGGAGCCCAAACTGGGCGAAATGCTGGCGCAGCGTCCCTTTGATGATCCGAACCTCGCCGCTGACATTCAGTTTGATGGCTTTGCCGAACGTTTGCGCCGCGCTGCTTACACGCGTGACGCCAATTGGGACTACAACACGCAAGAGGGAGCGTTGGCTGAGGTGCTGCTGCCAGATATGCAGGGGTTGCGGCAATTTGTCGGCTACGGAATGTCGTTATGGATCAATACCAAGATTGCGACTGGTGAGTTGGATGAGGCCCGCGAAGGGATCGCAGTTCAACTAGCGTGTGCGCGACATATCGCTAAAGCGCCATTTTTGATCAATCGTTTGGTTGCGGAAGCGATAGCGCAGGAGTCACTCAATCGTATCGAATTGTTGATGCAACAAGAGGACGCGCCCAATCTTTACTGGCCGCTGGCGCTACTGCCGAGCACAATCGGGGATGACGCGATCTGCTGGCAATGGGAATCCGAAATGCTCATCGGCTCCATTCCATCCCTTGGCCGACCTTTGCCGCCGATCGGCGATCGCCGTTGGCGAGACGCAGCGAAGGAGGCTCCAATGATGAAGATGATATTGACGGAAAATAAAATGCGTCGTGATTACTTTACCGAAGTCAATCCAGAGATGCGGGAACGGATAAAAAACGATCTGCATGAGCAAGGTTATACCGTGCCAGAGATCGCCAGCATGCGAGAGGAGGAATTAGTGACACGCCGACTGATTTGGGAACATGAGTCGCTCAACGCCCAGGTCGAGGCTGCGTTTGGTCTTTCAGCGACCCAAGCATTGGCGCAACTGGAAGAGCTCGAAAAGAATATGGGGCCAAGTCGGGGCATTGGAAAGGATGGAGAGCAGGAAGCATCAATATTAACTTCCCCTGTACTAATGTTCTACAAATTGCGGCAGTTCGATCGTCGTCGGCGCATGCTACAGACCGTGGAAGCGATTCGTGACTATGCTGGCGATCATCAAGGCCAGTTGCCAGCGACACTGGCCGAACTGCGACTTCCGGCGCCAAACGATCCGCTGACTGAAAGGCCATTTGAGTATGAGAGTAAGGAAGGAAAAGCCTTGCTGCGGATGGCCCCGTTGAACGACAAAATTGACCGGCGCGATGGGCTTGTCGAACTGGAATTAGTAGTGCGCTAGGATCAGTAGCGGTTGCGGAGCGCCGTGGGGAAGTGAGGCTTGTCTACTCCATCTTCCCATCCGGCTGCTCCGCAGTGATCGCCATCACAATCGGCGCACTAGGATGCAGTCCTTTCACCAACTCTACCTCGGCAATCTCCTCGGTCCGCTTCGGTTCGATTTTGAGATAGCGCATTTGTTGTCCGCCGGTGAAGGAGAAGGCGAACTTTGACTCTGGCACGTCAACGCGGCGGATATAGTCGGCGAAGTGGAGCCCGTTTTTCAGCGGGATCTCTTCTTTTTGACCATCGGCGTAGTGCAGGCGGATAATCATTGCCGTCGTTTGGTTATTGTCGTACGGAGCGCCCCAGCCGCTGATTCCGCTGAGCAGGTGGATCGCTTTCGCCGGTGCGTGCAGAGGCAACGTGACGGACTGCGGCATCGCGGCCGCGATAGGACTGTTTTTACTCTTCAGCATGACGACGTTAGGTTTGTCGCCGGTGGGATCGACCAGTACGAACGGGATGCCTTCGATCGTCTTCGGTGACCAGTCAGCCAGACGAAGCGTCTCGCCGTCGTTAGCGGTGTTGTAAAACATTCCCTTGTTACTGGTGATGGTTGCAACGCGATCCAACGGCAGCGGGACGAACTTGCCTTTGTTGGTTAAAAACTCCAGCAGGTCGGTCAGTTCTTCACGGGTCATCTGTTTCTCGAACCCGTCGGGCATCAGCGATTTGCGCGATGCGACCAACTCGTCGATGTCTTCCCGCGAGAGTTGATGCTTTTTCGCTTCGGCGTCGATGATTTCGATCGCGGTTCGCGATTCACCGGCCAACATGCCGGTCAACAGTTTGCCGTCGAGCGTCATCACTTTGTAAGTGCGGAAGTTGCCTTCGACGCTCCGGCTTGGATCGATGATATTGGTCAGCAGTTCGGCTTTGGGATGAACGGCCATACCGGTCAGATCGGGACCGACATCTCCACCTTCGCCGCTATGCTTGTGGCATTTGGCGCAATGCTTTTTGTAAAGCTCTAGGCCGTTCTTTGGGTTCCCCTTGATGTCGGCGATCGCCAGCAGTTCATGCAGCACGGCATCGCGGTCTGCGTTAGGAAGACCTCCGCCCATGGCCAGTAATTTGCGAGCGCGCTCGCGGATCTTGGTGTCGGGATGATCGGCAAGGGCCTGACGTTGATCCAGTTTTAAGTCGTTGAAGGCCAGCGAGCCAGCTTCTAACGCGTTGACCAGGTCGCCGGTGGTCTTGGCTCGCGACAGAAGGACACGAATCGCCGCGTCACGCGTCGCGGGTGTCATTTCGCCAGCACGATCGGCGAGCGTTTCGCCGGTTGCATCGGCGGTGCTGGCCGAGAGTGCCAAAAGCAGCCCTTCGTTTAGTTTGGGGGTTGCCTGCGGCCCGACGATTTCCAAGATCAGATCGACCGGCTGCATGCTATCGGCGAGAAACTCGACAGCCTGACGTGCGGCCAAGATTCGGGCATCTTCGTCGGCGCTCTCATCTTCGACCACGTTCAGCAGTTGGTCGGCGACTTTGTCGGCGTATGCTTGCAAATTGACTCCGCTCCAATTGCTGGCCAGTTGAATCAGCGCCGCTTTGGTGGCGATCGGGGCCTGTTCGACTACGGCGCCGGCAACCGTGGTTGTGCTGGGGCTCGCATTGATTTTGTAGTCACGGGGCCAGCCTTGGTTTAGCCCGTCGATCACCGCGCTCAGGATCGCCGGATCGGCGGTTTGGATTCCGGTTAGCAGTGCGTCAATCTGAGCGGCGTTTAGCTTGCCGCGTGAGAGATGCTCGGCGACGATCGCCGTGATTGCGACCAAACGCTGATCAGGCGATTTTGCAACCTTGGCGATCTGCGGCAAAAAGTTATCCGCATGTTTAGCCGCTGCTGCGGTCAAAGCATCGGGCAACCAGCGATCGTTCAGCAACTTGGCGTCGGTCGCCAACTGGGCGATTGCGGCGCCAGCCGCCGAGTTGGTCGGCATGTCTGCCAAGGCCAACAGCGCCGCTAGACGAACTTGCGCGTCCGAGTCATGCAGCGTGTTGCTCGCGAGAATTGCCGCCGTCGAAGCGTCGGTCGAAGGTAAGACTGTCAACGCATTGCGGCGTACTCCCGCCGAACGATGCTCCAGTGCTTTCGCGGCGGCATTGTGAGCGGCCGTTTGTTGCGGGTCGGCCAAGACGCCGAGACCTTGCAATGTCCAGAGAGCATGAATCGCTCCCACGTTCAGGCCAATCGCATCGGTCGCCGGATCAAGCGTCATTTGAATTAACTGCGGCACGATATCTCGCTCCCCGCGGTCGATCAGCAGCCTCTGGGCATGCAGACGCCATTGCATGTTGGGGTGCTTTAGAGCAGCAATCAACGTGGCCGCGTCGGCAGTTTTCAAGTTGATCGCCGGGTTTCCGTCTTTATCCGCTTTGTTGTAGGCGACTCGATAGATGCGGCCATGTTTTTTGTCGCGGAGGTCCGACTCATACGCGGCGCCTTTGCCGGTTTTGAAGCCGTGCGGCGTGGGGTTGTGCTGCACCACATAGTTGTACCAATCGAGGAACCAGACGTTGCCATCCGGCCCGACCTGCGCGGCGATAGGCGCCGTCCATTCGTCATCGCTAGCGACCAGATTGATCGGGCTAGTCGAATGGTAATCAGAGCCATCCGGTGTCAAGACAAACGTGCCGATCAGCTTGCCGGTGGGCCCGCAGACGAAGGCCGTCTTGTTCCACCACTGCTGCGGATAGACGCGCGCGGTGTAAAGATCATGTCCAGCGGCTGCAGTGTAGCCGCCGTGCTGATCGACCTGGCGAACCTTGTCGGAGATTGGTTTGAATAGGTAGGTGTCAGCGATGGTTCCCAAGCGACTGGGGCCCCAGCCACGAACTTGCTCGTAGTACCGATTGGCGATCGGCATGTAGACGCTGGGATTGCGATTAGCGGTCGACCCGAAGATGATTCCTTCTTCGCTGATGCCGAGGCCCCACGTATTGTTGTCGGTCGAACGGACGAACTCTAGATCGGTCACATTCGGCGGGTCTTGATCGTCTAGGCGAAAGCGGAAAAAGCCCATCCGAAAATTCGGCTGCTGCTTGCCGTTGATCAGTGGGGCTGAGTCGTTGTAGCCCTGCATCCCCCAGATCCAGTTATCCAGACCATAATGGAAATTGCTGACGCCGCCATGCGTGTCCCCCAGCGTCCAGTTGGTGATCAGCGGTTTACGCACATCGGCTTTGCCGTCTCCGTTGGTATCTTTCAGGAAGAGGGTCTCGGTGCCGTTCTGCACGATCGCGCCGCCGCGATACGGAAGAATGGTGGTCGGAATACTGAGCTCTTCAGCAAAGATAGTGAACTTGTCGGCCTTGCCATCGCCGGTAGTGTCTTCACAAATCCGAATTCGATCGCGGCCACGATTGTTGGGTTGCAGTTCGTTGGGGTAGTCGAGCGTCTCGCAAATCCAGAGTCTTCCTTGTTCGTCCCAATTCATTGCGATTGGCTTGCCGCCTAGCTCTGGATCAGCAGCGAAGACGTCAATCGAGAAATCGACCGGATGCACCATATGGGTGAGCGACTGTTGGGGCGGCAGCGGCAATTGCATCACCGTCAATGGATCGGCTTGCACGCCCCACTTGTCGCTGGGCATATAGTTGGGGATTTTGGCGCCAACATCGATGTAGTCAAACTTGGCGGCATCGGCAGGAATACTGGACATCGCCGGCGGATTGAAGCGCGTGTTGTCATTAAAGTCAGGCACAACGCTCGGGTCATGCTTAGTCGCCCAGCGAACCCCGCGTTCGACCAGATTCATGAAGCCAGGGTTCTTCCAGGTGCGTGCGTCATGTCCCCAGGCCGTATAAAAGACGCGGCCGGCGCCCTGGTTGCGTATCCATGTCCAAGGTTCCTGCGTTTGGCCGTTGGCTTGTCCACCCTGGACTCGATATTCCAACACGATACGATCACGATCATTGTGGCGATGGTGAATGTAGGTTTCGTCCCAGCTTTGAAAGCCGTGAAAGCCTTTCATAATGGGATGGTCTGGCTCGGCAATGACGGTGCTGAAGACTTCGCCGCCATGCTTGGAGAACTGCCCCCCCACCAAGTCGACATAGGCCGGTGAGTTGAGAAAGCAGTAAGAGGCGCAGTGTAGCGGAATCAGCGCTCCGCCTTTGGCGACGTAGTCCAGCAATGCCCCTTCCTGCTCGGGCGAGATGTTCTCGGCGTTCGCGTAGATCAGCAAGCCGTCGTATTGTTTAAGCCGCTCTTTATTGAGTGCGGTGAGATCTTCGGTGTACTCGATGTCGATGCCGCGCTCTTTCATCACCGGAATCATCTGGGTGGCGAGATCGGCAGGGCGATGATGCCCTTGGTCACCCAAAAAGAGAATCCGAATCGGTGCGTCGTCACTTGCTTGAGCAAGCGAGCAGCAACAAGCAACAAGCAGCAGAGCTGCGATAAGCAAACGAATCACGGCGATACTCCGGCCATCACGCTTGACGCCAACCGAGGCGACGAGCGTTTGGAAAAGCGAATAGAAGCTACGATCTCAGTTGGGCAAGCAAAAAGTTTAGGCGAGCGTGAACTCGGGCAAGCGAACGATTTCGCCCCCCTTGTTCGTCGATTGATGGGCGCACAACCCGACGCAGGTCCAATTGGCGCTGATTACGGCGTTGGGCCAAGGATCGCGATCTTCGGCCAAGGCGCAGGCGAACTCATTCGCCAAGTGCGGATGCGATCCGCCGTGTCCTGCACCTTGGATAAACGACAAATGTTCGACATCTTGAATCGCGCGGGTGAACTTTTGAATCTCGGCCGGCAAGCGATGGGCGAAGTCGGGCACCGTGATTCGTGAGGCGATTTCGTGCTCGGGCTTCTTCGCCGTGTGCAGCACATGCTCTTCCCCTTCGATCAGCGCCCACTCAAAGCTTTTCTTGGTGCCGTAGACATCAAAGCTTTCGCGATACTGACGCGCGGTGTCAAACAAGAACCGCCAAATATGAGCGGCGACCGGGCTATCTTTGAGCTTGATGTGACACGTTTCTACCGCATAGCGATTGCCCGACTTCTCGGCCAGTTCCGGTGAGATGACTCCCGAGCCGAAGCAACTGACGTATTCAGCGCGGCTGTTCATCAGCCCCAGCACCGGACTAACGACATGCGTCGCGTAGTGCATCGGGATCATCCGTTCCCAATATTCAGGCCATCCCTGCATGTCTTGCGGGTGGGATGCGGCCATGTATTGGATGTCGCCAAGCTCTCCCTTGTCGTACAGTTCTTTGATGTAGAGGAACTCGCGGCTATAGACGACTGTTTCGGCCATCATGTACTTCAAGCCGGTCTCGGCGACCTTTTCGACGATTTGACGGCACTCTTCGATGGTGGTCGCCATCGGCACGGTGCACATCACATGCTTGCCGGCGTCAAGCGCCTTGAGCGACATCCAGCCGTGATCCGGAATCGGTGAGTTGATATGGACAAAGTCGACTGTGGGATCGGCCAGGACATCGTCATAGCTGGTATAGCGCTTCTCGATCTCCAGCATGTCGGCCATCTTGTGCATTTCGGCCTCGTTCCGCCGGCAGACCCCATACATATTGATTTGCGGGTGAGCTTTATAGATCTGGATAAACTCGGCCCCGAAACCGAGCCCCACAATCACCACGTTGAACTGCTTCGTATTCATCAATAATCCTTCGGGCGAGAAAATGCATGCAGGGCGCAGCGTACTGGCGAAATAGCGACGGCATCCAGTACGTGCTTATAACCTGATCGGTCCCAGCCGCGAAAGCCATGAGAAAACGCGAATTCGATCGGAGGTATTTCACATAAGGAGGAGAGCAGCGGCAATTTTGGTCTACAATGAGGGCAACCACGCCGCTCCCTTCAAATTTAGACGCCTGCATATGAAACGCCGTAAGACAGTCGCGCTGCTGGTCGAAACGTCCAACGCGTACGCGCGAGGGATCTTGGAAGGGATTATTGCCTACGTCCACGAGCATCAGCCCTGGTCGATTTATGTGCCGGAACAAGAGCGCGGCGCGTCGCCGCCGGCATGGTTGAAAAGCTGGAAAGGAGACGGGGCGATCGTCCGAATCGAGACTCCCCAAATCGCGGACGTCGTAAAAAAGCTCAAAATGCCGGTCGTGGATGTCAGCGCCGCCCAATTAGTGCCTGGCGTGCCGTGGGTCGAAACGGATGACGCCGAAATTGCGAGGACCGCGGCGGATCATCTGTTGGAGCGAGGGTTTCGCGAATTCGCCTTCTGCGGCGAGCCTCATTTCAACTGGTCGAAATGGCGTGAAGAAAATTTTGTCGAGCGTCTTAAGCAAGCGAAGCGACGTTGTCACATCTTTGAGTCGACGCCGCGTGATAGCGACTCGTATTCGTGGACGCGGGAAAAAAGTCGGATGGCCGCCTGGTTGCACAAACTTCCCAAGCCGGTCGGGTTGATGGCCTGCTACGACATCAAAGGGCAGCAGGTGTTGGACATTTGTCGAGAGTTGGAGATTGCCGTGCCTGAGCAAGTCGCGGTGATCGGCGTTGATAATGATCGCTTGCTGTGTGATCTTTGCTCGCCGCCGCTGTCGAGCGTGATCCCCGACACTCGCACCACCGGTTACGAAGCGGCGCGGCTGCTCGACCGTCAGATGAACGGCGAGGCGGTCGGGGACGAGGGAATGTTTGTACCGCCGCTAGGAATCAACACGCGGCAATCAACGGACGTGATGGCGACCGAAGATCCAATCATCGCCAAAGCGATGCAGTTCATTCGCGAACATGCATGTGACGGCGTCAACGTGCAAGACGTCCTCGCGGTCGTACCGCTGTCGCGGCGCGTGCTTGAATATCGCTTTAAAGAAGCGGCCGGCAAAACCCCGCACGAAGCGCTGGTTCAGGTGCGGCTCGATCGCGTCCGCCAACTGCTGCGCGACACCCAACTCTCGATGGCCGACATCGCCGATCGAACCGGGTTTGAGCATGTCGAGTACATGAGCTCGGCGTTTCGGAAGAAGACCGGGATGTCGCCGTCCGAATATCGGCGACAGGTGCAGCCGAAGTAGCAGATGATCCTGGCTCTTGACTTGGCGTCCGGTTAATTCTATATTTGCTTAGGCGAATGTAATGGTTCAAGCATGAAAACGATCACCTCCACCTTAAATCCCGAGCTAGCATTTCGCGCCTTGTCTGATCCGACTAGGTTGCGGATTTTATATTTGCTCCGTAAGGGAGAGCTATGCGTGTGCGATTTGGTCAACGTGCTGGACGTGCCGCAGCCGACCGCTTCGCGACATTTGGCCTATTTGAAAAAATCAGGCCTAGTCACGGCTCGCAAGGAAGGACTGTGGCAGTATTATCGTTTAATTCCGGCCGTCAGCAAGTTTCATCAATCGCTGTTGAAGTGCGTTACCGATAGTGCCGAGTTGTTGCCGCAACTGACGACCGATCGCGATTATTTGAAGTCGTGCGGCGAAAGCGACTGTTGCGGGTAGGGTCTGCTGTGCGGACTATGGCAATCATCGCAGGGTATTGGTCCGCACAGCGGGCCCTACAACCTGCGATCTTTTTTTAATTCATATATTCGCTTAAGCGGATGCAGTAAGGGCTGACTTACCGAGGGAGAATCGATGAAACGCGTTTTAGTACTGTGCACCGGCAACTCGTGCCGTTCGCAGATGGCCGAAGCTTTGTTTGAGGTATTGAGTGAGGATGCATGGCAAGCGGAATCGGCCGGGTCGAAGCCTTCTGGCTATGTTCATCCATTGGCGATTCGCGCGATGAGCGAGCTGGGCATTGATATCTCGGACCACGAAAGCAAGCACGTCGATCAGTTCACCGACCAGCCGTTTGATCTTGTCGTGACGGTTTGCGACAACGCCAAAGAGGCATGTCCGGTTTTTCCTGGCGCCGAGCAAACGTTGCACTGGCCTTTTGATGACCCGGCCGACGCGACCGGCGACGACGAAGAAAAGATGTTGATGTTCCGCCGCGTGCGCGACGAGATCAAAGCCCAGATCCTGGACTACTTGTTGTCCGTCTAATTCAAGCCAAGGAAGACTAAGATGACTAACGAAACCAGTGCCGCTATCAAATCCAATTACGGCGCCGTCGCCAATAGCGGTCTATCCAGCGACCATGCAGGCGTCAAAGCAGTCGCCGAGGCGTTTGGCTATTCCGCCGCCGAGCTCAGCTCGATTCCAGCCGGCGCCAACATGGGGCTATCGTGCGGCAATCCGACGGCGACCGCGAATCTGCGCGAAGGGGAAGTTGTTGTCGATCTTGGCTGCGGCGGAGGACTCGATGTATTTCTAGCGGCTGCCAAGGTAGGGTCGACCGGCAAATCGATCGGCATCGACATGACGCAGCCGATGATCGACCTGGCGAAAAAGAACGCCGCCAGCATTGATCCGCCGCCGACTAATGTCGAATTCCACTTGGCGACGATCGACGCGATGCCGCTGGCCGACAGCAGCGTCGATTGCGTGATTAGCAATTGCGTGATCAATCTTGCCGATGACAAAGCGGCAGTCTTCCAGGAGATTGCCCGCGTGCTGAAACCCGGCGGACGCGTCGCGGTCAGCGACATCGCGCTGAAGAAGTCGTTGCCGGAAGAGTTGGCCAACGATATCTCGGCGCTGGTCGGTTGTATTGCCGGAGCCATTCCGATCGCCGACTACCGCCAAGGTTTGCTCGACGCCGGATTCGCCGCAGTCGACGTAATCGACGACGGGGCTGATCTGAACGCCTACGCCAAGGTCGAAAATCAGTCGGGCTGTTGCTCGCCGACGATGAGCAATGACCCCTTCGCCGTCATTGACGCCGGTTGTTGCGGCGGCGGTGAAGCACCGCTGGAGCCAGGCATCCATGAACGATTGACGGAACTGCTTAAAAAGTATGACGTGAATGAGTACGCTGCGAGTGTGAAAGTTTACGCAGTGAAGCCGTAAGCGAAAACTCGTCCATTTTGGTGAAAGAGAGTCAGGCGCCGGGGAAAACCTTGGCGCCTGTTTTCGTTTAGGATCCTCATGAAAAGAAGATTGCGGCGGCCGTGGGCGGCCCGCTATAAGTAAGGTAATGATCGGCGGTTCTATCGCCTGATGCGCGGCGTCTTGCGGCTGGAAAGCAAAACCGATGAAAACGTTGTCTTCGATCCTGCTCTCATTTCTCATTGTCGCCGCTTTGCGTGCCGACGAGCCGCGGAAGTTGAATCAGCCGGAAATCTTGGAATATCTACAGCGAATCAGCGCTGCGCAGCGGGCGAATCGAGAGAAACTGAAAGCTTGGACCGGCGTCTATGAAATAACGCTGCGGATGCGCGAGGAAACGCCGATTCGCATACTGAAGAAATTGCAGTTAACAGACAAGTATTGGTACGTCACGCAAAAATTTCGCCTGAGTTTTGTGACCGATCTGACGAAGAATCGGCAGCGAACGAAACTACAGCCTGAGCTGGATCAGTACGAATCGCTGGGTGGCGAATTTCTAACGGCCAGGAGTCGGCTGGAACCAGCGCAGTTGCGAGAGAATTTTTATTGTTGCTTACGGACGCCGACCGATTTCTTGACATTTCAGCCGAATGCGATCCTGGGCTTGCGTACCCAACAATCGACGTTGCCGGCGATGTTCGTCCGCGGCCGACGTATTGAGCGATTTGGTCCTGACCATTCCGATTCGTTTGTATCGCCTGATCCCCGCGAGTTTAGCGGCGCTCACTATGGGGCGCGGTTACATCAGTTCCTGGAGGGTTTTGCGGAATGGACTCGAAAAGAGGAAATGGAGTTGCCCGTGGTGATCGAAGGGACAGAAGACGCAGGCATATTTACGCTGAAATTCACTTCCGGTACAGGCGATACGGAGGAGCAGATCCGACAAAATCCCCAAACCATCAACACGCTCAAATTTGACAAAGCGAACGACTATCAATTGGTGGAAACCGAGGTGATCGACCTGGCTGGGAATAAGAATAACGCTGATCCCGCGCGGGTCGACCAGCGAAATGTCATTCAGGTGCAATACGTGCAGCGCGATGGGATCTGGCTGCCAAAACTGTATGACGAACGTACCGTTGATCGCATGGGCATTGTCCTTCATTCGACGCGCAAGCTGATAGAAAGTCAGGTCAATCAGCCTGTAATGGAAAGCGATTACACAATGGCGGCGATCGGAGCCATGGAGGGAGACCTGTACCAAGATCATGAACAGAAGAAAAGCTTCGTGATCGATCGCAATCTTCAGTTGGTCAAGCCAGATGCCTTTGAACCAACGGAAGCGGCGAAGCAGCGCCTTGAAGCAGGGGCCAAACCCCGTTGAAGAGTTGAGCCTGAGAAAGCAAAACCGATGAAAGCTTTGACTGCGATCGTGTTGTTACTTCTGATCGTCGCAGTTGTGCGCGCCGATGAGCCGCGAAAGTTGAGTCAGGCGGAAACTCTTGAGTACCTAGGGCGGATCGCGGCGGCCCAGCACGCGAATCTAGAGCCGCTGAAATCATGGAGCGGGACTTACACGGTTACGCGCCAGCAAAGAGATAAGGTTCCCTACCGATCGCCCAATACCGAGCGAGAACTGGGCTCACCAGATTATTGGGTTCGATTTCACAATCAGTCGTTCGATTTTGCGATCGACTTGCAGCACGATCGCGTCCGGACCGAGATGACGTTTGATCCGATCTATTTTGAAACATTGGCGGGAGAGACTTTGCCGCAGGAGCTGATCAAGCAAACGAGTTTTCGTTCGAGACAAAGTGACGAAGGTCGCGCCAAAGATAAGATGCACGTGCTGCAACTGCCCTGCGAATTCGTGACTTTCCATCCGCTACAGACGTTTCCGATGCATCGGGCGAAATGGGATCATCCCTTCGAACAGAATTTTCGCAGCAGAGAGGTCGTGCGCTCGGCAGCGCGAGATAGCAACTCGTACTTCTATCCTGATCCGCGTGAGTTCGGGGCCAGCATTTACGGACAAAACTTGGCTGCGATCGCTGATTATCTTCGCTACCAAAATCACACAATCGAATGCTTTGTTGAAGGCGCTGGCGATGCCGAGCTCTTTATCCTCCATCAACGTTTCTATCCCCAGGGTGAGATCGATCCTGTCGCAAGCTTGCAACCGGACCTCCAAATCAAGTTAACGTTTGCAAAAGCAGTTGGATACCAAATGGTGGAGGAGGTTTTTGAGGAGCTCACTCAGCAGACCGGAACATCCGCTCAGCCGGCAACGGAGTTTTGCAGAGTGAGCACAATTGCTTACCAGCAGTACGATGGGATTTGGCTGCCGAAAGTCTGGGAAGATAAAGGTCTGATCTCCGTTGGAATTGGCCGGCAAGAGACGTTTTGCTTGACAAGATGCAAGATCAATCCGCCGCTGACCGACAGCGATTTCAGTCTGTCAGCGCTTGGCGTTTTGGAAGGGGATATCTACAAGGACGAGATTGACAAGCAGACTCTTGTCTTCGATCGCGACCTTCAAATGGTTGAACTGAAAGACTTTGAGCCAAGCGAAGAGGCGAGTGCGCGGATGAAAGCTTGGGCTAAGGCCGCACGGCGATAGTCAGCTGTTTCTGTTTTTCTGAAAATTCCGCTTGTAGCGATTTGACTTGCTCCATCCGTATGACAGGCTTCCCATTGGACAACTGTCACTTTTCAGCACACGGATGAATTATGTCGTATCTCATTCTCTTTTGCGCCTTGATTGGGTTTGGCTGTTACATGGACTGGAGCGTCATGCTAACTGCCGGGCTCACCTTCGGCGGGATGGCGATCTGGTTCTTGTTGATGAACCGCCGCTTGGCCATCCCGAAGTAACGCGGCTTCAATCATTTCGACGATCACTTGATCGCCGCGAATCGTTGCTTCTTCGATCGCGGTGCGTTCGGTGATTCGGCTGCGCGGGTTGGGGTTTTTGACGCCAGCGGCTAGGAGCAGTTTGACTATTTCACCACGACCTTGACGCGCGGCGAACCAAATTGCGGTTTGCCCAGATGGATCGATCTTGTCGACATTGGCGCCATGCTCAATCAGATAGGCGGCGATCTCCGGCGTGCTGGCCATCATCAACAGCGAATGCCCCTCTTTGTCGGTGTAGTTAACGTCAAAGCCGCGATAGACCAATGCTTCGAGCTCTGGCAGTTTGTCGGTTGAGACCGCGTTGACAGCGCGGCGCTCCCGCGACTCGCGCTCATCGGTGTTGTTCTGGTGGGCCCAAATGACGCCGAAGAGAATCGCATGCGCGATCGTGATCGTTAAGAAGGCGCCTAGCAGATTGGTGACGATTTTCAAAAGTGAGCCAGCTGCGATCTCGGCGGCGCTGCCGCGAATCAAGCGATTTGGGGTCAAAGTCCCCGGTGGCGGCAACAGGCCGCGACGCATCTCGTCATAGATGCCGATCACGCAGACCTCGGCGCCGACCGGCACGCGTTTTTCTTTCATCTGCGGCACGAGAAGTTCCATGTCGAAATCTTCCGGCAAATCTTCTTCCTCTTCCTCGTCGTCGTCATCCTCGTCATCGCCTGCTAACCGGTGCTCGGCATCCCATTGGGCCAGCTTTTGCAGACTCGCGTCTTTGTCGCGGGGAAAGAGATCGTCGGCCGACAGCTTGCCGATGCGCATGTTCTTTTCGACTAGGCCATCTTCGTCGGACCAGACTTCACCAAATACGCTGAGCAGGCTCATCATTTTGACGCCAGAGCGATCTTCAAACTCGGTGCTGCGCAGATAGTTGGCGGCGTTCTGAGCGGCGTCATAGCCATGCACCAGTTGCTCATCAAAGCCTTCCACCTGTGGAAAACCAAACATTCGGATGTCACCCCGCGAGCCGCGGATGACACAGGGAACCATCAAAAAGCCGGCGAATTCAGATCCGGGGTTTTCTTGTTCGGGAACGTCGGGAGGAGAGCGTCGGATCAAGTCATACTCACAGACAACGCATTGTTCACCGCTAAACGGCGCAAGCAGCGGCTGGTCGAGCGGATGAATGGTCCCGCTGACAGCGACCACTTTGCCATCCTCCAGCGGCTCGTGTCGATCGATGTCGCCCAGTCGCGCCGCATCGCGCCAAGCAGTCCAAGCGCCTTGCAAAGCTCCCAGACAAAAGAAGACGACCAGCCCGATCACCCCGGCGCCGATCAAGTTGCCGGGCCACTCAAAGATTTGGTCGAGCCAATAGAAATAACCGCACACCAGGCCTGCCAGCAGCAGCAAGGCCAACACGCATCCGCGCATCATCGGTCGGGTGACTCAGCAAAGAGGGAAGGGAGGCAGCGGGCATCGCTGCTCGGCTCTGTTGGTGTCAATGTAATCCGTGGGAAGCAGGAATGCTACGGTTTCGCGAGATCAGCGGCCGAGACGGCGCCTGCTCGCTTTAGGAGGAGAGCGACATAAGGGCGCTTCGCCTGAATAGCAATGTCGAGCGGCGTCTGGCCGGTCGCCTGGTTCTGGCAATTAACGTTGGCGCCGGCGTCGATCAGTGCTTCCACATAGTTACTCGAGCCGACTTGAGCGAATACAAACAGCAACTCGGCGACTTCGGGATCGTCAGGATCGAGATGCAATCGCCGCAGCGCGAGATAGTTCATCACATCTGGCTGGCTATTGCACAAAGCGGAACTACCGCACCAGCCGACATTGTCGACGTCACAACCATGGGCAACCAGACCAACAACGTCCATTTTGTCGCCGCGCATGAATGTAAACATGATATTTCGATTGAAACGGGTGCGATACTCATCAATGCGCGACAAGAAAATGCCGATCAGTACGACGCTTGCCAGAGTTGCGGCCATCAAGATAATGACCACGACCGAACGTTGGCGGAACTGGCCGCGAAACCTACCTGCAATCCGTCCCACACCGATCTGCAGCAGTGCTGACCAGATCAAGATGGCGAGTATTGGGAGCGTTAGGTGGAGCGCGATCGGCATTGTTGCGCCGGGGAAATTGATAGAGATTGCTCTCTAGTTTAAAGGGGGCCAAAGAACGACGCTATACGTCCGGCTACGATTTCGCCCCGGCTTTCTTCAGCAGGTCGAGGATCTTTTGCTTCCCGCACATCTCCGCTTCTTCTAGCGGCGTTCGGATCGCGTCGGGGTTCACGGCATTGACGTTGGCGCCTGCGTCGATCAATGCTTGGACGCGTTCTACGTCTCCGCGTTGGATCGCCAAAGTCAGTGCCCGTGGATGTTGAAGATCATTCAGTTTCCCGACAGACGCCGTGTAATAGGTCTCCTCAATGTAGTCGTAGCCTTGGTTTTTTGCTTGGCGTTTCGCAATCAGCGGATGAGGAGGGAAAATTTGCGACGAATGCTTCAGGTGAAGTACCGGCGGCGTGAATTGGAACTTAGGGCCGGATAACAAAGTCGCCGGTTGAGGATTGGGCGCTGGCAGATTTGCTTCGAATAAGTAGGGGGCAAGAGACGCGTAAGTTGCGGAATTCGCGCTGCCATAGGAGTAAGGATCGAATGTCGGAGCAGGAAGCTTAGCCCCCCGGTAAAATTGGGCGATTTCCTGGCCAGCCTTTGTCTGGGCCCAAATCCAAGTCGATAATGTTGCTGGAATCGCCAACACAACAAAGAAGCAAGCGATTGCCGCCCGCTTCTGGGGAAAGGGAACCCCCGGCAACTCAGGTTCGTCAGCAGGTAAGTCCGGCTGGTCGCCCTGGTCCCGCCAAGCGATTTGCAGCATCGCGGACCAAAAGACGACGGTCAATGTCATCAAAGCGATGCCGGTCAGGCTGTCCCACCGGAACTGATCAGGCCGCAGTCGCCAGAAGTAGAGCCCGGCTTGGGCGGCCGCGAGGGCTAGCAGCATTAGCAGGTTACGCATCATGAGCTCCGTTCAGCGAGAGGTACGCGGTTCGGCATGGCGTCAAAGCTAGTAAGGTCATTATTCGTCTGCAGCTCTGTTTGGTCTAGGCATTTATCGTCAGACGTGTCGCAGTTTTGTCTCACAACGCGAAGTTCGTAGTCAAATCGATATCTGCTAGCTGACGCGACTGGTTAATTATCGGCCCCAGATGGAGGTTTGGGTAAAATTTAGGGGCGAGATTCCGGTTTTTTTCGTATCCGAACGATTTGGCACGGATATCGCCTAATAAGTCTCTCAACTTCCCCCCAAGTTCGGAGACTTTCCAATGCTCGCCATCCAATCCTTCCTGATTTTCGCCGGTTTTGCTTTTTCGATGATTGCTTTGGCCGCTGCTCTGCGTCCGGTCAAACGCACCACTCCGTTTGGCTGCTAAACCTTACGTATGCCGAGCGAATCTCCTGCGCACGGCAACCTCCCATCGGCTTACTTTCGGACAGATGAAAATAGTGACAGGCTCATCCGCCATAAAAGCGCTATGGTTGACCCTGTTTGGTTATGCATCGATAATCCGGCTTTTACTGCACCATGACGCCTCGACTCAGTCGGATTTAGTCGATGAAAATTCACGAATACCAGGCGAAGCAGCTTCTCCGCGACGCAGGCGTCGCCGTCCCGCGTAACATCGTCGCCAAAACGCCAGAAGAGGCGGCCAAGGCCTACGACGAGCTCGGTGGCAAAATCGCCGTCGTCAAAGCTCAAATCCACGCGGGTGGACGCGGCAAAGGGACGGTAAAAGACAATGCCGACCAACGCGGCGTCGTGCTCGTTAAATCGGCTGCCGAAGCGAAAGCCGTTGCCGCCGCATTGCTGGGCAAAGAGCTCGTTACCATCCAGACCGGCCCCGAGGGGAAACAGGTCAATCAGGTTTTGGTCGAAGAAGGCTGCGATATTGCCCGCGAACTCTATATGGGGATCGTGCTAGATCGCGCCGCCGCCAAGCCGGTGTTGATGATGTCGAGCGAAGGTGGGACCGAAATCGAAGAGGTCGCCGCCCACAGCCCCGAAAAGATTTTGAAGGAACATTTTGATCCTTCCCGTGGGCCGGATGCATTTCAGGTTCGCAAGCTTTGCAAAAAACTGGGTATTGAAGGCGCTGCGGCCAAAAGCGCATACAAGTTTATCCAAAACCTTTGCAAGGCTTATGTGGAGACCGACTGCAGCTTGCTCGAGATTAACCCATTGGTCATCACCGGTTCGGGCGACATGATCGCGCTCGACTGCAAGATGAGCTTCGACTCGAACGGCTTGTTCCGGCATCCCGAAATCGTCGCGCTACGTGACCTGTCCGAAGAAGAACCGGCCGAAGTCAAAGCGGCCGACACCGGGCTGAGCTACGTCAAGCTCGAAGGCAACATTGGTTGTCTGGTCAACGGCGCCGGCCTTGCGATGGCGACCATGGACATCATCAAACTGCACGGCGGCGAGCCGTCGAACTTTCTGGATGTCGGCGGCGGAGCCAATGTCGATCAAGTGACCGAAGCATTCCGCATTTTGCTGGCCGACAAGAATGTGAAAGCGGTCTTGGTCAACATCTTTGGCGGGATCATGCGTTGCACGACGATCGCCACGGCGGTGGTCGAAGCATACAAGAGCGTCGGCTTTAACGTGCCGTTGGTCGTCCGTTTGGAAGGGACCGAAGTCGAGCAAGGTCGCAAGATCTTGTCTGAGTCGGGAATCCCGATCATCATCGGCGACGGTTTGACCGACGCCGCGAAAAAGGTTGTCGCGTCTGTCGCGTAGTTGTCCTGCGAGCGACTCGGACACTAGCCCGCAGCGCAAGCGAGGGAATGCGGTTGGGAGCAGTTTTCTTCTCCTGATAACATTCAAAACATGACAAGGTGCGTCTAGACGCACCCTACGAAGTTTAAAAAAATCCCTTAGGCTAATCACCACCAGAAGAAGCTGTTCCAATGAGCATCCTGATCAACAAAGATACGAAGGTCATTTGCCAAGGGATCACCGGCCGCGTCGGCGGCTTCCATACCAAGGGTTGCCTTGAGTACGGCACCAAGATGGTCGGCGGCGTCACGCCAGGCAAAGGTGGCCAAGAGGTCGAAGGTTTGCCGGTTTGGGATACCGTCGAAGAAGCGGTAGCCGCGACCGGTTGCGAAGCGACCATGATCTTTGTACCGCCGGCTGGCACGGCCGACGCGATCCTCGAAGCGCTCGACGCCAAAATCAAAGTGATCATTGCGATCACCGAAGGTGTGCCGGTTCTCGACATGGTTCCGGTTTACGAAAAGGTGCGAGCCTCCGACTCGGTCTTGATCGGACCCAACTGCCCCGGCGTGATCACCCCTGAAGAATGCAAGATCGGCATTATGCCGGGCTACATTCACAAGAAGGGCCCGGTCGGCGTGATGAGCCGCAGCGGTACGCTCACCTATGAAGCAGTTTGGCAGCTGACCAGCTTGGGGTTGGGCCAGTCAACCTGTGTCGGTCTCGGCGGCGATCCGATCGTTGGCTCCTCGTTTATCGACCTGCTGAAGATGTTCCAGGCCGACGGCGCGACCGAAGCGATCATGATGATGGGCGAAATCGGCGGTACCGCCGAAGAGGAAGCGGCCGAATACATCAAAGCCAACGTCGACAAGCCGGTCGCCGCGTTCATCGCCGGACGCACGGCTCCTCCTGGAAAGCGGATGGGCCATGCCGGCGCGATTATCTCGGGCGGCAAAGGAACAGCGGACGAGAAATTTGCCGCACTGCGAGCCGCCGGCGTCGAAATTGCCGAAAGCCCAGCCGACATGGGGACCGCCCTGAAGCGGGCGATCGAAAAGAAGTAAAGCTCGCACCAGCATTTACGATCCAAGGTAAGAACGCGTTCCATTCGGGACGCGTTTTTTTAGTGCGCATGAGGGGTATCGATTCGAGGTGCGGGAAATACCTAATAAGTAATTCTCTGCCGGAAAAAAACTTGAGTGCAATAATACACCCAGAAATTGAGAATAAACGACTTTGTGGTCTTAAATGCGGCGCCGTAATCATCTGTGTCAAAAAGCGTAAGTCGCTGGCAAATATCTCCTTCCGATGTAATCGGCAGCTACCTACGATCGGTCTTTGTCCACAATAAATCATTCTCATCTTTCGGATTGAAAAACAATGACGAAGTCGCGAACGGCCTTTACGCTGGTCGAGTTGCTGGTGGTCATCGCGATCATCGGCGTCCTGATTGCTCTTCTTTTGCCTGCAGTCCAGCAAGCGCGCGAAGCGGCGCGCCGGATGTCGTGCGGCAACAATCTGAAACAGCTCGGAATCGCGATGCACAACTATCACGATACCTATGGCAAGTTTCCCCCGGGCTATTTTCAAACGCTGGGCTATGACGACAAGCCGGCAGGCACTTCCGGCCATCAGCAGCGTTACTGCTATGCCCGCTGCATTTTGCCGTTTATCGAACAGCAAGCTCTGTGGGACCTATTGGACGCCGGGCAAAAACAGAACGTCCCCTCCTGGCAGATTCCAGGCATCACTCAAGTTGTGACTGGATATATGTGTCCATCCGATGGCGCCGGCCCCAAGGTTAGTAAAGAAGGGTTTGGCGGTAATTATCTCGGCTTTCATGGCGAGTCGCGTTATTACGATAGCGGCGGCAGTGCCGACGAACGAATGGCTGGAATGTTCTTTGCTCGCTCTAAGGTGCGCATGGCCGACGTCAGCGACGGAACCAGCAATACGATGATGATGGGCGAGATTAATCTTGTGCCTGAAGGAGGCGTCGATGCTTCGGTGACCGATCGTCGCGGCATGTACAACATGTGCTATACCGGCAATGCGACAATCTCGGCCAACGTCACTCCCAACTCGCTAACGCCGGACGTGCAAGAAGCGGGACGCTTTGTAAATGTTGAGAAATTCTCCCCCGCGGTCAGCGCCGGGTCAGGCGGTGTCTATGCAACCTACTCGCGTAGCCATCACCCGGGCGGCGTGCAGGTTGTACTGGTCGATGCGTCAGTACGCTTTGTCGGCGAGACTGTCGATACCAACATTTGGAAGGGAGCTGCAACGCGCAGCGGCGGCGAAGTCACTCCTCAGTGGTAAGCGTGTTGGCGGGCTTTTAATCTCTCAGCGAATTGCGTGGAAACCAATCATGAAGTTCAATATGACAACTGCGGCTTGCCTGTCCATCGCCGCTCTGATGCTGGTCGGATGCGGAAAAATAGGAGATGGGCGCGAGCGGTTTCCGATCTCCGGAACGGTCACCTTTCAAGGCGCGCCTCTCGAGCAAGGAAAGCTGATCTTGATGCCGGCCTCAGGGGAGACCAACGCAGGAGCAACCCAAGTGGTAATGATTCATCAGGGAGCGTTTCAGGATCTGGCGACGCCTGGTCCGAAGCGAATCGAATTTTACGCGAGCTGGCCGAATGGCAAAATGATCACGCTCGAAGATGGCTCGCAGCGCCCGGACGAAGATACTTTACCGCCATCCTGCAATGTACAAAGCAAGTATGAATTTGTTGTGCAGTCAGGACCCAATGAAGGAATTGTCTGGGAGCTTCCATAGCGGCTGAATGAAACTAACGTCAAAACATAGCGAGCAGTAAGGGGCTTACGGCTCGATCCCAGTCTTTGAGGAAATGCTTTGCATTGGCGGATCCCGCAGTGATATCATGAGACATCACTCGCTCCGCCAATCTGCGTACCTCTTGCCTGGCGCTGATCCATGAACCAGCTTTCTTTACTCCGTGCTTTTCCCGGTGGCATCCTCTGCCCGGCGCTTCTGGTCGTCGCTCTCTTGGCCGGTTTTGCAGTCACGGGCGCAGCTAGGGCTGAGAGCGCCGAGCCTAAGCCGCCGAATGTTGTCCTCTTCTTTGTCGACAACCTAGGGACCGGCGACATCGGTTGCTATGGTTCTCAGCTGCACCGTACGCCGCACATTGATCGCCTGGCGGCAGGAGGGATGAAGCTGACCAGCTTTTATGTCGCCAGCGGCGTTTGCACGCCGAGTCGGGCGGCGCTGATGACTGGTTGTTATCCGCTACGTGTCAACATGCACGTCGGCGGCGAAGGCGCCGCGGTATTGCGGCCGCTTGATACCAAGGGCTTGAATCCGCATGAAATCACCATCGCCGAAGTTTTACAGACGGCGGGCTATGCGACCGGCATCTTTGGCAAATGGCATTTAGGGGACCAGCCACGGTTTCTGCCAACTCGGCAAGGCTTTGACACCTTCTTTGGTATTCCGTATAGCGACGACATGGTCAAGGATCTGCGGCCAGAGTCTTGGCCCGAGCTACCATTGATGCGCGATGAAACCGTGATCGAAGCGCCGGTTGATCGCGATTTGTTGGTGAAACGCTGCACCGAAGAAGCGATCAAGTTCATCGAGCTCAACAAGGACCGCTCGTTCTTTGCGTATATTCCCCATGCGATGCCGGGCTCGACGAATCGTCCATTTTCTAGCCCCGATTTTCAGGGGAGATCCAACAATGGTCCTTACGGAGACAGTGTCGAAGAGCTCGATTGGAGCACCGGTCAGATCATGGCGACCCTCCGCCGACTGCAACTGGATGAGAACACGCTAGTCATCTGGACCAGCGACAACGGCGCCCCACGACGTAATCCGCCGCAAGGGAGCAATCTGCCATATCAAGGGGATGGTTACAACACCAGTGAAGGAGCGATGCGAATGCCGTGCGTACTGCGCTGGCCCAGCCAGATCGCTGCCGGACAGAGCAGTGATGCGGTTTGCTCGACCATGGACCTGTTGCCGACGATTGCCATACTAGCTGGCGCAACCATGCCAAAAGCGGATATCGATGGACATGAAATTAGACGCATTTTAACTGGACACGCAGATACGACTTCTCCTTGGGACGAGGATGGATTCGCCTTTTACTACATGGATCAGCTGCAGGCGATTCGCGCAGGTCGGTGGAAACTCTATCTTCCGCTCGATCCCAAGACCGGACTTCGTTTGCCTCCGGCCGCGAGTAAAGAGGGGAGTGCAGCGCTGTATGACGTTCGCAACGACGTTCACGAAGATCAAGAAGTCTCGGCCCAGCATCCCGACGTCGTCGCGCAGCTCACCAAAATGGCCGAGCAAATCCGCCGAGAGATCGGGGGCGTTAAGCAAGCAGGAACCAGGCAACGCGCTGCCGGCAAAGTGAAAAATCCGCAGCCGCTAGTTCTTGGGTCTGGTGCACCAAAGCAGTAGACACCTTCGGCGCCGAAAATTGCCATGTGATGTCACACTAGGTGGATTGCGGCTATCACGGCATAATTTGTTGCGTGATGCAGTGATAGGCGCCGAGTCCCCAAACCAGGTCGAGCGCCGGAAGGGGAACGATTTCGCGTTCAGGGAAACAGCGGCGCAAGACTTCGACCGCGGCGGCGTCGGCGGGATCTTCAAACTGGGGAACGATCACCACGCCGTTGCCGATATAGAAGTTGCAGTAGCAAGCAGGGATCCGCTGCTCGCCGACAAACTTGGGTTGCGGCATCGGCAGTTTGATCACTTCAAAGGGCTGGCCGTGTTGGTCGGTCATCTCTTGTAGACGCACGAAGTTCTCGGCGAGCGGCTGATGGTTTTCGTCGCCGGTGTTGGCTTCGTAGGCGGCGACGATGCGGTTGGGAGCGACAAAGCGAGCTAGTTCGTCAATGTGCCCGTCGGTGTCATCGCCAACAATGCCACGGCCAAGCCACAGGACTTTCTCGGCGCAAAGATAGTCGCGTAAATAACGCTCCATGTCATCGCGCGAGAGGGTCGGGTTGCGGTTGGGATTGAGCAAGCACTCTTCAGTGGTCAGGATGACGCCGGCGCCGTTCCCTTCAACAGCGCCTCCTTCCAGGATGATGCCGGGCTCAAAATAGGGAACGCCAAGATCGGCGAGTAATAGTTGGGCCGACGCGTCATCGGCGTCCCACGGCGGGTACTTGCCGCCCCACGCGTTGTATCGCCAATCTATCGCCGCGCGCGGTTGAGCGCTGCTAGTTGATTGCAAGAAGATGGGGCCATGATCGCGAGCCCACGCGTCATTGGTGCCGATCTCGTGCAGCGTGACATTGGGGAGATGGCCAACCATCCGCTGTGCTTCGGCCAGCGCTGCGCCAGCAGCTTGGATGTGGACAGGTTCGAACTGCGAGAGGGTCTCGACTAGTCGCTGGTAGACAAACGGGATTGGTTCAAACTTGTCGGGCCAACTTTCGCGATTGTGGGCCCACGAGAGAAGGGTGCCGGCATGCGGTTCCCACTCGGCGGGCCAGCGATAACCGAGCTGTCGCGGTGTGCCTGAGAGCTTCGCCATTAGAGGGCGCCTTCGTCGAGATAGCGTTTGGTGATGCCGCTGTAAGCGTCGATCCGGCGATCGCGCAGGAAGGGCCAGTGCGTGCGGGCAAAGTCGATCTGCGCCAGATTGCATTCGACGATCAAGATTTCTTCCCGGTCATGCGAACCAACCTTCAGCAGATTGCCGTTGGGATCGCTGACGAACGAGTGTCCCCAAAATTCGATCGTTCCTTCCAGACCGACCCGATTGGGGGCACAGACGAAGACGCCGTTGGCGATCGAATGGCTGCGCATCATTGTTTCCCAAGCCGAGACTTGGGCCGGACCATACTCGTCCTTCTCGTCAACCAGCCAGCCGATCGCGGTGGGATAGAAGAGGATCTGGGCTCCGCTGAGCGCAGTCAGACGAGCCGCTTCGGGGAACCATTGATCCCAACAGATGCAGACGCCGACACGGCCAAACTTGGTCTGGAACGAGCGGAAGCCTAGATCGCCCGGCGTGAAGTAAAATTTTTCGTAGTAATGGGGATCGTCTGGGATGTGCATCTTGCGATAGATGCCCAACTGCGTTCCATCCGCATCAAAGACAGCGGCGGTGTTGTGGTAGAGGCCTTCGGCCCGCTTCTCGAACAGGGACGCGATCACTACGACGCCGTGCTGAGCGGCGGCGGCTTGAATCGCTTGGCTGGTGGGGCCGGGGATCGGCTCGGCCTCTTGGAACTTCAAGTGGTCTTCTTCCTGGCAAGGATATTGCCCGGCGAACAACTCTTGCAGGCAGACGATATTGGCGCCCAGTTTGGCCGCTGCGGCGATCTGCGCGACCGCTTTGTCGACGTTATCTTGCTTGACGGTCGAGCAGGTCATTTGCACGACGGCGACGTTGACTTTTTCTGGAGTTTTTTCAGGCATAGCGGCTCTAAGGGGGCCAGAAGAGGAAGTGTCGGCGGTTATGATTTTGCACAGAGAGCGGGCCGCGCAAACACGCGCATCTTGTGTGATATTACAACAGCGGCGCCAGCGAGAAAACTACGGCTTGGCGCGGATTGCGGCGCTGGCTGCGATCGACACGATCAACCGAGGACTTTAAACACGACGATGGATCTAGGAGACGCACTGACCCGGTGGACGATCCGCGGCGCTTTGACGCTGCTGGTGGTTTGCTGCGTAGGTCGACAGTTGGCCGCTGATAGCCGCCGTTGGCAGTCGATGGATCGCGTGCTGTGGCCGTTGGCGTGCGGCTTGTTTCTGACGCACATCGCGGCGGCGATCTATTTCTTTCACCACGGCAGCCAGGTCGAAGCGTACGACGACATCGCTCGGCAAACCAAAGCGACGCTGGGCGCCGCAGTGGGGGCAGGGCTGTACATTAATTATCTGATGGCGGCGGTTTGGACGCTGGATGCGGTGTGGCTGGTAGCTGCACCGCAAAGTTATCGCCGGCGTGCCCCAGGAATCGAAGCGGCGGTGGTGGGTTTCTTTCTGTTTATTGCGTTCAACGGCACAGTTGTCTTTAAGACCGGTTGGTTACGCGCGGCCGGGATTGTAGGAACCGTGGTGATTGTCGCTGCGCTGACTAGGCGCATTTGCCGAACGACCGACTGCAAAAAGTAGGTGTCGCTGTTTCTGAGTGCAAGACGCGCTGCAATGAGGCGTGATCCCTGTGGGGGACTCGATAGCTACTCAATCAATACAGCGATTACATCTAGTTATCCGCAGTGTGCCATTGTGTGCAGAATATGCCTCATGCGGGCGGGTAGGTTTTCCTCAAAATGAGCAAAAATGCGCATTTTGCGCTTGCACACAAAGGATAAGTGTGAGCAACAAGATCGGGAGCATTCAGCGGTTTGGGGCTTTAACATCATAGGTAGTGAAATTGGACCGTTCTCAAGTTCGCCTATTTCCGCCGCAACTTGATTGCGATTCTGCAGCCGAAACGATCGACGTAGGAATGTTGCGTTTCCATTCATTCCATTGATTCAAAATGCTTGGCGACATTCTTGTTAATCGCTGTTGTGCTGCGTAACTCGGCAGAGCCCTGAAACCCGAGTCTGATCTTTCTTATCATCTTTTCATTGGAGTGCTTACGCGATGTCTTATTCGAATCCAAATCAGCGATCGGCGTTTACGCTGGTCGAATTATTGGTGGTGATCGCCATTATCGGCGTGCTAATCGCACTTTTGTTACCGGCGGTGCAGCAAGCGCGCGAGGCGGCGCGACGGATGCAATGTACGAATAATCTAAAGCAAATGGGGCTGGGGCTACACAACTACCACGACACTTACCAGACGTTTCCGTGTGGTGCACGCGGCATGGATGATTGGGCGCTGAAGAACGGCAGCAACTGGCGCACTTCGATCTTGCCGGGGCTAGAACAAAGCGTGATTTTTGACCAATTGGATTTCAGCGGCAGCTTTGCCGGCAACAGCTATGCTGGCAACGAAGTCTTGATCAAGCTGAAAGTCGACGCTTATCTTTGTCCTTCTAGCGCCTTGCCGGTTTTTGACACCGCCGTCGGAAACAATGACTTGGAAGGGATGTGCCATCACTATGTCGGCTTGCAGGGGGCTGCGCCGACAGTTCCCGGCAACGTCGGGGGCACTGCGGATTGCGGGCATGGTTATTCATGCAACAACGGGATGATGTCGCCCAACGAGTACCGCGGCTTTCGCAACTGCATAGACGGGACTTCCAACACCGTCTTGTTGTCGGAGCAGTCAGGGCTGACCAACAATCTGAATCGGACCGCCAACTACTACGGCGGTTGGCATGGCGCGCGAAATTATAGCCACGTCAATTCGACCACTCCGGCCTGTTCCGATCTCTGGCAATCAGGAACGTCCTGCGTTCGCTTCGCGATCAATTCCGACATCATTCAAGTGGGAGCGACCGATACGACCTATCGCAATAATACCATCTTGAATTCGTTTCACCCCGGCGGGGTCAATATGTTGTTTGCCGATGGCAGCGTTCATTTCATTCCAGAAACGATCGATTTCGACATGCTGAAACGGCTGGCCGTTCGTGCAGATGGATTGACCGTCAATCTCTAACCGCAGCGAGCCGCGTTTGTCCATCGAAACTTGTCACGCTGTTGTTGGTGCGTGACGAGAATAGCCATTGCCGCTGCAATGCGATTGTTTCTTGTTCAAGTATTTATTCAATGAAATGAGCCATCATGCATCGTTCAATCCTTCTCCTGTTCTGTAGTACAGCTATCCTTGCGGCTGGCGTGGGCTGCGGAAATTCTCATCCCTATCCCGTTGGCGAGGTGAGCGGAAAATTGACGTTGCGCGGGAAACCAGCGCCATCCGACCTAGAAATCTTTTTCCTGAGCCAGCAGACCGGCGCCGCCTACAAAGCAGTCGTCACAGATGGAACCTTCCATGTAGAAGAGCCGGTACGCGTTGGCGAGTACGTCGCCTATGTGCAACCGGCCGTCGATCTGAACTTGGACATGTCGGCGCCGCCCAAACCGGTTCGCGTCAACTCGGAGATCCCCAAAAAATACTCGAACGACTCGGACAGTGACCTGCAGGCTAGCGTGCAGGAAGGGGAAAACGATTTTCAGTTCGATATGAAGTGAGCGATCTCCTCTCTCTTGACCCAAACGACGACAGTTGACCCGTTGTCGTTTGTCTGCTGCGTCAGGTTTTGATTCGGCAAGAATCCAGAAGCATCACCGGGGTTGCGACATTCATCAGAGGCAACCTCTTGGATCTCTTGCAGGCAGGGCAGCTGCAATCAGACGGCCCTGCGGCAGATCTGCGAGTAGCAACGGCAACTATCGCGTTGCTGAAACGATGCAATTCTTAATTATCGGTTCGTGACCGTTTCGTTCTCGCACTGCTATCTGATTCGTGTTTAGCGTGATCATCGTTGCTAATTTAGGCGTTGTCGTCTGATTCATGCATGGATTGCAGTTCGATTGAGAGGCTTTTCTTTGCTCTAGAGTGGGTAGTTGGTCTTCAGTTTGTTTTTGCACACAAAAGCTTAATGATTGCAATTACATCGGGAGTATGTTGTTGCTGAAAGACCTAGTATGAGTAGTGTCGATTCGGAACGATTAGTCCAGTGAATCATTTCATAATTCGGAACTCGTCCACTCACTTATCCTGGTCATCGCATTGTCGCTTCATTAGCTCGATGCGGTGCAAGTTTCGCTTTCTCGATTGTAAACCGACGTAATCGAGGATTGCATGTAAATCCCGTTGGTAGAACGACGTTGCTTCGTCGTGTCGCTGACGCTGCGCAACTCGGAAGAGGCAAAATCCCGAGTGAAGTCATTTTCTTCCATATCTTTATCGGAGGGTGCGCAAATGAGATTTCTTTCGCGTTCTTGGCGATCAGCATTTACGCTGGTCGAGCTACTGGTTGTCATTGCGATTATCGGCGTCTTAATCGCGCTGTTGTTGCCTGCTGTGCAGCAAGCGCGAGAGTCAGCCCGGCGATCCTCTTGCACCAACAATCTCAAGCAGATGGGATTGGCGCTGCACAATTTTCACAGCACCTATGACAAGCTGCCGCAGGGTGAAACCGAGCATCAACTCTCGGCCCACATGCAGTTGATGAACTACCTGGAGATGGACAATCAACGCGACTTGATTGACATCAACGTGGGGCCATTCGTCGAACCCAACTTTAGTGCCGCCCAAACGCAACCCAAGACCTTCATTTGCCCTTCCGATCCGTTTCCAGGCTCGGGAGATCCCATGGGTTGGACCAGCTATTTCGCCAACGCTGGACGATGGGTTCATATCAAAGGATGGGACGGTGTTTTTGGGCCTTGGGGAGATGTAGGCGGTGGAAAGCGTCAACGCGATTTGCGGTTCGCATCGGTGACGGACGGGCTTAGCAATACGTCCGCTTTTGCCGAGTGCCCATTGGGAGCAGGCGAGTCTGGATCAGAACCATCTCGCTTCGATTGTTACGAGTTTGGCGCTCCTCCAACGGGAGACTTAAACGCGGCGGCCGCCGCGTTTAAAGCGAAAAACTGGATGACGGAGACCATTCCGTGGGAAGGCGATTGGCGTTATCGCGGCTATCCATTTTCTGAAGGTTCAGTTTGGCGAAATTGGTACAACCATCTGCTGCCGCCCAACAGCACCTGCTGGCGTCCCGATGATTGGTGGAAGATCGTTGCACCTGCAGGCAGCTACCATCCTGGCGGCGCCAACGCGGTGCTGTGCGACGGCAGCGTGCAATTCTATCCCGAGACCATGGATGGCGAAGTTTGGATGGCGTACGGATCGCGCGATGCGAAAGATCTGATCACTCAATAAGCTTTCCCGAATCGGCCTCAATTTCTGAGACTAGCTCCATAGGTCCTACCGTGATTCTTTCCCAACTATACCGGCGCAAGATACAGCGTATCGCAACGTTAAACGGAATGTTGATTCCGCTGGCGTTGCTTCTTGTGAGCGTAGGATGCGGCAAACCTCAAAAAGAAACGCTTAGTCCACAGGCGCAGGAAGAAGTTCGTGCGCAGCACGTTGATATGCAAAAACGAGAACGAAGCAATAAATAAGATTGCAGATAAATCGAGCATGTCTACGCTTTTATATCAACTTCAAGTTCTTATTGCCTCTGATTGCATTTATAGATTTATTAATTTCAACAAGGGTTTGTCTAATGAAGAAACATGGGATGCGTTTACGAGCGTTTACGCTCGTCGAACTGTTGGTCGTGATCGCGATCATTGGAGTGCTGATCGCGTTGCTGCTGCCGGCGGTGCAACAAGCACGCGAAGCGGCGCGGCGGATGAGCTGCTCGAACAATTTGAAGCAGTTGGGCATCGCGATGCACAACTATCACGATACTTATCAAGCCTTTGCGTATAACGGGGTGCCGCAATCGACGACCGGAGCTCGTCAACGCGGACCTTCCTGGTTTGTCCGCCTCTTGCCGTTTATGGAGCAGACCTCCGCCTACAATCAAATGACATTTACCGGCGATTGGTCGATGCAGGATGGTCCTAGTCCTAATTCGACGGTCTTGGATGGCTTGATTGTCAAAGGCTTGTACTGTCCCTCTAGCCCACTCGATTTAACGAAAACGCAAGCGACAAACAGCAACGGCACGGTCACGCTGCAGCGCGCAAATTACGTTGGAATAACCGGGTCCTATTATAAAGGGGGAACCACGGCGACCGTTTCCACCTTCGCCCAAGATTCCGTCTATGGGGACGCCGTCTATAACGGTTCGATCGTTCCGATGTTCAGCAAAAGCCCCGTGTTGGGAATGCGGAACATGATCGACGGGACCAGCAATACGATGTACGTCAGCGAGCAAGGGGATTATCAGTACAACGGAACGGACAAAGTAGACCGTTACTCGAGCGGGCATGCAGGATCGACTTGGTCCTGCGGCTCCGGCGCTGCGGACTGGACCCAAAATGTCACCACACTGCGTTTCCCGATTGGGACGTACGGCGGAACCGGAAACGCCGCCAACTACAACGTGAACATCCCGTTCATCTCTGCGCATCCAGGCGGCGTGATGGCGGGGTTTGTGGATGGTTCCGTTCACTTTATTCCAGAAACGATTAACTTCGCCACGTTAACGGCGTTATGTGATCGCCAAGACGGAGCGGTGGTGGGCGAGTACTAATCGCCGTTCGCGCCGGCGATCAACGGCGACGTAAAGACCAAAATGAAGCCAAAGCAGGCGATGCAGCGATGACTGCTCGCCTGCTCTCTTGAATCCATCGATTGACGCGTTCATTCTCCTTTCTTCCTGATGTGTAAAAATGCCTCGTACGACTCTCTTTTGCCTGCTGTTGAGCATTGCGTTCGCTGCGGCAGGCTGCAGCAAAAGTAACTCCGACGTCAATCAGGTTTCTGGAAAAGTAACCATGGATGACCAGCCGTTGGCGAACGCTCGGGTCAGTTTTATGCCGGCCAAGGGGCGACCTTCCCAGGGAGTCACCGCCGCCGACGGGACTTACAAGCTGTACTACATCCGTGATACCGAAGGCGCCGAACAAGGAGAGCACAAAGTAAGCATTACAACCGAGCCTGAACAAGCGCCCGTCTCGCAAGACGGCGTTGAACGAGAAGTCGAATCGAAGCCTGAAAAGATACCGGCAAAGTACAACTCAAAAACGAAGCTAACGGCCGAAGTGAAGCCGGGGCCGAATGTGGTCGACTTTGATTTGGACTCGAAATAATTTTGCCCTGTCTGCACTGGTAATTGATTGACGCCACCTTGGATGGCGTCACCGCTCGGATCCGTCGGCAAGCAGGCCCCCAGAAACAATTCTGCAGCGCAGTAACAGGCGGTTAACTCTCACCGCCAAAAGTAGCAGAGGTTTTTAACGAGGTCGAAGTTGCTTGGACCTCGAAGCCGACATCCAGGAGGCGTGCAAGCGACGCTTGGCGATGGTTCGGTTCCGTTTATCGCCGACACGATCGATATCCTTACCTGGCGTAGTCTGTCGGGCATGTCCGACGGCAAGGTCTTGGGGGACTACTAACAGTCGGTTGAAAAGGCCAGGGTGGATTTTTTCAATCTCGCCAGGTTCAGATCGCAGCTTTCACGGCTCACTTAATAACCACTTACGCCGCTACGTTGGCGTCTCCTCCATCAGACGCAGCAGCCTATTGAGCAAATCAACAGGCTGCTAAGCATCGCCCTGCGACTGTTCATCAGGCTCTCCACCTTGGTCGGAGAGCCTGATTTGTTTCGTGCCGCGCTGGGTTAACCTTGCTGCAAAGCACGTTCAGCGCAGGTTCAGGCGATGGGCTGAGCTCGACATGCGGTGGCTTGTGGCGATCTCGACGAGTTACGTGAAGCTGGCTTCAGATTCCTCTCGAATGGGAGGTGGAATGTGCAGACTTTGCGGGATGATCATGCTGGGTCTGTCGAGAGGTATTCTTTCCGCTTCGTCAAACGCGCAGCAAGGATGCACTGTGGCAACGTCGAAATTTCTTAGAGGTAGCGGGCCGAAAATTAAACTGCTTTTGATTCACTTGCGAATCAATCGCGAGATATGTTTCTAACAGCATTCCGCTCCATTCGAGCCGTTTATTAGCAGGCAGCGCTCGATCGTTTATCGCCATTCGTGCTTTTCACCAGACAATGGCATCTTTGCTGGCCGGCGATTTTCCATGTTTGAAAGGGGCGAGTCTTGAGCAATGTATCCACGAATGGTCGTAGGCAGGCGTTCCTGTCGCAGCGGTCCGTAGTTGCTTCTCATGTCCCGCCAGAGGCTTTCTCGGCGCCAAATCGCCAGATTGAGAGAACGATCATCGTCGGCGAAGTTTTCGTCAGCAAGGAGCCGGCGATCATCACCACGTTATTGGGATCTTGCATCGCCGCTTGTCTGTATGATCCGTTTTCGCGGATCGGGGGGATGAATCACTTTATGCTTCCCCAGTCGCACAATCAGACTACCAATGCTTCGTTTGGCGTGCACGCTATGGAACTGTTGATCAACGGAATCATGCGACGCGGCGGAAAACGAAACCGCCTACGGGCAAAAATCTTTGGCGGTGCGAATGTCTTGAATCTACAGGCGGACGGTCTGCAGGTCGGAGACAGGAACATTGAATTCATTCATCGATTTTTGCGCGATGAACAGATTGAGCTCGCAGCGGAACGAGTCGGTGGTAGTCACGGCGTAAAGGTATATTTTCATACCGCGCTAGGCAAAGCCGCCGTAAAGCCGCTAGAAAATCGTGTGCTGAAAAATACGTTGCAGCGAGAAGTTCAATACGTCCATGAGTCGAGGTCCAAGCAGTTTCAATCGCCAGGGCAAGTCACCCTGTTCACTTGAACGGAGGTCGCCCCCAGCAGCATCTGGCGCCGGTTATTAACGCTGCGGATGGCGCGAAGGTCGAGCTTCGCTGTCACTTCGTTTGACGCGTTTCGCCAACTCTGGAGGCGCACTGACGAACGCCCACAGGATACTACCGAGCAGTAGTCCGATGCCGGTCATGCTGAAGAAGGGCAACGGTGCGTTCCAGTTTTCAAAGCCGTGATGAAGCCCGGCGCCAAAGATGGTCGCCAGCGTGACGATCGGAAAAAAGAAGGCGGCCAGCACGTTCAGCCGATGCGCCGAGATCGCCATGCGATGGCTGGCGTCGGCCTGACGCTCGGTCTGTTGGGCGATCGCGAAGTCAAGTTCGTTCTTCGCTTCGTTGTACAACAGCTCTGCTTTCCGCTCGAGTTCATACGCGCGATCGCGGGCGTTGATCAGCACTTTGTGATTGTCGCCCAGTTCCCGAGCCTCTTGCATCACCGCGTGTAGGTTGCGCGTCGCTCGCAGCAGCGGGCTAAGATCAGAAATCACCTGAAAGTAAGCGGCTGATCCTTCGGCCTCTTCTTCTTTTTTTTCCAGGTGATTGATCGCCGCCGCGTATTGCGCTAGATGCCGCTCCAGGGCGCCTTCGCCTGAACCGACATCGCTGGAGTTCCATTCTCCGTTGGCGTCTCGCCAAAAGTAGCGGCCGGTTCGATTTTTTTCGCCCGGTTTAGGAGGTTGATGCAAAACAATCAGTAAATGCCCATCCGACGCCATCACGCGCTGACGGCCTACTTGATCCCCCAAACGGAGGCGAAAAACCCCGGGAATGTCCCAAATGGCGGGCAAAATTGACTTGGTGTTCATCAGCGGGCTCGCGCAGGTGATAAAAATTCGCGGCTCAATGGAGTTTCGCTGCGGATGGTTGAATCTTAGTCACTTCAGGCGTTGCGATGGAGTGAATCTAGCGAATAGACAGCCAACTTTGCAGCTGTTATCCTCAAATTGTCCGCTTGTTGGCTCTCTCGACAGGCATCTCTGACCCTTTTTACCAGATATCCCCCCCGGGACCTTCACTGGATATTGGAGTAGCGAATGAAGCGATTGACTCTATTTAGCTTTTTGTTTTTGGCCCTGACGGCTGTTTCGGCCCACGCTGCAGATGACGACAAGGGCTGGATCTCGCTGACCGACGGCAAGAGCATTGATGGTTGGAAGATCAATGAGAACGAGAAAGCTTGGAGCGTCAAAGATGGCGCGTTTGTCGCCAACGGCAGCCGTAGCCATTTGTTCTATGTCGGCAAAGAAAAGCCGTTCAAGAACTTCGTTTTGAATCTCAAAGTGATGACCAAGAACAACAGCAACGGCGGCGTTTACATTCATACCAAGTACCAGGACGAAAACTGGCCCAAGCATGGTTTTGAATGCCAAGTGAACAACAGCTACAACTCGGACCCGCGAAAAACCGCGAGTCTGTACGCCGTCAAAGACGTGCTGGAAGCTCCCGCTGGAGATGACAAGTACTTTGACTACACGATCGAAGTCAAAGACAAGACGGTCAAGTTGTACATCGATGGCAAGCTGGTCAATGAGTACGCCGAACCGGCCGACGCCAAAGCGGGCGACGATTTTACCCGCGTCTTTGGCGAAGGTACCTTTGCGCTGCAAGCGCATGACCCCGGTAGCACGGTCTATTACAAAGACATTCGTGTAAAACGCCTGCCCTAAGGTGCGGCGATCCCCACTTTCTAGAAGCCGTCAGCACCATGCTGGCGGCTTTTTTTGTCAAAACTAAGCGGTTTCTTTGCGGTTGCGTTCGACTTACAATGGTAGAAGTCTAAATAATCCGCCCCCAAGCCGGTCTTTCTGGAGTCTTTCGCGTGATTCGTTCGTTTTCGGTTTTCGCCATGCTGTTGGCGACCTGCTATTCGGCTCGGCTATCGGCAGCCGAAGCCAGTTATGACGTTGTCATCTACGGCGGCACTTCAGCGGCGATTGCTGCAGCTGTGCAAGTTAAGCGAATGGGCAAGTCGGTAGTTGTCGTTTCGCCAGACAAGCACCTGGGCGGACTGACCAGCGGTGGGCTAGGTTGGACCGACAGCGGCAACAAAGCGGCGATCGGCGGGATCTCGCGTGAGTTCTATCAACGCGTTCGGAAGCATTACGACGATCCGTCTGCTTGGCGTCAGCAGAAGCCAGAACAATACAGCCGCTACAACAAAAATGAAGACGCGATGTGGGTCTTTGAACCGCATGTCGCCGAACAAATCTTTGAAGACCTGGTCGCCGAGTACAAGATCCCGGTCGTCCGCGACGCGTGGCTCGATCGTGAAAACGGCGTCGTCATGAAAGATGGTAAGATCGTCTCGATCAAAACTCTGGATGGCAAGACCTACAGCGGCAAGGTCTTTATGGACACGACCTACGAAGGCGACTTGATGGCGGCCGCAGGCGTCTCGTACTTCGTCGGCCGTGAAGCGAATTCGGTCTATGACGAAACCATGGACGGAGTGCAAACGGCTCGTGCTAGATCGCATCAGTTTGAATACCCGGTCGATCCGTATGTGGTGAAGGGAGATCCCAGCAGCGGTTTGTTGCCCAAGATCTCGGCCGATCCGCCTGGCGTCGACGGTGAGGGAGACAAGAAGTTGCAAGCCTATTGCTTTCGCACTTGCTTGACCACCGCCAAGGAGAACATGGTTCCCTTTCCGAAGCCAGAAGGCTACGACCCGCACGACTACGCGCTGCTGGCCCGCTATTTGGCCGGCGGTTGGAAAGGGGTCTTCAACAAGTTTGACCCGGCGCCCAACTGGAAAACCGACGTCAACAATCACGGTGGTTTTTCGTTCGATAACATCGGGATGAACTACGACTATCCCGAAGCATCGTACGAGCGCCGCAAAGAAATCATTCAAGAGCACGAAGACTATCAGATTGGTCTGCTCTACTTTCTGTCGAACGACCCGAGCGTACCGGCCGACATTCAAACCAAGATGCAGAAGTGGGGCCTGTCGAAAGACGAGTTTGTGGACAACCACAACTGGCCGCATCAGCTTTACATTCGTGAAGCACGCCGGATGGTTGGGGACTTTGTCATGTCCGAACAGTATCTGACAGCGCAGAAACCGACTCCTGAGTCGATCGGGCTTGGCTCCTACAATATGGACTCACACAACACGCAGCGTTACGTCGACGACAAAGGGAACGTCCGCAACGAAGGGGATATTCAAGTCAGCCCCGGCGGCGCCTACCCAATCAGCTATCTCTCGATCGTACCCAAGCGGGACGAGTGCGAAAATTTGCTGGTGCCGGTTTGCGTTTCGTCTTCGCATATCGCCTACGGTTCGATCCGCATGGAGCCGGTTTTCATGATCCTGGGGCAATCGGCCGCAACGGCCGCCGTGCAAGCGATCGAAGGCGACATGGCTGTGCAAGACGTGAAGTATGACGAGTTGAGCGAGCGACTCTTGGCGGACGGTCAGGTGCTGGAGATGGCTCGCCAACCGAAACGTTCGACCGTAGTGCTACAAGCCAAAGACTTGCCCGGCACCGTGGTCGACGACGTCGACGCGCAGACCATCGGCACGTGGGGCGAAAGCAGCGTGGTGCAGCCGTACGTTGGCAGCGGTTATCGCTTTAACGATGTCGCCGCAAAATCCAAAGCGTCGATCGCGTTTACCACCAAGTTGAAGCCGGGCCGCTATGACGTCCGCGTCGCCTATTCGCCCAATCCCAATCGGGCCAGCAACGTCGCGGTGTTGATCGAGTCAGGCGACAAGTCGCACCCAGCCAAGCTGAACCAACGTAAAGAGCCGAAACTTGACAAGGCCTTCACGTCGATCGGCCAGTTTGATCTCGACGGCGAAACGACGGTGACGATCACCAACGACGGCGCCGATGGCTATGTGATCGCGGATGCAGTCTCGTTTGTGCCGGTAAAGTAAACGCTGAAACTTCAAAAGCAAACAATCAACAAAGCCGCGTCGAGTGATCTCGCGCGGCTTTAGTTTTGTGATCTCGTTTTGCACCAATGATCAAACTTGGGCGACGAAGAACCTTATCGTGAACTGAGTTGTTCAGAGGACAGAGGAAGCGTCGCGATGTCAAATCAGTCTGAATCTACGACTAAATTACGACTGGTCTCATTTGGCTCGGACGCGTCGCTATTCGCGTTGCCGGCATGCATGCTTACGATGCTGCTAGTGGTTGCTGGTATGGTGCTACTAGTGGTGGAATTGCAGACTGAAGCGTTGGTAGCGGAGCAGTTGTTGCAACTGCCCGGCGTCTGGCCATTGCTACTGTTTGTTTTTGGTTTAACAGCGATCAGTTGGCGGATTTGTTTTCTGCGGCAAACGCCCGCGATCTTTCTAGGGCAGGAAGGAATGAAAGTGGATTTGCGGGCCGCGAATGTACGATCACGATGGTTGTTCAGGCTGATGCCGCTAAGTCGATTTCGATTCGGGCTCATTCCGTGGGATCAAATGCGTAGCGTTGAGGCAATCGATAGAATTACGGAATACGACTACCAACATGGCTTGTGGGGCGGTTTGGTGCTAAAGGGAACCGTCTGGCGCATCTCGAAAAACGGTTTACCGACCGACGCCGCCCCGGTTAGCCAAATGTTGTCGATCTCGCCGATTCACTTCTCTTCGAGTCCTGCGAAGGTTGCCAAGCAGATTCAAGTCTATCTCGAGGATCCCAACCTGCGCCAATCGCTTCCCAGTTTGTTCAAGTCGTAGTACGCTACGAAGCAGGGGCGCCGCATACCACAACAGCGGCAGCCAACTGCGGAGGAGAGCCCTACATTGTCGATCTGGATTCGCGACTATAATCCCGGCCCTGAGCCGCAACCGTCTGACACCGGCATGACGCTGCGCGGTTGGTTGCTGCTAGGCATCGCGATCGTTGTTTCAATTATCTTGATCTGTCCCTCAGTGGATGCGTTCTACTTACCAATGATGCTGCTATTGGGCTGGATTCCTTTTCTGTCGCAGAACATGCTGCAGATGGAGACCAGCACCGCGCCGCTGCTGCTTTGGCTGGCATGCGTTGTGATGTTGCTGGTCGGCTTGCAGATCGGAATGAGTCGATGGTATTCCGGCGACCAAACGGGAAGACTTTAGGTAGAAGGGAATTTTCGCGTCTGGCGGTTTCGCTGGACCATGGCCGCGGTGCTCACGCTGCACGCCATGATTGGGGGTCCCATGGGAATGGCTGGCGCTTTCAATCAGGCGTACTGTATCACTCAGGAGCCATGGACGATTCCCAGTATGTACGGCCATGCGGAAGCGTCGCGTCGTGTGCAGTCCAGCAATAATTTAAGGAACCTGGGCCTAGCCGCCCACAATTATTTGGATATCAATCGACAATTTTCGCAAAGCACCTTCTCGTCACTGGGCCAACCCCAGCAAAGCTGGATCACGCATTTGCTACCGCAATTGGAGCAGAGCTATTTGTATGATCAGATCGACCTACAAAAGCCCTGGAACGATCCATCCCAGCAAGCGACGTTCGCTACGCGAATCCGAGAGCTAGAGAATCCTGGCATTCGGGATGAGCCGCCTGACGATCAACCGGCGCCGGCGCATTACGCCGCGAATCAGCATGTGATTGCTCCGCAGTTAGAGACGAAGTTTTCTAGCATCACGGACGGCACTTCCAATACGCTGTTTTTTGGTGAAGTGAACCAGCAGATTCCGGCGTGGGGCGATCCGGTCAATTGGCGCGATCTAGGCGTCGGCATCAATCGGCGGCCGGACGGATTTGGCTCGCCGTTTCGCGGCGGCGCTCAATTTACATTTGTCGATGGTTCGGTCCGGTTTCTCACCAACGACATTGACCCCACAGTGTTAAAAGCGCTCAGTACGCCGGCAGGCGGTGAAGAGCTTAATAGCGCAGACTGGTAACAAAGGCACAGCATGACCAGCGACGCACCTAAGTCAAACTATCAGCCGGCGCCTGAGTTCACGGAGAAGCGCTCATGGGGCTGCTGGATCTTTGCCGCCATCCTCGGCATGCTGGGCTTTTGTCTGTTTCCAGCAACTGGCGGTTTGGCTTGGCTGATCGAAGGGCCGTTCACGCTGGCGTTGGGCTGGATCATGTTTTTGGTTCACAACGTCCCGCAGATGCGGCCCGGCGGAGAGCAATTTGCGATCTGGTTGGTCGGCGTCGTGTTGCTGCTGATCGGCGGTCAGTGGGTTGGTACGCGGCTAGTGCAAGCTCGCCAGCGTCAGTCGTCGGAACAAGCAGGGGAAGCCGGTGGCGCCATTGCGAAGTGGCGATTTGGCTGGACTGTGCTATTGGTGCTGGTGGTTCACGCGATGTTTATCAGCGGGCTCGCGCTGACCGGCGTCTTGCAACAGACCTACTGGGTGGCGACATCGCCAGAGCCGCTGCTGAAAAGCAATTGGACGGCGCATCTTCGCTCTTCTTCCAGCTACAACCTGAAGCAACTCGGTTTTGCGAGCCACAACTATCACGATACGTTTGCTCAATTCCCCCAAAGCACGTTCTCGACCCATGGTCGGCCTTTGCATAGCTGGATCACGATGCTGTTGCCGTATATGGAGCTAGAGAAACTCTATGACTCGATCGATCTCGATAAGCCCTGGGATCATCCCGCGCAAGGTCAGGCGTTTGAGACGCGATTGGGCGTCGTCGAGAATCGCGGCATTCGTCAACAGCCGCCAGCAGATCAGCCAGCGCCGGCCCACTATGCGGCGAACCAGCATCTGATCGGTCCGCAGTTAACGACCAAGTTTGTCGATATGACGGACGGAACCTCAAATACGATTCTCTACGGAGAAGTAGTGACCCAGATCCCCGCGTGGGGCGAACCAACTAATTGGCGCGATCCGGCCGACGGCATCAATCAAACTTCGGATGGGTTTGGCTCTCCGTTTGAAGGAGGCGCCCAGTTCACCTTTGCCGATGGTTCAGTCCAATTTCTTCGTAATGACATCGATCCCGCCGTGCTAAAAGCACTCAGCACCCCGGCCGGTAGGGAGCCCGATCATGAGCGATATTAGTGCGCAGAGCATGAAGCGAAGAGAGGCCCAGCGCTGGTTGATCAACCTCGGTTGTATCGCCCTTTTTCTGCTGTTGACCTGCACCGGCAGTTGGCAGTTTATGGTGCTGCTCGCCTTCGGTTGGGCGCCGTACATATGGAACCACGTCTTGCGGGTGTCGCTTGATCGAGAGACGGTCTCTTTTTGGGTGCTGGGAGTCTTCATCTTGATGATCGGACTTCACATGTTATGCGTCTGGCTGGCGCAGCACCTAAATCGCCCAGAGACTGAGGAAGTTGCGGCGCCGGTGACTTGGCCGTTTCCAGCGACATTAAAAATCATGTTCGGCTTGTTGGCGCTGGTGACCGCCGGGATTGGCCTGATCGGCGTAACGCATCAGGTGACTTGGCTGGCGCATAAGCCGGGGATTTCGCTTGCGATGCCTCAATTCGGTCACGCCGAGGCGCTGCGATCGCAATCTCAAAACAATATAAAGCAAATCGGCTTGGCGGCGATCAGCTTTGAGTTGACAAAGCAAAAACTGCCACAAAGTACGTTCTCGCCCGTCGGTCGCCCGCTGCACAATTGGATTACGATCATGTTGCCGCAGCTGGAGCAGATGAGTCTTTACGATCAAATTGATTTCAGTAAGCCATGGGATGATTCCGCCCAAGGTCAAGTCTTCCACGAGAACTTGATGGTCTTGATGCGTCCCGGGGTCGCCATCGAAGAAGACGCTCACGGAAAACCTGTGACGCACTACGCCGCCAATCAGCATCTAATCGGATCGCAGCGCACAACACAGTTTAAAGATATCAAAGACGGCGCGTCCAATACGATATTCTTCGGCGAGATCAACGACCAGTTTCCTGCTTGGGGGCAGCCGCTGCGTGATCGTGATCCGGGGCTGGGTTTGAACGTACCTGGCGGATTTGGATCGCAGTGGAGAGACGATGTTATGTTTGGTTTGTTGGATGGTTCAGTGCGAAAAATCTCAACCAGCGTCGATCCCAAAGTCCTGCGGCAATTAGCGACGCCAGCCGGCGGCGAGCAAGTTCCGTCTGACGCCTGGTGAATGAACGAGTGCGTATTTCAATTCTTCTTATCACTCCAATATTCGATCAATCTCATGCACAGCCTTTCTCTCGACTTGGCGTTCGCGTTGTTCGGCGGCATGCCGATGGTAGTGTTGTCAGATCCGACGTCGCTGCGGTTTCAGGCGATCTCGTTTTTTCTGCTGTTGATCGTCCTCTCGTCGCTGGTGATTTGGGGCGCTTGGAATTGGCTGCGGCGTGACTTTACTTTTCTGCCCAAGCTCTCGTTTCGCGGCGCTGCCGGAATCACGATGCTGTGGGGGCTGTTGTTTGTGATCGTGCTGACGATGATCAGCGGCGCTCGCGAGTTAATGACGCCGGGGGCTTGGAAGCCCGATGGCCTAACCTATCAATTGAGCGACGAGGCAGCCGCCAAAGTCGAGAGTCCCGAGGTGCTCGCCCTCCGGCGCGAAGAAGAGATCAAGTTGTGGAGCATCGTGCTGAAGTACTACCAATCGCAGCACAACGGAAAGCCACCGGCTAGCCGAGCAGGACTCGCGACGGCAGCCGCTGATCTAGGAATGGCTGACCTGGCCGCCGGTCTCGATGAGAACTATTGGTACGATCCGACGGAAAACAAAACGTCGCCGATTCGCCTACGACAGATTGCTCCCAACAATCAAACATCATGGGGCGTGACCGCCGACGGAAGCGTCGTCGCGCTCGACGATTCGTTCTCTGCGGAGAGTGATAAAACTGCTACGCCAGAGCGGCCGTCTACCAGCGAACCGGACGATTCATAATCTCGTTTAAGATGATCACCTTGCGCATGTCGCTGGGGTTGCGGAACATCGCGGCCAGTTCGGCGGCGGCGGTGGCCGATTGGCGTTTGCCTTCCTCTTCTTCCATGTCGCCGAGATCGTAGTTGAACGCCTCGGGCTCGCGGGCTGGTTCGCGGGCCGCTTGCAGATAGGTTTCGACTTCGTCGGTATAGGCGTCGCCGTGCGAAGGGAGAGCCTCTTTGGGGGTCTCGACCTGATGACTGGGAAGTTGGTCATGTGCCGAGATCGGGGGAAGCGGTCGGACGATTTCGGCCTGGACCATCTCTCGCTCGGAAGCGTAAGCCGGCTGTGTTTCGCGCTGTGAATAATCACGCGGCGCCGCTTCGCCCTGTTTGTCTCGATTGGCGCGCTGCAAGAAGTCGGCGATTTCCGATTCGAGATCGTTGCCCCCTTGTTGTGTGCGGGGTTTGCGCGGCGGCTTCGGCGGAGGAGGAGCCTCTGGAGTCTGACCGCTATCGCGTTGCGTGGTGTTGCCGCCAAACATCTTGAGGATGGCAGGCCCCACCAGAAACAACAGCACGACTGCAATCTTTACGATCACGTCGAGATCGACGCCCAACAGCAGCGGAAGCTGAAACATGTCCATCCACCTTGTCCGATATTACTTGGTTGGATTGGAACCGGAGATCGCAATCGATTTACGCATGTCGGTATCTGCTTGGACGTTGCGTAGTGAGTAATAATCCATGATGCCCAGTCGGCCTGACTGAAACGCTTCGGCCATCGCCAGCGGCACTTCGGCTTCGGCTTCGACCAGCACTGCTTTGGCGTTTTCGATTTCGGCCATGTTCTCGCGTTCGGCGGCGACCGCCATGGCGCGTTTGCCTTCGGCGCGAGCACGTGCGACGCGGGTGTCGGCTTCGGCCTGGTCGGCGCTTAGCCGGGCTCCGATGTTTTCACCGACGTCGATATCGGCGATATCGATCGAGACAATCTCGAACGCCGTGTTATGGTCCAAGCGCCGTGCGAGCACGGTCTTAGAAATCATGTCGGGATTTTCGAGCACGATCGAGTGGGTTTCGGCCGAACCGATCGCGCTGACGATGCCTTCGCCGACGCGGCCGATGATCGTTTCTTCGGTGGCGCCGCCGATCAGTTTTTGCAGGTTGGCGCGAACGGTGACGCGGGCTTTTACCTTCAGCTGAATACCGTCTTTGGCGACGGCGTCTAGCGACGGCCGAGCCGAGCCGCGCGGCGGACAGTCGATCACTTTAGGATAAACGCTGGTTTGCACCGCTTCCAGAACGTCGCGTCCGGCGAGGTCAATCGCGGTTGCTTCGCGGAAGGTGAGTTGAATCGTTTTAGCTTTGTTAGCGGCGATCAACGCGCGAATCACCAGCGGCACGTTGCCGCCTGCTAAGAAGTGAGCTTCCAGCGCTTTGCTGGTGATGCCGGTGTTTTCACCCAGGCCGGCTTGCACGGCCATGATTTTGCTGCGAACGATCGTTTTGCAATTGACTTTGCGAAACGACATGCCGATCAAGTCCCACATTCCGACGCCGGCGCCGGTCCAGATCGACTGAATCCAAAGCCGAAAATAAAAGGCCACCACGCCGAAAAAGATCAGAAACAGAACGACGCCGACAAGCATCCCAAAGATGAGTAGATTGGTCATTAAATCGGCGAATAGCATTGGGTTTTCCTTCTCAGGCGCGAACGTCGGGGCATCTATCCGATCTCTTGTTTAATCTGGTGGGATAGCGCAAGTCAAGCGAATGGGTCCTCTAGCGAGTCAATTCCGAGCGACTCGAGCGACTGTGTGAAGGCATTTTCGGCCGAATCGTCGGCGGTCGCGGGGGGGCTAACCGATTGATCTTCGGCTCGCACCACCACAATCCGGGTCCCGTCGACTTCGACCACTTCGACCTGTTCGCCGGACTCGATGGCGCCCGATTCGCTGACCACGTTCCAGCTTTCTCCCTCAATATCGGCGTATCCGCCTGGCAGTAGCGGGCAAGTTGCAATCCCCAGTTTGCCGATCAGTTGGGCGAAATGCTGTTTTTCGGCCTCTTCTTCTTCTGTATTGGCAGGCGTATTCAGCAGCACGAGCTTACCAATCGGGGTATGCGGCCAAAACTTGACTGCTAATCCAAAGATCACCGGCATCGCGATCACCGCGGCTCCCAGGAACAGGGTTCCGGTCGCCAGGCCGCAGTAGTAATAGGCCCAACCGATCGAGCCGAGCATGGTTAAAAAGGCAAGAATCCCCAAAATGCCTGCCGAGGGAAGCAGGAACTCAAAAAAAATCAGCGCCAAAGCGATCGCCATCAGGATCAGCGCAAAATAAATCGGCGGCATCGTTGTTTTCCTGCAAATTTTAGCGCGATCCGCTTTGCGGTTATTTCAGCCGTACCAGGAGATAGTTTCCGCGTGCCGACAGTGCGACCAATTCGGCGCCGCGCGGTGCAAAACCAGATTCGCAGGTGACATTGACCAGTTCACGGCCAAATTTCGCCTTGCCGCCGGGAACCAGTTGCGATTGCGCCACGCCGGTTTGTCCCACCAAGTGGGACAGGTCGACGATCATTTCACGACGATTTTGTTCTTCCGCTGATTCTTCGTCCGGCGGTTGCAACATCGTATCACGTAAGTAGGGGATATGCGGCACAATATGTTTAGCGAACATTAATGCCGCGACCATCCCTGCAATCACGATAAAGATGTTGGCTAGCGAGTAAGGAACCTGAGCAAGTTGATAGTCGGTCTGGGGCCAAATAAAGGTTTGACTGGCCAAGACGATCGACCCCAAGATCATCGCGCCACCACCGAGGCCAAAAATGCCAAAGCCTGGCAGCACAAAAATCTCGATCGCGACAAAGCCGAGACCGCCGACAAACAGCAGCACTTCCAACCACCCGGCCGTTCCGCTCAGAAACTGGCTCCAAAAGTAAAACCCAAAACAGATCGCCGACATAAAGCCGAAGATACCGATGCCGGGCGCCTGCATCTCCATGATTAGTGCCGAGATGCCGATGAACATAAAGAACCAAGCCAAGCCAGGATGGGCCAGCGCGTCAATCAATTGATGCGCCCAGGTCCGGATCGGAGTCGAGATCTCGCCGGTCACGCCATAGCGTCGCGCGACGTCAGTCGCATCAGCGGCGATCGCGTCGGCCAGGCGCAAGTCAAAAGCCTGACCGCCGGTCAGCTCGAGCGGTTGTCCCGGAATCGTCAGCACATCGGTCTGCTCCCATTGATCAGGAGCAATTTGCTGTTGCAATTCTTCAGCGCAGAAGAGAGCGGTGAGCCCTGATTGCTTGTGACGATAGTTGGCGACTTCCAACTGCGGATCGCACATCGCGGCCCAGGCCGACCAGCGCCGTTGCTTCTTTTCGCCAACTTGAATCAGAAAGTTGCGAACGTCGATTGTTCCTTGTTCGCTGTATTGATAGGCGCCGGCGCCGCCGATAATCGCGTCGGTTGCAACCACAATTTCATCACATGCAAACGCGACAATCGCCGCATTGCCGGCGGCGCGTTGCTTGATCAACGCCACCGTCCGGACTGCGGCTGGTTGCTTCAGCAAAAAGTTCATCAGCGATTCGATCGCCACCGGATCGCCGCCGGGCGAATCGATCTCGACCAGCACCAGATTCACCTTGTCGCTGACTTCACTTTGAATCATCCGCATCAGCTGTTGAACTTGATTGTTGGTGACCCCGCCGCTTAGTTTGACTTGCGTCGCTTTCCAATCACGTTCTAGCGAATAGTCAAGCTGCAGATCGACGTCAGGCACTTCCAACTGCTGCGCCAATTGCTGTCGCGAATCGGCCAGATGGCTGATCAGTTGGTACTTCAGACGGAGATCGCGTCCGGTGAAGATGGCTAGTTCGCCGGCGGAGACAATCTTTTCGCTCTTGGCGACTTCACCCGCTTTTTTCATCGCCTCATATTTCTCACCCGTGACAAACTGCCGATCGTTGACGCGAAAGAGCTGCGTCGCACGATCAAGCATGCTAAGCGCCATCGCTGGGGGAAGCGAGTTCCGAAAGCCGGCGATCTCTTCGTAAGCTTTTTTCATCGTCTCCGAGATCGACTTCTCTTGGATGCCGGCGTCACCGAGCTGCGCCTCTGGAGCCATGATGATTTGTTCGCAGGCCAGCGGCAGCAGGACCGCATGTCCGGTGACCGACTCAGGAAGGTAGGCGACAGTGCGCACGCGACTCATTTCAGTCGAAGTCAAAAAACGGGCCAGTGCGAGACAGCGCTCAAATTGGCTCGCGTCGGCCGAACCGCCGCGGCCAGGTCGAATTTCTAAGATCAGCACCGGGCGCGGCTCGACCATCGGCAGCGCTTGCAAGGCGCGCTCGATGCTTTGTTGAATCGCGACGTCGGACGAACCGGCGATCGGCAACGAAACGCGAACGCGCGCCGCTTGCCGCGGCGTCTCTTCCTGAGCACGCACCGGACTGCACCACAGGCCAGCGACCAAGACAAGCAAGATCGAAAGCAGAGGTCGCTGACTGGGGGCTCGTAGGTGCATCGAGAGTTTCCGGAAGGTGGTTTCGCTCCGCAGTTGCCGAGCTCAAAAATTGAACTCGCCAAAAAGAGTTCGTCGCCAGACTCTTCAGCTTGCCGATAATTCAGCTACCGAATTATAGAACGTTGCAATTCGCTGGCCAACAAACCTGTCGCAATCGTTGCAAGCTGCGAAAATAGGAGAACCGGGGCGGCGGCGAAGTTCAAGCAGATCCCGGGGATTTTGGCTGCGAAAGATCGGGGCCAGCCAGCTCCGCTCAGACCAGATTCACATCCAGAATCTGAAATTTAAGGCCAGGCATCGTCGCACCCCCATTGTGGAACTGGACCCCTTGATAGACGTAACGCTGCATCAGGACATGGGTGTGGCCAAAATAGACGTCAGTCAGTCCACTTTCGACGCCGTGACCGACTGATTCTAGATACGAGAGGATCCGCCGCGCCACGAGACGTTTGGGATTGATCGCGACGCTAATCGCTTTGTGCAAACGAGCTTTGACCGCCAGGCTGTAAAGCTGGTGATGATAGGCGGGCCGGCAGCGCGGCTCTTTTTTGGTTGCCCGAGCGGCAATCAGGCCGGCGGCGTCCATGTGACGATTGGCGACATCGCCGTGCAGCATTAGCACGTCGCCGATTCGCAAATAAAAGGGTTCCCACGCCAGGTTCGAGAGAGAAGCGGAGAGCTCGTCGAGTCGATTGACGAACAACGGGAGACAATCATGATTTCCTAGCAGATAGTGAAATTGGCAATCGGGATGCGCCGTGACAAAACGGTGCAGCCAGCCGATCGCCGCGTCAACCGTCGCTTCGACCGAGGGGAGCGTCGACCAGTCGAAGTCGAAGATGTCTCCCCCCAAGACGAACGTCGAGCCGGTGGAGGCACGCTTGTTGAACGCCTCCTCGTATTGCGACGCATTGGAGCGTGCGGAAAAGAGATGCAGGTCAGAAACGAAATAATGCACGGCTGCGTAGTTCCTGGCGAAGCTCGACGGGGGCCGAAGGGTGGGAGGTTAGCCGAATTTCAATAGGCGGATCTCGCCCTGTTTCTTTTATACGCTGGTAGCCGGCAGAGGGCGAAAAAATTTTACTCTGCCGCGGGAATGGCTTTGTCCCCGGTGCGTGGAGTCGGCAATTCGATCGTCCGCAATTCTTTGTAGGCAATCGCAATTCCGATACAGATCATCACCAGGAACACTGCCAGAGACGACCAGAAGATCGCTCGTCGCCGAGTTTTACGTCGCGCAATGCCTTGTGCGGCGCGATCGGCCAAGGGGTCTTTGACCGGAATTTCTACATCGTCCCCCAGATTGCGTGACAGGGGAGGAGCGCCGCGAAACGTTTTTGCGCCCGGCGTCGCTGCGCCAGACGAGATCTGCGTGACTTCACCACATTTCGGACATCGCACCATTTTGTCGACCAAGCGATCCTTGGTCTCAAAAGAGGTGTGGCAGTTCGAACAGGTCGCAACGAGCGGCATCGCAGCGATCCTTTCGAAAGAGGAATAAGGGGGAGAAGCGGAAAACGCGGGATGACAAATTTAAGGGCCCGCTAGGTCAACTCTCTTATTCTTCCGTCGAGTTGGATCGACCGCAATATCGGCTTGCAGAGGGATGCCGTCGTTTATGGTTTGCGGGGTTCGCCAAATTTCAAATCGTCGACAGTAAAAGAATCAAAAAAGTCGTCTACCCCGTCGCGATAAACTTCTCCTGACCAGATCAGCAAAAACATCCGTTGTTGAATGAAGAGGAGCAGTACGCGGGTTTCGCCTGGCTGATCGCGCTGGATATCGGTCGCCAGATGGTATTCGACGGCATAATGGTTTCCCAGCATATGCCGACGAATCGACGTAATCGCGGGGCTCGGATCGGCTAGTTCCGGCTGTTCAAAAGCTTGCCAATGTTCCGCAAGCGGTTTGGCGCCTGCCGGAGGTTTGGCGACCGGAATCGAATCCGAGTAGTAGAGACTGAAAATTTCGGATTTGCCGACCAACTGTGCGCCACGGACGACGACGCCAGCGCGATTGGTAGCCGGTACATCGGCATAAGGGAGTGGAAAGCGAGCGCTGATGCGACCGCTGGGATCGACGAATTTACGAATCGGGCCCGACGTAGGAGTAAACGAATTGCTTGGTTCAAATTCGCGAGAGCCGCTGAGTGCGATGAAGACTGCGACAAACAGTAAGACGAGCGCCAAGCCTCCGCCGCCGCCGAACACGAGCAGCTTCCATTGCGGATTCGAGTCAAAAGCAGAGATGCCGCCCAGCGGTCGGACCGGCGCTGCCGCCGGTTGGGCTGAAGCGGTCGGCCCCAGGTTGAGCGACCGACCAGAGGACGAACCACGCGGCGCTTCCTCAATGACTTCAACATCTGAAATGATCTCAGGTGGAAGATCATCGGCGAGCGATTTCGAGGAAGCGGACGACTTAACCGGCGCTAGCACCGGCGCTTCGTCAATAAAATCATCATCCGAGAGTTCGACGACTTCCTCGTCCATCCGCTCGATCACCAAATCTTCGAAGCCGAGTTCGATCACCTCTTCGACCGGTTTGGTCGGCGGCTGAAGCGGTGACGGCGCTGCGCTCTCGCGGGTTGGCGGCGTATAAACGCGCGCCGACAGGTCTGCATCGCTGGGTGGTTGATCCAGCAGCGAGTCATCCAAGTCATCGTCCCAAACCGGCATTACCACATTGCCGGCCACTTGCGGCGATGGCGTCGGAGCAGCCGCAGCCGCAGTCACAGTCCTGGGGGGGAGTGCTGCGGCTTGATGTTTGGCCGTGGTCAAAATGATCGGCGGTAAAATTTCCCAGGCTGCGGTGATCGTTGGATGCAAGACGATCGGCTGCTCCGGTGGAGGAGTCGAGTGCGGCGGCGCGGTTGGTGCAGGGGGCGAAGGTTGAGTTGGTTGGGCCGGTACCGGTTGGGACGTAGATACTGGAGCCGCTTGGGCGGCCGGCAAAGCAGGCGCGGGAGGTTTAGACTCTGGCTTGGGTGGTGAAGCGGGCGCAGCTGAAGTTGAAGGGGAGGCAGCGGCGGCTGGTGGCGAATCGAGTGGTTTCTCGGGGGCGGCAATCTCCTTCCACGAGCGCGCCGGCGTTGGGGAAAGAGGAGTAGACGCGGGGGGAGAAGAGCTCGACTTTAAAGAGTCGGGCTTGGCGGCCTGTTTTGCGGGGGGCTGCGCGGCGGGTTTTGCCGGGGATTGCGCAGCTGGTTTGGCAGGTCGTGCGACCGGCAAATCTTCGTCCAGCTCTTGTTTAATTTTCCGAGTTTTATCCCGCTCGGCTTGCGCTTTCTTTTTTGCCTGGACGACGACATCGCCGATGCGAAACGGGACTTTACATTTCGGACAGCGCACGTTTTTGCCGACAAGATGATCTTGCGCGGCGAACTTCGCCTGGCAGTGCGGACAAGCGGCAATAAAACTCACAGACGGCTCATGCTGGCAGGGAGTCGGATGTGACGAGGAATCATCGACATGGATGGATACCTCGATTTTCGTTCGACAGAGCCTCCCCTGCAAGCACTAATCCTCTCTACCGCGGAAGAAGCACGCGTGCAATCCGTTCGCGCTCCATTTCGTCCAGTGAAAACGGAGTCGATAAAATCGGATGATTCTGGTCTGCGCGGATTTGCAGCGCATAACCGTCTCCTTCGGGTGCATTGACGGGCATCGAGAAGCTGCCGTCCGCGCGAGTCCGAAAGAAATTTTCAACCGACCAAGGGCCGATTAAGTCGATGGCGGCCCCCGCGATCGGTGATCCGTCACGATCGACAACGATTCCGCGAATCACAAATTGGTCAGGACTGCGACGATCGGCCTGTTTCATTGCAGAGACGAGCGCTTGCAATTGAAGGGGATCTTCGCACTGGATCATTACCCGGTCGTTGTCAAAATCGACTTGAAGCGGGGCATTGGGAGCAACCTCGGATTCGGCTTGCTGATAAAGACGCCGGACATCGACATAGTTCGCGGTATAGGCGGCGGTTGGAGTCTCGGCGTCGGCGGCGATCTCGACATCTCCCAGCAATCGTTGAGCTTGGGTCGAATCGACCTGGAGCCAGCCGAGTTGGGCGCGGTCGTAGTAGCGCCAATGCGTGAGGTAGGCCAGCGGCAAGCTGAGGACTGCAATCAACAGCAGCAATGCGCGCAGCGAGATCCGCGGGCTGAGGCTAAGCCGGGGGAGATAGAGCGTCGCGGCGCCGGCCGCTGCTCCGAGCAGCAAAATAAGGAGGACTTGAAAGGCCATATTGGTGGTGAGAGTGCGTTGGCGGGGGAAACAGCGGACTTACCTGATATTAACAGTAGCGCACCGGTCTGCCGGGGGCAATCTGCCGCGTATCCTGCTGGCGCTGCTGTCAGCGGTGCTATTCGCCGATTTTTCGCGAAGATCCGAACGATTTCCTCATGTTTCGCGTATGATGACAAAGCTGGGAGCAAAGCCCTTTCTAGGATCGGTTCAAGACGTACCGCTGCGCCAGGATGCGCAACCGACCATTCGTGACTATCGCCGAGAACGGCGGCAAGCGTCACCACCTGAACGCTGAGTTCAGCTGGTGCTGATTATGCCGAATAAATCCGCTCGGATTCTTGTCGGTTTTTTTGACCAGGGCGAAATCGTGACCTAAGCTTTCGCGGGTCGAGACTCAGGGCCCAAATCTTAGGTCGGTTAACGTCGCGCAAGCGGCGATTTCCCCAGATCGCCTCGCCGGGCGATTGGCCCCAAAACACGATGGATTCTCGAATGTTGCGATGGACTACGCCAAGATCGGCCTTCCGCTTACCCGGCGCCTTCTTGCTGACGCTAATACTTGTTTCGCTCGCTGCGCCCCACGTTGCTTTGGCTCAAGTCAAGATCCCAGACGAAGCCGTCTTGGATCAGAGCGAAATTGCGCAACTAATCGCCGCTGGCGAACTGCTAGAAAAAGATGGTCGTTGGGCCGAGGCGCTCACGCATTTTGAAGATGCGGTACGAGCCTTCCCTGGAGTGGCTCCACTCAAAGAGAAGGTCGACACCGTTCGTCGTCGGTATGACGTCTCGCGTCGTTACGCCGATCGCAGCTTTGTCGGCGGGATGCGAAATCTGCCGGCCGATCAAGCATTGTCATTGTATGACGACCTGCTGACCAAGATTCAGTCTAACTATGTCGATTCGCCGCGTTGGTCAGATTTGGCCTACCGCGGTATGTTGCAGTTGGACGCCGCGCTGTTTGATCGCACGTTTCGTCAGGTCAACCTGCAAGGGTTGAGCGAAGAGCAGATTGCGGAACTTCGTCGTCAACTGTGGCAGACGGCGCAAATCGATCGTGTCCAAAATCGCTTCGATCTGCGTGCGTTGGCGCTGCAAGCGGGACAAGCCGCACAGAACGCCAGCGGTATGCCGGCGACTGCCGTCGTGTTGGAATTTATTTGCGGCGCTGCTGGTTCGCTTGACACCTACTCTTGCTTTTTGACGCCGGATCAACTGAACGAAGTATATTCGCAGATCGAAGGCAACTTTGTCGGCGTTGGGATCGAACTGAAAACGCAAGATGACGCGCTGTTAATCGTCCGTTCGATTCCGGGTAGCCCCGCCGCCAAAGCCGGCATATTGGATGGTGAGCGGATCGTTGCGGTCGAAGGAAGCACGATCGGCGATTTGGGAAGCGAAAAAGCGGCCGACATGCTAAAAGGTTTGATCGGCAGTTCAATCATCATGACGATTGCCGATGCGAACAACCAAACGCGCGACGTGGTGGTGACGCGCGATCGGATTGAAGTTCCGAGTGTCGACATCGTAAAAATGATCGAACCCGCAGCTGGCGTCGCCTACCTACGAATCGCCAGTTTCCAGAAAACGACCACGCGTGATCTGACTGCCGCATTATGGAATTTGCATCGCCAGGGGATGCAGGCGTTGGTGATTGATTTGCGAGGCAATCCCGGCGGCTTGCTCACCTCGTCGGTCGAAATCGCCGATCTATTTCTCGATCACGGCACGATCGTGTCGACGCGCGGTCGCAGCGCCGGCGAAGATTTTGACTATACCGCGCATCAAGCCGGCACCTGGCGGATGCCGCTGGTCGTGCTGATCGACGCTAACTCGGCCAGCGCCAGCGAGATTCTGGCCGGAGCGATCCATGACAATCAGCGTGGAACCATCGTCGGCCAACGCAGCTACGGCAAAGGCTCGGTCCAGGGGATCTTTCCGCTGGGGGTCGCTAACGCTGGCTTGCGTCTGACCACGGCCAAGTTTTTCTCCCCCAGCGGCCAAGCAATTGCTGATCGCGGCGTGACGCCGGACGTAATTGTTCGCAAAGTCGCCAAGCCGATCGGCGGCACGACCATCCTAGAATCAAAGACCGATGCGGCACTAGACGCTGGGCTCGAAGCAGCCCTGGTTCAACTGCAACCGGCCCAGATCTCGAACCGAGCGATTGGGCAACGATAGTTGCTGCCGACGTTTCTCCCCCTGACTGCGAATACTCAACGCCAGGATAGTGAATACTATCCTGGCGTTTTTCATGGAATCGCTGCGAACAATAGCGCCGATTCAGGATTTGATCGATGCGATCGCGAAACTAACCCTCGAGCTTCAGTTCGAGCGGTTCCGGCGCCGAATCGGTAATCTCGACTTTGAACGGCGAAGTGCTTGGACTGGCGTACTTCTTGGGCAGCAGGTTCGTCGGGGGCCCCAACTTGTCGAATGCTGCTTGCTCTTCATGGGGCGAAAGCCCTGCTGGAAGCTGATGAACTTCCTGCTTGCTAACGATCACTACATACTCGCCTGGCAGTGCTCCTGGGGGCTGCTGGTTAGACGAGAGATAGGTGGAAACTTGGAATTTGCCTTCCAAGTCGGTCGTGCCGCTGGCGGAGCGACCACTCGCTTCGTGAGGTACGAGAGTGACCGCAGCACCTTCGACCGGTCGACCTTTATATTGAACAGCGCCAGTGACGGCGAAGGTCACTGGCAAGTTGTCATTTCCGCAGCCGGTGAGCGTAGTGCAGAGGATCATCTGAACCACGAGAACGCTTATCCTACGCATTGCGAAACAGCTCCAGTACTTCAAGAGGGAAGCCCGTTAGGATTGCAAAGTCAGTGCGAATCGCTGCGTTGCGATTGACGCAGTTTGAGGAGTTCCACGGACCAGCGAAATGATTAGCCGGTCAGTAGCCTTGAGTCACATAGCCGTCCGATTTGTCGCCAAGTTGGGCGTACGTGAGCCGATCGAGCGTTTCCGTGATAAAATGAACCGACCCATCTCCAAAGACAAATTGGCAACCGCCGGGATGCAGCGATTTGAAGCCGAAGATCGCGTTGTAATTATTTGAGGCGTTTGAGTAGCACGAATTGGTGCCATACTTAGGATGGCCCGGACAAGTCGGCAGATTGATCGGCGCCGTCGTCGCGTACCAAAGCGATTCGGGCCACGCCCATCCCCAAGGGGTGAACTTGTTACAAGACAGCCGAATTTCGCCCATCATGATCGTATTCGAAGTTCCGTCGGTCTGGTCACGCAAGCGGGACGTATACATCGATCTCTTGCCGCGGCCAAACGGTCCAGAAACCGACAAATTTCCATAATCTGACCGAAGGTTCCCACGATTAAAAGGATCTTCGCCATCGTTGTTGGTATCGAGTCCCATCCCTGTCGGATACGCGCCGGTCGTCGTTAACAGGTTGCAACCTGCGCCTGAACCCAACTGATGGGCGCCAATGCTGGGCGCGTAACTCGTCCGGGCATATCCATGAGTGGGATCGGGGACTATGACATCCGGATCGCTGGGACACAGGTACGCCGGAATGAGATGCTTCCCTAATTCTAAACCATCATCGACGACATAGGTCGTCAGATTCGAGGTTGTCATATCCAGCTGATCGAAGAGCGCGTTTTGTTCAATATACGGGAGCAGTCCGGTCAATACCGTGATGTTGCGGCCTTTGGCGTGGGTATCGTTGTAACCGTTGGTCGGTAGCGTCTTGAGGGTGTCGTGATAGTTATGCAGCGACAGCCCCAACTGCTTCAGATTGTTTTGACAGGTCATGCGTCGCGCCGCTTCACGCGCTTGCTGGACTGCCGGCAGCAGCAAAGCGATCAACACGCCGATAATGGCGATGACGACCAACAATTCGACCAGCGTAAAACCGTCTTGCTTTTGGCGCGAACGTATCTTGCTGCAAGCGTGCATGAAAAGTCTCTTCGATCAAGTGAATCGGACCAAGAAAACGCCACCAAGAAAACGCCTTGGTTGTGAAAATACCACCCGCTCTGCAAACGCCAGTTCTGGGAGCAAGGGTTGCTGTAAAAGCAGCAAATACGCATTTGTTGCACCCCTTCGAAAGGCAGGGGCGTGGCCGCTCTTCGTGCCAGTAATGTCGGTATATCGTGTACAGAATCGAGCGTCAACAAAGCCTGCCGGCGCGATAGAAAGATTGGTGATTTCTTCTCGGCTTCTTCATGATCGCGATCTATCGATGCAGCAAGCTCCTGGTTTTCGCAGGTTTTACGCGCAACTGATTTGCGATTGATGGCGGAAGCCGATAGCAGCGCTGGGAGCTATCTCCTAGCAATCCCGCGCCCGTCGTTCGTGTTGTCAGTCAATGCGTCGGTCGGGTACGGGTTGGCATTTCCTCGCTATTCAGGCTAAATTGCGCAAGAGTTAAAATCGCAAACTACGCCAGCTCCCCCTTTTTCCCCAGCTTTGCTTTGATATTCGAGCGACTTGGCCAGCTAATTGCCCGCCGCTGGATCCTGATCATCGCGGTTTGGATCGCGCTGGCGGTGTGCGCAGTGATCGCACCTCCTCACTGGGACGATGTGACGCTGGACGGCGATTTCGCCTACTTGCCTGCTTCTTCGCCCTCGGTAATCGCCGAATCTCAACTGGCTGCCGCGTTTCCTGACCGGAAAGCGAAGAGCCAGATTGTGATAATCGCTTCGCGGCGTGACGAGCAACCACTCAGCGACGACCAATGGCGAGCGATCGATCGACTCGCTTCTCCGTTTCAAAACGCCCAAGGAATCGAGTGGCTTACCCAGGCCGAAGCGGCGACCGGCGACCAGCGAACCAAGTTGCTGGCTCGAGCCGAGGCCGCGCTGACCGAAGCTGAACTGCTCGATTACAACGCGGCGGCGCCGCTGTGGAATCTGGCGACGCTCGCCAAGCTGCAAGGCAATGACGCGGACGACCAACAGCAGAAAGCGCAGGCGATCGCGCTCGATCCCCAATTGCAAACCGAAACGGCGGCGATGTTGCCGGTGGATGCACCGGATTGGAAATTGTTCGACGTTTGGACGCGGCATACCGAAGTGGTGGGCAACATGCTGGTCGACCCTGAGCAAAAAGCGGGGCTGATCGTGTTGCAACTGACCAACGAGTTGGCGGCCACCGACAACATCCGGATCGTCGAGCAGATAGAAAAGCTAATCAATCGCCTGCGCGCCGAGATTCGCGCTGCCGGCGATACGCAACTTGAAATCGGCGTCACCGGCAGCGCTGCGATCGGCGGGGATATGCTGCTGGCCGCCAAAGAGAGTATCGCCAGCACCGAGTTTTACACGATTGCCCTGGTGATCCTCATTCTGCTGATCGTCTATCGCGCGCCTCTATTGGCGATGGCGCCGCTGCTGTCGATCGCCATCTCGCTTTGCGTCGCCACCTGGTTGGTTGCGGCGTTGACGCTGGTCGATCAATTGCCGGGCTTCGGCTGGTGGGATTTTGAGGTCTTTAAAACTTCCAAGATTTTTATCGTGGTGATCTTGTTTGGCGCGGGCACCGACTTTTGTCTATTTTTGATTTCGCGTTACAAGGAAGAATTAACCGCCTGCGGCGATCCTGGTGAAGCGGTCGTCAAAGCGCTGCACGGTACGGCCGATGCGATTTGCGGCAGCGCGCTGACGACGATCGTGGGGCTAGGGATGATGTTCTTCGCCGACTTCGGCAAGTTTCGGAATAGCGGCCCAGCGATCGCGCTCTGCTTGCTGGTGACGCTGGGCGTTTGTTTGACCTTTGCCCCAGCGCTGTTAAAAGCGCTGGGACGCAAAACGTTCTGGCCGATGTCGGTCGATGCGCTTCAGGCTCGACAGCACGACGCTCGCACCAACTTTTGGGAGTTCGTCGCCGCCGCCGTCAGCCAGCGACCCGGCTTGCTGTTAATCCTGACTGTCAGCGTACTACTGATCCCGGCTTGGAAGCCGATCTGGATGCGGATTACTACGGGACAAGCGGTCGAAGTCTCCTACGATCTGCTAAATGACTTGCCTGATGATCGACTCGCCAAACAAGGCGCCAAGCAATTGGCGCGGTTCTTTCCGATCGGTCAGGCGAACCCCATCGTCGTGATGGCGAAAACCAACTCCGGCGACTTTGAGTCGAAGGCCGGGGGCCAAGTGATCGAGCAATTGACCGCGCAACTATTCGCCGCCGATCCGCGCGTGGTCAAAGTCTACAGCAGCGAAAATCCGCTGGGAAACAAGCCAGGCCGCATCTCGGTGCTGACTTCAGAATTGTTTCTGAAAAACCATATCCGCACCCGCGAACAGTTTCTGCCGCAAACGCCGCAGTTCCGTGGCAAAGCAGCTTTGTTTCGCGTGGTAGTCGATGAAAACCCGTTTTCGCTCGCTGCGATTTCGTCGGTCGAAAAAGTAGAAAAAACGCTCGCCCAGTTTCGCATTAACGCATCCAGCGGTTGGCAGGAGACGCAGTTTTTTATCTCCGGCACAACTGCCGGCGTGCGTGACCTGCGCAGCGTCACCAAAAGCGATTCACAGCGGATCGAAGTGCTGGTCGTGCTGGGAGTCGCCGCCGTGTTGCTGCTGATCCTGCGGCGTCCGGTCGTCTGCGCGTACATGATCGCATCCGTGTTGCTTAGCTATTATGCGACACTAGGGCTGACCGAGTGGTTCTTCGCCGCGATGTTTCCGAACACCTTTCAGGGGTTGGACTGGAAGGCGCCGTTGTTTTTGTTTGTCATCCTGATCGCCGTCGGCCAAGACTACAACATCTACTTGGCGACGCGCGTCTTTGAAGAGCAGCGCCGGCTGGGTCCCGCCGCCGGCTTGCGATCGGCGATCCGGCATACCGGCGGCATCATCTCTAGCTGCGGCGTGATTATGGCCGGCACCTTTGTCGCGATGTGCTTTGGCGAACTGCTGGCGATCGGCGAAATTGGGTTCTCACTGACCGTCGGCATTTTGGTCGACACGTTTATCGTGCGGACGGTGATGATGCCATGCTTCTTGACGCTGTGGACGCGGCGAGATGAACCGACATCCTAGTCTGCTGTTACCTGCGCGGAGGGGGAGATCCAGATCCGCCGGGAGCACGCTCTGCGGGGCCTCTTGATTCTGGACGGCGATTGTTACCGTTAGGGCCGTTGACTCTGCGGCCTGGTCCCCGCTGAAAGTCCTCGGACGGCGTTCCGCGATAGGCACGCGGGATGACGGGCCAATGCTGCGTCAAAAAGTAAGCGTAGGTACCTGCGGGGTACTCGGGCGTGATGCCAAAGCGGCCATTGCACTCATCCAACCCACCTTTGCCGGCGACATACTCGTAGTCGGCAAGGAATGTGCCGTCGTACTTTCCTCCGGGGCCGCGATCGCCGCCGGGACGTGATCCCTTTTTGGTTTGGTAGCTGGAATCAAGCTCGATGATCGCGCTGCCAGCGTCTTGCGGGTCTTGGTAGCCATACAACGCATAAATCGGAAAACCATCCGCGGCCCAGCCAATGATCGGCGAATGAGCTTTGCGACTGACTTTCAGCTCTTTCAGAAAGTCGCTCGGCAGTCCGTGATAATGATAGGCGCCGTTGGGCTGTACGTGCGCGTGATTCGCGTCGATCCCCAGCGGTACGGCGCCAGAGAGCGCTTCGTATTGCCAACCGCCGTCGGGGTTGCCCTGATACCATTCGGCGGCGCCGGGATCCAAGGGAACGCCGTTGATGCAAATGCCAAAGCTTTGTCGGATCAGCGGCGTGATCTGGTCAGCCGCTTTTGGCTGAGCAGGGACGCGATAGATGTATCGTTGGACTTCGATTTGGTGCGGATTGCCTCGGTTAGGAAATTGACCTGTCTTGTGATCCGGGATCCCATTGGCCGAGATCACGCGATCGGGGCCAACCATCTCGATCTGCACACGAGTGGGCCCAATCGGCGCTTCGGTTGCCGGAACCAACTGCAGCGGACGCATCTGCTTCGCCAAATGATGACGCAGCGGCGGGCCAAACTGGGCAATCGCCAGCCCGGTGATCAGAGTCAGGCAAACCAACGACAGGGCAAACAGGAGGCGTTTCCGTGACATCGGATTCTCTGGCAGAGGTAGGGGAGGGAATTGCTACTGTTTTTGCAGTATAGCGTTCAAGTTGGGTGGAGTCGACAGAAAAGCTACCTGAAGGAGGGCGATTTTTTCTCATCGCTAGTGATTGCGGGAGAGGCTAGGAGGCTTCTTTCGATTCGGTCGTCTGCGTCGATCGCAGCCGGGCGATATAGTCGTGAAGCGTTTGAACTTCGGGCGGATGTTCCAGCTGCAACACGATGACGTACGACCGGGCGGCGTCCGGATGCTGACGAAGAAGCGCCTCGGCTTGAAGGCAAAACTGGTCGGCTGTTAGCAGCGCTGACGCTGATTCCGTGACGAACATTTCGGACCGCTCGACACAGATGATTTCGAATTCCGCCAGGCAATCTTGCTGCGACACGCCTGGCAATCGAATCGCGATGATATCGGACCTGGGTTCTCTTTCCGTCGGTAGCGACATGAAAACGGACGAGATCGGCTGCGAGTCGGCGAATCCTTCCCGGGTAACAATCATCTTCCAGGTTTCTCCTGCCGTCGTCGTGGTAAAGGGGCAGCCGCTGGAATCGTTCGTGATCTCAATTGTCAGTTGAAGCTGATTAAGTCGGCCGATGTTGGTGGAGATGATCGCCTGCCGCCGAGCGTTTTGCAACCCGAAGAATAATGCCAGCAGTACGCCCAGTAGCGAGATGAAGACAACGATCCTAATCGCCCACCGGACGCGAAACAGAGCGACGCTATTGTCCATCAAACTAATCCACCATAAACGCGAGGCATTCGTCCGGTGGAGTCTCAGTCGTGCCCAAGTTAACAATTCCATTGTGACACGGTGCACAAAACAATAAGCCGATTAGGCGTACTTTCAGCCAGCGACTCTTGCGAGAATGGACGCAGTCATTTGCAGCGATGTCGTCACGGCGATCGAACCGTTTTCCAGGCTCATCTGATTGCTCAGATATTGGGTGACCAAACACACGCATTTGAGTGACTGACATCGTTTTGTGACAATCTTCGCAGCGATCAATGTACCAGCACCAGTCGACCGCCGAAAACCAAAGAACCGGCAGCACGAACAGAAGGAGAATCGCCGCAGTGATGAAAAGTGGCCGACGTCGCATAGGCATCGGTTAATTTCCGATTGGGGGAATAACAGTTCGCTGCCGAGCGGGCCGCAGTCGCCACTATAGGGATTTCTGTTCCAAGGAGCCACAATTTGGCGACTCGGCTAGCTGACCGCCGCTTCGCCAAGTGGTACAAAGTACGTTGATTCTAAGAGTTGCCGCACTTGCGAGCCTGTCATGCAGCCCCAGGCCTGCGTCGCGCGGAACGTGTTTCTTTTTCAGGCAAAGGGGAATTTGAGTGACACCCAAAGAAGTACTAGCACTGTGTCGTGAAAAAGATGTCAAAGCGGTCGACTTCCGCTTTATGGATTTCCCCGGCCTTTGGCAGCACACCACCATTCCGGTCGGCAAGCTGGTCGAAGATATTTTTGAAGATGGGCTTGGCTTTGACGGCTCTAGCATTCGCGGTTGGCAAGCGATCAACGAAAGCGACATGCTGATCGTTCCCCAGGCCGATACCGCGTTCCTCGATCCGTTCTGCACGCTGCCGACTTTGGTTTTGATCTGTAACATCCAAGATCCGATCACTCGCGAAGATTACTCGCGCGACCCGCGCAATGTTGCCCGGAAAGCGGTTAACTATCTCCGCTCGACCGGCATCGCCGATAAAGCTTATTTTGGTCCCGAGGCCGAGTTCTTTGTCTTTGACGACGTGCGGTTTGACCAGAACGCACACCAAGGTTTTTACTTCCTTGACAGTTGCGAAGGAGAGTGGAACCGCGGCCGCGACGAAGGTCCGAACCTGGGCTACAAGCTGCGTCACAAGGAAGGTTACTTTCCGGTGCCGCCGTCCGATCAGATGATGGACATTCGCAACGAGATGATGCAGACAATGATCGAGTGCGGGCTCGACGTTGAGTGTCAGCATCACGAAGTCGCCACCGGCGGCCAGTGCGAGATTGACTTGAAGTTTCAAGAGATGGTCAAAATGGCGGACCAGATGTTGATCTACAAGTACATCGTTAAGAACGTCGCCAAGAAGTATGGCAAAACGGCGACCTTCATGCCCAAACCGATGTTTGGCGATAACGGCAGCGGCATGCATACGCACTTATCCTTCTGGAAAGAAGACACGTTGATGGCCGGCAGCGGTTACGCCGGGCTCAGCGAAACAGCTCTCTACATGATCGGCGGCATCTTGAAGCATGCTCCCGCTTTGTTGGCGTTCACCAACCCCACAACCAACAGCTACAAGCGATTGGTGCCGGGCTACGAAGCGCCGGTCAACCTGGCTTACTCGCAGCGGAATCGCTCGGCATCGTGCCGAATTCCGATGTACAGCCCCAGTCCCAAGGCCAAACGAATCGAGTTCCGCTGTCCCGATCCAAGTTGCAATCCGTATCTGGCGTTCGCCGCGTTGACGATGGCCGCGATCGACGGGATTCAAAACAAGATCGATCCCGGCGAACCGCTCGACAAAGATATCTACGATTTGCCGCCTGAGGAAATGGCCGCCGTCCCCAAGACGCCGGGCAGTCTCGAAGACGCACTAGTCGCGCTGCAAGAGGATCACGACTTCCTGCTGAAGGGAGACGTGTTCACGCAAGATGTGATCGACACGTGGATTCACTACAAACTGAAGTACGAATCAGACGCGATCCGGTTACGTCCGCATCCGTATGAGTTTTGCATGTACTACGACATTTAATACGGAATGCGGAAGAATGTAACGAAAACGCCGGCCAATTGGGTCGGCGTTTTTTTTGCGCTCTTCCGTAATCCGATTGCGGCAAATTGTCCTGTCGCAATCGGCATAGGCGTTATGATCGGCGCTAAGTCGGATCAAAGTTACGAGAGGTGATCACCGATTAGCCAGCTTTGAGTTATTTCGATTCTGCCTGGATTTTTCTTGCTCATTGTTTCCGGAGGTATATCTCTTTGTTGTCACACTCTCCCACTTCCGTGATTTCAGGACCTAGCCCCGATGAAGATTCAAACGAAGTTGTTAGCGATCCTTTCGCTGTTAATGCTCGGCGTTGTCGCATTCGCCTGGCAAGCGTATCGCAGCAGCGTGGTAATATCTGCCGATGCCGCCGATGTACGACGCATGGCCGAGGTATCGATTGCAATCGGTAACCTGTTGCACCAGACGCAACGCGAACGCGGCATGTCGGCAGGCTATCTCGGCAGCGCCGGCGCTCAATTCGCAGACGAGTTGCCGATTCAGCAGAAAGAGACCGATCGAAGTTTGATCGAATTGCAAGAGACGCTCCACGCTGTGAGCGCGGATCTTGATCCCCAGGTTGTCGAACGTAGCAAAGCTGCGATCACGAAATTGAATCAACTGCGGGATTATCGACAGAAGATCACCTCGCAAAACATTCCAGCGCCCCAAGCAATCGCCTACTACACCGAGGCCAACAAATTGCTGATGGATGCCGTTGCCTCCAACGTCTTTGGGGTCGCTAACGGTCCGCTGCAGCGCCGATTGAATTCCTATCTTCACTTGCTGATGGCGAAAGAGCAGGCAGGCATCGAGCGTGCCGTGCTGGCGAAAGCATTTGGCAGTGATGCGATGAATCGTGACGAATTTGTCCGTCTGGTCGAACTGATTACGATCCAAGCGGCTTACCTCAATGACTTTAGAGTGAGCGCTTCGACTGCGCTGGTTACCTCTTTGGCCAATGCACAAGATGCAGACGTTTCGCAAGCAGTCAATAGTTTCCGTGAGATTGCGCTAAAGAACGCCGAAGCAGGCCAATTTGCCGTGGCCGCACCGCAATGGTTTGCTGCGAAGACCGCTCAGATTGATCTCTATAAATCGATTGAAGAGGCGACCTCCGCCGACATCCTGCAAGCGTCCGAGCAATTACGAGCAAGCTCCAGCTTTGTCGCGTGGCGAACCTTAACGGCCGCGCTGCTAACGATTGGCATTTGCTGCGGCGGATCGGTCTGGATTTTGCGTACGCTACGCAGTCGCTTCGCCAGGCTGGTAGGCGGGATGCGAGACATCGCAGAAGGGGATTCTGATCTCCGCAAGCGTTTGCCTGGGTCCAGTGATGAGTTTGGCGAAGTCGCAAACTGGTTTAATGTGTTCGCTACGCGCTTACAAGCGTTGGTCGGCAACGTCCGTACAAATTCGACAACGCTCAACCACTCGGCGAGCGAGTTGACCGCGACTGCTAACATGCTGTCGAGCGGAGTGCGAAATGCTAGGACCTCTACATCCACCATGGCAGCCGCTGCTGAGGAAATGAGCGCCAGCTTGGCACAATTAGACGCGACTTGCAAAAGCATCAGCACCAACATCAACGGGGTCGCCGGCAACATCGGCGACATGGCTGACTCGGTGCGTGAGATCGCATCCAACGCCGAGCAAACCGCCGCGACGACCGATGGAGTATCGCGCATCGTGGGTCGTAGTAACGAGAAGATCGCCCAACTTAGCCGCGAAGCGGACGGCATCGGCAAGGTGGTGGTCGTCATCCGTGACATCGCCGAGCAAACAAATCTGCTCGCGTTAAACGCAACAATCGAAGCAGCTCGAGCCGGCGAGTCGGGCAAAGGTTTTGCCGTGGTCGCGACCGAAGTGAAATTGCTCGCCCAGCAAACGGCCACCGCGACCGAAGAGATCCGCCGTCAGGTCGAAGCGATCCAAGCGGCGGCTGCGGAATCGGTCACTTCGATTACCGAAATCACCGGCGCCATCGGCTCGGTCAGTTCCGCAGCTCGTACGATCGCGGCCGCTGTCGAGGAGCAAAGTACCGCGACACGGCAGATCTCTTCCTCGGTGCAAGAGACAGTTAGTGCGGTGACGGCGCTGACGATTGGCATCACTGAGTCGGCAGCAGCGAGCGGCGAAATCTCGCGTGGATTGACCAGCGTTGATTCGGTGATTGCAGAAACATCGGCAGCCGCCCAGCAAACTGACAGTTCAAGCTCTTCGCTGAAGAACCTGGCGACCGGATTGGAATCGCTCGTCGTCGAGTTCACCACCTAACGCAACGCAAATCAGACAAGCGGCAAAGAGGGCGTCGATGCAAGTCGACGCCCCTTTTTTTATGGAGTCGTATCTTGGAAAGCTAGTTGGGAAGCATTTCCTTAAAGACGATTCGCCGCGACAGGCAGCGGAATGGTTGTGTTGACATTGTTGATCCGGTCCGAGACATGGGTGCCGGCAGGCCAGAACAGGAACCAATCCTTGCGAGCATCCGCCGGCTTTAGATTTTCAACCTTTGTTACGACAAACTGATAGTCGATGCGGGGTTGAAAATTTAGCTTTGCCTGATGCATTTCTCCTTGTGCCGGATAGATCAAATCGCCATGTTCGCCGATCTCGGTTACTTCCCAGGTTTCGACCGGTTCTTTCATCCCGGCCTGGCGCGCGACCCGTTTGACGACCAATGCTTGCGGCGGGGCTAGAACCGTGATCTCTATCGTGACAATACTGACTTGATTTTGATTGGTCGCGACCAGCAAATAGGCGTCTCGGCCTAAATATTGAGTCGGGAGAGGATCGCTCCATTTCCAAGGAATCTGCGGACTTAGTTTCCAGTCGGGATCTTGGTACTCTGCGACTCCGATCAGGTTTGTACTGACAAAACGGTCAAAGATGTTCTCGCTGAGTTGCGTCCAGTCTGCATGCGGCAAGAGACTTCCTGTCCCATATTGCTGGCGCCCATTGATAGGCGGCGCATACGCATAGTTGGCGCTCTGGGCCCCTTTGGCTGCGTGAAATTTGACCAACAGTTCTGGCTGCTGAACATAGCGTCGCCAGCGGCGCCAAGGGATCTCGCCGGCCTGCTTGGGCTCTAGGATCTCGAAGACCTCGCGACTGTCGATCACCTGTGGTGGATCGGTCGCAGGGTGTTGGCCGTTGACGTTGCCCTGATTGTCGAACTCGGCAATTGGACCTGGGTAAAACGTGGCGTCAACTTCTAGGTCAAAGCGAAGATTGCGATACGATGCAATTTGGCTTTGGTTGGCGCTGGAAATCTGTTGAACGTCAGGCGCCGCAGAAATGCAACTACATAGCAGCGCAAATGAGACGAGCATGTCGGGGTCTCCTGATGCGAAAGGAGCAAGGAAGAGAAACGCTGCTTGGGGTGAGCGGCGCCCCTTTATCCTAGAGCTTTGTCTGCTGCGATGCAAATTTTAATGATAGATCGGAGCTACCGGCCAAACGCTTCCCGATTCGCTTGCAAAAACGCCTTGCCGTCGGTTGTATCGGGTTCGATCGTTGTTCCTTCCCACCATTCGTTCCAGCTTGTGATTAGGTAGATCGAGCCGATGCCGTTTCCCACCGGTTTCTTCGGCAGGTCACGCATCAGCTGGATCATCGCTTGGTAATCTTGCGGTGTGCCTGTCAATGTGCGTTTGCCGCGGAAGTCGTGATACTTGGGCATCAACGTGGGGCAAAAGATGGTCTCCTGCGCCCAAGTCGCGAAGACCGGCAGTGCTTCGCGGCGCATGTAGTCAATCGCTGGCTCTCTATCTTTCACCAGGTCGCTTTCAAACATGTTGTAAGCGGTGTAAGCATCGAACAGCGGCTGACCATCGCGCAGTCCATTCTCGGCAGTCGCCGGATCTTTTTGAGCGCCCAAGATAAACGCCTCATCGGCGATGAAATAAAACTGCTGTCCGACGGCGGTTTGAATTTGCGCTAGTAGCTTTGCATTGAAGTTGCGAAACGTGCGGGTTACATACAAGACGATGACGGGGCGCCCATCGATTTTCAAATAGCGATCGTCGCCGCAGAACTGCTTGTTCAAATAAGCCAAATCCTCTTGAAATTTCTGCACGACGCGCCGCTGCGAGAAGTCGATGCGTTCATCGGTATTACCATCCGCCGCATCCAGTCGTCCTAGCGACTCGTAGATGAACGCATGCTTCAGCTGGTTGGCATTCTCGGCCTGAAGATAACCGGAGCGAAAATGCTGGTCGGTCATATCCTGCGGACCACCCCAAGAGACAACGAATCCGTCGAGCCCCGCCGCTTTCGCCCAGTCGATATGTTGGGCCGCGATTTTTGCATCGTCGGTTCCATAGTTGCCGAGCGTCGGCTCTCCAAAGTAACCATGCCGCGTCCAATCTCCCTGTTGGTACCACGGATAGTAGTAGGCCAGCACCAGATCTCTTGCAGGTTCGGCGGCCGACAGCGTTACGGGAAAGCTTCCCCAGCAGATCAAGAGCAACAGCAGAGAGGTGGTGAAACGTTTCATAAGGCGAACCAAAAGGGGGCGAGTAGAGCAGAGGGCGTGCTGCTAAGGTAATAGCCGATCAAGGTGAAAAGTTACGAGAAATATCGAGACTAACGTCGCTCGCAAATGATGGCGAGCAGCTGCCGCGTGCGCTACAATAGCAAGCAACTCATTCCTTCTATCCTGTCCAATAAGTTGCCAACCAGGGGAAGTCTGCATGTCGGATCTGGAAGATGGCCAGTCGGTAGAAATGAAAGGCTCCGGCGCCAAACCGTACGTTTTGAAGAACGTGGGCGGAGTCTACTCATGTACATGTCCCGCGTGGCGAAACCAGTCGGTCGCGATCGAAACGCGCACTTGCAAGCATCTGCGCAAGCTGCGCGGCGACGCTGCCGAGCTGGCGCGGATCGGCGGCGCATTGCCGGCCAAGCCGATCAAATCGCCGAGCGCCAAAGAGGGCCCACCGCTGCTGTTGGCGCAGTCTTGGGACAACTCGGCCGATCTGTCGGATTGGTGGATGAGCGAAAAGCTGGATGGCGTTCGCGCTTATTGGGATGGCCAAAAGTTTCTCTCCCGGCAGGGCAATGAGTATCATGCACCCGATTGGTTTGTCGCGGGTTTTCCAGACGCGCCGCTGGATGGTGAGCTTTGGATCGACCGCGGCAAGTTTCAACGAACCATCAGCGTCGTCCGTCGACAAGACAAAAGCGAGCATTGGCGCGAGGTCCGATTTTTGGCGTTCGACGCGCCGGCGATCGATGCTCCGTTTGAACAGCGGTTACAGTTTTTGCATAAAATGCTTCGCCCCGAGAAGTTTGAGTTCGCTAGCGTGCATGCGCACCAGCGCTGTACCGGCGCCGCGCATCTGCAGGCCGAACTGGTCCGCATCAATGCGCTGGGCGGCGAAGGGCTCATGCTCCGCGAGCCAGGCTCCAAGTACGAAATCGGTCGCTCCTGTTCATTGCTCAAAGTCAAAACCTTTCACGACGCCGAAGCCGTCGTCATCGCGCATCAGCCGGGCAAAGGGAAGCACAAAGGTCGACTCGGCGCGCTCACCGTGCAAATGCCGGATGGGACCGAGTTCTCGGTCGGCACCGGGTTCTCTGACGCGCAGCGCGGCGCTCCGCCAGAGCTCGGCAGCGTCATTACTTATCGCTATCAAGAGCTTTCGGATGGCGGCGTTCCGCGGTTTCCCTCTTTCGTACGCTTTAGCGAGAATCAATCTGGCGCTGTGAAAATTGACCCGCCCAAAAAGGCCGCTGCCGCAACCAAGTCGGCTGCTCCTCCGGCGCCTAGCTCCGCTACCCATGAAAAACGATACTTTGAATTGGTCGACGGCAAATCGAGTAAGTTTTGGGAAATTGAAACCGCCGCGTTGACAGGCGCCGGCGTGAAAGTGACTGTCCGCTATGGTCGCATCGGCGCCGCCGGCACGACCAACGTCAAAGAGTTCGCCGACGCGTCCGCCGCACACAAGCATGCTGCTAAACTGGTCGCGGATAAGACAGCGAAAGGGTATGAAGAGCAGTAGTCGCACGTTGCGCCCTGCTGCCGCTGTTCACTCATTGCAAAGTCAGTCTCGATGGATCTCACCGCGCCGGCCGTTTTGTTCCCCGCGATCTCGTTGTTGCTATTGGCCTATACCAATCGCTTTTTGGCGTTGGCCTCGTTGATTCGTAATTTGCACGATCGCTATCAGGCCAACCCCGATCAGTTGATCGTCGCTCAGATCAGCAACCTGCGGCTGCGGGTAATCTTGATTCGCAACATGCAGGCCTGCGGCACGCTTAGTTTGCTGCTTTGCACGATCTGCATGCTGGTCTTGTTCTTTGATCAGTTGCTGATCGCCAAGCTAATGTTTGGGGTGAGCCTATTGCTGATGGTCCTCTCGCTGGCGATCTCGATCTATGAGATCCAAATCTCGGTCGACGCGCTCAACTTGCAACTGCGCAACTTGGAAAATCGCGATCCGAGCAATCCATAGAGAGAAGATAGAACACGGCATCCCTGTTCGATGCTTCATAAATTGCCAACCGGCGCAACTGCAGCGGGCCGCTTAATCTTCGTCGTCTTCGGCGGCTTTGCTCTTCTTCTTGTCGACCGAATCGCGGCGAAAGACGGCGACCACATCTTCGATCGGGATCACAAAGAGCTGATTGTCGGCTTCAAAATCGACCGGAATCGCATCCTTGGGATGGAACAGGATCTTGTCGTACTGTCGCAGCGGGAAATCGGAGTTGTTCTCAATCTGAGTCGAGATCGCGACGATGCGGCCGGTAATCGTCGGGATTTCGGCCTGATCCGGCAGAGCGATCCCCCCCTTTGTCTCTCGTTTCGGCTCATCTTTGCGCACGAGGACTCGGGCGCCGATCGGTTCGACGTATTCGATTACTTTGCTGCGGGTTTTTGCGGCCATAGTCACATTTCAGAGGATCAAAGTCGCCAAACGATCTACGGTAATTCTTTTCCGATTTTGCAACAAGACAACGGCCTCGCGTAAGTTGCCGCAAATTCGAACCTTCGCCCGCGGCAAGGCGTCTGAAAAAGGAGAAAATCAGCTCCCAATCTGCGATCATGCGGGCAGGCGGGCCGATATCGCATCTATTGACGATAAAACGACTTATCCCATTGGGTTGCGAACCAAAAAGCAAAAAATCACGCTTGCCGGGCCCTTGACGAGGCCACAAGCAAAGTCCTAAACTTGGAAACTTCCAAAGCAGAGCCTGGTCCCGTTAGGTATCTACTCTCCTTTGGGAATCGGGCGGTTAGCTCAGTTGGCTAGAGCGTTACGTTGACATCGTAGAGGTCACAGGTTCGAGCCCTGTACCGCCCACTTTGGTTGAAAGTCTTGTGTCGTAAATCATTACGACACAAGACTTTTTTCGTTTCTTGCCAGCGCCAGTTCAAGGCTCTGGCTCTTCGTCGCTCGACATAAAAATAAATAAAGAAAGCGGACAGCGGAAAAATGGTCGCCTGAGGCGTGCTTTCGAGGAAATCCGGCCTATCCAGGAAGAGTGGGTAGCTTCCGGACCGGACTGCGTCATTTTTTTTCCGAACTACCAGACCGGACTGAACCGCTTCTTTTTTTTTCGGAACGGACAATTGCTCCTCATAACCCGAAGCGCCAGTTATAAGGTCACGCTCTTCGTCGGAAAGCCGAAATCCGAATGTCGAATCTCTTAACTTCTTGCGGGGCTTGATGTTTCAGTCTTCTGCATCGCTCTGATCGACCGGACTGGACCGCGTGTTTTTTTTGAGCCCCCAGAGTGGACCGGACTGGCGCGTTTTTTTCTAAGCTCCAATCTTCGTTGCCCGAATGCACCCGTTTTGAAGTTGCGCTCTTCAGCAGGTTCGTAAGAAATAGAACGCGGAGGACACGGATGAATCACGGAATTACACGGCAAGAGGAATTTCCCATCACATCAAATTTGATTAGAAACCAAGTCAATTTGAAAATGCCAGCTTGCTGCACAAACGACGATTTCTGACCGTGAAACGCCGTGATTTATCCGTGGTATCCGTGTTCCATTCATTGTTTGTCCTCCAATATCGCAACTTCAAAATGCGCAAGCGGGGGAATATGGTCTCCACTTCCAATGGTGCCGTCACCGCTAGTGGATCACTCTGCATTCGAGATCGCTCTGACCGACCGGACTGGATCGCCTGTTTTTTTTGCGCGGCCAGAGTGGACCGGACTGGCGCGTTTTTTTTTCGCGCTGAATTGCCAAGCCACCAATTCCCCATCCCGCGCAGCAAACAAACCCGCCAACCTCTCTCGAAGTTGCCGGTCTTCAACGACAAGGTACCGCCAAACTGAAATCAGCAGGTCGCTCGGCGCACTAAAACATGTGAATACATAATAACAAAACACTGAGACTTTGTCAAGGTGCGGCCTTCGCCAGCGGACCCCAACCAAAGCGACGATGCGGCACGGACGATGCTGCAAACAGCCGCGGCTGCGTGGTGAGATTCAAAATTAGAGGATTCACCATGGAGGCACGGAGGAAACGCGAGAGGATGTAGCGATCCTGGGAAAGTTAGGGAACTAGGCGCCATGGCCACGGCCTTGCGTGGCAATGAATGCGGCCGGCAATCAAGCAATCGCGCAAAACTCTCCAAAATCATGCCTATTCGTGCGACATTGAAATCGCCGTTGTCCAGCTTTCATGCACGCCGCTCAGCAAGAAGATAAAGTAGTGGAGCAGCCCCATTCACGGCTGGAAGCGAACAGACTTGGAGGATGGGGCTCGCCCTGCTGCCGTCTTCGAAAGCATCAAGCATGAAAACTATGTCCCGCGTCCTCTTTGATTGATTTCCTCTGGCAACTTCCGTCGGCGAGTCGTCAGACATCAGCATCATTCGTAGATTTATCGGGACTTCATGCACGTTGCGTGCGGGCTGATTGGTTTACCTCGGTTTCGAAAGAGCTTTTAGGCATTTGGGCAGGTCAATCGTATCGACATGAGATTTGATGACATCTATGACGCCATTCGAGAAGGGACTGTCGAGGATGTTCGCCGCCTGCTTGAACTTGGCGTTGACCCGAATGGTGCTGGAGACATTTTTGGCGGAGCTTCTTTAGTCCAGACGGCCGCGGAAAAAAATGACTGCGATTTAATACGCTTATTGATCGCATTTGGTGCTGACCCAGAGCGCCCCGATCTGGAGACAGGAACAACTCCGTTGCAATATGCGATTACCGCAGGCAGATTGGAGGTGGTGCGAGTTTTGCGAGAGCATGGTTGCCGCAACTAACCGCTTGTGCACTTGGAGAAGAGGGGGCGGCGGCGAATGGCCCCCGGCATTTCAGGATTTATGGAGAACCAAGCAGCATGATCGGCGTCAGCGTAGAGGTGCGGCGGTTTGTGGGCACAGACCAGCCTGGTTGGGTCGAGTGCTGGTTGACCGACGCGAATGGACTGGAGTGGTCCTTCGTAGAGAAAGTCCCCGTTGTTTCGTCCGAGCTGCTCTCCGCCGAAACTGACTACCCCCGGCCTGGCCTGATTGCTTGTCAAATCGTAGAGCGGCGGATCGGTGCTGAGCAGCGCGAAGTAGTTCTCATCGACACGGAACAGCCTTGGGGAGTGGAAGCGACTACGGGCGAGACGCGATTCTTCGTCCGTCCATCGCAGTTGAATGAGTTAGAATAACTGGCAGAGGACGGCTCGGACCAGAGGCAAATTAAAAGGTATCCGAATGAGTAATACCGTAAACGATCGACGTCTCCAGCTTCCTGCGGACGTTGTGGAATCGCCAATTTCACTCGAGTTGATTTCAGTTTGGTCCTTAGACAACAAAGTCAAGATTCTCACTCGTGATCAGACACCACTCGATTTTCGCGCTGATATTTGGGCCGAGATCGTTGCTGGACTTATCTGTAATATTGCGGATACAACATCCGTTGCCCAAGGAATTTCTAAGCACCAAGCGGCATTCATGATTGCAGATGCAGTGACTAAAAATATTCAGGCTTCAGCAGAGGGGAAGTAAGTGCAACGGGCGCCACGGCCTTGGCTGGCGATGAATGGGAATGCAGACCAAGTTTGATCACGACCACTGTAAAGAGTTGGGATGCAGAAATGATGACGATTTCGAGAATTGAGGACGCTGGTTGAATTGCCCGCCTCCATCATGGCCACGCAAAGCCGTGGTGATGGCGGCTGCGTCCCGAAAACGACCTGTAAAAATAAGCGTGGTGGTTGATCAGCCGAAGCTGGCTGTTGGATAAGTATGGACATTTCTAAACTAGCGCCGCGAATCCCGATCTTCCCGCTGTTCATCGCGGTGAGTTTGCTCGTGGGCTGGTTCATACCGAGCTTCTATACGTGGACAGACTCTGACCAAAGTCGCCCTTCGCCGCTGCTTTGGCAGGCGCCGATGTGGTCAGCGATTGCCTCGGCGGGTTTTTGCCTGGTTCTGCCGTGGCTGCCGATCACGACTCAATCGTCGATCGACGCCTCGCCGCCCAAGCTGCGTTTCTCGCTGCGCATGTTGCTGGCGATCACGGCCGCCATTGCGATTGCGACGGCGCTGCTTACCAAGTTTCCGCTGGTCATCAGCGGGATCCTTTGTGCCGGCGCTTATGTCTCCTTGATTGCGTTTAGCGTGCGGAGCCCGCAGCATCGTCTGGCGTCGGCGGCACTATTGGCCTGCATGATTTTTCCGTACGCCTGGGTCGTCGGCTACCACGAACTGGATCGGATCCTGCCAACTTTCGCCATGATGGTTGCCGGCATGCCGGCCTTCGTTCCGGCGGCATTGATTGGCCAGTTGTTCAGCCAAAATATGCGAGATGCAACCTGGCTGGCGTTTCTTTTAACCGCACTAGAGCTCGTGCTTGGGATTTTGATAATTCGACTTGGTCCCAAGCGTACGATCGCCTACTTGCTGCTCGTCCTTCACGTTTCGGCAGTTGGATCGCTCGGCTTTCACATGCTTTGTCTGGCGTGAACAGCGGTTCCACTGCGGGAGTGCCGGGTTCGCGAGCGGATGGATATATTCGTTTCGGCAGACGGGTGTCTACGATTCCTTTGAATCACTACGCATGGGCCAAGATGTTCACCAGTTTTCCAAACGGATCGCGGACATAAAAACGCCGCACGCCCCAGGGTTCATCGACCGGTCCATACTCGAGTGCGAATCCGGCCGCTTGCATCGCGGCCGCCGCTGCGTCGACATCATCTACTTCGATCGACAGGTCAGGCGCCGCCGTATTGTTGCCACCTTGCGCTGCAAAACTGATCTGCACCGACATCGATTGTTGTGATCCATAGGTTGCGATCCAGCCAAAGTCCATCAGTAGGTCGAGACCGAGAATGTCTTGATAGAACATTTTCGCCAACGCGGGATTGGCGGTTTGGATGTTGGCGACGATGCGTTGGACTTGCATGAATAGTGGCTCTCTGTTTTGTGGCGAATAAATATTACACGGCCAATCGTTTTTACTTTTCGCCGATATCCGTGATAAAGGGGAGATATTCTCTCAGAGAGAGGAACATCATGTCTAACCACCTACAATCGGCCGATGAGATTATCGCCTGTGTTAAGTCACTAGCAGTGTGGAATGAGGAAATTTTCAATAGGCTAGTGGACATCACTTCAGGTCAAGTCATGACCGTTCCGGCCGAGGAAGCGGAGAGTTTGATCCGTCGCTAGGTTCCACCCGCTGGTGGAGCAGCATTGGCCGGCCTGAATGAACTCGTCTGGATCAGTTCTTGCTCGATCGAATCAATCTCTCCCGCAGCAAGAACAGCGCCACAAAAGCAACCGGCAACAGCAGCATCCAGCCTGCGGTTGTCCAATCACTGCTGGCATCTAACGCGGTGATTTCAAAATCGAGCGCGGCTGAATCTTGGCCGAGCAGCGTGGTGCGAACTTGCCACACGCCGCTCTCGGGCAGGACCAGCTTGGCCGATTGCAGCAGTTTGTTGGTGGCGGCGGACTGGGTTGCGTCTTGCCCAACGATTGTGCCGGACTCGCTGGTGAGCTGGAAGGAAATCGGGACGTTGTGGATGATTTTTCCGTCCGCGTTTTGCAGCATCACACTCAGATCGACCGGGCCTGCTGTTAGCGGTGTGGGAGCGGTGAAGATCGTGACCTGATACGGACCCACGGTGCGACGAAGTTGAACTTTGCCGCCGTCAGCCAATGCACAGGTGCTCGTGGCAAGGCAAAGCGTGAGCGATAACCAGGTTTTAGAGACCGGCGACATAGGCGCCTCGCATTTCCATCGGTTGCAGCAGCACCCAAATGCAGGCGACAAAGAAGATCACCAGAAAGATCGCCCATGGCGTCAGCGTGCGAATGTCGGCTTGCTGGTTGGGGGTTTCACGTTGGGCGATCCGATACGCGGCCCACAGCGACATGCAAAGGCCGACGTCGAGAAACAACAGCTCCAACGGCAACAGCCAAGCGATTGAGCTGGCGGTGCAACAACTACAGACTCCGCCGCCGATGAGAAAGTTGGTCGCCAGATGATCGTTGGCCATGCGCTGCGCGGCCCAAATCAACGCATCGGCGCTGGTGAAAAAGTGAAACGAGTAGTGGGCCAGCCACATTCCCAAGCCGAGCGGAATCAGCGCCGGTGCGAAACGCAGCACCGGGGCACGCCAATCTTTTGTCGTCTCGGTGGGCGCCAAACTTGCTTTCCCTAGCAGCTGCATGATCAAGAAAGGCGCCGCGAACAAACCGATCAACATTCCGCCGGTCACGATCGGCAACCGTCCCCAGCCAATCGCCGCCGTCACCGTTTCTTCTAAACTCACCAGCGGCGCCGTCATCCAGGCCGCGTTCAATAACGCCGCAAACAGCAGCACCACAATCAGCGCCGCTAGATCGGCACGCTGCGAATACTTTCCGACCCCAGAGCGCGTTGCGTCACTGACCAGATCGACTCCGGGACGCAGCTGCACCAGCGTGATGTTTTGATGGGGGCAAGCATCGGCGCAGTCGAGACAAAACGTGCAGTCCATGTTCCCCTGTTTTTTGGGGACGAACAGCGAGAGTTGGCAGCCTGGCGTTTGTTGATTGCCGGCCAAGCAATCGCGGGTGCGGCAGCTAGCGCAAATGTCGGTCGACCGCGCGGCGACTTCGCTGGGAGAAACCAACGACTGCACAAAATTGAACTGTCCGATCGGGCAAACATACTTGCAAAACGGCGCCTGGGCGAAGAGCAGATCAAACAACAACGCTATCGCAAAAAAGCCGATCACAATCAGCGCCGTCCAAGCCGGGCGGTCCCACAGCAAGAAGGCTTCGTACGCCCAAAAGAAGATTGCCAAGACCGCGACAGCAGGCCATTTGTTTTGCAGCGATTTCGGAAAGCTGTACCGCAGGTTGAATCGCTTCGCTAGTCCGCGCATCGCCGTGAACGGACAGATGGCGCAAAAGAAATTGCCGCCGACGACCAGCGAGATGACCAGGATCGCACGCCAATGAATCCAGGGAGCGACGCCGGCTAGATTTAGGGCCGAGATTTGCGGACCGGTGAGTCCGTCTAGGATGATGAGGCCCGCGAGTGCGAACATCACCCAGCGTAGCGTCATGCGAACATCGCGGCGCTGCAGCAGCGGCGCCCACAGCGACGGACGCGGGCCCAGCGGTCGCGGCGAACGAGGAGGAGCCGCAGTGGGCGAGTGTGTTTTGCGACGTCGCACGGCTGCTTTGCCGCTCGACATTTGCTCGGCCACGATCCAAAAGAGCGCGATCACGTAGGCGAGCGAAGTAGGGATCCACATCACGGCGCCGGCCAAGGACTGATCGTCGAGTGGCGTCATGTTCCACAAGTTGGGCGCGGCGGCGTAGTGCGGATACAACACGCGCGGCGAGAAGGTCAGGATGCCGGAGAGAATGGTTCCTTGCACGCCTGCGAGAAACAGATAAGGAACCAACAGCCAGCGCGAATAGGTAGTACGCAGCGGATAGGGTTGCATCACGGGATGCCAAAACAACAGCGAAGCGGCGAGGAACATTGCATGCTCGATGCGGTGCCAAAAATTGCTTTCCAGCGCCAGTTGATAGCAGCCGGGGGCATGCCAAATCCAAAGCGTCGCCGTAAATACGAGCCAAGTGACTTGCGGCCGAAAGAGCCAGGCGAGCGCCGTTCGCAGCGGCCGCCAGCGCGCGAAAGGGCGAATCCATTCGTCACGCAACCACTTGGGCAAACCGATCAACAGCGGGAGCTCTGGCGCCGAGAGCCAAACCAACGGCGGCGCAACAATCATCAGTAGCAGATGTTGCACCATGTGGATTTGCAGCGAGAAGGGGGCCAGTGCGTCAAGCGGTGATTGCAGCGCGACAAAGATGGTCAGCAGCGCCGCAAAGAACGAGGTCAAACGCCAACTAGGGAAGCGGCTTGATCCGCGCCGCCGCAAGTTGCGCCAACCGCGAAAGTAGATCCAGCCGCTGACCAATAGTGCGAGCAGAATGCTAGGCGAAAATTGCCATGAGCTGCTGATCGCCCTGTAGAAATCGGCGTTCACGGCGCTGCAGGGGGAGCGGCGGCCAGCGGTTGGGCCGCGTTGGAGGGAACCGCGGCAGGCGGCATTCCTTCGGGACGCAACCTAACCAGAAATGCGACCAGTGCGGTGACCTCGGCGCTGTTCATCTGTTGAGCGTAGGCCGGCATGTTGCCGCCCCCTTGTACGACCTGGCGAACCATCGCATCGGGATTCATTTGGATGCCGACGTTGGTGAGATCGGGACCGCGATGACCGCCGGCGCCATCCAGTGCGTGACAGTTGCGACAGCATTTGTTTTGAAAGACGATTGCGCCTTGCAGCTCGAGCGGCGATAGCTGCTGGACGATTCTGTCTGGAACCGGCGTGTTGCTCCAAGCTTCCATATCGGGCGACCAGGGAGAGGTCGCTCCATACCAACCCAAAATCATGAATGTCACAAAACTGACCAGCACTACCAGCACCGCGACGGGCCGACGACGCGCGCTGCGCTCGCCGCTGCCGGCGACAAACGGCACCGCCGCTAGCGCTAAAAAGCCGATCACGGGAAGCCCGAGCATCAGAAAGGTTTCCATCGCCGGCGGCGATAGCGCGGCCAACGCAAAGACCGGCAAGAAGGGCCAGTCAGGGCGGGGCTCGGCATGAATTAACGTGGGATCAGGGATCTCGCCGGGCCCTTTGGGACCAAATGTTATCGAGAGCGCTACCACCACCAGGACCGCCATCGCGCAGGCGATGCCGTCACGGTAAAGTGCGTGCGGGAAGAAGGGAATCCCTTTCTCGAGCAGCTTTTCGTATTGAGCCGGATAGGTTGCTTTGTTGACCGGTTCACCGGCGACTGGGGGTTCAGAGATGCCGCGCTTCACCACCAGGTACAAGTGGACGACCAGCAAGCCGATCAAGATGCCCGGCAAGATGAAAACGTGCAGCGTAAAGAAGCGGCTGAGGGTTTCGCTGCCGATATATTCGCCGCCGAGGATCAAATGGACGATCGACGGGCCGGCGATCGGAACGCGCCCCGCCGCGGAGACTGCTACGCTGACGCCCCAGTACGAGTCGCCGTCGTAACGCAGCACTTGACCAGTAAACGCCAAGCCGAGGGTCATCGCCAACAGGCCAACGCCGACCAGCCAAGTCAGTTCACGCGGATACTTGAAGGCGCCCATCAAAAAGACTTGCGCCATGTGGACCATCAGCATCACGACCATGCCAGAAGCCGACCAGTAGTGGATCGCGCGCAGCAACCAGCCGAACGGCGCTTCATAGTTCAGATATTCGAGACTAGCGTAAGCGTCGGCCGCCGTCGGTTGGTAGACCATCGCCAAGCAGACGCCGGTGACGATCTGCAGCATCAGCAACGTAAGCGTCATGCTGCCAAAGACGTACCACCAGCCGACCGGTTTGGCCAGCGCGGCCGGCACAGGGTGACGCATCACGACCCAGAGCGTATCGCGCAGCTCAAGCCGATGTTCGAGCCAGTCCCAGACTTGCTTGATTGTGTTCATACGGATGCTGCGTTAACCCGGTTGTTGAAGCGTCGGCAAGTGGCCCAGCTTGACCAGCAGGGCGCCTTTTTCTAGGCGATGTTCATACTGAAACAGTCCCCGCGGCGGCGGACCCGACGCGTGCGCTCCATCTTCGTAATAAACCCCGCCGTGACAGGGGCACATAAACAGCCCGGCGTCGGCCAGCCAATTGACGGGACAGCCAAGATGGGTGCAGTTGACCGCGAAGATCTGAAACTTCTCTTCATCTGCGCGGCGCACATAGATAGCAATTTTGCCGGCGTCGCCATCTCCCAGACTATGCAGCGGATTCTCTAGATCAACCAGACGAGTTTGACCAATCGGAAACTCATCAACTTGCCCGGCGGTCGTCCATTGGTCTTCGCGCTTGCGCAGCGGGCCCAGCAAAAAACCAACGATGGGTACGCCTGCGGCGGCGGTCGCCAAAGCGCCCAAAGCGATGGCGCTCCATTGCAGCAGACCACGGCGTTCTGCGTCGGGCGAATCGGTGTGGGATGATGAATGCGTCATAATCAATCGAGCGGTTGTTTATGGTTGGTTGGCCGGTTGAGCGGCGAGCTTGGTCGGTTGTTGCAGCGAGCGGACGTAGGCGGCGATGTCTGAGATCTGTTGCGAAGTGAACGGCGCGCCGGTGTGCGACTGTTTGCCGAGCGTTGCGAAATCAGGCATTTTTAGGTCTGGGCGCCCGGTGATGATTAAACGCCGCAAGACGATGTCGCTCATCAGGCGGGCCAGCGCCGGTTCGTTCAGAGGGCCAGCGCCATCTCCTACGCCGGCGTCTCCATGGCATTTGGCGCAGGAGGTTTCAAATAATTCTTTACCGCTGTCGACATTGGCTTCAGCAAGGCCGGCCGGATCGTCGGCTGATACTTGATACGGCGGCAGCGCGCCGGTCGGCGTCGAATGGTCGCCCCAGGCTTTGCGAATGCCGGTGACCATGATCTGCACCTGATCTGCGGTGAGCGCGCCTCCTTGCTGTTTGCCGAACGCCGGCATCAGCGTCCCAGGGCGACCGTCAGCGATTGTTTGGTGCAACTGATCATCGCTGACGATCGCTTGAAATAAGGGATCGGCCAGCGGCGGAGCAGGGCCCAGACTACCGGTAGCGCCGTGACAGCCTGAGCAGTTTTGCTGAAACAGCACGCTGAAGTCGGTGATGTCCGCTGGTCGCACAAAGCGATCGGCCGGGTCGGGCTTGCCACAGCCGATCGATAATGCTGCAAGCAGCACGGCGATCAGCGAGAGGGCGTTAGTCGTGGGCATCGTGCGACTCCTGTTCGCCGGTCGGCGTTAGCTTTTGGACCGCGATCTTTTCGGACCGCACCACGACCATTCCCATCACGATTCCAAACGCAAACTGCGATGCGATAAACCAAGGCCAGCTGACGTACTCGCTCATGACCGGGTTGAGGACGCCCATGAAGCTGTAAATACCGGCGGACCATAGCAGCGGACCGACAATTCCGCCCCAGAAGACCGGGGAGCTAGGCATCGTCGGCAACAGGACGCCAAAGAAGAGCCCGACCATTAGTGAGGTAATCAAGTGCAGCACCACGCCCACCAACAACGCGGTCAGATTAAACTGGCTGAGCTCCAATGCCGTGTCATCAGCAAAGTGGGGCAAGATCATCGCCGCCAGCAAGTTGATTGGATACCACAAGCCGCGTCCGCTGACCAAGCCGTAGATCGATGCGACAATCGCCATGACTGCGCCGCCGGCCAAGCCCCCTTTGACGCCGGCCGAGTAGGGGTGAACTTTTTCGGGCAGCTCAAGACGCTGTCCGGGTGTCGGTGAGAGGACTCGTTTGTGCGACGGCAGAATTGGTTTGGCTCGCAACTGGGGCGCGACCAACGGTTCTTCGACTTCGGCTTCTTCGGTCAGCAGCTGTCCGAACCAGCCGAACAACGCGGTGAAGACGATTCCCAGCCCTACGAGCGAGAAGATGAAGTTGGTTGGAATCCCCAGCGCCATCAGACCAACTCCGGCCGCCAGCACCATCGGCCAGGCAGTCGGGCGCGGCATCGCAATCGCTTCGATCGGCGGCGGTGATTCAGGATTGGCAGGCAAGTCAGACATGGTTGCTCGTTAGGTTCCCATCCAATAAACGACGCCAAAAATGACAATCCAGACGGCGTCGACGAAATGCCAATACCACGAAACCAACTCGGGCGCTTCGCTGTGGGCGCTGAGTCGCCCTGAACGCTCCAGCCAAGTGATGATGGTTAGTAGCGACAGCCCCAAGGTGACGTGAAACGCGTGAAATCCGATCAGCGTATAGAACGTCGTACCAAACAGGTTGCGGCCGATCGTCAAACCATCTTGATAAATTAACTCTTCCCACTCGTAGGCGGTGCCGACCAAAAACAGCACGCCCAGCGTGATTGTCACAATCATCCAAGCAGTAAAACCGCCCAGGCTGGACGCTTTGCGGGCGTTCATCGCCAAGAGGATCGTTCCGCTGCTTCCCAGCAAGAAGGCGCTGTTGATGACGGCGCGCGTCAGACTGAGCGATTCGGCTGGCGTGGGGCCAGACTGATCGGCGCCCAAGTAAATCAAATAGGCGACGACCAGCGTGCTAAAGAACGCCGCTTCGGAACAGAGAAACGCCGCCATGCCGACCTGAGCTGGCGTCAGCGGGAATTCGGTGTTGACCGGCGGTGGAATCGGGATCGCTTCTTCGGCGGAGGGCTTATTCATATTTCCAGTCCGGGTCTTCCGGATGTTTCAGATCCCACAGCGGTCGCCGGCTGCGCACCGTGGGGATTTGTTCAAAGTTGTAGGACGCCGGCGGGCTGCTGGTCGCCCATTCTAGGGTCCACGCATCCCACGGATCATCGCCTGCTTCTTTTCCTGCACGCAGCGAAAGCACCACGTTGATAAAGAAGATCAAAAAACCGATCCCCATGATGAAGGCGCCGATCGTCGAAAGTTGATTCCAAAAATCCCAACCTTGACCCGCTTCGTAGGTATAAACACGGCGCGGCATCCCCATGATCCCAGCGATATGCATTGGGCCAAACAGTAGATTGAAGCCGACAAACAGTAACCAAAAATGCCAGGCGCCCAGCTTTTCGCTCAGCAGCTTGCCGGTCGCTTTCGGAAACCAGTAATAGCAGCCGCCCATCAGGGCAAACAAACTGCCGCCAAACAGCACATAGTGAAAGTGGGCGACCAGAAAGTAGCTGTCCGAGACTTGCCAATCGACCGGAACCGTCGCCAGCATGATGCCGGTCAGCCCGCCGATCAAAAACATGCCGAGAAAACCGAGCGCAAACAGCATCGGCGTGCGTAGTTGCAGTCGACCGCCGTAGAGGGTCGCGACCCAGTTGAAGATCTTAATGCCGGTTGGAACCGCGATCAAAAAGCTGGCGGCCGAAAAGAACGCATCCAAGCGATCGTCGAGCCCGACCGTAAACATGTGATGCGCCCAAACGCCCAGACTGATAAAGCCGATCGCGGCGGTGGCTGCCGCCATCGATGCGTAGCCAAAGATCACTTTTCGCGAAAAGACCGGCACAATTTCAGAGATGATTCCAAACGCCGGCAGCGCCATGATGTAGACCTCGGGGTGCCCGAAGAACCAAAACAAGTGCTGCCATAACAGTGCCGATCCGCCGGCCTGCGTGTCAAAAAAGTGGGCGCCTGCGTAACGATCCAAGAGCAACATGATCTGAGCGGCGGTCAGCGGCGGAAAAGCGACAATGATCAGCCCGGCGTCGATCAGCATCATCCAGACGAAGAGCGGAACCTGATTCAGCTTCATCCCCGGAGCCCGCATTGTGAGGATCGTTGCGATCAAATTGACGGCGAAGGTTAACGTGCCGACGCCGCTGACAAAGGTTCCCAAGATCCAATAGTCAACGCTGCCGCCGCGCGCGTAAGCCGGTGAAGTAAGCGGAGCATAAGCGAACCAGCCGACGTCCGGCGCCGAACCCAGTCCATACAATGCGTCGCCGGTAAAGTAGCTGGTGTAAAGGATGCACCCGCCGAAGAGAGCCAACCAAAAGCCGAGCGCGTTCAAGCGGGGAAACGCAACGTCGCGGCAGCCGATCATCAGCGGCACCAGATAGTTGGCGAAGCCGGAGAGCATCGGCATGACGACGAAAAAGATCATCGTCGTCCCGTGCATCGTGAAGAGTTGGTTGAAAGTATCGGGGCCAAGCAGCGTATTGTTGGGAACCCACAGTTGCAAGCGAATCAGGAGGGCTTCGACGCCGCCGACCACCAAAAAGAAGAGGCTCATCAAGATGTACAGCAGGCCGATCCGCTTGTGATCGACCGTCGTCACCCAACCATGTAGTTGCGTCACCAGCGGCGTCGCCGCGCTTGATTGTCCTGTTTCGGCGATCGCCATAGTTATTCCAACGTCATCAAGTAATCGACCAACTGTTTCACTTCTGTCGGGCTAAGTTGCATGTTGGGCATGCGGCTGCCGGGCTTCACCCGATCGGGATCGGCGAGCCAGTCCGTCAGGCTTTCTCGATTGTTTTCTAAAATGCCTGCGGCGATCGTCTGGCGGCTCATCAGGTGCGTCAGGTCAGGGCCAAACTTGCCGACCGCCGGCTCGCCGCGGATCGTATGGCAGTTGGCGCAGGCCTGATCCATAAAGATCTTTCGGCCCGCTTCGACCGATTGAGCGACGGCGGCGCTGCGCTGTTGCTGGGTGACCCATTTTTCAAAGTCGGCCGGCGAAACGGCGGTCACGCGAATCAGCATCTTGGCATGTTGGGTGCCGCAGTATTCGGCGCAGCGACCTTCATAAACGCCGGCGGTATTTGCCGCCAGCCGCATGAAGTTGGACTGGGCCGGCACCAGGTCCGTTTTGCCGGCCAAGCGGGGAACCCAAAAGCTATGGATGACGTCGGCCGATTCTAACTGGAGATAAACCGGCGTTGAGACCTCTGGATCGGAAGTCGGAATCACCAATTCGTTGGCGGTTGTAAAGCCGAACTCGGGATATTCAAACTCCCACCACCATTGATGCCCTACCGCGCGAACTCGCAAAGTTCCCTCGGTCGGCGGGTCAGATCGCATCGCAATGACCGAGCGAATCACCACCAAGCTAAGGACCAGCACGATCAATGTCGGAGCCAAGGTCCAAGCGATTTCGATCGGTTCGCTGCCGTAGATCTGCGGCGGTTCGCTATCGTCGCGCGGCGCGTTGGGGGGATCGCGAAAGCGGTAGACAAAATAGGCGAGCGCTCCGCCGACCAACAAAAAAATGATCGCGGTGATCGCTAGCACTAGATAGAAGAGCTCTCGGATCGCAAAAGCATCTGGACTGGCGGGATCAAAAACTTCGGGGGTTTGGGCCGAAGAGACAAGAGGGAACAACACGACCAGCACCAGGGCCAGCGGCCAGGGCTGAGGGCCGCAGCAGGCTTGGCGAAATCTTCCTTTGCGCAAGCTTCGCATTCGCGTTTTCCAATTGGGTGCACTCGTCCATGGTGAGCATCGTTCGCAATACATTCGCTTGTCAGACGGGGTGCTGTCAACTGTTCTCCGCAAAATGCTTGCAGAGCACGTCATCTAAGCTTGCCAGGTCTGCCTAATGTGACGCAGCGGCGTCAAGAAAAGTTAACGAAGTTCGTATCGTTGCAGCGGATAGGTCTCGCCGTCGATGATGCGATAGTGCGTGACGCTGCTGCAGACCGATTGTCCTGCGGGAGGTTTTTGCAGTATCGTCGCGGCTACCTGTTTCCAGTCCGAATGGCGAATCGATGCGATCGTGAACTGTGGCTGCCAATCGAGGCCGGCAAAAGGAAAGCCGATTTGCTCAATCGACTGGCGCTGCAAAGGAGTGAAATTCGCCAGCGCGGTGTTGTAATGCTGCTGAGTTGCTTCTCGATCACGATGCTCGCAGATCGCCTCGACAATTTTGGCTTGGAGGTTTCGCAGCGCCGGTTGTGATTCGGCATTGACGCGGATCGTCAAAGTTCGCTGCCCGGTCCAAGGATCGGCGTCGAGCACGTGCCAGCCGGCTAGCTCAGTCTTGAGCGGAGCGAATTCTGCCGCGACTTCAGCAATCGTTTCGTCAAACTCAGTCCCCTCTGCAAATCGCGCCAAAAATGCGGTCATATGCGGCGGATCGTCAAGATAGGCCTGATCGCCGACCAGTTGCCGCACATCATCTTTGTAGGCGCGCAGCTTTACCGCCCATTCGGGACTGGGGTCAATCGAGACAAAGTCAGTAACAAAAGTGCGAGCCATAGCAGGCGAATCACGCAGGCCGAGCGGTATCAAGGTAGGAAACAGAGTGGAACAAATCCAGCTATCAGTGACAACCGCGATTGGGGTGCGAAAAGAGACCGAGATCGGATTTTCACCCTGAAAAGCAGACGGGAGCCCCTTTTCAAGCCCGACTAAGCCAAACTGTCCCCCCTGAAAGTTTGGTCTGCTGGCGACGAACTACCGGAAAAACAAAGCCTGCGAAGCCGGCTTCGAACCGCAGGAGAGGGGCGACTTGCCGAAAAAGTAGGTGGTCGACGGAGCAATTTGGCCAAACTCGCTGGCTCCAGCACCGGTTCAATGCAGGGTGCTCTGGACGATCGGCGAGTTTCGGTGAAAATAGCGCCTCCGGGCCTATGGATTCATGTTCGCTTTGCTGCGTGCCGCCCGACGAGTGAGCCGATTGCCCCTCGCCCTAGATTCTCTCTAGAGGTTGTCGCCGCCAAAGCGGTGGCAAAGCTGGGAGACTGGCGATGCTGCACCAAGGGGCAGGTTCAACTCGATGAAGCATTGGTTCGTCTTCTTTCATTTTTTTCTTTTGAGATCGAAGCTCCGTGACTCCCCTGATCCAGATACAAAACGTCGTCAAACGATTTGGTCATAAAGTTTTGCTTGATGGGGCGAGCGTTTCGCTGATCGAAGGACAAAAGGTTGGCATGATCGGTCGCAACGGCGCCGGCAAGTCGACCTTGTGCCGCGCGATCTTGGGGGACGAAGAACTGGAAAAAGGAGAAGTGATTCTCCACCCGAAGCTTAGGCTGGGCTATTTGCGCCAGCACGATCCGTTTGAAGAAGGGGAAACCGTCGTCGGCTTTCTGATGCGCGACAGCGGTCAGCCGGACTGGAAATGCGGCGAAGTCGCGGGGCAGTTCGAGATCAAGGGGGCGATGCTGGAGTCGCCGGTCCGGCAACTCTCAGGGGGTTGGCAGACTCGCGTCAAGCTAACGGCGCTGCTGCTGCACGATCCCAACTATCTGCTGCTGGACGAACCGACCAACTTTTTGGACTTGCGGACGCAAATGTTGCTCGAGCGGTTTTTGCTCGATTTTCGCGGCGGCGTGATGGTTGTTTCACACGATCGGGCCTTTTTGAAGCAGACCTGTACCCACACGCTGGAACTGGCTCGCGGCAAACTGCAGATGTTCCCTGGCGACGTCGACGCCTATCTGGTTGTGCAGGAAGAACGCAAAGAGCATGACCAGAAGGTAAACGCAGGGGTCAAAGCGAAGCAAAAGCAGCTGCAAAAATTTATTGACAAAAACCGCGCCGCCGCCAGCACCGCCAGCCAGGCTCGCAGCAAGGCCAAGCAATTGGATCGGCTGCAACTGGTCGAAATTGAAGAATCGGATGCGTTGGCCTATGTCCGAGTGCCGGTGGTTGATCGCCGCAAAGGGACCGTCGTCCGCTGTGACAATGTGGTGATTGGTTACCCAAACAAAAAGATCGCCGATGAAGTGACTCTGGATATCGAGCATGGCTCACGGATCGGCGTCGTCGGCGACAACGGCCAAGGCAAAACAACCCTGCTGCGAACGTTGGTCGGCTCGATCGAGCCGCTGAAAGGGGATGTGAAATGGGGGCATCACGCCGATGTCGGCGTCTACGCACAACACGTTTATACGACGCTTCCGCCCAATGATACGGTCGAAGATTATCTGCGCACTGCCGCCGACCCCGATGTCAGCACGCAGCAAGTGCTGAACGTCGCCGGCAGCTTTTTGTTTCGCGGCGATGATGTCAAAAAGAAGGTCAAAGTCCTCAGTGGTGGAGAGCGTGCTCGGCTCTGTCTCGCAGGCTTGTTGCTGGGCAAGCACAATGTGCTGATCCTTGACGAACCGGGAAACCATTTGGATGTGGAAACGGTTGAGTCGCTGGTCCGAGCGCTGGAGACCTACAACGGCACGATCATTTTTACGAGCCATGATCGCTACTTCATGAAAAGCGTCGCGACCAACATTGTGGAGGTCCGCGATGGCCAGGTGATTCACTTCCCCGACGACTATGACCACTACGTCTATCGCTTGAATCAAGAGATCGACGCCGAGGGAGATTCGTCGAAAGGAGGCAAATTGCCGGCCAGCAGCGATCATCATTCTGTGGGCGGAGATCGCAATGATCGCCGCGACCGCAACAAGCAGTTGCGCACGATGCGAAAAGACCTGCAAAAGATCGAGGTCAAGATCGCGAAGATGGACGACGAGAAGAAAGCGCTCAACGCCCAGTTAATGAAGTTGACCGACGCCAAAGAAGCACAGAAGACCCACGAACAGCTACTGGTTGTGACCAAAGATTTAGAGCAGCTTGAAGAAGAGTGGTTGGCGCTGAACGAACAACTGATGGAAGCGGACGATCAATAGAAAAGGTTTCGTCCCTTCGGATAGAATAGAATCAAGGGATCACATTGCCGAGAATCGAATGGCGACTGACGTCACCTGCGAACGGCAACAATTCCACGATTTCATCGGTCAGCAACTGGCGAGCGGCTCGAAAATGAGCGTCCCAGATGCGATCGCGGAGTTCCACAAGTTGCAAGTGGAAGTGGTGCGCTTTCGCGAAGAAATTCAGCCTTGCTTGGGCCGACTTGTTTAGGGTGAATACCAAGAGCTAGATAGGGAAGAATTCAAACGTCAAACACGTCAGCGCTGGGAACAGCGCGGCGGAGTTCTGGGGTGAGTCATCTACTCGACGTCGTCCACCGTCTGCAGAAATCGCCAGACGCGGGTGCGCTGCTGCCCCAGGGTTGTGAGCGAGTTGAGAATCTTTGTCGAGAGTTGCCGTTGAATCGGCAGCGTCTCTGGGTTGAGCGGCGCTGTTTCCATCAGCGGCGTTTCGTATGAGTCTTCGAGCGAAGCTTGCAAACCGGCCAGCAAAGCTGCACTCGTCGCAAGGGTGTCGTCGGCAAAGGCATCCAGTCGCTGTTCTGCGCGATCGAGTTGCCCCAGCGCTGCATCCACAATCTGGATTGTGTGGGCGTCCGGTCCCGTTGAGAACTTGCCAGTTGAATGCAACTGTGACAGTCGTCCGCTTTCGTCTCCCAGCGCTGGCGTTGTCAGATTGGGCAAGGCCAGGGTGGTTAGATCGCCGATGACCGTCGACAACTGAAACTTCCAGACACCTTCGTCGCTGAGCGTGATCGAATCCAAGTCACCGGTGAACCCGGTTGCGAATTCCAGCGAAAACTGCGTCCCTTCTTCACTGACGACAATCCGCTGCCCAGTGAAGATTTGGCCGTTGATTTCGGCGGTAACATTGGAGTCTGCGCTCGAGGCGCCCTTTAGCACGCGACCAACGATCGAAGGTCGCGCCGCAAACAGGCCATCGTCGCCGCGCGAGACCGGCTCTCCGGTGCTGCTCTCTACATCAAATTGGCCAAAATGAACATCGACCGAGATCGTCGCTTCAGCGCCAGCGAAGATGCTGACCAGCGAGAGTTGCTCTCCTGCGACAAAGCATTGAACGCCGGTCAACGCAGTCACTGCGTTGATTTGTTCAGCGACCGTTGTGAACGATTGATTGCGTTCCACAGAAATAATCGCTTCGCCAAAAGGGCCGCTCAAGGTAAAGTCGGCGTCGGTCGTTAGCAGACCGTTGCGTCCTTGGTGGATTAAGGTCGCCGGTTTGGCGGCGGAGAGTCGAGTTGGCCCAGCGATCCGGTCGACCGATACCTCGCGTACCTGCGATTTGTTTTGGCCGCTCACTCCAAAATCGCACGATCCATCGAGTAAAGCTTGCCCCTGAAATTCTTCGCGTGCTAGTCGATCGATCTCGCACAACGTCTGGTCGATGTTGACTTGGCGGTTCGTGTGGAATGCGTCCCAAATTTTGTTGACTTGCGTCCGAATCAGATCGATCGTTAATTGGGCTTGGGCGATTACGGAAGTCGCGAAATCGACTTGCGATATCGCGCCGGTGATCACGCGTACGCGCTCTTGGAAATCGGCTTGGGCGACGGCATCGCTGGTGTCACCGCAAGAATCCGGGAGAGAAGAATCTATCTCGTGGCGAAGCTCGGCTTGCGCCACCCTAGCATCTGCAAGTTGGATTTGGTTGCCGAGAGTAAGCTCGAATCCGCTTAATTGTGTTCCGATTCGGATCATCGTCTATCCTATCCCTTCCGCAATTTAGCGTCGGTCGTCGGCTGGCGGTTTATTGAACTTAGCGGTTAGGCGATCCCACAGGTTCGGCGCTTCCTTCTCTTCGCCGACGACTCCTTCGCTGAAGTCATGCACCATGAGGTAGGATTGCAAACTGGCCATCAATTGACGACCACGTTGCAGTGCGTCACTGCGGCGGCGATCTCGACTGCGGCGCGGGGCTACGGAGACTTCGATCACCGTGCTGGTCATTCCGCGTTCGTCCTGCTGTTCGCGAGGACGAATTGTCATAACGAGCGCAGCCCCGCGATCCGAATTTCGGCGAGTGATGCCAAAAGTGTCGCCATCAAAAGCGAGGATCAACTGCTGTTCGCTGGTGTCGATTACTTCGGCGACATGGTCGGTTAAAAAGCCGCGCAGCTTTTCCCAGACCATTTTCAGCGGAGCGCGTGTGGTCATGGTGCGCTCGATCAGTGCGCCCGGCGAACGATGGGCGAACAGGGCGGTCCACCAATTGCGTCGCTCTCTTTTTTCAGGATCGTCGCGTCCCGAGCCAAGCTGGATCACCATGTTGCGACCCAATTCTTTGGCTTGCATCAATGCCCGATCGGCGCGATTTAGCATGGATTCAGGCGTATCGCCAGCTTGCAGTTCGGTAACACCAAAGCTGGCGGTCAAATTTTTGCCACCCAACGAAGGTTGCGCGGTCGCTGCAACCTCTTGGCGAATGGCTTCGGCGCGTTGCGCCGCCGTTTTCATATCGCAATGTCCGCAGACCATCACAAATTCTTCGCCGCCATAACGAGCCGCCACATCGCCGGGCAACGCATGTCGTTTCATATGGGCCGCAAAGCTAACCAGTGCGTCGTCGCCGGCCTGGTGCCCGTAGTTGTCGTTGATTCGCTTGAAGAAATCGAGATCGCAGATAATCAGACTGCATGCACGGTTCCCGCCGCTGTGCTTTCGGACCATCTCATTGAGGGCCCGGTCTAGTTCAGCGCGATTCGCCAGACTGGTCAGTGGATCGCGTGTCGCTTTGACGTGCAACGAACGCAATTGTTCTTCCAGGCGTTGAATACCGGTCGCATCGCAAAGTTGCAGCGTGGCGCCGCGGCCCACGCCGTCTTCGGTGATGACCGGCGAAATGTGGGCTGTAATCGCCGAGTACTCTCCTTGAGCGTCACGAATGGTCAAACGCAACACGGATTGCAGACCGCTTTGAATCGCCGCCGCCAGCGGATCTTCGCGTTCAGGCAAGAAGCGTCCCGACGCGTCTCCCATGCCGACCAACTTGGGGGACCAGTTGCGATTCGCGACAGATTCTGCCGAAAGCCCCGTCAGCGTCTCGGCGGCGTGGTTCCAACGCAAGATTTTCAGATCGGCGCCGACGTAGATCAGTCCGTCATGGACGTTGCGAAACAGATTCTCGTGAAATAGCCCCAGCAATTGATTGGGACGATCGCCGCGTTGGGGAATCATGTGATCCCAATGCGAATTAGTTTGACGGGGGGACAAATCGCGTAGCCATTGTTGTGCGACGTCATGCTGCAGCTTGTTCGAGAATCGCATCTGGAACGTGCAGAAATCGCTCACCAGTTCTGGATCAAATTGCGATCCGGCGTAGGCGAACAACTCGGCAAGGGCGCGATCCTTGCTGCGTGCGCGGCGATAAACCTGATCGCTAATCATCGAGTCATACGCATCGACGATCGCCAGCATCCGCGCGCCGCGGGGAATATCATCGCCGCACAGGGGGAAGACGCGTTTGCTGCCGTCAAACCAGGCGCCTGCATGCCGAATCACGGCCATGATCCCGGCGTCTGAGCAGCAATGTTCGATGATCTCGACGCCAGCGGCATGATGCTCATCCATCAGGGCCAGTTCTTCTTCGTTCAGTTTCCCCGGTTTGGCCAGCAGATAGTCAGGCACAGCTAACTTGCCGACATCGTGCAGCAGCGCGGCGACTTCTAATTCGTCACGTTCAGAGTGAGAGTTTCCGCGGACTGCCGCCCAGGTCGAAATGCTGGTTGCGACGCGGAGCGAATGTGCGGCGGTCGGCGGGTGTTTGGCTTTGAGTGCTGTAAACAGACTGCTGGCCACGCCCAGACGTACCTGAACCAATTGATTTTGTTGTTCCAGCGCAGCAGCGATCAGCGCTTCATCATCAATCTCCTCGGTACGCAGCATCAGTTGTTGCAGCGCTCCGAAGCGATGATCGGCCGACTCTCCAGGGTCGACGCCAAAATCGGCGGATGAATCGATGTCCATATGGCACAAGCGTCTAGCTGGCGAAACAGGATGCCGACCCGCAGCAGGCGGCTCTCGGCGGATTATTGGGACTTTGCAGAAAATCTAGGTCGTGGATTGCCTAAGGTCAAACCAGTAAATAGAAACTAGGCGACTCGTTGCCAGCGGCAGTTCGATGCGATAACGTAAGCGGCGCCGGCTGTAACGATCATCTGGATTCCCCGGGAGGCGATAATCATGCGTTTGGTCACTTATCAAAGCGAAGCTGGTCCCCGTGCTGCGGTTGCCCGCGGCGACGATTTCATCGATCTTCACCATACCGATCACACGTTGCCGACCGACATGAAGTCGCTGCTAGCGCTGGGTAACGTGGCGCGTGATAAGGTTCTGGCCGTGATAGAACATGGACAGCCGATCCCGGTGGGATCACGGATTTTGACCCCGATTATCAACCCACAAAAAGTGATCTGCGTTGGTCTGAACTATGCTGACCACGCCAAAGAGACGGGCGCAACCGTGGGGGATGAGCCGGTTATTTTCAACAAATTTCCCTCGACCCTGATCGCCGATCATGACGAAATTCAGCTCCCCCCCGAAAGTAGTCGAGTTGATTACGAAGCGGAACTAGTCGTGGTGATCGGGACCGCTGGCAAGCATATCCCGCAAAGCGAAGCGATGAGCCATGTCGGCGGTTATTGCTGCGGCAACGACATCTCGGCTCGCGATTGGCAAAAAGGGAAGCCCGGCAAGCAATGGCTGTTGGGCAAGACGTTTGATACCTTCGGTCCGCTCGGGCCGGTGTTATACACGCCGGACGAAATCGGCGATCCGCACAATTTGGCGATTCGCTGTCGGTTAAACGGCAAGACGATGCAAGATTCGTCGACGAGCCAGTTGATTTTCAAGATCGACTTTTTGATTTCGTACCTCTCCAACGTCGTGATGCTGCAGCCTGGCGACCTGATCTTTACGGGGACGCCCAGCGGAGTCGGCGATGCGCGCGATCCGCAAGTCTATCTACAGCCAGGCGATCAGTTGGAAGTAGAGATCGAGGGGCTCGGCATGTTGTCGAACCGCGTCGCGCTCCGCTAGCGTGCCTGGAAGAGTTGCGCGGTTGCGCAAGAAATAATTCAAGCCGAGCCTGACTTTAGTAGGCTCGGTCTGACTGCCGAACTCCTATTAAGGACAGAAATGTCGCAGCGGCGAAAGGATTCGTCGTTTCACAATTGCTAGCAACTGCGTCAGGGAAGATGGAATTCAGGCGGAACGCAACGCGCGACGATCGACGTCGACGCGCTATTCTTGATGATCGTAACGCGGCTGGCCGCGATACCGATGCCGCCAGCGGTGATGATGCAACCAACGGCAAGCGGGCTCGACGTTACTCGTCGCAAGCTTTGCTAGAACGTCGTGTGCGCGTTGTCGATCTGATTCCACTCCCTTGGACTTCCGTCAGCGCCTACTATCTTTTGGGCGTTGTGTTGATCAGCTTGTTGGCGACTTTGCATTATTATGCGAGTGAAAAGTTCGCTTTCGCCAATCTAGCCACCGTCAATAGTTTGGGCGGTTGGTTGGCCGTGATCGCGTTTTGGACCGCTGCGCAAACGGCGCTGGTGATCTATCGGATTCGCCGTCACCGTTTGGACGACTATCGGGGACGCTATCACGTTTGGCTTTGGGCCGTCGCTCTGCTGGGATTTGCCGGAATCGATCTGCTGGTCGACTTTCGAACTCCGCTCGGTGCGATGATCGAACAAGCGAGCGGGCGTCAATTTGCCGAACTCGAACATGGGTGGGGCTTACTGATCGCGACAATTTTTTATGGAATCGCTTTTCTCCGAATCGGGTGGGAAGTACGCGCTAGTCGCGGCACCTTGGTGGTCGCGCTGTTGGCGATCGGAACGCTGGGTACTTTTGTCGCGGCCAAAGCCAATTTGATATTGTGGCCCCTGCAACTCGATGCGACGCTCTCGACTTGCGTCCTCTATCTCAGCGGCATGTGGCTGTTATCGATGATGCTGATGCAGTACGCTCGCTTCGTCTGGATGGATGCGATCGGCCTGATCGCGGCTCGGCCTGCGGTAGAACAAGCCGACGAAACTGCCGAGAAGACGCCGGCCAAACCGGCCCGCCGTCGACCGACGATCGTGAAGCAGGAAGCCGAAGCAACAGCCGAGCAGGAAACCGCAGAAGATTCCAATGCTGGTTGGTTCTCGTGGGGCGGAAAGAAGGCCAAGTCAGTCCCGGCCGACGAAGCAGAGAAACCAGCTGCGCCCAAGCAGAAATCGAAATCAGACTCTCAGACTGTCGTGAAGCCGAGTGACGAAGCAGCGCCGGTCGAAAAGAAACGTGGTTGGTTTGGCTTTGGAGGAAAGCAGCAAGCAGACGGTGAGGAATCGGTAGATGCAGTCAAAGAAGTCGCGAAGCCTGCCGCGAAGTCCGCGCCGGCTAAACCGGCTGTCGTCAAGAAAGAAACTGATCCAGACGTAGACGCAACTCCCAAGCGAGGGTGGTTTGGCTTTGGCGGTAAGCAACAAGCAGACGCCGAGGCATCGGCAGATGCAGACAAAGAAGTCGCGAAGCCTGCCGCAAAGTCCGCGCCGGCTAAACCAGCTGTCGTCAAGAAAGAAACCGATCTGGACGTAGACGCAACTCCCAAGCGAGGTTGGTTTGGCTTTGGAGCAAAAAAAGGAGCCGAGACCGACGACGCTGTCGAACAGCATAAACCCGCTAAACCGGCGGCCAAGCCCGTAGCCAAGCCGGTTGAGAAACCCGCCGTGAAAGAGCAAGCGGTCGAAGAGAAGAAGAGTGGTTGGTTTGGCTTTGGCGGGAAAGCGAAGTCGGAAGCTGAGCCAGCCGCAGATGCGAAACCTGCCGCTTCTCCGTTAGCGTCGAGTGCACGTCGCGCAATGGTTAAACAGCAGCAGGCCGAAACGGCTGCTCCGCCCGAAACCTTGAAGATGAACCCCTTAACGCTGGGCGGCGATGATCACAGTGACAACGAGAGCGATGACGAGATCGCGATGCTGGAAGCGAAGCCCGATCACTTGCTCTCGAAAGCCGAGCGACGTCGCTTGAAGAAGTTAAAGCGACGAGGTGAAGCGGCGTAAAACGCACCGCTCAGAGATTAACGCACGCTTCCAAACGCGTGCCGTCACCGTCAGTCACAGCAATTTGTTTGGCTCCGCGGATCGCGACGCCTGCATGACGACCATCTTTGTGCAGCAAAAACAGTTGCAGATTGAATGCGATCTGGCCAGCGTCGTCCCGTTCAAAGGTGGCTGCATGCTTGGCGACCATCGCCAACGTTTCGAGGCCGGCATCCACCGGGCTGGCTCCGCGTCCCATCTGGTAGACTGCTTGAAAGCTTGAGCAATTCAGGAGGTTTGCTTCACCATGACCAACGCTGCCGCAGGTTCCCATTTCGTTGTCGACATACAGTCCGGCGCCAAACACAGGAGAGTCCCCGACACGGCCAGGCATCTTAAAGCAATGTCCGCTGGTCGTAGTCGCACAGGCCAGATCAGCGCGGGCATCGCGAGCCGCTAAATGCACGGTGCCGCCAGAGGTCTTATCGCCGGTGATGGAATAATAACGCTCGAACTCGGCGATGGTGTCGGCGTCAAATTCGCCCGGCTGCGGCGGAAGCCAATCTTTGCCTCGGCACTCGAGTCGTTTCCAATAGAGCCAGATCTGACGAGCTTTCTCGGTCAGCAGATTTTCTTCGACAAAGCCGTTGGCTTTGGCAAACTCTAACGCTCCATCACCGCACAGCATGGCACGACGCGTTTGCTGCATCAGTAAGCGCGCGACCTGAGCGGCGTGGCGCACTTTTTTTAACCCCACCACTGACCCGCCGCGATGGCTGGGGCCATCCATGACCGCCGCATCCAACGTGACTTCGCCGTTGCTGTCCGGCAATCCGCCGTAGCCGACCGTCAATTCATCGGGATCATCTTCGAGCAGCGTGACGCCGGCGACGGCGGCGTCGAGCGGCGACTTGCCCGATGTCAGTTGTTCGTAAGCCAGGCGAGTCGCTTCTAAGCCGTTGGCCGAAGCGATTGTTTTTTGCAAGGTCGCGGACACAGAGCGGGTTCCCGAAGCAGAGAAGACGAAAAGCTTAGCGGCGTTTAGCGTACCAAAATTACCAGCCGCCGCCTCCTCCGCCACCCCCGCCGCCGCCAGAAGATCCACCGCCACCGCTTCCTCGGCTGCTGGGACTGATCGACGCAGTGGAGACCGCGCTGCCGAGTGCGCCGGCCAAAGCGGCGCCGGTCAGCATAGAGCCTGCAATAGGATTGCCAAGCGACCTGGTGGAGTGGTGCGAATGACGATTCAAGCTCGAGTTAAACTGGCTCGATTCCAATACCTTGGAGCCAAGCTGTTCGTACCAACCTTCCTGCATGTCAAGTGCGATCGCCCACGGAAGCCGATCGTCATACATCATCGCTCCTAATTCGGGTGACTCGGCATATTCGATCTTCCGCAGAAATTCTCCTTCCAGCCAGAGGCGATAACCGGCCAATTGATCCAGCAGTTGACGCCCTTCATGCGTGGGACGCTTCATCCAGTGATAGAATCGCCAAGCCATCAAGACAAGCAAGATCACGCCAAAGGGGATGAAAAAGCTCACCTTGTAGGCGAAGAGACCAAGCACGACAAACTCGGCGATAATAAAGGGGGTGGCAAACGCCGTGATGAAGATCGCACCTCCAAACGCCAAACCGCGTTGTACTGGGCCGCCTGGGCCAAACAAAACCAGATTCCAGGTTGTGAGCACCATCCCGACTAATGCGAAGACGCCGACCGTCCAGATCGACAACCAGGCGGTGAAAAATAGTCCCAGCGGATAGTTGGGAGATGACAAAATTGCCATGATCATCCCGGCCAGCGAAATTGAAATTCCCCAGAATGTCCACCACCCGTTGGCCAAAAAGTAAGTCCCTTTGTAGTTTTTTTTCAGCACGGATTGGAAATCATGGATCGCGGCGTTCACAATCTGATGGACCGATTTGGTGAACGTCAGCTGTTTGCGATCTTCTAGCAGACCTCGCAACAGCGCCTCGACATCAGGCGGCAACTCCGAGAATCGCGCTTCATTGACTTTGTGAATCGTGTAGTTGCCTGATTTGTCACTAGAGAGGGAGACGGCTCCTTGGGATGCGGCGTAAACCATCGCCGCGGCCAAGCATTTGTTGTCGAATCCCATTCGCGAAACGTAACGTGCGGCCGCAGGCGAGATATTTGCCGGAGGATCATCTTGCACCAAGATCGCTCCCGGCGCCGGATCTTTGCCAACCATGATCCAGCCGATGGTATAGGCGCCCAGCGCACAGCAAAGGGTCAAAAGCGTCAATAACAGGTCTGGGTTGTCTGCTATCAGCTGCTGATATCGCTCGCTGCTCGCCGGAAACATGACGGCGCCGCTCGGAAATTTCATCGACACCGTCCAGCCTTCTTCGGCGCTCAGCACCGCGGTTGTCTCTAGCTTTATCTGACCGGCTGGCGCGTCCACTTGGCGCCACTCTTTTTTCTTTTCGCCGGCGGCGCCGGTCCAGGCATCGACCGTGATCTGATCAGGTTGAAATTGGCCTGGTAGATGGACAGTGACGCTCGACTTCTCAATCGGAAAATTCCAGAAGTTGCCGGTGACATTCCAGTAAAGTTCATCTTCTGTTTCGCCGTGGTGCAGCCAATCGTGGGTAACATATTCAATCGTGTAGAGATACTTCCCTTTAGTCAGCGACTGGTTGGCGTTGCCAAGATAGATGCGGGCCGCATTGGGACGATTTTCGTCAGGTTCTTCCACGCGGAACTTTTCTGGTTCTCCGTCGCGCGTCGCACGAACAACCTCTAGCTTGTGTCGCAGTCGTAGACCCAAAACAGGATGCGAAAGGACGGGGAAATCGCGATAGATGCCGCGTTTGATATCGTCACCCAACGCGGTGACTTCGATCGTTTCAACAATGCGCAGCGTAGAATCGGGTTGGATGTGTATATCGACATCGTAACGATGAATGATTTCGGCGAGCGGTAAATTCTTGTCGTCCGTATCCTCTGCATCGGCGGCGTGCAGCGGCAACCCGACCATAGCTGTCAGCAGCAGTGCCGAGATGAATTTCCAGATCTGCATGAACATTCGTTTCCCGAAGTTGAATCAATCTATGGGGTTGGTTGCCCCCTAACAATCTGTTGGATCTCAATCAAGGAAGCCTCTCATGAAGGCTAAGCGGATAGCGTACTGTTCTGTTTCGAATCCACGACAAGCCGCTGCTGCTCGCTTTCGGTTGTAATTATTAGTCGGTCATTGCGTAGCTGGTTCGCATGCTTTCGATTTCGTCGGCAGCCTGGACTAGCCCCTGGTGTTTCGCAATACGAGCCGAAATCTCGCGGCAAGCGTCGGCAATTTTTTCGGATTGCAACAGATGTTGCAGTTTTTGGGCAATTTTGCCAGGCCGAAATTGATTCGGATAGAGGGTCGCCCCCACTCCCAGCCGCTCAATTCGCTGGGCATTGTCAGGCTGATCATGGCTCATCGGCATGATCAAATGCGGGATGCCTGCGGCGCAAGCTTGCGAGAGGGTTCCAATTCCGCCGTGATAGACCAGCGCCGCACAGTGGGGTAGAAGCTGCGAAAGGGGAGCGTACGCAATGTGACGCACGCTGCTGGGCAATTGCGGCGGAAGTTGCTCGGGAAAGCGTGTTAGCAAGATCCCCCGTCGTCCCAGCAGCTGACAAGCGGCGGTCGCCGCAGCAAAGAACGATTGCCCGTTGAGCATCGCTGAGCCTGGCGTAAACACGATCGGACGATCACCGGCGTTTAAAAAAGACAATACCTCGGCATCTGGCTCGCCCAGCGTTGACTCGTCCCAGAGCGGAAAATTGGTCAACACGCTATTCACGGGCCAGTCTGACTGCGGCGGCGCGTACCACGAGGGAAAGAGTCCGATCACTTTTTGGGGAGAGTGCCAGAGCTGAGTTGAGCGCGTGACCGGCGGCAGGCCGAGCTCACGTCGGAACTGATTGGTCGGACCTTTCAGAACCGGGTCAACCATGACTTGTTGGGCCAAGCGATAGAGACCGGCGTTCCACCAACGCGGCATGGCTGCACCGGCTGGCATATAGCGTGTTAATCGCGGGGGCCGAATGTTGCTCCAAAAAACCGCTGGTTGCAAATGAATCGTGACCAGCGGCACGCCCAGTTTTTCGCGGGCCATCTGCAAGCCCTGCGACAGCGCTGAGCCAACCAGCACCACTTCTTGGTTTCCGGTGCTGACGGCGCTGGCGACCAGATCGTAATGGCGGCGCTGCCAAGGCAAGATGATGCTGCGCGCAATCGTACTGAAGCCACGCAGCGGATGAAAGAGATTGGGATCTTGGATCGTCCGTTCAAATTCTTCGGTGGTATCGACCGGCGTGAACGGCACGCCAGCTTTTTCGGTTAGCTGCCGGAAGTGTTCGCTGGTATGCAGTTGAACTTGGTGTCCGCGACGTAGGAGTTCGCAGGCAAGTCCAATAAACGGATGCACATCACCGTAGCTGCCGACTGGAAAGAGGAGCACGCGCACGGTGATGTCATTTTATGAAGAGGAAGAGGGCGAGTCGTAAATCCAGCGATCCTACGCTTCGGTCCATTGCCAACCGATCGGCGTTTCGAGTTCGCGTTTCGCCAGCTCGGCCCAGGGGGTGTCTGGATGTTCGTTGATCACGCGTTGCAACGATTCGACCGCTTGCTTCCGAATCTTCTCCAGCTTGCTGCCGGCTTCGCTCAGCGAATCACCGGGTTGCAAAATCCAGGTGTCATGCGTCTCCACCTCAAACTTTCGACCCGATTTCAGCAGCGCCAACATTTGATTGTAGCCATCGGTGCGTGCGATCGCGGCGGCGGCGCGGCCCAGCGCCAAGTCATAGCTGGCTTGCCAGCGCGGATCGGAGATTTTGTCGCGATCCCCTGCGGCGTCGTTCAAGCGGTTATAGATCGCTTCGAGCGGAGGAGCCAGTCGAGCCGGCAGTCGCTGCGCTGAATCCAAACTTCGCTTCAGCGCCGCTTCGTCGCCGGTGCGAAAGTTGGTCGACGGCGCGGTGATCGCGCCTCCTTGCGGCAAGTAAGAGACCGCATCCAGAGCAGCCAACGCCTTGTTGCCCGCGAGCAGTTGCTGGTACTCGTCGGCCGAGATGAATTGCGGCGGATACTTGCGCCGATACTCGCCGCCGTAAACATTGGCGTTGCCAGGCCACGAACCGAGCGCACTGGAGCGGACGACTAAGTAAGCGCCGCCGGTCGAGCGACACAGATAGTTCAACGCAAATGGTCCGAACCCGCTATCGATTTCCTGCGAACCAAAGCCAGACGAAGTGAAATCGAGATTGATCCGTTGCAGACGTCGCGTCTCTGGGCCTTGCACGATCGCCGGCTTGCCATCATTGCGACTTTCGGCCGTCTGCTGTAGTCCGGCCAAGCGTCCAAATGGCGCCGGAACGCCGATCGCATGAATCTTGACCCCCAGCGGTCGCGCCTTAGCGATCACGGCATCGACCAACTCTTGATCGTCGCCTGCCTCGTCGGTGACAATTACCAGCGCAACAGCGCGATTTTGCATCTGAAACTTGCCATATTTATCCAACGCCTGTTCAACCGCTGCGAAGATCGGCTCGGCGCCGCTGTCATCGCTCGGCAGCTTGCTGATTTGATCGCGGACCGCCGCGGTATCGCTGGTTGGCTGGTCGATCAGAAATTGCGGATTCGGTCCGCCGATCGCGACCACAGCCGAGGTCAGCTGATCAGCCGGTTTGCCCGCTAAGGCGCCTCCCAGATCGTCATACAGTTTGGAGGCCGCGTCTTGGAAGCCTCGTTTGAGCGACGCCGCCGAATTGGTCGTATCAACCATCCAGACAACTAGCGCCGGCGAAAATTCGATGGTGTTCTTTAGGTCATCACCGATACGGGAGACGGCGTCACGCACGTCGAGGCGTTCTTCCATCGCGCCTCCGCCGGAGGTTTTGCCGCCGCGCATCGATGCGCTGCGGATCATCGTGCCGCGTGCTTCGGCCTCTCGCGACTGCCGAGCCGTCACGCTGGGCGATTGCTGCGGAGTCGCCTTCTGCGGCGCCGGGGGAGCGGCTGTCTTTTTGGCGACCGGCGCCGGCTTGGCGAATGGATTACGAATTCCGACGTTGTCACAGCCGGTCAGCAGAGCCAGACCGAGCAGCCAGAGAGAACAGTAGCAACGAACAATCGGCATGAATCGCATCCTCGATAAATCGGCAGACAACGGAGCATCGGCGCCCCTTGGACCTTCACGTATTCTACCTTTCCTTGCGGTGAGGTCGAGCCAACGGCGCAGGAAGCTTGCATCCCCCTCGTTGGTATACGAGAATAAGAGAGCTCATCGCCATCATCCCCACCGCTCGGAGCCTCGGCGCCATGTCTCGTTTTTTCTCGTTTCGGCTCGTATTACCCCTGATTCTTCTCGGTTGCGGCTCTCTCTTACTGGCCGGGCCCACGTTCACGGATCCCGACGACGCCGGCGAAGATTACAACGTCCAAGGCGAATATCAAGGTGTTCTTGGCCCCGACAAAGTGAAGATCGCTGCCCAGGTGATCGCCAAGGGGAAGGGTAAATTTCACGCCGTTGGAATGGTCGGCGGCTTGCCGGGAGATGGATTAAAGCCAGAAGCGGACAAGCTAGAAGCCGATGGCGAGCGGGAAGGCGAGATGGTCGTCTTCCGCCACACGACAGCCGAGGGTGCAGAGGTTCGCGCAGAAGTAAAAGATGGCATGATGGTCGTCTACGGCGGCGACAATCAAAAGGTGATGGAGCTGTCAAAGGTATTTCGCGAAAGCGCCACGATGGGCGCCAAGCCGCCGAAAGGCGCAGTCGTGTTGTTTGACGGTGCAAATCTTGATGCCTGGATGAACGCCAAGATGACCGAAGATGGTCTGCTGGAGCAAGGCGCGACCAGCAAGCAATTGTTTGACGATCATTCGATCCATATCGAGTTTCTGTTGCCGTTTATGCCAGAAGAGAGCGGTCAGGCCCGCGGCAACAGCGGACTCTATCTGCAAGGCCGTTACGAAGTGCAAATGCTCGATTCGTTTGGCCTAGGCGGCGAAGACAACGAGTGTGGCGGCCTTTACACGCTAAAGAAGCCTGACATTAACATGTGCTTCCCGCCGCTCCGGTGGCAAACCTATGACATTGATTTTACCGCGGCCAAGTATGACGCCGACGGTAAAGTAACCAGCGTTCCGAAGATCACGGTTAAACATAACGACGTGCTCATTCATCAAAATGTCGAACTGCCGGCCGACAAAAACACCCGCGCCGCTCCGGTTCAACCCGGCGCTGAGCCAGGCCCGGTCTATCTACAAAACCACGGCAACCCGGTCCGCTATCGCAATATTTGGGTGAAGACCAAATAACAGGCCAGCGGCGAGCTGGGGGTGGGCATATTGCACCAGAGTCGAACGAGATAGAACACGGATGCCACGGATAAATCACGGATTTACACGGTAAGACAGAAGACCCGTAAGCATCACACTCCCTCTATTTCAAATTGCCGTCGACGAATCACCGATTCGAATTCACTTGGTGTGTCCAACTTTTTTCTTCCCATCTAATCCGTGTACTATCGGTTCGGAATTCATAACTTCTAATCGACGGCGTCGCTTGGGTTAGAATCGAAGGATGGATACCAATGCCGAAGAAAACCCGTTCGCTTCGCCGTTGGCCGAAACTCGCGAAGGTTCAACGCTTCCCTTGTTGACGGTCGGCAGTTCGCCAATCGATATCTCTGGTATTTGTGCTATCTGCGAGCGCCCTGCGGTGCACGATTATGACCAGCAATATCCGTTCTCAAAATTGATCGTCCATTTTTCGTTGTGCGACGATTGCGACTGGCGACAGAAGTGGCAGCTCCGGCACTGCTGGGTGGAGAAATGGCTGATCTATGGAATCGGCTTGTTGCTGATTTGGATTCCGGTCACGATCGCTATCTCGTTGATCAAAAGTTTCACTCCCGCTCGCTGGCCTTTGACTCCACCAGAGGAAGCTTGGATCACGTCGATCCCCATTTCGCATCTCGCAGCGTGGTTGGTCGTCATTGCGGTCTCCTTGTTACTGCGAATCCCAAGCGTTTTCCCCCGTTCGCCAGAGAAGGTATCGCAAGGGAAGTACCGCGTGCATCCTCGCTCCTCCACCTTCGAGCAAAGTTTGCACGAATATCGTGAGGCCTCGGCATGACTGCGGCCGAAGAAAACCCGTTTGCCTCGCCGCATTCCGCTCAGGCGCCGCGTCGTGATTTGCCTACCGAAATCGAAGCGACGTCGCCGATCGACGTGCGTGGGTATTGCTATAGTTGTGGCGCGAAGGGAGAAAAAGATTTTCAACAAGACTTCTATGCAGGGCGGCTGCTAGTCGATTACTCGTTGTGCCAAAATTGTTTCTGGCGCCGGCGCTGGCAACGCTGGTCTTTGATCGTGAATGCCGCTTTGTTGCCAGCCATCGTGTTGATGGGGGTAGTGTTACTAGGATTGAGCGTGACGGCATTCGTTTTTTCCCTTTTCAAGGTAAAGCCCACCCTGGTGATATCGATTGTGCTGGGACTCAGCGTGTTTGGCTGTCTATTCTTCGCGGCGCTGCTAGTTTTCTCGAATGTTACCCTGCGAATATTCGCCGTCTTTCACTGGTACCCGATCAAGCTGCGCCACGGTATTTATCGACTGATCGCACTCGACCGAAACTTCGCCGCAAATTTCTTCCAGCAATCGGCGGAGGCAGAATGAACGAGCCGCCGGAAAATCCGTTTGCTTCGCCTGGGGTGGAAGAGACCTTCGTTCGCCAGACCAAGGAGGCCATCCCCACCGCAGAAGAAGTCTGGAACGACAAGTTTGTGATGCATTTCGGGATGATTGTGGGTGATTCTCCCCTGGCTTTGCCGGCGGTCTGCTTGCACTGTGCAGCCGATATTAGCGACGATCTGGGGGTACGAGAATGTGATCAATTTCATCGACTCCGACTCTTGGAAGCAGAGAAACCCGTTTGCTTGAAGGTTGCCTACTCGGTTTGTTCGACCTGTATTGAAGTGGCAAAATCTTGGCGTGACCGACGTAGCAGCGCTCTCTATTTCATTATGGCCTCTGCATTGGGCGGAGCTCTTTTATTTGCGGGGATGCTCATCGCCACTGCATCCAATGGAGTTTCGGATGGGATGATGTTGAATCTCTTCTCTCTTTGCGCCATCGCTGGCGTTGGCGGATTCTTCCGCGTCGCCTATTGCGAATCAAAGTTACCCAAGCGACTTGTGCTGAAAAACTTTGCCAGCAACACGATGACCCTCTCGGGCGCCGGTTGGAAATTCATCCAGCGTTTTCGCTGAGTATCGGGTGCCGATGCGCAATCGACGCATTGCGCGTTACAATTAAGGCAGAGCAGGAATAAGTGGGCGGCGCAACGACAAAGAGCAAGCAATTATGCAAGGCGAACGAATCCCAATCGGCGAAGTTACCCTGAACGTCGTCATCCGCGGCGAGGGCGAGCCGATCTTGCTAGCGCACGGGTTTCCGCTTGATCACTCGATGTGGGAAGCGCAGATCAACGTGTTGGCGGCCGAAGGGTATCAGGTGATCGCGCCCGACCTGCGCGGGTTTGGCGACAGCGATCCTGCGACCGACAAAACGACGATGACCCAGTTTGCCGACGATCTCTCGCGTCTGTTGGCCAAGTTGAATGTGACTCGCCCGGTCACCTTCTGCGGACTCTCGATGGGTGGCTATATCGCGTGGCAATTCTTTCAGCGACATCGGACGCGGTTGGCGCGCTTGATCTTGTGCGACACGCGGGCCAACGACGATGACGAAAAAGTGGCGCGAGGTCGATTGGTGATGGCGGCCGAAGTAGAGCGCTTTGGGATGGACAAAGTGCCAGACACGATGATCCCCAAACTGATTTCGCCGATCTCGCTAGAGAAGAATACTGCCGTCGTCGAGTCGTTGCGCGCGATGATCTTGCGGCAAGTCTCGCCCAGCGTCGCCGCCGCACAACGGGGCATGGCTGAGCGTGAAAATGTAGTCGATATCCTGCCGACGATCGACGTACCAACGCTGGTGATCTGTGGAGAAGCGGACTCGATCACGCCGCCAGAGGTGATGCAAGCGATCGCCGCCGCAATCCCCGAAGCGAAATATTCTGAAATCGCCGGCGCCGGTCACATGGCGCCGATGGAACGTGCGGTAGAAGTGACGACTGCGATCTTAGACTTTTTAAAGCAAAAGTAAGAGTCCGCAGTGCTCTGAGCGTGCCAGGCAATTGCGTGTTTGATTACCCGTCGGTATCGAGTTTCGCGATGTCGGGCGAGATCTCTTCCAACTCCATCCGCAAGAATCGCTTCACTTGATTGGTCGTCTTCATTTGCAGCGCGCGAGCCAATAGCGATTCGGCTCGTTCGATGGTGATCTGCGACGCGAGTTGTTTGATTGTCGGCACAAATGCAGGGCTCATGCTGAAGCTGCGCAGTCCCATTCCCAATAGCAAGATAAACGCGCGAGGTTGGCCTGCCATTTCACCGCACAGGGTGACCGGCACGCGGGCCATGTTGCAGGCGCGGATGACGTCGTTCAGCGTGTGCACTACTGCCGGCGCAAGCGGTTGGCACAGACTGCTGACCTTGGGATTATCGCGATCGGCCGCCATCAGGTATTGGACTAAATCGTTAGAGCCGATCGAAACAAAGTCGACCAGGTCGAGCATCGAACGGATCACGACCGCCGCCGCAGGAACTTCTAGCATCATGCCAACTTTAACAGCAGTGAACGGCTTTTGCTCTTCGGTTAGGCGACGCTGAGCGCGACGCACGAAGCTGCGAACTTTGCGAAGTTCTTCGACCGTTGTGATCATCGGAAACATCATGCGCACTTCGTTTCCCTCGATGCCGACGCCTGCCTGCAGGATCGCGCGAATCTGAGACATGAAGAACTCTGGATGCTCAAACGATAGTCGAATGCTGCGCCAACCCATGAACGGGTTCGCTTCGTTGTGGTTGTGCCCCAGATAAGCGACTGTCTTGTCGCCGCCGATGTCGAGTGTGCGAATCGTGACGCTACGGTTTGGACTGGCGTTGATCACCTGGCGATAGATGCCGATCTGCTCGGCCTCGTCCGGCACGTTTTCGTGCGTTAGATAAAGGTATTCGGTGCGATAGAGTCCCACTCCGCCGGCGCCCATCGCTGACGCGGCTTCGGCATCTTGGACGTTGTTGATGTTGGCCATCAAGTCAATATCTAGACCGCAAGCGGTGCGCGCTGGCAGATCGCGATTCGAGGCCAGTTGATCCTTCAGGTCGAAGAATTCGCGCTCGAGCTTTCGATAGGCCGACAGCTCTTCTGCTTCGGGATTGATGACGACAATCCCCTCGCCGCCGTTGACCACTACCGTGTCGCCGGTTTTCACGCGGGCCGCAATCCCGGGGACTCCGGAGACTGCCGGGATGCCGCGACTGCGGGCAATGATCGCGGCGTGGCTGGTTTGACTGCCGCGTTGGGTGACGATTCCGTGGACGTCGGCGTCTCCCAACGCGACCGCTTGCGACGGGAGCAATTCTTCGGCGACGACGATCAGCGGCCCTTTCAAGCAGCCATCGCCGCCATCGGGATCATTGAGGACATCGGTCAGGTAGGCGCTGAGCCGGACGATCACATCGCGGATGTCGTTTAGACGCTCCTGCAAATAAGGATCGCGCATCCGAGAAAAGAGCTGGGTGTACTCATCCAGCAGTCGATGCAGCGCACCTTGGGCTGTCATCCGCTCGTCAACAATCCAGTGGCGGATCTTATTGGTGAAGGCCGGATCACGCAAAATAGTGCGATGGGCCGAGAAGATCGCCGCTTCGTCTTTGCCGACCTGGGTCTCTACTTTCTGCTGCAGCGCACTGAGATCGGACGAGGTTTGGTCGCGCGCAGTCTCATAGCGGGCCAGCTCTTGAGTAATCTCGTGAGGCTCTAATTCCGTCTTTTCAGGATTCACGAAAATTTCGAGAATGCAGTAGGCGGTGCCGACGGCGACTCCGGGGGAGACTGCGATCCCCTTATGTAGGTCTGACACGGTCGAAAAACCCGCCCTTAGCATTGGGTTTGCAAGTGATACATCCGCTCGCGATTATAGTGGGGATTCGACCGAGACATACCCTCGGTCCACAAATTCCCGTCTGTTGATTCGCATCGAATTGGGGTAAAGTTGGCATTGCCGCGACTGCTAAATGGCGTTATTTAACCAGCTTGTGACGTTTTTTCAGCGTGGCTATACTAGTAAACTTTGACTTCCGCCCCTGGCTATCGCTAGGGATTCGATAGGATTTTGGGACGCCGGCATGCGATTCACCCTGATTGATCGAGTTACCGATCTGGTTCCGGGCGAGCAAATTATAGCGACCAAATGCCTATCGCTCGCCGAAGAATATTTAGAAGATCACTTTCCGAAGTTTCCGGTTATGCCGGGCGTGATGATGCTGGAGGCGATGACGCAAACCAGCGCGTGGCTAATTCGTGCAACCGAGAATTTCGCACATAGCGTGGTGATTCTGCAGGAAGCCAAGAATGTCAAATACGCCGACTTTGTCGAACCGGGGGAAGTGTTGACGGTTACCGCCGACTGGGTGAAGCAAGAAGGACGCTTAACCTCGCTGAAAGTAAAAGGAACCGTCGCCGGTAATATGGCGGTTAGCGCCCGATTGGTGCTAGATCGTTACAACCTGGGTGGGGATGAAATGAGCCCCACAGATCACTATGCGATCGCCAAGTTAAAAGAAGATTTCAACTTACTGTATCCTGAAAGCCGCCGAGCCTAATCGGCGGCTCCAAGTAAGCCGCAGTGCGGCAAGCGATGATTTTACCCACCTTGGGTGAGATGCATACATTTCCTGGTTCAGCTTTGGAGAACGCATTCAGATGCCGACGGAACAAGAAGTCTTCGAGAAGGTTCGCGAGGCCTTAGTCGACGCTCTAGGAGTTGACGAAGACGAAGTAACTCCGCAAGCGACGATGGTCGGTGACCTCGGCGCGGAATCCATCGACTTCCTCGATATCGTCTTCCGACTCGAGAAGGCCTTCAACATCGAGATTCCTCGGGCGGAACTGTTTCCCGAAGATATCTTGACGAACGCCGAATACGTCAGCGACGGAAAGGTCACTCCTGAAGGACTGTCCGAGTTGAAAAAGCGGATGGCGTTCGCCGACCTGTCGAAGTTTGAACAAAATCCGAAAGTTTCGGAGTTCGGCAACTTGTTGACTGTCAAAGACATGTGCAAATATGTCGAAAGCAAACTGGCCGCTTAATGAATTGCTGGGCTTTGTGCTGATTGCAAGCGGCGATCAGCACAAAGGTCTAGCTGGAAGGGATCAGCGGAATGCGTTGGTATTGGGTTGATCAATTCATCGAATTCGAGAGTGGAAAATCGGCCAAGTCGATCAAATCGATTTCGCTTGCCGAAAGTCATCTGCACGACCATTTTAAGGGCATTCCGATTATGCCCCACTCGCTGGTGATTGAGGGAATTGCTCAAACCGGCGGGCTGCTGGTAGCCCAGTATTATGATTTTCGGGAACGCGTGATTCTGGCCAAAGTTTCGAAGGCCACCTTCCACTTTGCTGCGGTCCCCGGCACGCAACTGATTTACTCTGTCGAAGCGCACGATATCCGTGAAGATGGCGCCTATATCTCGGCGACCAGTCATTGTGGGGATCGATTGCACGCTGAGGTTGAACTGTTTTTTGCTCATCTGGACGAGCAAGACAATGACCGACAGTTATTTGATACCGCCGATTTTCTGCAGTTGCTGCGTATTTATAAGATCTTTGATATCGGCAAAATGCCGGACGGTACCCCCATCCAGCCGCCGCAGTACATGTTGGACGCGGAAGCGGCGACTTTGGGTTTAAATTAACGGTTCTCGGTATTGAATCGGGCCGATAATATCTAAGCGGAGCAAACTTGCGTGTAACGTGGGACCGCTTGTCGGCGCCTGATAACCGGCAGACTTTGCTTAATTTCTCTTGTTTGGAGCTCCGGTCGTCATGAGTCGACGAGTCGTCATCACTGGAATCGGCATGATCAATCCGATGGGACACGACGTCGAGACCGTCTGGTCTGGTCTGAAAGAATCCAAGTCGGGCGTAGCGCGGACCACCGTCTTTGACGCTTCCAACTTTCCGACCAAAATCTCGGCCGAAGTGCGCGGCTGGAGCATTGAGAAGTGCGGTGAAGATCTCAGCCGTTGGCAAAACATCGGACGACATACGCAATTTGCGATCGGCGCAGCCAAGCAAGCAGTTTCCAACTCTGGCGTGCTGGATGGTTCACTCGATCCAACCCGAATGGGCGTCTATCTCGGCTGCGGAGAAGGGGATCAAGATTTTTTCGCGTTCACCACCATGGTGACTGCCGCGATGTCAGGCGCCGGCGATTTCGATAAGGCTGCGTTCATTCACAAAGGCTTAGAAACGCTCGATCCTCGTCGCGAACTAGAGCAAGAGCCAAGCATGCCCAGCGCGCATCTAGCGGCGTTGTTTAACGCCCAAGGTCCGAACGCTAACTGCTTGACCGCGTGCGCTGCTAGCAGCCAAGCAATCGGCGAAGCGACCGAACTGATCCGCCGCGGGACGGTAGACGTCATGCTGTCTGGTGGAGCGCACAGCATGATTCATCCCTTTGGAGTCACCGGTTTCAATCTGTTGACGGCGCTGTCGACCAGCAATGACGAACCGACCAAAGCATCTCGTCCGTTTGATCGCTTGCGGGATGGGTTTGTTCTGGGCGAAGGTTCGTCGATGGTGGTGCTGGAAGAATTAGAGCACGCCAAGGCGCGCGGCGCCCATATCTATGGCGAAGTGCTCGGCTACGGCACGACGGCGGATGCGTTCCGAATTACCGATACGCATCCCGAAGGCCGCGGAGCGATTAGCTGCATGAAGATGGCGATGGCTGACGCCAAGGCGAACGCAGAAGACATTGGCTACGTCAACGCCCACGGCACGAGCACCGAAGTCAACGACAAGGTCGAGTCGCTCGCGTGCCGCAAGGTATTTGGCGATATGGCCGATAAGATTCCGGTTTCCAGCACCAAGAGCATGATGGGCCACTTGATCGCCGCGGCCGGCGTCACCGAGGCGATCGTCTGCTTGTTGGCGATTCGCGACAATGTGCTGCCGCCCACAATCAACTACGATAACCCTGATCCGAACTGCGATCTGGACTACGTACCAAACTTTGCCCGCGACGCGAAAGTCGACATCGCACTAAACAACAGTTTCGGTTTCGGCGGGCAGAACATCACGCTCTGCCTAGGAAGATTTAAAGCGTAGTCGCGAGTCGCTAAACTTCAAATCTCGCCACTGCGGCGCGAAGTTTATCGGCAATAGTCGACAGTTCGACGCTGGTGTTGTTGGCCGCGGTTGCGTGCGATGCAGTCATTTCAGCCGCATTGCTGACGGCGACAATCTCACTAACAATTTGTTCGCCTGCGATGTTTGTTTCCGAAATGCCGTCGGCGACCGTTTGCAGCGAGGAAGTCGCCGAGTTGACGCTGGTGACGACATGCCGCGTCGTCACGTTCTGCTGTTCGACTGCAGAAGCGATGGATTGCGACATCGCGTCGAGTTCGGCGATGACATCGGCGACACGTGCAATCGATTCGATGGCGGCGTTGCTCGACTTTTGGATGCCGGCAATGCGGCGACTGATATCTTCCGTCGCAGAGGCCGTTTGCTTCGATAGCACTTTCACTTCGCTCGCGACGACGGCGAAGCCTTTGCCTGAATCGCCGGCGCGGGCCGCTTCGATCGTCGCATTCAAGGCCAGCAAGTTGGTTTGCTCGGCGATGTCTTGAATCGTATTGATAAACGTGCCGATCTCGTTTGCAGCGTGCCCCAGTTCATCAATCGTCGTACGACTTTCGCCGGTCAATTGACTCGCAGTTCGAGCCGAGCCCGAGGTTCGCTCGGCATTTCTGGCAATCTCGGTGATGCAAGACGACATCTCACTCATGTTGGTGGAGATCAGCGAGAAATTCCCCGAGATCCCTTCGGTCAGGTGATTCATCGAATCGATCTGCGCCGAAATTTCTTCGGTCGCCGAAGTCGCGCTGGCCGAACGGGCTCGCGTATTGCCGGCTTGCTCTGACAAAAAGTGGGCGGTCGTGGCCATGTTGCCGGAGGCGCCGCTTAAGCTTTCCGCCTCGCGCGTAAGCCCCGAGATGATTTCGCGGAGGCTAAAAATTAGTTGATTGAAGGCGGTTGCGAGTTGACCGATTTCGTCTTCGCGACGAATGTCGAGCGTTTCTCTCAGGTTACCCTGGGCCACGCGAGCGGCCAGCGCCGTCATCTGCGATAGCGGTTTGGTAATCGAGCGGGTTAGCATCCAAGCGATCAAACCGCCAAGCAAAATTGCGATTCCACCGGCAAGCGTCGCACGTTGCGTCGAAGTCGCCGCTTGTTGGGCCGTTGCCGCGGCGATTTGGGCAGCCGAAGTTTCGGCATTGTGGGCAATCTGATCGACCAACGGTTCGATCTTATGCACCGCGGCGCGAAGTTGTTCTTCTAGATCAGCGAGTTGGACGTCTTCCTTCACGAGCGCATCAAACGCAGTGAGGTAGACGCCGATTGAATCTTGAATTTTGGCGACCGCTGGGGGATCGACTTGCGAGTTGGTAAACGCCGCAACAAAGTCGCCGGCCGCAGCATGAGTTTGCGTGACGTACTTGGGGTCATTTCGCTGCAGATAATCTTTTTCATGACGACGAATCATCAGGAGTTTCGCCGCAGCGCCTGCAACATAATATTTCCGCAACTCGGCTTCCATCTGCGAGCTCGCCGCTTTCAAGCTTGGGGTGCTGTCTTGGCCGGCGACATTTTGCTCAAGTGCCGTAACGACGCTGTTCAGCAGCGCCATTTCCGTTTTTTTCAAATCGTCACTGTACTGGTTGCTTTGCAACGAGGTTTGAATGCCTTCGATCGCTTTGACGAGCGACTTGCGGTTCGCAGTTTGTTGGTTGGGATCATCGTTGGCTAATCGTTGCAACGTCGCTACTTGCAGATACAGCTCATCGATTTCGTAAGTTTTGACTAGGTCTTCCAGGTCATGGACGACGTTACGAAAGTTGCCTTGCAATCCAGAATTGTGGTCCAGGCCGCGACGAGTCCAGCTTTCGGTTAGCGCGACGAACGCGTTTTGGTAGTTCACTGCGGCAGCTGAGATCGCTTTGGCGTTGGAGGCGGCGACTTCATCAGACAATGAGTGAGCGAGCGCTTCGATATTGGCCGTATCGGCTAGCAAACTTTGACAACAAGCGGCATGACTCTCGATATATTTCGGATCGCGACGCAGGAGGAAGTCTTTCTCATTGCGACGACACTGGAGCATCGTAACGTTTGCTTTTTCGGCCAACGTTTGCAGCATGATTTGACCGCTCAGCAAAGCAGCGTAATTGTTCACGCTTCGAACAATCGCCAGGTGATAGATCGACATCCCGATCCCCATGACAAGCAAGACGATCGCGAATGCTCCCCCTAATTGGTAACGAATACTGACGCGACCGAATGGGTTCAGACGCAATGCTGCTGGCTGGTTGAGATCGCTGCTGGTCACGGTACATGCCCCGGGCAAAGAGTGCTGGCTGGAAATCACAGAGAGAGCCGGCCAACGCGGTCTCCCCTTCGGAGGGAATAAGATTGGCAATCAAAAATAGACCGCGATTGATCGATGTGGCGAAAAATCAACGTGCGGTCCTCCGTAGATCAACGGCGGGATGGTTTGCCTAATCGCAAGAATCGGATTTTCCGGCCTTTTCGGTCGTCGGTTTTGGGCAGAAAGCGAGAGATCTGGGGGGCGGCAAGTTATACTAAAACGAAAACAGCCCGGCACAAACCCTCCAGTCTGCCCCTCATCTAGCTCTCGATATCACCCATGAAACGCACTGCTCTCGCTTTTGCGATCCTCTGCTTGTTCGCTTCCTCCGCCGTAGCGGCTCCCAAACCGATCAAGGCTCTTTTGGTCACCGGCGGTTGCTGTCATGACTACGACAGTCAGAAGAATCTGATCAAGCACGGTCTCGAAGAGCGCGCGTTAATCGAGGTCACCGTCGTGCATGAAGGGGGCTCGACCACCGATACCAAGATCCCGCTCTATCAAAATCCAGATTGGGCCAAAGGCTACGACATCATTCTGCACGACGAGTGCTTTGCCGGTGTGACCGATCCGGCATGGACAGCCCGGGTGCTGAAGCCGCATCAAGAGGGTGTGCCAGGCGTGGTGATTCACTGCGCGATGCACTGCTATCGCGACAAGACCGATCAGTGGTTCAAGTTTTGCGGCGTCACTTCGCACGGACATGGGGCGCATTATCCGCACGAGGTTTTGAACGTAGACGCCGAGCATCCGATCATGGACGGTTTTGGCGCCGCCTGGGCCAATCCACAAGGCGAGCTCTATCACATCGCCAAGCTATGGCCCGACGCGCATTCGCTGGGCGTCGCCAAAAATCAAGAGAACGGCCAAGCCGAAACCTGCGTGTGGGTCAATCAATACGGCGATACGCGTGTCTTTGGCACCACGCTAGGGCATCACAACGAAACGGTCAGCGCCGACAAGTTTTTGGATCTGTTGACCCGCGGTACGCTTTGGGCCTGTGACAAATTGAACGCAGACTACTTGAAGCCGAAAGAATCTAAATTGGTTCCGGTCAACCTGGCCAAAGGAAAGCCGGTCACCGCTTCCAGTGAAGAAACTGGCAAAAACAACTTCAAGCAACTCGCCGTCGACGGAGACCCGGCGACTCGCTGGTGTGCGGGCAACGGCGGCGCGCCGCAGTGGTTGATTGTCGATCTCGCAGAACCACAAACCATCCACGGTTGCAAAATTGATTGGGAGTCCGACCAGACGATCTATAGATACACGGTCGACGTTTCGCCCGATCAAGAGAACTGGAAGACAATCGTCGATCGATCCCAGAACGAAGGTGATCGCAACCACAAATTTGATTTGTCGGCCTCCGACGTGCGCTACGTGCGCGTCCAATATCTCGGCAGCAACACCGGCGGCTGGGGAAGTATTCGCGAGCTGTCGGTGATTGGCGATCAAATGGTTAAAGTTGATCCGGTCGCAGACGCCCAGCGCGCCGATGCTGAGTTATTGGCAAAAGTGAAGGTGCCCGAAGAGTTTGACGTCACACTGTTCGCCGCTCCGCCGGCAGTCACTTATCCGGTCTATGTCGCTGCTGCTCCAGATGGCGTCGTCTACGTTTCGGTTGATAAAAACGGCTCACTGGATCGCAAGCTGAACCGTGGCGCCATCTATCGTCTTCGTGATATCGATGGCGATGGCCGCGCAGACGAATCGAAGCTCTTTGTGTCCGATGTCGACTCGCCACGCGGACTGGTATGGGATCGTGATCGTTTGTACGTGATGCATCCCCCGCACTTGAGCGCTTTTATTGATCATGACGGCGACGGCGTTTCGGACGAGCAAAAAGTGCTGGTCAAAAACATCGCGTTTGATTTCAAAGATCGCCCGGCCGATCATACGTCAAACGGCGTAACCTTAGGGGTCGATGGTTGGCTTTATCTAGCGATCGGCGACTTTGGTTTTATGGAAGCCGAAGGCGCCGATGGAACCAAGCTGCAGTTTCGCTACGGTGGCGTGATTCGCGTCCGACCCGACGGCAGCGGCTTGCAGGTTTACGCGCGCGGCACGCGTAACATTTTGGAAGTGGCGCTTGATCCGCAGCTGAGCGGCTTTACCCGCGACAACACCAACGATGGCGGCGGTTGGGATATTCGCCTGCATCACTTCAGCGGGCTCGAGACCCACGGTTATCCGCGACTGTACATGAACTTTGGCGACGAGATCGTCCAGCCGTTGGCCGATTACGGCGGCGGCTCTGGCTGCGGCGTGTTGTACCTTAGCGAACCAGGTTTCCCCGGCGAATATGGAGACGCGATCTACACGGCTGATTGGGGACGCAGCATGATCTATCGTCATCTGCCGAAACCAAGCGGCGCCACGTTTACCGCGGATCAAGAAGAATTTATCAAGCTGCCGCGCGTCACCGATCTTGATGTTGACGCTCAAGGCAACATCTACGCGACCAGTTGGGATGGCGCGACGTTTACCTACAACGGTGAGCATGTCGGTTCGCTGATCCGCGTCACTCCGAAGGGTTATCAACCGCAACCGGTTCCTGACTTTCCGACGGCGACCTCCGCAGAACTGGTGAAATTGCTCGCCGATTCGCAAAGCCATCGCATTCGCTTGGCGGCGCAGCGAGAACTGCTCGCGCGCAACGTCGATGACGCGTCAGTCGCCGCATTGACGCAGTTGGTCGAAAACAAATCGGCGCCGCTCGATAACCGCGTCGCGGCGATCTTTGCGCTCAAGCAATGGCTCGGCGAAAAGAGCCATGCGATCTTGGCCAGCGCGGCCGCCGACGCCAGCATCCAGGCCTTCGCTGTTCGCGCCTTGGCCGATCGTTGGGACCAACAGTCCGAAATTCCTGCGGATCTGTTGCTGACCAGCCTAAAGTCGAGCGATGCTCGGACTCAGCTTGAAGCGATCGTCGCGTTGACTCGATTAGGCGACGTCAAAAATGCAGCGGCGATCACCGCTTCCTTGGGCTCCAGCGATCCGATTATCGCTCATACCGCGGTGCAATCGCTGATTCAGCTAAAAGCTGCTGACGCCGCGCTCGCGGTTCTCGACAATACCGCTGCTTCGCCTGCCGAACGCACCGGAGCCCTGCGAGTGGTGCAATCGCTGCACAACGCGCAGGTGGTCACCGCACTCATCCAGCGTTTAAAGCAGGAGCAGAACGTCGAGCGTCACCGTGATCTGATGATCGCTTTGTGCCGACTTTATAATCACGAAGGGACCTGGGCAGGGCAAAGTTGGGGAACGCGTCCAGATACGCGGGGACCGTACTACCAGCCAGAGCCTTGGACCGAATCGCCCCGCATCGGCGCCGCGCTCAAGAGCCAGTTAGAGACCCTCTCGCCGACCGAGGCCGAGTTTCTGCTGAAGCAGCTCGCTCGCCATCGCGTCGATCTCGACGGTAGTTTGCAGTTGGTGTTGGCTCGCGCCGCCGAAGACGCTAGTTTTGTCCCAGCCGCCGTGACCAAGGTCGCAGCCAGCGATTCGCTGCCCAGCGAAGCGATTCCGCTGCTCGAAAAAGTCGTTGCCGATAAAAATGCGGCGGCGTCGGTCAAGTCGGACGCAGTCATCGCGTTGTTACGTTCTCAAGACAAAGCCGTGTTGGCGTTGGCGCATGCCGGCTTGAACTCGCTGCATGCGGACGGCAAATCGAAAGCCGAATACTCGTCCGCCTTTGACGCGTTCAAAGATGCAGCCCGCTTGGGCGGGTGCGTGCATCAGCTAGTGGATCTGGCCGACTCGGGCGATAGACCTGCGGCCGCGTGGGCCGATGCTGGTCTGGTTTTGCTGTCGCAGCAGAAAAAACTGTCGCCCGAAGTACAGGCAATTGTCACCCAGTCGATCGACTCTGGCTGGAGTGATCGCCCGCGGCTGCGACTTGAAGCAGTCTATCTGGCGAATGATCGTCAGGCCGAAGAAAAGATCCTGGGGCTGCTCGCTTCTCAAGATCCGCAGGTCAGCGCCGCCGCCCAGCGAATCGCCAATGCCTGGCAAATCAAAACCGAAACGCCAAGCGGACCAAAATTGAAGACGATGCAGCCCGCAGAAATCCTCGCCTACGTGCTGAAGCACAAAGGAGATCGGAAGCGGGGCGAGCAACTCTTCGCCAAGCTCACCTGCAATCGTTGCCATACAGTGGACGCCAACGAAAAGCCGATCGGCCCCTATTTGCCGCAGGTCGCCAAGACTTACAAACGTGAGCAATTGGCCGAGTCGGTGCTGCTGCCCAGCAAGACGTTCGCCCAAGGCTTTGTCACCAACATCTTTTTGTTGGAAGATGGACGCGTCATGACGGCGTTTATCACCAGCGAAGCGGCCGACGAAATTATTATTCGTGACGAGCAAGGCAACGAGCACAAGCTCGACCCTGATTCGATTGACGCCCGCAAGAAGAGCGAGGTCTCGGTAATGCCCAAAGGGTTGACCGACGAGATCACGCTCGACGAGTTCACGTCTCTGATCGACTATCTGCAATCGCTGGCGGCCAAAGCGCCGGATGTTAAGTAGCTGGGGCCTAGTCCTGTTCACTGCGTGGTCAGCGGTTTAAGCTGGCGGTTTTCGCTTCCTTTGTTTGCGAGAACCGCCTGATGACTGACCCTGCGCCTTCCTTAAATACGCTGATTGATCAGCTGACGACCGACGACCAAACCTCGGTCGCCGCAATCAAAGCGATGATTTCGCAGTTTGTCGCCGAGCGAGATTGGCGGCAGTTTCATGCGCCCAAAAACATCAGCATGGCGCTCGCCGTCGAAGCAGCCGAGCTGATGGAGCACTTCCAATGGCTGACGGTCGAGGCCTCTCGCGCGGTTGAGTCCGACCCCGCCAAAATGACCGCCATCGGCGAAGAATTGGCCGATATCTTGTGCTACGGGCTGGCGTTGGCCAACGAGCTAAACATCGATGTCGCCGCCGCGATGAGCGATAAAATGCGGAAAAACATCCGCAAATACCCCAAAGACGAGTATCAAGGGCGGTATGGCAAAGAGGATCCTGGTCAACGCGCCCCAACGTAAGCGACTTGCCGCCCAGCCAGGGAGTTGCTCGATGTTTTGAGGCCGATTAGGCTAAAAGATTCGACGCCATTTCCTACCCCCCACCCGCTGCGGCGTCGTCGATCTCCCCAGGCCGTTCTCGATTCATACATTACCAAGGTCGATCGTCGTGAAGTTATTTGCCCCGATTGTCGCGCTGGCGTTCTCCGCGCTGACGCTCGTCTCGTTCGTCCATGCCGAAAACGACGTCCCTGAACCCGAGACGCCGCAAGTAGCGCCAGCTTCGGACGAAGGGAAGAACGCGATGTCGGGCTTCCAAATTCCTGAAGGCTTCCAGGTCGAGCTGTTCGCCGCCGAACCGCAGCTTGCCAATCCGGTCGCGTTTTGCTTTGATCCGACGGGCCGTGTCTTCGTCGCCGAGACCTTCCGCCAAGGCAAAGGGGTCGAAGACAATCGCGGACACAACTATTGGCTGAATGACGATCTAGCGGCGCAGTCGGTCGAAGATCGTCGCGCCTACATTCTCAAACACCATCCCGAAGCGAAGGTCGATTACACCAAGTACGATGATCGTATTCGGCTGCTCGAAGATCGCGATGGCGACCACAAGGCCGATCACGATTCGGTCTTCGCCGATCACTTCAACGATATCGTCGAAGGTACCGGCGCCGGCGTCCTCTGGCTCAATGGCGATCTCTTCTACACCAACATTCCCAATCTGTGGAAGCTGCGCGACACCGATAACGATGGCATTGCCGACGTGCGTAAATCAATGTTCACCGGCTTCGGCGTGCGTTTCGCGTTTCGTGGTCACGACATGCACGGTCTGGTGATCGGCAACGATGGCAAGATCTACTTCAGCATCGGCGATCGCGGCTACAACGTGCAAACCAATGCCGGCGTGCTCAAAGATCCTGGTAGCGGCGCCGTATTTCGCTGTAACCCTGATGGAACCGAGCTCGAAGTCTTTTATACCGGCCTGCGCAATCCGCAAGAGCTGGCCTTTGACGACTATGGCAACTTGTTTACCGGCGACAACAACTCTGACAGCGGCGATCAGGCGCGTTGGATTTATCTGGTCGAAGGGGGCAACAGCGGCTGGAACATGGCCTACCAATATCTCAGTGATCGCGGACCCTGGAATCGTGAAAAACTGTGGCATCCCTTTCACGAAGGTCAGGCCGCCTATTTGAACCCGCCGATTCGCAACTTTGCCGATGGTCCCAGCGGTTTGGCCTATTATCCCGGCGTTGGGCTGGGTGAAAAATATCGCGGCACGTTCTTCCTCTGCGATTTCCGCGGCGGTCCGGCTAATAGCGGCGTTCGCTCGTTTAAGCTAAAGCCCAATGGCGCGACCTATGAGATGATCGATGATCAACAACCGCTATGGCGGATCCTGGCGACCGACGTTGATTTTGGTCCGGATGGCGCGATCTATGTCAGCGACTGGGTCGATGGTTGGAACGGGCTGAACAAAGGGCGACTCTATCGCTTCTTTGATCCCCAAGAAATCGATCAGCCGATCGTCAAAGAGATGCAAAAGTTGTTGGCCGAGGGATTTGCCGAGAAGTCGCTGGAAGAACTCGCCAAACTGCTGGCCCATCCCGATCGTCGCGTTCGCCAAGGCGCCCAGTTCGAGCTGGCCAACCGTGACGCGCTTGATATCTTCAATCAAGTCGCGACCAGCAGCGACAACCAACTTGCTCGCCTGCACGCGATCTGGGGCATCGGCCAAATCGCCGACAAACTGCGCGACGTGCGCGAGCGGGCTGAGCCTGCCAAAGTGCTTAGCGAAACGCTGATCAAAGACGCCGATCCCGAAGTCCGCGCTCAAGCAGCCAAGGTGCTGGGCGATCTCGAACAGCCAGAGTCGCTGGTCGCACTGCTTAACGACGAGAACCCGCGTGTCAAATTTTTCGCGTTGCTCGGCGTTTCCAAAGGAAATCATTTTGGCGACACGCGACCCATGTTTGCACGAATCGTCGAGATTCTGGCCGAAAATAACGATCAAGATCCGGTCTTGCGACATGGGGCCGTGATGGCCTTAGCCGCAACCCGCAATGTGCAGCAGATCGGTGATCTTGCCAAGCATCCCTCGGTCGCTGTGCGTCGCGCTGCGGTCGTGGCGTTGCGCCGGTTGCAAAGCCCTACGATTGTTCGATTTGTAGGAGATGGCAACGAGTCAGTCGTACTGGAAGCGGCTCGCGCGATTCATGACTTGCCGATCGAAACTGCACTGCCGCAATTGGCCGCCGCGATTAATCGAGGCTTTCAAGATGACGCGTTGCTGCGTCGTGTGCTGAACGCGAACTTCCGCATCGGCGACGCCGAGACAGCCGCGGCGCTGGCCAACTACGCCGCCCAATCCAACTCTCCCGAGGCAATGCGACTCGAGGCGCTGGCTATGTTGCAAGACTGGGCCGAACCGTCGCCGCTAGATCGCGTCCTCAACTTTCATCGCCCGTTAGAAAAGCGAGACGCCAAAGTCGCAAAAATCGCGCTAGTAACGCAGTTGCCAGGTTTGTTGGCTGGTCCCGAGAAAGTCCGCAACGCCGCCGCACAACTCGCGGCCAAGTTGGGTATCCAAGAAGTTGCCCCCGTCTTGATCACGCTAATGAACGATCAAGAACAGTCGCCGCAAACGCGGGCCGATGCGTTAACTGCCGTCGTCGCCCTCGATTCGGAAAACAAGAAAGTTGTCACTGATGCACTTTCGTCCGACGTTCCCGAAGTTCGCGCCGCTGCCCGGTCGCTGCTAATGAAGGTCGATCCGAGCGCAGCGATCGCTCAGCTATCGCAAGGCGCCAAAGCCGATACGATGGTCGAACGCCAACAGGCTCTCGCTGCATTGGCCGAGACCAAATTGGAGGGCTCAACCGACGCGATTGCCGCTCAAGTCACCGCACTGTTGGCAGGTGAAGTCCCCCAGGACTCGCAACTGGATGTGTTGCAAGCGGCTGAAGCGAACCGAGACGACAAAGCGGTAGGTGAACTGCTGGCCAAGTACGAAGCGACGCTCGATCCGGCCGACCCGCTGTCGGTCTATCGCACCGCTCTGGCCGGCGGTGATCTAGAAAAAGGACGCAAGATCTTCTTTGAGAAGACCGAGGTCTCCTGCGTCCGCTGTCACCGTGCTCAAGGAATCGGCGGCCGCGTCGGTCCCGAGCTAGACAAGATCGGCAGCGAAAAGGACTCAGAGTATCTGTTGGAAGCGATCGTCCGCCCCAACGCCAAAATCGCGAAAGGCTTTGAGTCAGTCATGGTCCTGACTGTCGACGGACAAACCCTCTCCGGCGTACTTAAGGAAGAAACCGACGATACGCTCAGCCTGGTCAGCGCCGAAGGCAATCTGCTGACGATCCCGCAAGACGACATCGACGTCCGCAAAGCGGCTAACTCTCCGATGCCCGAAGATATCTACAAACAACTTTCACGCCAGGAAGTCCGTGATCTCGTCGCATTTTTGTCGAGCCTCAAGAGTGGAGCCAGCGAAGCCGGGCACGAATAATTTGGTGACCGGCAAAATCTGTGTGCCATTGCTGGACAAGCCAGACAGCGGCACACGAAAAACCTGCTTCTCTAGTTCCACATAGCGGACTCAGCATTTGGCCAGGAAGTGTGGAAGGGCGCGTTGGATTGGTGTAGTCTGGATAGAGCAACCTTCCTCTCTTTCCGCCGATCGAAAGCCTGCCGTTATGCCGCCTCGTCTGCTGTTGGCCTGTCTGGCCGTTGTTTCGTGCTGTGCCGCTTCTCTGATGGCGGCGGATCGTCCGAATGTGGTGCTGGTAATGGCCGACGATCAAGGCTGGGGGGATGTTGGCTATAACCACGCAGCGCCAATCCAAACACCAAACCTGGACAAAGCGGCCGCCGAAGGAATTCGCTTCGATCGGTTTTACGCCGCGGCGCCGGTTTGTTCGCCGACGCGTTGTAGTGTGTTAACCGGTCGTAATCCGAATCGTTCAGCCGTGTATGCTTGGGGCTGGCCGATTCGCCCGCAAGAGATCACCTTGGCCGAGCAGTTGCAAGCTGCCGGTTATGCAACGGCCCACTTTGGCAAATGGCATCTGGGTTCGGTCCGCAATGATAGTCCGGTCAATCCTGGCAAGTGTGGGTTCGACCATTGGATCAGCGCGCCCAACTTTTACGATAACGATCCGATCTTATGCGACAACGGGCGTGCGGTGCAGTATCACGGTGAAAGCTCGGATGTGACCGCTGACCTGGCGATTGATTGGATCAAGCGGACAGCAAAAGCAAAAGAGCCGTTTTTTGCCGTGGTCTGGTTTGGTTCGCCGCATGTCCCGCACGTTGCGGCGGACGCCGATCGCGAACTTTACAAAGATGAGCCAGCCAAGTTTCGCGATTACTATGGCGAAGTGACAGGAATCGATCGTGCTTACGGTAAGCTTCGCAGCACGCTGAATGAATTGGGCGTCGCGGACAATACTCTCCTGTGGTATTGCAGCGACAACGGGGCCGACAAAGCAAAAGGCTCGGCCGGTCCGTTCCGCGAGAAGAAAGGTTCGATCTACGAAGGGGGTTTGCTGGTGCCGGGCATTTTGAATTGGCCGACACGTTTTCCGACGTCGCAGGCCACGATGTTACGCGCAACCACCTGTGATATCTTTCCGACGGTACTGGCCGCAGCAGGCCTGTCGCCGAATGAAAAACGTCCGCTGGATGGGATGAATCTGTTGCCGCTGCTGACAGAGAAGACCCCGCTGCGCCCACAACCGATTGGGTTTTGGCAGACGACCAACGGCGGCGTCTCGACACCATCGGATGCCTGGATGACCGACCTGTTGAACAAGCAAAAGTCTGGCGGCGATTTGCCGGCAGACAAAGTGAGTATGCACGCGGCCGACTTGCCGCAACCGCCGGCTTCGATTGAATCCTTAGCCGGGCATGCGTCGCTGACCAATGGCGATTGGAAACTGCATCGTATCGAGAACAAACAGGGAGCGGTTCGCTTTGAGTTGTATGATCTGGCCGCCGATCCTTATGAAAAAGAGAACGTGTTGAAGCAGCACCCGGATGTCGTCAAGCAGCTGAAAGATTTGCAGCAAGCTTGGCAGCTATCAGTGGTTAACAGCTTGAACGGGGCTGACTATTCATCACCGATCGAGCCAACTGTCCAGCCGTAATTTGGCCCAGACTGCGGCCAGATGCTGCTTTTTGGCGAAGTGATCCTTGATGCGCCTACAATTGGTTTAGTGGGCGAACTGATTGCGACGCGGCGACCAGCCGCGTCGCCACCATTCAAGGAGAAGTTCGATGAGCGACGTGCAAATGAATCAAGAGTGGCGCCATGTTTGTGAGCGGATTGAAGCAGCCGCTGATCGGCACATCGCCTCTTATCCCGATATGGAAGACGCAGTTCGGCGGCAGACAGCACACTTTTGCAGCCAAGCTGCGCCGGCCGAAACCGAAGAATTGCTTGACCGAATTTTGGCCGCGAATGATCTGACCGCTTCCTGGGTCCGAGACGAAAAGTCGGCCGATGTGCCGAAGGATCGGGTCGAAGAGTCAGGCGTCGAGTCGTTCCCGGCCAGCGATCCGCCCAATTGGTCACCGACCAGTATTTAGAAGAACCCTTGAAATTTCTCGTCGATCGATTCGTTGGATGGCAAGCACCAAAAGTTGGAATCACGGCGAAGAGATCGAGGATGCGGGGCGTGCGAAGGTGATCGTACGTTTTTCAGCGCCTTTGGCCTCTAGGATACGCTCCAAGGGACTTTGTGCTTGCCAGCGAGAGAGAGCTTGGAAGATGCTGAGGGCGCTTTCGATCTCTTCGGTGGTCAACGAAGCGGTCACCGTGGCGCGGATTCTAGGCTTGTCCATCGGCACGGCCGGGTAGAAGACCGGCACGACGAACAGACCGTGATCGCGACAGAAACCGACCGCTTCCAGCGTTTCTTTCTCGGACGAGAAGATGATGGGAACGACCGCTGATTCGGTGGGCGGGACTTCAAAACCAAGTTCACGGAGCCCGGTTACAAATTGATCTCGCAGCTTGCGCAAATGGTCGGCCAGGTGCGGCTCGCGGCGGATGATCTCGAAGCATTTGCGCGCGGCGCCAACTTGGGCTGCCGGCAGCGAAGCCGAGAAGATGAACCCGCGAGCATTGTATTTGAGATAGTCAACAATCTCTTGCCGAGCGGCGATGAAGCCGCCGCAACTGGCGATGGATTTGGAGAGCGTCCCCATCTTGATATCGATTGCGTCACTGGGAAGGTCAAAATGCTCTTGAATCCCGCGTCCCGTTTTGCCGATCACGCCCAAGCTGTGCGCTTCGTCGACCATCAACATCGCGCCGTATTTGCGACAAAGCTGGATGATCGCAGGGAGCGGAGCGATGTCGCCTTCCATCGAATAGACGGCGTCAACAATCACTAGAATGCGTCGACCTGTATGCTCTTGAAGCAGCGTTTCTAGCTGTTCCAGGTTGTTGTGGGAGAACATCAGAAAGGTCGCCGCCGAAAATTGGCAGCCGTCGACGATGCTCGCATGGTTGAGCTCGTCGCCGATGACGACATCTCCTTTGCCGACCAAAGCGGCGACCGTCGCCAGATTGGTCATAAAGCCGCTGCTGTAGACGATCGCGTCTTCCGCATGAAAGAACTCGGCGATCTCGCGTTCTAATTGTCGATGCGCATCAAAGGTGCCGGCCAGCAAGCGAACGCCATGGGCGCCGGTTCCGTAGTCGGCGATCGCAGCGGCAGCGGCCTCATTAACCTCCGATCGATTGATCAGCCCCAAATAACTATAAGAGGACAGCATCAGCATTTTGCGATCGCCCACCCAGACGTAGCTGCCGTGTTGACGCTGGATCTCGGTGCCGAAATAGTCGTGACCGGCGGCTCGAAATTGATGAAAGCGCTGCAGCCCTTCTTTGTAGAAGCCCAGGTAGTCGTCTTGCGTGAGCGGTGCGCGGCCGTTTGCCAGCGACTGGTTCGGTGCTCTACGACGAAGGTATTGGCTCAACTCATCGATGGTATGCTGTTGGTAGAGCGTGTCGGCTTCGACGCTGACTCCCAGCTCTTTCTCCAGGCGAGCGCCAATGTCGGCAGCGGCCAGCGAATCGACGCCGAGTGAAGTAAAAGTGGTGTGCCCATCCAGCGGCGGTAGTTGTTGCTCTTCGTCGTGCGCCCATTGCTGCAAGATGTCGCAAATCAACGCGGTCAGTTCCTCGGACCCAGAGAGAGATGTGTCGACCGTTTCCGGCGTACGGACTGCCGATTCAAAAAGGATCTCCAGATCGCCGTTTTCAAACCGCTGTTTCGCAAGTTGCCGCTGCACTTTGCCGCTAGAAGTGGTCGGAAAGGCGGTCGGGCGAACGAAGATCAGATCGGTCAGCGCGACTTCAAATCGATTCAAAATGTCAGAGCGGAGCGCGTCGATCTTGTCATGCAGCTCGACCAGTTCGCCGTTGTCATCGCCGCTTTGCGACCAGCGAACCATCTCGCGGCTACCGGCGGCGATCACCAGCAGTTTCTCTTCGCCCCGATACTCGACCGAGAAAGCGGCGCAGCAGTTCGGTTCGATCACGTCAAAGTGTTGCTCGACCAGCTCTTCGATGTCTTGCGGATAGATGTTTCGTCCACGGATGATGATCAGGTCTTTCAGCCTGCCTGTCACGAAAAGTTCGCCGTCGCGGAGAAACCCAAAGTCGCCGGTGCGAAGCCAGTTGCGATCGTCGCCGGGCAGCTTGGCATGAAACGCTTCAGCGGTCGCCGCTTCGCGCTGCCAATAACCTTGCGTGACGCTGGCCCCGTACAACCAGATTTCGCCGACGGAGCCGGCTGCACTTTCGACGAACGTCTCGGGATCGACAATGCGAACTTCCAGATCGGGGCCAATCTGACCGCAGCTGACCAGCGAGCGGCCTGTGGGGGTTTCGATGACTTGATGCTGTTCGAGTTGAGCAGCATCGACCGTGACAACATTGGTTGGCAGCAGCGGCGGTCCGCCCGAGACAAGCAGCGTTGTTTCGGCCATGCCGTAGCACGGGAAGCAGGCTTCAGGGCGAAATCCACAAGCAGCGAAAGCGTGGCTGAACCGCTCCAGCGTCTCGGCACGCACCGGCTCGGAACCGTTAAATGCGACCTTCCAATGCGAGAGATCGAGTTGCTTAATTTGCTCGGCGGTGATCTTTTTCGCACACAGGTCGTAGGCGAAATTCGGAGCGCCAGAAACGGCGCCTTGGTACGCCATCATGGTCTTGAGCCACTGGATCGGATCGCGCAGGAACATGCTGGGCGCCATCAAGACCGAGGGAGCTCCTACAAACAGCGGCGCCAAGATACCGCCGATCAGGCCCATGTCATGAAACATCGGCAACCACGAGACGCCGACCATTTGTTGGGTGAACTGAAAGTTCTTTTGGATCAACTGCTCGTTCGCGATGATGTTGCCATGCGAGACCATGACGCCTTTGGGGACCGCCGTCGAACCAGAGGTATATTGCAAAAACGCCAGCTCATCAGCACGCACGGTCGGCAGCGATCCGCCGCAAGCAGCGCTCAACCGATCAGTGCCCACGACCGACGATCCTGGTACAGCGCGGGCGATAGCAGCTTCGACGGTCGATTGCGTCTCGGAGGTGCACATCAGCAGTCGCGGATGGCAGTCCTCGGCGATCATCAAGATCCGCTCGGCGTTGCGGTTCTTTTTGGGCGCATAAGCAGGAACAGCTACTATCCCGGCGTACAAACAACCGAGAAATGCTTCAATAAAATCAAGACCGGCGGGATACATCATCAACGCCCGATCGCCAGGCTCGGCGACCTGCAGCAAGCCGTGGGCGATTTCCTGCGCGCGAGCGTCGAGATCCCGGTAGCTGATCGAGAGCCGCTCGTTCGCGGATTTAAGAAAGGTAAACGCGGTTTTGTCGCCGAGCGTTTCCCGATGGCGGCGCAATGTATCTAGGAGGGTCTCGTCTGCTGTCATCGCTTACCCTCACTGGTATCAACGCTTGAACATTACTAGTACGTTCATGGGACTTCGGCCGAGCAAAAAGCGGACCAAATTTCCTAATGTGTCCACAATACCCAATGTAATTGTAAATGCAATCCTTGCGGACGTTGAGCTTGGTCTGAATCAGGTGTTGAGTTGAGTGGTGGGCGAATGTTGCGGTTCGCGAAGCAAGGTTCCAGTGACGAGCTATATAGTCCGAGAGGACGAGGACTAGCCACAGAGCCATTTTTGGACAATCGCAGCGTCAATCTCCTCCTGAATTAATAGGGGAAGTGCATCATCTCCGCGAATCAGAACAAGCGGTCCACAGTAGTGCGTTAGCTTTTGGCAAATCAAGACGGCAAGTTCCGGCGTCCCTTTATGAAAAGTGATCCGCACGACGTCTTCATCGGTAGGGACGATATCATCAAGGTCTTCACGCCTTGTCCAAATCGATGTTGACCAACCTGCGGCGTATCCACGTACGTCAACCACTTCAAAGTCGACAGAGTAGCCGCCGATGTGTTCATCGACGGCATAGCCATCCAGTCGACTCAGTTCGTCCCTTAAATCCTTTAGTCGTGGAGAACGACTCGAAGTTTGCAAGTTTTTCACTCCCGAACCGGTCTCTTGTATCCAAGCTGCGGAGTCGTCGTTCAACGTGAATACAAGGTATGAAACGCCCATCGAATCTTTTCTTTTCCCGCAACTTACTCAAAAACAAATTCCGATTTATCGGCCAACGCACTCGCAATATTTTGCCCTCATGTCGCTGGCTTCACCCCACGCGATGCCTGCTTCCAAGAAGTCTTCAATCATGCGATTCTCCCAGCCGTTTACTCCGCGCCCGCAAGCGTCCGTTCGCTTGCCGACTCCGCCCGAGCCTGCCATAGTACAGCTTTCAAACGAACTCAAGGAACGACTCTGTGATATCGACTTTTTTAAGCAGCTCGTGAAGTTCTATGCTTGCTTACTCCCCAATCACCTTGATCAAAATCCGCTTCCGTCGCTTCCCATCAAACTCGTAATAAAAAATATGTTCCCACGGCCCCAGGTGCAATTTTCCTTGGGTGATCGCGACCACTACTTCCCGTCCCATGATCTGCCGTTTGTGGTGAGCATCCGCGTTATCTTCGCCGGTGCGATTGTGCAGGTATCCACCCTTGCTTGGATCGCTGCCTGGATTGAACGGAACTAGTTCTTCCAACCAGCGATCGTAGTCAGCGTGGAGGCCTGACTCGTCGTCGTTGATAAAGACCGACGCGGTGATGTGCATCGCGTTCACCAGGACCAAGCCTTCTTGCACACCGCTGTCGCTGACAGTCTGTTCGACGTCACGGTGGATCGAGACTATCTTGCGCCGCTGCGGCACGTCGACCCACAGTTCTTTGGTCAGTGATTTCATGGGTGGTTCGTCCTGGAGTTATGGGGTTCGCAGGAGACGCCAGTTTAAACGACCTGCTGAGGTTGGTCATTCGTTACAGAGGTGCAGTTTGTGGCCAGTTTTGCGGGACGGGTCAGGGTTTGCGCTAAATGCGCATTGGTAGCGGTTGTCTTTTTGATCTTGATGACCACTAAATTGATAATTGGAGAGGATACTTTCGCCTTGAATGGGATATCGGCCGGTTCTTTAGGGGTAAATGGTGAGTGAAAAGTAGTGCAAAAAAACTAAATTCTCTTGCGATCTGACAATGGGTCGATAAATTAGAGATTCCGCCCCGTCATCTTCAGGGGTTAGAAGGTTTCCTCATCTATTCCATTTTTTGGTAAACGACCATGTCCAAAATCTCTCGTCGTGCACCGGTTGGGTTCACGCTGGTCGAATTATTGGTAGTGATTGCAATCATCGGCGTATTGATCGCGTTGTTGTTGCCGGCGGTGCAACAGGCCCGCGAAGCGGCGCGGCGGACGCAATGCTTGAACAATTTGAAGCAAGTCGGCTTGTCGCTACACAACTTTCATGACACCTACAACGAGTTCCCGCCGAGCCGGATTGAGTATGGGTACATGGGCTGGGCGGCATTCTTGCTGCCGTTCATGGAGCAGAACGCGTTGTACGATTCGCTGGATATGAAAGCGAAATACGCCGATCAAACGGCCGCCGCGCAGCAGGCGCCGATCTCGGGGTATGTCTGTCCCAGCCGACACGGCGTGGGAGATTTTGCGACGACGCTAGAAGCGATCAACGGAACGATCGCCAACGACAAAGGTCCTGTTTGGGACTATGCATCGTGCGACGGCGATTCGGGGGATGACTCGAAACTGCGGAATAAGAATTCGACGGGGATGTTGATCATCGCCGACGGAAATCACAACGCATACAAGACGATAACCCGCATGGCGTCAGTCACCGACGGCTTGACCAATACGATCGCAATTGGAGAGAAGCATATTCGTTTGCCTAATCTGTTGAGTGAAACGGCCGGCAGCGATGGACCAGTCCTCAGCGGTTGGGCTTACACCACGATGCGGGCCGCGGGCCCAGGCTATCCATTGGCCAAAGGTCCGAACGATACGGTCTCCGGAGTCGAAAAACTGGTCTTCGGCAGTTATCACCCAGGCGTCGTAAATTTTGTGCTGGGTGACGCCAGCGTGCGTTCAATTGCCGTTACGATCGACACGACCAATCTGGGTTACCTTGCCAACCGCAAAGATAGTCAGGTTATCAGCGTCGACTTCTAAGGGATCGTTTTCGACTGCGTTTAACTGAGGAGTGAAACGTCGATCATGCAATGGATTTCGAAGTTCAGTGGTTGCCTCTGTTTGCTGTCGGCAAGCGTAATTGCGGTCGGCTGTGCTCCCGAGGCGAAAACGCATCCAGTGCTTGGCAAGGTGATCTTGCCTGACGGTTCGCCTGCCAAGCGGGGGCTAATCGAGTTTCGCACAACGACCGCAGAGGGCGCCGTGGTGAACGCGCACGGCAAGATCGAACCAGACGGGTCGTTTCGCCTAACCACCTTTGAAGAACATGACGGAGCCGTACCAGGCGAACATCAGGCGATCGTCCTCAACCCGGCCACCACCGACGGCGGTCCGATAATGCGGGCCGAGTACCCTGATCGCTATCGTGATTACGGATCCTCCGAACTGAAGTTTACCGTTCAGCCGGGACCCAATGAGATTGTGGTGCAGTTGGAAAAGAAATAGCCCCGTAACCAGCAGAAGACAAAAAACGCAGTACGCAAAAAAAAGGGACCGCAGCGATTGTGGTCCCTTCCTTAGTTTCTTGATGCAGCTAGTCAAGGCTTACGCCGTGACATCCCCAGTTGTCCAGGTCCCATCGATCAATCGCCATGTCTTCCCGGTCGGGTTCTTGTCTTGCAACTCGACTGGCAATCGTGCAGGGCGAACATTGTCATAACATTGCAGCGTGCCAAACCGAATTAGCGACGCCGGGATTCCGACTGCGGTGAAGAGCGGATGCCCTGTCGCTGGGAAGGGGCCGCCGTGGTTCATCGCCGGGCTGACCGCAACGCCGGTTGGCATTTTGTCGTTCAGTAGTCGACCCACCTTAACACGGAGATGGGGTTCGAGCTGAGTATAGGCGTCGTCGTCGGAACCTTGCGTGTCACTGTAAACGCAGCCTGTCAGATTCCCTTCTAGCGTATCGATGACGGCGATTGCTTCGGTCAAATCTTTAGCGACAACCAGCAGCGAGCCGTTGCCGAAAGCTTCGGTTTGGAAGACTTCGGGATCGGTCAAAAACTTCGCCGCGTCAACCTTTAACAGAGTATTCGCGTGGCTATAACCGGTCCCTGCGCCGGCTGCGCCGCCTGCGAGTTCTTCGGCTCCAGCTTCTATCAAAGTTTGAAGCGCGACGGTCAGGCCGGTTTCGACATTCTTGGTCAGCAGTGTTCCGACGGGTGCTGCGGCAAACTTGGCGGCGGCGCCAGAGACGAACTGCTGAGTTTCAGCACTGTCGATCAACAGCACCAGGCCGGGATTGGTGCAGAACTGGCCGGCGCCCATCAGGCAACTGCCGGTGAACTCGTCGACCAGTTTGTCGCCGCGTTCTTGCAGTGCGCCCGGCAGGATAACGACGGGATTAACGCTCGACAGTTCGAGATAGATCGGCTTGCCATGCTTGTCGGCAGCTTCCTTTAGCACCAAGCCGGCGCGGCGGCTGCCGGTGTAGGCGGTGGCTCCGATGCGAGGGTCCGATACCAACTTCGCTCCATCGTCGTAGTTGCAGTGATAAAAGAGTTGCAGCGTTGCCGGCGGCAGGTCGGTATCTTGCACCGCTTGGAACGCGAGCTTGGCCAGCGCCAAGGTTGTGCCAGGGCAAGAAGGATTAGCTTTGGCGATTACCGGATTGCCGGCCGCGATCGCAGCGGCAAAGTCACCGCCTGAGGCGCCGCCAAACGCAAACGGAAAGTTGTTGGGGCCAAATACGCAGACCGGTCCAAGCGGCGCCAGATAGGCGCGGATGTTGGCCTTGGTGTCGATGGTCGCTTGCTTCCAACTGCGCTCGATGGCCGCGGCGGCAGCGGTACGCAATTGGTTGGAAGTGCGCGGCAGCTCGACATCTTTCAGCCGGGGCGAAACGGGGAGCCCGCTTTCGGCGTTGGCGATGGTGCACAGCTCATCGGCGCTTGCTTCAATCAATTCGGCGAAGCGGGTCAGAAACGCAGCGATTCGTTCTGGCGGCAATTTTGAAAGTGTACGAAACGCGTCGTCGGCAGCGCCCAGCGCGGCTTCGCAATCTTGCCAGGTGCTAATGGGGTATTGCGCCGGGAGCGGTTGTTTGGTCGCAGGATTATCCGCTTGGAACGTGCCAGAAGCATCGGCGGCTCGCCATTGGCCGGCGATCAAAACAGGCTGGGTATCAGACATAAATAGAAGCTCGACAGGTTGGACGGAACGTAAGCAAAAGGGAGAACGCGTGCAGGCGAAAGCTTTCAGCTTAATCCTTTGAAGCCAACACGACTGCGGCGCTTGGGGAAAACGGCATTGATTTCGGCGAAAGTATAAACCGACGAAAAATCGACGTTCTATGAATAGGTCGCTGCTTTATCGCTGAACAGTTGACTTCCGAGGATCACCTCTGCACGATCGGATTGCGGAGCGTACCGATGCCGGCAATGCTGATTTCGACGACGTCACCGGGAAGTAACGTAAAATCATTGTCTGGTATCACGCCGGTACCAGTCAGCAGGATGGCTCCCGCCGGAAAGCTATTGTCGCGACGCAGGTACCCAATCAGGTCATCAAACGAACGGGCCATCTCGCCGATGTCGGTCGATCCGCTGAACGCCGCCTGACCGCCGCGATGAACGGTAAGATCAATCTTGATGTCGGTCCGCTGCGGCAGTTCGGCGTCAAAATCTTCACGCAATGCGATGCAGGGGCCGAGCCCGCAGCATTGATCGTAGACCTTGGCTTGCGGTAAGTAGAGCGGGTTCTCTCCTTCGATGTCGCGACTGCTCATGTCGTTACCGATAACATAGCCGACCAACTGCATCCGTGAGTTCAGCACCAGACCGAGCTCTGGTTCGGGGACGTTCCACTTAGAATCGTGACGGATCCGCAGCGGTTGACCGGGGCCGCTGACGCGATGTGGGGTCGCTTTCATAAATAGTTCGGGCCGGGGAGACGCATAAACCCGATCGTAGCAGTCGGCGGCAGCTTCGGACTCTTCCATGCGGGCCGCTTTGCTGCGGGTATAAGTCACGCCTGCGGCCCAGACTTCGTGGTGCTCGATGGGGGGCAGAAGCGAGGCCGTCTCGAAGGGGATTGGCTCACAGTGGGGTGAGACATGGGACCTGGCGACTTCGGCGGGGTCCATCATTTCCAGCAAGGGAAATAAGGAGATCGTGAGGGGACGGATCAGTTCTCCATCCCACCAGCCGGTTCGGGGCGATTGTCCGGCGTCGAGATATTTGACGATTTTCATAAAAGAATGAGATCACGCTAAGGGGAGTGTGTTGATGAGGGGGAATCCACATCTTAACGTACCGCGATGCTTGCAAAAACCTTCTACAGCGCTTTGCGAGCGATTTGTGCAAACCGTGTCGCATTGCAGGCATAGGCGACCATCGACAATCGCGTAACGTCCAACCTTACTCAAACGAATCGGCGGTAACCCCCGCCTGTTGCGCAGGTTAGGCGAGCGGTCATAAAATGACCACCTTTGCGCCGGGGTCTAGGCATAAGTTTTGCTGCTATTAGGTTTTGGACCGCTTATGGTCTCTTAATGACAAATTCAAAGGTGTGGCAACCAATCGTGGCTGACGTGCGCACCGTTGCCGTCCGGTAGTTCGGTTGTCGGGAGAGGGCGCTGGATTGCCGGTACGGCGCGGTGCGCCGCCGCCCGTTTTTTAAACAGTGGAACGTTCGATAGGATCGATCCCGAATTAAGGCCAGGGCTTTTCGGGAGTGATCCGACTGCCTACGATTTAGATAGAGAGTAAGTGCGGTTTTCAAACCGTCGCTTCCTGGTTGTTTTCTACGAATGCCTCGCTGCCGACGCTTAGGCTAAAAATTCGTCGGCCCTGCTGTGACGGATGCTTCGAAGCTGCGGCGTCAGATCGCGAGTCAAGCTGCGCGGTTGATGTATGAACGTCAAGAATCGGAATACTACCGAGCCAAGATGAAAGCGGCTCGACGTCTTTGCCGAGGCTGGGTCAAACCGGCCGATCTGCCTAGTAATGCCGAGATCCGGGACGAAGTCCAATCGCTCGCACGGATGTTTGAAGGAGAGGCTCGCCTCGACAATCTGCGCGAGATGCGTTTCGCCGCACTTCACGCGATGCAGCTGTTGGCTAACTTTCGCCCTCGCTTGATCGGCAGCGTCCTGACTGGTCACGTCCGGCATGGCTCGGATATTGATATTCACCTCTTTTCTGACAGCGTCGAGCCGATCGCGGCGACGTTGGAGAGAGAAGGAATGTTCTTTGACATTGAGCGTAAAGAGGTGCGCAAACAGGGTGAGAACCAGGTCTACATTCACGTCCATATTCAGGACGTCTATCCGATTGAGCTAACTGTCTATCCAAGTGATAAGGCGCATTACGTTTTCAAAAGTTCGATCACCGGCAAAGCGATCGAGCGGATGAGCATCCGCGAGTTGGAGCAATACTTGGAAGCGGAGTATCCAGACAGCGACCTGGATGAGGAGTTAGCCGCCGCCGAGAATCGCGTCGATCGATTTTTGCACTACGAAATGCTGTTGTTGCCACTGGAATATGTGAAGCAAAATCCGTACTACCATCCCGAAGGGGACGTGCTGTATCACAGCTTGCAGGTGTTTGAACTAGCGCGCCGCGCGTCTCCCTATGACGAAGAGTTGTTGTTGGCGGCGCTGCTGCACGACGTGGGGAAGGGGATCGACCCGCGGGATCATGTGGCGGCAGGTCTTGAATCGCTGGGCGAAACAATCACCGAGCGAACGCAATGGTTGATCGAGCATCACATGGAAGCGCATGCGCTGCTGGATGGATCGATAGGCGCTCGCGCCAAGCGGCGATTGCAGCAGTCCGAGAACTTTGAAGACTTGCTGCTGCTGGGCCAATGCGACCAGGGTGGTCGGCAGATCGGCATGCAGGTCGCCGAAGTAAACGAGGCGATCGACTACTTGCGTGCACTCGACCGCGAATGCGGCGACTGGTGAGCCGACCAGCGTGCTCGGTTAATCTTCGAAGACCCCTTGGCCAAACTTGCGTTTACGCTGCGGCTGCGATGCCGAGGTGTGAGATTGATGCGGACCGGCGGGATTGGGCTGCGCGGGATGCGTTTGGCCTGACGGTTCGTCGGCCGGTTTGGCCTGCGAACGCTTGTCGTCGTCGAACGAATCTTCTTCAAAGAACTCTTCGCCGGCGTCACCGTAGAAGTCATCATAACGCGAGCGATAGTCGGGCTGCTTAGCGTGTTCGACTTCTTTTTCGTACTCTTCAATCACGCGGGTCTGAATCATCTCGCGACATTCCGAGTTGATCGGATGAGCGATGTCGGCATACAGTTTGGCTCGACCATCCGGCGTTCGCTCGGTCGGGGGCATGCGCAGGCGAAAGCCGCAGTTATTGCAATAGCCGGCGCGGAGATGGTTTTTGCCGCCGCATTGCGGACAATGGCCGGTCAACTTGCGGCTAGGCATGGCGACAAACGGACCACTGGCGCCTTCGATGATCTTCAGATCGCGAACCACAAACGCGTCGTCAAACGTAATCGAACAAAATCCACGTAGACGGTCGCTGGCGTCTTCCATGAGTTTGATACGAACTTCGGTGATGTTCACAGCGTATCTCTCCCTGTTGGCAGTTTCGCTGGTCGCTGATTCGCACCCGAAGGAGATTACGGATTCTTCGATACGAAAGTCGCGTTGCCTCTAAATGCCGTTAGTTCCGGTTGTGTCTCTTCGTAATGCTGCCTTGCGTGATGGGGGTTGTCTGTATTTTTCAAGTTGTACGTCTAGTTCCAATGTACGCCGCAGTTGCTGGCGGTAAATACAACGCCAAGCCGCTGGTTCTTCAGTTTTGCCGCCAGAGTCCGGGCATGTCGCGCATCTTTGCAGAGGGCGAAACAAGCGCTGCCGCTTCCCGACATTTGGCTAGAAATCGCTCCAGCACGGATCATGCACCGGGTCAACCGATCAATCTCGGTTGATAGTTGGCGCGAAGGTTCGGTGAGCCGGTTGTGCATACGGCGACCAATTTCGCTGGTCGACCGGGATTGCAACGAATCGCATAACTCACCGGCCAAGTGCGGCTGATCCGGAATGGTGCAGTGACGAAACACCGCGGCCGTCGATAACCCGCCAGGGGGGCGCACGACGACAAAGTGCATCCGCCGCGCAATGGCCAGCGGAGTGATGATTTCTCCTCGACCGCGGCAAACGGCCAGCCCGCTGCCAAATAGTCCGGTGTGCAAAAAGAAGGGAATATCGCTTCCGAGTTGAGCAGCCAAAGCAGAAAGCTTGTCGCGTGACCAACCGAGTTTCCAGACTATATCGGCCGCAATCAGCGCCGCCGCGGCGTCGCTCGATGCGCCTCCTAGACCCGACGCGGCGGGAATCCGTTTTACCAGTTCGATCTTGGCGCCCCGCTCGATTCCGGCGGTTTGACGCACCAGATCTACCGCGCGATAGACCAAATTGCTAGGACCAGAGGGCAAATCTCCCAAGAGCGCGTCGGCGTCTTGCGGGGCGGTCGCGGCGACGGTTCCGTCGGCGAATCGACAGCGCAGCGTCAGTTGTGCATCCTCAGTTGCCGTAAAGCGAAGCGTATCAAAGACGTTGATCGCAGTCATGACAGTTTCCAATTCATGAAAACCATCGCTTCGTTTGGCCAGCAATTCGAGAAACAAGTTCAATTTGGCTGGCGCGTGGACGGTAACCGAGTCTGCTGTTCGCTCGAGAAACATCCCTGTTGTTCTTGCCAGCGAATCACCGGCAAGGCCTTTATCTGGTGAATAGATCTTGGGTTGAAGACAAGAGAAATAAATCGAAGCTATATTTTCAGCCGTAAGCCGTTGGCTTGGGATCAGACTCCAGCAATGTAAGGCTCTAAAATGCGCCGGTCAAGCGAATTCGCTGGGTTGTGACACGGAGTCGCCTATGGGGGATTCGGTTTGTTTTCTACAATCCTCGCTTACTTACCTTGTTTCTGCGAAGCACGCACTTTCTAGCGATCATAAGTTCGGACATGAACGACCAGGCGCCCGATTCGACGAAGACTTCCCCTGGATCGCTGCGCGCGGCGGCTCGACATGTTGGCTGCGGACTGCTGATGGGCGCCGCCGATGCGATCCCCGGCGTCTCCGGCGGAACAGTCGCGCTGGTGCTGGGCATCTATCGTCGGTTGGTCGCCGCGATCAGTCATTTTGACGTGGTTTCGATCAATCTGTTGTTGAAACGTGAGTGGCGCGCGTTGGCGCAGCGGATTGATCTGTTCTTTCTGGTTGCGCTTGGTGGCGGCATTGCGCTGGGATTGGGGACGTTTATCCTGCTGATTCACGAGTTGATTGATCCTGATAGCCTGGCGCGACCTTACACTTACGCCGTCTTCTTGGGCGCTATCGTGGCGTCCAGCTGGTTGGTGCTGAAATTGATCCAGCCATCCAAGTCCAAGCTAGCGATCTGCTGGGTATTAGGAATCAGCGGCGCGGTAATCGCATTTTTATTAACCGGGCCGCAGGTCTTTCCGGATGTCGAGCAGGCTCCCAACCTGTTATTCACCTTTTGCTGCGGCATGGTGGCGATTAGCGCCATGATCTTGCCGGGGATTAGCGGCTCGTACTTGCTGTTGATTTTCGGGATGTATCACTATCTGAGTGGAATTCCCAAATCGCTGCTCAAAGGCACCGCGGTCGGTAGCGATCTGCTGCAGTTTGTGGTGTTTGCGATCGGTTGCGCCGTCGGGCTCATCGCGTTTAGCAAGTTCTTGCGTTGGCTGCTGCACCGCTACGAACCCCAGACGATGGCGCTGATGTGCGGCTTTATGATCGGCGCGATCCGCGCTTTGTGGCCTTGGCGCGATGGAGACGCGTTCATTGGACCTTCGTCAACGGGCCAGTTGCTTGGCTGCGTGGTGCTGTCGATCAGCGCCGCTTTGGTTGTCTGCGGCGCCGATTATTTCACCGGCGCGAATCGCAAGATCGACAAAGTCGTGCATGAGCCGGTAGAGTAGTCGCAGACAAGCGGACCAGTGCTGCGTTGAGCAGCGCTTCTGCGTATTTTAGAACCGCAGGCGAAAGTCGGTGCGGAAGAGATAGTCGGCCCAATGTTGTTCGGTGATGCCGGTCGCACACGAAGCGCCAATATCGTAGTCCTTGCAGATGAACCACCGCACGCCGACTGCGCTTTGGACGTAGATCGCACCGCTTGCGCTGGTGGCGACTCCTAACGAGTTGGTATAGGCGCCGGCTTGAAATGCCCAAGCTTCCATCTCAAGCGTACCGATTAGTGGTGAACTGGGCGCCGGATAGGCGAGCGTGTGATTGATGCTGCTCGCCATGTGCAGCAGCGAGCCGCCGTAGGTTGAGTTCGCCGCAATTGGGATCCACTCGCCGACTTCCATTTGCAGGTAGGTCTCTGGCGCCAAGTGGACGCCGACAACCACGGACGGTTCTAGAGAAAGGTGCCCCGTGCCTAAACCGCGACTGGCTCTACCCGTTGGAGTGTGCGTTTTCATGAGAAACGAGACTTGGAAGAGTCCGTTATCAAACAGCAAAGTCTTGGTTCCGATGGTGAGGTCGCCGAAGCCGGCGCCATGCGGCGCTCCCTCCGGATCCATTTCCATATATCGATACTCAAAAGTCGCGGCAAATTTTTTGCCGCCGGTCTCGGTGTATTGATAAAGAGTCATGTAGTCCACATCGGGAACGTAAGTCCCGGTCGGAGTGGGCCCTGTGCCGGGTTGGGCCCAAAAGTATGCGGCGCGATCCGGCGTCGAGACTCCCCAGCCGGCGTCCCAGCGAAAACGCATGGTTCCTTGCGGGCGAGCCGAAGAGACGAAGAACGCAGAATCTTCTAGCGGCTTCCAACTTGGTTCGTAGCAGGGATCGGTGCAACAGACGGCGTTTTGGATCAGCCATAGAAAGCGTCCGGTGCGTGTCGTCGCCGTGCAAGGTTCGCAGCGACATTCGCCGCAAGTGCTACATCCATTTAAGGGTATTTGATATTCGCCCCAATCCTCCCATTGCTGTTGAGCTTGCAGCGGAGCGACCTCAACCTGAGGACCAAGCGGAACAACTTCGGGAGATTCGGGCGGGGTTGGAGCTGGGAGCGTCGGTTGGTCGTTGAAACTGATCGGCGCCGTATTGAAATGAAACGCGCCATCATCGGGTGAGTTGTAGATCGCCTGCTGGTCAGGTGTTTTCGAATCAACCGGCGGTAAGCGACGGAGATCTTGGGCTTGAAGTTCTGCGCAAGCAACGACCGCGATCCAGATGAGGATCGCAGCACTGGTCAAAATCGAATTGCGAGAAGGCTTGCCCACGCGTTGCGAATTTTTGTTTGAAGTGAATCGGGTGATGCCGCGGTGGGGTTTGTAGGGAATTATGAGAGCAGCGACAAGGCAGATCTCAAAACTCTTACCGTGACTTGATCTTGACTTGCACGCGCGGCGGCGAGTACATGCTGTATCGCATTATGGCTCGTTTGAAGGTAGGAAATTATGCGATTGTTGCTAGCTGCCGTATCGCCGGCTGCATTGCTTGCGGCCAGCGTTTGTTATGCACAAGACATTCCTGGAATAGGAACCTCCGCTGCTAGCGCAGCTGCCGCATACCCTGCCGCGCCGCTCGCGCCGATTCCCTCGGCTGCATCCGGTGGATTCTTTAGCGAGGTCTGCAGCTGCTTACACGCAACGCATGCCAATTGTTGTAACTCGACCTTTGGACACTTCCTGCATGACTCTTTCGCTCCGGTCAGTATGATGACCGGCGGAATTATCTCTCCGCCGTGCAACAGCGTCTACAACCAGGTGCAAAATGCAATCGCCAATGGGGTCGGCCCCAATGGTCAGCCGGTCTCTCCCGCGCAAGCCGCTGCCGCCAAAATCGCCGCCGATCAGGCGCAAGTGCCGGCCCGCGTCGCAGCGGTCAAAGCTTTGGCGTGCGTCGACTGGCATTGGTATCCCGAAGCGGAAGCAGCGCTGATCTCAAGCCTTCGCTCGGATCGCAGCGAATGCGTCCGCTTTCAAGCGGCGATCGCATTCGCCGATGCGCGAACCATGACGAAGGCTGCCTGTGAAGCGCTGCGGATCTGCGCCGAAGGAAGCAATAAAGATGGAAACCCTTCTGAAAATTCCCCCCGCGTTCGCATCATGGCGATCGAAGCGCTGACCCACTGTATTGACTGTGGCCAGCTGTTTGAACGTCCTGAGCAAAACTACGATCGCCCAGAATTTCCTGAGGGCACATTGCCGGTCAACAAAGTGGCCCTGACTGCCTACTATCAGCAAGCGACTCAACGTTCGTCGGACGAACTACTGGCAGCGGCTCGCAGAACAGTAGCTTCGTTCCGAGCGGTGGCTCAGCAGCCGACTCCGACCTTGGCCGAAAGTAAGCCGCGCACGATCTTTGATCTCTGGAAACAATCGGCTGTCGAACCGATTGCGGCTGGTCAACCGCCTGTCCCGACCCCAGCCGATGCGATGGTGACTGCGCCGCCGTTCGACCCACCGACCTACGTTGCCGAGCAGCCGCCGCAAATGCAAGCTCCGCAGTTCCAGCCACCGCAAATGGAGCCGGCGTCGAATGAATGGCTGCTCGAACCGGCCACTGCCAATCCGGTCCGCTACGCCCCACCGGGACAATCTGTCCTGCAACGTTAAGTCAACAACGGTAGATCAGGCTTCAGCCTGACGACCTTCGAGTTTCGTAGCAGCCAAGCATCGGACTCGGAGGCAGTACAGAGAAAGATATCGTGGGCTTGTTCGCCGCTTGCGGCGGATGTGCGAGATTCTTGTTAGATGCCGTGAATCCTCACACCTCGATTACTCCGAAGGCCTAGCGATGGCGCTCAGTTGTTTAGGCGTCATTCGCTACGCACACCAGCATAGGACTTGCGAGCGCAGTGTTAGGTTTCGCTTCGCCCAACCTACGAACTCACTTCTTCGTTCACGGATGCCAGAGATCGGCCGCAGATCATTGGGCCAATTCCTGACCTATTTTGGGGCGGCTCGTAAGCCTAGTAAACGGCAGACGTAGATCGGTGAGAGTCCGTCTTTGGGTGCCGGTGATGACATCGATTCGTCCGTCACGCGGGCAAAGTGGGGTTTCTCGATCGGTGAATCCAACGTTGTTTCGGCGGGATTCGCCAACGCGGTGGTGGCAGCGTAACGCGGAGTTATCGTCGTCGGCGTTGTTTCTACGATCGGCTTTGTCGCCTGGGCGTAACGCGACTGGGGGACAGTCGTGGATGGCTCGGGAACGCTGGAATCTTCTGAGCTCGGATCAGACGTCATTGCGCCATTTTCGGGGGTCGTGTGCGCCGGCATGATTTCGGCGGCAAGTTCGCTGGACGATGTCAGCGGCGGAGTTCTGGTGGGTTGCGCAGCAGGAGCCGGTGTGGTCGCAGTAATATCGCTGATGAGTCGAACTTGTGAGTGATGCGGGGCTGGTTCTTCTGGAAGCGGGCCCATCACCATTGACGGACGACGCCAATCGATCGGTGCGGCAGGCGGTGTGCGAACCGGCATGTTCGCTTGAGCGACGCTTCGCGGTGCAGCTTCAGCGGTCACCGGGGGAAGTCGGCGCAGCCCAGGCGTGGGCGGCAAGTCGCTCGCAGTATCGGTGATGGTCGCAGTGACCGCCGGAGTAGTCATCGCAGGCTCAGCGGTAGTCGCCGCGGCGGCAGTCTCTTGCGAAGCTGCATCGGACCAGCGCGAAGCATTGGCGCAGTTAAGCGGCAGAGCCAACGGTAGGATGAGCGAAAATCCGTAGGCGCAAACCGAAGCAATATATCGCCGCGATTGGTGGCTCGCTTGCGTCTTTATCATGGCAGATACCCCCCTAACAGATGTGCGGCTTTACTGAGCCGCGCAGCGAATCAGACTCTACTTCTTGATCGGGGCAGGGGATGGGGTGAGTTGAATGATTGTGCGGTTTTTAAGCAACAGGGGCACTTTGTTGAATGTCTGGCTAGCGTCGCCAGCAGCTAGAGCCGGGTGATAGCGTCGGCTTCCCGTGGCTAGAAACGGGTTTCCCTCTCGCTAAGCCCCCCCGTTTTCCGTTACTATAGTTAGGTTTGGGACCAAGGATGGGAGCCCGGTATGTCAAAGTTGGATTGGATTTTGTACGCGGTAGCGGCCTACTTGGCCGTGATGACGCTTGTCCGTTTTATGCGGCAGCGTCGCAATGTATTGACCACCCAGTTGCGTAAAGCCTTTGACGAAGAACATGAGCGCGCGATGGAAGCGATGAAAAAGCAGAAACGCCGCGATGAAGAAGAGAAGCGTCAGACGGTATTTGAGCAGATGCTCGAAAAATCGCGCGACGCCGCTTAACGATTTACCGATCCAAATTTCGCCGGGGTCGCCGCTTCCAACGGACGTGCGATCCGCCTCCTTACGACTTGATCCATGCCCAAACGTCTTTATATCGATACCGTCGGCTGTCAAATGAACATGCTCGACAGTGAGTTGGTGGTCGCCAGCTTGCGTCAGCAAGGTTATGAGCTGACAACCAAGCCGGAAGAAGCCGACACGCTGTTGTTTAATACCTGCAGCGTGCGCGAACAGGCTGAAAACAAAACCTATAGCCATTTGGGCGTCTTACGCGACTTAAAAGCGAACCATCCTGAGAAGATCATCGGCGTGATGGGCTGCATGGCGCAAAACCATCAAAAGAAGATCTTTCAGCGAGCTCCGTACGTCGATCTGGTGGTTGGTCCCGGACAGTTGCATCAAATCCCCGCGCTGATCGAAAAGATCGCCGCCGGTGAGGGGCGTCAAATCGAAGTCAGTCTTGGTCGTAAAGATGGTTCAAGGGTAGAGATCGCGCGTAGTCACGAGAGCTTTGATCCGTTGCGAGATCCCGAGATGAGGCCGACGCCGTTTCAGGCTTACGTCCGGATTCAGATTGGTTGCGACAAATTTTGCACCTATTGCATCGTCCCTAGCGTCCGCGGTCCCGAGCAAGGACGTCCGCCTGAGGCGATCTTGGCCGAGACGCGCCATCTGGCCGATCAAGGTACCGTCGAAATCACATTGGTCGGTCAAACGGTCAACAGCTATCGCGGAGTTGACGCCGCTGGCAAGACTTGGAACCTGGCCGATTTGTTGGCTGCGATTCATGAGATCGACGGCATACGCCGCATCAAGTTTGTCACCAACTATCCCAAGGATATGACTGACGAATTGTTGACCGCAGTGCGTGAATTGGACAAGGTCTCGCCTTACTTGCATGTGCCGGCGCAAAGCGGTTCGAACGACGTGTTGAAGCGGATGAAACGGGGTTACACCGTCGAGCAGTATCGCGACATGATGCACCGCATTCGCGCAGGGGTCCCCGGTTCTGCGGTCAGCAGCGACTTTATCGTAGGGTTCTGCGGTGAGACCGAAGCCGAATTTCAATTGACAGTCGACATGGTCGAAGAGTTCCGTTTCAAGAATAGCTTTATCTTCAAGTACAGCGAGCGAGAAGGGACGCGCGGCGCCGAGCTGTTTCTGGACGACGTGCCGTTCACGGTCAAGCAAGAGCGAAACAATACGCTGCTAGAAATCCAAAATCGAATCAGTCTCGAAGATAACCAGCAGCAGATTGGTAATACGCTCAAAGTACTGGTCGAAGGGATCAGCAAAACGGCCGCCAAGCAAGAGGACGCAGACGATTCGCCGGTGGTGCAATTGACCGGACGGACGCCATGCGATCGGATCGTCGTGTTTGACGGCAATCGACGACAAATCGGCCAGATCCTGCCGGTCGCGATCTATGATTCTGCGGCCCACACGCTCTTCGGCGAAGTGATCACCGAAGAGTGCGGATCAGAAATCTTCATGCTGGGTTAAAGCCGTCGTGGCCGCGGTGAGGGCCATTGGAAACGCCAAACGCTCTCGTTTGGGTGGTACGCTCTGAAGCGCGCCGCCCAAAAAGTGTTAACGCGGCTTTGTCGTCTGAGGGCGTTGAACGCAAGTTTCTAAAAAATCATCCAGCATGCAGATCATGTGTGGTTGCCGCAGTTTGCGGAGAGCGGCGGCTTCGATCTGGCGAATCCGTTCTCGCGTAACCGAAAATGCCTGGCTGACCTCTTCGAGCGTTTGGACGCGTCCGTCGTACATGCCAAAGCGGCGGCGGACGATATCTTGTTCGCGCTCGGTCAATTGTTCCAGCAGTAGACGAATCGCTTGCGGCAAAAGTTGTTCGTCGGCGGCTGATTGTTCAGCGTCATTTGAGGCGAGAATTTCTCCAAACGAATCATCATCGCCGTTGGATACGTCCAGTGACATGATCGTGCGGCCCAAGCGATCAGCGGCGATCACTTCTCGTTCGGTCAACTTCGCACGCTGGGCGGTCATTTCAACCGGCGGTTCGCTCCGCTGTTCTTGCGATAAGCTTGCTTTGGCGACGTTGATTTTTTGAATGCGATCTTGCATCCGAGCCGGCAGACGAATAGTTCTTCCCTGATCGGCAATTCCTTTCATAACGGCTTGGCGAATCCACCAGGTCGCATAGGTCGCAAACTTAAATCCAAGCGAAGGATCAAACTTCTCGACCGCTCGCATCAGTCCTAGATTGCCTTCCTGGATCAGGTCCAGGTAGCTGAGCCCACGACCGCGAAACGACTTGGCGATCGAAACGACCAGACGCAAATTGGCGGAGGTGATCTCGCGCTGGACGCGGCAAAGTCCTGCATGCGCTTGCATGATTCGCGGATATTGCCAGACGAGGGTTTCAGGAAACTCTTGGTATTTTTCGACCCAGACTTCGGCGCCTGCACCGCGGCGGGGGAGTTGAAAGTTGGTTAGATCCCGGAGTTCGCTGCGCTGGTTACATAACTCATTCACCAACTTGCCGAGACGCGACAAGATTTCAGGAATGAACTTGATTCGCAGGTTGAGTCCTTCGATCAAAATGGCGGTCTGGTAACGTCGGCGAAGCAGTCGCTCAACCGCTTGCTTGCGGCGCACGATTGTTGCGGTTGATAGTAGGATTTTTAAGTCTTGCGCATTCCGCTGATTGGCGTCGCGGAGATTCGCGAGGGCCTGCTCTAGCTTCATCAGCTCTGCTTGTTTGCGAGCAGCGGAGGTGACGGTGATCTCAAACGTGCGGTCCAAGCGGCGCGACCCGTCGAGCGTTTCAACCAGCAGTTTTTCGACTTGCTTGACGGCGACCCCGCAGCCAAACAAGCGACGTTGGAATCGCTTGCGCGAAGCGACGACGCGATCGGCGATCAGGCGCTCTGCTTCGGCCGAAAGCAGCGGCGAACGTGACATCTCGTTGAGATAGCGGCGCAGTGCGTCTTCGTCCCACGTATCATTGTTGGTCGAAACGCGAGGAGCAGATTCAGACTCTTCCTGCTCGGGTTCTTCCGTCCAAGCGGTCGCGGGACGTGCTGCGGTTTCTGTCGAGCTATCCATTGCGTGACCAGCAAGCCATCCCAGGTCGCTCGAATCATGCGTTACAACGTCTTTGGCTGCCTGCAACATTTCGCGTTCGCTCCTTCATGCGTCGCAGCGCCGTCCGAACTGGCTGGCGGACTTGCGCTGCGATTAATTTTGAGGGGGCGGCTCGATGAAATCGCGGCTTAGAGTCCGAGCGCGACAGATTCCAGATGGAGGTAAAGCTCGGGCAGCGACAAGGTCTTGCGACCAGCGGCTGCGGCGGCAATTTCAGGCGTCTCCAGGGCTCGGGTCAGTTCTCGACCAGAGAGGGCGCCGTCGCCGCTTCGATCAAACGAAGCGAACAGGCGTTGGGCCTGGGCCAAAATTTGCGAATCGTAAAGCTTGCCTTCAATCAATTGGAACTCACGCTCAAGCGCCGAAGCGCCAAACTCCGCCTCCACGAAATTCACCACGCCGTCGTGGTTCTGATCCCATAAGCGAATCTTTCGCGTGAATTCTTGGTCCAAACCCCCGGCAAGGCGAACGTTCTTCGTTACCTCTTCGGTGGTCCATACGCCATCATGATTGTCATCGATTCGGAAAAACAAGCGACCAACCTGACGCCCTGTTTCCGTTTCTCGAAAGCGAGCATCGGCCAAACAGCTGGCCAGTTCATTGTTGTCGATCTGATGGTTGTCATCCAAATCAAGCTTGGAAATCAGTTCAACCAGTGCTTCGTCAGTCGACTGTAAAACCTCGGGCAACTTGCGTAAACCCGCCAGCAACTCTCCATCCGAAAGGTTATCCAACGTTCCGGCATTCTCATTAGCGAGAAGAGAGAGCAGTTGTCTGCGATTTTCTTGCGATAATTCTTTCGGTTTTACAAAACGATCAAAGGACGCATTGCTCTTCCCCGCTAGATTGATCGTGGTGCGAGCAATCGCGCCGGTACCCATCGGCTTTTTCTCCATCGCATCTAGCGATGGAGAGTCAGCAGGCGGGTTCGACGTAATCTTGATACGCATCCCAGGCGATTTGCGGTCAGGCAAAGTTTGTGAATTGGAAGAGTTTTCGTCGATTCCGTTTTTTGCGCCGGTTCCCATCAACTCGGTAAAGCTGGGCTTTGTCTCTTCTGGCGGCGGAACGGTCGCTTCTGGTTGATTAACGCTCGGCTTGTTTTCCAGCGGGCTCGGAGAGACAGCAACGGGGCCAGCGGCATCGTTGTTGGAATCAACCGGGGCCACGTTCTTATTTTGGGCGACGTTGTTCTCGGCGTCACCTTTGTTACCCAGCCAGGCAGGTACTGCTAGCAGTCCGGCGACGAGGGCTGCGGCTGCTGCGCCGGCGCCGATCCATTGCCACGAACGATTCGAGCTGCGGCGCTGTCGCTCGCCCAAGCGAGCGGCAGGAGTCGGACGAAGCTCGACGGCAATCTCTGGAGCAGCCTTCGTAGCAACGGCTGGCGTCACACTGCGACGGGTGATCTCGGCAAAGATATCGCCGGTCAGATCACGCCCCACAGTTGCGGTTGGCAAGCTTTGAACGGCGTTTCGAGCATTGGTCAGGCTTTGAAGCTGTTTGCGAATCGCCGGAGTATCGGCCAGGGCAGCTTCAACGCGCTGTAGCTCGTCCGGACCAAGCTGGCCGTCGAGATAAGCGGATAGCAGTTCTTCTGGAAACCCGGCGTTCATGATACTAATTCGAGTACAAAGTCTTTCCGCCAAGCATGTTACCGCGCACAACCCGCCGGCCCCAGGCGGATCAGGCCCGGCGGTTCAGAACTTAAGACGGAGCCTATTACGGAAAAGTTCCTTGCCGGCGCACTGAACATTCCGTATTAAGGATCGACGAAGCCTAAGTTTAGTTTGTGTAGTGGTTTAAGTCATTCGGCTGGTTTCCTCTTTTTTCTGAAACCAAGTGCTGGCGCCAATCGTCAAGATAAGTGAAATAGTCTGCCTCTAAATCCAACAAAGTAGGTGATTAGGGCCCTCCATCGTGGTAAAGTGGGGTAATTCCTTGAGCTTCGTTGGACCCTTGCTCATCTTTACTTATCATGCAACAGCTTGTGCATCGCTTTATGTCTAGGTATCTAACTCCCTTTTGGGTAACACTTTGCGCTGCATCCGCGTTTGCTCAGGAAGCAAAAGTCGAAGCGGTTCAAGCTGTTCCCAGTGGTGGGGCAGTCGAAATACGTTCGTCTCGATCGGCTCCTGGCTCTGCTGCGCCAATGGGAGCCGCACAGCCAGCCGACGCCGCCAAGCCGGGCGAAGCGAAACCTGGAGAATCCAAGCCCGGCGAATCCAAGCCGGGGGACGGCAAGTCGCCAATGGGAGAGAAGCCGGCGGATAGCGGGCCGAAACCGGGCGAACCAGTCAAACGGCCGGATACTCCGCCGGATGCCGCCAACCCCAAAGAGCTAGAAGTTCGCCCTGATCTGCAAGGAAAAGTGGAATTCAGCTTTCGTGGGCAATCTTGGAAAGCGGTGCTAGATTGGCTGGCCGAAGTATCTGGAACGAGCCTCGATTGGCAAGAGTTGCCCGGCGACTATCTGAATCTGACGACGCAGCGTCCCTACAAAATTGACGAAGTGCGCGATCTGTTGAACGAGCGGTTGATGATGCGCGGCTACACGATCCTGCGTCAGCAAGATGGGTTGGTCGTGACCAAGCTGGAGAAGTTGGATCCCGCTTCGGTGCCGCGGGTTCATCCCGAGGATCTGCGTTTTCGTGATCCGCACGAGTTTGTCAAAGTTTCATTTCCGCTCAGTTGGCTAATGGCCGAAACGGCGGTCGAAGAATTAAAGCCGATGCTGAGCCCGCACGGCAAGATGACGGCGCTATCGACTTCTAACCGACTTGAGACACTGGACGCCGTCGCAAACTTGATTGATATCTATCACATGCTGGAGGAAGAGCAGTCTGGCACTGCCCAATCGACCAACATGCTGCAATTCCCGCTGCGTTACACGCGAGCAGCGGATCTGAAAGCCCAGATCGAAGTGTTGCTGGGAATGTCCAAGCCTGCCGGTCCGTCGATGCCGATGGATCGAAACCAGATGCAGCAAATGCAGCAGATGCAGCAACAAATGCAGCAGCAGATGCAACAAATGCAGCAAGGACAAAAAGGGGGCAAGCCTGCACGCAGTGGGGACGACGAAGAATTGCAGTTGATCGTCAATCCGCGCAACAACAGTCTGGTCGCGTATGGTCCTCCCAATCGCATCGCGCTGGTGTCTCAGGCAGTGCGCATGCTGGACGTCCCCAAAGCGGGGCAGTTTGCGACGTCGGATGGTTTTGAGGATATGCAGATCTATCGCTTGGATCAGCTCGATCCCAAGACGGTGATCAAAGTCTTGGAAGAGACCGGCGGACTTGATCCGGCGACCGTGTTGTACTCGGACGATAAAAACAAAGCAGTCGTCGCCATCGCCGGCGCTCAAGATCATCACCAAATCAAAAAGTTGATCGAAAAGCTGGATGGATCAGGGCGCCAGTTCAAGGTTGTCCCGTTGCGGCGTTTGAAAGCGGATTACGTCGCCGGAACAATTCGCTTTATGATGGGCGCCGAAGAAAAGAAAGAAGAGCCGCGCCGCAACAGCTATTCATACTACGGCTATGGCGGCGGCCGCAACGAGGAAGAAGAGAAGGACGAGGATGAATTTCGCGTCGATGCGGACGTGATCAGCAATCGGTTGCTGTTGTGGGCCAACGAAATCGAGTTGCAAGAGATCAACAAGCTGTTGGTGCAACTGGGTGAGATTCCTTTGGAAGGAACGCCTGGCGACTTGGTTCGTCGTGTGGATGTGGGAGACGCCGAGTCAGCGCGCCAGTTGATGGAACGTGTGAAAAAGTTGTGGCCCGGCGCCGGAACCAATCCGCTGCAAATTGATTTGCCCGCCTCCGAGGCGCCGACAGACAACCGCTCAGAGAGCCCCGCGCCAACCAAGACTGACGACAAAGCGACTAGCTTGCCGCCTGGTAAGTTTCAATTTGCTCAAGAGCGCACAATCGTCTCGACCGACGAGCCTGTCACGGTTGCCGAGACAAAACCAACGACTGCGCCGCCGATTCAGATTGGGCTCGACTCGCAAGGGAAGTTGATGATTAGTTCGGAGGATCCTGAAGCGTTAAATCGCCTGGAAGATCTGATTCGCGAGTTGGCTCCTCCTCCCAAAGATTGGCATGTATTTACCCTGAAATACGCTTCTGCATCGTGGGTCTCATTGAATCTCGAAGAATTCTTCGAAGAGAAAGAGGAGGAAGACTCTGGGGATTCGTTTCGGCGGTTTTGGTACGGGATGCCAGAAGAATCGAAAGAGGAGGATCCGCTCAGGCTCTCCAATCGTCGCCCGCTGAAGTTTATCTATGATGTCGACACCAACACGATTGTCGTACAAGGCGCTGATAACGATCAACTGAAAACGATCGCCGACCTAATCGATCTATACGACAAGCAAGAGCCGGTCACGTCGCAGACAGCGCGAATCAATGCGATCTACCAGGTCCGTTATTCCAAAGCAGATGCGGTAGCCGAGGCGGTCAAAGAGGTCTTTCGCGACTTGCTTTCCTCGAACGATAAAGCGCTGCAGCAGAACCAACAGGGGGGCGAACAGCGACAAGGATCGAGTCGCGGACGCTCCTCGATATTCGGCGACGACAGCAACTCGGCCGCGCCTACCCGTATCACCTTTCAAGGCAAACTCTCGATCGGTATCGACAACGTCTCAAACACGCTGTTAATTTCGACCGAAGGAGAGAGCTTGATGACGCTGGTAACCGACATGATCAAGCAAGTCGACGAACTGGCCAAGCCGGTATCGACCATGCGAGTGATCACGCTCAACGGCAGCGGCAACCCCCAAAAGATTCGCGACGCACTCGACAAATTGCTACGCGAGCAAAAAGAAAACAACAAACAGCCGAATCCTCGTGGACCACAAAATGGTCAGCAGCCAGGGCAACCAGGGATGAATGCTGGCGTCGAAGTAGTGCAATAAGTCGTCGCCTCCCTTTCTTCGTAGCCCGCAGCGCAACCGTTTTTTGACGGACGCTACTGTGGCGCTGGAGACTCGATTGCCGACGCTTTTGCGGAGTCGCTTCCAGGAGCAGTTGATTCTGCCGGCGGCTCCTCCTTGGCGGCTTCGGGCAGCGGCGGCGCTTCGACCGGCGGAGGGATCGGCGTTTCTACTAGGGCTTGTCGCGCCTTTTCGATTTGTTCCCACGCCCACGGCTTGTCTCCGTAAAGATCGATCAAGCCTTGATAGATTTGTCGCGCTTCGTCGGGTTTGTCGGCAGACAGTTTGTCGGCGGCAGCCATGCGAGCGCCGATCTCGGCCAGTTGCTTGCTGCTGGTCTCGGCCAATTGCTTATCAAGCTGTACGAGCCGACGCTCGGCCAGCGTCAGGCAACGACTTGCATCGCCGGTAACGCGGTCGGGCGGACCATAGACGGCCAATAGCGCCCGCATCTTGGCGGCCGCTACTTCCGGGGCCGAATCGATGAGACGCAGCGCGTCGATATAGGCGATCTCAATCGCATTAAACGTGTCGGTCTTTTGACGCAGTTGCGTCGTCAGTCGATAGCGGCGTTCGCGTCGATCCAGGCTCAGCTCTTCTTTCCACGAGGCGACTTCCTCGGCTCGCGGATCTTCGGGGTAGGTCGCCAAAAATAAATCGAGCTTGTCACCAGCTTCGTCCAACTGGTCATTATCGACCGAAGCGGCGATCTGCTGGTACAGTGCGTCCGCAGAAGGCGCTCGCGGCAGCCAGAAGATCAGGACCACAATCACAATTAGCGCCAGCCCGATCAATGCGGTTTGAATATGATTTCGCCACGAAGGCGTCGGCTCGGTGTGATGCGTGAAGTATCGGCCTGACTTTTGATCTTGGGCGACCGTGGTGAAATGCTTGGTCAAGTTGACCGGCGGGGGAGTCGCCGGCTGCGAAGATTCTGGGGCGATGCGAGTCTCGTCATCGGCGATGATTTGCGCCGATTCGCTGGCATCTCCTTTCAGCCGGTAGTCTTCGATCAAGTCAGGAGTCTGCGTCTCGATCGAGGCCGATTCGATACGAAAGGCCGCTTCGTCAGGGATCTCCGATTCCAGCAGCGCTTCGATCCGGCGGATCACCGTGGTCGCGGTCGGAAAGCGATCACGGGGTTGCTTCTCTAAGAGACGATGAATGATTTCAGCCGCTTCATCTGGAACTCCGTCGCACAGGCGATCAATCGGCGGCGGTTCTGAATGTCGTAGTTTGTCAAGCGCCTCGGTCACTGTCCGCGCACGAAACGGCGGCTGCTTGGCCAGCATTGCATAGATGACGGCGCCTAGACTGTAGAGATCGCTGCGCGGACTGACTGGCTCTCCGAAGGCTTGTTCGGGCGCCATGAAGTCGGCGGTGCCGATGATTCCGCCGTCGGCCGTGACCCCGGTAGCACCAAACAGGCGAGCGATCCCGAAGTCCGAGATTTTGACGTTACCCTCTTTGTCAATCAGAATGTTGGCCGGCTTTACATCGCGATGAATCACGCCAAAGTCATGTGCATGTTTCAGCCCCTGGGCGATCGCCAAGCCGATTTCAAACGCTTCGCGCCACGTATAGTCACGCTTGCGTTGGATCAATTCGGACAGACTGTTTCCATCCACCAATTCCATCGCATAGAACATTCCGGCTGGTTCTTCGCCATAGCCGTACAAGCGAACGATGTGCGGGTGCTTCAACGTTTTGAGCGTTTCGATCTCACGTTCAAATCGCTCGCGTGCACCTCCGCGACCTGCTCCGCCGTGCAAAACCTTGATCGCCGCACGATCGCCGGTACGCTCGTCGACGCCCACGTAGACGGTTCCCATGCCGCCGCGGCCGAGCGTTTCATGAATGACGTAGGGGCCGAATTTATCGTTGGTCATAAGCGCGTACGCAATCGAGAGAAACGAGACGAGCAGTTGCTGGCTGCGCAAAGAAAAGCGGCGGATTTAAATCTTCCGCCGCTCTTTAGGATACGCGTTTTGGCAGCCGTGGGCTATTCCGCTGCCGGAGTCTCCGATGCTGGCTTTTCGGCTGCGGCCGGTTTCTCCGCCGTTGGTTCCTCGATCGCCGGTTCTGGCTTTTTCATTTCGGGCTCAGCGGCCGGAGTTTCTGCTTTCGGCTCTCCGAGCGCTTCTTCGTCTGCGCCTTCATCTGCCTGCGGGGTGCTCGCCGCAGGCGCCGGTCGCTGGAAGCCTTCGACATGGGTTTCCATAAGGTCCATCAGCGCAAAGTCGGCTGGCAACGTTTCGCCCAGTTGTTCAAGCAACTGCATGTACGTTTTTAGTTCATCCGACAAGTCGCCGCTGGCTGCGTCATCTTTCAGTTCAGGGTATTGGGTGAAGATCTCCGCCCACAATTTCCAAGCTTGATTGTAGAGATCACGCGATTCGACCAAGTTGGCGTTCTCGAACGCTTGATTCGCTTGATAGACAAGGCTGCGAGCTTCGATCGCTTTGGGGGTCATTTCGTTGGCCGAACGCGTATCCCAGTAGTCGTAGTGCACGACGCTCTTCTGTTTGTCGATGATTCCCTGCAGGAACTCGATATCGGCGATATCACGATACAACCGCCGAATTTCAATCGCTTTTTTCGGATCGTTGATCCGCTTGACGATATCGGATGCGTCAGGCGTCATCGCTTCTTCGGCCTTGCGAGCCGCCAGCATTTGTTCGCCGGTTCGTTCGGCTTCGGGCACTGCGAGCGCCGCAAGTTGATCTTCCGGCAGCTTCGCTTTTTTCTCAGCGCGAATCTCCGCTTCGAGCGGTCCGACTAGCTCTTCCGCTTGTGCAGAAAGCGTTTTGAGTTCTTCTGTGTAACGCTTGTAGTCGCTCAATTTGACAGGGATGCCCCAACTGGTCGGCAAGTCGCGATTTCCGTAATCGTCGGTCCATTCTTTGTTGCTGTCTTCCCAAGCGCGTCGAGCGACTTCACCGATAGCGCCTTCTTTTTCAATGAACTCGGCGAAGCTCATCTTCCGCTTGGTCGAGTTGGAAAAGAAGATCGCTGGCGAGGCGTTGCCAATCTTCCCAGCGCCGGTGTCGACCACGCGGTCGGCCCATTGATTCCAGAGACGAGCGACCAGCCAGTTGTCAGGCTTGTTGCCAACCCCAGCGGCGTCTTGCTCGACATTCGAGCCTGATTTGCTGAGGTAGTCGTCAATTTCGGCATGAAATTCGGTGTCATCGGGGAAGATCTGACGGTACTGCGCCTTTTCGTCGGCATACCCAAATTTAATGCCGAAGAAGTGAGCGACCGAATTCATCAACTTCGGTTCGTCATAGTTGTAACGGGTACCGGCCATCTGATATTCCAGGCCCTTTTTGACCCACAGATAGCGATGGCGATAGTTGTCGAACTCGCGGGAGATGTTGTACGACAGATTCCAGGCCTGATATTCCCACACGCTGAGGAAGTGAGGATTTAGATGGGTGATCTGTTCGCAGATTGCGTTGACGTGATCCCACTGCTCGGTCTTCTGGTATTCGTTCAGCTGATTCCAGAGGATCAGTGTCGCGATCCCATCCATACCCAACATGCTAAGCCGCATCGCTTCGCTGGTGGGATCGATTTCGCCCAATTCGGCTTTGGCGATGTGGTATTCGGTCCGTTTTTGCGCAAGTAGTCCGCCGGCGCTGTCGGACGTTCTCGGTTGACTCAAAAGCGAGTTCAAGATCAAGAGAACGACAATGCAAGCGCCATAGATGATTTTGCGTCGAAAAGATCCGCTGTTCATCCCGCGATCTCCCGCGTTTTCAGGAAGAAGTAACCGGTCGTGACCAGGCAGACGAAGAACGCGCCGACGACCAACAATTGTTGAAGCATCACCACGCTCGGAATGTTATAGCCGTCCACGACAAAACTGTGGGTATCAAGCTGGTTGTAGTCAGGCAGCATGTTCACAAACACGCGCAGCCCGTCGAAGAAACGATTGTCAATAAACTGGACCACCGGCACGTAGGCGCCTTCGTCCAAGTCGACCATCACGTTGGTCTGATTGAACAAGCGAATCGAGGCCTCGATCGGACCGCCGCCGTACCACTTGCCATTGGCCAGTTCACGCACGCTTTCGGCAAAAAAGCCGTAGCCAAGTGCGATCAGCGACGCCAAAGCGGCGACAGGGCCATTGAGGAAGGTGCTGAAGACGAGACCAAACGTCACGACCATCACCACTTGGAACCACATGCTGATGTAGCATTTGATGAAGTTCCAGAAGAACGAACCGTTGCTCTTCAGGATGAAGACCGAGTTTTGGGCGACCCCGTAGTATTGACCTCGTTCCGAGCATTGGATCCAGAGCTCAATCTTGCCGTCGGCGTTGGTCAGGTCTTTGACCAGGTCAAGATTTGGCGCGGTCGGATCAATGTCAGAGTTCTCTTGTGAACGCGAGATCAGCAGGTTGTCCGCTTCTTCTTTGGCTGTGAAAGGAATCGAACGCGAGCGGACATCCAGGTCTGGGTGCTTGAAGTAATACGAACCGCGAATGCCGCTGACAATGTCCCCTTTGTAGGTACGGAAGACACGCAGGTTAAACTCAACCGGAAGCTGATTTTCTTCGTTCAGCAATGCTTCAGACATGTCAAACGTAAAGACGGCGGCCGACAGGGTGCCCCCTTCGATATGCCCGTAATAATCCCATTCGTTCCCGACGTTGATACCTTTGTCAGTCTGCTCACCCCCGCGATCTAGGAAACGCATCTTGCCGAGATGGCGGACGCGGGCTTGCAACATCTCTTTGGGGCCAGAGACGTTAAACGTGCCATCCTCGTTGCGCGTAATTTGGTGCGTGTGCTGCCGCTCACGAACAGCTAGGCCATCTCCATCGGTATCCAGTGTAAAAGCATGACGATGACCCACGTTGACAGTCGTTTCTCCTTGCCAACCGATCACTTTGGTCTCGCCCGTCGCTTCGTCGGTCGCTGTTAGTTCGGTCACTGATTGTGGGTCGACCTGATGCGTGTGATCCAGGCCGCGAAACAGGAAGACGTACGAGCAAATGCCCATCGCGACCAGCATCATCGTGCCGACGCCAATATAGCCGAACAACCGCCCTAGGAAGATTTCCCAGTGCAGCACCGGTTTGGTGTAGATCGTGTAGATCGTCTTGTTTTGGATATCAGCCGGCAGGCTAAAGACGCTGAGCAAAATGCACATCAACAGCAGTAGCCAATTTTGGAACGTCAGGACGAAGCTCAGGTAGAGCCGCACCGGCGATTCTGAATTAGGAGTGATGTACCAACCCGAGAAGAGGAGCACCACCATAAACAACGCAAAGGCCACCAGCGCCCGCTTGCGAATCGCTTCTTGAAACGCGAGCCAAGTCATCGCTCCAACGCGACGCGGCGAGATCGCCAGCAGTTCTGGAACCGCTTCGACGGCGGTCCGACCGACCGCGTAGAACGCTTCAAACGGACCATTGCGAATGGACGAGACGACAAATCCAGCCAGTGCTCCGACCACCGCCATGATGGCGAGCGCCGAGAAGAACACTACCAGACCGCCCAGGTGATCGGGGCCGGGCAGCAGCCAGTCGTTCATCGTAAAAATATTGTTTTCGATTCCCATTGAATCGCTTTACCTACGAAATCAGAAGAGGAAGAAAGCGGCGCCTGCGAGTCGCGGCGTCCGAGGCAAATCCAGAACTAGTTGGCCGAATCGTCTCGATCAACACGAGCACGACGACCCGGGCGGGCCTCGCTATCGCGCACGATGCTAAGGAACAATTCTTCCAGCGTGGTCGTCGGATTCTCAATATCGATCAATTCGCCTTCGTGACGTGAAATCACCTGGCGAATCTCTTCTTTGGCGGCGTCCGACAGTCCACGAGCGCGAATTTGCGTTTCGTCGCGCACTTTCAAGAGCGCGTCGACGCGCCCCATTTCTTTCAGTTCGCCTTGGTGCAAGATCGCGATGCGGTCAGCGACGTCTTGCAGGTCAGCCAGTTGGTGACTGGTGACCAGCACCGTTTTGCCTTCGGCCCGCAGACGCAAGATCAAGTCTTTCATCTCGCGGATACCGAGTGGATCGAGACCCGTGGTTGGTTCGTCCAGAAAGATCAATTCAGGGTCGTTAATCAGTGCCTGGGCTAGGCCAATGCGGCGCGTCATCCCCTTCGAGTATTCTTTCAGCTGGCGATTCTCGGCCCATTTCAGACCGACCATCTCGATCAGCTTATCAATCCGCTCACGGCGAACCGAAGCCGGCATGTCAAACAGGCGGCCGTAAAACTCCAGCGTTTCACGAGCGCTGAGGAAGCGATACAGATACGATTCCTCCGGCAAGTAGCCGATTCGCTCTTTGATGCTGACCTTCGAGGGATCTTCGCCAAAGACAAGGGCCTGACCACTGGTCGGGAAGAGAAGTCCCAACAACAGCTTCATCGTGGTCGATTTGCCCGAACCGTTGGGTCCCAACAGGCCAAAGATTTCTCCACGGCGCACCTCTAAGTCCAGCGCCTTCAAAGCGCGGACCTTTTGGCGTCCCCAGAAATCGCGGTAAACCTTGGTGAGATTACGAGTTTCGATAACGATTTCACTGGATGCAGACGGCGAATTTGCCGCAGAATCCATGGTCTCGGTCGTCGCCATAGAGGAGCTAAACCTGCCAAGTTAGAAGCGATAAGGAATAGGTAAGGAAATGAATAAAGCCGAGTGCAAGCGATAGAAGAGCTAGCTCTAACCATCCTCTACGCACGTCCTTGGGGGATCGTTCGCGGAGTTGTACCCTTTTTTTGCCCCCTGTCAGGAGGCGATAAAGGACGAAGGCGTAGAAAGTTGACTATAGATGCCAGCGACTCCTATCGCAAGGAAACGAGCTTCGGTAGCGGCGATGTTTCGCCCGATCTTCTTTGAATTGTCCCGTTGACCCGCATGTCCCGAACTACCGGGGGCTTTGCAGGCTGGCATTTCTCGTCAAATGACTGCATTTGCCGTTTACACCAGGTGCAACGATTACAAAGGGGGCCCCTGTAGATCTGCAACTATTACAAACCGACTAGTGGTCAAACTGGATATGAAATCGGCCTAACTCGTTATTTATTAATAGGATAGGGTGATGTGGGCTGATTTTTTTGGCGATTTGGCACAGGTTGTGCATTACCAATCTTTCAGAATCCCAGACGCGAACCCTTCCCGAAGTAGCGTCTCTCCGCACTCTCCGACAGAACTCCGTGTTGAGATCCTCGCCGGTTTAGGCCTCCCGCAGCCGAACCGGCTTTTTTATTTCTTGCCCCTTGCTTCTGCGGTCTTATCCCAACGACATCGAGCGGCCGGGGAAGTAAACTCAAGCAAATGGACGGAAAACCTGAAGCATCGCCGCCAAGCGTCGACCTGGCGACTCCCGAAATCCGCTCGCCCGAGATTCGCTCCTACGACGAGGCGATCGACTTTTTGCTGGGCCGGATCAATTACGAACGGTCGGCCGTCATTCCGTATCGTTCTCCTCAGTTTCATCTGGCTCGGATGCGACGGCTGGACGAACTGTTGGGGAATCTGGTCGACCAGTTAAAGATTGTCCATATCGCCGGAACCAAAGGCAAAGGCTCGACCGCGACGACGCTGAGCGCTATTCTCGAGGCCGAAGGGTATCAAGTCGGGCTCTTTAGCTCTCCCCATTTAGAGCGATTGGAAGAGCGGTTCGCGATAAATCGAACGGCCTGCTCGCCCGAGCAAGTGACGCAACTCATTCGCGACATCGCTCCGCTCGTGCTGCAGATCGACGCCGAACGCGCTGGAGATGGCCCCACCTACTTCGAGATCACCACGGCGATGGCGCTGCTGCACTTCGTGCGCAGCGGCGTGGATGCGGCGATCCTGGAAGTAGGTTTGGGCGGACGACTTGATTCGACCAATATCTGTCGACCCTTGGTCTCGGTCATCACGACGATCAGTCGAGATCATATGGCGCTGCTGGGGGATACGCTAGCTGAAATTGCCGCCGAGAAGGCCGGCATCATCAAGACCGAAACTCCGATCATCTCTGGAGTCGATCAACCCGAACCATCTGCCGTGATCGAGCAGATCGCCGCTCAACAGGCGGCCCAACTGGTCCAAGTAGGGCGTGACTTTGTGGTGGAGCCTGTTGGGGAGCGAACATTTGACCTGATCTGGAGAGAGGGAGCGAAAAGCAAATCGCTGGCCGGTTTGATGTGCCGCATGGCTGGCAAGCATCAGATGCGCAACGCCGCGCTGGCGGTGATGGCTGCGAAGATGCTGGAAACCCGCGGCTTTTCAATCAGCGAAGCGGCGATTCGCCGCGGTATCTCAAACGCCGAACTGCCAGGACGGATTGAACGCCTGGCTGATTCGCCGGTTATTTATGTTGATGCGGCCCACAATGACGCTTCGATCACCGCATTGCTGGATGTGCTGAACGAGCTGCCGGTCAACCATCGCCGTCTGGTGCTGGCCTTATCCAGCGACAAAGAGCATCACGCGATTCTGAAACTTCTGCTCCCGCACTTCGACGAAATCTGGTTTACCCGCTACGCGACCAACCCGCGCGCAATTGAACCGCAGGAGCTGGAAGCGATGGCGGTCAAGCTGCCAACCGGCCGCCGCAGCGTGATGCGGCACGTGGTTGAAGACCCCCAACAAGCCTTCGCCGCCGCGATTGCCGCGTCGGATGAAAACGACCTGCTGTGCGTGACAGGGTCCTTCTTTATTGCGGGGGAGTTTCGGCGGTTCTTTCGAGAGTTGGATAAGTAGCTCTTGTCATCATCGAAACGACGTCGATGCAGCTTTCGCTAGTTGCGCGATGCTAGCTCGTTTTTCGAGATAACCGAATTGCGAAACCCGATACAGTGCCCCCTAATAGAGCTGTAAGGCGGCGTTGCTAGGGCAGTAGCTTGGGAAAAATTGAGTGATTTTCATTTTTTCGCGTTAGCTGTTTGCTGTTCGGTCAATTGCTGAATGGCGCGCTCCTGGAATTGGCAAAATCAGGTTGGGAAGATCGGCTACGTTTCCGCGTAAAAATCAAATATCCCAAGTGCACAATGAATCGAAAAACGGATGGTAGGACCGCAGAGGTGAGAATGACAATTCGCCCCCCCGGCAAGACCGATCCAATCGTCGAGAGCGACGAATGGTTTCGCGGGGAATTAGATTCGGTCCAGCGAGTCCTGTTTAGCTTCGTCGCTTCTTTGGTAAGAGATCCCCATTTGGTGCGAGATGTGGTGCAAGAAACCAATTTGGTGATTTGGAAGAAGCAGGACGAATTTCTGATGGGGACCAATTTTCGCTCGTGGGCGCTGCGCATTGCTTATTACCAGTCACTGGCCGCGCTCAAAGCGTCACGCGGCAGTCGACTTGTATTTAGCCAAGAGTTAGTCGATCAATTTTCGGAGCAGGCCGGCTCTCCAGAAACGATTCTGACCGAAGAGATGTCGAGTCGGCTTCAATTCTGTTTGCAACGTCTAACGCCGCGACAACGAGAAGCGATTGAGCTTCGTTATCAGCAGGCCTGCTCGATCGAAGGAATTGCAGAAAAATCTGCCTGCAAGCCGTCTGCCGTCGGAATGCTTTTGAGTCGCGCTAGAGCTGCTTTATTGCAGTGTATAAAGTCGGGAGCGAAACGATGATCCGTAGTCGAAACATCAGCTACGACGACGCTGGGGAGGGAGGTATATCCGATCGCGAATTTCAGCGCTTGGTCGGTCAATTGCTCGATGACGAAATATCAGAGCAAGATTTCGTACTTCTGCAATCGCATCTCCAGCAGAACGAAGCGTCACGCAATGCCTATATGCAGCTGGTTGAATTACATGTCACGTTGCATGAGGAGTTAGCCGGCGCTGTGCGACCGGCAGAGCGAGTATCTCAACCATTTCTAGTCTCCCAACGCTGGTCTGCGACAACGCTGGTGATCGTTTGCTGCACGATATGCATTGTCATGATTTGCTGGCTAAACTATCCGGTGTCGAATGCGAAGCCGATTGCGTGGACTGGGGGCAATGCCGATGCTGGACGCGAGCTGCGGCCAGGTGAACGCTTGGTTGCAAGTTCTGACGAACATGCCGTCCTCTTCTGTAACGGCGTACGGATCTCTTTATCGAAAGGAGCCGAGTTAGAACTGCTTACCGAAAAACTGGTTCGACTACATGCCGGTCAGGCTTATGTCGATGTCGGCGAGTCGGGAAAAGGCTTCACCGTTTTGACCGAAGCGGTCGACGTGATTGATTTGGGGACCGTCTTTGGTGTCGGCGCCAATTCAACCGGTGAAACGGACGTTTTGGTGTTTGACGGCGTCGTCGATATCGCAAACAACAAGCGTCCCCAGATTTCGCGAGAATTTCTCGTCTCTGGGCAAGCGCAGCGTTACCATTCCTCTGGCGGAGATGAGCGAATCTCGACGATCTGGAGCTCGGCGGCGGCTCCTGAGTGGTCAACTGTCTCTCGCGGCGGCAACTCGGCGATTGCGTCGGTTACAGACAACGTTTCCAGTGATTTTGACGCGAAGTTTTATCTGGTCGTCTCTGGAGGATTTGGAGAAGAGGCGAAAGTCTACGCCGATCGCAACTACGAATGGAACGGTCTCGATCAAGCCGGGATCCCTGCGGCGCTGATCGGCGCCGACTATGTCCGCACGTTTAACGACGACAAGCATCGTGATGATTTAGAGATCACTCTGTCCTTGTTGCGCCCCGCTGACGTCTATGTCTTGGTCGATGATCGATATTTGGTTCCGGAATGGCTCGCTAGTGACTTTATCGATACTGGTTGGCAAGTCGGGATCGACCTGGGAATCGAGTATCGGCATGGAGAGCAGGTCGCGCCTCCCTTGGGAACCGACGACAAACGTTGGCTTGGCAAAGGACCTGGTCGCTCTGTGGACGTGCCGGTGAACGTATGGAAACGAAGGAGCAACACCGATCAGATCATCCGGTTGGGCCCCAACGGGGCAAAATCAGATCAATTCATCGGCGCGAACGATGGCGCCGGTTCCATGTACGGCATCCTCGTCGTCCCTCAGTCTCATCCTGGCGACTGACAATCGCTTGCCTTTCATCCTCCATTCCTGTCCAAGGAACTTGCCCAATGACCACGACCAGTTATCAGAACCGCACAGGCTTCACTCTTGTCGAGCTATTGGTTGTCATCGCAATCATCGGCGTGCTGATTGCATTGCTGTTGCCAGCGGTGCAACAAGCGCGCGAGGCGGCGCGGCGGATGCATTGTTCGAACAATCTCAAACAGATCGGCTTGGCGACGCACAACTATCATGATGTGCTTCTCGCGCTGCCGCCGGGGCATGTCGTACAAGAAAATGATCCCGATTGGGGCAGCGCTTCTGCTGACACGAACGTCGAGTGTTGGGGCTGGAGCGCTTTTCTACTCCCCTACATCGAGCAGGGCGCACTGTATGATCAGGCTGGTATCGCTCAAGGGGTACGCTTGGAAGACGTCATCGACACGGTCGCCATGACGCCGCTGACCGCTTACCGTTGTCCTTCGGACACGGCGCCGGTTATCGGTGAAGGGCGAAAGTACTCGAAGTGGGCGGTGTCCAACTACAAAGCAAGTTATGGACATTGCGCTGGCGCATTGTCGATTGCTGCGGCAAATCCCGTGACGCAAACCGGCGTCTTTCAGGCGCTAGGCGGACCAGGAAGCGGTTCGATCGGTTCGCTTCGACTACGCGACATCACCGATGGAACATCCAATACGATCGGCATCGGGGAAGCCGCTTGGAAGCGGGGCAACCTATTCTACGAAGCGGCTGCGTGGGCTGGGGCGACCAAAGGCAAAGGAGGCAACGCTGCGGAAGATCTCTACGCCGGTGGTAGGGCCGCAATTAATCATGCCAATCCTGTCTCCAATGAGCTCTGCGAGAGCTTCAGTAGCATGCATCCAGGCGGCGCTCAGTTTGTTTTTATGGATGGATCGGTCCGATTTCTTTCTGAAAACATTGAATACGTCACCAACGGCTCCAGCAATACAAGCGGCGTGGATAGCACCTATGAAAGATTGCTAGCTCGCAATGACGGCCAGGTCATCGACAGCTATTAACCGGCGCGGCGGGAATCTTCTGCTGCGATTCACCACGGCAGTCGGTGTCCACCACCAGGTAGAGAGAGACGCATGATCTGCAAGTTGGGTCACTTCTCCGCTCTCAGGCGGAGAACAGATCTTGCGCTTCATGGTCTCCAGTTTACGAACGTTCAGCGATGAAATCGAAGGATATCGAATGGCGAATAATTTTATCACCAAGCTTGGCAGGTTCGATAAGGCGTTTTCTGCGTTGCTGTTGAGCTTGCTATGTCTCGGCTGCCAGCAGCAGTCAGCCCCGGCTCTCGCGACAGTCTCCGGAACGGTCACGCTGGACGCGAAGCCGTTGGAAGGTGCGACGGTGCATTTTCAGCCAGAATCAGGGCGCCCTTCGTATGGGATCACAAATGCGCAGGGAGAGTATTCGATGGGGTATAGCCTTGAGCGCAGCGGGGTGACGTTAGGTCCGCACGTTATTCGTATTCGCACGCGAATGGAAGACGACCATGGCCAAGTAGTCCGTAAAGAACTGCTCCCCCGGAAATATCACGATCAGTCGACGCTGAAGTCCGTCGTCGAAGACAAGGCGAACGTCATCGATTTCGAGCTTGAATCGAAATAACAAAACGACCGCAGTGGAATTAATCGCGAGGTTCTGCTGCGGCGAACTCTCACCAAACAAGTATCTAAGAGAAACCGATGAATCAGAAAAAATATTCGATCAACCAAGGACGACGTGCGTTTTTTCAAACATCGGCCGTCGGAGCGATGTTCGGAGCGCAGACGTTGTTGCTCGGCGAAACGCTAGGGGCCGAAAGTCAAACCGGGCTCGACGGTGTTCTGAAAAAGCCTGACTTGCGGCAAGGAGAAGTGCTGCGCACCCAGGGCGAACTGGTCGAAAGTCGAGCCGCCGTGGTCGAACGCGAACGAGCCATCCCGATCGCCGGTCAAAGTGACGTGTTGGTTTGCGGCGGCGGGCCCGCCGGGATTGGCGCCGCGCTGGCCGCCGCGCGGGCCGGCGCCAGCGTTCAATTGATTGAACTCGCCGGCTGCTTGGGGGGCGTTTGGACCGCTGGTTTGCTGACCAAGATCATCGGCGGCGGCAACAAGCAAGGCATCATGCAAGAAGTATTGATCGCCATGCAGCAGCGCGGCGGCGACGTCGCCAAATCGACCAACGGCGAGGTCTACGATCCAGAGTTAATGAAGCTGGTGTTAGAAGAAATGTGCGTCGATGCCGGCATTCGCATTCAGCTGCATACGAACTTAGTTGGTACGGTCACTGACGAGCAAAAGCGAATTGTCGCGATCATTACCGAGTCAAAGTCAGGACGGCAAGCGTGGGTCGCTAAGCGTTATGTGGATTGCAGCGGCGATGGTGATCTCGCAGCTCAAGCCGGCTGTCAATTTGATGTCGGATACGACCGCAATTGCGAATGTCAGCCGATGTCGATGATGGCCTTGCTGACAGGATTGAACACTGCGGAGGTGGCCGCATTTATTCGCGAGAATGGCTCCGATGCGAAATGGCGATTTTACAAATTAATGAAAGAGTCTGGCATCGATCCTTCCTATCGTGCGCCGACCTTACGCCACTTGCATAGCGGAATTTACTCGCTGATGACCAATCACGAGTATGGCGTACCAGCGACCGACGCCGGAGCGATCACCGCTGCGACGATCCGGGCGAGAGCTGAAGTGCATGCGATCGTGCAAGGTTTGCGGAAACTTGGCAAGCCGTGGCAAGATCTTGCTGTGGTCGCTACGGCCGAGCAGATTGGCGTGCGCGAGGGCCGTCGAATTCGAGGGCGCTACTATATCACTGCGGACGATCTAATTTCGGGAATGCGGCATGAGCAAGCGGTTTGCAGCACTCGGTTTGGATTCGACGTGCACAATGTCTTTGACGATGGATCGAATCCGCCTGAGGTGAAGCGGTATCAAGCGGCTGGCGTCAAAGAGTATGACATTCCCTTGCCAGCGTTGGTCGCCGCAGATGTCGATGGATTGATGATGGCCGGACGCTGCATCAGCGGCGACTTCTTCGCTCATTCCAGCTATCGCGTGACCGGGAATGCGGTGCCGATGGGTGAAGCGGCAGGATTGACCTCGGCCGTCTCACTTCAAAAAGGAGTCATGCCCCACGAACTGGCCTGGAAAGAGGTTCAACAGTTCGCCAAAACCGAAGCCGCCGCGAGTAAAAGCTGAGGTTCGTTTGCGAGCGGCTTGCTGCTTTGCTCGGGTTAGGGATGCAGGTCGGCCAACGCGGCGAAAATTTCTGCATCGGATGAGAACGATCCACGGTGCGTGCCGGGGGCGTTCTTCCCTGCGGGCGCATTTCGGCAGTTCTTTCGCGAGTCAAAAAGAGTTAAGTTTTTGCGAATAAAGGGTGCTGGCTTTTTGAGCATTACAGAAAGCATCTTAACACTACGCGACAGCTGAGATCGACCGATCATCTCTTTACCATTGGCTGTGTGCCATTATGTGCGTTAAGAATCGAGATAAAGGAGCAGTTAAGGACGAAGAATGCTAGAAAAAGATATAGCACTTTTCTAATAATCACCCTTTGTGATTCCGGTTCCAGTTTGGCAACGTTTCCAGACTAATGGAGGGGGTTTTCGGCGAAAAATTTCCTGGGAAGACTAAGGAGGAGTCTCGGGCATGCCCGTGAGTTTTTATATCTCCAAGACATCGTCTCCTGCGCCGACGATCTTAAACTGAGAGCTCTACAGATGAAACGTAGCGGATTCACGTTGGTCGAATTACTGGTTGTTATTGCCATCATCGGCGTTTTGATCGCCTTATTGCTGCCGGCAGTGCAACAAGCCCGCGAAGCAGCCCGCCGGATGCATTGCAGCAACAATCTGAAGCAACTTGGATTGGCGATGCACAACTACCACGATACCCACGGTAAGTTGCCTGCGATGTCTGGCGGCACGATCTCGAACAGTGCTCGTCTGAGCGGCTGGGTAGGTTTGTTGCCGTTTATCGAACAGTCGGCTTTATACGATCAAATCGCCAGCGGTAACGGAACCCATACGCCGTTTGGTCCGAATCCCTGGGATAACTTCGCCCCCTTTCGGACTGCACCGCTTTCTGCGTTGCTGTGCCCTTCCGAATCGGCCGATCCGGTTGCTGGTGGTATCGCCGGTTCGAACTACGCATTTTCGATCGGTGATTGCTCGCGACACATGCGAGGAGCGACCGATACGGTTCCGCCATCTCCGTCGCGTGGGATCTTCTCGCAGTACAATTACTGCGGCTTTAAGTCGATCACAGATGGGTTGTCAAATACCGTTTTGCTGAGTGAGCGAGGGTTAGGCGTCAGCGGCTCGCGAATGTTGAAGTCGTCGGTTGCGGTCACCGGCACCCCTTGGATCGGCAGTACCTGGGACGATATTAATCCCAGCGTTTGTTACGCACTTCGCGGAGGCAACGGAGACTACGCTAGTTCGGTCAGCAGTCTCTACACGGTGGGTGGTCGGCGTTGGACCGATGGGTGCGTCAACTTCCTGGGGTTTGCGACGATTCTTCCACCGAACGGCCCGAGCTGTTCGCGTAGTGGCCAAGACTGGAAAGAAAGCATCATTTCCGTTTCGAGCTATCATCCCGGCGGCGTGGAAGCGGTTTTCGCCGATGGATCGGTATCATTTATCTCTGACACGGTCGATTGCGGCGACCTCTCCAAGTCAGTCGCTGTCAACGGAGGGTCTTCTCCGTACGGCGTCTGGGGCGCATTAGGCTCGAAGTCGGGCCAAGAAACTGCGACCCGTCCTTAACAGCGATTACTGGGTGCAGAAGAGCGGTTTGGGCCAGGCTGGGTCATTCCCGACTGGAACATGCGGCGAACTAGTTTCTTCCTTCGACGGTCATACAACGGTCTTTGTACTATGAAAAGTTATCGATCTTATTGGGCCGTGGCATTGCTGGTCGCTTCACTAGCCGGTTGTTCACGCAGTCCCTATTTAGAGGGCGCCGCCCAAACGATTGTCACCGTCACCGTCGACGGCGCTGCGGTCGATGGCGCGGCGGTCGTTTTTTCTCCTGACCACGAAGGCCGTTCAGCGACTGGATTGACCGATGCCGCTGGAAGGACCGAGATGGGAACCATCATGCCGGGCGATGGCGTTTTCCCCGGCAGCTACAAGATCACCGTCTTCAAGTCGATCGACGATCCCAAGGCGAAACCCGCCGCAACGGATGAAGATGCTGCTCGCGGTCGCTACGCATCAGCGCCCCAGCTGTACTTGGTGCCGAAGAAGTACATCGATCACAAGACATCACGGCTATCGACCGTTGTGGTGGCCGATCAGGTCAATGAAGTGGTGTTGGATCTGGATAGCAAATAATGCGTATGAGTCGGCAGAAAGCATCATGCTGAGATGGAAGTTGCTACGGTCGTTAGTTTCGGCTTCCGGCCGTTTGCGTTTCTCCCCTCACGCACTAATCCGCTGATCATGCCCCAGCTGTTCTAACTGCTCATCCGTCGGAAACTCGGTCACGCGGTATCGCGGCGGATAGGTTTCTAGATCTTCTAACAGGTCGCCGACGATTGACTCCATCTTGCTCCAGGAGGCCGACGCGACTGTTCCTAGGCGTCCTGGATCGCCGAACAGTACGTAGTCGGTCTTGGGGAGTAGCGATGCGACATCGCGTGTCCAGACGCTGTAGGTGAGGATGTCGTTCGACTCGTTGGGTTTGATCGCCGTGTATGAAGCGACGAAGAGGTCGATTCTTTCCTCCTCCAAGACTGCTTCCAGCATCGATTTCTGCTCTTCGTACTCACCCAGCAGCGATTGGACCTCGTACTCGCGGAAGCGTGGATAGAGAGCGTGCGTGCGAGCGGGGAGCCATGTTTCCCACTCGCCGTCGACCAATCGAACGGGAATCGCGCTGATGGGGCGCGGATCGCTGATGGATTGTTCGATTAGATCGAGCATCATCGCTAGTCCTTCGTCATCGTCGCTGCCGACGACGAGCAGAGAATCGCGATTGGGCGCGACCGCGACCGGGTCGCCAGTCAGCTTGAACTCGCGGATGTGGTCGATCAGCAGCATTCTGGCGGCGTCGTAACTGTCGCCGCTGGTCAATGCGTACAGCTTTTCGCCGACCACGCCGACGACAAACTCGGCGTCTTCTAGGTTGTGCTTGGCGATCTCCATCACCTCGTAGAGCGAGACCCCCCAACTGTCGAGCAGTTCCTGGTCAATTGCCCGGATCGACTCCGGCAGATCAAAGACCGGGGCCGCAAGCAGGTGCCAGCCTACATCGACGTAGGGAAGTCGCAGCGGGGGACCGCCGCGAAAGTGCTGTTCGAGCCGGAGCATCTCGAAATAGGCTCGGCTGCGGACCACCGGGCGGATGTCAGGCCGCGCGTCTTCAAAGTCTTCAGGGACTTCTTTGCGGTAGGAGAGCAGGGCCCGAGTTGCTTGCGATAGGAACTCGTCTCGATCCGCTTTGGCGACGGAGCAGAATTCGGCGTACAAGTTGTTGAGGTTGGCGACGCCCGATTCTTCACCGTTTTCATAAAAACGGAGTTGGAATTCTGCTTTGTGAAAGACGATTTCCTTGGTTTCGCCGGCCGCGCGAATCCGGTTGATCAGCAATTGGGCGAAGCGTTCCTGCTTGGAGGGGCCAAACAAAAAGTCAAACATACCCATGCCAAAAGCTCCTGCACTCAGGTCAAGTCGCGATCGTGCGCTGGACCGCGGGTCTTGATGTCGCTGCCCCCAATGTCGCCGATCCCTATGTCATCGTAGTGTGGGCTCTTGCGGGGTTGTTGGCAAGAAACCTGACCGCTACAAGGCGCGACGGTAGCGTTTGGCGCGGCTCTTGAGGCTCTTGGGAGGCTCTGCTTTCGGCTCTTCGACCACCATGCCGACTTCTTTTTCGCCATCGGGGCCAATCGCCATCGCCGCCGGGCCAGGTCCTGTGTCGACGTCGGTCCGTTCATAAGGAGCGAAGCCAGCCATCTCGTCCCGGATTAACAGCTTGTCAATTCGGACTTCGATTCGGGTCAGCTCGTTCCCCTCTTCCGGCGTGACAAAGGTGTAGGCGATCCCTTCTTTGCCCATGCGTCCGGTGCGGCCGACGCGGTGGACGTAATCGTCCGAGAATTCGGGAATGTCGTAGTTAATGATGTGCGACACGTCCGAAATATCGATGCCGCGGCCAACGACATCCGTTGCGACCAACACGCGAAATCGACTCGCTTTGAAATCCGACAGCGCTCGGTTACGCGCTCCCTGCTGCATATCGCCGTGGATGCAATGGACCAACTTGGTCTTTTTGGCGAGCCGCTGGGTAATCCGTTCGGTCCCGCGCTTGGTCCGGCAAAAGACGATCGCCTTTTGCGGCTGTTCGCGTTTGAGTAGCTCGACCAGTAGATCGAACTTCTTCGAGTGGTCGACGGTAAAGTAGCGCTGCTCGATCGTCTCGGCCGAGATGTTGGTTGGCGAGAAGTCGACTTTCTCGGGATCGCGCATGTACCGCTGGGCCAGTTTTTCGATCGGCGGCGGCACGGTGGCGCTCAGCAGCATGGTTTGACGATCTTCAGGGCACCGTCGCAAGATTTTTTCGATGTCTGGACGGAAACCGATGTCGAGCATGCGGTCCGCTTCGTCCAGGACGACAGTTCGCAGCATTTCTAGTTGAAGCGCCTTGCGGGTCATCAGGTCGATGACGCGACCCGGCGTGCCGACCACAATGTGGGGCGCCCGTTTCAGCTTTTCCATTTGCGATCGCAGCGGTTTGCCGCCGTAGACGGCGACCACGTTGATCCGTTGCCCGTGGGTTAGCTTGGCGATTTCGTCGCGTACTTGCACGGCCAACTCGCGGGTTGGCGTCAGGATCAATGCCTGAGGATTGCGCGAATTGGGGCCATGCTCAAGACGTTCGATGATCGGAATGCCGAAGGCGGCCGTTTTTCCGGTGCCGGTGCGAGCCTGGCCGAGCACATCTTTTCCCTCGAGAGCCAAGGGAATGATTGCGGCCTGAATCGGCGAGGGTTGAATGTAACGAGCGGCGGCGAGTGCGGCCTTCATTTCCACCGACAGAGCCATGTCGGCGTAGTTGATATCAGCCATCTGGGACAAGGGAAGCTCTATTCAGTCAAGGGCTGCGTTCTAGAAATATAAGCCTTCTAGGATAATCGAGTCAGCCGCTAGCGACAATCGGCAAAATTCGGCCCAATGGGGGCTTCTGTGGTTGAATTGCAAAAAAATAGGCCGAGCCGCTATCTCGCACATTGCGGGATAGCGGCCCGGCCTGTCTCGTCGTAACGGGCATTCCCGGGAGGGAATCAGCTTTATGCCATGCGGTTTGAGGCCGCAGCGTTAGCTAAACGTTGTAGCGTTCGCTAGACCCTTAGGTGGTCGGAGTCGCCGGAGCGGCCGCGGCTTTCGCCTTCTTGGTGGTCTTCTTCGGCGACTTCTTGGCTACCTTTTTAGTGGCGGCCTTTTTCGGCGATTTCTTGGCGACCTTTTTGGCAGGCGCCTTCTTCGGCGATTTCTTTACCGCTTTCTTGGCGACCTTTTTGGTGGCGGCCTTCTTCGGTGACTTCTTGGCGACCTTTTTAGGGGCGGCCTTCTTCGGTGCAGCTTTCTTCTTGGTTGCCATCTCCGTGGCTCCTCAAGTGGTAGCGCCCATCTTCTGTAGTGAACTGCTCCTTGGGCGCTAGGTAGGGGGAGCAATTCGAAGGATCAAAGTAACGAATCGAAGCGACCGGCAGTTGGATTTGGCCGTCCGTTCTACGGCGCTGCGATTCGATCAATAGTCTTGAGGACGACTTACACGCGGACGTTTTTGGCGACTCTTTTTTGGTCGATCGCGGATGCAGTTTGCGAGCGTTAAAAATGTGTCACGTTAGCGTGTCCGCGCATTGAAGCAATTTCAACTCTTTTTCGTCAAGGTGAATTATCGTACTTGGCTTACGAATTGTTCAGAAAATTCTCCGCAAGCGACTCCGAACAGCCAACTTTCAACAAAGAACATGCTTTGCAGGACGCGCTTGCGGTGGTCGTAGCCCAGTCGAGATCGAACTACACTAAATAAATCGTTTCTTTCCACTCGCGTTGTTTTTCCCTCGCAGCATTCATGTCGGACCGGCTCAACGAATTCCTCTTACAACTTTCTGGCGCGCTGCCTGACAACGGTTCAAACAGCGGGGATCCACATCGCTTTCATTGGATCGCCGTTGCTGACGAACTCGAAATCAGCGCCATCCTGATGGCGATCGAGCATCTTCCCGCTGACCTGCCAAAACAGAGTCGCACCTCGCTCGACACCGCGCTTAACTTGGTCGCAATGCGGCTGCGCGATGACCCGGATTTGCCGCTGCAACTGATTCCGCGGATCGCCGCGCTGTATCGTCGTTGGGGCGCCGAACACCCGCTACGGCATTTGCTCCTCCCCTGGCTTACCGCCAATGGAACGATTGAAGCGCTCAGCGAATTTGCCGATCTGATCGCCGTTGATCCGCCCAATCGCACCGCCGCCGCCGCGGTTGGCTTTGCGCCGCTGATGCGCCACGCCGATTTCAACGCCGAGGCCCTCTATCCGCGCCTGCTCGATGCGCTGCAACACCTTAGTGTCGCTGCTCTCGTTTTGGATCTCTCCAACTTTTTGTTTCGCACCGGTCGCTTGACCTCGCATCCCGCCGCCGGCGTCAGCAGTCAGTTGATTGATCTGCTGGGCGGCATCACTACACGACTGGGTCGCCTGGAAGAAACCAGTGAGCTGACCCCCGAAAAGCTGCAAGTGATGCGGGCCCAAGTCTCGGAAGGGGTCGCAATGGCGGTCGCTTTGTGTGATGCGTTGGCCCTGATCGGTGACAAAAACGCGATCGGCAAGCTCAATCAGGTGCTGGATCTGAGTCATCGCCAGTTGCAGTGCGAAGCGGCCGCTGCGCTGGCGCGCATGGGAGTCGAAGACGGGAGCAAGCATCTGGCCGAGATGGCCAAGCACCCCGTCGTTCGGCTGCGAGCTTTGAAATTTGCCGAAGAGATCGACCAACTTGGATTGATTGAACAAGAGTGGAAGTCGCCGCTCGCTCGCGCCGAAGGTGAATTGGCTCTCTGGTTGTCGCAAGAAACTCAATTTGGTCTCCCCCCGCACGAGCTTGAGTTGGTGGACGAGCGCGAGTTGGCTTGGCCCGGTTTTGACGATCCACAGACCTGCTATCTGTTCAGTTATGCGTTTCACATGCCGGCTGGCAGCTTCCATTCGCTAGGGATGGTCGGCCCGCTGACGCACAGTTTTGCCGCCGATCTGACTCCCTGGAAGCCGGAAGATGCCTATGCGGCCTTCGCTGGTTGGCAGGCCGAGCATCAAGATATCTTTGAGTCGGAGCCCGGCGAATGGCAAGCTGCGCAACAGCAACTGGCCGATTCCCTGGCTGCGCGGTTGCTGTCCGAAGGTTACGAGGTGATCCAGATCATCAAACTCGGCTACTTCTTCAGCGACGTCCGGCTGATCGCCGTAGTGCGTCAGCAAGGGGGTCTGCCGGGCGTTGCCGTCGCTGATCTGCGAACCACGACGTTCTATACCAGCGCAGGGACCGATCGCCCTATCGGCCCCCACGAAGCCTACATGATGCACAAGGGACGCGAACTGCTGGCCTCGTTTAACCCCAATACGTTTGGGATGTAAGCGGCGGCGAATTCCAAGTCTTCAATCGGAAACATGACTCATGGCGATCGTTTTGCGACTTGGTCTGGTTTTGGTCGTTGCTGTAGCCATCCTGCTGTACGGCACGTCTGGAACCAGGAGTGAAGTTCCGCCTGATCTCGATGCCCATTTTTCGACCTCTCGAGCACTGATGGAGGTAGAGCGGAACGTCTATAGCTATCGTGACGGCGAGGATCGTGTCCCCGGCGAGACGATCGAAGAGATCGTCGCCAACTTGGAGACCTTTGGCGCCAAGTTTGAAGCGGAGCAGGTCGACCTGCTGCACAAAGGCGTTGACGGTTGGGGCAAACCGCTGATCTTGGAAAAGCAGAGTGAATCCAAATGGGTCCTTCGCAGCCGCGGCGCCAACGGCATCGACGACCACGGCAGCGGCGACGATATCGAGCGCGCGTTCAATCTGGCGCCGTATAGCGAATCAGAGGCCGAGTCCGGGAATTGCAACTGCGGCCAATCCGAGCCAGCCAATTCGTCCGACGATCCCGATGGGCCACACCCAACGCCAGCCGAAGCGTAGGGCACGCTACTTCAGGTCATTCACCGGGATCACAATTTCACCCAAATCGGTCACTTGGCCCGGTTCGATCTTGATCTGGCAATGGCCGCGGCGGTCGGTCGTTTCTCCGTTAATTTTCAATCCCGGCAGGTAGCCTTTCGATTCGTGCCAGAAGGCGAAGGTCCAAGTCCCCGCTGGCAGCTTTTCGATGGTGAACGTGCCATCTTGGGCGGTTGCCGCGGCATAGGGAGAGTCACGGATCAACAGCCAAGATCGCATCCAGGGATGGATCGAACACGACACAGGAGCCGGGATTGGCTCTTGCTGTTCAAACCTTTGGATTTGGGTCTCGCCGGCCGAGACCAGCCTGTTGAATGACTTATGAAAACCGTCGATTTTGACGTTGTGCGCGATTGGATCGCGGTTGCGCAAATGAACCGGGCGCTGGGTCCAAATTACTTGTACATGCGGCGTATAGACACAGGCCAGGTTGTCCAGGTTGATCGGCTTCTCGGCCAGTTCAAGATAGTCGGGATGCGGGTCGGGCGCCGTCTCGTCGCGATTGGGTGCGATCCACACGGCGACGTTTTTCAACTCCCCGTTGGCCCCTACGATCAACGTTTCGTCCCGAATCGCACCGCCGCAAACGGCAGGACGAAGCAGCACTGCCTGTGGAGGCGCTTTGCCTTCCACCACGAATTTGCCGGTCAGCGTTCCCCACTGGGAAGTCTGAGCCTGAGCTGATTGGATCGCCAGCGCGACAAGCAATAGTGCGAGTAGTTTTGTACGCATGAGGATTGATTGCTCCAGAAAGCGGAAATCGGACCGGACTGCGGCGTTTTTTTTGCGTTGCGAGTTTTCTTTGTAGCCCGAACGCGCGAGCGAGGGAAATGTGGTTGCAAGGGAATGACTAATGTCGAAATCCTAATGTCTAATAAAGCGTGAATAGGTGATCCACCGGACCGGACTGGACTCCACGTATTTTTTTTCTGAGCGGCAGGACCGTGGACGGGAAGGTGTCGTTTTTCTCGTTGCAGCGATTAATGGCTAAGGACTCGTCACGCGCAGCAAACTAACCCGCCAACTTCTCTCGAAGTTGCCGATCTTTACGACATATCGCCTGCCAAAAGAGGCGAACGGACTGCATGTCGCGTTAAAAGTGTTAGTCAAGAATAACAAAATGCTAAATCTTTGTCAATGGTTCAGCTTTGCCAGCCGACGGAAAATGGGGGCTGGCAAGCTCGGGCGAATAGAGCAGGCAGGCGATTTCACCCCTTAAAAAACAGCGAGAGAGGGTTGTGCGGTAGATTTCTAGCGGTACAATCAATGCAACTGAGACTCAGTATCATAGCCAGCCCGCCTTGTGGATCGAGCAGCCAGCTAACCGCGAACATTCTGTTCGTACTCGAACCACCTTACGTTTTACGCGACTTTTCTGCGGAGAGCATGCTCAAGCAGCAAGCTTCTTCTGGGCTAGGCGTGCCCTAGGCAGGGGGAGTCAGGCTTGTCCGCTTTTTCCGCGGGTGAGTTTATTCAAGGGCGTTGCGATTCTCCGTGGAGAGTTTGGTCGCGAAAGCTAATGGTGGTCCATCGGTGAAACATGACATCCCCAGCGGCGAGGTTTCGAGCAATGGATTGCTCTTACGTCGTGAGCTGTGGGTGTCCGCTGACTTCATCCGTTTCGATGTTGCTGCCGTTTTTCTGTTTCGCGAAGAACCAACAAGGAGTTAACGCATGTATCGCTCAAGCCAGTTTTCGTCACGCCGATTTCAGCACTCCGGCTTTACGCTGGTCGAGTTGCTGGTGGTCATTGGGATTATCGCCGTTTTGATCGCGTTGTTGCTGCCGGCGGTGCAGCAAGCTCGCGAGGCGGCTCGGCGTTCGAGCTGTACGAACAACATTCGCCAGGTTGGACTGTCCTTGCATATGTTCCATGACACTTACAAGCACTTTCCGGCGGCAGTCAAAAACTATGAAGAGATCGAGATTCGTCTGGCCGCCGACGAAGGTCGTGATCCGACGCCGACTTATCCCACCGGTTTTATCTCGCTGTTCCCTTTCATGGAGCAAGATGCGGTGGCTCAGAGATGGGATCCGACCAAGACCCGCAATAACGCCGACGACGATGATGGAGATGGCTTCTCGAATGCCTCGCTCCAGCAGATCATTGTGCCAACGCTACTGTGTCCGACAATGCAGTTGCCTTCGGGGCCGTTGTACGGTGCAGAGAATCGAGCGCCTTGCAGCTATATCTTCAGCTCGGGGACCGTCGATTCGATGTACTTTACCTATTATAGCTATTTCCCTCCCTATACTGAGTCGCGCTTTGATGGAGCAATACCGCCGGTCCGGCTTGTCAAACAGGGAACCCAGAATGATAGCCTGAATCAGTCGTACTCACGAATGCGGGATATCACGGATGGAACCAGCAATACTTTTGCTCTGGGAGAAACCGACTTCGCTCCGAATGGAACTCCCTCGATGACGTTGGGAGCCACTTGGTCTTACGGTTACATCTACACCAACGGCAGCACCTTCTCAAAACTGAATGCCAACAAGCAAGACGGAAGCTCTCCCAGCTATGGCGCTTTTCGGAGCGAGCATGTCGGGGGCGGTCAATTTCTGATGACCGATGGTTCGGTGCATTTCCTGAGTGAGACGATCGATTTTGACCTCTATCAGGATCTCTCGACTCGTGATGGCGGCGAAGTGGTGACGCTGCAATAGCCGAAAGCGGTTCTCGGCGAGTCACTTTGCTTTGTCATTTACTATCGGCATTCAACCGGGATTTGCATCAAGTCGTGGGGCGTCCTGCCTGGACTGATGGAAACCCGCTTCTATCGACGACATGATCGCCCAGGCGGTGGTTTCCATCGCAGCCTGGGCGCTCTGGAGATTGGGAAGGGAGAGTTAATATGATGACTAATTCGCTGCGAATCGCGCTCGCGATGGTTGCTTTGTTTGCCTGGTCAGGCTGTGGTGGAGAGGGGGCACCTGTCTCTTCGACAGAGCAACCGGATTTGTCGCAAGTTCCGCTGACGCTGGAAGTGTGGAATACGCTCGAGGAAGGCCCCGAGAAATTTGATCCACCGCTGCTGATGCGACTACGCCGAGAAGAGCCGACGCTACGTGATGCAAAAGCCTGGAAGGCGTTTTACAACAAGGTGGTTCTGCCAGGCGTCCAGGGCGTTACGTCGGGGGAAGAGAACGCAAATAAGTAGTGTTCGTTGGGCGGTGACTACCCAGCGCAATAAAAAAACGCCGCTGGGATTAAGCGGCGTTTGTTCGATTCGCAGATCGCTTATTTCTCGCTTAACGCGGGATCGTGTTGGACTGTTTGTTGCGAGGGGCCAAGCCGAGTGGGACGTTTTGAACCCCTTGGCGTTGGCCGAACTGTTGTTGGCCGGGTGCGGCGGCGACTTCTGGTTTTTCGACCACCTTCTGCCAGCCTGAGGGCAGGGTAGGTTCGTAGAACGCGCGACGGAAAAGGTTCAATTGCTGCACGTTCAGCGCGATGTCGCCTTGGGCGAAGGTTTTGCGGTTCTGGAATTCGTAGGCGGTGCGAGTTTGCACCGGCGGCTGGGCGTAGGGGTTCCAGTTGCGGTCGAAGACCTGGATCGCGACCGGTAAAAACTCGGCCTGATCGATCACGATTTCGACGTGATGAAAGTTTTGGGAGTCTTCCAGATACTTGGGCCAGGCTTCGAGCCAGTATTCGGTTTCGTTGCCAGGCGGCGTGGTGACGCGCAGCCAATACCGCGCGTTGATCTCGGCTTTGTTGGCGCCAAACATAAACGGCAGCGGACCATGTTTGATCGCTTGGCCTTGCTGCTCAGGAGGCAACTGACGCTCGATCAGTTGTTTTTTTGGCGCGTTGTACTCAAAGATCGATTTGCCGTCGCAAACCCAATGTTCCAGAAAGTCGCCGGGGACCGGTTCGTAGGTTGGGGGTGCGCCTGGCTGCGGAGCGGCTCGAAATTCGTCGAGCTTGGTTAGTTGGAAGCTTCCCTTGTCGGGGTTCTCGTATTTTAGCGCGCCGGTGGCGAATGTCTTGTGATCTTGAGCGGGGCCGAAGACCGAGTCGTACTCCCAGCGATTGAACTGGCATTCGTACTGCTGCACTTTGCCGCTGCGAAATTCCCAGAACGAAAGGATCTGGTCCAAGTACTGCAGGTGCTGCGGCGTCAATTCGGCGACCCATTGCGGCTGCGGCATCTGCGGCGGAGCAGGGCGCCGCTGAGGAGCTTGGCCAGGCTGAGCTTGTCCAGCAGGGATGACGGGAGCTTGGGCCTGAGCGGCAACCGAAAAGGTGACCAAGACCAAGGTCGCGGCGGCGAAGATTCCGTTCTTCATTCGAGGCGTACCAACGTGCAGGTGATTTCTAGCGGTCACGGCGAACATCCCTGTCGCTGTGACGCGGCAGGGCGCATCGGGGGAGAGGCCTACCGCAGCCGGCAAGTTTAACAGGCAGCCGAGCGACGACCTAGAGCAGATTTCGCCCTCCCGCGAGGGAGCTGGAGGAGCAGGGTATCACGCGCGAGCAGCTGGGATGAAATGCCTGTAGATTTCGTAGGTTGGGTGCAGCGGAGCGAAGCCCCACAATCCGCTAGCAAGGCCACAGGAGAGTGGAAAAACGCTAGCTAGGCGGATCGCCGTTAGAGGGCCGTTTGCTGCTCGCCGACGGTCAGACGCTGGTCGATCTCGGCTTTTTGCTGCTCTTGCGTCTCAACGAACTTTTCTCGCAACGTTTGGACAGAGCGATAGGTGCGGCTCACTTCGGCCAAGACGGTCTTGAGATGCGTTTGTAGGCGATCGTTGAAAGCGGAGATCTCTTCTAGTTCTTTCGTGACATGATTCAGGTCATTGTCGAGCGAAGTGCCGAGCATCTCGCGACGCTGTGACACATCTTGCGTGCGGGTGATCTGGGCGTCTGTCAGGGCGATTTCGGCCTGATAGGCGGCGGTCTGATCACGAATGCTGTTGAGCATTGAGTATGCGAAGCGGAACTCGCTGCTGAAGTCGTGCAGCGGACGAAGATAAATGTCTTCTTCGATTTTCACGGTGCCATCGGCGGCCAACTCGGCGGCGGTGGTCGTATCGAGCAAGGTCGTGTCCCCTTGTTTGAATTCGGTCGGAGCTCCCTGTTTCAAATCGGGAGCAACGGCCAAACCTGTAGCCGACTCAAAGTTTTCACGCGGTCCGGCGACATCGGAGTCCGAGTCGACTTCGACCGAGTGATCTTTTAGAAAGGTGACTCGTTTCCAAACGGTCGCCGGCGGATCGTTAGGATCGGCCGTTTTGCCGCTGCGGGCGAACTGTTGCTTCAGCGCGTCGGCAACTGCGGGGTCGGCGTTCACAATCTCGAAGGTCTGAGTGATGATTTGATCAACCTCAGGCTGCGTTAATTCGGCGAAGATCTCGCGATTGTCGGTCGGCATCTGGTCATACAACGACCAGCGGCCGCCCACGTTGATCAATTGGGCCTGCTGCGGGCTGAGCGGCAGCGCCGGCTCGAGCGTGACGTTGGGGAAGTTGGTCATCGTCACGATGAACTCGCCCAGGTAAACGCCGGGGAGCACAATCCCGTTGGGGCCGGGGACTTCGCCAAACGCATACAGCACGGTATCGATGGCCAGCGAACGATCTTGCGTTGGCGCCGGAGCCATCGGATTGGTCGGATCAGGCTGCAACGTGGGCATGACAACTTCGACTCGGTTTTGCGCCAATTGACCTGCCCGACATCCGCGCCAGACGCGCCCACGCGCATGCATGACTCGTTTGAGTTCGGCATTAGCAGTCAATATCGAACCGAGCGGATCGTCGGTCGAGACCAACTTGCCGGTCAATTGGTTAATCGCGGCGCCGGTTTGCAGCACTTCGACTTCAGCGGCAAGACGCGCATGGATCTCGGCTTTGTTTTCAAAGTCGGTGCGCCACGCGGCTTGGGTTTTTAAGACCAAGGAACTGAGCACGAGAAACGCGAACGCTGCAAAGAAACAGCAGAACGTTGCTAGCACAGTGACGATATGCCAAGTCTGGAAATTGAGATACGACAAGATCCCAAAGACCAGCACCAGCACCGCGATCACGATGTAGAAAATTGTCATGTCAGATCTATTGGCTCGGAACGGATAAGTAGCCGGAAGTGACGCCGTCAAAGATAACGGGTCCTTCTAGTGTAATTCCTATGTCGGCTCTCAAGCGGAAATTCTGCCGAAATCGAGGGCGCATAGGATGCGACGATAATAGACTGGGAAAAATGGGCAGTCAAGTTTGTCTGGTCCGGGTTAAATCCCTAACCTATTTCTAGCTTAGCACTTCCGTCGCTGAACGACGCAGATTTCGTCCAAGATTCAGGGCAGGACCCCCCTCCGGCGGCTATTTGCGGATGTGCGCTGGGCCGGCGATCGGCTTTCTACGGACGGCGGCGAATCTGCCTGAATGATTCAAGTGTGAACGCTTGGCGAGACGAATCATCCCCTCGGGGAATCGTTTTATCCGAAATGATTCATACGATCCGACTTCGTTGGGCTGCTTGCCTGATGATCACCGAAAGCGCAAAGGAAACGGCATGCAGGCCGATCAATCGACCGCGAGTCGCTGGCGAATCTTCGCTCGTTTGGCCGAATCAACAGGCCGGCTCGACCAATTGGTGCGACGCGCTTTGGCCGATGCACTTTCTCAGGCTCAGTTAAGTGAGAACGAATTTTTGGTGTTGGCCGCTTACGAAGCGCAGGCGAATCCGCCTTCGCAGCGTGAACTAGCCGATCGCTTGGCGGTTTCGCCGGCACAAATCAGCGCGATTGTCGAACGGTTGCGGCAGCGCGAATGGATCGACTCGCAGCGCGATCCGCACGACCGTCGCCGCCAGCAGTGGAGATTGACGGAGGCCGGCATGCAGATCGTGCATACCGCCGGTGAAGCGATCGCTGCGCGCTGGACCGAACTGGACGAAGTTCACCAATGCTCTCCGTTGGCGGCCGAAGCGGTTCACTATGCTGCGTTGTTAAATCGCGCGACGATTGCTCCCGCCGCCTCTTCCGGCTCCTTCCAGTCTGCTCCTGTCACGCCATCTTCCTCAGCAGCCGAGCGCGCGGCTTAAGATCGGAAACGAGTTCATGAAACGACAATACGACCTGATACGACCTGGATCGCGCGGCGGCGCTGTGGCGCTGGCTGCTGCATTATTGGCGTCGTTCATTTTGGTCGCCGGCTGTTTTCGAACACGCGGTTTTTATCATGAACAAGCCGATGCCGACGCCTATTACCTGATTGATCAAAAAGCGAGCGATCCACGGTGGGAACTGCCGGGCTACTCGGTGTATCCCAATCCCGAGTCGCGGATGTACGACGCTTATTCGGAAGATTTTCCGCCGCAACCGCTGGACGATCCAACAGCGAACGAGCTGATGTACTATGTCGATGGGAAAAAGAACTATCAAAAGTGGACCAAAAATGGGGTGATTGCTTCGGTCGAGAATCCGGCTTGGTTGGCTTATCTGCCGATGAGCAGCGATGGATCGTTGTCGCTGAATGATGATCGGGTCGTCGAATTGGCACGGCTTAACTCACGCGACTATCAGACCGAAGTCGAAGATCTGTATCTCTCGGCGCTGGATGTCAGTTTCCAGCGGTTTCGATTTGATGCGCAGTTCTTTGGCGGCTACGAAACGATTTTTACGGCCGACGGACCGCAGCGGAGCGGAGGAGGTTCGCATAGTCAGTTGCAAGCCAACACGCGTAACATCCAGATGGAAAAGTTGTTCGCCACCGGGGGTGAGCTAGTCGTTGGTTTTGCGAATCAGTTGGTCTGGGAATTTTCGGGACCCAATACCAACACGACCAATTCGCTGTTTGACTTTTCGTTGGTTCAACCGCTGTTGCGCGGCGGCGGACGCCGAGTGGTTTTAGAGCAATTAACGCAGTCCGAACGCGATCTGTTGGCCAACGTTCGCCAGATGGAACGCTATCAGCGCGGTTTTTATCTAGAAATTGTCGCTGGACGTTCGGCGGGACCGGGACCCGGCCCTGGGGGAGTCGGCTTGCCTAGCATCGGCTCGAGCGGTGCGTTCTCGGCCGGCGGCTATATGGGACTGCTGCAAACGGAGCAGAACATTCGCAACCAAGAGTCAAACATCGCCGGACTGCGCAGTAGTTTGACGCAGTTGGAATCGTACTTTGAATCAGGACGGATTGACTCGTTTCAGGTCGAGCTAACGCGTCAGGCGCTGTTTCGAGAGCAAAGCTCGCTGTTGTCAAATCGGGCTTCGTTCGCCAATCGCTTGGACCTATACAAGATCAATCTCGGCTTGCCGCCTGATCTGCCGGTTACTTTAGAGGTGGATCCGTTTTTCAATCAGTTCAATTTGATTGAGCCTGCGTTTACGCGGGTGCAAAACCAGTTGACTGATTTGCAGGTCGAGCTGGGCGAATCGGTGATCGGGATGTTGCCTGATCCGAGAGGACTTGAGCTTGATCCCAACCAACAATTGACGCCAGAGCTGATTTGGAACGAACAAAATCAAGCAACCTTCGCCGGGATCGTAACGAAGCTGGAGATGATTCAAGAGCTGCGCGGCCAAGTCACGACCGAGTTTGCGCCGCTGGTCGCCAACGATGTTGATGCGCTGCGTGAGATGCTGCCGCAGCGAGTGAACGAACTGACCGATATTCAACGGCAATTGGCCGAGTATGGATCGCAAAATGGCCAGCCGACCACACAAGAGACAGTTACCAACGGCGTGCTGAGCACGGGGCGGCTGACCCGCTTGCCGGATCAGTTGGACGCAATTCAGAACGACTTGGGAGCCGACTTTGAGTTGCATGAGGAAACGCTTGACAATCTGATTGAAGACATCCGAAAGCTGCAGGCAGATGCGCCCAATCTGACGCCAGAGGCCTTGTTTAAGCGGGCGCAAGAGGAAGTCTTTGGGCAGGCGCCCAGCGAGATTTCGTCATTGATCAGCGATGTACTGGGCTTGTCGCTGGTGCAGGCACGCGCTCGGACCGAATCCATCACATTGACCAACGTCGAGATCAGCTCAGAAGACGCGCTGGACATTGCTCGGCAAAATCGCCGCGACTGGATGAATGCGCAAGCGGCGCTGGTCGATTCGTGGCGCCAGATCGGCTTTTTCGCCAATGATCTAGAAGCCGATCTCGATGTCGTCTTCTCAGGCGATATCGGCAATCTGGGGAATAACCCGGTCAAATTTAACTCAGACAATGGACGACTGCGAGTTGGTCTGCAATGGGACGCGCCGGTCACGCGACTGCAGGAGCGGAACAACTATCGCGAAGCGCAGATCGCCTATGAGCGGACGCGCCGGCAGTACTATGAGTTTCGGGATCTTGTCTCACGCGGGTTGCGCGACACGATTCGTACGATTGACGTCAATAAAATCAACTTTGAGCTGCGTCGTGCTGCGGTGCAAGTGGCGATTTCGCAGGTGGAGCGTACGCAATTGCGTCTGCAAGAACCATCGAAGCCGAATCAAGATCAACAACGGTTTGACTCGTCGACCGCGCGCGACTTGATCAACGCGCTTGATAGCTTGCTGAGCGCCCAGAATGACTTTTTGGGGGTAGCGGTCAACTACGAAGTTTTGCGGCGCAGTTTGGATCTCGATATGGGGACGATGCAACTGGATGATCGCGGCATCTGGATTGATCCCGGTCCGCTGGATGCAAAGTCTTGGAATCAACGCTCGCAACGACTTAGCGGAAATGGAAGCGGAGGCGAATTGATCGAAACCCCCAATCCTGCCGATGCGGTGATGCCGATTAATCCGCAAGAAAATCGTGCGCATGACGGTGGGTTGGAAGTGTTGCCGCCAGAGTTGCGACCGCCGCTGCCCGCTGCCGAAGATGGCATCTTAGAGGACGTGATCCCTCCGCCCGAAGCGCGGTAGTCGACTTGGTTTGCGGCGATATCGCGTGATTATTGGGCCAATAATGCCATTTTTCGCAGGATCTTTGTGGTACTTCTTTAGAAGGGACCGAGCCGGCGTGTTTGGTAGGATAGCTCACTGAAGAAAAATGATTTCTAACGAAACCCTTGGCCTATCAAGGGGTTAAAGTAGTTTGCGGCACGGTTGTCGCGAATCAGCGTACTGCGCATCGGAGGGATTGATGGCCGATTTTTGCGGGTGACTTACTATCACATCTCGGCTACAATGCGAGGGCATCACGCCCTGCCTCCATCCCACCCACTCGCATGCAAGCACGCGTGCGACCCTCCCTACGAGCACACGATGACAGCATCAAACACTGTTCATTCGCTAGTGGTCTCGGCCAACAGCCGTCGAGGATTGACGACGCGTTTGGTGGTTGTTTCACTGGCTATCGTTAGCGTCGTTGTCGGCGCGGCGTTCTATTGGAATCGACCTTCTGACAAAGGCGTCGTCGCTTCGAACGAGTTGTTTCATACGATTGAACGCAGCGCTTATCTGCATGATGTCGTCGAACGTGGCGAGGTCGAAAGCGCGGTCAATGTCGAAGTGAAGTCTGAAGTGCGTAGCTATCGCACGATGAACGCTTTCGAGATCTTGTGGGCGATTGAAGAGGGCGCCGCCGTCAAAAAGGGAGACCTGCTGGTTCGGCTTGATTCTTCTGCTTTGGAAGAAGAGCACACGCTGCAACGGTTGGATGTGACGCAGTCGATCGCATCGCTGGCTAAGGCCGAGAACGAATTGGCCGCCGCAGAAATCGGCATGAACGAATACGTGCTCGGAACGTTTGTCGAAGAACTGAACGAGATCGAAAGCGAAATCACGCTGGCCGAAGAAAACGTCCGCCGCGCTGAAGAATACCTGCTGTATAGCGGTCGCTTGGCCGCCAAGGGATATGTGACTTCGCTGCAATTGCAGGGAGATCAATTCGCGCTGAAAAAGGCGAATATCGAGCTCAAAAAGTCGCAGACCAAAAAGAAGGTGCTGCAGGAATACTCCAAAGAAAAAAAGATCAAAGAGCTGGACAGCGCTATCAAAGTTGCCGAAGCCGATCTAGAAGCGGCCAAAGAAAAGCTGGTCTTAGAAAACAAGATGCTCCAATTCTTTGATGAGCAGATCGCCGCTTGTGAAATCCGAGCTCCGCAAAACGGTCAGGTGGTCTACGCCAATGTTTCGAGTGGGCGTGATTCGAGCGACTTTGTGTTGGAGCCAGGCTCCAAGGTTCGTGAACGCCAGACGTTGATTCGTCTGCCCGACTACGAAGCGATGCAGATTGTCTGCGACGTCAACGAATCACGCATCGCACTGATCGACAAAGGGATGCCGGCTTCAATCAAGCTGGACGCCTACGACAATATGGAACTGATGGGCGAAGTCATCCACGTCAACGAATATCCGACGCCGGGTCACTGGATGAGCTCTTCGGTCAAGAAGTACGCGGTCACCGTCAAAGTATTGAACCCGACGATGCAGATTAAGCCGGGGATGACCTCACAGGTTTCGATTCATGTCGAATCGTCAGCCGACGAGCTGCAAGCGCCGGTACAGTCGGTATACGAGCATGACGGTTCGCACTTTTGCTTTTTGCGAGACGCCTCGGGGATGGTGAAAGCTCGACGTGTTGAAATTGGCTCGAACAATAGCCGGTTTGTCGTCGTGACCAAGGGATTGCAGCCAGGCGATCAGGTCGCAATGAACCCGCGTGGATTTTTGGATAGTATCGAACTGCCGGCGGTCGCGACCCCTGCCGAAAAAATTGCGGCACGGTTTGATGAAGTCAATCGGCGTGAAAAGTCGACCGCCGCGATCGCAACCACGGCTGCGGCGGCTGTAGAGACTAGCGCCGACGTAGAAACGACGCAAGCTTCGACCAGCGAACAAGCCCAGAAGCCGACCGACGCTCAAGTCGCCGATGCGGCGACGACAACCGCGACCGTCGCCGAAGAGCAATCGGTTCCGCGAGAACGCCAACGCGCCGCTGGAGGCGGCCAGTGAAATTTGCCGTTCAGGTCGACGACCTTCGGAAGATCTATCATCTGAAGGGGGAGACGGTTCACGCGCTGCGCGGCGTTTCGTTTGATGTCCCGGAAGGGGACTACGTCGCGATCATGGGAACGTCTGGGTCCGGTAAAAGTACGCTCCTTAATCTGCTGGGCTGTCTTGATCGTCCTTCGCACGGCAGTATTCAGCTGGGAGGGAGCGACACCAGCAAGTTGAGCGATGATGAGCTTTCCTTTTTGCGAGCGTCCCGCGTTGGGATCATCTTTCAGGCTTACAATCTGATCCAGCAGTTGACGGTGCTGGAGAATATCGAAGTGCCGCTGTACTATCGCGGCAAGGTTTCGCAGGCGGATCGTCGTCGCTGCAAAGAGCTGGCTTTGATGGTCGGGCTGCAAGGGCGTCTCGATCATCGTCCGATGCAACTTTCTGGCGGTCAGCAGCAACGCGTCGCCGTCGCGCGTAGCCTGATCAACAATCCAGAATATATCTTGGCTGACGAACCGACCGGCAACTTGGACTCGCGCACGACCGAAGAGATTCTGGCGTTGTTTGAGCGTTTGAATAACGAAGGACGCACGATCATCTTGGTGACGCACGAAGATGACGTTTCTGAACATGCGCGCCGCGTGATGCGGCTCTCGGACGGCGAACTTGCCGAAGATCGTTTGATCGAAAATCGTCGTTCGGCGATGGCGCCTTCAGCCTCTTAACGCGGAGCGGGACAATATGCTCAGCCTGCGAGTCTGGAAACTTGGCGTCAAAAGTTTGCTGCTGCATCCAATGCGGTCGCTGTTGACGATCTTGGGAATCTTTATCGGGGTCGCCAGCGTGATTTGGCTGGTCGCGATTGGTGAAGGAATCAGTCTCAAAGCGCAAGAGCAGATCGAAGGGCTCGGCGCCGAGAATGTCTTGATTCGCAGCGTGAAACCGCCGGCCGAAGCAAACACCAGTGCGCGGGGGATCACCCCTTATGGTCTGACGCGTGATGACCTGCAACTGTTGGAAGAGACGATTCCGACGGTGGACATTGCGATTCCGATTCGCGAAATTCGCCGTGAGTTCAGCTATGGCCCGACAAGTATGTTTGGGCGGTTGGTCGGTTGTACGCCGGAATACGCGGATGTGACTCGTCTGAAGATTCAGTCAGGACATTTTATCTCGGATGCCGAGGTCAGCGGACTCGACAACGTCTGCGTCTTGGCGGCGGAAGTTGCGGAACGACTGTTTGGTTTCGCCAATCCGCTGGGGAAGAAGATCCACATCGATGCGGACTACTACACGGTTGTCGGCGTACTCAAATCACGTGCGGCGACGGCGGCGATCGGCGGCAGCATGTCGGGGCAAGAATTTAGCAAGGATGTCTATATACCGATCTCGACCCTTTGGCAGCGCATCGGCGATCAGGTGATGACCCGCCGCAGCGGTAGCTTTGAGGGAGAGATTATCGAGCTAAATCAGATCACGCTACGGATCAAAAAAGAGAGCGGCCTGTTGGACGTTCCGGCCGTCTTAGCGACTGCCGACGTGATCCGCAGCAGCCTGGCCCATCATGAACGGGCGAAGGACATTTCGGTCGTCGTTCCATTGGAGTTGCTCGAACAGTCGCGTCAAACGCGGTTGATGTTTATGGTCTTTATGGGGCTGATTGCGGCGATCTCGCTGTTGGTCGGCGGTATCGGGATTATGAATATCATGCTTGCTACCGTGACCGAGCGTACCCGTGAGATCGGCATTCGACGCGCCATCGGCGCCAAGCGGCGCGATATTGTTCGCCAGTTTCTGGTCGAGACCATCGTCTTGTCGGTGGTCGGGGGCTTAACCGGGATTTTGGGAGGACTGTTTTGCGTGCCGGCGGTCGATCTGATCCGCTGGGGCGTGCAAAACTATGACCCCGAGATGATTGCGAGATTGCCCGATTCCATCCGTGACGTTCGTCCGCAGATCGTGCTGATCTCGATTCCGATCGCGTTTGTGATTTCGGTCATTGTCGGCATTGTCTTCGGCATTTACCCGGCTCACCGCGCCGCCAATCTCGATCCGATCGAAGCGCTGCGTCAGTAGAGTCAGCCGGTGGCGCAACTGTTCGTTGCTCCCGGTGCGTCTACAATAGAGCGAATTGACTTCGAATGACGAATGTCTAAAGCCTAATGTCTAATACAGAAAGTAATCGCTTGGTTCTTCATTAGACATTAGGCTTTAGGCATTCGTCATTTCTACCCACCTTGGATCGCGTTATTTCGACGACCCCCATTATGCCTGAAGCTCCGCTGACGATCGCCTCGATAACCGCCGGCAGCGCCGGAATGTTTTGCGGCAGTTGCATGCGCGACAATACGATCGCCAGGGCGATGCATCGAGCTGGTCATGACGTGCATTTGATTCCGACTTATACGCCGATCCGCACCGACGAAGAGAATTTCAGCGATCCGAATCTCTTTTACGGCGGTATCAATGTCTATCTCGAACAGGCGATTCCCGGCTATCGCTTTTTGCCCAGTTTTGTGACTCGCTGGCTGGATCGCCCGGCGATTATTAACTGGGCGACTTCCCGTGGAATTGAGACCAGCGCCAAAAATCTAGGAGCGCTCACGCTGTCGATGTTGCGCGGCGAGCATGGTAATCAACGCAAAGAAGCGGAGCGATTAGCCGATTGGCTGGCCGATTCGGTCAAGCCGCAAGTGATCAACTTGTCCAACATCCTGATCGGCGGGTGCATTGGCGCGATTCGTCGCAAAGTCGATGCGCCGCTTGTTGTCACCCTGCAAGGCGATGACATCTTTCTGGATGATCTGCCGGAGCCGTTTAAGTCGCAGTCGCTGACCGAGATCCGCAAGCTGGCCGCGCAGGTTGACGCGTTCGTCGTCTTTAGTCGCTATTATGCGGACTATATGGGGAAGTATTTCCAGGTTCCGCCCGAGAAGTTTCGGATTGTGCCGCTGGGGATCGACGTGGCGGACTTTCCGCTTGAGCTTGCGCAAAATCGTCCGCTGATTTTGGATCGTCCGCCCACCCTCGGATACTTGGCTCGGCTGGCGCCAGAAAAAGGGTTGCACTTGTTGGTCGACGCGTTTGTGCAATTGCGTCAAGCGCCCGGCATGGAGAACGCCCAGCTCAAGATCGCCGGCTACTTGGGGGCACAGCACAAAAAGTATGCCGACCAGCAATTCACCAAGCTGGAGGCTGCCGGGCTGGGGGACGCCTATCGGTATGTAGGAGAAGTCGATCGGCATGGCAAAGTGGAGTTTTTGCATTCGATCGACGTCCTGTCGACCCCGACGATCTATCACGAACCCAAAGGTCTGTTTGTGCTCGAAGCTCTTGCCGCCGGAGTTCCGGTCGTGCAGCCATCGCATGGCGCCTTTCCTGAACTATTGCTCGCGACCGGCGGGGGGCATCTCGTTCCGCCCAACGATGCAGCGGCGCTGGCCGCTAAGCTGACCGAAGTGTTGGCGAATCGCGAAGCAGGACGTCAACTAGGTATGGAAGGCTGTTTGGCAGTCCATCAGCGCTTTCATGCAGACGCGGCGGCGCAGGCGACGATCAACGAGTATCGGCTACTCTTGCGTCGGTAGTTCAGAGTTGGCGAGATTCTGTTCTGCAGAAACAGCCGCCGAATTTTCTTCCGGCGGTCCCCAGCGAAACGGTCGCGACTCTTGCACCGAAGAGTTAGTCACTTCGCCGCTTTCGAGATCGACCGCATAGTATTTACGTGGCGCTCCTGACGGCGAGCCAAACTGAGCGTTGTCGTTAAAATGGACGCGCACAAAAGTGCGTCGGCCATCAAACCCGCGGATTTCGCCGCTATGCATGTCTTTGACCGGGCGCCCCGTCGTGCGTTTGGCGAACTCAATCGCGGCGGCGATTAGGCGACGATCCGGCGGAAAACTAGCGAGATAGACCCCGCGCAGCAGAAGCAATCCCGCGGCGACCGCTGGGATGCCAAAGACGATCCACATTCCCCAATGAAACACGTGAATGATTACCTGCGAGCAACAGAGCGAGGCGAAACCGACTATTTTACGCGAAAATCAAGCGTTGCGGCAGTTCGGTGAGCAACTGCTGTGGTCAAAAGTGGAAATGGTTGGCTGGCCTCAGCTAGAATAACGTCGGTCCCCATTCCCCATCCTTGGTTCAGCTCAGGAAACGTTATGCGAAGTTGGAATGCAAGCTATTGGTTGCCGGCGCTGGTAGGTGGTTTATTGCTCATGCTGGGGACGGCGGCGCATGCCGCTGAAGCAATCAGCGGCGAGGCGAAGCCGCGGACCGAGATTTACAAGACGGTCGACAAGGTCGAACTGACGATGCACATCTTTGAGCCGACCGGGCATGCTGCCGATGCCAAACGCCCGGCGATTGTCTTCTTTTTTGGAGGGGGCTGGAACAGCGGCTCGCCAACTCAGTTTTTCCCACAGTGCGAGCATTTGGCGAAGCAAGGGATGGTCGCTATGGCGGCCGACTATCGAGTCGCATCGCGTCATCAGGTGACTGCCGACGCTTGTGTCGCCGACGCAAAGAGCGCCATTCGTTGGGTCCGTGCAAACTGCCTACGTCTGGGAGTGGATCCCGAGCGGATCGTCGCCGGCGGCGGATCGGCTGGCGGTCATTTGGCGGCCTGTACGGCGGCGATCAGCAACTTTGACGAGCCAAGCGAAGCAACACACGTAAGCAGTCGCCCCAATGCGCTGGTGCTGTTTAACCCGGCGGTGATTTTGGCGCCGGAGAAATCGTTGCCGCCGAGCGTGCAAAAGCGCCTCACGGGCCTTTCCAAGCGAATGGGGACCGAGCCGGAAAATCTTTCCCCGTATCACCATCTTCACGCGAAGATGCCGCCGACGATTATTTTTCATGGGAAAGCGGACGAAACCGTTCCGTATGTGACCGTCGAAAAATACTCTGAAAAAATGCACAGCCTGGGCTGTATGTGCAAATTGAGCGGCTATGAAAAAGCGGGGCACGGCTACTTTAATTACGGGCGAGGGGACAAAACCGCCTATCGGGAAACAACCAAGCAAATGACGCAGTTTTTGCGGGAGAACGGGTTTCTGTAGTCATGCCCCCCATCGAAGCTGGGAGATGTCGCCGATTGAGCCTCCGCGAGGCTACTATTTGCCGCGGCTGGGTGGTTGCCGGCTAGAATCGATCCGCAAACCGCTTACGATTGAACGATTACGGCTTGACGATTTACCTTTAGCGCGAGATTCTGCGTGCCAGCATTTACGCACCACATTTTCATTTGCGAAAATCGTCGCGATGCGGACCATCCCCGCGGCTCGTGTGATCCCCAAGGTCATGGCGACCTCAAAGACGCTTTGAAAAAAGAGCTGAAGCGTCACGGCTTGAAGGGGGAAGTCCGCGCCAACAGTGCGGGTTGCCTGGATCAATGCGAATGTGGGCCGGTGTTGGTGATTTACCCGCAAGCGATCTGGTACGGAGCGGTGACGCTTCAGGATGTGCCGCGGATCGTCGCCGAGACGATCGTGAAAGGTCGCGTGCTTGAGGATTTGCAAATACCGGCAGCCGCGCTGAATACGAAAGGAAAAGTTTCTTTCCAGCGTTCTAACTGCCAAGGTTGCGACGGCGCCGCAGGAACAAGTGAGTAATCGATGAGAATCGTAGTATTGGGCGCCGGAACGATCGGATCATGGATCGCCGACTTGATGTGCCGCAATCGCCACAGCGTGACGGTGGTCGATCGTGATCCAGACAAGGTCCGCCGTTTAAATAATGAGTTGGACGTGCGCGCCTTGTGTGGTTCGGCTTCGGAGTCGGCCATCTTATTTCAGGCGGACATCTTGGGTTGCGATCTTTGTCTTTCGGTCACCGGCGACGACGAGGTGAACATCGTCGCGGCGAGTATGGCCAAAGCGATGGGAGCACGCCGCACCGTCGCGCGGGTGTACGGTCGGGTCTTTCGTGACTTGAGCACATTTGACTATCAGGAACATTTCAAAATTGATCGCCTGCTCAGTCTCGAGCATCTATCGGCGATTGAGTTCATCCGCGGCATTCGTACGCCTGGCAGTGCGGTAATGGAAAACTTCGCGCGCGGCGAATTGGAAGTCCAGGAGATCGTGTGCGGCGAAGCGACGCGCGCCATGGGGCAACCGCTGAAGACATTAGAACTGCCGCGCGGTTCGCGGATCGGCACGATCCAGCGTGACGGCAAGATGTGGATCGCGGGGGCCAACGATGCAATCGCCGCTGGAGACCGTATCACGGTGATCGGCAGTCGAGATAACATCGACGAAGCGAAAGGGAAGTTTCAGGCGAAGCCAGACGTGCGGCGTTCAGTCGTGATTGCCGGCGGCGGCGAAACCGGCTTGCACTTGGCTCGCATGCTGGAAGGGCATCGCTTCAACGTTTCGCTGATGGAGACGAACAAAGAACGCTGCGAGTATCTCTCGCGGTTGCTGGAGCATACGACGGTGATTTTGGCCGATGCGACGCGACGCGTGGTGCTGGAAGAAGAGCGAATCAATGCGTGCGACGTTTTTGTCGCCTGCACCGGCGATGACGAAAACAACATCATGGCCTGCGTCGAAGCGGGCGAGCTTGGCGCTCCCCAGTTGATGGCGATCGTCCAGCGTCCCGACTACGCCAACGTTGTCAACAAGCTTGGAATCAATTTGGCCGTCAGTCCGCGTAACGTGATGGCGCGGCAGGTGCTGGGATTCTTAAACAGCGGGCCGATCGTGACTCGCAAGCAGATCCCCGGCGGTAGCATTGCAATTGTCGAAATTGAAGTGCTGGCCGGAGCCAAAGCGACTGAGCATGTATTGGCGAATCTGAAGTTGCCGCCGCAATGTTTGATCGCCGCGGTGATGTCCTCGGATTATGTCCGCGTGCCGACCGCCGACGATCGGTTGAGCCCAGGCGACACGGTTATCGCGCTGGTGGAAGACGGCGCGGTCGATACGATGCTCGAATTGTTTCACACCCATGGTCGCTAGCCTCCACAGAGCGCCGCAAGACGATAAGCGCCGATGAACTTTCGCCTGGTTTGTAAATTTTTGTCGATCGTCGCGTTGCTGATCGGCATCACGATGGTATTTAGCCTGCCGTGGGCTTTTCCTGCGCTAGGACATCGTACGTCCGAAGCGGCGACCGGTTTTGAAACGGCCGGTTTTCAAGCGTTGGTCGTCTCGATTGGCGCATGCTTCGTTTCGTGGGCGAGTCTCTCGTACTATGGTCGAACCGCCAAGGGAGAGCTTTTTCGTAAAGAAGCGATGGCTATCGTCGGTCTTAGTTGGATCCTTGCGACCGCCTTGGGAGGTTTGCCGTTTGTCTTGAGCGGCGCTGCACGCGGTTTGTCAGTTCGCTTGTTTGATGATCCAGCGCATCCGCCGCAGGTTTTCAACGAAAATGTCGCTCGCATTACCCCGCTGCAATATCGACTAGCGACGATCTTGATCGATGCGCATGCAGTGGGAGTCTCGCGAGAAGAATTAATCTTGGCCGACGAGGGGGAAGAGTTAATCACCGCGTTTGACCAACTGAAGGCGCTGCCTGCGTGGACCGACGCGTTGATCGCGCCCGAAGCAGAGCCGGCGCCGCGCGATCGGTTTGATCACTACCGAATCCGCCCGATCAAGATGAACGTGGCCGACGCCTTGTTTGAATCGCAATCTGGATTTAGCACGACCGGCGCAACGGTGATCGCCAACTTGGAAGATCCTGTGCTCGTGCCGCATTGCATCTTGTTTTGGCGCAGCAGCACGCACTTACTAGGCGGGCTGGGAATCATTGTGTTGTTTGTGGTGGTGCTGGGGCAAGGGTCGGCCGGCAAGGCGCTAATGCACAACGAAATGCCAGGCCCATCCAAAGAAGGCGCCCACTCGCGCATGCAGCAGACGGCCTGGTATTTTACGGCGATTTATCTTGCGCTAAATGCCGTGCTGACCGCCATCTTGTGGTTGCTGGGGATGACTTTTTTCGACGCGTTATGTCATGCGTTTGGGACGATGGCGACCGGCGGATTTAGTACGTTCAATGACAGCTTGGGACATTTCTACAAGGCCGATCCGACCACCGGATTTTGGATCGAATACGTCGTGTTGGTGTTCATGATATTGGCCGGCATGAACTTTATGCTGCTTTACTTTCTGGTCGTGCGACGGAAGGTAATCGCTTTGTGGAGGGATGTGGAGTGGCGCACCTATATGGCGGTTCTGGCGATCGCTACGGTGTTGGTGATCGCCTTTGGGATGAGCTACGGCGATTTTAAAAGTCAGCCTGACCAATCGGTTTGGGGCGAAGCGTCCGATGCCCTGCGTTGCGGTTCGTTTCAGGTCGTTTCGATCATGACGACGACTGGGTTCGCCACGCATGACTTTGACGGTTGGAACAGCTTTGGCCGCGGCGTTCTCTTTTTGCTGATGTTTGTTGGCGGTTGCGCCGGCAGCACCGGCGGCGGATTGAAAGTGATTCGTCACATTTTGTTTCACAAGATTTTGTATCTGCAAATTGAAAAAGCGTATCATCCAAGCGTCATCCGGCCGCTACGACTCGGCGGCAAGCCAGTCGACGACAATGATCTGCAACAAAACATTTTGGTCTATTTCGGGCTGATCTTGGTGCTGTTTGTCTTTAGCTGGATGGCGATCATCACGTTGGAGCCTGACTCGACCTGGGGAACGTCGCAGGTTCATATCGAACATAAGCTGATCGACAGCGCGACCAGCGTGGCCGCGACGCTAAACAACATTGGTCCCGGCTTAGGTGTGATCGGCGCAACGCAGAATTACTCGAACTTCACCTGGTGGACAAAGCTGCTGTTCGTCTGGCTGATGATGTTGGGTCGTCTGGAGATCTTTGCGGTGGTGGTTCTGTTCATTCCTAGCTTCTGGCGCTCTCGGTAGGTCACGATGATTCGCTGCGCTGCGGTTCAGTTTCAGCATCTCGCCGGTGACAAAGCGGCGAATCTGGCCCAGCTTGAGCATTGGTGTCGCCGCGCGGCCGAAGCCGGCGTGCAATTGATCGTCTTTCCAGAGATGTGCATTACAGGGTATTGGCACGTCCGCCATCTCGATCGAGATGCGATTGCAGCGCTTGCCGAACCTGTTCCGGCGGGACCATCCACGCAAACGCTGGTAGCGCTGGCGAGTCGCTATCAGTTGATCGTCGGCGGCGGTCTGATAGAGCAGGCCGACGATCGCCAGCTTTACAACACGTATGTCGTTGCTCAGCCGGATGGAGCGGTGCAGCGCCATCGCAAGTTGCACTGTTTTATCAGTCCGCACATGAGCAGCGGAGATCAGTTCACCGTGTTTGAGACGCAACTTGGCGTCAAGCTGGGGATCTTGATTTGTTGGGATAACAACCTGACCGAGAACGCCAGAATCACGGCGCTGCAAGGCGCCGACATCTTGTTGGCGCCACATCAAACCGGCGGCACGGCCTCGCGTAGTCCGCATGCGATGGGAAAGATTGATCCGCAGCTTTGGCATGACCGTCAGCAAAATCCAGCGGCCCTCCAAGCCGAGACCAACGGTCCCAAAGGTCGTGAATGGTTGTTGCGTTGGCTACCGTCACGCGCCCATGATAACGGCATGTTCATCTTGTTTAGCAACGGCGTTGGTCTGGACGATGACGAAGTCCGCACCGGCAACGCAATGATCCTGGATTGTTATGGACGAATCTTGGCTGAGCAATTTGACCCCATCGACGCGATGGTGATGGCCGACGTCGATCTTGACCTCCTAGAGAACTGTACGGGACGACGCTGGATTCGGGGCAGAAGGCCAGCATTGTATCAGCCGCTGACTGCCGCATCAGGCAAAGAGCTTGATCCGCGAGCCGCAAGATTCTCGACGCGCTCAACGCGCGAGTAGCCAAAACCGCTGCAACGAAAACCGCTACAGCGCCACCAACCGTTCTGCAAAGATCAAACCGCCCACTACCGCCGCGCCGATCGAAGTGACCAGCACTGCGCCGCTGGCGATGTCCAACGCGTTACGGAGATTCTCGTTTTCGCGGTGGTCGATCGCTTTGGCGAGCCACTCAATCGCCGTGTTAAACAGTTCGGCCGATAGTACTAGCGCGATGCAAAGCAGCAGCAGCGACCAGCGCAGGATGTCGACCGCTAGGTAGGCGGCCAGTGCGATCACCAGTCCCGCGACGATCAAGTGCACAACAAAGCTGGACTGGGCCTGCACGCCGATATAAATGCCGCGAAACGCATCACGAAACTTGGCGATCCAACTGCGTGGCGCCGGCTGAAACGGGGGAGGGGTCATCGGCGGCGTTCTCCAAGCGTAGGTTTTAGGCTAACTACGCTATTCTAGTCCGAACGCGCCGACCGGCGGGATGGGCTCTCCGGCGATCTTGCTAAAGCGTCCCCTCGCAAAGAATCGCGGCTCGAAGCTGATGCCGATACCGGTAACGGCGCGACTCGGATCGACGTTGACGTTGAACGTGAAGAGACTCGATTCGCCGATCCGCGTCAGCGAGACATTTTGTCCCAGGTTGCCGGCGCTTTCAAAGTCGTACGACGTGCCGACTGCGGCGATCCACTTGTCTGTCATCCGATATTGGAAGGACGCATTCAAAATGTTGGCCAGTACCGGCGAACGCATCATTGTGTAGCCGATGTATAAACTGCCGACCTGGGGGCGGCTCATTTGAGCGCCCACGCTGGCCATCTGTAACCCGTTGTCAAAGAAGTCCCAGTCGCCATCGGAAACGATGGAGAACCGATCTCCGATTTGCCAATTGAAGTCGTAGTTGACCAGCCCGACCGACTGGCCAAAGTTATCACGGCTAGCGTCCGGAAAGACTGACGCGCCAACATCAAATCGGATCCAGTCGATGATGCGTTCGCCGCCAGGGGCGCCGCGTTTGGTTTGCCAGGTTTGACGCAGTTCTACCCGCGCCACTTGCAGGTCTTCGGCGACTTCGGCCGAGGGGGACGTCACCGAGTTTTGTAAGCCGTAACGAATCGCATAGTAACGCTCGTCCACCGTCACAGGCAGCGGTACATTGTTTGGCAAGCCAAAGGTGTTGACTTTGAAGCGGCGAGCGAATTGCTCCTGAGCGTCATCATCAAGATTGTCATAAAGGGGGAAACGCTCAATGTTTTGGCTTGAGTCGGCATAGAATGCGTCTCCATATAACGTAACTTTGTGCGCCAGCCCATTAAGGTTCCACAACTGACTTTGCACGGCGCGATCGGCCGACCACATCATCAATGAGCCGCGAACGCCCAATTGGCCATAGCCGCGCAGGACGTCTTGATCGTTGATGTCTTGATGCCAATAGCCGACTTGTCCCAGCACATACGGGGTGATCTTGGTCGGCCCCACATCGAGCGGCAGTTCGAGCGATTGCGTTGTGAAGGCGCGAATACCTTCCGAATCGGTTTCATAGGGGAACAGCGAGAACTTCGCCAAGTCGACAGGATTGGTCGGCGCGGCGGCCGGCAGCAGATGCAAATAGCCGATCGACGAATGCGCGTTCCAAGTCAATTTGTCAAACAACAACGACTCGCCGATGATCGTATGATCCAATTGCGGAATCGACTCGGTCTGCATGAAGAAGTCATTGACGCGCGAAGCGCCCGACAACGTAAAGCTTTGATTCTCGTACAGCTTTTCAATGCGGAAACCGGTCGAAGCGTCCTTGTCGGTGTCCCACTCGCGTTCGTAGTACGACTCCAGGAAGTTGCGATCGCTGATGTAGCCCAGTTCGCCAAAAAAGCGGAAGTCGCCGCGGAAGGTTTGGCGGTGACGGCCGATGATCTTACCGCGGTTATCGGTTTCAAGCGGAACCACACGGCGATCGGCGCCTAAGTTGTCGGTCCCTCCGTCTCGAATTCCCCATGCGTCCAAGTAACCGGTCGCCGGCGTTTGCATAAAGGGAAAGTAGGTGCCGTTGAAATCAAACCGGGTGCCGACGCCAAACCCGCGCTCGCTGAGATAGTCGAGCGAAGTATTCCAATCGGTACCTTCCCAGGGGTCTTTGATCCCGAAGATTTCGTAGTTGTCCCACTCCGTGAAAATCTGCGTACCAAAGACGCTGTCGTTGCGCACCCTGATATTGTTCAAATAGGTGGTGGGGCTTTCTCCATTGGCTGCTAGGGTCGGCCAGTAGAAGACGGGGTAGCCTCCCATGTAGACAAAGTTATTTCGCGCGGTGACTCGCTTCTCATGGCTGATTAGCGGCTCTGCGGTAATTGGATCAAACTGCATCTCACCGGTAATCGGGTTGATCACTTCGCGCTGCTCATCGACAAATTCGATTTCGTTTGACTGCAACCAATAGCTAGGGACGCCCAGCCGACTGGTTGTGATGGATGCGCCGTACGCTTGATAACGACTTTTGTCGATGCGCTGCAGAACGTCGGCTTTGAGTCGCACGAGACCCTCATAGCCTGGCGCTGGGGTCAGCAGTTCGGCGCTGAGGACGACGCCGCTTTCGAGGCCTGCGTTGTAGTACATCCGATCGGCGAAGACGACTTGTTCCCCCTGACGGAAGACGATGTTTCCTTCGACATAAAGTTCGACGTCGGGATTTTCTTTGGATTCGCCGGTCGAGGCCAGTCCGCCAATCCCTTTCTTCGACCAGACGACCACACGGTCGGCGAGAATGCTGACCGAACCGACTTGATCGATTCCATCAATCAAAACATTGACGCCGGAGTCGAACATCAAAATCGATTCGCCGGTGATCGGGTCGGTCTCTTGCCCCCGCGATTGAAATCCGGTCGCGTAACGATTGTTGATGGTGATCCGTTTGGCTCGGGGAGTTGGGACCGCATTGGCCGGCATCGCCGCGACGCCGGGCGCTTGATATTGAATCTGCATGATCGGCTGCGGCTGACCGATCTTGGTCATATCGCCTCCTTCACGCTGGATCGCCATGCCGCGCTGATAAACAGCCGGGGTCACGGCTCCTTGCGCTGCGGATTGGGGCTGCGGCAGCGTGATCCCTTGATTGGTGGCTAATTCGCCGAGCCAAGTTGGGCCGTTAAACTCGCTACCGGTCAGGCGATTGCCGTACGTAACGGTCACCTTGCCTTCGAGATAGACCTTCATCTTGTGAGGCGCCATGCGGAAGGGCTGGGAGTAGTCGATCCACAGCACCGCGTCTTGCGAGCGGGTGATCGACTCACCTTGTTGGATCTGACAATTGCCCGAGAGGATCCAGACTTCCAGATTCCCTTGTTGCGTCACCTGGGCCGAGTCAGACGACACGATGATCGGATAGGCCTGACTCGGTTCGGGAAACGCAATTTCGGCGCGTGCGATGCGCGCAACGTCAGCGACGCTGATGCTGAAACACCAAACGACGATAGCCGTTAGTACATAACGTACCAGCGGATTGACCAGATAGTGACGCGTCGGGGGGGACAGCGTTCCGGCTTCCTTGCCTTACAGGGAGTGACGCTAACCGCACGTTGCGCGCGGTCAGGCCGAGGGTTTTGCGGGGCGGATTATAGGAAGCGATCGGATTGGGAGCAAGGCAGTTTCGCGGCGAACTATTTTGGCTAAGCCGCGATGCGATAGAGATTTGCGACGAGTCGCTAAAAGCCCAGCTAGCTGGGGTCTGTTTCGGCTGCTTTTTGCCGAGAAACCAGCCGTTGCAGCCCCACTGTCGCCAGCAAGCAGATCACCGGTACAACCGGCGCTCGCATCCGAATATTGCTCCAAAAGAAAGCATGCACCAGCGTAAAACTGATTGCTAGCATGACTCCCCAAACCCAGGGTGGAGTCCACAATTTTCGGCCGATCACCGCCATGCCGACGATCGCCAGTGTAAATTCCACCAAGTAAAACGCGCCGACGGCATACCGGGCCAATTGCCGCGATGTCGATTCGTTGGCAGACAAGGCATGCGGCGCCAACCGCCAAAAACGACCGATTCGGACCAGCGTTGACCAGGCAAACATTCCAGGCTGCTCACGGATGGTCTGCTTGGCTTCGGCATACGCAGCTTGGTCGCGTTCTAGCTCATTGATTGAAGTAGGCCGTTTGGGATGTGCTTGATTGAAACGGACATGCAACTGTTCGCTATCCCAGACCGGCTGATCGCTCCCGCGGAGAAAATCATAGAATTCGCGGTTGTTCCCCCATAGCAGCGTATATCCGCCGTGCGTCGTTCCTAGCACGATGTTGTGATCAAAGACCAAATAGTTGCGCGCGACCCACGGCGCCAGCAAAAAGGCGCTGATCATGGCGACGGTCACGGCGGCTGCGATTCCCCGATATTGGCGGTAATAGGCGATCGGCAGCGTCACGGTGCACATCGCTAGCCAGACCAAAAAGGTTGGCCGCGAGTAGACCGCCAGCATGATCGCTCCGGCGACGTTGATGGCTTGGACGCTCATGTTCCGCTTGTACTGCTCTGCGTCGGCCAGCAGCGTCTTGCTCAGTAGCGTCAGCGCCAACAGAGCCGCCGCCGCCAACAGGGTTCCCAGCGTTTCGGTCATCACGACCATCGCTTGATTCAGCAACACGGGATCGATCGCAGTCAGCATCGCCGCGAGCCAGGCCCAGCGGCGATATCCCATTTCGACCGCCCAGGCGTAGACCAAGGCCACGGTCAGAAGTCCCATTAATAGGTGAAGAGCCGCGACCTCGGCTGGGGTGATCTGACCTGAAGGCGAGCTAATCGCCAGCAGCAGCGGGTAAAGCGCCGGTCGATATGCGGTCGGTTCGGCCGGATCTTCTAGCGTAAACGAGTGCTTTTCGATCAGATGAATCGCCAACAGGCGATAACTGTCGGGATCGTCAGCCAAACGCCCCAGAGAGACATAGCCGACCGCTCCGCGCACAAGCAATGCGGCCAGCAAGACCCAAAGAAAGCGTCGGTCGGCGAACAGGCGATAATCTGGGGGGGAGTTTGGTTCCATTCGGCCATTGTAGCATCGAGGCTCGCACCAGACGCGGCTAGACGCTTACAATATCAGCAGGTTCCTTCTACCCCCAGGAAATGCCTGTGCTCGCTCGATTGATTGAATTGCTGGTTCGGTTTCGTGTTTCCACGTTGATCCTGGGCGTTTGCCTCCTGGGGGTTTCGCTGGTCATTGGGCAATCGCTCCATTTTGACCGCTCGATTGATAATATGTTCGCCCCCGGCGATCCGCTGCTGGCCCCCTATCTAAAGCTAAAAGAAATTTTTGGCGGCAACGAAGTGATTCTGGCTGTCTATCCTGATTCGCAACTGTTTGACGAAGATGGAGTTGGCATCGATCGACTGATTACGATGCGCACAAAGATCACAGCGCTGGAAGGAGTCCGCGACGTCCTCTCGATCGACCGACCGATCGGCCGCGAGATCGTCAATCCTGACAACAATCGCGCGCTGAAGCTCCGCGACACCTTTGCGGGGCTGACGCACAATGCAGCAGGTGACATTGCGGCGCTGGTCTGTATTTTGATTCCAGAATCAGAAACCGACGCCGCACGCACCGACGTGATTGATCAAATTCGTGAGATTGTCGCTACGCAGCCCGGCGGCATGATTACAGGCGAACCAGTGATGGTGGTCGATGGATTTCGCTATGTCGAAGAAGATGGGGCGCGGCTTGGTTGGGCGACGTCGTTGTTACTGGGGCTAGTGATCCTGATTGCATTCCGCAGTATTCGCTGGGTGATCGCGGCGATCGCGGTCGTGCAACTGACGCTTTGGCTGACGCAGTCGGCGCTGGCGATCTCTGGTTTTCAGCTGAGTATGGTCAGTTCGATGCTGACGGCGATTGTCACGGTGATCGGTGTCGCGACGGTGACGCATGTACTGATTCGATTTCGCGAGTTCCGCGCGGCCGGACTTGAAGCCGAGCCATCGCTGATCGAAACCGGCAAGCTGCTGGCTGCTCCGATCTTTTGGGCTTGCGCGACTGACGCTGTCGGCTTTAGCGCCTTGATGATCACTCAGGTTGGCCCGGTGCATGACTTTGGCGTCATGATGGCGGTCGGCGCAATGATGGTGATTGTTAGCGTTTGCCTGCTGGTGCCGGGCATTATTTTGATCGGCAACTTTGGGGGCGATGCTGGCCGGATCTGGGGGGAAGGAAAACTGGACTGGGGTCTCGACCTGACAATGCACTGGGTTGAACGGCATCCGACGTTGATCACTCTGTTTTCAGTCCTGATGTTAGCTGCGGCGATCGTTGGTTCGCTTCGACTGAAAGTCGAGAGCGACTTCACCAAGAATTTTCGTGAAGGAGCGCCGATCGTCGTCGCCTATGACTATGTCGAAGACAATCTAGGAGGTGCAGGCGTGTGGGACATCATGCTGCCGGCCCCGGAGACGCTCGACTGGACGTATGTCAGCAAAGTGCATGAGCTTGAAACTAAGTTGCGCGAAGAGGCGCCGGAGTTGACCCAGACGCTGAGTCTGGCTGATGCGATCATGGCTGGCTCACCATTGGATCTGCAATCGATGCGATTTGACTTTCTCCGCAACCGCGCGATCAAGATGGGAATGGGGATGTTTCAAGAAGAAATGCCTGGGATTTTGGCGGCGCTGCATGCAGAAGATCCCGATCATCCGGGACAATACTGGTTTCGCATCATGCTGCTATCGCATGAACGTCGCGACGCGAGTGACAAAAAAGAACTGATCGCCAAAGTGCATCAGATCGCCAGCGAGTTTCAATATCCAGAAGCGGCCGTGAACGATTCAGATGCAGAAATCATCGTCGAGTCGCCAGCGCAAACGTCGCAAGTGACCGGCTTCTTTGTATTGCTTACCTTTTTGATTGATAGCTTGATCGCCGATCAATGGCGCGCCTTCCTGCTGGCGATCGGCGGCATCACGATCATGATGCTGGTAGCGCTGCGCGACTTGCGTTACGCGCTGTTGGCCTTGGTTCCCAACGTCTTGCCGGTGTTGGTCGTGACCGGCTGCATTGGATTGTTTGGCGTAAAGATCAACATGGGCGCCGCAATGATCGCCGCCGTCTCGCTGGGCTTGTCGGTTGACTCGTCGCTGCACTACATCATCGGCTTTCAGCGGGCGCTGGCCAAAGGGGAGAGCGTTTCGGCAGCGCTAAAAGAAGTGCAGCAAAGCGTCGGCCGCGCGCTGATTTTCGCCACCATCGCCCTGATCCTGGGCTTTAGCGTCCTTTGCTTTAGCAACTTCATCCCCACCGTCTACTTTGGCGTGCTGGTCAGTCTGACAATGCTGGGGGGACTGTTTGGAAATTTGATCTTGTTGCCGTTGTTGTTGCGGTGGACGACTTGGGATCAGCCGGTGCAGCCAGGATAACCGCTGTAACCTGGCGAAGTGGTTAACCGCATCGCTTGACACATTTGGTCGTGTGATTAGCGTGAAAGTTGGCGAGCGAACGATCGCTCGCTGTTTCACTTCCGCTAGAAAGAGCTCCCCTGATGCGTACTCTCGTACTTCTATCCGCCGCTTGCTTGTTGACGATGCTGAGTTTCGTACCGGCCTCGGTCGCATCGCAGCATGACCCGCAGGTAAACGACGCTTCGACCCAAGTCGCCGCTCGCTATTATTATCGCGCTCGCCGCGGCAGCATCTTTCGCCGCTAGGCGATGCCCTGGCTGCTATTGTTTATAGGGCCACTTCAAATCGCAACCCAATCGCCAAGGAGTCGCGGCCGTCGAGACCGCCTGGATTGGCGATGTACTGGAGATCGGGCTGCAGCAAAATCGCGTCTGTCATCTGATAGAGATAGTAAAGTTCGATGACGGTCTCTTGCGTGTATCCTTCGGTAACGTGCAGAGTTTCACCCCACTGTGCTCGAGCGTAGCCGAGTGCGATGTAGTCGTCGTCTCGACCGGGGAGCAGTCCTTTGTAGTTCAAGCCGCAGCCGTAGTAGCGATTGACTTCGGTGTGCTGTTCTGGCGCCCAGCCAAACTGGAAGAAAGCGCCCAACCCTTGGTCATTGTCTGGATCATCTCCTTCGCGGTAGATCAACTGGTCAAACGCCATGTAGAAGCCGTGGTTGCCGGCATGCGTTTCGCCGCTGCCGTTAAACACTTCAAAATCTCCGGAATGATGCCAGACGCCAAAGCGATAGACGCCGGTCAATTGTTCGTCTGCGCCAAAACGGGGTTGGATGGCGGCTTCAAAAATTGAGAAGAGGCCATAGGTTCCGAGTTCGTTGAATCCCCATGTCCCGACCCGCGGCGCTCCATCAAAGACGCCTGCTTTAAGCACAACATCGTCTTCCCAGTTGTAGAAAACCGAGATCCCCATGCCGGGCGCTGGAAATGAGGGGAGTGGGATTGTAGGGATAAAGCCGAATGATGAACCAATAAAGTCGCCTGCCAAATCCAGACAGCAAAAGTCGGCGTTCGCGTCTTGCTTGCCGATCTTCATCCAAAGCTGGCCATCATCGCCAAACTCTTGCAGCCACCAGTATTCGCTGACCTGCGTAAACTGCTCATAGGGGGTCGGGTCGATATTACTGAGCACCTGAAAATCGCCGATGTAGTCGTTTGTCAGGCTTTTGCCATGGTTGGTCTGGCCATATAAGAAGAAGGTTCCTCCTTCAATACCGGCGATGGTATCCATATCAAAACTGAAGACCATGTCCATGTTGCCACGGTATTTGGTCGCGCCTCGCGTTGAGATGCCGCCGCGTGCGTTGTTAAAGACTTCGCCGGTGTAGACATACTCTGCGCTGATTCCGCCTTGGGGGCCGTAGACGTGCCATGATTCGTCAAAGATTGTTGCGCCCCAAGATTCTTCTTCACGTCCGACATACTCTTGATGCGGAGGAGGATGGACAGCAGGCGATGAAGGTGCAGGATCGGAATTGGGGTCAGGATAGCCTTGAAAGCGCGCCGCTTCTAACTCGGCATGTAGGAACCAGATTAAGATTAGCGCACAAAAATTTCGTTTACCTAAGCAATTCATCCGTTCGTCCTGCCCCCAGGTTTCCTACCAATCTGTTCCGTTACATCGGCAGTCACTTTTTGATTTGGATAAACGGGATCCCGCAAGCGCGATTAAACCGATTGTAGAGCAGAAAGTTAAATTTTCTGCGGTAAATAGCAACGATTAAGAGGGTTGAAGATCGTCCTTTCCCGCTGATTCGGTGGTAGTGTTTCCCAGCAAATTTACTACTGAGCAGAATAACGATTTCACTTTGAAGTGTTCGGGGCAAACGACATGACGTTCAATACTCGAGACCGAGTTGGTCTGCTGAGCTGGTTCAATTCTCGAGTCGCCGCCAAACTTGGTGCAGGCTTCTTCGTCATGGGTTTTATGGTGGTCGTCTCTGCGGCCTCGACTGGATACATCATCTATCGATTCGACCAGTCGATTGATTTTCTTACTCAGCGTGCATGGCGCGCCGCCGATGGTGCAATGGAGGGAGTGATCGGCGTGCGATCCCAGATGTTGGCGGTCGAGAATATTCGCCAAGGGGTGCAGGTTGAAGAGAACCTGGCGAACCTAGAATCGGCACGTCAAATGGCCGACGCATCCTTTGAGGAAGTCTTTGACACCAAGTTGATTCCCGCGGATCAGTTTGTGATGTTGCGAGATCGACTGGGTGAGTACGATCAGTCGCTGAAAAAGTTGATCTCTGTCTATGACGAGATGGATAAGGCTCGCGCCGCATATCGCGGTCACTCAGAATTGTTCGTCAACGTGAGCGAACTGGTGGAAGCGCTGGGTGACGCTTCGGTTGAAGAAATGGAAGCAAATCCCGATAAAGCGTTTACTTGGAACGGCGAGATCCGTCAGAAATGGGAAGCGGCCGACGGCGGTATGGAGTCATCCATTGGCTTTTTGACGCAACTGTACTATCTCGAACAGATGGCCGCAGGACGCGATATTCTCCAGACGCGCGGCGAATTGGCCGATGCACGCCTTTTCCATGAAGAGGCGATGAACGGCATGTTGGCGACCGGACGGTTTGACGCTCCGTTTACTTCCCAGGAATACCCACAGTTTGACGGCAAGTCCTACGCCCAGGTCTATCGTGCGTTATACGCCGAACAAGTACGTATTACAGACATCTACCTGGATCAATTTATTCAGTACTTGGCTGCTGGCGAAGTTTACCAGAGTTGTGCCGGAAAACTGCTTGCCGAAATCGACTTGCTTGAAACGGAAGCGGATTCTGCAGTCGAGCAAACCATTGTGCGCGTTGCAGCCGATCGGAATTTCGCTTCGTCCTTGATCCTAGGCGTCACTTTGGTCTCGCTCGCGATCGCCATCTTCTTTGGTGTTGTTTGTACCCGAGCAATCGCCCGGCCGCTGCGCCGCACGGTCGAGATGATTCAAGATATCGCCCAGGGAGAAGGTGATCTCACGAAACGTCTGACCGTATCGGGGTCAGACGAGATTGCCCAGTTGGCCTATTGGTTCAATCAGTTTGTCGACAAATTGCAACAGATGATTCAGCGGATCGCCAATAACGCGGTGTCGATTGGCAACGCCGCAGGAGAGCTTGACGCCGCGTCGAACTCGCTGATACAGGGCGCCGAAAAGACGAAGATCGAATCAAATTCGGTAAGCAGTTCTTCTACAGAAATGTTGACGAACATGCGAAACGTGTCAGACTCGACTTCGCAAGTTTCAAGTAATATGCGAACCATCGCCTCATCGATTCAAGAGATGACCGCGACGATCAACGAGATTGCTCGCAACTCGGAACGAGCCGCCGCGAACATGAATCGCACCTCCAAACTCGCATCGTCCAGCAACGAGAAGATTAACGCTTTGGGCGCTGCGGCTAACGATATTGGCGGAGTCATTCAAGAGATTGAAGAGATCGCCGAACAAACCAACTTGCTGGCCTTGAACGCGACCATCGAAGCCGCTCGGGCCGGAGACGCCGGGAAAGGCTTCGCCGTCGTCGCGACCGAAGTCAAAGAACTTGCTCGCCAGACTACTGGAGCTATCGAAAGTATTCGCGGTCGCATAGTGAACATTCAGGAATCGTCCAGCGAAGCGCTCGAGGCGATTTCGGAGATGAACACCATGATTGGCGAAGCGAACAGCGTCACCTCGACAATCGCCTCGGCGGTCGAAGAGCAGAACATCGCGACACGAAGTATCGCCGAGAACGTCACCACGGCGTCCAACACGACCGATTCTGTCGCGAGAACGATCGAAAGCTCGTGCCTCCAAAGTGAGAAGATCACCAGCGGTATCCACGAGGTCGATTCGATCGCACAAAGCACCGTCGCCGGGGCAGAGCAAAACCGCGCTACCGGAACCGCCATGGCTCAGTTGTCCAAAGAATTGCAGTCGCTGGTCAGACAATTCCGGGTGTAAACCGTTCGGCGGGCGATCATCCCGTTGCCGTCGCCCGGCGCTGCTTCTATTCTGGAGGGATACCTGATTCTCTCCGCTAGAAGCTTTGCACTCTCCTATGAAAATCGCCTATCTCGACTGTCCCAGCGGTATTGCTGGCGACATGACCTTGGCCGCTATGATCGATGCCGGCGTTCCCCTGCAACTGCTGCAAGAGGGGATCGCCTCGATGGGTTTGCCAGGGGTTCGCCTGGCGGTGGAAGAAGTCAAGCGTCATGGATTTCGGGCGTTGCATCTGACGGTCGAGCATGAGCCAGAGCATGCGCATCGGCACTTGCACCATATCGATGCGATGATCGAAGCAGGCCAGTTGTCGGCCGCCCAAAAGGAATTGGCCAAGCGGATCTTTTTGAAGGTGGGTGAGGCCGAAGCGAAGGTTCACGGTTCGACCTTGCAAAAGGTCCACTTTCATGAAGTTGGCGCGATTGACTCGATCGCCGATATCGTGGGCGCCGCGATCGGTTGGGATTATTTGGGAGTCGATCGAATTGTTTGTTCCCCAGTGCCGACCGGAACCGGCTACATCGAAATCGCTCATGGGCGCTGCAGCGTGCCGGCGCCGGCGACAGCCGAGATCTTGAAAGGGATTCCACTAGCCCACTCGGATGTTCCCTTTGAGCTGACCACGCCAACCGGCGCCGCGATTGTCGCAACCGTAGTCGATCAGTTTGGTCCGTTGCCGGCGATGCAGATCGATCGGATCGGCTATGGCGCCGGTACCCGCGAGCTGAAGTCGCAGGCCAATATTGTCCGTTTGATCTTAGGGGAAACGGCCGATCCGCTTGATAGTGATCAGGTGTGGGTGGTTGAAACGAATCTGGATGATGTCTCAGGTGAAGTCATTGGCCACGCGTCGAATCTGCTGTTAGAGAAAGGGGCGCTCGACGTTTATAGCACGTCGATCCAGATGAAGAAGAATCGCCCCGGAGTGCAATTGACGGTGCTTTGCGACGCGTCCGACCTGACAAAGATGGAGCGGATTCTCTTTCGCGAGACGGGCACTTTGGGGGTGCGGCGGTTTCCGGTCAGCCGTCACAAGCTGGTGCGTCGCGAACATGCGGTCGAGACTCCGTTTGGATTGGTGGCCGGCAAATTGGCTTGGATTGAAGGGGGGCCCGCCAGCTTTTCGCCTGAATTTGAGGCCTGTCGCGTGCTGGCGAAACAGCACGACAAGCCGCTGCGGGAGATTTATGACGCCGCCCAAGCTGCATTCGACCCAAATTCACTTTGAGCCAAACGGCGAATCAACGTAAGATACAGCGAGACTTTTCCCCGACTCGCCGTTTCTTTTGCGCATAGGCGACCTTCCAATGGATTGGATTCGCGATCAACTGCCGTATCTTGCGTTCTTTGGCGGTCTGACTTTATTGACCTGGGTGATGCTCCGTCGCGTCTGGATGCGACAGCGCAAGAGCAAGAAAGATACGTCCAACGAGCCGTTGGTGCGTGTCCCTTTTACGAATGATCGCCCTTTCTCGATGAGCGGTGGCCCCAATGACTTGCAACGATGGCAAGCCGAAATGTTGACCATCACGCGACAGTTTCAAGCTGAACTCAATACAAAGATCCACTACCTGCAGCAAGCCATGGCGCTGGCTCAGCAAGATGCCGAGCGCTTGCAAGCGTTGCTTGACGCTGGCCGACGACAAGGAACCGCGGTCAGCAGTCCGGCGCTCGATCCGTTGCTGCAAGCGTTGGGGGACGCCGCAAGGTTTAACGCGGATGCGGCGCCTAACTTTGGCGTGGTGACCGAAACCTTGTGCGACGCCAGCAAAAAGCACGAGTTGTATCAGCTCTCTGACAATGGCAAGTCGGTCGCAGAGATCGCCGCCGCGATGGAGATGGATCCACTCGCGGTCGAAATGGTGTTAAGCTTGCGCGGTTAGCGATCGCTTTCTTGATTCTGCTACCACGCAGCGTCGTGCGGCAACTCCGTTTCGCGGAGACGTTGCTCATGCAATGCATACGCGACGGTGTGCAACAGTTCTTCGCGGTTGAGCGGTTTCGTGAGAAACTCAGAACAACCCGCTTCCAAGCACTTTTCTCGGTCTCCTTCCATCGCATTGGCCGTCACTGCAATGATCGGACCGGTAAAGCCCTGGAGCCGCATGAGATTGGCGGCGGTATATCCGTCCATGATCGGCATCTGCATATCTAGCAAGATCACATCGGGCCTTTCCGTGGCGGCAAATCGCACCGCCGCTTTGCCATCCTCGGCAGAGCAGATCTCAGAGCCAGCGCGATCCAGCACAACCGAGATGAAGCGTCGGTTCGCCTCCGCGTCATCGACAACCAACACTCGCACTCCCTGCAAGGAGGGGAGCTTGAGTTCTTTCACCAAGCATGCCGGCGACTCTTCCACCAGGCTGGTCGCTGGGGTCGTCTTGTCGAGCGAACCGCCAGCGTCGACCGCAATGGTAAACGTGCTCCCTTGTCCCTGCGTGCTTTCGACTTTCAGTGAGCCGCCGAGCAATTCCGCGAGGTTCTTGCTGATCGTTAAGCCCAAGCCGGTGCCTCCAAAGTGACGCGTTACGGAGGAATCCGCTTGCGAAAACGGCTGGAAGATAATTTCTAGTTTGTCAGGAGGAATCCCGATCCCCGTGTCGGAAACTTCAAAAATCAGCTGAGCGCCGCCTGCATTTTCCTCCAGCCGAGCGACGACCTGGATCTGGCCGACTTTGGTGAATTTGATCGCGTTGCCGACGATGTTAAACAGCAATTGCTTCAACTGCGGACCATTGGTCAACAGTTGCGAGGGAACCTGAGAATCCCAGCGAGCAGTTAGTCGAAGGTTATTCTCCTGTGCTTTCGGCAGTAAGAGGGCGACAACTTCGTCCAAGATTTTCGCGGGAGAGCAAGGGAACCGCTCGACCGACATCTGTCCTGATTCGATCTTTGACAGATCGAGGATTTCGTTGACCAGTCGGAGCAAGTGCTGGCCGCTGCTACGAACGGTTTCTAGGTATTCCTGGCGTTCCTGTTTGGTCGACAGTTCGTCGCATATCAGCAGTTCGGTAAAGCCGATGATACCGTTCAGGGGAGTCCGGATCTCGTGGCTCATATTCGCCAAAAACTGACTCTTCGCGTGATTGGCCGACTCGGCGGACTCCATCGCGGCGATCAAGTCTTCGGTGCGACGAACTTGTTCGGTAATGTCGATTTGGGTTGCGATAAAGTTGCTGAGACGCGCTTCCTGATCGAAGACCGGTTCGATCTCCAGGGCGATCCAATAGGGCTCCCCCGATTTTTTGTAGTTCAACAGATCGGCTGAAACTTGCTCTTGTTTCTGCAGCGCACGACGAACTTTTTCGACCACCTCCTGATTGGTCTTTGGACCCTGCAGTAGATCTCCCGGTTTACGCCCGATCGCTTCCGCAGCGCTGTAGCCGGTAAGTTGGGTGAACGCATTGTTGACCCATTCGGTCTCTCCGGCTGGATTGGTGATCACAACTGAGTGACGCGTACTGCTGGCGACCAGCGAGAGCTTTTTAACGGCGGCATGGTATTCGGTCAGTTCGGTTTGGTCTATGCAAACGCCGACCAGCTTTCTCGATTTGCCATCATCACTAGACAGCACTTTGCCGTGCGACTGGATGGAGCGAATCGTTCCATTCGCCAACAGAATTCGATAGTTGACGGAGTAGTTTGAGTTTCGAAGCGCGCAGTCAGTGATCGCCGCTCGCAACTGGTCTCGATCATCTTCGTGTAATAAATTGAGAAACGAGTCGAGCGTGACGACGTCAGGGACCGTCTGAATTTCGTGCATCTGCTTGGCCCGTTCATCCGCTTCAAACAGATCGTCTTCGATCTGCCATTCCCACACGCCGATATTGCCAGCTGCCAGCGCGCAGTCGAGACGATCGTTGGCCGTTTTCAATTTCTGTCCTAATAGCGCCATCGACGGCAGCTTCAACAACTCAGGCAGCAAGCGAATCAGCACTAGCACCGTCACGCACGAAATGGTCGCTGTCACCGCTTTGATCAAGCCCGAAAACCGATAGACCGGCCACCAAAATATGCCCGCTTCAATCAGGTGCCCAAAACCGCACGCGAGAATAAACGCGGCGAACAGCCAGATGATTTTAGGGAAGGGAAGATCTGGACGGCTGCGCAAGCAGAACAGCAGCACCAGCGGAATGGCGAAATAGGCGCCGAAGATAGCGACATCGGAAATTACGTGCAGCCAACCGGTCTCGAGCGTCCAACCGCCGCAATACCAACGGGCTGGATAGTCATGGGTGTCAAACAGCTTGCTAAAGAAGCCGGTGAACGAATCGGCCTTAAATTCACGCACCTCTGCGGCGGTTTCTCCGCCGTGCGTTTCGCAGTCTTGCCCGATGCAACATGTTGGCGACTTCGGCTCTGCCGATAGTGAAGTCCCGACAGTCGTCGATCCGAGGATCGCGAGAATCGTCAGTAAGATGGCACGGGTCAAAAATAGCATACCAAGTGCATGTAGCGGCTGGCGGAACTTCGGATACGACTACGAAACTCATAAATCTACGTCGCTGTTCGCAAGGCAGGCGACCAATTTCATGGGAAAACGAAGCGGCGATGGGAGAGCGGGTTTCGAGAGCAAAGCGTTGTGCTGAGAGAGCGATTGCCGCGGCTGAATAATCCATGCAATCGTGATGACTCTCCTCTCTGCAGAGTGGGGAGAGAAACGGCCCGGCGCTGTTGGTCTGTCAGCAGGTACGGCAAACCGCCGGAGAAATTAGCGGCGTGTTGTCCTTAAATGGCGGATTCACGCGATCGTTCGCGGCGGTAAGTAAACCGTAAATTCGTTCAGCCGCTGGAGCAGCACGCTATGGGGAGACTGCTGCTCCAAGTCGCTAACCAACTTCATACGCGACAACAGACCAAACGATGCATGGACCACGCGGCCGGGATGGACTTCCAACTGCTTGTGCCAAACCTGGTAGCGTCCTAGCCGGCCATCCCGGCGATAATAAAATCCAATCAACGGGTGAGTCAGTGTAACCAGAGCCGTTTCAAGGTCAGGAAACCCCGGCAGTTCCAGCACCGCGCTGTTGTCACTGATTAGTTCGACGCTGGCCGGCGCCCAATCTGATTGAGTTGTCATTTGATAGCGCGCATATCGCTGCGTCGCTGCTTGATAGTCGCAATCAAAGCGAATTTTGCCGCGTTGCCACGGCATATTCCATAAGATACGCGGCACAAAGATCGACCACGAATCGAGGCTAGTTCCCAAAAACCAGACGCACTTTTCGCCGCTCTCGGTATCAATCACATAGATACGATAGTTGGTTTGCCCCATGGTGAAGCGAGGAAAAGGATAAACGGCCGAGGTAAATACTTTGTCCGCAAATGGAACGACCGAGAGTAGCCCGCACGGCTGACCATTGACCTCGATCGCATCCAATGCAAATCGCGGATGAATCAGCCCCGTGAAACGATCGAGTGGGACGGCGTAGGTAATGATCGAAAAATGTTCAAGCGTACAAAGTGCATCGATCCCATGCGGTCGAGGGCGAGCATGCAAAAAGTCGACCATCGCCAGTTGCGGTTGCTGCGTCATTGGGGAGTGGGGCGAATGATTTTCGGTAATAGACATGAGTCGCATTCCTTTCTCTGATAACCGCTGAGTTGAGCGTGGACATAACTTTAGACTGCGGACTGGACTGCGGCGTTTTTTGCGTGGATGGATTCTTCGTAGCCCGAAGTCGCGAGTTTTGAAAATGCCCAATTTGGCATTCGTGAAGAATGGAACGCGGATGCCATGGAAAGCAGAGAGAGAAAACACGGTAAGAAAGCAGCGCTGAGATTGAAAAATGACTTCCATTCGGTCAACTGCCGAAGCAATTCAGCATGGGAAGCTTAACGCCTAGTGGATCTGCTTTCTTGCCTTGATTTATCCGTGTCCCCCGTGTTCGATTTCTTACGGTCCTGCCAAATATCGCAACTTCAAAACTTGGGAGCGAGAGAGATGCGTTGGCAAGTAAATGACAATTGTCGAAATCCGAAAGTCGAAGGAATGACCAAGCACGAATACCAAATATCGTCGCTGGTGATTCTCTTTGGGTTAGGCGTTGGCATCCGACATTGGCCTCCCCGCTGGGACAGGACAGGGGTCGAAATTTTATTTTCCCGGTCCAATGACGTTAACTCCCCATGCGCGCACCTTAAGCGCCAGGCCAATTTGCCGTCCATCCAGCTCAAAATCCAGCCAGCGCAGCAGTCAACCACTGCAACCTCTGCCGAAGTTGCCAACCTACAACGATAAAGCACCACAATACTGAAGCCAGCAGGTCACGCTGAAATGTGTGAATAGATAATAACAAAAGACTGAGACTTCGTCAAGGTGCAATCTTCGCCAACGCACTCTGCCTGACCAAGGCCCAGAGCGGCCGATCGTCGCGTAGCGCTCTGAGGGCTACGCAATGATCTCTCGGTTCCAATAGATAAAGTCGGTCGCTGCCGGTTCGCCCCCCAAGATTTTGATCAACATGGCGACTTGACCGCGGTGATAGCAAGAATGGCTGAAGAGTTGGGTGATAACGTCGTCAATCCGGCTGCGGCAGGGGCCGGCGTCGCTGCTTTCATATTCAAAATATTCGCCGAGTTCAGCGTCATCCGCGAGACTACCGAGATAGCCTTCCCACAGCTGATGCGAAGCGGCCAGTTCGCCGGCCAAAGTTTCTAGCGTCCAGTCGTCGGGAAAGAAGGTGGTGTGCAGCTCCAACGCACGGCCGAAGCGGACCATCCACTTGTGACGGGCCACCGCCAGGTGAGCCATGATGCGGATCGCTTTTTTAAATTCTGGCTCGTCGTGCTTTTCGGCTGGAATCGCAGCCAGCGACTCCAGAGTTTTGGCATGAGCGTCTTGTTCGTACTGGAGCCAGCGAATCGCTTGATCGATCAAGATGCGCGACATGAGACGTTCGTTTCTGTAGAGGATTTAACGATAGATTTCGGTAGACAGTATAGAGGACGCTAGGTTCGCCAAGTGAATCGACCCGCGAACCCCCTCAACTCGAGTTGCATAGGATGGCAAAGAATCGATTTTGATGAGCCGCCCCCCAGGCGGAGCCGCACGCTGGCCCAGGATAGCAGGTTGGGTTTGGCATAATACTTGCAATCTGATTCCACGTGGTATCTGTCGCGTCCCAAAAGGTCTCAGGCAGTGCACATTGCTCAAGAAGCGAGCAGGCCGATTGCGAGCTAAACAGGCAAAAATGTCGCTTCCCCTCAAGTGCCGCAAGGTGAGATTCATGCTAAAGCGATTGATCAGTGATTCCCGATTATGGCCTGTCATTGCACTCATGTGCGGATTGCTGGGCATGTCAGGTTGCGGCGGCGTTGATGATGGTTGGAATCGTCAAGCCATTTCCGGTACGGTGACTCTGCGAAACAAGCCGCTCGATTCTGGTTCGATCAACTTTGAACCCCGCGATCTCTCGACGGGAACCAGCGGCGGCGCCGAGATCAAGGAGGGGAGTTTTGTCATGCCGGCCTCGCGCGGCTTGCCCCCTGGCCAATACATTGTGCGTATTTACAGTGCTGACTTGGCTGTGGCCCCGGTTGCAGTGAATGTTGCCGAACAGGATGGGGTGCTTTACCCGCCGGAGAGAATCCCGCCCAAGTGGAACTCCAACAGCAAAGAAACCATCACGGTAGCGGAGGATGGAGACAACAAGTTTGAATTGGTAATCCCTTAGCACTTCACGTGGCGGGGATCTCTTGCTTCCGTTTGTTTTCCTATCCAAATATTTACAGAGAATTCCTGATCATGCGCTCCCCTCGAAATGTATTCCGTGGATTTACGCTCGTCGAACTTCTGGTCGTCATCGCGATCATCGGCGTCTTGATTGCCCTGTTGTTGCCAGCCGTTCAGCAAGCTCGTGAAGCGGCTCGCCGAATGCAATGTTCCAATAACCTGAAGCAGGTTGGATTGGCGCTGCACAACTATCACGACACTTTCCAGAAGTTTCCCCGCGGCACTTATTCGTGCTGCAACGGGACTTGGCAGGTCGCCATATTGGCCCAAATTGAACAGGGCGCGATGGCGCAGAATTATGACATGCTAGAGCGCTATTCACATGCAACCAACCAGGATGTCACGACAATGCGAATCGCGACATTGACCTGTCCTAGCGATATTCCCAACTCTCCCTACATCAGCGGCGGCATCGAATATACCGCACATAATTACGCCGCCAATTATGGGAATGTCGGCCATTATCGATCAGCTCCCGGTCAAATGCCGCCAGATTTCAATGGAGTCAAGTTTGGGGGAGCCCCGTTTGCATTCGAACGCGCTTTTGGAATGAAGGATGTCGCTGATGGGACCTCGAACACTTTGCTCGTCGCCGAAGTTCTGCAAGGCATCGACGGCGACTTGCGTGGTTTTACTTGGTGGGGAGCCGGATCTGGCTTCAGCGGATATCTGCCGCCGAATGCTAACGACCCAGATGTCATGGAAAGCGCGAGCGTTTGCAAGAACTCTCCGTCGCTAAATCTCCCTTGTACCGGTGCGACTTCATCCAATCCTTATCGACTCGCTTCGCGTAGTCGCCATCCCGGCGGAGTCCAAGGGGTCTTGTGTGATGGCTCGGTCCGTTTCGTCGCTGACACGGTAGATCTCGCCACTTGGCGAGGACTTTCCACCACCCAAGGCGGCGAAGTGTTAAATGAATTTTAGATCGCTTGCACGAGCCTATTGCCTGGCAAGACAGTAAATATGGGTCGAGGTGCGCCAATAGATCCGGCCGCCGACAATTACCGGACTGGCGAATCCTGCACCGGAAAGTTTGCCCGAGGAGACTTGCTTGAATTGGGCTCCTGCTTTCAACACAAACATTTCGCCGGCTTCATTGGGAATATAGATCAGATCACCGATCAACGTGGGCGAAGCGCTGAAACCGCCGCCTAACCGTTCTTTCCATTGTTCCTCGCCGGTCTTCGCATCGTAACAAACGGCGACCCCGTCATCCCCGATTGCATAGACGAAATCGCCGTCGACCAGCAGCGACGGGACGTAAACCTTTTTGCGCTGTTCCCAGATCTGCTGCGATGGATCGAGTTGCCCCGTCCCGCCTGCACGGATAGCGATGACAAATGGATCGGGGTATCCGCCGCTCGCGTAGACCGTGTCGCCGACGACTTGCGGCGTATTGGCGGTTGTTTCGGCTAGGCCTGAATAGTTCCAAATCGGCTCGCCGGTATTTGGGTCATAACTATCTAGTCGATATTGTCCGCTGAGGATCAATTGGGGACGGCCAGCGATTTGGGCGATGGTTGGCGAGCCGTAGCTGTTGCCGTGGGGACGCGAAGTTCGCCAGACGATCTCGCCGCTGCCGCGATCGAGCGCCGCGATAAAGCCAGAGCCGTTGCAATCGGCCTGGACGATCAACAGCGATTCAAAGATCAACGGCGAACTGCCGTAGCCATGCTGACTGCGGAAGGGGCCGGCTTCTTTTTGCCACAAGATTTTTCCTGCCGGCGAGATGGCTGTCGCCCAGATGCCGTCATTGACCATGAACAAGGTATAGATATTGGTCCCGTCGGTCGCCGGCGTCGCCGAGGCTTGGGAGTTTTTCGGGTGCATATTCATGAAATTTCCTTCATGCACCTGGGTTGACCACAGCTTGTCGCCGGTCGCAGCGTCAAACGCGAGCAGCGATTGAGTTTGCGCTGCATCGTCGGCCGTGGTTAGATACAGTTTTTCACCTAATAAGATCGGTGTGGAATGTCCCAGACCGGGGATTTCGGCCTGCCACAGGATCATTTGAGCGTTGATTTCGTTCGGAGGAGTAGGTCCGGTGGCCTGATTATTGTGGTTCAATCCGCGCCACCAGGGCCAATCGGCGGCCGAAACCGCGATCGGTGGCGCCTGGCTTACGACTTGGCTGCGGACACGGACCTCTTGGACCGGTTGCGGCGGCGAACATGCCCAAGTGACCGGTAAAATGAACGCGAGAAAGAGAAAATAATGTCTCATGGGGCGTTACTCTGAGTCGGTAGGGGGACGCTGTCATCGTATCGTGAATTGGAATGTGAAGAAATCCGCGTGGCTTTGATCGCCCAACTCGGGCATAATGCGCAGGATAGAGCGTTTGTATGCCTACATTCTGTATGGAGAGGAGTTCCGCTGATGTTTTCGCAAACTCGCTGGATCACATCGTTGCTGCTGCTATTGATGGCCGCGCCGTTGTGGGCCCAATCTGCAGGTCAAGCCGATCTGGACAAGGCAGTTGATCTGAAGCTGTCGGCCGAATCGGTGGACGACTTGGAAAAAGTCATCACCCTCAGTGAGTCCGCTTTGGAAAAAGGCTTGACGGCCGATGACCAGGCGTTCGCCAAGCAATTGTTGACGTCGGTGCTGTATCAACGCGCCCAGACGATCGCCGCCGGAATTTTTGAACGTGATCCCCCGGTCGCCCAGTGGAAAGAGCTGCGTGATAAAGCGCTGGCCGACGCCAATCGGGCGCTGAAGGTTGATCCGAACCTGGGCGAGATGCAGCTGCTGAAATCACGGCTGCTGGTGCTGCCGGGCGGTGACAAGGACGAAGCGAAAAAGGCGCTTGAAGCCGCAATCGAAAATCTGACAGAAGATGACCAACAGCTCTCCAAAGCGATCATGATGTCGGCGACCTTGGAAGAAGATCCCAAGTTACAGATTGAAAAGCTGACCAAAGCGGTCGCCACCGATCCCGACAATGTCGACGCGCTGAAGCTGCGCGGCGTCTTGTATTTGCAGCAAGAAAACTTTGAGAAAGCTTCGGCCGACTTGAAGCAGGTGATGGAAAAGAACCCGAACGACGTCGCGGTATTGCAAGCCTACGCCGATACGCTGGCCGGGATGAAGAAGTTTGATGAAGCGATCGCGCTGCTCGACAAGACGGTCGCCGAGCATCCCGGTTCGCCGGTCGGCTATTTGTTGCGAGCGCGGTTGAAGGTGCTGGCCGAAGATCCGGAAGGGGCGATTGCTGACCTGGATCAGGTCCTTGCGTTCATACCTCGTTCGATTCCGGCTTTGATGATGAGAGCCCGTCTGTATATCGACCTTGATCGACCGGCGGACGCCGAGCAAGATCTGGATCGGATTCTGGGAATCGAAGCGAACCTGCCGGATGCGATCATCCTGCGCAGCGTTGTGCTAACGCAGCAAGGCAAGTTTGCGCAAGCGATCAAAGACCTGGAAACGCTGTTGCAACGCGATCCGAAAAACGAATCGATCTTGATTCAAATCGGGATGATCTACAATTCGGATGGTCAGCCGCGAAAAGCGATTCAGATTTTCGACACCGTGCTGAAGAAGTCGCCAGATAGCTGGCAAGCGCTGAGCGGTCGCAGCAATGCCCAGCTTTCGATCGGCGAGCAAAAGCAAGCGATCGAGGGTTATGAGCAGGCGCTGAAATTGCAGCCGAACGATGATCATATTTTGAACAATTTGGCCTGGGTCTTGGCGACTTCTCCGCAAGATGATCTGCGCAACGGAAAACGTTCGTTAGAGCTCGCGAAGAAGGCCTGCGAAGTGACCAAGTACGATGCTCCCCATATCCTGAGCACGCTGGCCGCCGCAAATGCGGAAGTTGGCGATTTTGAAGAAGCGAAAAAGTGGGCGCAGAAGGCGGTCGACAAAGGATCAGATGAAGATATCATCGGGCACCTGAAAGAAGAGCTGGCGAGCTACGAGCAGAAAAAGCCGTGGCGCGAAAAGCAGGAAACGCCAGAAAAGAGTACCGCAGAGGAGAAGCCGGCAGCGGAGAAGAAAACAGCAGCAGAAGAAAAGCCGGCCGATGCAAAGCAGGAAGAAGCGGCCGAGCCAAAGGCCGACAAGCAAGCGGGCGAGTAACGACGTAACTCGAAGCAAATGTCGGAAGGAGGCATGCGATGGAAATCTTAGAATCGAACCAGTTGGTTCAGCAGAAGTGCAAGCCGTGCGAAGGAGGGGTAGAGCCTTGCTCGTTGAGCGAAGCCAACAAGCAACTTGCCTACCTCAACGGTTGGCAGTTGACCCAAGATGGCCAGCGGATTCGCAAAAACTGGACGGTAAAAAACTTTATGGCTGGCCTGAAGTTCTTCAACCAAGTTGCCGAAGTCGCCGAAGCGGACGGACATCATCCTGATTTGCATCTCGAAGGATATCGCAATATCTGGATCGAGCTGTGGACGCACGCGATCGGCGGTTTGAGCGAAAATGACTTCATCTTGGCGGCCAAAATCGACGAATTGCCGATTGATTTAAAGTAAAAAAAGATCCGCCCTGACCGGTGGAAATAACGTAAGCTTCCCTTGGCGGCCCGAGTTCTAGTGACTCGGCGTCGCTATCGGCACAAGGAACGGCGAATGCCGTTCCTTTTTTGTTTCCTCTCAGGCTTCTCATGGTTCACGCAAGTTACCCCGACGATCTTGTCCCGGCATCGACGGCGCTACCGGCGGCGAAATCCGCTCGTAGTGGAGAACTGTTGCCGCAGCCGCAGTATGCTGTGCCGCAAGCCGGCGGTGGTTTTAAAGAGGCGTTTGACTTTACTCTGCGTAGTCCTGCGCTATTGCTGGTGCTGTTGTTGACGTTGGGGCCGATGGCCTTGCCGCTGATTGTGATTAGTCCCAAGTTGAGCGTGCTGACTAAGGTCTTGGTGACGGTGGTGACATTGGGGCTGACGGTTGTGGCGCCGATTGCGTTGACGATCTATTTTTCGCACTTTGCGGTGCTGCCGGCGCTCGATGCGATCCGTGACGCAAATCTGCGCGGCGGCGCCATTTAGGCTTGTGTAAGACGGCTCACACGCAGTGATTTGAGAGGGGGTTGTCTTCGCGCCGCAACGGCTTAGATTTTCGTGGAGAGAGCGAAAGCTGAACGAAAATCAAAGGAGATGTCTGATGTTGTTGCGCCAATTAGGGAAAACCGATCTACAAATCCCGCCGATCGTCTTTGGCGGCAACGTCTTTGGTTGGACATTAGACGAAGCGGCGTCGTTCGCGATGCTTGATCAGTTGCAGCAGCGCGGCTTGACGGCGATCGACACGGCTAACGCCTATTCTCGCTGGGTTCCCGGCAATCAAGGAGGCGAGTCCGAAACGATCCTCGGCAACTGGATGAAGTCGCGCGGCAACCGTGATCAGATCACGCTCATCACCAAGGTTGGTCATGACATGGGGCAGGGGCATCATGATCTGAGCCCCGCGCATATCGCCGAGGGAGTCGAAGATTCGCTCCGCCGCTTGCAAACCGATCGGATCGATCTTTACTTCTCTCATTTTGACGACTTGCGAACGCCGGTCGAAGCGACGATGGGTGCGTTTGACAAGCTGGTTCAAGAAGGCAAGGTCCGTTGGCTGGGTGCATCCAATCTCTCGGCCGAGCGGATCGAAGCGTCGCTTGCGGCCAGCGCCCAGCACAATGGGGCCGCTTACCATGTGATCCAGCCTGAGTACCATTTGCTGGCGCGCGAGAAATTTGAATCCGAGTACGCGCCGCTGTGCGAGAAATGGCAGTTGGCCGCGATCACGTACTTCTCATTGGCGAGCGGATTTCTCTCAGGCAAGTACCGTAGCAGCGATGACCTAAGCCAAAGCTTGCGTGGCGGGCGCGTCGAAAAGTATCTCGATAACCCTCACGCCCCCGGTGTTTTAAAAGCCTTGGAAGAGGTTGCGACCAAGCATGACGTCAGCATGGCGGCCGTCGCGCTGGCGTGGATCTTGGCCAAGCCCTGGGTCGCTGCGCCGATCGCTAGCGCAACCAAAGCCAGTCATCTGGATGCGATGACGACGGCGATTGCGTTGAAACTGGACGGTGAAGACATGCGCGCCCTCGATCAGGCGTCTGCTTAGCGCTGGAGATTAGACCTGAACGTTGCAAGCAGAGAGAGACTCGCAGGGGAGTTGCAAGACGAATCGGCTCCCCTGTTGCAGGCGACTTTCGCAATCGATGTTTCCACCCAAGACCGCCGCAATCCGGCTCACGATCGTAAGACCGAGACCGGTGCCGATGGCGCCGCTGCGGCGCGCCGCTTCGCTGCGGAAAAAGGGATCGAAGATCGAATCGAGATCGTCCGCCGCGATGCCGGCGCCGCGATCGCGGACAACAATTTCTAGCTGGTGGGGAGCGCTTGCTTGCACGGAGAGTTCGATCGGCGTGCCTGCGTCGCTATATTTGACCGCGTTTTGCAACAGGTTATCGATCGCTTGCGATAGTAATGAAGGAGAAGTGCTTAACTGCGCATCGGTTTGCAAGGTAAACGTGATATCGGTGCTGCGTGAATGTGGCTCCCACTTGCGGCGATAGTTTTGTAGCCAGTTTGACAGGAGGATCGTTTCGCGGTCAGGCAACTCGGCATGCCCTTCTGCTCTGGCGATGAACAGCAGCGAGGTCACGATTTGTTGCAGTTCGTCGGTTTGGTCGCGCAGGGTCTGCAGCAAGTCGCGATATTCGGCCTCGCTGCGAGGGCGGCGCATTGCGACGTCGATTTGTCCTAGCAAGACGGTTAAGGGGGTCCGCAGTTGATGGGCCGCATCGCCGGTGAAACGTTGCTGCTGCTGATACGAAATTTGTAATCGATCCAACAGATCATTGAAGGCCGCGGCCAGCGAGGCGAGCTCATCCGGACGACGCGAGACCGGCAAGCGTGCGCTGGTTTGGAAGCCGGTAATGGAGCGAGCTTGGCGAGCCATGTCGGAGACTGGTCGCAGCGCTCGGCGGCAGTAAGTACGACCGACGACTGCGGCCAAGATCCAAAGAATCACCGGCAATCCGCAGGCAAGCGCCGCGAGTCGCCAGAGATCGGCGTTTAAACGTTGCGAGTTGCGGGCCACGGTGACGATCACATGGGCAAACTCGTCTGGATCGCGGTCGCGATCTGGTTTGGGCTCGATCGCGACAAGGCGGGATTGCAAGATTCTCCAATGTCCGAAGCTAGAAAATTCGCCCTGTTGAGAATGAATTTGCGAGCCGATTTCTAGCAACTGGCGATCGGCCGGTTGTCGTAGATCGAGATTCCCAGAGGCGTCCACCACGCCGCTTGGTTCTTCGATAATCAACCAGCGAACCTCATCGTTTCCGTCACCCAGGTGAATGGTGTGTTCCGAGGGTTGCCATTTCACCGCGTCGCTTTCTACTTCGATTGCCGCGGAAAGGACATGCAGTGAATTACGGAGATGATCGTCGAACGCGTGATACAAGTGCTGGCGGATCAGCACATACATCGTCGCCGAGTAGCCGATCAAGCAGATCGCTAGCGCCGCGAGAAAGAAGAGCGAGATTCGATTGACCAGACGCATGCGATCCTATGTTTCCGCTTCTGATTCTAGTTCTGGTTGCAAGACGTACCCCCGGTTGCGGCGCGTTTGGATCACGCGTGGTCCGATCGCTTCTAATTTTCGCCGTAGCTCTTTGACGTGAACTTCGATCGTGTTGGACAAGCCGTCGAATTGATCTCCCCAGACCGCTTCAAAGATTCGCGTCCGCGTCAGCACAGCGCCGGGATGTTTGAGAAATAGGCATAACAACGAAAACTCTTTGGCGGTCAGGTTCAACGCCAAACCGTTTCGCGTCGCTTGTTGGCTTGATAAATCAGCTTGAATGCCAAAGCCTTCTAGCTTCAGATTTGACTTTTGGTCTGGTCGGCGCAGCAGCGCTCGGACGCGCGCCAACAGCTCTTCAAACGAAAACGGTTTGCAGAGATAGTCGTCGGCGCCTGCATCGAGTCCTTCGACACGTTGCTCGACCGCGTCGCGCGCCGTCAGGAAGAGGACCGGCGTCGTTTGATTTTGTCGACGGAAACGCCGCAGTAAATCGACCCCGTCTTCGCCTGGCAGCCACCAGTCGAGCAGCACTAAGTCCCATGAGCCGTTTTCGAGCGAAATGCGGCCAGCGGCTCCGTCTGCCGCCGATTCGACTTGGTAGCCTTCCTCGGTCAGACCACGTTGCAGAAAGTCGACGATGCGGGGTTCATCTTCGATAATCAGGATTCGACTGCTCATACGCGTGAGACTAGGAAAGGATGTTACAGGTTGGAAGAAGTAGGTGCTCCATTCTACCTCGCCGCGTCCGAAGAGACCGAGATTGAAACATAAAATCGGCTTCATGTTTCGTGGATCCGCAGAGCATTTGGGCGCTTATCTAAAGAAATCTTTAGGTTCGCATCACTCGCACCTTAACGGTATCGCGATAAGATCCATCGTAGGAATCACGCGTATACTTTCCGGTGAATCAAATCGATGCTGACACCTTTGCCCTGTTCCAACCGGATCGCCACAACGGAACTTCTAACCTATCGCTCGGCGACTGAGTTTTATCAACGATGGCGCCAACTGGATCAGTCCAACGCCTATTTGAAGGTCTCGATCGTGGCCGCGTTTGAAGATCATTTTTCGTCGCCCATCGTCGATGCGATTCGACGACAGCATCGGGGACTGCAATTGACAATCGTCACCCACACAGCCCGCTTGCCGGGTCTGGCAAGTCGCGTGGACTTGGTGCTGCATTGCATCTCGCTCGGTTGGCAATCCATCCAGTTCTCGACAAATTGGGAAGAATCGCTGGAGCGACAAATCAAAACGGCGACGCACGAGAGTCAGCATGTGGTTCTGCTCCCATTCTTTTGGCGTCCCATTTAACCAAAGGTGCGCTGCAAAACTGATGAAACGCATGGTTTTCAGCTATGTTTTCGATTAAAAGGGAATTCTTCCCCCACGCCGTTGCGCCCCACCTCCTATTTCCCCTCTTGTTTGGATCTTTGGAATGTCCGTAGTCGATCGTCGTCGTTTTTTGCAAGCAACTTTGGGAGGAGCGTCCGCGCTCACGCTGGGGAGTTGTCTGCTGGCGAAAGACAAATCGCCGCACGTTGGCGGAGCTCCGGCCGAGCCGCATGATTCGTTATTTCTCACTTGGCGCCAAGATCCGACCACAACGATGGTCATCCAATGGGTTGGCAAGTCGGACGCCGCGGAGCAGATTTCTTACACGTTGCTGAAAGGGGGGATTTGGCGAACTGCGACGGTGATGGCAAAACCATTTCCGGGGACTGATCTGCAGGTGCTGCGCTGCGAACTGACCGGGCTAGAGCAGGGGAGCGAGTACAAGTTTGCGGTCGGCGATACGAAGCGGCATTATCGCTTTCGAACCATGCCGTCCAAAGCTACCAACGAGTTTTGTTTTGTCTCTGGCGGCGATGCCGGAACCGGCAAGCATGCCGTCAGCTCGAACAAGGTCGCTGCGAGCCAAGATCCTTATTTTGTCATGATCGGAGGCGACCTGGCCTACGACAACGGAACTTCTCCTAAGACTTTTTTGAAGTTCCTTCAAAACTATGCCGAGACCATGGTCGACTCAGAGGATCGTCTGATTCCGCTGGTCAGTTGCCTTGGCAATCATGAAGTCAAGGATCACTATGGCGGTCGGCGCGATCAGGCGGGGAGCTATCTCTCGGTCTTTGACGTCTTCTATTCGGACGTAACCTTTGGCGCGCTCGACTTTGGCGACTATTTGAGCTTGGTGCTGCTCGACACTGGGCACATCGCTGAAGTCAAAGGAGAGCAGACAGCATGGCTGGAAAAGACGTTGGCTGAGCGGGCCGAGATTCCACACTTGTTTGGGATCAACCATGTCCCGTGCTATCCTTCTTACCGCAATCCCACAGGAGAGGATGAGCAACTGGGCATCGGCGAAGAGCAGCGGCAGTTGTGGTGTCCGTTGTTTGAAAAGCATAAGGTTGACGTTGTGCTGGAGCATCACGACCACACTTTCAAACGCACGCATCCGTTGACCGATGGTCGCATCGATCCGTATGGCGTCCACTATCTCGGGGATGGCTCGTGGGGCAAAGTGCGGGCGCCCAAGCGGCCGGAAGAACGCCCTTATCTGGCGAAAACCAGTGAAGCCTATCACGTCACGCTTCACCGACTCGAAGGGGAACGTCGGTTCCATATCGCGATCGAAGATACCGGCAAGATTGCCGATGTTGTGACGACCGTCAGCAAACGAGCCTCCAAACGGGGCTAAAGCCGCTGCATTCTCAGAGGAGACGGTGCAGCGGATCAGTCGAAATCCTGCGTGGCATGAAGTAAGATAAGAGGATTCCCTCGCCCCCCGAATCTTCTTTCGCGTGCAGTTAGTCATGACTCGATTTGCTCTTGCTGCGGTAATGGCAGTTACGCTGGTTTCGTCTACTGTCGCTCAGGCTCCGAAATCCTATTCCGGTATTTATCCGCACTTGGCCTACTTCAATAACGAAGGGGAGTGCGGGACCGGTGCGGTAGTGCCGTGGGCCGATCGGTTGTGGGTCATCACCTATGGCCCGCATCTGCCCAACGGATCCAGCGACAAGCTGTACGAGATCGATAGCAATCTGAACATGGTCATTCGCCCTGAGAGTGTCGGAGGAACGCCAGCCAATCGACTGATTCATCGCGAGTCGAATCAGCTTTTTATCGGGCCGTATGCGATCGACGCCGAGCGTGAGGTTCGCGTGATTCCTCCCAAGGTGATGTTTGGCCGGTTGACCGGTACTGCGCGGCATCTGACCGACCCGACCGGCAAGATCTACTATGCGACGATGGAAGAAGGGTTTTATGAAGTCGATGTTAAATCACTGGCTGTCACCGAACTGTATCAAGATGGCAATCGCCAAAAAAACAAAGGGGGCGATTTGCTGCCGGGCTACCACGGCAAGGGACTCTACAGCGGACAAGGTCGTTTGGTTTACGCCAACAACGGCGAGAACAGCGCCTTGGCTCGCCAACGCCCTGATGTTGACTCAGGCTGTTTGGCTGAGTGGGACGGCGAGAAATGGCAAGTGGTTCGCCGCAACCAGTTTACTGAAGTAACCGGCCCCGGCGGGATCTACGGCAACAGCGATCCGGCCAACGATCCGATTTGGAGCGTCGGCTGGGATAATCGCTCGCTGATTTTGCTAGTGTTGTATCAAGGGAAGTGGCACACCTATCGCCTGCCCAAGGGTAGCCATTGCTATGACGGCGCGCATGGCTGGAACACCGAGTGGCCGCGGATTCGCGATATCGGAGAAACAGATCTGCTGATGACGATGCATGGTTTGTTTTGGCGATTTCCAAAGAACTTCACCCCCAAGTCGTCGGCCGGCATTGCGGCTCGCAGCAACTACTTGAAAGTGATCGGCGACTTCTGCCAATGGAACGACCATGTTGTCTTTGGCTGCGACGATACGGCCAAGGCCGAGTTTTTGAACAAGCGAAAAGCCAAAGGAGATCTGATCGGACCTGGCCAATCGCAGTCGAACCTGTGGTTTGTCAACGCCGCAAAAATTGATCAGCTGGGCCCTCCGATTGCTCGCGGCGCCGTTTGGTTGCATGATCCGACCCAAGCCGACGTCCCGTCCGATCCGATGTTGGCTGGCGGTTTCGCGCATCGCGGGGTTCATCTGACCCATGCCGAGGATGCTGCGGTCACATTCACGTTGCAGACCGATCCGCAAGGCAATGGCCAGTGGAAGAAGCTGCGTACCGTTGAAGTGCCCCCGGCAGGATACGCCTGGATTGATTTGTCTCGTGATCCAGAAGCGGCGTGGATTCGGATTCAAACCGATCAGGACTGCCAAGATGTGACAGCTTCGTTTCATTTTTCCAACGCAGATCCGCGATCGACCAGCGCCAGCGACCAGTTTGCTGGCCTGGCCAAGCATGATGCGACCAATTTTTTGGCCGGTTTGGTGCGGGCCAGGGGAGAAAATCTACGGTCGTTGCAGTTGGTCTCCAGCGTTGTCAAAGAGGGCAAGCTGGTCGCGGAGGCAAATTTTGAAGCCTCCGCCGATCTGAAGCTTGTGCCGCTGACGGACACCAGCTCCCAGGCCTGGCTGAAGCAGCACGCGACTCCGCCGACTGACGTGATGTCGTCGGACGCGGCGTCACTGATTTTTGTGGACGACGACGGCAAGACTTGGCGATTGCCGCGACATATTGATGTGGCCGAAAGCGCCGCCGGGCCGGTTCGGATTGACCGCGAAGTTTGCACCGAGCGGGATCTGTTTCATTGCTCAAACATCTTTTACGAGCTGCCGGCCAATAATGCTGGCGGGTTCGCCAAGATTCGCCCGATCGCTGCGCATGACCTGCGAATCCATGATTATTGCAGCTATCGGGGGCTGTTGGTTTTGACCGGAGTGGCGCTTGACGCCGCCGCGAGCGACCACATTGTGCGCAGTAGTGAGGGAGACGGAGCGATTTGGGTGGGAGCGGTCGACGATCTGTGGCAAATAGGGAAAGCGGTTGGCCGCGGCGGTCCCTGGCTCGACACAAAAGTCGCCGCTGATGCGCCGTCGGACCCGTATTTAATGAACGGATTTGACAAACGGACCCTCACGCTGTCGCAGCAAGGGGCCGAACCGGTCAATATTCGGGTCGAAATCGACATTACGGGAGACGGAGATTGGGTGCAGTATCAGACTTTTTTTGTCGAACCGGGCAAGTTGGTAACGCATGAGTTCCCCACCGCGCTGCACGCTTATTGGCTGAGAACGGTCGCAGATGGCCCGACGACCGCCTCGGCGCAGCTTGCCTACGAATAAAATTTTGCCGTCGCGGGGGGAAGTGGACTTCCCGCCGGAGCGCTTCGCGGTAAAAATTCGCGCTTATGGCAAAATCACTCCATCTCGACATTCTTCCTCAGCCCGACGAAACAACATGCGGACCAACGTGTCTGCATGCGGTCTTTCGCTATTTCGATGACGAGCTGCCGCTGGCGCAGGTCATCCGCGAAACGCCGAAGCTTGATGAGGGGGGGACGCTGGCAGTTTTACTCGGTTGCCATGCGTTGCGAAAAGGGTACAAAGCGACAATTTACACCTACAACTTGACGGTGTTTGATCCGTCGTGGTTTTATCCCCCGACCGAGCCGCTGAAGTCCGCAGAGGAAGTCGCTGCGTTCCATAAGCGGCGGCTGATTGAGCGGCTGCATGCCCAGTTGTTGGTCAAATCTGATCCCAAGCTGGTTACCGCCAGCCGCGCCTATGTCCAGTTTCTGGAGCTAGGTGGGGTGATCGCGATGGAGGATTTAAAGGCTTCGCTGCTACGTCGGTTTTTGAAACTTGATTTGCCAATTTTGACCGGACTGAGCGCTACCTACCTGTACGGCACTCCCCGCGAATTTGGCGAAGACTGCCGGCCGGATGACGTCCGGGGCTATGCCGTTGGGCACTTTGTTGTGTTGCATGGCTATGATAAACAGGCCGGAACGGTCAGCGTGGCCGATCCCTATCTGCCCAATCCGTTGGGAGAGGAACATCACTACGATGTGAAAATCGATCGATTGTTATGCGCGATCATGCTTGGAGTTCTGACGTATGACGCCAATCTGCTGGTGATCGAACCCACCGGCAAAGTCTAACAGCTGCCGCCCCGTTATCTCCGATATTTCATCATCATTTGCAGCGCGGATTTGCGCTGTCGCGCTCCGCGGCGAAATCGCGGCAAGGGAGTGCTTTTTCGCGATGTCTGTTTTGATTGTCACCAATACGCCGGACGACTGGCCCGCCCAAATCGAAAATGTCCAGGTCGTCGCCGCCAACGATTATTTGACCGATACAAAATTTAGCGAGCTACGCGGCGTCAAAGTATTTAACCTCTGTCGATCGTACAAGTACCAGACGATTGGGTACTACGTTTCGCTGCTGGCCGAAGCTCGCGGGCACAAGCCATTGCCCAGCGTCACCGCCGTGCAAGACTTGAAGACGCATGCAATTGTTCGATTGGCTTCGTCCGATCTGGAGAAGTTGATTGAAAAATCGCTTTCTCCCATCAAGTCGGACAAGTTTGAGCTGAGCGTTTATTTTGGCCGGAACATGGCCCAGCGTTACGATCGCTTGTGTACGCAGCTTTTCAATCAGTTTCAAACGCCGCTGCTGCGAGCCAGTTTTGCGCGTGACAAAAACGGCTGGCAATTGAAAGCGATCAACGCGATTTCGGCCAACGACGTGCCTGACGCGCATTGGGACTTTGTGCTAGAAGCGGCGCAGCAGCACTTTGCCGGGCGCGGCGGTAGTGTCCGCAAGCGAGCGCGAGCACGCTTTGACTTGGCGATTTTGGACAATCCCGACGCGGATGATCGGCCGTCGAACAACAAAGCATTGGCCAAGTTTGTCAAAGCGGCCGAAGCGCAAGGGATTCATGCCGAAATGATTACCCGCGATGACTACGGCAGCATCGGCGAGTTTGATGCGTTGTTTATTCGCGAAACCACTCAGGTCAATCACCATACCTACCGCTTTTCGCGGCGCGCGGCCGGCGAAGGTTTGGTGGTGATCGATGATCCCCAGTCGATCGTCCGCTGCACAAATAAAGTCTTTTTGGCTGAGATCTTGGCGCGTCACAAGGTCGCAACGCCGAAGACGTTAGTCGTGCAGGCCGAAACGGCCTCGCAAATCGCGCCTCAGCTTGGTTTTCCGTGCGTGCTGAAAGAGCCAGACAGCGCTTTCTCTCGCGGGGTTGTCAAAGTAAAGAACGAGAAAGAGCTAGAAGCGAAGCTGTCCGAGTTTTTTGAGCACTCAGACTTGATCATCGCTCAAGAGTTTCTGCCGACGACGTTTGACTGGCGCATCGGTATTATCGATCGTCAGCCGATCTACGCCGCTAAATATTTTATGGCGACCGGTCACTGGCAGATCATCCAGCAAAAAGAAGGAAAGACGCGTTATGGCAAGTCAGAAACGATTCCGATCGAACTAGCACCACGCAAAGCGGTGCAAGTGGCGCTGAAAGCGGCTAATCTGATCGGCGATGGGTTGTATGGGGTCGACGTAAAAGAGTCGAACGGCCACTTTAGCGTAATCGAAGTGAACGATAACCCAAACCTTGACGCTGGTTACGAAGATGCGATTCTTAAAGACGAGTTGTATCGTCGAATCATGAGCGTCTTTTTGCGGCGCATCGAGCAGCGCAAAGCCGGCTTGTCTTAATTTGCGGTTCCTTTTTTTGACGCTTCCCATTCCTATTCGGTTCGTTCCATGAGTCAGCCGCTGCATTTGTTTGACGCTTTTGGCGTAGAGCTTGAATACATGATTGTCGACGCGCAGTCGCTCGACGTTCGCCCGATCTCGGACTTGCTGCTCGAAAAAGCGGCAGGTGAGATCATCTCGGAAGTAGAGCTAGGAGAGCTCGCCTGGTCGAACGAGTTGGCGCTGCATGTCATCGAGTTGAAGACAAATGGCCCGGCCGCATCACTTGATCCGTTGGCCGACTACTTTCAGCAGCATGTTTCGCAGGCCAATGAGTATCTCGCGCCGTTGGGCGCGCGACTGTTGCCGACGGCGATGCATCCTTGGATGGATCCGCACACCGTGCAATTGTGGCCGCACGATTACAATCCCATCTATCAGGCCTACAACCGCATCTTCGATTGCCGCGGCCATGGCTGGGCGAACCTGCAAAGCGTCCATTTGAATCTTCCATTTTGCGGAGATGAAGAATTTGGTCGCCTGCATGCTGCGATTCGGTTGATCATGCCGCTCTTGCCGGCGCTGGCCTCCAGCTCGCCGATTTGCGACGGCAAATCAAGCGGCTTCCTGGATACGCGGATGGAAGTTTACCGTACCAACTCGCAGCGAATTCCGTCCCTGACGGCGGCGATTGTGCCTGAGCCGATCTATACCGAAGGGGATTATCAACGTGAGATCTTCGAGAAGATGTACGCCGATATCGCGCCGCACGATCCCGAAGAAATGTTGCGGTATCCTTTTTTGAATGCCCGTGGCGCGATCGCGCGGTTTGATCGTGGCGCGATTGAAATTCGGGTTCTCGACATCCAAGAATCCCCTGCCGCCGACCTGGCGATCTTGCAGGCAATCGTCGCCGTCTTGAAGGCGCTTGTCAGTGAAAAATGGACTTCATTCGCTGAGCAGCAGTTGGTCGCAACCATGCCGCTGTCGCAGCTCTTGCTTGAAACCATCCGCACCGCTGATGCGACGCCGATCAAGGACGGAGAGCTGTTGCGACAGTTTGGTTGGAACGATCAGCATCGCCCTACCGTGGTTGAACTGTGGCAATATATCCTGGCCGAATTGGGGCAAACGCCGGCAGCCGAAAGTCCGCTTGAAGTGATCTTGAGGGAAGGCCCGCTGGCACGCCGTATTTTGCAAAAAGTAGGCCCAGATCTCTCGCACTTGAAAACCGTCTACGGCGAACTGGCCGAATGTTTGGCGAAAGGAATCATGTTCCGCCGGTAGATCAGCCTTTGACTTGACGAACCGCCTGCATTCCACAGAGGATGCTACACCCCAGTTAAGTCCCCCCTAAGTTTTGCGGTTCTGATCCGGATAGCTTTATCCGAGGTAGAAGGGGAACCACAGTATGAGCGGCGGAAGAATTGCGATTTTGGGGGCTACTGGATCTGTTGGAACGGCGCTAGCCCAACGCCTGACCAAGCAGGGCAGAGGACTGTTGCTGCTTGGGCGGGATGAGCAACAACTGGCCGCTTTGGCCAGCGAGCTAGACCAAGCGTGGAGCGTTGTCGAGACGACGGATTCGCAATCGCTGGAAAAGGTCGTCAGCGAAGACGCGGCGGCCCATGGCCCGCTCGGCGGTCTGGTTAATTGCATCGGCTCTATCTTACTGAAGCCGGCCCATTCGACTTCGGACGAAGAATTTCGTGATGTGATCGAAGCGAATCTTTTTACCGCGTTCAGTACGGTCAAGGTCGGCGCAAAACTGCTGCGTCAGTCAGGCGGCTCCATCATTTTGTTCGCTTCGGCCGCCGCCGAGATCGGCATCCACAATCATGAAGCGATTGCCGCCGCCAAAGCAGGCGTCATCGGACTTGGCCGTTCGGCTGCCGCGACTTACGCCAGTTCGAATATCCGAGTGAACGTTATCAGTCCCGGCTTGGTTCGCTCGAACATGACGCGGCGGATCTGGGAGAATGAGGCCGCCGCCGCTGCATCGACCAAGCTGCACGCGCTAGGCCGTTTGGGAGAGCCACAGCAGATCGCATCGTTGGCGGCGTGGTTGTTGGACGAAGAGAACGATTGGATCACGGGCCAAGTGATCGGCGTGGATGGTGGATTGGGGCATTTGTTGCCGCGGAAATGAAAAGACGGGGCGTCCGAGGGGTGAACGCCGTTTTGGCCTTTGCCCTCTACTGACCGGTTAGGCTGGGGAGCATCCATTCCTTCGAGTGGGGGCCGCTCTTGAACATCTTGCGGATCATCTTCGACTTGCTTTGCCCAGTGCTCTCGCCAAAGCCAAACGCTTTGTCGAAGGCTGTTAACTTTAGGTGCGGCGACTGGGTATTGTCGTCAAGAAAGTTAACCCAGCCGATGGTCCACACAATGCGGCAGGCCCAACTGTTGAACTTGCCGCTGGTCAGCAGTGAAGGAGACTTGCGGCTCAATTTCTCGGCAAGCTTAAGGCAGAGCTTCGCGTAATCTGCATTAAGTGCTGTTGGCAGAATGCGTCGACAAGCTCGGTGATTTCTACGACGACTTGGTTCTTCGCTTCGTCCGCGGTCGATTTACTTTTTGGCATGGCTTGTTCTGCGCCGGGATTGCAGAGAGAAGGCGATGCCGCGACAAGGTTTTATGGAGTCAGTTCTAGATTGATCGTGTTCTCGCCGGCGATTATATCGGCTTTCAGATCGGTGGTGCTCGGCCGGCTGTACTTTTCGGGCAGCAAATGTTTTTGCGGGGGAGTGGATCGGGTTTGGTTGGGGCGATAGTTGGGATCTTCTTCCGTCAACGGCTTCTCGGTCGCGGTTTCGCGTTTGCTGACGGTAATCTTGTAGGAGCCAGGTTGAGTTCCACCGGGGATGGTGGTCGAGCTCAGCTTGTACTCGCCTGCATCGTTTGATTTGCCTACCGCGGCAAATCCTGATTCGGATCGAAACACGATGACTGCGCCATCTACCTGCTTGCCTTGGTAGGTCACGACGCCGGTGACTGCGGCTGCGTCAGCCGGAAGTCCGCTTGACCCACACCCTGCGAACATCGCGACGCTGCTTACCAAAAGCGAGAGTTGGAAGCTGGTCGATCGTAAAGCTAAAACCCACATAGAAATTACTCGTATCGGAATAGATCGAAGGCTCTCCGGCGCCAATGCACGGACGCCAGAGAGGTTGATAGTCTGATTAGGAACCGGTGTTCGCTTCGCCGCCGGACTTGCTGCCCAGAGCTCCCCACACGCCGTAGGGGCTTTCACCGTTCGGGTTTTCAGCTGCTCCCAAGTTGCCGGTATCGATTGTTTCCGTGGCAAATTGGGTCGAACCATCGGCTCGCAACGTCAGCACACCGCCGGGGTGATTGCTGGTCGGAGCGATTAGCGACGTGACGCTATCCCCGCTGCCGTCTGATCCTTCGACGCAACTGGGCGAGTTGGGCGGTAGGACCGTCATGAACCCTGCACGTTCGGCTTGGCCATCGGCAAGCCACCAGCCGCCGCGACCTTTCACTGCGCTCCCATCCAGATAATTCCGGCCATCCGATTCAGCCAGGCAGTTAATCGGACTGGTGGTTAGTCCACTGACCCCGGTGACTACGCCTTCGCGCACCGGAACCTGACCAGCCCGCGTCCCCAAGTTGAATTGATTGACATTGCGTTCACTCATCGCAATTGTGTTGCTGCTACCGTCGGTGATGTCACGGAACGAAGTTCCATCACGCTTCGCGAACAAACCGCGCACCTTATACGCATCACGCGTGCTGCCGATCGAATCCCCGAGACTAAATCGATAGTTGAAGTGATTGGTCAGCGTGCCAGAGTAGTTATCCGACGGACATCGAAACATCGCCGGGCTAACATTCCAAGGGCCCCATGCCTCCCACGTATTGCCGCCAAAGGCCGGCTTAGTTCCGTCGCCTGAGGCAATACGGTCGTACATCGCGCTTTGCTCGACAAAAGGTAGTAAGCCGATCAGCCCGTTCAGGCGTCCATTGTTTTGAGTTGCGCCGCTGGTCGTCCCCGAAGCTCGCGGGACAAAGCTGCCGAAGGTGTCATGATAGTTGTGTAGTGCCAGTCCCAGCTGCTTCAGATTGTTGGAACATTGCATGCGACGAGCGGCTTCACGCGCCTGCTGAACAGCCGGCAGCAAGAGCGCGATCAAGACTCCGATGATCGCGATTACCACTAGTAGTTCGACGAGTGTAAATGCGGTGCGAGTTGATTTCATGAGTCTCTTTTTGGGGAGATGCAGGAAAAAAGCGTTGAAATAAATGATTTGAAATTCAATGCTCTTTAGAATGGTTCTGATGATTGATTTTAGACGGCATGACTAAAAAGGCAACCAGCTGGCTTTGTTATCACTGATTATGCGCCGTTAGAGAGGGGGTAGTGGATGGTTTTTGACGATCTGATCGCCGCTGCTCCCCCTAAAAGTAGTGCTCCCTTTTTTCTGACGCGCATGGCTGTCGTCTGGATGAGCGAGTCAGCACTTCCGGGGATTCTCCCCGGCTTGCCTTGATGGATGGGAAATACTGCCGAACTTGTCCCAACTTCGAGCGGCGGCAGCCATGAGTTGGGGGGGCGACAAACCGCCAGAGATTTCTTAGGAGAGGCATTGCCAAGTCAGGCCGGGACTTTACACGTAAAGCCGACCAACGCTGCTCAGGCGAACCAAGCGTTGGGTTCGCACGGTTAGAAGAACCCTGCTAGAACAGCTCGGTGATCAGTTCGCCACCTTTGACTAGGGCCAGAGGTTGGTTCTGATCGGTGATGTATTCTTCGTGCGGGTCGAGGCCCAGGATTTGGCAGAAGGTGACAAACAGGTCTTGCACGCCGACCGGGCGATCGCTGACGTGGACTCCATCTTTGTCGGTCGCGCCGATGACCTGACCGGTTTTGACGCCGCCGCCTGAGAGGCACGTAATCCAGCCGTCCGAATAGTGCTCACGGCCGCCATCTGGTTTGAACTTCGGAGTTCGACCGAACTCGCCCATCCAGACGACCAGCGTGTCTTCTAGCATGCCGCGCTGCTCTAGATCACGCAGCAAGGTAGCGTAGGCCTGATCGACTTCGCTGGCGAGTTGCGGGTTTTCTTTCCAGCCGTTCTTGTGCGTGTCCCACCCTTGGTCGCCGGTCGTGCCGGTGCTGAAGACCTCGATGAAACTAGCGCCCGACTCGACCAAGCGGCGAGCCAGCAGGCAACCTTGACCGAAGTTGCTGCGTGTGTATTGATCACGTAATTTATCCGGCTCGTTATCGAGTCGAAAGACGTCGAGCTTGGGGCTCAGCACAAAGCGGCTGGTTCGCTGGTAGATCTCTTGCTTCTCATGTACGCGATCGGCGCCGCCGGTCGATGCAAACTGCTGATCAAATTGGGACGATAGCGCCAAGCGACGCTGCAGACGTTGCGCGTCGACTGAGAGAAGCACGTCTTCGGGCAGTTCGCCAGCGGTGTTGATTTTGAATGAGTCATGCCGTGGGCCAAGGACGCCAGCGTTGACGTCGCGGGTTTTGATTCGCGGAGCGCCAATGCGGACGAAGGCCGGCAATGCGTATCCAGGGTCCCAGCGATCCCGCGCAACGACCGAACCCCACGTGGGATAGGCGATCGAAGGATTGATTGGATAGCCGGTCCGGACCAACTTGATCGCGCGAAAGTGATCGCGCTCAGGACTTTGCATCGAGCGAATCAATGCGATCTTGTCCATCACCTTGGCGGTCTCTGGTAGATACTCAGAGATCCGCACGCCGGGCAAGTTGGTTGCGATGTCGGTCGAGGGGCCTTGGTTTTTGGAGCCAATTTTGGGGTTGAACGTTTCAAACTGGCTGGGGCCGCCATCCATCCAGAGGAGGATCATCGACTTGCCCCGTTTACGCAGTTCGTCGGCCTGAGCAATCAGCATGTCGCGCCACGAGAGGGCGACCGCTGTGCCTGCGGCGCCGGCGCAAAGTTGCTTAAGGAAACCGCGACGCTGCGAAACGCCGTCTCGGCCGGCATGCAAATTCCAAAACGGCTGAATCATGAGCAGGTTCTCACTTAGCGGCGAGTGGTGAACTCGGCCGAGTTAATCAGGCTCCAAAGCAAATCCTCGAACGCCGTGCGGCGATTGTCGACCTGCTGCAAGTAGTCGCGCGAGATCTGGATATCTTTATCAGTCGGGCGACGTCCCAGCACGTTGACGAATAGTTTTTCGATCGCTTGGGCGTCATCGGGGTTGTCAGCTAAGATCTGCGCCAGCTTGGTGCGAGCTCCTTCGTCGGCGGCGATCTGCGCTTGCAGTTGGCGATTGTTCATCATAAACATCGCTTGCTGCATCGTTTGCGGGCGAAACTGATCCCCCAGCGACGGATCGTAGCCAAACGCGTCACGAACCAAATCTTGCGTGCTTTTGGGAGGAGGGGGGAAACGCTCGTCACCGGTTGGTTTCTGTTGCTCGCCTTGCAGGTTCGGCAAATCGATCGCCGCGGCCAACGAAGCGAAGATCTCGTCGCTGCGCAGCTTCTCGGGAGCCGATGCTTCTAGCACGCCGGGGCGCTCATCTGCTTTCGGCAGTTGGCGTTGATAGGCCTGACTGTTGAGCATCAATCGCAGCAATTCTTTGGTGTCGTAATGGTGGGCGACAAAATGTTCGGCGACGGCATTGTGGACTTCGGGCAGTGTCGGATAGCCGGCCAAGTCAGTGATCTCATCGATGGGATCGCAGAAGGGACGATCCATGAGCCGGTCCCACATGCGATTGACCAAGGCTTTGGCGAACAGCTCGTTCTCTGGAGAGACAATCCACTTAGCCAGTTCGACGCGACGCTCTAGGTCCGACGTATCCTTGGCTAATGGCTCACCGTCAAACACGGCCGGCAGCATGATCTGTTTCGACTCTGGCATTTTGTGCTCGCCGCTTGGCTTGCTCTTGACGACAATCTGAGTGCTGTCGTTCCAGGGCAATTCGGCCTTGGTACGAACAAAAAAGGCGGCCATTTGATGGAACCGCTCTTGCGGAATATCGACAAACGGATGGTCGTGACATTCGGCGCATTGAATCTGGGCGCCCAAGAAGATCCGTGTTGATTCGCCGGCCAGTCGCGAGATATCGGCCTGGTGATAGCCGACATAAAAGGCGGCGGGATTGTCGGCGACTTTGCCAACGCCGGTCAGCATTTGATAGCTGACTTGATCCCAACCAACGCCGTTGTTCAGTTGCTGGGCGAGCCATTGTTTGGGAACGTCATACGACAGGAAGGTCAGCTCTGGCTGCGGAGTTCGATAACTGAAAACGTCACTCCAATAGTTCGCCCAGTTCACGCCAAACTCTGGCGACGCCAACAGGCGATCAATCAACTTGGCGCGTTTGTCGAACGATGGATCTTTAAGGAAAGTTACCCATTCTTGCTCGGTCGGGACGCGGCCGATTGCGTCGAGCGTGACCCGGCGAAGGAACGCCTCGTCATCGATCAGTGGGGTTGGGTTGTCGACGTTTGCGACGGATTCGATCAACTGGTCCAGTTCACGCGTTGTGAGCGTATGCAGGCCGGACATTTCGATCCGTTCAAATGGCGGCGCCGCGGCTAATTCTTCCGCTTGCTGCTTCGCCTTCTTATCGCCGGGTGCGACCGTCTTGGCTTGAAACTTTTTCAACTTGGGCAGATCTTTGATCGCGACTAGCAAGACCGCGTCGGCGATGATGATGCCATCGGGATTGTCGTTGGTGATTTTAACGACCGCTTTTTCGTCTGAAGGAAAGCGAAACTTGCCCAGAGATTGGAATGACGCTGGGCCTTGGGGGCCGGGACGTTGATTCAATCGTTGCCGCGATTCTCCGTCTTGATGCTGGATAATAATCGGCGCCTGAAGTGCTCGATTCGCTCCGCCGTTGTAGGCCAGAAAGACTTCGTACTCGCCTGCTTCCGGTACGACCGTCGCAAAGGTCAGCGACTTGGGCGCGTTGTTATCAGGCATTGCGGTGGTGCCGCTATGGACATAGCCAGCACCGACATAGGGTGCGGTGTGAGTTGAGTCGTGCCAGGGGCCTTCTTTGAGCGCCGTCGTATCGTCAAGCAAGATGCCTGGCAATTTGGAAACGTCCAACACGTCAGCGGCTTGCGTTCGCAGTGGCCATACCATGATGGCTACCAACAAAACGACAGCGAAACGACGGTGCGCCATTTCGATTCACCTGGGTAGGAGTGTGAGCGGCGAGCAGAAGGCGAGACTCTTCTGGAGAAGAGCGAAGTCGAATCTACCCAATTCGCGGACCTGGGTCAACAAAAACCTAGCTTTTGTGAAGTTTTTCGTTTCCTTCTCATGGTATAGTGGGGGTTAGTTTCGCTTAGCTCGCTAGCGCACTGATTGCCAAGTTTGCGTCGCGCTTCTGCGGTAGCTACGATAAATCCGCAAATCGCTTGTTGATTCCCCCCCCCAAAAATATTGCACCCTAACTGGGATTCGCCCGATGTCGATTCACTCCATTTCTGTTGCCTTGTTTGGAATGCTAGCTCTGTTTGTATCATCTGCTGCGGCGGAGACTCCCAAGTCGATCGGCAAGATTGAGCGTCTTGACCCGGCGCTCGACAAACTAATTCCGACTGACGCGGTGATTGAGGTGCTGGCCGATGGCTTTGATTGGAGCGAAGGACCGGTTTGGGTTCCTCAAGGCAAGTATTTGCTGTTCAGCGACATTCCACCTAATCGCATCATCAAGTGGAAGCCAGGCGAGGGAGCCAGCGTCTTCATGGAGCCGAGCGGCTATACCGGCAAGACACCGTTCACCGGCAAAGAGCCCGGCACCAACGGGCTGGTGCTCGACGCGAAGGGAAATCTGACTGCGTGCTGTCACGGTGATCGCAACATCGTGCAATTCGTGGATGGCAAACGCGTCGTCTTGGCAGACAAGTACGATGGCAAGCGTTTCAATAGCCCGAATGATCTGGTGATCCACAGCAACGGCGACATCTATTTCACCGACCCGCCGTATGGACTGCCGAAGAACTTTGACGACGCAGGTCGTGAGCAACCTTGGTGCGGCGTTTATCGATTGAAACCAGATGGTCAAGTCGACCTGCTCACTAGCAAGCAGACGCGTCCCAACGGCATCGCGTTTTCGCCAGATGAAAAGACGTTGTATGTTGCGCAGAGCGATCCGAAAGCGGCGACCATTACGCAGTATCCGGTCAACGCCGATGGTAGCATCGGCGAAGGGAAGATCTTCTTTGATGCGACCGAGCTGGTTGGCAAACAGCCGGGCCTGCCCGACGGTTTAAAGGTTGATGTCGCCGGCAACGTTTGGGCGACGGGGCCAGGCGGCGTGTTGGTCTTTACCCCGGAAGGCAAGCAGATCGGTCTGCTTAACACCGGCGAAGCGACGGCCAATTGCACCTTTGGCGACGACGGCTATTTGTATATCACTGCGGATATGTATCTGTGCCGCGTAAAGACCAATACAAGCGGGAAGTAGGGAAAGCCTGCTGCTACCGAATGCGTTTGCCAAGTTCGATCGCGTTGCAAATTAGACGCGATCGAACCGCGGGCACGGCACGGTCTTGCGTATTTAAGCAAGAGGACAAATTAGCATTTCCATCCGTAGCTCGCTAAAATAAAATTCTCGAGTCGGAGGCCCGGGGAACTGGGGGTCGCGAGTTGCCGTGACTTCCTAATTTCGTGTTGGCGTGAACGATGAACGATTCAAAACTCACGGATGATGAGATCTTGGCGCTTGTTGGTACGCCGACGACGATCATTTTTGGCAAAGCTCCGCCGGGGCCCGAAGATCGGCGGCGGGAAAAGTTTTATCAGCGCGTGGCCGAATGCTTGGGGCACCGCGTTGAGTTAGCGAATCTGCGAGAAGAGTTTGACTCGCCCAGTTTTTCGCCCGAGTTTATGACCATGCTCGATGGGTTTCTCGCCAGCGCTACCGAGACGCACGAGTGCTGGACTTTCTGTTCGCCGCAAACCGCCTGGCGAGATCTGGCTGGTTACGGCGGCTACGCACTGGTCAACAACGGCAGGGTGACCGGCGTTTTGATTACGATTCAGAATTAACGCCGCCGTCTAGGGGCGATTTCTACCGCGGCGATGTGGGCAAAGTGGGCGGTATCGTGTTACAATTGCGGGCAGATTTGAACCCCCCTTTGACGTTAGCCCCTGCCGGATTCTGATATGTCTGAACTTGATGACGCACTGTATGAACAGGTCACCGAGCAGAGCCAAGCGGGGAACATGCTGTTTGACGCCGGCGATTTGGACGGCGCGAACGAGAAATTTGACGCTGCCTGGGCGCTATTACCGGAACCCAAGACCAGCTGGGAAGCGGCTCTTTGGCTGCTAGCCGCGAAGGCTGACATCCATATCGCTAGAGAGCAATATGCGGAAGCCGCTGCGGTACTGACGAGGGCCGCGATGTGTCCTGAGGGGTTGGGTAACCCGTTTATCCACCTGCGGATGGGTCAGGCACAGTTTGAGCTGGGCGATAAGTCCCGGGCCGGCAACGAGTTTACGATGGCGTACATGGCCGCTGGCGCCGATATATTTGAAGACGAGGACCCAAAGTACCTCGATTACCTAAAAACGATCTTGCAACCGCCGGTCGGACAAGACACGCTGTAATCTTTGATTCACCCTTAGAAGGACGATTTTTCTACCAGTCATGAACATTCAATCATGGGGCTCTGCGGTTAAACGACTTTTAGCAGAGCTGCACGAAATTGACTTTGGGACTCCTTTGGGCGAAAACGTCCTGCCTGCTCCGCAACCCACCGAAGAGGTGCAAAAGTGCATCGACAGGATTGGTCTGCAAGACGGGACGCGATTGGCCGAATTCTATTCGTATTGCGACGGCATCAGTTGGCCTGACGTGCATGTCGGCTACTTTGTTTCGCCGATTGAACGGATCGCGGATGTCCGCGCAGGAGATCCGACCGAGCTGGTTGGCGGTCCCAACGAAGGCCCCATTCAGCTGATCGGCAGCGATGGAAATGGGCACTTGTTTGTGATGCGCAAGCAAGAGCAAGACATTCTGATGCTGCCTGCTGGGGAGATCGTCGACGGCAAATACAACGACGCCGATGGCCGTTCGGTCTGGGTGGCGCTCGACCTAAAGACCTTCCTGCAACTGCTGCAGGATGACTTGAGAGCAGTCGTCCTCGACACGCCGGATCATAGTTTTTTGGGGGGGTAGCTGGGCGGGATTCAAGAGATCCCAGCAGTATCACATCCTGAACGCGTAGTAACCTGCCCGCCGGCGAGTAGGTTTTGTCGTTACTTTCGATTCAGTCGGTAGCAAACCGATCCGTTGGGGCTACCGATTTATGCGTAGTATCCCACATTCTTGTGGTTATCCTCGGTTCACGCCATAGACGCAAGCTACGCTCAGTCAAGCAGATGCCTTCTGACTTGCGCTATCCACGTGCGCCAACAGGGCGTTTCGGCGAGACAGCCTGACTTTTAAGTGAGCCGTATGATTCGCGCCTTGCATTTAAACTTGCCGGAATTGGACCACGCTGAACGAGCGGAGTTGGCTCGACGTCAGCGCGAGCTAGATGGCCGCGTGAACCGACTGTTTGCGGTGTTAATGATCGTGCAGTGCGTTCTATCGGTATTGTTGGCCTTTTGGTTGACGCCGCTGACTTGGAGCGGCGCCGATAGCAGCATTCATTCGCACATTTGGGGCAGCGTTGTGCTGGGGGGATTGTTGGGAATCTTTCCGGCGTACATGGGGTGGTTTTATTCGCAACATACCATCACCCGTTATGTGATTTCGGCCTCTCAGGTTGGGTTCTCCGGCTTGCTGATCCATATCGCCGGCGGGCGCTCGGAAATGCACTTTCACATTTTTGCATCGCTGGCGTTTTTAACGCTTTATCGTGACCCGGGGACGATTCTCTTGGCGACCGTTGTGGTTGCTTTGGATCACCTTGGCCGAGCTTGGTTCTGGCCGCAGTCGATTTTTGGAGTCGCAGATCCAGCAGTTCTGCAAGCGCTAGAGCATGCAATGTGGGTCGTGATCGAGGACGCCGTGTTGCTAATCGGCATTGCTCAGGCTCGTCGGGAAACGGCGGAAGCGGTCAAGCAGCAGATTGCGGTCGATCGTTCGCACGAAACGCTTCGCAGCGCGATCGATCAACTACGTCCGGTGTTAGACAAAGCGGCCCACGGCGACCTCAGTGCACAAATGCCGACGATCACGGATCCAATGGTGCAGCGATTGGGAGCGGACTTCCAACAAACGCTTGAATCATGGAAGCAGGTGATTCAAAAGGTTTCCTACACGGTGCGGGATGTTACTTCTAGCTCGTCGAATCTTCAGGAAAGCTCTAATCAGTTGGCGTCCGGAATTCGTGGTCAAGCCACTGCGTTCGCCGCGATTGAAGGTTCGCTAAAAGCGCTAAGCCAGGCAATTCAAGACATTCGTCAGCGCAGCGAAGAGGTCGGTCGCTCGGCAGGAGAAGCATCGCAAGTCGCCCAGCAGGGTGAGCTTGCTTTGCAACAGTCAGAACGCTCGATGCAAGACATCCAAAAAAGCTCGATTGCGATGGCGTCTGCAATTCATGTGATTCAGGAGCTGGCCAGCCAAACCAATCTGTTGGCGCTGAATGCGACGATCGAAGCGGCCCGAGCTGGGGACGCGGGTAAAGGTTTTGCCGTGGTCGCCGGCGAGGTGAAACTGCTTGCACAGCGCAGCAACGCCAGCGCCGACGAAATCTCACAGTTGATCGCCGAATCGCAAAACCGGGTCCAAGATGGCGTCGCCGCTGGAGAAAAGACTGGCGCCTACTTCCGCCAACTCTCGGTGGCCGTGCAAGCGTCGCAAGGAGAGATGAACGAAATTATCACCGTCACGCAAAACCAGTCCCAGCATGCGCAGGGACTAGAGGCCGAGCTCGAGCGTTTGCGTCACATCAGTGAACAAAATCAAACAAGCGGCAATCAACTGTCGAATGAAGGAGACCAACTTGATTCGTTGGCCCAGCATTTAAATGAATGCGTAGCGATCTTCAACACCGGCGAACACACAGCGCTGTCGACGACAATGTCGACGGCGCTCTAATCGCAGGCGAAAGCTGCGCCGGATTACTGTTCTACACTGAACTTGTGTACCGTCGTTTCATGGAACTTTTCTCCCGGCTTGAGCGTGCTGGTCGGAAAGTTGGGTTGGTTCGGCGTATCGGGATAGTGTTGCGTTTCTAGGCAGAACGCTTCGTGCTGACCCGTTCGAGCTTCGGCCGGCAGACCGCTTAAAAAGTTGCCGGTGTAAAACTGGATGCCGGGCTGGGTGGTATAGACCTCCATCACGCGGCCCGACTTCGGCTCTTTCATCGTCGCGGCGAGCGCCAACTTTCCGGTTTGGCTACCCAGTACAAAGCAATGGTCGTAGCCGACCGGATCGCCGCCGGTGCCCTGAAGGTCTTGGCCGACTGCTTTGAAAGCAGTGAAATCCATCGGCGTTCCTTTGACAGGCGCTGCTTTGCCGGTCGGAATTAACGCATCAGTCACCGGCAGGTACTCGCTTGATTCCAGCTTTAGCTGATGATCGTACACTTTGCCGCTGCCGACTCCGGCCAGATTCCAATAGCAATGGTTGGTCAGGTTCAGCACGGTTGCAGCATCGGTGGTCGCCGTGTAATCCATCACCAACTGATTGTCGTCGGTCAGCAGGTAGCTGACGGTGACCGTCAAAGCGCCCGGATAGCCTTCTTCACCATCGGGGCTAGTGCGGGTAAAGCGGACGCCGATGCCGTTGGCGTCTTTCACTTCTTGGGCGTCCCATAGGTAACGGCTAAAACCCTTGGTTCCGCCGTGCAGGGTGTTCGCGCCGTTGTTCAGGGCCAGGCTATATTCTTTGCCGTCGAGCGAAAACTTGCCTTGGGCGATCCGATTGGCGAAGCGACCGACCGTCGCGCCAAAATAAGGATGCCCCCCTTCGTACAGGGCGACGTCATCCAGGCCGACCGTGACGTTGGCGAGCACTCCGTTTTTGTCGGGGCACTTCAGCGAAACGATAGTCGCTCCGTAGTTGATCAACTCCATTTCCAGATCCCCGTTCTTGACCGTGAACAGGGTGACCTCTTGGCCATCGGCGGTTTTGCCGAAGGGTTGAGATGCAATCGACATGGCGGCGTTACTCTTAGCAGATTGCGTCGGCTCGGCGGCGAGGACGAACTGCGTCCCCAAGAGGCTCGCGGCCAACGACAAGACGCAACAGCATCTCATAATTTGGTTCATTTCTCGACTCCCCTGGGCTGCTTTTTCGCAGCCCTACGTTGCATGTTTGGGCGGATTGATTGGGATGATCTGGTCGGCGTATTATGTCGGCCCGGCCGAGCAATGTCTATGTTTTCCGGCTCTAATGGAGAAAACCAAGCCAAGATTGGCGCCGTAGCAGAGAGTGAAGCGGCAAAGATCTCAATTGGGCCCTTTTTTTCTCAGAATGTTTGCAAGACGAAGTCGTCAGCGGTAACTATCTCCCTGAACAGAGAGCAGCAACCTTGTCCAGCAGCCCAGACAACCGCATGATGCCCGACTGGCCAGCCATCCTCGCTGAACACGAGCAGTGGCTGCGTGCGGTGTTGTACGCCCGGTTGCGAAACAGGAATGATGTAGAGGATGCGTTTCAAGAGACGTTCGCCGCGGCGATCTCGGGCAGCGACAAGCTGCGTGATCTCGATCGCGTCGGACCTTGGCTGTACCAGATTGCGGTTCGTCAGGCATTGTTATTCCGGCGAAAGCAGGGGCGACAACAACGCAAGATCGAGCAATTTGCTCAGCAGGCCGGATCGCCGGCCGAGCGGGATCCGCTCGGTTGGCTTCTGGTTGATGAGCGGCAGCAGCAAGTCCGTGACGCATTGGCCGAACTGCCGCAGCGTGACGCTGAGATTTTGTTGCTGAAGTATTTAGAAGATTGGAGTTATCAGCAGATCGCCGATCGGATTGGCGCGAGCCACAGTGCTGTCGAGGCGCGACTCCATCGAGCTCGCGGGCGACTGCGTGACAAATTACGAGCCAGGAATGTCGCAGGAGCGACGTGAGAATGAACGAACACGAACGAATCGAACTACAACGACAAATAGATTTGCTGGTTGACGGCGAACTGTCAGTCGAGCAAGAGCGCCACTTACTGACGAGATTGGAGCAGCAAGAGGCATGGCGCGATTGTGCACTGACGTTCGTCGAAAACCAGGTATGGCGGCGAGCGATACCGAAGCCTGTTGATTTCCCCCCTGCGGCGATTCCCCGCGCCGCAACGACAACTCCCACCGCGGCGCCGATCCTCCACGGCGCCCGCGGTTGGGATGGTCGCTTTGGTCAACTGGCGGCGCTCGCCGCATCGGTCATGATTGCATTTATCGCCGGTCAATTGGCTGCCCCTTGGATGACTGCAACATCGGATGGCAGCGGAAGTTTGGCTGGCGGAGCGGCGGTAGTTTCGCCCAATTCTGGAAATTCACCGCAAGACAATCAGGTCTTCGTCAACTATCGTTCGGGCGATCATGTTGATCGGATGCCGATTGAGATCGATGAAAGCAAGTCGTTTGATCCGGCGGCGCCTTTTCCTACATCGTTTGGAATGAGCGCTGCCGAGCTACAGAAGTTGAGTGACGCCGGTCGCACGTATCAGCAGAAGCAGCAGTGGTTGCCGGTCACTTTGAAAGATGGACGTCGAGCGGTGGTGCCTGTGCAGGAAGTTGTCGTTGAGCCGACTCCCAAGCACTACTTTCCTTAACCTAGCAAAGTAAGCGGATCACCTTCTCCAGAAACCAGAAACGATTTACGGAGTCTTAAGCGATGAAACTAAATGGGTATGGCAAGAGTTTGATGTTGGCTGCACTTGCGGCGACCATCGGCGGCGGTGATTTGCTGGCGAAAGAGAATGACGGGGACGCCAAAGTTGTCGAAGCGAAACCTATCGAAGCAAAACCGGCTGATGCGGTCAAACCGGCGGCGCCAGCGGCTGAGCAGCATTTTTGGATTGGCGCCAAGCTGGCCGCCGAAATGCCATCGCTGTTAAAGCGGCACTTACCGCAACTGGCCGACAAGGGAGTGTTTGTCGAAGGAGTATTTGCAGAGAGCCCCGCGGGTCAAGCTGGTCTAGAAGCAGAAGATGTTGTCCTTGAATTGAACGGTCAGCCGCTGGTCGACGCTCGCAAGCTGGTCGAAGCGGTTCGCGGCGGCGAAGGAACAGCGCTCAAGTTGCTGGTGCTGCACAACGGCCAAGAGTCGGCGATAGAGCTCACGCCTCGCCCGATCACGCCGGCAGATATCGCCGCGATTCGCGAAGCGGAGACGCAACTTGGCATGCGTGGTGAGCAGGGAGAGGATCCTCGGCGGATGCGATTTTTTGGTCCTGGGCAAATGATGCCGCAAGCGGGCGTAATGCCAGGCCTGCAGTCGGGCGGAGAGAGTCTCACGATTCAGATCGAGCACCGAGGTGGCCAGCCGGCGATGTTGCATATCGTTAAAGGGGACAAGTCGTATGATATCACCGCTGATCAACTTGATCAGTTGCCAGAAGATCTTCGGCCGATCATCGAGCAGTCGCTTCATACCATGCAGTTTGGTCAGCAGGGCGAAATTGATATTCAGTCGCTGCTGCCGCCGGGATCAGCGGATGGGATGATGCGGCAGCAATTGCAGCAGATCCGCAAAATGCTGGAAGAGATGAAAGCTCAGATGGGCGATCCGACGCCGGACCAACCGCTGCAAGATGAGCAAGACGATCACGCGATCTAAGCTGTAGACCTGTTTCTCGCCAGGTAGAAGAGGGATGAAAGCGGCGTGCGCGGCAAGGCGCACGTCGCTTTTTTTATGCGCGGCGTTGAATGTTTTGACCTTGTTTGGATCGCGTCTGGCCGGTATTTATTTCGCCGCACGTTAACACAAAAACATCGATAGCGCGGTCTTGCCCTCTATGTCAGAATTTCGCCAAGTTCCCTTGATTTTGCCCGACCTCGGTCTCGAAGACTTGACGCTCCGCGCCAGCATGTGGCTCGTGCCGAAAGGGAAGCCCGTTTATCGCGGTGATCGTTTGCTCGAAGTCTTTGCCGGCGAAGTGACGTTTGATGTTGTCGCCCCCGAGTCAGGAGTCTTATCCGCAAAGTTAGTGGATGAAGACGATCGGATTGTTGTCGGCCAGATGCTGGGCGCCATCGCTGCTAGCGAAGAGCAGAATTAACCTTCAAACAGATCAAGTTTTTCAATCCGACGTCGATGCCGGCCTTCTTCAAATACCCCGGCCAGCCAGGCGTCGATAATTTCGTAGGCCAGCGGCAGTCCAATCAGTCTTTCACCCATTGCGATGACGTTGGCGTTGTTGTGTCGGCGTCCCAGCTGGGCGGTTTCTACGCTCCAGCAATAAGCACAGCGGACTCCGCGGATTCGATTGGCCGCGATCGCTTCGCCGTTGCCCGATCCCCCTAGGACGATGCCGCGCTCAAACTTGCCGTCGGCGACAGCTTGTGCAGCCGGCATGATGAAATCGGGATAGTCGCAGGACTCGGGCGAAAACGTCCCGTAATCGGTAGCTTCGTGCCCTAGTTTTTGCAAATACTCCAAAATCGCTTGCTTGTAGTGAAAGCCGGCGTGGTCCGAAGCGACGACGATCTTCATGGGTTGGGCTAATCAAAGATTCCAAGGAAATCCCCCGCACGGCGGCGGGAGTGGGCCAAACGCCCCATCATAGTCCGCAAAATCAGAACGTGTTAGGCCTGTGGCGGTTCTACGGCGTCCCTTTATTCCGTGATTTGAACTCCTTTTTCGGTGAGATTCCCGCAGCAATCCACCGATTTCCGGCCGATGGAACTGTATGACCTAATCTTTTGCATTCTATTCTGCGAGATTTTGATCCCTCTGGTGTTCTTACTGTCATGTCAGTCGACCCTCAATCGCACGACGCTCTGCGGGGCGCCCTTCACTGGGGCATGCTGGGCGCTATTTTGTTGGCGGCCGCGATGGCGGTGACCCCCAATGTCGCCGACCCCGATTTGTGGGGCCATGTTCAATATGGCGCCGATCTGCTGCGCGATGGTTTGCCGGCGACCACGACTTATAGCTACACGGCCGATGGATATCGCTGGATCAATCATGAAAATCTCAGTGAAATCGCTCTGGCGATTGGCGCCGAAACGATCGGCCCAGTCGGGCTGTTGTGGGCAAAGTGTTTGCTGGGACTAGCGATCGTTGGCGTCATGTTGTGGCGCAGCGAGTCGCAGCGGTTGCCGCTGATGATCTCCGGCGTGGTCGTGTTACTGGTCGCGATCAATTTTACAAACCACTGGAATGCACGGCCGCAGCTTGCGAGTTTCGCCCTGTTTACGCTGTTGATTTTGTTGCTTGATCGCTGTTTCGCCGGGTGGCGCGACGATTGGCGTTTGCCATGGCTGGGGGCGCAGTTTCGACGTAAAGACTACCAACCCCTCGCCGCTTCGCATCCACGGGTCAAAGGGCTCTGGCTTTGCGTGCCGCTCTTTTTCGTCTGGGCCAACGCTCATGGTGGATTTGTCGCCGGGTATGCTGTTTTTCTGGCCTATTTGTTGTGCCGTTTCTTAGAGCTGGCGCTGGATCGCGGCTTGCAAGGCGCCGGCATGATGCGTCGTTTGACGCTGATGGCGGTGGTCGGTGGACTGGCCACGCTTGTCAATCCTTACGGCCCCAACTTGCATCTTTGGCTGCTGAACTCGTTGGGAACAGCGCGGCCTGAGATAACCGAATGGCATCCGTTGTACGAACTAAACTTGGCGTCGTTCGCATTTTTTGCGTTGCTTGCGGCGCTGGTCTTTGCGGTTTTGTGGAGCCGCAAGCCGCTCGACTTTACCCAGTTAGTGATCACGTTAGTAGTCGTCTGGCAGGCGATGGCCCACCAGCGCCATACGCCGTTTTTGGCGATCCTGTTTGGATTGTGGTACGCGCCGCATCTGGCCTCGGCCTGGCGGCGCTGCTTTGGCGAAAGTTCGCCGACCGAAAGTCTCTCAACACGGCAAGCCTGGACGATGGGCGGTGGCCTGGCAGTTGTTTATCTGGTGTTGATCGCCGCGTTGGCTCCGCGACTTTCGCAGATGCCGACACCCCGGGGTCAGTATCCCGTTTCGGCGATGCAGTACATGGCCGACCATCATCTGCAAGGACGTTTAGTGGCGACTTACAACTGGGCCCAGTATGCGATTCATGCCTTGGCGGCCGATGGCGAGACAAAATTGCAATTTGACGGACGCTTCCGAACCAGCTATCCGCAGGAAGTGTTGGATATGCACTTCGATTTGATTTTGGGTCCCGATCCTGCGATGCGAAATCGAAGCGCCCAATCGGGTCCGCCCGATGCAGGACGCGTCTTGCAATATGGTCAGCCCGATCTGGTGTTGATCGATCGGGGTCAACCTTATTCGACCCAAGCGATGGAGCAGCATGCCGATGAGTGGACGCTGCTTTATCAAGATTCTTTAGCCCAAGTCTGGGGACGTCGCGACGAGTACGGTGAGCCGTCCGCGTCGCATTATGTTCCCCCGCAGCAACGCCAAATCAGCGATGCCCCGCAAGTTGGCGCCGTTTCGTGGCCTGCACATCCGCTTCGCCGCCAGGCGATTGCACTTGCGCCGGCTGCACCAACCATCATGCCAGCCCATAGTGAAAAGGGGAAATAGAATGCCAGCCTCTATGATCGCGCCGCGAGCCAATTTGCGAGCCGAAGCGTTTGACTGGGAAGGAGAAACCATGACGGCGATCGATCGTCGCTTAGACGAGATCGACCGACTCTCGCATGCGCTGGACGCAGACCCCTACGAAGATCAGTTTGCACCGAGCGACTATTCCTATCCGCCGGGGTTCCGGTTGAGCGTTGTTATTCCCGTCTATAACGAGCAATCTACGATCGAAAAGATTGTCCGCCGCATTCAGCAACTGCCGGTTGATACGGAGATCATCGTGGTTGACGATTGCAGCACCGACGGTACGCGGGACGTGTTGGCCCGTATCGCCCACTATGTGGATCTGAAAATCAAATACCACGCTCACAACCAAGGCAAAGGCGCCGCGCTGCGAACCGGTTTCGCTGCGGTTACCGGCGAAATTGTGATCGTGCAAGACGCCGACCTCGAGTACGAGCCGCACGATATTTTGACGGTGATTCAACCGATATTGGCTGGGGACGCGGATGTCGCTTATGGTTCTAGGTTTTGCGAAGCGCGGCATGCGAACTCGTCTTGGCTGCATCGCGCCGGTAATCGCTGTTTGACCTGGTTGTCGAACTGCACCACCGGGCTGCAAATCACCGACATGGAAACCTGCTACAAGGCGATTCGGACTTCGGCATTGCGATCGGTGACGATCGAGCAAAACCGGTTTGGTTTTGAACCCGAAATCACGGCCAAGCTGGCCCGTCGCAAGTTTCGCATCGTTGAGCGGCCGATTTCGTACAATGCACGCAGCTGGAAAAGCGGCAAGAAGATCGGCCTGCGGGACGCAATCCAAGCGATTTGGTGCATTCTGCGCTATGGTTGGCGCGATTAACCGCAAGGGCGGCGCCCATTCTCGCCTGACTGCCCTACAATAGTCGGGTGACTAACTTGGATTAAACGGAACCAAACGTAGTGCGGCGTGTGCTAACCAGTGCGCTGGCGCCGCAGTGCGATGCAATAAAGGCGTCCCCCTTCTGGGATGATAAGAGAGCAATGCGGCAAATTGGCGCTATCGCAACCGATCAAGAAGCTTCCCGCTTTGTCGACTACCTGCTCACACAAGGAATTGAGGCCAAGTCCGATGCGCGTAACGGAGAGCACATCGTTTGGATCCATGATGAGGGAAAGGTCGATCAGGCACGCAGCGAACTGCAGGCCTATTTGTCGAATCCCAGCGACCAACGCTACGCCGACGCTTCGAAAGCGGCAAATTCGATTCGCAAGGTAGAGCATCTCAAGAACAAGCAGCGCAATAAAAACGTGCATGACATGCGCGGCAAGCTGGGTGGCCCCGGCATGATGGCCCGCATGGCTCCGGTCACGATGACCATTATGTGGATCTGCATCGCTGTGACGGCGGTCAGCATGTTCGCGCCTAACTTTGTGGCCGGACTATCGAGGAACTGGTTGGTCGATTGGTTGACGTTCGCTCCTGCTTCGATGATCAATCAAGCTAGGTTTACGCGCGATCCATTTGTGGCGATTGAAGCAGGGCAAATCTGGCGTCTGATCACGCCGATCTTTCCACACGGCGGCCTAATGCACATCGTGTTTAACATGTGGATGTGGTATTCGATCGGCGGAATCTTGGAGCGTCGCCTGGGATCGGGACGCTTTTTTTTGATGGTGTTGGGATTGACCCTCTTCACCAACAGCGCGGCGGCGGCGGCTTCGATGTTCATTTACGGCAACGGCAACGAACTGTATGCAATCGGCATCTCCGGCGTGTTATTTGGGCTGTTTGGGTTCGTTTGGGCGAAGTCAACGTTTGAGCCGCAGTTTGGCATCTATCTACCGAGTCAGTCCGTATTGATGATGATGCTCTGGTTCGGGCTGTGTTGGATGGGCATTGTCGGCAATATCGCCAACTGGGGGCATACCTGCGGGCTGATCGCCGGAGTGATCGCCGGCTTTATTCCGAGTCGCTCTTGATCGGCGTTGAACGCGAGAGCGCGTAGTCAACAAACTCGCGTAGCCCTGCCTGAATCGGCGCCGCATCGAGCGGATGCTCGCGGTTGGCGGATTGGATCAATCCGCAGTCGAGATCGATTGCAAGGGTGCATGACTCTCCGGCATGCCGAAACTCTAGTGCAATTGGCCAAGTTGGCTTGCAGTCTGAGTCGGCCGTTGGGAATCGATAGCTGGCATCTTCGACCATCGCTTTTTGCAGATCGTCCAGATCGGCGACCTGCGAAATGTCGCGGCGTTCCTCTTGCCCATCGATCTGCCGGACCAAATAGACTTGCTTGGCGCTGCGGATAAGCACGACATCGGTGGGGCCAAAATAGTCGATTGCGGCCTTGGTTCGGTTCCAATGGTAGATCAGGTTCAGTCCGGCGATGGTTGCAGCGAGCAAAAGAATCGCAGCGACCAGCCATGTTCCGCGAGATTTCATGCAACGATATTGGCGGCTTGGAGGTAATTTTTCGTTTGACCCTCGCATAGTATACTTGGGTTTTCCGCAATCAGTGACCGTTTGCCGCTCGACCATTCTCCGGGAGGGGAAATGATGCCTGACAAGTTTGATCCGTATCGTGAAGCGTTGGTTGTGGAGGAGCGTACGATTTGGCCGACAGAAAGTAAATGTCCGCAAGCCGAACGAGGGCGAATTGAGCGGTTGCTGCATGCCGATGCCGCAAGTTGCAGTCAATTAGAATATGTCAGGATTTATACCGGTTTTTGCCGCACGATCAGCGTGACTGCGGAAGATCTAGAGCGAGTCGGCGCCCACGCCTAATCTGCTTAGATCAAAGCTTGAATCCCCTCTTATTTGTGAAGTGAGTAGCGTTGACGGCTGAACATGAAATCGTTCGGGTTGAATTGAGCGAACGAAGCTACGATATTGAAATAGGTGCAGGGATCCTCGATTCGGCGCCCAACTTTTTTGCCGCCCGCACCAAGATCTCACACGCGATCTTGATCACCGACGACCAAGTGCGACCACTCTACGCAGAACCTATTATCGCCGCTTGTGCGACGGCTGGAATGCGGACGACGCTGTTATCTGTACCGGCAGGCGAGACCAGCAAGTCCATCGCGATGGCCGATCGGTTGTGGAATGAATGTTTGGCTCAAGGCGCCGATCGCAAGTCGGTGGTTATCGCAGTCGGCGGCGGCGTAATCGGCGATTTGGCCGGTTTTATTGCCGCGACGTTTGCCCGGGGACTCTCGTTCTTTCAAGTCCCGACAACGCTGTTAGCGCAAGTTGATAGTAGCGTCGGCGGAAAAGTCGGGATCAATCTCCCTGCGGCCAAAAACATGGTCGGCGCATTCTGGCAGCCGCAAGGGGTTCTGATCGATGTCGACGTTTTGTCGACACTCCCCGAGCGAGAATTCCGCGCCGGTATGGCCGAGGTGGTGAAGTATGGGGTGATTATGGACCCTGACTTCTTCGCCTACTTGGAAGCCAACGTGGCTTCGATCCAACAGCGCGACCGTGCTGTCATGACGCGGGTGATTGCTCGCTGTTGTCAGCTGAAAGCAGACGTCGTCCAGGCCGATGAACGCGAAACGACCGGACTGCGGGCAATCTTGAACTATGGCCATACATTTTGCCATGCGTTTGAAGCGACTTGCGGTTATGGCCAGCTATTGCATGGCGAAGCGGTTTCGATCGGCATGTTGTGCGCTTCACGCTTGGCCGAGTCGCTGGGCCGAATTAAGTCCGAAGTTACCGAGCGTCAATTGGGTCTCCTCTCCGCTTTAGGATTGCCCACGGTTCCACCGTCGGTAGATCTTGACCAGGTAATCGCGGCGATGCAACGCGATAAGAAAGTGGAGCACGGCAAGCTGCAATTCGTGCTCCCCCTAATGCTGGGTAAAGTCGAGCTGGTAGGTGGTGTTTCCGTTAAGTTGGCGAAACAGGCAATCAATGATGGGCAATAAGACATAAGCGACCTGCGCCTCCCCGCATATTGGATGTGGGAATGCGCCAAATGCAATTTTGTGACTATCGAGATTATTTGCTAACTCTATAGTGAGGACGCAGACAAGTGCGTGTTTGAGACCCGTTGCAGGACCCGAATCAAATCAGCTTTTGTCTATCTTACTTCTAGAGTTTGTTCGCCGAGTCGGCGAACCAAATTTAATCGATAGGGGCAGATATGAGACAACAAAAAGTCGTCTATGTGTTGGACGATGATACGGTAGCACGGACGTCGCTGGCATCGGTCGTTGAATCGCTTGACTACCCGGCAATCGAATTTGCGTCAGCGGAGAGCTTCCTTGAGCAGTTTGATCCTAGTCGCCGCGGCTGTGTCGTCTCGGACGTGCGAATGGGTGGAATCTCTGGCGTCGATCTTGTGCATCGCCTGCAAGAGCAGGATTTAAATCTGCCGGTGGTTGTGGTTACCGGATTTGCCGATATTCGTTTGGCAGTGAGTTCCATGCAGGCCGGTGCAGTCACCTTTTTGGAAAAGGTGGGACGTCCCGGCGAGATTGCTGAAGCAATCAGTATGGCAATGGAGCGTGAGGAAGCGCGCCATCACGAGCTTGCGGAAAGAGACGACTATCGCTCTCGCATTAATTCGCTCTCGACCGACGAACGGGACGTTTTGTGGCGGGTGTTGGACGGGAAGCCGAACAAGGTGATCAAGAAGGAGCTTGATATCGGTTTGCGAACAGCCGAGCTACGCCGAGCGAACGTGATGCGCAAGATGGGGGCTCGGAGTCTAGCCGAACTGGTCCGCATGACCCTGGTCGCTGGAATACCGACAACGCAGCAGCCTGTCGCTACTGCGGAGCCTCATTCACGAGCTTCGTAGCGATTAAAGAGGTCGTGCCGTTTTTTTGGGCAGGCAATATGCACGGAGTGAGCTAGATTTTTAGATAATGCCCCAAAAGGTTCGTCTACCCTGCTCGCCCCGATACGCCGCATCTCATGACCTCTCCCTCCACTGCCGAAACTGGATACATCCAGCAGTTTGTGGAACGCGCTAGATCGCTCTATTCGTTGCCCGCGGTGGCGATGGAAGTATTGAACCTAACAGACCGTCCTACCATCGACGCTGCACAGGTTAAAGAGTGTATCGAACGCGATCCGGCGTTAACGATCAAGATCTTGCGCGCGGTCAACAGTCCGCTATTCGGACTTTCGCGTCAGGTCTCGGATCTACATCAAGCGCTGGCGTTGCTGGGTATGAAACCGCTGAAGCTGTTAGTGCTTGGTTTCAGTCTGCCGCGAGAATTGCAGGATGGGATCGAGTCGGAATCCTTGTGCCGATACTGGACCATTGCGCTGACCAAAGCGGTAGCCGCCCGCGAAATCGCGGTGCTTCTCGGATATCGCAACGCGGATGAAGCATTTATCGCCGGTTTGCTTGCCGATATCGGAATGCTGGTTCTGATGCAGGATCTGGGAGCGCCTTATGCACACTTCGTCCGCAAAGCGGATGAAGAGTCCGTTTCGCTGTTAGCGATGGAAGTCAGCACGCTGGGCTTTGACCATATCGTCCTAAGCACTCGGCTGTTGACACATTGGAAATTGCCGGCCGGGATCATCGATGCCGTAGCGGCGATCAAACCGTTGCCATTTTCGGCGCCGCTAGAACTGGACTCGCTTTCCGAAACCGCAAGTTCGTTGGTCCTAGGTGATCGATTGGCCGAGATTCTAGCCGGAAACCGTCTCGCCGCTTTGCCTGCTTGGGTGATGGCAGTCAAGAAGTTTGGGCAAGCGGATTTGGTAGATTTTGAACAACTTGCTGCGCGCGTCGAGGAGAAGGTCAAGCAATTGGCCAACGTCATGCGCGTCCGCATTGACGACAAAGCTGCGTATGCAGAGATCATGCTCAATGCGTATTCGCGTTTGTCTGACGTAAGTAGTGAAGCGTCGCTTGAGGTAGCTCGTCATGACCCGGCAGAGCTAGAACTGTATGCAGCGTGGAGCGAAGCGAAAGAGCTGACCTCAGCGGTGAAAAAATTTCACGATCACCCTGCGGATACGGCTCTGCTCGCACGACGTAGCATGCCGACACAGTCACCCGTTGTGGCGACGATCTCAACGGCGAAAGCGTCCGCACAGGGGATCGTTCTGGACACCGCTTCGGTGGCGCGGCTGGATGTCGACGTGCAGCGCTGTCGGCAATTGCGTCAGCCAATTGCAGTCTTGCAGCTTTCTATTGATCGGCATAACGAACTGCGATTACAGGCCGGACCGGACGAACTGGTGCACATTTGGCAACTGCTGAGCAGAGCCGTGGCTGCGATCATCGGAGATGCCGGTAGTTGTTTCAACTCGGCCGACGCGGTCTTGATGGTCGTCTTGCCAGAGCACGATCGGATGCAAGCAGTGGAAACGGCTCGCCGCCTGGTGGCTGGGATTCGCTGTTGGTCACAAGCGCGGGCCGAAATGGGGAGCGCATCGCCGCTGACAATCAGCGTGGGCGCCGCGGCAATTGCGTTGCCGCCCAAAAATTTCACCTCCGGCGAATTAGCCGACGCCGCAACGCGGTGTATGGAAGTCGCGCGGCGGAGCGGCGGCGATAGCGTCAAAAGCATCGAAATCTTGTAAATGTTCTCCGGGGTTTGACGCGCATCGCTTTTCCCGTTATGCAATCCACTTGCGTTTTCGCGCCAAGCGTCTATCGTGGACAAATTCGTTTCGTTGCGTTGCTCCCCGATAGGGCTATGGATCAATTCGTCGTACTTACCGTCTATTGCGGGTTGATTGTCGCCGCCTCGATGCTGGGCGGGACGCTACCCACGGTAATGCGACTTACGCATACGCGCATGCAATTGATGATGAGCGGCGTAGGCGGCTTGATGCTAGGGGTTGGCGTCCTCCATTTATTGCCGCATGGGGTCGCTGAAAGCGGATCGATTGATGTCGCCGTCGGAGGGATGTTGTTCGGCATTCTGGCGATGTTTTTTCTGATGCGAGTTTTTCACTCGCATCATCATGCGCCGGTCGATAATGAGTATCCGGAAGTCGCCGCGATCGAGCACGCACATGAGCATTCTCATGACCCACATGAGCATTGCGATCACAAGCACGATCATCAGCAAAGCGACGCCGGGCCAAAATCGGTCTGGCGCTGGCTGGGGATCTTTCTGGGGTTGTCACTACACACGCTAATTGACGGCATCGCTTTGGCGGCCGCGGTCTTTGCGGCAGCGCATGCCGAAGACCTATTGGCGAGACTCGCCCTCGGCGTCTTTTTGGGGATCGTGCTGCACAAGCCGCTCGATGCGCTGTCGATTACCTTTGTAATGCGGGCCGGGGGGTGGTCAGCGACCTCCATGAATCTGATTAACTTCGGCTATGCGCTGATGTGTCCGATCGGCGTGGTGCTGTTTTACTTCGCGATCGGCAGTCTGGATGCTGCTTGGCGTCACTACGCGATTGGCGCCTCGCTTGGATTTGCGGCTGGCGTTTTCATTTGCATCTCGCTCTCGGACATTCTGCCCGAGATCCAATTCCACACGCATGACAAGTGGAAACTATCGAGCGTACTGCTGCTAGGCGCATTGCTAGCAGTCGCAATCGGCTGGCTCGAGCCGCCGCACACGCAGCGCCATCTACCGGCATCTGCAGCAAGCGGTGATCCCGTCGACCCGCTCCCTTTGCCGGCGTTGACACCTGCTAGCAAGCGCTAGGCTTGCGAGTTTAGCGATTACGGCGGCGGCGCCGATTGTTACGGCGCGAATGGAGTTGCTCTCGCGATCGTGACGATTCTTCTGACTGTAGCGATTATTTCACTAGTCCCCTCGTGCGCGGCGATCGGGACGCTCAGGCGACCCTATGAACTCAAAGCCCTTAGCCACGATCGGGAAGATAGCGACATGCGCCGCTATGTCTATCCTGTTCTCACTGGCCACAACCGGCTGTAACCGCTACGGCTATGTCGCGAATGCCGATGCCGAAGCGCAGGCGCTGGTGGCGCAAAAGTCGAATGATCCGCGCTGGGCGATCGACAACTTCAACATCCAATTGAGTCCGCGCAGCCGCTACTTTGACAACTACAATCCCGTCGAACCACCGATGCCGCCGGATGACCCTGCTTCGCATCAATTCATGCACATGGTGGATGGCAAAAAAGGGTGGAGCCATTGGGATCGCTACGGCGTTCGGCCCATCCTAGAAAACCCGCGTTGGCTGGAGGAACTGTATCAAAGATCGGTAGTGACCGAGGATGGCGAGATCATGCTTGATCTTGACGCTTCGGTTCGACTCGCGATTTTGCAGTCGCCCGATTTTCAACAGCAGTTAGAAACGATCTATCTCTCAGCGCTCGACGTCAGTACCGAGCGCTTCCGCTTTGATGTGCAGTTCTTCGGCAACACGGCGGTGCAGTTTCAGCATCTAGGGCAAGAACGCGCCGGGGGAGAAAGCAGCCAACTGCGGCTCGATAACGGGCTAGCGATGGAGCGCCAGTTTGCGACTGCTGGACAATTTCTGGTGGGGCTCGCGAACTCGACAGTTTGGGAGTTCGCCGGTCCGAACCAAGGAGCGACGACATCGATCTTGAACTTTGGTTTGGTTCAGCCGCTGTTGCGCGCCGGCGGACGAGTGATCGCACTCGAACAAGTAACCATCGCTGAACGAACCTTGCTGGCGAACTTGCGCGCTTACGCCCAGTACCGACAAGGCTTTTATACGCAGGTCGCGATCGGCGATCTAGGAGTCGCTGGTCCACAGCGCCGCGGTGGTTTCTTTGGCGGCACCGGTTTGACAGGGTTCACCGGTCAAGGTAGCGGCGGTTTCGGCGGCGTCGGCGACGCGACAGGTTTTGGGCGCGGATTCAACGTGAACGGCGCCGGCGGCGCAGGTTCGAGCGGCTCGGGTTTTGCTGGCGGCGGCGCCGGCACGGTCGGCGGTTTCTTTGGTTTGCTGCAACAGTTGCAGCAAATTCGAAACACCGAAGACAGCCTTGCGGCCCAAGAGCGAACGCTCAGTCTGTTGGAGTCAAATCTCGACGCCGGACTAATTGACATCGCCCAGGTCGATCAGTTTCGGCAGAACATCGAAACCGAAAGGGCCAACCTGCTGCAGGCCCGCAATAACCTAGAGACGGCGCTCGATACGTTCAAACGTTCGACGCTGGGGTTGCCTCCGAATCTGCCGCTCGCGCTGGATGATCGGTTGATAGAAAAGTTTAAGTTGACCGATCCCGAGACGACGCAAACGCAAGTTGCGATTGAAAACTACATTTTGCAATTTGGCGATTTACCGCACATCCCGACACTTGAAGATCTGCAAATGTCGATGCAGGATGTGGATGCTTTGCAGCATCAGGTCGACTTACGCGTGAGCGAGATTCCTCTGGATCTGCAAAAGCTGGCGGAGGTTACTCCGACGCGCACCTTAGAAATGACAGAGTCGGAGCGCGGCCTGTTTGAACGCGATAAGGTTCAACTGAGCGCTGAGGTGAACGACGTCGAGAGTCGCAACCAATCGAATCGGGAGAGTGTCGAAAAACTCGCCACTCAAATCGATCAAGCCGAGCCCAGTCTGATTGCCGATCAAGTGGTCGCGCGGCTGGTTGAAATGAAGAATTTGGTCAGTGAGTTGGGATTGATTGAAGCTCGTGCGCGGATCGAGCAGATCAACGTAGAGCGAATTTATCTAACGCCTGAGCAAGCGCTGGAGATCGCCCGTGCGAATCGCTTGGATTGGATGAACAATCGCGCGTCGCTAGTCGATACTTGGCGTTTGATCGAGTTCAACGCCAATGCGCTACGGTCTAATTTGACGATCGGTTTGAGCGGCGATCTGCAAACTTTGGGAGAGAATCCGGTCCAGTTCCGCAGTCAAACCGGTTCGCTGCGCGCGACGGCTCAGTTTGATCCGCCGCTGACGCGATTGGTCGAACGCAATAGCTTTCGTCAGCAATTGATTGAGTACCAGCAGGATCGTCGCGATCTGATTCAGTTTGATGACTCGGTGTTCGCCGACTTGCGAGCTTCGTTGCGCACGCTGGAGCAATTGCGTTTGAATCTGGAGATTCAGCGGCGCGCCGTTGTCATTGCGATTCGCCGTGTCGACCAAACGCGTGAAGCGCTAAGCAAGCCGGTAGCGCCATCCGAACCGGGGCAACTGGCTGTCTCGCTGGGGCCGACTTCGGCTCAAAATTTGTTGTTTGCGTTGTCGGACTTGCGAAACACCCAAAACAACTTGATGAGCGTTTGGCTCAACTACGAAGCGAACCGGATGCGACTCTATCGTCAGTTGGGGATCATGCAGATCGACAGCGACGGGATCTGGGTCGATACGCCTTTGGATTTGCGGCCGGTCGATCCAGCAGAAAATTCGGAAGAAATCGAGCTTCCCCCGGCGGTGCCGGTCGAGTGGTTCCAAGAAGGGTATTTTGACCTGCCTGAAGGAATAGAAGAAGCGAACGCATCGACCGAATTAACGCAGTCTGAGTCAGCATCGCCGCCGCTGTGGCGCGTGGACCGCTGGATTTCGCGATTGTTGCCGCAGGGCAAAGAAAACGAGTTGGCCAAGACCGAGCGCTCGACCTATTCCAGCCAAGTCGCTAGGGTCGACCACCAGGAAAGTATTCCCGACAAATCGCTAGTGGCGCCGCTGCCCGAGTCTTATGAAATGGAGACCAGTCGCGAGCGGCGGTACACCAATGGAGAAATCCAGCAGATGCTGCAGCAAATGCGGGCCCGAAAAGAGGGGGCAGACCCCCCAGATTCGATAATCCGACCTGAAACGGATGAAATTCGCACGGAACCTGCGATAATAGAAGGGGTTAAGTCTAGGTGATGACTTTCCCGCCTTCCAAGGACCCGCGTTATGTCCTCTCCTGCCGATAACAGTTCGCCAGAACCGCGCCCCCGCCTGCGCTTAGAAACATCCCAGCGCAGTTGGTTCTGGCCGATTTTGTTCGTATTGATCCTGGCAGGCATTGCTTTTGGCGCCTATTATCTGCCCAGTTCCGGCGTGCTAGGCTCGTCCAACGAAACCAGCGGCGCACTCACCTACGAAGTGCTGCGCGAACGGTTGCTGATCAGCGTGACCGATGACGGCAATGTCGAGAGCGCTAGCAATATCGACGTGAAGTGCGAGATCGCAGGGGGCGGCACCATCTTGTGGATCGTTGAAGATGGCAAGCGAGTCACCGCGGGGGAAGAGATTATTCGAATTGATACTTCGGCGATCGAAGATCAGTTGAACGCGCAGAAGATCGTTTACGAAAAAGCGCTGGCGACCAAGATCGAAAACCAAGAGGCCTTTGCGGCAGCGAAGCTGGCGGTGCAAGAATATGCGGAAGGAACCTACCTGCAAACGTTGCAGCAGATGGAAGCGACGATCAAAATCGCGCAGCAAAATCTAACCACTGCGCAGGACATGCTTGGCTATAGCAAGCGGATGTCGCGTAAAGGGTATGTGACAGCGCTGCAGCGCGAAGCGGACGCCTATGCTGTGGAACGGGCCAAGCTGGACTTGGAAGTGGCCGAGACAAGCAAACGGGTGCTGTCTGATTTCACGAGACAGAAAACGATTCGAGAATTGGAAGCGGCGCGTGATTCGGCCGAGGCCCGCATGCGATCTGAAGAAGCGGCGTTTCAGTTGGAAAAGGCGCGACTTGATCGACTGGAGAAACAACTGGTCAATTGCGTCATCAAAGCGCCCCAAAACGGCATGGTGGTCTACGCCAACGAAACCGATCGTCGCGGCGGCGGAACCGAAACCGGAATCGCCGAAGGAACCGTGGTGCGTGAAGGGCAAACGATCGTAAGAATTCCGGACTTGGCCAAGATGCAAGTCAAAGTGACAATCCACGAATCGAAAATCGATCGGATCCGGACCGGTATGCCGGCGCGGATTGTGATTCAGGATAAAACTTTCCGGGGGCGTGTGACCAGTATCGCCAATCAGCCAGAACCGACCGGCTGGTTTTCGGCCAATGTCAAAGAATACGGCACGATTGTTTCGATCGACGGGTCGCAAGAGAGTCTCCGTCCTGGTTTGACTGCGTTTGTCGAGATCCAAGTCGCTGATATTCGCGACGCGCTGACCGTGCCGGTTTCGGCGGTTGTTGAGCAGCGTGGCCAATATTTCTGCTGGGTGCAGTCGCTGGTTGGCGCCGATCGTCGGCTGCTGAAGCTGGGCCAGACCAATGACAAGTCGATTGAAGTGCTGGATGGGGTGAAAGAAGGAGATCTGGTGCTGCGGAATCCCCGGGCTGTCATCGCAGACGCGCGAGTCGTCTTGGATGGCGCGCCAGAAGAAGAGGAAGTCGAAGCGAGCGGCGAAGAGTCGGCGGCTGGACAAGCGAGTCCATCCGACAAACGGCCCAGCGGCGGCCCAACCGCAGGCGGACCTGGTGGACCTGCTGCTCCCACCAGTCCCGCTGGTGGAGGCGCTCGACCAGATCCGTTTCAGAATGATGCTGACAAAGATGGCAAGCTCAGTCGTGACGAAGCGCCGGCGCCGATGAAGAATTTCTTTGACCGCATCGACAAAGATGGAGATGGTTTCATCACGCGCGACGAGATGGCCGCTTCACGAGCTGAACGAGAAAAATCGCAAGGAGCAGCAGCAACAGGACCACCGTCAGCCGGTCCCGCTGGAGGCCCTCCTCGTTCATGATTCAGCGACTTCTCTCGACAATCCGGCTCGGCTTTAAGAGCCTGATGCTGCACAAACTGCGCTCTGGTCTGGCGATGCTCGGGATCATGATCGGCGTGACGGCCGTGATCTGGCTGGTCGCAATGGGTGAAGGGGTCAGCTACCAGGCGCAACAGCAAATCAAAGATCTGGGCGCGACCAATGTGATCGTACGAAGCACGAAGCCTTCGTCCGGTTCGGCGACCGGCAGTAGTTTTATCATTGAATATGGTCTGACTCGGGACGACTATCAACGGATCCTGGATGGCGTCCCTTCGATACTTCGCGCAGTGCCGATGCGCGAGATTAAAGGAGACGCTCGGGCAGGATCGCGCGAGAGCGAAATCCAACTGCTGGGTGTCACGGCCGACTATCGTGAGATGAACCATCTACTGGTCCAGCGCGGACGATTTATCTCGGATCGTGATGTCGACCGGGCCGAAAATGTTTGCGTCTTGGCGGCTGGGGCGGCGACCAATTTGTTCGCCCATGAAAATCCAGTCGATCGCATGATCGAAATTCAGTTCAACGGCAAGTCGGACGTTTACAAAGTAATCGGGCAGACGGCCGATCGAACACCTTCGGCGGCGATCGGCGGCAGTCTCGCCGGGCGCGATTTCAATACTGACGTTTACATTCCGCTCTCCACCTTACGGCTGCGGATTGGCGACCAGGTGATCACCTCGCGCTCTGGCAGTCGTGAAGGAGAGATCGTGCAACTGTCGCAGATTACAGTCACGGTTGGCGAAGTTGAAGAAGTTGAAGAAGCGGCGGCGATCATTGAGATCTTGCTAGAGAAATACCATCCCTTGGGCGATTACGCGGTGGTGGTCCCCAGCGAACTATTGCGGCAAGCCGAGATGCTGCGAATGATGTTTAACGTCTTGTTGATTTTGATCGCTGGCATCTCGCTGTTGGTGGGCGGAATCGGCATCATGAACATCATGTTGGCGACGGTTACGGAGCGAACGCGCGAGATCGGCATTCGGCGTGCGCTCGGCGCTACGCAAGAAGATGTGATTATCCAGTTTTTGGCCGAGACCATCGTGTTGTCGGCAGCCGGCGGTTTGATCGGCGTGATCTTTGGATTTGGCTGTATTCCGGCCACCTATTTGGCCCAGCACGGCATGCAGCGTTGGTTGCCAGAGGTCTGGAGTACGTTGCCTGCGACAATCCGTGATCTAGAGCCGCGGATCGCGATGTGGTCGATCGTCGCTTCGTTTTTGATTTCGGTGGGAGTTGGCGTGTTGTTTGGACTTTATCCGGCTCAACGCGCCGCGAAGATGGACCCGATCGAAGCGCTGCGTCACGAATAGCGATTTTTACTTGGAGCATCGCAAGCCATGCGGATGGCGGCTGAATTTGAGAATCTTGAAAAGCACTACCATCTGGGCGATGTGGTGGTGAAGGCGCTGCGCGGCGTGACGGCAGCTTTTCCCGAAGGAGACTTCGTCGCGCTGATGGGGTCATCCGGAAGCGGCAAGAGCACGCTGTTAAATCTACTAGGAGCGCTCGATCGTCCGACGCATGGACGCTATATCTTAGGGGGCTATGATGTCTCGACGTTGACCGATCGACAGCTGTCGCAGGTCCGCAATCAACTGATTGGGTTCATTTTTCAATCGTACAATCTCATTGCCCAGTACACCGTCTTAGAGAATATTCAGGTTCCCTTACAGTATCGGCCTGGCAGGCCGCCAATCTCGGCGCGTGACACCAACCGTTGTTTGGATCTGGCCGAACAGGTTGGACTTTCGGACCGCTTGGATCATCGTCCCTATCAGCTCTCCGGCGGTCAACAGCAACGTGTGGCGATCGCCAGGGCGTTGCTCAACGATCCCGAGATTATCTTGGCCGACGAACCAACCGGCAACTTGGATTCTAAAACCGGCGCCGAGATCATGCAGATCTTAGGCAAGCTTAATCGCGAAGGTCGCACCATCATTATGGTGACCCATGAGCCTGACATCGCCGAACAAGCGAAGCGGCAGATCTATATGCGCGATGGTTTGATCGCCGGCGAAGGGATCTTCCCAGGCTAAGAAGTAGGACAGGCTATAAAATAGAGAGTTCAAAAATGCCGAAACCGCTCCGAATTGATTGGCAATCGAGAAAACCAAGCAATCCGGAGCGGATCGGCAAAGCGCACTGGCAATCCACTCTTTGTCATCTGTCAACACACGCAGCTGGTAGTCATCCTTCAGCTCTGAATTCTTACGAGGAACAAATCGGAATGGTTCGCTCGCTCGGCAATATTCTGCACAAATCTTTCGGCCATCATTCTTCGGCGGTTATTTGGCAGTCCAAGACAGCGATGCTGGCCTCACTTTGGGGAGCGATTTTGCTGGTCGCTTCCGCTCGTGCAGGCGAAGCTTTCCTGCTGGAAAATACGAGCAACTCGCCGATTTCTGGCATCATCGCCTCGGCGGAAGTCGAGCGTCTGACCGACGATGCGCAGATTTACTGCGCTGGCCCGGCGGGGAACTTTCAGGCTCAGTTCGTACCCAATGTTGATTCTCCGCGCCGGGGACGATACTACTTTCAGCTTCCGGCGGTGATGTCGTCAGGCGAAAAGTGGAATGTCCAAACGGTCCAACAAAACGAATCGCCCCCTGCCGCTGTGCAAGTGGTGAAAGAAGGAGAGACGCTCGTCGTGCGGGTCGAGGGGAAAGAATTGTTGCGATATCACCTTGGCCTGCTGCCGTCGCCTGATCCGCAGCAGCCTGAGTTTGGTCGGAGCGGATTTATGCATCCGGTGCGAACTTCGATGGGAACGATTGTGACCGATGATTTTCCGCCGGATCACATGCACCAACATGGCGTGATGTTTGCTTGGACCGATACAACTTTCGATGGGCGGCGTGTCGATTTTTGGAATAGCCATAAGCAAGAGGGGCTCGTCGAACATCGTCAACTATTGCGGCAGTTCTCGGGGCCGGTCGTGGGCGGCTTCGACGTACAGCTTGCGCATGTTGACCTGACCAGCGGCAAACGGATTGATGCGCTACTTGAGACTTGGTCGGTGCGCGTGTACGCGGCGACCGATCCCTTTCGTTTCGAGATCGAGTCGGTGCAGCAAACCGCTGGCTCGCTTCCGCTGGTGATACGCAAGTATCATTACGGCGGGATGGCGGTGCGCGGCAGTCGCGAGTGGTATCAGGCCGAGGGGGCGGGGTTTTTGACAAGCGAAGGGAAGAACCGTAGAGCAGGGAATCATTCGCGCCCGCTCTGGGTTGACATGTTTGGTCAAGCCGAAAAATTAGAAAGCGCCGGCATCATGGTGATGGGGAGCCTGGATAATTTTAGATCTCCCCAAACGGTTCGTCTCCATCCTGACAAACCTTATTTTTGCTTTAGTCCTCAAGTGGAAGCAACGTTTACGATTGAGCCTGGGTCGGCGTATCGTTCGCGCTATCTGTTCATTCCGCATGACGGTCCGCTGGATCGAGCTAGGACCGAAAGCATCTGGAACAGCTTCGCCCAGCCTCTGACGTTGCGACCAGCGTCATCTTCACAAGATTAAGGATTCTGAGATGAGCGCTGACCCGAACATCGTGCAGTTGCAGATTGGCTTGCCGCAAACGTATGGCGTAGCCAACGCCATCGAGGTGATGGACCGCGAGTGGATCACCGGTTTCTGGAAGCAACCGACCAGCGAGGTGATCCAGCTCGATTGGGAAGGGCTGGAAGGTGATGGAGTCGCCGATCGCGTGAACCACGGTGGCCGGGACAAAGCGATGCTGATTTACGCCGAGTCCCATTATCCGCTTTGGCGCGAGGAGCTCGCGGATCAAGTGGATCGCAACGCATTTGGCGCCGGCGCATTTGGGGAGAATCTAACCGTGACTGAACAGACGGAAGAAAACGTTTGCTTGGGTGACATTTATCGAGTCGGTACAGCGCTGCTGCAAGTTTCGCAGCCGCGTCAGCCCTGTTGGAAATTAGCCCGACGCTGGCGTTGGAAAGAACTGACGGCGCTGGCGGTTCGTACCGGACGTATGGGGTGGTATGTACGCGTGCTAGAGCGAGGAGCGTTGCAGGTTGGCGCTAGGCTGCATTTGATCGATCGTCCGGCTGCGGATTGGACGATCGATCGCTTAAATCAACTTTTCTATCACAATCGACAAAACATCGATGACGCAGCGATCCTAGCCGAGTCACCCCTTTTGGCCGAAGCTTGGCGCGGCGAGTTTCGCAAACGCGTGGAAAAGGCCGCGAACTAACAGAGGGTCGCGCTAATAGAGCCGTGTGCCGTTGGGCGCTACGCCATCGGGGATAATCAAGACGACATTTTCATTCGCGTCGTTCACGCCGAGCGTCAAGACTTCGCTGCGATGACCTCCAATCTGACGCGCCGCCAGATTGACCACGGCCAGCACTTGCCGTCCGACCAACGAGTCAAATTCATAATTGGGGGCCAGACGAGCCAGCGATTTTTTTACCCCCAATGCTGCTCCCAAGTCGATCTGCAGCAGATGGGTCGAGTGCTTTCCCTCAGGGAAGGGTATGGCCGCGACAATTTGTCCCACGCGGATATCGACTTTTAGCAAATCGTCAAATGGTATCGTCGGTAGACTGTTCATCCGCATCTCAGTAGAAAAACTCTCCCCTTAGGCGGCCCGCTTCATGGTCTGGGGAAGATTGAATTGTCGCAACGTCCTGATCGTCTGCTGGGCGAGTCCGTTAGCGCAATACGACGGACGTTGGGTCTGCATCAGCTTTTCATTTTCGGTGCCGCTTGCTTTGGCGACATAGGTTGGATCACGCGGGTGCCATAAGTGATGGGTTCGTGTCCACCGCATGCTCGATCGAAACCGGACGCCAGCTTGATAAAGTCGTCTTTGGAGATCGCTATCTTCCAGCCCCCAGCCGACAAAGTCTTGGTCGTACCCGTTGATTTTAACGTAGTCGTCGCGCCAGAGCGCGATGTTGCCTCCTTTCATCCGGGGGCGATCCGGCAAGCCAAGGTGGCAGTAGATCGCGGCGCGCAAGGCTTTCCAGCGCAAACGACGTTCTTCTTCATCGGTCGCCCATCTGCGGGAATCTCCAAACCGAATCGCTTCGAGGTCGATCGATTCTGAAAAGGCTTGATTCATCCAAATCGAATCACCGACCATTGCGAATCCGCGCTGGCGATGATTCAAGTGCTGTGCAACGAAGTCGGGCGATGTTAGCAGATCGCCGTCAAGAAAAAGAAGATAGGGAGCCTTGGTGACTGCAACTCCTTCATTACGACATTTTGCGAGCTGAAATCCGTCGTGCGGATGCGAAGTGTAGGAGACCCGGAAATCAACTTGGCTCGCAAATTGCGCAACCATCTGCTCCGTCTCGTCCTGTGATCCGTCGTCGGTGACAACTACTTCAAAGACGTTGGACCCGCAGCGCTGCATCGCGAGGGATTCCAGCGATCGGCGAAGATGCTGCGGACGCTGATACGTGGAGACGATAACTGCAATTTCGGGAATTGTCATGAGCAAGGTCGTGTGAAAGTTCAAAGCCCCAGCGCAAAGTTGAACCGGTAATTAATAGGCGAACGATGCTCTTCAAGTCAAGATGAAATCAATCCAACGCAAGCTACTGCGATTGCGGGTTTTGGGTGATGTGTGCAAGCCGCAGACCCACCAATTTAGCCATAGTGACAGCGATATAAAGTTGCCCCGTCACCGCTTCGGTCCAAGTCAGCGTGCGCGCCATATTGGACATCGGTAGGATATCTCCCATGCCGAGAGTCGTGAGCGTCACAAAGCTGTAGTAAATCAAAGCCGACATGCGATGAGCTTCTGAACCATCGCCGGGGCTCGAGAATTCTATAGCTCTGGGATCAAACGCAACGACGCTCATATAGGCGATCGCCCAAATCAGGCCGAGCAGTAAGTAAACGCTGACGCCTCCTAAGATTTGATCGGTGGTGACGCGCTGGGCGCGAAAAACGTCTCGTCCAATAGCCCAAACGGTATAACTTAAAAACGCGATCATCAACGCGTTTCGCAGCAAGTGCCAGTGTATCGCCGACTGCGTGTCGTACAGGTCATCGAGAACACGGATGACCCAAATCAGCACCAGGATCGGCCCCGCGCTAAGCGCGACCAGCAGGAATCTGCGATTACGAATGAGCAGATCATAGGTCACCGCAACAATCACAATCGAGAGCAGTAGATCGGTGATCCAATTCTCGGTTGTCGATGTGGTGCGGAGCGTTTCGCCTGCGACTAATAATATCAACGCGATCAAGGTGACGGCATGCCGATGCCGTATCAACCAGTGTCGCAAGGTTTCGGGAGGAGCTTGGTGGAGAGCGTCGCCCATGAGTCGCGCGCCATTTCAATAAGTTAGCGGCGAATCGTGATTTTCGATCCAACCGATAGAATGCCAAACATATCTTCTGCATCACGAGGACTTAGTTGAATCGAACCGCCCGATCCGACAGGTTCGCCATGCAGCATGACTCCGCCATCCAAGTAAACGACATGTTCACCCAGGCTACCGCCGCCGGTCTGCCCATACGAGTTTTGTTGAGCGCCATAGCGGTCGGTTGGATCTTCTTTGCGGACTACTTGGTGTTCACCTGGTAGGACGGTTGTTGAATCGAGGATTGTCACCGGGAACTTGCCCGCGAAGCAGCCATCGATCGTTAGGATCAGTTCACGGCTCGATAAGCTGATGGATGCGGCAAATGGCCCCTGCATCACTTTCAAACGATCCTGCGAGGTGAGCAGATCGGGGTTTGAAATGCCGTTGATCCGTTGCAACAGAATCGCCGGGACTTGATGCTTGGCCGCAATTTGGCTGAGCGTTTCGCCTGGCTGCACGGCATACGGTTCGGCGAGTAGGTGTTCAGTCGAATAGACGACGCTGCCAGCCAATTGGCTGAGCAGCAGATTCAGTTTTTCGCTCTGTTCGGTGGTCAACTCAGCGCGTCCCCGCCACGGAGTAAGGGTACGCAGCGATTCGGCCCATTGGTTTTGCTCTAACTGCATTTGGGCCATGTTCCAGTCGGTTTCAAAATTGGGACGCATGTTGGCCGATGCCGGACGCGCATCCATCCCGCCGTATTCAGCGCTGGAGGTTCGGCCTGTATCGTAGGCCGATTCGTCCGAGACCACCGCGTCATACGGCGAGTTGTTGTAGGACGAGGTTCCATAAGACGACGAGGCTGCCGGCTGTTGCGGAGCAATCGAGTCGCCGAGATTGGATTCACTTACCGGCTGGGCTTCGATCAGCGGCAGCTGTCGCTGATGGGCGGCAGCATGCTCATGACCTGATGCCAGCGATGTTGACGAGGCCTGAAAACGATTGGCGTTCGAGCTACTGGGGGTTCCCAGCGGCGGCGCCATGTCATGTGAAGTTAAGTTGTTTGTCGATGGCGCTGGCCCTGCCGAGAACGAGGGAGCGATAGCGCTGGCTCCACCCGGCGAAGGAGAAGCGGAGAAACTGGGAGCAATGTCGCCGCCCGCGATTCCTTCGATCTCCAACTTGGGAGCGGTCTCTTCCGGTTGATTAAGATGATGGTAGACGCCGTAAGCGACTGCCATCAACACGATCACCATGCACGCGGTTTTGATGGTTTCCACGTTTTCGTCCTCCTTGACGAAATCGCACTCTATTTTCGGGAAAAAACTGAACGGGGCTCAGCCTCGGCGCCGATCAAAGATAATGAGGTAATATCGTGAGCCGTTGGGACGAAAATGATTTTGATGACGACGACGAATCCTTCGTCGACGATGAAGTCTGGACCGACGACGATTTGCCGAGCGAAGATCCAGACGACTATCTTGATCACTGTCCTCAGTGCGGCGGCGAAATCTATGACGAAGCCGACGTTTGCCCACACTGCGGCGAGTACCTGATCCACCACTATTCGCCTTGGAGCAAGCAGAGCGCCTGGTGGGTGGCTCTGGGGCTGCTGGGCATCATTGCGGTGATTGTATCACTAATCTTTGGTCGCTAGCCGACGACGAAAAAACGTCGCGATTTAGCTAAGGTCGGCCATGTTAGTCGAACCGGCCCAAACCGGCCAGAGCGATTCTTGAGCGATGCTAGCGAAACGGACTGGGCGCCGTTTACAAGCGTGCCACGGCTCTGTGAGCCGTGCGAAGTGCAATGTTGGAATGCGATGAAGACACGCTCACAGAGCTGTGGCACGCAACCTTCGGAAAGCGACGCTTGGCTAGTGCCCCGAGACCATGCCGTTCCAAAGTTCCACCCGCGCGTCGAGCGCCATTTCGGCCGCATGTTGGGCGGCGTTCCATTTGGCGTCGTCCTCCCCGCAAATCTGGGCCAACAGCCGTCGCGACAACGGGCCATGTTGATCGGCGTCTAGTTCGATATGGCGGTGCAGATAGTAGAGAAAGCGATTGGCCTGACCGTGGCTATCGCCGTTGATTCGCTCGACCAGTTTTTGGAACACGCTGGGGAGCAAGTCCTCGCGGCCGAAAGTGAAGCCCGCCGCGATGACCGCTGGATTTCGCGAGTCAATTAACGCGAACGTTTGCAGAAGAAACTGATCGACCGATGGCGGCAGCCCTGCATGCAATCCGGCTGACACAACATCGATGCCGTCCGAGATCATATGGATAAACATTTCGATCGGCTCGACGTTGGCGCCAACTTCACGCATCGAGTCCAAGTAAAGCTCAAAATGGCTGCAATAGCCGCCGTGGCCATCGTCGTCAGACTCTTCGCCCAGCACGATCTCGTTGATCAGGCGACTACTAGCGCCATCCTTACGCGGTGTCCAGGGGACGTGGACGCAGGTCGCTTCACGCTGCAACGCTTTTAACAGCGACATGAAGTCCCACACCGCAAAGACATGCCGTTCCATAAACTTGCGGAGCGCGTTGACATCAGTCAACTGCTCATAAATCGGGTGCTCCAACAACGCGTCACGCCGCGATTGCAACGCTTGTTCGATCTTGGCGATTCGTGCTTCCATCAAGTCCGTCATCGTTCGCAGCCTAAAAAGAAGGAAAACGGCCGCTCAGGGACGGTCGCCCGGCGTCCAGCTCTCAGTACAGCGGGACGCCGGTAAAGGGCCCGAGATCGAGCCGCTGATCAAGTGCTTCGCTTACTTCTTAACGCGTTCGACATATTCGCCGGTGCGCGTGTCAATTCGGATCACATCGCCCAGATTGACGAACGAGGGGACCAGGATTTCGGCGCCTGTTTCGACCGTGGCCGGCTTGGAAACGTTGGTCGCCGTATCGCCGCGAACGCCCGGTTCGCAATAGGTCACTTCCAGCTCAACATGGATCGGCGGATTGATCGTGATCGGAAAATCATTGTACAAAGTGGCCATGCACTGCATGCCGTCTTTCAGGTACTTCCAAGCGTCGTCGATTTGATCTTTGGTCATTTCGTACTGCTCGAACGTCGAGTTTTCCATGAAGACGTACTTGTCATTCTGAGCGTACAAAAACTGGCAGTCGGTTTCGGCGACGTCGGCCGATTCCAGCGTTTCACCACCGCGATAGGTGCGGTCAAGCGAAGTACCGCGAATCAAGTTTCGCAGGCGGCACTTGTAAAGAGCGTTTCCTTTTCCTGGTTTGACGAAATTGCATTCCGTAATCAGGTAAGGTTCGCCGTCAATTTGGACTTTCAAGCCTTTGCGGAAGTCGCTGGTACCGTACTGCACTTTTGGTTCTCGCTGTAAACTAGGAACGCTCCGGGGGCGATGAACCCGGGGGGCGGCCAACATGTGGGAACGATCGTCTCGCCTTTAAACCAGCCGCTGCCGGGCCGGGGATCGTCTCTTCTTGGGCAACCGGCTATCTTCGGCCAAGGTAGTAGGATCCCTTGCCCCAACTTAGATCGCAGGCTGATAGAATACGAAAATGCGTATTGTAACTCCCTCTGACGATCCTGTCCGCAGCGCTTCGGCCGACGATTTTTCGTATCCGGTCCGTTGGCAAAATGCGATGAAGTCGGCGCTGCGCGATCCGGTCGAACTTTGTCGCTTGTTGCAGCTTCCCGCAGACTTCGCCGAAGCCGCGATCGCCGCCGCGCGAGACTTCCCGCTGTTCGTTCCGCGCGAGTTCGCCGCCAAGATGAAGCTGGGTGATCCACGCGATCCGCTGCTGCTTCAAGTTCTGCCGGTATTGCGGGAACTTGATTCTGTGCAAGGGTTTACAGAAAATCCAGTCGGAGACGATCAGGCGACTTTGACCCCCGGCTTGCTACAGAAATATGCCGGCCGAGCCCTCTTGGTGACGACCGGCGCGTGCGCTGTCCATTGTCGCTACTGTTTTCGACGGCACTTCCCCTATGCCGAGGTCCCCAGCGGTGTTGCTGCTTGGAAAGAGGCGATTGAGGCTCTGGCCAGCGATCCTACGATTCACGAAGTTTTGCTATCCGGGGGGGATCCGCTCACGCTGGCCGACGCAACTTTGGCGCAATTGGCCCAGCAGTTGGCCGCAATTCCCCACCTGCGAAGGGTGCGGGTTCATACGCGACTGCCGATCATGATTCCCCAGCGGATCAACGATCAGCTTCTCTCCTGGCTGGTCGCGACGCGTCTGACGCCGATTGTTGTCATCCATGCGAATCACCCGCGAGAACTGGATCTTCCGGTCCTGGCGGCGATTGATCGCCTGAATCAGGCCGGCGTCATGGTGCTGAATCAAGCGGTGCTGCTGGCCGGCGTGAACGACGACGTCGACGTGCTGGCCGAACTTTCAGAGCGTCTAGTCGATCACCGAGTCACGCCGTACTATCTGCATCAGCTGGATCGCGTCAAAGGCGCCGCCCACTTTGAGGTTCCGCGCGAGCGGGGCTTAGAGCTGATCCGCCAACTTCGCAGCCGATTACCTGGCTACGCCGTGCCGCGCTATGTAGAAGAGATTGCCGGCGAACCGAACAAGACGATCATTGCATAATTACTCTTTCCCTAGACATTAGGATTTTGGCGTTCGTCAATTTTCTTCGGCTACAAAGAAGAGGTGGCTTTAATAGTCGCCTTCGCCGAGCTCGTAAGCGCTCTAGCCAGCGGGCAAGCCGACAGGTTGACCGCTTCGCCGCGACGATATTTGGTCAGCAGGCGCCGCGATTCTTCGGCCAGCATGCGGCGGACTTCGCGACGTTTTCCTTTGACTCGTTCGATCTTCATGTGATCGTAGGCGGTCGTTTGATGTCGCAGCCAAGCGATCACGGCCGATTCGGCCCGTTGCTCGATCGGGATGCGCTTGGTGCGGGCCACCGTGCCGCTACCAACCGGCGTCGCATGCTCGGTCACTGCGTCGGCCAATCGATCGGCGATGGCGCGGTGTCCGCTGTCGAAGCGTAAGAATTGCAGCACTGCGCCGCGAAAGTCTTCAACGTAGACGCCTTGTTCTTTTTCACGCCGTGCGGCGCTCGATGCCTGACGTTTGGCGTAGGCGTCGGTAGAGCGTTCCTGGTCGAGCTTCGTCTTTTGCGCTGAGATCGTTGCGGTGGGCGCTAGCACGCCGCGCGAGAACATCCGGCGTCCTTTTTTCTCTTGTACCGTCCAGGTGGGACCTGCCGCTTTGACCCGGCGCGTTAGGCCTGCATCACCCGGCGGCAGCAGCGACCAATTGGCTGGCGGCGTCAGAACTTGTCCATCTGCCGTACGGACGGTGTTGGCGGCAGGACCAGGCGAAACGATACGAGTTTGCTGAGGCACAAGCAATCCGGCACTACAGGAAGAAACAAAAGTGGGCCCTCGATGATACGCGCTTTCGCCGCGGCGCAAAGACCGGTCGATCATTCTCGTCCAACGGGAATGCGTCGCAGGAAATCAATTCAACGAGTCTTGATCGATCCGTACATCGACTTGCTGGCCTGTTAGCTGCGTCGGCAGTTTTTCGCTTTGCCCGTCGAACAGGCAATTGGCGACCCTGATTTTCTCGCCGCCATCGATCCACAACGCGTACTTTTTGGCGTCTAGGATCGTACAGCCCTGGACGTTAATTCGCGAGCAGTTTTTCAGCGTCAGTGCGGCTACTGGATCGGCGTCGCCGTTGATCTGCAGCCCTTGGATGGTGCAATCACGGCAGTCGATCAGACGCACCGAGTTGTTAGTATCGGCCGGTCCGTAATCACGGATGCGATCCAGCACATTGGCTCCGATCACGAGATTCGAGCAGTTCTCGGCTTGGATGCTCGCTTCTTTGGCGCGAAACAGCGTGTTGCCAACAATCGTTACGCTGCGAGCATGCTGCATGTCGATGTTGTAGGCGACATCGCACATGACATTGTCGGCGATCGTGACGTGGCCTACTTTGTAGGGCATCTCGGCTTGCCCCAGCAGTCGCACGTTAGCGCACTGGGGAACCGACGAATGCTGAATCGTGCAGCCGACAATCGACGCTTCGCGCATGGATCCGGCGGTGACGTCAAACAGTACGTTGGCCGCTTCGGGATGTTCGACGGACATGTTCGCTTCGATGTCGCACGTGCCGATATGTAGATTACGAATCTCGCTGTTGCGTACGACAACGCCACCTGCGGCGTTGTAGCTGATGTGACTGTTGGCGATGTTGATCTGATGCAAATTGAGATCGAGCAGATAGAGCCCCACGCCGCTGTTCTCGTAAAAGTGACATTCGCCAACCAGCACGTTTCGATTGCGGCCGGTCAAGACAACACCGTGCAAGCATTTGCGAATCGAGAGTCGCGTTAACGTCGGCTGCATGGCGCCGTTGATTTCGATGCCGACCGCTGCGGGATGCGCACCGACGATCTCGAGCCCGTCGATCAGCGGAGTCCGCTGTTTTTCCCAAACGTTCGGCTTGACCGTCTGAGGAGCGGCTGTGCCGGAGTGCGTACCGATCAATCGCAGCGCCGGGCCAGACCCTTCCATCTTGATGGTCGCCGTCCCGTCGCCGCTGATTGCGACTGGGCCAATCGTGTCAAGTTTGATCGTGATCGTCTTGGTCAAGCGATAGACGCCGGCAGGGAAGTGAATCGACTGAGCGCCCGAGTCGACCATCTTTTGGATCGCGGCCGTGTCATCGGCGACGCCGTCCCCTTTGGCGCCGAAGTCGCGTACGGTTGGCTCCGCAAAAACAGACGCAGCGAAACAACAGAGCAGAGCAGCTGAAGCCGCGGATCGGCGAATACAGTAAGGCATGCGAATGAATCCTGGAAATCGAAGTTGTCGCGTATCGCAAATGGAAAGCGTGGGGCGCTATCTCTGTTCGTCGCCCGCCAACGCGTTCTTGAGAGTCCAAAATAAATAGAACACGGATGCCACGGCAAGAACACGGATTTACACGGTCAGAAAAATGAGTTGGCGTCCACCTGTAAAGCATCATGGACTCCACTTGCGAACACGGGAGTGGTACGCCTTCAGATCTCCTTTCTTACCGTGTAAATCCGTGATTTATCCGTGAAATCCGTGTTCTATGTTTTCGTCCATCTTCAAATAAGGCGGCTTCAAAACTTGCGTAACGGGCAATGGAGAACATGAATTGAGGTTTGCATCTGCGGCGCAGAAAAAAAGCCGCGGTCTATCGACGGCGGCTTTCCTTGTATTATCAAACGACTACTTGGCAGCCGGTTTCGGCGATTTGCCGGCGTCTGGATTGGGCTTCGAGAGATCGATCTCGGCGACGCCTGTTCCGGCGTAGCCAGCTTTCGGCGTGCCGTCTTCGTTGAGCGCGTCGAGCGTCCAGAGCATGCCGCGGGAGACGACGCCGAGCCATTCGTCGGTGTTCATCGTTTCGTTGTGATGACCGAGCGTGGTGCCAAAGACCTTGGCTTTGCCGTACTGGTTGGTCCAGATGACGGTATGGTCTTTGTCAGTGTCTTTGCCGTAGGCTTGGGCGAGCGGCTTCATCTGCGGCCATTGCTTTTCGATCTTGTAAAGCTCGGCCACGGGGCGCTTCCAGACTTTGGGAAAGCCGGTCATGATCGGATTGTCCGCGGCCAAGGTGACCACGTCGATCGGGTGATGGCTCTCATGGCTGCGGGAGGTGACGCCAAGCAGCTTGCGCCACTCATCGGTGTCGGCATTGCGATAGCTGTGCATCGAGCAATGGACAACGATCGCCGGCACGCCGGTTTCGGTATGCGCCTTGACGATCCCCTCGACAAATTTGACATCGGTCACATCGCCGTAGCATTCATTATGGACGACGACGTCATACGGTTTGATCCAGTCATGGTTCTCGTAGACCGGCACTTTGATGTCTTTACCACTGCCGGTTATCGCGACGTCCCAGTCGATGTTGACACGCTGGCTAAGACCTTCGGTGATGATCTTCACCTGGTTCGGATAGTCATGGCAGCAGCCGCCGGTGATTAGCAGCCCTTTTAGCTTTTTGGGCGCGTCTTCGGCGAAGGTCGTTGTGCAGATCGCCAGCACGGCGATAACGGCCCACGCGGGCGAGTAGATGTTAAATCGAGACATGGTTGCGTCTCCTTGGGGGCAATAAGGATGGGGGCAGGGGAGTGGCGCTTAGGGGGCGCTGGGAGTCGTTTCGGCGTCGAGATCACCCAATGCGAATTGAATGCCATCAAGATAGAACGCCAACATCTGCGGGTTCCAGTAGATTTCTTCGCGATGTCCGAGCGAGCTGTAGAAGACGCGACCTTTTCCCCAATCGCGAACCCACGAGACGGCGAAGTCGCCATCGTCACGCTTGATGCTATCTTTTGTCATGTCAGTCTTCTCGACGTCCAGCGACAGCAGCACGTGCAGCGCTTTGCGCGAGTAGGGATCGCGGAACTGATAGATCTCGTCAACGATCGAAAAATCTTTGCCGCCAAAGGCGACCATCAACGGATGGCTAGGGCTATCGACTTTGACGCCAACTTTCTCGTGCCAAGGATGGGCGTTGAAGTATCCGCCGACCATCTCGCCGAATTCGGGCCATTTGTAATTTGCGTCGCTCGCGGCATGAAAGCCGACCAGCCCTTTGCCGCTTGACACAAAGTCGAGCAGGCTTTGCTTTAGTTTTGCTTCCGCTTCAGCCGCGGTGAGCGTTTCGCCATACTTGGCGGCGATTTGCGTCAGGTCCTCGGCCCGAGGTTGGATCCATTCGCCGGTCGTGTTGACCATCACGACGCCGTCGTACTGGTCAATGTTGCCTGGCCATAGTTCGGTCAAGTCGTCAGTAATCTTTGACTTGAACGCGCCGCTCTTGTCCCCCAAGATCTGCACCGCTCGACCCCCTACAGGGATCGAGCTGTGGCGATAGCCGGCGTGACGAAGGAAGACCAACACATTGCGGTCTTTTTTGGGAACCGCAGTCGCTTTGGCAGGCGCCGCTTCTTCAATCTTCTTCAGCTCATCGGGCTTGGCCAATTCGCGAATGAAGATGTTGCGGAACCAGAGCGTGTTGCCGTGATGTTGCAATTCGATCTGACCGGTCGGATAGATCGGCTTGTCACGTTCCCAGTAGTTTTCCAACACCACGTTGTCGGTCACCAGCTTGCCATTCAGCTTTACCGTGACGCGATCGCCGATCATACGGATATACATCGTATTCCACTCGCCGATCGGATTGTCGGCGATGATCGTCGGCGCGGAGGGATTCTCTTTGTTGTTGTAGAGACCGCCGGAACCGACCTTCCAGTGATTCGGATCCCAGATCTGAATTTGAGGGCTGCCGCGGACGTAGATTCCGCTATCGCCATCCTCTTTGATCTTCCAGTCGACATACATCTCAAAGTCTGCATAGTCTTTGGAGGTGCAGAGGCTTTGACCTTTGCCATCGTAGATCAGCACGCCATCTTCGATCGACCAATGCTCTCGCATCGACGCATCCGCTTTTTCTTGCTCGGCGGCGAGCGTTTCGGGGCTCATCTCGGCCCGCTTCGGCGGACTGGCGACCAGCCCTTTCCAGCCGGAGAGATCTTTTCCGTTGAATAATTTTTGAAAGCCTTCTGGCGGCTTTACGTCTGCGCCGGCATCAGCGGCCCAAGCGGCCGGTGCGGCGAGCAACAATGCGAACAGAGCAATACAGCGTTTCATTAGCAGTTTTTCCTCAACGAAGGGCGGGATTAGGTAGGCAAGGTGGGGACGGGTTGCGACGAAGCAGCCCTAAATATCATAATCGAACTCTATGACAGGAGAAACTAAGCCAGATCCGCCCCCGGCCCATCGCATGCATCGACCCCTCAGTCGTTCGTTCGCCGCGGTCGCTTTCTACCCAACCCTGCTCTTTAACTGGTCAATGGTTCGCCTTTTTCGCCGTTGGCGGTGGTGGGATCGAATTGATGAGCATGTTTTGATCGGGGCGCTGCCGACCGAAAAAATTACCACCGAGATCATCGCCGCCGGCGTCACCGCGGTGGTCAATACCTGTCAAGAGTTCGCCGGGCCGCTAGCGACCTACACCAAATCAGGGGTCGAGCAGCTCCATTTGCCGACGATTGACTTCGTCCCGCCGTCGCTGGAAGACGTCAAGCGGGGAGTCGAATTTATCGATCAGCAGATCGCCGCCGGCAAGCAGGTTTACATCCATTGCAAAGCAGGCCGGGCTCGCAGCGCGACCATTGTGGTCTGCTGGCTGATCAAAGCCAAAAATATGACCCCGACCGAGGCGCAGCTTTTTTTGATCAGCAAACGCCCGCAAACGCTGCGAAGCGTGCATCGTCGCCCAGTGGTGGAGCAGTTTTATCAGTGGTGGCTCAAAGAAAAATCGCAGTTGCCGCCGCCAGACGCTGCGCCAGCGCCGGAATCAACCAATCCGCCGGAGTAATCGTTTGTCGCGGCGACGACAAAATGGTCTGATTTAGCTCGCCAAATCGGTCAGAAAAGCTACGATATCGAAACGGCAGGTCCGTCCCGCTCTTCGCCTTCGAGGAATCGTTATGCCGCGTATCGTCGCCATCTTGTTGCTGCTGACCTGGGTCGGATGTACTGCTCAAAAAGAAACCGGCTCACCGCAAGCCGACGATGGCCCGGCGCTACGCAAAGTGCGCTTGGCCCTCAATTGGTTTCCTGAAGCGGAGCACGGCGGATTTTACGCCGCCCAGCAGCAAGGCTTCTTCGCTGACGAAGGGCTGGATGTAGAGATCATTCCCGGTGGACCCGGCGTTCCGATCATCCAGCAAGTGGCGCAGGGAAATGTAGAATTCGCCGTTGCGAATGCCGATCAGGTGATTCTCGGCCGCGCGCAAATGGCGAACGTCGTGGCGCTGATGTCGCCGCTCGAGAAGAGCCCTCGCTGTATCCTGCTGCATGCCGATTCGCCGATCAAAACCTGGGACGAGCTCTCGAACTGCACTTTGGCGATGAACGGAGGTCGGACGTTTGCGACCTATTTGCAAAAAGTATTGCCACTGAAAAACGTGCGGATTGTGCCTTACAACGGCAATCTTGCTCAATTCTTAAGTGACCCCAACTTCACTCAGCAAGCGTATGTCTTTAGTGAGCCCTATGTGGCGCAAGAAAAAGGAGCGAAGACGCGCACTCTGATGGTGCATGAATTGGGCTTTAATCCTTACACCAGCATTTTGATTACCAGTGATGATCTATTGCAGGCCGAAAAAGATCTGGCGGTAAAGATGACGCGCGCCAGCTTGCGCGGCTGGAAGCATTATCTCGATTCTTCAAAAGAGACGAACGAGCAGATCGCGACCCTCAATCCTGAACTAGACGTCGCCGCGCTGGAGTTTGGAGCCGCCGAGATTCGTAAGCTTTCGCTTCCTACCACAGATGACCAGTATGGTCGCATGACGTTGGCCCGCTGGACCGAGCTGCTGGATCAAATGGTGGACGTCGACGTCGCCAAACAAGGCCCGGTTAAGCCGGAGGATTGTTTCGCCGTAGATGTTTTCGCGCTGGCGACACAGCAGTAGCAGCTTTAAGGACTGCTCTTTTTTTCAGCGGTGACCAGTTGCTCGACCGCGACCAACAAACGTGGCGCTGCGGCTGGCGCTAGCTCTAATAAGGCTTGTCCGCTGCGGATGGCGTCGATCGCTTGTTGACGCAGTGCGTCGTCATTTAGCTTCTCGGCCAGATAGAGCAAGTTGCCGGCCGCAACCGAATTGCCGGCTGGGATTGCATTGTCAGTCGAAATCTTGCCGCGGACGATGATTTCTTCTGCGTCGGCGGCGGTAAAGTAAAAGCCGCCGAGACGCGCATCGCCAAACAGTTCGGTCTGCTGCGCGGTGAGACGCTGCGCGGCGTCGAGCCACTTGGGTTCGTCGGTCGCTTGATGCAGTGCGATCAGCCCATCAACAAGCATCGCATAGTCATCTACATAAGCGGCGATTTTGGCCTGACCCGCTTGGTAGCTCCGCAGCAAACGACCATCGGCTGAGCTGACATTGGCCAGCAAGAAGTCTGCATTGCGAGCCGCGGCGTCGAGATAATCTTGCCGCTGCAAAATCCGTCCCGCGTCGGCCAGTCCTGCGATCATTAATCCGTTCCACGCGGTCAATGCTTTGGTGTCGACCGCCGGCTGGATACGCTTGGCACGTGCAGCAAGCAACGTTTCACGTAGCGTTTGCAAACGCGTTTGCAGTTCGGCTTCGTCCAGCTTCAGGTTCTGCGGCAGCTCGGCGATCGGCGCCTGAAGTTGCGGGACAAAGTAAACTTCTTCAAAGTTGGGAGAGCCTCCGAGGCCGTAGACCAATTTGGCCAATTGCAATTGCTCCGGCGAAAGCAGTGAAGATAACTCGGCTTGCGACCAGCGATAGGACTTGCCTTCTTCTCCTTCACTGTCGGCGTCGATGGCTGAGTAAAACTGCCCAGCAGGGCCGGTCAGATCTCGCAGCACAAAGTCACACGTTTCTTCCGCGACGCGGCGATACTGCGGATTGCCGGTCAGCTGAAATGCTTCGGCGTAGATCGAGGCGAGCTGCGCATTGTCGTACAGCATTTTTTCAAAGTGCGGAATTCGCCAAAAGCGATCGACGCTATAGCGATGGAGCCCGCCGCCAATGTGATCGCGAATCCCGCCAGCGGCGATGCCATCCAACGTCGTGGTCAGCATCTTCTGCGCGGCGGCGTCGCCTGACTGGGCGCGAGCCAGCAGATATTGCAGCGTTGCAGGCTCTGGAAATTTCGGCTGATTGGGATCATCGGCCGAGAAATTAAAGCCGCCGTGCTCGGGATCAAAGGTTTCGGCGATCGCGGCGTCTGCGGTTGTCAGCAGCTTCTCGTCCAGCGCCAGAGGCTTGAGCGTGACACGCGGCCTGAGCGCCTCTTGGATCATCGTGCTCAATCCGTCGCCGCTCTTGCGCAGGTCTGCTTCTTTGTCTTTCCAGAGCAAAGCAACGCGGGCAAGGACGGTCAGAAAACCGACTTGCACATTGCGATCCCCATCGCGAGCCGGCCAATAGGTGCCGCCGTAAAACGGTTTGCTGTCTGGAGTCAGAAAGACCGACAGCGGCCAACCGCCGCCGCGGGGAATGATCTGGACGGCCGTCATATAAACATGATCAATGTCAGGGCGTTCTTCTCGATCGACTTTGATGCAGATGAAGTGTTCATTCAGAAACTTGGCGATCTCTTCATCGGTAAAGCTCTCGTGCTCCATCACATGACACCAGTGACAACTCGAGTAGCCAATCGAAAGAAAGATCGGCTTGTTCTCTTGCTTCGCCAGTTCCAGCGCGGTCGCTCCCCACGGATACCAATTCACCGGATTGTGAGCATGCGCCAACAGGTAGGGACTGGTTTCCCCCGCCAAATGATTGGCCGGATGCTTGGGGGCGGCAGGCTCCTCTGCGGATGACTGACACGCGACCAAGGCGAGCGACAGTAGCAAGAGCACGCGAAGTGAAGCAGACATAGAGCGTCTCGGCGAGCAGGATATGAGGCGGGAGGTCTGATCGTACCATAGCGGCGGGAGGGAAGCGAATATTCCCGAGCGGTCGCTGCGAGCTGCTGTTGGACTGCACATAAAAAAACACGCGGTCCGAGTTGGACCGCGTGCTTGCAATTGAATTAGATTCTCGTCCCGAGTTTAGTCAAGGATCGAGCGGAAGGTGACGTCGCCAATGGTCAGCAACTGACCTGGGGCAAGTTGGGCCAGATCGATCCGATCGCGATTGACGAAGGTGCCGTTTTCAGAGCCAAGATCCCGGACCAAGACTTCCTCACCGCGAACGAGGATTTCGCAATGCTCCTCGGCGACCAAGGGATGACTAAGCTGCAAGCTTGCGTCGGCGCTCCGACCGATTCGCACCGGCAGTTGCAGCAACATCTCTTGAGCATTCATCTCGCCGCCGATTACTTCCAAACGCAGGAAATGCACCTTCGGCTGGGGCAGAGAAGAGGAGGCGAATTGTTTGTTGGTTGCGATCATAACTTGTGGTATCCACACGAAATTCTAAGACATCCTGTCTCGTCATCTTTCTAGACGCAGTCCGAGCTGAAATTGTTCGCTTGGCCGCTGTGAGAAAGTTTGCCCTATGCGAGGGAGCATTTGACGAGGAGAGGATGAAGATTAGAAGCAAAATGTGGGCCAAAGGTTACATTTGCCAGCGCAATTGGCAAAAAACAATTTATTGGTCCCTGTGTCCAGTCTCTAGGAGGGGTGGGGTTGGAGGGAAGTGAAAGAAAAAAAGGGAAGCGAAGATTTCTTCGCTTCCCTCCTGAGATTGACTGAATGTTGAAGTTCAGGCTTCGATTTAGAATTTGTCGTCGTCAGCTTCCGCTTCGGCCGCTGATTCTGCGGCTTCTTTCTCGGCTTGCTGCACGGCGACTGCGGCGGCGACGGCTTTGATGACGCCAACGTCCAGGCTCACTCGGCTGGTGGTCCCGGTCTCCGTGACGCTTCCATTGATCAACAGTTGCGCATCCTTGCCGTCGAGCGCCGCCAAAGCTGCTTCGATCGGAGCGTTGTCATCAATGCTCTTGATGAACTCCAAAATTGGTTTCGAGGAGACCACGATGGTCGCCGGACTGGTCATCGGTTGACCAGCCCCTGCGAGCGAATCATCGATCGCCTTCTTCAGCTTCGCGATCGCATCGGTGCCGATCGATAGATAGGCGGCCTTCTCGCCGATTCCCAGCACGATGGGCAGCTTCTCGCCAAACAGCTCGCGAGCTTCTTCTTCGCTGGCCGGAACCGGACCTTCGATCACGTGGAAGCTGACCCCTTGGTGTGAGTCTGCGTTCCATTTGACGCCGGGGAAGTCAGGCTGGTCCTCGACCAACTTCATCATTTCTTTGAAGCTGTCTTCGACCCGCTTGCCGTCCGAAACGAACCCGCCAAAGAGGAAGGTCATTTTGCTCGGCGCTAGATCCACGGTCATGCCCATGTCGATCTTGCCGGCTTTGATCGTTTCGATCAGTGCGTCAAACGACAAGTCAACCAAGCGATTGGCCGCTTCGCGCGACTTGTCGTCCAGGTCATCGCTCTTCTCGATTTCGGCGAACGCTTTTTGACGGCCTGCATTCATCTGCTTGACCGTAGTTTCGATCTCTTTTTTCGCGATTTTGCTGGCGACGTGCAGCGTTCCGGCAGCTTGATTGTTGAGGAATCCGGTGAAGTCGCTGGTGACTCCTTGGTTCATCGCTAGTTGCTCGGCAAGCTGCGATCCCGGCGCCACATTGTAGCTAAAGTCGAGATAGGTTTTGCCGACCGACTTGTCGACGTTCCAGCCCACCGTCAGGTCGGTGATCTCGGTGAACAGACGCTCAAGTTGAGCAACTTGCAGCTCGACCATCTGTTGGCGTTCGGCGAAATCGGCGTCCGACTCACCCGGCTCTTGCTCCAGCGAAAGTTCGATCCCACTGCGCATTTGGGCGAGGATCATTTCGTGATAAAGCTGGGGAATGTTTTCTAAATAGAGCTTGATGCCGAGGTCATAGTCGGTCGCCAGCGATCCCAGCAAGTCAACAGGCTTGGCCGGCGTGTTGGCCAGCGATTCTTTGTCTTGTGCGACAAAGGCCCAGCCTTCCACTTCTTTGTAATAGATCGGCAATGGCGCTTCGAGCATGAAGACGCCGTCTTCCATGTCTTGCGGCTCACCCACTTGATCCTGCAGGATCAAAAGGAGCGAGTCCAGGTCGGAGACCGGGATGAAACCGACATAGCTGAACTGTTGGCCATCGGTACGAACAACGACGCCGATCGGGCGCGTCTTATCAATTCCTTGGGTGAACGGCGCCGACATCATCGCCGCCATCCGGCCGTAATCGGCGAAGTCCGCCATTTCGGTCAGGTACTGGAAGTCACCAAGTACTTTTTTGAATGGAGCGATCGAAACGACCGCGACCGTTTTCAATTCGGTCGCTTTTGCTTCGTCTTGAGCTTGGACCAGCGTTGGGCAGGTCGCCAGCGCCAATGCAGCGAGCCAAATCCACGTCGATTTCAATAGCAGCTTCACTTTCGTCTCCTTCGGATGTTTTTTTCTGCGACACAGGCTATCGCAGTCGCTTGCCGTTTTGGGGGGCTATGCGCCAGATGCCAACAATTTAACGGTTGTTGGGTTAATACGAAAGCCGCATGCGCGTGGGTCGTTGCGCACCGCGACTTCTAGGCAAGCCGTGCTTTTAGAAACTACCTGCGAAAGAGAACGCAGGTTTTCATTTTCGCCGGAAAAGTCAGCTCTGGCTGAATCAGGGCGCCAGCAGAGGTGGTCTGTGGCCCAAGACCGGCGAGAAATTTTAGCGTTCGCGGAAAACGATACGACCCTTGGTCAGATCGTAAGGGGAGAGTTCGACGCGAACCCGATCTCCAGGAACGATACGAATAAAGTGCTTCCGCATTTTGCCAGCAACGTGAGCCATAACCGTCGGCCCGTCGTCGAGCTGCACCCGAAATCGGGTATTCGCTAAAGCTTGGGTAACGGTGCCATCGACTTCGAGGGCTTCTTCTTTCTTAGCCATAAACTCTTGCTTCAGTTTTCCTCTAGGACCTCAATAGAAGGGTGAAGAAACACCCTTCCCACCATAATATACCGGTCAAACTGGCTGAAGCCAAGGGAAAGAAGCTTTTGGGCCATTTCCGCCTGAAAATGTAAGAAACAGCCGTGGTGGGGGATGACGAATATCGAAATCAGAATGTCGAAGCGAAGTCAGACAGATACCTGAATAAATGGGGGATTTGCGGGCAATAGGATGTTTCCGGGTGCCATTGCCACGGCCTTGCGTGGCAATGAACGCGGTCGGCGATACGGAGGAGGTGAGAATCTCGGTTGGTCGTCTCGGTCCGGAATTGCCAAACTTTAGGGCGTCGTTAAACGGGGTTTTCACGCACCAGCGGTGCGATCCCAGGGCTTTTACTGGGTTTCCGTTTCTATTGCGTCAGTTCGACCCGATGTCCAGCCGGATCCGTGACGACCGCGCGACGACCCCAGGGAGAATCTTTAGGCGGCGACACTGAATGCACGCCTGTGGCGAGCAGCAGAGCGTAGGTTAAATCCACCGACGCGACCATAAAACCAACCCGGGTTGAGGTGGTCGGAAGGTCTCCTTCTGCCAGCGGATAGATCTCAAACACTTGGCCGGCGACTTCGCTGGCCAAGTGAATCGGTCCCGAGCCATGTGCATGGCGGATAAAGTCGAGGCCGAGCGCACCATAAAACGCTTCCGCGGAATCCAAGTCTGCAGCGCGGAGCACCACCAAATTGCAACGTGGTAACTTTGGTGTCATGTGTGTTGCTCGGTGATTGGAGCCGCATTCCCTCGGGCTCGCGCCTCGGGCTGGTGTCGAGCTTATTCGAGCTTCGTGCTTCTTTCGTCATTCAGGCTTCGACATTTATCCCATGCAACTCTGCATGTACTTCAAGCTGCCATCGACCAGCTTTTCCAGGCCCGGCTCATAGTCAAAGACTTCGACCGAGACCCAGCCGTCGTAGTTGACTTCTTTTAGCGCGGCGAAGATCGGGTGGAAGTCGATTTCGCCCATGCCGGGGCCCAGCTTGTTGGCGTCGTTGGCGTGGAAGTGGGCGATGTGCGGGACACTATCGCGGATGATTTGCGGGATCGGCTTGGCTTCGCTCGACATCGCTTTGACGTCCAAATGCAGTTGGCAGTTGGGCGATCCGATCATCTCGCGCAGTTCCAGCCCTTTCTCGGCCGTTAACAAAAAGTCGCCTTCGGCCGGGCCCAGCGGTTCCAGCGCCAGCGTGATGCCGCATTCTTCGATCGTGGGCATCGCGCGGCGCAGGCAATCGGCCGCTAAACGCATCGCTTCGGCTTCGGTCACCCCGGGCAACAAGTTTCGCTGCTGCGGGCTACCCAGCACCATGATCGTGCCGCCTAGATCGCGGCAGAGTCGCGCCAGCTCGGCGAAGTAGTCGCTGGTCCGAGCGCGGACTTCGTCATCCGGCGTCGTCAGGTAGTAACCTTCGGTCTTGGCCAATAGCCAATGCAGGCCGATCACGGTGACGCCTGCATCTTCGGCGGCGCGGCGAGTTTCTTCGCGCTGTTGCGGCGTGATGTCGTAGGCGCTATTGGCCATCGTGAAGGGGGCGATCTCAACACCGGTGTAGCCAGCGTTTTTGGCGTACTCAAAACCGCGGGCCAGGGGCCAGTCTTGGAAGGTCTCGTTGCAGATGCCGAATTTCATAACACTCGTCAGGTAGGGTGAAACAGGAAAGAAGTGGGTGCAGTAGGGTAAAGTGCTTACGCGCGTCGGGCGCCGCTGATCAGACGCAGCGCCGCGACAAACAACGCGCCGCCGATGATTGACCAGACAATCGGCAGTTGAACTCCGCCGATCGTGATCGGCAGCGGCTCTGGCATGCCGGTAAACTGGGCCAGTTTGCCGCCGAGCATCGAGCCGACGAAGGCCACTGCGATCGAAACAAAACAACCGCCGTTGGTGCCGCCGACCAGGCTGCGCGCAACACCCCCGCAAACCGCGGCGACAATCAGAAACAACAGAATTTCAAACAGGGTCATGCTTCAGGTTCCTCAGCGGAGGAGGGAGATGCTTTCGCCGTGCGAAGTTTCGCGCGGATCGATTTCAGTCGCTCGGCCAGTTCCGCTTCAAAGCCGCGCGGGACCGGGCGGTAATATTCGCGATCGACGCCCAAGTAGTCTTGCGCGGCGACGCCGTCATCGGCATTGTGAGCATATTGATAGTCGGCGCCATGACCCAACGTCTTTGCGCCTTGATAATGGGCGTCGCGCAGATGCACAGGAACCGGAATCAAGCGACCTTCACGCACATCCTGCACCGCTTCGCCGATCGCGAGGGTCGCGGCGTTTGATTTGGGGGCGAGCGCCAAATAGGCGACCGTTTGAGACAGCGTCAGTTGGCACTCAGGCAGTCCGATAAACTCGCATGCCTGCATCGCCGAGACGGCGAGCGTCAATGCGTGTGGATCAGCATTGCCAACATCTTCACTGGCCAAGATCACCAACCGCCGCGTCAGGAAACGAACGTCCTCGCCCCCTTCCAGCATGCGGGCCAGCCAATACAACGCGGCATCTGGGTCACTGCCGCGGATGCTTTTGATCAGGGCGCTGGCGGCGTCATAGTGCGAGTCTCCATCGCGATCGTACTGCACTGCTTTGCGTTGCACCGATTCGGCCGCGAGCTCATGGGTGAACTCGATGGGGCGTGCTTTGCTTGACAGCACGCCGATTTCTAAGGCGTTCAGCGCTCGGCGTGCATCGCCGTCACTGACTTCGGCCAAAAAGTCGAGTGCGTCGTCGTGAATGTTGACCGGGATATTGCCGAGCCCCACCGACTTGTCGGCCAAGGCGCGATGGATCAGTTGTTTGACGTCGTCCGGCGACAACGGCTGGAACTGAAAGACCTGGCTGCGGCTGACCAGGGCGCTGTTGACGGCGAAAAAGGGATTGCTGGTCGTCGCACCGACTAAAATGATGACGCCGTTCTCGACATCCGGCAGCAGTGCGTCTTGCTGCGATTTGTTGAAGCGGTGGATCTCGTCAATGAACAGCAGCGTGCGACGACCGCCGACGGCGATTTCGTCTTTGGCTTTTTGCAGTACTTCGCGCAGTTCTTTCACGCCGCTGGTGACGGCGTTCAATTGCTCAAAGCGGCTGCGACATTCGCGGGCCAGCAGTTGCGCCAGGGTCGTTTTGCCGGTTCCTGGAGGACCATAAAAGAGGACTGAGTTCAAGCGATCGGCCTGAATCAGACGGCGGAGAAGCTTGCCTTCTCCCAGAAAATGGCGCTGTCCGGCGAACTCTTCCAGCGTGCGGGGACGCATCCGCGCGGCGAGCGGCTTGATGCGATCAAAGTTTTTCGCTTCCGCTTTTTCGAATAAAGAGGACACTGGCGCGACCATGGGGAAGAAGGTTTCGGCCATACTATTGGAATCGTATGGCGCCGACTGGGCAACCGGGCGGCGTCGCAATTCAATGGCAATTTTCGCCCCCCACTGACCAAAATGAAGTTACGCAAAATGCTCTGGATCGCCCTGGCCATGGTAGGAAGCGTCGTGTTGTTGTTCGTGTTGGCCATGGTGATGACGGTCGACGACTGGTCGCGGGATCTGTCGACCAACGAAGCGACTACCTCGGTCAAAGCCAGCGATCCGCTGCTTCGCACAATCTTTGTGACAGGAACCGCCGACTGTGCGAGCAAAGTGGTTCAAGCGCAGATCGCGACCATTCCGCGTTGGAGTGTAGAAAGCGTCGACGGAGGAGAAAAGACGGTCATCCACGCCACGCGCAAGACGCCGTTGTGGGGATTTGTAGATGACATCCGAATCACGCTAGAGCCCACCGGCAAGGGAAGGTGGATCTCGGTCTACAGCAAGTCGCGATTAGGCAAGGGAGATCTGGGGCAGAACCCGCGGAATATAAAAGAGCTGATGCGGCGGTTGCAGGCGGTGGATGAGAAGGCTTGGAAGTGCGAGTAGATTCGATCGGCTTTTTTTCGACAGGCAAAGAGCGGTCTATCCCGGCATCCCGCTGCGTAAGCGGAAGGCCATTTCCCAAAGTTGATCAATCTCGCCCCGCTCGATCACTTCGATTGGCTTCAAGCCGTCAAACGCTGAGTTGGGCGTATCGAACCAGGGGCCGAGTGAAGCGGGTTGGACGACTTCGCTCAGTGCGAGGTAGAGACGATAGACTTCGTTGTAGGGCCGGCGTAGTTTTTCGACTTGCAGACCTTCCAGCTCGACCTTGGCGAGCGTCCGCACCGAAACATTGACGACGCGGCCAAATAACTCGCGGCGCATTTGCAAGTGATCGCGAAGTTCTAGTCGCGATTCGTCGCCAGTGCGCAGCAGCCCGGCGCCTTTGAGGCCTTGGATCGGCACGATTTCGACCTTGGGGGCGTTGTTGACTTTCTTCGCGGTTGGTTTGCGGGGCGGCTGTTTCTGCTTAACTCTGCTCTTCATTTTTGCACCTCAAGTCATTGGATGATAAGATTCTACTCCGTTTAGAGTAATAGTGCAAGCAAATTGGCATGCAAAAATGCATGCTAATTTGGCCAGTACTTGGGGTGCGGGGGTAAATCTTCTGGCATCACCAACTGGAGCGAGCTTCCATCTCGGAGGCGGTCGGGAAAAATAACAAGATTCACGCCCCCTTTCTGACGCGCCGAGGGAACTTGCAGCGCTTCAAACCCAGCAAGGTGACAGCCACGGCCGATCGCCTGAGTCCATGACTCTTCTCCTTGCAATTGAATTGCAGACCAGTTCTCTTGGAGTAGATCCGCGAGCGAAAATCGAATTCGTCGACGGGTAGATGAAGAGGTGAGGTCAAGGACGACTTGAAGTTTCGCCTGAATCCCGGCCATGACGCGGGGGCGGATGCTGGAGGATGTGAATCCAAAATCGGCGAAAGTTTGATACGCTTCCTGCGTAGCGGTCAAGACATCTAAAGAACCATATACGGCGAGAATACCGCGACGGTTCCAACGTCCTCCATGTTGAGCAGCTCCCAAGCCGGAGAGGAAATCCGCCTGGTTCGCGTATCTTGTTTCGGCTGAACGGAGCAACGCGCCGTGGAATGCCTTCGCATTGGGAAGAAGGCTCGCAATCGTCTCGAAAAGTGCTAAAACCTCAGGCGGATCAGGAGAGGCCATCTTTGGCGAAATTCAATTCGGGAGCGAAATTCAATCCTGTGAACCGCAAGTATATCAATCACTTTCCGACAGTTCACGTAAGAAATGCAATCAAAGCGGCTGATTTGCCTTTTCTACGGAATCTCTTTCGGCAGCGGCCCAATCTCCGCTTTGCGGACAAACATTTCGGCGCCTTCGGTTTGTAGCAGCAGTTTGCCTTGTCGTGGGAAGACTTTGCTGGCGCGATTGACGACGACTCCGTTGACGCGATAGACCAGCGAGTCGCCGACGCAAAAGCATTCGAGCTTGGTCCACTCTTGGCCGGGGCTTTCGACATCGCGCGGGCCGTGGTAGTCGACGACGTCTTTCCAATCGGGATCGCGGCCGTACCAGTTGATGCGACCTTTGTTGAAGTAGGTCGCTTCGCCTTGGGGTGACCAGACTGCTTCGCCGTCGCGATCGCGAACGATGGTGCAGGTTGCTTCTGCTTTCATCGGTTGGCCGTTGGCGTCTTTGCCTGGTAGGACCAGGATGTCGCCGACGCCCCCTTCGATGATTTGACATTCCAGCGAGGTCATCCACGGACCTGGTTTCTCTGGCGTGCCGCCGAAACCGCCATCGGGACCTTGGCAATGCAGCAGCACGCCGCCGTCGCGAGCGCGATCTTTGCGGGTGAGTAAGGTCTCAGTCCCCCAGCGATACTCGATCACCAAGTAGTAGTCAGCGTATTCTTGGTGCGTGATGAGCCCTCCAAAGCCATCACCGGAGATATGCAAGACGCCATCTTTGCTCATCGTAAAGACGTGACGCGGATCTTCGTAACCGCCGTCGGTCAGCCAAGTGTAAAAGTACTTAGACAGGTCACCATCGCCGAGCAGTGAGATCGTCTCGGTCGGCGTGATCGCCTTTGCCATCGGCGGCGAAGGCTTTTCCGCTTGTGCTAGGGAAGTCGGCAAACCAATCAGCAAAACAAGCAAGGCGCAAAGACGATTCGCAGGCATATTATGGCGAGACCTAAACGGAAAGAGGCGTGGCGGGATCTTGGGATTTCACGAGATATCTTAGGCAGACTTCCCAGTGTCGCAGCTCTCGTGTCGCTAATCTAGGCGTTTATGGATCGTTTGTGGGCGTTTGTTTGCGTTGCTTCGACAGGAAGGTGTCGCGTCTAATTCGCCGCGGCGGTTGTTTTGAGCGTCGCAGGCCTGATTTCTTCAATCTCAAAATCATACGTGAAGCAATCGTAGTAGAGGTTCGTTTCGCCCGCCTCAAATTCGCCCCGTTGGAAGTCGATGTTATCGGAGGGGGCCGCCAGTTTGGCGGGTGCAAGCGTTTGCGAATGATCGCTGTTACAGGCCATGCGATAGGGATCGAGCCCGCCAAAGTAGAAATCAGCGACTTCTTGCTGTTCGCTTGGGGTTAGGTGCGGCATGTTTTGCTTGGCGGTAAGACCTCGGCAGACGTCGACCGGAACCCAGCCGTAGGGCGCTAGATAGATCTCGGACCAGTCGTGGATGTTCAGTCGATTGGGGAAGATCGTCCAGCCTGACTGCCAGCGGGCCGGGATACCGTTAAGTCGGCAGAGCGCGATGTACAGCATCGCTTCCTGGCCACAGTCGCCGTAACCTTTCGCGCGGCAGTAGTCGCTGAGATTGCGAATCGTGCAGTACTCGATCGACAAGCTATAGCGAATGTTTAGCCCGATCCAATCATAGATCTTACGTGCGATGATCGCCGGGTTTTTCTCGTCGCCGACGAACTGCTGGGACAGCGCAATCAGCTCTGGGGTAAATTCGACATGAGGGCCTTCTTCCACAAACTTGGCGACCTCAGCATCCTGCCCATTGAAAGGAGTTACGATGGCCGGATCCAGCTCAAAGCGGATACAGTCATGTGCGTAAGTAAAGTGCATCTTGAATCGAGTTGGCTCGCCCGACACGGCGGTTTGCTCAAAATAGGCGGAGCGAATCGGACTGTCGGCCGGCGCGATCTCAAGTGGAGGAGTCGAGCTGGAGATCAGGTGAAAGTCACGCTGGAACGGAAAGTCACGCGGGATCGGCAGCCAGGCTTTGATCGTCGCTCCGCCTAGCGCTGCGTCGGCGTCGACCGCTGCGGTAAAGTGAACATCGTATTGCTTCGTCAGCACATAAGGACGTTGCTGGGCTTTTGCTGCGGCGCGAATCTGACGACAAAGTTCTAACTGATTGCGTTGGACCACAGGGTCATCGGCCGGAGGAGTGCGGCGATCGTTTAGCATGGGATCGCGGTAAAAGAGATTGCGAACACTCGATCGCATGTAATAACGGGCGCCGTCGATGTCGCGATAATCAAAACGCCCCTGGTCGATCCACTGATTGAATTCGGCAGGCGTCGCCTCTTTGACCCCTTCCAAGACTTTGTGTTGCAGGTCGCTGTGCGTCAGCGAAAAGTCGCGCCGAATGCGGCGGAGGCGATCGCGCTCGAACAGCAACGCCTGCCGCGTTGATGCGGTGAGGTCCGGCTGTGCCAGAGCGGCGTCGATGGTTTTTGCGGCTTGCTGGTAGTCGCCTGAGCGTTCTAACTGCTGCACTTGCGGCAGTACATCTTCTGCCGAGCAAATAGGGGATGCGACAACAATCATGACAGCGACCAAAGCGATGCGCAGAACAGCCGACAACATGGGCGAGCTTTCCAAGAAAGAGAGACCAGGGGAGGCTTGGCATGACGGGAAGTTCGCGGGCTATTCCCATCCTAGCAAGTAGCCCGGCACGGCGACTCTCTATTTTGCGCAGAGGTCTGTCGTATTCGCGTTGGCGGACCCGTTGAGGCTGCCCGCTTTGTCGCGTCAGCGCCATAGGTCTGCATGGGTAGCGACGTGGTGCTTTTCGTCCTACCGCGCGTCTCGCGGCGCCGCCGCAATCTTGCCGGGGATGCCTCCTTCGTAGATGCTGAACTCGCCCCAGACCGGCATATGGTCGGAGATCTCTAGTGCTTCATCGATCGACAGATTGAACTCGCGGACGAAGTCATGCACGCCGCCGCGGCCGGTGAACTCGCTGGTTGCCGGCAAGGTGAAATAGAGATTGTCGTAAGCGGCCGATCCCCGGGTATTGGTCATCATGCCGGTGACGGCCGATGTGAGCCCGCTCAGGCTGCCGAGTTCTCCGAGGTTACGTTCGTCGGTGTTAAAGTCGCCTACCAGGATGACGTCATCTTCGCCGCGACCATCGCCGCGCACGGCTCGCAGGACGTCGTCCATGACGTTGATTTCGGATTCGACCTCGTCGGGGTCGGTATGAATGTTGACCAGCGTGAAGGTGAACGCTTGCTCTGGATTGGGACCGCGAACGCGGAACCAAGCGACCAGCGGTTCACGATGGAGCGCATCGCCGGGATCGTCAATGGTGTAAAGCTGCGTCCGATCAATCTCGATGCTGGCCGTGTCATAGAGAAACGCGTATTGTTCTTTGCTATCGGTTCGACCTAGCCGTGGTCCGATCACGTAGTCGTAGTGACGTCCCGCCGTGTTGATTTGATCGACAAACTCAGGCAAGATCGATTGGTCGAGTGAACGAATCTCTTGGATTGCAACCACATCATACTGGCGAACCATTTGCGCAAGTCGAGCCATCACATGCGGCTTGTCAGCTTTGCTGCGGCCAAAGACCTGAATATTGAACGACGCGATCCGGATTGTCTCGCCGCCGCGGCTGATCGGCGCTTTGCGGGTACTGACCAGTTGGCTGGAGCTTGAACCAGACGCATCGGCGGATGCCGTTGCGTCACGAGGAACCACTTTCAGGGCATCCAGCCCTTCGACGCGAAAGTTCTGAAAGAAGAACCAGGTCGCTCCGCAGGCGATCGCGGCCAACGCTAGTCCGCTCGCTTTGTTCACCATGTGCTCCAGGTCAGAATAATGCGCCGGTTAGGCAAGGTCTGCGGCATCGGCGCCGGTCAGGAAACTCTGGAGAATTTCGTCGGCAATTTCTGGAGCCGAGAAACTCCTTTTCGTTGTATCGGCTAGAGGTTCGCTCTATCTTGGAAGGGCTGTTCGAGATCCATACGCGTGGGAGAATCGATGCGGTTTACCTGGTTGCTAGCAACGGCATGCTGGGCCATGGCGGCACAAACGGCATGGTCCGACACCGTCATCTTGGTGAGCGGTGGAAAGTTGTTAGGCGACTTGCAAGAGTCGTCCGACGATGCCGATGCGCCGCGAAGGATCGTTTTGCCGCAAGGGGTGATCGAGCTGGCTCCCGAGCTGATTGCCGATATCGAGCAGGAGCCGCCAGAGTTAGCCGAATATCGCGATCGAGCCAAGCGTGCCGCGCCAACCCTGATCGATCAATGGAATCTGGTTCAGTGGTGCCGACAAAACAGTCTCTATGACGAAGCGAATCTCCATTGCGAGCAACTGCTAAAGCTGGACCCCGATCATCTGCAAGCCCGCACTTTGCTCGGCTACCAGCAGCGCAGCGGCGAGTGGGTCCAGCGCGAAGACTATATGCAGTCGCGCGGCTTTGTCCGCTACAACGGTCGTTGGCGAATGCATCAGCAGGTACAGCTGCTAGAGGAACGACGACTGATCAAAGCGGCGCAGGTCGATTGGCGCGTCAAGTTGCTCCGTTGGCGCGATTCGCTCGGCACGCCGCACGAACGTGAGAATCAGATTGACTTTTCCCAGTTGCGTGATCCGATGGCGATGGAGGGTTTGATTCGTCTGCTAAGCCGTGAAGACAACATCAAGCTGCAGCGACTTTATATCGAAACCTTGGGAAACCTCGATCAGCAAGTGGCGCTCGGCTTTTTGCTCAATCATTCGGTCTATCAAAACAACCCCGATCATCGCGAGATGTGCATGCTTGAAGTCTTAAAGCATCGACATCCGGCCATGATTGAGCGGTATGCTCGGTTTCTGGATGTGTATGACAACAACCTGGTCAATCGCGCCGCCGATTGCCTGGCGGCGCTGGAGTATCCATCGGCGGTGCTGCCGTTGGCCAATGCGTTGCGCACACGTTTGATCGTGCGTGAGTTTCGCAAGGATTTCGCGGGCAGGCCTTACGAGCGAAATGCGGTCTATCACTACTCGCGTTTGCCGGCGACTCAACGTTTTGATGTCACGGGGCCGAGACCCACTTTTCAGATGAGAACCGTGGATGACATTGTAGAGACCTCGCAATCAACGCACGTGATCGCCTGGGTCGAAAACCCCGGCGTTTATAACGCACTCCGCAAGCTGACCGGCGGTAGAGATTTCGGATATATCGCCGATAGTTGGAAAGCCTGGCACACGCAGCAGCAAGTCTCGGCCACTCCGATCATTCAAGCTCGGCGCGGAAATTAACCTCGTAAGGATCAACACCGATGAGCAAGCCAACCGTCGCTATCTTGGGCGCCAGCAGCAATCGAGCCAAGTTTGGCAACAAATCAGTGCGTGCTCATTTGCAGCAAGGGTACGACGTCTACCCGATCAATCCTCAGGCCGGCGAGATCGAAGGCTTACAGGCCTACGCCAAACTCGCCGACTTGCCGATCGACAAGCTGGACCGAATCAGCGTCTATCTGCATCCTCAGATCGGGATCACGTTGCTACCGGAAATCGCCGCCGCCGACGCCAAGCAAGTCTTCTTCAATCCCGGCGCCGAAAGTGAAGAGCTACTCGCTCGCGCACGCGAGTTGGGCATTGATCCAATCCACGCCTGCAGCATTGTCGACGTCGGTATGTCGCCGCGGCAGTTGGGCGATCAGTAACCGCTACGCCGCTTTCTTGGCTTCTTTGTTAAGCGACACGCGCCGCGGCAACCAGCCTTCACCGATCACATGCAGCGCAACGCGGTCTTCTAGATTCGGTCGGAAGACGGTCAGCAGCAACAGCGGCATGTACCACGCAAGATAGGTCGTCCCGTCATTGGCGTGCCAAAATTGGGCGGCCAGCATGATCGCGGCGCTGCAGCTAAGCATCGTCCCCAGGTTCTTTTGCGCCGGCCAAAACGCCAGCCCGCACGCACAGATCACGAACGCCGCCAAGATCGGAATGCGGAAGTCGTTAGAGTAAATGAAGTAGTTCCAAAAGCCGGTAAAGCCTTCACTACGCGGGCTCCACAAGCCAAACATCGCGCTAAACTGATTGACGAACGTCGTTAGGTTGGGCGCGACCAGCGCTAACGTCAGCGTTAGCAACAGCAGCATTGCGGTCACGCCGATCACAAACCGAACGACGCCTCGTTGCCAATAGAAGCTGATCCACAACGGCAGCAAAAACAGCGGGTAATAGACGGTTCCGATCGCCAAGCCCAGGAAGATGCCAGCCCAGGTTGGGCGGCGATAACAAAGGATCGCCCAGACCAGCAGCGCACCCGGCAACACGTGATCAACGCGGCCGGTGTATAGCGCGGTGTACGGAACCAACAGGTACAGCAGCGCGGCGCCGATTCCCATCGAGAGATTCTCGAAGTGTCGATAGCCGATCAGCACCATGCCGACCAGCATCGCCAGATTTGACAAGATCGCGACAAGCTTGGTCAGGATGACGATAATCCGCTGGCTGCGCGCATCTTCGTTGGTGGTCGGTTCGGACTGGGCGAACTGCGAAGTCGGAATCCGCGGCAAGAAGCTCAGCAATCGATAGCCAGGCCCAAAGTGCCGCAATGACTTTTCGACTTCTTCAGAGTCGCCGCTGGCCAGCATCATCTCGGCGGCGCGAATGCCGCGCACGTCGGCGTCGCTGGGACGACCGACCAGGATATTGGCCATCAAAAAGATAAACAGGGCGATGCTCATAAACGTCATGCCGCCCACGGTCAGATTCGGCTCCAGCATCGGACGACGAACCATCGTCGGATCGATAAACAGCCGCACGACCAGCAATCCGCTCAGACAGAAAAGCCAGATATAGCCATACTTTTCAAGCTGTCGGCCGATGTCACGCGTCGCCGTGCGGGCCGCTTCTTGATCATCCGCTTCCAAGGGATTCTCGGGTAGCGGGACTACTTCGGCCAGCGCCGGTTCTTCGCCGGGTTCCAGATCAAACGAGTTTGACAACTCGGCCGTCGGCGGAAGCGGTAGCTGCGAGTTGGGATCGTCGGGCGAAGCGTCAGGATTGATCGCTGCAATCGCCGACTGAGAAGATTCTAAAATCTGCTGCTGCCCAAAGTGGACCATCAGCATCCCCGGCGCCATCAAGATAATCAGGAAGATGTCGAGGTTACGAACGCTCCAGACCCGATTGAACTTGAAGTACAGACCGATCGCCAGCAGCGACGCGACATAAGCCCACGTCGAGGGATTGATGCTTTCGTACTGAAACAGGATCTCACGCATCGTTACTTTCGGCGTGAGCCAGGTTGCGGGTGCGCATATCGGAACCGCCGCCGAGCGATCGCGGTGGCATCCAAGTCAGGTTGGGGAACAAGGTCAATCTATTCAGCATATTGGTTTTTGCGTCAGATGCAAGAACAAGGCCCGCTGCCGTGGGGGCCGAACAATGCCGTAAGCCGTTATTAAAATTGGGGTTGCGCAAACAGGGCGGCCTGTACACGAGTATCGCGCCTCAGCCAACGAATCGCGGATATTCAGCCAGAATAAGGCCTAAGCGGTGCGATGCTTTCCATCGCTTCCCAAAAACAGCTGCACCGTGTGTCACAGAGCACGAACAACAAAGAATCGTAAGTCGCGGTGCAAGCCACAGAAACATGGTCCTAGCTTTTCAATGGCGAATGAAAGCGGAAAGCGGACCGGACCGGGGAGCGTTTTTTTTGCATGCCTCCAATCTTCGAAGCCCGAATGCGCGAGCCAGGGAACTGCGGTTCCAGAGAAATGACAAAGCTTGAATACCTCACATCGCCGCTAGAGGTTACCCCTGAGTTTGACACTCGTCTTTGGGCATTCGACAGTGGACTCCCCAGGTGGAGTGGACTCGCCAACGTTTTTTTTGTCGGCTCTCCCATCTAAAGGACATAAATTGGGTGGCACGCTCAGACTGGAGTAAAGCGGAAGGATGGGCGCATCGCGCGAAACGCCGCCCCACGGATCGCTCCTCTCCGAGCATTCCTCCCCCAGCAGGACAGCGGACTGTGGACTGGACAACTTTTTTTCTGAGTGTTTAGAGTGGACTGGACCTCGGCCTGTTTTTTTTCTGAGTTGATGACTGGACTACTTCGCTTCCCAATCAATCCGCCATTCAGATTTCAAACTTCGTGACTGGTTTCACAATGTGGACTGGACTCGTCACCGTTTTTTTCTGAGCAATCCAAGTGGACTGTGGACCGCAAGGTTTTTTCTCCCACTGAATAGCAGACCCCCCAAAGCCACATCCCGCGCAGCAAACAAATCCCTCAACCTCGCGTGAAGTTGTGGGTCTTTGCAGAGACGCCCTGCCAAAACTGAAATCCCTTGGCCGCACGGCGCACTTTAATGTGTGATTAGATTGTATCAATATCCTTGGTGTTTATCAAGATAAGAATTTGGATTCTCGCCGGGAATCAAGAGGGCGAAGAGCGGACGATTGTCCCCCCTAGCCCGAGGGCGCGAGTTTTGAGGTTGCGCTATTTCGAACCGCTAGGACACTAGCCCGCCAGCGCCAGCGAGGGAATCCGGTCGCTAGTTCAGACCGAGTTGGCATCGCCAAGCGGATTCCCTCGCTGGCGCTGCGGGCTAGTGTGAACGTTTTCGACTTAGTTCCGACCGCGTTTTTCCGTTCTTTCTTCGTGGCTTTACCGCGTTCCATTTTTTGGGGGTCGAATAGTGCAACCTCAAAAGGCGCGAGCCGAGGGAAAGCGGATCGAAGCGTTGGGAAAGCGGCCAGTCGATTCAAGCCGCAAATCGGTAACGCCTGGCCGAGCATCTTTACACCAAGGCCCAGCGGGTCGACATAAAGTAGCCCGGGGCGCTCGTCGCGCTAGCGACGGAGTCCTGAGTAATCGTTCTTCGGGAAGCGATGGTCCTGTTGCCAGGCCACTTCCATGCTGTGCTTGGCATTAGCTCGTTGAGAGGGTCTTGATCTTCCTTTTCTCGCTACGTCAAACTCGGTGAATACGCAAGCGATCGGGGCTGCGCCAATGAGCGATACGGCGATGAGTTTGTCAATGCGAAATGACAGCTGGGTTACGCCTTTCGGCTAACCCAGCCTACGCGACTTGGTTCAATAGCCGTTACCCTTTTTCCCGAATTCAACGCTGCATTCACTTCGTCAACACCGAAGAACGAAAGCCCTGACTCATCCGTGATCCTCACGCCCACAAGAACGGAATCGCTCATAAGCCCTCCTGATGATGGGTTTACGAAAGCCTGGCAAGCTCTCAGCCCACAACTTCAACTGTACCAACGCCAAGCGATTCAAGAAACGACATTATTAAGCCGACCTCTTCTGGAGAGAGCGGAGCGTCCGATGATAGCATAATATTCTTACCCCAAATGTGTCCGCATAAGCGTGAAGCACCAATAGGAATCGAAATATCCACGCCCGGCCCCATTGCCTTTTCCTTGCTTGTGATCCTCTGAAGAATCCGTTGAGGGTTTCGGATCGGAGTTGATCCGGCAGCAATTTCAGCCATTGATGCTTTTGCTCGTGTCCGTTCCGCATCAAACGAATTGCTTGCCATAATGTTTGTCCCAACAAACTGTGATTGAAGCCCAGCAACTACGCTCGGTACATCCAGTCGCTCCGAATCGCCGAGCAGCAGATAGATAACTGCCATCGCTTCCCTTTCCAAATGTCACTATTGACCTGTGGCTACGGCGTGATACCACTTAGTTTGAATGCGTTTTTAGTAACCCGTGGGAAATCCGCAACTGGTATCATCATTTCTCCAGCGATCCCGTAGGGAACGGGCTGCAAGAACTGCCCGATGTCCTTGTCTTCAGCTACGAGGATAACGGGCGTGCGTGTACCCGTCGGGGTCGTTTCGTTGTTACGGTCGAAAGTTCTCAACCGTGCGTAATCTCCCGCATCATCTGAAATGGGCGTTACGAAGACCCCTCGTTGATCATCTGGCTTGGCGGAGAGAAAATCTATCTTATTCAGTCCATTTGTAATAATGTTTTCGGCACTCACGCTGTCGGTCCCATGATACCATGGACAAGACGCATTATGCACCAACACTCCGCTCTCGCCGACCCGGTAAACATGGTCGACTTCTACCTCAATGTTGTAAACCGGCTCCGCAGTTTCCCTTTCCCGAATCGTTTCGACCTGGGCCGTGCCCGTCAAGGTTTTGACGGTTTCGCCTGGCTTCAGATCGGCAGCGGAGATCCAGTCTCGTTGGTCGACGGACCAGATGGGATGCGACGGAGTGACCCCGATTGGGGCTGGTTCGCTGGTTAGTTTGAGGTCGAGCGTTTCGCCTGACTCGTGTTGAATCGTGCCGGTGACCAGGCGGTATTCGCTGGGATCGCAGTCCGGCGGAAGCGTCTCCAACGGCGGGCAGGCCTCGATCGCCAGCACATTGGCGATACCTTCGGCGCCCAGTTCCGGCATGCTGAGAAAGATCGTCTCGCCAGCGACGCAGGCTTGCGTTTCCACCCAGTCGACGCTGCGGAGCAACTGAACGTGAACGCAACCGCCGCCCGGTTTTTCCATCCGCAAACGAATGGTGCGATGATCGTCGGCCTGGATCCCGGACATCCAACTGGCGTCGAAGCCAAATTCGGATCGCTCGGCGGCGGTGAGGGAGTGGACATAGGCTCCCAGCGGGACCTGTTCGATCGGATGATTTGCAGTTGTCTGCCGGACTAGCGTGCCAGCGACAAAGCAACTGCCTCCAGGAGAACTAAGGCAACATAGTCTGTAGTTCGGGTTATCTGTTTCCGCAACCAGCTTCTTTAGGCTGGCGATCGTCGTCTCGTACTTCGTCAGACGAGCGTTCTCGTCACCACCTGCTTTCCCTGAGGGAACGGCACATTCAGTCCCGCTGCAGGTCGCAATTGCGGCATGTGAATTTCGCTCGTTTACCTTGTCCTTCTCGCAATCCGGATTCCAGCTTAAGTGCGTCTTCCCATTATTATCAACATACGCGGAAACAACGACTCGCTTGCCGCCGCTATATCCGTATCCTTTGACTTTCTGCGTAGCTGGTATGGAGGTTGGATCGCTTGGAGAGGCCCCAAAGAACTTGCTAATGGCATTCCACAGTTTGGTCGCCGCCGCTTTAATTAACTCCTTGGCTTTAGTTTCAATGGACTCACGAACCGTACGTATCTTGTCCTTAAGATCAAAATTCAGGAGTTTCGCAAGACCGGCGATCGCTACTTTCGCAATTTTTGTTACGCCGGCGACGATTGCTGAGCCGATACTAGACGCCGCTTTCGATGGATCGCTCAATGCCGATTTGAATGCCCCCATAACAAGTTCCAGGAAGGCGCCAATTTCTCCACAGCCGGTTCCAAGCGTGTCTAGCGCTACCAGCACAAATTCGACAAGCGGCCCAATGGGGCCGGACAAGGCAGTACGAACTGTTTTTTCGATGTAGTTGGTGACCGTGTTTTGCAAAAACTCAAACGTTCCGCCGGCTACCGCCTCAAGCTGTTTGGCAATACCTGTTTTGAAATCCTTAAAGAAAGTCGTGACGTCGTCTGTAAGTCCGGCGAAGGTTTGCTCGGCATACTTTTTAGCGCCGTCGAATCCACCGTCTACAAACGATTTTACGACGCCATAGCCAGCCATGAGCACGCCTTCTGGGACCGTGGCTCCAAGCACTTCCGTGATCCAGCCAAATATATTGCTGGGCGTCGATTTAAAGAACGTTAACACCGGATCAATTGCATCAGCGACTTTTCCAAACAGCGTATCGTCAATGGATTTCCGCTCGAGGAAGTCGTATGCGCCGTTGATGAGAGCAGTGGAAAGCTTCGTTAAATCAACGCCTTCAAGGCCAAGATAGTCCACTATCGCATCTTGCAAAACGCTCAGTAGTTTTGATTTATCTTTAAGCGTTGCCAGGCCGTTATCAATCCCATCGGTGAAAAGCTTGAAGACTTCCGAGCCCCTGGCATAGAGCGTCGGATACCAGTCGGCAACATTGCCGATCGTCTTTCTTAAGTCGCCACAGTTTGTCGCAAGCTTCGTAAATATTGGACAAACTTCTTTTCCTGTCACTACTCTGAGAGTGCTGCAAAAAAATGTCGCTATTCTCTCGAATGCTCCGGGCAAACGCAGCGCCAGCGGCGCCTTCGACATTTTCCCAGCCGAAACAATCTGCGTTGCCACTCTTTTTGGCCCACCATGTGTCGATTGCCATTCCGCGTTTCTGGATTCCGGTTTGTCCCGCGCCGAACAGGTAGTACGAAGCGCTCGGAACAACAGAATCAGGATAGTCCTGATTTAAGTCGAACCCAAATACCGTGTGTTTCTGATTCTTCGCTTCATCCACCAATTTAGAGAGGGGCAATGTGGTTGAGATATTCGCGCCAGAACATCCGCTGCCGCTTGATTCGCTGCCTGGCAGGACACGTGTGACGCCCAATTCGGCAGCGTTCGCCAATGTGGCGTCGTCGGCACCTTTCCAAGGCAAATATCCAAGTAGCGCGGAGCCCTTTTTGCTAGTGGTGGCTTGAAAACCTCGCTTATACTCGTAATTGAAGTAAACGTATCCAAAATTCTCGCCAACTTCTTTGACGGAGAGCGCCGCTTCCTGGTAGCACGAACGGCCAAACAGGTATTTTTCTTGGAAAGCGGAGCTGAGAATTGGTATCCCCTGGACACTTGGCGCCAAGCCGCTGGGATCAATCACATTGATTGGATTATTTTTGACATAACGGTAGTAGTTGATATCGCCAGCGGCTATGCCGAGCGGGTCTTGCGTAACAAAGCGGCCGGCATCGGGATCGTAGAAGCGGCCCCCTTGGCGCGTGGAGTTGCCCGCCATGCCGAGGAAATAGAAGTCAAGCTCTGAATCGCGGTAGTAGCCTTGCTTGCCGACGAAGGTGAACGGGTTTTCGGAACTGCCGACATGGGTTTGCTGCAGCCCGAACGCCCGGTATTGGTAGCGGTTGGTGGCGAGTTCGTCCTCGTCCAGCAGCGCATCGGTCGACCACTGGGCGTCGTAGTTGTAATAGGTGTCGGTATCGTCGAACTCGTCGTACTCACTGACGAGTTGGCCGTAGTTCTCTAGCCCAAACGTATACTCGTGCTCAAGCGAATCGTCGTTGCCATCGTATTCGTGGAGCAGCCGCTCGAAATCGTAGAGAAAGTTTTTTGACTCAGTCGGGGTCTCTTTGCGCATCCGTTGGCCGCGGCCGTTGTATACGAACGAGACGGCGCCAGAAACCGGTTCGGCCAGCGCCAGCCTTCCGGCGGCGTCATATTCGTACTCGGTCAGCGTGACGGGGGTTTCTTTGCGGGTGCGGTTGCCGTCGGGATCGTACAGATAGGAGGTGACGCCATCGTCATCTTCGCTCTCCAGCAACTGGTTCGCCGGATCGTAGGCGTAGCTGGTGACGGCGGACGTAAAATTATCGACCATCGCCAGGCGATTGCCCGCGCCGTCGTAAGAGTAAGTCAGGTCGTACGAAGCCATTGGCGGCGGTCTCCTTTAGGCGCCATCGGTGCGCTGTTCACGCACGAGCTGATTGGTATTATCGTAAGTCCAGGTCGTCAGGGCGCCGTTCTAGCTCTCTCGAATCCTCTACCTTTCTCAGGACATCGCACAGAAAAAGACCGGATGTCCAAGGGGCAATTAATCTCTCAAAAAAATCGAAGCGAAAACCCCAATTCTGCTTCGGTTTTGGAAAAAACTCTAATATCGCCGCCACTGCGATGGTGGAACCAACTGTACGCCAGTGATTTTTTGCTCGACAATTCGCTCCGCCAAGGCATCGCTTATGCAAACGATTCGTGCCCAGCACTTGGCAACCAGGAAAAAGTGATGGTTAGCCGCCTTCGTCTCATCGATCGCAAGTCGCTCAATACGCGAAATGATGTCGGTATACCCGACCGCAGTTTCCATCTCAAAATCGGATTTCCCGCGGTCGATGCAGTCCACCTCTTCTAGCGGGTTGACATGGAAATACTGAACGCCCTCGAAAGGCTTCCCCTTCTGCAAGACCGTCAATTCGAAAAACTCGGCTTTGACGCCAATCTCCTTCAAGAGATCGCACAATTTGCGGGACGCTACAAATAGCATGTCGCCTACCCTGAAAAAGTCAGCAGGAGGTCCTTTTGAGTCAATGTCAATTGTGACTGCTGGAAAAAAACCGCTCATGGGTTTGCCGGCAAGACAACTGACCTTGTTATCTAACAAGTCATCCAGGTTTAAAATATCCGCGATAGTGAAATGTTTTTCTTCTGGATCTTGCCGAAAAATCAGGGCCATCTTAATGTCTCCAGTGATTAATGCTCAAGGGCATCGCTGAATCGTCCCAACAGGAATATTGGGATCAGTGCTTTGAAGCCAAATCTGATGGGCTATCAGGGCGCTTCGCAGTTTATCCTCAATGGCCGCCAGCTTAGCACAAAGGTTACAATCATTTACCAATCCAGCGTCATATTTAGCCCGAAGTTCATCAAGCAAATCTTGCGCGCACGTATAATAGTCTCCAACATGGCCTCCAGAATGCAAAGGAAGGCCTGTTTCCTGAGATTCCATTATTGTAAACGGCAACCTAAGTCCATTATTTTTGCCATTAATGTCGTATCCAAGCTTTGACGCTCTAATGACTATTTTTGACACCTTTGCGATATGACAGGGTATCAAATGATGCGGGCGATAATCGGGGTGACGCCCCCTGATGCTTGTCCAAAGCAGGTCACCTGTGCAAGGGGTAACTCTTCCGCCGCCCGACTTATACTGACAATCAAAATCTATGCCCGCCTTCACTGGGCCTGGCTTATTTTTATAGTCCTTGCAGCAGTCAGGATCTTCTGGGCAATCTTCATTTTCTGCGGTCGTTATTGTTGAACCGGGGGTTTTGTCTCCCCGGCGTTTTAGTATAGCTCCGGCGCATTTCTTAAGAAGTTCCTCTCGAAGGTCTGGGTCGCATCGATCCAGTTGCGATGTATTTTGAATATTCTTGCATCGTTTAATGAGTTTTACGATTGGTCCTTTGTCGCACGTTCGTTGCTTGCATCCTTTGGGGAGCGATAGACTGGTGTTGTGAACTACGATTCCCACCCACCCAACTGCATAGGTATGCGCGATTTCGACTTGTAAATTATATGTTTTTAATGAGACATTGGTGTGCGCAACAGAGAGGATACTCAATTCTTCTCCATGCCTCCCCATAATCATATCGCCTGCTCGAAGATCACGAGCGGATACCCATTGCCCAGTAATTTGTGATGTGGCAAGACCCGCAATATTCGCATGTGCCAATATGATGTCCGCGACACTATCACCCAGTTCCTCGACGATGGGGCGACTATTAAGCTCTTCACCATTAACAACCCAGAAGGGATGTCCTTCGGTGGCGGTAATTTTTTCTCCGGTCAGTTGCAGCGTCACAAGGTTGCCTGTGTAGTCAATGCTATAAGTCTCAAGAACTCTTCTTAAATTCCAGTCTCCTGATTCAACATCGAATGCCCAGACTCTCTCTCCTGCTTGAATGTCTTCGATTTGCATCTTGTCACCAGCGGTGTGGACTAAAGTGCCTGCAGGAAAGCACTGCCCCTTGCTTTTCCCGGGAGATTGTTTATCGCATTTGCCGCACCGTTTGTCGGCATTGTCGTCGGAGGTTTTCTTCAGCTTTTTGCCATACTTGCTTTTGAATTTGCGGCCGAGACTTCGAAACGCAGTTCCAACAAGAGACATCACCACAGTAATGCCATTGAACACGAAAAACCCGATCGTTGAAGCGACGAAACTCGCAATTGTCTCCACCTGTTCATCCGTAAATTCAAGGTGCGGAATCTCGTCTGGCGCGTTTCCGTTCTGCAGATCTTCAAATGTTTCACCAGCTTCTTGGGCAACGAGTTTTGCCTGGTCGACCTTGTCGTTGACTAAGTTCCAGAAGTCTGCGGCTTGGAACGCTTGCGTAATAAGATCCGCCCCGATATTGACGATGTCGAGGACTTTTCCAATGATCGAATTGATTGTTTGTCCTAGGCTTGCCCCCGCAGCATTTCCAGCTGCTGGAACTGGAATAAGCGTCCCGATTACGGTAGGCAACGCGACAATCGCAAGTTGGATGTAACCGCCGAGGCTGTCGATAATGGACACGCCTGCTTCCATCGCCCCGCCCAAGCCTTTCGTGCCCTTCCGCAAATCGCCGTTCAGAAAAGCCTGAAATGAGTCGTAACCATGCTTTTTCATGCTTTCATAGTTAGACCCGATTTCATTAATTGGGTTGATGATGCTGGGAATCCATTCCATCACTGCTTGGTACCATTCTGAAGGCTTGCTTAGAACGTCCGAGACAGTTGTTTGCATGGTGTCAAAGAAAATGCAAAGTGTCTTTGAGGTTATGTCGCGAATAACCTTAGTTCCGCCATATTTGGCGATAAGTTTATTGGAAAGGCCAATAACCTGAGATTTCGCACTGTTCCAGTAATAAGTGATGCAGTTCTTGGCGCCTGTAATGCGGTTTATGACCCAGTTCGTGATGTGAGTCTTGTGCTCTTCACGATTTTCCCACATGCATTCAATTAGTTTCATTACTTGAACAAAGCCCGCTCCGTAGCGATTGGCGTTCTTGAGCACAACTTCCGAGCCAGGAAGCATTTTGAAGCATGGACTATCGAGGTTTTCCATGATCCATTCAATCATCGGCGGGGTGGCACTGACCAACAGGCATTTTTTCGGGCGCCACTGGCCAAAGCCAGTGTCCTCTCTTTCTACCACCGCACAACTCAGAAGCAACAGAGCGGCTCAGGCTTCTGTTCTTTGACTCTTCCGCGTGGTTGATTTATCTTCCAATTTATCGACGACCCCCGTCGCTCTCGGAGTGAAGACACTGGCTGAAAAGGGGCCAGGGCTACGCGAAAAGATGCCTGTTCGTCAGTGCCAACCCGGCGAAGAAAAACACCGTTGGACAGTGCCGCCCAGCCGAACGCTACGGATCACGGGTCCGCGAAGAAATAGTAAGTGTGCAGAAACGACGCTTAACGCGGCTCCCGTGCATCCGCATTGTTATCTGAAACTCTTTTTGCGTTTCAGCTTGCCTCAAGAAGCAAGTAGTCGTTTCTCTTTGCGATCTCTGCAATCGACGCAGAAAATCCCTCGTGAAACTCTCTCATCTCCTCATCGATGAGCGGATTCTCCACTATCTCCACTAGGTTGGAATTTAAATTCTGAACCTCTGCAGGTGTTAGCCAGGAGAAGACACAGCCGTCGTGCTCGATCTCGCGTCCTCTCAGTGGACGACCTTTCTGGAGTTGCAGCAACGATGCATTAGCGCCGTCATCCAAATGATGTTCGAGCAAGGCCCGGTACTGTTCCCAGACATGATAGTGCTTCCAGCCATCGTTGACAGGGAGATCATCATAGACCTCGAGTTGGAGGTGCTTGACAAGCATCTCGAAGAGTGAGTTCCAAGAACCCGGTTCTTTGTCAGGTGGTTCATCACATTGAATCATGCTTGCGGTCAATTCGTTGAAGTCTTCAATGTCGCCATCGTCAGGGTCTTCATCCCCGTATTCTTCACGAAGCATTTCGAAATTAAGCCTGGAGAGAGCGTCGACTAAAGCTGTATCCTTGGATGCGACACAGTTTCGCATAGGTTCGATATCAGACAACGACGAGATGTGGAATCTGGTTGACATGGTTTCTTACTTAGCTTGCTGATTCAGATAACGGCGGCGGTAACGGGGCCGCCGCCAAAAAACTATGATTTCAAAACTCGCGTCATCGGCGGCTCCTGTTCACCGCTTGGTTAGCACGCATATGGATCGGGTGGCAGGCTGCCATCTGCTTCCGCTTCCGAAACCGGAATATCCGTGAGTGGCTCAAGTGACGGAATTCGCAGTCGCTGAACAACGTCGGCTTTGTAAGCCATAAATGACAGTACATTGTCTTTGATGCCCCATCGTTCGTCAATCTTCGCAAACTGTGGCGGCCATCTGTCACCAATGCGATATGCGAACGTCCCATGTTTTTCGCTGTAGATCAAGAACGCAACGTCGTCGTTGATCCATTCAATCATGCCAACGTCAGTGCCAACCCGGCGCCTATATTTTCGAGCGTCCTGGCTGTTCGATTGCGAGACGCTTCAGCAACGCGTCGTATATTTTTTGTTGCTCTGGGGTGACTGCGACAATCGACAAGGCGCGTAAGCGGTCAGTGAGTCGATCCCATTCGACTTGCTCTGTTTTGCACGTTTCGGCGTAATCGCCCAAGAGACGGCATAGCCACAAAAAATGTTGCGGCTGGGATGTCGGCATTCTCGTTTCGAATGCGTCAATCGCTGCGTCGCAAAGTCGTTTTTTGCGTGTGGTTTCGTGCCTCATGAAGCCCGCAAGCCCGATCCAATACGTCGTTTCTGGTTCGCGTTCAAGCGTTGGTAGCGGGACATGGTCAGTGTAGATACGCAGGATGTCAGCATTAAGGAATTCATCGTCTTCAGAACGGAGATCGGGGGCCATTTGGAACGCGGCGGCCTGTTGCTCGGCTGACTCGTGATCGGCAAATTTCGCCAGGATTAGCAGGATTTTGCGTCGAGCGGAATCCGGCATCATCCTACATATGCTTTGGAGGTTGCCGAATTCAGTGCTGAAATTACGCTCAAAGGGGAAACGCTCGCGCGTGAAGTAGTTTTGCAGTCGCTCGAGATGGGCTTGGTAAAAAGCCGCTTGTTGCTTTGGCGACAAGCGGCTGTAAGGGAATAGGCCATGCTGTGCAGAGATGTAACTGATGGCGGGAGTTTTGGGATTCGACAGCACTTCTAGGAGTGTCGACTGGTAGTCTTGGGCCGAGACCTGAGCTCGTAGGTGACCATAGCACTTTTGTTCTGCAGGCGATTCCCAAAGGTCTGCTGGTGTGACCGCATTCATACACCAGATCGCGAAAATTGGGTCGGCATCGCTACAACCAGCGAGCATCGCTTGCGCAGCGCCATGATGGTCGAGACGCGTCAGCAGGCTGCGGATGCGAGCGATCCGTTTTCGTTCGGCTTCGTTGGGGACGCCAGCCATACCGCACCGCCAAATGCCGATCGAGTCTTTCGCTAATAAGGCGAAGATGCGATCTCCTCCTTTTGGCTCGCGAGCGGTATTACCGTCGCGATAACCTTTACTGGAAATCATCACGTCGTTCAGCTCCATTGTTCGCGGCTCGAGGTAACGCCCGAAGAGATGGCGATCGATCCGGAGTTGAAACTGATAGACCGAATTCTCTCCGGACTTCATCCGCGTTGCGTGGATCAGTTCTCCTTCGACCCAACACAAGTCGCTTTCCAATATCTCGGCAAATTTATCTTTCGTGACGTTGATGATCGGGAAGACGATCTCATCCGTTGCGCCGACGATTTCTTGACCCTGAACAGGGAGAGCTGTAAGCGAAAAGGGAAGGATCAGCAGAAACACCGCGAGGTTCAATCGCAGCAGCTTTACCAGAGGGAAAGAAGCGATGCGAAGCGAACTGTGGTTGGTGCCGGATTCCATCGTGGCGGAGCCTCCTGGATGCGTCAAAATCCTTTCCGCCGTACTTACGGCGACGGAAAGGGAGGTTTGGGCATCTAGTCTACTGCTTCACCGCATCGACCGCCAACGTTTGAAACGCTTTTCGAACATCGCTGTCATCGCCGTTGCCGAACCCGCTGCGCTGGATCATCAGGATGAAGATCATTTGCTTGTCGGGATCGATCCAGCCTTGCGTGCCGAAGGCGCCGCCGTGGCCGAACGTTCCGGGGCTGAGCATCGCGGTGACCCCTTGCGGATCGCGGACCAAGTAGAAGCCAAGTCCCCAGCCGCAGCCGGGGGTGAACCCGGTTTCTAGGTCGCCGGTTTGCAGCTTGGTCATCTCGGCGACCGACGACTGCGAAACGTAACGCGTGCCGCTGGCTTCACCGCCGTTGAGCATCATTTGATAGAACTTCAGCAAGTCGGTCGCCGTTGTCACCAAACCGGCGCTGGGATTGGGGCCGGTGACTTTGCTAGGGTCCGAGTACGGATTGCCAGAGAACTTGAGCGTGCCGGGCTGATCGCCGGGGGAGTAAATCTTGGCGGTGCGTGCCTGTTGGGCGGCGCTAGGGAAGAAGGTGGTGTCGTGCATGCCGAGCGGTTGGAATAGGCGCGTTTCTAGAAACTTCTCTAGCGGCATCTCGCTGACGATTTCGACGATGCGACCAGCGACGGTGATGCCGGGGCTGTACGACCATTTGGAGCCGGGCTGAAACAGCAGCGAACGGGTCGAGATATCTTGGGCGGCGTCGGCCAGCGAAGTTTCAAACGATTGGCTTCCTTGAAAGCCGGCGGTGTGGGTTAGGCAATCGCGCAGCGTGATCGGCCGCGCGAGAGCTTCGCCGGTTTTCAGTTGGACGTCAGCGAAGGCTGGTAAGTATTTTGAGATCGGCTGGTCGAGCGAGAGTTTGCCTTCGTCGACCAGCATCATCACCGCGGTTGCGGTGACTGGTTTGGTCATTGATGCGATCGCAAACATCGTGTCGGTCGTCATCGGGCGCGCGTGTTCGAGATCGGCTTGGCCGTCGGCCGCATGATGAATGACTTGGCCCTTTTGGGCGACCAAGGTGACCGCCCCGGAGATTTTTCCCTCGGCGGCGAATTTTTGCATTGCCGCCGAGATGGCCGGTATTTGAGGCGTATCGGCGATCGCCAGCGTCGATAGCAACAGCAGCATTGGGAGCGAAACGAGTGCAATCAGGCAGCGCATCAGAAGACTCCAGCGGAAAAGGCATGATCTGGGGGAGCCCTTAATCTAACTGACTTTCTGACGGTTTTCCTGCTTTTGCACCCCCCGGCGGTCAGGTTTTTGGGGAGAAGGCGCCAGAAGAATTGACGATTGCGGTTGATTTTAGGGGCAATGTGGATAGGATTGGAATTGCAAGAGTGCAATTCGATTGCAAGTCTGGTCCTGATTGCAGAAAAAAAAGTCTCTCGATGCAGAATTTGACGGCCAAAATTGTGTTCCTCGCTTATGTCGCTTCGGTGACATTGGCTCAAGGACTGCACGGGCTGTCAGGTTGTACGCACGGACATGCGCACGGGCACGGAGCGGTGGTTCACGCTCATGTACATACGCATGGCGACCACGATCACCACCATCATCATCACGCACATGAGGTGCAGACGCCGCGAACAGCGCGGCAGAATGCGGTGGTGGGCGAGATCGTCCTGCGCAGCGAGTCGCACGACCTGCATCACTGCGCCATCTGCCACTTTTTGCAACAGAATCTAACTTACTCTGCGGCGACCGCTACGGATGTCGCCCAAGAGGTTGCTCGTTCACCCGAACCAACTTTGCCTGCTGCGCCGCAACTGGCGATTTTCTCTCCAGCTTCTCCTCGAGCTCCGCCGGTCGTGTAGGGCGAGGCGCAGTTTTGCTGCGCGATTGCCCTGCTGCTTATGACCTGTTTGGGATCGCAGTTTGTCTGCTGTGATCGGCCTGTCGGATGCTTTCGATCGTCAGGCGACTCAAGGATATGTATCTTTACTGGAGAGCAAAACGTGCCTAAGCGCGACGCATTTACGTTGGTTGAGCTATTGGTTGTGATTGCGATCATTGGCATTTTGATCGCTCTGTTGTTGCCGGCGGTGCAGCAAGCCCGCGAAGCGGCGCGGCGGATGTCGTGCACCAACAATCTGAAACAAATCGCCCTGGCGAGCCATAACTATCACGACACTTTCAAGTCGTTTCCGTCGGGCTGGATTGCGACGGTCGAAGGAACCAGCACGCCGTTTGCGCATGGTGAACCCGGTTGGGGCTGGGGAGCACAGTTGCTGCCGATGTTGGAACAGCAAAATGTGGTCGATAGCCTGATCGATTTCCGACTATCGATTCGCGACTCGGCCCATGAGGCGGTTCGCACGCATCATGTACAGGGATATCACTGTCCTTCGGACCGAGCGCCGTTTACGTTTGAAGTGCATGGCGAAGATCATGGCCACGGCGGCGGTGGCGGCGGAGCTGATGATATTGAGCTGGCTTCGGCCAGTTATGTGGGCGTATTTGGCTCGACCGATAATGGAGCGACGACGATCGAAGATTGTGAGTCTTTCACCGCTGGATCCAAGTGCGGAGGCAACGGTGTGTTACATCACAACAGCAGAACCCGATTTGCCGACATCACCGATGGTACGTCGAACACGTTCTACTGTGGTGAGCGAACGTTTACCGAAGAAGCGCCGTCGACCTGGGTAGGATCGGTGAGCGAGTCCGAGTACGCGATCGAGCGAATTTTGGGGATCGTTGACGCCCATCCGCCAAATGACGATGACAACCATCCCGAAGATTTCCGCAGCCGTCACCCGGCCGGAACTAACTTCGCATTTTGTGATGGTTCGGTCCATCTGATTGTGGAAACGATCGATATCCAGATCTATCGCAACCTGGCGAATCGCAACGATGGGGCGGTGGTTCCTTCGGATGCCTTCTAATCAAACGGCAGTAACCTACAATAAAGCAGGGGCCAGCATGGGCCCCTGTTTTATTTCTTGAAGATCGAGCGGTGCGACTACTTCTTTGTGGTTAGCAAACCTTGCTTTTGCAGGAAGGTGGTGACGACCGTGGGCCAGTGCGTGACTTCGTCCTCGGTCGGGCGAAGGCCGTAGCCATGTCCGCCGGTGGGGTAAATGTGCAATTCGGCCGGGATCTTGAGACGCTTCAAGCCCAGGAAGAACGCAATGCTGTTGTTGCACGGAATCGGATCGTTGGCAGCGTGAATCATGATTGCCGGCGGCGTATTGGCGTTGACTTCGGCTCGGTCATTGAGGACCACGCTATCCGGTTCGGTCGTCAGATAAGCGGGATAGACCAACACCAAAAAGTCAGGCCGGCAGCGAAGCTTGTCCGCTTCGTCGATAGGATCGTACGTTTTTAGGTCAGCGCCCACGCCGGTGATCGCGGTTAGGTTGCCGCCGGCCGAAAAGCCGAGTAGCCCAATGCGATTGGGATCGATGCCCCACTCGGCGGCATGCTGACGGGTAAGCCGAATCGCCCGCTGGGCATCTTGCAGCGGGCCGGTTTGGAAATCTCCCTTGGCGCGCGGCACGCGATAGGCGAGCAGCACCGCGGTGACGCCGATGTCATTCAACCATTTGGCGACTTCGGTCCCTTCTAGGTCATACGCTAAAATGTTGTAACCGCCGCCGGGGCAGACGATGACAGCGGCGCCATTGTTTTTGTCGGCGGCAGGTTGATAGACGGTGATCCGCGGCTTGGTGACCTTGGTCACTTTACTGCCGATTCGCTGGTCGATCTCTTCGACGATTTCTTCTTTGACGCTGGGGGCTTGGCCAGGAACCTGACCGGTAGGCCACAGCGTTAGCTCAACGTTGTCGGCCAAAGCAGGTGAAGCGGCGAGCGTAAGCAAGACGGCGGCAAGCATGGTTTTCATCGGTAGAAACCTTTGGAAGGGGCGCATGGGTGGTACCCGCGAGAATAGTCGACGCCGCGCAGCGATGCAACTTGAGCAGCTTGGCGTCGAAATCAGCATTCGGCCTGAAGTTCATACGCGGTCTTTGCGCCATGGCTGCGCAACAGATCGATCACCGCCGGATCATTGGTCCAGTCGAGCGCCGCCAATTGGCAACCGGGATCGCCGTACAGTTCGTAAAGCCGGTTCAAGTCGGCGCCGGCTTGGACTAGCAGCGTGACATAACGCAGGCGGCGCTCGGGCGTGAGTTTCCAATTGAGGGCCGAGACCAGCGCGCGATCGAGATTGGGATTGGCGCCGCGCTCGATCAGCAGTTCGACCACTTGATCCTTTTCGTGCAGGATTGCTGTCTGCAGCGGGGTCTCGCCGGTCGGAATTAATTGCACGTCGATTTTGTAGCCAGCGTCCAACATCACCGCGACGACCGATGCATCGCCCGCTTTGACCGCTAAGTTGAGCCAAGATCGTTTCAGGTCTTCGGTGGTGACAAAATCGCGGACGAGTGAAGGATCGGCGGCGAGGATCTGTTGGACAAGCGCCGCATCGCCGGCGTAAATAGCGCGACCCAGATTTTGATTAGCGGTCTGATCAAACAACGGAGCGTTCCTGAGGCGAAAGTTTCAAACAGGCTATTCTAATGGCTGCTCTGCTGCAGCGCCGACCGGATCGCGATAAACTCACCGACATTTTCGAGATCGATCACGCCGACAAGCTGGCCATTGGCGACGATCGGCATCGAGTTACACGCTCCCTGTTGGAGACGCTCGTACGCGGTTTGCAGCATCTCGCCGGGGGTCGCAACTTGAAAATCAGTCCGCATCACGGTGCTAACCGCCGCCGCATTGCCATTTTCGGCCAGCGCCTTTAGCAGGTCATGCTTGGTCAGCATTCCGACAACGTGACCACCCTCCACCACGGGGAAGTCTTGCTGAAACCCGGCCAACACATGCGCAGCCGCGGCGCCGAGCGTTTCGTGGGGCTGGACCGACTGAAAATGAGTGATCATCGCGCTGCGGATTGGAATGCCGGTCAATGCAAATCGGCGTGTCACCATCGCCGCTTCGGCGGTGGCGCCCATCCAGACAAACAGGGCGATGAAAACCAAAAACGGATTGTAGAAGAGCCCGACAAAACCGAAGAGAAACGCCATCATCTGGCCGATGCCGGCGGCGACTTGCGTTGCTGTGACGTAGTCCATGTTCATCGCCAAGATTGCCCGTAGGACGCGTCCCCCGTCCATCGGAAAGGCTGGCAGCATGTTGAACAGCACCATGATGACGTTGAAGCCAAACAGCACGAAGCAGATCGAGGCCGCCTGCTCCCAGACGGAATGATCGGTCATCGTGGAGATGGAAGCGTTTTCGGAAACGACCGAACTGAGATACTCCAGGGCCATGCTGCGGTCAGGCGCCAGACTACCAAGCAAGACGGTCAGCGCCAGAAAGAGGACCGCCAGCACCACATTGACCATGGGGCCGGCTATTGCGACAACCAGCTCTTGTTTGGGATCGTCGGGCATTCGTTCTAATCGCGCGACGCCGCCGATTGGCAGCAGCGTGATATCCTTGGTCCCAATCCCATAACGCCGGGCCGCCAACGCGTGTCCCAGTTCGTGCAGCACGACGATCGTGAAGATGGCGACAACCATCGCTAGGCCCAGCAGCGCATCACTGATATCGTTTCCCCGCGTCCAGTGGAGCGCGGCGAACCAGATCAAGATAATCAGGAAGGTGAAGTGGACGTAAACGCCGATGCCAAACAGCGTACCAATCCTTAACGACCATTTCATGCGAAAACGCCTTTCAGTCCAAGGTTGCCAGATCTAGGGTGAATTGTAGACGAGATTTGGGTTTGCTGAAGCGGCTTACCTAGGTTCAGACTTGGCACAAAACAAAAAAAACGCCGTACCCAAGTGGGTACGACGCCTTTGCTGAGCTTCAGCTATGTAAATGGTTCTAACTGGACAAGTTAGTCGCTACCGATGGCGGCTCCGATTCCGGCGCCAATGTTGGCGCCACCTTGACCACCGATCGCTCCGCCGATTCCGGCGCCGATGTTAGCGCCTCGTTGGGCGCCGCGATCGCCGCGGTAGTAGCCGTTGCCATATCCGGGGCCGTAGCCGTACCCGTTGTTGAATCCGCGGTCATATCGGTTGTACCCATTGTTGTAGCCGTTATAGCCACCACGATAGTACGTTCGGTTAGGGCCGTTGTAGTAACCATTGTTGTAGTACGCTTGGCCACCGTAGTTACCGCCGTATCCGTAATTGGATTGCGGGCGATAGTGGTTCGGACGGCTATAGGTGGCGCGATCGTACGACACCCAGTTGCCGCCGCGGTGGTACATCCAATTACCAGCAGGAGTCCAATACCACCATTCGCCGTTGTGCTGCTTGTAACGCCATTTGGCGTTGCGATCTTGGTTGTTCGCTTGGTCACGGTCGCGATTGTTGTCGCGGTCGCGATTCATGTTGGCACGATTGCGGGCATCAATGTCGGTGGTCGCATCGACATCCACACCGGGATTCGGATTGACGGGCGCCGCTGGATCAACGTCGACATCGACATCGGCTTTCATGTTCGCTTTGCCCTGCAATTGCGAATCGAGTCGCGGGGAGCGATCTGCTTCGACGTCGACATCAACGGCTGCGTCGCCTTGAGCAGCTGGCACAGGCAACGCCGTGTCGGGTTGAACTTTTGGCGGGGTGACAGCCGGGGGCGCATCTGCTTGGGGGACGTCTACATCCACATCGACGCCGGCATTGGCCGGGCCTTCGATTGCTTCGGTCAGATTTGCATCCTGAGCGGCAACTGGCAACGCTAAGGCGCAAATGCCCAACAAGCCCAGCCAACTCCAAGTGGTCTTTGTCATCGTGTGGTCTCCTTCGTCAAGTTCATCAGTCCGCCTCGCGTTTTTTGCAAACGCGGGATTGTTTTGTTGCTAGATAGAGAAGCAAAGTCCGTGCCGCTTGAGCAAAAGGTGGTTTTCCCGAGGGTTTTGCCAAAACGCAACCAGGGCGGCGCCGGCGCGGCGACCAGCCTGAACTATCAGCTTCCAATTGCCAAGCTTGCGTAACCAGACATGTGCGAAAGAGACGTTTCATTCGCGGGCGCTGCTGTGCGCGCGGATGAATGCGCCCAAATATGTTGTTGCAAGAATAGGCAGGAGCGATGCGAGAGAGTTCGCAAGCAAGAAATAAAAAAGCCCGGCGCGCGATTGCTAGGTGTCAACGCGCGTCGGGTTCACGCTACGGGTCAGTTACCTAACGCTCCGTGTAGCGTCCCTGTTCGACTGCGGTCATCTGGAGCCAGATAGACCGAAAGGGCCCATCAGCCGAACACTTTTAATCTAGGTCGCCAATTGCGTCGAAGCAAATAAATTTTTATTAGCTGCTCGCCGCTACTCAAAAAGGCCAGAAAGCGACGGCTAATCCGATCGCAGCCAGGCTCGCGACGCAACCAGCGACGACCAACGCTCCATCTTTGGCGGTCATCCCCAAGGCTATCAGCGAGATGGCGATCCCCGGAACCGCGACCGCAAACGGAAGAAATGCGAGCGGGATAAACAAGGTCGCCAGGATCATCACTAGCAAAGCGATCGCTGGACGAAACGGGGCTTCGATGAACATTGCATAGCGGTTATGAACCCACGGCTCGATCCATTGAGCCCATGGACGCGTCTTGTCGACCGCATTCACCAGCTTGTCGCGAGAAAATGAAAACGAGAGTAATCGCTTTGGCATCCAGATGTGCGATCGCGCAATCAACATCTGAGCTGCAATGATAAAAATTAAAACGCCGGTAAAGATTGAGGCGCCCGGCACAGCGCCTAGCGGAGAGACGGCAAGCACAGCGGGTACTAACAGCACCGGGCCAAAGCTACGACTGTTGAGGGCCTCTAAGACGTCACCCAGCGTAGCGCTCTCTCCGGTGGTATTGTTCACCAACTGGTCTAAGACGTCGCTCAAATTCTCCGGCGCGCAGGCCGTTTCCATCTTTGATCCTTTGGTTGTTACGCTGTGATTAATCGACAGGGTTCTCAGCTCGTCGTCCTTCGACGTCGATATCAACTCCATTCCCCCCGCCGATATCGATGTCCACTTTCGGCTTGCGCTCTGTTTCCAATGTTGCTGAATCGGTTGTCGAATCGATAGTGGCCGGCGGAGCTGCATCATCCGGCGTTTGATTCGGAGGCGTACAGCCGAGCGTGAACGCGGCGATGCAGATCGCACCCAGTCCGAAGTGGTACAAATCAAAGGGATCGATGCGGCGAAACATGAGCAGCACTCCTCTGAGAGTTGAATGGAGAAAACAAAGAATGGCTCGCTGTCTTGTGAACAAAGCGAGCCATTGGAGCAGGGGGAATCAGGCCAGCTCTCTGGTGCGGCCTAATTGCTTTCGGTAACGGGGGGATTCAAAGGCTGTGGGTTTCGTTCGACTTCGACTTCAACGTCGGAATCTGGCTCACCGCTGACGTTCTCCTGAACTTCTTCGGCTCCCTCTTCGATCGATTCGCCAGCGTCATCTAGCATCTTTTTGCCAGAATCGACTGCCTGACCGGCGTCATCTTTGATTTGTTGCGTGTTGACTTCGATCGTGGTCGTATCGTTGGTGCTTTCGACCTTGGCGTAGCCCATCGCATAGATGACTCCGCACGCGATCACGATTATTAATGCGATTGTCGCTAATACGCCGACGATCGAATTTCCACGACGTTCATTCAAATGGTTCATGCTTGTACTCCTAAGGTGGATGGGAAGGAAAGTTGGGATGACTTCCGTCGAATCACTTCTAAGGCATTTCATGGGCCAATTGATCGCGAAAGTTTCTAACTCGTTTGATAGACGAGGGTTGCAGCGTTCTGGCCCAGGCATCGGACTTCCTTGATGTTGGCTGTCCAGCGACCAGGCTGATTGCGCCACGCACGCAGTTCTGAGAGGAATAAGGTTGTTTAAATTTGCGCAAGCGTGTGTGGTTGCCGCAGATTTGACCGATTTGGACCAGATTCCAAGAAATTATCGCGACCTAAGCTTTAACGGTCGGCAATTTGCATACTAAGCGCATTTGATAAAGTTTTCACAAACTGCGGGACGGTTGATGGTCACTCGCCGTAGCGTGCTCTACCACTCACTAGAGCCAGGAGTGCAGCGAAGATCGCGCCGTCAATCACGGGTCAGACAATCGGCAGTGTGGCTTTACCGATGGATCACGAAAAATTCACGGATCCTGATCAATCGCAATATCCGTGCACGCAACAGCTCGCCGATAAACCCAAATGCGACTCAGCTCAACCGCCCCCTTGGGGAGTAGCCAGCGATAGGTCAACTATCCGTGAACACCAGCAACGAGTAGCAAGAATAGAAATTCGATCAAAGAATCATGGCGATCGCTATCTCAGATGAAATGGGCAAGTCTTTTCGAACGATCCAGCAAGGCAATCGGTGCGCCAGAGTGCGGTCGATTGTTAAAGCAATTCGTTTAAGGACGAGAGCTTTGCGCTGTTGTGGGGGTGGGATAAGTGAACGCCGCTGATCCGCCGAAGAAATTATTTCTCCGACTGATGGAGGCGTTCGCCGTGGGCGACTCGCTACCGGACTCTGTAAGGCGTATCTTTCCCTGGTTAGTTGCTGAGTTTGACTGCCGTTTCGGATGTGTCAGCATTCCTGACGATTCGGTGAGCCCGCGTACTCTCGCCGCACAGCTCTGGCATCCAGAAGATCTGATTGAGTGTGATGAGGTAGCCAAACGCCTGCGCCAGCGTTATTCGGAGGCGGCGACTGCCGAAGCAGGTGAAGTCGTCTTGCGCGCCTTTCAAGAGCGACAAGCGTTGATCGAGCCGCTCGACTCTACGATCGGCGGGGATCAATCCTTATCGATTTTGGTGCTGCCGATTTTCTTGGAAGACAAGCCCGTCTTAGCGATAGAGCTGTTTGGTGAGACCGAGAACCTGAAGCTAGAACGGATCGAATCGAAGCTCGCTGACGCCATGCGAGGGTTGTCTGTATTGGCCGCGTGTTGGTGTCGCGATCAGTCGTACCAGCGTCTGGCGCAGATTGTTGATTCGTCTTACGACGCGATTATCAGCACCAACATGGATGACGTAATCACCAGTTGGAACGCAGGCGCCGAAGCGGTGTATGGCTACCAAGCCGCCGAAGCAATCGGGCAACCTGTGTCGGTTTTGTTTCCCCCGACCCAGCATGAGGAAGAGCCGGAAATCAAAGCTGCTCGGTTGAATGGCAACCGATTAACGCAATTTGAAACAGAGCGCCGTCGCCGAGATGGTCGCATCATTTCGGTTTCGATCACGGTCTCTCCGCTGCGCGACGCCGGTGAGCGAATCGTTGGGATCTCGACGATTGAACGCGACATTTCAGAACGGAAATTCGCCGAGCGAGAGCTGCGAAAAGCTCAGGCTTCCGCCGAACGAGCCAATCGGGCGCGGAGCGAATTTCTAGCCAATGTCAGTCATGAGATTCGTACGCCGATGAACGCGATTATCGGCATGACCAAGTTAACTTTGGGTGAAAATCTGCCGGATGCGGTGCGGGAATATGTGGAAACGGCGAATTCCTCGGCTCATACGTTGTTGAGTTTGTTGAATGACATTCTCGACTTTTCCAAAATCGAGTCCGGCAAGTTCACCATTGATCGATCCGAATTCAATTTGCGGCAGACGATTGATGAGACGATGAGGACGCTCTCGGAGCGAGCGTTCTCGAAGGGTTTGGAAGTTGCGATTGATTACGATTCGCGCATCCCTGAAGAGTTGATCGGCGATGCGATTCGGCTGAGACAAATCATCACCAATCTGGTTTCTAATGCGGTGAAGTTTACTGAAAGCGGAGAGGTTCTCCTGTCGGTCAAACTGCTGCGACGATTTCCGCGAGAAGTGCGCATTCGCTTTACCATTAGTGATACCGGGGTCGGCATCACGCATGCGGATCAACATCGAATCTTTGAGCCGTTTACGCAAGTCGACAGTTCTTCGACACGCAATTTTGGCGGTAGCGGCTTAGGGCTGACGATTTGTCACGAATTGTTGGAGCTGATGGGGGGGCGTCTTGAACTGAAAAGTGAGCCTGGGGTCGGCAGTCGGTTTTCGTTTGCGCTTCTCTTTCCTCTGACGCGCTCCGCCGAAACTCGCCTGCGAACCGCGGTCCTGCCGCCAGAATTTGCCGGAATGCAAGTCTTGGTCGTGGACGACAACGAGACGAATCGAAAAATATTGCGAGAGCTCTTACGAGCCTGGGAACTGGACGCGTTCACTACGCCCGACGCCGAAGAGGCGGTTCGTTTGTTTCACGAAAAACAAAAAGTGGGCGATCCCTTTGATTTGGTTCTGATTGACGCATTGATGCCGGGCATCGATGGTTATGACTTGTGCAAACGCCTGAAAGAGGTCGCCGGTAAGACTCCGCCGATCATTTTGATGGCGGCGCCCAGTGACCGGCATCATTTTCGTGAGCGAGAAGCAGACTTGCCGATCCGCTCGACGTTGGCGAAACCGATCACCGCATCAAGTTTGCATGATGCCCTTATCGAAGCGATGTCGCTCGCCGCTCCCGAGAGTCAACGATCTCGCTCGGTTGAAGTTTTGTCGAGCCATCACGCGCTGCGCGTGATGCTGGTCGAAGACACGGCCGCCAATCGCAAGTTGGTCACCAGTCTGCTAAAAAAACGAGGGCACATCGTCGTCGAGGCGCACAACGGACGAGAATCGCTCGAGAAGTTTCGCGATGACGAGTTTGATGTTATTTTAATGGACGTGCAGATGCCGATTATGGACGGTCTGCAAACGACCGCAGCGATCCGTCAGATCGAACGGGAAGAAGGTTATGAGCCGACGCCGATTATCGCGATGACCGCTCATGCGATGCACGGGGATCGCGAGAAATGCCTCGGCGCCGGAATGGATGCGTATATCTCGAAGCCGATCGATATTGACGATCTGCTTGCTACCCTCGAAAGCCTGGCCAACGATTTTAACAGCAACATGAACGGCGAAAGTGAATCAAACCCGATCAAGATCCGCCCACCAGGGGAGCCTTTGCAGCTAGAAGCGACTCTGGAGCGTCTGGGAGGTGATCTTGAGTTGTACCGTGATTTTGTTGTTTTTTACGACGAAGATTCGCAACAACTGTTGAGCGAGCTCGTCGAAGCGGCCGATGCGGGCGATGCACGGCGCATCGAAATGATTTCGCATAGTCTCAAAGGCTTGGCCGGCAACGTCGGTGGAGAAGCGGCGGCAAAAGCGGCCAGCGAAGTAGAAGAAGCTGCTCGGACCGGCAAAGTTGAGCAAGCCCAGGGAATGGTCGCTACGATGCTGCGCGAATTTGAGCGGCTGGCGAAAGCCTTGGAACCATTTCGCCGTTAAAGGACCTGTTGCTGGTCGCCGCACTTCCAGAGCGACGCCGTTCAAGTCACCAGCCGTTGGTCAACTAATGACTTTCTAGACGTAGCGAGAATTCTAACTCGTTACACAGGTTGCAGTTGTGGGTTCTTTTTGCCGCTTTTGTTGCGTTTGGCATACCAGCTGCATTAGTGAATCATTAAGAACACAACATCTCGCATCCATCCCTGGAACGCGAGATCATCCAACGAACCTGAGCTTTACAAAGGAGACTGCCATGTTGTCATGGGCCCTGATGTTTTTCATTATCGCGTTGATTGCTGCCGGACTTGGTTTTGGTGGTGTTGCTGGCGCCGCAGCCGGTATCGCGAAGATTTTGTTCTTTGTCTTTTTGGTCCTGTTTGTCGTGAGTCTGTTGGGTGGCCTGGTTCGTCGCCCTGTCGCCTAGGCGCCGACTCTCGTTGAAAACGCCGGGCGTAACGTCGCCCGGCCCGGGTTAATCAACGACGGCAAGCGTCATGCGGAGAAGAATTTCTCGAGTCATTCCGTTCTTTTCATTCAGGGGCCGTCATGTCGCATATGAACACCATCTACCAATTGGACGAAGAGACGCTTGCGGCACTCAGTGAGTTAACACGAGTTTTGCATGATAGCCAGACAGCGCTGACCGACTCTGCCGCTAAGGTAGAGTGTCCGCAAACGGCGCGGCTCTTTTATGAACTGGCGACGCGACGTGCTCAGCTTGAACATGAATTACGTCAATACTTGCAACTAAACGACCATAAAACTCCTTCTTCCGGCACGTTAACGGGAGAAGCGCAAAAGATTTGGATGGCGATCCGCTCTTCCGTCTCAGGCGGCAAGTTGGAATTTATTCTGGCTGACATGCAACGGATGGAGAATTACTTGGTCGATGAATATAAAAAGTTATTACCTAAGACGGCCGGCAGCCCTTTAAATGCCGTTTTGAACGAACAGTTCGTTGCAGTGAACCAAGGCCGCGATCAAATCCGCGAGTTTTGCGAACAAAAGCTGCAATAGAACGACCGGACCTTCCGGCAGGCGATCGGAAGAAGTTGGGTGATGGGAGGGAACGCGGCTGCAATTGCAGCCGCGTTCTTTTTTTGGACAAGGAGAATAGTCATGAGCCAAGATTGTCTAATCGGCACGTTTGATTCGTCCGCAGATTGGGAGACCGCCCAGCGCGAAATGGAACTGCGGGGGCTGACCCCGAAAAATTTCAAGCTGCTCCGCGATGAGCATGATGTGCGTGCGCTTGCGCCGCATATTGCGTTGCAGTCGGATCAAGCCAAGCCGCGACTTCTTTGGGGGGCTGCAATCGGCGGCTTTTTGGGGGCAGTGGGATCGGTGTTTGCTGTCTTTGCGATGGCAGGAGAACTGTCGGCCACTAGCGCACCGCTGGGGATCGCAGTTACCGGCGCGATCGTCGGCGCATTGCTGGGAGCGATGTCTGGTTGGGGAGTTCCTCGCAGTCAAGAAGCCGAGATCGTTGCACTGCTGAAAGATCGACAAGGGGTGGTGGTGCGAGGAGATCCCGAGCAACTAGCGCAGGCCGAACACGCGCTGCGTGCAGCCGATGCAGTTGCGATACGTTACTACGCCGCACCGACCGATTCGCCAGATCTCATCGCGTCAGGCTGGGATCTAACGGAGGAGAGTCGACCCCATCATGCAGCGTGAGTCCATTGATATTTTAGGAACACAAACTCTGCATGGGCGATCAATCTCTCCGTGCAACCGGGTTCCATCTTGAGCAGTTGTAAATCACCGCAATTTCAAGACTGGTGCCTTGGGCTGTGATTGCGCAAGGCGGATTTGCAAGAGCGAGGAAGCAGGACGAGGGTTACTCGTCCCCTTTGACGACCTGTTCGACGGTTATGCTAAGTGCCCGCATTTTATGACGCAGGCTGCCGCGGGTGATACCGAGGAGAGCGGCCGCTTTCGATTGATTGCCGCCTGTTTTGTCGAGCACGAAGGACAGCAGGCGATGCTCCATCCACTCCAAGGATTCGGCGTACATATCTTCGGAGCCACGTTTTTCGAGCTGCCCCAAAAAGACGTCAAACGCGTCATCTTGGCTGCCGGTTGAGTCGTTCCTTGACGGAGCAGGCGCGCCAAATAGTTCTGGCGGCAGCCATTCCGGCGCCAGGACTGTGGATGTGGCCATTAACATCGATTTGCGGAGTACGCCTTGCAACTCGCGGATGTTACCGGGCCAATTGTAGGATTTCAGTCGCGATAACGATTCGGCTGAAAGTCCGGTGATCTCTTTGCCGAGTTGCTTGTTGAACTGCTTGAGGAAGTATTGCACAAGTTGCTCGAGATCGCCGTCACGATCACGGAGCGGCGGAATCCCAATTTCAAACGACTTCAAGCGATGATACAGGTCCAAGCGGAAGTCGCCATCGGCGATCATCTCTTCCAAGTCACGATTGGTGGCCGAGATGATACGGACATCGGTGGAGATAGTTTCGGTGCCGCCGAGACGCTCGAAACGCTGATCTTGCAGGAGCCGGAGGACTTTGGCCTGAATCGTCAGGGACATATCCCCCACTTCATCCAGGAAAATCGTGCCGCCGTTGCATTGTTCAAACTTACCAATGCGACGCGAATCGGCGCCAGTAAAGGCGCCTTTTTCATGGCCGAACAGTTCGCTCTCAAGCAAGGTTTCGCTGAGTGCAGCGCAGTTGACCGCCAAAAATGGCTGATCATTGCGGTTACTGTGCTGGTAGATCGCTCTGGCGATTAGCTCTTTGCCGCTGCCGCTTTCGCCGCGCACCAGGACGTTGACGTTTTGAGCCGCGACGCGTCCCACTTCTTTGTAGACCGCCAACATTTGCGGGCTGCGACCGACAAGCAGGTCGCCGGCCTCGTTTTCGTTCTCTTGCTGCGGCGTCAAAACGACCGGTTCGTGCATCAAGCGGCGATTCTCGATCGCACGCTCCACTAATTCCTGCACCATACCGATGTCGAGCGGTTTGACCAAATAGTCATATGCGCCCAACTTCATCGCTTCGATGGTCGTTTCGCTGTCGTCACGACCGGTGACAAAGATGATTGGTAATTTAGAATCGATCTTCCGGATCTGGCGGGCAATATCAAGCCCGCTGATCTCCGGCAACATAATATCCAGCAGTAGCACGTCGACTGCGTGGTTTTCAATTAGCGGAATGACATCCGCGGCACGCTGGGTGGTCAACACTTCTACAGAGCTGCCTTCAAAGCAACGCTGGACAAGGCGAGCTACGGCTCGGTCATCGTCTACGACAAGAATCTGCGTCATGTATGTTTAGAGACTAGCGGATCTTCCGCCCCCCCTCCTCAAGAGTAATTCCCGGCTAGCGACAGTTTACTCCCTTACGTATCGATTAGTCTAGTTGCGACAGGTCCATCAGCGGGGTTTGCGTGAAACTTTGTCAAATCACCACGAAAGGTGGGGGCAGCCAGATCGTAGTCGATTACTGCGCCAAATTCTCATCGGCCGTCACAGGACGGTGCATCTGCTCTAAGTGAATCTGATCGACATCCAGGCAAGCGCTTTCGATATAGATCCCCAATTTTCCCTCGGAAAAGGTCTGGTCGGCCAGCGAAATCACGATCCGATCATCGATCGAAAACTCAATGTAGCTGCCGTATGCGACCAGGCGAATCTCGCAAGGGCGGTCCAAACGGCTTCTCCAGTAGCCGGCTTGCAGCGTCGTAAATTGCATCATGTGCTCGCCGGTCGCCGTGTGATCGGTACCCCACGCGCGCAATTGGGCGACGCCGCGATACATGTCGAGAGAGAGAAAATACCCATCTTGCGTCTCGGGATTGATTCGAAAGACGAGCCCGCACTTACCGTTCCCTTGCATATCAAGGCGCGCGCGGAAGCGAAAACAATTGACCGTCGAGCCAAGCAAAAATGCCTGAAACCCGGCATTGTTTTGCAAGCGAATTGAACCGGTTTCTTGAGTGACTTCGGCCGAGCCATCTTTGTCAGCGAGCATTTTTGAGATCTTAAAAACCTCGCTCGTCACATCCGCTTTGATCCGTTTGTCAAAACCTTCAAACGACGCGACTTGCAATTGACCATCCGGCAGTTGCCGAAGTCGCTTAGGCGGGGGGAGCAAGTTTTTTACGGTCCGCCGGTTGATGTCGTGTGAATAAAAGTTCCAGATCATCGGGCCATGGTCGTCAAAACAGATTCGCCCGGCGTAGTTGCCCCGCGGCAATAGCACGTTGTCGAAAAAGTTGGCCCACGGTTGTTCGAGATCGGCGGCGTGCCAGTATCGAATTTTCGCGTCTTCTCGAATGCTGCCGACCAAATAACGTTCGCCGCGCAGCTTTATCAGATTAGGAACCTCGATATCGTCGTAAAGTCCGGGATGAAATAGACAGGGATTGGCTTCAAACTGGTTTTCGGCCGTTTCTTCCAGCAGCGCAACGCAGCCGCGCCGGCATACGGGACCATCCGGAACTCGGGCAGCCGCTAGGAGCCAGCCTTGATTTTCGTCGCGATAGTAGAACGGATCGCGCCAGCTGATCCAGCTGCGCCCCTCGGATAATTTGCTCTCGTAGTAAGGCGTCGGCGACTCCAGCGGAAAATGACTCGTCTCGTCATAATGGGCATTGATGTTGCTCGCTGGCGCATTCGTCACGCGGCAACGTTTGCATTGGCTGACCCAGTGGACCGGCGTTTTGACCCATTGAAATAAGTCATCGCTGGTCGCCATCCCGAGCCGCTGGACCAGTCCGTTATCGTGCTGCGCGAGCCCGGTATAGAACATGCGCCACGAGCCGGGCTTAAACGGATTGGGCGAGACATGCATCGTCCACAGCATCGAATCGTCCCAAGCGCCGGGATGCCCGATGAATATTGCATTCTCGACCCGATGCCAGGCCAAGCCATCGTCACTGACCGCATGTGCGATAAAGTCGTGATTCGGTAGGACGAGGTGAAACAGGTGATAGACTCCATCGTGAAACACGACGTCCACATCCCCCATCGTCTTGCGACTGCTTTCCGACTCTTGATACATGATGCTTAATATCGCTCCAGCTGCTAGATCTTAGGTTCCCCTGTAATCTAGCACGTAGCGAGGTGAAGCCAAAGTTGGGCTTTCGCAGTAGGCGGAGAAATCAATGACGCATTCTCTTCATTGGAGCTAGACCCTCAGCTACTGCTGCATCGCAAACAGCAAGATATTCGCCGCGATTCTCGCCGCGTCTTCCCGCACATACCCTTTGCATTGCAGTGAAGAACCATTCTCCATCGCGCAGCTGAGATCCAACGGCGAGAAGACAACCACCAGCCGCTCGTCGAGCCATAGCCCTTCTAGTTTGGGCGCCTGACGTGATTGCGTCGCTTGCAGCCCTTCGCCGTCTTGCCGCTCTTGCGGATCATTGACGGTTACGGTGGTAATGTCAAAGCCGTTGAAGGCGTCGGAAAAAATAGGGTGATCGAGCGGAATCTCTTTTAGCTCGGCGTCGGGGAACATCATCTTCATCTCGCGTCGAAACGCGGTGGTGAACGGGCCGCTGGCGCAGATCGAATCGGCGAATAAAAATCCGCCGCGCGACAGATGCTCGGCCAAGATGGTTCGCTCTTGGGGAGAGAAACGCAGGTCACGGCGGCCATGCATGAAGAGGATCGGGTACTCGTACAGCTTGTCATAGCTGGCCGGAATCAACCGAGGAGAAGCGTCAAAGCGAAAATCAAGCTGCCGGCCCGCCACTTTGACCATATTGGTTAGCGCCGCCGGCGCATCATCGGCGCCGCCGGTATGTTGTAACTTGCCGACGACCAGCGTGTTGCGCAACTGTCCATCGTCGACGCCCAGCGATTCGTCGATCTCGATATCTTCTAACTTGTCTTTCAGCTTGCGACCTGTCGCATAGGCTAACACGTTGGCGCCCATCAAATTGACTGCTTCGATCTGGGCACGCACTTTCGGCGGATACTTGGCGACCGCTTCGCTACGGTTTAGTTCCCAAAAGCAGCCAAGGTCTTCGGGGCAATAGACAACGCTGGTGCGGCAACAAGCGTCGATTCCCAGCAGCGGTTTGGCAAATTGCGCTTCGATCGGAGCTTCGGCGAACCAGATTGGATGATCCGGCGGTAAAAGCCGCAGCGGCGCGTCGGGGAAGATCCGTTTCATCAACGCCCGAAAGTCTGTGTCAAACTTGGCGCCCCCGCACGCAGCTTCAGCAAACACAAAACCGCCTTGCTCTATATATAGCTTCAGGCTTTTTTCCTGCTCCGGCGTCAGCTTCAATGCGTCTCTGCCGCTGATCCACAGCACCGGCGTTTGCAGCAAGTCTTCGGTCGTCGCATGCGCCGCGTCGATCACTTGCCAAGTCATCCGCTGGTTACCCCACCGCGGTTCAATAAAGTTGGTCAGATTGGCGATGTCGCTACGATGGCGATTCCAGTCATGACTGACGGCGTTGCGTGGGCCGGTCGCCGCGTCGTGTTTGTACTTCGCGACCAAGACCGGGCGTCGACCTTTGGCCAGAAACAGCAGCGCCAGGGAAGTGGAAACCGCCGGATGCGTCACTTCGGCATTGCCGGTGCCGCGCCACGATCCGTTCAGTGCATCTTGGTTGTTGACCAGCATCTCGGCGCCTTCGCGATACCAATCATGCTCGCCGATAAAACGCCGCCCGCCCAAGCGTCCAACTCGTTCGACCGCATACAAATAGTAAAGCAGGTTCAGCGAATCGCCCCCGTCAGCCGGGTTGGTATAGACCGTGAAGTTGCGCCCAAGCCAGGCATAGCCATCTTCAATCGCCGTGTTGGGCGTTTGCTTTCCGCAGCAGGCGATGCTTTCGCCGTTGACCGTTGCGTCACCCTCGGCCAGTCGTTTGGTGGTGATAATCATCGATGAGATTCCGGCCGCGGTCATGCTGCCGCGACCCGGCGAGTTTGGCAAATAGCCCCACGATCCGTTGGGGTTTTGGGCTTTTTCCCAATAGTCGTGTGAGATTTGCCAGATCGGGTCGTCAACATTCGCGCCGGTATGGACCGCTTCGTCCAGCGCTAGAATTGCGAATTGCGTATTGGAGTTATCACCGCCGCCGCCGCCGCGCGGATCAGCGTAAGTCCACATGCCGCTCCGTTCACCTCCGCGGATTTGCATGTCGGACAGTTTTTGCGTGTTGGCGACAATGCTGGCTTTGCGCCCGATCGGATCGGTCATGCTATAGGCCATGATTTGCAGACTGAGCGCATAGGTGTGCTCTGGCTGGCCAATTTTTGTCTCTAGATATTGCAACCCTTTGGTCAGCACCGGATCGTCCTCGTCGACTCCGCTTTCAATTAACGCCAGCATCACTAGGCTGGTCACGCCGCCCGGCTGGCCGGGGTATTCGGCCCAGCCGCCATCGGGTTGTTGCTGCTTGCGTAAAAAGTTGATGCCGCGCGCGATTGATTCGTTGACAAGTTGCGGCGTGACGGGATTTCCGCCACGTTGAGGGTTTTGGGCGATCGCGATCGCCGGATTAATCGACAAACTCGCTGCAATTGCTAAGCTCGCCAGGGTTGCATAGGCAAGCTGCGTAAGCTTCTTAGGAACCGTAACCGGAGTAGCTGCGTAGCGATGGATGGTCGACATAAATATCTAACTTTTCAATAGTTAACGCCGATGCAGAAGTGTCCGTACACGTTGCCGTCGACGGCTGTGACTTCTAAAATCACCGCTGTCTGAACGCTTCCACCTATTTTAGGGCCATTCGGCGCTTTTGGGCGATAAAATTGTTAATTTGGTTTGCCCAGACACGAAACGGTTTGTTCCCAACAACCACAAGCCGGCCAACGATTTCAGCCCATTGAGGATCGCTACGTGGCAAAAACCCGCAACCTAGGCGAAGTACTACAAGAGTTCAAGCAGCAAAAGCTGGTGATGCAGCAAGAGCTGCAGAAGGTCATCGTCGGTCAAGAAGAAGTCATCGAACAATTGTTCGCTGCGATCTTTACTCGCGGGCACTGTTTGTTAGAAGGAGTGCCGGGACTGGCCAAAACTTTGATGGTCAGCACCTTGGCCCGCGTGTTGGACATGCAGTTCAAACGCGTCCAGTTCACGCCGGACTTGATGCCGTCTGACATTACCGGCACCAACGTGCTGGAAGAAGACGAGAATGGCCGGCGCAACTTCCGCTTTGTCGAAGGGCCGGTCTTTACCAACATTCTGTTGGCGGACGAGATTAACCGGACGCCTCCCAAGACGCAAGCGTCCCTGCTGCAAGCAATGCAAGAACGGGAAGTAACCGTCGGGCGTGAGACCTACGACTTGCCCGATCCCTTTTTCACGATAGCGACGCAAAACCCGATCGAGCAAGAAGGCACCTACCCGCTGCCCGAAGCGCAGTTGGACCGTTTCATGTTTAACATCATCATCGGTTACCCCACGCTCAGCGAAGAAGAGAAGATTCTTTCGAGCACGACGCGACAAGAGAAGGTCGAAGTTCGCAAGATCTTTTCGGCCCGCGCGATCCTCAACATCCAAAAGCTGGTGCAATCGGTCGCCGTCAGCGAATACGTGATCAAGTATGTCGCGCGACTCGTCCGCGCGACTCGACCCAAAGATCCAGAGACCCCCAAGTTCATCAAAGAGCTGGTCGACTGGGGCGCTGGTCCGCGTGCCGGACAAAACCTGATCAACGGCGGCAAAGCGATCGCCGCCATGGAAGGGCGCTTCTCCGTCGCAATTGAAGATGTCAAAAAGATCGCCATCCCGGTGCTGCGTCATCGCATCAGCACCAACTTCCAAGCCCAAGCCGAAGGGATGACCAACGAAGACGTTATTCGCAAACTACTCAAAGAAATCCCCGAACCCGAAATCGAAAAGTTCGAAAAATAGGGCAGGCCATGCCTGCCGACCATCCTGTGAATCCAACCCAAACACTAGCCCGCAGCGCCAGCGAGGGAATCCGCTTGGCCACGCCAAGCCGGATTGAAGAAGCCAGCCGCATTCCCTCGCTGGCGCTGCGGGCTAGTGTGAAGTTTACGGATCGGCAGGCACTGCCTGCCCTACAACACGCGATCGACCACGGTCTGTCCTACGAAAACAACTCCTATGTCGACTGTTGAGAGCTACTTAAAGCCGGAAGTGATCCGCCAGATCTCGCGGCTCGACTTACGCGCTCAGTTTGTCGTGCGGGGGTTCTTTCAAGGCTTGCACGCGAGTCCGTATCACGGTTTTTCCGTCGAATTTAGTGAGCATCGACGTTACGAACAGGGGGACGATCCCAAAGACATCGACTGGCTGGTCTACGCCAAGACCGATCGCTATTACATCAAAAAGTTTGAAGCCGAAACCAACATCACCGGCTATATCGCGATGGATCTCTCGAAGTCGATGGGCTACACCTATCGGCAGGAGATGACCAAGTTTGATTACGCGATTTCGTTGGCCGCGGCGCTCTGCTACTTGATGATTCATCAGCAAGATCCGGTCGGAGTGGTCACATTCGATACCAAGATCCGCCAAAGTCTGCCACCCAAGTCCAAGCGCAAACATTTGGGGGACGTCCTCTCACTGCTCACCAATTTGCAGCCGACCGGCGAGACCGATATCGCCCACAGCTTGTCGCAACTTGCGGCGATGCTCAAGCATCGCAGCGTGGTCATGATCTTCAGTGATTTGCTGTCAGACCCAGACGAGGTTTTCAAAGCGTTGTATCAATTACGGCATCGCCAGCATGACGTGATCTTGTTTCATATTTTGGATGAAGCGGAAGTGACGTTTCCGTTTGACGGAATGGTCGAACTAGAAGACCCTGAGTCAAAAGAGGTTGTCAAGTTAGATGCCGGCAGCTATCGGTCCGACTATCGCAAAGAGGTCGAAGCGTTTCGCGAACGGTATCGCCGCGACTGCTCGAAGGCCGGCGTCGATTACGTCGAGCTAGACACCAGCATGCCCTTTGACAAAGCATTGACTGAGTATTTGATTAACCGCCGTACGAGGTTTTAAGCCATGCAATTGGCCAACCTCAGCCTGCTGATCGGCGGCCTGTTAATCGGCGTTCCGATCGTGCTGCATTTGGTGATGCGGCAGCAACCAAAGCGGATTCTGTTTCCCGCTTTGCGATTTGTCCGTGCGCGCAACGTGCAAAATCAGCGTCGGCTAGAGCTGAAGCATTGGATTCTGCTATTTCTGCGCTGTGCGGCGATTTTATTGCTGGTGTTGGCGCTGGCGCGACCGAGCGTCAGTTCGGCCGCTGTCAGCAGTTGGGTATTGGTCGGGCTGTTCGCGTTTGGCGCGGCGATCGCCGGCATCATCGCAGGCGCCACTTGGATAGTTGGCGCAAGTCGCGGGCTGGCGATCGGCATGACCATCTTAGCGATCTCGCTATTGATCGGCGTCGGCATCGTGACCCCGATGGCCTTATCGGCCGGCGGGGGAAGTTCGCTGGGCGATCAAGAAGCCCCGGTCGCTGCAGTCTTTGTGTTCGACAGTTCGCCGCGATTGCTGTATCAGCATGAAAACCAAACGCGCCTAGAAAAAGCGCAAGAGATCGCGATTTGGCTGACCGGCCAGTTGCCTCCGGAGAGCGAAGTGGCGATCGCGGATCGTCGCACCGGCGCTGCGATCTTTGCCGCCGATATTGGCGCCGCGCGGCAAGCGATTCAGCGGCTCGAAGTTTCGCCCGGTGGCGAGAGCATGGATCGGATCGTCTCTCAGGCGGTCGATCTTGCCGAATCTAGCGAGAAGAAACGGAAAGAAATCTACGTCTTTACCGATCTCAGTCAGCCTGCATGGGAGGGGGCGCAGTTGAGCGATCTGAAAAGCAAGCTCGCCCAGCATCCGGATTACCCGTTGTATTTGATCGATGTAGGCGCTGTCGACGTGCGTAACGCATCGGTCGCCAATCTCCAGCTTTCGGCCGATAGCGTCTCAAAGAATAGTGACGTGCTGGTACAGGTCGAAGTCGCTCAGGATGGCCCCGAGACCTCGCAAACGTTGGAGCTTTATCTGGAGCAGCTCGATAACGCGTTGCCGATTGTCGAAGATGGAAAGCTGATTTTGCCGAAGGCCGATCGCCGCGATCGTCGCAATTTGCAACTGGCCGACGGCGAATCGCAAGCGGTCCAGTTTCGCCTGTCTGACTTGCCGGTCGGCGTGCATCATGGCTGGGTCAATCTGGCCGCTGCGGACGGTTTGGCCGCGGATGATAAGCGTTGGTTTACTTTTGAGGTTCGCGAGCCGTGGCCGTTGTTGATTGTTGAAACGACGCCCGGCGCAAGTCGCGATTTAATCAACGCCATCGCGCCGCCGGCGTTTCAAGACTCGGGCCGAGCGCCATTTCAGGTGGATGTGATCGCGCCGGACGCACTAGAGCGGCAAGAGCTAGACGCCTATCGCGGCGTCGTGTTGATTGATCCAGGCGCCTATTCCAACAGTGCGTGGCGCAAGCTGGATCTCTACGTGCAGCGCGGCGGCGGCTTGGCGATCTTTTTGGGGCCATCCGCGTCGTTAGCAGTAATGAACGGGGAAGAGCCGCAAAAGCTATTGCCGGGCAAGCTGTCGCGGCAATGGAGAGCCGGCGATCGTATCTGGTATTTAGAGCCCAAGGATTATCAGCACCAACTATTGGCTCCGTTTCGCGAGATTGGTGACAACGTCCCATGGCGCAATTTTCCGATCGAGCGGCATTGGTCGTTTGACGAATTGGCGCCGGACGCAGATGTTGTCATTCCGTTTAGCAGCCCAAACAATATGCCTGCACTGATCGAACAGCGCATCGGCGACGGCCTGGTGCTGACGTTCGCCACTTCGATTGCATCAGACGAGGCGCCGCAATGGAACACGCTTTTTACGGGGTTCGACTCTTGGCCCTTCTTTATCTTGACCAATCAGTTGGCGAAATATCTAGTTCGCAGCGGTGAAGAACGGCTGAATTATGTGGTTGGCGAACGTGCGTCGCTGCTGACCGGTCCGCAGCAAGCGGAGGAAACGCATCTGTTATTCACCCCGCGCGGCGGCGATCCGCAAGAGGTGATCCCCGATCGGGGTTTGATCATCATCCCGTTCACCGATCAAATCGGTTCTTATCGGCTGCGACCGCTCGGCGGCGGTCCCGCGCTCGGCTTCAGCGTGAACCTGCCCCCGTATGCGACGCAGCTTCGTCCGCTAGCGGCGGAAGAATTAGACGGCATCTTTGGCGCCGATCGTTATCAGATCGCCAAAGAGCAGAGCGAGATCGAACGTGAACAAGGCAAAGCCCGCGTCGGTCGCGAGTTCTTCTCGCCGTTGCTGCTATTGGTCGCGCTGATGCTGGCGATGGAGTTCGCCCTGTCGCAACGTTTTTATCGGCAGGAGGCGTAGCGCACGCATGTCTGGCTGGTACCTGCAACCGACGTTTGACAGCTTGGCCGTCGTCTTTATCACGGCCCTGGTGCTGGTCGCGCTGTTAGTGATCGCTCCTTCGTTTGCTTCGACGACCGAGCGCCGCCGAGGGCTGATTGCGCTGCTGCGATTTGGCGCGATTGCGCTGTTGGTGCTAACAATGTTGCGGCCTACTTGGCTAACCACCACCACGCGGCCGCAAACGGCGACTTTGGTGGTGATGTACGACGTCAGTCAAAGTATGTCGATCCCCGATTCTTCGGCCGGAGAAACTCGCTATGACGCAGTGAAAAGTGCACTGCAAGGGGTGCAGTCCGATCTGGCTTCGCTAGGGGAGAACATTGAGGTCGCCGTCTACTCGTTTGATTCGCAAGCCGAACGGGTCGAGTTTGAGAACGGCAAGATCGCGTTTCCCGACGATGCCGCCGGTCGCTTTACCGATATTGGTTCGTCCCTGGATGATGTGGTCCGGCAGATGGCCGGTAAAAAACTGGCCGGCGTAGTGCTGCTGTCCGATGGCGCGCAGCGGGTCTTTACTCCACGCGTCGAGCTGCAGCGAGCGGCGCGTGATTTGGCGCGGTTGGATGTCCCACTGCATACGCTGACCTTTGGTCAGGCGATCGATCCCTCGCAGGCACGCGATGTGGCGGTCAAAACGTTGGCCGACCAGTTCACCGTCTTTGTCAAAAACGAAATGACCGTCCAGGCGGCGATCCACGTTCAGGGGATGGCGAATCGCCCAGTACCGGTTCAGCTGATCCTAGAAAATGCCCAAGGTGAAGTGACGGTCATTGATACCAAGCGAATTCAATCGACCAAAGATCAAGAGACGCTGGACGTTGGTTTTCGCTACACGCCGCAAACGCCGGGACAATTTAAGCTAACCGTCGCGGTCGAGCCGCAGGAAGGCGAATTGATCAGCAAAAACAATCGCCTGGACGCTTATTTGAACGTGCTGTCAGGCGGTTTGAAGGTGCTGTATCTCGAAGGCCGCGTCATCGGGCGACCAGAACAAAAGTTCCTGCGCCGCGCGGTTGCGACTTCGGCCGATATGCAGATCGATTTTCAGTGGATTGATCAACGCCGCCGCAAAGAATGGCCGATCGATCTGACCAAACAAATCGAAGAGGGCAAGTACGACGTCTTTCTGATCGGCGATCTTGATTCTTCGGCGCTGTCCGAAGCGACGCTAGCGCTCTTGGCGAAGCAAGTCGAAGAGGGGAAGGGGCTGATGATGCAGGGCGGCTTTCACACGTTTGGCGCTGGACGTTATCAGAACACGCCGCTTGCGGATGTATTGCCGATCACGATCAACCGCTTTGAAGGTCAAGACTTTGATGCGCCAATTCGCGAAGACCTGCACGTTGCTGGTCCGCTGACGTTGCGTCCCGCCAAGCCCCATTATTTAACGATAATCGCCGTCTTAACCGAAAACGAAAATGCCTGGCAAGCGTTGCCAACGCAGCGCGGCGCCAACCATTTTGAAGGGATCAAACCGCGGGCTCAAGTCTTGGTTGAATCGACCAATAGCCAACCGATCTTGGTGGCCGGCGAGTATGGACTAGGCCGCGTGTTGGCCTTGGCGGTCGATGATACTTGGCGATGGGCCTTGTTCGGCAAGGGGGATCTGCACAAACGATTTTGGCGGCAGTCGATCTTGTGGTTGGCGAAGAAGGAAGAGCTCGAACGCCGCGATGTGTTTGTCGAACTGCCGCAGCGCCGCTTTCCGCCGCAATCGCAATTTACCTTCAACGCCGGAGCACGCGACGCCGCTGGCGATGTGATCGCCGACGCAACGTTTCAGGCGTCGCTCATCGCACCCGACGGAACAAAAACCAACGTCCGTTTGGCGCCCGGCGATGAAGGAGTGGTCGGCACAGTCGAGACTGGCGATACGGCCGGGGACTACATGCTGGAGGTTACAGCGCTGCGCGACGGAAAATCACTCGGCGTCGGCAATGGGCGATTCTTTGTCGCCGATCAAGATTTGGAGTTGGCTGACCCTTCGGCCAAGCCATCGCAAATGGCCAGCCTAGCTGCGATCACCGCCAGCGCCGGCGGCAAGGCGTGGGCAGCGGAGCAATTGCCAGAACTAATCGAAATGGTGAAGAAGTCGCCGCCAGAGACCGAGGTCGAAGTTCAAACCAAATGGACCTGGCCCGAATCGGCCCGCGACGCTTGGCTGAATTTGATTATGGTCGTCAGCTTACTAGGTGGCGAATGGTATTTGCGAAAAAAATGGGGCATGGTGTAGGTCAGGCCTCGTCCTAACGCATTGCGGCCATAAGAAAATATTCGTGAAGCGAAACAGCAGCCGGAGACGCAACTTCGATACCTTCGCGCCGGGCCAGTTTCTCAGCAGTCCAACTCCTCTGTTGGAATCACTTCGCCGAAGTCCTACAATAACGCCTATTAGGCTGGGCGATTGACGCGCATCTCTTGTGCGTACAAATGCATTGTTCAGCACCATCCCATGCACATCCAGCCACCGGGTGTCAGCGAGGTACCAGAGATGACCAACGAGAAACCGAAACCGACAACCACCGATGCTGGGATTCCGGTTGCTAGTGATGAGCACTCGCTGACCGTGGGCCCAAATGGCCCGATTGTGCTGCATGATCACTATCTGATCGAACAGATGGCGAACTTCAATCGAGAGCGGATTGTCGAGCGACAGCCGCACGCCAAAGGCTCTGGCGCGTTCGGGCACTTTGAAGTGACCCAGGATGTCAGCGCTTATACCAAAGCGGCCGTCTTTCAGCCGGGCGTGAAGACCGATACGCTGATTCGGTTTTCGACGGTGGCCGGAGAGCGAGGAAGCCCCGACACATGGCGCGACCCTCGCGGTTTTGCGCTGAAGTTCTATACCACCGAAGGCAACTACGACATGGTGGGGAATAACACGCCGGTCTTCTTTATTCGCGATCCGATGAAATTCCAGCATTTCATCCGCTCGCAAAAACGGCGTGCCGACAACGGGCTGCGTGACCATGACATGCAGTGGGATTTCTGGTCTCTGTCTCCAGAGTCGGCTCACCAAGTGACCTGGCTGATGGGAGATCGCGGGATTCCCAAAACTTGGCGCAACATGAACGGCTATTCGAGTCATACATACATGTGGGTCAATGCGGCCGGCGAGCGATTTTGGGTGAAGTACCACTTCCACACCGATCAGGGCATTGAGTTTTTGACCCAGGACGAAGCGGTTCGCATCGCCGGCGAGGATGCGGACTTCCATCGCCGCGATCTGTTTGACGCGATCAAGCGGGGGGACCATCCCAGTTGGACGCTGCATATGCAGATCATGCCGTTTGAAGAGGCGAAAACCTATCGCTTTAATCCCTTTGACTTGACGAAAGTTTGGCCGCACGGCGACTATCCGCTGCAGGAAGTTGGCAAGCTGACGCTCAATCGCAACCCGACCGACTTTCATACCGAGATCGAACAAGCGGCGTTTGAACCCAATAATCTGGTCCCGGGGATCGGCGTCAGTCCTGATAAAATGTTGCTAGGTCGTATGTTCGCCTATGCCGATGCACATCGTGCGCGGATGGGAGTCAACTACAAGCAGGTCCCGGTCAATCGTCCCCAGTGTCCGGTGCATAGCTACAGCAAAGATGGCGCGATGCGGGTCGATAACGTCACTGACCCGGTCTATGCGCCCAACTCCAAAGGAGGCCCTGCTGCCGATCCCGAGCGATATCCGGCCACCGAAGTTTGGAGCGCAGATGGCGAGTTTGTGCATGCCGCTTATTCGCTGCACAAAGAAGATGACGACTGGGGCCAAGCCGGCACTTTGGTGCGTGACGTGATGGATGACGCCGCGCGAGATCGCTTGGTCTCCAACGTCGTAGGGCACATCAAAGAAGGAGTCGCCGAGCCGGTGCTGTCGCGCGTATTGCAATACTGGCGCAACATCGACAAGACGATCGGCGATCGAATCGCCAAAGGAGTCAGCAGTTAGCCCATAGGGTACGCTGTTCGGACCAAGATTGGATAACGCACTGCCCCGCTAACGCAAACGAATGACGAATGGCTAAATCCCAATGTCTAATACGGTGTTTTTTCATTAGACATTAGGATTTAGCCATTCGTCATTTTTCCAATTAGTCTTCTGCTTCGTCTTCGCCCCAAGTGATCATGTCGCCGAAGCAGACTTCGCTGGTTTGCAGCGATTTTTCACGCAGCGGCGCATGGAAGGCGATATCTTCGGGGGTCCAGTCGAACGTGTCGAACAAGATGCACCATTCGATGTTGACCAGTTCCAGCTTCTGCTCGGCGATCGACGCTTCAAACAGGCCAACCGCTTCATAGAAGTTGCCGGTCGGGACAAAGCAGTGCGTAAAAATACCGGCGACTTCGGCCGGATCAAAGGCGCTGTCAGCAGTCGGTTTTAGCTCGACCATCAAAAAGTAAGTGCTCGGTTCAGACAACGGATAGATCCTTGGAGGAGTCGACAGCCTGGTAATACTGTCGACATCGTAGCACTTGCCTAGGCCTGCTGACTACACGGCGTATTGGCTTAAAAACATCTCGACCGAGGATTGAATAATTCGCTCCTTCTCCGCCGCTCCGGGCATTGGTTCAAGCCCCATCGCTTGGGGCCAAAAGGCAAATGCTTGCAACAGTCCGCAAAATTGAGCGGCGGCATATTCGGCGTCTCCGATTTTGAGTCGGCCGGCCGCGGTCGCCTGTTCGAGCCACCGCACCAACCGCACACGAAATCGCTTCTGATCACCGATCGTCTGCTGGGCCAGTTGGGGGGACATCAGGAACCGAGAGAGGGTGACGCGGACTAGTCCCTGAAAGCTGTCCGAAGTGAACAGCTCGACCACGTGCCGAGCATTGGCCACCATTTGGTCGGCCAGATCGCGGTCTTGCTCATAAGGGAAGTCGGGAAGCGATTCGGTTGTTTCTAGCAGCTCTTGCACGATCGCCAAAAACAACGCGTCTTTGCTCTCAAAGTGGTTGTAGACCGTACGTTTGCTCACTGCGGCAGTCTCGGCGATGCGGTTCATGCTGGTGTTGTCAAAGCCGCAGGCTTCAAACTCTTTTACCGCAGCGGCCAGGATCGCCGCGCGCTTTCGATCGGTCAGACGGGTCTCAGCGGGGAGCTCGACAGGCAAACTTGCACCTTGGGGTTTACTTTTTTGGGGCGTCGCTTAAACTATACCCGACGGTTTACTTTTTGGCAAATTCGCTTGCAAACTAAGGCAGTTAAATGGCCTTTACCCGTATTTTAACGCATTTATCGGCTTACGTCTTGGTGGTTGGTCTCTTGATAGGGGGGCTGGGCGGTTGCTCACCCCCAGAGAAAAAAGCCGAAATTCGCAAACCGCCGCGACCTGTTTCGGCCATCACCCTGACTACGACGCGTCCTGGAGTCGATTCGGAGGTAACCGGCTCGGTAGTTTCTTGGAAGACGGAGCAAATCGGGTTTGAGGTCGATGGACGCGTTCGTCAGGTGATCGAACCCAATGAGCAGATCGAAGGTCGCCTGATTGCTCAGAACGGAAAATCACAGCTTCTATCAGCTGGCACGCCGCTGGCTCGCCTGGATGACGAGCGATTCCGTATTGCGGTGCAATCCGCCCAAGCAGCCGTCGAAGTGGCTCGGCGACAAATCGAAGCGGTGCAAGTCGATATTGAAGAACGTATCCCGGCCAGCATCGCGGCAGCCGAAGCCGAAAAGCAATTAGCGGTAATTGAGTTGGACCGCACGCAAAAATTGTATGAAAAATCGGCCAGCACCCAGGCGGCGCTGGATCAAGCCAAGACCACGATGGCGACCGCCGACGCGAATGTGGCGCGGGCCAAAGCCGAGCTTTCGGCGCGGCGCGCCGAGCTCCGTTCGAGCGAAGCGCAAGCGCTGCAAGCCGAGCAACAGTTGGCCGACGCAAAGCGAGATCTGGAAGATGTCGTCCTCTATAGTTCGTTTCGCGGACAAGTTGCTGAGACGCTTGTGCTACCTGGCAGTTATGTCAAAGCAGGCGATCCGGTCGTGACGGTGCAGTTGATGGATCCTGTCTCGATCGAGTTTGAGCTATCGGCGGCGGCGTCACGCAATTTTCAGCATGGCGACTCTTTGCGGATTTATACGATTAATCCTAGCAGTCCGCGCCAAGAGCTGTGCGGCTTTGTCTATCTGACCGACGCAGTCGCCGATCCGCAAACGCGAACCTTTACTGTCAAACTGCTGGTTCGCAACGATCAGGTGCAAATGACGCCGCCGACCGAGTTAGAGGGATCTCCAGTAGCGCGGACCGTCGATCTTTGGCCTTTAAACATCGGTCCAATTCTCAGCGGCGACGAGCGGCTGTTTGTCGAAGCAGAATCAATCCATCGTGATTCGCAAGGCGCGTTCGTATGGAAGGCGACCAATCGACACATGGGAGAAATTGCGGAGAACAAAAACCGCGTCTTGACCGTGGAAAAGATTCGCGTCGACGCCCAGGCGGTCAGCGTGCCGTTTTTGGGGAACTGGAACTTTGTGCCGGTCACGATTCAAAGCGATCAAAACTTTGATCCCCAGCGCGATCTGATCGCCGGCAAGATGATTGTCGAAGGTCAAAGCGTGGATGACTGGAACGGCGACAAGTTGCTGTACGATCGCGGCGGTTGGCTGCTGCGACCCGGCGATTTGGTGCGTGTCGAACTTTCGCAAGAGTCGGCCAGCAGTGGGTTGTATGTGCCGATGAAAGCGCTGCGGCACGCCAGCGGTCAGGCGTCGGTCTTTGTGGTTGATCGCTCGACGCCCCAACGCCCGGTCGCCAGAGAAGTGTTGGTCAATATCGCAACTGCTGATGCGGCGCTGCGGCAAGACGCCGCCCTCCAGCGGATCGAACCGGTCGAGCCGGGCGCGCTGGTCTCCGGCGCTCAGCTGATTGTAGAAGGAACGCACTATCTGGTCGATGGAGATGAGATTGTGTTGATCAAAAAGCCGGGAGCCGCCGAGTGAAATTTCTACCTGAATTCGCCATCAAACGGCCGACGGTGGTCGTTTCGATTGTGCTGATGACCGTCGTCTGGGGCATTGTCAGCTTTATGACGATGCCGCGGCGTGAAGATCCCGACTTTACGATCAAGGTTTGCGTCGTCGCCACGCGGTGGACCGGCGCATCGGCTCAAAAGGTCGAAGAGCTGATCACCGATCCGTTGGAAGAAGCGATCGACGGCTTAGAAGAAGTCAAGCTGCTCCGTTCGACTTCGAGCAACGGACTGTCAACGATTTTCGTCGAGCTCGAAGATGCGCTGCCGGGAAACAAAGTCGACGACATCTGGGACAAGGTCCGTGCCCGCGTCCGTAATGTTCAGATGCCCGAGCCGAACATCACGCCGTACGTCAATGACGAGTTCACCGATACCAACATTATCTTATTCGCCGTGCATCAAAAGCCGCTGGCCGGCGCTGACAAGATTGATCCGGCGTCCGCCTACTCGCCGCGTGATTTAGATCTGTTCTCAGAGCAAATTCGAGACGAACTGCGGCTATTGCCAGGTGTCGCCAAAGTCGATCGATTTGGGGTGCTGAATGAAGCGATCTATATCGAAACCGACGCCGGGACCTGGTCCAAGCTGCAACTGACCTCCACCCAATTGAAGCAACTGGTCGAGGCGCGCAATATTGTGGCGCCCGGTGGAACCATCGACGCCGACGATGGGCGGTTCTACGTGAAACCTGGCGGTGAACTCGACGCGGTGCAGGAACTTGATTCAATCATCGCCGCGCTTTCCCCCTCCGCTAGCGCCGCCAACCATGTCTATCTTGATAGTCTGGGGCTTAGCGTCCGCCGCGCTTATCTTGATCCGCCGCCGCTGCTCTGTCGTTACGGCGATAGCGAGCTAGAGCAATCCGCGGTAGTTGTCGCGGTAACGATGAAGTCGGGCTCTAATATCATTGAGATTTGTGACTCGGCCAAAGCCAAAGTCGACCACATGCAAAATGTCTCTGGCGTTTTGCCCCCGGACTTGGGCGTGACGATCATTTCGGATCAATCGGACAGTGTGAAAGGGCGCATCCGAGATGTGATCATCAATATCATCGAAGCGATCTTGATCGTCATCGTGCTCGTTTATCTGGTGGTCGGTTTTCGCACCGCCGCCGTGATGGCGGCGAACATTCCGTTTGTCGTACTGGCCTCGATCGGCGTGATCACGTTGTTTGACGTGCAGTTAGAGCAGATGTCGCTAGCCTCGATGATCATCGCGCTGGGGCTGTTAGTCGACAATGCCGTGCAAATTTGCGATCAGGCCCGCACCAATCAAATCGCCGGCATGTCGCCCACCGCAGCAGCTGTATCGGGCGCCCAGATGTTAGGCGCATCGATGCTGAACGGGACGTTGACCACGATCGCCGCTTTCGTGCCGATGCTGATTGCGTTGGATGGCGCCAATCGAGAGTTTATCTATGGCTTGCCGGTGACGCTGTCAGTGATGCTGGCGATCAGTTGGATCTTGGCGATGACCTTCTGCGTGATTTTGGCGGCGGCGTTTATCCGCGCCCCTAAGGATCCATCGAAACCATCCGCACCGATTCCATGGCTGATGGTTTGGTGCGCCAAGCGATTTCGCAAACAGGGACATCCGCACAGCGAAGGGCAGGGGATCGTTTACGAAACCTATGTCTTGCTCGGGCGGATTGCGATGCGGTTCAAGTTTGTGACGATCGGGCTGGCGGTGTTGATGCTGGTCCTGGCGATGCGTTTGCCGGTGGGCAGCGAGTTCTTTCCGCTGACCGAGCGTGATCAGTTTGTCGTCGAGATCTGGTTGCCAGAAATCGCTACGATCGATCAGACCGACACCGTCGCGAAAGAAGTCGAAACGATGATTCGCAAGCTGTCGCCGTATGTCGACGCAGATGGTAAAGAGCAGCAGCGCTTGGATGGGATGCGCACTTTGGTCGGGGGAGGCGGATCGCGCTGGTATCTCTCGTGGGAACCAGAGCCGCCCAAGCCAAACTATGCCGAGATCTTGATTCACACGACCAGCGGAAAGTTAACGCACGAGTTTGCCGAGAGGCTGCGCGCCGTCGCGCAGCGCGGAGATCAGCAGCTTGGTTTGCAGCCAATTGTGGGCGCTCGTGTGGTGCCGATTGAGCTGTTTTTGGGGCCGCCGGCCGACCCCGTCGTATTGCGTGTGGTGGGGGATGGTTTTGCTGATAGGAAACGCCTGCATCAAGCGTCTGACCAAGTGAAAGCGATGGTCGAAGCGCAGCCAGAAACTTGGGATGTGAACGACTCGTGGGGTGTCGAAGGATATCAATTGGCGGTCAACGTCGATCCTGATAAAGCCAGCTTGTCGCGGGTTGGTAACTCACAAATCGCAGAGACGCTAAACGCCTACTACTCGGGACGATTGCTGACCACCTTCCGCGAAGGGGACCATCAGGTTCCGGTCTACTTTCGATTGCGTCCCGAAGGCCGACGTTCCATCGCCGACTTAGAATCGGCCTACGTCGAAGGAGACGCCGGCAAGATTCCGCTCTCGGCAGTCGCCAGCGTCTCGGCCTCGTGGGAACCGGCGATCATTGAACGTCGCGACATGAACCGGACAATCGAAATTCGCTCTCGCGTCGAGACAGGCGCCTCTGGCAATGACATCACGATGCGCGTGATGAACTCGCCCGAGATGACCAAATTGGTATCGCAGTTGCCGCCTGGCTTTCGGGTTGAGATCGGCGGCGCCATGGAAGAATCGATGAAAGCCCAAGGGAAGATGCTTAAATCTTTTGGGCTGTCGTTTGTCGTTATCGTGCTGCTGCTGATCATTCAGTTCAACAGCTTGTCCAAGATGCTGGTGATCGTTGGCACCTTGCCGCTTGCGATGATTGGGTCGATCTTTGGTTTGTGGCTTACCTCTAATCCGCTCGGCTTTATGCCGCAGCTTGGCGTGCTGTCGCTGTTTGGCATTGTGCTGAACGCAGGGATTATTTTCATGGAGTTCGCCGACATTGTGATTCGCGAGCGCGCTGAAAAAGCGACCGGCGGTCCGATCCTGGGATTGTCCAAAAATCAGTTTCATGATGCGTTGGTTGAGGCCGGCCGGCAGCGTCTGATGCCGATCTTTTTGACCACCGCAACCACGGTGGGCGGTTTGTTACCGCTGGCGATGGCAGGCGGTCCGCTGTGGGAAGGGATGGCCTGGCTAATGATTTATGGCCTGATGGTCGCGACGCTGCTGACGTTATTTGTCATTCCGGCCTTGTATGCCGTGGTGATCGAAACATTTGGTTTACGCCCGTTTGTGAAAGCCGAATCGCCGGTTGGCGGCGATTAAGAAATACCAAGCAAGGGACTATCGCTCATTGCGATGAGCGTTGTTAGAGAAGGGTTGCATCGAGGGCTTGATGCAACCCTTTTTGTTCTAAGCCCGATTCGCCATTATTGGTGTTGGGTTATTCACGAAGAAAAAGAATGGAATGCGGCTAAACCACGGAGGGAGAGCGGAAAATCGCGGCAGGAATTAAATCGAAAACGTCCACACTAGCCCGCAGCGCCAGCGAGGGAATACGGTTCACCACTTCAAGCCGGGTTAGCATCTCCAAACGTATTCCCTCGCCGGCGCTGCGGACAATTGTTCAAGCGGTTCGAAATCGCGCACCTAAAAACTTGCGCAGCAGGCTACGAAGCGAGCTTTGGAATCCCTGTCCAACGTTGGTCCCCACAGCAAAGCCTATTTTTTCTCTCGGCATTCGGCCAAGGCCAGCAAGGCGAAGGAGGTCGCTAGGTTCGCGTCTCCTTCGAGCCATTGCGTGTTACTATTGGCCCACGAGCCATCTTCTTTTTGGCGTTTCGCCACTTCAGAGATTAGTTCTTTGCGCCAATCATGAGCGACGCCCGAAGCGTCGGTGATGGTCGGTTGTCCCAGCGCGTCGAGCGACTTGGCGAAGGTTTGGTAGTAATAGTAAACGCCGGCTTGACCCATGCCGGGATTGGCGGTGACGTCAAAGTTTTTTTGGACGTACGCCAGCACTGCTTTGACCCGCGGGTCATCTTTGTCGACGCCTGCATAGATCATGCTTTTGAGCCCGGCGTATCCCATGGATCCATAGCTGCGGAGTCCGCCGTCTGGCGTACCTCGATCTCCTTGATCGCCGCTAACCGCAGGCGTGTAATAGAAACCGCCGTCGTTGACTTTGCCGGCAAACTTGGTGGTGTTATGCTCGCTCTCCAAATTTTGGCAGCGACTAACAAAGATCAGCGCCTTTTGAATCGCTTCGTCATCTTTATCCGCGCCGCTCGAAACCAGCGCATCCATCAGAAAGGCGGTGTTCGACAGGTCTGGCCGGGTTTTGCCGCTGTAGCCTGAGCCGCCGTAGTTGACGTCTTCTTCGCCCACGCCGTCGGTGTCAGTGATCTGCACTCCGCGGACATACTGTTCGGCGTTTTTGACGATCGTGTCGTACTTGCCCGAAGCGTTCGCTTTGTTAAAGCAGATTAGCGCGATGCAAGTTTCGTAGTTCTTTAGCCGCCCATTGGCCGCGTAGATGCCGCCGTCATCCCGAACCGCTTTTTCAAGATAGTCGAGGCTTTTGGCGACTTGCGGATCGGTGGCGCTGCGGCCATGTTCTAACAGAGCCAACGTCGCTAGCGCTGTGGGACCGATACCAACCTGGGAACTATACGAGCCATCTTCCGCCTGGTTAGCGCTGAGGAACTTCACTCCTTGGGCGACCACCGTGTCATAGTCGGCATCCGCAGCCGAGACGCTGCCGAAGGCGCCCAGCGCTAAAGTGATGGCCAACAACGGCAGCACGCCGCTGAGATACTTGCGAGCGACAGTGGGGTTCAGCAACATACGATTCTCCATTGGGAATGCAGAGCAGGGGAGCGATGCGTGAGTTTTGGCCTAAATAGCAATTGCCGCGCCAGGCTGAATAATCGTCATAAAGTGGCGAGGTCGCTGCACGGTTACCTATTATTTGTACCTTGGTTTCGGCTGTGAGTATTGGTTGTCGACGGAATCGACACCTCTGTCGGGTTGTTCGACAAAGCGAGGAGCGGTGATTTTTTGCCACAACAACAAGTCGTAACCTAAAATAGAGGACCCACCTCGGGGAACTTGCGCGTTTTAGCTACCTCGGAAAATAAAACCATGTCCCGCTTTGCGTTACTTGCCGCTTTGATCGTCTGGGGATTGGCCGCTGCTCCGCTATTGGCGGCTCCGCCCGTGGATGAAGTCGAAATTGTCGACATGGACGAACTTTATGAGTTTGGACAGTTGGCCGCGACGTTAGCGACCTATCGCCCCAATCCATATCTGTACGATGACGAAGCAGTCAAATTGCAGGCCATCGCTGATTCGTTGGTTGGCCGCGAAGTGGAGTTCACCGCCGGCGTACGCAACTTTGATTGCGACGAGGTGATGATCAACGTGTCATGGGCTGGCCGCACTTTAATCGCAATGAAGCACGATTATCCACCGCTGTACGGCACCAACGAGACCCGGGTTTATGAACCGATGGATCGCCGAAATTGGTTCGTACAGCCGGTCGGTCTGCGAATCGGTCACGAGATTCCGTTTTCGTTGGTTCGCAAGCTCAATGTCGGCGATGGACTTGTCTTTCGCGGCAAGATCGCTGCGGCTCCGACCTGGCTTACCTGTGACATGTTTTTCCCGTCCGTGGGAGTGATTGTTACGGACTGGCGCATCGTGGCCGCAAATCACAACGTTATTGAAATCGATCTCGAAACCAGCAATCCTGATTAGTGGATCTTGTCTATCGTCCGTTGCTCTGAGCGGGATGTTCTTACGGCGTCCTTGCAGGGACTTTTTGGGCGGGGGCGCAATAATTTGCCAAGATCGCGCGAAATAGCCGCCTAGGTTGCAAAAAACAGCCGTTCTTGCGGCAACGCGTCAGTCGTCTCTGATCGGGACCTAGTGTAAGATAGAGTGCTTGGGCGACTGTTGACGGTCGTCGCTATGCACTGTTTGCAAGTTGTTACTCTCAACCGGAACTGAGATTCATGCGAATTGCGTCTGCCTGTTTGATTGTCCTGCTGTTGGCTGTTTCGACTGCGACGGCTGCCGAAAAGCTTGGCATTTCTAAGACAAAACCAGCCGAGGGCCCGTTTGTCGAAATCGATGGCGGCTTTATGGTTCCTTACGAAATCGATGTTCCCGGCACGGCTGTCAAGTTGTCGATGGTTCCTGTGCCTGGCGGGACACGCGTCATGGGTGAAGGGGCCGCCGCCTATACGGTCAAGATTGATCCGTTCTGGATGTCAAAGACCGAAACGAGCTGGGCTCACTACAAAGAGTTCATGCAGTTGTATGACATTTTCAAGAAGATCGAAGGCAACGGTGTTCGTTTAGTGACCGACGACAACAAAGTCGACGCGGTGACGATTCCGACTCCACTATACGAACCGAGCTTCACCTATGAGAACGGCGAAGACCCCAATCAAGCGGCGGTCACCATGACGCAGTACTCGGCGATGCAGTACAGCAAATGGATGAGCGGCGTCACCGGCAATCAATACCGTTTGCCGAGCGAAGCCGAATGGGAACATGCGGCCGCTGGCGGCGTCAAAGGACCCTACTCCTTTGGCGAAGTTGATAAGATCGACGACTACGCTTGGTATGTCGAGAACTCGGATGGAGCTCAACAGAAGGTGGGCGAGAAGAAGCCCAACCCGTACGGCTTGCATGACATGCACGGCAACGTGTGGGAATGGGTGTTGGACGCCTACACCGAAACGGCCCCTGAGGCGCTGGCCGGCAAGACCGTCACCGTCGCCGAAGCGATTCAGTGGCCGACCGAGCCGTTCCCGCTGTGCACCAAAGGTGGATCCTGGGATGACGACGCCGAGAACTGCAAAGTAACCTCGAAGTTGGGCTCTCACGATGACGATTGGAAAGCCTCAGATCCTAACATTCCGCTGAGCCCGTGGTGGTTTACCGAGTACCCGGCGACCTGTGTCGGCTTCCGTTTGATTCGCCCGCTGACCGAATTGCCAAAGGCCGAAATGGTCAAATACTGGGACTCGCTCCCTGAGTTTCTCCAGTTGGACGTCAATGATCGCCTGAGCGGCGGCCGCGGCGTGTTAGGACTGGTTGACGAAAAATTGCCCGCGGCGATTAAAGAAGTCGCCGACTAACCGTCGCTAGCGACATCCTGGTGCAAAACGCAACGCCGCGGGTTATCTCGCGGCGTTATTTTTATGCAACCCTCAGATATTGTAGGTTGGGTGCAGCGGAGCGAACCCCAACAATTCGCTCGCAAGGTCCAGCGTGAGTTACGCCAAAAATCATGCTGTGCTTGGTTGCTATGCCCAATGTTCCGCGATCTTTTTGCGGAGGAAATCGGCGCTGCGGCGAAGTTGGTCGATGCCGTCGACTCCATCCTCGATGCTGATCCAGCTGTCAAAGCCTTGGCTTTTCAGTTCGCGGAAGATCGCGTCGTAATCATTCAGACCTTTCCCGATCTCGCCGTGCGCGAGTCGCTTGGCGTAACCGACCGAACCTCCTTCTTCGCGCCGTAGATCCTCCAGCGTTCCTTGCAGCAAATAGCGATCGCTAGCGTGCATCGTAACGACGCGATGCGAAACCCGTTTCAGCAGTTCTATTGGATCATCGCCGGCTAAAAACGCGTTGCTGGGATCGTAGTTGACGCCGAAGTTGGGGTGATCGATTGCCGCGACCAAATCGCAGAAGACCTCCATCGACTGGGCGAACTCGGGATACTCCCAGAAATCATCCTTGTAATGATTCTCAAGGATCAACGTGATGTTACGTTCCGCCGCATACGGCAAGCAGGCATAAATGCTGTCTGCCGCCAGCTTGACTCCTTCGTCCATCGTCAGCTCTGGACGCCGTTGACCGCTGAGGACGCGGCAATAACTGCCGCCCAGAGCATAAGTCATATCAATCCAACGCTTTTGCTTGGCGATTTCGGTTGCTCGAAATGCGGCGCTGGGATGGGTGAAGTCGGGCGAGCAACATAGCATCGGGATCGTCATGCCTAGCTCTTCAACCTGGCGCCGCAGCACCGGCCAATTTTCGGCGTTGGCGACTTCGATAAAGCCGGCATAAAATTCTAGGCCGTCAATGTCGAGCGTCTTCGCGAGTGCAAACCACTCCGACAGCGTCATCGTGCCATCTTTGACAAGGGCCTGCATGTACGCTTTGGGAAAGGCGGCGAGCTGGGGCATGGGCTTGATCGGGGTGAAAGTGAAGCGGCAGTAAGTGCATCTGCTTAGGTGGAGATGGTCGCAGCGTTTTTCGGCGGGTTACGACCGATAAACGGATGCTGCTCTAGGTCGAGTACTTGTCCGCTGATCGGTCCGCTTTCGTCGGCCAGCCAATAGATGGCGGCCGCCGCGATTTCGGCAGGCCACAAAATTCTGCCGGCTGGTGCATACACGCTAGGCAGCTGAGCGTACCAGTCCTCGCTCAGGCCTGCAGCCAGTTTTCGCTGCTGCTCGGCTTCGGTCAACGTCCAACCCGGATTGATTTGGTTGACGCGGACTCCCTCTTCGCGCATTAGGGTATCGCCCAGGTTACGCGTCATAGTCATTAGCGCTCCTTTAGAAACACTGTACGGCATCAGATTGGGTTCGCCGCAGTAAGCGTTGACGCTGCCGATGTTAAGCACGCAGCCGTGCGTCTTTCGAAGTTGCGGCAAAGCGGCTTGGATCAGACGAAACGGCGCCAACGTATTGACTTCGAGCAGCTGCCGGAAGAAGTCAACGCTGGTCGTATGAATGTCGCCGCTCGCGATCAACGCCGCGTTGTTGACCACCGCGTCCAGTTTGCCAAACTTGGCAACTGCCAGATCAACCAAACGCTGGGGGCAGCCCTCTTGGGTAAGGTCTTCGATATGCAGCGTGGCTTGAGCGTCGCCAAGCTGAGTCACCAGTGCTTCACCTTGGTCTTGTTCTAGGCCGCTTAGGACGACCGCTGCTCCTTCTTCTACGCAGCGCAGCGCAATCGCTTTGCCGATCCCGGTGCAACCGCCAGTGATGAGGATGACTTTACGGGGAAGACGCATGTTGTTGCCTTATATCGGTTTCAGCACGGACTTCACCACTTCGCCGTGGTGCATCTTCTCGAAGGCTTCATGCCACTGGTCAAGCGGCCAGACTCCACCAATGATCGGTTGGACATTCAACTGTCCGCTAGAAAGCAGCGCCAGCACTCGTTCCCAGATGGGCCAGTTGTGGCTAAAGCTCCCTTGCAGGGTGATGTTCTTTTGCACAAGCGGATCCAGATTAAAGCCCAGCGGTTGCGGGCCCCAACCAACTTTGCTAATCCAGCCGGCTGGCCGCACAATGTCGATCGCAATCTTGAGGGTTGCACTGGCTCCAGCGGCATCAATCACTCCATCGCAGCCCAAGCCGTCGCGCTGACGCGCCCAATCACGGGGGTCGCCGACGATGCTTTCGCACCCGTAGTTATCGACTGCGATTTTTAAACGCTGCCGATCTGCTTCGAGCCCCACCAAAGCAACTTGGGCGCCGCATAATCGCGCCATCGCGGCGCACAAAATGCCGATCGTGCCGGGCCCTAGCACCACGACGCGATCGCCAGGTTCGATTCGCGCGTTACGCACGACGGCGTTAAAAGCGACGCAGCAAGGTTCGGTTAGACACGCGTGTTCAAACGGCAGCGAATCCGGAACCGTATGCAAGATGCGGGAGGGCGCCCGAACATATTTTGTCATCGCGCCGTTGACGCCGTAGCCAAAGCCCTTGCGAGTCGGATCCAAATTATACTTGCCGCAGCGCGACATCGGATTTCGCTCGTCGATGATCGCAGCGGTTTCGCTGACAACGCGGTCGCCGACTTGCCAGCCTTCGACTGCGGAACCGACTTCGACGATATGCCCGCCAAATTCATGTCCTAGCACGACCGGATAATTGACCGGCCAAGAGTGATCCGCCGTCCATTGATGCAGGTCACTACCGCAGACGCCGACGTTGGCGACCTCCAGCAAGACATCGTTCACGCCGATTTCCGGTTTTTCGATTTCGCGAATTTCGACGGCCCCTTTTTCAGGAGCAAAGTTAACAACAGCGGCTGAATGCATGGTGGTCGATCCTATCCGACTTCCTGAGAATGAATCGCGTCACAGATCAACCGCAGTGATGCAGCCAGATCTCCGTCCGCGGTCTTAAACGCATCTGCATCGATCGTCAGCGGAGCACCCAGCACGACCAGCGGAGCGCCATATTGAGGACACGCGATTGCCTGTTCGAGCGTGAGCCCGCCGACAGCTTGCACCGGAATTTTGACCGCACCGACCACTTCGCGCAGTTGGTCTAGCGGGCTCGGCATTCTCTTGCCGCGAGCCGCAATGCCGCGCCGCTCGTCGTAGCCAATGTGATGAATGACATAATCGCAGCCCAAATCTTCGAGCCATTTAGCGCCTGCGACCATGTCTTCACACACCATGTTGTCTCCCATCACTTGGCAGCCAAAGTCGGCGCCGGCTTTAACCACGCAGCGGATGGTCTCGGCATGGGCGCGAGCCATTACGACGACGTGCGTTGCACCTGCTTTGGCCATCATTTCGGCTTCTAAATAGCCGCCGTCCATCGTCTTCAGATCGGCCACGATTGGGGTGTCGGGAAACGTCGCGCGAAGTGCACGGACGCCGTGCAATCCTTCTGCCAAAATTAACGGAGTGCCTGCTTCTAGCCAGTCGACGCCTGCCGCTAGAGCTAGGTGCGCTGTTTCGAGCGCTTCGTCGATATTGGTGAGGTCGAGCGAGATTTGCACAATCGGGCGCATATTGGTCTTTCTAGAACGGATCAGTGAGGCTGCGAACTACTCGGCCGACAGGTCGCGGATCCGAATATTGCGGAACTTGATATCGTTTGGCTGACCATGATCCTGAAAGCCGATGTAGCCTTCCAAAGGACGATCTTTGACCGGCGTCTGGCTCAAATCGACATCGATGATCTGCTCGCCATTCAGTTCGACCTGGCACTGATTGCCGATGTTGGTCACCACCATCCGATTCCACTCGCCCGGCGGGCGCGACATGTTTTTGCTTGCCGCAGCGCTGGTGCTGACAATGCCGCCGTGATCGTGAGAGCTGAGCGCTCCTTCCTTCTTCGATGAATCCAAAATTTGCACTTCAACCCCTTTGCCAACCGGATCCTTCATATCGGCGACGCGGAAGTAAAACCCGCTGTTGCCGCCGGCCGGATAGGCGTACTCAAAGTCGATCACAAAATCTTTGTACTTCTTCTCGGACCATAGATACGCGTCGTAACGCGTCCACCCTTTTTCTCCTTCACGCGGCTGAATCAGGAGGGATCCATCCTCCTGCGGAATCCAGTTGCCGGTCGTCTTCCAACCGCTAAGGTCTTTGCCGTTGAAAAGCGAAGTGAACTTCGATAAGTCGCGAAGTTTCAGATTACGCCAACGGACTTCATACGGTCCCTGGCCAGCGCCTATGCCGTGCACTTGAAGTCCGATGAAGCCTGACGGGTGCGACTTGAAACGCTCGACATGCGTTAGGTCAGAGATCATGTGGCCATTGATCCAAGTTTGAATGTGATCCCCCACCGCGACTACGCGATACTTATTCCACTCGCCATCGATGAACTGATCGTGCGGCTTGCGGTCAGCATCCGGCGTCATCCAACCGCCAGCCGATTCGCCATAGATATAGCCAGCCATTTTGTCGAGGGAGATTTCGACTTGCGGACCGTTGACGCGTCCCGTGGCGGTTCCTCCTTCGCATTGCGAACGAATCTGCACGCCAGAGTTCAATTGCGGATCGACCTTCACTTCAAACTGCAGTTCAAAGTCGCCATACAGTTTGTCCGTACAAAGAAACGAATTGGGACTTCCCTCGTTGGTCTTGCCGACAATGCAGTCTCCTTCGACACGGTAAGTCGCTGTACCGTTTCGCTGCGTCCAGCCCGAGAGGTCTTTGCCGTTAAAAAGAGATGTCCACTCGCCCTCAGCGGCGTGCGCGCTGGAAGCAGCGCAGAGCAATGACAATACAAGGAATGATCGGATCGTGGGAGCGAGCATGATGGGGATTCCAATAGGCAGGAAATTGTAAGCTGCGCAAATCGCAGTTGTGGGGGCAACATCGCACACGACAATAGTTCCACTCTACCAGAACCCGGCACGTTCTCTATTCTGGAATATTGGAAACTGTTTACAATATATTGGAACCTGGCATCCCGGCTTGCGAAGCCGCACTTGCCCTGTTAGAGCCGCAAATGTCCAAACGCGAAGTCGCATTGATCCTGAACATTAACAAACCGTATGGCCGCAAAGTGGTCGCCGGGATCGCTCGCTTTACGCGCACTCACGGCGGTTGGCGGCTCTATGTCGAAGATGAACCGCTCGCGAAGATCCCCAACTTGCGGCGCTGGAAAGGACAAGGGATCATCGCCGACATGGATGATCCGCAAGTCCTAGAAGCAGTGGATGGTATTAAGATTCCGCTGGTAAATATCGGGGGCGGCGTGCTGAGCCCAGCGTGGCGCAACGACGCTCCGTACGTGACTTCTGACAACCCTGCCGTCGCGCGACTAGCGGCCGAGCATTTGGTGAATCAAGGGTTTCGTAGTTTTGGCTATTGTGGGATTCGACAAACGCTGTTCAATCCATGGTCGAAAATCCGGGGCAAAGTCTTCACCCAGGCGATTCATGACCGAGGTTTCGCTTGCTCTGAATTTTATGGACGCCATAGCAGTGCGCGGCAATGGGAAGCGGTTCAAACCGAGATTTGCAACTGGCTGAAGCCGCTGCCGCTGCCGGTCGCGATCTTCGCGTGTAACGATGCGCGAGCGCGACACGTCCTCGAAGGATGTCGCCGCGTCGGGCTGCGAATTCCCCAAGATGTGGCGATCTTGGGCGTAGACAATGATGAGCTAATGTGTGATCTCGCGAACCCGGCTCTCTCGAGCATTGCCTTGGGGACCGATCAGATTGGTTACTCGGCGGCCCACTTGCTAGATAACCTAATGGTCGGCAGACGCATCGCGTCGCGACGGCGAGCTTTGAAGATTGAACCGATCGGCGTAGTGACCCGCGAATCGACCAATACAATTGCAATTGCCGATCCAGAGGTCGCCAGAGCGGTTGAATATATCCGCGCTGAAATCAGCAGCGGCGTGCAGGTGCAGGATGTGGCGAAAAGGGTCGACTTGTCCCGTTCGACGCTCGACAATCGGTTTAAGCAGATCCTTGGCCGGACTGTCCATGACGAGATCGAGCGCGTGCGCTTGGCGCGAATCAAAGATCTGCTGGCGACCACCGATGACACGCTAGGAGTGATTGCCCAACAAGCCGGCTTTGGTTCTGTTCAATACTTGGCGACCGTCTTCCGCCAGGAGACGGGACAGACCCCAGGCGAGTATCGCCGGCACTCTGCAAAGGCGTAGCTTAGGCCAAGATTTCGGTAATCACGTCCCCTTCGACATTGGTCAGGCGTTGATCAATTCCATTATGGCGGAAGGTTAGCTGCTCGTGATTCAGTCCTAGCAGATGCAAGATGGTTGCGTTGAAGTCGTAGAGTGGATGGACGTTTTCGACCGCTTGCATCCCAAACTCATCGGTGCTGCCGTGACTCACGCCTGGTTTGACGCCTGCTCCGGTTAGCCAGCAGGTAAAACCATCGGGGTTGTGATCGCGGCCCTGAGAGCCTTTTTGAAACATCGGCATGCGACCGAATTCGGTACACCAGACGACCAGCGTATCTTCTAGCAGTCCGCGTTGCTTGAGATCGCGTATTAGACCGGCTGCAGGCTGATCGAGAATGTGAGCGTGCTTGTCGTATTGCTTCTTCAGTTCGTTATGACCATCCCAGTTCAAATCTCCACCGCTGGCGTAGGCGCCGTTGAAGAGTTGGACAAAGCGAACGCCGCTTTCGACAAGCCGGCGAGCCAAGATGCAGTTTCGAGCGAACGCTGCTTTTGTCGTATCAGGCGAATCGGCGCCGTACAGTTTGAGGATATGCGGGGGCTCGTTCTCCAGGTTCATCACATTCGGAATGCTCAATTGCATCCTGGCCGCCAGTTCGTAGCTCGCGATTCGAGCGGCTAATTTCGAGTCATTTCGGTTTTCCTCAAAGTGACGCTGATTCATCTGCGAAAGGAAACGCCGCGTCGCCAGATCTTTCTCAGTCGAGATCTCAAACGGCTGCAAATGCCGGATCGGTCGCGTCGCACTAAACGGCGTTCCTTGGTAGGCGGCTGGCAAAAAGCCGGGCCCCCAATTATTCGACCCGTTTTGCGGAACGCCGCGCGGATCGGGGATCGCTACATAAGCCGGCAGTTCCTGCGTTTCACAGCCGAGCGCGTAGGTGACCCACGACCCAAGGCTAGGAAAGCCATCCAGCACCGATCCCGTCGAAAGAAAATTTTCGGCAGGCCCGTGCGTATTGCTTTTGCTGGTTAGCGAATGGATAAACGTTAGGTCATCAGTCAGTTCCGCCAAATGGGGCAACATGTCCGAAACCATTTTGCCGGTCTCGCCGCGGGGGCGAAATGTGTACTGCGGCCGCGCGAGATTTCCGGCAGGGCCTTGAAACGTGACCGGCGGACCATTCACAAGCGGCTTGCCATCTCGTTTTTCTAGCTCGGGCTTGTAGTCCCACGTATCGAGATGACTCACTCCTCCGGCGCAAAAGATCACGATCACATTCTTGGCTTGACCGGGATAGTGAGAGGGTCGCGGTTGGTAGGGACGTGAAGGATCAATCGCCGCCGTTTCCGCCGCCAGCAGGCCATCCTGTCCCAGCAGACTGGTCAGTGCAATCGCGCCCAATCCGCTTGCCGCTTCCGTCAAAAAACGACGGCGATCAAGCCAGTGGAGTGGAGCAGTCGTAGCTTGGTCAGGTCGAGACATCGATCGGCTTTCAACGGACATACAAAAATTCGTTGCTGTTCAGCAAGACGCGACAGAGAGAGTCGAGCCCGTATTGAGTGACCAGCAGGGCAGCTTCGGCTTGCTCGTCAGTGCTCGGCTTGCGCAGTAATACTTGTTGATACGCGGCTTCGATTTGAGGTTGGGTCTCTGGATGTTGGGCGGCGATACGATCTGCGAGGGCTTGGGATTGATCGATGACAAATCGACTATTGAACAGATTCAATGCTTGAATCGAAGTGGTCGATTCACGCCGCCCCGCTGTACTCTGCCCATAGTCGGGGCAATCGAAAGCTCCGTACACGGCGTCACGTTCTCGTCGTACGCGGTGTGAATAGATCATGCGGCGAAGTCCGTTTTTGTCGAACGATTCGATGGGTGAAAAGCCAGTCAGCCCGCCCCGTTTGTCGAACAGACTAAAACCGGGGCCTCCCATTTCTAGATTTAGATTTCCGTTGATGGCCAAGATCGAATCGCGGATCACTTCGCCCATCAGCCGCTGACGAGGATATCTCCAAAGTAGACGATCGTCCGCGTCAAGTTCCGCCGCTGCCGGATTAAAGGTGCTGCTTTGACGATAGGTCGCCGAAAGGACGATCAGGCGATGCATCCGCTTGATCGACCAGCCGCCGCTCACAAACTTGGCGCTTAGCCAATCAAGCAGCTCGGGATGCGAAGCAACGCTGCCATTATGGCCAAAGTCGTTCGCCGTATCGACCAATCCGGTTCCAAAATGCCCTTGCCAAATTCGATTGGCCATCACACGCGCTGTAAGTGGATTCTCGGCGGTGATAATCGAATCGGCCAAAGCTAGTCGCCGCTGCTGCTCGCCGGTCTCTTGCGGCAAAGTGACTTCACCCAGAATGTTCAGTACGGCAGGCGAGACCAGCTCTTTTGGCATTTCAGGGCTGCCGCGACTTAAGACGCGGATCTCGTCAGGCTGACGAAACTTGCCGGCAAACACTGTCTGAGGCTTGTCTAACTGCGTCAGCTGCTGGGCGACTGATTTTTGCTGTGCTAACAATTTTTGCGCAAGCTCTTGTTGCGGTTTCTCAATTGCATTGAAGTCGAGTGGAGTGTGCGAGTTTTGTTTGGGATCAAACGCTGCGCGATCTTGCGAATCGGCGACGCAGATCCATTGGCCCTTTTCGTCCAGGATTTCTAGCGAATATTCAATCGCCAAGCGATCAAAGAACTTCCCTTGTCGGTCACGCCCCCAAACGACGAGCTGAATCAGCTGGGGCTCGGCAAACTCAACCGCGACCCAGCCGCCGCTGACCTCGCTCGCCATCCAACTGCTGGAGTTGCCGTAATTTCCATCGTTGATTAATCGCAATTCATGTCGATTGGGCGAAATGTTATCGCCAGAGGAAGTAACGCTGGCCCCCTGTTCGGCAAGCGCCACGTTGACGCCGTCGGCGTTGAAGACTTCCAGCTCATCAATGCACGGCTCATAGAGGTTGGTTTGCTTGATGTGGAAGCGGATCTGCTTCGTGCGAACCGGAGCAAAGCGATCGATGTTCTCGAACGAGTTCACCATCGTGCGCTGCGCGGCAGAGTTTGCCAGGGGTGATAGCTGGGCGACTTGCAGGTCCAGTTCGCGTTTTTGCTGGGTCCAGTGTTGTAATTGATCGCGCTGCATTTCGCCTAGCGGAATCTCGAACTCGCGATCTTGGTATTCGACTCCGGCGACAAAGGCCTGCATTTCGTAATAGTCACGTTGCGAAATCGGATCGAACTTATGGTTGTGGCAGCGCGCGCAATGGACCGTCAGTCCCAGAAACGTGGTACCGACGTTGGTGACAATTTCATCCAGCGAATCCTGACGCGCAAGTCGAATCGAAGCGGCGTCTTTGCCAATTTGCCCAGGCAACAGCACCGACGCCGTCACAAGAAAACCCGTCGCGGCATCGGCGTTCAGCGCATCGCCGGCGATTTGCTGGCGGATAAATTGATCGTAGGGAAGATCTTGATTTAGCGCCTCGATCACGTAGTCGCGATAGGGCCACGCGTGAGGGCGTTCGGTATTCACTTCAAAGCCGTGCGTATCGGCATAGCGCACGACATCCAGCCAATGTTGAGCCCAGCGTTCACCATAGCGGGGTGAACGGAGCAAGCGATCGACGACGCGTTCGTAAGCGTCTTGGTTCTGATCCTCGACAAACGTGCGAACTTCTTCAGGCGTGGGAGGAAGTCCAATCAGGTCAAAAGTAACGCGGCGAATCCAATCGGCGCGCGTTGCCGGTTCCGACGGCGAGAGTCCCTTCTGTTCAAGCCGAGCTAGGATGAAATGGTCGATCGCGTTCTTCGGCCAAGCTTCATTGAGGATTTTTGGTAGTGCAGGGCGGTGGATCGGCTGGAAAGACCAATGGTCGCGTGGATCTTCTATTTTGGCGGTATCCACGCCGGCAGGCCAATTGGCGCCGGCATTAATCCAATGACGAAGCAGGGCCGTTTCGGCAACGGATGGCCCGGCTGTTTCCGGCGGCATCTTCAGGTCTGCATCGTCGGCGAGAAACTGCCAGAGCGGGCTTTCCTCGGCATGACCGGCGATGATCGCTGGGCCATAGATTTCGCCCCCTTTCAGCGCCTCAGAACGAATATCGAGTCGCAGCCCGCTCTTGTGGGCCTCGCCGGCATGACACTCGTAGCAATACTTCTGAAGCAGTGGACGCACATCGCGGACAAAATCGACAGGCTCTGTGTTGTTTGGCTCTGCTGCAATCCCGGTAGTAATCTCTGCCATGGAGAGCCAAGTCAGGCAAATTGCGAACAGAGTCCATCGCATAGGTTTGATCTCGCTAAAACTTCCCCAGGATCGTTGTCGCTTCCCTAGAAGTTTTCCTTTCTACCACGTTTTTAACGCGTGAGATTGACTTATTTTGTTAGTGATAAGGATTGCCGGCCGCAAATAACGCTTCCAGTTCTGCGTCGGACATGGTCCGCCCCAGAATCAGCAGCTCGTCAATGCGACCGCTCAGCGTTCGATCATTGGTGTTCCAGTTCCCAATCTGAGCTGGCCCTAGTCGAGCTGGATGCGCTACATCCAACTTGGTTTCGTTGTCGAACTTTCCATTGAAGTAAAAGCGAACCGTCTTATTGTCTGAATCATAGACCGCCGCCAAATGAACCCACCGCCCTTGCTGAGGCTGGACGCTGGTCTGCGAATCAGGAAAGCCTGCTTCCGGGCGCTCTTCCGAAGCAAGCGTATTGTTTCGCAGCGCCAATCGCATGGTCATCTGCTGCGTCACCATCCAGTGAACCTGCCCTGACTTCTCGCTTTCCCAGCCATCGGTATGCAGCAGCGAGTGATATGGTTCTCCCAGATGGTCCAGCCGAACCCACGCGGCCATCGTCAGTTGCGGCCACAAACGTTCTCCCCCAACATCAAGTTTCATGTGATCGCCAACATTCACAAACTCGGCTGCATGCGAGCCGGGCCAACGCCCTTGCACCATGCGATACCCATCGGGCGCTGGCTGGGGAGCTTCAAAGTCGAGCATCGCGATCAACATGGGATCGCTGCGTAGCTTCTCGGTCACTAGGCGAGCACGTGCTGGCTGACCTGCTTGCAGCGCGGCGTGCAGCAAATTCACTTCGCCGGGCTGAATAAATGCGGCCGAACGAAAGCTGCGCAGCGCTCCGGCCGCCGACTGCAGACGAAACGCTTCTCCATCACGAAGATTGCGGAGCTTGCCTCCGCTGGTCGATTGGGCGACGACTTCGCCTTGAAAGACGTGGATTTCGGCCTCTCCCTGTTTGGGCATGTCGACGCCGAACTTCGTGCCTAGGTCAATCGCTTGACCGGTTGGCGTAATCACCGTAAATCCATGCGCCTCAGGCGGAACATCCGCCGCCAAGCGACCATGCTCTAGCCGCAGTCGCTGGGCCGATTCAAAGTGAAACAGCGCCGGAGCTTCAATCACGATGCGCGCACCGTAGCGTGTCACCAACTCCGCAGTGCCGGCTTCCATGCGATAGGTTTCGGGGCCTAACTTCATTCCCGCCGAGAGCCCAGCGACGCCTGCGACGTCTTCGATCGTGGCAAACTCAGCCGGTTCGTTCCAACCGATCCAGCAACAGAGCACAAGCAGCAGACTGGCGGCGCTGACCAGGACGACGCTTGGCCAGTGACGCCGCGGTGGATGACTTGATTGAACGATCGCTTTATGCTGTTCGTCGACTTGTACAAATCTCGTGGTTTCGGTAAGTGAAGGAGCTGTGCACGCTTCGGCTGCTGCCTGCGACTTTCGGGACGCGGTCATCAAGGCCGAATCAATATTGAGCAATTCCCTGAACAATTGACGTGCCATCGGATCAGCGCGGAGGATCTGATTCAGCTGCTCGACTTGCTTGGCAGTCGCTTGACCTTCGATGTAAGCTTGGACCAGATTATGAAAGTGATGATCATTGTTCATGAGGTTGCCTCTTGGGCGAGTTTACGCTGCGCGCACGTCAGCAAACTCTGCCGCATCCGGTAGAGCCATTGATAGAATCCAGCCGTTGATCGCCCGCTTGCAGTCGCCACATCCTGCATCTTCACATCCCGGCGATAGGCGTCGACCAGCAGCGACTTGTGGTGGCTGGGAAGTTGCTCCATACAAGCTTCAAAGGCAAGTCGTTGCTGTTCCAGGTAGGGCTCTTCGTCGAGCGCCTCTGCCGCGATCAGTTCAACCACATCACTCGCCAGCACCAGTCTTCGTCGTCCGTTGTCACGCAGCCAAGCGAGCACCTTGAACCGGGCGACGCCAAAAGCCCAGGCGCGAAAGTCGCTGTCTGGGCGAAACTCGTGAAACCTCTTCCATAGCACGATCGCTACTTCCTGAAAAATGTCGTCCGCATCACTGCGCGAGGGAACCAGACGGCGCACGTAAGCGCGGATCGCCGTCTCATGACGCGCGAATTCGTGGACGAATCTCGCATTTGGATCGGTATCGCTCATTCGCATGCAGTGCGGCTCCACTTTCATTTCCGGTTTTCGCCTCGGTTTAACGGGCGTGGCGCAAATTTTTCACAGATTTCAAAACGCCTCCGGGATCGAGAGCGAAGCATTCTTTCGCAAAAATCAGGGGGGATAGGGGCATAGCCGAGGTCGTTAGACAGCAGGAATAGCGGATGCAAATCGCGAATTATTGACTCATGTCAGATTATCTGATAAACAATTGGCTGGCAGGCGATACAGCTTGCCAAGGGTGATATTATGAGCCTTCTCCCCCTCACAAGCGATCCTCGAATGCAGCAAAACATTAAACGCCCAAAGCTACGGGATGTAATCGCCGATCGCGTGAAGGGGTATATCGTCGCTGAGGATCTTCGGCCCGGCGATCAGTTGCCGACCGAGACCGAACTGGCCGAAATGTTTGGCGTCAGCCGCTTGAGTCTACGTGAGGCGACAAAATCGCTCGGATTTTTGGGGATCATTGACGCCAAGCCGGGGCGTGGGCTGACCGTTGGGCAGCTTGATATGGATCGTGTGACCGAGTATCTCGGGTTTCACACGGCGCTGCATAATGTCGCTCCCAAGGTGTTGATCGACACCCGAACCATCATCGAGGCCGGAGTCTTGCCGGCGGTCGCCGCTCAGATGCAGCAAGACCCGGCGATCTATGAACGTCTGACCAAGATCAATCAACAGCTGAGCCAAACCAAAGATCTAGAGCGGTTTATTGAGTTGGATGTTGCGCTGCATCGAGGGCTGATCGAAGCCAGCGGGCTCACGCCGCTATTGGCCTTCTCTGACTTCCTGACCATCTTCTTTATCCGCTTTCGCAAGAGCGTGCGCCAGGCCGAATGGGGCCCCGGCATCGAGTCGCACCAACGGATCCTGGACGCTCTGCGGGATGGCGAGATTGCCGCCGCAGATGCTGAAGTCCGCGCTCATATTCAAAGTCATCTGCAATGGATTGAACGGTCCGAAGTCTCCAAGCCTAAGACCAAAGACGTCAATCCATAGAGCACTTCCTCGTTCCGATAACCTGTTTTCCATCTCGCCTTCATTCCTTCCCTCCTTATCCTATCGCGCGGAGTTCAGCATGCTTGCTGGCCAGAACCGAAATCGATTTCTGTTTGCCGCATTGATTCTCTGGGGCCTAACCGGGCAGGGGACGCTGCATTTACAAGCAGCAGAGCCTGCTCTGCAAGATCTGCCAGCACTGGAAAATCAATTCACCGTGCAGATGCGCCCGCTGCTTCAGCAGTATTGCGTGACCTGCCATTCAACACAGGACCACCAGGGAGAGCTCGATCTAGAAAAGCGGTCAACCTTTCAGAGCGTTCGCCATGATCCAGCCGTTTGGGTGAAAGTTGCCGAAGCGCTCGAAAGCGGCGAGATGCCCCCGTCGGATGCTGACAAGCAACCGACCGAGGCCCAGCGTCAGCAACTGCAAACTTGGATCCAAGCCTATCTGCATGCCGAAGCGCTAGCCAATGCCGGCGATCCCGGACCCGTGATGCTGCGCCGGTTGAACAATGCCGAGTATACCTACACCATTCGCGACTTGACCAAGGTGGCGCTGAATCCGGCCCGCGAGTTTCCGGCCGATGGCGCTGCCGGCGAAGGATTCACCAACACAGGCAACGCGCTGGTGATGTCCTCTCCGCTATTGGCCAAATACTTGGACGCTGGCAAAGAGATCGCCAGTCATGCGGTTCTCTTGCCAACCGGGTTCCGCTTTTCTGAGGCGGCGACTCGCGCCAGTTGGTCCAACGAGGCGCTCACGGAGATTCGCGACTTCTATCATCAATTCGCCGTCGGCGGCCAGGGGACCAGCGTCAACTTACAAGGGATTCAGTTCAAAACCAATGCCGATGGTTGGCTCCAGGTCGAGCCCTATTTAGCGGCGACGATCGCCCAGCGCGAAGCACTGACTAACGGGACACGCACCATCGCCGAAGTTGCACGCGATCGTAAGGTAAATGCCAAATACTTGGGGATCGTCTGGGATGCGCTGCATCAACAGCAACCTTCTCTGTTGCTCCGGCATTTGCAACAACGTTGGCGAACTGCTAGTGAAGAGGATGTCACCGCTTTAACGCAAGAGATTGAGCTTTGGCAACGCTCGCTCTTCCGCTTCTCCAGCGTTGGGCATATCGGCAAAAAGAATGGCCCCCAGGCCTGGCAAGAGCCGATCACTCCACTCGCGACGCGGCAAGAGCTGCGGATTGCGCTGCCTGAAAAGCCAGACGCAGCAGAAATCGTCCTCTATCTGGTGGCCGGGGATGCCGGCGATGGTAGTGAGCATGACTTTGCGATCTGGGAGCGACCGCGCATCGTCGCCGCTGGGCGAGCGGATCTGCTGCTGAAGGACATTCCCAAAGTTCAAGCTTCGCAACAGCGCCGCCGAGAGCAGTTAATTGGCTCGCTCGAAAAAGCGTTCGCTGCGGCCGCTGCGACAAGCAAGTTAGAGCAACCCGTTAACGTCGCCGATCTGGCGAAGTCCTACGAGATCGAGCCGCAATTGTTAAACGCTTGGCTCGACTATCTCGCGATCGAGCCCGCCTCGTCGCCGCAGCTCGATTATCTCACCAACCGCCTGACCAGCGCCGGCAACTATGATTTTGTACAAGGCTGGGGCGCTGCGGAAACGCCCAACGTCTATGCCAGCTCATCCGATCAACACGTTCGCATTCCCGGAAACATGAAACCGCATGGCGTGGTAGTGCATCCGGCGCCGGCGCTGAGCGTCGCGGTGGGTTGGCGAAGTCCGCTGACTGGCTCGGTTCGTATCGAAGCTCAAATCACCCACGCACATCCCGAATGCGGCAACGGCGTCGCTTGGTCGTTACAGCGCCGACGCGGCGCCAATCGGCAGCAATTGGCCAGCGGGTTCGCTCAAGGGGCAGCGCCTGTGCCGATGCAGCCTTTAGAAAACGTGGCGGTTCGTCCCGGCGATTTGATCTCGCTGGTGGTAAGTCCGCGTGACGGGAATCATTCGTGTGATTTGACTGACATTGAGTTCGTCTTAACGCAACAAGGCGATGCGACGCAGCGTTGGAGCGTGACAGAAGATGTATCGCACGATCGGATCAGCACCAATCCCCATGCCGATTCGTGGAAGAATGAAGCGGTCTGGCACTTTTATCAAGAGCCAGTCCAGCCCAATCTGCAAGCTTCAATCGATGTTCCGCCGGGCTCACTGATCGATCGTTGGCAATCGACCGCGCACGCAGACGAGCGACGCCAATTGGTCAACGCGATTGCAGCGCTGCTGCGCGAAGGCCCGCCGGCCGACCGCAGTCATCCCGACGCGATCCTTTATCGCCAGCTAACCGCGTACGAAGGGGGCCCGTTCTCGTTCTCTGCAGACGAACTAGCGGCGGAGGTTTCGGACGAAGAGTCCGCTTTGAGCAGCCTCCGATTTGGCCAGCATCCAAGTGACGCTCCGCTCGATCCAGACAGTCTCTGCGTGCATGCTCCCCAGGTTTTGGAAGTGCGTCTGCCGGCCGATCTGGTTGCCGGCGCCGAGTTTGTCACAACCGGTCTGCTGCATGCCTCTTCGCAAGGGGAGGGGAGCGTGCAGTTTCAAATCTCGAACAGCAAGCCTGAAGCATCGAACGGGCTGATCCCTCCGCCAGCCACCGACATGAAAACGGCAGGCGCTTGGACTTCGGGCCAAGACCGCACGCTGGTCTCGACTCCGGTGATTGTTGAAGCCAAAGGGCCTGCGAAAGCCCGCTTCAAACAAGCGTTTCATGACTTCCGTCAGCTCTTCCCCGCCGCGCTGTGCTATACGCAGATTGTGCCGGTCGACGAAGTGGTCACGCTGACGCTTTATTACCGTGAAGATGAACCTCTACGGCGGTTGATGCTGGACGAGACGCAGCAGCAGGAACTTGATCGGCTCTGGCGCGAGCTGCACTTTATCAGTCACGATGCGCTGACGCTGGTCGACGCGTTTGAGCAGTTGCTAGAATACGCTTCGCAAGATGGCGATCCCAGCGTCTTTGATCCGCTCCGCGAGCCAATCAACAATCGCGCTGTTCAGTTTCGTCAAGAGTTGCTCGCCGCACAGTCGCCTCAAATCGACGCTTTGCTTCAATTTGCCGCCAGCGCCTATCGCCGTCCGTTAAATGCAGGCGAAACCGAGCAATATCAGGCGCTGTACCGCAAGTTACTCCAGGATGGTCTCACCCATGACGAAGCGTTTCGGTTTTTGTTGGCTCGGATCTTTGTTGCGCCCGCATTTTTGTATCGCTTAGAAGCGGCTCCGGCCGGGACGAAAGCGGCCCCAATCTCAGATTGGGAACTGGCCACGCGCCTGAGCTATTTTTTGTGGTCCTCGTTGCCCGACGAAGAACTCCGCCGAGCGGCCGCTGGGGGAAATCTGAGTGATCCCAAGGTCCTCTCCGGTCAAGCCAAGAGAATGATGGCTTCGCCGAAAATCGAACGCTTGGCTCAAGAGTTCGCGTGCCAGTGGCTGCAGATTTATCAGTTCGATACGCTCGACGAAAAAAGTAACGAAGCGTTTCCAGAGTTCCTCGAGTTACGCGCGGACATGCATCATGAAGCAATCCTCTTCTTCACCGACCTGTTTCAAAGCGACGCATCGGTGTTGGAAATTTTGGATGCGGACCATGCCTTTGTGAACCAGCGTTTAGCGAACTTCTATGAAATCACGAGCGACGACAATGCTGCTGCCGATACTTGGCGCCGAGTAGAAAACGTCCGCCCGCAAGGTCGCGGCGGGATCCTAGGGCTGGGAGCAACATTGGCCAAGCACTCAGGCGCATCACGCAGCAGCCCCATTTTGCGAGGCATCTGGGTGAGTGAAACTTTGTTGGGTGAAAAACTACCGAATCCACCAGCCGGCGTGCCGCCGTTGCCGACCGATAGTTCTGCGGCCCAGGGGCTGAGCGTGCGTGAAATCACCGAACTGCACACCAAGGATCCGGCCTGCGCCAATTGCCACCGGCGCGTCGATCCGTTGGGCTTTGCCCTCGAAAATTTTGACGCCATCGGCCGCTATCGGCAGACCGACCTTGCCGGCAAACCATTCAATACCCAGGCCTCGCTGGTTGATGGTTCCCAGTTCGACGGCGCCGAAGGCTTGCGTCAATATTTGCTCACAGAGCGACGTGACGCCGTTCTCCGCCAGTTCTGCCGCAAGCTGCTGGGCTACGCACTAGGGCGGTCCATTCAAATTTCAGACGAACCGTTGCTAACGCAGATGCAACAGCAACTTGCGGATCATGACTATCGGTTCTCAGTTGCGATCGAGTCGATCTTGGCGAGCCGCCAGTTTCAGCAGATTCGTGGCCGAGACCAGGGCGCTCTAGCGTCACCCTAACCCCATCCATCGCTTCCCCATCCTCATGTCAGGGAGATTCAAGATGAAGACGTACCGATTTGCTCGTCGTACTTTTCTGCGCGGCATCGGCGTCACCATGGCGCTGCCGTGGATGGAATCGCTGCCGGTCTGGGGAGATGAAGCCGCTTCTCGCCGGGATGCCAGCGCCGCGCCGGTGCGGATGGCGGTGATGTTCTCCGGCAATGGTTTCCACAGTCAAGAGTGGTGGGCCAAGCAGGCGGGAGACGAACTGAAACTGGGCGCCGTCCTCGCACCGGTAGAGCCGCTCAAAGAGAAGATGCTCTTTATCAAAGGGCTCTACAACGCCGAGGCGCTCAAGGGAAATATCCATAGTTCCCAAACAGGCAATCTGCTCTCTGGCGCTCCCCTAGCATCCGGCGGCGAAATTTCTTCCGGCACCAGCATCGATCAATATGTCGCCCAGCGGCATGGCCGCTCGACCAAGGTGCCCAGTCTGGTGCTCGGCTGCGAAAAGTCGAACCCCTCGGTTCACAAAAACTACTCGATGCTCTATAGCTCGCATATCTCTTGGACTTCGCCCCACGCGCCAACGCCGCTAGAGCTGTATCCGGCGTTGGCCTTTGATCGGCTGTTCAAGAATGAGGTGCAAAAAGGGGACGAAAGCGTCTTGGACGCCGTGTTAGCAGACGCCAAAAGCTTCCGTCATGAAATCAGCGAGTCCGATCGCCGCAAGCTGGACGAGTATCTTGACTCCGTACGTGAGTTGGAAGTGCGGATCGAAAATGCCGGCAATCGCGGCGAGATGCAAGGTTGGCGCCCCACGCTCGACAAGCCGACGATCCAACGCCCTGCCGACGGCATACCCCAAGATCTGGCCGAACATATGCGGCTGATGTGCGACATCTTGGCGATTGGTTTTCAGACCGATGCGACACGCGTCGGTACGCTGAAATTGAACAACGATCATAGTTCGCTCCGCTTTCCCAACTTGGGCATCGACTACATGATCCACCACTTGCTGTCGCATTCCGACTCGGCCGATTGGTTAAAGGTGAATCAGTTCTTCCTGCAGCAAGTCGCCTACTTCGCGCAGAAGCTCGATTCGATCCAAGAGGGCGATCGGACGCTGTTGGATAACTCGATGATTCTGTTTTGCTCCAGCATGCTCAACGGCAACCACGACGCAACCAAGCTGCCGGTCATCTTGCTCGGCGGAGGGGGCGGAAAAATCCAAGGGGGTCGCGTCCTGGACTATCAAGACCAGCCAAATCGTCAGATGTGCCGGTTGTACATGTCGATGCTCGACAAAGTCGGGTTGCCGGTCGATTCGTTCGGCGACGCGACCGAACCGCTGCAGGAAGTGTAAGAACACCGCAATTTAATCTCGCGAGTCGATCCTCATGACGCGACTGACGACAACTTCGCAAAACCGATTTCGCCGCATGATCGGCAGCGCGTTGGTCTTACTTGGCTTGCTAGGAACGATCGCACAAGCCCAGGATCCCAACGGGCATGCCGACAAGCTCGAATTCTTCGAGCGTAAGATTCGGCCGATCTTGCTTCAGGAGTGCGTAGAGTGCCATGGCGCGAAAAAGCAGCATGGCGGGTTACGGCTCGACGCGCGTTCGTTCCTGCTCAGCGGGGGAGATCGTGGATCGGTGATCGATTTAGATTCGCCGCAGGCCAGTTTGATCTTGGATGCGATTCGGCATGAGACTTTGGAGATGCCGCCTGAGAAACAGCTTCCCGCAGCTGTCATCGCCGATTTCGAGCGTTGGATCGCCGACGGCGCGGTCGATCCTCGTACGGCGGAAATGCCGGAGAGCAATCGCGAACAGTCTGCGCAAGATCATTGGTCCTTCCAGGAATTAGCCAAGACAACACCCCCTGCCGCGGCTTCTGGTGACGCAGTAGAACATCCGATCGACGCCTTCCTGCGCCCGCAGTTACAACAAGCAGGGCTGACGCCGGTAGATGCGGCTAATCGTCGCGTCTTGATTCGCCGTGCGACTTGGGATTTACTGGGGCTCCCCCCGACGCCGGAAGAAGTTGCCGCGTTCGTTGCTGACGAAGCTCCCACCGCCTATGTCGATCTGATTGAGCGTTTGCTCGCTTCGCCTCATTACGGCGAGCGCTGGGGCCGGCATTGGTTAGACGTGGTCCGCTATGCCGATACGGCTGGTGAAACAGGCGACTTCCCGACGCCGCACGCTTGGCGCTATCGCAACTATGTCATTGATTCCTTCAACCAAGACAAGCCGTACGATCAGTTCCTGCAAGAGCAGCTGGCCGGCGACATCCTGGCTGCGGACGCCGCCGACAAAATATCTAACGAGAAATATGCTGAACTGATCACCGCGACCGGCTATCTGGCCATCTCGCGTCGCTTCGGATTTGATGCTCGCGCGGATCACTATCTGACGCTGGAAGATACGATTGATACGTTTGGCAAATCGATGCTGGGGCTCACAATTGCCTGTGCGCGTTGCCATGATCATAAATACGATCCGATTCCGACCGCCGACTATTACGGTCTCTACGGCATCTTCCAAAGCACGAAGTTCGCCTTCCCCGGTTGTGAAAAGGTTAACCGCCCCAGTGATCTTGTCTCGCTGCTCCCCCCCGCCGAACTGCTGCGGCAACAAGTGGCGATGCAGGAGAAAGCAGAGCAGGCTGCGGCCCAAGTCCCTCAGCTTGAGGCCGAATACCAACAGCTTCGCACTCACTTGCAGCAGTTGGCCACCGCTCCTACTGTTGCCGATCTGCAGGGTGCGATCCCCAACGGCGGCGAGCAATGGATCGAGCCCGCCGCGACGTGGAGCGTCAAGCCCGGCGACATCCTGCAGCTGACAATCTTACCGCAAGCCAACCACGGCGCTGACTCGACTCTCATTGAATGGGAAGTCACCGAAGTTGACGGCGAGCGCCGCCGGTGGAGCTTTGCCGCCGACATGCTCGCCGGTTATCGCGAAAATTCTGGATCAGGGCCGTGGAATAGCTTTGGACTGCACAATGGTCCCGATCCCTTCACCATTTTGATCGAGAATGCGCATCAGACCCATGACTTGCACGTCTGGCATGGCGCGGCCGATCTTCCCAGCCTGGCGATCAACCCGCTCGACCAGGAAATGCATTTCATTACGGTGACGATTCCACCGCGCCAGCTAACGTTGCATCCCGGTCCCGAAGGGGGAGTCGCCGCGACCTGGACCAGTCCGCTCGCAGGTCAAGTCTCGCTCCGCATTCGCGTGGCCGACGCCGATGCAACCGGCGGAGATGGAGTTGGCTGGACGCTTCACCATTACAAAGATCCCGCCGCGCGGCTAGACGATCTGCGCCAAGCGAAACGCCTCCTCGATATCGCCAACGCCCAAGTGGCGCAACTCGCCAATCCCACGCTCAACATCGATCAGGCCTATGCCGTCTGCGAAGGGGAAACCGCAAACGCGCGGATACAGATCCGCGGCGAACCAACCCGGCTGGGTGACGAAGTCCCCCGCAAGTTTCTTGCTCTGTTCGGCAGTCCCCAGGTGCCTGCCGAAGAAACCGGCAGCGGCCGTCGTCAACTCGCCCAATGGTTGACCGATCCTGAGAACCCGCTGGTCGCGCGCGTCGCCGTCAATCGCATTTGGCAATATCACTTTGGGCAGGGACTTGTCCGCACGCCGAATGATTTTGGACTACGCGGCGACGAGCCTTCGCATCCGCAGTTGCTCGATTGGTTGGCCGCCGAGTTCATTCGCTCTGGCTGGAGCGTCAAACAGATGCACCGCGTGATGATGACATCGGCCGCTTATCAACGCAGTTCAGAAGATACGCCCCAGGGAAGTCAGACCGATCCCGAGAACCGGCTCTTATGGCATTTTGAGCGTCAGCGACTCGACGCCGAGCAGATTCGTGATGGGATCCTCGCAGTCAGTGGGCGGCTGGATTTGACCCCAGCCGCAGGTCATCCGTTTCCGCCGATCGAGCAATGGAACTTTTCGCAGCACGGGCCGTTTACCGCCAACTATCCGACCAATCGTCGCAGCGTCTATCTGATGGTGCAGCGTAACCAACAGCATCCGTTTTTGGATCTGTTCAACGGCGCCGATCCCAATCAATCGACCCCTCGTCGCAGCAACGCGACCGTTCCGCCCCAGGCGCTGTTCTTTTTAAACTCAGAGCTTTTGCATGAGACTGCCGCTGCGTTAGCGGATCGACTGCGGAGTCACTCGGATGATCAACGCGAGCGGACTGACTTGGCCTGTCGCTTGCTATACGCCGCTCCGGCTACCGCAGCCGATCATCAAGATGCCCAGCATTTTTTTGAGGCTTACGCCGGTCAACTGCAACAGCTTCCACCGGATCAGCAGCAGCTCGAACTGCAACGAGCTTATGCTCGGGTCCTCTTAAGCTCCAATCGATTCTTTTACGTAGAGTAACGAACATGACGCAACAATCTGCTGGAACTCGTCGTGATTGCCTGCGTTCGCTTGTGGCTGGATCGTTGCTCTGGCCGAGCATCGTGCAAGACCTGGTCGCAGAGTCAACGGGCGGCGGAGCTGCGCTCGACCCGCTTGCCGTCAAGCCGCCACATCACGCCGCGCGGGCCAAGAATGTAATCTTTCTTTACATGAGCGGCGGCGTGTCGCATGTCGACAGCTTCGACTACAAGCCGCGGCTTTTTCAGGATCACGGTAAGCAGGTCACGCTGGATCATCCCGAAACCAAAAACCGGCCCGGCTACGAGAACATCTATCTGAAGCGTCCCCAATGGGAATTCAAGCCGCGAGGCCAGTCTGGAGCGATGGTCAGCGAGTTGTTTCCGCACATGGCCAACTGCGTTGATGACATGGCCCTTATTCGCTCGATGCATACAGGCCACTCCAATCACTACAACGCGACGCTTGGCATCCATACCGGCTCGTTTACCGTTTCGCGGCCCAGCATCGGATCGTGGGTTAGTTACGGACTCGGAAGTGAAAACCGTAACTTGCCCTCGTTCGTGGTTCTGGCCCCGAAGACGCCGTATGCCGGAACTCAGGCATGGGGCGCCGACTTTCTTCCCCCGGCTCACCAGGGGACGCGCATTGTCCCCGGCGCTGAAGCGATCCCCAATCTAACGCGCCGTGTTCCCACGCAGCGTCGCCAAGAGTTAGAGCTAGAAGCGATAGCGAGCATCAATCAGCGGCACTTGCAATCGCAAGGAGGCGATCAGGAGCTCGCGGCCCGCATGCGCAGTTTTGAAACTGCGTTTGGCATGCAGATGGAGATGCCTGAGATCTTTGACCTAAGTCAAGAGACGACCGAGACGCTCGACCTGTATGGTCTGCAGCCTGGCCAGGTCGCCGGATTCGGTTGGCAATGCCTGGTAGCGCGACGCTTGATCGAACGGGGCGTCCGTTTTGTCGAGCTGATCGATGTCGGCTCGTCCAACAATTGGGACGCCCACGGCGACATGCTGACGCATGCTCCGTTGGCAAAGAATGTTGATCAACCCATCGCCGGCTTGCTGGCCGACCTCAAACGTCGTGGTCTGTTAGAGGATACTCTTGTCGTCTGGACCACCGAGTTTGGCCGCACGCCGTTTAACAATTCGGCCGATGCCCCAGGACGCGAACACCACAACTGGGCTTTCTCGTCTTGGCTGGCCGGCGGAGGCGTCAAGCCGGGCATTGTCTACGGAGAAACCGACGAGCACGGAATCCGCGTCGCCAAAGATGGCGTTCACGTCCATGACCTTCACGCAACAATCCTGCACTTGCTGGGGCTCGATCACGAGCGGCATACCTTCCGACATAGTGGCCGAGATTTTCGCCTGACGGACGTCCACGGTAGCGTCGTCCATGAGATCCTCGCGTAACGTTTCTGGCCTCGTCACGCGCTTTGGGCAGCGACGACGCAGTGGGGGCTGTAATGCGCCCCCACTAAGCGGGTGCAAAGTCACCTTGTGCCGTGGCTTTTCGTTCTTCAGCCGCAACCTTGCTGCGCTCGATTCTTTCATTGGTCGAAATCCTGCTGGGTCTTGGTTAAGATAGAAGGGATCCCGCCCAACGTAAGGACCCATCATGCGACGCTATTCTTTTCTGCTGGCAGCCTTTGCGCTGCACATCCTCTTCGCTGCGACCGCAGTAGAAGCAGCCGACGCCAAACAGCCCAACGTTATTTTTATCCTCGCCGATGACATGGGCTACTCCGATCTCGGCTGCTACGGCGGCGATATCGAAACGCCGAGTCTCGACAATCTAGCAGCGGGCGGTTTGAAGTTTACCAACTTCTACAACACGGCCCGCTGCTGGCCGACTCGTGCTGCGTTGCTGTCAGGCTACTACGCGCAACAGGTGCATCGCGACGGATTGCCCGGCTTGGGAGGCGGCGGTCAAGCATCGCGACAGAAGTGGGCGAGACTGTTGCCCGACTATCTTCGTCCGCATGGCTATCGTAGCTATCACAGCGGCAAATGGCACATCGACGGTCAGGTGTTAGCGGCTGGCTTTGATCGTTCGCTTGATCTGCGGAACCAAGGGAACTACTTTTCGGCCAAGGGAAACTTTGAAGATGACAAACCCGTCGTCCCGGCCGCCGACGAGTCTGGTTACTACGCAACAATCGCCGTGGTCGATCATGCGATCGATTGCCTGCAAGAGCATGCCGACAAATACGCCGATCAACCATTCTTCCACTACGTCGCGTTCATCGCGCCTCACTTTCCGCTGCACGCTTTGCCGGAAGATATCGCCAAGTATCGCGACAATTATCTGAAAGGCTGGGACAAAGTACGCGAAGAACGCTTCGCCCGGCAGCAGCAGCTTGGTTTGCTTGAGACCACGCTCTCGGCATTGGAACCCGAAGTTGGTCCTCCCTATGACTTTCCAGAGGCGATCAAAAAGCTGGGCCCCGGCGAAATCAATCGCCCGCTCCCTTGGACGGATTTGACTGACGAACAACGTCGTTTTCAAGCGACCAAGATGGCGATACATGCCGCGATGGTCGATCGCATGGATCAAGAGATTGGCCGGCTGATCGAGCAATTGAAAGCGATGGGCGAGTATGAAAACACGCTGATCTTCTTCGCTTCGGACAACGGCGCCAGCGCCGAGATCATGGTCCGTCACGGCGGACACGATCCGAATGCTGCGCCCGGCAGCGCCGCATCGTATCTGTGTCTTGGCCCTGGTTTCTCCAGCGCCGCCAACACGCCGTTCCGCCGCCACAAAACCTGGGTCCACGAAGGGGGAATCAGCACGCCGCTGATCGTCCATTGGCCAGCCGGAATCAAAACCCATGGTGAAATGCGCCAAACGCCAGGACATGTCGTTGATATTGTGCCCACGATTCTGGATGTGATTGGAGTCGAAAAGCCAACCCAGTGGGAAGGCGAACCACTTCCCGCGGCGCCTGGCAAAAGCCTGGTTCCGGCCTTCGCACAGGACGTGACGATCGACCGCGACTTTCTCTGGTGGCTGCATGAAGGCAACCGCGCGATCCGCGCCGGCAATTGGAAGCTGGTCGCCGCTGAAGGCGACCCATGGGAACTGTACGACCTGAGCACCGATCGCGCCGAAGCGAACAACTTTGCGAAGCAACAGCCGGAGAAGGTAAAAGAGCTAGAGAAGCTCTGGACTCAACAGCTGAATGAGACCATCGAGCTAGCAGCGAAAACGGCGAAGAAGAAGAAGCAGAAGTAGCCGCAGATATTCTCTAGAGGCGAAGGAATCGAAACGCCTGCCAGCCGTTCGTTGGGGCTTACCTTATTGCCCCAACCGCTGCAGGTCTGCAGCTTTCGCCAGGCGCCAAATCGCGGCGCCTGGCAAGCAAGCAGCCGGGGCCTCTTCTTTGAGAATCTGGGCACTCCCCATCGTGATTGCGTTGCAGCAATTGAAACGCGACGTCGTCTGCTGTTCACCAGGGAGAGGCGGCTGCTGCGATTTTCCAGTTCTAGCCATGCCGAGGTCGCTCTCGTAGAGTCCGAAATAGGTCATCTCTTGCGCCCCATATCGGGAGCTGCGCAATAGCGAGTTTCTATTGCGCAAAACAGAATAGTTTCGTTCGAATTACGCAAAGACTTCACGAAACTAGCGGAAATTTCCAGATGTAAAGTGGACATCGCACTTCTACAATAACGCCTATAAGCGTTGGCGAGAGAGACCCGCTTGACGGCAGGTCCTTGCGACGCACTGTAACGCACTCATCTGACCATTGGAGGATTCTATGTCGCGATCTCGCGCTCCCCACGCGTTTACGTTGGTCGAGTTACTTGTGGTGATCGCCATCATCGGCGTTTTGATTGGGCTTCTACTGCCTGCCGTGCAGCAAGCCCGTGAAGCGGCTCGTCGAATGCAGTGTTCAAACAACATGCGGCAGATGGGATTGGCGGTCCACAACTTCGCAGATACCAGCGGCGGATATTTGCCGGCCGGGTGTCGCGATTACAACTTCATGAGCTGGGTAACCTTTATCCTTCCGTTCATGGAAGAGGGGAACCGCTACGATCAGATGAGCGTTTCGTACGTAGCCAACGGCGCTACCACAGGAACCGGCGGTTGGGTCCATGATCCCAGCGACTCTACCGAAGGGGGGCGGTATGACCGCTTGCAAAATGTACGAGCCTGGCAGGGAGGCGTGACAAACTATCGTTGTCCTAGCAGCTCCGAAGAGAACTTCTATACCGGCGGTACAACCGGTTCGCGCATCTGGCCCAAGATCAATTACGTCGCTTGTGCCGGACAAACTGCAATTGGAGATGCCCAAACTCGGACAGGCACATCGATCGCCGGAGGAACCAACTGGCGAATCTCTAACTATTACGGCCTCAAGCGAATCGGCGGCGACTCTTCGGACGTTGTCTTAGAAGCGGGCGCACTATTTGGAAACGGATTAAAAGTTGCGCTGCCAAGCACCGCTGCAGGACGCAATGACGAAATGCAGAAAGCCAAGGGAGAGACCATGGCTTCTTGTGTGGACGGACTTTCCAATACGGCGATGTTTTCTGAAGTCATTCAGACTGCCAGTGATACGTCGCATAGCAGTAGCTATAGTGACTTTCGGGGTGCTCCCTACCGAGGTGAGAACGCTTTCTTTTCGACCTACTATGAGCCCAATTCCAGAAACCCTGACGAAATGATGGTCGCCTCCTACTGTCACAAGCCTGGCGTAGACGTCACCAAAGGAGCGCCTTGCATTGCTGAAAATGCCCCCGGTGGTTATGCAATCCGGATCTCAGCTCGAAGCTATCACACCGGCGGCGTGAACGTCACCCGCGGAGATGGCAGCGTTGGGTTTTTTAGCGACACCATCGCCAGACCTGTGTGGCGTGCTTTTGGCACTTCCCGCGGCGCCGAAGTCTATAATTTTAATTAGTCCCCAAGCCAAGCGATTGCACATGGTAAATGTTGCTCGGCTTGGCGAGTCAAGCTTTCAATCTTCACGATCCACTCACGGCAGCCTGAATCCAATCAATCTGCCGTGAGTTTCGCGGATCTATCATTCATTCCGTTTCATCGGTCAATTAGAGGGATGTACGAAATATGACACCCAATCAGATTCATTCAGGCGCTGGCCAAGTTTTTTGGACGCCGATCATCGCTCTTGGTTTTGCAATCCTATTCGCCGGTTGCGAAACCCCGCCGAATCCCGACGGCCGGCAGAATGTAAGCGGTAGAATTACGCTGAACGGAAGTCCTCTCAGCGGAATGGCCGGGATCACCTTCAGTTCTGCCGACAACGAAGGGGCAGGGGGCCGAGGTCAGATCAAAGAAGGAAGATTTCTGCTCACCGGTTACGATGGAGTCATGCCGGGCAAGTACATCGTCCGAATTTTTGCAACGGTCGATTATGACAAATCGACAGGCAAAATTGCCGACAACACAATTCAATTCGGAAACGAAGTGACGGTCGATGTCGTACCTCCCGAGTTCAACAAAGAAAGCAAGCTAGAGTTTGAAGTCGTAGCAGGCGGCAACAACGTTTTTAACTACGACATTCAAACCGACTACACGCCGGCAATGCCCAGCACCTCCAAAGGCAAAGCGGCGATTCCGCTATAAGCTTTCGCGCGAACAGCCAAGCATCCACCAAATAGCACGCACTCGGTTGCGTGCTATTTGTCTTCAACTGGTGTTTGCCTGCGGCGGCAGCGTTTGGGCTGACGCTTGCCCTGCTCGTCAAAGTCGATCTTGCTAAGACGGGCCCCCCCCAATCGCAGCTTGCCGCCGGCCGTCGGCGGAAAGCGGCGCGCCCCAGATTTCGTTTTTCAGTACGAGGAATAAAACCTATAATCTGGTGCCCAGTTCCCCCAACAGCCTAGCAAGTAGATGCAAATGCGTACGCTCACCCTCGCTGCAATCGCTATGATCGCGATGACACTCAACGCCTATGGCCAAGAGGACTCGGCGATTCCGGCGTCAATCTTGACTCCTGACGTAGTCAAAACCAATCTCGGAGAGCTTACCTTCAAGGATGGCGCGCCGACCGCCGAGACCGCCCAGGCAGTTGCTGACGTTTTGACTTTTACCAACGGTCTGAATGTTTACAACAACAGCTTCCGCGGAGCTTCTGCGTTAGGCATTCAAAAGGGGTTCGCCAGCATCGGAGCCGCGTTCAATGACGTCATCATCTTTCCCGACTTGATGGACTCGGCCTCGATCTTTCTGACGGCTAACGCGGACACAGTTTACTATCTATCGGTAGTTGACCTTAGCCAAGGGCCGATGGTGATCGAGCAGCCGCCCAAAGGTGTTGGCACGATCAATGACATGTGGTTCTCCTGGATCATCGACATCGGCTTTCCAGGTCCCGACCGCGGCGAAGGGGGCAAATACCTGATCATTCCTCCCGGCTATACCGGTTCGCTTCCTGATAGCGGATTCCATGTCGCTCATTCCAAAACTAATCGAGTTCTCTATGCGTCTCGCGCCTATCTGGTCGACAACGACCCGAAGCCTGCGGTTGAGCTGATCAAGCAGCACATGAAGATCTATCCGTTCACCCCCGGCGGATACGGCACCAGTATCGCAACTGCTTTGGAAGGGGGCGTTCGGCTCGGCAAGAATCCGCCGGTTGCTGCTACCAAATTTGTCGAAGTCAGCGGTAAAGCATTCAATACGGTTCCGCCCAGCGACTTCGGTTTCTTTGAAATGATCAACGAGAACGTCCAGAACGAACCGGCGACCAGTTACGACGTCGAGCTTGCAGGCCAGTTGGCCGCGATCGGCATCGTCAAAGGCAAGCCTTTCAATCCAGACGCAAAGACCAAGCAGATCCTGACTGATGCCGCCAAGTTTGGCAACGCCACCGGTCGCGTGCTCAACTGGCGTTATGCGGCGATGCACCCTGACTGGAACTACTACGACGATTCCAACTGGGGCAACATGCTTTGGGAGGGGGGCTACGACTTTGAAACGCCGCCGCCGATGATCACCAAAGAGGGCTACTTCAAGCCGAACCCGCCGACCGGCGCGCGGACGCTCGATTCTCGCACCGCGTTTTACTTCGGCTATACCCTCGACTCCCCCGGCATGATCATGCGTCTGCCGGGCGTTGGCTCGCAGTATCTGATGGCCTTCTTGGATTCGCAGGGGACGCCATTCGATGGTGGACAGACCTACAAGGTCACGTTGCCCAAGGGCATTCCGGCCGCCGCGTTCTGGTCGTTCACCGTGTATGACAACCAGTCACGGTCGATGCTCGCCACGCCGCAAAAGTATCCGCGTGCCGGCAGTCAGAGCTATCCTTCGCCGGCCGCGATCGCGAATGCCGATGGTTCGACCACCATCTACTTCGCCCCCCAGCAGCCTGAAGGCGTGCAGCGCGGCAATTGGATCCAGACCATGCCAAACAAAGGCTGGTTCACCATTCTCCGTCTCTACAGCCCGTTGGAGCCATTCTTCACCAAACAATGGCAACCAACTGAGATCGAGCCGGTGAAGTAGTTGCTTCTGTCATCTTCCATCAGCCGCAGGGCATTGGCCCCGGCCTCTGGATTTTGTCTCTTGCTAAATCGCTGGGAATTTTGGTCGACTGCGGGTTAAGTTTGAAGTTTCGATGTAGCTGGGTTTGTGGCCGCATGGTACGGGCCTCTTGTTGCTGAAGCAATCAAACAATCTTGAACAGACTGGTTGGACCACCCGGTTGTGCGCGCTGTGGCGGAGCATTTTTGGAGCTAGTAGACGAGTAGTCGGGTGGATTCCCTCCGCGTGTTTTTGTCCTGTCTACTTGTCTAATAGCGAGTGGTAAGCCGGAGATGGGGGAATGCAGCACGAACGAGAATTTTGGCATTCGAGCTTCGGCATGCGATTAGACATTTGGATTTAGACATTCGACATTTACTGAATAGATGCCGCATTTCCCTCGTTCGCGCAGCGGGCTACGAAGAAAAAAACGTGGCGGTCCGGTCGAAGATTGTGCGTTAGCAGGATCGATTGCGACTATCCCAACCAATAGGCTTCATGGCCGCGTTTGCGAAGGTCGTCGACAAATCGTTTAGGGCCGTGCGTGCAGTAGATGCGCTGTGGCGCGACTTGTTCGATTGTTTCTAGTAGTTCGGTATAGTCGGCGTGGTCGGAGAGCGGCACGACATGATCGCAGCGATAGCGGGCCGCGAATGCCGGATTCCATCCCCAGCCGGTCATTGCGAAATGTTCGGCCAGGACAACTCCATGCACGTCGCTGCCCCGCTGCGAGCGAGGAGGTGAGACGATGACATGTCGCTGTTTGGGGCGACCATCGTACAGTTCGTATTCGCCCAGATCGCAGCCGCACGCTTCATAGACTTGGCTGATCGCAAAGACGTCTTGTTGTTGCTGCACGCGAAAGCCGTGGTGCGTCAGAATTTTGGTCACTTCCTGCGACTTGCCGAGGACGTAGGCATGCACGATCGGCGTCGCTCCGCGGTGAAAAGCTTGTTCGATTTGATCGAGAAACTTGGCGATGGTTTCGGCCCGCGGCGGCAGTCGATAAAACGGCTCGCCAAAAGTGCATTCCATCACCAGCACATCGGCATGCGGCAGCTGGGCCTGGCCGGCGGTGTACGACTCGCCTAGGCGATAGTCGCCGGTGTAAAGCATCGAGCCTTCGTCGGTTTCGGCCAGTAGCATCGCCGAGCCGAGGACGTGCCCAGCCGAGAAGGGGGTAAGCCGCGACTCGCGAAACTCAAGCGTTTCGCCCAGCGGCATGATGCGATATTGGGTTTCACCGATCCGGCGCCGGACCAGCGCGGCGGTCTCTGGCGTGCAAAAGATTGTTTCGTGCCGCGCGGCATGGTCCATGTGAGCATGGGAGATAAAGCCAAACTGCTGCCGGCGACGGACATCGACCCCCATATGCCCCGGCAAGAGGAAGAGCCCGCGGTCAAAATAGAAGTTTTCGCGCGGTTTAGCGTCAAGGTCGAACAACGTTTTTTGCATGGGAAGCGAAGTGTCTTGGCGGTGGGGCCGCTTTCTTTCGGATCGAAAGCGAGTTATCATAACACTTTACGCCGCCAAGTCGGAACATTTTTCTGCTGAGTGACGTAGAATGCAGAGGTTCGTCAGGCGGCCCGGTTCAAGTTAACCGGTCCGAATGTCGAAAATGAGGAAGCTGTCGCCCGAGAAGTGCGGCAGCAACCATTACACTTCAGGGGGCGAATTGGAATCGACCGGATAGCCTGCAGTGTAAGTGGCGTGTCGAGGTTGGTCAGTGGGCCTCGTAAAAAGCTGACTACAACTATAATTGCCGAGAATAATACTCTCGTCCTTGCTGCCTAGTTAAATAGGTTAGCTTGCCGGTTGAAGGTCTTTGTCGGAGAGATCTGAAAACCGGTCGCCAATTCCGACTCGTCTTCAGTCACGCAAAGCACGCTGAAGACTAAATAAAGTTCTTTGATAGTGGGTGACGCATCTCGTCGATTGGAGACGTCGCCTGCGAAAATCAAATAGTCGACTACACACGTAGATGCTTACATGAAAATGTCGCGGGACGCGGGTTCAAATCCCGCCGCCTCCACTAAACGCACTTTGCCGGTTTCGGCAAGGTGCGTTTTTCATTGGGGTTACAGCTCCAAGGTGTCAGCGGTTTTGGCCGCCAAGTGTAAGTTGTCTGATCTGATTCACCTTTAAAGCGATCAAAGCATCACTTATTAAGACTCGGAATCGGCCAAGATAAGGCTTGCTCCCGACGTTTTGCGTTTAGCCGTCCAGCTTCGGCCCGAATGCGAACCAGAGCCCGATGGTTGCGGAGGCCAGGGCTAGGCCCAGCAGCATTGCTCCCCAGAATCCAAGTCCGATCCGTTCCGAGAACGCGAGAGGAATAAAAAAGGGGAGCCCCAACGGGACGAGAATGAGCGTTTCTCGCGCCAATTTTGAGATGGTGGTTAAGTCTTGATCTTTCCACCAGACCGCTACGAACGCGACGACGCTAATGATGGGGAGAGTCAGCAGCAGCGCGCCTAGCCGCGGAAAACGGTCGGCGATTTGTGAGACGGCGGCGACGACTAGGCCGGCGATGATGGCCCGGAACAACATAGGGGGAACCTTTGCGAGTTGTTTTCCAGGCCCGCAGCAAAGGTTGCTGCGGACCAGCGGGAACGTTTGACGACTATTCAACCGAAATCGGCACGTCGTAGGTTACGGGCTCGCCGACACCCGGCACGATCCGAAAGCGGATTGCGATGTTCTTCGCGTCAGCCGGGATCTTAAGGCCCCCCTGAGCATAGTGAGCAGGTTCGGCGGAAGACTCCGGCTCGTAAGCCGTGGCGACTTCTTTGGCTAAAACCTTGCTGCCATCCTTGCTTACCAGCGCATTGAAGACCTTGACGTTGTCGACCGGTTTGCCATCTTTGGTGATCGAAACAGCCGGCTCGACTTCTTCGCCGGCATGCAGATGCGAACCGTGATGCCCCAGCTTGATGATCATTCCGGCATGTTCTTTCGGTTCCCCTTCCCAGACCAGAGCATCGTCTCCACTGTGGGTATGGCCGTGCTCATGTCCATGTGCTTCTTCAGTGAAATTGCCGGCATAGGGAGTTCCATCGACGGCGGCGCTCAGCGTGCCTTCGTACTCCTTGACCGTCGCGAGGCCTTCGTGCTTGCCGACAAAGCGGGATGACTTGCCTTTGGGGTCTCCGTCCTGTGGCTGCGGCGTCAGGTCGACTTGCAGCTTCGGATCTTTGATGGTCAGCAAGACCGATTCGGCGACGATTGGCTCCGCAGTTTTTTCGTCTCCCCCTAGGATGTAGACGGTCGCCTGCTGCTTGTCGTGATCGACAGTGAACTCGACGTGATAGGCTCCACCGCCCCAGTCCGTCAAGACACCGTCGTGTGGGCCCGGCGCATGTCCGTGTCCCTCATCACTATGATCATGGCTTTCACCGTCTGGCCCGTGAGAATGGCCGTGGTCGGATTCGGCGTTTGCGCCGGAGGCCGGATTCTCCGGCGCTGACTTGTCGTTCTTGCAACCTAGCAAGCTGGTAGCTGCAAATAGGGCAGCAAATAACATGGAATAGTAAATGTTGCGTGTCACGAAATCGTTCCTTGCAAGGGGTGAAATTGAATTCTGAATTTAGGGAATGATTTCCTCACCCGACTGTTCGGTGCGGGTCAGACGAACTGCATCCTTGCCGCTTAACCTCCAAAAGATGCCAGGATGGATGAGGAATTCGCAAAAGGTGGAAGTAACGAGTCCACCGAGGATGACGGTGGCCACCGGGTACAGGATTTCGCGTCCAGGTTCTTGGCCGCCGATGACCAAAGGCAACAAGCCGATGCCTGCGGTGAGCGCGGTCATCAGCACGGGAGCCAGTCGTTCGAGGCTGCCGCGGAGGATCATCGCCTGGGAGAATTCCTCTCCTTCTTCCTTCATCAAATGAAAGTAGTGGGTCACGAGGAGAATGCCGTTGCGAACCGCGATCCCGCCGAGAGAGATGAAGCCGACGAGACTGGCGACCGTGAGCGTTTGTTGCGTGATCACCAGCGCCAGCACGCCGCCGATGAACGCAGTCGGCAAGGCGTTGAGAATCTGGAGAACGACGCGAACGGAAGGAAATAATACCATCAGCACGACGAACATGCCGACGACCGAAACTGCCGCCAGAATTGCGATCGTCCGCGTCGCTCGTTGTTGGCTCTCGAACTGCCCGCCATATTCAATGAAGTAACCTTCCGGCAATTTGACATGGCGGTCGACACTGCTTTGAATGGCGGCCACCGCACTGGCCAGGTCGCGATCTTGCGTGTTGCAGCGAATGACCATTCGCCGTCGAGAGTTCTCTCGATTCACCGCATTGGGGCCAACGCCTAGACCGACATCGGCGATCTCGCGGAGTTCGATTTGGCCTTGATTATTTGGCAAGTCAATTCGTAGCCGCCCCAGGTTGGCATAGTCGGTACGGTATTCTTCCTCCAGACGTACCAGCAAGTCAAATCGCCGTTGTCCCTCCAATACTTCCGAAACGACGCTTCCCTGAAGCGCCGTTTGCAGCACATTGGCCACGTACCCCCGCGTCATCCCGTAAAAGGCGAGATCATCGGTTCGCAAGTTGATGTGGAGTTCCTCGGTCTGTTGAATCGGCTCGATGACCGGAGGCGTGATCCCGTCGATTTGTTGAATGGTTCCTTTGACTTTTTCCGATAGCTCTCGCAATTTGTCGATATCATCGCCAAAAATCTTGATCGCAATTTCTGCGTAGACGCCAGAGACCATGTGGCTAATCAAGTGCGCGAGCGGTTGCTCCACTTCGATCGAGACGCCAGGCACTTCGTCGCTTAGCTCCTCTAAGAGTTGCTGGATGATCTCATCTCGCTCGTGTTGGCTCTCAGGGTTCATGCTCAGGATATATTCGCCTGCATTGACGGGTGATGCGTGCTCATCCATTTCGGCTCGGCCGGTACGGCGGACGAAATACAAAATGGCTCCGTCAGGATTCCGTGCGTTCTTTTGCATTTCGCGAAGTTTACCGTCAATCAGCGCCGACATCGTGTTCGAGGCGTCGAGCGACGATCCCGGCGGCAACGTCACATTGATCTGCACGCTCCCTTCGTCAAACTCCGGCAGGAAGTTTTTGCCCAAGTTCGCCAACTGCCAGCCGGCGAAAGCGACTCCGATCCAAGTAACCGCCAGCAGCAGCAAAGGGGCTTTCATGCTAAAGCGAATCAGGTAGCTGGCGAGCCATTTGAGCGAGCGAAGCAGCCAGCCGTCGTGTTCTGCATGCGCTGCACTGGACTGAGGCAGCAAGTAGTAGGACAGCACCGGCGTGACCGTCAGCGAAACCAATAGCGACGCGAGAATCGAAACGATATAGGCCATACCCAACGGAGCGAACAAGCGCCCTTCGACCCCTGACAATGCGAACAGTGGAAGGAAGACTAGGATCACCACCGCGGTACCAAACACAATCGCACTCCGAATTTCTTTGCTCGCTTCGTAAACCACTTGAACAGCGGGTCGAGGATGCTCCAGCGCATTGTTTTCTTTAAGTCGGCGGAAGATGTTCTCGACGTCAACGATCGCGTCGTCGACCAATTCTCCCATTGCGACGGCGATGCCCCCTAAGGTCATGACGTTGATCGAGAGTTCCGATCCGGTAACCAGCCCAATCAACCGAAAGATGAAGATGGTGATCACCAAAGAGAGAGGAATCGCCGTTAATGTGATGAACGTGGTGCGGAAGTTCAGCAAAAACAGAAACAAGATAAAAATGACCAGCGTCGCCCCAATGATCAGCGCCTCGCCAACGTTGAAGATCCCACGGTCAATGAAATTGCGAAGTTGAAATAGTTGGGGATTGATCACGATATCGGCTGGCAGCGATTCTTCGGACGCCGCAAACGCCGCTTCCAGGCGATCGGTCAAGCCGCGCGTATCGACATGGGGTTGCTTGACGATCGTGAAGACGACGCCCGGCCGGCCGTTGACGCTTCCATCGCCTCGTTTGAACTCCGCTCCCTCGACAATCCGGGCGACTTGTTGGAGTAAGACCGGACGTTCACCGGTCAGTTTCACCGGTACCTGCGACAAGTCGTAAAGCGTGCGTTCGGAACCGGGGCCGACTCGGCCGAGTATTCGGATGGGGCGTTCCGTTTCTCCCTTCACGGCGAAACCGCCGCTCGTGTTAATGTTACTTTCCTGAATCGCCTGTTCGACTTCTTGTAAGGTAACGCCGTATTCCAAAAGAGCCGTAGGGTCGATGCGAACTTGGTACTGCTTGCGTTCTCCACCCAGAATGAAGACTTCGGCCACGCCGGTTACCTTCAGAATTCGGGGACGAATTACCCAATCGCAAATGGTGCGTAAGGCAAGTTGACGAGTTAATTCCGAAGGAAACTCGACATCGTAGCTCTTCCCGTCGATTCTCAGCGTAGCGGACGGCGTTCCCGGAATACTGGAAGCGCTGTCGGCTGGCGATTTATCCCATTGGACGATCTCTGCGTCGACCGGTCGCCAACCGTCAACCTGATCTCGAATCACTGGACGCCAGACTTGCAGGGAATCTTGCCCCTGATCATCTCTCGCGATCTCGGCCATCAACGACGTCTTGTCGATCGGATACAATTCTCCGCCGCGCGGTCCCTGCTGACGATAGATGCCTGCGACGACGATTTGCCCCATGATCGATGAGGGAGGAGTCATCATCGGGGTGACTCCACTGGGCAGGACGCCTTCCAGCGAGGCGAGTCGCTCTTGTACGGTTTGGCGAGCCGATTTGATTTCTGTATTCCAATCGAATTCGATATAGATGACGGCTAGCCCGGCCGTCGATTGGCTACGAACGGCCTGCACGCCGCTCGCTCCCAACAGCGCGATCTCAATTGGGTGCGTTACCAGCGTTTCCACCTCTTCGGTCGCTAAGCCTCCGCACTCGGTAAGGATGATCACCCGCGGCCGATCGAGATCGGGGAAGACGTCGATCGGCATCTGCGTCGCGAGATACGAACCATAGACCAGCATCGCCACGCTGATCAACAAGATCAGCAGGCGATATTGCAGTGAGAATCGAATGATGGCGTTGAGCATGAATAAATCCGATTAGTGAGAGGCGTGTACGGTTCCATCCGCGTGAACGTGCACGTCTGCACGCACGCCGCTGGCGGCCTGGGCTTTGAGCACTCGATTGAGTGAAGCTGCCGCGTTCTGAGCGAGATACAACCCGGGTGTGATGCTTCCGTCATCCGCCAAAATCACATTCAAGCGATCCTCATGCAGCACTTGGACCGGAATACGATTGAACAAGTCGCCGTTTTGTTGAAACACGTAGGCGTCAGGACCATCCCGCACAACGCCGGCGCTGGGCAGCACCAGCACATCGTGCAATTCTTCTACTGGTACATGGAGCCGAACACGCTGCCCTGGTCGAAATCGCCACACGACGAACGTTTCGCGATTCTTCTCATACAGACGCGATTGATTCTTCAGGGGAATATAGAAATCGAATGTGCGATTCTCGGCGTCGACTGCATTCGACAAATATTCGATCTCGAAGTCCTGTTTCAGTTCTGGCCAATGATCGGGCGAGTCCTCTGCAAATTCGACAGTTATCTTCCAGCGGTTCTGGGCTGCATCCTCCAAATAAGGAGCTTCCCGCTTAAATGCATGTCCCTCGATATACAGCCGGCGATGATTGGAAAGCGTGGCTAACAGGTCGCCAGCTTGCACTTGCTGCCCAAGCGAAACTTGAAGTTGCTGGACTTCGTACGCGGCTTTGTCGCGGTCATTGGAGTCAACGACGCCGCTGGTTCTCGAACCGTTCGCCGATCGAACCGGAGGAGCGGTGATGGTGATTTCATGGATGAATTCGCCAGCGGCGACTTCGTCGACTTGTTGCGGCGTAAGACCGCGCGTGAGTAAGTCCTGGCGATGGCTTTGGATCAGCGCGTCTTGCCGCAATCTCTGGCTTTCCAGCTCGATAATACGAACGCCAGGCACCGCACCGCTTTCGGCCAGAGGACGCAGCCGATCAAGTTGCTCGCGAACAATTTGCTGTTCTTTGTTGGCTGTATAGAGCTCTTTTTGCGTGTTTTGCAGGTACTCGCTGGAAAGCCTCAGCGTGAAGAGAGTCTCACCAGGATGAACCGTCTGTCCTGGATAGGCATGAATCTCGGCGATGACGCCGACGGCAGGCGAAGTCACGCCTCGATCCGTTTCGCCAGGTCGATCAGCGAGAATCCCGGGAATTTGAATCGTTCGCCAGTAAGTTTGCGGCCGTGCTGGCTTGACGATCAAGTTGAGGTTCTTGCGAGCTTGCGACGAAAGCTTCAGGACTGTCGCTTCTTCAACGGGCGCGATGGCATCAGCTTTTTCATCGATGACATCCTGGCGAGAAAGCAGCGGCGTCCAAAGGTCTTGGGTGAAATACGCGCCGATCGCTATGCCCAGCACGACCAAGGCAGCGAACGAGTAGCGAATATGTTGTGGGATATGCATCGATTCCAACTCCAGGCGAACGCAGAAGACACTCTGCGATGGGGAGGCCGGCAAATTCGGCCAACGCAACGGCGTTTAGAGAAAACGTGCGTACCGGATCTGACCGATATCAAACACGCCTAAGAAAGATCTAGCAGCGGATCGAGAGCAGCTGCTCGTAGCGCGCGCACCATGGGCGCAAGAGCCCGGCCGAACCAAGGCAATCTCGGATTTGCGTTTCGAAAACGGCCTGGTCAGCACTGGCTGGAACGGGGCAGATGGCCAGCCAAGATAGAGTCAATTTGGGGACCGCAGTCGAGACGCTGTCATTTACCGCATCGACGCTCACCCAAAAAATGGCGTCACTGTCATGATCCGCTGGTTCCGGCTGTGGGGCCTGCGGAGCATGATCATGGTGGTGATCTCTCTCCCCGTGCAGGTGGACATGGGGCCGAGCAGCATGTTCCTGAGCGTCACATCCCGATTGCTCTCCATGCCGATGAGGCATCGCCGCAAGCGACTGCCCTAAGAGCAAAAAGATCAGCAGGATGGAAACCAAACGTCGCATGACAAATCCAGACCGGAGGTGTACAGATACTTAAAGGATAAGCCGCTTTTCGCAATTCAACAAGTCAAATAAGAACTTCCGGCGATTGCCTCGGTCGCTGATTGCATCTCGCGGACGCGGATAGGCAGCGTGTCTGGGCTGTCTGATCTTTGGCCGTTTTGGGCGAAAGTCTCAAGACTGCCTCTTCTCGTAAGTGTCCTCCTTAGCTCACCTTGCAACAACGTTTTTCGGCCAAATTTTGCCCCCCGCCGCCTCTATGAAACACCTCTTTCCGATACCGGTAAGGAGCCTTTTCTTTTGAGTTGCAGAAGCGTGCTGCACGTCGAATCTGGCACGTAGTGCTCGTGTGTCTGATTTTTTCGAGGTGAGCAGGATTCTAAAAAGCACTTTTTGAATACCTGGGGCGAGTCGTCATCGCCGACTCCTTGCACTATTGGGTCTGTCAACGCGTCGAATTGGTTTTCTGACCTGGCGTCTTTGTCGCTAGGCTATTTGAGACTTGCTTCCAAGCGCCGACATTGACTTTCTCGGGTTCGCATACTGAATCGCAGACATCGGCGTCTCGTTTAGCATCAATGACGTTTCGAGCGGAGTGAGATCGGTCTCCGTGAGATAGATTTTGGCGGCGAACACGAAATCGTTGATCGATCCTGTGATTGAGCGACTCAGGGCTTTCGAGAATTGAACTGTCGCCGTGGCGGGAGCGATCGCTTGTTGATAGACGCTTCCGAAGCCGTCTGCTTGCATTACATAGATGCTGATGCGTCTGCGTACCAATCTAGCAACTATGCGACATGTCGGGACAATGCCCCAATGGCGACTTGGTTGCTGGCGCGGTGCGTCCGACAAGAGACGATGCCTTTACCGCTTAAAGACAAGACGCCACTCAGGCAGGCATTTTTCCAGAAATTTGCCAGGTCTGATTTCCGATCTGATTCCTCGTTTCGTACGCATGCTAGCAAGGACAATTCGTCTGATTCTGTCAATTTTGGCGATCGCAGGGCTTTATTCGGCGGGGGGCAAGATGCCGAGTCAGGTTATTGCATTGCAGGGAAATAAGGCAAGGCATCGGCGAAGGCTATTGTACGAATTGGCTGTTTTGTAAAATAAGATCGGCGGCCGGTAACCGCTATTTTACGATGAGACAACAAGAGAAACGGCGAAAATGAGCGAAAACAAGTTCCGGGCAGGACGTTATATCAAGCAAGCCAAAGGGTATCGGGCTTTCGTCCCCCAACCGCTTCCGCCGAATCCCCCCCTGGTAATGGATGATGAAATGAACCGGCTTATCGAAGATGCCGGTACGGCCCTCGGTCGACTCGACGGCGTAGCGTCAGTGCTTCCCAATCCCGATCTTTTCGTGGGGATGTATGTGAAGCACGAAGCGGTTCTAAGTTCCGAAATTGAGGGGACTCAAGCCACGCTCGAAGACGTCCTGGAATATGAAGCCGAAGGTAGAAGAACGGACGATCAGCCGGAAGACGTAGAGGAGGTCATCAATTATGTCCATGCCATGAAGTGTGGGCTTCAGCGTCTTTCCGAATTGCCGATCTCATTGCGGCTAATTCGCGAGATCCATGGTGAACTATTAAAGGGCGTTCGCGGACAAGAGAGGAATCCGGGAGAATTTCGCACGAGTCAAAATTGGATAGGCTCGGCCGGGTGCGACCTCAACACGGCCGACTTCGTTCCTCCTCCGCCGTACGAAATGAACAAATCGTTGGATGACTTTCAAAAGTTTCTTCATGTGAAAGAGAAGCTCCCCAAGTTGATCCAATGCGGATTGGCCCACGCTCAGTTTGAAACGATTCACCCGTTTCTAGACGGCAACGGTCGCATCGGCCGATTGCTAATCACTCTGATTCTAGTCGAACGAGGGGTAATCAGACGTCCTTTGCTCTACCTCAGCTATTACTTGAAGGCTCACCGCTCACAATATTACGATCGCCTGACTGCGATTCGCACGGAAGGAGATTGGGAGAATTGGCTTAAATTCTTTTTGAAGGGAGTGCTGGAGGTTAGCAATGCTGCGGCCGACACCGCGAGAGAGATCGTCATACTCCGCGAAACGCTTCAACAGAAGCTCAGTAGTTCAGTGAATGCCGGATATGGCTTTAAATTACTGGATCGTCTATTTGAATATCCGGTATTGTCTATCAAGCAGGCCGAAGCCCATTTGGGATGTGTCTACAGAACGGCGGCCAAACTAATGGAAGAGTTCGAAGCTTTGGGAATTGTCCGCGAAATTACTGGGCAAAAGCGAAACCGGCGATATCGATTCGAAGCTTATGTAGCGTTATTCCGCAAGCAAGTCTTGGCAATTCCCATCGAGGATATCGAACAACCGCAAATGACCGTTACTGACGAAAGCTGAACGACACGTCAGACTAAGAGGACAATACGAGCCAGCGCGACAAAGCGGTGAAGTCGATTCTCGTGCAACGCGGGGGACAGCTTTTAATGACTTACGACAATCAGCGATCTCGTCCTCGTGCAGATCGCGTACCACGAAATTTGGCCGTGTCTGATATGTCTGATGTCGTGTCTGATCTTGGCTGTTTTGAACCAAATTTGCGAAATTGCCTCTTCTCGTAAGTGTCTTCCTCAGCTCGCCTTGCAACAAAGTATTTCGGCCAAATTTTGCCGCCCGTCGAATCCACTAAACGCAGCTTGCCGGTTTAGGCAAACGTCGTGATCTGACAAACTTATTCCCCGGTGATTTGGTCGAAGGGAGCGGTGAGAGAGAAGTCGAGCTCAGCCCTGCGTGAGCTTTAGGCGTTTAGCAAGTCAGGCAGTTTGGGACGATTTGCCCAATGCACGACGCCGGCGTGAGGATGATCCGTTTGGATATGGGTTAGCCAGTCCTCGTGCGGATAACGCCGACGATGCTTGATCGCTTGGTCAATCAGGCCATTGGGAGGTTCATTCCACCCCTGGATGATCTGATAGGCAATTTCACCGTGGCTGATCACCAAGCGAAGCGCGGCCTGGTCGTGATGAACCATTCCTTGGGGACGCCGGGGTAATGCAGCGACTTCGCGAATGGTTGTCTTCCAAGCTTGTAGCAAGAAGGATTCACGCTGGCGATCCATCACCAACACCCCGGAATTGATCTCCGGTCCATACCATGCGGGATGTCGCGTCGCATGATCATCCGGCGTCAGGACCAACGAATCGTCGGCTGCTTTGAGCAACGGTTGCAAGGATCGCAGAGCGACCGTGTCTGCATCAAGCCAGATGGTGCGATCGAACGGCGAAGACGACAAACACCAGGGCTTCAGCCACATGCAGAGTTCCGGATCGGGATATCTTTGCATGACATCCATCGGCAGATCCCGCAGCTCCTTTCGTTCCAAGACGCTAACCCCTAGTCGTCGCAACTCTCTACATTGTGATTCGTCCAGGCGATGCGCTACGATCAAGATCGGCAAGTCGGAATTGGTTGCTTGCAGAGACTCAATCAATAGCTTGACATGGGGAAACTGTTCCCGACTTGCGGCGCTTACCACGCCGGCGACCGGCTGCGGTGGTACTGTGAATATAGCCGCCGTTTCCCGCTTCACTTTCCGTAGGTCAAAGTCTCTTTCGACGCGAGATCGACATGCTTTCGCAATGCTGGAAACGCCGCACCGGCAAAAGCTTGCTTCATAGCAAGCGCACTCAGATTTCAGTTTTCGCAACAGCGATTCGCGACAACCAGCGCGGAGTTCGCTCATCACTCGCTCCAATGCTCGGGCATAGTCTTGAGGGTCAGCGGAGGCTACTAATTCACCACATTCTGGCGATACCAGCTCTCCAATCGCACCAATATCGGAGGCGACAACCGGCGTTCCGCACGCCATAGACTCCTGTAGCACAAGCGGACAAGCCTCCATTTCCGAGGTCAGCAACGAAACGTCGGCCGCGTTGTAGAGACCCGGTAGACGCTCGTCGCTGACGCTTCCCAAAACGATGGCCCTCCGCTGCAGTCCATACCGCAGGATCAGCTGTTGAATCACCAACAATTCTCCCCCTTCCCCCACAAAGGCGAGTTTGAAGCAAGCGGGCAAATGTCGTAGGATCTCAACCGCCAAGGATGGTCGCTTCCCTTGAGCCAAGCGAGCTACCCATAACACGAGCCGTTCTTCGGCGGCGATTCCCAGGTTATTCCGCTCTCGCTCCCGTGCTTCCGGATTAGGACAAAACTGGTCGATGTTTACACCCCAGCGCTGACAGGAAATTTTTGACTTGGGAACGCCCATCTCCAGCAAAAATTGGGTGAGCCGCTTGCTGACGGCGATGATTTTGTGCAGGTATGGAAACGCTTTGAGGAACGCGGGATTTATCGAGTTCTCGTCATGTACGATCGCGATTCTTTGCATATCCGGGCATTCATGGGCCAACCGCACAATCTCCTGATATGCAACCGACGAGAGATTAATCAGCAAAGCGTCTGCGCCCTCGCAAATGCGGATCAGATCGTCGCCGTCGCGCATGCGCAACACTTCTTGAGCCCGCGTTTCGTGCAACCAGTTCCGTAGACGCGGCTGCTCCTCCACGACCAGCGAGCAGTTCCAACCAGTATCCGTTAAGCCGTCGATGATGTCGCGAGTCACTCGCTGAGCGCCTCCTCGGGCCATGTCCTCAGCAACAATCACGGCGCGGGGCTGGACGGCGGCGCTTATCTTGTCGGGAATTAGGTCAGGTAGGGTGATGCCATATCGGCGACAAAACTTCTGCGACTCTTCATCCTGCCGCTGGACCATATCATTGAGTGCGCTTTTAGCCATCTCCAATTGCTCGTTCGATTCCAGATGCGAGAAGTTACTGGGAAGTTCGATTAGCCCCTGTGATTTCGCTTTAAGGACCTTGCTGAATATTTCATGGCGCATGGGAATTCAACTTTCAACGTCGATAGCGATGTCGCTTCGTCAAATCATGAAAGACTAGAAATCGTCACAAGTTTCTACGGCGGATCTCGACAGCGATTTGCACAAAAAACAGCAAAAAGAAATTCTTGAAAAGAGACGCGAATTCCAGCGGAGAAAACCAAGCAAAAAGCGACTTGGTCCCGCGAATTACGAGGCGGCGGCAGCCGCTGCAGCGGGGCATTTTGGCGTTGACATTTGTACAGTATTTCGATTATACTATTCGTGCACCTAAGGGACTTCTAAGTCCTGGAACCCCGATGCGGCAGCGGTCATTGCCTCGGACCCTCTCGAGCCCTAGAGGAGGTGAGAGATGATTCGGTTGCAACAAGATTTTGCGGCGCTCCCACGAATCGGCAAAGTAGGTGATCCCATCCGTTTGCTCTTTCAGCATCCCTTGCGCGCCGGGCCTGATGGTCGCCTCCTAAGGGCGTGACTTGACTGCGGCAAAATCGCCTAGTTAGGCATCTTTACACCGCCGCTACCAAACGAATGATTCGCGCCGCTGAACCCACCGGGCGAATCATCCCAATAACGCGTCAATTTCATGCTGCGCATGACAATCAAATCACAAGCCACACGAGATGGATTTCGGTGGATATCCCAACTCGCCGAGGGATCACGACTCATGCAGACGCCTCCTATGACCAATGACCACGAAGTTTTGAAACGCCAGTTTCTTCACCAAATCGATAAGCATAACGTTAGCGACTGGGTCGACACCTGGCGACTTCTGGTCGAACACCCGTGGTATCAAGATCAACTTGAAATGTGCGCGCAGCAGGAGTTGCGTCGAGGCCGCGCTCCTAGCGAATGGCTGGAAGATATCAAGCAGGACGCCATGCTGCTGTTGGCCAGAAAACTGCGACGAGCCCCAGACCTGCATATTGACCGCCAACGCGCTGAGGAGCACTTCGCAGGTTGGCTCGGAACGATCATCCGTCACCAATGCCGCGAGGCGCTGCGGCGGATGCGACGACTACACCGTGAGTCGCGTGAGCCTGAAGGGAGTGAGTCAAATCCACCAATGGGATTGACGCTGGATGAAAAGATCGATCTTAGCCTGATGCTTGATCGGCTGCCTGAACCACATCGGACCATCATGGTTCTGACAACGAAGAATTGGAGCCTGCAAGAGATCGCAAAGTCGATCGGTTACAGCTATTGGAAAACACGGCGTATTTATCGGCGAGGTCTGGAGCAACTCGGCAGATTGATCGACCGCTAGTTGCGGATCACGGACGAGTCTGGCCTTTTGTTCGACAAAACTCCTCGACGATCATTTCACTGTGCGCCTGGTTCCAACTTGCAAACCGGTGGATCAGCTCATACACAGAGCGCGCCTGATCCTCTGATAGTTCCTTGCGAACCAGGGCCGCTAAGAGTTGTCGATCGACGTCCGGAGCGAGACTCTCTTCGGTCTGCATGGTTTTCTCCATCCTCACGGCTTTCCTACTTTCTGCGCGACGGCTGTATAGCCATTCGGCTGTTACTTTCAGTGTGGCGTCTCCCCTTAAAATTGCAAAGCTCCTATTACCGCATATTCTCCAGATTTTTCCGAGCAGAATTCATGCAAAGCTAGCGTCGCTCAGGGCATAGAGCTTATCGCTAGTTCGATTCTTCACGCTCTGCTCGGAGTTCCCCAATGATGCGCTGCTCTCAACTCAATATTCCTGCGGACGCCCCGTCAAGCGAAGCGGCGACAACAACCCTTCAGGCAAATCGCGCAGAGGTTCAGCGACTGACGCCGCACAATGCCGATCAATGGGCGGAGCGTTATCTGCAGAGCATTCCGGACTATCCCGACAACTTCGCCGGGAGGGGAATTGTGATCTGTGCTGGCGGAGTCAAATATCTCACCAATGCGTGGGTAACGATTCGCTTGCTGCGGCGCCTAGGGTGTCAGTTACCGATTCAAGTTTGGTGCTGCGGCGACGCCGAAAAAGACCCGCAGTGGGCTTCCATGGTAGAGCCTTGGAGCGTCCAGTGCATCGATGCGGAAACAATCCCGAACGCGGTCACGCCACGCGGCGGTTGGGAACTAAAATCGTTCGCGATGCTGCACTGCTCGTTCGCCGAAGTGCTGCTGCTCGATGCGGACAATGCTCCGGTTCTTGACCCGACGTACCTCTTTGATGCAGACGAGTACCGTCAGACCGGAGCGATCTTCTGGCCCGACTTGCTGCAAACCAAGCCAACCAGCATGCGTTGGCAGATCTTCGGCATTGATTATCGGGATGAACCAGAACAGGAAAGCGGCCAGGTTTTAGTCGACAAACGTCGCTGCTGGCGAGAACTAAATCTGTGCAACGCCTACAACGAGCGTTCTGACTTCTACTACCGCTACATCCACGGCGACAAAGATACGTTTCGCTTCGCCTGGCATCGATTGGATAGCCGTTTCGCGATGCCGTCCTATGACATTCAGCGAATTCCTCACACATTGTGCCAACACGATTTCACGGGACGACGACTGTTTCAACATCGCGTGCATGACAAATGGTCGCTGTCCGGCAATCGCCAAATTCCCGGCTTTGTCCATGAGGAAGCATGCTTTCAATTCGTCGAAGAACTCCGCTGGCATTGGCGCCCAATTACGCAACTCGCCCGAGCCGCAACTCTTAACGATTGGCGCAGCATGCAGCAACTGTCAGGCGTTCCATTCCAGTACCTTCGTCTCGGCCATAGTCGCCGACCGATGCAGTTCAATGCAGAAGGCGATGTAGTGCTCGGATCCAGCCCGACCACATTTTTTTGGTGGCTGGAAGGAGAAACCCTGATCTTGTGTGGCGGGGATGGCCGTCCCACCGCCAAGCTGACGCGTGCAGACGACAATACCTGGGAAGGTACTTGTTTTCGTGATGCGCAAACACGCATCCAACTGGTGCTTAATACCTTGGCTGAATGACGAAAGCTCATTCTTTCTTTGCGGTCTGTCTCGACCGCGATTCACGGTCGCTCTTGGACGGTGATAGCGCCACGGTTGCATCCCGCGATCAAGCTTGATCGCGGGATGCCTCTGCGCATTCGAGGCATGCATTCGCTTGCCTCACTCTTTTATTTTTTTCGTTGTTCTGCTGCAAAAGTTCGTCGCCAGCAGGCATAGAGATTTTGAAACAAAAATTGTTCTTGCGGCGATCCTCTCAGCATCAGGAGTTCTCATGCTACAGCCGGTTTTTCCAGGGCTCAGAACGCGAACGCATATGCCGTTCACTAACGGCGAGACATTGCTGTTCTGCACCGCTTCCACGCCGCACGAGCAACCGTTCGCTTGCCGCGGCTCCGGCTGGCGGCGGCTGGGATTGCCAAGTCGTCCCGTTCGCAACGTCTCGTATTATCCCTGGAAACTGCACTACTGCGATTGGCTTCACCGCCAGCCGCAACCGATCGCCACCGGCTTGCCTGCTTCGGCCGTTGAATGCAGTCCGGCGATCTTTCGCGAGCGAGGCATGTGGCATGTCAGCTTTGTCGGAGTCGTCCCAGGTCAGCACGATTTTGAGTCGCGGCTTTACCTCGCTTCTGGAGCCAGTCTGGCCGACATGGAGCCGGCCAAGTGCATCTCGGACGAGCCAACGCGCGTCGGCTTTATCGGCCCGCGCTACCGCTGCCACGCTCCGCGCGACCAGCTGATCGTCGAGGACCGGTTTACCGGCTTGCGACGTCGACTGGTCACTCCCTTTCAGCGGTTGTATCGCGTCAGCTATCAGGCCGACGACATCGACCGTCTTTTGATCACCGGAAAAGACGATCAAGAGCAACCGCGTACGTTGCTCTTCCACCTGAAGACCGAAACCACCCAGGAAGTCTGGGCCACGCGGCCCGTCTACAAGCCCAGCTTGTGCGGCGATCGTATCGTGTTCCCCCAAATCAATCACGCAGGATTTGAAAACCGCGAGTTGTGGCACGGCGCCTACACGCTGGTCTCCACATCGCTCGAAGTTCATTCGCAATCTCTCTAACTAATTGCTCAAAACAAACCAACCATACAAGAAAGCGATCTATCATGTCTCAATGGGAAACCATCCACAGCTTTGTCACCAACGGCGGCCATCAAACCGAAGACCTGTCGCAATACTTTCAACAAACCGGCGTCGCCGATCCGCTGCGACATAACGTCTCTTGGCGGTTGATCGAGACTGGCTACCAATTGCAGTACTGGTCCGGCTCGGTCTCTGCCGAAGGCGAACTCTTGCAAGGAGGCGCGCCTGGCAACTTCACCTTCCAATCCCACTACAGCTACAACGGCTACATGGAATTGCAGGTCGAGTACGAGCCGTACTATTGCGACGCCGAAGGCCCAACCCCCGACTGCCGTCCCGGCTGCGATTGCAATCCGTGCGACGAGTGCTGCGAAACTTGCTCCGAAGGAATCAGCGCCGTTAGCGACCACCCAGTCCGTTACCAAAACGGTGAGCTCCAGCTCAAAGTCACCGACATCGCCGCTCGCGGATTTGGCGAAAACTGGGGCCATACCCGCCAATACAACAATCGCCTCCGCGGTAACTCTGATCACGGCGAAGTCGGCGGCTCTGGCCCCTGGACCTCGGCCGACGGTTACCAGGCCAACGGCCACAACTGGATGACTTGGCAATGGGCCTATATGGTCGAAGGGATGCTGGGCGACTCCTGCGCCGTCGTGTGGGACAACAACCACGTCCTGTGGTTTGACGCGGTCGGCGGCGGCTATGTCGCCCGCTATGGATCAAAGCACAAGCTGATCAAGCAAAGCGGCATCTACCAGGTAACCGATCCCGAGGGACGCATCTGGGAGTTCTATGACTTTGAACAATGGGCACACCCCGCCGGCAAGCTCAAACGCTTCGTTCCTCGCAGCGGCGAAGTGGTCGAAGTGGTCTCCTACGAAGGGAGCCAAGTGACCGAGGTGCAGCGCGGCACGTCGACGGTCGAATCGTTCGTCTATGAATACTTGGAAGAAGGAGTCAACGCCGGCATGCTGCAGACGGTGACCCTCCGCCGTCGCGAAGGCGCCGATCCCTGGAACGAAATCATCCGCGCTACCTACACCTATCACGACGGCATGGACCTGTTCGGTTCACCCGGCGACCTCCGCACCGCGACGACGCAACTGCCCAACGGCTTGGGTGGTTGGACCGATCAAGGGACGCACTACTACCGCTACTACAAGCTGGGCGAGTCCTCCGGCTTCGTGCATGGCCTAAAATACGTCTTGCAGCCCGAAAGCTATCGCCGCCTGGCCGCCGATCCCGAAATCTCCGATCCGCTGACCGCCACCAACGCCGAAGTCGCAGCCTACGCCGACTACTACTTCGAGTATGACGGCCAGCAACGCGTCACGCTCGAAAAAGTGGACGGGGGCGAGCGAACCTTCGAGTTCAGCTTCGAGCACAGCGGAAACGCCGTCGGCTACAACCACTGGCAAACCAAGACGACCGAGGTCCGTCCCGACAACAGCCGCAACGTCGTCTACACCAACCACCTCGGCCAGGTGCTGCTCAAAGAATTTAGCTACGAACTCAACACCTGGGTCGAAGTGCAGCAGTTCAACGAAGATGGTCAGTTGATCCTGCATGCTCAACCGTCGGCCATCGCCAACTACAACGACAGCGCCGCCGATCTTGACGTCACGCTAAAGACGGCGGAAGGGGTTGTTCATCTGTACGAGTACTACACGTCCGACTCCGCGACCGCCGCGGCCGGCTATCGCTCGGCCGAAAAAATCCGCCAAGGCGCCAGCGGCCAGGTCGCGACGCTCCGCAAGTTCGAGTACGGCTCGCACACCCTCAACGCTGGCCTAGCCAACGAATACGTCGTTCGCCCGCAGACCAAGATCATCACCTATCGCAACGAGGACGAAACCGGCGCGATCGAAACGTCGTTCGCCTACGTCTATCACACCGGCTCTGCCCAAGTGCAGCAGCGAACCACCACCCTGCCGGCCGTTCCGACTTCACAAAACGGCTCGGGCACAGCCGCTACGCAGATCGAGCGGTTCGACGTCAACGGCAATCTCATCTGGCAACAAGGCCCCCGCGGCTTCATTCGTCATCAGCAGTTCGACGCCGTGACCAGCGCCGTCACACGGCGGATTGAAGATGTCGACGACACCGAGTTGGCTCTTCCCGCAGGCTGGAACACGCCAGCCAACGGCGGCTTGCACATCGTGACCGACTACACGAACGACGATCGCGGGCGTATGGTGCAAATGCTCGGCCCCGAGCACGAAATCGACATCGCGGGTGTCGCCACCACCATCCGCACCGCCGCCTGGACGGTCTACCAAGACGCAACTCGCGAAGTCTGGACCGCCCAAGGCTACGCCACCGGCGCCAGCTTCGACACGTTCACGCTGATCAACCCGGTTTCGATCTCGAAGTTCGACCAGGAGGGGAAAGCGACCGAGCAAATCCAAGCGACGCGGGCCACCGCCAGCGGCAAGCTCTCCGCCAGCGACAGCTTCCCACAGTCAACCTATGTCCGCTGGACGACCAACCACTACGAAGGAGACGGCAAGCTCACGGCGCGACGCGTCTATCACACGATCCCCGCCAGCGGCGAAGGAGCAGCCGGGACAAACTACGACGAAACCACCTTCGGCTACGATGGCATGGAGCGCCAAAACCGGACGCGCACGCCTGGTGGCACGATCACCCGCACCGTCTACGATGTCCGTGGTCAGGCAGTGAAACTATTTGTCGGTACCGACGATACCGACGCCACCGACAGCGATCCGACCGGCGGATCGTCCCTCGACAACAACATGGTTGTGATCAGCGAACAGAAATATGACGCCGGCCTGGCCGGAGGAGACGGCCTGCTCACTCAGTCGACGCAGCATGTCGATGGCAGCACGACTCGCGTCACCGAGTTCGGTTACGATTGGCGGAACCGCCAGACGATCATCGACGGGGAAATCGACTTCTACCAGAAGACGACCTACAACAATCTCAACCAAGCCGTCAAAGTCGAACGCTACGACACGACCAGCTCCGGGAACCTGATCGCGCGCAGCGAAACGAAGTACGACGACCGAGGTCAGGTCTACCAGACGATTCAACACGGCGTCGATCCGACCACGGGGACCGTCGGCAACGCGCTAACCAGCAACAGTTGGTACGACGCCGCCGGCAATGTGATTAAGTCGTTCCCTGCCGGCTCGCAGCTCTTCACCAAATCGATCTACGACGGTCTGGGACGCCGGGTGAAAGAATTCCAAGGCTACGACCTCAATGAGTCGACCTACGCCGAAGCGACAAACGTGAGCGGCGACACTATTTTGAACCAGTCAGAAACTGCATATGACACCGCTTTTAATCTTATCCAAGTGACGGTGCGCCAGCGGTACCACGATGCCGTGGCATCGCAAACGGGTGAATTGTACGATCCGACAACAACACCAAAGGCCCGGGTATCCTATTTCGCGTCCTACCCTGATCCCCTAGGGCGAGAACAGGCCGATGTTGACTTCGGCACGAATGGCGGATCGAATTTGGCGCGTCCAGCTACGATTCCCACTCGATCCGAGGTCAGACTGATCACCTCACTCAGCTACGACGACGCCGGAAATCTGGAAACGGTAACGGATCCCGAGGCGAGAGTTTCGAAAACTGAATATAACGCAGCGGGTCGACCGACAACGGTTGTCGAAAACTATGTAGCTTCGTACAACGAGACTTCGGATGAGATAAACGTTACCGTCCGGACCACTTACAACGCAGATGGCAATGTCGCATCGATCACCGCCGAGAACAGTACGACTGGCGATCAGGTGACCGAGTATGTCTACGGCGCGACCCTCAGCGATTCGGACATTGCCAGCAGCCTCTTGAAAAGGAGGGAAATCTATCCCGATTCAGTGGATACCTCTGACGCGATCTTTTTCACCTACAACCGACAACAGCAGCCGACGAGCGTGACCGACCAAAATGGAACGGTTCACGTCTACGACTACGACCAACTCGGCCGAGTGACTCAGGATCGGGTCACGACTCTGGGCACTGGCGTCGATGGCTCCATTCGGCGAATCGCCACCACCTATGAAGTGCACGGCATGCGCCATTCGCTCACTTCCTACGACAATTCAACTGTCAGCAGCGGAAACGTGGTGAACGAAGTCGAGTTCGCCTACAACGATATCGGGCAACTGATAAGAGATTATCAAGCTCATGACGGTGCTGTGAATGCCGCGACCACGCCTAAAGTGCAATACGGATATTCCGATGGTTTAGCTAACACGACGCGTCTGACGAGCATGACCTATCCTAACGGACGCGTTCTGACGTACGACTATGGTATCACTGGGGGAATTGACGACTCCGTAGGACGTGTGGCGTCAATTGTCGACAATGACGGCATTACGCGTCTAGTAGAATATTCATATTTGGGCAAGGGACGCTCGGCACAATCAATCAATTCGCCGCTTGGAAAAGGCTTTGTGGTTGCCGACTTGACTCAGCCGGAAATGCGATGGACGCTAGCCGATTCCTCGAACGCGAATGATCCCGACACCGGCGATATCTATTCAGGACTAGACGGCTTTGGCCGCGTCAAGGACAGCCGCTGGTACGACTACGGCGATTCCGTCGATGCCGATCGTATTGAGTATGGGTATAACCGTGTTGGAATGCGCACATGGCGGAGGAACGTCGTAGCCGCTTCACTCAACGAACCGTTTGACGAAGTGTTCCAGTACGACGGCGTTTACCGCCTAAAAAACATGACGCGCGGAGTACTGAACAGCGGCCATGACGCGCTGTCCAATCAGTGTTTCGCCCAAGTTTGGTCGCTGGACCAATGCGGAAACTGGAAAGCGTATCTTTCGGATACAGACGGAGATGGCGTTTGGGACCTAAACCAATCTCGTACGGCAAATAGCGTCAATGAAATCGCCGACATTTCCGAAACTACTGGCACATCCTGGGCAACTCCCTCCTACAATCGCGCGGGCAACATGACGGCGATCCCGCAGCCAAGTGATCTCGCGAGTACATATGCCGCGACATACGACGCCTGGAATCGCTTGGCGACGCTTTCGGTTGGCTCCAGCCTGATCGCCGAATACCAATACGATGCTTTCAATCGAAGGATCATCACGAAATCGTTTTCAACCGGGATCCTTGCTGAGACTCGGCACTCATATTTCAGCATTCCCTCAAAATGGCAGGTCTTGGAAAAGCGTATCGATGCGTTAAGCAGTCCCGAACGACAATACGTGTGGGGCCTGCGATACGTTGATGACCTCGTATTGCGCGACCGTGATGCAACGGGAGACGGCACACTTAGTGAACGTCAATACGCCCTTCAGGACGCCAATTGGTGCGTGACGGCGTTGGCAAATGCAAGTGGAACAATTCAAGAACGATTCGTCTACCTGCCATACGGAGAAAGCAAAGGCCTTTCCTCCAACTTCACAATCTATTCTGGCGGTGACTTCGACTGGACCATTCGATTCGCCGGACAAGATTTTGATCCGAATTCTGGACTACAGATTGGTCGAAATCGGTACTTGCACATGCAACTTGGTGCATGGATATCGAGAGATCAGCAGCACTACAGTGACGGCACCAACGTCTATTCTGGATTCGCCGGAGTAAACAACGTAGACGCTACGGGCTGGTACAGAGTTGCAACCGAGGACTCAAAGTGCAGCGACGTACAAAAAGAGGCGATTGACTTTTTCATGTCGTTCATAGGAGAGCGGATTAAAGGGCAAGAAAACCGATGTTTTCAGAAAACCCCCAAACCCTCTGAAGACCGAAAGTGCCAGAAGTGCAGAGACGAACTTACCCAGTGTTATAAGGACACGATGAAATCAAATATCACGATAAAGTGTGGCACACCGCAAGCAGGGCACAATGCCGCGACGAACGGACCATGCACATGGTCGAAAGCGAATGGCTCTAGCTTTACGAAGTATAAACTGGGTGACAAGTCAAAAATTCCCGGCGATGCCAGCTGTAACGCCTGCAGCGCGGAACTGCTAGAGCAGAGCTACATCACACTTAAACCTAGTGACGTTCCCAAGCCTCCGCTGGGCGCCACCGATACCGTAGCTTGGATCAGGGATGCCCAAAAATTTCTCGCTACGCTAGTCCATGAATTGGGGCACAATTGCACGAAAAATCACGACGAACCAGAAAAGTCCAACTTTCGGCCAGATCCTGCGACGATCGGCATGAATTTCGTTGCTCATTGCGGAGGAGGCCAGGCAGTTTACGACGCTATTCGTCAAAAGATTCGAGAAGCCCAGATGAAATAGGATGTGTACATCACGCCCAAAAGGTCGCACTTCCTAAATAGGACATTGACGAAAAAAGAGCCATGGCGCGAAAGAAGCGAAGCGTCATGGCGACTTTTCTTTATTGGAGCGTCCCGCAGGAGTTCACCTCGCATCTGGTTGACAACGTCAAACCTCATAAGCAGCCGTACGCTATAGCGAATGGAAAAAAATCTATCTACACGCGGTTGGGACGCCAAACGCGTCGCTAAAGAGCTTTGCCGCTACTGAAATCGACGCCAGTTCGAGGAAATCGACCTTAGCGAATCGTCTCTTCCGATACGCAACGATTTGGAGCGTCAGCATCGCCATTGTTCATAGCGTTCCGTACCACCAAATTCATCGCAATCAAGCCAAACAGAATTGCCAGCAGACATTCGCCCGTCCCTATAACTCCGCCAATCTCTTCACCGAAGAGTTGGACCAGATCGCCGGAAGCTTCCCACTTTGGCCAGGCGGGAAAGCGGCTAACGAAGTACCATGCGTACAGAAGAAACAGCGAGCTAAGCGTATACTCTGGCATGTTGCCCGCCGAAAAAACGCCAATTGTCAACCAAAGATACGTGCAAGAAACGGCGACAAGCGCAATCGCCGCCCGTTGATACGCCTCATTTGACAGGAAACCAAGCGGCAGCGCAATCCCAACCATCACCAGGAAGATTGCGCGAACTATCAAACACGTCCCCTCCCCAGACCAGAAAAAGATGAGAACTGCGATCGGCAAAAATACTGCGGTGCAACAAAACGACATTGCGGCGAGCTTTGCGATTTGGCGTCGATCCACACGCGAACAAGCGTCCCCACTTTCCTGGGAACGGTTCCCAAGGGCCCGCTCTCTGAATAGAAATACAAATACGCCGCTGGATGCAGACAGAGCAAGGTAAAAGAGTATCGTGCCGGAAGAGACGAACCTCGAGAAGTACAATGCATACTTCGGCTCGTCGTCCATCAATGGGGTATCCGAACCTACGCCTCGCTCCAAATGCAACCATCGAAAGACGCAACCAAGGGAAAATGTTACAGGGCTTCCTTCAAGGTGGTAAAAGTCATCGAACAAAAAAATATCCAGAAACGGCAAGACAATTGCAACAGAGAGTGCCGCCAAAAGTCCATACCGAATATCTTGCCTGACGACGTGAACTGCGATCAAGCTTACTAACGCCATGGCTCCGTATAAGTAGATGCACACAAGGATGGGAATACTCGTAAGATTGACGACAACTCCCATTACTCCGGAAGCCGCGACCACCGAAAGCATTAACATCTTTAAGCTAAACTGGACTCTACTGGCTGCCGAAGGTGGACTCTCTTCGTAGATTCTCTCGAGCAGATCTGACCCCTCTCGATCAATCATGACGACGTTTCGTCGATACGCGAATGCAATTGTTGCCATGACCGCGCCAACCCCTAACGCCGTGACCAACTGACCAAGCTCAAAGCTTTCTCCTGCGGCGACGCTATTGGATAAACTGACGTCCGCCATAGTCATCGCCGTTTCGGAAAAGTGAAGATGCTGAGCGAAATGCAGCAGCACAAAATCGCTCAGAAACGCTGGCGTCTGCGAGTAGTTTCCAAGAAATATGGAATTAAACGCATAGAGAGCTGCAGCGGAAACAAACGTGAGACAAATGTACGCTATTTCCCTTCGCTTCATACAAGCCGCAACGAGCCCTGTTAACAGCGCAACAACTAGCGACATCCGCCAAAAAAGTAAAAGACGGTAGCCGGAAACGCTCATGCTTATGACAAGAATGATTAAGAAGAGTGACGCTTCCGCCGCGACGACCTTCGGCAACCAAGCGGAACAATCTGTGCTTGACGCCACCAAACTCGAAGCGCCCACTAAGTTCTCGCAGGCGCCGTCAAGCCAGCGACGCTTACGCAACAGCGACAAAAATGCGGACAGGGCCCCCAACAAAACGGAAAAAATGCCTGCCGCTACGAGATACAAGAATTCGCGATCTTCCGCCGGCTGCAACAGAGACGCAATCAGACCATCATCCACGCGCGGATTCGCGTAAAAGGAAGTTGAGCCCCCTCCCGTACGTTCAACCAACAATTCAAATAGCCACGTCGTGGGAAAAACGCCTCCCAAATTGGGCTGCGTGAACATGAAAACCGCTGCGGCGGAGTGAAGGGTACACACCACCAAGAAGACAGAAACCACACTGCGAAGCCTGCTCTCGGAACTCGTCAACAATGCAGCAGCAACCAGCGTAAAAACCATAAGGAAAGCTTGGCAAATCTGGCATGTAAAAACCACAGGCCAAAGCACCAGGGACACCACCGCACCGACGTACGACAACGCCACGAAGAACACGAACCCCTTCACCATGCCATGACCTCCTCACCTCGTCTTTATCGATCGCAAACTTCGCTCGATTGTATCTGGCACATCGTTTTGCGGACAGCTAATTCGGGGCGGCATGCCTGATGGTTGCATATTCTGAAAACGTCACATGCCGAGGTATGTGCAGACGCAGTCCGCGCCCAACCAAGCACACGACGGCGCCGTGAACACGTCCACCACACCCAAAGTGTGAGAAAAGGTGTCATGTGAGAATGGCACGAGCTTAACTCTAAGCCGCTGTTGCGTAACGATTTCGGGGCGTTTGCATTAGTTTATACGCTTTTGGTCTTCGCTTGATTTCTCGCGGTTCGTTGCGGTCGGGCCGGGCGCCGACTTCCAGTTGGCGGATCGTTTGCAGAACGTTTTCCCACTGGAACTCTTGTTGCTTCGTGTTCCAGCGGAGCGCGGCGGCGAACTCTTCGATCGCTTGCAGCGCGCCGGTAAAGCTGAGTCGCCAAGGAGGAAGCCGAAATTTCAGCGCCGTTGCCAGCATCGCGGCCCGCACCAGATTGTAGCCGATCATGTGGCAGTGGAGTTCCTTCTGAACCATCGCCGGACTTTTGCAGCGGAGGTGATCCATTTGCATTTGCGTTTTCAAGCTTCGGATATGCAACTCCGCTTGCCATAGGATCGGCTGACAGCGTCTGCATCACGAACATCCACACAACGACGATCGGCAAATAGATCCGCTGTCGAAACGAGAAGCCGATCTCTTGACAGATCACGGCGACAACGCCGCTGGGCAGCAGCAACTCGCTGACGAAGATCGAAACGTTACGGAACTTGCTTTGTACTTCCTGCGGCGAAGCGTTAAACTGATCGGACACGGCGGGGCCTCCTGAAGCGGCGATTGTTACACCACCAATTCAGCGAAGCTCCGCCGTCTTTTCAAATTAGCTCGCTAAGTTGCAAAGCCCACGACATGCTATCGCAAGATCTTGCGATAGCAACTTTCGCCCGTTGCCGCATGCTGGGGCGGAGGCTTTAAGCTCGTGCCATTCAGTCCTGACACCTTTTCTTTCTCATCCGGCTACTTCAAGGAAACACTTACTTCGTCATCCTGCGCGGGACAGCTTCTGGCTTAAGCATATCTGGACAGGAAACTACATGAATACCTCATTAATACAAGAGTCGTCTGTGTTTCGCAATCCAATCGCTTTCGTAGGACTGCTTATTGGCATTGCTGTCTTTTTAGCTGCATTCCTTTTAGACAGGTTTTCACTTGTCACAATCGGATGGTTCGAACAAGCACCGGCGCTATCGTACCTGTGCTTGGCGGCGTTAATTGCTGGTTGCGTCTGGACTTCATGCATAGTGATGTCACTCCAAAAACCAGTGCTTGTCATGAAGCAGGGATCTGTAACACTTACTCACATCGCAATGCCGTCTCGAAATGTCACGATCGACTATAAAAATATTGAAAAGGTTTCCACGTGGTCATACCCCGATACTGTCCCTGCGTATTTGATATTTGACATTAAGGACCCTAGCGACTTGCAGCGAGACTCCGCTGTCTGGACCAAAGTGGTGGACAATCATTATTACTTTGAGTGCTCTAACCTGACCCTCAGTCCAAACAAAATGGCGCTAGATCTTAACCGTCGAATTGAAGAATCCGAGTGAACGGACAAGGTGGCGTGCTCACGAAATTCTGGCCCACATGCAATGAGAGCCTAAAGGCCGATTTCGGCCGAGGAGACTCCGATGACAAAGAGGCCTGGGCGCCGCCTATAGGAAGCCCCCGGTCAAGGCCTTGCGTGGCAATGAATGAGGTCGACCAAAACCGTATGCACCGACGACCATGAAAGGATTCTTCGGTGCCGCTTTAAAGCAGTCGCAATCCTCAGACCGCCTGCATCCCTTGCAGGTGGTCTTTTTCGTGACGCAGCCCAAACTGTCAAAGACGTCCAGTTCACGTACAATAACTTCGGAATGCTGACGAAGGACTATCAGTCGCACGACGGCGTCGTCAGCACATCCACGACTCCCAAGGTGCAGTACGGGTACGCCGATGGCTCGGCGAATACGGTTCGACCTATCAGCCTGACGTATCCCAACGGACGCGTGATCATGTACGACTATGGAACCGCCAGCGAAATTGACGACGTCGCCAGTCGGATAGCGTCGATCATCGACGATGACGGCGTCACGCACCTGGTCGACTACGCGTATCTGGGAATGGGCGGATCCGCGCAGTCCGTAGACGCTCCCTTCGGGCAAGGCTTCGTCGTCGCCGACTACATGCAGCCTGAGACAAAATGGACATTGGCCGATTTGTCTGGCGCCAATGACGCCGACAACGGCGACATCTATTCGGGCCTTGATCGCTTCGGGCGGGTGAAGGACAACCGCTGGTACGATTACGGCAGCTCGGCCGATACCGATCGAATCAAATACGGTTACGATCGGGCCTCGAATCGCATTTGGCGGCAAAATGTCGTGGCCAACGCACTCAATGAACCGTTCGACGAACTCTATAGCTACGACGGCGTCCATCGCCTCAAAGACATGTCGCGCGGGACGCTTAATGGGAACAAGGATGCGGTCACCAGCGACTCCTTCGCCCAGTGCTGGTCGCTCGACGACACCGGCAATTGGAAGAAATTCTTGGAAGATTACAACGGCGATGGAGCATGGGATCTGGATCAAGCCCGCATGGCGAATCTGGTTAACGAGATTTCGGACATTTCGGAAACCGCCGGAGCATCGTGGGCGACGCCGGCCTACAACCGCGCCGGCAACATGACGACGATCCCGCAACCGAATGACTTGACGAGTTCGTATGCGGCGACCTACGACGCCTGGAACCGGTTGGTGAAACTGGTTGACGGGGCGAACACCGTTGCGGAATACGTTTATGACGCGGCGAAGAGGCGCGCAGTCGTCAAGTCGTACGCCTCCGGCAGCCTTGATGAAACCCGACACGTCTACTTCACCAATCCAGCCAAGTGGCAAGCGATTGAAGAGCGAGTCGATTCATCGAGCACCCCGCAATTGCAATATGTCTGGGGGCTGCGGTATGTCGACGACCTCGTCCTGCGAGACCGCGATACGGATGGAAATGGATCGCTGGAGGAACGGCTTTACGCGATGCAGGACGCTAATTGGAACGTGACGGCGTTGACCAACGAGTCAGGAAGTATTTGGGAGCGCTTCGCTTATCAGCCGTATGGAAAGAGCCTTGAGTTAGATTCCGCCTTTGTCACTAATTCAGCGACAAATCTTACATGGAGGGTTCGATTCACTGGGCGCGAATTAGACGTGACGACTGGGCTCCAGATAAGTCGAATGCGATATCTTCACTACGAAATTGGCAATTGGATTCGCCGTGATCCAATTGGCTACCTGGGGCAAAGTGTTAACTTGTTTCAATTTGTCAATAGTGCTCCGATCGATTTCGTTGACCCATCAGGCTTAGCAGATATAACCGGGCAATGCTCTATTGGCATATTCGCTGGTCACTACGGCAAAGAAGCTGCACAATTCATAGAAGATCAAATGAAACCCACAGATATCGTAAACGGCGGGGGCAACTATATCGGTGCAGTTACGTGCTTCAATGGAGACTATCAGGGGACAATCCCCGACCATCAAAAAATTCCCGGATTTCCCGACATGGGAAAATGCCTCTTGGCCGCCGAAGACGCAGTCGCGGCTATGAAAACAGCAATAGAAGCTGCCAAGAGCCTTGCACACATACTTTGCAGAAACCGAAAAAAGTTTCAAGACACGGGAAGTGACGCGAGTTACCAGTGTGGAAACAAATTCCAGCGGTGCGATAGCGTTCGTGTATTCGTGAAATGCGATGCCGTCATGCAAAAACTTATGGGAGAAGGAATTGGCCCTCTTGGCACCAAAGTCTTCAATCCGGGAAAAAAGTCTAAATACAAGTGCGACTTGGACGAAACATTTGTTTGCATGGGAGATGGATCGGCGAAGGTGCTGGGCGAATGAATATGAGAATTCTCTGCTGTTTTACCGCTTGGCGACGCACTCAACGCATCCAATTTCGATACTCGAGGCAGCAATCCATGCGACTCCGCTATTCCCTTCGTGCGATCATCGCGACCATTACGCTCACTTGCATTGTTTTGGCGTGGTTTGTCCATGAAAGAAGCTGGTACTACCAAGACCGACGCACAGGCTATCGGTTGTCTCGTCACTACATTATCCACCTGGGAAATCGCGGCGTTAATTTGACGTCCTACTCACCAGACGAAGCGGAGCAATTGCTCCTACCTGACGGTGACCGAGAGTTAACGGAATTTCCAACCAGCGCCAAGTTGCGAAACGGTGAACTATTCGTTCCACTGGACAGAGTTGGCGTTTCTTTCGAGTCAAGTTTTGACGACGAAGGCTGGCAGATGTTGCGACACCTTCGGCACGTCCGATCGTTGAGGCTGGTTGAACTGGGCATCCAAGCACATGGACCAACATTCGCAAGGTTCCCTGAACTTGAGGAACTAGAGATAGCTGATACGCCGCTGTCGGACGAGCGGATGCAAGAGATATTTGCATTGCCCCATCTGAAAGTCCTTGGCCTATCCAACGTGGGCGAGCGCCCCCTTCATCGCCTGAGCGAATCTAAGGGACTTGCTAGTCTCAAGGAACTCCGCCTGAATTCGATGTCCATTCCAGCCGAGGATTTACGAAAGCTTTTTCAGCGTACTGAGTTAACTTCACTTGATATACGCACGTGCGACCTCCCTTCGGCTTCGCTGCAAGATATAGCTCGACTGGAAAACCTACGCTTTCTATCGTTGAGCGAATGCGTTGTACGAGACGAGAGCATGAAGCAGATCTCAAAACTTTCACATTTGGAGACGTTATGTCTTGATGGCACCTCCGCGACCAACGACACCTTACGACATGTCGCTCGCTTAAGAAACCTTAAAGGCCTAGCGTTGTGCAACGCCCCCATTGATGACGAAGGAATCAACTATATCAAAGGATTGAAACTTGAGTGGCTGAATCTTCACGGAACCAAAGTTACGGAAAAATCAATTGACTCCCTCGAAGAAATGCCGTCGCTGAATTGGACGACAGTCCTGTTGCCGGAAGAGCTTATGAAGCACCCGCGAATCATCTCTCTTCGCAAGTAGAACGTCCGGCGTGGCAAGACGAGACAGAACGGCAGGGTGTCAAAGGCAAAGGGGTCAGGGGCGAATGGCACTGTCAAACGTAAGTCGCTTCAGGTGCATCCTTTAGCGATTTCGGCCCGGAGGACGTTTCGTGGCTTTTGCATTAGTGGGAGAAAAGGTGCCATTCATCTCTGAGTTCGGTACTCCTTTTCAAATTTCTCAGCGTCCGGGCATGCAGAAGGATAAACCATGTATAAAAGATACGGCAGGCCAGAAACCTCCTGCAAACGCAATACCATAATCTCGATTCTTTTGGCATTGGTAACTGTGCCTTTCTTTCCGTATTTGCTACTAGCCGATAAGGAAGCAGCTTTAAAACCCGAGGATTCGGTCAGGCGAGCTCTTTCTCATCCAGCAGACGTAGAGGTTATTTGCCCTGGCCAGCCTGACATCGTTGCGACGGGTTACTTGTTTTACGGCAAGCAAAAAGGAGAACTAGAGTTGCTTATCGTGATTGAAAAGTCGCCCGGCGTTATTTACTACAGTGGGATCACAATAAAGAATAGGAGGCCGGGTATTCAGCAGCCGACAAGCATAAGCGAGGGTGGATCGATTTTTCGCGCGATGCTCATAGATCTTCCTGTTGGCGATGCCCATTGCAAGAAAATACTGGAAACGCTCGATGCACATTCGGAGACGCCTTATTTGGTGTTGCCTCCCACAGTCGCGAGCAATTTAGGCGATGGTTATCCCAGGACTGGTCAAGAAAGTGCTTCAGTTGTGGTGACGCTGGAAAATCCGATTATCAAATAAATCAACGGCGGAGCCACTGAAGAAAATGGTCGCAGAAAAGGTGTCATTCAGTCCTGGCACCTTTTCTTTCCCCAGCTAAACTAAACCATGATAAAATCAATAACCTGCGGAATAGCGGCATCCGCCGCTTACGCACTTGGATGCTACCTTCTACAAGAGCCGCTATCTCTGGTCCAGATCGGATTGAACTCGCTGATCTTTACGTTCGCCGTGCTGATCTGGAGCTACTTTGTCAATAAGAATCAGGCAAGGGATAGCTTCAATGAACCCTAGCGACGCGTCCCTCGCCCACCAAAAATAATCGCTCCCACTCAGGCTAAAAGCTGGCCAGAACGGAGCCTGCTTGCTGGAGGTATTGCTGAGGATGTGATTCATGGTGCAATCGCCTTGGGGAACAGGGCGTAAACACTCCAAAGTAGGGGCAAGCGAATGCAGTTTACGATCTTTGAGATGTTAATATTCGTGCTATTGGCTGCCTCCTTAGTTGGGACTGTTGCCACATCTAGTCCGCTTCCCGCGGCATTGATGGGTTGCGCAGCTGGTGTGGCCCTCTATGTCACAGGAATCCACAACTTAAGGAATAGCTCATTATCAACTGCATATAGACGGTGTATTTTTATTGCATTATGCCTTGTACTTGCTCTGGTTGAACTGATTTTTGTTGGATTAATCGTGATTCCGAGCCAAGTAAACCATTGACTGTTTGCAGTAGGTGCGATAGTCCACGACTTTCGGACAGTGGGTGAGCACGGGTGACATGGCCACGGCTTCCGACAATGGATCGCTAGATGCCGCATCAAACATCGAATAATCGAGCGCTAACGAAACCGCCTGCATCCTTTGCAGGCGGTCTTCTTGCGTAATGCAGGTCAAGCTCGCAACGACATCCAGTTCACTTACAATAACTTCGGGCAACTGATCGCAGACTACCGGGCACACGACGGCGCCGTGAGCACGTCCACCACACCCAAAGTGCAGTATGGCTATGCGGACGGTTCGGCGAATACGATTCGGCCGATCAGCATGACCTATCCCAACGGGCGCATGCTGGCTTATGCCTACGGTACTGCCAGCGGAATGGACGACGCCGCTTGCCGGGTCGCATCGATCGTTGACAATGACGGCGTAACGCATCTGGTCGACTATTCGTATATTGGCAAAGGGGGTTCCGCGCAGTCCGTGGCCGCTCCTTTCGGCCAAGGTTTCGTCGTCGCCGACTGCACACAGCCCGAGACGAAATGGACCCTGGCCGATTTGGCAGGCGCCAAGGACGATCGACAAGATGGCCAATGACTATATTAACGAATGCCGACGGCTCTCGAATGGCGGCGAGAAGCTTCCCGTGCGTCCGCCGAATTATGGCCAGCTTCCGGAATAGCAACAATGATCGAGATTCGCCCACTTTGCTCGGCGGTAGCGTCCGAGCAAATCAAGGCAGAGCAGCGGATTCCCAATTTTTCGCTGCAACTAATCATAGCGGCGATTCATCATGGCGCCTCGGAAATTGAATTCCGAGAGCGCCAGGGCAAACATGAGGTCGCGGAATTGGTGGATGGAACTCGACACCCATGGCCCTCTCCGCCCCCCGAAGTGTTCTCAGCAGTGCTCTACCACTATCACTCAATCTTTCCAATTCACAGCAACCTGACAAAGTTTTTCGTACAGGTGAATCAGACCGAGGTTCGCTTAACGTTTCAGTTCCATCATCAGAATAGTTGGACCATTTCCTGGGAAGGCGCGGAGGGATTGAAAGGGCAATGCAGTCCACTTCTGGCGGAGTTTTGGAAGGCGATGGACGATCCGCGGGATGACGCCGAACGCTAGTAACGATTTTCGCAGTGCAGAAAAGTCTCGATGCGATGGCGGCCTGGCTGTTCAATACGGTCAAACAAAACAGCAGGAACCGATGATCAGGAGAGTTTACCTGGACGCCGCATCAATAGATTCTCAATCCTCAGACCACCTGTTTCCTGAAGGCGGTCTTTTTTTCGCAATGCAGGCCAACTCTCAACGACGTCCAATTCACCTACAATAACTTCGGGTAACGGATCGCAGACTACCAGGCACACGACGGCGCCGTGAACACGTCCACTTCCCCCAAAGTGCAGTACGGGTATTGAAGTCATGGGTGCGTCGCTGAACTCTTGCTTGCCGACGTCGAAAGGCATCGAATTTGAGCCAGTGGTCGATGTCCTTTCTACAATTGGTCAGAAAATTGTGCTCCTCAACAAGAGCGGAACCACAGCCGAACACAATGGCGAAGAACTCTACAGGCAAAACTTCTTAAGTGGACGGTTCGACTGCGGCAATGCTTCCTTGAAGATGCCCCCTGGGGAAAGGCAAGAGCATGGCAGGAATGGCAAGAGACGAACACCGACCTGGAAGCCCCCTGGATAAACGATGCGCCTGACGAAATAAATGATGCTCGTAGAAACAGATGGAGCAAGTGCCAAGCAAGCATTGAAGCTCTGGTGCAGGAGCATCCAACCGAAGCGGCCGAAGAAGACGACATGCCAGAGACCCGCTGCAAAGCAAACGTCTGGCCGCGACTGAACTATCGCAAATTCGCCGAGACGCTCTTGCCGGATTATCGCAGGTTGCCCATCATGGCGCAATCGCCGTGGCAGGCATCCGGCTACTTCAAGGAAACACTTACTTCGTCATCCTGCGCGGGACAGCTTCTGGCTTAAGCATATCTGGACAGGAAACTGCATGAATACCTCATTAATACAAGAGTCGTCTGTGTTTCGCAATTCAATTGCTTTCGTAGGACTGCTTATTGGCTTTGCTGTCTTTTTAGCTGCATTCCTTTTAGACAGGTTTTCACTTGTTACAATCGGATGGTTCGAACAAGCACCGGCGCTATCGTGCCTGTGCTTGGCGGCGTTAATTGCTGGTTGCGTCTGGACTTCATGTATAGTGATGTCACTCCAAAAACCAGTGCTTGTCATGAAGCAGGGATCTGTAACACTTACTCACATCGCAATGCCGTCTCGAAATGTCACGATCGACTATAAAAATATTGAAAAGGTTTCCACGTGGTCATACCCCGATACTGTCCCTGCGTATTTGATATTTGACATTAAGGACCCTAGCGACTTGCAGCGAGACTCCGCTGTCTGGACCAAAGTGGTGGACAATCATTATTACTTTGAGTGCTCTAACCTGACCCTCAGTCCAAACAAAATGGCGCTAGATCTTAACCGTCGAATTGAAGAATCCGAGTGAACGGACAAAGTGGCGTGCTCCCGATATCCTGGTCCATGTGCAGTGAGAGTCTAAAAGGCCGAGAGCCATCAAAGGGGGCGGGGGGCTTTGATTCATCCCGAGTTCTTTCCGGTGTAACCACAGCCTTCCTTTCAAGCAGCATTGACGATGAAATTCCTCGATGCGACCAAGGCTGTGGCCATGGCGCCCAGGCCTTGATGCGTTCTGCGGCGAAGGAACTCCATGCGGTCATTCAGGCCGCCTGCATCCTCTGCAGGCGGTCTTTTTGCACGGGCGCCACGATCGTGTCTTCATGACGACGAATGTGCGCGGTCACTCCTCTGTAACGGCGCGCAATCGCCGCCAGGAACTGAATGGGATTATTCGCTTTCAAAGCCGCTGGTCATTGCACTCTGCGGCAACTAGACTTTGCCAGTAGCTGACTCAATTGCGGCTCAAACTGCATTTCATTGTTATGCCAATCCCAGTCACGATTGTTTTCGATCCGATCACCCGGTGATGCCCTGGCTATATTTTTTGCAGCAACAGATATTTTCAAGTCAGGCACGAAGCGCTGGGCTTGACCAGGGGCTTCAAAGGCCTGTCTCGTAAAATATAAGATCTTGTCCTGGGCGACAGCCAAACCTGCAACGGTACGGAACATGATACTGCTTTCTGCACAGGAAGTTTCGTTTGAACTTTTACCGTGTCATATGCTCGTGCCGGAAGGGGAAGATCTCTATTCTATTCAGTATCACACGACTCAGTTAAACATCTTTTTCAGAATTGCGATCGCCATCTTGATGATTGGCGTCCCCGTGTATGCGCTTGCCAGCGGGGGCGTCGGTTCGCCGTGGAGCAAGGCTCTCGTGGCATGCACAGCAATCATGGCAAGTTTTGTCGCTGGCTTCTTTCCTCGTACAGTCATCGACGTCGGCAGGCGATCCGTGCGAACTGGATATGTGCTGCTGAAGATCCTGCCCATCCCCTTGTTCCGGCAACTTATTCGAGATCAGGATCTCGTCCAGGTTAGAGTGAGCGATCACGACGGAGAGCATCGGCACAATCCTCTTTACGAAGTGGTGATTCGCCGAGACGGCTTCCTGCGGTCCGATATCGTTCTACTCACCGTTACGTTTCCTCCCACAGATCCATCGCAGCAACTGCTTCAATTCGCCAAACTGACCGCCAAACTGCTAAAGATAGAACATGATGACCAGCTCAACACAGACCGATTGAGAGGAAGCTTGCCAGAGTGCGATTAGCGGATAGGGCTGGGCGTCGCCAAGGGATTCACCCAATGCCGGCAATGATTTCGTCTTTTACAAATACATCTTGATGCGGCCTTGGGTTAATCAGTTCATTCCGGTCGACCAAATCCGCAGGCACTGACGGCCAAAAAAGATACTTGAATGCCGCATCAATAGATTCGCAATCTTCAGACCGCCTGTTTCCTGCAGGCGGGCTTTTTTTGTATTGCAGCCCAAACTGTCGACGACGTCCAGTTCGCCTACAATAACTTCGGGCAACGGATGCGGACGTTATGTCGGCGCACTCACTTGCTTCAGTGGAAAATATAAGGACATTCTCCCAGATAAAGCGAAAATCCCGGGATTCCCAGTCGGGAAAGACGGAGAGGCGCTTTTTGCAGATCAAGTCAGGCCAAATCTGGATATTGCCATTGCACAAGCGAAAGAACTCGCAAAAAGCCTATGCAGAAATCGAAAACAATTCAAAGACGATGGCAACGACGAGAGTTACCGTTGCGGAGATAAACTCCAGCGTTGCGATAGCATACGGCTGACTGTAACTTGCGATGACGCAATGCGAAAACTCCTGGCTCAGGGAATCGGCCCAAAAGGTACCGTCGTGTTTGATCCTGAGGAAGCAGAAACGAAGAACTTGTGCAGCTTGAATTTGAAATATGACTGCAACAAAAAAACTGGCCGATTTAAACTGCTCGATGAAACTCCAAAGTCGAAATAGCGGAATTGTTCACGGCTAGACCGACTTCACCTCCGCATCAAGCGAGTTTCACATGCGAATAAGATTTTCCCTAAAATCGGCCATTGCGGCGATCACGCTTACTTGCGTAGCGCTATCTTGGTTCGTCTATGAAAGAAGTTGGTATTACCAAGATCGACACACGGGTTACATTCTGGACCAGCGATACATCTCGAGCCCGCACGCCAAAAACACTTTGTTCAATCCTGACGACGAATCAGAATTGCTTCTTCCACAATTCGATCAAGCTTCGACCGAGTTTCCAACAACGGAAAATCTCTATCAAGGTCAACTGTTTGTCCCCCTGGATGAAGTGAGTTTCTCCTGGGAAGACCAACTTGACGAAGAAGCCTGGCGGTTGCTGCGGCGTCTTCGCTCAGTCAAGAGCCTCCGCCTATACGACTGCAAAATTACGAGCGAAGAGAAAACGTTCCAGCGATTCCCAGAACTCTTGGCGCTTTCGGTTCATGAAGTGCCGCTTCGTGACGCTCAGCTGCGAGAGATTTTTGCACTCCCACGCCTGACAACCCTGGACCTGGCGACGATAGGCGGGCGCCCGTTTCAGAATTTGGGCGAGTCAGTCGGACTGAACCATGTTACCGAACTGGTCATTCATCAGCTGGCAATCCCCAGCGAGGATTTCCTGAAGCTGACGAAGCGCGGCCAGCTAAGATCGCTCAGAATCACCGAGTGCGAGGTGAGTCCAGGGGTGTTGAAGAACATCGGACAACTCAAGGAACTTCGCAAGCTCTACATCGATGACACGCAAGTAACGCCGGAAACCATGCAAAGCATCGCGGCACTGCCACATTTAGAATCGCTGGTACTGGCCGACGCGTCGATCACCAACGAGATGATGCAGTGCGTCGCCGGCATGAAAAACCTGAAGGGGCTCGCCATCTGCGACACCCCGATCGACGATGCAGCGGTTGACGCGATCGTCGGCTTGAAACTGGAGTGGTTAAATTTGAACGGGACGGAGATTTCGGAGAAGTCAATCGCGAAACTGGAAAGGATACCGACCCTCAACTGGAAAACGGTTCTCCTGACTGACCCTCTGATGGAGCACCCCCGCGTAATCGAGTTGCGCGGGCCATAGCTGGCACGGGCGCCCGGGCTAAAAGCTGGCCGGAGCGACGCCTGCTTGCTGGAAGTATTGCTGGGGACGTGATTTATGGTGCGATCGCCATGGGGCGCGGAAGCAAGGAATAGAGAATGAAGCTATTTATAAGATATTCGCTCCGCAGCATCTTTGCACTAATTTTCATACTAAGTTGCATTTGTGCTTGGCTGTTTCAGCAAAGGGCTTCCTACATGCAAGAGAGTGAGGCTGCAGAGCTTCTTATTCGTGAGTGCGACGCCAGTCTCCATGGAGATCCCAACTGGGGCTGGGAGGAAGAATTTACTCCCAATCCATTTCCCGTCTGGGACGAGCTTTGGCGTGGGCGACTCTATTTCCCAATCAGCGATATTTTTATCAGCGGGAAGACAATTCATGATTCTACTTGGAGTGCAATGAGTGAATTAGAGGGCCTCAGGGGCATGCGTATTCAAGACTGCACTATTGAAGTACGAGGGCCATCTTTTTCTCAAATGCCGAAGATAAGATCGGTCAAGATACTGAATGCAAATATGCCAAGAGATTCTCTTAGAGAATTATTCCAGCTGCAATACCTTCGAGAATTGGCGCTTGTCAAGGTTGGCGATCATCCTTTGAAGCAGCTGTCAGGCTCGCGTCATTTTAGAAACTTAAGCATCCTGACATTGCAGCAATCGAAACTAGATACATCAGAACTGGAGTATGTCTGGGCGACGACGCAACTAGAATCCCTCTCTCTAACCTACTGTGAAATCGATTCGGATGCATTAGCGGGAATTTCGAGGCTCCAGCAATTAAGATTTTTGCGACTAGATGGCGCCATGCTGCCACAGGGTTTGGCGGCAACGATCGCTGGTCTGCCTAATCTAGAAGCCCTGCATCTCTCCAATACAAATATAAATGACGAAGATCTAAGGCAGCTCAGTCAGCGAGATACTTTGAGAGAACTTCACTTGGGATCTACTGCAGTTACCGATGAGGGTGTTGCCTTTCTTATCGAGCTCGAGCACCTTCGAGTCTTAGACCTCTCGCGGACGGAGATTACGAAGCGATCGCTAGACCTTCTCCATGAGATGAAATCCCTGGATTGGGATAGGGTGTCAATTCGCGGAAACGGATTCGATATAGATTGAACCCTGGCCTGCCCATGGCGACTGAAGCTTCAGCAACCACCGGGGCTTTTACTGCTAAAATAAGCATCCGCCATTCAACGACTTTGATCGACACACGCTATTCAGAAATGCCGTTGCAATGAACTCGCGACCGACGTTTAGCCTGAAAGGCGCAGCAGCCATTTTTGCGATACTCTCGATTTTTATGGCAATGCTCGTCGGCAAGCCACAGGTCGCTTATAACTCGGGCGCTCGTGAGCAACTAGCGAACTCGTTGCAGGTGATTCGCACGGAGCTTGATTCCTTAAAAACAAAGGCAGAGATGCCTGACCTTTTGATCGGGCCTTCAGCGGCCCAATTGGATTTGAATGATGCGGCGTTTCGGGCCAAGCACCGCGTCGCCGTTCGCTGGCACGATGGCGACGAATATCACGATCTGTTATTTGCTCCCTTTGTGCTTACTGAAGGTTTCATCGCAGGCGAGAAACTCAGCCAAGCATTACCCCTTGTCGTCATGGTTCCCGCAGGCCTTCCAGGCAGAAAAGTAGCCTCCAGGCCATGGGACTGTGATCGGCAATTGCCCGAGAGCGAGTGGATGGTTTGCCTGGCGAAAACGATGCAGCGGTTATTTTCGGAAAATGGCATCCAAGACGCAACCGTCTTGCTGCCTGATGGATCGATTCGACATGTTCCCGTGAGCGACCTATTCTAAATCCGCACTTCAAAAAAAAGGGGCTACTTTTTCGGCCCATCCGGCTTCGCTATGAGATTTGTCAGTGCCCCTAAGTAACTGCTCTGGCCTTCGTGGACAAACCAAGAATTACAGGATCGATAGCTGGCGATGAACGCAGAAATCCTGAGAAATTACTACGAGACAAATGGACCAATTCCTCGCAAGGCGATTGCAGCTGCATTGCGAACGAATGATTTGCTTGAGTCTGCTGAAGAACATCAAATGTCGAAACAGATGCAATGAACGTTTCGACTGGATCCTCGATCGTCGACTGTAGCTATTGTGCATGGGGGGGGATGCGACGCGAGTTCTCCAAGCCTCTAAACCCTTCCCCCACAACAAGAACTAAACCATGATAAAATCACTAACCTGCGGAATAGCGGCATCCGCCGCTTACGCACTTGGATGCTACCTTCTGCAAGAGCCGCTCTCTCTGGTCCAGATCGGATTGAACACGCTGATCTTTACGTTCGCCGTGCTGATCTGGAGCTACTTTGTCAATAAGAATCAGACAAGGGATGACTTCAATGAACCCTAGCGACACGTCCCTCGCCCACTAAAAATAATCGCTCCCACTCAGGCTAAAAGCTGGCCGGAACGAAGCCTGCTTGCTGGAGGTATTGCTGGGGACGTGATTTGTGGTGCAATCGCCGTGTTGCCACTGGCGGCATGATTCTAATCGGTGCAACCATGTGCGTGGCTGGCTCGATTCTAACTGCCGATGGACTACATCGCCGTGTTTTCTAAGGTGAGATGATGTTGAAGTTCTTTTCACACTTATGGAGCATAGAGTTGTCTCCAATCGTTAGTTCTTTTGCATTGAATTTCCACGGAGTTGTCGCAGGAACCAAGATACGACATGGGAATTCTACGAGGAAACATCATGAGGAGGAAAACCATCTAAGAGGAACGCTCAAATTAATCTCCTATAAAGATGGTCACACAATTTGGGATATCGAGGGAGCGGGAATCTTGACTAATCTTGTGGCGCATGGCGACATTGTCGCCGCAGGGACCAGCGATCAATCCCTTGCCCTTGTGCGAAGTAGTGACGGAACACTCGTCGCCACATTCTCTCTCGAAGCTATGCCGACTATTCTTCGGATATCCTCCGATTCACGCCTCGCGATTGGAGACGCAATCGGGAACATCTATATCTTGGAAACAGACTCGACAAATCTTCGTAAGGTTGGCTGTATTTCGAGCCGAGTTTCCGAGATCGTCTTTCTGAAAGAAGAGCGGCTGGCCTGTCGGAATGAAGAAGAGGAGATGTTTATGATCTCCCTCGAAACTGGAGAAACTGTATGGAATCGTCAACTACCGATGTTCTCGTACGGGGAATGGCTCATTCGAGATGACGTCATACTTACGCCGCACCACGCTGACATAGCGCGGGTCGACATCGGCAGCGGAGATCTGAAAGTAGTCTTCGAGGGGAGTCGCGAGATAACCTCCGGGATAGTTTTTTGCGGGAAAGGCAACCTTGCCTTCGCAACCCCGGACCGAATTTGCTGCGTCGACTTTAAGTCGGGCAAGCTTCGGTGGGAAGTCACTGTCACGGACTTAGTTTACGCTGAAATGCACCTTCTGAATTCACAGTTTCTTGTAGCTCAGTGTCAAGATGGATCACTGCTTGCTATTGATTGTCGAAGTGGAGATATTGTTTCTCGGGCTCAAGCATCCATTGGAATCGAAGACTCAATCGTCTCGGACAGCAATATCATATATTGCCTGCATTCGGGAAAAACGATTTCCGCTCATCAATTTGCAGTTCCGTAATTCTGGCAAAAAAATCCGCCTCTTGCAGTCGAACAGCTGGGTGGCAACCAGCGCCGGTAAGGATTTCCAGATCCAAGAAAATCTCATGAATGCGCCCTATATTGAAGCAGTTCCGTGCGGTCGACCAAGAAAGAACTCCTGGATACTGCATCAAATCAGTCGCAACCTTTAGACCGCCTGCATCCTCTGCAGGCGGTCTTTTTGCACTGGCGCCACGATCGTGTCTTCATGACTGGCGTGCTCCCCAAAAACTGGTCCATGTGCAATGAGAGTCTAATGGCCGAGAGCAATCAAAGGGGGCGTGGGGCTTTGATTCATCCCGAGCTATTTCAGGTGCAACCATCGCCTTCCTTTCAAGCAGCATTGACGATGAAATTCCTCGATGCGACCAAGGCCGTGGCCATGGCGCCCAGGCCTGGACATCAACAGCAAAAATTCGGAGGACTGAATGGAGCCTAAAGATTGTTTCACTGAAAAAGTCTTGGATGAATACCATTCGTTGGTCTGCGCAGCGTTGGGCTATGCAGGTCCATCACGGTTCCGGCTCTCAGAGTTCCCAACTGTGTTTGCATTTTTGAATGAAGTGCAGACCTCCTCGCAAAGGCGTTCTTTTTCGATTGAGTCCGTTGGGGCTGACGGCAGTGCGTTGCCCATGATGAGCAACGAAGATTTCTTGGTCATTCTTCCTGATTTAGTGGCGGGCTGTCTTTATAACGAACCAGATCCAATTCTTTGCACGACCGTTGTGAACCGATTTATCGAAATCACAGAACGGAGCCACGAATGGCAAGCGGTCCGAGCGGCGATCTCTGACAGTCATCTGGACAGACTCAGGAAAAGTCTTCTTGATGTAGTAAACTATGGCTGGAAAGGACGTCGCGTACTCAAACGCTCTGATCGGGTGAATTTAGCATTTTCGTAAGTGCTTTCCTGCAGCAAGATTGGCGTTCGCGGTTTAAGAATCCTAGGGCGAGTTTGCTTCAACAATTTCTCTCCTTTTCCGCCTCTTTTGCATTCGGCGTATTTCTAGCGCCAATCGCCAGCTTCTTTGCGCATAGAAACCTAGATACAAGAACACCGTCGGCGACCACTCTTGGTTAGGCCCTTCTCGCCTTGCATTCTTCTTAAAGAGAGACTCCATGAAGATCGTTCCCCAAATTCATAATCGCTCCCTGCCCAACCCATCCGGTCCAGGCCAGCGTCATGAAGTTTCGCCTGGCGATTGCTCGATGATCGTCACCTGCAAAGGTCGACTGGATCATCTGAAACAGACGATTGCGGCCCAGTTGGAGATGGGTGCAGGAGAGTACCTGCTGATCGACTATGAAGATCCGGATCACAGCGGCGTCTGGGCTCAGGAGAAGTTCGGCGACCGCGTGACGGTCGTTCGCCCTGCGGCGCTGCGATCTCCCTACTTCAATGTTTGCCATGCCCGCAACGTCGGCGCGATGGCGGCGACCGGAAAGGTGCTGGTCTTTATGGACGCCGACATCACGCCGGATAAAGATTTTCTACCGGCGATCTGCAAAGGCTTCAACATCCAGCCCGAGGTGATGCTGATGCGGGTCAAGTACTGCCAGGAAAACTGGTCGAAGATCGGCACCTGGGCGGTGCGTGCCGAAACGTTTCATGCAGTTCGCGGCTATCGCGAAATCATGGATGGCTGGGGCTCGGAAGATGTGGATATCTATCAGCGGAGCGAAGCCGTAGGCAGAGCGATCTTCTATCCTGGAGAACTGATGTCGGTCATCAAGCACGACAATGACCTGCGCGTCGCTCACTATCCCGAGAAAGACAAATTGATCAGCCAGAAAAAGATGCAGCACTTAATCAATACGGCCCAGGGGATGGTGAATCCTGAAGGCTATGGCCGGCTGGATCCGCTTGCGCGCGGTGTTGTGACGGCGGCCGACGCCGGCTATTTTGCAGGCGTCAAGCTGCTGTTCCGCTCAATTCAAGAGACAGAACCAACCCCGTTTCGCTGCGTCGATCTCGGCTTGACCGAAGAACAACGGCAGTGGTGCCGGCAAGCGGCGCTGCAACTGATCGAACTGCCGAAAGTTGATCTGAATGCGTTTAAGGACAACTCAAGATACGCAGACCGGGTTAAAAAGAGCCATCACCTGTGGGTCAAACCATGGCTTGTTTCCGCCAGTCCTTTTACCGATACGTTATGGATCGATGCGGACTGCGTGGTCACTCGACCGCTGTCCGAGCTGTTCCCGCTGATTGAAGAAGGGATTGTTTCGTTCCGCGACGCAAACTGCCCTGCGGCGACGCCCAACGATCCACGACTTTACGAAATTCTCCCGGTTCCTCAAGTAACGACGAAGCATCAAAACTCTGGCGTGCTGGGATTCCGCAAAGAACGCGACAGTGACTTAATTTACTGGTGGAAGTATGCCGTCCAGCAGGCGACCAGCCGGCCGGAGGTGCGAGAGCTCGTCTCTTGGCACGATCAAGGCTGCCTGCTGTGGGCGCTGCATAAGACAGGGCGAGCCGAACAGATTCGGGAAGAAACTACCTGGAACTATCCGCCACACGGTTGGGATCATCGTCGCTTGAAAGAACGCCGACGCTATCAAGATGCAAACGTCTTGCGCGATGTTCGCGGCGATCATCCGCGTGCAGGGATCGTCCACTACATGGCGCAGCCCAAGTTGTGGGAGTTGCTTGATGGGCAGCTAAATGCTTGAACAAGCCGTGCTGCGGCAGACTCAAAACACCGCTTGTAAGTCATTGTGCATGTCTTTTTCGACTTTGGATGTCATGGAAAACTGCCTTTGAAGTTCCGCCGTTCGCGAATCAGACTAGCGTTTCCGCCAGAAGTCGGGGAGGAGTAGGGCGAGGATCGGGATCATTTCCAATCGTCCGAGCAGCATGAGCAAAGTCAGAAGATACTTGCTCGCCCAGTGGAAGTGGGCGTAGTTCTTTGTGGCTCCGACGACTCCTAGTCCGGGGCCCACGCCGTTGAGCGTCGCTGCGACGGCACTGGCGCAGTCGGTTAGTTTTTCTTGAATCGTAAAGCCGGCGTTGGTCCAGGCGGCGTCTGGTTCGATGATGACGAGGCCTAGCCAGCCGAAGACGAAGGCCGCGGCCACGATCCCGAAGTAGAACAAGACTTGGCTTGCGATGCCATCGTCAAGGCAATCATTGCCAAGTCGAATGGGCCGGATGACGGAGGGGCGGTACGCTCTTTGCAACTCTCTGCTCAGAATTTTTCCGAGCAGAACAAAGCGGATGACCTTAATGGCGCAGCTCGTACTGCCGGCACAACCGCCGACGAACATCAGCAGAAAAAGAAGGCCACGACCGAACTGGTTCCACTGATCAAAGTCGTGAGTGGCAAAGCCGGTGTTGGTCTGGATCGATGCGACTTGGAAGATCGAGTATCGGATCGCCTCGGGGGGGGAAGAAAAGTCGTGATGCCCTAATCCAAAAATCGCGATCAACGCCGTGCTACCTAGCAAGATTGAAAGGTAGGTGCGAACTTCCAAATCTTTCCATAGGCGGCGAAAGTTCCCTAAAGACGCGAAGTAGAGCAACGCAAAATTGATGCAGGCAATGGCCATGAAAACCGCGATCGTCATCTCGATAGCGAGACTATGGAAATGGGCGACGCTTGTGTTGTAGGTGCTATAGCCGCCGGTGGCGATAGTGCCAAAGGAATGACAAATCGCGTCATACAGGTTCATGCCCTCCAGCATTAGCAGGGCCGTCAGAATGACGTTCAAGCCTAGGTAAACGCCGGTAAAAGCGAACGCCGCATGCTGCATGCGGGCATGGGTAGGTTGATCATGGGGGCCTGGCACTTCGGCTCGCATGATCGCTTTGCCAGTGGACCCCTGGCCCAAGATTGCGACGAAGAGGACCATGATTCCAAGGCCGCCAAGAAAGTGCGTTTCTGATCTCCAGAACAAAATCGCGCGGGGAACGAGTTCGGGGTTTTCCAGATCGGCAATGACGGTCGCTCCACAGCCGGTAAACCCCGATGCGGACTCGAAGACCGCGTCGGCGATCGTCATCAGTACGACGACGGGTCGCCCTTCAACGTCATGCGTTACGCCTCGGGCCGTTCCGCTAATCAAAAATGGCAAAGCCCCAAGTAAGCTCGCTAGGCACCAACTCAGTCCGACGATCGCCAGACTCTCGCGGCGATAGAGATGAGCAGGCGCGTTGTGTCCCCAGTAGTAAAGTGCTGCGCCGATTGCCGACGAAAGGGTCATGGTCCCCAGTAGACCTGTCAACGACGACCATTCGACTTCGGGCGTATCTCCAATCCCGGGAATGGCCCAAGGAACGCTCGCTAAAAAGGAGATCGACAGCATGAAGCAGACGATCCCCAAGTATTTCGCAATGAGTCGAAAATTCACGCGTTCTCGATGAAATTCAAAAAAATAATCAGGCTAAATCGATTCGGTTTTTGTGCTGCCCACGCTTGGCGTAACTTAGCAAAACAGGGCGTGCAAACCTTGGATCTTGATAAATTCTTGATGTTATGGCGATCGATTTTAATAGCCGCTTGAGGTTCTCTGACTTCAGATCGATTCTTGACAAAACTTTGATATGGGCAGGTCTTATCTTGACGCTGGTTTGAGGCGGAACCTGCGATAATTCATTTCGTTAATGACATTAAAGGAGTTCGCCATGCTTGCTGGATTTATGTTTTTGATAGCCGCGATTGGCTTCGGTCTGTTGTGGGGTTTGGTCGAACTGATCGACCACTTCAAGGGAGGTGCTTCGTGAATGTGATTGTCGTATTGGTAACTGGGCTTTCCTTTGTCTATCTCACCTATGTGATGCTCTGTCCGGAGCGCTTCTAGGTTTGAAGGAGTATTTCGATGTTTAGCTGGACTCTCCCGTTACTCATTTTGGGCGTCACGATCGCTTTGGCTTGGCCGCTGGGGTGGTACATGCGTTGCGTGATGCATCCGCGTCGCGAATCGTTGGAATTTCGCTGGTGGGAGATCGCCATCCATCGCATCGTCGGACGCGACGATCAGGAACTGGTTACTTGGGCCGGTTATTGCCGATCGATGCTGGCGTTTAACTTTTGCATGTTTGTATTGGTGTTCCTCGTACTTTCGTTTCAGAACCTTCTGCCGCTCAATCCTGATGGTAAGCAAGGTTTAGAGCCGACGCTGGCGCTGAACACGGCCATTTCGTTCGTGACCAATACGAACCTTCAGCACTACTCAGGCGAGGTTTCGCTCAGCTATCTCTCGCAGATGACGCTGATGTGGTTGCAATTTGTCTCGGCCGCGACGGGGATTGCAGCACTCACCGCGTTGGCCCGGGGAATGGCCGGCGAGGAGTCGATGGGCAATTTTTATCAAGATGTCGCCCGAGCCGCGTTCCTCGTGTTGCTCCCCTTGGCGATCATCGTCGCGACTTTCCTGGCCGTAAGCGGGTGTCCGATGACCTTCGCCGGCGCGGCCGAAGCAATCACTCTCGAGGGCCTGCCGCAGACAATTGCGCGCGGTCCGGTCGCCGCGTTCGTGGCGATCAAACAGCTGGGGACAAACGGCGGCGGATTTTTTGGTCCGAACAGCGCTCATCCGCTAGAGAATCCGACGTTTTGGACCAACGTCATCAGCAATGTCGCCATTCTTTTGATCCCGATGGCCTCGGTCTGGATGTTTGGGCGGATCACCGAGAGGATGGCGCACGCCAAGGTGATCTTTCTGGTGATGCTGCTTATGTTCGTTGGACTAGTCGGGTACGCAGGCTACAACGAGCAACAGCCGGCCGCTGCATTGGCCGACTTGCCGGTGACGGAGCAAGGAAATCTGGAGGGAAAAGAGCTGCGCTTTGGGCTGTCAGCCGGACCCACCTGGGCGGTCTCTACGACGGCGACTTCCAATGGTTCGGTCAATGCGATGCATGACAGTCTGAATCCATTGACGGGCGCCGCTCCGATGACTGGCATGTGGCTGAACGTCGTCTTTGGGGGTGTGGGAGTTGGGATGATCAACATGTTTTTGTTTGTGATCGTCGCCGTGTTTCTCGCAGGCATGATGGTCGGTCGAACGCCTGAGTATTTGAGGCGAAAGATCGAAGCCAGAGAGATGAAGCTTGCGTTGCTCACCATTCTGGCTCATCCGCTGTTCATCCTCGGAGGCACCGCGCTATTCGCTGCGACTGCCTGGGGACGAGATACGCTGAATAACCCCGGAAGTCATGGTTTATCGGAGATTATCTACGAGTTCAGCTCTGCCGCAGCCAACAACGGCTCTGGGTTTGAGGGATTGGGTGACAATACGATGCCTTGGAATATCGCGACGGCGCTGGTGATGCTGCTAGGTCGGTTCATTCCCATCATCGCGCCGCTGGCGATCGCCGGTTCACTGGCGGCGAAACGCGCTACGCCTGAAGGAGCCGGGACATTTCGAACCGACTCTTGGATGTTTGGCGTCATTCTGCTGGGAACGATCCTCATTGTCGGCGCGTTGTTGTTTCTGCCGCTCGCGATCTTAGGGCCGATGGCGGAATACCTGAGCGTAGTTCGTTAAGCGAAAATCCTGGTTCATTTCAATAGAGCACTAACATGTCTACTGCTACGATAAACTCGACATCTTCGCAGCGCGGGCCTCAACCGCATCGCCCGCGGCCAGAACTCTTTAGCTGGAGCATGCTCGGTCCGTCGCTTCTGCGGGCGCTGGAGATGCTTAATCCAATCCGCATGGCGAAAAATCCGGTGATGTTTATCGCTGAGATTGGGGCGGGTTTGACGACGTTGATCACGGTTCAGGCCTATTTCACCGGAAGCGAGGCCAGCAACTATTTTCTGGGACTGACGGTCATCTTATGGTTGACCGTAGTCTTTGCTAATTTCGCCGAAGCGGTCGCCGAAGCCCGTGGTCGAGCACAAGCCGCGAGTTTGCGTTCGGCGCGTAAAGACGTTGTTGCTCGCAAAGTAAGCGAGCTGGGTGCGACGCAATTTGATGAGGTTCAGGCCTCGACGTTAAAGGTGGGCGACCTGGTGTTTGTTCGCCCTGAGGAGTTCATCCCCGCCGATGGCGACGTCGTGCAAGGGATTGCTTTGGTGGATGAGAGCGCTGTAACCGGTGAAAGCGCTCCGGTAATCCGCGAAAGCGGCGGAGATCGCAGCGCCGTCACCGGCGGAACGAAGGTCGTTTCCGATCATCTCTATATTCGCGTCACCGCCAAGCCGGGCGAAAGCTTTTTGGATCGGATGATTGCGATGGTTGAAGGAGCCAATCGCAGCAAGACGCCCAATGAGATCGCCCTGACCATTCTCTTGGCTGGCTTTACGATGGTCTTCCTAATGGTCTGCGTGACGCTCTATCCAATCGCAACTTACTTCGGCGTTACCATTGACGTACCGACGCTTGTAGCATTGCTTGTTTGTCTGATTCCTACCACCATCGGCGCACTGTTGGCGGCGATCGGCATCGCAGGTATCGCTCGACTTAGCCAGGCAAATGTGATGGCCATGTCGGGACGCGCTGTTGAAGCGGCCGGCGATGTTGACGTGCTCTTGCTGGATAAGACTGGTACGATCACGCTTGGAAATCGGCAAGCGGATCAATTTTTGCCAGCGCCCGGCGTTGACGAGAAGCGACTCGCCACGGTCGCCCAGTTGGCCTCGCTGGCGGATGAAACGGCTGAAGGGCGGAGTATTGTGGTGCTGGCCAAGAACAAGTTCAATCTGCGCGGTCAGTCGCTCGAAGAGATCCAAGCCGAAGTCGTTTCGTTCAGCGCTCGCACCAGGATGAGCGGACTCAATGTCGATGGGCGGCAAATTCGTAAAGGCGCTTTGGACGCCGTCGAGAATTTCGTCAGCGCTTTGGGAGGTTCGCTGCCCAAAGAAGTGAAAAAGGATGCTCAACGCGTCGCGCGGGAAGGGGGGACGCCGCTTGTTGTTGTCGAAGATCGCGAAGTGCTGGGCGTCGTCTATTTGAAAGACATCGTCAAAGGAGGCATTAAAGAGCGTTTCGCCGAACTGCGGAGAATGGGGATCAAAACGGTGATGATCACCGGCGACAATCCGCTAACTGCTGCGGCGATCGCAGCTGAGGCCGGCGTGGATGACTATCTCGCAGAAGCGACGCCTGAAGCGAAGCTAGAACTGATCCGACAATATCAGAGAGAGGGTCACATGGTGGCGATGACCGGAGATGGAACCAATGACGCGCCAGCGTTGGCTCAAGCCGACGTGGCGGTCGCTATGAACACCGGTACTCAGGCCGCCAAGGAGGCTGGAAATATGGTGGACCTAGATTCCAACCCCACAAAACTGATCGACATCGTTTCCACCGGCAAACAAATGCTGATGACCCGCGGAGCGTTGACCACGTTCAGCATCTCCAACGACGTCGCCAAATACTTTGCGATTATCCCGGCTGTGTTTATGACCGCAATGCCGCAGCTGGCGCCGCTCAACATCATGGAACTTGCGACTCCCCGCAGCGCTATCCTGTCCGCAGTGATCTTTAACGCGATCATTATTCCGCTGTTGATTCCGATCGCGATCAAAGGTGTCAAGTATCGGGCGATTGGTGCAGATGCGCTGCTTGCTCGTAACCTGTTGATTTTTGGCCTGGGGGGACTGGTCGTGCCGTTTGTGGGTATCAAGTTGATCGACTTGCTGCTGTTGTCGCTCGGTTGGGCTTAGAGCCTATCTGGAAACTTCAATTTGAACTGGGATCAGCGATTTTCCGCACGCGGCTGCGTTGACCTGCATCGACGAATCTAGAGGATTCGCCTGCTTCGGTCGCCTTGCCGAGCACGAAAAATCGCTGATCCCAGCCGCAAAGCAAGTTTCCGGAGAGACTCTTAGTCTTACAAACTGTTGAAGGAATTTTGCGATGTTAAAAGAGCTTTTGAATTCCGTCCGTTTGACCATCGGCTCGATTGCCATCTGCGTCGTCGGATATGCGGTCTTGATATTGGTGATAGCGGCGATCACATCGCCCGAAAAACGAATGGCGTCGTTGATCCTCAATGATGCCGGCAAGATAATTGGTTCACGGCTAGTCGCCCAGGCGTTCACGCGGCCCGAATACCTCTGGCCTCGTCCGTCAGCGGTCGACTACGATGCAGCTGGCGCAGGCGGCAGCAACTTATCTCCGGCTAATCCCGCGATAAGAGCCCGAGCTGATAAAATCATCGCCAAATACGCGCCACAGGAAGGGCAAGAAGTCCCGACCGAGCTTGTTTTGGCGTCGGGGGCGGGCCTGGATCCGCATATCACGCAAGCAGCGGCGTCGTTTCAAGCAGGCAGGGTAGCCAATGCGCGTGGGATTTCGGAGGATGAACTTCAGCAATTGATTGTTGAAGAGTCCGCTTCGGCGGGGGGCGATTTCTTTGCTGCTCCTGGACTGATCAATGTCCTGGAATTCAATCTGCTGCTTGATGACAAGTTTCCTCTGACCGCTACAGAGTAAAAATGACGGACGAACGCCCCACTCCAGAGCAGATGTTGGCCCGCGTCAAAGCGGAAGGAAATGCCGCCGACCATGCGACCAAGCGTGGAAGGCTGAGACTATTTTTCGGCTACGCGGCCGGAGTGGGGAAGACCTACGCAATGCTTCAAGCCGCTCAATCGCTCAAGCGAGAGGGGAAGGAAATTGTCATCGGGTATGTCGAACCTCATGCTCGTCCCGAGACCCAGGCCCTGACCGAGGGGCTCGATTCAATTCCTCCGCTCGCAGTTTCCTACCGCGGAACGAAGATGCCGGAATTTGATCTCGACGCGGCGCTGGCTCGCCAGCCTGACACGATTCTCGTCGATGAGCTCGCTCATACGAATGCTCCCGGTATGCGGCACGCCAAGCGTTGGCAAGACGTCGAAGAACTCTTGGCGGCGGGAATTAACGTCTTCTCCACGGTCAATGTGCAGCATGTTGAGTCGCTGAACAACATCGTTACGGAGATCAGCGGAGTCCAGGTTCGAGAGACGGTTCCTGATGAAGTCTTCGAGCGAGCGGATGAGATCGCGCTGATCGACCTGCCTCCGGATGAATTGTTGGAACGCTTGCGTCAGGGAAAGATCTATATCCCGCGGCAAGCGGCTTTTGCATTGGAGCAATTCTTTCGCAAAAACAACCTGGTCGCGCTGCGAGAGATCGCTCTCCGCCAAACGGCCGATCGGGTTCACGAAGAAGTCGAAACCGCCCGTCTCGGTTCGGCCGCGAAGCGTCCCTGGCCGACGAATGAACGGCTGCTGGTCTGCGTTGGCCCCAGCCCCACTTCAGCGAAAGTGGTTCGCGCGGCGAAACGATTGGCCGATCGCATTGACGCTCCTTGGGTCGCTCTGCATGTCGAAACCGCGGACTCGTCGCATCTGGATGACGCGAGTCGACAACGTCTGCATCAAAACTTGAAGTTGGCCGAAAGCCTGGGGGCCGAAGTAGTGCAAGTTTCAGGCGAACACGTCAGCAGCGAACTGCTGCGATATGCAGATAGCCGTAACGTCACCAAGATTATCGTCGGTAAGACCGATACCGCAAATCGCGCTTGGTGGAATCGATCGACGTCCCTTGTTGATCGTATGCTGCGCGACAGCGGCAACATTGACGTGGTCGTCGTGCGCGGAATTGACGAGCCAGCATCCAGCAGCTTGATGTCAGAGCCCCCCAGCAAACAGGCTGGTTTTCTGCCATGGTTGGGGACGGCGATTGCGCTGGCGGCGTCGACAGGCGTCACGTTGGGAATGGCCAGCCTCGGTTTTTCGGAAGCTAATCTGGTGATGGTCTTTCTGCTAGCGGTTGTCGCGGTGGCGGCCCGGTTCGGCGTGGTCCAATCCGTTGTAACTTCGTTTCTGGCCGTTCTTATATTTGACGTTTTATACACACAGCCCTATTTTTGGATCACGGTCAAAGATACGGAATATTTGGTGACCTTCGCCGTGATGTTGTTGGTCGGCCTACTGGCGAGTTCGTTAACGGCTCGGGTTCGATATCAGGCCGATGTCGCTCGAAAAAATGAGCGGCGAGCAGAAGCTCTTTACCGATTGAGCCGCCGTCTTACCGCGACGGCGAACAACGGAAGCCTTATCCAAGAGACGGAAAAGATCATCTCGGAAATCTTTGATGCACATGCGGTATTATTCCTGCCAGATGAGGAGGAGAAGATCCGGCCAATCCTCGGACATACGGCCAGCTTTGCCGCCAGCGCCACCGAATTTGCGGCCGCTCAATGGGTTCTTGATCACAACGAAGCGGCTGGCGCCGGCACCAATACTCTCCCTAGCGCCGAGGCGCTTTACGTTCCCCTGGCGACGCCTGACCGTGTTGTGGGAGTGATGGCGGTGCAGCCCAACGAACCGAAGCAGCAACTGTCGCTCGACGCACGGCAATTGCTCGATACTTACGCGACCCAGATTGCGTTTGCTTTGGAGCGGAACCGCCTTTCCGATCGTTCGCAGAAAGCGGAACTCGAATTTGAAGCGGAGAAACTGCGGAGTTCGCTGCTCAGCGCCGTATCGCATGACCTCCGTACGCCGCTGGCGGCGATCGCTGGAGCGGCCAGCAGTCTTGTCGAAACGCCCGATCGGTTAGACGACGCGACCAAACAAGAACTATTGAGTACGATTCAGGAAGAGTCGCAGCGTTTGGCCCGGTTAGTTGAAAACTTGCTCAACATGACGCGGCTTTCCAGCGGTCGCGTTATGATCAATCGTCAGTGGCAACCGCTGGAAGAGGTGATTGGCTCTGCGCTGAATCGACTGGAACGTCAGCTAGGAGACCGTCAAGTCATTGTCGACCTGGCGGATGAGATGCTGTTGGCTCATGTCGACGAAGTTTTGATGGAGACGATCTTGGTGAATCTGATCGAAAACGCCATCAAATATTCTCCCGATGCGTCGCCGATTGAAATACGTGGCCAGAAGACTAATGAGGGAGTCGCGGTGGAAGTGGCTGACCGTGGTCGCGGTCTGCTGTTGGGAGACGAAAAAAGGATTTTCGAGAAGTTCTATCGTGGATCGGACGCTAAGTCGGATCGACGCGGTACAGGATTAGGATTGGCTATTTGCAGTGCGATCGTCCATGCTCATCAGGGGGAGATCGAGGCGCACAATCGGGAAGGTGGAGGCGCCGTCGTTCGCTTTACCATTCCGCAGCAAGAAGTTCCCCCGAGCATGACTTTGGACGTTCACGAGCAGACTCAATGACTTACTCCAGCGCTCCCTTAATCGCGATCATCGAAGACGAGATGCCGATTCAGCGATTTCTCCAGGCTTCTCTCGGCGCCGAAGGTTTTAGAATCGCGGCGGCCGGTACGGTCAAGGAAGGACTCCGACTGGTCACGCAAGAGCGTCCTGCGTTGATTTTGCTTGACTTGGGATTACCCGATGCGGATGGGATTACACTCATTCAGAATGTGCGGGAATGGTCTTCGCTTCCTATCATCGTCCTGTCTGCTCGCGGCGAAGAGAAGAGCAAGATTATGGCGCTGGATGCAGGGGCCGATGACTACCTTACGAAACCATTTGGAGTTGGCGAGCTACTGGCCCGGATACGTGTCGCGTTGCGACATGCCTCGGCGCTAGCGGACGGAGAGAAAGAATCGACGATCGTCACCTTCGGCCCGATCCGCTGCGATCTGGCTCAACGACAAGTCTTTGTCGAGGACGAGGAAGTGAAGCTAACCAAACTGGAATTCGATCTGCTTTCGCTCCTGATCCGTAATCGCGGCAAAGTCCTCACGCATCGTTACCTGCTGAAAGAAGTCTGGGGCCCGCACGCCGCGGACGAGCCGCACTATGTCCGTGTCTTTATGGCCAACCTGCGCAAGAAGTTAGAGCGAAACCCGAGTCGCCCGGAGTATTTTTTGACGGAGCAGGGCGTGGGATATCGCCTGCAATGCGAAAGCTGAGCCTGGAATCGTTGAATTACCTTGGCAGTTCACCGCCAAATCAACGAAAATGTCGCTCTTCGTAAGTGTCTGGATAGTCGCACGTTACAACGACGATTTTTGGCCCGTCTTTGCCGCCCACCGCGTCCACTTTGGGCATCGGCGTCATCCGTCGCCTCTTTTGTTACTAGGTGTCAGGAGTTGACGCGTGATCATCACTTACGTCAGAGTGCTTCTCGGCACTGCCGTGCCAGGATCCGCGCTTCAGGAAGCAAGGCGTCGAATCGAAGGGGTTCGGGAAGAAGGGGACGCGTGCCATAAGGCTTTCGGCAAGCCTTATCTCCGCCCACAAATTCCTACCCAATCCGCAGTGTCTTGCATCAATTTCTCTTCAGACGCAGATTGGCCGCGAGAACAGTAGTAATCTGAACAACCAGTTCAAGATTGAGTACCCTAGAATCAGTCCTTGGCTCGGACTCATTGCCTGCGGATCATTGGCGTTTTAGGCAGGGCCGTACATGGGGGGAATCGGATTGGTGATTTTTTGTTGGCGGAGTGGTTTTTCAATGGGCGTTCCGCCGCATGTTCTCACCAGACTTCTTGATAGCCCGGACTCGACAAAGGAAATATCTCAATGACTTGGTTACGCAAAATTGTTGTGACGCATGCATCTGCATCCATCGTGCTGATTCGGCTGATGGTGGGGCTCGTTTTTCTCTCGGAAGGAATTCAGAAGGTCTTGTATCCCGCTGCGAATGGGGTCGGGCGATTTATCAAGATCGGCCTGCCGGAACCGGAGTTTCTGGCCTACTTTGTCGCCAGCTTCGAGATCGTCTGCGGCGTCTTTATCGTGCTCGGATTGTTGACGCGACTGGCCGTCCTGCCGACGATCACCATCATGTTGGTCGCCATCGTCAGTACCAAGTTTCCGATTTTGATGGAGAAAGGTTTTTGGCAGATGGCGCACGACGCGCGCACCGATTTCTCGATGCTCCTGGGATCGATTTACCTGTTAATCGTTGGGGCCGGAAGTTGGTCGCTGGACAAACGAATCAGCAGCAAGGGGATCGATGCCGAGTCGGTCGAAAAATGACTTCCGGTTCAGGCATTACTGGGCTCGTGATAGAATGCCTAATTCCAAAAAGCCAGGCTTCTCGCTTGTCCATTCAATTTACAGGACTCTTCCTCATGCAACTCCAACGCTACTTTCTCTTTGCGATTATCATACTTGGTGTGCTTTCTAGCCTTGTCTCTGCGGCAGAAATCTCGGAGGAGTCGCTCGCGAAAATTAAGCGAAAAATTGACGACGAGAAAGCAGTTCTCGTAGACGTTCGAGAGAAACGAGAGTGGGATCAAGGGCATGTCGCGGGAGCGATCTTTCTGCCGTTAAGCAAGCTTCAAAATGGCATGACCGAAGCGGATCTGAAGCGATTGCCCAAAGACAAACCACTTTACACGCATTGCGTCGTCGGCAAACGAGCCGTCACCGCAGGAGGCCTGCTTGAGAAGTATGGCTACACCGTTCAGGCAGTCCAACCGGGCTACAAAGAACTAATTGCCGCAGGTTTTCCGCAGGCGAAAGAGTAGTCGCTTCTCGTACGCGCTTCGCTCTGCAACAGAACTTGCTGATCCAGGCGCGAAGTCGGGAGCGACTTGGCTGAGCCTATGCAACGCGACGATCGCGGTGGTTGAGTTGCGGAAATTCGCAATAAAACAACTCGGCGAATCTCCCGCGTCGCCAAGAGATGGCCACCGCTTGTTTTCAAGTCATCTCTGATTTAATCATCTTTACAGCCACATTTTTGAGCTTGCCAGATGGATTGTGTTGTCCGAGCTTTACCTCGCTCGCACCCGCTTGCATGCCATTAGGCGGCAGCTCTGCGAGTCAGGGTGGATCTGCGAATTCCACGGCGTGATCCGACATCAAAAAAGGCTGCGAATCGGCGACCGGCGCTGGTTACAGCGATTTCAGACGCCAATTCAGTCGATTGATCCAGAGACATTCCAGACCGATAAACAAGCTTAAACAACGCTTTTATTTCTTGCCGCTCTTCCAAAGAGACGCCCGCACGCATCAGGCCAATTGCGTTGAGGCCCACGATCTCGCCGTCGTGATTGGTCATGACGAACGGGGGAACATCTTGGCTGATCATGGCCACGCCGCCGACCATCGCAAGTTCTCCGATCCGCACAAACTGATGGATGCCGGTGTTGCCAGAAATAATCACTCGGCGGCCAACCTGGACATGTCCGCCCAACAAGGCTCCGCTGACCAAGGTCACTTCCTCGGCCAGCACGCAGTCGTGAGCGACGTGCGAATTGGTCATGAGATAACATCGATCGCCGACAATGGTGGTTGCTTCTTCTACGCAAGCACGATGGATCGTGACGCCCTCTCGGACAACGCAGCCATCCCCAATCCGACAGTAACTAGCGGCGCCTGCGTACTTATGATCTTGCGGAATATCGCCGATGACGGCGTGCGAATGAATCGAGCAGTCAGCGCCGATCACGGTGCGTCCCATGACAATCGCCGAAGGCCCAAGATGACAGTTGGAACCAATCTTTACAGGACCATCAATGATGACATGCGGCCCAATTTCGCACGAAGGATGAACTTCCGCATCCGGGTGAATGTAAGCGGTCGGATGAATTCCCATCGGATTTCTCATTCTAGAGCAGCTAATTTTTCAGGCTGCCAAAAGTGCATAGTGAAGGAATGTGACAAGCGAAGCGGACTAAATCGCCTGCTCAGCGCCGCAGATGGGCGGATCCGCTTTGACACAGTCTTCCGAATGAGATGTCCCGAAAGCTAATTTCGGCAGGCAGATCAACCGCCGGCTTCTGGCAGAGCAGCAGATCGCTGGTTGTAGCGAGTTCATGCTGGTGATACACGCATTGAAAAATAAGCTGACTAGGGGATTTTGGAGACGAAAACGCCGGTCCAAAGCTAGAGCTCGATCCATTTTCAGGGTCATCATCAACAGGGCCATCATCCGAGTCATCGGGCGGATCACAGCCGAGCAGGATGAAATCGACGTCAAAGGCGTCGCTGGCCGCTAGGGCCAGTGCGGGACGAGCCTCTCCGCTGCGGAGATTGTCGCCATCCAACACAGGAAATGGAACATGCATGATGGTCACCACCATGTATGTCAAAATCATCCTGTGAGGCCAGCCCATGCTCGAAACATCCTTGCTTGAGAATTTTCTCGGAATGTCTCGAAAAGCGGGGCTTGGGTCAAGGTCAACCTGGAAAACAGAATAGTAAGATTCGGGGGGGATTCTTGGCTTTGCTGGCGATAAATGCGGCAGCCCAGGGGAAATCCGATGTTTCAGCTGGCTCCCTAAATAATTCCACAGGCAAAAAGAATTGTCGTCGCCCCGCGGGGAGCCGCCCAGTCAGGATAATTGGAGAGAACGTCTGGTTATTCTTGAGCTGACCTGACCGGGGTACTACGGGAATCCACCGCCGACCAGGGGCCGAGCTCATAAGTCGCTTGCTGACGGCGTCACCAGCGATCGCAGCGCGTTAAGGTGAATCGTTGTTGGCGGCGTGGTGATCGTCAGCGCGGAAGGGGCGGAAGTACCACTGCGTGATCGCTGTTAACCATCTGCCGACATCCTCGGAGGCGAGCAGCGCACAGGGTATCAAGAACAACGTCACAATCGTGGCGAACATCACTCCAAAAGCAAGGGACGCCGCCATTGGGATCAAGAATTGGGCTTGGAGCGACTTGTCCATAAGCAGCGGGACGAGGCCGACAAACGTGGTGACCGAAGTCAGCATGATCGGGCGGAAACGTCTAGCGCCGGCCTGGAGCGCCGCCTCTTGCAGGGTGGCTCCTGCGGCGCGGCGATGATTGACGTAGTCAACCATCACAAGCGTGTCATTGACGGCGACGCCTGCGAGGGCCAGCATGCCGAATATGGAAAGGTAGGAAGGAGTAATGTCCATTGCAATGTGCCCTAGCAACGCGCCGATAATCGCGAACGGGATGGCCAGCATTACGAAAAAGGGCTGGCCTAGTGACTTTAAGGCGACCGCAAGCAATCCATACAAGACGAAAGCCAAGAGACACGTTCCAAGAATCGTTTTCTTCTGTGCGTCGGCCGCCTCTGCGACATAGCCGACATACTGGAAGGTTAAGTTGTGCGGCTGGCACAGCTCTGCGATTTTGGGGGAGAGTTCGTCGGCAATTCCCAGGATATCAACGGTCTCGTCCACCGGTTGAGCGCCGCAGCGCAGAACCTCGGCGCCATTTTTTCGGTCTACGGAGGAGGGGGCTTGAGTAAAGGAGACTTCAGCAACCGTCGAGAGCGGTACGCTTACACCGCGCGGCGTACGAATTCGCATGCGGTCGAGCGTATGGAGAGCTTCTCGCTGCGCGCGAGGCAAGCGAACCATGACGCGAATATCATCGGTCCCGCGTTGGACGCGTTGGGCTTCTTCGCCAAAGAATGATTGGCGGATCTGCTGCGCCAGCAGCTGCTGCGTCACATCCAGTTCAGCAGCAAGCGGTTTAAGTCGCAATTCCAATTCATCCTGGCCGTAGTTGATGTTGGCCCAAGCCGAACTGAACACTTTGTACTCTTCTAGCAAGCTTTTGATCTGTCGCGCGACTTCGGCCTTCTCGGGCGACATCGGTCCGCGTAGTTCGATATTCAGGTTCTCATTATCAACATCCCGGTCACGGTTAATGCTGGAATCAGCACGGATGCGGAATTCGGTCGCTTCGGGGATGGGGCCGATGATCTCGTTCCAGCGAGCAGCCAGGTCGCTGTTCTTGGGCCCGTCCGAACTACGCAACGACGGGGCCAAGACCTCGAAAGAAATCGCTCCGCGCGACTTATCAAAGTCTCGATGGATCCGAGCGGCCCCGACCAGCTTCGAGATATTTCGGACCAGCGACTCACCACTCTCGGGATCGATGAACTCCTTTTGAAGCTGGAGCAATCCAGCTTCGATCCTGGCCATATACCGAGCGGTCGTCTCCAGTGAAGTATCATCCGGCATATCTAATTCGGCCGAGATCCGTTGTTGTTCGATGGTCGGGTAGGCGACGAACTCCATGCGACCACTTAAGCAATAGCCGGCCATCAGTAGGATTGCCGTAGCGAAGCAGGCCAATACCGAGGCGCGATGATGCACCGCGAATTCAAGGGATGGCTGGTAAAACCGCTCAATGAAATATTCGAGACCGTTGGCGATCGATGTTTGAAATCGCGTAAACGGGTTATTACGAGGGACTGGCCGGAGATGCTTCAAGTGAGCCGGCAGGATTAACTTGGATTCGATCAGCGAAAAAAGAAGCACTGGCGCAACGACCGGCGGCACCTGCGACGCAAAATCGCCCCAACTCCCCTCAAAAAAGAGGAGCGGTATAAACGCCACCATGGTTGTCAGCGCGCCAAATGTGACCGGCGTCGCGACTTCATGGGTCCCTTCGATGGCTGCTTCCAGAGGAGACATCCCTTCCTTCATTTTCAAATAGACGTTTTCACCGGTCACGATGGCGTCATCAACGACGATCCCGACGACGATGATGAACCCGAATAGGCTCATTACGTTTGCCGTGACCCCAAACAACGGCATCATCATGACTCCCCCGGCAAAACCAACCGGGATGCCGGCCACGATCCAAAACGCGAGCCCGGGACGCAGGAAGAGCCCCAAGAGCAACATGACCAGCAGGCTGCCTTGCAGTAGCGATGTGACGAGCGTTGTCATGCGGCCACGAATCTCGACCGATTCATCATCCCAGATGAACAGCTCTATCCCTTCGGGAAATCGACTGCGTGAATTTTCGACGTATTGGTGCACCTTATCCGAGATATCGATCGCGTTCTCTCTGCCGGTGCGCATCACTTCAACAAACAGCGAGGGACTGCCGTTGAATTCAACGATCTTTTCCCCTTCTTCAAAGCCGTCGTTGATAGTCGCGACCTCGCCCAGTAGTACGGAAGAGCCGTTGGCGGCGAGGATCGGGGTCTTGGCGAATTCTTGCTCTGAGTACGCTTGCCCCCGGGTCCGAATAATGAAAGTGCCGCTAGCGCTTTCGATGGTTCCGGCCGGCAAGTCGACCGAAAATTGTTGGATGGCTTGCGACAGATCTTGCAAGCTTAAGCCGTAAGCCAGCAGCTTTGTCGTGTTGACCTCGACGCTGATTTCGTACTCTCGGTCTCCTTGCACTTGCGCTCGGCTGATCCCCGGCAGCGCAATAATGTCTTCCTGGACTTTGCGCGCAATCTCTCGTAACTCGTGTGGATTCAGATGGCCTGTGACAGCGATGCTGAGCACTTCCCACCAGTTTGAAGAATCGGGGATGGCGATCTGCGGGAGTTCCGTTTCATCCGGAAAGCTTGTGATCGTGTTGATGCGACTCGAAACATCGTCCATCAGCGCCCGCAGATCGGTGCCTGGCTCGGCGTCGATCATGATTCTCGCCTGACCTTGGCGACCTTCAGAGATGATGTCGCGAATACCCTCAACCCCTTCCAGCGACTCTTCAATCGGGATCAGGATGGCTTGCTCGACGTCCTTTGCAGTCCCTCCGCGGTAATCCATGCTGACGAAGATCGATTCAAAGCTGCGCTCTGGAGAGACTTCAAGCGGGATTTTGTAGAGGGCCGTATAGACTCCCCCGACCAAGATCGCCAGCATCATGAAGTTCGCAGCGATTCCGTTTGTAGTAAACCAGCGAATCATGGGCTATTGTCAGTTGGTGGGGTTTTTTTCGGTCTCTTTCGATGCGGAATCTGCGATCGAGATCGCCGTATCCGCAGGCGGGATGATTTCGATCTTGGCGCCCTTGGGCGTAAAAGGCATCGGAGTTGTCGCCAACCACATCCCCTTGGGGATTGTCGAGGAGTCGACGATCACCTTTTCGGCGTCGGACCACAGCGGCTTTACCGAGACGGGAAGCAGCGTTTGGTCTGAGCTGTTGACCAAGACGATCTTATCGAGCTGGCGCACAGCGCCGCGAGGCAAAGCGATGACATCTCGCAGTACTTTCCCCTCGATCGAAGCGATGACCGGCTGGCCGATTCGCAGCGGGGGAACGCCTGACTCGGCGCCGAAGGGATCGTCAATTCTCGCGATAGCGAACAGGTCGCGAGAATTCTCGTCTAGTTCCCCTTCGGTACGAATAATCTTCCCGCGCCAGACCGTTTCGTTGGAAGCTCGGATGCCATCGCGGAGTTCTACAGGGATTGGCGGATCGTCAGCAAACTCGGGCAACTGCAAAAATTCTCGCAGCTCACCCGAGATCGGCAGGCGCGCCTCGACGTAGTCGATGGCGAAAACTTCTCCCAGGGGAGAATTTGCTCCTGCCAATTGTCCTTCGCCGATCAGCTTGGACATGACTCGGCCATCGAACGGGGCGACGATCTTGGTGCGGCGAAGATCGAGGTTCGCTTGCTCGACTCTTGTTTCGGCCAATGCAACGTTGGCTTCCGCCTGCTCGCGGCTCGCGGATGCTGCGTCAACCTCTCCTTGAGAAACGGCATTTGATTCAACCAGTCTCAGCTTCCGTTCTTCAACCAGTTTCGCGAGCTTGAGTTCTGACTTGGTCGAGGCCAATTCTGACTCAGCGATCGCGATCGCCGTTTTGTAGTCGCTGGGATCGATCTCGACGAGAATTTCACCCTGTTTGAAGTAGGCGCCAACTTCAAAGGCAGGACTGATTTTTAGGACTACTCCAGAGACCTGGGCGGTCAGCGTCACTTGGTTGTGAGCCTGGACGACGGCGTGTGTCTTCACCACGACCGGGTAGTCGACCACTTCAAGGTCGACGACGCGAGATCGCAACAAGACCTTTTTGGGGATTGGTCGAGGAGGCCGCTCTATTTGAATGGCCAGTCGTTGAAAGCCGAACCAGCCTGCGGCAAGAATCGCGCATGGGATCGCCAGCCTGAGCAAGTGCCCCGCCAGAATCGAAGTTGTTATTGAAGTCTTTGCCATGCGTTGAAACCACGTTTACTAACGATAGTTGGAATATCGAGTGAGGGAAGAAGCGGCTGATTGTTGACATGCATCGTTGCGACGAAAACCAGTCGGCAACGGGACAGGAGGGCTGCTTGGCTTAGGCTTACTGCCCAGAGTAAGGGGGAGTGATAGCAGTTGGTGGGACGCTCGTGCTCGGATTCGGTGCGGCTGGATTTATGCGAGAGCTTCGCAAGCTTACCGATTATAGCGATCAGGACGGCTTTGACTCCGGCAATTAAGGGTTTGTGTGAACCTTTTCGGGCGACAGAGAAAAGGCTGTACCGGTCTCACTGGATTCATCGATTGTAGGGTAGAGAGCGTCTGTTCTGGTCTTGCGGATTTTTAGAGATTTTTGATGCGTTTTTCGTCGAATCCAGCTGCGAACCGAGCAATTCACCCATTCCGGCTGGGAATGGTGCTGTGGTTGGCTTGGATTGGATTGGTAGGCTTGGGCTGCACCAGTCCGCGCGACTGGGTGGCGAACGGCTTTAAAGTAGGCCCCAGCTATCGTACTCCGGCAGTCGAGGTGTCGCAGGACTGGATCGACGCTGACGACAAACGCGTGGTCGAGGACCCTGTTGATGCGGTGGCTTGGTGGTCGACCTCCTTCAATGATCCGGTTTTGAATCAACTGGTTACCGAGGCCTACTCGCAAAATCTGACGGTGCAACAGGCCGGGGCGCGAATCATGCAGGCACGAGCGCTGCGCGAAATTGCCGTGGGCAGCTTGTTCCCACAGCAGCAAGATCTTTCGGCATCGTACTCGCATAATCTTCGCCCAGGCGCCCCCGGCTTTGATCGACACTTCAGTAGTTGGCAAGGGTCGTTTGGGCTGGCCTGGGAAGTTGACTTTTGGGGCCGTTATCGGCGCGCAATCGAATCTGCTGACGCCGACCTGGAGGCTTCGGTCTACGACTATGGGGACGTGGTGGTCACATTGGTAGCCGATGTCGCCCAGACGTACATCGACATCCGCACGCTTCAAACGCGGTTGGAACTTGTCCAATTGAATGTTTTGAATCAACGGAAGACCTATGAGCTGACGGAGATTCGCTTGCTGAACGGCGAATCGAGCGATGTTGACGTGCAACAGGCAAAATCAAGTCTGGTGCAAACCGAAGCGCTAGTGCCGGGATTGGAGATCTCACTACGGCAATCGCAGAACCTATTGTGCGTATTGTTGGGGGCGCCGCCTGAAGCGATCGTAGATATGTTGGGCCCCGGAAAAATCCCCAATGTAGAACCGGAGATCGCACTGGGGATTCCGGCGGCAACCTTGTTGCAGCGTCCTGACGTCCGCCGCGCAGAACGAAATCTAGCGTCACAAAGCGCGGTGATCGGAGTGGCTGAATCCGAGTTATATCCACACATTTCACTGGTCGGAACGGTTGGTAGAAGTGCGAATCAGTTCAAGGATCTGTTCCGCACCGGATCGGGGTTTGGATCGGTAGGGCCGACATTTCAATGGAATATTTTGAATTACGGACGCATTGTTGGAAACGTCCGCTTCCAAGACGCGCGGTTTCAGGAGTTGTTGGCGATCTATCAGCAATCGGTCCTCACCGCCAATCTGGAAGCGGAGAACGCGATTGTTCAATTTCTTAAAGCCCAAGAGCAACTTCGCTTGCAGTTGGAAGCCGCCGAGGCCGCCGACAGAACCAATAAGCTAATCACGATGCAGTTTAAGGAAGGGGAGGAAATTGACTTCAATCGTGTGTTCAACGTGCAAAATACCAAGACGCAACAGGAAGTCGCCGCCGCCGTCGCCAAAGGCAATGTCGCCCAAGGCGTGGTCTCTATCTATCGATCGCTGGGGGGCGGCTGGCCGTCGCCATATCTGACGAGACCGCCTGCCGTGCAGGAAGCACCTCCTGAACCTTCTAATGCGGAAGAGATCGAGGCGCCGCCAGCAGATAAAACTTTGCCAATCGATGAAGTGTTGGAAAACCCTGTAGGAAATTAATCGCGCCAAAAGCAGGCCGCGATATCGTTAAACGTCTGCCTTCGCAGCCGATCGCAAGATCCGGAAGCGACGGCGGTTGGCGATCCCGTTAAATCTTCAGTATTTGCCTAATATCAAATGTTTCTAATGGCTCTCTCCGCTAACTTGGTGAGATAGCTTACACAAAGCCGGATCGGCATTTGCTTGTGAATGCGAAAGCGGCCGGAATGAGGGGCCAAAGTATTCAACCCAAGGCAGACTTATTTGTAGCGGGCAAGCACCGCCGATTTGCCGCGAAGATTTGTGCGCGACCCCGCTATATGTGCAAGTTTTATTGAATCGATCGACCAGCAATCGAGTTTGGACGGTCCCTTTGTTTCGGGTTTTGTACGCCTCTCGCACAGGGGTCATCCCCTTTGGTTTATTTGTGCTCCGAAAACCAGGCTGCGGCGAAAATGCACTAACATAGATCGCATGACACTCGCCCAACGCCGTCTCGAACCAGAATTAATGGATCAACCGGGACTTGATCCAAAGCTTCATGCGCAGGCTTTGCGCGGGTTAGCCCGCGTTAATCTCCTTAGTCGAAATGCGGCGACATTGTGGAATCGGATTCGACCGTTGGCCGCCAATGTTCGCTCGCAACCGCTGCGTGTGTTAGATCTTGCTTGTGGCGGAGGAGATACGGCGATAGCTTTGGCGAGAAAAGCGGCTCATGCCAAGATTCCGCTCCAGATGGCAGGCTGCGATCGCAGTCCCACCGCAATCTCTCACGCCCAAGCCGCAGCAAAAATGGCAGGGTGCGAGGTCGATTTTTTTAATGCGGATGTCGTCGATTCTGCGCTGCCGGATGACTATGACGTGATTTGTTGCTCCCTGTTTCTACATCACCTGAGTGAAGATCAGGCGATAAGCGTATTACGTTCGATGCGTGAATCAGCGCGCCGAATGGTCTTGGTCAGTGACTTGAGCCGCAATCGGTTGGGCTACCTTTTGGCGTGGGTAGGGATTCGTCTGCTATCACGATCTCCTATCTGTCATGTGGATGGTCCGCTCTCGGTCTCGGCCGCGTTCACGCCGGCCGAAGCCCAAAATCTGGCTCGTCAAGCGGGACTTGAGGGGAGCCAGATTTCGTATCAATGGCCCCAGAGATTTTTGCTTCAATGGAGCAAGCCATGAGTCAAGCAACAATGGATGGGACCGCCGCCAGCCAAGTTACCTGGCCGGTTGTTGTGGTCGGGGCCGGCTTGGCCGGAATTGTGGCTTCTTTAGAATTGGCGCGTCGCGGCGTACGAGTTTTGCTGCTGGAACGCAAGCACTTTCCGCGCGAGAAAGTCTGCGGCGGATGTCTCAACGCGGAAGCAGTCGCCAACTTGCAACAGTTGGGACTGCAGACTCAATTAGAGGCGATCGGCGCCAGACCGCTGCGCAATTTGCGGCTATGCTCAGGCTCTGGACATGCCGAGATCGACTTGCCCGGCGGACTAGCGACTTCTCGCTCTTTGCTGGACAACTCTCTGTTGCAAGTGGCAATCTCGGCAGGGGTTTGCTTCTTGCCCGGGGTCGACGTGCGCATCGAACCGCAACAGGCGGCGACCCCAATCCGACGATTGACCTGTCGTCATCCGCAGGGAACAGAAACCGTTCAAGCGGCGATTGTCGTGGTGGCTACAGGGCTGGCCAGTGAGCCGATGTCGGGTGATCTCGGCTGCGATTTTAAAATCGCAACTGGTTCAAAAGTGGGCGTACAAACCGCATTTTCCGACACCTCATCCGCATATGCGCCAGGCACCATCTACATGGCGGTCGGTCGCGAAGGATATGTTGGCGTCACGCGACTAGAAGGCGATCGTTTGAACATCGCTGCGGCGGTCCAACTGTCCGGTCTCCGCGAGTCTGGCGCCGCCAACGTCTGTCGGCGCATTTTAGAATCTTGCGATCTCCTCTGGCCGGAGCATGCGACAAATCACAATTGGCAAGGGACGGTTGCATTGACGCGGTCGCGACGTGCAACTGCCGAAAGATTGTTCGTCGTTGGTGATGCAGTCGGTTACGTAGAACCGTTCACCGGAGAAGGAATGGCGGCCGCGATCCGGAGCGGAATTGCGGTTGTTCCCTTCGTCCAGCAAGCGGCCCTAACAGGTTGGACAGCGGAGTTAGGAGAACGCTGGAATCATGAACAAAACGCCCTGGTAACGCAGCGACAATGGATTTGTCGCGGATTGAGTCAGCTCTTGCGCCGGCCGCTACTTGTACGAACAGCGATCGCTGTTACCGCTCAATTTCCTGCTATGGGGCGTGCAGTCGCCGGCATGGTCAATAGAAGGATTGCAGGATGACCAATCGAATTTGGGGCGTCGGTACCGCGGCGCCGTCTGAAATTGTGCAACAAGCCGAGGCGCTGCAGATGACCGCAGACTTGGTATGCCGCGATGAGAGTCAGGCCCGTTATCTGAAAGTTCTATTTCGCAGCAGCGGAGTCGAGCAGCGTCATACCGTCTTGCCCTGGCGCGTTGGCTATCAGTGGAAGCAGGACTCCCATCAGGATCAAGACCACGGTGGTCCCAGTACCGGCGAGCGAATGGCGCTCTACCACCAATTTGCTCCTCCACTTGCAGAAGCGTCAGCCCGCAACGCACTGCAGGATGCAGGGATCGATGCGCGGCGGATTACGCATTTGGTGACGGTGTCATGTACTGGTTTTTCGGCGCCGGGCGTTGACCTCAGTTTGTTTGAGTCCCTCTCGCTGCGTCCGACGGTTCAACGCGTGCATGTTGGTTACATGGGGTGCCATGCGGCGATTAATGGACTGCGAGTAGCTCAGGCGTTTGCCGACGCAGATCCCAATGCGGTCGTTTTGCTTTGCGCCGTCGAGATATGCAGTCTGCACTATCGATTGAATTGGGACGCCGAAGGGGTCAAGGGGAATGCGTTATTTGCGGATGGCTCTGCGTCGCTGGTGATTGGCGGCGCTGCGCAAGAGCGAGCCAATTGGACAATCCGCGGAACCGGCTCTTGCGTGCTGCCAGAATCACGCGACGAAATGTCGTGGATGATCGGCGACCATGGGTTTGAAATGCGTTTGACCGGCCGTGTGCCTGGGTTGATTCAAGCCCATGTCCGAAATTGGCTGTCGGCCTGGCTCCATCAATTTGACTATGCGTTGGAACAGATCGGCGGTTGGGCCGTGCATCCCGGCGGCCCAAAAATTATCAGCGCCGTAGAGCAAGGATTGGATTTGCCGGAGGACGCTTGTGCGTCTTCGCGAGAAATCCTGCGAAATTTTGGCAACATGTCTTCCCCGACGGTGCTGTTCCTATTTGAACAACTCCGAAATCAAGTCGATCGACCCATTGTGATGATCGCATTTGGCCCTGGACTGACTGCCGAAGCGGCGCTGCTAGAACCGGCGAGCAGCTAAGATCGAAGCATCGCACCGCCAAGCTTGGCGGCTTTTGTGGAGTCGAGTTCTGTTGGATTTTTGCAGTTGGTTCTTTGCCCCTTTTTCACTGTTGGGCCGCCGCCGGTCTTCTAAACGAGCGTGGCGATCGGGCGGAAGCTACTATCGGCAATAGGCATTTGCGTTGTCTTACTTCGCTTTCACGTCATAGCAAAACAGGGCGTCGTGATCGCGTATGTACAGTTTGCCGTTGGCGATCACTGGGTGTGCCCACGCAGGACTGTCGCTGCGATCTGGTTGTTGAAAGCGGCCTCGTTCGATGTACTTTTCTCGATTCGGCTCGATCAAAACGACGGCGCCATCTTCGGTGCGCAGGTAGAGACGATCGCCGGCCATGGTGAGTGATCCTTTTTGAGCGTCACGTTCACGCCAGAGGATGTCGCCGGTTTGGAAGTCGAGACAGCAGAGGAAGCCTCCTCCGTTGCCGCCGTTGCCACCATACAACGCCCCATCATGGACGATCATGCCGCCGTGGTGGTTTTGCATGCTGCTTGTGAAATAGACCTCTTCGGCGGCGTACTTTCCGTCTTTTTGCTGGATCAGCTTTACGGCGCCCCCGCCGGTTCCGTAGGCGGAAGCGGCAAAGATTAAACCATCATGATAAATCGGTGTCGAGCAATTGATCCCCATCGCATTGGCCGGCCGATCGTAACGCCACAGAAGCTCGCCGTTGGAAGCGTCGATCCCTAGCAAAGACTTGGCCGTGAACTGGACGTATTGTCTGCCTCCATCCACATCGATCGCGATTGCCGAAGCGTAACCAGCGCCGGCGCTGGGTCCACCACGTCCGCGGCCAAAGCCGCCGCGACGCCCCCGGCCTGAATCGCCAGAGTCACTGGGACGCGGAGCAGCAGGAGCAGGCTCCGCCTCGGCGACCTTTTCGGTCTCCGGCATTTTGCTTTGCCAGAGGGTTTCGCCGGTCAGCTTGTTTAGGGCTACTACGTTTCCTTCTTTGCCGCCGGGAGTGCAGATTAGTTTATCGCCGTCGATCAGCGGCGATTCGCGATAGCTCCAAGCCGGAATCGCTCCGCCGAAATCCGTCTTTAAGTCGCGTTGCCAAACGATCTTGCCATCTTCAACATTTAGGCAAGCGACGTTGCCGGCCATTCCCATGACGTACAATAACTTGCCGTCGACGGTCGGAGTCGCGCCAGGGCCTTCCTTGGACTGCGGCATCCGCTGCGAGTAAGCAGGCCCCAGACGCGAAACCCACAGCTCTTTCCCGTCCGCTTCGGACAATGCCCAGACCACTTCGTCATCGCCGCGAATACTCATCGCAAAGATTCGCCCAGCGGCGATCGATGGAGTGCTGTCTCCACCGCCTAGGCCGGTGACCTTCCAAGCTAGTGTAGGGCCAGCTGCGGGCCACTCTGGTAACAGCCCTGGTTCTAGCGAAATCGCGTCACGGTTGGGCCCTTGCCACTGCGGCCAATCGAAAGGCTGGGCCGACTGGGCGAAAGCACTGGAACCACAGGCGGTCAGTGAAAGTAAAAAAACGAGCGATCTCATGCTATGTATTCCTTGCCGCAGCGCAAAACGCGGTTTTTGATGGACCTGTTGGGGGGAAGCAGAACTCCACGCCAGAATTGAACCCCGCATTCGCGATGGGGGTTCCCAAAATTCTAGCCATATTTCCTGCTGCGATTGCGAGGAGAGGGAAGCAATCTCGGCTGCAAAATTTGACCAGCAGTCAAACAAGTTGCCACGCAGTCCACTCACTGCTCGGCAAATTTCCGTTGCGGCGCTTCATTAGTTGCTAGATGGATCCCCGTTCAGAAAGTTTTTTTGCTTTGCTGGCGAACAAAACGGCATTTATGGCTAGACATGCGTGCCTAAAGTAGGGGGCTAGGGCTTGGGCAATCGGATTAACAATATTCCTGTTAGATAAATCTATTCATCACGAGATCTTAATACGTTGAAGAGAGGATGTGTGCCTTCACTACTCAAGTTGGCTTTAATACTTCGTGAGAACATGGTTCGGACTAACAGAAAAACTGCTCAGAAGAACACGTGGACCGGGGTGCAGCCGTGCTCTTTGGTAGGTTTGCTGGCCTGCGTGCTGGCGCTTGCCGGGTGCTCGGGCGCCAATCGAGGAGCGAGCGAACCGGAAGTTACGCCTGTCTCGGGGCGTATCTCCTATCAGGGAAAACCTCTGGAAGACGCGTTTATCAGTTTGCATCCTGTGACGACCCCAGTCGCCGGCCAGGCGTTGGTTGTGCCGCGAGCGCAGTCGACTGCAGATGGCAGCTTTCGGGTCTCTACCTACCGAACCGCTGATGGGGCGCCGGCCGGCAAATATCAAGTTGCGGTCTCTTGGTCGGGGCCGCTGAAGGGGCTGACCGAAGACCAGAAAGATAACCTGCCCGAAAAGCTGCCACGCAAATTTACGAAGCCTGGGACTTCTGGGATTGTCGTTGAGGTCGGCGACTCAGAGACGACGTTGCCGGTGATTGAGTTGAAGTGATCCAGCGCGTCTAGCTGTCAGCAGAGAACGAATTCAGAGGGAGAGGACCGCGTTTGGTCTTCTGAGGCAATGCTTAAAAAATCAAAGGGGTTTGAAATGAAAATGTCTGTTTCGCGTCGCGGGTTTACGTTGGTTGAATTGTTGGTCGTCATTGCGATCATCGGCGTGTTGATCGCACTGCTGCTGCCGGCCGTCCAGCAAGCGAGAGAAGCCGCTCGCCGGATGACTTGTCAGAACAACCTCAAGCAGCTTGGGCTTGCTTTGCACAACTACGAAAGCACGCATCGTTGTCTTCCGCCAAGCCGTCTTGATCCGAATGTTGAGATCTATGACCATACCGGCAACGATAGCGGCTATCAGTCGTGGACGACGTTGATCTTGCCTTTTATCGAGCAAGGCTCGTTGAGCGATATTGTTGATTACAAACAGGCCTGGAGTTCGGCGGCGAATCGCCCTGCCGTTAGCCAGCAGTTGGCTGCGTTTGTTTGTCCGTCGACGCCGGGCTCGGATCGTCAAGACGACTTTTGGGTCAAAGGCGCCGCCGCCGGTGACTACGGCAGCATCAACGAGATCAAAAAGAAAGTTTATACGACCGTCTTGGGCTTGCCTGATCCCGGCGATGCAAGTCGTGCCGGCGTGCTTGCGAAGGGGGTCAAGAATCAGTTGCGTGACATTACCGATGGAACATCGAACACGTTGATGGTCGCTGAAAAGTCGGGCAATCCGCTTGTCTATTCCAGCAAAGGGGTGATGGATTCAGCAGCTTTCGCCAGCTACACAGACGACAAAGTTGCCGACCTCAGCGGCACGTATGTCGCGCATGACGGCACCGGCTGGGCCGATCCGGATTGTGGTTTCAGCATCAACGGCGCCACCTCCGATGGCCTAACTCCTTATGGTCCCCGCATGATTAACGCGATCAATGTCAGTGAAGTCTTTAGTTTTCACAGCGGCGGCGCCCAGTTCGCATTGTCGGACGGATCGGTTCGATTTGTTGCTGAGACCGTCGACACCAGCACGTTTGTCTATCTCTGCACGCGAGCCGGTGGCGAAGTGAACGGCGAATTCTAATTGTCACTGTTGTCTTATCAACCTGACTGGTCGGCGCATCACTTGCCGACCAGTTTGGTTTTGCGCTGCTTGGCAGTGCGTTACGGACCGCGAGTCATCGAATTTTATTTCCCATCTCCCTTTTGTTGATCCTAGCATTCTATGAGTAAAAATTTCACCAAGTATTGCTGTCGTACCCGGTTCGCCAGTTTGGTTTTGGCGATGTCCGTTTGCCCGGCGTCTATCGTATATCCGGTGAAGCTATTCGCCGCGGAAGCCGCCGCGCCAGATATTGAGTTTCTGGGTGAAGCGCAGATCTCAGGAACCGCGAAAGATTTTTCTGGTCATACAGAAAAGCTAGAAAACGGCGAGCCGCACAACCGCTTTGGCGGGATCTCTGCCCTGGAGTACACCGGAAGCGGAAATCGTTATATCGCGCTGCCCGATCGTGGCCCGGATGATGGTGCGACCGGCTATCAGTGTCGCTATCAGGTTGTTGAGATTCACGTCGATCCCAAGGCGAAGAGGGCGGTCTCGGTTGAGCTAAAAGAAACGCACGTGTTGCATGATTCGCAGGATCGTCCCTATACCGGAGCCGCGGCTGCTGTTGAATGCTCGAAAACTTGTGCTGGTCGTTTCGATCCCGAAGGCGTTCGTGTGTTGGCCGATGGAACCAAATTCATCTCCGACGAATATGGTCCGATGGTGATCGCCTTTGATGCGAATGACCATGAGACACGCCGGTTTGTGATGCCGTCTCACCTGACCGTTCGCTATGCTTCGGATTCAAAGGAGGCCGAGATCGAGCAGAATAAAATCGGACGCGTCTCCAACCGTGGTATGGAGGGGCTGGCGATTTCTCAAGATGGGAAAAAGTTGTACGGCATCATGCAAAGTTGCCTACTGCAAGACGGTCGGCGCGACGCCAAGGGGAAGGTAATTGGCTGTAACGCGCGTTTGATTGAAATCGAAATTGCGACCGGCAACATTCGCGAGTTTGTATATCCGATGGACGATACGGCCAATGGGATGAGCGAGATCTTGGCCTGCGGTCCTCAGCAGTATTTGGTATTGGAACGAGATGGAGAACGGGGAGAGAAGGCGAAGCATCGACGGTTGGCCTTGATTGATCTGCAAGGCGCGACCGATATTGCTGCTCTGGATGCGATTCCCGCAGATGAGTTGCCTGCCGCGATTAAGCCGGTTCAGAAACGACTATTCCTCGATTTTATGGCGCCCGAGTTTCATCTGGCCGGCAAGAACATGCCAGAGAAAATCGAAGGGCTCACCTTTGGCCCGAAGTTGGCGGATGGCCGCCAGACGATCGTGTGTGCTGTCGATAATGACTTTGAAGCCGCTTACCCGACGAACTTTTGGGTGTTTGCGGTCGACGCAAAGACGCTCGCGGCGCCAGAGTAACTGACGCCGATCGGCACGATTAGAAGCCGCCAGAGCGAATCCGATTTGGTGATTCGCTCGGCGGCGCCGCTCGCTTTGATCCGCCGTTCAAGTCTAGTGGGGCGTCGTCTGATAGATTCGCGTGAGTTCCTCTGGGGTCAACGCGCGGTCGAAAATGCTCAGCTCATCGATTCTGCCATGCCAATAGCCGGGGTTTAACCTGTCAGCTTGGGCGCCATCAGGAGAGAGCTTGGCGCCGATCCCAAGTGAGTCAGGACCATCGGTCGCCAGGCCGATGCATTCGGTCGACGCAATCTCGGTGCCGTTGCGATAAAGTCGCAACTGTCGCCCATCGGCAACAAACGCGACGTGTTGCCACTGTCCCAGGGGGATCGGTTTTTGCTCGCGCAGTTTGATGACGCTTTTATTCGCGTCACGAACTTGCACTTCCAAGCCTCCGGCAAACTCATGCAGGCCGAAATGGAATTGCCCCCCAATCCCGTACGGTTGATTCTGCTTATCAAATTCGATGGCCCATTGTTTGGCGATTGCGGCCCAGTGTGGTCGACTTTCGGCTTTGACCCAAGCAGAGACCGAGATCGCGCCATTCGTCATCGGCCGATAGTGGGGAACTTTGGCGTAGGCTCTTGTTCCTGGTCCGCCAAGATAGAGCGAACTTCCGATACGGCCCGGTTTGAACGGAGTTTGCTCCATGTTTTCTGACTGCAGAATCCCGTGCGACTGGCGACTTCCGTGATCGGTTAACGTGATGCCATCCAAGGTTGGCGCCATCTGAAATAACATCACGGGATTCAGTTCGTTCATCAAGTTCTCATAGCCGATATCCAGCCGCGGCGTCTCATTCAAGCGGCGCAAAAATCGATCCAGGTCAATGTCGATGCCTTCGGGAATTCCGCTGAACTGTCGCACGCGGGTCGCCTGGTTAGAGACCAGTTGAAGCAGTTCCATTCCGTCGTACGCCAGCTTGGGTGCGACCTTGACTTCTCCGCTAAAAACATGCACTTCGCTCGTTTGGTCAGGCAAGACCTCTACGGCGAATTCGGTCCCAAAATCGGTCAGTTCGATCGAAGGGGTCTCGACCCGAAAGCCTTCCCCCGCGGGCGAGACAATCGCCGAGATTCGACCGCGCTGCATGATCAGCTGCATGTCGCTTACAATCTCAAATTCGGCTGGTGATTCGACCAGCACTTCGACATCATTGTTGAATTTGATTTCGGCGAAGCCTGACGAAAGCTGATAGCGACCATTCCGCAGCGGATCTCCTTGCTGAAGTTTTAACTGCAAGTCGGGTACCGAGAGTTGCGCGCCGCGGGCTTGAGAAAACGAGCCAAAAATTGTTCGCTGCTCCCAAGGAGTGCTGGGCGGCATGTTTTGAATTACGGCAAGCGGCGGCTGCAAATCCAATTGTCGGACGATAGAAGCTTGGTAGACGTTCCAGGCGAATGTCGCCAGAAACAAGACCGTCGCCGCCAGCGCAATCAACTGCCAACGGTAGAGCGGCATTTTTGAGTTTGTGTCGCTGGGAAGCGGAGTCGCGGGCGTCGCCGTCTCGAAGGGGATCTCAGATAAAACCCCATGCTCCCACGCGAGCATCGAATGAACCTGGCAATGTTCGACGTAATAGCGTTGCGCCTCGCGATCATTCCGTAATAGATCGGCGAGGCGGCGACGATCATCGTCGGTGAGGCCATCGTCGAGTAGCGAGCTGATCAGTTCGCCCAGCTCTTTTCTCTGTTGCGGCGTCATGCGGATGCGTTCTCCGTTTGTCCTCTGTTGACGCACCGGATGAGGTTTTCACGGGCACGAAACAGGGTTTGTTTGACTGCATTGACCGTTCGCGCCGTTTCGTTGGCGATCGACTCTAGCGTGGCGCCGTTTCGGTATCGGCGCTCAACCGCGCGGCGCTGTTGCTCATTCAGCTTTTGGATGCACTCACGCAGCAATCGCTGGCGAGCGATGAAGGTCTGATTGTTGTCACTAGCGACCTGAGCCAAATCGCTCAGTATGTCGTCATCAAATATCAGCTTTTCACGATGCTTTTGCTTGCGATGGGCGAGCACCTGATAGTAGGCGATGCGAAACGACCAGGCGACAAAGTTGGTGCCAAGTTCAAATTCGTCAGCGCTGCGCCACAAGACGACGTTGGTCTGCTGTAACACATCGTCCGCTTCATTGCGGTCGAATACAAGTGACAAAATGTAGGCGTAGATTCGACTCTGATGGGAGGTCAGAAGTTGGATGAATTCCCCGGCGTCGTTCATACCGAATTCCTGACGCAAGGTCCCAAAGAGAAGAAAGGGAGAACGAGTCGGCCGCCTTATAAACAGCTAGTCGATTGTCGCATACCCGGCGTCCGTTGTCTGCGGTACGCCGGGTTGTTGGAGATGTCGCGGATCTATCCGCTGCACATCGAAAGGATCGGACAACTGCAGGCTTTACAGTTGGCCGATCATTTTCTTGGCTTGCGCTACGGCTTGGCTGGGCTGAGACTTCTCAAGAATCTGATATCCTGCTTGCAGTTTGGCCGCCTTCTCGGGATCAGTTTCTTTGAGTTTATTGATGTTGTCTTGGATCGTCATCATTTCGCTTCCCACGGTTTGATGATCGACGATGTACTGAAGGTCATTTCTGAGGGCCTCGGTCGGCGTGATCGTCGGGGCGGGGACCGAATCACTTTGGCCACCGCAGCCGATAAATGCCAGAATGGAAACCGTAAGCAGCGAAATGCGGACCAGCGTGTGCATCGGGGAGTCCTCGAAAAATCTTGATTGGGAGACAATTGTCGCCGCATGGCGTCAGGGCGAATAGATCAAACAGGGGCTGATTGTTTGACGCAACTCAGCCCCTGTTCAGGTTTGGACGTTTGTCGATTGGTTAATCCAGTTGCACGACATTTCCGTCGTTACGAGCACCAAAGTTTTGCCATGTCAGGAGATCGATCGTTTCGGCGATGAAGCGTGACGAACCATCTCCTGCGGTCACCAGCACACCGCCTGGGTGACGGCTGCGGGGAGCATAAACGCCATTGCGATCGGCAGCGAAACCGCTTCCGCTCATTTGGCAATTGCTGTACTGCCAGTTCGGCGGAGCGACCGTATTGATCGCGGTTTGAGCCGGCAAGCCGGCAATCCATTCGCGACCATTGCTGCTGTTTTGAACCGAGTCTCCGTTACGAGCACTGTCTGTCGGCAAGCCGGAGCCAAGTGCATTTAAATCGGCCTGCGTCGGAAAGGTGGTCCAAGAGGGATCGCTGCTGGCGAAGAGCAGCTCGGACGAATTGCCGGCCATGTAGGCGTTATCATTGTTGTCGCCGACAAGTTGTTCTGACACCATCAGCGTATTGCTAAGCCCGTCGGTCACGTCCTTCATGCCCAGCTCATCATTCTTTGCTCCTCCATCGCCGCGGAACATACCGTTCTGTGAGGCTAGGCTTGAGTAAGCTTTGGTGGCGCCAATGCTGACGGCATAGTTCATGCCGGCATACCCGGGAAAGTCTTGATCCGAGGGGCACTTGAACGCCGAGATCTTTGTTCTGGAAGCGGAAACGGCGCCGTTATACCACTCAAGATTAAAATTGTTGGACTGCGTGGCGACGAGGTCGAACAACGCCGACTGTTCGACAAGCGGCAGTAGCTGGGTGAAGGCGCTGTAGCTTTTGTAAGGGTAGCCAGGGTCGCTGCCAGGAGGGTAGCTGTAAGCGGGGAACTTTAGGTAGGTGTCATGATAGTTATGAAACGAGAGTCCCAGTTGCTTCATGTTGTTAGAGCAGCTCATCCGGCGAGCCGCTTCGCGTGCCTGCTGAACCGCAGGTAGAAGTAGTGCGATCAAAACGCCGATGATCGCGATCACGACCAACAGCTCGACAAGCGTAAAACCTAGTCGCGATCTCTTCGCGACGAAATTTGAAGGTCGGGGTTGTTTGGGTAATTGCATGGGCGGGGGGCTTTCACTGGTGGAGCGTAAAGATGCGGTTTAAGCCGCACAAGAAATAGAAAATGAAGTAAGTGCACATAGCCCACCTACGCGCCAGGTTACGGGGTGAATCGAGAAAATTTGAAAAAAAAGGAGAGCATCTCTGTTTTGATTGATCCGACGAATGCAAAGAGAAAAGATTTGATAAACCGCAAATTTTCCAATGCGGTTTATCACGGCTCTAGCGGCATTCAAATGCGATTTATGGGCGCCTGGTGAGGGAGAATCGCAGGCGGCGAGCCTTGGATCGGCAGATATAAGATTCGCGAATTGACGAGTTGCTTGGCGATACCCCCTTGTTGGCGGATATTCAGGGGGGCGTTATCAACTAGCCTATTACGGGGGAGGACGCACCCGCGCAACCCGTTGCTAAACACGTTCTCGAAGCGGAGAATTCGCGGTTTGGCGACTCGGCCTAGAGTGAATCCTCGTCGCTGCTGGCGGCGACATAGAGGTTTTTGGACATTTCAAACAGCAAGTGATAGGCGTCTTCATCCCCCGGTTTGGGCGGAGCGAACTCGACTCCGTGGCGCGCCATGTAGGCCAGCAGCGTCGCGAGATTTTTACCGTCGACATCGGGATTGTAACTTCCCATGTTCAACGCGCCGTCCGCTTCGCCGACGTTCTTCAATCGTTTGATCGCCAGCATCATGCTTTGCATGTGCATTTCTGAAGCGCGATACAAACGAAACTTGTCGATGCCGGCTTTGGCCATCTCCGTGCGGTCAAAGTTCTTCAGGAACTCGCCAGCCAGATTTAACGCGGCAGCTTCTAACTCTTCAATCGATTGATTGTCGATTTCTGTTCGCATTGAAGATCGTTGCTGGATGGCGATGAGCAGACTTTGAATCTCCTCACGTTCGCTCTTGAACTTATCGTCGCGCAAGAGAAAGGGCCACCAATCAAAGGAATTCAAGCGACCAGTATCTGCCGAGAAAACGCCGCTCTCGCCACGAACATTGGTGAATCGCAAGCGAATCTTCGCTTTTACGTCCAGTGGCAAGTCGTACTGAGCGATGAGCTTTTCAATTTCGGGATCCTCTCCCTCGAGATATTGGAACGAGAGGACGGTGGGACGGAGCGCGTCTTTCAGAGTGTTGAGTGAGCGGCCGTTCGACATTCCTTCGCCGGTCAATTCGGGATGATCCACAATTCGACGCAGCGCTTTCTCTTTGCGCTTATCGGCTTCGTCCAAGTGGTTCTTCAAAACATGCGCGTCACGTACGGCGCGACGCTCGAAGTAGATCTCGACGGTCTTCAGCGCGTTATCAAGTTCTTTCGAGTAGGCTTCAGCGGCAATCGACCGTGCGACTTGATAGTCGACCGCGGCATCGGCCTGAGCGCGAATCATATCGGCCTGGGCGAAAATCAACGCCGACGCCGCATAGGGAGAGCGTTCATAGAAATAAAAATCGGATACCTGTCCCAGGCACGCGGATGGCGCGGCGGCAAAGATCGCCGTCAATAAGACTGCCAGACCAAGTGGTCGAACCGAGGAAGTCGCGTTCATTTGCCAGTCCCTGTCTGTGATGCGCTGGAAGAGCGAAGATATGGTTGAAAGAAATCGGAAAGATCGGCAATGACCGTCGCGTCAAATTGCTCGCCGGTCGGAGGCGAATTCAGCTCACGCTCTGGGGTGATGCGTGAATAAATCGCCAACAGTCGTTGTTCGGAATCAAGCACGGCGCCGCCGGTAAGGTTTAACCCCAAGTGATCCGCTGGATCGACTTGCGGCAGTTGAGCGACCAGCAAACGCGGGTTGTGCGGATCGCCAACCGCGCCAGTCGTCTGGCGAACGCGTCCCTTGTCATTACGCAGCTTGGCTGGAGTTTGCAGATCGCAGTACGGGGCTACACGATCAAACGCAAAGCTCCAAATCGAGACGCCGGTCTGCGGCGGCAGTTTGGCGGCAGGCGCGATCGGCAGCCAGGCAGGCAAATCAGAGTCAACCTTAATGACGGCGACATCATAATGATGGGGCAACTCCGCAAGGGTCATGTAGTGCTGATAGGCGTCGCGAAGCTGCGTCTGAACATCGTTCTCGGCGCCCGTTTGACGCACTTTTTCGAGGAGCGCTTTGAACTTTTGCTCGGCATCGTCTCCGTCTTTAATCCGTTGCAGATAGGTGGGATGTGCAATAAATTGTTGGATCTTGGGGGATGTTGCGCCTTGCAGAACGACATGCGGAAAACGCTCGTGAGCCAGATTAGCGATCGCTTTGCAGGTGGCCGAAGTCAGTAAGAGACGCGGACCAATCGCGATCGCCGACCCAATTCGATAGTGTTCCTGCTGAGTAGAATCGGCCAACATCAACGCATACATCGCGTCGGTCGGCTCCATCATTTTCTGGGGGGCTGAAACCAGAACTGAATCTTCCTCAAGCACCGGTTGGTTGATGAGCGACGTTTGCTTTGCGGCTGTCTGCGAATCCACTACGACTGCCGAGTCTTTGTTCCAAATCAAGAGAGCAACGACAAAGCTCAAAGCGACCGCTCCTCCCATCGCCAAGCCAAGTAGCAAGTTTCGACGACCGGTATCGCTACTTTCCGTCTGCGGTGCATGGAGCGGCGGCAAGTTCAACGAGACGCCGGCGATTGTCTTGTCCGACGTGAGGAGCAGATTCGCTACGGTTGTTTCATAGGTGCCCAAAAAGACCGTATCGCCGGCGGCGACGCTTGCTTCCTGAATGCGAGTTTGCTCTGGACCAACGAACGTGCCGTTACTCGATTGAAGGTCTCGAAGCGTCAGCTTCCCTTCGTCGATCAACAAGAGGGCATGCTTGGACGAGACGCTGGGATGACTGATGACCACATCGTTGACGCTGGTCCGGCCTATCGAAATTTGGATTGCCGAGCTTGGCGGCGCGGATGTTGCTAAACGCGCAGGTTCGGGCGCAACGGGCCAGGGAAGTGGTACGTTTTTTCCCAACGTTACCTGATCGTCCATCGTGATGGAACGTCGCTCAGTCAGTTTGGTTCTGTTGACAAAGACGCCGTTGGTCGACCCCAAGTCTTCGAGAAACCACTTGCCGGACTTCCGTTCCAGCGAGCAATGGCGCGACGAAACGGTTGGTTCGCTGACGACGAGATCGCACTCCGCAGAGGCTCCGATGATCCACTTGCGATCTTGATCGTTCATGTCCAACCTTCTTTCACCATGACAGCTTTCAACGCAGTCTGCATTTCGCGGCCGTTCGCAAAGCGTTCATTACAGTCATCCAATAGCGAATGGTCAAGAAAGCTGGCGAGTCCGGGATGATAATCGGGAACGCGATCACGCAGCGGGACAATCTTGCCGTTCAAGATGACGCTAAGCGGATCGAGTCCACCTGCTGCTTCGCGGGGGTATTGATTGGTAATCAGGCGATAGAAGCTAGCGGCCAAGCTAAAGACGTCGCTGGATGGATTGACATATTTGTAGTTGGTCAATTGCTCGCGCGGCATAAAAGGAAAACTGCCGCCGTAAACTCCGGTTGCTGTCATGCCCGAAAAACCGGCGCGCTCAAAATTCTTCGCTAAACCAAAGTCGGCTAACTTGGCGCACCATTTTGCGTCTCGCTTCGTCATCAAGATATTCGCAGGCTTCAGATCGCGATGCACAAGCCCCTTTTCATGCGCGAACGCCAAGGCGCCCAGTAGTTGGTAGAGCAACCGCGCGATGTATTTTGGTTTGGGCAACTCTTTGCGCTCGCGAAAAACTTGGCTGATGGGACCACCTGAGCAATACTCCATCACGAAATAAAAGTCATTGTTGATGCAGCCTGCATCAACGCAGCGAATGATGTTGGAGTGTTTGATTCGACTGGTGACAGCCACTTCGCGTAAGAAAGCAGTGCGAGCTTGGGTGGAAACTTTCATTTGCGATTTCAGCAATTTGATCGCCACCGGAGTATCTTGTCCGGAAGGTTTCGCCAAGTAGACCGTCCCCATTCCACCGGCGCCCAAGACGCGAATCAACTGGTAGCCGTTGATCGCCGGTAGGGGAGCCTCGCTTGTCTGCACCGCGCGGTCTAAAAGCCCACGCACCGGATTGCTGACAGGATTACTGTCCCGCGCGATTTCGCATTTCGCGTCGTTTGAATTTGGCGACGCGGCAAGCAGACCCTCGTTCGGCAATCGCGGCTCATCGGCAAAGGGGGACTGCATCTCGGCGATGGTTTGCCGCCGTGGATGGTCCATTGGCGTCGCTGGAACTTGGTCTTCGGCGAAGGGAGAAGCCATTTCGGCCATCGTTTGTCGCCGAGGATTCTCTCTAGCCGAAGCTGGCTCTTGGTCTTCTGCAAACGGAGAGGCCATCTCGGCCATGGTCTGCCGCCGTGGGGGATCGACCGAGATCACTGGCTGCTCATCGGGGGCAATGGCAGGAGACGCTAGTTGCGCTGAATCATAGGAAGTGGAGTCAAAAAACTTGGTCGCGCCAATCTCCTCTTGCTCAACCGAAATCAGAAATACTGTCTTACCGGCTTTGATGGTATCGCCGCTCGCGAGGTCAATGCTGGGCCCGGTCGCTTTGCCAAGCTGGCTGCTGTCGAGGACATCTTTTCGTCCCCCATGCTTCTTCTGATTGATGAACGTGCCGTTGCGACTTCCTAAATCTTGCAGACGAGCCAGCGGTGGATTGATTTCCAGAATAAAATGGTGTCGCGAGATAAAAGGATCGTCCTCAATAAACGCATGACAGTTATTGGGATTCCTTCCAAAGAGAAAAATATCATGGCTATCAAAGGAATAGGTTCGCCCCTTCATGGGACCTTGGGTAACCTTAATGTGAACGGTCGGCGTCATAGGATTCGATCTGGGGAGCAGGTAATGGCCGTCAAGGGAGCGTCGCTATACCTATCTACGTGTGTTTTCCAAAAAACCGGGACGCCGCGAGCATTTTAAGGGAAAGAGTTTTCTGAACAGTCTTGGTGCAGGATCAGCCGTTAACCTTTACCAACGAATTTGGAGTTGATTATGGCCCATTTTCCCACCACCGCATGGAATATAATCGATTCCTTGAAGGGGGGCCAACTTGCCAGCTTGGACTCGCGTAATTGTTTCGTCCAATCGTATTGGCCAGCAGTCTTTGGGTATTTGCGTCGTCGTGGCTTTCAGCAGTCGAGCGCAGAGGATCTGACTCAAGACTTTTTTTGTCACTTGTTTGAAAAAGAGCTCGTCAGCAACTATCAATTCGAGCGAGGGCGATTTCGGACTTACATCCTGACCATCCTGACTCGCTTTGTCTCGGATCAGACCACTTCGCGAGCGCCTCGCCAGCGCCAATTTGAAAATGAGCTGGTTCCCATCAGTTGTCTCGCCGCAACTCAAAATATCCAGATCTTAAGTGCTGATTCTTCTCCAGAGGAAGAGTTTATGCGGCAATGGGCCCGTTCAGTGATTCAGGCGACACGAGACGAGCTCCGCTTGTGGTGCCAAAGCCAAGGGCGTGCTGACTGGTATTTAGTGTTTGACGCGCTGAATCCCCCGGACCTTTCCGCTGTCTCCAGCAAAGAAGCGATCGCCCAGTCGCTACGGCTGACGATTGATCAGGTCCGTTATGCTCAAACCAAGTCAGAGCAACGGTTTATCGAACTGCTACGACTGGTCGTGCTGGAGCAGGTGGAGAGCGAAAGCGAGGTCGATGATGAGATCAAGTCGCTGAGGAGATTGCTGTAACCACAACCGCTGGAGCGAGTGCTGGCAATTTTTCTAAATTATGTCCAGTTAGTTGGCCAGGATCCGCTTCCTTTCATAGAGACAAGTGACTCCCCCCTCTAGGCAGTGTAGAATCGCCTCTAGCAAATTGAAAAAATCGGCGAAAAGGATCGTGATTTTGGATTCGGCCTCAGGTACTACGCAGCATATCGAAGCGATTCTAGCCGCCGAGCGACAACGGCCAGCGGCGGCGTACGATTTGATCATCGAATGTGCGCTGGAGCGTCTCCAGCGACAAACCAAAACCATGTTGCGATCGTATCCCAGCTTGGCTCGCTGGGAGCAAACCGACGATGTTTTTCAGGAAGCGGTGATTCGGCTGTATCGGAGCCTGAAGAAAGTCAAACCGCAATCGGCTCGGCATTTCTTTGGTCTAGCGACATTGCAAATTCGTCGCACGTTGATCGATCTGGCTCGCCATCATCTTGGCCCTCTGGCCGAGGCCGCAAATCATGAATCGCACTATGCACTTTCCGAACTGCCACGTCAGGACGCTGACGAAGGTCCCTTGTCATTGTCGCAATGGGCCGAGTTTCACGAAGCGATCGACAAGTTGCCTGAAGAACCTCGCGAGGTGTTTTCGTTGATCTGGTATGCCAGCATGACACACGCCGACGCCGCCCAGCTGCTGGAAGTCTCAGCCAAAACAATTCAGCGCCGCTTCTTACATGCCCGCTTGTTGCTGGCCGAGATGATGCCGGAAGTATCGCCGTCGAGTTGACGACCGCTTCGAGCAAGGTCACCACGTAGAAGTCGTAGACAAATGCGACAAAATCGAGCCGGCTACTTTTTTTAGGGGCTATCTACTGCGGAGGTACGGCCTCGCTTTTCTCGTTACAATCCCATAAATCCTCCTGCGGCGTTCTGACTGCCCAATTCGTTAAATGCGTGCTAAAGTTGTGGACGCAGTTCCAAGGGCAGCCGGCGGATGGATTGGAAAGTACGTGAATGTCTGACGCTCAGGCGACTCCAGAAGGGGATCAACGCGGTGGCGCTTGGGCCAAATTGTCGCTGGTTGCGCTGGGAGTTGTCTACGGCGACATCGGCACGAGCCCGCTGTATGCGGTGCGTGAGTGCTTTGCTGCCGAGCATGCAGTCGCGGCGTCGCATGACCACGTCTTGGGCGTGCTCTCTCTGATTTTCTGGGCGCTGGCGATCGTCATCTCGACCAAGTATCTCATTTTCATTCTGCAAGCCGACAATGAGGGAGAAGGGGGGATCCTAGCACTAGCGGCGCTAGTCTCGTCTTGCGAATCGCTGGGAGGTTCCCAAGCCGTTTATCGCCGCTGGGCGATTTTTACCTTGGGCCTGCTCGGCGGCGCTTTGCTTTATGCGGATGGCATGATTACTCCGGCAATTTCGGTGCTTAGCGCGGTGGAAGGCCTGGAAGTGGCGACGCCTGCACTGGATCCTTATATCGAACTTATCACGATCATGATTTTGGTCGGTTTGTTTCTGTTCCAGTCGCGTGGAACCGCCAGTATCGGCACAGTGTTTGGGCCGCTCATGCTGATTTGGTTTGCGACGCTCGCTTGTATGGGGATTCCACATTTGGTGCAATCGCCGCAAGTATTTGCGGCGATCAATCCGCTGTATGCGATTCAGTTGCTCTCTGAAAATGGACTGAGCGGATTTCTGGTTTTGGGCTCGGTCTTTTTGGTCGTCACCGGCGGCGAAGCGCTGTACGCCGACATGGGGCATTTTGGTAAACAGCCGATCCGTATCAGTTGGTATTACATTGTTCTGCCGGCGCTGCTGCTCAACTATTTCGGCCAGGGAGCTTTCCTGCTTGCGCATCCTGAAGGAGCGCGAAATCCGTTCTATCTGATGGCGCCAAACTGGGCCCTCTATCCGCTGATTTTGTTGTCGACAATCGCTACGATCATCGCATCCCAGGCAGTTATCACTGGCGCTTTTTCGTTGACGCAGCAAGCGGTGCAGTTGGGCTATAGCCCGCGGATGACGATTCGTCACACCTCGGCCGAACAAAAGGGGCAGATCTACATCCCACTGATCAACTGGGCTTTGATGTTCGCTTGTATTGGCTTGGTGCTCGGCTTCCGTTCGTCTGACAATCTCGCGGCGGCGTATGGGATTGCGGTGACGATCACGATGGTAATCACGACGGTTCTCTTTTTCTTGCTTACCAGGATCCACTGGAAGTGGTCACTGCCGCTGTCGCTGGGTGTTTGCGGACTCTTTTTGGCGGTCGACCTGGCGTTTTTGGGAGCGAATCTGTTCAAGATCAGCAACGGCGGGTGGTTCCCCTTACTGGTGGCCGGCGGCGCTTATACGATCATGTCGACTTGGATGTCAGGGCAACGTCTGTTGGCGCGGCGACTTCATGAACGCGCCTTGTCTGTGGAGCTATACATCGCGGACTTGATGAATGATCCGCCGGCTCGTGTTCCTGGGGTGGCGATCTTTTTGACCGGCAATCCGGTCGGCACTCCTCCAGCATTGCGACACAACGTGCGACACAACAAAGTGCTGCACAAGCAAGTGGTGCTGTTGACGGTGGAGACCGCCAACGTGCCGCATGTACGCTTGGCCAAACGGATCGAGTTTGAAGAAATTGGCGAAGGATTCTTCCGCATCATGATCCGCTATGGATTTATGGATACTCCCCATATTCCGCTCACGCTTGCGACTTTGACCAAAGATCAAATTGATCTCCAGGGAGACGACGTCACTTATTTTCTGGGGACCGAGCGTTTGCTGGCGACTCACCGCCCCGGCATGGCGATCTGGCGCGAACGGCTATTTGCCTGGTTATCGCGCAATGCTCAACCGGCGACCGCCTACTTCTATTTGCCGCCTGATAAAGTTGTCGAGATTGGTTCGCAGGTCGAGTTGTAAGCTGCTGCCAAGTCACTGCAACTTGCCGGGATTTAGTTGCCTGGGTCGACCAGTTCGACTCCTTGCTTGGTGGCGGTAAACCCCTTGGCGAGGCCCCCTTTGTCTCCATGTTCGAGACCATCGCCGGTCACAACGCCGTTATCAAAGCAGAAGAGCAGACGCAACTTGCCGGTAGCGCGGTCCAGCTCGGTTACGCGTACGGCGAAGCTGCCGTCGTCGTTGAGTTTGCTGGTAAAGTTCTTGCGCCAGTAGGTGTCGTCCTCATTCTCGGCATCTTCATAGATGATAACGCTATGCGCTTTGCGATCCGATTCAAGCTTGCCGCTAATCTCGAAGTACTTACCTATGCGGTTCACTTTGCCAGCGAAATCAGCGATTTGAACCGTTGGCATTTCGCCGCGCGCCGTGATCGATCCTGACCAGATTGGATGCTTCCAAAGCATCGCCGCCGACGCTTCTTTCAAGTACACGTCCTTCTTACGTGGATCTACTTTCTTGGCGTAAACTTTGGTCTGCGGGCCCATCAGGTTATTGCCGCGGCGGTCACGGTTTTTGGGCCCCAAGTGAGGAAGTCCAAACGCATGTCCCAACTCATGGATGCAAGCCTTTAAGGTGAAATCCTCATTAAAACCAGCCGCGAGCGGTGCATTAGGTTCGATATCTCCCGAGACCGTCGAATAATTGCACAACGCCCAGCCCCCTTTTTTTGAATCACCGGAGCCCCGATAGTCTGAGTAGCGGAGCGGTGGTTCGCCCAAGTAAACGAAGATCCACCACACGTTCATCGAGCGAGAGAGGTCGTATTGTCGGACCGCTTGCTGGATTGGTTCTAATTGAAAGCCTGGTTTGTCGTAGCTGCCGCTCTCCTGAGTTTTCTCTCCTTTGACAAAGAGAACGTTCAAGCTGCCATCTGCTTTTCGCGAGAAGGGGTGTTTATTGGCCGGCTCATAACCTGCTTTCGTCATCCCTTCGACCAAAAACTTCTCGGCATAGTCGGCGACTTGAGTCAAGCGTCGCTCGACGCCCGGCGGGGGTTCGACATCCGACGGCGTGAAAAATATGACGTTCAGCTGCGGATGTTGTGACTCTGGTTCAGCGCCGCAGCTGCGGTCTGTCGCCGCAAAAAGCAGCAGAGACACCAGCAAAATTGCCGCCGTCGGTTTGTCAGCCAATGGACGGTCGCGACGACTTTGTAACGCATGTCGCGACGCCAAAATAGTTATCGAATCCGCCGTCATGCAAGTGCTCCCGAGTTGGCCTGAATCAATCCTGGTCAGATTTCAGTTCCCCCAGCTTTGCGCCGAGAGAAAAATCTAACAAAACTTAGATTCTAGCGACACGGAATGCGTAATTCACCTAAAAAACGACCGCTGCAGCGAGAAGGATTGACCGGACCGGATTGCCGGTACGAGTGGGATAGGTCCCTATCGTCTTCGATCCCGATTCGATGTGAGTTGTCAATCGACAACAAGTGGGTTGCTGGCGGTTTTATACGTCGATGACGGAGGTCGATTTTAGAGCGGTTTCCAAGTGGAGCAGCAAGCGATCGATTTCGGCGGCTGTCTCTTGGTCCAGATCCCACGAGTACGGTGTGCGGCGGCGTGCAGAAGGGAAGAGACCTCGCTTGTACAGGATATATTTTTCGATCGCCAAAAATCCATCGAGCCCTGCTTGAAGCTGCAGCGCCACGATCGCGCAAATCGGAAAATAGAGGCGATACGCCAGATCGTCATTTCCTTGTCGCAGCGCCTGCCATAGTGCGACAATCCCGTCCAGCAAATCGACGCCGGGCATGGTTCCTTGTATTCCGCGGCGATAACAGTCGATCAGCAGGATTCCGCCTGAGCCATCAAAGATCTGGGCAGTTCCGCCGGTTTGATCTCGCAAGTCGGAAAGGTTCGGTCCGATAGGTGACGCTTCGGGCTTGAAGAGGATTTTCTCGGCGCCAAACTCGGCGACCAGGCGCGCATAAAACGAAGTTGGGATTGCTCGGCCGACGTACGACGACGCATCTTGCACGATCAGCGGCAAATCGATGCGGCGGGCCAACTGTGAAAAATAGTCCCACATCGCGGCTTCGGGCAGCGCCACGCTGATCGGCGGAATCGCCATGATCGCGCTGCATCCACTGCGCTCGGCATGCTGGCCATATTCAACTGCTTGCCGCGTTGTTTCGGCGCCGACGCTGGCGATCACCGTACCGCGACCGGCGGTCATCGCGACCATCATCTCGGCCAGTTCACGGCGCTCGGTGGGCGACAGCCGCAGCAGTTCAGAGACCATCGCCGAACAGACGCCGTCGGCGCCCACGTCAAAGCTCCAGTCGATCTCTTGTTGCAAGCTGTCGGCGTCGATTGATTCATCGTCGCGCAGGGGAGTTTGCAGTACCGGCAGCACGCCTTGGATGGAGCGGGTCATCGAGCTTTCGGGGAGAGATGGATGAAAGGAAACAGCCGACGGGGCAAGCGCCCAGTGTTAAGCATTCTGCAGGAGCGGGCTCGACTCGGTCGGAGTCGCCAACCGTTGGACGAGTTGCGACATCGCCTCGATGGTCAATTCTAGCGCCCCCAGGTCGAACGGCGTTTGCATCACGGGATAGATATCTAAGTTGTAAAGAGCCGCCGGCGCCATATAGCCGATCGAGCCGTTCACTAAATTCATGCAGATGATTGTATGATCGGGAAATCGACGGCGGAGTTCGACCTGCAAGATCGAATACGACTCGGCCAGACTGCCAATCAAAATCGCATCTCCCAACTTCCAAGCCCAGATCGGCAGCGTGTAAGTGTCGTCGTCGCCTAGTGAGAGTCGGATATCCCGTTTGCGGCGGAGCCGTTCGGCAATGGCCCGATTCGGACAAGCGGCACGTTGCCGTTCAAGTTCGGCGGCCGTCGGCCAATCCTTGAGCGGGACATCCACGCTGGACTGCACGGCTTGCAACTGGGGATTGGGGCGAATCGGCGTATGTCGCCAGACCGCGAGCGGAGCGCCCGATTCGACGACTCCTTGGTAATCCAAGCGGCTGGCTACAGGCTCCATGTTTTCTAAGGTCGCCAAAGCGGCGTACGCCAATTGGCGACCATGACGATCCACCGTTTCTGGATCGGCGACATATTGATAGCGGGGCGCCAGATCACCGGATACTCCCTGCATAAACATCGCCACGGCTCCCGTCTGCTGAGTGATGGTTTCTCGCATCGCACCGATATAGTCGGGCGAAATTGCGCGATTTTCCCAGGCCAGCGTCGTCGGATGACACGCGTAGTTGACGATCACGCCGCGCAACATCCCGGTGATGTCGCTCAGTCGACCGACTAGCAACGTGTTATCCGCCTGACCAAGCGGATTGAATCCGCACAGAATGCGATCGGCGTTTGCGTTGGGATCAATCAGATCGCGATTGGTCGCCAGACTGCATTGCCCGGTCTGCCAGTCGAGGGTCGCGGCCTGCGTGTTTTGGAGCGCGGCGCGAATCACTTCGATCACGGTGACTTGCAATTGTTGGAGCCATTGCTGTTGAATTGCCTGACCGGGCAAATCGGGATCCAGCGTGGCCAGCGGAGGAGAGGCGTGAGTATGAGTCAGACCGAACAAAAAATCTTCGGGAGCCAGCGAGAACTCGGCTAAGACGCAGGCCTGGAACTGCTGGAACGTTTCTAGGGTTTGCCACCAGCCGAGATCGGCGTCGAGGTAAATCAGCGGCGACGAATCGCGCTCGGCTTGCAGCGTTAGGGCGGTGATGGTGAGCGGACGATGGACCGACTCAGCGACATCATGATCGGCAGCGCCCCAGCAGCGCGAATAAACGCCGATCGGCGGAGTAATGTCGGCCGTCGCGAGCCCCGCATAGCCAGACCAGGCAGCATGGGCGAAAGAAGCGGATTGGAATTTCGAGGGGCTCATGATGCTTGCTTTACAAAAAAAACGTCACAGTGGGTCGTTACCAATCGCCGACGCTGCCGTCCGCATAAAACACGCGTTGCAGCAGCTCTTGTTGGAACGGATGCCGCTTGATTTCTTCCTCGTTGATGTTGATTCCCAAGCCAGGGCGTTGATTCGGGGTGACGGTTTGCGTCTTTGGATCGATTTGAAATCCTTCGTCCACCACTTCGTAACGCCAAGGAACGTCGTTTTGCACCGACTCACATATGATATAGCTGGGCTGCGAAAAGCCAAACTCCAGCGAAGCGGCGGTGCTGACCGGGCCTTGCGGATTGTGGGGGGCTAACGCGATGCGATAAGCGTCGGCCAAAGCGGCGATCCGCCGCGCTTCGGTGAGTCCGCCGCAATGCGTGATATCGAGTTGGCAAATCTCACACGCCTGGGCGGCGAATAGATCGCGAAACGCGGCCAGATGGTTGAGTCGTTCGCCAGTCGCGATCGGCGTGGCGACGGCGGCGTTGATCTTGGCCAGACCTGCGATCGACTCGGGCCAGCAAGGCTCTTCAAAGAAGTAAAGATCATACGGTTCCAGCGCGGTGGCGAATTTCATCCCCATTGCCGGCGATGGCCGAGCATGGCAGTCGACCATGATGTCGATATCGGGACCAACGGCTTCGCGCATCGCGGCGACGCACGCGACGGCGGCGCGCACCGGTTTGCTCCCTTCGATCGGCATCGTCGGCGGGACGGCCATCGATTTAAAGGCGGTGTAGCCTTGTTCGACCGCTTCGAGCGCGAGGTCTGCAAACTGCTTGGCGTTATCGACCGGGGTTTCGTAAAAATCTTCCATCCGTCCGCCGCCGAGATGCGAGTAGAGACGGATTTTGTCGCGCACCGGACCGCCCCAAAGTCGGTGACAGGGGACATTGTGAATCTTGCCGAGAATATCCCAAAGGGCAAGATCGACGCCGGCAATCGCTGTGGCGCGCACGATGCCTGTTCCATGCCAAAAGTGCTGGCGAAACATCATCTGCCAAAGATATTCGATCCGCGTCGGATCTTCACCAATCAGCAACTGAGCCAAGTCTTCGATCGCTCCGACGACGCTACGCGTATGCCATTCAAGAGTCGCTTCGCCCCAGCCGATCAGGCCGGGTTGATCGGTCGTGATTTTCACGAATACCCAGTTGCGCATCCGAGCATGGCAAACCAGGGTTTCGACGCGTGTAATTTTCATGCGATTTAAAGCACCACTCCCGAGAACGTAATGAACAACGCGGCGATCACCACGACAAACAATCCCCACCAAGTGACGACGCTTGTGTACCAGTGATCGCCGAGGTTATTGAATAGATTTAAACGGGACCAATTGAACGTCAATTGGTCGGTCACTTGGTCTGCCCGCGGCGGAGACGTCGCTAAGCTGACGCCGATACAGACCGCAATGCATAATAGCCAATTGATCGACGCTTGATTCCAATAAGGGCTGAGCCAAGCAGGCGCATCAGGATCGAGATGCAAATAAAGCTTCATCAAGATTCCGGAGGCGAAGCCAATACAGATCGCCGCCAGCGCTCCGGCCGAATTGATCCGTCGCCACAGGATCCCCAGTAAAAAGACGGCGGCGAACGGCGGCGCAAAAAAAGCGTAGAGCGACTGGGCGTATTCAAACAGGCTCCCTCCGATCTCTCCAACAAATCCCCCCAAGATAATCGCGATGGCCAAGACGACGACCGAGCTGATGACGCCAACGCGGACTAGCTGCTTGTCGCTGGCCTCCGGGACCAACAGTCGTTTATAAATGTCAAGCGTTAAGATGGTCGACGTCGAGTTGAGGACGGAGTTGATTGTCGATTGGATCGCGCCAAACAGGGCGGCGAGCAGCAAACCGCGCAGTCCGGCGGGGATCAGCGTTTGAATCAAGCTGATATAGCCTTGGTCGGCCGCCGGTTTGACTTCATCCCAAGGACGGAGCAAGATTTCAGGGTGCATTGCAAACAGCACCATGCCAGGCAAGACCGAAATCAGGGGAAAGCAGACTTTGACCCAGCCCGCCAAGACGATCCCCATGCGTGCATGGTATTCATCCTTGGCGCCCAGCACGCGCTGAATCATGAACTGATTAAGGACGTTGTACCACACGCCGACCGAAAGCAGCAGCGGAATCAAGCTGATCGTCGGTGTGATTGGATGGGTGACGCCTTGGTAGAGCGAGAGTCGGTTGTAGGAATCGCCGGCAGTCAGGTGTTCTAGATGCCGGTTGACCGCTTCGGCCCAGAGACCTTCTTTGCCTTGATTGCGCTCAATCATCAAGGTGAAGCCTTCCCACAGCGAGCCTTCGTCGCCGGCCAACGTTTGCAAGCCCAGCAAGCTGACGAGCAGGCCGCCCAAGATCATTACGACGACCGTAAAGAGATCGGTCCACGCGACGCTCGATAGCCCGCCGTAGATCGCCCAAACTCCGGCGACAATCCCTAACGTGATGATCGAAAACCAAAGACTCCAGCCAAACAAACTTTGCAGCGCCAATCCGCCGCCGTACAAGACTGTCGCGAGAAATGCGACCACATTGCTGAGCACCGTGACAAAGGCGAACATCTGCCGAATCGACAAGCTGAAACGCTTCTCGAGAAACTCGGGAATCGTAAAGACCTTCGTCGCTAGCAAAAAGGGAATGAAGAACCAGATCAACAGCGAGAAGGTGACAACATTAGCCCATTCCATCAACGAGACGCAAACGCCAAAGACAACGGCCGAACCGATCATGCCGATAAAGTGTTCGCTGCTGATATTCGACGCGATAAATGATCCGCCGACGACGTACCACGGCAGTTTGCGCCCGGCCAGGAAGTAATCTTGGCTGCTGGCTTGTTCTCCGCGTCCGGCCCAATAGCCGATCACACCCAGCATTACAAAGAAGCTGATGAAGACAACGTAATCCCAGAAGTCGAGCGAAAACGAAGGCATGAACGAATGATCTCGGGAGATTGTGGAGGACGCAAGCAGTAAACATAGGACGCACGACTCACCGAGTCGTAACGCCCCAGTTTACCTTGGTTGAAGCGGTTAGCTGGCGCGACCGAAGTTGGGGACTTTCAGCTGCTCGCCACCCTTGAGCGCCGATTGATGGGCGACGATTCCTGGCGCGGTGTAGGCCACTGCTTCGTACTCGTCGACCACCGGCCGGCGATTGTTGGCTAGTGCGTCAATAAACTCGTTGGTGATGAAGCAGTGCGAACCTTCGTGCCCGCTTCCATGTCGCAGCGGCGCCGGCAGCATGTCGGTCTTCCACCAGTCAGGGACGGTGATTTCTTCAAAGGCAGGCAAGCTACGCACGAAACCGCCGTCATCTTTCTCGGTTTGATTGCCCTTGCGAATAATCACCGGGCGTTGTCCGTTGGGGGCCTGACCGTAGAAGCTCATTTGATCGCCGACCCACTCGGCACGTTCGCCGCCGCGATGTGCGCCTTTCCACCAGACACGCATATTGAACGCTAGGCCTGATTCGGTCTTGAACATCGCCGATCCGTTCCAGAACGGATTGTTGTAGGCGTTGTCTTTCAGTGCTGGTGCGTCATCGCCCCAGCCTTGGCAGGTTACTTCGGTGAGGCGTTCGCCGGTCACGCCGATATAGTGCGCGGTGCAATGAGTCGGATAGTGCATCGGTGGAAAGCCGTAACGCCAAGTCGGCTTGCCATTTTCCATGAACAGGTCTTCTAGGCCGTCATGCTGGTAGGACGATTCGCAATAGATCAAGTTGCCAAATTTTCCCTCTTGATACATCTGGCGAGCCGAGATAGTGGTTTGCTGCCAGTAGCTGGTTTCCGCCATCATAAAGCTGAGGCCGGTTCGCTTGACCGTCTCGATCAGCTCTTCGCACTCTTCCAAGTTCATCGCGGCGGGGACGGCGCACAGTACATGCTTGCCGGCGTTCAGCGCGGCGACGCTATGGCGCACATGATCGGGCGCCGGCGTGAAGATTGCCACCGCATCCATGTCTTTGGCCTGGGCGAGCATCGCTTCAAGCGAGTCGTACTTGGTTTTGCACTTGTAAGTCTTGCTGAGCGCTTCTAGGCGTTCTGGCCGTAGTTCGGCGACGCCGGTCACTTCGCACAGCGGATGCTCGGCAAACTGAAAGCCCAGCCCAAAGCGACCGCCGACGATGCCGATGCGGACCTTCTTGGGCTCTGCAGCAGCTGCGTGAAGATAGGAAGGGAGCGCCAAGCTGGCCCCGGCCGCCAGGCCGCCGGTTGTCTGCAAAAACGAACGTCGCGACACAGGCAGCGAGCCGCTGGCGCCTTGGTGAGCGGAGAAATCGGCAGGATTCATGGGCATGGTTCCTTGTCGGAGGTGGTGGTAGAGCTGCACAGTCGCGGCGTCAAAAGTAGCCGACAAATGGGAATCGATGCTTTTTGGCGCCAATGTCAAAAATGTAGTTGCGGTTGGTGCCAATGTCAAGTAAGCTTTGGAAATTGAAATCTTCAAATTTCTTTCTTCTCAGATTTCCCAGCATGCAGCGGAGTCTTCTCTCCCGAGGTTGATGCCTTTCATCTTTTCTTATTCCAATCGGAGTGCTGATGATGAATTCTCGCTATCCCAATCGTTTCGGATTTACCTTGGTCGAGCTGTTGGTCGTGATCGCGATCATCGGCGTGTTGATCGCGCTGCTGTTGCCGGCGGTTCAACAAGCACGCGAAGCAGCTCGACGGATGTCTTGCAGTAACAATATGAAGCAGCTTGGTCTGGCGCTGCACAACTATCACGACACGTATACTGCGTTCCCGTTTGGTTCAAAGACTTTTTTTCGTGGTTCCTGGTTGCTGGCGATCTTGCCGCAAGTCGAGCAGTCAACGGTTTTCGATCAGATCCAGGTTGCGGATTGGGGCGGCTTTCCCAACGGTCCGAATGGGGCGCTGCTTAACAAATGGACGCCTGATTTCAATTGGTGTCCATCGAGTGCCGCGAGTCGACTTAATAAACGGACCGACTATGACTATCAGTTTTCGACCACTTCTTATGTTGGGATTGCGGGGGCGACAACCAGTGCGACAGATTCCTCTGATCCGACAGGTTCTGGTCGCTGCGGCTCTGGAGTTCAGGGCTACTCTTGCGGGAATGGGATGTTGATTCCCAACATGGTGACCAAAATGCGCGACGCGACAGACGGATTGACGAATAGCATCGTCGTTGCTGAGCAGTCCGCGATGGGTAAGGGGAGCGGCGGAGCTTTGGCCGACATTCGTACGAGTTACGAGTGGGGATGTTGGGGCGGAGTCGGCGCGACCGTTCCGCCGCCGCAAGCCGGAGGTTCAAGCGACCCTTACAAATGGTCGACTTCTCCTTGGAGTCGTAATACCACCACGATTCGTTACCCGATCGGCACACTGACCGAAGGGGGCGGCAACCATACCGATGGATCCAATAGCAGTATTCATTCAGAGCATCCCGGTGGAGCGCTTGTCTTGCGCGGAGACGGCAGCGTCGCATTTGGGACGGAAACGATGGATGCGACGACCTTGCGTAACCTTTGTATTCGTGATGATGGCAACGTCATCAACAGTCCGTTTTAGGTAGTCGCTCGAAGCGAAGATACAGGTTCTGTTATTCGATCAGACACAGGATGGATGGCGATGCATATTAGTTTTGCTTGTTCGAGGTTGCTGAAATACCGACGGTATGGGCTGGCGACATGCTTGCTTGCAATGGTTATGAGTGCAGGCTGCACTTTTCGAAACGAGCTTGAGTCGTCAGTCACCGGGACGGTGCTGCTCGACGGGAAGCTGGTTTCTCAGGGATCCGTCCTGCTCATTGATCCGAGCGGAAAGCTGGCGACAGCTCTCCTGCAGCCGGACGGCAGCTATTCGATCCGTTGCTTGCCGGGCAAGTATCAGGTCGCAATTGCACCCCCACCTCCAGCGGATCCGTTCGCGCCAAAGTCCTCGGTGACGTCGACAGAAGCAGTGAAGGTTCCCAAAAAATACCAAGACGTCGGCACAAGCGGGTTGTCCGTCGATGTGAAGAGTGGAAGCAATGCCATTGATTTCGAGCTTGATTCCAAGGCCACAATAAAAATGTAGGCCTGTCTTACAGAGTAGCGTGCCGGCGACGTATTTAAATCATTCGCAGCGCCGCAAACGATGCAGGCAAAAACTTGCTAACTAAAACTCGGATCCGCATTTATTGCGGATCTCTTTTCACGCCAGATTGATCTATTCATTCAATCCTAATTCCAATCGGAGTGCAGATGATGATTTCTCGCTATCGCAATCGTGACGGATTTACCCTCGTCGAACTGCTGGTCGTGATCGCGATCATCGGTGTTTTGATCGCCTTGTTATTGCCGGCGGTCCAGCAAGCTCGCGAAGCGGCGCGGCGCATGTCTTGCAGCAACAACATGAAGCAGATCGGACTGTCGCTGCACAACTACCATGATACGTTTGGCTCGTTTCCCGCCGGCGGGATATCCAACATCTCAACTGACAGCGCCAGCTTTTGTTCGATGGCGCCAGGTTCCGGCGGGTTCTCGTTTACACAAGCTCCTTGGACCGTCTTGGTCTTGCCGTTTATGGAAGAGAGCGCTCGCTACGACAGCTTCAATTTTGGCGCCGGTTTTATCTCGATCCAAGATAACGCTGCCTTTGGCAATGCGAACACCGCCAATCGGACCGAGTGGTTCCGCAATTGCCCGAAGTATCAGTGCGATTCAGATCCGAACAGTAACTCGGATACGCGTTCGAACAACTACTTTGGCGTTCAGGGTGGCGAGACGCCTTTTTGTTCGAATAGTGCTGGAGCCCGCATCTGGAACAAAGACGGGATGATCTATCACAATTCGAAGACGCAGTTTCGCGACGCGTTGGACGGAACGACCAATGTATTTTTGATCGGCGAGACGAATGTGCAATCGTCGATCGCTTCCAATCCTTCTCCATTGCAGTATTACACGTGGTGTTCGAGTGACTGGCCCCGTAGCGTTGGTCAACCCGCGCAGGTCGCCTCCGCGCTTTTGCCGATCAACACGGCCGATCCGAATCCTGCCTTGGGGCATAAGTTTGACGTGCAGTCCCGTACCTTTGGCAGCTATCACCCTGGCGGTTGTCAATTTGCCATGGCTGACGCTTCGGTTCATTTCATCCCAGAGACGGTCGACTTAACGATCTATCGCACGCTGGCCAAGCGGGCTGATGGATTACCGGTTGGCGGTTTTAACTATTAAATCCTTGGCTTTCATCTCTTTCTCTTCTGCTGCAATGGGGGACTTTTCGCGATGCAATTACCATGGCAAAGCGTATCCGGGGCTGTATGGATGTTGTTGATCGCTGTGAGCGGCTGCAATTTTGGCACAGAAGGATTAGAGCGTCACGAACTGTCGGGGACCGTTACCTATAACGGAAAACCGATTCCGTACGGCGAAATCAGCTTTGCCCCGGATACGGCAAAAGGAAATTCTGGCCCTGGGGCAGTGGCGACAATTCTCGCCGGGGCGTACCATGTGAAAGGAGAGAAAGGGGTGATTGGAGGTCCGCATTTAATCTCGATCACCGGCTATACCGGCGTAGCCGATAATGCCGCGGTGATGGCGGGGACAGCCGAGCAACCCAAACCGTTATTCGCTCCTTATTCGACCAGCGGTGACCTGCCCCGCGACGACGCTACCTACGACGTCGAGGTGCCTAAAAAGCGTTAAATCCCCCCAGCCGATGTCGATCACAAGCTATATCTACGAAGACCTGAAAGCCCGCCTTTCTTCCAGTCAGGAATTGCCGGTTCAGTTAACGTTGGAATCGCTCGCCGATTTTTATGATGTAAGCTTTTCGCCGGTACGCTCTGCCGTTAATCGGCTCATCAAGCAAGGGTTGATTGAAAAGGGAGAGGATCGGCGTCTGACTCCCAAAGCGACGCGCAAACGATCGCAGGCCGAAGCAGACGATCAAGCTTTGCCCGAGCCGCCGCAAGACATGTACGAATTGATCGCCAACGACTTTGTCCGGCTCAGCTTGGATGGCGCGGCGCTCGACCTGCGCGAAGAAGCAACCGCCAAGCAGTACGGAATCAGCCGTTCGGCATTGCGGATTATCTTTAATCGGCTTGCCGGCGCTGGACTGATCGAACATATCCCGCGACGGGGTTGGCGATTACGCCCGTTTTTGCAAAAAGACCTGCAAGCGTTTTTAGAAGTGCGTGAGTTGCTGGAACTCAAGGCGCTCGACCTGGCCAAGCCGCATCTGGTAGAAGCCGATCTGCAAGCGATCCTGGCCGGAAACTGTTTGCCTGCATCCCCCAAAGATCATCCCAAAATCGATAACTCGCTGCACGCGTACATTATCAAAAAGGGAGACAACATCTACATCCAGGACTTCTTCCAGCGCCAGGGGAAGTATTACGATATCCTGTTTGAATGGGAAGAAAATGATCGCGCGGCGGCGATCGAAACTGTCGAACAGCACCAGGCGATTCTGAACGCGTTGATCGAAAAGAAATGGGCCGCCGCACGCAAAGCGCTTTCATTTCACATTCAAAACAACCACCCCGTGCTAAGCAAGATTCGTGCTGCCAACGAAGCGTGATTTGCGTCTATTGCATCCGCTGCACAACCACCAACCAATCTTTATCAACATCTTGCGGCGGATCGCCGAGCGAAGCGCGTTGTCCGCCTTGGACCGCTGACACAGAGCCGAAGCTTAACGCTCCTCCGTTGCGCGGATTAAACCAACGGACTTGATAGTCTCCTTGGGCGTCGCTTAGATTCAATTGGGTGGTTCCGCCGCTCGGTAGATAGACGAGATAAATCGTGCCTGGCTTGGCCAAACAAAAGCGGCTGTTGTCGCTTTGGGGATTTCCGACCAGATCGTCCGCGTTATTCATTTCCCAGAAGGGGATTGCGTTGTCATGGAAAAAATCGAGGGCGATTTTGCAGTATGCCCACGATTGGTCTCGGCTGCGAAAGTCTTGACACAGCAGATCATTTTGCGGCAATTGATAGCCAAAGTAATACTCGACACCAGCGCCGCCGGCCATTAGCGTTCCCCATAAGCAAAGCTTACGAATGTCGTGTAGTGTGTACTTTTTTCCTTGCGGATTGGCGACGCCGTTTTTGGCTTCATAGCCGGGATCGGCCGGAACCCCGTCGGACGCGGGACCTTGCTCGTCATTGCAAACCACCCAAGGACGTCCCGCTTGGGCCGACGTTTTCACCCACTTCAGCGTCCGCTGATGAGCGACATCCCAGTTATTTTGCAGTGAAGCGCCGGTCAACAGCGACTGGTCTCCCAGCAGGGGCGTGTAAACTTTGTCCTGATCTCCGGGGAAGGTGTGGAGCACAATGTTGTGATGATACGGATCGACGTCATGCAGATAGTGAATCATGTCGCGCTGCTCAGCGGATGACTGGGTGTTTTCTTCGCCGATATTCCACAGCAGCGCCAGTTCGTGCCCAAACCGAGCGATCAATTCGCGGCAGTAGAGCTTGCGCTCGACGCCTAGTTGGCCACCGTCTAGTGACTCCGGCACATCTCTGGCTTTCCGTTTGTCTCCAAGACGATTGTCGTCCATCTCATTTTCTTGCAACTTGAAATGCAGATGCAAACCTAGCGTTGTCGCATGATCAAACACTATTTGCCATTGATCGAGTTTTGAACAGTCGTAGTGCAACTTGTCATCCCGACTAACAAATGGCCAAACATTGTCCCCGTCGCCGGCCGCATTGTAGGTTAGAAACGAAACCGTATTGCAGCCTTGGGCCGACAGATAGTTGAGCGCGCCGATTAGTCCTTTGCCGTGAGTGTCACGCCAGGTCGGATCCTCTGGACGCCAGTCACGCAGATGAGGGCGCCACGTTTTCACCGGCACGTTTTTCTTCTGCGTGGCGGTGTCGTCAAAGTCTGCGTAGGCGAGTAACGTTTCTGGGGCGTCGGGGCCTGCTTTGAGAAAATAGTCTCCATCACCAGCGAAGCGAAGATAACGCTGTCCCACATATTCCAGGCGTCCCTTGCTGCGCAGATCCACGCCGGACTTATCGCTCGTAGTAATCGAAAAGCTGCCGGTCGCTCCATCTCCCAGGCATTTTTCGCCGGTTGCTTTGGCTTGCAGCGCTTCGTCCTGACCACGGGTGAAACTTACAGCGTAGTTCCACTGACCGGGCTTGTCCGGAGAGAGATGAGCTCGCCATTTTCTGCCGGACTTGGCGCCTGTGTGCGCCGCGTCTCCATCAGCCGCAAAGTAGCCAGGGATGCGATAGCTGGGTGAGCCAGACTCATGTGTAAATCGAACTTCCAGCCGTAGATCGGTGAAAGGATTGGGCCGTGTGCCATGCTCCTCTGCAAATGGTCCGTCCAGCGTGAGCGTTACCTTGTGCCATTGTTTTTGCTCGCCGCTGACGGTGACTGTAGCGTCTCCAGCTTGTTGGGCTGCTGCGATCTGAAGATCCGGTGAGAATGCGGCCATCGCCGCAAACGCAATCAGCCGGGCGAGGAAGATTTCAGAGGAGTGCATCCAATGTCTCTCATGTTGAACCGGCGAGTTAAAGCAGAAGGAGAGATCGCTACAGAAGCTGGGGGATCGGCAAGTGTCAGAATAACTCGCACAGCGTCGAGAGAGAATAGTCTTGTCGCCGAATATCGAGCACCAAGGATTGTTGATACAAAAAGGAAGTGTACCGCGACAAAAAAAAGAAGCCGCGACCGACCCGACTTCCCTTAATTGATAGGAATCAAAAAGAGGCGAATAATTGCCGGACGACTATTTCGCTTTGTCTGCGACAACTTTCTTCACTGCCGCGACCACATCGGCCGGTTCAGCCCGTTTGGTATAGTCGGCGTTTAAAAATGCATAGCGAATTTTGCCGTTGGTATCGATCACATAGGTCGCCGACAGCGGCAGTTCCATTGCGTCGCTGCCGTTGACATCGGCTAGTTTCAAGCGATCACGGTAGAGGGGCAAGATCGACTCGGGAAGTTTAAAGACCAATCCATACATATTGGCAGTCGCATTCTCTTTGTCATGCAACGCGATAAAGTCGAGGTCATTTGCTTCAGCCGTTTTTTTCGCCTTTTCGGGCAGTTCTGGGGTCAGCGCCACTAGTTTGGCTCCTGCGCCTTCGATTGCTTTCAACTCCTTTTGCATTGCCCGCAGCTGCAAGTTGCAATAGGGACACCAGCCGCCGCGATACCACATGAGAACGATCGGTCCTTCGCTCCACATTTCACTCAGGCGAACCGTCTTGCCGTTCCAGCCGGTTAGTTCGGCGTCTACTGCAGCGTCCCCCACCTGTTTGGCCGATTTCTCGATTCCACTGGTGCGAACCGCTTCGACTGCGTCTTGCATCACCTTTAGCATCTCTGGCGGGAAGCGTTTGCCAGCTTCGTCCGACTTTTGTTGCAGCTGATCTTCCAGCGTTTGCGTTTGGCTCTCTTGTCCCATCGCCCCAGGAACAAATGCGGCTGACATCATCAAGCAGCCAAACAAGACAAGTTTACGCATGACTGGTAACCTTTCACCGAAATGAAGAGTGAGAGAAGTCTAACTAGCTCGAACTTTACGCGCTGGCACGGTCATGATCGGTATGCTGCGCTACAACTACCCTCAAGTTTAACGCAAATAGATCACTACGGCCGCTTGTCGGGTTGCGGTGGAAACTTGAGCAACATGGCTCCAACGGCCGGCTGCGAGCTTAATGCGGCAGTCAGTTTCGCGTGCGCCGCAGCAGCGCCAGGCGTGGCCGCTAGGTCGGTCAGCGGATGTTTTTCCAGCACGTCATTTTCGACGTCAATCAGCCTTCCATCACCATACAGTTTCCAGCGCTGATCACGAACAAACCGGATTGGCTGCGTCTTTTCTGGCCGTGGATTGTAATAGCAGTAAATCCAGTCGCGCGGCTTTCCTGGTTGCCCCATCAATTGCGGCTGAAAACTGCGACCATCCAAGTCTGCTGGCGTCTCTGCGCCGGCAAGCTGAGCAAGGGTCGGTAGAAAGTCCGAGAAGTCGACAAGATCTGCACAGGTTTGACCGGCAGAAATCACACCGGGCCAATACCCAATCATCGGCACGCGTGTGCCTGCGTCGGTGGTTTTACCTTTTCCGCCTTGAATAGTTCGTCCGTTCAACTGCGATTGAATTGCGGTATTCGTACCGTTGTCGCCGATAAACAGCATCAGCGTATTGTCGGCGAGGCCTGCGGTTTGGACGTGGTTAACTACCTTGCCAACCAGCTTGTCCATGTAGGCGACCATCGCTGCAAAGTTCTTTTGCTTCTGCTTCGGATCACGCGTCGCACTGTCAGGAGTCGGTACAAATGGATTGTGAACTAAGATCATCGGGTAGTAAACAAAGAACGGCTGATCCGACTTCTGGTCAATAAACTGGGTGATGTGATCGAGGGCGATATCAGGCCCATATTCTTGGGCCGTAAATTGTCGATGCTTTCCGTTGATGTTGAGGAGAGGCGCGTCGTAGCGTTCTCCTAATTGTTCGACTTGCCACAAGCACCATTGGTCGAAGCCTGCATCACTGGGCAACATTCCTTTGGCTCGAAAACGCTCCGGATAACTGTCAGCGCCATACAGCTGCCACTTGCCGGCGATCATCGTGCGATAACCGGCGGCTTTTAGCAAATGCCCGAACGTGCGCTGATCGCGATTAAGGATAGAAAAAGCGGAGTAGTTCCGCGCATTGGAAAGCCCCGTCATCAGCTTAACGCGACTCGGCGTGCAGAGCGGCTGCGAATAACAATGCATAAACCGCATCCCTTGAGCCGCCATCTGATCGATGTTCGGCGTTTGGTATTGCTGTGATCCATAACAACCAAAGCATTCGTAGCCGATATCATCGGCCATGATCAGAATGATGTTCGGCTGCGTTGCGGCGTCGACCAGGGACAGCGGCGCTAGGAGCAACGTCAGACCGGCGAGAAGCAACTGACTTCGCATGGCAAGTCTCGTTCACGGCACAGGGGGAGTCTACCCATCTATTCTAGTCGAGCGCGAGCTGGCGTGCCTCGTCGCGGGGCGATGAAGTGGCGCAGGAGATTGTCAGCATCGCTGCGCTGGGAATCGCGATGCGCCGCTGACTCAGTTCCTAATTCTGGCGTTTCATCGCCGCAGGTGAAAGATTTGAGGGCTGAAACTGCCGAGATCTAGTCAGAAATGCCGCAATTTCGGCGAGATGCCCTCTTGGAGGGGCGACCGCTTTCCCGAGAATGGAATCAGGCCAGCCACACCCAGCGGTGAACAGACGAAAGAGCCAGCGTGCCCGCAAAGGAACCGATCGATCTGACGAAAGAGCGGGAAACGCTGCTGATCACTCTCTATGGCAAAGCCCAAGAGAGTCGGCTGGCAGACTCGTTATTGCAGGATCATTTTGCCGCCGCCGCGGTCGAACGCCTCGATTATGATTTTTTGAAGCTGCGCGTGACCCGCGACGGAATGATTAGTCTGGCGATGCGTTCGAAGGTGCTCGATGATTGGACACGCGAGTTTTTGAATCTCCATCCCAGAGCGACTGTTCTGCATCTGGGATGCGGCTTGGATAGCCGGATCATGCGGGTTAATCCCGCCAGCGAAGTTGCGTGGTTCGAGATTGATTTTCCAGAGGTGATCGCGCTGCGGCGCCGGATCTATGGGGATCGTGCTGGTTGCAACTTGATTGGTGCGTCGATTCTGGATGGTGAGTGGTTTAAGGCCATTCCGCGCGATCGTCCAGCGTTAATTGTCGCCGAAGGAGTCTTGCCCTATTTGCCCAGCGGAGCACCGCCGCGATTGTTCCAGCAAATCACGACTCACATGGATCAAGGAGAAATTGCGTTCGACGCCTACAGTCAGTTGGGCGTACAGATTCTCAATCTGCTGCCGTCCATTCGAGCGACCGGCGCCAAGTTGCGTTGGGGCTTGGGCGATCCTCGTCGGCTAGAAATGCAAGTGCCGCGTCTAAAGTTTGTCACCGAGCAAACTCGCCTTGATCCTGTGCAGCTCACTCGAATCTCATGGCCGCTGCGAACGCTGGCGAAAGTCATGCACATGACGCCGCCGCTACGACGATTTGGGCGACTGTTGCGATATCGATTTGGATAGCGGCCGCCATGCCGCCCCGGCAACTATTCAACAAGATAGACATCGTAGGCGGGATCAAGCTTCCAGGAAGGAGAGATATCGACATCTAGCAACGCGATGATCCGCAGAGTGCCGGCCACAATTCGCGTGTCGAACGTTCCTTTGCCGGCCAGCAACAGATGTCCCCACTTGCTGTAGAGTGTGCCGCCGATTGTGCCCGGTCCGAGCAGGTTTTCCTGCACCAAGACGATTGGTCGCCGATCATGACGGCGCTGATAGATCATCATGCCGTCATAGGGGCTTCCGGGACTATTGAGCGGCGTATACAAGCTTCCCAGGACGCCGATATTAATAACGGTGCTCGGCAACAGTTCGAACGCTCCCACATTGCCTGGCTTGGTTTCTCCATCGGTCGCATCGATGCCGGGAGCCTTGACGGAATAGCTGCTGTTGTCCGTGATATAGAACATCACCCCCTTGGCCTGAACGTTGGCCGCCAGAATTGTAAGGGAGAGTTGTGTTAAGGGATTTTTTCCTCGGATGACATAAACTCCCGGTTCAAAAATAATGTTGCCGGTCGCAATTGTGATCCACTCGTAGACTCCCGGCCTAAGCACGATGGGAGGACCAATGAAGGGCAATCCAATGATCGTCTTGCCACCATAATTGGCGTCGACCACATTGATCGGATCTGCCGAGACAGTCGGCGGCGGAATGTCACGCAATGGATCGGGGACGGGGCGGCGGCCTGCTCGTAATATGGCTGAAAAGTCGCCATTAGTCCCACTATAGTTTTGGCGGCGGTCAACTCCACCGGCGACACGTATATCGGAGGCTTGCAGCTTCGCAAGCGGCAGAATCGGAGTGCAGGCAATCGCATAGGGAGGCCCCTGGGAAAGTCCGGCTGGCATTCCCATCTCGTCTTCTCCTCCCCAAGCATTATTGACCAGGACAGCACCATCGACGGTAACACGCCCCAGACCAAGTATCTCGAAGCCGCCGATTAAGGTCGGCAAAGAGGGGATAATCGGCAGTGCTTGCAAGATCTTTAAAGGAGCTGGATCTTCATCCAACACCACGATCGCTGCCCCATGGGTTGCGGGCTCGATGCCGGCAACGGCACGCACCGATAACGCCGTCTTGTCGGCTAGTTGAAAGAACCCGCCAAAGTAATTGTCGAGTGGACGATTGATAACGATTTCAGCATGCCGATTGGAGCCTGCGAAATGGCCGGAGGTGGGTGGAATGTTCACTTGAATGGCGCCGTCGCTCATGTTGTCATTCGCGAGGAAGCTCGCCTCTGCAGCGGTGATTGCGGTACTATTTGACTCGGCTCGAAATAGCTCGTCCACGGCGACCAAGGCGGCGGCGTCAGCCATGTGTTGCAGCGAACGAGACTCGGCTGCTAGCCGACTGCCGTCGAAAACCAGCAACATTGTGGCGAACAGGGCCGGCAACAGCAGCACAACCAGCACTAGGATTTTTCCGCATCGGCGATGAACGCCCTGGGATTTACGTTGTCGTGTGAACATAGCGTTTCCTATCGTTCGATGCGCATTTGAGTGTCCGCGCGTAAGTTCAATTGATCAATCAACCAGACATTGCCCAACAGGAATTGATGGTCATATTCGACGGCAACTTTGATCCTATGTTCGGTCAGGTTGTCGCCATCTGGCCAGTCAACGATGATCCGCACATCTTCAGGCGCCATCGTCGCGAGGGAGGGGAGGATCGCAGCGGCGATCGGATCATCCGCCGCCGCCGTCAATTCCACATGATTCGATCCCCAGACCGACAACTCGCTTTTTTGACCGCGTAGGATTGCTGCGCGGGCGACCCGTGCGGCGCCATCGCGTAGCAAATTTCGGCGCAGCGAAGCGATGCCAAATTCCAACATCCCCACGACTAGAAAGAAGACAATCGCCAGGCAATAGACGCCCTCGATCATTGTCGCTCCATGTCGTCGCTGGAATGGAATTCGCATTGAATGAGCTCCTAACGTACTTGGCGCATTTCGTATCGACGCGAGAGCGTCAGTTCCGTTCCGCTGCCGCTCCAATTAAACAGCGTCGACTTCTTGTAGGTCGCGGTCGCAATAACAGTCACGCGATCGTTGAGGTTCACTGCTTCGACATTGACATCTAGGTTCTCGGGATCGAAATCGGGCAGCAGCTCCATTTCTTCCCAAATGCTTTGTTCTGCAACTTCACACCAACTCGGATACGAAAAAGGGGTGAACTGTTTTGTCGCTCCGCGTTGAACGCCATTGCGTACTGCGCTATCCAAAGTGACTTTGGCATACTGCACGTTCGCCGCGTCGACCGTAAAGATCGTGATTGTTATTAAAAGCGGTAGGCATATCGCCAATTCAACCGCCACAGCGGCTGTCCGTTGGGGGCGAGTCATTTTGTGTTGCTCTCGTTTGCTTCTACAATCATGCCGTCGCCCCCAAATTTGCTGCTAATCTGAATCGCAGCGGGACCCGCCAGCACGACGAAGATCGTAGGAAAGATAAACAATAAGGTTGGAACCAGTATTTTCACGGAGGCCTGCTGCGCACGTTCTTCGGCACGTTGCTCTCGTTGAAAACGGAGCATGTCAGAAAATTCGCGAAGCGCTTCGCCCATGACCGATCCGAAGCGTTGCGAATGCTCTAGAAAGGTGGAGAGCGTTTGCACTTCTTCAACTCCGGTTCGATCTGCCATTCGTCGGAAAGACTTGTCCAGCGAGATGCCAAGCGTCGCATCGCGTAATACATGCGAGAGTTCGTAGGAAAGCTCCAAGTGCGTCGTGGCAAGTTCTTGATGGACGTGGCCGATCGCTTCAGGGGCCCCCATGCCTCCTTCCACACAGGTCACTACCAGGTCCACAAAGTCTGGCAACGATTGACGCAGGCGTTTTTGTCGTTGTTGAGTGCAGGATCGCAACCATAGCTCGGGCAGCATGATTCCTAAAAAGCCGAGACAGACGCCCACAAGGATGGTGGTATGAAACGGGAAAATTCCCCACAGCGCGATCGGCAATGCAAGAAACGCTGGAATCACCATCAACAAGAGACGCGAGAGCATGAACATTGAGATTGCAGTCGGATTATGAAATCCGCTTAAAATCAAGCGACGTGTAAAATAGCCGCGCGACTCTTCCTCGTTGGGCAGCAGCCGTGTCGCGACAAAGTTCAGACCGCTCGAAAAGGTGTTGTTCCCCGTCTCGGCCGGCGGTTGGCTTCCGACTTCTCGGAAAAAAGCTTCCAATCGTGCATCCGATTTCACTACCGCAGTGCGCGAACGGGAAAGCACGTACATCACGCCGCAAAACACAAAGGCGAAAATTGCGATCTGGATGATCCAGATATTAGAAAGTGCGTGCATCTCCCCCCCCTTTTTAATAGTCGATGTTCACGATTCGCGAGATCAAGTAGGCGCCGATACATTGTGAGATTGCGCAGCCGATCAGGATCTCGTAATGGTCCCAGAGTACGCTGCAATACTCGGGAGCGATCAGTGATAACGCGGCGAGCACCACGATCGGCATTGCGATCAAGACGATCGCTTGCATGCGACCTTCACCGGTCAACGCTTTGACGCGGCGTCTCATTTTGACCCGTTTGCGGATCAGCTCGGCAAGCTTCCTCAACAGGTCAGCAAGATTGCCACCAGCGCGTTGCTGCACGATCAACGCAACCGCGAAAATTCGTAATTCCATAACATCCACGCGTCGAACCATCTCACGCAACGCAACCTCGTTATCGATGCCCAGATGTTGTTGCTCATAGTAGTGCGTAAATTCTTCCGCCAACGGTTTCGGAAAATCGTTGGCGACCATCTGAATCGCTGTGGGTAGGGCCTGGCCTGCACGCAATGCGCGAGACATCGCCGAAAACGCTTCGGGCAGTTGCTGCATCAACAGATCCGTTCGCTGTAGTTTGCGATGACAAATAAAAGCGGCAGGCAGAGTCGCAGCGAGGAGACCAATCGGCGCCAGATAAACGGAACTGGTCAGGTAATATATTCCTCCGAAACCGATCCCAGCCAAGCTTAGGGAAGCTAGCAAGAACTCGCGTGGGTTCATCTTCGCCCCCGACTGGTCCAGCCAATTTTTAAACCGAGTCGCCCAAGATCCCGAATGGAAAGCAAAACGATCGTTGCCATCGTCTAGTTCTCGCAATAGCGGCGATGAATCGGCTCGCGGTCGCATCTCGTCGAAAAACGCGCCTTGCAGTCGATCGTCCGCGCGATGCCGAACGCTAAAAAACAGATCGTAAATTATCCAGCCAACGCTAACGATAGAAAGCGTCACGCCGATGAACGTAAACAGCATTACAGAAGAAAGTGACATCGGGATAGCTCCATGAGCGGCGGTTTAGCATTGACGCTGAAAAAGGGATGGCGACAGCACGCAGCCGCTGGATCTAATCTGGTCGATGGCGCGCGGAATGACGTTATGTGCGTTGAAGCGTCCTTCCACCTCGCCGGTGTTTTCATTCATGGACTCCGTGTACGAAAAAATCGATTCAGCGATTAGTTCGTTTTGAGTTCCACGAGCCAATTGACTGATCTCGGTAATGCGACGAACGCCGTCATGCGAGCGGGATACATGAACGATGAGGTCTACCGATGAGGCGATTTGACGTTGAATGCACCACATCGAAAGGTCTTGTTGAGAGGTTCCTACAAGCATTTCAAGCCGTTGTAGTGCGTCAGTCGCTCCATTGGCATGAATCGTTGTCATGCTTCCATCGTGCCCTGTATTCATCGCTTGCAGCATGTCAAACGCTTCGGCTCCACGGCACTCACCAACGATGATTCGATCCGGCCGCATCCGCAGCGCGTTTTTCACCAGATCACGAGTCGTAACGCAGCCGCTACCTTCGATATTCGCAGGACGCGTCTCTAGACGTGCGACATGTGGTTGGCGTAACTTCAATTCGGCGGCGTCTTCAATCGTAACGATCCGCTCTTGCAGAGCTACGAATCCTGAGAGCATGTTCAGAAGCGTTGTCTTGCCGCTGCCGGTACCGCCTGAGACGATGATATTCAGCCGCCCCCGAATCGCCGCTTGGAGGAATTCAAGCATCGGAGAAGATAAGGATCCGGCTTCAACAAATTGGAGCGGAGTCATTGCTTGAGTGGTTGAACGACGTATCGACACCAACGCGCCATCGATCGCTAACGGAGCGATGACGGCATTGAAACGACTTCCATCCGGCAGGCGAGCATCTACCATGGGACTGGATTCATCGATTCTACGCCCCGCTTTGCCGGCAATCCGCTGGATGACCCGGAGGAGTTGTTCGCGGCTGGTAAAGCGAACGGTACTCCGTTCAATGGCCCCCCGTCGCTCGACATAAATGTCGTTGGGGCCGTTGATTAAGATGTCAGAGATTGCGGAGTCCCGGAACAAAATTTCCAAAGGGCCAAAACCGATCATCTCGTCAATCAGTTCCGCTGTCAGTTGCTCTTTTTCAGTAAATGAGCTGAGGTCGAGATTGCTGAGAAAGATGTCTTCGATCGCCGCTTTCAATTCGGTGCGCAGCGATTGATCGCTCATCTGGTCCATCGCCCGCACGTCGATACGGTCGACCAAAGATTTGTGGATGCGGTCTTTGACTACATCGTACGGCAAGCCCGTTTTTTTAGAGGCTGCCGAAGTCGTCAGGAAATTAGCTGATCGATTCTGAAACATGATTTCCCTCGGCTTTGAGTTCCAGACGACGTTTCATATCGCGACTCATTTGTACGCATGATTTGGTGAGCTTGGAACGAGGATATTCTATGACGACCGGAACTCCTACATTCACTGCGTCGGAAGCGTTTCGCGTCTCTTCCTGGATCAACTGCTCAATGGAATGCCGCAGCACGGACTCGGCTCGTTCTTTGTTGATTCCGCAGCCTGGCGTCACACGGTTTGCGCATAAATGTGTGTTATGAATCGAGTTGGCGGTAAGATAATCAAGTAACCTGCGGGTGCGCACCAGCGAAGGAAATTCAAGTCGAAAGGTGATGTACAACTGGTTGGATAGCGTAAGCGCCGCGATTTGTTCGCGGTGAAAGACGTCCTCCATGTCGACAATCACATAATCGTGCATGGACGAAAGTACGCTGATTGTGCGATGAATGGACTCTGGTTGCATCACCGCCTGGCTATCTAGAAATTGCGGTGCGGCCAACAGATTCAATCCTGACTCATGCCGTGACATCAACTTACTGAGGGTGGCAGCGTGAATGTCATCGGCGCTCACGGCGCATTCTATGATGCTGCTCTCTGGTTGAAGTCCCAGATGTAGTGAAGCATCTCCGCCGCAAAGATTGAGATCAACAAGAGCTACACTGGCTCCCCCTTGCGCCAAACAAATACCGCAATTTACCGCCAACGTGGTCGCACCAACTCCACCACTGGTTCCGCAAAAAGCGATTACCTCGCCGGTCTTAACGGCGCGTTTAGTCTGCTCCTTCACATGGCTGAGGATCTCATCCAGTTCCGACAAGAAGTCGCTGATGATATTGATGTAGTCGGTCGCACCGGCGCGGATAAATCGCATAATATCCGTTGGTTTCGTCGCATCGCCAAACAAGACAATCGGCTTATCGGTGAAAAGACGAAGCCCCTGCAAGGTTGATCGCGTGACGCAGGCGTCCGATTCCGCAATAACGCACAGAAGATCCATGTTCTCCTGTAAAGATAGCAGCTCTTCTCGAGCCTCGTTGAGTTGCGGACTGACTGTCTTAACAACTCGCACTCCTCGCTGAGCAAGAATGTCTTCCAGTGATTGGGCCATATTCCATGGCCCAAGCAGAATTGCGTTCATTGATAGTCCATCTTTCTCACGCCGAAGCGTGATCGTTGATTGGATGCGAACGCATGTAGCGTCGCACTGCCCCCATCAATAGCCTGACTCGATTGTCCCACCTGGTGGGTCACTAAAATCTGGATGTGGAAATCCGAAAGTCAAGTCGTGACGCACCAGACTCGAAAAGAATAAACTCCTATTGATTTGATCTTTGCATAATCGTTGTATTCAGGCACCTATAAGCAGAAGTAGAGGTATAGTCGATTCAACCAAAATGGCACGGAGCAAGTGCATATTGATGTTTGAAGCAATGAGTTACCGAGTTACCAACTGCTGGATGGCTACAGAGATATTTTGGTCTCTTTCTTGTTTTATTTGATAAATTGAAATAAATTTAAATACTTCGCAAGGATGACGCTGCTTCCTCAATGGTGGTGCTATGTTTGGAAAACATTAATGCTGGGGGCAGCACATGAAACGACGAATTCTCGAAATCAACGATATCGAGCAGTTGCCGCAATGGGCATCCATTTGGGATCAATTGCACGAGTGCACGCCGCAGGCGTCGTTCTTTCAAACTTGGGAATGGCTCGCGGTAACGTGGAAGCATTTTTCCCGACCGCAGAAGCTGCGGCTCCTTATCATTCTTGAAGATGATATCCCGATCGGGATTGTGCCGTTTTGCGTTCGCTTGCAAAACTTTCGGGTTGGCCGAATGCGGGTCCTATCGTATCCACTTGAAGACTGGGGCCCGTTTTTTGGGCCGATTGGCAGCGAACCGGTCGACTGCTTTCGCTTAGCGATCGAGCATGTTCTGCGTAGCGGTGGAGACTGGGATATCATCGATCTTCGCTACTTACGCGAACAAGCTGCTGAGTTTGCGGAACTGGATGCTGTCTTGACACAGCAGCAGTCGCAAATCTTTTTTCGCCATCCTCGGATGGAGGCGCCGTTCATTGATTTGGCCGGCACATGGGATCAATATGTTGGCCAGAAATCAAAGAATTGGCGGCGAAATATGCGCCGTGAGCAAAACCAAATCGCTGAGTATGGCGCCTTCGAAGTAGTGCGTTATCGAACACAGCCAGAAAGCGGAGAGATTAACCCACGCATCGATTTATATGAAGACTGTCTCCGCGTTTCGCAACAGAGCTGGCAAGCGAAATCAAGTCTAGGAGCATCGTTTTGCAATCCCGAAGTCCGAAATGTTTTGCGAGAACTGCATGCTGTCGCTTGCCGCCGTGGAATGATCGACATGAACGTGCTTTACCTCGCTCAACAGCCGGTCGCCTATCTCTACAGTTATCTTAGCAAAGCAGAAGTTTATGCCCTGCGCAGTGGGTATGACGCCGGTTGCAAAGCGAACAGCCTGGGGACGGTCTTGCTGCATGAAATCGTGAAAGATAGCTTTTGCCGCGGCGATCGTTTGATCAATCTGGGACCCGGTTCTCAAGATTATAAAATGCGGTTCGCATCGGGTTCGCAGCGCGCTATCAACTTTACCCACTATTCTCACAGGTCATTGCGGTCCCAGGCATTACGCCTCAAAACGTCCATCGACCGGGTCTTGCCGGGTTATCAGAAGCGTTGCCAAAAGCGGTTGATCACCTAGCCGCAATTTGAAAAAAATGAGGCGATCCGATTAACCGGTCGACGATACTGGCTAGGGGGCAATCGATTGAAGGTTGCGTGACGTCCGAAGTTTCTCTTCTAGTAGACGCCGGTGGAGCCCTTTTTGCGAATCACAAACTCCTGGTTCCTATGTGCTCTGGCGAAGGTCAAGCACTTGGTTCCGCCGCTCCAATGACTAGGAGGTCAGTTTCGGTTTGCGTCTGGTGAGTGACCTGGATGGGCAAAGCACTTTTAGCTCGCCATGCTTGATATTCATAGGCAAGTAGCGGTACGTAAGCGGCCAAAAGGTAGAGCGGAAAGCACCCTAGCTCCATCGTGATGAAGATACCTAAGTGCATCGAAACGCCGAACAGCAGCGCCACGAGCCGAGTTTGGCGAAACAGCAGTAGCAGCGGGAAAGTTGCTTCCCAGACCAGCACGGACCAGGTCGCCAACTGAGTCATCCAATAAGGAGTCGGCAGAACGTCAGCCGAAAAGCGGGTGAGACTTAAATCTCGCATCACATAGTACAGGCTTTCACCGGCAGGCCAGCTTTGCCCCGAGAGTTTGCAAAGTCCGCTGGCGCAGTACATGCACGCCAGTTGAATCAATAGCAGTCGAAGCGCCCAAGGAGACGCCAGCACAAGCCGTTGCGTTTTGTTGACTGTTGGTCGAAGCCACGCGTCGACGGACCAGACAGCCCCGCACGGAGTCAGCATGACGTACAGGAGCAACATCCCGTGAATATGGTCGCCAGCATTGATCGCGTACATGTTCAGGTTCGTAAACGAAATCGAGAGCGCCCAAACGACGATCGCGCACACTCGCGTATTCCAGCCGATCAACAGACCGATCGTCGCCGCCACCCAGAAATAGAAGATGATGGCGACTGCCTGGGGATCGTTGATCCCTTGCAGCAGCGACCAATGCAGTTGGGGACGTTCAAAGAACCAACTATATAGTCGAGTGTCACCGGTACTGCCGCGTCCATAAAGGACAGCAAGTTGCGGCAGCATCGTAACCATTTGATCGAGCAACAGTACGGCGGCGACCCCGATCCGCAGCATCGCATACAACTGGGCAGGGATCGGTTGCGTCCACCAACGCATTCGTGATAAGGGAGTAGGGAGCCAAGGAATAACCCCGACGACGTGAGAGGATTGAGCGGGTGCAAGGTTCATTGTTCGGACTCCGACGCCCAGGATTGATAGACAAATTGTTCTGTAACGGGATCGTAAGCTTCGATCGGTAGGAATTCGCGAGGATACTCGGCGGCTGGTCGCCAACGAGCGATCGCCATAGAGTAGGGAGCGAGAGATTGACTAGACGAATCCGATCCCGGCGCCGCAATTTGATAGCCGCGAACGTGAATGATCACTTCATCCGGCGATGGCGCGGCGGGAAAATCGGCTTGAAATTCTTCGATTCGAAGTGACGCCCAGGCCATCAGAATATCGAAATCTCTCGCAAGTTTGTCATGAATCTGTTCGGCCCATCGAACACGAGCTTCCGCTTCGGTTTCGCCGGCGTCCAAGGTAAACGTCAGCGTTAGATTTTGTTCGACGCTGCGTGTTCGATTGCCGGCATACCGCAGGTAGTTTGTGGTATCGTTCGGTTCGTTGTCAGACAGGAGCCAAGTTGAACGCTCACTGTCGTTCCAGCGAAACTCGCACGCTAGAAATGCCGTTTGATCGTTGATATTTGGAGCGAACAGCGACCAGCGCTGCGGTTGTTCGGTTAGTTGTCCATATTTGTCGACCGCAAAGACCAGCGAAGAGAGTCCGCCGAGTGCTTGCGAACGCTTGCCGGCGCGACTTTCGTCGAGCGCCTTGGTGATCGCGGAAGATGTTTCGGGAAAGCGAAGCGTTACCACTTCAAGCGTTTCCAGGCTGTTTGCCGCCGCCAGATAAAACAATTGCCAAACGATAAACGAGCCGAGGGCGATGCTGCATCCTCTTCGCCAGAGTTGGTTGTTCGTATTCATCGAAGTTGACTCCAGGAAAAAAATGGGACGCCCCGTCTCGATGAAGGACGGGGCGCCGCAAAAGGAAGGACTAATTCAGGGGACCGCGGGGACCTCGGATATCACGCGGGGGATGCGTGTAAGGAGGACGTTTGATGTCTTTGGGACTGGGGAAGCTGGGACCGCCTGGCTTGTGCGAAGGCAGCGCGGTCGGCGGGGGAAAGCCAATCTTCTTTGAACGACCGAAGACGTTGTCTTGATTCGCCGGCGGAATCTGGGGTTTCGGTCGGGGGGCAGGGGCTTTGATGTCTTCAAAGATGTACTTCCGCCATTTACCCGGAGGATCGGTTGGCTTGGGAGCGTCTTTGGCGGCCGGATTGTGCGGCACGCTCAGGCCAAACTTGGTCGGAGACATGGACGGTTTCGGACGCGGTTTCGGCTTGTAGTCCTTGTTGATGTAGTCGCGCCAATCCTTCGGTGGGTCTTTGGGGCCGGGGGCATCCTTGGCCATCGGGGCTCGAGACCCGCTCAGACCTAGTGGTTGTCGCGTTGAAGACTTTGGTGGAATTGGGGGTTTAGTCAAGTCTCGAAAGATAAAGTCCCGTTGATCTTTGGGGGGCTTGGTTGGGTGAGGTGCGTGGTCGGCTTGGACCAGCGATGTCGTGACAAACGAGACGCCCAGCAAAGTGACGGCGCCGAACCATTTCTGCAAATTCAAAAACATTGTTTTTCTCCGGTTGGAATGTCCAGAGCGACGTTTCACAGCAAGTGTCGCTTCACAGAGAGGATTGACCTGGGCGGCTTTAACCGGACAGAAAACCAGAAACATTTTTCGCGGTTCTGCGCTGGGGGGCGGATTTCAAGGGTTTCCGCCTCTTTGAGAGCCCGGCGAGTGGCCGAAATAGATAGCTAGAGAGGATTTCCTATGGAAGAATGAGAGCTCTTGTCCGGTTTGCCAGAGATTAAGCAATCTCTGAACGAAATTGCGTCTGGCAGGCATTGATTCGGGGGCGGACCCAGCGTTTCTCCCCATTCCTTTATTTCCAGGAGACGAGGCGCATGGACGAGCAAGTCGTATGGCCCGATCAAGATTGGTTCGCCGCATTGGCCGCAGGCGACCCAGCCATTGAAGAAGAGTTTTGGCGCACCTACGCTGCTCCGCTGCATCGGGTTGCGGATCGGCAGTTGTCGCAACAGCTGAAGCGCCGAGTCGATCCAGAAGATGTGGTCCAGTCGGCGTGTCGCACCTTTTTCCGCCGCGTGCGGCAGGGAGAGTTCTCGATCCAGGATCGGAGCGATCTATGGCGACTGTTACTGACAATTACGTTAAACAAAGCACGGATGCAGGCCCGCTTTCATGGTCGCGCTTGTCGGGGGATGAATCGCGAGCAATCTCTGGTCGAGGACCCCGCTGGGGGCAAAGGTTCGGCACTGGAAGATGAACTGGCTCAGATCGACTTCGCCGATTTTTTAGACTCGATCTTGAAGCATCTGAGCGAAGAGCAGCAAGAGATATTGCAACGAACTCTGGATGGTCAGACGCAAGACGAAATTGCCGCGGCGATCGATTGCAGTCAACGCACAGTGCGCCGGATGCAAGCCAAGATTCGAGAGTCGTTGCAATCAATTTTGCAAGCCGATTTAACTCAAACCTAGTTGCTTTGGATAGGTCTGTGATGAACGCCGTTGACGAAGAGATTCGCCGCAATTTTGAATCAGATTGGCTGCGCGGCCACGGCGGCGATATCAGCGATTATCTGCCGACGCCGGATGCGCCCTCCTATTTGGCGACCCTCGAAGAACTGATCTGTATTGATCTAGAGTTTCGCTGGCGGCAACTATGCTCCCATCCTGCGATGATGGATTCAAAGCTCGAAACGTTGTCGCTAGATGATCAGCCGTTGGTCGAAAAGTATCTCAGTCGATTTCCGCAGCTTCAAGAGCCGACGATCTTACAGCGCCTGGTCGATCAAGAGATCTGTGCGCGAAAGCAGTCTCCCTTTCCTCCCCAGCCGGTCGAATATCAGCAAAGATTCCCGCAACTGCAATTGCCACTTTCCTCGTTTGGGCTTGGGATTGGCGAACGAGATGCAGACACTCGCCGCTATTCGACCGAGCCAGCTTGGCAAGCGGCGGAGAAATTTCCTCGACCGTTTGGCAAGTATGAGCTTGTCGATCTGCTGGGACGCGGCGGCATGGGAAAGGTCTATCGCGCCCATCAAGCCAATGCCGACCGCATGGTAGCAATCAAGATTGCCAACATCGCCGGCGCACCGCACGAAATCCGTGAAGAGATTCGCCAGCGTTTCCAGTCCGAGGTTCGCGCCGCCGCCAAGTTGTCGCATGACAATGTCATGCCGGTCTATGACGTCGGGCAAGCGGACGATTGTTTGTTCTACACCATGCCGATTGTCGCCGGCGATTTGGCAGCTGAGATCCGCAAAAACCCGCTGTCGAATCGTCTGGCCGCCCAGTACCTGGCGCAAGCGTCGCGCGGCGTCGAGGCCGCCCATGCCGCCGGTTTACTTCACCGCGACTTGAAACCGCATAACTTGATGCTCGATCTGCACAACCATCGCGTGCTGGTCGCCGATTTTGGACTGGCCCGGATCGCCTCCGCTCAGCAGCAATTGACGCAAACCGGCGAAGTGCTCGGCACGCCGCCGTACATGGCGCCAGAGCAGATTCAAAGCTCCCATGCGATCGATGTTCGCGCCGATGTCTATGCGCTGGGAGCGACCCTTTATCACTTGTTGACCGGCAAGCCGCCGTTTCAGGCCGCGACCCCGGCCGAAACATTACGCCAAGTGTTAGAAGACGATCCCGTTTCTCCACGACTTCTCAATCCAGCGGTCGATCGTGACCTAGAGACAATTTGCTTGCGTTGTTTGCAAAAGGATCGTCATCTGCGGTTTGCGACGGCTGCTGACTTGGCGGCTGATTTAGAACGCTATCTTCGCGGCGAGCCAATCGTTTCTCGGCCGCTCAACGTCTGGGGGCGACTCGATCGTTGGCGTCGGCGCAATCCGCTGGTTGCGGCGCTTTCGGCCGGTTTGACCGCTACGCTTTTGTTGGTTGCGGTCATCGCGGGGATTGGCTGGTACGCAACCCAGAGGCAACTCGAACGCGTGATGCAAAACAGTCGCCAAGGACAGTCCGCGCTCAATGAATTATTTACATTCATCCATGACGAACCCCTATTGAATCAGCCAGGTCAGGAAGCGGTCCGTGCCCAACTGCTGGAGCGAGGTTTGCAGCACTACCAGAGGATGGTCGATCTGGCCGAAGAAAACAAAGCACTGCCGGCCGATCAATTAGAGGCTCGTAAGCAACTGGGAACGTTGGTGCTGGAGATCAAAGGGCCGACCGAAGCGGCCGAGCTGTTTCGTCAGGTGATTGCCGATGCAGAGCAGTTGCCTGCAGCTCAGACAGCAACATTAGGCGTCCACATCAGTTTGGGAGATAGCTGGAACGGGCTCGGACAGGCGCTGCACCAATTGGGAAAAGAGGACGAAGCGCTCGCCGCGTTTGCTACAGCAATCACCCTACGTGAAGCAATCTATCGACAGTCGGACGATGTCGAGTCGAGCCGTAAGTTGGCCAACGTGCGGATGAACCATGCGTTGATTCTGGCCGCGCAAGGGAAGCCGGATGAATCACGAAAAGAGCAACAAGCTGCACAGCGTCAACGGCATCAGTTGCTGCGTAATGCGGCGAATGATTCAAAGTTGCTGCGCGATTTCGCCCAGGGGCAATTCAACCTCGCACGACTTGAATTGTCGACGGGGAATTCAAATGAAGCGCTCGTCCTGCTGCGGGACGCGTCTCGTCGATTTGAGACGCTTGCTCTCGAAAACACCGATGCAAGACTTTGGCTGCGACATTTCGAGTGCTTGCTGACGCTGTCGCTGTTCGAGAGCAGACCTTCGACTTCGTTAGAAAGAGCGGCGGCCTTGCTTCCCTATTTCACCAAACGTGCTCCAAACAATCGATCCTATCGAATTCGCCTGATTGAAGTTTGCCAGCAGGCCATCGAGCAACAATTAGAGAGTGGAAATTATCCAGATGCCGAAAAGAGTTGGGGCGAAGTTCAATCAGATCTGATTGATCATCTCGCGGACGAAGATACCGAGCCAGACGCGGTGCGCGTTCGCTTGGTAAGCATGCGGCAGCGGGGCTTGATCACCTTGGGGATGGGTAATAAGTCGCTAGGACAGCGGCAGTTACAAGCGGCGATTGCGGCCTGGAAACAAGCCCAGCAGGCGCCAGCGAACGATTCGATCCGATCTCTTCAGTGGCGCCATGATTGGGCTCTGTTGGAGCAGCTGGCGAAACCAATCGACTAAGCTACGCCGACTGGGAAAAAAAATCAGGCAAGTATCCGCAAGCGGGGCGCCGCGTCTCGACGATAGAAGAAAGGCGCCGCTCTCGGGGACCGAAAGCGGTCTGCTGCGCTGAATCGGAACCTGGAAGTTGTCGTTGCCGTATGTCGCGGCCGTGGAAAAGGATGTCGCCCATGAACAAGCAGATTAGCAGGTTGCTTGTGCTAGCGAGTGGGCTGATCGGGATCTTGACCGCTCCAGCTTTGGCGCAGCAACTGGGGCCTGCGGCAACACCAATCTTTGCGGATGGGCCAACTGGGATGCCCAGCGTCCTCATTGCCCAGTCCAACTATATCAGTCCGTTCGCATCGCTCTTTACGTCGACCCCCGGCCCTTCCTCTTCGGACGACCTGCAGGCCTACTATCGCTCTAGCAGTCGCTCACGGCTGTTAGAGGTTCCCGAGATGTTCGGCGATTTTCGCCGTGGTGGTCCGGTATTGTTGTTGACTCCTGCGACCGGGTCGGGGCCCAATTTGCAATCCGAGATTCCAATCGCCGCCGCAATCTCGGGGCTGCGCATCGCCGAGAACAACCAAGCGTCGCCATCTGACCGCGTTTGGGTCGCCTACAACTATTTTCATAACGCAGTCGACGTCCAGACCGACAATCGGTTTGGTCTGACCCCACAGGCCAGCTCACAATCGTTGCATCGGACGGTTATCGCATTCGAGAAATTGCTCGACAGCGGGCGAACCTCGTTGGAGTTGCGGATGCCGTTTGGGGGTGCTTTTAATACGGATGGGGTCAGTGGATTTCCGGCTGACTCTATCACCTATGGTGTTCAAGGCAGCAATATCGGTAATCTCAACCTGATCCTCAAACGCTTGCTGTATGCGGACGACTCATTCGCGCTGTCGGCGGGATTGGGGCTGGAACTGCCAACCGGATCTGCTGGTGATATCAGCTATGGGCCGATTTTTGCTTCACTTGATACTCGGGCGGTTCACTTGGTTCCGTACCTTGCAGCGACCCGTCGCAATGGTTGTTGGTTTGGCCATTTCTTCACACAGATAGATGTCGCATCCCAGGGGGATCCGCTGCGAGTTACGCTCAATCAATCGCTAGCAGACGACCAGATAGGCCGTGTAAATCAACCGCCGCTGCTAGGCTTCGATATCGGGGGCGGCTATTGGTTGGTTCCTCCTTGCTGTTGCGGCAAAGGCTTGGCTCTAATCGCCGAAGCGCATTACACCACGCCGCTTGCAGAGGATGACCAATTTGCGGCGGCAGGAACGCTGGCGGCCGCTTCCGTCAATACATCGCAGGGGGCGGCATACGAAGTTCTCAATTTCACCACCGGTCTTCAGGTCGGATTGGGCAACGGCTGGCAATTTCGGACCGGCGCCGTTTTTCCAGGGCGCGCCGAGCGCGTGTTTGACGCCGAGTATCTCCTGCAAATCAACCGCGGCTTCTAATTCATTTCGCGGTTCGGCGAATCCAATATGCAGCGATCGAAGCTGCTCAAGTTGCCCAAACGCCATCCTGGATGGCTGGGGAATCCATGGGAGCTTGCGCGCGGTTTGCTTGGGAACATCGGCGGCCGTGACTGCGTCGAATTGCAACTGTTGCAGGACAAATAGTTTTTTGAAGGGACCAACGACGCAAGAAACTCGTTGCGTTTCTCCACTCGTGGATTTCTAGATCGTAATCTTGGCGAGAGCCGCCGCTAGTCGCTAGACTGCCAGATGTGTCCTTTGCACCGCTTGGTTAGGAGCTTGGCGATGGGAGATCTCGAAAGCCGAAACGCCATCTGGGCGAAAGGGATTTTGTTTGTCGTGCTGGGGTTGTTCGCATCGGGGTTCTTGCTCATGTACGCACCCGATTGGCGAGTCGCTGGATTACTTGCGATAGCGATCTGGGCTTTCTGCCGCGCTTATTACTTTGCCTTCTACGTGATCGAGCATTACGTAGATCCCGGTTACAAGTTCGCTGGGCTGATTGACTTCGCCAAGTATGCAATTGGAGTGCGAAGAGCTTAGTCTTGTGCTACGAGGCGCCGTCGATCGCTCTCAAGTGGGTCAATTCGTCTTCGGCGCCCAATTCTCGCGCCAGCGCCAAAAGATCCAACCGCTTCAATACATCGACCGTGATCGGACGCTTGGCCTCCCAAAAAATCAACGAGGCGAAGAACTGCTGCGCCGCCTCGGAATGCAGCATGAGGGCGATTAGCTGCGCTTCACGCTCGCTTTGGCAGGCCAGAAAATAGACGGTGTCATCCAGCACGATCGGTTTGCCATCAACATTGCCAATCACCGAAAATTGCAGCCGTTTGTAAAAGCCCGAAATCGCGACTTTCCAGGGAGCAAACGTGTAATCGCCGACACCAAAGACCGAGAAGCGAGGGCGACGTCGATAGATCGAACTTTGCCGACGATCGAGCGCCTCACCGTGCCGATGCAAGTAGGCCCAAGTGAGCGGCGCGGCAGTTTCAATACCCTCGGTCGGATCGCCTGTCTTACGTTGCGGAACCAGCATGCTACGACTAGGTGCGGCGACATTTCCGCAGGCAACTTCCGAGCTCTTCAGCATCGGAAACAGATAGTCGGTTTCTAGCGGGACCGCCTCACCCAGTCCGTTGCAGAACAGCTCGCCATCGGGACGAAGCTCCATCACTTTGGCGCAATCATGCTTCACACCAGATCGCCATTGATAAGGGGAATCACCAGCCAAATGTTTCCACTGCTCGAACAAGCCTAGGTCGGCAATCAAGGTCCCTTCGCAGAGTCCTAGTTCGCTCTCCCACGCGCTGTCGTCGAATCCGGCGAATGTCTGGCAGGTGGTCGTCCCTTGATCGCGCCCCAGGACGCAGACAAACAGACAAGCATCGACCGCAACACCAAAATTCTGGGCCGCATCGATCTTACGAATCTCGGCCCGCTTGATGGCGATTGATTCCTGCCAAGCCGCTTGCAGCACCTTCCTGGCAACCATCGTTTTGCAGAGCATCGCAACCTGGGCGTCGCTACCCGTCAGCAAAGTCAATAAGCGGCGGAGCATCCATTCTGAAATATCAAAGTTGCTTTTGCCGGTGATTGCATCGATGCCTGACTGCTTTTGGAAATTGCTTTTCTCCGGCAGGTTGGCGCTTTGAAACAGGCTTTGCTGCGAATTAGTGACCCACGGTGGATTGCCCAAAATCAAGATCGGCTGCGGAAAGTCGAGCAGTTTCGCTTGCCAATCAACGGCGAAGAAATCGCCGAGTTCGATCGAGATCCGCTGGGCGCCAGGCTTTCTGCTTAAGGAAGCGAGCAACTGCTCGACATATTGGCGATTGATCTCAACGCCGATCACTTGGGCCGTGGGAAAGTGCGTCAGCGCCGCATGGACAAAGGCGCCTTGACCGCAGGTTGGCTCGATGATAGTAGCCGGGCGGATGCCTTGGTTGGCGAGAAATTGACAAACCTGCTCGGCCAGCGCCGCTGGAGTTTGAAAGTCGCCGAATTCATTTTGCCCCTTCTTGGTCTTTCTCGATTCCATGCCTGCTGATTGTATCGACTCATGACGATTTTGGCTGGCTCGGTCTACACCAATTTGTTCGGGCGATCCCAATGGATCCGCGCGACAAATACGCTGCCATCGCTGCCGTACTTGTTGTTGATCGGCATGACGTGCGTTTTGCTGCCGTCCTGCATCCATTCAGAGACGGTCACCCACGTTTCGTGTTCGTTTACCGTGGTGACTCCAAAGTTGCCGAGCCGAGCCCCACGCTCCGGCACCAATATGCGTTCAGTTTCACGGATCACGCAAAGCCGAGCGGGATCGACCTGCGCCATGAACAGCGGAGCCCGATGGCGGATCACATGGTCGTTGTTGGCGCCGCGGCGGGTATAAACCAGAAACAGTCCATCGCTGTGCGTCACCCAGTGCTGCTGCGTATTGTAATTTCCTAGCTCACTGCCGTCGTCAAACTTCCAGTCGCGGATCGGCTCAAAGTTCAGACCGTCATCGCTCTGTGTGACAAAACCGCGCTCGTCGTTGCGAATGGTTAAGAAGAAGCGATCGCCGAACTGGGCCAGCGATGGCTCATGCAAGCCGCGCGTCTTACCTTCGACCGCAATTTCAGTCCCATGCTCGACGTACTTTAATCGCTGGCCGTCAAACGTGCAGCGGGCGATCGTTACCTGGGCGCTCTTGCCGAGCGGGCTAAAGTAGATCGGCAGCAAAATCGAACCGTCGGCCAGATCGACTCTTTGTGTGCAGCCGGCGCCGCTATTCTCAAACTTTTTGCCTGCCGGCATCTGAAGTTCTTGCCAAGCCGTCCACGCAGCTTGTTGCGGATTGTAAGTCGAGTAAGTCGTATGTCGCGGGCGAGGATGTTTCACCTTCCAGTCTGGCGTGTAGACGACCGAGTGCCCTGTTCCCAGCAACGTTTGTGACGCGGCGTGCCAAGTGGGCCAGAAGTCGCTCACCGCAACCGGCCGCTCGACGCCGTTGATCGTCTCCATGCGGATGGCCAGATTTTCCTGTTCTCGCGGCGGCGTCCAAGTAGCTCCCAGGTCATCGGTCGACAGGCAGAACATCGCTTTAAAGACGTCACTGCCGGAGACGTTGAGCGTGTTCATCGTCATGACAACCCGCGGTTTTCCCTCTTTGCCCGCGCCGGGGACAATCCCGGCCCGGGGATGACACCAGCATTTTTCGCCATCGTACAGCTTGGTGGGAACGTCGAGCGTCAGGTCAAATTGAGGCCGGACAATTTCACTCCCCCAAAGGCTAGAAGAGGGGAGTGCGGCGCTAAACAGCGATACGCCGCCGCAAAGGGAAGACTGCAAGAAAGCACGGCGTCGAATCATAGCTGGCTCGTGATCAGCAAGGGAGGAAAAGGGGAGGGGCTGGCACCTGTACGCTACCCCACTCGGGGCGCAATCACAACTCATTTTTTGGGCGAATTCGTGCCTGATCGAAACGGGGATTGGCCAAACAGTTGTCTTGACGTGTGTTGTTTAGACGGCTATTCTGAAAGGAAATGAACGCTCCTAGTTCCAAATCCGGTTCGGCCCGGCGAAGTCGCAAGTTCGACTCGCTGGAGCAGGAAGTTTTCTTGAACCTCTGGCGGACCTACGATCGACTCAAAGCGCTGGAAGATGAGATGTTCAGCCAGTCGGGGATCTCGGCTCAGCAGTACAACACCTTACGGCTGCTGCGATCGGTTTATCCCGAGGGTATGCCTACGTTGGTCCTGGGGGGGCGTTTGATCTCCCGGGCGCCAGACATGACTCGCTTGCTCGACAAACTAGAGCAGCGGGGCTTGTTGGTTCGACATCGTCCGCCCGAGAATCGCCGCGTGGTCGAAGTCCGCCTGACGTCAGAAGGACTTCAGCTAGTGAACCAACTGGATTCCGCCGTGCGAAAATGCCACGATCAGCAGTTGGGGCATTTGGATGCAAAGTCGCTACAGCAGCTAGCGCTGCTATTGAAAGCGGCGCGGCAGCCGCACGAAGATTCGGAGAATCTGTCGCTGGTCGATCAATAGTATCCGCCTATAACCTGTAAGCCTGTTCCCGCCAATCGACATCTCTGTTGTTGAGAAGAAGAGCTCTATGATTGCCAGCGAGAAACCGAATGTCGTCGTTATCGGCGGCGGTCCGGCCGGATCGACCGTTTCAACGTTGATTGCCCAAAAAGGGTACAAGGTCGAGCTGTTCGAGCGCGAGGTCTTCCCCCGGTATCACATCGGCGAGTCGATGATTCCGGAAACGTACTGGGTGCTCAAGCGGCTCAACATGCTCGACAAGATGAAGGGGAGCCACTTCATAAAAAAATATAGCGTGCAATTTGTCGGTCAGTCAGGCAAGCTCTCGGCGCCGTTCTATTTCCACGACAACAAGCCGCACGAATGCTCGCAGACCTGGCAAGTTCGCCGCAGCGAGTTCGACCTGATGATGATCGAAAACGCCGCCGAGCACGGCGTCACCGTCCATCAGGGCACACGCGTGCTGGAAGTCTTGTTTGATGGTGATCGCGCTATCGGCGTGAAAGTGGCAGATTCGTCCGGCGCAACTCGCGAGGTCTACGCCGATGTGGTCGTTGACGCCAGCGGACAAAGCTCGATGCTGATCAACAAATTCAAGCTACGCGTCCCCGATCCCGAGCTCAACAAAGGCGCCATCTGGACCTACTTCAAAGGCGCCTACCGCGACGTTGGCAAGGACGAAGGCGCCACCGTCGTATTGAGCGTCCAAGGCAAGAACGGCTGGTTCTGGTATATCCCGCTGCATGACGATATTGTCAGCGTCGGCGTGGTCGGCGATTTTGACTATCTGTTCAAAGGCCGTACTAGTCACGAGCAAACCTATGCCGAAGAACTAGAACGCTGCCCGGCCGTCAAGCAGCGCGTCGAGATGGGCGAACAGGTCGAAAAAATCTTCGCCACCAAAGACTACACCTATCGCGCCAGCCAAGGCTCTGGCGATGGTTGGGTATTGGTCGGCGACGCGTTCGGCTTCCTTGATCCCCTCTATTCGTCCGGCGTGCTGCTGGCGCTCAAGTCAGGCGAACAAGCGGCCGACGCGATCTGCGATGGCCTGGCCAAAGGAGACACGTCCAAAGAACAACTCGGCCACTGGGTGCCTGACTATATCGTCGGCATGAACCGGATGCGGCGATTGGTAAGTGAATACTACGAAGGCTTCAACTTTGGCCGCTTCATCCGCCGCTTCCCCGAGTACACCGGCCGCGTCACCGACCTACTAATCGGCGATCTCTTCAAAGACGACCTCGACGAAGTAATCGCGTCGATGGACATGGTCAAAGCCGAAGACGAAGAAGCCCGACTAATGGCGACCCGAGAGCAGGACTAGCCTCTCGCTTTTCAAAGCGCGAGCAAGGGGGAGAGGAGTGCGGCCAGCGAACCCGAGAATCAATTCATGATTGGAAGGCAGTCAACGCAGTGATCACCTTGCGACGCAGTGATCGCAAATTCTCAAAAGCCCAACGGGCTGTTCTATCCCTAGCCCAGAGTGCTCGGCGCGCAGCGACGGAGCCCTGGGTTTGCTGGCGACGATGAGCGCTATTCGTGCTTGGTCATTCACTCGACATTCTGGTTTCGACATTCGTCATTTGCTTCTCCGCTTTCCGGTCCGGTCCACCGTCCACCTCATTCGTCATTCAAAAGAAAAATCTGCCGTGGGCTGACTGTGGCGAAAAAACAAAGAATAAAAGCATGTTTCGCGCTGCCATGATTGCTGCAAAAATCAACGCAAAAGACATCATACGCAAGGTTTTGACCATAACGTAGTCGCCTGCTCTCGCGTTAGAATGCGACGATCGAGCACTCTATTACGCCGAGGATGCAGAGTATGAAGGTTTCACTGATTGGGCTGGGAAGAGTCGGTTCGGCCGTTGCGCATGCGATTGTGCTGAAGGGATTGGCTGACGAATTGGTGCTCGTTTCGCGGCGCACCGAGATGGCTCGCTCGGAAGCGGATGACCTGAACCATGCCGCCGGGCTCGAGGAGCATTCGGTCGATGTGCGTGCTGGTGGTGACATCGATACCGCTGGCTCGGACGTCATTTTGTATTGCGACGCTGCGCAGAACCAAGGGGGCGATGTGGATCGTTACAGCGCCGCGCGAGGCAATCTAGAGCGGCTGCGTGAGCGCATTCCGATTTTGGCGGCCGCCAGTCCGCAGGCAATTTGCGTGATGGTGACCAACCCGGTCGACGTGATGACCTGGTTTGCGCTGCAGTTGTCCGGTTTTCCGCAAGAACGGGTTTTTGGCGTGGGTACGTTGCTGGATACGGCTCGGCTGCGGCACTTGCTGTCGGAGCGGTTGAGCGTGCATGCGAGTGACGTCCGCGCCTATGTGATCGGCGAACATGGAGACGATCAAGTCGCGTCATTCAGCAGCGCCTCGCTCGGCGGCGAATTGATGAAGCCGAGCGACGATCTTGCGTCGCTTGCTCGTCAGGCGGCTGAATCAGCCGGCAGGATCTATCGTACCCGCGGGTTCACTAATTATGGGATCGCGGGCGCCGCGATGATGATTCTCGAATCAATCCGCAGCAATCGCCGCCGCACGGCTCCGGTGAGCCTGCGGATCCATGATTACTACGGCGTGAGCGACGTTTGTCTCTCGTTGCCTGCGGTGATCGGTCGGCGAGGGATCGAACGCGTGCTGCGGCCCGAGCTGAACGAAGCCGAGCAGGTGACGTTTTTGCGGGGCGCTAATCGGATTCTCGACGGAATTCAGCAATTGAATGCTTCTCTGGTTGCTGTGTCCTAATCGTTGGTTGAACGGAGCTGGGACTTTAGAGGAGTGAAGAATCTGCGTCGCTCAGTTTGGAATGCGAGAAGAGACTGCGTAACGTTTCTAGGGCCGGCGGTTTCACCAAGTGTTCATCGAATCCGGCGGCGGCCGATTTGCGACGATCTTCTTCTTTGCCGTAGCCTGTCAGCGCAATGAGCAGCGTTTGATCCAGCTCTGGGTCTTCTCGAAGTCGTTGGCCCACTTGATAGCCGTCCATGTTGGGCAAGCCGATGTCCAGAAAGATTATTTCCGGTCGCATCGCAGTCGCCTTGGCGATCGCGGTGGGGCCATCGTGGGCGAGTTCGATTTGGTGTTTGCCGAGCTTACCCAGCAGTAGTGACAGCATGCGAGCGACCCCCACATTGTCGTCCACGACAAGAATACGGCGAGAGATGTTGGACGCGTCATCGGCCAGCTTGACTTCGGTCGGCAGGGGAGCGTCAGAGATTGGCAGTTCCACAATAAATTGGCTTCCTTTTCCTGTTCCATTACTTTTGACAAAGACAGCGCCATGATGCATTTCGACCAGATTGCGGACCAATGTGAGCCCGATGCCGAGTCCCCCTTGCGCACGATCCAAGGCGCGTGACGACTGCGTGAACAAATCGAAAACGTGAGCTGTTAGCTCTGGCTCGATTCCGATGCCGTCGTCACTGACTTGAATCTGCGCTTTGTCGTCGATGCGTTGTACGACGAGTTGGATGTGACCGCGTGGGTCGGTGTACTTGGCGGCGTTGTTCAGCAGATTGCTCACAACTTGCACCATGCGAACCGGATCAACGAAGATCGGGATCGGCTCCTCTGGCAATTCGACGGTCAGTTGATGCCCTTTCTCGTCGAAGAGCCATTTCACCGCTTGCACAGCGCGTTCGACGATAGCAGATATCGAAGCGACCTCAGAACGAAGCTCGACTTTGCCACGCATGATTCGCGAGACGTCTAACAGGTCATCCACCAAGCGAACCAAGTGCTCGACCTGGTCTTTCATCGCGTCGAGGACTGCGGCGTCTTGGGGAGAGTCGAGTTCTAGGATGTCGATGCCGCTACGGATCGGAGCGAGCGGATTTCGCAGTTCGTGCGCGAGCATCGCCAAAAACTCGTCCTTGCGTCGATCGGCTTCGCGCAGCTGCTGATAGAGGATGCTGTTCTCGAATGCGACTGCGGCGCGGCGCGAGACATCCTCGGCGGCGCGCAAAGCTTCGTGATCAAATTGGCGCCCTGATTCGGCCATGCTGAAAGTTAGCGCTCCGATGGTTTTACCACGCGAGATCAAGGGGACTCCGATGTAAGACTTTAATTGCAAGGACTGTAGAATCTGTAGATGCTCTGGAGTGCGCGCTGCCGCCTGGAGACCTTCGTCAGCGACAGTCTCTAACAGTTCTGATGTTCCATTTCGGATGATATTCAAAATGCCGAACTTATCATCCTGTTGTGGCGGATGGAGTGCGTTCATACGATTAACAAGTTCGATTTGCGCCGGATCCTGATGCATCAAGGCCACACGACGTGGTTGGCCTGATTCGTCCAGCAGATCCACGGCGCACCAGTCGGAGAAATTGGGAACCGCGATGCGCGCTAATTCTTTGAACGTTGTTTCGTAATCGAGATTCGCGGTCAAGCAAGCGCTGGCGTCAGCCAGAAAGCGATTGATTTGCTCGGTCCGCTTTTGCCTTTGAATGTCAGTGCTGGAAACGAACCAGCGAATCACGGCGCCGCCAGCGTCTCGCACAGGCACCGCTCTGGTAAGAAACCAGCGGTTCGAGTTCTTGGCTTGATCAAAAAAACGATGTTCCAGCTCGCAAGGCGTTCCGCTGCGAACCGCTTGATCCCAAGTGGCTCGAAACATTTTCAGGTCATCCGGGGGCAGTAAATGCTCCCAGTTGCGATCGTCATCGGCGCCGCGTTCGAATTGGGTGAATTGATGCCAACGATTGTTGAAATAGTCGGCTTCTCCATCCGGGCCGGCGGACCAGACGATGTGCGGCATCGCGTCGGCCAACTGACGGAACCGGGCTTCATTTTCGCGAATCGCCTCTTCGGTTTCTTTTATTTCGGTGATGTCACGTGTGGTGCCGGCGACTGCTTCAACCTCGCCGTCCGAGCCAAACACCGGGAGAAAAATATAGTCGTAAATACGACGGCCAGAGGAGCCAACAAAAGGAACTTCACCACGGATTGAATCACGTGTGGCGACGACTTGATCGATTTCGCGCGCGTGCATTTCGGCATGCCAAGGTTCGTAGCCCAGTTCAAAGCAATCCTTACCGATCGCTTCGTCCCAGGTACGTCCCCACATTTTCAGCAGGGCGTCATTCGCATAGGTAAAGCGATGCTGCAGATCAAACACGTAGACGAGGTCAGGGATGGTCGAAAGAATCGTGCGGTACAGTCGGCGCTCACGTTCGGCTTCGGCGGTCAGACGCTCGAGAATCTGTTCGCCCCGTTTACGGACAACGTATTGAGCAATCGCGTCGGCCAGCGGGGCCAAGTCGCTGAGGGTCGCGTCAGACAGCTCGTGTCGAGCAAAGGTAGCCAAGACGCCGAGTACGCGTCCTTCGACGGTCAGAGGATAGCCGGCGAATGCGACCATGCCTTCGCGCAGCGCCCATTGTGGATCGCTCAGGTTGGGATCCAACGGTACCTGGTTGGTCACCAACGGTTGGCACTGTTGGGCGATGCAGCCAATCTTGCCTTCGCCCCAGGTAACTCGTTGATGACTTTCGATCAAATGATTTCGTTCGCCTGCGTTGGCTTGCAAAACCAAAGCCAGCTCAGAGTCGTCAATTAGCCAAATGCGGACCAGCGCCGTATCAAGATGACGCACCACCGCTTCTGCGCAAAGCTGCAAGACCTCGGACATCGGAGCGCTGGTTGTGAGGCAACCGCTGATGTCGGCACGCATGGCCGCAAGTCGCGAGCGCTCGGCCAGGATCTGTTCGTTTCGCTTGCGTTCGGTCAGGTCGAGCAGCGAACCGACCATCCGCATCGGTTTTTTATCATGGTGCACGATCCGCGCACGATCGAAGACGTAGGCGTATGCGCCATCCGCTTTTTGGAAGCGATATTCGTCGGTCCAGCGATCCTGGCCTTCCTCAATCGCTTGATGAATTCCGTCAATAACCCGCACACGATCATCGGGATGAATGCCGGCCTTCCACCAACTTGCGTCGGCGCCAACTTGCGACTTGGTATAGCCGAAATTGCGAAGAATCCCCTCGTTCCAGCGAACCTTGTTTGTATGGAGGTCCCAGTCCCAGATGGCGTCGTTCGCCGCTTCACTGACTAGGCGATAACGAAGCTCGCTTTCGCGCACCCTTTCGGCGGCGGTTCGCTCTTCAGTAATGTCGACGTTCATGCCGACCCATTCGCGGACGCTGCCGTCCGGGTTTAAGACCGGAACTCCCCGGACCGAAGTCCAGCGATACTCACCGTCGCTCCGCCGCAACCGATATTCGCATTGATAAGCGGACCGATCGGCCGTCGCATTGCGCCAGCTTGCCGAGGTACGCTCGCGATCGTCAGGATAGACCGCGTCGAGCCAACCGCTGTCTTGCCACTGCTCGAAGGTTTGGCCTGTGAATGCTCGCCAAGTTGGCGAGTCTTCGATAATCTTGCCGTTGGGCGCGGTGGTCCAGACGATCGTAGCGGTGGCTTTGACCAACGCGCGAAAGCGTTCTTCGCTCGACTGCAGCCGTTGCTCGGTATTGCGCCGTGAAGTGACGTCACGAAACACCAGCACAGCGCCGATGATGGCGCCGGTATTGTCGCGAATCGGAGCCGTGCTGTCCTCGACCGGCAACTCGCGACCATTTTTAGCGATCAGGATCGAATCGGTAGCGGCGCCGACCGTGACTTCTTCGGCGGCGGCTCGCAGCGCGACGTTGTCAATGGTTATACGCGAGTGTTGGTGCACCAAGCGAAACACTTGCGTCAGCGGCCGACCGACGGCCTCAGGGGTGGACCAACCGGTCAACTCTTCCGCCACAGGATTCAGCCCCGTAATCTTGCCGTCAACATCGGTTGTGATCACAGCATCTCCGATGCTGGTCATGATCAAGCGAAGTTCTTCGCGGCGTTTGATTTCGCGCAAGACGGCTCGGCGCTTCGCCTCATTGACAATCGCAATCGTCACCCCGATCACAAAAAAGAGAGCGATGCGGAGCAAGTCAACTGCGCTGTCGACTCGCGGCGAAAAGAGGGGAGACAGAAAGTAGTAACAGCCGACGGCGACACAGAGGGCCGTAGAGAGTAGGCCGGGGTAGAGTCCTCCCCACCAGGAAGCGATCAGCACCGCCAAGACCAGCAGCATCATGCCTGCCGACTCGCCGAGCTGATTGGCCAGAACCAGCCCAAGGCCAAAGCACGCGGCCGATACGACGATCGCTACTAGATAACCAAGGATGGCGGATTGCAGAATTCTTGGCACAACAATTCTCAGCGTGAATAGGAACCGCCGGAAAATGGAAAGTATGGTAACGGAAAGGGACTCGGCTGCATGCTATCGTATGCGGCTTGAAGCGATCAACCAACGGGAGCAGGAGAGAGTGCGGTAAGTTCAGAACTATCGTAGGGAGAAAAAAAAACCGCCCCTCAAACTGAAGGAGCGGCTTTTCGTGGACTGCGTAGCGAGAGTGACGGGGCTATTGCACTTTGGTGAGTGCGTCTGTGGCTGCGGCGCGAACCGCCTCGGATTTGTCGTCGCTCGCCGCTTTCGACAAAGCCTCTTTGGCCGGAGCAGCTTGTTTACCGAGCATGCCGAGCGATTTGGCCGCTTCAAGGCGAACCAGATCGGAGCCCGTCGATAAGGCTGCAGCGAGAACCGGAGTTGCTTTTGACGCGGCGGCGCTGGTCGGATCGATGTGAGCAATCGCCCAGCCGGCGGCTACTTGGGTAAACTCAATGTCGCTTTCAAGCAGAGGAACGATCTGAGCGATCGTCGGCTTGGCTGCCGTTCCGATGCTACCCAGTGCGTAGAGCGCACTTTGTTGCAATCCGGCACTGGGGTTGTTGAGGAACTTGGCGATTGCTTCGGTAGCGGGAGCCGCCGTCGCGCCAAGTCCACCCAGAACCATCAGCGTTTCGCTTTGGACTTCCTCATCGGAAACTTGCAAGGTTTCGATCAAGGCTGGGATCGCTGTTTTGGCCGCAGGACCAAGCTGGCGAAGGATCGCTAACGCATGCATTCTTAACCCTTCGATTTCGAGGGCTTTGATCAAACGGGGAGTCGCTTCTGGACCGAGCGTGACAATCAAATCTCGAATGTTCACGACGACCGTCGGATCGGCGTCAGACAGTGCATTGAGCAAGACCGGCGCGAGCAACTCGCGGGGAGCTTCTAATTCGCTTAAACAGCGAGCCGCTGCAGCGCGAATGTTGGGGTTCTTGTTCTTCATTCCCGCGACAAGATCTTTGACGGCGTCTTTGACCGCTTCGGCGTCTTCGGGATGAATCCGCGCAATCGCCCATTCGCCGAGCATGTGCATGAATTCATCGTTGGATTTGGATGCCGATTCCAGGGCCGGTTCAGCGGCGTCATCTTTGATCACGCCCAACGCATACGCCGATGCGTAGCGAACGGCCATCGAATCGTCTCCTTGTAAGCTAGCGGCCAATTGGCCAACCGCAGGCTTGGCGCCGGGGCCAATTTCGCCAAGGGCGACGGCTGCCTGCATGCGGGTATCAGGATCTTTGTGGGACTTCAGCACTTCGGCCAGGTTGGGCGCTGCGCTTTCGGCATCCGGGCCCATCTCGCCGGCGATCAAACAGGCCCAATAGGCGCCCCGTTCGGTCTGAAGAGCTTTTTTCAGAACAGGCAACGATTTTTTGCCCGCTTCGGCCAATGTGTGCAGTGCCGGAACGATGACGCTTGGGTCTGCATCATCCAAAATCTTGGCGATCAGCGGCAGAGTCTCGTTCGAGTCGGTCGGCAACTTGCGGACGGCGCCCATCGCTGCGCGGCGCACGATCGCTTCTTTGTCGGTGATTTTTTTGATTAGTGCCGGAACGGCAGGCAACGCTTTTTCGCCGATCTCACCGATCGCGTAAGCGCTGTAGGCACGCACTTCGGCGTCGGGATCATCCAGCCCCTTCGTCAACGCGTTGAGCGCCGGAGCGGCGGCGGCTTCGTATTCGGCTAAAGCTCGCGCGGCATGCCAGCGGAGTTCCGCCGATTTGCTTCCCATCGCCGTGATCAGAGCTGGTACAGCCTTGTCCGCCGCATCAGGATGAAGCGCCAGCGCGTCTGCCGCAGCAACCGCTGCTGGGCCATCGTCCGACAGATTCTTGATCGAATCGGCGGCATCGGCCCAGGCGATCGAAGCAACTGCCAACGGCAGGGCTAGGGACAACAACAGTCGTTTGTACATTGCAAACTCCGCAGAAAAGTAGGTCACTGCGACGATGGGATGAGAGGGGATCAGCAGAGGAGCGTCGGTTGCGTCACCGTCTGGCGGTTAGCCGGACGGGAATTGGGCATCGTGAACCAGCGATCGCATGAAATTGCTGGCGTCGACAAAATCTTGCGGAGAGTATTCGCGAATTCTCACTTTGAGTTCTTCGAACATCCCATCGGCGGTGGCGGTAACATTGCGAAACTCGTCCACATTGGCGTAGGAGCCTTCGCGAGCACGCATGGCGAACGCCAGATTCAGTTTCTCGCGAAACTCGTCATACGGTTTGTCGGTCAGGATGAATGGCCAGTTGATTTCGCCCGTCAGCGGATCTAACTGCGAAGCGGCCAGACGTTGCGGCGCTCGCTCTTGATTGAAGCGGAAGATCTGTTCGGCGGTTGGTTTAGGACCTGCTTTTTCAGCGCGGAACTCATCGTTGCGTCGACGCATCTCGAAATAGACCTGCTGGGCCCGGTTTCGATTTTCAATGTATTGGCTGCGTGCTTCTTCAATGTCGATTGCCGCACGAGCAGTGTTCAGGTTGTATTCACCCTGAGCACGAACGATGTCAGCCAAGCCGCGTGCTTGACTTTCCTCAACGGTTGCAGCTTGGGCGCCGGTGTTGTAGTACCACTGGGCCGATGCATTTTGAGCTACCACCGACGCAATGCCGATAGCCAAGAGTAGTCGAAACGACATGACGCATCCCTCGAGTAAGTCGATTACGATTCAGTGAACCTGGATCGCGAGATAGGCTTTGGGGAAATAGGTGGTCTTCGCGGTTTGAGAAGACATTAGTTCCAGAATACCCGATACGTCGACGAAAGCAATTAAACCGGGCTCAAATCCAGGTTTTTCATCCTCCCCCCCGACGGGATTCGGGCATCTCTCGGTCTAATCGGCCAAAAATCTATGCAGTTTTTGGGCCAATCGTAACCAGTTCCCCTGCTTTGTCTCACATTCCCACACGATTAGCGTTCGCCACCCCAGTTTTCGCAGTGCTTTCAGGGCTTGGCGGTCACGCTGTTGATTCCTGCTTAACTTAGTACGCCAATAATCGGCGTTCTGTTTCGGCAACGGACGTTGACCTCTGGCACAGGCATGCTGATGCCAGAAGCACCCGTGTACAAAGATTACTTTCCAGCGGCCAGGAAAAGTCAAATCGGGGCTCCCCGGCAAGTCGCTCCGTCGGAGCCGAAAGCGGTAGCCCAGGCGATGCGCAAGACTGCGGACAATCCGCTCTGGACGAGTATCATGGGACCGAACCCGCCGCATAATTTCGCTGCGAGTTTCGGGATCAAAAATATCGGTCGAGCGGGACATTCGCGCTACCGGCAAAAGAGTTCCAGCTGTCGAGGCGAGAGACATTCGGACGCTAGGCGGTTTAGATAATTTTCACCAATCCAGGTCAGTACGCTCGAACAGACGGCGTCACCAAAGCCAAACAGGGCGTCATTGTTTGATCCGCTGATCAAAAATTCGCCGGCTCCCATCAGCCGAGCACATTCGCGCGGCGTCAACAGACGCACCGCGTATCGCCCGTAGCCCGCTTTGAACAAGATCTGCCGTCCGCTGCCCCCCTTGGGCGTACGCAGGCAGCCAGCCAGCCCGTCGGTTCGCAGTTCGGCCATCGAGCGTTTCTCGCCATCTGCCGCACGGCGGACGCGGCGAAAGACCGCACCGTAGGTCCAGCGGCGGCGCGAGATCATCGCATCGGCCTCGGCGCGATGCCGAGGGCTCATTTGGTTCAGCAGATATTCGGCTCGTTCTTGGGACCACCAAGCGGGATCGTCATCGGAGAGCTTTTCCAAAATGTCGGCCAGTTTCTCACGACTTGCCGTCGGAGGATCCGGCAAGCTGGCGCAGCTCCAGATGATCTCTGGATGGCCTTGGATGAAGTTCACCAGACTCGCAGGACGAAGCGGCGAAGGGGTCAGCTGGTCGGACGCGATGGTTGCTTCGTCCTCGACCGCTTTGGCGACCACAAACAATCGCAATCGGCTTTGCGGAGTGAACCATTTGGCGTCTAGCATGATCGGATCGACGCGATAGCCGAGATCATTGAGAGCGGATAGTACTGCGGTAAAGTCGGCGCCCCCGTGCGAATTTAGCAGGCCAGGGACGTTTTCTAGCAGCACCAGCGGCGGTCGGCGACCGCCGAGTCGCTTGAGCACTTCAAAGAAGCCCCAAAAGGCCGATGACTGAGCCCCGCCCAGTCCTTTGCGTCCGCCGGCCAGCGACAAGTCGGTACAGGGGAACGACGCGGTCGCAAGAGTCACATCCGGAATCGTCGCCGCATCTAGCTGATGAACGTCTCCCAGGGCGAACGCTTCATCGGAGCCAAAATGCGCTTCGTATTGGCGATGCTTGGCGGCGTCAATGTCATTGGCGAACAGCACTTCCCAACCAGACCGCTCTAGTCCTAGGCGAACCAGACCAATGCCGGCAAAGAATTCGGCGAACGTGCGCGGCGCTGGTGCGGACATAATCGACTTCCGATGTCAAAGCGAATCTCGAGGTCGTATTATCGCGGAGTTGCGCGAAATGCTCAATCGTCCGTTAGCAGGGTGCGATGACGTTTCGCGAGCGATGCGTTTAGCTTTTGGCGCCAGAGTAGATCTCGGCATATTCAATCGCCCAGACATCGATGAAATTGGTGAACGTGTCGACGTCGACTTCTCCCAATTTCTCAAAGTAGTTTCGGTTGAACGTCTCTTTGTTGCGGATGGCGCCTTTGGCGGTCAGTTCTAGGACATGAACCGAAGAGTAAGGGCGAATCGTCATTTCTAGTCGGCTATACAGACTGCGTCGTTTGCCGCTGGCCAGATCCAGGTCGTCGCGATAACAAGCCGCTCCCCATCCTTTTTCGCCGAAGATCGTCTCGGTCTGAAAACCGGGAAAATGGTTGGGCAAAACGCTGACGCACTTTTCGATGTAGTCCGAGAGTTGCAGTCGCAATTTGCTATGCAGCTCACGGCATTCTTCTTCGCTGAGCGTCTGAGCGCGAAGTGCTTCGGTGCGGGCAATGTGCCGCTTCTCACCCCGTTGAATCGCTTTTTTTAGACGGTCTTCAAAATCGTTCATGAATCTTCGAGTCGCACGCGGCGACTTGGTTGGAGCGAAGGAAATAGGCAAAACGTTCCGCCGCGCCGCGAACAACAAGGCGATGGACATGGCGGCTGGGGAGATTCCGTCATGCGGGCCGAGCGGGACTATTTCCCTTTCGGCTTCTTCTTGTCAGTGTCATCTTTTTGATTCAGGAACTGAGCAAGGTCACCAAACGAGCGAAGCGGTTCTTTGCCTTCTTTCATCGCTTCCGAAATCGGCTTTTTGGGCGTCGGCTTCGATTTGGCGACAAATGTCTTCGTCTTCGGTTTACCATGAGCCGCGTGTTGCGACTTGTTCCCTTGGCGATTTTTGTCGCGTGGCGGTCGCTTGGCCCGTTCGGGACGATCAGGGCGATCGACCCGCTTCTTTTCGTCAGCCGCCGGAATTGGCTTCTCGGTGCCTGGCTCAATCGCCGTCAGCGAGACGCGTCGTCGATCTTTGTCGATTTCGACAACCCAGACGGTGATGACATCGCCAACGCTCACTACTTCGTGCGGGTCGCTGACGTAGCGGTTCGCCAAGCGGCTGATATGAACCATCCCGCTATCGTGCAAGCCGATGTCAACAAAGGCGCCGAAGTCGACCACGTTCAGCACGGTGCCAGAGAGCTCCATGCCTGGACGCAGATCTTCAAGCTTCATGATGCCGCGCCGGAACAACGGCGGCGGAAAATCAGCACGCGGATCGCGCCCAGGTCGCGAGAGCGAATTCAAAATGTCTCGCGTCAGATGTTCGCCCACTTCCAGTTCGGCAGCGAACTCGGTAGCGGATACGCCAGCGATCTTCTTGACCAACTCAGCGTGTGCAGCCGACGGGACTTCGCTTTTGACCGGTGCTGGCGAAGTGGAGACGACAGACGCGGTTGGTTCGACGGGCGCGGCTGGTTCGACAGGGGCCGGCGTCTCGGCCGCAACTTCTGAGGCGACTATTTCTGAGCCGACTGTTTCGTCAGCCGCGGTGGTCTCCGGAGCTGCGGGGACTGCTTCGGGACTGCCGGACGCTTCCGCCGCTGGTGTGCCGGCGGCTGGTGTTTCCACGGCGTTATCGGCAGCGGCGGGATCGGCAGCTTTCGGCGCTTCAGCAGCAGGTTCAGGAGTCGGCTTTACCGTACGAACTTGATCGATCGTCGCGTCAAGTTTTGCCAACACCTTTTCGGCGACTTCGTAGCTTTCGGGGTGAATCCAAGTCGCATCAAGCGGATTTTCAGCGTTGCGAATCTTGAGAAAGCCAGCCGCTTGGACGAAGGCCGATTCGCCGAATCCAGCAACCTTTTTGAAATCTTCGCGTGAGGTGAACGGACCGTTCTGGCGACGGTATTCGTACAAGCGACGCGCGGTCAATTGGTTAAGTCCTGAGACGTAGCTCAGCAGCGCAGGACTCGCTTGATTGACGTCGACGCCAACATAGTTCACGCAGGATTCAACGACATTGTCCAGCGTCTCTTTCAGATGCTTGGATTTGACGTCGTGCTGATAAAGTCCCACGCCGATGTTGGACGGATTGATCTTCACCAATTCGGAGAGCGGGTCAAGCAACCGGCGACCAATGCTGATCGTGCCGCGGACCGTTGCGTCAAAATCAGGAAACTCCTCACGTCCCAGTTCGCTGGTCGAATAGACCGAAGCGCCGGCCTCATTCACGATGACGTAAACGACTTCGCGAGTGGTGATGTCTTTGGAGATAATCGAAGCGACCAGGTTTTCGGTCTCGCGACACGCGGTGCCGTTGCCGATCGCGACAATGTCTACAGCATGTTGATTGATCAATTCGATCAAGCGCTGGCGGCCACGCGCAACGCGATCTTCGGGGCCGATCAAATGGATCACCCCTTGCTCAAGGATCGTTCCAAATTGATCCATCGCCACTAGTTTGCAGCCGCTACGGAAACCAGGGTCGACCGCCAACACGCGACGGTTGTGAACGGGAGGTTGCAGCAACAGTTTGCGGAGGTTGCAGGCGAAAACGTCGACCGCATGCTCTTCGGCATGTTCGGTCAATTCGCGGCGAATCTCTCGTTCTAGGCTGGGCAACATCAAACGCTGCAAGCCGTCCCGCAAGCAAGGCTTCAAAAACTCGGATTGCGAGTGACCCGCTGGAATTGCGGTCTCTTCGGCCAGCGAGTAGAGACGGTCCCAGTCGCATTCGATCTTGACCCGGATGAACCGAGTGCGATCGCCGCGATTGATCGCGAGCACGCGATGGTGCGGAATCTTGGAGATTGGTTCGCGATAATCGTAGTAGTCTTTGAACGCTTTTTCTTTTTTGCTGCGTTCGCGGTCTTTTTGCTTGCGACGCTTATCACGACGTTGCTCTTGCAAGGCGCGACGTTTGGGATCGATGAGTGCGGAAGGCGCCGCCGGAGTTGGCGGTGTGATCTGCTGCTGGGCGGTTTCGCCAGCTGCCTGATCGGGGGTTGAATCGGTTTGGGGCTCCGCTTCGCTGTCGGCGGCAATCGACTCGGTTTCTGACGCGTCCGGATCAGACATGTCCGTTTCAGGCGCCGAAGCTGCTGATTCGTGCTCTACATCCTCTTCGTCGTCGTGCGACTCATGGTCGTCCGATGAATCGGCTGACTGCTCAATGCGGAGCGTGACCAGCGTGCCGGTCTTCCACATCAGTTTACGCAGGCGTCCTCGGAGTACGGCGTTCTCGGCGAATTCTTCGGCGAGGATGTGGCGTACCCCCTGCAACACAGCGGCGACATCGGGAAGGTCATTTTCGGCGTTTACAAAAGCGGCGGCACGCGATTGGAGATCGGCGGCGGCTTCATTGCCTTCCATGACTTCGTCGGCCAACGGTTCTAAACCGCGTTGTCGCGCTTGGGTGGCCAGCGACTGTTTTTTGGGCTTGAAGGGAAGATAGAGATCTTCCAGCAGCTTGGTGGTTGGCGCCTTTTGAATTTTGTCGGCCAGCTTTTCAGTCAGCTTGCCTTGCGATTCGATCGATTTGAGAATCGTCTGTTTGCGCTCTTCCAGCTGGCGAAGCGCAGCGGAACGAGCTTGGACTTTGCGGATCTGATCCTCGTCCAATCCACCGGTTTCATCTTTTCGATATCGCGTAATGAAGGGAACGGTGTTCCCATCGTCTAGCAATTCGACGGTTCGTTGAACTTGATCGACCGACAGCCCCAGTTCGCGAGCCACAATGCTGAGGTCGGAAGAAACGGTGATTTCCATATTGGCCAACAGGTATCAGGTGGGAGACGCGCGATTGCAAAAAAGTAGGCAACGGCGCGAATCAAGGGCTTGCCAGAGCGGCATCTGCGCATGGGACGCCAGACCGGCAATCTAGGGGCTACCGATTTTGTTGTCAAGGATTCGCAAAGCGGCAAGGTCCAATATTTCACACAGAATTCGCCTACTCGGCATCTTTTCACTCGGTTTGAACCGCCAGTCGCCCGCATTTTGGCAGACTTTGCCGATTGCGCGGGCGCGGCGAACGACCAGTCTAGATTGCCGCGCAGTTGCAGCGATTCTGTGCGATATATCGGCCGAATTATGCCGAAACCGAGCTGTAGGCAGTGAGGTCTGCGCGCTGTTTGCCGCACTGACTTTCCGTTTCGAGCCGTCGTCGCTAGGACTTTTTGCAATGACACCGCAATTACGCGTTTATTTTGGTCCCGAGGACGAGTCGACCCCTTCCACCGAGAGCGATTGCGCGGAGATCGTGGTCGGTCATGCGTCACGAGCCGCCGCTTTGCCCCCGCTTGCTGGAGCCCCGAAGGAGCTTTCTCCAAGCGGCGCGGCTCAGCCTGCCGCCAACGAAATCGTGGTCGACTTGGAGGAATTTCTCCAGCTTTTAGAAGAGGCGCGCCGCAGTGGAGTTGCAATTCAGGAAGAAGTAGAGCACGAAACAGTCGTGGTTTCGCGAGATCTGTTCCGCGCTCTGCTAGCGTATCAAACCTTGTTGCAGCCCCAGGCTTCGCTGCCATAAAGCCAATTCTGCCGCCATCTCAGGCAGCACCGCTTGCAGGGAAGCCCTGCAAAGAGGCGGAAACAGGCGTAGCTCGCCCGAAATCATCGTGGCGCGATTCACGATGCTCCAAGGGGCCAAGAAATACGTCAAGCGTCGCTTGCTGCTGGCGACGCTTGACGTGGGCTTCGTGCTGGCGGATGCGTGGACATCCGACGTCAACGATTAATAGCCGATATCGTAAGGATGCGGATTGAGGAAGTCCCGCGGGCCACGCGTCGTGTAGTACGGGTAGGTGACTTCCGGCGAATAGCCGCCAGCTCCGTAGCCGCCTGGGCCGCCGGGGGCCGGGGGAGCGCTGACGCTGGATGGATTTCTACACGGATGTGCGCCAATTTGATGGCAACCGACGCTTGTAACCGCCATAGCGGTCACTGCGGCGAGCAGCGCGAATTGTTTCATCTCTCTACCTTCTTGATGCGTGTGGCCTTGGTCCGGGTCGTATTTTCAGCGCTGTCCGGCTCGGCGGGAGTCGACGGCGCAAATTGCTCTCCATCTGCTAAATCGGCGGTAGAAACCCGAATATTGAATAATTCGGCATCATCGGAACGACTCGCTGGTGCTAGCGGCGCGTAATCGTCGGTAAGAATTACTGTCCGATTTGCGCCCAGGATTGAGCCTGAGCGGACGTTAAGTGCGAGAGAATGCGGATCTCCACTTCGTCCAAGTAGTTGGCGATTCGATTTTCGAGCTCTGCTTTGAACTCGCGGTAGACAGTCCAGATCCGCTCAAAATGAGTGTTTGCTTCTAGTAGTATTTTTTGAATGTCTCCCCGTTGCTGCTCGCTCAATTGCATAGCTTGCCAGGTTTCCGGCGAGCTCAATGCTGTGATCCGCTGTACTCGCAGCGGCATAGCGTCCTCTCGCAGTTGCTGGGCAAAAAGATGAAGTTGCTGTCCTTGGCTGGCCAAAACTTGCAAGCCGTCATGACGCGGATCGGCCGTAGACCCGGCGATTTGATTCCAGTCATGCGACATCGATGCGACCAGCGCGTTAAATGTCGGCTTTTCGGCGCCGGTGGCTGTCAAAAGTTGATCTTTGAACATCCCGAGCGAGACGCCAAAGGTGATCGACGCAGCGACAAAGATGATCGCCGCCGCACGACGCCAGGCGGCGCGATGAAACTCGGCTGCAGAAATCTCGCGAATGATGCGGACGCCGACCCGCAGCACGGCTTTGGTCGGGGGGAGTTTTCGGTCAGGCGAAGCGTTTTTAAAGCCGACGCTGGTAATCTGGACCTCGAAGGCGCTATTGTTCAGGATTAGCTGCGCGATTTCGCCAAAGAGAAAGAACTCTTCTTCGTGCTCTGGGTTTACCGTTTGCAGGCGTGTCTTGGCGACTTCCAGCTCAATGGCGAATCCGGCCATCGACTCGTCCAAAAGCCGTACGCGGAACTCCTCTTTGCCGAGCAACAATCGCCCGGTTACGTTTTCCGGCAGTACCGGAAAGCGAATCGACGTTCGTCGCTCTGTGCCCAGCATGGGAATAAAGTCCGAAAAGAAAGAGGATGAGTAGCCGGCGGTATTCGCCTATCTGAAAGTTAAGCTAAAAATGGAGAGGAGGCGTAAATTTCACCAAATTCCCGGTGGGTCCCCTAATGCTTGGCCACGGAATAACCGCTACAACCGTTCTGAGCCGCATCTCGTTTGCCTGAAACGCATCAACCGGCAACAATTAGAAGTTGATCACGTGATATTCACGTTTCCATTTCTCGCGCGATTCCGCTAGTCGAAGCCAATGACCGTAGAAACTTCTCTCGCTGATCAAGTTATCGCGCGCTATCACAAAGCGGCGGAAATCAATCTCAGCAATCCGAACCGACGCGGTAATCTGGTTTTGCTTGCGGCCGGAGAAGGCGCCGCCGATGTGATGGTGACCGCCGACCTGCATGGCAATCGGCGTAACTTCCAGCGAATTCTGGAGCTCGCCGCCTTGGAGCTTCAGCCTGAGCGACACTTGGTGCTGCAGGAAGTTTGCCACGGCGGCCCGACCTATCCGCAAGGGGGAGGCTGTATGTCCCACTTGATGTTAGAAGACGTGGCCCGGCTGGTCTGTCAGTTTCCGTATCGCGTTCATTTCTTGTTAAGCAATCACGAGCTGGCCGAGATGGTCGACTTCCCGATTTTGAAGGGAGGCAAGATGCTCAATCTGATGTTTCGCGCCGGCTTGCAAGAGATGTACGGCGATCGGACCGCGGCCGTCCGCGACGCGTATCTAGATTTTCTACGTAGTCTGCCAATCGCGGTAAAAGCGGGCGAGCGCCTCTTAATCTGCCACAGTCTGCCAGAAAAGTGCGATCAAAAGCCATTTGATTCTGAGGTGTTTGAGCGTCCGCTGGTTGACGAAGATCTGGCCTGTCAGGGAGATGTTGGTCGGCTGGTATGGGGCCGTGACTTTCGTCAAGAGAATGCCGATGCGTTTGCCCGGCAGACCGGCGCTCAATATTTTCTGACAGGACATGAGCCATCGACCGACGGATTTCAGACGCCGAACTCGCGCCAGGTGATTCTCGACTGTTGTTGTCAAAACGGCTGTTACGCGATTGTGCCGATCGATGATCAGATCAGTTACGGCAAGTTACTGGCCGAAGTTCAACGTTTACACAAACCGGCGCCAGCGCCTTACGGAATGTAAGGGAAACCGACATGTCCGAGCCGCGATTAAGCGAGCCAACTTCGCCGCGGCCGACGCCGGGCCGGTTCCAAGATCTGAATCTGAGCGGCAAGTATGTCGCGAGAGCGGTCGCGGCGCTGACGGCGTTTGCGACATTCGTCACCACCGCATTGATTATCGCGCTGACCAGTCTCTACCAGTCAGGTAATAGCCCTTGGGCGGCAGCGGTTGTGATCGGCAGTTTCGCCGCCGTGATAAGTGTGCCGTTTGGCATGTTGTTGGGATCCATTGTGAGCCAGTGGATGGGGCTCTCGAAGTTTAGCTTCAACTGGCTGCCGCGGTTTACCATCGCCGGATTGCTGTTCGCGACCTTTCTGTGCTGTGCGGTCGCCACGCTTGGATACTATGCGATGAATGTCGCGAGCGATAATTTGCCGCGGCGGTATCTGTTTATCATTGTTTCGCTCTCGATGCCTCCGCTGATGCTGATCATCGTCAGTTTGGGCCGCGTCGCCCTGCGGTGGTTGCACCGTCGTTCTCATCCCTACAACGCCGAAGTGATTGACGACGATGTCGAGATGTAATCTTCCCGCCGATAGATTACGCACTCTTGCTCCCCTGACTCCTCCTCTTGCCAGAATTGCCTGCCATGTGTTGGTTTCGTCTCACCAGTTTTGCGCTGATGCTAGTAGTTTCCGGTCCGATTTTGGTTGAGCAGGCATTCGCTCAGGACCAGGATGCGCGTTGGAGCAGATATCTTGCCGACGAATATCCCGCCCAGATTGCGCGTGTGACCATCGACAAGAATCAAGTGCAGGTCCTAGGTAAGTTGAAGTCGTCACCAACAGTGGAGCTTTCGCTAGTCGAAATCGGCCCGCAGCATGACTCGACTTTGATACCCGCCGGCGCCCAGCGGTATCCGTTGCAGCTGACGGAATCAGGCGATTTTTTGTTGGGGTTGGCTCGCTTTGTCGGCGGACGTGATCGCATTTATGCGAAATGGATGGTGGTCGAAACGGCGACCGGTAAACCGTGGAGTCGTGCGCATGCCGCGGACGACATTGCCGCCGCCACACAATATCCGAATTTGCCGCGACTCTCGCCGGCCAATAAAAAAGGGCTCAACGGCATCGGTCTGGTGCATGACCTGAATGACTTTGTCGACTTGGGCGTTAAGAATCTAGCGATAAACGTGAACCTAGGGCAGTTGGTGCGACCTGCGGGAACTGCCGGCTGCGAAGAGATTCAATACGGGAATGTTCAGCTGGCGATCAGGCTCGCGGCGCTTCAGCAGTTGGACGAACTTTTCGGCTTCGCCACCAAGCATGAAATCGTCTCGTCGGCGATCATTCTGGTCCCGCGGCTAGATCGCGCCGATCCAATCGGCAAGTTGCTGACGCATCCAGGGGCAGATGGAGGTCATTACAGTCTGGCCAACGTGGTCGAAGAAGATGGTTGCGACGCCTATGCAGCGGTCCTGCGTTTTTTGGCGGCCCGCTATGGTCGACCAGACGCCAAATATGGGCGGATAACGCATTGGATTATTCACAACGAAGTTGACGCGGCGCCGGAGTGGACCAGCGCCGGGCCATTGTCAGCGCTGGCGTACTCGGAGCAATATGCGCGCTCGCTGCGGATCGCCTACTATTCAGCGCGCGCGTTTGATCCGCACGCCCAGGTCTTTGTCTCTTTGACGCACTGCTGGAACGAACCGCATCAGCCGAGTCCTCGGTATTATCGTTCACGCGAGATCCTCGATTTGCTGGTTCGTCTTGGTGCGGCGGAAGGGGAGTTTGCGTGGGGCGTAGCGTTTCATCCTTATCCGCAAAATTTGGGAGAGCCCAGAACCTGGCTCGACGCCAAAGCAACCCCTAACGACGATTCGCCGCTGGTGACGTTCAAAAACCTGGAAGTTCTCGATCGTTGGATACGTCGCCCTGAAAATCGCTTTCAGCAGGCCCCACGCACCGTTCTGCTGTCGGAGCAGGGCTTTCACTCCTCTGATTACAGCCCGGAGTCGCAAGCGGTCCAAGCGGCCGCATTGGCGTATGCATGGAAGAAGATCGAGCAGCTCGATATGATCGAAGCGATGCACTACCATCGCTGGATCGACCATGAACAGGAAGGGGGCTTAAAGCTGGGGCTGTGGACGGTCTTACCTGGCACGATTACGCAGGCCGGTCAGCGAAAGCAGGCCTGGAGCGTCTTTCAGGCTCTAGCGACGCCGCAGCAAGCGGAGGCGATTGAATTTGCCTTGCCAATCATCGGCATCCAGGATTGGAGCGAGATTGTCCCCCCTTTGCACAGCGCAGAAAAAAACGCCTCGGCAAATAAATCCGCCGAGGCGCACGTGGAATGAACGAACGCGTTACGCTGGTCGTCAGTTCAAATCAATCACGATGCCATCAGAGATGTTGCCCAAATTGGTGAACGTGGCCAGGTCTATCTGGTAAGTGATATTGCGGACGCTGCCATCGGCCAGCACCGCGTTAATCCCGCCGACATGCGACGATCCAAACCGTTGCTCGCCATCGTTGATCTTTAGGTCCGGTAGCGGAACGCGGTTCGTGTAGCGGACCGTGTCATGGTCCCAGCCGGATGTGTATCCTTCGTTATCGTCCGTCTGGTAGGAGCCAATCGCTGCGACGTTTAGCCGTTTGTCGCCAACCATGATTGTGTTGCTGGTTCCGTCGGTAACATCTTGCATGCCGATCGTCTGGCGAACTCCGTTGCTAGGGCCGCTGGGCGTTGAGCCGCAACTGGTAGCGCTGCCTGGACGAGCAAGAATTCCGGTTCCTTCGGCATTGGCCGCTGCGTAGTCGGTTGGCGCATGGCCGAACGATCGCGTTTCGGCCAAGCAAAGCTTATCGGGGCCAAAGGTGTACCAGTCGGTCACCGGGCCAAAGCCAATCGGACCACGCCGCGACGGACAGAAATAACCGGGAACAGGCGACTCCATAGAAACAATGGAGCGCCCTAGATCGTCGCTTGCGCCCCCTCCTTCCCAGACCGCCGTTTGTTCAAGAAACGGCAAGATCTGAAAGCCCCAGCCGGCGCCTTGCGCTTTGCCGCTAGCCGGCGTGCCGTTGACGTAGGTGATGTGATACGCCCAGAAGTAGCCGCCGGTAGGAAACGCGCCGTAGGTGTCGTGATGATTGTGCCAGGCCAAGCCGACTTGTTTGAGTTGATTCGAGCATTGCATCCGTCGCGCCGCTTCGCGCGCTTGTTGCACCGCTGGCAACAGCAACGCGATCAGCACTCCGATGATCGCGATCACGACAAGTAATTCAACCAGCGTAAAAGCGGCCCGCCGCTTTTGTCTCCCAGTTGTATGCATGAGGGAACTCCTAAAATAGGGAATCGGGATGAGAGAGGATGTTGACGGACCGCGTTGCTAGGAAAAAAGGATCGTGGTCCGTCGCTGGGGCTTTCCGCAAAAAGTCTTCGCCAAAGGGGTTGATTGTCTTTGCCGCACGAAGCTTGCTTAGTATTTGGAGAGATCGATATCGATGGCCTGGGCGCCGTCGACGACGATTTCAATAGGAGTTTTTGACGCCTCAAATTTGCCATTCAGTCGATCGACCGAGGGATAGGGATCCCATTGGCGAACGCTGACCTTGTACGCGCCAGGCGGGAGTCCATCGCCGGTTGGGCCGCCGGGTTGAAACTGTCCGCTGGCTGGATCGACGGTGGCGCTCATCGGATTTGACTCGTCCGCTTTCCCTGCTTCATTGACCCGGTAGAAGATGACTTCAACTTTGCCGACGCCGATTTCAGCATTGGCGACTTTTAGAATTTCGCCGCCGTTGTGAACTTTGCCTGAGATCTTGTGAGCGTCGGATGTTGCACCTCCGCAGCCGATGTTCAGCAAGAGGGCCAAGCCGCAAACCGCTGCGAGGAACGGGATATTCGCTTTCACTAGAGCTACCTCTCGGGGTGCATGTAGTAAGAAGTAAATTTAATAAAAACTAGTTTATGCAATTTTGCGGACGAAACAATCCTCTTTGTGTGCAAAATAAGGGCGTGCATCTGAAGCTAGACGCTGGCTTGCTAGCAGCCGAGAGAGCTGCGGAGAGAGATTGAGCCAGAATTGGCTATTTCATCTTGAGTAGTGCTCGCCAGCCGGTGCGATGCGGCAGCGGAACGGCCAGTCCTTCGCTGTGCGAATGGACAGGCTCGACCGTGTAAAACAGGGTCGGATCGCTTGCGGTAGCGATTTTGAGAAAGCGCTTCAGCTTGCGACGGCGGCAGTTCATATAAATCAACAGTACCGGTCCGTCTCGGCCTTCGCCGGTAAACGTGGTGACGCGTTGACCCGCTTCACGCAGCGCTTTGGCGACTTTGGGCCCATCGTGAGGCGATATCATCCGCACCACGACGTGCCCTAAGGCTAGCATGCGCTCAAGTCGAATGCCGGTCGCATTACCGGCGGCGAACCCTCCGGCATAGGCGAAAAGGTAGACCGGGTTTTCGCTGATTCCGGAAATGACCTGCGAAATCGCCATCGTCCAGACTAGCACCTCGAAAAAACCGAGGACAACCGATAAGCCCAGTCGTCCCTGGACTACCGAAATAGTGCGCAGCGTCCCGATCGACACATCCACAATGCGCGTGCAGAAAATGAACAAGGCGACGACCCATACAGGTTGGTCGGCGAGAAACTGCATATAGAGCTCAAGACGTCAGGCGTTGCTGATAGGGGTAAAGGTGGATTGTCGCGGACATCCCTCAGTGCGCTAACCCCATTGCCTGATTTCACGGAAAGAACGCTGCTTTTCTACTTAGAGATTGATCGTTGCTGGTCCGGCGATGCTGGCGACAGCTCTTCTAGAATTCGGTTTATGTGGGGGATTTTGGCATTTTTCAATGGTGGCGGTGGAGGATTTATCATCCGTAATCGCGTCCAAAGTATTTGCCGGGAGAAGCACCACGCGCTTTAATCTCGCAGCGTGGCGTGTTATCGTAAAAATCCCCCACTCATGTCTTTCCTGGGAGTTTACGCGTGATTTTTCGTATTGTTTCGCTGGCGATTCTGCTGTTGCTCGGCTGCAATGCAGCGGTCTTCGCCGCGCCGCGCAATGTGGTGTTGTTTGTAACCGATGACCAGGGAAAAGATGCCGGCTGCTACGGCAATCCCGTTATCAAGACTCCCCATCTCGACGCGTTAGCCGCAGATGGCACGATCTTTGATCACGCCTATGCGACCACCGCTAGTTGCAGTGCAAGCCGTAGCGTCATTCTGACCGGGATGTTCAATCACGCGAATGGTCACTATGGACATGAGCACGCCTATCATCACTTCAGTTCGCATGACCGGGTAAAAAGCTTGCCGGTGATGCTGGAAGCGGCCGGCTATCGCACCGCACGAATCGGCAAGTATCACGTCGCTCCGGAGCAGGTCTATCATTTTCAGCAGGCGCTAAAGGGAGATAGTCGCAACGCCGTTCAATTGGCGAATAACTCGGCCGACTTTATTGGTGCAGAGAGTGACAAGCCGTTCTTTCTGTACATCTGCACATCCGATCCGCATCGCGGCGGCGGGGTCGTGAAAGAGGATCCTTTCAAGCCGGACGCGTTCGGCAATCGCCCCGAGGGTTATCCCGGCGTCGAGACGGTTAAGTTTGATCCCGCCGATGTGATTGTTCCTGCTTTTTTGCCGGACACGCCGACCTGTCGCGCCGAACTGGCTCAGTACTATCAGTCCGTTTCACGCATCGATCAGGGGCTAGGGCGATTGGTTGAAATTTTGAAAGAGAAGGGGGTCTATGACGACACGTTGATCCTTTATATCTCGGATCATGGAATCGCGTTTCCGGGTGGGAAAACGACAACTTATGAGCCCGGCTTGAACTCGCCGTGCGTCATTCGTAACCCGTACAACCAAAAACGGGGCTTACGTTGCGAGGCGCTGGTCAGTTGGGTCGATCTAACGCCAACGATTCTTGATTTTGCCGATGCGACGCCGAAGCAGAACAAGCTGCAAGGGCGCTCGTTCCTAAAGACTTTGGATCAGGCCAATCCCCCAGGTTGGGATGAGATCTATGCGTCCCACACATTCCACGAGATTACGATGTACTACCCGATGCGCGTCGTGCGTAGCGGCAACTACAAATTGATCTGGAACATTGCCCACGGCTTGCCTTATCCGTTTGCTTCTGATTTGTGGGAGGCTCCGACCTTCCAAGACATCTACAAGCAGGGGCCTGACGCCTACTACGGCCAGAGGAAGGTGAAAGACTATATCCATCGCCCCCAGTTTGAACTGTTCGATCTCTCGTCCGATCCTTACGAGACCAATAATCTGTCTGACGTCGAGAAGTATTCTGGTATCAAGCAGGAAATGGAACGGAAGCTAAAAGAGTTTCAGAAGCGTACCCAAGATCCTTGGATCTTGAAGTGGGATTACGAATAGTGGGCAAACACGGATAAGCAGACTAGAGAACGCTCCTCGGCGGGCGTTCTTTTTTTGCGCGACCAAGTCTTAGTGGTCACGCTTCGCCTCTTTGAGGGTTCCTTGGTTCCGGCGGCGATTCGACCTACAATGCAAGGTCATCTGAGCCATTTCGAGAACCTGTATGATCTTGCTGACCAAACTGCCGAGATACGCCGAGCCTGACTGTTGGAAGTGCGGTCATGTCCAGTAGTATTCATGATGATGCCGCTGTTGAATCGCTGCGCAAGCAATTGGCGCTCGATCCGCATCGACTGCGCCGGTTGAGGACGCGGTTGCTGAAGCTGCAAGACTCGGCTGAGGAGGCCCTTCAGGAGCTTCCCGAAGCGGTTCGTGAGCGTTTTGCCGCCGAGATTCGCTTTCATGAGCTGACGCTCGACCAGCGTTTTGATTCGCAGTTGGATGGCGCTTCAAAGTTGCTGTTTCGCACCGCAGATGGCCTGCTGCTTGAGTCGGTAATCTTGCGTGTGGCCACCGGGCGAACGGCGCTCTGCGTTTCGTCGCAGATTGGCTGCGCAGCCAATTGCGACTTTTGCGCCACCGGCAAAATGGGGATCGCCCGCAGTCTATCGGCGGCTCAGATTTTGGACCAGGTCGTGCAGGCCAATCAATTGCTTAAGCCAGAGGGTCGCAAGATCCGCAACATCGTCTTTATGGGGATGGGTGAGCCGTTCCATAACACGGCGGCGGTGCACGAAACGGTAGAAAAGCTCGTTTCGCCGCATGGATTTGATCAGTCTCCCCGTCGAACTTTGGTTTCAACCGTCGGCTTGCCTGCGGCCATGGTCGAGTTCGCACGCAAGTTTCCGCGCGTGAACCTTGCGCTGAGTCTGCACAGCGCGATCCAATCGCGCCGTGCAGAGATCATTCCGTTGGCCGCAAAGTTTGATTTGAAAGAACTGCGTGCCGCGCTCGATCAGGTTGCTGCGGTTCAGCAGCAATCGATCATGATCGAGTATCTGATGCTGCGAGGGATCAATGATGGCCCCGAAGATTGTCAAGCGCTGGCCGAATACCTGCGCGGATTGCCGGTGCATATCAATTTGATTCCCTACAATCTTGTCGACGCGGCGCCGCATCTAGAGGGAACCTCCAAGGAAGAGCGAGAAGCATTTGGGGCCGCTCTCCGTGCCGCAGGTTATACCGTGACGATCCGCTATTCACTGGGCGCCGATGTCGACGCCGCATGTGGCCAACTTGTACGCCGCGAAAATCGCCGCATTGCGGCCGCCTCCTCCGCCGCTGCCCAATAATTGATTTGCGTTTCAAGGAAACCAACCGATGTCGTACTCGTGGACTTATCCTCTCTATCTAATCGCTCACAACGGCGGCTATGCTTCGATCGTCGATCCTCAAGACGGCTCGCAGCAATTGCTGGTCGCGCTAACGACCGAAGACAAGACGCTCGATTTTATGCAGAGCTTGGGAATCTTGGGCGCCCCCCGGCAGTTGAACAACGACCGTGAATTTGCCTGGCTGTTGGAAAGTTTGCGGGCGCCCGTGACGCTGGTCTGTTTTGATCCTGAACCTCGCGAAGCAGAGGTGAACGCCCAGTGGACAACTACGGTTCAGTCGCTGCTCAACGATCGACTAGAAGTTGATTATTCCCCTTGGAGTTATCCGGTTTATCTGCTGCAGTTGGAGTCTGGTTTTAGCTCAATTGCCGGTGTCGACGCCGAGGGGCGTGAAGTTGTGGTTCTCTGCCTGTTCACCAATCGCCAGTTGGCTGAAGCGTACCTGACCGCATCGGGCGATCAGGGGAGCATTGAAGCGATCGACAATATGGCAGCGACTCGGGAGTTGATGGAGTCTCTACAGGCCGAAATCGCAGCCGTTGCGGTCGATCCTGAAGTGCATGACGCCGAGCGTGTTGCGAGTCACTGCATCGGCATTGAAACTCTACTGAGCAAGTATCTGATTCGTGCCTGAGGACAGCCGTGCTAATTGGTTGTGCACGCGAACTTGCGCAAAGTGAAATGCTAAACATTTTGATATAATTTCTTCCGAAGGGGCTTGGGTGTGTTAAGTTTCCCTTCATGGTGTTAATTTTCGGTTTTGTGGGAAAAATTCGGGCATCCGCGTGTCAATAAACGCCCATTTTCTATGGCGGCTGATTCCTTCTTAAGCCAATGCAGTGGCTCGCCGTTTTCCGCAGCACTTTATTTGGGCAGCATTTAGCGCTCAACCTGCGTTTTCTGTCTCGCATTCGTTAGGCTCGCAGCCGCTAGCACGCAAACAAACGCCAATCATCGATCTGACTCTCTTGTCATGATGATGCTCGTTCGCTGGGCGCCCCACAAATCAGCGAATGCCTGCCAAGCATGCCATCGGTTTCCTACGCGGTTCCCCCATCGCCGTCGGAGACCACGCGAAACCCAATCGCGACCTATATAGCACTAAGGGGCTGAAGTTATGTGGAACAGATTAAAGCGAGTTACGCCGCAGACTTGGATTGCGGCCGCCTGTTTATTGCTGCTTGCGACACCGATGTACGGAGAGCATGTGCTGCGAGCAGCACGTCGAATCTCTCTCGTGCATGGCTATCAGCAATCGTTGCCCGGGATGTCAGGCCAATACCGGCTGGATAAAGAAGATGCCTATCACTGGTGCGACGGCAGTCAGGGCCGCGTACTAGTCTTTAGTCAGGTTGGATTGGATCAGCATCGCCAAGTTGTCTTGACCGACTTGGACTACGTCTCCCGCGGCGTCTACCAACTGGATGTCGCCGGCAAACTGACCGGCGTCTCCCTCATTCCACGAATTCACCCTGTTGTAGAACTCGTGCTGGAAGATGCTCCGAATCACATTCATTCGGTTCATTTTCGCCTGACTCCCACTGGAGTCGAGCAAGCCTATCGTGAGGAGTCCCCCGCTCCTTTTGAGTTTGACCCCGCCTATATCGACGTCGTTACGGCGTCGTCCTCTCTCGATTTTTCGTCGTAAGACTCCCGCCTAAGCACGCACAGACCTCCTGAACAGAGATCAAGAAAATGGCAAGTAAATTGAACGAATCGAAAACAGCTTCCAACTGGGTCACAACGCTTTTAGCCGCCGTAGTTCTGAGTGTCCTCGCTTATCCGCTTTGCGGCGATAACGCGTTGTGGTTCGTTCGACGTACCTGTATGGTCGAAGGGTACAAGCGGACCACGGATCTATGGCATAGCGACTATGCATTGGTCGCCGAGCGCGATGTTGTCTTAAAGGGGGGCGGAGAACGCAAGATGATGCTGTTCGCTTCCGAAGAAGACCAGGCCAAACCGGTCGAGGTCTCGAAGCGGCATGTTGTCGTATTGACCGACCCGGCCTATCACGAATCAACCAGTTTTGAACTGCAATTCAGCGGACCGATCTTTCGGGCGACTGTGTTGCCGCACCGTGAGCCGATTTTCGAGGTCGTGTGTCACGGCGAAGGGGGAGTTGGCCTGGTGTGTCAGCGATTTTTATTGGGACGCCAAGGGGTGAAGCAGATCTTCCCTGAGGTTCGCTCGCCCAATGAAGCGATTACTGCTATTCCGGCGATTCAACCAGGCGCGTAAGCGTCGCGCCAATGTAACTTGATCCGGTGCGCTCCAGCGGCGGCTCACCGGTCAGGATCAGCGTGTTGCGATTGATCGCCGTCCAGACAAATCCGATCAATCGCTTGTCAGCTGGCTGCACGATCGACAGCGTGGCGCCGCTGGCTTGGTAGATTCCTGCCAGGTTTAAGCGGGGGCGGACGAGTTTGAATTGATCGTCATTGACCTGCTCGATGACAACCTGATGTTCGGCGCCCTGCGGTAGCGTCATGAGCCAGGCGCCTGAATGGTCGAGCGGCGCTTTGGGTTTCCAGTTAAGGGTAATCCGCTGCTCGGCTTGCTTGGGCTTTTTCTCTTTGGGCGTTTGGGCGGGCGTTGCATCGGCACGATCGATCGCGGCGCTGTTCTTATCAACTTGGGCTTCAATGCGTTCTAGGCGATGCGCCAGTTGGCGGATCTCGGCCAGCAAACCGTCAATCAGGCCTTCGCCTGGCTCTTCGGCTCTAGCAGAAGTGCAAAGCAAAACTGTCGTCGCGCAGAAAATTGCGATCAGAATGCGGGGCATGAGTCGATTCTTTCAGGATGCGAGCAGTGGAGGCGAACGGGTTGATTTATTCTTTATCGTAATCGGTTAGCTCGCTCGGAGGAAACGCGGCCCGCAGAGCGTTTACCACAACGACCACGTCAATCAATTCCTGCGAAATTGCCCCGGCTACGGGAGGCAGCCAGCCGACTGCCGCCGCCAACATCCCGATCATGCTGAGTGCGATTCCTCCCAGGGCGCTCTGCAGGGCGATGATGCGCATGCGGCGACCGATATGCAGCAGTTTGTCTACGGTTTCTAGTGAACTGTCGAGGACGACCACGGCGGCAGCTTCCGTAGTGACGTCACTATTCTGGCCAAACGCCACGCCGACGGTCGCAGCCGCCAAGGCCGGAGCATCGTTGATGCCGTCTCCCACAAACAAGGTCGGAGCGCTGGCCGTTTCGCGGCGAACTAGCTCCAGCTTTTCTTCGGGCGATTGGTTGTAGTGGACCTCATGAATGCCGACTTGATCGGCCAAAAAGCGGGCCTCTGATTCACGATCCCCCGTAACCAGCATCAACTTGCTGATCTGATGCTGCGGTCCCAGGTGATCGATAAAGCGCTTCCCTTCGCGTCGTGGCGCATCGCGGAAGAAGTAGATCGCCGCTAGTTGTTCATCGACCAGGACGACGCACTCCAGGCCCCCTTGTTGCGGCGGCAACAGAGCGTCAGGTTGCTCGGCTAGCAGTTGCTTGCGGCTGGTAATGCGAACTTCACGGTTATGGACGTTCCCCCGCATCCCTTGCCCAGGACGTTCGCTGAGTTCGCTCACTTCATAGACCGCGGCGGCCCCTTTTTCGGCCTCTTTTTGAATTGCCTCGGCCAATGGGTGCTTTGAGTAGCGTTCCAAGCTGGCGACCAACGCCAGCGTTTCTTGTTGGTCGTAGCCAGACGCAGTCCATTGGTCGTAAAGGCGGGGCTCGCCGTAGGTTAGTGTGCCGGTTTTGTCGAAGATTACTGTGCGACAGCGATCGACCTCCTCCAGCGCCGCAGGCAGGCGAATAATGATCCCCATTTGCGCCGCCAGCGAAATCGAACCGATGATCGCCACCGGAATTGCGATCAGCAAAGGGCAAGGAGTCGCAACAACGATCACCGCCAAAAACCGAGTCGCATCGCCGCTTGCGAACCAGGCTGCGCCGGCGATCGCCAGCGCCAGCGGCGTATAATAAGCGCCCAACTGGTCCGCCAGGCGGCGCATCCGCGGACGCTGTTGCTCGGACTTGCGCATGACCTCCATGATTTTGGCATAGCGTGAGTCGACTGCCTGTTTCTCGGCCTTGATCGTCAATGCGCCGTCGCCGTTGACGGCCCCTGACATGACGCTGACCCCCGGCGTTTTTGACATCACATAGGGCTCGCCGGTCAAATACGACTCATCCATGGCGCTATGCCCTTCGATCACCACACCATCGACCGGACAGACTTCGTGCGGCAAAATGACGACAATGTCCCCGACTTCAATCGCATCGACCGCGATATCCTCCAACGCGGAACCGTGGCGTCGATGCGCCACCGAGGGGAGACGCTTGGCTAAGGCTTGGAGAACCGCCGAAGCGCGACCGACGGCGAATGACTCTAACGCTTCACCGCCGGAGAGCATCAATACGACGATCGAACCGGCAAGATATTCGCCCAGCAATGACGCTGCGATGATTGAAATGCCAGCGAGCAGATCGGCGCCAAATTCGAGCTGAATCACCTTGTTAAGCAGTTCCAGGATCAGCGGAACGCCGCCAACCGTCAGAGTGATCCAAAGCGGCAGGTTAAACGTTGCTGGCGCCGCATGCAGGCCAAACCGCAGACCGAGATGGATCGCGATCCCGAGAATTGCAAGTAACGCAATTGCCAATTGCCGGCGCCGCCAAAATTGGCTCCAGAGGGACTCTTTGCGCGTCAAACAGCTTTTCGGCGGCGTCATGTGGGTGGGGTTCACGTTTTTTTTTCAAGAGAAGCTTTAGTCTAGCGAATGACGGAAGCTGCGAAGCAGTGGGGGCTTCCGGCCGAGGGGAGAAAATCCCCCCCTTTTCGTTCGCATAGATAGCATGATCCGCTAGAATGCGGAAGTGTCGGACCTTGCTCCTCTTTCCACTCGATACGCCATGTCTTGTTTTCCGTTAGTTCGCTTAACGATCCTGCTCCTGCTTTTTCCGGCGGTGATTGCGGTCGCTGAAGAGAGTGCGGATCATGCGGCGGCGATGACGACTCGCATCGATCAATTGCTGCTGACGCGTCTGCAATCGGAAGGAGTTGAGCCGGGGCCTGCGGCCGACGACGGCGAGTTTTTGCGTCGCGCCTATCTGGATCTGAACGGGATGATCCCGCCGGTTGCGATCACGCGAGATTATTTGGCCAACAGTTCGCGTCAGAAGCGGGCCCACTTGATTGATCGCTTGCTGGCTTCCCCCGCGTTCTCTTCCCATCTGGCCAGCACTTGGCGCGAGATCATCCTCAAGCCGACCGATGACTTCCAGCAGTTGCAAAATCAGTTTGCGTTGCAAGCCTGGCTGCGTGAACAGTTCTCTGAGAATGCTCGCTACGACCGCATTGTCGAGCAGTTTATTACGGCCAGCAGCGAGCAGGATGGACCGGTCTACTTTTACAACTCGCTGGACCTGAAGCCAGAGCAGTTGGCGGCGGAGACGTCGCGGATTTTTCTCGGCCTTCACATTCAGTGCGCTGAGTGTCACGATCATCCGTTTGACTCATGGAAGCAGCGAGACTTTTGGGGCTACGCCGCCTTCTTTGCGCAGGTCGCCAAGCAAGATGGAAATATGGGAAGAATCACTTTGGTGGATCGAGAATCGGGCGAAGTGAAGCTGCCCGAATCGGACGAAACGGTCGCGCCTCTCTATCCCGGCGGCAGCGCGCCGAGCGATCGCTTTGGAGGGACTCGCCGCCAAAAGCTGGCGGTCTGGATGGTTGCGCGTGACAATCCCTATACGGCGCGACGAGCCGTGAACTGGGCGTGGGCGCATCTGTTTGGTCGTGGCTTGGTCGAGCCGGTCGATGATCTTTCGCCGCTCAACGCACCCAGCCATCCAGAGCTAATGGATGAGCTGACGCAGTACTTTGTCGACACAGGCTATGACCTGCGACAATTGTTGCGGACGATCGCGAAGACGGAGGCCTATGCTCGCAGTAGTCAAAATGTAGCGGACCAGCGTCCCGAGTTGTTCGCCAATATGGCAATCAAGTCGCTTTCGCCAGAACAGTTGTATGACAGCGTGTTGCGTCTCGGTTTGATTCGCGGCACGGCAGGCGAGCCGAGCAATCAGGCGCCGCAATTTTTTGATCAATCGCAGCAGCGTTTGCAGTTTGTCGCCCGCATGCGGACCGTTTCGCTGGATCGTACCGATTTTGAAACCGGCGCTCCGCAAGCGCTGGCGCTGATGAATGGCCCGCCGGTCTCGCTGGCGACGGAGGCTGAAACGAGCGGTTTTTTGCAGGCGCTGGAAGCACCTTTTTTAAGCGATGAACAGCGAGTGGAGTTGATTGCGCTGGCCGCCTATTCGCGTCAACCAACCGCAGCCGAGCGAGCACGTTTTCAAGAGTATCTAGCGGCCGCTTCGCCCAACGAAAAGCAGCAAGCGTTGGGCGATCTGCTGTGGGCGGTCGCCGCCAGTGCAGAGTTTATGCTGAATCATTAACAAGAGTCTCACGCGATGGCCAATCTCAAGCGACGTCGATTTATGCAGCAGGCGCTGGTTGGCGCCGCAAGTTGTGCGTGGTTGCCGGCGCTGGTGGAAGCTGCCGGTGAACAACCGGCTAAACGCCGCTGTATCGTCTTGTGGATGGCTGGTGGGCCGAGCCAGCTCGACACGTTTGATCTCAAGCCGGGACACGCGAACGGCGGTGAATACAAAGAGATCGAAACCAACGTGCCGGGGCTAAAGTTTAGCGAGCATTTGCCGCAACTGGCCCAGCAAGCGGATCGCTTGGCGATCTTGCGCGGGATGAGCACCAAAGAAGGGGATCACCAACGCGGCGCCTACTTGATGCACACCGGAGAACGCCCCGGCGGACCGCTGCGTTATCCGGCGATCGGCGCATCGCTGTCGAAAGCCTTAGGTGATCCGCAGGCTGATCTGCCAAATTTTGTCGCCGTCAATCCCAACTCGGCTTTTAGCCAAGCGGCTATCAGCGGAGGTTTTTTAGGACCCAAGCACTCTGCGACCACGGTTGGCCAACGGGCGACGTATGGTCCGGCCGATCCTGCTGCCGCCGCGAACGGTCCGGTAGATTTAGGGGTCGACTATCTTCAGCTGCCGGGCGAAGTTTCTCCAGAGCGAGCCGAGGCGCGGATGAAACTGTGGCGCGGCCAACAAGAGTCTTTTTTGGCGCTTCGCGACGCTCAGGCGCCCAAGTCGCATGATACGATCTTTCGCCGCGCTGTCCGCATGATGAATCCCACCGCCGCGGCCGCGTTTGATTTGCACCAAGAACCCGACGAAGTTCGCAAATCGTATGGCAATGGTCGCTTTGGTCAGGGATGCTTGATCGCGCGGCGGTTGATCGAGCGGGGCGTGCCGTTTGTCGAAGTCACGCATGGCGCCGATGGGCTTGGCTGGGATACGCATCAAGCGAACTTCGCCGGCGTAAAGACGTTGTCGGAAGAGCTGGACCGCGGCTGGGCCACGTTGATGCGCGAACTGGATGAACGTGGTTTACTCGATTCAACCACCATATTGTGGATGGGCGAGTTTGGGCGAACTCCACAGATCAACGCCAACGCAGGACGCGATCATTTTCCGGACGCTTGGAGCTGCGTCTTGGCAGGCGGCGGGATTGCTGGCGGTCAAGCGTATGGCTCGACCAGCCCAGGGGGCGAAGAGATTGTCGACGGCAAGACGGAGGTTCCTGATCTGATCGCGACGTTGTGTGCAGCCGTCGGAGTCGATCCGGCGACAGAGAACGTCTCGCCATTGTCACGCCCGATCAAGATCAGTGAGGGAGCTCCGATCCGTGCGTTGTTGTCCTAATCCATTTTGGTTGGCCTGCATGCTGTTGCTTGGCTTGAGCGCCTGTCGCCCTGCCCAACAGCCGGCATCGCCATCCCCGTCCGCCAATACGACCGGCGAATTCGTCGCGCCGGAGAAGCTTGATGCAGCAGAGATGCCGCCGCCCGTCAAGGAATTGCCAAAGGAAGCCGTGATCGCCGCTGTAGCTGAACCAACGGTCGAAGCTCCGGCTGTTATGCGGCCTGCACCGCAGAAATTGCTAATCATGGCTGCTAGGCGACCGTTGTTGTTGGAGGTCTATCTTTGGATTGATGGTCGCCCGTTTGAGGAGGCGCTCTTTGCCCTTTCCGAAAAAGTGATCGGTATGGCTGATACCGATGGAGATGGAATTTCGACCTGGGACGAACTGGCCGACAACCCGCAGTTTAATCGCGGGCAACTGGGCAATCTCTCTTTTTTGAATCCGCAAGAGCGTGTTCGGCTGATCAAGTTATATGACGTCAATCGCAATGGCCGTGTTGACGCTGATGAGACTGCACGGATGTTAACGCGCAACCGCGGCAAGGCGCGGGAGTTTTCGGTCGATCCTCGCGCCTATTCCACCTTCCGCCGCAGTCGTGAGCAGTCAGACGTATTGCGCGAGCTGGATCAAGATGGCGACCAGTCGCTATCCGCCGACGAAATCGCCGCTGCCGATCGTCTGTTGCGTGCGCGAGACGCCGACGCCGATGGCATCATCTCTACCGCCGAGTTGGCGCCGCCGCGCAGTCCGATGATGGGGATGTCGGCGAATTCTGATTGGCGCGGCGAGTTGGGAGCGTTCGTGCTGGATGAAGAGACCTCTTGGCCGCAGGTTCTGCGTTCGATAGAGACGATTTACAACTTTGGCTCAGCCGTCGAGATTGCGACCGTTTTTGGCGAAGAATCACCGCTGAAGCTGGTGGATGAAGATGAAGACGGCTATCTCGAGTATCGCGAAGTCCCCCGCATCGCGCAGTTGCCGCCGAGCGCCACGCTGGAGATTCGGTTTGGTGAACGTGCAAAGGACGCCGACTTTTTCACGCTAACTGTTTTGCCTGACCAAGATTATGAGTTACAGGATTCGGTGTTTCGCTCCTGCAAAGCTTTGGCTGCTGAGAATAGTCAATTGCTGATCCAGGTTGAGGACGAATCGGGAGTCGCGGACTTGGTCTTTGCTCGCGCCCAGAATTTGCTGCAGACTTATGACCGGGATAAGAATGAATATCTCGAGCAAGAGGAACTGCCAGAGAATGTGATCGAGCGACTTACCTTCGCTGCGATCGATGCCGATGGGGACGGCAAAGCGACCCTGGACGAGCTATCGACGGCGCTGGTGAATGTGAACCTGGTGAAGGCCTGTCAGGTTCGAGTGCAGCGAGTCGGACTAATCGACCCATTGTTTTCTGTAATTGATGAGAACGGCGATGGTCGCCTGGCGACGCGGGAACTGCGGGCGGCGACAAACAAGTTGAATGCACTAGATCAGGATGGGGATGGATCGGTATCGCCGGACGAATTTCCCACTTTTGGCGGCCTGGTTATCTATCGGGGGGGAGATCGTGACGGATCGGAGCTCACGACTCGTACAATCCGGGCGCCGGTTGAGGGGCGCCCCGCTTGGCATTCGGCGATGGATTTCAACGGGGACGGAGACATCAGTTGGGCCGAATTTTTAGGGCAACGAGCGCAATTTGAAGAACTTGACCGAGATGGGGATGGGTTGTTGTCAGTGGTTGAAGTGGGGACCAAGTCGATCTAAACTTTCCTAGCTTAAAGGGCCTAGCTTATCGGGCTGCCGTCAGGCGGCTCGCACACGCGTTCTTCATGAATTATTCGCCGAGGATTTACGAACTCTTGTCGTATTCTCCCTGCCTTAGTGATTGGCGGATAGCGATTTTCGCCGAAATTGCCGCAAAACGTTTTCACGCTTGTTCACAGTACATTCATCGAATCTTAACAATCGTTCGTCATCATAGTCTGGCAGCACCCAGCGGCTTCGGCGATCTGCAGTAGAGCTGGGGATTCGATTTATCGGTGAAATTTTTCAGAGGGATGCACCCATCATGAATCTCAGACACAACAGCTTTTTGGTCCTCGCTTTGGTGCTGACCGCACCGCTGGCCGCTTCGGCCCAGATTCAGGTCGACAAAGATCTGCCGTCCTACAAGCCGATCCAAGGCGTCTCCGGCAGCGTCAGCAGCATCGGCTCGGACACGATGAATAACCTGATGACCTTGTGGGCGGAAGGCTTCAATAAGTATTACCCGAACGTCAAAGTCGAGATTGAAGGGAAGGGGTCTTCCACGGCGCCGGCTGCGCTGATTAACGGGACGGCTACCTTTGGGCCGATGAGCCGAGCGATGAAAGCCAGCGAGATTGATAAGTTTGAGAAGCGGTTTGGCTACAAACCGACGCAGCTTGGTTCGGCGATCGACATGCTGGCTGTCTTCGTTCACAAAGATAATCCGATCCAAGGTCTTTCGATGCCTGAGGTCGATGCAATCTTCTCCAGCACGCGTAAGGGGGGATGGAAGCAGGACATTACCTCTTGGGGTCAAGTTGGTTTGAAGGGGGCATGGGAGAGCGAGTCGATCAGTCTTTATGGTCGTAACTCGGCTTCGGGAACCTACGGGTACTTCAAAGAGAACGCACTATTTGAAGGGGACTACAAGACTTCGGTCAAAGAGCAGCCGGGCAGCTCTTCGGTTGTGCAAGGGGTCGCCAATGATCAAGCAGGGATTGGCTATAGCGGCATCGGCTACAAGACGGCTGCGATTCGCGTCGTGCCGATCTCCAAGACCGGAAATAAATATGTAGAGCCCAGCCTAGAAAATGTCAAAAATTATCCACTCTCACGGTTCCTGTTCCTCAGCCTTAATCACAAGCCGGGAACTCGGCTTGATCCGCTCCGTCGCGAGTTTATCAAGTACGTTTTCAGTAAAGAGGGGCAAGAGGCCGTTGTGAAAGATGGTTATTTGCCGTTGCCCGCCGCCGTTGCAAAGAAGCAACTTGCGATGATCGGCATCGTCGATTAGCGGCTAGGTTCTGAAAATTGTCTTACGCGCCGTTTCTGCGATTGGCTGAAACGGCACGTTTTTTCTTATTCATTAGGCGTCTTGGAATCGGCGATTCGATCGTCGAGTTAGACCAGATACATGTCGCAAGACGAAAAGAGTTCTCCCGGTCGCCGCCGACGCATGAAGACGCGATGGGGAGTCGCTGCTGCGGATGTAATATCCGAGTTTGTGATTACCGTGGGGGGGATCGGCACAATTGTCGCTGTTCTCGCTGTCTTTGTCGTCCTGGTCGCCCGTGTGGCGCCGCTGGGACTGCCTGCTTCACTCTCTGGTGAAGCGACGCGACAATCACATTGGGGAGAGACAAAGCCGGTTCATCTGGCCATTGACGAATACCGATCGATTGGCTGGGTCTTGTTTGAAGATGGGCGTTTGGATGCGTTTCGCCTCGATAACGGCGAGAAACTGCTAGAGCGGCAGTTGTTTGCTGACAAGCGACTAACGGCGATTTCGGTCGCCATGGGCGGCGACTTGGTGCTCGGTTTCTCGGACGGAACGATCCAGTATGGTGAAATAAGCTTTAAAACCAGCTATGAGGATGTTCTTCAAGTTCCCGAAGAATTGCGAGAATTGAGCCCGGGACAACGGGCGACTTTTCATCGCGTGGGAGCAGAAGCAGAAGACCCTGGAGTGCTAGAAGTCACCTCGCAAGGGCAGTTTCGCGTTCAAGCATTTCAGGCCGCACTCCAAGATCCGATCAAGATTTCGGAGAAGGCGATCTTGTTGGTCGAGCATGTTCCCAGCAATCGCGGGGGAGAAAATCAAGCGACCTTCACGGTAGCGGATCGCATTTTTACCTGCTATTCCGCCGATGGCAAACTTCGTTATTGCACATTGACTGAAAGCGAAGACTTTCTCACCGGCGACGTGACCTTTGAGAATCAGGCGATTGAGCTCGACATTGCAGATATTCAGGGCGAGCGCCCGCAATTTTTGCTGATGACGGCACGCGGAAGCGACGTACTGCTGGCCTGGAAATCAGGTCAGACCGTACGATTTGTCCGCCGCCTGGGTGACGATGGATTTCAGCTAGAACCCGCCGAGAAGGTCGATTTGCTTCCCGATACGACCGCCGAGTTGACGGTCTGCGATTTGATCTTAGGAAACACGACGATATTTGTTGGCGATAGCCAAGGGAACGCGAGCGGTTGGTTTTTGGTTCGCGCCGCCGAAACCATCGATCCGGCGTTGCAAGACCGAAAAACGAGTGACGGTTTCACACTGGCGCGTGTTCATGAGTTGGAGTCGGCGTCGGGGGAAAAGGTTGTTTCGATGCGACCCTCCGAGCGCAGCCGCATGTTGGCGGTTGGCTACGAGACTGGCCGCTTCCGCGTCTATCACATGACAACCGAACGATTGGTCCTGCAGCGCAACTTACCCGCAGCTACTCCAGTGCTCACCGCACTCATCACGCCTAAAGACGACGGCCTGCTGGTCGAATCGGCAGCCGGGATTTCGATGTGGGACTTTGACCCACGGCACCCAGAAGTCTCGGTCAGCGCAGCCATCTTGCCGGTCTGGTACGAGGGTTATCCCAAGCCGCGACAGATCTGGCAAAGTTCGTCGGCCGGCGTCGAACCGGAAATGAAGCTAGGGCTTTACCCGCTGATCTCCGGAACGCTGAAAGCGACCTTCTACTCGATGCTGTTCGGCGCTCCGATCGCGCTGTTGGCGGCGATCTATACCAGCGAGTTTACGACCCACAAAGTTCGCACGGTCGTAAAGCCGACGGTCGAGATGATGGCCAGTCTCCCCAGCGTGGTGCTGGGATTTCTGGCGGCGATGGTATTTGCACCGATCGTGGATTCTTACTTAGCCTATTTTTTAACAACTATCGTCGTTGTACCGCTCACCTTTATCATGGCGGCGATGCTTTGGCAGTTGATCCCCCGCCGGATTGGCTTGCGGCTCGAACCTTGGCGTCTCTGGTTTATGATTCCGGTGCTGTTTCTGGGGCTAGGCATTGCCTATCTCCTAGCGCCAGGGGTTGAGCAAATCGCGTTTGACGGCGATGTCAAATCGTGGCTCGACGGTCACGGGACCGGCGTCGTCGGCTGGCTCATGATGCTGTTGCCGCTAGCGGGAATGTTCGCTTTCTTTGTGAATGGCGCAGTCATCAATCCCTATTTAAGAGCTAGGGCGCTGCGTTGGAGCCGCATGCAATTTGCGATGCTGAGCTTGGTTAAGTTTGCATCGCTGGTGCTGCTGACGTTTGCGACCGCCTGGTTGCTTTCTGCGCTACTTTATTATTTGCCGACCCTTTTTGGCGCCGCGGCATGGGATCCACGCGGGACGTTGATGGATAGCTACGCCCAGCGCAACTCGTTTGTCGTTGGCTTTGTGATGGGATTTGCGGTTATTCCGATCATCTACACCATCGCAGACGACGCCCTGGCGACGGTCCCTAGACATCTTCGATCGGCGTCGTTGGGCTGTGGAGCAACACCGTGGCAAACGACCGTTCGCGTCGTGATCCCCACCGCAATGAGCGGGCTCTTCTCGGCCATGATGATCGGGCTAGGACGTGTGGTCGGCGAGACGATGATCGTGCTGATGGCAGGCGGCAATACGCCGGTGACAGATTGGAACATCTTTAGCGGCTTCCGCACTTTGAGTGCGACAATTGCCATTGAACTGCCGGAAGCGGTTGAGAACAGCACCCACTTTCGGATGCTATTTGCGGCGGCGCTGGTGCTGTTTGTCCTTACTTTTTTGATCAATACCGTGGCCGAGATTGTGCGGCTGCGTTTCCGTAAACGAGCCTATCAACTATGACCTCGCCTGCTGAAAACGACGCTGCCGCCGCGCCGCGGGAGAAACGAGGGCACGTCTCGAAGCCGGGTCTGTCGCTCCTTGCACAGGGTGAGCCGATGGTCTGGCTGACCGGCGGCTCATTGGCCCTTTGCTTGCTGATGATCTTTGGGTTGCTGTCGTTGGTGGTTTACAACGGCATGCGCACCTTCTGGCCAGGACGACTCTATCAAGTCGAAACGGTGGACGGAGCGGTCTATTTGGGCGAAGCGGCCGGCGTCGAAAAGTTTAAGCTGACCGAACAGTTGATCAGTTCGTTTCCACCAGAGCTGAAACAGGCGCGCGAGATCGCTCAGCAGAAATTTGCAGCGGCGGGCAATGTTCCGTTTGAAGTCGAACGACGGCAGTACCGAACCGGCAACTTCGATATCATCGCGAACTTTGACCGTGAAGGCACGCACTACCATTCCGTTTCAGAATTCGAAATGGTTTCGCCCGAAGTGACGTTGCCTGAGTGGGCGATGGTGATCGAACGACTCTCTTGGGGGCGGTTCTACGGCATGCCGGTCGAGTTTAAGTTGTCGCACCAGCGGACGATCTCGGCGGAAGAAGAGCAACTCAATAACATCGTACAGCTATTGCAAAGCAACTCCTACCGCATCAGCGACGCCGAGCAAGCCGAGCAGTTGCAAACAGCGCTGGCGCCGGTGGAAGCGGAGCTTGACAAAATTCGGACCGCCAACATCAACGCGTTCATCGCCGAACACAAATCGCTGGAAGGGGAATTGCGGGCCCAATTGCAGTCGGGCGAAATCACTCCATTGGCTGACGCCAAGCCGGACGAGCAAAACGTCGTTAGCATCATCCAGGCCTCGGTTGGTCCTGAAGTTGCTTGGGACAACTACAACAAGTTTCATCACGAAGTCATCAGCCGCTCGGCGCGACGCAAAGAGATTGAAGAGTTTGAAGTTGGCGAAGTCAACGGCAATGAGGAACGCGCACGCTTGGCGTTGCGTGATCAAGAGATCAGACATCCCGGCGTCTTTATCGTGCAGCTGGCCAACGAACTGGCTCGCCTGCAAGCGGAAGTCGCCCTGCTGGGCGAGGTGGGCGAAAACAATCAGGCGATCTTGCGCCAAGTCGAAAAGCGCGATGGGGCTGATTCGCCGCTGGCAAAATTCACCCAACAAATCATTCAAGGCTTAGCGACTGATCTGGCCGAGCAGCAAGCGCAACCCAAGGCGCGCATCGTGGAGATCCAGCAGTTGGTCAACGCAATGCCGGAATCCACGCAAGCAGCGGTCAATGATTTTCTGCGAATCCGCCAAGAATCAACCGAGCGTACCGGCAAGTTGCAGGATCGCATTCGTCAGTTGAACGAAGAGAATGATCGTTACGTGTTGCACATGCAGACCGCACAAGAGATCGACAAAGATATTCCGCTGTCAGAGATCGTCCGCGCCTTTCCGGCCAATCGCTTGAGCTGGCTTGGCCAGATGGGTGTTTATGTCTCGCGCTGGAGCGAGTTTCTGATGGATGACCCTCGCGAAGCGAACTCCGAGGGGGGCGTCTTTCCGGCGATCTGGGGAACGGTCGCGATGACGATGATCATGTCGATCTTGGTGGTTCCGTTTGGCGTGTTGGCCGCGCTGTATCTGCGCGAGTTCGCCAAGCCGGGGCCGATCGTCAGCGCCATCCGCATTAGTATCAACAACCTAGCCGGCGTGCCCAGCATTGTGTTTGGCGTCTTTGGGTTTGCATTTTTGATCGGCAATGTAGGGCGTTTTATTGACGGCGGTCCGCGGAACGCAGATCTGCCAGTCATGTCATCAGGACGCTGGTATCTGCTGCTCGCCGTCTTGGCGGCGACTGCCTGCGGCGCGTTTATGGTCTCGATGTATGCAGTTGGCAGTCGGCGTCAATTGACCGGCCGACGCAATCAATGGTTGGGAAAGTTCGCGTTGTTGTTGTGGGTGGTTGCGACCGCTCTGTTTTTGGTCGCTTTGGCGACCACTCCAGAGTTTAACGGCTTTTTTACCGCGCACTTGCCGAACCCGGTGTTTGGGAAAGGTTGTTTGGCGTGGGCCAGCATTACGCTCGCACTGTTGACGCTGCCGGTGGTGATTGTCGCCACCGAAGAGTCGCTTGCGGCGGTTCCGAATTCACTGCGAGAAGGCTCGTATGGCTGCGGCGCCAGCAAGTGGCAAACCATTTGGCGGATCGTACTGCCGCATGCTTTGCCGGGGATTATGACCGGCATGATCCTGGCCATGGCGCGCGGCGCCGGCGAAGTGGCGCCACTGATGCTGGTCGGCGTGCTAAAGCTGGCGCCTGAGCTGCCGATCGACTTCTCGCCGCCGTTTTTACATTTTGATCGTAGCTTTATGCATCTTGGGTTCCATATCTACGACCTCGGTTTTCAAAGTCAAAATAGCGAAGCCGCAAAACCGATGGTCTATACCACCACATTACTGTTGATCGGCGTGATTGCGCTATTGAATTTGTCGGCGATCTGGCTTCGCGCTCGCTTGCGACGGCGATTCCAACCAGGGCAATTCTAATCCTGTCCGCGGAGGCCCGGCGATACGATGACGACGCCTAGCGAAATTGAGCATATCCCTCAGATGAGAAACAGCGTGAACGAGATTCCTTCCTCCCAGCCGCCTGCCGAGACGCGTCAAAACCGACTCGAAATGATTGCCCAAGGGCATGATTTTGATTCGGTGATTCACGAGTCGGTGAAACGCGAAGAGTGCGTACTAGAGATCAAGGATTTCAACCTTTGGTACGGAGAAAAGCAAGCGCTGTTCAACGTCAACATGCCGGTTCCCAAAGGGCAGGTCACCGCCATGGTCGGACCCTCTGGCTGCGGCAAGTCGACGCTGCTGCGCTGCGTGAACCGGATGAACGACTTGATCGATACGGTTCGCATCCAAGGTGACATCGTCCTCAACGGTGACTCGATCTGCGACGCCGGCGTCGACGTGATTGAACTGCGGAAACGCATGGGGATGGTGTTTCAAAAACCCAACCCGTTTCCGATGAGCATCTTTGAAAACGTCATCTACCCGCTCCGCATCGATGGCGAACGGAATCGGGGAGTGTTGGAAGGGGTTTGCGAGCAGAGTCTCAAAGGCGCCGCGATCTGGGATGAAGTCAAGGATCGATTGCATGAGAGCGGGCTGAGTCTCTCTGGCGGGCAGCAGCAACGATTGTGTATCGCCCGCGCGATCGCCAGCGAGCCGGAAGTGCTGTTGCTGGACGAACCCTGCTCTGCGCTCGATCCGATCGCAACCAGCAAGATTGAAGATTTGATTCGCGAGCTGAGCGGCGAGTACTCGATTTTGATCGTGACCCACAACATGACTCAGGCGTCGCGGATCAGCGATTACACGGCGTTCATGTATCTAGGACGGCTTGTCGAATTTGGGCCGACTGTCGACATCTTCACCAATCCAAAACTGCCAGAAACGAATGCTTACGTCACCGGCCGCTTTGGTTAAGCGAGCATTGCATATCACCTAGCAAGCCGCCGGTTGCAGCGAAATACTTGGCCACGGTATTAGTGATAGGCGACATGAATGACGGCATCAGCGACAAACGACGCGTCAACCGCGCAAAACAGGGATTAAAATAGAATGTCGGTTCATTTTGAAAAGCAGATCGACCAACTGCGCCGCCAATTGCTAACGCTGGGCTCAATGGTCGAAGATCATGTCATGTTGGCGATTCGCGCTGCCGAAGAGCAAGATCGCGCGCTGGCTCAGGAAGCGATCGATCGTGACGACGATATCGACGCGATGCAATTGGAGATCTCCGAAGAGTCGCTGCATTTGGTGGCGCTGTTTCAGCCGGTCGCTTCGGATTTGCGATTTGTGATCACCGTGCAAACCGTCATTAACGAACTTGAGCGGATTGGCGATCAGGCGCACGATATCGGCCAAGGAGTATTGCGCTTGCTCAACTCAGGCGCCCATTTCGATCTGCCGCCGTTGTTGCAACAGTCCAAAGAAGCTTCGGTCGAGATGCTGCGACAAAGTTTGGATGCGCTGCTGGATCGTGATGCGGTCAAAGCTCGCGCAATCATCGCCGCCGATGATAAGGTCGATGCATTGCATCTGAGCATGTACGACTGGTTTAAGACCGGCGCTCGCCAGCGGCCTGAGGATCTCGATTGGATGATGGAGATGTTAACGATCTCGCGGCATGTCGAACGCATTGCCGATCACGCGACGAACATTGCAGAAACGGTCGTCTACCTGGTCGAGGGTGAATTGGTGCGTCGCGGAGGGGACCGAGCTCCCTAGTCGCGATCGTTCGCTGGTTAGTTTTCGTTTCATTGGCCCCCCCGCGCAACACTTTCACAATGAACAACCGGCTTGTGCTTATTATCGGCCGTCAGGGGAGGCTTAGCGCCGCTTTGGCTGATAATCTGCGACAATCAGGCTGCGATGTGCGAACCGCGGTTGACTCGGAGGATGGGCTCGAGCAGGCGATTATTCACGCCCCTGACATTGTGTTGGTCGGGCATCACTCGCCGGATTCGTTTGATATGTGCCGCCGCATCAGCAGTCGGATGCGGCCAGAGCAACTGCCAGCCTTTCTGGTAACACCAGGCGTCGGACCCTCCGACATTGACGACGAAGGTCAATCCCTCGATTCTCTGCTGGCCGAGTCCTTGGCGCTTGATCTGTTGGCCCAAGGAGTGAAGACGTTGCTCAGCCGTGCTCGTCAGGCAGGGCATGATGACGTCATCCGTGAGCAGCATGGCTTGCGTTTGGACCGTACGCGTTACCTTGCAGAGCTCAACGGGATCTCGATTGGTGCGACGCCAACCGAGTTTCGATTGTTGTGGACCCTCATGGCCAAACCGGGGCACGTCTTTTCTCGTGAGGATCTTTTCGAGGCAGGCCGAACGGAGCACGAGAGTTCCCCTGCTGCTCCCTCTCGCGCGATTGCTCAATCCCGCGCGATCGACGTTCACATCAAAACGATCCGCCGGAAGCTGGCGGAACAAGCAAATCTAATAGAAACTATTCGGGGGGTAGGCTACCGATTTCGGGAGCCGGTCTGGGGCGTTGCTCCTTTTGAGTAGAAGTTTTAGTGGCGTAAGTGACTGTGTTGCAATGACTTTTGCCTTGTTTTGACTTAGTCAACAGTTGGTCACTAAGTCTTGAGTTTGCGCATTTCGCGCATTTCTGTGGTCGGCCACAAGCATCCCCAGGCGGGCAGGTTGCGGAAGGTCTTAACTTAGCGACAATAAGAACCTGCGATCTTTCCTCGCTTCGCGGATGCGGGACTTTCGGGTTCTTCATCGGCGATGCGAAGCCGCCGCTAGCTTTGCTATCATGGGGTAGCGAAAAGCGGTGATTCTGGCGTCAACGAGGACGCCAGCGTGTGTGAAACGGATTTCCACTGCCTAGGATTTTACGCTTCGCCACGACGGATTTAGGAAGGACGAAGTTCGACATGGTAGTTTGGAAATTGGCTGGTATGACCTTAGCCCAAAAACGAGATTTGCTTCGCCAGGAACTACGGACTCGCTTTGTCGAGCCGGAAGAGTTTTGCGAACTGGCTGTTTCAAGCCGCAAACTAGTACGCAGCGATGTCAGCGCCGCGTCGGTCAAAGGGCTTTATAGCCCTAGTGACAATCTCTATTACTTTGTCGAGGAAGAACGCCTTGACAATTTCCGCACCGCACGGCATCTCGATAGCCAGCCGCTGCAGATCGCCTAATAGCGCGTTGCATTCGACTTGGTTTCGTTAGCCGTCGTCGCCGCAGTCTCCACAAGACTGCTACCAAAATCGCCAAAGCCGCACGGGATCTACCCCGATGCGGCTTTCACTTTGCGCTTGCTCAGGCCTTTGCCAAAACGGCCTAGGGATTGTCGGCTTCGGCGTCGGATTCGTCGAAGTGAGCCTCTGGAGCGTGCGAGCCACGCGGAATCCGGACGTCATCGACCAGTTGCTGGATCTCTTCTGGCGGAGCAGGCGTCAGTCGACTGACGACCAGCGTCACCACAAAGTTCAGCATGCAGCCGACCGCCCCGATCGACTCTGGCGAGATCCCTCCTTCGGTCCAGTTGGCCAGCATCGGCGTGATCAGCGGCTCGCTAAACAGGAACGGCAGGATCACGTTCGCTTTGCAGGCCAGGATGTAACCGCCGGTGAAGACGATCCCGGTGATCATGCCGCAGATCGCTCCTTCGCGATTAGTCCGGCGATCAAAGATCCCCAGGAAGATAATCGGGAAGAAACTGGCCGCCGCAAGTCCGAACGCAAATGCAACGACCTCACCGATAAACCCAGGTTTGATAATCCCAAAGTAGCCGGCGACGACGATCGCCCCCAAGATCATGATGCGACCGACCAGCAACCGTTTGGCTTCGGACGCTTTGGGGTCGATAAAGTGGATGTACAAGTCGTGAGCCATCGAGCTAGAGATCACCAGCAGCAAGCCGGCGGCGGTGCTGAGCGCGGCGGCCAAACCGCCGGTTGCGACAATCGCTACGATCCAGCCCGGCAAGCCGGCGACTTCCGGAGTGGCCAGCACCAGGATGTCTTTGTCGATGGTCGCCTCGGCGAACTTGTCGCCATCTTTCTGCAACGAGATCACGCCGTCTCCGTCCTTGTCGTCAAAGACGACTAGGTCCGTTATCTGCCAGGCGTTGATCCAATGGATCGGGGTCTCGGTCCCATCGGCGGCGACCGCTGACAAGTGATAGATCTGCTTGCCGGTCTTTTCGCCCGCTTCGTTTGCTCCTTCTTCAATGCTGGTGATCTTCGCGCCGTTCAGCGTGCTGAGCAAGTTGTAGCGCGCAAACAGGGCCATCGTCGGCGCCGCGGTATAAAGCAGCGCGATAAACAGTAGCGCCCAGCCGGCGCTAAATCGAGCGGCCCGGACGTTGGCGACCGTGTAAAAGCGGACGATTACGTGCGGCAGGCCGGCCGTACCGGTCATCAGAGCGAACATCGTAAGAAAGACGTTCAATTGCGAGCGATTCGTGAACGGCTGGGTATAGGCCTGAAAACCAAGTTCGGCGTGCAACGCATCGACCCGCTCATGGATATCGCCGGTCATAAACCCAATCTGCGGAACGTAATGTCCGGTCAGCATCTTTGATAACGCGATCGACGGAATCAAAAACGCCGCGATCAGGATGAAGAACTGGGCGACTTGCGTCCAAGTGATCCCCTTCATGCCGCCCAATACGGCGAAGAAGGCGACAATCACCATCCCGATTACCACGCCTACTTCAACCTGCACCGCTAGGAAGTGCGAGAAGACGAGGCCAACTCCCCGCATTTGTCCCGCGACGTAGGTGATGGATACGAAGACTGCACACAACGCGGCGACCACTCGAGCCGTCTCGCTGTAGTAGCGTTTGCCCACAAAGTCAGGCACCGTGTACTGGCCAAACTTGCGCAAGTACGGAGCCAGCAGCAGCGCTAACAACACATAGCCGCCGGTCCAGCCCAGCAGGTAAACCGTGCCATCGTAGCCGCTGGCGGCGATCAAGCCGGTCATCGACAGGAACGACGCGGCGCTCATCCAGTCAGCGGCAGTCGCAGCGCCGTTGGCGATCGCCGGCACGCCGCCGCCGGCGACGTAAAACTCACTCGTCTCCTTCACACGGCTTTTCCAGCCGATGTAGAGATAAATGAAAAACGTGATCGTGACAAAGATGTACGTCCAGACAGTGCTCGTCAGCTCGACAAAGCCAAGCAGGGGGGGGAAGTCAAACATGGTGCGATCTATTCCTTTACCCCGTACTTCTTATCCAGCTGATCCATGATCAGCGCATAAGCGAAGACCAAGACCACAAACACATACATCGCTCCTTGGTGGCCAAACCAGAAACCCAGCGGCAGACTGCCGAAATGCCAGGCGTTAAGTTGCTCGACAAAGAAGACCGAGCAGCCGAACGAGACGACTGCCCAGATGATCATCATGATCACAATGACGACCAGATTGGCGCGCCAGTAAGCGATATTGGGACGCGCTGGCGCGGCCTTTGGCTGTTCATCAGAGGGGGCTGACATGCGTAATCCTAAACGACAGGAAATTCAGAGACTTTTTGAATTTGCGCCGTCTAGGGGAATCGAAGAGCCGCCCTGTGTCAAGTAGCGGGGCCAGAATCGGGGGAAAGGGGTGAAGTGTTGCTGCGAGGAAAAATCAAGGGAAAGTGTTTGATAAGTGTCCGTTCCTGATTGATCTCTGGCAGCAACTCAGCTCCGTTCTAGGGTCACTTGTCCAATGATTGCCCAAATCGCGACGAACGCAATTCCGAGCCAAGCATGGAGTAAATCGATAGGCATAGCGTCTCCAACCTAAGTGGTCAGCATTGGCCCATCCGTGTCCGAACTTCACCCGTCCGTGGCAGTAGAGAGTATCGACGCTTCCGCTGTTTCTAGTCGCGAAAAAGATCGCGCGACGCTACAGCCGTGATAGCATGCGTGCCAAGAACAGATGACGACGATTATCCAACCGCTACAACTTCTGTCGGACGATTTCAGCCGCATCCGGTTGTAGCGACTGTAGCGATCAGGTTAGGCCGGTGCGCCCCAGTGGTAGCTCGCCTGCTTGCGGAAACCATTCAGTCGCAGCGAGCCGTCAGGCAGTAAATCCAGTATCGAGTAAGCGTTATTTTGCTCACCGCTTCCTTCAATCATCGCGGCCAGCGTGCAATAGTGGATGCCGCCAATCTGCTGATAACTGTTCTTGTGGCTATGACCTTGAAAGACAGCTGTGACCTGGCCTGATTTTTCTAGCACATCGCGCACCGCAGCCGCATTCCGCACCATGTGATTGCCGGCATTATCCAGGCGCTGATGGGCCAACACGATGGTCGGCTTGTCGGTCGCCGCCAGGTCGCTCGCGAGCCATTCCAGTTCTTCTGGCGGGATGTTGGCGTCAGTCCAGTCGAAGTTCTTCCGCTGATATGGCTGCCCGTCACTGTTAAAACAAGCGTCCAGAAGCACAAAGTGAAAGCCCGCGCGATCCAGCGAGTAGTACGACTTTGCTTGTCCTACCGTCCCCAGAAATTCGGCTTTGGTCAGCGTGTCGACGCAATGGTTCCCCAGCACATAGTGACGATCGTCGCTCAGCTGCTGGAACAGATTGTTAATCGTCTTCAGGTACCCCAGCTCTACGCTCACATCACTCGCCGCATCGATCAGGTCTCCCAGCTCCACAATCATCACTGGCTTCTCGGCGCCTAACTTGTCGCTCGCTTCGGACAACTTGCGCAGCGACTCGCGATAGAAACGCGTGCCGGCTGGTTCTTTGTCGGCGTAGTGCAAGTCGGTAATCAACCCTACCCGCAGCGTCGGCTGGCTTTCGGCGGCGGGCAGCAGCGAAGTCCCCGTAGCGGTCAGCAGCAGCGTCGTCCCTTGCAGAAAGGCGCGGCGACCGAGGGTTGAGAGCGTAACGTCAGACATGGATCAATCGGCAAAAAAAGGGAGAAAGTGCAGTCCAGGAACCGAAACCGCTTGCTCTGTTATACATGGTCGACGCGATCCGCAAAAAAAAGACGCCCCCCAACGGAAGGCGTCCTTGCTTCTTATTTCGCGAGTCCAGCGTCGATTTACTTTTCGTCCAGCAACTCAACCGCCGCAAATTTTTCGCCTTCCAGCATCGACAGGCTCGCGCCACCACCGGTTGAAACGTGCGAAACCTGATCGGCAAAGCCCAGCTGCGCCACCGCCGCCGCGCTGTCGCCGCCGCCGATGATGCTGATCGAATCGCTGTCGGCGATGGCCTGAGCGACCGCTTTGGTCCCTTCGTCAAACGGGGGCATCTCAAACACGCCCATCGGGCCGTTCCAGACGACGGTCTTCGAGTTCTTCACCAGGTCGGCGTAAATCTTGGCGGTTTCCGGACCGATGTCCAAGCCTTCAAAGCCATCCGGAATCTCGCCCGCTTTGACCACCACTTTGTTGCAACTGCTCTTGAAGTCGTCGCCGCAGTGGGTGTCGACCGGCAGCACCAGCTTGTCGCCGCCAGCGGCGATCAGTTCTTTGGCTAGATCGACTTTATCTTTTTCGACCAAGCTGCCGCCCACTTTGCCCCCTTGGGCCAGTGAGAAGGTATAGGCCATCGCGCCGCCGATCAGCACTTTGTCGCAAATGCCCAGCAGGTTTTTGATCACCATGATCTTGTCCGAGACCTTCGCGCCACCCAGGATCGCCACAAACGGGCGCTGCGGGCTCTTGATCGCGTCGGTCAGATACTTGATCTCTTTTTCGACCAAAAAGCCAACCACCTTGGGCTTGCTCCCCATCGCTTCGGGCACCGCGACCATCGAAGCGTCGGTGCGGTGGCAAGTCCCAAACGCGTCGTTGCAGTAAATATCGGCCATCGCGGCAAGCTTGCCGGCGAACTCGGCGTCCCCCTTCTTTTCGCCCTTTTCAAAGCGAAGGTTCTCCAGCACCAGCACATCGCCATCGGTCAGCGCGCCTGCTTTGGCGACGGCGTCGGCGCCGACCGTATCGGTCGCAAAAGCAACTGGTTTGCCCAGCAGACCGGCTAGCGCTTCGGCGGCAGGCTTCAGGCTATATTTCGAGTTGTCGGCGCCCGGCTCGGGACGACCCAGATGGCTCATCAAAATCACGCGTCCACCGCGGTCGATCACCGATTTAATCGACGGCAAAGCCATCTCGACACGGCGGGCGTCGGTCACGTTGCCGTCGCTATCCAACGGAACGTTGAAGTCGACCCGCATCAGCACGGTTTTGCCAGCGACGTCGATGTCGGCGATTGATTTTTTGGCCATCAAACTTCTCTCAGTACGAGGGTGGAATCGGGGCGGGCGAAGCATCTGCCCTGGTTGCGTATTTTATCACGATCGGAACCGCCACTTTACCCAAGCCAGCCAAACCAGGAAAGCGGCCTCTGTGGAATGACATTCATCTTTCCTAGCCGGTTGCGCAAGCGAGCTAAGTAACGGCCGCAAGCAAATCACCAGCGCCAAATCGATCCCCCCTCACAGCTTCACTGCAACCGCAACCACCACCGGACCGGACCGCCCGTTTTTTTCTGCGCGGAGAGTGGACTAGACTGCCACGTTTTTATGATTGGTCGCCCGGACCGGACTCTGTTTTTTTCTGAACAGTCAGAGTGGACCGGACTGCATCGCATTTTTCACGATGGATCCACCTTACAATCTGCACAAATTGGGTGGCATCCATGAAGAAGCGCAGCGTAAAAATAGGCGTGGATGCGTTACGCGCCGCTCACCACACCCATCGCTGCGATCGAACTGTGTCACCCGATTTCAAACTTCGTGACTAGTTTCACAATGTGGACTGGACAGCCACGTTTTTTTTGAGCGGTCGATCGGACCGGACTGCGGCAATTTTTTTCGCGCTGAATTGCCGAACCGCCAAGTCCCTCTCCCTGCGCAGCAAACAAACCCGGCAACCTCTCCCGAAGTTGCCGGCTATCAACGACAAGGCGCCGCCAGACTGAAAACAGCAGGCCGCTCGACGCACTAAAATGTGTGAATGTATAATAACAAAACACTGAGACATTGTCAAGGGGCTGCCTTCGCCAACTTACTCAAACCAAAGTGAATTTGCGGTACGACTGCCGTTTGTCGTTGCAAGCATCTCCATTCCCTCCGACGAAACAAAGAGGGGGGGGGCTTTGTTTTCTAGCGGGTGCTTATGAGGAGGGTGCAACAGCGGAGCTCTACGCGGTAAACGCACGACCGGCGGAGAACGAGCACATGTGCGAAACGCCCTCTCTATGCCGACGCTGGTCGCGACAAAGCGTAACCCAAACAGCCAAGCGTTTTACGACCGCTTAGTGGCCGAAGGTAAACCCAAAATGGTCGCCCTCGCGGCTTGCATGCGAAAGCTGCTAACTATCCTTAACCGGATGGCTGCCAATTCTCGGGATTAGTGAAAAGTTCGTCGGATGCGATTTCGCGAAATTCGTCAGTATCGAGCGATAGCCTCCACAGACCGAAGATGCTGCGATTCTGGTAGTTTTTTTTGATCTCACGCAGGAAATAGATCGTTTGATTGTCGGGAGCAAAATCAGGCGACTTATTGATAGGGGAGTCATCAATAACAACAACTTCCGCTTCGCCCCCTTCGGATTCAATACAAATCGCAAACTTCCATTCCTCCGTACGATCCGAGATATACGTTAGACACGATCCATCTGGACTAAGTGCTGGGTCCCAGAACCGAATTTCGCCGGATCGATCCCTTTCGCTGGGTTGAGTTTCAAGCAACTGCGACTGGGATCCCGGTTTACAAGAATAAAGTTGGGAATGTAACGCATCATCACGGTAGGCCGTCGCATTAAATACAACTGTTCGGTCAGGGCGTTGAGCGATGGGACCAGCCCAGCGATACTTCTCGTCCGTCAAGCGGCGCAGATTTGAACCGTCTGCGCTCATCACGTATGCATCCCAATGATCCCATGTCGTGCCGCCAAGTGAGTGATTTCTCATCGTATGTCCGCGGGTAAACACGATTTCATCCCCTTGGGGCCCGTAGCGAGGACAGGAATCCGAAACTTCCGTCGTGTCCGTCAGCGCTGCGGTTCTTCGTGATTCAATATCAATGTTAAACAAGTGAAACGATTGGCCGTCATCGTCGGAGCCCATGTAAACAATCGAACTTCCGTCGGGTGAGAAAGACGGCGACATTTCTATGCGAGTCGTCTTCGTTAGTCTAGTAACTTGCTCGGTCGTCAAATCAAGTATGAACAACTCACCATCGGCCGACGAAAAAACAATCGTTCTTCCGTCACTGGCCAAGTCAAAGCTGACGTAGGCATGCTCGACCCGTGAGCCAAAGCATCCCTGAACGACGAAGAGAGCGACAACTGTGAGGTAGGTAATGTATCGTTTCATTGCAGTCGCGTAGGCAGGGTTAGCCGAGAGACGTAACCCAGCAATCATTCCAGAGAACGAATGTAACGTCGCATGCAGACATAATAAGGTTTTCTTGCCGCATATTCCAACAAAGCAGGCTGGGTTACGCCTGTCGGCTAACCCAGCCTGCGTCACTTCACTGACTAGCGCCGAACTACCGGCGGGGTGGCATCCATGAGGAAGCCCCCGTCAAGTCGATAGCGGGATTTTCTAGGGGATCTACCCAAGCATCCATTCGGCATATCCGTTTTTGCGGATCACCATGCGATAAAATTCGGCCGTTCCCATTCACAGACGCGGCGTTGGTTCGCCATGCCACCACGACGGGATGCGGCTGAGATCCCACTATGTCTTGAACAGCCAATTATTTCCGCTAAGCCCTGCCGTCTTCGCCGTCGCATCGTCCTCGCAACGACTGGGACGATGCGATGGCGAAGTCGGTAGGGCGGGCCCTGCTGTCGAGCCCGAGTTGAGTTTACGCTGCGACGCTTTCGTGCCACAACTCTCCGTTTTTTAGCATTGCGTGCATCACCCGCACCAGGCGCAGCAAACAAGCCCGGCAATCTCTCTCGAAGTTGCCGGCTATCAACGACAAGGCGCCGCCAGACTGAAAACAGCAGGCCGCACGGTGTGCAATATTGTCTGGGTATATGTTAACAACATGGTCAGTCTTTTTCGATGGGCAGTCTTTCCAGCACACCCTGACGGAGGCCCAAAGCGGTCTTCTCCAGCGAGCGCAGAACGTTCCTCGCGAACGCGACAAAGAACTTAGGTAAAACGCGTTTACGAGAGTTCTGTTGTTGGGGGTAGAGCTTGAGTATCGCTCCTCCCGTGCGATTTTGAAAACGGAGAGTTTCTGGCGCGAAATCGTCGCCGCGTAAACTTGGCCCAGGCTCGACAGCAATGCTTAGGCGGAATTAATTGGCTGATCAAAACGCAGAGGGATCTTAGCCGCATCCCGTCGTGGCGATATGGTTTCTAAACGCCGCGCCAGTGAAAGGGAGCGGCCGGATATTATCGCATGGCGCCACTGACTCGATAAAAAAACGGGCGAATTGCTTCGCCCGTTCTTTGTTTTCAACATGTATTGCTCTGCTTAGCAACGCATCGGCTAAGGTCGAGCCGTTGCTTCGCCACCGGATTTCGATCCTAGCGCGCCCCACACGCCGTAGGGGCTGGGGCCCGAGGTGACCGAAGCGGCAGTTAGGTTGCCGGTGTCGATAGTTTCGGCGATGAACGAGACCGAACCATCGCAGAACATTCCCAGCACGCCGCCGGGATGGTTGCTGCTCGGTGTCATGATGGTGTTCGAGCCATCGGCGCTTCCATTGGTGCCGTCGATGCAAGAGGGTGCGTTGGGCGGCAGGACCGTCGTGAAGCCGACATTTTCGGTTTGGCCGTCTTGCCACCTCGAGCCAGACCTGCCCTTCAAGGTTGATGCGTCGGTATAGAACGAACCGTTGCCTGTCGCCATGCACTGCGAAGGGGAGCCTGCCAAACCGGTCAAGCCGGTCTGCGTTCCTCGGTTTACTTTGATGCTGCCTGTTTTGCCGCCGATGCCGTAGTTGTTAACCAGCGTTTCGCTCATCGCAATCGTGTTGCTGGTCCCGTCGGTAATGTCGCTAAACGGAACGCCGATGCGATACGCAAACATGCCGCGCAGTGTCGAAACATCTCGATTGTTTGTGATAGTATCCCCCACGCTGAAAACGTAATTGGTTCGCAATGTGGTGGGATTTTCCGTGTTCGCAGAAGGGCACTCCAATGCATCCGGAGCGTTGTTCCAAGCCGCGAAACCACTCCATCCAGATGGTCCCCCCGGCGGAATCGGGGTCGCTGCCGTCGGATCTCCGGCTTGAATCTGTTCGTACATCGCGTTTTGTTCCAGAAATGGAAGCAGGCCAATAAAACCGCTTACACGGTTTTCATTGCCGCCGGTTCCCGTGCCTTGCTTGCGCGGCACGAACGAACCGAATGTATCGTGATAGTTATGCAGCGCCAGACCTAGCTGCTTGAGCTTGTTTGAGCATTGCATGCGGCGCGCTGCTTCGCGCGCTTGTTGCACGGCCGGTAAAAGCAAGGCGATCAAAACGCCAATAATGGCGATCACCACAAGTAATTCGACCAGCGTGAAACCACTAGAACGAGGTTTAGGAAATTTCATAGACAGTTCTCCAAAGCATGGTTGGGATTAAGAAATAGAAATACGCATGCAGAAGTGAATATCTTGAAGCGTGAGATCGCCGATCGCACGGCCAAGAAGTTACTTTTCGAGCTTCAAGGGAATATCGTTATCGCCCGGGGTGACGGTAACCTTCAGCGCGGAAGGCCCTTTTTCGCCAAACTTTTTGGGGATGAGGTAGGTAGGCGTTTCGCTATCGGTGGATGCCCCGTCGTAGTTCGGGTCATCCGTGCTGGGGCCACTGCTTTGGGGAAAGCTCACCTTCTTTACGGTCACCACATAATCGCCGGGGGCGATACCCGTGGCGTTGGCCGATGTCCGCAGTTCATATCGCCCCTCCGCGTTCGATTTCCCAAACGCTCCGTCCTCTACGGTGCCGGCCGGATGAAACGTAATCGTGGCATCCGAGACAATTTCACCATCCAGTGTGACCACTCCATGCGCAGAGGCCCCAAGGGACTTGGCTGAATCCGACGAATTGCAACCGGCGCAATTCATCCCTACTAAACAGGCCAAAACCATGGCCGCAAAGGTTCGCACGATCATAAAGGCGGCATCTTTCTAAGCAGAGTGGGAGATATGGGGGATGTTGCGGAAATACTTATCTTAGGTGGGTGCCTATTGTACTCTATGGGTGGAATGCAAGTCTATTTTATTTTAAAAGCATTATCAATTGGGGTTGTGCAAAAGGCTTTTAACAGCTGGTTTGTGGTACGAAATATTCGCTAATAGCGGAAGATTGCCGTGAAGTGGGGCTTTAAGTCACCTAGTCTTGGGGTGGGCCTCGGTGTTTTACTAGACGTTTACTGACTGAGCTGGGAGCGGTTCTGTCTATCACGGACTTTGAACGCGGCCATCGGATCGGCCTGTCGCGTTTTTTCTGAGTGGAGAGTGGTGGGGACTAATTTCGTTTTGATCTTAGATTGACCATCCGGCTCCATCTGTTTTAGTTGACAGCAAGTGGACGATGGCTGGTCAAGCAACGTCGAATCCCGCGCGAAAGCACTAGGCTGATAACTGCTTAGCAGCATGACGGCATTCAAAAGCTTGCCGAAACGGGGACGAACTTCCCGCTTGCCGATAGAGTGAAGGCAGCATGCAAAACTCTGATCGTCAGCATCCCCCAAGATCTCATGTCCCCATCAACGCAACCGCCGACTTTGCCGGATCAAGAGGAAGAGAACTGGGCGCCTGCTCAGCATGTTGCGCCATTGTTGCCGGAGAGGGCTTCTTCTCGGGTTCGCTTCTCGCTGACTCGGTTGATCATCGCGACGGCCGTGGCGCCGTTGCCGTTGTTGTTGGTGCATCGACGTAATGATGAGTTTGCATGGTGCTTTATTGGGAGCTGTTTCACGCTTTTTGGTACGATTCTTTGGATTCGGGCGGAGGAAATTCCGCGTTTGAATACGACAGCCGTAATTATCCTGGGCGCTTCCACTTTTCTATCCCTCGGTAACGGGGTCGCCATTCCTTTTGCGGCGATTGTATGCGCCCTACCGGCGATGCTGGTCGCTCAATCTTATTTTCCGTCGCCGAGAAAAGAGGGTTACGTACCCGCCAACTGCATTCAAGTACTACAAACGGCGATTTTTCCTTTCGGGGGCTTCGCTCTCGGGGCAGTAGTGCTGGCCAACTTGCATCCTCACAGTAAGCCGCTTTTGAATTCCTGGTGGGAAGTGATCTTGGCGTCGGCGATCTTATTAAGCTTTGTGCTGCTACTGGTGGTAAACGTCTACTGGTCGATCATTGATCGCGGTGAGGATTTGCGAGATCGCCCTGACCTGGGCTATCGCTACGAAATAACCATGGTGTTGATTCCTTTCGCGCTAATGGTCTTCTTCGCTAGGCTGCTGCAGGAGTAAACCTTGAATGGTTTACCAGAACTGACTGAAGACGATACCCCGATTCGATCCAAATTCCGTGTAGCTTGTCTTGAGACAAAATCGATCGCCAATAACTATCAATAAATCAGCCGCCCGTAGCTCCAGCAAGCGACATTGAAACCCACGCGAAAACATCCGGCTCACAGCCGCCTGGCAGCATGGCCGGCCCTTTTAAAAATCTTGCCGAAACGGGGACGAACTTCCCGCTTGCCGATAGAGTGAAGGCAGCATGTAAAACTCTGATCGTCAGCATCCCCCAAGATCTCATGTCCCCATCCACGCAACCGCCGACTTTGCCGGATGAAGAGGAAGAGAACTGGGCGCCTGCTCAGCATGTTGCGCCATTGTTGCCGGAGAGGGCTTCTTCTCGGGTTCGCTTCTCGCTGACTCGGTTGATCATCGCGACGGCCGTGGCGCCGTTGCCGTTGTTGTTGGTGCATCGGCGGTTCGAATACAACACTTGGTGCTGTATTCTGAGTTGCTTCGCCCTGTTTGGGGCGGTGCTGTGGACGCGTGCTAGAGACCTACCACGCTTCAACTTGGCGGTCGTGTTGATGATCGGGGCCGCGGGGCTCTTTACCCCGGCTTATGCTCCTGGGCTGTTGCCGGTATTGGCGGCGCTGTTTGCACTTCCGGCAATCTATGCCGCGAGATTGATTTATCCGCCGCCTGAGAAGGATGCCCTTTGTGAGACAGGCTGCGATCACGTGTTGCAAGTCGGGATCCTGCCGTACGCCATTTTGAACATGATCACGTTGAGTTTGATTCGCGAGCTGTTCGAGCTCGGAGATCTTTTCAACGCCGCAGCCGGCTATGCTGCGCTGGTTGTCTTGGCCCTGTTGTTTGTGCTGAATATCTACTGGGCCGGAACCGATCCGCGAAAGACTCTCGATGAGCGCCCCGATCTGGGCTACGCCTACGAAGCGACCATGATCTTGCTGCCGTTTGCGATGTTAATTGTCTGTCTGCGATTGGCGCGGCCGGATCTGTTTGGGGGCTGAATTTTCTGCAGGGACGGCAAGTCCCCTTCCTTTCTGCTTTTGCTAAGCAGAGTTGCAGGGGGAAGGCTTTGAGTGCAGTTGGATTTGAACCACGGATCTCACCGGGTTTGCGATCGCATGGCGCTGGCATCTTGTTGCTGACGCAACCCAACCAGTTCTGTACGAACTGGATGGGCCACCCGGTTGGTGTGGTGTGGTTTTGTTCCGCTTTCCGCTTTCCCGTTTCCGCTTTGCTTTAGCCGCATTCGCGGCAGTGCCCTTTGAGCAGGACTTCGGTGATGTTGCTATAGCTCTTTTTGTTGGAGGCTTTCAGCTTGATGTCGACATCGTCCAGGCAAGAGACTTTGCCGCAGGTGACGCACATGAAGTGGGGGTGTTCGGTTCCTTCGTCATGCGTTTCGCCGCGGCGGAACTCGAAGCGCCAAGTATGGTCGCCGACGTCGAAGCGGGAGAGGAGGCCGGCTTCGGAGAGTTCGACCAGACTGCGATAGATGGTTGATTTGTCGTAACCATGCGAGTCAAGTTCGTCGGCGACTTCGGCGTGCGACAGCGGCGTCGTGGCGGCCGATAGATATTGCAGCACGCTCAAGCGGCAGGATGTTCCGCGGAGGCCTGCTCCGCGGACCAGTTCGCGAGCTTCGCTCATGGTGATTTCGGTGATCTTGGCCACGATTGCCGTCCTTCTAAATACTGCTCAGTGAATAATCGTTGTAAATTTGCTTATTGCTTGATCGCAGCAGTCGCAAGCTGTTGGCGATCACCAGCAGCGAGACGCCGGTGTCGGCGATGATCGCTAGCCATAGATTGGTCATGCCGCCGATCGCCAGCAGAACAAAGATCGCTTTGACGGCGAGTGCGAACCCAATGTTGAATTGAATCATTCGCAACGTCCGCCGCGAGAGACTGACCAGCCAGGGGAGCTTGTTGATCTCGTCGGACATCAGCGCGACGTCGGCTGTTTCGATCGCGGCGTCAGCTCCGATGGCCCCCATTGCGATGCCGACATCTGCCGCCGCCAGCGCTGGTCCATCATTGATGCCATCGCCGATCATCGCGATCACGCCGTCGCCGCGGAGTTGGCGGACCGCGGCGATCTTATCTTGCGGCAGTTGTTCGCCGCGCCAGCTGTCGACGCCCACCTCAGCGGCGACCTGTTCAACCGCCGCTTTGTTGTCACCGGAGATGACCGCGATATTTTTGAAACCGAGTTGGTGCAGTTGGGCGATCACGTCGGCGGCGCCGGGGCGAACTTGATCGCCGAGCACAATCAGGCCCAGCAATTGATGTTGTCGCCCCACGACGACCAGTGAGCCAATTTTGGCGGCGTCTGCAGCCGTTTGGAGTTGTGCTTGGTCGCAGAGTCGTTCTCGCGCCAGCGCTGGGCTGCCAACCCAAGCTGGCGAACCATCGACGACTCCGCTCGCGCCGCGGCCTGCGGTCTCGACAAAGTCGCCAGGTTCCACCAGCGTCAGGCCGCGCTCATGAGCCGCTTGGACGATGGCCAGCGCCAGCGGATGCGTACTGTGTTGTTCGAGCGACGCGGCGATTCGCAGCACTTCGTTTTCGTCATTGCCGTTGTGAGCGGCGATTTGGGTGACCGCAGGGGCGCCGGTGGTGATGGTGCCGGTTTTGTCTAGCGCCAATACATTGACGCGGGCGAGGGTTTCTAGGGCGAGTCCTCCTTTGATCAGCACGCCGTTGCGAGCCGCGGCGGTCAAGCCGCAGACGATGCTGACCGGTGTCGCGATCACCAGAGCACAAGGACACGCGATCACCAGCAAGACCAGCCCGTTGTAGAACCACTCGGTCGCGAGCGTCCAAGTCAGTTCAAACATGAGCCCCAAGACCAGCGTCGGCAAGATCATTACCGCCGCGGCCAGCAGCATCATCGCCGGCGTGTAGTAGGCCGAGAATTTTTCGACCCATTGTTCGCTGGGGGCACGCTGCTTGTGGGCGTCTTCAATCATCCGCGCGATTCGGTCCAGCATCGTATCGCCGGCGGCGTGCGTCACTTTAAACTGAAACGAAGTGCCGCCGTTGATCGTGCCGGCGTAGACCTGGTCGCCGAGGTTCTTTTCGACCGGGATCGACTCGCCGGTGACCGGGGCTTGATTGATTGCAGGGTTGCCAGAAGTGATCACACCGTCGAGCGGCGCGCGTTCGCCCGGCTTGACCAGGCAGATGGCGCCGACTTTGATTTCGGCCAGCGGCTTATCTTTCCAGTCATCGCTGCAACAGCGAACATGCGCGAGCGGCGGCGTTTGGGTCATGAGGTCAGCGATCGAACGCCGTGCGCGAGCGACGCTCCATTGTTCGAGCAGCAGTGACGTTGAGAACAAAAACGCGACCATCGCCGCTTCAAAAAAGTCACCCAGCAAACAGGCTCCCAAGATGGCGACGCACATCAAGACGTTCATGTCTGCGCGCAAGTGGCGCACCGACATCAGCGCTTTGGGGGCGACGTACCAGGCGCCGCTGATTGTGCCGAATAGATACATCGCAGCGGCAATGTAGGAGGTGACCGAATGCTTCGCTGCTGCTGGGAATAGTTCGCCTGAGAATGCCGCCAACAAACTGCCGGCGGTGATCGCATGCAAGACGAAGCCGGCGGCGATGAAAATCGCGGCGACTGCCGTGGCGATTTCTTTTCCACGCGTCAGGCTCGCTTGTTGCGCTTCGCTTTGACCTCCTTGGCGAAACGGCTTGGCTGTCATCCCCAGATGGCTGACGGCGTCGACCAGCTGATCGTAGGTCAAGCGATTGTCGTCATAGGCGACGTCCATACGCCCGCTAAGGACGTCAAAGTCCAGTTGCTGAATCCCGGCGATCGGCTCTAGGCCGACGCGGAGTTGGCGAACTTCTTCTGCGCAGTCGAGTTCAGGGACGTGCAGGCTGACCCGTTTGAGCGTGATGTCCGCGATTTGCTGCGTACTCATGCGGATTCCTCGGCGTGGGCCAACGCGTTGATCACCAAAGCGGCGATATGATCATCATCTAACTGATAGTAGACGTGCTTCCCTTCGCGGCGAGCACGCACGATCCGTTCTTGCTTGAGTAGTTTCAAACGCTGCGAAACGGCCGGCAAACTGTCATTCACCAGTTCGGCCAATTGCGAAACGCACATTTCGCGATGAATTAATAATGTGGCTAGATGGAGCCGAGCTGGGTCGCCCAATGCATGAAAGAGGGCCGCCGCGCTGATGCGGGCGCCTTCGTCCTGGGCCAAGGCCGGGGAGTCTGCGGCGATATTTTCGTGGGGGAGGGTTGCCATAAGACGCCATAATTCAACAATTCATGAACTGTTTAAGTGAATTATGGATGGAAATCGGTTCAGGTCAAACCCGGCAACGAACGATTCGCACGTTGCGTACGTTTTGATAAGCTGAGGGTTTGCCTGCGCTGCAAGCGTTTACGACGAAACGAGAGGATATCCGATGTTACGGAAGTTGTTGCAGACTCTGAGTTTGTGGAGCGTGCTAGTAACGCTGACGGCGATCAGCGGCCCGTTGTTGGCCCTGGCCGACGATGCGGAAGCCCCGATTGCTCCCCTGACGGCCGCCGAAAAAGCAGCGGCAGAGAAACCGGCGGAGGGGAAGCCAGCAGAGGAGAAACCGCCGGTCGCAACCGAAAAGCCGGCAGCCGAAATGAAGCCGGCAGCCGAAATGAAGCCGGCGGCCGAAATGAAGCCAGCCGCCGAGCAACCGGAGGAAACCAAGGAAGCGAAGCCGGTTCCGATGCCAGGCGAAGAGACTGCAGCGTTTGTCAAGAAGTTTGGCGAGTGGAAGTCGCTGCTGGCCAAGCTGCGCGGCTTGCAGGAAGAGTATCGACTGGCGGACGAAAGTGAGTTGGTTGCGATTCATAAGCAGTATGACGATGCCCTGGATCAGGGCGAACAGCTGATGGGCGAGATCAAGCAAGCTGCCGTCGCCTCTTTTAAGGAGGCGCCTGGCGCAAATAACGACGCGATCAACTTTATGATCTTGAGCCTTCAGGATGACCAGAAGAAAGACAAGAACAATCAAGCGTACAAAATTGGGCGTTTGCTGATCGATAATGGGATCCAGAATAGCACGATCTATTCGCTGACGATGCGTGCTGCTTTTGGCGCTGATCGGTTTGATGAAACGCTCGAAGTACTGGAAAAAGCCGCGGAATACAAGCAAACGTCGGGCGACAAAGAGTTTCAGCCAAGTGAAGAAGCGCTCGGCGAAGCGCAAGCTTCGACGGTCTATCGCGACTACTGGAAGACCGAGCAAGAGATTCGCGCCAAAGAGGCCGCTGCGGACGATCTGCCGCGTGTTCGCTTGACGACCGAAAAAGGAGAGATCGTCATTGAGCTGTTCGAGAACGAAGCGCCGCAAGCCGTCGCCAACTTCATCTCGCTGGTGAAGCAGAACTTTTATGATGGATTAACGTTCCACCGCGTGCTGGAGAACTTTATGGCCCAAGGGGGAGATCCTAAGGGGGATGGATCAGGCGGCCCCGGCTACACGATCTTTTGCGAATGCTACAAGCCAAACTTTCGGCGACACTTTAGCGGCACGCTGAGCATGGCGCACGCCGGTCGAGACACCGGAGGCTCGCAGTTTTTCATCACGTTTCGCCCTACGCCGGGGCTCGACGGCAAGCATACGGCTTTCGGTCGGGTGATCGAAGGGATGGACGTTTTGACCGAGATTCAGCGTCGGGATCCCGAGGATCTGAACGCGCCGGCACCTGACAAGATCATCAAGGCCGAAGTGATACGCGATCGAGGACACGACTATCAGCCGACTAAGGTGCAATAAGTTTCCCTTCTTTTTTGCTAGCATGACGATTTGTGGCCGTAGCAGGGCTCCTGTTACGGCCTTTTTTTGCAATAACCGGGCATTTTTTGCATTTCGGGAGTAGATCGTTGGGGTCGAGATCCCTCCTGTCGGGTATTTTTTTGCATCTTTTCGGCATGTAGTAAAGGGAAAGCGACCATTTCTTGGTCTGTCCTAAAGCATTGTGCACGTACAAGTTGCGATCGATGCGTGCGCAATGTGGCACTAATGTTGCCGAAAATGTTAGTTAGCACGCTTGACGCTCCTTCGCGCCCCGAATAGGTTCGTATGTCTGTTTTTAATTCTGCGTCCATCACAGTATTTGTTTTAAAAATACTGGTTGTCATATCCGTCCCGGTCGAAACATTGCCATGCACGTCAAATCGCTCAAAGTGTTTTGCGATGTGGTTGGGCAGCGCAGTTTCTCGAGGGCGGCAGATGAGAACGGCATTTCGCAGTCAGGGGCCAGCCAGGTTGTTCATCAATTAGAAGAACGCTTGGGGGTGAAGTTGATCGACCGCTCGAAGCGGCCGTTGGTGCCAACCCCAGAAGGCGAACTGTACTATCACGGTTGCCGCCAAATTGTGCGGCGGTACTATGCGTTAGAAGAAGATATTCGCACTTTCCATGAGGAAGTGGGGGGCCGCGTCGCGGTGGCTTCGATTTACTCGGTCGGCCTCAGTCACATGAATGACTGCGTGCAAGAGTTTTTGTCGAAGCACCCCAAAGCAAACGTCCGGTTGCAATATCAGCATCCGCAAACGGTCGTCCGGATGGTTGCTTCGGATCAGGTTGACTTTGGTCTGGTCAGTTACCCCCGGAATACCAAAACGATCAAAGCGGTCGCTTGGCGTGAAGAACCGATGGCGCTAGTTTGCTCTCCTCAGCACGAACTGGCGGCGCGTTCTTCGGTCTGGCTCGATGAGCTGGATGGGCTCGATTTTGTCGGCTTCGATTCTGAATTGCAGATTCGTCGTGAAATGGATCGGGTTTTGTCCGCGCACGGCGCCGAAGCACATGTGGTGATGGAGTTCGATAACATCGAAACCATCAAACGGGCAATTGAGATCAATGCCGGTATCAGTTTGTTGCCAACGTCGACGGTCGTCCGTGAAGTACAGTCAGGTACGCTTGTCTGCATCGAGCTGGAAGGTCGTCCGCTTGTGCGTCCGCTTGGCATAATCACGCGTCAAGGAAAAGAGTTGGGCAAAACTGCCCGACGCTTTATTCAACTGCTGCATGATAAAGCGGAACTAAGCGAAGCGGCGAAGGCGGCGCTGGTCGCTACCGAAACGGCGCCCCTCTTCGCCGAATCGGAAGAGTATTCCGCCGCGGAAGTCTCCGCTGCGGAAAGCGATGTCGAGCATGGAGTCTCGAGTCGCGCGTAAGTTGCCGAGCGGGATGGACTCGGTCTGCGAATCTTTCGCGGTCGGGGTCTCTACCGGCGCGGCGCTACTGCCAGGGATGGCGCACCAACCAAAACACGAAGTAGATTGAGTTTTCAAACGAAGGTTGTAGGCATGGCTTTTGCGAGTGATTCGCCGCGTCAGCAAGGTCGCACTGAGCGACCAGGCAAACAAGGCTTGTATGACCCCGCTTTCGAGCACGAGAACTGCGGTGTAGGTTTTGTCGCCCATATCAAAGGCGAACGCTCGCACCAAATGGTTCTCGACGCCGAAACGATTCTCATCAATATGGACCATCGCGGTGCGTGCGGCTGTGAGCCGAACACCGGCGACGGCGCCGGTATGATGACTGCGTTGCCGCATGAGTTTCTGACCAAGGTCGCCAAAAGCGATCTCGGCGCCGTCTTGCCGGCGGCTGGTCAGTACGCGGCCGGCGTCGTTTTCTTGCCGCAAGATGACGCATCGCGCGCCTTCTGCAAATCGGCGGTAGAGAAGTACATCACCGAAGCTGGCCAGAAACTGGTCGGCTGGCGCGGCGTGCCGACCGACTCGAAGAAGGCCGACATCGGTCCCACCGCGCTGGCCTGCGAACCCTGCATGGAGATGCTGATCATCGCCGCCGGCGATGATGTGGCCGATCAGGAAGACTTCGAGCGGCGCGTTTACACCATTCGTAAGCGGGCGAGCCAACTGCGGGCCAATGACAACTTGCCGCAAGCCAAGATGTTTTACATCTGCAGCTTGTCGACCAAAGTGATCATCTATAAGGGGATGCTCACCCCGGCTCAGTTGGTGCCGTATTATCCCGACTTGTCGGACGAAGATTTCACCACGCACTTGGCGATGGTTCACTCGCGGTTCAGCACCAACACGTTCCCTTCGTGGGATCGCGCTCAACCGTGTCGCTTTATGTCGCACAACGGCGAAATCAACACGTTACGCGGCAACAAAAACTGGATGGCCGCTCGTCAGGGTGTTGTCGCCAGCGAAATTTTTGGCGCCGACGTCGATCAATTGTTCCCGGTGATTGAACCTGACTGTTCTGACTCGGGCTCGTTTGACAACGTGCTAGAGTTCCTGCAGATGTCGGGCCGCTCGCTGCAAGAGTCGGTCATGATGATGGTGCCGGAAGCGTGGCAAAAACATGAGACGATGTCCGAAGAGAAGCGCGCCTTCTACGAATACCATAGCTGCCTGATGGAGCCGTGGGATGGACCGGCGTCGATCGTCTTTACCGACGGACACTACATCGGCGCCGTGTTGGACCGCAACGGTCTGCGCCCCAGCCGCTATTATCTGACGCACGATGACCGCGTCATCATGGCCAGCGAAGTCGGCGTGTTGCCGGTTGATCCGGCGATCGTCAAAGAGAAGGGACGTCTGCAACCGGGACGCATGTTCCTGATCGACTTTGAAGAAGGTCGCTTGATTCCGGACGAAGAGTTGAAAGACTCCTTCGCGAAACAGCGTCCTTACGCCAAATGGTTGCGTGAGCAACGGATCGAATTGTCAGAGCTCAGCCCAAGCAGCGAGCCGCATGGCTTTGAGCCTGAGACATTGCTCGAACGGATGCAGGCGTTTGGCTACACCAGCGAAACGATGCAGTTTATGCTGTTGCCGATGATCCATCAAAAACGTGATCCCGTCGGTTCGATGGGTAACGACTCGGCGCTGGCTTGTTTAAGCGACAAGCCGCGGATGCTGTACGACTACTTCAAGCAGCTGTTCGCTCAGGTCACCAACCCGGCGGTTGACTCGATCCGCGAAGAAGTGGTGATGTCGCTAGAGTGCTATATCGGTCCCGAAGGGAATCTGCTGGAAACGACGGCGGAGCACGCCCATCGGTTGCTGATTCCGCATCCGATTTTGACCAACGAAGAACTGGCGGCCCTCAAGCATATCGACACGCGTGGTTGGAAGTCGAAGACGATCGACATCACCTTCCCGCTGGCCGAAGGCAAAGCAGGCCTGACCGCGGCGCTCGATCGCATTTGCGATGAGGCCGAAGAAGCGATTGACGAAGGCTTTTCGTTGATTGTCTTGTCGGATCGCGCCATTGCAGCCGATCGCGTTCCGGTTAGCACGCTGTTAGCTTGCGGAGCGGCGCACCATCGTTTGGTCGAAACGGCCAAACGAACTCGGATCGGCATTGTGCTGGAAACAGGCGAAGCACGCGAAGTGCATCACTTCTGCCTGCTGGTTGGTTACGGCGCCGATGCGATCAATCCTTACTTGGGATTTGAATCCCTTTGGCAAGCTCGCCAAGACGGACTATGCGACGAAGAGTTCGCCGAAGACGATCAGATTGTCTCCGCCTACCGCAAAGCGGTTGCTAAGGGGATTCTCAAAGTCATGGGCAAGATGGGGATCTCGACGCTCCAGTCCTACAAGGGCGCCCAGATCTTTGAAGCGCTAGGTCTGCAAACCGAAGTGATCGATCGTTGCTTCGCCGGCACCGCTAGCCGCGTGCAAGGAGTCGACTTTGGCGTGTTGGCGGAAGAACATATCCGTCGTCATCGTTTGGGCTATCCCGAACGAAGCGAAAACCGCCTGCCGGTATTGCCCAACCAGGGCGAATTCCATTGGCGAGCCGAAGGAGAGCATCATGCTTGGAGTCCTCAGGCGATCGCCAGCATTCAAGTTGCCGCGCGTACCAATAGCCGCGACAGCTATAAAGAATTCGCACGTACGATCAACGAGGATTCACGTAATCGCTGTGCATTCCGGGGGCTGCTGAAGTTCCTGGATAACACGCCGCCGGTTCCGCTGGACGAAGTCGAATCGGCGGCCGAGATTGTCAAACGCTTCTGCACCGGTGCGATGAGCTTTGGCTCGATCTCGGCCGAATCGCACGAGTCGTTGGCGATCGCGATGAACCGTTTGGGCGGTAAGAGTAACACCGGCGAAGGGGGCGAAGATACCGCTCGCTATACTCCGATGCCCAATGGCGATTCGAAGCGTTCGGCGATCAAGCAGATCGCGTCGGGACGATTTGGTGTCACCATCAACTACCTGACCAATGCCGATGAATTGCAGATCAAAATCTCGCAAGGCGCCAAGCCAGGCGAAGGTGGCGAGCTGCCAGGCAAGAAGGTGGACGAAAACATCGCCCGCATCCGGCACTCGACGCCGGGCGTCGGTCTGATCAGTCCTCCGCCGCATCACGACATTTATTCAATTGAAGACTTGTCGCAATTGATTCACGACCTGAAGAACGCCAACCCTTCGGCCCGCATCAGCGTCAAGCTGGTCTCTGAAGTCGGCGTCGGGACGGTCGCAGCCGGCGTTGCGAAAGCGAAAGCGGATCACATTTTGATCTCGGGCGATACCGGCGGTACCGGCGCCTCGCCGTTGACCAGCATCAAGCATGCCGGTCTGCCGTGGGAGTTGGGGATCGCCGAAGCGCACCAGACGCTCGTAATGAACGACCTACGCAGCCGCGTAATATTGCAAACCGACGGTGGTTTGAAGACCGGCCGCGATGTGGTGATCGCTGCAATCCTGGGGGCCGAAGAATTCGGTTTCGCCACAGCGCCGCTGATCACGCTCGGCTGCATCATGATGCGGAAGTGTCACCTCAACACGTGTCCTGTTGGGATCGCCACGCAAGATCCGGAGCTGCGCAAGAAGTTTAGCGGCAAGCCAGAGCATGTCGTGAACTACCTGTTTATGGTCGCCGAGGATGCGCGCGAAGTGATGGCTAGCCTAGGCGTCCGGACGCTCAACGAACTGATCGGCCGCGTCGATTTGTTGGAAACTGACGCTGCGATCCAGCACTGGAAGAGTGACGGCATTGATTTGACGCCGCTGCTGACGCCGCCTGCTAAAGCGCACGACAAAGTCGGCATCTTCAACACCATGAAGCAAGATCACGGGCTGCAATTTGCGCTCGATAACGAGCTGATCGCCAAAGCGATGCCGTCGATCGAGTCGCGTCAGCCGATCCGCTTCAGCTCGAAGATTATCAATATCAATCGTACGGTTGGCGCCACGCTCAGCCATGAGATCGCCAAACGCTATGGCGAACATGGTCTGCCGGATGATTCCATTCATATCGATTTCACCGGTTCGGCCGGGCAAAGCTTCGGGGCATTTTTGTCTCGCGGCGTGACGCTCGAGCTGGAAGGGGACGCGAACGACTATGTCGGTAAGGGTCTCTCTGGCGGCCGCATCGTCATTTATCCTCCGAAGGTTAGTTCCTTCCAAGCGAATCAGAATATGATCGTCGGTAACGTCTGCTTGTACGGCGCCACCGCGGGTCAGGCCTTCTTCAACGGACGCGCCGCCGAGCGGTTCTGCGTGCGTAACAGCGGCGCCCAAGCCGTGGTCGAAGGGGTCGGCGATCATGGTTGCGAATACATGACCGGCGGACGTTTGATTGTGCTGGGCAATACCGGTCGCAACTTTGCAGCCGGCATGTCAGGCGGCATCGCCTACATCTGGGATGTTGAAGAAAAGCTACTGAAGAATTGCAACCTTGGCATGGTGGAGCTGGAACGGCTCGAAAACCAGAATGACATGACCGAAGTGCGTACGCTCATTCAGTTGCACCAACGCTACACAGGCTCGCTCATCGCTGAGCAGATCCTAAGCGACTGGGATAACATGATCGATCGCTTCGTGAAAGTGATGCCGATTGACTACAAACGGGTGCTCATGGAACGCATGCAGCATGAAGAAGAAGAAGACGTCCAACTGAGCGGAGCGGAAAGCCATGGGTAAGCCCACCGGATTTATGGAATACAAACGCGAAGTGGTCCCGTATCGGGATCCGTTGCTTCGCGTTCACGATTACGATGAATTTCATGTTCATGTTGACGAGCAATTCCTGAAGACTCAGGGCGCACGCTGCATGGATTGCGGAGTGCCGTTTTGCCAAAGCGCAACCGGTTGCCCTGTTGATAATTTGATCCCAGAGTGGAACGACTTGGTCTACAAAGGACGATGGCGAGAAGCGCTCGATCGTCTGCATAAGACCAACAACTTCCCTGAGTTCACTGGTCGCGTTTGCCCGGCGCCGTGCGAAAACGCTTGCGTGCTCGGCATTACCAATCCGCCGGTAGCGATCAAAAATATCGAAGCGGCGATCATTGATCGCGGCTGGGAAGAAGGGTGGATTACCCCGAAACCACCGACCAAGCGAACCGGCAAAAAGGTCGCTGTGATCGGATCAGGCCCAGCCGGAATGGCCGCCGCTGATCAGTTGAACAAAGCGGGCCATTTGGTCACCGTCTACGAACGTGACGATCGAATCGGCGGGCTCCTCATGTACGGAATTCCGAACATGAAGCTCGAAAAAGAACGCGTCGTCGAGCGGCGCGTCAACTTGATGCGGGCCGAAGGGATCGAGTTTGTGACCAACGCCCATATCGGCGTTAACGTCACGATGGAAGATCTACGCAAAGAGAACGATGCGATTGTCTTGGCGGTTGGCGCCACCAAGCCGCGTGATCTACCGATCCCGGGGCGCGATCTCAACGGCGTCTATTTTGCAATGCAGTTTTTGAAAGCAAATACCAAGAGCCTGCTCGACTCAGAATTGAAAGATGGCAATTACATCTCGGCCAAAGGCAAAGATGTGATCGTCATCGGCGGTGGTGACACCGGCACCGACTGTCTCGGCACGTCGATTCGGCATGGTTGCAAGAGCGTCGTCAATTTTGAGCTGTTGCCGCAACCGCCGGCCGAACGAGCGCCGGACAATCCTTGGCCGCAATGGGCGCGGATCTTCCGCGTTGACTACGGTCACCAGGAAGCGGAAGCGAAGTTCGGGCAAGACCCACGCACCTACTGCGTGCTCAGCAAAGAGTTTCTCAGTGACGGCAAGGGAAACCTGACCGGCATCCGCACGGTCAATGTCGAATGGAAAAACGACAACGGTCGTTGGAACATGCAGGAAGTCGCCGGCAGCGAGAAGGAATGGAAAGCCGACCTGATTTTGCTGGCGATGGGCTTTTTAGGTCCAGAAGAAACGCTGGTCGAAAAGCTGGGCATGGAAACCGACCAGCGGTCCAATTTCAAAGCCGAGTACGGCCGGTTCGCAACCAACATTGACGGCGTCTTCGCCGCCGGCGACTGCCGCCGCGGACAAAGCCTGATCGTCTGGGCGATCAACGAAGGTCGCGGCGCCGCCCGCGAATGTGATCGCTACTTGATGGGGAAGACGGAACTTCCGTAACAAAGCATGGTGACCGACTCGCGCACGGGTCGGAAGCCGGCAATAGCCAAACGGCTACGGTGCGCTACGCTTGCCTTGATTGGCAATGAAAAAGGGAAGCTCTACTAAGGGCTTCCCTTTTTGCTGCGCGGGTGGTTGCCGACGTAGCGCCTATTGCGATTCGCCTGGCCGATTTTGAAGCGACTTTTTCAGCGGAGCAACGTTCCCCGCTACATGTTGATCAAGCCACTGCGTGAAGGTGGGATCGTCAAGAATCTTTTGCCGTTTTGCTTCCAGGTCGGCGGCAGGATGGACCGCCACGTTTCGCCAGAACTGCTCATCCCGCTGAGCGATATCGAGCGTCCATGGCGCCGCCAGCAAATAGCAGATCGTGGCGACGAGCGCCAGTTCGGCCCCCCGTTTGCCTAGCGTTCGCAAGATCGCTGAGAACATCTCACGCAGCGTCCAGGGTACTGCGGCTGACGTCTTGATTGCTAGTTTCGTCCAGGCGACCGCCGCAAGTAAAATCGCCCAAGACACGATGGTTAGCGCTGGTCCGCCATAGCTTAGCCACTGCACGAGGGCTTCGTTCCAATCGCCGAACCGCTCGAGTAATTGCAACCAATAGTCCAAGAGCGGATGCTGGTCAGGCGTTGCCCAATACGATGCCCAATTCACCCAAGCGTCCATGTTGACGGTCGCTGGAATGATAAACCGCAGCGCGAGCCCGATACCGAACAGCAAGAGCAGAAACTGGATCCGCGTCAAAGGAGCGCCATGCCGACGAATGTACAGGATGGATACGAAGACGGTAGCCAACGTCGGAACGATGAACAGCAAGACGCTCATGGTGCGGGAGAGGACCACTTGATCGATGATGTACGCAGTTCCCATCCCGTAGACTGCAAAGAGGGCCGCGGCGGCCAACACGAAACAGAGGAGCGATACGATTGGTCCAGCCAGCGGAGTCGTCTCCGACAGTTTTCGGCTCGCGAAGTATCCGCCGAGTGCGATCAGAAGCAGCGGCGGAATCAACATGGCGAAGGCGTCGACGGCTAGGCGGCGACGCATGGCAGGCAGTTGGTGGCCCGGGGCCGACGGCTGCCGGTTGTTCGGGAGTTGGAGTTGGAGATGGAGATGGAGCGAATTGCGGCGCAACTCCGCTTCGTAGAACTGCAGCAACTCCTCTTGTTCGTCAGGCGAAAAGGGGCTGGGACTTCCTGTCGCAATATTCAGCATGCGAAAGATCGCAATTTCTAATTGCGTAGGTGGCGCCGCCAGATCGACCAATGCGACCGGCGTTTCCTCCCACTGCTCGCGCAGCCGCATATCGCGCCGCAGATTTGCCAGCGAGGCTTCGGCATTTTTCCGCAACTGCGATTGCTGTTCGGCAGGCGTGAGCGATATGCCTGGTGACGCGAGTGGATCCAACAGCGGATACTTCGGCAAATCATGCCGGTCGAACAGGCCTCGGAAGATGAAGTGGATTCGTTTTCTGATCGGGTCGTGCGCCAACGCTCGTTGTCGATCGGATGGGGAAAGAGTCGTCTGATCCAAGAACGCGATTTTCGCTTCGCCCAATCGAGGGCCTGTCGTCTTCAGCGGGAGCTGTAGGCCTTGTTCGAACTCTCGCATTCCCTGATCGTACGATTGTTGATCGACAATCTTAGGCACGCCGCTGATCGTCCAGTCTTCGAATCCGTGATCCCAAGCAAGGATCGCCGCGATGTCATGATAGAGCGCATTGCCCGGATCATGCTGGGCGCATTGATCCAATACCGACTGCCAGTCCTGCATCTGGGCCAGCGGCGGATCGTCTGTGGACCAATACGATCCAGGGCGAATCAGCATCAGCGCCTGCAAGCGTCGCCACTCCGCGTTTTCTGGTTCTAGCGCTACCGCTTGTTGGATCAGCTTCCAGCGTCGCTGGTAACAGAGCATCTCGAATTGGTCCCTCATTTCCCGCACCGGGCCGTGGAAACGAACGCGATAGGGCTGCCAGAAATCCTCCCCCTGCGTGTCCAGAACCATCGCGGCGCCAATCGCCAATTGGGCGTCGGTCGGATTTTCCCGGACGATTCGATCAATCTCCGTCAACCAATAATTGGCCTGATCAATCGGCATGCGGGATGCGATTGGGGTTTCACGCTGCACCAGCCAATCCAGGGTCGCCGGTCGCCACTGTTGCTGCAAGCTATACCAGGCGGTTGGCGTGACGCTTGCGATCCAAACCAGGCGAACCGCCAGCACTGCGGCCAAGCTAAGCCCGCCGATCCAGAAGCAGCGCGCGAGACGGTTCATAAGCGGGCCAACGAAGAGGAGAAGAGAAACGACTAGCGTCGCTCATTCTACAAGCCAGAGGAAAATACCTCCAGCGTTTGGTTGATTGCCCCCGCTCGCGAAGTGTGCCTGCTATTGGGGCGTCGACTGAGCCGCTTGCAGCTTTTTCTCCAGAGCGATGGCCGCGGTCTTGCGTTTGGCGTCGCTGGGCGCGGTCATGACTGCTTTGTAATCTTTTTCGATCGAGCTAGCCAATTCTGGCGAGGAAGCCTGCAACGCCTCCATCGAGAATTTTAGTCCTTCCAATCCGCTCCCTCCTTCGCCTGACTGAGCGACCAGCGCGACGCGATCAGCAAACGCTTTGAGCGAAGGATCTGGCGGAGCGATCGCTTGGGGACCGCAGCCCCAGGTCGTCGTGAGAACAACAATCAACGTGATGCGGGTGATCCACATGGGAATTCCTCAACTAGCAGGTGCATGATAAAGATGATCCGTAAAAAAAACGTCGGACCGCTCAGCAGCGGCCGACGCTCTTGAAAGTTGGAATTTGCTTCTAACTTAATCCAGACTGATGACGTTGCCGTCATTGCGACCGCCGAGATATTGCCAGGTTTGAGCGTTGATCGTATCGGAAAAAAAGCGAACCGACGCGTCGGCCAGCAAGCCTTCGACGCCGCCGGGATGTCGGCTGCGAGCGGTCCACACGCCGACGTTGTCGCCTGACCAGCAACCGCTACATGCGGCGCAGTTGGGGGTTTTCGAGTTGGGCGTATAGATCGTATTGAAGACGGTTTGACCGCCGGTTCCTTGTCCCCAATGAAGCTCTTCTTTGGTGGAAGAGCGACGATGAATGGAGCCTGAGGTTGAAGACGGATTGACCAGCGCGGTGCAGGAAGTCGACAATGTTTGCAACTGGGCGAGGGTCGGATACGAGGGGTTCACGCTCGAGCCAAAGGTGGCGGGGCCCCAGGTTTCGGCCAACAGAGAAGCGCCGCTGTCGTTGCCGGCGGCGATTTGCTCACTTACGGCGATGGTATTGCTTGTGCCGTCGGTAATATCGGCCATGCGAACGTCTTTGCGATAATTGAAGACGCCAACTTGGTGCGCTTCCGTCACCGCAGCGACATTCCCCCAGAACAGGCTCGGCCCGGCGCTGACGGCATAACTATTGCCGCCGCCATTGAGGTCGGTTGGGCCTTGATCGGAAGGGCATCGAAACGCTTCGATTCGGTTTCTTAGCAACGCTGCATTGGTGATGCCTGCTCCGCCGCCGTTTGCGGTCAACGAAAAGTCAATCTCGTCGTAGATCGCAGTTTGCTCAAAAAACGGCAGCATGCAAGCATGTGCGCTCCAGCCCCAATACGAATTGGTTCCCGAGGCGGTAGTGTTAAAGTTCGCTCGCGGAAACGATTTGTGGGTGTCGTGGTAGTTGTGCATCGCCAAGCCGAATTGCTTCAGGTTGTTGGCGCATTGCATCCGTCGAGCCGCTTCGCGAGCTTGTTGGACTGCTGGCAACAGAAGTGCGATTAACACGCCGATGATCGCAATCACAACCAAAAGCTCGACCAGCGTAAAACCGCGGCGTCGAGCAGAGAAAACATAGGAGCGCATGGGGCCTCAGCTCTGGTAAGAGTAAATATACGTAGAGGGCGAATGCTGAATTTTAAGTTCAGGCAATACGCGTGCTTGGTGGGGTTTGGGTGGGATGGCCTGACAAAAAAGCCATAAAAAAGGTGTACGTTGTATTCTATCTGACTTGCAGGGATTGGTAGATGCCAATACAGAAATTGTCAGCAAAAATGGCCAGAAACGAGGGGCGAACACCCCATAGAGCTATTGGCTGATGCTGCTGTGTAGTCAGTCGAGGGGTGTTTGCCTGTCGTCGAGGACTTCTGTTTTTGAACTTCCATTATTGAAATGCATATTGTTAGGTTTTTCGCTGACCATTTGTGCCCCCCCAAATTCAGAAGCTCCCAGTATCGAGCCCCCTTGGAGGAAGTAGTGATCAACCGCGATAGCGCAAAAAAAGGACGCCTGGGGGAAGAAGGCGTCCTTTCGCGGAGGATTGACTTGGGGGCCTCGGCTTACGCTTCGGCCAGGTTGGTTTCGATAAAATTCTTGGCGTAGCTTTCGTATCCGACGCCAATTTGTTTGGCCATCGAGCCGGGGAAATCATGAAATTCCCCCTTCTTCAAAGCGTCGATGATCCCTTCGCTGACCAGTGTCGGTGGTTCGGCCATATCGCCAAAGCCGGCGGAGTTGGCCATGTCGGTATCGATCGGGCCGGGATGAACGCTCACGACGGCAGTCCCTTGGGCGCCTAGCTCTTCTCGCAGTCCCTGGGTAATCGAGTAGGCAGCCGCCTTTGAAGCGGCGTAAGTTGCCGAACTGCCGAATGTCTTCATCGAGACGACGGAGTTTAGCTGCACAAATGCGCCGCCTCCATTCTGTTTTAGGACCGGGGCGAAGGCTTGAGCGATATGCATCAAGCCAAAGACATTCACGTTCAGTTCAAACTGGAGAGACTCGATCGCTTGCGGTGAAAGCGGAGACTTGCCGTCGTAAACGCCAGCGTTATTGATGACCAGTTCGACATCGCTAGCAGTTTGGGCCGCGGCGGTGATGGTGGCCGGCTTCTGCAAGTCAACTTCGACCGGAACGACGCGATCACCATATTGGGCGACCAACGAATCGGCGGACTTCAAATCGCGAACCGCGGCGTAGACCTTTTTGGCGCCATGCGAGAGCAACGATTCAACGATCGCTTTGCCAATTCCCCGGTTGGCGCCGGTAACCAAAGCAACTTTGCCGTTTACATCGAAACTCATTGGACTGTTCCTGGAAGGAAAAGGAAAACGCGAGCGCGTCAAACATGTTTTGTTGAATTGTCCGTCTGTCTGCTACCTACGATGCCGACGACTCGGCCGGGATTCGCGCTGGCGGAAAAAACTTTTCGTATCAACTATCGGCTGTTTGCCCGTATGCCTAGGGAGGCGGCCCGCCTGTTGGCCGCTACTTGTGGCGGAGTCGGCAATCCGCATAATCGGAGGCTGACTCTGACACGAAATTTTGCACGTCTTCTGAGGTATCGGTCATGCTCGACCTGTTCGACAAAATCGAAGAAGCGGTCGCCGCGATCCGCAAGAAATGGGACAAAGTCCCGACCGCCGGCATCATTCTGGGAACCGGTTTGGGCGGATTGGTCGAGGAAATCGAAGTCGAAGCCTCACTCGAGTACGAAGAAATACCCCACTTTCCTTCTTCGACGGCGGTTAGCCATCGCGGTCGACTTGTCTGCGGCACGTTGAATGGACTGCCGGTGGTCGCGATGGAGGGTCGCTTCCACATGTACGAAGGGTACTCGCTGAAGCAGATCACGCTGCCGGTTCGTGTGATGAAGGCGCTCGGCGCTGGGTTGCTGGTTTGCTCCAACGCTTCCGGTGGAATGAATCCGTATTTTCACTGTGGCGACATCATGGTGATCGAGGATCAAATCAATCTGCTGGGAGATAACCCGCTGATTGGGATCAACGACGATCGCCTGGGGCCCCGTTTTCCCGACATGTGCGAACCGTACGATCTTTCGCTGGTCGACATGACGCTAGAAATCGCTCGGCAGGAAAATATCATCGCGCACAAGGGAGTCTTTGTCGCGGTCGCCGGCCCCAACTTAGAAACGCGGGCCGAGTATCGCTTCCTCCGCCAGATCGGCGCCGATGCAGTCGGCATGTCGACCGTGCCGGAAGTGATTGTCGCAGTGCATTGCGGGATGAAAGTAGTCGCGATGTCGATCATTACCGACATGTGCTTGCCTGACGCTTTGAAGCCGGCCAACGTCGCCGAGATTATCGCGACCGCCAACGAAGCCCAGCCGCGACTGTGTACGCTGGTCAAGGGTGTATTGGCTCGCGTGCAAGCCGAAGGTTAACGTTTGCTTAAAACTTGGAAGTCGCCATCAGGCTCAACACTAGCCCGCAGCGCCAGCGAGGGAATGCGGATCGCCACTACAATCCTTGTTGGAGTCACCAACCGCATTCCCTCGCTGGCGCTGCGGGCTAGTGTCTAGCTGGTTCGATGGGCGCAATTTCACATTTTGTGCGACAGCATTTCGTGCTAAGGAAGAGGCCGGGATTTGTTTCGACTGTCTGCTGAAGTAGAGGAAATTGCCGCCGCGGTCCGCCGCCGTTGGAATCGTCGTCCCAAAGCGGGCGTGATTCTGGGCACCGGCTTGGGAAGTCTGACCGAAGGGATCGATGTTGAAGCGTCAATCGACTACGACGACCTGCCGTACTTTCCCAAAACAACCGCACTGAGCCATGCAGGGCGATTGATCGGCGGCAAGTTGGCTGGCGTTGACGTCCTGGTGATGGAAGGGCGCTTTCATCTTTACGAGGGCTACTCGCTCGATCAGATCACCTTGCCGGTGCGCGTGATGAAGGCGCTGGGCGCCAAACTGTTGGTCGTTAGCAATGCCTCAGGTGGGATGAATCCTTACTATGAGTCAGGCGACATCATGCTGATTGAAGATCACATCAACATGATGTGGCGCAGTCCCCTGCAAGGGCATGCGGGCGAAGCGAAGCAGGCTGAGCGGTTTCCGGATATGTCGTCTCCCTACGATCGTTGCTTGCTGAACCGCGCAGCCGAGATCGCGCGTCGTGAAGAGATTCGCGTGCATCAAGGGGTCTACGTTGCGATGAGCGGACCAAACTACGAAACGCGGGCCGAGTATCGCTTTCTGCGCAGCATCGGCGGCGACGTGGTTGGCATGTCGACTGTGCCTGAGGTGATTGTCGCGCGGCAATGCGGCTTAAAGGTCTTGGCGCTGTCGACGGTGACGAATGTCTGCCTGCCGGACGATCTGGGACGCGTCGGCAAATATGATGTGGTCAATGCCGCCAAAGGGGCCGAGCCAAAGTTGCGGCGGATCGTGCGTGAAGTGATCCGCGAAGCGTGATCCGCAAGATCTGTTAGCTGTGTCTAGCGAAGACTATTTCTTCGCTTCTTCGTGGTACTCTTGCTCGGTGTTGACGTCCCAGACATTGTTTTTTTGGGTCGAGCCGGCGCAGATGTTATCGACAGCGGTCATGGCTGCGAGCATCGAATGGTCTTGGTTGTTGTAGCGGTGCATCCCGTTCCGGCCGATCAGATACAAGTTGTTAATCTTGTCGACATACTCGCGAATTTCGCTAAATCGATCGTAAGTGCCAAAGTAGGCGGGATAAGTTTTGGGGACGCGAATCACGGTCGCGTCCAGCACTTCGTTTTCGTCGATGATATCGATTTTGGCCAATTCCATTTTGCCTAGCTCGGCCATCTCCTCGTCTGACTTGTTCCAAAGGTCGTCGTTTTCGTAGCAGAAATACTCCAGGCCCATCCAGACCGTATTTTGGTCGGCCACCAGGTATTTGCTCCAGTTGTTAAAGATCTGCAGACGGCCGATCAGTACATCGCGTTCTTGAATATAGATCCAGTTGTCGCGGACCAGTTGTTCGCCTTGCGGTGTGTTTTCTTTGATCTTCAGCTTGTTGACCAACATGCCGACGGTGATAAAGTCGCGGAACTGTAGGCCTGCGGCGACCTCTTTGACATTGGCCGGAACTTCGCTATCGATCGAACGGATCAGCTCGTTGACCGGCATCGTCGAAAAGACATAGTCTCCATCGATGCGGCGTTTTTCGCCCTGTTGGTTGACGACCGTCACGCCGAGGATCTTGTCCCCTTCGATATGCAACTGATCGACTTTGACGCCGTGATGCAGTTCGCCGCCCAGCTCGACTACTTTCTTGGCGCAAGTTTCCCACATTTGACCAGGGCCATGCTTGGGATACAGGAACTGCTCAATCAGCGAGGTCTCGACCCCTTTCTGACTGACGTCTTTCTTTTGGAACGGTTTTTTGACCGCGTGCATAATCGCTTTGGTGATCGAGAGCCCTTTGATGCGTTGGGCTCCCCAAGCGGCGCTAATTTCGTCGCACGGCACGCCCCAGACTTTTTCGGTGTAGGACTTGAAGAAGGTCAGGTACAGCTCTTTCCCAAAGCGATTGATAAAGAACTGCTCGAGGTTCTGCTCGTTTTTGATCGGAAAGAGCCGCGCTTGCATGTAGCTGGTCCCGATCTTGGCCATGCGGATCGGCCCCAGGTTGTTGATCGTTGTCATGCTCAGCGAGATCGGATAGTCGAAGAACTTCCGCAGGAAGTAAATGCGGCTCTTGCGAGGGCGAACCAGCATCACATCGTCAATCTGATCGGGATCGGCGCCTTGGCCGTTGTGCGCGATATCGCGCGATTGATTTTGATATTTGATGGTGAAGCTGGCGTCGGCGCCTGCTTCGATCGGCAGCATATTGACCCACCAGTCCATCACGCGGTCCGACTTCGAGAAGAAGCGGTGCCCGCCGATGTCGATGCGGTTCCCCTTGTAGTTAATCGTGCGCGAGATGCCGCCAACCATGTCGGACATTTCCAGCACGATCGGCTTGATTTTAGTCCGCGTCAACAGTTCGTAGGCGGCGGTTAAGCCGGCAGGTCCGGCGCCAATAATTACGGCTGTTGGGCGATCCATGGGGTGTAGCCTGATTCATCGAATGAAGGTGGGGACTTTATTTAATCACTCTCTATTGTTCGCCGTTGCTGCGCGAACTCGGTAAAGAGTAGGTCAAATTTTTGTCGCGGCTCCCCAGCTTCTTCGCTACAACCGGTGCAAAGGTTATTCTCGCACAAAGTGATCGCCGTCGATCGCTTCCCACATATAGCCGTTGGGATCTTGAAAAAAGAAACGCTCAAACGGCGTTTCTCGAATCGGCGGGATCACGGCGACGCCGGCCGCAGCCAGTCGAGCGCGGATGTGCGGCAGCTCGGCGGCCGGAAAGAAAAAGGCGAAATGCCGGCCAAATTCTCGCTCCCACGGCGAAACTTCAAATCCTTCGATCTGCAGCACGTGCATCTGCTGATCCTGGCCAATGTCGAGCCAGATCGCCAGCACGTTGGTATTGCCCGGCACATTGATCCGCGACCAGCCAAAGATCTGCGTAAAAAACGACGCGGTCGTCTCGGCGTCCCGCGTCGCTAGTGTGAAGTGGGCCAGGCTCATTGCTGGCTGCCGGTTAATACCTGGAAGATCCCGACGCAGAAGTCGGGCAAATCGTCCGGCTTGCGACTGGTGACATGATGCCGATCAACGACGACCGATGCATCTTCCCAGGTAGCGCCGGCGTTGATCAGGTCATCTTTGATCCCCGGCGAACCGGTGGTGCGGACTCCTTTATAAACGCCGGCCGAAATCGGCATCCAGCCGCCGTGGCAAACCGCAGCGATCAGTTGTTGTTTTTGATCGAAATGGCGGATGATCTCCTTCACCTTGTCGTCGCGGCGCAGTTTGTCAGGCATGAACCCGCCGGGGCAGATCACGCCGTCAAACTTGCTGGGATCCACATCGGCGATTGCGACATCGCTTTTGGCGGGGTAACCATGCTTGCCGGCGTAGGTGACTTTGGCTTCGGGGCCGGCCAAAATGGACTCGGCGCCCGCTTCGATCAACCGCAGGTGGGGATACCACAGCTCTAGGTCTTCGTAGATATCGCCGACGAAAATGACGATCCGTTTGCCGGTCAGCGGCTTGCTTGCGTTCATCGCATCCTCGGGTAGTTGTTGCGGGGGAAAAGGTTCTTTGTACCGCGCGAACAATCGTCTGGCCATGCGTCGACTTGCACCAACTTTCGCGGCGCACTATTCTGCGGCGTGACGAGAATCTGCAACCCGATAAGAAGGAGCTTGGGCCCCGTGGACAATGAAAACTCTGGCGGCGAAAAGCAGTGGCGCCCTGTGACCTCGATTCAGCGCCGTGTTTTGGGGGTCTTGATCGAAAAGGCCAAGACCACGCCTGACGCATATCCGATGACGCTGAACGCGCTGACGACCGGCTCGAATCAAAAGAGCAACCGCGATCCGCAAATGAATCTGGATACCGACGATATCGAAGAAGCGCTCGAGCAACTGCGCGAGATGGGCGCCGTGGCCGAAGTCCACGGCGATGGTCGCGTCGTCAAGTTTCGCCATTACATGAAAGATTGGCTCGGCTGCGAAGGAAACGAATTAGCGATCATGGCCGAGCTATTGCTCCGCGGTTCGCAAACGGTCGGTGACCTCCGCGGACGTGCGGGCCGCATGGGGAGGATTCCAGACATGGCGACCTTGCAGCCAATCTTGCGCGGCTTGATGGAAAAAGGACTGGTCGTGGCGCTAACGCCTGAGGGGCGCGGCCAAGTCGTTACGCACGGACTGTTCCCCGAACGCGAGATGGAAGATCAACGCCGCCAGTTCGGCGGCGGCGCGGTGATCACCACCCCGGCTGCGCAGCGCCCGGTGGTTCAAGCCCATCCCGTTGGTCAAACCGGCGCAACGGCCGTGCCGACAGCTCGACCGGCAGTCGAAGCGACCGATGGGCCCAATGAGAGCCCATTGGTGCGAGAACTGCGGAAAGAGATTGAGGATCTGAAGGGGGAGATGGGGAAGATGAAGAAGGATATTGAGGATCTGTGGTCGAACTTGAGTTAGGCATTAAGACGGCCAGCGAAAGCAAATGAGTGCCACGACTCTGTGAGCCGTGCTGAAGGGCGGAGACGTCGAATTCCATTTCAGATTTGCTTAGCGTTACCGACATGAATGTCATCTCCGTCAATGATGCGATTGACCGCGTGCTCGATTTAAATGGGCAGCAAGCTGCGATCTTCGGTCTCTTGTTATTGGAGTTTGAAGGGACAGAGCTGATTCATCTGCCTAAGTTAGAACGGAGAGAGGGTCATGCTTTTGGAGGATCGTATGCATCCCGTATCTGGGTTAATTTTGACTTGTTGGCCTTAAAGATGGACGAGCGGCAGCTCGCTCAGTTTGATTCTCGGCATGTTATTGTGCAGGGCTTGCTATCCGCACCAGATCCGAGTTTTCAAGGTTCGATCTTGGCCGGGTGCGGACACTTTTCGATGTGGCCTGCAGAGATTCTGGTGACGCACATTCAAAGTGCGTGAGTTTATTACCTCTGTAACAAAAACAGCCCCGCGTGATTTCACGCAGGGCTGTTTTTGTTTCAGCGCACATAGCAGGGCACACGGCTCACAGAGCCGTGGCACGCAGTTCTAGGTTCGGCTTTTGGCGTACTGCACGTTCTCTAGGATCGCGGCGGTTGATTCTGACCGGTTGAGCACGTAGAAGTGCAGGCCAGAGATGCCGGCTTCGGTGAGGTCTTCGATTTGCTTGCTTGCGAATTCTACGCCGACTTGTAGGTGATAGTCGGTGTCTTCCGGTTTTTTCTGCAGCGCTTCGACCAACGCCGGCGGGAACTTGGCGCCGCACATCGTGGCGATCCGCTGGATCTGGGCCGCGTTGACCACCGGAAAGATGCCGGGAATGATCGGCACGTTGATGTTGGCGGCGGCGCACTTTTCGCGGAATTCGTAAAAGTCTTGATTGCGATAGAAGAGCTGCGTGATAATGATGTCGGCGCCGCAATCAACTTTGTGCTTCAAGCGTTCGATGTCAAAGTCGAACGAGACCGCTTCGAGATGTTTCTCAGGATAGCCGGCGACGGCGACACCGAACTCGGGGAACTCGTCCTTGATCAGTTGGACCAGTTCGCTGGCGTAGCTGAGGCCTTCGGCGGCGGCGCGGAACTTTTGCTCGCCTTGCGGGGGATCGCCGCGCAGCGCGACGATGTAATCCACACCGCGACTTTTTGCTTCGGCCAGATACAGCCGGAGTTCGTCGACGGTTGATTCGACCACCGTCAGGTGCGAAGCAACCGGCACGTCAAACGCCTGCTTCACCTGCTGGACAATATCCAGCGTCTTGCCGCGGGTCGAACCGCCGGCGCCATAGGTGCAGGTGATGTAGTCAGGTTTGAACTGCATCAGCTTTTCGACATGCTGCATCAGCGATGCGTCCCCCTTGTCGGTCTTGGGGGGGAACAGTTCAAAAGAGAGGCCGAGTCGACCCGGCGAGTAATAGTCTGCGAGATTCATAATCGTGCTTCGGTTAAAGAGCCAGCGGTTCGCCGGCTAGCTGCCGTTCGTCTTGAGTCAGTAAATACATATCGTGAATCAGTTGGATGTCGCACGCGCGCTGCGTTACTTTGCGCCGCAGGAACATCCGCTCTTGCGTCGCGATCATCACGTCCGCGGTCATCTCGGTCACCTGACCAAACAAGCGAGCATAGTTGACGAAGCTCGCGACATTGGTCGTGACAAAGCCATACAGCATACTGCAAACGCCGACGGTCTTGCCGGTGAAGATGCCGGTGTTGATCGCCGTTTTGGCGTAGTCGCCGACGATCGCCCCCAGAAACTGCATCCCCGTGGCGACCTTCTCACCGCGGTACTCCATCTTCACGTTGCCGTAGGTATTTTTTAAGTCGCTGTTGGAAGTGCCGGCGCCCAGGTTGACCCAGCTACCCAAATAGCTGTGCCCCAAAAAACCATGATGCTGTTTGTTGGAATAAGGTTCGATCACCGTTGCTTCTACCTCGCCGCCGATTTTGGTCGTATGGCCAAGCGAGACCGAATCTTTGATCGCCGAATGTTCCAGCAGGCGAGCTCCTCGTCCAATATAAACCGGCCCCCGTATGTAGCAGTAGGGCCCGATGGTTGCGTCTGGCTCGACAATGATCGGCCCGGTCGACGAGTCCCAGACAACATGCTGGCCAATGTTGGCCGCGCCGGCCAAGTAGACTCCGTCCTGTTGTTCGTGATAGGCGCCTTCTTGCAGGCGAAGTTCGAGATTGGCCGTGAACGTATCCAGGTTGGCCTGGACCACGTCATGCGGATAGGCGAACCAGGTGAGCTTGTGTTGGGCGGTCGGCAGTTGGGTGATGGTTGAACTGCTGAAATAGTCACGCAGTTCATAAGCGTTGGCCTCGCGACTGGGAAGCGCAGCTTGGGCCGGCAGCAGAGCAGCGATCAGACGATCCCCGCTATAGATTGCCCCCGGCGTCTTCGCAGCGGCCCACTTGACCAGCGTCTGTCGATTGGCGGCAGTCGGCGCGATGCTGGCGTTCAGCAGCAAAGTTGGCTGGGAGTTCTCTAGCGCAGTTTGATGCAGCGCCGGGCGATCGCATCTTTGTAGCTCGATCAGATGGGGGCGAACTACCCCGCGGATTGTTTCGCTACAAGGGGCCAATAGATCGACCAGCGTGTAGCTGGCACAGGTGATGGCGTAAGCCGGCCGGCCGACCGTGATCGGATAAAGCTTGGCGACGCCGGAGTCTTCAAATAGGACGATATTCATGGGCAAGGGATTCATTCCCTGAAGATAACCGCAGTGAAGTGCGGGTAGGTCACCGTTTTTCAACAAGCGGCGGTTCAGCACGATACGATAGGCGCCCAGTCGGGGAGGGTCAACGGCGGCTGGCCCCTTTCTAGGCCGCTTAAAGCCTGAATTCAGCGAAATCTAGCCTTGCCGGCGCGATCGGACTGTTTCGACTAACCCAAACATTCGGCGCCCTGGGGCTGCGATCTACCGAAGGATGGCACAAAAAGCCTTCGGTTTCGTCCATATTTTTCCGGCAATGATCTAGTTTTGGATTGATCACCCAACTTTGATCCAGTGAGGCTCGGCGGTAATGATGGAATCGGTTGCCACGGTTCAGTTTTCGACATTCCTGATCGGTATGACCTGCGGCGTCTTTCCGCTGCTAGCGGGGCTGTGGATCGGGATCAAGCTGATGCGCGACTCTCAGCCACCGTCCGAAGTTTCCACAGAGGGATCAGAAAAAGCGGCGGTGATCTTGCAGCGGATGTCACGTTTCATGCATGGCTTGGCCGGCGATGTTCACGAACAACGTGACGTCATGGCGACCATCGAAGAGCGGATTGATCACGCCAGACGGGCTTCGCCGGGCTCGAAATCATTAGAGCAAGCGATCGAACTGCTGAAGATGATGAACGACGCCAACGATGGCCTGCAAGTCCGTCTGAAGCGAGCCGAAACCTTGATCAACGAACAGACCGAGCAGCTTGCAGCGACCTTGTCCGAGGCTCGCACCGATAGTCTGACCAAGCTATTCAATCGCCGCGCCTTTGATGAAGAATTGCAAAAGCGGTGGGCGTTGTGGAGCCGCAACCAGCGTCCCTTTTGCGTGCTGTTGGCCGATATCGATCACTTTAAAAAAATCAACGACAAGCATGGCCATCTCGTGGGGGACGCCGTGTTGCAGTCCATCGCCAAGACCCTGGTCCATACGACGCGGGATGCGGACTATGTGACCCGATACGGGGGCGAAGAGTTTGCGATCCTGTTGCCCGAAACCGAGTTTGGCAGCGGCAATGACGCCGCACTGCGGATTATCCATGCCGTTCGCGAGCATGTCTTTCGCGAAGGGGACGCCGAAATTCCGCTTACGCTCAGCATCGGCATTGCGCAAGTGGTCGGTTTTAATGAGCCATCAGAACTGATCGCCAAAGCGGATGAAGCACTGTACGCCGCGAAATCTGCAGGCCGTGATCGTGGCTACTATTTCAACGGCCAGCGCATCTTATCGATTTTGCCTGAGACCGGCCAACCGCTTCAGCCGGTCCGTGAGTTCCACGAAGTCTGCGCAGATCTGCGGACGCGATTGATGGAAGCGACGCACTAAGTAATTGCTGTGCAGAAATGTCGAATGTCGAAGCGCATACGATCGTCTGATTTCGTCTTGCCTTTGAGATTGGGATTTCAACCTTCGCCGCAGGCTGCATTTCCTACGGCGAAGAAGACCCGTTAGCTGGCGAGCGAAATCTCAGCGACGCCCCATTGGCGGCAGACGCGGAAGATTTCGGCCACGTGATCGAAGCGACATTCTTCGCCGGCAAAGATGCGAACGCTACGAGCGCAGCTGGCTCGATCACAGAGACGGCGCAGGTGAGCATCAAGGAGCGCTTCGACTCCATTGATGAAGATCTTTCCGGAGCTCGACAAGACGACATCGAGCGGCTGATTTTCAGTTGGCAATTTCATGGCAAGGTTAAACGTTTAAAGAGACTTGTACACAACCGGAAAGACCGAATTCGGCAACGGTTGGTTCGCATCTCCAGAAAGGTGGGGACCCGCAACGTAGTGAGGACGTTCCTCAAGGTTTAATCTTGAACGCCGCTCCCTGCAGGCTCCCCAGTCGCGTTAGATTGGCTTTCCGTCGGGTAAACGGATGGCGTGTCAAAGTCCTGCGGCGTCTGGAGTTCTTCTTCGGGAACGCCGCGCACCAAAATCGCGACAGATGCCATGGCGAAGTAACCAAAGATCGCAGCCAGAATTATTATCAACGCAACGGTAGTGCGACTCATCGGAAGTCTCCTACGTAATGTAAGGGGGGACAAATTGCATTAAATCAACCTGTCGCCCCTACACTCTTAATTATAGGAGGTTCCGCTTCCATTGGTTAGCCAAAAGCAGAGCGGAGCAGTGTTAAGCTATTGGGAATTCCGATCAGCGGATCTTGTTGGCCTTCAAACTCCAGCGAGACATAACCGCGGTAACCCTGGTCCTGTAAGAGCTTTGCGATGCGGGGATAGTCCAGATCGAGCGTGTACCAAAGACCACCGCCAAAGTAGGTTTTTGCTTGGACGTAAATCGTTTTGGGCGCCATCAGAGCTAGACGCTCGTACGGATCTTCCAAAAAGTTCCCAGTGTCCAGTGTGACCTGCAGCCAAGGGTTGTCGATTGCATTGACGATTCGCAGCACGCCTTCGGGGGTTCGGCCGAGGCCCCAGTGATTTTCGAGACCAAGCAGCACTCCGCACTTTTCCGCTTCCGGCAGGCACTGCTCAAGACTCTCGATCACCCAGCCGAAGCCATCTTCGTCGGTATAGCCCTCTAGGGGCAGCTCGATGCCGCGATTCGCCATCAGATCATCAAAGTCTTTGCTGGTTCCCCACGTACCGGTGTTCACGCGAAGCGTGGGGATGCCCATGTCATAGGCCATGCGGATGTAACGAATGGTCTCATCGATATTCTTTTGACGCTTGGCTTTGTCGGGGGATAAGAAGCCTTGGTGGGTAGAGAAGCCGCAGAGATCGACTCCGTTGACCAGCGCGGTTCGTTTTAGCTTTTGCAGATAGGCAGGGGACTCATCGGTCATCTGACGATGTAAAATCTCGACGGCGTCAAAACCCATTTCGGCAGCAAGGGCGATGCACTTTTCGACATCGCGGAGATGCTCGTGACGAAACTGCCAAAACGAGTAGGTCGAGACCGCGATGCGATTGACGATCTTGGCGTTTGTGGCCGCGAGAGGTTCAGCCGCCAGCACCGCTGAGCTGAGGGGAGCAAACGCCGCGGCGGCAGCGGCGACAGACAAAAATTCGCGTCTCGATCGGTTCATATTGCGTCTCTCTTAAGAAGTGCAAGGCGATCTTCCATCGTAATAGACGCGTTACATGCCGCCTACGCATTCCAAGAGGGGAACGGCAGGTTTTTGGAGGCGAAGTCGAGCTATTTCTCAATTTTGGCGAAAGGGATTGCAGTCTCGGCACTTCCCGAAAAGCTGCCTGGTTGCTGACGTAAAACCAAGAGAGACGACTGGATGGGGGATCGTCCCGCCTTGGTCTTACGATCAGCAGGGGCAGCTGCACGCAGTTAGTCGCTTAGGCAAGCTCACCAGGCTTGAAGGGGAGCGACACGGGATGGAAGGTGGTGACGCCGAGTTGATCTTCGATTTTTTCCCACAGGGAGAGCTCTTGTCGCCAAGCGGCGATCACGTTGCGCAACTGGCCAACCATGGGATAGTCTTGGTTTTCGATCTCGTTAAGGACTTGTTCGCCGCCGGAGACATCCCCCTTCAGCAACAACGCGGTCGCTAGATTCGTCTTATAGGGATCAGGAAGTGAACTGCGGACCGCCATGCCCATGCCGACTGCTTCAAAAACGAGCGTGCGATAAGTTGTCAACGCTGGATCGATCAGACCAAGTCGCATTTGGCAGACTCCCCGGGCGTTGATCAAGCGCGCGTCGTGATGGCTCTTGCTCGGCTTAAGTAAAGGCAACGCTTTGTCTGCGCGACCTTGTTTCAATAAGTCGGCGACCAGGCGAATGGTATCGCCTACCGGATCCTGCGGACGACGCGGCGTTGGGATCGCGTGACGGTTGATAATTACATTGAGGTTTCGATAGTTCATGATTGGCGTCTCTCTCTGAGAAGGTTGGGTAAGTGCAAGCAGTCTCGCAGTACCAATCGCGTGATCGTGCGCAGTTCGACCGGCAAAACGAGCCATGCAGAGGGACATGTTCAGCCTTTCGCATACCGATCAGATCGCAGTTCTGCGCAAGCATCGGCGCAGGTGAAATCCAATGAATGACGACGCATTTTGAATGCGTGAGTCTGTTGCGAAAGGAGAAATGAGGAGAGGAGATTTATAGCCGCAGATGGAGCGTCACTTTTGACGCGGCAAGATGGTTGCGATTTACCGAGTGCAGAAGTTGACGCGCGGCGACTGACTGCATGCCGGGGAGCGAGTCAACGAAAAGAAATAGCTGTTTGGCGTGCTGCAGAGTTTCGCGCGACTCTTCTGCCGTTTTGAGTTGGCGGAAACCGAGGTAATCGTTGCGATGTTCAGCCGAGTCTGCGTGCGTATCATCGGCGTGCGCATTGTATTCGCCTGGTAACACGGCCGCAGTGGGCGTTGCGGGAGTGGAGCGGGCAGTCTGAGATGAACCTGCCAGCGCAGAGATGCAGTCCAGCGGCGTCGCAGCCAACAGGCTGACAATTACCATCCAGACCAGCAGATGCGTGTAGATTCGTTTCATTGCGGCCCCGTCCGATAGGCAGGAACTCAAAGAAGCCGCTCTTCTGCGAGTGACTTCGTTGAATTTCAACTATAGACATTGTTTGCCTGCAAGGCGAACCAATTAAGATGAAACCTTCTTAAGGTTGCTCACTGCTAACGCAGCAATGTCGCTAGCTTTTTGTCCAGGCTTCGAGCATATCAAACTGCTTGGCGAAATCATTTTCTTTGGTCCCGTGCGGAGACTTAAAGAAACAGGCCAGCGAAGTAAGCAAACCAGTTTCGCCACGGCGATGCGCCAGTTCGGCGAAGCGGGCCAGGTCGATCACCAGCGGCGCGGCCAACAGCGAGTCAGCGCCTTGCCAGGTGAACTGCATTACCATCGGCGTGCCAAGGAAGCCTTTGAAGTGGATGTGGTCCCAAGCGGTCTTCCAGTCTCCCATGCTGTCGATGCGTTCGATCGTGACCAGCGTTTGAGGTTGGTAGCCAAAGATCTCGCCCAACAGGCGATCTTTGCTGGTTGCTTTGGTCTTTTTGTTTTCAGGGTCATCCAACACAACGGCATCCATGTTGCCAAAGATGTTGTGACCAACCCAACTCATCACTTGCAGGTTACGATGGGCGAACATCGGCGCCAGCGTGCTCTTCAGCAAAGTCTCGCCGGTCTTGCCATCATGTCCCATGTGACAGGTTTTCTGTTGCGTGGCCAGGTCGCAGAGAGCCGGAATCGACGTGCCAACCGACGGCGTGAAGTTGACGTACGGAAAGCCAAGTTCCAGCGCGGCGGCGCCATACAAACTGCTGGCCGGCAGATGACAATCGCCGGTCTCTAGCAGCGGGGCCAATTCTTTCCAGCTGCTCGGCAACTTGCTTTCGTCAAACGGCGGTTCGGTCGACGAAACGTTAATTACGATAACGTCGGATAGTTCGTGCTGTTGGGCGAATGCGGCGATGTCGGCTTGGATGCGGTTGATTGCTTGCCGCGGCGTCTCGGTCTTCTCGCGCAGTTCGCTTTTGGCGAGCCCGGCGATTTTGGCGCCGACATTGAGCAGCGTGCCATCTTTGATGTTAGCGTCGACTGCATCGAGATCTTCTTTGACGGCGGCGACCAGACGCGAGTCAAGCGCTCGGCTGACGTCGACCAGTTGCTGGGCCGCTTCAAACAGCGTGACGTTGCGGATCTCATGTCCACCGATGACCAGATTGTCCCAGGTGGTCAAACCGAGCTCGGCGAATTGCGGTAACTCACTGACCAGTCCAACCGTGTCGACCAATCCGCGGCGCAGGGCCGCTAAGCCAACGATCGTGGTCGCAGCAACTCCGCCGCGAGCGCCAATAAGCCAAATACCGACTCGAGAACGTGCCATCGCGTCAATCGTCTTTCAAGGAGGTGGGAGGGAAGGTTTGCCATGCGACCAGCTTCAATGGTCGAACAGAAACAAGCGGGCAAGTTCCGCGGGCCGCCCAACATGTTCAGAGGCTAGCGGCCGATCTGGTGGGGTCTGTCTGGAAGAGACGCTCGCAAGTACCATTTAATTGTTGGCACGACTAATTCGGTTCGTCAAGGACGCGAACGGACGGGATCGACAGAAGTTGGCCTTCTGGTTGATTTTAGGGCGCCAAGTGAACCTTACCCACGGCACAGCGTCCTAAGCTGCCGACAACTCCGTTACTTCCCCCAAACCGCGAATCACAGGTATGTTTCAGAACGTTCAAACCGCGCCTCCCGACTCGATTTTGGGCCTCAACGAGGCATTTCGAAAAGATCCAAATCCCGCCAAGATCAATCTCAGCGTTGGGGTTTTTAAGGACGCGAGCGGCGTTACGCCGGTCCTGGATTGCGTGAAAGAGGCCGAACGACGCCTGGTCGCCGAAGAAAAAACGAAGTCGTATCTGCCAATCGATGGCCGCCCCGAGTATTGTCGCTTGGTTCGCGAGCTAATGCTGGGCGCCGATCACGAGATCGTCACCTCGGCTCGCGGCGTGACGGTTCAAACCCCTGGCGGGACAGGCGGCCTGCGAGTCGCCGCCGACTTTTTGGCGAAAAATTTTCCCGGTCGCAAAGTCTGGCTCAGCCAACCAACCTGGCCCAATCATCCCAGTATTTTCGCCGCCGCCGGGATTGAAACTGCCGGCTATCCCTATTTCGACAAAGCGGCCAACGGCTTGGCGTTTGCCGAGATGATGGAGACGCTTGAAAAAATACCGACCGGCGATGTCGTGTTGCTGCATGGTTGCTGCCATAACCCCAGCGGGATTGATCCAACCGCCGATCAGTGGCGATTGATCGCCGAGCTCGTCCACCGTCGTGAGCTGCTGCCGCTGGTCGACTTCGCCTATCAAGGGTTTGGGGACGGCTTGTGCGAAGACGCCGTCGGTCTGGCCGCATTAAGCCAACCCGGTAAAGAGCTGTTGGTTTGCAGTTCGTTCAGCAAAAACTTTGGACTGTACAACGAGCGAGTTGGCGCGTTGACGGCTGTCGCGACGGACGCCAGCGCCGCTCAGGCGGTGCTTAGCCAGCTAAAAAACGTAATTCGCTCCAATTACTCCAATCCCCCCACGCACGGCGGTGCAGTGGTTGAAACCGTCTTGGCCGATCCAAAGTTACGCGCCCAGTGGGAAGCAGAACTGACCGCGATGCGCGATCGGATCAACGGCATGCGAACGCTGCTGGTCGAGACGATGAAAGCGACCGGCGTGGATCGTGACTTTTCGTTCATCGCTGATCAAAAGGGGATGTTTTCATTCTCGGGTCTGACGCCGGTGCAAGTGGACGAGCTACGCAATCAATTTGCGATCTACATCGTCGGTTCAGGCCGCATCAATGTCGCGGGGATCTCTGAAAACAATGTCGGCCAACTGTGCGCCGCGATCAAAGCGGTTCTTTAAGCTGCTGCAAGATCATAACAATGAAAAGGCTCCGTAACATTACGGAGCCTTTTTTCATTTCCATGATCACAAAACGCAAATGAAAAATCGTAGGGTGGATGGAACAATCGCGATTGTCTTTACCATGCGCGATACGTACCAATCGCTTGTGCAACCCACCAAGCAGCGTTTCATCTACGGTTGCGTTAAATCTTTAACGCAGCGGAGCGTTGCCATGCAGGCGCCGCAGCAGCGAAACTTGACCGAAGTGCATGTAGTTGTGGAACGGGAGAAAATTGAGGAACTCCAGCCGCGTCTTAAAACGGGGATGTTCGATCGCGTTATCCAGTTCGGTCAACGGCCACTCGGTCATCTCTTGTTCGACCTGAGCAAACACTTTTTTGAGCGTCGCATGAATTGCTTCGGCTGACGGATAGATGCTGGTGTCGCTCGAGGGAGTTGAGCCTTGGCCAAATAATTCTTTGTAGTTGGTCAGGCCCAACTCGGCGTCGGTAGGACGCTCGCCCCGCTGCAAACGGAGACCGATTCCATAGGTCGAAACCGCAATGTGCCCTGCTTGCCAAGCGACATGCGTGACTCCTTCGGTCGGCATACGGAACCAATCGTTTTTGTCGACGTCGTTCAGGTGGCCATCAAACATTTGGAAGCTGGCCAAAATGTTTTGCTTCAAAGCTTCCCAGGCGGCGGCATCAGGCATAAGTCAATCTTTCTGTTACTTAAGGAGCGGGTGCAGGCGGAATCTCCGCAGGCGGCAAGCCTGCCGCCGCAAGTGCGGATGCGTACTCTTCTGGCGTATTAACGTTGTGCAGCAGATTGTCGCTCCCCAGTTCATGGGGAGAAACGGCAGCAACGACGATCTGCTTTACAAAGCCATGCAGCGAACGCTCGCCTGCCGCTAGTTGCTGGGCGGCGACGCTGGCCAGATGAACACGATAAACGCCAAAAGTTGGATGCATCCGTTGGATGTCGGTCGCGACTGCTGCGTCACACGATGCAGTCAGATTTTCAAATAAAATTCGGATCGCTGCGGCGGTGATCAGCGGCGTATCGCACCCGCAGACCAAAGCGCGATCGATGTCTGGGCCAACCGCCGCAAGTCCGCAGCGGATTGCCTCGAGCGGTCCAAGGCCTGGATTCTCGTCCTGGATGACACGCACCGCGACTGGAAGCCGGGGAAGTGTGTGTCCCGGCGCGGTGACCGCGACGATCTCGGTCACGGTGGGTGCGATGATCCGCACCGCACGCGCTAGCAAAGTTTCTTCACCGAAGGGGAGCGCAGCTTTGGCGACCCCCATCCGGCGACTTTGACCACCGCACAAAATCACGGCGGCACTATGTGGAATTGGTCGTTGCATCCTGGTTCACTCGCGACGGGTTCCCAGCTATGTTGGATTCATCGATCTGATTCGGCCACCATTGAAAGCTATTGGCGATGCCGCTGATTCTGACGCTTGTAAAAGATATCCCTCCCGGCTGCGATTTGCGAGAGCTGACGCCTGAGCGTCTGGCTGCGTTCTCGTTGCCCCAGGTCGCCCAGCTGGAACTCGACTGTGGAGATTACCGGGTCGCCTTAGGCGAACTCTTTCAATTGTCAGGCAGCGCTGCAGATCAACAGTTGCGATTGATTGGAGATTTCTCTCGTTGCGACTACCTGGGGGCTGAGCTTAGCGGTGGTTGTTTAACCGTCGAAGGAAACGTAGGCGATCATGCCGGCTCGGCTATGTCCGGCGGAACGCTGGTCATCACCGGCAGCGCCGGTGACTTTGTGGGTAGTCCCCAGCCGGGAGAAAAGCGGGGTCTGCAAGGAGGTTTGATCCTCATTCACGGCAATGCGGGCCGAGAGTTAGGGACGCGGATGCGCCGCGGGATGATTGCGATTGCAGGTGTTGTTGGTGAGCTGTGCGGCTATCGAATGTTAGCCGGCACGATTGTTGTCGGGGGATCACTGGGCCCACATGTTGGTCTGCGGATGAAGCGAGGAACGATCATTGCACTCTCTGCAGTGAGCGAGTTGCCGGCCACCTTTCAGACGGATTGCGTGTTCCGCCCAGCGATGTTGCCGTTGATTCGCCGTGAATTAAAGCAAGCTGGATTTCCGATAGAGTGCCCACAATGGGAGCTTCCCTTTCGGCTTTATTCGGGCGATGCAGCGGAGATGTCGCGCGGAGAGATATTGACGCCGGTCGCCTAAGCAGACAGCGCAAAAAAATCTGGCGGCCGACAGTGCGGCCGCCAGTTCGATTCCCTTCGAGATAAATAGCCTTTCATGGGCTAAGTGCGAACGTCTGAAGATTTACTTGTCGCGTAAGGCTTGGATTAACTCCGCCTTGCGCATTCGACTGCGGCCAGTTACGTTTTTATCAGCGGCTAGATTGCGCAATTCGTCGACCGTGCGATCTTCAAGCCGATGATTGGGATTGCCGGTTCCTTGGGTCGTTTTGTTAGGCGTGCGGCCTTCGCTGCGACGCTGTTTGTTGACGGTGCGAGCAGCAATCTCTTCGGCTTTGTCGGTTGACTTGCCGCGGTCCAACGCACTTTCTTTGATGTGTTTATATTGCCGCTCGTCTTTGTCGCTCCATGCTTTAGGCATGATGTTTCTCCTTGGTTAGTCTTTGGGCTTAATAGCCGACGATTCAAAGCTGGAATGGTTGTATCAACTCATCGAGACCGTAACCAATCTTCTAGTCATGAACGAACGTTTCGGGTTCAGTCCGCAGCTTGCACCTTTTCAAAGACCCCAGTCTTCGGATTGGGTTAGGATCCCTTTGCAGTCGTCGCGAGAAAGTTCACGCTACGCTCGGCCAGGCGCGTGAGCAGCCGATTGGCATGTCCTTCTTCGTTGAGCGTTAGTTGCAAGATATCGGCCGAATCATGATCGCCCAATTGATCCGCAAAGGTACGAGCTGTGCCGTAGCCAGCCATTTCGTAATGTTCAACACGTTGGGCGGCGGCGATCAGCGCGGCGTCTAGCACCTTCGGCTCGATATCGCTTTTCAGTAGTTCCGAGCCTTCTTCAATCAGGCCTTCCATCGCGGCGCATTTGTGCCCTCCTGGCTGAAAGTCGAGCTTCTTGAAGATTTCCTCCAAGCGTTTCACATGCGTTTTGGTTTCGGCCAAATGATCCTTGAACGCTTGCTTGAGCTCTGCATGGTTGGCCGCCGCTTCCATTTTTGGCAGCGCTTCCAACAATTGATTTTCAGCACTGTAGAGATCTTTGAGCTCTTGAACGTAGAGCTTTTGCAGGGAGTCAAGTTTCACGGTAGACGTCTCCAAGATTTGGGGAGATTGAATCACTTAGCAATGCAAATTACGAAAGTGCAGCTCTTATGCCAGTTGGGAGGAAGCGGCCTGTTTTCTGGCGTCATCCGGCTACAGAGATGGCAATTGCCGGTAAAGCGACGACTTTTTGTTTTAAATCGGCCAGTTGAGCTGTATCGGCGGCAGAGTGAAGATCGCGCCTTTGCGGCATAAGATTGCCTTGCGAACGAACGCATTGATCGGCAGGCGTTCAGCTGCGTATTGCGCATCAAAAAAGCGAGCCCCAGAGGGGCTCGCTACATCTATGAAAAACGAGTTTCAATACTAACGAGAATCACTCGCTTTTATTGATCTCGGTCAACGTTCACATCCACATCGCCATCGTCTAAGTCACGAGTGACTTCGACTTCGCCGTTGGGCCCTTCGATGTCGATGATTTTTTCTTTGCGATCGCAGCCGCTAGTTAGCGCCGTCGCTCCTAGCAGAAGCGTGCAGCCCAAGAGAGTCGGAGTCAGTAGTTTCCAAGTTGCATTCAACATTTCGTTTCTCCAAAGGTAGCGCAGCGGCTGCGCGGTTATATACGTCCCATAAGGACGAGAATCAGTAGGATGACCACAACCAGTCCTAACCCTCCGCTTGGACCATAACCCCATGATCGGCTGTGCGGCCAAGCGGGGAAAGAGCCAAGAAGCATCAAGACTAATATGATTAAAAGAATGGTTCCGAGCATCGTACGGTTCCTAGTTTACACAAGTGTGGGATGGGAAATAAAGCCAGGCAACGCCGCATTCTTGACGGTCGACAACGATGCGGCCGTTGCCTGAAGTAGTAGCGTTACGACTTCTCTTTGAAGGCGTCGCGGAGATCGCGGATCCGATCATGGCCTGCTTTGACCTGGGCGTACTGTTGTTGCAGCACGTCATTCATCGCACTGCCGGCGGTCTCTTTCAGCACGTCTTCGTAGGCGGCTTTGATCTGATCCTCGCCTCGTTCGGCTTCACACAAGATCGCATAAGGGTCGCCGCCGCTGAGCATGCTGCGAATATCGATCCAGGTACGATGGATTGCGGCCGCATAAGAGCCATCCTCCGTCGCTTCTTCACCATTCCAGGTGACATAGTCTTGCAGTTCGGCCGCAAGGGTCGAACGGTCGGCCGCCATTTCGCGGAATAGCGCTGCAACCATCGGATCGTCAATTTGGTCTGCCGACTCGCGGAAGCCGTCGTACGAATCAATGTTCGATCGAATCAGTTTCTGCAGTTTCGAGACCGTCTTATCGGTAAGGTTGTTTTTGGTTTCCAATGACATTTTCATCTCCTTCTGACAGGTGCAGTTGGTTGTTCGTGCACCCTGACTAAAGGCAAACGCTGTGCCAGAAGAAAAAAAGCAGAGAAGTGCCTAGAAACAAGCGGTTTCGCCGGAAATCGGACCGCGTGCTAGCCCAATTTGTGTGGTCGGCAGATCAGGCTGGTCGTCGCGCGATCGGCCCACAACCGCCAACAGAGGGAAATATCATCCGAAAAGCGAAGAGAGCAAAGCGATTGCGTTAATCTGCTTCGCTGCCGAAATACCAGTGCTCAAATCGTCCCCCAAGATCAATTACAGCCCAGGCTAGGATGCTGGCCACGATCGCCAGGTCGTAGTAACCGCATCCGCAGGCGATACCGCCGGACGCTGCGACCCAAATGCCGGCGGCGGTAGTGATGCCGTAGACGCCGCCGCGTCCCTCGATGATTGACCCGGCTCCTAAAAAGCCGATTCCGCCGATAATCGCGGATAAGATTCGTTGCACATCGGTGCGGACCGCAGGCAGATCCGTTGGTCCAATATCTTCCTGAAGTTGAAGGCCCGCGATCATGAAAGCGGCGGAGCCGAGCGAGACCAGCATGTAAGTACGCAGGCCTGCCGACTTTTGACGCTTCTCGCGTTCCCAGCCAAGCACACCGCCAACCAGCACGGCGGCGACCAATTTGAAAATAATTTCTAGCATGTCGCCAGTTTATCGCGCTGGTTTGCAGTTGGCCAGCTGATTAGCCAACCGCCGCTTCGATCGCTTCTTTGCCTTGGCGATGGCAGAAGTCGCCGAAGCTCTCGCCTTCTTCCCGCGCCGCTTTGAAGAACGCAAAGACCTTGGTCAGTTCCGGAGTGACGTCGTCAGCCAGAACCATGTCTTTGTAGATAAAGCTCAATCGATTGCCGAGCAAGCGGCCGCCGAGAAAGACGGTGTACTTTTCTTTGGCGCGACCGACCAGACCGACGTCGCTGTTGTAAGGACGTGCGCAACCATTGGGACAGCCGGTCATGCGAACGGTGAATTCTTCGGCCGCCAGACCTAGCTTGGCTAGTTCTGCTTCGAGACCATCCAGGATGCCAGGCAAGGCTCGTTCGCTTTCAGTGATCGACAAGCCGCAAGTTGGCCAGGCGACGCAAGCCATCGACCAGCGACGGACGTTCGAGATCTCTTCGGTCAGCGGCACTTGGTGCGACTTCAGAATATCGATCAACGTCGCTTTGTCGGCTTCGTTGATATCGCTAAAGATAATATCCTGGTGACTGGTCAGACGAATGCCTGGGTTCAGCTGGCCGCAAATCTTGCGGATCGCCGTCTTCAGTTGCATTGTTTCGTCATCTTTGATGCGGCCGTTCTCGACATTCAAGCCGTAGAACCACTTGCCGTCTCCTTGAGCGTGCCAACCTTTGTGGTCGTCAAAGCCATGCACGTCGGCCGGGTGCGGCTCAGGCAGCGAACCGCCGTAGTATTCTTCGACCTTGGCTTTGAACTTCTCTAGACCCCAGTTGTGGATCAGGTACTTCATCCGGGCAACCTTGCGATCTTCGCGGTTGCCAAAGTCGCGTTGGACTTTGATGACCGCTTCGATGGCCGGGATCAACTGGTCCGGCGTGACAAAGGTGAGCCGTTGTCCCAAAGCAGGGAAGGTTTTCTCGGCGCTCGGCGTGCGACCTTGACCGCCGCCGACCAAGATGTTGTAGCCCAGGATCTCGCCGTTCTCATGGACGCAGATCATCCCCAAGTCATGCGTGTAGACATCAATGCAGTTGTCTTCGGGCAGGGCCATGCCCATTTTGAATTTGCGCGGCAGATACTGTTTGCCATAGAGCGGTTCGACCACTTCGCCGGTGGCGATCTTTTCTTTCTCGCCGGTTTCGGGATCTTGCAAAAAGATCTCGCGATAGGCGGCGGTCTTGGGAGCAAAATGGTCGGCCAACTGCGAAGCCGTTTCCTGCATCTGACGACGAACGTTATCGCCAAACAGCGGAGCAGGGCAGCACATCACGTTACGATTGACGTCGCCGCAAGCGCCCAGCGTTGACAGGCCCACTTGCTTCAACTTTTGGGCCAGCGGCTGTAGCCCTTCTTTCATGACGCCGTGATGCTGCAAACCTTGACGACTGGTGATGCGCAGGGTCTCGTTCCCCAGTTCGTCGCACAGATCGAGCTCGACCAGCATTTGCTGGGAGGTCAGCACGCCGGCCGGGATCCGGGTCCGGATCATAAAGATGTAGGATTTGCCCCCGCCAGCGGCTCGATTGGAAGAACGCGCATCGCGGTCGTCTTGTTGATAGACGCCGAAATGCTTCATCAGCTGGATGCTCGATTTGCCGAAATGATCGCTGCCGTCCACAAACTCCTCGGCGATCTCACCGCGCAAGTAGTTGCTATCACGTTTGAATTCGTCCACCGGGCTGAGAGCTTGATCAGTCGACATCGGGATCCGTTGTAGATGGAGGGATTTGTGAGTCTGGGGAAGTGGGTAGGTTGCGGCGATCCGGCCAACAAACGGGTAGTATATCGGTTATCTGAATTAGACGTAACGGCGATCGGACGCCGGTTTGCAGGGCTGCACGAAATTGCGTTCTGTTTTTTTCTAATTCAGCTCGAAATGCGGGGGATACCCCCAATGCGAGGCGCAGATACAATAGCGGCCTCTGGGCGGAAGCCCTGTTTTACGGCGATTTGAGTCTCTCTGAAGTGGTAAGGAGCCTTCGATATGACGGCGAAAATCTTGGACGGTAAGGCGATCGCCCAACAGATCGAGGTCGAACTTCAGACGCGGGTCGCCGAATTTCAGGCCAAAACGGGCCAACAGCCCTGTCTGGCGGCGGTTTTGGTCGGGGACGATCCGGCCAGTCAGGTCTATGTTCGGAACAAAGAACGGGCCTGTGCTCGGGTCGGGATCCTAAGCCAGATGCACCGGTTACCGGACGATACCACCGCCGTGGATCTATTAGCGCTAATCACCCAACTGAACGCCGATCCGGCAGTCAGCGGAATCTTGGTTCAACTGCCGCTGCCGGCTGGGATTGATCCGACGCCGATCTTGGATGCGATTGATCCGGCCAAGGACGTCGACTGTTTCCACCCCCAAAATGTCGGGCTAGTGTCACAAGGTCGACCCCGGTTTTTGCCGTGCACCCCGCACGGCGTGTTGCAGATCCTGCATCGCAGCGGGATCTCGGCCGCCGGCAAGCATGCGGTGATTATTGGTCGCAGCGAGATCGTCGGCAAGCCGATGGCGATGATGCTGATGCAAAAGGACTCAACCTGCGGATCGTCGGCCGCCAACGCGACGGTCACCGTCTGTCATAGCCGCACTACGGATATGGCTGCGATCTGCCGCACCGCCGATATCTTGATCGCGGCGATCGGCAAACCAAAATTTGTGACCGCCGACATGGTCAAGCCAGGCGCTGCCGTAATCGACGTCGGCATCAACCGCACCGACGACGGCTTGTGCGGCGACGTCGACTACGACAACGTCAAAGAAGTCGCGTCGGCGATCACCCCGGTCCCCGGCGGCGTCGGTCCGCTAACCGTCGTCATGCTGATGGAAAACACGCTCAGAGCCGCCCAGTGGCAAGCCGCTGCTTCGTAGGGCGCAGCGCCAGCGCGCGAAATGCGTCTGCAAGTCTCGGCGCCGAATCGCTCAAGCGATAGCACAAAAAGCGGTATCGCTTGAGCCGCACGACAGGCCGTGGCCTACCCCACGATCGTTTACTCCGGTATTGGCAAGCTGTTGGGAGCGACGCGGTTGCTGGTGCCGCCCAAGATGTTCTGGATAGTCGCCGTCCCGCCGATCGTATTTTGCCCCGTGACGTCGGTATTGACCAACGCGGCTGGGACCATTTGGCCGTTGAAGACCTCGAAATTGATCACGCCGGCACTTTGAGAACCAATGTAGACGCTGTCGGAAAGTGAGTTATTCAACATCCGCATGTTGAGCAACCCTGCCGTGTTAAACTCAGTAACATTCGAGCTGAAGTCGGTGGACGACGTATTGTATTGGAAGTTCACGTTGGCGTTCGATCCGCCGAAGACATCGATAGAATACCCGGCTAACGCGGTTCCGCTCAGTGAATGGTTCACGCTGTTGCCGGTCATGACAAGATCATTGGTCCCGCTGCCGATCGCACTATAGGCAATGCCGACGTCAAACACGCTCGCCGTCAGGAAGTCGCTGACCGTATTGTTGGTGATGTAGGTCGTCGTATCGCCGGAAGTGTACGTGCTAACGGCGATCCCGCGATCGAGCGCCTCCGCCGATGCGATCGTACCAATCGTGTTTTGATCGATTGTCACCAGCGCGGTTCCGCCGTTCAGCCGGACATTGATTCCGTAGTCAAGCACGCCGACGGTCGCCCCTTGATAAATCTCGTTGCCGACAATATTGGCGATCAGATTGTCACTCGAAGAGATTTCGATCCCGTCGCCCGCGCCACCTAGGTAGCTGGAGATATTGTTATTCAAGATGTTAACCGTCGTGTCGCCGCCACCGCCGTTATTAAAGATATAGATCGCGTCGCTGCCGCCGCCTGAGATGACGCGCGAGAACGTATTGTCGGCGATCGTTAGGTTGGAGTTACCCAACAAACTCATGGTAATGCCCGCATCCCCGACGGTTGCGAAGTTTCGGAAAGTATTGTTGCGAATGACGCCGGTACCGCTGGCGAAAGTTAGATTGATACTCGCTTGGCCAAAACCGCCAAAGTGATCAAAGTAGTTGTTGTTGATGTTGAAGCCATCGCTAAAGCTGCCGACAATGGCGTCATCCCCCGAATCGTCAAAGTGGAAGCCGGAGACTTCGTTGTTGTTGGCCAGCGTAATTGTATTGCCGGATGAATCAAGTTTCGGACGATTCCCCGCTGCATATCCTGGCAATGCAAACGTCCCTTGCGTTGCGGTAAACGTGTGTTGCGTGGTCGAGGCCAACAACCGTTGATTATCCTGAAGCGTCAGGTCTTGGGTCAGATTGGTCGCCGTGTTGTCGGCCCGCGGGTGGACAAAGATGATATCGTTGGGCTGCGATCCAGCCTGAGCCAATTGCAATGCGTTGTAAGGATTTTCGACGGTACCATCGCCCATAGCGGTGGCGTTGGGGTCGACGTGAATGACCTGTTGATCTGCGCCGGTCACGGTATTGGTCGCATTGACGACCGTGGTGCTGCTAACGTTGTTGACGACGACCGCTTCGTTGCGAATGATCGGCTCGTCCATCTTATTGACGTAGCTGTCATAATTCGGAACGCGACGTGCCGAGCTGCCGGGAAAGAAGAAGGCGGCGCCAAACACCACGTTGGTGTCAAACACCTGATCGTTGCTGACCGTCAGATAGAACCGCATGCGATCGGTGACGTGACTCTCGAAGCGAGTTTTGACGCCCCAAGCTTGCGGCGAGCCTGTCCCTTGAAAATTATAAGTCCCTAGGTAAGCGCGTAAGTAATCGCCGACATGCGGCAACACTCCGCCAAACTCGGCGTCGAACCCTTTCATCGCAACTTCGTATTGGGTCAGCTGCGAGAGTTGAATGTTGTAGCCGACGTAGCTGGGGTTAAAGACTTCTGAGCCGCCGGTTGTGGTGGGATCGCTATCGATCGGCAAATAGCCGTTGACGCGAAAGTCGATCCGGCCGAGCGACTCGAAACCGGTCACCACTTGCCCGACAGTTTGATTACCTGTGTCACGATTGTCATAGCCCACATAGCCGCCGAAAGTGCGGCCAAAGTTATCTGAATAAAACCGCTGTCCGACGACGGCGTTCATACCGACATTCTCGTCGTTCGCCAACAAAAAGGCGCCGTCAAAGAAGGTGAGCGACTTCGCGTCAGCCGATTCGTATAACGGCACCCAAGCACGAAAGTCGGTGAACGAATAATCATAACCAGCCCCTTCGGTCCGGTGCTGAACCGACACTCGCGGAAAGTACTCTCCCCAAAGTCCGTCGGCATAGGGACTCGCGAAAGTGGACGAGCCGGAAATCATACCAGGCGTGATCTCGTCGTTCTGTTGCTGGGCCTTAGCACTCGCCAGCAGTGATAGCAAGCAGATGTATGCGATCGTCGCGGCGCGAAACAAACTAGCGGTTGAACCAACGTTTCTTGGCAGTGATCTCAAAGTTCGCTCAATCTGAAGTAGATTCGATAAGACTGAAAAGCTTTGCTTGCCAATCATTTATCGCGTACTGATGAGCGAAGATCGATGGTTTTTATTCCATGCTTCTAGATTACCCCAGTTGCCGCAGCTTACCGTTTCTCACTGCTAGCCAGCGATTGCTAGAATGATAGCCAGAGCGCCCTAAGATTGGTTACTGCTGGTAGCAACTATTCGCTCCCGGCTCGTTGCCGATTCGCTTCGTATAGCAACACCGCCGCGGTGGTCGAGACATTCAAGCTGTCGGCGATGCCGCGCATCGGCAGGCGGATGTTGGTGACGTCGTCGGCAAGCCAGCGATCGGAGAGCCCCTCGGCTTCGCTTCCCAAAATGAGCGCCGTCGGTCCAGAAAATTGGACCTGCTCGTACGAGACGGCGCCTTCAACTCGGGCCGCGAACATCTTGACGTTTGCGGCGCGTAAAAACGCCAGCGTCTCGGCAGTGGTCGCTTCAAACGTCGGGACGGCGAAGATGGTGCCGAGACTGGCGCGAATGGCATTGGGATTAAAAATATCGGTCCGCGGGTCGGCCGCGATCAGGCAATCGGCGCCAACCGCGTCGGCTGTGCGCAAGATCGCACCCATGTTGCCGGGCTTTTCAACTCCTTCCAGCACCACGATCAGCGGACAGGCCGAGAGTTGTTCGTGGTCGAGCATCGTATCGGGATAGTTAGCCACAGCCACGGCGCCCTCGGCGCGTTCGCCAAACGATAACTTTTCGCAAACGTCGCGGGTAATCTCAAACAGATTCAAATCACGATGCTGCGCGATGCGCTCGCGCAGCGCTTCGGCTTCGGCGCCGACTAGCAACTCTTCGCAAATGAACAGCTCGAGCAAGGGAAACCCCGTCGCCAGCGCACGATCGATTTCGCGGACGCCGTCAATGATGGTTCGCCCTTGCTGCTCGCGCGCACGACGTTGTCGCAGTTTGGATGCTGCTTTGATCCGCGGGTTTTGCACGCTCGTGATGCGCTCGGGCATAAATCGATTCCGTAAGGTTAAGACCAGCGAGCTAAAATGCCGCTCGGCAGACGTCGACCGTCTGTGGAGGTGAGAAACAGGGGACGCGCTTCGAGGCCGGCCGCTCGACCTCCAAAAAAATGAAGTTCCAGCATTTGCCGTAGTTCTGCCGTTCCCAGCCCCGGCGAATGGCAAGTCAGCAAGATCGCAGCGTCTGCGGTCGTGATGGCCCGCAAGTCTTGCAGCAGCGCCGGCAAGTCTTGTTCGACGCGCCAGACCTCTCCTTTGACGCCGTGGCCATAACTGGGGGGATCCAGGATAACTGCGTCGTAGCGGGCTTTTCGTTTTACTTCGCGGCGGACAAATTTGCGGGCGTCATCGGCGATCCAGCGGATCGGGGCCGCGGCTAGTCCCGAGATCTCGGCATTGCGGCGAGCCCATGCGACCACATTTTTCGCGGCGTCGACATGCGTCACTTCGGCGCCGGTCGCGGCGGCGGCCAGGGTGCTCCCCCCGGTGTAGGCGAACAAATTGAGAACTTTGGGCGCTTCGCGCTGCGAGACCCAATCAGCGAGCCAATCCCAGTTTTCGGCCTGTTCAGGAAAAATGCCCAAGTGTCCGAATTCGGTCGGTTTTAGCTCAAAACCAAAGTTGCGGTGCGCGATCGTCCAGGTCGCTGGCAACGCGTTTGCAGGGCGCCACGCTCCCCGGTCTCCGTTGGTCCGCTCGTAGCAGCACGCGGCGTCTCGCCACAGGTCATTGCGATGCGGGCGAGTTGATTCGGCGGCGGGCGACAAGCGATCGAGCAAAAAAGCCCCAAAACGCTCTAGTTTGCGTCCATCGCCAAAGTCGAGCAGTTGATATTGATCAGGCGTAAACAAGGCGACCCGTAGCATAAAGGGGCGTGTACAATTGATTTCCTCTGGCATTATTGTGAAGATCGGGGGAGAATACGAAAGACCGCCTGCAAAAATGCCGCTAACCAAGGAACGGCCGTTGAGACCGTCTCTCCTCTTCATCCCGCTCGTTTTTCTGATTTTTTGTTCCAGCGATCTCTTTGCGCAACCGCCTGCCGATCCGGCTGCGGAAGCTGTGCCCCCCCCGGATGTAACGAATCCAGAGGAGCAAGCGAGCGTCGAAAAAAAGCCGTCTGTGGCGATGTCCACGGACGAAATTCGCCGCTTGATTGCGCGACTTGATTCAGAGCGGTTTTTGATTCGGGAAGATGCGACCGAAAAGCTGTCACACGCTGGGCCCGAAGCGATTGACGAATTGACCGCGGCGGTGACCAGCGGAAGTCTAGAAAAATCGATCCGCTGCATTCATATTTTGAAGCAGTACACGCTGGGCAGTGATATCAACGCTGAGATCGCTGCGACCGAACGGTTAGAGCTGATTTCGGCCGCCGGCCATGACCGAGTTTCTCAATACGCGCAAGAGATGCTTAATCGGGTCGCCGCATTGCAAGAAGAACGTTCGCGACGCGTTTTGCGCAGCTTGGGGGTCAAGTTCAGCGAATTTCTGCCAGCGGCTGGTTTTATCGAATCGTCGCGCGGACCCAGTGTGACGATTGACGATAGCTTCAAGGGAACGGCGAAAGAGTTGTATTACTTGCGACAGCTCCGCTTTATCGAAGACGTGCAGCTATCGGGAGCAAAAATTACGCCCGAGTATCTGAAGCAAGTTGCGGCGATGTCCAACGTGCGTTTGCTGAGCATTAGCGATGCTCCAGCAATTGACGACGCTGCGATGCTGCAGTTGGCGCCCCTGTTTTCGCAGATCGAGAATATTCGACTTTATTATCTGCCGATCAAGGATGAGTCGATTCCGATTTTTACCAGGATGCCCCGCTTAATCAATGCAAAATTGTATGGAGTTGAGTTGTCCGATGCCGGCGAAGCGGACCTCTTCGCACAATTTGACAGCGATCGAAGTCGGATGGATATCCGTGATGGGGCCTTTTTGGGCGTGCAAGGATCGATGGCTGAAGGATCCTATTGTCTGGTGGATGAGGTTCCCCGCGACGGAAGTGCATTTGCTGCGGGAGTTCGTAAGGCCGACATCATTCAGGCGGTCAATGGATCCAAGGTTGAAAATTTCACGGGTCTCACCGATCTCTTGCGAGACAAAAAAGTGGGGGACCAAGTCAAGATGAAAATCCTCCGCGGTGATCAGACAATCGAGTTGACCGTGACTTTAGGGAAATGGCCGATGCTTCCCAGCTATCGGTAATGTCCGTTCTGGATCTCGCGACCATCGCTAGGCTAGGTCGCTTCTTCTACTCTAAGTGATTTCTAAATGAGCGATACGCTGACTCTCGCTAGCGGCGGCAAACTGCCGCTAGTGGGTCTAGGGACATGGAAGATTGATGCGGCGATATTGCCCGACTTGATTGTCGCGGCGGTCCAAGCAGGCTATCGCCACTTTGATTGCGCCTGCGATTACGGAAACGAAACGGCGGTTGGCGTCGGGATTCGGCAAGCGATCAACCAAGGACTATGTCGTCGCGAAGATCTGTGGATCACGTCGAAACTGTGGAACACCTATCATCGCGCAGAGCATGTGCGGGCCGCAGCCGAGCGTTCGCTGAGCGACTTGCAGCTCGACTATTTTGACCTGTACCACATTCACTTTCCGGTCGCGCTTGAATTTGTTCCGTTTGAAACACGGTATCCGCCAGAGTGGTTCTTTGATCCTGATGCGGCCGAGCCAAGGATGCAGCCGGTGGCGGTTTCGCAGGCCGAGACCTGGGACGCGATGCAACAGCTAAAATCAGCCGGGCTGGCGCGGCATTTGGGGGTCTGCAATTTTAATATCGCGTTGATTCGCGAGATCACCGCGGCCACGTCGCAGCGTCCCGATGTGCTGCAGGTAGAGTTGCATCCCTATTTGGCGCAAGAGCGTTTGCTTCGTTATTGCCGACAAGCGGAAATCTCGGTGACCGCCTATTCGCCGCTGGGCGCTCCTTCGTACGTTCCGCTAGGGATGGCCAGCGCCGACGAAAATTTGCTGAAGGAAGAGACGATTCGCGCAATCGCCGAGCAGCACGGCAAATCGACAGGGCAGATTGCACTGCGCTGGAATGTGCAGCGCGGCGCTGCGGTGATCCCCAAGACAAGTCGCATCGAACGGTTGGCCGAGAATCTGGCGCTGTTCGACTTTTCTCTAAGTGAAAGCGAAATGACCGCGATTGGCCAGTTAGATCGACATCGCCGGTTCAACGACCCGGCCCAGTTTGGCGAAGCGGCGTTCAATACGTTTTTTCCGATCTATGACTAGAGCGGAAAATCAGTCGCCAATTTCAATTCCAACAGGCCGACCTATAGCGCTGACCCAGGGCTGCGTCGCTAAAAGCGACTGACCCTGGACTGGAATAGGTCGGCCGCTTCGGGCCTAAGAAATTGTTTTCGGCCCGGTTCGTGAAGCAGCGAAACTTCTCCTGCTGCCGCATCAGCCTCTGGCGGCGTATTTACATTCGTCAGGCGATAAATCATCCACAAGGATGCGAGCACCAACACAACGACTATCAACGCGTCAGGTTCGATCAGCCAGTAGCGCTGCTCGGCGCGATACAGGATGCCCATTGTTGCGACGCACGTGACAAAGATCACGGCGGCGGCGGTGAATGCGTGAACCAGACTGGCGTCTTGCAAAATTGCGCCGTGGGTATAAAACGCGTCAACAGGCAGCAAGATTGCGATATTGAACGCGTTGCTCCCCAGGATGTTGCCGATCGCCATGTCGGAGGCGCCCATGCGGACCGCGACAATGGTCGTGACGAACTCAGGCAAGCTGGTGGTCAGCGCCAGAAACGTGCTGCCGACAAAGGTTCCGCCCAAGCCGGTCACGACGGCGACCCGATCGGCGACGATCGACAGATAGCGGGCCGCAACAAAAATGATGACCGTCGCAACTAGATAGGTTACGACCGCGCGCCAGAGCGACATCGTTTCGGCGGTCGCTTGCTCGACAATCGGCGTTTCGAGTCGGGCGGCGACTTGTTGATCGAGGTAAATCAGGCGGATCGAGAACAGATAAAACAGGCCGACGCCGATTGATCCAAACCCGATATGCGCCACCGACAAGTCGAAGTCGAGCGGTAGCTGGTGCAAGATCATGAAGAGGAGCAAAATCGAAGTCAACGCAATGCTGGCGAGCGCCGACAAAGCATGGGCCGCCGAGACCGAGCTAAACATCCGCTGTTTCGAGCGGAACGCGAGATCGATGATCCCCAGGATCAGTAGATTGAAGAGCGAACTTCCCAGGATGTTGCCCATCGCCAGGTCGACGCCGTTGATGTAGTCAGGCAACTGCACTGCGTTAACGTTGATCGCAAACTCAGGCAGGCTCGTCGCAGCGGCCAGCAGGACTAGCCCGGCCAGCGAACGTCCCATCCCCGATTTCTCGCCGATGACGTCTGCGGCCTTGGTCATGAAACTGCCGGCGAACACGATGATTACCGCGAGTCCGCCAAACTGTCCGAATAGCGTCAACAATTCCAAAGCGATTCAACTCCCTGTCGCGATTCGAGTTGGCATGATTACTTCATTACTCTAGCAGATAACTTCTGCCGGTTGAACTTGCACGATTTCGACCTGATGGAGCACGCGCCCAAGGCGGTTTGCTAACGCGGTAGCAAGACGCCTGGTTGCGCGGCAGTGAAAGGCGACTATTGGTTCCGCTTGCTGAAAAACGTTCTAGCCCGCGCTGGCGATTTTTGAAGTTGCGCTATTGGGCTCAATAAGAATGGGACACGGCCAAGCTACGGATAAATCGCGGCGGAATACGGTCAGAAAATCAGGAGAGTCGCCCAGTGCTTTAAGCCCACCAGGCTGTTCTAAACTAGATCATTTACCCAGGGCTCCGCCGCTGGGCTATTTTGAAGACGGCCGCTTTGGGACTAAGTCACTGAGGGCGTGCCAGGGATTCCTGCCGCGTTTTTCCGCTCTTTATCGGTGGCTTGGCCGTGTTCCATTCTTTCTTTGGCCTCAAATAACGCAGCCTGAATATTCGCGTCTCGGGATACTACGTCGGCAGTACTGCGGCAAGCGATGTTGAGGCGCCCAAAACTGCCGTCCGCTGCATTAAATCAGCGACCCAGCTCGCAACGCGCCAGTCCATCCAGCGGCGATCGGCGGCAATATTGCGGGGAGCTAGAAAGCCTAAATGTCCGCCGTGGCTGGTCACTTCTAGACTGATCAGCGGAGAAAAAGGAAATTTGTCGAAAATCTCCCGCGGCACGATCGGATCGTCGGCAGCGGTCAAAATGTGCGTCGGCATCGCGATCTCGGCCAGCAACGGACCAGCGCTTGCTTTTTCGTAATACTCGCTGACGCTGCCAAACCCGGCCATAGGCGCCGTGTAGTCGCGATCAAATTCGACAATCCGACGTGGTCGCTGCGCAAAGCGAAAAATCGCCGATAGATCGTCGTACTCGCGTTGCATTTCGACACGGCGAATCAACCGGCGGACAAAATCGCGATCGTACAGCCGATTTAAGCCGCGGCTCATATTCTCACAGCAAAAGGCTAGATCAATCGGCGGCGCCGCCGCAAAGACCGAGTCCATCCCGCCGCATGTCCCTACCCCCACTTCGCCCGCCAACTTCAACACCACGTTCCCCCCCAGCGAAAACCCAATCGCCGTACAAGGAGAACCGGGGCAAATCGTTGCGATAAAACGAATCGCCGCCGCGGCGTCATCGCTGCAGCCGGCATGAAACGGCTTTTTCGCCAGCTTGGCTCCGGCCCCGCACCCGCGCAAATCCATCCGATAAGTGCGCACTCCCAGTGCATTCAACTTGCCGGCGATTCGGACCAAATAGGGACTTGAGTGACAGCCTCCCAATCCATGGATCAGCAGCGCGGTTCGATCGCCTGTTCGCCAACTCGGGGGCTGATCGTCATGCAAGACGATTTGGTCGCCATCTGCTAGCGTGACAAGGTGCGGCCGAGCAGAGTACGGAAGCGTGGCCCCCTTCCAATAGGCGCCCAAGATAGTCTGCAGGTGAGGACCGCGCAGAAAGGGATGAGGTCGGTAGTCGCTTTGCGAGGCATCTAGCTCGTCGATCCTGCTACTCATCGTTTGATGTTGTACTCGTCCAGCTTGCGATACAACGTGGCGCGACTTACGCCCAGCAATTTGATCGTTTCGGAAACATTGCCTCCGGTGCGTTCCATCGCTTCTTCAATTAGTTTCTTTTCCCAGAAGTCAAAACGCAAGGACTCTGGCTCCCCTAGACCGGCGTCTCGTAGCCCCAGATCTCGCGGTTCAATCATCGCCGAATCGGCCAAAACCACGGCACTATCCAGCACATTGCGTAACTGACGCACATTGCCGGGCCACTGATAATTCAACAATTTTTTCTTCGCCGCATCCGAAAGAATTAGCTCTGGGCGACCATGTTGACGTTTGAAGTGATCGAGAAAGTGGTTCGCCAATGTTTCGATATCGTCTCCCCGATCACGCAGCGGAGGAATATACAACTCGAACACGCAGAGCCGGTAATACAAATCTTCTCGAAAACGCTTTTCCCGCACAAATTCAGCCAAATCGCGGTTAGTCGCCGCAATCAACCGCACATCCACGCTCACTTCTTTGGTCGCCCCCAGGGGCAAAAAAGGATGCCCTTCCAAGATCCGCAGCAGCTTGGCCTGACCGTCGAGCGTCATTTCGCCCACTTCATCCAAAAACAACGTGCCGCCGTCCGCTTGCTGGAAAAAGCCGACATGATCAGCATCCGCCCCAGTAAACGCCCCCTTCTTGTGACCAAACAACTGACTTTCGATCAGCGACTCAGGCAGCGCAGCACAGTTCACGCTCAGCATCGGGCGATCGCTGCGACTCGATGTTTTGTGTAACGCCCTAGCGACCAACTCTTTGCCGGCGCCACTTTCGCCGCGCACCATGACGGCGCCCCCGGCTTTGGCGACTCGCGAGATCTTTTGCTTCAATTCAACCATCGGGCGGCTCTCGCCGATCAGCTCGTCAAACGCCGCCGATTCCTGCACTAGACGTTCGTAACCGGCCTGCAGCTTGCTTAGTTCCCATGCCCGCGACAGCGCAATGACCAAGATATTGGCCAGCGAGATGGTGAAATCAAGGTCGTTCTGCAAGAAGCGTTCTTGCTCGCGATACAGATGAATCGTCCCCAGCGTCTGCTTCTTATGGATCAGAGGGACGCAAATCGCATCGGCGAAGTGCTTAAGCCGTTTTGTCTCGTCCTGGCTCGCTTCGTTGGCGATCCAGACGGCGTGCCCTTGCTGGCAAACCATCGTGGTCAGCGATTCGCTCAGTTTAAACGCATCTTCCACATCCTCCGGCAGTTGCCGTTTCAATTTCAACTTGCCATCTTCGGTCAGCCAATGAAAACCAACGACCGCCGCTTTGGAGTGATCTTTCAGCAGATCCAGCGCAATGTGGATGATGACGTCCGGATCGTCGCTCCCCAGCAGCTTGATCGCAAACTGATACAGCAAAATCAGTCGCTGCGCTTGCTTGTAATCCTTGAGCTCGCGCAGCGCGATCAGATTGGTATCTTGCGGATCGACCGGCAGATCGCGGACGATCGTCTGGGTCATGTTATTGTCGTCCGAGTCATACGACGTCGGCGGCTGGCTGCTGCTGTTGAAATTGAACTCGGTAGCGCCAACCCGCAGGCGCCCTCCATCAAACAGCTTCCCTTCGGCAATCCGCTGGTCATCCAGATAGCAGCCGTTGCGGCTCTCGCAATCTTTGACCCACCAAGCCCCATCCCGCTGAAAAATCGAAGCGTGAACCCGCGAACAGAGGGGGTCTGTCAACGTGATATGGCACTCCAGACCGCGGCCAATCAAATTTTCGGCATCCGCATCCAACGCAAAATTGGTGCCGGGGCCAGTGCCAGAAAGTAGTTTCAGATAACTGTAATTCGCCATATCGTGCCGCTCGGTTGGGCAGTCGCCGAGAGAGGATTTTCGCATTTAAATCGATAGCTTCCTTTATCTTACGTCAAACCCACCTTAAGTCGCCAGCCGCAATAGGGGGCTAGGCGACCTGTTTTTGCCCGATCTGGAAAAGGGAAGCAAGAAAAACTTGCCGCGCGCAACTATCCCACGTAAAAATTGAGAACATCTCACCAGAACGGGGTTAAATCGGGCAAACCACGTTAGCTTGAGTGACGTAGACCCTGTAGATAGGATCGGTTATAACCCCGTCCCAGCCCCACACTTGGCCCTCTTCGCCACTCCAACCACACATTAAAACTCAACCCTAAGGGATTGGCATGCACCCAACGACCGTAACCGGGAATAGTTGGCGTCGCCCTGGCGCACTACGCGTCTTGACGTTCGCGTCGTTTCTTTTCTCCGCCATTTTTGTCTGCTTGCCAGATCAATCATCGGCACAGATCGCTCCCAAAGTCAGCGAACGCCGCGTCGCCTTCGCCGTGACGCAGCTCATGAAAAAGGACCATTTGTCCAATCACCCGATTGACGACGAAATGTCGCAGCGGGCCTTCGATCAATTCCTCAAGACCCTCGATCCGCTCAAGCTCTACTTCTATCAAAGCGACATCGACGAATTTACGAAAAACCGCGACAAGCTGGATGACATGATCAATGCCGGCGATGTCAGCTTCTCGCGCACCGTCTTTGATCGCTTCCTGCAACGCGTCAACGAGCGAGTCGCGGTGGTCGATCGCGTCTTGGCGGCGGATCTCGACTTTGAGAAGCAAGAGATGTTTATCACGGACGCCGACAAAGTCCAGTATCCGAAAAACGAAGACGAAGCGTACGATCGCTGGCGTCAACGCGTGAAGTACGACATCTTGTCTGAAAAAGCGGATGGCAAAACGCCAGAAGAAGCCCAGCAAAAGATTCATCGCCGCTACGAAAGCTTTGCGCATCGAATGTCGCAAACCAGCCCTGACGAATTGCTGGAAATGTTTCTGACCGCGATGACCTCGTCATTCGATCCGCACACCACTTACATGTCGCCGTCGACGTTGGAAAACTTCAACATCAGCATGCGACTGCAGTTGGACGGCATCGGCGCCGCGTTGTTGTCCGAAGATGGCGTCGTCAAAGTGACCAAAGTCATCCCCGGCGGAGCCGCTGACAAACAGGGAAAAATTCATCCCGAAGACACCATCGTCAGCGTCGGCCAAGGCGAAAACGGCGACATGCTGGACGTGGTCGACATGAAGCTCAATGACGTAGTCGACATGATCCGCGGCAAAGCCGGCACCATCGTCCGACTTGGCGTCAAACCCAAAGGGACCGGCGAGCTGGTCATCTACAACGTGACCCGCGCCAAAATCGAACTGAAAGACAGCGAAGCCCGCGGCGAAATCATCGATCACAAGACCGAAGATGGCCGCACTCTGCGAGTCGGCTGGATCGACCTGCCCAGCTTCTACATGGACATGGACGCCGCACGCCGCGGTTTGGGCGACTTTAAAAGCACTACCCGCGACGTCCGCAAATTGCTCGACAACTTCAACGAAAAAGAGGTTCAAGCGGTCGTGCTTGACTTGCGTCGCAACGGCGGCGGCAGCTTGACCGAAGCGATCAATCTAACCGGCTTGTTCATCGATCAAGGTCCGGTCGTCCAGGTCAAAGATTCCAGCGGCAACATTCAAGCCTACGACGACACCGATCGCGGCATGGTTTGGAAGGGCCCGCTGGTTGTTTTGACCAGCAAGCTGAGCGCCAGCGCCAGTGAGATCCTCGCCGGCGCCATCCAAGACTACAAGCGCGGCATCATCGTCGGCGATCAAGCGACCCACGGTAAAGGTACCGTGCAAAGCTTGCTCGACCTGGGAAGCCAACTCTTCCCGGTCCCGAACCCGCCCAACTATGGCGCCCTCAAGATCACGATGCAGCAGTTCTATCGCCCCAACGGCGAAAGCACGCAGCGTCGCGGCGTCGAAGCCGACGTCGTCCTGCCGTGGATCACCACCCACATGGACATCGGCGAAGGGGATCTCGACTACGCGATCGCTTGGGACAAAATCCCCCAAGCCCAGTACACGCTCTACAACATGGTCGATCCCAACCTGCTGAAGCAGTTGCAGACCGACGTCGACGACCGGATCAAAAAGTCAGAAGACTTCCAGAAGGTCGAAAAGAACATCGAGCGTTACGTCGTGCAAAAAAATCGAAAAGCGGTCAACTTGAACGAAAAAGAATACCTGGCCGAGCGTAAAGAACTCGACAAGGACAAGACCGAAGAAGACACGTTCAAGGAAGACACCGATGACAGCGACGAAGTGGTCAAGAAAGACTTCTACTTTGAAGAAGTCATCGACGTTACCTCGGACTACGTCCAACTCCTAGAAAAAGACCGCGTCGCTACCCGCGAATAAGCGTTCAGCGACAAGTGCTAAAATCAAAAAGCCCGCGCAAAAAAACACGCGGGCTTTTTTTATGTTTCTTCGCAGCGATTGCAGCTCTCACATATCGTCACCAATGAATTAACATCGATTAAATCCGATTTGTTTGACTGGGCATTGCATCTCGTATAGACTCGCCATCCATCGAGAAATCGTTCATCTCCAAAGGATTGGACCAGTTGACAGACAATGTAATTTTTAGGCCGATAACAAATTGGGGTCGTGATTTTCACGACCTCATTCATCGCGACAAGTTTTCTGACTATGACATCGCCGCAGTCAGTTTGCGATGTGCGGCCAATCTGCCCGGCACAGAGAATCAGTTACTGCAACCTTGCCTAGAAAAAGTCGACGATTGGGCGACGTTGGTAGAGCGATACGTCAACTACGCCCGACCGCAATTTAAGCGTGCCCCGGCTTCCTTCGGAAATAGCGAAGCCCAATTTCAAGCAATTGCAATGACCGATTGTCTGCAGCGGCATTTGGGCGTCCAGTATAACTTCGCGTTTGCTGAGGGCGATTACGATGCAAGCGATTCTCGCAATCTCTTTATTCATGGAATCTTGACCGGCTTCGGCGGCACCTGCGCGTCGCTCCCCGTCCTGTTCTGCGCCTTAGGGCGCCGACTTGGTTATCCAATCAACTTGGCGGAAACCAAGGATCATGCGTTCTGTCGCTGGGATGACACTAGCGGCGAAAGTTTCTGCTTCGACGCCGCAGGTCGCGGGTGCTGCATTTACAATGAAGACCGCTACCGGCAATGGCCGACATCAGTTGCTCCCGACGAAGAGCAAAACAACGGATTCATTCGGTGGATGACGCAGAGCGAAGAAATTGCTTATCTAGCTGTCAACCGCGGCGCCTGTCTGATTGACAATTTTCAGTTTGGTCCTGCGATCGAAGCATTCCACCTCGGTTACCTACTCGCGCCCCATAAGCAATCTCTGCGAGACGGTTGGGGACTAGCCGTTTACACTGCCAAGCTTTGGGAGATCAGCCGGCGCATACAACACGAAATCATGCACGTCCCGCTCGAAGCGGGATTGAATATGGCAGCTGGCCAGCTAACTGGCCCAGAATCCGATTACTTCGGCCGACACGCGGTCACAAACTTACTGCGAATCATCAACAATCGCCGCCAACGGGATCAATCGGCCCGACATGCAGCGGCAATCGAAGAACTCACCACAACAACCATGGAAGGAATAAGCCATGTATGACCCAAGCATCGGCCGCTGGCTAAGTGAAGATCCGATTGGCTTTGACGCTGGTGACGAGAATCTCTCTCGCTATGTGGAGAACAGTCCGACGAATGCGACGGATCCGAGCGGGTTGGAAGAGAAAATAACACTGGGTATGAATGAGCTCGATGCCGAACTAATTAGGATTTCCAAGTCAAAAGAGGCGATCGAGGAAGCCAGTCGTATTGCTGCAGCGGTCCGCAATACGTGGGAGCGAAATTCCAGAATCGACTTTCTCACGCTTTTTTCACGAAAGGATGAAAAGGCGAAGGGTTATTTTTGCTACGAGTGGGCGGTAGCATTTAAGCGAGCAGTAGAGGGAGAGAATTCAAAACACTTCGATGTAAAGCTGGGAAGCGCCGAAACTGTAGAGGGGGATCTTGTTCATGAGTTTATCATAATTACCTCCAAGGAAACTGGCGGTGTTGTCTATGTTGACGATGGATTTATGACTCCCAAACATCCCGGAACGGTGCATCGCGAGAAACCGATTGCTCCTCCCTATGTCAAGACAAATCTCATGCCTTATTCAGCAGAGCATTGCCAGAATATCCCGGAGGTGGTAAATCACATGGGATTCAGAGAAGGACACATCATCACGATTCCTCCACCTAAGCAGGGACCGCTGAAATCGGATGAAACAGGGTTTGAAATCAATGGGCCTGCAGGGCCAGGTTGGCATCCCGGTGGTGCAGGTGGATATCTACCTTATGAATAGTCACGATCAATTTCGTGATTCTAATCCTTTTGAGTCACCCCTGGCGTCTCAGCCGACGCCAGAGCGGCGCAAGAATCTTTTGACGAGCAGTCTGCTTTATCTGGCGACTGGGGTCGTCTCCTACTATGTTTTTATGCTATTTATCGCATCGATCTCGGTAGGGTTGAACGGTTGGATATCGATTACGGATTGGTATATGGCAGTGCTTTGGGGCGTCGCCCTGCTAGGAACATTACCAGCTAGAGAGTGCCTGGCAGCCGACTTTCGCATTTCTTGGCGATTCTTGGGATCTTGTGCAGTCATGATTTTCAGTTTGGTGCTGGTTCAGGCCGTTTGTAATATTTGGGGTTTGGCGGACGAAAGAAGCGCCAGACAACTTACCGAGAGAGCACTCTTTTGGAGATCTTCTTTTTCGCTGCTCGCCTATTGCATCCTCTGGGGACTCGCAATTTTAGCGCTGACAAAGACTTACCCGAAACGGCAGACTCAACAGGAGTCATAGAGAGTCGGAAGTAAGCGACCAACCCGCTCTCTAGATAACTCGATATCGCCCAATTTTGTCTCTTGACGAAACGCACCGAATTCGGATTCGATTGACGCAAGTCCCGTATCCTTTTGTGTTGCACAATTCTCAACCACCCAAACACCAGCCCGCAGCGCCAGCGAGGAAATCCGCGTTCTACTTCAAACCGTGCGCGCACCACCAACCGCAAGCAGGCGCCTCCCCTCAGACCCAACGGGCCGCCCTCCCCAAAAGCGGTCCAAAAAAGCCTTGCTTGTTCTCCAAGGAATAACTATACTTATGTACACAAAGCTGGGCCACGAAGTACGCAGCCAATGATGGGGGAAACGGACATGCAAGTCGCCGAAATTCAATCTCGGACCGATCAAGCTTCGCGCAGCGAGACTCCAAGCGTTCTGCTGCCGCTTGATCCCTACAACACCGATCTGTTCATGGAGTTCACCAGCGCTCAGCTGATCGCAGAACAACCGCTGCCAAGGTGGTTGGTGCCGGGGATGCTGCAGCAGTTTGAGCCTGCGGTGATTGCCGGGCCGACCAAAAGCCTAAAGACTTCGCTGGCCGTCGACTTGTGCGGTGCGCTGGCGACCGGGGGCAAATTTCTGGGTGAGTTTGCGGCGGAACGTGCGTTTCGCGTTGGTTTTGTCGGCGGGGGCGCTGCGCGTTCTGCTTTAACCGATCTCGCCCAGCGGTGGAGCGCGGCGGCCGATATCAACCTGCTAGAGCTCGACAATCTTGTTTGGTCGCTCAGCGTCGCCGATTTGTCCAATCCCGCCAATCTGCAGCGAATACAAAACTGGATGAAGGATCATGAGCTAGAAGTGGTGCTGTTTGACGTCGCCGATCTGACCACCACTTCGCGGCGCGTCCAGGCGGCGCAGATTCGCGCGCTGATCCACTGTTGCGTGAAGCAGGGCGCCACGCCGATTATCTGCTGTCCGACACGGACCGAATTCAAGCCGCGTTTGCTGTCCGCGGCCGATTTGGCGAGCGCCCCTTGTTACGGTTTGGCCCGGCAATGGCTGCTGGTCAACCGCCGCCAAGAGTACCAGCAAGGGACCGGGCGACATCCGTTGTGGTTAAGCTTGGGAGGAGACCGCGTCCCCGGCGGCGCGTGGGGCGTGGATATCGAAGAAGGAAATACAACCGACAGAAAGTGGGGAGTAACGCTCCGCTCGCTTGAGTCGATCACCAAGGAAAACGCCGAACTGGCCGCAGAGTCGCGGGCCGATCATTTGCGGTGGAAGCTGCGCGCCGTAATGTCGCAGATCGAACCCGCCCAGGCGACCAAACTAAAAATCCGCGAGCAAAGCGGGATGAGCGGCGCCAAGTTCGGCGTCACGTGGGAGCGCATGCTCAACGCCGGCGAAATCCGAGTCGTCACCGAACCCTATACCAATCCTAGCGACGGCCAATGGCCGCGCGAGCCCCGCTATCGCCTGCTCGATCTGGCCGAGTTGAACGATCCCAACGCGCCCAAGTTTGACCCGCTCGACAATCACTTCATCACGCTAACAACGGCCGAACTACTCGGCTACGCCGAAAAAGAATCGCCGGCCAGTCCAGTCCAACAGAGTCCAGTCCAACAGCCAGCCCCGCCAAGTCGTGCCGCAAGCGAAGTGGCGGAAATCGCCTCGCTGCAAGCTCAACTCCGAGCGTCCGAAAAAATGTTAGGCGAGAGTCCACTCGAAAAAAATGCGCACTCGAGTCCACTCGAAAATAATGAACCGGCGAGTCCAGTCCAGTCGGTAAGAAAGCTGCGTCAGCGAAGGGCGAAAGCTCTCAAACGACGCCGGTGAGTTTGCATCTAGCCAAAATAGGTCCAACGGACCGACCTAAAGTAGCCCCGGTTAAGTCCCCCGCAGGGGACGCAGTCCGGGGTACGCATCGGCCACGATGATCGAGCCCCACCGGGGTGAACGAAACGCAACCTGCTGGACCTCTGCGCATTGAACGGATCGCCCCGTTGGGTCTGAAAAGATCAGACCAAAACCAGCTTCCGCTTCTGACATCGCTCACAATAAAACGTCGCTCGCTGCGCTTGCACGATTCGGGTCACTTCTTGCTTCCCACACGTGGGGCAAAGTTTTCCTTCGCGGCCGTACACGCGATGACAATTTTGATAGCCGCCGTCTTTGTTGAGCGCGTTGCGATAGGTGCCGTCGCCGAGGGTCGAGCCTTCGTATTTGATCGCTTCTTGCAGCACGTCGATCATCGCGGCATGGATTCGTTTCCAAGCGGCGGCCGACAGCGCGTCGCACGGGGTCTCGGGGTGGACTTTGGCGACGTGCAGCAACTCGGCCGCGTAAAGATTGCCGACGCCGCAGACCGCTTTTTGATCAAGCAACGCCACTTTCACCGCGCGGCGGCTTTTTACTAAACGATCCCGTAGCTCTTGCCAGGAGATCACCAATGCGTCCGGTCCGATCTTGCCGCTTTCAGAAAACTCGGCGACAAATTCTCTTTCTGAAAATAGACGGACCGATCCCAGGCCGCGGCGATCCCAAAACCACACTTTTTTGACCTCACAGTCGGCCAGCTGCATCTCCCACCGCAGATGTTCTCGCGTGGGGGGATCGGCGAGCAGCACCAGCCCAGTCATCCGCGGTTCCAGCACAATCCGGTCTCCCCCCGCAAGCACAATCACCACCCGTTTGCCGACCCGATCAATCGCCGTCACGCGGCGATCGACGGTGCGGCGGCGAAATGCGGCGATCCCCGGTGACAACAGAATCGGCCGCCTGGCACACGGCGGCTTCACCACATTGGCCACTTTGCCGCCGATAATCGAGAGAATCCCGCGGCGCATCGTTTCGACTTCAGGCAGTTCTGGCATTGCTATTGGGGTGGGAAAAAGAAGGTGAAAACCTGTTTATATTGTAGGCGGGCGCCGGCGCCGCGTCTTGCGTCACTACTTGACCCCCCGAAGGCTTCGATTGATACTCGAACCTTTGCTTCACGCTGGCGTCCTTACGCAGTACGCCTTCCCTCGACTCTACCCCTGCACAGTGCGCATGAACCCTGCTAGTGAATCTCTCGGCGCGGCCTCGGCGAATGTTCCGGACCAAGCCGGACGATATGGACCCTTTGGCGGTCGCTACGTGCCTGAGACGTTGACGCGCGCCTTGGACGAGTTGACCGTCGAGTACGCCAAAGCGAAAGCCGATCCGGCGTTTCAGGCCGAGCTGGATCTGCTGCTGCAAGACTTTGTCGGTCGCCCTTCGCCGTTTTATCACGCCAAACGGCTCAGCGAAAAGTGCGGGGGCGCCCAAATCTGGCTGAAGCGCGAAGACGTCAATCACACCGGCGCCCACAAGATCAACAACACGCTAGGCCAGGCGCTGCTCACGTTGCGGATGGGCAAACAGCGAGTCATCGCCGAAACCGGCGCCGGCCAACATGGAGTCGCCACCGCGACGGCATGTGCTCATTTCGGCATCCCCTGCGTCATCTATATGGGGGAAGAAGATATCCGTCGTCAGTCGCCCAACGTCTTCAGCATGAAACTGCTGGGCGCCGAAGTTCGCCCCGTGACGACCGGCTCACGCACTTTGCGGGATGCGATCAACGAGGCGATGCGTGACTGGATGTCGTCCGTCGATACGACGCACTACATTCTAGGGAGCGTCGTCGGGCCTCATCCCTTTCCGCAGATCGTCCGCGACTTTCAAGCGGTGATCGGTACGGAGGCCCGTGTGCAATCGCTGGCCCGTTTCGGTCGTTTGCCCGATTCGGTCGTTGCGTGCGTCGGCGGCGGCAGCAATGCGGCCGGGATGTTTTATCCCTTTATTCAGGATACCGGCGTCGAACTAATCGGCGTCGAAGCCGGCGGTCGCAGCGACGACGCCGGCGATCATGCGTCACCGTTGTCGTTTGGCAGTCCCGGCGTGTTGCACGGCAGCTTCAGCTATGTGATGCAAGACGAAGATGGCCAAACTTGCGACGTCCATTCGGTCTCGGCCGGACTCGATTATCCCGGCGTTGGCCCTGAGCATAGCTATTGGAAAGCGACCAATCGCGTTCGCTACACCAATTGCAAAGACAACGACGCGCTCGACGCGTTTGATGCGCTCGCCAGTTACGAAGGGATCTTGCCGGCTCTGGAATCGTCACACGCCATCGCGGCCGGTATGAAGATCGCCGCCGAGAAACCAGCCGATCAAATCGTAGTGGTTTGCCTTTCGGGTCGCGGCGACAAAGACGCCGCCGAAATCGCGCGACTCAAAGCAGAACGGCAATAAGCTCTCCCCTCTTCCATATTTTGAGATTGTGCGATTTCGCAGTTGATGAAGAATGGAACACGGATGCCACGAGAGGAAAAGGAATACACGGAAAGAAAGAAGAGCTGGGAATTAATGGATGCCGATACGGTGAACTTTCGAGGTAATTCAAATGGGAAGAGTAACGCCCATGGATAGGTATTCTTACCGCGTAATCCCGTGATTTATCCGTGCCCTCCGTGCTCTAATTCTTGTGGTCCTGCCAAATCACGCAACTTCAAAACTTCCATCCACTGCTGACACTGAAAGTTTTCTTCGCGTATGTCCTCCATCGACCAGGTATTCGCCGAACTTCGCGCCGCGAACCGCAAAGCGTTCATCCCTTTCGTCACTGCCGGCGATCCTTCGCTTGACGTTACTTCGGCTGTGCTGAAAGAACTCTCGTCGCGCGGCGGCAGCGTCTGCGAACTCGGCATCCCGTACAGCGATCCGATCGCGGATGGCCCGGTGATTCAGGCTTCCTACACGCGTTCTCTCAATCGCAAGATCAAGCTGAGCCAGATCTTAGAAATGGCCGGCCAAACAACGCCGCAGATGACGGCGCCGTTGGTCACCATGGTCAGCTACGCGATCATCCTGCGTCACGGCCCCGAAGCCTATCTGCGTGACGCCAAAGCGGCCGGCGTTGCCGGAGCCATCGTGCCGGACCTGTTGGTCGAAGAGTCAGGCGACTTCGCCAAGCTGTGTCAGCAACACGATTTCAGCTTGATTCAATTGGTCACACCCACCACATCGCGAGAGCGGGCCCTACGAATCGCGGAAACTTCAACCGGCTTTATCTACTACGTCTCGGTCGCTGGCATCACCGGTGAGCGGACCGAGTTGCCAAAGGATCTGCTCGATAACGTCTCGTGGCTCCGCAGTCAAACCAAAGTGCCGATCTGCATCGGCTTTGGCATCAGCCAGCCTGAGCATGTCCGCACGCTGAAGAAGGTCGCCGATGGAGTGATCGTCGGCTCGGCCATTGTCCGCCGACTAAGCGAGATCGGCGACAACAAATCTGCCGAGCAAGTGATCGCCGAAGTGGGTGACTACGCCGAGTCGTTGATCGAAGCGCTGAACGAGTAGCCAACATCCACTAGCAAGGTCGGTCGCCCACGTGTCGTACATCGTCATCGAAAACGGAACGCTGCACGACCCGGCCAACCACATTGACGGGCAAACGCAAACTCTCTGGCTGCGTGACGGCAAAGTCGTCGCGCCCCCGACCGAGCCCAATCCCGAGATCAGTCGTCGCATTGATGCTCGCGGCTATGTGGTGATGCCTGGCGGAGTCGATCTCCACTGCCACATCGCCGGTCCCAAGGTGAACGCCGGCCGCAAGATGACGCCCGAGTATCGCCGCGACCATCGGATCGCGCGGACTGCACAGACGCGGTCGGCGACCGGCGGCTTGGTTCCCAGCACCTATGGCACCGGTTACATGTTTGCCGGGCTTGGTTACACCACGGCGATGGACGCCGCGATCCCCGGCTTGCATGCCCGACACGCGCACGAAGAACTGGCCGACACGCCGCTAGTCGACAAAGGCTTTTACCTGCTGTTTGGCAACAATCACTTTGTACTAGATCACCTGCGCGAAGGTCGCCGCGGCGAGTTGGACGCCTATCTTGGTTGGGCGCTGCATGCGGCGAAGGCCTATGCAATGAAAATCGTCAATCCCGGCGGCGTCGAAAACTGGAAGCAAATCAGCCGCAAGACGCTGCAACAGTTGGATGAGCCAACGCCTCATTTTGGCGTGACGCCGCGACAAGTAGTGCGTGAGTTGGCCGCGGCGGCCGACCGGCTGCGATTGCCGCATGCGCTGCACATTCACTGCAACAACCTGGGGATCCCAGGCAACTACCGCACAGCGCTGCATACCATGGAGTCGCTAGAAGGCTCGCGAGGGCACTTTGCTCACGTGCAGTTTCATAGCTACGGCGGTGACGAAAACGACGCGAGCAGTTTTGCTTCGGCCGCGCCGGCGCTGATTGACTATGTGAACGAGCATGACAACATCACCGTCGACGTCGGCCATGTGAATCCAGGTCGCACATTGGGTATGACCGGCGACGCTCCCTTCGCGCAGCATCTGGCCGAGATGACCGGCAACCGCTGGTTTGCGGCGGACTGCGAGCAAGAGAGCAGCTGCGGCGTGATCCCGATGGAGTTCCATCCGCAAAAAGTGCTGGTCCATGCGGTTCAATGGGCGATTGCGCTCGAATGGTATTTACGGATTGAAGATCCGTGGCGCGTCTGCATGAGCAGCGACCACCCCAACGGCGGCGCGATCTACCGCTATCCCGAAATCATTCACTTGCTGATGGACGCTGATTTCCGCCGGGAAGCGATCGGCCGCATGCACGGCGAACTAGCAGGACGAACCACGCTGGCCGACCTTGATCGAGAGTACTCGCTGCAAGAGATCGCGATCATCACCCGAGCGGCGCCAGCCAGAACTTTGGGGCTGCGCGACAAAGGGCATCTGGGGGTTGGGGCCGACGCCGACGTCACGGTGTATGCGCCGCAGAAAGATATTCGCGCAATGTTCGAGCGGCCGCGATACGTGCTGCAAGCAGGTCGCGTGATCTGCGAAGAGGGACAAGTGTTGGGGGATTTCGCAGGACGAACCATCTACGCCGAACCTGATTTTGACGCTGATTTTCTTCCGCATATCGAAAATTGGTTCAACGAACATTACACGATCCGCTTCCGTAATTACTCTATCGCCGCCGAGTCGCTTGCCGCGACCTCGGTGATTGCTTGCGGATAACTCCGCAGCGGATCAGCCCCGGTTGATTCGACCTGCTAGCACACGGCGAAGGGGTGGTTGGTATGCGCTGTTCGCGACCAAAATTGCTCTACACCTTTCCCAGCATTTCTGACATACTTCGCGCCGATGCTCGGTCGAATAGGAAGGATACCGCTGCGCATGCCCGAAATCTCGGTCATCATTTCCCAACGCAACTCCGGCGGCGCGTTGGTTGAACAACTGCCGGTTTTAATCGCCGAACTGGATGCGCTCGACCAATCGTTCGAGATCATCGTGGTCGATGACGCTTCACGCGCTTCGACCGTAGATACGATCGAAAATCTCTGTCGTCAGATTCCCCCGCTGCGTGCGATTCGCCTGCAGCGACGCGTAGGACTCTCAGGAACGGTCGTTGCCGGGATTCGTGTTTCGACCGGCGCCAAGCTGGTATTTGTATCGGCCGGACTCGAGTATCCCCCCCACCAAATCAAAGATTTGTTAGCGGCACAGTCACGCGGCGACTTGGTGATCGGTCGTCGCAATGCTTCGACATCGGCGCGTTGGCTAAATCGGATTGCACGCACGCCGCGCCGTATTCTGCTAAACATGGACATTCGCGATCCCGGCAGTCAGTTTTGGGCAGCGCGACGTGAAGCGTTGGTCAATACGCCGCTGCCGCGTGGATCGTATCAATACTTGGCTGCATACGTCGCCATGCGCGGCTACCGTGTTACCGAACTGCCGATCGAGTACGACGGCTTGGCGGCTCCTGACGAACCGCTCGACGACGGTTGGCCTTCCCCTATGAATTTGGCGTGCGCCTGGTGGCTATGCCGGCGTTGGCAAGAGCCGAACTATGCAGAACTACGTCAAACCGAAAATCTACTACCAGAACTACGGGTCGCTTTTTTCGATGACATGTACGAACCAAAGCGTGCTGGCTGAAGCAGATCCCAGGAAGAAATAATGAAGATCTTTTTCAGTGTCGGTGAACCTAGCGGCGACTTGCATGGAGCCAACTTGATTCGCGCCATGAAAGCGCGACGCAGTGACCTGCAATTTGTCGGCTACGGCGGCCCCAAAATGGCGGAAGCAGGCTGCGAGCTGCATGCCGATCTGACCAAGCTGGCCATCATGTGGTTTTTGCGGGTCTTTTTAAACCTGCATCGCTTCATTGGTTTGATGCTGCAAGCCAATCGCTACTTTCGCGAATCGCGTCCCGACGCCGTCGTATTGATTGACTATCCCGGCTTTAACTGGTGGATCGCCGCTCGGGCGAAGTCGCACGGAATCCCGGTCTTTTACTATGGCACTCCACAACTGTGGGCTTGGGCCGGCTGGCGCGTCAAAAAGATGCGCCGCTACGTGGATCATGTCCTCTGCAAATTGCCATTTGAAGAAGAGTGGTATCGCCAGCGCGATTGCAACGCAACCTTCGTCGGACATCCGTTCTTCGATCAACTCCGCTCGCATCAATTGCACGAAGGTTTCATCGCCGAGCAACAAGCAAAGCCTGGCAAGCTGGTCGCCATTCTGCCGGGCTCACGCACGCAGGAAGTCGCTGCAAATCTTCCAGCCTTTTTAGAGACCGCCAAAAAAATCGCCGAGCAAGTTCCGAATGTTCGCTTTGCCGTGGCCGCCTACAACGAAAACCAGGCCGCCTACGCCTTCGAGCGGATCATCGCCAGCGGCTTGGATATCGAAGTCCAAGTCGACCGCACGCCCGAGCTGATTCATACGGCGCATTGCTGTCTGGCATGCAGCGGAAGCGTTTCGTTGGAACTGCTGTACCACGAAAAGCCGACCGTCATCCATTACAAGATCAGTCCGTTTGGACTATGGGTGCAAAGCTTCTTCCGCAAGGTTCGCTACATCACCCTGGTCAACATCTTGTCGACCGACAAGCCGTTTTACGAGGACGAATACTACACCTACGATCCCGATGCACTAAACGCCGAACAGGTTCTCTTTCCCGAGTATCTGACTTGCGAAGATCGAACCGGCGACATGGCGACGCGGATCGTCAACTGGCTGAATGACGACGCCGCCTACACGCGCCGCGTGCAAGCCCTGCATACGCTACGAGAAAGAGTCGCCGGCGGCGGAGCATCCATGCGCGGCGCCGAGTACATCCTAGGCAAGCTAGAAGGCGAAGCGGCCGCACCACAAAAGTGCGCGGCGTAGGATGCAAATCCTATTGTCTAATCAAGCCAGCAGGATTTGCATCTGGTTCATTAGACATTCGAGTTTCGACATTCGTGATTTTGAATTGTCTTGCCTCAAAATCCTTCATCGATTCCGCCTGGCGGTAATAGATCGCATAGCGGGCACGACTCACACTTGGGGGTCTTGCGGCAATGGCTGTTGCCGACACGCACTAGCAATGCATGGAACTCGTTGAACAGCGCAACATCGTCTGGCAGTTGGCTGACAAAATGATCCTGGATCTGATGATAGTCGGCTTCCTGCTCGATCCAGCCGTGCCGTTTTAGCACGCGCGACGTGTAAGTGTCGACGACAAAAGTTGGCAAATTGCCGGCGTATAGCAAGATAGCATCGGCAGTCTCAGGGCCGATTCCGTTGATCGCCAGCAAATCTTCACGTAGCGAAGAGAGGCTGCCAGCGAACATGGCCTCTAGATCGCCGCTGTGGACGTCGACGAGGTAGCGCATCAGATTATGCAAGCGTTTCGCTTTCAGGCGATAGTAGCCTGCGGGGCGAATGATTTCGGCCAGTTCCTCTACACTCGTCGCCTGCAACCTGAAGGGATCAAGCAGCCCCGCTTCTTTCAAATTGACAATCGCCTTTTCTACATTTTTCCAGGATGTATTTTGCGTCAACACGGCGCCAACCATGATCTCCAGCGGCGAATCGCCGGGCCACCACGACTGATGCCCGTAATGGGCGAGCAAACGCTCATAGACCTCCAGCAATGATATCGACATGGGCGCAGGCGAGGGTGTAGATAGGTAGAATAGATCGCTTTCCACTTTCACTTCGACAATACCGACTTTCCTATTCCGTTGGCAACCCGGTCTGTTTATTCGATGCCTGAAGCGACTTCCGCTGATCCACCACCGCCCAGCTATTTTGCCGAATCAGCGCGCCCGCTTGTCAGCTTGGCGTTTGTCGTGCCGATGCTGGTCATTTATGAAGTCGGCGTGTTTGTCTTGGGGCCCCAGGCAATCCGCAACGGGGTCGACGTCTGGCTACGTGAACTGTTGATTGTGATTGGATTTGGCCAATACTTTTTGCTGCCGCTGTTGACCTGCTGCTGCTTGCTGGCCTGGCATCACCTGAAAGAACAGCCCTGGCGAATCTCGCCTGGGGTCTTACCGCTGATGCTGCTGGAATCCGCAATCTTAGGGTTGATCTTGCTGGGACTGGCGCACTGGCAAGCTTCGCTAATAAAAGCAGAAATTGCCGCCGAAATCGCCGGTACGTTGCCGAGCGAAACAATTCGTCAATTGATTGCTTATTTTGGCGCCGGCATCTATGAAGAACTTCTGTTTCGACTGATGTTGATTCCGATTTTGTGGCAAATCGCCATCATGTTGGGAATGCCGAAACCGGCGGCGACCGCGCTTGCGATTCTCGGCTCTAGCCTGATATTTTCGGCGGCGCATTACGATTTTTTTACTTCGGCCGGCGAAGCTTTTCAGTGGTATAGCTTTCTGTTTCGCTGCTCGGCCGGATTGATTTTTGGCCTGCTGTTTACGTTTCGCGGATTTGGCGTCGCCGCCGGTACGCACGCGCTGTATGACGTGTTCGTCGCGTTGGTCTAGCGTTGGCTGCTAGCGAAGCGCAGTGCACTGCAAATGCGAATGTCAAGTGCTTGTGAACAAAGAGTTGCCGAACATAATCAATACGGCGGAGAAGTAAAAAGCTCTCTTTGTAGCGAGTCGACACCCAACGTATAATCGGGACGTCGACGCCGGCTACCGTCGCTCGACAGTCTCACTCAACCGTAGGATTGTTAGCCAGCACTTTGCTTGGCTTGCAATGCTCTCAGAAGAGGAAGCTCACCGCGTGCTATCGATTCGTCCCAAAGTTGCTGAGCTGGTTTTCCAGCTCTACAGTCGTTCGCTCCACCCGGAGTTGTTCGAGATCTACAAGTCTCGCACGATCCAGCGCGGCGGCTACACTTTGAAGCTCGATATCACCAGCGTCGGCCACATCATCACCTGGCGGTACGAAGGGATGACGTTGACTGAAGTTTGCGCCAGCGCTCATCAGCCGCTCCCGCAACGTCGCCGCGTGATGGCCTACCAACTGAAAGGGCGACGCGTCGATCAGCTCGATTGCCGCGGCGGCGTCGGCTACAAAGCCGAGTTTGAACTAGAGCCGGTCTCGACCAAGCTCTTCCGCATGTGCCAACGCGAGCTCTCGTACGATCCCAAGCAAGGGCTCGTCCATCAATTTCAGTCAAGCGGACGCATGAACTTTGGCGCTCTCAGCTATATCAACGCCGAGACCCGCAGTCGCAGCGTATTTGTGCAAGCGTTTCATACCTTCCCAGACGACAACGCGATCGTCAAAACCGAATCCTATTTTCAGCTGCCGTAGCGCCATCAGTCTACGGCATCCAAGCCAGCCAAAAAATCGCGTCGGGCTGGCTCAATCGATTGTTGGTTCAAACAATCGATTAACATCCGAAACCGCCCTAAGCTGCGACGATTGAATTCAAACACCAATCGCGGCAGCGGCGCCAGCTCTGGTTGATCGCTTTCATGTGGCAGCGGATCACTCAATTTGAACTTGCCGCGCGCCAAGATGTCTTGAAACTCTTCCTGAATTGCCGCAAAAAGTTCTAAGGAAGGCGCCTGTTGCATCCGCAGCACTAACTTGTTGCGCACGTATCGCATGCTGTGATAGTTGCGATAGAAACCGACCGTTTCGGCAATCGCCTCGTCACAGTTGTCGGTCACCTTGTAGATCGCCAGATCGTCAGGCGAGATTAGCTTTTGCTTGAGCAGCGGATCCAGGATGAACTCGTGGAATCGTTTCCAGTAATATCCGCCTGGCTCGTCGACCAGGACCACAGGGCACATGTCCCGTTTGCCGGTTTGCAGCAGGGTGAGCACCTCAAACGCTTCGTCCAATGTGCCGAACCCGCCTGCGAAACAGGCGACGGCGTCGCACTCTTTGACGAACATCAACTTCCGCGTGAAGAAGTACTTCATGTTGACGAGCTTCTCGTCCCCCAGGATCACGTCATTCGCGTCTTGCTCAAAGGGGAGCATGATATTCAGCCCCATCGAGTTCTCGCGTCCAGCGCCCAAATGCCCTGCTTCCATGATTCCGCTGGCGGCGCCGGTAATCACCAACCAATTTTGGGCGGCGATTTTCTGACCAAACTCCAGCGCCTGCTGAAAGCTGGGATCCCCTTCCGGCGTCCGCGCCGACCCAAAGACGGTCACTTTGCGACGATCGCGATAAGGCGCGAAAACTTTGAACGCATATCGCAGCTCACGCAACGAGCGGCTCAATAATTTGAGATCGCCGCGAGACGATTCGTCGGCAGCCAATTTGTCGGCGGTGTCGTGAATATGCTGAATCAGGTGTTCGGCGGTCAGCGCCGCGCGCCGTGCAGCCGGAACCTGCTTGCTTTTAACTGGATCCAACGATTCTTCATCGATGTCTGTCATGTGATAATCTCCCACCACAATCATAGCCGAGAGGGCAAGCTTGCCTTATTGATTCCTACAAAATCGAGCTTTCCTCGGTTGCCAGCACTTTGGTAGCCGATCTACCCTCTTGTGAGCTACTCCAACCGGCAGGACTCGCTGACACCTCTTTGGGAGCCACCTCTGATTGCGGTCATTACACTACCCATTTAGAGACAAAATATTAGCGCAACTGCTTTGTTTTTAAGGGGTTGTAAATCGAGACAACCACATGTAGACTGAGTCGATTAGCGTTTTTCGAATTCTTACGGAAAACGACTCGACAAGAAGCGGCCTGCCTAATCACACCCCTCGTTTTCGCTATCAACCTAATCCAATCGCTCCTATGTGCGAGAGTAGTGCATCGAAGACAGCATGGTTAACATCCTGAGGAAGCGCGATGTCACGGTGATTGAATTCGGCCGTGAATACGACACACTGGACGAATCCAACCTCGGTAAAACCGCTCAACAGCTGATCGAGGTAGCCAAGCACGCCGATCCACCCTTCGTCGTCTTTGACCTCACGTACACCAAGCTATTTGGTTCGTACTTCATTCAGTTCTTGATTCGCACCTGGAAACTGGTCAAGAAGCGAAACGGCCGGTTGGTCTTGGCCGGAATCGACGAGCCCTGCTTGAGCGTTTTGCGGAAGTCGAAGATTGACTCGCTCTGGGATCGATTTGAGACAGCCGATCTAGCAGTCACTGCGCTGCTCGACGAACCAGCGGCGTAATGGTTACCGATCGCTAGGAGGTTTCCCCTTTCCTTCGCGAATGTAACTCGCTCGCAGCAACGCATACTCTTCCGGCGTCGGTAATTCGTCCGACGTTGCTCCGGCGGCGACCGCTTGGTCAAACAGTCGCTGCAAAAAGGGACGGCACCAACCACAGCCGGTCCCTGCGCCAAAACAGTCGCTCAATTGCCCGACGCGACGCGGTTTCTCAACACGGAGATAGTTCACGACCTTGCGTTTGGTCACATGAAAGCAGAGGCAAAGTTCGTCGTCGGGTTCCATCGCTTCACTCGCTTAGGCTTGCGGCGGCTTGATTCCGAAGTCTTCGATCGTCAGCAACGTCCGCAGCTTATAACCAGCGGCGGCAAAGGCGGCGCTGCCCCCCTCTAAGCGGTCGACAATCGCGATCACTTCCCGCACTTCTAAGCCGGCCGCTTTCACTTTTTCGATCGCTTGCAGCGAGCTGCCGCCGGTCGTGACTACATCCTCGACGATCACGCACGACTGTCCCGCCGTGACCGGACCTTCGACGTCTCGTCCCGTTCCGTGCGCTTTCGCTTCTTTGCGGACGATAAATCCCGCCAGCGACTTTTGCTGAACCGCCGCCATCGTGATGACCGCCGCCGAAATCGGATCGGCGCCAATCGCCATGCCGCCGACCGCGTCCGGCAGTTGGCCTTCCAACATTTCGAGAATCCCCAGCGCGACCTGCAATGCTCCTTCGCTGCTCAGCGTGACTTTACGGCAGTCTAGGTAGTAGGTTCCTTTCTTGCCTGACGCCAGCGTAAAATCGCCAAACTGGAGCCCTTTTTCGCGTACAATTTCGATCAGTCGTGATTTATCGTATTTCATGATTTTGGTATCCGTCGTCGCGAAGAAGATCAAGTCCCTATGTTATCAAGCGACGCCGCGCCGCCGTAGTACGCTACACTGGAACAGCGACCAATTTTGCCGCAGGGCCTTTTTTAACCATTTCCTGCTCCCTTGTCCCCCCACGCGCCATGCTCGTCTCCCTTGTCATTTGTGCGATCTGCGCCGCTGACCCGGCTGAAAACTCGGCCGAGAAACAGCCTGCCTTCGAGCCGGTCACCGCCTACCATCTGACCAACTTTGAAGGGTGGGACGTTTACGTCAACAAACGTCTGCTCCGCGAAGAGAAACAACTGGGAGACGAAGCGACGCAATTGCTGCAAGACAAGCTGCGCGAGATTTGCCGCCTCATCCCGAAGCGTGCGTTGGCCGAACTGCAAAAGACGCCGATCTGGTTAGAAGTCGATAACGACAAAGCGAACCCCTGTGCTTGCTACCACGTGTCGGCCGACTGGCTACGCAACAATGGCTTTCTCGAAAAGAAAGAAAAATGCGTCGAGATCTCCAACGCGCAGACGTTTCTTAACTGGTCCAAAGAACAACCATATATGATCCTGCACGAGCTGGCGCACAGTTACCATGATCGCGTCCTGGGCTATGACGATGCGGTAATCCAAGCAGCCTACGAGCGGGCCCAGCAAAGCGGCGAGTATGAAAAAGTGCTCCGCGCTAACGGCAAAGAAGAAAAGCATTACGCCATGAACAACCCAATGGAATATTTCGCCGAAGGGACAGAAGCCTATTTCGGCGCCAACGACTTCTACCCGTTTGTCAAAGTCGAGCTGCAAAAGCACGACCCGCAATTGCACAAGTTGCTTGGCGAGATTTGGAGCAAGTAATCGGCGGCGAACAACGCCAACAGCAGGTTACGTTTCGGACCATTGCGCTAGCCGCGCGGCGACATAGGCGAAGTCGGTCAGATGCGGATGACTTTCGATCGTACTGGCGACTCTCTCCAGCACCGCGGGAGTAGGGCGTTTTCCCTCGGCGTCACGATTGTCGAGCAAAAACTTTTGCCGCGCCAATACTTCTCTAACTCCGGCATAGTTCTCTTCGGCCAGCGCTATCGATAGCTCCGAGACTTCGACCGAAACTTGCAGCAACTCGTCTGGAATCGCGCCCCGTTGGGCGACCACATGGCAGCGTTCCAGCAACTCAACCGCGCGCGCGGTAAAGACGCCCCACAATCGCAGCATTCCTCCGACCACGCGGCGTTCTAGCGACTTGTTCCCCTGCGAGTAACGAAACGGGGTCACCAAATCGACGACCGGATTGATCTCGTTGGAGGTATACACGCCGAGATCTTTGCGGCGTGTTTCGGCCAAGGCGCGTACGACTGCAATCGTTGTTTGTCGCGGGGCCGGTAAGCAAACAGTCATTACTTGCGGCAGTTCCAACAGGCGCCGCCAGTGGGCGACCTCCGCTAACCGCAGGAAACTGGTCGCTTGTGGGTAAAGGATCAACGGCAGCGATTCTCCCACCGCGTTCAGCAGCCCCAGCAGATCATCACGCGATCCCGTCGCGGTTTCATCCAGTGCGACGGCGATCGCCTGAATCCCGCCTGAGCGCAACTCGCCGGCAAGTTGCAGCGAGTCTGCTTCGCGGACCAGCGCGATCCGCAAAAATAGCTCGCCGTTGACAACCTCAGGTGCGCTGCGGAATGACTCCAACAGCTCTCGACGCAATGCCGCCGGCTGATGCAACAAGTCGAGGACGGCGCCTCCGGCTCCGGCGGTCGCATAATATCGCCATAGCAACTGCTGCCGCTGCGGCTCAAATCGCCCCTCGGTCATCGCGATCGGAGCGATCGGCAGGCAGAGCCCGTGCAGAAGCCGATCGCGAGTCAGAGTGTCAGGATGCAAGAGGGTAAAGCTCGTTGAGCAGTGAACACGATTTTCCGCCGCGAGCGCAACGTATTCATTTTGATCGACTGCGGAGCAATGGTTCTAGAGAAAATCCCCCGATATGCCCCATGACGCCTACTCTCTGCGGAAAATTCGTTCTGAGACAAACCGCGCCGTCACATTGGCGCCGACCCAAAACCACTCACTCCGGTAGTAGCCGGTCACCCCAATAATCAGCCCCACCACATAGACAAAGAAGTTGTCGGCAAACCACATTGCGGCGACGACCACGCCAAAGATCAGCGAGAGAATTTGCATCGAAGAGTCAAACCCCCACGACCATATCGCATAGCAAACCCCGAAGCCGATCGCGCCCCCTACCAACAGCGAGAATGTGGGTTGAGCCGCTTCACTGGCTCGCGCGATCGCCAACATTGCTAGCGGAATGACAATCAGCAGCGCTAGCAACAGCAACAGCAGCCGCGCCAGCCAAACCTGAAATCGAGAACCGCTGGTACGATCCGAAGGGGTGATCTTGGTCATAGAAAAGCGACGCGGCCTCGCCAATCGACTCGCCTAGCCGCCGAAAGCGGAGACAGGCAAGTTGAGATTACTCGAATTTGGCGGTTCGCGCCTCGCGCACCGCTCTAGCCGTATTGTCGGCGAAATTGTCGACCTGATTCAACCCTCGCAGCAACATTGCGTGCCCATCGACGATGACATCCTCCACTTCGCTCTCTTCCATCGAGCGGACCAGGCTCGACAAGCGGGCCGCTTGTTCACGCAGGCGATCAACGATCCGGGCAATTCTCTCACTAGAATAAGGCTCTTTTCGGCGGACACGCTCCCCCCCATCCTCTCCTTTCGGATTCGTTTTTGCTTTGCTGTTTTTTTTCACCATGATTTCGCTCCTCTCCCTCGGATGTGGTTCAACCAGCCAATCCATCACTGCTGAAGAAATGTCGCCAAATAACCAAGCTATTTCGCCATCGATCAGGAATAGTCGTCCACTTATTTTTCACCCATCGATTCAGCAGACTTGGAAAGCTGCTCAGAATACGTGACGAAATCATGAATTAGGTTTAGTTTGCCGCTAGTTTTGGTTAAGATCCGCAAATTCTTCACGACTTCAATCAGGCGAGTACATTTCCTTCGTCGCTGACTACAAGTGTTGCCGTTGCACTATTTCGAACCGATTGAACACTTGCCCACAGCGCCAGTCTTGAGGTTGCGCTCTTTGAGGACAAAGAAAGAAGGGAACCCGGCCGGGCCACAGAGAAAGAGCGGAAAAACGGGGTAGGAATCCCTGTCACGCTCTCAGTGACTTAGGTCCGAAGCGGCCGTCTCAGTCGAGTCCTGGGTGCTCGTCGCGTCGCGGATGATGGCGCGCCTTAGCTGGGTTGGCGGAGCGGCAGTTCGACCACAAAACGGGCGCCGGTGCTGGATGGTTCCATCACGATTCGGCCGTGGTGATGGTCGATAATTCTGCGGACAATGGCCAAACCGATGCCGGTACCATCAGATTTGGGATCGAGTTTTTCAAATAGTCCAAAGATCTTTTCATGAAACGCTGGCGGGACGCCGGGTCCGTTATCGGTAAAAATGATCCGTAGCTGGTTGCCGGCCGTGCTCCAAGTGATGCGAATCTGTGGCGCTTGGGGATTGGCGAATTTGGCGGCGTTATCCAGTACGTTTTGAAACGCTTCGACCAGCCGGATGCGATCCCCTTCGAGCATGGTCGGGTCGCCGCTGATTTGGAGATCGAGTCCGCGCTGGGGCGACAGCAGGCCCAGAGAGCGAATCGCATCCTGGATCAGGTCTTGCAGCTGACATTTTTCGGTCGGATTTACGACGCGTCCCACGCGGGAGAGCTCCAGCAAATCATCGAGCAAACTGTTCATCGAAGAGCATCCGCTGGCGATAAAATCCATGTCTTCACGGATCGCCTTTTCATCTCCGCGCAACAGGTCTTCTTGCAGCGCGCCGACAAATCCGCGGATCGTAATCAGCGGACTCTTGAGGTCGTGCGAAACGGTATAGGTGAAGCGTTCGAGTTCGGCGTTACGACTTTCGACTTCTTTCAGCAGCGATTCGACCGCGCGGCGACTATCAAAGATGTACGAGATCGTTACGCCGCCGACCAACCCCAGCAAAGTCAGCAAGGCAAAGAGGATTGCGGGCCAGAAGTAGAGCCCTTGGGCGGCGAAGTCTTGGCTCGCTTCAAAGGTCACAGTCATCGGGAGGTCATCAAATTTAATCGTCGCGTCGAAATGACGAGCACAATTTTGGATATGGCCGCTGGGGCCTTTGGGCAAGCGAAGAATCTCGAGTCCGGCCGCCGTCTTGCTGCGGGCGATGACATGCACGCCAAAATGAGGCGGTAGTTTAGCGGCGATCTTCCGTTCGATGGAATGTTCAGACGAAAATGCGACAACACATCCGGTTAGGTGAGTGTCACTGTCGCTGCCGACCATGGAAACCGGAAAGCAGGCGATCAAGCCTGCCCCTGACAGAGGAAATGGGGCGTCGCTGGAGATCACGTCAATCGTCAGTTCACCTGTCTGGATGGCGGTATCCAGCGTACGCGCGAACGACTGATTGCGGGCAATCGATTTTCCTTCGATCCCCGCCAGTTTGCCGTTCGGTTCGGCGAGGACAATGCGCCAATCTCCCGCCGGAGCTTGGGGATCTCGATCGACGAAGAGAAGTTCATCCACCACGTCGTATTTTTCGGATTGGCGCATGCGGGTGACGAAGATATCCCATTCGCTTTTCTCGACGGTTTCGCTCGAAACAAACAAAGTTTGTGCGCGATCAGCGGCACTGCGAATGTCATTGAACTGGCCCTCGATGGCGTTTTCGATCGAGCGTTCGTATTCGAGAAAGAGGATGGTGCGGCGACTCTCTTGGTAGCGCCACGTGAACCAGGCCGCGAGTAGGGCCAGTCCGAGGAAGCCGGCGAATACGCCCCAGCCAGAAGGAGCCAATCGTAATCTGGGAGTCGCTGAATTTATAGATTGCTCTGACTTTTGGTCCATCGAAGAGAACTCAAGCCAACCAGGAAGAGCGCTGCGAGCGCAGCCGACGGCTATGCCCCAACAATAGGGTATTGTAGGGCCAATCGAGGTAGTTCGATAGCGCAGAAAAAAACGCTTCCGTCGCCGGAAGCGTTTACTTGGTTTGCCAGTCTGAGGGGGGGACGTTTTAAACGGCGCCAAACTCAGGGCGACGACGTCCTAGCTGCGATTGCAGACGTTGCACGATGCTGCTGTGCATCTGGCTCACGCGGCTTTCGCTGAGGTCGAGCGTCGCGCCGATTTCCTTCATCGTCAACTCTTCATAATAGTAGAGAATGATGATCAAGCGCTCATTGCGATTCAAGCCTTTGGTGACCAGACGCATCAGATCGTTTTTCTGGATCCGCCGCGTAGGATCTTCCCCTTTGATGTCTTCGAGAATATCAATCTCGCGGACATCCTTGTAGCTGTCAGTCTCATACCATTTTTTGTTGAGACTGATGAGCCCTACGGCATTCGCGTCGGAGATCATTTTCTCCAGTTCTTTCACGCTCATGCCCATATGGGCGGACAATTCAATTTCGGTCGGCTGTCTACCGAACTTCGCTTCGAGCTGTTTGTTCGCTTCGTTCAGCTTGCTCGCTTTCGAGCGCACCAACCGAGGGACCCAGTCCATCGTACGAAGTTCGTCGAGCATTGCGCCGCGAATACGCGGTACGCAATACGTTTCGAACTTGACGCCGCGCGTCATGTCGAACGCGTCGATCGCGTCCATCAAACCAAAGACTCCCGCCGAAATCAGGTCGTCTAGTTCGACCCCTTCCGGTAAGCGAGCCCAAATTCTTTCGCCGTTGTATTTGACCAGCGGCAGATATCGCTCAACAAGACGGTTGCGTAATTCCTTACGCGTCTGATCTTCCTTGTAGGACTTCCAGACTTCCGCAATGTCGTCGACTGCTGTGGTTGTCGCCATGCAATCCTCCGTGAAACGCCGTCTATGGCTACGTTTCGTGAGATCCTTCTCGTTTCGCCTGAATCCTTCAGGACCCGCGTTTTACAGCGGTCTCGCCGCAAAACCTCCGCCGGCATGATTACTCATAATCCGTCGGTTGGCGCAACTTCGCCGCGTCCCCTCCGCAGTGGACGTGGAGGCGAATTTACGCCGCCGCCTTTCCAGAACTGGTACTCTCTGCTTGCAACTCGCGTTGCAGTTTGTCCAGCTCTTGGTTGACTCTCTCGCGAACCGATTCGTCAACGATACGCTCCGCAGCGCCGCCGATGAACCAGCCTGTGGCCGCAAATAATGCCATCGCAACACACGCGATTTGAAGGGTCGATTCGATCCCACCAAAATCAAGGTATCCACGCACCATGACTGTGATGAAAGCGATAAGGCCCAGGACGCCCGCGTAGTTGCGCGCCATCTTGCGTTCGGTCTATTAAGTTGACGTGATTCGCGATTCCAATCCGCCGCAGGCGTACGCGGCGTTACATCTAGGTATCGACGTCGATCACTTTGATGTTCAGCCGAATTTTCCGATTGGAGCGAAGTCGTCAAAAAAACTCGCGTCGCGGCAAGGCGTGCATTCATATCAGTGCTAGCCTTTCTTACGCCGCGTGGCGATAAAGTTGTGTGGTGGGTGCGTCGAATACTAACGACGACAATCGTTGAGCGACGTTGGCCAGATCGCCTGCAACCGCCGATTGCGGATAGCGAACGCTGAACGCATCGCAAGCAGCTTGCGCCGCGCCAACTTCCAAAGCTTGACGCACGGCGCCAACTCCGATAGCGGCGGCGCCAGCATGACGCTGGCAGACCCGATCAAAACCGTCAATGATTGGTTCTTCGGGCTGCGCAGCCGAGACGCGGTTTAGCAACAGGCCAAAGTTTTTACGCGGCGCTGACTCTAGCAGGTGTCGCACCGCCGCATATCCGGCGGTCAGCGAGCTGCGAGCCGAGCAAGCAGTCAGGATGAAATGTTCGGCTCGGCGCCAGAGGATTTCGGCCAGCGGAGTCGGACGACTGCCGGCGTCGATCAACACGACGTCCGCATGCCGGCCGAGCCGTTGCAATTGATCGATTAAATGCTGCAGAGCAGGCGGCTGAATTGCATGCAGCGAGCCGGTTTCGGCCATTGTCGGCAGCAACAAAGCGCCATGGACGCCTGGCAAAAGGGATTCGTGCAGATCGACGCGTGCATTGGCGAGATCGCCAATTGAAGCAGTCGTCTTCCGCCCGCATAATTCCGCTAGTCCGGCGCTCTCGAAATCGAGATCGACGATGACGACGCGATGTCCTGATTCAGCGATTGCGGCGCCCATGTTCAAACAGAGCGTCGTCACGCCAACGCGACGCTCGGCGCCGTAGAACACGGCGAGCGGTACCTTGGGTGAAGCGTTCGAGTTGGAGTTCTGACGCGCGAGCATTCGTAATAACGATGCTTGGTCAGGGAAAGGACGGTCCATAATAGCTGTAGTTGGGGGAAGGGGCTCGGAGATTAAATCAACTGTTTGGCGAGTTCATCCGCCGATGCGACTGCGATCGAATGCGGCACGTCTTGTCCGTGCGTGGCGTAACTGATCGGCAGCGTCGTACGATGCATCAGGTTAAACATCGCTCCGAGCGTTTCGACTTCATCCAGTTTGGTGGCGATCAACGCGGTGGGGGTGATCGACGCGAAACGGCGTTCCGCGTCTTGGATCGAACGATTGCCGGTGGTCGCCGACAACAGTAAATAGCGGGCGTCGGTTTCGGCCGCTTTGAGCACCGATTGCAACTGTTGCAATTGCACGGCGTCACGCGGGCTACGTCCGGCGGTATCAATAAAAATTCGATCGCAGCCGGCCAGGTGATCGACGGCGTCGCGCATCTCGCTGGGAGACGAGACGACCTGCATCGGCAGATCCATGATCTCGGCGTAGGCTCGTAGTTGATCGACGGCAGCCATGCGATAGGTGTCAATCGTGATCAGACCGACACGCAGCTTTTGGGTGAACTTAGCGCGAGCCGCCAGCTTGGCGATCGTGGTCGTCTTGCCGACGCCGGTTGGTCCGACCAACGCGATCCGCAGCGGTCCGCGACGCGCATCCTCAAGGTCGCTGCCGGTCCGAAAAGTTGCGGCGATCCATTGGTGCAGATGTTGACGCAAATCACGTTCGTGCGTGACGGGGGCGAGTTCCTCTAGCTGATTGGCTAGTTGTGCGGCAATCTGCGGCGCGACTTCGGCCGCAAGCAGTTCGTCATGTAAGCGAGCGACGATCGGCGAATAGTTGCGGTGCGAGCCGCCGGCGTAGTTGGCCAATGCGTCCAGGATGGATTCTCCTTGATCATCGACCAGCCCTTCGGCCAGACGTTGCGAATGATCTTCGGCATCGGCTCGCTGCTTGGTCTGGGCTGGCTTGGCGGTGGGAAGGTCCACTTCAAAGCGTCGCGCGACAAACTCAGCATGCGTCGCTGGGGTTGGCTCTGCGGTTGGCGGTTCGATCTGGAAGCGGCTCTTTACCGGCACGCTGGTCGATGCGGCTAACTCGAATTCTCGACATCCCAGCAGTCCCGCCAGCCCGCGTCGCGGCATCATCCGGGTGTGCAAAACGGCGGCGTCGGGGCCCAATTCTTTGCGAATGAGCTCCAGCGCTTCGGGCATCGATTTGGCGCGAAATGTTTTGATGTCCATGGTGATATTTATTTACCCGGTACGATGTCGCTGATGATACCGACCGATTCGATCAGCGTATCGCGGGTGATTTCGTTGTGACTAAGCACGATCAAGTCAGGGATGTGATTCATGGTGAGTTGTTTGAGCGCTGGGCGAATTTGTGGGTTCACCAGCACGATCGGCGGCTTACCAACCGCCAACAGTTTTTCGATACCGGCGGCGACCGCGCGGCAAGTCAGCTCGATTGCTTGCGGCGACATGCGAGCGTAGGGGCCACGTTCGGTGTCGATGCCGGCGGCGATGCGATCTTGCATCGCCGGATCGAGCGGAATGACAAACAGCTTGTTTTCTCGGTCGCGATACTTGGTGCAGATGGTGCGGGCCAAGCGGTGGCGAACGAACTCGGTCAACCAGATCGGGTCTTTGGTGCGTCCGGCATGATCGCCGAGGGTTTCCAAAATGATCGCCAGCTGCCGAATCGGGACTTCTTCTCGCAGTAGATTTTGCAGCACGGCTTGAACATCCCCCAGCTTCATGACGCCGGGGATCAATTCGTCGACGACTGCCGGCGAATCTTCTTTCAAATCGTCGAGCAAATGCTTGGTGGCGTCGCGTGTCAGCAATTCGTCGGCATGCTTCTTGGCGACGCGTTGCAGGTGGGTGGCCAATACGGACGACGGCTCAACAATCGTATAGCCCAGCATCTCGGCTTGCGGACGCAGGCCGGCTTCGATCCAAACGGCTGGTTGGTTGTAGGCGGGGTCACGCGTCTGCTCGCCCGGCAGATTGCCTTGCGAGTTGGGGCTGCTGATCGCGAGCAAGCGATCGGGATAGATCGTATTTTCGGCGACGGTGTTGTTGGTGATCTTGATGCGGTATTGGTTTTCGGTAAGTCGCATGTTGTCGCGAATCCGGACCTTCGGCAGAATGATGCCGACTTCGGTCGCGATGTTTTGACGAACGCCGGTTACGCGATGCAGCAGATCTCCGCCGCGATCTGGCGCCGCGAGCCGAACCAGGCCGACTCCCAATTCCATTTCCATGGGATCGATCGAGAGATAGTCCTCGATACGATCTTCTTTTTTGGCTGCTTTTTCTTGTTCCTGCTGTTTATGCTCCGCCGTTTTTTTGTCGACGATATCCTGCTTGTCTTGCCTCTTGATGAAGAAGGCGATACCTAAGCACCCGCCCCCCAAGGTTAAGAGCGGTAGCGTCGGTAATCCAGTGAAAACCAGCAACCCCAGGAAGGCGCCGGAGACGATCAAGGCCGGCGGTCGAGACAAGAGCTGTTGGACGAACTCAAGCGGCAAGTTGGTCTTTTGACTGCTACGCGTCACCAACAAACCAGCCGCTAACGAAATCAAAAAGGCCGGAACCTGGCTCACCAGACCGTCGCCGATGGTCAGCTTGGTATAAACTTCGGCCGCTTCGCTCAGACTCATGCCGGCTTGCATGCCGATGATGAAACCGCCGACGATATTGATCAAGGTAATGATGATGCCGGCGATCGCGTCGCCGCGCACAAACTTGCTGGCGCCGTCCATCGCCCCAAAGAAGTCGGCCTGCTGCGTGATCTCGCTGCGGCGTGCTTGGGCTTCGTGTTCGTCAATAATCCCGGCGTTCAAGTCGGCGTCGATCGCCATCTGGCGACCTGGCATGCCGTCCAACGCAAAGCGGGCGGCGACTTCACTAATACGCGTAGCACCTTTGGTAATTACCATGAACTGAATCACGATAATGATCACAAAGATGATGATGCCGACCGCTATTTTATCTCCAGCGACAAACTCGCCGAAGCTTTCGATCACGCCGCCGGCCGCATCCATGCCGTCTTCGGCCGCTTTGGTCAAAATCAAGCGTGTAGTCGCGACGTTCAACACCAGTCGAGCTAGCGTTGTGGCCAACAGCAGCGACGGGAAAACGTTGAACTCCAGCGGCGTTTGCACATAGATCGTCGTCAATAGAATGATCACGCCGGCCGTGATATTGGCCGTTAGTAACAAGTTCATGAGCCAATTCGGCAACGGCACCAAGATCACCAGAACACTGGCGATAATGCCGACAGGCAAAATTAGATCTCGAATTCGTTCCAACGCTGGCAGCACGTAAGTCATTCAGTAAAGAGACGAAAGGAACGCCGCGGAGAACCCTCTCCGTGTCATGCGGGGCGAAAACTACTGAAATCAGAACTTCGAGTCCAGGCCGATCAAGCGAGCAAAGTCGTTGACGTTGCTATGTTTATCGTGTCAATGGCGACTTGTCCGAGAAATTGACAGGGTCGCTCAGAATTGCCCCCAGCGCGAAAGCAAAAATTTCAGCTACCATAGGTTGTTTCTGTCTCCCGCTTCCGCTTCCGCTTGCTGCTTAGGACTGACCCGTGACCGATCCCGCCGCGAAACCGCATCGCAAACAGAAGGCGAACGCCTATCCTTGGTACAGCCCTCGCATCTGGCACGGGATGCGATTTCGTCCGTGGATGCGGTTGCTAGCTCGGAATCGCTTTGCGCTGCATCCGCTGCGCGTGACGATGGCCCTGTTGGTCACGCCGTTCACCGTATTCAATAGCCTGTCCTACCGGCTGCAGCTAGCACTGTATGGCAAGCAGATCGCGGCCGTGGACCCGCAGATGCCGATGGTCTTTATCGTAGGGCATTGGCGCAGCGGTACGACTTTTCTGCACGAGCTGATGTCGCTGGACGAAGCGTATACGTCGCCGACCACCATCCAGTGCATGGGACCATGTCAGTTTCTGTTGATGGGGGACTTTGTCAGTCGCTGGTTCAACTTTTTGATGCCTAGCAAGCGGCCGATGGATAATATGAAGGTCGGCTGGAGCAAGCCCCAGGAAGATGAGTTTGCGTTGGTCGCCCTGGGAGCCTCGTCGCCTTACTATCGTATGGCGTTTCCCGACCATCATCCGGCCGAAGGGACTGAGTTCCTGGACATGGAAGGGCTCGACGAGGCCGACGTGGCCAAGTGGCGCGAGACCTTGGATCTGTTCATCCGGATGGTCACCGTGCAACGCGGCAAACCGATCATCCTGAAGTCGCCGACGCACACCGGGCGGATTGGGCTGCTGTCAGAGATGTATCCCGGCGCCAAGTTCATACATATTGCCCGCAACCCGCTGGAGATTTTTGCGTCGACCGAGCGGTTGTGGCAAACCATGGATGAAGTGCAGTCGCTGCAGCATCCGAAAAATCCCAAGTACCGGCAGTACATTTTTGACTGCTTCGACCGAATGTACGGCGGCTATTTTCGGGATGCCGACAAGTTGGGCCCTGATCAGCTGGTGGAAACGCGGTATGAAGATATCGTGGCCGATCCGGTGGGTGAGCTAGAAAAGATTTACGCCGCTCTGGGGCTGGGAAACTTTGAAAAAGTTCGCCCCGCATTGGAAGCCGCGACCGCTGAGAGCCGTTCGTTTGAGCGGAACAAGCACCAGATGGAAGATGACTTGGCTGCTGAAATCCAGCGGCGTTGGAGCCATTATTTTCAGCGGTACGGCTATGCGGCGGATGGAACGGTGGGGGGGACAGAGCGGGAAGAAGAGCGGAAAGCGGAAAGCTGAAAGCGGGAAGAACAGTGGAGGGAGTGCCCCGGGGAACCGTGGAATTTTTCTGGGTTGTGCATATTCCACCCTTTACACGGGTTGAGGGGAGAAATAGCTTGGGTAGCTTCGAGTTTGGAGTGATTGCATAGGCACGTCTGGGCCCGGTGGGCGAGGGCGGCGATTGTTCCGACTTCCTGATTTGGAAAGCTGAGCGAAAATACGATCCTGGCGGACGTTAGGCGGCGCTCTTATTTCCTATTCATGGCCCAGGCACTCCTATACGAGGTATTTCGATGCGCACCCATGTTCGCAGCGCGCTCAGCCTATGCGCGCTCTTACTGATTTTTACTGCCGCGGTTTATGCCCAAGACGGCTCGCCGGTTGCGGATGATTTGCCCGTCGGTTCTCCCGATGTGGCGGAGATGATTGAACAGGACGCTGCGGCCGGGGTTGACCTCGATACCGGCGATAATGCCTGGATGTTGATGAGCAGTGCTCTGGTGCTGCTGATGACCGCGCCCGGCTTGGCGATGTTCTATAGCGGGCTGGTTCGTAAAAAGAATGTGCTGAGCGTGATGATGCAGTGCATGTTTCTGATGGGGCTAATGACCATCGTCTGGGCGTTGTGGGGCTATTCGCTCGCCTTCGGCGGCAATGATCCCTATTTTGGCAACGTTGATTACTTGTTCATGAATAATGTGCAATCGCACTATGACGTCGGCGCAAGCCAGATTGTCACGCCGATGGAAGGAACGATTCCCCGATATACGCACATGCTGTTTCAGGGGATGTTCTTTATTATCACGCCGGCGCTGATTTGCGGCGCCTTTGCCGAGCGTATGAAGTTCAGCAGCATGGCGCTCTTCTCGGTGCTGTGGGGAACCTTTGTTTATTGCCCGCTGTGCCATTGGGTGTGGGACGAAGGGATCTTGTTTTACGGTGGTGATACGGCGATCCTCGGGGGCGCACTCGATTTTGCCGGGGGGACGGTCGTTCATATCAGTTCTGGCATCTCGGCGCTGATGTGCGCGTTGCTGATCGGCAATCGGCTGGGATATGGCAACGATGACATGCGGCCGCACAATTTGACCTACACGACGCTCGGAGCCGGTCTGTTGTGGTTTGGCTGGTTTGGCTTTAACGCCGGCAGCGCCTTATCGGCGAATAGTCTGGCCGCCAATGCGTTTGCCGTCACCCACTTCTCGGCCGCGGCCGGCGCGGTCGCCTGGGCGGTGATGGAATGGATCAATCACGGCAAAGCGAGCGTCTTGGGTTGTGCGTCGGGCGCGGTCGCCGGATTGGTCTGCATCACGCCGGCCGCCGGCTTTGTGCTGCCGATGCCGGCATTGGCGATGGGAGCAATCGCTGGCGCCGTTTGCTACTGGGCCGTGATTCATCTGAAGCACAAATTGCGTTACGACGATTCGCTGGATGCGTTTGGCGTCCACGGAGTTGGCGGAACTTTGGGAGCAATCTTGACCGGCGTGTTCGCCACGCGAAATGTCTTTGCTGGCGCCGAAGGCGAGCCGATTGGTTTGTACGAAGGGGGCGGAATTTCGCTTCTGATTGGCCAAATCGCGGCCGTAGGGATTACCATCCTCTTTTCGGTGGTGGTGACTTTCGTTTTGCTGAAGCTAATTGACTTTACGATTGGCCTGCGGGTGCCGCAAGAAAGCGAAATTCGCGGACTCGACTTGGCCGAACATGGAGAAGAGGGCTATATCTTCTATTAAGCTCCCTTTTTAGACTACATCAAGATGCGCCCGGCCAAGTAACGCCGGGCGCTCGCTTGCAGGAGATCGGATCGATATGAAAAAAGTGGAAGCGATTATTCGGCACCACAAGCTGGAAGATGTCAAAACGGCGCTCAACGACATGGGCGTTCACGGCATGACCGTCAGTGAAGTGCAAGGTTACGGCCGCCAGAAAGGTCACACCGAGAACTACCGCGGCGCCGAGTACTCGGTCGACTTTGTGCCGAAGCACAAGATTGAGATTATCTGTAGCGACGGCAACCTGCAGTTGGTGATCGATACGATTTTGAAGTCGGCCCAAACCGGCCAGATCGGCGACGGCAAGCTATTTATCTACGACGTCAAACAGGCGATCCGCATTCGCACCGGCGAAATGGGAGAAGATGCTGTGTGACTGCCTGAGGGGTAGGGTCCGCTGTGTGGACCCTACGGCTACGAAGACGCACAATCGTCACAATCGTTTTCATCCCTGCGAACGGTTGCTGTATTCGATCGTCAAAAACTCGTTTTGATTTCCGTCTTGGAAACTGCAACCTACCTTTTCTCGTAATGCAGGCCCTAATTTGAATGAGTGATCATGAGCACCGCCGCCCTGACCGACAGCGCCGTCGCGGAAGTACGATACGGTTGGCTTCGTAACGCGAAGTTCGATATGACGCTGATCTTTGGCGTCGCGATCTTGGCTTTGGGTTCTGGTGCGATCGTGACCATTCGCCCTGAATGGTTTCCGATCATTCTGATTCTCGACTTGTGGCTGCTCGGCTATCACCATGTGGTCGCCACCTTTACGCGGCTCGCCTTTGACGCCGACAGCGTCCGCGAGAACCGGCGCTTGCTGACGGTGCTTCCGTGGGTCGTCTTGGCGGCTACCGCCGTGATTGGCCTGACGCTGGGCATGTGGGCGCTGGCGACGATCTATCTCTACTGGCAATGGTTTCATTACACGCGGCAGAGCTATGGAATCTCGCGATTCTACAGCCGCAAAGCAGGCGGGCTGTTGCCGATCGACGAACGATTGACCACCTGGTCGCTTTATCTGGTGCCGTTGTGGGGAATTTTGTATCGCTCGTATCAGGCTTCACCGCGGTTTCTCGGTTCAGAAGTGATGTACCTGCCGACTCCTTATTGGCTGGTCGTCGCTACGGGAGTTATCGCGGCGATTGTGACCGCCGTCTGGATGGTCCGTCAGGCGATCGCCTATCGCGCCGGGAAGACTTCGCTGGGGCTGGTGCTGTACATGTTTACGCATCTGACGATCTTTACCGTCGGCTACGTGCTTGTGCGAGACATCGATCATGGCTGGCTCGTGCTAAATGTCTGGCACAACGCGCAGTACATCTTGATCGTTTGGATGTTCAACGCGAATCGCTTCAAGCAAGGGACCGATCCCAAGCACATGCTGTTGTCAGCGATTAGTCAAACGCATCCGTTTAACGTTGTTTGTTACTTTGCCGTCTGCTTGGGACTGACCAGTTTCGTCTACGGCGTGATCTATATGCTGACCAACATGAGCATCCTCGCCGCGATCCCCTTAGTGGCGATGGTGATCTACCAAACGATTAATTTTCACCATTACGTTGTCGATAGCCTGATCTGGAAAGCTCGCAAGAAGCAGGTTCAGGCGCCGATGGAGATTGCCCAGTGACCACCAACGCTACCACTTCATTCTCGCCGCTGGAATCCGATCTGCCGCGTTTCAAGCGCTTGGTGTGGGAAATGTGCACCAACGTCGTGTTGGCCGCATTTTTCTTTCGGTTCGCGTGGGTTCAAGGGGAAGCCTTTTTTACTTGGTATCGCTTAAGCACTTTTTTGTTGCTGATAAAAGTATCAAGTGACGTCTTCTTTTATTTGATCCGCAAGCCGCCAGAGAAAGTGTCGATGTCGCTTTATGACTGGACGGTCGCGCTGATGGGCACCTATTCGGTGATCCTGTTCTTGCCGGCCAGCGGCAGTCATGACACGTTGTTTGGCCAGATCGTGCAATGCTTGGGATTGGGGCTACAGATCTTTGCAATGGCGTCGCTCAATCGAAGCATCGGCGTGGTCGCGGCCAATCGTGGGATCAAAACCGGCGGCATGTATCGCTGGGTGCGACACCCGCTTTACCTCAGTTATGTTGTTGCTTTTGGCGGTTACCTAATTAATCAATTCAGCTACTGGAACGCCGCCGTCTATTGTGGCGCCGTGCTGCTGTGGATGTTGCGGATCCTGGCCGAAGAACGATTGCTGACGCAAGACGCAGGCTATCGCGAGTATGCCGGACGAGTTCGTTGGAAGCTGATCCCGGGGTTGGTTTAGCTGCCTGACCGACTCTTTAGAGCGGTTACACGATTGTGTCGCGTCGCTTGCGGCGAATTCGATCCCTACAATTCGGGTGAGAAGCCTAATACGAGCGGACTCGGTCCGCTATATGCAACATGTATCCGCTCTAGGATCAAAGCGAAGCCGCGGCGCGCTTTCGAGAGAGTTTTGATTTCAAAGCAGATTGCTAGGGCAGCGGGATACGATTCGCTCGTTCTCGGCGACATCTGCTTGCCCTCTGTGGATGAGATGACCGCTGGGGCATTCTTCTCAACGCATCAGTAAACGTCCCTTATCGCCTGTTCTTGGCGATTAATTCGCCATAGCTCACAAGAAAACATTGTTTTTTTGCGAATTCTTTGATATGCTCCGGGAGCGGTGAGGTCTGGATCGCCCGACAAAATAGGCGGCAAATGTTGTCGTTATCGTGCCTGGCTGTTTCAAATCATTTTCATTTGTTGCCCTATAATCTGAGGCATATCATGCAAAGTAACTTCGCTTTACGTTGGCCACCGGAGCAACGGCGCGGATTCACCCTGGTTGAACTACTGGTCGTGATCGCGATCATCGGCGTGTTAATCGCGCTGCTCTTACCGGCCGTGCAACAAGCGCGCGAAGCGGCTCGTCGCATGCAATGCATTAACAACCTAAAGCAAATTGGGTTGTCGATGCACAACTATCACGACACTTACAACAGTCTTCCACCGGGCTGGCTTCGACGCGGCGACGTCAACAGTCCCCAGTATGGCTGGGCGACCAACATCTTGCCTCAGATGGAACAAGGCGCACTCTATGACCAACTTTCGCCCGGATCGATTCGCCTGGCGACACGTTACACTTCCTCGGCGAGCGACACCGATAAAGCGCTGCTGCAAACGACCATTAAAGGCTACCGCTGCCCCAGTGATGTTACCGGCGACCTAAACGATCGCGTGGATTTCGGAGTGAACGATCATTTTGACGTCGCCACCTCCAACTACGTCTGCAATTTGGGCTTCGACGCTGTAACCAATTCCACTCCCGGCGACGGCATGTTTTACGGCAGTAGTTATTTAGGCCTTCGTGACGTCCTAGACGGCACAAGCAATACGCTGCTGGTCGGAGAGCGAGATGGCGGCCCGTCGATGAGTGACTCCAACTATCCCTTTGGTGCAGCTGTCTGGGCCGGCGTCGGTCGCAGCGGTAGCGGCTCGGAAAATGGCGTCAGCCGAACGGGAGCTCGAGTTGGATTTATTATCAACCATGATTACGGAGATAACGTCAACCGAGGAAAAGGGATGTCAAGCTTACACCCCGGCGGCGTTAACATTCTGTTATGCGACGCCTCGGTGCGGTTTTTGCCCGACACGGCTGATCGTACCAATGTAATCATCCCCCTAGGTAAACGTGCCGACGGAATCGTATTCGAGCTGCCCTAATGTTGGTCGCTCAAATCCGATCGTGATCGGCATTCCAATCGCGTGCTACTCAATAGCGATGAGCACGCATCTTGGTCTTGTTTCTATCATCCAACTGTATGTCGAGTGAGCAATGATTTGTAAACACATCCCAACTCGCTGCTTGCAGGGGATCGCATTCGCCCTGCTGATATCCTCTCTCGGTTGCTTCTCAGGAGGAAGAGGGGAAGTCAGCGGCGTCGTCACGGTCAACGGCGACCCGGTCGAAGGACTGGAAGTGATGTTTTCCTCCGAGGACGGTACGCAGGGAACTGCGGCTGGCTATACAAAAGAGGATGGCAGTTACGTCTTAATCCAAGGTCGCGGCCAACAGGGGGTCAGAATCGGCGAATACAAAGTAACAATCCGGCCTGCCGAAGATATGAGCGCGGCGACTAGAAAAGACTTGCGATTGCCGGCCGGCGTTCAAGTGGTAGAGCAAACCAAATTGAACAAAACCGTAAAGCCAGGGGCCAATCAGATCGATTTCCCGTTGACTTCACCGTAACCAGTGCGACCAAACGACAAGCTGTGCTGCCGACTGCTTTACTCCTCGACACAAAATTCGCGTAGCTGCTGGGCTGCTTGCCAGCGGCGGTCTTCTTCGTCGGCGACGGTGAAGTAAATTTCTAACGTTTCGCGCGCGGCGTCCATTTGTTGACACAGACAGAGCGCTCGAGCTTTGCCGTAAAGCGCCGGCACAAACATCGAGCTACGAGCCAGCGCCGTCTCAAACGAAACAACCGCTTCGGGAAATTGACCCAATCGGACCAGGCATTCGCCGCGGTTGCTCCAAGCTTCGGGAAAATTGGCCCCCAGTCGGACAGCTTCATCGATGTCGGCAATCGCTTCTTCAAAGCGATCAAGCTTGGAGAGGATCATCGCCCGTTCGATCAACAACGGTGGAAAGGGGGGATCGCTCTGACATTGATCGAGTAATTTCAAGCCGCGTTCTGGTTCGCCCAGCTCGGCGACGCAGATTCCACGACCGGCCAACGCGGCTCGGCTTTTGGGATTTAACTCCAGCGCTTTTTCGTAGCACTCGATCGCTTCGGCAAACTCCTGTAACGCGCGCAGGCAATTTCCGCGATTCGCCCACGCGTCGACATCGTCGGGAGCAAGACGGATTGCATTGTCATAGCAAGCGATCGCTTCTTCGGCTCGGCCTAACTTATCAAGCACCACTCCCTGGTTGATCCAGCCATCGGCGTGATCTGGCTCAAGCTCGGTCACGGACTCAAAGCATTCCAAGGCTCGCTCAGCTTCCCCCAGATCGCGGAAGCAGTTGCCGAGATTGAACAGGATCAACGCCGCATAGGCGGGAGCATATTGCAGCGCCTGTAAGTAGCACTCGGCGGCGTCGCGAACGCGGCCTGCTTCGCTCATTACGCAGCCTTTGACGAACCATGCCTGGCCATGTTTGGGCTCTAAACCAAGTGCATGCTCAAACTTTTCGAGCGCCTCATCGCGTCGTCCTTGGTCCAATAAAGCAAGACCTGCATCAACCGCTTGCTGAGCATCCATAGTAGTCTTATCCGCGCGCAATGAAAAAGAACGACTCGAAGATATCAGGCTAAGGAAGCATGAGCAAACGTTAAAGCCATAAACCCTACCTCAGTTGTTGCACGGCCCCCTGAAGGAACCGTGATAACCGGTCGCTCGCCTTCATCGCGGTTTCGCGCAGGCGCCACATATCTTGCACGCTAGAAGGGCGGTTGATGATAGCCGCTGCGGCAGCGCCGATCATTTTGGCGGTGCTGGTCTGTTCGACAAGTCGCTCTAGGTTCTTAGGTAGCTCGTCATCGACCGCGTCGGTAATAACCCGAACCGACAGGAAGCGGGTCTTAAGTTCGGCGCAGGCGGCGGCAATGGCGTAGGTCTCCATATCGACGGCGATCGCCGCATGCGCTGTTCCCAATTCACGCTTTTGGTTGGGGGTACGGATGATCTTGTCGACCGTCAACAAACGTCCGATGTGCAGGCCCGGTTGGCTGGCTGCTTGTTCTTCGGTCATGGAGAACGGAATCAATAGTTCGTCCCGTTCGGCTCGTAGCACCGAATTGGCCATGACGATTTGGCCCTTTTTTACCGAGTCGGCTAATCCGCCAGCAAACCCGCTGGAGACAATCCACTGGGGCTTTCGCAGTGCGATGTAATTTTCGGTCGTTTGCCGCGCCTTTTTGCTCCCGACCCCGGTTTCAACCAATGCGATCAGGCGGCCGTCGAGCAGGCCGAGATGCTCGACAAAACCGTCATGTTGGATCGTCTCGGGCGTCTCCAGCAGGTCGTAGAGCCCGCCAGATTCGATCCCCAACGCGAAAAAGCAGGCGACAGTGATCGTCTCGGGGGTATGGATCGGTTCTCCCTCTCCGGCGACGCGGGCCTTTAATTTCTCTTGAATCAGGCCGCGTCCCTGGGTTTGAATCCAATTGCCGACCAACCACCGCAACAGCATGTAATTCTCGTTCGCTTGAAAGACAGAGTCAGAGGACGCGGTGAAACCGCACCAAGGCGAACCTGTTGCGGCACGCTCTCTCCAGCTAAAATAACCCGTTTCGCGGCTGCGACCTATCGTAAACTGGGCAACGATGACCGAAATCATCTATCACTACGACGTTTTGATCATCGGCGCCGGACATGCGGGGACCGAAGCGGCGCTTGCCGCAGCCCGTTTGGGAGCCAAAACGGCGCTGCTGACGACCAATCTGGATACCGTCGCCCAGATGAGCTGTAATCCGGCGATCGGCGGCGTCGCCAAAGGACAAATTGTCCGCGAAGTCGACGCGCTGGGGGGCGCCATGGGACGCGCGATTGACCAGACCGGCATCCAGTTTCGGCTGCTCAATCGCCGCAAAGGCCCGGCGATGCATGGCCCCAGGGCGCAGGCCGATAAGAAAGCGTATCAAAATCTGGTCAAGCTGATGGTCGAAGACCAGCCGAATCTCTCGCTGCGGCAAGAGATCGTTGCGGACTTGCTGACCGAAGAAATCAACGGTCGCCAGCAGGTGACCGGCGTTTTGGTCCACGGCGGCGTGATCTATCGTGCTTCGCGCGTGGTGCTGACGACCGGGACGTTTCTGTCAGCGATTATGCATACCGGTGAAGCGAAAACGCCTGGCGGTCGCGGTGGAGAAGGTACCTCGTCCGGCATCAGTCAGGCGCTAAAACGACTTAACTTCCGGGTCGAGCGTTTTAAGACGGGCACGCCGGCACGGTTGAACGCAAATACGATTGACTATGCGGCCGTCGAGGTTCAGCCTGGTGATGACGATCCGCAGCCGTTCTCGTATTTGACTGACAATCTGTCGCTCGAGCAGATGCCGTGTCACATCACGCACACCAACGAAGCGGTCCATGCGTTGATCCGGGCCAATTTGCAACGGGCGCCGATGTACTCTGGACAGATTCAAGGGAGCGGCCCTCGCTATTGCCCTTCGATCGAAGACAAAGTCGTTCGCTTCAGTGAAAAGACGCAGCATCAACTGTTTCTAGAGCCAGAGGGTCGACAAACGCGCGAAGTGTACGTCAACGGCATCTCGACCAGTCTGCCGCGCGATGTTCAAGACGGAATGCTGAAACTGATTTCCGGCCTAGAGAAGGCCGAAATCATGCGTTACGGCTACGCGGTAGAGTACGACTATTGCTCGCCTGACCAGTTGCGGCCGACGCTGGAAACCAAGGATGTGGACGGACTTTATTTCGCCGGTCAGATCAACGGCACCACCGGCTACGAAGAAGCTGCCGCGCAAGGTTTGATCGCTGGGGCCAACGCCGCATTGGCCGCGGCAAACAAGCCGCCGCTGATCCTGTCGCGCGATCAAGCCTATATCGGCGTGCTGATTGACGATCTGGTGACCTGCGGCGTGGACGAGCCGTATCGCATGTTTACCAGCCGCGCCGAGTTCCGTTTGATGCTCCGCCAAGACAACGCCGATCGTCGGTTGACGCCGCTGGCGCAAGAGTGCGGGCTGATCGAGACCGCACGCTGGCAGCGACTGGAGCAAAAAGAAGCCGACATTCAATTGGCCCGAAAGCTGTTGGACAAAGGACGCATTGAAGGGGCCCCGCTTGAGAAGTACCTAAAGCGTCCCGAGGCGACCTGGGAAATGATGGTCGCCGCCGAACCGCAACTTGCCCAGTTCAGCTCGACAGTCGCCGAGCAAGTGACCTATGACATTAAATACGCCGGATATGTTGTCCGGCAGCAAACCGAGGTCGCGCGGCAAAAGCGGCTGGCAGGCAAGCGCATTCCCGATACGTTTAACTATGCTGCGCTGTCGCAAATGCGAGCCGAGGCCAGGGAGAAGCTGGCCAAGCATCGCCCCGGCACGCTGGCGCAGGCCGAACGGATCAGCGGCATCACCCCGGCGGACATCGCTTTGCTGCTGGTTTATTTAGATGGCCGGATGCCGGCGGCGTAGCTTCCAGCGGTGGTCCAAGCGCGATTTCTAACTTTCTTGGCTTGCGGTGGTTCCTTTATACGGCAGGGAAAGCGCCACTTGCCGGGCCTGCTTTTCCCACGCCATCGGATCTGTTTCGCCCTAACCTCCTGATCGACGAAACTTACGCGGACGACAGGATTTACAGCCTAAAAATGGCACTCTAGACGGATGCGTGCTAGCGCTGTCATTGCTGGTCGTCTGACGAGCAGTCGCTGGCAGAAAGTTTGGGACGAATTCTGAAGCCGTCTCGCAAGTCGTTAAAAGGCAAGAGCTTGCGATTCAAAGATCAATCTTGACGCGTTGTTTTGGAACGATATAATTCCGTCAGTTGGCAAATTCGGTAGTTTCGGTACAACCGGATGGTCAGCGGAAATAAACGAAACCTGAAGGGTGTGGCGAATACACACCTTTCAAAGAACAAAGCGATCAGCGAGCTTCCAGCTCGATTTACACGGACGACGGAGCTGCATCACAAGCTCATACACACTGGGCGGGAGGTCTCTTCGGTACCGTACCGGCTGTGGCTAGGGAGAGGGTGTTATCTGATGAAGACTGTTTTTACGACTGGCGAAGCAGCCAAAATTTGCAAAGTCAGCCAACAAACCATCATTCGATGCTTTGATTCGGGCCAATTGAAAGGATTCCGCGTTCCCGGCAGTCGTTTCCGCCGTATCCCGCGTGATCAACTTTTCAGTTTTATGAGAGAAAACGGCATTCCAACTGACGCGTTGGAAAGCGGTAAACGCAAAGTGCTGATCGTCGACGATGACCAAGATCTGGTCGAATTGATGGTTGACGCTTTTGAACGGGACGGTCGTTTCGACATTAAAACCGCCAATAATGGTTTTGACGCCGGAATGCTGGTCAAAGAGTTCCACCCTGACATTGTCGTGCTCGACATTATGCTGCCTGATATCAACGGCAAAGAAGTTTGCCAGCGAGTTCGGGGAGACCGCACGATGGAGGATGTCAAAATCCTTTGCATCAGCGGCATGGTTGAGCAAGACAAGGTCGCGGACCTCAAAGATGCCGGCGCCAACGATTTTATCCAAAAGCCGTTCTCGGTCGAAGCTTTGCTCGATCGCGCTTGCGGCATGTTGGATCTAGAGTCGGTTACTTCCTTGTAACGCAACTGTCCAAAGCCCATGCTTTACCGGGCCGATGACCAAATTCTTCGCGCGTATGCCGAGTTTCAACTCGGCATACGCGTTTTTGTTAATACGATGATTTGGCAGCACGATGTTGCAATTCGCCTGCGATGATGATCCGTTAGTCGGCCGTTTGCTCGAAGCCGTCCTAGCCGAGCTATCGCCTGATTTGCGATTGCAAGTCTCGCAGCAATTGCAGGAGAACGCCACGCTGGCTGCCGCTTGGTCTACCCTGTTTCGCGACGCCAAATTGGCTGCCGTCAAGCAGCTCGCGTATGGCGCGAGCCACGAAATCAACAACCCGCTGGCCAATATCGCCAGCCGCGCTCAGTCGCTGCTACTGCACGAAGCCGACCCCGAGCGGCGACGTCAGTTGGCGACCATCTACGCTCAGGCGATGCGCGGGCACGCGATGATCGCCGACCTAATGCTGTTTGCGCGACCTGCCGCCCCGCAGGTAGCGCCGTTTGACGTGGTCGCGGCGGTCGACGAGGTGCTGGGCTCTTTGGCCGCAGCTGCCCAAAAGCAGTCGACGGCGATTTGCTGTCACGTGCCGGCTGCGCTCACGCTAGTCGCCGATCGAGTTCAGATCTCGGCAGCTGTCGCTGCGGCGATTCAAAATAGTTTAGAAGCGGTCGGTCATGACGGAGAAATCATCGTCAGCGTCACGGCCCAAAGCGAGTACTGCGCAATCACGATCGCTGACACTGGACCCGGCGCCCCGGCCGAAGTTCGCAGTCAAGCATTCGACCCCTTTTATTCGGGGCGCGAAGCAGGCCGTGGCCTCGGCTTCGGTCTGACCAAATGCTGGACAATCGCCCAATCCCATCATGGCACGGTAACTTTCCAAAATTACGACAAGCAGGGGGCGCAGCTTTGTCTGCAAATCCCTTGGACTTTGTCGGCCGATGGTCATGAGAAAGCGGATTGATGGAACATTTCGGTTGGGTCAGCTTGCTTCCACCGCTGACGGCGATTGTCTTGGCGCTAACGACTCGGCGGATTCTGCTCTCGTTATTGATCGGGGTCGCGATCGGTGCGCTGCTCTACAATCAGGGTCAGCCGCTGGCCGCGGTGCATACATTTTTCGTCGACTATCTATTGGCCAACCTCTACGACTTTAAGACCCCCAATTTTGCCGACAAGGACTTTAGCAAGCTGAAGGCCTTTTGCTTTACGCTGTCGATGGGAGCGATGGTCGGATTGATCACCGTGACAGGCGGCATGCGAGGATTGGTCGAACGGGTTTTGCCCTGGGCTAGTTCGCGCCGCCGCGGACAAGTCTTAATCTCGCTGCTTGGTCTGGCGATCTTTTTTGACGACTACGCCAACATGCTGCTGCTAGGGGGGACCACGCGTCCCTTGGCCGACCGCTTAAAAATCTCTCGCGAGAAGCTGGCGTTTTTGATCGATTCGACGGCTGCTCCGGTCGCAGGCATGGCGCTGGTTTCGACGTGGGTCGCAGTTGAAATTCAGTACATCATCAGCGGCATTGACAGCTTGCCGAACGCCGTGCAAATGAGTGGAATTGAGCTCTTTTTAGCGAGTATGCCTTATCGCTTTTATCCAATCTGGGCCCTCTTATTTGTGTTTTTGATCGCCAGTTTAGAACGAGACTTTGGTCCGATGCTGACCGCCGAACGGAAGAGTCTGAATGATGAAGCGGAACGCGATCCTTTGTTTGACGTGCCCACCAATATTGCAGACGTCACCAGCCATTGGCTGAACGCCGCTTTGCCGATTTTGACCACGGTCGCCGTCGTCTCTTATTGGCTGTACGCTTCTGGTTTGCAGGCGGTCAATGCCATGAATCCGCCGCTAGAGCCAACGCTGATCAATATTTTTGGAAACGCGGCTTCTTACGACTCGCTGGTGTTGGGGGCGTTGGCCGGCATCTCGCTGGCGCTGCTGATGGTGATACCGCAGCGAATTGTTCCTCTGAGGACGATGGGTTGGGGAATGCTGAAGGGGGCTTGGGCGATGACGCCGGCGCTGGCGATCTTGTGGTTCTCAGGCGCGTTGGCGACAACCACCAGCAGCGATCCAAATGTGCCGGGACTAGGTACAGGGACCTATCTCGCAGAGCTTACCAGCGGTTCGATTCCGCTGTGGCTGCTGCCGACCGTGACCTTTGCTTTGGCTGCAGCGATGGCTTTCTCGACCGGAACAAGTTGGGGGACCATGGCGATTATCTTGCCGCTGGCGATTCCCTTGACTTATGACTTGATGATTGACGCAGGGCTTACGCTAGAGACCTCGCCGCTGTTGTCGGCGGTGGTCGGCACCGTGCTAGCTGGCGCTATCTTTGGCGATCATTGTTCGCCGCTCTCTGACACGACCATCCTGTCGTCGCAATCCTGCGGGTGCAATCACATCGCCCATGTGAATACCCAGATGCCGTACGCTTTGACGGTCGGTGGGGCTAGCATCTTGTGCGGGACTTTGCCGGTTGCGTTGGGGGCGTCGGTTTGGATCTGCCATTTGGTTGGCGGCGCAGCGCTCGTCATGGTCGTTTATTTCCTTGGCAGAAGTGCAAGTTTGAAATAGTTACGCGCGTCATCATCGTTGCAAGTGACCAACTTTACGTGGGATAAATTTTTTTCACGGATCGCTAGCTCTGGGCGATAGCGTGGACAACCCTAACGCGGCGTTGCCTTTATCGGTGATTAACCGCGGCGATGATGTTTGCCGCGTATCTAGATAGCAACAAGAGTTGCTTGACCGTCGGCATGAACGTTGCACTATGTTTCTGCCGACAATGAAATCTGAAAAGGCCTTCGCCACGGAGAACCAAAATGCGACGCTCGATATTGCTTGCACTTTCTGCCGCTGTCATGATCCCCGCGATCGCAAACGCTCAGGCGTCGCGGCCTGATCGTTTTCATCAGGTGGCCCCGCAATATGTGCAGCCGATCGCCCAGAACATTGTGACAGCCAAACCGGTCGGAACTTCGCTCGGTTCGACGGCGGCGCCGTGGTACGAACAAGGACCGCTGCAAACGTCCAACTCGGCCCCTAGCGAAGTCCAGCGAACGGTTTTCTCGACCAGCCAGTCATCCACGGGTAACGCCGATGCAGCCGACTATGCTCCATCTCTCGCACCCAACCCGCAAAATCAACAAGCTCCGCCCAACTATCTGCCGCCGCGGGTAGTCTCGCAAGCTCCGTCGACTAGCTATGCCGCGCCGCTGCCGTCGACAACTTACTCAGCCCCGGCTTACTCGGCTCCGGCGCCATCCACCTCTGGCGTTCGCCCCGCGGTTTGCTATTCGCCGGCGCCCAGCGTCGCGCCGGTCACCTATTCGGCGCCTGCTCCGATCATTACGACTCAATCCCCCATTGTGACGCAGTCGCCGATCGTGACTGGTCCAACGGTGGTTTCGCCTCCGCCGGTACGATTCAATACAACTTACCGACCGATGCTACCGGTTGCCGGTATTCCTGCTGATTTTAGCGTTGGCCAGGGGTTGTACGGCCAGCCCCGGGTTTACGTTGACAATCAGCCGGTGAGAAACTTCTTTCGCTACATGCTGCCGTAACGCAACATTCCCCCAGTTCCCAGGAGGGCGAAGCCGATGGATTTCTCCGGTCCATCGGCTTCGATCATTTCTTGGTGCAGCGGTTTGTCGGTGGCTAAGAATTGCTAGGAAGCTCGGGAGCAGCTACGGCGGGATGCCATTCTGTTTCATGGTGCCCGCTTAACTGATTCGCCCAGCGAGCCAGCACAAACAGCAAGTCGGCCAGTCGATTGACATAGCGCAGCGCCACATGCGCGGCCGTGTCGAATTGACCGTTGTAGAGCGTTACGAGATGACGTTCGGCGCGGCGACAGACAGCTCGGGCCTGATGCAGATGGGCGCCCAGTGTCGAACCGCCAGGCAAAATGAAAGAGGTCAGCGGCGTAAGATGCGATTCGGCCAGATCGATCGTCTGCTCAAGCCGTGTGATGTTTTCGTCCGTAAGAAGCGCTGTGCCGGCCGCCGCTGGGTCGGGCGATGCAAGCTGTGCGCCTAAAGCAAACAAATCGTTTTGGATCAGTCCAATCGGCTCGGCAATTTCGGGCGACGCGGCCATCGACAGCACGAGGCCCAGCAATGCGTTAAGCTCGTCCACATCGCCGATCGCGACAATTCGGCTATCATCTTTGCGGACGCGACCCCCGCGATAGAGCCCCGTTTCTCCGGCATCGCCGGTTTTCGTATAAATCTTCATGGCATCGAATCCCGGCCTGCCGGGCTACTATAATAAAAGAATTGGTTTATCGACCCACAGTACGCGACTTGACCCCTGCGAGGTTAGCAATATGCGTTGGATCAGCGGAAGTTTGGTATTGGCCCTATCGATGATATCCTGCGGCCAAGCTGCAGAGCCGGCTTCGATCGAAGGCCATTTCCTGACGAATGTTCGCCAGGTAACCAGCGGCATGGTCAAAGCAGGCGAAGGCTATTTTTCGCCTGACGGCAAGACGATTGTTTATCAAGCCGTCCCGCCGCAGTACCCATTCTACCAGATTTACACGCAGCCTCTGACCGGGGGCGAGCCGACGCTGATTAGCACCGGCCGAGGGCGAACGACTTGCGCTTACTTTTCGCCCGACGGAAAGCAAATCATGTTCGCCAGCAGCCATCTCGATCCGATGATGACGGAGACCGAGCAGGCCGAAATCGCTCAGCAGGAAGCAGATCGCAAATCAGGGGCGCGGCGCCGCTACTCGTGGGACTTTGATCCCTACACCGACATCTTCGTCAAAGATTTGAAGACCGGCGAGCTAACTCCGCTGACGACCGAAAAAGGTTATGACGCCGAAGGCGCCTACAACAAAGCGGGAACGCAGATCGCGTTTTGCAGCGATCGCGACGGCGACCCTGATATCTACATCATGGATGCCGACGGATCCAACGTGAAGCAATTGACCGACGCCGTCCGCTACGATGGCGGGCCATTCATTTCGCCCAACGGCAAGTGGGTTGTCTTTCGCAGTGATCGCAAAGAAGAAGGCTTCCTCCAGTTGTATGCGATCGGTATGGATGGTCAGCACGAGACGTTGCTGACCGACAATGTCGGCGTGAACTGGGCTCCTTATTGGCATCCGACTCAGCCGTACATAATTTGGGCCGGCGCCGATCATTCCAAGCCGGGACGTCCCAACTATGACCTGTGGCTGATGAAGTATGAAGAAACGGCCGACGGGATCAAGCCAGGCAAGATTTGGCGAATCACCGATTCGGATGCGGCCGACGTATTGCCGGTTTTTTCGCCGGATGGAAAACAACTGATGTGGACCAGCACGCGAACCGACGATCATAGCAGCCAGTTGTTTATCGCCGATTTCACGCTGCCGCAGGAAGATCAACCGTAATGCAGGATTCCCATGCCGATCTGCCAGAAACCAAGGCTTGCGGCTTTTTGATCGTGCAAGGCGATCCAATCAAGTCGTTTCTGCTAATGCGGCACAAGGATCGCTGGGACTTGCCCAAAGGGCATGTCGACCCTGGCGAGGATGAGATGACCTGCGCATTGCGTGAGTTGGAAGAAGAGACTGGCATTCAGTCCAATGAGATCACGGTCGACTCTGACTTTCGCTTCACATTGCAGTACGTGGTGCATTACAAAAAGCGAATGGACGGTGTCACCGCGCTCAAAACTGCCGTCTATTTTCTGGCGACGTTGACCAAAGAAGTTAAGTTGAAATTGACCGAGCATCAAGGCGCTGAGTGGTTTCCCTGGAATCCGCCGCATGCAATCCAGCAGCAGACGATTGATCCACTGTTAGCGGCGGTTGCACAGCACCTCAAGAAGTAAGCGCCGCTTCGCTCGCTTGGGTTCCTTCGCACGAGTAAAGAACGCAGCCAACTTTGGGGTCCCAGCAGCGGCGGTGATAGATCGCGCCGCAGTCGGTACACGCCACCCCATCTTCTTTTACGATGTCACCACAGGCGTTACAAATCGTTCGCAGTGCGTCGGATACTGGCGAAGTCGCGGCGGACTTCGCTTGGTTGTCGCTAGCGGTGATGGTCGTGGAGGGGATCCGAATCTCACAGCACCTGGCGACCAGAACTTCCAACTGCTCGCTAGAGCCGAACGTCTTCTCGAGCGTCACAAACAAAAAGCCGTCATGGATCTCGATGTAGGCGGAGCCTGGCCGAGTCATTTGGTTCAGTTCATCCAGCGCCGAGAAGAGCCCCGCGGCAATTAGATTGCGAGCCGTCTCTGGTTGTTCGGCGTAGAGCCGATAGTTAGCGTCAAAGTGTGCGTCGCCTGACTCGATGGTCGGCGACTCGTCATAAAAGAAGTCGGGCCGCAACGTCTTGCGCGGCTGAATCTGCAGACGCAGACGCGGCTCGGGCCAGGTGGTGCGAAACTCGGTCAAAGATTGTCCAGCGTATCCGACCGGCGGCTTGATTCGCAGCATCGCTTGCTGACCATGTAGGTCAAAAGAGACCGCCGTTTGAGCGGGGTTTTTGGTTTGGGTGAACTTCCCGTCGTATGCTTGGGCGACGGCTCGCATCGCTTGGATCGGGTCAGCGCGAAAACGGAGACCAGACCACCAGGCGACTGCGATCGCCAGGCAAATCGTGATCAAAATCAGAATGAAGATCGTCATTGAATTTCGCTCCTTCGTATGGTCGAGGCAGCACGATCATCGCCGCTAGAAGTAATTCGTTCGCGACGACCTCCTCTTGGCGAAATTTGGTCACTATTCGATGCTTAGCTGCTTAATCTCAATGTTGCCAATGACTTGCGTCACCGGTAAAAATGCGGCCAGTGCGCCTCCTCCGGCTAGGTCAGAATCGGCAATTTTGATATGTCCGACTCCGATCCCTCCGCGGCCCAAGGTTGCGTCAAGCGGAATCCAGCGACCATCGATCCAGGCCTCGGTCCACATGTGATAGGCGAAGCCGCGGCCCGACTTGCCGTCGTAATACACCAGACCGACCGCCGCACGAGCCGGAATCTTGTGGGCGCGAAGCAAAGCGATCAGCAAGACCGCATGTTCGGTGCAGTCGCCTGTTTTCGACCGAGCGACATCGGCGGCGGATGCAAATGCCTGAGAGAAGTCTTTCTGTTGGATCGAGCGGTTGACAAGTCCTTCCAGCTCAACCGCCAGCTTCCAGGTTTCGCTTTGCGGCGTCTTGGCTAGTGCGGCCATTTGTTGCACAAGCGGATCGTCGACTTGCACCAGACTGCTGGCCGCAAGGTCGGTGTCGGTCGGTGGAGTTGGCTGGGCAAGTTGCGGCGGTAATTTGGTCTCAGGGCGAACGGCGATCCGGTGCAGATGGAGCGTCGTCTCGGTGAGGTCGCTGGTCCATTGGCCGCCGCTGCTGGGAAAGAGAGTAGGGGAGATGTTTTTCTGCAGCGTGATTAAATAATCCGCTGACGTTTTGTCGGTATGGACGCCGACCAGCGGCTGCGGCATTGGCACAATCGTTTCGGCGGCGAGATCAAATTGAATCGCTTCGATCGGTGACTCGGCGAATGCTTGCGTACAGCGATAGATCACCATATCGGGGCCCGGCGGCGCCATCTTAACCGTGTTGCCATCGAGATCGACCCACAATGGGATCTCTAGCACGGTCATGTCTCGCAGGGAGATCGCATTGGTGACGCGCAGCAGCTCGACTTCGCTACCGTCCAGCAACTTGACCGGCTCCAGGTTGCCGGCGACATATCGGATTTGACACGCCTGATTGATGGTGGGAACCAGAGCCGTTGTTTCCCGGGTTTGGCCGGGCTGGATCGGCGGATTTTGCAACAACTGCGACGCAGCGTAGACGCCGCCCCACTCTGGTTTCCAAGGGATCGACGGCGCAACAATGCTGCGTCCTGCGGTGGTGGTTGTGATGGTCAGTTGCGTCCCTTCTGCAGAGACCTCGCCGGCGAATGCAGAGCGACTGTCTCCTTGTTCGATCGTGGTTTCGTAAGCGACAAGTCCGCCGTCGGGAGTTTCCAGGAAGCGATTAACGACCTTCATTTCGATTGTCTGATCCTGGCGTCGCAGCGCAATTTTCTCGGTTGAGATGGTCTCGATCAGCTCTCGGCCGGCTTGCTGAACGCGACGGACGACTTCGTGCGAATCGCCGATCTTGCGTCCTTGTTGAATGATCGCTGACCAATGCTCTTCAATAGTTTCGGATGCCTGGTCTTCGGCTAGGAAAGCAGGCTGCTTTTTTGGGGGTTGTTGGAGCTGATTTCGTTCGAGCTTAGGGACTCGATCTGACTGAGCGACTTCTGTCGTGCAGCCGATCGTTAGAAACGTTATCAGCAGAACAACCATTACCAGTTGCGTGGGGCGTAGGATCGTACTCACCAAGGCGGCTCCTTCGTTACAAACGGGACATCCGGCAGTATATCAAACTACGAGTTGAGGCACTTCAACAACTTGGTTGTAGGAAAACTTCACCGCATCGCTGGAGTCAGCCAATTGACGTCGATCTTTTTCAAATTGTTCGTAAGAAGGCTCAAGTAGGTTCCATTCACGGTGCTATGATCTCTACAGATACGACATCGGAAACGTTCCCTTTTGCAGTTGGCGACTGATTACTAATTAGTCGATTGCTGGGAGGCCAGCTCGTTGTCGAATAGCGCGATCACTCGGATTGTTGGATGCGGTTATTACAAATCCAGCTTCGAGTTCATTGATTTCACGGGCAAGCTAACAACGGTCGCTCTAAGTTTTTCCTATCAACCAGATTTCGTGGATTTGAAACAACGGCGTTTCACTTCTCGACATCACCGGAAGAGGCGGTAGAGGTCAACATGGGCTTCTTAAAACGATTTTTCAAAAACGTCTTTCACGACGGCGCCACAGCTCCGACCGGCAATAGCTTTGAGCATTTGTCGGAAGAGCAGATCGAAGCCCACCTGGGCGTCAATCGCTATAACAGTTTTGAACTGACAGATGCGGTGCGCCCTTCGTACGACCTGAAAGTCGTGCCGAGCCAAGGCTATCGTCGCGACGTCTATCACGACGAAGAGACCCGTGCCAGCGTGCCGGTGCTGATGGCGGCAGCCACCAAGTCGATGTTGTTCGAAGTCTTTATGGACTTGCTCGAGCCACTCGGCAGCGAAGTGGATGTCGTACTCGAAACGAGTCACACGCGCGATGACGTAGGGCATGTTGATTTGTATCGTGAACATATCGATATGCCGGTGCTGAAAAGCATTTTGTGGGAATACGAAGACCTGCTGCTGAATGACGGCTGCACGGGAATCGCGGTCCTCAATCCGAACATTCCGTTGGAAGTTCAGTTTGATGAACACAAACTATTGATTGTGTACGGGAATGAGCTGAATTCGTTTGCGGAGATCCTAGACGATCGCTGCGTCCGCAATAGCGACGAAATTCGCTTCATCACCGAAGCAGAACACGTTCACTCTTCCAGCGAAAAGTATCAACAACAGTTTGAAGAGCTGAAAATGCGTCTCGGCATGGACGGACACTACTGTTAGTACGCAGCTCGCAGACCCACAACCTTCGACCCACAGTTGCTCAGGTTTTAGCTTTCGGCCGCCGCCGAAAGCTTTTTTATGCTAGCACCGGGTGAAGCTGCTCTTGTCGCCGCCGGCGCTTTTCGCGACACTTCTCCGCCCCGCGGATCTCTCGGGGCCTACTGTGCAACTGGCTAAACTTCCCAAAAGGGCGCATACGGCGTGGTGCGACTCGCAATATTCTCTCTGATTCTGACAATCGCCGTGGGGTGCCATGCGCTGCGGTTACCTGCTTGGTTTGGCGCCGGGAAGCCGGCGGCGACGATTGTGGAGAATCCGACCTTTGTGCAGTTTGGCGACTACGAGGTGTTGTGGGAGCAAATTGTCGATTCGATCGACGATAATTTTAAAATCAAAGACGAGCAGCGCGTTCGCGTCATCGCCGGGCAACTAACCGAAGGACGCTTGGAGACTTACCCTGCGATTGGATCGACCTTGCTCGAACCCTGGCGCACCGACTCGACGCGCGGCTACGAGAAGCTAGAAAGCACTTTGCAAACGATTCGCCGCATCGTCTTGGTCCGGGTCTTGCCAGAGCAGGGGGGCTTTTTGATCGAGGTCGAAGTTCGCAAAGAGCTGGAAGACATGCGTGGCCAGCGCAACGATCTTGGCGATCTCGATTTGCTGCGACATGATGGGACGATCCGGCGTGAAGATAGCGGCATCAAGCAAGATACGGTCACGCTCGGCTGGATTCCGATCGGACGAGATCTGGAGCTAGAGCAGCGTCTACTTCATGATATTCGTGCTCGCTTGGCTGCCTGTGGCGCTCCGCCGCAAGAACGCATGCCGTTGCGATTGCCTCCGGTCGAGTAGCTGAACGCCTTCAACGGGTCAGGCCGTTTACAGTCGAATCTCGCGATCCGAGAGCAAGTCCTGCGAAGAGACGCCGTTTTGCAGCAGCACTTTTAGCTCTTCTGGGCTATGGCAAATCGCACGGGGCTGCATCTCTGCTGGTGCGTCTTCAAAATTCGCTTCATTCAAACTGATCGCCGCGCCATCGCCTGGCGTACGCAAAATCAAGTTGCCGGCATCCAGTAGGCAGATCAGAAAGCCAAGCAGATGAGGCGTCAGATCATGCTCGACACGGAGGGTGAATTCTTCGATAAACCCTGAGGGTTGACCACCGCAGGAGACTTGAAAATCGCCGCCATCACTCAGGCGAACGATTCCCTGGGCTTGTTCAATTGGCTGGCCAGCCGCTTCATCCAGCAATGTTTTGACCGCTGCTTGTTCGGCAGGCGTCATCGGTAGATGGGGGCGCTCGATTACGGATAGACCCGTAGTTGCATCGATTCGCTCCATCGCTGCGCAACTCCAGTGTCGCGACAGTAAGCGTAGCTCAAGACTCATTCGGATCGCTCCGTCGAAGAAACAGTTCGTCCTTCTAGTGTAGCGATATCGAGCTGGATAGGCGAATCGAATTAACCTTTCGCCAGTTTACGCAGCGTATCGACCCCACGTTGGAGCGTCGCGTCGGGTGCTGCGTAGGAAATTCGAAAGTGCGTATCTTGCTTGCTGAAAATCTTGCCGGGGATAATCAACAGATTGTTCTCAATCGCTTTGGCGACAAACTCGCTGCCTGTTCCCCAGGGCGCTTTGGGAAAAATATAGAAGGCGCCGTCTGGTTGAGAAACTTCGTACAGGTCGCCGATCCCGGCCAGCATTAGGTCTCGTTTGCGTGCGTACGCGGCGACGTGCTCACTCATGTCGACATCCAGGGCCGCTGCGCTGGCCCACTGCGCCGGCTGCGGTGCGCAGACAAACGTATATTGTTGAAGTTTGATCATGGTCTCGATCACCGCCGCCGGGCCATGCACATAGCCAACCCGCCAGCCGGTCATGCCGTAACTTTTTGAGAATCCATCAATCACAATAGTTTGAGCGTTGTATTTGGCAGGCGACACGAAGTCGCCGTAGGTGAACGTGCGATAGATCTCGTCAGAGATCAACGCGATGTTCTTTTCGGCCGCCAGCTGGGCTAGCCCTTTGACTTCGGCTTCGCTTGCGACGACGCCGGTTGGATTGGCCGGGCTATTGAGCAGGATTAGCTTGGTCTGGGGTGTGATCGCGGCGCGAACTTTCTCGAGATCGATGCGAAAGTCGGGATAGGTGTTGATGACCACCGGCACGCCGCCAACCAGCTTCACCAAAGATTCGTACATGACAAAGTAAGGATCAAAGATGATCACTTCGTCACCGGGATTGACCAAGGCCAACATCGACAGCACCAAACCGCCGCTGGTGCCAGAGCAGATGAATGTTGTGCGATCACTGTGGCCGAACTCGGCTTCGATCGACGCTTGCAGCTTGTCGCGCAGGACCGGCATCCCTTGGGTTAACGCATAGCCATTTTTTCCTGCTCGAATCGCAGCAATCGCGGACTCTTTGACCTCTTCCGGAACGTCGAAGTCAGGCTGCCCAATCGATAGATTGATCGGGTCGGTCATCTTTGCCGCAAGATCAAAAACTTTGCGAATGCCGCTGGAGTCAAAAGCGGCGGTACGATCGGCGATCCAAGGGTGAGTCATGGGGCATCAAGCAAAAAAAGAAGCCGCTTTGCGGCGCCGGCGAAAGAAACAAACAGCGACCCGCAGTATGACTTAGATCAACAGGCTCGACAAGCTGCGATTGCTGCGGTTAAGGCTGGTTAATAGTAGGGTCACGACCCCCAATCCGTCCGCCGCTGGCAATTGATTTCGCCACCAATAGCGACCGTTGGATTCGATCCCCAGCTGGCACTGGTGCATCCGAATCGCCGCGGCCATTTCGCCGCGACCGGCCGAGCAGCGTACCTGGATTGCGCCGGTCGGCAGTTCAAGCGGTGCTCCGCAAGCGATGCGCAGCGGTCCAGTTTCCCAATACGCCGCTTCCTGGATCAGCAGTCTGGTCAATTGCGGTTGCAGGACCGGATAGCCCCGTTCTTCAAAGACCTCGATGGTTTCGCCGCTGCCGTCAATCCAGACGCCGAAATCGGCCTGATGCTGCCCAATAGCGGCGGCCAGCCGAGCGTTGGGATCTCCCCCGCTGGGAATCACCAAGAGTTCACAAACCGAACGCGCAATCAACTCACGCAACAAGTTCACCGAACCACGGGCCGGAGATTGCACAACCAGGCGTAACGGACGCAGCGCCCGATGAAACGGAGCAAATTGTTGGAGATAGGGAGACGACATCTCGATCTCGGTGAGCGTACCCTGACGACGAGCCGGGGGAAGCCGGTCGCACGGCTGCAGCCGGCGCTGGATCTTCGCGAGGCCGTCGCCCGCGATCGGCGCTCCGTGGGGACCGAACAGTGAGAGTTCGAGCTGTCGCAAATCCCCGGATGGCGTGCTGAGCAAGATTCCGCCTGCGAGGTTTCGCTGGTCGATGGTCCAAGCGACCAGCGCGGCAGTCGCGTCGTTCAGTAATTCGACGGCGATTCCGGCGCGTCTCCAGGTTGCGATGATCGCTTCGGCTTGATCAATCGCCGCCGACTGGGCCATCCCCAGCAGCAGCGGAGCGGTGATCGTAGTCTGTTGGCTGCGGACAAACGCCGAGGCGACACGCTGTGCATCGTCCGTGGTGAAGCCGTCGGACAAGTCGGCCGTTAGCCCCTCGTGATGAAACCGCTGTTCGAGCGGCGGCTGGGGGGGAAGCAGGTTCCAGGCTTCTACGATTCGCTGCGGCAGTCCGGCCTGATCGGCTCGCTGAGGACAGTTTCGGCACCCAGGATAGAACTGAGCTAAGCGAGATAAGTGGGTCGCCCGGTCGATCGGGGCGGTCTGGCCGGGACAGTGGAAGTTCAAAATGTCGAGTTTGTCGCTCATTGTGACGGGAACTCTACCCTGATCGGTCTCTCTAGGTCAACGGAATCAGCCCTGGAAATCAGTAACGGAAATGCTGATTGCAGCACCTATGCGGATCGCAGGAAAGAAAAATCTGCGGGAATCTTGGCTAGAAAATTGGCGTTGGGGCGGATTGTCATTCGCCGCGACCTACGTTTGCTGGTCTAGCGCATGACTTGCGCGCTCGATTTTATCGTGAGAAATTCTATGAACCAACGTCGCGGAGTCCGATACGTCGATCCCTCAGTCCAAGGGGGAATCGTCCTACGGATGCTGTTTTACTGGATCGCCTTCTTTCTGGTGGGGCTGCTAATCGCCTTCTCCGTTCAGGTGCTGTCGAACCCGCTCGAACCACTCGGAACCCATTTGGCGAACGTTTGGCAAAACCAAGGGCCGTTCATTCTAGCGGCGTTTTGTTTGCTACCGATTTTCGCCTACGACCTGATTCGATTTAGTCACCGCTTTGTCGGACCGATCGTCCGGTTTCGCAGCGTCGTCAGCGAGGCGGTCGAAGGGGAAGTCCCGGCGCCGTTTCATCTGCGGGACAAAGACTACTGGAAAGAATTTGCGAACGATTTAAATCGTTTGTTCGATCGCATGCGTGACCACAACACGCCGCAGGAGAAATAGAACGATGCGGAGAATGTTGCAACATCGATCACGTCGCGGGATGGCCGTCGCCGAATTAGGGATCTGCCTACCGGTGGTGGTCCTGATTTTGATGGCCGCGATTCAAGGCGCAGAAATGATGTTTTTGAAACAATCGGTCGCAATCGCCGCCTACGAAGGATGTCGCGCTGCGTTGCAACCAAACGCCACAACGGCGGCTGCGACAACTGCCGCTTCGACGATATTGGCTGATCGCAACATCCAAGGCGCTGCCATTGACCCGTCCAACTTCCCGAAAGCCAAAGTTGGCAGCGATGTGACGATCTCGATCACGATCCCTGTCGCGCGTAACTCGACGCTGCGAGGTTGGATGTTTTCGCCTCCTACAATTACCTCCTCAGTCACGATGATGAAGGAGTATTGAGAGGTTATATGTCGCACACTAGCCAATCATTTGTCCTTTGCCGCTTGGCCGAACGCTGCCGACAAGGCCTGCGTAGCTGCTTGGGCAGTGAATCGGGCTGCCGGAAATTGCAGCCAACCGAAGGACGCAAGATTCAGACAACCAAGCGAGCTCGCCTGACGCAACGTAGCGGCGCCGCAATTATTGAATTTGCCTTCGCCGCCCCGATTCTGTTTATGTTCATACTCGCCTGCATGGAGTTTGGACGTTTGACGATGATTCGTCATACGGCGGACAACGCCGCTTACGAGGCTGCTCGGTATGCGATGGTGCCGGGCGCAACGGCGTCTGAAGCCAAAGCGAAAGCGACGCAGTTGTTGGCGACGGTCGGCGCTCGAAACGTTGAAGTGGATGTGAATCCCTCGGTGCTTGCGCCAGAGACTAAGTTTATTACGGTAACCGTCCGCGTGCCGATCACCGGCAACAGCTGGGTTGTGCCGAAGTACTTTAGCAATTCGGCGATCGAAGCCAAGTCGCATTTGGCCACCGAACGCTATAACCCCGAATAGTGATCACGATGTCAAAATTGCTCCAGCAAAAAAAACGCCGCAATCCACGTCGCCGCGGAGCCGTGTTGATCCTGATCGCGATCCTGCTGCCGGTCATCTTATGGATGGCTGCGTTTTGCGTTGACGTCGCGTACATGCAGCTGACGCGTACCGAACTGCGAATTGCTACTGACTCAGCCGCTAGAGCCGGTGCACGGACTTTGAGTCTTGAGCAAGACTCCGCACTGGCGCACGCTTCAGCGATCACCTATGCCGCCAAAAACAATGTCGCCGGCAACACTTTGACATTGGCGGATAGCGACGTGCAGATTGGATTGTCGGTCCGCACCAATGACGAAGGCCGCTTTGAGTTTTCCAGCGGAGGTAAGCTGCTTAACTCGGTAAACGTGACAGGTCGCCGTACGCAAGCCTCGCCGGATGGAGCAGTGCGATTGTATTTGGCGGCGATTTTTGGACACGAAATATTTCAGCCGGTCGCCAATGCGACAGCTTCACAAATTGATCGCGATATTGCGTTGGTTGTCGATCGTTCGGGATCAATGACGTTTCGGATTAACCGATCGAATTATGAATCGGGCTGGAGAAGTAACGACCCGGTGCCAGCGACTGCACGCTGGTGGGCGCTGGTCACTTCGGTGGATGGTTTTCTAAACGAACTGGAGTCGACGCCGCAGTTGGAGTTGGTTTCGCTTTCTACCTACAACAGCAGCGCGACGATCAATCAGCAACTGACTGATCAGTACAACAAGATCTCTCAGGTGATCGACAGATACTCTAAAAAATATCCTGATGGTTCGACGAATATCACTGCTGGGATGCAGGATGGAATTGAGACGTTGCAAAACAAACGGTATGCCCGACCTTACGCTTCAAAAACGATGGTGGTGATGACCGACGGAAACCATAACTACGGCACCAGCCCAACAACCGCCGCTTACGATGCGGCAGATGACGACATTGTCGTCCATACGATCACTTACAGTAACGATGCGAATCAATACTTGATGAGAGAGGTTGCGAGGATCGGCGGCGGCCAACACTGGCACGCGCCGGGCGGAGATGAACTAGAGGAGATTTTTCGCGAGATTGCTCGTAACGCGCCAACGTTGTTGACGTACTAAAGCTCTTTCGCCGTTTGCGATTGAATCGCTGTTTCACACACGCACACATTTTACACATTTTTTTTGAGTAGGATCAATTCTATGGTCAGCGCAGCAACTTTAGCGAAACCTAAGACAACCAAGAAGCCGAACAGCGATGCGCTGCAGCAAGAGTTGGACTTGCTGAAAGCACATGTCGCGGCGATTGGGAAATCGCAAGCGGTCATCGAATTTTCGCCGGACGGCGTCATCCTGTGGGCCAACGAAAATTTCTGCAATGCGATTGGCTATACGCTCGACGAAATTCAAGGACAACATCACCAGATGTTCGTCACCGCTGAAGATGCTCGCAGCCGCGAATACCAAGAGTTTTGGAGCCGCTTGAATCGTGGTCAGTTTGACTCCGGGCAGTACAGACGGGTTGGCAAGGATGGCAAAGAGATTTGGATCCAAGCTTCGTATAATCCAATTCTGGACGACAATGGACGTGTGCTGAAGGTTATCAAGTACGCGTCGGACGTGACCGATCAGAAGATGCGAAACGCCGACTTCGCGGGCCAGATCAAAGCGATCGACAAGTCGCAGGCGGTGATCGAGTTCAATATGGACGGCACGATCATTAAAGCGAACGACAACTTCCTCGCGGCGGTCGGTTATTCGCTGAGCGAAATCGAAGGCAAGCATCATCGCATGTTCGTTTCCGCCGACTATGGTCGCAGTCGCGAATATGAAGAATTTTGGAGCCGTTTGAATCGTGGCGAGTACGATTCCGGCGAATACAAGCGGATTGGCAAAGGGGGCCAAGAGATCTGGATTCAGGCCTCTTACAATCCAATTTGCGACCTGAACGGCAAGCCGTTCAAAGTGGTGAAGTACGCCTCTGATATTACTCGCCAGAAGCTGGAGAACGCCAACTTCTCAGGCCAGATCAATGCGATTGGCAAATCGCAAGCGGTGATCGAGTTCAACATGGACGGCACGGTCATCGGCGCCAACGAAAACTTTTTGGCGGCATTGGGTTACACCGCGAAAGAAATCGTCGGTCAGCATCATCGAATGTTTGTCGAGGAATCGTACGCTCGGACGCGTGAGTATCAGGAATTTTGGAATCGCTTGAACCGGGGCGAATACGACGCTGCGGAATACAAGCGGATCGGCAAAGGGGGCCAAGAGATCTGGATTCAGGCTTCCTACAACCCGATTTGCGACCTGAACGGCAAGCCGTTTAAAGTGGTCAAGTACGCGACCGATATCACCGAACAGAAACTGGCCAACGCCAACTACGCAGGTCAAATCAATGCGATCGGCAAATCGCAAGCGGTGATCGAGTTCAACATGGACGGCACGATCATCGGCGCCAACGAAAACTTTTTGGCGGCCGTGGGTTACACCGCGAAAGAAATCGTCGGTCAGCATCATCGAATGTTTGTCGAGGAATCGTACGCTCGGACGCGTGAGTATCAGGAATTTTGGAATCGCTTGAACCGGGGTGAATACGACGCTGCGGAATACAAGCGAATTGGTAAGGGCGGCAAAGAAATCTGGATTCAGGCTTCCTATAACCCGATTCTCGACCTCAACGGCAAACCGTTTAAAGTGGTCAAGTACGCGACCGATATCACACGTCAGGTCAACTTGCGGAATGACATGGCGATCTTGATCGCCGACGTGATCGAAAACGCGAACCAATTTTCGTCCAGTGCCGGTTCGGTCAGCGAAACTTCAAACTCGCTGGCACAAGGCGCGCAAACGCAAAGTGCCGCAGTGGAACAGATCAGTGCGTCGACGCAGGAACTGATCACTTCGATCGGCGGGATCCGCGATCGATCGGCCGAAACGAATCGCCTAGCTGCGGAGACGAGTGAGATTGCGGTCGAAGGGGGCAACGCGGTCACCAAGTCGGGGGAAGCGATGGACCTGATCAAAGCTTCGTCAGAACAGATCAGCGAGATCATTCAGGTGATTTCGGAGATCGCTAGCCAAACGAATCTGCTCGCGTTGAATGCGGCGATCGAAGCGGCTCGCGCTGGCGAGCATGGTTTGGGCTTTGCGGTGGTTGCGGACGAAGTTCGCAAATTGGCCGAACGCTCAAGCGACGCCGCGAAAGAAATCTCGTCGCTGATCAAAGAGTCGACCGCTCGCGTCAACAACGGCGTCGAGCTAAGCTCGCAAGCCGGCGGCGCGCTGCGGAAGATTGTCGCCGCGGTCGAATCGACCTCGAGCAAGATTACCGAGATCGCGACGGCTGCTGATGAGCAGATGAATATGGCCAACGAGGTCTATGGCGCGATTCAACAAGTGGCCGATGTGACCGAACAAGCGACGGCCGCTAGTGAAGAGCTTGCCGCCAGCAGCGAACAATTGGGCGCCCAGGCGACCGCACTTCGCGATCTGGTTGAAAACTTCGATGTCAGCAACAAATAACGCGATGCGTGATTTGGATTGAGGCTTAGAAGAGACGCCTGCACTTGTGCAGTCGTCTTTTTTTATGGCAAGTTGACGACGTTGCGCACGTAAATAAGGGGGCGTATCGATCCGGCATAGCATAAAATGCATGAAAAATGACTAGACGAGCGTCTGGGTTTCACCGAAACTAAAGTCAGTCAGTCGACGTTCCCGCCGGTCGCTCCCTCCTTTGCTCCCCCAGGCACTTTCATGTATCTGCGCTTTGCCAACCAATGTTTCTGCGCAATGATCACGCTTGCCTGCGTTTCGCCGCTTGGCGCTGACGAAGCGAGGCCGCCGACCAAGGTTTCTCCGCAACATGCGACCGAGATGAAAGCAGGGCTGGAACTGTTCAAGTCAAGCGTCGGAAAAATTCTGACGACCAGTTGCCTGGAATGTCACGGCGGTGAAACGATAAAAGCGGACTTTGATCTCTCGACGCGTGACAAACTGCTTGCCTCAGGCTACGTCGAATTAGGGAACGCCGCTGACAGCTATTTACTCTCGCTGCTGCGTCATGACGAAGAGCCGCACATGCCGTTGCGCGCCGATAAGCTCTCGGATGAAACGATCGCTTTGATCGCCAAGTGGATCGACCTGGGGGCTCCCTACGACAAACCGCTGATTGGCGCCGAAGCGCAGAGAGAAACTAGTCCAGGCCAAGCGAGCGCCTTTTGGTCGCTGCAACCGCTCGCGACCATTGCTCCCCCAACAGTTGTTTCAGACTGGGTGAAGTCTCCCATCGATCAATTTGTGTGGGAGAAATTAGCCGCGCAAGGGATCGCGCCCAATCCTACTGCGGATCGACGCACGCTGATTCGTCGCGCTTATTTTGACTTAATCGGCTTGCCGCCGACACCAGAAGAAGTCGCTGCGTTTCTTGCGGACGAAGATCCAGCGGCTTACGAGAAACTACTTGACCGCTTACTCGCTTCGCCCCAGTATGGCGAACGCTGGGCGCGGCACTGGATGGATGTCGCTCGGTTTGCAGAGTCGTTCGGCTATGAGCAAGACACCGATCGTCCGCATGCCTATCACTATCGTGACTTTTTAATCCAGGCGCTGAACGACGATCTCCCCTACAATCAATTTGTCGCCTGGCAGTTGGCCGGTGACGAGATAGCTCCACACAATCCGCTGGCACAGATGGCGACCGGTTTTCTCGGCGCGGGAGCCTTTCCGACGCAATTAACCGAAACCGAATTTGAGCAAGCCCGCTACGACGAACTGGATGATATCGTCGCGACGACCGGCACGGCGTTTCTTGGCCTAACGATTGGTTGTGCTCGTTGCCATGATCATAAATTCGATCCGATCACCAGCGCCGACTATTACCGCATGGCGTCGACCTTTACGACGACAACACGAGCTTTGGCCGAGATCGACGTGCCGACCGACGCGGCAACGGAACCGGTTACCGTGCAAGTCGAGACCGAAGGTGGCAAAAAGATTCCGCATCTAGCCGACGGTCGGGGGTTTCCTCATTTCTACACGACGACCCATTATTTGACGCGTGGTGACGCTACGCAAAAGGGAGAAGTCGCCGAGTTCGGTTTTCCGACCGTGTTAAGCAGTGGACATCCACGCGACTATTGGAAAGCGGAAGAAATCCCCAGCGAATCATCGCTTAGCTATCGGCGCACGGCGCTAGTCAACTGGATGACTGATCCCGCGGACGGCGCCGGCGGCCTGCTGGCCCGCGTGATGGTCAATCGGCTGTGGCATCATCATTTTGGTCGCGGGATAGTCGCGACCCCCAGTGACTTTGGCGTGCAAGGAGATCCCCCTAGTCATCCTGAATTACTGGAATGGCTGGCCGTTGATTTGATCCACAACGGCTGGCAGCTAAAGCGAATGCACAAGCAAATCATGACCAGCCAGACCTACCGACAATCGGCAGCCGCAAACGCTGCGCAATTGACCGCTGATCCTCAGAACGTATTGCTCTGGAGACATGCTCCGCAGCGTTTAGAAGCGGAAGCAGTCCGCGACACGATGTTGTCAGTCTCCGGTGAGCTTGATCGGACGATGTTTGGACCCGGCACGTTGGATGAAGGGATGAAACGCCGCAGTCTCTATTTTTTCATCAAACGGAGCCAATTGATCCCAACGATGATGCTGTTTGATTGGCCCGAGCATCTGGTCAGCATCGGCAGTCGTAGTGAGACGACCACCGCGCCTCAAGCGTTGTCAATCATGAACAGCCCCTACACGCGTCGTTATGCGGAAAGCTTTGCTGCTTCTTTGCCAAGTGGAACCAGCGAAGTGCGGATTACAGCCGCCTACCAAAAAGCGATTCAACGTGATCCTACCGCACAAGAATTGAAAACGGCCGCCGCGTTTATTGCGGCTCAGGCCGATCGCGACGGGATGCCTGGCGAACAAGCGGCGTTGGTCGACTTGTGTCAGGCGTTATTTGGTTTGAACCAGTTTATTTACATCGATTAAGAGTAATCCCTATGTATGATTTATCTGCGATGCAAACTCGTCGCCAATGGTTGGCTCGCTGCGGTGGAGGAGCTGGCCTGTTGGGCTTAGCGACACTGCTGCAAGACCAAGGTCTGTTAGCGGCAGAGCCAGACGCTGCGCTCAATCCGCTGGCGCCGAAACAGTCGCACTTTCCGGCCAAAGCTAAGCGGGTAATCTGGATCTTTGTCAACGGCGGACCGAGCCAAGTCGATACGTGGGACTACAAGCCGGGGCTGGACAAATGGGCCGGCAAATCGCTGAAAGAGTTTGACGGTACGTTTGAGAATACGACCGGTTTTTTTCAGCACCAGGTTGGCAAGCTAATGCCATCACCTTTCAAGTTCACTCCGCGCGGCGAGTGCGGCAAGATGGTTTCGGAGATCTTCCCGAAACTGGGTGAGCATGTCGACAAGATGGCCTTCATTCATTCTGGCTACACCGAATCAAACAATCATAGCCCGGCGCTGTTTATGATGAACACCGGCATGGCCCGGATGGGATTTCCCGGCGTCGGTTCGTGGGTTACTTATGGATTAGGAAGCGAAAATCTCGACTTGCCTGGCTTTGTGGTGATGAGCGATCCGCTGGGCCGCGGTCTGCCAAAGGGAAGCGCCGCCAACTGGGGCGCTGCTTTTTTGCCTGGCGTTTATCAAGGAACGCATCTTCGTCCCAGCGGCGCGCCGATTGATAATCTCTCGCGCCCCGAGGCGCTGTCCGAAGCCGGCCAACGGGCGCAGCTTGATCTGCTGAAGCAACTGAATCAACAGCATTATGCCCAGCATCAGGCCGAGGGAGAGCTTGCTGCGCGGATCGAAAGCTTTGAACTGGCCTATCGCATGCAATCGGCGGCGCCAGAAGCGATTGACATCTCGCAAGAGCCGGAACAGATCAGCAAGCTGTACGGCGTAGAGGATAAGCAGTGCGGACACTTCGCCAAGCAGTGCCTGGTCGCGCGGCGGATGATCGAACGGGGCGTGCGCTTCGTGCAGATCTATTCTGGCGGAATGGAAAATCAACGCAGTTGGGATGGCCATATTGATATCGAAGGAAATCATCGCCAATTTGCCGGCGAAACTGATCAGCCTATCGCGGCGCTGTTGACCGATCTAGCGCAGCGCGGATTGTTGGATGAAACGCTGGTGATCTGGTGCGGTGAGTTTGGCAGATTGCCGATCGCTCAGACCGGTGAAAAGCCGGGGCGCGACCATAACCCGCATTGCTTTAGCGCCTGGATGGCAGGCGGCGGCGTCCAAGGCGGTGTCAGCTATGGCGAGTCAGACGAAGTTGGTTACAAAGCGGCGATCGACAAAGTGCATGTCAACGACCTGCATGCGACCATCTTGCACCTGATGGGGATCGACCACGAGAAGCTGACCTATAAGTACAACGGTCGTCGTTTTCGGTTAACCGATGTGGCGGGGGAAGTACTGCATCCGATCTTGGCGTAAATGAGCCGTTCGAATCTTTTCTTTCTTAGCCCGATTCGCAAGTTTTGAAGTTTTGAAGTTGCGCTATTTGGAGGACAAAGAAAGAATGGAACACGGATACCGCGGATAAATCACGGCGTTTCACGGCCAGAAATTGTTATTTGTGCCGCAAGCTGGTATTTTCAAATTGTTTTGGTTAGTAACCAAATTGGACGTGAGGGGAAATTACAAATCTCCCCTCTTGCCGTGTAACACCGTGACTGATCCGTGTCCTCCGCGTTCTATTTCTTACGAACCTGCTGAATAGCGCAGCGGGCTACGAAGAATTGGCTCCGCATATTCCTACGCCGGTAGATGCCGTTGGATCGCGGCCAGCGCTGTTGGGTTGCCGTTGATTTGGCCGCGGAAGTTCGCCAGATTTTTGCGGAACTGGGAGAGACGCCCCAGGAAACTGATGAAATGCTTTTTTGAGAAGTTCTCGATCGTCGGCCAATCTCCGCCCCCCATCTGTCGCAAGAAATGTGAGTTGATCCTTTGCACGTGATGCGATTTTTCTGGCAGCGCCAAGATCGGATTGCCTAGGTAGATCGCTTCCAGCGGCATCGAGGGTCGTACGTACGAAAGAAGGTAACCACCTTCACTGGTTTGCGCTTGCTCCACTTCTTTCCGGAGCAGCGGGCCAACCAGGGTGACTCTTTCCCCGCCGGGGCGCAGCGGCTAGGTGAACAGGGAAGAGACGATCCTTTCGGAACAATTCACTCATTGCGACTGGACGACAAATCCCATCAGCCAAGCATGCCGCTGCTGTCCGCGCGGCAACGTCGAGAGGTCGTAAGCGAGTAGAAACTCTTAGTGATTCAAGCTGATCACCGGCACGCCAACTTGCCTGACCGCGTTGTGCAGCGACCGAGTTGCAGAAACCACGGAATAGATGGAGGTTTGCTATGGTTCTGGTGCGCGGGGCAGGTGAAAAGTTTCGCGCATAAAAAAAGAGGCTGGATCTTAATCCGGCCTCTGTGTGCGTTGTTTTTCACGAGTTTGAAACAATCGGCTCAGGAACGTAGCCCCTGGCGAGGGATCAGCTGCACTTTTTTGTGGAGGTTCGCACTAAGAGCGCGGTTCACCTTTGTAAAGCTTGCGCCCGAGCGGTGCGTGGAAGACTGTCCACGCGCTGTCTGTATTGATATCTTCTTCAATCAGCTTGCCATAGCTAATTACATGGGCGTCGAGCGTGTCGAGATAATTGAGGGCCACCGCTTCGAGCGTCATCGGCACTTTCGGGCTGCCAAATTCGAGCTTGCCATGATGGCTGACCACCATGTGCTTGACGCGAAGAATGAGCTCGTAAGGAATTGGTTCGCCTCCGAGCTTTTCCGCCTCGTGCGCTTTCTCGTCGATCAGCGATACGCCCATCACAAGATGGCCGATCAGTTGACCTTCGTCGCTATAGGCGAATCCTTTGTCGTAGGTCAGTTCGTCAAGCTTGCCCATGTCGTGCGTAAACGCGCCGATCAGCAGCAGGTCGGCGTCGATCTGCGGATAGAAAGGGGCGATTGCCTGCGTCACCTTCATCAGGTTGACGACATGCTCTAGCAGTCCGCCGTAATAGGCGTGATGTTGCTTGACACCGGCCGGAGCGCGGCAAAACCGCTGCATGAATTCTTCATCGATCAGAAAACATTCGGCCAGATTTCGCAGGTGAGGATTCTGCATGCCGCGGAGCATTTCGGACAGTTGTCCGCGGAGACCGTCGATTTCGGCGCCGCCGAGCTGCACAAAGTGGGATTCGTCCACTTCCTTGGCGTCAACGCGTTCGATGCCGTTGACGATGATCTGCATCGCGCCGTTGTAGAACTGCGAGGTTCCTTGAATGCGCACGTAATCGCCATCGTCAAACTTGCGATAGACGTGGTCGTTGGCGTTCCACATCATGCCGTTCACCTGGCCAGATTTGTCACCAATCTGCATTTGCAGATATAGATTGCCTTGGCGATTGGGGCGAAGCTGTTTGTTGGAAACGAGATAGACCTCGTCGATATTTTCATTTTCGCCCAATTTGGCGATTTCGCGTCGCGCCATCTATCTCTCTTTCCTTGGGGCCTAAGCGGCCGTCTCAATCGATCTTTGCTTCGCCCTGCCGGCAGACAACGGACGAGAAAACCGCCGGATTTTAGGGGGGGGCTGGTATTCCTTCAAGGACGTAACCCTGCCCAAGAGTGGCATTTACGCTGGAATGCGCATAATCGCAGGCGACTGTCGCCCGAGAAGCCGCGTTGTCAGCGCGAACTTAAATCCCCTAGAATGCGACCTTTGCTCATTCAATAAAATCGCAAGGTTAGAACTAGATAATGGCCAAAGCTCCTCAAAACGCGATCTCTCCGACGCGGGCTGATGACTACCCCGAATGGTACCAGCAGGTGATCAAAGCGGCCGATCTGGCCGAGGTTTCACCGGTGCGCGGTTGCATGGTGATCAAGCCGTGGGGATGGTCGATCTGGGAAAACATGCAATCGGTTCTCGACGGCATGTTTAAAGAGACGGGGCACGAAAATGCCTATTTCCCTCTCTTTATCCCGATGAGCTTTCTCGAAAAAGAAGCGGAGCATGTAGAGGGTTTCGCCAAGGAATGCGCCGTAGTTACGCATCATCGCTTGGAGCCGGGCCCCAACGGCGGTTTGGTTCCCGCCGGCAAGCTGGACGAACCGCTGATCGTGCGCCCGACTAGCGAAACGATTATTGGCGCGATGTACGCCAAATGGGTTCAATCGTATCGCGATTTGCCGATCCTGATCAATCAATGGGCCAACGTGGTTCGCTGGGAACTGCGAACCCGCATGTTTTTGCGGACGACGGAGTTCTTATGGCAGGAAGGCCACACGGCGCATGCGACCGCAGAAGAAGCGATCGCCGAGACCCGGCAGATGCTGGAGGTCTATGCCGACTTCGCCGAAAACTACATGGCGATGCCGGTTATTAAAGGAGAGAAGACGTCGTGGGAACGTTTCCCGGGCGCAGCGATGACGCTGAGCATCGAATCGATGATGCAAGATCGCAAAGCGTTGCAGGCCGGGACTTCTCACTTTTTGGGTCAGAACTTCTCGAAAGCGCAAGAGATCAAGTTTCAAACCCAGGATGGGACCGAGGAATTCGCTTGGACCACTTCGTGGGGTGTTTCGACCCGCTTGGTCGGCGGCTTGATCATGACGCACAGCGACGATGACGGACTGATCGTACCGCCGCGTCTGGCGCCAAAGCATATTGTGCTGCTGCCGATCTATCGCAGTGACGAAGAACGAGCCGCTGTGCTTGCTTATGTGGATCAGTTGAATGCGGCTCTCAAGGGGATTCAGTATCACGGCGCTCCGATTCGCGTGCTGATTGACGATCGCGACATCCGCGGCGGTGAGAAGACCTGGCAGCACATCAAAAAGGGAGTCCCGCTGCGTGCCGAGATCGGCCCGCGTGATGTTGCTAGCGATAGTGTCTTTTTGGCGCGGCGTGATCAATCGCCGAAGGATAAGCAGGGAACGCCTAAGGCCGAACTAGTTGCGACCATCACGAAGCTGCTAGACGAGATTCAAAGCAATCTGTTTGAGCGAGCCAAGAAATTGCGTGACGACAACAGTCGCACCATCGACAAGCTAGAGGATCTAATCGCCTACTTCACGCCGAAAAACGAAGATCGCCCGGAGATTCACGGCGGCTTCGCCTATTGTCACTGTGCTGATGATAAAGCGGTCGAAGAAGAGTTAAAGAAGCTCAAGCTGACGGTTCGCTGCATTCCGATCGAAGGCGAAGATGAACCGGGCAAGTGCATCTTCACCGGCCAGCCAACCCAGCGACGTGCGGTCATCGCCAAAGCGTACTAAGGCTGCCGCAAGCCAAGCAAGCGAGTCTATCAACGCAAAGAGGCCGCAACCAATGGTTGCGGCCTCTGTTGTTTCTTGAACGTGTTGTTGAGCAGCGGTTACGGCGATTCAAACACGGTGGCGTCGGCAATCGCGTTCATTTGAACCCAGACGCTAAAGTCCATCGTCATAGGCAGTGCTTTGACAGACCCATCACCCATCACTACCTGCAGAACGTTGTGAGGCGTCGAAGCTCCGTATCCTTCGGTATTAATCGCAAATTGCGACTGATACCCGGGGGTATGCAAGATGGCGGTAGAACCGCTAACTCCTGTCGGATAGCCATTGAAGCTAGAGCCACCATCGTAATCGACGAAAGAAAAAGGCGCTGCCGACTTCGATGCGTCGCTTCCACTTGCCGAATGGTAAGCGCCTGGAATAGCGGAATGCGAAATCGCACTACTTAGGAAGCGGGGTTCTCCGCCACCATAGCCAGAAATCGTCGTTTCCCCCACGAGAATCGTGTTGGAAGAGCCATCCTTGATTTGAGCAAACTGAGTGGAGCGGCCCGGTCGGAAGACACCACTCAAATCGCGGTTCTTTGACACGTTGGCGGCGATTGCGGTCCCCGAAAGGCCTGCGGGGCCAGCCGAGTTCTTGGCGATTTGATTGCTCAAGATAGAGGAATAGTATCCTTCGGAACCTGAGTAATTGGTAACGGTAATTCCCCCCAACTCGTCAGCAGGATCCCCGTTGGGATCCGAAGGACAAATAAGGAATTCCAACTTGGCCTTAAGGAAGGGAACGTTGACCGAATTACCAACCGTTGTGGTCGTATTCAGCGAGTCGGCCAGCGCGCTGGCCTCTAGTTGGGGCAAGATCTGAGCGATCCAGCTGAAATGGTGGGCTCCGGAGCCCGACGACACCGTCGATTCCATGGGGAGCGTTTTGTGGGTTGATTCGTAGTTGATCAGCGCCAATCCCAATTGCTTTAGGTTGTTGGAGCACTGTGCACGCCGGGCCGCTTCGCGAGCAGCTTGAACTGCTGGAAGCGTTAAGCTAACCAGGACACCGATGATCGCGATCACGACCAAAAGTTCAACAAGGGTAAAACCGGCGCGCAGGGGGGAACCTGAGACGTGGCGCTTCATAGCTGGGAGCCTTCCGAGAAATCTAGTGAACATCGGATGAGGAGTGGAAGAGGAGCTGGTCCTTGAACTTATTATTGTGCCCCAATTATTCGCTCTCCACAAGAGAAATGCCAGCAGACGTTTGCCGCAGCGAGAACTTGCTCCCCCTCCTGTCGTCCGAATCTTGCATCTATGCACCCTTTCGTCCCCCTGTAGTGGTGGATAATCGGCCGTTTATGAAGTTTTCAGGCAGAAAATGAGTGGCTGGGCTAACTGCGTTGACTCTGTCTATTAGGTGGAGGAGTTACAGCGCCAATTAGTTCTTTAGATTCTGTGGCGATTGATCTCGATAAACCCATTAAACCTGCATCAGGTGCGAATGGCTGCGCTCGAAGCGGAATGCTAACGGCGGCGCCTCCGAAGCGGAGAATCGGAGGCGTAGCGTTCAAGCTGAAGCAGCCTAATTGGATTCGTGGAAGCGGATCCTATGCGTCGAATATGTAAATCCTGGGATTTGGAGGGAGTTCAGATGAAAACGGATTGGAAGACGGCGATGCTCGCCGTCGGCATGCTGGTCGGATCGACCTCGTTTGCCGTTGCTCAACAGCCTGGCTATTATAACGCCGGCAAAGTGAGCTACGTCGGCGAAGAGGTCACCGTCAGCGATGCCGGAAGTGCCACGGATTTGGCATGTGATTCTTGCGGTGGCGGCGACTCATGTGGTTGTCAAAGCTGCTGCAGCGGAATTAACTGGTTCCCTTGCTGCGAACATGGCGAAGCCTGGTCGCTGTTTGGCACCAACGATTGCGGCTTGACGATTGGTGGCTGGGTTTCGGGCGGTTTCTATTCAAACGCCGGCGGCGTGCGGTCGAACACGGGCAATGCTCCTGTTGCGTTCCGTAATATTTCCAACACGCCGACGTTGGATCAGGCCTACATCTATGCAGAAAAGCTCGCCGATGCCGAGACCTACTGCTTCGATCTAGGTTACCGTGCTGACTTTATCTGGGGTGCTGATGGCCCGGATACGCAATCGTTCGGTCATGGCGACCGCTTCGCTTGGGATAACCGTTGGAACACGGCTACCGACAACGGTGACGGCACCGCGCTGTATGGTTCGGCCATTCCGCAGTTGTACGGAACCGCTGCTTGGGGCGATTGGGAAGTCAAGGTCGGTCACTTCTACACCACGATTGGTTACGAAGTCGTTACCGCTCCTGACAACTTCTTTTACTCGCACGCTTACACGATGAACTATGGCGAACCGTTTACCCACACCGGCGCCATGGCCACCTACAGCGGCTTTGAGCATGTCACGTTGAACGGCGGTTGGGTTGCGGCTTGGGACACGGGTTTCGACTTCTATGAAGCTGGAAGCATGTTCCTAGGCGGCGCCAGCGTTACGCTGAGCGACAAAGCGACCTTGACTTGGCAGACGGTTGCCGGTTCGTTCGGAAAGAACGGCGGCGACTCGTACATGAACAGCTGGGTATTCAACTACGACATTGGTTGCGGCTACAGCTACGTTTTCCAACACGACTTGGGCGTTCAGTACAACCTGTTCGACGACAACGGTGCTCCTACCGAGAACAACTACTGGTACGGCATCAACCAATACTTGTTTAAAGAAATTAACGAGTGCTGGAAGGTCGGTACCCGTGTTGAATGGTTCGATGACGAAGACGGATCGCGCGTTGGTAACGGACCGGGTAGCTACTACGCTTTCAGCGTTGGAGCCAACTGGACCCCGAACGCGAACCTGATGGTTCGTCCCGAAATTCGCTGGGACAAGTTTGACAACAACACGGGCGCCACCCCGTACTACGATGGAGCCAAGGACAACGGCTTCTTCGGCGGTATGGACGTGATCCTGAAGTACTAAGCGACTGCCGCTTAGCTGTCAGACGACAAATCGAAAAAGCCGCTAGGGCCGTCCCCCTGGCGGCTTTTTTCGTTCTTGGCGTAGACTAGTGCGGACAGAACCAAATTTATTTTTGCCTCCAACTGCTCGAGACACATGGGCGATCTCAAACCTCCGCGCTTCGTCCTGCGAATCGTCGCCGCATTTAGTCGACATTCCGCAGCTCTGGAATGGGGCAAATCGGAATTGGTCTCCCTTTGGGGACCGCTCGCGCTGGAGAGCCCTCACTTTGATCTGGTCGAAACCAATTACTACGACGAAGAGATGGGACAGCAGCTGAAGAAGTGCTTTTGGGCGTTCGCCACCCTGGCCGATAGTTCGACGCTCGCCGATTGGAAGCATCAATCCAATGCATTAGAGGGGCAATGTCAAAACTCGGCTCGTTGGTCCGAAAGCCGACCGCTCAACCTTGATCCCGGCTATATCACCGAAGCAAAGCTGGTGTTGGCCACCACCAAAGATCGCAGTCATCGGATTTATTTACGCGACGGCATCTTCGCCGAGATCACCTTGCAGTACTATCAAAAGCGATGGACCGGCGCCCAGTGGACCTATCCCGACTACCAGCGAGCCGATTTTCAGGCGTTTTTTGACGAATGTCGCGGTTATTTGCGACAGCAATTGCGTCAAAACCCTGCGTGAGCCGGGGGAGGTATAAGCGCAGGGCGACGCCAATTAAAATACAAGCCAACTTGTCACTCTTCCCTTACTGATCGGTTTCACGCGTGACCTGGAGCCCGCTTGTCGCTTTTTCGCTGATCGCCGCTGCGATCCTTCCCAGTTTTCTGATCGCTCTGGTGGCGACGGCGATCGTCCGAGCGAATGCGCAAAACTGGGGTTTGATGGATCAGCCGGACCAGCGCAAAGTACACGTCACACCAACTCCGCTGGGTGGCGGTATCGGCATTTGGGCGGGATTGATCGGCACGCTTGCGCTGGCCCACTTGACTGTCGGGTTGATCGGAAATCTGTCGGTTTCGGCAGGCGACTTTCCGCCGGTGATTGAGTCCCTGGTCGAGATGGCCCGGCTGCACGCAAGCGGATTTGGTCAGCAGTCGCTTAAGCTTTGGGCCTTGGTTGCCGGGGCTACTGTCCTGATGATTGTCGGCTTAATCGATGATCGCATCGGCTTGTCGTGGAAAATTCGTCTGGCGGTGCAGACGGCGGTCGCTGCTATCTTTGTCATTGGCTTTGACTGGAAGCTGAGCTTCTATCTGGATCTGCCGTGGTTGCAATATGTCGTATCGATTCTCTGGATCGTCGCGATGATTAACTCTTTTAACATGCTCGACAACATGGATGGGCTCTCGGCCGGAGTTGCGACGATCGCCGCATCGATCATGGCCGCGGTGTTGTTGATTGCTCCCGATCCCGGCTCGGCCGGCCCGCAATTGTTTACGGCCGGTTTCTTGTTAGTGCTCACCGGTTCGATGCTCGGATTTTTGTGGCACAATCGCCCTCCCGCTAAAATCTTTATGGGGGACGCCGGCAGCTATCTCATCGGATTTTGCATCGCCATCATGACAATCATCGCGACTTTTTCTGGTTACGGCGAAGGCTCACGGCATGCGGTTCTCGCTCCGCTGTGCATCTTGGCGGTGCCTTTGTTTGACTTGGTCACCGTGTTGGCGATTCGCATTCGCGAAGGGAGAAGTCCATTTCAGCCAGACAAGAGTCACGTCTCGCACCGACTTGTGGAACTCGGTTTCACCAAAACTCAGGCCGTGCTGACGATATATCTGATGACGGCGACCTGCGGGCTAGGAGCCATATTACTGCATCGAGTCGATTGGATCGGCGCCGTAGTCGTGCTGTTGATGGTATTTTGCGTTTTGGCGCTGATCGGCGTCATTGAATCGACCGCCAGACGCTCTCGAAAAGATCCATGAAACGCCGCAAGTCGAATTTGATTGCTACCAGTGATCAAACGCCGCAAACCGCTGCTGCCGCCCCACCCAGTTCTGATTGGTTTGCGCTGTTGCTCTGCGGATACGTGGCTTGCCTGACGGTGCTAACGCCGCTGATTGGCAGCGAAGGCCCGGTGGGCCGCGGAGTTGAACTACCGTGGGTCATGATGTGGATTTGGGCGTTGGCTCTGTGGGCGATCAGCGGAGTCCTAAGCGGCAAATTGACCGTTGTCTGGACCCCATGGGAAACGCTGCTGCTGGCGCTGCTCGCTTGGCTGGCGCTCGGCGTGCCGATGGTCGCAGGCAGCGGAGAAGTTCGCCCGGCGATCAATCAGTTTTGGACCTACACGGCTCTCGTGATCGCCTACTTTATGTACCGGCAGTTGTTTCGCTCTGCGGCGCGCAAGCGTGCTTTGATCGCGATCATTGCCGCGACGGTGACTTTGTGTGCGACCTATGCGATCTATCAATACCGGGTCGATATCCCGCAGATGCAGGCCGACTATCAAGTCGACAAAGAAAAAGGGCGGCGTGAAGCGGGCATCATGGGAGACGACGATGATCCGCAAGTAAAGAATTTTGAGTCACGGTTAATGAGCACCGAACCGGCGTCGACCTTCACGCTGACCAACTCTCTGGCCGGATTTTTGGCGTTTGGTTTGATCGTGACCGCTGGCGTCGCGATTCATCAAGTGCGTGATCGCTCTTATTGGCAAGCCGCCCTCTTGGCGGTCGTCCTTGGTCTACTTTGCGGGACGTTAATGCTGACAAAAAGTAGAACTGCCGTCTTAGCGGTCGTCACAGGAATTGGTTTGTGGGGAATCTTGGCCAGCAGTTTGCGGCGACATCTGCCCTGGAAATATCTGGTCGGCGGGTTATTGGTATTGATGATCACGGTGGGGGGCGGATTCGCCAGCGGACTGCTCGATCGGGAAGTCTTTACCGAAGCGCCGAAGTCGGTGCTCTATCGTTTGCAATACTGGCAAGGCGCACTGGACGTGACCGCCGAGCATCCGCTATTTGGCTGCGGACTCGGCAACTTTCAGTCCTTTTATCCCCGCTATATGCCGGCTTCGGCCAGTGAAACGATCGCCGATCCGCATAACTTTTTGTTAGAGATCGCGGCATCGGCTGGGGTGCCGGCGGTGCTTTGTTTACTGGGCTTTATCGCCGTCTGGTTGCTGCGTTTTCCGACGGGTGACGCAGAGCAGCAGGAGCTTGCAGCGGCCTCGCAGTCAACACAGGAACCGCAAGTCGAAACGGGCAATACGAACATCACGCCGATCTTTGTAGGCGCGCTGAGCGCCGTTTTGTTGGCGCCCCCGATTCGCGCGCTAATGCAAGGCGAGTCCGTTACTTGGACGATTTGGGTTGGGCTACTGCCGGCGCTGGCGGTTGCTTCGGCTACCTATGGTTGGTCACAACGCGGAAAACTTGATTTACTGACGTTGCGCATCGCAGCGATCGTCTTGATGATCAACTTATTGGCGGCCGGCGGGATTAGCTTTCCTGCGGTCTCGCTCTGGCTGTGGCTCGTTTGGGGTTTGACGTTTGGGGAAGACCAGGATCGCACGTCGCAGATAGCCGGTTTTGCGCCGCGCGCCGGCGTGGCGTTGGGAGCCGTTGTACTGCTATACACGATGGCGACGACGGCGCTTTTTCCCGTCATGGCCACCTATACCCATCTGTATGGCGTCGTGAACGCCGATCTACCGACGCAAATTCGACGTGCCGAAGATGCTGCTGCGGCCGATCCGTACAGTGTCGAAGGTCCGCAGGTTTTGGCGAACATTTATTTCCAAGCGTGGAAATTGCGTCCTGATCCTCCGTACATCCAGGGAGCCAAAACTGCCGTTGCTAAAACCTTGCGACGCAGTCCGCGCAGCGTCAGTCTGCAAAGCTGGATTGCGAATAATTATTGGGAGCTCTACCAAAAATATAAAGATCCGGCGATTTTAAAATTGGCGATCGAGCGACAGGAAAGCGTCTGCCGCGACTTCCCTACGCGGGGGTATTATCATGCCGAGCTGGCCCAAATGTACGCCGCCGCGGGCGAAAATCAGCAAGCCGCAACCCAGGCTGCCGAAGCGTTACGGCTCGACGGAATGCATGATCATGCGGAACTAAAGTTTGAAAATCGCTATTTTGGCGACGATCGGTCGGTCTTGAAGGTCATGCAAGAGCTGGCCAATTCAAGCGTCGTAGAGAAAAATTAAGTTCTGAAGTCCTCATTTATGTAAGGCTCAGTTATCCTAGAGGGATTGCCGCTGCTCTTCCTTGATCTGTTCTGAACGCCTCCCGCTGCTGGAGATGAGTCTAATGCGACCTTTGCTTGTTTTGGTTGTTAGTTTGCTGGCCGGTGTCGCCATTGGCGCCGCATCTACGCTGCCGCAATGGTCGGCGACCAACGAATTTGGATCGATCAGCCATCCGCTGGTGGAACGTGTCCAATCGGCCAACGAGCCGATGCCCAAAGCGGTTGTCGTGGGGGATGCCGTCTATGAGTTTGGCAAGATGAATGTCGACGCGACCGAGAAGCATACATTTTTGATTCGCAATGACGGCGATGCGCCGCTGCAATTGGAAGAAGCCGGCACAACCTGCAAGTGCACGCTCAGCACGTTGGCCAAGAAGTTGATTCCGCCTGGCGAGACGGTTGAAGTCGAATTGGAATGGCATCCCATCGCCTACGCGGAATCGTTCATGCAAACCGCAACGCTGCGCACCAACGATCCGCGCAAACCAGAGTTGGAACTACGGATTCATGGCGCGGTAGTGCGGGCCATTTATATGAACCCCGCCGAAGTCAACTTTGGTCACGTCACCGCCGGCGACGAACTTTCGGCCGCCGTCGATGTGGTTTCGGTGGTGGGCGACGACTTTAAAGTGACCGATGTGAAACTGATCGGCGACGAGTCGGGCAAAGCAAAAGCGAACATTCTGCCGCTCAGCGCCGAGGAATTGAAAGCAACCGATGGCGGCCGCAGCGGAAACAAAATCGAAATCTTTCTTCCCCAAGGTTTGCCGATCGGCATCACCAAGATGCGCGCCGAGATTTCGACCAATGATCCCGAGACAAAAATGCTGACGTTGATGATCTCGGTTCAGATCGGGGGCGACATCAATTTCATTTCGGCGGTCAGAATTGACCAAGATAAAAATGTGATGATGCTGGGGACCGTCAACGGCGAAAAAGGGAGAGACGTGCTGGTCAACGTCTTGATCAAAGGGCCCTATCGGGAGGAAACCGAGTTGAGCGTTGCGAAGGTTTTCCCCGAATTCCTGCAAGCAAAATTGGGCGAACGGAAGAAACTGAACGAAACGGCCGTCCTCTATCCGCTAAAGCTTTCGATCCCCCCCGGGACGGCGCCAGCATCGTTGTTGGGTGGGGAGACAGGCAAATTGGGTGAAATTCGCTTGGGAGTGAAGGGAAATCCCCAAACCGAGGAAGTCAGCCTCCGGCTCTATTTCGCGGTGGAGTAAATCGGGCAAATGCAGTAGAAGAAAGGGATTGTTGACCCAGCCAGCGCTCGGGCAGGAGCAGGGTCTGCACCAAACTCGCATTTTTTGGCAAACAGGGCCCATTCATGTTGACGATCCCAGTCCGCACTCTTTCAGCGACTCTGGCTCTTATTTCAATCACCGTTTCGTTGGTGCTTGGTTGCCAAAAGACAGAAAAAGGTGGGCCTGAAGCACCGCCAACTCGCGCTGCTTCGCCTGCTGAAGTTCCCGAGACTGAGCCGTCTGAGCCGTCGGGGATGAAAGCAGAATCGCCGCCGACTTCGCCCGAAGAAAAAACTGCTGAGACCGATAACGCTGCTGCGAGCGATGATCCTCCGCCGTTGCCGGAGCGCGAGTTGTTTGCCGGTTGGGCCAAGCCGAAGCTCGCACTCTTTTTGACCGGCGAACAGCATGGCTACATCGAGCCGTGCGGGTGCACCGGACTTACGAATCAAAAAGGGGGGCTCAACCGCCGGTTTACTTTTCTAAATCAACTGCGTAAGCAGCGCGGCTGGGATGTGGTGGCGCTGGACGCCGGCAACCAGGTCCGCCGCTTTGGTCGTCAGGCCGAGATCAAGTTTCAAACGACCGCCAATGCGATCAAACAGATGGAATACGAAGCGGTCACCTTTGGGCCCGATGACCTGCGGCTAGCAGTGGACGAAGTTTTTGTTGCTGTCGCCGACGAAAATCCTGAGAAGACTCGTTACTTGGCGGCCAACGCTAGTTTATTAGGAGAGACCCCCCGTTTTCGCATTATCGAAAAAGGGGGTTTGAAGATCGGCGTCACCGGGGTCTTTGGAGATAGTCGCCGCGCGGATGTTGCGAATAACGAAGTCGAATTTATGCCGGCTTTGGAAGGTCTGGCGGCGGTTTGGCCCGAGCTAGAAGCGGCTCAGTGCGATCTCTACGTTTTATTGGCAAGCGCCTCGCTGGAGGAGAGTCGTGAGTATGCACAAAAGTTCCCAGGCTTCCGTCTAATCGTCACCGCCGGTGGCGCCGGCGAACCGACGTTGGAGATGGAAAAGATCGCCGGAACCGACTCGCAAATGGTGCAGGTCGGCGTGAAGGGAATGTTTGCCGGAGTTGTTGGCATCTATGGCGACCATGCTGAAGAGCTGAAATACGAACGCGTTCCGCTTGACGCACGGTTCCCTGATTCAGACGAGATGATGACGCTGCTGGCCAACTATCAGCAGCAGCTCGAAGCGCTCGGCTGGGAAGGTCTCGGCATCAAGCCGATCGAACATCCCACCGGCCGCAATTTTGTCGGCAGCCAAGCCTGCGGCGAGTGCCACACGACGGCGATGGAAATCTGGGAAAAGACGCCGCATGCCCATGCGACCGAAACTCTGATTCATCCGCCCGAGCGGTACGAAGTAGCGCGCAATTTTGACCCCGAGTGCATCGCATGTCACGCGGTCGGTTGGAACCAGTCGCAGTATGTGCCGTATAAGACGGGCTATCTCTCGGTCGAAGAAACGCCGCTGATGACCGGCGTCGGCTGCGAAAACTGTCATGGACCCGGCGCTGATCACGTCGCCGCCGAACAGGGCGACTTGATGCTTTCGGACGAGAAAATCGCCGAGCTGCGCAAGTCAATGCAATTGCCGCTAGAAGCCGCGCGACAGACGTGCATCCAGTGCCACGACATTGACAACAGCCCCGACTTCCATCACGAGGGCGCCTTCGAGGAATACTGGAAAAAGGTCGAACACTACGGCGTCGATTAAGTAGGGCAGGCCTGGGCCTGCCGCGGTGTCACTTGTTGCGATGAGTTTGTGAATGAGTAGGAAGCAAGCACCTAGTGTCATCGTGATCGCCGGTCCTAATGGCGCCGGCAAATCGACGCTTGCTCCTTACTTGCTGCGAGATCATCTCAACGTTCGCGAGTTCGTAAACGCCGATGTGATCGCCCAAGGTCTTTCAGCTTACGCGCCCGAAGGCGCCGCCTTTGAAGCGGGTCGAATCATGCTGGCCCGTTTGCATGAACTAGCGGCATCACGAAAATCATTCGCCTTAGAAACAACGCTGGCGTCGCGAAGCTATGCTCGATGGCTGAAAGAGTTGAAGTCCAGCGGCTACATTACCTACTTGTTATTCGTTTGGTTGCCCGACGAAAAGACAGCGATTCAGCGGGTAGCGGCCAGAGTAGCTCGTGGTGGCCATGATATTCCAGAGGAAACGATTCGGCGTCGTTATCATTCCGGTATGAAGAATCTTATCAATTTATACATTCCGAATATGGATGAATGGGACATAATAAATGGGGTGAGCCCCGTGGGTGAATCAATTGCCAGCGGCGGATCACAGCTGAAAACTAGGATTCAAGCGAACGGAATATGGCAAACGATTCAAGCTCAATCGACCCGCTAGATGCGGAGAATGACATCGCGCGCAAGTGGGCCGATCGCCCCACTTGGATGCGCTTGGTCCGCAAAGCGCAGATCGAAGCGATGAAGGCGCACATCCGCGAAGGGGTTCCCTACGTTACTTGGCGGGATGGCAAAGTCGTACATGAGATGACGTTGCCTCCCGACGCCGCCGATTTTGAATGATCTCGCTGCTTTCCTCTTTTCTTCGTTACGTCGCTGCTAGTTGCAACGCGTTGACCGCATCGCAGCCGCGGATGCAATGTTTGTCGGTCCCCAGTTCAGAGTCCAGGACCTTTTCTGGCGGCAGTTCGAGATAGACGCCGTCTCCTTCGATCTTCACGGGAAAGGTCTTCACGGAGTATTCTTCTCCGCTCAAGCATTCTCCCGATTCCAATGAGAAAGTCTTCTTGTGCAGGGGACAAGCGACCTTGGGTGTTTCTCCTGCCGTGCCGATCATCCCGCGTGACAGCACGAACGCGTTTTTGTGGGGGCACATGTTCTGGCAAGCGTACCAATTGCCCTGGCTCGCAAAGTTAAAGACCGCGATCTGCGTTTGACCATACTTGATCGCCGAGCCGCCATCGATGGGGAAATCGGTGATGGCGCCAACGCGAACCCAACTGCGCAGATTCGCTTGTCCGTTGTGATCGATTGTTTCTCCGTTTAAGCCCTTGAGTTCGACAAGGGTGACGTTTTCTTTGGGCCAATCCGCAGGCCGCGATTGATCACGCTGATTGATCAGTTCAATGTCCAGCTGATGGTCTTCGGTGTTCGCGAACTGACGAAACCACTTGCGTTTGTCTGGATCATTCACCACTTCTTTCCATTCACACTGGTAGGTGTCGACCAGATATTGCATCTGTTTTTCCAGCTCTTCCGCCACGCCCAGCTTATCGTCGATTACGACCGCTTTGAGATGATCGAGGCCTCCCTCTAGCTTCTCCATCCAAGTCGCGGTTCGCATCAGTCGGTCCGCCGTGCGGATGTAGTAGATTAAGAAGCGATCGATGTAGGTAATCGCGGTCGCTTCATCAATGTCGGCGATCAGCAGGTCGGCATGTCGCGGCTTGGTTCCGCCGTTGCCGCAGACGTAAAGGTTATAGCCGTTCTCGGTTGCGATCAGCCCGACATCTTTGCATTGGGCTTCGGCGCATTCACGAACGCAGCCTGAGACGGCGAATTTCAGCTTGTGAGGTGAACGGAGCCCGCGATATCGCTCTTCCAGCGTAATCGCAAAGCCGACCGCATCGCCGATCCCATAACGGCACCAGGTTGAACCGACGCAGCTTTTCACCGTGCGCAGCGACTTGCCGTAGGCATGACCGCTCTCGAAGCCAGCGTTGATCAGTTCTTCCCAGATATCTGGCAGCTCGTAGGCTTGGGCGCCGAACAGATCGACGCGCTGGCCGCCGGTGATCTTCGTGTACAGTTTGTATTTTTTGGCGACTTCTCCCAGCACGATCAACTTCTCTGGCGTGATCTCTCCGCCGGGAACCCGCGGTACGACCGAGTAAGAACCGCCGCGTTGAATGTTGGCCAAAAAGCGATCGTTCGAGTCTTGCAGCGTTGCATGCTGCGGCTCCAGAATTTGATCGTTCCAGAGCGAGGCCAAGATCGATGCGACTGTCGGCTTGCAAATTTCGCAGCCGAGGCCGCGGCCATGCTGGGCGATTAACTCGTTGAAGGTTTTAATCTCTTTCAGTTGTACAATCTCGTACAACTCTTGTCGCGAATACGAGAAATGTTCGCACAGGTCGGTGTTGGCGGTTTTGCCAGCCGCTTTCAGCTCGGCGGTCAGCAGATCGGTGACCAACGGTAGGCAGCCACCGCAGCCGGAGCCCGCTTTGGTGCACATTTTCAATGCGCCGATGGTGTCGATTCCTTCTTCGCGGATCGCTTCACAAATACGTCCCTTGGTGACGTTGTTGCACGAGCAAATCTGAGCGCTGTCAGGCATGTCGGCCACGCCGCCGAGGGCGTTTTTGTCGCCGCTGCCGCCGGCGCCAATCAAGGTGGCTGGGTCGCAGGGAAGGGGAGCCTCGCTTTTGCTGAGGATCAATAGCGTGCCGTAGTCTGAAGCGTCGCCGACCAACATGCCGCCCAGTAAGCGTGTTCCGTCTGGCGTAAACAGCAGCTTCTTGTAGACCCCTTTGAACGGGTCTTCCCAGATCAAGGGGCGCGCTTGTTCGGCTGGTAAATCGTACTGGCCAAAGCTGGCGACATCACAGCCCATTAGTTTAAGCTTCGTTGACATATCGGCGCCGGTGAACTGACGTTCTGCTCCACAGAAGTTGGCGGCGACGATCTCCGCCATTTCGTAGCCGGGAGCAACCAAGCCATAGACCATGCCGGCATGCGACGCAATTTCACCAATCGCATAAATGTTAGGATCGGAAGATTGCAGACGATCATTCACCAGCACGCCGCCGCGCTCTCCCAGTTCTAGGTGGGATTCTTGGGCGAGTTCATCACGCGGACGAATACCGGCCGAGATGATGACCATGTCGACATCAATCGTCGTGTTGTCGGTAAACTGAATCTGCTGCACATGGCCATCGCCGCGGATCTCTTTGGTTCCCTTGTTGAGCAAGACGTGCAGACCCAGCGCTGAGATTTTCTTAATCAGCATTTCCGAACCGGCGTCGTCCAACTGTCGCGGCATAACTCGGCCGTTGTATTCGACCACGTAGGTTTCTAGCTCTAGATCATGTGCCGCTTTGGCCGCTTCTAATCCCAACAGCCCGCCGCCGATGACGGCGCAGCGTTTGCTTTTTTTGCCGTATTCGATAATCCGTTCGAGGTCTTCAATGGTGCGATAGACGAAGACTCCATGATGTTTTACGCCGGGAATGTTAGGGACAAACGGATACGAGCCGGTCGCCATCACTAAGTGATCGTAGTGAATCGCCGCTCCACGATCCGAATAGACGATTTGCGCAGCGCGGTCGATGCGATTGGCGCGATCGCCGATATGCAACTCAATCTCGTGCTGTTGATACCAGTCCATCCGCGCGAGCATCAGCTTTTCGGCGTCGCGATGAGCAAAGAAAGAAGTCAGCCCGACGCGATCGTAGGCGGCGCGCGGCTCTTCACAAAAAGTGACGATCCGATACTTTTGCGCGATGTCCAGCTCGATCATCTTCTCCACAAATCGATGACCAACCATGCCGTTACCGACGACAACAATGGTTTGCGGATCGGAAGCAATCATAACTCTCGCTCGTATCGAAAGAGGGGACCAAGGGGAGGACGAGCAGCAAGGACCGTCAGACTCAGCGCTAGGAAAAGCAAGTCACGTGCCGCAGAAAACCGGCTTATAACGCGTTGCGAGAAAGATTGCTAACTATCGCTAGGGAAAGAGGTTGCGACGAGGCGAGCAAAGAATGGTCGCTGGTGACTTCGGAATGCTCAGAATTAAAGGGCGCTGCGATTTTGCGAATGCCGCGCCGTTGTGCAGCGGTTTGGTGGACGATCAGTGCGTCGATCGCCGCCACAAGCCGGGCGTAAAGATCACCAGCAGCGGAAAAATCTCAATCCGGCCTAGCAGCATCAGTGCGGTAAAGACCAGCTTGCTGCCGATCGAGAAGCCGGAGAAGTTTTTTGACGGGCCCAAAGCGCCAAGACCAGGCCCCACTCCGTTGATGCAAGCGGCGACGCCGGTTGCACAGTCGAGCATTTTGACAGGCGCCGAGTGTCCGGCTTCCAGCCAAGCTTTGTCCGGCTCTAGAAATAACAACGCGAGCCACGCGACGATAAAGACAAAGCCGATCATGCCAAAATAGATAAAGACTTCGTTGGTCAGCTCGTTCGAGTCTTGAACCGCTTTGCCATTGAGTCGCATCGTGCTGATCAACCGGGGGCGAAAAGTCTTGAGGATGTAGATGTAGAGCGACTTCCACAGCACGACATGGCGAATCACCTTCAAGCTGCAACTGGTGCTGCCGGCACAACCGCCGACAAACATCAGAACAAACAGCATCCCGCGGCTGAATTCATTCCAGCGGTCGAAGTCGCTAGTACCAAATCCGGTGTTGGTTTGCACCGAAATGACGTTGAAATAGCTGAAACGAAACGCTGTCATCACATCCGGGAAATCATGATGCCAGAGTCCGGCGAACATTACCGCCGCGATGACGCCAAACAAAATCCCGAGATAGGCCCATAGCTCGGTGTTGATCCACAGACGCGCCCATTGGCCTAGCAGCGCAGCATACAGAAGTGAAAAATTAACGCAGGCGATCGCCATGAAGGTGCCGATCGTCATCTCGATCGTGACGCTCTCGAAATGTGCGACGCTGGCGTTGTAGGTCGACAGCCCACCCGTGGCGATCGTACCAAACGAGTGGCAGAGCGCATCAAATAGGTTCATCCCTTCAATCAATAGCAGCGCCGTCAGAATGACGTTGAGTCCCACATAGATGCCGGCGAAAATCCAGGCGCTATGTTGCGATCGGGAAGTTCCGACTTCTCCCTGCGGACCGACAGACTCGGTCATCAGCAGCGCCTTACCGGCCGAGCCTTGCCCTAGCAACGCGACAAACAGGACCATGATTCCTAGGCCGCCGACAAAGTGAGTTTCGCTGCGCCAAAACAACAAGCACTTTGGCAGCATGCTCTCATCTTCGATGTCGTTCATGATGGTCGCGCCGGCTCCGGTAAAACCAGACGCGGATTCAAACAGGTCGTCAACGATCAGACGCACAATCCGCTCGTTGCTTTCGCTCCCTCTGACATGTCCCAGGATAAAGGGAAGCGCGCCGACGGTGGTAAAGATCAGCCAGCTAATCCCGACAATCGCGATCGCCTCACGACGGTAGAGTTGTCCCCTGGCGTTTCGCCCGGCGAGTAACATCCCGCCGCCGAGAGCCCCCGCGATGGCAGCCGCCGACAACACGGCGAAAAAACCTCGCGTATCAAACTGCTGTCCGTGGCCGAGCCAGGGGAAAGCCCACGGCAGCGCAAATAGCATCGCCGCCGCCAAAAGGAGAGTGACGACGCCCAGATACTTGCTAAGCAGCGGTAGATTCATCGTAGAATCATATCGGCAGGCGAAAGCCTGTGGCTAGGCTATTTTTGTAACGCTGCTTCAACGCCGGGTACGTCGGCAGCACCGGCAGGGATCTCTAGCTTGGCGCCGACAAACGCGTCGCCGATCGGTTCAAAGCGGCCCCCCAGATTCTCGGCCAAAAAGGCTTCGGTCACGGCGTTGAACGCGAAGCGATTTTCGGGCTTGGCGAAACCGTGTCCTTCTTCGGGGAACAACACGTAAGTGACCGGGATTTTCTTCTCTTCCATCGCTTTGACAATTTGATCCGCTTCGGCCTGTTTAACCCGCGGGTCGTTGGCGCCTTGGCCGATTAAGAGCGGCTTGGTGATCTTATCAACAAAGTTGAGCGGCGATCGACTGTTGAGAAATTCTATCCCTTCTTCGCTTTCATGATCGCCAACGCGGTCCTTCATTACCGGCATGAACGGCATCCAGTAGGGCGGAACGTTGTTCAGCAGCGTGACCAGACTTGACGGGCCAACGATATCGACGCCGCAGCAAAACTTGTCAGGCGTGTAGGTCAAACCGACTAACGTGGCGTAGCCGCCGTAGCTGCCCCCCATGATTGCAACTTTGTCAGGATCAGCGATCCCCTGCGCGATCGCCCAATCGACCGCGTCCAGCAAGTCGTCATGCATCTTGCCGGCCCACTCTTTGTTGGCGGCATTTAAGAAATCTTTGCCGAAACCGGTCGAGCCGCGATAGTTGACCGAAAGGACGGCGTAGCCGCGGTTGGCCAGTAATTGAGCCATCGGGTTAAAACCCCAGTCATCGCGGGCCCAAGGTCCGCCGTGCACGTCCAGCACCAGCGGCAACGGCTGGGTTGTCTTGATCCCGCCGTCGGGATTGGAGCCTTTTGGCAAGGTCAGATAGCTGACCAGCTTCAAGCCGTCACGCGCGTCGATGACCACCGGGTGCATCTTCACCAGCGGCAGATCGGCCAGTTCAGGCTGACTGGAGAAGAGGAACTCGGCCTTCTTTTCGTCGCCGCGATGATACAGATAAAAATCGACCGGGCCATCGTCACGCAGGTAGGCGACCGTCCAGAGGTTGTCATTTAGCGTGCGGCTAGTGATCTGGATTTCGCCATCTTCTTGCTTTTCGAGAAATGCAAAGTCGGCTTTCAGCGTTTCGTCCAGAATGTCCCAAGTTTGGCGTTCGTAGTTGAACGCGACGGCTTGAATCGTCTTTTCGGTCGGGTGGGTCAACACGCCGGAGATGTCGGCTTTGTCGTTTTCGGCGATCAGTTTTTCGTCACCGGTTTTCAGGTCAAGCGACTTGAGTGCGGCGGTGTTTCGATCACGGCTGTCGTACAAATAGGCGACTTCGCCGCTTTTATCAAAGCCGGCGATGCCGGTCGTCATTGCATCGGCGGCGTCGATTTTCAAAAACGGCTTCCAGTCTTCTTTGCCGTCCATTTCGGTCGGGGTCAGATACATTTGGCCGGCGTCCGGCGTGTAGGTCATCGCAAAGCGGACCTTATAGTTGTCATCGGTCAAAAAGCCGGCGAAACCTGGGTTTTCTTGCAGCAATTCCTTTTCGCCGGTCTCCACATTCAGGCGATACAAGTCGTGCAACTGCGGGTCGCGATCGTTGAGCCCGATCAAGATTTCATTGGGGAAGTTTTCGCTGACGTTATCAATTTCGGCGCGGATTTTTTCGAGCGGCGTCAGATCTTTGATTTCGTCTGTCGTTAGATTCACGGCATAGATGTGGAAATTTTCATCCCCATCTTTGTCTTGCGTGTAGAGGACGTGGTTGTTGGTGTACGCCCAGCTAAAGCTGCGAATGCCGCGATGCGTGTCTTTGGTGATCGGCTTGGCGTCTTTGCCCAGCGATTCGGTTGAGCCGACCCAGACGTTGAGCACTCCGTCGACCGGCGCTAGATAGGCGAGCTTGGTTCCATCGGGGCTTAAGCGAGCCCGTGCTTTTTCGGGATTGCCAAAAAACTTGCGGCGAGGGATCAGCGGCACGTCGCTCATGTCAAAGGCTTTCTTATCGGCAGCGGGAGAAGCGGCTGCCGCTGGGGTCGTTTCTGGCTTCATCTCTGCGGGCTGCTTGTCAGCCGGTTTATCTTCGGCGGGTTTCTTTGCAGTAGCGGGAGTGGTCTCGGCCGGTTTGGCTGTTTTGTCTTGAGGCCCTTCCGGCGTACTGACATTAGAAGTCGGAGCAGCGACTTTGTCGGACTTTGGCGTGCATCCGCAGAGAACTGCGATCGCCAAAATCCCGAGCATGAAGTTACGGAGCAGCCGTTGCAGAGCAGTCATGGTGAGTTCCCTTCCGTGATGGCCGACCGCAAATAGATCGGCGGCCCGTTCAACTTTACCTAACTAGCAGCGTCTATCAGGATAAGGGATCACAAGCGGCAAGCCAACGGAGGGAACGATATTCTGTGGGACGCTAACCTTTGCCAACTTGCACCGCGCCGCCCATATTGGCGATGCCGGGGCCGTAATACTCCTTCCCCAGAGGCAAGATCATCGGTTCTTCATACGGCCGATGGGGGAGCATGGTGGCAAGTTCGTGCAGTTGTTCCAGCGTTTCTGGCTCTAGCGGTCCTAGTTTCGCTCCTTTAACACTGGCTTCCAGTTGTTCACGCGTCTTGGCGCCGATTAGCACCGTCGAAATGTCGGGATTGCTCAGCACAAAACGGAGACAGAGTTCCGGCAGATCGAAACCGGTTTCTTCGACAAACGTATACAACCGCAGTAATTGTTCGCGACGGCGACGGCTCATCCAGTAGGGGCGCTCTAGCACTTCTTTGTCGAACCGTCGGCTCAAAAAACCTTGGCCTAGTGCCGAGCCGACGATGACGCCCATTCCTTGCTCTTTGGCGGCCGGCAGTAGTTCTTCTTCTGCTTCGCGAAACAGTAAGTTGTAGTTGAACGCCGTCAGCAGCACATCAAACAGACCCGTTCTAACCAGCGACGTCATTTCGGCGACGGTGGTGCCGGCCAAGCCGATCGCTTTGACGCGGCCTGAGGCTTTTAGCTCTTGTAGCAGATCCAAGACGGGGCCAGCGAGCGGACGAAAGCTGTTCCACCAGTTGTATTGCAGCGGACGATCGGGCTCGTGAACTAGCAGAATATCGATCTGGTCGCGTCCCAGAACGCGACAGCTTTCGGCGAACGACGCCTTTAGCTGGTCGATGTTTTGCGGATCGAACGGCGTGGGCCGACCGCCAAATTTGGTCGATACAATAAACGGCTTGCCGGAAGCCTGAAGTGCTTTGCCAAGCGTCGCTTCGCTATCGGCGTAGGCAGGCGCCGTGTCGCAGTAGTTGATTCCTAGTTCGGCGGCGGCTGACAATAGTCGAGTGGTTTCGGAGTCACCGCCGGCCAGCGACGATGTATAAAGTCCACCGAGTGAGAGTTCGCTGACTTGAATTCCGGTATGACCAAGAGGGCGAAGTTGCATAAGAGAGCTTTACCTGCGATGAAGATTCGGCGGAATACGCTGTTTAGCATAGAATAGTAAGAGCAGAATTACCAATTCCCGGTTTGGATGAGTGTTGGCATGGACCTACCTTTAAACGAAAAGACCGAGTCGATAATTCAAAAGCATCTCTCTAGCGGCAATTACGACAGCCCGCAGCAGATTGTGGAAGCAGCGCTGACGCTGTTTGACCAACAAGCGGCCGATTGGGCGACGGTGAAAGCAAAGATTCAGGCCGGCGTCGATGACCTGCGAGCAGGACGCTATGTGGAGATCCGCACTCCCGCGGAAGCGAAGGCCTTTCAAGAAGAGATATTGCACGAAATTCGTAGTGAACGCGAGCAGGCAGGCTAAATGTCACATCGACTTTCGCGGCTTGCGAGAACGGACTTCAAGCAGATTATTGACTACATTGACCGCGATAGTCCGCAATCAGCCGCTAGAATGATGGATCGTTTGCAAGAGCGTTTCGAGCTCTTGGCCGCGCAGCCGCTATTGGGGGCTAGATTAGAGTGGTTCCAGGATCTTCGCTGCAGCGTTTTGGGAATGTACGCGATCATTTATGAACCAATGTCAGACGGCGTAGAAATTGTGCGCATCCTTCATGGGAATCGCGACATTGAGTCCATAATGCAAAAGCCATGACCGACTCTGCTTCCAACTCTGACGCCGAGAACCCGTTCGCATCGCCCAGCCGAGATGCCCCCGATCGACCGGTGCGCGATTGCCCGGACTGTGCGTCGCCGATGGAGTACGGGATGGTCACCTCTTACGCGCCGATCAAGTGGCGGATTCTTGATCGTTCGATGTTGGAACGAATCTTGGCCGGCGGCGACGAACCGGTGGTGGGATCGGACTTCGCACTGCGTCTGGGGCCGTTTCGCAGCGATAGCTTTCGCTGCCGGCTGTGCGGAATGATTATCATCGCGCCGCGCGATGTGCAGCCTGACAAAGAGTCGAAGAAAGCGTGACGCTAGGCCGGCTTGTGGAACTCACTGCGAAAGACGTCCAGGTCATTCTTCCGCATACGGCGTTCAAAGTGGGTGCGATAGTCGAGGTCATGCTCGGCCTCGCGTTCTGCAACCGGCAGTGGGCCTGTTAGTTTTGTATGCTCGTGCAGCAGTTCGACGGTCATGTCAAAGTATTCTTCGACGTCGGTCCAAAAGTGCAGAATACCGCCGGGGATCAGGACTCGCTCGATCTCTTGCGAGAAGGTCTCGTTCATCACGCGGCGGCGATGATGACGTTTCTTCCACCATGGATCGGGGAAGTAAACATGGACTGCGGCCGCTGATTCATTCGGAAAAACTTCGGGAAAGAGCTTCTGCCCATCCCCATGAACCATCACGGCATTGGTGCGTGCTTCCTTCGCCAGGCGATAGCCGGCGTATTCGGCATATTTGAAGGCGATTTCGATGCCGAGAAAATCTCGCTCGGGAGTTCCGCCGGATGCGTTGCGCAGGAACAGTCCTTTGCCGCAGCCGACTTCGATCTCTAGCGGCGCGATTCGCCCGAAAATTGATTCGGGGTCCCAGGGGCGCGGCACAAGCTCGGCGGTGCGAAAGTTGCGACTTAGATCGACGCTGGGATTAAGTTTCGGTAGCGTTTTGCGGCCCATGATGAACTACGAAAGAGGGAGGGCCAATTACAGATTTTTCGGAAGAGGAATGCCGCGAATCTCCCCCTCACAAACCAGGCGTTCGTCAATGAAGCCCTGGAAACGACAAACGATGATCCGTCCAGCGCGACCCTTCGTCTTTTGCAGCACGATCACCAAGCGTTTGCCAGGCTGAACGATGCCGCGAAACTTGACCTGGTCAAGCCCGCCAAAGCCAAGCTGATAGTCGCCCATCAGGTTATGGCGCGTGACATACCACGAACTGACCTGAGCGGCCGCTTCGCACATCATCACGCCGGGCATCAGCGGAAAGCCGGGCATATGCCCACGTACCCAGAATTCATCTTCGGCCAGATCTTTGTATCCGACGCAGATGTCTTTCTCGGTGTCTTCGTAGACGATCGCCGTCAACTGCTCCATTTCGAAGCGTTGGGGGTTCAACTCGCGAATCGCTTCGATGTCAGCGATCACATGGTTGCAATCGATCGTCGCGGGATCGAGGATGTAGTCTTCGCGCGGCACGGCGCCACACTCCTCCGCAGGCGGTCAGCGAAACGTAAAAATCCCGGCAATCTTCATTGCAGCAAGCGGGACGAGACTAGGTCTTGATGGCGCGACGCTTGGCTTTACGAGCTTTGGCGCTGGCGGGACGAGCGCCGTGATTGGCTTTTTTCAGTTTGCGGTGCGGCTTGGCCATTTTCTATCTTTCGGGTTACTGCTTAGCTTTTGCAGGTCGGTTGTTACGAATCCCAGATTTTAGCGTTGCTTTCCCTTGGGGGAAAGGACCACTTGGCAAATCCCCTGTCGGGGTGGATTAGCGGGGCGGACGGCGGACCGGGACAATGATGGTGCGGTCCGAGTCATGGTCGCTGGCGTTTCCCCCTGGTTTTTTCGATGAAGCGTCCAGTTGCGCTGCCGACGCTGGCTCGGAGTTGCGAGGCCCGCTACTGGGGGGAGAATCTTTGCCAAATTCACTCAACAGGCCAGGACGAATTCGTTTACGTGTCGCTTCCGGTTTTGGTTTGCGATTGGAATCTTCATTTTTTAAGTGGCTAGTGATCGTTGAGAGGAATGCCGGCAACACGATCAGCGAGGTGAACAAGCAGCAGGTCACACCAATTGTCAGCACGCGTCCCAGGCTTTGCAGTCCTTGGTGATCGGCCAGCATCAGCGAGCCGAATCCGATCATAGTTGTCAGCGAGGTAATCAGCACCGCCGCGGCGGTTGATGCCGAGATTCGATATCTTTTGCCCGCTTGGCAGCGGTAGTCGTGCAGCACATGGACGCCGTCGTCGATCCCGATCCCCAGGATCAGCGGCAGCACGATCATATTGGCCGGATTCAGCGGAATATCCATGAACCCCTGAATGCCGAACATGATCGCGCTTCCTAGTCCAACCGGCGTCAGCGCCAGCAGCGAGTGCCGCAAGCTGCGGAAGTCGAGAATCAGCACGATCAGTACGGCAATCAGCGAGTAAATCGCCGCATGGATATAGCTCTTTTGCATTTGCCGCGAAGCGTAAAACGTTTGCAGCGGTTGGCCGGTGACTTGTGGATCGACGGACTGCACTTGGGCGACAAATTTCGCCAGCGATTCCATGTCCCAGATATCGCTATTGGGATAGATTCGCAGCAGGTACTGATTGTTCTTGCCGACAAATCGCGTCACTAGCGCTTCTGGAAAATCATCAATATTTGGCGTCTCGGGGTCGGATACCGCATGCAGCGAATGCATCCGCGTCAGCAATTCGCCAGCCGAACGCTGTTGCAGCGAACGCATCAGCGCCTCGTAGTGTGCCTGGGGCATGGTGCGCAATAACTCGCGGGCCTGGCCAATCAGGCGTCGTGCTTGCAGTGCGGTCGCGTCGTCGCCTGGCAGCAGTTGTTGGGCTTGGGCCAAAATCTGCGCTAATTGGGGCGCCGGCGTGATCGGCAGGGTCGGGGGATACTCGGGCAGGTTAGTTAGGCGTGAACGAATCCGCTGAATCTGTGCCGATCGTTGCTCGTCCGAAGGGGGAAGCAACGAGGCGATCTCTTCGACATGGTCGACGTTTGGTAGTTTTTCAAACGCTTTTTTCCGCGTGATCAGCTCTTGGCGGCTGCCGGCGATCGAGAGTGCAAACCAAACGCTGCGGTCGGTCTCTTCCAGCAGTTTCTTTTCCCACTCAACGCTTTCGAGTCCTTGCGCTTGCAAGTTCAGCAGGTTGTGGTCGTAGTAAAGTCTTGAAGCGCCCAGCGAAAGGAAGATGCAAAACGCTAACGACCCGATGAGCGTCGCTCGGGGCGCTTGCATCATGGGAGCGATCCACCCATCAATCCGCAGCGGATTTGGCAACAGATAACGATTGCGATTGCGATCGGCCAAGACAATCATCGCCGGCAGCAACGTGAACGCGCCAATCAGGCAGACAATAATTCCGCCGCCGGCGATTACGCCCAGTTCGGCGACGCCTGTGAACTCGGTCAAAGCGGCGGTGAAAAACGCGATTGCGGTTGTTGCAGCGCCGGTCACAATCCCAGGCCCAACGCTGCGTGACGTTTCGATTAACGCTGTGCCGCTATCCCCAATTCGTTGGCGTAATTGTAGATACTTTGCGACATAGTGGACCCCAAAGTCGATCCCCAGACCGATCAAAATTACGCCAAAAGAGACGCTTAAAATGTTCAGGTGCCCAATCGAGATCGTCACAAAGCCGAAGCTCCAGGCCAAGCCGATGATCAGGGTCGCGACGGCCAGCAGCGGATGTCGCAAGCCGCCAAAGCCAGCAATAAACAGGACTGCGACCCCAATCAAGCTAAGGACGCTCGATAGGATCATGTCCTTTTGGCTCCCCTCCATCTCGTCATTTTCCATGACCGGCAAACCAGTCAGGCCAATTTGAACTTCAGGGTAGTTGGCTTGCACATTGCGGATGATCCCGCGCAAGCGGCGAATTGCTTCGCCACCTTGGGAGAAACTCGATTCGTTTTTAACCAGACGCAATAGGACAAAGCCCATTCGTCCTTCATTGGCGGTGAAATACTCTGAATCGAGTTGGCTCATGACCGAGAGCGATTCGTGCGGTTCGGCCCAGATCGAGGGATTGTCGCCATCTTCGCGTAGGGCATGCAGCAGGCCATCAGCAAGTCGATTTAACTCGACGGCGGCCATTTGTTTCTGCTGGGGTGAATCGACCAGCAATCGCTGATTGGCGCCCCAGAGGAGCCGATCAAATGAGATCGCTTCCCACTTGCCGCTGAGCACCGGCTGCAGCGCGGCGATTTCGCCCTCCATTTCGGCGAGTTCGTCAGGCGGCACATAGTGCAGACCTTTGGCCCGCACGTTGGCTAGGCCTCGCTCATGCAGTACGGCGTAAAACGATTCGCGGTTGGCCGAGAGTCGACTGTACAGCGCCTCTAGCACTGGGGAGACGTGCTCTTTGGCGTTTCCTTCAACGACGACCACTACGTCGTCATCCGCGCCAAACTGTTCGAGATATTCGAGCCACAGCTGGTTGTAGTTGCTGTCAGGATTGATCAGATCAAGCCGGCTTGTTTTGAAGCCCAGCGATTGGGCCGTGCCAAACACCGAAGCGACGGCAACCAACAGTCCGATTACGATGACCGTGACCGGATTACGAACGACGACGCGCGTTAACTCAGCCAGCGGCATCGCCAGCATGGAGCGGTCGGCATCGGTCTCGTCAGGCGATCCGGACGACATGAACGAACTTTCAGGACTACGTACGACAGATAGGGAATCGGCGCAAGCGATGAACGCCAGCGGGGGATTCTAGTTAGACCGTCTCGTAGGGGAAAGAGCGAACTGCGCCCATGCTAGCGTCTGTCTTACGTTTTCAGGCCAAACCAATTGCTTAAGGATGGGCTGTTGAAGGCTTCGATCGCTGTTTTTTCATCCTTCTGGATGTCAAACACCTTATTCAGCTTCATCAACTGGAAGATTTCGTTGATTTTGGGGCCGACCCCGCACAATTTTAGTTTGACCTTGGCCTCTTTGCATTTCTTGGACAGATGGATCAGTTTTCCGATCATCGCCGAAGACATGTATTCGACGCCGCGGAAATTAACGAGTAGCTTTTTGGCGGTGACCGCCTCCAGGACCAAGCGATCGAATTCGACGCCGATCCGTTCGATCGCCCCTTCGTCCAAGATGGACGACTGCTGGAAGTCGGCGACGACCACCTCGCTGTTGTCGCGGACGCGTAAATAACTGTATTTGAAGCTCATAGCTGGGTCCTCCGTGCTGAGACGCATCGGTGTTTGCTGATATCTAATAGTATCTTCGAGGGGAAGCCCCATGAATAGTCAAAATCGCTCATCTCTAGACAAACATGGACTGAATCTGATCGGCTTGCCAGCGAAATCCACAGCGCGAAGCAGAGAAACCGCAGAAGAGGCCAGGCGATAGCCGCTGCCGCACGCCGCCCCTCTTACTTCAGAATGGGGGGGCGCAAAAAAAGAGCGGCGCCGACTTTGCCTCGGACGCCGCTCTGAGCCTCTCACAGCTTGTTTTGTTCTGGGTCTACATTTTTTGTAGATGGGCGCTGAGTTGCACCAGATCCTCGGCTGTTGTTTTCATCCCAGAGATAATGGTCGATTGTTCTTCGATTGCTGCAGCTACGGAGGAGCTGTTTTGGCTTACTTCGGCGACGCTGCCTGAGATCTTACGCGTGGCCGAGACAACCGATTCGATGTTTGCTCGGATCCCGCTGACCCGTTCAGCGATGGTGTGAGTTGCTTTCGCCGTTTCACTAGCTAGGGATTTCACTTCACCCGCGACAACGGCGAAACTGCGACCGGCGTCCCCAGCGCGAGCCGCTTCGATCGTCGCGTTCAGAGCAAGTAGATTGGTTTGATCCGCGAGTTCGCGAATCAGGTCGATCACTTCTTCAATTTGCCCGCTGCTTTCGGTCAATTGCTGAATCGAATTGCCGGTGGCGACCACTTGTTGTTCTGCACTAGCGGCCAAGTTGGCCGTGCGGCTGACGTTGAGGCTAACTTCGCGCATTGCAGCAGCCATGTCGTTGACGTTGCCGGCGACGGTCTGGCCGACCTGGCCGAGTTGCCCGGCTTGCGAGCGGAGCAGCGTTTGTTCTGTGACGATGTTCCAGCTCGCCATTGCGCCGATGTAATTTTGTGCGTCGTCGTAGATGGGGTGAACCATCAGGTCGATCATTTCGGGGCCGAGTGGAAAATGAGCTTTGATCGGCAGGTTCTGCGGGTCCGCTAACAGCCTCCGTTGTACCCGGGGATCTTTGTGAAACTGATCAATGCAGGCCCCGAGAATCTTGCTGACCGGAATCGGCAGCAAGTGTTGCACTTTTTCGAGCGTCGCTTGCGAGGAGCGATTCATGTAGCGAATGATCAAGTCTCGATCGGCGAACATGATGTTAATCGGCAGATTCTCCAGCATGTTCATCGCCTGCGCCGATTTTTGTTGGGCGAGGACTTGCTGGGTGATATCGGTAGCGAACTTGACGACTTGGGCCGGTCGGCCGTCAGAGGCAAAGACGGGATTGTACGAGGCTTGAATATAAACCTCGCGTCCTCCTTTACCGATTCGCTTGTATTGATCGGCATGGACTTCGCCGCTACGCAGCTTTTCCCAAAACTGCGAATACTCAACAGAGTTTGCGTATTGCGGATCGACGAAAATGCGATGATGCTGGCCGCGGAGTTCGTCGAGCGTGTAGCCCATCGTCTGCAGGAAATTATCGTTCGCAGACAGGATAGTTCCGTCGAGGGCAAAGTGGATGACCGCGCTGGAGCGATTGATTGCGGTCACCAGCCCCCGCAGTTCATGCTGTTCGGTTTGCATGTCAGTCAAATCGGATGCTGGACGCTTTGACGAGAACCAGCGTGACGCGATCATTCCCAGCATTATCTCTACCTTCTCTTGATTCCACGGCGCAGCGAAGTCATGGTGACGTGTTGGTGGTACGTTTCACGCAACTAGCCGCACAGACATATATGGAACACAAAATGGATCGCGGCGCTGCCCATCGTTGGATTCGCCCGATTATTGCTGAATGCCGCAGGCAGAAGAGGGGAAGCGGCGGGGGTGTGGTTGGCCCCGCGCCGCATCGTGTCAGATATGCCGATTAGAGCGCGGCGTCGTACAGCGACTTCAGCGAAGCCGCATCAACTTCGCGGGGATTGAAGGTCCCGGTCCACTGTTTGGCGGCGTCGATACCTAGCTCGGTCGTACTGTCGGGATCCACTCCCAGGGCTGTTAGATCGGTCGCCAAATCGGCTTCCGCAACCAGCTGGGTTACAAAGTCGGCCAACGCTTCGGGATGGTCCCCGCTGGGGAATCCAGCAATTGGCACGTCGACTTGCAGTAGTTCGCGATACCAATCGCCGACCATTGCACTGTTGTAGCGAATCACATGCGGCAACATCACTGCGACTGCTTGACCATGCACTACGCCAAATTTGGAGGTGAGCGGATTGGCCAGCGCATGAGCTGCGCCTAGCATCGAATTTTCGATCGCCAAGCCTGCGAAGCACGCGCCCAACTGCATCCCCCCCCGAGCTTCCAGATTGGTAGGATCTTTGAGGACCTGCGCGTAGTTGCTGGCCAGCATCCGCCAAGCCCCGCGACTGAACGCCAGGCTGCAACTGTTGCGACGTCGCGTGACGTAGGTCTCAAGTGCGTGAGCAATTGCGTCGATGCCGGTCAGCGCGGTGACTTTATGCGGTTGCGTGACGGTCAGTTCGGGATCGAGCAACGCAACTTTGCAGCTGGCTTTGGGATCGCCGCACGCCATCTTTACATGGGTCTCAGCATCAGAGATCAGTGCGAAGGACTGTGTCTCACTGCCGGTTCCGGCGGTAGTGGGAACGGCGATCATCGGCAGCATCTCATGCTGTGCTTTGCCGACGCCCCAGTAGTCCTGCATCCGACCGCCGTTGGTCAGCAGAAAGTTAATCCCTTTGGCGCAGTCCATCGCGCTGCCGCCGCCAAGCCCGACGATCAGCTGCGCATCATTGGCTTTCGCCATCGCAACACCGGCGTCAACGTTGGCCGTGGTTGGGTTCTCTTGCACGCCGTCAAACAACGCCGTTTCGATCCCGGCTGCACGAAGTGCGTCGATTCCCTTTTGACTATGGCCTGCTTTCACCACGCCGGGATCGCTGACGATTAAGACGCGTTTGGCGTCCAGCTCAGCCGCCAAGTCGCCAAGTTGGGCGACGACGCCGGGGCCAAAGACGATGCGTGTACGCGGTTGAAAATCGAACGGGATCATGCAAGCCTCTTACGTTCCAGCGATACTCGACTTACCCGCGTGTAGCTACGAAATCGCCCGCGGTCATCGACGGCGGGCGAAGCTGATTGAACCACTTAAACCGTGGCCACTTCCAACGGCGCCATTTGATAGGCGCGGTTGCGGAAGAGGAACTCAATCAAGTTCCCTTCGTGCGGTTGCAGCCAGTCGAGCTTAATCGTTGGGATCGGGCCGATGTTTAAGCGATCGATGTTGGTCGCGTCGGTCAACTGACGTGCCCAACCCTCGTCGCCGGTGATCGCCGTGCCGACTAGCGTATAGCCAATCTGCTTGATCATCTGATCCTGGGGACACTGCACAACGCTCACAAAGGGGAACATGTATTCCTTCTTAGCGACGGCGCGTTCAGGACTGTCGGCATGGATGACCATCGGCTTCAGATAGTCGCAAAGTTCATGTTCTTCCAGACGCGGACCAAACTTTTCGGTCATGTGGGTGACGCCTGACTCTGCCAGATCTTGCTCGATCATGCCCCACACGGCTGGAGCCATCCCTTTTTGAGTGAAGGCGGCCAGCGATGCGGTCGGATCAGTCGGGTCTTTCGGCTCGACGCCGCCGATGCGCTCGGCAATCGCCGCGGCGATTTCTTTGGTGTGACGCGAAGCCCAGATGCCGGAAGCGTTGATGCAGCTGCGACCGCTATTGGCGAAGACGCTTTGCACCATCAGATCGAGATAACGTTCCCAGTCGTCAACCACGTCGTCTCCCAGCAAGATCTTGCTAAAGCCGGGGCCATGCGCTTGAACGCGAGGGTTGCCATGATACTGGTCAATCGTCTGTTGACCGCCGAAGACCATCGAGCGATCGCACGACGCCAGCAATGCGGCGCCTACATCGCCACCGGCGCCGGGATACAAGCCAAATGCTTCGGCCGGCACGCCGGCTTCGACCATCGCATAGTAAATGCGATAGGGAGTCCAAGGTTCTTTGCCGCCTGGCTTTAGCACGAGACCCAACTGCAGCGGAATCGCCGGCAGCCACAGCGTATGCACGCCGGGTGAGTTGGACGGCAGCACAGCGCCCAGCACCGGGCTTTGGGCCTGATAGCTGACGGTCACGCCGCGATCTTCTTTGCCGTAGCCGCGCGAGAGAATCTCAAGATCCAAGCCGCGCGTCAGCGAGTCGAGGATCAAATTCATGTTCGACAGCGCATAGGCGTTTTTCTCCATGTTGAAGCGACACATGTTTTCCGGCAGGCCGGTGCTGGCGCTTTGAGCATGGACAAACTCGGCCGGCGACTGCGTGCCGTCTCCCATCGGCAACGTCGCGGTCATGAACAGGTCGGCCGCTTTCTTCAGGATCTCTAGCAACTCGTTTGAAGGGATTTCGCGCAGCGCGTCGCGAGCCTTTTGAGCGAACCGCATATCCCGTTTCAACAGACCGCCGCCTACCTGGCTCAAGCGAGCAATTGGCTCGCCGGTAGCGAAGTGAACGACATCTTCGAACTCAAGCGATTCGTACGGCTTGCCCCAACGGATGGCTGGAATTTTGAGCATCACGATTCTCGCAGTTGAAACGGGGAGCAGGGATAATGACGAATGTCGAAACCAGAATGCCGAATTACCGGATCCATTCAACACTAGCCCGCAGCGCCAGCGAGGGAATGCGTTGGGTTATGTCGAACCGTCTGTAATCAAAATTAAAAGTTAACAGTGGCTCTCGAAATGATTGGACTGGCTGCCCGCTTTCCCTTGCTGGCGCTGCGGGCTTGTGTCCAAATCGATCGTACCAAAGCGGTTAGTAGACGCCGACCGTGGTGCTAGATGCGGTCCCATGGAAAGGGCGAACTCCGCTGACGCCGTCCCAGGGGTATTTCTCGAACGGCATCTCGCGTTCGCCTTCGTCACGTTCTAGGAATCCGGGAACGAAGAACTCTTGTGTCAGCGTCGTCAGTTTGACGCGGCCTGTTTCACCGTAAGCGACGGTCTGCATCGGATCATCAAAGCTGACCACTTCGGTCACGGCCCGCGGCTGCGGAGCGTAGTAGCTGATCTTGTAGCCGTCCGCCGCCGAAACCGGCTTGCTGCAGGCCAGTCCCATCAACGTGTTGCCATAGGTGGGCGTCATGTAAATGCCGCTTTCCTCAGGCGAGCCGCCAAACAGTTCTTCGACGCAGTAGCGAGTCCACTGCGGCGTGAACTCGGTGCCGCCGCTGAAGATGCCGGTGATGCCGACTTCGGCCAGCGAAGTGCCGCGTTCTTCCAAGCCCAAGCAAAGCGATTCGATCAGCTTCGGCGTGCCGAACATGCACTTCACGTCGTGACCGGCGGTCAGCACGCTGATTGCCTGATCGATGCAATGCCTTTTGTATTCTTCCAGATGCTCCATCCAGCCCTTCTTGATCAGCTTGACCACCCAGCGGGGATCCAAGTCGATACAAAACGAGATGCCGCCGCGATACTGGGCCAAGTGCTCGACCGCCAGACGCAAACGCCGCGGTCCAGACGGGCCCAGCATTAGCCAGTTCGAGCCTTTGGGGAAGTACTGATCGGGCAGCGTGTGGCTGAAGTTCTCGTAGTCGGTACGGAAGTCGTTGATCGCGATGCGGCTTTTGGGAATGCCGGTGGTGCCGCCGGTTTCAAAGACGTAGACCGGATCGTTCTCGAACGCCTTGGGAACCCAGCGACGCACGGGACCCCCGCGAAGCCATTCGTCCTCGAACAGCGGGAACTTTTGGATGTCTTCGTAGTTCTTGACTTCGGTCAACGGATCGAAGGAGAGCTCTTTCTTTTTCTCGAGCCAGAACGGGCAACCGGTCGACTCGTGAAAGTGCCACTGGACGGTCTCGTACGCATGTTGGTCGAGCTTGTCCTTGGCGGCCTGGGCTTTTGTTTGAATGTCAGCCGACAAGACGCTTTCGCCAGAATTCATCTTCACCACCTACGCAGGAACAGGGGGCAGTAAAATCGCCGCGCGGCAGGCAAGTGGAGGGAAGAAACGACTAACCGCGGGTCTGTTTCTATCAGGATAGAGAGGAAAGGTTGTTTCGACAACCATTGTGGGACGGAATAAATGAGGAAAGGGACTCAGTAGGGGGCAGGTTCCATTAGATGCAAACGTCGGAAAATGCAGGATTGAAAAGGGGATAGGATGCAGTAACTCGGCCAGCCAAGGAGTAGACCTCGGCTTAGTAGGCAACACGCTTGGGTAGCACTTTTCTTCGATCGCAACGGTATTTTTACTCTTGATCCGCATCGCGATCGCTACTCAAAATGGGCGCCAATAAGCTGGCATATCGATGGGGAAATTGCAGCTCAAGCTGGTTATTTCCTTGACCCATCTCTGGCTTTAATTTTATAAAACTAAGTGCGGGAAATGACTTACTAAACCCCTGCGAGGGGTGTAATCCCTTCATACCAGTGATCACTTCTCTGGCCTAGCAACGCGGCATTTTTCTTTCGCTCATACCTAGAAGAGAGAGTAAGCCCATGCACGTCTCACGAAGCGGTTTCGCGTGTGATCGGCGATTTGCGTTCACGCTGGTTGAGCTTTTGGTCGTGATCGCGATCATCGGCGTCTTGATCGCGTTGTTGTTGCCGGCGGTGCAGCAAGCCCGTGAGGCAGCGCGGCGGATGCAGTGCATTAACCGAATGAAGCAAGTTGGTTTGGCGTTGCATACCTATCACGACACCTACTCGGCATTCCCTGCCATGCAAATTCAAGCGGCGCCGGCCCGGCCCAGCGGGTTTGTCTCGCTGTTACCTTATCTAGAGCAATCGGCGGTTTGGGACGGAATGACCAGCGCGAGCCCGCCGTATGGCTCGACCGATTGGAATCCGACGCATCAAAACACGATGATCCCGGAGCTGGCTTGCCCTTCGGATCCTAACTGGGTGACCCGGACCAACACCAATGATCGTAAGCCTCGTAGTTATCATCTTTGTGTCGGCGATAGTATTCGAAGCAATGACTCGACAAACTCTACGAAGCGCGGGATGTTTGTCGTTCAGATCAATCGTGATTTCAGTGACTTGACCGACGGATCCAGCAATACTGCCGCCGTGTCAGAAGTGACGGTCGGCCCCAATAGCATCACACGTACGATGAAGGGAAACGTCGCAGTCACGCCGGGGATTAACGCGAACCCTTCTAGTCCTGCCGATTGCTGGGCGGCGCGCGGGACCAACGGCATGGTTAACTCGGCCGTCGCGGTGACGGCTGAGTCGTACGTACATCGAGCGCCTGGTAGTCGCTGGGCGGAAGGTCGCGTCTTTTTCAGCGGGTTTAGCACGGTGCTTCCTCCGAATGCGCCGCGCTGTACGACCGCATCGACCGATAATTCGTGGGGCGTCTGGACTCCTAGCAGCTTTCATCCCGGCGGCGTGAATGTTGGGTTTGCTGATGGTTCGACCCACTTTGTTGCCGATACGATCGATAGCGGCAATCCGACCGCGACCGAAGTGAGCGGCGGCCCAAGTCCGTTTGGCGTTTGGGGCGCGATGGGATCGATCGCCGGTCAAGAAGCGACCTCAAGTCTGTAAGCATGACTGGTTGGATAAAGAGATGAGCCGAGCAAACCTTGCCGCACTGGTATGCCTGTTGGCAGCAATTGGCTGCAGTCGAACCGTCGATCCAAATCGTCCCAAGACGGTTCCTGTGACCGCGATTGTGACGCTCAACGGCCAGCCGGTCTCAGGCGCGACCGTGGTCTTTGCCGGCGCCGAACTACGTGGCGCGGTGGGGCATACCAACAGCCGGGGGGAAGTAGAGTTATGGACGTTTGAAGAAGGGGACGGCGTGATCCCTGGCTCGTATGAAATCGCAATCCGCAAGCTGGAAACCTTGGCGCTGCCCGATCCTGATACGGTCAGTCCTGCCGAATACAACCGACTCTCCCGCGAAATGAACGCCGCCCTCTCTGGCAATCCCAGGCATCTGCTGCCAAAACGCTATAGCAGCGAGAAGACCAGCGGCTTGAGCGTGGAAGTAAAAGACCCGGGGGAGAACCAGTTTACGTTTGCGCTGGAAGAGTAGGAAGAAAAGCAGAACTATCTTCGTAGCCCGTTGCGCAAGCTTTGAAGTTGCGCTATTGGAGGACAAAGAAAGAATGGAACACGGATACCACGGATAAATCACGGTGTTTCACGGTCAGAAATCGTTGTTTGTGCCGCAAGCTGGCATTTTCAAATTGTTGTGGTTCGTAAACAAATTTGACGTGATGGGAAAATGCAAATCTCCCCTCTTGCCGTGTAACACCGTGACTGATCCGTGTCCTCCGCGTTCTATTTTTACGAACCTGCTGAAGATCGCAACTTCAACATGCGCAAGCGAGGAAAAAGCGGACGCAACGGTAGGTCAAATGTTGAAACCAGAATGACGATCGAAGCACGGAGCTCGAAGCTCCAATTCGCGGCAGAGATCTACTTCCACTGCCAAACATCCTCCTCCTTCAGCTTCACCTCCTTACGCGGCGCATCCGACTGTAGCCACTGCTTCGCCGCCGCGTCCTCTTTCAAATACGCGTCCCAGAACTTCAGACTGATTTGCTGGATCGCCGGGTGATGGTCGGGGTCTCGATTGCCGATCCGCATGCCGCGGACGTCCGAGAAGGTGCCGTGCGTTCCACCTTCAAAGACTAGCTCATATTTGTCGCCGGGCGGCAGGCCTTGATAGACTTCGCGACGCGACTCGGGCGTCGTGCGTGAATCAATCATGCTGCTGTCTTTGGTGCCGGTCATGCACAGCATCGGCGCTTTGACTTCGCCGTAAGACTTTTCGGCCGACATTCCTTCGCTGGTCTGCGGGCTCATCGGCAAGAACGCGTCGATCCGTGGTTCGGCGCTGTTGCGACCCAGCGGAAACTTGCGACCGGCGACCGCCGTGGTAGTGACCGCGCCAAAGCTGTGCCCTGTCATGCCGATATGTTCTAGGTCCAGTTTGCCATGCAGCGGATGGTCGGGCTGCTTGTTCCAAATTTCTAATTGATCGATCACAAACGGGACATCCTTGATCCGATCCATCAAGCTCTTGCCGCTGGCGGCTGCCTTCATCGCGGGCAAGATTTCGCGGCGTGCGACTCCCTTCCAGACTGTTTCGTCACTGCCGGCATGTTGCATGAAAACGCAGACGTAGCCGTTACTGGCCCAAAAGTTACCCAAGTAAGGGCTGTTCTCGCGAGAGCCGCCGAGCCCGTGCGAAAACAAAATGACCGGCAGCGGCTTGTCGGTTTCAGGTAGATAAACGCGAAGGGGAACTACGCGATCCCGGGAAGCATCTTTAGGCTCGAAATCGATCATCCGGACTTTGGTTTCTTCGGCCGTCGCGGCGGGGACCAGTAAACAGCTGACCAAAAGTAAGGAGGTGAGCGAAAATCGAAGTTGCAGCGTCATGGCAAGTTCCCAGAAGAGATCAGCAGAAGGGCGTACATAGAAAGCTACTTCACTGCTGGCATTCAGGTTTCAGGATAGGCGCCAAAGGCCGGCGGGGTGGGCGCATAAAAAAGCCCCAATCTGAGTGGGGCTTGGAGGTTCGGCGAAAATCGACGACAGCAGTTGGGTGCTGTCTTACTTCGCTGGCGGATGCGGGCTGCCTAACTGGGCTAGCATCTGGAGTACGCCGTTCAGGTGGGCAATGCGAGGCCCAAAGCGATCGACGAACTCATTGAGCATGAATTCGCTATCGGCCATATCTTCACCGCTGTCGTCAATTTCGTCGGCGATCGAGCCAAGGAATTCGGTGTGGACCTTGCTGAGAGCTTCGGCTGCTTTACGGCACTTGTCCGCTAACTGGGGGTTAGCCTTCCGCCAAGCTGCCAATTCGGATTGGCGTTGCTTTTGCTGCGAAATCTGCTGCTGCAGCATTTCTTCTAATAGCTCTGCTTGCCGCTCTTGTAGGGCAACCATTCGCTGCAACAGCAGGGTGATATTGCCGGCGGACGCATCGTCGTTACCTGAGGGGGAGCCTGCAGTTACGTCGACGTGCGTAAATAGGGAGGGGAAGTTGTTCGGGTTCGACATCAATTATGACTCCGGATTTGATGCTCCAAGTATAGTCACGCTTTCCGGTGATTGTCGAGCAATTGCGGGTTTTGTGTAGAACGCTAGCAGATCCCCCTTCTGTCGCGTTCGATTCGATGGTTAAAGTCGACCGCCGCGCAGCACCGATTGTGAAGGAAGCATCGTTGCGTGAGGGATTACCGGCGATGTGATAGCACCCCTGGAAATGCACCCTGAGAGAAAGCCGCCTGTGACTGCGAGGGACAAAAGTTCCGTGCCGACTGTAGGATACTTAACGGTGGTCGAAGACGAGCAGCATGGGCTGTTCGGCGGGTACCTATTGTTGAATGCCAACGGTCGCCCACTCGAGTTTCATTGTACGACGCCTGTGCGTGCAAATCGTGCCCAAGAGATTTTGTACGGTCCGACGCTCCGCGAATATCTGTGTGGAGAGCAGATTGCCGCCGCTTTGGTTCGCAAGACAAATCTAGCTCCGCGGATAATTTGCACGGACATGATCGAAGTGCTTGCCGTTCGCCAGCATGTGGATGTGCCGGTAATTGCCGTCGCTCCGACACCCGCCAAGCAGTCAACGGCGCCAGATGCCGAGTCTGCCGACAATGCCGGAGGTCAGGTTTGGCGAGTCGATAACGCGCATGCGATCGCCGCGCCCAAAGCGCCAGCTTGGTTTGCATTGGCCGGCGTCGAGGTGATGATCGCTGATGCGTTTCCGCAAGATCGAAATGATGTGGCTGGGGTTTGGGAAACGTTTGCGGGGCGGATTGATTTGACCGAGCCATTCGGTCGCATCCATGAGGCGATCAGTGAAGCCCAGCAAGCTCCACGCGGTTAGCAGACGGTTGAGTATTTCGAACGGAAGCGTCGACCTTGCGTCGACGCCACGTTCCTCATGACCCAAGGATGGGAAAATGAATCTGCCGGAAGCGGATGTCGCGGCGCCGTCGATTGTCTCGTTCTCTAACCTGACAGTCGCTGTCGAAACGCACAGTGAAACGTTTGGCGCCGATTTGCCGATGACGATTGACTCGACTTCGATCGGCGTTGATGCGCCCAAAGTGGTGTCGATCCCTTGTCGTGCGCCGCGTGTCGCTGTCAAAACTTATGTCTTTCCGGAAGCGCCAGAATGGGCGGTTAATGCCCCCGCGAAGAAACCGTTGGCTGATAACAAGGCTGGCGCCGCAGATCCTGAGGAACCGCAACCGCCGCGCACCGCCAAAAATCAGGCGACGCGCATCAAACCGCCGACGGACGTGATCAAGCTGCAGGACCGGCTCTACTATCTGTTGCAGCCATCGCTGGAGTCGCTGGTTAGCTCGGGTTTGCTCGAATTTCCCTTTGAGCCGTTCCCGTATCAGTTTGAAGGAATCGCGTTCCTCTTCCCCCGGCATGCCGCCGTGCTGGCCGACGAAATGGGGTTGGGCAAAACGATGCAGGCCATCTCGACCATTCGGATGCTGATCCGCTCCGGCGAGGCACGCAACATTTTGCTGATCTGTCCGAAGCCGTTGGTGACCAACTGGAAACGTGAGTTTGCGCTCTGGGCGCCGGAGATTCCGGTTTCGATTATCGAAGGGGATCAAGCACGCCGCACCTGGCAATGGCAATCGGCCGAATCGCCGGTTCGGATCGCCAACTACGAACTGCTGATGCGCGATCAACAGATCGTCAATGACGAGTCGCTCCGCTTTGATCTGGTTGTATTGGACGAGGCGCAGCGGATCAAAAACTCGGGCAGCACCACCGCGCAAATCGTGCGGGCCATCCCTCGCGATCGCAGTTGGGCGCTGACCGGTACGCCGATCGAAAACTGCACCGACGATCTGGTCGGCATCTTCGAGTTTCTCGTGCCGGGCTATCTGTACAAAGGGATGCCGCTCAAGCAGCTGTGCGCCGCGACCAGCGAGTACATCATCCGCCGCACTAAAGATATGGTGCTCGAAGACATGCCGCCGCGACTCTATCGCGACGCCGATCTGACGTTGTCGCCGGCGCAGCAAGAGACCTACGAGCTGGCCGAGAACGAAGGAATCGTCCGGCTCGAAAAAATGGGGGAAGAGTTGACCGTACAGCATGTGTTTGAGCTAGTCCTGCGGCTCAAACAAATTTGCAACTTTGATCCGCGAACCGGCGATAGCACCAAAATGGATCAGCTGCGAGCCGACATGGAAGAAGTCGCGGCGAGCGGCAAAAAAGCGATCGTCTTCAGCCAGTGGACGCAGACGATCGAACAGATTCGACGTCAGTTAGAACCATTTGGACCGCTGGAGTATCACGGCAAAATCCCGAGTAAAAAACGAGACGGCGTGATTGATCAGTTCAAGCATGATCCGACCAAGCAGGTCATCTTGATGAGCTACGGCGCCGGTAGCGTTGGTTTGAACTTGCAGTTTTGTGAGTATGTCTTTTTGTTTGATCGGTGGTGGAATCCGGCGATCGAAGACCAGGCGATCAATCGTGCTCACCGCATCGGCGCCAAGGGAGCGGTGACAATCTCGCGTTACTTAGCGATGAACACGATCGAGGATCGTATCGATCAGGTCTTGAGTGAGAAACGCGAGCTATTCAACGCCCTGTTCGCCGAAGCAGGCTCTCCAGCGCCGAGCGGCTTGTCGAAAGATGACATCTTCGGTCTGTTTAATTTACGAAGTCCCAAGGGCCCGATTCGTCTGGCGGCATAATCGCGGATTCAATCAGGAAACCGTGATAAACGGACAGGACTGGACCGGACTATAGGACTGGACCGGACTATAGGACTGGACCGGACTATAGGACTGGACCGGACTATAGGACTGGACCGGACTATAGGACTGGACCGGACTATAGGACTGGACCGGACTATAGGACTGGACCGGACTATAGGACTGGACTGGACTATAGGACTGGACTGGACCACAACGTTTTTTCTACTGGGTGGTTTGTTCTGAGTGGACCGGACCGGATCGTTTTCTTCTTCATCCTCCAATGCGCAGGCGTGGGACATGCGGTCCTCTCCTCTTAACGGTCCGTGCCTACGGGGGTTGGTGTTTTGTGCTGGATTCGCCATTCGTGATTTATTTCACTGTGTAGACTTGCACGCGGTGTGGACTGGATCGCACGCGTTTTTTCGACAAGGCTACCTATCTTGCCATGCTGGAGGTTTGCGTAATTGGACCGCCAAGCTCACGATTGAGGGCATTTGTACCTCCAATGAGGTAAATGTGGTTGTCTTCGGCCTGGCACACTATATCTCCTTTCCTGTCCGATCCTCAAGTTAATGTCTTTGTCTATTGTAAGTAAAGACTGAGGCATTGTCAAGCAAGAAAGCAGAAGCTTCCCCCTCGGCCGGCAGGTCGGAACGCTCATCGATCAGGGATTGGGGAAGCCAGTCAGTGGCGCCTGCTTTGGTGAAACCACTTTGATTTGTGCGGGCGATTTTCTTGGTCCCGGGCGTTCAGCTGCCGCAGTTGTCAGACGGCGACTTGGGTGGAGAAGGGGAGTCCTATGGGAAGAAATGCGGCGGCCGAGAAAAAGTTGTAAAACGGATTGCATTCGCTACGATGGGAGCCGTTTCATGCTTCTCCTTTCCTCTTCTCGGCGAGACGACATTCATGACTTGGTTGGCGATTGGCGGCGCGGTCTGTTTGGGCGTTGTGCTGTTATTGGTGTTGGCGGTCGTGCTGCTGTTGGTCTACTCGTCCTATTGCGACGCGGCGGCTCAGCGGCGCATCCGGGAAGAGGGAAAGCCGGTTTTGGCAGTTCTGGTGATGGCCAACTCTCAATTCTTGCAAGAGAAACGCATTGCGTCGGCGCCGGCGCTTTCGATCTTTTCGCATGAGCCTCCGTCGAAATTACTGGCCGACGCAATGCGTGAAGTGGCGAGCGAGCTGTTTGAGCTTTATACGGCGGAGCCTGCCGAAATCGCCGGGCTGGCGCCGTATCAACAGCGAACCGCCGAGTTGATCAAAGACCACAACTACCGCGAAGGGCGCCGCAACCGAGTGCCGCTCGAAATGACCAGCGGTCGCGTCCTTTATATGGCCGACATCTGGATCGAACGGGATCGCTTGCCGGATCATGTCGCCCTGTCACGCGTCTTGGCCTGCATGGTGACAGGCGCCGACAAAGGCGAAATCATGGTGCTGCCGCATGAAGAAGAAGCGGCGCAGCGAATCTATGCAGCTGTGGGAGTATAGGTCAGCCTGTGGTCTGACGAAAAGCGGCTGAGTGATTAGAGTACGATCGTAATGAGAATCGCCTGCCTCACGCGGAGCTGATGTTGGCCACAAATCGCAACCAAATCAGAAATCTCCTCCTCTTCGCGACCTTTATGGTCGCCTGTTTTATTTGCGTCTATCTGGCCATCCGAGTCACCGTTACGATCACCCGCGGCACGCTGAACGAAGCGCCGAAGATTGGCGAACTTACCGCGACGCCGCAAGCGATTCGGTGCGTGATCCGCGAAACGTCTGCTCCGCATGGCGCGAGAGTTCAGATTCTAGGAATCGTCGAGAGCAAGGACCAACTCCTGCAGATGTTTCCGTTGCTGCGAGCCGAGGGGATTCCCGGCGCGGATGTTCTGAAGGGGAAGATGTCTGCTTTACTGCTCGAAGAGCCGAACGCCAGAACGGCTTTCGCGCCGTCTGACTACTATTGGCCGATGCCCTTCAATGGCATTCAGTCTGGCAGAAGCTTCGGGGGAACGGCGTGCTATTCAGAGCGAACCGGCTATTTCTTTTTGGAATATTATTGGTCGTATTAAACCTGACTGAGTACGCCGCCAAGAATGTAACTTTACACGATCGTGCAAAAGCTATTCTCGTGTACTTCTAAAGCATTGTGCGAGGGGTCAACGCGCGAATGAAGGTCGCCGTTTAGGGTTAGAAGGATTGGCAATGCGACTTCGGACGCGGCTGGTTTTTTGGTGGGCATGCTCCAGTAGCCGCGGCAACTGAACTTTGACAGGCAACCGTCGCAGGGGCAGAATGCATCACCGGCGTGACTCACTTGTTTCCCACAAAAATGGAACAAATGGTTACAAGTGGATGTCTGGCACATAAACTTCCCTTCTCGGCGGCGGGTCCAGTTTGCGTTCGATTTGCAAGTTGGCTACTCATGTATAGCTTGTGAATTTGCGACTGCCGTCCGGGAAGGTTGTTTTCAAAAAAATGCTGGCAGAACGCCGAATTGCCAGAATGGCAATTTAGCCGCTTGGCGAACAAGGATCTCTCACCGTTTTGGTCTCAAAAAAACCTGAATTGCCGTTAGTGACGGTCTTTTCCGCCGGTTACTTCAACAGTCCGAGCTTGGATCGTTTAAGGAGAGGATTGGGGAATAAACCCTGGCCTTCGCCATAAGAAAGGAAGGTGATTGCCCATTCTTTTTGGTGGGCTGCGGATTACAATGGAGCGGCGGCCTATTGAATCGACGCGCTGCGAGATTTCCTCCCTTTTGATGACGGCAGCGCGAACAGTGATGGCCGAAGAATCGATTGATATCGCAGAGCTGATCCGCCAGATCCGCATCGGTCAGCCAGCGGCGGCCGAGCAGTTATTTCGCTGTTATGAGTCAGAAATCAGGGCCGAGATTCGGTATCGTTTGCGAAGTGCGGCAGTTCGCCGAGTGGTCGATTCGCAAGATATCTGTCAGTCAGTGATGATCTCTTTCTTCCTGCGGGTCGGCGCCGGTCAGTATGATATCGCCGAGCCCGAAGAGTTGTTGCGACTGTTGCTGAAAATTGCTCGCAATAAGACACATGACGCCTACCGAGCCCAATTAGCCGAAAAACGGGACGTCCGACGCGTTCGTCCGTTGTCCGAAGTCGATGCCCAAGGTGAGCAACCGCGGCAAGACCAAGTCGCGATCAACGCAGCGGAACTGAGCGATTTGCTGGAAGAACTAGAGCGTCAGTTGTCGACTCACGAGTTTGAGCTGGCGTCGTTGCGGCGACAGGGCTTTCAGTGGGAAGAGATTGGAGAAAAGCTAGGGGAATCGCCGGAAGCGCTTCGTAAACGTTTTCAACGTGCGGTAGAACGCGTTGGTCGCACACTGACACCTTGGTTCTAGAATTGCTGATGGATAAGCCTGAAGACGAACTTTCGTACTCCGAATATCGCCTCATCGATCAGCTTTGTCGTGATCAAACGCGTCAGTGGCGCGCAGGAAATCGAACAACGGTGGAAGAGTTCTGGTCAAAGCATCCAGAATTGAGCGACAACGAAGAGGATCTCTTTGATCTGGTCTACAACGAACTGCAACTAAGCCGCACGTTGTTAGCAGACTTTAACCTGCACGATTTGGCGACCCGTTTTCCCCAGTTTGCGCAGCGGCTTGAGCGGCAGTTGCGTTTACATGACGCGATTCAATCGATCAAGGATTCTAGTCACGGCTTGGCCGATACGAGCGCTGGCGGTTCGCGGGGACCGGCGACCTTGGGACTAGCGAACGGACAGCAGCTTGGGAAGTATTGCGTTCAACGACTGCTTGGCTCCGGCGGTTTTGGCGTCGTTTATCAAGCGACTGATACGCAATTGAATCGTGAGGTAGCGCTCAAGACCCCACGTCTAGAAGATTTGACCGATGAACAACGGAAACGCTTTTTCCAGGAAGCCGAGTTGGCCGCATCGCTCGAGCATCCCCATCTCGTTACCGTTTATGACGCTGGGCAAATCGACGAGATAGCTTACATCGCGACCGCCTATTGTCCCGGCCAAAACTTGGCGCAGTATTTATCGACGCACTCACCGTCTTGTGAGGTGAAAACCGCAGTTAAAATCGTGATACATTTAGCGGAAGCGATGGAGCATGCGCATAAGAGAGGAGTCATTCATCGCGATTTAAAGCCCAGCAATGTCATGCTGACCGACAAGCCATGCGGCGATCTTCCGATTACGCCGCAGATTACGGACTTTGGCTTGGCCAAGCTGGGAGAGCAGCGCCTGCGCGAGACTAGCAGCAGCATGATGATGGGAACTCCGCTTTACATGGCTCCTGAGCAATATCGCAGTCGCGGTCCCACCGGCGTCCATACGGATGTATATGCACTGGGTGTCATTCTGTATGAATTGCTGACCGGCAAGCCGCCGTTTGCCGGGGATAGTTATTTAGATGTAGCAAACGCGGTGATGCGCGGTCAGGTTGTTTCGCCGCGGCGTTTAAACCCTGCTGTAACGCGAGATCTGGCGGCGATCGTCTTACGCTGTATCGAACGCGATCCTCAGCATCGCTATAAGAGTTGCGATGACTTGGCCTGCGACCTGAGGCAAGCCCTGCACGGCAAACGTGTCAGTATCCGCCGGCCGAATCCTGCAGAACGTTTGCTTCAATGGGCCAACGAACGACAACGTGTTTACGAAGCGGGAGCAGTCGCATGCTGGCTAGCGGTTTGCATGGCGACCTGGATGCTGGCGACTTGCTTTGCGTCGCTGCTATTTTGGCCCAAGGAGTTAGGTTTCGAGAATGCCGATATCCCTACTGAATGGATTACCTCGATGACGATTCTCGTCACGACGGTGTTGCCGTTGTTCGCCGCTGGTATGGCGATCTTATTCGACAAGGTGTGGGGTTTATACGTCGGAACGTTCTATGCTCTGCTGCCGGTTGTCATGGTGCTGCTCTCGATCGGTGAACAGCCATCGGTCCACAAGACCGTTTACAGCGACAACATTATGGCTCGCTTCCTGGTTTTCTCTCTGATCTTTTTCACGCATTTAGTGCTGCTGATTTTGCTGCTGAATGCGATTCGTGTTCAGCGACGCGAACGGTATTTGGGACGCACTAATTAGCTGCGACACCTATTCATGCGTTGGTTTGCCGATTCACCAAGTCATGGGTAATCGCCGAGAAGACATCGCGTAGCCGATCAAACTCTCGATCTTCTCCCTGGAACATCACCAGCACTTTGGCGTCGGCAAAGTCAAACGCGCGGACTTGGGCTTGGACCAGCATGTCTAGGCAATAGAAGTGCATGTTGCAGCCGAACGTTTCGTACTCGGCGAACGTTTCGGTGGTTGTCTCGTACTCAAAGTCGTCGTAGGTTTCGTCCATTGCGGCCACGACGGCGTCGACTGCGTCCTGCAAAATGGTATCGCTGGGATGGACCGTGACGTTCCAAAAAGCGTCGCTGGGACTATAAACTGAAGCCGAGCGGGGCCACTCTTGAGCCTGTTCTTCAACCAGCTTCCAGTTCTCGGGATAGGAGAAGCTGACCCCAAAATTATTATAAATGGCCGCCATCAGAAGGGCTCCCAGCGTTTTTTGGTTCTCTAAACACCCGATTTTACCGTACTGAGTGAGAAACGTAACCGGCGCCGCTCTGGATGGACGAAGCTGGTTTTGATATCGTTTGGCGCCTCGATCTACTTACCCCTCGATTTACCGCTTATGACGCGGCTTTTCGGCCCATCCAGAAACCGATTTTCGTGCCCAAGTCGCACGCCGGCGATGCTGCGCCTGGCCTTGGGGTGCATGCTGCTAGCAATGACGGGGTGCGCCGCCTTCTCACGGCAGACCGCCGAACATCAACGCGTGGTCAACGGCCGACAACTGGCTCAGCAAGGCGTCGACGCGCTGCAGCGAGGCGATATTGAAAGGGCCGAGACCTTGCTGGCAAAAGCAAAAAAGGCCTGTCCGGTCGATGTGCATACCCGCTCGCAGTACGCCGAGGCGCTCCATCGCAAAGGAGATATCGACGGCGCCATCGTCGAAATGAAAGAAGCGATTCGCATTTCTAACGACGATCCTAATCTTATGGTTCGGCTGGGACGGATCTATTATCGCGCCGGTCGGCTACCCGAGGCGGATCAGCAGGCGCAAGAGACGATCGCCAAGTATCCTCGTTGCGCTGACGCCTGGCTATTGGCGGGGGACTTGGCCGAACATCGCAATGACTGGAAAGATGCGGAGGCGAGCTACTTGCGGTGCGCCTCGTTCGCCGAAGATCTAACGCCGGTGCATATCCGCTTGGCTCGCGCCCAGCGACATCTCGCTCAGCCTGACCGTTCGCTCGCTTGTCTGACGCGTGCTGAGCGTGCCTACCCCCAGGGAGAAGCTCCGGTTGATCTGCTAGTCGAGCAAGGACTGACCCTGCAAGCGGCGGGACGCTACGAAGCGGCCGCCGATCATCTGGTAGCGGCAATGGAGCGAGGGGAACCAAATCCCGACCTTATGTCACGATTAGCAGAATGCGAACTGGCGGCAGGTCGGATCGCAAGGGCAGAGTGGGCTTTGCGGCAAACCTTATCGATGGATCCGCAAAATGTTCGAGGTCGAGAGATCGCCGGACAAATCCCCCTTGCCCGGCAGCGAATGGAGCAGACGCTGCAGCGCTAGTCCTATAACCGCTAGGATCGTTATGACCCGATCACGAGCAGCGTAAAATGTGGGCGCCGTAACGTCTGTAACACGTTTGACAAGCGTCGGAACGGTCCTAGGTTATTCGTAGATACGCCAAATTTGGCAAATGAATAACTGACACGGGGAACTGGGGCTTTATTATGTCGCATGTGCTCGATGCGAACTTTGTTGATCGGCGAGATCCGAATCGACAAGCTTCGCAGCCACTCGAACGTCGCCAATTTACGAACAGTCATAGCGAACTGTCGGACGCGGCACGTGAGATTGCTGACGCGATTGATGGCTATAAAATCCAGCATCGTCGTCGTTTCGTAACCTACGAAGAGATCTTCCAAGTGATTGCATCGCTCGGCTATCACAAGTAGTCGATTAACCTAGCTTTCACTATAGAGGATCGGCCGCATTAGTTGGTCGAGAGTGACGATTCCCAGCGTCTTGCCGTCGCGCGCTTTCACGACGGCCATGCTTTCTCCACTGCTTTGCATGCGGAGCAGCGCCGCGATTTGAGTATCACTGCCGGCTACCACTGGCAGTACGCGATACGATTGAATCGTCTTATCCGGCGTCAAGATCAAGTCGCAAGTGCGCACGTACCCGATCACCTCGTTTTTGACTGACGCAGTCTTAGCCACCGGCAGAGCCGTGACCTTGTGCTTTTTCGCATAGGCCAACGCGCTTGTTTTTTCGGCGCCGATGATCGCCACGTAGGTTTTCGCCAGCGGCAGCGCAAGCGTACCGACTGACTGATTGGCGACAGCGAACAGCCCTTGCGCCAGGCGCCGTTGTCCCGCGTTTAAGATGCCTGCTTCGCCCCCTTCGTCCAAGACATCTTCTAGTTCTTTACGAGCCAACTGCAGTCGAACCTGTGTCGGTGATTCGCCCAACAACCACTGCAATCCTTGCCCCATCACCCAAAGCACCGCAGCGAATGGCGAGAACAAAATCGTGCATAGAAAAAACAACGGGCTGCCGCGCAGCAGCAGCGTGTTGGGAGCATGAAAGAACAGATTTTTGGGCAACGACTCTCCATAGACAAACAGCACCGGAGCCAGCAGCGTGGGCAACAGTAGTTCGGCCGTCGAATTGCCAGGGAAAAAAATGCCGGCCGCCAACACGATCGAAAGTGAAACGAGATAGTTCGCCAGGTTGTTGCCGATCAATGTGGTCGCGACAAACAGCGCTGGATGATTGGTGAGAAACAACAGGAACTTCGCCAAGAACTTTCCGTCCAGCGCATCCAATACCAAGCGAATCCGGGTCACCCGATAAAAGCCGGTCTCGGTTCCGCTAAAAAATGCCGAGAGGAAAACGGCGAACGCAAATAAGGCGAGGATCCAGATCATGTCCAATCTTCCTCTCTTTCGATCAAAGAGAGTCGAATGATCGGTTGGCCGCGCAGCGGAACCGAGACCACATGAAAATGAAATGGGCCCCAGGTCGCTTCATCGCCGGGCTCCGGCAGTTGCTCAAGCTCTTCGTGCAACAGGCCGTTGACCGTTGTCGGACGAATCTGTGGAACGTCGGCCCCAAAGCGTTTCGCCAAGCGGCGTAAACTGGTCATGCCGGGGATCAGCCACACGCCCGGCTCGATCTGCTGAAATGTTTGACGATGCAGCAGCCGTTCACTGCGTCCCGAATGGTAAGAGAAGATCGCTTCGGCCGCGTCGCTTAGCGTGAGCACGCCGATCACCTCTCCCAGTTCATTGACGATGGCGGCAACTTCGCGCTGCCGCGTAATCATCTGCTGCAACACCACCGCCGCTTTGGTGCACCAGGGAGCATACAAGACTGGCGACGCGAGTCGCTCTAGGTTTTCTTCAGGCAGCTCGGTCGCAGTCATCAAATTGTAGGCGCCGGCAACATCTTCCGAGTCTGACTCGGTCACTAGTAGATAGCCGCTCGGCGGAACTTCTCCCGCTAGATCGGCGCGAGAGACCGGCGGACGGAACGAACGGTATTGTCTTCGCGGTCGCATCAGCTCGTTCACCGTAATTTCTGATAACGAGACGATGTTTTGCAACGCGACTTGTTCTTGTTCGAGCAACGTGGCGTTTTCGGTTGAAAACACAATCGCCCGCTCCAGGTCAGAGACTTGCAAGTAAGGTTCAGGCTTGAAGCCTGGCCAGATCAGCCGGCGCGAGAGCGTAATCACGGTGCGCAGCAGCGGCAGAATGGGATCGGCGGCTCGAACCGCCAAAGTGACCGGCAGCGCTAACAGCGTTGCGATCGCCGGAGCACGCAACACGGCGAGGCTTTTCGGCAGCATCTCGCTGGAGAAAATAATCACCATCAGCGATCCAGCGGCGAACCCAGCGGCTGCGGCGCCCCCAAATTCTCTTTCGATCCGAATGCCGACGACCGAGGCCAGGCTGAAGTACAGCACGTTAACGACCAGATTCCAGAAGAGGACGGCCGAGAGTAAGCGATCAGGATCGTTAAGTAGTTGGGCAGCGATCTGCTGGGTCGCAGTCCCCGAAGCGAGCTTCCGCCGATCCTCTATTTTAAGATAGAAGAAAGCCGCTTCGGCCGCCGAAAAAATTGCTGAGAGCGCGAGCAACGCCGCCATGAAGATCAACCACGGCGTCATCGCCGAAATTAAATCCATGACCTGTCTCCGGCGTGAGGGCGATTCTCGTTACGAGTCATCTTGCCCAGACGTTCTCCCCATTTCGACGTCAAATTCATAAATCGCTGGAATCAGCATAGCGAATGTCGTAAAGCCGTAGGAGAAGGCAGTCACCAGAAAGACTTCCAAATTTTTGTTCAGCAGCAACGTCGTAATCGCGTAGAACGTTGCTAGCGGCACCACAAACGCCGCCGTTGCGATCGCCGGCGATGGATTACGATGGCCGATCGCCACATACAGGCCGAGTCCGCCACCGGCGATAAATCCCAGGAACGGGAAGAGTTGGAAGTGAAACGAATCACTAAACGAAATCATCAGCAAAATACAGGTAATCACCCCCAGGAACAGAAAGAAGACCGTCCCCAAGCTGACGCCGATCGCGACCCGGCTGCTGGAGTAAATCATGCCGCAGTGGATGCCGAGCGTCGTGACAAACAGATACATCACCGCCAGACCAAGCGTTAGGAAGACGAGATTTTCGGTATACATTCCGCCTTGCCACCACAGATAAAGCGTTAGCAGCATTGGCGCGATTACCATTTCTTTGGTCACCCACAAGACGCCTGCGAGTTTGCCAAAAATAAATTCGCGCGGAGTCAGATCAGTCACCAGCAAAATATCCAGGGAGCGTCCATCGCGTTCGTTAGTGATTGAGGTGACCGCCAATGCGTTAACAATCACCATGCTGACCAGATACAGCGGCGTCAGCGCTTGGGCTGCGTCCGGAATGATTGCTCCCATTTGATCGACGATCGACTTGGCCGCATTACTAAGGATCAATTGATGCAACGCAACTGCCGCCGCTGCGACTAGCAGCAGATAGGCGATTCGGATGATGATCACTTTGCGACCGTACGCCCAGGTCTGCGTTTCACGCCACAAAACGGGATTATCCCACACTTCGCGATGTTTCGACTGCATCTTCCGCGTCCGCGCGTCAACATGTTCAGAGCGGCGGGCCTCTTCGGCGTCGGCGGTAGGTTTCCCTTGTTTTTGGGCTAGGTCATGTTCGGCGCCCCAGATGGACTCTTGCGTTTCGGCCTTGGGACCAAAGTCTCGCCGAGCTTCTCTGGAAGGATTCCAGACGCGAACCAGTGCGATGGCAAGACCGTTAAGCACCAGCGTGGTTCCGGCGGCAATTACCAGATAGAGCCAAATCGGATTGCCGAGCGCTCCGAGTTCGATCGACACCGTCGGGAAAGGCCGCGCCGCCTCCAGGACCGCCCGAATCGGGCTCAACGCGGTGGCCAGCGTGTCAGGAGCCATCCCTAGCGGTCGGTCGCCGATCAGCCAGTTCAATGCGCCGGCAGCGATCGCTTCACAAAATCCAAGCCAAAAGACGATTGCGAGCGCGGTCAGCGACAACGTTTGAAACGTTTTCTCGCGCCACAATGCCAGCGTCGATCCCAAGCTGCCTGCGGCGATTGCTGTGACAAAAGTAACCAGAAAGACATAGAAGATTTGCGAAGGCGAAACTCCACCAAACAGCACAACTGCCGTAAACAGCGGCAGCGCCGCCAAAATCAGCACTAACACGTTCAGTAAGCTGGCCAGCATTTTGCCCAGGACCAGTTCTGAGTTATTTAAACGGGTCATCAGCAGTAGGATGAGCGTCTTTTTGTCTTTTTCTTGCGCGACGGCGCTGGCCGACGAAAAAGCGGCAAAGAAAATCACCAGGCTCAGCTGAATCGGCGCTAAAATCTGAAACAGCACCGCGCCAAACCGGGCCATATCGCCCACATTGCGGATGATCTGCGTGCCGGCCATCACCAGCCAAGCGGTGCACATCAGCAAAAAAAGGCCAGCCACGTAAACCGTGCGATAGGTGTAAAACTTGCTCCGCCGCGGTGTAACGGCGGCTTCTCGCGTAAAGACGGGCCCGATAAACAACGTGCGGTCCTTGGTCGAAGGGAGCGGTGAGCGGAGAAAGCTCCGATTATAGCTGGAGACCCGGCAAATTAGGACGCCGACGACACGGTTAGCGTGTTAAAACCTCAGGTGTTTTCCTGTTGCACACCCTGCTAAATCCCCCCAAGTGGGTTTTTTGGTGCGATTTCGACAGATTTCGCCAATAACGATCCTGGTCTGCGGCTCTTAGCTGTGGTTCATCGCGACGATCCAACAAGACAGAACGAGCCTTTGAGCAACGACGAACCCGCTTTCGAAGAGGCGCCGATTGATGCTGCCGTCGTCGAAACGTCTTACCGCGAACATGCAGAACGTCTCCAACGGTTCGTTTGGGGTGTGGTGCGTGACGCGCCGACTGCGGCGGATGTGGTTCAGGCCACTTTTGTCAAATTTGCCGCATACGGCGGTTCGGTAGAGCCCACTGCTCGTAAGAGTTGGCTCTACCAAGTCGCCTACCGCGAGGCATTGTCGATCCGCCGCCGCTTGGCCGTGGGTCGTAAAGTGGATCAGCGTTTACAGTGGCTGCACCAAGGTTGGGACTCTGCAGCACCAGAAACCGAACTAGTTCGCACCGAATTGGTCGACCACGTTCGCCAGGCGATTGACCGGTTGCCCGATGACTTAAAGCAGATCGTTTATCTGCGAACCTACGAAGAACGAACCTTTGCCGAAATCGCCGAACAGTTGCAAATCCCGTTGGGGACGGCGCTGGGCCGAATGCGAACAGCCCTCGCCAAACTGAAAACAGCACTCGCCAAACTTGATCAACAAACAAAACGCGAAAACTGACCACCAGACTTATGAGCCAATTTTCGGAACAAGACGATTTTGATCTCACCGCGGTGCGGTATCTCTCTGGCGAACTTTTGCCGGCCGAGACCGAAGCGTTTGAGCTGCTGTTGGCCCAGGATGTCGCGGCATGCGAACGTCTAGCCGATGTCGTTGAGCTGACGGCTGCGATGATGGCTCTACCCGCTGAACTGCCGACACCCGGTGATTCTGCACTGCTTGTCACACCTAGCCGCTCTCTTTCGGGTTGGCCCTATGTATTGGCCGCTTCGATTGTGTTCGCGATCGCGGGTGGATTGGTGATCTTGGCTCCCTGGAATGACGACGCCGACACGCGCTTGGCGCAGTCCTGGATTGATTCGTCTGTTGCTGTTAATGAACTGATGGGGGGAGATGATCTGCTTGTCACTGAACAAGAGTTAAATCCGCAGCTCGAAGGGATTCAGCTGGAAGTTACTGTCTGGGATGGCGATGACGACACGACCTGGAACACGCCGCCGGCTTGGATGTTGGCTGCCGTCGCGCTGGAACAAGACGACGATCTCGATCGCGAAGCGGTCACCGCCGAGGTGCAGCAATGAGCGATCGTCCCTTGATTAGCCTTTCGTTAGGCTTGCTTACCGTGCTGATGGTTTCTTCTGCTGCGGCCCAAAAGCCCGGCGAAACGAGACTTCGAGCTATTGCTCAAAGGACCGTTTCACTCGAAACAACACCGGCAAGTAAGAATTCGGCAGAGAAGAAACCGGCAAAAGAAGTCAAAGATGTTGCGGCAAGTGAGAGCGAAAAATTGCGTCGTGAGCAACTGGCATACGCGCTGGTGCAAAAGCACCATCCCGAACTGGCGACCCTGTTACGCCCCCTGAAACGTTTGAAGCCGCGCCAGTATGACATTGCAATCCGCGAACTGTCTCGCGTCAGCGAAAAGCTAAGCCTGATCGAACAACGTCAACCTGAGCGTTACGAGTTGGAGCTGGCCAACTGGAAATCAAAGTCACGGATTCAATTGCTGACTGCTCAATTGCAAATGTCCCCCAGCGATGAGTCGATACGTGATCGCCTACGCGAAGAAATCGCTCAGCAGATTACGTCCCAGCGACAGTTGCTAGAGCTAGAAAAAAAACGCGTTTCGCAGCGGCTTGAGTTTCTTAACTCACAGTTAGAACGGATGGACGGGGATGTTTCGACCATGGTCGAACAGCGTCTAAGAGCGATTGATCCAGCGGCGAAAAAAGGATCTCGCGCACGTAAAACGACCCCTGCTAACAGCGAAACGCCGAAAGAATAACCGATGCACGCCTTAATGACTGACGTCGGTTCGACCGAATCGAACAAGGAGTTTTCGATGACGCACCGCTTGCTCGCGCCCCTCGCCGGTTTGACCTTCGCTTGGCTCTGCTGCTTCGGCATTGCCGAGGTCCGCGCTGCCGATCTACCAACGCTGGATCAGCGGTTCGCCGACGAAAACGTGGATGAAGTACCGGACTTTCAACGGCATGTGATTCCGCTGATGAGTCGGTTGGGCTGTAACGGGCGCTCGTGCCATGGTTCGTTCCAGGGACGCGGCGGTTTCCAACTGTCGCTGTTTGGCTATGACTTTCAAGCCGACCATGATGCCATGTCCAAAGGGGACGCGCCTCGCGTTGACACGGCTGCGATTGACGACAGTCTGATCATCGCCAAACCGACCGATGAGTTTACCCACGAAGGGGGCGAACGTTACAAGCTAGGAAGTTGGGAGCATCGCGTCTTTAAAAACTGGATCGCCGCTGGCGCCAAGTTTGACAAAGACGAAGTCGCCAAGCTGGAACGCCTAGAAGTGACTCCGGCCGAAGTGCTGTTTGGCGCCGAATCGCAAACGGCGCAGCTGAAAGCGATCGCCGTCTGGGCCGATGGCTCGCGAGAAGATGTCACGCCGCTCTGCCGTTATACGACCAATGATGGCGAAATCGCCGCAGTCGATGGGGACGGGGTTATCAGCGCAGGTGAAAGAGGTGACACGCATGTCATCGTCGCCTATGACAAAGCGGTCATTTCGGTTCCGGTCCTTCGTCCGGTAACCGATCTGGTGGGAACCAGTTATCCGCAAGTTGCCGCGACTACCAAGATTGATGAGCTGGTGGTCGGCAAATTGCGCAAGTTAGGGATTACGCCGTCACCGGTCGCCGCTGACGAAGAGTTTTTACGACGCGTCAATCTCGATATCGCAGGCACGCTGCCGACGCCGGACGAAATTCGAGCTTTCGTCGCCGACAAAGATCCTGCCAAACGCCAGGCCAAGATCAATGAATTGCTCGATACGACCGCCTATGTCGCCAAGTGGACGACACTGCTTTGCGACATCACCGGCAACAATGACCAACAATTAAACAACGTCTCGCCGGTTCGACTGGGACCAAGCCAGGAATGGTACGACTGGGTTTATCGTCGCGTCGAGCAAAACATGCCGTACGACGAACTTGCCACCGGCATTATTATGGCCCGCAGCCGTGAGCCTGGCGATTCGTATCGCGAATATTGTGAAGAGATGAGTGATCTCTATCGCAAAAATGGATCCTACGCTGACCGTGACACGCTGACACACTATTGGGCTCGGCTTAACTTCCGCACGCCGGAAGATCGCGCGATTGGTTTTGCCTACACCTTCATGGGGATTCGAATTCAGTGTGCCCAATGCCACAAGCATCCGTTTGATGTCTGGTCGAAGCAGGACTTTGACGACTTCAAAACCTTCTTCGCGCAGGCTCGTTTCGCGCGACAGCCGCGTCGCACCGACCCAGCGTTTGAAGAATATACGGCGATGATGAAAGAGTTAGACGTTGAGGGGAGAAACGGTGGCGAGATTCGTCGCAATATCGCCAAGAAGCTGCAGCAGGGAAACACGGTGCCGTTTCCAGAAGTCGATTTGCTGCCGACCGCTTCTGTTTTCCGTCAGCCCAATCGCGGCAAGCGAACGAAGAACATGCCGAAGCCGGAGATGATGGCCAACATCCTGGGCGAAACCCAAGTTGATCTCTCGCAGGTAGAAGATATCCGAGAGCCGCTGATGAATTGGCTTCGCAGTGATACGAATCCCTACTTCGCCAAAGCACTGGTCAATCGAGTGTGGGCCGCCTATTTCAATGTCGGAATCGTCGATCCGGCCGACGATCTGAGCCTAGGCAATCCGCCATCAAATGGGCCGCTGCTCGACCATCTGGCCGACGGCTTCATTAAAAGTGGCTACGACATGAAGTGGCTCCATCGCGAGATCACTTCGAGCGATACCTACCAACGAACGTGGGTTCCGAATGACACGAACCGGATGGACTTTCGCAACTTTAGCCGCGCCATTCCCCGTCGCTTGCCGGCCGAAGTCGCCTACGACATCGTGACCCAAGCGACCACCAACGACAAAACCTTAGAGAACTACGCAGCGACCTTGAACGATCGCGCCATGTCGATCCCCGGAACCGCTCCGCAAGGCAAAGCTCGTAACGCCCAATATGCGTTGCAAGTTTTTGGTCGATCGACTCGTGAAAGCAATTGCGAATGCGATCGTTCGATGGAAGCGAGCCTGTTGCAGACCGTTTATCTACAGAACGATTCGGAAGTCCTCAAACGTTTGACTGACAACGGCGGCTGGGTCGCGGAACTAGCAAGCCAGATCAACGGCAACCCCGATGTCGATAAGCAGCTAGAGCGACGCGTCGAGGAAGGACGCAAGTTGATCGCCAAGGGACAGGAAAAGTTGATGCGAATCCGCAAAAACAATTCCAAGCCGGAATTGATCCAGCAAGCCGCCAAAAAGTTGGCTGCGGCGCGCTCGAGATTGGAAGTGCTGGAGCGGCAACTGCATCGTCAAAAACTTTCGACCGTCGAAAAGTCGACACCGACCGATATCGCCGCCATGGTGGAAGAAGCTTACCTTCGAACGCTTAGCCGTTGGCCCGATCAAGAAGAGAAAACGCTCGCCGAACGTCACTTCCAAACGGTCGGCGATCCGGTTGATAGCATTCGCGATTTGATGTGGGCCTTGGTCAACACCAAAGAGTTTATCGTTAACCACTAATTCAATTCACGCTACCCACAGCGCCAGTGCGCTACGATCACTATTAGGGAGACATCGGATTATGGCGATTCACCGAACATGCGATGGAATGCAGCGGCGGGATGTGATGAAAATCGGCCTGTTGGGCGGAGTTGGGCTCACCTTGTCTGGTTACCTGCAGCTATCCAACGCAGGTCAAGTCGCTGACAAAAACGCCAAAGCCGGCATTTTTATCGATCTGACCGGCGGGCCGACCCATCTCGATACTTTTGACTTGAAGCCGGATGCGCCCAGTGAATTTCGTGGCGATTTCAAGCCGATTGAAACAAACGTATCCGGCATGCAGATCAGCGAGCATCTGCCGAAACTGGCCAAGCAGGCCGACAAATTCTGCATCCTGCGCGGCGTGTCGCACACGTTGGCCGCACATCGCCTTGGTTCGGAATACGTCAACACCGGCACGCGTCCGATCGCATCGCTAACATATCCGGCGTACGGTTCGGTCGTCGCCAAAGAATTGTCGGCGCCGGTCGATCTGCCGCCGAATGTGGCGATTCCACGCGGTTCGCATTCGTCGGGATTCCTCGGCGTGAAATATGCTTCGCTCAACACGAATTCGACGCCCAGGGCAGGCGCACCGTTCGCGGTGCGTGGCGTCAGCCTCTCAGGCGGTTTAACGATCGAAGAAGTTAACCGTCGCCAAGACTTGCTCACATCTCTGGATCGTAAGTTCCGCGGATTTGAGTCCGATGATCAACTGCTGGAAGGGCTGGATCAGTTCAGTCAACAAGCACACGCGATTATCACCTCAAAGAAAGCTCGTGAAGCTTTTGACATCAGCAAAGAGTCACCAGCGTTTGCTAAAGACTTCGAGGCCGATCCGTTTAGCATGAGCTGCTTGTTGGCAATTCGACTGGTAGAAGCCGGCGTGCGATTTGTCACCATCACCAACGGCGGTTGGGATACGCATACTGAAGGCTTTGCACGCCTAAAGGACAAGCAGCTGCCGCCGCTGGATAACGGCCTGGCCGCGCTTTACGGCGGTTTGGCTCAACGTGGTTTGCTCGATCAAACGGCGGTCTTTGTAACCGGCGAATTTGGCCGAACGCCGAAGATCAACGCCAACGGCGGTCGCGACCATTACCCGCGTTGCATGACCATGCTCATGGCCGGCGGCGGCGTTCGCGGCGGTCAGGTGATCGGCGCCAGCGACGAGAAGGGCTCTGCTCCGGCTGACGGACATGGCATTAAGCCGGATGATGTCGCCGCTTCGTTCTATCACGCGCTTGGCATTGATCATACCAAAGAGTATCACACCAGCAGCGGTCGACCGATCACGCTAGTGCGTGATGGCGTCGTGATTGATCAGTTGTTCGCATAAGTTTGTTTAGACCCATTCCCAGCGTCTTTGATTTCGGCATTCCGTCGGACAGGACGCTGGGGTTCTTTTCTTAGGTGGAGACCCCCGCGATGAAGAATGTTGTTCGTACGATGTTGATTTTGACGTTTGTTGCTTTGATCGCGTTGCCGGCCATGGCCGCCGATAAGGCCGAAAAGAAAGCGAAAAAGGCCAAAGGCGCCGCCAACGCCGGCGTATTCGCCGTGCTGAAGAAGATTGAACTGACGGACGCTCAGAAAGAGCAAGTCGCCGCGCTGAAGAAAGAATTTGGCGGCAAGCTGGCCGAAGCCAACAAAGCGGTTGGACTGACTGAAGAGCAAAAAACAGCTCGCAAGTCTGCGATGCAAGAAGTCAAAGACAAAGGTCTAAAAGGGAAAGAAGCTCGCGAGTACGTGAGCGGCAAAGTCAATCTTTCGAGCGAGCAGCAAGCCGCTCAAAAAGAACTGGCTTCGCTGACCGCCGTCGTCCGCACCAAGCTGGTCGGCATTTTGACGCCAGAGCAAAAAGAAGCCGCTGGCATCAAAGACATGCCGGCCAAGAAGAAGAAAAAAGACGCGAAGTAAGCTGCGCTTTGTTTTTTCTGCAAGAAACGAAAGCGCCGACGGATATTCCGTCGGCGTTTTCTGTTTCGAATGTTGGGCGCTGTGAGCAGCTTACTCGGCAAGCTCCATAATCTCGACCTTACGAAACTCACAAGGATGGCTCTCGGATTGTAGCGAGATCGTGCCGCCGCTCAGCATTAGATCGCCATCTTTCGCCAAGCTCTTGGCATGAGCGTCGCGCGCATCGAGCTGCGACTTTTCGTACTCTAGCACCAGCTTGCCGTTAACGAAATGTTTGATCGCACCGTTACCGTGGACTTCGACTTCGCAAGTAACCCACTGGTCACCGTGGAAGGTGTCGCTGCTGCTGTTGGTGCAGTGGGGCATGAACAAGTTCCCCTTCAGCACAACGTTGGTCCCCGGCGTGCACAAGTTGGCAGTCGAACGCTTGTCTTTGCCGTTGCCGCCGAGCAGTTGCACTTCGATCGAAGCAGGGAAGTCTTGGTCTTTGCCCATCGTTTCTGGCGATTCGCCGTGAATCATGAGCCCGCTGTTGCGTAGCGCCCAGCCGGGGCCTCCTTTGCATTGATCACCGACAAAGCGGTATTCGACGCGCAGACGATAATTGGAGAACGGCTGATCGTAGAACAGGTGCCCGAACGTTTCGTTGAACTCAGGATATTTCTCTGCGTCATAGCCGACCTTTAACACGCCATCTTCAACGCGGAAGGTGTCGCCGTAGTTGTCGCCAGCTTCGTGATAACGGATTTTCGGCGTCCAGCCTTCCAAGTCTTTGCCGTTGAACAGGGGGCGCCATTTGCCTTCTTCGGCCACGGCGGCGGTGGCCATCAGCAGCGTCAAGCCAAGTGCGAGAGCTCTCATGTCGGTCGCTTTCTTATCGAGATCGGGGGAATGTACGGGGGGAGCCTGAGCCAGGCGAAAGGGTTCGGAATCGACCCAGTTCAACTATAATCGATCAAATCGAAAGCGTCTTGCTAGGGCCACGGAAACGGGAAAATCACAGATTCCTGGGCCAATAAACGGTGATCCTTCCCCTGGATGGGATAAGAAACGCCTAATCGGGAGTCTCTCAACGCGTAGAATCGCTGCGATACTTTGGCGACATTAATTAGATAGATCCGCTCGCACCTTCGCCGCAGAATTCCGGCGACTTCCCCTTCGATCTGAATTGAAAGTCCAATCCTGTGACACGAACCACCTTGGCGATCCTGATGTTGCTGTTGTGCGTTTGCGCTGCCGAGGCCGCACCGCCAAAGTCGCTCCGCATTTTGTCGTACAACATTCATCACGGAGAAGGGATCGACGGAAAGCTTGACCTGCCGCGTATTGCCAACGTGATCAAGTCGGTCACGCCCGACTTGGTGCTGCTGCAGGAAGTCGATCGCAACACCAAGCGGACTGGCAATGTCGATCAGGCGGCCGAGCTAGGCAAGCTGACCGGTATGGAGGTCGCCTTTGGTAGCAATTTGGCCTTAGAAGGAGGAGGCTACGGCAACGCGATCTTGTCTCGGTTTGCTTTGAGCGAGGTGAAAAATCATCCGCTGCCGAACTTGACCGCAGGGGAGCCGCGGGGAATTCTCAGCGCGATGATCAAGTTGCCTCCAGCGATGGGGATTGAAAACTGCCGTGTGTTGGTGACGCATCTGGATCATCGCAGCGCGGACGTGGATCGCCTGGCGTCGATCGAAGCAATCCAGCAGTTGATCGGCGATCAACAGCAAGCAACCATCATCGGCGGCGATTTCAATGCGACTCTGGATAGCGCTGTGATGAAAAACGTGCAACAGCACTGGACGTTAGCGAATCGGAGTGAGCTACCGACGATTCCGGTCGACAAGCCGCAGCGGCAGATCGACTTTATTGGATTTCGGCCAGCCAATGGCTTCGCTGTCGGTGAAGTTTATGTCTTGGACGAAGCGATCGCTTCCGACCATCGAGCGATCCTAGTCGAGCTGTTACCGACGACCGGCAATTAAGCTGCATCATCTAAAGCGTCGGCCCGACCAACCACGGCACGAATTCTTCTTCGCCGATCCCCAGCGTTTCGCTTTTGGTCGGCTTTCCGCTGGCGACGGCCAAGATTTCTTCAAAGATCTTGGCTCCCATCGCATCGACCGAGACGCCGTGCAAGATTTCGCCGGCGTTGATATCCATGTCATCGACCATCCGCTCATACATCGGCGTATTGGTGGCGATTTTGATCGACGGCGATGGCTTGCAGCCAAAGCAACTGCCGCGACCCGTCGTAAAGACCACCACGTTGGCGCCGCCGGCGACCATGCCGGTGACGCTGGCCGGATCGTAGCCCGGGGTGTCCATCACCATCAGTCCGCGGGCAGTGGGCGCCTCGGCGTATTGCAGAACATCTACGAGCGCGGTTCCGCCCGCTTTGGCGACGGCGCCCAGCGACTTCTCGGCGATCGTGGTCAGGCCTCCTTCTTTGTTGCCGGGAGAAGGATTGTTGTCGAGTTGCACGCCGAACATCCCGACGTAATGTTTCCACCATGTGATCCGCTCGATCAGTTTGTCGGCCACTGCGGTGTTGATTGCGCGGCGGGTCAATAGGTGCTCGGCGCCAAAGATCTCCGGCGTTTCGGCCAGTATTGCGATGCCGCCGGCGGCGACTATGCGATCAGCCGCGGCGCCAACCGCTGGGTTGGCCGTGACGCCAGAGTAAGCGTCGCTGCCTCCGCATTCGGTCGCCAGCACAATCTCGCTGGCCGGTATTGGTTGCCGTCGCACATCGTTGACCCGCGGCAGCATTTCGACCAGTCGTGCGACGCCGGCTTCAATCGTTTTGGCGGTTCCGCCCTGATCCTGCATCGATAGAATCAGCGGCGCACCTGCCGGTTGATCGGCCGAGCCATCGAGTTGAACCAACCGCTCCTGCTGCACCAAGTAGCCCATCGCGCCAGTTTCGCACCCCAGGCCGATCAGCAGATAGCCGCCAATGTTGGGATGTCGCGCGATGCCGGCCATCACCCGATTGAGCGTCTGATGCGCATCACCACCAAACTGCATGGCGCAGCCGCTTTGGTGCGTGAAGGGAATGACGCCGTCGATATTCGGATACTCGGCTAGCCGGCGCTGGTCAAACGCATGGGCGACATACTTGGCGACGCTGGCCGAGCAGTTGACGGTTGAGATAACCGCGATGTAGTTGCGTGTGCCGGCGCGACCGTCGGCCCGAAGATATCCATCAAAGGTGCGCCCTGTGATGGGTGTAGGCTGCGGAGGGATATGTTGTGCCGACGCGTAGTCGAGATGTAACTCGCCAAGATGGAAGTTATGACTATGCGCATGCTCGCCGGGCGATATGGGTCTGGTCGCATAGCCGATTACTTGGCCATATTTATAAATTGCCTCGCCGACTGGAATCGCTGTCAGGGCGATCTTGTGGCCAAAACGGACCTCGCCGGCGGTGGTGATTGTGCGGTCACCCAGTGAAAATGCCTCGCCGCGAGCTAGTGTTTTGGCCGCCACAGCGACATTATCGGCGGGATGTAGCTGGATAACGCTCGGCGGGGCTGGAGGCATATTAAGGGCTCTGGATTGCGTAAAGCGAGTGCAGTAAGTAGCTTACAGCCAGCGGCTGCTCTCGGCAATCATTCCGGCGGCAAGGCGGTACGCCCTTTGACACGCGGGCCCAACCTCCCTAAAATGATCCGTTTACTCTGAGGCGATCGGGGCCGATTGTAGTTTTTGCTCCCGAGCAGCAGGGATCCACCGGCCGCCCTTCTCAACCTAAGCGAAGTCGCCATGGCAGTACCAAAGCGTAAACAGTCCAACTCTCGTACCGGTATGCGTCGTTCGCACGATGCACTGAAACCCCGGGAACTGCAATCCTGCTCCAATTGCGGGATCGCTCTGCCGACTCATGTGGTTTGCCCCAACTGCGGCACCTATATGAAGCGGGTCATCATTAAAGACGAACAGGCCGCCGAGTAATCAGCTCACGCGTCGCGTGTGTGTGCTAGCACTTTCGCGACCACGAGAAGGGGAATCGCGTGAGCAAGATCGCGTTTCTGTTCCCGGGTCAGGGAGCTCAATACGTCGGCATGGGTAAGCAGCTCGCCGCTTCGAGTCCGAAGGCGGCCGAGTTATTTCAGCGCGCTGGCGAGATCCTCGGCTATGATCTGGCCGAGCTCTGTTTCAACGGTCCCGCCGCTAGGCTGGATTCGACCGTCTTCAGCCAGCCTGCGCTGTTTGTCACCAGCATCGCCGCGCTCGAATCGATGCGCGAAGAAAATCCAGATGCTCTGTTATCGTGCGAAGGGACCGCCGGACTAAGCCTGGGCGAGTATACCGCGATGGTCTTTGCTGGCGTGATGGAGTTTGAGGACGCACTGCGGGTCGTTCAGATCCGCGGCGCCGCTATGCAGGCCGCAGCGGACGCGATGCCCAGCGGCATGGTCAGCGTCTTGGGGATGGACCGCGATCAAGTCTCGGCCATCTGCGATGAGGCCCGCGGCGACGACATCCTAGAGATCGCAAATCTGCTTTGTCCCGGCAATATCGTCGTTTCTGGCTCCAACGACGCTTGCGAGCGTGTTCCAGCGATTGCCGAAAAAGCAGGCGCGATGAAAGTCATGCCGCTGGCGGTAGCCGGTGCGTTTCATACCCAAATCATGCAGCCGGCAGTCGAAAAGCTGGCCGCGGCGCTTGCCGATGTGCCGATGTCGGCTCCGCGAATCCCGGTGGTGTCTAATGTTGATGCCGTCCCGCATTGTGACCCCGAAGAAATTCGCCAGTTGCTGATTCAGCAGGTTTGCTCCCCGGTGCGCTGGGAAGATTCGATGCGTTATTTGCTGGACGCTGGATTTAACGAATTTTTCGAGATCGGCGCTGGTCGCGTGCTTCGTGGTCTCATGAAGCGGATCGAGCGAAAAGCGGAATTCAATAATATTACGGCCTAAAGCCAGATCTCAACATTACACGGCCCAAAGGCCATTTGCCCTCAGGCGCCATTTACGTTAGGTAATTTTGATGAGCGACAATTCCCACGCCGCATTACCAGTCGATTTGAACGGACTTACCGCGATCGTCACTGGCGCTTCGCAAGGGATCGGTAAATCGATCGCGATCGCGATGGCTTCGCGCGGCGCCAAAGTCGCGGTGGTTGCTCGTAATGCCGAAAAATTGGCGGATACTGTCGCCACAATCGAAGCGGCCGGCGGAGTCGCCGAAGCTTACAGTTGCGACGTCACCAAGCGTGAAAGCGTAGAAGCGGTCGTCGACTCCGTAGTGGAGAAGTGGGGAAAGCTGGACGTCCTGGTCAACAATGCCGGCGTTACCCGCGACAATCTGCTGCCGGTCATGACCGATGACGAATGGGACAACGTCATCGAAACCAATTTGCGGGGGATGTTCTTGTTTACGCGATCTGCGTCGAAGCAGATGATGCGTGCCCGATTTGGCCGGATTATTAACATCAGCAGCGTTTCAGGGCTGATGGGGAACCCGGGCCAAACCAATTATTCGGCCTCGAAGGCGGGGATGATTGGGTTCACTCGCAGCCTGAGTCGTGAACTGGGCAAACGCAAGGTAACGGTCAACGCGATCTGTCCCGGCTTTATCGAAAGCGACATGACCAAGGTCTTGGGGCCGGCGGTCATGGATGAGGTCAAGAAGCGGATTCCGGCTCAGCGTATGGGTAAACCAGAAGAGATTGCCGATGGCGTTCTTTTCCTGGCAAGCCCCCAAGCTGCCTACATTACCGGACAAGTTCTGACAATTGATGGGGGAATGACCGGTTAATTGGTCACCCCTGATCGACGAAACTTGCTGACCTGAATACATTTAAGACTATAGTCACGCAAGTCCATCGGATCGAAACGAATTGCCGCAGGGCAGGTCTCTTCCACCTTGACCTGTCTTGCAGAATTCCTCTATCTTGTTGGACTTGAATTTTTAACGCTTGCACAATTTACATACTGTAAATAAGCCAGGTTCCTTGGTTTCTTGCGGAGGGCTTCACGCCGTGTCGGTACAAGAACGCGTATTTGAGATCGTCGCCAGTCAGTTGGGCGTCGACCAAGACAAAATCACGATGGAGAGTTCGTTTGTCAACGATCTCGGCGCCGATTCGCTCGATACGGTCGAGTTGGTGATGGAACTGGAAGAAGAGTTCGACATCGATATTCCTGAAGACGCTGCTGACAAGATCGAAACGGTCGGTCAGGCGATCAAGTTTATCGAAGAAGCAAAGAATTCGTAATTTCGTCGACCTTCGGAAGAGTTCAAGGGAATGAAGCGACGAGTCGTCGTTACTGGACTGGGAATCGTTACCTCCCTCAGTCATCGTCTGGATGAATTCTGGACGAAGCTGACGGCGGGGGAGAGCGGTATTCATGAACTGAAGCTGTTCGATACTACCAAGTTCAAAGTTAACTTTGGTGGGGATCTCCATGATTGGAGCCCGACCAACTACTTTGATACGCGGGAACTCAACCGCGTCGACCGCTTTACGCAATTTGCGATGGTCGGCGCAGTTGATGCGATCAACGATTCCAACATCGATTTCTCGAATTATGACTCGTTCCGCTGTGGAGTGATTCTAGGTTCTGGAATCGGCGGTTTGCAAACGATCGAAGATCAAGTCGAGCGTTTGCTGCTGAAGGGGCCTGATCGGGTCTCGCCGATGACAATTCCGAAGCTGATGCTCAACGCAGCCGGCGGTAATATCTCGATTCGATATGGCCTGCGCGGTCCCAACTTCACTGTTGCCACCGCTTGCGCTAGCGCTACCAACGCCATCGGTGACGCGATGAAGGCGATTCAATACGATGAAGCCGATGTCATGATCACCGGCGGCACCGAAGCCGCGATCACGCCGATGGGCATGAGCGCCTTCGCCAACATGCGTGCTCTCTCGACTCGCAATTCTGACCCAACCAAAGCCAGTCGCCCGTTTGACTTAGGTCGTGACGGGTTTGTCATGAGCGAAGGGGCCGGAATCGTCGTGCTGGAAGAGCTGGAGTCCGCCAAGGCTCGCGGCGCTACGATCTACGCCGAACTCGTCGGCTATGGTTGCAGCGGCGACGCAGGGCACATCACATCGCCGGATGAAGATGGTCGCGGAGCGTCGCGTGCAATGCAAAACGCACTGAACGACGGCAACCTGAAGGCCGACTGCATTGACTACATCAATGCTCACGGCACCAGTACGCCGCCGGGAGATGTCGCCGAAACCAAAGCAATCAAAAACGTCTTTGGCGAACATGCCTATCGGCTGAGCGTTTCTAGCACCAAGAGCGCCTTGGGGCATTCGCTGGGCGCCTCAGGCGGTATCGAGATGATTATCTCGATCATGGCGATGAAAACTTCGACCGTACCACCGACCATCAACCTAGAAGAGCCTGATCCAAAGTGCGATCTTGACTACACGCCGAACGTCGCAAAATCGCGTGAGCTGAACTACGCGATGAGCAACAGTTTCGGCTTCGGCGGACACAACGCTTCGGTAATTGTTGGTAAGTACAGCGAGTAAACGGCTCCATTGCAAAATATCGATCAACAAGGCGCCTGCTATTGGCGCCTTTTTTTGTGCGCAGACAGCAAGGCAGACCGGTAGTAAGGTGGGAGGGTTGATTTCCCAAGCTTGTTGCAAAAGCCAGTTTTCGCATTACCGTCTGCATCTTGTGTCGCTCGGAGCCGATCATGAAAACGCAATACTTTACTGCTTCCAGTTTAGATGGCTATATCGCTGACAAAAGCCATTCACTGGAGTGGCTGTTTCAGTTTGGAGTTGAACCCGGGGCGGAGTATGACGCGTTTATTGCAGAGGTCGCGGTTCTGGCAATGGGCTCAGGTACCTACGAATGGCTCTTGCGGCATATGGCCAGCTCCGGCGATTCATGGTTCTACCAGCAGCCAACTTGGGTGTTTACTTCACGGTCTTTGCCAATCATCGAAGGCGCCGATATTCGCTTTGTCAGCGGCGATGTGCGGCCTGTGCATCAGCAGATGAGCACAATCGCCGGCGAGCAGAATCTATGGATTGTCGGCGGAGGAGACTTGGTTGGGCAATTTTTTGCGGCCGGCTTGTTGGACGAGGTGTTCGTCCAATACGCACCGGTCATGCTGGGAGGCGGATCGCCATTGTTGCCGAGACGGATCGTGTCACCGCCGCTCAAACTACTGTCGAGCAAGGTGAACGAAGCAGGGTTTTTGTTGACGCATTATCAAGTTGCATACGATCCCTAGTTGGCTACTACGGTCGCTTGCGATGTTCTAGGGAAACCGAGTATTGCGTGACGCCGTTACTCCGGTGTTGCCCAAGGTTGCGCCGCCTGCCGCGCCGGGATTGGGGTCGGCGGAGGGGGGTAAGGCCATGCTGGGCAATGCCGGCGTCGCTGACATCTCAGGCGTATCGCTAGGTTGCTCAGCTGATTCGGCCGTGTTGTTGGTAATAGCCGGCGTGGCGATCTCGGTGGGAGCAGGTAAAGCAGCGGCAGTCGCTTCGGCAGCAGCAGCAATTGCCGCCGCGGCTTTCGCTTCTTCGGCCGCTAGTTTCTCGGCTTCGGCCGCTTTGGTCCGTTCCCACTGGCGATCGAGCATGCGGCGGAGAATCGATTGCTCGACTCGACCTTTGCGGCGAGCCGGCGCCACAACGCGGACTACTAGCTCTAATTCGCCTGCTTTGGGGATGCGGAAAGTGATTCGCGGATCGACCGACAGCACGGTCAGACCTTGTTGTTTGGCGAGTAAGTCAAAGTGCTGCCGCGCCTTTGAGAGCCATGGTTCGCACTCGATCTTAGCCGCTTCCAGCAGATCTAGCTCGGTCTGTCGCCAGTCATCTTTCAGGCTGCAAGGGATCTTAAAGCAGTGCAGCACATATTCCTGCGTAAAGGTCTCGTTGATCACGACCTTGTTCAGGAACATGTTGTTCGGCACGACGATTGCGCGGCCGGTCAACTGCTGCGTCATCTGATCGGGACCGATCTCCATGATCGTGGTCGTCAGGATGTTATGGTCGATGACGTCGCCGCGGATATGCTGAAATTCGATCCGATCGCCCAGTTTGAACGGTCGGCCGACGGCTTTCATGATCGAGCCTGAGACGCATTGGATCAGTTCTTTGAGCGCAATCACCACCGCGACGGCGAACGCCAAGATCGAAATCGTAACGTGCTGAATCTGCGAGGCCCAGACGATGGTCATGCCAAGCAGGAACAGGAAGAGCAAACCGTTGCGGATTTGAACCAGCCAGCGACGGCGAACGTCGCTCGGCAGCTTATCGCTGCGACGTACCGCGCGCACCAGAATACTGCGCAACACCAACAGCAGCAGTACGATCACCAGCGTCGCGATCCCGTTTTGGATCAGCTCGCCGGTAGAGAAGTACTCACTGAACTGTTCCGCTTGTTGGGCCCAGTCGATATTTTTTGCAGAGGGGAATAGGTCCATTTACTGTCTCAGTCACCAAATTGGGCTGCTGTTTGCCCTAATTGGGATATTGTAGCTTTTTCGCAAGATAGGTCAGTGGGGATTTCTGCTGGCCAAGGGTAACCCGTAACTCCATTAAAGCTGGTTTAATCGGCAGATGGTCCTTTTTTGATCGGAGATTTGCCCGGAAATTCACATAAGGGGATGCTTTCGGAGGGCTCGGCGATCACTTCGGCCAGCGTTGTCGCCCCAAAAGCCTCTTCAACCCCCTTTAATGCGTTGTCGAGACGGCGATGCAAAGCGCACAGTTTTACACCGTGCGCGGCAAGTCCCAGTGGACAGGTGTGAATTCGTTGAATAGGGTCGACCGCATTGACTACCTCGAGGATGGTCAATTCTTCAGGGAACTTCATCAGCGACATTCCGCCCCCGATTCCTCGCTGCGAACGGACAACTCCAGACTTTACCAGCCCTTGCAGCACTTTCGATAAATAGGCGAGGGGAACTCGCGTGCTGGTCGAAATTTCTTCGGTGGTGCAGGAGTTAGGAGCGGCCTGGGCCAGGTAGCAAACGGCGCGCAACGCGTATTCGACAGTTTGCGAAAACATAGATCGTGTAGTCTTGAGAGACTTAATTGGATGTTGACGTCCAATTAATAGCGGCTTAAATTGAAATAGCAAATAATAGTCACTCGATCTGTCGGTCGATGGTCCTTTATTTTAGCCCAAGCTACCAACTGGGACAGGTCGAAGGAGCTCGCGGTGCAATACATTGATGAAACGCGTCTCGAAGAAGACATTGCCTATCGCTTTCAATACTTGCAAGAGTTCACCGGCTTTGGGCCAGAGGATATCTCGGCGATTCACGGCGCCGCGCCGCTTTTAGGCCCGATCGTGCCGGCCCTGGTTGACGCGGTTTACGACAAGCTGCATCAATATGACGCGACTTGGCGGCACTTTATGCCGCGGCAGCATGGTTATGACGGACCGATGCCGGAGAAGCTCGAAGATTTGGGGATCGATCATGCCCAAATCACCTTTCGCAAGCTCCATTTGAGCCGATATCTAGAGGCGTTAGTCACACGTCCGTATGACGCGAAGATGCTGATGTATCTCGATATGGTCGGCAAGATTCATACTCCAAATGCAGGCAACAAAGCGATCGTCGTCCCATTGGTGCAGATCAATGCGTTGATGACGTTTGTCACCGATGCGCTAATCGCGACCATTTGCAGCCTCAATTTACCGCGTGAGACCGAAGTCACGACGCTCCGCGCCTTCAACAAACTGCTCTGGATCCAGATGGATCTGATCTCGCGGCACTATGTCTCGTCGTAATTCATGGTGCTGTTGAGCCTCGGCAGCGGCGACAGTTGGCTACGCCTGCTGTCAATTTCTGCCGTTGCCCTCTTTTGGCGGTTTGCGGGAGCAGCAAATCGGACTATTCTGAAAAGATTCCTCCGCGTCGCTGAGCCTGCTTGCGCCGGCGTCTGATTTCCTTTCGCTAACCACCTGCCGTCTTATGCATCGATTCGCCTTGTTGGGGCTGTTGATTGTTGTCTCCCAAGCTGGCCGAGTTTCGTCTGCCGAGGCAGACCCGTTGCCGCTGGTATTTGCTGACAACTTTGAAAACGGCGCCGGCGCTTGGCGACCGACTGATCCGGCGACCTGGTCGGTGGTCAAGCTGGAGGATGGCAATCACGCGTTCAAGCTGAGCGGCGTCGGCAAGTATCAGCCGCCGCATCGCAGTCCTTTCTCACTAGCGATCCTCAAAGACAAGTTGCTGGGCGACTTCGTCCTAACCGCCAAAGCAAAAACGCTGCAAACGTCACGAGGACATCGCGATATGGTGGTCGCGTGGGGCATGCAGGACGCGGCCCACTTCTACTATGTTCACTTAGGCGAGAAGACCGACGATCACTCGAATCAGATCTTTGTGGTCGACAACGCGCCGCGCATCAAAATCAGCGAAAAAACGAGTCCCGGAACGCCCTGGAAAGATGACACTTGGCATTCGATCAAGATTGTCCGCAAAGTCGAAACGGGACTGATCGAAGTTTACTTCGATGACATGGAAAAACCGCAAATGGTCGCCCATGACAAACGCTTCGCATGGGGACGAATCGCAATCGGCTCTTTCGATGATCTTGGACTGTGGGACGATGTGAAAATTAATGGAGTCGTCGTCCAGCAGCCCCCGCTTAAACCGGCCGCCAAGAAAGAAAAAGAAGCAGCGAAGCCGCCTGTCAAACCAAGTGAAAAGTCCGCCAAGAAACTATCGGCAGCCGATCCCAGCACGCTAGAGTTCATTCGCTGGAGCGGCGACGTAAATGTGCCAGACCCGGTGGCGATCAGTCTCGACAATCAAGGTCGCGCGTACGTCACGCAGACGATGCGGCGCAAGTCGCAAGACCTCGACATCCGGGCCAACACCGACTGGATCCCCGACGACGTTGGCTTTGAGTCGCCTGCCGATAAGCAGGCTTTTTTTCATGCGCAAATGCCGAGCGGCGGACCCGAACCAAAGAAGAAGCGGGTGGACGACGTGAACCAGGATGGCGTCAAAGATTGGCATGACCTGACCGTGTTGTCCGAAAAGATTCATCGCCTAGAAGATGTCGATGGCGACGGAGCTGCCGACAAAATCGAAACCTACGCCGATGGCTTTCAAACCGAAATCACCGGCATCGCCGCCGGCATGTTATGGCATGACGGTGATGTCTTCGCCACGATCGCGCCCGATGTTTGGCGGCTGCGCGATACCAACGGGGACGGCAAAGCGGATCAGCGCGAAATCATGGCGACCGGCTTTGGGTTTCATATCGCCTATGCAGGCCACGACATGCACGGATTGACCGTCGGTCCCGATGGCAAGATCTATTGGTCGGTTGGCGATAAAGGGATTCATGTGGTCTCGCAGGAAGGCCGAGAATTTCGCTATCCCAATCAGGGTGGCGTCATGCGTTGCAATTCAGATGGCAGCGATTTCGAGGTCTTCGCCCACGGTCTGCGCAACGTCCAAGAATTGGCGTTTGACGCGCAGGGCAATCTGTTTGGCGTCGACAATGACTCTGACCAAAAGGGAGAGAAGGAGCGATTCGTCTATATCGCCAAAGGGATCGACGCCGGCTGGCGCTGTAACTATCAATATCGCGGCGAGCGCTACAATCCCTGGATGGAAGAAGAACTGTGGCAAACGCGGCGCGCGGCACAGCCTGCTTATCTGACGCCGCCGTTGGCCTATTCGCTGGATGGACCTGCCGGCTTTGCATTTAATCCTGGTACGGCTCTCAGCCCTCAGTACAAAGACTATTTCTTTTTGACCGGGGCTCCCGGCGGCGTGCAGTTCGCCTTTCAAGCCAAAGCCGCTGGCGCTTCGTTCACCATGATCAATCAGCATAAGATCGGCAACGGCATTCCGTTGGTTGGTATCAACTTTGGCCCCGATGGCGGCTTGTACGGAGTCGATTGGGGCGGCGGATATCCGCTGAACGAAAAAGGCGCTGTCTGGAAAATTGACGTGCCAGGTTCCGCCGATTCGCCAATCCGTACAGAAGTTCGCCAGCTATTGGCCGCCGGCTTCGCCCAACGTGACCCGGCCGAGTTAGCAAAGTTGCTCCAGCATGCCGATCAACGCATCCGGCTCGAAGCGCAATTCCAATTGGTCAAACTTGGCGAACTGGCAACGCTGCAATCGGCTGTGAAACAGAATACTTCGCAACTGGCCCGCTTCCATGCAATCTGGGGATTAGGGCAACTGGCTTGCCAGGGAAATGCAGCAGCGGTCAGCACGCTAGGCGAATTAACCACCGCTGCCGATGCAGAGGTTTTGGCTCAGACGCTCCGCACGATTTCGGATATTCCCCGCTATGCGGGGCCGTCTCTGGTCGCGTTGCTGAAGGATAACAGTCCGCGGGTTCGCTTCTTCGCCGCGCAAGCGCTGGCCGCTCATCCGCAGTCAGGCGACTTGGCGGCAATTGCCGCGATGCTGGCCGAGAACGAGGGCCAAGATCTCTATCTGCGACACGCCGGCGCGATGGCCTTGGCCGCACGAGAGGATATCGCCCAATTGGCTAAACATCCCCAGGCGCAAGTTCGTTTGGCGGCGGTGGTGGCGTTGCGGCAGCAAGCCAATCCGCAGGTTGCAATGTTTCTGAAAGACACCGATCCACGCGTCGTGCAGGAGGCCGTAACAGCAATCCATGACGATTTTTCGATCCCTGCCGCCATGCCAGAACTCGCCTCACTGCTTGAGCAATCGCAGGGCGATAATACTGCCGTGACGATTCGCATGATCAACGCCAATTATCGTTTGGGAGACGCAGCCAGCGCACAGCGGGTAATCGCCTTCGCCAAAAATGACAAGCAGCCGTTAGCGATGCGATTGGAAGCGATTGATGCATTAGCTCAATGGCCCGAAGAGCCGCGACTGGATCGGGTGGATGGTCGCAATCGTGAGAAGTATCGCATCGCGATCGAGCGGAACTTGCCGACGGAAAGCTTGCCGCCGCTGGTCGCTGCATTGCTGGAAGATCCCAGTCAAAAAATTCGTGCTGCGACTTTGGCGATGGCCGACATGCTAGAAATGACGCTGCCTCCGGAGCTCTTGCAGCAGATTGCGTTGGATAACCAGCTGGATACCGAGTTGCGCGTCGAAGCAATGCGCTCTTTGACAACTTCTAAGTCCGATCTCATTCACGCGACGTTGCCCCAGTTTTGGCAAGCAAAATCCGCGGAGCTTCGTTTAGCGACGCTACGACAGATGGAGATGCCGAGGTTTCATGACGTCGGGCTCAATCGGATTGCTCAGTTGCTTGCCAGCAACAAGTGGACGCTGGCTGAAAGGCAAGTTGCGATTTCTCTGTTGGGAAAGATCCCGGGAAAGCAGGCCAACGAGTTGTTGATCACCGAGTTAGAAAAGCACCTCGCGAAAAAGATGCTCGACGTGCAGCTTGAATTAGAAATTGCCGCCGCTGCCAAGTCTTCTGTCTCACCGCAAATCGCTCAGATGGCTCAGCAATTGGCGCCGAGCACTGCTGACATGGCCGTGATCGCGCCGTATCGATCGAGCTTGTTCGGCGGCGACGCCAAGCTGGGCGAAAAAATCTTTATGACCCATTTGGATGCGGCCTGTATTCGCTGTCACCGGATTGGCAAAGCAGGCAGCGACGTCGGACCGGCGCTTGATGGAGTCGCCAAGCGGCGTGACGCCGAGTACCTGCTGCGGGCGATGGTCGCACCCAGCGCTGATATTGATCCGAAATATCGCGCGACCTCTGTCTTGTTGGTTAGCGGCAAGACGGTTCAGGGGATCGTTACCCACGAAGATGACGACAAGTTGGTCCTAAGCGATGCCCTGGGAAAGGAAATCGTGATTCCGCAGGACGACATTGAAGACCTGGCCGAACAGCGGGTCTCGCTGATGCCGGAGATGAGCAAGGTGCTGACCCGTCGCCAACTGCGTGACGTCTCCGCCTATTTGCAGTCGCTTCAATAGGCGAATTTTGCGGTAATTTAGGCCAACCCGCGCGATCCTTCGCGGTCTGAACGGCGTCTGACGGTGGTCCGCGGAGATCATCTATGGCAAGCGGCCAATTTTGCTAGAATTGGAGCCGAAGAGTCAACGTTGAGTCCCCGTAGCTCAACTGGATAGAGCACCCGCCTTCTAAGCGGGATGTTGCAGGTTCGAGCCCTGCCGGGGATACTTTGGAACAAATAACCGTCAATCGATAGCGATTGACGGTTTTTTTTGTGAACGTCTCTGCGGCGACTATTTCACTACCGTCACCGCAGGCGGCTTCCAGCTGCCGTCCAGGATTGAGGGATCATTTTCGGAGGGCCAGTACAGACGTAGCATTAGGATAAATTTATCCTTGGGCGCGGGGAGCCAATTTGATTCTTTGTCGGCCCCGGGGCTTTCGGCCTGGAGATAGAGGTCGACGGAACCATCTTCATTGGTTTTCAGGTTATCGCGGGCACTAATCGAGTAGCGATTCAGCTCGTTCTCGACAAAGAAGTAATCGCCGTTGTACATCGTTAGTGACCAGAAGCCATCAACCGGCGGCAATTCTCCCTTGGCGAAGTGCATCAAATAGTTGTTGGCGCCGTTGTAGGGCTTGCCGTCGGCATCGTCGGTCGAAGTTGGATAGACCGCGTCTTGAGGTCGGTTGGCGCCCAGACCGATCGCGGCGATCAGAGCTCGTTGCGTGTAGGCGGTTCCATAGATACCGGTCTTGGTGGTAAATTCCCAGCCGTTGATATCTTGGCCTGCGACTTTGAAATGCGCCATGATCTTTTCAAAGGAGGCTTTGGGAACCTCCTTTAAAGCGGACTGGACGGCGGGGTCCAATTTATCAAAGGCGAAAGGTTCGCCGGCGGTGATACCCAGGCTCGCCATCTTTGCGATGATCGGCGCGTCGGCTTCGGCAGGCGGATTATCTTTCAACAGCGCTGCGAGCAGCGTGAAGTAGGCCGCGATGTCGAGCGCGTTCACTTGATCGCGGACCGGAGTCTTCATATCGATGGCTGGGTCGACTTTTCCTGGGGGCGGCGTGTAAGGTTTGCCGAACTCCCGAAGCGGGACGACCGAAATCTCCTCCTGCAACTTGTGAACGGAGGCGTAATCTTCCGGCGTGCCGGTACAGTAGATCCGCCCCAAAATCCAGACAATGCTGGTCGGCGATTTGTATTCGGTGACTCCGTCAGGCAATGTTCCCTTCCACCCGGGGCCGGTGATTGCGTATTGCTGCGGGTCTGTGCCGGTGGTTCGTTTGCCCGGCGCCTGGAAGACATCGGTCCAAGCGTCGAGCAGCGGAAACAAATAATATCGGTCATCCGCCTGAGGCAAACTTAGCACCCACGGTTCGTTGGCGACGTCAATCCAAGTGGTTGTATAGAGCGTGTCGGCATTCGGCGCGGTGACGTCGCGGAAGCTTGCATTGGGATACTCTTGCATCCGGATCAGGCTTCCCATTGGCGCCCTGGTTCCGACCGGCTCCGCCACGTTGGTCATGACGCGGCGGGTCATTTCCATCGTGACCAGGGGATAACCATAGATATAGGCATCTTCGGCGATCGCTTGGGCATCAGCAGCGGAAAGCGTCGATTTGGCGACCGCGGCGGGAGGAGTTGCGATCGGCTTTTTATCTGTTTCCGAAGGAGGACTTTTCGTCGAATCGGTAACTGGTTTCGTCTCTTCGGCGCAGCCGGCAAAAGTTCCGCACCAGGCGCCGATCGCCAACATTTTTAAGAAACGCCAATACGAAGATATCACTGCACTATCTCCCAGGTGTTGTAACGGAGGAAAACTGACAAGAGCTAAGGATGGCCCTGGATCGACTAAGCGGCTGTCAGTTTTCAAACAGCTGCGAGTATAGAGCGGCGAGAATGCCAAGAGAAATAAATTCACAAATCTTGACGATAGGGCGTCGATTTTCGCGAATTTTTGCTTCGTCCAATCGTTTTTCTCATCAGAGCACTTTGCAAGTTTCGTCCACTTCCAGTTGTTCGACCAACGGGCCGCTAGGACTCACCACAATGACCTGATAGTTTTTCGCTGCTATAGGCGGATCAATCTCGCGAGCGCTTGAATCAGGGGAGGCTGCAGACTCTTCTCTGGCTCGTTGATCACCATCAGCTGCGGCGGCGGGGAGTTTGTAGTGCAGCGGGGAATTGTAAAAAACGCAGCCACTTTGACGTATGGCTAATGAAGCGGATGCGCAGCTAGCTTGGCTACAATAACCACTAGCAAAGAGGGGGGAGGCCAGATAATCCGCTTTTTTGCCTATTCATCCAAGGTGACATTCGCTGTTCAAGAAAGATGACTCCAGCGAAAAAATTCTCAAGACGCTGCTGCTGACGGTTTCTTCAATTAGACCCCGACGGGTTATTGCGGTGGTTTTGTGGATGCTGCCGTTTGCTTGATTGCCAAACTTCGATAGCATTTGGCTCACCGCTGATCGCCCTGATCATACCACCGAATATTGAAATTTGAGCCGAAACGCCTTCCTGCATTGAGCGGCAGTCGCCCTGTTGTTTCTCGCATGAACTTAGAGTCCAACACGAGTTAGCGGCGTCCACGATTACTCCCCACAATTATCACAGGCAGCAGCAATGCCGAATTCTCCGAAATCGTTGGTCGCCGCTGGCGCCAGCTCTGCGCCGCAGTCGGCTGGTTTTTATGTCACCGGCTACGACGAGATTCGCATTCTGATTGTCGATGCCGCCGCGTCGGATCTCACGCTGGTCAGCGGCTTACTGTCGAATCACAATCGCGGCAATCTGCATGTCGCGACCGCTTCATCCGGCGAAGAGGCGCTGCAATTGATCGCCGCCAACCAGCCGGATGTAGTCCTAACCGATTTGCGGTTGCCGGGGATCGACGGGCTCGCGTTGGTAGAGCAGATACAGAAACAATATCCGTTGATTCCTACGGTCTTGATGACCGCCTGCGGCAGCGAAGAAATCGCGATTCAAGCATTGCAACATGGAGCGGCCAGTTACGTACCCAAACGCATTCTCGCCGGTTCGCTGCTAGAGACGTTGAGTAAGGTGCTTGCCGCAGCGCATCACGATCGCCAGCAAGTTCGGCTGGGCCAATGTTGGAGCAAGACCGAATTTCATTTTGTGCTGGAAAACGACGTCGAATTGATCGGTGCGGTGATTGCTCATATGCAGCACTATCTGAAACAGTTTCGGCATTTGGATGAAGGCCAACTGCTGCACGTTGGTATTGCGCTCGACGAAGCGCTGCGAAATGCAATGCACCACGGAAATCTTGAACTCAGTTCCTCGCTCAAAGAAACAGGGGGGGAGCGTTTCTTTGAAGAAGCAGCCCGCCGCCGGGCGATCGCACCCTATTGTTCGCGTCGCGTCTATTTTACGGCTCGTGAACTAGCGGATGAGTCGCACTATATCGTCCGCGACGAAGGGCCCGGCTTCGACGTTTCGCAGGTCCATTACGATCCCGAAGATTTCCTGCAACTCACGCGTCCTAGCGGCCGCGGTTTATTCTTGATTCGAACGTTTATGGATGACGTGCAATTTAATGAACATGGCAATGAAATTACGATGATCTTTCGCCGCTCCGGCGCTCCATTGACCCATCGAAGTGCTGATAATTAGTCGGAGCGGAAGTCAACCTCCCTCCGATTGGTGCTCTAAAATTGGCCCTTTGCGGTTCGTATTCCCGCAATTCTTGGTCTGGCCGACTGCTGTGACAGCGGGCCAATAGGGGAAGAGAATCTTGGGGCCAAGCTCCCTGTAAGGGAAAAAACGCCGTTAAGGTTTCCAGGCGTTAGTTTAATGCAGGCCATATCAGCAAATAAGCTCAGGGAGAATGACAGCGGGAGCAGAATGCTCCTAAATCGCGTGTAAAGGAACTCAAATCCCGGTAACCCAATTCTCATTGATGCAGCGGGCGAGCAATTTAGAATTTAGGAGTTCCTGGATTTTTTATTTACTCGTCGAAGGCAGCTCATCATGTCACAAAAGAAATCGCTAGCGGGTTTTACGCTTGTCGAATTGTTGGTCGTTATCGCTATTATCGGCGTATTGATTGCTCTGCTGTTGCCGGCTGTTCAGCAGGCTCGCGAAGCTGCTCGCCGCACCCAGTGCGTCAGCAATATGAAGAACGTCGCCTTGGCGATACACAACTATCACGACACCTATCGAAACTTGCCGTATCTCGGGTTCAGCGGCTGGGATGGGGATACGATCTCGTGGGTTGGTCGAGTTCTTCCGTTCCTAGAGCAGAATGCAATTGCCGATTCACTGGATTGGACCGATCGCGTCAACGGCGGACGCAACCCGATCTATCGCGGCACTTCGTTGTCGGTGATGTCTTGCCCGTCTGACAACATGACGGTTGGCGAATCGCAAGCTGGTTTCGGCGATTGGTCACATCAACGGGCCAGCTACGCGGTTTGCGTTGGCAGCACCAACTACAATCAAGAGAACGCCAATAACTGGGATGGTCTGTGGACCTACAGCAACGGCGGCGCCGCCTTTCGCATGAACAAGGTTTATAACCTCTCCGCAGTGACCGACGGCACGAGCAATACCGTCATGTTGGGCGAAGTGCCGGTCAACCAAAGCAATAACGGCTGGCAAGGGGGTTACGCCGTCACGATCTTTAGCAACGGCGCTGGGTTCACTGGATATTTGACCCCCAACACACGCTCGTCCGTCGATGGTGGTCGCCGCTGCTGGGATCCGAACGACTATCCGACGCACAAAATTCCTTGTCACCAATCGGGTCGATGGGAAACCGCCACGTATGCGGCATTTAGCATGCATCCTGGCGGCGTCAATGTGGCTAACTTCGATGGCTCGGTCGCGTTTGTTCCAGAAACGATCGACATCTGGTCGTGGCGCGGAATGACTTCGACCCAAGGTGGAGAAGTCGTTTCTAACTAACGCGATACGGCAAGCGTGACGGCGAACAGCATCTGCACTCTCCGTCTTCCGCTGCTTAAACATCCATGGCGGAGTAGTTTACGATGTTGACAAATAAGTTTTGTGGCGTCTGGGCGGGGATCGGCTTTGCCGCCGTTTTTGTGGCGATGCTTGGGTGCGGTAGAAGTGACGGCATGGTCACGGTCACCGGCAATGTCACTTTTAACGGGGCCCCGATCGAGAGCGGATCCATTTCTTTCACTCCGGTAGATGGCAAAAGTTCGGCAGGCGGAGCGACAATTGAAAATGGAAAGATCGTCCGAGGCCAGTCCTCACCAGGCATGATCGCCGTGCAGATCTACGCCACCAAAGATGTTGTAAAAAAGAATCCGACTGCGGAAGAGATTGAACGCCAGATCTTGTCTGATCAGGTCCAGTATCTACCGGCTCCCTATAATCAGCAGTCGAAATTACGGGTGGAGGTCTCCAACTCTACGCACGATTTTAATTTCGATCTGAACGACAAGGGAGAGATCCCGGCAGGGATGACCGGCAGCTAGCGACGTGGTAATTCAGGAACAGCGCATTAACAAAGGTCGAACTCTCTGGAGTACGGCCTTTGGCGCTTTCTTGGCTGTACAATCTCAGGGGCCTGTTCCTCAGCTTGCTGCCGCCGTCTCAGTCTTGCGTTTCTTCAGTCGCTGAATCTCCCGCAGAACTTTGCGCAGCTTTCGTCCGCTGGCCGAACTGCTGCTCAAGTGCTCGGCGCCTAGCGATCTGCTGATCTCGCTCGATCAGAATCAAGTTGCGCGTCGCCATCATGTCGACCATCGCCAGCACCACCATCCACACGATCAACAGCATCACGCAGCCCCAATAGATGAGGAAGAAGATCGAGCGGGGGACGAAATGGCCGATCATGATCGCCGCCGCTAGGGCGGCCAGAATATGACACACCGCCATCCGGCGCTGAAACTGCAAACGGAGAAAGTTGCGCCGATAGTCCGGCAGCGAGGCATCCGCCGCAGCGCGGCGCCAAGCCGCTAGATGCGTCGCATGCATCACAATCGCGACGCATAAGATTAAAGCTGAAAGAATGGCCGAAGCGAGCATGAATGTCCAGCATTCTTAAAAAGGGGAAAGCTGCGCGGCGAAGTCCTTACCGCGAAGGCTCCAGTTCGTTTAGCCAGGTCAAGACCGTCTTGCCAACCTTGGCAAGCGAAAACGCCGAACAATTAGCCGGCACATCTTTTTCGGTGTGCCAGTACTTGGGGCCATAACCTGGATTCGGATAATCAAAATCGATAATATCGCAGGTCGGGATTTTGGCGATGTCGTTTAGCACCAGATGGTCGTCCCGCACTTCATGTCGCGGCCGAGCGATGAATTCTCGAATTCCCAGTTTCCGCGCGGTTCCCCAGATCGCTTGCACCAGCGGACGCACTTCTGGATATCGCAAACTGTTCTTCTCTTCATAAATTTGCAAATCCTTGTCCCCCACCATGTCTAGCAATACCCCATAGCGATAGCGATGGGCCGGCGGATTCTGGGCGTAATCACGAGCAAAATATTCCGATCCGAGAAAGTAGGGATCGCGGCGATTATCGTAGACGAGCTCCTCGCCATCAAAGAAGACGATGTCGACTCCGACATCCGATTGCAGTTGGGGCAGGTGCCGGGCCAACTCGCAGAGCACGGCGACGCCGCTTGCTCCATCATTGGCGCCGACAAATGTTCCCCGCGGATTGAGCGGATCTTGATCGGGAAAGGGACGCGTGTCGTAATGAGCGCACAACAGGATGCGTTCTGGTCGATCGGGATGAAACTGCGCAATCAGGTTGGCCATCGGAACGCGTGAGCCATCTTCGGGATGGCGGACTTCAAACTCTTGACGCGTCACCGTGCCGCCGGCCGCTTCGAGGATCTTGGTCAGATACTGTTGCTGACGCGCCATCCCCGGCGATCCGCTGGCACGCGGTCCGATCTCGCACATCCCTTCGAGGTACTCCATCGCTTTGGCGCCATCGAATGGTGCGTAGTCGGACAGCTTTTCGGCGGCGACAGTCGCCGCAGCTGGCTGCCGCGAGGTTTGAAACTGGGAGACGGCCAGGTATCCGAGTACGCCGACTGCGACGGCAATCATCGCCGCCAGAAACAGGGTCGCCCCATCAAATTTGCGCATTATCTTTTCCATCGCATTCCGCTAAGCGAGAAGGTTAGGATCGATTATACGGCGCCAATAGCTAGGCCGCTTCCCGACTTTGGTGCTGAAAGAGAGAATCAATCGCGTCGATCACCATCGAGGTCGAAATCGCCCGCATTGCTTCGTTGCCGGCTCGAGCTCGTTGACGCGAAGAAAGTGGCTGGTAATAGGCTTGCACGACCTGTTGGTGCGGCCCCAAAGGGGAGCAAACTTCGATCGGCGTGACCCCAAACAGGGCAATGCAGGGGGTTTCGACCGCTGCGGCCAGATGCAGCGGGCCCGTGTCGCAGCCGACAAACAGATTGGCTCCGCGATAGAGCTCCTTCAATTGCGGCAGCGCCAGCTTCGGTGCGATCACCGCCGCTCCCTTTGACAGTTGGGCAATCTCTTCAGCCCAATCGGCTTCTTGTTCGTTTCCCCAAGTAATTAGCGATGGCAATTGATACTTGGTTCGCAAATGTTTGGCTACTTCGGCAAATCGCTGCGGCATCCAAGTTTTGCTGAACCAACCGGCCCCCGGGTTTAGGACGGCGAAATTGCCTGTGCGGTCGAGTTCGCGACGAATCATTGCGACGTCGGTTCGCGCACGCTCGTCAATCGGCAGGCGAAACTCAATTGCCGGCGAATAAATGTCGACCGCCTGGGCGAGCTCTAAGTAGCGGCGGACCACATGCTTTTGTTGGGGCGTGATCTGCTCGGTCGCTAGATTTGGCGCTAGTTCGCGGGCTTGTCCCCGAGAGAACGACACACGTCGTGGAGCCCCGCTAAGCCAGGCTGCAGCAGCGCTTTTGGTAAGACCTTGGACGTCGAAGGCAATGTCAAACTTTACTGCCTGAAGTTGGCGGCGCAGCGAGAAAATTTCGCTGGGACGCTTCAGCCAGCCTTTGCGGACAGTCAACAATTGATCAAGGCAGGGGTGCCCCGCTAGAATTTGAGCGGCGACTGGTTCGGTAAGCCAGGTGATGTGGGCGCCGGGGAATTTTGCTCGCAAGGCGCAGAGCAGCGGGAGCGTAAGTATCGCGTCTCCCAACGCACTAAGTCGAACGATTAGTATCCGCGGCGAATCGGTGGTAGCCATGGCCGCATTCCTTCCCTGAAAGTCGAACGCGCCAATTCGTAATGCTATCCGTGCAGCGAGACCCGTTCGATTGAGTTTCCGCATCTTAAATTGCTGCGACCTTTCAAGGCAAGGTGAACCGCAGCTTGGCATCCTCTCTGTTCACAGGTGTTTGCATGTCCTCGCTCGGTGATTTCTCGCAGCAAGCAGCAGCATACGGCACATCGCGACCCAGCTATCCGGCCGAATTTATTTCGTTGCTAGCAGCACAGGCAGGCGTTTCCGACGGCGATCCAGTGGTGGATCTCGGCGCAGGCACGGGAATCTTCTCTCAGGTCTTGGCCAACGCCGGCTTGCGCGTGACCGCCGTAGAGCCCAATCAAGCGATGCGGCGGCAGGCTAACATCCCCGGCGTCACTTGGGTCGACGGTACGTTTGAAGCAACCAACCTGCCAGATCAGTCGCAAGCTTGGGCCGTCGCCGCCCAGGCATTTCACTGGGCGCTGCCTCAAAAGGCGCTGCCGGAAATCAGCCGCATCCTTCAGCCCCGGCAGAGATTCACGATCCTCTGGAACAACCGCGTCGCTGCCACCGGAACCATCGTCGGCTGGACCGAGCAGGCGATCCAGCGTCATGTGCCAGAGTTCAGCGAGGCTTACCGCAATCGCGGTTGGGACCAAACGCTTGAGTCAACCGGCGATTTTCGCTTCGTCGGTCGTAACGAAACGAAGCACACCGTGCTGATGTCACCAGACCGCTATCTGCAGCTCTGGCGCAGTCATAACCGTTTAAGTCACATCGCCGGATCCCAGCGTTTAGAACTGCTTTTGACCGAACTCGCCGAGTACCTAAAGCAAACCGAAGTGCCGCAAATAGAAGTCGTCTACAAGTGCGAAGCCTGGACGGCTGAGCGCGTGGGGTAGGGCAGACCTTGGCCTGTCGCCGCCCCTTTGAAATTTCTATCCCAGCCAGTTTGCCCCTGCATCGCCTCGATTTCGTCGATCGTTAGTCGCGGCCTGTGCTATACGGGCGGCCGATTAAAACTCGCCCAATACTTCGGCGCCTTGGGTGGTCGATAGGGCTCGCCAGGTGTCGAGTTGGATGTTCTCTGAGATGAACCCAGACGAACCATCGCAGCGCAGCGCCTGGACGCCGCCGGGGTGGCGACTGCGCGAGGCCATCATCACCGGGTTGCTGGTCGATGACGCGGTGCAGGGGAGGTTGGCCTGCGGATCGTTTTTGCAGGTGCCGTTGTAAACGTCGGGCTGCGAGGTGTTCGGGGGCAGGTAGGTCGTAAATTGCGATGCGTCTCCCCACCAAGTGAAACCGCGCAGATCGGTCGATTTTCCTTGCAGGACTTCTGACGCTAATAGCGTGTTGGAGGTCCCGTCAAGAATATCGCGTAGTCCGTAAAACTTGATCGACGTGGAGGAATTTTGGGAAAACGGCGCTTTACCAAAGGTGACGCCGTTCAGCGTAGTTTGCTGCAGATAACCCGTATTGCCATAGTTGACGGCGTAATTGTGCGAAGTCAGGTTCACGCCGCTGGTCGCGATGGGCGCGTTCGGTTCGTCGCTGGGGCAAGTCAACGTTTGAATCCGCGTACTGGTAACGTCGACATTCATCGGACTGCTGTACCTGTAGTCGTTGTCCCATAGTCTCTGCTCGTAGTTGTTATACAGATTGCCCAGTTCCATCTGCGGCAGGATCGCCAACTGCCAGCTTCCCAAGCAGCAGCCGTAGACGCCCGCAGGCAGACTGTTGAACGTGTCGTGATAGGTGTGCATCGCCAGGCCGAGCTGCTTTAAGTTGTTGGAGCATTGCATGCGCCGAGCCGCTTCGCGGGCTTGCTGTACTGCCGGCAGTAGCAGCGCGATCAGGACTCCAATAATTGCGATGACGACTAGTAGTTCGACGAGCGTGAACCCGCGTGATTGGTTGCGTTGATTAGTCATGGTTACTGTTCCGGGATATTGAATAAGAAAAGAGAGATCTGCACGTATAACTTGCTGCGATTAGGGGATCGCCAGATCAAAGCGGTTGTCACCGCCATCTTCGACGGTCAGGGTTTGATCGCTTTTGGTATTCCAAGTGGCAGGAACGCGTTCTTTAGGAAGCCGGCGGCTTTCGCCGGGAGCTTCGCCTTCGGGCCAATCCATCGCTGTTGGATCAGGGCTGTAAATCCGCACCGTATAGGTTCCCGGCGGCAGACCCCGTTGTTGTGCAATCGAGAACTCGCCGTTTTCAATCACGGCGCCCCCGCTGGTTCCTAATGAAGAGTCTTGTGGCTCTAGCGAAATGGAGCCGCTCTCGAGCGGCTGACCTTTTAAAGTGACCGAGCCGGAGACCGGCTGACGGTTCAAACCGTCGCGGGGAGAACCGCAACCCACAAGTAGCGGCAGCAGCCCTACGGCGACTGCGCAGCCTAGTAGGAGGAGACGAAGCATGAATGCACTCCTGGGGAAAGAATCGAATGAAAGGATGAGTCGCGATCTTTTCTCGGCCAGGGCCAAGCTAAGGAGCCAAGGATAAAGCTCTTTAGATGTCACGTTATATCATGTGCACTTATTCTTCCATAGTTTTCACGGGTTGGCTAGAGAAAAGATGTCAGAAGCCGATGAATTGTTGCCCCTCCCCACCGAATCGCGGTCGACTCCGTCGCTGGAGGGGCGCCTGTTTCAAGAGATAAGATTGTGATCGGACCAAGGAGGAGGGTCGTTTAGGGGATGGGATGGCGATCCGTCGAGGCAGGTGCGTCTCATGCATGCAGACTTGGAACTCAATTCAATCAGCATGGCTTTCACTTTCCCAATCGGGGTAGCGATGGATAGACAACTTTCGCCATTTGTGTCACAACAAAAAGAGCGGTTTCTAAGCGAAAGCTCAAATTCAATGCTGGCGTAGGTGTGGCCGCCGCTCATCACGGAATAGATTTGTGGTTACAGGTCCTCTCCCCACTAAAGTCAAACTTGCGAACTCGACAGCCCAACCGGCGGTCGCCAAGTCTGGGGTAGGTCTGTCAAATCTGCAGTATGCAATGCTGGTGGTCTGCGCCCTCACCCAGGCAATCACCATTCTCTACACTTGGCCGCTCTGGCAGGTTCGCCAAACGCCGGTTCATTTGCCGCTGATCGAGCTTCCGCAGATCCCGTTTGGGGTTTGGTTGCTTCTGACGCTCGTATTTCTGCTCATTCGTCCGCGGTGGGGATTGGTGATTCATGCGAGTACGCTCTTGCTTTCGTTTGTCTTTGATCAGTTCCGGACGCAGCCGCAGTTTATTGCGACCGCCGTGTTGATGGCGGCAACTATTGACCCGCGCGGTATGCAGTTGGTGCGCTGGTTTCTGGCGTCGCTTTGGACATGGGCCGGGCTGCACAAACTGCTCTCACCGGACTGGCTGGGAGTGAACGCGTTGGAGATGACATCGTCGCTTGGGCTTGATCCAGCCGCATACGGCGAGTTGTTTGGCTGGGGCGTCGGGCTGGGGGAGTTGAGCGTCGGCTTGCTGGCGATCTTTCAACCGCGCTGGGCGGCGATCCCTTGCGCACTGATGCATCTCGGAATCATCCTTTTTTTGTCGCCGCTTGCCTACAACTGGAACTACAGCGTGATCCCCTGGAACCTCTGCACGGCGATCGTCGGCTGTTGGTTACTGGCCAGCATTCCTAATCCCTTGCCAAAGGCTCGCTGGGAATGGTTGGCGGCCGGCGTGCTCCTCGTCTATCCAGCCGGATTTTACGTCGGCTGGATCGATCACGGCATCGCCAGCGTCCTCTATTCTGGCAACTTGCCGGATGGTCTGATCACCACCAAGTCGGGCGTAGAATATATTGATGGCTGGGGCGAACTCAACGTTCCGTTTCCGAATGAGCGGCGATTGTTGCGACAGTACTTCTCTCGATCCGCACCCCCGGGCGCAAAATTGCATATCGCCGATACGCGATATGCGCTCGACGATTTGTATTACGTCAAACAGCCGGATGGCCAGATCGAGCGGATTGAGTCGGACGAGTTTCATGCTTCCGCGCCAGGCGTCGTCGCCGGAGTCGGACTAGACGATCGGCGCTCTGTTTTTTTGCTGGGCAATCGCGGCGTGATCATGTTAACGCGAGCCGAAAACTCGCCGATTTATGCGGTCCGCATTGCTCCCGACATCTATCGCACCGACTTGCTGCGACTGTTGGCGGGCCTCCCGAACCTAGAGCAGTTGGATCTGACAGGCTGCGCGATCACCGATGAAGATCTGCAAAACCTGCCGCTGCTCCCCAAGCTAGAAGGGATCGGAATCGATGAGACGAAGATCTCCGACGTAGGCCTGAAAGCATTGTTGCGGCAACCGCGACTGACCTATGTAGAAAGCGAAGGTTCGTTAATCACTGCGGCAGGGTTAGAAGCGTACGAGCAAAGTCGATCACGACAGTGATTAAGGGCTTTAGTAAAATCGAACCGAGAGTCCGCTGCCGACAAAATAATCATCGGCGGCGTCATTTAGGCCGACCCCTCCGCGAATATCCCATTGAAGATTGTCATTCAGCAGATAGGTGAAGCCGCCGTTGAAATAGTATTCTGGCTTCATTGATTGCGCATCGTGGGGCAACAATGCGTAACATTCGGTGTAGGCGCCTAATTTGTCGGTCAGAGAATAGCCAACGGTCCATGACTGGGCCCACTCGGTATAGACGTCATCCGTTACATCATCGATCGCCAAGTTAAACTGCGTGCTGCCGGCAGTCGTAAGAAAATCGCTCACTTCCCACCCGTAAGCCCAGTTGAGTCCCGGCAAAACGCGCCCCGCCGTAAAATCGTCAGCGCCGGTTGGAACCGTTGTCTGGGCGATCAGCACCATCTCCGGCAAGATTCCCTCTTGCGGCGTTAAGCCAATGTCGCAGGCCAGATACAAGTCTTCGCTGCCGACAAGGTCGTCTAGTACGCTCGATTGTTGGCCGTAGTTCCATGAGACGCGTAGCTCCAACCAATCGGCCAGGACGCCAAAACGCAATAATGTTTCAGGAAACGAGTGAGCAGCTCCAGCCACCGCATCATTGTCATAGGTGTAGGTATAGCCCATTTCAACTTGGGCGACGCCGCGGCCGACGGTCGAACTTGCCGAGGTAAAATCTGGTCGATCAGTCACCAGCGGTTTGTCCAGATCTGGCCCGCCTGAGAAGCTGGTTCCGTAGCTCCACTGCATGAGCGTCCCTCGCCGTTGATGCTCGCAGGGACCGTACGTGCGGAGAATGTCGCTCGCCGATTGGCTGGGATCAAAGCACGTTCCGCTCAGGCATGACTCAGCGGCAAGCTCTGGCGCTTCGTCAGCCCAAGCATTGATGTTCCCTAGCCAGCAAGCCATCCCTAGCGTCAGCGCAATACGGTTCCAGCGCAAAGGAATCTTCGGTCGAAGCATGCGGAGATTCTGAAAATGGCTGGCGCGTATCAATTCGGAACTGGTGACTGCAAATTGAGAATTTAGCAGTTGTGGGTTACCGTCACTATCGTCGCAGGAGGCGACTAGGGATAATCAAAGACGCCGCTTCTGCAGAGAAAAGCTGGAAGATGCTAGCAAACCCTGTGGCAGCTTGCTTTAGTCATGCAGTTCGATCTTGACGTGATTCTTTTCTCCCGCTTTGACTTCGGCGGTGATTCCGCTGGTCGAGAAGCTCATGTATTGTTGCGGGATCAGTGACTTGGGAACCGGCATTTCTACACCCGGCTCGACCGGCGCAGCAGTCCCGGCGTCAAGCTCGGTCGCATTGATTAGCACGGCGTGCGTCCCCACGATCGCGCCGTCTCCATCACGATAGGTAGAGAGCGTAAATCTGCCATCCTTGCCGATCATGCCGGTCGCAGGCGACCCTGCTTGAGGTCGAAAGCTGACGCTACCATAAGGCAGCGGTTTGCCTTTGTAGCTCACTTCACCAGAGACCGGCGCAGTCTCAAGTCCATTGTTGCCGCCACATCCAGCGAGCAACATGCAGAGGCCTAAGCCAAACGCGATTCGATCGAAACCAAGCATCGTATTCTCCCGAGACATCTTACTTTCGCCGGTCAGGCAAGCACACCGAAATGGTACGCGGCTAGGGAAGCGGCGCCGTTTCGCCGCCGCTGATCGTCGCCAGCGAACGGTAGACATCAAAGTCAATCGTCTCTGGTACAAAGTGAACGCTGGCGTCGGCCACCGAAAAATTGACCCCGCCTGGATGCAGACTGGTGAACGGCAAATGATTAAACGCTACGCCGGTCAAGCGATCGCGCCGAGAGTTCACCGTGTCTTGATAGATCGCCTTTGTGCTGTAACAAGCCTGGTTGGTCAACGCGCCGATCACCCAGACGCGTACATTGCCGGGGAAGCCGCCGTTTGTTCCAGATTTATCTCGATGCGTATATTCGCCGATCATGATTGTGTTGCTAAGTCCATCGGTCACTTCCGCCACGCGACGAGAGCCATCGATCCGAAAAACTCCGTTGCTCGGAAACTTGCCATGTGCCGAAGTCGTCAGGTTTTGGTCCAAGGTTGCGCTGTTGTAGAAAACCCCGCCTACGGCCTGATAAGTGAACAATGCTCCGTCCGAGTATGCAATTGACGAAGTGCTGATCGGCTGGCCGTCAAAGCTAGGGCAGAAGAACGCATTGACCTGCGATTTTCTCACGATGGCGTTTTGCGTCGAGTCAGGCGCCTTCGTAAAGTCGTACCGCTCGTACAAAGCGTTTTGCTCCAAAAAAGGCAAGATCGCGACCGCAAAACTGTGCGAATTCCAGACGCCGGTCGCCGGTACATAAAATGCCCCCGGCGGAAGTTGCGACGAATAGGTGTCCATGTAGGTATGGCAGGCCAATCCCATTTGTTTGAGATTGTTGGTGCACTGCATTCGCCGAGCTGCTTCGCGGGCCTGTTGAACTGCCGGCAATAAAAGCGCAATCAAGACGCCGATAATCGCAATCACGACCAACAGTTCGACCAGCGTAAATCCATGCGTTTTGCGCATTGGAAGACCCTATGGGATTAGATGATGAAGAGATAAGGAAACTCGCTACACGGCTGAGTCTGCTGGCGACGCTGAACACTTGCCAAGATTTGCGGATATATAAATTCCAGGCAAAATAGCGAATTCATGCGATTAGAGGGAAGTTGCTCATCGCTAGCCCAGCATTAGGGTAATTCTATGCGAATTGACCAGCGCGCAAAACTGATATCGTCAGGAATTGCTGAAAAAAACAAGGAAAGAGAGCTTTTTTGCGATTAGCTGCACTGGGTAAACATTGTTCTCTTGGCGGAAGCGGGAGCATCAACTTGCGCACAAGGTGAACCATCTTCCCTGCTTAGGAGAGCGGAATCTCTTGTTGATCGTATGCCAACTGCATATGGCAAGGGAGTTTGGCGTTTGTCTCTTGATGATCCATGCGGCAAGAGACATGCGTGAAATAGGTTTGCTTGGCCCCTATTTTCTCGGCCATGGCGACCGCTTCAGCGAGCGAAAAATGGGTCGGATGGGGATCGGGACGGAGAGCGTCGAGGATCAGCACATCCAGGCCATCCAGCAGCGGCAGGCTTTCGACCGGGATCTCGTTGGTATCGGTGCAATAGGCGATATTGCCAATGCGAAAGCCGAGGACATCAAAACGAGGGCCATGCTTTAAACGAATCGGCGTTACCAGAGCGCCCAGCACTGAAAACGGGCTGAGGCCAATTCGCTGGATATCCAACGCCGGCGCTGCGCCGATATGAGTCGGCGTTAAATCCGAAAACGCGTAGCCGTAAGCAAGGCGAATTTGCTTTTCAACGGCTTCTTCGCAGTACAGCGGCACGCCGTGTCCCAGGTAGAACTGGAAAATCCGTAGGTCATCCAAGCCGTACAGATGATCGGCATGCTGATGCGTGTAGGCGACGGCGTGTACGATCCCAATATCTTCGCGCAGGAGTTGCGATCGCATGTCTGGCGGAGTGTCCACCAGCAGATTTCCCTCGGGAAGTCCCCAAATGGCTGAGCAGCGCATCCGCTTGTTGTGAGGGTCACTGCTAGCACAAACAGGGCATCCGCATCCAATCGAGGGGACGCCGGCTGAGGTGCCGGTACCGAGGAGAATCAATTTCCCCCGAATATCGCGAGTTTTTGCAGGTTTGACGGCGAGATTCAAAAGGGGATTGACCTAAGGTGTTGAGGAAACAAGCGTTTGGGCAAGTCGCCGAATGCTTGCAAAGGGGACAGGTTGATTGTTTCGCGGTTGGTTGCGGTTTTCAACCGCAGGACGTCGTTTCCGTCCGATCTTCTGTCCCTCGCACGACTTGGCGACCAAGATTGTTCGATTTTCAACGAACAGTCTGGTTCGCCCCGATCGAAGCGCGGTTGACCGGGTGGTATAATCCTTATAAGCTACCCAGCGGAAAGGGTTTGCGCACATTTTGCCGGCGGAATTCATGTCATCTTAAGGACGTTTTCGCATCTAACCTTTCCCTCCCTTTTGACCCGACATTAGCAAAGCGACCGATGGAGCTATTGGAACGGATGTGGGAGCAAATTTGCCTGTTTTTTGGCAATTTGCTCAGCGGTTTTGAACGACTGATCACGTCGATCTTTGGATCGTCGAATGCTCGGTACGTAAAACGTCTGCAATCCACTGTCGACGCGATTAATGCGCTCGAATCAAAATACGAAGCGATGTCTGAAGAAGAACTGCTTGATCAAACGCGGCTCTTCAAGCAGCGTCTGACCGCAGGCGAAACGTTGGACGACCTGATGGTCGAAGCGTTCGCCGTCTGTCGCGAAGGTGGCAAACGCTTTCTTGGCATGCGCCATTACGACGTGCAGATGCTCGGCGGCATGGTGTTGCACAGCGGCGCGATTGCGGAAATGGTGACGGGCGAAGGTAAGACCCTGGTTGCGACGCTACCGGCCTATCTCAACGCGCTGGAAGGCAAAGGGGTTCACGTAGTCACCGTGAATGACTACTTGGCTCGCCGCGATATGGAATGGATGGCGCCGCTCTATCGAGGGCTTGGCCTAACGGTCGGCGCGATTCAAAGCAACATGCCAGTTCACGAGCGACAAGTCGCCTACTCGTTAGACATCACCTACGGTACGAACAACGAGTTCGGCTTCGATTACTTGCGCGATAATATGCGCCCTGCCGCGCGCGGCGATGCGCGTTTTCCGAAAAGTTGGCAGCAGTCGCAGGGGCGTTTGAACTTTGCGATCATCGACGAAGTCGACAACATCTTGATCGACGAAGCGCGAACGCCGTTGATCATCTCAGGACCGGCGAATCAAGACAAAGGCAAGTATGAAGTTGCCGACAAGATTGCCCGCACGCTGAAGAAAGAAGTTCACTTTGAAGTGAACGAAAAAGATCGCAGCACAAACCTGACTGACGAGGGAGTGCGCGAGGCGGAACGCCTAGCCGGTGTCGAAAGCTTTTATACCGCTGGCAACATGGAATGGCCTCACCTGATCGACAATTCGCTCAAGGCCCATTTTCTGTACATCCGCGACGTCAACTATGTGGTCGAAGATCGCAAAGTGGTGATCGTCGACGAGCATACCGGTCGTAAGATGGAAGGTCGCCAATGGAGCGATGGTCTGCATCAAGCGGTCGAAGCGAAAGAAGGGGTGCCGATCAAAGAAGAGACGCAGACGCTGGCGACGATCACGCTGCAGAACTTTTTCAAGCTGTACGACAAGCTTGGCGGCATGACCGGTACTGCGATGACCGAGGCCGGCGAATTGTGGAAGATCTACGAGCTGGAAGTGATCGCGATTCCGACCAACCGGACGATGCAGCGAATCACCCATTCTGACATTATCTACATGTCGGAAAAAGAAAAATACGAAGCGGTCGCCGACGAGATCGAACGGTTCCACAAGTGGGACGTGCTTGAGATGAAGGATGGCAGCGAACGCTGGGGCAAGCTGATTCGTGAAGAAGAGAGCGTCGTTGTCTTTGAAGAAAAAGGGGGCAAAGGACGCACGGAGTTCCCGCGTAAAGAGATTCGCCACATCCAGAAAAAAGGTCGTCCCGTCCTGGTCGGCACCGTCTCGATCGAGAAGAGCGAACGTCTCTCAGCCTTGCTCGAGCGGCGCGGCGTTCGTCATCAGGTGCTCAACGCCAAACAGCATCGTCGAGAAGCCGACATTGTCGCGCAAGCGGGACGGATCGGCGCTGTGACGATCGCCACCAACATGGCCGGTCGCGGTACCGACATTGTCTTGGGGGGCAATCCCGAGACATTGGCTTGGGCGCAACTGCAAGACAAATATCCGACACGTCTAGAAGTGCCGGAAGCAGAGTGGGATGCGCTAATCGCCGACATTGAGTCGCGCGAGAAGATGAAAGAAGAAGGCAAAGTCGTCCGCGAATTGGGCGGTTTGCATGTGATCGGCACCGAGCGGCACGAGTCGCGTCGTATCGACTTGCAGCTGCGTGGTCGTTGCGGTCGTCAGGGCGATCCCGGCAGCAGTCGCTTCTTCTTGTCGCTCGAAGACGATCTGATGCGGATCTTCTTTGGTGATTGGATCCGCGGCTTCTTGATGAGCATGCCTGGCGGGATGAAAGCCGGCGAAGCGATCGAAAGTCGGATGGTGACTCGCCGCGTCGAAGGCGCTCAAAAGAAGATTGAAGAACGCAACTTCGACATCCGTAAAAATCTGCTCGAAAGCGATGAAGTGATGGACGAGCAGCGCAAGCGCGTCTATGGCTTCCGCCAACGAATTTTGGATGGCGGCGACTGCAAAGAGTTGATTCTTGACATGGTTGAGCGGCAGACCGACCGCTATGTCGACATGCTGCTGGCCAAAGATTACGGCGTCGAAACATTCGCGCGTTGGGCCGGCATGGAACTTTCGTGCGAGTTGGATCCCCGCGACTATCGCGGACTCGATATTAACGCCGCGGCCGAACATGCCAAGGACGAAGCCGAGCGTCAGGCCGAATCTAACGTGATGGCCGCGATCGACGAGAATCTGCCGGCCGAAGAAGAAGAGTCCGAATGGAACTGGCAGGCCATGGCCCGCTTTTCCAATTCGATGTGGAAGACCAATTTTAGTGATCGCGACCTTAAAAAGGTGGGCCGTGATCATGTCGATACGCTATTGGTCGAAAAGGCCCGCGAGCAAATCCAAAAGGTCGATCTGTCGGACGGGGAAAAGTTTCTCGATCCTGATTTTGGCTATAAGAGCTTGGCCGGCTGGGTTCACTACAAGTTCGATCTGCAGCTTGCGGTCGCGGACTTCCGTGAGAAAAGCAAAAAAGCGATCGCCGATATGATTCTGGAGAAGGCCAAAGCCGCCTACGAACAGAAGGAATCGCAGTACCCCGTCTTGGCCGGCATTTATAAGTTCAGCGACAAATCGGGCGGACATTCTCGCTTGGATCGCGAAGGCTTGATTGACTGGGCCGCGCGACGTTTTGAAATCAATATCGATCTCGAAGATATCAAAAGCAAGCAGCGCGACGAAATCCAGCGGTTGCTCGAAGAAAAGAGCCAAGGGCACATCCTGCAGGCTGCTGAGAAGATCCAGAAGGTTCGCGATAAAGTCGCATCGATCTATGAGTCTGGCTCGGATCAGCAGACGCTAGCGATCGTCAGCGGTGGCAACGGCAAAGTGAACTCATTGGCGGACTGGATCCGCATGACGATCAACAAAGAAGTCGACGCCGATGAGTTAGCCCCACTCGATCGAGCCGAACTCGAAAAGCGCTTGATTCGCGAAGTCAACGAACGTTATCGTCCTGAAATGACCCGAATGGAACGGAGCGTGCTGCTCGAATTGATCGATTCGATCTGGAAAGATCATCTGCTCGCGATGGACCATCTTAAGAGCGCCGTTGCCTTCTCGGGGTATGCTCAAGTCGACTCCAAGGTCGAATTCAAACGAGAAGGGATGCGTTTATTTGAAGCGATGTGGCAATCGATCGGCGAACGCGTTACCGATCTGGTCTATAAGATCGAAAGCCTGAACGAAGATTTCGTCAGCTCGACCTGGACCGAAACCGAAGCCCGCCATGACGAAGTTGGCTCGACAGCCGCCGAACTGGCCCATCAGCAAGAGCTCAACGAAGGTTCAACCCCCGGCGAACAAGAGGTTGTCGAACCGATTCGCAACGTCGGAAAGCGGGTTGGACGTAATTCTCCCTGTCCCTGCGGCAGCGGCAAGAAATACAAAGATTGTCATATGGGCAAAGACCGCGGAGTTACGTAGCATACCTGTCGATAATCAGAGAGCAGAGTGCTGATAGTGCTCTGCTTTTCGATTCCCCCCTTCAAGCGTCGCATGTTCTGCTCGCCTCATTGCGTCGCCGCATTGCCATGAGTCGAGACCGGGAAAGGATTCCCTATGGGTTGGTTGCTCAACATCGTCTATCTCGGCGCGATCACTGCGGCCATCCCGTACTTTGTCTGGTCAGCGCTGGTTCGCGGGCGTCGTCGCGGTGGATTACTGCAAAAATTCTTTGGCCTGGTCGCAAAGCGTCACGGGGATCGGCATTGCGTTTGGCTGCATGCGGTCAGCGTGGGCGAAGTCAATCTGCTAGCAACGATCATCCAGGGGATTCGCAGTGAATCACGGGACGTGGATTTTTACATCACGACCACCACGCACAGCGGCTATGAGTTAGCGCGGGCACGCTATGACGATTGCTTGGTCAGCTATGCTCCGCTCGACTTTAGCTGGGCTGTGAAAACGGCGCTGCGTCGCATCCGCCCCCAAACGCTAATCTTGGTCGAACTCGAAATCTGGCCGAATCTGATCCAGATTTCCAAGCGGCGCGGGGTCAAGGTCGCTGTGGTCAATGGGCGTTTGAGCGAAAAAAGCTACTCCGGCTATCGCCGCGTCGCTGCCTTGTTGCGTCCGATTTTGCGCAAGCTCGACTGTATCGCAGTGCAAGACTGGACCTATGCCGAACGGTTTATTGCTTTAGGAGCATCCGCCAATCGCGTTGTCCCCACAGGCTCTTTAAAATTCGACGGCGCCGAAACCAATCGCCGCAATCCAAAGACGCTACGGCTGCGACGCTTGACGCAAATTCCCAGCGACGCAATCGTCTTTTTGGCCGGTAGTACGCAAGCCGGTGAAGAAGCGGCGGCGCTTGACGCTTTTGTGTCGGCAGCGCCGCGTCATCCCCAGTTGCGACTGATTTTGGTGCCGCGACACCCAGAACGCTTTGACGAAGTCGCCGCACTGCTGGATGAGCGTAACGTCAGCTGGTCCCGGCGCTCGTCGCTGGAGTACAGTGTGGTCGATCCGACAGCCCATGTGCTGCTGGTCGATACGGTCGGAGAGCTTGGCGCTTGGTGGGGATTGGCGGATATCGCTTTTGTTGGCGGCAGCTTTGGTCGTCGCGGCGGACAAAACATGATTGAGCCGGCCGCCTATGGCGCCGCGGTCAGCTTTGGACCCAACACCAAAAACTTCCGTGACGTGGTGCACATGCTGCTTGATGCGGAAGGCGCTGTGATGGTCACAGACGAAGCGGCCTTGGTTGATTTTGTGGGGCGCTGTCTGGATGAGCCCCCGTGGCGCGCTGAGTTGGGCGAGAACGCTCAGCAGCTGGTCGCTTCGCAGTTGGGCGCGGTCCAGAACACGCTCAACGTGCTCCGCCCTTTTTTGCCGCCAGGCGAAGTTAGTCATCGCCGCGCGGCCGCCTAGCGTCTCGCTGCTTTTGCTATTTGGCCGCCTGTTCCTGGATCCACTTGACTCCCTGCGGAACTCCTTCGGCGATCATCGAATCATAGTGTTCACCGGTTTCGACCGGAACGAACGTTACGTTGACGCCGTGCTGCGTTAGTTGCTTGGAGTATCCCAGCGACTCGCTGAAATCAACATTCGAGTCATCTCGGGCATGGAAGAGGAAGACGGGGCAATCCATTTTGTCGGCTCGATTTTGGGGCGAACTTTCGTGCAGGAATTGCTTGACCCCGGGATAGGCGGTTTGGACGCCGGGGAGCCAGAGGAGGGTCGATAGTCGGCTTTCGACATCAATGCAGGGCGCGTAGGCGACGGCGCCAGCGATTCGTGGTTCATACGACGCCAGCAGTAATGATAAGGTGCCTGCCGAGCTATGGCCGGCCGTGTAGATTTTCTGCGGATTGACTTGCGGAATGTTTTTGATGACATAGTCGATCACGTTACGACCATTGACTACTCCAGCACAGGCGTCGTGAAAATGCCGATAGCTGGGGAAGGGGCCTTTCGACGATTGGTGTCCCTCGTCTTCCTCTTCGGGGCCATCCAACGAATAGAAGATCACAACCATGCCGGCTTCGGCGTACGGCAATGTTTCGTCGTGGTAGTCGTCATCATCCATCGACGAGCCATACAGCAAAGTCGTACCAGCCGGAGCGACCACCACGCACGGCAACGAGCCCGCTGCATGTTCGCCCGGCGGCATGTAGATTCGCAGTTGCATCGAACCGGCTGGGCCACGGCCATGGCTTTGCACAAACGCCATCCGAACCTCACTGCCGGGAATGCCATGCGATGACGACGGCGCCGGAATTGGTTGGTACTCAATCGAAGCCAGGCGTTCTTCCAACGTTGGTCCTGGTGGTTCGTTGGCCGCAGATGGCAGCATCGAGATGGCCCCGCAGCAGATTGCAATCAGCAGCAAGAAACCGCCAGCGATTCCTCCCACCACGTACAGCAATGTTTTCAGCCCAGAGCGAGATCCGCTTCGCTTTTTTGTAGCCGCAACCGGTTGGGGCGTGGGAGGCAGCGGCCCCAGTGTCGACTCACCGCCAAAGAGATCGTCTTTCAATCCATACCCTACCAAGCCGTATTCCTCTTCCGCCTCCGTTGGGTCTAAGCGGTTGGCCTGGGGGATCGGAATTGTCGCTCCACACGCTTTGCACTTGGCCTGCTTGCCGGCGAGTTGATCCCCCACGCTGTAGGTTTTTCCACAACTTGGGCAGGTGAATTGAATCGGCATGGTAGGCGATCTAGCGGGGGTTGATGAGATCCAAGTGCGAGCATATTAACCGATCCGGGGGGCTGAGTCACCCAGTTTTCCCCGGCTCGCCAGCGGCAGGCCGAGATCGCTAGAATGCGGGCTGCTGCTTCGCCATGGTGTCGCATTTGGGAGTTGGATTGGATGTCAAACGATGCTTCGTTAGATCAGTTGATGCAGATGATTTGTGGATATCAGGTTTCGCAAATTGTCATTTCGATTGGTGAGTTGGGGCTGCCTGATTTACTAAGCCAGGGGCCGGCCTCAGTCGAAGAATTGGCGCAACAGTGCGACGCTAACCCGGATCGTCTCTATCGTTTGCTGCGAGCGGCGGCGTCGCTCGGCCTTTTTGCTGAAACGGAACCGCGAACCTTTGCGATGACCGCGCTTGCCGAGCCGCTGCAAAGCGATCATCCGCTATCGTTACAGCCGTTGACGCTGATGATGGGAGGAGAGCATTACGCGACATGGGGCAGACTTCGCAGCGCCGTGCAGTCAGACGAAAATGCGTTTGAGCAAGAGTATGGAGAGCCCTTTTTCGACTACTTGGGGAAACAGCCCAAGTCGGCGGCAATTTTTGACGCTGCGATGACCAGTATCCATGGCCGCGAAACGGAAGCGATTCTGGGCGCCTATGACTTTTCTTCGTTTGGCGTGATCGCCGATGTCGGCGGCGGCAATGGATCAAAATTGATCTCGCTGCTCACCAAATATCCGCAGCTTCGGGGCTTGTTGGTCGATTTGCCGCATGTGGTGCAGCGCGCCGCGCCTAACTTTGTCGCCGCAGGCGTCAATGACCGCATGACGCTGGTCGGCGGCGACTTCTTTCAGGAAGTCCCCACCGGAGCTGACGCTTATATGATGCGTCACATCATCCACGATTGGGATGATGCAAAGAGCACGCTGATTCTGAAAAATTGTCGCGCTGCAATGCAGTCAGGCCAAAAGCTCCTGCTGGTCGAATACGTCATCCCAGCTGGCAACGAGCCTTTCCCCGGCAAGTTGCTCGACCTGACGATGATGTTAATCCCCGGAGGCAAAGAGCGGACAGAAGCCGAGTATCGTGATCTGGTCGCCGCTTGCGGGTTCCAGCTTGACCGCGTAATCCACACGTCGCAGCCGATTTCAGTATTGGAGTCGACCGCGATTTAGTCGTAACTTTCTGGACAGCATTTCTAGCGAACAGTATTGAGCTAGTCAGTTTCGCTCGGAACTAACGTTTCAATCCAACGCTATTTTCCTAAGGACGCGATCGAAGGATCTCTCTCAAAATGGAGTGGCAACCCCCCCGGTGCGAATAGCCTCATGGGGGAGCCGTTCATTAAGCGAATTGCAATTTTTTAGTTTTCGGATACTAGAAGTTCGCCCCTTACGGCCTTGGCAGAGGAAGAATATCCGCAAGTTGCTGTGATCCGCCGTTGTTCAAATGGCCTGAATGTTCCTATAATGCGCGTTTTGCTGAATCGTTCCCTTCCCACTTTCGGGGTTGGAGGGCGCAGTCGCGTGTTATCGCTTTAGGAGTGGGATCTGTGGCTTCTGGAAAGTACTTGTTTACGAGCGAATCTGTCAGCATGGGCCATCCGGATAAGATGGCGGATCAGATTTCTGACGGAATTCTGGATGCTCTTTTGGCTCAGGACCCCATGAGCCGCGTGGCCTGCGAGACGCTGGTCAACACCGGTCTGATCGTCATGGCGGGCGAAATCACCTCCAAAGCGGTTATCGACTATCAAGACGTCGCTCGTTCGGTCGTTCGCGACATCGGTTATACCGATGACAAAATGGGCTTTAACGCCGATACCTGCGCCGTCATGGTGACGCTCGACAAGCAGAGTCCCGACATCGCCCAAGGGGTGAATGAAAACAGCGAAGCCGGCAAGCAAATTGGCGCTGGCGACCAAGGTCTGATGTTTGGCTACGCTTGTAATCACACGCCAGAACTGATGCCGCTGCCGATCTCTCTGTCGCACAAGATTTTGAATCGTCTGACCGAAGCTCGCAAGGCAGGCGAAGTCAACTGGCTGCGTCCCGACAGCAAGAGCCAAGTGACGGTGCAGTTTGACGGCGACAAGCCGGTGCGCATCGACACGGTCGTCGTATCGACACAACACTGCGATTCGGTCAACAACGCCGAAATTCGCAACTACATCATGAACGAGATCGTGAAGCCGCTGTTACCGGCCGAACTGATCGACGGCGAAATCACCTATCACATCAACCCGACCGGCAAGTTTGTCGTCGGTGGTCCGATGGGGGACTGCGGTCTGACCGGTCGAAAGATCATTGTTGACACCTACGGCGGCTGGGGCCGTCACGGTGGTGGTGCTTTCAGTGGTAAAGACGCGACCAAGGTTGATCGCAGCGCCGCTTACATGGGCCGTCACGTCGCCAAAAACATCGTCGCCGCCGGTCTGGCCGAGCAGTGCGAAGTGCAACTGGCTTACGCGATCGGCGTGACCGAACCGGTCAGCGTCCATGTCGAAACCTTTGGCACCAACAAAATTGATGACGCCCGCATTGTCGAGCTAATTCGTGAGCATTTCCCGCTCAGCCCCGGCGGCATCATTGATTACTTGGATCTGCGTCGACCCATTTTCCGCGCCACCGCCGCTGGTGGGCACTTTGGTCGCGAAGAATTCCCGTGGGAAAGCACCAAGCCGGCCGCCACGCTCGCTGCGGAAGCCGGCGTCGCCGCTGTCGCCAGCTAGTGGAAGCGTCGGTTTACCTCGCAAAACCGACTTGCACGCTCAAAACCTTCCTGCCAAACTACCGCGGCAGGAAGGTTTTTTCCTGCGCCTACCCGAACGGAATCGTATTTATGTCTAACCAACCTCCCAGCAGCGAAGCTCGGCTTTTGCTCTTGCCGACCGCGTGGATCGGAACCATCGCTTTGGCGCTGGTCTCGTTGCAAGCGATTTGGCTTCGTCTGGCCGGTTGGTCGTTGGTTGACGTCTCTGGCTTCGCGATCTTCTTTGCCGCGATCACGTTGGCCGGGATTGCCGCTTCGATTCGCGCGCTTTGGCTCTACGGCGGACGCTGTCGGTCGTTGCCGCAGGCAGAGTTCACCATCGCACTGGCGCCGCTGGTTTGCAGCATTGTCTTGGCGGCCTCGTTGACCAGCAGCCAGATGTCAGCGTTTGTTGTCTTCTTGCTCTGGTTTGTCGTGGCGGCGGAAGAAGCGATCACGCTCCTCTTCTTCATCCCCCAGATTTTACCCGGTGGCTTTCAACGCCCCGCGATCAGCGCTCGAGAAGCGCTACGTGCCGCTCACGGAGCGAAGTCGCAGGAAGCAACGGAAGAAGTTGCGCCGGCCAAGCCGGTCGTGACGCGCCGTTTCGATCCGCCAACAGCAAAAGAATCACCGCTTAGCGAGACTCCTCCTCCGGCGGCAGATGCCGAAGACAAGCTCTGGCGATTTGATGACGCCGAGACTCAGGGGCCGCACTTTGTGGCCGGCAATGTTTCGCAACAGCTTACGCGTGCCCGGGAAGCGATGACCGAGGTCGTCTACGGTTATCTACGGGCCGATTTCGCCGCCGGTGAGCGGCATCAGACTGTCCACGTCGCATTTTGTCCGCCGCTGGCCCAGATTCCGGAAGTCGAGATCTGTCAGGTTGAAGGCCCCGAAGTATCGGTGAAGACAACCTTGGTCGAAGCGCACGGCGCACGGGTCGAACTCCGCCGTAGCGGCGGACTGGACGAAGCGGTTTCGGTGGTGCTCGAACTGCACGCCGCCGCCGACCACGGCGAACTTTAGTCGTTGCCCCAGCAGGAAGTGCAGGGGCCCAAAATGCGTGGTAGAATCCGGGCCTATCGTCTCGTCTCCTGATTTGGTCCCTTCTGCGCTATTTCGGATCTTCGCCATGCGACGCGCCTCCGTCTTGCTGCTTCTACTGTTATTGCTGCAGGCCATCGCGCCTTCCCTGATCCAGGCCGAAGAGCCCGAAGCGAAAGCAACTTCCAAGGAAGAGCTCAAAAAACGCTTGCGCAAAATCCAGATCAGCAAAGAGACGACCCATATCGAAGGTCCGCTCGACGCCGCAGGCAACGTCGATTACCTGGCGGCGATCAACGCGCGCCTGAGCAAAGGGGTGACGCCGGAAAACAATGCGGCCGTCGAACTGTGGCTGGCGGCAGGCCCCGATTATTGGACATTGTTAGCTATCAATAGTCGCGAATTTTTCGCGGCGCTGGGAATTCGTCGCTTTGCGAGTTACGATCCTTTTTTAGTGGAATGGGATGACTTTGCGCTGCCGCCTGCCAATGAATCGGCGGAGGACGAAGATGCGGCTAGCGATCAAGCATATGAGTTAGAGCGGCAGCTTTTAGAGGCGACGCTGCGTCCCTGGAGCGAGGAGGAGTTTCCCCAGATCGGCAAGTGGATAGAACGCAACGCGAAGCCGCTAGCGCATATTGAGCAAGCGGTCGAGCGTGAGCGATTTTATGAGCCGGTCGGTTGGCTGCCTGAAATGCAAGAATTCGGGTTGTACGAAATAGCGGAACCGACCTTAGAAATCGCCCGCGGAGCCTCTGAATTGTTGGCGGCTCGCGCGATGCGGCGACTTGGCGCCGGCGACCTGCAAGGCTGTGCCGAGGACGCCTATCGACTGCATCGTCTGGGGGCGCTGGTTTGCTTGTCGCCGACCGTCAGCGGCTGGCAAAGCGGCTGCGAAATTCGCTTGAATGCTTGCCGAGTAAGTCGCGCATTGGCCGATTCGCCGGCGGCCAGTTCCGAATTTTTGGTCGCTCATCTACAGCAAATTACGAAAGTGCCTGCGGACGAATTTCGAGTAGAGCGATATGACTTTTTCGAGCGTTTGATCTGTCTGTCGATCATCGAAGGAGTTATTCGCACCGCGCGCAAAGAAGCCTTTGATGAAACCAATGCCCGCAATCGCGATCTCGCGAAGGTGTTTGATGCGGCGTTTGGCAATCACTTTATGGACTGGAACGAACCGCTTCGCATTGCGAATCAGCTGTTTGATAAAACAGCCGCCGCTTTACAGCAACCCACCATCCCAGAGACGAATGCAGCGCTGGTCAAGATCAATCGCGAGTACTATCAACTAGTCAGCGAAGACGAATCAGAACAGCCCAATTTGTTGCTGCAGATCTTTCAGCAAAAGTCGATCGGCAAGACGCTCGGTCGTGACGTCGCAAAGACGATGTTGGAAGAGTATTTTGTTCCCGCCTATGAGTACTTTGATAGTGAACAAGAGCTGCGCAAGGAGCTCGACATGACGCAGATCGTGTTGGCGGCCGCCGCTTTTCAGCGTGATAACGGAAACTATCCGCAGGCGATCGCATCGCTTTCGCCCCGCTATCTGCCGCAAATGCTGATCGACGCTGACAATGGCCAGCCGTACCAGATTCGCATGAGTATCATCTCGCTGGGGATCGACGGAAAGGATGATGATATCTTCCAGGGGTATGACGATCTGGAGGTTCGCTTGCCTGTGCGGAATACGAAGTAAAGTTCGTTTTCCGCGCCGCTTCCTCATTTATTCAGCACCGCGCGGTTGTTCGATTTCTCAAACCGCCAATAATAGGTGCTTTGCAGAGTAAGCCGAGACTGCCCCCGCGGTCGCGACAAGTCAGGCTTTTGAAACCCAGGATAAAGGCGGACGAAATGTCGATTGATCCCCAACTCACCGCAAAACTAACCAGCGCCGGCGAGCAGGACTTGTTGAACTATCTCCAAGCCGCCGATCCGCAGGTCGCTGCTGCACTCTCCGCGCAATTGGCTGCCGTTGATTTGGATGAGATCGCCGCGACGCTCAAGAAAAAAGCTGCCGCCGCCGCAGGACCGCTACAGATGACTTCTCCGCCGGCGATTCGGCTCGAGGATGCCGCGCCACGCATCAACGAAGCCGATGCGATCGCAGCCGGCGAAGATCTGCTGTCGCGGGGCAAGGTGGGCGCATTGCTGGTTGCTGGAGGCCAAGGAACACGGCTTGGCTTTGATCATCCCAAAGGGATGTTTCCGATTGGCCCGGTCACCGAGCGAACGCTATTTCAGATCTTTGTTGAAAAGCTGATCGCCAGGGGGAATCGCTACAACGCCGCGATCCCGCTCTATCTGATGACCAGTCCTGCAACGCATGACGATACGGTCGAGTTCTTTGCGGCCAACGGCAACTTCGGTTTGCCTGAGGCGCAGCTCAAGATCTTCTGCCAAGGGACGATGCCGGCGGTCGACGCGGCGAGCGGCAAGTTGCTATTGGCGGCGCCTGATCAACTGGCGCTTAGCCCTGATGGTCACGGCGGAACCTTGGCGGCGCTGGTCAAGAGCGGTTGCCTGGCTGACATGCAAGGTCGCGGTCTGGAAGAAGTCTACTACTTTCAAGTCGACAACCCGCTGGCCGACGTTTGCGAACCGCTCTTTTTGGGATATCACCGGTTGAGCGGCAGTCAGATGTCGACCCAGGTGGTGGCCAAGCAGCGTCCCGAAGAAAAAGTGGGCGTGCTGGTCGAGGTCGAAGGGCGCCTGCGCTTGGTCGAGTATAGCGAGCTTTCGGACGAACTAGCGGCCGAGCGAGACGCCAGCGGTTCGCTGAAGTATTGGGCCGGCAACATCGCGATTCATGGATTGAACGTTGATTTTCTGGCCAATATGGCCGCCGACGCCGAGAGCTTGCCATGGCATTTGGCCAGCAAGAAAGTGCCGTACTGCACCTTCGCCGGCGAGCAGATCGATCCGCAAACGCCCAATGGAATCAAGTTTGAGCGTTTCATCTTTGATCTGCTGCCGCACGCCAAAAATGCGATCGTCGTCGAGATCTCGCCGGCGACTACTTTTGCGCCGGTTAAGAACGCCGACGGGGCGCCCAGCGATACGCCGAGCGCCGCTCGTGCTGCATTGACGGCGATTTATACGAAATGGTTGGTCGAAGCCGGCGTTTCGGTCGCGGCGGAGATGCCGATCGAAATTAGTCCGCTGTTCGCACTCGATAGTGAAGAGCTAAAATCAAAAGTCGGGGAAATGTCGCCAATCGTCGAACCGACGGTTTTGGGCGACTCGTTAGAATAGGATGGACGAATGCTACATGCGGTGATCATGGCCGGCGGAGCCGGAACTCGGTTTTGGCCAGCGAGTCGCGTCGACCGACCGAAGCAATTATTGGATCTGACCGGTGACGGGACGATGATCCAGGCCACTGCTTTGCGATTGGGCGATCTGGTTTCGCCGGAGCGAATCTTAATTGTGACCAACGAGCGGCTGGTTCAACCGATTCAGCAGCAGTTTCCCACGCTACCGGCAGCAGCGATTGTGGGCGAGCCTTGCAAGCGTGACACGGCTCCCTGCATCGGACTGGCGGCGCTGCTTGTCTCGCGCGATGATCCCGATGCGATTATGGTTGTAATGCCATCCGATCATGTGATCTCGCCTGAGTCGGCGTTTCAATCGGCCCTGCAATATGGCGCCGCATTGGTTGCTGATTCGGCTGATCGGATCGTCACCTTTGGCATCCAGCCCAAATATGCGGCGGAGACGTTCGGCTATATCGAACGGGGTGACGAGCTCAGTAGCGATGTGGGAGATCCGCCCTCGTTTGCTGTGGCCCGGTTTCGCGAAAAGCCAAAAGGAGATGTGGCCCGCGAATATTTTGAGTCGGGCCGCTTCTATTGGAACTCGGGCATCTTTATCTGGAAAGCCAAGACAATTCTCGACGCGCTGCAGCGTTACGAGCCTGACATGTTCGCCCATCTCGCCGCGATCGGCGCCGCTTGGGGAACTCCGGCCCAAGCCGCAACGCTCACCAAAGAGTTCACCGCGATTCGCGGCAAATCCATTGACTACGCAGTGATGGAACGTCATCAGGACGTAGTCGTGGTCGAAGCGCCGTTTTTGTGGGATGACGTCGGCAATTGGCAAAGCTTGCAGCGCCTCAACGAGCCAGATGCGGATGGCAACACCGTGTTGGCCAATCATCTGGGGGTCGACACGCAAAACTGCATCATCAAAGCGGATGATGATCACTTGATTGTGACCCTGGGGATGCGTGATGTAATCGTGGTCCATACGCACGATGCAACGCTGGTCGCCGATAAGAACCGCGAAGAAGAAATTCGCGAAGTGGTCAAACAACTGCAAGCCAACGGCTGGGATGCTCACCTATGAGCGAGGGCAAGCTTCCCGAAATCCCCACAACCGGCCGCATTGCCGGCATCGATTTTGGCACGGTTCGCATCGGGGTCGCGATTACCGATCCCGATCGGATCTTGGCCAGTCCGCTAGAGAACTACAATCGTCGCTCCCTGAAATTGGATCGGAACTATTTTGAAGATTTAGCCCGCCAAGAGCGGATTGTATTGTTTGTCGTGGGACTGCCGGTTCACTTAAGCGGCAACGAAAGCGGCAAGTCCGGCGAGGCTCGCAACTTCGGCAAATGGCTCGGCAAAATCACCGGCGTGCCGATCGTCTTCTACGACGAACGCTTTACGACCAGCATCGCTAAAGATTACTTGGCAGGTCTAGGGATGACCAAGCAAAAGAAGAAGCAAGTCATCGACAAGCTAGCCGCGCAGATCTTGCTAACCGCCTATCTAGAGAACCCCGCCCGGGCTGACGCGGGGCTCGATGCGCTGGATGATTAGCCGCTTCGTCGCCCGCTGTGATGCGATCTCGATCTTTCAATCAGACTTCGTGCTTCATTCGACATTCTGATTTCGACATTCGTCATTGCCGCCGCCCAAATTCCCCTTGCTCACATCGACCAACTAAGACGAGGCGGCCTCAAAGTCTTTCCCGCCGCGGGCTGCGACCAGGATCAACACCACGCCAACCGCCATCAAGCCGGCGGCGACATAGGCCGGCAGCGTCATCGAGTACATCAGCAGCGGTATCCCCAGGCCTGAGCCCACAATGCGGGCCATCGAGTTCACGCTTTGCGCCACGCCCAGCACTTCGCCTTGTTTCTCGGGATCGGTGCGGCGTGAGATCAACCCATTCAGCGACGGCGTGACAAAGGCAAAGCCGCCTACCACAATGGCCAGCGCCGCAAACAGCAATCCAGTCGAGCCAGTCTGAATCGCCGCCGAAATCAGCAAAAAGCCGACGATCTGGGCGATTCCGCCGGATGCCGCCAGCACCCCTTCCGAAACCTTGCCGGCCAACCGGCGGACGATTCCACCCTGCACAATGGCCAGCGTCGCTCCGATAAACGCAAACGTCAAACAGACCGCGCGAAACGAAAAGTGAAACGGGCTATCCGGCAACCGGCCCCCGTGGATCATCAAGCCGAGCGTTGTCTCAAAGTTGGCGAACGAGAAGACGCAGACAAACAACGCGATCAACAAACTGCCCAGCGATTTGGCGCCCAAGGCCTTGCGCAGCGAGCTGAATGAAAAACCGCGATGCGAGTTGACGGTTGTCGTCGCGGCGCCAAACGTCATCGATTCAGGCAGCTTGAACCAAGCCAGCACCAGCGCCGCGGCTGATAAAATCGCCGCGACATAGCCGGGCCAAGGACCAGGATCGCCCTCGCCGGTCGGCACCGCCAAAAATCCCAGCAGCGGCCCAAAGGTAAAGCCCAAGCCAAAAGCCATGCCGATTAGCGCCATCCCTTTCGACCGGTTCTCTAGGCTGGTCGTATCGGCGATGTACGCCTGAGCGGTCGAGATCGTCGCGCCAGCGATCCCGGCGCCGATGCGGGCGACAAACAGCAGCCAAATGCATTGCCACTCGGTCGCGATGCCAAAGATCGTATAAAAGATCACGCTTCCTGACAGGCCGATCATGATCACCGGGCGCCGGCCAATGCGATCCGACAACAGTCCCCACAGCGGCGCAAACAAAAATTGCATCGCCGAGAAGCTGGCCATCAACAGCCCTAGCTCGATCCCATGTTCATCCACGCCAAACTGCGAGGCGTAAATCGGCAGCAGCGGCAGCACGATGCCAAAGCCCAGCAGGTCAATAAAGACGGTTAAAAAGATGACCGCCAGCGAACCATGGCTGGTCGTTTTGTTGCTATCGACAGGTACAGAGCTCATGCGGCGGGCTAACGTTGGAGAGTGACAAAGGCGGTGTGCTAGGAAAGGGGCTTATTGTAGCCTAGTTCCCCTTGAAGGGGTTGCGCGTCAGGGAAATGAGGTCGGTGGGAATGATGAATGTCGAAATCAGAATGTCGAATGAAGCACGAATCTCGAATGCCCCAACGGTTCAGACACTAGCCCGCTGCGCCCCAGTTGAAGTTGCGCTATTTTAAACCGATGAAACACTAGCCCGCAGCGCCAGCGAGGGAATTCGCTTGGCTACTTCGATCTGGGTTGGAATCGCCAAGCGAATTCCCTCGCTGGCGCTGCGGGCTGGTGTGAACGTTTTTGGCTTAATTCTTACCGCGTTTTCCGTGATTCATCCGTGTCCTCCGCGTTCTATTTCTTACGAACCTGCGAAATAGCGCAACTTCAAAAAACGACAGCGAGGGCATGCCGCTGGCTAATCCAATCCGTAATTGCAATCGCCGACTTTCCGCGAGTCGCCGCAGTTTCTATGATGCAGACATGACTACATACACGTTTGCCCAGCGAGACGAACTTCGCCGTCTCGACGCTTCGCAATTAGCCGCACATCAGCTTGCCCGATTCAATGCGTTGGTTGCCGAAATCCTGCCGCACAATGCCTTTTATGTGGACAAGTTAGGTTCGCTGCCCCACCCGCTAGAATCGCTCGACGCGATCGCAGATTTGCCGTTCACTTTCAAGGACGAATTGGTCGGAAAGGTCGAAACCGGCGATTTGGCCGCCAATCGGACCTATCCGCTAGAGCGCTACGTCCGTTTTCACCGCACCAGCGGCACGCGAGGACGCCCGATGGTCGTGCTTGACACCGCGGCCGACTGGCAGTGGTGGCTCGATGGTTGGCAGTTTGTGCTGGACGCAGCCGAGATCGGGCCCGAGGATCGCTGCTTCCTTGCATTCAGCTTCGGGCCGTTTGTGGGGTTCTGGAGCGCCTTTGATGCGGTCGCGGCGCGCGGCTGTCTGGCGATTCCCAGCGGCGGGCTCAGCACCGAAGCGCGGTTAGAACTGATTCGCCAAAACGGCGCAACCGCCCTCTTTTGTACGCCAACCTACGCGTTGCATCTGGCCGAAGTGGCGCAGCAACAAAAGCTCGATATCGGCGATACGAATGTCCACCGCATCATCTTGGCCGGTGAGCCGGGCGGTTCGATCCCTGCCGTGCGGCAAAAAATTGAATCGGCTTGGAACGCCAAAGTGATCGATCATACCGGCGCCACCGAGATTGGCCCCTGGGGATTCTCGGACGAAAAACAGCGCGGCGTTTATGTGAACGAAGCCTTCTTTCTGGCAGAGTTTATCTCGGTCGAATCGGGCAAGCCGGCCACCGAGCTGGAGTTGTCTGAACTGGTCATCACCACGCTCGGCCGTTACGGTGCGCCGGTCATTCGCTATCGGACCGGCGACTTGGTCCGCCCTAGTTGGAATCACAACGGGCCTTGCAACTTTGTGCTGCTTGAAGGGGGCGTGCTAGGTCGCGCGGATGACATGCTGATCATTCGCGGCGTCAACGTATTTCCGTCATCGGTCGAGCAAATCGTCCGCGGCTTCCCCGAGATCGTCGAGTTTCGGATGACCGCGCTCAAGAACGGTCAGATGGATCAGCTGGCGGTCGAAATCGAAGATCGCTTAAATCGCCCTGATCGCGTCGCCAAAGAATTACAGATTCGTCTCGGTCTGCGGATCGAAGTCACCTCGGTCGAGATCGGCTCGTTGCCTCGGTTCGAGGGCAAAGGTCGTCGCTTTGTGGATAAACGTCATGCCTCCTGAGTTTGTCGCGCGCTGTCGCGAGCAGTTTCCCGCTTTGCGCCGTCAGCAAGATGGCCAGCCGATCGTCTATCTGGATGGCCCCGCCGGAACGCAAGTTCCCCAAAGCGTCGCCGATGCGGTCAGCGATTATCTGCTGCGTCACAACGCCAACACGCATGGCGTTTTCGCGACTAGTCGCGAGACCGACGCAATGATGGACGACGCGCACGCCGCCGTCGCCGATCTGCTGGGCGCTGGTTACTCAGACCTGATCGCGTTTGGCGCCAACATGACCAGTCTGACGTTCGCCCTGTCGCGCGCCCTCTCGCGTACTTGGAGCCCCGGCGATGAGATCCTGGTCTCGCAGCTGGATCATGACGCCAACGTCAGCCCTTGGATGTTGGCGGCGCAAGATGCTGGCGCTACAGTCAAGCAGATCGGGATCCGCACGGATGACTGCACGCTCGATATGGATGACTTTCGCAGCAAGCTGTCGAGCAAGACCAAGCTGGTCGCCGTCGGCTGTGCGTCGAATGCCGTCGGCACGATCAATCCCGTGGCCGAGATCACTCGGCTGGCGCATGACGCCGGCTCGCTGGTGTTTCTCGACGCGGTTCATTATGCGCCGCACGCGCTGATGGACGTTAGCGATTGGGGCTGCGATTTTCTGGTCTGTTCGGCCTACAAGTTTTTTGGGCCGCACGTCGGCATCCTCTACGGCCAGCGAATGCGGATGGAAATGCTGCGGCCCTACAAATTGCGACCGGCGCCGGAGTCGCTGCCGGGCCGCTGGATGACCGGCACGCAAAACTTTGAAGGGATCGCAGGCGCCGTCGCCGCGATCGAATATCTCTCGCAAATCGCCGGCGTTGGCGGTTCGCGCCGCGATCAGCTAAAGGCCTCGTACGCCAAGATTGTCGCCTACGAACAAACCCTTAGCGCCAAGCTGCTCGACGATTTGGGAGCGATCGATGGGGTGACCCTTTACGGCATTTCCAATGCCCAGCGCGTTGATGAGCGGCTGCCAACCTTTTCGATCCGGCACCGGGCGCTGCCTCCCAAGCAGTTGGCCCGCTATCTGGCCGAACGCGGCGTCTTCGCTTGGCACGGCAACTATTACGCGTTGTCGCTGACCGAAGCGATAGGCTTAGAACCCGAAGGCGCGGTCCGGCTTGGAATGGTGCATTACAACACGCCGGCAGAGATCGATCGCGTCGCGTCCATTTTGCGAGAGTTGGAGTAACCGATGTCGGCCATTCCCCAGCAGCTAAAACTATTAGACGATGGAAACCTGTGGATCGAGTGGTCCGACGGCGCGCAGCGGGTTTACCCCGTCCGCAGCCTCCGTGAAGCCAGCCCTGACGCGCTAACGCGTGAGAAGGCCCGCGTGGCCGCCGAGAAACCGCCCAACCAGCTGACGATTCTAGCCCCCGAAGAATTGATCCCGCTGCGGATCACCGGCATGCAGCCGATCGGCCGCTACGCCTACCAAATCCAATTCAGCGACGGACACGACTCAGGCATTTATACTTATGAGTATCTCTACTCGCTCGGCCAACCCTACCCAGCCGCCGATTAGCGCTAGGCGCTAAGCCTGGTGCCATGCTCGAATGGCACAGTCATAGTTGTAACTATCTTGTTTCAAAGGAGTTGTCGCCGACAGCGAGTCGCTCGCGCAGTTCTTGGCGAGGTTGCACCATTAGCTTGTAGTTGCTGCCGCGTTTCTTTCGCACTCGCGGTTCGATGCGGCCTGGACGCTGTCCCACGATGCACTTTCCGATCTGTTCTAATCGACTGAGGCAGTAAGACCGATGTTCGATGCCTGTCATGGAGCCGATCACATCCCAGGCCGCTAATACGAACTGGCAGCAACTGACGAAGCTCACCTCTCGTGGTCGCCTGCCGCAGATCCACGCACTCCCAAGCGTCGTCGTCCGGATCGCGTTGTACGCCAGCATGGTCACCCAGAACTCTTTGCGAACCATCTCTGGACTTTTACAGCGAAGATGATTCATGTTCAGGTGCGTCTTGATGCTCCGAATATCCAATTCCGCATTCCACCGAAAGCCAAATAACTCTGCGAGATCCTCGTGCTGCACCGAGTCTTCGCCGTCGGCCTGGGTGAGGGTCGTGACGATGATGAACGGCTCTTGTTTTCGCCCCGGCTTGGCGATGACATAACGAATCTCTCGCAGCTCAATCGACCGGGGCATCAAGTCATACATTTCCTTGCTCATCCACGTCGGTCGGTTCGGACGATCCCAGCGGACCACATGATCGTGTTTACCAAGTCGACGACCGCGACGGAAGTCGGTGTGCCGACCATGATGTTTGCGAAAGCAAACATCCACCTCCGCTTGCATTAGCAACACAATCATCCAGTAGTTGCCATAGAACCGATCAGCCACCGCCACATCGCCTTTGACAAAGCAGCCGATCAGTTGCCGCAGCAGCGCCGTCTCTCCGGTCTCCTTGCCCATGTACCTGGTGATCGCACAATCGACCACGCAGGCGGTCGCCAATGAGATCACGACCACAAACCTAGCGATCGGAAAACCGATGCCCGGTTGTTGGGCGGGATTCTGGGGATAAGCGGCCTGGTTCTTCGGCGTGTCGGGCATCAGGAAGGTTGACCCATCGACGAGCTTGGCATGTCGACCTTTCCACAGGTGCTCTGGCTGAACTAGTCGCTCCGTTTCGACGGCGATCTCGGTGGTCAATTCGTGCAGGGCATTTTCGGAAAGCTTCGCTCTAGCGCGGCAATAGTCGCGCGTGTCCGGGGCGACATCGCCACCATTATTTCCGTGAAGGTAGCTGCTGATTCGAGCGACCGCACTCTGGCAGGAAGCTTCCTTGCCGTCGCGAAGGACTTGGCTCATAAACGTCCACAGCACGATTGCGGTGGTGTAGGAGCGTCCAAAGAGTCGCTGGTGTTTGGCGAAAACCCGAGCGATCCGTTCCTCACTCAAGATGTCGACAAAAGGGATTCCCGATGCGATCAGGAATCCAGCAACCGCCTGCGCGAAACTGAAGTTGCCTCCAGCGGCGTGATTCGACCAAGATGCCATGAGAAAACCCTCCCTGGTCTCACTGGTAAGCGCCAAACGACCGGGGAGGGCTTTAAAGTGTGAGACCTGGGAGGGTTTCACAGCAAGATCAATCGTCCTGCGTCGAGAATTTTAATCGAAAAACTCGACTTGCAGATAGACGGATTTTGCGCCGAATAAAATTCGACCTCAAATGACTGTGCCATTCGTGCCATGCTCTTACGGCGTCTTCGACGAATGAGCATGTCTTCAAACCCAATCGCCAAGCGAACTAGTCAGCCGCTGCTTTGCGATTGGGTTAGAAATGGGTGTGCCACGGCTCTGTGAGCCGTGCGAAGTGCCAAATGACCCGGATACCCTATCGATGCTGCCAAGACACGGCTCACAGAGCCGTGGCACGCAAATTAGATGGGACTCCGCTAAAACATCATCAGCTCGCGCCATTCGATCGCCGCCAGATCAGGGCGTCGCAGCAGTTGCAGCATCACGACTACCGTGATCGAAACGGCGATCGTCAGCAAGATGCCGCCGTACGGGTTGGGCGTGGTCGTCTCACGGCGCAACGCGCCGCCGAGCGCCAGCTCTAAGCGTCGCCAAGACAAAAAGTCTTGCCGCGCGCCGACTGAGTTAATTTGCACATTCCGCATTGCGGCCGATTCTTCCAGCACCAGATGGATGCCAAGCGACGGCAGCAGGAGCGCGTCGCCTGACCACCGGGCCTCGGTGTCCAGCTCGTTGGCAATCCGCCGCAGGACCGGCTTCAGCTGATCGATGGTGGAGTTAAACACGACCAACCGCGGCCGCTCCATCAACACCCAAAAGGTGACCGCCAAAAAGTAAAGCGACAGCATCAGCAGCCAGATGTAGGGGCCAAACAATGCCGCCGCGTGATCCGGCAGAAACAGCTTCATCGGCCCAGCGACCACCAGACCAACCACCGCGACCCCCAGCGAGTACGTGTCGCGCCCCCCGGTCGTCAAAAACGGCCGCCGCGACAGGTTGATCGCCCCCAATAGAAACATGTAGGCGGCCAACGGGCAAAGCGCGATGCAAAGATGGAGCGGATTCATGCCGTACGTTTCAGCCAAGAGGTTGGCAAAGCCGACGCCGCAGCGCCGCTATCGGGGGAAAATATCGATTCTAAGGTCCAAATGCCGATTTGGCCACGACTTGACGCAGCGATATTTGCGAGAAATAGAGCCTGCGGCGGGACCGAAAACCTTTTTCAGACGGTAGTTGCGTCCGAGCCGCTTCCCACTTAAAATGCCAAATTCCCAAGCAAGCCTAGTCGTGTGCTAGACTAGCCTGCGAAATGACCGCGAACCGCCTCACAGCGATCGTGGTCCTAAAATTGCCTTGCCGAAGTGGCGGAATTGGCAGACGCGCTGGATTCAAAATCCAGTTCTCGCAAGGGAGTGTGGGTTCGATTCCCACCTTCGGCACTTAGGCTTAAATGCCTAAGATAAAACGATTTACGTTAAAAAGCTCGTGTCAAAAGCACGAGCTTTTTTCGTTGAAAAGTTTGTCCGCATGGCGTCCGCACAGCGTTTCTGTGCGGACTTCGTGCAATTACCGTGCGGATAGAAATGTCTCCGTTGGTCGCTTTTACTCGCTCTCTTTTGGAGAAAAGCATTGTAATTGTGGCGAAAATGTCTGCTAAGTACATCGACGAAAACGGACGCCGAAGTTCCAAGGGATGCCGAACGCAAAACGGATTCAGATTCCATCAAAACGTTTTTACGGGACGCTCAAGACGGCGTCAGGCAAGTCGAAGCAAGTTCCCCTGACCGAGGATTGGGAAACTTCTCAATCGCTCCTACGACGCCTATAGGGGGGCGAAGGCCGATATCGGGCAATCGGTATCGATAACAACGGCGTCAGCTCGATGAACTGTTGCCCGCTCTCGCGTTCATTCATCGAAGGCTAAGGAACTTGCAAGGCATTCAACGATCACGTTGACGATGGACGTTTACTCGCATATTGAGACGGACGAACCGTATCAGGCGCTCGATACAATTCCGGTTTGGGATTGAGTCGCCCGGTAGGGATTGGGGATTTAGGGAATCGCCACACAATGTCCAAAATCCTCCGTTCCCGAGGGCAGCCAGAAAAACGGGATCAGAGTTGTATCGCCAAAAGCAGCTTGAAAAGTCGATGGGTATCGGGGAGAACATTCAATGAAGAAATTTTGTATACGGGTGTCAACCGCTACTCGAATGGCGATCCCAAAATGGCGAATTACGACTTTCAAATGTTGTCTCCAGATGACTTCGAGCAACTATGTCGGGATTTATTGCAACGATATCTGAAAGTTTCCCTGCAATCCTTTACGAAAGGAAGAGACGGGGGAATTGATCTACGTCATGCCCCCGTTGATGGGAAGGATTGGATTGTCCAATGCAAGCACTTCGCCAGATCGTCATTTAGCACGCTAAAGTCACGGTTGACTAGAGATGAATTGCCGAAACTGGCACGGCTAAAGCCAAGCCGTTATCTGTTAACCACTTCACTTGGTCTCACACCTGACAATGTTGACGAACTATTCGCGCTACTCGCCCCGCACTGTAAGTCAAAGCAAGATATTCTTGGGCGGGACGACCTAAACGGATTCCTGCGTGACTACGGTGACGTTGAGAAATCACATTTCAAGTTATGGGTTACGAGTGAGCCAGTTCTGTCAATAATCCTTCACAACGATGTCTTTACTCAGACAGCATTTACACGTGAAGAAGTTGGGCGAAAATTGGGTCTCTATGTGCCCACGGCTTCCCTCAATAAGGTCCGGTCGAAATTAGAGGAAGAGAGAGTTTGCATAATTGCAGGCGTCCCCGGTGTAGGTAAGACGACGCTTGCGGAATTGCTACTCGTTCAATATCTGACGGAAGGCTGGGAGCCGATTGTCATCCATCAGAACATTTCGGAGGGACTTCGAGCCTTTCGACAAAACCCGAAAGCGAAGCAGGTTTTCTATTACGATGATTTCCTTGGGCAAATTAGTTCGGGTGAAAAACTGGCAAAAAACGAAGATCAATTGCTTCTGCGGTTCATTGCGTCAGTGATCAATTCCCCTTCAAAACGATTCATTCTTACGACACGAGAGTACATCCTCGCTCAAGCAAGAAAAGAACATGAGCACTTACATCGCGCCAATCTCGATTATCACCGCTTTACTGTAAGTTGCGAGGACTACAGTGAATTTGAGAAAGCACAAATTCTGGCGAATCACCTTTATTTTTACGATGTGCCGCAAGAACATGTCGGTGCGTTACTCGAATCGCAGAGAGTTCGCTCAATTATCCGTCATCAAAATTACAACCCTAGAATCGTTGAATGGATGACGGGGAAGGCTGAAGTAACAGCATGTTCTCCTGAGGAATACCCAAGTGTGTTTATTGCAAAGCTGGAACGTCCGAGCGAATTGTGGAGCCACGCATTTGAAAACCAGCTAAGCGAGTCTTCACGGCAGCTATTGCTACTAGCTGCGAGTTGCGGAGATGGTGTTCCGGTCGGTGAGCTAGAGGCTCTATTTAATGTTTATTACACACGAAGAGCATTGGCTTTGAATTGTTCTAGAAAGTCGGGGGACTTTTCGGAGGCACTTAACGAGTTAGAGGGGACTTTTATACGGATCTCAAAATCGAGGTCATGTATGACCGTTGAATTGTGTAATCCTTCTATTCTGGGTTTCGCAAGGGACTTGCTCAGCAATCGAAATGACGAGTTGTCAGACCTGCTTCAATCGGCTCGAACTTTTGAACATGTAAGCAGGCTCGCAATGATATTCTTGTATCCTGGAAATACGTTTCAATTGCGGATTTCAATCCTCGACCCGTTTCAGAAATCCGTGCGAATTTCAGAACCATATGCGACTCATCTTGCCAAGGCGATCGATCGGACGTTTTCTTCGCCGGACCAGCATAGCATCGTCAGCCTTGGCATTGAAAAGGCTTGGGGATATTCGTGGGGAGGCATCTATCGGTTAGACGAGTGCATAAGAATTGCGAATCACTTCCAAAATGGCTCCTTGCACGAGAGTGTTGTTCGGCTTTTAGTGAGGCAATTTGCTGAGTCAGGCGTGGGGTTGCACTCAGTGCCGAAATGCTTTTCAGTTGAAGAGCTTGTGAGGAAGGTGGGGTGGGTTGGTGACGAGTCCCTCGAAATTATCCGAGGATGTATTAGGGCCTGTCTAGTGGGAATGCTCGAAGACAACGAAACCCCGGATTCGTTGGAAGCTATTTCCAAGACCGTACTTTGGATTGACAAGAACTATGCGTTGTTTTCGGATGAAGAGCTTGAAGGGTTTGGAGAGATTTTTTGCAGTGCAGTGCCCGGAATGGTTGAGGAAGTCCTGAAGGAAGAGAACTGTGAATTCTGGTCAGAGTGCCTTGCGAACTTGCGTGCAATTTTAGATTTTTGCGGGGGAGAGCTGGACGACGAAGAACGGCGAATCCAGGAGGCTCTAACTATTGCTGAAGAGGAGCGTTGGCACCATGATGAAATGGACTATTACTACGAAATGCAGGACATGCAACAGAGTCCGAGAGCAGAAGGCGGGCAGGGTGGAAACTCTGGCAATGCTAGAACACTTAGTTCCGGTGGAGGCGGAATCGACTCGCTCTTTGACTCGTTGAGGTAAGATCGTGTGTCGCCGTCGCCCTCACTCGCCCATTATTTCGCTCGTAGGCCCGGGCGCCGTTCTCTTACGGTGTCTTCAGCGAAAGAGCATGTCTTCCATGTGGTTGAACCAATCGATCGCCGTCGCGACGCTTTCAATACATGAAAGGTGGCCCAGACTTGACGGGCGCAGTTTCCCTTAAGCGGCACGGCGGGGTGGCAATGGCAAACCCATTTCTTATCTTGTGTGCCACTGGCCTACAGCCAGTGTCTGTGCGCCTGTAATCGTGTTAGATCCGAGGGGCGCAAGATCGGAAGTCCGTAGCGCTGAAGGGTATGGAAGCGATTTCTATCAAGCAGATCTCTCACGCATAAACATTGCCGCGCACGGCCATCGCTGTGTCACTCGCCGCGCGACATCGCCTTGGACGGTTTAAGTTGGCTGCTTTGAGTTTAAGTCAGCCCGCTTCGGCAAAGTTTGACTATTGAAAAATCCTCAGACTTTAGTTATGATGTATTCATACATATTGGCTCGCCGTGCGGCCCGTGGTTTCACTTCGGCGGTGCGGCGTCGTTGAGTTCGACAACTTTGAGCGAGGTTGGCGGGCTTGTTTGCTGCGCGGTCTGCTGGGTGGGGTGTTTCGGGATGCAGCTTGCCTAAGTTAACCGTCGGGCAGGCCGAATAAAAAAAACTTCGGAGTCCAGTCCACAGTCCACAGTCCACATTGTGAAACTCGTCACGAAGTTTGAAATCAGAATGGCTAATTGATGGGGACGCAAAGCGATTCGGTCGTCTGCTGAGAGAAAAAAAGTGTGGTGGTCCAGTCCACTCTGTCCGCCCTAGAAAAAACGTGGCAGTCTGGTCCGGTCTGATTCCTTTGTGGCTTAAGCAGATAGGCGGTGTTGGCGGTTATCGCTTCTGGAGTTGTCTGATTGGGTTGCCGAAATTGATTGTCTGGTTGTCCGATCGACTTGGCCGCGTTTTTAAAACTGGTTGCAGTCCAGTGAGGCTGTGATTTTTTTCCAACCCGGCTTGGCGACACAAAATCGCGGCGCTAAAACGGGGGGATGGATAATTCAAACTCACAACCAAACGTTTCTCGGGTGCGCGTGAAGCGGCCGGAGCGGTTTCAAGTTCAGTTTCGGGATGCTTCGTTGGATCAGATGATTCCGCGGGATCATCGCGTCCGGGCGGTCTGGGCGTATGTCGATTCGCTCGATCTGACGCCGTTGTATCAGAAGATTCGCGTCGTCGAAGGATCGGCTGGACGCGATGCCGTTGATCCAAAAATCCTGATGGCGTTGTGGATGTTCGCCATTATTGAAGGGATCAGCAGCGCTCGACATGTGGCGCGACTGTGTACGCGCGACTTGGCTTACTTGTGGATTTGCGGCGATGTCGGCGTCAATTATCACCTGCTGGCAGACTTTCGTACGATGCATGGCGAGTTCCTCGATGAATTGCTGACTGACACGATTGCGACGCTGCTGCACCAGAATATTGTCACGCTGGAAACGGTTGCTCAAGACGGCATGCGAGTGCGGGCCAGCGCCGGCACCAGCTCGTTCTTTCGTCAGCAGACGCTGGAAAAATGCCGCGAAGAAGCGGCAGCGCAAGTAAAAAAGTTGCGTGACGAAAGCGACGACAATTCGGATAACGGCGTTAGCGACGCTCGTCGCCAAGCGGCCCAAGAGCGTGCGGCGCGCGAACTTTTGGATCGGGTGAATAAAGCCTTGGAAGAATTGCCGGAAATGCAGCGACAAAAAGATCAGCAGAATAAAAAGAAGCGCAAAGAGGCGCGCTGCAGTACGACCGATCCGGAAGCACGCAACATGAAGATGAGCGGAGGCGGATTTCGTCCGGCCTATAACGTGCAATTCGCGACTGATGCCGAGACGCGTCTGATCGTCGGCGTGGACGTTAGCAACAACGGCAGCGATGGCCATCAGATGCAGCCGATGCATGAAAACCTGCGCGAGCGTTATGACAAAACTCCCCAGCATTACATCGTCGACGGCGGGTTCGCGACCCGGGGAGGAATCACCGCGGTCGAGCAAGCCGGCAGTCAAGTGACGGCGCCGATGACTTATGTAGAGCAGATCGAAAAGCGAGGCGGCGACCCGTACGCACGCCGCAAAGAGGACAACGACGCTATGGCCGCGTTCCGCGAACGAATGAAAACGGAAGAGGCCCAGGCCCGGCTAAAACAACGCCCCTCGATCGCTGAATTCCCCAACGCCGAATGCCGCAACCGGGGCCTGCAGCAGTTCCGAGTTCGCAGCCGAGAAAAAGTCAAAGCGGCGACGCTATGGTACGTCATCACCTACAACTTCATGAGGATGCTGAGTCTGGGAATCCTAAAACCGGCCTAAAAAGGAGAACCAAGCAGAGCGGAACCAAGCGACCCGCCCCGAACGGACCGCCGCCATCCACTCCAGAAAATAGCAACCGAAAATCGAGCGCCCAACCAGCCGCTAAAAAACGAAAAACGCCCGCGCGGCGAAAGGCGATGGTGACGGCGTTGGATAAACTCACAACCTCAGTCCAGTTGGGCGCTCAGAAAAAAATGTGGTTGTCCGGTCCGGTCTGGTGGATTCAGGCCGCATATCTTTGGCTTGCGCCGCGGCTACTATTTTTTGCGATCTCCGCTTTCAAGCCGTCCTCTTGGGACAGCAAAGCTTCGATTGCGTAGACTGGGGGGGGAGGCGTATCTCTGTCTCCTTTCGAAATCAGTCGCGTATGGAATCAATCAATGAAAAAGCGAGCATTAGGACGGTCCGGCATCGAGGCCTCGGTGATTGGGTTTGGCGCTTGGGCGATCGGCGGGTGGACTTGGGGCGGCGCCGATGAGCAGGAGTCGATTCGGGCGATTCATGCCTTTTTGGACGCCGGCGGCGATTTGATTGATACGGCGCCGATTTACGGATTTGGGGTCAGCGAAGAAGTGGTCGGCAAAGCGATCGCCGATCGACGCGACAAAGTGGTGCTGGCGACCAAGTGTTCGATGCGGTGGGATCTCAGCGCCGCGCAGCAGCAGCGAGCCAAGCACAAATTCTCAACGACCGCGCAAAATGTCGATTGGTCTGGCGAAAAGCAGGAGCAAAGTTTTGACGTCTTTATCTACAGCGGCCGCGATGGCATCCGTGAAGAGGTCGAACGCAGTTTGCAGCGATTGCAGACCGACGTGATCGATCTTTACCAAACGCATTGGCAAGATGACGCAACGCCGATCGAAGAGCGGATGGGCGCCCTGGAAGAGTTGAAAAAAGAGGGGAAGATTCGCGCGATCGGCGTATCCAACGCGACGCCAGAGCAGATCGATCAGTATCGCAAGTTCGGACAAGTTGATTCCGACCAGGAAAAATACTCGATGCTCGATCGCGGGCTGGAAGCGACCAACCTGGCCAAGTGCGCCGACGAGCAGATTGCGTTTTTCGCCTATAGTCCGCTGGGGCAAGGTTTGCTGACCGGCAAGATCACGCCCGATCGCGAGTATGAAGAAGGGGATCAGCGGAACTTCAAAGATCGCTTTAAGCCTGACAACGTCCGCAAAGTGTTGGCGATGCTAGAGCCGATGCAGCCGATCGCCGAGCGGCATCAAGTAAGTCTGGCGCAGCTGACGATGGCCTGGACTTTGGCCCAGCGGGGTTGTTCGCATGTGCTGTGCGGCGCGCGAACTCCGCAGCAAGCGATCGACAACGCCGGGGCCGGCGATGTGGAGTTAAGCAGCGACGAGTTGGCAGAGATCACCCAAGCGGTGCAGAGTTACAACGGCGTATAGCAGAGAACCGCAGCATTACTATCGCGTGCCACGGCTCTGTGAGCCGTGTCTTTGCGGCTTCGATAACTTGTCGAGTCATTTGGCGCTTCACACGGCTCGCAGAGCCGTGGCACGCAGAAAGTTTGAACTAAGAGCAGGGAGCCGGGCGAATGGTGCGCAAAGCGGGGAATTGGGTGCGCAGATCGAAGCGGCAGAGTAGGCATTTAGGGCAATAATCGGTCTTCATCATTCGTTAACTTGATGTTCGAGGGTAGCAGGACTAGACTCCGAACTGCTGGGGAAATGCCCCAGGCTGCCCTCCTATCGCCCGCTTATTTTCTTGCGAGATTTTTTGCTATGTGCGCCCAACGTATTCATGTCCCCGGTCGAACTTGGAATCGTCGTCAGGTTTTGGCGTTGGGTGGATCGATGTTGGCCAGTTGGTCGACGCTCGAAGGAGTGGCTTCGGCCGCGTTTCGCCGCAATGTGGGTGTCACCGATTATCCGTTTGCGTTGGGTGTCGCGTCAGGCGATCCGACTCCGGATGGGTTTGTGCTGTGGACGCGTTTGGCGCCCAAGCCGCTCGAAGAAGATGGCGGCATGCCCAACGAGAATGTCGAAGTTCGCTGGACGGTTTGTCATGACGAAGCGATGACCAAGGTCGCCGCGCAAGGGACCGCGATTGCGACGCCTGACATGGGGCATTCGATCCATGTCGAAGTGCCGGGTCTCGATCCGAATCGCTGGTACTTCTATCAGTTTGCTGGCGCCGGCGAGATCAGTCCGAAGGGGCGCGCTCGTACGACGCCGAAGCTGGATGAGCTGGCAAGTAAGCTGAAGTTCGCGTTTGCATCGTGTCAGCACTTTGAGGCTGGCTACTTCACCGCTTACGACCACATGGCGAGCGAAGATTGCGACTTGGTCGCGCACTTGGGCGATTATATTTATGAGAAGGAAGGAAGTGCCGGGAAGTTGCGTCAGCATGCCGGTCCTTATATTGATACGATCGGCGACTATCGCGTTCGTCATGCACAGTACAAGACCGACCCCTATCTGCAAGCCGCGCATGCGATGTGCCCTTGGATCGTGACTTGGGACGATCACGAGTTTGAGAATAATTGCGCCGGCGAATTCCCCGAGCACCCGAAGGCTAAACGGAATAAAGGCAACAAGTATTTGGAGCGGCGAGCCAATGCTTACAAAGCGTACTACGAAAATATGCCGCTTCGCACTGCTCAGATGCCGACCGGGCCTGACATGCAGTTGTATCGCAGCGTGAAGTTTGGCAAGTTGGTTGACTTTGATGTGCTGGATACGCGGCAGTACCGCACCAACCAACCATGTGGCGATGGTCGCAAAGCTCCGTGTGCCGAGTCGCTGAATCCGACTGCGACCATTTTGGGCGCCAAGCAAGAGCAATGGTTAACCAGCCAAATCTCCAACTCGGACAGCATCTGGAACGTGCTGGCGCAGCAAGTGATGATGGGGCGAGTTGATCGCGATGTGAGCGACAAGGTAGGCTACTCAATGGATCAATGGCCCGGCTACGAGGCCAACCGATTGCGGATAATGAACTTCTTCGCTCAGCATCCCAGCAAAAATCCGATCGTGCTGACCGGCGATATTCACTGCAACTGGGCCAATGACTTGCAAGTCAACTGCGAAGAGACCGATTCGCCGGCCGTTGCGGTCGAGTTTGTCGGCACGTCGATTAGTTCTGGCGGCGACGGCTCCGAAGAAAAAGAAGACACGGCGCAAGTTTACGCTCAGAACCCCTTCGTCAAGTTCAACAACTACGAACGGGGCTATGTCGCTTGCGAGATCACGCCGGAGACTTGGACCACGCATTACCGCACGGTGCCGTTTGTCAGCAAGGCTGACGCGCCGCTAAACACGCGCGCCAGCTTTGTGGTAGAAGCGGGCAAACCGGGATTGAACAAGGCTTAAGTGTGACGCCGGTTGGGAGTGAATCGATCAATCGTTTTCGTGCCACGGCTCTGTGAGCCGTGGCACGCGATTCAATCAACGAAGTTTAAAGCGTTAGCCCACCTTCTTTAAGAAGGTGACGCGGCCGCCTTCGACCCATTCAGTCACGTAGATGTTGCCATCCTTGTCAAAGCAGGCGTCATGCGGATGAACGAATTTGCCGTCAAGCCAGCGATCGCGTTGGGTGCGCATTTTCATGCCGTCGCCCAGTACGGCGGCGCGCCACGCGGCGTCATCACCTAGGTGCGTGATCACGTTGTTGTCTTTGTCGAGCAGCGTGATCCGCGCATGCAGGTCGGGGACCAGCATGACTTCGCCTTGGATGTCGATATCGGCAGGGAAGAGCAGATCATTGACAAACCCGAGATGCTGACCGGTGGGCGAGAAGTATTGCAGTCGCGCGTTGGCGCGATCGGCGACGGCTAGAGATGGTGTGCGGCCTGGGCGATTGTCAAACCACATGCCGTGCGGAGTACGCATCTTGCCGGGCTCGGTTCCTGCGCCGCCCCAGGTGCGAACCCAGTTGGCGTCTTTGTCATATTGATGGATGTAATGCGAGCCGTAACCGTCGCCGATGTAAAAGCCCCCGTCCGGTGCAAACGCAACATTGGTCGGCCGATAGCCGGCAGCGTCTTTGTAAACGCCGGGCTCTTGGGGAAAGTCCTTTTGCCAAACGACGTCTCCCAGCAGATCGGTTTTGATGACCTGACGGTTTTTCACATCAGACAGATAGAGAAACTCTTGGCCACCCTCCATCCGGACATCGATGCCGTGACCGCCGCCGTGATACTGTTTGCCGAACGAGCGAACCGCTTTGCCGGTCGGATCAAACACAACAATCGCATCCATCGGTTGGGCGCCGCCGTGTTGATGCTTGATATAGATCAAGCCAGCCTGATCGATGCAGACTCCATGCGTAGCGCCCCACTGGATCGACTTGGGAAGTTCGCCCCAGTAGTGATGGCACTCGTAGGTGTGCTCGCCGGCGCCGACCGTTTTAGCTTTGCTGCCTGACTTGTCTTCGGCATGTAACAGCAACGGAGAAGCGGCCACAGCAGCGGCTGCAGCAGAAGTTTGAAGGAAGCGGCGGCGGGACGACTGCGGTTGCGGGACCGACATGGCAAAGCTCCTGAGGCGCAAAATAGAATCGGGGCAGGAAGAGCAAGAAGCCGCTATTCTATCGGCGCAATCAAGATATTTCCATTTTTAAAGTAGAATTAACGGGGACTAAAACGCCAGCGATTGGGTGGTGTTTGCCGGTGATTACTTGAGCGGGTTGCCTTTGGGGTCTTGCGGGCGAAGCCAACCTTTGCGGCCAAAAAAGGTGAGCATCCCAACGGCCAGCAACGTGGCGATCGTCCAAAACAGGGGATAGCCAAACGAGTAATGAAGCTCGGGCATCTTGTCAAAGTTCATCCCGTAGACGCCTGCGAGAAAGGACATGGGGATGAAAATGGTGGAGACGATGGTCAGCACGCGCATCACCTCGTTGGTGCGATTGGCCATCGAAGAGAGGTAGGTGTTCAGCATTCCGCTGATCATGTCGCGGTACATTTCGATCACTTCGGTGGTTTGGACGCAGTGATCGTAGGTGTCACGGAGGTAAAGCCGGACCTCGTCGCTGACCAGGGTATTGGTTTCCCAAACCATCGAATGGAGGGCCTCACGCTGCGGCCACAGGGCTCGACGCAGGTTGAGGACGCGATTCTTCATGTAATGAATCTTTTGCAAGATGGCGGTGGTGGGGGCGACAACCGCTTCTTCTTCCATCTCTTCTAGGCGTTCGCCGATCAGTTCGAGCGCCGGGTAATAGTGGTCAATCACCGAGTCAGCGATCGCGTAGGCCAGGTAGTCGGCGCCTTTTTCCTTAAAACGGCGATGTCCTGCAGAGATCCGCTTGCGGATCGGATCAAAGTGGTCGCCATAGCATTCTTGAAACGTTAAGACGTAATCCTCGCCCAGCACGATGCCGATCTGTTCGATCAAGATTTCGGCGTCGGTGTTGGCCTGGACCATGCGCAGCACGATCAGCAGATTGTCGTCGTGCATTTCGATCTTGGATCGCTGCGGCACATTGACCACATCTTCCAGCAGCAGGGGGTGTAGCCCGTAGATCTCGCCCAGTTCGATCAACAGGCGTTCGTCGCCGAAGCCTTGGATATCGACCCACGAGACTCCAGAGGGCGGGGCTTCTTTCAATTGATCGAAATCGGTGATCGTCTGATCGCTGAGCAAGCCGTCGATTGAATAGAGGATCTGGCGAACTCGCGGCGGCGGCGCGTCGGCCGGAATCACCAAAGTTCCCGGAGCAGCGCCGACTTGGGGGTGACGTTTTCGGAACATAGCGTTAGTTTCAGGGCTGCCGGCTGCGGACCAAGACGCCGCATTGGCAAGTTAGAGGCAATTGATAAGATGAACGGCCGATCGTTACATGGGGCGGGAGAATAATCTAGTCGAATATTGAGCCGACCAAGCCAATTTGTCGATTTCCCGACCTAGACTGGCGGCGTCATGCAACCTAGCCGAAACACCCGCGTTAAAGCAGATTTTGTCGATGGACATCGTAATACTCTCTCGGAAGGCCTCCTTGTATTCAACCCGCCGCCTCCGCGAGGCGGCCGTGGCGCAGGGGCACACCGTACGCGTCGTCGATTATCTCCGCTGCTACATGGATATCACTTCCCATCGTCCCCGGGTTTTGTACCAGGGAGAAGAGCTGCATCCCGATGCGATCATCCCGCGTATCGGCGCCAGCTACACATTCTACGGCACGGCCGTCGTGCGGCAGTTTGAGATGATGGGCGTTTTCTCGGTCAACGAGTCCCAGGCAATTAACCGGTCGCGTGACAAGCTGCGTTCTACCCAGTTGCTAGCTCGTGACGGCGTGGGGCTGCCGGTCACCGGCTTTGCGCACTCGACCAAAGATATTGACGAGCTGATCGCGATCGCCGGGGGTGCTCCGTGCGTGGTCAAATTGGTGGAAGGAACCCAGGGGGTCGGCGTGATTTTGGCCGAAACCAAAAAAGCCGCGCAAGCCGTAATCGAGGCCTTCCGCGGACTTGACGCCAACATCCTGGTGCAAGAGTTTATCAAAGAAGCCGGCGGCAGCGACATTCGTTGCATTGTGGTCGGTGGGCGAGTCATCGCCACGATGAAGCGCCAAGCGGCGCCGGGCGAATTTCGCTCCAATCTCCATCGCGGCGGATTCGCCGAGAAGATTAAGATTACGCCGGAAGAGCGCAGCACCGCCAAGCGGGCCGCCAAGACGATGGGGCTGAATGTCGCCGGTGTTGACATCCTGCGATCGAACCATGGTCCGGTCGTCATGGAGGTGAACTCTTCGCCGGGTTTAGAGGGTATTGAAGGAGCGACGTCTGTCGACGTGGCTGGCAAAATCATTGAGTTTATCGATGCCCATGCCAAGCCGGGACGCCAACGAGACAAAGGGAAAGGATAGGCGCCGCATCCGACGCGACGTCTGTGACAATTGCCAATGACGGCCAGCGACGACGAAACAACTCCCCCGCGGATCAAGCGTCCGATCGATGATTGGAACGGCGTCATTATTGAGCCGGGCCAAGTCCGTGACGTCCAAGTCGCGATCGGCGAAAGCTATAGCGGCGTCGATGTAGTAATCCCCGTGCAGGTTCGCCGCGCCGTCGAAGATGGCCCGGTCGTCTTTGTGACCGCCGCGCTGCATGGCGACGAGATCAACGGAACCGGCGCGATCCGTTCGCTGATCATGGACGAGGGGCTTCGCTTGAAACGGGGCGCATTGATCCTTGCTCCGGTGTTGAACATCTTGGGTTTTGATCGGCATAGCCGTTATCTGCCTGATCGTCGCGATTTGAACCGCAGTTTTCCCGGCTCGCGTACCGGCAGTCTGGCCAGTCGCATGGCGCGGCGGATCTTTGACGAGATCGTCACGCGTTGCGATTATGGAATTGATCTGCACACCGCGGCCATTCGTCGCACCAACTTTCCCAATGTGCGCGTCGATTGGAAAAACCCAGAAGCCCGCATGTTGGCGGAAGCGTTTGGCAGTGAGTTAATCGTCGCCGGCAAAGGCCCGGTCGGAGCGTTTCGCCGCTCGGCCTGTAGTGTTGGCTGTGCGACCATCATCTTAGAAGCCGGCGAAGTTTCAAAGGTCGAGCCTTCGATCGTCAGCTGGGAGCTGCGCGGGATTCGTAACGTGCTCGTCAAGCTGGGGATGCTGCCCGGCAAACAGGTCCCTTCGTCCCGCAAATTGGTGATCGACAAAACGCAGTGGGTGCGCGCCGATCGAGGGGGCTTCCTGCAGTTTCATGCTTCGCCAGGCGATGTGGTGAAAGCAGGCCAGTTACTAGCAACCAACACCGGACTGTTGGGGCAGCAGCGGAACCAGGTCTTTGCTCCGTTTGACGCGGTGGTTATCGGCACCACCACGTTGCCAGCGGTCAGCCCCGGCGAGCCGATCTGCCATCTCGGCTTCTTGGTAGATGATGCTCAAACGGTGCGTGAGCAGTTGGCCGAAGATGAGATGTACGGAACCGTCGCCGATCATCTGGCGACCAATCTATTGATTGATCGCCCAAATGATACCGGCGGTTAGCAGTCCTGTTGAGGATTCAACACGCGCTGCGATTAGTCGCGACTATTGTGCGACGAATAGTTGTCGTCATCCGAATCGTAATCGTCCGAGTAGTCCTTGTAGACCGGTCGCGGCGCATTAACCATTCGCGGAGCTTCGCCGGCTTCGACAGATTGGGCGGCGCATTTTGGACAGACGGTCAGTTGTTCGACAATCTCATGACCACGTCCGCCACGATCAATCGTTTGGGTATCACGACGTACGCGTGGTCCGCGCGGAGCGGGACGCGAGCGTGAGCCATACTCTTTATGGCGCTCGGAGATCACTATCTGATGAGCTGGCGTGCGCGCGGGGGTGATCGCGCCGCATCGTTGGCATTTGTACATAGGTTTGCCGTGGTTTGTATGCAATCGTGCGTTATACGATTCGCAGGGAGAAAAACGTCACTATCCGGCAGCTTGAAGAAGTCGCAGGTTGCGAAGCAAAATTGCGAGAAAGAAGATGCCCCAGAGGGCGAGCTCGCCCCGCGATCTAATGTTCGCAGGGCGGCTCTGCAATCTGCTGTTTAGATCACTTGGACCTGTTCGGCACGCGGACCCTTGGGGCCTTGGCCTTCAACATAAGAGACGGTTTGGCCTTCGCGCAAATCGTCGTAACGGCATCCTTCCAGGCTCGACATGTGGAAGAACAGGTCTTTGTTTGACCCGGTGTCGATGAAACCGAAACCTTTGTCGGTCAAACGCTTGATTTTACCTTCTGGCATCAAAATCACTCACAAAACATAAAGCTGCGTCTGCCGGTCAAAAAAACACTCTCGCAACCTGACAGCCGCCATCAAAAACTGCCGTGCATCCTATGCCTGCTGGGGGCCTTCGTCAATGTTCACCTAGGCAAAGCAGAAGAAATCTCCAAGAAAACCACCGGCCGTGACAGAAGAATCACCGAAAGTGCCTGTTTCGGTGGCTAAATAATAGGATTTTGGGGGATATGCGAATTCTGGGGGATGCCCAGGCTCCGCTTCCCCGCTCATTTCAGCCGCTCTAGAGAACGCTCCGTTCGCGTGGGGGCGATGACCTGTAAGCCTAAAAGAAGGGGGGGGGCTAATAATCGCCGTTTTCGGCGCTCTCCGCTTTGTCCGTTAGGATGAAGCATCGACTTGTTGGGTGCTTCCTTTTAATTAACTCGGAATCTGCATGTTTCTTTTGATCCTGTACGTTGTCGGTTTCATTCTGCTCTCAGGGGTCGCCGCTTTGATCGACGCCGCGATCCTCAGCGTTTCGCGCAGCGAAGTTGAAGAGATGGTGCTGCAAAAGCTGCCGGGCTCGGTTGCGCTGCAAGCGGTCCATCGTCATCTGACCCGCGCGGTGGTCGTTGTGGTTATTTTGACCAACACAATCAACGTGTTGGGGCCCGTCTTGGCCGGCAGCCAAGCGGTCGAGTTGTTCGGCAGCCAGGTGATCGGCATCGTGACGGCCGTGCTGACCTTTGGCACGATCATCTTCTCCGAGATCATCCCCAAATCGCTGGCGACTCACTACGCGCCGCAGATTGGCCGGATCGCGGCGCCGCCGATCTTGGTGTTGATATACGTCTTGTACCCGATCGTATTGCCGCTGGATTGGCTATCGCGCCAGTTTCAATCCGGCGATCGACCGGTGGGAACCGAAGCGCAGATTCGTTCGTTAGCGGCGCTGGGACGAACGGCGGGGCATATAGATAACGATGAAGTCCGCCTGGTGCATCGCGCCTTTCTTTTAAATGACAAGTTCGCCGCGGACGTGATGACTCCCCTCCACGATATTAAAGCAATCTCGCGCGCGGCGACCATTCAGCAAGCGACGCAAGACGTTTTACAGTTCGAGCATTCGCGTTTTCCGATCTTTGGCGACTCGAAGCACGAAGTGGTCGGCATGGTGCTTAGCCGCGAGATCTTGGCCGAAGTTGCGAAGGATAAAGAAGAACAGCCGATTACCAAGCTAATCCGACCAGGGTTGGTCGTGTCATCAAAACAACGCTGCGACGACCTGTTGAACAAATTTCGCGCGAAGCGAATTCATCTAGCCATCGTCCAAGACCAAGGCAAGACGGTTGGTCTGGTCACGCTAGAAGATGTGCTGGAAGAGTTGGTGGGTGAGATTGATGATGAAAAAGATGCGTAAGCAAGAATCCAAATGATTGGCTTCAAGTGACCAAAAACTCTATGCTGAGCAGTATCTCCTCCTCAGGTTCTCTTCTACAAAATTGGATCTCAGCTCATGTCGTCGCGCCCCGCTGCGCCGGTCCCGCGGATCGGCTTTACGCTGGTTGAGTTACTAGTGGTCGTTGGGATTATCGGTGTGATTACCGCGTTGCTGTTGCCGGCTATACAGGTGGCGCGTGACGCCGCTCGCAAGGCAAAGCAGAAGTCGTCAGGGGAAGGGGATCAAGTTGAATCGGCCCCATTCGCTCAGCCGGCGGCTTCGCTGGATGCAGCGCTTCCGTTGATTGAAACGCTCTATCAAGATATGGACTTGTCTTCGAGTAATCATCGTATTGGCTGGGACATCTATACGCGATTTGTAGTCAATTGCGAAGGCAGAATGACCTTTGCAGCGCCCATTGGCCAGCAGCAGCAAGTATCGCTGTTCCTGCCGTTCCCGGCGGGAACCATTGAAGCGAGTCACGTCCAATTAACTCTGCAAGATGCGGATGGCGAAGAGCGAAAAGCGGATCAAATAATTTATGGTCGCGATGGAATCGCCTGTCTCTACACGTTCACCAATGACCAACCGCTCCGTGCGGATTGGAATTTTCGCGTTTCAGGACGTGATGACTTTCGCTATCGACTTCCACCGGCCGTCAAGGTTGAGCAGGGAGCTATTTTGCTAAAGTTAGATGTCGCGGCTTGGTCCATTCCAGACGACGCGATGCAGCCCACCGAAACGTCGCCCAGCCAATTACGCTGGGATATCGCAAACCTGGTGACGACGCCTGCGATTCGCGTCAATATTCCGGCAGCCCAAACGCCAAACGCCCGAGTGTTGCTACTTTTGCGACTGACCGGTGTGGCGGTTCTCTTTTTTGGGGCAGGCTTTTGGTATTTAAGCGAACTTCAGCATCCTGGCCGTTTAGATGATTTTCGCTGGGGACATTTCACGCTGCTGGCTGGCAACTTTTGTTTCTTCTTTTTGATTTTCACCGTGCTCGAATTTCATGGCCAACTACAGACTTGGCAGTCGATTTTCATTGCTGCGATCTTGTCGATTCCGCTGCTAACTTTGCATGTGTCGCGGATCCTTGATTTGAGCTTTGCGCTGACACGAGTTATACCACTGACGCTGTTTTCACTTGGGATTGTCATCAGCGGCGTCTATGGCGGCGACTATCGTGATTACTTGTTTATTGCCTCCGGTTTTGTGATTGTCGCATTTGTCACGGTGACCTACAGCGATTGGCGTCGTCTGCAAGAGGAGCATCTCCAGCAAAAATTGGCCGAGAGAAAACAGCTTGGCATTCAGTTATCACATCGCTTCCGGGAAGAGTTGACCGCCTCCCTGTCGGCCGTGCATCAGTTGCATGCCGACGCAATGCGTCTTTCGTCCCATCGGACGGATACGACCGGCGAAGCGATTCAAGCGGAAGTGCAGGCAGCGAGTTCACGAATACGCGAAATCGAGAAGTCGTTTCAGAATTTTCGCGACCGTTTGCCAGACGAAATCAATGTAGCCTCGTTCGAAGCATTGCAATCCTATCAGGCCGAATCCGACAAGTTGCTGGAGCAGCTCATGCATTGGGAATCGAGATTGGTTTCTATTTTGCAACGTCTTGATGCGGTTCAGTCGCCCAGTCTCGCAGACGATGAAAATTCGCCAATCTCTAAGGAGATTGCTCATTGTTTGCAATGCGGCGGAGAAGTGGAGCGTGGGATCTTTTGTTCTGCGTGTGGCACGCCTGTGGCTCGTCGCTTGCAATGCTCTCATTGCGGCGAGACGTTGACTATCCCGTTACATTTACTGCGCGACGATGCCGAACTTGATAGGACGCATTGTTTCCACTGCGGAGCGAAAGAGCCGGGGTGAACCTACTCTTTATGCGTCGGGGGCGTTCTCCTCCGCGTGTACAATCAGGATTTAGGGCCTTTACGTAAAAGCGGATTGGGATTGCCTAACGGAGGTCTGGAAGAGCGAAGAATTTGAACGGATCCCATTTTTCATGGTAGATTTCAGTGGGTCGGCATTTTTCGCCGCTGGCCGCTAAATCATCGTCCCCTTGGTTGAATCTGGCTGTCGGCGCAGCCAGAATTGAGGGATAGCCCGCCAAAGTCACATCCTTCCGCTTTGCTTATAGTCTGGAGCATTTCATGTTGCGATCGCTAGCCACACTGCGAGTTGTTGCTGCTGCGTTTAGTTTTTGCGTCGTACTCTCGTGCTCGGCGCGGCAAGCTGCGGCAATTCCTTTTTTCTGGGAAGTCTTTGAAAAGCAGTATGTGCATGCCGACGCCAAAGATGACAAAGTAAAGCAGTTTGCAACGGCCGCCGCTGCCGCCAAGTGCAACGTTTGCCATGTGGATGGTCAGTCGAAGAAAGAACGGAATCCTTACGGCGTCGCATTGGCCGAAACGCTGAAGAAAGACAACTTCCAAAAAGATCGGATTGAAAAGGAACGCGACAAAGCCGAAGCCGAAGTGCTTGCCGCTTTTGAAGCAGTCGCCCCGAAAAAAGCAGATGACAAAGCGAAACCGTTTGGCGAATTGATCGCCGCTGGCTCATTACCGGCGCCTGTCGCCGAAGCGAAGCCCGAAGCGCCGGCCGCCGAAATGAAGCCTGAGGACGCGCCGAAGACTGAAGAAGTCGCCGCGATGTCGCCGGAAGCGATCGCCAAATTCAAGGCCGAGTTACGAGCCGAGATGGAGGCCGAATTGGCCGCCGCCAAAACGGCGCTGGCCGCGGCGATCCCCAAGATGTTGCAAGCGACGGTGACCGCCAACGAGATCGCCGCCAAGTATCCTCAAACGCCGATCGACACCCAGGCCGAAGCCGAAGCGATCAAGCAGATTGCAGAGTTCGGAGGCACGATCAATCGGATCGCACAAAGCAGCGAAGCCAAAGTGGTGACCTTTCATCTGTCGGACAAGCCGGTGCATGATGAAGCGCTCGCGTCGATTCGCAAGATCGGCAACGTGGTCGAGATCAATCTGATGGGAACTGAAGTGACCGACGCCGGTCTCGAGCACTTGGCGGGACTGAAGCAGTTAGAACGCCTGAATTTAGCGAAGACCAAGGTGACCGACGCGGGACTGCGTTATCTAGCGGCATGCGAGAAGCTGAGCTACCTCAATTTGTATGCGACCGAGGTGAGCGACGCCGGAGTGGATCATCTTTATGGTCTGCCGAGCTTGCGGCATCTGTACCTATGGCAAACCAAAGTCACGCCGGAAACCGCCCAGCAGCTTTCGGCGGCGATCCCCGGTTTGAAGGTCAATCTGGGCTCGCTGTAAGACTGAGACCGCTTAATCGGCCGCCGTTACAGCAGCGTTGAAAAGATCAACGCTGCTGACATGGCGGTAACTCCGACCAAGACGAGACTTTGTACAAAAAGCGAAGCAATTTTGGCCTTTTGCATCTCTAGGTCTCCTCGTTTTACAGCGATCGCAATGGTTCTGGCTCGTGGGGCACTCTTTTGCGGCGACATGGTATTCCCTCCTGAAAAAAAGGTGCTGCTTAAGGATAAGCATTCCATGTGCCGAAGTGCGCAGCGCAACGGCCGATTCGCGTAACTGCTTGCGGCTTCAGTAGTTCAGCATGGTTCAGTGGAATTACCGCCGTGCGGTGGACCCTCTCGACCTTGCTACTGTCTCATGCAAGCGTCTCATTTTGAGAGAGAAGCAGGGGAGGAATCGCTAGTTTTTTGGGCGGTTCAGTGCCTGTGACTAAGACTTCTCAAACGGGAATGTCTCATCGATTTCCGCCGCGGAGAGTTCCACCAAAAACTTTGCAAGTCGCTCGGTGATCTTTTCGAGCAGCTTCTCTCCCTTTTCGGGGGTCGATGCATGCGGATAGCCTGAGCCGCTGTTGGTGGTCAGTAGATGCCAGGGGCGAGTGATTGAGACCCAGCCTTTTTGCAGCGCCTCAAACTGCATCGCGCGTTGACTGCCGGCGTCGGCGTGGAGCGTCCCGTCGGCGTTCTTTTCGACCAGGTGACCTTGGCAGGCCATGATCAGCGATGTTTCCATTTCGCCGGCGTGATCGTCCATGTGCTCGAAGATTTCGTGATAATCTTCCGGCGACAGCACGCGAAACCAATTGCACAGAAACAGTTGTGCCTCGGTCTTGCCGTACAGTTCGCGCAGCAGCGGTTTGAAGTCGTTGCCGCCGTGACTGTTGAGCAGCACCACTTTGCGAATCCCGCTTTCGACCAACGACTTTACCAGATCGGTCACCAGCAGAAACAACGTCGAAGGGTTGACGTTCATCGCCAAGGGAAACTGGTTCATGTTGGTTTCGGTGCCGTACGGCATCGTCGGTAGCAAGATCACTTTGGCGCCTTGCTTGTGGGCCGCTTCGCAAATGCGCTCGCCGATGACGGTTCCCTCGTACATGTCGGTGCCGTAGGGAAGATGCAGATTGTGCGGTTCGGTCGCGCCCAGCGGCAACACGGCAACTTCATACGGATGATCTTTGACATAGCCGTAATTTACTTCAGACAAAATCCAGGGACGCATGGCGCTCATAGCGACAGACCTTCGGCGAGAAAGGGGAGGGGAAACAGAAGGGAGCCGTCATTCTAACGGCTATTGGTCGCCGACCGTAACCTGCAACATCGGGATCGCCTGTTGGATTTTGGTGATGCCGGTAGGCGTGGTCGAAGTGCGGCGCAAATCGATTGCACGAAGTTGCACACAACCGACTAGTTGTGCCAAGCCAGCGTCCGTCACGTTGGTTACTGCTAATCGCAAAATCTGCAAACGCTTCAGCTGGGTGAGCGGTTGTAGGCCTGCATCGGTGATCGCCGTCCCGCTGAGATCAAGTTCGCCCAGATTGGTCAGCCGCGCGATCGCAGGCGACGCCGCATCCGTAGTCGCGGTGCCGCCGAGCCCCAGGTCACGCAGCTTGGGCGTTTGCAATTGCTTGACGCCGCTGCTGGTGATGCGCGTGCCAGTGAGATCGAGCCAATCCAAGTTTGGCAATTGGGCGATCGCTGCTAGGCCGACATCGGTGACGTCGGTTCGCCCAAGCGCTAGATCGACCGTCGGTCCCACGGGATCAAGCTGGGCGAGCATTGCATCATCCACTTCCAGATATTTGGCGTAGTTGGCGTCGATTTGTTTCGCGGCCAGGCCAGTTAGCTCTTCCAGCGAGTTCGCGTGGTCGCGGCGTAGATAGACGGCGCGGAGGTACTCGATAAACTTGCTGCGATGTTGGGCGGCGTCTCCATCCATCAGGTAATGGGCCAGACCGGCCGCCTCGCTATACAGCGGGCGAATATCGGCATGCTTCTGCAACTGTTCTCGCGACAGGGCGCACAGCTCTTGCACCGGCATATGAAAATTTCCAACCAAGCGGCGGTTGCGAGCAAACTGCAATCGGGACGCGTCGAAGCCGCCGATCGTGCAGAAGCCATCGAACATTCGGACCGACTCCATGTAGAGCGCGGCGCCTTCGATCGCCCAGAAGTTCGCCTGTTGACCGATGTCAGCCGGGGCCGAGCGATACTCATGAAACAATTGATGCGTCGCTTCGTGCAACCAGGTTGCTTGCGCTGCGGCGTTGTCGGAGGCAAAGAAAAAGGCTTCTTCTTTGGCGAAGAGATAAATCCCTAGCGTCATCGCCGCTTGTGGTTCGAGCGGCGTCAGAAAGTCAACGTATTCTTGCTGCGAGCGGAAGTAAGTGATGTGGAATTTTTTGCGGCTGGGGCTGGGGGATGCGCCGTCAAAGTAGCCTTGCAGTTGGCGGCGATTACTCCAGTAGTCAAAGAAGGTTTGCTCCCAAGCCGAGTAGAGGAGCTCTAGCTTTTCGGCCAATGCCAGTCCGGCTGCTTCGCTATGGTTGGTGCTGATTTCAAAGTGGGGCGATTCGATCAGCCAGTAGGTTTTTGCCGGCCAGGGGAGCTTCGGGTGATCCAGCCGCAGTTGTTTTGCGCGAGTCGTGACCCCGGGGCGACGCCACACTCCGCTGACCAAATGATAGCCCAAAATGCGGCGTGCTTCGGCATGATCAGGATTCTCACGCAGCACATCGTGCACCAGTCGATAGGCGACGTCAGCGCGATCAGCCGCCAACTCTTGCTGGGCGAGCGCAAACAACTGCGCAGCGTAAGCTTGCCGCAGCGCGGTCAGTTTGTCGTACCAGAATTGAATCAGTTGCGTCGGCTGACCAGTTGGTTTTAGCGGATCGCTCTCCGGAACCAGCACCGCATAGTTGTAGATCGATCGGCGCTGAAGGAACCAATCGCGCGTCGCCGTCGCTTGCGGCGTCATCTTCAATTCGTCGCACTTGTCGGCCAGCTGCGTTAGCTCACTTTGAAAGCGCGCATCGATCGTCGCGCGATCCAAAGTTGGATCGGCGGCCAGCAGTGACAAACTGAGCAGCAGCGGAACAAGCACAAGCGGCGACTTTGGAAACGGAAGAGACAGGCGACGGCGTATCCTTCAGTCTACTTCGCGCAGCCGATCTGGTCAGCAAAAAGGCCGTCGGAAAGGATACCGACGGCCTTGAAGGGTTGTACCGATCGTAGCGACTAATTCGCTTATTGCTTCTCTTTGTCGAATGCGGCGTCAAACGCGACGTTGCTGGGAGCAAAATCGATCTCGCGGACAAACTGGCAAGACTCTTGGGCGCCGTGCATGCGGTCCATGCCAGAGTCTTCCCATTCGATCGACAGCGGGCCATCGTAGCCGATGTCATTGAGAGCGCGGATGATCTCTTCAAAGTTGACGCCACCGTGACCGGGGCTGCGGAAGTTCCAACCGCGGCGATAATCGCCAAAGTCGATGTGGCTTCCCAAGATGCTGCCGCGGCCGTTGAGCGTGACGATCGCGTCTTTGATGTGCACGTTATAAATCCGGTCGGGGAAAGCCCGAATGAACTCGACCGGATCAATCCCTTGCCACAGCAGATGGCTAGGATCAAAGTTGAAACCGAACTCTTCACGATGGCCGACCGCTTCTAGGGCGCGCTGGGCGGTGTAAATGTCGAACGCGATCTCGGTGGGGTGGACTTCGAGCGCGAATTTCACGCCGCACTCGCCAAAGACGTCTAGGATTGGATTCCAGCGATCGGCGAATAGCTGAAAGCCGGCGTCGATCATCTTGGGCGGAACCGGCGGAAAGCTATAGAGCAAGTGCCAGATGCTGCTGCCGGTGAAGCCGTTCACCACGGGAACGCCAAACTTTTGGGCGGCGCGGGCGGTCGCTTTCATTTCTTCGATAGCGCGAGCATTGACGCCGGCCGGGTCGCCGTCTCCCCAGACGTATGGAGGCAGGATCGACTTGTGCCGCTCGTCAATCACGTCGCAAACGGCCTGACCAACCAAGTGGGCGCTGATCGCTAGGCATTGTAGATCGTATTTTTCGAGCTGCTCTCGTTTTTTGTCGCAGTAGTCCCCTTCGGCGTTGGCGCGATCGACTTCAAAGTGATCACCCCAGCAGGCGAGTTCCAGGCCATCAAAACCAAATTCGCGCATCGCCTTGGCCATGTCGTCCAGTTTTAAGTCGGCCCATTGGCCGGTGAACATCATAACGGGTCGTGCCATGTGGAGCTCCTCTAAGGCGTCGTAGATGGGGTGAGATTTGCGCGGTTGTGACTGGATAAGGTCACCGCGGGGCAAGTCGCAGGAAACAGGTATTTTGCCCCTTGCCGGGTCAGCTTGCAACCTGCCGCCGCTAGAGGTCGCCTGGTCGCCAAGCGAGCAGAGCGCCAAGAAAAGGGGAGAGGGCAAGTCCGATGGTTGTCGCCTGGCGGACTCGCCCTCTCACGCACCCAAAGATTGTGGGCCTAAGAACTAGCTCTTAGGCGGTTTCGGCATGGTCGGCGACAAGTTCTTCGGCGCCTTCCAAAAAACTAGCTAAGCCGCGGCTGCGGTAGGGCTGTTGCAGTTTGCGAACTGCTTTCGATTCGATCTGGCGAACGCGTTCGCGAGTGACCGAGAAAATCTTGCCCACTTCTTCCAGCGTGTACGAGTAACCGTCGGTCAGGCCATAACGCAGGCGAATGATCTCACGTTCGCGATGGTTGAGGGCCTCCAGCACTTCGCACAAGCGGTCTTTGAGGGCTTGTTGGTGGGTTTCATACAGCGGGTCTTCGTCGCGATGATCTTCGAGGAATTCGCCAAAGAAGCTGTCGTCATGATCGCCCACCGGTTGGTCGAGCGATAACGGATTGCGATTCATCTTGAGGATGACGCGAGCGTCGTCCAGCGATAGTCCAGCACGTTCGGCGACTTCATCGGCAGTCGGATCGCGACCTAGCTCTTGCAGCAGATCACGAGTCACTGCGCGAACCTTGCCCATGGTATCGATCATGTGGACCGGCACGCGAATGGTGCGGCTTTGATCAGCGATGGCCCGGGTAATCGCCTGTCGAATCCACCACGTGGCGTAAGTCGAAAATTTGTAGCCCCGTTGGTACTCAAACTTGTCGACCGCACGCATCAGGCCGGTGTTTCCTTCCTGAATCAGGTCAAGGAAGCTGAGCCCGCGGTTGCGATACTTTTTGGCGATCGAGACCACCAGCCGCAGGTTTCCGGCTGATAGCAAACGCTTGGCGGCGTCGTATTCTTCCTGGAATTCGCTGATCCGCAGCAAGCGACGACGCAGCAGCGTGGGGCTTTCGAGCGTCACCTTCATCAGATATCGCAGCTCGGTGCGTAGTTCGTTGACCGTCTGGCCGGTACGAGAAACGCCGGCTTTGGTCGCTTCGTCGATCTGGCCCAACAGCGTGTCCATTCGCTCCGAGATTTCACGCAACTTCGGCAGCAGGGCCGAGATCTTGTTGGTGCGGAGATTCAATTCTTCGATCAGGCGAACCGCTTTGGCGCGGCGCCGGATCATATTTTTGGATGCAGCACAGCGTTGGGCCAACGAAGCCGACTTGCTGATCACGACTTTGAAGTCGGCGACATTGCCGCTAAGCAGTTTGCGGAGCGTGACCAGATTGGGTCCGATCCGACGCATGATGTTCTTTTTCTCTTTGGCGTTGGTGACCGAGACTTCGACGGTCCGATCGAGACGCAATTTGCCGTCGCGAACCTGCTCGAGCAGCTGCACCGATTGTTCCAGAATGAAGTCGTTCGAGATGAACGCATGACGGAAACGAGTTCGCCAGAATTCGATCTGACGTGCGGCGTTGACCTCTTCTTCTCGCGACAGCATCGGGATTTCGCCCATCTGCATCAGATACATGCGGATCGGGTCATCGATCTGGCTATCGTCGCTGGGGTCTTCAAACAACTCATCTTGCTCGTCGGCGACTTCGGCCGGAAAGCGGGCAGCGTCATCTTGTTCAAAGTCATCATTATCGAAAGCGTGAGCCATAGGTGCGTTCTCCTCGAGAGTTCTGACTGGGCGACCGCGAGTCAGCGATCAGGCGACGATCCACATAGAAGCAGCGTCCGTGCCGAACCCACATTAAATGGTCGCAAATCGACCTAAACGCAATCCATCACACGCTTTAAAAAAATACGGCAGCACCTCCCTGGCGGCTTTCGTGTTGCCGGAGCGCATCATCCGGCATGGTTCTGTGATTACGTACAACGACAAAGGACCTCGAATGAAGTGAAAAGGAGGGGGGGAATCGGGCTGGGAAACTCGCTAGAACTTCAGCAAGCGTTATTAACTAGGTGTTTCATTGACGACTAGAAGTTCCGTAAAACCGCAGAAAACATCGATGTGGTTAAGCTGCAACATGTTCGATTCTTCACAGATTCGCCCAAGAGGGATATTCCCTAATTGTGGTGATATCTGTGTAAGTCATTACAGTCATAGGACTTGTCGCAATTTTGCGAAATTCGCTATTATAAGAACATCGAAACTAATCCAACTGTCCTGCGCAGATCATCCGAGGCTGACGTGATCAAAATGAGTGAACCGATCGTCCTAGTGAAGAAACATGTCCCCCTCGGCACGATCATTTTGAACCGTCCCGAGAAGCGGAACGCTCTGTCGCGGGCGATGATCGAAGAGCTTGAACAGGCCTTTCGCGACCTGCATGGGGAGAAAAGTGTACGCGCGATCTTGTTGACCGGCGCCGGCAGCGCGTTTTGCGCTGGCTTGGATCTGGCCGAGATGCACGCCGCCGCCGGCGAAGAAGACTCGTTTGATCAATGGCGCGACGATGTGGTTCGGCTGCGCGACCTGTATGATCTGATGCTTCGTTTTCCCAAGCCGATCATCGCCGCGGTCAATGGTCCGGCCGTCGCCGGGGGAGCGGGTTTGGTCCTCGCGGCAGACTTCGTCATCGCTTCGCCAGCGGCTACATTTGGCTTTCCGGAGCCGCGTCGCGGGGTGATCTCGGGGCTGTGCGCACCGCTGCTTACCTTCCGAGTCGGGGGATCGCACGCGGCTCGTCTGTTGTTGCTGGCCGAGACCATTTCAGCCCAGCGCGCCGAGGCGATCGGCATTTTTCAAGAGCTGCAGCCCGACGAGAAGCTGTGGGCTCGCGGAATGGAAATCGCCAAAGAAGTTGCGTTGTCGGCTGACGAAGCGATTCAGCTGACCAAGCGAATGCTGAACGAAACGATCGGCGAAACGCTCGAAACGTTCCTCGCCGCCGGAGCTGCGGCCAGCGCCACCAGTCGTACGACCGAAGCGGCGGCCGAAGGGATGAAAGCGTTTCTGGAGAAACGAGAGCCAAAATGGCCGACTTAACTGGGGCGCCAAGAATTCTTCGTAGCCCGCTGCGCAAGCGAGGGAAAATCGGACGGCAATTCCAATGCGGATTGAAGTAGTCGAACGCATTTCCCTCGCTTGCGCAGCGGGCTAAGAAGAGGGCCGGCATCTAGGCCAGCAGCCAAAGCGTTCCCGCTCCGATCGTCGTCGCGGCCAGCAAGATCATGCCGCTGCAGCCGACAGAGCCGGCTTTGTCGAGTTCGCCGTCGGCGACCATTTGCAGTTCGATCTTTTCAACGGTTTCTTTCGACTCTTTAAGCCCGCGTCCAGTTTCTTCTCGCAGGAGTTTGATCGCGGCGAGCTTTTGGCGGGCTTTGATCAGACGTTTGATTTCGTCGAGTTGCTGACTGGGCGATTCTTCGTGTTGTTCGTTCACTGAAATGACTTTCTCAAGTGACATCCGAGTAGGCCAGGGATAAGGAAGTGTAGCCTATATCACGCTTTCGCCTATTCCGGCGACATATTTGGCCGCTCGATTGGGGGCGGATGGGACAATCTTGTCGATTTTGCTGGGAAGACGTCTTGTGCGGTGGTCGGCGTCTCTTGAGAATTCGTCGTGACGCGTTTGTAGCTGGCTTTGGGCCGGTCCACTGGTTGTTCTCCCTCTCCCACCCCTTGCGATCCCATCATGTCGAACTTGCCTCGTCTCACCGCCGTTCAGTGGACCGTTTGCGTGATCGCGTCGATTGGCTTTGCCTTCGATATTTATGAGTTGCTGATGCTGCCGTTGATTGTACGGCCGGCGCTGCAAGAGCTGATCGGAGCGGACCCGGGGTCGGCCGAATTTAATCGCTGGGTGGGACTGCTCTTCTTTGTTCCGGCGATGGCTGGCGGCGTGTTTGGTTTGCTGGGCGGATATTTGACCGACTTGTGGGGCCGCCGCCGTGTGCTGGTCGGCAGTATTTTGCTGTACGCCGTGTCGGCTGCCGCATCGGGGTTTAGCACCTCGGTAGAGATGTTGCTGATTTTGCGCTGCTTTACTTTTATCGGCGTCTGCGTCGAATTTGTCGCGGCGGTCGCTTGGTTAGCCGAACTTTTCCCTGATGTCAAACGCCGCGAGGCGGTCTTGGGATTTACCCAAGCTTTCTCATCAGTCGGGGGGATGCTGGTCACCTTGGCCAACTATCTTGCGATTCACTACGGCTCGCACCTTCCGGAAATCATGGGCGGTCATGAGGCGTGGCGCTACACTTTAATCTCAGGGGTCATCCCGGCGATTCCGTTGTTAATCATTCGTCCGTTCCTGCCAGAGTCGCCTGCCTGGGCTGAGAAGAAGGCTGCCGGAACGCTGAAGCGTCCGAGCATCGCCCAGCTTTTCTCGCCAGAGCTGCGACGGACGACGATTGTCACCACGATTATGTTCGCCTGTTCTTACGGCATTGCATTTGGCGCATTGCAACAAACGCCGCGGATTGTGCCGGACTTGCCGCAGGTGAAAGCAATGACAGCCGGCAAGCCGATCCCCGAGCAGCGAACGATCGAGCAGTCGGTAGCCACAGAAGTGAACGGAGTGCAAGAGGTCGGCGGTTTGGCAGGACGATTTGCGTTGGCGATGCTGGCGGTGGTGATTGTCCGGCGCGGGCTGCTGATTCGGTTGTTCCTGATTCCGGCGCTCCTCTTTATCCCGCTGCTCTACTTTTTCCCGGCGCGAGATAATCTCACGCTGCTGCAATACGGCATCTTCTTCGCCGGTTTTTTGACTGTCGGACAGTTCAGCTTTTGGGGTAACTATCTGCCGCGGGTTTATCCGCTGCATTTACGGGGAACCGGCGAAAGCTTTGCCGCCAATATCGGCGGGCGCATGTTTGGCACTTCATTCGCTTTGGTGACGTCGCTGTTGGCCAGTTACATGCCCGACAAATCGACCGCATTGGCAGCCGGCGCCGTCGTGTTGTTTGTCTGTTTGGTGGGGACGGTCTGTTCGTTCTTTTTGCCAGAACCGTCGGCAGAAGATATGACTGACGACTAGAGCCAACGCCGCCGGTTCGCATAGAATCGATTTCGTCACTACCTAGGCTGAGGAATCGCTTGCTATGCCCCAAAAAACTACGATCGTCATCATCGGTGGAGTCGCCGGCGGAGCATCCGCTGCGACTCGGGCTCGGCGGATGAACGAAACTGCGCAGATCATCCTGCTGGAAAAGGATGAGCATGTATCGTTCGCCAACTGCGGGCTCCCCTACTACATTGGGGGCGAAATCGCTGAGCGGCAGAAGCTGTTGGTCGCGACGGCTGAGCTGCTGCGCAAACGGTTTCGGATTGATGTTCGCGCCAATCAAGAAGCGACCAGCATCGATCGCGCCGCCCAGCAGCTAACGGTGCACGATCACCTGAAAAATGCGGATTACACGCTGAAATACGACAAGTTGATTCTCTCGCCGGGCGCCTCGCCGCTGGTTCCGCCCATAGAGAACTCCAAGGCTCCCGGCGTCTTCACGCTGCGCAACTTGGCCGACGCCGATAAAATCCAGGAGCACGCGCTCAAAACCTCGGCTCGCAAAGCGGTGATTGTGGGCGCTGGCTTTATTGGATTGGAAATGGTCGAGCAACTGCATCGACTTGAGCTCAAGATCGCACTGGCCGAACTGCAACCGCAGGTCTTGCCGCCGATGGATCCAGAGATGTCGTATCCACTGGAGAAGGCGATCCGAAGCCGCGATGTCCAGCTGTATTTAGGCGACGGGATCGCCGGTATCCTGACGGACGAGCGAGGCAACGCGTCAGGAGTCAAGCTGCAGAGCGGTGAAGTCGCGACCGGCGATCTGGTGATCCTGGGATTGGGGGTTCGACCCAATTCGCAACTTGCCAAGGCAGCGGGGCTCGAAATCGGACCGACCGGCGGCGTCATGGTCAACCGTTTTTCACAGACCGCCGATCCTGATATCTACGCGGTTGGCGATGTGGCCGAATATCCTTACGGACCAACCGGACAGCAGCAGCGCGTGCCGTTAGCGGGGCCGGCGAATCGCGCCGGACGCCTGGCCGGCGAGCATGCGGCCACCGGAACTTCTGCCGAAATGCCGGATGTACAAGGGACCGCGATCGTCCGCGTCTTTGATCAAGTCGCGGCGATTACCGGGTTGAGCGTCAAAATGGCGCGGAAGTTGGGGATCGATGCCCGCAGCGTGACGATCGCAGCCAATCACCACGCTGGTTACTATCCCGGCGCCAAGCAGTTGGTGCTGAAGCTGGTTTTTGCACCTGAGAGCGGTAAGATCCTTGGAGCGCAGTGCGTTGGCGTCGAAGGGGTCGACAAGCGAATCGACGTGATTGCGACTGCGATGCAATTTGGAGGAACGGTTCGCCAGTTGGCGGGGGTCGATCTCGCCTACGCGCCGCCGTTTGGAGCGGCCAAAGATCCGGTTCATATGGCGGCTTTCTCGGCTTGTAACTTTCTAGATGGAATCGATCTGTTTCTAGAGAGTGACGCAAATTTAGCCGGTCAGCAGGTCATTGACGTGCGGACCGACAAGGAAGTCACCACCAAACCGTTGGCTGGCGCCGCTGATGCGATCGCGATTCCGCTGGATGAGCTGCGCGAGCGGCTTGGGGAGCTTGATCCGGATCGTCCGACGGTAGTTTCGTGCGGGGTGGGCGTCCGTGCCCATGTGGCTGCCCGGATTTTGCGACAAAACGGGTTCTCTGACGTGCAGAACTTATCCGGAGGGGCGCTAGTGCGTGAGTGGGCAATCGCCAAGAGATCGGACGAGTAAGACTTGACCTGCTAACCTTGCCGCGTCGATTAACCTAGAATTCAATGGCAAATCTGTAACCGGTAGCCGATTTTTTCCCTTGATCCGTCAACGCCGTAACTATCGATGAATTCAGCGCTCCGCTTGCGACCCAGCGTCCTGAAAGCGAAAGAAACGTTGGCTCAAGGCCGCGAGAAGCTTCGTCTGCAACATGATCAAGGTTCGCCTGGGGCCCAGGTCTGCACCCGGATGACCGATCTCTTTGATCAGATCGTACTTGATCTATTTGAAGCGGCGCTGGTGGATCTGGGCGAAGATGGACCCAACGGACTGGTCTCGAAGGTCAGCTTGGTCCCGCATGGCGGTTATGGGCGACGCGACACCGCGCCGTACTCGGATGTCGACTTGATGATCTTGCATCATCCCAGCGCCTTCGCGCGAGCGGCGGAACTGGCCAAACGGATGGTGCAGGATATGTCCGATGTTGGCCTGGTGTTGGGACATAGTTTGCGAACGCCAAAACAAGCGATCAGTTTGGCGTTGTCGGACGCGATGATATTTACATCCCTGGCCGAAAATCGATATCTGACCGGCAGCGTCTCGCTGTTCCGCAGCTTCGCCGATCAACTCCGCAATCGTGCTGTCCGAAGATTTCGTGGGTTGTTCTACGCGATTCTTGAAGCTCGACATAGCGAACGGGTCCAATATGGAGACGCCGTCTATCTGCTAGAGCCGAACCTCAAACGCTCACGCGGCGGGCTGCGCGGCATTCAATTGTTGCGCTGGCTCGGCTTCGCAAAATGCGGAGAGGTCGAGATTGACTCGTTGAGTCTGTTGGGCGTCCTTACCGATCGAGATCGGCAGATCCTGCGGAACGCGCGGAATTTCTTTTTGCAGATTCGCAACGAGATGCACTTTCATGCCGGCAAGTCGAACGATCAATTAGATCGCGGCGAGCAACTTCGCCTGGCGGATCGCTACGGGTATGTCGGCACCAAGGGGATGTTGCCGGTCGAGCAGTTCATGCAGCAATACTTTCTCCATTCCAGCGGCGTGCGCAGCGTCGTCAGCAACTTTATCGAAACGATCCGCCCTCGTTCGCTGCTGTTTCGGACCCTTGCTCCGTTGATGACGCATCGCGTTGATCGCGACACCTATGTTGGCCCGTCGGTGATTAGCACTTCCAAACGCTGGAAAGTAGAGAAAAGCGGTCAAGTCTCGGAGATCTTGCGTCTGATGGATCTGGCCAATCTGTACGATCGGTGGATCGATCATCCCACATGGGAATCAATCCGCTTGAAGATGCAGACGATCAGCGAGATTGAGCTGGACGATGATGGTCGACGGCGATTTCTCTCGATCATGTCGCAGCCGCCGAGGTTGGGCGAATTGTTGAGCCGCTTAAACGAGCTGGGCGTCCTTGAAAAAATCATCCCCGGCATGCCGCACGCCAAGGCGCTGTTGCAATTTAACCAGTACCACAAATACACCGTTGACGTGCATTGCATCGAAACGGTTCGCTGCGCCACCAAGTTTCAGGATCGTGATGATGTGCTAGGCGAAGCGTATCGATCGCTTCGTTCCAAACGGATACTGCATTTAGCGCTGTTGATTCATGACTTGGGGAAAGGCTTTGAAGAAGATCATAGTGACGTCGGCGCGCGCTACGCTTTAGAGACCGCCGCCAAACTGCATTTGACGCCGCGCGAAGCGGAGCAGTTGCGTTCTTTGGTGCAGAATCACTTGGTGATGTCGCACCTGGCGTTTCGCCGCGATACGACTGACAAAGAATTGGTCGTGCGGTTTGCGGTCGATATCGGTTCGCCTGAGCTTGTGAAGATGCTCTTTGTGTTGACCTGCGCTGACTTCGACGGGGTGGGACCTGGCGTGTTGAACGATTGGAAAGTTCGCGTCTTGGGAGAACTCTATCGAGCGTCGATGCGGCATCTGGGAGTAGAACTGGAAGGGGAATCCAAGCGGGGCCGCAACAAACGTGAGCGTCTCGAGCAATTGGCGCAAAAGCAAGATGACCCCGCGTGGTTTAAGCGGCAATTTAATGCGATGCCCCCCAGTTATTTGAACGACACGCCTGCTGATCGGATTGTGGATGAACTAGTGCAACTGCAAAGATTGCCGGTCGACGCCGCCTTTGTAGGGACGACCTATCTGGCGGACCGCGACGTCATCGAAATCACGGTCGGCACGCACGAACAGGTGGTGCCGGGGGTGTTTCATCGGATCGCCGGCGCGGTCAGCAGTTTGCGGATGAGCATTCTTTCGGCCGAGATCAACACGCTGGCTGACGGATTGGTGCTGGATCGTTTCTGCGTGATTGATCAAGAGTCGAGCGGAGCGCCGACCACCAGTCGGATGGAGGATCTATCAGCCAAGATCATGAAGATGGTGCTCGACAAGAATGACGCTCCACCGAACTTCCGCTCTCGTTGGACCAGCAAAGCTTCGCGCACCGCAGCACAAGTGCAGGTGCTGCCGACCGAAGTCAAAATTGACAATGACACGTCGGAGCAGTTCACGATTATCGACATTTTCGCGCATAACCGCGTCGGCTTGTTGTACGCGATCTCTCGTACGATCTATCAGTTGGGACTCAGCGTTTCGATCGCCAAAATCGCCACGCATCTGGATCAAGTGGTCGACGTCTTCTACGTTTCGGACAAGTCCGGCAAGAAGATCGAGGATGAACAACAGTTGCAAGAGGTGAGCCGCCGCTTGATCGAAGCGGTGGATGAGTTCCTTGCCCAAAATGATTAGAATGATCGCGCTAGGGTTGAGACAAGGCGGTAGCGTACGCGCGCCATTTCGGCTCAAACAGATCCAGCGGCTCGCCTAGCAACGCTTCTAGTCGCTCGCGGCGACTAGAGTCAGAACGGACCATTTGCTCCAGGCGATTCCCTTCAAACAGCCGTTCTTCAAAGACTAGTCGCCAGGCCAGTCCCCACGCTAGCGCGTAGTCCAACTGTTCGCGATGCGGGGAGGTGGTCAGCACAAAGGCGGCGCTGTCGCGGTCAAGCAATTCGGCCAACAGCGGACGATCGGTCGCCGCGAGCCGTTTTTGAAGTTCGGCGACGAGTTCCGCCGGAGGAGCGTCAATGCGAAACGCGTCCCCTTCTAATTGTCCATGTTCAAATAGTTGAGCGAGTCCTTCGTTCAGCCAGATCGGAACATCGTAGTCGGCGACTGGAAAGACGAAGCATTCGAGATAGGCGTGGAAAGCTTCGTGATAGAGTCTTCGCGTCGTGTCAGCCACCGCGCGCTCTAGCGAATCATGGTTCGACCGTTCGACTGTTTTGATGCGGGCGAGCGCTTCTTGACGCTGACGCAGAAAAGTCTCGCGCCGGATGGCGACTTCCTGTTCAATTTCTTCTGGAGCAATCTTCGCCATGGTCAATAGTTTGCGATGCGCGTCTAGTTGGGCCGGCAGTTCACGACGTAGCTGATCCCACCAGTTCAACTGACGTTGATGTTCGGCATTAGCCGCTGCGGTTTGCTGTTGCAGGCGTCGAAAATCTGTGCCGACCAGGATTAGCCGATCTTGCGGCAAAAAAATCGCCGGATTGCGTACGACGGCGCCCAACGTTGCGGTGTAGTCGGAGTATTCACGCATGTCGTCAAACAGCAAGATTCGAAGGCGAGATTCGCTCTCCTTGCGCGGCGGAATCATGTGCTGGTAAGCGCGAAACGCCTGTTCCAACCGAACCGCCATCCGGCGCGTTAGCGCCTCGTCCAGTCGACTGAAAAGATCGTAGCCATCGCCTGCGGCGACCCGATATTCGACGTCATGTTGTTTGACGCTTTTCAGTTGAATGGTTTCTCGATTTTCGGCTTCGATCTGCGTGTGGTTGCGGAGACGTTCGACCCGTTTGATCAATTGCGCTCGGGCCGCTGGGTCCGCTTTGGCCAGCGCGCGAATTTCTCGGTGGGCGTGGTTTTGCACGACGCCAAAAGTTGGTTTGCCTGCTGGTTGCACAATCTCCAAAAACTCGACGCCATCCTCCTGCTGCGACAAGATCATCCCCTGGAGCGTCCGCCCATTGTTGAGGGTCAACGTGTCGCTCTCGGCCGCCGCAACGATCGCTGCGAACCCAAGCACAAGCAGGAGGGAGAGTGTTGGAGTGAACAAGGGGGGCCAAGGGGATAGCTGGAAAGAACGCGATCGAACTTGGATGCTGTTCGGCCGAAAAGGAGCATAGAACACGGCAATGTCACGCAGGAAGAGCGGTAAAACAAGATAGGAATCAAGTCGAAACTTCTCACACTAGCCCGCAGCGCCAGCGAGGGAATGTGATTGGCGATGCCAATCTGGATTGAAGTCGCCAGCCGTATTCCCTCGCTGGCGCTGAGGGCTAGTGTTGAATCGGTTCGAAATAGCGTAAACGGGGAATGCACTCGTTGCTTTGAACCGATTGAGGGTCGCCGCCCGCATTTCCCTTGCTAACGCAATAGGCTACGAAGAGACCTACTTGATTAATTATACCCTCGCGCAACTCGAAAAAGACGCAAGCAGGCGCCTGCCGGACGTGCCCGGCGCTAGCTTGGCTTGGTCAGAGTAATGCGGCGGACCAAGCGGCAGCCAAGTTGATAGCTCATTCGCCCATCCACCTGCGTTTCACGGACATGCACCAGTTCGGCCTCAAAGAAACGAAACGGTGCGAGTCCGATCGCTAGGATAAAGCGCGCATGCGTCGGTTTATTCGGCAGTACAAAGGCGACGCCGGTCGAGGAGATGTCGTGAAACGTGGCATGACGAAAACGGGCCGTCGGCGGCATGTTTTCGCCATCGTATTCGGCGTACATCTGCGTCGTTTGGAACGGGTGCCGCGGACTACGGCGGCGTTCTCGCATCACCTCGATGTTATCAAAGTCTTCACCAAGCAACGCATCCAACGAAGCTTCTACGTCGAGAGTTTGCAAAGCCTCCTCGGCAAACTCCTCGAGTATTTCGAAGCATTCGAGATTGGAGGGCTTGGTCATTGAACGGATAGGACCTGATTGGGGGTAGGCAGACACACCATATCGGAAGCCTACTACCCAAACGTCAAGCTGCCAAATCATCGAGTCCCTTAAGGTTGCGGTGATACGCATCCTGGGGAGCAGATAGTTGGGCTGTGACGATTATCCGTGCAAAACAGAGTCGTGATTAACCCGTATTGGTTACGACGTCAGGCGTATCCGCCACATTGACCCAACAGTGGACGTGAGGGCTGCCCCGATAATGCCAGACAAAGCTGGGACCTTCCAGTCGCCAGATATCCCAGACCTGGTCGTCGCCGAGGTTATCTTCTTTGAAGAAGGCGAGCCGACATTCGTCCAGGCCCCCATTTTTGGACAAGCAGGTAACGACTTCGTCACGATCTGATTGCCGGTAAGGAGCGATCAGCGTTTGCAGGACCTTTTGAACCCCCTCCTTTTGATCGCTAGAAAGATCGGCGACCTTGATTCCCAAAAACTTGCCTTCTGGCCCCTGGAACTTGACATCTTCTTCAAACGGAGCAGTCTTCAGCAACGCTTGCTGCTGTTGTTTGCCATCCAGGATCTTGTAAACGTTGTTCGCCGCGACTGCTTGGTTCCAGAAGACATTGCCGGGATGATCGGGCTTTTCGTTGAAACCTTTGGCTGCATGCCCATAGAAAATTGGCCCGCCGAAAGCGACATGTTCGGTCGAATCGCCGTCACAGCGAATCGTCATATGGCGACCAGTCATGACCAACTCAAACTTGTCTTGGCCGGGGGTACCGAAAATCGCAATGTTTTGATCATTGCCGAAACCGCCAGCGTCGTCTTTCAATTGACGATCAAAACGCTCGATCCAATCTTCGGCGACTAGGCCTTCAAATATCTTACGAATCAGATGTTTTTGATCGCTGGTGAAGTAGTCGCTATTGATGACCGGCTTGGTGATGTGCCAATTGTTTTGAACGCGGGTTCGCAGCAAGCCGCGCGAGTCGGTATGGTCCCACGGCAGGCAAAGCTCTTGCTTCTGCTTCTCGTTCATCGAGTCAAACAAATGCTTGACCAAAGATTCAGGAGCCTGAGCGTTGGCTGCCGGTTTTGTCTCTTCCCCCAACAGCAAACCCGGCGCTGTTGCAGCCAAAGCGGCGCCGGCGCCGGCCGTTTTCAAAAACTGACGGCGATCGACCGATGAGAAGCGATCCAAGGACATAGCGGAACTCCAGAAAAAGAAGGCAGGGCAGGGGGGTGTGATTTATTAGAATGCCGACAAGCCTATGTGGCAAACAATTTTTGCAAGAGAATCTGCTGCCGCTAGCGGAGAAACGAACCCAGCAGCTCGCTGCTGGACCCGTCAAATGTGGTAAAAATCAAACTAGACGAATGCCTTTCCAGCTTTCCTTTTACTTGGGCCACAGTCAACACGATGGACAAAGCAGCGATTGATTCGGTCAAGTCAATGTTTGAGCAGTGGGAGCTATACGACGCCGTCATTCAGCATGACTACATGCAGCATGCAACGCTGGCGGCTGCGATTGCTGCTTATGCCAAAGCAAAAAATGTCACCGGCCGAGCGCTGGATCTCGGCTGCGGCGACAGTTATTTGGCGTCGAAGGCGCTGGGCGAACTGCCGCTGACCGAATATGTGGGTGTCGACTTGTCTGAGACGGCGCTGGCTCGTTCTGAGCAGCGCTGGGCCAGCAGTTCGATCCGCAGTACGCTGGCGCAAAGCGACTTCGCCACGTTCTTGCCGCAACAAGCGGATGCGTCGTTTGATTTGGTCCTGGGGAGCTATTCGATTCATCACTTTTCACAAGAGCGAAAAGCGTGGCTGCTTCACCAAATTCGCCGCGTATTGAAACGGTCTGGCTGCTTTATTTGGTCGGATGTCGTTCGCTCTGACGACGAGACCTACTCGCAATCCGTTGAGCGATTGGCGACGCGAATGCGGGCCGACTGGGATCAACTTTCTGAGCGACAACTGGACATCGCGATCGAGCATATCCGATCGGCCGATTTTCCCGAAACTGCTGCCTGGATGATCTTAACGGCGGAAGACGCCGGCTTAAGGCTGGATGTCCAGCTGATGCAGCAGCCTCCTTTCTCGGCGTTTGCCTTGGTCCCGGTTTGATAATTGGCCGCAGACGCCGGGGGCTCTGTTTCTTCGCGCTGCGCTGGAGACTATCTTAGTAGCTGTCGGTCTTGTGCCGCGCTGTCACTTATCCCGCCCCTGCTCACCCTGTCCACCCAAACATCTCTATGACTCGACTTCGATTCATTCCGGCACTGCTGTTGTTGGTGCTGACTGCTCTTATGGCGACACCTGCCGCTGCCGAAGTTCGCCTGCCGGGCTTCTTTGGCGACCACATGGTTCTGCAACGTCAAATGCCGCTGCCGGTTTGGGGCTGGGCCGATCCTGGTCAATCGGTCACGGTCACCCTGGGTGAACACAAAGCGACCGGCAAAGCGGATGAGCAAGGTCGCTGGAAGGTGGAACTGCCGGCGATGGAAGCTGGCGGTGGTCCGTTGAAGTTGACCGTCACTGCCGGTGACAAAACGCTGACGCTGAGCGATATTTTGCTGGGCGAAGTCTGGCTTTGCTCGGGGCAATCGAACATGGAATGGACCGTTGGCTCTTCGACCAACGCCGCCGCCGAAATCGCCGCCGCCAACTATCCCGAGATTCGCCAGATCAAGTTCAGTCATCTCACCTCGGTCTCGCCGCAAGACGATGTGAAGGGAACCTGGCAGATTTGCACGCCGCAATCGGTCGCCGGATTTACGGCTTGTGGTTACTTTATGGCACGCACGTTGAATCAAGAGCTGGAAGTGCCGATCGGCCTGATCAACTCGTCTTGGGGCGGCACACGGATCGAACCTTGGACTCCGCCGGTTGGTTTCGCTGTCGTCGAAGAGCTGAAGAGCTTGTCGCAAACCGTCCAGCAGCGCACGCCCGGCACGCCAGAGCATACAGCGCTAACCAAACAGCATTTGGCCAATATCGAGAAGTGGACGGCCGACGCCAAAGCGAAAGCAGCCGCAGGGCAGCCGATTCCGCCCAGTCCCGCCAGCCCCGATGATTTGCTGCCGCATACCGGCGCCGGTGATCCGACCGCGATCTATAACTCGATGATTCATCCGCTGATTGGGTTGCCGTTCCGCGGCGCCATCTGGTACCAGGGCGAATCGAATCACGGCGAAGGAATGCTCTACACCCACAAGATGGAAGCGCTGGTCGAAGGCTGGCGCAAACTTTGGAACATGGGCGATTTCCCGTTCCTGTACGTGCAAATCGCACCGTATCAATACGGCGAAGAAAAGCCGGAAGTATTGGCCGAATTTTGGGAAGCTCAAGCCGCGGCGCTGGCGATTCCGAACACCGGCATGGTAGTGATCAACGACGTCGCGACCCTCAACGACATCCATCCGCCCAAGAAGCAAGAAGTAGGATTGCGTCTAGCGAATCTCGCGCTGCGAGACACGTATGGCCGCAAAGAGATCGTCGCGGATGGCCCGACGTTCAAATCGCTGAAGCAAGAGAAGGGGGCGCTTCGTGTTGTCTTTGACAATGTCGCTGATGGGCTGAAGTCGCGTGACGATCAGCCGCTAACCAGTTTTGAAGTGATCGGCGTAGACACAGGCTGGGTCAAGGCCGACGCCAAGATCGACGGCGATTCGGTGATCCTTACCTCCAAAGAAATCGATGAACCGGTTGCAATGCGGTTTGCTTGGCACAAACTGGCCGAGCCGAATCTGATCAACAGTGCCGGATTGCCAACCTCAGCCTTCCGTGCTGGCGAAGTGCCCAAGCCTGACGCGCTGCCGAAGGTGGGCGCCGCCAAAGGTTATCAGCTGATTTATGACTTGGACTTGGCGAAGCTCGCCGGCGGCGTGAAGTACGACGTCGATAACAGCGGCAAGTCGATCTCGTTTGATCGGATCGGCTATCTGCTAGAGCTGCAAACCTCCGGCGGTCAGCGCCAAGCGGCGTTTGTCTCAATGGAAGCGTTCACCGACGATCTGACCAAGATCGGCGTCCCGACTTTCGCCAGCGGCGCGTCTTTTCAACAACCGGTAAAATCGCTGACCGTTTGGATCAGCGACGCCGACGCCAAGGGCTCGACAGAATTCAGTCAGGAAGCAGGCAACATTGAGTTCTGGCCCAGCAACTATGGTCCCCAGAACGCCGCCAAGGTCGCCGGCGCATCGGACACGGTTTATGATTTTGGCGATATGAAATCCCCGCCGGAAGATGGTTACGGCAGCATGCAAGTGCACGGCACCGCCGCCAAGCTAACGATCTTTGCCATCAATCATTGGAACGCCGGCAGCGGCGCCGACATCGGCATCGGCAACAGCACCGGCGAACAGCGCGACTGGACCTTTAGCCACAATGCGTCGCAGTACATGCACAAGCGACTGAGAGTTTTGGTGCGTCCGATGGAGTAGTTGTAAAGTATCAAATCGCCCTCCGCTGACTCGTGACGTGAGGGCGCGATGATCGATTTTGCCAAATCCGAGCACGCAGTGCTGCTTCTTCCTAGAATCAACCGGACGACACTTCTTTACCCGGTTCTAGGCTCGGATCGCCATGAACAAACGTAAGACCTATTGGTTAATCTGCGGCGGCGGAATCTTGTCGCTGCTGACGATCATCGGTTGGGTTGCGCTAGGACCGAGCTCGCCGATCAAAGTCTCTCGCGAGACTACTTATCTCCTCGGGCCGCTCGACAAGCAGGGACGCGTCGACTATTTCGAAGCGGTCCGTCGAGAACGCAGTCACGGGATTGTCCCTGAGCAGAATGCGGCGATTCCGCTGGTGAGAGCCATGGGACTGACTGAATGGCCCGATGAAAATGGACGAAAAATCTCTCAGCAGATTGGCATTGAGCATCCGACGGAAGCAGAGATCGAATATCTCTATGACAGCGAATTTCTCGAAGTAGTGGAAACTTGGCTGTTGCAGCAAGCCAGCGTTTCGGACAAATTTCGCAGTGAAAACTTTTCTAATGCCACAGCGGCGATTGATGCAGCGAAGTTTTCACCATGGCGGCGTGCTCAATTTCCGCTGCTGGCGGATTGGGTTGATCGAAACAGCAAGGCGATGGATCGGTTACAGGCGATCAACGATTGTACGCAGTTTTATTTCCCGTCGCCTTGGGGTGATGAGTACGGCACGTCGATGCTCTCCACAGAAGTTCATACTCAACTGTTGCATACCGCATCGGATTGTCTTGCGGTTCGCGCTATGATGCGGCTGGGGGAGAAGGATGTAGAGCTCGCATGGCGCGATATCAAGACGATGTTCAAGTTGTCAGGACTTCAACATGCTTGCCCCTCAGCGGTTGGCCTGCTAACGCAGGGAACTGTACGCGATCAGGCGATTGACGCGACGCAGCAACTAGTTGCGAGTGGACAATGCGATGCTGGGTTGCTCGCAGAGATCGAAACTACTTACACATCACTGCCGCCGCTGCGAAGCTTCGCCGATGTGGTGGACACGACAGAGCGATATGCGGCTCTCGCAATTGGGACGCTGATCGCATCTGGAGAAGAAGATTACCTTAATTGTTGCATGTGTTATGCTCCGGCACGCGTCTGGTTTCGTTTGCCCTATGATCGCAACAGGTTCCTCGAGCGAGTCAATTATTGGTGCGACCGATTCGTCGTCACCGCACGCACAATGCCGATAGGCCGCGGTCGGAATGCGGCGATCGATGGAGTGGACGATGATCTGACCGCCAGGGTCTATCAGATTACGGATTCCGAGTTGGCTCTGAACGGCGGCTTGGACCAGGTTGCTCGAGGCGAAATGCTAGGCGATGTGATGGCCCGTGATATGTTAGCAGGCACGCGACAAATTTTTGATGTGGAGTTCCGATGGCACGCTCAACATAATTTCTTGCATGTTTCTCTTGCCCTAGAAGGTTATCGGCAAGAGCATGGCGGTTACCCCGCAACGCTGGTGGAAATCAGTGATCGCATCGATCCGTCCTTGCTACTCGATCCTTACCGAAATCAAGCGTTGGTTTATGAGTGTCGCGGCGATGGATTCTTGCTCTATAGCGTTTACCGTGACCACACTGATAACGGTGGGAATGATCCTTACAGGAAAATCTACCAAGGGGAATGGGTTCCTTTATCCGATCCAATCCGAACCGACGACTATGATCTGGCTGTCCGAGTACCGATGCGTGAATTTGAACTGCCGGTAAACGATGTAATTGCAAGGGAAAGGAGATACGGACGGGAAATTGACGACTTCGAACCTACTTGGGAAGAAGAGTGGGAATTAGAGGAAGCGGAACCAACTCCGGCGGCTAGATAGCAAGCTACCTTTTAGTCTTCCTCTTATCACGGACTTTCGATTTTTCAGTTCAATCAGGGTCGCATCGCATCGTGTCGTCGATCACAATAGAGTCCTCGATCCCGCCAAATTCTTCTCACCCTGGAGCTACTCATGCCTTCCCTTTTTTCCCGCTCTCTCCTCTTCTTGCTCGTCGCTGGTCTCGCCGCTCCGCTGTTTGCCGATACGAAAAAAGCCGCGCGTGATCCGTATGAGCAGATCGAAGATGTTCCTGGTTTGCCGCGGGTGCTGCTGATCGGGGATTCGATTTCGATCGCTTACACGCTGCAAGTTCGCGACTATTTGAAAGGGATCGCCAACGTTCATCGTCCTCCGACCAACTGCTCGTCGACCAAGCAAGGACTGGAGCATATCGACCAGTGGCTGGGCGACGGCAAGTGGGACGTGATTCACTTCAATTGGGGTCTGCACGATCTGAAGCATGTCAAAGGCGATAGCCAGGGGATTGCCGATATCCGCGATCCGCTGTCGCACATGCAAGTGCCGGTCGATCAATACATGCTGAACCTAGAGAAGCTGGTGACGCGGTTAGAGCAGACAGGCGCCAAACTGATCTGGCGCAACACCACGCCGGTTCCGGTCGAAGGTTCGAACGGCCGCATCCCTGGCTACGCCGCCAAGTACAACAACGCCGCGTTGTTGGTGCTAAAGAATCATCCCGACGTGATCGTCGACGATATGTGGACCTTGGTCAAACCGAACCAAGATAAATGGAAGAGCAGTAAGGGGAACGTCCATTTTAACGCGGTCGCCAATCAAGCGCTCGGCAAGCATGTGGCTGAAGTGATTCAAAAGGCGCTGCCGAAGCAGTAGTCGGCAGATGATCCGTCGCTTCCGACTCTCTTTCGGTGGCGTCCATGTTCCATTCATCAGAAATTGCTAAGTAGCGCAACTGCAAAAGTTGCTCGCCGGGCATTCCGTACGTCGTCCAACCATTTTGGTGGTCATTTTGGGATGAATGGGTAGAAACTGAGCAGAATCAGTACGCGAAACCCTTTGACGCCAACTGCAGTATCCAGTACTGTCCGCATTGCGCGTCAAAAACGAGAAGGGATGCTCGGCCAATATGAATCGATGGCTCATCGTGGTGCTAGCGGTCTGTGCCTGTGGTGGCTCGGGGATTGCCGCTGCGCAGACGTACGATCTGCCATCGGAATCAGGTTATCAGCCGCCTCAGGCTTCTCCTTCAGATCGTGTTCCGGATTTTGACGCCGCGCTTGAAGCGAGGCCGCCGGTCGAATATGTCCCGTGGTCGCCGTCGAATCAAGCTTCGCCCCCCTTCGAAGAGGCGGGCTATCCCTACGTAGACGATCCGCAGACCGAATTCTTTCAAGAAGAAATGCGCTTTGTGGAAGACGGCGCAGTAGAGAAGCCTGCGAAAAAAGGCGCTCTGGGGGGAAAAAACAAACCTCCGGTCAAGCTCTATAGCTATTGGTCACCGCAGCAAAATCTCAGCACGCAACCAGGCGACCTCACGCTCAACGGCTATGGCGGTTCTTTCGCCGCGCCCATCTCGATGCAAGAGGGGCGTTTGTGGATCGCTACGACCAGCTTTGATCGACTAGAGATTGGATCGAACGCCATCTTGCCTGATTCTGGGCAAGCGATGCCTGATGAACTGTGGCAGATCAACTTTGGCGTCTTGCATATGCGTGATCTGGCCAATGGTTGGAAGACCGGCGGGCTGCTGAGCATCGGAACCGCCAGTGATCAGCCGTTTGATGACATCAACGACATGACTCTTTCGGCGATGGCCTTTTTAAATATCCCCTGGTACAACGAGCGTGACTCCTGGAATCTCAGCTTGTTTTACTCCCCCACAGGACAGATTCAATTTCCGATCCCCGGTATCGCTTATGTCTGGCGGCCGAACGAGCAATTCGAGATGAACATCGGCGTGCCGTTCTCGCTAACCTATCGACCAACCGAGCGACGGACCCTCTCTTTCACCTACACGCCGCTTACCAACGTCAATTTGCTGTTAGAGCAACAGTTGGGCAGTCGACTGACGATGTACGGCGGCTACTCGATCAACAACGAGATCTATTTGTTGTCAGGTCGTCCCAACAACGATGAGCGGTTCTATATTTTTGATCAGCGACTAACGGTTGGTCTACGGCAAGAGCTCGCCTACGGTTTCTCGGCCGACCTATCTGGCGCATATTTATTCGATCGACAGATCTTTCAGGCAGAAGGTTTTACCGACGATCGCCGTGATGAAATCGGCATCGAACCTGGTGCGATGCTCTCTTTATCAATCAGCTGGACTCGCTAGCCAGCAACCGAGACATTCACTCTCGCTTGCACGGTGACGGATCAAGAGAAAAAAGGCAACTAACCGGAACGCAGGTTTTGAAGTTGAGTTATTTGGCGGCAGCGTAATTCATAGAACACGGATGCCACGGAAAGAAGCACGGAATTACACGGTAAGAAAGAAGTATCCACCACGCGGCGAGCTTTCAATTCTAAATGGCAGCGAAAGTTTCGCCGAATCGGACAATCTTTCCGTCCTAATGTTTCTTGCTTACCGTGTATTCCGTGATTTATCCGTGTCCTCCGCGTTCCATTCTTCATAAATTGCCAAATGTCGCAATTTAAAAGCCTCAAGCAAGTTTCCACATGCCGTGTCGATGGTCGATCGTCGCAATCAACTTGGGCCAATAATGTTCGGAGTTGGCCAGCGCAACTGGGTCGATGGCTCGCAATCGCTGTTCTAGCTGGGATCGGTTTTCGGCGCTAATGCCGCCAAGGGATTCGCCCTCTTCCGACCACTGAATGGCGACTTGCAGCGATTGGCCAAATTGCAAGACGCTAGAGTTGACCAATGTCTGCTGGGGAGTGTTCGCAATATCCAAGCGGCTGACGATCCCGGTGGTTCGCTCTACGCAGATGGAAGCGACGCTGCCGCCGTGATCTTCTTGGCCGATTACCAATTGCTCACTCAGTCGCGCATCCAGTTCTGAATCAAAGAAGATCCCCCAGCCGATCAGAGAGTTATATCCGACAATTGGCTTCGTAAGCGGAGCAAATGAGATCTCGCAGCGAAGCTTGCCGTCAAAGCGAACAACATGAGGGAGCCCGCAGGTTTGCAAAAATCCTTGGGCATCGCTGCGTAGTTGATCATCGGCAGGGTGTAAATAAGTCAGTTGATTTGAGCCAAAAAGCGAAAGCCAAGATTCTGGCGAGAACGCAGAAATTCTCCACGCATCTTTGGGCCGAAGCGCAGCAGAATCCTCTGGACGCTGCTGCGTAACTTCTGCGACGGGAATCGTGTCCCAGATCGCTTGGGCCAGTTTGATGCGTTCTTCGACGGGCAGCGCTGAGATGCTCGAGAGATCCATTTCCGCCATCAAGGACTCCGGTTTTGCGAATGACACGCGTTGCTAGAGAGGAACTCTTTATCGTACCTCAAGCGAGGCAATAATCATCCAGAAAAAGGGATCGATCCGTGCGTGCAAATTACGATCACCACTTTGCAAATAGCCGGGATCCAAATTCAGTAACGGAAATAATCGGCTGAAAATTGCCATGTGAGCAAGCTCAACGGCGAGCTTTCAACTTAGCGATCGTCGCTTGCAAGTCGGCTTGCGCTTTTGCATCGGCCGGTAGCGATGCGTCGTGGAGCGCCGGCAATAGCTTGTCCCACACGACGTTTAGTTCGGCCTGCATGTCGCTGGTGTTGGCCGTGATCGCGACAACCACATCCTGATCGGGCATGACAATGCAAAACTGGCCATCTTTGCCATCGCCGCGAAACGCATTGTGACGGCAGCGCCAGAACTGGAAGCCGTAACCTTGGTTCCAATCGCTCTGGGGATTGTCGCCGTTGGGGACTTGCTTAGAAGTCGCCATCGCAACCCACTCGGCCGGCAAGATCTGCTTGCCGTTCCATTTGCCCTGTTGCAAATAAAGCTGGCCAAACTTGGCGATGTCTTCGGTAGTCAGATACAGACCGTAGCCACCGATCGAGCTCCCCTGCGGGCTCTGATCCCAAACCGGAGTCTTTATTCCTAGCGGCGCAAACAGACGCGGCGTCAGATATTCTAGTACCGTCTCACCGGTCACCTTTTGCACGATCACCGAGAGCATGTAAGTCGCCGGCGTGTTGTAACGAAAGTGCGTGCCGGGCTTGTGCGGCACCGGATGAGCGAGAAACGCTTTCGCCCAGTGCGGAGCTTCGCGCCAATTCAGTTCGTCTTGATGACCGGCATTCATCGTCAACAGATCGCGGACGCGCATTGCCTGGAGATTTTCGGAAGGATCTTCCGGCGCTAAGTCAGGGAAAAACTTCAAAACGTGATCGTCCAAGCTCAGCTTGCCATCCGCAACCGCTAGACCAACAGCGGTCGACGTAAAGCTCTTGCTCAGCGACCACAGCACATGCGGCTTGTCGGCCGACTCTGGCGCCCAATAGGCTTCGGCAATCACTTTGCCATGCCGGACCAGGATAAAGCTGTGCATCGAGTTAATCTGCTTATCGGCCGCTTCGATAAACTGTTGAATGCCCTGGGAAGAAACCCCTTCGGCCTCTGGCGTGCTGCGCGGCAGTGCTGTTTGCGGTGAGGTTTTTTCCTGGGCGAGCGTGACACTGGATAGGCAGAGAGATAGTAGCGTCAGCAGCAGGATGGGTGGTCGTCGATGCATGATAGGGCTCGGAATCGTCGCAGTGGTGAGAATCAGAACGGGACGAACCTCAGTATCGCCTCGCCAATCGCTCGGCGCCATGCTTTTACCGCGTCTTCGTGGAAAGAGCATGACTTCTACTCTTCAAGAAACGCCACAAGACGCCGGTCTGGCGTCTTGTGGGAAATATTGCTGATCGTCGCAGCAGCTTAGTAAGCTCGCGGCGTAACGCGTCCTTGCACGCGTGACGGCAGACCTTGGATTCGCAGGAACCCTTCGGCGTCGGTTTGATCGTAGCTGCCGCCACCTTCCATGGTTGCGATCCCTTCGTCGTACAGGCTGTTCTTGCTGGAGCGGCCGTCGACCATGACGTTCCCCTTGTACAAGTTCAGGCTTACTTCGCCGGTGACATGCTTCATCGCTTCTTTGCCGAAGGCGAGCAGCGCGTCCATCTTCGGTGCATACCAGAAGCCGTAGTAAACCATCTCGGCGACGACCGGGGCCAACTGATCACGCAGGTGGATCAAGTCGCGATCGACCGTCAGTTGCTCGAGCACCAGCAGCGCGTCGTACAGGATCGTCATGCCGGGCGATTCGTACACGCCGCGGCTCTTCATCCCGACAAAGCGGTTTTCGACCATGTCGATCCGACCGACGCCGTTGCGGCCGCCGATCTCGTTCAGCTTCAGCACCACTTGCAGCGGTGAGCATTTCTCGCCGTTGACGGTAACCGGAACACCCTTCTCGAAGGTGATCTTCACGTTCTCGACTTGGTCGGGAGCTTCCTGCGGCGAGACGGTCATGCCGAAGTCGACTGCTTCGACGCCGTTGACCATCAGGTCTTCTAGATTGCCGGCCTCGTAGCTGATGTGCAGGCAGTTTTCGTCCGAGCTGTACGGCTTGGCCATCGAGGCTTTGACCGGGATATTTTTCTCTTCGCAATACTTGATCATCGCATTGCGGCCGGGGAAGAGTTGGCGGAATCTTTCTAGGCGCCAGGGAGCGATGATTTTGACCGATGGGTCAAGCGCTTCGGCCGCCAGTTGAAAACGGCACTGATCGTTCCCTTTGCCGGTCGCTCCGTGCACGTAGGCGTCGGCGCCGACTTCGCGAGCGACTTGGAGACAGATTTTCGAGATCAGCGGACGCGCGATCGACGTGCCCAGCAGATAGATCGACTCGTACTTGGCTTGCCACTGCGCGATGGGGAACGCAAAATCGCGGCACATTTCCTCTTGCCCATCGACAATCCGAGCCGATTTGGCGCCGCAGGTCTTCGCCTTTTCCAAAATAGCTTGGCGGTCTTCGCAGGGTTGCCCCAGATCGACGTACACCGCGTGTACTTCATAACCTTCGTCTTGCAGCCATCCCAAAATGACCGAAGTGTCCAAACCGCCAGAGTAGGCAAGTACGCAGCTAGGCATTGGCGAAACCGTTCAACCAGAAACAAGGAAAGTGATGGTTCCCAGCCGGCAAGACAGGCCTGCAAGGAAGGGGTTCATTGTGGTCCGATTTCCCCCGCGGAACAAGGGAGCGGAAGGGGGAAGAAAAGCGGAAAGCCGAGAGCGGAAATCGCCCCCTGAAGGTTCAGGGCTCCCCTAAGATCGCCGCGAGGCCGGCTCGATAGTCGGGGTACTTGGGTTTCAGCCCCAGATGTTCGACCGCTAGGCGATTGGACATGCGGCGGTTGGTCGCCGCGCGCAGCGCGGCTGGGGATGCGGGATCGGCCTGCTCGTAGATTGGATCGGGCGCATTCAGACTGCGGGCGATTTGGGCGTAGTACTCGGTTCGCTCCACCGGATGTCCATCGCTGATGATATAGAGCGAATGGGGGGAGGGATGCGCGGCGGCTAACAAAACTGTCTCGGCGGCGTCGTCCACATGAATGAGATTTAATGCGCCCTCACCGGGAGCTGGAATCGCGATTTTGGCCGCTATTTCTTTCGCACGCGGGATTCGGCCCGGTCCATAAATGCCGGCCAGGCGAAGAGAAACGTGTTTGTCTTGCCAGATGGGGTGGGATCGTAACAATTCTTCCGCGGCCAAACATGCTTTCCCCCCGGAACGTTGTGGATCGCATGGGGTTTGTTCATCGACGACTTGCCCAGCGGCGTCGCCGAAGACTCCGGTCGAGCTGACGTAAATCAGCCGACCACAATCGCTGGGCAAATGTTGCAGAACTTTGGCGAGACCCGCCGCGTAGACATCTTCGATCGGCTTACCGGCTGTGCGATCATATCCGACCGCAAACAGCACGGTATCCACGGAAGGAAGGTCGACGAGCGAGTCCTCGTCGGTCACATCAGCAATGATCGGCTGCAGTCCGCCAGCGGCGAATTGGGCAGCCGTATCAGCGCTTCGCGTTACGGCAAAGACTTCGTCCCCTTGTTTGCGCCACTGATTGGCGACTCGCAAGCCGACGTAGCCGCAACCGAAAATCAGCCGACGAGAATGTCCCGTGCTCATGGAAGATCTTTCTGGGACCTGCTGGTAGTTTGCTTTGACCTAGTCGATCTTAACGATTTGACCGGTTGTAACAAGCGACTACAAAATCACTTACGTACCGGCTATTCTGAATAGTGCGGCGCACTTGAGCAAAATTCTGCAAAATTGCGTTGTGCGAATTACTTCGAATTTGCCGGGATTGTCGCCTATAATAAAAGTCCCCAACCAGAGCCCCAATCTCTCGATCGCGGAAACGTAGGATTATGACGCATCAGACGAGACGCCCCCTCCCTATTCTTCTCCTCCTGTTCTTGGTTACCGGATTATCGCTTGGTCAAGCCGCGCAAGGGCAGACCACCGTCCCAACCAAAGCTGGTCAGACGAAGACAGCGGAACCCATCGCCGCAGTCGCACCGGCGACTGTTGAGCCGGCTGTGATCCAGACCGCGCATTTTGCCGAAGTGTTGGCCGGCGACGCGCCGAGCGGTTTGAATGAACTACGAGCGCTCGAAAAACGAGTGCAGGAAGTTGCTCAAAAAGTGATTCCCTGTACCGTGGGAGTCGCCGTCGGCGGAGCCCAAGGTTCTGGAGTGATCGTCACCTCAGATGGTTATGTGATGACAGCCGGTCATGTGATTGGTGAGCCCAATCGCGAGGCGGTAATCACGCTGCCCAACGGAAAAAAAGTAAAAGCAATCACGTTGGGGACCGATCGCAGTATTGACTCAGGACTGTTGAAAATCACCACGCCCGGCAAATACGAGCATCTGAAGATTGACCATTCGGCCGACCTGCGCGAAGGTCAGTGGGTCTTGGTCACCGGGCATCCCGGCGGCTACGTCAAAGATCGGTTGCCGGTGTTGCGACTGGGGCGCGTGTTAGCTGCTTACGAAGATGTGGTTGCGACCGATTGCGTGTTGGTCGGCGGAGATAGCGGCGGTCCATTGTTGGATATGGACGGCGATGTGATCGGGATCAACAGTCGTATCGGCAATCGGATCACCGCCAATATGCATGTCCCGTCCGACGCTTACTCTGATAATTGGGCACGCTTGTCGGACGGCGAAGTGTGGGGCAAGTTGCCTGGGACGCGGCCGATGCTAGGCGTTCGTTGTGATAAAGACCAACGGGCTCCGATCGTGATCGAAGTGACGCCTAATTCGCCTGCGGCCAAAGCCGGGGTCGAAGTGGGGGATCGGATCGTTCGGTTTAATGGCCGCGAAACCAAAACTTTTGATGAATTGAAACTGCTAGTCGATCAGACCAGCCCTGGTGATCAAGTTGACATGATTGTCCAGCGCGGGGAGCAAACTCTGACGTTAAGCGACATCCTGATTCGGGATGCTCGTGAAGTCGGCAGTTAAGACTAGGCGCTTTTCTTTGCTGTACTCTTGTCCAAGTTGAGGGATAAACGATGATCGCGGAACTCGCGCGCAAGCGGACAATTTGGAGCATCGCAACGTTGCTCGTGACGATCTCGGTCTGGGGAGTCGCCCACGGCCAGGCCCATGGTCAAGAACGTCACGAAGGAATGATGGCGCGCTTCCTGCAGAAGGTCAACGAACGGAGCAACGTTCGTGTGATGGCCGCTTTTCGTGAAGTTGTCGCCGAACCGCATGATTCGACCATTGAACTGTTAATCCATAACGAGCGAGTCGCCCTTGGCGGGGTCGTAGATTCGCAAGGTTGGATCATCACCAAAGCAAGTCAAATTTTGGCGAATAAAGATTCAGACAAACTAGTCTGCCGTCTCTCGAACGGCGACAGTTACGCCGCGACGATTGCAGCCCAGGATCGCAAGTTTGACGTGGCGCTGATCAAGATCGAAGCGTCAGGGCTGAATCCGATCGAAATGTCTAACGCCGAACCAATGGTCGGCAGCTTGCTGGCGACGACCTGTCCCAAAGCAGAGCCGCTGGCGATCGGAGTGATGAGTTCAGCCGCTCGTCCGATCCAAAGTGAGTTTGGCGTCCTTGGCATACGGTTGCCGGGGGTTGGCGAAGATGTGAGCGAAGCCCGGGTGATGCAGGTCTTTGAAAAAAGCGCCGCCGAAAAGTCGGGTTTGTTGGCAGGCGACTTGATTCGTTCGGTCAATGACATCGCCATCCAGACGGCCAGCCAACTGCAGAAATCGGTTCGCGGCTTTCAGCCCGGCGATGTTGTACGCCTGACGATCTCGCGCGGCGATGGAAATGTCGATGTGCTGTGTACGCTGGGAGATCGCTTTATGGGAGTCGAAGGTCCCGAAGGGATGGCTCGACACGAATTTCAGAATCATTTGGGGGGGCCGCTCAGTTCGCGTCGGAGCGGATTTCCGACCGTCTTCCAGCATGACACCTTCCTGCGTCCCGAGGATTGCGGTGGGCCGGTCGTCAATCTTGATGGCAAAGTGGTCGGGCTTAATATCGCTCGGGCGGGCCGAGTCGCCAGCTACGCAATTCCCTCTGGCATTTTGTTAGAGGTCGTTCAGAGGTTAAAATCAGAGGCAGCCCCGCAAACCGTCTCGACAGACGCGGCGGCTTTGTAGTTTGCTGATACCCTATTAGGCCTTTGGAAATCGACGTCATGACCGATGCGGAACAACTGCGTCTGAAACTGCAAGAACTGCAGGTTGAGTTACGTGAAATTGAGGAGATTGACGGAGAGACGCGTCGATTGCTGGAAGGCGCCATCGAAGAAATTCATGAGGCGCTGCATCACGACGACCCTGCTGCGCTGCAACATCCCTCGTTGGTCGATAACCTCAATCGCGCGACGCAAGACTTCGAAACCTCGCATCCCGGCCTAACCCGAATCATCGGCAACATGGTCGATATTCTGGGAAACGCGGGGATCTAAAGCGAGCCGCTTGAATAGAACGCCTAAAAGCGACGCTTTGCGTCGCTTTTTTTTGCGCCCTATCGCGTACTATTTTTTGCCCAAGCAAAATAGCTGCGAGTCGGTGCGAATGTAGAGTTTGCCAGCAGCGGCGGCTGCCGTCGCTTTGCTCCCTTCGCCGAGCGAGAATCGGGCGAGCTCTTCGAACGTTTCGCTTGCAGCCAGGATTACCACTTCGCCGTCTTCGCTGACATTGATCAAGCGATCGCCGCAAAGGATGGGTGAGCCAGAGTAATCGCCGCCGATCCGCTGTTGCCAGACTTTCTCGCCATCGGCGGTGCGGATGCAAGAGACGATTCCTTTGTCGTACCAAAGATAGGTCAAGCCATTTTTGCCAACCGCGCTGGGCACATACGGGGCCGAACGATCGAAGCGATAGATGGTCTTGCCTGTTTCGGGATCGACGGCGACCACATAGTTGCCACCACCGCCCGATCCACACGAGCCATAGGCGACGCCGTCAATCACGACCGGCGAAGATACGCTACGCATCTTAAACGCAGGGTTCGCCCACAGCTGATCGCCGTTCATGGGATCGTGGGCCGCCATGCCGTGGGCCGAGCTGTTGCAGATCAGCAGGTCGCGACCCGCCTTCGTTTTATACAGGCACGGAACCGAATAAGCGGCGACGTCGCTTTCGCGGGGGGCTTCCCAGATGATTTTTCCGGTCGAACGACTTAGCGCCACCAAACGGCTTTGTTCTGTTGGGCCTTCCGGTTGCTTTTTGTCCGCTGCTCGTAGCATCAGCGGCAAGATCACGAACTCGTCATACAGCATCGGCGAGACGCCAAAGCCGTGCTGGCTGATCCAAGGGCCAAGATCCGTGGTCCACTCGACTTTGCCGGCGTGCGTCAGCGAGGCCATCGTCGTTTGCCGTCCGTCGCTCCAGGTAATGTAGAGCGAGTGGGCGTCGATCGCAGGCGTCGTCGACGCGAACGTATTTTTGGAATGCAACGAATAGCCGCTGGACGCCAGTTCGGTTTTCCAGAGGAGCTTGCCAGTATTGGCGTTCAAACAAAGTGCATAGACGATGGAGCCATCTTTTTCGCCGCTCAACAGATAGACGTTGTCGCCCCACACTACCGGCGACGAATTGCCGACGCCGGGGAGCTTGGTCTTCCAGCAAAGGTCATCCGCTTCGCTATAGGGAAGCTGCAAATCTATCGCAGAGGCCAGTCCACTGCCGTTGGGACCACGAAATCGCGACCAGGCTTCTTCACCAACAGCTGGAGTTGACCCAACGGTTAGCAAAGCGGCGAACAGCGCCAGCGGAAGTAGGTGAAAAGATCTCATCGACGGCGCTCAGGAGGGGACTATGGGTCAGGCGGGAAACCAAGGAGGTCGTCTCGCAATGTAACCCGCAGTGCAGCGTCTGGCTAGCAAATCCAGAATGATTTCAGCCAGGGAATCGGTAAGAATTAAATAGCTAGCGTATTAAGTAATGCGGCGGCCCAGTGAAATTGGAAGCGAAGCGCCACGCGCTTGCGGTTTGGCTGCGTCATCGCTACGGGAGGATGCATTGGGGAGGGTCACGTCTTTGATCACCATCAGCGCCGATCCCATGGATTGCGTGAGAGGGCGAAATTGGTGCTGAACCGTATCAATCCAAGGGCTTGCGTCCAGTGAAGTGACCGCCAGCGAGGTAGAATCGAGCGGCAGTCTAGGCGCCGTCGAGACGACGACCAGGTCGCTGGTCAGCTCCCATGGTAAAGCAAACGGCGAGCGGACCAGAGCGACGTACTGGGCGTCTTCCTGGTCAAGTCGATCAAGTGGATCGTCCGTTATCGCAGGGGTAGTGTCAGGAGCAAGTTTGGTGGTGGCGACGTAATCGCCGTTACGGTCCGCTTTTTCTTGGCGAAACGAGAAAGGGATTATTGCGAGAATCAGTAGCGATGCGGCGAGCGATAATGCAGCGAGCGGCAGCCAGCCAGCGGTAAAGGGATGAGCGACGGGATGTTCGGCCGTGGCCGGAGCGATTTTGGTAAGTGCCTGAACTTGATCAATGACGCGATCGGCGAGAACCGTGTCGCCACTGGGGTGGTCCCACGAATCAAGCCCATCTAGCAGAGTTTCGTAAGCGGCGACCAATCGCTCGCAGCGCTGGCGATCTGCAGCCTCGACATGCGCCAGCAGTTGACCGACATCACCCAGACGTCGCTCGTCGAGCAGATCTTGCAGTTGGCTTTCAAACTCGACGTATTTCATTTTCACGCCCTTCCAGGACCCCTCGTTGCGAAAGTCGAGCAATCATCTCCCGTCGTGCTCGATGTACCCAAGTTTTGATGGTTCCCAGCGGTCTTCCTAGTTGCTCGCTGATTTCGAGATAACTCAGTTCATGTTCATGAAACAATAAAAAAGCTTGTCGGTATTCGGACCGGACTTGCTGCAGGGCCAAATGAACTTCTTCGGCCAAAACTTGGGCCGGCTGCAGGTCAGGTCGGTGATCGGCGACATGCTCTTCGATCGGGTGGGCCTGGGGGCGCCTTTTTCGTTTGGATAGTAAGGTCCGGCAGCGATTGCCGGCAATCGTCAAAATCCAGGGCTCCAGCGGCCGCTCGCGATCCCAGTGATGCAAACTGCGGATCACGCGCACGAAGGTCTCCTGGGCCATATCTTCGGCTTCGTGGTGCTCTCCGACCATGCGGAAGCAGAGCGCGTACACTTTGTGTCGAAACAGATCGATGAACTGCCGGATGGCGGAATTATCCCCCGCCCGACATTGATCGACCAACAAGCTAATGTCGGAGGTCAACGGCTAAACCTTTCCGCGGTGTTTTCCGTTCAGTCAAGCTTACTTGGGACCAGTGACCAGAGTTTCACGCGATTTGTCGCCGAGATCAGGGGTCGGGCCTGGGCTGTTCGTGCTTCGCTGCGAGCAAGCGTATCTTGCGCCTATTATGGCGGATTGAACGAAAAAAAAGCCGACTTAAAGCCGGCTTTTTTTCTACTTAGATTGTGGAAGCGGAGGACGTTTAACGTCGATCAAACATTTTCTTAAGCGTTTCCTGAGCCGCGTCACGGCTGTTCTGCGCTTCGTCTTTGTCCATCTTCGGCAGTTTGCCGAACTCTTTTTTCTTGGGCTTCTTACGGCCTGAGAAGATTCCCATGAAGCCCGCCTTCGTGGAACTGGCGTCTTCGTCGGTGGTGGGCTTCTCCATGTTCTCGTCGAAGTCTTCGCCGGAGACCGTTTCGTCGATCCGGAACTGGCGACCCTCAGGGTTGCTCAGCCGGTCCTGACGATCTTCTTCATCCGCTTCGGCCAGCCAGCCGGCGACATCGTTGTCGTTTAGGCCCGCTTCGGCGACGCGAGTAGCCGCTTCGGTGACGCTGTTCACACGGGGCCGTTTGGCGGCGCCGAGCGAGTGATCAATCAGCACGAGGAATTCAAGCGGACCAACGCGAAGTTCGTCCCCCATTTTCAATTCGACTGTGCCGCTTATTGGTTCGTTGTTGACGAAGGTGCCGTTCTTGCTGCCGAAATCTTCAATTACTAGCTTCGAGTCGGCGACGCGTAGCTCGCAATGTTTGCGACTAATCATGTCGCTTTTCGGTTTCAGGTGACATCCATCGCCGCGCCCAATGACAAAGCTATCGACCGGAATCTTGAATTCCTTGCCGGTACTTGGCCCTCGAACAACCCTTAACATTACTTGCATCGTCAATCCTTCCTTCGCTTTAGTCCCGCCCCCGGAAATCTCTGAACAAAATAATGACAGGTCGCAATAGTTGGGAACAAAACCACGAATAGGATTTAGAGATATCTTGACCGAAATCAAACCAACCGCTGACGAACGTCAGGACGAATAGGTATTTTCACTTGCCGGATGATAAGTAGGTATAAGCAAGTGATTAGCTATTTAGCGTAATGCTGGCGATAGCTAGAAAAAATGACCTATCTGAGGGGGTTTGATTCCTATTTTGAAAACTTCACATTCCCTTGGATCGTCTTCTTCTCTTTGAGGTATCGGCAAAACCAGGGTCGCTTCGCCAGGATCATAGTACTCCGCCGTTAACCCGCGGTCAAAGGTGATTTGTCTTCCAATGGGGCGATTGGCTACTTTTTCTCTGTCCATTGCTCCGCATCAAATCTCTCGGCTTCTATTTCCACGGCCGCCGATGTCTCGGCTGCGGTTAGCTCTCCAATCTCAAAATTCATTGCCAAAGACTTGCTAAGGTCTGATAGCCAAACATTTTGCAGCTCTTTGGGGGAGAGTTGAGTGCCGGAAAGATCGGAAATGCCGGGTAGCTGGGGGGCATGTTCTGATCGCACCAGTAAAATGCTGCCATGTTGGAGCACGGCTCCCCGTCCGCGACGCTGTGCGCTGCCGCAAACCTTGTAGCCATCTATAATTACGTCGACACTGCTGCGGCGCTCGAAACAGAGAAAAGGGGCATCGCCGCTGCTTTTCTGCGGGTTGCCGTGAATTGTCGCCGTTACGCCCAGTTGGGCCAGGGTGCGAATCAACGCTTCGTGGAACAGGTCGAACAGGCTGGTTACTAACGCGCTGCGGGGGTCAGACGTCGGCACGCAGTAGCTGTAGGTCAATTCTTGGTCATGCAGGATGGCGCCGCCGCCTGATGCTCGGCGAACACATGCCGTGTTGCAGCTTTCGGCATGCGTCCAGCGATCAGCGTACTTTTGGAAGTAGCCCAGTGACAGCGTCGGCTCGCTCCACTGGTAAAAGCGGAGCGTCGGCGTCAGGCTGTCGGCGGTCGACTGAAGCAAGGATTCGTCGACCGCCATATTCCAGCTTCCGCGGTGAGCGGCGGTTTCAATCAGGCGAACTGCCATGAGACTGACCTAGCCGCACACGGCCCGCAGGCAAGGTTGCCGAGCTGCCTGAACTTCGTTCGGTCGACTGATCGGCGTGGTATGCGGCGCTTCATGCAGCAGATCGGCCGGCTCTTCGGTAATGCGGAAGAGAGTCTGGACAAAGGAGTCAAGCATCTCTTTGCTTTCCGTTTCGGTCGGCTCGATCATCAGCGCTTCCGGCACCGTCATGGGAAAATAGACCGTCGGAGCATGAAATCCATAGTCGAGCAGTCGCTTGGCGATGTCCATCGCCGTGACTCCCTTTTCCTGCTTCAGCTTGGCCGCCGAAGCGACAAACTCGTGCATGCAGCGGAGCCCGTGCGGAACCGGCAGGAAATGCTTGATCTTACTCAGCAAATAGTTGGCGTTGAGCACCGCATTTTCTGAAACCGCTTTCAGTCCATCCGGCCCATACGACAAGATGTAGCAGTAAGCTCGGACCAGCACGCCGACATTGCCAAAGAAAGTGCGGACACGCCCGATCGACTCTGGACGATCGTAATCAAGTCGATACTTGTCCCCTTCTTTCACCACGATCGGAGAAGGAAGGAACGGCGCGATCTTCTCGCTAACGCAAATCGGACCTGCCCCGGGACCACCGCCACCGTGAGGGCCGCTGAAGGTCTTGTGCGGGTTGTAGTGCATCATGTCAGCGCCGATGTCGCCGGGGCGAGAAATGCCCAGTACGGCGTTCATGTTGGCGCCATCCAGGTAGATCAAGCCGCCAGCCGCGTGAACCACGTCGGCGATTTCGGCGATTTGCGTCTCAAACAAACCGAGCGTGCTGGGGTTCGTGATCATAAAGACCGCGACCTGGTCGTTCAGCTTGCTGCGCAAATCGTCCATATCGACCGCACCGTCAACGGTGCGAACGGTGACCGCAGTAAACCCGGCCATCTGAGCACTGGCCGGGTTGGTGCCGTGCGAGCTATCCGGCGAGAGGACCAACTTGCGTTGATCTTGGCCAATCGAGCGGAAGTATGCCGCGGCCGACATTAACGCGGTCCATTCGCCGTGGGCGCCTGCCGCTGGTTGCAGCGAGATCGCCGGCAATCCAGAGATTTCGGTCAGAAACTGTTGCAGTTCAAACAGTAACTGCAGCATCCCTTGGATCGAATCCTCAGGCTGATAGGGATGCAGGTCGACGATGCCTGGCAGGCCGGCAAGTCGCTCGTTTCGCTTGGGGTTGTACTTCATCGTACAAGAACCGAGCGGGTAGTAATGCGTATCGACCGACATGTTGAGGGTCGACAGGTTGGTGTAATGCCGCACCACCTCTGGTTCGGCCAGCTCTGGCAGAGCTGGCGGATTGTCGGATAAAACGTCGGCTGGCAGCAACTCGCTGAGCGGCGTTTCGGGGACATCGCACTTCGGCAAAACCACTGCGCGGCGACCCGGTTGCGAAAGCTCGGTCAGCAGATGAGTGGATCGTGTATTACGCATGGATCGTTGTCCGATTGGTAGTCAGGGCCAAAGTTTTCACAAGACCGTCGATCTCGATGCGAGTTCGCTTTTCGGTCACCGTTACCAGGAAACAGTCGGCCAATTCGGGGAACCAGGTTCCCAACGCAACCCCGGCAAAGAAGCCTGCTTCTGACGCTTCAGCCAAGACGCCAGCAACGTCGTTTTGCAAATCACGCACGACAAACTCTTTGAAGAACGGCGCCGAGAAAGCAAGTTCAAAGCGTTCCTGCGATGCGATCTGCGTCGCGGCGTAATGGGACTTGCGAGCACACAACTCGCCTACTTCTTTCAAGCCATGCGGACCCATCAAAGCGAGATAGATCGAAGCACGCAACGCGAACAACCCTTGGTTGGTGCAGATGTTGCTGGTCGCTTTTTCGCGGCGGATATGCTGTTCGCGCGTTTGTAGGGTCAGCACCCAGCAGCGCTTGCCGCGGCGATCAACGGTCTCGCCGCAAATGCGGCCCGGCATGCGACGGACAAACTGCTCGCGACAGGCCATGATCCCCAAGTAGGGACCGCCGTACTGCATTGGTGAGCCGAGCGAATGACCTTCGGCCACGGCGATGTCGGCGCCTAAATCGCCGGGACGTTTGATCACGCCCAGGCTGAGCGGATCAAACGATTGAACTAGCAGCGCCTCTTTGGCGTGAGCGATGTCGGCCAAGGCCTGAACTTGTTCGGGAGAACCGAAGAAGTTGGGGGACTGAACAACGACGCAAGCGGTTTGGTCATCGACTACGGCGGCTACCGCGGCTGGATCGACCGTTCCGTCAGGCGTCGGAACAACCACAATCTTGGTCCCGAGCGGGCCAAAGTAGGTGTCGAGAATCTGACGATACTCGGGATGGACACTTCCCAAGACGACGATTTTGTCATGGCGACGGACGGTGTTCATGCTCATGATCACCGCTTCGGCGATGGCGCTGCCGCCGTCATACAAGCTGGCGTTGGAGACGTCCAAGCCGGTCAGCTCACAGATCAGCGTCTGGTACTCGAACATCGCTTGCAAGTTCCCCTGCGACACTTCCGGCTGATAGGGAGTGTAGGAGGTGTAGAACTCGCCGCGCGACGCGAGGGCGTCAACTGCTGCGGGAATAAAGTGATCGTAGCTTCCGCCCCCTAAGAAGCAGACCTTGGCTCCGGGGCCTTGGTTTTTGGCCGCGAGCGTGGAAAGGTGTTGGGTTAGTTCCAGTTCACCCATCGCCGGCGGCAGGTCGAGAGGACGACCGAGACGCAGGGACGCCGGGATTTGCTCGAACAACTCTTCGATCGAAGCCGCGCCGATCGAGGCGAGCATTTCTTGCTGCTCTTGGGGAGTGTTAAATAGGTAAGCCATAACTTTTCGCGTTGGTCCATATTTGACGTTGCGTGATCGCCTCTAGGAAAGGGACTAACCTTCCGTCAAACCAAATTGGGGGATGTGCGGCACGGATCTGAGAGCCGTGCCGCACCAATAAAGCTGCGTTCCAAAGGGATTAGCCTTCTTCCTGGCACTGCTTTTCGTAGGCGGGCTGATCCATCAGGTTGGCCAGGCCGCTTTCGTCCGTGATTTTAATCTTGGCGATCCATCCGCCGGTGTAAGGATCATCATTCAATGATTCCAGTTTGTTCGGCAACTCTTCGTTCACCGCAATCACTTCGCCGGTGACCGGTGCATAAACGTCGCTGACCGCTTTGACCGATTCGATTTCACCAAACGGTTGGCCGGCGTTTACCTGGGCGCCGACTTTCGGCAGTTCTAGATAAACGAGGTCGGTCAACGCTTCGATGGCGAACGCGCTGATGCCGATAGTCGCCACTTTGCCGCCGTTTTGGTCTTCGATGAAGGCCCATTCATGCGTCTTGGCGTATAGCAGTTGAGAAGGGTCCACGTTGGGCGTCTCCTGGAGGGGTTTTTTAAGTGCGAGGTCGTGAATAGAAAGGGAGCGGCGCGACTACGGCCGCGACGCGTTTTCCGCGAATGTCAATTTCGACCGCTGTTCCGGTGACCGCAATACTAGGATCAACGTAACCCATGGCGATCGGTTGGTTCAACGTGGGCGAGAAAGTCCCGCTAGTTACTTCGCCAACTTGCTGGTCGCCGATGTGCACGGTGCAATGTTCGCGCGGAACGCGACGATCAACGCACGTGAAGCCAACACGAACCATCTGCGGAGCGGTATCACGCACCGCTTCGAGCCGATCTTTGCCGATAAAATCGTGGTCAAACGAGACGCCGAACGACAGCCCGGCCGTGATCGGATCGATAGACTCGGATAGTTCGTGCCCATACAGCGGCATTGCCGCTTCAAGCCGCAGCGTGTCGCGTGCGCCCAAGCCGCAAGGGAGTCCGCCCAGCGGTTTGGCGGCAGTCAGGATCTGATCCCAAATCGCGATCGCCGCCGCAGCCGGCACGGTCACTTCGACTCCGTCTTCGCCGGTATAGCCGGTTCGGCTGATCAGCGCCGGTTCGCCGCACAAAATGCCAAGCTCGCCGGAGTAATATTTCAGGTCGTTGATTTGCACATCGCACAGCGGTTGTACGACTTCAATCGCCTTGGGGCCCTGCACGGCGATCATCGCCGTGTCGAGGGTATGGTCCGTAAAGACGACCCCTTCGCTGGGGAGTTGCTTCTCTATCCAGGCCGCGATCTTTTGGCGATTTCCGGCGTTTACAACAAGCCAAAAGTACTGGTGATCCCCTTCGCCCAGATTGTAGATCAGGACGTCGTCGAGGATTCCCCCTTCGTCATTACAGACCAGGCTGTAACGGATCTTGCCCATCGGCACGACCGAGGCTTTGCGAGTGAGCAATTTGTCGAGGAAATCGCCGGCGCCGGGCCCGTCAAAGCGGAAGCGGGCCATGTGCGAGACGTCGAACATCCCGACCGCAGTGCGCGTCGCGTTGTGCTCGTCGATGATCGAAGTGTACTGGACCGGCATCGACCAACCGCCGAAATCGACCAGGCGGCCGCCAGCGGCATGATGCCAATCATAAAGAGGCGTTTTGGCGAGCGTCATCTTGCTCCAGGGTGGTTTGGGACCAGTGGTTTTTGCAGGATACAAGGCAACTAGGCGGTTGGCGTCGCAATCACCGATTGCGCACAGCCAGATCGCTCTTGAATCGCAGTTTTGCGACGCAAGAGGGAAGGGCGCCCAACATCGCGCTCAAAGAGAGCGACGCTCGACAATGCTCAGATGCCAATTAGCGAAAGATCAACAGTACTGGCAAATTGTAACCCACTGCGCCAGCAGTGCTAGGGGCGAAGTGAGGTGTGGTTTGCCGTTCTTTTTTGACTTAGGCGCATCCCGTGGAGCAGTGGACCTCCGCAGATCATCACCGATACTGCGGAGATCTGGCGAAGAATCTAAACCACTGCCGGCTATGCAGGACGGTTCGGCGACGCAGTTTCATGTCGCTTGTATCTCAAATCAGCGCTCAATAATCATTTGGCCGTCATTGCGTTCTAATAGATGTCGCATATTGTCGGGGCCGAGTGATTTTGCCGAGTAGCCTCGGTAGCTGCCGTCGCAGCAGACGGTGTCAAAGATGCCCGCCGAATTTTGGTTATCAAGTCCACGAAATGGATTCGCTGGGTCGTACTGCCATTCTTCGGGTTTGGACCAGACCACCGCGTCGCCCGGCGCCACATTGAGCAGGAGGATGGTGTTCACCGTCCCGTCGGTGAAATCAAAGAAACGCAGTGATTTGCCGTCGCCGGTGTAGCCGGTGTTTTCGCCTTGTGGAGCGACGAAGGTTGTTTTCATCGGGTCAGTCAGAGGACGAGCCGGATCAACATAGGCTTGTGGAACCTGTGCCGCAACTTGCAAATTGTGCTCGCTATCCCACGGTTCATCCAGATGAAACTGGTTAAACAGCGCTTGTTGACCCAGTTGCGGCAGCACATAGACGCGCCACGAAAAGAGCGGTTTGCCATCGGCCGCGCGGGGAAAGTCGGCAGGAGGAAAGCTCTTGTGTGCATCATGAAAGTGATGGTTGGCGACGACGATCGCTTTCATCCGTTCGATCGTCTGATCCTTTAAGGCCTCGCTGTTTGTTCCGAATAGTGATCCTCCAGAGCTTTGACTCTCCGAAGCAGGGCCTGAAGCAGTTTTCTTGACGGACTGCGTCATTCCCGCGTCGCATCCAGCAAAGAGGATAAGTGAACCGAGTAGGCAAACGAGAGGAAATCGCATGGTTGAATTCTCGAGCGGCAGTTTGGAAGCGGGGACTGGGCCCCTCGATTGTACTGGTCTAAATGCTGCATTCAATCTGATTCCGCCGCTGCTGCCTTAGTTCAGCAAATGATTGACCGGCACGACCGGAGGCGGAATCTCCTCGGGCGAATGTCCCGAGAGTTGTCGCACGTTGATCTCGATCATCGTTGTGAGCTGCAACAGCGGTAGGTCGTTGTCATCCATATTAAAGGGCTGTTCAATCTCGTCCCCCACGGCATCAAGTCCCAGAAAAGCATAGGCGACCAGCGCGACCACGATCGGCGTCAGATAGCCAACCGTATCATGCAGTCCAAAGGGAAGCGCCAAGCAATACAACAGGACGGTCCGATGGGTGAGCACGCTATAGGTAAACGGAATCGGCGTGCTCTTGATTCGCTCGCAGCCTCCCTGGATGCCGACCATCTCAGTTAGGTTCTGATGCAGCAGCGGCACATGAAAGACGTTCAGCCGCTCCGATCGCCAAGCGTCATTGATGCAGCGCGAGATGCCGTCCGCAATCGCGGCCGGGACGTTGTTGTGCGTCAAGTAGCTCGCCGTCTCAGCATTGTCTTGAAGTCGCTGACGTAATTCATCCGAGACGTCGCTATCGCGCAGGCGATGCCGCAAAGCGTTGATGTAGGCGATGATCAGTAGCACCATTCGGCGCTGGAGCGGCGAGGGCGCCCCGGGATCACTGGTCGGGGTTTCGGCATCAATCAGCGTGTTGATTTGCATCGTGAAGGTGCGACAGACGTTGACCAGCCGTCCCCACAGCTTCCGTCCTTCCCAGTAGCGGTCATAGGCGGCGTTGTTGCGGAAGCCGAGGAAAATCGCCAGCGCTAGACCGACAATCGTAAACGGGGCCATCGTCAGCGTGTAGCTATAACGGGGATACAACTGCGAGATGGTCGTCGTCAAGATCGAGAAGCCGACCACAACCGCGAATCGTGGCCAAATGCGATCCATGGTCGTTCCATGGACGGCAAAGATCATCCGCAGCCAACTATTTTTTTCGGTGACGATCATCGTAGAAAGAAATCTGGGGAAAGGGAAAACCGGTCGAGCGAAAACGCTGATCCGCGAAACAAAGAACCCATGACAAGTCGACTAGGGTAACCGACAACGTTGGCAGGAGGCAATCAGCAAAGCCGTTGGCGGCCGATTCCGCCCCGTCGTAGAAGCACGTCACTTCGCGTGTCATTCAGGCTAGGCGCCGCATCGCCTGCACCCCTGTCGTAGCGAACCGATCCCAAATGCTTCAAGAGTCTGTTGATGCGCGAGCCGCAGGTTTCGCTCCTATTTCGCTGGCGTCAGCTCGCGAACTTCGACGTTGCGCACCGCCAGATTTGACAGAATGGGACATCCGAAACCGAAGCTTCCGCGCCGCGCTGGTGCGTCCACTGCTTGGTATTCGACGGTTGTCTGGCCGTTGATCAAGATTTGAATCGACTCGCCGAAGGCGATGATCTCAAGCTTGTACCACTCGCCAGCTTGGATCTTGGGCGTGGGCAGAGACGCGGCTTTGACCCGCTGTTGACCAACCTGAAAGACATCTTCGTACAGACTGCCGATTCCCCATTCGCTGGCGGTCGCTAGCTTTTCGGGGTCAGGATTCGGAATGGAATAGCCGCGGCGAGCGCCATGTTCCCACGTCGTATCGTGACGGAACATTACCCAGGTTTCTCCCCGCTGTCCGGCGAGCATTTCGCAGCGAAAATGAAAATCTTCGTAGTTGGATCGCGTGGTGAAAAGCGATCCCCCTTGGCCGGCGCGATAGCCGCTATTGGCGCCGCGAACCGACTGATCGGAGATGCTCCATTTGATCGAAGCCGAGTGTCGCAGTTCCCAACCGGTGAAATCTTTGTCATTGAAAAGCGGCGTCCAGGGACCGGCCGTCACTTGGCTCAACAATACGTCGGACTTGTTAGGCAAAGTCGATGGTGACTCCGCTGCGGTCGGCTGGTCCAGCGGAATCCAAACGGGGGCGCCATGAATCTCGCCGTGATGATGGTTGCCGGATGAATCATAAAGGGTTTTTCCTTGTCCCTCTTGGAAGAGATAGAGGGCTATCGTGTCTTGGTCCTTTGTGAACTGGGTCGGAGGAGTGAAGTTTTCTTGGTAACGCACCGTTTTTGAGATACGAACACCGCGAATCTTGCCTTGGAAATAATGTTTCTCACCATCATTGCCAATCACGACCCGAGTCGCTGTCGCGTTGCTGACGGGAGGCTCTGAGCGGGATTTGGGATCCAGCGCGCCTTGTTGTCCGTTGACATAGATTTGCGGACGAGAGTCATAGACGGCGGCCAGATGCAGCCATTCTTTTCGAGTGGAAGCATGCTTCGAAAAATAGATGTCCTTTGTAATATCAATCGCAAGGAAATCACCAGCAGCATCTTGAGAAACAGTCCTCCGATGCCCGGGTTGCTCTGCTTGGGCGAGATACATTTCCATCTGCTTTTCGACGGGAGCTGGATTTAGATTCTCCACCAGAAACTCGATTGTCATCGGCCCAGTTCCTAAGTCATCGAGCGTTGGCACGACGACATAATCACCGATGCCATTAAACTGCAACGCGTACGATTGCGAAGTTACAGGGTTTGCGGCAATCGCAGGCGGCGTCGGCTTGGTCTCCCAATAAACTTGCACCTTCGACTCTGCTCCGCTGCTGATTGTCAACTCGCTGACATTGGTGCGCAGGCCGCTGCTGGTTTCTAAGGCAAACTTATATGGCCCGGCTGGAAGTGACTTCGATTGCTCGATACTGCTCAGTTTGATCGACGTTTGATCGCCGGTCTGTTGGTTGACCAAGGTTAGTAGTTGGTCGTGCAGGTGCGCCGCAAAATCATTTCCCTCGACTTCGACCACCAGCGCGCCGTGTGGCGTCGAGATTTTGAAAATCATGCCGGCGCCGTAGTAAAGCAGTCCGCATAGCAGCAGGCCGACGCAGATCACGCCGCCGAAAAAGCTGGCGCCGCGACCTGACTTGATACGTCGGGCTGCCTGAGGGCGAGGATCAATCGTGATCAGGGATGGTAAATTGCTGGCCCCGATCGATGCTTGCGTCTTGATAAAGTTGGTGGGGGACGTGTCCGAGGAGGATTCAAATTTGTCAAGCGATCGCGGCGGCGCTGCATCACTCAACTGCGGTCGAACTTGCTGCAGGTCAGCGATCAAGTCGCTGGCGCTGGCGTAGCGCTGGTCAGGCAGCTTCGCCAAGCATTTTTGATAGATCGCTTCTAGCGCCGGTGGAACATCGTTGCGGTCAGCACTGAGCCGGGGAGGCGTTTGTTCGCGATGTCCCAACAGTTTTAAAAGGAGCGTATCACCGGCATAAGGCGGTTTGCCGGTTAATAAAAAGTAGAGCGTACAGCCCAGGCTATAAAGGTCGGCTTGGGGGGTGACCGTTTTGGTGTCGACCGCTTGTTCTGGCGCCATGAAATCGACGGTTCCCATGATCGCGCCATTGTGGGTCAAGCCTTCCTCTGCGTCGTCGGTATGAATCCGCGCGATGCCCATATCGAGAATCTTGATCACCCCTTCGTTATCCAGCAGCAAATTAGCCGGCTTGATATCGCGATGCACCAATCCCACGCCGTGCGCATATTGCAGCCCTTGTGCCGCTTGCATCACATAGTCAACTGCGCAGGCGACCGACAGCGGGCCCTCTTTACGGACCATCGAGTTCAGGTCACGCCCGGCGACATATTCCATCGCAAAGAAGTGGAGTCCTTCCGCTTCGTCGGCGTCGTAGGCGGTGACAATATTGGGGTGTCGTAATTGCGCGGCGACCTGGACCTCTTGGTTGAATCGTTCGATCGCATTGGCTTTGGACATTGCTGCCCGGGGTAAGATTTTAAGAGCAACTTCGCGCCCCATCTTGCTGTGACGCGCTTTGTAGACTTGTCCCATTCCTCCTTGGCCGATCTTCTCGAGGATCAAGTAGCGGCCCAGTTTCAAGCCGCGTGTTTTGCCATGCGAGATCGAGCGAATTTGAAAGCGGGTCAGCAGCTCCTTTTCCAGCAGTAGCCCGGCGAGTTGATGCGCCGTTTTAATGCGGTAGGTGTTGAACAGTTCGCCCACTTTCTCATTCGAAACAAGATCGGCGATGGTGAGCTGCTCGCGAAGTTTCTCAAGGCTCAGATTATCTGGAGTTAATAGCGAAGACCGCAGCGCCGGCAGCGAGGGCAAGTGCAACTCTTCGGCCGACGCCTGGCCGCGGTCGACGCAGCCGATCTTCTGCAAGGCCGCGATTTGCCGCTTGAGCTCGCGCAAAAGCCGCTGGTTGCCCCCGGCGAGCGTTTCTAGATCGGGTTGCTCACCACGAGCCGTCGCTTCTTCCCATTGCGCCAGCAAGTCGAGCAGTTGGTCATCCATTGGCGACATGTCTGGCTTGCCTGGCTGTTGGGGGAAGTCGTCGACGACGAGGCTCACGAGTTACAAGAGAAAGGGTTTCCTTGAGGGCGCTCCAGCGCAAGCAGCCCACATGGCCTGATAGAGAAAGCGGATGCCGATGACCGAACTGGACAGTAAATTTTCTGGAATCATTGCCCTGGAATCGCTCTGAAACGATGCCGGGGACCGCAAAAGTCGTGCTCCTGTTCGAAGCACGACTTGACTTGCTCAACAAAATGATCGCGACGACTAGCAACCTATTGAAAAACAACAGGCTGCTATTCGAACTCGTCGTAGTCAATCACGTTGCCATCATTCCGCTCAATCAAATGTCGCATCGTTTCTGGCTTTAGCTTTTTGGTCGAAAGCGTATGGCCGCTGCTGTCGACGAAGACTGCTGTAAATGTTCCGTCAGGATTAAGCTTGTCCAAGCCAGCGAATGGATTCTCTGGATCGTATTGCCAATCGTCCGGCTTGGTCCACACGACTGCTGCTTCTGGTCCGACATTGAGCAGCATGATCGTATTCGCAGTGCCGTCCGTAATATCCTGGATTTGCAGTCCCTTACCTGATCCTAGCGAGAACGCCTTCTCTCCTTGGGGGACGACAAAGGTGGTCATCCTGGGATCGTCGAGGTGCTGGTTGGGATCGATATATGCCTGGGGAACTTGGGCCGCGAGTTTCAAGTTGTGCTCGCTATCCCAGGGTTCGTCGAGATGAAACTGTTCGTACAACGCGCCATGCTCGACGAACGGCAAAAGATGAACGCGCCAGGACAAGAGCGGCTTTCCGTCTTCACCCACCGGAAAGCTGGCCGGCGGAAAACTACGATAGGTATCGTGGAAGTTGTGAAACGCGATCCCAATATGTCGCATGTTGTTCATGGTTTGTTGCTTTTTCGCCGCTTCGCGAGCCGCTGCGAGCGCCGGTTCAACGGTTTTGCGGATCTCGGCAATTTGTTCGGTATTGAGCGAGATGCTCAGTTGGTTGTCCTTGATCTGGGGCAGTAGGAATTTGCGCGCCAGCGCGAGCATCGGAACAGGAATCTCTTGGGGCGCGGCGCCTGGTCGGGTTGTCAAATCAACCCAATCATAAAGCTCCTGGGCGTCTTCTTTGGTTTGGGTATCAACGATCAGATTCAGCTTCGCCCCTTCGACGTAGGCGATGCTGGCGCCGGCAAAGTTGACTTTGTCGAGATAGTATTTGGCGATCTGTCCGCCGGGAATGTCTCCTTGCTTAATCAGCAGGGTGCGACTCTCGTCGTTGAGCAACGCAACGGCCTGAACCGGCGCCGGTCCGATCGCGGCGACGGCCGCTTCTAGCTTGGCGGTATCGGCAGGCTGCAGCTTTTTCAGACGCGCGGCGTTTTCGGCTTGCATGGCCAGCGCCATCCATTCGCCGTGACGAGGCAGCGATGCTTGGAGAATTTCGGGGGGTAACAAGTTTGCGAGTTCGCCAAAGAAAATTTTGACCAGTTCGGCATCCGGGACTGCGCCGGTCGTATGCAGGATCGGCGTGGTTGCTTTTTCCTGATAGACGTCGCCGTCATCGGTTGTGATTTGGAGATAATGCATCAGGAACACAATTTCGGAGACCCCTTTGGCGAACTCGGGACTTTGGATCGCAGCGGCGACCATGGGATCCTCCAGAAATCCGACGTCGACTCCATTCGCTTCCATTTCTGCTGCGATGGCCAACAGATCAGGATTGGGCCAATCGATGCGAATCACGGCGACCGTCGTGTTGTCTAGAAACGGCGCCAAGTCTTTCGCCCAAGCTGGCGATTTGTGCGCGGCTGTCGAGTCTGCTGCGGGCATCGCAGGCTGGGCCGGCGATGTCGGCCTTGGCTCGTCGTTAGGAATCGCCGGCATGTCTGACAACGTTTGCTGAGCCACTTTCGAATACGGCGAATCGAGCTTAGTGGTCGTGACGGGGGCTAGTTGGGTGGGCTGCGGTTCTGGCTCGACTGGCGCTGGTGCAACCGCCGTAGACCCAACCGGCGCTGGCGTAACGGGCTGGGCGACAGGTTTGGGATCGGAACAGCCGACGGTGAAGAGCAGAGTCGCAAGAAGAAGCATGCCTGTGAGTCGCATCATCCGATTCCTAGCTGCGATGAAGGGGAGGAGGGAATTGCCCCTCATCATAGCGGATCCGAATTAGCCCGACAAACAATTGATGGCAACCACAATTTGCCAGGCAGATCGGCCTGCTGAACTATGCTGGAGGAGCGATTGTCGTTCGATCGAGGTCTGATCTATGCTGCGCGGCGGCGGACTTCGCTTGGTTGGGCAGGCGTATCGCGCAGGATGCGATCCAGGATTTCGGCGCCTTCCCAGTCGCCGGCCATTTCGCGGAAATAGCGAGACCACTCCAGGAGTCGACGGTGATAGATCGCAGACTGCATCAAATAGCGGCGATCGTTGCGCTCGAGCGCCATGTGGATTGTCAGCAAGGTCAAGACGTCGGGATCTTCAAAGTAGCTGGTATGGACTAGCTCGTCGCCGGAGAGTTCAGAGTTGAATGCGGCCAGTCCAGCCATCAGTGAGTTTTGACCCAGCAGCGTGCGTAATTTGGGGGCAATGTCTTTGGCTTTGGCGTTGGCTCGCTCGGTGATTCGCTGGGAGATGAAATCGGGGAGCGGCGGAATGCTATTGATTGCGGCGTCACCGATCGGAGCGGTTGAAACATCGCAGAGTTCGGCTGAAGGACGGTTGTTGCCTTGCACGGCTTTGCTGACGTATTGACGGACAAAATGATTGAGCAGTGGTCGCACGATATAGTTGAAAGTTGGCGCGACGGTCCAGTAATACGGAATCCAAAGGAAGCCGAGATAGTCGGAAACAAAGATGCGGTCAGCCCGACTCATTCTGCCAACAAACGTGATGTTGAGATGTAGCGTGGTGCGTAGGCCGTTGATCGCTTCATCATCCGGAGACCATAGTCCGAGCCAGCAAGCTCCGAACTCTCTCATCACGCATTCTTCGGCATACAACTCTTGGCGAATGCGCCGTGATTCGATCACCGGCCCAATAAAGAAGCTGGCCAGTTGCACGAAGACAAAAAACATCACCAGGACGCCGGCGATCGCCAGCCAACCAAGATGGTCGTACATCAAATAGTCGACCAAGTTAACGTCACGGCCGAGGATTTCGATTTGCGTCTTTTGATAGTGGTCGGGATCAAACATCGCGCAATGCAGGATCCTCGACATCTGATGTAAGGATTGTCGCGCATGGCTCAAGAAGAAGAGGCCGGCGATAATGTTGATCGCATTGGCGATACTGATTGGATTGACGGTCCGATGACGCAGAAACGGAGTACCGACCGTCGACCAAGTGCGTAAATGATCGAGGTCAATTCTATCGACGCTCGCTTGTCGCAGCGCCATCCAGATGATCGATCCGCCGTGGCTATGGCCGATTAGGTGATAGCCTTGGCCTGCTTCTTCAAATTGCTTGAGGTACTCCAGCAGTGCTTTCGCGCCTTTGAGACGCTCGCGCTCATTATTTTCGCCTGACCAGTGAAACAGGCGACCATTCTCTTGCAGCGAGACCCCTGGCGGGAGTTGATTTTCGAGTTTGGTCCAGACGCTGCTTTTCCGCTGCCAGAATGCTTCGCCTTCTTCGTGCTCACGGCCAGCAAAAGTGCCATGCACCAGGATGACGACATCATCAGACGTCGGAGAGGGAGAATGGACCTTAAGCTCGGACATGCAAGTAAGCCTGAGATAACGCGATGATCGGCACGCGAAGAAACGTCGCGAGAAAGTAGAGGAACCTGGTAGGAGAATCAAGACGAATCCCTGCTATTGAGCGGAACGAAAGTTGAGGAACTCGCCGCTGCGATGGTTTGCAGATTCTGCCGGGCGATTGTAACGACCCTTGCGATGGGGTAGGTTAAATCATGAAACGATGGCGCCGGCAGTGCATGCAGGCGCCTAGTCCAAAACAACTATCGAAACCCGATCGAACAAAAAAACGGAGAAGCAACCATGGCTTATACACTGCCTGAATTGCCGTACGCTTACGACGCGCTGGAACCGTCGATCGACGCCAAGACGATGGAAATCCATCATACGAAGCATCATCAGGCCTACATCACCAAGGTAAATGATGCGATCAAGGGGACTGCTCTCGAAAGCAAAACGATCGAAGAGCTGGTCTCTGATCTCGCGGCAGTGCCAGAAAACGTGCGCGGCGCTGTCCGTAACAACGGTGGTGGACATGCAAATCACTCGCTCTTTTGGACGATTATGAAGCCCAGCGGCGGCGGTACGCCGACCGGTGCGTTGGCTGCGGCGATCGACGCCGAACTTGGCGGCTTTGAGAAGTTTAAAGAAGCTTTCTCTAATGCTGCGGCGACTCGCTTTGGTTCTGGTTGGGCTTGGCTCAGCGTCGACGGCGGCAAGTTGTTGGTTGAGAGCACGCCCAATCAAGACACGCCGTTGATGGAAGGTCGGACCCCGATCCTCGGTCTCGACGTTTGGGAACACGCCTACTATCTGAACTATCAAAACCGTCGTCCGGATTACGTTTCGGCGTTTTTCAACGTCATTAACTGGGACGAAGTCTCGAAGCTATACGCGGCTGCAACCGCCTAAGTCGCAGCTTGGCTGAAGCAAAAGTGGATCAGGTATGGAGCCGCTCGCATCGCGCAGCGGCTCTTTTTTTTGCTAGCAGGAGATCGTCCGATTTTTCTGACCTTGACCCCGGCAGCGGCTCTCCATACTCTCCGTGCCAAGCCGGCGCAAAATGCGCGGTAAACTATTCCGATTAAACTGGTCGATTTGGCTAATGAGCCGCTCCTGGCAAGGACGACTTTTAAGTTTACATGGAGGTTGACCGCAGCTTTCGGTTGACGATCAAAACATATCACTCAGGGACGAGGCCGCAGACAAGCGCAGGGACGTGCTTTCTGGTGCGATGCCGCCTCACAAAGCCAAAGGCGCGTGAGCTATGCGAGTGCAAATCGAAAAATGGACGCTAAGTGCGGCGATGCTTGCCGCTGCCGTATTGCCGTCTGTGGGGTGTAAGAGCGGTATGGGATGGTGGGCCAGCAAAAAAGGCCCTGACGTTTCTAACGTCGCCACATCCCAGGCTCCTCCTTACTCTGCGACCGCTTCGTCGCCTTCGTCTTCTTCGACGCCGATGCCAAGTTCGTCCGCGATGGCTCGCAATTCCAATGGGACCGTTACTCCCAACTATGCCGCGACCGCCGGAGCCAGCAGTTCTCCGACGTATAGCGGCGCCTATCCCGGTATGAGTTCGGCGACAGCTCCGCAACAGGGGTTCTACCCTACCTCGCAGGGACAGCTCTCTCAGAGCCAAACTTCACCGGCACAGCCAAAATCGGGCTATCCCGGCAGCATGGCCGCTACGGGACAATCAAGCTATCCCCAAAGCATGAGCCAACCGGTTAGCAATCCGTACGCTTCGCAAGGCGCTGCGGCTTACACCGCTTCGGCCGCAGCTGCACCGGGCTACCCCGCGAGCAGCGGCTATTCGCAGCCGAGCACCACCACACCTGGCTCAACCATGCCGAGTAGCTATGGCCAGCCAAGCTCTGGCTATCCCAGCGCCAGCGGCGCGGTTCCGGCCAGCTATGCTCCCTCGACCGGTTCGCAACAGTATCCTTCCACCGGCAGCGGTTACCCCAGCACCGGCGGTTCGCAGTATCCGTCAACTGGCAGCGGCTATCCCAGCACCGGCGGCTCGCAGTATCCGTCGACCGGCAGCGGCTATCCCAGCACCGGCGGTTCGCAGACTCCATCAGCCGGCAGCAACTACCAAGGGGCTGGAGCATCCAGCTACAACAGCCCGGCCAGTTATCAAACCGCGGGTGCGTCTTCGACGGGAGCCTCTGCAAGTGGTTCGACTCCGCACTATCGTCCAGGCGGCACCAGCGACTACGCGACCAGCGGCTCGGCGCCTTCGAGCAGCTCGATGCCGTCCAGCTCCTATCCTTCGAGTACGACCAACTACCCAAGCACAGGCGGAGCAAACTATCCGTCGACCAGCAGCAGCCCCACCGTGGGGGGCTACGGTTCGGGTGGAGTCTCGACCGGCTCGCGTTACTCGGGCGGCTATTAATTGCCTGAGTCACAAATCGAAACATGCCAAAGACCTCGCCTGATGCGAGGTCTTTTTTTGCGCATTGTCTTCTCAGCGACGCACACTTCCAGGTTTCTGTCTGGCCCGCAATCGCAAGGGGCTCCTAGCGTTCTCTGGCATGCTTGGTATCGCAACGCAAGTTGCATAAGTCGAATTAGATGCGTTGCTGGGCGTCTTCGCGGGCAAAATTTGGAACTTTTGAGATGCTTTTTTCGGACATGGGGCCAGACGCAAGCTAGGCTTTCACGCCGCGTCGCTGGCTGCAGGGAGATACCATGCGCCAGGGCGAAGACTGTTTTTCAACAGTTCGTCTATCAGTCGTTGATCCCAAAGCTCAAAGAGAGAAATTATGTGTGATTCACAACCAACTTCGCGTCGTCAGTTTGTTCAACAGGTCGGTTTTGCCGTGGGCGCCGCCGGTCTAGGCGCTTATTCAACGCTGCGAGCCGCTGATCCTAGCGCCGCAGCCAAGCCAAGCGAGATCCTCGCCAAGTTGGTTGCTGGCAATGATCGATTTGCGACCGGCAAGACCAAGGTCACGCCGCGTACGCCTGCCGACTTTGCTCGGGACGTCGAAGGCCAAGCTCCGCCGGCCATCGTGCTCGCTTGTGCGGATTCGCGTGTTGCCCCTGAACTGGTCTTTGATCAGCCAATCGGCGGGCTCTTTGTCTTACGCGTGGCTGGAAACATTGTCGGCTCAGGCCCCATGCTGATGGGCAGTATCGAGTACGCCGTCGCCGTGCTGGGATCGAGACTAATCATGGTCATGGGACACAGCAAATGTGGTGCATGCGAAGCGGCGATTGAGCATATCGAAAACAATGACGCGCTGCCGGGTTCGATCGAAGGTTTGGTCGATTACCTGCGCCCCGTCGTGCGTGAAGTGAAAGCGAAAGGGAAGTCGGGAGATAAGCTAGTCAACGTCACCAAGGCCAACGCGATGCGAACTGCGAAGAGCCTCGAAGGGATGGGGCCGATTCTGCCGGAGCGTGTCCAATCGGGCGACCTAAAGATTGTTAGCTCGTATTACGAACTCTCCAATGGGCGCGTCGAACTGCTGGGCGCCTAGAGCGGGCTCCGCTCCATTTTGGAGCGGCATAAGAAACAACGCAGGCGCCAGCGGGTAGAGCTGGCGCCTGGTTAGAATCTAATGTGTTAGAGTATGCTTTGTGGGCTGCCGTGACCCTTTAGCGGGCGGCTGCACACGAGCCAAATTCTAGCATGCGACATTTGAGGCCGGTGCTAGCAAGTTGTTGCAAGGCGGCTTCGGCGTCAACTCGCGTGTTGTAGACGTCGTGACGATGCCAAAACATCTCTTTGGTATCGAAGTATTGAACACGAAAATGTCTCGGATCTCCCCCAGGCACGCTGACGGCGATCGTCGATTCTTGGCAATCCAGGCTCATGGTCATTTCGCTCCCTAATCCCCAGTCTCACTGCGATGTTATTTTCATCGAGTCAGAATGTAGTATCCATTTAGACAAAATGGGACAAGAGCGGTATTTCGTAGGTTCGCTGAATTACCAGCCAAGAACCATGTTCGACTCGATCGCTTTGCGCGCTTTGTCTAAATCGACCCCTGTCTCCGTCATATAAAGGCGGATAGCGTGGACTTTGTCCCCTTCCGCTTTCGAGAGACAGTCGCGAGCGACCAGGCAAGGGTCAAAGCGAGAATCGGTTAGCCCCAGAGCCGCTTTCGAGATGACCCAGCTGTTGCGGGGACGCTTGGTGAGTCGAATCACGTCGTCATTGGGGTAGTTCTCGGTAACGACGATCTTGGCCTGGGCTTCGTCTTCGGCCCAGGTAATCAGGATATGTGCGTTCGTCTCGATCTCGTACAGCGGCATAACTGTCTCCTTTCCTGCAAAGAGCGGGTCGCCTCGATAGAACTGTTGACGCTCAAAGCACCAACCGCAAGTAGGATGGCGCGCCGCGAGAAGAAGGACAAGCCGGGCACTTGCAATTGTACCTTAGAATCGTAGCGCTGATCTTACGTTTTGACCATCCGATCGGCAACGTAAATCAGGTCGGCTAGCGCATTAGCGCCTGTGTTTCATCGTAAAAGGGGACTTTGCCTCGATTTCAGCAGTTCCAGTAGAGACTATCCCATGGCCAGCGGCGGTGGTCAATGTTACGGTTGATGAAGCTTCCAAAACGCGAAATTAATGCCTCCAGACGAATCGTTCTCGGCCGTTGGCAAAAAGGATGAATCCCAGGTGAAATTTCGTTGGTCATTGCTCCGTTATGCGATCGTGCCGGTCGTCGTCTTGGCGATCGCTTCGCAGTTTTTGCAACCGATGGTGGTCGCGCAGTGGTATTGGGCCTCGGCGCTCGAGAAGCTAGAGGCCGGCGACAAGGACGCCGCGATCCGGCTAGGAGAGCAAGCGCTCGATTGGAGCGGTGAGTCGCCGGAGATGCATCTCCGGATGGCCGAGCTCCTCTATCGCACCGGGCAACAAGACAAAGCGGTCGCGCTGATTGAGAAAGCCGAATCGTTTTCGCAGGACGATCCAACCTCCCTCGAGATGGAAGCTTACCTCTTGTCTCGATTGGGATCGCATCAGCAAGCTTTAGCGCTGGCCGACAAGTTGGTCGAGAAAGCGAATGCCGGCGAGTATCATCTGCACCGCGCCCTCAACGGTCGGGCCTACGCTACGGCGTTGGCTTGGTCAGATAAAGCGGACTTGCCAAAAGAGTCGCTTGCTCGGGCGCTGGACGACATTAACCAAGCGATGAAGATCTACGGCGTCGAAGCGTCGTACTTGGATACGCGCGGCTATGTGAAACATTTTGCTGGCGACAACGCCGGAGCGCTGCAAGATCTCAACACGGCGATCGAGTTGTACTCAGCGGCGATCGCCAAGGTCGAAGAAACAGAAGATGTCTGGGGTACGATGAAGCAGATGCGGTTGCAGCAGATGCGTGGAGCCCTGGGCGTCCTCTACCATCACCGCGGCGAAACGCTCATCGCGCTCGATCGCCAAGCCGATGCCGAGCAAGATATTCAGCAGGCAATCAAGTTAGGCTACAGCCGACAACAGGGACATTGGTAATCACCAAATGCATCGTGGCCACAGTGCGGACCATTTGCCCAGCTCAATTTCGGGCACGTTTACGGACGCTTGCTGGGGTCCGTAGCGGACCCGACCGTCCGGGGCTTAGCTGTGCGTAGGACTTGGGATTGCAATGGATTCACCAGGCCCGTGCAGTTGCTCTAATTCGCGGACTTCGCAGAGCAGCGTTTCGGCTTCATCAAGCGATTCTGCTTCAGCGTTGGGATCAAGCTCTAGGCAGGGGAGAATGCGCGCCCCGTCGTGAAAGCAGTTGCAATTACGGCCGTTTGCTTTGGCCCGATAAAGGGCTGCATCGGCGCGAGCCAGCAACGTGCGCGCTTCGTCTTCTTTTCGGACTTGTGCTAGTCCGCCGCTGATCGTAACGCCGAGTTGGGCTTCGGCGCTGGTCCGGAGCCGTTCTGCGAAAATGCAGGCGCCGTAGACGTCGGTCGAAGGCATCAAGACAACAAACTCCTCGCCCCCGTAGCGAGTGACAATGTCGGTCTCGCGAACGCAGTTGTCGATTAGGTTTGACACTTCTACCAACACACGGTCGCCGTAGAGGTGCCCATGTTGGTCGTTGACTCGTTTGAAGTGGTCGACGTCAAAGATGCAGAGCGAGAAGGTGAAATCGTATCGTGATTTCATCCCGATCATATTTTCTAGAGAGTCATCCAACGCGCGACGATTGCTTAAGCCGGTGAGCGGATCGGTGCGAGACTCCGTGAAGGTCATTAGCAGATTCGCTTGCTGACGAATTTCGTCATAAGCATTGGCGATCTGTGAAGAGAGTCGCATGGTGGGGCTCAGCATTTGCTCCGCTTCTTCGCATAGATTTTGCCAAGCTTGCGTGTCCTGCGTATCGCCAAGTTCGTTGATGCGTTCTTTGAAATGGAGAATGCTGTTTTGGTGCGTCGCCAGATTGCGGCGTACGTCGCGAGAGATCTCTTCAAGTTGACGAATGACCGCTTGAGCGCGCTTTACCTCACGCCGCGCGCGGCTTTGTTCGGCAACCACTACGTTGGCATTGCGTTTACCTAAGAAGTATCCAATCGCAGCCACAAGTGCTAACGCGACGGGGACCGGGATTCCAAGCATCCAATTTTCCATTTCTCGAATTTCCTCTCGAGCTGCACTCTAAACGATGGGGAGTCGTCAGGAACTTTGTCTAAGCGTTGGTCCGATTTCCGACTCCGCGCATGCAGATAAATCCGAAAATCACGACGAAGATGAAGACGTAAGTCCAGTCGTTCGAGTCCATTTGACCGACGAACTGTTCTACGTTTTTGAACGAGGTATGAAGGTATTCACGCATTTCGGAATTGCCGGCAAAATTTACGGAGCCGCTTTGTTTTCAAGGGAACTCTACTTCACAAATCGAGGGATGCCTAAAATCCAGCCGCTGGTTGGGGATTTGCCGCCGTCTTGGGCCGATTGTAACGATGCTGCCGGTTAGGTAGCGCGAGACCGATCCGGCGGGCGCAAAAACAAAGACCGCTTTCACGGGGAAAGCGGTCTGAGAGCAAAGTCTGCACAGCGCGGGGAGTCCGCAGACTAGCAGCGGAACTGACCCACCATTTTCTGAATCTTGTCTGCGACGCGCGACAGTTCGAGACTGACATTGCGAGTCTGGGCCGAGTCGTCCGCGGCGTCATCGGCCGACTTCTTCACGCCGATAATGTTGCGGCTGACTTCGGTGCTGGCCTGCGTCGATTGTTCGAGACTGACCGTCACGCCGCGAACGTTGGTCGCTGCATCAGACAAGTTACGAGAAATCTCTTTTGTTGCGATGCTTTGTTCTTCGACCGCTGCGGCGATCGAGCGGGAAACGCAATCGACGTTTTGGATGACGCCCAACACGCGGCCAATCGACTCGACCGCATTTTGCGACGAATCTTGAATTCGCGAGATACGTTGGCGGATGTCTTCGGTGGCTGACGCGGTTTGGCGAGCGAGGTCTTTGACTTCGGTCGCGACCACGGCGAATCCCTTGCCTGCGTCCCCAGCGCGAGCCGCTTCGATCGTCGCGTTGAGGGCCAGCAAGTTGGTCTGCTCGGCGATCTCCTGAATCACTTCGGTCACTTTACCAATTTCGACGGCGGCCTGACCGAGCGCCGAAACTGTCTTATTGCTCGCTTCGACTAGTTGCGAAGCTTCGCGTGACGTGTTGGTGGCGTTTTCAGCGTTGCGAGCAATTTCGACAATGCTGGAAGTCATCTCTTCGACCGCGGCGGCGACCGATTCGATGGTGCGATTCATCTGACTGGTGGTGGTCGAAATCGTTTCCATATTCACCGACATCTCTTCGGCGGCGGCCGCGACGCTGGTCGATTGACGTTGCGTGTTCTCGGCGCCTTCGGTCATGCGTCCCGAGGTGGTTTGCAGCATCAGAGACGAACTGGAAAGCGTTTGCGTGTCTCCCATCAGTTCACGCACGATTTCTTGAATCTTGCTGACAAACAGATTGAACGATCCAGCCAAGCGGCCTAGTTCGTCATGCTTGTTTTCTGGCAAACGCTGCGTCAGATCGCCGTCACCTTTCGCGATTTCGTCCAGCATTTTGGTGGTCGCGATCAGCGGATTGAGGATCGAGCGCGCCATGAGCCAGCCGAAGATCAGCATCCCCACGATTGCCAGACCACCGATTGTGCAAAGCATCCAGATGTTTTGGGCCGCTTCGGCACGAATCTCCACCGCGGTCGCCAAGACGTTGTCGCGAGCTTCATTCGCCTGGGCTCGCTTGAGGGCGATTCGCTCTTGTTTCGCTTCTAGTTTGGCGCGTGTCCGAGCCAGCGACGCTTCCTGAGCTTCGGTGACGGCATCGAGTCGGCCTCGGAAATCGCTGAATGATTCTAGCCCGTAACCATAGTCGCTGGCCTCACGGACTTCGCTGAGTTTGGTTTTGTCAGTGGCCTCAGCGAAAATCTTGCGAGACGCTTCTGACCAGAGCTTGAATTTTTCCATGAGCCCGTCGTAGACCAGGCGGACTTCCGGATCATTCATCCCTTCGGCGGCCAAGCGGAGTCGCTTGTCAGCTTGCCCGATGTTTTCTTCTTGGGTGGCTTGGGCGGTTGCAAATTGGGCTTCGTCCAAGGAGGCCAAGGCCAGTTTTTCGGCAATGATCGCTTGATGGACGTCGCGATCGGCTTGCAGCATCAGTTCGATGCTTTCCTGCATTTGGCGCAGTTCGGGCAGGTCTTTGTTGATGACCGGCAGCATTTCATTTTCGATCAGCGGAGCAATCTCGTGATCGATCAAATGGACAAACTTTTCATCGACGACACGATCCAGTTGCCCCAGGAGGTAGCTAGAAGTACGCCAGCCGAGGCCGGCGATAAACGCCAGCGCTAAGCAGCTAAGAGTTACTTGTACGATGATTTTCCGCTTGATGCTCATGGATCTATTTCCCGGTCTCATCTTTTGAAACTGTGTTTGGAGTCGCAGATCAGGTGGGGTTGCGACTCAGAAACATAGGTTGATGCAAACGAGTGCATGACAGCAGTTCAGCACTATGCGGAACACCGTTAGACCGTGCACGCCGATTACGCCGGTTAAGCATAGGCATTTCCGTCGATAGGGGGATAATCAGACAATCCGAGTTCGTGATCTGGTATTTTTTGCGTACGCGGAATGTCTCCCCTGGCATGCGAATCGAGAGAACCTGCTGGGGCTGAACTTGTCGGCCGGCCCCACCTTCGAAGCTTCGCCCACTTGGAGCGTGCGAAAATAACAAACCCACGAAGCGCCAGTCGCCAAGTCTAGAGCGACTAAAAACGTGAGTGTCTGGAAACAAAGTTGCCGCGGATTGCTGGACGCGCCGCTTCCCCACACAAAGATCGCCAACACGATCAGGATGACCCCCGGTGCGAATCAACGTGGCGAAGTCCAAGTTCACCCATTTAATCCAATCTTGGCGAAGATGGAGGCAAGGCGGCGAACCCGGCCGAGAGGCTTGCCCAAGCGAACCAGTTGTTGGCGATGTACATATCTTGATTGGGTGGTTCGTGGGAGGATGGATCGGCAATCGCTGCCATGACTTTTGCCTTCCATTCTACTTATACTAGCGATGTCCCCCCTCATCCTCCCACCATTTGCCGCGCGGAGATTTCAATGCACCGTCGTTCGACACTCAAGTTATTAGCGGCCGGTTTGCCGTTGACCCTGACTGCCCGAAGTTTTGGCGCGGATCCGAGCGGGCCGTTTTTTAGCAGCGGGATCAAAGTGGGCGAAGTGACTTCAGACTCGGCGATTGTGTGGACTCGGACTTCGGCCGTGGATCAGTGTGACCCTAAGTTTGCCTTGCCAGGCGTGGCGGCCGAAGTGCGCGTGCGCTATTGGGTGGCCGGTAAGACAGCGACAGAGAAAACGACGGACTGGCGCGAGACGACGCCAGACCATGATTTTGCCGTGCAATTTACACTCAGCAATTTGACGCCAGGCGTTCGCTATCGCTATGCGGTCGAAGCAAAGCACGATACCGGCAACAGCGAAGCGCTAGGAACGTTCGAGACCGCGCCCAACGATACGACCGTTGTGCCGATTCGCTTTGTTGTCACCTCGTGTCACAAGTATGCAACAATCGACGCTCCCGGCTTGGGGCAACGCATGTATCGCGATCTGTTGCTGCTGAAGCCGAAATTTTTTGTCCATACCGGCGACATCGTTTATTACGACAATGATACCAAGCCGCTAGCGACCAACGTTGATCTGGCGCGGCTCCATTGGCATCGCATGGACAACTTGCCATATCACCGGCAGTTCTATCCCCAGATCGCTAGTTATTTCATGAAAGACGATCACGACATCCTGAAGGATGACGCGTGGCCGGGACAAAAGTATGGCGATCTGACATTTGAGCAAGGGTTGGCGGTTTTTGATGAACAAAACCCGCTGGGCGATTCTCCCTATCGCACGGTTCGCTGGGGAAAAGACTTGCAAGTCTGGATCATGGAAGGTCGCGACTACCGCAGTCCGAATCGAATGGCCGATGGTCCCAACAAATCGATCTGGGGAGAGGCTCAGTGGAAGTGGCTTCGCGAGACGGTCGCCGCGTCAGACGCGAGCTTCAAGATTTTGATTAGCCCGACGCCGATCATCGGGCCTGATCGTCCGAAAGGAAAAAACGACAATCACTCGAACGCGGTCTGGCAATCCGAGGGAGATCGCGTGCGAAAGTTTCTCGCCGACGAAGATATGTACATCATTTGTGGTGATCGGCACTGGCAGTACTACTCTGTCGACGCCGCTACCGGGCTGCATGAGTTTTGCAGCGGTCCCAGCACCGACAAACATGCTGGCGGCTGGAGCCAAGAGAATTTTCGTCCAGAGCATCGCTTTTTGCGTGTTGCTGGTGGATTTTTGAGCGTGGACGTTGAGCAGGTCGACGGAAAGCCGCAACTGACCTTCCGACATCGTGACGTAGATGGGACAGTTGTCCATGAAGAACGCTTTGATGGAAGCGGAGAGTCGTAGGTTGGACGGCTTCCACCTGTGTTGGGGATCTGAACCTGAAGTCTCGGCAAGCTGTCTCCCTCAGCGTTCCCCGGCATCCAAATGCCAACGAGCCTCTCCGATGCACCCTTGATGCGAAGTTTTTGTTATGGCGACCGATCGTAACGGCCCAGCAGTGGCCGAAGAAGTCTCACCCGAAATACCTCACTCAACAATCGCTGCCGATGCGAAAGTTAGTCGTCCGCAGTTGGTGATCGCCGTTCTCGGGGCGCTCAGCGTTTCACACCTGCTGAATGACGTGATGCAGTCGCTGTTGCCTGCGGTTTATCCGCTGTTAAAAGAAAACTATTCGCTGTCGTTCTTTCAGGTGGGATTGATCACGTTTACGTTTCAGGTGACCGCATCGCTGCTGCAACCGCTGGTCGGCATGGTGACTGATCGCCGGCCTTGGCCTTTCTCGTTGGCGGTCGGGATGTGCTTTACGCTGGTCGGCTTAAACATGCTGGCGATGGCCGGCAGCTTCGAATCCATTTTGATCGCCGCCGCAATGGTGGGGATCGGTTCATCGGTCTTTCATCCCGAAGCGTCACGCGTTGCGCGGCTCGCCTCGGGCGGGCGTTATGGTTTTGCGCAATCGCTGTTTCAAGTCGGCGGCAACGCAGGCTCGGCCATCGGTCCGTTGTTGGCGGCGTTTGTGGTGGCCCCGTGGGGACAGCCGAGCATTGCGTGGTTCTCGATTGGCGCCATCGCAGCGCTGATTATTTTGGGCTACGTCGGGCGTTGGTATCAACGTCATCTGAACGATTTGAAAGCCAATCCACGGAAGCTTGGGCTGGAGCAAACATCCACGCTGACGCCTGGTCGCGTGTATGGTGCGGTCGGCGTGTTGTTGCTGCTGGTCTTCTCCAAATACATTTACTTGGTCAGTCTGAGCAGCTACTACACGTTTTATTTGATTGACAAGTTTGATGTGCCGGTGCAAGCGGCGCAGTTGTATCTGTTTGTCTTTTTGGGCGCCGTAGCGGTTGGAACATTGGGCGGGGGACCGGTGGGTGATCGGCTCGGGTTTAAGACAGTGATTTGGTTTTCGATCTTGGGAGTGTTGCCTTTCACGTTGATTTTGCCGTACGCCAATTTGTTTTGGACGGCGGTTTTGACGGTGCCGATCGGTTTGATTTTGGCATCGGCCTTTTCGGCGATCATTGTTTATGCCCAAGAGCTGATGCCGAGCAAAGTGGGCATGATTGCGGGGATGTTCTTTGGGTTCGCCTTTGGCATCGCCGGCATCGGCGCGGCGGCCTTGGGTTGGCTGGCCGATCAAACAAGCATCGAATACGTCTACCATGTCTGCTCGTTCCTGCCGCTGGTCGGACTGCTGACAGCGCTTTTGCCCAATCTAGAGCCGCAAAGCTAAGCGGCGCGGCTTCCCCACACTGCCTGGCAGGCTGCGAATTGCAGTCTCAGCCCTGAAACTGCGGAGAATCCGAGGGTGTTGTGTTGAACTAGACTTTTTTTCAATTAGGTGTTGCAACATATAGTGGTTCGACGTATAAATGGGGCATGGCAAACGCACCCCACAACAAGGAACAAGGACTCGCTGCTGACATCGGCAAGCGAACTCCATTTACCAGCTTGAAACAAGAAGCCTTTTTAAATCTGGTTCGCACGCATGAGCAGTTGGCTGGCCAGTTTGCTCGGCTGTTGAAACAGCATGGCCTGTCTGATCCGCAGTACAACGCATTACGCATCTTGCGGGGCGAAGGGAAGCCGATGCAGACCTACCAAATTGCCGAGCGGATGATCACCTCGCAAACCGATATCTCGCGGTTGGTCGATCGCCTAGAAGCAAATCACTTTGTCGAGCGTGAGCGGAGCGTCGATGACCGGCGCGTCGTCTGGGTTACGCTGACAAGCCAAGGAAAGGCCGTTTTGAAGAAACTGGACCAACCGGTCGCGGACCTGCATGAATCCCAGTTTGCAGATCTCAGCGACCTTCAATTGAGATCACTCTCGAAGCTGCTGTATGCGGCTCGAAAGCTGAACGCGTAACCTTTTTCCCGTTTTTTTGGATAGATATATGTTGCAACAGATATCTGTCCCGCTTCCCCCTTCACGAGGCGCCGCCTCACGCTCAAGGAGAAACCAATCATGGCGAACATTCTTGCGAACACCGATGACGGCCTGTTAACGGCTGAAAATAGCGTGGTTGTCTTTATTGATCATCAACCGCAAATGTCTTTTGGCGTCGCCAGCGGCATTGATCGCCAACTATTGTTGAACAATGTTCTGCTGTTGGCCAAAGGCGCCAAAGAGTTTAACGTGCCGGTCATTTTGACCACGGTTGAGACCGACTCGTTTAGCGGTGAGATGTGGCCGCAACTGCTCGATCTCTTTCCGGCTCAATCGCCGATCGAACGAACCGGGATGAATTCGTGGGATACGCTGGAGTTTCGTAAAGCGATCGAAGCGACCGGTAAAAAGAACATTATCCTGTCAGGCCTATGGACCGAGGTCTGCATTACTTGGCCAACCCTCAACATGTTGGCCGCAGGCTACAACATCTACGTAGTGGAAGATGCTTGTGCCGGAACGTCGCCGGCCGCGCATGACGCTGCCTTGTCGCGAATGGTGCAAGCCGGGGCGGTGCGGATGACGACGGTCGCGACGGTACTCGAGTTCCAACGTGATTGGGCCAACCGTGATCACTACAACGCGGTGATGGATCTCTTCCGCGAGCATGGTGGAGCGTACGGCATGGGGATCGAGTACGCCTATACGATGGTTCACAAAGCTCCACCGGCTCGCAAGGTTCAGTCCTAGTCGTCATCCGCAAAAAATGCACGACGATCGGTCAACGGGCCGATCGTCCGCAGAGAGGTACGATCGATGGTCGGCGTTCACATTGCGATCACTCGGCAAGTCAAACCGGGAAAAGAAGCTGAATTTGAAGCGGCGCTGCGCGACTTTGCCCGGCGATCCTTGCATCATCAGGGAACGACCGGCGTTCATCTGTTGGGACCGGTCACCGGAGGCCCAAACGGCGAATATGGCATTCTGCGTTCGTTTGAAAGTGAAGCAGCCAGTCAAGCTTTTTACGCTTCTGAGATGTTCGCCGACTGGGAGCGTCAATCGGCGCCGCTAGTGGTGGGCGAGCCGATCTTGCGGCGTTTGAACGGAATGGAAGCCTTTTTTCGCAGCGACCTGCGTGCTGCACCGCCGCGCTGGAAAATGGCGCTGCTGACTTGGCTAGGCGTTTTTCCGACCGTGCTGCTGTGGTCAACGCTGTTGCCTCCACAGATTGCTTCTCTACATCCGGTGGCGATCACTGCCATTGTCAACGTATTTGTGGTCATCACGCTGGCCTGGGCTGCGATGCCGCTGCTGACGCGGTTGTTCGCTTCGTGGCTGCATCCTTCTGCTACACAATCCTAAGAAAGTCGACCGATGGAACCTGAGCTGATTCTTTACAATGGCCAGATCACGACGCAGGTCGCCGGCCAGTCCGAAGTTGCCGCAGTGGCGATTACCGGCGGAGTGGTTGCCGCCCTCGGCGCCAACGACGAGATTTTGGCGTTGGCCGGCGACCAGACGCAAAAGGTGGATCTGCATCATCGCCGGGTGATTCCCGGATTGAACGATTCGCATTTGCATGTGATCCGCGCGGGGCTTTTTTATAACCTAGAGCTCCGCTGGGATGGCGTGCCGAGCGTTGCGCAAGCGCTGGAGCAACTTCGCATCCAGGCCGAGAACACTCCGCCGCCGCAATGGGTCCGCGTGATCGGCGGTTGGAATGAGTTTCAGTTTGCCGAAGGGCGCATGCCGACGCTGGATGAAATCAACAAAGCGGCGCCTGACACGCCGGTCTTTGTGCTGCACTTGTACGACTCGGCCCTTTTAAACAAAGCGGCGCTGCGCGTGCTTGGCTTTGGCAAGCAGACTCCCAATCCGCCTGGGGGATTGATTGCGCGGGATGGCCAAGGGAACCCGACCGGCTTGCTGATCGCCGAACCTAGCGCGTTAATTCTTTACTCGACGATCGCCAACGCACCAAAATTGTCATGGGAAGATCAACTCAATTCGACCCGTCATTACATGCGCGAGCTGAATCGGTTTGGGGTGACCAGCGTTTCTGATGCCGGCGGCGGCGGACAGAATTATCCAGACGACTATGCTGTGGTGAAGCATCTCGATGAAGCCGGGCAACTGACGCTGCGCATCGCTTATAGTCTGTTCGCCCAAACGCCGGGCGAAGAGCTCGCCGACTACACGCGCTGGATCGGGATGACCAAGCCGGGCGCTGGCAGCGATCTGTTGCGTGTTAACGGCGGTGGCGAAAACCTGGTCTGGAGCGCCGCCGACTTTGAAAACTTTCTGCAGCCACGTCCAGATCTGCGCCCTGTAATGGAGCATGATTTGGAAGCGGTTGTTAGCAAGTTGGCCGCCGCCCAGTGGCCATGGCGGATTCATGCAACCTATGACGAATCGATCGGGCGGTTTCTTGATATCTTCGAGCGAGTCCATCGCGAAACGCCGATCGACAAATTGCGCTGGTTTATCGATCATGCCGAGACTGTTTCAGAGCGAAATCTTGAGCGGATCGCCGCGCTAGGGGGTGGGATCGCAACGCAACATCGGATGGCCTATCAAGGAGAGTATTACATCCGCCGCTACGGCGCCGAGTCGGTCAAACGCAAGCCGCCGCTCCGCAAAATGTTGCAAATGGGGTTGCCGGTGGGCGCCGGAACCGACGGCACGCGCGTCGCCAGCTATCATCCGTGGACATGTCTCTGGTGGATGGTGACCTCCAAGACGGTAGGCGGTACGGTGATGCATGACCCCGGTGATCGACTCAGCCGCGAAGAAGCGTTGCGGCTTTACACGCATGGCAGCGCGTGGTTCAGCAACGAAGACCACAAAAAAGGGACGCTAGCCGTTGGCAGCTTCGCCGATTTGGCAGCCTTGAGCGACGATTATTTTGCCGTCGAAGAAGATGAGATCCGCAGAATTGAAAGCGTGTTGACTGTTGTCGGGGGCAAAGTCGTGTACGGGACCGAAGAGTTTGCGTCGCTTGCTCCGCCGCTGCCGAAGGTCAGCCCTGACTGGTCGCCGGTGGGACGTTTTGGCGGCTACGACAATTCGCAACCGCTTCCCCCTCAGCACAAACATATCCCGATCATGGCGGCAGACGGTCGAGTCTGGGAAACCAGTTGCGGCTGCGGACTTTAATGGAACAATTCCAATCTATTGAAATTCAGAATAGGAAAATTACATGGCGAAATTACTGCATATCGAATCGTCTCCTCGCAAAGCTCGTTCGGCGTCCATCGCCGTGGCGAAAGAATTTTTAACTCGGTATCAAGCGGCCAATCCGGCCGACGAAGTGGAGACCTGGGATTTGTGGTCGACTGTGTTGCCAGAATTTGATGGAGATACGATCGATGCAAAATACCAGATCCTGAATGGGAAAGAGCACTCGCCAGAGCAAGCCGCTGCTTGGAATGCAGTGACCGACGTCTTCGATCGCTTCAACTCGGCCGACAAATATGTGTTGAGTCTCCCGATGTGGAACTTTGGCATTCCGTATAAGCTGAAGCATCTGATCGATGTGATTACGCAGCCGGGCTTGGCCTTTAACTATTCTCCAGAGACCGGGTACACGGGCTTGGTGACCGGCAAGCCGATTACGGTAATTTATGCTCGCGGCGGCGAATATACTTCGAGCGAAGCGATGAAGGCGCTTGATTTTCAAAAATCGTACGTCGAATTTTTGCTCGGCTTCATCGGTTTTACGGAAGTGACAAGTATCCTCGTTCAACCGATGCTGGCGCCGCCAGAAGTGGCTGGCGCGGCGAAAGACGAAGCGAAAAAGCAGGCGGCGGAAATCGCCGCCAGCTTCTAAAACGACGCACACAAAAACGACGGATCGCTGCACGATCTGCTGAAAAACCGTAAGACGCTTTACCGCGTCTTACGGTTTTTGTCGTTATGGGCCAGGTAAATCCATCCCAGTACTGCGATCTGGAATGGGTGGTTATGCGACATTCGCTGGCAATCAAAAAAACGAGCGACTGACGCTCAGCTTGGTCTCAGAACTTGCCATCCAGAGTTGAATCGCGGCCAAGCTAGACCGAAATTTGAACGGTTCACGCATTCTGCGAATCGGCACGCAATTTGCCATCTACATGTCAGCAGAATTTCAATTTCAATAACCACCCACGAAAGCAATAGCCATGAGAGTTTTCACCATTGCTGCGTGCCTCGCATTGGGGATCGGCGGAGGTTGCGACGTACAAGATCGCTCCTCCAACGAAGCTCCTGTCGAACAAAACGAGGAGGCGCATGTCGACCACGACGACCACATGAACGCCGAACGTGACAACACGGCGGTGAACGAGAGAGATCAGAGTGACGCAGCCAAGACTCCGATCAATCAAAACGAAAATCAGAAGGATATCGACATCACGGCTGAGATTCGGTCGCAAGTTGTTGATACCGAGATGTCGGTCAATGCTCACAACATCAAGATCATCACTCAGGCAGGCAAGGTTACTTTGCGTGGTCCAGTGAAATCGGCCGAAGAGAAGACAAAGCTTGCCGAAATAGCCGCCAAAGTGGCGGGCGCTGAAAACGTTGTGAACGAACTAGAAGTCGAGTAAGTCGTTTTTCAAATCGAACATTCTCACAGGATGATAATCATGTCTAAGGCGGTATTTTGCACAGTCAAAACAGTGGAGCAAGCCTCGCAAATTGTCGAACGACTGAAGCTTTCCGGCTTCAGTAACAACGACATTTCATTGCTCTATCCCGACGCTACCGGACCAAATGAACTGGGCGTCGACAACCAAACCAAAGCGCCGGAAGGCGCAACAGCCGGTGCGGGAACCGGAGCGATTGTCGGAGGAGGATTGGGTTGGCTCGCCGGTATCGGCGCTTTGGCGATCCCCGGCGTGGGCCCGCTGATTGCCGCCGGACCAATCATGGCCGCATTGGCCGGCGTAGCCGTCGGTGGTGCGATCGGTGGAGTGACCGGCGGGCTGATCGGGATGGGAATTCCGGAGTTTGAAGCGAAACTTTACGAACGGAAAGTCAAAGAAGGACACGCGTTGATCTCGGTTCATTCTGAAGACTCAAACGAAACCAAGCGCGCGAAGCAGATCTTCGAAGAAGCAGGCGCCGAAGATATCTCGATGGCCAGCGAACCGTCGAGACGGAGCTAGCGAGGTCAAGACGGAGGCCGTCACCGAAGTTATGGACAAGCGCAAGGCGTCTTCGTACGCCTTGCGTTTTATGTTAGGCGTACCTGGGATAGGCAACTCTTCGCCACCGGGTTCAAGCAGCCCTCGTAACTTGCGTACTTTGCGCCGTACGGCTTGCGCAATGCTGGATATAACTTTTTGATAAGGACAAATACTCATGTACCACCATGTCAAAAAATTGATGTACACCGTCGATGTAGGGACCCCGGATCCGCGGTTTGGACGAATGTTATTGGAGCAATTCGGCGGCGCCAACGGCGAACTTGCCGCAGCCCTCCAGTACTCCATCCAGGGACTGAATTGCGAGGATCCGAAACGCAAAGACTTGCTGCTAGATATCGGCACAGAGGAACTCAGTCATCTAGAGGTGATCGGTAGCCTCGCGAGGATGCACCTGAAGCCGCTCAAAGATGGCGGTCGAGACGAAGCGGAAGCGGATCCCTTGATCGCAGTGGTCGGTGGTGGGGGAGTGTCACTGAACAACTCTCAGGGAAATCCCTGGACTGCTGACTACTTGAAAGTCACTGGTCAAATGGAAGTCGACCTGCGAAATAATATGGCGGCCGAAGCCCGCGCCAAAATCACCTATGAACGCCTGATCGGCTACTGCGATGATCCCGGCACGAAAGATGCGCTGAAATTTCTCATGACTCGCGAGATTGCGCATATGAAAGCGTTCGGCATCGCTCTGGAAAGTATGAACAAAGGGCCGCTTGAGATTGGCTCAATGCCAGTCGAAGACGAATACGTGAACAAGTTCTTTAACGATTCGACCGGTGAAGGGGAGATGGGAGAAGACTTTGACGCCCCGTGGAATAGCGGTAAAGAGTGGGAGCGGATCGACAATCCCGCCTTTGAGATGTTCCAGTCCAGTTCAAAGTCGACCTCTGGCGCCAAAAAGAAAGCGAAGAAAAAGGTAAAGAAGAAATCGCGCTAATTAATATTCTCCTCGCCGGCATTAAAGTTAGCTGAGGTGGCCCAGACTTGACGGGCGCGGTTTCCCTTAAGAAGCACGCGAGGATTCGAAGCGTGTGGGTGAAAGATAGTCTATTGATGAATGTCGGCGAATGTTGTTGTAGTAATTGATGTATTCCGCGATTTCTCGGTGAGCTTCTTCCAAGGACTCGTAGCTTGTCAGTTCCAGTTCGGTCTTGATCGTTCCAAAGCATGATTCCATGAATGCGTTGTCGTAGCAATCGCCAGCGCGTCTCATGCTTTGCCTCATTTCTGCTCGGGTCAATAGCTTTCGGTATTCGATCGCGGCGTACTGGCCGCCACGATCGGTGTGGTGAATTAAGCCTGGCGGCGGCTGACGAGCGCGGATCGCTTTTCGGAATGCATCAATCACCAGCGAAGCTTCCATGTTCATCGCCAACGACCAGCCGACGATTTTTCGAGAGAACAGGTCCATCAGGATCGCCAGGTAGGCGAACCGCGACGGCAAGGCGATGTACGTTATGTCGCCGACCCAAACCTGATTGATGTCGTCAAGCTGAAAGCTTTCCAGCAGCAGGTTCGGACTGTAACCCAAAGTATGTTTGCTGTTCGTCGTGCGCGGCTGAAACGACTTCGGCTGGATCGCGGTCAGGCTCAATTGGTCCAGGATTTTCCGGACTTTTTGGCGACTACACGGGACGCCTTGCTCGATCAGTTCACGTGAGATTCGCCTTGCGCCGTAACGCCGCTTGTGCTGATAAAAAACGTCTTGAACCAACGGCCGGAGCCGCTCATCCTGTTGCTGATAAACGTTCAGCATGCCTTGCTTCCAGTCGTAGTACGCGCTGCGGGAAACCTGCAGCACGTCGCAAAGTTCGGTCGTGGGAAATACGTCTTGCGACAGCACCGAGATCACCTGATAAACTTCGGCTACTCTTGTTGGCTTAAAATGCCCAATGCTTTTTTTAAGATGTCGCGTTCCCGCTCGGTTCGACGCAGCTTGTCGCGGAGCTCTTTGACTTCCTGGTCCAGCGTCTCGGCGACCTGGCCTCCTTCGGCGACGAACTCCGCTTTCCAGCGGTAGAGCAAATTGGGATTTCCGACGCCCAGGTTGTCGGAAACGGACTTGGCCGTGTAGCCGTCGAGCATCATCTGCACGGCTTGAAGCTTAAAGTCTCGATCAAATTCACGCCGCGCTGCTCGTGGCTGCTTGCGTTTCCCCTTGGCCATCTTGGCTCTCCTAAGTTGCCGCTTCTCAGCCTACAATCTTAGAGGAAACCGCGCCCGTCAAGTCTGGGCCACCTCAAGCGACCTGCAAAAGCTGAAAGCCGCATGACGGGATGAACCGTCTGCGGTTTTCTTTTTTCCCAAGTGACAAGATCGTGCAATAAACGACGAACAGAGCAGGGGAGCGGCTATAATCGCTGCGTCCTTACAATTCGCAGGATTGCCGGGGGAGAGACACAGTGCGCTACGTTATGCAGCAGAAGCTTTGGGCGTGGGGAGACGAACTGCACATCTATGATGAGCAACATCAGCCCGTTTATTGGATCAAAGGGGAAGTCTTCTCTTGGGGGCACAAGCTCTCGTTCCAAGACCTGCAAGGAAACGAGCTGGCCTTTATCAAACAAAAACTAATGACTTGGATGCCGCAGTACCAAATGTATCGCGACGGCCAATTGTTTGCCGAATTGACCCAAACTTTTACCTGGTTCAACAAGCAGTTTACGTTAGATGTGCCGGGCCCCAACGACTATGAGATCGAGGGTAATTTTTGGGATCACCAATACCGCTTCACTCGCCATGGACGCACAGTCGCCAACGTCAACAAAGCGTATTGGACCTGGACCGATACCTATGGGATCGAGACCGAAGCTGGCGAGGATGATATCTCTATCCTCTGCGCTGCGATTGTGATCGACAAAATTTTGGACGACGAGCAAAATCGCAGCTAATCGTCCCCGGCAGGCATCGGCTTGGCGCAATTGATCATCCACGGCGTGCCAAAGCGATCAACCACCATGCCAAACCGCTGCGCCCAAAAAGTCTCTTGCAGCGGCATCTCGATCTTGCCCCCTTCAGAAAGTCCCGCGAAAATTCGTTCCGCTTCCGACGGTTCGTCGATATTCAGCGAGACCTTAGAGCCTTGCGGCTTTTCATATTGTTCCGGTGGGCAATCTGACGCCATCAGCAGCGTATCGCCGATCAGTAGGCAAGCATGCATGATTTTATCTTGCCAGTCTTCCGGCAGCTCTTCACTGCCGGGCGAGCCAGCATGAGCAAACATCGCTTCAATTTTGGCGCCAAGGAGCTTCTCGTAAAACTCACAAGCAGTTTGACAATCGCCGCGAAAAAAGAGATAGGGACTGACTTTCATCGGAGTAAAGCTCCTGAGAGAGTAAAGTGGCGAAGCTGGCTTAAGTATTTAATAATAAGCTTTAGCTTCAGGGAAGCACTGAAGGACTGATTTTGCGAAGGAGATGCAATTTCATCTCAGGTGAGACATGGACCGATCGGATTCTCCTCAGCAAACGCTATCACCAGGCAACTTGCCTAGGTTATTTGGGCGTCGTTTTGCAAAGCATTCCTTTGCAGGCGAATGCTGATTTCGGCCAGGAACGACTTCCGTTCAATCGGTTTCGTCAGATAGGCGTCGCAGCCAGCGTCCAGGCACTTGTTGATGTCGTCCCGCATCGCATGCGCGGTAAGTGCGATAATCGGGCCGGTGTAGCCTGCGTTGCGAAGTTCGGCGGCGGCGGTGTAGCCGTCCATGACCGGCATTTGCATGTCCATCAAAATGACATCGAACGGTTCGTTCTTTCGCCATGCGGCCAGCGCGGCGTCAAGCCCAAGTTTACCGTTCTCTTCGATGGAGACGTTGGCGCCGGCCTTCGTTAAGATGAAGCTGATTAGTTTCCGGTTGTCGGGGCCATCCTCGATCAAGAGGATCCGTCCTCGTAGTTGCGTTTGAACCTCGGAGACCGGCGAGGTGATGGTCGTTGGTTGAATCCCTCGCGAGGATTGCATGCTGACGCCTGTCAGATCTCCGGTCGCGACGCGCAATGTGAAGACGCTACCTTTTCCTGGTTGACTCTTCACTTGGACATCGCCTCCCAAAAGTTCGGCGATTTGCTTGGTGATCGTCAGGCCTAGACCCGTTCCCCCAAACTTGCGTGTCATTGACGTATCCGCCTGACGAAACGGTTGGAATATATGTTCGAGTTGTTCCGGCGCCATGCCAATTCCCGAGTCAATCACCTGGAAGATCATTTGCTGGTGGGCGAAGTCGCACTCGGCCATCAGTTTCACGGTCCCGTGCTTGGTGAACTTGATTGCATTTCCCACGAGATTCAGCAAGGCCTGCTTCAAACGGGTTGAATCGCAGAGGATCGTGTGAGGAATTGGTTCCTTCCACTCGATCAGCAGCCGATTTTCCTGCGAGATCGCTCGCTCGATAAGCAATTCGTACACATCGCGGACGATTTCCTGCGGATCCATTTTCCGAATCTCGATATCAAACTTGCCTGCTTCGACTTTAGAGAGGTCAAGAATGTCGTTGATCAATTCGAGCAAATGGTTTCCATTGCGTTGAATGGTGCCGATCGATTTCCGTTTCTCTTCTTCCGACACTTCCGTTTCTAACAGCAGATCGCTAAACCCGACGATCGCTGTCATCGGAGTCCGTATCTCGTGGCTCATATTGGCGAGAAATTCACTTTTGGTTTTGCTGGCGAGTTTCGCCTCTTCATGCGCTAACATCAGTTCTGCGTTGACCGCTTTCAAGCGACTTTCGGCGGCGCACTTCTCGGTGATGTCGCTTTCGATCATCATGAATCCGGTCAGCACGCCGTTCTTATCCGTCAGCGGCGCAATTTCGGAAACAACCACATATTCTCGCCCATCTTTCCTGTAGTTGACAATTTCGGCATAAGTGGAAGCCCGAAGTTGGACAGCTTTTGCTAAGCGTGCGATCGCATCCTGATTGCTATTCGGTCCATAGAGCAGTTTGCTGGGCGTTTTTCCGACGGCTTCTGCTAGTTTATATCCGCTGAGCCGCGTGAAGCCATCATTGACCCAGACGATCTTGCCTTCGACGTCAGTGATGATTACACCGTTACTGGTGCGTCGAATAATCTTGGCCAAGCGTTCCGCTTCTTCCGCCGCAAGTGTCGCGAGGTGTTCGCTGTTGCGAAACTCTCGCGTCATCTCTTCGGCTAAGGCGTTAGCGCGCGTCTGGCTGAGGCCCATCGACCAAACGATTCCAGCAAGTAACAGGCTGAGCGTCGTTCCACCGAGTGCGAAGACAGTGGGTGTGACGCGATCGATCTTTGCATTAAATGCGTCGGTAGTACTCGTTGTGATCGTCCAGACCCGGCCTCCGACCATAATCGGCATGCTGTTGAAGAACTGACGATCCGCGTACGCCGATTGATTTATTTCGAGACTGCGGAAACTTTTGAGATGATCATCGTGATCATACAGCTGGGTACGTTGCGATTGTTCGCCGCCGTCGAAGATCTCAAAGTCGAGTCCATCGTCCAGTAGTCCCCCCAGGTTTTCGAGGCTTCGTTCCAAAATGATCGGTGCGTAGAGGGCGCCTAGCGAGTTGGCCATACGCTCCTCAGGCGTCTTTGGATTGGATCCATTTTTATAGATCGGCACATAGTAGAGAAAACCGGCTCTCGGCCGATTATCTTGCAGCAAATGGATCATGCCGGTGATTGTCGGCTCCCCTGAGCGGATCGCTTTTTCGATCGCGGTCCGCCGGACTTTTTCAGATCCCGTGTCGTATCCCCAGGCCGAACGATTGGCCTCCAGCGGATAAATATGCTGGATGATGTAAGCCTGAGGCGCGTCTCCGAGCAAATGAACGTCAAAATCGGGCGCATTATCGGCTCGTTCTGCAGCAATGAACGCATCGATGTCAGACCGGTTCACGCGACGAATCATACCAAAGCCAATTGCACCCGGGAATTCGTTCGGCAAATCGCGAGATTCAACATACGCTTTGAATTCATCGCGACTAACAAACTGACTGCCGGTATACATTCCGCGGGCCCCTTTGAGCCCGTAGACGCAAATGTTGGCGCGTCGCTGAATCACTTGCGTCAGTAATTCGCTACGGCGGAGAAACTGGACGTAGTGTTCTTCGAGAATATGCTGCTGCGAGTCGTGAACCAAAAAGATCGTCACTAATAGACCCATCAGCAACGTCACGCAGACCAAAGCGATCAATGATTTTGCCAGCTGGATCTCTTTTTTTAGCGTTAGATAGGACTGGAGGTTGTTAACATTTCGCAACCCACGTTGCGTCAGGAGGTTGCTGGTCGCAATTGCAGTCAGGAATATCGCGGTATGGATCGCCGTCGTGCAGTAAATATCGTAATGGCGTAATCCGGTAGCGCGGGTGAGAAAAAGTAGTATCCCGCCGACGCCGATCAAGCCGCCCAACACCGTCGCGACGGTACCCACCCACTTCAGCCCATCACGCCACATGTAGAGGCCGAGGCCGAGTAGCGTGATCCCCATTGCCGATGCTTGAGACATCTGTCCCGGCAGATTGCCCGCTTTGAGCGAAGCGAGATCATCGCAAAGCAGCGTGTTGATCCCCAGGTCAATCGCAGCCAGATCTTGAACCAAGCAGGCGACTCCCAGTCCGATTGTTAGTAATGCGAACAGCTGGGGTAGGATCGGAAATTTGCTATCGGGAGGCGTGACAATCGTACGCAACAGACCGGTCACAGAGAGCAGTATTAAACCGATGGACGTATTCACCTTCATCGTGGGGAGGCCATCGATGATGGAGCGCATCGAGGTCCACCCCGTCAGCCAAGAGAGCAGCACCAGGAGCGTCGCGCAGAGACTCAAGCTAAGAAGTATCCGAGCAGCAACGATCAACCACGCTGCGTCAATTGTTGACGAGGTGCGCGACTCGATTGGATGAGTGATGGCTTGTTGCATTTCGGTTCCTGCCGATGCCGAAATTTGCCGTTCTATCTGCGGCAAGTCTGGCTGCTTGCCTAAGAGCGTCTCCGCGGTGGAGTCTGATTTATCGCCCTCAATAGCATAGATTGCGGGCTATATTACGCCGGAACCTAGCGACCTAATCACCGCAACTTCAAGTCTGACCGCGGCGGTCAAGCGTTAGAAATCGGACAACCGGAATATCGCTCCCCCTTCAAGAACGGGGCTAAAGGACTTTGCGCTGACGATCCTTCGATTATGGTGACCAGGCTGGGACAACGATCCCTCTAGAATTCTCGCCCAGCGCCGGTCAAATATCTCGGCGACCGCTTGGCTTGGTCAAAGTCAGCTTGATTTTGAAATGGCCAAATTGAGAAGTCTCCGCTCGCGTAAAACTCCTGAAGCTGGGACGTCCGGCTTTGATAGGTCGCCAACCAATAGAAGGTGGGAAGCAGCGCCAACAAGCCAAACCCCCAGAGCGTCAACGCAGGCGGACCCACGCAGATCGCGGCGAAAATTAAAACCAAACCCAGCAACAAATTCCAACCAGGGCCCCACGGTGAAAAGTAAGGAGCAATGCCTAGAATATTTGGAGGCCACTGATAGTTAAGATTGGACTGCAGGAAGAGGATCGCACGACTGGCAATCCGCCGCTCGGCAGGAGTGACGGCGTATCGTCCCTTCAGTTTGTAAGCCAGCAGTAGATCGCTGTTGAAAAGTTCCCACCCGAATGCTGCGATCTCGCTGACGGCAAGGTCCTCGCAGTCGAACCATTTCTGGTCGTACTCTTCGTCAAAATCATCGTTCGTCATTCGCCCGGTGACAAGTCGCCGTAGGGCCAACGCCAGTTCGTCTCGCTCTTCGCGTGATAGGTCCATCCCCGTCGCCGCAATGCTAGAGAGAATCCAAAAACCGCAGTTGAATTTAGAGGCTCAACCAGCGCGGCGGCAATTGAAATCTGTGCGCTCTGTTCCTAAAATCGAACCCCGCCGCCGATGTTGCTAAAGAAGTTGGGGGACTGCTGGTTTAAGCCCCAGCCGACGCGGACGCCGACTTCTAGATTGGGCGTGACCAAGTAATGAATGCCGGGGCTAAAGAAATGCTGCACGCTCTCGGCCGCGCGGCCGTCCGTGAAAATGCCAAAGTATTCAGCGTGCGTTTTCCAACGCTCTCCGAGGGGAATCTTCAGCACCGTCGACGGCGCCCACGCGTTGAAATGATCTTCCTCCAAACTGCTCGTGCTATAGTGCAAGGCCGAATCCCATTCCCAACCCAACGGCAACCTCCAACCGCCGACATAAGTCGCGGTGAAGTCGCTGTCATTCGCCTCGCCGCTGGTCGGAGTGAAGCCTTGCAAGATCAGTGAGCTGCGCGGAGTCCAGCCACATTGCTCGGTTAGCAAAAATTTGCCGCCATACAGCATGCGGCTCTCGCGTTCGATCTGCCCTTCATCGCCGAAATCAGCCGGCACATTGCCCGAGGCAGGATTGCCGGCGCCGCCGACTTCGTAATTCCAGCCGACCCGCAGTTCGATCGTATCGCTGACCCCAATGCGAGCAAGCAATTCAGGAAAGCTATGCGTTTCGGCAACGCGACGGTTTTCAATAAACGTGTAAGCCGATTCAATCACCGTATGGTGATATCCAACCACGCTAGTCGCCGGGGTAAACGAGTCACGGTCGGTCTCAATCTCGTCTTCTTCGCCTGATTCGGCGGTCTGCGTAAAAGCACGCTCAGCAATGCTAGGCAGCGGAATCTGCGCAGCAGTGATCGCTGGAGCCCCTGCGACGCCGAGAACAAAGAGCAGCAGTAAGGTCCGCGTCATCATCCTGTCCGCATCCGTAAGTTTGGCGGCGAATTGCCTGTCCTCCTTGGATCGGCGATCGGGTGGGGGTGACGTCATTTGCCGGGAGATTGTCCGTAAAATTGGCTCAATTAGCAGGGAGACTGCTAGCGGATTATTCGCCAAACTGCGGGTAACCCGCGACCTGCATCACTTGACGTTGCGCAGCGCCCGTCGTATTCTTCAGGAAAGCAGGGAACATTTCGTTCCCGTTTATTTCGCCGTTTACGGCGTCCGGAATCAACTTGATGAATCGTCTGCGGCGATTTATCCCTACGCTGTCTCTCCTGTCCGTCATGCTGACGGCAGCCGCTATTTGCTGGTCTGCTACGACCAATACCCACTCGATTGCGCCTTGCTTTTCCCCGGCCCAGCAGGTGGTGACCAGCATCGCCCCGGCCGATCATTTTGATGCTGGCACGGCAAATCGCTTGGAGAAGGAGACCAACGTCCGTTCGCTGCTTGAGCAGGCGGTTAGCCTGTTCGCCAGTTATGACGATACGATCATTGATCGTTGGAAATCGTCGTCGCTCGACCAATCGCCGGCCGGCGTGGTCGCCGCTTCTAGTCTGCAGATTTTGAAGGTTCGCTGGCAGCTCTAAATCTTTTGCGCCACGTTCGTACCTTCGTTCTTTCTCTGCACTAGCCTCTGGTATCGCACTTGATTTGCGAACCGCTTGGAGTTCTTCCTATGAATCCGAAGACCGCTGCGCGCCCTCAAAGTGGCGCTGGCTATGATCTTTCTCCCCTTTCCAAAGCAAAACGCTACGTCGAAAAGCAAGATTACACCGCCGCTCTACAGCTGCTCGGCAATCCCGGTTATGACACCGAACTGCGAAATGCCCGCGGCGTCTGCCTATTGCGAATGGGCCGCTACACCGAAGCGATTCAGTGGTATCGCGCCACGCTCTTGCGATCCGGATCGATCACCATGCGACCCGACTTGCCAACCTACCTCAAAGCTAACTTTGCCACTGCTTTGCTGCTGGCCGGTCAAATCGAGGGCTGTCTCACGACGCTGACAGCAGCCCAAGATGACCGCAATCCGGTCGTTGTTCGCTTACGCAACTGCCTAAAGAAATGGTCGAAGCAGTTGACCATGGGACAGTGGCTCGCTTGGAAATTTGGGACGCTTGATCCGGCGCATGTGCGCGTGACGCTCGATTTTGTCCCCGGCGTCTTTGAAGATGACCGGATCATCGAACTATCGCCCAATGAGGTCATCTCCAGTCACAACGGCGTCCAAGCTGGCGCACCGGGGTGCGGCATATGAGCCCTATCATTTGGGCCAGCTTTATCCTATTGATCCTACTATTGGTGCTTCTCGACTTGGGCGTGTTTCATCGGCGCGCCCATCAGCCGAGCATCGCCGAGTCGCTTAAATGGAGCGGGTTATGGATCGGGCTTTCGCTGGCGTTCAACGGCGTCGTGTATGCGCTGTACAGTGGCCATTTGGATTCGTTTGTCTCCATCCCGACAGGCGGAATTTCAGGGTTAGACGCCGCTGTGCAGTTTCTGACGGCGTATGTCTTAGAGAAGTCGCTCTCGATCGACAACATTTTCGTGATCGCGCTGATCTTCAGCTATTTTGCGATCCCGCTCAAGCATCAGCATCGGCTGCTGTTTTGGGGGATTTTAGGCGCGGTCGTGTTGCGTGGGGCAATGATCGGATTGGGCGCCATTTTGTTGGCGCGGTTTGAATGGATTGTGTACCTGTTTGGCTTATTGCTGTTGTTTTCGGCGGTCAAACTGTTGATTTCGCGGGATGAAACCGTGGCGATCCACGAAAGCTACCTGATGCGGCTGTTGCGCCGATTCTTTCCGATCAGCGACGACACCTCAACAGGCGCGTTCTTTGTGAAGACGGCCAGCGGCTGGGCGGCGACTCCGATCCTGCTGGCGTTGATCTTTGTCGAGACCAGCGACGTAGTGTTTGCGGTCGATTCGATTCCAGCGGTCTTTGCCGTGACCAAGGATCCGTTCTTGGTGTTTACGTCGAATATCTTTGCGATTCTCGGTTTGAGGTCTCTGTACTTCGTCTTGGCAGGCTGTCTGGTCGAATTTCGTCATCTGAAGTCGAGCCTGGTTTTTGTGCTGGCCTATGTCGGCGTCAAAATGCTTGTCTCCCATCACATGCCGATTCCCAATTTGATTTCGCTGGCGATTATCGGCGGGATCTTGAGCGTCGGCATCATCGCGTCGCTAATTGACGCACGCCGCGAAGCGCTAAGAAACGCCAGCCAGATAGTTTCGCAGACGGAGGAAATTTGACGCATGTCAAACCGCAGTAAATTCCTTCACCAACAATCACGGCCTCGGCTCGGACCGCTACAGAAGTTACGGCGCCTGTTCCAGCACGATTGTCGCACCAACCGGTCATGTCGAACCGCAGAAATGCGGATAGGGAAAGTCTTATGAAACGGAATTCAACCGAGTGGTTTGCTCGTAACGCGAAATGGATTGTATTGCTGTTTGTCATCGCCGCTCCGCTGGTGTTTGCCGGTGCAGGGCGTACGATTCGCAGTAACACCAATAAAGTGGCGGATTGGTTGCCTCCTACCTATTCCGAAACAGGCGACTTACGGTGGTTTCGCGAGCATTTTGTCGCGGATCAATTTGTGATCGTCAGTTGGGATGGCTGTCTGCTGGGCCATGCGGCGCAGCACTCTGGCGATTTCGAAGACGATCCCCGGATTGAACGCTTTGCTCAGTTACTCGAAGCGAATGCGGCCGGTGATGCAGAGGTCAGCGAGAACCGCTACATCAAGTCGGTCACCACCGGCCGACGAATGCTCAATCGGCTGACGTCTGAACCGATGAATGTGCCGTATGACACGGCGGTTGATCGCCTGAGAGGTGCGCTGATTGGTGACGATGGCCGGCATACTTGCGTGGTGGTTACTTTGACCAATGAAGCGATCCTTGATTTGCGATCGGCTCTGGGGCGAAAAGCGCAGGGACGCCTGAAAGTTCAGCGTGACGAGGGAATGCTCTTCGCCGCGATGCGCGCTTGCGAGATTGATCCTGACTCAGCTCACTTGGGCGGGCCTCCAGTCGACAACATTGCGATCGACGAAGAAGGAGAGCAGACAATGATCCGCCTGGCTGGGCTGGCGGCGCTGTTTGGGATTGGACTCGCTTGGTGCTCGCTGCGCAGTTTGCGCCTTACGATGATCGTGTTTGCCTGCGGTATTTTCAGCGCGGCGGGCAGTTTGGCGGCCGTCAGTTGGGGTGGAGCGACCAGCGACGCGATCTTATTGTCGATGCCTTCGTTGGTTTACGTGTTGGCGATATCAGGCGCCGTTCACTTAATCAACTACTATCGATCCGCGCTTCAGGAGTATGGTCCGCACGCTGCGCCGCTGCAGGCGATTGCGCGCGGCTGGAAACCGGCTCTGTTGTGTTCGGTAACAACGGCGCTGGGGCTGTTATCGCTTTGCACCAGCGACCTGCGTCCGATCAGCAAATTTGGTTTGTTCGCCGCGCTGGGCGTGATGCAAACTTTGATCGTGTTATTTCTGTTTTTGCCGGCGGCCCTGCAAGCTTGGCCGGGCAAAACTGCAGTGAAGAGCCAAGTCGCTGTAGTGGAAACGCGTTCTCGTTGGGCTATCCTGCAGTATCTGCAATCTGCACTGGCCGGGTTTTGGCATCGATTTGGCGGCTTGATTATTCGTCGACATGGCTGGGTTTCGGCCCTCTGTCTGACGGTGATTGTGGGACTTAGTTTTGGGCTGACCCGCACCCAGACGTCGGTCGATTTGATGAAACTCTTCGATCATCAGGCGCGGATCTTACAAGACTATCGCTGGCTGGAAGGTCATGTGGGCCAGTTGGTGCCGATGGAGATTGTATTGCGGTTTGATCACTGCGTGCCGCGCGAAGATGGCCAACCGTATCTTAATCGGCCGCAGCTTTCGCTGGTCGAGCGGATGCGCATTGTGGAAGATGTGCAACAAGTGATTGAGCAAGAATTTGGCGAAAACGGCGCCAATATCGTCGGACCTTCGATTTCGGCGACTACCTTTGTGCCGCCGCTGCCAAGTCCGCAGCGCGGAGCCTTTGCGCTGGTCCGACGCACGGCGACCAATTCCCAGTTTGAAAAAAGCTATCCCGCGTTGCTCGGCAGCGGCTATTTGACGCGTGATAGCCTGAGTAATGACGAACTTTGGCGAATCAGCGTTCGTGTTGCGGCGTTTGAGAATGTCGACTATGGCCGATTCGCGGCGCGACTGCGCGATTTGGTCGATCCTATCATCCGTGGACATGCTGACCAGATCGCTTACAAGACGCAAGTTCAACCGCCGATCACCGCGACCTACACTGGCGTGATTCCGATTGTTTACAAGGCGCAGCGGGCGCTGTTGCAAAGTTTGATGGAGAGCACCGCCTGGTCGTTTTTGACGATCACCCCGCTGCTGATGTTTGTGGCGCGCGGAGTTCGCGCTGGGCTGGTGACGATGCTCCCCAACGTGTTGCCGATTTTGGTTGTCTTTGGCGGCATGGGCTGGCTCAACCATCCGATCGATATCGGCTCGATGATGTCGGCCAGCATCGCGCTGGGAGTTGCTGTTGACGATACGATTCACTACCTGACTTGGTTCCGCGAAAGTCTCGATCGCACTGGCGATCGTCACGTCGCGATCCTCAGCGCCTATGAACACTGCGCCACTCCCACGCTTCAGGCGGCCCTGATCAACGGGTTGGGGCTTTCGGTCTTTGCGTTCAGCACGTTCACGCCGACCAAACAATTTGGCGTGCTGATGCTGACCATCCTGATCGCCGGCGTCATCGCCGAACTGATCCTGCTGCCAGCCCTGTTGGCGGGGCCTTTGGGAAGCGTTTTCCAGCCAAGATCAACGGCGCCAGAGTCCAATCGCAACGCGTTACCGCTCTCTCGTACACCCAAACGCCGCCGCTTGAAACAGCGCTGTTAATTGCAGCGCTGTTAGTTGCAACCAGCATCTCTTAAATTTGGTCCCCAATCAGCACCGGCATCCGCGCATGTCGAGTCATCACTTCGTAATAATGGCTCGCCTCTTGCGTCAACATATAGACATGAGGGCGTCGATGTTCATCGTTGATGACGACGCCGCGGATTCCTTCGGGGATCGCGAACCAGACTCCTTTTTCAAGACCGTAGTTGGCGCGGATGTCGACCTCTTCAGGGTGCAGCCATTTCCATTTGCCGGCTTCCAGACTATCGGTTCGGCACCAGCCGGTTTTGGGCAGCTTGGAAGTTTTGTCGTCGCGGTTGCCCCAGGTGACAAGCTGCAGCCGACCATCTAGCCAAACCGGCAGCCGCGGCGTTTTGTCTTGGTAGCGAAATTGAATTTCAGGGGTCGCGGCAGCGCCGCGCGTGGTTAGTTGCTGCGCCAGATCGAACTCGTCGAGCAGCGTGTCGGGGATTTCGCAGCGGTCAATCGCAACGCCGGTACACATTTTGAATCTTTCAAAATCAGAAACACGTTTTTCCCTGCACGTCGCAGATGTCATAGTTGTGAGCCGAATCAGAGTAGAGGTCCGGCAAGTGCAGCGTCGATCCGCTCCGCACCGCAAACCGTCCCAGTTTTTCGTTCACGCTGGCTTTCAATTGATCTAGTTTAGACGTCGAATTGTCAAACAGCGAACGTTGCCGCTCGCCGGCCGTCAGTTGATCGGCGATCAAGTGCATGTGCGAAATCCGGGAGACGCCGTTCCAGCAGGTCAGCGCCAGCAGCGCCGCCGGCAACAGGTCATCGCTTGATTCCGTTTGACGAAACAACTTTTGCGTCCGCGCGGCGCCTCCCCCATGTTTATAAGCCAGTTCGAGCGTCAGCCGCCCGCAGGCGTAACGGTTCAAGGTCAACGCTTCGACCAGACGTTCTAGATTGCGCAGCAGCCAACCTTGGATGCGGTCCCGATCGGCGGTCGCCTGACCGACGCTGCCGCCGCGGGCCAACGCTTTGTGCATCGGCCGCGTAGTTGCAATCGGCGTGACCGGATCGCCGTTCAGCTCATACCACAGCGTTTCGCCTTTGACGGTCAGCAGCTGGCGAATCAACCGGCGATCGGCCCGGCGAAAGTCGCCGACCGTCGTGATCGCCTGGGCCGCCAACTTGACCGCGCTGCGCCGGGCAATACCGGTCACTTCAGTAATCGGCAACGCGTCTACATAGTCCCAGCTTTCGGCATCGTCCCGCAAAACGCGGCAGCCAAACGGCTTCGACGCGTCGCTGGCCAACTTCGCCAACGTGCGCGTCGCCGCAACCCCAATCGAGATCGGCACGCCAACCCGCTTTAAAATATCGGCTTGAATGCTGAGCGGATCGTCCAGACGAGCCGCGTCAAAAAAGAATTCGTCAATCGAGTAATACTCGACCCGCGGGCTACGCTCACGCACAATGGCCAACATGGCCCGCGACAAAACCTCGTACCAATGAAAGTCGCGTTTAACGTAAACCCCTTCCGGACAAACCTTGAGCGCATCCCAAATCGGCATCCCGGTCGAAACGCCGCGCGCCTTCATCTCATAAGATTTGGCGATAACGCACGCACCCTGATTTCCCAACACGCCCAACGGCACGCCGTGCAAATGGGCATACCGAACCCGTTCGGCGGAAGCATAAAAACAGTCGGCGTCGAGATGTGCAATCATGCCGCAAGAATAGTGAACGTGCGTTCACTCGTCAAGCGGCGTTCTTTTACGGCAGCTAGGTGATGACAAACGTCAGCAAATCAGCGTGCTGCGGAGCGTCTAATTTAGAAGCGCGCATAAAAAAAACGCCAAGAGTAAAGCTCTCAGCGTTTTTTATAACTGCGTGCGTGCAACAAAGTCACAGCAAGCGAGGCCGACGGGGCTCGAACCCGCAACCACCGGATCGACAGTCCGGTACTCTTAATTGCCGACACTTGTTGGGGGTGGTATCATGGCCCGGTTTGGCGGATTGGGCATTTCCGGAGTCGGACGGCCGGCGCGTTCTCGAGTCGGCCGGACAAGGAAAGAAACAAAGTCCCAATTCTTGATTGTTCCCGCTGGGGTCGACTGTTCACATCCACCGGAAGAACCTAGAGCCGGGGGGGCTGCGCCCGTCCGTGCCAAAGGTGGTCTCGGCCAGTTCATAAATTGGAGCTCGTGATTGGCTTTGAGTTTGTTCAAACGATTCAAAAAACTAACGATTTGGACAAAGTGGGGAGTTTTCACCGGTCTCGCATCCGTGGTCGCAATACCGCTGGCGATTATTTTATGGATCTACCCTTTCTCGCCTGCGACAGATGGAAAGACGGTCAACTCGAAATTAATCGGAGGCAATCCGTCATCGATATCGATTGAACGAATGGAGGGGTCGAATATTGTCATTAATAACAACATGCCAAAAACAGACGACCCTCATACGAAAGATTCAAGCGAGCAGCCAGACCTAAATGTTGTCGGCCGACTCTTGAAGCTTTCCAAGGCTAGGCGTTTCGGTTCAACGATTTTTGCCCAAATTGGCAATAAGGAAGTTTCGTTTGCGTTGACCGCTGATTCTACGAAAGCGGATTTTGATCCAACGTTCTATGTAGAGCCGGCATTCGTAGCGAGGTTTTCAGCTAGTCGTTTGAACCCTAGTCACAATGTTGTAATTGATTCGATTGAGGTTCGTGTTCATTCCTTCGAGCCAGTTCCAAAATACCAGCCATCATTTGGCGCAATGCCTACAGAAACGAATCTTTTTTGGGTCGATATCCGTCCACCAAAATCTCCGAATGGAGAGACCTTCTTTGCATCTCACTATTTCGAACGCGCCAGTGATTCGTCGGAGCCCCGAAAATATGCGCCGGTTCGAGTTGAAGCAGATCCCACCACGTTCGACGTCCGAATCAACTCACTCAAAATTGGCCTCTACAAGGTGTCGATGTACGTTGTTGCGTCTGATGGTGAAAAAACTGAAAGGCATTTGGTCCTCGACGAGACTGAAATCCTATTTGATTCGATTTTGAATTCGCAGTGAATAACGACGGTTTTGATTCCAGTATTTGATCAAGAAAACTACATGCCAGCTACCGAAATAAATCCCTTCGACCGCGGATCGCAATGGCGTCGTTGGAATCCGCATCTACATGCTCCAGGGACATTGAGGAATGATCAATTTAAGGGCGATTGGAACGGTTACTTGACGGCAATTGAATCGTCGACTCCAACTGTTGAAGTTCTCGGGGTGACCGACTATCTCAACATTGAAAGTTACAAGGCAGTAAAGGCCCATAAGGCGAATGGTCGACTGGCGAAAGTCGAACTAATTTTTCCTAACGTGGAATTTCGCCTAACGGTAGAGACAGAAAGACAGAAGGGAATCAATCTTCACCTGCTCTTTTGTCCCGAAGACGTTGATCATGTCGAACGAATCGAAGCGGCATTGTCATCTCTGTCATTTGAATACCGAGGGAGTCCGTACCATTGCAATCTGACGGACTTGGCGCGTCTTGGACGGGTACACAACCCCCTTTTGCTCGACAACGATTCTGCATGCAGTGAAGGCGCGAATCAATTCAAGATATCGCTGGATAGTCTCCGCCAATTGTTTCGAACTAATAAATGGGTGCTCGAAAACTGTCTAGTGGCGGTGGCTGCGAGCAATAACGATGGCACGGCTGGCCTACAGAACGACGCGTCTTTCGCGGCGCTTCGGCAAGAGATTGAAAGATTCGCTCACATTGTCTTTGCAGCCAATCCAAAAACACGGGATTTCTGGCTTGGCAAAAACGCTACTGATGACAAAAACAAGTTAGACGAGAAATACGGCGGGCGAAAGCCATGCCTACATGGGTGCGATGCGCATGACGTTGCGAATACTTGTCTCCCAAAAGAGGAGCGGCAATGCTGGATCAAAGGCGATCCAACATTTGATTCCCTTCGGCAGTGTCTTCTCGAACCTGAGGAACGGGTTTGGATCGGGCCAAACTCGCCTACCCGACATGACGCAAGCCAATGCATATCGCGAATTTCCACGCAAAAAACCCCTTGGATTGAGAACGGCGAAATTCCCTTGAATCCTGGACTAGTAGCAATCATTGGTTCACGCGGTTCGGGAAAAACCGCATTGGCGGATATTCTCGCCATTGGTGCCGATGTGACCACACCATTGGAACTGAAAACCTCTTTTATTCATCGGGCTTCGAATCCCGTGAATCACCTGGAAAATGCTGTCGTGGATTTGCATTGGGGTGATGGGGAGTGTGTGACGAAGTTTCTCGGTAGGCGTAATTTAAAAGGCGACAACGACACGGTTCGGTATCTTTCTCAACAGTTCGTCGAGCAACTTTGTTCTGCCGCTGGTCTCGCGGTGGAACTACGAAAGGAGATCGAGAGAGTCGTTTTTGACGCCACTGATCCAACCGAGAAATATGATGCCGAATCCTTCGATGAGCTTGCTGAGATTCATCTCAATCCAATTTGTCGTAATCGAGAATTAGCGCAGGGCGAGATTGGTGAAACTTCCGATCGAATAAATTCCGCAGAAGCCCTTCACGCACGGATTCCAGTTATTGAGGCCGAGCAAGTCGCCCGACGAAAACGGTTGGGAAAAGCCGGTGAAGAGATGAAGTTGTTAATTCCAACAAACAAGGAAGCTCACGCGACAAGATTAGCAGAACTTGGATCTGCGTTGGACGCAAGAAACAACGCTATTGAAAAGCTAAATCGATCGAAATTGCGTGTGGAGGATTTAAAGAAGGAAGTTGGGAATATAGTAAAGAGTACTGCGCCTCAACAGTTGGTGCGATTGAAAGAGGCCTTCTCGGAAACCGGCCTTTTGGATGCACAATGGACCTCATTTGAAATGGTTTTTCGCGGAAATGTCGATTCAATTATTTCCGATCGAATCGATGCCATAAATTTACAAATCAAGAGGCGAGTCGAAGGTGGCGGCGAGCTTGTCGACATTGAAGTAAATCCGTCGACAATGTGGCCGCTGGAGACGCTTAAAACCGAATTGGAAAAAGCAAAAAAACTAGTGGGACTTGATGGGCGTAAGCAACAGCGATACAGCCAATTGCAGCGGCAAGTAACGGCAGATAAAAAATTGCTGGAGAAGGCAGATGAAGAGCTTGCTCTTGCCAAAGGAGCAGAGGCACTAAGGCAAGTTCTGACTGAGCGAAGAAGGGAGTTGTACGTTGAGGTATTTCAATCGTTTCTTGATGAGAAACGAGTTCTGGAAGAGATGTATGCTCCATTGCAAGAAACCCTTAAAGAAGCAAAGGGATCATTAAAGAGGCTTCAACTCTCGGTTTCGCGAGAGATTGACCTGTCCGCTTGGATAAAAGCGGGAGAGGAACTTTTCGATCTTCGAAATCAATCGCTGCTTCGAGGACACGGCGCATTGAAACTTCAAGCGGAGAAAATCCTTGTTCCAGCTTGGCGGGATGGTTCCGCCGAGGAAGTTGGAGAAGCGATGCATACCTTCATCTGGGAAATGCACTCGCAATTCATGTTGGCCATGCCCTCGACGATCACTTTAGAATCGAAAGCGGCATGGGTTCAGCGTGTGGCGTCATGGATTTACAGCACGGATCATATCGTGATGCAATACGGCATTACTTACGATGGTGTTGCAATCGAACAACTTTCACCTGGGACGCGTGGAATCGTCTTGCTTTTGCTTTACTTGGTGATCGATGCGCAGGATCGGCGACCGCTCATTATTGATCAACCGGAGGAAAATCTCGATCCGAAATCTGTCTTTGATGAGTTGGTACCGCATTTCAGAGACGCGCGAAAGCGAAGGCAAGTAATTATCGTTACCCACAACGCCAACTTGGTGGTTAATACCGATGCTGATCAAGTCATTGTTGCCTCGTCAGAGCCAAACTCCACCGGTGGATTACCGAACGTCACCTACCGCTGCGGTTCCATCGAAAACCCCGATATTCGGAAAGTCGTTTGCGAAATACTGGAGGGTGGCGAAAATGCGTTTCTTGATCGTGAACGTCGATATCGTTTGTCGCGTACCATTAATTCAGAGTGATGATATCTCGTCTCTCTGAGAATCTGCCCCCAGCGTCACCGCTCGCAGCCGATCGGCCGCGATCGCGGCGATTGTCTCGCATTGTTCGACGCCGACGCTGGCGAAGCCGCAGCGACGGGCGCCAATCAGTGTCGATCCCGATCCGGCGAACGGATCCAAGACGCGCGGATTGTCCCGATGTGCGACGATCTGGCAGATATCGGCCATCAGGTCGACCGGCTTTTGTGCGGCGTGGACGCGTTCCTTTCCCTTCACGTATGCGTGCCGCAGCACGCCAGGTAGCGACCGGCCTTCACTTGGTAGCTTTCCCTTCGATCCCCAAACCAGGAATTCGGATTGTTGGCGGAAACCGCCCATCCGCGGCCGCGCGGCTTGCTTGTCCCAAACGGCGACCCCTTGCCAGACGAAACCGGCCGCTTGGATCGCGTCGCTCATGGTCGGCAGTTGGCGCCAGTCGATGAACAGACAAACGACGCCGCGATCTTCGAGCAGCTCGAAGCAATGCGATAGCCAGATGGTCGACCAGGCTAGATAGCTCCGCTGGTCGCGATTGTCGCCGAGAAAATTCGGGTGACGTTTGGCGCCCGTCTGTTGATACTTGAGGCCGGTTTCTTGTCGTCTCGCTGACGCATGCAATCCGCCGCTCGAGTAGGGCGGATCGGTGATGACCGCATGGAACTTTTCTCGTTTAGCGGCCAGCTTCGGTAAGACGGTCAGGCCATCGCCGACGATCAACTTGGTCGCTTGTTGGTTGTAAATCGTTCGCATCTTGTTCCCTTCGATCGATGTCGCCGACGCAAGGCGTGCCGACAGGATCGCAGGGAAAGCGGACGAAGCAACGCCAAACGCGGCTGTTCGAGAGAATCGTTACAGATCTGGAATTGTCTAAAGAATTGAATTCAAATGACGTGGTGTTGAGTTTCGCACGGTATTGGGAGGGCAGTGAATTGGACAGCTCAGATTTAATTGCAGCAGCTGCGGCTTTAGGTGTCGGCAAGGTTGCTGGAGAAGCTATCGTGAAGGAAACCTCGCACTATGTACGGAAATTATGCGAGCCCGCAGCGGAGGAGGTCGGGTTATTGATTCGCGATCAAATCCGAGCTTTTAGGGGAAAGAATCTAGTTGAGTTTCTCAGGAAGGCCGCTGAAAAAATTGGAGACGACAAAACCGGCAGCGTTCATCCAAGAATTATGTACGAAGTCGTGGAGAAAGGGTCTTGGGTCGATGACTTCGTTCTTCAAGATATGTGGGCTGGTCTCTTGTCTTCCTCATTTAGCGAAGACGGCGATGACGATGCGAATCTGCTCTTTATTGGGTTACTGTCGAACATGACTAAGGTCCAGGCTCGCTTGCTGAATCACTTCATGCGAGATGTCGCCAGAGTGCGACTGAAAGAGGATTTGATCATTACGATTACGCAGCAAAGAGGCGGTGAGGTTGGTGGAGTGTTTTATTCAACCACCGAACTCGATACGGTAGGGGAGTGCAGTTCCGAGCGATGCTCTCGCGAGTTGGGAATCATGGCGACTACTAATTTAGTCGACATGTTAAATTCCGGATATCTTTCGGGAAATGGTTCCTACCTTCAGATGTCGCCGCTGGGGTTGCAGCTATTCGCACGAAGCCAGGGGAATTATTCGACAATGAAAGAATTCTGCCGATCGCACGGAATTGAGGTTGCCGAGCCCTACGGATAGTCCTACCGAACATCGATTCTGAACTCCGCGTCGAGATCTTGCCCGCCGCTGGTCGTGAACGGGATCGTCACTAGGTAGGTCGTCGCCGACTTGCCGCCGACGAAGAAGCCGACGATCCCTTCGCCGGTCGGTACCGGCGTTTCGCCCGGTTCGCAGATATGCGAGGCATTCTTGGTAGCGCCCTGAATCTCAAAACTATCGCCTTCGGCAAGCACTTCGCCGTCGGCGTCGGTGATCACAATCGATGCCGCATCGACCGCTTCGATCGTTTCGCCAGGCCACAGCACGCCGCCGCAGTGGATAACGAACGACTTCGACTCGCGGGCGTTCTTTTCGATTTTACGTTTAACGACGGCCTTGGTCATCGCTTACAACTCCGTTTCTAGGTGATAAGTCGCCAGGTCGGCCGCCAGGTCGAACGCCGCGTGATCGTTGTCGAGATCATAACGCGCGAGCAACTCGGCCAGCTCGAAGATCGCCCGGTCGTTGGTCAGGTTAAAGCGACCGAGCGCCGCCGCCAGGTCATACGCCGCGCGATTGTCGTCCAGACGATAGTACACTTCGGGCGGCGCGATCAATACCGGACCGAATCCGCCGAACGGTTTCCAGTTGGTCGCCGCCGAGATCTCGAGGCGCGTTGACCGTGCGCCAATCGTCGCCGTCAGGCGTTGCAATTGGCGCCAGGCGTGACGTCGACCAGTAACCAGGTCCGCGCCGCCGAAGATGTCGCCGGCCGCGACCGTGACCAGGCCGCCGATCGCCGTCGGCCGGATCTCGCCGCCGGCGACCAGGTCGAACCGCTCGAGCAGATCGGCCGCGATCGTTTGGATCCTGATCGACCGCGTGACGTCGGCGATCGGCGCGATCTCGGCCAGCTCGGCGACGATCGTGCGCAGCATGCCCGCAGATCCCGCGGATCGCGTCAGGGGCGACCAGGTCGATCGACTCGCCGCTTGGTTGCGCCGCAGCTCGACGCCGCCGGCCAGGTCGGCCCGCTCGATCAGCTCGGCCGCGATCGTTTGGATCCCGATCGACCGCGCGACCGCCGCGATCGGCGAGATCGGGCAAAATTGGGCCGCCAGCGGTAAAACGGATCGCCAGGATCCCGCCTGATGCGTTGCGGGGGACCAGGTCGATCGATTTGCCGCAGTACCGGATCGCAGCTCCACAGCGGCCGCCAGGCGGTTTAAGCCGATTAGCTCGGCGGCGATGGTTTGGATCCCAATCGAAAACGCGACGTTGGCGATCGGCGAGATCTCGGCCAGCTCGGCGACGATCTTGCGCAGCTCGGCCGCCGATCCCGCGGATCGCGTCAGGGGTGACCAGATCGATCGACTCGCCGCCTGGTTGCGGCGCAGCTCGACGCCGGCGGCTAGGTTGCGCCGGCCGATCAGCTCGGCCGCGATCGTAGTCCAGCCAATCGGCCGGGCCCAGAGCACATGCAAGGGATCCAAGAAGAGCTCACCGCTTAGCTTGAGCAGCTCCACCGCGCGGTCGACTTCCAGGAGCAGCTTTCCGGACAAGGCGACCGCATGCCGAGCGGCCGGCGACCAGGCGCCGCCAGCGTGATGATCGGCTGCAGGTGACGCCGCCGACCAGGCGAACGAGCGACTTGACCAAACGGCGGCCGCGGCCAGGTCGACCAAGTGATCGGCGGCGATCGCGGCCAGCGGCTGTGCGACCAGACGAACCGTCGCGTCGATCGTCGTCGCTTGGGGTTCGATGCGCAGCGATTGATCGAGCGGCTCGATCTCGCCGCCGGTTTCTAGTCGTTGACCAACTGAGTCAGCGACCAACTCGATCGCCGCGGCCTTAGCGGTCCAACCAGCCGTTACGTCGCGCTGCTCGATCAGCTCGGCCGCGATGGTCGCATGGTCCTCTTTGGCGCCAGCCGCTAGATCGCGCGGCGTGATCGTCGCGCCGGCGTCCAGACGTAGCGACCAGCTTACGGCGTTGGTGGTTGTGCTGCGCAGCGTTGCTTGCGGCGAATACTTCGCCGCAACGTGAACGGCCGAAGTCGTCGGCCGCAGTTGGCCAGGTGATAGCGCGGCATGATGTCGGGGCGAAATCCCGCCGCTCGCTTTCAGCATGCGCCGCGTCGTCGCGAACGCTCGTTGCGTCGTCCACTGAGACGAACGCGCCCGACCGACCAGGTGCATCAGCGGGCCGTCCATGAGCGAACCGCTCATCAGCGCCATTTAGTCGACTCCCGAAAAAGTACCGGCGGCGATCTGCTCGGCATATTCGGCGAACTTGGCGATCTTGAATTCGGCGTAGTCGGCGTAAGCGTCGAGCAGAGCGACAGCCGCCGGGCCGAGCAGGCCGCGCGGCAAGCCGTTCTGGTCCCATACGTAGCGGATCTTGGTCGCAAAATCCGCGTCGCTGCTTTTCCGCTCAAGCTGGTTGCGCAATTGGTCGAGCTTATCGCGATCGGTGTCCCCAAGAGCCATCCGCCAGCCAAGGCCGGTGTCGAATCCGTCGGTAATAATTTGCGACCACCATGCGTACACGGTTGCCAAATCCCGAGAGTACGCCAGCATCGCGGTCAGCGTCGGCACAACGGCCGCTTCGTCTTGTGAGCTTGGTGCGTGGTCCCAATCGACACGTATCAGTTGATTCTCGAACGTGTGAAACGTCGCGTTGTTCGCTTCGTGCGTTTCGGCAGCAAAGCTGACGCCGGCGACAGTTCCCAGGGATGCAAGCGCGGCGTGTATTTCGATCGGTGTCATCACTACCCCATGTAAGCGCAATGCAAATTGTAGTCGTAGAATGTGACGCTAGAACCGTTTACGTACTGATTGCAACTGAAAAAAAACGATCCGGCGCCAACAACGTACTGTTGATTGCATGATCCTCGCTGCGTCCCGAGGGAATTCGCTGCCGTCCAGATCGGTCCATAACCAGCCGTCGTATTGAACCCTGCAGTGAAATTGACTTCGGCTGACGCGACGCTTTTCGCGAGCGTACCCCAGCAACTTACCAACACGGCTTGAGTACTTCCCAGTACAAATGTGATTCGACTAGCCGCCGAATTATTCCAAGCACGAACCGCAGTGCTTCCATAAGAATGAGCAGTCGCGTCTACCTTGATCGCATTGACCAAGCGGCGATTGTAGTGGTTCCAAACGTAACGATTGGTTGTAGTGTCGATAAACTGCGCCGACGCGTCGGCGCGAACCGTTCCGACCCAAAGCGATTGCGGGTTTGATCCTCTTACGAATATACCATTTTGCGTGCCAAGGGCAGTCGCTCTCGTTGAGAGGTTCGTCCACTTCTGCAACTCGATCAGCGGCGAACCAGAGTTATAGCTAACAAAGACATCGTAGACAGAATCAGCAGCAATTGCGTTCCCGGAGGTGTCATTGCGTGATGATCGATCAAAAGAAAGGCTTCCGCCAAGATCGATCATTTTCCAAACGCTATTCGCAGGGTCGTACAGTCGAATGAAGTTGTCGATGGACGCTGTCCAGTACAACACGTTCGTGGGAAAGTACCCACCATTTGGCTCGGAATCAGTCGACGATAAAGAGAGTCGCCCGCCGACGTGATGCGGCGTCGCCGTCGAAACGTCACCCCAGCCGGCTATACCCGCGCCCGTCATCACCAGTGCTTGACCAAGCGTGCCAGGCGTTGCCGGCAGTTGCACGCCGCCGATCGTTGCGTCGTCGATCACGCCGACATCCGCGGCGATCGCTTCGGCCACGATGTCGCTAATCGTGATCGTGTCGGTCGCGTGGTCGTAAATGTTGACGATCTCGAGCGCATCGGGCCCGACGTCTCCTACGGCGATCGTCGCACCGCTCGTCACATTCAACAGCGAGCCGGTCGTGCTGCGGATCAATCCGCGGCTCACGTTGAATTGCAACTCCGAAAAACCGAGCGGTCCTTTACCGACTTCGACGTTGTTGCCGTGCTTGATGACGTAATACATATCTTTGCCGATGTTGTCCGAACTCGGCAAAAAATAGCCGGTCAGCGCCGACAACGGCAGCACCGCCGGCCCGGTCCCAATCGCCCCAATCGGGGCGAAAACCAATGCGTCAAAACCGATCGCCATCTTTTCCCCCAGTCTTCCCGCTATCGATTACGGGTTGAAAATGCCCTTCTGCGCCAACGTGATGATGCCGGCCGTCGGGATCACGATACTGATCGGGCCGTTCTGTAAAACGGCGATCAGATCCATCCCGTCGAGCGGCAGGATCGCGGACGTCTTGACGTTGGCGGCGACGTCGCCGGCGTCGGCCGCAGCGGCCAGGGCGGTCGTCGAGAGTTGCCGAGCGCCGCGCATTGCCGGCGCTGTCAGCGTGCAAGTCTTGCCCCCGCCGAAGTCGAGCGCCGCTCCGCTGTTGAGCTGCGCGTCGAGCCGCTCGACCCACAGCGTCGTGGCGCTGGTCGCCGCGTCGGCCGCCAGGGTGATGTCGATCTTGCCGTCGTCATAAGCGATCAGGCGATCGTTCGCCGGCGTCGAGTCGTCGCCGCCCACTTGCTGATAGATCAACGAGCCTTTCACGTTCTGCCCCGCCTCAAGATCACCGAACGCGACGTTGTCGCAATCGTACTCGACTTGATCGGCTGCGTCGTTCGCTGTCTGCGTTGTCGAACCGAGCGTTTGACGCGCGTACGAGGCAACGGAGATTTCTTGACCGCCGCCGGCGAAAAATTCGGAGAGAAAGTCATGGTCCCGGTTCGGGACATAGGTCGACGTGTCGCGCACCAAAAGAATCCGCAAGACGTCGCTGGTCCAGTCGAGCAGGTGCAAGCCGTTCGTGTAGAGAATCGCGCTCATGGTTTGAGCCTCCGTGCGTTAAGAAATTTGCCCGCGGCGGATCGCCTCGAGCTTGATCGTTTGCGTCTCGGCGCAGATCTTCGCCGCTTGATCGAGCGCCAGGCGGTGAAACTCCGGCGCGTCGTCCATATATTGATGGTCACAGTGCAACAGCACCGGCGGGTGGATCATCGCGCCGTTGGTTCGCGAAGCGCTGATTAGCTTATGACCGCTCGGCCGGTTTTGCATTTGGTGAAACGAGTAGACTTCTTTCACGTTCGACGGGACGCGGATCAGCGGCTCGCCGAACATCGGCCACCAGGCGTTGCGCAAGCTGCGCCACAGCGCCAGCGGATGACGATAAACCGGATCCGATAAAACCATCACGCGAACTTTCAAGCCGCGGCGGCGTAGTTGCTGCGCGAGCTGCATCGCTCCCCAGCCAGCGCCCCAGCTATAGGCGTAGATCCCGATAGTCGGCGCGGTCCGGTACTGCTCGGCGAGCGCCAGGTGATAGTTGGCGATCGCGCCCCAGTCTTCGCACCACCGAAAATAATTGACACGGCTGCGCACTCCGTCGCAATGCGACTCGCGCAGCTTCTCGGCCAGGTCGAGCACGCCATGCCATGTGCCGTGCGATTGGGTGAAGCCGCTGATCGCGTTGTGAATAAGGAGGGACATAGAGGCTCCTAGCCAGTGAACAGGCGGCCTGTTTCGAAACTTTGAAAAGTCAAATCAAAATTGGAGTACAGCGCTGCTCCCGACCCGCCACTGCCTGAGCTCGGATTCAAGTTGAAAATCGTCCCGTCGGCGATATTCTCCAAGATTCCGGTGTGATGAAAACGGACGCGATGATCTTGGTTAACCGCTGTTTGCCGGAACCCCGCGAAACTAGTAGTGCCGAGCCTCAGACTAAAACTAAATTCGACGTTGGTCTGCGGCGTGTTGGCAGGCTTCACGTTGAATGAGATCGAGTAGCGGAAGTGCCCTTTCGGCAGCCGCGGCCCTTGCGAAGTAGCCTCCCCTGAAGGGTTCCAGTTAACGCTGCTGGCGAAGGGAGTGGGAGGATGGTACCAGGTGCTCGCAAAATTCCCTTCCGAGCTACCCCAGGTGTTTTTCCATGAAGCGTAAGTACCGATCTGGATCGCATAGCAGGCGTTGTCAGGACCGAAGCCGGTGTAATGCAACCCACCGGTTCGGATGCCCCAACCATTTCCGGCGTTCACGTCTGTACCGCCCGCTTTCGCGGTCGCAAAAAAGTTAAACGGATCCTTCACGATGATTGGTACGCCCTCAATGCCTTGGTGGATATAGGTCGCGGCCGCCTGATTCGGCGTCGTCGCTCCCATGTCCTCGGTCAGCCGAAACTGGATCAGCTGCGGCTCTTGCGAGCAGCCGAGATCTAGCAGGGCCAGGTCATACCCTGGATCAGGGTTTTCCTCGTCGTCGTCGAAAGTACCTTCCCCCACCACGCCCAAGATTTTGGCGAACCCAAAACCAGCGCGAATCACTGCCGTCCGGTCGCTGCCGTCGCTGACGTCAGGCGCTGCGAAGCGATGATCGGCGGGCAATGTCAGACTCTCCCCAATGCGGCGCAATCTCGCCACACACAGCCCGCGCAACACAACCTTCCCCACTTTGCCGTTGGGGATTTTTTCGGTGGTGATGACATAGGTAAACTCTCGACCTGGTTGCGGCCGCTCCAAGCGCAGCCACGGCTGGCTTCGAATCTGATCCGACCGCGTGTAAAGTGAGGCGAGATTCTGCGGGTAAAAAATCCCCATCGGCGCGCCGGCCAACGCATCGGTCCCCGACATGTTTTTGGCGTAACATTCGATCCGGCCGTTGAGCTGCGAAAGGTCGAGCGGACCGCCGCCGAGATTCGCGCCGCGAGATTCGCGCACCAGCTTTCGCATCGAGTTCCATTCGCTTGCCTTGATGTTGCCGCGCAGTTTTTGGCCTTTTGTGACATCACTCATAATTAGGTTCCGATCCCCAGATCCCCGAAATCGGCCGGGTCATAAAGCCGTTCGACATAGGCGAACTTCGGCCGCTGCAACAGCGATCCGTCGTTTTCGTCCTTGCGAAAATAAAACCACAGCCAGTCGTGCCCCTTCTTCGGAATCGTGTCGACCATCGTCGCCGGTAGGTCCAATTCGTCAACGTTTTTACTGGCCAGGAAATAGAACAAGGCGCTGACGTCGCCGCTGGTCGACTCACGGCCGGTCGAGCCGAGAAAGAGCAGCTCGCCCGCTGGCCAGGTTTTGAACGTCGCGTTGTTGGTCGTGCCGGTCAGGTCGCGAAGCGTGCGGATGTATGCGAGCGAGACGCTCGCCTTCGGCAGCTTCCATTCCAATTGAAATTGCAAAGATCCAACGACGACGTCGATCCCTTGAACCTGGTCGCCGTCGACGCCGATCGCACCCTGGAAATCGGGCGCTTCCTCCGACATGGAATAACTCGTTTTGTCGACCGTCTCTTTGCTAACGGTGACGTGTTGCGTCGCGCCGGTGGTGTCCCAAGAAAAGATCCCTTCGCCGGGCGGCTTGTCGTCTTTGTCGTCTTTCTTCTCCGCTGTGATGTAGTCAACCGTGGCCAGCCAGTACCGCGGGCCGAGTTGCTCTTTGCTGATCTTGTCTTTGACCAGCGGCGAGAAGTAGCCCAGGTGCGTTGCGGGGGAAAACGCATCGACGGCCAAGACGATCTCGGCGTCGTCGTCGCTTCCTTCGACGATGTATTTGCGCTGACGCGCGGAATTCTTTCCCGCCTGATCGTTTCCAGATCGGCTTCCGGTGGTTTCCCAAATGTCGGTTACTGGCATGGCTTCCTTGCTCCCTTAGCCAAACTCGGCGCCTTCGGCGTTCTCGGCCGCGCCGCGAATCGCTTTGACGTCGCTGGCGATGTCGCCGAGCTTGCGTTCGATTTTTTCCATGGGCCGCGCTTGCGTACCGATCAGACCGACCGACGCCGCGCTAAACGTGCCAACGGCGAAGTCGAGCGATTTTGAAACGCGATCGCCGACGCCCGAGAGGTCAGGAATCTTCGGCGTATCGTCGACCGGCTTGTCAGATTCGCCCGGCGCTTCGGCCGCGGCCGCTTTGTCTTTGGCCGCTTTGATCGCGTCGTTGAGTTGGCCTTCGACTTGCTCGACATAGAGACCCAGGATCGTGTCGACCGGGCCTCCCGATCGCGAGCGAGCCAAGACGCGCGCGAGTAGATCGCGATCCATCTCGGCCAGTTCGCCCCCAATGTCCTCAGCCGAGAACGCCGCCAGGATCTTCTTCGCTGCTTTGACGGCGTTGGTCCCGATCGCGTCGAACGCATTCAAAAACGCCGCCTGAATGTTGCTGGCCAGACCGACGACCGCCTGAATCCCTTCGGCGAACGCGAGCTTGACGCGCAACCACAGGATCTTCGCCGCCGCTTCGATGTCGCCGGTCTGCAGCGCCGCCTGGATCCCTTCGATCGCGGGCATGACTTGCGACTTCAAAGCGGCGAACGCGGCGCCGAGAAATTTCGCCGCAATACCAGTCCTCCAAAGATACGCGGCGATCGCGGTCCCCATCGGGACGACGATTGCGGCGACGGCCGCCAGAACAACGGCGAACGGTCCTAGTGCAGTGATCGCGGCCGTGACGCCGGTCACGATGCCCGCCCATAGGGCCGCCAATAGCGGCATGATGAACGCCAAGCCGGAGAGCGCTTGCGCGAGCCCGAACAGGATCGTCCCCAAGACGAAGATCGCGCCGCCGACGGTGAACGCCGCAGCGGCGACGGCGAATAAGATCCGGACCAGCGTCCCGTTTTTCTCGATCCACTCGCCGATCGCTTTGATGACGCTGGAAGCGAGCGTGACCATCGGAGTGATGATCGGCAAAATGGCGCTTGCCATCGACGCGGCCATGTTGCTGAAATTGGCGTGCAGCGCTTTCAGTTGGTTGGCGTAAGACGCCGCCGAGCGGATCGCGTCCCCTTGCGCGGCGGTCGTACCGCGCATGATTAGCGTCCAACGGGCCATTACCTTCTGTTGGTTCGTCGCCCCCTTGGGATCAATTCCCTGGTTTAACAGCTCTTGTTTGACCGCCGCTTCGTCGAGTACGACGCCATATTTTTTCATGACTTCGCCCGATCCAGTCAGCGCCGCGTGCAGATCGCGCAGTGAACTCGAGTCGTCGGCGATGTTGTTAAAGCTGGCTAAGTCGACCGCCAGGCCGGTCACTTGCTTGCTTAGCTCGGTTGCGGTGCCCGGCTCGAAGCCGAGCGGAACAAACAAGTCTTGCGTACCGGCCATGAAATCGGCGATCTGTTGCTTCGACCGACCGACTTGCGCGCCGAAGTCGTCGCTCCATTTTTTGACCGTGTCGGAGTTTTTCCCGAAGACGACGTTGAACTTGTTCATCGTCTCTTCTAGATCGCTCCCATACTTGAGCGTTCCCAATAAAGGGGCGCCGATCGCAGCGCCGAAACCAGCGACCGCGGCGCCGATGCGCATCATCCGTCGGCCGATCGACTCGACCGAGTTGGAGAACGCCATTAGTCGCCGTTGCGCGGCGAGCAGCGGGCCGTCTATTTTTCCTTCGACGCCCAGCTCGATGAACGCCCGGCCGGCGCGAATTCCTCCAGCGCTCATATTGTCCGCCGTGCCCGTTGGGCGCTTGGGGACTAGGCCGCAGACGGCGGCCGAGATCTATCGATTTTTGACGCTATTCGCCCACTGCTTTTCCATCAGCTTGCGAACCGTCCGTTCCGCTGGCGCCATAAAGGGCCGCGGCTGAATCGTGACCCATCGCACAAAACGACGTTTGCGACGACGGCCGGAATATATCGCGACGCGGCCGCCGTGCTCGAGCGTTTCGACCGCGTTCTGTTTCGTGTTGAACCGTAGCGGACCGATCACGACCGTCTCGCGCAGCGGCTCGAACGCGTACAATATCTTCTTCGGATTGAAGTCACCCGCGGTGTGTATCTTCGGCGGCTTTCCTGGTTGACTAACCGTTGGATCCACATATTTGCGGCCGTGCTTCCTCGCTACTTTCGCCATGCGAGCCGCTCGTTCGGCTTGCTTCGGCGTGACCCGTTTCAGCGACCAACGCGCGGTTCGTCGAACCATCGCCCCTTGTCGACCGAGCGCTCCCTTGTTCGCCCGCTTCACTGCGTCGCGAACTTTCACGCGATCAAAGAACCATTCTTTGACCGACAGCGTCAGACCGAATTGCGTCGTTGGCGGCATGCGTTACTTCTTGCCGAACATCCGGCGGAAAATCGCCCGATTTTCTTTGGTAAGCGGAATCCCTTCCGGCCGCGGTTGGCGATCGGCGAACGGATTAAAATCGTCCGCCTCGAACGCGCGGCTGCGGCGTTTCGGATCTCGATTGATCTCGGCCGTTAGCGCCATTAGCGACGCCGTTTGCGACCAGTCGTGTCGGCTGCGTCCTTCGGCCATCCAAACCAGCTCCCGCAGCGTCCGACGATCAGGATCGACGCCGGCGATCGCGGCTAGGTGGTGGAGTTGCTCCCACCAATAAGCCGCTCCAGCTCGGCGTCGATCGCGGCGTCCGCGTCCTTCCCCGCGTTCGCCAAGATCGTCTGCATCAGTTGGTTCATCTTCTCCCCCTCCAGCCGCGTCGTGATCTGCGTCGCCGCGCCCGTCTCTAGCTCGTGGATCTTGTCCAAGATCCCCTGCAGAATCGGCCGGCGACGCTTCGGGAAAAAATCGACGATCCCCGCCAGTAACGCGTCGACCGCGTGGTCGATCGCTTCGCCAGCCAGGCCGCGGCCGAAGTCTTCGTCGGTCAGCTTCTGCGCTTCGACGTCTTCGCGACAGAAAATAAAGAGAGCGTCGACCAGCGTCATCGGGTTCCCGATCATCTCGAGCAACGGCGCGTTGTCGTTGCCTTCGAGCAATTGCATCAGGTCGACGCCCAGCCGCGTCTTCAGCTCGCGCACGGTCGAGCCGTTGACGCGGACCAAAAACCGACGGCCTCGTTCGTCCGTGAACGAATTCGTTTTGGCTTTCATGGAAGGATTCTCTTGCGCTAACAGGTGGAAGGAAAGGCGACGCGCGGCGGCTTACTTCTCGACCGACTTGGTCAGAGCAGCAACCGACGCCGGCGCGATCGACGGGTTGGCCTTGCGAGCTTCTCGGCAGAGCATCGCCAGGTCAGCCGCTTTGATATGGGCGATGCGTTCGGGGTGCAGGCTATTGGCGGCTTGCTCGAGCACGTCTAGCGCTTTGCGTTCTTGTTCGTTCATGGTTTGTCGACGCCGTGGCGCCCTCCTTGGGAAAGAATGAAGTTGTGAGATTTCCGCGCCGGCCGTAGCCGTCGCTTATGCTTCGGGGATCACGTACCAATCGGGCGGAATGACAACGCCCCCTTCGACGCCGCGTGCGATGCCGCATGTCACGTCAATATTGCGGGCCGACGCGAGCGCCTGGTTGATCGGATAATCGAAGATTTCCATGATCGCGCGCAAGCCTTCGGTTCCCGGCTCGGTCACGTCGCCGTCGGCCGCGTAGAACTCGATCAGATCGCCCGACAGGAACGACGACCGTAGAATATCCAGGTCCGTTTTCAGCGACTTCCGTTGTTCGATTTGGAACGTTAAGCCGGTCGACTTGAACGTGCCGCGTTCAAACTTCCAATCGTGGTCGCGATCCATCGAGTCGGCACGATCTTTACTAAAGGGAATCGAGAGATCTTTCACCCCTTTGATCAATACCCAAACCGGCGTCTCGTGCGTGCCGGTGTTGCGGTAGAGCTTGGACAGCATGCCAAGCGGGATGTCATGTTCAAAAGGCATGTCGCCTCCTATGCGTTGCCGCGGTACGTGATGACGATTTGAGACAGATATTGCGATTCGTTGGCCAGGCGATCGGGCTCGAACAGCGGGTTGTTGACCAATTGGCCGATCCACTGCGCGCCGGCCATCGGCTCGGCTCGCAGTTGGCCGGCGTGCGGGTTTTCGACGTCGCCCGTTTCCGGCTTGTCATAGAGCCGTTTGATCCTCGCGCAGATCGACGCGACGCCGTCGATCTCGGCGACGTCGTGAACGTCGTCGATCAACTTCGTGATGATGATCCGGACCTGGATGTCATGACGGTTGCCGTCGCGGTCGTTTAGCTCGGATTCGTGCGCCCCAGGGACCACGAAGATCTTCGCCGTGGCGGTGTCTTCGGTATCGAAATAAGCCTGGTAGGCGCGCTGCGCAGCAAAGCCGAACTCGGCCAGTTTGCAGACGAGCGCGTCGGCGACTTCAATCGATCGTTCTTTGGTCGCCATGGCGTTACCCGATCCTGGTCGTGTGGATTCGCGTCAGCTCGGCGAACTGGCCGCCCACTTCGGCTTCCGGCAATCCCGGTGAGCCGGTGATCGCATACGAGCCGACGACCTCGAGCGTGTCGGGGTCTAGCTCGAAGATCTTGTGTGACTTCTTCGGCTTGATTTGTTCGCCGGCGATGACGATCGACGCCGGGGCGACCAGCCAGTCGATCGAGCGCGTGTTTTGCACGTAGCCTTCGTCGCTGGTCGCCTCGAAATCGCTCGCCCCTTTGACCGCGTCGTTGATCACGACCGATTCGGATCCGACGACGTAGCGGATGGGCGTGGGGGCCGCTTGGCGCACGGTTTTCGATAGCCAGGCGGTCGCCCCCTTTAAAAAGTTGCCCATTGCTTTACGCGCTCACCTGATCGGGACCATAAACGGCCGAGTGGTGAACGACCTTCAGGTGCGTATCGGCGTCGGCGCTCACGCCGTGCGTATGGCCGATCAGCTTGTTTGCGCCGCTGTCATCGTCGGGCGTGGCGACTTCATTAGCGGCGTCCCAGTAGACCAGGACGCGGTCGCCGATCCCGGTGCTGACGCCGGTCGCCTTCGGCATGCGATAAACGCCGCCGCCCGATCCGAGCGCGCCGAGTTGGCCGTCGGCGATGTCACGGTGGGCCATGCCGACCATGCCGCCGATCACGACGACGTCGCCGGCGGCGACGGCCGAGCCGCTCGGCGTATAGTCGAGCATCAGCGGCGAGCCTTGAATCAAAACCGCATTCATGATTGAAACTCCTTGTATCGCGGCCGCGGCCGCGTGGTGATTGAATGGATAGAGCAGGGGCGGCGAGCTGCTCGGCTCGCCGCCTAGTTGTCGATCGGCGTCGCTTACTCGCCGGCCACTTTGACGGCGCCTTCGGGCGACTCTTCGCCAAACCCAAAATCGTCATAGCCGCGCCATTGCATGCCCAACGTTTGGAAGTCGGTTTCGTCCGATTCGATGTAGGGCAATTGGCGACCGTTGAGGACGGCCATCACGAACGCGGCCAGAACTTGGGGATCGGCGAACAGGTACCACAGCGAATCGCTTTGGCCGGCGATCGCCTTGCCGTCGATGTCTTTGATGTCGGTGTTATTGAGGTACGGCGATTTGTACGGTTTGTACAAACCGGCGTGCGGGTTGCGGCTCGGCTTCCCTTTGTTCGCCGTGGTCGTAATCTCGAGCGTTTCCGACTTGTAAAGGTTGCCGGCGATCGTGTCCAACAGCGAGCCGGTCAAGATCCGCGACGGACTGACCAGGATCGGCTGGTTGTTTTTGTCGACCCGTTTACCGAACGCGGCGCGGGCCTTCGTCAGACCGTCGACCGACAGCTCCGAATCGGCGCCAGAGACTAGGTTCTTGTTGCCGACGCTAAAGAGCGTGGTCGACAAGAGCAGCTTGGCGAAGACCTCTTCCCGCTTCTTCGGGCTCATGGTGCCGAGCAGCGTTGGGATTTGCTCAAACGCCCCCAGGTCGTCGTTGTAGAAGTCTTGACGCGTCAGCGCCATGATCGTTCCATAGGTGTCGAGCTTCGACACGAATCCGGTTTCGCTGAGTCCCGAGTGTTGCAACTCGCCGTCGCTTCCTACCTTGCGATAGCCGCCCGTCGCATCGAGCCGGTAGCGGGTGTGAAGCTTGAAGTCGGAATGCGAAACGGTTCGCGTGAAGTAGGGGTGGATCACCTCTTGCGCTTCAAACGCGGCGACCATCAGCTTGTTGGCGACGGCGCCAAGGATCCCGCTTAGCGAGATCGTGGTAAAGCCGCTCGAAGCGTTGAGCGAGCTGTAGCCGTTGCCGTTCACTTGGCGATCGGCTCGCAGCGATGCGCGGATAAAATCGTTCGACTTCCGCGTGCCGCTGTAGCTGTAGCCGTTGGCTTGCAGGTGGACCAGGTCCATCAGCGCGTGGAGCGAGTTGTAACGGTGCGTGACTGTGCTCGCTTTGTCCATATCTTCGGCGCTGATGTCGCGAGCCAGAACCGCTTCCGGAACTTTGCCGAAAGACTGCGCGATCGACGCGACCAGCACGCCGGCCGTCGGAGTCTTCGCGCCGCCGGCGCCGGCATGAATCGCAAACTGGCCGCCATGGGCGCGTCCCTTGCGCATCACTTCCAGCTCGGTTCGGTCGGCGCTCCAGTTGTCGCGCATCGCCTGCGCTTCGATCTCGTTACGTACTTCCGTGTCGAGATTGCCCGCGGCGACGATCGAGCGGATCTTGTGACCGCGTTCGATCTCGGCCGCGTGTTCTGCACGGAACTCGGCCAGCAGGTTGCCGACGGTCGGCATGCTTGCACCGTCGCTTCCGGCCGATCCGCCGGCCGACGCGTTGACAGTGCCTCCGGTGGTCGTACCGCCGGCCGGTTGCCCGTCCGCTTCGGCGTCCTGCTCTTGTTGCCAGGCAGCGCGTAAAAACTGCTGTTGTGCGGCGTTAATCGTGGCGATATCGAAACCCTTCGCCGCCAACCATTGCTCAAACTTCATGACTTCGCGTCCTTCCTTGGTATGCCCGTGCTGGGCGACGACTCGTGCGCTGGTCCGGTCATCGCCGGCCAGCGTCACGAAAGAAATTTCCATCAGCTCGGCGTCGGCGACGACGTAGATCGGGCCTTTAAACGTCCGGCCGTTGACTTGCGTCCGCTCACCTTCGGCGATGAACTTGCGTTCGCCGTAAGGGGCGCCGATCGACGCCCGCCAGGGGAAGCCGTTAGCGCTCGCCCCTTTGACTTCGTCGACGTATCGGTTGGTCGCCGAGAGAACTCCTTCGGCCGTGATCCGTTGCGCTTCGATGACGATCCCGCCCGCTTCGGCGTGGCCGAGCGGTTTATTCGGATCGTGACCGAGAAAAATCGGCCGCTTGCCGCTGGCGACTTTGGTCCGCGATAGGTCGAGCACGACCGGGATCGAAAACCCCATCGGTCGCATCAGGCCGCCGGTATAGGCGACCATCTTGAACCGTTTTGGTTTGGCCGGATCGTCTTCGCCGTCGCCGGCGGCCGCCTCGATTACTTCGACCGTGCCGTCGGCTTCGAGCCAGAGCATTTTCGGTACGTCGGTTTCGACGTAAGCCGAGCCGGCTTTGATCGCTGGCGATCCGCTGGCGACTAATTTCGACGGGATACCGAGCGACGCGGCGACGGATCGTAGAAGGCTATCGCGAAACGTTTTGTAATCAGTCGGCATCTGCCGGTTCCTCTTGATCGGTGGTGGTTTCGTCGCTGCGCGTGGTGTTCGGCTGCAGCGGGTTTTCGCCAGGTAGCGGCAAGAAGATGCGGCGCCGGTTGGCGTACTGGCGACCGAGCGACGCGTAGTGTTCTTCGGGGTCGCGGTCGTTTTCGTGGCAATACTGCTCATCCGAGAGCAGGCCGGCGTTCCACAGCGCGATGTCGGCTTGGGCTTGTTTGAGCGGGTCGATATGACGAAACCGCGGCCAGCGCCAGGAATGCGACATCGCGACGAACGGTCCCATGTCATCCGGCAGCACGCCAGGAATGAGCGCGGCTTCTTCGAGCCACCAGGCGAAGATTTTGTCGAGAACTAGCAGCTCGAAGTCTTGGCGGGCCACGTCGAGCGCCTCGAAGTAGGTCTGGTGATCGAGCCGGCCGCTCGAATAGTTGTAGCCCGACGAATTGCCCGCCGCTTTGTTGAACGGCATGTTCAAGCAGCGCGCGATCTCGTTCAAAATCGCGTTGCGGAACATCTCGTACGTCGTCGTCGGTTGCTCGGCTTTGATCTGCTCGAGCTTCCAACCGGCGGGCAACGTCAGCATGGCGCGGTGCTCGAAGTCGATCACGTCCATCGCTTCGACGTCTTCGTCGGGATCCATCGCCGGCGCGTCGGAGTACATCACGCCGCCAGGGCTCGCCGCCGACTCGGCCGTCGAGATCACGGCGAGCGTAAAACGTCGCAGTTGCGCGAACAGAGGGAGAGCTGGCGTAACCCAGGGCAGGCCGTGCGCTTGGCCGGGCCGATCTTCGCGGAAGTAGTGGATCACGTCGTCAGCGTCGAAGGGGATCGCGCGGACGTCTGCGAAGCCGCGGTTGTTGCCGGGGTGGTGCGTCGTGAAGAAGTACTCAATCGGCTGGCCGTCTGCGTCGGTCCGGATCCCGTCGACGGCGCGCGGATCGTTGACCACTTCGGGCGAGCTGCAATAGTCGGTTTCGAGCACGCGAATATCGAGCTTGACCGCATGCCGCTGCCGCATGTTGGTCGTCTTCACCCCAAAAACTTCGCCGTCGATCGGCGTCGACGTCGCCATCGATCGCAGCTTGCGAGCCAGGCCGACCGACCGACACCATTGCTTAAAGGATCGTTCGACGTGTTGGTTCGCTTCCTTGCGGCCGCTGGCCGTGTTGACTTGCAGCGTCGGACCGCGGCCGATCAGGTCGTTGGCCAGGGTAAGAATGATCCCTTTGCCGAACGAGTTGTTCTCGTTGCATTCGTAACGGGCGCGGGATCGCAAGCGGCGGCGTACTTCGGGACTAGCTGCGGCCGCCGGTGAAAGGCCGTCGGCGTTCGCCCAGTGCCGTTCGTTGTCGACGGTCGTTTGGGCGGCGTCGTAACGCGCCTTGAGCATTCGACCGCGCTGGCGGAGAGCGGCGACTTCGCTCCGGTCGCCGGATTGCGGCGCGCGTAGCGGGTTGCCGTGGATGTCGACTAGATTGGCCATTGCCTGCGATCGTCGCCAGCGCTGGCGGCAGAGGGCCGCACGATATCGAGAATGCTTGCCGATGGTGGTCGGCGGTGCGTCGCGTCGGGCGACGTGCGTTAAACGGTCCCAGGCGGCCGCAGCTTTGAGATCACCAAACCGCGGCGTTTCCCTTTGGCGGCTTTCTTCGACGCCAGGTAGCGATCGGCGGCGATCAGATCCTGGATCGACCGAGCATCGGCCGAGACGCCGTCGACGCTAACGCGTTGGGGGCCGCCGGCGGCTTCCTTAATCGCTTCGCTTAGGTCGTCATCGGCCATCGATACGCCTTGATTGCGCGGTTCATGGTCTCCCAGTCGTGTGGAATGATTCTGCGCAGCATCAATCGTTCGAATCAAGCTCTAACAAAAGCGTTACGCTCGCATATCTGCGATTAGTTCCAGATATGGAATTCAAGATGAAAAGCCATTTGGCACTTCTTCGAACGGACTTGATCGGAAAAGAGATGGAATTAATGGTAATTTCAGAAGGCACACGAAAATTGCCTATTATGTGAAAACTGTACGAATATTGCGTGACACAATAGTTTTGATGAAATATAAAGCGATGCCGATCAAACTCTTTCGACACCGTGTTATTACGGTTCATTCAAAATTAAAGGAGAGAAGTTGTGGGTGATGAACTTGAGAAGCAGGACGGATCATCTTGCTGTGGAGAAAATGTTTCGCAGCTTGAAGCGTCAGATGACATAATCGAAGCTCTAAAACTGGCAATATTTGCCGCGGTTAGATCGCCAGAGCAGCAGGCGTTGCTTAGATACGTGACAGATGAGTTGCCGCAACTCGCTGCCAATCAACTTCACAATCAACTGGTATGGAGTTCGTTTGTTGATGGTGGGGCTGTGGCAAGCTGTAGGTCACTTGAGATTGGGTCGACCAATCTTCCTAAGCAGACTCGAACGCACAAGCATGGCGATTTTGATTATCGATGGGAAACACGTTCGGCTCGAACAGTTGCTTATGTTGACTTTTGCCACCCAAGTATCAACGACATTTGGAATGACGTGCGAGGTTGTGCCATCGGAGCAGCAATTTCCGCAGTTGTTTTAGCTGCTCTCACAAGCGATTATAATACTGCGAAAGCAACGTTCTACCCACTGTTTGTAGGTTGTTTACAATCAAGAATTGGTGAACGCGCAAAACAGGTTACGGTCGAATTTCGCACCGTCACCGAACGCGGATGTTGGGAGAATCATTGTTGATTGAGGCCTTGTCGAAGTTTCGCTTGAATGTTCCATTGAGCTCTCGGATCGTTCAGAGGCGTCCCTGATTCTCACTATCCATTTACCCTTTCCGTCGTCACAAACCGACGGCTACATGCGTGACACGTCCGCGACCGGATCCTCCGGCCGCGGCGGTTACGAGTGTAATAAACCGGACAATGTCCACAGCCACACGTAGGACAAAGTACGCCCGACGGCTCGGTTTCTTCAACACGATCTTTGCGCGTGACCATAGACGCAGTTGATTTCTTTTTCGCCATACGTTACTCCCAGCGCTTTTTATTGCGTAGGTCGGACAATTTCCGGCCGCCGCGTTTCTTCTTCGGCTTCTTTCCCTCGAGCCGCTCGATCAGTGCGGCGCCTTCGATCGAGCCGGCGACGCCCGCCATCACTAGGCAGTCGAGCAAGTGGTTGTCGCGGCCGACGCGTAGCTTCCATTCGTCGACCGTCCGGCCGCGTCCTTCGGTCCGCGTGCGGTACTCGGCGGCCAGGTTCTCGGCGATCATCCTGTGTCGCTGCGGCTTCGCCTGGTAGAGCGTCAACGCGCCAGGTTCGCCGAGCGGCGTCGCCAGACGATCGACCCAGAATGACTTCCAGTGATTCGCGTCGTAGATCACATGGCGCACGGTCCGCTTGCCGCGCACGCTGGGGATAATCCATTCTTGGCCGATCCGCTCGCCCGCCTTCTTCTTCGCGTCGCTGATCGGCTGGTTAGACGCGCCGACGCCGCGCCCCTTCGACGGATAGAGCCGCGCCCGGTGTGGCGATTCACGCATAAATCGCAAGATCACGTCCCACATATAACCGGCGTCGACCAGCGCGCGGCAAATTTGCATTTCCGCTCCATCGTCGCGCGTGTAACGTCGTTGCATCAGATCTTCATTAACGAACGTATCGAGCGCGTAGCGGATCCGCGCTTCGGGCGATCGCCGCCGCAACACCTTCCCCTCGACCGTCAGCTTGTCGAGCGATTGCGGCAAAGTCGCATAGGTGAAATAGTTCGTCGGTTGCTTCGGGAAGGCGCCGTAGTCGATAACCGACGCCGTGAAGTCTTCGGTCAGCGCGAGGACGACGAAATAGAGGGCGCGAAGTTGCACGTCGACGCCCGCGACGATGTACTCCGTATCGGGCGGGATCTCGCCGCACTTAAAACCGTTGACCTTGGCGGCGATCTGGTCGACGCCGAGCATTTCGCCGTCGTCGGCCATCTCATCCGGCGGATCGTTTTGATACTCGGCCAGGTAGGCGTACTCGCTGAGATGTCGCAAGTGCATCGCGTGTTGAATCGCCGAGATCTCGCCTTCGTGTTTCTTGTAACGCGACGGCCAGGCGGGCAGGGCGCCGGCGTCCATCGCGGCGCGGTTCTTGACGTAGAAGGCGCGAGCGCGATCGGGGCCGCGATCGTTCTCGAGATCTTCGTCGAGTATCTCGAAGTACTTCTCCCATAATGCGATGTTCGTCGGGTGGGCGTACATCAGTTGCGTCCGGATCCCGTGAAATTCGGGGTTCCGTTTGCGATCGAGTAGCCGGTGGGCTAGGTCGTTATTGGCGATGATCGTACAAGGGACGATCACGGCGACCGATTGACCAGGTCCAGCCAGGCCGAGCACGGCGCCGAAAATGATCCGCTCGCGTTTGTTAGTCTGGTCGATTGAGTTGGCCGATTCGTCGGTTTGCGGGTCGTCAGGAATCGCCAGGTCAGGCCGGACCGATCGCCCGTCGGCGGTGATATGTTTCAAGCCGCGGATTCGACCCGTCAGGCCGCGCGCGACGATCACGGCGCCGCTACAAGCCGCGCCGGGGATCGTGGCGAAGACGACCTTCTTCGCCTTCCACTCGATCGCGGTCGATTCGCCTTGGTAGAGTTGGCCGCGGCAACGGTGGGCGATCCCTTCCAACGCTCGAATCGGTACGCATGCTTCGGGAAAATCTTCGAGCAATAGGTCGTTGTGTTCGGCTTGCGACTTGATCGACTCGAGCAATTGAACCGCGGCGTCGGCGTCGCTTCCGATCGTGACGACGAACCGCCGGTGACCGTACAAGATCGCCCAGAGCGCGGCGCCTTCGGTGAGCGACGTCTTGCCCGATCCGCGCGGCATGGCCAGCGCGAACCGTCCGCCCGTCAAAATCGCCTCTTGCATCGCGGCAATGACCTTCAAATGGTCATCGCTCCAAGCGTGGACGAAGATCTCAGCCAGGTACGTCTCGAGAAAGAGCCGCAGATCGAGCCGGCATGCTTCTTTTCGCTCCGGATCGACGACGGCCGGCAGCGAGCCGATATCGCGGCCGCTTTTCGACTTTTCGGCCGAACGTTCGCGGGCCGCCTCCTTTTTCGTTTCGTAGGTCGCTTCGGCCGAGCGCTGGCGCTTCGCCTGGAATCGCTCGACCAGGTGGGCCAGGTACAGACCAACGTCGAGATCGGACGCATCGTTCCCCAGCTCGGCGCGATGACGGCGAAGCGTGCGCTCGCTGATGACTTTGCCGAGCGTCGTCGCGTTGACGTTGGCTAAAAAAACGCGTGGTGAGATCTGCATGCGCTTCCTTGCTCATGCGACCAGGCCGCAGCGGGCGGCCGATATCGGCTTTAGTGGTCGGTGTCGACCGAGATCGCGCGGATGACCGCGATCTGTTTCGCGCAGCCCCCCAGCGCCGGCGCTATTTGGTGGGCGAGCTTGTCGAACTCGCGGGCGCGCTGGTCGTCGTGATCCGGTCGCGGTTCGTCGATCATGACCAGGTCCGGCCGGATCCGGCCGCCGGTAGGCAGTGCGTAGATCATGCCGCGCTTGCAGCAATCGACCGACTTGAACTCGGCTGTCGCGACGTTGGGCAGAACGACGCGATCGCGGCCGAGCAGATACGCCCGTCGAGCCGCGGGAAAGTCGGCACGGATCCGCCGCGAGCGCAATAGATCGATCAGCAAGCGGGCGCTTACTTCGGCGGCGTGGCGATTGCATCCAAACACAACCGGGTAGCGCTCGTGACCGTACAACAGCGCCCACTCGACCGCGGCCGTCGTGATCGACGTGATCCCGCGGCCGCGTTTGAGCCAAGTCGACCATTGCTCGGCGTTTAATATCGCCCGCTGGATCTGGTCGATCGTCGCCAGCCGGTCAGCGCCCCAGTCATCGCCGAAGACGTCGGGGTGATACGTCTCGAGAAACAACCGCAAGTTGTAGCGGCTTTCGCGATGTCGTCCGTCGAGCAGCTCGGCCGCGCGACGTAGGATGTTGCGCACTTGCTTGGCCAGCGCGCGACAAGCGGCCGCGATCTTCTTCATCGTCGCCGCCCAGATCTTCTTCAGTCGTTCCATCGGTGCGCCCCACTTGGTCGTTTAAATGCCGGTGGCGTTGGCGATCAGCCAGGCCGAAAATTGATACAGCTCGATTTGTCCGTTGGCCAGCCGCGGCGCTCCCTCTTGAATGAGCCAGCGCACGACCGCGACGTCGACGCCGATCAGCTCGGCGAGCTTTTTTTGGGAGAGTGCTTTGCGTTTCATATAGGATCAGTACGCGACCGCAGCGCGGATGAACTGCGCTGCTAGTTGTGGAACGATAGCGTTTCCGTAACCCGCAAGCCGACCGTTGCGGTTCTTTCGCGCTGCGTCGAGTACCATTCTTTCGCGCTTGGTGCGACCTTGTCCCAGCTCACGGGGAAGCCCATGAGCCAACGGCTCATCGCCGGATTTAGGCCCAATACGGCGCCGCTTGTCGTCACGGCAGACGATTCGGCGTCCCTTCCAAGATCTTTGAAAGTCGACGTTTTTCCGATCCTTCGGATATTGTTCCGGATCGGCGTCGACCAGCTTGCTAGTTGAGCGGTGCCGTTGAGCGTGAGGTTGCGATTGAATCGAATCGTCGACGTCCAAGATCGGGTGCAGGTCGGCCAACCAGAAGATCCGTTGGCGGCGATGCGGCGCACCGACGCCCGCAGCGCACAGATCGGCGCCCCCGACTGCATAGCCCATTCTTTCCAGGTCAAGGCGAACTCCGGCGAGCCATTTTCGCCCATCTGACGACGCAACCTGCTCGCCAAAAACGACTGCAGGTTTGCACTTCTGGATAATCTTCGCGAATACCGGCCAGAGGTGCCGCTCATCTTCAAAGCCTTTGCGCCGTCCTGCCGTCGAGAACGGCTGACAGGGACACGATCCGGTCCAGACTTCTCGGTTCTTCGGCCATTCTGCGAGTTGGAGCGCGAGTGGCCAGCCGCCGATTCCGGCGAAGAAGTGGACTTGCGTGTAGCCTTGTACGTCATCGGGCGAAACCTCCTTGATATCGCGCTGGTCGACGTCGCCGGCGGGGATCAAACCGGCGGATATTAAATTTCGCAACCATTCGGCTGCGAACGGATCCCATTCGTTGTAATAGTTCACGTTGCATGCTCGTGGTGAAAAAAAGGGAAGCGGCCGCGCCTTGCTACAGCTCTGGTTTTGCTGTTTGGACTGTTACAGCTTGGCCGCTTCCCCTGGACTACGTTAGCGGCCGATCGTCGTCTGGACGCGTACAGGTCGACCGAACGGACCGCGACGAATCACGGTTTGCGTTCGCACAGGTCGGCCGATGTTGCGCGTGTTGAACGCGAACGGGTTAAAGTGCGTCGGCGCAGCGCCGAAGCCGGTCACGCCGGCCGCGGTGAACGCCGGGTTGGGCAGCGGCACGAGCTGACCGTTCGCCAATACCAAAAACGGTTGACCGTTGATGAAAACGGTCTGGCCGCCGACGTTGGTCGCGCCGAAGCTTTGAGCGCCCAAGCCGCCGCAGTGCTGCGCCTTGGCCGGCTCGATCGCCAGGGCGGCGATCACGACGATCACCGCGATCGCCAAAATTCTCGATAGTCCTTGCATCTCATTCTCCTTGATGAAATCACCCCTCAAAAAAACGCCGCGGCGAAGTGCTACGGCGCTAGAAACTGCTGCAGCTCGGCGGCCAGGTCGGCGGCTTCGCCGTCGTCGATTGTGACGCCGCTCGATTGCGGCGGCATCGCCTTTTCGACGCCCCAGCGATTCGCCAGGTCCGGCGAGATCTCGCCGCGACCGAGTGCGATCGCAATCTGTGAGCGGTTCACCTGGTCCGGCGTCAGCGATTGCGAGCCGTCGAGCACTAGCCCGGCGTTTGCCGTCGGTCCGCTATGGCACGTTGCGCATTTGTTGGCCAGGATCGATCCCGCGGCAGATTTGGCGACGCCAGGCGGTCGCGTGCCGTAGTGCTCGATTGTTTCCGACGTTCGCACGCGCGTCTCTTTGGCCGCGTCGAGTACTCGAGCGGCGCCGACGGTCGCCGAGTCGAGCGCGGCGACCGCTTTGTCTCGTTCGGCGATGATCGAAGCGACCCGTTCTTGCGTACCTTGTTCGGACGTGTAGAGATCGCGCAAGTTATCGGCCGCGGCGCCCGCCAGGTCGAGCGCTCGGTTGGTCGTGTTGTTGTACTGGTTGAGCAGCTCGCCGCGGTCCGCTTGGTTGTAGGCGTCGCTGATGCGCGAGTAACTGTAACCGTAGAGCGATCCGCCGCCATAGGCCGGCGTTTGCGTCGCGACCCCCAGCGCGCCGACGCCGCCAGGCATCAGACCATATCCGCCGCCGTAGTTGACTGACTGGCCGTAACCGTCAACGCCGAAGTTGCCGGTCATGCCAAGTGCGTCGACCGCTTTAGCAAAGTACTGTTGCTCCAGCGCCGAGCGGCGTTCCGACAGCACGTAGCGGTCGCGCTGGGCGGCGATGTCCAACAGCTTGTTCATCCAGCCAGGCGTCTGATAGTTCAGGCCGGCGAGTTGCTCGCCGCTTGGCGGATAGGCGCCGCTCTTGCTGGCCGGATTGGCGACCCGCGTATACTTCCAGCGGTAGTAATTGCGGCCGCAGTTGCAAAAGTACTCCTTCGCCCGCGTGTAGGCGTAGCCGCTCGACCACCAATAGCCGTCTCGGTACGTATAGGCGCCGAGCGTCGTGCCGCTGGCGTAGTTGTCGGCCATCGCGGCCGGTGGTTGGATCGCGGCGATCGCCGCACACATCAAGAGACTAGCCAGCAGCATTCGGACCATGGTTCCCTCCATTGGCCAGCGTCAAACGCCGGCGCATTTCCAAAACGACTTGCAAGAAATTCGCGCGCGTGATCGCTCGACCATCGAGCAGCGTCGCGACGTAGATGTCTTCAGGACGCACGCCAGCCAGCAGATCGACCGGCAGCGGCGGACAGCGGCGGCCGAGCAGCTCGGCTGCGGCGTCGACGTCGGCCGGCGGATCGATCCCCAGCTCGGCGCAGGCCGCGCGAGCGTCGACCGGCGTTTCCCAATAGCGCACGAAGAACTCGCGCGTTAGGTCGCCGAGTTGCTCCGGTTGCAACGTGTCGGTACAGCGCATGCAAAAATCGCTATAGTCGTCGCGCGTGCGGTCGATCAGCTTGCGCGGGTTCCAGCGGTACTGGCCGACGGTCCGCGTCGCCTGGTCGATCGCTTGGTCGAGCGGGGTTCCGCGCTCGCCGAAGTTGTCGAGCGGTCCAGAGAGCGTCTTGTCGACGTCCTTGGCGAACGATCGTAGGCCGCGTTCCTGGTTGATCGCGTGGCAAACAATGCAAGATTTGGCCGGCTGCAGACGAGAATCGCGAAAATGATCGTCGTCGGCGATGTTGTCGGGCGCCGAGTCTTGCCGGCGACCTTGGCCGTCGGCCAGCCAGTAAACGTGGCCGCCGTTGGGCCGTTCAATGATGATCTCGCTGGCATCATGCGCGCGGCCGTGCAAGTTGCGCGCGGGATCGTTGCCGGCGGCGACCGTCGCCAGCGCAAAATCTTCGGTGATCCAGGCCAACCCCTGGTTGTCGCTCGGTCGCGACGCCGTGCCGGGGATGATGATGATCCGCCGCGGGCTATCGGTGACCCCAGAGACGACCGAGACGGCCTTGATATCGGATCGCAGCCGCTCGGCCGTTGCGCGATCGGCACCAAACAGCGCGAGTAGCTCGGCGGACGTCGTCGGCAAGTTGAGAAACTCGTAATATTTGCCGCCGTCGACCGTTTGCAGCGCCGCACGTTGAAACTCGGCGAGCGACAACAGCGGCGTGTTGGTCAGCGTCAGCGCTTGCAGTTGCGAGCCGAACGGCTCGAACAGATCGCTGGTCGTCGCGTCGCGCTCGACGATCTTAAACCGGTACGTTTTGCCGTCGCTGGCGACATAAGGCGCCGTCGCGATCCGGATCCGCAGCGGTTCGACCAGGCGAACCGATAGCGACGCGTCGAAGATTGAGTCCCAGACGCGCATCAGGCGGAAAACGTCCGCGGTGCCATCGGCGTTGATCCGCGGCGCCAGCTCGCGCAGATCCCAGCGGATGACCGAGCCGCCGCCGAGGACCGTCGGCCGGATGACCAGCGGGTTGCGGATGTCGGCGACGCATTCGTTGACCGTGTAAACGTTCCAGCGGATTGCGTCGACGTCGGGGATCGGGTTCCAGAGGTAGCGCACGAACGGCGCCGCCGGACCGAGCGCGGCGGCGTCTTGCGCGGCGATCGCGTAGGCCGCGCGCGGATCTTGCCAGGCGGCCGGCGTTGTTTCATCGCCGGCCGCGGCAAGTAACGTTATCAAAACGACGGTCGCCGTCATTTCTAGCCTTTGCGGACCGTGAAGAAGATACCGCCATTTTGAACATCGAGTCCCGAAACAATGACCGGATCGGGCCGAAACACGAAACGACCATGCAGGCCGTCGATCGTCGCGGGGATCGTAACGTCCGGCGTTCTCGGCGTCGGTATTGGTTCCGGTTTCGGCGCAGGATCCGCGGCGGCCGATTCGAGTCCGCGGCGGATGATCTTTGCGGCGTTGGGGAATCCGCGCCCGAATTTATCGTCACGACCGACGGCGCCGAGATCGTCGACGTCTTCGATATAGGTTGGCAGCTGCGCGAAGTTGGTCGTGAGCAGCGAGCCGCGATGCCGCAGCTCGGCCGACAGGCGATTGGCGGCGACGCCGGCGACGTAAGGCGTCGCCATACTCGTTCCGCTCATTGCCTGGTAGCGATTGCCGGGGATGCCGGCGACTACTTCGACGCCGTAGCCGACGACGTCGACCGAGACGCCGCGGTTGGAAAAACGCGCCAGGTTAAACGCGCGGTCAACCGCGCCGATCGCGACGACGTCGTCATCGTAACCGGCCGGGAAGCCGGACCGATTCGCCCCTTCGTTGCCGCTGGCCGCGAAGACCAGCGCGCCGGCTTCGCGAGCTTCCCGAACGGCCGCCTCGATCGCTCGGCTGCGTTGCGACGAACCGAGCGAGAGCGAGATCACTTTACAGCCGCAGTTGACCAGGTAGCGGATCCCGGTAGCGACCGACGTGTCGGATCCGCTTCCGTTGTCGCCGAGAACTTTTGCGTGATACAGCTCGGCGTTGGGCGCGATGCCGACGGTCCGGCCGACCAGCGTCGTCGACGTGTGCGTGCCGTGGCCGTCGAGATCGTTAGCGCCGCTGCGGCTGCCGGTGAAGTCGCGTGCATCTTTGAGCGCGGTCGCCAGCTCCGGATGCGACGCATCGCAGCCGGTATCGGCGACGCCGATCTTGATCCCAGCGCCGCCGCCGCTGAATTCCCACAGCGCCGGCCACTTCGGATCGGTCACATGATAGGGGCGAGCGTCGGCGGACGACTTGAAGACCCCGTCGTGCCGCAGCACAGGGGGCGTTGTAACGAGAGTCATCGCAAAACCTTGGGTTGGATGAACGAACTTGCAAACGGGACGACGATCGCGGCGGCCGCCTACGTGGCGGCGATCAATTCCAGCAGCGGAACGACCGCCTGGAAGATCTTCCGCAAGCGCGAGCCGTCCCAGGCCATCACGTCGACCGATTGTTCGGCCGGCGATTTCGCGCGTAGGTGCTCGACGATGGTCGCTTCCATTCCAGCGGCGTCGAACGATTGCGCAGTGGAGACGGTTTGGTTGGTCAATTCGTCAAGCCGCGGCGCGATCAGGTCGCCGATCTGCTTGTCGATCGACCAGCGGGACGAATAGCCGGTCACGGTTTCGCGCTGTTTCACCAGCGAGACGATCGGCACGACCAGGTCCAGGTTGGCCGAAGCGAGACGCAAGAAGTCGAGATAGGAAAACGACATAAATCACCAATTGGGAAAGGGGGAAAACAACAGCGGCGGCGCACCCTTGCGCCGTCGCTAATTAGGTGGACGGAGTGAAGGCGAGCGAGCCGTTTTTCCACTTGGTGTTGGAAAGCGTGAACCGCTCGAGCAGTCGCTTCGCTTCGGCCAGGCGTTCGGCGTCGATCGCCGCGGCGACTTCATCGTGCAGCGTGCCGACGTCGTCGCTCGGCTTCTTGTCGACCTTGGCCGCTTCGACCTTGGCTGCGATCGCCGCCTCGAGCAGCTCGGCTTGCTCGATCACGCTGGCGAGCGTCTTCTTGCGTGTTGGCGTGGCCAGTTGGCCGAGCAGCAAGGCGAGCAGCACATCGCCGCTCAGCTTCTTGTTTTCGGCTTGCATCGTGCCGCTGTTGACGGTCAGCGTGCCGCCGATCTTCTCGACAATCTCGACGCCGTCGATCGTGCCCGACACGGTCAGTTCGAGCTTGTGGGCGCGGCCGTCGACCAGGTCGCCGCGGTCCGCTTTTTTCTTGCCGTAGACTTCGAGCGCTTTTAGGAGAATCGCTCGGCATAGTTTTTTGGTGAGTCGCATTCCTTGCGTCCTTTCGACCATGAAAAACGCCGCCGCGGCGCCTGGTAGCAGACAGGCGCCGCAGACGGCTATCGAAAGAGACGGGCGCAACCGTGCGCCGCGCGTGCGTTCGTTTTCCCTCGCCCCCAACAAAAAACGAACAGCACCTAAGCATCCCTGCTCGGCGTCTCTTTTTACGCGTGGTGATTGGCCAGAACGTTATGCGTCGCGCGTGCGTGCGCGGGCGGAAACTTTAGGCGGCCGGCTGGTCCGATGTCGCCGGAAGATTGGCGACCGAGACGGGCGGCGATTGCTCGCCCGGTTTAGGAAACGGCCGATTCTCGATAATCACTTCGGATTCGTCGATAACCAATAGCCGGCAGGGCTTCCCAAGATTGACGACGCGGCGCCCGGATAGGATCAGCGAGTGGCGGTGGTCGAGTGAAATGACCTTGCCGTTGGCTGTTTTCGGGGCTTTCGACTTGTTCAGCATGTCGACCGTCGGCTTGGGTGAAGTGCTTCCTGCCCCTTTAAGCTAGGCGCGGATAGCAAAAAAGGCAAGACGTATCATTTCTTTTTGAACGTGACTCCATTCCAATTCACTGCCAGAGTTCCCGCTAGCTTTTGAGGCCATCGGAGGTGTGAAGATGTCAGCATTTACGGTTTTCTACTCTTGGCAAAGCGTCTTGGATCGAAAGATAACGAGAGATCTGATTCATGATGCAGCAATAATCGCGGTTAATGCATTAAAGCTTCCCGAGATTGGATTGGTGGATTCTCCACGGCTGGACCATGACACGAAAGATCATTCTGGTGCCCCAGCAATTTCCGAAACGATTTTTGGGAAGATAGATCAAAGCGCGGTCTTTATCGCCGATTTGTCTTTCATTGGTCAGTCCTTCGAAGAAGAAAAGCCCCGAAAGCTTCCCAATTCTAACGTCCTTGTCGAGCTGGGATATGCAGCAAAATCGATTGGTTGGGATCGCATTATACTTGTGATGAATACAGCATTTGGTGATCCAAAGGAATTACCGTTTGATTTGTTGCACCGGCGATTTCCAATAACTTTCGAGGTCAAATCAAGAGACAAACTCCAAATAGAACGAGAGCGAAAGAAGCTTAGCAATACGCTCTGGCAGGCGATTTCGATGTGTGATGCCGCTCAGCATCAACGGACGATCCAAATAATGCGGAAGCTCGATTCTCTTTCGATTGAAACGCTTAGACGCTTTGAGCATGGGCCATTCATCGTGATGAATGATCCGAAGAATTTGGGAACGTCCGTTAACTTTATTCGAGTGATGACTTCAATAAACCGGCTATTGGATTTCGAAGCGATCGAGTGTGTTTATGACCAAAATTCGAAGGCACTTCAGGCATACTGCTTGACTTATCTCGGTAGGAAACTGACGAAGATTCTGGGCATCAACGCGAAAGTGCCGCCATGCTAGATTCCTCAGTGGGCGACCTCCTCACGCTGGCGATCGGCGGCGAAGCCTGGTTTCGACTTGTCTGGTTGCGGGCATTCGGCATAGATTTGCTCGATCTCGGAGAGCCTTGCGGCGATCGCGTACGTTTCGAGCTGCGTCAGCGAGCGGCCGGGGAATTTTTTATCGAGTTGGTCGACGACGGCGCCAATCAGCGCCATCGACACGACGCCAGGGGCCGCATCGTGTGTTCTGCGTACGAAACCGGAGGGAGTTTGGCGTTTCTCGATCGCGGGCAATTTCTTCATGCGTTGGTTTCCTTCGTGAGTGACATTTGACGGGGTGGCGTCTTCGGCTGGACGCCGACGTTGCGAACGGCTTCGACGTGCCGACAGGTCCGCCGCTGGCCGTTTTTGCGAAACTCGCTACAGGGGCAATACGTGGTCAGTCCTAGCAGCACGGTAAACGTTTGGCCGTCGCGACCGCAGCGCACGCGGGCCTCGACTTGCGTAAATTTGACTTCGTTTTGAACGACGTCGTTCAATGCGATCACGTTCGCCTCCTTAGCTTGTGTGACGTGGCGTTGATAATCTGTACTGCTGACGTTTCACCTTGGCCAGCATTTGCCGCAGCTCGACAACGTAACCAGGCAGGCGAACGAGCGCTTCGGCGTTGTGATCGACTTCGATCGACGAAACGTGCATCTGGACGCCGCACATGCAACTATGCAGCGCGTGAACGCGGGCGCCTGGTTGGATGCGCTGCGCTTCGCCGATCGCGGCGCGTGCATCGTTGAGAATTCGCGCCACTTCTGCGGCGTCCGCTTGGGGGCTAGCGGTGGTCATCGTTCGGGCCTTTCGGTTTCGGTTTGAGGTTCAAGAGTTGGACCGCTTCGGCGACCGCCTGCAGGTGATCGTGGCCGCCTGGTTGCGCGTGAAATAGCCGATAAATGCGAGCACGCAAGCCGCTTGGCAAGCGATACCAGTGCGGGGCGCAGGCGACCAGATCGACGCCGATCTGGTTTTCGCAGCCGTCGACCGGGCATTTTTTGAAGTTGTTGGTCATCGTTCGTTTTGCTCCTTGGATGGGTTCACCACTGTCCGCCGGCGGCGCGGATCTTCTTCCCGAAAACGGCGTTGAAATAGGCGCCCGGCGCCGTCGTGAAGCCGTCGCGTTCGGCTATGCTTCGGATCGTGTCTAACAGCGATTCGATTGCGCCGCTGATCTCGCAGCCGTTCGTCTCGGCGTTGTCCCAAACGCGGCCGGCGCGATTCGCGAAACCTTGGTCGACTCGATTTTTCGCCGGCGTCTGGCAAACGTTCTCGGCGTATTGAATCGCGGTCAGGATCCGCGCCGATCGCGCGATGACCCGTTGGTGGCGCTGGCGTTCCAGCTCGACCGGATTGGCGTAGAGCTTGCCGACTTCGTTCATCGCCGCGCCGATCGGTTGCGGGCCGTCGGCGTCGAAACTCGGCCGCGGTTGCGAGCGGTCCGGCGATGCGCCCCTTGGCGCTTGGTTGGGTGTTGTTCTTGAGTTTGGGATTGAAGTAGAGAAAGGTTTGTTTTCTTGGTTCTTGATGTCAGAAGGGGGGCGTGTTTTAAGCCGCTCGACTTCGTGGTCGCTTGGTGGCACGCTAGGCGATCGAGTGGCGTAACCTTGGGTTTGGTCACGGTTTGCGCCGTGATCGACTCGCCGCGCCACTTGTGGCGCAGAATCCGCGTGCGGACGTGGATCCGCAGCCGGCGCAGGATCCGCGACCGGAATCGGATCCACTTCCGGCGCAGGATCCGACGGCGGCGCGATCGGGCGCGACGTGGCGGCGACCGCGTGCGCGACTTTGAGCGTCTCGATCGGTCGCCGATGTCGCTCGGCGTGGACCGTGATCGCGTTGTGCACGGTGACGCGCGTCGTCGTGATCCCTTGGTCGACGTAAGTCAGCTCACGGGCGATCAGGCCGATCTCTTCGAGCCGCTCGATCGCCCTCCGGAGCGATTGTTGCGATAGGTGGAACTTGGCGTGATCGTGTGCGACCGCGACGTCAATCGCGCCCGGCTCTTGGCCGAGCGCGTCCCATAGTCGGCGATAGGTCGCAAGGGCCGGCAGCGTCATGCGCGGCCAAGCCTCGAGCGTGGTTAGAAGTTGGTTGTAGCTCGCGTGGTCTTCCATGGTGCTCCCTTCCTGGTTGCGTTACGCTTTGCGCGTCTCCGTGTTGCGAGAGCAGCCTCGGCCGCCTCGTTTGCCGCGGCGTCGTTTCTTCGGCGTTTCCTTCACGCATGCCGCCAGCGGTTGCGGCGTTTCGTCGACTGGCGGCGCGAGCTGAGGCGCTTGGTCTTCGGCTTCGAGATCGTTCTGATCGGCGTCGACGATCTCCGCACGCAAGATCCGCACGCCGTTCGGCGCGCGAAAATCGAGCCGAACCGTGCTTCCTTTGATCTTTAAAATCTTGACAAAGACGTCGTCGCCGATTTGGATTTGTTCGTTTTCGCGACGGGTGAGAACTAGACCCATTTTGAAACCTTCCGTGGTGTTGTTTAGATGAAACGCGGCGACGACGATCGTCGCCGCGGGGGCGTGTTTCCGATCCGCTCGATCAATTGCGGGCGGTCGTTTCGGCGACGTGTTGCCGGCCGATCTCACGACCGGCGTGCATCAGTTTTTCGAGTTGCTCGCGAAACGCGTCGATTAGTTCGGCGAGTTGTCGATTGAGCGCGCTCACGGTTTCGACCGACGGCAACGGCTTTGTCTTGCCGTGCATTTGCTCGTATTCGATGCGAAAACGTTCCATGTTCACCGGCTCGCGATAGACCCCCGCGGCGCCTTCCAAGAGCTGGACCATCAGTGCCGTTGACTTGTCGCCGGTCGCAACGAGTACGAGCTTCGTCGCCGCTTCGAGCCAAGTCTTCGCCGCATGCTCGACCAAGCGAGCTCGCATCATTCCGCCAATCAAGTCGCCTGCCGCAGCCGCTTCGCTGAGGTGTTTACGCAGGATCCGGTCGAGCTTCTCGTTGGCGGCTTTCGTTCGTTCATTCATGGTCAAAATTTCCTCCGTGGAAACGTCGCGCCGCAGAGGCGCAAAAAAAGCCGACGCGGCGAGCCGAACCTCAAGGTTCAGGGGGAAACTTGCCGCGCCGGTGTCGAGCGTTCGGAAATGGTCGCGAAGAAACGCCGACGCGCTGGCGCCGTTGCGTCGGTGCTTGCCGGTTGGGTTCGTCCCTCGAACCTTACGCGCCGGCGTTTCACCCGCGTCCTGAGCGATGAGGGGCGTCAGTTGTCCGCGAGTCGCGCCCAGATCGGCAATTGATCGACCGCTTCGGTCAGCAGGCGCAAGTCTTGATAAATCTTCGTGGTTTGGTAGCTCGAGTGACCGGCGGCGAGTTGCGCCGCGGCCGGCGAAATATCGGACAAGGCTGTGATGACGTTGCGCCGCATGCCATGAAATGCGAACCGCGGAACTTGCGCCAGATCTTGCAGGCGGTGCGCTTCGCTGTAGATCGTCGTTTTCGAGTGCAGCGCCGGAAAGAATGGCAACAGCAGGTCGCGACGATCGTCGCGGATCTTCGCCAGCGATTGAATCGCGAATTCGTGCAGCGGCTTCGGTTCGTCCTTCTTCGACTTGCGGCAGATTTGATGCGGAACCATGAGCCGGCGTCCTTCCCAGTCGATCGTTGTCCGTCCTTCTTGCGTCCAGGTCGGCAGCTCGACGCATTGACCGATCCGCAAGCTGGTCGAGCACATCAGCGCGATCAGGCCGCGCCACATATCGCCCGGCGGGATGTCGCCGACGATCGGAAAGCGAGCCTGGTCGAGCACGTGCCAGAAGGCGACGACGTGCTCGATCGGCGTTTCGCGTTGGAATGTCTCGCGCCGCTTCGGGATTTTGGTAAACGGGACGCGATCGACCAAGCCAGCGGCTGTCTTGAGCGACCCGCGATTGCTCGGCGGTCCGGCTTGGTCGAGTATCCATTGCACATGGGACAAGTGCTTGCGAACCGTGTTGACCGAGATCGTGCGGCCGCGCCACTTGGCGACCATTAGACGCGTTTTGAAATCGGATAAGGTTTGCGCGGTGATCTCGACGATCGGCGGGTTGGGCGTGAGCGTTTCCCAGAGATCGAGCGCGCGGCGGTATCCTTCGACGTTGCGCGAACTTGGATCTTCCAAGCATTGCGGTACATAGTGCGATTCGAAAAATTCGCGCAGCTTGGGACAGTGCGCGTAAGCGGGGGCGATGGTGATCATGGCGTTTCGTCCAAACAGCCAGGCCGGGCTTCCTCCTCGCGTCCATCGCTGCTCGGCTTGACGGTGATTGCTCCGTGGAACGCCCAAACCATCGGGCGTTGGCCGCTGATCGTTCCGTCGTGTTGGTTGTCGTCGCAGGCATGCGCCGAACCCTTTCATCCGGAAAAGGCAAGCAGCGACCGCAGACGACGACGTGCAAAATTTGCACGCCGGCGCCTTGCGATTCGCTAGGGAAAATCTCGGCCGCGCAGCCAAACGCCGGAAAGTACAGCGGAACGGCTGCGTCATGTCGGGTAATTTGCGAGAAGACCAACACGAAGGGCCGCGCGGCCGAGATTGGTCGAGCGGTCAGCGCCGAGGGGCGCCGCGCAAGTGTTTGGGGATCTCGCTGTACTTTTTTGAGCTTGGACGCTGCGGCGAGTGATGCGGCGGCGTCTTGCCGGCCATTTGGCCGGCGAACTGATGTAGTTGGGAATTAATCTACCCCGATTTGGCGGCGCGTCAAGCGTGACTTCGCTCGCGTGCGCCGGTGAATAGCCGCCAAGAAACGATCGCGGCCCGCAAAACTGCGGGCCGTGTGCTCGAAAAAATCCACGTGAAAGGCCGCGCGTTATTTGCGCTGCGCATCCCGGGCGAGTTGTCGAACGTGGTTGCGATCAGGCATCGCCAGTTTGACGATCGGCAGCGTGATGCGTTCGCCGGTTTCCTTCTCAAGCGTCACCAACTCGCCGTCGAAATTAATCAGCGTCGCGGATATCTCGAACTTGTCACTGACGTCAGACCAGGTGCGCGGCGACTGGTTGGCGAACTCGATCAGCGACGACGCCGGCGGCGTGATCGACGTCGGCAGCGCCTGTTCATCGGCCGCCATCGTCTCGCCTTCAGCTGACGTTTCGTCGAGCAGCTCGGCCGCGACGTCGGACGCGGCTCTTTCGGTGATCGGCTGCCGCCGCGATGTCGGCAAAGCGGCAGGCGAATGGCTCGAAGCGTTGCGGTTATCGGGTTGCGCCAGTGTGGCGATGATCAAGAGGAAACCGCCGCCGCACAGAAAGAAAAACGAGCCCCAGGTCAACACAAGAAACACCAGACTCCAGAGACAGCCGGCGCGGACGGCTTGCGGATTTGTCTTGGCAGGCGTGAAGTAGCCGAATGGTCCCCAGTAGCGGATTTTCAGCGTGGACGATAACCAGGGCGTTAATGGGAGAATAACGAGAATAACGAACGCGAAGATCGCGAGAAATCCGAGGCAGGCCATGAGATGTTATTGCGAATTCGGGAATTGAAACGTCCTAATTTAGTTTGAAACCTTGCCTCGTTCCACCCTTTGGTGTGGCCCCTGATCGACTAGTTAAAAAACAGACGCCCGGCCCATATTGCGTGCTAATGTTAAAAACCTTCAGGCAAGCGCGGCCGCTGGATCGGCCGTAGCGAGGGGCGATGAATCGTCGCGAGGAAGGAACAATCGATAGGCGGTGAGATGAAACGCAAAAACTTTTTGACGGCGAGAATGCGCGCCGAGGGTGTAGACGACCCACCGAGATTTGGGCTTACCCTATAGACTGCGGCCAGCGGATTTTCGGCCTTGGGATATGGGGGTAACTACACCAGTCCGAGCAGCTGAGCTGCAAAGAATTTTACCCATACCCCAAGGCCGGAAAGCCGCCGGCCAAAGTACCGGAGTTGTAGTCCGGTACTCACTCTAAGTCGTTTGTTTTCAACAAAACGACCACCTCTAGCACCGGACCAAAATCCGGTACCCAATGCGCGAAAAAAAAGACCGCCTGATCGGTGAAGATCAAGGCGATCAATTTTCAAATGCGTGCGTGCAACAAAGTCACAGCAAGCGAGGCCGACGGGGCTCGAACCCGCAACCACCGGATCGACAGTCCGGTACTCTAACCAATTGAGCTACGGCCCCAATTTCTTGGGTTTCTCAGTGATATTTGCCGCTCAGGAGGCCTGAGCAGTAGGGAGACCAAAATTTGTCTGGCTTACAGACAGGCTCTGGCCCTCACTGGGAAGTTTTCAAGTATAGCTTCGACTCTCTGCCGGGCAAGGGGCCCTGCCGAAGCTTTTTTGTCTGTGGGGGAACTCGCGAGGAGCTCTGACAGGCTTCTATTTTCCAATTTCATCGCCTCTGTTTCAAGGGGGGCGACTGTAGGACGCTTGCTGGTCCGAATGGTTCGCCCCAGGGGGCTAAATTGCCGGTAATCAGCCGTTACAACAGTTGCAGATGGCCGGTCACGGCGTCGATTTTCTCGGCTTCGGCCGGGCCAATCGCTAGGCAAGTGTGGGTCGGCTGGCCGTGAAATTCGGTCCGGCCGCTGTCGGTGATCAGGTGAACTTCGAGGCCTGCTTGTTGGGCGGCGGCGTAAATGTCCAGCAATTCTTGCTCGCTATTAACCCGGCAGCAAATTTTGGCGAAATGATTGGTCAGCCAACTCTGCTGGGCAGGGCCAAAATCTTGGATCGCAATCGGTCCCTGGGAAATGCGATGGGTCAAAAATGCTAGCGACGCATGAGCCCCTTGGGCGATCTGCTTGCCGCGACGCATCCCCAGATCGTGCCGCATGACGATCACCTGTTTGACCAGAGTCGTCTGCGGCGTCGTATCGGCGGGCGAATCGAGGGGATGCATATCAATCGGTACGGCTCCAACAATCTGGGTGGCTATGCCTGGGGACGGGTTAAACAGGCGTGCGGTTCACTTCGTCAATCTGCGAATTCAACGTCCAGAGATCGTAGAACCAGCCGATTCCGAACAAGCCGAAGGTACAGAGCCAGATGATCGCTGTAATCCATTTGCCCATATAGAAGCGATGGATGCCAAACACACCGGTGAACGGCAACGCCAACAACAGCCAGGCCACGTTGTAGTCGATGCGACCGGCGACATAACGTCGATCGGCGGCGCGATCCATGGATGGGATCAGAAACAAGTCGATGATCCAACCGACGAAAAGGAGCCCAAACGTCAAACACCAGATCGTGCCGGTGATCGGGCGCCCATAATAGAAGCGATGCGCGCCAAAAAATCCGAACAACCAGCAGAGATAGCCAACCAGCAGCGAATGCGTATTACTTGGATTCATTGCAAAAATGACCTTTGAACAAAAGCAGGAAAGGGCCTAGCTGACCTATTCGTCCCAGGAGACCAGATCTTGCGATTGGGCGAACGCTATTTTTCTTTGTGCGCTTCCAGCAATTTGTTGGCGGCATGCACGTAGCTTTCAGGGACCAGAACGCGAGCCTGAAAGACGCCGGTGAAGCCCCCTTGATGGGCATTTTCGATGGTGCAGGGAATCCCTTCTTCGGCCAGCGCGATCTTAATTACTTCGGCCTGGCTCTCGTTATAGGCGGTCAGGACTTCGGTCCAGTTGATGTCAGTCATTGTTTCTCTCACAAACGGGGTGAAATCCATTCAAGGCTGTCCAAGTATTGTACCCCATTTTGGCCAGGGAGAAGCAAGAACCGATTTGCAACGGCGTTTCGGGAGAGAAATAATAAAACACTCCAATTGGGCATCCGCTGGAGGTAGAGATGAATTTGATCGTTTGGTTGCTGGTTCTCAATATTCCCATCTATTGGCTGCTGGGCTGGATCATGTTCGATTCGACTCATAATGCCGCAGATTCGTTTTGGGAGACGACGATCGCAATTTTGAAGGCGGTCTTCATCCCGCCGATTTTTCGCGCCATGCTGGACGAAGAGTCCGATCCGGACGCGAGTATCTTTAACACGTTCTTCTTTCTCTTGGCATGCGTGGCTGCAGTCGGCGGTGAGTATTACCTGCTAACCAAGTACGTGTGGCCGGTCGAGTAGGTCAGCACCTTGCCCGTGACCTACAGCGGTACGCGGCGAAAATCGACCGCGATTTCACCGCGGCGGATTAAATAGCCGGGGGCGGCTGGGGTCAATTGTTCAAACTGTTGGGGGTCCCAAATCGGCAGTTCGTTATTCAAGCCGCTCTCGAATTGAAACATGGCGAAGTAAAAGGGGATGTCTCTGTTTTCGCCCCGCATCTCAACTCGCTTGGTGACGACGATCACTGGGACCGGTGTCGAAGTGGACTTGGCGACGGAGTCTTTTTTCAGGCCAGAGCTCAGCACCATATAGCCACTGGAGATAGCGAGCACCATCGGAAAGAGGTACAAGTTGCCCGCTAGGATTGCAGTTGTGATCGTGATCCCGATCAATGCGACGAACGAGAGAACCCACGCTCGGTCGGGAGCAAAGAACGAAGGGGAAAGAAGGCGTTTTCTGTTGCGACGGCTTTGAAGCAAGGCTTGAAATTGCGGAGATCTTCGGATGTGTTCAAAGACCTCTCGCTGTGGAAATTCCTTGTGCGAATCGCTCTTGATAGCGCCGCGTTCAACATAGGATCCGCAAAACATGCAATGAAGCATGTCTGGCGAAACGTCGGCGCTGCAGCTATCGCATTTCATGATGGTGTAGGGGTATTGGTAAGCGATCTGGAGACAATCTTGAACACTGGACCTCAGGCCAAGGCCGTAACCTACAGCGGTACGCGGCGAAAATCGACCGCGATTTCACCGCGGCGGAACAAGACCCCGGCGTCCTCGTCGGCAAGTTGCCCAAACAGCTTTTGCTCCCAAAGATGGATCTCTTCGCGGTCGCCGTTTTCGTATTCAAAGGTGGTGTAGTAGGCGGCGATATTGTTGTGCTCGCCGTGCATCTCGACCCGTTTGGCCGCGACAATTACCGGAATCTTCACCGTGGGGGATGTCGCAAAGGAGTGCAGCTTTGCGCCTGACTTGGCCAGCATAAAGCCAGCGAAGATCGTCATGCCTAAGGGGACAACGCACATCGGCCCACCAAAAATTCCAAAGACGATCGTCATGCCAAACGTCACGATACAAAAAAACATCAAGAAGCCGGTGTGAAAGAACAGCGGCAAAGGAACGGCGCCTGGTCCTGCTGTCGCCGCCCGATACTGGGAAGAGCTTTTGATTTTTGCAAAGATTTCGGCGCGCGTTGGTCTCGTCGAATGGCTGGCGACCGGCGGCGCATGATGAACGTGCGAACCGCAGAACTCACAGCGAAGCGAACTGGGCGAGATGTCAGCGCTACAGCTGTCGCATTTCATGGTGTTAGGGAACTTCCGTTAATTCCAGCAAACGGGCGAAGAAGCCGACTTTACATCGTCGCACGGCAAGAATCCAATCACGAATTCACCATGCCGGATCAAGACGCCGGGATCGCTCTTGGCAAGTTTACCGAACAGCTTTTGCTCCCAGATTTGAAGTTCTTCGCGATCGCCGTCTTCGTATTCAAAAGTAGCAAAGTGCTCGGCCAAGACGCTGCTGGACGTGGCCCGTTTAGCAGCGACGATCACCGGAACCGTGGTCGCCGGAGAATTTGCGAACGACTGCAGCTTGGAGCGGGACTCTGTCAACGCATAGCCAGCGAGGAAGGTAAATCCTAAGGGAATGATGCACATGGGCCCAGCATAGAACGCGATAACAATCGTTATGCCGAATGTCACGACACAAAAAAACGTCAGAACGCCGGTTTCGATGTACAGCGGAAAAGGAATCGACGGTTGCGTCGAGACTGCTTCCCGATACTGGGGAGAGCTTTTAATTCGCTCAAACAGTTCCCGTCGCGCAGGATCGACAGGCTGAACGGCGACCAGGGCAGGGCGATTGACATGGGATTCGCAGAACTCGCAGCGAAGCGAGTCAGGCGAGATGTCAGCGCTACAGCTATCGCATTTCATGGGAAGTCAATTTTGATCTGCTGAGGGAGCGATCCGGTCAAAGTCCGCCGCATATTCGCCGCGCGTAAATAGTACGCCGGCATCGTCTGCGGCGATGCGGCCATCCATCGTTCCATACCAGAGAGCGTACTCTTTGCGATGGCCATCTTCTAGTTCAAAGGTGACGAAGCAACGCGTTGATGCAGAATGGGCGCTGTCTCCAGGGTGCATCCGTTTGGAGACCGCGATCGCCGCGTAGACTTCGACCGGAGCCTTGGCCAGCTTATCTGAATCGGGGGAGACGCTGGAAAAAATCTTGTCGCTGACCCATCGTATGGCGAGCCCGAGAAAGAGACTGATCGCCAAAAACGATACCAGCATGCACGGAATGAGATAGAGCATGAAGTGATAGAAGCGATGATGGCCGCTTTCGAGCGACAGTCTTAAAGCTTGGGGATCATCGTAATTGTAATTTTGAGAGAGATACGAAACGTAAGCCACGATCGCGATAAATCCAATCGGCAACACGATGCAGCTGGAGGCCACCATCGCAAGCTTGCCAGCGATCAGGATCGAAAAGATGTTGTAGAGCGTTTTTGATCCGTTGCTTGGTTTCGGCAATTGAGCCAGTCGAGCGGGCGATTGCGCCTGTTGGAATTGAGGAGACGCTTTGATTTGCTCAAAGATGCGAGCGCGACTTGGCGGCAGATCGTCAGGCAACGGAATCGCGGCGCCGCAGTGCTGACAAAAGTTGGCTTCCGGCGAGGAGTTTGCTCCACAGCTATCGCACTTCACCGGCGGTCCTCTTTCTGTAGAACAACGGTCTTCCTCTAGAAAACGCTATGGTATTCGTTCTCGGCGGCAAAATCTTGTCCCTTTTCGCGAATTTCACGCTGATCCAGTTCCGCTATAATAGCGACTCACCCCCTTGAAGCGGATCGAAGCCCCTTGAGCCAGCCAATTACCTTCGCCGACGTCGTTTGCTGCGGTTGCAGCTGTTTGTGCGATGACCTGCAAGTCACCGTCACCGCGGGGAAAGTTGCGCAGATTACGCCGGCTTGCCCGCATGCGACCCGTTATTTTGCGCTCACCAACGACGCCGCCCCTTCTTGCACGATCGACGGGAAACAAGCGACCAGCGACGCGGCGATCGCCGCCGCGACCAAGTTGTTGGCCGCCGCCAAGTCGCCGCTGATGGTCGGACTGGGCGAGCTGACGATCGACGGTCAACGCGCGGCGCTCGACTGGGCCGATCGCTTGGGCGCGTATGTCGACGCCGGCAATCCGGCCGAGCCAGACCCCAGCGGCGTTGTCTTGCAGTCGACCGGAATGATCACCGCCACGCTGGGCGAAATCCGCGATCGGGCTGATGTGATCCTGTTTTGGAACGCCGACCCGGCGACGACCGAGCCGCGACATTTTGAACGTTTCAGTTTGGACGCGGCAGGCAGGTTTCTGACAAAGCCGCGAATCTCGCTGACGATCGATACCCAAGCGACCGCGACATCGGCTCGATCCGAATGGTTTTGCCAAGCGCCCCTTTCTCAAAATCTGGAAACCGCTCACACGCTGTTGGCGTTGGCTCGCGGTAAGCCGATTGATCCCACGCGTGTGACGCAGTTGGCCCAGATCGAGCAGCTCCACGCTCACCTCGCGTCGGCAACCTATGCCGCGATCATCTGCGGGCCATCGTTTTACGGCGGCGCCGATGGGGCCCCGATTTTGGAAACGTTGGCCGACTACGTGCGCGAGTTGAACCGCAACAGCCGCGCGATTATCTCGCTGCTGCGCAGCGGCCCCAATTGGATCGGCGCCGCTGAGTCCATCGCCTGGCGAACCGGGTATCCCAGCCCGGTACGCTTTGCTGCGGATGGCCCCGCGTTTGATCCGACCGGCTTTCGCGCGGCAAAGCTGTTGGCTCGGGGGCAAGTCGACGCGCTGATTCGCTTTGACGGCGATTGGCTGACAAATGCTCCGCCGGCGATGCTGGCCGCCATGGCGAAGCTGCCGACGATCTCGCTGGGCTGGAGCCCTAACGACCTGCCGGCAAACATCCATTTTCGCATCGCCAAACCAGGCGTCGAGTGCGGCGGCAGCATGCACCGGTTGGATGACGTCCCGTTGCCGCTGACGCAAGTTTTGCCGACAACGCGAATGACCGCAGAAGCGGTGATTCGCCAGATAATGAATCTCTAAGTCCGCTATTCGCCCCATGGTCGCCTTTCGCTCTGCGAAAGTAGCGTCTTCACGTGTGCTAAGTTGTCCGGCGTTCTCTTGGCGCCCGCTGCTTTCGCGGAGCGAAAGGCGACCACGGGGGAAAGTTGTCGCTTTTCTTTGTTACAAGTGTTGACAATGTCTTTGGACTTTGTAATACTTGTTTGTGTAGTTGCTTTGCAATTACTGGGTCTGTGCGCTGCTGCTGTCGCTGCTTTCCTCTATTGGGTGGTGGCGTGTTCTTTTTGTGTGGCGTTTGGATCTGGCGGGCCGTTTTGTGGTGGTTTTTGATCATTGCAGGCCCTGATTCTATCCGCTTTTCTTCCCTCCCAACTGGAGAAAACGAGCATGAGCGTCAAACGACATCGTCAGCAAGCAGCACGATCACGAAGAAAAAAAGGGACAAAGCGACGCCCGGCGGCGACGCACAACCAGTCGCCCTCCTTTTTGCAGGGCCGTCCGTTTGGTGCTCTCAAGGACGTGATTGCTCAGATGAAGGCCGCAGACATTCCGATCAGCGACCTTGAGGAGATCAGCGCGCGAATGTCGGTCGCCGGCTATCACCCAGAGGAGACGACCCTGCTGCTTCACCAAATCATGGACTACGACGAACAATTGCTCCAGCCGGATCCAAGCGTAGAAAATTTTTCGAGCGACTGCTTGGTCGCCGCAGCTCCTGCAACTGTTGAGGACAACGTGGCGAATCCTGCAACCAACCAAAGTTCATTTTTGGAGCTCACGACCGAACAGCTGCTCACTGAAACCACTCCACCGCAGTGGCTGTTGCCTGGCGTGCTGATGCGAAACGAACCGGCGGTGATTGTTGGTCCCAGCAAAAGTATGAAGACCTCGATCGCCGTCGACTTGTGCAATGCGCTGGCGAGCGGGGGCAATTTTCTGGGACAAGTCGCCGCGCAGCAGGCGTTTCGCGTCGGCTTTGTCTGTGCAGAAGGTGAGCGTCAGATGCTGGGCGAGCTGATGCGGCGGTGCAGCAATACGGCCAAGGCGGATCCCAGGAAACGCTCCAATTTGTTCTGGGCGTTAACTTTAGACAAAGGGACAGACGCCGAAAAGTTGAATTGCCTGCGTGACTGGATTGCGTGTCATCAGCTAGAAGCGGTCGTGATCGATCCGCAGCAACTTACCGCAGCTCGTGGAGCAGCCCAAGCGACGCAGGTGCGTGCGCTGGTTCGCTGCTGTTTGGAAGCTGGCGCCACGCCGATTGTGTGTTGCTTAGCGCGAAAGTCGCTCCCGATGCGCGCGATGAATGTGGCCGACATGCCCAGCGCTGGCTGTCAAGATTTTGCGCGACAATGGCTGCTGGTCAATCGCCGCCAAGCGTATGAGCCCGGCAGCGGCCAACATCACTTGTGGCTCACCTACGGCGGCAACGCCGGACACGGCGGAATCTGGGGCGTCGACATCGAGGAAGGAGAGTTCGCCGCTACGGCCAATCGCACGTGGAACGTCACGCTGCACCAGCGCGAAACGTTACAAGACGAAGCCGCCGAACGTGAATCGATCACGCTTACCCAAAAGCTGCGCGCCAGAATCCGCGTCGCCATGCAGCATTTGGACCCCGAAAAAGCAACCCAACCAAAAATCCGCCAGCAAAGCGGAATCAGCAGCGCCAAGTTCGGACCGATGTGGGAGCAGATGATCGAACAAGGGGAAATTGTGAGGAACCCCAGTGACCGACCCAAGCAAACCGGAAACAGCGCCACCTATTATTTAAGAGACCGATTGGGCGAAATGTCAAAGGACGAATGTCGAATGTCGAAGGAAGAGCAGAGCCGAGAGATAGCTTGGCAACCTCCTCCTGATTCGGCCTTCGGCCTTCATGATTGCGTAATTAATTCACCCGGCAAATAAAGCACTTCAAATACTGCGTCTCGGGGCAGGTAAGAAGTGTCGGATGATCGATCGAGGCGCTGCGTTGCTCGAGCAGTTGAATGTCGCGGCCTGACTTTTGGGCGACGCCGAGCAGCGTCATTTGGAAGTCGTCGCGCGAGATGTTGCCAGAGCAGCTGCAGGTGACCAGGATGCCGCCGGGGTTTAGCAGGTTGACTGCCTGACGATTGATGTGGTAGTAGGCTTTGAGCGCTTCGTTGATGTTGCGGCGGGTTTTGGTGAACTTCGGCGGATCGAGGATCACCGCGTCGAATTTCTCGCCGGCATCGACTAGTGCTTTCAAATGGTCGAACGCATCGATCGATTCAAAGCGAACGTTGGTGATGCCGTTGCGCTCGGCATTGCGGCGCGCCAGATCGATCGCTTTGTCGCTGCCGTCGATCCCGATTACTTCACTGGCATTGCCCAGCTTGGCGGCGGCTAGCGCGAATCCGCCGGTGTAGCAGAACATGTCAAGGACACGACGTCCGGCAAAGTACTTGGCGGCGGCGATGCGGTTTTCGCGTTGATCCAGATAAAAGCCGGTCTTTTGGCCGGTTGAAAGCTCCAGTTCAAACTCAATGCCGTTCTCGCGGATGAAGATCGGCTCGGACGGAACTTCGCCTTGCAAGAGTCGCGGTTCGATCGTGACCCCTTCAGCTTTGATGACGCCAGCTTCGCCGCGGAGTGAGATGCTCTTGGGCGCGATCTGCTCGTTGAGCGCGGCGACGATTACATCGAGCCGACGTTCCATCGCGAGCGCATTCACTTGCAAAACGACATGACCGGCGAAGTAATCGACGATCAAACCGCTTAGGCCATCGGCTTCGCTGTAGATCAGCCGGCAGCCAGCATTTTCGTCAAACAGGCCAAGTTGGCGACGTCCGTCGATCGCGGCGGCGATCTTCTGTTTCCAGAAGTTGTCATCCAGCGGCTGCTCGACATCCCAGCTGTATAGTCGGACATGGATCCGGCTTTTGCGATTGACGACGCCGTAAGCGACGAAGCGGCCATGATCGCCGACCAGTTGCACGACATCGCCGTCAGCCGCCGCCGTATCAATGTGATCAAACGCTGAGTGAAGCGCCCAGGGATGACGTCCGTACAGGGGCTGCGCTTTGCGCGGCAGCAAAACTGCCTTCGGAATGCCTTCGGCGGGAATTTGTTGCGACATGTTGGTTACTTGGCGACGTTAAGTCGCGTTCCTTTCTGCGGCCAGGGCCAGCGTCCGATCGATGCGGGCCAAGCACGAATCTTTTCCCAAAATGTCAAGACAGTCGAACAAACCGGGACCGACTCCTTGGCCGGTAGTCCCGATGCGGACTGCGTGAATGATATCGCCGATTTTGATCTCTTCAGCAGCGACAAAATCGTGCATTGCTTTGTCAAGCGTCGCGACGTCCCACGGCTCGAGCGCTGCGAGCATCGCCCGAAACTTGGCGAGCAACTCTTGCGTGTGCGCGTCGCCAAGGCGTTTGGCGAACGCTTTTTCGTCGTACTGCATTTGATCGTCAGCGACAAAAAAGTAATCCGCGTAGGCGATGATGTCGCCTAGCACTTTCAAGCGATCGCCGCAGGCTTCGATGATGCGAGTCAGCTTGGGGCCTACTTCGCACGGCGCCGGATCGGCGACCAGGCCAGCGGCTTGCAAGAAGGGCAAGCACTTGGCGGTCTTCTGCTTGATCGGCAGCTTTTGCATGTAGCGATCTTGGAACGACCACAGCTTTTTGCAGTCAAAGCTGGCCGGCGCCCGGGTGACCCGTTCGAGCGAAAAGTTGGCGATCATTTCGTCGATCGTTAGGTCTTCGGTTTTGTCGTCCAGCGACCAGCCGAGCAGCACCAAGTAGTTCAAAATGGCTTCTGGCAGGTAGCCGGTCAGCTCGTAAAAGTCGACGATGACCGGATTGAAGGTCTCGGCCGAAGTTTGCAGTTGGATCTGCTCGGCGATGGCCTGGCCATGTTCGTTCAGCCGCTTGAAGTCGGCGTTCTTCAGGTACTTTTCGAGCTTCCGCTTGCTCAGCTTGTTTTTGCTGCCGGGCTCAGCGACATACGGCAGGTGAGCGTAGACCGGCAGTTGATATCCCAGCGACTGACCGATGAAGATCTGACGCGGAGTGTTCGAGAGATGCTCTTCGGCGCGAATGACGTGGGTGATTTCCAAGTCATGATCGTCGACGACGCTCGCCAGGTGATACAGACAGGTGCCGTCGGCGCGTTGGATGACGTGGTCGTTTTCTTTGGACCATTGAAACTCGACATCGCCGCGGACGCTGTCAGTAAAGGCGCAGACTCCTTCGCGCGGCATTTTCAGACGAACCACAAAGGTGCGGCCTTCCGCTTCCCACTTGGCGCGTTCGGCCTCGGTCTCGGCCATGAAGGCGCGACTGTATTGGAAAGGACGTTTTTCGGCTTCGGCCGCTTTTCGCTCAGCGTCTAGTTCTTCTGGCGTTGCGTAGTCGTAGTAGGCGAAGCCATCGGCCAGCAGTTGTTGGGCGGCGGCTTGATAACGCTCGAGCCGTTGCGATTGGTAATAGGGTTCAAAGGGGCCGCCGACTTCGGGGCCTTCGTCCCAATCCATGCCGAGCCAGCGAAAGCCGTGCAAAATTGGGGCCAGGGCTTCGTCCACGTTGCGCTGTTGGTCGGTATCGTCAATGCGCAGGATGAATTGACCGCCGTGACGTTTGGCGAACAACCAATTGAACAGCGCGGTGCGAACCCCGCCGATGTGGAGATATCCGGTCGGGCTGGGAGCGAAGCGTGTGCGAACCATGGCGAACTACTATAGCGGACGGAAAGAAGAATCGAACCAACCAGCTTAAAGCGCCGGCCCGCCGCTCGCAAAGGGGCATTCGAACGAAGTAGGTCGCCGTGACGATTACTTACGGTGTCGAAATGACCGGATCACGCCGTTCGTAGGTTCGCCCTTCGTTGCCGCTAATATTGTTGTTGACAGCCAGCTGATAGAGCCGTTCTCCGCCCGGTGTCGGATAATCGCCGGTGATACAGGCCTGGCAGAGGTCGTTGGCCGAAAGTCCCACAGCTCTGGCAATCGCCGCCCGCGGCAGGAAACGAACCGAATCGGCGCCCAGTGCGACCGCCATTTCGGCCTGGGCTTCCTCGGTCAAATGCCCGTCCGGCAAAAATGCGGGAGCAAAAAGTTCGCCAATCGTCGACATATCGATCCCGTAAAAACAGGGAGCAATGATCGGCGGGCAGGCGACGCGGACATGAATTTCCTTGACTCCACCGCGATCACGCAGGCGATCGAGCAGTACCCGCATGGTGGTCGAACGGACGATCGAATCTTCGACCAGGAAGATTCGTTTGCCTTCGAGAACTTCGCGGAGCGGCGTGTATTTGATCTCGGCGGCGCGACGTCGCTGGTTGCCGGTTTCGATAAACGTGCGGCCCGAGTAGCGATTGCGAATCAGCCCTTCGCGGGATGGCACGCCCAGTTCAAACGCCATCGCGTCAGCGGCCGCTTTGCTGGTGTCAGGGACCGGGACGACGATTGTGTCTTTGTCGATGGTGACGCGATTGGCCTCGCGCTCCATCTTGGCCAGTTCGACCCCCAGATTGGTGCGAGTAACGTAAACGCTTCGCTCATCCAGGGTGCTGGCGACGTTGGCGAAATAGATCCATTCAAAGAAGCAGTGCGCCTTGCGCGGCGACTTGGCGAATTCGTGAATCGAGAATTTGCCGCCAGAAATGGTGATCGCATGCCCTGGCGCTAGCGATTTGATGCTTTCTGGCTCGAAGCCCAGATTGAGCAGCGCGACACTTTCGCTGGCGGCGGCGAACATTTGGCCTTCGATCGCATAACAAAGCGGCTTGATGCCGAGCGGATCGCGGGCAATCAGCATTTCGCCTTCGGCGTTGAGCATGACCAGGCTGTAGGCGCCGTCAAAGCGTTTGCTGGCTCCGCGGAGGGCCTCGATCAGCGGCACTTTGCGGTCGCCGTTCATCTCGCGGCTCAGCTCGTGCATGATGATTTCGGTATCGGTCTCGCGCGCCAAGTGATGATCATTGTCGGCGAGCAGGCGATCCCGCAGCTCATCATAGTTGGCCAGTTGCCCGTTGAAGGCGAAGCTAAACCATTTGTGTTTGATTAGATGGTGCCGCTCGAACGGCTGGGCGTAACTGCGATCGTCTTGGCCGCAGGTTGCGTAGCGAACGTGCCCGATTGCGGCGCAGCCAGCGTATTCTCGCATGAGGGCTTCGCTTTTGCCGCGATGCGACAGGCGAAAGACTTCGCGGACGGTGCCGATGTCGCGGTGCGTGTCAATCAACTGTTTGCGGTCAGGATTAAAAGAAGTCATCCCTGCCGCTAGCTGACCTCGATTTTGGATATCAAGCAGCATGCGCGGCAGTAACCGCGAAACATGGTTCGCGCCCTGGTCCGGACAAAGAGGGCTGAGTTCATCGCCGGGAAGATGATAAACGGCGGCAATCCCGCACTCGTGATAAAGCTCGCTCATGAACGACTCGCGTTAAAAGCCCTTGCCGGACTGGGACTTACGTCGCTGCATGCGACGCAGTCTTCACAGAAAATTCCATCAAAGAGGCGGGTAACTTCATTCTAGGAGTCGCACCGCGAAGACTCAACCATCCTAGACAGCGGATTTCCGCTTGTTAGCGAAGTAAAATCTCCCCCAATTGGATGGCTTTATGAGCGTCAACTCGCGTTACCTGCAAAAATGGCAGCGATTTTCTAGCAATTGCGCATTAAGCGGGGTTAGTCATAAGCTGTATGCCGCAAGTGAATTTTTGCGAGCATTTCATTTTTATCTTTCCTGTTTTACTATCCGGCGAGACGGTCGTTAGCCTGTGGAATGACCGGCCAAGAACAAAAAAAGCCCCTGCATCGCCGGGGCTTTTTTTATAAGGCAGTCCATAAGTGACTCGACTACCGAGCCGCGAGTGCGGATCCGATTTTATGGCTGACCGCTTCAACGATTTCGGCCGGATCCAGCGGCTTGCGAAACCAAGCGTCAAACTTGTCTTCGGGTTCGTCGCAATCATCGGCAAATTGCTGGGGATCGCTGCCGGTCACGGCGAACACTTTGAGTTTGCTCATCCGCGGGTCGTTTCGCATGACGCGCAAGGTCGCCGGACCGTCAAATCGCGGCATGCTGAGATCTAGCAACACATAGTCAGGCAAGTCGTTCATCGCGAGATATTCAAGCGCGGCTTGGCCATCTTTGGCGACCGAAACGTTGAAACCGTACATCCGCAGCAAGCCTGCGAGCAGTTCGCGCTCGTTATCGTCATCCTCAACCACCAGCAGATTGCGTGATTTGTCGGCTGATTTTTCGCGTTGGACGGCGGCGCGACCTTGGCCAACTTCGGCGTCAAGATTTTTCAGTTCTGCTAGCAGCCGCTGCAGCGTACTGGTCGCTTCTTCGTTCATGCCGGCGTCAATCTGTTTGCTGCAGAGATGCAGTCCCAGATTGAGCGTATTCAGGCGATTGCGAAACTGATGGCTTCCCATAAGTAGGGATGCGCTGCGTTGCATCTCTTCGAGTTCCCCTTCGCTGCACGCGTCGGGGCGCATGATCGAGACTTCTTTGGGAGCATCGATGCCAATTTTCACCATTTTGCCCCGAATTTGGAGCAGTTCGATGGTGATCGCAAGATTGGGGAAAACGATTTTTTCTTTTGCGCGGCGAGAAAGCACTAACATCATAGGTCTCCGTACCAGGGCCGCGGTAGTGCGGCTGACAATTATCCTAAGAGGCCGCTCTTTCGAGAGAGCGTTCGCCCCGCTACGATCCAGCTCATTCCTTAAGCCTGATCGCGGATCCATCCTGGCGTGGAGATCCTTCCACACGCGTCATCTGAGAATCTTCAATGTAGGTCGAAGTGTGGATTACCCGCAATAGGGAAATAGTATTGATTTCTTTCGACTAAGCTGCTTGGCGAAATGACCATCGCGGGTTTATAAAGTTGCCTTGCCGTGCAAGGATTTGTAAGGCAATCTCATCCACAAATGCCGAAGGGAGTGCTAGCATGCGAAATGTTTTGATCGAGCATTTTCGCGGTTACATTTTCGCCATCGCCGCTACGGCGGCCGCGCTTTGGGTCAGGTCCCTGCTGGACCCCGTCTTGCAAGATCGCTTACCGTTTGGCGTTTTTTATCTGTCGGTCATCATCAGCGCTTGGCTGGGCGGCACGCAGGCAGCCGTGGTCGCGATGGTGCTGGGAACCTTGGCCGCCGCGCATTTCATCATTCCGCCATCCGCTAGTTTGATGATCACGCATCCTGCGGACTTGGTTTCTCTGCTGATCTATGCGATTGTTGGCGGGGTCACCATTATCACGTTTGAAAAGACGCGCTGTGACCAGCGAAAAGCAGAGCAGCGTTCAAACGAGAATCAGACGCTGACCGAAACGCTGAAAAAATCGGATTTGCAAAAAGACGAATACCTGGCTCTGTTGGCCCATGAGCTGCGCAATCCGTTGGCGCCGATCGCGACCAGCGTCGACTTGATGGCCCGTTGTCGCGATGATGCACGACGTTTTGACGCCCTGCGCCGCGCCGTGCAGCGTCAGTTGTCGCAGTTGGTTCGGATTGTCGACGACCTGCTGGACGTTTCTCGTTATTTGCAGGGGAAGATGCGACTGATACGTGATCCCTTTGATTTTCGAGAAGCGATCGGCGCGGCGGTCGAGATGTTGCAGCCGCAAATTGATGAACGTGAACATGACGTCCGGTTGTTAATCCCAGATGAACCGATCGGAGTGAACGGAGATCGTGTCCGCCTGGTGCAGGTCGTATCGAACCTGTTGAGTAACGCCGCTAAGTATACGCCGCGGCGCGGACGGATCTGTATCGATCTGCGAACCGAGAACGGATTCGCCATTCTCGCCGTTTCTGACAATGGGGTAGGCATCGCCGAAGGGGATCGAGCGCGGATCTTTGACGCGTTCGCCCAAGTTGATTCTTCCCATACTCGCGATCATGGTGGCCTTGGTCTGGGGTTGGCGTTGGTCAAGCAATTGTGCGAATTGCATGACGGGACCGTCGACGCGATTAGTCGCGGCCCCGGCAAAGGGAGCCGCTTTGAAGTTCGCCTGCCGCTTGTCGATCTTCCGGCGCCGACCGCGACGGTTTCGGTGATTGGAAACAGTGACACGGTGATTCTGGGGCCGGTTTCGGTGATGATTGTTGACGACAATCGGGATGCGGCCGAAACCTTGTCGATGTTGCTAACCTTTGAAGGCATGACGACCACGGTCGCCTACGACGGACCGATGGCGCTCGAACTGCTTCGTCGGCAGAATCCGCAGGTCATCTTGCTAGATATTGGTCTGCCCGGCATGGATGGATATGAAGTGGCTCGCCGCATCCGCGCTGACAAGCGGCAAAATGGGGTAAAGATTATCGCGCTGACCGGTTGGGGAGGCCCCGAGGATCGGCGCCGCAGCAAAGAGGCAGGCTTCGACGATCATGTCGTCAAGCCGGTCGATCCCGGCAATCTGGTCGCATTGCTCCGGAACGTGCAACCGCAATCGGCTTAACTCATCGATCGCTATCCCCTTGCCGCGATTACGGCGGGGGTTGATAACTACGGTTTGCAGCTTGTCGCCCCTTGTGTTCCTCTGTCTCCTGCTTGCTATGACCGATCTTCTGCGCCAGGAAATTGCCGCGACCGCCAATCTGATTGTGGTGAAGGTGGGAACGCGTGTTCTGACCGCGCCAGACGGTACGCTCAATCGCGAGCGAATCGCTCAATTTGCCGAAGAAATGAGCCGCTTGCTTGACTCTGGACGCAAAATGGTGCTGGTCTCAAGCGGGGCCGTCGGCGCCGGGATGGATCGCCTGAAGCTGAAGTCGCGACCGACCGATCTGGCCCGCTTGCAAGCGGTCGCCGCCGTTGGCCAGGCCCGGCTGATCGAAGCATACGATCAAACGTTGGCAGTGCATGGTCGCCACGGCGCCCAGGTCTTGCTGACGGCCGAGGATCTCGATCATCGCGTTCGCTATTTAAACATCCGCAACACGCTGGTATCGCTGCTAGAGTTTGGCGTGCTGCCGATCATCAATGAGAACGATACGGTCGCCGTCGATGAGCTGATGACCACCTTTGGCGACAACGATCGCTTGGCGGCTCGCGTCACCAATTTGCTCCGCGCGCCGCTGTTGGTGATCTTGTCGGACGTCGCCGGTTTGTACGATCGCTCGCCGGATGATCCTGAAGCCCAGGTGATCCCGGTCGTCCACAAATTTGACGAACATTTAATGTCGTTCGTGCGTGACAAAAAGACCGGTCTCTCCAAGGGGGGGATGGCCAGCAAGTTGGAAGCGGCCCGCCTAGTGACAACGGCCGGCGAGAACGTAATCATCGCCTCCGGGCGCGATCCGCAAGCGATCACCAAAATTGTCAACGGCGAGACGATCGGCACCCTCTTTTTGCCGCAAGGCAAAACTGTTTCGCCGCGGAAGCGTTGGATCGGTTTCTCGGTCGAACCGCGGGGACGGATCACCATCGACGACGGCGCAAAACGAGCCGTCGAAGAGTCAGGTCGCAGTCTGTTGGCGATCGGGGTGGTCGGTGTGGAAGGAGACTTTGAAAAAGGGGACGTCGTCCGCATTTGCGGCTTGGATGGCGGCGAGATTGCCCGCGGCCTGACTAACTATTCAGCCGCCGATGTGGCCCGCATCCGCGGCGTCCAAAGTGATAAGATCAACGATATTCTGGGACATTGTCCTTATGTCGAGCTGATCCATCGTGACAATCTGACGCTGAGCCGCGCTGCGAAGTAATCGCTATTCTTTCATCTCGACATCGAAAGTATTGACCCCTTCGCGCAGCTCAATCCGTAAACCGCTTTTGCTGGGATCGCGAAACTTGGCCGGGATATCTTTCGAGACGACTTTGACGACCAACTGTGTGGGATCCTCAGGAGGCGGATCGGACGGCGGCAGGATGGTCACGACATAGCTGCCGGTTCGCAGCGGCGTTTGGGTGAGGTATTTGCCTTCGGCATCGAGAGCTTCCGAGATTCCGCTCCCCAACTCGCCCGAGTAAAAGGTAATATCGCCGCTGGTAACCGGTTTTCCTTGATAGGTGACGTGGCCGTGCACGGTTCCGGTCGGCGGTCCCACTTTGCTGTTGCAGCCTGAGATGCTCAGGTAGGTCGCGGCGAAGAGCAGTGCCCACGGTAGTGAACGCCCCGGGCTGAGAGCAAAAAAAGATGCGGTCATATTGAAGAACCTGGTAACGGCAAGTTTGCGTGAATGAACCGTGATTGAACATCGATGCTCGAGATCAGTGCTGGACTAGTAGGGCCCCACCACTAGTCCGTCGTCACGAACGCAAAGCTGACGAAGCGTCAGAAAATCAAGCGTCTCGCCGATGAATCGGACCGATCCATCGGTCAGCAAAACTTCGATTCCACCGGGATGATACGAAGTCAGAATCGTGTTGCCGGCGTAAGCGGCATTGGATTTGGGGGTCGTGTTGCCGCCTGCTTGCCCGGACGGGGCGTTGATGGCGAACGCCACGTTGGTGATTCCGGAAGTATGAAACGTCGTCGTTCTCGTCACCACATCACCTGAAGAGGACCAACCGCGCCAGCCGCCGTGATAGTTGGCTCGCCAGTCGTTGGTTCCGACGGGGGCTGATTGCTCGGAAACCATCATGGTGTTGGTCGTTCCATCGGTCGCGTCCCGGAATTTAAACTTCTGGTTGGGGACCAACATGCCTGTGTTGCAATAGACGCCGTAGGCGGTGCCGGTCGAGCAGACGTTGGTTCGATTGATCGGATCAGGAAACGCGCCGCTGATTCCGACGTAGTCGATCGTTTGAAGACGATCGTAATTGCACATGCTGGTTTCTGCATGATCGGAAAGTGCGCTGGAAGGGCAACTGTAGGCGTCCACAGTAAGGTCCATCAAAACTAGGTTCGAGTTTAGCGCTTGCTGGCCATACGAGCTGCTAGAGTTGCAGCCTGAATGTATTGCGCCATCCTGATCGACCTGATCGAATAGTGACTTTTGCTCAAGTCCTGGTAGCAGCGCAAACCGCCAGTTAGGACCATGCGAATTCGGGGCTCCATCCGGAAAGGTCTGATAGGTGTCATGGTGCGTATGCAGCGCCAATCCCTGTTGTTTCAGGTTGTTGGAGCACTGCATCCGCCGCGCCGCTTCACGAGCTTGTTGCACCGCCGGCAGCAACAGCGCAATCAAGACGCCGATAATCGCTATCACGACCAGCAGCTCGACCAGCGTAAAGCCGCGGCGGGAAATTGTTCGAGTAGACATTCACAATTCTCGGGGAAAAATCGAATTGAAAGATATGACGTGATATCTACCGTAAATTTGAAGCAATCTTCATACCAACCGCGGCCGAATGACGAGGGCAGAGCCAAGAAATCCCGCCATTAGGAGGGCGGGGGAAATAGTTCTTGCTAAGGGTCGCACTAGCGTGGGCATCTGTCCGTTAGAGAGAACGGATCACGTTGCCGATGTTTGTGCTTTTGCACAATTGCTGGGCAATTAAATAAAATAATGCCTGCCTGCTATGCAAGCAGAGACGCCTTGCCGATAGATGGATCCCACGCCCCAGAATCCTGCACCCTCACACCAACAATCGCTTCTACGCCAGGCACTCAATTAGAAGACGTATGCGGTAATTCCGCACGTACGGATCTGAGCGGGTGCCGCCCGGCCACGGGCGGTCCTGCGGCAACCGACGAAACACAGTGACAGTGAATGGGAGCGGCCGAATTTTATCGCATAGCGATCCGCACGCACGGATACGCCGAATGGATGCTTGGGTAGATCCCCTAGAAAATCCCACTATCGACTTGACGGGGGATTCCTCATGAATGGCCACCCTGCCGGAGGCTTTAAGCTCGTGCCATTCAGTCCTGACGCCTTTTCTCGCCCCTTTTCTCGCCCACACGATCCTGCCCATTTGCGCAACGGCGTTCCAAGGCACCCAGGCATGTGCTCTAAGTCCAACGGCGTTACCGTTAATTTGACACCGTTCCAACTTTCTGCAGCTCCGCTTCTCCGACCGCGATCACGACGATTTCGTGCTTTGTCATTGCATAGAGTTTTCGTTGAACCGAATCGTAGCAACATTTTCGGAACTCGACCGAGAAGTCCACATCGAAGGAAAGTTTAGCGATCGAATTCATCGTATTCGCATCCCACATCTGAATCGATCTGCCGCCGACACCTATTATTCGATCGGAATCTCCTGGAACGAATAGAATCGAGGTCGGTCCACCTTGCGGCGAGTAATATCGCCCTATCATCTGACGATCTTCGACATTCCAAGCAAGTATTCTACCGGTAATATCAACGCAAAAAACGCGCTCGCCCCTCTCGTCTAATACAACGGAATTCGCAAGAAAGTTCTGCGTATTCAGCTTTGCGACACCAACGCCGGAGGCTACGTCAAGAATCGTAACTTCCCTCGGCACACCGACGACTGCGAGTCGGCGTCCATCTTGAGAAATCGCTATCGAGATGTTTGCAAATTGAAAATCTCCATACTCGACCTCCTTTTCTTGTTTCTCGCAGTCCCAAGCAACGACTCGTCCATCGTCACTGGAGGTAATGACCCGTTTTCCGTCTGGTGTCCAAAGGATCGATCGAATGCATCTCGCATGCTTGCCTAGGATCTGGAAAGAATCATCTCCAATATTCCAGACGGCGACGGTTCCGTCGTATTGCCCAATACCGAGAAGTCCGCCTTGCGGCGACCAAGCAAGTGCAACCACCGAATGGTGATCTCGAAACGGCGACAAACCTTTCCATGTTTGACCTTTAATTCGCTTGCGCAAGACGCTATCCGGCGATTTCAAATCGACGATGCCGAAACTGCTAGGCGGAGTCGAAAAGATTCCCAAGCTCGGATCCGTGAGAAATCCGATCGCAAGGCGATTGTTACCACCAAGTGCGATTGCGGAGTAACGATCGGAAGCATCGTCGTCACCATGCGTGTTACCGACGAATGCGACGAAGCTAACAAGCACGGCAGCCAAAAATCGAGAAATCGGCAAATACATGGTCGTGCCTCTTGCTATTTTAAAGGCGGATTCATTCCGGGGGGATATACAATAATTGGATCAAAAGTTGGAATTGGGCGAGGTGGAAAATGGATCACTGGACCCAGTTCACCAGGTGCCACTGGTCCGGTTGGAAATTCAATTACCGGAGGACTGTAGATTAATTCAGGGGGATAGGGGATGCCAAATTTGTCCAGGATTTCTCGATAAATCAAATCTTTATTGTCTTGCGTGGAGAAGAAAAGGTGTCAGGACTCTTTTTTACTCCCTCGGCACATGTTAAACTGTTGTCATGGGCAGACCAAAACGAGCGGACGAAGCTGGCGGCATTTATCATGCCTTGAATCGTGGCAATTCTCGGGCAGCTATTTTCAATCAGCCTGACGATTTCGACGCGTTCGAGCGCATTTTGGCCGAGGGGCTGTTGCGGTACCCGTGTCAAATTTTAGCGTACCAATTGATGCCAAACCATTGGCATTTGGTCGTCCGCCCCACGGCCGACGGCGGCATGAGCGATTTCCTGAGGTGGGTCACCCTGACGCATACGATGCGGCGACACGCGCACTGCCAGACCTCCGGCGAAGGACACATCTATCAAGGGCGGTTCAAAAGTTTTCCGGTGCAAGACGACGGGCATTTTCTGGTCGTTTGTCGCTACGTCGAACGCAATGCCCTGCAAGCCGGCCTGGTGACATCTGCCGAAGACTGGAAATGGGGCTCGCTGGCGAGCTGGTTAGCCAAGCCCCGACGAACGCCGAATCTGCTCACGCCGTGGCCGATCGCACGGCCTGGTCGTTGGAAAGATCGGGTCAATCAAGCGATGTCCGAGAAAGAAGCCGATGCCGTCCGCCACGCGATCCGCCGAGGCTCCCCCTTTGGCGACCCCGACTGGACCCAATCCACCGCTAGCCGCCTGAAGTTAGATTCCACCCTCCGCTCACGCGGAAGGCCGAAGAAGGCGACGCCTGGTCTAAACAAAGAGTCCTGACACCTTTTCTCATCCGAACTCTCATAACGAGTGGGCCAGGAAATGGAGGCATTTCACAGGTATTGATCGTGGTGGGGCTACTACCTAGTTTCGAAACTCTTGAGAATTCGCCCTGTTTTCTCGTCAACGATAAAGGCAAAGTCACATCCTGGGCGCACGAATATCGCGGTGAGCTCTCCGTTCACATAATAAGCATCCGCAAACCCCTTGCCGCCGTTGAAGCTCTCAGGAATTTCAATTTCACAGCGAACGTCTCCTGACGCATTTCGAATCTGGGCGTTAGTCTTGCCATCATCGCGCATTGGTAGCACAACAACAACGCCTGAATCATCAAGAAGCTTGTTCACAACTACCTGTCCCTCGCCATACTCTTGCTCGAGCGCGGCTCGGGTTGCATCGAAAAACGTCGTTGCTGGACCAACTAGCTTGGGTTGCATACTATCCTATCCTGGACGAAACAAAGGGTCGGGGGGGAATGGCACGAGCTTAAAGCCTCCGCCCCACAATACGGCAACGGGCGAAACCTGCTGTCGCAAGATCTTGTGATAGCAGGTCGTGGGCTTTGCAACTTAGCGAGCTAATTTGAAAAGACGACGGAGCTTCGCTGAATTGGTGGTGTAACAATCGCCGCTTCAGGAGGCCCCGCCGTGTCCGATCAGTTTAACGCTTCGCCGCAGGAAGTACAAAGCAAGTTCCGTAACGTTTCGATCTTCGTCAGCGAGTTGCTGCTGCCCAGCGGCGTTGTCGCCGTGATCTGTCAAGAGATCGGCTTCTCGTTTCGGCAGCGCATCTATTCGCCGATGGTCGTTGTGTGGATGTTCGTGATGCAGACGCTGTCAGCCGATCATAGTTGTCAGCAGGTCGTGACTCGGCTCAACGCCTGGCGAATGGCCCAGGGACTGCCGCGCTGCAGCGGCGACACCACTTCCTATTGCCAAGCGCGGAGCCGCTTGCCGATTGCATTATTTCAACGACTGCTCGCTTGGACGGCGCGAAAGTGCGATGAAGCTGGCGTCGGCGATTGGCGGTTCCAGGGACGCGAAGTGGTCATCGTCGACGGCACGACCGTCACGATGGCTGATACCCGCGCGAATCAAACCGCCTATCCGCAAATCAAAAGCCAGAAGCCTGGCTGCGGCTTTCCCTTGGCGCGGATCGTACATGTCTTTTCGTTAGCGACCGGCGCGGCGACGATGTTTGCGATGGGACGTTACGCCGGCAAGGAGACAGGCGAGACGTCGCTGTTGCGAACGCTCTTGTCGCAGTTTCACTCGGGAGAAATCGTGCTCGCCGACCGTTACTACGCCAGCTTCTGGCTGCTCGCTTTATCGGAGTTGCGCGGGATCGATATTGTCGCTCGCGCGCACCATCTTCGCAAAATCGATTTTCGCCGAGGCTTGCGCCAAGGGGACTGCGATCAGGTCGTGAGCTATTCGAAGCCGCAGCGGCCGAAGTGGATGACGCAGCGCGAATATGAAAGCTACCCGTCGTCGATTCTCGTGCGTCACTTGCGATATCAAGTCACGCAATGCGGGTTTCGCACGCGTCAGATTACGCTGGCGACGACGCTGCTACAGGCCGACGTTTATCGAGCGGAAGACTTGGCGGATTTGTATCGTCGCCGTTGGCAAGCGGAGCTGCATATCCGAAGCTTGAAAACGCAAATGCAAATGGATCACCTCCGCTGCAAAAGTCCGGCGATGGTTCAGAAGGAACTCCACTGCCACATGATCGGCTACAATCTGGTGCGGGCCGCGATGCTGGCAACCGCGCTGAAATTTCGCCTGCCTCCTTGGCGACTCAGCTTTACCGGCGCGCTGCAAGCGATCGAAGAGTTCGCCGCCGCGCTCCGCTGGAACACGAAGCAACAAGAGTTCCAGTGGGAAAACGTTCTGCAAACGATCCGCCAACTGGAAGTCGGCGCCCGCCCCGACCGCAACGAGCCGCGAGAAATCAAGCAATGACCGAAAGCGTATAAACTAATGCAAACGCCCCGAAATCGTTACGCAACAGCAGCTTAGAGGTAAGCTCGTGCCATTCAGTCCTGACACCTTTTCATGTCTGACACCTTTTCATGTCTGACACCTTTTCATGTCTGACACCTTTTCATTTCTGATTGAAATCGAGAGAAATGCGTCAGCGATTTTCAACGCGTGTTTTAAACAAGTTCCTCTGGATTCTACGAATTGAAGCATCCTCATGAAGTTGCATCGGAGGCATTGGATCGATTTGTAATAGCTGCTGTTCTCCGAACCGAAGTGCCAAAAGACCGACGTTGACACTGGCGACATGGATGATGTTCGTTCGCCGGTCATAAGCCAACGCGCGGATCATTCCGCAATGGAGGTTGGCAGAGTCGATTTCTTTTTTCGTTCGCACGTCCCACAGACGCACCATGCCATTATTGTGGGACGAAAGCAGAAACGCCGGAGCCCCCGAATTATCTGCAACTGATACAAGGTTGGCTACTGCGAAATTTGAATCTCCGAGCTGCCCCAGTTTCGCGCCAGAGGTCGTATCCCACAATACGACGTTGCCCACGGTGTCCCCGGAAGCGAGCATATCACGGTTTCCGACGAACGCTAAACTATCGATTGCTGCATGGGATGGGAAATCGAGAACGACCGAAGCTTTTTCATCGGACATGTTCGTAACGCAAATCTTTCCATCTTCTCCTCCCGATGCGATCAGGCCTCCATCTGGCGAAAATGCAATGCTCCGCACCCCATGTTTATGCGTCGCTTCGATGCTTCGACTTTTCTTTGTAGCAAGATGCCACAGCGTTACTTTGCCATCGAGTCCTCCGCTCGCTAAAACTCCTCGTGCCGACCATCCCAAACAGGCAACTTTCGGCGGATGTCGACCGACGTGCGAGAACGCGTTCTCTACGGGATTCCAGATCGAAATCCCTCCACCGTCCATTGCGAGTGCCTGGGCGTCAGAACTCGGTGAAGAAACGCCGCAAGTAACAAATCTTTGATCATTAAAGGGCGTTGTTTTGAAGTTATGAAGCTGTTCGCCGGCGAACTTGGCCACTTGAAAGACGTGGCCGGAATGACTTGCTACTACCAAGCTGCAATCACGATTTCCATAAATCCCCAGTGCAAGATTGCCATCCGACAATACGTTCATGCAATTGACGAATCCGCTAGCGGCATCTTCAGCCGTCGCGCTTTTCAAAGTCATTTGAAATGATGTGAAATAGGCAACAGCAATAGCGAAGGTAATGGTCAGTGTTTTCATCGTGCTATTTCAAAATCTTGGCTGGTTCTTCTGGTAAATAAATATTCGGAGGATCGCGTCGGCCGGAGAAGAAAAGGTGTCAGGACTCTTTTTTCCTCCCTCGGCACATGTTAAACTGCTGCTATGGGCAGACCAAAACGAGCGGACGAAGCGGGCGGCATTTATCATGCCTTGAATCGTGGCAATTCTCGGGCAGCTATTTTCAATCAGCCTGACGATTTCGACGCGTTCGAGCGCATTTTGGCCGAGGGGCTGTTGCGGTACCCGTGTCAAATTTTAGCGTACCAACTGATGCCGAACCATTGGCACTTGGTCGTCCGCCCCACGGCCGACGGCGGCATGAGCGATTTCCTGAGGTGGGTCACTCTGACGCACACCATGCGGCGACATGCGCACTGCCAGACCTCCGGCGAAGGACACATCTATCAAGGGCGGTTCAAAAGTTTTCCGGTGCAAGACGACGGGCATTTTCTGGTCGTTTGTCGCTACGTCGAACGCAATGCTCTGCAGGCAGGCCTGGTGACCTGTGCCGAAGACTGGAAATGGGGCTCGCTGGCGAGTTGGTTAGCCAAGCCCCGACGAAAGCTGAAACTGCTCACGCCGTGGCCGATCGCACGGCCTGGTCGTTGGAAAGACCGGGTCAATCAAGCCCTGTCCGAGAAAGAAGCCGAAGCCGTCCGCCACGCGATCCACCGAGGCTCCCCCTTTGGCGACCCCGACTGGACTAAGACAACCGCCCGCCGCCTAAACTTAGATTCCACCCTCCGCCCACGCGGAAGGCCGAAGAAGGCAGCGCCGAATCAAAACAAAGAGTCCTGACACCTTTTCTTGCCCGAACTCCTGCTTCCAGCGGTCTGCGGCGTCTTTCGTCGCTCCAAACCAATCTCCGAGTAGGCCAGGGTCCTGAAATATAGGTGCCCCTTGTCCAGGGAAGTCTTCTCGACCTGAAGCATCCCTACGTGACGCGGGACTATTGCTGGCATATCGCCCCAAATTCGTATCCCCTGCGTCAAACCCTAAGGGATCTTCGCCAATCCACTTCGCGGTGGCTGCGTCATAGTATCGCGGCGGGGTGGCACAGACGAACAGCCCATTTTTCGCGTGCCACTGGCCCCTTTCAGCCAGTGTCTGTGCGCCTGCGAGCGTGTTTGATCCGAGAGGTGCAAGTCCTCTTCAGGCAGACGCTCTCCGGCCTGTATCTGATGGTAACTGCGTCTTGGCGACAAGTCGTGGGGAGCAACCGGAGGAGAATGACCAGTCCGTAATAAAGTGAACTCGTTTCGGCCGGTGCGTCTGGCGAGCCTGCAGACAAGTGGCGAAGCCCAGACCGGTCGCAAGACCGGAAGTCCGTAGCGCTGAGGGGTAGCGTGCGAAAGCGACTGCGGAAGCGTACAGGTGATTGGAGACGGAATGGTCGGAAGGTCAAGCACGTGAAGCAGGGAGACCTGTTCGACAACAGGTAGGTGTTCATGCAGGTACAACTCGTCACGAGTCAGGGCCGGCCGAAGAGCCTGTCGAACAGGAGTCAGAGCGTCCATAGTAGCAACGAAGTCGTAGGGTGGGTGGAACAATCGCGAACAGAGTTGTTTCGCTGATTGAACGTCAGTCGCTTGTGTAACCCACCGTGGACTTGCGAGCCGATTGTTGGGTTTCGCTCTGCTGCACCCAACCTACAAGATCGATTTGCCCGCGACGAATGATGGTTCCATTCAGCGCCGCGGTTGGCTTGGCTTCGCGGCGCATGCTGTGGAGGCGGCTTACCGGTCGTTGATCAGCGGCAGTGGAATATCATCTGGGCGCGTCTTTGGCGACAGCTTGGCGCTGGGGATGTCACGCCGCATTTTGGCCTCTGGGATGGGGCGATCTGCTGGGGCGGCCAGCGGCAGGGTGCTCTTTTTTGGCGGGCCAAGCAGTGTTAGTTTGACGGTGTTCCAGAAGCCGCCCAGCGATCCGAAAGTTGCGTCGACGGCGCTTGGTTCGTAGCCGCTGTGGACCATGCAGTCGGCGCACTTGGGGTTGCCGCTGGCGCAGCCGTAGTTGTCCCACTGCGTGGTCGTCATCAGCTCGTCAAACGTTTTGCAGTAGCCTTCATCCATCAGGTAGCAAGGCTTTTGCCAGCCAAACAAGTTGTAGGTTGGGTTGCCCCACGGGGTGCATTCCAGCTGGTAGTTCCCTTTGAGGAACTCTAGAAAGAGGGGGCTTTGGTTGAAGCGCCAATCGCGGGCGTTGTCTAGCAACTTGCGAAACAGCGACTTGGTTTCGTTGCGCGCTAAAAAGTGATCTTGGTCCGGCGCTTTTTCGTAGCGATAGCCGGGCGAGATCATCATCCCCTCGACCCCCAGCTCCATCATGTCGTCAAAGAAGTCGCGAATCCGATCGGGGTGAACGCCATCATAGATGGTCGTGTTGGTGGTCACGCGAAAGCCGCGCGCGACCGCCGCTTTGATCGCGCTGACGGCGATGTCGTACGTTCCGTCTCGGCAGACGGCGGCGTCATGTTCTTCGCGGGGGCCGTCCATGTGGACCGAGAACGACAGGTACTTGCTGGGCTTAAAGCTGGGGAGCGCGGCTTCTAGCTTCAGCGCATTGGTGCAGAGGTAAATGTACTTTTTGCGGGCGACCAGGCCTTCGACTATCTCGTTGATTTGCGGGTGCAGCAGCGGTTCGCCGCCGGGGATCGAAACGATCGGCGCACCACACTCATCGACGGCATGAAAGCATTGCTCCGGCGTCAGATGGCGACGCAACGTTTCGACCGGATGCTGAATCTTGCCGCAGCCGGCGCAAGCCAGATTGCAGCGAAACAGCGGTTCTAGCATCAGAACCAACGGATAGCGCCGGCGCCCGGTCAGGCGTTTTTTCAGCACATAGCTGGCCACAGTCCACATTTGCGAGACGGGTACGCCCATGTCGGATTCCTAACTTCGCGCGGTCGCGCGGTTCCACTCGGCCAAGGCCAGCAAAGGAAAATAGATTGGATAATAGTGATACTTCAGATAGAAGACGCGAGGGAAACCGGTTCCTGTGAACTCGATCTCGTCCCAAGCTCCATCCGGGCGCTGCGTATCGATCAGATACTGCACGCCGTTAACAACTTCAGGCAAGTGGGCGCCGCCGGCGGCGATTAGCCCCAGCACTGCCCAGGCGGTTTGCGAAGCTGTGGGGCTCCCTTGTCCGCGGAGTGCGGGGTTTTCGTAGGTCTCGCACGATTCTCCCCAGCCGCCGCAAGCTTGTTGATAGGCGAGCAGCCAGAGCTTGCCTTGTTCGATCATCGGATCTGTGGCCGGGACGCCGACTGCTCGCAGTCCCACCAGGCATTGCCAGGTTCCATAGATGTAATTGACGCCCCAGCGGCCGAACCACGAGCCGTCCGAAAGTTGGCTGGCGCGAATGTAGGCGACCGCACGACGCACGACGTCACCCAGCTTGCCTGGCGAATCGATCGTCACGCCGAGTCGGCCGAAAGCTTCGATCACGCGGGCCGAAAGGTCGGGCGTGCTGGGATCGATCATCGCGTTGTGATCGGCAAACGGCACATGGCACAGGAATTCGGCGTCGTTGTTTTTGTCGAACGCGCCCCAGCCGCCATCTTTGTTTTGCATCGCCACCATCCAGGCGACGCCGCGGCGGGTCGCTGCGGCCGCATGTTCCATCATCGCGGCGGAAGAGCCAGCGAGTTGCTCGGCAATGCCGCGACCGCCGACGACCACCGTGGTGTTGGCCATGGTATCGCCGGGATGAAGTTCGAGCGTGATGTTGGCGGCGGCTAATTGGTCGACTAGCGCCATGATCGCCATCGACGTATCGTCGTTGTCGGGATAGAAGGCGTTCTCGTATTCAAAGAACCAGCCTCCGGGCTCGCAGTCGACGTTGTTGGTCCAGTCTCCGGAGACGCGAACCTCTTTGGAGAGTAGCCACTCGACGCTGCGGCAGGTCGGCTCTTGCCGAAGTCCCATGCCGGCGGCGGCTAAAGCTCGTAGCGAAATCGACGTATCCCAGACCGGCGACTTGCAAGGCTGCAACTTGGTGGTGTCGCCATCTTCAATCACCAGACGTTCTAGATGCTGGAGGCAGTACTGCACCTCTGAGCTCTCTTCGGCGTAACCCATCACTCGCAGGGCGATGGCGCTCCAGACGATCGGCGGAAAGATTGCGCCGGGGCCATCGCTTTGCTCAAAGCGATCAAGCATCCATTGTTTGGCTTGGCGTAGCGCTCGCTTGCGCAGTGGACGCAGGCGGTACTTTTCGAGCAGTTTTAATCCGCTATCGGCAGTGCGGAAGAAGCGGTCCCAGCTGAGCAGCCCGCGGGATTCTGCTTGGCCAGGACAGCGGAGCTCGGGCCAGTCTTGCGGCTTGCGAATAAAGAGTTCTTGGATCGAAACGTCTTCTGCAATTTCGCGAGCCGCGCGATGGGCCCAGACGATCGACAGCGGCACAAAGATTGTCCGCGACCACGAACTGATCCGATAGATATTGATCGGCGACCAGTTGGGCAGCAACACCATCTCGGGCGGAACGGCGGGGCAAAGCTCAAACGGGATCTGGCCAAGCAGCGCTAGATAGAAGCGGGTGAAACTGTTGACCTTGTCGGCGCCGCCGGCTTCGAGGATCGCATTGCGTGCGCGGATCATGTAGTCGGCCGATGCGTCATGGCCGGTCAGCTTCAGCGCGAAGTAAGCTTTGACGCTGGAGCCGACATCAATCGGCGCGCCAGGAAACTGCGTCCAGCCGCCGTTGGGGTCTTGTTGTTTTAGTAGATGGGCGGCGCACCGTTTGGCGATCTCGGTTCGCTCTTTGCCGAGCCAAGCGAGCAGCAGAATGTACTCGCTTTGCAGGATTGAGTCGCCTTCTAGCTCGGCGCACCAATGACCGTCGGCATGTTGGTGAGAGAGCAACCAATCGCGCGTTGCAGCCGAGGCTGAGCGAGCCCTAGCGCGCAGGTCTACCGCTTGTTGTGAGATACGATTGCTTGCCGCGGGGGAGGCGCCTTCCATGCAATCCTTCCTGACGTCATCGGAAAATAGTGAGAAGCGATCCTGCGCATTCTAACGGATCTCCAAGGTAGGCGAGCAGGGCCAATCTGGCAAGAGCGACGGGTTCGCCGCAGGTTAGGGGATCACCTCGTAAAACTCGCCCCAGGCCGGGGAAGGTTGATTTTCGTCCTCGATTGTTGAGGGGCTGATGGGCCGCAGGACCTGCTGGGAGACGAGCTCGGCGAAAAACTCGGGGGTCACTAGCTGGTCGAACCCATAGTTGCCGGGGCTGCGAAATCGGGCGATTTCGTCCCAGTTGACGTAGACATGGCTGACTTTGCGGGCTCGCAGGATCTCCTTGCGCTCGGCCGCCGTCTTGTCGAGCAGCCAAGTGAGGGGCGAGCTGTCGAAACAGGTGTGATAGTGGATCGGCGTTTGCATATAGAAGACGTCTGCTTTGCCTTCCACGATCGCACAGTGACCAGGCGGAACCAGCGAAGCGAGCAATGGTGCATCGGGACCGGCGGTCGCTGCGGACAGCAGCTGATAATCGGTGAAGTAAAAGGTAGGAGCCAAAAACGAACGCTGCCAGTTGATCCAGAGAAAGCAGAGCAGTAGTCCGACCGCCGCCAGCGTGCTACAGACATTTCGCCAACCAGCGGTCGCAAATCGTGCTGCTCCATAACCGGCCAGCAGCGCCGCGATCGGCGCAAGCGGGATCAAAAACCGATCGTACCGATGGGTAAACAACCACCAAACGGCGAAATAGTAAATTGCGTACAGAGCCAATCGCCAGACAACGGCGTCGGCGAGCGACCCATCTTCCTCTGCTTTAGGAAGTGCTTGCGGCATCCAATGCGCTAGAGTGAAGACCGCGATTGCCGCGAGCACCAGCGGCGTCAAAGCAACGTTGGTCCAGTCGCTGGCATAGGCGATTTTTTGGATGCCGCTGATTAGCAGCGCCGGAGTTACGCTGTGGCCTGCGGCGTCGGTCGGGACTTGATGTGCGGCGTTCCATTGAGCAACTTGCTGCGGCGAACGTATCGAATCGGCGAAGATCGATCCCGCCAACGGATAGACCGGGTTGCCGGTGTAGACAATGTTTTTGAGCAGCCAGGGAGCAAATAGCAGCGTCACCCCCATCGTAAACGCAATCGCCGACTTGAAGTTTGGCCGACCTCCTTCTAGCGATATCCAGATCGCAAGGGGAAACACCAGCAGCGGCAGCGCCGGATACTTGCAGGCAGTCGCCATCCCGGCCATGAGCCCGGTCAAAAGAGCGAGTTGCGAAAGCTGGGCCGCTGCGTCTGCGGAAGCGCTGCGAGCTGCCTGAAACCACAGGATCGCCGCAAAAATGGCCGCCAGCGTATAAAAGGCCCAGACGCCGTCGACCAATCCATAGACCGCGACCAACGCGATCCAGGGAGTTCCGACAACGACCATCGCCGCGATTTGACCGCTGAAAGTGCCGGCAATTCGACGGCTGGCGCAGTAGGCGGCCAGTGCAGTCAGCGGCGCGAACATGCTAATCAAAGTCTTGCCAACCAGCGCACCAAAGAACCAAGCCTGCTCGCCGGGCCACAGGGTCATCGGCAGCAGAGCGAACATCTCGGCGCCCATCGGGAAGCCGCTGTAAGAGTTGTACGGCTCCACCGCAATCCGCCCGCTGGCGAGCCATTCGGTCGGCAGTCGTAGGTGATACTCCAGCACGTCGTACTCGTAGGGAGGCATCATCCCGCCCAACAACGTGCAGACGACAATCGGCGCTGCGGCCATGATCCACAGCCAGGGGATCGGCTTGTTAGATGCTGGTTGGTCGCTGCTTGCTGAAAGTGGTCGAGACCAGTCCCATGCTCCCCATCCAGCGAGCAACAGGAGTGGGGCAACGATCAACGCGGGATAGTGCAGCATGCCGGCAAAGCCGACCAAAAAAGTCCACAGCGACACGGTGGCCATACCGAGGGAAGCCGAGAGGACGAATCTTTCGAGCCGCGACAAGCGGGGGGGCAGACTTAGCCGGACGAGCAAAAAATAGCCTACCAGCGTCGCGGCGCCAAAGATCGCGACTGCTAGCAGCAACACCGGTGTGCGCTGCGCGAAGAAGGGGAGGGGATCCGCTAGCAGGTCAGCCCAGGTCGCGAGCACCGCGCTAAAATTGCCGAGGATCGTAAACAGCACCGCCAGCCGATCAGCCGGCTGTTGGTGATAGACCGGTAGCGGTGATCGGAAATAAACCAGCAGGTACCCAAAGCTCAACAGGGCCAACAATGCCGCTGGAACAAACTTGCGGAGGTCGCTGCCGGTTGATCCGACTTCGGCGGCTGGAGCGGACGAGGCAGCGCTGCGCCCGCGGCGCGATGGCTTCGACATGCGACTAGGCGTCCTGCTGTTGTTGCTTCAGATGATCGAGCAGCGCGGCTCCGCGGGGAGAAATTTGATAGCCGGGCGATAAGCTTTCGGTCAGCCCCAACTGCTTCAGCTTGCGAATATTGAGCTTCAGCCATTCTTTATCGAGCCGCAGCAGCTCGGCCAGGTCGCCGGCTTTGGTCTTCGGCTGTTGAGCGATCAAGGAGAGCACGCGCTCGGTCCAGGCGCCCTGTTGGGACGCAGAGTCGTACCGAGCAAGTTTTTTCTGCAAGAATGCCAGATCGTCGGCTGTGAGGTCGTCGGCCCGGCGGAGGGCGATCCGGGGGTCTTCGCCGGCCAGGCGGAACTGGATCCGGTAAAGCGTCTCATTTCGCTGGGTTTTCAGATTGGCTAACAGCTCTGCCAGCGAATCAAAGCCGGCCTGGGCCGCCTGGCGATCGTTGATTTGACGGAAATGGACGACTTTTACTTCCTCGATCGCGAGTACGCCCACCGAGGTAGTCAGTGTGCGGCCCGCTTTGACGGTGGGCCGTTTCCAGCGGCGAAAAGCCAGGGTTACCTTGCCGGCGGCGATGGAATCAAGGATATGTTGTTTAAAAAGCACGAAAAATCCAGGGTGAAGTCACCGCTGACTTCGAGCGGAACATGAACTAAGATATCTAAATCGTATAAAACTTTGATTTTACCGCCTTTGACCTGCCTACGTTAGACCAAGCCTCGCCTGCCATGTCGAATCAAGCCCGTCTTGCTGGAATTTTTACGCCCAACATTGTCCCGCTGGATGCTCGTGGAGAAATCAACGAGCCGGAACTACGGCGCTACGTCGATTGGCTAATCGACCGCGGCGTGCACGGGCTGTACCCGAATGGTTCGACCGGCGAGTTTCTTCGCTTTACTGCCGAAGAACGCCGTCGGATTATCGAGATTATGGCCGACCAGACCGCCGGTCGCGTCCCGATCCTCGCTGGCGCCGCCGAAGCAAACGTCCGCGAGACCATCAAAGCCTGCGAAAACTATTATGAGTATGGTTGCCGCGCCGTGGCAATCGTCTCGCCGTTTTATTACAAGCTAAGCCCTGCCGGCGTCTACGCCTACTTTAAAGAGATCGGCGACAATACGCCGATCGACGTCACGCTTTACAACATTCCGATGTTTGCATCGCCGATCGATGTGCCGACGGTACAACGCCTGGCCGAAGAATGTCCACGGGTTATCGCGATCAAAGATTCGTCGGGCGATCTGCCGCACATGATGCGAATGATCGCGGCGGTTCGCCCGTTGCGCCCTGACTTTGGCTTTATGACCGGTTGGGACGCTGCCCTGATGCCGATGATGTTGATCGGTTGCGATGGCGGAACGAACGCGACCAGCGGCGTCGTGCCAGAAATCACTCGCAAGTTGTACGACCTGACCAAAGCAGGACGCATTGAGGAAGCTTGCGAATTGCAGTACCGGTTGCTGAAGCTGTTTGACGCGATGCTCTATAACAGCGAGTTTCCGGAAGGATTTAGAGCGGCTCTGGCGCTGCGTGGTTTTCAACCAGGTCGAGGGCGTCAGCCGCAGTCCGACAGCCAACTGTTGGCGATTGATGCACTCAAACGCGAACTGCAATGTTTGCTGGCCGGCGAAGGGTATGTGGATGAACCCGTGGGCGGTTGCGCGATCAAAGAAGAAGTCGATTCTGACGAAGTGGCCCGCATCGTACAAAATGTGGTCGGCGAACTGAAGCGTCGCGGCCTGGCGTAAGCGACGATTGATTTGACAAGAATCAAACAAAAGGGTGCTGGAGAGCCTTCTCCAGCACCCTTTTTCGATTACAAGATGCTCTATCTCGGCAGTTTCAAGCCGGGGATATCCAGTGCGAGCGGTTGCTGCGGCTGCCAATCGATTTCTAGCGGCGATGTCTTGCTGCTAGCGTACTTCTTAGGAAGCGTAATCGGCGAACCGATCGTCTCGACTGTGAACCGATACTTGCCGGGCTCTAGTTGCAGCGGACCTGCCGCGCCCGGCTGGACCAGCTCAAACGATCCATCGGCGGCGGTCACGCCAAAACCGAGCGGCGTATCGATCGCCTCGGCGCGATAGACGTTGACCTGCATTTCGCCAAGTGGATTTCCTCTGGTCATCAGGGTGCCTGGGGTTCCGCCGGTAACCGGCTGCGGACCGCAGCCAATGCAAAGCGGCAGGCACAAAACGAAGAGCAAATTCAAGCGATTCATAGCGGGGCGACCTCCGGCGCCTGCAAGCTGCGTAATCCGAGCCAACCACGCACACTGGAAATGCGACGCAGTAAAAAACGTTCGACCAGCCAGACCGCGAGCAGCGAAGCGCCGAACAGCGGCAGATAGATCGCCAAGCCCAAGACAATCGCCAGCAGTCCCAGCGAGAGCCGAGGAGCGGCGCCAACGCTGGGGGCTCCTAGTACGCCGCGATCACGCCGTCGCCACCACAGGATGATGCCGCTGGCGCTAAGCAGGACGAGACCGCTGGTGGTGATAGAAGCGAGCAGTTGATTGGGCCAGCCGAACAGTTGGCCTTCGTGCAGCGCGATGCCAACGCCTACCACTTTGTCGATCAAGTGGCGATCGGCAAAGCCGCTGCGGCTGGTCACTTCGCCGGTGTCGGCGTCGATCGTAAGGTCCTCGCGATAGGGACGATTTTGCGTCATTGACTGAACTTTCCAGTCGGCGGACTTCCCCCGCGGCGGTGTGACAATTACCGGCGGCGGCAGCTGCAACGGAGTCGCCGCCGCAACGACACGATCAGCCGCCGTAAAATCGAGAGGGCGCTTGGGGGGCGATGATCTCTCCGTACGCGAACGACTGATCTGCCAATCTTCACGCTTTGCCGCCGTGCCGGTTGCCTGGCGTACACCTTTGAAATAATTGCCCCAAAAGGTCGACCAGGGAAGTCCCGAAAGAATCAGCACGATCGCGAAACCCGAGATCCAAATCCCGGTAACGCTGTGGATGTCGCGCCAGAAGATTTTTTTGCCGCTGGTCAGCCGCGGAAATAGGACGCCTCCCAATCCGCTCCACTTGCGTGGCCACCACAGGTAGAGACCGGTGAGGATCAGCACGATGGTCCAGCAAGCGGTCAGTTCAACCAAGTACGATCCACGGTTTCCGAGAAACAACTCACCATGCAAACGGCGCACAACAGCAATCAGACGATCTTCTTCGACCATCGTACCCAGCAGGTGAGCATTGGACGGATCAACATAGCAGCGAATTCGTTCACCTTGTTGCGTGACGATAATTCGCGTCGCAGAGTCGGCTGCGCCCGGCAACTCCAAAGAATGGAATTGCGAGCCAGGCAATGCCGCCAGCGTCGCTTCGATCTGTGTAGATATCGGCTGTGCTGTTGCGGATGTCGCCAACTGGTCGAAAGGTCGATCCAGCAATGCTTCAATCTGCGGCTTAAACAGGTAGATCGTGCCGCTGATCGAAAGGACCAGCAAAATAGGAATGCAAAACAGGCCGGCATAAAAATGCCACCGCCAAACGGCGCGGTAGTCCGGCCAGGGCCGCTTGCGCGGCGTGTCAGAGTTGGTCATGCGACGTATATTCTTTGTTGAGGGGGGGGCTAGGAATGCGCAAAGCGGACCAGCGCACTTCTAGGAAGCAAGTGCGCTAGTCGCATGCTCGGAAGTAAGCGATCAGAACCGCTTAGAATTCGCTCAGCACTTCGCCGCCGTTGGTGCTATGCAGCCCACGGTGCGTCGCCAGGTCGATCGTGTTGGGAAGGAACCGGACCGACCCATCGCCGAGCGTGACATTGGCGCCGCCGGGATGGAAACTGCGCGGAGCGAAGTAACCGGTCCAGTGCGTCACGATGTCTGGAATGCGACTGTTGGGCGTATGATACCCGTTGGTCAGCGAGTTGATCGCTCCGGTAAACGCCCATGACATGCCTCGCCCCCGGATCGCAGCGCTTTCGCCGCCGCGCCACGAGGTGAAGCTGGTCCAAAAGCTAGAGAGGTCTGGATTCGAGATCATCCCAGCCCCGTTGGTGTAGCCGCTCCAGCCTCCGCCGGAAGCAGTCATCCCCGGCGTTGCGTTCAGGCTAGAACTAACGCCGGACGAACCGTTAAGCGTGAACTGGTACGGGAATGGCGGCGTTTCACCGGCGGCCAAGGTCATATCAGCGCCAACGCTGCGGACCGTTTCGCTGAGGACGACGGTGTTACTTGTACCGTCGGTGATGTCGCGAAAGCCGGCCTTGGAATGCTCGTAGACGATACCGTCCGTCTTCCAGCGGAAGTCATAATTAAGGCCGGTCCCGCTGCCGAAGCTGACCATATAGTTGTTGCTGCCGTAGGTGAACCCGTTCGCGGTGGTTTGCGATGGTGCGGGATCACTGGGACAAAGGAACAGCTCGAGCGGGGTTGCAAACGCGGTCACAAATGCGGGGTTTGGCGACTTGCCGCTCCAACCGCCGGTGAACGCCGCTTGCGAGAAATCAAGTTGGTCTTGCAGGTTGCCCTGTTCGACAAAGGGGAGCAGTCGGGCTTGCACCGAAAAATCTACGTCCAGTGTGCCCGCCATCGGGAAGACCTTAAACGTTGATTCGTAGTTGTGCAGCGCCAGTCCCAACTGCTTCAAGTTGTTGGTGCACGACATCCGTCGTGCCGCTTCGCGGGCCTGTTGAACGGCCGGCAACAGCAATGCGATCAAAACCCCGATGATGGCGATCACCACCAGCAGTTCGACCAAAGTAAACGCGTGACGTATTTTCATAGCCTCAGAATGGATTCGAAGGGTTTGCGACTTGATAGAAAGCGCATGCACATTATTTTGCGCAAACGCATACGGCGATAATAAGTCGGCGTTCGTTGGGGAGAACGAACCTCGAACTACGCCAAAATCGCATCCGGCGGTGGAGAAACCGGAGTCATCACATGGGATGCCGGCCTTTGATCGCGGGCCAAGAGATAGCTATGAAATTCAAGTCGCGGGCTCCAAGAGGGAGCGACGGTTTCGACAACGGAGCTAGAGAAGATCGCAAACAGCTCTGGCAACCCGCCGCAGCGCATGACAGTAAAGAACGGTCCACGGTAGGTGGTTGGTTTGACCGGTGACGTTTGGGAATCATCCGAGTTGCAGCCGCTGGTCTCGGACGATGCACTGCAAGCAGTGACTTGGGAAGTTGCGCAGCAGCTTTTCGCTTTGGCCGCACAGCACGCAGCGACTTGTGGGGTGGAACTGCTGGTTGTCTTAACGAGCGCCGCTTCTTGCAGCAGTCGCTCCATGATATTTGCGGGCGGCGTGACTTTGTTCGCCGTAGCCCAGGCAAGTCGTTCTTCCGCCGTATTGCAGCAGCAGTTGTTCCAACAGGTGTAGGCGTCGCGACAACCACAGGCTCCCCCTTGGCAGGGGAACGGAATCGAGAGGTCTTGTAGCATCGCGCCACGAAAGCGAACGCCGAACGAGAGGAAGATAATGTTGGCGATCAGGAGGATCGAAATCAGGTTCTGCCGGCGCATGACAACGCGACTGCGTGCTAATCGCAGTATCCGTTGGCCGCTGCTGGCGAGCCCCCTGAGCATGGTTATCTAACCTTTCTGATCGGAATAATGGTTGAGGTTAACGGCTGAAAGCGGTGCTGGCAACTGCGGCGAATTGTCGCAGGGAGGGGCTGAGAAAGGGGGGATTTGAATTTGCGATCCCCTTGTTGGGTGGGTTTTGGCGTCCGATTGTGTGGCATGTATCGGTTGCTAGCAAGAGTCGGGTTTGGGGAAAGAATCCGAATTTGCGGGTTTGGTGGAGCATGCATGCCACGTTTGCCGAAAAGAGTTCGAGAGGAACTGCTTCTACCGGAATACGTTGCGCACTGCGTCAATGGTCATGTCGGAAGGGAGCAGTTTGTATGCCTGGGGGGCCTTGGCTGCATTTTTTTGACGCCTTGAGGAAAGGACGGCGATGCTGCATCGCTGGACGAGATGGATCATAGCGACGCTCAGCTGCGTCGCGCTAGTGCTCAACGGTTGCTCGTTGCAGTGCTGGCGACTCTATGACTGTCCCGATCCTCCGGCTTATGAAGAAGACTTGATTCTGAAGTACGCCAATCGTGGTCTAACGATCGAAGACCCGGTTCCCAGCATCTGTGAAGATGACAGCTTGCCGAGTGTGCCGGTTTCTCCTGATACGGCGATCAGCGGCGAGGTGAAATACAAAAACATCACTTTACAAGAAGCGGTCGAGACGGCGCTGGCCAACTCGCAAGTGATGAAGGACTTGGGGGGCGTGCTCCGCAGTCCGGCGGCGCTCTCTACGATTTACGATCCGGCTCGGCAATACACCGATGGTCGCTTTGGTGAAGAAGCGGCCCTGAGCGCGTTTGACGCTACCTTGGGCGCCAGCGCGTATTTTGAGAAAAACAACTATGGCGTAAACAACGTCACGGTTGGTCAAAACGGTATCTTCGAGCAAGACTACAACAACTACGAGATGTCGTTGCAAAAGAAGAGCGTCACCGGCGCCACCTTCACTTTGCGGAACGTCACGCAATACGACAACAACAATCAAGAAGCGTCGTTCATCACTAACCCATTTGTGTTTGGGCAATCGTGGACGAACTATGCCGAAGCCCAGTGGCGACAACCGTTGTTGCAGGGATCCGGCGTGCTGTACAACCGAATCGCCGGCCCCAACGGCGAGCCAGGCTTCGCCAACGGCGTGTTGGTCGCTCGCACCCGCACCGACATTAGCTTGGCCGATTTTGAGATCGCGGTTCGTAACTTGGTCAGCGATACTGAAAACGCCTACTGGGATCTCTATTACTCGTATCGCGATCTCGACGCCAAAGTGGAAGCCCGCGACAATGCATTGCGCGTCTGGCAAAACGTCCAGGCCAACGCCGGACAAGGTCGCCGCACCGCCGACCAAGAAGGTCAGGCCCGCGAGCAATACTATCGTTTTGAATCCGAAGTAATCAATGCGCTGCATGGTCGTCTGACGCCGCGCACGCAAACCAACTATGGCAGCTCAGGCGGCACTTTTGTGCAAACCGGCGGCGTACGCGTCTCAGAACGTCGATTGCGTGTGATCATGGCGGTTGAGATCAATGGAAACCAGCTTTTGCGTCCCGACGATGATCCTCCGGTGGCGAAAGTGAAGTTTGATTGGGACGCGATCGCGCTAGAAGCGGTGGCGCGTCGTCCCGAACTCCGCCGGCAAAAGTGGGTCATCAAGCAGCGCGAGCTTGAGCTGATCGCCAACAAGAACTTCTTGAAGCCGCAATTGGACCTGGTCGCTCGCTATCGGCTGCGTGGGTTTGGCAAAGACCTATGGGGCTACGATCAGCCGCAGTATGACAACGCCATGCAGAGCATGATGGATCGCGACTTCCAAGAGTATCAAATGGGGGTTGAGTTCGACATGCCGATCGGTTTCCGACGCGGACATGCGGCGGTACGCAGCTCTGAGCTGGCGCTCTCTCGCGAAAAAGCGATTTTGCGTGAGCAAGAGAACTTTATCATGTACGGTTTGAGTAACACCTATGGCGAAATCGAGCGAGCCCATCAGGTGATGGAAGCCCAGTTCAATCGACGCGAAGCGGCCTATGCGCAGCAGCGCGCGGTGGAAGCTTCGCACGAAGCGGGATTCGCTCCGCTTGATCTGTTGCTAGAAGCGCAGCGCCGCGTGATTGACGCGAATGTCCTGTTTTATCAAGCCCGCGTCGACTACGCCCAGGCGATCAAAAACATCCACTACGAGAAGGGCTCGCTGCTGGAGCATAACAACGTCTACATGGCCGAAGGGCCGTGGCCGCAAAAAGCGTATAACGACGCGTTGCAGCGTGATCTCAACAAACGCCATGCGTTGACCAACTTTGTGATCAACGACGCTGTGATCGGCCAAAAGAAGAAGTTGGACTTCTCACTAGAGCCATCGAAAAAGCCGTACAAGTCGACGCCAATCTTTGAAGGGCCAGCCTTCCCCGAAACTTCGGAAGCGGAAGTGCTGCCCAAGAATCCGCTACGACAAGAGCAACACGAAACGCCTACCGTGCAGCGAGCCTCGCTGACCAGCCCGCTGAAAACTGAGTCCTCGGCGCCGGTGATCGATGCTGCGAGCGAAGAGGAAGTCGACTTCAGCGGCGGAGAGCCCAATGGTGTAGAGCCCAGTGATTCGGCCTTCTGGATTTCTCGCTAACGCACCGTTATTTGCCGGCTTGAATCCAGCACGACGGATGCGGCGCCATGCCGATGTGGGGATAGTATTCGACCGCTTTGGGCGCTGAGAGCAAGATAAGCGTCGTGATCCGCCCCGCCGCTTCGTGCGTTCGCTGGATTAACTGCTTGCCGATCCCTTGCCGCTGATAAGCGACGTCTACCGCCAAATCGGAGAGGTAAGTGCAGAAGTGAAAATCGCTGATTGCCCGGGAGACGCCAACCAGAAGTTCGCCATCGCGGGCCGTCATGATCACATCGGCATTGCGTAACATCCCTGCGATCCGCGCCGGATCATCTACCGGACGCCGCTCGGCCAAAGTGGAACGCATAAGCAGATCCAGGAATTCGGCGGCAGCTAGGTCGGGCTCAAGTTGATAGGTCGGCATGAAAATCGGCGTTTCGTCGAGTCGAGAAGATTGTCGAAGGGGACACGGACAAGCATAATGGATAATGTTCCGCAGGCGAAGGTTCGTAAGAAATAGGACACGGATGAATCGCGGAATTACACGGTCAGAGGGGAGATTTACACTTTTCCCACACATCGAAACTGTTTACTAACCAAGACAATTTGAAAATGCACGTTTGACGCAAAAGCGACTTTTTCTGACCGTGAAACTCCGTGAATTATCCGCGGTATCCGTGTTCCATTCTTCTGTTTTGAAAACGATCGCAAACCATCAAGAAACCAAAGGAGGGCGGCCCTGCTGAATGGCCGCCCCCGGTCGTGCGTATTGTTGGTGACTCGTTTGGCTTACAAGATCTCGTAAGCGAAGTCGCCGGTTTCATTAACCGTGACATTGACGCCGCCGATTTCGCCGCCATCGGCCATCCGTGCAAGGAACTCGGATGATAGTTCAGGCAACAGCGTGCGGGTCAAAATCTTGTCGACGTTGCGAGCGCCAGTATCGACCTCGGTGCAGCGTGCGGCGATCGCATCGACCAGTTGGTCGGTGTACTCGAAGGCGGCATTGTAGTTTTCTTTAACTCGCTTGCCCACTTTCTTCAGCTTCAGCCGGACGATCTTTTTCATCACATCATCAGCTAGGGGGAAGTAAGGAATCACGCTGACGCGACCAAGAAACGCTGGCTTAAACGTCTTGAGCAATTCTTCGTGCAGCGCCGCGCCCAGCGCGGTCGGGCTTGGTTGTTGCTGCGGATCGCGGCACATGTGCATGATCAGGTCGGTGCCGGCGTTCGACGTCATGATGATCACGGTGTTTTTGAAATCGATGTCGCGGCCTTCGCCATCTTTCATGTGACCTTTGTCGAAGACCTGGTAGAAGATGTCTTGCACGCCGGGGTGCGCCTTCTCCATTTCGTCGAGCAGAATCACACTGTATGGCTTGCGGCGAACTGCTTCGGTCAGAACACCCCCCTCGCCGTATCCGACGTACCCGGGAGGCGAACCCATCAGCAGCGAAACTTTGTGCTCTTCTTTGAATTCCGACATATTGATGACGGTCAGGTTTTGCTCGCCGCCGTACAACAAGTTGGCCAAGGTCAGCGCTGTTTCGGTCTTGCCGACGCCGCTGGTTCCGGCCAGCAAAAACGTGCCGATCGGGCGGCTGGGGTCATCCAGGTGAGCCCGGGATGTGCGGATACTTTCGGCAATTTGCAGCATCGCATGCGTCTGGCCGACGACCGCTTCTTCCATCAGGTTTTGCAGGTTCATCACTGTTTTGATCTCGTTCGAGACCATGCGTCCGACTGGAATGCCGGTCCAAGCGGCGACCGTCTCGGCGACTGCCGCCGAATCACAACAAACGTGAACCAGCGGGTTTTCGCCCTGTTCGATTTCTAGTTCGGCGTGCGTTGTTTGGATCTGCGAGCGAATCTCAGCCCGCTCTTGGTCGGTCAGCAAGATCGGTGGTTCTTCCCCTTCTTTGATTGGGGTTCCACGCACTGCGTCATCTTCAATCAGTTGTTTTTGCAGATCGCGAATCTTGAAGACCAGCTCTTTTTCTTTCGCCCAGCGCTCATTGAGTTTGGCGAGCCGCTCGGTCTCGGTCGTGCGAGTCGCTTCTAGATCGGTAATTGCGGCGGTATGATCGTCGGCGCCGGCCGCCATTTCTCGTTCGAGTATCACGATCTCGGTCGTGAGTTGTTCAATATGGCGATGCGCATCTTCGATCTCTGGCGGAGTGGAGTTCTGACTGAGTCCAATCCGGGCACAGGTCGTATCCAACAAGCTGACCGCTTTGTCCGGCAACTGACGTCCGGCGATATAGCGATTCGACAGTTTGACCGCCGCTTCGACCCCTTCGTTCAAGATGCGGACCGAGTGATGCTTTTCGAGGGTTGCGACTAGGCCGCGCATCATGTCCATGCACTTCGGCTCGCTCGGCTCTTCGACTTTGACCACTTGAAAGCGTCGCGCTAGCGCGGCGTCCCGTTCAAAGTACTTTTTGTACTCGGCCCAAGTGGTCGCGGCGATCGTGCGCAGTTCACCACGAGCGAGCGCCGGTTTGAGCAAGTTGGCGGCGTCTCCTTGGCCTGCCTGACCGCCGGCGCCGATCATGGTGTGGGCTTCGTCGATGAACAGAATGATCGGCTTGGGTGAGCTTTTGACTTCTTCAATGACCGACTTCAAACGGTTTTCAAATTCTCCTTTGACGCCAGCCCCTGCTTGCAGCAGCGCCAGATCAAGCGTGCGAATCGAAACGTTGGCCAGCACATCCGGCACATCGCCGGCGGCGATCCGCAGTGCGAAGCCTTCGACGACGGCGGTTTTGCCCACGCCTGCTTCGCCGGTGAGGATTGGATTGTTTTGGCGCCGGCGACAGAGGATGTCGACGATTTGGCGGATTTCATCATCGCGGCCCAGGACTGGATCGATTGCACCGCTTTTGGCGCGCTCGGTCAGATCAACGGTGAATTGGTCGAGGGACGGCGTCTTCGAGGGTTTGCCTGACTTGCCGGGCGCCGCGCCTTCTTTCGATTCTGGCTTTTTGGTCTCTTCGTCGGTTTCAATGGTGATGCTGGGGAGTTCGCGTTTGAGCGACTCGACCGAGATCTTGCCAAGGGCGGACGAACTGCCGACGATGGCCCGGTTCGAGTTTTCGTCACTTAGCAGCGCCAACAGGATGTGGCCGGTCCGAACTTCGGACTGGCCATATTCGATCGAAGCCAGTAGCCAAGCTTCTCGCGCCAGGTCAACGATCGCCGGTGCGATGCTTGGCGGGCGACCATTGCCAGTTTTGAAGCGATCGATCGCCTTTGTCAGTTCGGCAGTGAACTGCGAGCGATCAATTTCGTAATACTTCAGGATCGCTTCTAGGTCAGTAAACGGGGCTTCCAAAATCTTGGTGAGCCAATGTTCGACCTCAATATTATAGTTGGTGCGCGACAGGCAAAGCCCTGCGGCCGATTCGAGAGCGCCTCGGCAGACGGGATTTAGTTTGCCGACAAGTGATTTCAGATTGAGTCCGGACATCAGGGCGGCTTTCGCAGTACAGAGTGAGGTTGGCAGGCTAGCAGCGGCAGGCAATGGCTCTTCGGGAGTGTAGGATTGCGGAAACGGCCTGGGCGAAAATGCATCGCTCCAGGGTTCGCTTCCCACCGAAAGAAGCAGGGATTGGGAGGAATGGGGCGGTTGTAGTGACCAAATGTCGAGCACCGTGTCGCTGAATCACGAAAGTCTCGTCTGTTGGGGCGATGCGTGAATATATTGGATTCTGTGGATCGACCCGATTTGCCCCCTGTGAAGGTCGACCATTATCATGCAACGGATTCGCGGCGAGGATCGCCGACGTCACAAAGAGGCCGAGGGTCTGGATAGGAAATCCAGCCTGTCAGCCGCTTTTATGTCCGACTATGTCTTCCGAGACTCCTATTTCTGTTCGCACGGCTGACGAAGCTCGCCGGCAGCTCGATTCGTTATTGGACGAACTGGCCGATATGGCCGAAGGTTCGTCTGCGCCAGAAGAGTTTTGGCCCGAACTTCTGTCCCGGCTGGTCTTCGCCGCGTCTGCCCAGGGCGCCGCGATCTGGCAGTGGGGCGGATCACGGCGACTTCAACCGCTGTTTGAACAAGGCTTCGACAAAATTTATCCCGGTCAGCAGCGCGATGTCGCGATCGATATCGACGCCTGCTCGCTGGAAGCCGCGATCCGCAAACCCAAAGCGTCGTCGATTGTTAGTGGGGGTCAGGCCGGCGGGGTCGCGCGATTGATGTTGGTCGCTCCCTTGACGACTGCAAGCCGAGCGACCGGGCTGTTGGTGCTGTATCAACCGGCTGATTTGCCGGCCGCTACTCAAAACGGTCAACTGCGACTATTAGACGCGTTCGGTGAAATTGCCGTTCATTTTCAAGAGCGGCGTTTACTGGCCGATTTTGCCGGCGCCGAACAAAACTGGAAGAATCAACTCCATTTTGCTCGCGACGTGCACCGCGAACTGGATGTAAAGCGGACTTGTTACCGGATCGCCAACGACGGACGACAGACCCTCAGCGCGGATCGAGTCAGCGTTGCTGACTGGGATGGACCGACCGCTCATGTTCAAGCGATCAGCGGAGTTGACGTCATCAACCGTCGCGCCGCAGTCGTGCAAAAATTAGAACGCTTGGCGACCGCCGTCGCCAAACAACGACAGCCGGTAATCTTCCGCGGTGATCACGAAAATCTGCCGCCGCAAATTGAAGAGGCGTTGATTGACTATCTCGAAGAATCGCCTGCTCGGCTGTTGATCGCCGTGCCGCTGGTTCGTGAAGTGAAGCACGCTTCTGACGAACCCACGGTCCCCGGCGAAGGCGCATTGATCGGCGTATTGATTGTTGAGCAACTCGAAGCGACCGAAGTTGAGCGATTGCTTGCCCGAACGCGCAGCTTGGCCGAGTCAGCGACGGTGGCGCTTGATAACGCGCAGCGGTTTGAGCGACTTCCGCTCCGCGGCGTCATGCAACTGGTGGGGCTGACGCTTGCGCAGTTCGGTTGGCGAAAGTTATCGCGAACCATGCGTTATCTGCTGCCGATATTGCTCGCGTTGTTAGCGACTTGGTGGATTCCGGCGCGGTTTGAAATCGAAGTTCGTGGGCAACTGCAGCCAGAGATTGAACGCCAGCTATTTGCGCCGCTGGATGGGTATGTCGACGAAATCTTGGTGAAACATGGTGAGCTGGTCACCGTGGGTCAAGTTGTCGCGAAACTGCGCTCGCCTGATTTAGAACTGCAACAGACCGAAGCGGCGGGACTGCTGGCCGCCGCCCAGTCTGAACTGGATGCAGTACGGATCGAACGAACGCAAAACGTCCGCCGGGACGACGATCGACGGGACAACCGCAGCGCTGATCGTGACAAACTATCGTCCGAAGAAATCCGTCTGACGCGGCGGATCACCAATCTGCAAGAGCAACTGCGCTTACTTGAAGTCCAAGGGAAAGCGTTGACCCTGATCGCTCCGGTCGCTGGACAAATCTTGAACTGGGACATCGACGAAACGCTCCAGGCTCGCCCGGTGTCGCGGGGAGACTCACTATTGAAAGTCGCCGAAATCGATGGGCCGTGGGTATTAAAGCTGGAAGCGGTAGATCGTCGCATCAAGCATATCTTGAACGCCCAGGCCGCTGCGGACGCTGATCTGCCGGTCACCTTTCACTTGGTCAGCGAACCAAGCGTGAAACATCAAGCGACGCTGGCCGAAGTATCGCAGACGATCGAAGTCGGAACCGAAACCGAGGAGCCGTCGGCCTTGTTGATTGCCCATTTCGATAAATCGGAAGTCGACTCTCTTCGCCCCGGAGTGACCGTTGCGGGGCGTGTCCACTGCGGCACACGCAGTCTGGCGTATGTCTGGACGCATGAACTTTACGAAGCGGTGCGCCGCCGCCTTTTCTGGTAATGAAACGCTATGAATCGCTTGCTGCTTACGCTTTGGCTCTCGGCAATGGTCGTTTCTACTACTTGCGCAGAGGAAATCGCGGTTAACTTGACGCTATTAAAAATTATTGAGACGGTTGAAGTGCCGGCTCAGCAAGCTGGCGTTTTAGAGAAGGTGGGCGTCAGCGAAGGCGCCCTGGTTGATCGCGGCGCGGTGATTGCAAATATCGCCGCCAAAGAGATGGAGTTACAACTGGTCGCCAAGCAAGCTGAGCATGCGATTGCGCAGCGAGAAGCGACCAATGACGTCAATATCCGCTTTTCGCGCAAGTCTCTGGAGGTCTCGCAGGCCGAGTTACAGCGAGCACTCGACGCGATTGCAACCTTCCCGAACGCCGTTACCGATACCGAGTTGGATCGACTGCGACTGGTGGTAGAAAAAAATCGGCTGGAGATTGAGCAATCGAGCGAGCAGCAAGAAATCGCCAAGCTGACCGCAGAATTAAAAGCAGCCGATGCAGAGATCACCAGCGAAAAATTAGCCAAGCATCAAATCGCGGCTCCGATCGAAGGGATGATTGTCCGCGTCTTTCGCCGCGCCGGCGAATGGGTCGACATCGCCGATCCAGTGGTGAAGATCATGCGGATCGATCGACTACGGGCAGAAGGGTTTGTCCGTAGCGAAGAAGCGGCGTTAGGGCTGCAAGGTCATGACGCGATAGTTCGCGTCACGCTGCCCCGCGGCGATCAGCTAGTCGTGCCAGGTAAAGTGACCTTTGTCGATCTAGAGGTCGATCCCGTCAGCGGCGACGTGCGGGTCTGGGTCGAGATTGACAACGCCGATTTGAAATTACGCCCCGGCTTGCGCGTAGAGATGTCGATCTCTAGCGAAGCCCCGACTGAACCCGCAGAGGATGCGGTGGGAAGCTAACGGTGGTCGCATCGCTGCAAGTTCGTGTTCGTCCCGATCTGAAGATCGTTCGCCAAGAGGGGACGTTAGAATCGCGGTTTGTCGTCAAGGATCCGGTGACGCTCCGCTACTTCTATTTTGGTGAGCATGAGATGTTCATCCTGCGCCGGTTGGATGGTCAGATGTCGCTCGCCGAAATTCAAGCTGCCTACCAGCAAGAATATGCTCCGCTCAAGATTCGGCCGATCGAGATTACTTCGTTTTGCCATTCGCTCTATTCACGCGGACTTGCAATCGCCGGTGTGAACGGTGAGTCGCAGCAACTGCTCGATCGAGCGGACCAACAGCGAATGTGGCGGTGGTCGACGGCGCCGTTATCGGTGCTTTCGATTCGCTTGCCAGGCGTCGACCCCGATCGAGTGTTGAAGTCGGCGATTCCCTATTTTGCCTGGCTCTTTCATCAAGCGACGGTGACGCTGGTCTTGGTCTTGGCAAGTCTGTTGATGTTACTGGGCCTGTTGCACGCAGAGGAAATTTTTGCGCGATTACCGACGGCGCAAGCGCTCTTCCAGGGGGAGAATCTCTTCTGGATGGCGACAGCATTGGCGCTGGTCAAGATATTGCATGAACTAGGACATGCGCTGGCCTGTAAGCATTTTGGGGGCGAATGTCATCAGATCGGCGTGATGTTGTTGGCGTTTGTGCCTTGTCTGTACTGCGATGTGTCGGACTCGTGGCTCTTGCCACAGCGAAAGCGGCGGATGTTTGTAGCGGCGGCAGGGATGTATGTCGAGCTGATTATCGCTTCGATCTGTGCGATCCTCTGGTATTTCAGCGAGCCGGGGATGGTGCAGTCGATCTGCATCAGCGTGATGCTGGTCGCCAGCGTCAGCACGCTGATTGTCAACGGCAACCCGCTGCTGCGCTACGACGGATACTATATCTTTGCGGACTGGATCGACGTGCCGAATCTTTCGCAACAAGCGAGCGAAGCGCTGCGGCGACCCATAGCGCACTATTTTTCGCGTCGCACAATCAGCGAAGCGCCGCTTGACGCTAGCCTAAGTTTTTTACGCACTTACGCCATCGCTGCGCTTGCCTATCGGACAATGGTGATCGGCTTTCTGCTGTGGTTTGTCTATAAAATGTTAAAAGCGAACGACATGGCGCCGCTGGGCGACGTGGTGGTCATGCTGGTGTTGGCAGGTTTGTTGTTGCAGCCTGTGATCGGTTGGGTGCGATGGTGGAAACGTCCGATGGCGACCCGTGAACTACGAGGAAAACGTCTCGCTGCAGCGGCCATCGTTGGCGGCTTGCTACTGCTGGGGATGCTGCAAATTCGGTGGGCGGCGCGCGTGCAAGCGCCGACCCTGGCGCAGTTGGCCGATTCGCAATTGATTTACGTTCCGGTCTCTGGAAGGATCGAGTCGACGGTAGCGGCGGGCGATCAAGTCGCGGCCGGCGATCCGCTGGCCAAGCTGGTTAATGATGAGATCGAACTGCGACGAGTCGAGTTGAGCGGAGACTTGGACGAGCAGCGTCAGCATGTCGAAAACCTACGCCGCCAATTGAATAATGATCCGGCCGCGGCAGCGAAAATCCCGGCGGCCGTAGCGGTGTTGACCGATCTGCAACGGCAATTGGATGTGGTCACGCGCGATGCAGAACGACTGACCATTCGAGCTTCTCGTGCTGGAGTTGTCTTTCCGCCTCCACTGCGCGTCGACACAAGAGCGAGCGAACGTCAGCTTCCTACGTGGAGCGGCTCTCCGTTGGACCAAGCTAATCGGGGTGCGCTGCTCGAGCGTGGCCAACTGTTGGCGATTGTCGCTGAGACCAATCAGATCAAGGCGCAATTGCTGATTCATCAGCGCGACGTTGATCTGGTCGCCGTCGGGGACAAAGTCAAACTGTTGTTTGACGGGTTGACTGGCAACGCAATCAACGGACAGATAATCGAGATTTCGCGCGACGAGTTGCTCACCGCACCGCGCAACTTGGCCCAAGGCTCTGATGTGCCGATCGCGCCGGGAGAAGCGGGCGAAATGGTGCTGGTCGAACGAACCTATCAAGCAACGATTGAGCTTGATTCTCTACCGACTACCTTACTGCCGGGAACACGTGGCAAAGCGATTATTCTGGGACGCTCGCTCTCATTGGGTCAACGGATCTCACGCTGGATCAGCGGCAACTTTCGATTCGAGCTGTAGCGTTCAACCTCAGGTTTCCTACGGCAGCACAAAGACAGCGCCGGTGTAAAACGTCCCCATGTAGGCGGCTCCGCGCCAACTCCAGGGCAAACCATGGCGATCGTGCGGATTGTTGTCGCCGGGACGATAATGTCCCAGGGTATAAATCCGTTCGCAGGGAGGATTGACGCCGATCTTGTAAGGCAGCAGCAGCGTGTTACCGAAAAAGTGCGCCGCCGAGATTGCCGGCTGCACCACGCGATGACGATTGCCATACCGCTCTAAGTTGACTTCTTCAAAGTAAAGCGGGCGGTGATAAAAAGCAGGCGCTTCCCACATCGCAACTGATGGAGCCCAGGGGCGCTGGACGCCGTAAATGGTGTCAACTTCGGGGAATTCGGCGAACAGTTCGCCGGCGACGTTGGCTGGCAGTTTGACTTGATGCTCGGCGTTGGTCTGAAGCTCCGAATCACGATAGCCGGTGTTGATCGTGTAGGAAGTGGCCGGCCGGCGCTCTAGCAATGTTTGCAACTGTTCTGGCGTCATCGTGTTGAACGGATCGTGGCCGCTGGCGACCGAACGATAGAGTTCGCCGTACCGTTTGCCAGGGGGAAGAATATCGTCTTCTGTCACCATTTCGCCTGGGGGGACGATTTCATCCGGCGGCGGATCGACCGGGCCAAGTTGGGGGGGAGCTGTTTGGACAAAGGTGGCCGGTCGAATCCGGAATGGGGTTTCGCCTGACTCTGCACGGACTTCGCATGTAGCTAGCACGACTCCGCAGAGGGGTAATGCGATCAGCCAGAGGCTCTTAAGTTGACGCATTCTTCGTCTTCACCATGCAAAAGCAAATCGGGGCAAATCACTCCGTTTCCTCACGATCGGCGTTTGATTGCGGCATTATCCAGCCGTGGGTGTCCAGTCGTTACAACTTCCGCAAATTTGGCAAAATCGGTGCAATCGGAGTTTCATGCATCCCCCCTGAAGTAGGTTGGCGGGATTCTAACAGGCAGAAGCCGTAGGAATGAGGGAATTGCGACCTGGTTTCGTTGACATCGTCGAGAATCGTAATTTGAATGGGAAAATACGTATCTTTCGACAGCTAGAGGGGTTATGCGCAGTTGACGCATAACTTGCTGGCGATGACTCTCTTGCCATGCGCCGACCAGGGCCAGGCGAGCGACCGACCAAGGGCGCTACTGAATGAACCGCAAGCGAATCTTTTCTCGCTGGCAGAAGCGAAAACCGCGCCGTACAGATGGCGCTGCGCTCCGATTTCTTGAGCAGTTCGATACGAAGCTTCATTTTCGCGAGTTGGAACCGCGCGTTGTTTTGAATGCTACGGCGACCGTCTCGGTCGATAATATCCTGCAAATTGTCTCAGATAGCGCCGGCGACCAAGTCACTGTGCGCTATTACGATTCTGGCCCCGATACGTATTACGAAGCGACCGACCAAACCAACGCCGTACTCGCAACCGGCAAGGCTAGTGACATCGACGGTATCGAAATGAGCGATACGCTGGGTGTCCATTCGGATCAGCAATTGACGTTGCTCGATGACAGCACGTTCATCGATCCTTCGCTCAGCAAAGGTTTGATCACCAACGGCATCGAAACGGTTGCGTTTGCAGGCAGTAATGCTGGCGATTCTTGGACATTCGCGACGGTGGTCTCGATCACGGCTGATACCTACAACACGCAGGTGAATCAGGCAGGCGCCGATCTGCGGATTTCTGCGGCGACGCCGTTCAATTTGGCTGCAATCAACGGCGCCCAAATCGATGTCGATTTGCAGTCGAGCGCCAACGAGATATCGCTGCTGAACGTCAGTAACGGCGGCGATGTGAAAATCGCAACAGCAGTCGATCTCGGCGTGAACGGTTCGACTGCGGACTCGCTGCAACTTGTCGGTCCGAACGTCCAATTGGGCGCGGATGGACTGGCCTCTGTATTGGGCAAGTTGACGGTCGATGTCACCTCGGGAGGAGAACTCGATCAGCTTGGTGAGCTGACCATTACCGGCGCAACCAGTCTGAATGTAGGCGCCGGCAAAGTGACGTTGGGAAGCTCCAACGACTTTCAAGGGGATGTTGCGATCAATGCAATCGGCGGGTTGGACGCTGCGGAAGTGACGATCGTCGACACGAATGATCTGCAGTTTGCCGAGGTTCGCGCGACAAAGTTGACCGCAACCACCGGCGGAGATCTGACCCAGGCCAGCGGAACGACGATCGAAATCACGGATTACGTCGAATTTCAATTTACCACGACTGGCAATAAGCTTGATCTGCAAAACGTCGGCAATTTGCTGCCGTCGGACGATGCAAAATTTATCTTGAGCGGAGCCGAGAGCCCGCTCGATTTCTATCTGCGGAATGATTCGACGGATGCGGCCATTCCGCTAGCGATCGCCAATTTGGCGGCGACCGGCAATTTGCACGATTTGACGTTGATCTACCCCGAGAATCTCAGCGCGATCGCGCTGCCCACGATTAATATCACCGGCGACCTGGTCTATCGAGCCCAAGGAGACATTACGCAGGCTGTCGCGGCTACGATCCAAGTCGATGGGACCGCCAATTTTATCACGCTGGATAACCAAAGCATTTTGCTGGGCTTGGCCGGCAATGATTTCAACCAGATCTCAGCGACTGGCGCTACCCAAGCCAACCTGGTGGTCATTGACGATGACAATGGCGATCTCTATCTCGATCAGATTTACGCGAAATCGCTAGAGGTGAATGCCGCCGGACCAATCTTTAATCTTGCTGCCGCAAATCTGGTCGTTGCAGGAAACGCCAAGTTTGTTTCTGGCGACATGCTTGACTTGGGCGACCAGGCCGGCGATCTGTTGCAATTTGGCACGCTCACGTTTAGCACCAAATCCTCCGTTTCGATTGCCGAAAATGACGATATGAGCCTAGCCGGTTCCAGCAACGCCGGATCTCTGGTGTTGAAGACTAGCGGCCGAATCGAGAATGTCGCCGGAACCACGCTGCTGGTTACCAACAATGCGTCGCTGATCGCCGCCGATGGCGATGCGATGAATATGAACAACCAAATCACGCTAGGGCAGGGCGTTGGCGATGGTTTTGAGTTTGGCTCACTGACGTTTGACACGGTCGATGCGGTCAAGCTGGCTGTGATTGGCGAAACGACCCTAAGCGGCAAGAGCAACGCCGAATCGCTGGACTTGAATTCAAGCGGCGCAATTGTGAACGCGGCCAACGCCGATGTGAAAATCAGCCAAAACTCAGCGTTCACATCAGGGAATTCCATCACGCTGGGTAACGAAACCAACGATCTGATTCAACTTGGCTCGTTAACCTTTCAGTCGAGCAACGGCGTCTCGATCCGCGCAGATGGCGATACGGTACTCGCAGGTCTTAGCAACGCGGCAACGCTCTATCTGAACTCAACTGGATCGATCACCAACCAGGCCAACGCCGAGTTAAAGGTCAGCTTTAGCGCTCAGTTTGTCGCCGATGATGGCAATACCAAGAACGCCAACAATCAAATCACGCTGGGCGATCAGGCCGGCGACAAGTTTCAGTTCGCGTCGCTGAACTTTAATACGGTCGACGGGGTCTCGATCGCTGAAGATAGCGACATGTTGTTAGAGGGAACCAATACGGCCAGTTCGCTCCTACTGGACTCAACCGGCAAGCTAGAAAACAAAGCGAATACGAACCTTACCGCCAGCGGCGACGTCACGCTGATCGCCGGAGCCGAGATCGCAATCGGCAATCAGGCGAACGATGTGATTACTTTCGGCACGCTGAACTTTGCTGGCCAAAAGGTCCTCATCGAAGAAGATAACGACACGCTCTTGCGGGGGAAGAACGGGGCTGCTTCACTCGTTTTAAGTTCAACTGGCACGATCGAGAACCTCGCCGCAACTGAATTGAAGGTGACAGGCAACGCTACCTTTGTTGCAGCCGACGCCGACGCAAAGAACCTCAACAATCAGATTACGATCGGCCAGGGAATTGGGGATGATTTTGAGTTTGGCTCACTGACATTTGTGTCTGTCGACCAGGTGAGTATCTCCGAGACTGGCGACATGCAATTGAGCGGCGCAAGCAAGGCCGGTTCACTTGACTTGAGTTCAACCGGTTCAATCACCGATGCAAAAGCGACTTCGCTCATTGTGGATGCGACAGCGTACTTCACCGCGGTCAACGCGATCACGTTGACGAACGAACTGGGGGATGTGCTGCATGTCGGGAAATTAGCAACGTTTGCGTCGACCTCCGCCAAAGGAATCGCTGTTGGCTCGGCGGATGGGGACGCAAATTTCGGTTCGCTGACGTTCTTTAGCGACGACGGTATGCTGGGCTATGGCGCTGTATCGATCTGGGAAAAAAGTTCGACGGAACTGACAGGCGCGAGCACCGCAAGCTCACTAGAGTTGCAATCGACCGGAACAATCACGAACACCGATAGTACCTCGTTGGATGTCGACGGCAACGCCTCATTCAAGGGAGATTCGATTAGTCTGGGCGCGAGCTTGGGGGACTCGTTCCGGTTTGGATCGCTGACGTTCAACGCCAGCGGTAGTGTCAAGATCGAAGAAGACGCCGGGGGGAGCCTTCATGGGTCGCAAATCACCGGCTTAAATTCGGCCGCTTCGCTCGACTTGCAATCAGCGGGGGCGATCACAGATAGCGGTCCTACGACGATCGACGTTGCTGGTCCCGCCAGCTTTATGTCAAATGCGACCATCACGCTGGCCGATCAGTTGAGCGAATCGCTATTGGTGAAGGGATTAGCGACGTTTACGTCGACCGGCGGCCAAGCGATCAAGATCGGTTCGCCTGGCGGTACGACAAACTTGGGAAGTTTGACCTTCGTGAGTGACGACGGCAAGGGGCTGCTGGGCGCCGTTACGATCGAAGAAGATGACAGTACGCTGCTGACCGGCGTCAGCAAGTCCGGCTCACTCGATCTAACGTCAAGCGGTTCGATCAGCGACGCAGCGGCGACATCAATCACCGTCGACACGTTCGCGAATTTTACCGCTCAATCCAACATCACGCTGGCCGATACGGTAGGTGATGTGCTAGAAGTCACCGGCTTGGCGACATTCCAGTCGACCAGCAGCGACATCACGGTTGGTTCGGATGGCGAGGCCAACTTTGGCTCGCTGACGTTTGACGGTAGCGTGGTATCGATCCAGGAAGATAGCGATACGATTGTGGCCGGCTCGAATTTCGCTAGTTCTCTCGAACTAACTTCCGCTGATTCGATCACGGATGTCCCTGGTACTCTGATTGACGTCAATGGCTCGGCGACCTTTGCCGCCGCCGGCAAGATCATGCTGGCCGACAACGCGCTCGATACGTTGGACGTAGCTGGCCTTACGATGTTTGTCTCTCGCGGCGGCGCGACGATCGAAGTGGGGGTCGACAATAGTATCCTCCGCGGGACCGACAGCGGCGCTCTGGTGTTGCTGGGTCAACTGACGTTTGTCAGTGATGACGGAATGAATCTCCGGGACTCGGTGACGATTCGCGAAGATGCAGACATGGAGATCACAGGCGTTAATCTCGCAGCCGATTTGTTTTTGGCGGCCGATGGATCGATGATTCAAGTTGAAGATGGCAATTCTCTAACGGCGGATCGGATTGATCTGGATGTCATCGGCGATGGGACCACCGTCGGCGACGCGGTCTTGGAAGCGGCGCCTGGAGACGTGATCAATCTGTTTGGAGATACTGCGGCCAATCCGTTGGGTGAGCCGGTTTCGACCTTTCTGGCCGAAAATAAAATCGCCAACGCGGAGTTTCGCGCCTCAGGTGGCGGCGCCTTATCGGACATCTATTTTCGCAATATCAGTACAGCAGCCCTCTTTCCGGCATTGCCTAACTTGGTGACCGGCAGTTTGCGAATTCAGTTCACTGCGGCTGATCTGATCATCGACGACGATCTCCAGGTGGGCGATCAGTTGATATTAGAAGCACTGGGATCGCTCAACAGTATTACGGACGTTGATGGCGTTTCGATCAGCGCGACTGACGCAATCTTCGTCGCCGATGGCGCGATTATACTCGCAGATGAAGGGCTTAATACGCTCAAGATTGGGGTTGCGGCCGACGACAACGCCTTCTTCTATTCTCGCGCAGGACAAGACATTACGCTAGGCTCCAGCGACTCAGCGGGCACGGCCAGCGGCGCGACGGTCGAGTTCGCTTCGTTAACGTTCTTCAGCAGCGACGGCGCCACGATTCGTGGTGATGTTGTCATTCACGAAACCGATGCGACTTTGTTGGCTTCGCGGCGGTTCGACGTCGACGGCTCGCCGGTGATCTTTGTCAATCGCTCCGATTCGCTCGTATTAATTACCGATGGCGATTTGACCGACGCCGACTCGGACGGTTCGCTCAACGAGAATATCTTGCGAGCCAGCGTCGATGTCGCTAACAGTGCGGTGCTGATCGCTAGCGGCGAAATTAATTTGGCCGATCAGGCCTTGGTGGCCGTCGACGGCGTCGACCTGGGCGAATACTCGCTAGGCGTTAATGACGGCTCTGTTGATAACGACATTGCGTTGTTTGCAACGACAGCCGGCGGAAATATTCGCGTTGGCGTCGCTGACCTACTCGCAACTGATAGCGGCGCCTTGGTGCAGGTAGACGGCCTGACGTTCAACACGGCCGGCGGCAAGGGGAGCGTGTACCTGCAAACCGACAGCGAAACGCGGCTGGCCAATCGAGACTTTGCCGGAAATACCTATGAGAATCTAGCCAACGATCTGGTGCTGCGAACCACCGGCTTGATTGGATCGGCCGGAGGAGAGACGACGTCGGTCATCGGCGATGCTCGACTGCTTGCGACCGGCGATATTCAGTTGGTCAATGCCGACGCCGTGGCCCAGTTGTTGGTCGGCGGAAATGCTTTCTTCCAGTCAGGCAGCGCGGTGACCGTAGGAGGTAGCACGAGCGGCGTCAATTTTGGGACGCTGACCTTTGACGCCGTCGGCGCGGTTCAAATCAGCGAATCCAACGCCAGCAACAGCTTGGTCACTCCTGCCGCCGGAATGACAATCGTAAATACGCTTTTTGACGGCGGCAACGCGAATCACGCAGGCTCAGCGACGCTCGTTTCAGACAGCTTTATCGCAGACGCAGCGATGACAAAGATTGTCGTAAACACTTTCGCCTCTATGACGGCCACGACAACGATTACTTTGGCTGACAATGTCGCTGACAGTCTGACCGTTATCGGCGACGCCGCTTTCACGTCGCTCGGCGGCAACCAGATCGACATCGGCGTGACGCCGACCACAACACTCGCGACCGATCGCGGAACCGATAGCGGCGCCCATGTAGAGCTAGGCTCGCTTCAATTGAACAGCGTCGGCGGCGACGTGACTGTTCATGAAGACTTGGGGATGCTGCTCGCTGGAACCAGCCAAGCTGATACGCTGGTCTTGGTTACTAATCAAGGTGACCTGCGCGATCGCAGCCTGGCCAGCGTCGTGGTTACCGGCTTTGCAGAGTTCCATGCCGAACTGAATGTCGTACTGGCCGATCAAAAATCGGATCAGTTGATCGTCAACGGTAACGCATTGTTTACCTCCGGCAATCCCACTTACTTTGCGACCCCAGGCGTTAGCCGCGAAATCAGCGTGGGGGTCATCGATGTGGGAGCGGCGACGAATCCCAATGCAGCAAGCCGCGGAGTCGAAAGCGGCGCCAACGTCACCCTAGGAAGCGTGACCTTCTTTGGCTTTGCTAACCTGGACGCCGGCGCCCAGGTGACGATTCGTGAAGATGACTCGATGGTGCTCACCCATGCCGTGCGACGCGAAGGAGGCGGAGCGACAGAGATCACCAACTTTGCTCAGACGGCGCTGTTGATCGCCGATAATGCCGCCAATACTGCGACGATCTCTGATTTTCAAATCGACGGCGTGGGCGGTACGTCAATCGAAACGACTAACTATGCGATCTTTCAGGCAGATTCGCACATTGTGTTGGCCAGCGATGCGGCGGATACGTTTACCGTTGGCGGCAACGCTTACTTCGCGTCGCTACTGGGAGACATCGATCTCGGCGTTGTGGCGAAGAGCGTTAATGCGCTTGATCGCGGCGCAGACAGCGGAGCCAGCGTGCAGTTAGGGACACTCACGTTTCAGGCCGCGCTCGGCGATGTCACCATTCATGAAGATAGCAATACGACGTTAGCCAGCGGCAACCCATTGCGAACGACCGGTAACGCGGCGAACTCTTTGGTGCTCGAGAGCAGCGGTTCGATTGACGATACGCCTGCGACTACACTGGTCGTCGCCCAACTTGTTGTCGCACCGATCGCTGGCTCGGCCGACGATCAAGTTGACGGCTTGGCGATTTTGCGCGCTGTTACCGATATTCACTTGGGCGATTCCGCAGGAGATTCAATTGATTTGCGACGCTTGTCGCTGCAAGTGGGCGGCAATGTTTCACTGACAGAAGCTTCGGTCAGTGACGGCGGCTTGTTGCTGGTGGACGGTTCGCAAGCGACCGGCACGCTGGCGCTGCAAACCAGTGGCCAACTGGTGCAGATCAATGACGAGCGAACCGGCGCCGCATTCAGCTTGATCGTCGCTGATCAAGCACTGTTGGTCGCCGGCGGCGCGATCGTGATGACGCAAGTCGACTTCCAACAGGCGACCCTTCAAGCACACGGGACGTTGCAGGTAGCGCCGGGGGCGACGCTCAACGCCACTGACGTCGCGAATAGTGGTTTGTTGGGGCGGCGCACGACCGATGCAATCTCCAGCTACTTGCCCGATTCCAATGACGACACCTTCGCTCCCAAAGGACCCAGCACTACGCCGCAGACGCAGACCAATATGGATGGCGCTTATTCGGTGGTGTTGTCGGATGTAAATAACCTGACAGTCAAGTTGGTGACCGACGCGCTGGGAACCATCGCCGCCGATCCCGTGACGCTCGCATTTGAAGTCGCCGGCAGCAATAGTATCGCGACCGCCAATTTCACGCCGGCATTGTCGGCGGTAACGGTCAACGCCGGACATCTGTTTGTGCAGACGACAGGCGATTTGACTTTTGGTGAAGAAGCAGCCGATCCGTTGGACAATGTGGTCGTGTATGGCGAAACGCGAATGACCGGCGGTGGAGTCGCCAACAATGCGTTCACAGCGTTGGCCGGCGGCACGCTAAGTATTGCCGGAGACGCAATGTTGGTGATGCGGTCAGCGGCCGATTTCTATCTGTTTAATGACGCCAACAACACTTTGACCCCTTATGTCGGCGGCGGACTGGCCGATTCGATCGGATCGCTGGGAGCGGTTAGTTCGTTTGCGACGTTTGTCGATGTCGATACGCAGCCCGGCTTTATCGAAGTGGGTCAGTTTGGTCCGATCTATCAGCGCACAGCCCAAAGCCCCGGTCCTGATGCTTCTACTTCGCAAATCGCCAAAGGTATTGGGTTTGGTCAGTTCCAAGTCAATGCGACGATAACGAGGCTGGGAGATTCGTCAACGCTCCAGGTTGACGGACAACCGGTCTATGTCGAACAAAACCAGCGTGTGTTGGTCGATTGGGGCGATGGTTCGCAAGAAGTATATTTGTTTCAAGATCCAATCAACGGCGCCCAAACGTTGCAGCATGTTTACAACTCGGGATTCGCTTTCTCCGAGCAGCGGGCGACGGTCACGATTACCGCCTTCAATGATCCGCAGATCAATCTGTATGACAACGTCGTCAACGAGACGACGTTCCGCGATTTAAACTCGGTGACGGATACGTTTGAAGTGGTGTTCCCGCTCGGCATTCAATTTGCCCCCGAGTCTCCGCCGTTCGAGCTACCGGTGGCTCCTGAGGTTGCGCCGGTCGCCCTGTTGCCGGATACGGTCTTCGCCGTGACCACAAATTCGACCTTCAACTCTGACAGCAGTTCGCTGAATCAGGTGCAGGAAGTCGTGGTTGTGATCGTGAACGCGTTGGATGAAGAAGTTGGCGAACGCATCGTGCTGCAAGGATTCAGCACGATCGAAGAGGTCAAACAATACATCCAAGAGAATACGCGGTTCTTGCCGGGCCGCTACAAAGTTTCGATCTTGCTGGCCGGCCAACAAGAGCCGGATGTCTATTATTTTGAGAAAGTCCCTGCCGATGCTCTGGAGGGAGCGGGCGGCGGCGCCTCGTACGGCGAGCGATTGGATGATCAAGTCAAATCGACGACCCCCGATTTGCCTGTTGATGCTTCGGCGGAAGAAGTCTGGGCCGTGCAGTACGAAAAATGGTTTGACGCCGACGACGCAGCGCCTAGTCAACTGCACGGGGGAGACGCAGAGGATGCTTGGCCAGCCGATCTTTCTGCCGAACTACTTCGATCGGATCTCACTGAAACGACTCCAGAGCAATCGTTACTCCGCAGACGCTGGATGCTGTCGGGGGGGATCGGTGGGGCTTTGCTGATGGCCGCGTTTGCACTTCATCCCCAAGCGGATCGCGAGCGTACGGCGGCGGTAGACGAAGCGTTGGAGAAAGAAGCTCTACTGCCCAGCGATTCTCAGCAAAGTCTCTCGCGTCGCCGCTGGAGACGACGTGTTCGATAATTTGGGCGCAAAACGGTCGATTTCTCGCCTCTACACCGAGAAACGCCAGTTTTGTTGGTGAATCAATGAGCTTTGATTTATGATCGAATGGTACCGAATGCGTGATCGATCGCGCCCGATTGCACGACTTCGTCTTCCCTCTCCAATCCCAACAGCAGCTGCCTCTTTCGCTTAATACTTGATCGTCGGAAAGCTCGTTCATGTTTGTGTGCCCTCAATGTACCGTCCAGCTGACCGATGCTCAGCAAGGGGAAGGACGCTGTCCTGAATGCGGGGCTGCATGGGCTGCCGACCCGGCGATCGGCAAAACGATGGATCTGCCTGACAGCGGAGATATTGGTCAGACGTACGATTTTGATCTGGTGGGTGACGCGGTCGAAAAATCAGCTTCAACCGCTGAGTCGCCGGTCGACGCGACTTCTCCAGAAAGGTACGGCGGAACGATCGAGCTTGACGCTGCGCCGGGGGACGACTCGGACGTTGGGATGCAAACGTTTGAACTGACCGACACCGCAGAGCCGCCGACTCCGCCGCGCAGCATTTTGCAACCACCCACTTCCGCCGAAGCGGAGCCTGATCAGCCCCCGAATGACGATCAGTTTGGGTTTTCGTTGTCGGGCGATTCTTCCGCCAAATCAGACCCCGCCGCCGTAAATCGCACAATCGATCTTCCACCGCTTGATGAACTGTCGCCTGGCAATACGATCGATCTTCCCGACCACCGGTCCTTCCCGCAGAACACGATCGACCTTTCGGGAAGCGGCAGCAATCCGATCTTTGGGCAGACGATGGATTTGCCGAGCGATCAACCAAATCGCACCATCGACTTGCCGCCTGCGAGTAATGTCGGGCAAACGGTGGATAGTGTCGGCGGCTTCGACTCTGAGTTTGATCCTGTCATGGGATCAAGACCGCTGTCTGCGGATGGGGTGCGCAAATATTGGGAAGGGGCCGAGAACCCCGGCGACTCGCCGCTGACTTCGCTCAAAACGGCGACAGTCGCCAGAGGCCGGGAGTTAGGGGTCGAAATTCGCGAGCGAATTTTGGCCAAAGACCCGCAGCCAGGCCAATCGTCGGACTATGAGTTAATCAATATCCTTGGCGAAGGGGGGATGGGAACCGTCTACGCGGCCGATCAAAAATCGGTGCGTCGCCGCGTGGCGATCAAGACGCTGAAAAACAAGGGTGGCAAACGCAAGGACGATCGGGCCAAGTTTCTTAGCGAAGCGGTGCTGACAGGTTTTCTGGATCATCCCAACATTGTGCCGATTCATGAACTGGGGCAGACCAGCGACGGCACTCTCTTCTATTCGATGAAGTTGGTCAGCGGCACTCCCTGGAACGAAGCGATTCGCGGCAAGACCGAATTGGAGAACCTTGAATACCTCGACCGCGTTTGCGACGCCGTCGCATTTGCGCATTCGCGCGGGGTGATCCATCGTGATCTCAAGCCCGAAAATGTCATGCTGGGCGAGTATGGCGAAGTTTTGGTCATGGACTGGGGACTTGCGGTTGATCTCAATCGCGGCGACCACTTTAGTATGGGAGGAACGCCTGCCTACATGTCGCCAGAGATGGTGCGTGGCCCGATCGAAACGATCGGGATCGGCAGCGATATCTATCTGCTGGGCTCAATCCTGTTCGAGATTGTCACCGGGACGCCGCCGCATGCCGCCAAGACGGTGACCGAATGTTTGGTGGCCGCAGCGGAAAACAAGATCACTCCAGTCGAATCAAGCAGCACGCTACTAAAGATCGCGCTGCATGCGATGGCGACCGAAATTAGTGATCGCTACTTCTCAGTCGCTCAATTTCAATCGGCAATTCGCGAGTATCAGTTCCATTCGCAAAGCTTAGGACTCGCGTCGCGTGCACGCGAAGATCTCGACGAAGCGCAGAAAACGCAAAACTACGAGCAATTTTCTCGCGCCCTCTTCGGCTTTCAAGATGCGATAGAGCTTTGGCCGAAGAACGAAGCGGCGATTGTCGGGTTTCGTGATGCACGCCGCGCCTATGCCGAATGTGCGTTGGCCAAAGCCGACTTTGATCTTGGCTTGCAACAGTTAGAAGAGACCGATCCTCAGACTCGGTCGCTGTACGACTCGCTGGTGCGGGGGAAAAACGATCGACGGCTCGCACAGTCTCGCAAACGTTTTGCGCAAATGTCGGCGATCGCGGCCATGTTGTTGTTGATGGTCGGCGCTGTCGCATTTGGCGTTGTCGTCTATGGCAAAAATGCAGCGATCGCGAAAGAACGGGATAAGGCGGAAGGGCAGCGTCAATTGGCCGAGTTGAGCGCGAAGCAGGCGAAAGAGAGCGCAAAACTTGCCAATATCGCCAAGGATGAGGCGCTCAAGGCGCAGATGGAAGAACTGACGCAGCGCAATTTGGCGGTGCAAAAAGCGGAGGAAGCGCGCAAGAGCGCCGACGAAGCCGAGCTGGCTCGTAACGAGGCGGAAATGTCTCGCGATGAAGCGGAAATCGCTCGCAATGAAGCCGAGATAGCCCGCAACGAAGCCATCTTTGCGGCGGTCTTTTCGCGGATTGGTTTGGCGCAAGCCAAGATCGAAGCGAACGACATCGGCCGTGCGATTGAGTTGCTTGAGCAGATTCCTCCTCGCTTCCGCAATTGGGAATGGGGTCATCTCTACGATCGATGTCACGCCGATGTACCGCAGATTGATGCGCTTCGTCCGATCACGGCGATTGCTTTATCTCCGCAAGGGGATCTTTCGGCTGTAGGGGGAACCGATGGAATTGTTTCGCTCTATTCGCAAGCTGCCGGAGCGCTGGCCCAAAAGTCCTTGGATTTGCAAGGTGCGTCGATCACTTCGCTCGCTTTTGCTCCGACCGGGGACTACTTGCTGATTGGTTCGGATGATCGGCGGCAGCCGCTGCTCGCTTGGTTTCCGGCCACGGGTGAACAGCAGGAAATCGTCGTCAGTAATCCATTTGTGCTCGCCAAAGATGACATCCGCTATCGCGTAGAGCGTATCGCTTTTGAGTCAAAAAGCGGCGTCGCCTATGTCGCGGCGAGCGGCTTTTTGTTCGCGCTCGCTTCACCGGCGGCAACTCCCAAGCCGCTCCGATATTTCAGCGATGGTTTGAACGCTGTGAGCCCTGCTTGGGATGGCGCTACGCTGTTGCTGGCAGGCGGAAACAGCCGTCGCGGTCGACTAGAAACGCTTGATCTAGAAACGAATGAGACGACTGCGGAAATCACGTTCAGCGAAATCCCGATCGCAGCTTGTTGGATTGCCCCCGGCGTCGCCGCCGTGGCGACCAGCGACGGAGCGATGTCGACTTGGACCGTGGGCAATTCAGAGGTGTTGGAATTTGACCGCTTAAACTCGCGCGTGAATACGCTCGACTACAATCCGCAAAACGGCTTGCTCGCTGCTGCGATGGAGGATGGATCGATCTGCGTGTGGAATCCTGCGGACAATTTAGCTCAGCCGACGCGCGGCAAGACGCTCCGCGGACATTTGGATGTCGTCAGCTCGGCTCGCTGGAGCAAGGATGGCAAGACGCTGGTCTCGGGAAGCGCCGACCAACGCCTACGTTTTTGGGATTACGAAGCGTATCGCGATCAATTGACCATTGCCCACGACCATAGCGTTTTGACCGCGGCCTATTCCAGCGACGGACGTTTGGCCGCAACCGGAGATAGCGGGGGAGTCGTTCGGATCTTCCAGCCAGGTTTGTTGAACGGCGGCAAAGTGTTGGAGCTGCGCGAAGGAGACTGGTTGGCCGAAAGTCGTGCGACCGAATTTGGCGCTCAGTTTATTGGACCGAATCACTTGGTGACTCAGATCAGCGGAGTCGGCGCCGCCGTCTGGCAACTGGACTCGACGCAACTGGTCAACACCTTTCCAGTGGGCGGCAATTCAGTCGCGATCGCAGCCTCTCCTACCGGGGATCGATTTGCTTTGCAGGATGGAGCAGCAGAGTTACTGCGCATTCGCGACTTCGCGGGGAACGAGACAACGATTCCGCAACCGGCGAAGGCCTGGGGACTCGATTTCTCGCCCAGCGGAGAAAAGCTTGCCGTCGCCAAATTGGTGATGGCCTCAATCTATGCAACGCAACCCGTTGGCGAACCGCTGCTCTGGAAGCGGGCGATGAACGGAGTAAAGCAAATTGAATTTCTCGACGAAAACTTGGTCGCCATCGGTGGTGCACGCGGTTCGGAAGGGGGAGTGATCCTCTTTGAGACCGAAACGGGACGACAAATGGACGAGTTCCGCGCCGGGGAAACCGAGTCTTACCAATTCTTCGCAATCTCGCCTGACCGCAAGTCAATTGCAGCCCTGTTTCGCCGCGGCGAAGGGGATGAGCATGTCGTGAAAATCTGGCGTCCCGGTTCCGAGTCCACCGCTGCAATTACTGTCCCTTTTGAAGTTCGCTCGTTGGCGTTTACAACAAGCGGAAATCTGTTGCTGGCCAATGATCGTGACGTCAAGTTGTGGGACTTGCAGAGAGAACCGCAGTCGATCGCCGGAGTTGCGCAGCAAGCGGCCATAAGTGGACGTCAGATTGGCGGAGTCGTCGCTTCGCCAACCAACGAGGATGAACTTGCGATTTATTACACCAACCGTGACGTCGAAATCTGGAATGTCATGGGAGGCCGCGTGCAGCGATTTAACTCGGCGCGTCCGGTAATCTACGTCGGATTCTCCAGTGATGATACAGAAGTAATCGCCGTACATAGCGATGGCATGATCCGACGTTGGAGCGTGATTGACGGCAAGAAGATCGGGCAAGTGACCACCTCGTGCAATGACGTGACTTCGGCCGCGCTGCAAGGGAACAAATTGGCGATCGCCTGTCGCGATGCAAGTTTGACTATCTTCGACTGGCGGACAGGGCAGCGAACTGCGGAAGCGAAACTAGCTGCGGCCGCCCTCGCAATGACATGGGCCGCTGTTCCCTTGGATCGCTTGGTCGCCGGTTGTGTCGATGGTCAGTTGCGCCTGGTTTCTGGTGAGAATGCCCAGCCGATTGGTGAGCCGTTCGGAAAGCATAGCGGAAGCTATTTGGGAGTCGCGCTGGATGCCGCCGGCCAGCGGCTGGCGGCTGTCAGCACCGACCGTAAAGTGCGTGTCTGGCTAGAAGTCGACCTGGCGACCGAAAAATTGGCAGATCCGCGCACCCACGAAGGACATTCGGCCGAAGTCAACGCAGTCGCGTTCTCGGCAGATGGTCGTCGACTTGTGAGCGGTAGTTCGGATAGCATGGTCATTGTCTGGTATGTGGATCGCCCCGACAAAGATCAGTCACTGCTTATGCGAGAGATTATGCCTTTGCGATCGCACCAAAGGGGGATTAAGGCAATCAAGTTTTCGCCGCAAAAGACCGAGTTGATGACAGCCGGCGATGATGGCCGGGCCACGGTTTGGTTTGCCGTTGATTGGCACGCAGAACAAAATGCTCCGCAGCCGCAGGCCGAAGCTCAATAAGCAACGGTTGGATTCGGTAAGCCGCGGGCAAATTAGAAAAAAGTTGTGATTGTTTCCCTGCTTTTTGCCACGACCGTTTGGTAGAAATTGGGAATAATAGAGAACGAGAAGAAGGTCGAATGGATTTTGCCCCTTCGCGTTTCGCCTTCCGTGACTAGCGAACCGAGAGAACAAGACCGTGCGATGCGCGCTTAATATCTATGCCGGACCGAGCGCCGGACAACGAATCTGGATCGGGGACGGGCAGACCATCAAAGTCGGGCGGACGAACGCCGCCGAGTTCCTCATTCCCAGCGATCCGCATGTCTCGGGACTCCATTTTGCCGTAGAACTGGTCGACGACCAGCTGATGCTGACTGATTTGAAGAGCCGCAACGGCACTTACCTGAATGGTGAACGCGTGACCCAAGCGGTCGCTCTGCATGATGGCGACGTCGTCACGGTTGGCAAAACCCATTTACAGGCGGCGATCCCAGGCGAAGCGGCCGGTTCTGGTTCTGGCTCACGCTCTGGTTTTGGATCGCGCTGGTTTGATGAGCAAACAGCCCAGGCAATGAAAGATGAGACCAATCAGGTTCCCAAGCCGCCGGCTGCGCCACGTTATGATTCTGATCTAACCGAGTACCTGCCGTCCCTTGCCGCCAAAGCGGAAATGGTCGAAGCGGCCGACGAGTCCGATCAAGTCATCGATCACTACTCGCGTCTCTCGAGTGGTGACTTCGCCCAACTCCGTCAAAAAGCTGGCTACGGCAGTCAGCCCCAGGTCGAACCGCCGGCCAAACGGGTTGAGCAGCCGCTTCAACGAGTCGATCCACCGCTGGTGCATGGCGCTCATCCGGCCGCTTCCGGCGCCGCAGATCCAGGGCCGCTGGACTACGAATCAGGGATCGCTCCGTCTGGTTTGAACTACTTTACGCAACGCGTCGTGGTCGATCCGATCGCAGTGGCTCGTTACATCGGTCAAGGTCGTAGTCTGTACGCCGTCGTTAATTTGACTCGCTTGCCGGGGGATGATCGCAGTACATTTTATCGGGACGCGACCGCACATGGCGCCGTACCGATCTCTGATAATCAAGTGGTATTGGATGATCGCAGTTTGGCTCATTTTGAAGCGACGGTTCGCTCTATCTGGGGACGAGACGCGGTCATCTGTCTCGCCAGTCGAGCGAGCAAATTTGCCTTTGTCGCTCATGCACTGCGAATCGCCGACAAATTGACCTATCCCAGCGAGTTACTGGAATCGCTCTATACGAAGTCGTCGCACGGCGCCCAAGATCTGTTCCAAGACGTTTCAGCGATCATGCTTGAAGTCGATCGCGGCGCCGGGTGGGCAATCTTTAAAAACGATGCCGAGATTCGAACCTGGCGCACGCTAGGCATGCCGTGCCCGCCAGCATCTGCCCCGCATAGTCCGTAGCAAAGAGCCTGCAGCAATCTATCTCGCGGCAATTTTCAGCCCGATTCGACGCGGGGGGATCAATCGCGAAAAATAATTCGTTTCGCTGTTTGAACCTCGTTCGTTGACGGAACCGCTCCAAAGGCTCTCCCGGGCCCAGGTGGTTCGGCCGCGTTCCACCACATACCGCTGAGAGCTACTTGCAAAATCCGCTCTCGCTCTTCCTCTCTGCCCTCGAGATCAATTTTTGCAAAATTCAAATTATCGGAACATTTTTGCAATTCTCTCGGACACTAAAAAAGCGGGTTTGATCTATTGACGATGCATTAGATGACATGTAAACTAAGTGGAACGAAAGGAGTTACAGGATGTCTACAGGTCGATTGCAAGATGAGATCAAAAAGCGTGACCCATTTGCTTCAGCCGAGCAAGAAGCGACGCTCAATCTCTTGCGCACTAGTGATCAGTTCCAAAATCGGTTTGGGCGTCTCTTTCGTAAATATGGGTTGACGTCGTCTCAATACAACGTGCTTCGCATCCTGCGCGGTGAAGGGAAGCCGCTCCCTAGTTTGGAAATCGCCGAACGGATGATTCAGGTTGTGCCCGCGATCACTGGTCTGATTGATCGCTTAGAGAAGCATGGTCTGGCCGAACGTCGACGGTGTGTTGAGGACCGTCGAGTCGTCTTTGTCGGGATCACTGACAAAGGGACAGCTCTGCTAAGTGAGATGGATCAAACGGTCAACGAGACCCACATTCAATTGATGGGACATCTTTCGCCAGCAGAGCTGACAGAGCTGAGTCGCTTGCTGGTCAAGGCCCGCACATCCCTGGCCGTCGAAAAGGAAAAAGAAACGGACGCGTAACCACCGGTCCTTTTTTTTACTCAAATAGTTTACGTGTAAAATAATGTTGTGAACTTTAAACGAGGCAATGACGATGATCCAAATTCGCAAAGCTGCTGATCGTGGCCACTTTGATCACGGCTGGCTCAACACTTACCACACTTTTTCGTTCGGCGAGTACCATGACCCGTCCCAGATGAGCTTCCGTTCGTTGCGGGTGATGAACGAAGACTGGGTCTCGCCTGGTCAAGGTTTTGGAAAGCATCCGCATCGTGACATGGAAATCGTCACCTACGTTTTGTCCGGCGCGCTAGAGCATCAAGACTCGATGGGAAACGGCGAGACGCTTCGTCCCGGCGAGTTTCAACGGATGTCGGCAGGCTCAGGCATCTTGCACAGCGAGTTCAATCCGTCCGCAGAAGAACCGGTGCATCTTTATCAAATCTGGCTCTATCCCGCTGAGAAGGGAATCGAGCCGAGCTACGAGCAGAAGAGTTTTCCGGCTGCAGATCGCCAGAATCGGTTGCAATTGGTCGCTTCGCCGCATGCTGACGAAGGTTCGCTGCGGATCCATCAAGACGCCCGTATTTACCTGGCCGACCTCTCCGCCGGTGCAACAGTCGAGCATCCGCTGCCGGCCGAGCGACATGCCTGGCTGCAAGTATTAAAAGGCTCGGTGAAGCTGAACGGGCAGTCGTTAGAAACCAGCGACGGAGCTGCGATCAGCTCAGAAAGTTCGGTCCAAATCAGTGCTGTGGACAAGGCCGAAATCATGCTGTTTGAGCTGAACTAACATCGTGTCATTTACCAAATATCCATCACGCTCATCCAACCGCTCCAGGAACAAAGTCCGATGAACATGCCCCTGACTCCCCTTGTTTCGATCGCTGGCCGTGTGATGCTAGCTACCATTTTTATCTTAAGCGCGGTCGGCAACAAGGTTCCAAATTTCGAGAGCGTCGCCGCCCACATGGAGTCGGCCGGCGTGCCTGCTCCCCATTTGATGTTGGCCGGAGCGATCTTGTTTTTGATCGTCGGCGGCGCGACGGTCGCAGCCGGTTATTACGCGCGGATTGGCGCCAGTTTACTGCTGATTTTTTTGGTGCTAGCGACTTACTACTTCCATGATTTTGGAATCTAGAAGGTGACGCGGCGGAGCAACAAATGATTCAATTTATGAAGAACTTGTCGATGGCTGGAGCGATGCTCTTTATCATCGCCAACGGTTCTGGCGCCGGTAGTCTTGACGGATCCTCCGCGCCCCAGACTGCAGCCGATCCAAGCGAGTCGTTGGAATAGCGACGTTGAGTTGGCCAGAGGAAAAACAGTCTGTTGAAAAACCAACAGACTGTTAAGCATGCTCGACTTCTACCGAGTTCACGACTTCGATTTCGGATGCGATCGAGCGGGCAACTTCTTGGGCCATTTGCTTCTGATAAAAACTATCTACGCGGCCAGCAATCACGATCCGATCGTCAAGAAATTCGACCTGTAATTGGCGAAGCGGAAAGAGCGGACTTGCGCCGAGTGCGGTACGAATCCGCGACCGCACGTCTTTTACATTAGAGCTAATCATCCGTGGATTGTTCCTTGCGACGAGTCTTTGCTGCCGGCACTGACTAGTGGGTGGGAGTTTCCGGCGCACGCGAGCGAGGCAAAATTCGTTTTGCGAGGACTTCCATGAAGATTAACGCCGGAATAGTTGTTGTATGTCTTTGCCGGCGGTGTGGTCAACCACTTTTTTAGAAATGTTAATCTAATCGCTAACTCTTCACGCTAGCATCGCATCAACCAACGATTCTACGTTCCATCAATTGGGCGATGACTTGCGCGGCAAGTTGCTCGGCAGGCGCCGATCCGCCTGCCAAAGTGATCTCAGCAGCTAGGGGGGCTTCATACGGATCATCAATCCCCGTCATCCCCTTGAGCTCACCGGCGCGCGCCTTTTTATAGAGCCCTTTCGGATCGCGGCTTTCACATACTTCAAGCGGCGTATCGACAAATACTTCGATGAAATCCCCCTCGCCGCCGCTCGTTTCTAAACGCTTCCGGACCAGATCCCGGTCTTTGCGATAGGGACTTACAAACGCCGCCAATGTGATTAGTCCAGCCTGACAAAAGAGTTCGGCGACTGCGCCGATGCGGCGGATATTTTCTTCCCGATCGGCAGGACCAAAGCCCAGGCCAAACCGCTGTGCAAAATCGGCGTCATGCGATTGAGCCAACATCGCCGTCGATGGATTTAGTCCATGTCTTACGTTGTCGCCGTCCAGCAGAAACGTTCGTACTCCCCGCTCGTGCAATTGGCGATCCACCAGATTGGCGATCGTGCTCTTGCCGCAACCGCTGAGCCCGGTAAACCAAACAACGCATCCACGATGACCATTCAGACGTTCGCGATCAGCACGGGTAACCGCATGGTCGTGCCAGGTGACTTCAACTTTTTCCATCGCTCTTGCTTCTTCCGCTTTCACTTTTGTTATTCGGCGATGCCGGCCAATTCGCACAAGTTGGCTTGCTGCACAGGCTGAGGGCAACTCCAAACCAAAAAGAACAACGCTTCACGGCACCATCTGCCGACCCGATGGCCTGTAACGTAGCCTGCTCCCTTGGCGGCCGACAAGGCGGCTTGCGTCGTACGCAGCGCGATGCTGTTGGCGCGACTTCGTAATTGTTCGGTGCTGCAGAGCGGCTCGCCTGCTGCCGCCGAAAGCAAGTCGGTCTGTAGATCGCTCAATTCTTGAGCAAACGACGCTGCTGGGGGCGCCAGTTCGGGACGCTTATTTGCTTCTTCGCGGATATACGCAGCCGCCGCCGTCGCCAGACCGATGGCCAACGTGGAAGTCTCTAAACCTCCTGTCTTCGCGCCGACGCCTGCTTTCATGACGTTTTCGACGGGGCCAGCCAACAAATCTGCACGCCCAACCCGAACCTGCGAAAATTTCACCATTCCGGTGGCGCTGCCGGTCAGCCCCACAAGATCGGCCGGAGGTTCAGCAGATACGCCTGGCGCATCGCCAGCAACGGCGGCTAGCAACTCGCGACCATCGGCAAGCGTTGCGCCCACAACCAGCGTATCGGCATGGACGCCGCCGGTGACCCAGGGGCTGTAACCATCGAGCAAAAAGGAGTCTCCGTCGATCGTTGCACTCAATACTGCTTGGTTCAAATGACGCCGGCTTGTGGTGAGATGAGAGATCCCCACCGTAGCGAATGTTGCTCCGCTGACCAGATCCGGTAGCAAGCGTCGTTGGGCTGATTCATTGGAGGAGCCTGCAATTCGTCGACATGCGCCAGTCCGCTGCGTAATCACAAAGGTAGTGGTCAAACAGGCAGCACTGAGCTTGAGATACCCGCGCACAACATCGACGTCGCTCCAGCCGAATCCGCCCTGTTCTTCGGCAAGAAACCAGCGAAAAACTCCGGCGTCTCCGCAGGCTCGTAAAGATTCTGCCGGCCAAACTTCGTGGGTCGAGAGTTGCTGCAGTTGCTCGCACAGGCGATCGAGCCGCGGATCGTTGGGTTGAGAGATCACGAAATTTCTTTCCAGCGATTTCCAAGAAGAAAATAAAATTGGGCAAGATGGGTATTCGATTTGCTATCAGCTGTCATCGTACGCATTTCGCTTGGCCGTAGCTAGCGAAGTCCAGCAACGGCTTGTATCGCAATCGGCGTTCTATGCACTTACTTACCCGGGGTGAAAGCATTTCTGAATCCGTTGATTGCTATCACCCACTGGCTGCGATATGTCTAAAGGAGAGAGCGACTGTGAGAAGTTCGCTTCAAGCATTCGCTTGTAGCTTCCGATTCGTAGGAAGTGATTGGGGTCGCATCCCCGATAATGAACAGGTACATTTGCCTTAAGTCTCCAGTTCCAAAGCGTTTCAGGCATTGCCTGCTGAAGGATGGATTATGAGTCAAGCAGAATTGACGCAAACCGAGTCAGACGTCTTAAAGGGCGTCGTCGCTGAATTGTCGGCCGAGAAGCTTTATGACAAGTGCATCGAGCTAGCCAACAATTTGTGGTGGACTTGGCAACCCGATGTTTTTAACCTTTTTCGCGACCTCGATCCGATCCGCTGGCGTCAGCTGGATCATAACCCGATCGCGTTGTTGAAAGAGTTTACGCCAGAACGGCTCGAACTTCGTGCCGCCGAAATGGTCCTCTACAGCCGCATTAATCATGCATTTCGCCGGCTGAAAGAATATCTCTCGACCAAAGATACTTGGTCGGCGACCCACGCCGGCGTGTTGGGATCGCGTCCCGTCGCTTACTTTTCGGCCGAATTTGGCATCCACGAGTCGTTGCCGATTTATTCCGGCGGTCTCGGTGTCCTCTCCGGCGACCATGTGAAAAGTGCCAGCGGTTTGGGCGTTCCGCTGATCGCGATCGGCCTGTTCTACGACCAAGGCTATTTCAAGCAACACTTGGACGTCGACGGCTATCAGCACGAAGAGTACATGGACACCAAGGTTGAGAATCTGCCGATGAATCCGGCGCTCTCACCGGATGGTACCCCGATTACGATCTCGATCGACACGCGCAGCGGTACGCTCAAAGCCAAGCTGTGGAAGGTGAACGTCGGCCGCGTGAAGCTCTTTTTGCTCGACTGCGATGTCGACGGCAACAAGCCAGAAGATCGCGAGTTGACCAGCCGTTTGTACGGCGGTGATGAGCGAACCCGAATTCGCCAAGAGTTGGTGCTCGGCGTCGGCGGCATGCGAGCACTGAAGGCGCTCGGCATCACTCCCGGCGCTTACCACCTGAACGAAGGCCACAGCGCCTTTGCTTCGCTGGAAGGGATGCGTGAGCGGATCCAAGAAGATGGCTTGTCGTACGACGAAGCGCTGCGTGACGTCGCGCGTCAGACCATCTTTACGACCCACACGCCGGTTCCGGCTGGTCACGACCGGTTTGACGCCGGCTTGATCGAAGAACATCTGGGCCCGCTCCGCGATGCGATGGGTATTTCGCATGATCAACTGATGGGTCTAGGCCGAGTCGAGCCGCACAACGCCAACGAGACCTTCTGTATGACGGTCGTCGGACTGAAGCTGTCTCGCCGCGCCAATGCGGTCAGCCAGTTGCATGGACATGTCTCTCGTCGCATGTGGGCGCATCTGTGGCCATCTCGCGTCGAAGAAGAGATTCCGATTGGACACATCACCAACGGCGTGCATGTCCCCAGTTGGGTCGCCTGGCAGATGTTGCAGCTTTATGATCGCCATTTTCCCAGTGGTTGGTACAGCCGCATGGGCGAGGCCGATTTCTGGCAAAACATTCATAGCGTTGATCCCGGCGAATTGTGGGAAACCCACGCGACGCTCAAAAACTTGCTGCTGCAATTTGTTCGCCGCCGCGTTTCGCGACAATGTCGCCGCCGGGGAGAAAGCGACGATGCAGTTGAACGAGCTCGCACGCTGCTCGATCCGAACATCCTGACGATCGGATTCGCGCGGCGTTTTGCCACCTACAAGCGAGCCGACTTGTTGCTGGATGATGCGGATCGCTTGGACGAAATCGTCAACTCGACGACTCGTCCGGTGCAGTTCATCTTCTCCGGCAAGGCCCACCCAAAAGACGAGCCCGGCAAAGCGAAGATCCGCGAGATCTTCAATTTGCGCAATGACGAACGTTTCCGCCATCGGATCGTGTTCGTCGAAGATTACGACATCAACGTCGCGCGTCACTTGATCCAAGGGGTCGACGTTTGGTTGAACAACCCCCGTCGTCCGCTAGAAGCCTCTGGCACAAGCGGCCAGAAGGTGGTCTTGAACGGCGGTTTGAACTGCTCGATTCTTGACGGCTGGTGGGCCGAAGCGCACGACGGCAACAACGGCTTCGCCATCGGCAACGGACGAACGCACAGTTCGGTCGAACGCCAAGATGAACGCGATGGCGAACAGCTTTATCGCGTCCTCGAAAACGAAGTCGTGCCGCTCTTCTACGATCGCGACGTCGATGGACTGCCGCGTGAGTGGATCAAACGCATGATGAACTCAATCGGCACGTTGGCCTGGCGATTTAGTGCACACCGCATGGTGATGGACTATACGCGACTCGCCTACGTCCCAGCCGCTGGCGGTTTGAGCTCGGATATGAGCCAGTTCTAAGCACAAGAGTTAGTGTCAACTTCAAAGCGTCTTGCCGTGATCGGCAAGACGCTTTTTTTGTGCGCATTGTTGCTCAAGCCAGGGGCCAAGCTTGTTATCAATAAAGGGAAGAACTCGCAGTGACGCGAGCTTGCTCTTCAATATTGAGGTACAGGACCTTGGCTATCATGCAAGTTAAGGGGCGGTGACAAGCTTATGAGCGCAGCGACGTGAGCGGCTGTTAGGTGCTCACGGCGCCTTGTTGGTGATCGAGCAACGCTTGATAAATCACTTTCAGTAATGTCTTGCGATGGATTGGCTTCGATTGATAGTCGGAGCAACCAGCGTCTAGGCAGCGCTGACGATCTTCTTCCATTGCATTCGCCGTCAGTGCGATGATTGGCAATTGATAGCCCAAAGCGCGTAACTGCTGGGTGGCGGTATAGCCATCCATGATCGGCATCTGCATATCCATGAGGATGAGATCATAGGGCAGGTGAAGTTCCTTGGCGTTTTCCATCAAAGCCAAGGCTTCAGCCCCGTTGGTCGCCAGCGTCACATTGGCGCCTGCTTTTTCTAGGATCGTGCGAACCAGCAATTGCACATCACGACTATCTTCGACCAGCATCACGTTCGCTTCAATTTTCTGCGGCATGTCAGGCGCTGGTTGCGGTGGACGCGTCAGACAGTCGTCGATCGTTTCCACAAACGGGATCCCTTCGATATCGCCCACTGGGACCGAAAGGGTAAAGGCCGATCCTTTGCCTGGCGTGCTTTCGACAATCAACGTCCCGCCCATCAGTTCGGCCAGACGTCGACTGATCGGAAGTCCCAAGCCGGCGCCTCCGTAGGTTCGCGAAGTCGTACTGTCTCCTTGAACGAACGGTTCGAAAATCTGTTCTAGCTTCTCAGGGGCAATGCCGGGGCCCGTGTCGGAAACGCGGATTCGCAGCATGCGTCGGCCGACGTCTCCAAAGGTGGACGAAATTTCCAGCAAGATTCTCCCTTTTTCGGTGAACTTGAGTGCGTTGCCCACCAGATTCAACAAAATCTGTCGCAGACGGAGCTCGTCGGTCTCAATCTCGGCCGGAATCGGAGTTTTGCAGCGGACTGACAGGCTCAACCGGCGTGCTGCAGCTCGCTTCTTCAAGATGCTGACAACTTCGTTGGCGATCTGTCCCGGTGAACAAAGTTCGGAATGGATTTCGGTACGTCCCGCTTCGATCTTGGACAGATCGAGCACGTCGTCAATCAAACCCAGCAAATGCTCTCCGTTTCGCAGGATCGTATTTAGCGTTTCGTTTCGCTCATCTATCGAAGCGTAGTCAGGCGATTCGATCAGATTTTCGGTAAAGCCCAAAATCGCCGTCATCGGCGTACGCAGTTCGTGACTCATTGTCGCCAGGAAGCGGCTCTTCGCGGTATTGGCCGCCTCGGCGCGATGTTGCGCTGCTAACAACTCATTGTGCGTGTGAACAATCTTCCAAGACATCGCATTGAATTGCCGCACGACATCATTCAGCTCGTCGTGGGTTACATCGTCAACCTGCAGTCCAAATTCTCCATCGCCGATTCGTTTGGCGGCATGAGACAAGCGCGCGATCCGGGCCCGTAATTGATTGCCAACCAACCAGCTGATCCCCAACACGATCGAAGCCAGCACCAATACGACGCCAAAAATATTCCAACGCAAGCGGGTCAGCGGGGCCATGAGCGGATCTTCCGCTTGATCGATTACCGCCTCCCAGCCTAGCCCCGCGAATCTCCCCGAACCGCGGCTTTCTGCGACGATCGACAAGATGCTCGTACCATCTAGGTTGACGTACTCATAAATCCGCTGCGTCGGTCCAAACTGGGCGTAGGTGACTCCCTCTAGAGGAGAGGATTTGTCGAGCGGAGTCCTTGCGCTGTAAGCGGAATGGTAGATATACTTTTTTTGAGCATCGAGCAGTGAAATGCTGAGAATTGAATCTTGTTTGGCGCGTTGATCAATCGCGGCGACGATTTCGTTAAGCGAGATCACCGTTTTCAACACGCCCAGAAAATCGCCACCAGAGTCGTTGACTCTCAGGCAAAGGCTGATCGCATATTCGTCGGCGCTTTCGTCGAAGGCGACGCTTTCGACGTAGACTCCCTTTTCAGCCGCCGCTTTCCACCATGATTCGTCATCTTGGCGATAGTCAGAGGTCCGATTCGTTTCGGCCACGTTGGCGCCGTAACGATTGGTCAAGAAGATTTCGCCGTACTCGTCGGCGCCATACTCTTCATTCAGCAGCGATACCTGGCGTGTCAGCTCTTGTGACAGCGGTAATGCGTCAATATCGTCAGCAAGCTTGGCGGCAACTGGATCATTGGCGCGCCATTGTTGATCACGCAGATCGATGATCGCTTGAACGTCGGGCAGTTTAGCGAACTCGGCGTTGGAATCGACAAGCGCCTGACGAATCTGAGGAGATTCTGAGTAAGCCCTCCATTGCGCTATCCGCGTGTGCACCATGCGATCGATCTCGTCGATCACCGATTGCGCTTGACCTGCTGATCGGCTAATGATGATGTTTCGCAAGACTTCGGAAGCCTGACGACTAGCGAGATAACCCACCAGCAGCATGCTAATCATCAAGATAGTCAATAGACAATAGAACTTTGTCGCGAGCTTCATGAGCGTTGCCCCTACGCTAAATCTAAGCCTTCAGGGGAAACTGTAGGCTAGTAGCCGATTGGATGAGTCGGCTTTCTTGGAACGAGTCCAATTAAATCGATCAACACTTCAATTCTTACCAGCGGAATACCGCAGAGTTGGACAGATCGCTGTTGCTGCATGCGATTATCTGGATGCCCCCGATGATTTCGGGACTGTCCCATCAGCGAAGTTTCAGGACGCTGCGAAGGATCGGCTTGGACAGTTTGGACTAATTCTAACGGCGACCCGTTCTCGTCTGGCCGCCGCTACGGTGATATACTGGGGGGCTTTCTCCGAATCCCTTCCGGCAATCTCCCAACCGAGGCTTGTGCGCGATGTCGATTACCAAGTTCATGGAACGCCATTACCGTCATTTTAATGCTCGAGAAATGCTCGATGCGGCGAAATCCTACAAATCTTTCGTCGAAAACGGCGGTAAGATGATGGTGACTTTGGCAGGCGCAATGAGCACCGCCGAGCTGGGCGTTTCGTTGGCCGAGATGATCCGCCAAGGCAAGGTCCATGCGATCAGCTGCACCGCCGCCAATCTGGAAGAAGACGTATTCAATTTGGTGGCTCATAATGAGTACAAGCTGGCCACCAATTACCGCGATCTTTCGCCTGAGGCCGAGCGTGAACTGCGCGATGCAGGCTTCAATCGCGTTACCGATACCTGCATTCCCGAGACGGTCGTTCGCCATCTAGAGCGTCTGTTAACCGAACGCTGGATCGAAGCCGGCGAAAAGGGAGAGCAGCACTCGCCGGTCGACTATTTCCGCATGCTATTTGATGCGAACGCGCTGGAACCTTACTACCAGATTCCTGTCGAAGACTCTTGGTTGAAAGCGGCGTTTGACGCCAAGATCCCGGTCTACGTTCCCGGCTACGAAGATTCGACCATGGGGAACATCTTTGCGGCCCGCGTGATCGAAGGCAAAGTGAAATCGCACAACGTGCTAAAGCCTGGGACCGCGCAGATGCAAGAGTTGGTCGAGTGGTATCTGGCCAACCAAAAAGATCACCCGATCGGCTTTTATCAAATCGGCGGCGGCATCGCCGGCGACTTCGCCATTTGCGCCGTACCGCTGATCATCCAAGACCTAGAACTCGACGTCAGCTACTGGAGCTACTTCTGCCAGATCTCTGATTCGACGACCTCTTTTGGTTCATACAGCGGCGCCGTGCCGAACGAAAAGATCACCTGGAACAAACTCGACGTCCATACCGACAAGTTTATGATCAACTCTGACGCGTCGATTGTTGCGCCGATGATGTTCGCCTACGTGCTGGGAGAATAACACTAGGCAGTAGTGCTGTGGCAAGAACGCCGCAGCACGCAAGATAAAAACTGTAGCCCAACAGCGCGAGCTTTGGGCTACAGTTCGTTTACGGCTAACTCAGCAGCAGCGCCGCTTTGCTAAGGCGATCGAGCGCCTTCGAGACCGCTTCGGCAGCGATCTTCTCCAGCATCTCGCCAGACGGAGCCGGCAGCACTTCGCCATCTTTGCGCATCGTCAGCTTACCGTTGTGCAACATATCTTTCAGACCATTCTGAATCTCGAAATGCGTTTTTTCGCCATCCACCATGGTGACGATATGTCGCGTCAGGTCGTCCAGCTTGATGATCTCATGCCGCGCGTTGGTTAATCGATCAATGCTCGCCGCCTGAAGTCGAGCGACTCCGGAGACTTTCGGTTTGACCGTAATCTCGCGAGTGAATCGATTGGGAGTGTACGACATCTCGACCACGCCGCCGACCGCCAGGTGAATGATATTGTTCGCCATGGCGCGACGTAATTGAGCGGGATCGGCGGCTCCCATCTCTTCAGCTTTGGCTTGCACGCGAGCGACAAGATTGTCGAACGAAACGGCCAGCGGGAATTGCTCTCCGATGTAGTCGATTGCAGTGATCATTAGTGGATCGGTCGTGTTAAGACCTTGATTGGACTGCAAGTTGCGGTACGAGACCGTGTTGGGCGGAAGCTGTTTATCCGCCGGATTTTCGACGCGACGCATCGGTGAACTAATCCAAGCGCCCTCCAGCGTCTTCTCGCCCAACGCTCGATCGATCTTGGTCCCTTTGGCGCAAAGAAGGGTCTGGCGAAACATCCGATTGCGGACGAAGTCGGCGTATTGCTCGCGCTGAATGATATCGGGCGCGACTCGCTCTAAGGTTTGCGCCACCTCTTTGGCGAAGTTGCCGGTCCACATGGTCGCGATATGCGATTCGGCCAGATATTGCAAATCGTGCTTGGCCGCCTGCTCCATGAACTGATGGAAGTAGAACTGATAGTTGTTTGTTTCCAAATGATCATGGTACAGATAATTGTCAGTCTGATTCTTGAGCAGATTCAATTCAGAGTGAATCATGCTGCCATAGGCGCCGGCATCGGCGGCGACGCTGCTGGCCAAGAATTCTAAGAGCGCTCGAGCTTGTTGAACCTGCTTGGTGGGGTCGGTCAAGTTACGCACATGATAGTTCATCATGTCGCGGATCGCACCGCGGAGATGCCAACCCGGTAGCGTGTTGTAGCTGACCAGCGCGACCCCTTGCGGGTTCAGATGATCGCGGCAGATTTCGAGGATCTTGGTTTGCACTTCTGGCGGAACCCAAGAGAAGACGCCGTGGCAAATGATGTAGTCAAATTTGCCCAGCGACTCGTCGACATTCAGGATGTCAAGCTGCTTTAGCTCGATGTTGGTGATGCCAATCTTGTCGACGCTCGCCTGAGCGGATTCAATTTGTCCTTTCGACAAGTCGATCCCGACAAACTGGCTCTCAGGCAACGTCTCGGCCATCGGAATAATATTTCCGCCGCCGGCGCAACCGATTTCTAGCACGCGACAATGTTCGATATCGACGGGAGTCATCCCAAACATCCGACTTAACGCATGGAGCCGCTCGGGGTGCGTTTGTCGAAAAGGGTGACTCGGATAGGGAACAACATCGTAACTATATTTCGAGGCGGCAAGGCTTTCGTCGCTTTCGCTGGTCTGCATGTTTTCGGCCGTCATCAGTTCGTCGGACTCCAAGAGATCGCAATTGAGAAAAGAGGGGTGTTTGGTCCCTCCATTTTCTCGTGCAGCCCTTTGGTTGTCTGCGGAAAACCGTCCAATTTGGTTAGGTTCACCAAACTCAAATCATCGACTAGGCGAAATGCGCGGGTTGTAACGCTTTGCGAATCCTACTCATCCGTTTAATCGCCAAATTGCGAAATTCAGACAAGTCGCATAACTGACCCAAAGAAGATAGGGAATCAGCAGCAGAGCCGCCAGCTTTGACATTCTCGCGAACCAATAAATCGTTGCGACGATCATCAGCCACAGCAGCACAATGACAACCAATCCCAGCAGCGGGCTTTGCATGCCAAAAAACACGGGAGACCAAATCGCATTCAGAAATAACTGTCCCCCAAACACCAGCAGCGGCGTTCGCGTCTGTGACCAATGGGCCTGACGCCAAACTAGCCACGCTGAGATCCCCATCAAGATATAGAGCGTGGTCCAGACTGGCCCAAACACCCAACTAGGTGGAGTCCAGCTAGGTTTATCGATGCCGGCGTACCAAGTGGGGATTTGCGGCGTCGTAAAGAGAGCGCCGACGAAGCCGACGGTCAAACAAAAGAGGACTGCAGCAAGCAGCACAAACCCCTGAACAAGCTTGGATCGCGTCGGCGCCGTTGTGCTGGAGTCAATCAACTTGCATCTCGGCTAGAAAGAGCCTGAAAGCTTGGTTCGTCAAAAGTCCGCAGCTAATTTTAACGACAGACGACGGTGATCGCGAAACCTTTGCCGTCTGTGTAAGAGCGACCAAGCTGGCCGCTCTTTTGCTGGTTGAAACTGGACTAGCCGCTTAGGCTAGGCATTTATCGAGCGCCGCGATCGACGCATCGTAGTTGGGTTCTTGCGTCGCTTCGGAGACCACTTCGGCATAGGTGACCTTGCCATCGGCGTCCAGCACAAAGGTGCCGCGAGCCAGCAGCATCAGCTCTTCGATCAGCATGCCCCAGTTGTTGCCAAAGCTGCGAGTTTGGTAGTCCGAAGCCTTTTGGATGCTTTCGATTCCTTCGGCGCCGCAAAAGCGATTTAGCGCAAACGGCAGATCAAGACTGACCGTGTAGGCATTGATCTTATCGCCGTAGCTGCCCAACTTTTCGTTAAACTTCCGCGTCTGCATTGCACAAACGCTAGTGTCGACCGAAGGGATGACGCTCAGAATGGTCGGCTTCCCTTTGACGTCAGCCAAAGTGATCGCCTTCAGTCCTTCGGGGCCAAAGCTGTGCAGGGTGAAGTCGGGAGCCGGCTGGCCGACTTGGACCGCTTCGCCGGCCAAAGTCATCGGGTTACCTTTGAACGTGATGGCGCCGTGTCGCGACATGGGAGATTCTCCTGAGCTGAGTTTGCGTGCGAGGGATTCAATGTTACTCGCATTGTCACGCGCTGTCGGCGGCGGAAAAAGGGGGCGTACTTCGATCGCGGCGATACTTCGCCGGCAAGAAATGCAACAGCCCGCAGGTGGAGACCGCGGGCCGATGCCAGTCGTAGGTGAGCGAGAGAGCAGGGGTTACGCCCAATTCACTTCTAGTTGGTTCTCGATCTGATCGACTCCAGCCTGGCGAAGCGCCTCTTGGGCCATCTGCTTGTGAAAAAAGGAAGCGACGTTGCCTTTCAGCACGATCCGGTCTTGCTCTTGTTCAAAGCGGAGCGTGCGTCCAGCAAAATGGGGATTGTTGGCGAGGGCGCGCTCGACGTTGGCGGAATAATCAGCTTGATTCATGGAATTGCTCGAACTGGGATACGCGGAGGGGAGAGAACGTCGCGGTTGGCTGACCAGTTAAAGCTATCGACCTGCTAGCGGAGCCAGTTGAGCCCCGTGTGGCTGATCTAGTGAGGATTTTTGCGAAGCGGCGCCGATCGTAACGATAACGCCGCTTCGGGGGAGGTGAATGGGCGGGAAGAGTTTGTTCCTTAGGCCTAGCCCAGCATCTTTTTCCCAAATGCTTTCGCTTCTGCGATCGCATCGGCGATTTTGTCGGGGTCTTTGCCGCCGGCTTGGGCCATGTCGGCTCGGCCGCCGCCGGATCCGCCGACGATGGTGGAGACCGTCTTTACCCATTCGCCTGCTTTGCCGCCTGATTTGACGACGTCTTCGCTAAGGCCGGCGACCATCATCACTTTGTCTTCGCCTTGACCGGCGATCAGCAGCACCGCACATGGCGCCGCTTTCTTTCGCAACTGGTCAATCAGTTGACGCATGACGTTGGGGTTGGCGCCAGGGGCTTCGGCGACGATCAGTTTTACCTCGCCGACTAGTTCGGCTTGAGCCAGCAGATCGTCGGCGGTCAGCACGCCTAGTTCGGCGCGAGCTGCGATCTCTTGCTTTAGCGATTCGATGTCGGTCAGCAAAGCCGCAATTCGAGACGGCGCATCAAACATGCCAACGTTGATCATGCGGGCAGTTTCTTTCAGCGTCTCTTTTTGGATCGCGTAGCTGGGCTGCACCGCTTTGAGATCCTCGGTAATTGCAGGCATCGCGTCCGGAACCTTGCCGCTGCCGCTGGCTGCTTTTTTCAGGTCACGCACATATTGCAGTAACTGTTTGACAGCGGCCGGTACGTCGAGCAGCGCCACGCCCAACGAATTGGAAATATCACCCAACGAAGCCGACACTTGCTGGCGGTATTCTTGGGCTTTGGTTCCGGTCAACGCGATGATCCGTCGCACGCCGGCAGACGGACCTTCTTCACTGATCACTTCAAACATGCCGACGTCGCCGGTGTTGGTCAAATGGGTGCCGCCGCAAAGTTCGCGACTGAAGGTTCCCATCGAAACCAGACGCACCGGGTCCGGATATTTTTCGCCAAACAGCATCATCGCGCCCAGTTCTCGCGCTTTCGCCAGCGGAACGGTTTCCCATTTTACATTCTCGGCCGCCGCGACGCGCTCGTTGACGTCGACTTCGATGGCAGCAAGCTCTTCCGGAGTGACCGCCGCCTGATTGGTGAAGTCGAAGCGGAGCCAATCTTCGTCGACCTTGGAACCTTGCTGCTGCGCGTGCGCGCCCAGGTTCTTTTGTAATGCGTAATGCAAAATGTGAGTCGCCGAGTGAGCGCGTTGGATCCCGGCATGTCGCTGACCCACCGTCGCGGTCGCTTCGACATTGCTGCTGATTTTGCCGCTGGCCAGATAGCCATGATGTAAGAACAGGTCGCTATCTTTTTGCGTGTCGGTGACGACAAAGCGGAAGTCTTTGCCGACGATCTCGCCGCTGTCGCCGACCTGACCGCCAGACTCTCCATAGAAGGGAGTGCAGTCAGTCACTACGATCAGCATGTGCTCCTGGCCGGTCTGATCATAGTCGTCCACCAGTCGAGACGTGCCGTCGGCATCGTTCGCTACGATTCCTTTGATCGTGACATCGGCGGCAGATTGGTCGTAGCCTACGTAGTCGGTTTTACGCAAGGTGTTCTTCAGCGATTCGATCGGACCATCGGCAAAAAGTACCGAGGTTCCGCCGCCGGTGGTGACGCCAAAGTCTTCCATCGCTTGCTTGTAGCCGGGCCAGTCAAACGAAAGGCCTTTTTCGGCCGCGACTTGTTCAAACAACTCCGGCGGAAAACCATAGGTCTGATACAACTCGGCCGCTTCTTTGCCGTTGACGACGGTCAGGTTTTCTTTTTGCATCGAATTGAAAGTCTTCTCGGTGCGCGCCAAACCTTCATCCAAGCGATCGAGGAAGTTTTCTTCTTCGGTCCGAATCACATTGGCGACGCGCTGCGTCGTCTCTTGCAGTTCTGGATAGGGAACCTTCATCATTTCCGCGATCTTATCGACTAGTTGATAAGCGAACGCTTGACGCAGGCCCATTTGATGACCATCCAGGACGGCGCGGCGGAGCAAACGCCGGATGACATATTTCTCTTTTTGGGCGCCGGGATAGACATTCTCATGAATCGCGAACGTGCACGCACGAATATGGTCGGTGATGCGGCGCAGGCGGCGGCCGTTGTCATCTTCCGGAACATACTTGACGCCGCAAATTTCGCCAGCCGCTTCCACAATGGGACGCAGAATATCGATGTGATAGTTGGTGGTAACTCCTTGCAGCGTCGCGGCGGTGCGCTCTAGCCCCATCCCCGTGTCAATGTTCTTACTTGGCAGCGGTTCCAGATTGTTCGGCGGATCGCCGATCCGGTTGAACTGCGTAAAGACGAGATTCCAGATCTCGACCGGCTTGCTCCCTTTCGGGTGAAAATAAATTTCGCTGCACGGACCGCAAACGCCATCGGGACCAAGACTTGGCGCACTAGCCGGCCAGAAGTTTTCGTCTTCGTCCAGGCGATGGATGCGCGAAGTCGGTAGGCCGATCTTCTCGTGCCAATAATTGGCCGCTTCGTCGTCATCTTTGTAAACCGTGACGGTCAGCTGATCGGCCGGAAGGCCCAACCATTTTTTCTCGGTCAAAAATTCCCACGCCCAAGAGATCGCTTCCGGCTTGAAATAGTCGCCAAAGCTAAAGTTGCCCATCATCTCGAAGAACGTGTGGTGATAGGCGGTCCGGCCGACGTTGTCGATATCACCGGTACGCAAGCATTTTTGACAGGTTGTCGCGCGAGTGAAATCGAGCTTTACGCGACCCAGAAAGTGATCCTTAAACTGGTTCATCCCGGCCGGGGTAAACAGCACCGAAGGATCCCAGGTCGGCACCAAGACATCGCTCGCGCGACGCGAATGCCCTTTGGATTCGTAGAAGCTGAGGTATTTTTCGCGTAGTTCGTCGGTCTTCATGGCGAAATCAGGCCGGGCCAGTAAGAGTCAAATAGTGCTGTTTAAAGGGGTTATGATAAGCCCTTCACGGCAAATCGGCTAGGCGTGACGAGGGCGAACCCGTTGCTAACCTTAGGACCCAGCCGAGACCAAAAGGTTTGCGAAAGTACAAAAAAGAGGCTTCCGGGTGATGCGAACCGGAAGCCTCTTAGGTCACGGACGTCGGATGGAGCCCGCCGACGCCCAAACGGAGGAAGACTCGTTGCTCAACTCAATCCCTGGGAACTGCAAGCTCACTGCGGAGATTCAGCAGCATGCAGCCATCGCGGGGTTTATAGCTCTTCTTCAGCTTCGTACTCTTCGTCTTCAGCACCTTCTTTGACGGGAGCGGCGTCAAACAGCTTTTCGCCGTTATGGCCTGCCGATTCCAGCACTTTTTGCTTCAATTCTTCGGTCATCTCGGGATTTTCGACCAGAAAGGCTCGCGCCTTTTCTTTGCCCTGTCCCAGTTGGATGTCGCCATAACGGAACCAGGCTCCACTGCGAGCGACAATTTTGGCTTCCAATGCCAGGTCCAGGATGTCTCCTTCGTAGCTGATGCCGTTGGTGTGCATCATGTCGAACTCGGCGATCCGGAACGGCGGAGCGACCTTGTTTTTCACGATTTTGCAGCGAACACGTTGGCCCACCACATCTTCGCCATCTTTCAGTTGCCCGATGCGACGAACGTCGACGCGGCATGAGCAGTAAAACTTCAGGGCGCGACCGCCAGGCGTTGTTTCGGGGCTTCCAAACATCACGCCCACTTTTTCGCGGATCTGGTTGATGAAGATCACAATCGTTTTCGATTTAGAAATCACGCCAGTCAATTTACGCATCGCTTGGCTCATCAAGCGAGCCTGCAAACCAACATGCGAAGCGCCAATTTCGCCGTTCAATTCCGCTTTCGGAACGAGGGCCGCGACCGAGTCGACGACGATCACGTCAACCGCATTCGATTTGACCAGCATCTCCGTAATCTGGAGACCTTCTTCCCCGCTGGAGGGTTGGCTGACCAGCAGCGTCTCTAACTCAACACCCAGCTTTTTGGCCCAACTCGGGTCGAGTGCATGCTCGGCGTCGACGAAAGCGGCGATTCCCCCCATCGCTTGGGCCTGGGCGATCACATGCAGTGCGATCGTTGTTTTACCGCTCGATTCTGGGCCAAAGACCTCGATGATGCGTCCGCGGGGTAGTCCCTTCCCGCCGAGCGCCAAGTCGAGCGACAGCGATCCAGTTGGGATCCCTTCGATCTTGGCGTGATTCGATCCCAGGGGCATGATCGCCCCTTCGCCAAATGATTTTTCGATTTGCTGAAGCGTCGTTTTTAGAACGGCGTTGCCAGACAGCATGTCGGCGACATCTTTGTGCTCGGCTTTGGGCGACTTATCGCTACCGCTGTTCTTTTTGCTGCTTTTCGCAGGCTCTTTTTTCGCTGTCTCTTTTTTCGCCATTCGACTGTTCTTTGAAGCAGTTGCGGTGACCATTTTCCGGGCTCCTTTATGGTAAATGTCCTGTCCGCTGGCAAGCATCCCCCGTTCGGCATCAACTAAACGGATGGTCAGTGTACGCCTGTGAGGTGTACATGTCAACAGTGACTTGCCGGTGACTAAAGAGAAGTATCGGGGAGCCCTGGGACACGGCTGGTCACGGGCCAAAAGGAATCCGAAATTATTTTCATGTAGGGGATAAGATAGGCCCCGGTTTCACGAGGTAAAACGACTTACGTCAAAAAATGGGGGGCTGGGATAGATAGGAGGCGGGCGCGAATGCTGGCTTATGTAGCATTGTACGTTCCCAAAGTGTTTCACCTTAGAACTACCGAACCGCCTGAGGGCGATTCTTAGTAGATAGAGAACGGAAAATAAGTCTGCCCCCATGCTCGGATAACAAAGACTTCCCAGGAAGGATTCTGCGGGCCAAAAAGAGATAAAGGCCCGTTATCTCTTTTTGGTAAAGCGGCTTTATCTAAATGCGGCGCATTGGCGCCGGGATCAGCTTATGGCGTCTACTCCGAAAGAGCATCGCTTTTAGCATGCACGCGGAAAAGGATCAGTTGCTTGATGGTTGGAAGGGCTGGCCGGGCGCCGTAGCCGCCTCTTCGTGGCAATGAATCTGCGTGAACTTTCCGTGGAATCGAATCCACTTCCGTGAGAATTGGGGAGAAGCGCTCCGAAGCTGATTTTAAGCTGTCAATGATTGCCGGCCGCCTACATTGTCAAGCAATTCCAGGGCCGTGGCCGATGCTTTTTGAATAGGATCCGTGGGAACCGCATAGAACACCTGTGCATTCATCGCCATGCCTACGACGAATGCCATTAACATCACGCCAACCAAGAGCAGAGGCAATGATGGCCAGGCGCTTCGAAACAACAAACACGCTGATAGCACAAACGCGCCAGAGCAAAGGACGCCAAAAATTGCATTGAAGAGAGGGACGTAAGAGAACATCGCACCAAAGATCACTAACACGCCGATTGCAACTCCACCGGTAATGCCAAGGTAGCGAACGCGAAGGGCTGTCTCTCGGTTGGTCAACTCTGCAGGGAACTCTAGGCGATAAGCCTTGCAGCCAAGCACGGCGAGCAAGCCGAAACCTATTGCATAGCATATCGAACGCAACACGGCGTCACTCATGCTCATTGAGCCAGGCACAACGTACATGCCAGCCATCGTCACCAGACCCAAAGTCAGGAAATACGCCGATGACGCTGCGAGTTGGTGAAAGTAGTTCATGAAACTCGTCGAATCGTCCGCATTCATGGCCACGCAAGGCCGTGGCCATGGCGCCCAGAAAATCGTTACGTAGCGATCTGTTCCGGCGTGGTTTCTTCTGCGTCCGCTTCATCCAGATGATGCTGGTGGATGCGGGTCTTGCCTTCATACTGCTCGATCGCCGGCAGCAGGCTAAACAGGCGTTCGTCGATCTGGTGAAACAGACTGATGATGCGGCTCTCGAAGTATTGAGCCAAGATCGCGGCCGGAATCGCGACGACCAGGCCGCCCAGCGTGGTGACTAGCGCGACGTAGATACCTTCGGCCAATTGATTGGCCCGGTTGCCGCCGATTTCTAGCTGCGTGGTTTTGTAGAACGCCCAGATGATCCCCCAGACCGTACCAAGCAAGCCCATCAGCGGCGTTACGCCGGCGGCCAGGGTGAGCCAGCGGACGTTGCTATACAAGCGGTCCGCTTCGCGTTCGCTCGCTTCGTTGACGGCGTGGACCACTTCGGCTTGCGGACGGCCGACGCGGGCCAGCATCGATTCGACAATGTTGGCCATTGCCGAGGGATACTTTTTGCACAGTCGATAGGCGTCGCGAGGCTGGAATCCGGTGGAGGAGTACTGCATCTCTTCGAGACCGGCGACCAGATCCGGAGGAATGATCCGTCCCCGACGAAGCGCAATCGCGCGTTCAAATGCGAGGGTCACGACCAGCAGCGACATCAAGCCGATCGGGATCATCATTTGACCCCCTTTCAAGACCAGCGCGACCAAGTGCAACTGGCCATCGTCGCCGAGCAGTTTTTCTTCTAACAAGGCGCCTGATTCGTTGGCGACTGGCGCTGGCTCTGCGGCTTCGGTTGATTCATTCTCTTGCGCCCACGCGGCGACCACGCCCATTCCGGTGGTCAGCAGAAAGGTGAACAGCAGCAGCGCGACAAAACGCTGCGTCAATGAAAATCGTGTCATGGGAACCTGCGTTTACAGTTTGTTGATCGCTTCGATACGACTAGCGGCCAGCTTCGCTTCGGCAGTTTGGGGATAGTCTGATACTACCATGCCGTAATATTTTTTTGCTTCTGCGATGTAGCGGACCCTCGGAGCGCCGACCGCATCGCGAATTCGGACTTCGTTACAACGTCCTAGTTCGTAGGCCGCTTTGGCTTGCCATGGTTTTACCTCGTCCAGCGACTTGGCGCCGCCGAAACCAAGGACCACGCGTTTGAATTGCGATTCGGCCGCGGGGTAGTCTTTCTTCTCAAAATAGAGTTCGCCCAGCATAAAGCGGGCTCGCGCGCCGGTGCGGCCAGGCGAAAGATCGGCGGCGGTCAGAAACCGTTTGATCGCATCATCCGATTTTTGTTGGTTGTAATTGGCCCAGCCGATTTCGTACTGAGCTTCGGCGGCGACCGAAGAATCAGGCGACTTGGCCAATAATTCGGTCATCCAGCGGACCGCTTCGTCCCACTTTTTGAGCTGGGCGGCCGATTGGCCGGCGTGCAGTCGCCACAGATCGCGCATGTCGTTGCTGGATAGGCGATCGGCTTTGACTTGCCCATACGCGCCCAACGCATCAGCGAACTGATCCTTTTTGTAGAGACATTCTCCCCGCATGAAACTGGCGTCGGCCGCGAGCGGCCCATCCGGATACTTGCTGGTTTGCACGGCGAAAGAAGCGGAGGCTGCGGCGAAATCACCTTGCTGATATTGGGACCAGCCCAGCTTGTAGGCCGACTTTTCTCCCACATCATTGGCTTGAGCAGCGGCGAGAGCAGCGGAGTACGCGGTTTGCGCAGCGGCGTAATCTTGGCGATCATAGGCCGCTTCGCCCACGTGATAGCTGGCTTCGGCCGCGAGCGGGCTTTTCGGATGGGTCGCCGCCAGGCTGGCGAATGCGGCAGTCGCTTTGACTGGATCTCCAGAAGCTTTTAGGGACCAGGCCAATTCGTACAGCACCTTGTCGTCGTTCTCATATTTTGGAAATTCTTGCTTGATCGCCGCAAACTGGGCGGCAGCGCCAGCTTGGTCGTTGGCGCCCACCAGGCAAAGTCCTTTCAGGTACAATGCGTCCGCTTTGTCGGCCGCTTGCGGCGATTTTTGCAAGTAAGCGTCGACATCGGCGGCAGCGCCGGCAAAGTCGCCGGCTAAACGCCGCGCAACCGCTCTGGCATGCAGCGTTTGCGGCGACAGTTCGTGGTTGCCGTGTTGGGTGAGCAGTGTCGAGAAAGCGTCGGCCGCTGGTTTGCCTTGTTTAAGCTGGATTTGCGACCAGCCAAGTCCATACAGCGCGTGCGGCGCTAACGACGAACTCGCAAACTTGTTGACCACCGTTTGGTACTGCGCGGCCGCATTGGGGAAGTCGGTCGCGGCATAGTAGTACTCGCCCAGGCGATAGGCGGCATGGTCGGCCAGTGTTGAGTTAGGAAGCTGCTTCTGCATCTTTTGCACTGTTGCGATCGCCGCTGCGTTGTCTCCCTGCTTGTGCTGAGCGCGAGAGAGGAGGAGCAACGTTTCGTCGGCTTGCCGCCAATCGGGTTTGGCGGCCAGCGACGCGGTCAGGCTTTGCTGAGCGGCCGGAAACTGATCGAGCGCGAATTGGCTCGAACCAAGCAAGAAGAATGCTTCGGCTTTGAGCGCCGGGTCAGCCATTTTGCCGGCGATCGGCGCAACCATCGCGATCACGTCGGGATGCTTGTTTTGCAGCAACAGCGCTAGCGCCAGCCGCATTTGCCATTTTGCTTGTTCAGGGCGTTTGTCGCCGGCGGCGATCAGCTCGCGGAACATTTTTTCGGATTCGGCGTACTTCTTTTCCTGCAGCGCCGCTTCGGCGGCGACATACTTGGCGTCAAGCAGCAATTCATGTTTGGGGAATTGCTTGACAAACGCATTCGCCAACCGAGCCGCCGTCGCGTGATCTTGCGTTTCGAGGGCGGCGAAGGCGCCGTTGTACAGCGCTTGCGGCGCCTGGGGATCTTGGGGATGCGATGTGACGATCTGCTGATACAGCTTGACTGATTCGCCGCGACGTTGCGGTTGATCGTACAAAGCGTCGGCTTGATCGATCAGCAGCGGCACTAACAGCTGACTATCTTTGGCGGCGGCGATTTTGGTAGCGGCCAATTTCTCCGCATCTTGCGGCTTGCCAGTTTTCAGATAGACGCGGCATAGCCAATGCGCCGCTTCGAGTCCGGTCTCGCCAGGCAGCTTGGACGCTGCGTCCAGCCACTTGGCTGCGGCGGCCCAGTCGCCGGCGCGATAATAGCAGCGCCCGGCCAGCATCATCGATTCGTCGTGATACTTTGACTGGGGATAGTCGGAGGCGATTTTGGCGTAGATCGCGCCCGCCTCGGCGACCTTCTCTTGCTTCAAACGGGCAAAAGCCAGGCGGTAGTATGCATGGTCGATCAACGCAAACTTGGGGTCGGCGGTGACCGCGGTCAAGATTTGCTCGGCCTTGGCGAAATTGTTTTGGGTGAGAACCGTTTCGGCCTGGCGCATGCGGACTTCGGCAGCGAGATCATGCTGAGGGAAGGCGGTGAGAAACTTATCGTAAACTTCAAACGCTTCACCGGGTTTGTTCAGTTCTTCGAGCGTCACGCCCCATGCGTAGGCGCCATCGGCGCGGTAGGGACTTTTGTTGAACTGTTCGACCAGCGCTTTGTATGGGCCCAGCGAACGTTCTTTTTGGCCGCTGAGGTAGAATGACTCGCCGGCAAAATAGAGGGCCTGATCGCCGTTCTTGCCTTGGGGGAACTCTTTGTAGAGTTGCTCGAACGTTTTGGCGGCGCTATCAAACTGCTTGGGATCGCTTGACTTGGCCCAGGCATAATAAGTAGAGCCCAGATTGAGCAGCGCGTCCTCGCGGAGTTCGGTCTTGGGGTTGTTCTTAAGGATGGTCGAAAAATTGCTAGCGGCGTCGGAGTACTTTTCTAGCTTCAGCTGGCAGACCGCCAAGTTGTTGCGAGCTTTCTCGGCCAATGGATCGGTCGCGTAACGCGTCAGGAACTTGCTCCACTCTTCGGACGCTAATTGGTACTCGTCGGCCTTTTGGAAGGCGACGGCATCCGAATAGATAATTGCAGCTTCGGGGGGAGTCTCTTGCCCCCAGACGATGCAGGCAGAGAGCAAGATCAGCACGAGCGAACCGGCGAGCGGCAGAGTCAAATTGCGAATCGTCATTATCTGGCGTGTTGGGGGGTAGAAAGCGGAGTGGGTTAAAAGGACGCCGGAAAGGAGCGATCTGCGAGGAAACCGCAGGAGTTAAGTTCCATTATTCCCGAAGGTGAGGATTATGCCAGTAGAAAACAGCGGCAAGCCGGTTCTGGGGCGTCGCTTAGGTTGTGGGGCTCCAATGGCCGATCTAGTATGAACCGCTTGCAGTGGAAGGTTACGCTCTTCTTTCCTTCGGTGTTTTGAATGACGCATGTGCTTGTGACCGGCGGCGCCGGGTTTATTGGTTCTCATCTTTGTGAAGCACTGTTGTCCCTGGGGCGGACGGTGACTGCGATTGATGACGAATCGACCGGCAGTCGGCAAAATCTATCCCATGTGATCGATCACGAGAACTTTCACTTCGTCTCTGGTACGGTCGCTGATCGCGATTTGATCAAAAGCTTATTGGTTGAGGCCGATGAAGTCTATCACTTGGCGGCCGCCGTTGGAGTGGCTTTGATCCAGGAAGAGCCGATCCAGACGATCGAGCGAAACATTTATCCCACCGAACTGCTGCTGGCCGAGATCGCCGCCCATCGCGAAGCAGGCCGCGATATCCGCATGTTTTTGGCCAGCACCAGCGAAGTTTACGGCAAGAACCCCAAGGCCACATGGACAGAAGAAGACGATCTGGTCTTTGGATCGACCACGCGGCCCCGCTGGTCGTATGGCGCCTCGAAAGCGATTGACGAATTTTTGGCGCTCGCCTACTGGCGGCAGCGGCAAACTCCGACCGTGATCGGCCGGTTCTTTAATGTGGTCGGCCCACGTCAGACCGGGGCCTATGGAATGGTATTGCCACGATTTATTGCTGCGGCCTTGGATGGCAAAGGGCCGACAGTCCACTCGGATGGTGGGCAGATTCGTTGCTTCGCTCATGTTGATGATGTGGTCGACGCAGTGATTCAACTGATGGGCACGCCATCGGCCGCCGGCCAGGTCTACAACATCGGCAGCGATCGACCGGTGACAATCCTCGAGCTCGCCCAGATGGTCACCGCGGCGATTGATCCAACGTTGAGTTTGTCGTTCCAATCGTATGAAGATGCATTTAACAGCAGCTTTGAAGATGTGATCCGCCGCGTGCCTGACCTGACCAAGCTGCGCTCGGCGATCGATTATCGCCCGAAGTTTGACTTGGAAGGGATCATCGCCGATGTGATCGCCTCGACCAAAGCAGAACGCGCCGCGCGCAAGTCGCAGTAAGAGGAGCAACGGCGATGTGGGAAAAGCAGCCGAACGACGAGCACTTTGATTTGAAGTTCGCGCGCGGGACGCCGCTGTACGATGCGGTGGCCGAGCTAGCGACCAAGTCCGATCGCACGCTCCCCGAGATGGAAGAGTTCACGATGGGCGAGATCTTCGCGCTCGCCAAAGAGCTGTACGGCGACCTCTTGCCCCAGTTCTGGGTACACTGGGCCGAGTGGAACGAACCGGGGCAAATGGACGCCATGGGCGATCTCTAGCCAAGCAGCAGGGTTAGGTCCCATTTAATTCTCTCACAGGCCGCAATCACCTGATCGGCTGCCGCTCACTCCGATCGCGCAATGTACGCGATCCCTTCTTTTTCGACCGAAAATACTCGATTTACGTCGAATTTGCGTTTCGGCATGCGGCTTGCAATTGTGTGTTTCAACAAAAGCGTCACACCCGACGTTGAATGTGAAAAACTCTCACCACACACAATAATAAAGTTGAAGGAGTACGGTCATGGCTGTTGCAAGTGGAGTCGAAGGCACCGACATTTTTAAGATCCTGTTGGCCATTTTGCTGCCCCCGGTCGGCGTCTTTTTTGAAGTCGGACTCGGATTGCATTTCTGGTTAAACATTGTGCTAACGATGTTCGGATTTATCCCCGGCATCATCCATGCGTTGTATGTCATCCTGACGCGCTAACGCGACAGGATGTCACGCTTTACTTCGTAGTCGGCTGCGCAAGCGAGGGGAAAGCGTTCGGCCATCCGAGCGCCGCTTGTCGTAGTCAGGCGCATTTCCCTCGCTCGCGCAGCCGGCTACGAAGGAGCGGACCCTTCACTGGAAAACTGAAAGGCGCCAATTATGAATCGCCGACGCATTCATGGAAAATGGCAACAATGGAAAGGTTCGCTTCGTGCAGCTTTCGGTCGCTTGACCGGAAGCCGACGGCGACAATGGCAAGGCCGCGGAGAACGCTGGACGGGCAAGGCCGAAGAAAACGTTGGTCGAGCGCAAGAATCGGTGCAACGCTGGCTGGGACGTAAGTGATCTCGGATTGATCGTTGCGTCTCAGCCGCGATTTAATGGAAAGTAGGGCAAGCCGTCTCTGCCGATTCCACTTATTGCTTGTGGAGCAGTTTGGCAGACATGACTTGCCTTGCGATTTTTCTACGCAGCGGCGCGGTCTGTTTTGCTCAGTTGGTCCAGCACCGCTTGGTAGACCCGGGCGACCGATAGTTTCTGCATGCAGTCGTGATGACCCAGAGGACAAACGCGTTTGACGCATGGTCCGCAGTCAACCGGATGGGTCAACATAGTTTCGACTGGATTGTAGCTGTTTCCCCACCGCGGATCGGTCGGGCCAAATAGGGCGACCGTCGGCGTAGCGAACGCTGCGGCAAAGTGCTTCGGTCCGCTATCGGTCGTGACCAGCACATCGGCGTGGGCGACGGCCGCTTTCGACAGGCCAATGTTCAACGTTTCATCCGCGAGGCTGCACGCATTTGGATGATCGATCGCTTGTTCAATCTTGGCGACAGTCTCGCGTTCTTGCGGGCCGCAAATCAGTAGCACTGCGATGTTAGGATCTTTCAGCAGCCGTTCCGCCAACGCGATGAAATGCTCCGGCGGCCAATGCTTCGCCGCGCCATACGCTCCGCCGGTGTTGAAGACGACCACTCGCTTGTCTGCGAAGTCAAACTTTTGCCAGATCTCTTCGATGCGGCGATTGTCGGCAGCGGAGGTGGCCAGCAGCGGTTGCTTGTTGTTGGTCGGGTAGCCGGCGTATTCGACCAGGTCCAAATAGTAGTCGACCGCCGAGATCGGAGCGTATTGGCCGTTGGGCTGCTTAGGCGGAACCAGGCGATGCGTCAGCAACGGGCTACGCCAACTACGCGCATAACCGAAGCGACGTTTGGCGCCGGCAAAATAAGCCAGGCCCGCAGATCGTAACGAATTGGTAAACAGAAACGCTTGGTCAAACTGCTCGCTGCGCAGTTGACTGACGACGCTCCAAAAACGATGGCGTCGGTCGGATGTTTTTTTGCTGCAATAGATGCTGCGATCGAGCAAATCAGTCCCGCGCAGCACATCTTTAACGTAGGGCTGCATCACACCGACGATCTCGTCGCCGGGGCGTGATTGCGCGCGGATCGCTCGTAACGCAGGCGTCGCCATGACGACATCGCCTATCCAGTTCGGCAGCACGACGACCGTTTTCATCGGCATTCTCACGAAAGGAGGAACTTGCGGTTCACGCTGCCTGACGGCGCGGCGATTGTGCTTCGTTGACGCGACGAATGATATCGGTAGTCGAATGGCCGTCAACCAAGTTGATCAGCCGCACTTCGCCTCCGTAGGAGGTGACAAAGTCGTAGCCTACAATCGATTCCGCCTTGTAATCGCCCCCTTTGGCTAACACATGGGGGCGAATTGCCTGGATCAATTCGAGCGGCGTGTCTTGATCAAAGACCGCCACATAGTCAACGCACGACAGGGCCGCCAGCATCGCTGCGCGTTCGCCCTGGTTGATGACGGGGCGCTCGGGGCCTTTCAACCGCGCCACACTAGAATCGCTATTTAAACCGACCACCAAGATATCGCCCATCCGCGACGCTTCGTTCAAGTTGGTGACGTGTCCGTAGTGAAGCAAATCGAAGCATCCGTTGGTGAACACAATTCGCTGACCGCGGCGCCGCAGTTCGTCTGACTGTCGCGCCAGTTGCTCCAGCGACATGATCTTTCGCACGCCTGGCTGATGATGGGCAGTCAGTTCGGCTTCGATCTCGTCCAGCGGAATCACCGCGACGCCGATCTTTTCAACCTCTAAACCTGCCGCCACATTCGCCAAGCGAACCGCATCGGGTCGTGAAAGCCCCGATCCGATCGCCGCGCCCAGCATGGCCAGCACCATGTCTCCCGCACCAGTAATGTCATAAACGCTGCGGGCCTCCGTCGGAAACAACGTCGCCGCGCCTCCTTTTTCGACCAGCGCCATACCGTCACTATCGAGCGTGACAATGACTGCTTCTAACTGCAACGCGGCGCACAGCTCTTGGCCGGCGAGCGCCGCTTCGTCAGGCGTTCGAATCTTTCGCCCAGTGCAGGTTTCAGTTTCGATGCGATTCGCTTTGATCAGGTCCGCGCCGCGGTAACGACCAAAGTCGCGACCTTTCATTGGGTCTACCAACACCGGCACGCCGCGCTCGTTGGCGCAGCGAATCAGCGTCTGCAAGATCGCAGGCGTACAAACCCCTTTGGCGTAGTCCGAGATCAACACGATATCGCACTCTTCCAAGCGATTGACAACGCCATACAACAGGCGCTCTTCAATGTCGCCGCTGACTGCGTCGGTTGTTTCATGATCGACGCGCAAGATTTGACTGGGATGCCGCGCTCCAGCGCGACCGACAAACCGCTCTTTGAGCGTGGTCGGTCGGGAAGCGTCAGTCAGGCAGAGCGAAGCGTCGACCCCGGTGTTCTGCAGCAGACTGATCAAATCGACGCCAGCTGCATCGGCGCCAACTACACCAGCCGCGATCACGTCGCACTCGAGCCCGCGTAGCATGTTGCAAACGTTGGCCGCTCCGCCAAGCCGCAGCTCGTGGTTATCGGCACGCAGCACGATCACCGGCGACTCTTGGCTCACGCGCTCGGCGTCACCATAGGTATAGCGATCGAGAATCAGGTCCCCCAGGACCAACACTTTAGGGCGCCCAAGCTGCTGAAACGCAGCCAACAGGGACTCATTATTCATAGCGTCATCCTTGACGATGGTCATTCACGCTGCCGGTTATACCGCAATCTGCCAAATCAACAAAGAGAAGTCGCGGGGAAGAGCGGAAGGCGGAAGGTAGGGGCCGCTGTGCGGACCACGAAGCAGCAAAGACCCCGCCTGCTAGCACAGGCACGATTGCCAAAGTGTGGCGCTCGACGAGGTTTACTTGCTAGCAGTTTGAAATCATCGCTCGGCGATCTATTTCGCTTCTAGATCTTTCTGCAGCACGCCAAGTTCCTCGTCGGTCATCTGCTGCCGGGTTAAACGCAGCATCGTCATAAAATGCTCGATTCCGCTTGGTTCGCTCGGAAATCCGATGTTGCCATCGGGGCCATTGCTGTTAGCCAGGACCTTGCCGTCGGCGTCTAGAATGGCGAACCAGGGAATCCCGCCGCGATTCTCTTTCTCGATACCGTCCATTACTTCCTGCCAACCGGTCCAGCGCTGATCGATTTTGACCCAGACGTAATCTTTCTCCCAGACAGCGTGGTGTTTCTCCAGATAACGGGCCAACATATGGCAAGGTCCGCACCAGGTTGCGGTCTCTTGCACGATCACATGGCGGTTCGACGCTTTCGCTTTTTCCAGGGCGTCGTTGAGCAGATGTCGCGCATCGAGCGGCTGCTCGATATGCCGCTGCAATGTTTCAAGCAAATCCGCCCGATCGATGGCGTCGCCGGCTTCAGTCCGCGGCACTATTCCTTGCTCTAGCGGCTTCCCCTCGGCACTACACAGATACCACGTCGGCAAATTCTCTTCGCTGAGAGAAATCCCCAGTTTGTTGGCCAGGGCTGCGCTCTGCGGGTCGGCGACATCGAGCTGAATCACCTGATAGTCGAACATCGCGACGCGGACGTCATTGTCATCCAGCCGCAGTTTGAACCAGCTTTGAGCGAGTGGAGGCTCCTGTGGCGTGAACACAACTAGCACGTTTTGACGCAAACGCTTCGCTTCGTTGATTGCATAATCAAAACGCTCGAGCGGCTTGCGCTTCGACGTCAGAGATTGCTGGACCCGCTCGGCGAACGTTGGAGGCTTGTAGAGTGGTCGCAGTTCCAAATCGCCCAGATCGACCATCTCAGCGTTTTGGGGTGAGTGCGTGGCAAGCGGCGAGTAGTAAGGATTTCGATAGACGCTGATCGTGCTGGGCTGACCAATCACCAGCCCTGATATCTCGAATCTTCCCTCGCCGTCGGATTGGACGCTTCCTCCCCACAGCGTGGTCGACATCGTCGCTTTGTCGTCTCCCAGTCGGATTTGGCGTCCCCATTGCACTTGTTGATCGGCAAGCGGCTCTCCCGTTTTCTGGTCGATGATCCGTCCTTTGGCGGAAGCCAGCGGAGCGATCGACATGGTCGCTTCGTTCTGGTCGGCCGCGACTTCGATGATGCCGGCTAGTTCTCCGTCGATCGTCTTGGCGTACAGCACAAAGGGATGAGCCAAACGCAAGCCGGTGAATCGTCCCTCGGCATCGGTCCGCATTCGCAAGTCAAAGGAGGAGACATCGGCGCGATAGTGTCCTTCTAAGATGACTTTATCAACCGGTTGCGGCGGATTGCCGGTGACGACCAGACCGCTGAAGGGAAACTTTTCGCTTTCTTTCACGTCCAAGCTGAAGTTGATTTCCAGTTCCGGCTGGTCAGTTACCTCGAATTGTTGAGAGCTCGTTTTGCCATTTTCAAAGACGACTATGCCTTGTTTCCCGGCGGCGACGTAAAGCTCATATTTTCCCTGGTTATCCGTTTGCAAATGGCGAAACATGCCTGACGATACCCAATCGCGATCGCTCTCTTTCGTCTTCGGCAGTTCTACTCCTTCCAACTCGCTAAGGCTCCGCCCTCGCTGCGACCATTGCATCGACCGTTTCGCCAGTGGTTTGCCATTCTGTTTGCTGGTCACTACGCCGTACACACGTGTCGCCGGCTGTAATTGCAACTGCAACTCAGTCAAGGGCTGGCCAGGCAGGAGGACGATTCCATCGACAAGGGGAGAAGCAAGTTTGTCTTTCTGTGCCTGAAAGACATAGAGCATGTTCGGATTTGCATTGAAGGTAAATCGTCCTTGTTCGTCCGTCGTTTTGCCGCTGTTGAAATCATCGATCTGGTAACCCGATCCTCGCGCGATGACACTTGCTCCTGCTACTGGTTCACCCTCAGGAGACAGCACGACGCCAGAAATAGGAACCTGACGATTCAACTTGATCGTCATTTTCCCCTCTTTGTGATCCTGCGGATCAAAGACGATGCGCTCGCGAACATGTTGCGTCACACTTGGCCAGAAGATTAGCGATGGCGTTGCCCAATTCGGCACGCCGCGAAAGGTCGCGACTCCGTGCTCATCCGTACTAACGTGGAAGTAAGCACGTGACAGGGTATAGCTCAGATTGAAGTCATCCGGCTCGCCCGGCTTGTCCAGTAGCCAAAGATGCAGATTCGTATCGGTGATCGGCGCGGCAGCGTCGTCCAGCAACTTCAGCTCAATCGTCTGCGACTCGGCCAGTTGAAACCGAATTGGCCCTTCGTTGAGCCACTCGATCGGATAGGTCGGTTCTTTCCGCGTCTTGACAATCTTGTAGTCGAAACCGACTTCCGGCAGGCACGCAAAGAAGGCGGTCAGTTCACCTTCGACCGGAATCCGGAGCGTTGTTTTACCCGCTGTATCCGTCGGTTCGGCCATCACCGAAAAATAATCAACCACAGCGCCAACTTCGACAGCGACAGCCGGATCGCCATCCGTAGTGATAACTTCAATCGGGAACTTGCGACACGGACCCAGCGTGATCTTCACCTCCGATTCAGGCGTCGGCGGTTCACTGTAGTTGGCCTTGAACATGCCGACCTGGTCGGCGGCGGCGTCCACGGCGACCAGTGTGAGTTGCGAGAGTTTTTTCTGCGGAGTCTGGAAGACAAATTTGCCTTCCTCGTCGGTTGTCGCTGCGACTTTAAGCATGCCTGATTCGCCGCTAACTTGCGCGCCGGCGACGGCAGCGCCCTGCTGGTCGATCACTTGGATGGTGTAGGAGAATTTCGGCTTCTCCTTCATCTCCTCGCTCGCCGGCGTCGTCTCAGCTGCCCTCACGAGAGACGACAGCGAAAACGCAACCAACATCCCCAGCCCAACAAATCGTAAAGACATATCGGCGTTTCCCAGAACAAGGCAACTGCGAAGAGGGTCGGTCCCCACGAATAACCAACCTTGCGAATCGAGTATAGGGTTTGCGGCAGAGGGAATCCACCAAATTTGACTAGGTCGGTTCGCAACCCGCCGAACCTCCTGAGAACAGAAAGTCGTCTTATGCAGGGCCAAACGGAATAGAGGGAGACGCCGCGCGCGGCGAAAGGTCCGTATCGCGAGCGCTACGTTAGGCTGTGGGGCACAGGCAAAAAAAAAGAGCCAAAAGCTTCCGCTTTCGGCTCTCTACTTTCCGCATTTCTTCTTACCCGCCGGTGACCTTGGTCATGAGCCAGCGGTTGAGGTCTTCAAACATGTCGGTCGAAAGTTCGTCACCGCATAGGTATTGGTGCAGGTCGATCTTCATGCCGGCGGTGTGAACCAGTCGCAGGTCTTCGCAGAGTTGCGATTCGGGATAGCGAGAACTGTTTTGTAGGTGAATCATCAGGAGCGGCAGTGATCGGGCGTCGCTCAGCCGTGCTAGCGGTGAGCAACCTTGGGGGAAACCTCCCCCGATCGAAGCGGCGCCGGCGAAGAGCTCGGGATTACGAAGCGCGAGCCGCAGGGCCATCGCTCCACCGCCGAGATAGCCGGCCAAAAAGATTCGCTGCGGGTGAATGTTATAGCGTTTTTCGGCGACGCGGATGGTTTGCAACACGCGAGCCGCGGCGACGTCGATGTCGCGTTGTTTTTGATCCCAGCGGAAAGTCAGGCCGGCGGTTGAGCCGTCGTGTCGGGGCGCTCGGGGAGCGGCGGCGACATAGTTGCGTGTGCTGGTTAGCGGCATCACGCGGCGTAATTGCCGTTCGTTATCACCGGGGCCATGCAACCAGATAACAAGCGGATAGGCGTAGCCTGGCTCATAATTCTGGGGCGTGAAAAACTCAACAGCAGTGCGGCGGGACTGCAGCCGGTCAATCTTGAACTCTAGGATTTGTTGCGCCGCTTGCGTGGTGGCTCCAGGAAGTGGAGCTGGAAGTACGTCTTGGCGTTTCATAAGTAGTTGGCGCCGGGCCGTTGGTCTTCGCGGGGGACTGGAGTGGGGGAGAATAATAACTCTCGGGAAACGACGCAATTGCAGCTGCGCCGATTCCCTTTCGACCCCTTGAATCCTGCAGCGCGTCATTTGCGCCACCGTGGTCGAATCGTTGTCCGTCCTCGCAACGGTCGATATTTTTATCAGCAAAGCGAGATGAAATCAATCTCGCTAGCGGCGAATAAATTTCCGTTAGGCTTCCAGAAGTTTCGCCATGGCGGCGACAAGTTCCTTAACGGCGTCAACGCTTTTTTGGAAATCGGCTTTTTCCTGCGCGTCCAATTCCAGCTCAACAATTTTCTCGACGCCGCCGTTACCCAAGATGACCGGCACGCCGACGTAGTAACCGCCGACCCCATATTCTTTATCGCAGTAAGCGGCGCAGGGGATCAAACGCTTTTTGTCTTTGATGATCGCTTCGACCATTTGCGAGGTCGCAGCAGCCGGAGCGTAATAGGCGCTGCCGGTTTTGAGCAGGCCGACGATTTCGGCGCCACCTTTGCGAGCGCGATCGACGATCGCGTCCAATTTGTCTTGGCTGAGCAAACGACGAATCGGAATCCCGCCAACGGAAGTGCAGGTCGGCATTGGGACCATCGTATCGCCGTGACCGCCCATCAAGAGGGCCGACACATCTTCAACGCTTACGCCCAGTTCCATCGCGAGGAAGGTACGATAGCGGGCCGTATCGAGCACGCCGGCTTGTCCTAGTACGCGAGCCGGGGGGAAACCGCTGACCTTCAATGCTTGTTGCACCATCGCGTCCAGCGGGTTGCTGACGACGATGATCACGCAATTGGGGCTGTGCTTGGCGACTTGTTCCGTAACCATCGAAACGATCTTGGCGTTGGTCGCCAACAGGTCATCGCGGCTCATGCCGGGCTTGCGCGGCAGACCAGCGGTGATGACCACGACGTCGCTATCTTTGGTGTCGGCATAGTCGTTGGTGCCGAGGATGTTGCTGTCGAAGCCCATAATCGGCGACGATTGCATCAGATCGAGCGCTTTGCCCTTGGGCATGTCTTCGGTCTGGGGAATGTCGAGCAGTACGATGTCGCCCAGTTCGGCGGCCGCACACCAGTGAGCGGTGGTCGCTCCCACGTTTCCGGCGCCGATGATAGAAATTTTGGCACGTCGCATGGTCGTCTCTCCGTCTGGCAGCTGTGGGGTCTAGTTCTTTCCGGTCGCCAACGCGATCAGGATGAATAGGTGAATATCGGCCTCTGACGCCAGAAGTCAAGTAGACTGCGCTTTCGCCTGGGGAGCAGTTATCGGCTATAATCTTCAAATCAAGCGTCGCGGCGCCTGATGTGATTTTGAACTTTCCGCATCCAAACTCGTCGGAGTCGACGTATGATTCGCACTGTCGTTTTTTTCTGTGGTATCTGGTTGCTGAACGCTGCTGGGGTGTTGGCCGCTCAGCCGACCGACTGGCCGCAGTTTCGGGGGCCGCTGCAAGATGGGGACGCCGGGACAGCCCAATTGCCTGCGGAGTGGAATGACCAACAAAACATCACTTGGCGCAAAGCAATGCCCGGTTTCGGCGCGTCGAGCCCGGTCGTGTTTGGGGATCGGATCTACATCACTTATTACGATGGCTATGGGCTAAGCGAAGAAGAGCCCGGCGACAAGCAGAATCTCCAGCGCCATCTGATGTGCCTGGACAAAAACTCAGGGAATGTGTTCTGGGACGAAGCCAATACGGTCAACGCTGACAAAGCGGCCGACTACCAAGGCTTCATCGCGCTGCATGGGTATGCTTCCAGCACGCCGGTTGTAGACGACAGCGGCATTTTCGTTTACTACGGCAGCGGCGGCGCAGCGGCTTACTCGCATGACGGCAAGTTGCTGTGGCAAAAAGTGCTGGGAGAGAAGACGCATGCCTTCGGCACGGCCAATTCGCCGGTGCTGTTTGAAGATTTGGTCATTATCAACGGCTTCGTCGAATGCGGCGCGATTGTCGCACTGGACAAGGTGACCGGTCAGGAGCGTTGGCGGTTTGATCAAGTCAATCGAGCCTGGAATACGCCCTGTTTGGTGGCGGTCGATGGCAAGCACGAATTAGTTTTTAGCTCCGAAGGAACGATTCGCGCCTTGGATCCGGCGACCGGCAAAGAGCTTTGGTTTTGCAAGGGGATCGACGACTATATCTGCCCCAGCGTGATCGCGCATGACGGGATCGTGTATGCGATTGGCGCCCGCAAGAGCACCGCGGTTGCGATCAAAGCCGGCGGCCGCGGCGACGTCTCAGAAACGCATCGCTTGTGGGAGCAAGGTAAAGGCTCGAACGTCTCGTCGCCGGTTTACCACAATGGCAATCTGTACTGGGCCAGCGAAGGGAAGGGGATCGTCTATTGTGCCGACGCCAAGACGGGCGAGCTGAAATATGAAGAGCGGCTTGAACCGCGGCCGGGTCGCATCTACGCTTCGCCGATCGTCGCCAACGGAAAGCTGTATTACGTCAGTCGCGACTCTGGCGTCTACGTACTGGCCGCAACTCCAGAATTTAAACTACTAGCACACAACGTCGTTAGCGACGACGATAGTATTTTCAACGGCAGTCCGGCCGTCTCCGGCGGCAAGATGTATCTGCGTAGCAACAAGTTTTTGTACAGCATCGCCAACTAATGGCCCCGTTTACGGTGGAGGGGCACTGTGGTACTATTCACCGTTTTAATGCACAGTTTTCGGCATCTTTTAGCGCAATAGGGTGAACAATGGCATACGAAGTAACGCTCATCACCGGCGATGGTACCGGTCCTGAACTCGCCGAAGCCGCGCGCAAGTGCGTGGACGCGACCGGCGTCAAAATCAATTGGGATGAGCAAGAAGCTGGCGTCGACATCATGGAGAAGGTCGGCACGCCGCTTCCCGAGTCGGTCATGGATAGCGTTCGTCGCACGCGCTGTGCGTTGAAAGCGCCGATTACCACTCCGGTTGGCACCGGCTTTCGCAGTATCAACGTTCACCTGCGTCAAGAGCTAGGCCTGTTCGCTTGCATTCGCCCTTGCAAGTATTACCCCGGCGTCCGCAGCTACTTCAGTGAACTGAACGTCGACATCGTCATCGTCCGTGAAAACACCGAAGACTTGTATGCCGGCGTAGAGTTTGAAGCAGGCAAGCCTGAGACTTCGCAGCTGATTGAGTACATCAACAGCCTGCCTTCGGACAAGAAGATCAAGACCGGCGGTGAAGAGACCGGCGTTTCGATCAAGCCGATGAGCGTGAGCGGAACGAAGCGGATCGTGCATTGTGCGTTTGATTACGCCCGCAAGAATGGTCGCAAAAAAGTGACGGCCGTTCACAAAGCGAACATCATGAAGTACTCGGACGGTTTGTATCTGAAGACCGCCACCGAAGTCGCCAAAGAGTATCCGGACATTGAGTTCGAAGAACGTATCGTCGACAATATGTGCATGCAGTTGGTGCAAAAGCCCGAACTGTATGATGTTATCGTGTTGCCGAACTTGTACGGCGATATCCTGAGCGACCTGGGCGCCGGCATCGTCGGCGGTTTGGGCGTCGCCCCAGGCGCCAACCTCGGCCCCGAAGGCGCCGTGTTTGAAGCGACCCATGGATCCGCCCCCAAGTACAAAGGGCAGAACAAGGTCAACCCGGTCGCATTGATCCTGTCTGGCATGCTGATGTTGCGGCACCTGGGCGAAATTGACGCCGCCGATCGCTTGGAGAAAGCGGTCGCCGACGTGATCGCAGAAGGCAAGCACGTCACCTACGACTTGAAGCCGCATCGCGACGATCCAACCGCCGTCGGCACGCAAGAGATGGCCGCCGCGATCTGCGCCAAACTGGGCGGCTAGTCGCAACGACCGGTTATGTTCATCCAGAAGGAGCCGTCTCGCCTGAGACGGCTCCTTTTTCGGTTAGATTCCGCACCAACCGGGATGGGACGTGATTTCCCTCGCTTGCGCTGCGGGCTAGTGTCCTGTCTTGCGAACTTCGAATCGCATTACACTAGCCCGCAGCGCAAGCGAGGGAATGCGGTCGCCAAACCGAAAACCCTCAAATCAGCAATCGATCTTAGAACGTTGCTAATTGGGGGACCTAAGAAGAGGATCCACTTTGCTAACGGCGGAAGATTTTAAAGACTACGTCAGCGGGCGCCGCAAAGGCTTGGGCGGCTTTGTCATGCGCAGCATGATGTTGGCCGCTTCGAAGCTGTACGGCTTCGGTGTGCGTTATCGTAATCGGCAGTACGATCGCGGCTCGAAACCTAGCGAAGAAGTAGGCGTACCGGTTATTAGCATCGGCAATCTGACGCTGGGCGGCACTGGCAAAACGCCGACCGCCGCTTGGCTGGCGCGGTGGTTTCGCCGGCATGGCGTTCGCGTCACGCTGATCAGTCGCGGATACGGAGCCGAGCAAGGAGAGCTGAACGACGAAGCCCGCGAGTTGGATGACTTGTTGCCGGATGTTCCGCATCTCCAGAACCCTGACCGGGTCGCTGCGGCCAAGGTTGCAGTCGAAGAGTTGGCGGCGCAAGTCTTGTTGCTGGACGACGCATTTCAACATCGGCGGATCGCACGCAGCTTGGATATCGTGCTGCTTGATGCGACTGAACCGTTTGGCTATGGCTATCTCTTTCCGCGTGGGATGCTGCGTGAGCCGCTGGAAGGGTTGGTTCGCGCCGATGTATTGGCGCTGACCAGAGCCGACGCGGTCTCGGCAGAGGATCGCCAAAAAATCCATAATCAGGCGCGCCAGTACAACACGCATGCGCTCTGGATCGAGATGACCCATCGTCCGTCCCATTTACGCAACGCTGACGGCGAGACATTTCCGCTGGATCAGTTATCAGGCAAGCGAGTTTCGGCATTCTGCGGGATCGGCAATCCGGGCGGTTTTCGCCATACGATCCGCAGTTGCGGCGCCGATCTAGTCGAACTGAAGCCGTTCCCCGATCACCACATCTACAAGGCGGCCGATATCGAGTCGCTCACCGATTGGGTCGAAAAGCAGCGCGTCGATTATCTGCTGTGCACGCACAAAGACTTGGTCAAAGTAGGCGTCACTCATTTAGGGCAAACGCCGCTGTTCGCTATCGTGATTGAAGCGGAGATTACTGTGGGTCAGGCCGAGTTGGAAGAACAACTGAACAAGCTAGTCGCCGAGATTCCGTCCGATGCGTTTTAACTAATACGTCTCGCCGGCATGCGTGCGCGGGGTCTCGGAGGTCAAATGAAAGATTGAGTTGGCTGAGATCAATCTCGTTTTTCCGCTACGACGTCGCACCAGCGTGATGCCGCAGTTGTCGTGATGGATATGGCCAACGCTATCAAGCGGCAGTTCGAGTAGGTAAGCAATCATCGCCCGAATCACCACGTTGTGCGCCACCACGGCGACACGCTGCTGCGGATGCTTATCCAGAATATCCATCAACTGCGGAACGACGCGAGCCTGAACTTGCGTCAGGTTCTCGCCGTCGGGATATCCATGTTGAGCAGGGCTGGTGTGATGCAATTGGTAAGCGTCTGGATCATTCGCTTCGATCCAGCCCCAATCCTTCCCTTCCCAGCGGCCAACGTCGACTTCCTTTAGCAATGCATTTGGCTGAATCGCTAATTGGCGGCCGGCGGCAAGTTTTTCGGCTGTTTGCATTGCCCGCAGTAGGGGACTGCTGTAGATCGCAGCTAGCGGCGTCTTGGCGAGAAACGTCGCGGTTTCTTCGGCCTGACTCAGGCCGATGTCGACCAGGGGGCCATTGATGCCGCAGCCTTGCAGCACAGGAGGCCGGCTAATGTTATTGGCGGTAGCGCCATGTCGGATCAGGTACATCCAGGTCGTAAGTTTGGCGGAATCGGCAGACATCGGCGGCGTTCGATCGTTGGCGGAAAGAAACAGAGTGCTAGCACCGCTATCCTACTTTTTTGCTACTGCGGCGAGAACCAGCGGATCGCTGAGCTTCTTATTCAGCAGAGGGGGGGTGGGAATCGTATTGACTTTGGGCATCGATTTTGGGTATCTATGCCTGCGATGAGAAGCGCGAACCTGCGCTTCTTGCTGCGCCAAGACGAAGAGAAGAGGATCTACCGCTCCACTTCTAGCATCGGCACGGAAGCCGACGCCGCTTGAGCCAAACAGAAGAAAATTCAAACTCCGCACCGATGGCCGACGAAATCAAGGAAGATATCGCCCCGGAAACTGCGGCTGTCCCGAAACAGGGATGGCTCGGGCTACGGATGCGCGTCTTGATCGTCGGCATTTTGGCTTCCGGCTCACTAGGCGGAATCGCCTTCCTGCTGACCGCAAATTCTGATAGCGGCGGTCGCGAGACGATCTATACGGCGCTCGAAAAGTTGGAAGCAGGAGACTACGCCGATGCACGACGTATCGCCGAGTCGTTTGTCGGCAATTATCAGTTGCCGGAACCAGAGCAAGCGATCCCGCCGTATGTACTGGGATCGATCGCCTACCACGATTCGGATCAGTTCTGGAGCGAACAAGACAAACAGAGGATCTATCTGATTGCCGCTCGCTATTTGCAGCAATCGTCAGATTTGGGCTACCCAGAAGGATATGCGACGGAAGGAAACTACATGCTCGGCCGCAGTTTGGTCTTGAGCAAACAATATGGCAAAAGCATTCCGGTGCTGCTGAAAACCTACGAAGCGGCGCCCCAATATCGTCGAGAGATCGAAGACATGTTAGCCAGCGCTTATCTGGCTGACGCCTCGTCAAGTGAAACCCAACTCAGCGACGCACTGACCTGGGCAGACAAATATTTAGAGGTAAAACTGCTTTCGCCGCAGCAGCGCGATGAGGCGATGCTCCGCCGCGCTAAAATTTTGCTGCGTCTAGGGCGATTGAATGACGCAGTCGCTGCCGTTCAAGAAATTGCGAAAACCTCACCTGCCTATATCGATTCGTTAATTGTTTTGGGAGAGGTCGATTTGGCGCGGGCCAAAATCGACGGCCCCAATCACGAGCAAGAGCTCAACGAAGCGATTGATCTGCTGCGACAAGCGGCCGACAACCAATTGGTGGGTACTGATTCGACGCGGGCATCCTCTTATTTGTTAGCAGTGGCGCTGGACGAAGCAGGCGAAAAGCAAGCTGCTTTGACGCAGGCGGCGCGTACCCGCAAGATTTACTTTCGCACTCCCGAGGGGATCGCGGCAGGCGTGCTCGAAGGACGTTTGCTGCGTGAAGCGAATCGTTTTGAGGAAGCGGTCGACGTTTATCGCCGCACCTTACAAGACGCGGCGCTTGAGGCCGAGTTTCGCAATCCTTATCTGACGATCGAACAATTGCGGATCGGAGTGACCTCCGCCATCGAAGAGTTCCTGGCCAAGCAGCAGTTTCAAAACGCCGTCGAAATCGCTCAAGCGTTGACGCCGCTTTTTCCCCACGACCAAGCGCTGCAAACCGAAGGCGACATCCTGGTCCGCTGGGGCGAAACGATCATCAATCAGGCCAAGGTCGCCAAGCTTGCCGAGGCGGAACTCCTGCGCAAGGAAGCGCGCGAGCGATTTCGCAGCGCTGGCCGGATTTACGAACGTCTGGCCTCTGAACGCTTTGCTGCTCGCAGCTATACCGAAGAGCTGTGGAAAAGCGCTGACGCGTACATCGATGGGCAAGACTACACCAAAGCGATCGAAATGCTGGACATGTACAGCCAGTATGAAGATCGTTCGCGCCAGTCGCGGGCCTTGGTCGCCAAAGCTCGTGCGCTGATCGCCCTTGATCGCGCGGACGAGGCGCTCGACTTGATTCATGAATGTCTTGACTTTTATCCTCGTGATCCCGTTATTTACGATGCGCGATTGCTCGCCTCGGAGGCCTATCTAGAGATAGGCGATGTGACGCTGGCCGAGGAAATGTTGCAAGCGAATCTGAATGATGGCCGCTTGGAGCCGCAGTCGTTGGAATGGCAGAATTCACTGTTCTCGCTTGGCCGCGTGCTGCATTTGGAAGGGGAGATGTTCGAGGCTCAGGCACGCGTCAAGGGGATTTTAGAAGACCCTGCCGCGATCCCACGTGAAGCGTTTGAACTGCTAGAGAAGAGCAACAGCTCTTACCTGCTGGCGATCAAAAATTTGACGATGGCCGTGCGCCGTTATCCCCACGATCCGCAAGCGGTGATGGCTCGTTACTTGGCGGCAGAATCACATCGCCGCTCGTCGATGCTGCCGCGCAAACGGTTTCGCTTGGTCGACATCGAAACACAGCGCGTTCGTTTTGACAAAGAAGTGAAAGATAACCTGGAAGCGGCGCTGGAGATCTATGCCTCGTTGGTTGACGAACTGACCGAAGAATTTGAAACACGCGGCGAACTGCACCCGGTGCATGCCGACATTTTACGTAATAGTTATTTTGCGCAAGGGGCCGCATATTACGACTTGCAGCAATTTCCCCAAGCGATCGAAGCTTATTCGACTGCGTCCAATCGCTATCAGAATGATCCGATTGCGTTGGAGGCGTTTTCACAAATCGCCAACTGTTATCGCTTGATGGGACAACCGATCGAAGCAAAGGGAACGCTCGAACAAGCCAAGATCGTGCTGGATCGATTGCCCGAGAATGCGGACTATACCGAAACGTCCCACGATTCGGCGGATGAATGGCGCAAGTTTATGGATTGGCTCATTTCCACCCTTTAAGAGAATCGTTACCGCTATGCATGCTTACGCCGAAACTGACCAGCTTGCGCAACTGATCGGGCACAAGCACGATCTGTTGTCAAAGTTGCAGTTGTTGTCGCGACGCCAGTTGCAACTAGCGGGGCATAGCGACCATATCACCGATTTGATGCGCGTGGTCGCTGCAAAACAGACGTTGATTGAGATGCTGTTGGACGTCGATCGACGGCTTGATCCGCATCGTGAATGTGAGCCAGAGCATCGCCATTGGCGATCGCCGCTGGATCGGCATCGCTGTAGCGAAGCGACGCGTGAGTGTCAGGCAATGTTAGATGAGTTGAAGCAGATGGAAAACGAGGCGGAAGAGCGCGTTCGCGCCAATCGAGACGAAATCTCGCGTAGTTTGCAAACGACCCAAGGTTCGACCGCAGCGATTGACGGATACGCGTCAACGTCAGGGTCGGTTCACCGCATTGATTTAACGGCAGGTTAATCATGTCACGGCTCGCAAATAACAATCGATTGCCCGAAAAAGATGTCGCCGATCAGGTGATTGCCGACGCATTTGCCGCGGACGGAGCGATTGACGTCGATCGCTTGCTCTCGGCATGGGATCTCGCCACCACGCGTTTGCAAGAAACGCATGAAGCGCTCCGCCGCGAAGTAGCGCGACTGTCGGATGAACTCGAAATCAAGAATCGCGAGTTAGCTCGCAAGAATCGGCTAGCCGACTTGGGCCAGATGGCGTCGCACGTCGCGCATGAAGTTCGCAACAGTCTGATGCCGCTCACCATGTACGTCAGTATGTTGAAGCGTCAGTCCGACTTCGGCCCGCACAGCGCGGCAATCGGCAAGAAGATCGAAAACGGTCTGACTGCGCTCGATTCGACCGTCAACGATCTACTTCACTTTACCTCAGATCGTCAGCCCCAGTGGAGTCGCTTTCCGTTGGCTCCGTTGCTCGAAGAAGTCTGCGATACGCTCGCTCCACAGTGCGAAGCGCAAAAGGTCAAGGTCGCGATCGACGTCGATCCGATGCTCACCGTACGTGCGGATCGCGGAATGGTGCGTCGCGCCGTGTTGAATTTGACTCTAAACTCGTTGGACGTCATGAGCGACGGAGGCCGCTTGGTGCTGACCGCTTGTTGCGGACGGTCCGGCGTCGAAATTGAATGTGCCGATTCAGGACCAGGTTTTCGACCGGAAGTTGCGATTCGCGCCTTCGATCCCTTCTTCACTACCAAAAATACCGGCACCGGGCTTGGACTAGCGATCGTTCAGCGCGTTGCAGAAGCTCACGGCGGTCAAGCGATCGCAATGAATTGTCCTGAAGGGGGCGCCGCCGTCACGCTGGTGCTTCCGCAATCTCGCAAGGAGGCTGTCGCATGAGTATCGTCGAATCCCCCGTCGCCACCGGAAACATCTTGGTGGTTGATGACAACGCTCGGGCTCGTCAGTCAATCATTGATGTCTTGGAAATGCTAGGACACCGCGGCGCTGCTTGCTCTAGTGCGCACGAAGCGCTGCAGCGAATGGACACGGTCGACTTTGACGCGGTGGTTACCGACCTGCAGATGCCTGGCATGGATGGTTTAGAACTGGTTCAACAAATCCGTCGGCGTGACGCGCATATCCCCATTGTGATGGTCACAGCGCATGGCAGCGTATCGACAGCGGTCGAAGCAATGCGCTTTGGCGCCGCGGACTATTTAGAAAAACCGCTTAACGCCGATCGTCTCGAAGCGGTCATCAATCGCGTGCTGGAGAGCGCCGCCAGCGGTGATCGAGCTACGGTCTCAACCCCGGGAGAAACCAATCAAGTTGCGATGATCGGTGACAGCCGTGTGATGCAGCAAGTGCGGCGCCGAATCGCCCAGGTCGCTCCGACCGACGAAACCGTCTTAATCATCGGCGAAAGCGGCGTCGGCAAAGAGTTGATCGCGCGGACGATTCATGAGTCGAGCCGCAGAGCGGGAAGAGCCTTGATCAGTTTGAACTGCCCAGTGTTGTCTGCTCACTTGATGGAAAGCGAGTTGTTTGGACACACCCGCGGCGCTTTCACCAGCGCAGACTCGGCGCGGGTCGGACGATTTGAACTGGCCGAACAAGGGACGATCCTGCTAGACGAAATCAGCGAAATCGATTTGCCGCTGCAAGCTAAGTTACTGCGCGTGCTGCAAGAACGCTGCTACGAACGAGTCGGTTCGAGCGAGACGGTTGAGACCGATGTTCGCGTGCTGGCGACTTCCAACCGCGATTTGCCGGGCGAAGTGACCGCCGGGCGTTTCCGTCGCGACCTTTATTATCGCTTGGCGGTCGTTCCGATCGAACTGCCGCCGCTGCGTCAGCGCCGCGATGACATTCCGCTGCTGGTCGAACACTTTTTGCAGCAAACCGCGACCCGGTTGGAAAAGCCCGTGTGCATCCTCCAGGCCGCAGCACTTGATCTGCTGATCCAACATGATTGGCCAGGTAATGTTCGCGAACTGGAAAACATCGTGACGCGGGCATGCGTGCTGGCGATCGACGGACAGATCTCGGCCGGTGATCTCAGCGGTTGGCTGCAGAGCGAAATGACGGAGGATATTACCGACTTCGATGAATCGCAGGTCGGGGTCAAGCTTGACGAAATGGAGCGCCGGTTGATCTCGGCGACGCTAGAGCATTATGACGGTCACCGCGAAAAAACTGCTGCCGCACTCGGCATCAGCCCGCGGACCTTATCCAACAAATTACGTGGTTATGGCCTAGCTCCGCGTGCGAAAACCTTCGCTAGGGCGATTTAAGGAAACGGGGCGATGCGTAAGCCGATCGGCAAAAATTTCCGAATGGCAGCAGCACGATTTGCTGCTGCCAAGCAGAGCAACCCGAGGGGGCTTGCGCGACATCGCATGCAGATTGCCGAGCTTACCGCAACAAGTTTAAGGTACGCCTTTTGCAAGATTCCCTTTCGTCTGAAAGGAGCAGAGCGATGAGCGGTTCGATTTTTAACGCCAGCACGGTTCCGATGCTCGAGCAAGTTTTGAACTTCTCGCAGTCTCGACACAATCTGCTAGCGGGCAATATCGCAAACCTCGATACGCCTGGATATAAAGTGCGCGATCTGAATGTGGACAAGTTCCAGATGAAGTTGCGTGAGGCGCTTGAAGAGCGGAATAAACCCAACGAGCCGCTTTCGCCGGGACTGGTTTCGACGCGTGAGTCGGATCCCATGCGAAGCGTAAGAGATTCAATCCCCGGCATTTTGTTTCATGACGAAAGCAATGTCGGGATCGAACAACAAGTCATGGAATTATCCAAGAACCAAATCATGCACAACATGGCGATCTCGTTGATGGAACAGCAGATGCGGTTGTTACAAACTGCGATTAGCGAACGCGTATAACCAGGAGAGTATTGATGAACGGCGCTCTCGATATCAGCTCTAGTGCGATGGTTGCTCAGCGTGTCCGCTTAAACGCGGTCACCAGCAACATCGCGAATATGTCGTCATTGCGAGATGAGAATGGGGACATTGCTCCCTACAAGGCTCGACATGTGATTTTTCAGACTGACAGCGCAATCCGTGCACCTGGCGGCGCCTCAGGCGTGAAGGTTTCGTCAATCGAAGAAGAGCAAGTCGAACCGATTTATCGCTATCAACCCAACCATCCGCTCGCGATTACGGAAGGTAAATACAAAGGCTACGTGGCTCACCCCCGGGTCAACATGGTCGAACAAATGGTCGATGCGCTCGAAGCTTCCCGCGCTTACGAGGCGAACATCGGCGTGGTCGAGATTTCGAAGAATCTCGCCTCTCAGTCGCTGCGGATTTTGGCGTAACGCAAACCAGATAACCGACCATGAAACCGATTCACAACATCTCGCCGCAGACAATCTTGCCGAGTCACTTGACTCGACCGGCCGGAACGGCTCAGCCGCACGAGTCGTTTACTAACTTGTTTATGGAAGGCTTTACGCGCGTCAACGAGATGCAGCAACAAGCCGACCGAGCAGTCGAGCAGTTACAGACCGGCGGCGAAGTTAATCCGTCCGAAGTCCTCATCGCCGTCCAGAAAGCGGACGTCGAATTCAAGCTGATGATGCAGGTTCGCAACAAGATGTTGCAAGCCTACCAAGAGATCAAAGACATTCGCATTTAACGGCTTGCAGCCCTGTTGATATTCTCGACAGACTACTAGATTATTCCGCACCTGAGTGAATGGGGTCCATGGATGGACTTTTTGAATAAAGCTTTTGAGCAGATCAAAGACCTGTTTTTCTCGATGACGGCGGGCTCGCGCATCATCGCAGGCCTGTTGATTGTCGTGATTATCGCCAGCTTCGCGTTTCTGTTTCAGGGCGGAATGTTCGAGCGTGATGCGCCGTTGTTGGCTGGCGCGGCGGTCGATCCCGCCGATCAAAAAGCGGTGCTCGCCGCTTTTGCCGGGGAAGGCCTGGACGACTACAAGATCGAAGGAAGTCAGATCTTTATTCCTCGCGGCAAACGAGCCGAATATGTCGCTGCAATGGTCAAGCACGACGCCATACCGCCAGAGTTTCATCAAAGTATGGAAGACGCGGTCGACAATGCAAATCCGTTCGAGTCCGAACAGCATCGTTCGGATCGCCAAAAAGTAGCGAAGGAAAAAGACTTGGCTCTTGTGCTGCGTAAGATGCGTGGGATCGAGTTTGCATCGGTTCATTACGACATCGAAGACAAGGGAGGTTTCCCCCGTCGCAAGGTTTACACCGCCTCCGTCGTCGTGCGACCGCTGGGGTCAGAAGAAATTGATCAAACGCTGGTTCGCAGCATTCGTAACTACGTCGCCTACTCGATCGCAGGTCTTTCACCGGAGCACGTTTCGGTCACCGACTTAAATTCCCGCAGGACTTTCTCTGGCGATACTGAAAACCCGGCCGAAGACGCTTACGCGGCTCGCAAGCAGTTCTTTGAAAACTCTTGGCAAGACAAGATCGCCGCGGCGCTCAACTACATCGATGGCGTTAATGTCACCGTCAACGTCGAGCTTGACCCAAAAATGAATCAACGTGAAGAACGTCTAGAGCATGGGGCTCGTCCGATCGCGCTGCTGACTTCGGCCGAAAAGCGGACTGAATCAAGCAAGATCCCGAGAGCAGGAGGGCGACCGGGGCTAGCGGCTCAAGCGCCAAATCAGCAAGCCGAACTGACAACTCCGCCGGCGCGCGAATCTTCGATGGAAGAAAGCCGCGAAGAAACGGCCTCGGTTACCGACAAGACGTTGATGCTCAGCGAGACTGCTTCGCTGACTCCACAGCAAGTCCGCGTGGTTGTCACCGTTCCGCAAGATTACTACGCAAGCATCTGGAGCAAACAAAATCCGACGGCGTTGGGTGCACAAGCGGCGAAACCTGATCCCGGCGTCCTGAAGAAGATTGAAGAAGAAGTCAAAAAGGGAATCGAATCGCAAGTGGTCACGCTGCTGCCGCCGCAACCGCCGGGAGACGATCCCTATCCGCAGGTCCATGTGACATCAGTCACGCGTACCGATCTTCCGGCCCTGGCCGAACCGGAGTTGGCCGATACCGCAATGCTATGGTTGGGCTCGAATTGGCAAACCGTAGCGATGATCGGCGTTGGTCTCTTTGCATTGTTGATGCTTCGTAGCATGGTCAAGAGCCAGCCGGACGAGCCGAAGTTGGAACAAAGCATTCGTCTGGCGACGCCGTCGCAAGCGGATGACGACGTAGACGAAACGGACATGACAGGCATGCTTAAAAAACGCTTCACCAAGAATAGTCCGAATCTCAAGGACGAGCTGATCGAAATGGTTCGCGAAGATCCAGACACGGCTGCCGGGATTTTGAAAAACTGGATCAGCGCCGCTAGTTAAGCGAATTAAGGGGGAAACAACATGACAATCAAAATTGATCAGCAGATGATACGTAAAGCGGCCATCGTCGTCGCCGAATTAGATCCGGACGCCGCCGATACGCTGCTGGAAGCCTTTCCAGAAGAAATCGCCCAGCAGGTCCGCTACGAGTCGCTAATGGTCGACGACGTTCCGGCCGAGGAACGTCGCGCCGTACTGACCGAATTCATGCAGCGACGCAGCGGAGCAGCTGCGCCGAAGCAGTCCGCTAAGGACGAACTGATGCTTAGTTCCGCGTCGCGCCAACCTGCGCGAAAGAGAGCCGAAAGATACGAACCGCAGCCGGCAGCAGCGGTACCGCCGCCGTTTCACTTTTTGAACGAAGCTCCGCCTGAAATGCTGGCGCCCTTTTTTGAACAAGAGAGTCCGCAGGTCATCGCCGTCGTCCTCTCGCATCTCGATCCGACGCGGGCTTCCGCGATTTTGCGCGAGTTACCGGTCGATATGCAGGCCTCGGTAATCCAACGCCTTGTCGATCTGGGACATACCGACCAAGAAGTGCTGCGAGACATCGAATCACGTTTGCAATCGATCGTCCAAGATCAACTGCAAGCCATGACGCATCGTCGCATCGGCTTGTCAGCCGCCAAAGCAATCTTGGCTGCCTCAGACCAAGCGAACGCCATCGAAGTGCTGAAAACACTCAAGACTCGCAGCGCTGCAATGGCGATCCGACTCGGCGCCGACGAAGAGTTGCGGGTGGTCGAAAAGGATCCGGCAACGGACTACTCAGAAGCGATCTATGGAGACCATTCGCCGCTCCCCTCGCCGCGGATTTCCGCTGAAATCACTGCCGCCGACGGCGTTGTCAAAAAGGCGCCTCCTGCGCCGTCGATTGCGAAAATCGAACCATCGGTAGAACCGTGCATTCCGCTGGCTGAGTTCGTTAAGTTGGATGACATGCTGCTGGGGCGCGTTTTGTCTGAAACAGAGCCGCAGCTAGTGTTGTTAGCGCTGGCTGGCGCATCCAACGTCGTAGCGCAGCGATTTTATCGCGGCTTATCGAAGCGCGAAATTCAAGATTTGCAGCGGCGCATTCGCGATTTGCAACCGGTGTTGATTCGCGATATTGACGCTGCACAAAAGAAATTGGGGACGATTGCCGCCCGGGTAATCGCGCAAGGTCAGCAAAGCGGTTCTCGGTTGTCGGCATCGGCTTAAGAAAGAGATCATGAGCGTAATCAAAGCGGAACAACTGCTACGCGAAGACCACGATTTTTCGGCGGTCGCCTTCAATTTTGAAGACGTCACCGATCGCGCGCAAGGCGAACTGGCCAAGATCAAATTGTATGCGGCCAAGCTGATTCAAGACGCACAGCAGGAAGCGACGAAAATCCGTCAACAAGCGACCTCGGCCGGACTTAGCGACGCGACGCAAAAAGCGCAGCAGACGCTGAAAGTACAAGTCGACCAGCAAGCGGCGACGGTGGTGCCGGCGCTGCAGCAAATTGTCAAAGAGCTGTCGGAAGCGAAGCAGGTGTTTCTGAAAGAGTGGGAGGACGCTGCACTGCACGTCGCCTGCTCGATCGCTGAAAAGATTATCCGTCGAGAAATTGCGAATCGGCCCGAGATCGGCGTCGAGATGATTCGCGAAACGATCAAGCTGGCCAGCGGGTGCGGCGAGATAGTTGTCCATATGAACCCGGCTGACATCAATGCGATGGACCAAGGGGCGGCCAATTCAGCCAACGTGTTGCGCAAGCTCTCGCCGTCGCAGATTGTGCCAGATTCTGCCCTCTCGCGAGGAAGTTGCCGAGTCGAAACGCAATTTGGTGCAATCGATGGTCAGATCGAAACGCAGTTGCAACGGATTGAGGAGCAACTGAAGTAAGCCATGGAACGAATTTGTAGTCAACTTGAACAACTGATGTCGCACGACCTAGTGGGCGGCGTGGTGGAGACGATCGGTACGACGGTCGCCGTCGGCGGATTTCCGGCGCCGGTTGGATCGGTCGTTGAGATTCAACGTCAGTCTGGCAAGCCTTTGGCGGGCGAAGTGGTGGGGTTCCGAGGTGAGCTGACGCTCGTTTTTCCTTTGGAGCAACTCGCCGGCGTACGACAAGGGAGCAGCGTTCGCCTGATTCGCACGATGCGGTCGATTCCGGTAGGCGATTCACTGCTGGGGCGAATTGTTGACGCGCACGGCAACTGTATTGACGGCTTGCCGCAACCGGCGCTGACGACGCGATCTCCCTTAGACCAGGACCCGCCGCTTGCGACCAGTCGCACTCGAATTCACGATACATTCTCGACTGGCGTTCGCGCGATTGACGGCATGTTGACCTGTGGAGATGGGCAGCGCATCGGCATCTTCGCCGGCTCAGGTGTCGGCAAGAGCGTGACGCTTGGCATGATGGCGAAATACGCCTCGTCCGAGGTGAACGTGATCGCGCTGATTGGTGAGCGAGGACGTGAAGTCAACGACTTTATCGAGCGGGACTTAGGGCCCGAAGGAATGGCGCGGAGCGTGGTGGTTGTTGCGACCAGTGATCAGCCGGCGATCATGCGCGTCCAAGCGGCGATGGCTGCGACCAGCATTGCAGAGTACTTTCGCGAGTCAGGGCGACGCGTGTTGTTCATGATGGATTCGGTGACTCGGTTTGCGATGGCGCAACGTGAGATCGGACTGGCCGCCGGCGAACCGCCGACGACCAAAGGATACACGCCGTCGGTGTTCGCGATGCTGCCGAAGCTCGTCGAGCGGACTGGCCGCAGTTCCAAGGGAAGCATCACCGCGTTTTATACCGTGTTGGTGGAAGGCGATGATACCAACGAACCGGTCAGCGATACCGTCCGCGGTTTATTGGATGGCCACGTCATCCTGTCTCGCGCGATTGCGGCCAAAGGGCACTACCCGGCGATTGATATCCTGGCCAGCATCAGTCGTTTGATGAACGATCTGGTCAGTGACGAGCTGCGTCGTGCGGCCCAGACAATTCGCGAATTAATGTCGACTTATCGTGAAAACGAAGACCTGATCAATATCGGCGCCTACCGCCAAGGAACCAACCCGCAAATCGACTTGGCGATTCGGATGCGGGGTGAGATTGACACCTTTTTGCGACAAGCGATGCAAGAAAAATCGTCGGTCCCTGAAGCACAACAGCAGCTAGTGCAACTTGCCGCCAAATGCGGCGTCCGTCCGGCTCCAAATGCGGCGGTGATGGCCAAAGCAAAACGCCAAACGCAGCAAGCAGGCGCCTAACGCGCGACAAAGGTTAATTCATGGCTAATTTTCAATTCCGGCTGGCGACTTTTCTGAAGCTGAAAATCGCTGCGCGCGATCAGCGTCAAGCCGAGTTAATGGAAGTATTGTCGATACAAGAACAACTCACTCGCGAGACCGAAGAAGCGGCTGAAATGCTAGAGACGACCATCAGCGAAGCACGCGAAGGCTGCTCGATCGGACGGATGAACGTCGATAGCCTGATTGTCGCCCAGCGAGAACTAAATCATCTGCGCTCGCTGATCGCGCATAAGCAAAGTTTGCAACGAAAATTGACTCCGCATATCGAACAGCGTCGCAACGTATTGCTGGAGGCGGAAAAAGAGGTTCGCTCGCTTGAAAAACTGCGAGAACGACAAGAGCAGCGTTATCAGAATGAGCAAGAACGGCTGGAAAGTTTGCAGTTAGACGAAATGGGGCTGATCGCCTTCGCGCGGAGGAAACGATAATCGATGGCCGCATTGAAACTAGCTGCGAGTACATTCGCCTACTTGTGTGTCGCTACAGTATTAGCTGCCGCAATCGGAGCGGGGATATTGGTCGCCACCAATCGTGTTGACAGCGGCAAGGCTTACTCGATTCTCGCAATCGTCTACGGAATTGACGAAGACAAGATTCGCGAGCAATTGGATGAAGAATCGAAGCCGGCGGAAGACAATGAAGAGCCTGATATGCAGGCCGTCATCGATGCGCGAGCCCGGCGGCACTTAACGCTTGACTTTCGAATCCAGGCGTTGGATACGGGGATTGAAAATATTCGCGGCATGCAAGCAAATCTGGCCGAGGAACGTCGTCGTTACGATCAGCTAAAGACATCTTTTGACGATCGATTGAAGAAGCTGGAAGAGGGGGTGCGTGATGACGCGATTGTCGAACTGCAACGAACCATGGAAGCAATCGACGCACGTCAGGCGAAAGAGCAGATGATGATCATGCTTGAGCGAGATGATAATTCGATGCAGGATGTCGTGACGATTCTGAAAGCAATGCCGAACGATAAACGAAAGAAGATCATTGCCGAATTCCGCACTGAAGATGAGAAGCAGAAGTTGGCGGACATTTTGAATCAGATTCGCTTAGGCGTGCCGGAAGCGTCGCTCATTAAAGATGCGCGAGATCAACTCGGGCAGTTTCAGCCCGAAGCAACGTAAGGGAAGCGACAGTTATGGAAACGCGAGATTCTCAGAACGTGCAATCAGCAACGCTGTCGCTGCCGCCGCGCACAATCGGCGTTGCCGGAACTGCGCCTGCCGATGCATTGGCGTTTATTAATCTAATCCAGCAAAACACTGCCGCGATGATCAAGTCGCCGGGCGCACAATCGCAGTCGTCTGGCGCTTCCAGCAGCGTCGATCGGCCCGCAACGCGAGATCGTGACGACTCGGCGAGCGAGAGCGATGATTCGCCTGTAGGCGATGAGACTGATGCGCAAGCGAAGTCAATTTACGAAGCCTCTGGTTCTGGCGACGATGATCTTACGCAATCCGAGCTACCAGAGATCACCGATGGCAGCCTGGTTGAGGATGATACGAATGAAGAAGAGGTGATCGTGGGTGAGGTCAAGGTCGCCACCCCGGTCGAAGACGCCGCCCCAGTGAAGTCAGCAGATGACAAAGTGAGCACAGATGAAGCGTCGACGCACGAGTCGGCCAAGGCGTCGCTCGCGGAACTTAACAGCGATACATCCCCAGACGATACTGCCGGAGTTGATCCCAACGGGGAACAAGAGGAAGCGAGTACCGATTTTGCCCAGCAACTTGCCAATGTAGGCGCCGCAGAATCTACGGCGGCAGCGGACTCAGAAACGCTTGCAGACATCGCAGCGATAACAGGCAAACAGAGTTCGGATACCGATTCAGAACTTGTGGAATCGCCGGAAGAAACCAAGCTAGTCGAGGAGCTCATCGCTGAGGGGCAAGAGCATCAAACGCCTGCGGATGAGAGGCATGCTGAGAGCGAGCAGATTCGCCAGGCGCAAGACGCCGCAGCTGCCGCTCTAGAGCAACAGCCTGCCGCCGCTGGTTTATCAGCTGCCGAAGAGTTCGCTCAAAACCGTCGTGAAGCGAGTCAGCGGATCAACAAAGCGAACGAGGGGAAGCAAGAAGCTGACGCCCAGATCGATCCAGCGGCCAATGCAGAACCTTCAGCTGCGCCGCCGAGTGGGACAGCATCGCCGCCTGGTCTGAGCGTTGCGATGGATGCCGCCGAACTCCCCGCCGCGCCAATCACGATCGCCACACCGAAAAGCAGCGTTGCAAGTAATTTAACTAGCAGCGTTGAAGCGTCCAGCGGCTCTACCGAGCCAGGTTTGGGGACGGCGATCCAACGTGGGTTGCAGCGAGGCTTGCTACAGAACGCGACGAAGTCAGCAGGGGATGCTCCGCCGATTGATACGGCGAAACAAATTCAACTGATCCAACGCATCTCCCAGGCGGTGCGCACTGCGCAAACGCAGGGAGGTCCAATCAAATTGCGTCTGAGCCCACCAGAGCTGGGATCGCTGCGTGTCGAAATGGAAGTCGACGAAGGAGGCATGAAGGCGAAGCTAGAAGTGGAGAGTGAAGCGGTACGTAAAGTGTTGCTCGAAAATCTGCCGCAGTTGCGCGATCGTCTGGCCGAATTGAATCTACGCGTCGATTCGTTCGACGTCTCTGTCGGACAAAACGGAAACTCGCAGGACGCCGGCGGAACCTTCGCAGATCAACAACCGAATTCATCCAAGCAAAGACAAACGCCTGGCGGACAACGTGGTTCGACCAAGCTTGAAACGCCAAGTGTAGAAACAACTTCGGCGCCTGTCGTATCGAGCAATGGCCAGCTGAATGTAATGGTCTAACGGACTCAGACAACTTGAATTTCGCATGCGTCGTGCGGCGCTGCGCGTAGGTATCGAATCAGCATGAGGTACGTCAAAACGTACTCGTTTATTTGGAGCGTTCTATGTCAAGTGTGGGCGGCACAGGGTCGACAAGTAGTAGTAGCGGACAGGGCTCCAAGGCTGGAAACAGCCTGCAAGATCTCGACATGGATCAGTTCCTGAAACTGATGATCGCCGAGTTGCAGAACCAAGATCCGATGGAGCCGATGAAGAACTCAGAAATGCTTGAGCAGATCGGCCAGATTCGTAACATTACGGCGACCGAGCAATTGTCGACAACGCTCGATAACGTGTTAGACGGGCAAAATATTTTGTCCGCCACCACGTTGATCGGTGGACAAGTTCAGGCGCTGACCGACAAAGGTGATGTCGTATTTGGCGTGGTGACAGGCGCCCAAATAACGCCGAACGATGATGGTGTGCGAGAGGTGAGTCTGAAGGTGATGACCGACGACGGTATTGCGACAGTGAAACTGGATGACGTCTTCACCGTCTTGCCTTCATCGGCGGGGCAAGCTCCACCGGAAGAAACCGACGAAACAGATGGAACGGATACGACTACCGGAGGCGGGGGCGCCTCGGGGGCAGACGAGACAACAGATGCTTCGAGCGATGACGCAGACGACGGCACGACTGCCGCAGCCTAATCGTTGGTAATGAGTCATTGAGATCATAGAGCGGCGAGCGCTCGGCCGCCGCAAGAACATTCATTCAGAATTCCACTTACGGAGAAGTTGAGCCATGGGTTTAGCATCGGCTATGACGACTGCGTTGACAGGCATGACGGCTGCCGAAACGCAGATTGACGTGCTGGGCAACAACCTGGCGAACTCGCAAACGGTTGGCTTCAAGTCATCGGACGCGCTGTTCGCCAATCAGTTTTTGCAGACGCGCGGGCTCGGCTCGAAGCCAAGTGCGACGGACGGCGGCACCAACCCACGTCAAGTCGGGCTCGGCGTGATGGTCGCAGAGATTACTCCCAACTTCACCCAGGGGACGATCGAGGTCAGCTCGAATCCGTCGGACCTAGCGATCCAGGGAGACGGCTTCTTCATCGTGCAGGGGAATAATGGCGAACGTCTCTATACGCGCAACGGCATTTTCAAAACCAACTCAAACAACGAGCTGGTGACCACCGGCGGCGAACGCGTGCTTGGCTTTGGGATTGATGATAACTTCAATATTCAAGAGACGCAGTTGGTGCCGCTGACGATTCCGTTGGGCGCCGCTGCAGTCGCCAAAGCGACTGAGAACGTCTATCTCGAAGGGACGCTGCCGGCGACCGGTGATCTAGCTACCGTTGCACAAGTGATTGAGAGTGCGATTCTCGGCAATAGCGCTATTCCACGGCCTGACTTGACCGGCGCTTCGTTGCTGGTCGCGGATACGCCGGATGACAGTTCGTCGACTACGACCAGCGTCGCGACGCCGGGGATCGTTGGACTCGTCCAAGGACAAACCGAAGGCGCCGGTTCGGTTCCGGATGGAACTTACGACTATCGTTTTACGTTCTCTGACGCTGCTCTCACCAATGAGACGCAGGCCTCGGCCAACATCAATGTCAACGTGGCCGACTTGGGAGACGCAATCCCAGACAATAATACCGTGACTTTCGCAACTCCCCCGCAGAGTTCCAGTCACTCGCAACTCAACATGTACCGCAGTAATGACGGCGGAGCGACCTACTTTTTTGTCAACTCGTTCGCGATGGGCGGCGCCGTCGCCGATACCGCTGCGGCGCCAACGGCATTGCAGTTGGGGGCAGCCAAAGTTGGCGGAACCGGATCCAACGGTTTGTTGGGGGGCGGCGACGTCTACGAATATCGCTACACCTTTGTTGACGCCGATGGAAACGAGACGGTTGCATCTGATGGTCAACAGGTCACGGTGGATGGTGCGCCGGCTGATGGCAACGGCTATTCGGTCGTCCTCGATAACATTCCGACCAGTGCAGACTTTACCGACGTCCGGATCTATCGTACCGCCGCCGGCGGCAGCGATTTTTATGAGCTCGATACGATCAGCATGGCGGCCGCCGCTACTCCGTATGTGGACGACGGCACGACGCCGCTGACAACCAATGAGCTGAACGAAGATACGATCAACGGCAACTATTCTTATCTGGTCACTTACGGTCGGACCGGACAGCAAGAGAGTCGCCCTTCGTTGGTTCTCGGTCCTCAGAATGTCATTAACGGTCGGATCAATCTGAGAGATTTGCCGCCGCCGTCGGGGGGAACTCCTCCCTATGACACGGTGAATGTCTATCGAAACTTGTCGACCAACTCGTCTTCCTATTATCTCGTTACCGAACTGAATCCCGGCGAAGATTTTGTTGACGATCGATCCGATGCAGAGATATCCGACCTAACCAATTCGGACAATCGTCAGATTGACTTGGATGGACCGAAAATCGACTCGAACACTTACTTGGTCGATGTGGTCAAACGTGATGGCTTGAACTTCGAGAATATGTTTTCTGAAGGAACTCTGACCTTTAAGGGTTCCAAAGGGGACCGGACCCTTAACGAGCAGACATTTACTGTCACCAGTACGACGATCGTGCAGGACTTGGTCGAATTTCTCGAAGCGTCGCTAGGTATTCAGCCTGCGGTCGACGGCAACTCGAACCCGATTCCTGGTTCCGAAAACAATATCGCCGGTGAAACAGGCGGTTTGTCGCAAGGGATTTACATCACGGGCGAAGGACGCATCCGTGTGGTTGCGAACAATGGCGTCGACAACGGCATCGACATTGGGCTCTCTTCATTTCAATTGGACAACGGGTCAGGCGTTATTCAAAACCCGAACCTCAACTTTGGCGTCATTCAAGAGGCTGTTGGCGAAAGCGCCGTAGCTGACGTGATTGTGTACGACTCGTTGGGCGTGCCGATTAATGTTCGCGTGACGACCGTGTTGGAAGCCCGCAACGGCACCAATACGATCTATCGCTGGTTCGCTGACTCTCCAGACAATGACGGCGATACAATCGGCGACGAGTCAGAAGCTGCCGATATTTCGGTCGGTACTGGGCTCATCTATTTTGATGGCGATGGTAACTTTATCGGCTCTGACAACAATACGGTAACGATCAACCGGCGCAACATTCCGTCAGAATCGCCGCTGGAGTTTGACCTCGACTTTTCGCAGCTCTCGGGCTTGGCGGCTGATAAAGCGACTTTGAACGCTTCGCGGCAAGACGGTTCAGGCACCGGTAAGCTAAACAGCTTTATCATCAGCGAAGACGGGATTATCCGCGGCGTCTTTTCTAGCGGCGTTGATCGCGATCTCGGGATGATTCAGTTGGCTCGTTTCGCCAATCCCAGCGGTCTAGAGCAACGCGGCAACAATTTGTTCGCCGCCGGCGTGAACTCGGGGTTGCCGATTCAAGGGGATGCCGGAGAAGAGGGGATTGGTAGCGTCATCGCTGGCGCCGTCGAATTGTCGAATACCGACATCGGTGGAAACTTAATCGACCTGATTCTGGCCTCCACCCAATACCGGGGGAGCTCTCGAATCATTACAACCGCGCAGCAATTGTTCGACGAATTGTTGAATATCCGCCGATAGTCGGGATATTCCGATTGTGCCGATAGGCGACCTTCGATATTTTTAGGCCCCCGCCCGTACCAACTGCGAGCGTGGGCCTATTTTATTAGGTACCTCCAATGATCAAGCTGACTCGGCTGGGAGGGCATCCGTTCGTATTGAATGCAGAATTGATTCAGTACGTCGAAGCCAACCCGGACACTTTCATCACTTTAACGACCGGTGACCGGATGGTTGTCGCCGAATCACTGGATGAAGTGCTAGCACGTGCGATTCGGTATCAGCAAGCAAAATTTCTGGCTCCACCCGGACCAGTAACTCCTGCCGCGACGGCATAACGTGGGCAAAATTTAGTTTATGGACATTGCGTCGGTAATCGGCCTGATCGCCGCGTTTGGATTGATTCTTGTCGCGATCCTGATTGCGCCTGGGTCCTCGTTGGCCGCGTTCATTGATATTCCGTCGGTACTGGTCGTCTGCGGCGGCGCGGTCGCCGCCTGCATGATGGCGTTCCCGCTGAAGACAATCATCAGCTCGCCTATGGCGATGAAAGTTTGCTTCCTCAACAAGCCGACCGACGTGGTGGGTTTGATCAAAGAGATCGTCAGCTTGGCTGAAACAGCCAGACGCGACGGTCTGTTGGCGCTGGAAGGGCGGATCGCCGAGATTAGCAATTCATTTATTATCGTCGGGATTCAGATGGCGGTGGACGGCGCTCGTCCCGACGTGATCGAAGACCTGTTGCGCACTGAGATTGACGCGGTCGCTACGCGACATCGTGATATTAAAGCATTTTACGACCAGATGGGACGCTTCGCGCCGGCTTACGGCATGATCGGTACGCTGCTCGGCTTGATCATTATGTTGGGCAATATGAGCGATCCCTCTTCGATTGGGTCTGGTATGGCGGTCGCTTTGTTAACCACGCTCTACGGCGCGATCGTTTCTAATTGCGTCTTTCTGCCGTTTGCTGAGAAGCTCTCGTTTTTGAACAAGCAAGAACTGCTGACGATGGAGATCATCGTCCGCGGCATCATGGCGATCCAATCGGGTGAAAACCCGCGGGTGATTGAGCAAAAACTGCGCACGTTTCTGCCGCCTGCCGCACGCAAGAAAGCCGAAGAGGCCAAATAATGGGTGACGACGACGCACCAGGGATCCCAGAGTGGGTCGTTACCTTCGGCGATATGATGTCGTTGCTGCTGACCTTCTTCATCATGTTGGTCTCGATGAGCGAGATCAAAAAAGAAGAGCACTTCCAAGCGTTGGTCGAGTCTTTCCGACGTCAATTCGGCCATGATGACTCGATGAATAGCGTCGTCGCCGGTACAGCGCAGCCGCGGAACTCGCACTTGTCAAACCTCGCGACAATGGGACGCGCCAAGCGTTTCAGCACGCAGGAAGGGGGCGATAAAGTCAAAGCCCCTGTCGGCGATAGCCCGCAAGTCCGCATTGTGCGTCCCGGCAGCAGCACCGCTGTCGGCACGGTCATCTACTTTGCCGACGAGTCAGCCAAGCTGACCGATGAGATGAAGCGAGATCTCCAGGTTCAAGCGCAAGAGTTCGGCGGCAAACCGCAGAAAATTGAGATTCGCGGACATGCGGCGCCCAAACCGATTTCGAGCGGCGCACCGTTTGTAGATCATTATGATTTGGGGTACGAGCGGTGCCGGGCTGTGATGGATTTTCTGGTGTCGCTTGGCATCGATCCGCAGCGATTGCGGATTTCAACGGCTGGTAAGAATGAACCGATTCACATCGGCACCGATCCGTTAAAATTAAAACAAAACTCCCGTGTCGAAGTTTTTCTGCTCGACGAAGTGGTGGATGACTTGGTTGGATCTGGCGCCGAACAATCACAGCGAATCACCAACGGCGGCCCGACCGGCGATCCGAAAGATCCAAAACCATAACGCAAAATGCATGCTAGGCTTGAGGGTGAAGAGAGATTTTATTAACCCTTAGCGACAGAGTTCGGCGGTTATGGCTGGATCAACGCCCAATAGCTCCGGTGGGCCTTCGTTGCTGACCAAGCTCAAAATTCTGGGTGCGGTATTAGCGCTGGTAGGCCTGGAATGCGTGCTCGCTTACTTCGTGATTCCTTCACCAGAAGATGTGATTGAAGCCGCGGAAATGCGAGCGCGACAGCACGCGGCCACTGAGCCCGACGTGGAAGACCTGACGACGGTTAGTGATAAAGCGACCGTCGAAATCGATCTCGATAACTTCGGCATCACCGCCTATCAGCCGCTGGCTAACACGACGCTGCGGATTGACTTTCATCTGTATGCGATGGTGAACGCGGAGAATCAAGCCGAATTTGAAGGTCTGATGGCTCAGAACGCGCATCGCTTTCGCGAGCAGGTGATCGTAACGCTTCGCAGTTCTGAGGTCAGCGACCTGACCGACCCCGGTTTGGGCTTGCTAAAGCGGAAGATTTTAGAGAAAACCAATCGCATTCTGGGTAAACCCCTCGTTAAGTCAGTCATATTCAGCGACTACTCCTTTATCGAGCAGTAGCGCTCTGGAAATATTTCGGAACGGATTCCGATGAGCGACGATCAAATTGGGCAGGACGAAATTGAAGAGCTGTTGCGCCAAGCGTCCAGCGGCAAGCTCGAAGCGACTGCAGATGTAAAACCTCCCTCGGCCGAGATCGAGTCGCTGGGACAGAACGAGATTGAGGCGCTGCTAGCCGGAGGCGGATCTTCCGCTCCCAAAGCTGCCGCTAGATCGGCGGCCGCCGCAACGACAGCCGCTCCGGCGTCATCGCGTGATAGCAGCGATGGTGGTATGGATCCGAATGACATCGAATTTCTGTTGAATCAAGCCCAAGCAGCGCTCGCTTCGCTTGATTCCCCGGCCGAGATGGCCTCGGACGCCCAAATGTTCCAGCTGCGCGACTTCGGCGGCGCCCCGGCTAGCACCAGCAAAACTACGATCGATCTGGTTCGCGACGTCGAACTCGACGTCAAGATCGAGCTGGGACGCACCCACATGTATCTAGAAGACGTCCTGAAAATGAACAAAGGCTCGGTCGTCTCGCTTGACAAACTGGCAGGCGATCCGGTCGATATCTATGTCAACGGACGCATGATCGCACGCGGCGAAGTGCTCGTTCTGAACGATAACTTTTGCGTTCGCATCGCCGAATTAATTGTCGGCGACGGCATCGATTAACTGTCCCCCAGCGCAGACAGGTCCTTCAAACGCTAGCAGCAGAATTCGCGCTGGCGATTCGCCTTGTAACGCGGGACGCCCGCTTCTATGATCTGCGGGCCGCTAGAGTGAGGAACGGATTTCCTTACCTCTTTGATCGGCGGAAGCATGCGAACGGCTTGAGTCTTTTTTTCAAAAAGCGAGTGCAAGGATGCACGCGATTACCTTGTTTCTAGCTCTGGCGACTGTCGCGGCGGATGGAACATCCGGCCAGATGGTCAACGGCCATGCTGCCGTCACCGCCAATCAGCCCTATACCGCCGGCGTTGTCGAAGCTGCGCCGCAGTCCTTGAGCCCGGCGGCCGCGCCGGATCTCGACGCGCAAGCTTCTCTGGGCGCGAATATGCCGCTCCCCAAGCGGAGCGAGAAAAACAGCTCGCCGGCCGCGTCGATGCTGCCTGCGACCGATTCCAAACAACGGACAGCGACGATTGTCGCGAGTCTGATGTTGGTGGTTGGTCTGTTTTTGATTTTCGCTTGGGCAGGCAAAAAAAAGATGCCGACGGCAAACTCTCGTCTGCCGCAGGAAGTGGTTCAGGTTCTGGGAAAAACGCAGTTGCAAGGTCGCCAACAATTGCAGTTGGTGCGAGTCGGTAATCGCTTGCTGCTGCTCTCCGTAACGCCGCACGGCGCCGAGACATTGACCGAAATTTCGGATCCGCTCGAAGTGGAGTCGTTACTGGTCCATCTGCGTCAAAAAGGAGGCGGCAACATGACCGCTTCCTTCCAAGATGTGCTGCAAAAGATGGGCGGCGAATCGTCGAAACGCGGATTTTTGGAGGCGTAGTCATGAGCCAAGCAAGCAAAATTCGCTGGGTCACGCTTTCGCTACTTTGGTTGGCGATTTCGACCGCTCCTGCATGGGCGCAGCAATCCGCTCAGCAGGTTTCGACGCTCAGCGAACCAACCTTTGATCTCTCCGCCGAATCATCACTTGACGCGCCGGTCTCGGCAGAAGCGTCTGATTTGGCCGACTTTGTCAAAGGTGGCCCCGAACAATGGACTAGCCCCGGCGGGATGGTCAGTACGATTCAGATCATGGTGCTACTGACAGTGCTCAGCTTGGCGCCGGCGATTTTGCTGATGACGACTGGCTTTATCCGCATCATTATCGTGCTAGGCCTGTTGCGACAAGCCTTGGGGACGCAACAGTTGCCGCCGAGTCAGGTAGTGACGGCGATCGCGTTGTTCATGACAATCCTGCTGATGTATCCGACCTGGCAAGAGGTCTACGACGGAAGCGTGGGCCCTTACACCCGCGAAGAAGTGAACCCCGATACCGGTCAGCAATACAAGCTATTCGCCGAGGTTGATCCGACCACCGGCGAAATGGGGCCGGACGAAGCGTGGGAAAAAGGAACGAAGCCGATCCGACACTTTATGAGCAAGCAGATCGATATCGCCGGCAACAGTGATGACGTCTGGATGTTCTTCGAGTTTTTGCCAAAAGCGACCAAAGATGAAATCGGCGAACCGCAATCGTACGATGACGTGCCGCTGCAAGCGTTGATTCCCGCATTCATTCTCAGCGAATTGAAGACCGCGTTTTTGATCGGGTTTCAAATCTATCTGCCGTTTTTGATTCTCGACATTGTGGTCGCCAGCGTGACGATCTCGATGGGGATGATGATGTTGCCGCCGGTGATGATTTCGTTGCCGTTCAAGTTGCTGTTATTTGTGCTGGTCGACGGTTGGACGTTGGTCGTCGGCATGTTGATGCAAAGTTTTGCTACCACGATCTAAACGAGAAAGCTACAAATCCGTCATGGATGTTACAACGACAGTCGATCTGACCCGCGAAGCGATGGTGGTCGCGCTCTGGATCTCGGCGCCTGCTTTGGTGGTTGGCATGCTGGTCGGTTTGGCGATCGGTTTGCTGCAAGCGCTGACCCAAATTCAAGATCAAACGGTCGCCTTCGTTCCCAAGTTATTGGCGATGGCCGCCGCGATGTTGCTTGCGTTGCCGTGGGTGCTGGAGCGATTGATGGTCTACACCGAAACCTTAGTGACGCACATTCCTGATCGTTTGATGGGAGGTTAGTTGCGTGAACCCGGCGAGAGCGAGCTAACGTGGAAAGCTTGCCCCTTTTAGATCCGACGCTGCATCAACTGTTTATCTTCGTCACGGTGTTGACGCGGGTCAGCGGCATGTTCGCGACTGCGCCGATGTTCGGTTCAAGCTACGCGCCAAACAAAGTCAAAGCGTTTCTCGCGATCACCATTTCGATGATGATCACCGGGCTCTTTTGGGGCGAGAAATTTCCGGAGCCAGACCATTGGATGAGTTATCTGGTAGTGCTAGGCGGAGAGTTGTTTATCGGGATTTCGTTTGGCTTGGGGGTTCGGATTCTCTTTGCTGGCGTACAAATCACCGGCCAAATGCTGGGCCAGATCGGCGGTTTATCGGTCGCAGACGCGTTCAATCCGGCGTTTGACGAAAGCGTCCCGCTGTTGTCGGTGATGTTTGATATGGTTGTGGTCGCGATGTTTTTCTGCCTGGGCGGACATCGCTTTATGATTGGCGCACTGCTCTCGACCTTCGCCGATGTTCCACCAGGCGTGGGACTTGCTTCGCCGGAAGTGGTGCACGTATTGGTCTCGACACTTTCCATCAGCTTTATGCTGGGCGTACAAGCGGCGGCGCCAGGCACGGTAGCGCTGCTGATCGGCGTGTTGGTGATGGGGCTGATCAGCCGCACGTTGCCGCAGTTGAACTTGATCGCGGTCGGCTTCAGCTTGAACACAATGTTGCTGATGGTCTTTGTCTTTCTGACGGTGGGGTCGATGGGCTGGTTGTTTCAAGATCAATTAGAACCGACCGTCAATTCGATTCGCGACATGGTCATTAATCGCACGGTGGCGCTCCCCAAGTAGGCGTGAAGCATGGCCGAGCAAGATGATGACAAATCAGAAGATCCAACCCAGCACCGCCGCGACGAAGCGCGCAAGCAGGGGCAGATCACCAAAAGCCAAGACCTGATTTCTGCTGGCATGCTGGTGATCGCGCTCGGCGTGATTATGTACTTCTCGCAAGGGCTATTTCACTTCTTTGGGGACTTTACCCGCGATAAGCTGAGCATCGCGCCGCCATTAGAGATCAGTTTCGCCTGGGCGATGAACGAAAACTTTACTGCCGTTTGGCGGTTAGCGGTCGTGCTTGTGCCGATCCTGTTGTTGATCATGGTCGCCGCGATCGCGCTCAACCTTTTGCAGACCGGCTTTTTGTTTCTGCCGGAGAAATTGACGTTCGATATTCAGCGAATCAACCCGCTGTCAGGCTTTGGCCGATTGTTCGCGCTGGCGAATTTTGTGAAGTTTGGATTTGGCATCATCAAAGTGTTAATCGCGGCGACCGTCGCCGGGGTCAGCATTTATAACGATCTGCCGACCATTTTGGGGCTCTCCGAACGCTCGGCCGGCGAGATCGCCAGTTTTTTGCTTACCACCGCGTTTTGGACGTCGATGAAGATCGGCGCCGCACTGCTGATTTTGGCGCTGATGGACTACGCGTTTCAGTGGTGGAAGCATGAGCAAGACCTGAAGATGACCAAGCAAGAAGTTCGCGAAGAAATGAAATCGATGCAGGGAGATCCGGCCCTGCTCGCGCGGCGCAGGCAAGTGGCGCGGCAATTGGCGATGAACCGCATGTCCAGCGACATTCCAAAAGCCGACTTTGTCGTCACCAATCCCACCGAATTGGCGATCGCGCTGAAGTACGATCCGTACAAGATGGCGGCCCCCATCGTGATCGCCAAAGGCGCCGGCCTGGTTGCGCAGCGGATTCGCCGTTTGGCGCTAGAAAGCAACATCCCGATCGTCGAACGTAAGGAACTAGCCCGCGCCCTCTATCGTGACGCTGAAGTCAACCAAGCCATCCCGGCCGAACAATACGCCGCCGTCGCCGAAGTTCTCCGCTATGTCTACGAGCTACAAGGCAAGCACCTGCCGACGCTGGATGACTTGAAAGAACATGACAAGAAGAATGCGGCCTAGTTTTTCGCTGGGCAGCGGTGTTTTACAAGCATCGAAGATGGGAGCACCGCCGGAATATCATGAGACTCGCCCAGGGGCTTCTCCCCAATGGGCTGTTCGAAAGTAGCCCTTCCTCCGCTCTTCTCCGGCCGCGGCGGCAAAGATTGTCTCTTGAAAAAGTCTTAGACATTTGCTATGATATATTCATACATATTGACTCGCCGTGCGACCCGTTGAGGTCACTTTGGCGGTGCAGCGTCGTTGAGTTCGGCAACTTCGGGAGAGGTTGGCGGGCTTGTTTGCTGCGCGGGATCGAACTTGGGGCGGATCTGCTGTGAAGCGGCGAAAAAAGCAGCGGTCCACAGTCCACTTTGATTGCTCAGAAAAAAAAACGGGGACGAGTCCGGTCCGCTAATCCGCTAATCCGCTAATCCGCTAATCCACAGTCCACAGTCCACAGTCCACAGTCCACAGTCCACAGTCCACAGTCCACAGTCCACAGTCCACAGTCCACAGTCCACAGTCCACAGTCCACAGTCCACAGTCCACAGTCCACAGTCCACAGTCCACAGTCCACAGTCCACAGTCCACAGTCCACAGTCCACAGTCCACAGTCCACTTCGTGAAACTCGTCACGAAGTTTAAAGTCGAAATGGCTAGTTGATTAGGATGCAAAATGATTCGGTCGTCTGCTCAGAGAAAAAAGTGTGGCGGTCCAGTCCGCTCTGGCCTCCCAGAAAAAAACGTGGAAGTCCGGTCTGGTCCGATCAGCTTCGGCAGCTTGCTTCGTTAGGCTTAGTAGAATGGGATGAAGAAGAAGCCCGTGTTTCTTGGAACGCGGCTTTTAAGCTGTCTTGAATTTGAACGATCAGAATGCACGCCGATAAAACTCTTTGATCAACTTCTGGTTGGAACCATTAAGACCGACTCTTCATATGGATTACGAAGCGGCCAATTTGCTGTTACTTGAACATGGTTCAGGCTGGCAAGATGCAAAGGGAGAAATTCATTGTAAAAGCGACGGTTTCCTCGGGATGTTGCGTCCCTATCAGGGATTGATTGAGCGCAACTTTCATCAAGTGCTCGAAGCGATCTACATGGTTGGTGAGCGCGTCTGCCAAGAATCAAAAATGGATCGTGATCTGGCCGGAACGCTCTTTCATCTTTGCTCAACAGCGCGTGGCTGGGGTTTGCGTTCTGGTGGAATGTTGCAGCAAAATAAGTTGATTACAGCAGCCGATACAGAATTACTAGAAAATTGGATCGATATTTTAGAGACCACAATTTCCTCGATTCTCGCCGCCAATCCACCTTTCTTTCGGATCTCGACTTACGCCGAATATGTCATTCGATATGGAATTGGTGAAAACGGAGATTTCTTCATCTCGCAGATGATCCGTCATCTCGAGCTTCCTGATGAAAACGAGGATCAGACTTGCGTGGCGCTGGCCCTGAGTAAGCTCGGTAGCAGGGCCAGAGCGGCCTTGCCTTCACTGCGTGATGCAAGCAAACGACAATTCGCTTCGTGGTGTCATGTGGATGCGCAACATGCGATCGCAAGTGCTCTCGTAAAAATCGAAAAAGCGTAATACCGCAGGCTCGTGTGCGCCATCCACGTCGGATGCTGACAGTGATTTCCTTGCCGCCTGCGGGGGCCAGGACGATTTTCATTGTTCCTCAGCGGGAAGCCACGGGTTGCCCTTTGAGGAGGTAAGTGGGAATCGCTTCCCTAGATTGCAGAGTAGGGGAGCGGCCTGGTCCGCATCCCTGAAATGCCTAACCGAGTTCTCTGCCCCCGGCAGGGGACGGCAAAAAAACAGGCTCTTGCGGCCCAATCGGAATAAGATTCGCATGGTAGGGTAGTGGGTGGATCACCGCTGCGGTCGCATGTCGAACAGGGCACGTCGACTCGCTTGGTTTATGCGCAAGCTACGCAACTTTTGTAGGCAGTTACGACTGACTTACGCAGCAGGACAGAGGATTTATGCCGGAAGCGGAATGGGAGCGTCTCAGCGCTGAGTCACGTCGTGAAAAGGGCGCCAATTGGAAACGCTGGGGACCGTACCTTTCGGAACGCCAATGGGGAACCGTGCGCGAAAGCACCGCGGAAGAAGATCCCTGGCTCAATTTCACCCATGAAGAAGCAATCTGGCGAACCTACCGCTGGGGGGAAGATGGGCTGCTCGGGATTAGTGATCGCCAGTGTCGATTGTGTTTTGGTTTGGCGCTCTGGAATGAAGAAGATCCGATTCTTAAAGAACGCCTGTTTGGCCTGACCGGTCCCGAAGGGAACCACGGCGAGGATGTCAAAGAGGCGTACTATTATCTCGACTCGACGCCGACTCACTCGTATCTCAAGGGGCTCTACAAATATCCCCAGGCCGAATATCCGTACCAGCGTCTGCGGCACGAAAATGCGCAGCGCAATCGCCAGCAGCCTGAGTATGAACTGACCGAAACCGGCATCTTCGACGAAGGTCGATATTTTGACGTCCAGGTCGAATACGCCAAAGCTTCGCCTGAAGATATTTTGATTCGCGTGACAATCTTCAACCGCGGCCCCGATGCGGCGCCGCTCCATTTTTTGCCGACTTGGTGGTACCGCAATACGTGGGCCTGGGGGCCGACGATGGAGAAGCCGGACCAAAAACCTTGCTTGACCCAGGTCGCCGCCGACCAACTGTTGGGCGAGCACGAGTCACTGGGTAATTATGAGATCCGTGTGGATGTCGGCCCTGCTGGCGAACTTCCTGAATGGATGTTTACCGAAAACGAAACCAACTCTTGGCGATTTGAAGACCCCCACAGCCGCCGTCCTTCCTGCAAAGATGCGTTTCATCTTGCGGTGGTCAATGGAATCGAAGGAGTCGTCAATCCCGAACCGACCGGCACCAAAGCGGCCGCTCACTATCAATGCACGATTCCCGGCGGCGAGTCCGTTCAATTCCGAATGCGGATGTCGATCAAAGCGGAACAGCCGGCCACGCCGTTTGGCGCTGGGTTTGATGAAGCGTTCAAACAGCGCATTGCAGAGGCCGATCGCTATGCAAAGTCGTTGGTCGCACCAGGGCTCTCGCATGAAGAAGAGATGATCTTGCGTCAGGCGAACGCCGGCTTGCTGTGGACCAAGCAGTTTTATCACTATGTGATTCCGCGCTGGCTAGAGAACAAAGGTAAAACGCCGGCCGAACATGCCGATACTTCGCCAGGCAAACCGAGTAAACGCAACAGCGATTGGGGGCATCTCTACAATCGCAACATTATCTCGATGCCGGACAAGTGGGAATATCCCTGGTACGCCGCGTGGGACTCGGCGTTTCACCTGATTCCGTTCGCCAAAATCGACCCAGCCTTCGCCAAAGATCAGGCCATCCTTTTCCTGCGCGAATGGTACATGCACCCGAATGGGCAATTGCCGGCCTACGAATGGAATTTTAGTGACGTGAATCCTCCGGTTCATGCATGGGCTTGCTGGCGCGTCTATCAAATGACCGCGTCCAACGGAGATCGCGATCGCGTCTTTTTAGAGCGAGTTTTCCAAAAACTGTTGCTCAACTTTACTTGGTGGGTCAATCGCAAAGACATTCGCGGCAAGCATGTATTTAGCGGAGGTTTCCTCGGACTCGACAACGTCGGGATTTTTGATCGCTCCAAGCCGCTGCCAACCGGTGGGCATCTAGAGCAAGCGGACGGTACGGCTTGGATGGCCTACTTCTGTTCCAGCATGCTGTCGATCGCGTTTGAATTGGCCGAGGATAATCTCGCCTACGAGGACATGGCGTCAAAGTTCTTCGAGCACTACGTTTCGATCGCCGAAGCGATGAACTCGCTGGACGGGACTGGCTTGTGGGACGAGACTGACGGTTTCTACTACGACCATTTGCATATTGATGGTCGTAGCGTGCCGCTACGGATTCGCTCGATCGTCGGCTTGATTCCGCTGCTGACGGTTGATGTGTTGTATGACCGAACCATGGTAAAGCTGCCTGCGTTTCGCAAACGCATGGATTGGTTCCTCAAGTTTCGCCCTGATCTAAGCAAATTCATGACCTACATGGAGTGCGAAGACGAAGGCGAAGCAGCGGGGCAAGGGAAGCGATTATTGGCGATCCCGACCAAAGAGCGTTTGTTGCGCATGCTCCGCTATTTGCTGGACGAGGATGAATTTCTCTCAAACTACGGCATTCGCTCTTTGTCGAAGTACCACGAAGAACATCCATTTGAATACGAACTGCACGGCGAGATGCTCCGCGTGCAGTATTTGCCGGCCGAGTCCGACAGCGGTTTGTTTGGCGGCAACTCCAACTGGCGTGGGCCGATCTGGTTCCCACTCAACTATCTGCTGATCGAAGCGCTTGAGCGCTACTATCAGTTTTATGGGAAGTCGCTGCGAGTCGAATGCCCGGCGCGCTCCGGAGTCTATATGGATCTACAGGAAGTCGCCGACGAGATCCGCCGTCGCTTGTCCAAACTGTTTCTCGCCGACGAAGAAGGTGATCGCCCCAGCTATGCGCGGAGCGACATGTTGCTTAACGATCCCCACTGGCGCGATCTAGTGTTGTTCTACGAATACTTTGACGCCGAAACCGGCAAAGGACTCGGCGCCAGCCATCAAACCGGCTGGACTGCGTTGATCGCGCCGATCTTGGGGACTTTGGCGTCCCGCCATACGGATGTGGCCGCCAAAGAAGCCGAGGAAGAAGCTGCGGCAGCGGCATCTGAGTAAGGTTAGCAGAAGGAAAAGTTTTAACCTCCTGCTTGCGGTCAAGCGGTGCTTACTTGTCGCTGTTCAACTCCAGCGTCACTTCGTTTTCAGCGTCCGCTTCGACGATGGTGCTCAGACCCGAAGTCGAGGTGCTGATGTACTTTTGAGGAACCTGATAGATCTGCTTGGCATACGCAGGGCGACCACGTCCGGTGAATTCGTTTTGATCCGCCGCGTTCTCGACGAAATTGGGATCATCGATCGATTTCACGACGACAATCTTATACTCGCCGGGGAAGACCCCGTCACCCACGCGAGAAGTTCCCATCTGGGTGATCCCATTGGCGTCGGTTTGCCCTGATGCCGAACGCCCGCCGTCGACCGGTGTAAAGACAACCGCCGCCCCTTCCACCGGAGCTTGATCCAGAGTGACGGTCACCGTTGTTTTCGCGGCGCCTTCAAGCAGGACTTGGCCAGAGCAACCAACGACCATCACCGTTGCGATGCACAGACCGTAAATTCGTAGTGTGCTTGCCATGGTATCCGTTTTTTGTGAAGCCAAAGGAGGGAATGAATGAGGGACCGTAGGTAATCGTGGATTACAGCGACGATACGGATTCTTGACCTGACTTTGATCCCATCGCGCCCCATACGCCATACGGCGATTCGCCCGCCTGAGGCGCCGGTTTGGAGAGGTCGCCGGTATCGATTGTTTCGGGAATGAACGTCACCGAACCATCACAAAAGAGCGCGTTCGCGCCGCCGGGATGGTAGCTAGATGCCGTGACGATCGATTCTGACCAGTCATTGGTCTTCCGGCTGCAACTGGGAGAGTTGGGGGGCAGGATGGTGCAGAACCCTTGCATGTTCACCGCTCCATCCGACCAGCGGCGGCCGCTATAGCTAAGGGTCGACGTGCTGCTGGGATAGGTTTGACCCAGGGGACGCATCGCTTGGCAGATGCCAGGATTGATGCCGTCTTGTTCATTCACCACCCAAGGAGTTCCGGTGACGATGATGCCGCCGATCAATTTTTTCTGGTCGGTTCCCAACCCCTTTTCGCCTAGCATCACGGTGTTGCTTTGACCGTCCGTGATCTTGTTGAAGCTGCAATATCTGTAAAGTGAGAAGGGACCGCGGGCCTCGAACGCTTGATGATCCAGCGAATAGCGGCAACAGTCGCCGATCGAAAAAGCGTAGTTAGAGCTTCCCTTTAGATCAAAGGCCGGCAACCGTGGGTCTTCCGTTTCTGAAGGGCAAAGCAACATTTTGACCTGGGTGTCATAGGGGGCATACGGCTTTTGCCACGGTCTCACCCCAAACGAAGCGGCGTTGCTGGCGATCTGATCGTACAACGCGCGCTCTTCGATGTACGGCAGCAAGCCGATCCAGCCGCTTAACCGCTGCCCGGATGCTGCGCCGCCGCCGACACGCGCCGGCAAAGCGCCATAGGTGTCGTGATAGTTGTGCATCGCCAGTCCCAACTGCTTCATCTGGTTGGTGCAAGACATCCGGCGAGCTGCTTCCCGCGCTTGTTGCACCGCCGGCAGCAGCATCGCGATCAAGACCCCGATAATTGCGATCACCACTAACAATTCGACAAGAGTAAAACCGGGGCGTTTTTTCATCGAGGACTCCGTAGGCCAGATCGCAAAATTAGGGGGTACTGTTCAGTAGTGAGCCCATTTAGCTTACGGACGCAGATATTTACACACAATGCTCGGCTTTCCGCTGCCCAATTTTGGCGAGATCCCCGTCACTTTTGACTGACTTGCTAACGAGAAAATAATCGCCGATATTCACGGGCTAAATCCGCCGAGATTTCCCTGGTAAACTGCCGGGGATCGGTTCCGATCGGTGGACCGAATTCGGAACTCACCGCGAAGTTGATTCCCAACCCAATCTTCACCGAGACTTCATCTGGCTAGCGATAAAAGAAAGCGCCCGATTGAGGATTTCCCCGACGAAAGCCGTCTCGCATCATGAAGGATTGTTCGATAACATCCCAAAATAGCAGCGGCGAGTGGACTCCATTCCTTGCGGCCAAAGCTTGACGCCGCCGAGCGATGCCCGTACCCCTATTCAGCTTCAGTAGCCCCATGGCGATTACCAACCAGTCGTTAGTCGACTACCCCTTTTTGGCGGATATGTATCTCGACGCTTATTTCCCTGAGCACCTGGTCGACAAAGGCAAGGCGATCCTCGAAGACCTGTGCGAAACGATTGAGCGGAAGAAGCCCAAGTCGCTGGACGATCTCTACGTGTTGACGCACGCCGCCACCGAAGAATTCAACCAGCTTGCAGCCGAGTTTGAAGAAGAAGACAGCGAAATCGAAACCGCCGCTCGCGACGCAATCGGCAATGACTTTGCGACCATCGCCGAAGCGTACGGGTTTGACGCCGATGGAGAAGAGCTAATCGCGCCGCGCGATTGGTAATGCCGCTCGAAAAGGTAATCGCTCAACCGCTGACCGGGTTGAGCGATCTGTCAGGCAGATTCTTCACTCAATATCGCAACCCATCGATTCAGATTCTGTTCAAGCGCACCTCCAGCAAAACTAAAGACGTGCGCGCGTGTCTGTTCGTCTTCAAACGCCATGCACCAATCGATCTGGCAGCCTGCGGCCGTTGGCGAAAAATCTAGAAACGTACGAAACTTTGGCGCGCCCAAGTGATCAAACACGATCCGCGTTGGTTCGGAGATTTCTAAGAACCGACTTTCGTTGGGATAGTCGGTCCCATCCGGACCATGCATGTCAAACAGCCAATCGCCGCCGGGCCGAAAATCGAACTTGCGAAATGTATTCGAGAAGCCGTCAGGGCCCCACCACTTGGCCAGCAGCGTAGGATCGCGAAACGCTTGAAAGACTTGCGCCGGTGAGAAGGGGACGACTCGGCTAGTGGCGATCTTCCGCTCGGCAGGAAGATCGGTGTGGTCCAGTAGGTTCATCTGGGGCTCTTGTTAGGCTTGGGGCATCTTGGCGTGTCCACAACTGCTATTGCTGCTTCACCGCGGCGTTCCGTTCAGCGATCAACGCATTGATCGTCTCATCCGCTGGGCGAATCTCCCACGGTCCGACTTTTGTCCCCGGGTGTTTGGACATCAGCGCAATCGCATGGTTCATGTCCCGAGCCTCTAGCAGCAAAATACCCCCCAGCGTTTCCTTGGTTTCCGAAAACGGACCGTCCGTCACGTCAACTTTCCCCTCTTTCATCCGCAGCGTAACCGCGTTGCGCATCGTATCGAGCGCCTCGCCGCCGATAAAATGTCCGCCGCGGCGGAGTTCGTCGTCGTAGGCGAAACACTCCTCCATCATTTTCTCCGCATCGGCCTGGGGGACCTCAGCAAACTTCGCTTCGTCGATAAATCCTAAGCAGATGTATTTCATGAGATGGTTATCCTGTAGTTGCTTTCACGGTTTGCTCAGCTATCACTTTTAGCCGAGCTCTTACCCAATAGTCGATCGGCCTCCGCCAGAATCGACAGCCCCACCGAATTATTTTTCTAATTCCCTGATCCGCGCCGTCAATAGCCGGCGTTCCGCCTCTTGCTCGACCATCTCCAGGGCTCGATTAAACGCCGCGATCGCTTCAGTCGATCGGCCTAAACGGCGCAACAGTTCGCCCCGGGCTGCGTGCGCCCAATGATAATCGCCCAGTTCTCCGCCGCTCAAAATGCCGTCGATAAGCTCCAGCCCAGCTTCAGGTCCGTCTCGCATCGCGAGGGCAGCGGCGCGGTTTAGCGCGATCACCGGCGAAGGATCGATCCGCAGCAGCGCGCCATATAAGACTACAATCTGATTCCAGTCGGTTTGGTCGGCGGCGGGGGCCTCGGCATGAATCGCCGAAATCGCCGCTTGCAACGTATAGGCGCCAAACCGCCGTGACCGTAGCGCTTGTTCAACCAATGCGGTTCCCTCGGCGATCAGTTCTCGGTTCCAAAGCGTACGGTCTTGATCTTCCATTAGGATGATCTCGCCCGTTTCAGAGACTCGCGCTTCGCGGCGCGACTCATGCAGCAGCATCAAAGCGAGCAAGCCTTGCACTTCCGGATCAGGCAGCAGTTGCCCAACCAGACGGCCCAGCCGAATCGCCTCGGCGGTCAGATTGGCGCGAATCGGCGCGTCTCCATGCGATGCTGAATACCCTTCATTAAACACTAGGTATATCGCCTCCAGCACCGCATCCAACCGGGCCGGCAACTCGCTCAAAGCAGGAACGACAAAAGGAATTCCCGCTTCGCGAATCTTGGCTTTACCCCGCACGATCCGCTGGGCCATCGATCCCTTGGTTGTCAAAAAAGCGCGCGCGATTTCCTCGGTCGTGAGCCCACATACTTCGCGTAACGTCAACGGTACTCTTAATCGAGGGTCGACCTCGGGATGACAGCAGGTAAAGATCAGCCGCAAGCGATCATCTTCGATCTCGGTCGCCGAACGAGCCGCATTCTCCGAAGCGACTGCTTCCAGCCGAGACGCGATTTCCGGCTGCAATTCGTGCAAGCGTCCTTGCCGACGGAGCGCATCAATCGCTTTGTTGCGCCCGGCCGAAATGAGCCACGCGGTCGGATTGCCCGGCACTCCATGCTGCCCCCAATCTTCGATGGCCGCCGCAAACGCTTCATGCAGTGCGTCGTCGGCTAGCTCAAAGTCTTTCAAGATGCGAACCAGCGAAGCGAACACGCGCCGAGAATCAGAGCGATAAAGCTGGTCGATGTGGTCACGGAGAGTTGAGTTGGCGTCGTCGAGCATGTCGGCTAGTATAAACCGAGTTCAGTCGAGTGGGGGGAGCAAACCGCGAGAGATGGAAGGATGCTCCATTCACACGATCGGTTCACCTGACCCACCAATCCGGTCGCCGAGAATTTCTAGGCGTTTGGGGTGGGTGATGCACACTGGCCCCATCATTTGAAGTTGGTTTTCGATATCCTTCAGCGCTCTCGGATTTAAGGCATGTCATTGACGAGATCCGTAGGCGATCGTCCCAACTGATTCTTGTCGCCGCAGCAGAGGGATCGCTTAGCTATGTGCGTAGCGACGACCGATCCCTTCGATCTCGCTGCCGCTCCCTTGTTTCGTGGAGACGCTAAAGTTGCTCAGAACTTGGAGAGAAATCTACTTTGGTTTCTCTCGCGTATCGCGCGATTACTTGGAGAAGTTCCATAGAATCAATTGGTTTGCTGATATAAGCGTTGCACCCGCTGCGAAGGCAGCGGTCCATGTCTCCCTGCATCGCGTCTGCCGTCAGTGCGATGATGGGCTTGCAATATCCCATCTCTCTTAGTTGTGCTGTCGCTTGGAAACCATCCATCACCGGCATTTGCATATCCATCAGGATGATGTCGGGCGACGAATTCGTGTCGTGCATCCGCTGGATTTGCTGAATCGCTAACAATCCATTCTCGGCGATCAAAACGGTAGCGCCCGCGTTCGTCAGGATGCGACTTGTCAAAAAGCGGATCGCCGCCCGATCTTCGACCAGCAAGATCTCGCATTCGAGCAACGGCTTTTCGGGAAGCGGCTCTTGTGCGGCGATCAGCGCATGGGCTTCATCAAAACGCTGCGCATCAGAGACGGAGTCGGCGATCGAAAACGTGAAGGTGCTGCCTTGCCCCAACTTGCTTTGAACAGTGATTTCGCCCCCCAGCATCGCCGCCAAGCGTTGACTAATCGCTAGCCCGAGTCCGCTTCCGCCGAATTTGCGTGAGACGGACGAATCGGCTTGTTGGAAGGGAAGAAAAAGTTGCTCGATCTGCTGCTGCGACATACCGATGCCGGTATCCGTGACATCAAAATTAATCCGCTCAGGCAGGTGGGTGACAATCAGTCGGACAGAGCCTTGCTCGGTAAATTTCAAAGCGTTGCCAATCAAATTAATCAAGATTTGGCGTAACCGCTTGGAGTCGCTACTGACCAACTTGCGACTGTTCCCCTTGAATTCGACGCTGAAAGCAATGTTGTTTTCAGCAGCACGAACTTTCATCAAGGACTGAATCTCTTCGATCATCCGCACAAGTTCAAAGGGCTCCTGCGTGATCTCGAGTTTGCCAGCTTCGATTTTGGAGAGATCAAGGATGTCATTGATGATTTCCATGAGAAACTCACCGTTTTGCCGGATGATCTTCAAGAAGTCGATTTTCTCTGGATCGACTTCCTGCTGCATGAGCAGTTCTGCATATCCTAAAACGGCGGTCATCGGCGTACGAATCTCATGGCTCATATTCGCCAGAAACTCGTTCTTCACCGTGTTCGCTGCGGCAGCTTGCTGCAACGCCAAGCTCAATTTTTCTTCGCTCAACTTTTGTTGATGAATGTCGGTGATCGTGCCGAACCAGCGGACGAGGCTTCCCTCTTCGTCCCTGACGGGCAAGGATCGGGCCAAGTGCCAGCGATGCTCTAAAGTCGGAGCATGTAGCATACGGAATTCGCATTGGAACAAAACGCCGGTCTCCAGGGCATGATTCCAGCGGGTTTTCGCCTTCGAGAAATCACTTTCATAAATTCGCGACGTCCAATCAAATCCGTGGATGTCCTCGTGGGAAATGCCGAAATAATCGAGCGCTCGTTGATTTAAATATTCGGTCTCGCCCTGTTTTCTCGTGGTGAAGACGATCTGCGGCATTGCATCGGCAAGTTGACTGAATTCACGACCATGGCGCTCTAACGAATCCAACAGATCGCGCACCATATATTGTCGTTTGCGATCCTGCAACCGCGAGCGAACGACGCTTAGAAAGGATTGAATCTGTAAGGGGCGAGTAATCAGTGTTACATTCGCCACTTGTTGCCAGTGCTCGAGTAACGATGAATTTTGGGAAGAAGCGAGCGTTAAGATCAAAAGGGGCAGATCTGACCACGCCGGCTGCTCGGTCAGCATTTGCCTCACCAATTTGCCCGCCGCGCTCAAGAGATGTTCTTCTGCGATCAGCAATACGCCAGCGCCGGCCAACGCTTCGTGACAAAGGTGTTGGATGTCGCGACAAGCGAAGGTTGCAATGTTACTCTCACCCAGGATTCTTGCGGTGATCGTCGAATCCCGCGCGGTGGGAGGAAGCAGCAGGATGCGATGCTTATTAGAATCGGTATCAACGATTTGCATTGCGCTCCTGTCCCTTCAGGAGATTCTCATCCTCGCCGGTAAAAACCGGCGTGCCAGCAAGGATGCCGCGGAAGTTGTGCAGCGGGTCGCCGACCACAATCTTTCCATCAATCATTCGAAATTCGCGGATTGTACGCTCGTGATTGCCATCCCGTTTTTTCACGACAGAGATCGCCTGACGGATCTCGCCGCTCGCTTCAAAATAACGAAATAGAATCACCGTGTCAGCCAGATAGCTGGCGTCAACCGGCGTTTGCATAACGGTTCCCAGCATCCCATGCTGCGCCACGATCAAAAACGTCGCGATGCCGCTGTTGCCAAGATAGTTCAGCAGTTCGTGCATTTGAATTTGCAAGAAGCGTTCTTCCGGCATCGCGCTCAAATACCCATTGAGACTATCAATTACAACAACCGAGACGCGACTTTCCCCCGGCTGCGGTTGAACGGCGGTTCGTACCATATCGGCAAATTCGCCGGGAGAAATTTCGCCTGGGTTCACTTGGCGAATCTCTAACGACCCTTCCGCTTCCAGTTTTTCCAGATCCATCTCCAACCCCTTGGAGCGGAGGATCAGCGTTTGACGGCTTTCATCGAAAACGAAGATTACCGCTCGTTCGCCCCGCTTGCACGCAGTCACGGCAAACAGGGTGGCGCAGGAGGATTTGCCCACGCCGGCCGGGCCAAGCATGAGCGTGCTGGTCCCCGGTTCGATTCCTGTGCCCAGTAGCGTATCAAGTGACGCATTGCCGCTGAGCAGCGGCGCCAAGCGTCCGCTCGGTCGTGCTGGGAAGTTGGTTGAGATCCGGGGGTAAATTTTTATGCCTCCCGGTAGAATATCGAAATCGTGCCAACCTCCGACAAAACTGCGGCCACGATACTTCACCACCCGCAAGCGGCGACGCTCTTCTCCAAAGTCGGCTGACATCCGGTCCAGGCTGATGACGCCGTGCGCGATGCTCTGCAATTGCAGGTCCTGATCGGGTGACGTTTTGTCATCCAAAAAGATTGCCGTGCAATCGCGTCCAACAAAAAAGTGTTTCAGGGCCAAAATTTGACGTCGGTAACGCAATGCACTTTGAGCTAGTAGCCGTAATTCAGACAGCGAGTCCAAGACAACCCGGCGAGGGTTTAACTGCATAACTTGAGCCAACATTTGCTGGGTCGTTTCTCCCAACTCGACTTCCGAGGGGTGAAACATGGTGTACAGCGAATCGGCTTGCAGAGTGTCGGTCGGGTCCACTAATTCATGGATATGTAGACCTTCCAGAGACCAGCCGTGCGTCTTTGCAATGGCTTCGAGTTCGACCTTTGTTTCTGATAGTGAGACGTAAAGTCCCGTTTCCCCTTTTTGAATTCCATCAAGCAGAAACTGCATGCCGAGGGTCGTTTTACCGGCGCCTGGATGACCGTCTAATAAATAAATCCGATTCGCCGTCAGGCCCCCGCGGAGGATTTCATCTAATTCGACGTTTCCTGTACTGATATCCGCTTTCTCACCATGCATTGGAGATAAATATCCTCGTGCAAGAAGTGGTGCTTTTTCTTATCTCAGTGAACCCAAGTATACCAATCTCGTTTCTCAGGCAAAAGTTTGCGCTGGAACATGTCGGATGGGGACCCGGAAGCAGGATCCTGGTGGATCTGCCTACCGGGGCGGATTCAACTCTTTCCCTCTCCCCAGCGAACAGGCTTTTCGCCGGCTGATCCTTTATAAAAGACTTTTTTGGGGGCAGACACTTGGCGATTGCTAGTCCTCGCCTGGTCGCGCGTCAACCAAGGCGATCCCAGGCATGCCCTTCAGGCAGATAGGTACTGCAGTTATCAGGGATTCATGAAAGAGGTATCCAGCACACGACCACCGGCCACAAATCGGACTCCTCTATTTATTCAGCCTAGTCACCGAAAAATCGCAATTGCAGTGGATCATCGGCTTAGTGAATCAATCGGAGAAATCTAAGGGGGCGAGTCTCTTGAGATCTTGGATGTCTTCAAGGTTACCGTCGCCAATTTCGCCGCCGCTTTCGAATGTCGCACAATTCGATTCCCCTGGACTTCAGGACGACCTGCGCCTCCTATTCTTGTTCCGGTCGAGTTCAGTCATGTGGTGATAGGAAGCGGACGAATAGTCGTGGTTCAGCGGGGAGCATTCGTTCCCTTGGCTTTCCCCAAAGGTGAAGGTTAGACGGCTTCCCGCGATGGCGAAATCCCAGTTAGATTTTGAAACATCGACACCCACGCAGTTTTCTTAATATCAGACATGTGCGCTGCCCAGCTAGGTGACACGAGCCGGCATTACTGCACCTGCACGCTCCGGCGACTGCTTGGGTTTCAGTACGAAAATCGGGCGGTAATCCAGCTACTTGACGGTATTTTTGACGTCTGCGCCACCAATCCAACAGGGGCGACCAGCGGGAGTCCCGGCCTTCGTAGCAAACCGATCCAATTTGCTATTCGATTGCGTGCGCAGACATCAATAGGCCAAGGGTGGGACCATCTGTCGCCAGTTGCTTTGTTCGGTCTCACCAGCCGCAGGATACAAGGGTGTTTTTGCAACATCCGGTTTCATGCAGCATCAACGGCTGCGCAAACCGATCGCGTTGATTGATGAGAGTGGATCGGATTCGGTATTGCTCCACCCGCCCTGCGATACTTTCCCCTTCCAGAGTCATTCTCAGAATCCAGTCTCCCTCAAAAAAAATAAAACCCGGTGAAAAACAGGCGAGACGCTATTGACCAAGTTGTTTACAGTTCTATATTCGACTATTCGAATGTATGCTAGTTTGCCGGATTGAAAGTGCAGCAATGTTGGAGTCAATGCGACAGTTTAAGGCTGGCGTCTTTCAGGCGCTTGGCCATCCCACTCGTGTCGCCATTGTGGAGTGTCTTAGTCGTGGCGAGATGTCGGTGAGCGCTCTGTGGGAGGAGGTCGGGATCGAGCAGGCAAACGCATCGCAGCATCTTGCAGTCCTTCGAAGTAAGCACCTCGTTGAAACCCGAAAGCAAGGCAATCAGATTTTCTACCGACTCCGCGACCCGATGTTGGGGGAAGTACTAGAGAAGATGCGGGAGTTTTTTTTCGCCCACATGAATGAGGCGATGGAAGTGCTGCGCGAAGAGAAAAAAGTGGCTAGGAAAGTCTCGCAGAGGGCGAAGCGATGAAGCGGAGCAGGATGCCGAAGCAGGTCGATTCCTCGAGGATATTTTCTGACCTAGCAGCGGCAGTGCAAGCCGGATTTGTTCTCGCCGCTATGCTGCTTATCTGCGAGGTGGCGAATGCCACGACCGTCGAGAAGGAAACGATAGATTCCGTCGAGGACAATCGATTGCACGTCTTGCAGGAAAAGCACATTCCCAGCGATGTCATCGATGTCCACATCCACGGACCGTTTCTGTTGGGCATCGGCCAGAAGCTGCATACCGAGTTAACCACTCAAATGGGTAGCCGTGCACTGGTAGTCCTCCTGTGGCTACACAATATGGCGGCCCTTGACACCATTGGGCAGCTCGCGCTGGAAGACATCGCACGCACACTTCATTCTGCCGGACGCCACTTGATTCTGTACTGGGCAAGGCCGCTATCTGCTAAGTTTATGCAGCATGTCGGGCTTGAACTTCATGTCGGCCGTGGAAGCATCTGCCCGCAGTTCATGGCGGCGTTGGAGCGGGCAGGAATCGCCTAGCAGTATCGTGCAGTTCTCGAAGCCCCTAAAATCCCACCTTTTCGCAGGCTCTTTGACCAGTCATGTTTGAAAAAATCGCAGCATTGAACATGCCAAGCGTTGATCCAGCCACAATTGCCCTATTGCTGCTCTCTTGGCCCCTCGTCCTCAACCTGCTGACGATAATTAAGCCGAAATCCAAGTACGCTTTCTACTCGATCATGATCGGATCGACTGCCGTAATGGCTTTGGGAACGTACTCGTACGGTCCCGTTTCAGGGCCGATACGCATAAGTAATTGGATTGTGTTTTCTCTCGACACGCCATCATGGATTTTTGTCATTCTGATATACCTCTGCTGGTCCGTGACCTTGGTGTACTGCATGGGGTACGTTGCAGCGCAATTCTCGACGAAGGCGGAGACATTTCATCGTTTCTTGAGTGCCACACTTGCACTATCGATTGGCGCTGGAATATCTGATAATTTTATCACTTTGCTGTTCTTCTATACCGTCTCGATACTGACAATTATACCATTAATAACACTTCGCAATAATGATGCTAGCAAGCGAGCCGTAAACTACTACATTCATGCGACAATATGGCCTGTTTTGCTTATTGCAATTCCTGTGATTTCTCTTAATTTTCCTCTGGACGTGCCCTTTGAAAACATTGACGTGCAACAACTAGGATGGAGTCATCAGAGGAGCTCGTTCGTTCTGGCAGTAATCGTCATTGCGTTCTCTAAGAACTGTGTTGCGCCTTTTCATCTTTGGCTTGCGCGGACTGCATGTGCCGCCGCGCCGGTCACGGCAATGATTCACTCCGTGGCCTCAGTGCAAATTGGTATTATTGCTCTATTTAAGATTGCCAAGCATGTCTACGGCTTGGAACTTCTCAGCGAACTTAGCAGTCATTTCTTCCAGGCTGGCTGGTTAATTTACTTATGCGGCGGCACGGCCGTTTACACAGCGATACGAGCGTGGAAGACGCAAGATTTAAAAGAACGATTCTCGTTCTCAACGGTTGGGCAGCTCTCCTACATCATTACTGCAATACTGATCGGTAGCGAAGTGGGTATGCAAGGAGCGATGCTCCATATCATCACTCACGCAATCGCTAAACTTAATTTATTCTTCTGCGCAGGTGCCTATCTCACTGCTTTTGGCTCAGTCCAGTCGTCACGGGTCGCTGAAGCACTGCCGGGGAGACGCTGGCTTGGTCTAGCGGCTATTCTGTCCGGGTTGTCGATCAGCGGATTTCCGTTTCTTGCTGGATATTACAGCAAAGATTTAATGCTGTTAGAAGAAATTCACCGCCATCAGTATTTTGCTGCAGCCTTTCTATTGACGGGTAGCTTCTTAAACTTTGTTTACATTTATCCGCTAATCCGCGCAACCTTTCAAAAGCCGCCCTCCACCCCGCCTGCGATAGCGCCCCTACCGCTACCCATGGCAATTGCAATACTGCTCTGTTCAGGAATGCTGATTGCATTGTCGGTTATTGCCTACAGTCTAACGAATCATGCAAGCGTCTAATAATTGGCCCTTGATGATCAACCAGTTCCTGAGCGTCGCCAAATTTGCGTGGTTTGCCCCCTTGAACGTAACCATTCATGCCCCGGGGGAGAAATCGCTCTTCCCTGAAATCCCAAAATCAGCGGGTGATGGAATTCATGAGGAAGCCATTCCGCCAATTCCGGAGGATTCGAGGCCGCCAGCCACGTTGAGCCTATTCTTCGAGGCTATGCGAATCACTGCTGCTTGGTGGGGGCTCTCTGCTGCATTCATCTCAACGAGAAATTTAAGCCAGCGGTCATAGTCTTGCGTGCATCGCAAGATTGGCTCTCGACAAAGCAAACGCGGTCCTCTTTGATAGTGATCGACTCTCAGGAACTTGTCGCGGCGATTTAGGGGGCTATTTTTTGACGTCCGAGCTGGGCGCCCGAAATGTTCTGATTTTTAGGTTGCCCGCCGTTTTTTCAGCGATTTATCTCTTGCCTTGCTGGATCGACTGTTAGTATAAATATGTACAGGTTAGATCGTTCGCGATGGATGCCGTAATAGCCTCAAATTTTGGAGGTTTTCTACCGTAACTTGCAGCACGAAGGGACGTGCTGACGTCTTGTTTTTCGTCACCGGCGACTTAGGGAATTGGCCGGTGGTTAGACCTAATTTTTTCACTCCGCAGTAGTCGGTCGGCCTATTTCTACGCGCTGGCGCAGCCGTTTAACTATTTCGAGGGAGGTTAGTTGCATGTGTATCACGAGAATTGGTCGCGGCTCTGCTTCAACGAGAAAAAAACATCGCTTTCCAGTCCACTTGTTCGGCGTGAAAAAAAGTCCGGTCCCGTTGCCTGGCTCCTTATTTGACCCGTCTGTTGACTTGGGTGACAATCAAGCACTCACCCACCGATAGATTATTCCCCGCTCTGGATTTGCCCTATGCCTTCTCTATTTTCGCGACTCTTCGCACTTTTCCTCGTAGCAGTCTCGTGCGTTTCGGCAGGCTTGGCTCAGGAAGTGGCCATGAAACCGAACTTTGTCATCATTAATATTGATGACTTGGGCTATGCCGATATCGAGCCTTTTGGGTCCCAGATCAATCGGACTCCCCATCTTAATGCGATGGCCGCCGAGGGGATGAAGCTAACTTGTTTTTATGCGGCGCCGGTTTGTTCCCCTTCTCGCGCGGCGCTGATGACCGGCTGTTATCCGAAACGCTGTTTGACGATTCCGCATGTTTTATTTCCGGGCAACGCCGAAGGGCTGAACCCCGACGAGGTGACGATCGCCGAGCTGATGAAAGAGCAGGGGTACGCGACTGCGATCATCGGCAAATGGCACTTGGGGGATCAGCCTGACTTTTTGCCGACGCGGCAAGGGTTTGACTATTACTATGGCTTGCCTTACTCGAACGATATGGGCCCTGCCGCCGACGGCGTGAAGAGCAACTTTGGGGCGCCGATTCCCCAGCCCAAGGGAAAAGGACAGCCGCCGTTGCCGTTGCTGCGGAACGAGACAGTGCTGCAGCGCGTGTTGGCGAAAGATCAGACCGAACTGGTAAATCACTACACCGAAGAAGCGGTCAAATTTATCAACGATCATCAAGAGGAGCCATTCTTTTTGTACTTGCCCCACTCGGCGGTGCATTTTCCGTTGTATCCAGGCGATGCGTTTCGCGGGAAAAATTCGCACGGCTTGTACAGCGACTGGGTTGAAGAAGTGGATTGGAGCGTTGGTCAGGTGCTGCAAGCGCTGAAGGATTTGGGCTTGGATAAGCGGACGCTGGTGATTTTTACCTCAGACAACGGCGGGCAGACGCGGTTTGGCGCGATCAATAAGCCGCTGCGAGCCGGTAAAGCGACCACGTTTGAAGGTGGGATGCGCGTTCCCACGATCGTGCGCTGGCCCGGCAAAGTTCCGGCGGGATCAAGCAGCGACGAAGTGGTCGGCATGATTGACGTCATGCCGACGCTGGTCAAACTAGCCGGCGGTGCTGCGCCGACCGATCGAAAGATTGACGGGGCCGATATCGGCCCGATCTTGGCTGGCGTCAAAGAGGCCAAGTCGCCGCACGACGTCTTTTATTTCTACCGCGGCTTTGACCTCGAAGCGGTACGCAGCGGTCCTTGGAAGCTGCGGCTAAAAGAGGGAGAGCTTTACAACCTGAAAAAAGATATCAGCGAAGCAACCAACGTCGCCGCGGATCACAGTGACGTTGTCGAGCATCTGCGCGCGTTGGCCACCGAAATGGATAGCGACTTGGGCGTCAAAAAAATTGGTCCAGGCTGCCGCAAGTTGGGAATGGAGAAGAACCCGCAGCCGCTGATTGGGTTTGATGGAACGGTGCGGGAGGGATTTGGGGGAAAGTAACGGCAGAATGACGAAGGTCTAAGGACGAATGTCTAAGGCCCAGAAATCGTCGCACGAGTCGGAAAGTCTCAGGCATACGGGCTTCATTAGACATTGAAGTTTAGATATTCGTCATTTCTCCGAAGTATCGACCTTCGCCCAAAACGGATGTTGGCGATCGGCTCTGGTGCGTACGTCTTCTAGCATTACTTCGGCCGAAGGTTTTAGATCGCGGTCGAAGCTGCGGCGGTCGATGTTGATTGAGGCGCGTTTATTGAAGTCGACCATCTCTGGCGTGAAGTAAACCGTGGCGCCGCCCGACTTGGATTGGACCGAGACGCCGTTGGTGGCCAAAATTTTTGCTTCGATATCGGTGGTGGTCGCTTTGGGCTGCGGCCACTCGGCCGGCAAGACTCGCCCGCGAGCCGGCAGATCACGAATCTCGACCCAATAGAAAAAGTTGTCCCAGGGACGCATCGTCGCGATCGTAAATTCTTTCGGCGTAAAGTTGCGCTGATGAACTCCCATCCAACTGAACATCTCCTGGATCTCTTCCTGGAAATGCTCATGGCCGCGCCCGAGATATTCAACGACGGTGACGTCCATGTTGTTCTTTTGCAGATAGCGATCCCAGTCGCGCGCGTTCCGTTCCAATTTGTTGCCGTCGAACTGACCATGGACAAAGTACATCGGTAGGAAGCGAGCATTTTCCCAATAGCGAGAAACGTACTTGTCGGCGGTGGCGACAATCGGCAGCACGCCGGCCCACAAATCGGGATGAGCCAAGCCGATATCCCATGCGGCGTCTCCCCCCATCGAATGCCCGGTTAAAAAGACTCGATCGGTATCGATCGAGAAGCGTCGCATCGCGCCGCGCAGCGAGTAAAGCACCGCCGCATGCTCCTGGGCCGAGTATTGATAGTTGAACTGATGTTCTTCGCGCCAAACCGGAGCGATTACGATATAGCCATTGCGAGTCGCCTGACCGAGACGCATGCCGGCCTGTTTGCTGTAGGCGCCGGCCCACCAGTCAATTTGTTGCTCCGGCGTCGTTCCGCCGTTCAACGTGACGATGGTCGGATAGCGACGGTAGGGATCATAGTCGGGAGGCAACTGCACATAGTATTGAAAGTCATCATGGCCCGTGATGCCGGGCGTGGTCATCAGCGAATAGCCAGGGATTTCGGATTCGCTGAACGCTTCGTCTTCGCTTTGCGGCGGCTTCATGTTCAGAATGATCTTGGCCAGATATTCGGGCGTGCCTGCTTCCTGCGACTGCAACTGTTTGAGGATGCCGGCTTTGTCGACATTGAGTTGGTTCGAGAGATATTGTTGAACGAGTCCGCGCGATTCGTAGGCGCTGAGGGCGACAGCCAGATTTTGCGTACCGTTGTTGGCGCCCAAGACCCAACCACTGATCGCGAGCGCCAGTTTCTCTTCGGCCAACAGCCCGTTATCGTCGGCCAATCGCATGAAGTCGGTCAGGCGATTGATGGTGTTGATGGAGCAATCTTGTTTGATTTCGTTGACGGCGACATCAACTTGTAATTGTTTCGCCGGATCGGCGTACTCGGCGGCGTATTTCTCAAGTAGCTCCATAGCGCGAGCACGACGCGCTGAGATCGAGTCATACTCCGAGAGCATTTGCCGCACTTTCAACAGAGTTTCTCCGGCGACTCCCTCATCTGGAAACTTGGAGAGCATCTGGTAGGAGAGGGTATGTTGACCGGATGATTGTCGGAGCTCGATTTCACGAATCAGGTTTTGCGAGGCCAGTTGCCGCAGGCCGCTGATTTGTTTTTTCAGGTCAGAGAGTTCGGGGAAATCGCGAATGACTTCGGCCAGTTCGAGTGCGGCGTCGTGATAGCGTTCGCCTTGCAGATAAAGCCGGACGATTTTCAGTCGTTGATCAGCGTCCGAGGAATCCAACTGTTGCCGTAACACTTTGCTAAGCGTGTCGCGCGGGATGCTGCTGGTGCGCATCCGCATGTCCCAGATGTACGAGTGTTCGGCTTGCAGCCCTTCAACCTTGGTCCAGCGCGGCGTGATCTCGGTAATCCCTTGGATCACATCGATCTTGCCGCGGGCGGTGTCCATCGTATAGATGCGACGTCCCCATTGATCAAACGGCGTGATGCGAATGCTGGCGCCGATGATCGCAACCCGACTGCCCGATTGCGGAAGTCTTTGTTCGATGTGGATATGCTCTTGCAGCGCCGGCGGCGAAGGCTGGACGTTTTTGACCAGATAGCTGGGCACATAGACGCGGCGGAGATCATCGTCGGCGATGACGATCAGTTGCAGAGCGACGCCGCCTGAGGCGCCAGCGTCGAAGACCCCCTCGCCGATCGAAGCGATCTTGCCGAGTTTGCCCTCGATTGTCGTCCCGTTTTTCAACTCCAAGATGTCGGCCATCGCCGGCGAGAGGAGCAGCGCAGAGAACAGCAGAGCAGTCAGGGTAAGTCGGGTAGTCATGCAATCCGTCGACGAAGGGAGGAGCGTAGAGAAGACGGGGAATTGTATCTCTCAGCAACGCCGAAATCGCGGCGTTTCGCTCTCTTCATTGTCAACGAGTTTCACTACGGGTCAACAAAATCGCTAGAATCGGCCTAAATAGAAGGCAAAAGAGGAGTTTCGACCTTCACCCACTAGTTGGCGCTAAACGAGATCGAGGTGCTAACGTCGCGTGAGATTGGTTCGACCATAAACCGCTGATAGCAATCGCGGCACATTTTGTAATTACGTTCGAGGTGATCTTCGTGCAGAGTTGGATCTTCGAGGCTTTGCATCTTTTCGAGCGCGTCGGAGATCATCGCCAAGTGATCGTGGTCGGTATCGTGAAGATCGTAATCGTCCAGTTGCGGTTCGATCTCGAGGAAAGCGGTCAAGCGAACGATAAAGCAGGGATCGGTCGCTTTGTCAAAAACTTGCTGACAGCAATGGCAAGCAAATTGACTCATACTGCGTTCCCTTCGTGAGGCGTGGAGGAGGGGCGGTTCGGCGACTTCATGTCAGCGACGAACTCCATCCTAACGTCGCTTGAACGGAGCGAGCAATACGAATTGAGCGAAAAAAGAATGCGGCAGATTGCGAAAAAAAAGCCGTGGCGTTGAGACGCCACGGCTTGGTATTTGGTTGGCTAGCTGCTAGGCAAGCGATGGTTGCAGAGACATTAGTTGTCGTCGACCAGCGGCTCTTTTTTCTCGGTAATTACTTCACACTGCGGCGCCATCTCGGCGTTCAGTTCGATGAAGCCTTGCCATTCTTCCGGCACGTTGTCTTCGTGGAAAATCGCTTCCACCGGACACTCCGGAACGCAAGCTTCACAGTCGATGCATTCTTCCGGGTGAATGTAGAGGATCTTGTCCCCTTCGTAGAAACACTCGACCGGGCAAACGACTACACAATCGGTATACTTGCACCCAAAGCAGGGTTGGCAAACTACGTGAGTCATCGCTTTTCCTCTTTTCCTCGCATATGCGTCGCTAAAATGACGGCCGCCCCGCCCGCTGGGTGTCCCCGAAAATAATCTGGGGAGATTGTTCTGCAGGCAGTATTTTCGCCGAAAGTCTTAATCCAGAACCGCTTTACCGTAAGTTATCCCTGCTATAATAGACTGTCAAGATAGACAGCCGCTACCAAATGTTCAGGGCAATCTTGCCTCAGGAGGGGGCTGCAAATAGAATCCCGCCAGGGTGGAGTTCCTTCTGCCCGGCCGAAATTTCACTCCCTTGCGAGGCCAAAGTGGCCCTAACTGATACGGATCGCAATTTGCTCGACAGCTGTCTGGCCGGTGAGCCGTGCGCTTGGGAAGCGCTCGTCGATCGGTTCATTGGGCTGGTCGTGCATGTCGTTGATCACACGGCGCGGGCCAAAGGGGTCGATATCACCGTCGAGGATCGCGAAGATCTAGCGGCCGACGTATTTGCTCGGCTTGTACGCAAAGATTTTCGCATTTTACGGGATTTCCGCCGTAAATGCTCGCTGGCCACCTATTTGACCGTCATCGCACGCCGCGTGACCATCCGTCAGTTGCATCGCCGTATTCGTGAGCGTTCGCTTCATTTTGCGATGAACGGCGAGCCGAAGACGCCGGTGACCTGGACCGTCGAACAGCGGGTCGAAGATCGCGACCAGATCGAAGCCTGGCTAGAAGCGCTCTCGGGGCTTGAGGCCGACGTGGTTCGACGCTTTCATCTCGAAGGACTTTCGTACGAAGAGATCAGTCGCCAGTTGGGGATTCCAGTCAATTCAATCGGCCCGACCCTCTCGCGGGCACGCTTAAAGATTCGCCGCAACAATTCGGCCGATTCGGTCTTTCAGTAATTTTCGGACGTTTTTCTTCCGTTGCAGTCGTTCTGCAAACACCAATCAGGGGGAGCTTGCTAGCCCAATTGTCCTGCCTGTCGCCGACTATTGTTGAGGCTTTTCTGAAGCCGGCGCCAAAATGATCGCTGGCGGCGTCCAAGTTTGCTCTACGATCTCGGCATCTGGGTTGTAGGTGCGCAAGATCAGGTAGAAGTTGCCCGCAGGCGCCGGTAACCAATTTTTTGCCGCGGCGCCGGTCGGTGGGTCGTGCTGGATCACGATTTTCAGCCCTTCGGCCATGTCTGGCTTGGCCCCCAGCGTGCGGCTAGTGATCGAATATCGATCCAGCGAATTCTCGACTAGGTTGGCGTCGCTACTGTACATGGTTAGCGACCAGAAAGCCTTGGCCGGGGGTAATTTGCCGGGCGGAAAGTTGAGCTCGTACTTGTTGGCGCCGGTCAGTTGCTTGCCTGCGGCGTCGACCCGGGCGAGCAAAAAGACCGACTCCGCCGGATCACTCGCGGCGATGCCGCCGAGCGACTGCTGCGCCGCTCGAACCAAGTATTCACCCTTGTCCCCAGCTCGCCCCAGTGCAGGTGGAGGATATTTCCAGCCGTTGACGACCACGCAATCAGGCGCATCGAGCAGCGCGTTCTCCAAGATTTTTTGGCCATCCACGGCGGCTCGCGCTAGACCTGCCTGGTAGGCGGGATCCAGCTTGGCGACGTTTTGGCCCGGACCAATTTTGAGCGTTGCAAACAGATCGATCAGACCTTGTTGCGACTTGGGGGGCGGGTTTTCGGTCAGGGCGCGGTTGATTGTTTTCCAAACGGCCAGCGGATCACCCGTGGGATTAGGGGGCTGCCAAACGTCGCGAGTTTCAGGAAGTTGAACCTTGTTTTTGCCCCAGTAGGAGAGCGGCGTCAACTTGTATTGCGACTGCAGCTCGCGGACATAAATCACATCTTGCGCGTTGTAAACCAACGTGCGTCCCATCACCAAAACCCAGGGAGTCGGCGATTTAGGTAATGCGATCACACCGCTGGGCAACTCATCGGCAAAGTCAGGGCCGACAATCGCAAAGTTGCCGGGCCCACTGCCGTTGGTCCGTTGTCCGACCGAGGCAAAGTTGTCTGAATTAAACGCGGCAAACTCGAACGAGTAGTAACGATCGGCCATGTCCGGGATCGACAAAATCACCGGCTCACGGGAGACGTCGACCCAGGCGATCGAGTACAGCGTGTCATTGTTGGGACTGCCGCCGCCACGGTACTTGGCGGTCGTCAGCCGCTTGGCATGAAAAAAATGATTCACCGCCGCATAGGCGTTCTTCCCTTTTTCACCCGGATCGGCGACCCATTTCCAACGCAATTGGGCGTTGTAGTAGTACGGAAACGCATAGGTGTAGGCTGCGATGCCGATGCTGCGGGCATACTCTTCTTTCCAAGACGGCGGCGTCGCCGTGGGAGTTGTCGCCGGCTTCGTTTCTGGCGCCGATTCTGGCTTCGGCGCATCCTGAGCGCGAACCCTTGCGCCGCTCAGGGTGACGAGTATCACGAAGATCAGAAGTAAAAGTTGACGCAGCATCGCTTGGTTTCAAGTCCGGTTTGCGGGAACACCGTTGATTATTCCCTCGTTACGAGAATGAGATATTATAGGTCGCAGAATTTAGCGGTAATCGTTGATTATTCGTTATAACCAGACATTCGGCTTGGTTTTTGTTCACCTGCGGAGGGGCCTCCTGGCTTTCTAGTCACGGGGGCAAAAGCCAGCTAAAATGCGTAATTCTTTCTACCCCCGTTACCCCCGCAAGTGAACTGAAGGAGCGTTTGATGTCCGCCCCGCTCAACAAGTACAGCAGCCGCGTTACCCAGCCAAAAAGCCAGGGCGCGTCGCAGGCGATGCTATACGGAACCGGCATGACCGAGGCCGATATGGACAAGGCGCAGGTTGGCATCGCCAGCGTTTGGTACGAGGGTAACACCTGCAATATGCACCTGAATCAACTGTCGGAGGTGGTGAAAAAGGGGGTGGTTGCGGCCGATATGGTTGGCATGCGCTTCAACACCATCGGCGTCAGCGATGGTATCTCGATGGGTACCGAAGGGATGAGCTTCTCGCTGCAATCCCGCGACCTGATCGCGGACTCGATCGAAACCGTCATGGGCGGGCAGTGGTATGACGGGCTGATCGCGCTGCCGGGTTGCGACAAAAACATGCCGGGCTGTTTGATCGCGATGGGACGTTTGAACCGTCCGGCGATCATGGTCTACGGCGGCACAATCAAGCCGGGCCACAACAGCAAGGGAGAAAAGCTCGATATTGTCTCGGCTTTTCAGTGCTATGGCCAGTTCCTCTCGGAAACGATTTCCGAAGAAGAACGAAGAGAGATCGTCCACAAGGCTTGTCCCGGCGCAGGCGCTTGCGGCGGCATGTACACCGCCAACACGATGGCGACCGCGATCGAAGCGATGGGGATGACGTTGCCTTACAGCAGCAGCATTCCGGCCGAAGATCCGGCCAAGCAACAAGAGTGCATTGACGCCGGGAAAGCAATACGGCTGTTGTTGGAAAAAGATATCAAGCCGCGCGATATCATGACCCGCGATGCGTTTGAAAACGCGATGGTCACCGTGATGGCGCTGGGAGGTTCGACTAACGCCGTGTTGCATTTGATTGCGATGGCGCGTGCGGTTAATGTCGATCTTTCGATCGACGACTTTCAAACAGTTAGCGATCGGGTTCCATTCTTGGCCGATTTGAAGCCGAGCGGCAAGTTTGTGCAGGAAGATCTGCACTCGATCGGCGGCACCCCGGCAGTGCTGAAGTACTTGCTGGCCGAAGGCTTTTTGAAGGGGGACTGTTTGACGGTGACCGGCAAGACGCTGGCCGAAAACATCGCCGATCTCCCCGGTTTGAAGGAAGGCCAGAAGATCGTTCACCCGTTGTCGGATCCGATCAAGTCTTCGGGCCACATCCAAATCTTGAAGGGGACGTTGGCTCCCGATGGCGCCGTCGCCAAGATCACCGGCAAAGAAGGACTCCGCTTTCAAGGCCCAGCCAACGTCTTTGATAGCGAAGAAGAGATGCTGCACGCGCTGGAAGACAAGAAGATCAAAAAGGGAGACGTCGTTATCATTCGCTACGAAGGTCCCAAGGGAGGCCCCGGCATGCCGGAGATGCTGACTCCGACTTCGGCGATCATGGGCGCCGGACTTGGCAGTGATGTCGCATTGCTGACTGACGGGCGATTCTCGGGCGGTTCGCACGGCTTTATCGTGGGACATATCACGCCAGAGGCCCAAGAAGGCGGCCCGGTCGCGCTGGTTAAAACGGGAGACATCGTCACCATCGACGCCGACACCAATTCGATTGACGTCGATGTGCCGGCCGATGAGATGGCGAAACGCCTGGCCGCTTGGAAGGCGCCTGCTTTCAAAGCGACCCGCGGCACCCTCTATAAATACATCAAGAACGTGAAGAGCGCTTCGGAAGGTTGCGTCACGGACGAGTAAGCCCGATGACGCTTTCGGCTACTACCCCATACCACACAACAGAGGCGACGCCCTACGAGGCGTCGTTTTTTTTATGACCACCATTGTTCTCTTGATTCTCTCGAACATCTTTATGACGTTCGCCTGGTACGGGCATTTGAAATTCAAGACTAGCCCAATGTGGATTGTGATCTTGGTTAGTTGGGGAATCGCCTTTTTCGAGTACTGTCTGCAAGTGCCGGCTAATCGTTGGGGTCACGAGCGGTTCAGCGCCGCTCAGCTGAAGATCATGCAGGAAGTGATCACGCTGATCGTCTTCTGCGTCTTTGCGGTGACGTTTCTGCGCGAACCGCTGAAATGGAATTACATCGTCGGGTTTGTCATGATCATCCTCGCGGTCGTCTTCGTCTTCGGATTCGATACGCCAAGCAAAGCGGCGTCAGAGCAGTCGTCGAGCGTCCAGCCATCAGAAACGCTCGACGATAGGTAGAGTACAAAAAAGAGGATGACCAAGTTGGCCATCCTCTACAGGGTGTTGTCGCAGGCTTGCCTAGCGACGACGAGGCTAGTCGTCATGGGGTTGGGGGGACCCTTATTTTATCAGGTAATTTTGACCTCGCAGGTTACAGAGCAATTGTTCGCCTGGTTTCTGCTGCGCCAACAGCGCGTTCTGCTGCTTGTTGTTCGCGGCGACCAAGGCGAAATATTCCTTGCTGTACCGTTCGACCGACTTAATCTTCTTTTGATCTTTGACCGGATCGATCTCGCCGGCACTTTCGGCGATCCAGATTTTGTCTCGCAGAAAAAGGGTTTCGTTCCCGATATTGCGAATGTTTGCTGCGACGACGGTTCGGTCGTTCTCCGTATCCTGATAAACCGCTCCTCCGGCATAGGCATTCGCCGCCGCGCCTGAAGCCATCGGAGTAAACGACGGCGAGCTCGTCGCAGGAGCTCCAGAATTGGCGCCCATGCCGCCGGCAAATCCGCCTGAGCTCTTGCTTAAGCCCCCAAAACCACCACCAAATCCGCTGCCGCTGGCACGATCAGCCTGTTGGTACGCCCCTTTTTGGGCTCGCTGCGAGAAACCCAGTTTACCGCTCGATTCGCTCAGCTTGCGCGTCTCCATTTCGGCGCGCTCGCGACTTTGCATCCCGCCGGCTCGGGCGTCGGCCAGATCTTGGACACTGGAGTTTTCATCAGCCAGAAAAGAAGTGTACGGCGTGATGATCCCATGTTTGGTCGAAAGCGTGACCAGTTCTTTGATCAACTCGTCGTTCTTGCCGTGGAGATCGATGTCATCAATGATCTCGCCGATGCGACGCATCGCCCAGAGCTTTTCGACAAACGCATAGGTTTGATCGTCGGTCTGTTTGACGAACTTCGCCGGAAAATCGACCTGCTGTTTTTTATCGCCGACCGTACCAGCAATCGTGATTTTGGCGTCTCCATGTTTGCGATAGCGGCCGGCGATGATTAGCTGTTCGCCAGCGAACAGGTCACGTGACTCTTTCGGCTGCAAGCGATTGACGAAATTGTCGCCGCCGTGCTCCAGATCGTATTTAATCGCGACATTGGTCATGACTGGTGCGCTGATCTTGTTGTAAAGTCGCGCGACGTGAGTCTCGATATCTTCGTTCGGGCGAACATACTCGCTTTGTCCAAAGCATTCCCGCGACAACCGGTCCAGCAAGCGGCTATTAACGTCATAGCCGACACCGAAACTGATTACGCGGGCTCGCACATCATTGTGTTTTTTCGCACTAGCGACGATTTTTGTCTCGTTTTGTTCGCCATGCGTTGGCAAGCCGTCAGTCAGAAACAGCATATAGCTAGGCCGCTTGTCATCTTTGAGCATTCCCATCGCTTGGGTGAGGGCTCCATCGATATTGGTGCTGCCGCCGGCATACAGGTTGTCGACAAAGTCGAGCGCCTGTTGCCGCGATTTGTCATTCATCTTTTGCAGTTCCGGCTCAAACGATTCGACGTCGCTGTCGTAGGCGATGATGTTGAATAGATCGTCTTCGTTCAAGTTGTTCAGCACAAACTTGGCCGCTGCCTTGGCTTGCTCGATCTTTTCGCCGCTCATACTGCCAGAGCGATCGACCACAAAGACCACCGTCTTTTTCGTCTTCACATCTCCTTCTTCTTCGATCGGCGGGCTGGCGAGCAACAGGAAGTAGCCATCTTCGTTCTCGTCAGGACGGTAAGTCAGAACGCTGGCGCTGAGGTCGGTTTTGGCCGTATCAAAGAACAGGCGAAAGTCGGTGGTCGGGACGCAATCGGTTTGTTCGATCGTGACCACCGCGCGGTTCTTCCCTTTGCGTTTGACGTCAATCTCGTGCGTTGGGCTGTAAACGCTTTTCAGTTTTTCGGTCGTTTCCAAGGTTAGCCGCAGACGAAGTTTTTCGAGCGGCTTATCGGTGAATCGTGCTGTCGAAAGGGGAAACAGGAAATCGGTCAGGCGATGATCTTTCCGCAGCAGTTGGCTGTAGGTAATTGTCACGGTACGACTAGCGCCAGCCGGAACCGGAAAAACGCTGGTCTGAAACATACCGGTCCCAACCCACTCCAGCAGCGCTGGATCTTGGTTTTTGCGGACGATCTCTTCGTAGATCTCGCGAGCTTTCTCTTTGGGCAGCAATTTGGCCGGGTACTCTTTGCCGTCGACCAGCAGCGTCAGACTGTCGATCGCGCCATCGTAGGGAAGGGGAAAGAGAAACGAAACTTGCAGTTGGCGACTGCAAGTATTTTCGAACGTTTGGGAAACCTGCACTTTGGCAATCTGGTTTTCGATGTTGGCGTCAACTTCTAGGCTTTTGATTTTGTAGGATTCGGCGACCGGTTGCGGCGAAGGTCGCGGAATCGGACGCGGCAACGGGATCGGACGAATCGGGTCATGGATGATCACCACGGTCTGCGCCGAAGCGCCCGCCGCTCCGCTAAACAGGGCGAAAAAGAGAGCCAGCGGGGCCCACAAAGAGAGACGTACATAGCGAGTCATGACAGTTGCTCCTAGCGACAAGAGATCGGGCTTTGTAGTGTAGACGAGGGTCAAGCCGAGATTGTTTTGTCAAGAAACGAAAAGATTCAGTTGCGCAATTGATCTTGTTTGCGGCGGTTATGGTTAAGAGCCGGCCATTAGCCCTGATTTTTGGGTGAAGATACTAGCGTCTCTCTGCACTTAATCTATAATCCGGCATTGGCCAATCGGGATTGTTGTGCAGGTAATCATCGCGGTTTCGCCAGATGCTGCCGGCGACATTCTTTCTACCGAGTCGTCATTCACCTCCTTTTCGCCCTCCTGCCTGCCGCTGCTTCACCGATCATCCTTTTGCCCCTTTTCTGGGAGTCCTTCCACATGCGTCGACTTGGGTCATGGTTTGTCCTGTTCTGTTTTGCTTCGATTGCGTGCGCCGAAACACCGATTTGGATCTGGAATTCCAAAAGAGCGGCCGACAACGATACGGTCTATGCGCGAAAAGAATTTGCGTTGGCCGGACCGGTCAAACAGGCGACGCTGTACGGGACCGCCGATAACAGCATTACGGTCAGTTGCAACGGCAAGCCGGTGATTCAACACGGCGATTGGGGATCGTGGGGCAAAGCAGACGTCACTGGATTGTTGCAGGATGGACGCGCTGTGATCGCGGCCGCCGGCAAGAATGAAGGAGGCGCGGCCGCGCTGCTCGTCAAGTTAGATGTTGAATACAAAGATGGCAAGAAAGCGACCTTCGTCAGCGATGGTTCGTGGAAGGTTTCGACCGTCGCGAGTCCCGGTTGGGATCGCGCTGACTTCGCCGCAGATTGGAAAGCGGCCACCGTTATCGGCAAGCTGGGTATGGCTCCGTGGGGCAATGTCGGAATTGCGACGGTCTCCGCTGCTCCCGGCGAAGCGACGCCGGTAGATAACATTCAAACGCTCGAAGGTTTCAAAGTCGAGCGACTTTATTCTGTTCCGCTGGGTCAGGAAGGTTCGTGGGTCAGCATGACGGTTGATCCTAAGGGACGCTTGATCTGCTCTGACCAATATGGCGGGCTCTTTCGGATCACGCCGGGCGCGGATGCGGACAAGACCAAAGTCGAGAAGTTGGACGTTGCGATTGGCGACGCCCAAGGTTTGCTGTGCGCTTACGACGCGTTGTATGTGTCGGTCAACGGAGGGGCGGCGCAAGGTTCTGGTTTCTATCGCGTAACGGACACGAACAACGATGATCAATATGACAAAGTCGAGTTACTGAAGAAGTTCAACGGTGGCGGCGAGCATGGCCCGCACGCGATTCGGCTTGGCCCCGACGGCATGTTGTATGTCATCGCCGGCAACCATACCGATATTCCGGCAGGCAGCGAAGTTGGCGCGCCGCACAAAAATTGGGCCGAAGACTTGTTTTTGCCGCGCAACCCTGACGGCAACGGACATGCGACCGGCCGCATGGCGCCTGCCGGTTGGATTGCTCGCACTGACAAAGATGGCAAAGATTGGCAACTGTTTTGTGCCGGTTTCCGTAACCCATACGACATTGCTTTTAATGCTGATGGCGAACTGTTTACCTATGACGCCGATATGGAATGGGACACCGGAGCCCCCTGGTATCGCCCGACTCGGGTGAATCATGCAGTCTCGGCTGGCGAGTTTGGTTGGCGCTACGGCACCGGCAAATGGCCAGACTATTATGTCGACAGCGTTGGCGCAGTGGTCGACATCGGGCTTGGTTCGCCGACCGGGATCGAAATGGGACTGGGCGCGAAATTTCCGGCCAAGTATCAAAGTGCGCTCTACATCAACGACTGGACCTACGGCGTGATCTATGCGGTGCATATGCAACCGCAGGGGGCGACGTACACGGCGAGCTTTGAGAAGTTTATCACCGGGCGTCCGTTGCCGGTTACGGATGTTTGCGTTGATCCCAAAAACGGGATGTTCTACTTCACAATTGGCGGGCGCAAAACGCAATCGGGTCTGTATCGCGTCACCTATGTGGGAGACGAATCGACTGCCCCGATCGCAACGACCGAAGCAGAAGAAGGTCGCGCGGCTCGGGCTTTACGGCGTGAGCTAGAGGCCCTCCACATAACCCAGACGGATGCCGCAGTCGCCAAAATCTGGCCGAACCTGGGGAGTAACGATCGATCGATTCGCTACGCGGCGCGAGTGGCGCTCGAGAATCAATCGCTGGTCGATTGGAAAGCCAAGGCGCTGGCCGAAACCAATACGAATGCAACGATTCAAGCGCTGACCGCGCTCTGTCGTGTGGGCGACAAGGCCGATCAGGCCGCAGTGCTTTCAAAGTTGAATTCGCTGCCCTACGATCGGATGAGTGAAGAGCAGACGCTGGACGCGTTGCGCGTTTATCAACTCGCCTACATCCGCTTGGGCGGCAAGCAAGACGACGCCGTGAATGAAACGGTGATCGCGAAGCTCAATCCGCGCTTTCCCGGCGAGAGCGAGAATGTAAACCACGAATTGTTTAACGTGTTGGTTTACTTGGAAGCCCCAGGCATTGTCGAGCGTGGTATGCAGCAGCTGTTTGCGGGGCAAACGCAGCAAGAGCAAATGTTCTATGCGTTTGTGCTGCGAAACGCAGTCAACGGTTGGACCATGGATCAGCGCAAAGCTTACTTCAGTTGGATGAATCTCGCCCAGACGAAGTATCGCGGCGGCAATAGCTTTAAGAAGTTTGTCATGCAAATCCGCAATGACGCAGCGGAGAAGTTGGCCAAGACTGAACTAGCCGACTTGAAAGAGATCATGGAAGGCGCCCAGACTGAAGAGGTCGCCAAGCTCGAAACGACGCGTCAGTTTGTGCATAACTGGCAAGTGGATGACTTGATTGAAATGCTGCCGGAAGTCGAATCAGGGCGCAACTTTGAGAAGGGCCGGATCGCGTTTGAAGCGGCTCAGTGCGCCAAGTGCCATCGCTATGCTGGGCAGGGGGGCGGCACCGGGCCTGACTTGACAGGCGTCGGCAATCGCTTTGCTCCGCTGTATGTGCTGGAAGCGATGATCGTGCCGTCGAAGGTGGTGTCGGACCAATACGTCAACACGATCTTCCAGACCGACAGCGGCGACATTCTGGTCGGCCGCATCATCAATGAGACCCCAGACGCCTATCAAATTCGGAGCGGCCCATTCGCCAAAGAACTGACCAGCGTCATGAAAGACGAAGTCGAAGGGATGAAGCAATCGCCGCAATCCGAAATGCCGGATGGCTTGATGAATACGCTGACCAAAGAAGAGATTCTCGACCTGATCGCCTACCTGCGCTCAGGCGGTAATCCGAACGACGCCGCATTCAGCAAATAGTAGATCAGGCCGGCTCCTGCCGCGAATTACGTCATCTTGCAAAAGGGGGCTGCTCATCAAGCAGCCCCCTTTTCGTTGCCCCTAGGTTGACGACACTCCCCGCTAAGTCGACTGAGAAGCGTCCCGCGTGCACAGCAGTTCGCGAAACGCCCGCGCCGCCGGGCTGGCGAAGCGATCTTGCGCTTGCACCAGGTGCAACGGCCGCGGAATTTGGAGATCGGCTAGGCGAATCGCATGGAGCTTGCCCGAGGCCAGCTCCGCTTCAACCGACAATCGAGAAACGATCGCCAGGCCGACACCGGCGGCGACCACATGCTTGATCGCCTCGGTGCTGCTGAGGGTCATGACTTCGTTGACTTCGACGCCGCACAGCGAAATCGCTTGTTCTTGCACGGCGCGTGTGCCGGAGCCAGATTCGCGCAGGACAAAGCTTTGGCCTCCCAGATCATCTGCTTTGACGCGACGTTTTTTCACCAGTGGATGCGTCGCCGCAGCGACCACCACCAACTCATCTTCGGCAAAGCTGGTCGCCATGAGACCCGGCTCATTCACAAAGCCTTCGGTCAGTCCTAGGTCGACTCGATAGTCGAGTACCTGGCGATGTACGAAGTCGGTATTGCCGACCGAAACATGGACGCGCACCTCAGGATGCAACTGATGAAAACGAGCCAAAACTTGTGGCAGCAGATAACCGGCGATGGTCGTACTGGCGCCTAAATAGAGTTCGCCGCGGCGCACATCGCGCACCAAAGCAACGACGCGTTCCGCTTCCGCTTCGAGCGTAAATATTTTGCGTGCATATTCGTTGAGCAATTCGCCTACTGCAGTGAGACGCAGCCCGCGACCGGTGCGGTCAAACAGCTTTTCGCCGAGCGCCGTTTCGAACTCGCGCAACTGTTTGGACGCGGCCGGCTGACTGATCAACAGCTGTTCGGCGCCTAGGCTAACGCTACCGGTCTCGGCGACTTCGTGAAAGATGGCCAGATGATGCAAATTCATGGGTATAGACTCAGGTTATGGGTTGCATTGATTTTATGTCTTTGCTTTATGTCGGGCAAGTTGGTTTACTTAGATACGTGGAGAGCAATTCCCAGGACGGAGCAAAGCCATGACCGAATCGACGCTTAGCAAAATCGAACTTCTGAAACTTGACAGCCGCCAGCTGCGCGGAACGCTAGCAGCCGAGTTGCAGAATGATCGCCCTGATTTTTCGGCCGATGCGATTCAGTTGCTGAAGTACCACGGCAGCTATCAGCAGGATGATCGGGATGTTCGCAAGCAAAAGAACGCGGATGGGACGAAAAAGGAAAAAGCGTATTCGTGCCTGATTCGGACGGCGGTCCCCGGCGGTAAGGTGACCGCCGAGCAATTTCTGGCCGAGCTGGACCTTTGCGATCGCTTGGGAAACGGCTCGTTGCGGATTACCACACGCCAAGGTTTCCAGTTGCACGGGGTTTTGAAACGCGATTTGAAAGAGACGATCCGCACGATCAATCAGATCAAGCTGTCGACGTTCGCTGCTTGTGGAGATGTCAGCCGCAATGTGATGTGCTGCCCGGCGCCGTACAAAAACAATCGCGTTCGCGAGCAAATGCAGACGTTGGCGCACGAGATCGCAGTCCATTTTCGCCCTCGTTCGTCTTCCTATTACGAACTATGGCTGACCGACGACGAAGGGAACAAGCAAGACGTCGCCGAGTTCCAGCCGGTCGCCGAGCCGATTTATGGCGAGCGCTACTTACCACGGAAGTTCAAGTTTGGAGTCGCCGAGCCGACCGACAATTGCATTGACGTTTATACCCAAGATGTCGGACTGTTGGCGATCATCGAAGCGGACCAAGTGGTGGGCTATAATGTGATTGTCGGCGGCGGCATGGGAAACACGCCGTCAGCGGATAAGACCTTTCCGCGCCTGGGTGACGAGGTGACGTTTGCGACGCCTGACAACGTAATCGCCGTGTGCGAAGCGATAGTGAAAGTGCAACGAGACTTTGGCAATCGTGAAGATCGCAAGCGAGCCCGGCTGAAGTACCTGCTGCATGACTGGGGCGTTGCAAAGTTCAAGAGCCAAGTCGAAGCGTATTACGGCGCCCCATTACCGGCTCCGCGAACTGCCCCAGTAACCGGTATTGATGACCACATCGGCTGGCACGTTCAGGGAGACGGCAAGTTGTTCCTAGGTGTCAACATCGAGAATGGCCGCATCGCGGATGTCGGTCAGGTTCGGATCAAGAGCGGGCTACGTGCGATTTTTGAGCGGTATAAAATTGAAGCTCGGCTAACTCCGCTGCAATCAGTCATTTTGTGCGATATCGAGCCGGCCGATCGTCGAGGGATTGAAGCACTGCTGACTGAGTACGGGATGAAGCAGGCCGAAGAGCTTTCGTTGGTGCGGCGGTTTGCGGTTGCCTGTCCGGCGCTGCCAACCTGCGGGCTGGCGATCACTGAATCAGAGCGAGTCATGTCGCAACTAATTGAAAAGATTGAACCGGTGCTCGCTGACCATGGTCTGGATAACAAACAGATCTCAATTCGGATGACTGGTTGTCCCAATGGTTGTGCTCGACCCTATGTGGCTGACATCGGCTTAGTGGGCAAGTCCGTCGGCAAATACACGATTTATTTAGGGGGCAACCCACAGGGGACGCGGATCGGTTTCGTCTACCAAGACGCGACTCCGCTAGAAGAGATTCCTGCTCAATTGTCGCCGCTGCTGGGTAGTTATCAGGCCGAAAAGATCGGCGACGAAGCATTTGGCGATTACTGTGCTCGACTAGGACGCGAAACATTGTTGGCCAAGGCTGGCCATTGCGAAGCTGTTACAATACAAAACTAAAAAATCAGGGATTCGATCCAATGAAACGCTATTACTCGCTCTGGAAGTCGACTTGGTTGTTGTGGGTACTGATTCTCGGCGGCGCCGCCTTTTTGTCGACGCTAAATAATATTCTGTTTTATGTCAGCTTGGTCTATCTGCCGATCTGCCTGATCGTCTTCTTGTGGTTCGGCCTGGTTCGCTATGACGAACAGGGGAACGAAGTGGATATGACCTAACGCAACGTCACCAATCTCGAAGTGATTACAGATAGCCGATCTCTGTTTCTGATTCTGGCGAACGCCAGTGAACAGAAGGAGAATCGGCTTTTTTTGTTTACTGCCCCATCACCGGCGGCGGTAAAGCAAATCCCCCTTGCGGCAAAGTCTCAGGACGCATCGCCGGCGGCGCGAGTTGCGGCTGCGGCTGATATTGGGGAGCGACGTCCACCGCTGGATTGGGCGGCGTGTTCATCGGAGTGATGTAGCCGGCTTGGGCGTTGGTTCGCAATTGCTCAGCACGAGCCCGCAGTTCTTCGGGCGGAACGATCCGCCGTGGCGTCATCTGAAAGTCGAGATCGCGCGTGTCCCGGATTTCCCAGGGCCAGAGGTTCTCGCTAAAGAACTCGATTACGGGGTATTGGTACCACGGCGCTTTGAACGTGTGCAGTTGCGAGACCGATTCGTACCCATCTTTTTCGAGCCGAATTTCGCGCGTTCCATAATAGACGTAATTGGCGGAGACCGGCGTTACGCCGACCTCTTGGTCATCCACATAGACCACGGCGCCCGGCGGGGTGGTGCGGATATTCATCCGGCGACGGACGCACCCACTGCTGGCGCAAGCCAAAAGCGTGCCCAGCAAGATTAAGTTACAAAAATGGAAAGTACGGCGGTTCATGCCGATGGGCCTGGTCCGATTATTAGGGGAAGCGGGGGCGAAGTTTAGCAATCTGCCGCTTAGGCGGCTAGACGAAAACGGCGATCGTGGTTAAATCTTTTCGCAGTAAGTACTTGTTGCTGTCAAAATTCCGCTTTAACATCGCAGGTTTCTGTAAATAATAGGTAGGGTCGCTAAGACGGCGAATTGTTGGACCGGAGAATTACGGCGAATGTCGGTAGAGTCCCATACGTGGCACAACACGATTCAGATCGCTGCCCTCAGCGATGTGGGGATGCGTCGTAGTAATAATCAAGATCACTACGGGGTCATCCTCTCGGCTAATTGGGACGAATGGCGCAAGCGAGGTCACCTGTTTGTCGTTGCTGACGGCATGGGCGCTCATGCGGCAGGCGAGCTTGCTAGCGAAATTGCGGTCGACCGTGTTGGCCATCTTTACCGCAAATATGTCGAGAAATCCCCGCCCGATGCGTTGGTCACTGCCGTTGAAGAAGCGAATGTGATCATCAATCGCAAAGGGGAAGAGAACTCTGCGTTTCACAAAATGGGGACAACTTGCAGCACGCTGCTGATCCTGCCCCAGGGGGCGATCGTCTCGCAGGTCGGCGATAGTCGCGTCTATCGACTGCGCGGCGACAAGCTCGAGCAACTCTCATTCGATCACTCGATGGCCTGGGAATTTCGGGCGGCGACCGGCGGAAAAGAGGGAGCCGACGTTTACGATGCGATTCCCAAAAACGTCATTACCCGTTCGCTGGGCCCGGGGCCGAAGGTCGAAGTCGATCTAGAAGGCCCGTTTCCGCTGCAAGTGGGGGATACCTTCTTTGTCTGCAGCGATGGCGCGACTGGTCCGCTGCGGAATGACGAAATTGCGATCATCCTAAAAACGCTCGATCCGTCGCATGCAGTCCAGCTGATGGTGGATCTGGCCAATCTTCGCGGGGGCCCAGACAATATCACCGTCATCGTGGTCAAAATCACCGGCGAAGCGATCACCCAAGATCCGACGCGCAGCGAGCCGTTGATTATGGAAGAAGCTCGCCCGGCCAATCCTCCGCCGCGCCAAAAGCTGCGCAATCCGCCGTGGACCATTTGGGCGCTGCTGTTGCTGTTTGGTTTTGCGACCGCCGCATTGGTCTATCTTCAGCGCCCTTTTGAAGCGTTGATCGCAGGGATTGCCGCGTTTGCGGCGTTTGTGTTTGGAGCGGTCTACATGTACTCGGCGCCGGTAGACGAGGAGCAAGAGCCGATCAAAGCGACCCCCAAACGGCGACTCGGCCGTGGGCCCTATGAAGAAACTGTTTGCAACACAACCGAAAATGTGGCTCGCAACTTGGCCGCGACTGTGGTCGAACTGCGCGAAGCGTCCGAAACCAATCAATGGAAGCTGGACTGGGATCGGGTGAATCAACTGCGCAGTCAGGCCCAACTTGAGCTAGCAGCAGGCGACTACTTTAACGCCACGCGCCTCTTTTTGATCTGCATCGGCGCGATGATGGCCCAGATCCGCATGCAAAGTAAGAAGAAAAACCCGCTGGAAGATGAGTCGAAAGTCGACTTAATTTAGTCGTCCCATGCAGCTTGGCGCGAGGGTAAAAAACGGGGCGCCAGTTCAAGCTCGGAAACTGTCGTTCCTTCTGCCGAGGGAACTTGCTAGAGTCGGCTCGCATTCCCGCACTCTTTCGACTCTCGATGCAAATCATTACTCGCTATATCCTGTGGGAGATCCTCAAGATCTTCTTCCTTGCGCTGGGCGCATTGACGTTGCTGATCGTCATGGTCGGTGTCGTCCAACAGGCGCTGCGCGAAGGATTAGGGCCAGGCCCCATCGCACGCATCATTCCTTACATGATCCCCGACGCGTTGCGGTTTTCGATCCCCGGAACCATCCTGTTTGCGTCGTGCAGCGTGTACGGTCGACTTTCGTCCAGCAACGAGCTTTCAGCGCTCAAAGCGGCTGGAATATCGCCGCTAGCAGCTTTGTGGCCCGGCTTTGCGATTGCGTTAGTGCTGTCGATCACCTGCGTTTGGCTCAACGACGTTGGCGTTTCGTGGGGGAGTCAGGGAGTGCGCCGCGTGCTGGTGCAATCGTTTGAGGAAATCGCTTACGGAATGTTGCGAACCCACAAATCGTTCAGCAGCGAAAAGCTATCGATCTTGGTCCGCGAAGTCGACGGACGCCGGTTGATGCGTCCCCAGATTGTCGCCGCCGCAACCCCCAGTTCACCGCAACTGTTGATCTCTGCGGCCGAGGCCGAGTTGCACACGGACGAAAACAATCAACTAATCATTTCGCTCATTGATAGCCGCATCGAGAGCGACGGGTCGCAACAAAGTGCGTTTGAGCACCCTGGTCGGCTCGATCATGTCGTCTCGCTAAGCGAGGAATTGTCAGTCGAGCATCGTAGTCCGTCCAAGATTTCCTCGTCTCGCATCCCTCAAGTGCTAAATGAAGAGCGACTTGTCGTGCAGCAGCAAGAGCAGGCGGATAAGGCCTGGAACGTCTTTGCACAACTCGCGACGCTAGATGTGCAGCAACGCGCCGCACCGCTCGATATCTCCTATATCAACTCGCAAATCAATCGATTGCGGACCGAGCCCTGGCGACGCTGGGCGAATGGATTTAGCTGTCTGTTCTTTGTCATATTAGGAGTTCCGTTGGCGATCAAACAACGCAACCCTGACTTTGTGACCAGCTTTTTTATGGCCTTTTTGCCGGTGCTCTTGGTTTTTTATCCGCTGCTAGCATTTGCCGTCGATCGGGCCAAAGATGGCGCTTTGCCGCCGCAAGCGGTCTGGATCGGGAATTTGACGCTATTGTTAGTCGGTCTCTACTACCTACGTACGATTTGGCGTTACTAGCAGAAGTTTCGCGAATCTCTGGCTGGGTTCGGCTTGAATCGGCAAGCCGATGCTTGCTACACTCTGCGGGCGATCGTCAACCGCGCGAGACAATGGATGTCTGGCAAATCGTAGCGATCCATTGCGACAAGGAGGTCGCTTGTGCTAACCCGACGCCCGATTCGGGACAAAATGCTGGTCGGCGCGATCTTGCTGAGCACGATTGTGTTCGGCATGGCGGCGACTGCCGTATGGTGCAGCTATAGTTATCGCGGCTTGGCGCGTAGCGTTAGCGTTCGCGCCAATGAGCTTCCCTTGGCGATCGACTTTAGTCTGGCGGTGACTGATCTACGGCACGCGCTGGGTCAATCGCGCGAAATGAATCACGACACGTTTCCGCAGCCGTTCAATCCAACGCCGCAAAGCGAAGAGGACGACTTGCCGAAATTTGACTCTTCGCTGCAGCGCGAAGAATTGGCTGTCCGGCTGATGCACGTCGAACGCTCGCTGCAAGCTTACAAGCAGCAATTAGAATCAAATGATTCGCTCGCCTACGACATGAGCGATTATTCTTACGAGCGGGATACGATTCGTAAGATCGACGAGTTAATCGCAAAAATTCAAGCCGGCAATACTGACGAGGATTGGCTCCTTGGTCTGGTGAACAAGACCGAGTTACGACGAGACGTCGACGGACTGCACACCCTAGCGATGGAACTGCCCAGCTTTTTGATTAAACGGATGCAGCGTCTGAAGGACGAGGCCCAAACGCAGTATCGCACTTGGATTGTGATTTCGTGCTGTGCCGCGGCCGCTGGCGGAACGCTGTTGGGCCTGTTTATGTGGCTCTGCTGGGTTTGGATCTTCCATCCCCTCCGCGTGCTGATGCAAGGTTCACGGTTGGTTGCAGGGGGCAATTTTTCGCATCGCATTCATTTGGACACGCACGACGAAATGAGCGTGCTAGCCGATGCGATGAATGCGATGACGCAGCGTTTTGAAGAAATTCGCCGGAACTTGGATGGTCAGGTGCAAGAGCGAACCAAGCAAGTCGTCCGGAGCGAGCAACTGGCCAGCGTCGGCTTTTTGGCGGCCGGCGTCGCCCATGAAATTAACAATCCGCTCGCATCGATCGCGTTTTGCGCCGAGTCGCTGCAAAGCCGCTTGGCCGAAGCGTTGCCAGTAGATGGCGCCGACGAAGCTGTTTGCAACGTTACCGACGTAGAGTTGCTCCGGAATTATCTGGGCATGATTCAGGACGAAGCGTTTCGCTGCAAAGAAATCACCGAGCGGCTGCTTGATTACTCACGTTTGGGAGATGTCGAAAAGGTCGATACCGACTTGGGCGAGCTTGTTCGCAACGTGATTGACATGGTCAGCCATCTTGGCAAGTATCGCGAAAAGAAGGTCCACTTCCATGCGCGCGACGCCGCGATCGCACCGGTCAATCCGCAAGAGATGAAGCAAGTCATGCTGAACTTGATCACCAATTCGCTGGACAGTCTTGACCCCGGCGGAGAGGTGATCGTCGAATTGACCAGCTTGGACGACGATCAAATTACGTTGATCGTGCGCGACAATGGTTGCGGCATGACCGAAGAAGTCAAGAAACACTTATTTGAACCCTTCTTCACCCGCCGCCGTAACGGACAGGGAACAGGGCTCGGCTTATCCATCACGTACCGCATCATTGCCGATCACGGCGGGCAGATCGACGCGCACAGCGAAGGACCGGGGTGCGGGTCAGAATTTCGGATTACATTGCCCGCTAGCACTCCAGGGAAGGAGCAGCATCATCGCTACCAAGCCGCCTAGTCGGTTGAAGATCCTCTTCGCCGATGACGAAAAGTCGTTGCAAAAACTAATGAGTCTCGAACTGCCTCGTTTGGGACATGAGGTGACGGTTTGTCCTGATGGTCTGACCGCAGTCGCTGCGCTAGAACGCAATACTTATGACTGCATTCTGGTCGACCTCGACATGCCGGGGCTCAACGGAATCCAGGTCATCGCCAAAGCGAAAGAGTTTTCGCCGGAGACCGAAGCGATTGTATTGACCGGCAAGTCATCGACTGACTCGGCGATCTCGGCGCTTCGCTATGGCGCGTTCGATTATCTGACCAAGCCATGCCGGTTGGTTGAGTTGCAAGCTTTGCTCGAACGCGTTGCGGAAAAACGCGAACTGACCCGCAAGTATCGCGCGGTGAAAACACGGCTCGAAAAACTGGAAGGCAAGTCGAACCTGATCGGCGATTCTCCCAGCATGCAGCAGGTGGGCCGCTTGATCGCCAAAGTGGCGCCAACCAATTCGACCGTGCTGATTCGTGGAGAAACCGGGACCGGTAAAGAGCTGGTCGCACGGGCGCTGCATGATCAAAGCCACCGCATCGACATGCCGTTTGTCGCCGTCAACTGCGGCGCTCTTCCCGAGAACCTGATCGAAAGCGAACTATTCGGCCATCGTAAAGGCTCGTTCACCGGCGCCGAAGATACGCGGATCGGTCTGTTTGAAGTCGCTAACGGCGGCACGTTGTTCCTCGACGAAATCGGCGAACTGCCGAAGTCGCTGCAAGCGAAACTGCTGCGAGTATTGGAAACCGGCGAGATTCGCCGCGTCGGCGATAACGACTCGATGAAAGTTGATGTCCGGATCGTCTGCGCAACGCATCGCGATGTCGAACTGATGGTCGCCGAAGGTGACTTCCGTGAAGACTTGATGTTCCGCATCAATACCTTTGAGATCCATCTGCCGCCGCTGCGCCAACGGACCGAAGATATTCCGCAACTGGCCGAGCATCTATGCCGACGTTTCTGGCCCAATGTGCCGCTGACTCAAACGATTTTTTCGTCCGATGCGATTCGCTCGCTCAAGTCGCATGACTGGCCTGGCAACGTGCGTGAACTAGCGAACGTGGTCGAGCACGCGACAATTTTGTGCGAAGAGCCGCCAATCGAACCCGATCACCTCCCGCGCCGCTTTGGTTTAATGAGCACCGAATCGGCCGCCAATAAACTGGGCAAACCACAGTTGAAAGCGGTGAGTCCGATGTCGCTTCGCGAGTTGGAAATGCAGGCGATCTACGAAGCGCTTGAACGCCACGAAGGAAACAAACCGCAAGCCGCCGAAGAGTTGGGCGTAAGTCTGAAGACGCTCTACAATAAATTGAATCAGGCATCAACGATGGATAAATCGGCCTGAAGAGATTAAGGCGTTACGCGAATCAAGCCAAGCCGCCAGCGATGCGAATCGCGGGCGGTTTTTTTATGGTCGTGAGAACCAAATCGATCTGGCGAGCAAGACGTTAAGACTTCGATACAATGTGCATTCGCGCCAACGTCGTCTTCAGCCCGGAAGGGCGACCCAACCTAACCCAGGACGAAGCCCTGGGAAAAATGCTACGTCATCTTCCGCACTACGCCCACCACCACGCCGCGGATCTTGGCGTCTTTAACGTAGATCGGGTCCATTGACGAATTGGCCGGTTGCAGACGGATGCGGTTCTTTTCGGGGAACCAGTATTTGAGGGTCGCTTCACCGTCGTCGGTTTCGGCGACGACAATTTGGCCCGTCGATGCGTGATTCTGCTTGCGGACGACAACATAGTCGCCATCTTCGATGTGGGCTTCGATCATCGAGTCCCCTTTGACAGCAAGCACAAATTGATCGTGTCGGGCGAACATCTCGCGGAAATCGACCCGCTCTTTCTGCTCGATCGCTTCGTGAAGGACGCCTGCGGCGATCTGCCCGACCAGCGGCAAGCCGACTTCGTCCACTTCGTCGCAGGTCAATTGAATGGCGCGAGACATGTTGGGTTCGCGAGATATCAGCCCCTTCTTTTCGAGCGCCTTCAGATGGCACATCACGCCGTTGGGTGAGCTGATCTCAAATTGTTCGCCGATCTCGCGAACGGTTGGTCCGTAGCCGCGGGAGACGATTTTTTCGCGGATAAAACCAAAAACGTCACGCTGGCGTTGGGTTAATTGGTCAAGTGCGCTGACGGCGGTGGAAGAGGCCATAAAGCCGATCTCCAGTAGGGGTGACTTCGCGGTTTCTAATATTCAGCTTAATATACGGCTGTACATATTGCAATAGCATTTGTACACCGAATCTTGCTGCTGGCGTCAACTTTCTTTTTTAACTGTTTTGCCAATTCGCCGACTGTGAACTAAGTTTCCAATACAACCAACCTTCTTCCATCAAAAGATCCTGGTGGTTCCTGGGACACGTCAATTCAGGATCCTACTTGTCCGGGAACCAACTCATGTCTCACTTGATTCGCTTCTTGTTTTCCGAGGACGGGCCGACCGCGGTTGAGTACGCGGTGATGCTTGCGTTTTTGGTCCTTTGTTTGACGGCGATCGGCATCATGGGAACGCAAGTCGGAGCCGGCTATCAGAACGCGACCGACGAGTTCACCCGAACCTTTCCCGCTTCGATCTACGAATAACTCGCTTGCTCGTTTACCACCGCTGCGATGAAATGACCGCGGTCCCTGGGGGCCGCGGTTTTTTTTGGGTTGGGGATATATCGATTGTGTGCCGGCTAAAATTGAGCTGAATCGGAAGCCCAGCGTAGGATCGCCGCACGACCATGCTACATTTCTGAGACGTCAGCGCTTGCGGCGCTCCGCTGTTTGATCCTTCACCCCATCGTTTAGAGTTTCGCCATGTTGAAGTCCATGCTTTCCGCGTTTGTGCTGGTCGGTTTGTTATGCGGTTCGACCGTTGCACAGAACGCCAAAGAACGTTACGTGGTTGTCCCGGTCGACGACAAACCGTTCGCTGCCAGCGAAACTGACTATGTCCGACTCACCGCCGAAGGGATCTCTGGCTCGCGGATCAAGATGGAGATCCAAGGTCCGGCCGAAGTGGACATGATCTACTTCGTGAAAAAAGTCTCCGGCGAAAATCCGCTGCTTGGCATGCAAGTCAAACAGTACGACCTAAAACTAACCGGCAAAGGCAAGGTCACCGCGACGACCACGGTTGTTTTCCCTAACAATCAGTCCGAGCCGAAGGTCACCAAGTTTGAGTTTGAAGTGAAGTAGTCGACGGAGATGACCAACGGAGTTGTTGCCGCAACTACTGCGGCAGCCCTGGATCATATTCCAGCAACTCCGGCCGCGAGCAAAATGGCGCCATCGGCAGCCCTTGGCGGTTGTAGAGATTGCAGTTGCTGGGCGTTATCGCGTAGCCATAACGCACGGCGATCGGCATGGATACTTCGCTACTGGATACAATAACCGTTCGTCCTGTGATCTTGGCCGCTGCCGAGCGCCAGACACCTGACTTGTCGGTGATCTCAAAGCTGGTCGGCGAAGCGTCGGGCGTCTCTTGTGGTGCGTTGAGGCCTTCCTTGTGCGCGGTCATCAGCCCGCTGTCGGCATGCTGGAAATGGAGGACGATTTGATCGTCTTGAATCTCCTGCCGCTGGAACATGGGGCCGCTGTAGGGAAGCTGTTTGCCGTATTGTTGGGCCATCGCCCAGCCGGCGAGTCGCTGCCCCACATCCACTTTGTTGGCCGGGTGAATGTCATCTCCCTGCAGGTCGATCGTGGTTACCATGCCGGTATTCGGCAGATCGGCCGCTAGTCGCTGTTGTTCACGCAGGTAAGGCCAACCAGGACCCGCGCCGCTGCCGGGAAGTTGAACATAATAGACCGGCAGCTTTTCATTCTGCAGAGCCGTTCTCCAACCGTTGACCAGGGCTCGCATTTTGAATTGGTAGTCGCGCGGATCTTCTTGCACGCCGCAGTTCGACTCGCCCTGGTACCAAATCAATCCGCGAGCCGCGAACCTTGTGATCGGCGCCGTCCGCGAGTTGAACAATCGCCCCGGCAACCAATTGGCGTCACGCGCATAGACGCCGCCGGGCATTCTCCAAATCGCGCCCAGGTCTACCTGTTTTCCCAGTTCTAACTCGCGCTGCAGTGTCGGATGCGAGTCAAACGCCGCGGTTGGAATAAACGGTTCGATCGGCGTTCCTCCGCGGGAAGAATCAATCACGCCGATCGGCACGCCAAGCTCTTGTTGCAGGCGACGTGCAAAGTAGTACGCCGCGCCGGAGAAGTGCGAGACCGTCGCCGGACTGCAGACGGTCCAAGTTGCTTGGTTGCGAAGCTCACTTAATGGTTCGGCCGACTCAGCGTCATCGATCCGGCAGAAGCGGATCGCGGGCAAGTCAGCGGCAGCGATATCGGCTTTCACGCTCTCTAGCTCGCCTGACATCGCGCCAACCGTCATCGCCATGTTCGATTGACCGCTGGCGTGCCAAACTTCGCCGATGACGACGTTTTTAATGATCTGCGATTGGTCGCCGCAACTGACCTGCAGATTCATGCCTTCGGCGTTTGCCGGAAGCGGTTTCAAAGTGACCGACCAGTCACCGTTGCTGTCTACCAGTCCGATAGCATATTGATCGTCAAGCTGCACCGTCAGTGCGTCGTCGCCTTTTGCTTTGCCCCAAATCACGATCGGTTGATCGCGCTGCAGGACCATGTTGTCGGCAAAGATTTTCGCGAACTGAACTTCGGCCGCGTCCATGGTAGTGCTGCTGGTTAGCAGTAGTATCAGGACGCCAAGATGGAGAGGATTCATCATGGGGCTCGATTTTTCAAAGCGGCGGGGCAAGGCAAGTGAATCCCAACCATTGTCACTGCGCCGGTCGCCATTGTACATCCGCAACTTGCGTAACAAAAAAAGCCGCAGTCAATTGACTGCGGCTCTCAGTTTCTCGATTGGAAGGTCGCCCCTGTTCTATTTCTTCAGCTCTTCCTTCCGCTCTCCGCTTTCGCGTTTCCGCTTTTTTTTACAGCGGCACCCCGTTCCAACGGACAAACGCTTCGATCGCGTAGTACTCAGGGAGGCCGATTTGATTGTAGTTGTCGGCGGTACCTTTATTGCGGTCTTCGGCGCGTTGCCAAAACTCGCGGGGGTCGCTGCCGGGGAATAACGCGCGGTCTTTTTGGCTCTCGTGCATGAAGATCGCCTGACGCTTCAAAGTGATATCACTGGGGCTCAGCGGCACGGCGATTTCGATCTCATGCAGCGGGTACTCTTGCCAGGCGCCGCGATAAAGCAACGCGTCAGGGCGCGAGCCTGTCTCGGCTTCGATCCGCTTCATCGCGCGGAAGATCGCCATTGCACAAACGCGGTGCGTGCCATGCGGATCGGACAAGTCGCCGGCGATGTAAACCTGGTCTGGCTGCTCTTTCATCAGCAGATCATAGATGATGTCGACGTCGATTTGCCCCAGCGGGTTCTTTGAGACGGTGCCGGTTTGATAGAACGGCAGGTCCAAGAAGTGCAGGTTCTGTTCTAGGCAACCGACTTTCAAGGCGCCTGCTTTGGCTTCGCTACGACGGATCAAACCTTTGATGTTCATCACTGACGGGATGTCAGGTTCGCCTGGCTTTTTAGAAGCAAGTGATCCGGCGACTTCCTGTTCGACTTGCAGCGAGCGCTGGCCGTCGACGCCGAACATGCGGTTGTATTCGCTGACGAAGTCGGCGTATCGTTGGGCGTCATGATCAAAGACGGCGATATTGCCGCTGGTCATGTAGGCGATGTGAACCTCATGACCATCTTGAATCAGGCGAATCAACGTGCCGCCCATGCTGATCACGTCATCGTCAGGATGCGGGCTGAAGCAGATCGTCTTCTTTCGCTGCTTGCCGGCAGGGTGATACTCGATCGTCTCTTGCATCCACTTGAAGACGCGATGCGCCAGCGGACCGGCTGGGCCGTGATGTCGCAGCAACTGATGCAAATTGAATTTGCGAAAGTCGTCGTCGTCGAGCTTCAGTAGCGCCTTGCCTGTCTGTTGGCAGAGCCAGATGACCGCTTTCTTTATCAGCGCTTCATCCCACTCAACGCTTCCCAAAGCCCAGGGAGTTTGAATGTCGGTCAGCTTGCTAGCGGCCGCCTCATCGATCAATACCTGGGCGTCGGGATGATCTTGCAGAAAGCTGGCCGGGATGCGATCCGATGGCGCCGCTTCGACCGTTTCGCGAATGACGTTTGATTTGCCTTCGCCCAGCGCCAATACCAAGATCCGCCGCGCGTCCATGATGGTTGCGATCCCCATGGTGATCGCACTGGTCGGAACGTTTTCTTCCTGGAAGAAATCGCTGGCGGCCGACTTGCGGGTGACCGGGTCAAGTGTGCACAGACGCGTGCGGCTGTTGCGGATCGAGAACGGCTCGTTAAAACCGATGTGCCCGTTGCCGCCGATGCCCAACAGCATCAAGTCGATACCGCCGGCCGCTTCAATCTGGCGTTCGTACTCGCGGCAGTAGCTTTCGATCTCGTGATGCGGGACGTTGCCGTCGGGGATGTGGATGTTCGCGGCCGGCACGTTCACATGGTTAAAAAAGACCTCGTGCATGGTGCGGTGATAGCTTTGCAACTGCGTGGGGCAGATGCCGTAGTACTCGTCCAGGTTGAACGTGATGACGTTCGACAGATCGAGTCCTTCCTCTTGGTGCATGCGGACCAGTTCGCGATAAACGCCGGTCGGCGTCGATCCGGTCGGCAGTCCTAAAACCGCCGTTTGGCCGTAAGAATTACGCTCGCGAATCACGCTGGCCACAATCCGGGCGACGTGCCGAGCCAGTTCTTCGCTGGTGTGAAAGGTGAAAGTGGGGATGCGCACGCCGCGGACGGGGGCCGCGGTCGGCAACGAGGCGCTGTTGGTCATGTTTTGAATCATAGAATTCCAGGTCAGGGCATCGAGCAGTTACCGAACCATTGAGTATGCATGGTGGAAAATAATGGCTCCAGTCTCGCCTTTGCGCCGGAAGCGCGTCTCTGTGCCGAGCAGCATATTTGCCGAGAAAACGCGGGTCTGGTGAAGGGAGAAAACCGCTGCGATTCGCCGTAATTTGCGGAAATTTCAATTTCCGCCGCGACGATTGACCCATTGTCGGCTGCAAGGCGGTAGGTCGCAAGTTGGTGGGATGCTACAACAGCGGCTCGAATGTCTGCCAGGCGAATCCCTCTTCTAGGATCGGTGACGCCGCAAATTCGAGATGCAAGATCCGCCGATGACGCTGCGTGCCGGGCTGCGACTCGCCGCTGGCATGCGACAGGAGCGGCCGCATCGCCAGCACGTCGCCGCGCTGACATTGGATCAGGCAGGGCGTACCGCTAGCCGGCGCTTTGCCGCTGTGGTGGGAACCGGGAAGCACTTGGAGGGCGCCATTCTCGGCGTCAACATCATCCAGATGAATACGCAGCGTCAGCATCTGCTGCAGCAGCTCTAGCGGCGCTTCGACATGCGGTACGCCGGCTTTGTTGGTCGGCTTGACGTATCGTAAGCTCTTTGCGATATGCTCACGCACGGCGATCGTCAGATCCTTGTGCCAAGGGAGCGACCAGGTTTGCTGTGGCGGCTTGTCGAAGTAAAGGACGCGGACCAGGCCAGAGGTTGGGCCGAGGATTTCGAGCAACAGCTCAACAAGCACTGGCTTGCGCCACACCTGAGCGGCGGCGGGATAGATCGACATCACATTGCGAGCCGCATAGGCGGCGCCGGCGCGCGTGCGGATCGACTCTCCGTCGCGCTGCGATTGGTCAATTGCGGCGGTTAGATCGGCGGTGATCTGATCGAGTTCCTGCGTGGAGAAGGGGGAAGGGAGGATTGCGAATCCGTCTTGTTCTAAGCGTTGCAAAGCGACATTCATTTCAGGCCTGCTTCAGGTCGCGATGGATCGGACGCGGCACTCGGAACTTCGAGGTGTGAAGCGACGTGACTATCCCAAATCTCTCCCAATGCGTCGTACGGGGGTTTACTGTTCAACCACCCGTTGCGAATATCGAAGAGTCGTTCGAACTCTTCGGGACGCATAGAGATCGGTTGCTTCTCACCGACCGCTTCCCCAGCGAATAACACGTATTCGCCGTTGATGCGGGCCAGATTGGTCATTCGCCGCTCGACCTCGGATTGTAGGAGAGTGCGAACCTCACTCCCTTTGGCTCGTTTCGTTTCGGCCGGCAGGCGAAGTAAATAGGCGACCACCGGCTGCTGGCCATCGAAAAAGATAAATGCCTGGTATTGCGGCGCCGCCGGATCGTCAGTGGAGATGCCGTTGATGGTCACTTTGCTAGGCGGCGACAACGAAACTGGTTGCCGCAGATAGTAGGCGATCCCCAAGCTCGTAGCGATCAGTGCAACGACGATCAGGAGTGAAAGTTTTAATTTCATTGCGATGAGCGGTTTCACTTGGTGCGTTGGCGACGCCGAAACTAACGTTTGATTCTGCACGCTGGCAGTAGTTGCTGCAATCGCTTGATGCCTGCGTCGGTGATTTGAGTATCACGGATGTCTAACGAATTTAATTGCTTTTGAGTCGCGATCGTCATGATGCTGGCGTCGCTGATCTTGGTTTGGCTGATATCGAGCCTACTAAACAGATCAAGCTTGGTTAGCAGGTTGGTCAAGTCTGCATCTGAAATTTGCGTCCCTGAAAGCAGTAAGTTGTGCAGTTTTGTTTGCCGCGCAATGGCCGTAATACTAGCGTCACTCAGTTTGAGTCGACTAACGTCGAGGCCTCGCATGTGATCGAGCTTGGTCAGCAGTTGGGTCACGCCTGTCTCGGTAATCTGCGTTTCCCCGATCGATATATATTGCAAACTTTGTTGCTGTGCGATCGCCGGGATGCTGGCGTCGCTTATATTCGTCTTGTTCAGATTGAGAATGACCAACTGGTTGGAGTTGGTTAGCACATTTATCAAACCGGCATCGGTGAATCTCGTCTCGGCAATCGAGAGAGTCTCCAGGTTTATTTGCTTGGCAATTGCCGGACTGCTGGCGTCAGTTACCTTGGTTTTGTCGAGGTTTAGGACAATGAATTCGTTGGAGTTGGCCAGCATTTGGCCCAAGCCAATATCGGTGATCTGCGTTCTCTCTAGGTCAAGACCATGTAGATTATTATGCTGTGCGATCGCGGTAGCGCTATCGTCGCCAATCGTCGTGTCGCCGAGGTAGAGGTATTCCAATTGATCGAGTTGCAAGAGCAGCTTCGTGAGACCTGCGTCGGTGATCTGAGAGCCCGTCAGACCGAGCGCATTGAGACTGCGAAGCTCAGTGAGATGCTCCAGACCGGCGTCGCTAATCTGCGGTTGATACAATGAATTGGGGTGGTTCGGATCGTTGCCGTTGTGGAAACGATTCAGCCACAAAAATCGCAGACTGGTCAGACCTTTGAGATGCACCAAACCGCTGTCAGTAACTGGCGCATACTCTAAATTGAGCCCCAAAACCTCCCCGAGCGCATTGAGGTGTACAAGCTCGCTTTCCTGAAACGGAGTGATCCCCTGCGCTTTCAATTCCGTGTCACGATCAGGCGACATGCTTGGTTGAAATTGTGGCCTAGACGCTATCGCCCAGACGTGGGCCCATTTAGAAGTAAGTTTCTCGGGTAGAAATTTGTCAATGCTCCAGGACAGTTCCCGTTCCCCCATTTCGGTATCGATACTCAGACCGACGCGACGCAGGGCGGCTAACGCCTGATCGCGGCGGTGGGCTTGGTGAACGGCCCGCCCGAGCAGTCCAAAAATCAAGCCCGATATCGCCATCACAATGAGCAGAGTCCGCAGCGAAAAGCGTCTCCAATTGCGTCGCTGCTTGGATGGCTCTGACCTGACATGATCCATGGCGAACGATTCAAAGAAGCGTTTGACGGAAGAGAGGTAGGAAAGCGTTCGATCTTACCAAGAAATTAGCCAAGCAGCGAGATTTCGCAGCGATTCATCTCAAACGTTATCGCTGCATTCTCGTGTCTACTAGGGATCCGTCGCAGTCGCGACGAGCGCCACTAGCCCAGCCCCTTGGCCCAAAGAAGAAGCCGGCCAATCGAAATCGCCGACTCGCATTTCCCGCTCTCCAATTACCGTCTAAACCCGCAGCTCTTCCGCTTTCGCCAGACGGTACTCATAGCGATGACGAATCGGCGCGATGATCTCTGCGAGAAACTCATCAACCTGTTCAGGCGAGCGGCCGACGTATTGCGACGGCTCGAGCACTTTTTCCATGTCGAGCTGAGGGAAGGCCGGATCAGCTTGCAAGCGATCGAGCAGGTCGTTCGGTTTGCCTTCCATTTTGACGACGGCTCCGGCGGCGATCGAATGTTCACGGATCTTTTCGTGCAGCTCTTGGCGATCTCCGCCTGCGGAAACGGCCGCCATCAAGATGTTTTCGGTCGCCATGAACGGGAGCTCTTCGTTCAAGTGCTTCGCGACCATCGCCGGGTAAACGACCATGCCGCTGGCGACGTTTTCTAGGATGATCAAGATCGCGTCGATCGCCAAAAACGATTGCGGCAACGTCAAACGGCGATTGGCGCTATCGTCCAGCGTGCGCTCCATCCACTGGGTCGCCAACGTGTTGGCGCCGCTCGATTGCAGACTCATCACAAAGCGGGCCAACGCACAAATGCGTTCGCTGCGCATCGGATTGCGCTTGTAGGGCATCGCCGACGAGCCAATTTGCTTTTCTTCAAACGGCTCTTCCACTTCTTTGCGATGCGACAGGATCCGCAGGTCGGTAGCGATCTTGTGGGTTGACTGGGCGATGCCGCTGAGTGCGTCGAGTACCTGCGAGTCGATCTTGCGCGAGTAGGTTTGCCCTGTGACGGCGTAGGTCGCCTCGAAGCCCATCTTCTGGGAGACGCGTTGTTCTAGCTGACGGACCTTGTCGTGATCGCCGTCAAACAGCGTCAGGAAGCTCGCTTGGGTACCGGTCGTCCCTTTGGTGCTGCGGGCCTTCAGCGTTTGCAGGCGATGCTCTAACTCTTGCAGGTCCATCACCAGGTCGTAGTTCCACAAACAAGCGCGGCGGCCGACAGTGGTTGGCTGGGCAGGCTGCAAGTGGGTGAAGCCAAGACATGGGAGCGCGCGATGCTGGTGCGAGAAATCGGCCAGTTTCAAAATGACCGCGGCCAGACGCTTTTCGATCAGATGCAGCGAGTCGCGCAGCAAGATCAGGTCAGCGTTGTCGGTCACGTAACAACTGGTTGCGCCCAGGTGAATGATTCCCTTGGCCTGGGGGCAGAGATCGCCGTACGCGTGAACGTGCGCCATCACATCGTGACGCAGCGCCTTTTCGTGCTTCGCGGCGTTGTCAAAGTCGATGTCGTCGATGTGCTGCTTCAGCTCGGCGATTTGGGCGTCGCTGATCGGCAGACCCAGCTCTTGCTCGGCTTCGGCCAGAGAGATCCACAGCTTACGCCAAGTGCTGAACTTACGCTGGGCGCCCCAGATTTGGCTCATCTCTTTCGAGGCGTAGCGAGAAATCAGCGGGTTTTCGTATTGGTCGTGCGACATCGGCGGATCCACAGCGTAAAGCGAAACAAGGGCGGAAAGCCTGTATTTTAGCCAGAAACGCCGCGTTTGGTCAGGGCCCGAAGTGGGAAACGGAGATGGGAACCGGATACCACGGAACGAGCACTGAATACAAGGGAAGCGACACGTTCCTGAGATCACAAATGACTGCTGATCAGCTTTCCTGCCGTTAAATAGCCATGTTCTCGATCTTTCAGACTGAAAAGAAGCCGCGGCGCTACTTTACAGATCAAGCGCCGATGTTGACGGGACCAAGTCGAACGGTTCTCGACGCGGTTGGGGACGAACGGTCGGAGCTGGCTGCGGCGTCGTAGTCCATGGCGCTGTGCGATACGGGATGGCCGGCGTGATGCGGGTCGTTTCTCGTTCTACATATTCATAAACACGTGGAGTCTGATAATAGTACGAGCGCAGCTGGACTGCCGGTCGAAAGTAGGTCATCGGCGGGGTCGCGGCGAAGTCGGCATGTTGGCCGAAATAAGGATCGATCGCGTCGTAGCCAAACAGGTCAAGGTAAAGCTGGTCGTACGATCTTTGCAGATCTTGCCAAGCGGTCCGAATCACATACGGACGCGGCTCTGGCAACCGACTGTCGAGAAACTGCTCGAGATCTTTGTAGGCGATCGAGATGCCGCGGAACTCGCGTTGCAGGTAATAGGGGTTGGCCTGTCGCGCGGCGTTTTGACGATAACGCTCGCACAGAGAGGCCAGCGCATTGGCGGCCGATGCGAGTTGCGTTTGATTGGCCGAGATCAGCTCGGCGCCTAGTCGCGCGGCCGCATGTTCTAGTTGGGTCGCATCGGGTGTGATCCGATGTTGATTTAGGAACAGATTTTGTGCGGCGGCCGAGTTGGTCAGCAAAGTGGCCAGCAGCAGTGCAAGGGATGCAGTTTTCATTGGTTTCCTCTCCCGGTGAAAGTTACCCCTCTCGAATTGATTCTAGAGGCGCAACCAGAATTCTCGCAATAAAAAAAGCCGACGCTCCCTGCGGGGGAGGTCGGCTCGCGGTTTACATTTGCAGCGCTGCTGCTATTAAAAAAGCCTATTTGTGGAAACGGTTGTTCCACGCCGGGCTGGGGTCGGAAAAGACCTGTCGGGTCTGAATGGTGAGTCGACCGATCCGGATCGATCCGCTGATCTGATTGTTGGGAAAAGGGGCGACTTTGCCGGGAAAGTGGCCAGCATGACCGTGGTTGTGGCCGGGGTGGTCGTGTCCGTCATGATGCGTCGCGCCGCCGATCTGGCACGGATAGGTCACATAGCTGCAGTGAGTGGAGTAGAGGTCGTAGTAAACTCGGTCAAAGGCCCGTTCGACGTCGGCCCATGCTTGCTGAACCATCCAGTCATTGCGGACCTGGCAAGCGTGAACAATCAACGACTGGACATGTTGCAGTTCGCGCGATGCAGCTTTGAAGTCAAGCCGCAGGTGCGACAAACTGCCTCCCTGGCGAGCGGTTTGGGCGAAGTGTGCGGCTGCTTCGTCTAGGTGATGCGCTTCGTCATCCAAGTGCGAGAAGCCGACCCGGTGATGAATCAAATTGTGCAAACGATGAGTCGCTCGGTGCAGTTCGTTCGTATCGCTGGCCAGTCGAGCCTGGTGCTGCCAGTAGGGGGCGGCGTTGGCCAGTTGAGGCGCGACGAACAATAGGGCCGCAGCAAGCGTTAAAAAGGCGATTTGGCGTTTCATGACGAAAGGTTCCCAGCGTTTTTCCCCAAACTATTTCGGTCAGCAACATTGCTGTCCGGCATCATAGTTAGGTAATGGCATCGCTGGCGCCAAAAGCTGCCATCAAACGTGGCTAAATTATGTAACTCTCGGTAGGTTATGTGTTTACGGATTTTGAAGTTTTTGCAAAACGACCGGGCTGGGCAAGTTTGAAGGGCGCCACGGGGCGAAATGCTATCAACCTGACAACAAGATTCTCAGAGCGAGACAGAACGGCCATGAGCGGTGGATGGTGGCCCCGGCGAGCAGGTGCATAGAAAAACGCCGAGCAGGTGATGCTCGGCGTTTTTCAGGAGGAAGTGACATGATCGATTTGGCTAGGAATCGGTCGAAACCGGAGCGATCAAAGTGGGGCCTTTGGCGGAAGGACGCGGAGCGCGAAAACCGGCTGGCGGCTTGTCGTGCGACGAAATATCAAAGGAAAATTCATTGGTCCCCTCGCTGGTCACGGTTGCTTCTAAGCCGCTGTCTTTGACCGACCAGAAGTGAGCAGGAATTTTGGCCAGCGGACCGGTCGTCGGGGCTCCGGCTCCGGGGGATGATGCCGGAGCGACCAACGCGACGCTGTAGGCGCCAACTTTGATCGGCTGTTGGGATTTAAATTTTCCTTCCGCCGTGGTGTTGAATCCGCCACCGCCGCCGGTGGGACTGTAAAAGCGGACGACCACATCGGCCAGCGGAGCTCCGTCCAGTTGGACCGAGCCTTGCACGTTCACTTGTTGAACGCTGTTCGATTGTGAGCAGCCCAGGCTTGCTGCGCTGAGCAGCAACAGGGCCAGCATGATAGAACGAAAGTGAATGATCAGCATTGGATTGGTGACTTTCAGCGATGATTTTGGGTTGGATTAGATTCAATTGCACAGGTGACTCCGTGGTTATTGCGAGAGCACCTGGCCATCCGATTTCATCGCCATCCGTCGGAATTGGATTAAGTTGACGGTATCTGTGATAAAGCGTACTGAACCATCCGCCAAGGCGAATTGGGCGCCGCCGGGATGTTCGGAGTTGACCATGACCGACGTCAAATAGCACGCGTCACAATTGAAGCCCGATCGATTGCTGCACGTCGCGTTGGGCGCGTCTTGGATCGCAACGATACCGCCGCCTCCGACTTCGTTGTTGGTGTCCCACTTACCGGTACTGCCGGTGCCTGACCAACCGCCGGTCATACCGTAGACGTTGTCGCCGGTGTTGGCGACGGTCAGATCGCGACCTGCAATTTCGCCGATCAAGAGTGTGTTGGAGGTGCCGTCAGTAAACGAGTGGAATCCGGTGATCTCGTTGTACATAAAGGCGCCGTTGTCACATTTCCAGCCGTACCAGCTGCGGCATTTTCCCGAGTCAGCACTGTTGGCGGGCGCCGATTCGTTGAGTGCGCCGTTGATGCCAACATAGCTGTGATATTGATGAAGACGAGGATTGCGGCCAAAGACGTTGTTGTTGTTTTTGGGTTTTACATTGGAAGGGCAATTGAACGCATTCACGATCACGCCGTTGAGCAAGTTGGAATTGACGGTGTCTTCATCGCTTTTAAAGCTGACGTTCCAGTCAAACTGATCGGACAAGCTGCTTTGTTCGATGTAGGGCAAAATGGAGAGCTTCCAGGTCACGGTTTTCGCTTCGCCGTACGGCATGTTTTGGTACGTGTCGTGGTACATGTGACAGGCCAAAGCCAACTGCTTCAGATTGTTTTGGCAAGACGAACGGCGCGCCGCTTCACGGGCTTGTTGCACAGCCGGAAGCAAAAGTGCGATTAGAACTCCGATAATAGCGATAACAACCAGCAGTTCGACCAGCGTGAATCCATTGCGATGAAAACGATAGCGAGACATAGATAGACCTCATAACGAATAAGGATAGTGGGCGACGAAAACGCAATGTGAAGAGGCGACTTCGTGGAAAGCCTTAATAACAAAATCCGTTCCAATGAATGCCAAAAAGTGACGAATAGCGGGAAATTGGTTCATTTGCCGGAGGTCTCCCCGTCTGGAAGAAGGGGGCTTTTGGCCTAATCCAACGCGAATGGGTGGATATATCGCGTCATGGTCATTTATTGCTCAGATTGCATAGAATTTGCTACTGCGCAATCGGAAGGCAGTTATGCATGCAAATAAGTCATTTCAGAACGCTAGAGGGGACAAATAGAAGGTCTCAATTGATTTATTTTGCGGCGAGACCGTTTTTTTGAGCATGCTCGATCGAGCCTTCGCGCAAAAAAAAACGCCGAGCAGTGAGGGCTCGGCGTGGGATCGCAAATCTGTGGAAGAGACCGACTGGCCAGCAGTCTGTCGCAAAGGTTAACCATTCCGCTAGGAGCTGGTCATGGAGATTTCTAGATCGATCGTGTGATGCCCTGAATCGATCTTCACTTGGCGGATCTCCTCGTAGTACTGGTCGGGGAAGGGTAGTTGCCGCTGCTTCCCACGAGTCGGCGGAGCGGTCTCAGGCGGGACAAGCTTGATGAGACATTCGCCGTGGCGAACGCCGTTGCGTGAGAGCGAATAGACGGCTTCGTAGCGACCGGATGCGTCGGTGACGGCGGTGCTGCCGCGAACGCCTTGCTCGAGGGGATCAAATTCGAGCTTGAGACCTGCGGGGGCTGGTTGCCCATCGACAAGCACGACCCCTGTGACGGTCCCTAAACCGGCTTGGTTACGATTGCTGCAGCCTCCGATCGCGATCAGCGAGAGGAGCGCGACGAGAGCCGAAGAACTGGACTTGAACATAGCTGTTTTCACTTTGATTGGGCGCCGCTCGCGCCGTGGATCGGCGCAAAATTATTTTTCCAAGGCAATCGACTGAGGCTAGGGGAGGCTGACGGTTTGCCCGTCATTTCGGATGCCGAGCAGTTGATAGGCGCCCATGCCGCTGGCATTGGCGTAGATTGCGGTATTGACCGTATCGCCGCCATACCAACCGTTGGCGACGCCGTTTTTGTCGAAATCAATGTCTTCAGAAATGAACTGAACCGAGCCATCGCAGAAGGTGAAAAAAGCGCCTTCGGTATGAGCGCTGGCGAAGCCCCAGTGATCGGTCGCGTTCATCGGAAAAGAGAGGCATCGCGAGAGCGTGTTCTGTCGTTCGAGATAGCTATTGCCCGGCGTTCCGGCCCAAAAAGCCCAGCCCCGCGGACCACTGGTCCAGTCCCCAAATTTTGCCGAGGTTTCGCCCATGGCGAACGTGTTTGACAGGCCATCCGTGATGGCGGAGAAGTTCAAGCCGGTCACATTGACCGCGCCCGTGTTGGCGGCTTTGTCCTCATCCCATCCAGCCTGACCAAAGCCTCGGCTGGCTGCGTAGCTGATTGCTCCATATTCAACCGAAGCGTTCGTATAACTGACAGGGCCTGTGGTCGAAGGGCATCGCAAGCTAGAGATCACCGTCGACAACGCCGCCGTCGCATTGGCGCCAGCCGTACCGTCGACCGCTTGAGGGAAGGTGAATTGATTGACGCCGATCGTGTCATACAGATTGGTCTGTTCCATAAACGGCAACAACTGAGCCCCCCAACCCCAATTGCCGCTGTTTTTGTAGGTGGGCATTCTCTCAAAGGTGTCGTGATAAGTGTGGATTGCGATTCCAACCTGTTTGAGGTTGTTACGGCACTGAACCCGCCGCGCCGCTTCGCGCGCTTGTTGAACGGCCGGAAGTAAAAGTGCGATCAAGACGCCGATGATCGCGATCACAACCAACAGTTCGACCAGAGTGAAGCCGGAAGCTATCCGGTGATGACGCTGCATGGAAAGATACCCTTGATGGAATGGTAGGAATGACTGGCAGGAACCAAGAAATGGACGATGCCATTGCCGGTTCAGTTTGCACGAAGTATCAACTTCCGTACCAAACAGCAGGGACTAGACACGAAATAAAAATTTTGTGCTTCCACGCGGGGGGATGCGGAGGGCAAGGGATAAACTGTTGTAGTTAAAAGCTGCGGAACGTAGTTTTTTGTAGAATCGCGGAATGCCGCTTTAACTCGTGAGTAATTACCGCTGCGTAAAAGAAAGGCATCCTGCTGCTATTAGTTTAATCCCGCATCAAACCATACTTTTGGGCCTAGCAAAACCAGGGCATGGTTAGCGCACATAACGGCTTAATTTACTAGATAGCGCAGCCCTATTCGGGCATAGCTGACTGCAGGTTGCCAGCAAAAGCCTGAGCAAAGATCGCCTGCCAGCTGGTAGGCGATCCCCTACCAGCGCATGATCGCCGTACCCCAAGAGAGTCCGGCGCCAAAGCCGGAGAGCAGGACGTGATCGCCGCGGCGGATCTTGCCGGCTTGATACGCTTCGTCCAGTACCAGCGGGACGCTGCCGGCGGAGGTATTGCCGTAGCGATCGAGATTGATCACCACCTTGGTGCGATCGAAACCAAGATTCTCGCACGCGGCGTCAATGATGCGGACGTTGGCTTGATGCAGCAGGACTAGTGAGATGTCGTCAGCGGTCAGATTAGCGTGGGTCAGTACATCTTGAATACTGTCGGTAATCACGCGGACGGCCCATTTGAAAACGCTACGGCCATCCATGTGCAAAAAGCCAAGACCAGCGGCCAGGCTTTGTTCGTCGAGTCGCTGGGCCGAACCACCGCCGGGAACGCACAAGAGTTCGCCACCTTCTCCTTCGCTCCCCAGCGTGTAGGAGAGAAATCCCTGTTCCGCGGTTCCGGCGCCCAAAACGACAGCGCCGGCGCCATCGCCAAACAAGGGATAGGTTCGTTTGTCGTCGGGATTTGCGATTCGTGATAACAAATCGGCGCCGACGACCAGTGCGCGGTGACTGGTTCCACAGCGCACAAATTGAGAGGCCGTGATCATCGCGTACATAAAACCGGCGCAAGCGGCGCTGACATCCATCGCCGCACAGCGGATCCCCAGCCGATCTTGCAAGATGCAAGCCGTCGAAGGGGTCGGCATGTCCGGCGTAAACGTGCCGACAACGATCAGATCGATTTCGTCGGCGCTGATTCCGGCATTTTTGATCGCCGCAGCCGCGGCCGCGTAGGCCATGTGGCTGGTCGCCATATCTGAAGGAGCGTGCCTTCGCTCTTTAATGCCGGTCCGCTGCACGATCCAATCTGGATCGCAGCCCAATGACGACAGATCTTCATTCTTGACAATAGTCTCAGGCACAAAGCTGCCGACGCCGAGAACTTGCACGCCAAGTAGCTGCCGTAACGGACTACGATTCGAGAGTTGTGTCACAGACTGCCCATTTAAGGCAGTCGAGCTAACCGACGGCATGTACGGAGAATTCCTGGGGAATGCAAACTTCAGACGCGAATTGCCCATTGGGAGCGAATTGCCAGTATAACAAGCTTCGATCGATTTTCCCACTTACGTGCGTCTGGTTGCTGGTCCCCGTGATACCGCCTAAAATCTCACGCCAGCAATCGCTCGGTAGCCAACCAATATGACACGATGATCGAACTTCCCCCGGAATTGAAGTCTCCCCCCGTCCAATGGACGCGGCGGCACTTACTTGACCTTGAGAGTCTCTCCGCCACCGAAATCACCACGGCGCTAGACGTCGCTCAGCGTTTTAAAGACGTAACTCGCGACTGTAAAGACAAATTGCCGACATTAGCGGGGGTAACTTCGGTTAACCTCTTTTTTGAAGATTCGACCCGCACGCGAACCAGTTTCTCGCTCGCCGCTCGCCGTTTGGGGGCGGATAGCGTCGAATTCTCGGCTTCTAGCAGCAGCGTCTCCAAAGGAGAAACGTTGCTGGATACCGCCAAAACGATCGAATCGATGCAAATCGATGCGATGGTGATCCGGCATCGATCGCCGGGTGCGCCGCAAATGTTGGCGAAAAATCTCGATTGCTGCGTGATTAACGCCGGCGATGGTCCGCACGAACACCCGACCCAGGGGCTGCTCGATATCTTGACGATCCGGCAACATCGTGGCACGGTCGCCGGGCTGACCGTGGCGCTGGTCGGCGACATCGCGCACAGCCGCACCGCGCGCTCCAACATTTGGGGCCTGCAAAAGCTAGGCGCGCATGTGATTGTCTGCGGGCCGTCGACGCTGGTTTCCAAACAGTGGGAAAAGTTGGGAGTTGAAGTTTCGCACGACTTGGATGACATCGTCGCGCGGTGCGACGTTTTGAACTTGCTGCGAATTCAGTTCGAGCGGCAATATACGCGTCCCTTTCCTTCAGTGCGTGAATACGCGCTGCTGTATGCGATGAATCGCGAACGGATGGAGCGGGCCAAGTCAGATATCTTGATCATGGCTCCCGGCCCGATCAATCGCGGAGTCGAAGTGACGCCGGAAGTCGCCGATGGCTCGCAATCGGTCATCCTGCATCAAGTAAACAACGGTCTGGCGGTGCGGATGGCCGCGTTGTATCTGGTCACCAAGGCGCCCCGGTAGAAAAACCTATGTCGACGATCTTGCTGAAAAACGGTCGCCTGATCGATCCGAGTCAACAACTCGATTGCGTGACCAACGTCTTGTTGAAGGACGGGGTTGTCGCTTCGCTGGATACTCAAGAGACTTCCGCCGACCATGTGATCGATGCGACCGGCAAGATCATCGCGCCTGGGCTGGTCGATATGCACGTGCAACTGCGCGAGCCTGGATGGGAAGAAGACGAGACGATCGCCAGTGGCGCGGCGGCGGCGATTGCCGGCGGATTTACTTCGATTGCGTGCATTCCGAATACCGAGCCCCCGCTCGATTCGCCCGCGAGTATCGAATATGTCCGCCACAAAGCGGCCCGTGCCGACAAGTGCAACGTGTTTGTCATCGCCTGCGTCAGCAGCGGCCGCAAGGGAGAGCAACTGTCCGAGATCGGCACGTTGGTCGAAGCAGGCGCCGTCGGCTTTAGTGACGCATCCCACGCGATTACCAATCCCGAGTTGCTCCGTCGCGCGCTCGAATATACGCAGATGTTTGACAAGCCAGTCCTCAATCGGCCCGAATTGGTCGAGTTAACGCACAACGGCGTCATGCATGACGGCATGGTCTCGCTGGTGCTGGGCTTGGCGCCGATTCCGGCCGCTGCCGAAGAGGTGATGGCGGCCCGCGATATTTGCTTGTGCGAAACCACCGGGGGGCGGCTCCACCTGATGAGCGTCTCCTCTAGCGGAACCGTCGAGATCTTGCGTCGCGCCAAGACGCGTGGCGTTCGGACGACCGCCGAGATTCATCCTTGCAACTTTTCGCTGACGGATGAAGCGCTGCGCGAGTTTGATCCCAACTGCAAAGTCAATCCGCCGCTCCGTTCGGCCGAGCACGTGGCGGCCTGCATCGCCGCTTTGAAAGATGGGACGATCGACGTCATTTCTAGCGGTCATGCACCGCGGGCATCGCAAAAAAAGATGCACGAGATGACCGACGCACCCTTTGGGATGGTCGCGCTGGAGACGACGCTGGGACTGACTGCGACCAAGCTGGTGCAGCCCGGGCATCTGACCTGGAGTCAGGCGATCGACAAGCTAAGCACCACTCCCGCGCGGATATTGGGCGTGGCCAAAGGGAGCTTGATGGTTGGCGCGGACGCCGATGTCACGATCATTGATCCCGATTTGCAGTGGACGGTGGATACTTCCAAATTTGCTTCTCGCAGCTCTAACTGTCCGTTTAACGGCTGGCAATTAACGGGCAAAGCGATCGGCGTGATTGTCGGCGGCGTCGTGAAGATGTAGTCAGAACTTGAAAAACCGCTCAGTTTGGGTCGATGCGCTGGCTCAGAGAACGTAGAATTCCGCGCAGGCTTCCTTCTTCTCTGCGGATTCGACTCATGCCTTTGATCATCGACGGCTACAACTTGCTTTACGCGGCCGGCGTGGTCAGTTCGCTGGATGGCGGCGGTACCTTCGAGCAAGATCGGCTGATGCTGCTCGAGCTGATTCGTTCGGTCGTTGACGAGCAGGAGATTCGCCAGACCGTCGTCGTCTTCGACTCGGCCAAAGCGCCCCCCGGCTTGCCGCGCACGGTGCGTTACTACGACATCGTGGTTCACTTCGCCTCAGAATATGCCGACGCCGACGAGATGATCGAAGAGCTGATCGAGCATCATTCGGCCCCCAAGCGGCTGACGGTTGTCTCTAGCGATCATCGCGTCCAGCGCGCCGCACGTCGCCGCAAAGCGACCGCTATCGATAGCGGGCAATGGATCAGCTTGATGCGGCGCAAGCGTCACGCGCAAAACAAAGCGGCCCAACTGCCGGCCAAACCCCAGGCCCCGCCATCGCAGTCCGAAGTCGCACGCTGGATGCACGAGTTTTCTAACGTCGACGTCGATCAAATTGCTCGCGAACTGAAACCGCTGCGGAATCCCACCGCGCAGCCAGCTCCTCCCAAGACCACCCCACCCGGCCAAGCCGCGCCGGCCGGAATAGAGGATCAGGGCAAGCCCGAGCACGAAAATCCGTTTCCCGATGACTTTGAAGACGATCTCCGAACCATGGGCAAGCAACTGGGAGGCTCGATCTTCCCGGCCGACTATCTCGACCAGATTGCTCGCGAGTTCTTTGACGACGATGGCAAGCCGCCGCGTTAAGTCGCCATTTGGCAGACGCTATCCGTCTTGCGACACTCAATTTTCGCGTGCCACGGATATCTTCGTTCGAATCGCTCGACGCTTCACACGGCTCACAGAGCCATGGCACGCAACTCTCCAAGTGCTTCTCTCCCGTCGTGCCTGCCTCTGGTCGGCATAATTGTGCGCTCTCGCCTGATCCGTAAAAACCGGACCAACCGGCACAGCTACGCAAATCGCACGTTTTGCCTAGATGTTGCATTTTAGCCACATGTAACTCCGATCCCATACTTTGTAACCGACACGTTCCTTCCCCCCTCTCGCGTCCGTTGGAGATCCTGCTCGTGGCCAAAACCCAAACCGTCAAGACGACCTCGCGTAAGACCGCTGCGAAAAAGAGCACCCCTGCGAAGAAGACTGAAGTAAAGCGGAGCCCGAAGGCGGCTGCACCCAAGAAACGGGCCACGACCAAAGCCGCGACCAAGGAAGAAACCGTCAAGACCAAGCCAGCTGCCGAAAAAGAAGTGACGATTGATCGCCGTCGCAAAGAAGAGCCGGTCGCTCTAGAACGCCGAGCCAAAGTGACGCGTCGTCGTCAGATTGATCCGACCACCTGCGAACGGGACTACAACAACGAAGAAATCGAATTCATGCAAGCGTTGGACGCTTATAAGCGAACCAGCGGCCGCATGTTCCCGACTTGCAGCGAAGTGCTGGAAGTATTGAAGGGGCTGGGCTACCAGAAGTCAGTTGGCGGTTACGATATGCCCGTCAGCGAAGAAATTTCGGCCGATGCCGAACTGTCGAGCCTCGAAGAAGTCAGCGAATAATCGACGCAAATCGCTATCACTGCTTGCTACCAACGAAACAGGAAGGCCGTCCCCTCGGTCTTCCTGTTTTGTTTCTTGAGCGATTCTCTCTTGCTTTGGTGAAATAATCTCTCTACTCTCCCCACGCGCGGAGAGATTCTCTGCGGCTAACTTGTTGATTCGCCCTGGGGTCCCGGGGATGACAGCAAAGCGATCTAGCACACCAACCATGAGGGCTCGCAACGTGAGCGAACCATCAAACGAGCGAAATTCGGCCAATTACTGGCTTCCCTTGGGCGCCTTGCTGTTGGCGACGGCCTGTAGCGGCTGCCAAATGGCGGCCAGCAGCTCCAACGTCGCCGGCGTACGCGCCGTCGAAGCGGGCCAACCGATGGCGGCTGTGAATCATTTTCACAACGCACTGGCCAATGACCCGACCAACGCCGACGCGCTGTACAACATGGCGGCCACCTATCACGAGATGGCCAAAACCAACAATGATCCGGCGATGCTGAAGCAGGCCGAGGATCTGTATAACCGTTGTCTGGACCAAGATCCCAATCATGTCGAGTGCCATCGTGCTCTCGCAGTCATGCTGATTGACACCAAGCAGCCTGATCGCGCTTACGTGCTGATGGAACGTTGGTCGCAGCAAAATCCAAGTTCCGCCGATCCCAAGATCGAGTTGGCGCGACTCTATCAAGAATTCGGAGATGAGCAGTCGGCACTGACTCAATTGAATCAAGCGGTCGCGATTGACGCGAACAATGCGCGTGCCTGGGCTGCTTTGGGAAGTTTGCGAGAAAAATCAGGCGATCTCAATCAGGCTTTGGCCAACTACCAGCGCTCGCTGCAACTGAATAGCTTCCAAGACGGCGTCAGCACGCGGGTTGCGACCTTGACCCGCCAAGGGGTGCAAGCCGATACGCCGTTCGCCCCTGCTGGTGACACGCGCATCGTGCAGAATCCGAACACGACGCAGCGGTACTAAAAAGCGGAAAGCGGCTTGTTTTGATGTTTAGAACGCCGCGCGCTTCTCAAATCCCAAGCGATTTTTCGCTAGTAATGAGCGAAATTTAGAAACCGGGCGCGTCCGTACGGTTGCGGTTGTCAGCACGCCAGCCAAGTTGGTGACGTCAAAGTGAATCGCCAACGCGTTCTCTTCGCTCCCACACTGGACGGCATCGATCTGTACTACATCAATCAGCCGATCGGCGTGCCGCTGCAACTGTTGTTTGGTGGGACGCGAACTCCCCCGCGAGACGCTGTAATAGGCCAAGATGTCGTTTTCGTCCGACAAATGGGTGATTTGGTAGGGCGCCGCAGCGGTTCCGTCACCGGTTGCGAGCAGGCCTTCCAGCATGGTTTGAAAGAGAAAACGCTCGAGGTCGGCCTCTCCGTAGCAGCCCATTTCGTTGGCCGCGATCCCAGCAAAGAAGTGGGCGGCGGGACTCGCAACCCATGCGAAAGGCATTTCGCAGGTTCGCCAATACGCTTCGCGAAAGTCGCCGCGCTCGCACGCCGCTTCTAAATCGAAGACGAACGAACCTTGCGGATCAAAATCGGGCTCCGCGGCTACCTCGACCTGTAGCTGGGAGAAGCCCTGGCTAGTAGGTGTTTCGAGATAGTTGCGATAAACGTCCGACATTCAAAGCCTCACCAACAACGTAGACAAAACGGATGTTCGAGCTTGGTTTACTTCCACAAAGAAGTGCTGAACACCACGCGTGCGTCTTGTCTCCAAAGAGCCGCGCGCTCACGTAACTCTTTTAGACTAACGAGCGCTCTATAGAAAGGCAATAACTTTCAAGCCTACGGCGCTGCAAATTTTCTCAGCAGCAACCGAAGTCACCAGCGGTGCAAACGCCTGTAGTTGAGCTTGTCGAGCGCGTTCGTTGCGCGACTAGACGTTGCTTTGCAATCGACATAGAGAGGCGAACAAGAAACAACAAAGGCCGCGAAGAGCAACTCGTCGCGACCTTGATTTAATCGTTTGAATGGCCGTCAATCGACCACTTGCGCTGCGGCGTTTTAGCCGAGTGCGTCGAGCGTATTCCCTTTGCCCGCCTCTTTACCGATGTTGCCAGACGATTCGATCAGTGCGACCAACGCTTCGCCTTGCAGCTTGACTGAGTCTTGTCCTTGTTTCGCAACGGCGAAGGCAATCTGTGAGCGCGTTTGCGCATCTTTGGCTGCCAGAACGCTCGAGATTGCCGGATCTATACCTGTCATCTTTACCCCTTCAAAAACAGTGTCGCTTATCTCAGGGTATCGACGCTCGCTGAGGGGAAACTTGGGTGAAAATCACTTTCTCACGGCGAATGACGGCTTGGCGCGATCATACCGGATCGCCGGACAGCTAGACGCTTTAATCCAAGCGAATCTTCAGCCCTAGCTCTGCTTTCATCCGCAGCAGCGCCTCGACGTTTCCTTTGGCGTCGTCCACCGGGTGATGCGTATGCTTGGTCTTCCGTAGATGCTTGAAGTTAGCGAAACAGTCCTTTTGCATTCCTTTGTAAAGCGAGCCCAGATTCGTGGAGCTGTGCCCGAACGGGTTTCTCCCCACAAAGTGGTGGAAGTACCAACAGATAAACTGCCAATCGAAGCCGTTGTTGTCAGAGATAAACATCGGCTGACCTTTTGAGGTCTCGCCGATCCAGTCCGCAAACCGCTCCATCTCTGCCTTCGGATCGGCAAACTGCAGCGTCTCTTCACGTGAGAACCCGCTGACCGCCAGTGCGGCTGGTATCCACTTCTCCGAGATCGGGCGAAGTTGCCCATAAAAAGTTTGCGAGAGCCCCGGCGTGACCAGCACTGCGCCAAAACAGATCATCGAGTAGTCAGACGGGATCGGTCCGTCTGCTTCGATGTCGACCATGAAGTAACTCATGCCTGATTTTCCTAATTCATTCCTACATTCTTTCGTTATTTCTTTATCAGATTAGCCACAACTGACGCGCGAGAGCTACTACGGTTCGCTCTAGTACGATCTCAAGCAGCAAAAAAAAGTTGTCGATCGGCGGCGATTTCCTTTTACAATAGAGGACTCAGCCCCCACTTCGTCTTGCCAAAACGCACCCGCTAAAGAAATCTCATGCCCAAAGTCCACCCACTGCTCCTTTTCGTCTTAACCATCGGGTGCATGCCGCTAACCAGCCAAGCCGCCGACCTGGCTGGCGCCAAACCCAATGTCATTTTGATCATGACCGACGACCAAGGTTTCGCGCCGGTGGGCCGGCATGGGCATCCTTGGATTGAGACGCCTAATATGGATCAGTTGTACGACACCAGCGTGCGCTTTACGCGAATGTTGGTCGCGCCGACTTGTGCTCCGACCCGCTCTGCGTTGATGACCGGTCGGCATCCGATGCGTAACGGGGTGACCCATACGATCCTGGAACGTGAGCGAATGACTCTAGACGCGGTGACCTTACCGCAGACTTTGAAGAAGGCAGGCTACACCAGCGGGATCTTTGGAAAATGGCATCTCGGTGACGAGGATGAATATCAACCAAATCACCGCGGCTTTGACGAAGCGTTCATCCACGGCGCCGGCGGCATTGGTCAGGCGTACGATTGCAGTTGCGCCGATGCGCCCGGCAACAAATATTTTGACCCGGCGATTCGTCATAACGGCAAGTTTGTCAAAACCCAAGGCTTTTGCACCGATCTCTTTTTCACGGCCGCCCTCGGCTGGATCCAGGAAAAGAAAGAGACCGACGCACCGTTCTTCGCCTACATCGTAACCAACGCGCCGCATGGACCTTTTCTCGCTCCGGAGAAGGATAAAAAACGATTCAAAGAAATGGGCTTCAGCGAAGAAGAAGCTGGCTTCTACGGCATGATCGAAAATATCGACGACAATGTCGGCCGCCTAATGGCGAAGTTAGAAGAGTGGAAGCTGCTCGACAACACCGTGGTCATCTTTATGTCGGACAACGGCATGACCGGCGGCGGATCAGGTCGACTGGGCAAGCCGATTGGCAAGACTGCCGATGGCAAGGTCTTGTATCCCTATAACGCCGACATGAAAGGCTTGAAGGGCTCCAGTGAGGAAGGAGGCGTTCGCGTCCCGTTCTTCGTTCGCTGGGATGGGCACATCACGCCCAACCGTGACGTTGATAAGATCGCAGCACATATCGACGTCTTCCCGACGATCGCCGCATTGGCCGGCGCCCAGTTGCCGGCAGGTCAGGTCGAAGGTCGCAGCCTGTTGCCGCTGGTCGAAAACGAAAACGCCGATTGGAAAGATCGCTACCTCTTCACCCATCAAGGCCGCTGGAAAACCGGTGAAGAGCCCAACAACTATCAGTGGAAAAACTTCGCCGTCCGCAATCAAAAGTATCGCCTGGTCGGCGAAAACGCCTTGTTTGACATGGAAGCGGACCCTGGTCAAAAGACCAACGTCATCGACCAGCACCCCGACGTCGCCGCAGCGATGAAGACCGCCTATGCGGCGTGGTGGAAAGATACACGCCCAATGATGGTCAACGAGACGGCGGAGATGTCACCGACCAAACCGTTCTTTGAAGCGTACTACGCCCAGGAGAAAGCGGAGGGAATTCCGGCTTGGGTTCCGCCGAAGTTGTAATACGGCGCTAGATGCAAGGGGAATTGGCAAGCCGGCGTCCATCTTGAGAACGGAGTCACGCAACAAGTTGGACGTCGATTGCATTTCCACGCATGAGTCTACGTAGTAACTTCGCGCAGTACTTGGCGCATCCATGCTCACTCTATGGTGCTGATGGGAATTGATCCAGAGATCGAAATGCGGGAATCGGCACGCGAAAGACCATGTCGTTTGCCATGAAGTAGTTGTCCTGGTCTAAATCCCACTCGCCATTAATAATGCTTCCGGTGATTCCGTCGCCTCCATCTCCGCCGTTGTCTCCTTCAAACAGAATGCTATACAAGAGATAACCGCTACCTTTCCTTTCGTACCTGAGATCTCCACTAGAAAATGGATCTCGCAGGAGAGTTTTGTCGAGAAGTGCTCCGATTTCGTCCAGGCGTTGCGGGTATTGTTGATGTTTTGCTTTGTATTTCTCTAGTGCGATCGCGACTAAAAGCATGTCTCTCGCGATATCGAATCGGTCTACAAGCATCCTCACGGTAAGCAACTCCTTAAGGGAGGTATAGCTGACGAGATAGTCCGCCATTCCCGTTCCCAGATCGGCCGAGGAGATTGTTGCAAAATGTTCCCCCTTGCCGAGAGGAGTGGTGCGCTGGGCAGGGATTAGATTTGCCAACGCGAATAGCTTCGTCTGGTCTTGACTGCGATCGGTGGTGAAAATCTCTTCCTCGACGCGATCAAACCAGTAATTGATGCGAGTCAGCATCGCATTCGGATCGAAATCGTGGTTCAATGCTTTCGAATATTCAAGACAACCCAACATCTCATCGAAGCGTCGACTATTTAAGAATCTCTCTCGCAAATAGAGTCGCTGCGCCATGTCCAGCGTTGCAAGTCGCAGGCTATAAACAAGCTCCTTAAGCGACGGCTTGAACTTCGGTTGCTTCTGACAGCAAGCTTCGATTTGGTTCAGCAACTCAGGGCTGCATTCACATTGCGTCATCAGTACGAGTGTGTAGTGATTCGCGCGCGCACGCAGTTCGATACGTCCCCCGAGTTCCTCGGAGTCGCAATTCATACCCAGGCCTGACAGCTGAAACATGGTTTGAATATTTCGCCAAGCTTTTTCGGGCTTGTCTTCACCCACAAAATACATGGTCTGCCCTCCCAAGAGATCAGCCGCAACTCGAAGTCGCCGGGGATGCAAAAAATCTGCAAACAGTAAAGGGGCGCTGGAGTCTTCCAATGAGTTAATAGAGGGGCAAAAAAAACGCGTCCGGTCGACGGCGGAATGGAACTTGGCAATTGCTTTCTGGTCTTCAGCGATCCACTTGCTCAACGGAGGAAAGCTGGATGAACTCCAAGGCGCTCTTCGCGACTCAGAAATAACCGCCAGTGCATCGACAGGATTTGCCAATTGGTCTTTGGCGGCCATCTGAGACGTCGCCCATGCCTCCACGCGTGCAAGATTTTCGTCGGTATAGGCTCCAACCGTCGCTCCTTCGACGGGCGTCTGCCATTGCAATTCATTTCGTAACTTTTGAATCTCCACATCGGAAAACCTTGGCGGCGGCCAAGTCCCTTCCAGCAGCGAGATCGCAGCATTATTCTCCGGTGTGACCCCTTCTCGCCATTTCTGCTTCATTGCGGTGACATAGTCGACAGCGCCTGCATTGGTTCGCGGCGTATCGATATAGGTGGTGGCTGGGGAGATGATGATGTCTTCCGGCACAGGCTTTCGCACCGCGGATACTCTAGCGGCGCCTGAAAACGAAGGGAGCGTGTCTTTAAAATCGCAGCCCACTGCCAAAATACAGAATAAGAGAAGGGAGGTGCAGATGCATGTATCGCGGAGGTAGCGATAGGCTTGATTTCTGAGATAATTAGGCATTTGAGTTTCTTCGCTTTAATTCCAGTTAAAGGGGGATGTCTAAGTATCTTGACATACCCGACCAGCCCAACCTTTGAAAAAACTCCCCACCTCCGTCCCGGTCGAATTCACCAGGGTGATCTCGCACTGCGGCAGCGACTGTTTCAGAAGCTCGGCGTCATTTCTGCGTTACCTTCGATCAGCCTCAATGCGTTGAATCAAGGCGTCGTAAGTATCTTTCAGGCTCTCATAGTTTTCAAAATTTGGCTCTTCAACCAAAAGATTGGGAAGAAAGTACTTTGTGTTTGCAATCAACGCATGACTCCAGTAGACATCTTTGGCCGAATAAGTGCTCGTAAAAACTTTACGTCTCACGTCATCGGGCAGGTCGTTCGTTGACTTCTCAAACTTCCCAGCGGAATCAGAAAACCGATAGACCGATAGCTGACGATCATACGCAATTATCAGGTAGACTTCGCCTTCGGCTTCGACCAGTCGACCACTGGGAAGGCGAAATTCTGGGGGTGGTAAATAATCGCAGTTCCAAGAGGGATATTGGTTGATAGTCGTCAAAAACTCTTGGCGGTCAGAAAACGCCTCTTCGTATACGACAGACGAAGAATCGAGTGTTTGTCGCGTAACGCGAAGAATTACTTTCGACGTGACGTGCTTTTCCAGCGAGAAGTGTGGGACCGATTCGGAGTCGTGGAAAGCGGATAAATGAAAGGTCGTTTGGCCCGAATTACCGAAAAGTTTATCGAGCAAATACGGTGCAGATTCTATGGTGGAGACCGTTTTTGGCGTTGAAAGCACCGATGTGACGTAGTTCCCAAGCATGAGGGCCACGACGATGCCGCTTCCTATCACGAAAGCGAGGATTCTGAAATGCATCGCTTCTTTCCTGCGATATTTGTGCTGAGCAAAGTCGAAGGCATAGGCCCGAAGTCAATTCATCGCCTGTTTTAGATCGCCGACATCCTTCTACGGCTAAAAACTCCCCACCTCCGTCCCGGTCGAATTCACCAGGGTGATCTCGCACTGCGGCAGCGCCTCTTTCAACCGTTCCGCCGCTTCCTTGGTAACCTTGGGACCTAGCGTTACTTGACGTAATGTTTTGATTTTCGCCAGCTTGTCGATCGCCGCATCGGTCACCGTGTCGCTATCGATTGTCAGGTGCTTCAGCTTGGTCAGTTTGTCCAGGCCAGCGAGTGACTGGTTGGAAAAACCTTCGCCGATGCTGAGAGATTCGAGATTGGACGCCGTGTTGATTGCGGTGAAGTCGGCGACGCCGCGGACCTTCAGCAGCGAAAGTTGTTTCAGGCTGGTGAGAGCTTCTAGCGAAGGCAACGCGTCCAATGGCGGTTCGACTTTCATCAGGCCGGTGTCTAACGCTTGGAGTGACTTGATTGCCGCCAGCTCTTGGATGAACTCAGGCGAAACGCGGACGCCGTCGAACGATCGCAACTCGCCAAAGTCGATTTCTAGGCGAGTTAGATTTGGCAGATTGCGCAGCGCTGGCGAAGCGCCGGCCGGTGTTTTGGACGAGGTGATCCGCAGCGTTTCGAGCTGCGTAAGCTTTTCGAGCGTTCGCCATCCCTCTTCGCTGGGCCATCGGACTTGATACAGAAAGAGTTCGCGGAGTGTTTTGAGTTTGGCGATGGCGGCTACCACTTCCGGCGTCATGTCGGCGTCGATCAGGGTCAGTTCCCGCAAGCTAGGACTGGCCGCCAGCGAAGCGAGTTTGTCTGCTTGTGTTTCGCCCCCAACCAAGGTTAGGTGTCTTAGCTGCGCCGCCTTGGCGATTGACGTAAATCCGCTCGGCGTGAGCGATGTACTGTCGAGATCCAGTTCTTCAATTGATGAGTAACCTAATGCGGCCGCATCGTCGTCGCTGATACCTGAGCCATAAGCGTTGACGCAGACCGGTGAATCAAATCCGATGATTCGCCCTACTAAGCCTGGCGCCGGTTGATTTAAAAAAAGAGTCACTTCCTCCAACTCGGCGAATGCGTGCTCGCCAAACAGACCATCCCGCCAAGTTGGTTGTGGCTGGATATCCTCTTCTGCCGTTTCTGAAGTCAGCGTCAACGCGCCGCCGCTTGCAGCTAGTTCGGATCGCACGCTCGCCAAGCGAGCCGCGCGGACGCGATAGTAACCAACATAGGCGAACAAAACCGTCGCAACGGTCACCACCAACAGCAAAGTGAGCAAAGAAATGCGTTTCATGACCAACCGTGCGCGATTTGGGTAGAGGAGCAAAGCGAAGAGCTACGCCGATTGTACCGGCGCATTTCGGTGGTTGCGAATGGCAACCAAGAATACGAAAAAAGCGCACAAAAAAAGCCGCCGAGATTGTCTCGACGGCACTAGATGAAATAAGAGAGACCGATCTAGCCCAATCGCCAGGTCGCTCCTTCTTTGCGGTCTTCCAGCGTGACGCCCATCGCGGTGAGCCGATCGCGGATGACGTCGCTCATCTCAAAATCTTTCTTCTGGCGAGCCGAAGCGCGAACGTCGATCAATAGTTGCATCAACTGGCCAACCAGTTCGCTGTCGCCGCTCGAGGATTTCTCGGGAGCCTTCACAAAAATGCCGAGGATCCCGGTTAGCTCACGTAGGACCGAGAACGCTTTTTTGATGGCGGTCAAATCGGCCGACTTGTCCTCTTCCAGCTTTTGCTGGTCGATCGTCTTGTTGATCAGCCGGGCAATCTCGAACAGTTCGCTGACCGCACCGCCAGTGTTGAAGTCATCGTCCATCTTTTCGAGATAGGCGTCGCGATGCTTGGCGATCGTGACCAACAGCTCGTCTTTTTTCGGATCGAAGTCGCCAGCTTTTCGCGTCTTGGCGGCTGGCAGCTCGAAAAAGCTTTCGCCGGTTAGGCGTTCGTACCGTTCAAACAAACGGTAGAAACTGTCGAGACCGATGCCGGCTTCGGCGATTGCTTCTTCGCTGAAGAGGATCGTACTGCGGTAATGGGTACGGAGCAAGAAAAAGCGGATGCGTTCGCCTGACTGACGCTCGATCAACTTGGCCAACCCGCCTGCGCCGCCTGATCGGCTCATTTTGCCGCCAGCTTCGGCGCCTCCTTCACGTTCAGCACGGCCGCCGATCTTACCGGCGGTTGGATCGCTACGGAGCAGCCCGTTGTGCATCCAGTATTTGACCATCGGTTTCGCGTGGCAGCATTCGCTTTGAGCGATTTCGTTTTCGTGATGGGGGAAGATCAGGTCGAGCCCGCCGCCATGAATGTCAAAGGTTTCACCCAAAATTGCTTTGCTCATCGCCGAGCATTCGATATGCCAGCCCGGTCGGCCATCGCCCCATGGGCTCTTCCAACTGGGCTCGCCGGATTTCGCTTTTTTCCAGAGGGCAAAGTCGCCGGGCGAACGTTTACGCGACGCGGCTTCGCCTCCTTCGCCTTGCATGGCTTCGACGGTCCGATTGGTCAGCTTGCCGTACTCGGGGTCTTTGGTGACTTCAAAGTAGACGTCGCCTTCCGACGCATAAGCAAATCCTTTTTCAATCAGCTCAGCGACCATTGCGATGATGCCGTCCATCGTCTCGGTTGCTTTGGGCATCTGATCGATCTGGTCGACCCCCAAGGCCGCAAGGTTTTGGAGATAGTCGGCGATGTTTTCATCAGCGACTTCTTCCATGCTGATGCCGCGTTCAGTCGCCTTTTTGATCAGCTTGTCATCGACGTCGGTGATGTTGACGACCAAATTGACCTCATAGCCCGAGTAGGCGAGGTAACGCTTGACCGTATCAAAAATGACCGGTCCCACCATGTGACCGATATGCGCCTCGGCATAGACCGTGGGTCCGCAGAGATAAATCCCCACCTTGCCCGGCGTCACAGTTTGAAACTCTTCCTTGGTTTTCGACAACGTGTTGTAAACGCGAATGGTCATGGCTTTGAAAGGCTAAGTTGATTTGGGAGAAATAGAACGCGGATGACACGGATTAATCACGGATTTACACGGTAAGATCAGAAATTGGCGTGTCGATCAATTTTCGCTTACGAGTTAGGGGTAAGGATTTTGCGGCGGAGCTGTGCTTTGGGGGCCAAAGTTGAGCAACAGGCCAAATTTTGATTGCGTACCTCTTAAGTAATTTATCAGTTGCGCTTCATGAGCCGGTGAGATCGAATCCACCGCTTTGATTTCTACAACAACTTCTTGGCTGACGAACAGGTCCGCGAAGTATTCGCCGACAATGATTCCGTTGTAATACACGAGGATCGAATGTTGGGATTCGACTCTCAGTCCTTGCTGCCTTAGTTCATGGAGCATTGCTTTCTCGTAAACTTTTTCGAGAAAGCCAGCGCCGAGTGTGTTATAGACCCGATAAAATGCGTCGACAATCGGTTGCGTGCGCTGCTGATCGACAAGCATGATCTTTGCTCCGACCGTGTTAATCTGTGCTCATCCGTGGTATCCGTGTTCTATTTCTTGCGTGTCAGATAATCCCGTTAATCTTCTCCAACAGCACAACGCATTCGGCTTGGATGGCTTCTTGGCGGCCGACGGGGCCGACTTGTTCGCCGGTTTTTGATTTGATGCCGATTTGGTCAGGTTCGACTTGTAGGATACTGGCTAGCACGGTTCGCATTGCTGCTTTGTAAGGCGAAAGTTTCGGCTTCTGCGCAAAAATGACGGTGTCCAAATTGATGATTCGCCAGCCTGCTTCATTCACTTTTTGGTGGGCGAAGCGAAGAAAGTCGGCAGAGTCGCGTCCTTTGTTTTGGGCGGCGGTATTAGGAAACAGCTCGCCGATATCAGGCAAATTAGCGGCGCCCAGTAACGCGTCAGTGATCGCGTGCATCAAAACATCGGCGTCGCTATGACCAACCAAGTGCTGGTCATGCGGAATATCGACTCCACCCAGGCGCAATGGCCCGCCTTCAGCGAGCCGGTGCGTGTCGTGTCCTAAACCGATGCGGATCATGCCTGGTTGTCTGGGCTGGGTTGGTAACTATAAAAACCGACAGAGTTTGCGCTGCTTACGCGAACCGCCGGTGGCGGGCGATTATAGCCCAGTTGGTGAAAACCGACAACGCGAACGAGTGACAAGGGGGACGCCGCGTATTCCGCTGTGCTCAGACCCGCACTTCCTTCATGACCCGACAGGGTTACAATCGAATTATGCCCCCAATTATCGAAATCCAGCGACTGACGAAGACGTACGAGGTTTACCAGAAAAAAGAGGGGCTGCTTGCCTCTATTCAGGGGCTTTTTCACCGCGAATATAAGACCGTTGAAGCCGTCCGTGGCATCGATCTGACCGTTGATCAGGGTGAATTTGTCGCGTTTTTGGGCCCCAACGGCGCCGGTAAAACAACCACGCTCAAGCTTCTTTCCGGCGTCATCAACCCCACCAGCGGCAACGCCAAGGTGATGGGATACGTCCCCTGGAAACGAGAAAATGGGTATCGTCGCCGATTCGCGTTGGTGATGGGGCAAAAGAATCAGCTTTGGTGGGACCTGCCGGCTCAAGACAGCTTTCGGCTTCACCAAAAAATCTATCGCGTCGATCCCGATGCGTTTCAGCGCACCCAGGATGAACTGACCGACCTGTTAGACGTCCGCCGGCTGCTCAATCAGCCAGTTCGTAACTTGTCGCTGGGCGAGCGGATGAAGATGGAGCTGATTGCGGCTCTGCTGCATTCGCCCGAAGTGCTGTTTCTCGACGAACCGACGATCGGACTGGATGTGGTCGCTCAGCACAACATTCAGCAGTTCCTGAAGCATTATCAGGCCGAGCGGAAAATCACCGTCCTGCTGACCAGTCACTATATGAAGGATATCGCCGCGCTCTGTCAGCGCGTGGTGGTCATCGCCGGCGGCGAAATTATCTATGACGGTTCGCTGTCAGGAATCATCGATCGGTTTGGCGGGCACAAAGTTGTGACGCTTCAGTTTGAGCAGGAAGCAGTCCCCGGCGATTTGTCGCGGTTTGGCGACGTGATTGAAATTCAACATCCCCGTGCCAAGATTCGGGTCGATCGCCATGCGGTCGGCCGCGTGTTGGGTTCGATCCTGGACCAATACGAACTGGCCGACGTCAGCGTCGAAGATCCTCCGCTGGAGGAGGTGATTGCCGAAGTCTTCTCGTTATCCAAAGGGCATTCGTCCGAACCGGCTGTTACCCACTAAGCATCGCAGCGAAGGACCTACGTCATGACCGAATTGGCGGCCCGCGCTTCGACCTGGTGGGCAATATTCAAAATCAACTTTCACGAGAAGCTCGTCTATCGCGGCGACTTCATGCTCGGCACGCTGATGCGTTTTTTGCCGATCGTGACGCAAGTCTTCTTATGGTACGCCGTGTTTGGCTCGATTCGCGCATCCTCTGGAGAAGGGGATGGCCCTGCCAAGATCGCCGGCTATACCTACGACAGCATCGTCGCCTATTACCTGCTGTCGACGATCAGTCGCGCCTTTTCCAGTATGCCGGGCCTAGCTTCCGGAATCGCGATGCAGATTCGTGAAGGTGAGATCAAAAAGTATTTGATCCAACCGCTCGATCTGGTTTCGTTCATGTTTCTCAACCGTTTGGCGCACAAGCTGACATATTACATTGTCGCCGCGTTGCCGTTTGTGCTGGTTTTTTGGCTCTGCCGCGATTTCTTCAACGGCTGGCCCGAGCCGCATATTTTGGCGGCGTTCTTTGCCTCATTGCTGATGGGATTTGCGCTCGGCTTTTTCATGGAAGCGACGATCGGCATGATCGGCTTCTGGTTTTTGGAAGTCAGTTCGCTGCTGTTTGTTTATATGCTATTCAACTTCTTTCTCTCGGGACACATGTTTCCGCTCGATATGCTCGACTCAATCGGCGGGCCCTGGGGAACCATCGTGCGATTTTTGCCGTTTAACTTTTTGGCCTATTTTCCGGCGGCGGTTTTTCTGGGCAGGATCCAAGGGACTGAGCTGGTGGTCGGACTGCTAGTGCAGTTGGGCTGGGTGATTTTCTTTTACGTCTCTTGTCGCTTGTCGCTCTATTATGGCGTCAAACGATATAGCGGTTACGGAGGATAAGATGGCTTCGGATCGCGCGGCGTATTGGCCGGTCTTTTACACGTTTGTTCGGAACAGCTTGATCCGCGACCTAAGCTATCGCAGCAACTTTCTGATCGAATGTGCTTCGAGCTTGTCGTGGGTGCTGATGAACCTGGGGTTCTATCTACTGATCTTTACCTACACGGCTGAGATCGGTGACGGCACCGGCTGGAAGAAGTTTGAGTTCTTCGTCTTTTTGGCGACAACGCTCTTCATCAATAGTTTGATGCAGACCTTCTTTATGCCGAATGCCCAGGAATTCTCCGAGTTGATTCGGACAGGGCGGCTTGACTTTGCGCTGCTCAAACCGATCGATACGCAGTTTTTAATATCGTTTCAAAAGGTGAACTGGCCGTCGATGTCGAACTTTTTGTTTGGACTGGTGCTGCTGGTGGTCGCCTTGTGGAATCTGACCGAACGTCCCAATCAGCCGCTGGTGATTACGCCGTATATGCTGATCGCCTATCCGCTATTTATCCTCTGCGGCGTTGGTATTCTCTATAGTTTGATGATCGTGTTGGCGGCGACCAGTATTTGGCTCGGCCGCAATCAGTCGTTGTACGATTTCTGGTTTTACATCACCAGCTTTTCTCGTTACCCGATGGAGATCTATCAGGGAGGCGTCGGCGATTTGTTGCGAGTTATCTTTACGTTCGCGATTCCAATCTTGGTGGTGGTTAACGTTCCGGCTCGCATCATGGCCAAGCCATTAGGGATTTCTTCAGCCGAGAACATTGCCCTCGCCATCTTCGCCGTCTTCGCGACCGCCGCCAGCATCCTCGGCTCACGTTGGGTCTTTAAGCGAGCACTACTTAGCTATCGCAGCGCATCGTCATAGCGGTATCTCTTCGTAGCCCGATGCGCCCGTTTTGACGTTGCGCTGATTCACAGGTTCGTAAGAAATAGAACACGGAGGACACGGATAACACGGTAAGAAAGAAAAGATCCATGAGCGTTGAGCGATCCATTTTTAATGGGATCTATATTTTGCCTTGTCGGAGTCTTTTTCCATCCCATTTCTGCTTTCTTACCCTGTTTTCCGGCTCTCTTTCCGTGGTATCCATGTTCTATTCTTCATGAATCGCCAAATAGCGCAACTTCAAAATGCGCCTGCGAGGGAGAATTACTCGGCAATTCTAAAGCGGATTGAAGTAGCCGCACGCATTTCTCTCGCTGGCGCAACGGGCTATGAAGAGGAGTACGCGACCTCTACGAACGATCGATCCACTCGCGCTGCCATAGCTCCAGCACCAGCAGCGCCCAGAGCCGGGCGCTGTGATCAAAGCTGCCCGACATGTGCTCGTCAAGCAATTCGCGGACGGTCTCTGCGCGGAAAAGTCCGCGGCTGAGCGCTTTTTCGGAGAGGAGCGAATCGACCAGCATCGCTTTTAGTTCGTGCCGGAACCAGTAATCAAGCGGCACGCCGAAGCCCATCTTCGGGCGTTCCCAGATCTGCGTCGGTAGGCGATCGCCAAAGACGCTGCGCAAGATCTGCTTTCCCCGGCCGCGCTGATACTTGCGGCCAATCGGCAGCGCCGCCGCATATTCGACCAGGCGATAGTCGAGAAACGGTTGACGACATTCTAGCCCATGCGCCATCGATGCAATGTCGACCTTGCAGTTCAAATCACAGGGCAAGTAGGTGACCAAATCGGCCAGCGAAGCGCAGGTGATCGCGTCTCGTTTGCCGCTGCGCTCCCAGGCAGTTTGCAAAAAATCAAACGGATCACTGTCGGTTAATTGGGCGACAAATTGATCCGTATAAAGCTGACCGCGGCGTGACTCATTGAAGATGCTGATCCATTCGAGATAGCGCCGCTGGGGCGACATCGCAATCGCTTCGGCAAAGCGACGACCTTGCCGCAGCCACGATTTTTGCCGTCCGCTGGAGGGAAGCTGTTGCCAAACTTTGGCTCCCAGTATTCGTTTCAATGGTCCCATGCGATCGATCATGGCGCCCAGACCAACTGCGCGATAGCGCCGATAGCCGGCGAACAATTCGTCGCCGCCGTCGCCGCTTAGTGCAACTGTCACCTCGGCTCGCGTTTGTTGCGAGACGTACCAAGTTGGAATGGCCGAACTATCGGCCATCGGTTCGTCGTAGTGCCAAATTAGTTGGGGTAGGATCTCCAAGGCGCTCGGCGTGACCTGGAATTCGTGATGTTCGGTTCCTAAATGCTGGGCGACCTGACGTGCGAAACTTGTCTCGTCATATTCTTTTTGCGGAAAGCCGATCGAGAACGTTTTCACCGGACGATCGCTTTGCCGTTGCATCGACGAAACGACCAGCGACGAATCGACACCTCCCGAGAGAAACGCTCCGAGCGGAACGTCGGCCTGCATCCGCAAGCGGACGGCGTCATCAAACAACTCGCGCAGTTCCGCGTCTTGCAGAGCAGGGGAGCGGTGATCTTCGTGCGAAAAGTCGGGTTTCCAGTATCGCTCTACATGCAGACCGGCGTCGCTAAAGACTGCTAACTCGCCGGGCGCCAGCTTCTTGATTCCCTTCAAGATGGTGTTGGGATGCGGCACGTACTGATAGGTGAGATATTCGTCGATCGCCGCCGGGTCAACTTCACGCGGCACGTCGGGCAATGCGAGCAGCGTTTTCAGCTCGCTGCCAAAGACGATTCGTCCGGCGTGATGATAGTAATAGAGCGGCTTCTGTCCGAGTCGATCGCGGCCGAGTACGAGCCGCCGCTCGCGGAGATCCCAGATCGCAATCGCGAACATCCCGTTGAAGTGGCGAAAACAATTAGGCCCTTCGTCTTCAAACAGGTGAACGATCGTTTCGGTGTCGCTATGGGTACGGAATGTATGTCCGGCGCCTTCAAGCCGACCACGCAGCGCGGCAAAGTTATAGATCTCGCCGTTGAAGATGGTCCAAACCGTTTCATCTTCGTTGGCCAGCGGCTGCTTGCCCCCGGCCAGGTCGATGATCGACAACCGCCGATGTCCCAGTGCAATGCCGGGGATCGGCGGATAAGGATTGCGATTCTCTAGATCACGATGCAGATAGCCGTCGTCGTCGGGACCGCGATGCGAGATGCAATCGGTCATGCGCCGCAGCGCATCGGCCGAAACCGCTAGTTGTGGATCGGTCCAAGCCGCTCCGGTGATGCCGCACACGCGCTAGTCCGCCTTGTAGTCGATCGTGAAAATGGAAAGAGCCCTCATTTTAATCGGGCTTCGCGTCGCGACTAGCAGCACAAAATTAGGCAAAATCAGCGTTTGAGACTTAGGCAGGCGATTTCCTGGTCATTTCGCACAAAAACGGATCGACCGGCGAATGCCGGATGCGCCCAGGTCACACCGCCGCGACGCGATAGTTGGGCGGTCGTCGGCTCGATGATCTTGGCCCGATCAATTTCGTGGTAACCTCGCTTTGAAAGCTCGGCGATGATCAATTCTCCCTGCTCATTAAATAGCCAAAAGAGCGGGCCATTCTGCACAAAGTGAATATTGCTCCAGCGATTCGGAGGAGTCGCTGTCAGATCCGTCCAGATGCGATCCCCGGTGTTGGGATCAAGGCAACGCAGTTCTCCGTGACTATCGCAACCGTAGATTGCATCCGGCAAAAAGACTGGCGTGCTGATGATCGATTGCAGTGCGTCGGTATCGCGCTCGCTGCGGCCGACGCGCAGCCAGAGCTTTTCGGCAGTCGGTTCATTCTGCCCGAGTCGGATCATCAGCGCGCCATCGTAGAAATCGGTCAAGAACAGGCGATCTCCCTGCAAGACCGGCGTCGAGATGCCGATCGGCATGTTCCGCGGCGGCCACGGGATTCGCCAAAAGAGGGCGCCATTTTTGGGGTCAATGCCGGCCACGCTATCGCCGGTCCAGCAGACTACAACATCTTCGCCCGCTTGCTGGATCAAGATCGGGGCCGAGTAGCCGGCGCGATCGTTGAGTGCGCGCCATTGTTCTTTCCCGGTCTTGGTGTCCAGCGCGACAATGCAGGCTCCATCCGCTCCGCCGATCTGCAAGATCAAGCGATCCCGATAAACCAGCGGCGCTGCAGCAATCCCCCAATCAGGCATCTGGATCTTCAACTCAACGTTCAGATCGCGCTGCCAGAGGATGGTGCCGCTGGCGGCGTCAAAACAAAAGAGATTGCCCATGGTCCCCAGGGCGAAGGCGCTGCCGTTGTCGATGGTTACACTGGCCCGCGGCCCTGCTTGGTAGCCGGTTCCCACATAAGGACAGTCGTACTCATGCGACCACAGTTTTTGGCCTGTGCGCTCGTCGAAGCAGTGAACGCGTTCGATTTGCTTGGGCTCAACCAAGCGGTCGGTGACATAAACTTTGCCGTGGGCGACGGTCGGTCCGCTGTAGCCAGAACCGATTGGTGCGCGCCAAATAACTTCAGGACCCTCGGCAGGAAACTTGCGGAGGATGCGATCTTCGCGCCAAACGCCGTCCCGATTTTCACCTCGCCACTGCGGCCAATCATCGGCCAGCGTGGGGGAAACAATCGCCAGACACGCACCGAGCAGCAACCAATTGATACGCATCCCACGAATCCCTTCTAATGCGACACTGATAGTCGCCAAGGCTAGCGATTGAATAAAAAGGCCGGACTGTTGATCAGCGCCCAAGCCAAATCTTGGACGCCGGTCAGCCGTTGATTCTTCTCCAGTTCGGCGAGTTTCGCAACCTTGACCTGCATTTCTTTCAGACGAGAGTCACGCGACCGATAGAATTCGGTTAGTTTTTTCGTCTGATCTTCGCTGCGATTGGTCGCCGTGATCGCCAAGATTTCTTGGATCTCTGGCGGCAAACTGCTCTTCAAGTGAAGCGGCCGCGGACTGGTGGTGACCGACACGCGGAACTTACCAAGCAGATGGGCGCCATCGGGGTATTGGAAATTCATCCGCACTGTCAGATTGGTTCCGTCTGCGTAGCCAGCGTCATCCGCCGTTTCAAAGATCGCAACGTGCGGCTCGTTGAACCTCGGCATCACTGCCCATCCGCTGGCCGGATTGTTGTCGATCACTCCCCGCACGTCCCAGCCTTGCTGGGAGAAATCGGCTTCGCCACCTAACAGCGGAACTTCAGCCGATTGGGTCGCATCTTTGACGCTGGTCGCGGTGACGCTCAGTTCGCTCAAGACAAAGTTGCCGTTGGGCGAACGGCCAGGTCCGCCAGCCGGCAGGCTTTCATCCGCCATCGCTTCGATGCGAATGCCGGTGATGCTGGTCAGGTCGGTCGGAAAGACGAGTTCGTATTCCCCTTTCGCCAGTGGACCAGAGACCACGATTGATTGATCCTCCAGCGATTTGAACTCGGCGCCGAAGGTCGACTTCATCCCGGCGGCGGTCAGCGGCTTCCACTCGGGAGTGCGGGCCGAGCCAGCTTCCCACGCGGGCATTGCAGCCATCAAGTCGGCCTCATATTTCGCCAGCTCTTGCTGGGCTTCTGCATAGTCGCCGATTGACTCGTGCAATGTGCGGATCGCCAAATCGCGTTCTTCCGCCGTCGGTTTGCGAGCAAAGAAGCGGAGAAAGAGTTCATTAATGAGCGTTTCGTCATCCGGAGTAGCCAGCGTCAGCTTGGTCAGTTCGCTATTGGGGTCGGCGATCGCGTCGGCGATGGTCGGACCATTCACCAGTTTCATCACCGGGCCTAGCATCACGCCGCCAGAGCGTTCGCATTCGCACGAACTTTCTCGCGGCGGACGACCAAAGTCATCTAGGAAGGGAATGCGAGCCGAGACGTCCGGCAGCTGCATAGCACGGTACCCGGTCGGTACGCCGGGCAAATTGGCGGCGCTGCCGGTGGCCAGATGGATTGAATCGTACAGCACCTCGGCGGGCAAGCGACGCGGCAAGGCATGCGAATAGTTGATCCCGTCGTCATCGTTCCAGCGGTTTGCGGCGACCGAATGTTGATAAACTCGCGACTTGCAGATGCGTCGCAGCATTGTGTGGACGTCAAAGTCGCTTTCGACAAATTCCTGGGTCAGTTGATCCAGCAATTGCGGATTCGAGGCGGGATTGCCGGCGCGGATGTCGTCGATCGGTTCAATGATGCCGACCCCAAATAGATAGCCCCAGAGACGATTTACGTAGCTTTTGGCGAAGTATTGGTTTTCGGCGGCGATCATCCAGTCGGCCAGTTTCTCGCGACGGCTGTTGGCTTCCTCGGCCAATTCATTTTGGTAAGGAAACTCTGGCGGCGCAACATTACCGGTGAGCAAATGCTTCACTTCGCCGGCGCCGGTGTCGTAAATGACTTCGACTAGTGGCTGCGCTCCTTCGACCGCCGTGCCGCCGATCCGCTGGCCAGCGAACTGTTTGTCTTCTTTGCGACCTACCTGAGCGAAGAAGGCCGAGAGCTGATAGTACTGGCTTTGCGTCCAGCGCTCAAACGGATGGTCATGGCACTTGTTACAGTTGAAGCGGACCGCCAAAAAGAGCTGCGTGGTGTTTTCCATCGCGCCTTCAGGATCACGCAAAATCTTGTAGTACGAGCTGGGTGGGTTGTCGAGGTTCGACCCCGACGCGGTGAGGATCTCATGAACAAATTGATCGTACGGCTTGTTCTCGGCGATGGAAGCTTTGATCCAATCGCGAAATGCATGGACGCCGGGTTCCCCCAAAAACTTTTCGTTGACTTGCAGCAGGTCGGCCCATTTGTTGGTCCAGAATTCGATATACGGTGCGCTGCCGATTAGCCGATCGACCAACGCTTCACGCTTGGCCTGGGTCTCGGCCGTATCGGCCAGAAAAGCTTTCACTTCGTCCGATGTAGGAGGCAAACCGGTGAGGTCAAGATAGACGCGGCGGATGAATTCTTCGTCGGTGCAAAGTTCGCTCGGCAGCACTTTCACACGCTGCAATTTGTCGTAGACCAATTCATCCACATAGCTTTTGGTCGGTGGATTGGTCCATTCAAAGCCGCTGCGATCACCCATCACGGTGACCGTGGTTGCGACGTAGGCGCCATCAAAACGAGCCAACACCGCCGCTTCTCCGCGGCGCAACAGCGACAACACGCCGTAAGCGTCGGCTACGGCGACTTCGATATTGCCGCTTTCGATAAATGCGTCAGCGGTGACATCTTTGGTCGTGCCGTCCGCATAGTTGGCGAGAATCACAAATTGCTGCGTCATCTTTGGCAGCGGAATGACCGGGTTCTTCGGCAGGATTTCGATCGACTCGACTTTTGGCGATTCGAGATTCAGCTGGACGCCGCCGGCGATCCAGTTGCGCAAGATCTCGTATCGTCGTTCGCCGGGCTGGGTTAGTTGACCGCCGCCGTGCGGAATCGCGCCGCTGGTTTTGAGCAACATCAAGCTTTGATCCGGCGCCGCGCGATTAAATCGGCGTCCAGCGACATCGTCTACCAGCGCCCGATGATCATAGATCGGATCATAGCCACGTAGCGACAGCTTGAAGCCGTTGCGGCCATCCTTGGAGCCGTGACAGGTTCCTTGATTACAGCCCATCTTGGACATCGCCGGGTTCACATCACGGATATAGTCGGCATGCACTTCCGCCGCCAAGTTACGAACCACCACCGGCACGTTGAGGTCGTGATTTTCGTACTTCAAGACAAGTTGCGTCTCGCCATCGGCCAACGGTGTAACAAGTCCATTGGGGGTGATCGAGAATTGCGTCGATTGATCCTGCCGCTCGGCGACGCGGGTCAGGTCAACGATCTCCCCTGAATCGAGCGTCCCGGTGACCAACACCTGGGCGTAGTCAAAAGGAGAATCGAGTTCGATCCGCTCGGGCCAAACTTCCACTTTGACCAGTTGCTTGCCGGCAGGAATCGTATTGGCGGCGTGGGCCGAGGTCAGCGAGACTGCCAGCGCCAGCAACATGCTAAAGAAGATTCGCGAAGTCATGAAAGCGTTTCCTTGCCGGGGGATAAAAGCACCGCGGAGCTGCAGGGATTTCTATTCTGCCGATGCCGTTTGAGCGATCAGCGGAACGGCCGAAAACTGACGAACCAACGTTCCGTCTGCGACCAGATTAATTCGGACGACGCCGTCAAACCCGACCGACGCGAGTTGCTTGCCATCGGGACTAAAAGCGATCGAATAGACCGGTCCATGTTGCTCGGCCATCGGACGCAGCAGTTTACCATCCGCTGTGTTAAACAGATGAATCTCCCCTTTTTGATCGTTGCTGCTGCAAGCGGCGACCAAGGTGGCGTCGGGAGAAAACGCGACGTCGTACAGTCGCCCTGCCATGGCCGGAAAGGCGCGAATCAGATTGAAGTCGTCGCCGATCTTGCGGTCTTTCTCACGGAACATTTTGTAGATTTTGGGGATGCCGTCGGCGCCGCCGATCAGCAGTTGATCCTCAGTCGGATGACGCATCACGGCGGCGATGCCCCCTTTAAGCGCGCCCGGCGTGATGCTGGTGATGTTGTCAATAAAGCGTTCTGTTTTGACCTCGTACAGCTTCATCGCCATGTCACGACTAACCGAGACGAGGTGCGAACCATCAACCGAGAAAGTGGTGTCGAGCGCCCAGTCTTCATGCGCGCCATTAAAAAACTGTTGCTCGCCGGTTTCGGCGTTGAAGACGCGAACCGAGTTGTCACCGCAGCCGACGGAAACTTGCTTGCCATCCGGCGACCAACTGCCGCCGTAGATCGTGTCGTACGAGACCGGAACCGAATAGCTCAGCTCACCACTCTCGACGTCCCACATTTGCAGCTCACCCAAGCGGCCCGGCGAACCACCGGCAACGAGCAAACGTTTGCCATCGGGCGAGAACCGGGCCGATTCAATCCGCTCTGATAGCCCAACCAGTCGCTTGGCGACTCCACTGCCGTCGGCCTTCTGCAGCAGCACTTCGTGATAACCCGATACAGCCAACAAGCTGCCATCTGGCGAGTATTCAACCGAGGTCAGCACCGGCGGCAGCGTATAGACCGGCGGATGATCGTGATCAAACGTCGGTCGTGTCGAAGCCGGCGTGTCGTCTTTAGCGCCTTGCATGACCCATAGCGCGAGCGTCTTGCGATCGGCGTCGGTAAGCGGCGGTTTCCCTTGCGGCATCTCGGCTTTGCCATCGGCCGGCGTGATCACGGCGATCAAATGGCTTTCGTCCGGTTTGCCTGGGACGATTGCGGCGGCGCCGCTTTCGCCGCCTGCGATCATCTGATTGAAGTTGGTCATGATGTAGGCGCCTCCCTGCTTGGCCGGCTGATGACAGCCTTGGCAATTGGCTTGCAGGATGGGGCGAACATCGCGGTAGTAGCTGATGGTTTTGCCTTCTTCGGCCGACAGTTGGGCCGCGCAGCAAAGCACCAGAAGAAATATGAACAGCTTCGACAGCATCGCGACGGATCCTTTTCGAAAGCGCTGGCCTGTAATTAGGTAGGGCGAGTAGGGAAGGGGAACGGGGCGCCGTGAAGTAGCGGCGAGGAAGGAAGCGATGTTTATGCTAACCGAAAACTTGCCAAGATTGCAAGAATTTCCCGCCTCCGCCTGCGGGATCGTGCAGAAGATTGCCGCTAGGGCAAAAAAATAGGTGCGCCGAAGCGCACCTAGGGTTCACCGTTGACTTGGATCGCTCGGTTTACTTCCGCAGCGTGACGCCGGTCATCATCCAGCCGTTGTTCTCGGTGTTGACGAAGAATCCGGTCGGGCCCAGGAAAGGGGCGACTTGTTCAAACGGCGGTAGTTTCGAGCCGTCAAGCTGCTGGCGACGAACTTCGTCTTCGTGACCGATGCTCCAAATCCGGTTGATCGCGACGCCAAGTAGCGATTTTGATTCCGGCATTTGATTGGTGCGAATCATTTCGTGCGTGACGCGGTACGACTCATCACTGCGGCCGAATTGGAAAAAGCTGTCCTTGTCTAGGCCTAAATCGGTTAGCGTCTGTTTGACGCGAATGAAATCAGCCGAGCTTGCTAGGCTCTCCTTGTTTTGCATCACTTTTTCTAGCAGGCCGACATGTGACGAAACGAAGAGCCATTTGCCATGGATTGTGATCGCCATGTTGGGCAACTTTTGGGCAGGTGCCGGAGCAGGCGCCGCAATATAAGCGGTCGAAAAGCCGGGGCCGACGATCGTCAACGTCGGCAGTTCTTCTTCGCCTTCTTCGATTCGCCAGGCTTCTAATTTGCCGTCGGCGCCTTCGATTTCGATCGGCTCAGCGTTCGGTTCGTTTTTCAGGATCTTCCAAATCGCCGCTTTGACCAGATCGACGTTCGTGATTTCGACCGCCAGCAAACGACGTTCGCTGCTGGGCGTGACCGGTTGGACGGTGTCTGAAATCAGGATCACTTCGTCATCAAGGAACGGGATGATGTCATTGGGAATATCCACCTGCGGACCCAGGTTGTCTTCCTTTAGGCTCTCCATCACTTCATCAAAGATCTCATCATCCGCATAGGCGTTGACGATCGACTTGACGTATTTAAACGCGTCTTGCATATCCCAGCGAACGGTAAAGTAAGTCGCTAGTTCAGCCGGAACCCAAGTCGGCGGCGCTTCGATCGGCCCGTTGGGGAAATCCAAAATCCGGGCGCCCAGCACAAACCGCTGTCCCGGTTCCGCATTGGGGTCGGTCGGAGCGTAGGCGAACTCACGATGCAGAATGTCGTACGCTTTGTCGGGGCCGACGTTGAAATTGATCAAGCCGCCGCCACCCTGCAGCGCTTCAAAACCTTCGCCTTCAAGCATTTTTAGGATGTCTTTGCCGCGTTTCTTGCGACCACCGGCTTGCGCTCGCAGTAATTCGACAAAGCCGAAGGGCTCGGCGAACCAGCGAATGTTGGGCTCCAGGCCGTCGGCGTCTTTCTCGCAGCGGGCCTTCACTTCAACAAACGGCTTGAAGTCAGAAAGCGCGTTGGCTGCTTTGCCGGCGGCTTGGGCTTTCACAATTCCGGCCATGACGTCTGGATTGTCGCCGGCAAGCAACAGATCTTGGTTGATCAGGTAGTAGGCGATCCGGTTTTCAACTTCTCCCTTTTTCTTGGGGAACGTGAATTTCACCGCGTCGACCTCTTCGATTTTCAGGGTCGCTTTGACGGCGCCTTGTTCGATTTGGTTCTTTTCGATCTTCGCCAGCAGCGCTTTGGACTCTTTCAGTTTGCCGGTGATATCGACCAGCAGCACCATCGCGTGTGACTTGTCGTCGGTCGGTTGAATCGCCGCCGCGCAGACTTCGCCGGCGTAAACGCCAGCGAGATCGTCGAAGTTTATCCCTAGTTTTACTCCGCCGTCAGACAGCTTGGCTTCGAGCTGGTCGACCAGATCGTCGGCAAACGGCTTCATGTTGGGATGGGCCGCCAACTCTCCTAACTGAGTTGCTTCAAAACGAGCACGCAGTTCATCCATGTCAGGAGTCGAAACGTAGCTTTTTGTCGTATCAGGCAGCAGGTCGGCCGCCGGCGGCGGAACCGCGAGTGCAATCGAAGATGAAGTGGCGGCGCAAATTGCGCAAACTGCCATACGGAAACTCGGTGGCATGCGAAATTTCACTTCTTTTCTTCCTCCGCCTTCTTAATTACTGCCTGATCGGGGGTGTGCAACGACGTTTGCCTGGTGCGCACTTCCATAATATCGGCAGAGGCATACTCAAATAAAAACTATGTGTGGACAGGAAACCAGTGCGAATCAAGCGTCACGCGGCACTTCGGTCCAGTTATACCGAATGTTCCGACTTCATGATTCTGTAACGCCTGCGCAGTTTAAGCAACATGATCGAACGTGGCAAACCCGGTGGACGTTAACGAGAGCAAGTTTCATAATCGGCCGCATGAATCCATATTCCAATGAGAGCCTCTGTTCGGACCCGATTCACGGCTATATACCCTTCGTCGTCGACGGCGAGCCAGGGGAAGTAACCGAGCGGGACATTATTGACTCTCCCTGGGTGCAGCGGATGCGGCAGATTCATCAGCTGCAGACCGCGTGGTGGGTCTATCCGACGGCCGAACATACCCGTTTTCAGCATATCTTGGGGGCGATGCACCTCGCGAGTCGAGCAATCGCCCAGCTTTACCCCAGCCTGCTAGCATCGTGCGCGGATGTTCCCAGTCGTGGATATGTCGAGACGTTGTTGCGTATGGCGGGGCTGCTGCATGATGTCGGACATGGGCCGTTTGGGCATTTCTTTGACTCCCATTTTTTGTCGCAGTACGGGCTCACCCACGAAAAGCTGGGCGCCCAAATCATTGAACAAAAACTAGCCAACCTGTTGGCCGGACTGCGGCGCAATCCCCACAGTACGTTGGAACCAGGCGAACAGATCGATCCACAGCAGATTGCTTGGTTGATCCAGCGCCCCCGCGATGACGAAGCGGTTACCTATCCACCATGGTTGATCCATTTGCGAAGTTTGCTGAGCGGCATCTACACGATCGACAACATGGACTTTGTCCTCCGCGACGCCTATATGACTGGCTACAGCAACCGCTCGTACGATCTCGATCGCTTACTGCACTACAGCTTTTTTACCCCCAGCGGGCTCACGATTCATCACCGCGGCATGGGCGCATTGATTCGATTTATGAACGTGCGGGCCGAACTTTTCCACAACGTTTATTTTCATCGCGAAGTGATGGCGATCGATAAAACGCTGGAAGACCTGTTTCGCGACAGTCGTCAACATTTCTTTCCCGTTGACCCGGCGACTGATTTAGATCGCTATCGCCAACTGACCGAGTTTTCGCTGCTGGTCGACGTTGCGCGGTGGAGCCAAAGTGACAACGCCGAAGTTGCGGCCCTGGGCCACCGGTGGGATCAATTGCTGCAGCGAAAAGTGGCGTGGAAATTTATCTGCGAGCGTTCGATCGGCTTCAACGATGCGTCGACCGAGCAATCGAACCTTTTGCAGTCGGATAAAATGGCCGAATTCGCGATTCGCCAAGGTCTGCCAGCAGAGCTGCAAGAGATGCCGCTCAAGATCGCGGTCAGCCGTTACATCTTTCGCCACGATACGCCCAAGTCGGCGCAGCAGAACTATTTGTACGATGCCGCACAAAACCAGACCAAGCCGCTGACCAGCGATCAAATTTTTCGCAGTTTGCCGATCAGCCGCAAGATTTGCCGCATCTATGCGTTAAATACCGACCACGCCCCACAGTTATCGTCGGCGTTGGACTCGTTATTTGGGGGCAGTCGCATTGATGATTTGACCAACATGTGAACCTGAGCGGATCGTAAGTTGCCTTCTGAGTTGGCGATATGACGCCGCGCGCTATAATGCCTGCGACGCTTCTACTTACGAATTTTTGCCACAGGAATCTTATGGCGTCTGAATCGACTCCCCCGCGAGCCCATCGCCCCCACACACTCAGCCAGCTGCGCGAAAGCGGTTGGAAATCGAAAAGCGTAAAAGACGAAATTCGCGACAATTTCATTCGTATGCTCGCCGCCGGCGAGACTCTCTATCCCGGCATCGTCGGCTATGACGACACCGTCATCCCCGAAATCAACCTGGCGCTAATCGCCGGGCATGACATGCTGTTTCTCGGCGAGAAGGGACAAGCGAAAAGCCGCATCATGCGGATGGTCTCGCGGTTCCTCGATGAAGAAGTTCCGTATCTCGACATCCCCGGCGCTCCGGTGCACGAAGATCCGTACCATCCGATCTCGTCAGTCGCCAAAACCTATCTGGCGACGCATGACGAGAACCAAGTCCCCATCGCCTGGTGGCCGCGCGAAGCTCGCTATGTCGAACGTTTGGCGCCAGGCACCAAGTTTGCCGACGTGATCGGCGAGATCGATCCGGCCAAACTGGTTGGCGGCGTCAGCATGTCGACCGAAGAGGCGCTGCACTTTGGGTTGATTCCCCGCATGCATCGCGGCATCTTTGCGATGAACGAACTGCCAGAACTGGACGAACTGGTCCAGGTCGGCCTGTTCAACATGTTGGAAGAGCGAGACGTGCAGATCCGCGGCTATCCCGTGCAGTTTGATATTGATCTGCTGTTGCTCTTCTCGGCGAATCCGGCGACCTACAATCGCAGCGGCAAAGTGATTCCGCAGCTCAAGGACCGCATCGGCACCGTCGTCCACACGCATTACCCGCGTGAGCGTGACCTGGGCATTCAGATCATGCAGCAAGAGGCCGGCGTTGACCTCGACGGCGAATATCCGGTGGTTGTCCCGTATTTCATTCGCGAAATCCTGGAGCAGATCACCGTCTGCGGGCGCAAGAGCAAGTACATCGACCATCAGTCAGGCGTCAGCGCACGCTTTAGCATCGCCAACTTCCGCACGGCTGTCGCCAGCGCGCGTCATCGCGGCATCATCCTCAATGAGAAGCCGGCGGTGGTACGCTTGTCTGATCTAGGACATCTCTACTCGTCGTCACTCGGCAAGCTCGAGCTCGACATGATGGGGAGCCATCAGATGTCAGAACGTCAAGTGCTTGACGCGCTAATCGCCGAAGCGGTCCGGATCGTCTTCAGCGAATATGTCGAGCAGCATGGCCTAGAAGAGATCGGGCACATTTTCAGCCGCGGCGTCAAGATCGAAGTGGGCGACTTGCTGCCTTCCAGCCAATACGCCGAACGTTTGCAGCATGTTCCGCCGATTTGGGACAAAGCGTTTGAGCTGAACGCGTCCGAAAACGAAGCGATGCGGGCCTCCTGCGTCGAGTTTGTGTTGGCCGGCCTGCACGCGCTCGATCGGATTTCCCGCTCGCAGCAGCATGGTCGGATTGAGTACGAGTTCGAATAACAGAAAGCGTTCTTGTGAACCAACCTTATCGACCTGGCGGCGTCATCCATACGTACCAAAAGTACGATCCGCAGCGATTCCCTAGCCCGACGCAGGAGCCGCCTGATCTCGTCTCGCCGGCGATGGAACATATGTTGATGTACGGCGAGATGCGCGAGCTAACGCCGGAAGAGCTGGCCCGCGCGATCAAGCTCGACCCGAGCCAAATCGCCGGTCTCGGCCCGAGTCTTGACGCGCTAATCAAGATGCTTGAGGAACGCCGGCGCAAAATCCTAGAGACCTACGAGACCAACAGCGTCGTCAAGAAGGCCCGCAAGAATTATTACAAAGCCGGCAAGCAAATCAGCTATCCCAAAGGCAAATTAGGAGATGCCGCGCGAGCCGCAGTGGATCGCGAACAAATCTACGATCTCGAACGACTTTGGTATCTGGCCGATGAAGCTCGCTCGCCGCTTGCGCGAGAGCTAGTCCACCTGATCGAGCGCCTGGGTGAAAAGTACGAAGTTGACGAACTTGCGGCCAAGTACGTCTTCACTGGTCAGACGTCGATGACGGTGCCGGAAGCGATCGCGATCAAAGAAGAGCTGGAGCGGATCGACGAGCTGTTAAAGCAGTTGGAAGAAGCAAAAGACTCAGCCCAGATCGGCGTGATCGACATGTCCGAACTGTCGCAATTCGCCGAGCCAGGGCAGATGGAACAGCTGATGGACCTGCAGCGTCAGCTGGAAGAGTACGTCCGCAATATGGCCGAGCAGCAAGGATTGACCGGCAACAAAAATGGCGCGTTCCAGATCACGCCGCAAGCATTCAAAATCTTTCAAGGGAAGCTGCTGGAGAAGATTTTCTCGAATCTCGACGCATCACGGTCAGGTCGTCATCAAGGGCCGATCCTGGGCGAAGGCGCCGTCGAATTGCAGCAGACCAAGCCGTATGAGTTTGGCGATTCGATCACGCAGATGGATATTCCCCAGTCGATGATCAACGCGATCTTGCGGCAAGAAGGACAAACGCCGCTGCGGCTGAAGCCGGAAGATATCGAGATCCACCGCACGCGCAACACGCCCAAGTGCGCCACGACCGTCATCATGGATATGAGCGGTTCGATGCGGTACGAAGGACAATACGTCAACGTCAAACGGATGGCCTTGGCCCTGCAAGGATTGATCCGCAGCGAGTACCCGGGCGACTATCTGCAGATGCTCGAGATGTACTCGTTCGCCAAACCGGTTCGCCCCGGCGACGTGATCGGACTGCTGCCAAAACCGGTCACATTGCACGATCCGGTGGTCCGACTGCGGGCCGACATGAGCGACCCCGGCGCCAGCGAATTTCGGATCCCGCCCCACTTCACCAACATCCAACACGCGCTGCAACAATCGCGGATGTTTTTGGCCAACCAAGACACGCCCAATCGCCAAATCATCCTGATCACCGACGGGCTGCCAACCGCCCACTTTGAAGGCTCGCAACTCTTCCTGCTCTATCCGCCTGACCCGGCCACCGAAGCGGCGACCATGCGCGAAGGCGCCCTGTGCGCGCGAGAAGGGATCACGATCAACATCTTCCTGATTCCCAGTTGGTCGCAGACCGAAGAAGATGTGAAGTTCGCTTATCGACTAGCCCAGACGTCGAAAGGCCGAGTCTTTTTTACGGCCGGGCGCGATCTCGACCGGTATGTGATTTGGGATTATGTGCAGCACAAGCGGGAGATTATTGGGTAAGGTTGGGGCTAGGCTTCAACTGCCTTGACGTGGTCTCCCAATTTTCCCAAAAGCTCTTTCAAGCATTCCTTTCGCTGCGACTTGGTGACATTCACGCAGAGCATCTTGTGGCCTTTCGGCCGTTCGTCGCACTTGGGCGCGTAGCCGTAGGTGTCGTTTTTCTCCAGCGAAAGGAAGGCCGGCAAATCGTCATCGGCTCGGCGATACTTCGGCCACTGCCATGCCGGCGGCAGCGCTGTTTGCGAAGAGACCCCTTTGTATTTGAACGGCTTGCATCCGAGTGATTTCAGCACGGCGTCCAATTGTTTGCCACGTGCTTTGGGAGAGTCGAGCGCCAGGGTGAGCGGTCCATCGGGCTCGTCGGTCTTTCTGAGCAGGTTGAGAAAATCAACCAGCGAATCCGCCACAAAGTAGACCGAATCTTCCGGGTTAGAATCGACAGTTTTCGCCGCGAGGAGCAGCCACACTTCCCCTTGCCGATCGCCAGCCCGAAAGGTCAACAGCAAGTCGTCCCGATCCACGTAGGCGATCGGGATGGCGAAGCGAGGAAGGTAGTCTCGATAACCGAGAGTCACCGAAACGCAGTCCGTACCCCGGTCAAGTCCGAACGGTCGGTTGTCGATTCCCAGAAAGCTGTCGAGATGGGATTCTTGCGAGCCATTTTGGGGATGCTCCCAGCGAAAATCAGCGCGATCGGGAGAGCCGCCGTTTGTCTTGCTTAACAGACGCTTGTAGTCGTCGGTCAGTCCCAGCACGAGCGAGATTTGATTGATTGTGGCCGCGCTGAGAGGTTCGCCAGCCCAATCAAATTTGAGTCGCGGCATGGCTGGAGTTTTCGTCTTGACGCTGCGACTTCGTTTTGTTTTCGCCATGCGGATTGAGATCAGATTTGTGATAGAATTGGATAGAGCGAAGTTCTCGCCAAAAACTATAGGGCGCCGCCGCTGGTGAATCGGATTATAGCCACTTGCTATTTGGATGTCACGAATCGGCGTTACCGTTGGAAAAATCAGGCATTGGTAACCCGCCGCGAGACTCTTCCTGCTCTAGCCGCCTAATCCGGCGACCTGGCGCTAATTCGACTCTGCTTTCCGTTTTCACCGGGCTCATCCGCACCCTGCTGGGGTGATCGCGGCTTGCCAAAAATCGACTTACGCCGTCATTATTGACATCCCACCTTGGAGACTCCGCTGCGCGTCGACAAAATCAAGCTGTCGCTGGGCTTGTATCGAGATAGCAAAGCGTAGTTTCGCCGATAGCACGGCCCGTTCAGAGCGAGATTTCATGGTTACCGAAGAAGACCTTCTTGAAGCAGCCAGCACCATTCGTCAGGGCGGCCTCGTTGCTTTTCCGACGGAGACGGTTTACGGATTGGGCGCCAACGCACTGGATGCGGCGGCAGTGAGTGCTGTTTTTGCATTGAAAGAGCGACCGCGGTTCGACCCTTTGATCGTGCATATTGCTGATCCCCAGCAGTTGTCCGACGTGGCCGCGTCCGTCCCTCCGATGGCGATGAAATTAGTGGAAGCGTTTTGGCCTGGGCCGCTGTCACTGGTGCTGGAAAAGCAACCGTGCGTTCCTGATATTGTCACCGCCGGATTGTCGAGCGTCGCCGTGCGCTGCCCAGCTCACGATTTGGCTCGTCGTCTGATTCAACTGGCCAGCGTTCCGATCGCCGCCCCCAGTGCCAACCGGTTTGGCTCGGTCAGTCCGACAACAGCCGCTCACGTGCGCGAGCAGTTTGGAGACCAATTGCCAATCGTGCTCGACGATGGGCTTTGCCGCATTGGAGTGGAATCGACGGTTGTTTCCTTTGTCGATTCGCCCGATGGTCGCCCCACCATGTTGCGCCCCGGTGGGATCACGCTGGAAGAAATTGAAAACGTCATCGGGACAATCCAAACCCACCTGCACGAAGAGTCGCGTCCCACATCGCCTGGCCAACTGCTTCGACACTACTCACCCGCGACCCGACTCGTACTTTCCGCAGATGACCTTCCAGCGGACGAAATAGCAAGTCAACAAAGAGTGGGACTGCTCAGTTTCCAGCGGCCGACCGCTCTCGCTGGTTACTGCGCGATTGAAATCCTTTCTGAGCAGGGCTGCCTGCGAGAAGCCGCCGTCAATCTCTTCGCCGCTCTGCGGCGTCTTGATGCGCTCGGTCTAGACATCATCGTCGCCCGCCCCGTTCCCGAAGTCGAACTGGGCCGCGCCATCATGGATCGCCTACGCCGCGCCGCTGCACAACCAAATTGAAGTCAATGTTTTCCGACTATACTGTTAAAGCATCGCGGCACTGTCGGACATAAATTCGCTTGTTTCGCCGAAGAGGTTGGATATGAAAACTTCAGCAAGTATTGCCATCGTCTTTCTGCAAATCGCTTCGCTAACGCACGCAGCCGATCTGTCGGAACAAGTCGACCGTCTGGCCCAGCCCTACATCGATAGCGAAACCGTCGTCGGCATATCGATTGGGGTTATCCAAGGAGACAAAACAGTCGTCCGCGGATACGGAAAGTTCTCGGACGACAATGCTCAGACTCCAGACGGCAAGACGATCTATGAGATTGGATCGTTTACGAAAGTCTTCACCGGTTTGCTGTTGGCCGATGCAATGATTGACGGGCGGGTTTCGTTGGTGACGCCGGCCGAGGATCTGTTGCCGGCTGGATTTAAAATGCCGCGTCGCGATGAGACGCAGCCGATTCGGTTATGGCATTTGTCGACGCATACTTCTGGCTTGCCGCGGCTGCCGGACAATATGAAACCGGCCGATCCCAATAACCCTTACGCCGACTATACAGGCAAACTTTTGGCCGAGTTTTTGCGCAAGTATCAGCCGACAAAGAAGCCGGGCGAGAGTATGGCTTACTCGAACTTGGGAGCTGGCCTGTTGGGTGAACTGTTGTCCCGCGATCGCAAAACAGATTACGCATCATTGTTGCAAGAGCGGATCGCAGCGCCGCTGCAGTTAGAAGATACGCGGATCCAGCTGACTGCCGAGCAGCAGGCCCGCTTCGCGCCGCCGTATATCGCCCATGGAACACCAGGGCACGTGTGGGACTTTGACGCGCTGGCCGGCGCGGGAGCGATTCGCAGCAGTGTGGATGATCTGCTGAAGTACGCCCAGGCTCAGTTAGATCCGCCGGCGGGGAAGCTGGGCACTGCGATCGACATTGCCTGGCAGATTCAGCAGCAACCGCTCGAGGAGAATGGCTTTGCGATGGGGCTGGGTTGGCACGTTGCCCGCGATGGCTCGACCCGTTTTCATAATGGACAAACCGGCGGCTATCACTCGGCAGTGTTTGTTAGTCGCAAATTTGACGCCGCGGTGGTGGTGCTGACCAACATCGGCAACAGCGAAGTCGACGTCTTGGCCGAACAACTGATGCGGATGTTGGCCGGCTCTAGCGAGCAACCGCGCGAGTTCACCAAGCAGCTTGAAGTAGCGCCTGCAAAAATGAAGCGCCTCGCAGGCAAGTATCAATTGGCGCCCGGCGCCGTATTCACCGTGGTCGTGGAAGACAACAAGCTGATGGTCGCGTTAACGGGGCAACCGTCGCTGCAAGTTTATCCACGCAGCGAGACCGAGTGGTTCTATAAAGTGGTCGACGCAACGCTGACGTTTCAAATCGAAAAGTCGGGGCGCTGCACAGCGGTCGAGTTGTTCCAAAACGGCGTACGGCAAACGGCCAAACGCATGAAGTAATCGTCTGCCTGCAGTCGCGTAGGATTGGTGGTGCAATCCTCGTTGGATTGGATGATTAACAAGCGACCTGGCCGGCTTGCGCAACCCATCAGGCCCTGCTGGTTAGCGAGCAACATAGCCTGATTTAATCACGGCCATTCGGTGGTTCACCAGTTGCCGAAAAGCAGCTGCCGGCGGCGAGTTCGCTTGTTCTGGCCAGCAGAGGATCAGCGGAATTGGATCAAGAGCCGGTGAAATGGGCCGGAAAACCACCTGATCGCGGCGCAGATTTTGGACTCCATCCGGCACGATGCTCACTCCTTGTTCGGCCGCAACCAGCGTTAGCACCGTCGCCATCAAGTCAGGCGTGTGATTGACCGTCGGCGAGAAGCCGGCCGCCAGGCAGCTGGCGATGATCTGATCGTACAGTCCCGCTGCTATCGGTCGGTCCAGCAAGACGAACGGCTCGCCAGCAAGTTGCGATAACTTGATCCGGCGCGAAGCGGCCAGGTGATGCGTTTCGGGGACGACCGCAACCAGGCGTTCTTGGAATAAGATTTGACTAGCAAGTCCCAATGCGTCCGATGGGAGGGGCCGAGTAAAGCCGATGTCGATCTCTTCGTTGGCAAAAGCGCGTAGCTGCTGGTCAGGCGTCATCTCCAGCATTCGAATGGTGACATCGGGAAATTCCATTCGGTAACTGCGAATCAAATCAGGCAAAAATCGCATTGTTGGCGCCGCAAAAAAGGCGATGGTCAGTTCGCCCACTTCGCCGCGTGCGGCGCGTAGTGCTTTGGTCTTCGCTGCATCGGCCGCTGCGAGGATGCGGCGTGCTTCTGCCAAAAAGACCGCGCCAGCGGCCGTCAGTCGCACCACACGTTTGGTGCGAAACAGCAGCGGCGTGCCGATCTCTCGCTCTAGATCGGCGATCTGAGTGCTAAGCGCTGGCTGGGCGACCAGCTGATTCTCGGCTGCTCGCGAAAAGCTCAATTCCGAGGCGACCGCAACAAAATAGCGAAGATGTCTGAGTTCCATATCTCAGTTATAGGCAAAAAATATAACTAAGGCAACAATTATGTATTTCTAAAATATCTCAGTCGGCGGTAAGATGGGGCCGATGTGGAGTGTTAAGCCAAGTGGAGTTGTAGGCGGCGATTATTTTTCGGTCCAAAGCCAGTGATTTTTAGATTCGGAAAGAGATTCTATGAGTGACGCTAATCCCCTGTTTCGCCCGCTGCAAGTTGGAGCTATCGAGATCCCGCATCGCGTCATCATGGCGCCGCTAACCCGGGCTCGGGCGCCGCAACGCATTCCTAACCCGCTGATGGCGCAGTACTACCGCCAGCGTTCAACTGCCGGCCTGATCATTTCGGAGGCGACCGCGATCAGCGAGCAAGGTTACGGCTGGCACGACGCACCTGGGATCTACACGCCAAAGCAGGTGGCAGGCTGGCGGCAGGTAACCGATGCGGTGCACGCCGCCGGGGGAAGAATGTTCTTGCAGTTGTGGCATATGGGCCGCATCTCGCATCCCGACTATCACGATGGCCGTTTGCCGGTCGCACCCAGTGCGATCGCCGCCACGGGAGAAGCGCATACTCCCACCGGCAAAAAGCCGTTTGTCGTACCGCATGCGCTTTCCGAATCAGAGATCGCAGGCATCGTCGGCGACTACGCCGCCGCCACCGAGCGTGCGCGGGACGCAGGCTTCGACGGAGTCGAAATCCATGCGGCCAATAGCTATCTGATTGATCAGTTCTTACGGGATTCGTCCAATCAACGCACCGACCAATATGGAGGATCGATCGAAAATCGCCTCCGTTTTCTGCAGGAAGTGGTGACGGCAGTCACAGCGGCATGGTCGGCCGATCGAACCGGTGTTCGCGTCAGTCCAACCATGGCCGGCAACGGGATGGGCGATAGTGATCCGATTGCGCTTTACACCCAAGCCGCGCAAATGTTAAATCGGTTTGGTTTGGCTTATTTGCATACGGCCGAAGCGATCAAGCCGGGGCGTCTTTACAACGCCGAGGCGCCGCGTGTCACTCCGCATATTCGGGACGCATTCTCAGGCGTGTTGTTTACCAACGGTGGTTACGACGCCGTCACAGCGGCCCGCGCGATCGAGCAGGGCGAGGCTGATGCGATCGTCTTCGGCCAATCCTTCCTGGCGAATCCTGATTTGCCCGAGCGATTGCGGATTGGCGCCGAGCTGAACGAACCGGAAGTAGCCACCTATTACGCTCCTGGACCGCATGGCTATATCGACTATCCCGCGTTGGACGGCAGCTGCTGAGATCTCGATCTCGGCTCCGGTCAGCAACCTTCGGCAACGTGCTGACAGGCAAATATTACGTATCCGCTTCACCCGTCGCTTTTCAGCGATTTGAAAGAAATTCATGTCCAACAAACTAATTTGGATCGCTTTGGCGCTAGCGGCTGGCTCGGCATTGCCGCTGCAAGGCGGAATCAACGCGAAGCTGGGCAAGGTCGTCGCGAGCCCTGTTTATGCGGCGCTGATTTCGTTCACGATCGGAGCGATCGCACTGCTTAGCTATATCTTGGTGACCAAACAGACCGTCTCGTGGGCAGGGCTCAGGCAGATGCCGCTGCAATACTGGGCCGGCGGACTATTAGGCGCCGCCTACGTGACGATCGTCATTTTGAGTTTTCCAAAATTGGGACCGGGCCTTACCTTTGCTCTGATCGTTGCTGGCCAGATGATCGTGGCCCTGATCCTGGAGCATTTCAATATTCTGGTAGCCCAACAACAACCGATCAGTTTGGTACGGATCATGGGCGTGATCCTGATCGTCGCAGGCGTTGTTATGATGAAACGTTGAGCGAGCGATTATTTGGCGGCTGGCGGCAACGATCCCTCTGATTGGGCAATCGCCGTTCTAGCTACTTCGGCAGAAACGGGGCGATCACCTTTTGCGATGGTAAGCCCCGCGGTGGGAAAAGCAGGAATGGACCACAGAGTTTGTGTCTATTTCTCCCCTGTGATCTTGCAAATCTTTACTAGAGTCTCCCTTTTCTCGCACGGCTTTGACCGTTACGATTGCGACCAGACCTGCAACGTATCGCCGAGGAATCTGCTAATGGCCGCCACAAAGAAAACTGCGAAGAAGCCTCTAAAATCCAAGTCGAAATCCAAGTCCAAATCGCTTCCTCTGCGAAGTGCTGTCGCCGTCGGCGATACCTGGGATTTGGCGAGCCTGTATGAATCGCCGGAAGCATGGGAAAAGGATTTCGCCAAACTGGCTAAAAAAGAAGCTGGTTTTGAGAAATTCAAAGGAACCTTGGCTGACAGCGGCGCCGCGTTGGCTGCTTGTTTGAAGTTTGATTTAGAGGTCGATCGGTTAGCCGAGCGAGTCGGCACCTATGCGTTTTTGAAGACGACCGAGAATCAGGCCGATGACGATTCGCAGCGGCGGATCTCACGCTATCAGTCGGTTGGCAGCAAGCTGGGCCAGGCCGCGAGTTTTATCTCGCCTGAGATTCAGGCGATCCCGGCCAAGCGTCTGGCCGAAATGCTAGAAGAAAAGCCGATGAAACCGTATCGACTGATGGTCGAGCGGATGACCCGATACAAAAAATTTACGCTCAGCAAAAAAGAAGAACGCATCCTGGCGATGCAAAGCGAGATGTCGTCGGCCGCCGGTCAGGCGTTTCGGCAGTTGTTGGACGCCGACATGAAGTTTGGCACGCTGAAGAACGAACAAGGGGAAGAGGTCGAACTGGCCAACTCGAACCTGAGCGAGTTTTTGCAATCGTCGGATCGCAATGTTCGCAAAGCGGCGTTCCATCAGTATTACGCTCAGTTTAAAGGGCACGAGAATACCCTCTCGGCGACGTTGTCTGGCTCGATCCAACGCGACGTTTACTACGCCAAGGTTCGCGGTTATGACAGCGCCATTCATCAGGCGTTGTATGCCGACGACGTGCCGCAATCGGTTTATGACAACTTGATTGAATCGGTCCACAATCATCTGCCGGCGCTGCATCGCTATTACGAATTGCGTCGCCGCAAAATGAAACTGCGCGAGATCCATCACTACGACACCTACGTGCCGATCCTGAGCGAGATCAAATTGCGGCATACGTGGGAGGAAGCGGTTGATGTGATCATGAACGCGTTGATTCCGCTGGGGAGCGAGTATTGCGAGGTGCTAAAAAATGGGTTGACCAAGGCGCGCTGGAGCGATCGCTACCCCAACGCCGGCAAGCAAAGCGGCGCGTTCAGCTGCGGCACGTTTGATGGCGCTCCGTACATCTTGATGAATTACAAGCCGGACGTGCCGGACGATGTCTTTACGCTTGCCCACGAAGCTGGGCACTCGATGCACAGTTACTATTCGGCCGGCAATCAGCCGTATCAATACTACAACTACACGATCTTTGTCGCCGAAGTGGCCAGCACATTCAACGAGCAGTTGCTGAGCCAATACATGCAAGAGAGCGCGGCCGACGACCGTGAGCGAGCGTATCTGGTCAATCGCGACATCGATGCGATCCGCGGCACGATCATTCGCCAGACGATGTTCGCTGAGTTCGAGAAGATCACGCACGCGATGTGCGAGGCAGGCGAACCGCTCACGGTCCGTTCGTTCCAAGAGGTTTATTTGGAACTGCTGAAGAAGTACTTTGGTCCGAACTTCGCCATCGACGACGACTTGTCGCTGGAGTGCTTCCGGATTCCGCACTTCTATCGCGCGTTCTATGTCTACAAGTATGCGACCGGGCTCTCGGCCGCGATCGCTTTAAGCAAACGCGTGCTCAACGGCGGCGCCAGCGAGCTGAACGACTACCTGACGTTCCTCAAAGGAGGCTGCTCCAAGTATCCGCTCGATTTGCTACGTGATGCTGGGGTCGATATGGAACAACCGGCGGCGGTCGATACGGCGCTGACCCACTTTGAAGGGTTGGTCGACGAGCTGGATCGTTTGCTGTAAGCGGTCGCTTCTTCTCGTAGCCCGCGGTGCGAGTTTTGAGGTTGCGCTAATTGGATTAAGAAAGAATAGAACGCGGCAAGGCCACGGATGAAGAACAGAAAAACACGGTCGGAATAAAGTCAAAAACGTTCACACTAGCCCGCAGCGCCAGCGAGGGAATCCGCTTGGCGATTCCAAACTGGTTCGAAGTAGCCAGACAAATTCCCTCGCTGGCGCTGCGGGCTAGTGTTCAATTGGATCGAAATAGCGCAACCTCAAAACCTCAAAACGGGCGCTGCGAGAGATGAAAAAAATCGCCGTTTGACTATTTGTCGGCGGCGGCTTTGTTCGCTTTTAGCTGTTTCACTTTGTCGCGCTCAGCGTCTAGCTGTTGTTGATAGAACTCAATCAGCTTGGCGTAGCGATCCAGTGCTCGCTGCAAGATTTCGATTTGTTCGTCGCGAGGATCGACCGGTTGTTCCTCTTCGCCGGCGACTTCCATCGCGGCCAAAGGATCTTGCGGATCGGCTGCTTGAGCGGCCAGACGCGCGAGTTCGATCCGCGGATCGGTCAACAGGCGGCGATCAGCGCCAAGACCTGCGGTTTGATCGGGAAACTCAACGCCGCCGCCGAGCGTCACTTCGACCACAGCAAGCTTCTCCCCTTGCAGCAGCTTCAAGCGGAGCTTGTCGCCGGGCTGTTTGGCCAGAACCGGGCCGATCGCCTGATAGACCGAGCGAATATAAAGTCCGTCAACGGCAAGCACTTGATCCCCTTTGGCGATGCCGGCCAAAGCGGCGGGGCCGTTTGCGGCCACTTTTTCGACGACGACCGTCTCGGTCTTCTCGCCGGCGGTAAGGGTCAGACCCAGCGTAGGGCGACGACGCTGCAGGATGACAACTTTGTCAGGCGCCTGGGATGCGAGCAGGCGCTGAATATGCTTGCACGGCACGGCGTAGGTGCGCAGCGTGTCATTGTTGGGCTTATGGACGGCGACCACAATTCCTGCGAGGGTAGCGTCAGGATTGACGATGCCGGATCCGGAGGCTGTCGGCGCGCCGCGGAGGTCGCATTCCAGCAGCGGCGGCAGTTCCACGCCGGGAATTTGGCGGTCGACCGCGCCAAGCATGCCAAAGGTTTGCACGGGCTGAGCGGCGCCCCAGCCAGCGGCCGAGACAACCCAGCGACCAGCAGTCGGCTCTTGGTCGGCCAGCGAGATCGCCGGGACTTCTAGTTGTTGCAGTTCCAGAATCGCGAGCGTCGAGAAATGATCGAGCACTTTGAGCTCGGCGTCGGCCTGACGTCCATCGGCCAGCGTGATCCGCAAGCGACTGCCGGCTTCGTAACGCAAACAGGTGATGATCAGCTTCGGTCCGATCGCGACACCGGTGCAGACGGTCACGCGCGACGGCGATGGGGGCTGCTTGGCCAGCGGATCGGCTTCGCCAGCCGGGGGCGGCGTCGGCAGCGCGATCATCCGCACGGTGACCGTCGCGGCGGCCAGTCGTTGGGCGGCGGCTTCGAACTGCGGCAGTTCTTCTGCGTAGACCTGACCAGCGGCGGCAAATGTCAGCAGCAGCGCTGCGAATCGAATTGTCGACTTCAAATTCATAAGCGGCTTTAAAGCGAAACAGCGACGGAAGCGGTCTCGTTCTGCATCAAGTCAAGCAGTGCGTCGAGTTCAGCAGCGTTGGGACCTTGTTGTGAAGGGGGCTCGGCCGGCAACGAAACTGGATAAACCTGCGGCGAATACTCCCGAGGAGCATAATCAAGACTAGGAGTGACCGCCAAACCTGGGGAAGTCGGCATGCGGGAAGGAGTTGGTTGGTTCCAAACTAGCGCTGCGGTGACCAAAACGACCGGCAGCAGCCAGAGCAGGGGAGTCCAGGCCGCCAAGCCAAAAGCCGAAAGTCCGCGCGTCGGCGAGGCCAACTCAGAGCGCTGCGCTCGTTCGGGCCGCAGCAGTTCGCGTTGCAGGCGATCGGCGCGATGCGACTCGTGCAGCCGGGTCGCGTCACAGCGCAGCTGATCGCCCAGCATCAGAAGATCATCCGGCAGCGCCACCGATTCCCAGGCTTCATCGCTGAGTTCCGCGGCAGGCATCTCGGTTTCGAGCAGCGCGTCATCGTGCTCGTCAGGGTCAAAAATTCGAGGTTCAGATGGCATCGGACTGTCTGTCTCCAGTTGAGCGAGGGCTGTCTCCAAGTTCGCGAGGGATTTCGCGTAGTTGGCCGGGGCTATCGGCAACCAGCTTTCTGAGGGTACCTAAACCATGGAAAATGCGGCTTTTTACCGTTCCCAGGGGGCAACCAAGGATATCGGCGATTTCTTGATAGGGGAGTTCTTCACCAAACCGCAGGACAATCGCCTGACGCTGGCCATCCGGCAGCTCGGCCGCCAGACTCCAGAGGCTCCGCTTCCATTCTTCGGAGACGACCGGCACATCTGCTGCGACCGCTGCAATCGGGCCATCCTGACGTTGGGCCAGCTTCTCGGTTTTTTCCTGATGCATTCTTCTTTTTCGCCGTAAACGGCGCTCCAAGTTCAGCAGAATGCCGTACAGATAGGTGTATTGGCTGCTGCGTCCTTCAAACTTGGTTGGGTCATTCGCGACGATCAAAAAGACCTCTTGGGCCAAATCGTCCGCGTCCCAGGCATTGCCAGACATCAGCAATGCCGCCCGGTGAATCCGGTCGAAATAGAGGGAAGTCAGCTTTTCGACATCAAGTCCGCAAATTTTCATGAAAAAAATTTCTTGAAGCTTGGCTGGTAGGTTGGTATTCCAAGGCGAAGTAACGCCGCATCGGTTTGGATTTAACGGTATATTAATGCCCTGCAATCATGCTCCCGCCTTTGTTAGTTGTCGGGCCGGGCCCGATCTCACCCTACATACGTTAGTGCCCTCCCTGGTGGCGTAAGTTCAAATACGCAGACAGATTGCGTAACTTGCCCGCTTCACCGGCGTCCAATTAGATGGATTTGCAAGTAACCCAATACTGTGCAACACTTTAGCCAAATGAGAAACAAGTTGAGCGGCGCCCCCGCAAAATCGACGAAGATTTCGCAAAGCTTTTGATCTGCGCATTTTTCGGAATCCCCCAATCTTCCCCGTTGTATTTCCGAGAGCTGCGTTCGTGTGTTATTGTTTTCTGCAACTTTGCTGTCTCCACCTTCAGATAGCCCCGTCCCAGGAGTTTGGCGACTTTGAATATTCTACTCGCCAGCAGTGAGGTTTATCCGTTCGCCAAAACAGGCGGATTGGCGGACGTCTGTGGTTCTCTCCCCTTAGAACTACGTCGTTTGGGCCAAGATGTCGCGGTAATCATGCCCGCGTTCCGGCAAGCCTTTACTTGCGGTCAGCCAATAGAAGAGCTGCCTATACATTTTGATTTGCCGATCGGCAGCAAGGTCGTCAGCGGCCAACTGCTAAAGAGCTATTTGCCCGGCTCGGATGTTCCCGTTTACCTGGTTAAGAACGACGAATACTACGATCGACCTCAGTTATACCGCGAAGATGGCGAAGATTACCAAGACAATTGCGAACGATTCGTCTTCTTCTCGCGCGCCATCCTCGAAGCGATTCGCCTGTTGGATTTGCCGGTCGATGTGATTCATTGCAATGACTGGCAGACCGGGCTTGCGCCTGCCTATTTGGACATTGAGTACGCAGCGACGCACGGCTACGAAAAGATCGCCACGCTGCTGACGATTCACAACATGGCTTACCAGGGCAATTTCTGGCACTGGGACATGGTCCTGACCGGGCTCGACTGGAAATATTTCAACATGCACCAGATGGAGTTTTATGGCCATCTGAACTTCCTGAAGACCGGCATCGTCTTCGCCGATTCGATCAGCACCGTTAGCCCCCGTTATGGACAAGAGATTCAGAGTAGTCCGTTGGGTTGCGGTCTGGAGGGAGTGTTGCGCGATCGAGCTTCGGTCATGTCAGGCGTCGTCAACGGCGTCGACTACGACAAATGGAACCCCATGACCGACGACGCGCTGGCCGTCAACTTTGGCGTTGATGATTGGGAAATGGGCAAGCCGGCCTGTAAGAAGGCGCTGCAGCAAGAGTTCAATTTGCCGACCGATCCCCAGGCGCCGATCATCGGCATGGTGGGACGCATGGCCGATCAAAAGGGTTTTGATCTGGTCGCTGAAGTGATTCAAGAGTGGGCGCGCACGCGTAACACGCAGTGGGTCATCTTGGGAACCGGCGAGCCGGGCCACCAAAACCAGCTTTCGACCTTGGCCCAACAATATCCGGACAAAGTAGGCGTAAAAGTAGAATTTTGCGAAGCAAAAGCGCGGCGCGTCGAGGCGGGCGCCGACATGTTTTTGATGCCCAGTTTGTACGAACCGTGCGGCTTGAACCAGCTTTACAGCCTGAAATATGGCGCGGTGCCGGTTGTCCGCGAGACCGGCGGGCTTGCCGATACGATTACGGACACGGACGAAGAGACCTTGGCGGACGGTACTGCCAACGGGTTCAGTTTCCGGGAGTACAGTTCGCACGCTTTGGCCGAAACGCTCCAACGTGCCTGTCGCATCTATCAAAGCGACAAGCCGACCTGGAAAAAGATCGTCGACACAGGCATGGCGCAAGACTGGTCGTGGAAACGAAGTGCGGCCGAGTATGTGCGGCTGTTTGAAGAGACGGTTGCCCGCAAGCAGCAGATGGTGAGCGGTAACAAGAAAAAGCGCTAGAGCGCGCCGCAACCGATAAAACGCGTGCCACGGCTCTGTGAGCCGTGCTGAAGTTCGTAGGAACTTTACTCAAACGCACACGGCTCACAGAGCCGTGGCACGCAAGTCGGTAGGGATTTCGCCGCAATTTACGCGTAGACGGAGCTTATGAGCGAGATTCGCCGCGATCCTTTGTTGGGCTATGAAGTTGCGATTGCTGCTCGGCGCGCTGAGCGTCCGCAGCAGTGGGATCATTCGCCCCCGGTCGCAAAACTGCTCGCTTGCCCCTTCTGTGAAGGGGCCGAGCACCTGGCTCCACCCGAGTTGTGGGCTGCCCGCGCGGAACATTTGCCGGACAATGGTCCCGGCTGGCAGGTTCGCGTTGTTCCCAATCGCTTTCCGGCCTTCGACATGGACGCTGAGCCAGACGAAACGCCGAGCGACGATGCGTTCTTCCCACAGCAGTCGGCCGCTGGTTGGCAGGATGTGGTGATCGAGTCACCCGACCACCGGATTAGTTTTTCGGATTTGCCGCCCGAGAACGCCCGGCTGACGTTTGTCGCCTATCACGCTCGGCTGAATGCTTTGAAAAAGGAGGGGCGTTACGCGTATGCTCAGGTCTTTAAGAACGTAGGCGCGGCCGGCGGCGCATCGCTAGAACATAGCCATAGCCAGATCATGGCGACCGCACGAACTCCGCTACGTGTCCAGCAAGAGTTGGATGCGAGCCGCGATTATTTTCAGCGTTTTGGCCGCTCGTATTGGGCAGAGTTGATCGAACGCGAATTGGCGGCAGCCTCGCGGATTGTCTATGCCGATGAAGAGTTTGTCGCGTTCTGTCCCTTTGCGTCTCGTGTGCCGCTAGAGACCTGGATTTTGCCGCGGCGACCGGATAGCGACTTTTGCGGGGTCGATCTTACACGATTAGAACAGCTTGCCCAGCTTACTCAGCGCTGCGTGTCACAAATCGAAAAAGCGTTAGAATTCTCCGCTTACAACTATCTGATTCACACGACACCGTTTGACATAAATGCGCAGGCTTACTATCACTGGCGTTTAGTGATTCTGCCGCGCGCAACAACGCAAGCCGGTTTCGAGTGGGGAACAGGGATGTATGTCAATCCTCTTCCGCCGGAACGAGCAGCCGCGCTGATGCGAGCGGCGCAGTAGGGCGGATCCGCAGCGTTGCAGCCACCAAAATAACGGCCGCGACATCGAAAAGCTCTCACCACGGCGGCAGTATTGCCGAGTAGTCAAGACAGCAGTCGCACTCACCTTTCTCTTGAACGACCAAGCGATGAGCAATTCGATCCGCCTGTGCCTCGTGCTTCACAATCATCAGCCGATTGGCAACTTTGACGGCGTCTTTGAACAGGCGTATCAAGACAGCTATCTGCCGTTTTTGGATGTTTTTGATCGATTTTCGGATGCGATCAAAATTGGTCTGCATACCAGCGGACCGTTGGTGGAATGGCTGGACGTCCATCACCCCGAATATCTGGATCGACTTGCCGAGCACGTGCGTGCAGGCCGCATCGAGATCATCGGCGGCGTCTTCTACGAAGCAATCTTGACGATGATCCCCGGTCGTGACCGCGTGGGTCAGATCCGCAGCTATACCCAATGGCTCGAAAATCGCCTCGGCGGATCGATCGGCGGCATGTGGATGCCTGAACGCGTGTGGGAGCAACAACTAACCTCTGACATCGCCGAGGCGGGGATTCGCTATACGCTGTTGGACGACTTCCATTTCAAAAATGCAGGCATCCAGCAAGACGATCTGTATGGTTACTACGTGACCGAAGAAGCGGGGCAACTCCTCTCGATCTTCCCCGGCAGCGAACGGATGCGTTACTTGTTGCCGTTTGCTCCGCCGCAAGATACGATCGCCTATCTAAAGGGAATCGCTGAGAACCATCCCAACAGCGTCGTCGTGTTTGGCGATGACGGTGAGAAGTTTGGCACTTGGCCTGACACCAAAGCCCACGTCTACGATCGCGGCTGGTTGGCCGACTTCTTTACGGCTCTCGAGAAGAACAAAGATTGGCTGCACGTCACCACACTGGCCGAAGCGGTCGATTCGCTGCCGCCGCGCGGCAAGGTCTTCCTGCCGGAAGGCAGCTACCGCGAAATGACCGAGTGGGTGCTGCCGGTCCCGCAACAAGTCGCCTACGAAGACCTAGTGCATGAGCTTGAACACGAAGCGAATTGGCCCCGCATCAAGCAGTTTGTCCGCGGCGGTTACTGGCGAAACTTTAAAGTTCGCTATCCCGAGACGGACGAGATGTACAGCCGCATGATGTCGGTGAGCAAGCGCCTGGACGCCGCTCGTCGCAAGAGCGACATCGATCAGTCGCTGCTTGATCTGGCCCAGACCGAACTGTATCGAGGCCAGTGCAATTGCAGCTATTGGCATGGCGCCTTTGGCGGGGTCTATCTGCCTCACCTGCGCAACGCCGTTTACACCCACCTGATTGCCGCCGACAACATCTTGGATGCAGCAGTCGGGCAGCCAGCGTCCTATGTCGACGCCGAAGCGGCCGACTTCAACTTTGACGCTCGCCAAGAGATCAAGTTGGTGGATGAAAAGCTGCTCGCCTTGTTCGCTCCGGCTCAGGGGGGGATAATGTACGAGTTAGACGTTCGTTCGATTTGCCACAATTTGCTGGCTACGCTGACGCGCCGTCCCGAGGCGTACCATCGCAAAGTCTTGGCTGGTCCTTCGACCGCCGGCGGCGATGTCGCCAGCATTCATGATCGGGTTGTCTTTAAGCAGGCAGGGCTCGATGAGCGCTTGCAGTACGACTCGTATGCACGCAAGAGTCTGATCGATCACTTCTTTGACAATGACATCGCACCAGAACTGGTCGCCAACGGCGAAGCCCAAGAACGCGGCGACTTTGTCGAGGGCGCCTACGAAGCGAAGATTCGCCGCAACCCGGATCGCATTCAGGTGCAGATGTACCGTGAAGGGAACGCGTGGGGCGTGCCGCTGAAGATCACCAAGGGGGTGACCATGTCGGCCGGTAGTTCGACGCTGGAAATCGCCTATCTGATCGAAGGGGTTCCGCAAGATCAGCCGATGCACTTTGCGGTGGAGATGAACTTTGCGGGGCTGCCGTCTGGCGCCGATGATCGCTACTTTCATCAAGGCGGAGATCAACTAGGGCAACTCGGGCAGCGATTGGATCTGCACGAGACGACGATGCTAGGCATGACCGATCAGTGGTTGGGGATCGACATTCGTTGGGAGGCCGATCAGCCGACCAGCGTCTGGACCTTCCCGATCGAAACGGTCAGCCAGTCGGAAGGTGGCTTTGAGTTGGTTCATCAAAGCGTGGCGTTGATGCCGCATTGGTGGATTCAAGGCGACAAAGAAGGGCGCTGGAGCGTGACGATGAAGCTGGAAATCGACACGTCACTAGCTGAAAGTCGAATGCCGTCTGCGGAGGTAGCGGCGACGACGTAGAACTTCCAGCTTGGTCCCCGGCGGATCCAAGGCAATGGTTCATGCGGATAAGATTGCTCAATCGCTCAAGACTCTTTTGAGCGAAGCGCTGGAAGGCGGCAAGCCTGAAGGTAGTTGGTTTATCAATCGAAACGACCCCGGGCTGATACGTCTGCTCCGGCGTTACTCGGCTCTCGAAGCTTCGACCCCGCCGGCCCCTGGTCGGATGCCGATCGTCGCCCATGCCGAACATCTGCGGTATCACCTGTCGCTGATCGAAGCGACCTTGCGCGGCGAAACCGACGCGTTTGCAACGGCCGATTGGTCGGCGGCTTGGCAATTGCAAACGATTCGCGACGCCGATTGGAACGCGTTAATTGCCGAAATCGACCGACTCGGCCACATCTGGCTGGAAGCATGCGAAACGCCGCATGCCTGGGATCAGGTGATGCTCACCGGCGCTTTCGCGTCGATCGCTCATTTGGCGTATCACATGGGCGCGATTCGCCAAATCGCATTAATCAACGAATCGCGAGAAGTGTCATCGCTCGCTTGATTGGCTAGATGATTGATTTGGGGGGAGAGACTTTACTCCCAACCCCGCGGCGGTTAGACCAGAGGTATCACCGATCTGCCAGACTTTTAGGATTGCGCCCAGACCGGCCACTTTACCTTGAGGAGATACCAGCATGGGCGAAGCTTCTGCTCGCACGGATCGCCGAGATTTTATCACGCAGCTCTCAACGCTTGCGGTTGGTGCTGGCGTATTGACTGCCTGTTTGTCGTCCGAAACTCAAGCTGCAGAAGCTACCCGTCCAGCGCTACCGCAGCCCGGGCCCCCAGTTTTGCAGAACCCAACTGCTACGACGATGTCAGTCGCTTGGTCGGTTGCCGGGCTGGCGACCGGTTTTGTGGAGTACGGCGAGACGCCTGAATTGGGAAAGCGGGCCTCTGCGCCAGAAAGCGGCCTGAACCCGCTCAGCACGCACTTTCTACAGGCTCGCTTGACCGGGCTGACGCCAGGGCGGAAGGTCTATTACCGAACGGTGACCACTCCGATCGAATTCGCCAATGCCTATCAAATCATTGCCGGAGCGCCGACTGAGAGCGAGATCTACGCGTTTCAAACGCCCAGCGATCAGCCGGTCACGGCGTCGTTCGCCGTGATCAATGACACGCACGAAAAGCTGGAAGTGCTGCAAGCGGCGACAGCTCTACTAGCAGCAGAGCCAGCCGACTTGACCATCTGGAACGGCGATATCTTTAATGACATTCGCAGTGATGATCAGATTGTCGCCCAAGTGCTGCGTCCTGCCGATTCAGCGTATGCGGCGACCAAGCCGGTGCTGTTTACCAGCGGCAATCATGATGTGCGCGGCTCGCACGCGCGAGCGTTGTCGTCCGCGATGCTCGATTGGCCCGATCAGGGTGCACTGGGGCGCAACTTCGCCGTTCGTCAGGGCCCGCTGGCGCTGGTCGGTTTGGATACCGGCGAAGACAAGCCCGACGCGCATCCAGTGTTCGCCGGCTTGGCCAATTTTGAGCCCTATCGCGCCGCCCAGGGAGATTGGCTGGCCACAGTGCTAGAGCGGCCGGAGATCGCCGCGGCCCCTTATCTGGTGATCTTCTGTCATATCCCGTTGTGGGGACGGCCAGGCGATAACCCCGGCGATACGCTGGAAGGATATGCCGGATATTGTCGCCAGGCGCAACAAGCTTGGCATCCGCACTTGGCCAAAGCAGGCGCCCAGTTGCTGATCTGCGGTCACATGCATCAGTTCCGCTACGACGAGCCAAACCAACAGCGGGCCTATGCCCAGATCGTCGGCGGCGGTCCCAGCTTAACAGGCGGTACGATCTTGCGCGGCAGCGCCGATGCAAAAGAGCTGCTGATCACCGCGAAATCGTTGGATGGCAAAGCGCTGGGCGCGTGGAGGATTCCTCCGCGGCAAGGATGATTCGACAGAGAATCACCCGCAGAGAAAGCGATCGCCAGCTGCGAGCGCTGTTCTAAAGGGGAAGAAAACGCTTAGCCGCGGCGGAGTGATTTGCGGTTCTCTTTCACGTATTCCAGATGATGGTGGACGTGATTGATCGCATGCAAAACCAAGTGCCGCATCGTGAGCGTGCCGAGATCGGTCAGCGTCGCTTCGCGATTCCACGCGTCGCGCGGTAATAGTCGTAGCGTGCGAGCCATTTGCCGGCGGGTCGCGTCGATCAGTTGCAACTCTTCTTCCAGGTCATGGTGTTGATAGTCCATCGCATCGTTGTAGCGATAGCCGTCAACTTCCATCAACTCTGGCCGATCGGTCGCGGCGGTGCGCTTCATGCGGTCAGCATAAAATTGCTCGCAGTCGGCGATATGGCAAACGACCTCCAGCGTGCTCCACGTGTCATCCACCGGTTTGGCGGCGATTTCCTCGTCCGTCATGCCAGCGATTGCGTCGCGGATTTCTGTGGCCCCTTTTTGGTAGGCCTCGATCAATTCTTCGATCGAAAACTCCTCGTGCCGGGGAAGCACCGGAGCAGTAGCGGTAGGCATTTCTTCTTGGTGGGTGGTGGGCGGATCGATCCTGACCGGCGCCGCGGGTATCATAGGGGAAAGTACATCAATCTAATTCTACGGCTGCATTTAAAGGTCGGCCGTAGATTTTCTCGGTTTTTGAGGGTTTCTGCGAATGTTAGGGCGTGCACTATTATGCTTATTGTGCCTTTCGACGCCGTTATTCGCTCACGATACGTGGGTCGAAACCAATTCCAATCTAATCCGAATCGGAGACGCAATCTATGTCGATCTCAAGCTCGGCAATCACGGCAATGATCATCGCGATTTTAAGTTGGCGAGCAAGATCGATTTGGCGGGTTGTTCGCTGAATATTGTCGACCCCTCTGGTAAGGAGTTCGACCTGATTCCTGAGCTGGTTGACGTCGGTTACGCCCCCAAAGAAGGCTACTGGAACGCCAAGTTCGCTGCCGCCAAGCCGGGGCTTTATCTGGTCTCGCATGCTTTGGATAAGATCGTCAATCACGGCCATCCGGTTCGTAGCCTGAAGAGTGGCAAAACATTATTCCTGGTCAGCGACACTTTGGACAAAGTCGCCGAAAACCTCGCAGGCTTTGACCAGCCGCAAGGTCATCCGCTAGAGCTAGTGCCGCAAGTCAGCCCCGTCGCGCCGATGGGTCCTGGCCAACCGATCAGCGTTCAACTGCTGCTTCGCGGCAAACCGCTATCTGACACGCTCGTCTCCTTTATCCCGCGACGCGTCACGTTGAAGCCTGGCTTCGACGAAACCTACGAGCGCAAGACCGACGCCCAAGGAATCGCTACCTTTACGCCGACCACCGGCGATCAATATCTGATTGTCGCGCATCATCATGCGGCCGATGAGAAAACAGCCGACTACGACGAGACCGCCTATTCGGCGACGCTCACCATCCGTGTGCCAGAGATCTGTCCCTGCTGCGGCGAGTAGTCGCCGCTTCCAAGTTGTTATCGAAGGAATCGTAAACGAGTGACCGAAAAGAAGTTTCATTTGCCGGCCGATAAGATGGAATCCTTGGTTGAAGGGGAGGGAGGCTGCATCGCGACCGATCGCATTACCGTGGACGGATTGCCGGTTGGTTACATGTATCGTGAGCCACCTGACAATGACACAGATAGCGGTTGGCGCTTCTTCGCCGGCGACGAAACCGACGAGTATGTGAATCAGGCGAATAACTTGGAGGTCTATGACGTCAACACGATCGCCAACTATGACCGTGACGTGATCCCGTTTCTGACGTCGCCGATCGGCAGCGCCTATGCCCGCGAAGGGGACGATGGCCAACTGATTGCCGTTGATAGTCCGTTTGAAGCCGATGAACTGTTGCATCCTGACTTTCCGATTATCGAAGTCGGCCCGTTTGCGTTGACCGATCGTTGGTCAATCGAGTTGCCGTTGCGCTTCAATCAGCGTTTAGAAAAAGATGGACAAATGGTTCTTTGGCGCCCCGGCGTGACGATCTACGCCAGCGTCTGGGGCGTTCCAGAAGATGGTGACACCGCCGCCGACACGCTGCGTGAGTTGACCAAAGAACGTGACTCGGCCGCGTTTGACTTCCAAGAGCTGCAAGATGGCAAGTTGCTGCGAATCTCCTACCGCTTGGTCGAAGATCTTGAAGGCGCCGAAGTCGATGCGCTGTACGGGTTTGTCGCCGACGCCGATGGTTACGTCCATCTCGCGATCTACTTTGACGCTCCAGAAGATATCGAAGTTGCGATGTCGGTCTGGAAAGGGATCTCGTCCGCATCCTCATAACTCGCTTGTTTCAGTCGGATAAAATGTTCGCTCGGACTTCCAGCATTTCCTATTTCACCAGCATCTCGCTGCATATCGCGGCGGCTGCTGCGCTGGTCTCTTGGAGCATTCAGCCTTCGGATTGGCGGCATCAGGTCGATACCGGCGGAACCGTCATGTTGACCGCCACCATGGCTTCCGCCGCTGCCGAGCCGATCGAAGCGCCAGCCATCGAAATCGAAGTGGTGGAAGCCGATCGCCCGCCGGCCGAAACGGTCGAAACATCGCCGCTCGATCTGCACAAGCAACCAACCGCGATTCCGCTGCCGACGGCTACGTCAGAGGTGATCTTTACTCCCCGTAGTGCGCCGGCCACGATGTCTCGCAGTCAGGCGTCTTACCAGGCGCCTGCCCAGCCGAGAGAAGCGGAACCGCTGCCGCGCAAGGATGCCGCGAAGCAGCCCTCTCCCGAGTCGGCAGTTGCTGAAGCCGCTCCGCCGTCCGTCGACAGTGTGGCCGGCGCGCGGATGGATATTCCTCCACAACCGGCGCCCAGCAATGCGGCGCCTAGCTATCCGGCGGCTTCTCAATCGCGGCGCGAAGCAGGTCGCGTCTTGATTCGCTTGAACATCAACGAGCAGGGTAAAGTCACCGCGGCCAAGGTCCATCAATCGAGCGGCTTCGCGCGGCTCGATCAAGCGGCGCTCGCCGCCGTCCGGCAATGGACCTTCACGCCGGCTCAAAGCGACGGTGAAGATGTCGCGACGCAAGTATTGGTTCCGGTCTCTTTTTCACTAAAAGCGGGTTAACAGTAATCGAAAGCGCAGGGCGATCATGAATCAGAGCATGTCTAGCTGGCGATTCACGCCTCTGCTCTTTCTCCTGGTTCTCGCCGGTTGTAGCGCCTGGAATCGACCAGCGAAGCCGCCGCAAACTGCCAGGCTGACCTCGCAAGAGATCGGTGATAATACCGAACTCTTACGACAAGAGATCGAAAAACGGATCGCGGACAAAGACTATGCCGCTGCCGTAAAGCTGGTAAATGCGTGCAATGTCGATGCGATCGTGGGATACTCTGTAGCGGCTCAAGATCTTCGCTGGATGGCGGTGTACGAATACGGCTTAGAATTTCCCGGTCTCGCTGACAACTTGTGGATCAACGCCAAGCCTAGTGACTATTGGGTTCTGCCGGGTACACAGGACGCAGTTGAGGACGTTCAGTGGCAAGCGACGGCCACAAAATTTGCGGCTCAGTACAATCGACTTCTGCAAGATCATGATAAGCCGCCGGCTAAATAGGATTCGCTGGGTCTACATCCCTAGCGTCCCTTGCCTCGGAATAGAGCAAGGAAAGAGGGAAACGATTAACAGATCGGAGTCGCCGTGTTGCTGCAACTTCCACCGGATCGCAAGTTTGAAACTCATGTGACCCTTTCGGGTTCCAGCGATGACGCTTTACGACAGGGCGAGAGGTGGGGAGCGGATCATGGTTTCAAGTGGACGCACATCGTCCTGACCGCCGGGCTTTGCGCGTCCCAGCCGATGCTGACCTTTCGAGATACTGGTTCGCTTGAGCGACAATTGGAGCGGGCGCGCATGATCAGCGACGCCATGCGGTCGATCGACTTGGAAGTCATCCGCATCAAAGTCGAGTGCGAATCGTTAGACGTTGCACGGTTTTTCGACGATTCGGTTTCGGTGTCTGAGCATGCGGGTTACTTTGAGCATCATGTCAAATTAAAGCTCGACAGGGATTCAGATCTGGAGATGCTCACGCAGTTGCTCAGCAGTCACGGCGCCCAACTTTCGACCAATGCTCGACGTCAGTTGTCCAATGGAGTTGTTGAACGATTTGTAACGCAGCGAGCCTACAAATCGTCACAAATCGAAGCGATGAATAGGTGGAGTGCGCTAGTCGCTGCACTGGAAGCGAATGCGTACTGCATTCTTGAAACGGAGGACGAATACGTGCTCTTTGACTCCAATCTTCACTTGGACGCAGGGTGGCTATGAGCGATACTTCCAATGACGGTTTTAGCCAGCTTGTTAGACGATTCTTTGCACGGATGGTTCTCGGCAAGGATTTAGCGAAATTTGTGAACGAGCCGGACTCGGCTGCTGACTTGCCGGCATGCTCGCCGACTCGCAATGTCAGTCTCCCCGCCGAGCCTGTGGAGCGTCAGGCCGAGCGAAAGAATCTGCTGTCGCGTTCCAATGTCGATTGCCAGCCAAAAACCTTAGCGGCCGAAACGCAAGACGCCAGCTTGAATCGTCCAGTTGTGTTTGATCCTGCGCTGAGGCATTTCTCCAGAGCACTGCGTGGAGGCGAACCGCAGTTTGCCACGCCGCAAATCGCTGCGGCATGGGATCAATCTCGACTGCAAGTTCTGCATCATGTTTTGAAGACGATTGAAGCATCCAACCACTCTGCATCACTCGTTATCCGTGGAAGTATCTTGCTGGCGACTTGGTTGGGGGACGCTGCTCGTAAGCCGGGTGACTTGGATTGCGTTGTTCTGCCTGCTCACTGGAAGGTCAGCTACCAAGCATCGAAAAGGCTGGTCGATGACCTCATTGAACTGCTGCAAGGCTCGCAGGCGACCGATACGATTCAGATTCCCGATCGATTGTTCGCTTCGGAAGAGATCTGGACCTACGAGCGGGCTCCAGGGCTGCGAGTCATTGTTCCCTGGGAAGACTCGCTGCAGGGTTTCGGCGGTACGGTTCAAATTGACTTTGTCTTTGGTGAAGAACTGCCGAGTCCCCCATGTCGCTTGCGTGTTGTTGTCGGAGAGCAATCGCCTGTTGAAGTTCTTGCAGCGACGGCCGAGCAGTCGTTGGCTTGGAAGTTGCTTTGGCTCTCTACGGATGACTATGCAAACGGCAAAGATCTGTATGACGCTGTCTTGCTGGCGGAGCATACGTCGATCGATCTGCAACTGCTAAAAAAGACGTTTCAGCTGTCGGAAGATCCGCCGTCAGACCGCTTCAAGTGGTTTAATCAGACGCAGTTAGAGCAGTTGTATGTCGAATGGGAAGATTTTCAAATCGAGTATCCCCACATCACCGGCTCCGCTGATGCGTGGAAGCAGCGACTTGTTCGAGCCTTAGACTCGCTCTGGAAGCAGGTCGTCGATTCGCTCCGCGCATAAAACAAGGCGTGCCGTAACAACGCCCTGTTTCTCTTTGTTTCGCTTTCCGCTTTCCCGTTTCCGCTTTTCTGTCTTACGGCAGTTCGCGGATCCGAAGATTGCGGAACTCGATCGGGCTACCTTCTGACTCTAGGCACAGATAACCGGTGGCTGGCACGGCGTTTTTGCCGCCAGAGACTTCTTCGCCGTTGACCCACAAGCGGACTTCGCCGTTGATCGCGCGAACGTAATAGTGATTCCACTCGCCGAACCCTTTGCTGAGCTCCTTCGAGGGAAAGCTGCGTTCGCCGCTGGGGGACAGCGGCGGAAAGGGGGTCAGCTTGGATTTGCCGACGGGGAAGATATCGCCGTTGGTGCTAAACCAGTCCCCCTCTTTGCCGGTCGCATTTTTGTAGGAATCTTTATAGCCGTGATCGAGGATCTGCACCTCGATGCCGCCGGCCGGCAAACCTGGCTTGGTCAGCTTTTCGACTTCGGCCGGAATGGTCCAGACAAACACGCCTGAGTTGCCGGCTGATTTCAAATGCTTCCACTCGACCACGAGCTCAAAGTTGGTGAACTCTTTGTTGGTTCGCATCACGCCGACCGGCTGGCCGGTGCACTGGATGCCGCCATCTTTGAAAGTCCAGGTGTCGTCTGCGCAATTGACGTTCTGAAAGTCCTCTTCGCCCAGCGATCGCCAGCCGTCTCCCTGACCATCGATAAACGCTTTGGGAAGCGCGGTCGAAGCGGGTTCTGCGGCAAACGCCAAACCCCAGGAGAGAAACGAAACAGCAAACGCGGCGGTGAGTTTGGATGCGATGTTCATAGGCTCAGATTAGGTCGATTGGTGACGGATTGCAAGCTTGTGCAATGGAAATCCGCTGGGCGCAAATGAGTGACCAGTTTTTGCCAATTGATACGTTAGGCCAGCGCTTTGTCCGCGCCAACGCGGGGGCTTTTTAAATGTCGAATGTCGAAATCAGAATGTCGAAATCAGAATGTCGAATCAATGACGAAGTCTGAAGTTCGAATGACGGAGTTCCTTGATGGCGAATTGGGCTGCGTTCGGCTTGGTTTCTTGGATCGGACTGGACTGGACCCGCGCCGTTTTTTTCTAAGCGACTGTGTGGTCCGCGTAGCTGGTGGTGGATTCTTGCTCCGCGCTGCGGATCCTTTGCCTTTGCATGTTAGGGGATAATTCAGGACGGTTTGCTGCTTCTGCTGTTTCTCCTTCTCTTGTTACTGGATGGGCTGCTGTTGCTGGATGAGTTAAGTGGTAGCGTGAAAGTTTTCCGGTCTCTGTTTTTGTGTTGTTTTTGCTCCGCTCGATTTCGCCTTGGTTGAGCATTTGATCCCAGGCCGTCTCAAACTTTGTGCCGCTGAGCCCGGTTTGGGCGCGGATCTTTGACTTGATTGCTTGTTGGGGATCGACGCTTCGCAGCGCGACGCGAATTTTGGCGCGGCAGCGCTGTTGCAGCGCTTGGGCTTCTAACGCTGGCGCCTCTTCTTGCAGCGACTCGGGATCGCGCAGCGTGACTTTCCACTGTCGACCGTCTGTGTTTGCGTTTGTGACGCGACCTTCGTCGATATCTACGCCCCATGCTCCGCCGTGGCCGGCGTTGCCGCCGACGGTCAGCCACAGGCGATGCTGTCCGCTGCCAGACTCGTACGCCTGACGCCGGTTCACCAGCAGCCATTGTTGGGCGAAATCATGCTCGGCGGCGTTGGTGATGTCGGCGATATTCAGAGCGTGCGGCAAGTTCGATTTGCGCGTAGCACAGCAAACAATCGGCGTTGCGCCAGCTTCCAAACAACAGCGGACCAGCGCTCGCAACTGCTTCGCTTGCGCCGCCCCGCGTGGCGCCGTAAGTTTCAGCGGATCGATCAAAACCACTTCTAAATGCTGACGCTCGATCCAATCACGCAACTCGGCCAAGCCTGCCGGATCGCTGGCATTGGACATGGTTAACGCCCAGTTCAGATTGGAAAGCTTGTCGGGATCTACGCCGGCGGCTTTGCTCCAGCACCGCGCCCGATCATGCAACAAATACTGTTCGGTTTCGCCGCCGATAAATCCAACGCGAAAAGGCCGATCCGCGGCGAACTGTCCCAAAAACTTGCCCCCGCTGGCCAAAGCGGCACACAAATCGACCGCCAACGATGACTTCATACTTTTGCTAGGCCCCAAGATCACCGCCGCTTCGCCCCGCGCCAGCAAGCCGGGGAGTAACCACTCGCGCGGAGGTTGCTCACGCAGCAACTGGGCCGTGCTCAACTCGCGAAACGAGCGGCTTTTCTGCGAGGCAATTGGTGTGGATTGGCCCGCGTCTGGTAAGTCTGTTTCAGTTTCGGTCAGCGGAGTCGATTCCTCCTCTTGCTCAATAGTTTGATGAAGCAAGTCAGTCGTCTGCTGAGCCGGATAACCAAGCAGAGCAGTCAGCTGCGAATCTGGAAAATCTAGTGAATCAGGCGAATCCGGTAAAAAGAAAGGGGGCGCCATCCAATCAGCGCCCAATTCGGGATGATTGGCCGCTTTTGCCTGAGCTGGATTGCACGCCATCGAATTATCGCGTGCCGCCGCACGAGCACGGGCCGCTTTGGCCCTTCTGCCCCGCGTCTTCCGCTGCGAACGCTGCTTGGTTTTCATGAGATTTACCCCCTAAAAAGAGAAGAGAAGTCCATGCAAGCAGCCCCCGAGGCGGCACGGACCAACTGGCGAAACAACAGGAAAGAATGTTTCTTTACTGCCCAATGTGTGAATACATTATTACCAAGTCCTAAGACTTTGTCAATAGTAAAAAAATCGGCGAGGAGAGGCTCCACCGAGCAAAGATTTTGCGCGCTAAGCAAATGGCTCTGGCGCCATGCTCTTACAGTGTCTTCACTGAAAGAGCATGTCTTCAATGCGGCTGATCCACTCGATCACCGTCGCAACGCACTCAAGACATGCTCTTCTCGCGAAGACGCGATAAGAACATGGCGCCAGTGCTGCAATTCGTGGCGTTTCTCAGAGAATGCGGTGGCTTTTATACTCTCGGCTAACGAGAAAAAGGCGAACAAAGCGTTGAACCGGAGTATGGCTAACTGCCGGTTTCGAAATGGATGCCGGGTTTCAGCCGCACCCGGTTAACGCAGTCGTTTCCCCCTAAGAAATTCAGACTACCCAATGGGCGCCGACATGCAGTCAATTCTCGACCGCATCAACGAGATCGTGGCGACAACCAACACGACCGACTTTCTCGTCCATTCGCTCGTCGGCGACTCGCTACTACTGATAGGCAGCTTTGACCTCTGTTACTACCATGAACTCGAAATCCGCTTTCATGACGTGAGGTATATCGGATTGCCTGTCTATGGCCTTGATTCGCCAAGACTCTCCGTGGCATCAGAAAAAGAACGAAAGGCTCACGCCCATCTTGAATTGGATGATGACGACGTGCTATTTCGCGTGCATGATGATCCAGATTTCAAGGGTGGGCATGTTTATTACGTTGCCGCGAAACGCATGTCGATATCCGAGGGTATCGTGTACCATTACATGCGTGACGACTTGAAGGACGGTGAACGTGTTGCCGAATGGGTCAAAGAAACGGGGTAACAAAGCGGTGAACGGGAGCCGGCTGGAGCTGGGGGCAAGTCAGCAGAAGGGAAGACACTGGCTGAAAAGGGCCAGTGGCACGCGAAAAGATGCCTGTTCGTCAGTGCCAACCCGGTGAAGAAAAACACCGTTGGACAGTGCCGCTCAGCCGCCACTTTTGGTCTTTTTCAGCCAGTGCTTGTGTCACCCAGTCGTTGGACTGTGTCACCCAGCGGCGGAGGCTTTAAGCTCGTGCAATTCACCTCCGCCCCCTTTTCTACGGCAATTATTAGAAATCTTTTCAGTTGTGGATAAAGTTGATGTCCGAAAAGAGCGGCAAGCAGCGTCTTGATGAGTTAATCGAAAGAGCGAAGAGTCCGGGCCATGACCCGCATTTGGATGACGCGATCACCGTATTAGAATGCCCCAAGAGACGTGACTACGTGCTTTCGCGCGGTAACGCACAAGTGTGGTTTGACCTGATCGAAACTAAATTTCCAATTAGCTGCAACAGAATCGCTTGGCGTCTTGTTCCGGGTCATCGGAGTATGCGCATTGCTGCTGAAGATGCAGTGGGGCAGGAGGTCAACCGATGGCTGTCTGATTGGGGAATTGTGGGCAATACAAGATTTGTATTGATTGGTGATGATTCTCAATTCTCCGTAGACTTGCCGATTTCGGATTTCATTTGCGTAATCGTGCAATTGAACGCAATACCACAGCATTGGTACGCAATTTCTCCTGATGGCGCTATCTGCTTCCAAATCGAAATGGAAGGCTATGTCACTTGCGGATTTTGTAAGAATTGCGAAAAGACAGGATGGGTCGACGAAGAATACTAACGGCTGGATGTCACTGACCAGCGGCCAATCCTTCGGATGCCACTGGCCTTTTTCAGCCAGTGCTCTTCATTCGGAGTGCGGCAGTTGTACGCCGCTTTTATCGAACAGTTCCTGCGGCGGAAACGATCGCTTCGGCAGACGCGGATCGACGATTCCTTCTAGGTAGAAGCGGGCGCTCGACCACTTCCAATCGATCGCTCGTCGGCAGAGCCTGCGACGAACTGGATTCTCATGAAGATAGTCGATCACCGCTTCGATCGCCGAGCATCAAAATAGAGTGGCGATGGGAGATGGTCAAAGAATAGAATCGACGTGCTGGGCTGGTGCTGGGCGCAAGTCAGTAGAAGGGAAGAGAAGACACTGGCTGAAAAGGGCCAGTGCCACGCGAAAAAAATGACTGTTCGTTAGTGCCAGCCAGCCGCCAGTTTTATTGCACAAGTCAAACAGCCAATTAGAAGTGAGAGACGGCATTTCTAAGGGCAACGGTATCGCTGCCAAGCTGAAGCTGGAGTCGGAGTTTCGGACGATATGCGTGTTGTCAAAATCGACGCGCGTGTCGCCTCGACAGACACCGGCGATCTACCTTTTGTGACTTCCAGTAGTCTCATCTCGATCACATCGGGACGGTCTGGGTGAGCATGCTCAATCCATGCTATTTATGGGCGAGGACAGCCACTCTATTGGCCTTTGTCGTGATCTCTCGCCTTGTTTTCACTTTGATCTGCTAAGCGGGGGCTATTCGGCACAGAAATTGCCTTCTTCACTTCTCTTCGGTGCTGCAAGGAAGAGTGACCGTGCTGTGAGGAAGAGTGATTGGGGATCTCGATTTCTTCCCATCCTAATCGTTGGGCTTTAAATTTCACCACTGTGCCCGATGTAGCGCGGTAACGATCAGGCACGCGAAATTTTGGATTTGAAATGCATCGTCGGGGCGATGCTCGCGGAGAACTGTGATCGTCTTTTGGAACAACAAAGAGAGTTTTTGAAATGACTCAAAACGCGTCGAAATTTCGACACGTAAAGCGGGCAGGCTTTACTTTGGTTGAGTTGCTAGTGGTGATCGCCATCATCGGAGTCTTGATCGGCTTGCTGCTGCCGGCGGTGCAACAAGCACGCGAAGCGGCTCGACGGATGCAATGTTCCAACAATCTCAAGCAAATTGGTTTGGCGATGCACAACTTTGAAAATACCTATAGCGCCATTCCTCCCAGCGCTACCGAAAATGATCCACGGTCGATCAATCCAAATGATCACGGCTTCATGAGCTTTATTCTGCCGTTTTTGGAGCAACAGAACGTTCGTGATAACTATTCGCTCGACTACGACTGGTACCACACCGAAAACCACGACGCGATTGGAGTGGACCTGACGGTGGTTCAATGTCCTTCGGCAACGGGGCCACGCCGAACCTCCGGCACGACGGACGGCATCGATTGGGTAGCGGCAACGGGTGACTACGGCGTCTTGCAAGGCTTAGATAGTTCGATTTTTAGTGCCGGGCTGCTGCCTGCGGATCATCCTCGTCCTGGCATGACGACCGATCGAGAAATGACTAAATTCGCCGAAGTTACGGACGGTCTGACGAATTCAATTCTTATGGGGGAAGATGCCGCGCGACCCGAATTTCATCAGAACGGGAAAAAAGTCGCCGACATGATTAGCACAAGCAAACCCGACTATGGCGTCTGGGCGTCTCGTCAATTCAAGATTCAACCACGAGGCCATCTACACGATGGGACCGCCTTTCCGGGACCCTGCGCCGCCAATTGCTCGAATGACCGCGGTCTCTATTCCTTCCATCCTGGCATAACCAACGTGGGGATGGGAGACGGATCGGTGAGGACGCTCAACGAGAATGTTGACATCCTCGTCTTCTATTATCTCTGCACGATTCAAGGTGGAGAAGTCCTGTCTTCTGGCGAGTATTGAGTAACTTCAATAACCGGAGAGTTTAGTTTCAGACAGGAGATGAATTCGATGCTGCGATCTTTTCTCGGCCTGACGGTCACACTTTTTTATTGCGTCTATTTGACCGGTTGCGACAGTGGGCGCCCTGGCGGTGAGATGTCTTTGTATCCGGTCTCGGGAACGATCATGGTTGGCGGCAAGCCAGCCGCTGGCGCTAGGATTACCTTGCATTCCGCCAAGTCCGTCCCAGGCCGAAGATTCTTTCCCAGCAGTATGGTTGGCGAAGATGGAACGTTTCGGCTGAGCACGTTCACCAGCGATGACGGAGCTCCGGCTGGCGACTACGTCGCCGTCGTTTTTTGGCCCGATCCGAAAGCGGTCGCCAAAGATCCCGATGGTGAAAGTGAACATGGCCCGCCCGATATTTTAAGAGGTCGATTCTCTTCGCCACATAAATCGAACCTGCACGTGACCATACCGGCTTCTCCTATTGAGCTTGCGCCGGTCGACCTGAGCGACAAAGAAGTTCGATCGCAAAATCCGTACAAGCTGACGGCAAGCTCGAATTAATCCAATCCCGTTCTCTCTTGCATTCCTTCCCTCCACGTTGAAGCTAGTAATGACCGCCGCCAAAAAGCGAGCCTCTTTGCAAATGCTCTGTGTTCGCGTGCTGACCGCCGTGATTGTGGGCGCCGTGATCGCCGCCGGTACGCTGAAGGCGCTGGGACCAACGATGCCTGGCGAACTCGTCAGCTCGGATGAAATGGACGAATATGCGAGCGTTCCTCCTGGCGCAGGGAGTCGCCCGGTGTTAGTTGTCGAGGAAGGGGTAGACTACCGCATCATTCGCCATGTCGCTGGCGAAACTCGCGTGCCTGCCAATCCTGAGCGCATTTGCGCGTTGTCCAGTGCAGACGAAGTTCTGTCGCTCGGGATCCTGCCGGTTGGCCATTCGATAGCGGACGGAAACTTTCCGGACTATTTGAAAGAAGCCTTTCGAGACGTACGGTGGATCCCTAACGTCTATGGATCCAATTTGCCAAACATGGAAGCAGTAATCGACGTCAAGCCTGACTTGATTATCACTCGTAGTCCGAGCCGGCAAACGTATAGCCAACTCTCGAAGATTGCTCCGGTGGTCGTACTGCTGGACCATCTCGACAATTATCGCCAGCGGGTGTTGGACGTCGGTACGATCATCGGCAAACGGCCAGAAGCGGAAGCGCGCGTCGCTTGGTACAACGCCAAGGTGAACGCCGCGCGCAAAGCGATTCATGCCGAGCTGCGGGGAGGTTCGATCGCGCTAATTCGGATTCGTCCCACTTCTTATCGACTGTATGGCGATCAAAAACATGTGAGTCCAGTGTTGTATGACGATCTGCAAGTTCGCCGACCGCATCTGGTAAAAGATCGAACTTGGAGCGCCGTGATTTCGCCTGAAGGGCTGCTGAAATTGGACGCCGACTACTTGATTTTGGCGGCTGACATAGAGACTGGTAGTCAGAGGAATAGGGACATCCTGTTGTCGCACCCCATTTGGCGACGTGTACCAGCCGTGAAAAGCAACCATGTATTGGTAATCCCTAAGTACCGACACTGGGCCGATGCAGGCATCCTCGGTCGAGGACGCGCGATCGAAGACGTCGTAAAAGCGGTCGCTCCTGAATCCTTGGAGAAAATCAACTCGACGGCGGACGCCGCATGGCGAGAAGCATTGCCGTGAGTACTGTGGAAACGACATCACCCCCCCACGATCCGATCCAAGATCGGCCGCTTGTGTCACGTTTTGCGCTGCTGATGATGCTGGCCGCCGGTTTTACACTGCTGGTCTTCGCTGCTTCGCTGCTTCGCTGCTCGTTGGCATGACGACCATTTCGATAGGGACCGTCGTCGAGTCGGTCATCAGCTACGATGCGGACAACGAGGGGCATCTGGTTGCGCGTGATGTCCGCTTGCCCAGGTCGATCATCGCGCTGTTGGTGGGGGGAAGTCTTGCCGCCGCCGGCGCCGTGATGCAAGGCGTAACTCGAAACCCGCTTGCCGGGCCATCGATCATGGGGCTCAGCGGCGGCGCGGCTTTGTCGACTTTGATCGCGATGATCACCTTTCCTGCGATCTCTTACAGTGGGTCCATCGCAGCATCACTAGTGGGCGCCACCGTTGGATATCTGAGCGTTTTGGGGGTCGCTTGTCTGGCGCCAGGCGGGTTTTCTCCGACGCGGATCACGTTGGCAGGAGCTGTCACGTCGTCGTTATATACTTCGATTACGCAAGGGCTTGTGATCGCGTTCGCCATGTCCGGCAGCATGATGTACTGGACGATGGGAGGGATTACGAACGTCACCTGGGACCAAGTGATTGCGATGGCGCCCTGTTTTGTCGTCGGTCTGGTTGGCGTGTTTCTTCTCGCCCCCGGTATCACCATTCTTAGTCTCGGCAGCGAAGTGGCGATTGGATTGGGACAAGAGTCCGGAAGAGTCCGCGTCTGGGCTAGTATCTTCGTTCTCTTGCTCACAGGAAGCGCCGTCGCCGTAGCGGGCCCCGTTTCCTTTGTCGGCCTGATGGTGCCCCACTTATGCCGCGGGATGTGCGGCGCTGACTACCGCCGCTTGATTCCGATGGCGGCGCTGCTGGGCGCGGCGCTCACTTCGTTTGCCGATCTAGTTTCCCGCACCGTGCTAGGGCAAGGTTCTGAACTGCCGCTAGGAATCGTGACCGCGGCAATAGGCGCACCGTGGTTTGTGTGGCTAATTCGCAGTTCGCTTCGAAACAAGCTGGATGGCGGAGTCCCTTCTGGAGGATCCAATCCCTTGGTGGCTTGGTCGGCTCAACGCGCCTATTTCATCTTGGGCGGGGCGTTGATTCTCTGCGTCCTGGTCGGATTTCAGCTTGGTTATATCCAATACTCTCCTTGGACGATTTTAAAGACATTGCTCGGACATGGAGGTGCGGAAGAGAATCTGGTGCTCTGGTCTTTTCGCTTTCCCCGCGTGGCTTTCGCAATTTTGGTTGGCGGCGGCATTGCGATCTCGGGCGCCATCATGCAAGGAGTACTCAAGAACGATCTGGCTGAACCCGGCGTGTTGGGCGTGTCCGCCGGCTCAAGTCTGGCGATTACATTAGCACTAGGCCTCTTGGGATACTCTGTGTTGGCTTCGACGTTTATCCTGCCGGTAACAGCCATTGTCGGCGCGATTGCGACAATGACGCTAGTTTGTCTGTTGTGCGCGGATGGATCTCATTCGACTGTCCGATTGCTGCTGACCGGCGTGGCTGTCAGTTCGGCGATCAGCGCGGTTGCAATGTTTGCATCGATGCAGCTAAGTTCCGAAGCACGGTCGTTTGCGATTGCGTATTCTACCGGCAGCTTGAGCGGCGCGGACTGGAACTATGTAGCTGCCCTGGGAGCGTGGTTAGCGGTATTAATTCCCTGCGTTTGGCTGGCCGCTCCCACGCTGGACGTGCTGCGATTGGGCGATCAAATTGCGACGGGACTAGGTGTTCGCGTATCGGTCAACACGCTAGTCCTGCTCTCATTGGCGGTCGCGATTGGCGCCGCGTGCATGGCGTTTGCTGGAAGCATTTGGTTTCTCGGATTGATCGCACCTCACATCGCTAGACGTTTGATTGGCGCTAGGCATGCGCTGCTGATTCCTGCCGCGGGCCTGGTTGGAGGTTCGCTATTGATTTTGGCCGACATTATTGGAGCCAATGCCGTTCCCGGAACGGAGATTCCGGCGGGAATCATGGTCTCTGCGATTGGCGCTCCTTACTTTCTCTACCTGCTCACACGTCGCTAACGAAACAAACCATGCATTCACTCGCCTCCGCAGAATTGACAGTCGGATACGATCGGCGAATCGTCATCGAACAGCTTTCGGTTTCGCTTCCCGTCGGAAAAATCACGGTGATCGTGGGCGCCAATGGATCAGGAAAATCGACCGCGCTGAAAGCATTCTCCCGAATTCTCTCTCCTTACGGCGGCAGCGTTGTGCTGGATGGCCAGTCGATTCACGATATGCCTTCCAGAGAACTGGCGCAACGACTAAGCATTCTTCCCCAGTCGTCCCAGGCGCCTGACAGTCTTACCGTGGGAGAACTAGTATCGTACGGTCGCTACCCCCATCGACGATGGCTCGCTTCACTAGGAAGCGAAGACAAAGCGAAAATTGATTGGGCGCTTGATACCGTCGCACTGATGGACATGCGAGATCGTCCCGTGGCGGCGCTTTCTGGCGGGCAACAACAACGCGTCTGGATCGCAATGACGCTTGCGCAAGGGGCAGAGATTCTCTTGCTGGACGAGCCGACGAGTCATCTCGACACGTGCCATCAACTTGAAGTAATGGAACTGCTCGCCCGCTTGAATCGAGACGAGGGAAAAACAATCGTCATGGTATTGCACGACTTGAATTTGGCCGCCCGCTATGCGCATCACATGGTTGCGTTGAAGGAGGGACAAATCGTCGACCAGGGATCGCCCTATGAAGTCATGAACAGCGACACCCTGAAAACCGTCTTCACCATCGATGCGCACATCACGCGCGATCCGCGCAGCGGCGCTCCGATGTGCATCGCCTACATTTCCGGAACCGCATAATGCGAGTTCAGGCGGCGGGCGGTTGATTGGGGCTAGGCGGGGGCGACCTGAAGGCGCCCTGTTTCATCCAAGGACTTCTTCCATTTGCGAAGCAGGGTTTCACCCATACTCAAGTCTTAGGCGACGGCTGCATACGACAGGCGTTGTTTGTTGATCTTTCTGACGGCAGCCAGTTTGAATTCTCGGCTGAATGTTCGACGCTTGGGCATCGATCCAATCTCCTGTCAGGCAAGGCTGGCATCTCTCGGTTCACGGTCAACTTTTCGTGGGCAATTCTATCCCTTTCGGATAAAAGCTTGCCTGAAAAAAACTATGGCCCCACGCGTTGTAGCATGAGAGGCGTTCTGATCGGTGGGATATCTCCACCGTCCCAGAAAATGCTGCTTTGCGGGATGGAGACGTGGAGTTTTTCTACCATGGCTTTGGTGACCTTGGTCTTGCGGAGAAACAGCATCTTTAGATTTACCAATCCTTCTAGTTTGGGAAGTCCCTGGTCGGTAATTTGCGTTTCGTCGAGACGGAGAAATTGCAGGTTCTTTAGTCCCTGCAACGAATTGAGCCCTTGGTCTGATATCGCCGTTTTGTTGAGGTCCAGGTTTTCTAGCAACGGTAACTCGGCCAGATGCACGAGGGCTGCATCGGTGATCTTTGTATTCGAGAGCAGCAAAATCTTTAAGCCTTTCAGCTTGGCGACCGGGGGCAAATGCTCGTCTTTGACCTGCGGTGAAGCGATGTCGAGACTCATCAATTGGGGCGAGTTGGCCAGCGCTGTCAGGTTGGCGTAATCGAATTGCTCGTTTTGAAAATCGGCGCGCAGTAATTTCGTTAATTTGAAATGGTGCAATTCGTCACCGGTGGCCGCAGAGCCGCTGAGGTTGAGCACCTCTAGGTTGGTGTTGTGCCGAAAGTTGGCCAGGCCTTGATCGGTGCAGTATTTTTCTGGCGCTAAGCTTTCGAGATTGGTCGTCGCGGCAAAAAATTGCAGATCCTCCTCGGTCAGGCGAGGGTTGCGGCCAAATTGGATGCCGGTAAGTCGAAAGGGTCCTGGGGGAAGATCTTGGATGCGGGTTATCGGGACATAGTCTTCGCCGTTGACGTAGACGTTACTACCGCTCGAAATTGCATAGGCCGCACAGCGGCGATCCGGGAGAACATCGGCAGGCAAAATGGTTCGCTTGAGGATGCGCATTTCGCCGGGGGGATAATTTTTGCGCGACGTCGGCGTCTCGAACATGCCTGGCTCGATCTTGGGAAAGCCTTCCCACAACAGTGTGCCATCGGGTTGGGTTACCTTCAAATTACGCCAAGCGACGGCGACGCCGATAGATCCGAGCCCGATCTGCCCTTGCTTAAATGTCGCATCACGTTGGTCGAATAGTTCGATATCGTCGACCCAGCAGCGGATTCGATCACCACGAACTTCTAGATGCGCTTTGTACCAAAATTCGTTTTGCGGCCGATTTTGTTGATAGGAGCCAAGCTGCGACTCTTCGCCGCGCTCGACTTTTTCAAGCACTGTCGAACTCCACGCGGCGTTGTCAATGGTGTAGCGATAGTAATCGTCTGGTGACTGGGCACGAAACAGGATGGAGCCTACCCGTGCGTGAGGACTGCCGCACAGGTTCATGCTTTCGACATCGATGTTGTAGTCGGTCCAAGTCGGATCGCCAAACAGCCAATGGCTGTCAACCGGTTCGGTCTGCACCAACTGACCGTCATGGAAAATCCAAACGCCACTGGGGATCACGGGAGAAGCGGCGACGACAGGCGGTGGAGCGATCACGGGAAGATCGGGGAGGGGCGGCTGTGAAAAGATTCCTTCGATGAGCGGCGCGGCCAGCAATCCGACGACCGCCAGCAAAAAGAAGACGGTGATCCCGATCCCTAGTGCGCTGGGGATTCGCCGCAGTGCCGGAGTCGTCGCGGATTGCGCGTTAGTCGCTGTGCTCGGCGGCGGTGGGGCGAACGGTGAGACTTCTCCTCTTTCTAAGTCGCCAAGTCGTTGGGCGACTTCCGACGCTGTCTGAATTCGATCCTCCAGATTTTTGGCGAGCAACTTGTCGATGATCGCGGTTAACGCGCTGGGGATTTCGGGGATGATGTCGTTGATTGGTCGCGGGGTCTCTTCGACAACGCGCTTCATGACGGCATAGTGAGACGGCGCGCGGAAGGGGGAGCGACCACTGGACATGATGTAGAGGACGCTGCCGAGACTAAAGAGATCGCTGCGTTGATCAAGCGTTTCGCCGCGGGCTTGCTCGGGCGACATATAAAGGGGCGTACCGGCGATGGCGCCGCTTCTTGTTAGGATGGCGTCGTCGACGGTGCGAGCCAAACCAAAATCGCCCAGCTTGACGCTGAGGCCGCCTGCATCAATCAAGATATTGCATGGTTTGAGATCGCGATGGATCAGTCCCTGAGCATGCGCCGCGGCGAGTCCGGCGGCGATTTGCCGCCCGAAGAGGAGGATCTGGGGAAGCTCGAACGGGCCGTTCTGATCAATCTGGTTTTGGATCGTCCCGCCTTCGAGATATTCCATGACCAAATAGGGGATCGGCAGATCTTCGACCGCGTGGATATTGACTACATTGTTGTGCCGAACGCCGGCCGCGGCTCGGGCTTCACGCAAAAATCGTTTGCGAGCAGGCGAAGTCGCCGAGAACTCTGGGGCAATAATTTTGATGGCGACCGTACGATGCAGCTTTTCGTCAAAGGCCTTCAAGACAATGCCGCATCCGCCGCGGCCCAGCACCTCACGTACTTCATAATGTGCGAGCCGACCCAGCGAACCGGGCTGCTGCGACGGTTCTAAAAACGAAAGATCGACCTGAGAATAATCGCCATCTGGTTGGGGGCGAGTTTCTTCGGACGGGTCGAGGTGGTCGGCGAGATTTGCAAATTGGGCCAGGATTGGGACTTCTAAAAAATCGCCGCTACGGGCGTGTGCGGCGAGTAGCGATTCAACTTGCACGCGCATCGCCGGATCATTTTCACAGACCGTATCCAAATAATGCGAGCGCGCCAACGGATCGTCGATCTCGAGGGCGGCAAAGAAGATGGATTGTTCGTTCATGGTCGAAATTAACCGAGAGTAGCAGTGCTTGGGCGCGGTGATCAACGCGACATTGGCGGTGACTTCGGATCGCCGTCCCAGACGATCTGGCATTGGGGCAGCATCAGCCGGAGGACCTCGATTCCTGCGGCGGTGATCTCTGGGTTTTTCTCTAGCGACAGCGTTCTGAGCGAATTTAAACCGTGCATCCGCAGCAGTCCTTGGTCGGTGATTTTCATCAAGTTGGCTAACTTTAGCTCGGTTAAGTTCGGTAAATTATCCAAGCGGCCAAGGCTTTCATCGGTGATGTATACGGTATCTAGGCACAGCGTTTTCAGCTTTTTGAGACTGAAGAAATATTGAAGGCCCTTGTCGTTTACGTTCATGCCGCCGAGCGTGACATGCTCTAGGTTAGGAAATCGCTGGACCACGGCGAATTCGTCGTCGCGGATATTCGTACGGACAAGTTCCAGGGACTCGAGCTGTTCACACTTCGCGAACTGTAGAAGTCCCGCAGAAATAATGGGGACTTCCACGAAAGAAAGATCCCTCAGCTCTTTATTTTGGGATAAGATCGACAACCCCGCGGTGCTGATGTTTCGGTTGTTTTCAAACGCAATCCTTTTCAAATGCGTCGTCCCGGCAAAGTATTTCAATCCGTCGTCGGTTGCGGTTTGTCCATCCAAGAAGCGGACGCCGGTTAAATGAAAGGGTGGAGATGGAACCCGCTGTGTGGGAGGATGATGTTCTTGGTTATCGTCCAAATAAATCATCGCGCCGAGTGAACGCGCATAGGCGGCTGCTTTGAGATCTGGCGTTTGATTCCAGTCAATTCGGCAGCCGGGTAGTGCGGCGCTAAGCTCGCGGACGCCCTCTGCGGTGACTTGGGTTTGGTCCAAATCGAGAAAAGTCAAATGAGAAAATGTTGCTAACTCTTGCAGGCCTGCGTCGGTAATATTGGTATCGGAGAGATCCAAGAATTTTAGGTTACTGCATTCTCGCAAATCAGGCAGAGCCGCATCTGTGATCTGGGCGCCTCCTAGCAAAATGCTGTGCAGCTTAGGGCATTCTTTTAGACTGGCGACGCCGGCGTCAGTGATGTCCGTGTATTTGACTCCTAAGACTTCGAGCCTTTTTAGTTGAGAGATATACTTCAAACTGCTGTCTGAAATCGCAGCCTGATTGAGCATGAGCAAGCTGAGCAATGGAAAGTTGGTCAGCGTCTCCAAATCGCGATCATCGACATTTGGCGTGTTTAGCAACAGATATTTTAGCCGGGAGCATTTCTGAAGACTTGTCAGCACAGCGCCGGTGCAGGCAGTCCCACAGAGGTTAAGCGTTTCCAATTCGCGATTATTGGCCAGCAGCGCCACTTCTTTGTCTGTGAGGTCGACCGAACAACTGACCGAAAATGTTCTCAGATGCCGCGTCTCGGAAAAGTTTGGCATATCGCGGGGAGATAAGATCGAGTTCCCTTCGACGCGAACGGAGGTTAACCAAAAGGGATGGGGAGGGAGACTTGTGACGTCACGCAGCTCGTCGCTTGAATTGTTAACACGAACTTTTCCGCCGGTTCGGATAACGGAGATCGCAGCCTCGCGATCCGACACGACCCGTCGAGAACGCTTGCGAGGTTTTTCATCATCTAGGTACTGTTTTATATCAGGGAATCCTTGCCAGAGCGTCTTGCCGTCAGGGGACGTCACCCGAAAATCTCGCCAACTGGTTGGTGAGTTCCAGGTTCCTAATCCGATCATGCCCTTAGAAAACATTTGATCTGGCGGGTTTTCGACCGTATGGCCGTCGATCGAAAAGGTGAACTGCGATCCTCGTACCTGTAGATCGATTGGATACCAGGTATCTTCTTGGAAATTGGAACCATACGAATGCCGCACGTGTTCGGCGATTCCGCCAGAGATAGCTTGGATACCAGAGCTTGTGCCATAGTTGCTGTTCTCATTAATCGAAAATCGATATCCGTCATCGCGTGACTGTGCGCGAAAATAAAGTTGACTAAGTGCCGCGGATGGAATCACGCGCGAGGTTTTAAACTGAAACGTGATGTTATAATCGGTCCACTGAGGATCGCCGAAAAAAAGGAGCGACTCGCCGAGTTGGCTCTGTTGCAACTCGCCATCCTCTAGGCTCCAGTCACCGCTAATAATTTCGATCGGAGGCGGATTCTGGTGCAGCAGGGCCGCCATTTGGATCTGTCCCAGGGATTTGAATTCGACATGTCTTGGTTGGTGTTCGAATACAAAGATTCGTCTGCGTTGCACCACGTGGCCCTGCTCGCTGGCGATCAACAGATGTTCACCGGCAGGTAGGTTGAGCTTATAAACGCCTGGCCGAGCAAACTGGCGACCCATTCCGGCAATTTCTACCGTAATACCGGGGTCGACAATGTTGATCACTAGTTGCCCTTTTCCCAATCCGACTTGACGCAGGTAAGGAAGAGAGAGAGCCGTATAACCAGAGATCTCGCTAAAACCGAAAATCAAACAGCAGGTCAATAGCACCATCGAAAGGATGACGCGCCATCGTGGGATCCACGAAGCCGGAGCAGGCGAAAGTTCTAACGCTGTGGGGGCACTAATAACTTGGCCGTGGATGGCGAGCTCTCGCTCAAACGTTTGTAAGATGTCGGCGACTTCTGCGGCGGATAGCGTTCGCTGCGCAGGATGCTTGACCAGCAGTTTGCTAATCAAAGCATCCAGCCAGGCGGGTGCTGCGGGAATCGAGTGCGAAACAAGCGGCGGATTTTCTTCGACCACTTTGCGTAGCACGGCATAGGTCGTCGGCGCTTCAAACGGCGACTTTCCAACGCACATGGCATAGAAAACTGAGCCGAGGCTAAACAAGTCGCTTTTTGAGTCGAGTGGAGCGTCAGTCGCTTGCTCTGGCGACATAAACAAAGGAGTGCCGGCGATTTCGCCGCTTCGCGTGAGCCCGGTGTCATCTACGGTCCTAGCCAGCCCAAAGTCGCTGATCTGCACATGCTGTCCGGTGGCATCGAGCAAGATGTTACCCGGTTTGATGTCGCGGTGGATTAGGCCGCGTGCATGTGCGGCCGCTAGGCCAGCGGCGATCTGTTGAGCGACATGTACAAAGGATGCGATCTCTAGCGGACCCGAGGCGTTGAGCTTTTGCTGAAGGGTTGAGCCTTCGACGTATTCCATCGCCAGAAATGGGATTGGGTGCTCTTCGACCGAAAATGTATGGACGACATGGGGATGGTCAATCGAAGCGGCGGATCGTGCTTCTCGCAGAAAACGCTGCCGCGTCCTTTCGGAGCCTGCAACTTCAGGAGCGATCACTTTGACCGCGACAATCCGCCGAAGTTTCTCATCAAACGCTTTCAGGACGATTCCGCACCCGCCGCGGCCCAGGATTTCTAAGATCTCGTAGTGCGCGAGTCGACCGAGCGATTCGGGAGAATGCGGGGGCTCTAAGAAAGTTAGCGAGATCGGCGTGGTTGTCGCGGTATCTGCATTTAATTGCGTGCTGGCGTCGGCCTGTTTGTCGGCTGCGTCTACTGCAGGTTGCCACAAAATGGGACTTGCCAGAAATTCGCCGCTGCGCTGATGAGCCGCGATCAGTGACTCTATCGATTGCCGTAATTGCGTATTATCGCCGCACCGCGAGTCCAAAAATTTGGCTCTGGCAGTTGGATCCTCGATTTCGAGTGCGTCAAGAAAGATCGATTCTTCTTGCATTCAAAGTCAGGGGTTTCGCGGGATACAACAGGAAAGTCAACGCTGAGCCGAACGGAATCCAATAGGGGGCCAGATGATGTTATGAAGAACAGTGCGTATTTGCCGAGCCCAAGCGGCCAAAAATGTCATTCGGGCTTTGAGGGCTCTTCCGATTCGATCTCGCGGCGGAGCCAAGCGCGAGCATAGGTCCAAAGTCGCCGCGTGGTTCGCTCGGAAACATTCATGATTTGAGCCGCTTCGGCGTGCGAAAGTCCGGTAAAATAGCAAAGTTGCACCAGTTCTGCCGCCGCTGGATTGATATCAGCCAGACGGGTAAGCGCCTCATCCAAGGCCAGAATGTCTTCGTGAGGTTGGGGGAATGTGGCGACGTCGTCCAGTTCGCGACGGACAAATTCGCCACCTCGTTTGACGGCTTGCTTGCTGCGTGCATGATCGATCAAGATGCGGCGAATCGAGATCGCGGCGGCCGAAAAAAAATGTTCACGGCTTTTCCATTGGTCCGCTGCGGAAGTGCCGACCAGCCGCAGATAGGCTTCGTGCACGAGGGCTGTCGGTTGCAGCGTGTGCCCGGGTCTTTCCTGAGACAAATGAGCGGCGGCCAACCGGCGGAGTTGATCATATACCAGCGGAAAAAGTCGATCCGCCGCATGGGGATCGCCTGTTTCCAGTGCTTGGACTGCTGCGAGAAACTCGGTCATGCCTGCTTGGGTTTTTCATTCTGAGAGTGGAGTCATCGCCGCGAATACGTTGTGACGCGGCCGCTGCGCTGGCTGAGCACAAACTGCTGTTCTATTGTAAGTGAGCGCCGCTTGCTTCGTAGGGAAAAATGGAATGCCATGGTGGAGAAAATAAGATTGTCGAGATTCTCTCCCAAAAAAAACTTTCAGCGGCGACGTATCGCGAACGTGGTAAAAGACATCAAAACGACGAGTGATAAATTTTGCGCAATCAATAACCATCGAGCAGACAAGAGCCAAGCATGGATTTGCAATTAGCAGGAAAAACAGCGTTGGTAACCGGTTCGACCGGCGGGATTGGGTTGGCGATCGCCACTTCGCTGGCGCGCGAAGGGGCGAGGACGATAGTCAACGGTCGATCCGAAAAGAGCGTCGCCGCGGCATTGGTTGCTCTGCGGAGTGCGGTTCCCGATGCCGATTTGGTTCCATTGGTTGCCGACAATGGGACCGCGCTGGGATGTCAGGCGACGATAGACGCTTTTCCGGCGGTGGATGTTTTGGTCAACAATTTGGGAATCTATGAAGCGGTTGGTTTTTTTGAAGAGACCGATGAAGCCTGGCAACGTTTGTTTGAGATCAACATCATGAGCGGCGTGCGGCTAAGCCGGCATTATCTGGCAGGCATGCTGCAGCGCAATGAGGGGCGGATCATTTTTATCTCCAGCGAGTCAGGCGTCAGCCCGGCGCCGGAGATGGCCCACTATAGCGCGACCAAGACGATGCAATTGTCGATCTCGCGCAGTCTGGCCGAGCTGACCAAAGGGACGGCGGTAACCGTCAACAGCGTGCTGCCCGGCTCTACCATGACCGAAAGCGTGCAGCAGTTTGTGGCCGATGTCTTTCCCGGTGTTCCGGCAGAGGAAGCGGAGAAGAAATTCATAGTTGAGAACCGGCCTACGTCGCTGATTCAGCGGTTTATTGATCCCGCCGAGATTGGCGACGCGGTCGCCTTTGTCTGCAGCCCCAAAGCGTCTGCGATCAATGGCGCCGCGCTGCGCGTGGATGGGGGGATTGTAAAGAGCGTTGTCTAACGCGATTTCTATTTCATCCGCGGCATGGTCCTCTAGCGTAGCGGTTATCACTCCCCTTAGTTTGCGGTTAACTGCAGAGGAACTGTTTTCGGTAGAAAGGTAGCGTTGCGTGATGATTGCTAACGATGCGGCTGGACGGATTGTGATTGCGGGTGGCAGCGGATTTTTAGGGAGTTCGTTGGCTGCGCACTTGTCGGCCGCCGGAGCCGAGGTGGTGATTCTTTCGCGCTCGAAGCCGAAGGTGGTTGGTGCTGGGCGGCATGTGGCTTGGGATGCGCGGACCGTGGGAGACTGGGCGCAACAATTAGAGGGCGCCGCCGCCGTCATCAATCTCACTGGGCGTAGTGTTAACTGCATCAAGTCGCCGGACCATCAAGACGAGATCCTCCGCTCGCGCGTCGAATCGACGCAGGTGTTGGGGGTAGCGATGCGGAGGCTGTCGACGCCTCCGCCGGTGTGGGTGCAGATGAGCACGGCTCATATTTATGGAGACCCACCGCAGTTGGTTTGCAGTGAAGAGTCGCCGACCGGGATCGGTTTTGCCCCGACGATTGGAAAAGCATGGGAAGCCGCATTCGCCGCAGCCCGGTTGCCGCAGCAACGGGGTGTTGTGCTGCGAACCAGCTTTGTGATTGGCCGCGACCAAGGCGCCGGCGGCGGAGCGTTGGCCCATTTGGCCGGACTGGCGCGCTGGGGATTGGGAGGAAAAATTGGCCATGGCCAACAAGGGATGAGTTGGATTCATGAGCTTGACATGAATCGCATCTTCGCGCGTGCAGTGAACGATCCAACCATGCAAGGCGTTTACATCGCCTCGGCGCCGCAGCCGGTCTCGATGCTCGAGTTTATGCGAACAATGCGTAAAGCAGTAGGGATGCCGATCGGACTGCCTGCTCCGGCTTGGCTGGTTCGGTTGGGCGCCAAATATGTATTGCGGACCGATCCTGAGTTGCCGCTCTATGGACGGTTTGTTGTCTCCACAAGATTGCCGGCCGAGGGCTTTGCATTTCAGTTTCCGCACTTGGCCGGTGCGCTGGCGGACTTGCTAAAGCGGCGTCACGACTCGATGCCGAGTCGGACTGCGGTAGCTGGTGTGACGCGATAGATTGACTCATGCGGTAGCAAACGCTTTGCTTTGTCATAGTCTCCGGCCTGGCAGAATTGCCGCAACTTGGCGACGAGTGGAGTCAGATCGACAATTTCCTGCGTCCAGTTTTCGGCGAACTCCGTGATGAGATGGCGCCCGATCCCAACCTGAATGGCGCGGTGCTCCAGCTTTTTCCCGCGCAGGGAACGCTCGGGATCCCATTGGACATGGACCGTTGCCGTCTCAAATTGGGTGCGCCAATCATCCTGCGAACGATGGATACCGGAGTGGTAGGAAGTGAGAACTCCTTGGTCGAGCGCCGCATCCCAGCCGCTGCGAGTAATTCGCACCGCCAAGATCCGGGTTTGATTCACTTTGGCGCCCCACCCGCTGCGCTGCATCAACCACAAAAACGAGGGTTTGATCCAAGTCATACGCTGAGATGAAAATGGGGGAACAAACTTGCCTGCCGATAGTGCGGCAGCAGCGATCGCATCGTTGTATGCCTGATAGACGACGATCGTCTCGCGATCATAGCTGGCGCGAATTTCTCGATAGTCGGACATGAAATGAGAGCAGCCTGAGTTGCGAAAGGTTGGCGTAGCAGGGAAGCAAAGTTTGCTGCGTTGGGAGAGAGACGCCGAGTTATCGCCGGGTTCGCGGAATTATTGGGTCGCTTGCAGTCTTTGTTCTAAGAAGGCTTTCAGCACGGGCAGATGTCCTTGGCTGATTTCTTTGGTCGCGGTTAATAAGGTGATCCGGGGGCTAGTGTGTTGCTGCAGAAAATCATCGGCCTGAGCGTGCAGCGATTTTAATTCGGCTTGGTACTTGGTTACAAACTCTGGATAGCGCTCGGGATCTGCATGCAACCATTTTCTTAATTCGTGAGAAGGGGCGAGCTCCTTAGCCCAGACGTCAAGCTGGGCGTCCGCTTTGGCCACGCCGCGCGGCCACAAGCGATCCGCAAGTACACGAATTCCATCGGCGTTACTGGGCGGGTCATAAATGCGTTTGGTTTGAAGCTGGCGATTCATCCTGAAACCTCCGATTGGATTCGCGATCAAACGCGTTAAGGAAAATCGCACAGGGGGACGATCGGACTTGTCGAGTCCAAGATGGCCTGGATGGTGACCCCGCGAAATGCTTCTTCGGTAGCGGCATACGCGCGATCAAGTTCGCGGTGCAGCGGGCAAAGTTCGGTGTGCGAGACCAGGCCCAGCGGGCACTCGCGGATCCGTTCGACCGGGCCGACGGCGTTGACCACATCCAGGATTGTTAATTCCTGGGGAGGGGTGCAAAGCTCGTAGCCGCCGCCGGGACCGGGACGCGATTGCACAATCTTGGCGCCGGCTAGATCTTGCAGCACGCGATGGAGGTAACGCCGCGGAACTTTGGTCTTTTCGGCGACCAAATCGGCAGAGGCGGCGCCTGTGTTGGCGGCGAGATAGGCGACGGCTCGCAGTGCATATTCGGCGGTTTTGGAAAGCACGGAGGACCCCTCATTTTGGAAAATCGGCAAACATGTACCTTGACGTGCAGGTTTAATCATGTACCTTTTGGTGTAGATATTCAATTTACACCAGTTTTCGTCAGTGAACAACTCACGATTTGCCCGGGAACCCAATCATGCTCAGCGAACAAACGATTCAGATTGTGAAGCAGATCACCCCTTTGGTGGCCGCGAATGCCGAGACGGTCACACGGTTGTTTTACGCGCGAATGTTTGCGGAAAACCCGGAAGTGAAGGTCTTTTTTAATCAAGCACACCAGCACTCGGGCGGTCAGCAGCGGGCTTTGGCCGGAGCGATTTGCGCCTATTTTTCGAACATTGACAATTTGGCGGCGCTTGGCCCAGCGGTCGAGCTGATCGCTCAAAAGCATTGCTCGTTACGGATCCAGCCAGAGCACTATCCGATTGTCGGCAAGCACTTGCTAGCGGCAATTAAAGAGGTGATGGGGGATGCTGCGACGGACGAAGTGCTGGCTGCCGCCGCCGAAGCTTATCAATTTTTGGCGTCGGTCTTTATCGATCGGGAACGGCAGATTTATGAAGAGCAGCGGACGCTACCTGGCGGCTGGAATGGCTATCGCAAATTTATCGTCGAACGCAAAGTTCCTGAAAGCGATGTGGTTACTTCCTTCTATTTGCGTCCCGCCGACGGCGGCAAGCTGCCAGCATTCAAGCCGGGGCAATATGTCACCGTGCAAATCAATCACCCAACCACGCCGACCTCTCCACGCAACTACAGTCTCTCGGATGCTGCAGGCATGTCGCACTATCGGATCAGCGTCAAACGGGAGCCGGCCTTCTTGGCGGGTGCTCCGGAGGGACTAATCTCGAACTATTTGCATGATGCGGTAGGGCAGGGGGATGTGTTGGAATTGGGACCACCGTGCGGCGAATTTACCATCCAGCCAATCCAAGCAACGGAAAGCCCGGTGGTGTTTTTGGCGGGCGGAATTGGGGTAACGCCGTTGCTGTCGATGTTGAAGTCGTTAGTGCTCCAAGGGAACAAACGCCCTCTCATTTTTATGCAGGCAGCTCGGGACAGTAGCGTCCACGCATTTGCCGACGAAATCAACACGCTGAAAGAAAGTGCGAGCAATCTTTCGACCCAAGTCTTGTATGATCAAGCCGCCCCTGAGGACGTCGACAGTGGACGCTGTGATCGCGAGGGCTTGATTGATACAGACTTGCTCCGCGACTACACACCCTATGCAGAAGCCGATTACTTTTTCTGTGGACCGAAACCGTTCATGCAAAACGTTTATCGTAGCTTGAAAGAACTGGGTGTAGATGAATCGCGGATTCACTTCGAATTTTTCGGCCCGCGACAAGAGATTGTCAGCCAACCGCAGGCCGCTTAACGAAGTCATCCAGAGGCTTCAAATACATCGTTCTGAAAGGGGGGAGGTGCGTGACTCTTGTGGACCACCTCCCTTTTTGCACTAGCGAGCCGATTGTTGGGTTGCGCTCTGCTGCACCCAATCTACTCCAGATCATTTCGGCCACAGCTCTGGCTTTGTTTCGGTCAAGATCTGGCGGATTGCGCGACGATCTTCTGACGTGAGATGGGCAAAAGCTTTGTCCTGATCGTCACCCGATAGGACCTCTTGAAGTCGCCGTTGGACGTATTGCTTGACCTTGGCCGGCAACTGATCAAATGACTCGCTATAGATCAGGTAACTGCAGGGATACTTGAACAGTCGAGTTTGCAAATCGAAATCGCGGAGTGATCGTGCTTGCGAATCACGCGGCCCTTGGGACACAAATTCGCTTGCGAATTCGGAGGTTCCCGTTATAGGCGACGCGAGTGGGAACTCGTCAACAAACAGCATATAGCGGAGCAGCTTTTCGCCTGCGGCTTCGATACGTCGATGCGTGGTATCGCTCTCGTATTCGTCTGTACGGTCGAGTGCTTTGTTCATGACTTGATCATGGTGTTGTGCCTGACGCGTTTCAAAATTGGCCAGCGTCAGAAAGTTGTGCATCTGGGTTTGGTGTTCCAGCACCATGAGTGCGACTATATCGCTATGCGGCGTTAAGTAGGGAGTGAGATCTAGTTTGGTCGATAGGTCGGTCAAGTTAGCGCCGGCTTCGCGATCGATATTTTCAGCATCATTGCGATCACGCGAAATGACGTTTCCCATGTGACGCATCGTCCCGTGCTGGCCGGTGACGTACCAACCTCCCCAGCGTTCGTCGAAGGGACTGCTATGATCCGTCGTAAATGTCCCGGATCCATAGTGGGGTTGGCCTGAAGCGTTCACAAATGCCGAGCGGATCAATCCGCCGGGAACTCCCTGCGTGCGTGAAGTTGCGTGACAGGTGATGCATTGACCACGATCCTGCAGAAACTTCGGCGGCTCTTCCTTTTCTTGCGACAGCGTATAGAAGACCGCTCCATGCTGGGGATCGGTCGTCATGATCTCAAGCACGTCTCCCCCTTGCACCCAGCCCACGTAGGAATCGTCATTAAAATAAAGGGCGCGTGGGCGGCGGGGTGAAATCTTGGGAAGCTGAAAGCTGGTCTTGGAATAGACCAGTACTTGGGATTGGGGCGAGATGTTCAACTGCTCCAGCACAGATTTCAGATAGCCATGTTCCGGCTCATACTCTAACTGCGACGGATTGGCGTTGAGTTGCATTTGTATCTGGGCGACCGGATTGTCCCGCAGATCTGCGCCGTAGTTAATTGGTTCTCGTTCAAAATCAAACTGTGCCCAGAGCGGCGGCGTCAGGAGGAAACAGAAGCCGCAAAGAAGAGCGTTGCGCACCATGGTCATGAAGGCGTTTCGCAGCATGACTTACTTCTCCTGTTCTTCCACTGGCATCGAAATCACTAGGGCGGCCAGTCGAGCATTCGTATTGGTTCGATGCGGAACATGACACTTCAGGCAACGCGAAGAAAGTCGGATGGCGCCTGCAAAGCGGTATTGATCCTGTTCGACCGCTTCATGATGTTCGGACTCTCCTTTTGCGAGCGTCTTGGCGGCGATTTTCTCAAAAGGGCTAGTCGGTTCATTGTCGATGTTCATTGCATCCGTATTTACTGAGATCCAGCGAACGGTCACATTATGGCTGCGCGCTAATTCGGCGAAGACGTCTTCCAGTGATCGCGACGGAATCGCATGCGATTCTTCTTCGTCAAAAAAGTCGCGATGCACCACTTGCAACGCTCCATGAATCGTTTCGTACAATAGCCGCGCACGAGCGCGGGCCTCGGACAATCCGATCGGCGTTTTCGCGGTTAGGCTTTTCTCCGTGGGGGGGACGATTTTGTCGCCTACTTCTGCGGCCAGTGTTTCGCTTTGTAAGAAAGCGAAGCCGCTGGTCGCCAGAACGATTGCGATCCACAGCAGGGGCCGGATGTTGGCCGCTTGAAGATCCATGGGTTCCGCCTATTGCCTTAGGTGTTGATTGGTATAAATAAGTGGTCGCAAGGGCCGCTGTCGCGTCGACAGGTTTATAGCAGCTGCAATTGTCGTGAGGTCGGCGCGACATCGGCCAAGGTCACGCTGTCGAGATATTCGCGCTGCACGCGCTCCGCTTCGGCGAGCGCCCCTTTGAGTTTGCAAAAGGATTGAATCACGCAAATATCTTCGGCTCCAATGCAGTCGAGCAGGTGCGTGCTTCCCTCGAACTGCTCGATCACGACTCCTAAGCGAATCTCTTGAGGTTGGCGAGCTAGTTCGATGCCTCCGCCGACGCCGCGAACGCTGCGGACATAGCCCAATTTCGCTAACGTATTGACGACTTTCGCGACATGATGCACCGAAATGTCAAACAACTGCGCTACGTCAGACACGTTTGCTCGACTTGAGCGCGTCGCGAGGAACATCAACGTTCGCAGCGCGTAATCGGTTTGCGTAGTGAGCTTCATCGGGCTTAATTCTTGAAAGATGTATAAGTTGTACGTCTTTTACATGAATACCTTGCCGGGACCTCCTCGTCAAGGTAAAAACGAACGTATCCAGGCAATCCAGCAGAACCCCGAACCGGGGGCAGCGTTGTGTTGGCCCTGATGAAGTTTCTGGCCAGAAGCGAATCTGCGCGATTCAATGAGAAGTAACGATGGCACACTGTTCGCTGGAAACTTCAGTCCCGGATTGGGTAATCGATCATCCCGAGACGTTAACGCTGTTTCAAGAGTTGGGGATCGATTACTGCTGCGGTGGTAAGTCTTTGGATTTTGCGTGCCAAGAGCAAGGGCACTGCCCGCAGGAAGTCTGGAGAAAGCTCTGCAATCTGATCGGCGCCGTCGATGGGTAGATGCAAGTTCGTTGGGGTGGGTGAGAGTAACTTAACCGAAGCGACGTGCAAAGCGGGCTGATCGCCAGTGGGCGTACCAGGTTCGTTTGGCTGAGTCGCTGGAAAAGCGTCGTTTTCGTGATCCGTCTGGCATGGTTCTGTCCTCCGCAAAAGGATTGTCTTCTTCCTTTACAAAGCGGAAAACGAAATCGAATATTACCAACAAAATCTCCAAACTTCGGGAAAGCCTCACCAAGTAGTGCCTGTTTCAAATGGATACATGGGGACTCGGCGATGCGAATATTGCAACCGATCGAGATTGGCAGTCGTAACGCCAGGCGTATCAACACGGATAAATGAAGGGCAAACGCTCGTATAAGCGGCCAAAGGCGCGTTGACACCCTTGGCGACAATAATCTGGAAGTCGCTGGGCGCCAGATTACAGTACGTTAGCTGTCGGAGCGACCATGGGGCTGTTCGCTGTGAAGTGATTTGCATCGTGAGACCTGTTTGGGGCCGAACGATCGCGGTGGGGCCCATGTCAAATTCAGTCTTTCCGCCGTGACGCGGCTGCTCTTCGGCGAATTTTCCTTCGTGCAGCGAGAGGATCTCGCAAGTGACCTGTAGCGGCTCTCCATGCATGCGGTCTTGCCAAGCGCCGATTGTAAGGGGACTGACGGCTCCAACACCGGCTGAAGTCGCCGCGTCGACCGCTGCCGGATCGCAGATCGCGACAAACGCGCGATCGATTTTCCGCTCGATCAAGCGTTGGGCGATGCAGGTTCCATCGGCTGGCGAGCCAGCACCGACGTTGTCGCCCATGTCGAGCAAGCAGACAGGCCCAGCAATTGTTAGCGCTTGATCAATGGCAGTATCAATACTACAGAACAAACCTAGCGTGTTAGCGCGGTCGTTCCACATGCGCTCGGCCAACTCAGCCGCGGTGCTGGCGGCAAGATCAGCGTTGTCATCGGCAATGCAAAGCATTGCCGATCCCATCTCGGCGACGTCGGAATAGGGAAAGCCGTAGAAGAGACTAGCGCCAAGGATGCCCGGTCGATTGCGAACTTCTGATACCCATTCAGCATATTGCTGACAGGGAAACTCGGTAGAGCATTGTCGCTCGATATTGATTGCCAATGGTGGATAGGCGGCTGCTTGCCGGGGACGGATTTCTCCGCGCAATGTACGAGCCATCATCTTAGCCGCTTCTCGTCCTCGATCGGATTGATCGATGTGTGGATTGGTCCGATACGAAAAGAGGGCATCGGTCGCCGCGACCATTTGCGGCGAAAGATTCGCATGTGGGTCGAGGGTCCCCATGATTGGTTTGTCAGAGCCAAAGGCTTCGCGGACGGCCTGCATCCAGTAGCCATCGGCATCGGGATGGTTTTCGGCGACGGTCGCTCCGTGGGGAGCGATCAACAGACCCTCCAGCTGATCGTGCTGCGCCAACTGCTCCAACATGCGTTTGACCAGTTCGTCAAACGTAGCGGCCGCGATGACTCCGCTGGGAAGCGCGCGCGCTGCAAAAATTCCGACCGGCTCGATCTCGGCCAGGCGCAGGCCCGTGATAAAGCCGGCAACCTCATGATGGGCCGTTTCATATCTCGGAATGATCTCATCGCCGGTCAGTAAAAGATCGTGACGAAAATTGTCGAGAGTGGTTGGCGCCGCGACGAAGGTATTCGACTCATGCAGCAACGAGATGATGCCAACGCGCATTGTTCCAGCTCCTAGGCGAGACGCGGCGCAACGGCGACGACGTCGATTTCATACTTTAGCAGCGTACCCAAACAGCCCATCAACGTCGTGCGTGCGGGGTAGGGAGCTTCAAAGTATTCGGCGTAGATCTGATTAAATTCGGCCAGGTCTGACTGGGCGCCGACGTAATTGCGCGTTTGCACAATGTCGTTCATCGTCAGCCCGGCGGCGGAGAGAATCTTGCGGATATTCTCGAGGCTGCGTCGCATCTCGCCTGCGAAAGTATCGTTGACGATCTGCCCTGTTTCGTCGACCGAAGCTTGCCCCGAGACAAAGACGAACTGCCCCACTTGGACCGCAGGGCTGAACGGCAGGTGACTAACCGGAGTATCGGGGTTTTGGATTGCGTGGAAGGGTTTCACGGAAACTCCTTGACTTCTATTATGCTGAACAATAGATTCAGAATACTGGAACGCCTGGCAAATGTCAAAGCGTTCCATACCCGTTTGATTTTGCTGCGTGAATCGCTCAGGCAGCGTCCTACCTGGAGTAATTTATGGCTTCCACAGAAACGACAACTCGTTCTGCAGAGCTTTATCAGCGTGCTTGTCGCTCGTTGGCGACCGGCGTATCAAGTTCGTTGCGGCGTTTTGTGACTGAAACGCCTTTGTATATTGAACATGCCGACGGCGCTCACTTTTATGATGTCGATGGCAATTGCCGAGCCGACTATACGCTAGGTTGGGGGCCGTTGATCGTCGGGTCAAATCATGCCGGCATCAATGACGCTGTTGCGCGGCAGTTGGCCAAGGGGTACACCTATGGTTGTCAGCACATCGCCGAAATTGAATTGGCAGAGCTGATTGTCGATTCGGTTCCCGGTGTCGAGCAGGTGATCTTCTCGAACACTGGTACTGAAGCAATCCAGGCCGCGATTCGCATTGCACGCGCACACACTGGCCGCGACAAAATTTTGAAATTTGAAGGGCACTACCATGGTTGGTTGAACAACGTGCTGGTCTCGTACCGCCCCAAGTCGGAAGATACGACGCTGGCGCAACCAACCTGCGGCGGACAACCGGCTAGCGAATATGCCGATACGTTGGTCTTGCCTTGGAATAACGAGGAAGCCTTAAAAGACTTGTTTGCTCGCTGCGGCAGTGAAATTGCCTGCGTACTGACCGAGCCGATTTTGGCGAACTCCGGCAGTTGTATGCCGCGGCCTGGGTACCTAGAAACGTTGATCGAACTTTGCCGTGAATATGGCGCCGTATCGATCTTTGATGAAGTGATCACCGGATTCCGCATCGCGTTGGGCGGAGCTCGCGAGTATTTTGGGTTGGAACCAGTTCTTTCGGTGTATGGCAAAGCATTGGCCGGTGGTTTTACGATGTCGGCAGTCGGCGGCCGCGCCGAGATGTTTGAAGTGTTACGCGATCAGCGGACGATCCACTCTGGCACCTATAACGGCACGACGTTTAATATCGTCGCCGCGATCGAGACGATTCGTGAGTTGCGCAAGCCGGGGACCTACGAGCGGATGGAAGCCCATGGCAAAGCAGTCGCCAACGCGATCACCACTGCGGCGGCCGAGGTTGGTTTAGACGTGGTGGTCAGCGGTGTCGGTTCTATCTTTTCGGTACACTTTGGGGTCAAGCAACCGCCGCGCGACTATCGCGAGACAACCAAGACCGACATGCAGACTTACACGCGCTTTCGCGCGGCGATGCTCAACAACGGCGTCCAACTATTGCCTGACGCACGTTGGTACGTGGGAACGCAACATGACGAGGCTGTTTTGGAGCATGTCATTACAGCGATTAAATCATCGATGAAGGATACAGTGCGATGCAGTTAATTCAGTTTGGCCCATTGGGTAAAGAGCAGCCAGGATTATTGACCGCTTCTGGCGTGCGGAAAGACTTAAGCTCGGTCTTTGCTCGTTACGATCGCGAGTTTTTCCAGTCGGGCGGAATAGCGCGGTTGTTCGAGATCAGCGGCGAGCTTGATTCGTATCCTGAAGTTGCGAAGGATGTTCGCTGGGGAGCGCCGATCGCGCGGCCCGGTAAGGTTGTGTGCATTGGTTTGAACTACGCCGATCACGCGACCGAATCGGGAATGCCGATTCCGGCTGAGCCGATCATCTTTTTCAAAGCGGCCAATACGGTGGTTGGTCCGTATGATGAGGTATTGATTCCGCGCAAGAGCGAGAAGACCGACTGGGAAGTCGAGCTTGGGGTGGTGATCGGCAAAGACGCGCGCTATCTCGACAGCGTCGATCAGGCAGCAGCACATATCGCCGGATATTGCGTGTCGCATGACGTCTCGGAGCGTCATTTTCAATTGGAGCGAGGCGGCCAATGGGTGAAGGGCAAGAGCTGCGATACGTTCAATCCGCTTGGCCCGTTTTTAGCGACTCCAGACGAAATCCCAAATGTCAATGAGTTGGCGATGTCGTTGGATGTCAACGGAGAGCGGATGCAAACCGGCAATACGCGGACGATGATCTTTGACCCGTATTATTTGATCTATTACCTGTCGCAGTTTATGACGCTGGAAGCCGGCGACTTGATCTCAACCGGTACTCCGCCGGGAGTAGGCTTGGGAATGAAGCCTCCTCGGTTTCTGAAGGCCGGCGATCAGATTGCGTTGTCGATCGCCGGACTAGGAGAGCAACGTCAGGCTTGTAAGAACGCCTAGCATTGCCTTGTGTTAAATATTGAGTGCTCCACGGCTCACCAAGCCGTGGAGCACGACGTTCTTTTTTATTTATGGGCTGTGATCCACTCGCCAATAATCTCACTAGCCGCACGTTTGTCATCCGGTCGCCGCTCAATCCAGAGCAGATCTTTGCCGGCGATAATGCGACGCGCCAAATCGAGATAGGGTTGTTGCTGCTGCGTTGCAGCCGATAGCTCTAGCGGCAGGATTGGAACTACATCCCAATCTCCGCCGCTATACGGTAAGCTGTAACATAGAACCCACTGATAGTTGTGGATAAATTCTGGCTGCGGCGCCAAACAGGCTTGGGGGGGAAGCGGCGGTATTACTAGGTGCGGATTGAGGCCTCGAACTTGCTTGGCCCACTCCAGAGCGTCGGCTATGGTTTGCTCTTTGGCTGGCCAGACAACCACTTCAAATTTCGCCTTGGGATAGAGGCGACGAAATTGCTCGGGGATCATTGTGTCATACGGAGCAGCGGCGACCAGCTTGATTGTTTCGTTGCGGGCCAATCGATCCAAGGTGACGCTGAGCGTACCAATCGGAAGCGGCGTTTCCTGGAAAGCAATCGAATGGCCGGCGATCCTAGAGCCGATCAATTCAGCAAAGCGGAGATGCCCAGTCATGTTGGGGTGAATCTCATCGCACATCAGCAAGAACCAGCCGAGCGGATCTTGACTGCGAAGCTGTTGCCATTGGGCGAAGAGATCGACCAGCGGCAAATTTAACTCGGCGGCGATCTTGCGTTCGGCGGCGACATATTGCGCTAATTTGGCTTCTGGACGTGGTTCGGTTTCGGACACGGCGTTCGGCGTGCAAAGCAAGACTTCGGCGCCTGCGTCTTGGCAGTGCTGAATAATCTTGCGCAAGTTCTGCTGGTACTGGTCAAGCGGAATCCGAGCGACATCGTTCATGCCGAAACTGATGATTACCAGTTGCGGGTGTTTCGCAAGCACATCGCGTTCGATCCGCGCCAGCGCGTTGACGGTCGTATTGCCGCTTACTCCGGCGTTGATCATTTGCAGTTTGGCTTCGGGAGAGGCTTGTTGCAAGAGAAGCCCCAGCATGTCGCACCAGGCGCGTTTGCTGCCGCTGTGATAATAGGCGCCGGTGATGCTGTCGCCAAAGCAGATGATCTTTGTTGGCTCGCCAGCGGCGAGTCGCTGACGGACCTTGCTGAGGCCATCCATCCGATTTTCTTGGGCAAGATTAGGTGCTGTGGAGAATAAAAGTATGACCAAGAGTGCAGCGATACTGCGACACCCGGTTAGTTGAGTGCTAGCCATCGTTTTTGATCTCTTTGCGTTGTCTTTATGTTTTGAAGTGTGGTGCTCGCTGTTGACCTTACTCACTTTTCTCCATCATGAACAACGCTTGCGCAGCGCGGATCCGAACATCCAGCTCATCGTCATCGAGCATTTTTGTAAGGGCTGGGATCGCTGCAGCAATCTTTGCGTGGCCGCAAAATTCGGCCGCATAGACGCGTACCGCGGGATCTTCGTGGGTGAGATCGCGCTGCAGCGCCGCGCAACCAGCTTCGTCGCCAAACGTCGCAAGCGCAGCGTGAAAGTAGACTTGGTGGCGAGGATCGGTGACTGACTTGCTCCGCTCGCGGACGGCGGCGATCTCACTTTCTGTAATCTTGCGATCGTCACCGCTGACGGCCATCGTCCAAACGGCCAATCGCGCCATGTTGTCATCCTTGCTGATCAAGCAGTTGTGTATCCATCGCGAAGCATCTGGATCGCCATGCCGGGCCAGGGCAGCCGCCGCCAACAGTTGCTTGATCGGCAGTTTCTCGTCGGCCAAATGTTGCTTCAGTAACTCACCATCACCGATTTGCTGGACCTTGAAAAGAGACTCGCAGGCATGTCCATGACCATAGGGATCCTCGCTGGCCAGCACCTCCCACAGGACGCTGATCGCCGAGGTGTCGCCTGCTCGAAACAGTTCGCGGGCAACTCCGCAGCGATGCTGGGCGTCTTCTACGGTTGATAACTTTGGCGCGAGAGCGGTGCGAACTTCATCGCCGCAGCCAACCAGCGTCAGCGCTTCGGCGGCGTGCATTGAGGGCCAGAACTGATCGCTCATGAGTCCATCACGTAAGGTTTTCATGCAATGATCCCGGGTGGCTGTGGTGAGACTTGTCGGCTTTTCGGCGGCGGCGGTTGAGAAGCCGAGGAGGATTAAAGTAGGGATTGTAATGCAGTTGGCGGTTCGCATCGAAAACGATCCAAAAAGAGGAGGGGGAGAGTCGTTTAAGGTCGCGGGCTCACATGGTAAAGCTCTTGGAACTGTTCCAGCGAAATCGTCGGACAATCGGCTTGTTCTAACATCGCATCGATCGAAGCGAGATCTTTGAATCCGGTGCCTGTAACCAAGCATACGATCGTCGCATCCGGCCAAACGTTGCCGGCGGCGATCGCCTGTTTTAAACCTGTCAGCGGTACGGCGGCGGCAGGTTCTGCAAAGATCCCTTCTAGGCGAGCTAAGTCGCGTTGCGACTCGTAGATGAGGGGGTCTTCCACCAGCCATCCGGTCCCTCCGCTTGCACGACAAGCGGCGATTACTGCATCTCCGTCAATTACCGAAGCAACCTGGAGTCCGCTGATTTTGGTGGTGCAGATGGTGGCTTGGGCATGATCTAAACCGTCGCGCAATGGGCCGGCGATCGTGTTATTGCCGCTTGGTTGCACGCAATGGATTTGGGGAGTTGCGTCAGGATCTAGCGTTGAAATCGCGTTACGAAATCCGCGAGCGACAGCCAACGTCAGTCCCCCTCCGCCTGCACAGGAGAAAATATGATTGGCTTGTTGGTTGATATCGGCAAGTTGGGTCGCGATTTCGCGGCCAATCGCCTCGACGCCGCTCATCCCGATCGGACTATAGTGATAGGCGCTGATTTGAAGTTGGGCATCAGGTTGATCTCCCAGTTGCTGCAACAAATCGAAGGTCGCCTGGGTGATCTGCGCGTCATGGCCGAAGCCGTGGATCTTTTTGATATCCGCGCCATAGGCCATCATCTGTCGCAACTTGCCTGAAGGCGCCCCATCGACTACTGCAATCATACAATCCATCCCTGCCGCCGCAGCATACGCGGCCAGCGCCGAGCCGGTGTTGCCGCTAGAAGTGGCGATCACGCGTCGTTTGCCGTGTCGCTGCATGTCAGCAATTGCCGCTGCAGCAAAACGATCTTTGTACGATCCGGTTGGATTGACTGTTTCTAGTTTGAAGTACAGATTCTTCAGCCCCAGTGCAGGGCCGATGCGCTGCGAACGGACGAGCGGCGTATTACCTTCACCAAGCGTTAGATGTGACATCGTGGGTGGGTTCTGCTGAGCCAATTTAGGAGGCAGGGAAATCTTGGGGGAACTGTCGCTGTTTTAGCGAATAGGGAGTCGCCTGATGGAACCAGCCGCCGTCGATCTCAATGCAAGCGCCGGTCATATAGCTGGCGTCATCGCTTGCCAACATCGCGATCGACCGTGCGATCTCGTCAGCTTGTGCAAAGCGGCCCAGCGGAATCATATCTACCGCATAGTTTTGCAGGAGTTGGCTGATGTTTTCTCCATCGGTACTGATATAATCCGCGCTCAACTCTGTATTTACCCCGCCCAAATTAAGACTGAGTACACGCACGCCGACAGGGCCGTACAACGCGGCTAATTCATACGTCAGAGAGTCGAGACCTCCCTTGGCGGTGACATAGGCGGGACAAATGCCGGGCGCCAGCTTCGCTTGAATGCTGGAGATATTCAAAATCACGCCGCGACGGTTTTTTTCCATCGCGGCCGCACACCATTTGGCGAGAAACGCGGGCGCCGTCAAACAGATTCGCAGCGTCTTGTCCCACTCGTCGACTTTCATCGTTCGCATTGTGCCGATATTCCGCCAAGCGGCGTTATTGATCAGCACGTCGATTCGCCCAAATTGGTTCAGACAGCCCTCGACCGCAGCTTGGGCGAAGTCGAGATCGCTGAGGTCTCCGGCGCAGATCATGGACTGCCTGCCGAGCGATTGGATCTCTGCGGCAATCGCTTGCAGCCGTGCCTCGTTCCGAGCGATCAGCACGCAGTCGTGCCCGCGACGCGCGAACTCCAACGCTGTTTCAGCCCCCAAGCCTTGTGATGCGCCAGTAATTATTGCTACGGGACGATTGTGCATTAGGCATCACCTGTATCCGTGGGATCCTCTAGAATCACGGCCAAGCAGTCGCCGGCATCGACAGCCGGTAAGACGCGGCGCGTGATCAAGCGGCCTCGCTGCGTGGCGAGTATCGGCGTTGGCTGTAGGGTCAGCGGATCATAGATGCAGCCGATCTCATCACCGGGAAACAGCATCGTATTGAGTGCTGCCATACCTTCAAAGTAACCTGCCACCGGAGCAGGATAGTTGATTTGCAAATGCCCACTGGCCTCGCGAGTATCTTCGATTACATAACGCTGGATCTCGATCGGTTGCGGCGGCTCGGCGAGCATCTTGAGCGCGGCCATCACTTGCAAACAGCCAGCGACATAGGCGGCGACGCCGTTAGGATTGCAGCCTCCTCCTCCGCCCCATTCGGCATAGATCGCCGGAACGTTGGCGTCGCGAGCGGCAGAGAGCGAGCGGCCCTCTAGGCTTGCAGAAGTTCCCCAGACAATCGGCATTCCAAATGCATGGGCCATCAGTCGCTGCTTTTGAAGGGTCTCGGCCTCGGAGACCAGCATATAGCCGACCAGTGGAGAGATCTCGAGCGCTAGGCCGCCGGTGTGCAGATCGATCAAATAGTCGGCGGCTTCAATCAGTCCGTTGACCGCATCGGCAATTTGTTCGGTCGGCTTGCCATTGTGCGAGCCGGGGAACGTGCGGGCAAGATCCAAGTGGTCCGGTCCGGTGCGACTACGACAAACGAACGCCGGATAATTAGCGATCGGAACCAGTGTGACAATCCCACGCAACTGGCGCGGATCGATCTGCTCGGCCAAGCGGCGAACAGCGGCGATCGGTTCATACTCATCGCCATGGATGCCGGCCAAGATCAGCAGATGCGGACCATGGGTGGCGCCAGCGATTTCAATGGAGTGCAGCATCAGCCAACCGAAGTATCGAGAATGGAGGAGGGGGAGCAATTGGCCGAATCGAGTGCTGGGTCAGGTTCTGTTGATGGTTCGGCGTGACGCGGAGCGATCGTATGGATGGTCAGACCTTTCAAGGAATGCTGCGGCAAAGGAATGATCCAGCTCACGGCATATCCCACAATCAGGCAGGTCAGCGTGCCGGCGGCGCCTGCCAAGTAGACGTGGAGCGACGAGTCCAGTTGCACATACGCGGTCGCAGATGCTCCTGATGCGAGACCGATCAAAGCACCGATCCAATGGGCGCGTGTGGTGAATACCGCCAGCAGAAAGATGCCGGAAAGCCCGCCTCCCAGCATGCCGAGCATCAAGTTGAAATAGTCGAACAACGACGTGATGTTCATGACTGCCATTAATAACGCCATCGAAGTGCCGAGCAGGCCAATCATAAGCGTTATCAAGCGGGCGACCCGAATCTCGGTCGCCGGTTGGGCGGGGCCTGCTAGGCGTAGCCAAAAGTCATTGACCACCGCTGAAGCAATGGAGTTCATGCTAGAGTCAAGCGAGCTCATCGCGGCGGCGAAAATTGCTGCGATCACTAGCCCCGCGACACCGGCTGGAAGTTGATGCATCACAAACCAGGGTACTATCTGATCGACATTTTCAGGCACCGCGACTTCTGGCTGTTGTTGATAGAAGGCCCAAAGCGACGTCCCAAGCAGCAAAAACAAAATTCCGGTGGGAATAGTCATCAGGCCGTTCAGCCAAATGCTACGTGCAGCCGATTTTTCGTCCGGTGTGGTCATGTAACGCTGGACGACTGTTTGATCCGTGGTATAGGCGATCAGATTGATAAAGAAAAATCCGACCACCAATACCCAGGTCGAAGGTTCGCTGGGAGTTGTCGACCAGGTGAAGATCGTCAGCTTGTCGGCCGAACTGGCGATGTCGTACAACGGCGCTGGTCCGCCGATAGCGAAGATCGAGACTCCCAAACACAGCAGCGCGCCGCCGATGAGCACGATCACCTGAACGACATCGGTCCAGATCACCGCTTCGATACCACCGAGCACCGTATAAATCGTCGCCAGCGTCCCCATCAAGATCACTGCGACCAGTACATTGCAGCCGGTCACCGCCGCGATGGCGACGGCAGGAAGCAACAAGACGATTCCCATTCGTCCGACTTGGAACGCGATAAAGATCAAGCTCGCAATCAAACGGACCGATAGATGAAATCGCTGCTCTAGATACTGATAAGCGGTCTGTACTTTGAGTCGCCGAAACAGCGGCAGATAGCAGTAAATGATCAGCGGAGCCATAAGCAGCGTGGTCCAGCCGCCGACAATCTTGGTCCAATCGCCGCCGGGAGTAAACGCAATCGCTGGGACGGCCATGAAGGTGATCGCCGAGAGTTGCGTGCCGTAGATCGAAATTCCCGCCGCCCACCATGGGATGCGTCCACCGGCCAAAAAGTAGTCTTCTCCCGTTGTTTCACTGCGCGAAAAATAACCGCCGATTCCGACCATTGCAGCCAGATAGAGGATCAGTACGCTCCAATTGAGCCAGCCGAAGCTCGGAGCTGTGACCAAGGAGGCGACTTCGGCGGCCGATTCTTGAGCGCAAGCGATACCAGCCGCGCTGGATAGCAAAAGCGGAACAAGACTGAGAATCGTGGATTGGGAAGACTTCAAAATAGGCTCCGTGGTTTAGCTCGATTGCGCGACGGAGAGTTGCAGTTCGTTGTCAATCAAACGGCGGATCGTCGCGTGACCGAGCAACTGCTCCTCTTCCGCGCTGGTCAACTGAGCGTAAGGCGCTGGGGCCATCAAGCCTGAAACGCCGAGCGCGTTTAAGATACTGGTCACGGCGCCAAACAGTTTGTTGGCGCGAGCAAGCTCTAGGAAGCTGCATAGATCGCTTTGCAGTTCGGCTGCTGCTTCCCATTGACCTTGATCGGCCGCATCGGCCAAGGCGCGACTCTGATTGGGAAAGATCGCAAACAGTCCGTCCAGATTGTCAGGCACTCCCAGGCGAATCAGGTCCGCGACACGCTCTGGCTGCGCAGGAACAATACGCGTTTGTCCGCCAAAGCGTTCCCACAGATCGGTCGTCCACTGCCAGTCGCGCGTACACTTGAGACCATGCACGTTGGGGTGGGCGATGACCTGCTCAATTAATTCCATCGAGAGAGCCGTGCCGGTCAGCCCGGGCAAGTCGTACAGGAACAACGGCTTGTTAGCGGCGTCGGCAAGTTGCAGGTAATAGCTGAGCAGCTCTTGCTCGGTGAACTTCATCAGGTAGGGAGTGAGGATTACGAGTCCGTCGACCGGTTGACGTTCGGCGATTCGAATCCGCGCCAAAGTACGGTGATAGCTGGCGTCCCCAACGCCGACCCAGATTTCGGTCCGTCCACTGGTGATGCTGACGCTTTCGTTCACCAATTGCTCGTAGGTCGCATCGGTCTGCAATTGCATCAGCCCCATCGTACCGGCGACCAACAGACCATCGATGCCGGCGCTGATTTGTGCTTCAATATGTGCGGCCAAGCCTGCGACATGAAGATCTCCATTGGAATGGAGAGGAGTGCAAATAGCGGAAATTAGACGCGTATGCATCAGAAAGTTTGCTTTGCTGTTCAGGGTTGCGAAATTCATTTTAGGAGCGGGTAAGAGTCAAGCCCTAGTTTTGCGAGACCGCTAAGCGGAGAAGTGCAAATTCGCGTTGGGTATAACTTTGGTGTGCTCTGGGATAGGTCAGGATCAACTCGCCGCTCTCGCGATCTTCCATCAGATGAACATGCGACAGGTCGAGTCTGCCTTGGCTTTCATCCGCTTTCAACTTTTGATCTACAATGACCACGCTTGACCGAATCAATTGCAGTGATTGCGGATCGACCTCGCCGATCACCAGCGGAAATCGCGGCAGGTTGCCATCAGGATTTTCGGGCGTGATATTGCCGACCCAAAAGATGCGACCGCTGCTGTGACGCAGCAGCACCGACATGCTGCTCGGTGAAAAAAAGCTTGTGCCATCATCATACTGCCAGCGCTGCGGTTGGCTCCAGGTTTCGCCTTCATCAGCTGAAATTGCGAACCATTTGGTCGCTGCGATTTTGGCGTCATGCATATTGCTGCCTCGCATCACCATTAAGATTCGCCCATCGGGCGCTTCGACGATGGTGGGTTCGATCAGGCCGCGACTGGTCAGAGCGGTATCACCAACCACGCGCTGTGACATTTGCCAGGCTAGTCGATCCTTGGTGTTCCAGTCGCCGATCAAGACGACTGCTTCGGTATAGGTATGCGCCTTGGGCGGTTTGTAAAGTTCGCCGGCCTTGTCCAAAACGGTCATCTGCGCCGGAACCAGCACGCGACCAGAACGCGTGACGATGGGTGCGCATCCATTGTCTCCCAGATAAATCGCATTCTTGCCGATCCAAAGGTCTGCAAAGGGATGCTGTGCATCGAAGTCGCCGACGCTTACGATCGGATCATCGCACAGCCAGCTTTTTTCGCCATCGGTTGAGAGGCGATATCGCAGGTAGTAGGTCTTTTGAGCGATCGGGGGTTCGCTGATGGTTGGATCAAGTTCTGGGGTATCGAGTGAGTTGACGATCGAGATCACGCAATTGCGGTTTTCATCAAGCGTTGCCGTGGTCGGATTGCGACGAAAGCCTGGAGTTAAGCCCTTTGCCAACGCCTGATGCGAGCGAATCGGCGACCAGGTTGCGCCGTTGTCATCCGATTGCCAACTTGAGCTGACTAAGCGATTCCGTTTTGTATCGGCATAAATTGCCCGATAGTAAGGTGAGGCCGTGGCGGAGATCTCTCGACTGACGACCGAAACGCAAGGAGATTTTGGTTCTTCGGCAGTCACGCGGTCTGCTCCTAGCAGAAGCATGCCGATAGTTGCGACGGCGCAAAACTGGTGGGCGAGAGTTTTCATCGTAGCGATTCTGTACGGGTTATTTGAGTTCAAAATCGAGTTCCTTTGGCGAATCACCCAGACTGACCGTGAGCGGATCAATTTTCGACTTGGCGTTGTACTGGGGTGGTAGGATCTGGCGACGTTGTTCCACCACTTGGCCGGGCTCACTGACCGGCATGTCTTCTCCCTCGAAGCCTTCGATTTGGATTTGATAGGTGCCCGGAGTTAGCGCGAACCTTCCCGCAAGTTCGTAGCTGCCGTCTACGACTTGCGCGATGCGAACTGGCGCATCAACGCCGGCCGCAGGGACAAAACGAACGAAGCCGTCGCCGATAGGTTGCCCTTGATAGGAGACCGATCCTTGAATCGGAATCATATTGGGATCGCCAGAGCTACAACCGATGGCAAGTAATACCGCGACGGCGGTAGGGAAGAGTGATTTCATGACTAGCAAAACCTCCAACAGCAGAGTAAACGAACTATGAAACGCCAAACCGGATAAGCGAATTCAACGTTTAGAATTCTGCAATGACTTCACTTCCCTTGATGGTCGTTAGATCCAGCAGGGTCGAAAGTTGAATGGTTTCGGGGATATAGCGAACCGAACCATCGGCAAGCATCGCTAGGCATCCGCCGGGATGATAGCTCGAGGGACCATTGAATGCGTCGCTGCCAGAGAATGCCCAGCCGCTGAGATTCGGAAAGTTAGCGTTAATCCCGCCCGATGTTCCCATTCCACCGCTATACACACCCCAGGCCCAGACGCGATGACTGCCTGGTTTGTTGCCGACGCTCTCGGCGAAGGCCAATGTATTGGTAGTCCCGTCAATAATATCGCGAAAACCGTTCTTAGAATTCAGGAAGAAGAGGCCATCTTTTCGGTAGCCGATAGAACTGGTTTGATTTCGGGCAACCGTCCCATCGCGACCGCTATGCGCCACCGGAACATAATGTGTCGCCCAGGCGTCGTCGTCACCGACGATACTGCCGGTGTAGCTGCAGCCTTCGTCTTGCGGATTGCTGGGGCACAGATAGGCTTCGATGCGAGGTTGATATTTTCCAAAATTGACGGCGTCACCCAGTCCGGCGTTAAAGTCGATCGTATTGTAAATCGCTTGCTGTTCGATAAACGGCAGTAGTGCGGTTAGGCCTGTCTGGGAACGATAGGTTTGCGGATTGGTGATCCCTGTCGATCCTTCCACAGCGCCGCTGCGTCCGTAGGGGAAAACTTGATGCGTGTCGTGATAGTTATGCAGAGCCAACCCAAGCTGTTTTAAGTTGTTCGAGCAGGACATGCGCCGCGCCGCTTCACGGGCCTGCTGCACTGCCGGCAGCAACAAAGCGATCAAGACGCCGATAATGGCGATAACGACCAACAGCTCAACCAGCGTAAAGCCAGCCGCACGACGTCGATTGAGGAATCTGATATCCAGCATGAGATCTGTCTCCCGAGCAGGTAACTATGGAAAAGAAATAATGGGAAAAGGGGCAGGTGCATGAGATAGAAATCGAATCGAACTTTATTTAGGCTCTCCCGTTGCCGGAGCAGACATGTGATGCTCCAACAATTGAATCGCTTGGTCTGTTTCGCCGCCGATGATCAGACGGCAAAGTTCGTGATGATCGTTCAGTGTTTGTTGACGCTTACTGCGGACCACATCGATCGTATCGACCGGCGAAAGGTTGAAGATCAACTGGGCCGAGTGCGAATACATTTGAATCAGTCGCGAGTTACCCGACAAAGCGACTAACGTTTGGTGGAACATGAAGTCTGCTTCGCAAAAGCCAAGTTCGATATCGGCTTCATGCAACCGTTGCATCGTTTCATACATGTCGGTGAGCGGCTGAAACGCTCCTTTTTTTAGTTGTCGCGCGGTGATCAACTTGATCGCGCCCGACTCGAGAACGCAGCGGGCCTGCATGATTTCTTCAAGCTCGAAATCGCCGAGAATCGGAGCAAAGAAGCCCCCCTTTTCTCCTAGCGTTAGCAGCCCGTCATGCTCGAGCAGCACAAGCGCTTCACGCAAGCCGCCGCGGTGGACTTCTAGTCGCTCTGACCATTCCACTTCCGGCAGTCGCGAACCTGGCGAGATTTGCCCGCAGATCAACATGCGTCGCAATACGTCGTAGCATTTTTGCCGCGCCGAGACGCGGACAGGATTAGGATTTTCGGCGGTCGCCATGTTTACTTTCCTGATTGATCAAAGGCGTTGCGGCGAATGCGAGTTGCGCGACGCGTTGTTAGGCTGTTCGCAGTGGCCTACTTTGTTGTTTGGTAGAGCCAGTCCAGCGAGAATTTTTTGAACTTGGTTTCAAGTCCCTTTTTGTTCATATCCCAATAGGAGATCAACACGTTGTCGTCGACAAAATGGATTGCGGTGTAGCAGTACCAGCCTTGAGGATCTTTTTCGAGCGTCTGCTGATGCGTCCAGGTTTGGCCTTCGTCGCTGGAGATGGCTACCGAGAGTGGTGAGCGCTGCTTGCCGGGGTTGTCGTTCCAGATCAAAATTAAATCGCCGGTAGAGGGAATCCGTTTGATCGATGCCGGAGCCAGCGGACTAGCAAAATTCCAGGGCTTCAATGGGCTGATGGTCTCGCAGCCGTCGCTGGAGTAGCCATAGACTTGGGATCCACCATCGGCGCGGCTCCAGAATAAGATGCGTCCGTCATTGAGTTCAACGACACCTGGTTCTTGAGTCACGATTCGGCGACCATCTTCGCGCGTCGCGGTCAGCGTCTGTTCGCCGCGGCGCCAGGATTTTCCGGAGTCGTCCGAGAGAAAGCAAACCAGATCCGCCGGGCCTTGCCACTTGCCATCGCGGTAATGACTGGCGGCAGGCGCGATCAGGCGACCCGATTTGGTTTGAATAATGCGATCGTTGTTTACCACAAAATAATTGTCTTCGCCTGGCATGCAGTCGGTCGGTTCGCTCCAGGTCGCTCCTTCATCACTGCTGGTTCGCATTGCCAAGCGGCAATCCTTGATCGAATGCTTGACCAGATAGAACAGCGCAATCCGGCCATCGGCCAAGCGAAGCAACGAAACCGACATGTCATTTTCTTTGCCGGTCTTGGGGACAAGCGGCTCATCGTTCTCTTCCCAGGTCGTTCCGCCATCTTTGGAGACGCAACTTGCCAAATAGCCAAGGGCGTTATCGCCGTGTTGTTTGCCTTGAAATCGGGTGTAGATGTAAAGAATCGACCCATCTTTCCGCGTAACAAACGCTCCTTCTGAATTTCGAGGATTGTTGGGGCTGACCTCTTGCACCAGAACCGTTTGCGGTGCATCGGCCAGCAACGCCGAACAGAAGCAAGTGACAGCGAGAAGACTAATCGGCAGGATTCGCGAGGTCATCGGGATCTCCGTGGAAGTCAGGCGGGCATTGGGAAGGATTGGTAGAGTTCTTCGTCTGTTCTTTATGTAGTCAGAATACAGCTAATTTTGTCGACAGCAATAGTTTGGCCAAAAAAAAGCCACACCGCCTGTATGGGGGTGTGGCTTGGGGCATGTTCGTGTTTTTCGGAGTCTGCCTTAGTTATTGGGCAAATTGCTTAGAAAAAGTCGCACATAGTTGCCATGGAAGATCGCATCGAGATCGGCATTGCTGTAGCCACGGCCGGCCAATATTGTCGACAAAGATTGCAAGTCAGCGATCGATTTCAGGTCATACGGCGTTTGCTCGGTGCCGAAACCGCCGTCAAGATCACTGCCGATGCCGACATGGCGAACATTACCGGCGAGTTGGCAAATGTGGTCAACGTGATCGGCGGCCGCAGCGATCGAAACCGACTTGGGGGAGCTTTCGCCGCGAACCCAGCCCGGAAGCAGCATCCACGCGTCAAACGCCATCCCGATCACGGCGTCACGCTCGATCAAAGCACGGATTTGATCGTCTGAAAATTGCCGATCACCAGGGACTAGTTCTCGACACATATTGTGACTGGCCAAGACTGCGCCGGGGAACAAGTCAAGCACTTCAAAGAACGCCGGCTCTGAGCAGTGGGTCAAGTCAACGATCATGCCGAGTCGCGCGAACTCTGACAGCAGTTCACGACCAGCCGCCGTTACCGGACCAAAGACGCCGGTGCCGGGGGCGTAAGGGCCTTGTGCGTAATGTGAGAGCGAAACGCAACGGAGCCCATGATTCCACCAAAATTCGGCTTGTTGCGGCGAATGAATCGGATCGGCGCCTTCCATTGCGAGGATCAGGCCGATCGGCTCGGCAGGATCCTGTAGAGCGGCAGCCAAGTGGTGCTGCAAGTCGCCGGCTGTCCGCAGCAGTTTGATTGCCCCCAGCTTGTCTAGCATTTGATAGTAGGCCAACTGCCCCATGCCGGCGGCGTGAGCGATCGTTTGATTTTGGAAATCAAGATCGATCCGCGAAAAGCCGGGGGCGGGACAAACTTCTGGTTTCGATCGAACCAGTACAGTACCTAGGCAGACCTGGATGCCGGCCTGTTTCATCTCGGGGAGCGTCACGGTTCCGCGGCCACGCGCCGGATGATCGGTCATGTGCGTTTCGTGACGGCGCATGTCGTCCAGCGACTGCGTCAGGTCGCGATTCCAATGGAGCGCATTCCAGGCAAGATCAAGATGTGCGTCGAAGATCGGTCTCACGCGAGATCCTTCATAGTAGATTGGGTGGCCTCGGATAGTTGGCGGGTTACATGAACATTTTCGACCAGCTTAGCCCGCCAGGCGGCGGCTTCTTCCGCGGTGTACGAATAAAAGCCACGTCCATTGGTGACTCCCCGGGCGCCCGCGTCAATCATGGCTTGAAAGCTGGCAGGCGTATCGGTCGCTTGGCTCAGTTCAGGAAATAGCCGTCCCATCGCTTGGGCATAGGCAGGCAAGCCGCTGAGATCCATCCAACGAAACGGCCCGGCGACATTAGCCCAGACCGAGATCGCGTTAACGAACGCGCGATCGATCGTATCGACGTCAGCGACGTTGTTTTCTAACAGCCAGAACGCCTCGCGATACATCGCGTACGCAAGGCGATTGACGATGAAGCCAGGAACGTCGCGTTGTACGATGGTCGGATCTTTGCGTAGCTTTCGACCGAGCAGAGCGGCTGTCTCAGCGGTTATGTCATCGGTTTGCGTACCGCGAATCAGCTCCAAGAAACGGGTCAAATGGCAAGGTTCGGCCCAGTGCATCCCGATGATCCGCTGCGGAAATTGGCAATGTGCTTGGAGTAGCGAAATCGGCAATGCCGAGGTATTGCTGGCGATCGGCGTGCTGCGGGAAAGGATTTGCTCCAGCGCTGCGATGGTTTCCTGTTTAAGGATGGGCTCTTCAGGGATGCTCTCGATCACAAAGTCGCAGTCGCAGAGCGATGAAAGATCGGCAGTCGGTCGAAAGTGGGGCTGCCAATCGGCTGGGATTTTTGCGGCGTCCGCCGGATGTCGGGCGAGTTCTGCGAGCGCCGTCGCAATGTGATCTTGAGCGGCGGCGAAGCATGCAGGATCAATGTCGTAGGCGACCACTTGAAGGTTGTTGGCCAACAGGGAGGTGCAAATCCCGCGTCCCATCAGACCGAGGCCAACGACGCCGACCGTGCGAATGTGCATTACACGACTCTTTAAGATAGATTCAACAGCGGCAGGCTATCACGATAGATCATCTGTTCGATTTTCTGCTCATCCAGTCGCGGCAGTCCGGTCCCGGTGACCATGGAGTTCAAATTACGAATCCCGGCGAGCGAATCGTTGACCGTGGTAAAAGGATAGTCGGTACCGAACAGCACTTTTTCCCACACCCCATATTCCTGCACAAGCATCAGCGATTGGTACAGCTGAAAGGGGCGATAGTGTAGCGCTGAGAGATCGGCATAAACGTGTTGGTGTTTGCGAATCACCGCGACGCACTCTCCTTCGTAGGGGTGGCTTAGATGCGCGAGGATCATTCGCTGTTGCGGATACCGGGCGGCGACCCGGTCTAAATAGCGGGGCAACGTACAATCGAGTGGCGCTTGCGAGATGAACGTCGTCCCGGTGTGCAGCAAGACTGGCAAGTCATGCGATGAGGTATAACGCCAGAGCGGATCGAGCAATTCGCTGTCGGGACGGAAGCCTGCGTACATCGAGAGGAGTTTCACTCCTCGTAGGCCTAGCGTTTGATGTCCATGTTGCAACTCGTCGAACCAGTCGGGCTGCGTTGGATCGACCGAGAGAAAACCGATCAGTTGGTCGGGGTGCTGGTTGACATAGTCGGCGACCGATTGATCATCAACCCACATGCCGCTAAGTCGTGCTTTGCCGCCAAAAACGATGGTGCGCACATCGTCTGGCGCCGTGGCGCGATAATCTTCAAATCGAACCGTCAAGTCGACTTCGACGCCGCTGCGAGCACGTGACGCTTGGCGGCGGAAGTCATCCGTAAAGTGCTGTGGATAAGACCAAACGTGGCTATGGACGTCGATGATCACGATTTCTCCAGTACGTCGCAGAGCAAGTCAAAGAGGCGGTCGATTTCAGAGATTGTTTCCTGATCTAAGCGATAGGCGACAGGTCCGCGAACAATCGTGTTTTTGAAGATTCCTTGCCGAACAAGCAGATGCTTTTCGATCGCCAGAAATGCGTCGAGGCTATGTTGGGCGGCGACGATCGCCGAGATCGGCAGCGAGAGCTGATAGATGCGACGCTCATCACCGACTTCGAGCGCTCGATAAAGTGCGATAATTCCGCGAATCAGATCGGCGCCAGGCATCGTGCCGACAATTCCTCGGCGATAACTGTCAACCAAGGCAATCCCGCCGGTTCCTTCAAAAATCGGAGCGTTGCCGCCGGTTGCGTCGCGCAAGGCCGAGAGTCGCGGACCAATCGGAGTCGCTTCGGGCTTGAAGAGAATCCGGTCCGCACCAAAGCGATGCAGCAAATCGGCTTGCAATGCGATCGACATCGGCTTGCCGACATAACCGCTGGCGTCCTGCACAATGACCGGAAGGGAGATCGCATGGACGATTGCTTCGTAGTATGCAAGCAGTTCCTCTTCCATGGCGCCGATCGATACCGGTGGAATCGCCATCACAGCGGCCGCACCGACACCCTGGGCATGTTGGGAATTTTCGATGGCGATTTTTGTCGATTCTCCGCCGACGCTAATCACGACTGGAGCTCGATCGGCGACTAGCTCGCAAACGCGAGTCGCCAGCAGGCGATTTTCGGCGGTGGTTAATCGCAGGACTTCGGAAACCATCGCCATGACGATCCCATCGGCGCCGCACTCGAGCAGCCAATCGAGTTCGCGCTGGAGCGTAGAAAAGTCGATCTCGCCCGAATCGAGATAGGGAGTTTGAAAGACCGGCAAAACGCCGCGCAGTCTGTCTGGGGTGAGATTCATGAAAGCATTCCTCGCGTGTCGACGTCGGTAGTCGCGATCGTCTGCTCCAGTGTTTGCAGATAAAGCTGGTTTTGTAAGTTAACGCAGGGGCAGATGTGATTGGGGATTACGGTGATCCGCTCGCCGATTTGCGGTTGCGAGTCACAGGCCGAGAGGTCGATCTCGCCATGTTCTTCGCTCAGGCGAACGATCCGCGCCAGCGGGTACTCGACGATGTGTCCATGGCCTGAATCGGGTTGCGTGACGTTGCGATCACTGGTCAGCGTTTTAGTGCCTGCGTCGATCACGCATTTGCCGGGAACGGCCGAACTGACGACAGTGCAGAGGAATGCGGCGGCGCATTCGTTCAGGTTGCAGTAACCGGCGCGGACCGTGTTCATGTCGTTAAAGATGTTGGTGCCGGGGCGGATCTCGGTTTGTGAGCCAATCTGATGCGATTGATAAGCAGTCGGCGTCGAGCCACCAGAGACGATATTGGCGGTCAGGCCGTGACTTTGCCACAGCGTGATGACTTTGGCGAGGATCTGATCGACCTGGCGAAGCGGCTCGGCCTGTTCGCTGGCTGGTTGCCAGATGTGACCGGGGTAAAAGAAAATGCCGTCCAGGCGTAACGACCTGCCTGCCTGAGCGACTTGCTGGGCAAGCAGCAGCGCCTGGTCCGATGTTGAGACTCCGGTCCGGTTCATGCCGACGTTGACGTCGATCAAAATGCCAATCGTGGAATTTGCTGCTGTTGCCGCCTCGGCGAGTGCCGCAATTCCATAAGCCGAATCGACCGCGACGCGCACCGTATGTTGTTTCGCAAGTTGGGCGACGCGCTGACGCCGATGTGGATCAATCGCTGGATAGGCGATCAAGATATCACTAGACTCCAGCGCCATCACTTCGGCTTCGCCCAGCTTGGCGACTGTCAGACCGCTTGCTCCACATTCAATCTGCATACGCGCGAAGAGTCGCGACTTGTGCGTTTTCGTATGGGGACGAACTTGGATGTCATGCTGCTTCGCGTAGCTGTGCAGTTTGTGCAGATTTTGCTCGACCGTTGGCAGGTCAATCACCAACGCAGGGGTCGACTCTAGTTCCGCTTTCGCCATTTCAAACCGGTTTACCATGCGGTCCAACCTCCATCGACAAGCAGGTTTTGTCCGGTGACATAACTCGCGGCGTCGCTGGCCAGAAAGACGAGCGGGCCAATCAGTTCTTCAGGACGTCCCATTCGTCCCATCGGTGAGTGGGTGCATAGATTCTCCACCATCGCAGGCGCCGCTTTTTCAGAAGGGAAGGGGCCCGGTGATAGGCAATTGACTCGCACTCCCTGTTTTGCCCAGTAGACCGCTAGGTGACGCGTCATTTGGATCAATCCACCCTTGAGGGCGTGATAGGCGACTGGGCTCGCAGGTGCGACGCCGGCGTAGGCGTCGGGATAGGAACCGACCACGCCATACATCGAGCCGAGAAAGATCACGCTCCCCTGGCCCGCACGCGCAGTGACATGGTCATGCAGGTGACGCGCAAGCAGAAAGTAGCCGGTCGCGTTTTGCAGTTGTCGCGTAAATTGCTCTGGGGTCGCCGTGGTCCAATCGGCGGCGGTCGCCTCGTGACCGTTGGCGACTAGCACGTCGAGCTTGCCGGCGATCGACAGCGCGTTTTGGAAACCGCTTTCCAGCGAATCGACCTCTTGGTGATCGATTTCGACGGCGTAATGTTTAGCATCGCCGACTGTTGGCAGTTCATCGGCAATCGCGGCGGCCTCGGCGATGCGGCGACTGCTGACAACCACGCTAGCGCCAGCTTCGGCCAGGCCGATGGCCATCGCGGACCCCAGATAACCAGTGGCGCCGGTTAGCAAAACAGTACGGTTTTGCAGGGAGAATAGATTGGACATGTTGTTTCAGTTCAAGATGTGGTGGTGGATCGCCAGGCGCCGCTGCGCCAGCTGTCGAGCGCCGCGACATTCGCTCGCAGGGTTGAGATCCCTGCGGCCAGGCTGCAAAGCGGGGAAGTTTTGCCCTCTATCGCATCCAGAAAGGAGTTCGCCTGACGTGTGAAGAGCTCGTCGCGTTGCAGCGGCTCGTGTTGAATATCTTTCCAGGGCGCGTCTGGTTCGGTCGCGATTCGCCAACGATGCCGATTGGATTCCCACCGCAACACGCCTCGTTGGCAGACGACGGTCAGCGTCATCTCGTTGGCGACTTGATGTTGATTGAGCGTGTAACTGGCCATGATATCGCCAGAATGTCGCGCGATTGCATGGACAGTGTCTTCGACGTCGACTCCATCCAGGACCAGGTGATCCGCGTCTACGACAATCTTTTGCATGTCGCCGATCAACCATTGAGCGGCGTTGAAGACATGCGTCAACGCATCTTGAATAGCGCCGCCGCCGCTGGCATGATCGCGATAGTAGGTCTCACGATAGGCGGGACGATAAGTGGGGAAATTTTGACCCCCATAAGCAATCAGTTCGACTGGCTTGCCATAGTCGCCTGAGAGTAATGCGTCACGCATCTGACCAAGCAACGGGTTGGCTCGATAAACGTAGGCGACGCCGATGACCGACTTCGATTGCTGAGCCGCAGTCGCCAGCACTTCGGCGGAAGCGATATCCAGGCACAGCGGCTTTTCGATCAGTAGATGCAGCCCGCGATCAAGTAGCTGCAGCGCTTGGGGAACGTGCATCGGTGCTGGTGTTGCGATGAGCGCTGCATCGAACTCGCCTTGATCCAAGGCTTCTTCCAGTGATGCGTAACCGATGGCGGTAGGGTGCTCGGCAATGATGCTGGTGCGGACTTCCGGTCGAGGTTCGACAAATGAAACTGCGGTTCTCTCGCTCGCCAAAAAACAACGCAAGTGCCGAAGTCCTATGGATCCAGCGCCGACGATCAGTAAATGATGCGAAAGGGACGACATTAACGCGTCTCCTGATAATGTTTGGCGGCGCCGTTGTCTCGCGAAGGTGGCGCCGGCTGATCAAAGGTCGCCGCTAGGTCGGTCTGGATTTTGTCGAGCGCTTGCTTGACAAAGACAATGTCACAGCCGTGGAACAGCATCCGCGCGCCACGGTCGGCAAACTGTTTGGCCTGAGCGATGGAAGCGCAGGTCGCGGCCCAAGGTTTGCCTGCTTTTTGACAGGCTTGGATCACTTTTTCTTGTGCTGCAAGCACAAGCGGATGGTCGAATTGACCAGGAATGCCAGAGAGGATGGAGAAGTCGCCAGGGCCAAGCATCAACATATCGACGCCGGGAACCGAGGCGATCGCGTCCACATGATCGAGTGCTTCTGGGTCCTCTACTTGAACAATCAGAAATGTTTCTTGATTCGCTGCGACTAAGTATTCGGCAAGCGGATTCAATAGGTAAGGAACGTCGGGGCCGCTCGCATCACAACCGCGCCGCCCCATTGGTGCAAATTTGGTCCATTGCACCAGTTCGGCGGCTTCCTCAGCCGAGCAACAGCGCGGATACATGATGCCGTTGGCGCCGGCTTCTAGCAGCCGCGCCGTTCGCATGAACTCTCCTTTGGCCGGACGAGCGACGACATCAGCGCCGCCGGCTCGCGCGGCGCGAATCAACTGGCTAGCGGTTTCTATGCTGGTCGCATGATGCTCTAGGTCGAGCCAGATCGCGTCAAAGCCCATCAGCCCGGCCATTTCGTAAACATCCGGCGAGTTCAGATGCAGAGCGATCCCAAAGGCGGGAGAGTCATTTTGAATCTTGCTTAAGACCTTGCTGCGTCGCATGGGAGTTGCTTTTCCTGAAGGGAAGGGGGCGGAGATTCGCCGGATTGTGCTTAGGAAGGCGAAAGACTGGGATAGTGAATGCCCGCCTGCGGAATTTATTGGTGCTGTTGGACGTCGCTTTTTTGTTGTTCAGCAAGCAGGGCGAACGCCGCCGCTTGGCGAAGCGCCAGAGGGGACGGATCGGCAATCCCCTCTGCAAAGTTGTACTGAAACTTGACGTTGCGCTGCGTCAATTCCTTGAGGGCCAATGCTTGGTGGGTGGGGTTTTCGGATGTCGCTAGCGCTGAAAGATGCTTGCCGCCGGCAGCGATCGCCAAATAGGGAAATGCGATCGAATCACGCGGTTCCATCACGAAAATATTCTTTATTTTGATTTGAATTGTCTGCTGCAGATCGTTCAATTGGCCAAGCACGAACGCCGCTCGCAGACGCTGGATAGCAACGGAGCTTTCTAGCTCACCAAGCAAGGTCTGCACAAGCTCGGGACTCTTTTTTTCTTGGATCAATCGCCAGAGCGCAAAGCTGCGTCCTGGTTCGTCGATCGAATCAGCCATCTGTTGGACAATTTCCAACTCTGTCGGCGAGGTAATCGGGGCATGCAGTTTGGCCAGCGATTCGATCGCGTGTAGGCGGTCTTCGGCGTGCAGGTTGAGCAGCACATCGCGAATCTGTTGGATGTATCGATTGCGGGATTTCAGCGTCGATTCGGCCTGGGCGAGTACGCGCCACACTCCGATGCGGTAGGGGGGCATTGCGCTGGCGGATTGCGGACGAAATGCGGCCAGAACCGGAGTTGTGTCATTCAGGCGGATTAAGTATTCCGCCGCATGGACACTACTCCACTCGCCCTGCGCTGGCAACGAGTCGACCAAAATTGCAGTACATTGCGCCGCGATCTTGGTTTGCTGAAAGGCGGAGGCTGGCTCTGCGGCGGGCAATATGCACTCGGCTGACAAGAGGGCCAGCAGGAGTACGGCATGTTGGGTGAGGCGATGCAAAGTACGATTTTCCAGAGTGCGTGTCAAAGCGTCGCTACGACGTGGCTTTGGCTGAACTGAGCGTGCTGCCGGCGTTAAAGGATAAGGGAAGCTGGCGAACTTCGCTGGAATCAATGGGGAGTTGCCCCTTCCGCATTTTAGAAAGTAACTCGATCGCTTGTTCGCCCATGCCGACTTCGTCAATCGTCACCGACGCCAAGTGGTTGGCGAGTCCGCCGCCACGGTGCGTTCCGCCGAATCCAACGAGTGATACATCTTGTGGAACGCGAATACCTCGCTGCGCTAGTAGCATGTAGAGCGTCTCGGCGAGTGAGTCAAAGCCGCAGAAGATCGCGGTGGGGGTTTCTGGTTTGTTAAATATTGTATCGACTGCTTGCGAGCATTCTTGTTCGAGCGCCGTGTAGTTGGTCGGCTGCCCTGATCCGATAAAGACATCGACGCGAACGTCGTTGCCCAGCGCTTTACGGAGCCCACGCTCGTACGAATCGGTCGCAATGCCGTGAGAACTGCCGAAGAAGGCGACATGTTGGTGGGCTGCTTCGCGAATCTTTTCACCAGCTCGCAGGCCAACTTCTTCGAAGGGTATTGCCAGCAGTGGAGCTTGGACGCCGTGGACAGGTCGCGAACAGCAGACGACCGGAATGTTGTTTTTCTGCAGTTGTCGAATATGAAATGCAGGCGTCGGCGGATTGGTCGTGGGAACGACCGCGACACCGGAGACGCGCAGGTCGATCAGTTGCAGGATTGCACTAGCCTGCTTGTCGATATCGTTGTTCGAGTTGCAGACGACAACCTGATTGTGCAGTTCGGCGGCTGCTCGTTCAAAGCTTCGCTGCAGAGAAGGATAAAACGCCGTTTCGGTTTCGGGCACGATCAGCGCGAACAGGTCTTGCGACTTGCGTAGTCGCTGCTTCGCTTCGTCATGCACAAACGTCCCTTTGCCGTGGACTCGTAACACGAGTCCATCCCGCTCTAGTGCGGCCAATGCCTGGCGAACCGTGCTGCGGGCAATCTGCAGATTCTCGGCCAAACGATTTTCGGACGGCAGCGCAGCGCCTGACTTCAGGGCGCCAGATTCGATCTGAGAGACCACGTAATCACGAAGTTGTTCGTACTTCGGCTGACCTGTCGCTTCATCCGTAACGGCAAGTTCGGTCATTTCTTTCAGATTGAGAACGGTCATTGGTTCGCCATTTTGAACAAGTTGTATGTACATGATAATACCAGCTAGAAAGCACTAGTCAATCAGCGGAAGCAGGCGATTCATGGGGAGTTGATCGGTAGATTCTGAAAAACCAGCTGTTAATTGCCATTTTTGCGAGCGGGGATCTTTGGAAGACAGCTGGCGGATGATCGGTTGGCCAGGTTTTTCGGAGGTGTTTTTTGGAAAGTTGTACGAACCTATTGCAATCGTCTTGGCAAGGGGGTACTTTGGAAAAGTCACTGAAAGAGGCTGTAGTCAGTCGGCCGAAATTCTGCTCAAGGAGAATCTTGAGACCCATCAAAACAGCGAGCAGCCCAGCGCTAAAACTCTCATCATGCAATGATCTTATCAGTCCGTCATTTTGGGGAAGTATGTGATGTCAGCATGTATCATGAAGGGGCGATCCTGTGATCGTCACGCGTTTACCTTGGTAGAGCTGTTGGTGGTGATTGCGATCATCGGCGTCTTAATCGCCCTGTTATTGCCGGCTGTGCAGCAGGCTCGCGAGGCGGCTCGGCGAATTCAGTGTGGCAACAACTTGAAGCAGGTTGGCCTGGGATTGCATAACTACCACGATACTTTTTTATCGTTTCCCAAAATTCCTTTTTGGTGGAATGGCGGTGGCGCCGGCAATAGTTCGACCGAAGGAGCAAACGGGTTTGGGGAGCGTGTGATGCTTCTTCCGTTTCTAGAGCAAGGAGCAGTGCATGATCTGGTGCGCTGGGATTTGCCGATTACGAGTACGACGGGAACTCCCTCCAATCTTGATATCGCACGGATGCCGATGCCGCCGTACGTCTGTCCTAGCGATCCGACTGGCCCTGTCAGTAGTACGGCCGCTCAATATTTGTGGACCTCGTGGTGTACGCCGATTGCGACGTGTCCGCGTGATGAACCAATCGGGGTCACCACCTACAAAACGATGGTGGGAAGGGATTACGACCTATCTTTGGCGACCTATCCTTATCCCCTCGCGATGGGAGATCGACGTAAAGGCCCTGCGCTGAAGATGCGTGATGTGGTCGACGGAACGTCGAACGTAATTTTTTGGATTGAATCAACTCCTGAATTTCATGCTTGGCCCGGCTGGGCGACTTTTCAAGGATTAGGGACTTCCGAGAATGGACCGAACTATCCCTTCAGTTTTTATGGAGGAGTGGGGAAGCGTTCTGCGACGACGCATGGTTGGAAACAGGGGCTAGGAGCAAGCAGTTTTCATCCTGGCGGCGTTAATAGCCTATCAGTCGATGGGAGTGTCCACTTTTTGCCGGAGACGATCGCTCTGGATGTCTATCAAGGCTTGGTGCATCCGAAGGATGGTCTGCCGATCAGCGGATTCAATCTCTAATAAGCATCAACGAATTTGGTCAAGCGTCGACGAGAGGAAAAGTGGCAATGAATGCGGATTGTAAAGTTGCTAGTCTCGCTCACCGGATTGTTCTGCCAGTGAGCATGTGTTTGGTCTTGAGCAGCCTTGGTTGCGGCGCTAAAAAAAATACGGGACTTCCTGAAACGGCGCCTGTCCATGGAGTCGTTCATTTTCGTGGCCAGCCGCTGTCAGAAGGCGTCGTGAAAATGCATCCCGACAATGCGGGGAACCCCGCCAGCGGGATGATTCAAGCAGATGGCAGTTTTGAGGTTTCGACCTACGCGCATCATGACGGCGCCGTTCTCGGCAAGCACAAGGTAACCATCGTCGTGATGCCGCATCTTGATGGCGGCAGTCCAGATCCGCCGATCCAAGTCCCGAAGGCCTATCATGACGTCAGCACAACTCCACTCGAAGTGGAGATCGTGCAAGGCTCCAATAATAAGCCGGTCTTCGAGCTCGAAAACTAGCGTTTTTTTGCATTGATTGGAGTGTGAAATGCCGAACGCCTACTGGAGAGCAAGCATGTCCATGTTGCGAGCTATTACGATAGCAGTCGCCTGTCTTGCGCCGTTCATAACGCATGCCGAACCCATCGCGATCCAGGGACGTCGTGAGCTGTTGATTGATGACTATCTGATCGAATCAATCGAGGGCGCCCAGTTGGTTTTGCACGAGCCGCATGACGAAGGCATCGTCTTCCAATTCGACAAGCCATGGGAAGGTTTGTTTTGCGGCTATTGTACGATCATCCAAACCGACGAGAAGTTTCAGCTTTATTACCGCGGCGTTCCTGAGGCAGGCGCGGATGGTCGTGACAGTGAAGTGACCTGCTACGCCGAATCCAAAGATGGAATCCATTGGCGGCGGCCTGCGATCAACAAGTATGTTGTGCACGGCGTGCAGGAAAACAATGTCATCTTGGCCAACGCGGCGCCGGTGACGCACAACTTTTCTCCCTTTCTCGACACCAATCCAGACGCCGACCCCAAGCAGCGCTACAAAGCGATTGGCGGCACCTCCAAAAGCAATCTGGTGGGGTACGTCTCGCCGGACGGGATCCATTGGTCCAAGTTGCAGGACCAACCGGTGATCAAAGATGCTGGGTGGGTGTTTGACTCGCAAAATGTTGCGTTTTGGTCTGCCAGCGAACAGTGCTACGTCGCCTACTACCGCCGCGCCTCACAAAAAGTACGCGCTATCGCGCGCACCACGTCCAAAGATTTTGTGAACTGGGAAGAGCCGGTGCAGATGACCTACAGTAATACCCAAAGCGGAACGCCCCGCAATCACCTTTACACGAATCAAACGCATGCATACTTTCGCGCGCCTCATATCTATGTTGCAACCGCAGCCCGGTTTATGCCGGGGCGCCGCGTGATCACGCCGCAGCAAGCGGCCGAGATCGGCGTGCACCCGAGCTACTTCAACGACTCGGCCGACGCGATCTTGATGACTTCGCGGGGAGGCTCTGAGTATGACTGCACCTTTGATCAAGGTTTCGTCCGCCCTGGTACGGCGCTAGGGAATTGGGTTTCGCGCACCAACTATCCGGTACTAAATATGGTGCAGACCGGCCCTGAAGAAATGTCGCTGTACGTCAATCAAGAGTATGGTCAACCGACGTCGAACATTCATCGGTATTCGCTTCGCTTAGATGGATTTGCGTCGCTGCAAGCACGCCGTGAAGTTGGCGTGCTGGTTACCAAGCCGCTGACATTCGCCGGCGATCAATTGGAGCTAAATTTCGCAACGTCGGCCGCTGGCGGCGTGCGTGTCGAAATTCAAGACGAGCAAGGAACGCCGTTGCCCGGCTATTCGCTCGCTGACGCAAATCTGGTGATCGGCAATGACCTAGAACGTGTGATCTCGTGGAAAGAAAAAGGAAGCGACGTCAGTTTACTATCAGGAAAGTCGATACGCTTAAAATTTGTCATCGAGGACGCTGATCTGTACGCTTTTCAATTCACTCCCAAGCAGTCTGAGCCAAAGCTGGTCGACGAGTAACGCTCTCCAGCCAGGCGCCTCGCTCCCCTCCCATTTTCCTGCCTTAATAAAAGTGAGAATCTCGAATGTTAGGTAACCTTTCCTTGAAACTGGCCTTCAGCTTGGCTTTGTTTCTTCCGGCGACGTTGGTTGCAGTCGCAGCGCCAAGCGAATCGGCCAAGATCCTGAGCGTTAAGAAAATCTGGGATAAAGCCCCGCACAATGCATTTACCGATTTGGTGCGCTTCAAGGGGCAATGGTTCTGCGTTTTTCGTGAAGGCCAAGGGCATGTTTCCAAAGAGGGATCACTGCGCGTGTTGAAATCAACCGATGGCGAAAACTGGGAATCGGCCGCGCTGGTCACTTCGGATGTGGCCGATCTGCGGGATGCGAAGATCTCGGTCACTCCCGATGGAAAGCTGTGTCTGGCTGGCGCCGGCGCGCTGCATCAGCCGGCGGCTGCGACGCATCAATCCTATGTTTGGTATTCGGAGGATGGTAGCCAATGGAGCGAAGCGATCCCGGTTGGCGATCCCAACTTTTGGCTGTGGCGCGTCACTTGGCACGATGGCGACGCCTATGGCGTTGGCTATTCATGCACGAAGTCGAGAGCGGCGCGACTCTACAAAAGCGAAGATGGCAAGACCTTTAAACAGGTTGGAGAGGATTTCGCCATCGAAGGTTATATGAATGAGACAGGCTTGATCTTTCGAGAGGATGGCACAGCGCTGTGCTTGATTCGACGTGACGGAAGTCCTAGCGATGCGCTGTTGGGTACGGCGAAAGCGCCTTATACCGACTGGACTTGGAAGAGCGTCGGTCAGTATGTTGGCGGGCCGCAAATGATTGAGTTAGAAGATGGGCAGTTGATTGTCAGCGGCCGAAGTCGAACCGGTGGTCATGGGACTCGCGTGTGGCGACTCGATCCAGAAACCGCCGTCTTGACCGACTTGGTTTCGCTTCCTGCTGGCGGTGACACCAGCTATCCAGGCTTGGTGTTCAAAGATGGCGTCCTGTGGGTCAGCTACTACTCATCCCACGAAGGGAAAACGAGCATCTATCTGGCCCAGGTTGAGCTGCCGTCCACCTAGGACCTTGCGCTGAAAAATTGAAAAAGCCTGCTCCGCGTACTGAGCAGGCTTTTTTTACGATTAGCAAAATTCTTGGAACGCTGCATAGGAAGGAAAATATACCCAATGTGGAATGTTGCGGAGTTGCTTTCTCAATATCAACGCGACGGGGTAATTTGCCTACGCTCCTGCTTTTCGTCGGCGCAAGTGCAACAGGTGCGCGCAGAGCTGGATCGATACGTTCGCAATGACCTTGCGTCGCAGCCAGACGATGCTTGTACGCGAGAAGCGGATGGCCAAACAGTTCGCAATCTTTGGCGCCTGGAACGCTATAACGAATACTTTCGCCGCTTGGCCGGTGACGAAAAGCTTTTGCAATTGATCGCTGCTTTGCTAGGCGGTGAACCAGTTTTGTTGGGCGTAGAGACGTTCAATAAGCCTGCTCGCATCGGTTCTGGCGTTCCCTGGCATCAGGATAACGCTTATTTTTGTCAATCTCCGCCGGATGTGCTGACGCTGTGGATTGCGATCGACGCCGTGACGCCCGACAATGGCCCGGTTCGGTTTGTAAAAGGTTCTCATCGGTTGGGGATGTTGCCGACCATCATGTCTGGCGTGAAGGGCAATTCAATCGGCTTGGCCCGGCCGCCGTCAGCAGAAATGGGCGATACCTATCAAGCAATACTAGAGCCTGGCGATGCGACGCTTCATCATTGCCAGACGGTGCACGCATCGAATCCCAATGCGACCGATGATCCCCGTTTGGCCTTGTTGTTTGTTTTTCGCGCCGCGACGACGAAAACCGACGCAAGTTTGCAGCTGGCTTATGCCAACGCAGTCGCCGTGACGCCGCCTGCCTGAGGTAATTTCAAGCGAATCGTCACCATTTTTCACTCCTTTGTACATCACAGAAAAGAAGATCAATGAGTCAGCGAGAAGCACGCTTGGTAGAACTGGGATATGAAATCGAAAAAACGACACCCGAAGGCTCGCTGGTCGACGCAGTTGCGATAGTCGGAAACCTGATTTATGCATCAGGCCAGGTCCCGTTTGACGGCGATCAGCTTAAGTTTGTCGGCAAGGTTCCGTCCCAGATCTCGCTAGACGAAGCGACTCAGGCGGCGGCCTTGTGTACAGCTAACGTGCTGCGCGCCGTAAGAAAAGCAATTGGCTCATTGGAGTCGATCGATCGGATCGTGCGCATCACCGGCTATGTAAACTGTGAAGCCGACTTCACGCAGCAGCATTTGGTTATTAACGGCGCATCCGAGTTGGTGCGTGACGTTTTTGGTGAAGCTGGCCGGCACGCGCGAACCGCCGTAGGAATGCAGCAACTTCCGCTGGGCGTCAGCGTCGAAGTCGAGATGATCCTGCTGCAGAAAGCGTAGTCGCGGTAAAGAAGCAGCGTCAGCGCCTGTTATGTGCGTTGACGCTGGGATGGTAGAGTTTGAACGTGATGGCGGTGTTTCGCAATTTGCCACCGGTTGGGCTTCGCCAGCAGTTATCCAGTTTGGCGTCTGGACCTCTATACACAAAGCGGGCCGAACCATCGGAGATGAGTTCGGCCCACAAAATCTGTCGTCACGGCTGTAAAAGCCTTAAACAGGGCGTACGTTCTCGGCGCACGGGCCTTTCGGTCCGCGACCTTCCGTGAACGTAACGCTTTGACCTTCATGCAAGTCGTCAAAACTCACGCCTTGCAGGGCTTTCGAATGAAAAAACAGGTCGTTTGAACCACCTGTGTTAATGAATCCAAAACCCTTGTCGGTCAGCTTTTTGATTGTACCTTCAGCCATGCGTCCGTCTTCTCAATTATATTTCTTAGGGGAAAACACTGTTCACCAGAACAGTTCAATTGCCATTTATCTGGTAAGTGGAGTGTAACTCGAAAGTAGCTAATTAGTAAATGGGGCGATTCAGTTCTCTTTTGCAAATTGAATGCGCCAATCCTGAAAAAGGGGCATATAGGTGAAGAGGAAAACTTAAAATAATTAAGATTTCACCTGCGGGCATAGAGTCAAAAGCACAATGCGGTCGAGTTTGAGGGGCTTCATCCCCCCCGCGAAAGAGTCCAACGGCGTGGAAGCAGCCAGATTCGGCATTGACGGTCCAAACGCGGTCGCGAAACCTACTGAAATAATCAGGCGCCAGCCGACCGCTGCTAGAATCCGACATTCGGCTGGTCGCTGGGAATTTTCAATCCATGCTTGGTTGCCCATGCGTCCGGATGCCTAGGACTGGTGCAATTTCACCCCGTTTGCCTGCTCGCTCAGCTGATAAGCTTCGACGCACCGTACGTATCTAGCCTGTTCCAAAAGGGAAGCCTAGTAAATACCAAGCCAAGAACAACAGTACCCAGACCACGGAGGTGGCTACGGAATACGGCAACATCATCGCCACGACGGTGCCGACGCCTGCCTCTTTCTGCCAGCGCTGAGCAAATCCGACCACCAGCGCAAAGTGGGGCAGTAGTGGGTTGATGACGTTGGGAGGCGAGTCGCTGACTCGGTAGGCGGCCAGAACTACATCAGGATCGATTCCCAACTTCATGAACAACGGTACGAACACCGGGGCCATGATCGCCCATTTGGGCAGGATATTGGGAACCGGAATACTGAGTAAAAAACCGATGGCGATGAATGCGAGCAGTAATGTGACGCTGTTTAGATTCGCCTCGGCTAACGATGTGGCCAAATTGACCGCCAGCACCGTTCCAAGATTGGTGAAAGTAAAGTATGCGACAAATTGTCCAATCACAAAGAACAAGAACAACAGTCCCGCCAGGTCGGCAAAAGTCTTGGTGATCGCGTCGATGGCCTCGTCGATCGTGTTGATCGTTTTGGCGCCCCAGCCATAAGCAGCTCCCGTGACAAAAAAGAGCAGCATGATCAAAAACACCAAGCTTGACATAAAAGGTGAATCGCCAAGGATTGTGCCCATTTCCGGATCGCGCAGCGGAGCGCCCGCTGGCAGCGTCAGCAGCAAAACAACCGCAACAAACCCCAGCAGCCCGCATAAAGCGAAGAGGAGTCCACGAGCTTCTTCCGCCGAGAGTTTTTTGTTGTCCGGAATTGGCGCTTCACCCTCGTACTTGCCCAGAACAGGCTCTACAAACCAATTGCTGACTGCCGTGCAGACTACGATTAGCATGACGCTTGAAGCGATCCCAAAATAGAAATTCGCTGTCAGCGCGATCGACTTGGCTGGGTCGACGATGTGAATCGCGTCGTTGGTCATTTCGGCCAAGATTCCATCGATTGGTTTCACCAGAAAGTTGGCTCCAAACCCGGCGGCGACTCCTGCAAAGGCTGCCGCCATGCCGGCCAGCGGGTGTCGCCCGAGGCTATGAAACGCAACCGCTCCGAGCGGGATCAAAACCAGGTATCCCGCATCACTGGCGATGCTCGACAGCACGCCTAACGTGACTAGAATCGCGGTCATTGACCACGGCGGCGCGATGATCACAATCTTGCGAATCATCGCGCCGATCAAGCCTGATCGCTCGGCCAGACCGACGCCGATCATCGCCACCATGATGATTCCGACCGGCCCGAAGTTGACAAAGTTCGGCACGACCGACGTGAAAATAAAGCGGATTCCCGCCGCAGAGAACAAGCTACGCACTACGGTCGTCGTTTGCTCCACGACATGCGTTTCGGGATTGATCCGCTGGTAGGAAACACTCGTTCCCATCGATTGAAAAATCTGCGATAGGACGGCGAGCAATCCAATGAGGAGGAGGAACAATACGGCCGGATGGGGAACTTGGTTTCCCAGTCGCTCGATCAAGTCCAGCGACTTCTGGAAAAACGACTTTTGCAGGGATGGACTTGGCGGGTCGTTCAGCTCGTTCTGCATGACAGAGGTCCATTTATCAGCCAAGCGATCCGTTCTGATCCAAGGCATTCGCGGCAAGGTTTACAACGCGACAACCTGTACCGAAACTTCGATTCCTTGATATGCATTTCCAGGTCCCTCCCAAGTTCCTGAAAGGGGCGCCGCTTTTTCTTGCTCTCTCGCGACAGCCACCGATATATGTTCAGCGGAAACCAATTTGTTGTTGGTCGGATCAAATCCTCTCCATCCGGCCCCAGGCAAATAGACTTCGGTCCAGGCGTGCGTAGCGCCGTGCTGCCCCGCTTCCATCTGGATATAGCCGGTCACAAAGCGCGCCGCGAAGCCCCAGTAACGCACTGCTTCCATCATTAGCACGGCGTAATCGCGACAGGTGCCGCTGCGCAGTTCCAGCGTTTGATGTGGCAATTGCACGCCAAATGTATCGCGGGCGTTGTATTTCAATGAGTGGTAGATTCGCGAGTTGAGATCGCACAGCAATTGAAACGTGTCGATGATTTGCCCTGGTTGATACGACTCGCGCAGCCAATCATGCAGCGCTAGACCATCGTAAGGATAGCTCGGCAAGCGATACGGAACGAGCTCGACTTGTTCTACCGGTGAATAATGAAACGGGAACAAACGCGCATGGGGATCAATCAAGCACTCGATCGGATTGTCGTCACTAACATCGACGTCAATTTCTGCGACGATCTTCAAGCGGTCGGCTTTCTCTGCAAACGTCAAGATCGCCACAGAGTTTCCTTCGACGTCGCGCAGCCAGCGTACCGTCGCCGCTGGTTCGATCTCAATGTGAGTATTGATAATCCGCAAATCATGCCCTTCGCGGGGACGCATGAGCGCGCGATGCGGACCAAATTTGACCGGTTCGCTATAGTAGTAAGTTGTCGCGTGGATAATGCGCTTTCGCTGCATATGGGCTGAATTACTCAGTGTCGTGCTCCGGTTCGTCAATTCTGACCAAGAGGAAAAATTCAAATTTCTCGGGCCCGAAATGCACCATCACTGGAGCTTCATCGAGCGTGAGGTTGTACAAGCCTGTTTCGATCACAAGATTCTCGTCATCACCCAATCGCATCGCGACTCGCTGAGTGTCACTATCCACTTTTCCCAAGACGACTTGGGAAACGTCGGTCTGGGAGTTGAAGTACGTACCGCTGACAATCCCTTGGCGGTTCACGGCGAGTTGGATAAAGCGAACAGGCTCGCCTTCCAGTTCGCTGGTCGAGACGGCGAAAGTGCCGAGCGGCAGCCACTCGGCGCTATCTGCCTGGGCTTCGTCCTCTGGAGCCGCGACCGTCGCCAGTTCGGCAGCGCTTTGCGCATAGTCCTCAACCGTGCCGAGATCCTCTCCGTTGAAGATCACATGGTTGTCTTGAATTTCAATATTTCCACCAGGGCCGTAATCTAAAAATATTGGCTCGGTCCAAACCGCGGCCGGCGCCGACCAAACGAACCAGTTGGTGGTCTGAGTGAAAGTGGGGCGAGTCCACCAAAAGCCCCAACTGTGTCGATTCCATTGTCGCCAATGATGCCAACCGCAAAATACGGGATGATGGTTGGTCCACCAGCTTGGCCCAAAGACCGACCAGCCAACAGGTCCCCAGCCAAAACGGACGCTGTTGCCCCAGTGCCGCCAACGGGCGACGCGATCTGGTCGCAGATGACGCCAGTCATGGATGTTGCGTGGGCGAGCAATGATGGCCGTATTCCAGCGATTGTTGACGTTGATGCTGATATTGACGTTGCGATCACCACGGCTCCATGAAGGAGGATTGTGGATCGAGACGTTTCTATCGCCGCCGACAATTGGTCGATTGGGGCGAACGCTCAAGTCAGGGCGGTTGCCGATCGCAGGTCTCTCGGCTCCTGGCCGTTGCATGCCAAGGAAATCTTCGAGCCGGTCCCGCGAAGGTGCTCTGCCGGGGAGAGTAGTTGGGCGTTCAATGCCTCCGACGCTTGGTCGGTCTGGCCGATTCGATCCGATGTTGCCCAAGTCGGGGCGCGAGATGCCGGAGCCCGGCCGATTGATACTGCCGCCGTCGCCGGGCCGATTGGAACCAATGTTGCCCAAGTCGGGGCGCGAGATGCCGGCGCCTGGCCGATTGATACTGCTGCCAGCGCCGGGCCGATTGGAACCAATGTTGCCCAAGTCGGGGCGTGAGCTGCCGGAGCCCGGCCGATTGGTGCTGCCGCCGGAGCCGGGCCGGTTGGAACCAATGTTGCCCAAGTCGGGGCGCGAGATGCCGGAGCCTGGCCGATTGATGCTGCCGCCAGCGCCGGGCCGATTGGAACCAATGTTGCCCAAGTCGGGACGCGAGATGCCGGAGCCCGGCCGATTGGTGCTGCCGCCGGCGCCGGGCCGGTTGGAACCAATGTTGCCCAAGTCGGGACGCGTGCTGCCGGAGCCTGGCCGATTGGTGCTGCCGCCGAGATTGGGGCGATTGTTCGGTGATCCACCGCCCAGAGATGGAGTGCTATTGTTGGGGCGCGAGATGTTACCGGTGCTGGGGCGAGAGAGGCCCCCGCCGCTATCTCGAGCCGCTCCGAGATTCGCGCGGGCGTTGCTTGCGTTTCCGCTTCGAGCGGCGGCGGCATCGCTGACCCGTCCACCTGCGCGGCCGATCGCTTCTGCTTTGGTTACCGGCAGCAGCATGAGAACGACGGCGATGAGAGTCCATACTTTGGGATTGCGCACGGTTACATTCCTGATTTTTTATCGTGATCGACACTCGTAACGCGGATTCGATTAGTCGTCTGAATGACTGTCCCTACGAATCACACGCACTGGGGCGCTGGCTGGAATCGCATCCCCGTCAACCTCTTGGTCAAGCGACTGGACCGAAAGCGTATTGTCATCGATCTGCTTGATAAATTGTGCTCCGCCAGCAAGTCGACCATCTGCCAAGGTCTGACGAAACTTCATCACCCAGCCATCCTCGGCAGGTGACAAAACTCCTTCACCAAAGGAGCCGTTCGAGTCAAAGGTCCAGCAACGGATCTGCTGCAGTAGAGGGTCCCAACCAATGATCTGCGTTCCCTGATAAGCCACACTAGCTTCGCCGACGATCTCATAAGAGCGGATTAAGAACGCGTTGCTCATTCCCCACCGCACTGTGGTAGCCACTTGCGCCTCGCTGGTGTCATCCACCCAACTACCTACCAAAAACTGCAGCGATTGCAGTTGATTGCCAGACCCTGTTGGCGTGGGGACGAGCGTTTCATGAAGACTATCGATCCGCCAGCGATTCTCGTCTAACACCATGATCCCGATGAACTTGCTGTTCACTGAAGAGCCAGCAGAATTTGTCGCTATGGCGCTTCCTTGAATTTCACAAACATCTGGTCGAATGAGTCGAATCGTGTCCAGGTTACCGTCTAGTGAGACATCCTGATTCTCCGCGAACAGCTTGATGAAGTCTCGTCGGATCGCTTCACGACCAGCCAACTTGTCGCCGGCGCTCTCATCAACGAAGACGCCATCTTCTTTCCAGTGAGCGGCAAGAGCATCCGCATCGTGCGCATTGTAGGCTGCTAGATACTCAATAAGCACCTCATGGATAGCCGCTTGTTGAGATGCCGCTTTCTCATTCGGTGGATTCACGTCATCAGCAGTCGCCACAGCAGATTCGATCAGAACCAGCAGGCAGAAGCTAAGGGAAATCGATGCTACCAATTTCATGGAAGGTATTCCACAAGAGACGAGACGGCACAGCGATATGACGAGAAGAGAATCTCACCCATTGATGGTATCTGGTTGGCGAAAGCTTAGCCAATCAATTTCCGGTGAATTTAAGGTCCGATAGAGGGAGCCTAGGAATTCAATCCACTTCCCTTAGACCGCGACATCAACCAGTTGAGCTTTTGCTTTCGATCTAGAATTGAACTTCGCCGGTATGGGCGCTAGCGAACGATTCAAGGGATCGCGTGATAACGGCTGCTTGCTCAATACGATGGCAGCAACGTACGCGAGCCCGTTAGTGATTGCTTGGCAGATTATCTAGACGCCCAATCCACCGAAGCATGTGGCTGCGATGGATTAGTGAAATCTGAATAACCCGCTGCTAATGTGGTCAGCACTAGGCCAGTTGTTGAGTCTTGGGCAGCGTGCGGACGCCTAGCCCCAGCATGACCCACGACCAACCGTTGAGTATTAAGTCGATGCCGATGAACAGACCAATCACCCACAATCCTGACGCTGGCCACTGTTTGTAGATCAGTATCCCCAGCATCAGCGTCACGGCGCCGTTGAGCAAAACCCACGGCCAGCCGGTAAAGCGTTCACTGATCGCAAACACCATGCGGAAAATGCCAGTAAAGAGAAGGAAGATAGCGATGATCAACGTTAAATTGATCGCGGCTTCGATCGGTTGTTCAATGATGATGAACCCGGCGACCAGGTACATGATGCCGATCAACAAGTGCAGCAACATGCCGCTCCATCGACCGGACCAAAACGCATTCACGACGATGGACATCCCGCTGGCCAGCAAAAGGAAGCCGAACATCCAAGTGGCCGCGACCGAAATCGTCGCCAAGCATGCCCAACTTATCGCAAAACTACCGAGGACCACCATTCCAATTCCCAGAACTAGGAACCAGACCCAATATTGCTGCAAATCTTTGGGTTCATCGGCATGGGGGGATGTGGTTTGCATTGTTTTTCAGTTGGAAGTGTGATGAATGTTCAACATTTACATTCGATTCAAAGTTGAGCTATGGCCTGCCGATCTGTTATATAGACCGGTCAAATAGCTCCTCCTAAGGGAAGATATCTGGCCGGTTAGGGAAGTCAAGTAAGCAGTCGAAACATTGCCATGCAATCCGATTAAACGGCCTGTTTCATTGCTAGTTGGTGCAATCTTAGCGACTGACCCTGCGCACCGCTCCTACCGAAAAGCCAGGGTTTTGCTGTAGCGCCGCAAAGACCGCATCTTCACTGTTGCGTCCCAGGGTGACCACCCACTGCGGCGGCATCGGCGTGCCTGGCAGCGGATAAAGGGTGACTTCCCAGGCTGATGTCAGTCCCGCGCGGATTGCTGATAGATTCAAATTCAGTTTGGCAATCCGTTGTTGGATCTGCTGATTTTGAAGATGCTCCGCCGCCAATGCCCGCAGCATGAGCGCTTGTTCTTGCTCGAATTGGCGGTTGCTGGCTTCGTCTAGCTCGTCCAGTTTCGCCGACTTCCACTCAGCCCAACCAGCGGATAGCAGTTCTCGATCTGGTTGAGTGAAGGCAAAAAACGGTATGGCGTACTCATCACCATCCTCGGTCTCTAGCAGCACGCCATGGATGGGAAAGCTGCGTGGGTTGCCGCGTTGGCGAAGCAGCCAATTCTGGAATGCCCGATTGTCAGGCAGATTGATCTCGTCAAAATGCGAGACGATTTCTGGAATCAATTGCTGATAAAAAATGGGTAGGTTAGTCAGCCTGCGGTTATCAATGTATGCACGTCCTCGGCGACGCTGAATCGTCACTTCGTCGCTGACAAATTCGACAATCCGCCCTGTTAGTTTTTGGCCCGTTGTGGTGATCCACGTCTGCGGGGCCTGCAGATGCGTATTTTGAATTTGCTGCGCTTCTTCAGACTTCAAGTACTCACGGTCTGGCTCGGACAATTCGGAGATCTTGAGGATTCCCATTTCCTTATCGGCCCGCTGGAGGACGACATTCTCATCATCGAAGCCGATTAACTCTGCTTCTAGAACATAGTCGCCAGAAACGGCAGACCAGGGACGTGCTTGCGTCACCGAACAAAGGGAAAGCGTGGTAGCGATACAAACCCATAAGCGAAACATGACACATTACTCCGAGTGAAATATCCGATTCAGCGACTCGTCAGATCGGCCAAGATATCGTTTTCGTGCAAGCCAATCGGTTAGAGCCTATCCGGAAACTTCAATTTGAACTGGGATCAGCGATTTTCCGCACGCGGCTGCGTTGACCTGCATCGACGAATCTAGAGGATTCGCCTGCTTCGGTCGCCTTGCCGAGCACGAAAAATCGCTGATCCCAGCCGCAAAGCAAGTTTCCGGAGAGACTCTTGGAGGCATTTCTTCCTCACCCTTGATTCGCCAAATCTCGCTCTTGCGACGGTATCTTAATCTAGTCGGATCGGGTCGGTTTACAACTGGCGACCTTGATCGGCCTCCCTGTGGAGATTCGTTGACCGCTCTTCGGCCATTTCGCGGCCCAGCAGCGATCTCCCCCTCGCCAGACTTGGCTTTTCGAGAAGTTAGAAGCGCGCGTAGCCGATCCCGTCAACATTTTCCCCTAGGCATTGATCGCTCCTCAATTTCATGCATGACAGTTTAAATGGTTCAGGCTAGAATCTCCGTGTCCGATATCTTCCTGAGGTCGTTCTCAGTGTCGTTGACATGTTTTCACTCGGTTGAGGCGGGTAGATAACCAATGGCCGACGATCTCCTCCAACCTTCGGGATACATTTCTACCGGCCATTTGCCAGGGCCCGAGGTGGTCGAAGCCTTGGTCGCTGAAGCTTATGAACAATTCAAATCCAACACGGAGGGCCAAAACTCGCAGGTCTATCCGGCGCTTGCACGTACTCGGCCCGATCTGTTTGGAATATGTGTCGTAAGCTCGACCGGTCAGGTGCATGCCGTCGGAGATGCCGACCATGAGTTCACCATCATGAGCGTCTCAAAGCCGTTTGTTATGGCGTTGGTTAGCGAAGTTTTAAGTCCCGAAGAAGTTCGCGACAAAGTTGGCGTAAACGCCACGGGGCGAGCGTTTAATTCGCTCGAAGGGATTGAACGCGGTGAAAATGGTCGCACCAACCCAATGGTCAACTCAGGAGCAATCGCTACGACCAGTTTGACGCCGGGAAAGTCGCTGGAAGAGAAGTGGAATTTTATCCACGAAGGCTTGTCTCGCTTCGCAGGTCGCAAGTTGCCCTTGAACGACGAGGTATATGCCTGTGCTATGGAAACCAATTTTCGTAATCAATCGATTGCACGCATGCTGCAAAGCGTCGGTCGGATCTATATGAATCCGGCGGAAGCGGTTGAGTTGTATACCAAGCAGTGCTCCTTGAACGTCTCAGCCAGGGACTTGGCTGTGATGAGCGCAACCTTAGCCGATGGCGGCGTAAACCCCGTCACCAAAGAGCGGGTTGTTGACTCCTCGGTTTGTCATTACGCGCTTGCCGTCATGCTAACCGCAGGGCTGTATGAGACTTCCGGCGATTGGCTATATGAGATTGGTTTGCCGGGCAAAAGTGGGATCGGCGGCGGAATTGCGACCGTCTCTCCGGGCAAAGCGGGACTAGGCACTTTTGCCCCGCCGCTGGATAAAGCAGGCAACAGCATCAAAGGCCAGCTAGTCGCCAAATTTCTTTCGCAGCGATTGGGGATGGATCTACTCGTTTCCAAGCCTGGAGTCTAGTTCGAGTCTCCTGGCTAAACCTCTTTGGAGTTACCCCGCGATGGCCACTCAAGATGCGCTCGCGACCGGTCTCGAAAATGAACCGCGCGACTCTTGGCTTCCGATGATCGTAATTGCCATGGGGCAGATGTTGATGTCGTTCAACGTAGCGGCAATTCCGGTATCCATGGGAGGCATGGTAGCCAGCTTTGATACTCCTCCCACGACGATAGGGACGGCGATCGTGCTCTATTCGTTGGGAGTCTCCGGTTTCATCATGCTGGGGGCAAAGCTGGGGCAGCGATTCGGGTCCAAGATTTTCTTTCAAACAGCCGTGGCGCTATTTTTAGTCGCGATGATCACCATGGTCGTTAGTCCATCCGCAGAGATTATGCTTGCGGCCCAAGGGCTGGCCGGTTTCGCCGGTGCGGCGCTGGTGCCGACCTTGGTCGTATTGATTGCGGATCACTACCGTGGAAAACAGCAAGCCGAAGCGGTGGGCTGGCTCGGTTCTGCTCGGGCGATTGCTGGCGTGTTGGCTTTTGTTATCGTCGGGACGGTCGCTACTTGGCTCAGTTGGCGTTACGCGTTCGGGTTGCTGATTCTACATGCTGCTTTGATTTTGCTGCTCAGTTTCAAGCTGAAGCCATCCTTAGGTAATCCAAATGTGCAGATTGATTACCTGGGCGTGCTGATTTCCGCTCCGGCTGTTATCTGTATCACTTTTGGCTTTAATAACCTCCGCAACTGGGGCGTATTGATTGCTCGACCGGCGGCGCCGTTTGAACTAGCGGGCATGTCCCCTGCACCTGTATTGATCGTTGGCGGCGTCGCGCTGTTGGCGGCCTTTCTGGCCTGGTCACATCGCCAGAAGAGCGTCGGTAAGACTCCGCTGTTGGCGTTGGAAGTGGTCGAATCTCCGAAGGAATGGGCGACCGCATTCACGCTCTTTCTAATCGTTGCGATGGAAGGAGCAATCAATTTTTCTGTTCCTCTCTATATTCAGATCGTCCAAGGTAACACCAGCATGGCGACCTCTGTGGCGATGATGCCGTTCATGCTGACCGTATTTTTCACAGCGATATTGATCGTCCGACTCTATAAGCGATTCACGCCGCGACAAATTGCCAGCACTTCATTCTTGCTAGTAACCATCGGTACGGCTTGGTTGGCGTTTGTGATTCGGAACGATTGGAGCGTTGCGCCAGTGATTGTCGGCTTGGTCATCGTCGGTTTAGGGCAGGGGGCTTTGGTGACTTTATTGTTCAACGTCTTGGTGACTGCTGCTCCTAAAGAGCTGGCCGCCGACGTGGGGTCGTTGCGCGGCGTCACCCAAAATCTGGCTGCCGCCGTGGGAACATCTTTGGTTGGAGCTTTGCTGGTTGGGCTGTTGAGTACGATGATTGTCGGACATCTTCAGGAAAACCCGATCATTACCGCGGAACTAAAAGATCAGGTGAACTTGGACAATCTAAACTTCTTTAGTGACAGCCAACTGAAGGAGCGATTGGGGGACATCGTAGCGTCGCCTGAGCAGATGGAGGAGGCGTTGGAAATCAACGCAGATGCGAGAACGCGAGCCTTGAAGATCGGCTTTCTGGTGCTCTCCTGTATCGCATTGTTCGCTCAGTTGCCCTGCCGTTGGCTCCCCAACTACAAACCTGAGCAAATCCCCAGCAAGTAGTCGCCTGGCGACGGATGGACCAAGAAGAATCAGTGCGTGGGGGCCTTGTGAACTACCACGCAATGATTCAAACGTCGATGAAGTAACTTATTGGCGCTTGGTACCGTTACTTAGGATCGGTGGTGTAGGACAGCAGCAATTTGCTGATGCACTTCAAGGGCGCCCGGTGGGTAAAAATAAACTTCACCTCCTGCCGCCATCGCGCGTTCGATCACCTCGTCAACCGCATCATCCAAGTTTTCTGCACCCTTCCCGGTGAAAGGGAGCAAGAGATTTCCATCTTCACTCAGCTTTGCAGGATAGGAGAAGTCTTTCTCTACGAGCAGAATGCGGCATTGGCCTTGGATGACCTCTCGCCATACCTGAGCAATACCGGAAGCGTGGCGATGCGAATCGACAGCGCTGTCCAACTCGATAAGGGCTTCAGTCCGCTGAGCAGTTGCTCCGACTTCAAACACCGGCCAAGTCAATTTGCCGAATTTGCTAATCTGTTCGTCATCGTAGTTGCCGGTGAGCATTCCGCAGATCGAATCGGATAGTTTTGTCACTTCACGGTAATATGCCAGATTTCGTTCCGCGCCCGCAATCAATAGTGGTCGAGGATCCGCCTTATGCACATCTGCGACAGCCTTATCCACTTCGATATAAAACTTTCGGTGATCGTCTCCGCGCGCATCCGTGCGCGCCATGACTTGGCGTCGAGAGAGTTTCTTTGCTGATCCGGCGCGATATTTTAGCGGGAATGGAGCTTCTAAATGCTCCTCAAGCACGTTGGTCCAAGCGTCGTACAGACGCACATTTTGGCTTAAAGAAAGCACGCGATAGGGCTGCGCACGATTCAGGGCGTAGACAATATCCCGTGTGGCGAAAGTTTCGTCGACAATTGCCCGCGGTTTGACCTTGAACGGTAGCGGGATGGCAATCGCTTGGTCGCGGCTGGCCAGCAGAGCAAGCCCATCGAGCGAATGCTCCCAGTCGATGGTCTTCACGAGTTGTTGTAACTGCTTTACTACAGGCGCCGCTTCGCGTTTGGAGAATTCGCCATGTAAGCGAACGATCGCCTTATTGACCAGATTTTTGGCCTTGATCGGGTCCTTTTTGTAGGCAGGCGCCGTACGATGCGTGGGTAACAGTATCGAAACGGTGGGATAGTCTCGATGTTTTTGAAGCGCTCTCAATTCGGATAGGCTAATCATCTGGTTTCTCCTGCGTTGAACCCAATCGCCTACGATCTTTAAGCCGCAACTTAAAACCTACGCTACGACTCAAGCGTCGCCAACGCTACCGCAAGACGGCAGCCTTGTAAGAATTCAGGGATATCAACGTATTCTTTGAGGGTGTGAATTTCATACTGCCCAGATCCAATCGTGACCGTGGGCACGCCGTGTCTATAGAGCCAATTAGCGTCCAGCCCGCCGTTAGAAAAATGCGTCGTCGGTGTCAGGCCGATCGATGCGACTGCTTTCTTTGCATGAATGACTGCGGGGGAGTCATCCTCTAGTTTGAAAGAAGGATACGAAGGCTTGCGTGTAAAAGTTACTTCAGCCATGTTCCCGTCTGAGTCTTTGACTTGCTCTTTGGCTTTCGCGAACGCGTCTTCATAAGCGGCGGCAATTTTGGCGGCGAAGGCGACGTCTGGACTGCGAGCTTCACCCACAATATGCACATAGTCGGTGACGACATTCGTCGCATCGCCGGCCGCTTTGCCCTGCTTGCCGCCAAAGATGCCCGCATTGCTAGTGCCGTTTCCATCAGGTTTTACCACTTTGCCAAACCAGCCGCCGTGGTGTGCTGCGGCCAAGGCCAGTGAGCCAACCAGGATCGCTGAAATCCCCTTTTCCGGCGCAACGCCTGCGTGGGCTGCTTTGCCGATGATCTCGACGTTCCAGTTTTCTTGGCCGACAGCGCCGATGATTAAGTCAGAGGCCAACTTGCTGTCAACGTTAAAGCACATCGTCGCTCCGCCTAGGTCAGCCGGGTCAAGTTCGCGAGCGCCATGCAGGCCGCTTTCTTCTCGAACAGTAAACAGCAGCGTGATCGGCGGGTGAGGAAGATGATGCTTGAGCAGCGTTTCTACCAGCGACACCAGTACGGCGCAGCCGGTCCGATTGTCACCGCCGAGTGCGGTTGTTCCGTCAGAAACGATGTGGTCTCCTTGTCGCTTGGGCTTGGCGCCGGCGCACAGCGGTACGGTGTCTAGATGCGTAGAAAACAGCATGCGGGGCCCTTGCATCGTGCCGGGCAATTCGACGATCAGATTGCCTGTCTGCGTCGGTAGTGGGATTCTCTGATTGACGGTGTCAAACCGAATCGCAGACGCCGGTACGCCCACTTTTTTCAATTCGTCGGAGACCGCTTCGGCAATCGCAGCTTCTTCGCCGGTGACTCCTGGGACGGCGAGAAATCGCATCAGGTGAGCTTCCGCGGATTCGATATCAAGCGGAATCGTGTGGCTGGACATCTCGTGGTTCTCCGATTGAATCTGGTCGCAAGCAGTTGGAACAAGCTGAAAATGAAAAGTCGATTTTGCCCTTACCGCAGCTGATTACCTTTAAAGTCCCCAGGGGATTCCCAGCAGGTGCCAGACGGCGAACAGAGTGGTCCAAACGACGAATTGGGCGAAGACGTAGGGGAGCATCATGGCGACGACCGTTCCTACGCCTGCGTTTTTGTCATACTTTTGGCAGAAGCCAACCACTAAGGCAAAGTAGGCGTTCAGTGGTGTGATCGTATTGACCGGTGAGTCGGCGATGCGGTAGGCGGCCAGCACGGCTTCGGGAGCTACGGCAAGACTCAGCAGTAGCGGCACGAAAATTGGTGCGAACAATGCCCACTTCGCGATCGCGCCGGTAATCAGCAGGTCGATAATCGCGACAACTACAATAAAGCCGATCAGTAACAACAGAGCGGGGAAACCGGCGGTCGTCAGGATATCAGCCAATTTCAACGCGACGATCGTGCCGATGTTGGTGTAGTTGAAATAGGCCACAAATTGGCTCAACACGAGAAAGAGCAGGATCAGGCCACCCAGTCCCGACATTGCCTTTTCCATCGCTTTGATAATTGCGGTAACGCTGGTGATTGTCTTGGCCCCGTAGCCATAAGCAGCGCCGGTTGTCAGGAACAAGATCATGATCACGGCAATCAAGCCGTTCATGAAGGGGGAATTGCCGATTAGTACATCCGTCTCAGGGTCACGCAAAGGAGCCCCCGGCGGCAGAGTCAGCAGGGCGAAGACTCCCAGCGTGACGACCAGGGCAATTGCAGCGTAGATCAGCCCACGAGACTCATCGGCCGAGAGAGCGCCTTGTTCAACCGCAGGCGGGTTATCGCCTGCTAATTCTTTGTCGTACTTTCCCAAGCGAGGTTCGATCAGCCATTCGGTAACCCATGCCAACAGCACGGTGAGTACGACGACCGACGTAATCGAGAACCACAGATTGGAAGCGAGGCCAATCGATTTACTGGGATCCACCAACGCGATCGCGTCATTGGTGAATTCGACCAAAACGGCGTCGAGCGGTTTGATGAGCATGTTGACGGTAAATGCGCCAGCCACTGCGGCGAATCCCAATGCCAATCCGGCGATTGGATGCCGTCCGACGCTTAAAAAGGCGACTCCAGCTAAGGGGATTAAAACCAGATAGCCTGCGTCCGCTGCGATACTCGACAGGATTCCGACGAACGACAAAATATAGATCAAAGCCCAACTGGGCGAGACGATTACTAACTTGCGAATCAGGGAGTTCACCAACCCAGACTCTTCCGCAACGCCCGCTCCTACCATCGCGGCGATCATCAAGCCCACCGCTGTGAAACTCATAAAGTTGGGAATCAAAGAGCTGTAGATAAATCGGATCCCTTCCGTCGTCAGCAAGCTGCGAGCAGCGACGGTTTGTTCCTCGATGTGATAGCTCTTTTCGCCGAGCGTCTGGGGTTCGGCCTGCATCCCCGTGTCATACAAGCTCGGTGAATAAAGAGGCGATGCGTCGTCTGCGCTCGTCGCGTCGGGCACGATTGTCTCGAACGTGACGCTGGCGCCCGTCATATATAAGACGTGCGAGAGGACGATCACGAGACCGATCAGAGTCAAAAAGATCAACACAGGGTGCGGGACTCGGTTGCCAGCCTTCTCGACAACGTCAAGCAAGCGTTGCATTACCCCTTTGGGAGCAGCTTTCGCGTCAGTCATCGTGTCAGCACCCCAGCGATATCAAAAGGGGAAAAGCAGCGGCACCATCATCACACAGACCAGCATTACAATAATAGCAAACGGAACACCGACTCGCACGAAATCGCCGAAAGAATAATTGCCCGGCGTCACCACTAACGTGTTGACCGGCGAAGAGACAGGAGTCATGAACGCGGTGGATGCGGCCAACGCCACAATCATTGCAAAAGGATAGGGCGAAGCTTCAAAGTCATGAGCCAAAGCCAAAGCGACCGGCGCCATCAGCACTGCTGTCGCAGTATTAGAGATAAACATCCCCAGGATCGCGGTGAGGGCAAAGATAATAGCCAGCACCGTGCGTCCTCCCATGCCTCCGATCATTGTCATCAATCCATCGGCCATCAGATCTACGCCTCCTGTCCGCTGCAACGCGATCGAGAACGGCAGCATGCCGACTATTAAGACCAGCGTCTTCCAGTCGATTGCCCGGTAGGCGCTGTTCAAGTTAATAACGCCCAAGCTGCCCATCAACAGACAGCCCATTAAAGCGGCCAGTACATTGGGGATCAGGCCGCTGACCATCAATCCGACCACGAGCACCAGGCAGATCACCGCATGTGGGGCTTTACCAGGCGCCGGCAAAACCTCTTCGATTTCAACCGGCACGTTGTACAGCACGAGATCGCCACCATGTGACTGCAAATTGCGAATCGCACGCCAGGGCCCGATCACCAATAACGTATCGCCGATCTGCAGATCCTCGTTTTCTAGACCCTGCAGCAGCGCGGTTCGTCCCCGTCGCAGCCCAATTACTTGCAAGTCGTATTCGTCGCGAAAGCTGGTTTCCACGACCGATTTTCCGACAAGCGCCGAAGTCGCAGGCAGCAATACCTCGGCCATCCCGATTTCTTGGGCGCGATCTGTAAAATATCCGCCGTTCAGCGGCAGCGGATCCACGCCGTACCGTTGGCGCAGTTGTTGGACCAGCGATTCCTCGGCAAGTAGATCAACTAAGAGAATGTCGCCTGAGAGTAACGAGGTATTTTTGGTTGGCTGAATCAGCACATTGCGACGTTCGATCGCGATTATTTTTGCGTCCGAACCGCCCAGTTGCTTGGCTTGGTCAATTGTCCTTCCGATGAGCGGCGAACCTTCGCTAACGCAAACTCGATGCTCGCGGTCGGCAAGCTGATACTCTTGGATCCAATCTCCCAAATTGGGCCCGGTTGGGCGTTGCGTCTCGTCTTTCGAGGCGCCGAGCCAGCGACGTGCAAAGAGCATATATCCGATCCCCAGTATGAGGATTGGGATTCCGAACGGCGTGAAGGCAAAAAAATGGAAACCGGCAAAGCCGGCACGTTCGAGTTCGCCGCTGACGACCAAGTTGGGAGCAGTCGCAATCAGCGTCATCATGCCGCTAATCAGCGCGGCCGAACTGAGCGGCATCATCAACCGCCCTGGAGAGGTGCCGGTTCCCTGTGAAATGCGGAGCACCACCGGGATGAAGATCGCCGTCACGGCCGTTGAACTCATGAATGCTCCTAAAGAGCAGACGACCAGCATCAACATTGCGATCAAGCGGGTTTCACTACTACCTGCTTTTGCCGCGAGCCAATCGCCCAAATTGCGAGCGACACCAGTCCGGACTAGGCCATCGCCGAGCACAAACAACGCAGCGATCAGTACGATATTTGCATCGCTAAAGCCGGCCAGCGACTCAGAAACCGAGACCACGCCGGTGAGCGGCAACGCGACAAGCATGATCAGCGCGACCGCGTCCATGCGCGGCTTATTGATCGCGAACATCGCAATCGCAGTAGTTAATAGGACAAGCACTACCGCTAATTCAAATGTCATTCGATTCTATAACCAACGGAACCAAGGGCATCTGCAGAGAGGTGGCGGAGCGGAACCACAGGAGAAATAGAACTCGTGCATGCGGCAGCGCCAAGTAAGGCTTGCGGCTGATCAGAGTGATTTTGCTTAGAAATTGTACTGAACCAAGCCATGCAGGCGTTGGGCGCGCCCTGACTCGCCATCCAAATTCTCCCGCTCGCCGGTCAATAGTTCAATCGCAAAAGCCACACGCGGAACGGGGATCCACCACAAACTGCCGGCAACATATTGGGCCGAATTATAAGTGATGGCCGCTTGGCCAGGATTGTTATCCACATTGACATTGGCATAGGTAAAGTTTGTCAGCCAATGCTCGTTGAGCCAATGTTCGTAGCTTGCGTTCCAGCCGGTCGCTTTGACTAGTTGCAGGTCTCCCGTCAGTGGATTCACCTGGGCGTCGAGCCCTTGCCCGGCCAGATCATTGATGTAGCGGCCGACGCCGTTACCATGGGTCGCTTGGAATAGAATTCGACTGCGGGTCAAGCCTGAGCGGCAGGTATCGTGAACCGGATCCGTGCCAAGCAGGAACGCCCAGGGATGAAATACAGCGACTCCGCTGATGGCTGAGGCTGCTTCGCGTTGCAATTCGCCGCCGGTTGGACGATAGCCGATTTGTCGAAACAGGCCAGATAGTTGCAAGTGCCCCAGGTTGCGTTCCAGACGCAGGTGTGTGGCGAAATCTGGTACATCTTGCACGGCTGTTCCCAGCCCGTTGGTCGTGATGTCAGAGAAACAGCGTTCAACGCTGCCTGCCCAATACAATCCGTGCTGACCTATTGGCAACGTCATTCGCGCCAAGGGTTGACGCTGATTGACCCAGCTATTGGGCCCCTGAAAGTCAACCACGCTGGGCCAACTGGCTGCGTCCATGAATACCGAGTTTTGTTGGCCAAACCGGAAGATGCCAAAGTCGATAAAAGCATGCCGTAGTCGCAACGGATTGCCGCCGCCGCCGGCTGCTTGGCCAGGCCCATTGAAAAAGTCCACTTCAATCAATGTATGCACGTTCCAATCAGAAAAGGAGGTCGGCGTCCACGTCTCTATAGCAAAGCGGCTGATTCGAGCGCTCATATTAAAGTTTTGTCCCGCTTGTTGCGGAACAGGGATCGAATTTGTGACAAACGCGTCAGAGACGCCAATCGGATCGAAGTCATACAACGCAGCCAATCGGACAAAACCGCGAAAACGCATCGAAGTGTTCGTCCCAGGGACCAGAAACGAACCGGGGAACATCCCGCGTTGAACCAGAGAGCTGTCGCTTGAATCAAGCGAAGGAGGTGTAATCGGTGTAAACTCGGGCACCGCCGGCCCTTCTTGCTGCTCTCGCGGCATGAAACCCGGCGGCGCATAGTCAGCAAGGGGACGCGCTCCCACGCCGATCGAGGAATAGTAGTAAGGCTGATAGTAGTAGGCCGGCATTGGTCCGTAGAGTGGATCAACAGCAGCCGGAGAGCTCTGTTCCTCCGGAGCATCAAGCAGTTGTTCCAACCGAGACTGATTAGCCTCAAGTTCCTGGATCCGCTGGAAGAGGTCGTCTTGTGTGGCGACTAGGTGAATGGGGCCAACGTTAGGTTCCGAAGCAATTTGCCGCGGATCACCAAGATGGAACTCGCCCGTCATTCCGGAAGCTTGAGCTGGGCGAATCGGCTGCGTCGTCTGAGCTTGCAGCTCTGCTAAGGACATGGTTTGGCAACATGCCAGCAACGCCAAGGCAAGATAGAAAACCTGCAGCGATAAAGGACGGTCCATTCTCGGCCTCTTGCCTGATACGTCACGAGCGCGGCCTTACCGCCCAGATGGCTTATCGTCTTATCGATTAGGCAGACTTTACCGATTATTGGGGGATATGCCAGCATCGGCCCGATCGCGTGATGCAGGGAGTGTCAATTTTGGTCCGTGTTGCTATTTCCGCTTTTCATGAATGTCATACATCAGCGCATACATGACGGGAGTGACAAACAGCGAAAGCACGGCTGCAAACGAAAGCCCGAACATGATGCAGACTGCCATTGAGCCAAAGAAGGGGTCCTTTAATAGCGGAATCATCCCCAAAACTGTGGTAAGTACAACCATCGATACAGGCCGCATTTTGCTTGTGCCTCCATATATGATGGCGTCATAAGGAGACCTACCGTTCGCGATTTCGGTCTCAATTTTGCTGACGACCACGATCTGGTTTTTAATCAGTTCGCCGCCGAGCGCCAGTACGCCCAAGAGCGCCATAAATCCAAACGGTTGCCCAGTTAGCAACAGTCCCACGGTAACCCCAATGATCGCCAGCGGCATGATAAGCCAAATCAACGCAGTCACGCGGAACGAGTTAAATAGGCAAACGACAATGAAGCCCATTAGCGCCAAGAAGTAAGGGAGCGGCAGGGCGAGTGCAGCGCGGGCTCTGCCAGAATCTTCATATTCTCCGCCCCATTCCAGGCTATAACCCGGGGGCAATTCGATCGCTTCGACATCCGCGCGAATGCGATTGAAGAGCTGGCTGGGCAACCCGCGGCGCGGATCAGCGTGAACGGTGATCGTGGGAAATCGATCGCGACGAACCACAATCGGGTCTTCCCAGGCCATATTGACGTCAGCAACCACTTGGCTCAACGGGATCATGCGGCCTGCGACGGGGCTCCAAATTTGCATGCTGTCGATGGCGGCGATGTTACTTCGTTCTTCCAGGGGAGGTCGCGCAATGATCGGCAATAGTCGCGACTCTTGCGGATAGATTCCTGCGCTGGCGTCTCCTGTTTCGCGATAAAATCCGATGACGCGTCCCTCGAGGCTGCTCTGTAAAGCCTTCGCAACATCCACACGCGTCAGGCCGTTGCGGCGAGCTTGGGATTCGAAAAGGTCAGGGCGAATCACTTTTTCACGTTCTCGCCAATCATGGCGCGTGCCGATGGCGTTGCCCGTTTGTTCAATGACCTGAAGGGCCTGGTCAGCCAGTTCTCGTAGCTTCGCCGGCTCGGGGCCCTGAAATCGAGCCTGAACTCGGCCGCCGGCGCCTGGGCCGAGGAGAAACTTTTTCACCACGGTATTCGCATCCGGATATTCCTCGTCCAAGTGTTGCTGGATCGTCGTCACGAGGGCGTTTATCCTGGCGGGATCGTCGACTTCAACCAAAAATTGGACGAAGGCGCGATTCTCAAGCTCTGGCGAATAGACCAGTAAGAACCGCAGACCGCCGCCGCCGACAAAGGATGCAACGTGAGTCACGCCGTCTTGGGGTTGAATGTATTTCTCAATCTCCTCGGCAAAACGTTCTGTCTCGCGAATGTGCGTCCCCGAGGGCAAGAACACGTCGACCATAAATTGCGGTCTTGTCGCCGGCGGAAAAAAGCTTTGATCAATCCAAGTGAAGCCATACAGCGAAAGTACAAAGAGGATGAGCGACGCAATCACCACTCCCCAGCGATTTCGCAAAGCCAGCGCAAGCAATTTTTGATACCACTGAAACACGCGTCCCGAATAGGCGTCGGCCGGTGGGGCGTCACTCGCGGATGCTGTTTGCGGCTTAAAAAACAGATAACCCAACAGCGGCGTCACTGTGACTGATGAAAGCCAGCTAAGGCTGAGAGAAATAAGAATTACCCAGAACAGAGAGTTGGTGTACTCACCGGTAGCGTCTTCCGACCATCCGATGGCGGCAAAGGCCAGCACGCCGATCGCGGTAGCGCCAAAAAGTGGCCACTGGTTTTGAGCGACCACATCGCGAACCACTTCTAGCTTGTCCTCGCCTGCCTCGATGCGAACCTTGATCCCCTCGATGACGATAATTGCGTTGTCGGTCAGCATGCACAAAGCGATAATCAACGCACCAAGTGAGATCCGCTCCATGAGCAGGGTCCCGTCCATGAACATCACCATGAAGGTGGCCATGATCGTCATGAACAGCACCAGGCCGATGATGAAGCCTGTCTTGCGTCCCATCGTCAGCAGCAGCACGATAATAACAATGCTGACCGCTTTCAGCAGATTAAACACGAAATCACCGGTGGCTTCGCTGACTGCTTCCGGTTGAAAGTTTATCTCGCCGATTTCAAGACCGATCGGCTGATCCACTTTGAGTGCAGCAAGTTTTGCCCGCACTCCTTCTCCCACACGTACAACATTACCACCTTGGATGGTCGAGATGCCAATCCCGATGGCTGGCTGGCCGTCGAAGCGAAGAATGCGACTAGGCGGATCGCTGTAGCCTCGCTCGATGTCGGCAACCTCTCGCAAGGTGAACTGTCGTCCCGATTGATTGGAGCCAACCACCAAGTCCAGCATGTCGACGGGATTTTGAAATCCTCCTTCAGGATCAAGCGGAGGATGCTCGCCTCCGATGCGAATGCGGCCCCCATCGGCGGCGACATTTTGCGCTTGCAGCAAGCTGTAGATCTGTTCCTCGTTAATACCCAAACTGGCGAGACGTTGGCGCGGAATTTGTAAAAAGACCTGCTCTTGCTGTGCGCCGAACAACTCTACCTTCTTGACGCTATCGACCAGCAACAATTCCCGACGGAGAAATTCGGCATAGCGACGTAACTCGGGGTAAGAGAAGCCTTCGCCGCTGACAGCCAGAAAGATGCCATAGACGTCGCCAAAATCGTCGACCACCATCGACTGACCACGCACCGCAGGCGGCAGTTGCGACTGGACATCCGATATTTTGCGTCGTAACTCGTCCCAGACTTGCGGGATTTTCTCTTTGTCATAGCGATCGCGAATGATCGCTTTCACAATGGATCGTCCGCGAACCGATTCGGATTCGACTCGGTCAAGTTGCCCCAATTGTTGGCACGCTCTTTCGATGGGGTTGGTGACCTCCATCGCCACTTCTTCTGCACTAGCGCCAGGGTAGGGGGTGATGATCAGCGCCTCTTTGATCGTAAACTCTGGATCTTCCAGACGACCAAGCGAGTTGTAGGCGATCACCCCGCCGACGATAAAGATCGCCATCGCCACAAAAACGATGCGGCTGTATTTGACCGAGAAAACGCCAGGATTCATGGTCGGCTATCTCCCAAAGCGTTGCCCAGGTCGCGTACTTGCATCCCATCACGCAGAAATCGCACGCCGGCCAAAACAATCCGTTCACCCGGCTCAAGCCCATTCACCACTTCGATTCTGCCGCCGCTGGCCGAGCCCAGAGTGACCGACCGCTGAGCTACAGCTCCGTCGCTATTGAGGACCCATACCACCGGTTCTCCCGAAGCGATTTGCATGACGGCCTCGATCGGAACCATGACTTGTTCGCCAAGAATACGAGCTCTGCGATAGCGCACAGATACGCTGGCGGTCATCCCCGGCAAGATCCGCAAATCAGATGGCGACTCCATCGCGACGCGAACATTGAAAGTCTGCGTCACTGGATCGGCAACCTGGGCAATCTCACGGATCCGAACGGGAAACTCAATTCCAGGGGCGGCGCTCAGCGTGGCTGTCATCTGCAGAATATCGGCTCGCAGAATATCGGTGACCATCACCGTTTCCGGCACATCGGCTGCAATATCGATTTCTTCGACGTCTTGAAACTGGACGACTCGAGCTCCAGCAGTAATGTTTTGACCTTGATCGACAAACCGCTGGGCGATCACGCCGTCGTAGGGAGCGAGAATCGTTGAATCGGCCAGCTGGATTTCGGCTTCAACCACTCGGCTTTCCAAACCACGTATTTGAGCTTCCATCGCTTCGATATCTTCTTCGCGTCCTATTGTGCCTTGCTCTAGCGATTCTTGCGCTGACGCGTATTCTTCTTGAGAAACTTTATATACTGTTTGCAGACGGTCTAATTCTTGCCGCGAAATGGTGCTTCGTGCGGCCAATGCGACGCCCCGTTCGTACTCGGTCCGCCCGTTCGCCATGCGAAGTGCAGCGGCTCGGACTTGCGCTTCGCGCCGCCTGATTTCCTCGGGTCTTTCCCCCGCCAGCAACGCTCGTAACGCCGCCCGAGCCTGGCCGAGATCTCCCTGGAGCGTCGCCAAGCGAGCTTCAAACTCACCCTGCCGAAGCTGGGCGATCAGATCCCCTTTGGAGACTTTATCTCCTTCTTTCACCGGCAGTTCAGCAAGCAGCCCCGGCACGCGAAAAGCGAGTTCTACGCGACGTGAAGCTTCGACCGTGCCAGGAAAGGATCGTTGGCGGATATCGACTTCTTCCCCCACGATCATCGTCTTAACGGGGCGAACCAAGTCAGCTTTGGGGGGCAGTGTGGGTCCGCAGCCGAGTACCAATGTCACGACGATCAGGCCGGCACAGCTGGGAGTGATGAGAAAACCGTGCATACCCCGATGATTCCTTACGCTTGACACGAAACGCACCGAAAGCCGTCAGGGTGAGTATCACCGAAGCCAGAATAAATGTCACTATGGCATACCACCCATTTTGACTTAAATCGTCGATCTTCCATTCGCTGAGCTAAGCTGCGCCGAAGGGGAAGTTTCCTTCTCGCTTTCGCCATCCGCCCATGTCTCATTTCCTATCGAGATGCAGTCGAAGTCCCGCAGCCGCTAGGTAGTTTTTCCGCGAACGACAAAACGCCACTGGAGCTTCGCCAAGGCCTGATTACAGCGGGACATCTAGCGTAACCAAGAAGTGCACCGTATTTCTGGCACTCGCTTTCCACCGATTTCATATTCAATAGGATGGGCAAGGGGGTGGTCTCGTCCTTATTTCCCCCCCTTCCAGTTCCTATGCTTAACCTGTCCTCGAATGATGACTATCGAGCATGAAAACCTGATCTTCCGGCCGTTGTCATTCGCCAGCCTGTTGTGGCCGATCGTCGTATCGAGAAACGAGACATGGAACGCGCCGGATTTACGCCGGCATCGGTAATGCCTACTGGTATTCTTAATTTTTAAACGGTTGACGAAGTGACCGATCTATTTACTTATCTGCAATCACTGAAGCAGGGCGTTTCCGAGCCAGTCGCCCGATAGCCGCTGACTTGGGGCCCGTTGCCGCGGTCCCCTCCCTGGCATCGCCGCGCAGCAACCGCATCTTGGACGCTCTAGGCGGGTGCGATTGCGTTGTATTTTCACCGCTCAAGCCGTCGGGCTAAATACAAAGAAAAGTTCTTTCAGAGCCCGCTTGGGGTGCATCCATGATCCGCGGGGCGATTAGCCGAGTCCAAAGACTTTCATCTCGGCTTTGCCTTCGTTCATATCAACTCGCTCGGGGCGCCCTTTGTGTCGATAGATCAGCTTTGTGTGATCGATGCCCATGATTCGCAGGATGGTGGCATGTAAATCATGTACGTGCAGCGGGTTTTCGACAGCATGCAGACCGAGCTCGTCGGTCGATCCGATCGTGCGTCCTCCTTGGACGCCTCCGCCAGCCATCCACATCGTAAAGCCGGTCGGATTATGATCGCGGCCGTTACCTTTTTCTGACATCGGCGTGCGGCCAAATTCGCCTCCCCAGACAACCAGCGTCTCGTCGAGCAGCCCGCGACGCTTCAGATCTTTCAGGAGACCGGCGATTGGTTTGTCGACCTGTTTGCACAGCTTGCCGTGATTGCCTTCGATGTTGCTATGTGCATCCCAGCCACTGCCGGCGCCGCTGTAGAGTTGCACGAAACGGACGCCATTTTCGACCAAGCGTCTGGCCATCAGACAATTGCGACCAAAGACGTTCGTCTCTTTATCATCCAGACCGTAAAGCTGTTTCGTCTCTTCCGTTTCGCTGGCGAGATCCACGATTTCAGGAGCGGATGATTGCATGCGAAACGCGAGTTCGTAAGAGGCGATTCGAGCTTCCAACTCGGATTTATCGCTTCGCACCGCCGCATGGCGACTGTCGATCTGGCCTAGGTAATCGAGCTTCGCTTTCTGACGAGCGACGTCGATATGGCTCGGCGGGTTGAGGTTCAAAATCGGATCTTCGCCCGATTTGAACGGCACGCCTTGATAGGACGCAGGCATAAAACCGCTACCCCAGTTTCGCGGACCGTTCACCACTTGGCGGTTGCTGTCGGTCAATATCACAAACGCCGGCATGTCTTGGTTTTCCGTTCCCAAACCGTACGTCGCCCACGCGCCCAGCGAAGGGCGACCACCGATGACGTGTCCGGTATTCATCTGACAGACGCCAGACGAATGGTTGATGCCGTCAGAGACGCAAGAGCGAATCACGCATAAGTCGTCGGCGCAATTTGCGACTTCCGGCATCCAGTCTGATACCCATAGCCCGCTTTGGCCATGCTGTTTCCACTTCCGCGGACATTCCATCAGCGGAGCGTTGTTTTCGCCCATCGCCAAAATGACTTTGCCAAAGCTTTCGGGCAACTTCTTTCCCGCCAACTTGTTCAAAAGCGGCTTCGGATCGAACAAGTCGATGTGACTGGGGCCCCCTTCCATGAAGAGGAAAATGACGTTTTTCGCCTGCGCGGGAAGATGCGGCTTCTGGGGCGCGAGGGAATTTCCCTCCGCCGCCGAGGCAAGATCGCCGCCCATAAGCGCCGCCAAAGCGATCGCCCCGAATCCAGCGCCGCTCTTGGCGAGAAATTCGCGACGCGAGGTGGGAACTACGTTATGCGGCGTAATAGGCATGATATCTCGCTTCGGAAGGATTGGCGATGAAAGCGGCGAAGTCTCTGAGGAGGGAAGGGCGATTTAATCGACAAACTGAAATTCGCTAGAGTTCAATAACACATGACAGAAATCGATCAACGCGATCAGGTCAGCGCTGACGCTACGCGAATCAGATCCAGTAGACAGCTCCAGGTCTTGCTGCTTAAGCGTTAGCTCGGCCAAGGGCCCGCGCGGAGCAGACCTCACAAAACGCCACATCCCGACCGTCTCGTCCGTGACTAAGTCATTGGGCGTATTAATCATTATTTGATCCGTTGCCTTCAATGCACTCCGAGTCAGGCGAACGTCGTCGAGCAGTCCATCCCAGTTATGTGAATCGCTGTTTTTATCGCGCCCGCCGATGCTAAAACGGAGTCGATCGTCATGGCAATTGCCGACGATGCCGTGCTGTACGACGACCGTTTCTAATTCGGATTCATCATAAGACATGTCACGGGCGTGAAAGGTAACCGTGCCGGCGTCAAAGTCGACGGCGGCGCCCACATAATAGGGTTTGTCAGAGGGGATACGCAGATTCGACGCAACCACTTCGTACTTTCGATTTCCTTGCTTATCGTCGCCGATCAACTGCAAAATGAGATTGCGCGGTCGATAGCTTGACTGCTCGCTGGTGACTCCAAAATTCCAACCGGCCGAAGCCGATTGGCCGTTCCAATGTGCGGCGATCGTGCGGACCGACGCGTTAGGAAAGAGCGAACGCGGAAAGACGATTGCCTCGATTGTAAAGTTATGCGATGGTAGTGAGGTCGTATCTGGCAAAGTCAGAATCTGGTGAGGCGTTTTATCGCTGATGTTGAAAGCGGTATTCCAACGTTGCATTTGCGGCTCGTCCAACAATGCGGAAGAAGGGATCTTCGTCTGTTGCTGACGCGCCAATTCGCGGTTGTATTTGAGCTGATTCTCAAAAAACGAGAGCGCGGCTTCCAGCTCTTGCGGTTGCGGAGGACGACCAAAACACTCCTCATAGCTGCGCTGGATCATGCCTGTCAGATCCGAGCCAAATTCGCGTTGTAATCGCTTGGCCATCGCCTCGGCTCGCTTGAGCGTCCAATCACCATTGATCATCAACAAAGATTGCGTCGCCGTCGTGGTCGAATTTCGCAGCGCGACACTCGAAAATCCGCCCGGTGCGTCGAAGCTGTCCAACAATGCGTCGGGCGAGTTCCGCATTTTCTTGGTGTATCCGCTGCGAACGGTGTCGTTACTCGAAGCAGCAGGGCCTCCAGTTTTTTCCTTCAATTCGCCGCTCGTCGCCAGCATTGCGTCACGGATTTGCTCCGCTTCCAGTCGGTGCGCGGGGAACCGCCACAGTAGTCGATTTTTAGGATCAGTCAGTAAGGTTTGCTCTGGCGCTATAATGAACGATGACTGGCGATAAGTCGCCGAAAGGAGAATCTTCCGATGAAGCGGCTTGAGCCGCCAATCGTTGGCGATAAATTCGCTGGTCAGCCAGTCGAGCAGTTCCGGATGACTGGGCGTTTCGCCCAAGCGGCCGAAGTCGCTGGCGTTGGCCGACAACCCAGCGCCAAAATGGTATTGCCAAATTCGATTTACAATCACTCGCGAAGCAAGAGGATTGCCATCTTGTGTCAACCATAGAGCCAACGCAGTGCGACGACCGCTACTCTCAGCAGCGACGACGTTGGATTTGTCGATCTGGGCGGGCTGCGGATCCAAGATCGTCAAAAACCCGGGCTGAATATCTCGTTTACGTCGATCGCCGGGGATCGTCGTCGGCGAGATTTTTCCTTGGGCGTCGACGGCGACATCAGCTTTCGGCGGTTCCGTGGGCTTGGTCTTCAGAAACGTTTGGAGCTCTTTTTTTAGAGCTTCCCATTCTTCCTTTTGCTTTTTCGGAATCGCATTGACGATCCGGTCGTATTCAAATTCTACCTGCTTCTCGACCAGATAGAAAACTTGAGACTCATAGGTTGTCCGCTCTTCGCGCGGCTTCCAATACATCTCCTGCACCTCGGTCGGAAACATGCTGACCGCTTTGCGTCGTTGGTGCTCTTTCGCTGGCCCTTCGATCGCTTCGATTTTGGCCAGCAAGTCTTTGTGTTTGGTTTCCCACTCCGCGAGCGCAAGCTCATAGGCTTTCCGCTCGGCTTCGCTCGCCAGCAGATAATTGTCTTGCCAGACTAGCGGCTTAAAGAACGCCTGGAGCCGGTAATAGTCATCCCGCAGGATCGGATCATACTTATGGTTATGGCAGTGAGCACAGGCGACGCCCATCCCTAGAAAAACGTCTCCGACTGTATCAGTCAGTTCATCGGAGATCAAAACTTGCTGCCCTTCGGCGTCGCGGCTGTTGTATTCATAGACGCCGGCTCGTAAGAAATAAGTCGCGGTCAGCGCGTCGTGATCCTCCGGAGCAATTTCGTCCCCGGCTAACTGCTCTCGCACAAACTGCTTGTACGACTTGTCCTCGTTCAGGCTGCGAATCACATAGTCGCGATAGCGCCAAGCCAGCGGACGATAAGCGTCTTGACGATAACCGTCCGAGTCCGCGTAGCGAACAAGGTCGAGCCAATGCGAGGCCCAGCGTTCTCCATAGCGGTGATCGGCCAAAATGCGATCGACCAGTAATTCATAAGCGTTTTCGCGTTCGTCAGCAACGAAACTTTCCACTTCTTCCACGGTCGGAGGAACGCCAAGCATGTCGAAATAAATGCGGCGAATCATCACTCTCCGCTCGGCGGCAGGCGACGCCGATATTTTATGTTGGGCCAGCTTCGCCAGAATGAAGTTATCAATCGGATTATGGACGATCGCGGATGAAGCGACTGCGGGCACTTCTGGGCGCGTGACCGGCTGAAACGCCCACCAGCTTCGATCCTCGGCGGTAAACGGATCACTGTCGTCACGTGTCTCGCCCGCTTGCTCGGGCCAGAAGGCCCCGTTACGAACCCAAGTTTCTAAAATTGCGATTTCCTCGTCGGGCAGCTTGCCAGCAGGCGGCATCTCATACCCTTCCCACTTCACCGCTTCGATCAGGGCGCTCTCTTCCGGCTTGCCGGGCTCTACAATCGGACCGCCAGCGCCTCCTTGGAGAAAGTGCGCGCGGCGATCAAGACGCAGATCCGACTTTTGCTCTTCGCGACCATGGCACTGGAAGCAATGTTGGGCCAACAGCGGACGCACTTTGGTTTCAAAATACCGTGCAGCTTCTTTATCGTCCGCGCGGATCAACCCAGGCGAAGTCCACGCAAGTGCACAGATCAGCGGCGCGATCAGGATACGAAAACATTTAGGCATGCGATTATCACTCGGGCAGGGTGTGGGGCGTGTTGGCGGGAAGTCCTCCGAGGAAAACCGGATCGATCAAGTTCTCGTCATCCCAGGCGTCTTGAAAAAAGAGCTCAGAGACTTCGTCACCTTCGGCATAGCCCAGGTCTGAAAGATCGATTCCCACGGCGACCACTTTGGCGGGAACTTGATGGATATAGCCACCGTTATGTTTCGCAGATAGCAATTCTTCCAACGAGCGGATCGGAGGATCAAATCGATAGAGGAGGAAACCGGTCAATGTATGCGCGCTGTGATGCGCCAACGAGACGTCATATTTTCGCACCGTATGCGATCGCAAGCCGGGCTCAAAATGGGTCGGTGAGACATGAAACGGATCGCCATCCTCGGGATGCACGACCACATGCAGATCAAAGAAGACGATGTCGGGACCGGCGGCGTTGACCACCGGTTGGTGAAACCTAACGGCGAATCCAGGCGTATGACGAGCCGCGTCGGGGCTTGTCCAATCGGGATCTGACTTTAATGGTTGGGCATTGCCCCCCGGATTAAGCGCCCCGGTCGTGAGCAACGCATCCCGATCCAGCAGCGCCGCTCGAGTTCGTGAGCGGTCTCCTTCACGCGGGTCAGGGTGGTCAAGCGGCGTGCTAATATTTGCACCGTTGGTGGTCCCTGCTTTGAAATGAATCAGATCGAAACCAATCAGTTCTTCGACGTCATAACGCTTAATCTTTCCTCCCCGCTGCACCGTCACGTCCAATAGCTTGTCGGGTTGCGGATGCTTGCGATCGGTGACGCGATAGTCAACGATGCGATCAGCAAGCGAACCGCGATAGCCGTGACTCATGTCCGATGCAGGTGAGTTAGAGATATTGCCTTGCGAGTTGATGATGCGCCCCTCGCCTGCGCCTAACAGCAGTCCTGCGCTATCAGGAACGTCGTTGTCAGGCATAAATATCTCTGCTTCGCCTTCAATCACATTGACGTCCGCTTCGCCCGATTCGGTCACGTTAACTACAAAACGAGTGCCTTTATCGACGATCTGGGCCTGGGGAGTGATAACGCGAAATCCCTCCGCTCCTGGCGGCGCATAGACCGAGCAGGCTCCTATTTTCATGAGCACCTGATCGGCCGAACGAGCGAGAAATACGGCAGGTGCTTGGACGATCATCTCCGCGCCGTGACGCGTACGCAGCTGAATCTCCCCTTCGACCAGGGCATAATCATGGTCGAGTTGCAGAACATCGCCAGCCGACAAAGAGTCAGGCTCACCGAAGAAACGGCTGTGCGCCGTCTGAATCAAGGTAATCTCGGGAGGCGTTCGCTCAACAATGCTGGGGGCGTCAACTTGCGGCATCTGAGGTTGATTTTGCTGCGCGATCCGTTGTGAGTTCGCTTTCCAATAAGCGAGCGGCGTCAAGACCAAGCCCGTCAAGCAGGCGGCCAATGCGAACCAGACGCGCGGTGATATTCGCCGTTGCGAAGGTTGCGGCGCACTCGGAAATCCTATCGTAGGGCTCGAAGGGGGCAAACCGATCGACTGCTGCCCAGTAGCTTCGGCCGTTAACTTCGCTAAGCCGTATTCAAGGTCGAGCAACAGAAAATAGTTTTGCCGCGCTTCGGGGTTTTCTAGCAGCAATTGCTCTAGCTCGTGGTGCTGCTCTGCGGTTAACGACGCGTGCATCGCTCGATGCGTTAGTTCTGCTAATCGCTGAGACGAATCGTGTTGGCTCATAGATCGTCTCCCGCACTGACGAGTCGCATCTGGACGCATTGGGCCAGCTTGCGGCGAATCGTCGTTAGTTGGTTGTAAAGTGTTTGCGCTGAACGTCCTGTTGCGGCCGCCAAATCGGCCAGCGTCGTTGCGCCCCCATAAGCATTCCACACTAGTTGCTGTTGTCGCGCTGTAAGTTGACCGACGCAATCTCGTAGCGCCAACAGCCTCTCCGGCTGCCGGTTAAGCGTCGCAGCCCGATCTTCGGCGAGCAGTTCGATCAGCTTTTCGCTGAATTGCAGTCGATCTCGCTGCGCTGTTCGCAGAAAATTCTTGACTTCATAGAAGGCGACTCCGCATGCCCAGGAGAGAAAGTCGCGCTCACGATCAAACGTCTCAAATTTTTTCCACAGCAGCAGACTGCAGCGTTGGAAGACGTCATCTGCGTCGGCATGATGCGGCAACATCGAAAAGATGTACGCATGAATCCGTTCGCAGTCGGTCGAAAAATAAGCCAAAAAATCAGCATAGCGGTCGTCGGACGCCGCATCGAATGAAGTTGCTACAGGCATGGTGGGGAGTGAAATTCGGAGCAGACGTTCATGTTAGTTTGTTTGTCGAATGGCTCTCTACTTCTAGATCGTACATCCGCCTTGGAATCTACCATCAAGAACTCGGTAAACGCCCCTTTTTTTATGTGCGTTTGCCGCCACCAAACCTCTTGTATCTCCTACTTAGCCTTTACTTGCACCGCGAACTCGTTCTGACCCGGCTCGACGCGAAACTGCAGATCCGAAGTCGTGTAGGAACGATATTTGGGGGGAAAGCTGCGAACCACGCCGGATTCGCTGTTTTCGTTAGTAGCAGGGCTGACCAAAATCGCTTGATGATCCCCTGCGAGTGCGCCGTCATCTTGGCCGAACGTACTTAGTCGAAACGTTCCGTCCGCTTCAATTCTGCCGCGTGCGTTGATCACCGAGCCGTCTTCGGCAGTCGTACGGAACTCAATCAATCCGCTTTGTGCGGGCGTGCCGTCCGCCTGCAATACTTTGCCGCTAACGGGATGAGTCAGCGATTCAGCTTCGCAGCCGATGCACGCAGCCAAGCACAGCGCCGAAAAACAGCTCAACATTTTGTAATTTTTCAAATCGATAGAATTCATATCTCAAGTCGTCCAAAAGCTGAATTGATCAAAATAAGCCAGAAGAGATAAATAGCGTTGACATTTAGGCGGACATTTCCACTGCTGAAAGTCGGTCGATCGCCGCTAGGTCGGCTTGGCTTAGGAACCGATCGTGATTACCGAAAGTAAAGATCAGCATTCCCCTCGAATTCTTGGACTGCTGAGTCACGGAGAGGGCCGGCGAATTGCCGGAACCGCATTGATAGGTGCTGTCGTTCATCTTGCATCGGAGGCTGAAGATTGGCTGCGTTAGCGTTTGCTCAACTCCAGGTTCAATACGGTTTCGGTGTCCGATTCCATCTTCACTTGTTTCTGATACGCGGCGACAATGACGTTTCCGTTGGGACGCACGTCAGGATTGATGTTTTCACCGTCGAAAGCATCAATGCTAACGATGTGAGGGCCGCCTATGATGCCGTTGCCAGACGTGTTTGTATCGAACCTTCCATCCTTGATTTCGGCGAAACCAGTGGGGCCTGTGTTGCCTTGCGCTGCATCCGGCATGAATTGAATAACCCCAATCGGGACAGGCACACCACGATGGGTGATGCTACCGGAAACTCGATAGCGGGGAGGGCCATCTTCAACCGAGCATCCCATCGCGACCGTCAAAAGCACGCTGAGTATCCAGAAGAGATGCGTGGGTAGTAAGCGGAGCATCATGGCGATACCATTTCGTGAAAACGCGGTACGGAAATTCACAGGCGTGATTTTCGCGGGGACAAATTGTCATCCGCAAAAAAAGGTTACTAAAACGTCGCCGTTAAGGAATCGAGATGACTTCTCCTCCGTCTCGGCTCGCTAGCGAGAGATAGTTATTCATATCGATCGTCTCTGGTAGAAAGCGGATGCTGCCATCGGCCAGGGCGAAGTTGGCGCCTCCTGGGTGCTGGCTGCCAAACGCGCCCGTGGTGTGGTAATTCTGATACACCGTGGCGGGGCTTTTCAGACCGACATTAATGGGCCAGTTAACGTCCTTTGCGCCAAAAATAGAAACCTGAGTCGCCGACCCCCAGTACGCACCGTAGGTATATTCACGGTATCCAAGGTAAGCGTTCCACGAGATTTCGCCGAAGGCTAGCGTGTTCGAGAGACCGTCGGATACCGCGGCAAAATCGATTGCGTTGCGATTCGAAGTGGTGCATGTCGTAAAGAGACCTTGGGAAGAGACGCCCGCCCCTGAAATTGCATCGTACTTCTTGTATACGGCTCCGGTGGCAGGGTTTGTTCCCACCGGCCCTTGAATTCCGTAGTAGTGCGTCGTGTAGTTTTTCTGTCGCGTCGTGTCGCTGTGCATGCAAAAGTCGACCGTTCCGCTAGGGCACCGCAACCCTTCCATCGCTAACTGCTGGACAAGCGTAGCGTTTGTCCCGGATGTGGGAGCGATGGTTATGTTATAGCGATCCGCGAGTACGCCCTGCTCCATGAAAGGGGACAGACGAACCCATATGCTGTGCGGCAGGGTATCGTAAAAGGCCGACGGAAGCTTGTGATACGTGTCTGTATAGTTGTGCAAAGCCAGAGTGACTTGCTTCAGTTGATTGGTGCATTGCATCCGACGTGCTGCTTCGCGCGCCTGTTGCACTGCCGGTAACAACAGCGCGATCAGCACCCCGATAATCGCGATGACGACTAGCAACTCAACCAGGGTAAATCCGCGGCGCAAAATTGTGCGATTGTAATCTGGCATAATAGACCCCCTAATAAAGTGAATCACAATTTACGAACAAGAACAAAATTCTCGCGACTGCCCAGCGCGTGCTCTCGCCGCGCTGGGGCAACTTGCATTTCCACTTTCTTAGAAGTCGACCGAAATGACTTCGCCATCTTTACGATTGGCCAAACGGGCGAGATTCTCCGTATCGACATTGACCTGGATTGAACGGACGCTGGCGTCACCCAAAACGAAGTTCGATACGCCTGGATGGTAGCTTCCGAAAACTTCGCGGCTTGAGATCGTATCATTTGGGCCTTTCCCCAGTGATCGTCCCAGTCCGGCCATCCGCATCGAAGAATAGGCCCAACCACTAAAGAGGGCGCCATCGCCACCGTTGGTTTCGTTCAGCAGTTTCGAGAGCGGAACGTGACGTTCGCCGATCATGATCGTGTTGCTTAATCCATCGGTGACATCGCGCATACCGGTCATGCTCTTGTATTTATTCTGATCTCCGTCCGCGATGATCAGCATCCCGGTGCAAGTAATCATGCGAAAAGTGGAGCCAACTCCATCTCCATCGCAATTCGCGTAATCCCAAGCAGCTCCCACGTCGGCTTGGTCAGTTTGCGCTTCCGTCGTCAAATCGCCAGCAGAGTGACGACTGGGGCATATGTAGCCGCCAATCGACGCCTGTTGCACGGCGGTCGTCTGATCTTTGTAGGCCAGTTTCAAGTCGATCTGTTCAAACAGATTTTGTTGTTCCATAAACGGCAAAAGGATCGCTGACCAGCCGAGATAGTTCGCTCGGATACGCGACGGCGGAAGGTGGCCGTAGGTGTCATGAAAGTTATGCACCGCCAGACCCATTTGCTTCAAATTGTTCATGCACTGCGACCGCCGCGCCGCTTCGCGGGCTTGTTGCACCGCCGGCAGCAGTAGCGCAATTAAAACGCCGATAATCGCGATGACGACGAGTAATTCGACGAGAGTAAAACCGCGGCGATAAGGATAAGAAGGTACGGAAGATGGCGGGGCCATGAGGGGGCTCTTTCACTGAAGAGGAGAAAAAAGAGTGATGCGTCTGCTTAAAATGAAAACCAGCAACAAGAAAGTGCCCCTCGCTTTGGGGCGTGGCAAGGAGTTAGCGGCTGGTTTGTAAAATTAGGAAAAATCCAACTTTCACCCTAAAGTCGTACGTGTCGGCCCGAACCTACTACGATTCAACGGAAATTTGAGACAATTTTTTCTTGGAGCGGAAAATAACAGACCGATCAAGGCGAAGAAGACCGGGAAAACCGCCACTTAGCTCTCCCCAGCCCATTGCCAATCTTCCACAGGCCAAGCGAGCCAGCGATTTGAGAGGAAGCCGAAGGACGAAGACGCTCGTCTGACCAAGCGAATTTTAGAGTAGGTCCGCGAGCGGCCTCGTTGAGGCTACCATGTTTGGCGGCGAAGGTCAGAAAATGCTGCCTCTACTTGAACAAGGTCCGGCTGGCATTCAGGAAATGCAAAAACGAGCCGAGGAACTTGGTCTTACCTTCACGTGGAGATCATCGGCGAACCTGCGGGACTAAGGGACGGCTGCTTCATCGTCGCCGTGGCACATTACTACCAGAGCAACGGCGATCTCGTCACTGACCCCGAAGTGACCTTTCTTTTGACTGCTGAGAAGACGGTCTACCCGATGACATTTGAACAGGGAGGCGTTGCGTATCGTGTGTGGGGCAAGATCGAGAGCGGCAAGATTATGAGCAATGCTGCAGGTCAGGCTGACCTTTGCAATTTTTGTAATGATTGGATGAAGAACACTGCTGAGCAGCAAGGGTTGTAGCGAATCGAGACGGAAACTATTTCGATGCATTCAAGGCTGTGGCTTGCTTTTCCAAATCTTGAAGAGTGTCGGTGATTTCCTCTCGCCGACGCTCGTCTTCTTTGCACTCTAGGAGAAAGCAAGTCTTCTTCAAAAGATCCTCCGTATCGGAAATGATGCGAATCATTTCGCTGCCTTTGGTCTCAAGCTCTGCGACCGAGAGGAACAGCTTGAAGACTATTTCGTGGAGTATCACGAGCATCTTGCGGTCAGCGGGGGCAAGTGACTTACAGTTGGAAAAATTTGAAGCGAACGAGAAGATACTGACGAGTCTCTTCATGATCTCTACCAAACCATCTTTTAATGGTTTCGTTTCCGTCATGAATTCCCTGAGCCCTCTCAGCTTCTTCCAGATTTCACGTGAGGCGGATTCCAAAGGAATGAGGCTATTCTCTCTGGCGTAGCTTATGACTTGATCATTGATAAACGAAATGAGGAATTCGGTATCACCTTCAAGGTTGTTTGATCGGTCCTTGTTGCTCTCATTAAGTGTGTCGCATTGAATTGCAATTCCCAGCATTTTGGACTCGCTGCATTTCGATCATCTCTTCCCGTTGAGCCTTTAGCTCTTTCATCTGCAAAACGAGCGTTACGATGACGCCTGCAAATGCCAAAGAGCTAAAGGCGGCGTTGGCAAATCCAAAGGAGTCACCAAATTCATTTGGCGACAGTGCATCAACTCCAAGCAACGGCGGAAGATATTTGCCAAGCAGTAGTTGCAGTGGCGTAATCGCCATAAAGAAGACGACGACGAGCAAGAACACCCAAAGCCACCAGAGTGAACGCAGCTTAGTGAGAAACTTCTTCATGATGAGACGACCACACACTGTTATTTCGAGAAAAGACGATTAGACGTGTGAAATCGAGACACGTCAAAGCATCGTCGAACAGTGAGGGGCTCTAGCGTTCTAAATTCTGAAACGCTAGGTGTTCCAAGAGTCTCGTGGTTTTGAGCGTTGGGCTTTTTTGTGCCGTGTGAACGCCACCGACGATGATCGGCGTCGATGTCGCCATAATCACGGAAACGCATCACGTGCGATTCTGGCGAGCCGTGGACGATGCCACGAAGGAGATGGCTGGTCGAATTAACCAGCCGTTTTTTACACAACAACTTCACACCGATTTACACACCATTTTTACGCAGGGCGTGTCGCCGTAAGTTATTTGTATCAAAGAGTTTACAAGTCGGGGCGACACGATTTGAACGTGCGACCTCTGCGTCCCGAACGCAGCGCTCTACCAGGCTGAGCCACGCCCCGATGTTACCTGGTCGGATAAATCCGCCCAAGTTGAAAGTCCGTTTATAGATGTCTGATGCCTAAGCGTCAATAGCAGGAGGCGATTCTGGCGATGCCGGTTCGCAGAAAAATCTTTGGCGTAACTTAAACGAGCCAAACGACTTCCGGCTGGCGATTGGGAAGCAATTTTCCTGGGGCAATTCGGCGGCGCGGTTGGAATCCTGTCAGGGTTGTTAGGCCGGCGGTGTGCCGTTGGCTTCGTGCGGTTTCCAGTCGACTAGTTGGAGTTCGACGTTATTGCGTCCGCGGAAGCTGTTGATGACCGGTTGGAAGGCGATATCCAGCAGTCCGTTGTGTTTGGCGAGCGGTTCGGCCCAGTCTCCTTGGCCGAAGGCGACTCCGCGGATGCGGACTCCGTGGTGCTCTAGATGGACCGAAAGATGACGCTCGCCGCCGCCGATGCGTTTGGGCTTGTCGACCAGTTTGGCGCCGCTGGCGCACAGGATTGGGCGACGATTTCCTTGGCCAAAGGGCGCCAACATCTCGATCTGCGTGATCGTTTTGAATGTTAGCTGGCTGATGGGAGCTTCGGCGTCAATCGCCAGTTCGGCGACTTGTGACTCGCTGGTCACTTCGCCGGCGGCGTACTCTACAAACTCAGCGCGGAACGCTTCGATCTTGTCAGGCGAAATTTGCAGGCCCGCCGCCGCGGCGTGCCCGCCGCAGCCAAGTAGGTGATGTTCGCAAGATTTGAGTGCTTCGTGCAGGTTCAAGCCGCAGGCGCTGCGAGCAGAGCCGACGCCCGGTTTGACGCCTGCCTGATCGAGGGCGATCAGAACCACAGGGCGATTGTATTTGTCGGCCAAGCGACCGGCGACAATTCCGATCACGCCAACATGCCAGCCGTGGCCCGCCAAGACGAGCGCCGGATCGTTAACGGGATCGAATTCTTCTTTGGCTTGTTTTTGTGCGGCGAGGTAAATGCTGCGTTCGAGACTGCCGCGACTGTCGTTGAGCTGGTGGATGTACTCGGCCAGCGCTTGGGCGCGCTGCGGAGAATCGGTTGTCAGCAGCTCGATCGCAAGTTGGGCTTGGCCCAGCCGACCCGCCGCATTCAGGCGAGGAGCGATCATAAAGCCGATGTCTTCGCTGGTTAGCTGCTTTTTGTCACCGAGCTTCGAGACTTCCAGCAGCGCTTGAATGCCGGGGACCGAATGCTCGAGCAGGCAGTTCAGACCGTGACGGACAATCAGCCGATTTTCGTCCAGTAGCGGGACCACGTCAGCGACGGTGCCGATTGAGGCTAGGCCGACGGCGGTGAGCAGAAAATTGCGGAGACGGTCGGTCACGCGGCGGGCGTTGCTTGCTTTTTGGCAAAGCGCCCAGGCAAGTTTAAAGGCGACGCCGGCGCCGCACAGTCCGCCAAACGGATAGTTAGTGCCGGGCAAGCGAGGGTGGATAATTGCCGCGGCATCCGGCAGCCGTTCGGCAAACTCGTGATGGTCGGTGATGATCAGTTCTAGACCAAGCTCTTTGGCGCGATCGGCTTCTTTGAGGCTGGCGATCCCGCAGTCGACGGTGATCAGGAGGTGGGTGCCGCGTTGGACCAGCTTTTCGAGCGCTTCGCTATTCAGGCCGTACCCTTCATCAAAGCGGCTGGGGACATAATAGCCGACGTCGGCGCCGAGCGTTTGCAGGCACCGATAGAGAATTGCGGAAGAAGAGATTCCGTCGGCATCGTAGTCGCCGTAGACGGTAATGCGACGTTTGGCTTGGATCGCGGCGTCGATTCGTTCGACGGCGGCAGTGACGCCGGGCAAGAGTTCTGGATCGCGTAGATCAGAGAATTTCGCTTCGAGAAAGCCGCGAATCGCTGTGGGGTCACAGATTCCACGGCTAATCAGCAACTGGGCGACGATGGGAGGAACCCCGGCCGATTGTTCAAGTTGCCGGATGCGGGCAGCGTCGTGCGGAAAAATTCGCCAGCGCTTGTCCATAGCGGAAAGTTACTCCAGTCCGTGGCGATGCGTTCGAAACGGACGTGCGTCAGACGCAGATTGGCTCAAAACCAACGAACCGCCTGAGATTTGGCGGTTCGCAGCGGCTCACAAAATAGCGCGCTGTGTCGCTATTTTGACGTCTCACCCATGAGACGGCGCAGCCTGTCGAGCAAACCGACAGGCTATAAATTGTTACGGTTCTTACTTCTTCTTTTCGTTATGCCAGGTGTGCTTGCGCAAACGGGGGCAATATTTTTTGAGCTTCAACTTTTCGCCGCCCGGCTTACGCTTCAGGGTGTAGTTGTAGTCGCCCGATTCCTCGCAAACGAGAAAGACGGTTTCTGCTTTTTTGCTCTTTTTGGCCATGACGCCGGATCCCTGGACAGCTGCGTGTGGATTAGAGTGATGCTAAATTCACCGATTGGAATCCCGCAATATACCGAAAGACCTAGCCCCGCGACTAGTCCCTTTCCGACGAAAAGCGGAACCAGTCATCTGGGTGAGTACATCTCTCTTTTTGAAACGTTAGATTCTGGTGGAATATTCGTGACTACTCGAAACGAATGTCCCTAAGAGGCGCAGCGGCCAGGCAGTCCCCTGTTAGGGGGTTTGGCGGCGGTTGTTTGCCTCTAAAATAGAGATAATGAGGATTTCGTAACCATCGGCAAATTCTTGCCGGTGTTCTGCTTTTCCCTGCGGCTAATCTGCTTCTCCACCTTTTCTATCCTGCGTTCAAGGAATGTTCCCGCGCCAGTGTGCGGAGCGAAGGTAAACGTTATGGCGACTCCCCAATCTCCCCAAAACGACATTGAGCCAGACCATGATGAGGTCCGTTCCCCACTTAGCAGCCGCTTTTTGCTGCTGATGGCGATGCCCTCTTGGCTGGTCAGTTTGGTTGTCCACTTTCTGCTGATTTTGGTGCTGGTGTTGATGCCGGTTGCCCAAAAGATGAATCAGCAACGTGAGATCACCGTCGACGATACCGCCGATGCGGAAGAGATTGACGAATTTGTGATGGAAGAGTTTGAGCCGATTGACGAGATGAAGCTCGACTTTGACAAGCCGCCAGAGCAGATGGAAGAAGCGGTCATCGCCGAAGAAAACATCATGTCCGATTTCCAAGAGTTGGAAGCGGCGACTCAGCAGTTGGATCTGGTCGACTTTGCCGATCAGACAGCCCCATTCTCCGACATGATGACCGACAATGCTGGCTTGACCGGTAATGGGACCAGCGGTCGCGGTCAGGCGACCCGCACCAAAATGCTGAGCGAAGGTGGTGGAAACGGCGGCAGCGAAGCGGCGGTTGTCGCCGGCATTCAATGGATCGCCGATCACCAATTGCCGGATGGCACCTGGAATTTTGACCATCGACGCGGCGCCAAAAAACCGGGCGAAGCGAAAAACTTTGGCGAGTTTAGCAATTCGCCCCGGGCTGCGACCGCGATGGGGCTGCTGCCGTTTTTGGGCTCTGGCCACACGCACAAAGAAGGTAAATACAAGAAGCAAGTGGGCGCTGGGTTGACGGCGCTGGTCCGCTTGATGCAGGTTCGCGGGCGCGAAGGAAGTTTGGTTGAGTCAAACGGGAATATGTATTCCCATGGTCTGGGGTCGATCGCGCTGTGCGAAGCATATGCAATGACGCAAGACAAAGACTTGCTGGCTCCTGCTCAGGCTTCGCTCAACTATATCGTCTCGGCTCAGGATCCGGTCGGCGGCGGCTGGCGTTACCAACCGCGGCAAGCCGGTGACACGTCGGTGGTTGGATGGCAGTTGATGGCTTTGAAGAGCGGTCACATGGGCTATCTGGAAGTGCCGCGGAACACGATCGCAGGCGCGATGAAGTTCCTCGATTCTGTGCAGTCAGATGGGGGCGCCAAGTATGGGTATGTGGACCCAGGTGCAGGGACGTCCACCACCTCAGTGGGTTTGCTCTGCCGCATGTATCTCGGCTGGAAAAAAGATAATCCATCGCTGGATAAAGGGGTGGAGTTTCTGGCCAAGACCGGACCATCCCTCGGTGGCGGCGCCAACATGTACTACAACTACTATGCGACCCAGGTGATGCGTCACTATGGCGGACCCAAGTGGGAAGCTTGGAACACCAAGCAGCGCGACTTTTTGATCAGCACTCAGGTCAAACCAGATCAGCCCGAGGCGGGCAGTTGGCACTTTACCGGCGGCCACTCCGACAAGGGTGGACGACTCTACAACACTTCGTTGGTGTTGCTGACGTTAGAGGTTTACTACCGACACTTGCCGATCTACAAAGCGACCGCATCGGAAGAAGACTTTCCGCTCTAGTTTTGGTTGCTGAAAAGCTTGCGTAATCCAAGAGCCGCTTCCCTGGGAGCGGCTCTTTTTGTGCGCCGATGGACCCCGCCAAGGGTAGGCTTCTGTTGCTTAAAAAGAGTCGCCTCGCCCCCTCTGTTTGCGGCGCTGCACGCAATTTTTGCATCCTACCCGTCGTTTGTATCAAGCTATAGTTGACGGTGATCCTGGTACTGCGCGCCGATTATGCGGGGCGTACACATTGTTTTGATCGTAACGACTAATGCGCATTCTTTCGGCATCGACGAACGTCGCCGAGTCTCCGGCTCCCCCGCGGGCCGAGAAGCAAGAGAATGCGCTCGTAGTCTGGCTCTTGAATCGTTTCCGCGGTTCGGCCGGCTGGATGTTCAGTATGCTGTTTCACATGTTGCTAGTCCTGGCGCTGGCGATGTGGGTGTTGCGCGACGATCGGCAAGAAGGACCGCCAGGAATCATTCTGAGCGAAGCGGCCCCGGTTGATCCCGTCACTGAACTCCCCAAACTGCAGCCGGAAATCGCGGTCATTCAAGGGGAGGTCATTAACGAAGCGACCTTCACGATTGAGGAGATGGCGAACCAGTTGGCTCAGACGGCCCCTTCCGAAACGCCGGTGACTCCGATTCCTTCGCCAGCAGTTCAGTTCTCTGCGTCTGCGACAATGACCTACGTTCCGCCTGCCGGGGCGGGAGGATTTGCCGGACGGGATCCGGCCGAACAGCCGGGGTTGTTGCAGAAGCGCGGAGGCTCGCAAGCGACGCAAGACGCCGTTGAACGAGCGTTGGCCTGGATCGCCGCTCAGCAAGACGACGATGGCCACTGGGACTTCGATCATCGCAATGGCCCGCAGGGAGCCAGGGCGACTGATCCAGGCGCCGCGAATGCTGTGATGGGGGCAACTGGTATGGCGCTGCTGCCGTTTCTAGGCAAGGGCTACACGCATTTGCGTGAAAGTCCCTATCAAGAGACAGTCGCCAAGGGGCTCTACTATTTACGGACGAAGATGGTTGTCAGTAAGCAGGGTGGCGATCTGACTGGGGACAGTCAATTTGGCATGTACAGCCATGGTCTGGCGTCGATCGCTTTATGCGAAGCGTACGCGATGACCGAAGATCCCGAGTTGCGTATCGATGCTCAAGAAGCGGTGAAGTTCATCGAGTTCGCGCAGCATTCTGCCGGCGGCTGGCGTTATCAGCCTGGCGAGCCTGGCGATACGTCGGTCTTTGGTTGGCAGTTGATGGCCCTCAAAAGCGGCTTGATCGGCGGGCTGCAGGTTTCGTCGCCGCGAATTGGTTTGGCTGAGCACTTTCTGGATACGGTGCAAGCCGGTGACGGGGCCTACTACGGGTATCAAAGACCAGGCAAGCAGCCGACTACCACGGCGATCGGCTTGTTGTCGCGGATGTATTTAGGGTGGCGCCGCGATGATCCGCGTTTGGTTCGCGGGGCGAAGTTTTTGGCGGCTGAAGGGCCTTCGCTGCGGGATATGTACTTTAACTACTACGCGACCAACGTCATGACGCATCAAGGTGGTCCTGAGTGGATCAAGTGGAATGACAAGCTCAGCAACTATCTTGTGCAATCGCAGTCAAACAAGTTGTATGACGCCGGCAGTTGGCGATTTGATGATCCCTATCTAGAGATGGGTGGGCGATTGTACACGACCTGCTTGGCGGCGATGATTCTAGAGGTTTACTATCGCCACATGCCTCTCTATTCTGATCAATCCATTGACTTCACTTTCTAAGATTCAAGCGGCGATCTTGCCGGTAATTGATTTGAAAGGGGGGCGCGTCGTACGCGGCGTTGGCGGCTTGCGACATAACTATCGGCCGATTGTCAGTAAGTTGTGCCCCTCGTCGGAGCCGGGGGATGTTGCGGCAGCGCTGGTTGCCGCCTATGAATTTACCGATGTCTATGTCGCGGATCTGGATGCGATTCTTGACGGCCAGCCGCAATTCGACGATTGGCGGAAGATCGCCGAATCGGGGCTGCGTCTGCATCTTGACGCCGGTCTGGCGAATCTCGCCGACTGCAAGCGTGTGCACGAAGTCTTGGAGCAAAAAGCGATCGCCTCGCTGATTGTGGGGCTAGAGACGCTGCGGCGGTGGGAAGATCTAGAGGAGATAGTGACTCACTTGGGTGACGGCGTGACGTTTAGTCTTGATTTGCGTCATGGTCGTCCACTGCGAATTATCGGCGCGGCAATTCATCCCGAGGAAATCGCGCAGCGCGCGTTGGATTGCGGCGTTCGCCAGATTCTGTTGCTCGATCTGGCTCATATAGGGCAGGGGAGAGGGACCGGAACCGAACTGCTGTGCCGTGAATTGTCGCTGCGGCTTCCCGCGGCGGCGTGGATTACCGGCGGTGGAATGAGAACGCAAGCCGATATCGAAGGGCAGCTGGCGCTAGGTGCGAGTCGCGTGCTGGTAAGTTCTGCGCTTCACGAAGATGAAAATATATTCATGGCCCCGCCGCGGTAAGCAGCGGATGATTCGGTTGCGTCAGAGAATAGTTTGCGGATATTCTTGGGCCGATTGTGAATTTCCCTCGAATATTTCCAGGGTTTGTCGCGGTCCCTTACAGCCGCTCAAAACAGAAGTTACGACCTCGGGAAATAGTGTCAGGAATCCTAGGGCGAAGAATTCTCCCCTTGCGACTCCCTGCACAACCGATATTATTTTGAGAATAGCGAGACGATTATTCGGGTCATGCCTGGGGTGGGCATCTTCTTCACGGCGAACGTTCACTGCAGGGCTTCCTTTTGTTCGCCGCAGACGATTTAGCAGCACTTTAAGGATTACATGGCTTTCACATTGTGAAAGTTTTCACAAACTCGGTTTCTCTCGCTAATTTACGCAGCGATACGCAGTAATTTCCAGGGCCTAAAGTTGCCCGTTCGGAGCCGCGGATGCCACGAACCATTACATTGAGACGAGGACTCGACCTGCCGATTTCGGGTCGTCCTCAGCAGTCGATTGAATCGGCCGGAGCGGTGACGCGATTCGGTCTCCTGGGTGACGACTACATCGGCATGCGGCCGACGATGTTTGTTACCGAAGGAGAATCGGTCAAGCTCGGTCAGCCGTTGTTTGAAGACAAAAAGAACCCCGGCGTAATCTTCACGTCGCCGGTCGCCGGCAAAGTCGTCGCGCTAAACCGCGGCGCCAAGCGTCGGTTTTTGTCGGTCATAGTCGAGCGCGAAGGGGAGCAGCAAGTCGATTTCACCTCTTATGGTGATCAATCGCTCTTGTCGCTCACGCGTCAGCAAGTGGTGGATGGGATGTTGGCTGCCGGGCTTTGGCCGGCATTGCGACAACGTCCCTTTGGGAAAACCCCATCCCCGACGCAAACCCCGCTGGCTCTGTTTGTCACCGCGATTGACACGCATCCGCTGGCGGCGGATCCGGCTGTGGTGATCGGCCCTCAAAAGGCAGAGTTTACCGCTGGATTGGAAGCGTTGAGCAAGTTGACCGACGGACCGCTGTTCGTCTGTCGTGCTCCCGGCGCCGACATTCCGGGTGAGGGACTGGATTTCGCCGAAGTGGTCGAATTCTCGGGCCCGCATCCCGCTGGCTTGCCTGGAACGCATATTCATTGCTTGTTTCCAGCTAGTCGCGATCGTGCGGTCTGGCATATCGGTTATCAAGACGTGCTGGCGATCGGTCACCTGTTTAAGACAGGGCAACTGAGCGTCAAACGGATCCTCGCGCTGGCGGGGCCTGCGGTCAGCAAGCCTCGTCTGATCGAAACCGCTTTGGGCGCCGATCTGACGCAATTGACCGCTGGTCAATTGAAAGCCGGCGATCCTCGCGTGATTTCAGGTTCGGTCTTCTGGGGACGAACTTGTGCTGATCCGCATACGTTCCTGGGGCGTTATCACAATCAAATTTCGGTCCTCGAAGAAGGTCGCAATCGCGACTTCCTGGGCTGGCTGACGCTTGGGTTTGGCAAGTTTTCGACCAAGCCGGTCTTCATGTCGTCCCTGCTCGGCGGAGGTCGTGAATATGACTTTACGACCAGTGCCGAAGGAAGCCACCGAGCGATCATTCCGACCGGAATGTACGAAAAGGTAATGCCGCTTGATATTGAACCAACTGCACTTTTGAAGTCGTTGGTGGTCAATGATATGGAATCGGCCCAAGCGCTTGGCGCCTTGGAGCTGGATGAAGAAGATTTGGCGCTTTGCTCCTACGTCGACACAGGCAAACACGACTTCGGCAGCGCCCTGCGGAAGAACCTAGACCGCATTGAGGCCGAGGGGTAACTATGAAGTTTTTACGCAATATCCTCGATCGCGCCGCGCCTCTGTTTGAGGAAGGCGGCAAGCTCGAACGACTTTATCCGCTTTACGAAGCGGGTGACACGTTTCTGTTCACGCCTGGCGAAATCACCCACGGCACCACGCATGTTCGCGACGGTCTCGACCTGAAGCGGATGATGGTGTTTGTCGTCATCGCGCTGACGCCGTGCATCTTGATGGCGATGTGGAATACCGGCTATCAAGCCAACTCTGCGATCCATGCCGAAGCTGGCACGGCTCCGCAGAACTGGCAAGAGCAAGTGTTCACCACGCTTGGGATGGCGCACGATCCCAGCAATTTGATCAGCAATCTCGTGCTTGGCGCGATCTACTTTCTGCCGATCTACATCGTCACGATGACAGTCGGCGGGATCATCGAAGTGATCTTCGGGATCGTTCGCAAGCATGAAGTCAACGAAGGGTTCCTGGTCACAGGGATGCTCTTTCCGCTGACGCTGCCGCCGACAATTCCGCTGTGGCAAGTCGCCTTGGGGATTGGCTTTGGCGTGTTGATCGGCAAAGAAGTCTTTGGCGGCACCGGCAAAAACTTCCTGAACCCGGCCCTCACCGCTCGAGCATTCCTGTACTTCGCCTATCCCAACCAGATCACCGGCAACGTCTGGATCGCCGCCGATGGTTTCAGCGGAGCGACCACGTTGGGAGCTTTGGCCGAAAACAAAGACCCCGGCGTCTCTTTGGATACAATTCTGAAGGGAGTCGACGGACACGGTATCAGTTGGATGGATGCTTTCCTTGGCAATATCACCGGATCGATGGGCGAAACTTCGGCTCTGGCCTGCTTGTTGGGCGCGGTGTTTTTGATCATGACCGGCGTCGGTTCGTGGAAGATCATGGTTGCCACCATCTTGGGCGCCGTTGGCACCTCGGGTGCATTTTATCTCGCCAGCCTGTCAGGGATCGAAACCTCCGCGTTGTTCGCTTTGCCCCCGTGGTGGCACATGGTGATCGGCGGGTTTGCGTTCGGCTGCGTCTTTATGGCGACTGACCCAGTATCGGCGGCGATGACAGAAACAGGGAAGTGGTTTTATGGGATCCTGGTCGGCGTTATGACGATCTTGATTCGCGGCATCAACCCCGCGTTCCCTGAAGGGATCATGCTCGCCATTTTGTTCGGTAACGTAATGGCGCCGCTGATCGACTACTTCGTGATTCAAGCAAACATCAATAGAAGGATGGCTCGCTATGCTGCATCGTGATAGCGTGGGCGGAACGTTCCTGGTGGCCGCCGTCCTTTGTATCGTCTGCTCGGTTGCGGTTTCAGCGGCCGCAGTGCTGCTCAAGCCGACCCAAGACAGAAACGTCAAGCTGGACAAGCAGAAGAACATTCTCGCTGCCGCAGGCGTGTTGCCAAAGGGTAAAGACGGCAAGATCAAAGAGATCAGCGGTCCCGAAATTACCAAGCTGTACGAAGATGTCGAATCGATCGTGGTGGATCTCGACACCGGAGAACGCGTCGATAATCGGAAAGAAAATCCGATTACGGTAGAATCCCTGGAGGATAAGCCGGAGATGGAAGAAATTCCAAAAGACGCGCCGGCCGACGATCGATTGGGTGATATCAAAGAACGCGAAAAATACTCACCAGTCTATCTGTTGAAGAAGGATGGGAAGATCGACGTGATCGTCCTCCCGTTCTATGGCAAGGGGCTGTGGTCAACCATGAAAGGGTATCTCGCTCTTAAGGGAGACGCCCAAACGATTCAAGGTTTAACTTACTACTCGCACGGCGAAACGCCCGGTCTCGGCGGTGAAGTTGATAATCCGCAGTGGAAGGCCCAGTGGCCCGGCACTACCGCGATTGAAGAGGACGGCGAAGTCGTCGTCAGCGTCACCAAAGCAGGCCAAACCGGCGGAATTGACACCAACATCGATGGCCTGTCCGGCGCTACGATCACGACCAAAGGGGTCGATACAATGGTTCGCTACTGGCTAGGCCCAGGCGGCTTCGGACCATTTTTGGCGAAAGTTCGCAAGGGAGACTTCAATGGCTAAAGAGAGCACGAAAGATATCTTGCTGTCGCCGATTTTCAGCAACAATCCGATCGCACTGCAAGTGCTGGGGATTTGCTCGGCGCTGGCGGTGACGTCCAAGCTAGACAAAGCGCTGACGATGGCGCTAGCGGTGACGATTGTGACCGGCTTCTCGAACTTAAGCGTCAGCTTGGTTCGCAAGTTTATCCCCAGCAGCATTCGCATCATCGTCCAAATGACGATCATCGCATCGCTGGTGATCGTGGTGGATCAGTTTTTGAAAGCGTACGCGTTTGACATCAGCAAAGAGATGTCAGTGTTCGTCGGTCTGATCATTACCAACTGTATTGTGATGGGACGTGCCGAAGCTTACGCGATGAAGCACGAACCAGGCATGAGCTTTTTAGACGGCATCGGCAACGGGCTCGGCTATAGCGTGATCCTGCTGGTGGTCGCTTTCTTCCGCGAACTGTTTGGCTCGGGCAAGTTGTTCGGGATTGATATTCTGCCGATTTACAGTGCGACGGAAGGTACCGGCTGGTACACGGCCAACGGCTTAATGCTGTTGCCGCCGAGCGCGTTCTTTATCATCGGCATCATCATTTGGGTCTTGCGGACGTTCCGTCCCGACCAGATTGAGACGGAGGGCTAATCATGGCTGACTTGACTAATATCGCTCTGAAAGCGGTCTTCAGCGAAAACCTAGCGCTCGCCTTCTTTTTGGGGATGTGTACGTTTATCGCGGTTTCCAAAAACGTGAAAACGGCGCTGGGTTTGGGCGTGGCCGTGATTGCCGTGATGGCGATTACGATTCCGGCCAATAACTTGATCTTTCAGCACTTGCTGAAGAAAGGGTCGCTGGCTTGGATCAGTTCAGATCTAGCCGATACCGACCTAACCTTCCTCGGCTTGATCATCTACATCGGCGTGATCGCGGCGATTGTGCAGATCCTAGAAATGGGACTCGATCGTTACTTTCCGCCGCTTTACAACGCGCTCGGCATCTTCCTGCCGTTGATCACGGTCAACTGTGCGATTTTGGGTGGTTCGTTGTTCATGGTCGAACGCGATTACTCTTTTGTGCAAAGCTGCGTATACGGCGTGTTCGCAGGCGTCGGTTGGGCGCTGGCGATCATTTCGCTGGCCGCAATTCGCGAAAAGTTGAAATACAGCGATGTGCCGGCTGGTCTGAAAGGACTCGGCATCACGTTCATTACCGCCGGCCTGATGGCGATGGCGTTCATGTCGTTTGGCGGCATGCTGTAATTTCCGATTTCAATGACTTTTAGTCGAAAAGTATGAGTCATGCAGGAATATCAATTCATTATTATTCCCGTCGGCGTCGCGATGTTCACGCTTGTCGTGCTCGCGTTGGTTGCGATCATCATTGCCGCGAAGTCGGTGTTGGTCGCTGCTGGCGACGTGAAACTCGTCATTAACGAACAAAAAGAAGTTCACGTTCCCGCAGGCGGCAAGCTGCTCAACGCGCTGGCTGACCAAGGGATCTTTGTCTCGTCTGCCTGCGGTGGCGGCGGTACTTGCGCACAATGCAAGGTGAAGATCTTCTCAGGCGGTGGTGACATTCTGCCGACCGAAAAGTCGCACATCAACAACCAGCAAGCCCGCGAAGGGTACCGCTTGTCGTGCCAGGTCGCCGTCAAGCAGGATATGAGCATCGAAGTTCCCCACGAAGCGTTTGAAACGAAGAAGTGGGAATGCGAAGTCATCTCCAACGACAACGTCGCAACCTTCATCAAAGAATTCAAGCTAAAACTGCCGGAAGGGGAAGAAGTCGCCTTCAAAGCCGGCGGCTATATCCAGATTGACATTCCCGAGCACGAAGTCGCCTACAAAGACTTTGTGGTCGACAAAGAATATCACGAAGACTGGGATAAGTTCAACATTTGGCGATACGTCTCCAAAGTGGACGAGCCGGTGGTTCGCGCTTACTCGATGGCGAACTACCCGGGCGAAAAGGGCATCATCATGCTCAACGTCCGTATCGCTTCGCCGCCGCCGCGTGCACCCGAAGGGACTCCGCCGGGGAAAGCTTCCAGCTATATCTTTAGCAAGAAGCCGGGCGATAAAGTGACAATTTCGGGCCCGTTCGGCGAGTTCTTTATCAAAGACACCCAAGCCGAAATGGTTTACATCGGTGGTGGCGCCGGTATGGCTCCGCTGCGTAGTCACATCTTTGAACTGTTCAAAGAACAGAAGACCAGCCGCAAGGTCTCGTACTGGTACGGCGGTCGTAGCGTTCGCGAATTGTTCTATGTCGACGAATTCCGCGACATTGAAAAAGACTTCCCCAACTTCAAGTTCAACATCGCACTCTCGGATGCGGCTCCAGAAGATAACTGGACCGGTTTGAAGGGGTTCATTCACCAGGTTCTGTTAGAGAACTACTTGAAGAACCATCCGGCTCCGGAAGATATCGAGTATTACATCTGCGGTCCCCCGATGATGAATCAGGCGGTCTTCAAGATGCTGGATGACCTCGGCGTTCCGCCAGAAAATATCGCTTACGATGACTTCGGCGGCTAACAACACGATCGCGCTGACCAGAGGAGTTTTGCTATTACTCCTCTTGGTTGGATGCACTCCGGTCAACTCCGCACCTGTCGAACTGACAGGGCGGACGATGGGAACGACCTATTCGGTCAAATTCGTTTCGCCTGGCGACAACTTCTCTGCAGAGAAGTTGCAGCAGCAGATCGATGATCGGCTGGTTGAGATCAACCAGCAAATGTCGACCTACATTCCTGATTCAGAGCTCTCACGCTTCAATCAAAGCAAAGCCGGCGACTGGTTCCCCGTTTCGCGCGAGCTGGCCGAAGTGGTCTCTCTGGCCAAAGCCATCAGCGCCCAAAGCGACGGCGCTTTTGATGTCACGGTGGGACCGCTGGTCAATCTCTGGAACTTTGGCCCCGATCATCATCCAGAGCAAATCCCTTCTGACGCCGCAATCGCCGCAGCCCTAGCCAGCGTTGGCGACGCCAAGCTCTCGGTGCGACTCGATCCGCCTGCTTTAAAAAAGTCCCACGACGCGTTGTACGTCGATCTCTCAGCGATCGCCAAAGGGTACGGCGTCGATCAGATCGCTCAACTAGTCGCTGCGTCAACCAACAGGCCCTACATGGCTGAAATCGGTGGTGAGGTCCGCGCCGCCGGTCGCAAAGGTGACGGTACGCCATGGCGAATCGCGATCGAGAAACCAATCCCGGGCGCACGTTCGATCCAAGAAATCGTCGAACTGTCGAATCAATCGCTCGCAACTTCCGGCGATTACCGCAATTTTTTTGAAGTCGACGGCCAGACTTTTTCGCACACAATCAACCCGCAAACCGGCCTTCCGCTCGATCACACGCTGGCGTCGGTCAGCGTGTTGCACGCGGACTGCGCCTCGGCTGACGCGCTAGCGACAACGCTCATGGTCTTAGGGCCAGAGCAGGGATACAATTGGGCCGAAGAGAACAAATTGGCGGTGTTGTTTCTCATCCGCGGTACGGATGGGCCAGTCGTACGCCGCACATCGTTGTGGCCTCAGCGTGGAGAGTAAGCTGTGCTTCTCACATTTTTAATCGCCGCCGGCGTCTTCGCCATCGCGTTGTCCGGCATGGCGATCGGCGTCATTCTCAGCAACCGCAGCATCAAGGGAAGCTGCGGGGGGCTGAACAACTTCCGCGACTCGGCCGGCAACTCCATCTGCGAAGCCTGCACCACCCCGTCGCCAGAATGCTCAGGCCAAGCCCACCGTCACAAAACCGGCGACCACTGCGATTCACATCCCGAAACGACGCCTGAAGAGCCGGCTCACTCGTAGACGCTTGGCGCCTGCTGCGTCTTAAGGGGACGGGGGTCGTTGTCACATGACTGCGTCTTTCGAGGACGCCCGCATGCACGCAGCGTATAGTTGCGTAGGCTGGGTTACGCCTATCGTCTAACCCAGCCTACGAAACTATTAAATTGCCGACCCGCCGAATTATCGGCGTGTGATTTCGGGCAATTTTCGACATTTTATTGACAACTGCGCACGCAATCCAACAAGGGCGACCAACGGAAGTCCCGGAATTCGAGGAGCCAATCCCCGATCGTACTTTGGATTACTCGCGCCTGAATCAATAGCTGCTGAAAGGCATGGAGGTGATCTTGGCTATATATGTTGAGAATTTCATTGGATATTGGCTATTGTGCGTACTTACTGCTACTTTCACTTCAGTCGCTTCTGGTGATGAGCTACAAAATCGTGAGGCGGTTATTAAGCGCCTCAACAGAAACGGAATTCTTGTCTATGAAATGATGGGGAAGGCCAAGGCTCGCACCCAACCTGACTTTCGATGGCGATCTGAAATCTCGGCCGATAGTTTTTCTGATCTCGCGTTGATCGGCCCTCTCCATAGCCTGTCAATTCGACGTGATTCAGGCTATCGCTCCGGGGATTTTGACTTCTTGGCGTCGCTTCCCGGAGTCGAACGGCTCGAAATCGCCCCACATTTTGATCTAGATTGCGACAAGCTCACGTCGTCGATTAGCCGCTGCCGTGGCTTGAAGGTGCTTCGCCTATTTGCTCCTCACATTCGACCAAGTGACATCTTGAATTTACGCGAGGCCAAAGAGCTACAAGCGATCAATCTATCTGGAGTTGACATTACTCCCGAGCTAATCGAGGAACTCTCTCGCCTCCCTTCCCGCATCACCGATCTTCGCCTAACGACGATACATACAGAGCAACAGACGTTTGACGCATTTTTTGAATTGATGGCGATGACTGGATTGAAATGCTTGGAAATCGATGGCTCTCTCTTATCCACGGAAGAAAAACTACGCATGCAAACGTCGCTAAAAGGCTGTGATATTCGATTTTCACAAGACGATTGGCGCGACGTATTTGCACCCGATTCCCCTGAGTCAAGGTAGCGCTGGTGCCATGCTCTTACCGCGTCTTCGCGAGAAGAGCATGTCTTCAAACCGGGCCCAATCCAACAATTAGACGATACCAATCAAAGCATGCTCTTTCGGTGAAGACACCGTAAGAGCATGGCACGAATGGCACAGTCATTTGAGGTCGAATTTTATTCGGCGCAAAATCCGTCTATCTGCAAGTCGAGTTTTTCGATTAAAATTCTCGACGCAGGACGATTGATCTTGCTGTGAAACCCTCCCAGGTCTCACACTTTAAAGCCCTCCCCGGTCGTTTGGCGCTTACCAGTGAGACCAGGGAGGGTTTTCTCATGGCATCTTGGTCGAATCACGCCGCTGGAGGCAACTTCAGTTTCGCGCAGGCGGTTGCTGGATTCCTGATCGCATCGGGAATCCCTTTTGTCGACATCTTGAGTGAGGAACGGATCGCTCGGGTTTTCGCCAAACACCAGCGACTCTTTGGACGCTCCTACACCACCGCAATCGTGCTGTGGACGTTTATGAGCCAAGTCCTTCGCGACGGCAAGGAAGCTTCCTGCCAGAGTGCGGTCGCTCGAATCAGCAGCTACCTTCACGGAAATAATGGTGGCGATGTCGCCCCGGACACGCGCGACTATTGCCGCGCTAGAGCGAAGCTTTCCGAAAATGCCCTGCACGAATTGACCACCGAGATCGCCGTCGAAACGGAGCGACTAGTTCAGCCAGAGCACCTGTGGAAAGGTCGACATGCCAAGCTCGTCGATGGGTCAACCTTCCTGATGCCCGACACGCCGAAGAACCAGGCCGCTTATCCCCAGAATCCCGCCCAACAACCGGGCATCGGTTTTCCGATCGCTAGGTTTGTGGTCGTGATCTCATTGGCGACCGCCTGCGTGGTCGATTGTGCGATCACCAGGTACATGGGCAAGGAGACCGGAGAGACGGCGCTGCTGCGGCAACTGATCGGCTGCTTTGTCAAAGGCGATGTGGCGGTGGCTGATCGGTTCTATGGCAACTACTGGATGATTGTGTTGCTAATGCAAGCGGAGGTGGATGTTTGCTTTCGCAAACATCATGGTCGGCACACCGACTTCCGTCGCGGTCGTCGACTTGGTAAACACGATCATGTGGTCCGCTGGGATCGTCCGAACCGACCGACGTGGATGAGCAAGGAAATGTATGACTTGATGCCCCGGTCGATTGAGCTGCGAGAGATTCGTTATGTCATCGCCAAGCCGGGGCGAAAACAAGAGCCGTTCATCATCGTCACGACCCTCACCCAGGCCGACGGCGAAGACTCGGTGCAGCACGAGGATCTCGCAGAGTTATTTGGCTTTCGGTGGAATGCGGAATTGGATATTCGGAGCATCAAGACGCACCTGAACATGAATCATCTTCGCTGTAAAAGTCCAGAGATGGTTCGCAAAGAGTTCTGGGTGACCATGCTGGCGTACAACGCGATCCGGACGACGACGCTTGGGAGTGCGTGGATCTGCGGCAGGCGACCACGAGAGGTGAGCTTCGTCAGTTGCTGCCAGTTCGTATTAGCGGCCTGGGATGTGATCGGCTCCATGACAGGCATCGAACATCGGTCTTACTGCCTCAGTCGATTAGAACAGATCGGAAAGTGCATCGTGGGACAGCGTCCAGGCCGCATCGAACCGCGAGTGCGAAAGAAACGCGGCAGCAACTACAAGCTAATGGTGCAACCTCGCCAAGAACTGCGCGAGCGACTCGCTGTCGGCGACAACTCCTTTGAAACAAGATAGTTACAACTATGACTGTGCCATTCGAGCATGGCACCCGGGCCAGAGTTCATCTCCAGCGCGATCAAGAACTGGCTGGTGCTGATCGGCGTGGAGGTGTTGTACATCGAGCCTAGCTCACCTTGGCAAAACGGCTTGTGCGAAAGTTTTAATAGCCGCCTTCGTGATGAATACCTGCACCAGACCGACCTGCTGGGCGTGGAGGACGCCCGAATCAAAGCTCGGGCCTGGCGAGAGGACTTCAATAACAACCGTCCGCACAGTTCGCTGGGCTACCTGCAGCCTTCGGAGTTCGCGCGCCTCTGTGCTGCTTCCACTTCAGTCGCTGCGCTCCTTCCGTTCCAGCAGCACAGCGTCCCTTTTGAATCGTTACCTGTTTCCCAACCCAATCTTTCATAACGCCTGGTACAGAAAAAAGGGGCAGCCCAGAGTGACATCGCCAGCAATGTGCGAGCGAGTCTGGCGGAATTGTAAATTCGAGCCTCCTCGAAATAGTTCCATAGCGGGACGCTTATCGCCATCAATTCGATTGAATGTCGCTCGCCGTCACCACGCCAAAACATCACTTTGAAACGTCAGCCGATGTGCGCCTCGCAGGACCAATTTCCACATCTAGGCATAAAACAAAGCCCTAAAAATGCTCATCGCGTTCCCTAAGTCGGCCAAGAAACGCCTCCCGGCAGACTCACCCGTTCTCAGCATCGCGCCGTGATCACTACGTGGGGTCGAATCCTCATTCGACGAGGATCCTCCGGTGGAATTCAGGCAACCGTTGAGGTGAAAAGGATAGGAAGGACGGTTGCATTAATTGGATTCCAAGGCTTTTAGCCAGTCATCGAAGCTCATAAATTCTTCCCATTCGCCTGCTTCATCGCGGATCAGTTCTTGCGTCCATTGGCCTATTCCTTGATCCGTGCGAGTCAACATAAATACCAGCGTTTCCCCAGGAATGTCAGCAGCGAGTTTGTGTTCACTCAGTCGCTTGCCGCAGCAGAACAAAAGTGAAAAGAGGTGGATGTAAACAGACTCGCCATGATTCACGGAAATCGATAGATCGCCCACCAATACGAGCTGGAGCGGTGGACAGAGGTCGATTTGAACCATCGCACCGACGCCGCTATGTCTAGCGTTGTCTTCATCGTCGATGAAGACCTCATCTATTTTGAATCGGCGTTCAAGATGTTTTGCCAGGCTATCGCAAACCAGCTGAAATAGCTGAGTCCATTCCTCATCTGTGCGAGTGTTCCCAAACGAGTTGTCCCAAAGCTTTTCGATTTCATTCACAGTCCGGTCCTGAATTGTTCGGATAGGGATGGATTTTGTGCATCGAACCGGAGCTCCCATTTGGGAACTGAATTTCAACGTAACGCTCCGTTCCGGTCCACCTAGAAGGAGCCGTTCCGTTCCACCTTTCCGGGTTGACGTTTTTGCCCTTATAAGCGGTGATAACGCTGTTCTTTACGCCATCTTCGGTGATAACCGTATGTCCAACGCCACTAATCTCTTTGTAATAGACATCAACTGGACGTCCGGTACTATAGGTTCCTGTAAAGACTCGATCCGGGTTGTTAAGCCCGGTGCCATGCTCTTACCGCGTCTTCGCGGAAAGAGCATGTCTTACGCCCTGCAAAAAAAACATCACACCAAATATTTTAGATAGCGTCCCGCTCTTCCAAGCTTAATATTGCGAACATGGAGCCGCACCAAAAAATCTAAAGCGTGATTAATAAGGGGACGCGGGTCGCTATCGCGACACAGACGCCATCACCAGTGCTTTGCGTGGCCATGATGGAGGCGGGCAATTCAGCCGTCGCCCTCAATTCCTCAATTCTCCAAATCGTACTCATTTCTACATCCTAACTCTTTGAAGCGGTCGGGATTAGACCTTACTTGCATGCCCATTCATGGCCACGCAAGGCCGTGGCCGTAGCGGCGGGGTGGCACTGACCAACCGCCTTTTTTCGTGTGCCACTGGCCTTTTTCAGCCAGTGTCTTCACTCCGAGTGTGGCAATTGCACTCCAGAGTTATCGAACAGTTCCGGCGGCGGAAAAGATAAGTTCGGCAGGCGAGGATCAACGATCCCGTCCAGGTAAAACCGAGCACTCGACCATTTCCAATCGACGGCACGTTGGCAGAGCCCGCGTCGGACGGGGTTCTCATGAATGTAGTCGATGGCCGCTTCGATCACCGCGGGCTGAAAGAGGTTGCGGTCATAACCAGATCCTTCCTGCCAAAAGCGAAAACAACGTTTCCCCGGCCGCTCTTGGATGGTCAGCTCATCCAGTAATCGTGAACGAGCGTCAACGAGCATCGTCTTGATTTGGCAAGATGTCGGCTGCTTGATTTTCTGCAACAGCCGGCTGATGCTGGCCTCGGCGATCACAGGCAACACCAACAGGTGAACATGCTCCGGCATAAAAACCATCGCGATCAATTGGCAGGACTCTGCTCGACAGGCGTCGTCAATCGATCGAGCCAAGATGGTTCGGCAAGCATCATTAGTCAGCAGTGGTCGACGACGATAGGTAGAAAAGGTCAACGCATGAAAATGCCCTGGAACATGAAAATGCTTGACTCGCTTTCGCTGCGGCGCTTGGTCGTCCATAAATAGGAAGATAAAATAACCAAGCAGCCGAGTCGAAAAAAATGGGATTGGATTCTGTTGCTTTCTTTCACTGCGAAGCAGGAGGAAGAAAGAGAAGACACTGGCTGAAAGGGGCCAGTGGCACGCGAAAAATGGGCTGTTCGTCTGTGCCACCCCGCCGTTCCCTAAGTCGGCCAAGAAACGCCTCCCGGCAGACTCACCCGTTCTCAGCATCGCGCCGTGATCACTACGTGGGGTCGAATCCTCATTCGAGGAGGATCCTCCGGTGGAATTCAGGCAACCGTTAAGGTGAAAAGGATAGGAAGGACGGTTGCATTAATTGGATTCCAAGGCTTTTAGCCAGTCATCGAAGCTCATAAATTCTTCCCATTCGCCTGCTTCATCGCGGATCAGTTCTTGCGTCCATTGGCCTATTCCTTGATCCGTGCGAGTCAACATAAATACCAGCGTTTCCCCAGGAATGTCAGCAGCGAGTTTGTGTTCACTCAGTCGCTTGCCGCAGCAGAACAAAAGTGAAAAGAGGTGGATGTAAACAGACTCGCCATGATTCACGGAAATCGATAGATCGCCCACCAATACGAGCTGGAGCGGTGGACAGAGGTCGATTTGAACCATCGCACCGACGCCGCTATGTCTAGCGTTGTCTTCATCGTCGATGAAGACCTCATCTATTTTGAATCGGCGTTCAAGATGTTTTGCCAGGCTATCGCAAACCAGCTGAAATAGCTGAGTCCATTCCTCATCTGTGCGAGTGTTCCCAAACGAGTTGTCCCAAAGCTTTTCGATTTCATTCACAGTCCGGTCCTGAATTGTTCGGATAGGGATGGATTTTGTGCATCGAACCGGAGCTCCCATTTGGGAACTGAATTTCAACGTAACGCTCCGTTCCGGTCCACCTAGAAGGAGCCGTTCCGTTCCACCTTTCCGGGTTGACGTTTTTGCCCTTATAAGCGGTGATAACGCTGTTCTTTACGCCATCTTCGGTGATAACCGTATGTCCAACGCCACTAATCTCTTTGTAATAGACATCAACTGGACGTCCGGTACTATAGGTTCCTGTAAAGACTCGATCCGGGTTGTTAAGCCCGGTGCCATGCTCTTACCGCGTCTTCGCGGAAAGAGCATGTCTTACGCCCTGCAAAAAAAACATCACACCAAATATTTTAGATAGCGTCCCGCTCTTCCAAGCTTAATATTGCGAACATGGAGCCGCACCAAAAAATCTAAAGCGTGATTAATAAGGGGACGCGGGTCGCTATCGCGACACAGACGCCATCACCAGTGCTTTGCGTGGCCATGATGGAGGCGGGCAATTCAGCCGTCGCCCTCAATTCCTCAATTCTCCAAATCGTACTCATTTCTACATCCTAACTCTTTGAAGCGGTTGGGATCAAACTATCCCTGCACGCCCATTCATGGCCACGCAAGGCCGTGGCCATGGCGCCGTTACCGCAGATTGCCCCGCAAAATCTCCCCCGCTTGAGGTTGACTTGCCGCTGCATTGCTGGTATAAATTTGTACAGGCGATCAGGCTTCGGCTTGGCTCTGCTGTTTAGCTTGTTTTGGGCGCCTGCGGGATTCGTGGGGGGCTATTTACGTGAGGCGTTTGGCTTGGGGATTGGGCTGAACGTCGGGGGTTGGTCATTGCCGGTGGGGCGGGACGTTTTCTGCTGCGCTGCGGTGAATGATCAGGGGGAATTGCCATGTCGATCGTTGTGAGTGCACCTGCTTCTAATCAGACTGGCCAGGTCGATTTGGGCGAGGCGTTTACGCCGCTGTTGGATTCGGATTTTGCGAATCCGCTGGTTTTGGATCGCGAAGCGGGGGCGTTGGGGGCTTTTGGCCGAGAAGCGGAACCGGCGGAGTTTGGCCAGCCGGAAAAACCTTGGGAAGGGCTAACCACCGCCCAACTGTTGGCTCGTCAAAAGCCGCGGGACTGGTTGTTGCCGGGGATCTTGTTGCGGCATCAGGCGGCGGTGATTTTGGGGCCCAGTAAGTGTATGAAGAGTTCGCTGGCGATTGATCTGTGTGCGGCGCTCGCCAGCGGGGGCAAGTTTTTGGGGCAGTTCGCGGCCGAGCGGGCGTTTCGCGTTGGCTATGTCGGCGGCGAAGAGGCCGAGCAGATGGTGACCGATTTGGCGCCGCGCTGGAGTGCAGCCTCAGGGGTCGATTTGTCGCAGCTCGATCGACTTGTCTGGGAGCTGAACATCACCGATCCCAGCGATCCGGCCCATTTGCAGCGGCTGACCGATTGGATCGAGCGGCACCGGTTAGAAGTTGTGCTGATCGATACGGCGGATCTCTTAAACATGACTCCGCGGGCCCAAGCCAAGCAGCAGCGCGAACTAATCCGTTGCTGCCTGCAAGCCGGCGCCACGCCGATTCTTTGTTGCCCTACCCGCAAGCAACTGCCGCCGCGGGCACTGACCGCCGCCGACTTGGCCAGCGCCGGCTGCGGCGCCGTAGCCCGGCAATGGCTTTTGGTCAATCGCCGGCAAGCGTTCAAACCGGGCACAGGGCGACACCAACTGTGGCTCACCCTGGGCGGCGGCGCCGGACAAAGCAACCTGTGGGGCGTCGATATTAATGAAGGCCCAACCAGCGATTTCACCGCCGATCTCGCCGGCGGCAAGTGGGAAGTGACCGTGCGCGACGTGCCGTCAATCGCCGAAGAAGTGGCTCAACAAGCGGCCAAATCGCAGCTGGAACATCTGCGGATGAAGCTGCGCGGCGTGATGTCGCAAATCGACCCAGCTCAGGCGACCAAGCTGAAGATCCGCGAGCAAAGCGGGATGAGCGGAACCAAGTTCGGCTTGGCCTGGGAATATATGGTCGACGCCGGCGAAATCCGACTCGCCAACAGCAATCCGCACCAGCCAAGGCGGGAGCCCCGCTATCGCTTGGTCAGTTTAGAGGAACTGAACGATCCCAACGCGCCCCAGTACGACCCGCTCGAAACCAGCTTCATCACCCTGACAACGGCCGAGCTGCTCGGCCGAGCCAAAAAAGAAATTCCGCCGAGTCCAGTCCAGCCAACCGACCCACTGGCTGACAAGTTGACCGGCCAACCCCGTCGCGAGCCCAGCGAAACAGCAAAAACCGCATCGCCCCAGGCTCAGCCCCAGCCGCCAGAAAAAATTTCCGACGAGAGTCCACCCGAAAAAATATCACTCTCGAGTCCACTCGAAAAAAGATCGCAGCCGAGTCCAGTCACCCCAGCGATCTCCGAACTTTCAATAGCCAAACTCAGCGCCGCCCTCGCCGAGCTGAAAAAAACAGAACCGCCGAGTCCAGTCCCTACTGGGCCCAAGTCAAGAAAACGCAGGGTGAAACCACGCAAACGGAGACGATGAATTGTGTTACTGCTGGGTGTCCAGTACTGAAGTGTTGGGGCCCGCCATGGCTTGTTGAGCGCTACCGCGATTCCGCACCGCGCCGGTGATTACTCTCGGGTGCGGCCTGTTTCGCGGATTACTTTCAGCCGGGCTTCCATTTCCTTCAGCTGGTCTGGCGAGGCTTTAGCCAGATTCTTGGTTTCACCGATATCTTGCGCCAGATTGTAGAGTTCGGCTTGGTTTTTACCGCGGGGTTCAATGTACTTCCAGTCACCGACGCGTAGTGAGAGTCGGCCTGCATGTTCGACCAGCTCGTCACGTCCTTGCGGCGATTTGCCCAGCAAAGCATCCATCACATCCAGACTGTCTGGGGCCGCTGCGGCCGGCAATGTTTGTCCTGTTAGTTGGGCCAAGGAAGTGAGGAAATCGATTTGACTGACAAGCGCTGCCGATTCGCCGGGCTTCACGACGCGGGGCCAACGGACGATGGTTGGGACGCGGGTTCCTCCTTCGTAGTGACTGTATTTGCCGCCGCGGAAAGGACCGGCCGCTTTGTGATCGCCGATCAGTTCGACCGCTTGATCTTTGTAGCCGTCGTCCAGCACCGGGCCATTGTCGCTGCTTAAGATAACAAGCGTATCGTTGGTCAACTGGTTTCGATCCAAAGCGTCCAGGATCTGACCGACGCACCAGTCAAACTGCAGGATTGCGTCACCGCGTGGTCCGTGGCCGCTTTTGCCGACAAAGCGGGGATGCGGAACGCGGGGGACGTGAATATCGTGCGTCGAGAAGAAGAGGAAAAACGGAGTTTCAGCGTTGTCATCGATAAACGCGACCGCTTTTTCGGTGATCGTGTCGGCCATCTCCTCGTCAACCCAGCGAGCCGCTTTGCCGCCGGTCATATAGCCGATGCGGCTGATGCCGTTGATGATCGTTTTGTCATGACCCGCCGAAAGTCCCATCTTGAGCAGTTCGGGATGCTCTTTCCCGGTCGGCTCGTTCCCTACCTTTTTCGAGTAGCTGACTTCGATCGGATCATTGGGATCAAGACCAACCACATGATGATTTTCGAGATAGACGCATGGTACGCGGTCGCCTGTGGCCGGGATCAGAAACGAATAATCGAAGCCCACTTCCAGCGGCCCCGGAGCAACTTTGCCGTTCCAGTCGACATTGCCTGTTCCTAGCCCAAGATGCCATTTACCAACGACGGCGGTCTTGTAGCCGGCCTTGTGCAGCATCGAAGGGAGCGTGACCTCGTCGGTAGGAATAATCAGCGCGGCGTTGCCCGGCAAAATGCCAGTTCCCTTTTGCCGCCAAGCGTAGCGACCTGTCAGCAGCGAATAGCGAGAAGGAGTGCAGGTCGCCGATCCGCAGTGCCCGTCAGTAAATTGCAAGCCTTCTTGGGCGAGCCGATCGACATTGGGAGTCGAAAAGCTGTTGGCGCCGTAACCGCTGAAATCTCCATAGCCGATGTCATCCGCATAGATGAGTACAATGTTTTTTGGCTTTTCGGCATGCACAGCGCTGGAGCAGAAAGATCCCAGCAGCAGCGCTGTCAGCGCCAGGTTTCGCAAATTTTGCATAGAGCTCTCAACTAGCGTTCTAAGGCGTCGGCAGAGAAAATATCGCTATCGCCCCCACTCGGGCGTCTCTACTATTGTAATCAACAGAAGTTGCGTATTTCTTCCAATCTTATCACGAAAACAGCCCATGATATCGCCTGCGGAATTGATGCAGTTGGCCATCGAGAAGGCCAAGCAGGGGATCGCCGCCGGGCAATCGCCGTTTGGGTGTGCGATTGCCGTGGATGGAGAAGTCGTCGCGGTTTCGCACAATCTGGTGCTGAAAACGGTGGACGTGACTGCGCATGCCGAGGTCACCGCACTACGCGTCGCTTGCCAAAAAGTAGGGCAAGTCTTATTGCCGAATGCGGTGGTCGCGACCACGTGCGAGCCTTGCCCGATGTGCGCCGCCGCGCTGCATTGGGCGCGCGTGGCCGAGGTCCATTATGGAGCAACCATCGAAGACGCAGCCGAAGCCGGTTTTAACGAGTTGCGGATGTCCGCACGCTTGCTTTTCGAGCAGGGGGGAAGCTCGACGCGGCTGATTAGCGACGTCGAGCGGGCGGCTTGCCGAGATTTATTTGCCCTGTGGAAGTCGGGAGACTCGCCGATCGCCTACTAGGCGTCGTCGTCTTCGTCATCCTCTTCTGGCATTTCGGCGTAATGCTCGACAGTGACATTGGTGCTGATTCCGCCGCGCGGCGTGAATTTCGCTTCTAAGTGCATCCAACGGGGCTCGAGCACGGCGACCAGGTCGTCCAGGATCCGGTTGGTGACGTTTTCGTAGAAGATTCCCTCGTTGCGGAACGCCTGAAGATACATCTTCAAGCTTTTCAGCTCGACGCACTTCGCTTCGGGAATATAGTTAAAAATCAGCGTTCCAAAGTCAGGCTGGCCCGTTTTGGGGCAGACCGACGTAAATTCGGGGCAGAGGATCTCGACGTTGTAATCGCGGTCGGGGTTCTGATTTTCGAAAGTTTCTAGAATATCGCGAAACTGAGTCGCCATTTGCGCGTCACTCCTACACGGTAAACTGGTATTTTGGCTTAACCGGCCCGCCACGAAAAGCGGGGCCCACACCTAAACCGCAGACCAAACGCTTGCGCATCGCTGAAATTTATCGATCGCTCCAGGGTGAAGGCGCATTGACCGGCGTCACCAGCACTTTTGTGCGCGCCTCAGGCTGCAATCTGCGCTGTTGGTTTTGCGATACGCCGCACGCATCCTGGCAGCCAGAAGGGGAGGATCTGTCGGTCGCCGAGATCTTGGGACGCATCACGCTGCTGGAATGCGATCACGTGGTGTTGACCGGCGGCGAGCCGATGTTGTTTGCCGAGATGATACCGCTGTGCGAGGGGATCCACGCCGCAGGACGCCATATCACGATCGAAACGGCCGGTACCCTGTATCTACCGCTGGCCTGCGATTTGATGTCGATCAGTCCCAAGATGTCGAACTCGGCGCCGCCGCTAGACGATCATCCACGCTGGCATCGCCGGCATGAGCAAACGCGAAACGCGCCAGAGGTGATCCGGCAATTAATCGACGAGCACGCTTATCAGTTCAAGTTTGTGATCGACCGTCTGGCCGACGCCGAAGAGGTGCTGCGGTATCTCGATCGCTATCCCCAGATCGATCGCGCCAATGTCTTTATGATGCCGCAAGGGACCGCAGCGAGTGAGCTAGAAGCGATACGAGTTTGGCTACAGCCGTGGTGCGATCAGCAGCAGTTGCAATATTGCCCGCGGCGTCAGATCGAATGGTTTGGGGCGCTGCGCGGAACGTAGCTCAGGTCTTGGCCCAATGATGTTCGGCGCTCGACTTGCTGGGTGCCATGGCCACGGCCTTGCGTGGCCATGAATGCGGCATCCAACCTGTTACGGCCGCATAGGCAGGGGCTTGGTCAGTAGGGTAACGTCAAACGTTCATTTCACGCACAATCATTGCCACGCAAGGCCGTGGCAATGGCACCCGCAAATCGGAAAAGCAGCGTGAAACCGGACTCATGCCGTGGCGTAAATCTCGTGCCGAACAAGATTGGGTCTTGGCCAAACTAACTACACCCTACCCAAGCAACCGTTCTAGCTCGGCGATTACCGTGCGGCAACTGGCTGCGGCCATCCGGAAGTTCGTATGGTCTGAGATCTCGGGCTGGATCTCTTGGAACAGCTCGCCAGCGCGGCGGAGCTTGGAGAGTTTTTTTTTCGCCTGTTTGAGATAGGCGGTCGCATCACCGCTTTCTAGCGGAGCTCCCAGCGCGAGCATGTAGTCATACAATGCTCGCGCGACTTCCTGCAGTTCGTCGTCCTCTTCCGTTTCTTCGGCATGCTTCAGAAAGGTTCGAACCATCCAGAGATGCGCGAGCTGGGCGTCGATCGCTTGCATCAAGCGTTGATCGTTGCTGGAATCGTTCATCGTCCGTTTCGGTTAGTCTGCGGCAGGCTTGGACTTGAATTGTGCGGCAGGTTTTTCCACTGCAGAGGCGGTCTTGCCGTGATCAACCGCAGCGTGCGGTTTGGTGCGAGGAGCAAAGAACAGAACCGTCACGGCGCCGGCGACGATCAGGATCAGCCCGGCGAAGTAAAAGGGATTCGCTTGTCCCCACAGCCCTTTGGTGGTCATCGAGATGACCGTGATAATGATCGGCGCCGTGCCAAAGACCAGCGGCATGACGATCCATGGTTTTGAAGCGCTGCTGCCGGCGCTAAACGCCAAAATGATCCCCAGGGCGCCCAGCGTTCCACACACGCCGGCGGCGCTGCTCCAGCCGATGCCGCCGAAGGTCCAACCTTGCCATAGTTTCCCCTGCGATGCGAGGATTGCCCCAGGGATGAGGATCGCGACCACAAAGTAGGCGAAGCCGACGCAGATCAGCGGTTTGAAGGAGCCCCCTAGTCGTGCTTGCCCTTCATGCAGCACCGCGCCGTACGATCCCCAGCAAATTGCCGTTAACGCAACGCCAGCCAACATGAATAGCAGCTTTTCGAGACTTTCCATAAACGGCTCCCCGATCCCATTTTAATTGTTAGAACGACTAATTCTTGTCATTGTAACAGCCGCGCCAAGAGAAGGGCAGGGCGAGCGGATTTCGTTAGTAAGCTGGATTACGAAGAGTTCGCGCCGTCAGCGCCGCCGACAGCGGGTCATCGCCGGGCTCGCAAAATCCGGCGTACAGATGGCGTCGCCAGCCTTCGGCAAACGTGTAGGTCGCTGACAGACTCCCCACTTGGCGGTCCATATCGCGGAGCGCTTCGAGATACGAGCCCATTCCCTGGCTTTGATCGAGCCATTCTTTTTGGCTCTTGTGGCAGGCCAACATTTCGACCTTCCGCTCGACCAGATCGGACGTATCAACAAACAGCTCCGGCATCACCAGCTTCCCCAGCGGATCTCGATTTTGATACGGCTGAGCGTGATAGACCGTCACCTTTTGCGGGGTGATTGCCCGCGGCGGATCGACCAGAAAGTTAGGCATGCCGCGGCAAAACGCGCCGGTCACCGCCAGCCGCGCGACTTGCATGTGGTCTTCCATGTAGTCGCTGGGGGCATGCGTCAGTACGATCTGCGGCTCGATGGCTCGCATGACCGACGTTACCTTGGCCAGCAGTTCTAGCGAATAGAAGACTTCTAGATCAGCGCACAGCGGCTGATGAAACTGGGCGCCGATCGATGCGGCCGCCGCTTTCGCTTCGATCAGGCGAATGCGGGCGGTCGTCTCGCGATCGGTCGTCATGCTGCCGCAGCAGCCGTCGGCGATATTCCAGTAGTGAATCTCGTAACCGACGTTGGCCAGCGCCATCAGGGTGCCAGCCATCAGAAACTCGATATCGTCAGGATGGGCCGCGATGGCCAAAGCGGAGCGCTTCATTAGTGCATCTGAACCGTACAAGTTCCTAAACCGCCGCGGAAGTAATTGAAGCGAACATTCGGGTGATCGGCCAACAATGACATCGGCACCGCCGAATCCGGAATCCGCTTGGCGATCATCAGCGCCGTCAAGCGTTGCCCAAACGGGTTGTCATGTGCGCCGGCCTGCCAGATTGAAACGCATTCAGATTTCCAGGTCTCTTGGGGACCGACGGTAACCGCTGAAAGCGGCACTTCACTTACCACGCCGCCGCCAGAAGTGCGAGCGTTTTGCATGACCGTCACCGGGTGCAAGTTGACGACGCGCGTGCCAAGCTGGCGATATTCTTCAGGCGAAGGAGGCGCGTCGACATAGTCGCCGGTCCGCGGAAAGGGATCGTTGAACGCCCAGTGCTTCGCGTCTCCCTGACCCCCTTGCATGACCAAGCAGCGGGCTTGATCCCACGACGCGCAGTACTCGGTCGAGTCGACTTTGGGGAAATGGATGTTCTCGGTCGGCATCCGCAGCTCAGGCTTGATGCGATCAAACAACAGGTCGTGATCGGCTTTGGCGAAACCAAGCGGAAACTCAAACGGCACTTCTTTGCCGTCGACAACCCATTCGTCCATGCCCCAAAAATGGGCGTGCTTTAGATCGAGCTCCAACTCATTGACCAGTCGCGCGACCAACGGCAATTGTTCGGTCGGCCCGATCGGGCCGCAAATGCCGCAGGGATTGTCGGCGGTCGCTTGCTTCCAAGCAGTGATGTATTCGAGCGCTTCGGCCAGATAGAAATCTTCGAGCGTGTCAAACATCCGAACTTCAAAGCCTTCGCGAGAAAAGCCAAGCAGATCCTCTGGCGTCACGCGGGCCGCATCGTCCAACAACTCACGGTCAAGCGTCGTAAAATCCCACCACTCTGGTGCAAGGATGCTGCGAGGTCGCATATCGAGTTCTCTTTGGCGTTGTCTTAGGAAGTGAGTGAGCTAAGTGGCCCGATTTTGTCGTCACGCTGGCGTTGTGTCAATCTTTGGGATCCGAAGATTCACTGGATTGTATAAAACCTGTCAGGTGTGTGCGCAAGATGGCTTCGACTTGCTCCACTTGATCTGGATTGACTGTCAATTCTGCGACGGTGAAATCACCGACAAGTAGGACGCGAGGTTTGAACTTATTCCATCGACATGTACGAAGTGCATTCCAAGGAGTGACTGTTGTCCCAAGAAGGACGCCATTTTCACGAAGTTGCGGCGGCTGCGATCCGAAGCTGGCGTGACAAAATTTGATCGCCATGCTGATAGTTATAACAGTGGGTGTCACCAGTTGAACGAGTGGCTCGCTCGACCGCGATTCAGAACCAACTAAAAGCACGAATGTGAGAAATAACGTGAATAAGACCAATACCGTTAAAAATGAGGAGATTCGAATGTTGTTATTGATGTCACGAGTTTCGTCGACGGAAAGCGTGATCAAAAGTGCCCCGCCGTTTTTTTGAGCGGCACGGCGCGGATAGACGAACAGAAGCTGGGATAGCGCTATGCCCACTAGAAAGCCGGCGGCGCCTATTGCGAGCATCAGCCATTGATTGGTTTGAAAATCACGAGCAAATGGCGCAATGAGAACAAGCACAACTGCAATGATCGCGGTCACGACAAGCAAGTGCCGAATGCGAAACTGCGGCGGCTTGTCGACTTCGGTGACGGGTTGGCTCTGCATCGACTGTGATCCAATCTCTTGGCTTAGAATGACTTGCGAAGTCAATTGATGGAGGGTATTCGATTACGAATTGGAAACGAGCGCCGGGATCTTATCTCTCAAGATAACCTCGACTTGCTCACGCTTTTCGGGATCGATAGGGAAGTCGAAGATTACGAAACTGCCAATCCTCAGTACGTTGGGATCTACCGTACTCCAGCGACAGGTCTTCATCTCGTTCCAAGCAGTAAATACTGTTCCATTCAGCAAGCCGTTCTGTCGCAATTGCGGCGCCTTCCAGCCAAATCCCGCATTGCAAAGAAAGGATGTTGTGATAACCGCTGCATAAGCGGCCGGTACGCCCAGTTGATAGAAGGGAATGGGGCGGTCGGCATTTGACTTGGATAGCACCAATAGATAGATGAAAAGGATGGCGAGCACGATCAGTGAAGCATAGGCGATGACCTTCATGATCAAATTGCTACGAGCCGAAACTCTTCCGGTCAGATTGGTTAAGAGTGCTCCTGCTTTTCGTCGCGCAAGGAAGCGTGGAATTCCAAAAAACAAAAGAAAGCCAACCAATCCCAAGGAACATCCCAAGCCGCCTGAGCCAATTACAATCCACTGATTGGTATTGAACTGGCGGGCGAAAGGAGCAGTCAACGCAATTAGGATTGCGACGATGGCTGTTGTCACAACCAAATGCCAGATGCCAAACTGTAAACTTGGTTTTTCGATCGCCGTCTGAGCTTCGTTTCTAAACTCCATGCGATTCCTTAACGGCCACGGTACAATCGAACCAACTTTCAATCGTCAGATTAAGCGAGTCAGCTACGACATGCAAGAATTGGGGGAGCAGCGATCAGAAACTTCGCGTGGTTGGGCGATTGCGCGTTTTACGGCTTTGGCGGTCGCGTTCTTATTGTTCGACTTTGTAATGACACTGCTCTGGCGATGGTCCGGCGGTCGCGAAATGGCGTTTCCGCAAGGCGTATATGTTGGACTTTTTGTGGTGCAGGTTGATTTGCTCGCTTTCTGGGTCGCGCTGGGAACGGGGCGAATGATCGTGCGGTTCCCTTGGGCGTTGCTGGGGATCACCTTGATGTATGTCGTTCATCAAAGGGGCGCGTCGTTGTTTCTCAACTATCGCGTATCGGAAGCCGAGCAATCTTTATTGGCGGTGATCCTGTTGTTTGGGCTCATCGCCTGTTCGATTAGTCTGCTCGTCTATCGAATCGCAACTCGCCGGCGATTGGGTTATCGTGAGATCCCTATCGAGATTTCCAATCGCTTTCAGTTGCGGCATTTGATTTTCGGCACTTCGATTCTCAGCGTGACCCTGGCTTTGTTGAGCGGATTTGGATATCCCGTCTCGTTTCCGTTTACGGGCGAAAAAAATCTCTTGCTCGCCCTGTTTGTCGCCGCGATCGTCAATCTGGCAACCACTGTGCCGTCGATTATCGTCGCATTTCGTATCTCAGATCGTTGGTGGTTTTGGGTCTGGATGCTGGCGGGCATGGGGCTCGCCGTATCGATCCTTGAAATGGTGTTGTTGTGTATGGTGCTAGGAGTGCCGCAGAGCATCGCGAGAGCATTTCTGTTTTTGCTTCAGATAAATCTGACGCAAAGTTTTGTGCTACTGCTTTCTCTGTTGCTAGTGCGCTGGTCTGGCTATCAGCTACGGCTGGTGACGGAGAATGCGAGTGTTGTTCAGATCACGAATGCCGCCCCATCCAAAGTCCCCCAAGCCGATCCCTGGTCCGAAGACGAGTGACACCTCGACTAGCACCGCTAGCACCAGCTGCCGAATAACAACCGTTTCATGCGGTATTTCAGGCGTTGCATGCAAACCTTCGCTAGGCGGCGCAGCTTTCCTCAAGCTGATCACCGGTGCGCGTCGAAGTTAGTTAGGATCCCCCGAGCTGCGCGCGCAACTCGAAGGTAGCTAGCACGAATCGTCAACGATCGAACACGATGGCGACCGGAACCGCCCCGAACAACTCGAATCCCTCGCCGCGACCGCGTCAATTGACATGGATCGAAGAGGCGTTATTCAATTGGATCGCCGATTGGGGAACGCTGGGGATTGAGTTTACGATTGCCGTTGGCGATATGGCGTTGTTCGCGCTGCGGACCATGCAGTGGCTCTTCAATCGCATCCCGAGACGGGAGACGCTGGTCCCCAACTTTTACCAGGTCGGCGTGATGAGTCTGCCGGTTGTGGCGCTGACCGGAACCTTTATCGGGATGGTGCTCGCCGTTCAAAGCTACTTCCAGTTCCGGCAACTTGGGCTCGAAACGCGTCTGGGCGCCGTCATCAATATGACGCTGGTTCGCGAGCTGGGGCCGGTGTTGGCGGCGACCATGCTAGCGGGGCGCGTTGGCAGCGCGATGGCCGCCGAGTTGGGAACAATGCGCGTGACCGAGCAGATCGATGCGCTAGATAGCATGGGAACCAACCCGATTCATTTTCTCGTGGTGCCTAGGTTTTTGGCCTGCGTCATACTTATTCCGGCGCTAACCGTGATGGCCGACTTCATGGGGTTTGTCGGCGGCTATTTTTACTCAGTCAACATCCTGGGCATCGATCAGCACTACTACATGTACAACTCTGAGCAGTTTGTGCAGTCGTGGGACATCTTCTATGGTCTAATTAAAAGCGTCTTCTTTGGCGGGACGATTGCGATCGTCAGTTGCCATCGTGGGTTTCATTGCGAGCCCGGCGCCGAAGGAGTGGGGCGAGCGGCGACGGCGGCGTTCGTTTACTCGTTTGTCTTTATTCTGGCGATCGATTTGGTGTTGGGGATCTCGCTCGATACGGTGTATCACATGCTGTGGCCCGAAAATGTTCCCCAGTTTGGCGGAGGCTAGACGTTGCACGCACGGCTGGAAGAAGATCGATCCGAACCGATTCTTGACGTCGACTCGCTGCATGTGCAGTTTGGCGCCCAGACGGTGCTGCGCGATATCTCGATCAAGATTCCGCGTGGGCAAACGTTGGCGATCATCGGCGAAAGCGGTTGCGGCAAGACGGTGTTGCTTAAAACGCTGATCGCATTGATTCGACCCACGCGCGGCGAAGTAACCTTTGACGGACAGAACCTGCATGAGATCTCAGAGCGCGAGCTGACCAAGCAGCGGATTCGCTATGGTTTTGTGTTTCAGGGTGCGGCGCTGTTCGATAGCATGACAATCGGGCAGAACGTCGCGTTTCCGCTCAAGCAACATACGCGAAAGCCGATCGAAGAAATCCGCCAGATCGTGTTTAGCTTGCTGGCCGATGTTGGCCTGCCTGACTCGATCGTCTGGAAGAAACCGGCCGAACTCTCTGGCGGCATGCAAAAGCGTGTTGGCCTGGCCCGCTCGTTGGCGCTCAAGCCCGAAGTCATGCTGTACGACGAACCGACCACGGGACTCGATCCGATCATGAGCGATGTGATCAACGAATTGATCCTGAAGACCCGTTCGCGTTATCCGGTCACCAGCATTGTGGTGACGCACGACATGCGGACAGCGCGGAAGGTCGCCGATCGCGTGTTGATGCTTTACCCGGCAGCCCGGCTGAAAGGGGACGAACCGCAGATTTTGTACGACGGACCGCCAGAGGGACTCGACGAGTGTAGCGATCGTCGGGTTACGCAGTTTGTCCACGGCGAGGCCGGTGAGCGGATCATGGAAATGCGCGAAGCGGCAGGGGTATAACGCGATATGGACGATCGTATCCTACAATTCCGCGTTGGAGTCGTCATGATGGCGGCGCTGATGATCGCCGGCATCCTCTTCTTTTTGTTGGGAGAGTTTCCGACGCTCGTCACCGATCGCAATACGTTGTACGTCGTCTTTGATCAGGCGCCCGGCGTGACGGTGGATACGCCGGTGCGGACCTCCGGCATTTTGATTGGCCGGGTCAGCGATGTGGCGCTGCAAGAAGATCGTGACGTGATGGTGACGCTCAAGATCGATCGCAAATATATGCCGCGCTCGAACGAGGTTTGCCGAATCACCTCGGGTTCGCTGTTGGGCGACGCGCTGCTTGAATTTGTTCCCGGCGAACGACCGACGGAAGCCGTGACGGTGTTGGCCGACAAAGCGGTGATTGAAGGTTCGGCCGCCAACAATCCGTTTGACGTGCTGCGGAGCATGGAATCGCAGATGGTTACGGCGCTGACAACCATGGACCAAGCAGGCCGTGAAGTAGGGACGCTCGCGCACAACGCCAACGAATCGCTGATGACCAACCGTGATCAGTTCCAACGCATTCTGCAAAAGTCCGAGCTGGCGCTTGATCGTTTTGATAATGCGATGTTAGCGATCAACAACTTGGTCGCTGACGAAGATCTGAACAAGCGTTTGCAAGCAGCGCTGCAAGACTTGCCAGAAACGTTGAACGAATCTCGCGCGCTAATCGAACGCATGCAAGGAGTAGTCGACAAAGCCGATCGCAACCTAGAAAACCTCGAAGGCTTTACCGGCCCGTTGGGCGAAAAGGGAGAGCAGCTGGTCGCCAATCTAGAGACCAGCACCGAGAATCTTAGCGACATGATCGAGCAGCTCGCACGTCTGGCCCGAGCGGCCAACAACCCCGATGGTTCGTTGGGGCAGCTGATGACCAATCCAGAGCTCTACCAAAATCTCAACGCCGCGGCCGACAACATCCAAGAGATCTCGACCAAGCTAAAACCAATCATGAACGACGTCCGCGTCTTCACTGACAAGATTGCCCGCGACCCGCGGATCTTGGGAGTGAAGGGTGCGTTGAATCGGAATCAGTCTGGGATCAAGTAGTCGGGCACGCTAGTTCCGATACTCCGCATGACAAGCGTTGCACAACTGCTTTAGCTTCGCCAGATCGTCGCTTAAGCCTGCTGTATCGCCGTGCTTTAACTTGGTCTCGATCGACAGCGCGATCGCTTCCGACGATTGCATCAGCGTGCGAAACTTGGCGTCGTACTTATCCGCCGGCAGCAGGCGACCTGCTTCATGCAGTCCCTCGCGCAGGATCAGCGCTTCACCAGTTGGCGTTAAGTCAGGATGCTCGGCCGGCGTTTTCCAATCGGCTTTATCGAGCAACACCAAATTGTCGTAGATCCGATCGATGTCGGCCATCGCGGCGGCGAGTGATTCGACCTGGGCGACTTCAACTAAGATTGGCCTTGGCGCGTCAGGGGGAAGCGGTTGGAACTGTTGGACGTTTTTCCACAGGCCGGTGTAGTCTCCGCTGGCGCCGGCCTGATGCATGAACGCTTCGGCCTGAGCGGTGGTGAGCGAGCCTTCGGCTAGGCAGGCGATCGCGACTCCGGCGGGGCCGCGATGTTTGCCGTGATGGCAGTGGAAGTAAATCTGGCCAGGATATTGCCGCATCACTTCGGCCAATTGGGCCTGGGCGGCGCGGGGAACGCCGTCATAGCCGAAGGGAATATGGATGTATTTCAGACCATGCTTTTTCGCAGCGGCGACCTCGGGTTTCGCGCCATCGACCGACACAATGACTTGGATTCCAAGTTGGGTGAGCGCTTCAAATCCTTCGGCGCCATGCGGCTGACTACCGCTCCAAACGTGCGGCGTCACGCGATAGAGATTGTGGATGCCTGGCGGATCGACTTGCTTGGCGGCAGGACCTGTTGGCGGCATCGGATCGGCGGCCAGCAAGATCGGCACAAGCAGCAGCGGGGCGAGCAGCATGAAGATTCTCCGCAAGCAATTTTGATAAGCTTGCGAACATTCTAACTGGGGTCAGATCAATACGCCAGCAAACAACGCATCTACTTCTCGACAGATTTAGGCAAAGTTGTTGCAAGAAATGTCGCTTGCAAACGCATTGTTGGGTTTCGCTCCGCTGCACCCAACCTACGGTTTTTCGACGGAAGAGGGCAGCGTGCTTTGAAGCTGCACGAGCGGCGGATGCGCTGGGGTGATCGCTTCGCCATCTTTGATGGTGGGGCGCCAGTTCTTCAACTCGAAGTGACGGCCATAGGCGCCGTAATCATGAAAGGCGAACTTCTTCAGCAACCAATAGACCCAACTTTTCTCCGGGACTTCGCGACCAGGATTGTACTGCGAAGGATTGGTCTGCAGATTGTCGAGCTCTTGATAAGCGGCGCCGCGAGCGGTCGTGTCTCTCGCCTCATTCTTGCGCGCATAGTCATTTAGCAGATCAGGTCGCTCCAAGATGATGCAGCCGCGCGTGCTGCTGGCGGCGAGTTCACGAAAGCCTCGCAAAAATTCGGACTCGTTGAAAACGTCCTTCAGTGGTCGCTCATCGTGGATCGATTCTTTGGCGAACTGAATCACCGGGCACGGTTCGATGTCACCGTAGGGCGAAATGTGGTGCGTGAATCCGGTTGCGGCCGGACACAGCGCGTTGCCATCGGCATCATAGTAAGCGTCGATGATCGCGATCGGCTTTTTGCACCGCATCTCGACCACAAACTTGCGCGCTTGATATTGTTGCTCTGGCGTCAGCGCCAATTGCGGATTCGGTTCGGGGCCGACGATGCGATAGATGTGGTACCACGTGTAGAAGACCCCCATTTCGATCAGGCGGTCAATCCACTTCTCTTGCAGCAGGTCGTCATAGTTGGTTTGGCACAAGCTGGTGCAAACGCCGGTCAGCAGTTTGTTGCGTGTGCAGTTTTCGATTCCCTCCATCGACTTGCTGTAGACGCCGCCGCGCCCGCGCCGCTCATCGCTGATGATCTCCGAGCCTTCGATGCTGATCAGCGGCGTGACATTGCCCAGGCGACGCAACTCTTTGGCGACTTCGTCGGTAATGAAGTGCCCATTGGTAAAAACTTGGAAGTATGCATCGGGATGACGAGCGAAGATTTCGAGCAGATCGGCATGCATGAAGGGCTCACCTCCTAAGATGCCGAAAAACGAATTGCCCATCGCTTTTGCCTGGTTCAGCAAACTGTCCATCGCGGCGATGTCAATTTTCTCTTGCTTCGCCGCGACATCGACCCAACATCCCTGACAGCGGAGATTGCAACTGTTGATGACCGAGATATAGAGGAACGGGGGAAAGAACTCACCCCGCTTGAGTCGCGCTTTGTGCTTGACCACGCTCCGCAGTCCCTTATACCCCATCAACCAAGCAAATTTGGCGACTAGGCGTTTGTCAGTTTCTAGGAGAGCTCGTTTGGCGAGTCGCAGATACATAAGCTCGGCACGGTCCAGGAATAGAGTCGAGGGAATAGACTCGATGGGAAAGTGGACGGGGAATCGATCCGTGGTTTATTCTACCACCAAGAGCCTTCGGAATACAGGAACGCGGCTCCGTCGACATTGCCTCGGCTGGCACGTAAACTGAATAGCCCCGTCTAATCCTGCCTTCTGACTGCTTGGATATCGTCTTGTTGATGGACTTTGATCGACTTCAGCGCTGCTATGCGATTGCCCGCGATGATCTGCTGGCCCAGCGAAATCCGCAGGGGCATTGGACTGGTCAGCTGTCGACTTCGGCCCTGTCGACCGCCACGGCGGTCAGCGCGCTGCAGATGGTGGTGCGGCACAATGCAACGCAAAGTGCACATTTGCGGCCGCTGATTGAGGGGGGCGTGCGATATCTCACCGAAAATCAAAACCCTGACGGCGGTTGGGGGGATACCGATCGAAGTTACTCGAACATTGCGACCACCATGTTGGCGGTCGCGGCGCTGACGATTGCAGGGCAGCGCGAAGCGTTGCACGAGCAGATCGCCTTCGCTGAGAACTATATCGAAGCCCAAGGAGGCATCCCCGGCCTTCGGCGGCGATATGGCAAAGACAAAACGTTCGCCGTCCCGATTTTGACCAACTACGCGTTGGCGGGGCTGGTTGATTGGCGCGAAGTTTCGCCGCTGCCGTTTGAATTGGCTTGCTTGCCGCAGAAGTTTTACAAGCTGGTGAAGTTGCCGGTCGTGAGCTATGCGGTTCCGGCGCTGGTCGCGATCGGGCAAGCTCGCTATTTCCATCGACCGCCGTGGAATCCGCTGCTGCGCGGCATTCGCGCCGCCGCCGTGAAAAAAAGCTTGTCGGTACTATTAAAAATGCAGCCGGCCAGCGGCGGTTATTTAGAAGCGGCCCCGCTGACTAGTTTTGTGGTGATGAGTCTGGCCAGTATTGGGCAAGCACAACATCCCGTGGTGCAAAGCGGCGTGCGGTTTTTGGTGGACTCGGTTTGCGCTGACGGCAGTTGGCCGATTGATACGAATCTCGCCAATTGGGTGACGACGCTCTCGGTCAATGCGTTGGCTGCCGGCGGAGAAGATGTCGAACAGCTCGCCTGTTTGCCCTGGATCCTGGCCAATCAATACCAAGAGATGCATCCGTTTACCGGCGCCGATCCCGGGGGTTGGGGATGGACCGATCTTAGCGGTTCGGTCCCCGATGCGGACGATACGCCGGGGGCGATGTTAGCGATCGCACATTTTTTTCAGTCCCCTAGCGCCGACAATGAAACGCGCCGCCAGATTGTCGCGGCAGCGAAGAGCGGTGCTCGCTGGCTGCTCGACTTGCAAAACAGCGACGGCGGTTGGCCCACCTTTTGCGAAGGTTGGGGAACGCAGCCGTTTGATCGTAGCGGGAGTGATTTGACGGCGCATGCGATTCGAGCGCTGCACGTTTGGCGCAATGAGCTGGGCAATTTGCCGTTTGAGCGAGCGATCCTGCGTGGGTTTCGCTACCTCCAACGGCAACAACGCAAAGATGGATCGTGGTTGCCGCTGTGGTTTGGCAATCAGGACCAGCCTGACGACGAGAACCCGATTTATGGGACGGTGAAGGTTTTGTTGGCGTATCGCGATCTGGGCATGATGTCGACCGAGACAGCTCGCAAAGGGGCCGTTTGGCTAGCTGCGCGACAGAATAAAGATGGTGGTTTTGGAGGCGGACCGAGCGTTGCTACTCTTTGCGGGGGGGTGGGGCAAAGTAGCGTCGAAGAGACCGCACTGGCGATTGAAGCGCTGTTAGCGGCGGAAAACCCCGATATTTCGCAGGAAATTGTCCCTTCTGCGATCGGTTGGCTCTGTCAGCGGGTTGAAGAAGGAAGCTACGTCAACTGTTCGCCGATCGGTTTTTACTTCTCGAAGCTGTGGTATTATGAAAAGCTCTACCCGAGAGTCATGACCGTTGCGTCCCTGGGCGCCGCGCTGCAAGCCAACGCCAGCGTCCCGCCTGCGCCAGAGACCGTAACTATGTCTTCCGATCATTAAGGAATGTTCTCCCTTGGCAATTGCACCGATCGACTCCAATAGCGCAGACTCCGAGCCGGGCCGCAAACGCAAGTCGCGTCGTCGTCAGACGGCTCACTTGAAGCAGGTTCCTCCAGCGAAGCAATTGCGCGAGACGATACGCGCCGCTTGCGTGCAGATCGCCGCCGGGCTCGATAAATCCCGTCCCCTATCGAAGGACGAGATGGAGAAAGTGGTTCGTGATCTCTTAAGCAGCTTGGATCAGCCTGACAGTTATGTCGGTTGGACGATGGTGATGCTCGCTTCTGAATTTTGGCGGGATCAGGTCGCCGCAGTACCGCATGATCGGCGGTTGTTTCTATTGCCGCATTGCCTAAAACATGCCGAAGGTTGCCCTGCCGACTATGACCAGTTTGGTCTCGATTGCAAAACATGCGGCGCTTGCAGTATCGCCGACTATCGCACCATCGCCGAAGAGATGGGCTACAAGGTGTTGGTCGCCGAAGGTTCGCCGATCGTGCTGAAGATCATCGTCAGCGGTCATGTGGACGCGATTGTCGGCGTCGCCTGTTTAAACGTACTTGAGAAGGCGATCGACAAAATCATTTTGGCCGGCATTCCGTGCATGGCGGTGCCGCTGCTGTCGAGCGATTGTCGCAACACGTCGGTCGACGAGGACTGGGTTCATGACATGATCCAAGTTCCGCACCAGCAACCACAGCAAACGACGCGCAGCTATGTGCACCTGATGCGAGCCGCGGCGGCGATGTTTGAGACGCCAGAGCTGACGCGTTTGGTTCAGCCGCAGCGCAAGGGACCCACCTTGGCTGAGGTCAACGGCGCTGGCGCCGCGGCGCTCGATCCCATTGCCGCGACCGAAAAACTGGCGCTCGATTTTATTGCTCGCGGCGGCAAGTATTCGCGTCCCTTCACCACGTTGGCCGTCTATGACGCTTTGACCGGCGGCGAAGGAACTTCGGCCGGGGGAGCGGCGCGGGTCGCCGAATATTCGGACTCGGTCAAGCGCACCGCGCTGGCGATTGAGACATTTCACAAAGCGTCGTTGGTGCATGACGACATCGAAGATGACGACGCCTATCGCTACGGCGATGTGACGATTCATCGCAAGTACGGCGTGCCGACCGCGATCAATCTGGGCGACTACATGATCGGCCTGGGATATCGTCTGGTGAGCCGCGATATGGCTCAATTGGGCGGCGAGCTGGCCAGTCGCATCTTGGATTGTCTGGCCGACGCGCACATGCGTTTGTCCGAAGGGCAGGGCGCCGAGTTATTGTGGCGCGATGCGGCCGACAAGTCGCTGAAGCCGGTCGACGCGTTGAAAATTTATGCTTTGAAAACTTCGCCTGCGTTTGAAGCGGCCCTGCAATGCGGCGTGCTGCTGAGCGGGACCGAAACCGATTATTCTGAGCCGATGCGGTTGTTCGCCAGACACGTGGGAGTCGCCTTCCAAATTTTGAATGACCTGAAAGACTGGCGCGGCGATAGCGACAACAAGCTATCCGCTGGCGGCGACGTATTGGGGGGACGGCCGACTGTGCTTTGGGCACTGGCCTTAGAAAATCTTAATGAGGCCCATCGCACAGAACTGATCGAGCTGATCGGCGATGATTCGGCAAGCGCCGCTTCGCGAGTGGCTCGCGTCCGACAGCTTTACAACATGGCCGGCGTCTTTGACGCGGCCGAACGACTGGTCGAAAAATACCGCTCGCGAGCTGAAGAAATTGCGGATCAGCTAGAGCCGGAAGAATTGCGCCGACTGATGTACTATTTGATTGATACGATCCTGGATGACCCGGCCGCTTCGCAAGTGCCGGTTGTGATGCACTCGTTGTCGGCTGACATGGCCGTCTCGCCCGCCTAAGCGGTAACGCTTGGATACAGTTACGCACCTGGATCTTGCCTGCCGTCTGGCTTCTGGATTGCGAAAGGAGTGGAGTTGAACGACCGTCAACGCACGACGCCGGACTTGGATGAACTCGTCCGACTGTTCTATCGCAATCCGAGCGAATTGGCGGACTTTACTGAGGTCTCCGCCGCCGAGACGCCGCCGCCGTTCGCCGAGTTGTTGGCCCATGATCATCACATGACGGTGACGGTCGAACGCTTTCACGATTCGGCGGTCGATGTGCAAGTGCTCGATACGCTGGCCATTGGATCCGCCTATTCGCGCAAAATTTTGTTGTCGAAACAAAGCGATGGCAAAGTAGTCCAATTTGGCATCGTACGCTTGCACTGCGACTATCTCAGCGAGATCGTCGAGCGCGAGATCAAAAGCGAGCGGATTCCGGTGGGACGCGTGTTGATTAATCACAATGTGCTCCGCCAGGTGCAGCTCACCAGTCTCTGGCGCGTCGCGCCGGGAGAAGAATTGAGGGATCTGTTGGCTCTAGCGCCCGGCGATGTGATCTATGGTCGCACGGCGCTGATTTTTTGCGACGGCGAACCGGCGGTAGAACTGCTAGAGATCGTGACTCCGTAAGCGCGTGTTTTGAAGTTGCGCTATTCAGCAGGTTCGTAAGCAATAGAACGCGGAGGACACGGATCAGTCACGGAATTACACGGCAAGAGAGGAGATTGGCAATTTCCCATCACGTCCAATTGGTTTACTAACCAAGCCAATTTGAAAACGCCAGCTTGCTGCACAAACAACGATTTCTGGCTGTGAAACGCCGTGATTTATCCGCGGTATCCGTGTTCCATGCTTTCTTTGTCCTCCAATAGCGCAACTTCAAAAAGCGCGTGCAAAGGTTCTTTCCGCGCCGGGCGTTGTGCGATCAGCTTTTGGCGCCGCAAAATTCTCCACCGCGCTCTTTTTCTTTGAATTTGGCTTTCGCCGTTGGCCTGCATCTTCTAAGATAGGCGTTGAAACAACTGTTGTTTGCACTTTCTAGCAAGCGACGACACGCCTTACCCGCGCATGTCTGCATTATGAAATACTTTGTTTGGTCTTTAGTCGTGGCCCTGATCATCTTGCATCAGGACTTCTGGAACTGGGACAACGCCGATTTGGTATGGGGTTTTTTCCCTGTCACCCTGCTGTATCAGGTTGGGATCTCGCTCGGCGCCGGGATTACCTGGTTTCTGGCGGTTAATTTCGCCTGGCCGCAAGAGTTGGAATACATCGAGCAGCTAGAAGAAAAGCAGGGGGAAGAGTAATCGTGGAATTTGCACCAGGCATCACGCAACTTGTCATCATTTGCATCTACCTAGTGCTGCTGTTGGCGCTCGGTTTGTTTTCAAATCGTCTGTTTAGCGGTTCCAGCAAGGACTATATGTTGGCCAGTCATTCGATTGGCCCGTTCTTGCTGTTGATGTCGATCTTCGGCACGACGATGACGGCGTTCGCGTTGGTCGGCTCGACCGGCGAAGCTTACAAAGAAGGGGTCGGCGTCTACGGACTATTGGCTTCTTCCAGCGGCATTGTGCACTCACTCTGCTTTTTCGTGCTCGGCGTTAAGCTTTGGTCGTATGGTCGTAAATATGGCTATACGACGCAGATCGAGTTTTTCCGTGATCGACTCGAAAGTGACAAGCTGGGCGTCTTGCTCTTTCCGATCCTGATTGGGCTGGTGATTCCTTACTTGTTGATCGGCGTGATGGCTTCTGGGGTTGTGGTGAGCGCAGCGACGCGTGGCGCATTTCCGGTATTGTTTGAAGCGTCACAAGGGGGCGTGCCCAGCTGGTTGGGAAGTCTGGTGATTTGCAGTGTTGTGCTGACGTACGTCTTTTTTGGCGGGATGCGCGGCACTGCTTGGGCCAATACCTTTCAGACGATTGTCTTTATGGTGCTAGGCCTAGTCGCTTTCTTTGTGATTGCCTCGAGAATCGGTGGGCAAGCGACGCTCTGGGAAAACCTGGTGGTCGCCTCGGAGTCCATTCCCCGCGACAAGCTGGTCCGAGCCGGGAATCCGAACATGTCCTATCTGAAGTTTGTGACCTACATGTTCGTACCGCTCTCGGTCGGCATGTTTCCGCACTTGTTTCAGCATTGGTTGACGGCTCGCAAGGCCAGCAACTTCAAGTTGGCCGTGGTCGCGCATCCGCTGTTTATTATGATCGTCTGGGCGCCGTGCGTTTTGCTGGGGGCTTGGGCCGCTGGCAATCTGGTGACGATTCCGCCGGCGATTGACGCCAACGCGAACGCGATTTTGCCCTTTTTGGTGAAAAAGTTCTCTGGCGATGTGCTGGGTGGATTTTTGATCGCAGGCGTCTTGGCCGCGATCATGTCCTCGCTCGATAGCCAGTTTCTGTGCGTTGGGACGATTTTCACCAATGACATCGTCGTCCACTACGGCGGCAAAAATCGGTTCACCGACAAGCAGATTGTGGTGATCGCGCGGACGTTCATTATTTTGATCGTCGCAATCACTTACGTACTGAGCCTGCTCGATAATCCTCGCGTCTTTACGCTGGGCGTGTGGTGCTTTAGCGGCTTCTCCGCTCTGTTCCCACTGATCTTTGCGGCGTTGTACTGGAAAGGGCTGACCAAAGCCGGCGCCTATGCGTCAGTGATCACAGCGATCAGCCTGTGGTGTTACTTCTTTTACCAGTCGGACTTTGCCGCAAATCCGCATTATGCGGTGCTCGATATGATGCCGGTCGCGCCCATGTTGCTTGGCTCGACGCTCGCTTTAATCCTGGTTTCGCTGGTAACTCCGCGGCCCAGTGAAGAAACCTTGCAAAAGTTTTTCCCGGCGAAAGACTCGTAAGTAATTGTTCCCCTTGGATTTACGCAAATCGCGCCGATTCTGGTCGCCAGCTGTCTGGCCCTTGCTGTCGGCGGCGATTGCGTTAAAATCTGAGGTTTCGACTCGATACAAAACAATCGATAGTAGCTTTTTCGATTCCATAGGATGCTATGAAGCCTGCCAACCGATTCAAGGCTCGTAAACGGGCGAAGACCAAAGCCCGCGTCACACGTAAAGATCCGATCTTCGTCGATGGCAAACGCCCGCGACCGATGTTCGTGGACTACAAAGACGTCGAGTTGCTGAAGAAACTGACCAATCGCCATGGCCGTATCGTCGGTCGTCGCAAGAGCGGTTGCACCGCGGTTAGCCAGCACGCTGTGACCCAGGCGATCAAACGCGCCCGTTTCATGGCTTTGCTGCCGTACGTGAAGGACTAACGTTCTTTCTAGGAAAGAACGTCCCTGCCGACGCACGCCGCGAACGAAGGAAGCCTGCCCGCTGAGCAGGCTTTTTGCGTGCGCTAATTTGAAATGAACGCCTAGCAAAGAGCTCGCACTATGCCTGAGATTTATCACGCCAAGCGACGGGTCGAATTTCGCGATACCGACGCCGCCGGCATCATGCATTTCTCGGCGTTCGCTGTTTATATGGAACAAGTCGAGCACGAGTTCCTGCGGCATGTCGGCTTGTCGGTGCATACGCCTGATGGCGACGCGACCATCAGCTGGCCCCGGGTTTCGATCCGCTGCGACTTTGTCAGCCCGGTGCGGTTTGAAGATGAGATCGATATTTCGATCGTCGTCAAGAAGATGGGCGCCAAAAGCGTGACGTACGGTTTTCAGTTCACGCACGACGGTCGACCGGTCGCAACCGGAGAGACGACCGCCGTTTGCTGCCGGATTTACCACGCGTTGCCGCCGCAGTCGATCGAAACGCCGGCTTGGTTTCGCGACAAGATTGCTCCTTATCTCGTCGCCTAGCTCAGATCGGTCCGCGCTGATGAACAACTATCTGCCGGAATTGACGGTTCGCATTGCAATGGGCCTGGGCGAGGTCGACGCTACGATCCGCGATCGTCACGCGAAATTCATCTGCGCGCGGCAGCAAGCCGATGGCGGGTTCGGGGGAAGAGAAGGGCCCAGCGATCTCTATTACACCTCGTTTGCATTGCGTTCGCTTGCAATTTTGGGGGAACTGCATGGCGATCTGGCCGAGCGAGCTTCCGGGTTTTTACGATCGCGACTGGGTGGCCAAGAAACGATCGTCGATTTTCTGTCGTTGATTTACGGCGCCGGTCTGATTGAAAACAGCGCCGGAATCGAAGTCTTTGCCGGCGCTGCCGCAGATTGGCAATCGCAAGTCGCCGCGGCGCTAGAGAAACTGCGCCGCGCGGACGGTGGTTACGCCAAGGGAGAGCTGGGGTCAGCCAGCAGCACGTACCACACTTTTTTGGTGCTGCTTTGTTTGCAGCTGATAGAGCGACCGATTTTGCAGCCAGAACGGATACGCGACTTTTTGCTTTCTCAAGAAGCGGAAGATGGCGGCTTTCGGGAGATTCGAGCCAGTAAGCGGGCCGGCACCAATCCCACCGCCGCGGCGATCGGCGCACTGCGGATCATCGACGGCTTGGATCAAGAGGTGGCGGATGGCGCGATCGACTTTTTGCTGGAAATGCAAAATGACGAAGGAGGACTGCGAGCCAACACGCGGATTCCGATCGCCGATTTGCTGAGCACGTTTACCGGATGTCTGACGCTGACCGATCTAGGAGCGTTGCACGAGATCGACACCGCCGCAGCGATGCGTTACGTTGAAGGTCTCCAACAACCCGACGGCGGCTTCTTTGGCGCCGTTTGGGACGAAGTCGCCGATGTCGAATATACGTTTTACGGCTTGGGCGGCCTCGCGATCTTGCATCCTTAAACGCACTCGCCGCCATGTCCGACCTCGACGTTGTTTCGCTGCGTAAAGAATATCCGACTCGCGGTGAGCCGCTGGTTGTCCTCAAGCATGCTGATCTAGCGCTCAGCGCTGGTGAGAATCTCGCGATTCTCGGCCCCAGCGGTTCTGGCAAAAGTACGCTGCTCTATTGTCTGGGCGCACTCGAGTCGCCCACCAGCGGGACGGTGACGCTCGACGGACAAGATCCGTTTCAACTGTCCGAGCCGCAACTGGCCGATTTTCGCAATCAAAAAATCGGCTTCATCTTTCAAGACCATCATCTGTTGCCGCAGTTGTCGGTGTTAGAAAATGTATTGGTTCCGACGCTGGCCAACGGCGCAGCGACCAGCGAAGCGGTGGAACGAGCCCAGTATTTGATCGAACGCGTCGGACTTACATCGCGAATCAGTCATCGGCCAGCCGAACTTTCTGGCGGTGAACGGCAGCGAGTCGCGGTGGCGCGCAGTTTAATCAATCAGCCGCGGCTGCTGTTGGCGGATGAGCCGACCGGAAATCTGGATCGGACCAATGCGGAAACGATTGGTCGGCTGCTGCTCGATTTGCAAGCGCAAGAGCACGCGATGTTGGTCGCGGTGACGCATAGCATGGAATTGGCTGAGATGTTCGCCGCGCGGCGTAGTCTCGATGATGGACGCCTTACCTAAACGACGCGCGCAGGAGATGGTCGGCATGAATCAAATGCGACTCGCGCTTCGCAGCGCACGTTATTATTTTTCGATCAATCTGGCGGTCGCACTCGGCGTCGCCGCGGCGACCGCTGTGCTGACCGGAGCGCTGTTGGTCGGTGATTCGGTGCGCGGCAGTTTGCGCGACTTATCGCTTGATCGACTGGGAGAAGTGACTCACGTCGTGCTGGCGGATCGCTTTTTTGCCCAGGATCACGCGGCGGAGCTTGCCGGGGGCGACGAAAAATCGGCCCCGCTGATTTTGCTTCGCGGCAGTGTTGAGCATGCCGGCAGCGACAATTTGCGCCTCGCCGGCGGCGTATCGATCTTTGGCGTGAACGACCAGTTTTGGACGCTCGATTCGAGGTCGCAACCTCCTACATTGGATGGTGAAAACTCAATCGTCTTGAATCAGCCGTTGGCCAACGAGTTAAACGTGGTGGTCGGGGATGAAGTGTCGATTCGGCTTCCCTCTTCCAATGATGTGCCAGCTGATAGTCCGCTGGGTAAAAAATCAGGCCGCGTGCAGGGCATTCCCCGCTTGAAAGTTGCGGCGATCATTCCGGCGCAAGGGTTGGGGCGATTTGGCTTGTTCCCCAACCAACAAGCGCCGCTCAATGCCTTTGTCCCGCTCGGGTTGGTTCAGCAGTCGCTTGAGCAGCCGAAGAAGGTGAATGCAGTCTTGCTGGCGCTGCATGACGCTGACGAAACCGCTGCCGCATTGGCTCGCAAATTGACGCTGTCACTCGATGATTTTGGATATCGCTTGGATCAGGTGCGGCAAGAGTTTGCTGCGGAAGGCCAAGCTCCGCAGACCATTTATGACTACTACCAGCTCAGTTCGTCGCGGATGATCTTTAGCAACGCGGCGGAAGACGCGATTTTGAAAGCGGCCGGCCCCAAGGCGTTTCCGACCTTTACTTACTTGACGACTTCCATTGAAAAGGAATCAACCGAGAATCAAGCGATTCCTTATTCGACTGTGACAGCGCTTGATCCTGCGGCGCTTGCTTACCCGCTGTTGGATGTAGCTGGACAACCGATTCGTGAACTTGCAGACGATCAGATCATCTTGAACTCTTGGTCCGCCGAGCAACTGGGGGCCGAAATCGGCGATTCCATAGAGATTGCCTATTTTGAACCAGAAAGTTCACACGGAATCGCCACTGAGACGTCGCATTCATTTACGGTGGCGGCGATTACTCCGTTGACTGAGCCTGACCAACCAGCGTCGCGGCGGAGACCAGCTGAGTTCGACCAAGCGCCGACCACGGCGAACGACCCCGATCTGACGCCGGAAGTAGAGGGAATCACCGATCAAGATTCGATCGACGATTGGGATCCGCCGTTTCCGTTTGATAATCGCCGCATTCGCGGTGTGGACGACGCCTATTGGGAAAATTATCGCACGACTCCCAAAGCCTACGTCTCGCTCGCGGCCGGCAAAAAACTATGGGGTAGTCGTTTCGGCAATGCGACGTCTATTCGTATCGCAGCCGATGCGACCGAGAAAGCAAAACTAATCACTCGGGTCGAAGCATCGCTCAACGAGCGGAAAGAGGAGCTTGGTTTCCGGTTTTTACTGGCTCGCCGGAATGCGTTGCAAGCGGCCAGCGGAACGACGCCTTTCAATGCGTTATTTCTGGGCTTCAGCATGTTCATTATTGCGGCGGCGTTGATGCTGACCTTGCTGTTATTTCAACTAGGAGTCGATCAACGCGCTCGGCAGATTGGGCTTGAAGCGGCGGTCGGTCTGCGGATGAAAGCGATTCGCGCGATGCTCTTGGTCGAAGCCACCATCGTCGCTGCGCTTGGCGGACTGTTGGGCGTTTTGCTCGGCATCGGTTACGCGTGGGTCATGCTGTATGGGCTACGCACTTGGTGGGTCGCGGCGGTGGTGACGCCGTTTTTGCAATTGCATCTCGACAATCCGGCGACGCTGCTGATCGGTTTGACGAGCGGCGTCTTTACCTCGCTGGGCGCGATTATGTGGGCGCTGCGTCGGCTGCAGAAGACTTCGCCACGGGCTTTGCTCGCCGGGCAGACCGCATCCGCTCAGCCACAACAACCGGGCCAGGGACGCTGGATGATCTATGCAGGCGGAGTGCTGATCGCCGCTTCGATGGCGCTGGCCGTATTGGCGACCACCCTCGCTGGCGAAGCCCAGGCAGGCGCCTTTTTTGGCGCTGGCGCCGCAATGTTAGCCGCGCTGATGTTGCTAGAGCGACGCTATCTACAGTGGCGAGCGACTGAGCGTTCGGCGGGGGTTGGTTTTCAATTATCGCAGTTGGCGCTGAGCAACGCGGCTCGCAATCCAGGACGGAGCACGCTGACGATTGGCTTGGTCGGCGCGGCGTCGTTTTTGATCATCGCGATCAGCAGCTTCCGGCTGGCTCCGACCGAAAGCGGAACCGGCGGCGTTGATTTGATCGCCGAGAGCACCCAGCCAATCTTTCACGATTTGAACTCGCCGGCCGGTCGCTACGACCAAGGTTTTCGCGATAGCGACGAACCGCTGCTCACACAGACGACCATCTTGGCGTTGCGCGTCCAGGCAGGCGACGACGCAAGTTGCTTGAACCTGTATCAATCGGATAGTCCTCGCGTGCTTGGGGCGACGCCGCAACTGATCGCTCATTATTCGCAAACGGATGTGCCGCAATTTGAGTGGGCTGGCTCGACCGCAACTACACCAGAGGAAAAGGCCAATCCCTGGCTCGTGTTAGAACAGCCAGCCGATGGTGAGATCGTGCCGATTCCATGTGCGATCGATAAAAACACAGCAATGTACGCTCTGCATTTGTACGGTGGTGTCGGCGAGACGTTTGAAACGACCGATCCCGATGGACGGTCCACCAAGTATCAGGTCGCAGCTCTTCTCTCTAACAGCATCCTGCAAGGGAGTTTGATCGTGAGCGAAGCGAACCTGCTCGATCGGTATCCCGATACTAGCGGCTACCGGATGTTTCTGATTCAAACTCCGCCGGGAGAGATAGAGCAGGTTGCGTCGGTCTTGGAAGCTCGATTGAGCGAGGATGGATTTGACGCGACCAACGCCAAGCAGAAGCTGATCGATCTGCTGGCGGTGCAAAATACGTATCTTTCTACGTTTCAAAGTCTCGGTGCGCTGGGCCTGTTGCTCGGCACGTTTGGACTGGCGACGGTTCAGGCTCGCAACGTGATTGAACGTCGCGGCGAGCTTGCCTTGCTGCAAGCGGCCGGGTTTCGTCGCAGTCGCTTGGTTCGGCTGGTCCTGCTAGAGAACGCGGCGCTATTGGTCGCTGGACTAGGGACCGGCATCTTAGCAGCGCTGGTCGCCGTGTTGCCGCACCTGCTGTTTGGCGCCGCCGGCGTACCGTGGATGACGCTGACGGTAATGCTGGGGATTATCTTTGTGGTCGGATTGCTTGCGGGACTTTGGACAGCGCGGTCGTCGTTGCGAACGCCGCTGATCCCTGCGCTACGTGGTGACTAGAAAGGCGTGCGAAGAGCATGTCTTCTAGCAGCCAGGCGCCAGGCTGTGTCGGCATGGCGCTTGGCGTGTAGGCGTTAACTAATTAGCGAACGCGGCACTTGAAGCGGCAGACGCCTCCTTGGCCGACTTCGAGCGAATCTTTGATCTCCCAGCGGAGAATCTGCGAGCCTTTTTCGTTGGGCTGTGTTATGAAATCGGCGTCGATGCTGCACTGGGCAGAGCCGTCGACCAGTTCCAGACGCGGCGACAGGTTATCGATAATCGTTACGTTGCCGATCCGCTGATCTCCTAGGTTGTCGAATCGCAGCGTGAAGTCGACGATGTCGCCAGGCTGGGCGTCGTCGTTCGATGCGGCTTTGACGATTCGCAAACAAGGTTTGCCATGCAGGTCGAACATCACCGCTTCCTGCGGGTTCAGTTCGTAAGTGCCTTCGTGCGCCATTTGGCCTTCGATGGTAACCTGCACCGCCTGGTTTTCGGTCCACGCGATCGCATTTTGAATGCTGGTCGCCAGACGCGCCTTCTGCGAAGCGTCGTAGATGCCGACCCTCATGATGCTGAAGTCTTCGTAAGCCTGAAACTCTTTAACAAACTGAATCAAGATCTGACGATTTTCGAGTCCCACGCCCATGTTGCGATCGCGAAAGATCGTCGCAGTTCTGGCGCTGAGATTTCGTTCTGGCTGTAGTGGTTGATTGACGTGGGTCGGAATGCCGTTGTTGTTTTGGCCTTGCAACTCTAGGTCCGCCCGATTGGCGACCAGGCCTTCGTTCTTCAGCCCTGCGGACAGGCCGTAGATCTTGCGGACCGCCGCAAAGCGGGGAGCATAAACGCAGACGCGATTGCTAGGAGTCACGATGCGTCGACCATCGAGCGTGTCGTAATGGGCGACGGTGTCTTCGATGTCGAGACCACGCATGCTGAAGTCGGCGCCGATCATCGTTTGTTGATTGCGATCGCCGCCGTCGTAAATGTATTCGTCCTCTGGCCAGCAAGGGGGAGTCGTGTCGTACGACGTGACTGGATAGCAACCATAGCCGCCGGGGCCGCAATTGCCCGCGTAGTTGGGGCCACCGTAGCCAGGTCCACACGGTCCACTCGGGCACGGCATGCCCATTTGCGGTTGGGCGATCGGCGCGACCGCTTGATAGTATTGCTCTGGCGGAGGCACGTTCGCCGGTTCTTCGCCGGATGTCAGTTGGATCGGATATTGATTTTCAACCGGCGTCGCTGCCTGGGGCGGTGCTGCCACATATTGCAGATCAGCAGCTTGCGGAGCAGCGTCCGGCATTGCCGGCGGCGCTGCTGGCTGTTGCTGTTGGTTGAAGGTCACGCCAGACATCGGCTTCGTCGGCCCATACATCGTTTTGACTTTGCTGATTTGACACGCCGGTAGCGTTAGCAGGCCAAACGCCGCGATCAGCATAGCGAGTTGTCGCAAGTTCCGAAGTTTCATGACGGCAATTCGGCGAAGGTGTTAGCGAGTTTGTACATTACCGGGAGCGTAAATCGGACGCTCGGCGACATTCGGGGGCAAATAGGCGGTCGGAGGAACTCGCGGGTACGCTCTTTGGCGAAGCGCTTCCTGCTCGACCCGTTGCGGGGGCATTTGCTGGATTGCGGCGGTGTCGTAAACCATGATCGGCGGCGAGCGATAATCAAATTCGCCCTGTGGTTCTTCTGCCGTTGGTTGGCGTGATCCCATCCGCAAGATCGCGACGGGACGTCCTAGCTCGTCGGCGATTTGAATCGGATCTCCGCCCGGCGGAACCTCGAAGAATGGCTGGAAGTCTCGCTCTTGCTGTTCTGGAATCGCATCGATGGGCGGTTCCAGATAAATGATCCGCGTGATGAACTTCCCTTCGATCGCGTAGCGAATTTCTTCCTGCGTGATGTGAACCGGAATCGCGTACTTCAATTCCAAGCCTTGCGGCGGGTAGAGACGATCAATCACTTCGATAGTCGGGTAGAGCTCGACACCGGGATTGAGCGGAATTTCGCTTAAGCGCATCCGATAGACCTGACCAATCAAGCAACCGGCGATTGCCGGAGTAGGCAGATCAGGGCCGAACTGTCCGTGGTTGGTGAACGAGACTTTGGCGCCGGCGGGCGGAACGATTTCGACCGGCTGAAACCAGCCGACGACCGGACGTTGTTGCAGCAGTTGCATCTGGCCGATGGCGCCCGGCGGCAGTCCCTCGTGATACATCTTGTGAGGACTGGGGGTTTCCTGACTGTAGGCGGTGGTGCCGCTGGCGAATGCCGCGGAGAGCATGCCCAAAGTCAAAGCCATCAAGTGGCGGGTAGAGCTATTCATGCAAGATCCGTCTCGCTGCTTGCTGCGCCAAAAAGGAACGAACATCCTTGTCCGCTCGGTTCCCCGTCATGGGAAAAGGCACGGTCGCGCTTTGCAGCTGCCGACCGTGCCGATGGTTTCAGGTTTGCCTTCAGGCCCAAGCGGTCAGCTTACTGCGGAGGGCAGTAGGCGCCGTTGCCTTGGGCCGGCATGTACTCGCGTCGATCGGCGTGTGGTTGGCCGAAAGCCGGAGCATGGTGGATGTTTTCTTCAACAATCCAAGCCTTGTTCGGCGGAGTCGGATAGCTGAGACCCGGCTTCTGCTTGACGTGGATGTTGATTTTGTCGGTCGGACCAGGGATGTGCATGTGCGTGTGATTGGTCATCACGTGCTTCTGCAATCCAGCCGGGCCACCCAACGGGATGTGAGCCGGACCAGGCAAGCCGATCGGAGTGCCGACATACGGCATCCCATACTCAGGCGTCGTGACGCCGGCGATATAAGGAACCGAGTGCGGGTGACCGCCGGGCAAGCCGGGGTAGCCTACTGGACCGCCAGGACCCATCATCGGCATGCCGCCAGCCATCACGTTGGGATCGAATCCTCCTTGGGCGCCATCTTCTGGCATTTCCAAGTCTTTGTTACCCAAGCGAGTGATCGCCATGATGGTGCCGCGACGATCGGCTTCCATGATTGGGTCGACGCCTGGATCGAGGCGCGTCGAGACCAGCGTTTCGACGTCGGCCAAGGCCAGCTCTTGATAGTTTGGATCCGGCAGATAGATCACCTTCGTGACGAAGTTGCCGCTGCGAACCTGTGCGAAGTCCTCTTCCGTGAACTGAATCGGAATCGCGTTGTGAGCTAGGAAGGCGTCAGTACGCGGCGTGGCCGGTCCGACTTCGATCGTCGGGTACAGCTCGGCGCCGGGATCGCCTGGGATGTTGGTCAGCTTCAAGCGGTAGATGCCGCCTTGGGGGAAGTTGACCGGAAACGGCACGACGCGCGGAGTCGAGTCGTAGTAGCCGATGCCGCCTACGTCCCATTGAACCTGCATGCCGTCCGGTTTAACGAACAGGATCTGGCTGGTCGACGCCGGGGCCGGCATCCCGTAACCCATATTTGGGTCGATCGGCATCATGGCCGAAGCGGGTTGGATCGGCGGCGGAGTCAACACGCCGGGACCTGGGCCATCAACGCCGGGTCCTGGGTGACGAAGTTGTTGCGCCGGCGGCAAATTATGCGGCGTGTGCATGGCTTGACAGCCAACCGTCGCAGCCGTCAGCGACAGCATGGCCCACTTCCAGAAAGTCTGTCTCATGGTTTTCCCCCTCACTCAACTCTGGCCGCCGATTCGGAACCGACATGGGTCAGTACAAGAGTTGAAGCGATTCGCTATCGTTCGGTTTGTTTCACTCAGTTGATTTGTCAAACGTCGTCGGCAGTAATCGCCGATTGACGTGGACCTAGTCTTGCTACAGAGCGTAAGATCGCTGCTCCACTTAACGAGCCGACCATCCCCGACTTCCCGCACGGCCAAACCGCGCAAGAAAGACTCTGTGGCTTTAATGTTCGGCCTAGAACGACGCGAATCTTTGGGAAAACCGACAAAACCTTGATATGAGCAATAATCGGCGCAATTTGACATTGTTTGCTGTCGCTGTGGTGCTAGCGGTTTTGACCGCATTTTGCACGATGGGGGACTCGGCGATTGCTTGGCTTACGCCTGAAGCTCAGGCGAATGCCGCCGAAGTTGCTAGCGGAGAAAGTTCGCTAACGGCCAGCCAGAATGCGGATCAATTGATCGACGACGCATTGAGACGCATGCTGACCTACTCTTCGATCGTTTCACGGCTGGAGTACTCGACCAAATCACCGATCGCTAGCGGGTCAGGATACTATCTTGAAAAAGGAGCGCTGCTCCGCCGGCTAGAACTCAATCTGCGCGGCGTCGAGAAGTCGAGTCTGCTGCAAATCAGCAACGGGCGAATGCTGTGGACGCGTTGTATCACGCCGCGCGATGCAATGACCAGCGAGCAAAAAATAGTTTCGCCTCACTCTAGTCCGCAGTTGCATTTGGCCGAGTTAGGGCTGCCGGGTCTGTTGGCGCAGTTGCAACAGGACTATGACCTGTTGTTGGTTGGCGCAGGCAAATTGGGAGACGATCCGGTCTTTGTGATGAAGGGGATTTTAAAACGAGATACGCTCACGCGGCTCTTGCCGCAGCGTGCCGCCGAAATTGACAGCGGCTCATTTGCCGCTTGGGGCGAACTGCCACCAGGCGTTCCTGCTGCCCTGATGATTGCCTTGGGAAGCGAAGATGCGGTGCTGCGGCGACTTCAATTACAAACGATCGCTGAGGGCGCGGCGCTTGCTACTTGGCCCCAGCTTCTGGAGCAAGAGACGCTCACGATTGATTTGCGCGACGTGCAGTTGAATCAGCCGATCACCGCAGCAAGCTTTGTACATCCGTAGCGTTGACGACGGAAATGCGATTTTCCGCTTCAACGCACTTTGCGAAAAAGTCTTCGCTCTCTACTCCACACGGCGGTTGCGACGCAGCGCTGCTTGGTTTCGGAATCCGCCAGCGTTGTTGGTACGACCCTAACACGCCGCAATCTTTACGGAGCTGTTAGTGACTCTAAAGTCCATTCGCTCCCGATAATCGGGCAAGTTGACATGCGACGAGATTCGCCCCGCGTCAGCGGACGCATCTGTGCGAGCATACGCAATCGCGTTCGTCGATTGGCAGCGTTTCAATTCCGACATTGAGGGCGCGGCCACCCTGCGTCTGTTGTCAAGAACGGTTGAGCGGAAGAATCCAATCCATGGCGGCGAAAGTTGCTATCACTGCTTCTAATTGGCGATAGCTGACGGCTGTTTTCTTCCGAAAACTATTCGTATCGACGAGGCGATTCCTCGTAGCGGCAAGCTCTAGGCCGCAGCCGGATCTGATGCACAATCATTCGCAGGGAGGTCACATAGAAATGAGAGCTTGTCACCCGTTCCATTGGGCGGCCGCCTTGGCGGCCGCCGCCGTGTTCACTTCTGGCGATTGGACTTTGGCGCAGACATTTACGCCAACAGCGTATCAACAGTCCGGCTCCAATCCCGCCAATCGTCCTGGCTATTTTGCTCCCACGGCGCATACTTCGTGGGCGTCTTATTCGCCTGATCGGCCTTCCGAAGAGGTTGCGCCCGGTCCGACTTCCGCTGCCCCGCATTACGACTCCTCGATGGGCTTGTCCCCATCGTACGATGGAGCGGCGCCTGGCGCCGATTGTTTCGACGACAGCTTATCTTCCTACTGCGCACCTTGCGAAGCGCGGTCGGGATGGTTTGGATCTGCGGGCGGGCTGGTGATGAACCGGGATCAAGATAACTTTCTCCCGTTCAGCTACGCCACGGGGGACGAGTCGGTTCAATTGGTGACCAATCGAGACGCCGATTTTAATTTCGCTGGTGGTGTAGAAGCTCGACTGGGTCGTTATTTCTGCTGCGGCCAATCTTCGGTGGAGTTCGTGTTTTGGGCATTGATTCCCAATTCGCAGAATTATCAACTGCTTGGCGCCGATGTGTCGGGGGACCTGAATGGGATCTACAACTGGAACAGCTTGAACTACGACGGTGCGACCGCAAATAACTTTGTGGACGACGCGGTCGTTCATCGAATTCAGCGCGAATTTCAGTTTCAGAACTACGAAATCAACTGGAACAATCACCTCACGCTCGCCAACTGCAGCAATTTACAAGTGCAGACGATCGCTGGTTTTCGCGTGTTCCGATTTGGTGAGACGCTTGATTTTGGAGCGGATACGGTTGATGCTGTGTTTACCGGTGCTGCGGACGAAATTCACTACAACATCCAAGTTGATAATCGCCTCTACGGTTTTCAATTAGGGGGCAGCACTGAATATCAAATTTTGCCCCGCTGGTCTTTAACAACCAAAATGTTGGGCGGCATCTTTGCGAATGATGTGTCTCATCATTCGCGGATCGGCGGTTCGGCAGGCGACGCCTATGTCAACAATGGTCCCAATAACGGTGAAGTGTTCAACGTTTCGGGTGGTCGGACTAGCGTGGCTTTGGCGGGCGAGTTGAATCTCGGTGTGATGTTTCGTCCGACGCCAAATTGGCAACTCGGCCTTGGTTATCGTGCGATGGGCGTCAGCGGCATCGCGCTGGCTTCCAATCAGTTGTATCACGATCTTCGCGGTATCGAAGACGTCGAAGAAATCGAAGTCAACGGCGATTTGATCCTGCAAGGCGGGTATTTTCAAGCCTCGTATAATTACTAAACGCTTATCCAAAGGATCTTTCATCCATCGATCGCAAAGGCCTTATTCAACACTTGATTGCTACGCGACTGGCCAACTGCGATTAGCGCCGACTCTTCCCCAACCCCGTCTCTATAGGCGGGGTTGGGAGCAGGGCTTGTGAAGGGAGACTTGCTTCGATCGACTACTTTGATAAAACAACGGCAGCAATCGTTAAAAATCTTGAAAATCAGCTTGATCCTCCCAGCGTCGAGCGAAGTGTCTGTAAACTAAACTTCTTAGACCCTGCTGGCGGCTCAATAAATTCTTGCAGGCTGAATACTTGGGAGTAGGTGTCGCGGTTGTCGGTTCGACCATGTCGGAATAGCATGGGAGAAGTTTAAGTAGCCTGACTCGCTCCCTGATTTGGAGACCACCTATGATCGCCGCAGCAGAGCTGGGAGGCTTTTTCGCCGCGCATGCCGTTTGGTGCGTCTCGGACGGAGATCTACTGATTCCGATTCTCGCCTACGCGACGCCTGACGGTGAACGGCAGATGGAACGTCTTGAGCATGACGACCTGGAAGTCGCCGTGCAGGCCGGAGTCGAGCGGCTTGAAGCGAACGAAATGGAGGCCGACGACGGCGTCTTTGTTTTTGACGGCAGGGTGACAATCAACGAGGTGACGCACGATGCGATCATCCTAGAGCATCGCGCCTATCTCTGGCCAGAATCGAAGTTGATCGTCGCTGTCCCTTATGTGCCGCTCGAAACTGGCGCGTTCAAGGTCCATCGGCCGATGTTACTCGCTTGGGAGAACTGTGATGACTGTGATCCAGACATCGCGATGAAATCGTTCTTTCACGGCGTCGCAGAGCATGAAAAAGGCGCCGAAGTCTGGAAAACCTGCTACGAAGAGCGGGAGTAAATCGGCGCCGAGAAAGCAGCACAAAACTACGTGTCTCGCGGCAGTTTGCGCGTTAAAATGCTTGGTCACCGCTAAGATTCTGTCTCGACCGACGAATATCTAGCGCTGTTTCGCATTTTCTCCTCTTCAACCCGAAGGCCTGCTTGTGCGCTTTGCCCGTGCTATCGCCATCCTCCTGTTGCTTGTCGGGCTGGTTTTGGTCCCGTCAGCGGACGTGTGGGGACGAGCCGGAAACGGCGGCTCCTACTCAGGCGGCGGAGGGTCTTATTCTGGCGGAGGTTACTCAGGCGGCGGACACTTTTCTTCTGGTTCCGGCGGTGGCCACAATAATATTGGTCCGTTGATTCACTTTCTGTTCCGACACCCGGTCGTCGGCGTACCGACCATTGTGATTGGGGTGCTGATCTTCTTTTGGCTGGCTGTGCAGAACCACGAGCGTCAGCAGCGGCGATTCATTCATCGCTCGTTTCACAAACTGGATCATGATTTTATCGATTCCTGTTTGGAGGCGATGCAGGAAAGCGATCCGTCGTTTGACATGCAACAGTTCAAACAACGCGCCGAAAACGCGTTTGGAAAAATTCAAAAAGCTTGGGCCGAGCAAGACTTGGCGCCGATTCATGCGTTTGTTTCGGATGGCGTGTACGAGCGATTCTCGCTGCAAATTTCTGAGCAACACGAGCTGGGCTATCGCAATGTGATCGAGGATGTGCGCATCCTGCGGATGGAGCCGATTGAGATTATCTCGAGCCGCAATGATCAGAACGCGTTTGAGGTGATCTCGCTGCGGATCAGCGCGCAGGGCAAAGACTATCGAGTCGATCGCACCACCGGCAAGCTGATTCCCGGCTCGAAAAGTAATGAGGCGTTCTCCGAAGTTTGGACTTTCTTGCGCCGCCGCGGAGCCAAGACCAAACCCCAACAAGCAGGCCTGATCGAAGGACATTGCCCCAACTGCGGGGCCTCGATCCAGATCAATCAGTGGGATCGTTGCGGATCATGCGAAAGTTTGCTGCGCAGCGGTGAGCATGATTGGGTCCTTAGCGAAATCACGCAAAGCAATGCCTGGAAACCGAACGCCGCACTGGGGCTGAACAGCGCCACACGCTATTGGGTTTCGCATGACCCTGGGTTTAATACGCATCACTTGGAAGATCGCGCCAGCGTGATTTTTACGCGTAAAGTTACCGCAGATCGGCACGGCGACCTGCGCCCGCTTTATAAAGTGGCGCACGACATCTATTGCGACACGCACCGCACGGTTCTTGAAGCACGAGAGCGAACGTTCTATACCGATTGTGGAGTTGGCGCGGTCAACATCATCGGCGTGATCACTGACAAGCAACTGGACCGCGCGTTGGTCGATGTGCGTTGGTCCGGTCGGCGCAACAAGCAAAGTGGAAGTAGCGTCGAGACGTCACGCGAGCCAAGCACGCTGCGGACCTTGATGGTGCTGGGACGCAAACATGGAGTGCAGACCAAAATTGAGCAGAGCGTCTCCTCTTTGCAATGTCCCGGCTGCGGAGCGCCAGAGTCCGACGCAGCGTCGCATGCTTGTGAGTTTTGTCACATGGTGCTGAACGACGGAGCCAGCGACTGGGTATTGGTTGATTGGTTGCCGTATAGCGCCAATGAAGCCGGCGAATTACGCAAAAAAGCGAACGAAGGGATCGAAACGGTGATCGCCACCATTCCCAACAGTTCGCAGGAAGGGCTGGATATCGATCGACCGCTGTTTGATCAACAGTCGACAGTGGTGGTTAGCCAAGTAGTGCGACACGTTTCTGGCCGCGATTTGGACCGCGCTCAGATCAATGGCCGCAGCTTACGCGATTTTGCGGTGATTGACGACACGGACTTGATCGCCTGGGTGGTGCAAGTTGCGGCGGCCGATGGCAAGCTCGACGCGAAGGAGCAAAAGCTGCTCAAGGAAGTAGCCGCCAAACACAAAATACCGCTGAAGCGCGTACAGGGAATGTTGACCGACGCCGTCAGTGGATCGTTGGAGGCTCCCATCCCCAACAACCGCGCCTCAGGCGTAGAGTGGTTGACTACCATGATCGACATGGCGCTGGTTGATGGCCACTTTGACCGGCGCGAACAAAAGGTGATCGCCGCCACCGGCAAACGGATCGGGCTGTCCGACTATGACTTTGCCCGGCTGCTCGCCAAACGCAAGACCGAACTTTATCGCGAGGCGAAACTGAAATTGCAGGAACAGAAGAAAGCGGCGAACCGGCGCAAGATTCGGACGAACTACCAACCCGATGAATAAGAGCCGCGGCTTACGTCTTCTTTCCCATTCCTTTGGTCAGCGCCATAAACGCCGATTCTAGATTGATTTCTTCTTCGCGGAAGAGAGTTAGGCGGTGGCCGGCTTGGATGAGCCAGGTTGGTAGATCGCTGTAGTCGTTGGTTCCCTCTTTAAGTGTCACCATCAAGTAGGTCGGTCGCGGTTCGATGCTCTCGACCATTTCAGAGCCTTCTAAGATCTTGGCGGCCGCTTCTTGATCGCCGGCGACGCCGATATGCAGCACCGTTTTTTGGCGGACTTGCTTCATCACTTCTTCGACGGATGCGTTGACCGACATCACGCCGCGATCGATGATCCCGATTTTGTTACACACATCGGCCAGTTCCGGCAGAATGTGGCTCGACACAATGATCGTTTTGCCCATGTCACGCAGCCGCTTCAGCAGGTTTCGCATTTCGATACGGGCGCGGGGATCGAGCCCGCTCGCCGGTTCGTCCAGCAGCAGCACTTGCGGGTCATGCAGCAGCACGCGGGCCAGGCCAAGACGTTGCGTTTGACCACGCGAGAGCGTGTTGGCGAAAGCGTCTCGTTTGAAGTCGAGATCGACCAGGTTAAGCATCTCGTCGCAAACCTGGCGCCGCTGGGCGCCGCGAATGCGATAGGCGGCGGCGAAGAACTCTAGATACTCGATCACCTTCATGTCGTCATACACGCCAAAAAAGTCAGGCATGTAGCCAACCAGACGGCGGATTTCTTTGGGATTGGTGTAGATCGAATGTCCGCAGACGTACGCTTCGCCCCAGGTTGGATTGAGCAGCGTCGCGATGATGCGCATCGTGGTCGTTTTGCCGGCGCCATTGGGGCCGATGAAACCGAAGACGTCCCCTTGCTTTAGGTCAAGCTCGATCCCTTTGATCGCGAAGAAGTCGCCATATTTTTTCGTCAGGTCGTGGGTTTCGATCATTGCGGCGCCTACAGGTGCGTTATTCCGGCTCAACCGGATAGATCAAGCGAACGTAAGTCCAATGTTCCGTTTTCGGCTGCAGCGGCTGGTCGGTTCCGGCTGCGGTGATTTGCAACTGCGTGACCGGCTCTGCTGATTTGCCAACCAGTACGGCGCGTTGCGTTTGCGAGTGCTTCGAGAGGTCGACAAACCCCTGATAGCGTTGAATCAAATTGGTGTAGCCGCGACCGCCTGCCGATTCGTGAAACAGCATTACTTCCATGATGCGATCGATGTCGGTGCTTTCTCGGTCCCAAACTTCGGAGACGTCACGTGCGTCGGAGACACGCGTTTTGCGGAGCACTTTGTCCGAGTTTTTGCCCGCTCTGCCCGAAAGGGATAAGACGCCGCCTGCGGGAAATTTGGGGAAGTGCCAGGCCCAGCGGCCGTAAAAGACATAGCAGTCTTCCAGATCAATGTCAGTGGGATTGCGAATCACCCCGTCCAGCAGTTGATTGCTGATCTCGGTCAGCGGCTTGGGAGCATCGCCATCGAGGGGCGCCCAGCTACGACCAAACAGGCTGCGAGACGACCAAATCTGAATCGGCAGATTTTCGAGCGAAACCGAGTTATCAGCGTCGGCCAGATAGTACGGGTTTTGCACGGTGGCCAAAGATTGACGCGAGTCCATCCCTCCCAGCGACTTGCCGGGTAAGCCTTGCCAGGCGAGGACTTGATTCCAATCGCTGGCTTGCGACGGCGCCAGGTTGTTTAGTTGAATGTCTAGCCGCTGCGTTTGCGGGCTGTAGAGATGCGCCCAAGTCGTAGCGCGGACCACGCGACTGGCCAAATCGCAATCGACCACGTCGACTTGATTCATCCGCAGTTCCGTTCCTTTGGCCCAGTATGCGATGCCCCATGAGGCGCCGCAGGCCAGCAAGACCAGCAGAGGAAAAGTGACCCACGTCCATTCCATCCGCGGCAAGTAGCGTTTGAGCAAAAAGTAATCGCCGGGGCCGATCAGCAGCAGATAACCAACGACGATCACGCCGATCAACAGGAACGAAATCAGGTGAACGCCCTCGAACTGATCCAGGGCGACGCGCAACTGTCCCGAGAGATCTTCGTAGCCAACGTGAGCGGCGCTTTGACCGGCTAGGGAGACGATGCCAGAGTCTTGTTGTTGCGATTCGCCAACCAGCAATTTGGTGAGCAGCGGCTTGCGTCCTTCCCAGTCGGCGACCGGGGGGGCGTTGAGATCAAACGCGACAAATTCGACGAGGCCAAAGCCGTGCGGAGCGACTGAGATCAGCGGGGTGAGACTTGCGCCGGTGCGCTGCACAATCGCAATCCCGCGGGCATCCTGCAAGGTCGCAATTTTTAAGGTCGGCACGTCAGGGCGATCCAAGCGCGTGACTTTGCCGGCATACTTCTCGATATCAACCGTTTGGCGTTCTTCTTCCCAGCCAACATATCGGCCAGGCAGAAATCGGGCTAACGGAGCCCCTTGTGCAAGCAGTTGTTCGCTGTCGGCGCCAACGGCCAGCAAGAGATGCCCTCCCAGCTTGGTCCACCAATCGAGCGCTGCAAGCGTTTCGGCCGAGAGGCTGTTCCAATCTTCGGCGTCGCCGCTGGCAATCAGCAGCCGGTCAACCCCTTCTAGCATGCGCCAATCGTCGGGCAATTGGCTGGGAGCGATCTTCGCGAGTTGCGACGATTCGTTCGGCAGGACGCGCTGTTGGTGCAGGATCTCTTCCACGCCGGCCAATTCGCCGGTTTGTAGCCAAAGCTGTTGGCTCGCGAGTACCGGTTGCCCCAAATCTCCTACTGAAGATTGCCAAACTGAGCGACTCGCAATTCCCTCGGCGTCACTTTCTAAGATGACTTCGATGCGGCTATTGGTGCGGCCGATCTTTACCGGCAAGACAAAGGTCTGGGTCGCGCCGGCGGCGATCTGGGCGACTTCGTCGTGCGGCCAGCGATGCTCGACGGGGACTCCGTCCGAATCAAACGCCGCGATATGAATTTTAGCTTGCAGCGGCTCGGATCCGGCTGTCAGCGTGATGCGAATTGGTGACCAGACGCCTACTTTGAATCGGCCGGCGAAACCAAGGGTCGCTTCAATTTTGGCGATGTCATGGCGCTGCTGCGTCCACGCGCCAGCCCACAATGTGGATGCCGACGTGGCGACCAGCAAGATCGTGATTAGGAAAGTGCGACAGAGAAGCAACATCAAAGTCGAACGAGTCTCACAAAAGGGGGGAGCCACCGTTGTTCCGGTGGGGATGACCTGAAGCTATTTAGCATAGTCGGCAGAGTGCTGCACCGCGAGTTGACGCGGCGCCTCTGGCGGCCTACTTCGTGGGAAGTTAACGCCGATTGGGCCGGTTTTTACGGCTTTTCGGCGTCATCGCAGACGCACAGAAATTGTCCGCAACCAGGGCAACCGCTTCCATATTTTTGATTGACGGCGTCGGCCAGATCCACTCCGGCGACATTGGCGATGGTAGTGAGCCATGCCAAGACGTCAGCGAACTCGCCCACACGCTCTTCATGCGTGCCGCCGCGTAGAGCTGACGAGAGCTCGCCTACCTCTTCCATTAGCCACATGAAGGTTCCTTCAACCCCGCGGGTCTGGTCCTTTTCAAAGTACATGTCGCGGATCAATTTCTGAAATTGACCCAGGCTCACATCCACCGGCGGCGAAGATTCTTGGTTCACGGTTTGATTTGCTCTAACAACTGTTGGGCCGCCGCGGAGGACGGAGAATGTTTCAACACAGCTTCCAGTATTTCGCGAGCGGCCGCTTCATCACTGACAGCGATCAATGCCTCGGCCGCGGCGATGCCCCAATCTACTCGATCGGGTGATAAGCGAAAAGCGACCGCCAGTTCACGAGCCGCCAAAAGCGGGTTCCCCAGCTCTTGTTGGGCCCGCCCGTTGATCTCGTGGGCTTGAGCGTCGGCAACGTCGATTTGAAACGCCTCTTGCGACCAGCGGGCGGCGCCTTGCCAGTCTTCGCGAGCCGCCAACAGCGCTGCCAGCTTTTTGCGAATCGGCACGTCATGATGCTTTTGCGCGGCCAGGATCGGCAGCAACTTGAGCAATGCTTCATCATCTTTTTGCAACAGATGCACGCGGACCAAAGCTTCGGTCCATTCTTCACTGGTTGGTTCCGCCTTGGCGCCGCGCTCGTACAGCTCAATCGCCGAGAGGTAATCCTTTTGTTTCAACCGCAAGCCGGCCAACAGCGCCACCGGGCGTCGATCAAAGCGATCGCCGGTCGCTTGCTCTAACAATTCGAATGCCTGCTTCGCATCACCGATCGAAAGATAGAGCCGCGCTAACACGTACAGCCCCAGCGGTTGCAGCGGATCAAGTTCGATCGCTTGGTCCGCATACTTGCGAGCGCTGGTGTTGGACTGCCGTTTCAAATAGGCATAGGCGGCGTTCGCTTGCACGTCCGCATCCTCCGGCAGATCTTTGGCGTCACGCAGCAGTTGAGCAAAGCTCTTGTCGGTGTCGCTGGCGTTGATTTCGACATCTCGCACGACCGTCACTAGATAGTCGCGATAGCCGCGTTCAAAATCGGCTTGCGGCGTATCAAAGGTTTGCTTCAAGATCTGATCGGTTGTCAATGATTGGGCGTAACCATCCAGCATCTTCTGGAGTGCGTCATCGCCAAAGCATTGTTTCAAATAGACGGCGTAGTGATAGGCCTGACAGTAGGCCATGGTCCAGTCGTCGCCGTCCCGTGGTCGAATGAATCCGTAGTTGATTGTGTTTAAATCAAACAGATCGTTGGCCGCAATTCGCTTGGCCAGCAGACGTTTCCAGTCGGGCGGCTGGACCTCGGTCTCGTAGGTGACAGCCATCGCTTCGGTAAACCAATGTGGAATATTAAAATCGGTCTGCTGTAGATTGACCACATGCACAAACTCGTGCCGCAGCACGTTGCCCCAGTTGTACTTTTGCGGCATCGACGATGGTGATGCCAGCGCGAGCATTTTGCCTGCACAGGCGCCGACCGTACCGATGTAAGGTAAGCCAACCATGCGCGCGCTAAACCACCCGTGGCCACTGGTATTTTTGGCTTTGCTAAAAAACTCGATCAGCGTTTTGTCAGCCGGCTCATAACCGAGCGCTTCGCAGATCGGCCCGTAGACGTTTTCTTCGAGATGCAGCGCGGCGTACTCGGCCAGCAGCTTGTCCGTTTTAGGATCATACCGAATCACAAAGTGTTCGGTCTCCAGCGTTTCGTAGCCGGCCAGCACGTCCAGCACTTCTAGGGTGTTTTTCACGCGGACATGAAACGGATCGGCCTTGAACGCAGCTTCCAGCACCGCCCGCGCTTCGGGCTCTTCGCCCATCCGCATCAGCACCATGCCCAACTCGGCATGGGGGCGAACCAGTTGCGGCATTCGCTCGGTCGCCGCGCGATAGAAGCCAGCGGCATGGGGATACTTGCGGAGCAGATCACAGCCTTCGCCAAGCGCTGAGAAGAATTCGCCGCAGTGAGGATTGGAAATTGACTGCGTAAGGATCAGCTCTCCGTAGCGGGTGGGTTTTCCTTCCTTGGTTTCGAGCGAAGCCCCATCCGCCGCTAGATAAGCGGCCGCCAACAGGCCTGCGGTCGTCTGACGCTGGTCGTTGATCTCGCGGGCCTTGGTCAGCGTCTCGATCGCTTCCAGCGGACGAAAGTCAGCCAGGAAGGCTTTGGCCTTGGCTTCCATGGCAGGGACATAATCGCTGCGGATCGCCAAAGCTTGATCGGCGGCGGCGACAGCCAAGTCGATGTTATAGCCGCTTAGGTCCATTTGAGACTTCAGCGTAAAGAGCTCGGCCGAGCTGGGATTGATTTCGAGCGCCTTGGTCCATTCAGCGCGAGCCGAGCCCATGTTAAACTTCTCGGCAAACAGCTCAGCTACTGCAAGCCGTGCAGGCCAATACTGGGGTGCACGCTTAAGAACGGTAGGAAACAGCGTGTTGACTAAATAGCTGAACTGCTCACTGTTTTGCGTCCAGCGCGCAAACTCAGCCGCGCCCAGCCCGGCGTAGTACAACTGGTCAGGATCGTCAGAGACATCGTTCTGATTGAAGTCGTCGACAAACCACTCGTAGGCGGCGCCAGCTTCGTCTAGTTCGCCCCGTTCGCGATGTAGCTGCGCGGTAATCCACCTTGCGACGGGTTGCCGCTCGTCCAGCACGAGCGCCTTCTTACAGCTTGCGGTCGCGGCGTCCCATTGTCCCTGGTCAAACTGAAGACTGGCCAACTGCGCGTACAATTTGGGGGTTGGCTGTTGCGCAAGCGCGTCGGTCAGGGTTTGTGTCGCGGCGGCCGATTGGCCGATCGCGATTTGTGATTTGGCTTTGAGCCATGCGGTGGTTGCGTCTGGCTGGTCAACTTGGTCGAGTTCGGCGATCGCCTCGGCGTATTTGCCGGTGTAGTACAGCGACTCAGCCAGCGTAGACTTGGACGCACTGGGCTCGGCTGCTGGGGCAATCCAGCATAGCGTTAGCCAGACGGCGCACACCAACAGCGAGATGTTTCGATTGCTTACAGGCGGCATCGTGTGATTCGAAGAGAGAGGGAAAGGACTGTCAACGAGCGCGGCGCACGCGTAAAATGGTCGCGACTGACAGCTTACGTACTATTCTAGCCCCGTTGGGCGCCGCGGCGAACCCTTTTTCATTTGGGCATTTTGATGGCAGATTTTGTAACGGTCGCTAAAGTTGGTGACATTCCCCCCGGCCAAGGCCAGGCTTTCAACGTCAGCGGACGGATGGCGGCCGTTTTTCACATGGCCGACGGCACTTATCAAGCGATCGACGATTTTTGCCCGCACATGGGGGCTTCGCTGGCCGGTGGCTATGTCGAGGATGGCGTGGTGATGTGCCCCTGGCATGCGTGGGGTTTTCAGCTGTGCGACGGCGCCTGGCTCGACAATCCGAAGGTGAAGGTCGATTGTTTCGATGTTCGCGTCGCAGGGGATGAGATTCAGGTGCGGGTCAACGCCAAAGAATAAACCGCAAGCAAATTCACTTATCTACCCCCAATCGATAGAAGGACAGCCTGTCATGTTGTTCAACCTACTGCTGGCCCAAGTACAAAATCCCGGCGAAAACCCTGCCGGCGACAATGCCGCTGCGATCGACGTCAGCGAAAAGGCGTCGCAAACGCTGACCGATGTGCAAAATTGGGGGAACTCGGCAGTTGTCTTTTTGCAAGATCAGGGGCCAGAGTGGGTCTTGCGAATTGTCACGGCGCTGCTGATTTTATTTGTTGGACGCTTGGTCGCTTTGTGGGCGAGCGGTTTCTTAAAGAGACTAATGAACCGAGGTGGCGTCGATCAAACGCTTGCCCTGTTTCTCTCGAATATCGCGTATGGCTTTTTTCTGACGTTGGTGATCGTTGCGGTGCTCGATCGCTTGGGGATTGATACGACCAGCGTCGCGGCGGTGCTGGCGGCGGCCGGGCTGGCGGTTGGTTTGGCGCTGCAAAACTCGTTGTCGAACTTTGCAGCAGGCGTGATGATAATTTTCTTCCGACCCTTTTCGGCCGGAGATTTTATCGAGGCCGCCGGGATATCTGGCATCGTCGACCAGGTCCAAATTTTCCACACGCACATGAAGACTCCGGACAACAAGCTGATTATCGTTCCCAACGGCAACATCACCAGCGGCAACATCACCAATTACTCTCGCCACGCAACACGCCGCATCGATCTGACCGTCGGCTGCGGCTATGACGATGATCTGCGCGAAGTAAAGAAGTTTTTGATCGCGCTGCTAGAAACCGAAGAGCGAATCCTGAAAGACCCGGCGCCGGAAGTTCGCGTGACGGAACTCGCTTCCAGCAGTGTGAACTTTATCGTCCGCGGCTGGGTCAAAAAGGAAGACTTCTGGGCGGTCTCGTGCGATCTGACCGAACAAATCAAACTGGGCTTCGATGAACGTGGGTTCTCGATTCCGTATCCGCAGAGTGATGTCTATATGCATCAGGTCGCGTCCAAGGAGTAGGCGTGGATCGAATGTCTGGAGACGCTATAGCAAGTTCGCAGAGTCCACCAGGGGGAATGCGGCGCTGGTCGTATTTCCTACTCCGCTTATCGCTTTTCCTGGCGCCAACCCTCTTCGCAGCCTGGGTTTGCTTTGCAGGGGAAAGAGTCGAGACGTGGATGAAGTTTGGGGGTTACAATGTTCCCAGCGATGAAATAGCGGTCGAGATCTGGGAGCATGGTTGGCCCTTCGTTTTTTCGGAACGTTACGTTGATCTTGAAGCTCCTTCTCCGGTTGCGATCTGGCAAGGTGATCCCACCTTCAATTGGCTTCCGCTGATTGCGGATCTCGCAGTCTTTGGAGCGATCATCGGCGCGGCTGTTATCTTCTTCCGCGGTATGCAAGTCACGAACTTGGAACGACGCGACATATCAATTTCGCTGCGTTGCTTGTTCGCCGTCGTGACGGTCTTTTGCGTCATGGCCGCTAGTCTTGGCCAGAGTCTGATTCAATCGCAACGTGATTTGGCGATTGGCGCCAAGCTAGAACAGGCCGGACACAGGGTCAGCTACGACTACATTGGTCCCCGCTGGCTGTCACGCATGGGGGGACGCAGACTTGCTTGCTTTCCGTTGCAAGGAGTCAGCGAATTCTATGTTTCGGACGAAGCGGCGGAAAACTGGACGGAAGATGTGCTGGAAGCTGGTATCGCCGAACTCACTTCCTTAAAAGTCCTGTTTTTGGACCAATCGCCGACAAGTGATGACGCGCTTGCTCGTCTCTTGGCATCGCGGCGAAAATGGGCGATTGAGGAAATATCGTGCAGGTACACTCCGATCACCGGAGCAGCGTTTGTCGGTTGCCAATCACTTCCTCAGTTGCGGGAAGTTAGTGCCTGGGGGGCTAAAATAGACGACCATGGATTCGCCGCATTAGCGGCGTTTCCTAGAGTTGAGGATATCAATGCCGAAGAGACGAACGTCACGAAGGAGTCAATCAAGTATGCACTTCGGGCGCCGCGTTTGCGACATGTCGACTTTCGAGATACAACCATCACCAAGTCGGATTGTCGCCAGTTATTGGAGCAGGGCGTCGATTGCGATGTGGACCCCATATTTGCGTCGCAAGATTGAAAGAAAGCAAATGTTTTCAGAGATGTTGTATAGGTGGCTGTTTAGCAAAACATGAACCCCTTCGAACTGATCGCCGCGATCGCCGGCGTAGTCTGCGTCGGCTTGACCATTCGCCAGAACATTTGGTGCTGGCCGGTCGGTTTGGTGCAGGTCGTCCTTTATATCTTCGTCTTCTTTCAGGCCCGGCTCTATTCGGACGTGATCCTGCATTTCATTTATGTGGGGCTGCAGTTTTACGGCTGGTACTTTTGGATGTATGGTGGGCGTGACCGGGCGGAACTTCCCGTCACGCGTCTGTCGAGGATGCAAGCCACACTCTGGTGCAGCGCGATCCTTGTCGGCACAGCCGTCTGGGGTTGGGGGATGGCGAACTGGACTGACGCCGCGGCGCCTTATGTCGATGCGTTTATCGCGGTCGCCAGTTTGGTCGCGCAGTGGCTGATGGCCCGCAAGAAGCTGGAGTCATGGGTGGTTTGGATCGTGGTAGACATCATCGCCGTCGGACTTTTCTTTCAGCGTGATCTGATTATTACGTCGGGTCTCTATGCTCTGTTTTTGGGGCTCGCGACGTTTGGCTTCTTCCAGTGGCGAAAGGGAATGACCACCGAAGTTGGATCGCCGATAAGCGGAGCAGGGGAAGCGGCATGACTAGACCTACTGTCGGTATGACCCTCGGCAAGTACGCGCCACTGCATCGCGGTCATCAGCAAGTGATCGAGCTGGCGCTGGCCGAATGTGATCGCGTTGTGGTGATGATTTACGATTGTCCCGAGACGACCAACATTCCGCTGCCGGTGCGAGCTGGTTGGATTCGCCAGCTTTATCCCCAAGTCGAAGTGATCGAAGCGTGGGATGGGCCGCTTGAAGTTGGGCATGCCCCAGCGATCATGCAAATGCATGATCGCTATATTCTGAAGATGCTGGGCGACAAGGGGATCACCCATTTTTACTCCAGCGAGTTTTATGGGGATCATGTCAGCCAAGCATTGGGCGCGATCAATCGCCAAGTCGATCCTGATCGAACTACGACACCGATCTCGGCGACGAAGATCCGACAAGATGCTTTCGCGAATCGTCAATTCTTGGAACCCCTCGTCTATCGAGATCTGATCGCCAACGTGGTTTTTCTCGGCGCTCCATCCACCGGCAAAACAACGTTGGCCGCAGCGATGGCTCGCGAGATGAATACGGTCTGGATGTCCGAGTATGGCCGCGAATATTGGGACGCTCATCAATGCGAGCGGCGGTTAACGCTTGATCAATTGGTCGAAATTGCCGTAGGGCATCGCGAGCGTGAAGAAAAATTGCTGCTAGACGCAAATCGCTATCTCTTCACCGATACTAACGCACTGACGACCTTCATCTTTTCGCACTACTACCACGGCGCGGCGGCGCCCAAGTTAATCGAAGCGGCCAACGCCTGCAGTTCGCGTTATGACCTGACTTTTCTCTGCGATACCGACATTCCCTATGACGATACGTGGGATCGATCTGGCGACGCAAATCGTACGGTGATGCAGGCCCAAATCAAAGCCGATCTGGCGACTCGAAAGATTCCGTATTGGACGATTCGCGGAACGTTGGGCCAGCGGGTAGCACAGGTAAAGCAGGTACTTGCTCGAATTGCGAAGTATGACAATTTGGCGGAATTGGAATGCCGTTAAAAGGTCGCGATTACCGTGTCCGTTTCAACTCAAACTGCTTCCCCTCCAGCGCTTCTTTCGCGAACTTCCCCCAAAACGGCGTCGGCGTATATTTCCAGTCCGAGATCATGATCGGTGAAGACTTGGGGTGGAAGCACCAGCCGGTCCAGTTCAGCTTGTGCTTTTGAATGAAGCCCAGCATGTCAGGGACCCAGGTGTAAGGATCTTCCTGTGCATCGGCTGGGATAAAATCGAACTTGGTGACGTCGGCGCCCACTTCGCCCAGGAAGATTGGGTATTTCTCGCTGGTCGCGAGCATCTTCTTTTCCCAATCGGTGTGCCAGTGATAAGTATGCCAAGAGTACATGATGCCGTTGCCTCCTTCGTCATCCAACGCGTACCCTTGCGTGATGCCGGACAGATCGTTGCACCAGAAAATACCGCCGGCGATGATGATGTTCTTGGCGCCGGTACTGCGAACGGCGTTGACCAGACCTTGCATCCCGACCGAATCAAACCCTTGGTTCTTCTTCTTTTCTTCCTCGGTCAAAAACGCCGATTCATCGGTTCCTTCTTTGGTCCCAACAAAGCCGCCGTTCCGCCACACTTCCCACGAGATCCCATGCGGTTCGTTAAAGATGTCAAACAACACCGCCGGGTGATCTTTGTAGAGCGTCGCAAAGTCTTTCCAAAAATCGGCGTGCTCTTGCTTGGGCGCGCGGAAGCGATGCAAGTCAACCGCGACATAGGCGCCACGGTTGGCGGCCAGCGTGATGATTTGAGCGATCGTGTCACGGTAGGCGGCGCCCCCATCTTTTTGATAGGCGCTGTTGCCGTACCAGAACGTTTCGTTCATCGGCAAGCGAATGCAGTTGGCGTGCCAATCTTCGATCGCGACGACGGTTGACTTGATTGGCTGCGTGTCTTGCGGCAAAGTTTCGAGCCCGCCAGCGTTGACACCTTGCAGCCAAACTTCGTTGCCAGCTTCATCGTGCAGCCGATTGCCGACCACATGCAACATTGACGGCCACTTGGCCCGGTTGGGCTCTTCTCGCGGGACAAACTTGGCCGCTTGTTCTTCGGCGCGAAGTTTGGCGGCGGCCAATAGCGGAGCCGGGGAGGTTGGCTTTAACACGAAATCATCCAGGTCAAAGGTGCCGGCGTTGACCTGAAACAGACACGGCATCATCACCAAAGTTAACGCATCAGGCGGAACTAAAAAAGCGATTCGCTTTTCAACCCAACCAGCGGTGTCTTTTTGCGAATAGGCAGGTGAAGGTTGTGGCGAAATCTTCTTGCCGTCGATCCCTTGCCATTCCAGCATAATCCGCGCGTCGAACCAAGGAGAGTTACCTTTCTTGAGTCCGGTGATGCGCTGCCGCCAAGTCAGTTCTAACGCTTCGACACCTGACGGAATGTCGATCGTGCGATACTCCATCACCATCTCGCCGGGCTTGGGAGAGCGCATCCGCAAGTAATGATTGTCGCCATCCGCTTCCCAACTGCCGCCAACTTTGATGCGTCCCCAGTCATCAGGCCAATTATCTTGCTTGGCGTCTGTTTCAAAATCGCCGTTGGAGATTAATGTACCGTCGTCGGCCAGTTGAGCGGCTGCTTTGTCGCGTCGCTTGGCCGCATTGGCTGACAGCTTGGCCAGTTTGGCGGCTAGATCGACCTTTGCTTTTTCACGTAGCGGCTGTGGATCAACACTGCGTAAGACGATGTCGTCCAGATCCAACTTTCCCGCTTCGACTTGAAACAGCGCCGGCATAAATTTCAAAATTTTGGCGCCGTCAGGGACGAGGAAGGTGATCTGCTTTTCGACCCAACCATCGGTGTCTTTGCGTGCAGCCGGAGCGCCGGGATTGGGCGATACCTTTTTGCGATCAGCGTCGGTAAATTCGAGCAGTATCCGCGCATCGAACCAGCTTTGCTTACCGACTTTTAATTCGCTGACGCGCTGCTTCCAACTCATCTCGATCGCGGCAACATCCGCCGGGATGGGAATCTCTTGGTAAAGCATCACCATCGCGCCAGGCGAAGTGCTGCTAAGACGCAAGAAGTGATTCTCCCCTTCAATCACCCATTGGCCGCCTGCTTGGAGGGTGGCCCAACCGTCGGGCCAGTTATCCGCGTTGGCGTCGGTCTCAAAGTCGCCATTCGACTTCAAAACCTCATTGGTCGCCCCGGCAGCAATGGTGGCGGTGCAGGCCAAGCACAGAACTGCGAACAACGGTTGCCAAAAGCGAACCGATGGCGATAAAAGCAGGCGAGACATAAGGTGAGACCGGGGCTAAGATCGTCAAGAACGAGAATGACAACTGCAAAGGGGCAGTTGTCATCATAGTTTGATCTTTAGGCGGGAACAATCAACCTGCAAGTGGAGGCCCGGCTTCTCGATCTGCGCCGCTTACTTGGCGGCGGCAGTTGGCGTCAACGACTGCTCTAGCTTTAGCAACTCGGCGACAATCTTGACTGACGCATCCGTCTCAACCGAGTTAGTCCCCAGCCAGGTTTCGTACCCACCCAGGCGATGTTGTTCTGGAGTTGGCAGATAACCATACGATCCGTTGGCCAGTTCGATGGTGAACGACTTAGCGAGCGGCGTGCGGGCCTTCAGTTCGAGACCCGTTTCGGTAAACGTTTCAAACGGAATTGCGGTGATCGCCAGATCGCCGATCCGCAGCGCTTGCAGCGGGACTTGGATCTCTTCGGGAGATTCCTGCAGTCGATCAATCCGGTCGGCGTAGATCAGTTCACGCGCATGGTCTTGCTTGCCGCCAGCTTGGGCCCGTTCGCGAACTTCCTGGAAATGCTCGATCATCTCCGGCGTCGGCTTGCGAACTTTTAGTGGCAGATCGCTCATCGCGGCGTCCAAGGTGACATAGTCTTGAAACTCGAGTTTCGCATTGGCTTGCTCGACTTTGGCGGCGACTTTCTCGGCCACTTCTTGCATCTTCTCGTAGCGACCATATGACTTGCCGTTTTTCTCGGCAAAGTTAATGTTGTTCACATCGCCGCTGGTTCCGTTCGACAAGATGCCAACGAAGGCCGGAGTCTGGTCCGTGGCGTTCAGCTTTTGCTCAATGAATTTGGCGAAGTAGCCAAAGTAATCGGCCGAGACATCGCCGGCTGGTACGCCCCCCACGTAGTGCAGCGAGTAATTGGCCAGCAGCGCGATTGGGCGGCCTTCCTTGCTTTGGATCGAGATGAAGCTGACCTCGGGATCGGTCGGACCAGCCGGACGATCGAGTGCGGCGCTTCCTCTCGGCGGATTCATCCGAACGCGATCAATGCCGCCAAACGGATTGCTCAGCAGTCCGGCGTCTTTGACATACCAGCGACGGTTGAACACTTCGGACGGCTCGTCGATTGCCCCCCAGGCGATCTTGGCCGGTTCTAATTGGTTGATCGCGCGGCGAACGCCATCGGCGATGCGGCCTGCTAGAAACGATTGATATTCAGTCGGTTGGGCATTCGGCAAGATGTAGAAGGGACCACGCGCCGTAGTCGCCGAATGGGTATGAGTCGCGGAGATCAAGATATGGCTGGCCGGGATCTCGGTCTCTTTCGTAATCTGTGCTTTGGCGGCATCCAACACTTCGCGCGGAATCCCGACGTTGTCACAGACTACGATCGCCAGCTTAGTTTGTCCGTCATCTAGCACGATGCAGCGTGCGTGCAGCTCGTCATGAATGTGCGTGGCCGGAATCGGTTGCCAATTGCCGACAATCATTTCCCCCAACGGCGGCGTGATGTTGCTGGTCGCGGCGCCTGCGCGAAAGATCGGTTGCGCTGCTTCGGCGGCAAGCACGGCTGATTGTGACGAGCTCGCGACCAGCCCCAAAGTCAACAAGATGAGGGGCGTGAAGATCATACGGGTCATAAAGCGGCATCTCCGGCAAGTTGCAGATTGGAAAGGCGGGAACAAGGGAATAGGTCGTACGAAAGGGTCAAACGGGTTTTAGAAAGGACCTCGTTTGTGGTTTACAACGACCTCTTATTCACGTGCTTTGAGGGTTTGCTGTAATTGGAGCAACGTTTTGGTAAGTTTGGTCGAAGCGTCAATTTCTACGACATTGGTCCCGAGCCAGGTTTCATATCCACCCAAGCGATGATGTTCTGGAGTGGGCAAGTACCCATAGCAGCCGTTCGCCAGTTCAATGGTGAAGCTGCTAGGGAAAAGGCTTTCTGCTTTGAGCTCTAGCCCGATCTCGGTAAAGGTTTCAAATGGGCTCGCATTGATCACCAAGTCGCCGATCCGAAACGCCTGCAGCGGCACATTCACCACAGCCGGCGATTGCTGCAACTGATCAAGCCGATCGGCATAGATCACTTCATGAACGTAGAGCGGCGCCTCACCGGCTGCCGCTCGTTTGCGTACTCCGACGTAATTCTCCAAGATCTCAGGAGTCGGTTTTCGCACGGTCAACGGCAATTCGACCAGCTCGGCGTCTAGTGTAAGATCATCGCGAAATTTTAGAGTCGCATGCGCTTCCGCCACTTTAGTTGCGACACGCTCGGCGACTTCCTGCATCTTTTCGTAGGCAGCGTAAGCCTTGCCATTGGATTCGCGAAAATTGATGTTGTTGACATCGCCGCTCGTGCCGTTGGACAAAATGCCAACAAACGCTGGGATCTGATTTTGGGCGTTTAGCTTTTTCTCGATGAACTTGGCGAAGTAGCCAAAATAGTCGGCTGAGACTTCGGTCGCCGGAACGCCTCCTACGTAGTGCAGCGAATAGTTCGCCAGCAGTGCGATGGGGCGCCCTGATTGACTTTGGATCGAGATAAAGCTGATTTGCGGATCGATAGGGCCGGCGGGACGATCGAGGGCAGCGCTCCCCTGCGGCGGATTCATGCGCACCTGATCAACGCCGCCAAAGGGATTCCCCAGCAACGACGCGTCCTTCACATGCCAGCGCCGATTGAAGATTTCGCGTGGTTCGTCGATCACCTCCCAGCCAATCTTGGCCGGCTCAAGCTGATTGATCGCACAGCGCACGCTATCGGCGATCCGGCGAGAGAGAAACTTCTGATACTCGGTCGGCTCCGGATGCTCAAGCAAATAGAACGGACCACTCGCGGTTGTCGCCGAATGCGTATGAGTGGAAGCGATCAATTGATGGCTCGCCGGGATACCGGTTTCTTGCGCGACAAACTGTTTCGCCTGATCAAAGACTTCCCGTGGGATGCCGACGTTATCACACAGAACGATCGCCAACTTTGAGTGGCCATCATCCAGCACGACACAGCGTGCGTGCAGTTCGTCATGAATGTGGGTTGCCGGAGTTGGTCGCCAGCCGCCGATAATAAGTTGTCCTAGCGGCGGTGTAATGTTGCTGGTCGCCGCGCCTGCACGCAACGTGGGCTTCGCTGCATCCGCCGCCCAGGCCGCATCGGTTGATATTACGAGACATCCGACAAGCAAGAGTAACTGACTAATTACAAAGCGTGGCATGGAGATTCTCCGTCGAACGTCGGGAAGGAATGTCGCCGCAGGGGAAGGATCGTCGGTTGGGGGGCAGGAACCGAGGAAACGATCCTCCAGCTAGGAGGGAGGGAATTTACATGAAGGGGATACGGCAAGATTTGATATTATCGGATCGCTGAGCGGTCGGCAATCAAATTCTGGGGGGGAGAAAATCTTATCCGTCGTAGCCCGTTGCCCCAATTATTTTAAGGGACGCTATTTGGCAGGACGAAAAAATAGAACGCGGAGGACACGGATGAATCACGGAATTACACGGTAAGAGAGGATATTTGTAATCTCCCGGGATGTTGAATCTGTTTGACGAATCAGAACTATTGAGAAATGTATGTCTGCGTGACGCTCAAACAGAAATTTCTGAACGTGTAAATCCGAGATTCATCCGCGGTATCCGTGTTCCACTCTTTCTTTGTCCTCAAATACCGCATTTCAATACATGCGCTAGCGGACTACGAAAGCAAGGAATCGCCGCTCTAGTTTTGATCGGCGCCGTCTTTTTCTTTTTGTGACAGATAACGGCGCAGATAGAGGGCCCGCTCCGAGTTGCGGCCTGCTGTGTCCAGCGGTCCGCCCCGCAGTTTTTGCAGATGGGCCGGTTGGGTATCGACAAACAGCTTATTGATATCGGCGATTAGCAGATCGTCGATCAAGCCCAGGTTAACCCCCATCCGGACGCTCGACAGCAAGTGCATCGTCTCTTCGCTGCTGATCGTTTGCGCGGTGCGCAGGATGCCATAGGCGCGACTGATCTTGTCGTGCAGGTCTTGTTGATTTTGCTTCAGTAGGAAGTCGCGCGCACGGCGTTCGTAGTCGATGATCATCGGCACGACGTCGTGGACCTGATTACGGAGTTCAATCTCGCTGCGGCCCAGCGTGATTTGATTGCTGATTTGGTAGAAGTCCCCCATCGCTTGCGAGCCTTCGCCGTACAAGCCGCGGACCGCCAGATTGATCTTCTGCAGGCTGCGGAAGACTTTCTCGATCTGCTGCGTAATCACCAGCGCCGGCAGGTGCAACATTACGCTGACGCGCATGCCGGTCCCCACGTTGGTCGGACAAGCGGTCAAATAACCAAGCTTGTCATGAAACGCGTAGGTCAATTTGCTTTCGAGCAAATCGTCTACTTCGTTGATTTGATCCCACGCAGCGACCAAGTCAAAGCCGCTCTTCATCACTTGGATCCGCAGATGATCTTCTTCGTTGATCATCAGGCTTAGCCGTTCGTTCGCGTCGATCGCAACGCTCCGGGCGCCTTCGGCTTCGACCAGTTCGCGGCTGATCAACTGGCGCTCGGCCAGAAAGTGCCGATCGACGTCAGAGAGCTCATCGACGCGCATGTAGGCCAGGTCGGTCAGTTGCGGGACTTCGGCCAGCCGATCACGAACCGCTTTGTCGATCGCAGCGCGATCGGCCGGGGTGCAGCGCCGGATAAAGGGAAACTCGGCGATGTTGCGGGCCAAACGAATTCGGCTGCTAATGACGATGTCGGACTGGGGGCCTGCACCCTTCATCCATTCGCCGGCTCGTCCTGTCAATTCGTTAAGGTCCACGTTCATCCTTGGGCACACTTTGAAGTGGCGATTTCGGGAGGGTAGTTTCTGGATCGAGTTGGCGACTTAAACGCTGTGCTCGTCGTCGGAGTGTTCTTCGCCTTCTTCCAAGTTGCGGATCGTATCTCGCAAATCGGAAGCACGTTCGTATTGTTCGAGACGGATCGCCTCGTTCATCTCACGCCGCAATTGTATCAGTTTCGTTTGGCTCTCGGTGCTGCGCTTGTGCGTCAGGGGGTGTTTTCCCTTGTGCAGCAGATCGCCGTGAATATTGACGATCAACGGTTCTAGCTCACTCGCGAAAAAGACATAGTCGTGCGGACAGCCGAGTCGCCCTTGATTACGGAACTCATAAAAGCTGATACCGCAAATCGGACAACACTTTTCGTCCAGCTTTTCCAATTCTTTTGCGGTGTCGGCGACCTTCAGCTGCTGGGCCAACATGCCGGCCAGCGACGCTTTACCAGGCATGCCGGTGCCGGGGGTCTGCATGAGGTATTTTTGCGCGCAGCCCTCACAGAGATGGATCTCTTGCGGCTCGGCGCCGGTTAGTTCTGTGATATGGAACGTCGCCGGTTTTTCGCATTGCTGGCACTTCATACCCACACCCCTTTTTTCCTCGAACAACGGCCGGTGCGGCGAACCTTGATCAGTGGTGCGCCACTACATCAGAGCGTCTGTCGCCGAATGCGTCGACCTAAAGTCAGCCGTCGGACCTAGATAAGGCGCCCAACGACAACTGGATTCTATCGGGGCAGGGGACCGCGTCAAGACGATCCGACCCAAGCATGCAGTTACTTGGCCGCGGCCTAAGTCGTGCATTTGCACTGGCTTAACGTCGCGCCGGCATTGCCGCTAGACCGCTGCCTTGCTAGGCTTGGACGCAGCCTGTTTGGTCACCCTGCTATCACCAATTCCCGGCCGCCAGCGCCGCTAGAAAACCTGATGCCGCACGCACCTGACTTCGCCCAATTTTCAAAACTGGCCGCTGACCATGATTTGGTCCCTGTTTTTCGGCGGCTGATCAGCGATTCGCTGACTCCAGTTTCGGCGTTTCACAAGCTTGACGATGGCCGCCCGGCTTGTTTGTTCGAGAGTGTAATCGGCGGCGAAAAGATTGGCCGCTACAGTTTTCTCGGGTTTGAGCCCGATTATCACTTAGCCGCGACACGTAGCGAAGTCACCGTCACCACCGGCGACAAAATCGAAAAGTTCTCTTGCGAAAATCCGCTCGAAGAGCTGCGCCGCCGACTAGCCGATGTCCGCGTCGCCCACCTAGATGGGTTGCCGCCGTTTACCGGCGGAGCAATCGGATACGCAGGCTACGACGTGATTCGTTATGTCGAAAACCTTCCCGACGCCCCTGCCGATGATCGCGGTTTGCCCGATCTGTCGTTCGGCTTCTATCATCGCTTGGTCGTGTTTGATAACGTCGCCAAAACAGTCGATGTGATCGTGCTAGCTCCATGCAACGACAAAACGGAAATTGAGCTAGAAAAAACGTACAAAACTGCTTGCGGCGAAGTGGACGGCATTGTCAGCAAGCTATCAACGTTTGACGCTCAGCTGGTCCCCACCGACATTGATACCGGCGGTCCCGTGACGCTGAAGTATGAATCGAACTTTACCCAGGCCGAGTTCGAGCAAGCGGTTCGCGGTTGTGTCGAGTACATCCGCGCCGGCGATATCTTCCAAGTCGTGATTAGTCAACGCTTGCAAACCGAGATCAGCTGCGATCCGTTCGAGCTCTATCGCACGCTGCGAATTGTGAACCCCAGCCCGTTTATGTTCTTTCTGCGAACCGCCGAGACCACGCTGGTCGGCAGCTCGCCTGAGATCATGGTCCGCGTTGTCGACGGATTGGTCACGGTCCGTCCCTTGGCCGGCACACGTCCGCGAGGCAAAAACGAAGCAGAAGATGACGCGTTGGCCGAAGAACTATTGGCCGATCCCAAAGAGCGGGCCGAGCATGTGATGCTGGTCGATCTCGGCCGCAACGACGTCGGCCGCGTCGCCAAGTACCGCAGCGTCGAGATTTCGGACGTGATGGTGATCGAACGTTATAGCCACGTGATGCACATCACGTCGAACGTCACCGGACAGTTGCGCGACGATTGCGATGCGTTTGACGCGCTGGCTGCTTGCTTGCCGGCTGGTACGGTCTCTGGGGCTCCCAAAGTTCGCGCGATGGAAATTATCGACCAGTTCGAGACTCGTCGCCGCGGTCCCTATGCCGGCGCAGTCGGCTACATCGACTACAGCGGCAACATGGACACCTGCATCGCGCTGCGCACCATCGTCATCCAAGACGGCGTCGCCTACGTCCAAGCCGGCGCCGGCATGGTCGTCGACAGCGACCCGACCAGCGAATACCAAGAGACGCTCAACAAGGCCCGCGGCCTGTTGAAGGCGATTGAGATTACGGAACGCCGCGCGGGAAAGTAGGGGTAATGACTAATTTCTAATCCTGCCCCTTATGTCTAATACAGATCGATCGGCATTAGACATTAGGTTTTCATCATTCATTCTCGCGTTTCAGCTTCTTCTCAATCACAAACGTATCAAACAAGTGATTGTCCAGATCATACGCTTTGAACTCCAACTTCCCGTGGTTCACGTAGACCATCGCCCAGTGATGTCCGCGGTAGATGTTGTTTTGGAAGAAGGGACGTGTGGGGCCGGCGGTTTCTAGGTGGCCGCCTCCGCCGCCGGTGATCATGTAGACCGGCGCGCCGTCTTGCACCGCTTTGTTGGCTTGGATCGGCCAGGTTCTTTCGTAAGAGTGAATGTGTCCCGACCAGACGATGTCGACCTGATATTTCTCGTACAGCGGAGTTAGTTGACGAACTCGCAAGTCGCCGTGCGTGCCTTTGTTGGTCTTCCATAGATTGCCGTAGTCATCCCCGTCCGATGAGTAAGCCGGGTGATGATGACAGACAAATTTCCAACCGGCGGTAGATTCGGCCAATTGTTGTTCAAGCCATTTGTATTGCAGACTATCGGGATCAACTTTCTGGTTGGTGTCGATCATGAAGAACTGCGCGTCGCCGTAGCGGAACGTGTAGTGATACTCGGGATCAGGGAGCGACATATAACGATAGTAGTTTATCGAACGACCATCTTTGTAGCTGTAGGTTTCGTGATTTCCAATCACTGGGTAAAAAGCGACTCGGCTGATCAACGGGTGCATGCTGCTGAAAAACTCGTGCGTCCATTGGCGATCATCGCTGCCGGTGTTGACCAGGTCGCCTGCGTGCAGCAAAAAGCTGGGCCGCTGACCCCACGCATATTCGGCCAACTTGCCGGAGACCGCTGGATTGCCTTGCGTGTCGCTCATGATGGCAAACGCGAACGGCGTGTCGCGATCATCGATCGCCGTTCGGAATGTCAGCACTTCGCTTTCTAGCTTGGCGCCGTCCGCGGCGACCGTTTCGGTGCGATAGAAGTATTGCGTGTCAGGCTCCAGTCCTTCGATCCGGACTTCGTGCATTTCATCGGCGCCGGGCGCTTCGACTTGCTTGTCACAAGCGTCCGTCTCGCCGTAGTGCACCAGGGTCGAGCCCTGTTTGTTGGTGCGCCACATTACCGTCATCCCCGTCTGCGTGCCGTATTGCAGATAAGGTTGGATGATGTAATCGAGCGGACCCGCCACGTTGTAGGCAGGCAACTTGGCGAGCGCCTGACCATGCTCAAAATCATGCGCAACCCAGGCCGCTTTGGCCGCCATGTCGTAAAGCGATAGTTCTCGAATGCGCCCATGCATTGGGTGATCTTCGTTCGAGTCGCGATAGCCGGCGACGACCAGCGGAGCACTGTTCGGATACAAGATCTCGCCCGATTGGACGTCACTGGATGCGTCGAGCTGGCCGTTTACGTACAACTCCAATAGCTTGCCATCGTAAACAGCGACCACATGGTATAGCTTGCCCGGTTCGTACTTGGTCTTCCCCTTGAGATAGGTCATTCTGCCATCGCCGTCATCGGCGCCTTGGGTCGCTAGGCCGATGTAAAACGACTGTTGGTCGTAGCCCAGGATCCAGCCTTGCTCGGCGTCGCCGTTGTCTTGCAGCACGCCGACGATCCCGCCCCATTCCACTGGCGAATTGATTGCGACCCATGCGGCGATCGTAAAGTCTTGCTTGGGCAGAAACCCAGCGACGCTCTTCAGGTCTTTCGCGATCAAGCCGCCGGTCTCTAGACCTGAGAAGAGGATCGCTTCGCCGAGATCATCTTTGGCGATGGTCCGCTTCTTGGTCAGCTGAATATCAGGCCCCAAACGCGATTTCAGTAGATCGCCGTCGATCGCTTCGGCCCGAAACTTCCAGTGGGCGACAGGATCAGGTCCGTCATGAGCGAGCAGCTTTGTTGTTTGCGTGGAGAGAATCGAAAGCGTCAGCAGAGCGGCGGTCAACAGGCGCATCGGGCAAACTCACTTCAGACGGCGAGGAAATCAAACTAGCAGGGTTGAAAGAGTCCAGAACCGAACTCTATCTCATCCTAGTTTTGCGACTGGCCGATCGAAATGACAAAACGCGCAATTTCATTGACTCTATGCCCGGTCTGGCGGAGAGAAGTTAACCCGCTTTTCATGCGAAAATTACTTTAGCCAATCCAGCCGGCGACGATCTCTTCGACCTGGTCCCCGTCGAGCGTCTCATGGGCGATCAAATTATCGGCGATCGCGGCGAGGGCCGCCCAATGATTTTCGGCGTCGAGCAATTCATGCAGCTGCCGCGTTACGTCCTCCAGATAGCGGAGTCGCTTCTTCTCATCCCGAAACAACGGCGTGGCCGCTTCCCATGCCGACTCCCAGTCGAGCTCCCATTCGGCCACATGCCCCGGATGAAACGGATTGCCGCTATACAGCATCTCGGCGACCGGTCCGGCCAATGCGACCAGCACCATCTTTTGTTGTCGCTGCTTCGGAGTGAACTGCGAAAGTCGCCACTCAATCTGCGCATCACCAAACCGCTGCGGCCCTTCGTCATCTTCTGGTTCAATGGTCAGCCGAAGTACGCGAGCCCCGACTAGGACCGCCATGAAAGCGTGACCCGATTCGTGATAGGCGATGGTTTCTTCGTCGTCGTTCATGTGAGCTGCTGCACACGGTTTTGAATGCTATTTGGAGGCAATATTTGCCGATTGACCGAACGCACGGATTTCAGGTCGAATTTTAGCAAAGTCCGAACCTACAGATCGCGCCAACTGAGTGGCTGAGAAATCCCGCCAAACCCACGATCACGGCAGCTCTCAAAAAAATTGCAATGGTCCGTTCTCACAGCAGGGGGGACAGTGTTGCGCAACCTTCCCCGCCGCCCCAAACTGACATCTGAGCGATTACAGTAAGATGAAAAACATTTTCTGTGGTTCTGTCCGATAGGCCGACTGGCCGCTCCCACAATCCGCTCCTGGATTTGATAAAATCGCTAGATCACCTTCCACTTAGCATCGATCGATTCTCCTCACTGCTTCCGCCGCTCCGCACATCAATAAAGCATCGTTGATATGAAAAAACTGTTTGAACCTGATCCGCTGCGCATTCTCCCGGTCGATCATCAGCCAACTGACGATCGTGCGCCGGACGAAATTGCCGCCGGCTCGCCGGCTTGGTTGCGGGACGATCTGGTCGAGATGCTCGGCGCCGATCAGGTGTTGTCGCGGCCGATCGACTTGATCAAGTACGCCAGCGACGCGAGTCCCTATCGGCTATTTCCGAAGGTGATCGTGCTGCCGCGGCATGTCGAGGAAGTACGGCAGATCTTCGCCTACGCCAAGCGCAAGCAACTGCCGGTTACGATTCGCGCCTCGGGATCGAGTCTCAGCGGTCAGGCCCAAGGCGACGGCATCCTGATCGAGGCGCGCCGTCATTGGGCCGGTTGGACGATTGAAGAAGAAGGCCGCCGATTGCGGGTCCGTCCCGGCACGGTGCTGTTTCGGGCCAACTTGGCGCTGGCCCCGCACGGTTATCGGCTGGGTCCGGATCCGGCCAGCGGCAGCGTCTGCACGATCGGCGGCGTGGTCGCGAATAACTCTAGCGGCATGTGCTGCGGCACCGCCCAAAATTCGTATCAAACGATTGAGTCCCTCACCTTCCTACTGCCGACAGGTCATTTGATCGATACGGCGGCGGCGACCGCGGCCGAAGATTTTGCGAGCGCTGCGCCGGAGTTGGCCGCTGGCCTGCTCGAAATTAAACAAGAGATTGAAGCCGATGCTCCGCTGGTCGAGAGGATCCGCCGGAAGTTCAGCATCAAAAACACGACCGGCTATCACATGGAAGCGTTCTTGGACGCTGACACGCCGCTGGAGATTTTTCGGCGACTGCTGATCGGATCGGAGGGAACGCTCGCCTTTTTGGCCGAAGCAGTTTTTCGAACGGTGCCGGATGACAAGCAGCGTCTGACCGCGTTTTTGATTTTTCCCGACATGTACGCCGCGGCGGCGGCGGTTGCGCCGTTTGTCGAAGCAGGTGCAGCCGCTGTTGAGCTGACCGACCGGGCTTCGTTGCGATCAGTCGAAGGGAAGCCAGGCGTACCCGATCGTTGGCGCGAGCTGGGAGAATCAGCGACCGGTTTACTGATCGAATTTCGTGAGAGTACCGCCGAGCGTCGCGATGCTGCACTTGAAGCAGCCAATGCGGTGTTGGCCAGTTTGAATCTGGTAGAGCCGGCCGAGTTTACAACCGATCGCCGTTTGGCGGCCCATTTTTGGAGCGTGCGGAACGGCTTGTTACCGTCGGTTGGAGGTTCGCGCCCCCCCGGCACTTCGTTGATTCTCGAAGATGTTTGCTTCCCCAAAGATCGACTGGCTGACGGCGCGATTGATCTGCAGCAGTTGCTCGCCCAGCATCACTATGAAGGCTTTGTGTTTGGGCACGCATCGGCCGGCAATCTCCACTTTTTGATTACGCCGTCGCTCAATACGAAGGCCGATATCGATCGTTACGACGCATTCATGGCCGATGTCGTGACGCTGGTTGTCGACAAGTACGACGGTTCGCTCAAAGCCGAGCACGGCACGGGTCGCAACGTAGCGCCGTTTGTGATCCGCGAGTGGGGACCGAAGCTGACCGGGCTGATGTGGAAGCTGAAACGGCTGACCGATCCAGACGGGATACTCTCGCCAGGCGTGTTATTGTCCGACGACATTGCGTCGCATCTGCAAAATCTACACACGACGCCGATCGTCGAGGACGAAGTAGATCGCTGCGTCGAGTGTGGGTATTGCGAGCCGGTTTGTCCCAGTCGCAACTTGTCGACCACGCCGCGGCAGCGGATTATTTTGCGGCGCGAGATGATGCGGCAACCAGTCGATTCGCCGGTGACGTTGGCGCTGCTGCGCGATTATGAATACGAAGCGATCGAAACCTGCGCCGGCGATGGGATGTGCGCGATCGCGTGTCCGGTAAATATCAACACCGGCAATTTAATGAAAGATTTCCGTCGACAAGAGCATTCGCAATCGCAAGAATACGCCGCTAAAAAAGCGGCGCAAAATTGGTCGACCGTCGAGAGCATTACCCGCACGGCGCTCCGCGCAAATCAACTCTCGGCCAGCACGCTGGGCAAGTGGCCCGCCCAAGCGATAACGGGCGCGTCGCGCGCGATTGTCAGTAATGATCTGGCCCCAGCTTGGCTGCCGAATCTGCCGGCGGCGGCCAGCACCAAGCTGCCGAAGACCGATGCTGAGAAGGCGACCGCCGTTTACTTTATGGCTTGCGTCAACCGAATTTTTGGCGATACGCCCAACGCGAAATCGCCGCTCAGCTTGGCCGAAGTGATGGTCGCCGTTTCAGCTCGAGCGGGGATGCCGGTTTACATTCCGAACGACATTTGGGGCAACTGCTGCGCGACGGTCTGGCACTCGAAGGGTTATGACCAAGGGAACACGTTCATGGCCAACAAGATTGTCGAGAGTCTCTGGCGGTGGAGTGACGCCGGGCGCTTGCCGATTGTCTGCGATGCGTCGTCATGCACGCTGGGGATCGCCAGCGAGATCATCGAGTATCTGACGCCTGAGAACCGCGTGCGTCATGCGCAGTTGTCGCTGCTAGATTCGATCGAGTGGGCGCACGATCACTTGTTGCCTCATTTGCAGATCGCCAAGCCGGTCGATTCTGTTGCCGTCCATCCCACGTGCGCGACGCAGCACTTGGGATTGGGCGAAAAACTGCGTGCGCTGTGCGGAGCGCTCGCCGTAGAAGCGGTTGTGCCGATTCACGCGACCTGTTGTGGATTTGCCGGCGATCGGGGGCTGTTGCATCCCGAACTTACAAAGGCTGCGACCGCCGAGCAAGTTGCAGAGCTGGATCACCGCAAGTTTGATGGCTATGTATCCAGCAACCGGACCTGCGAGATCGGCATGAACCAAGCGACCGGCGCCGATTATCGCTCGGTGCTGTTTTTGTTGGAGGAACTGACGCGACCTGGCTCAGCTGCGCTGTAAAGATAGTTTAAAACTCAGGCCCCACGATCATCGGTTGCGCATTAGACAGCGTCGTAAAGGTGAACTCGTGACCGGTCACCAGTTCGCCGTCGACAGAGAACTCGAATTCTTTCTCGCTGCGGAGGTGGATTTTGGCGGCTTGGTGGTGAAAGACTGACTCGTGTTCCAGATAATTACCTTGCAAGAAGCTGGCGGCGATAGAACCGAGTTCGATGAGTCCCGCTCCTTGTAGCCCGGTGACTTCTAGCAAGCCATCGTTGATTTTTGCATTGGGGGCAATCTCGACACCGCCGCCGACGGTGCGTCCGTTGGCGATGGTCAGCGTCCAGAGATCGAGATCCTGCGGCGGTGCATCATCCAGAGACAAGCGGAGCGGATACTTTTCTAGCTCAGGAAGCGCTTCAAGGCTACCGCGGGCATACGCGAACGGGCCCCAAAATTGTTTGACTTCGTCACTGACTCGCTCTTCGACCTTGCGTTGATTGCCGCCGGCGGCGACGTTAATGAACCATTTCGCCCGACCATCATATTCAAGCTTCACGACGTCAACGTCGGCGGTCTGATTGGCGCGGATGGCGGCGATCGCCGCGACCGGATCGGGCGCGTAGCCGAGCGAGCGTACAAAGTCGTTGCCGGTGCCAAGCGGCACGACGGCGAGTGTTGGCCGAACCTTGCCTGAATGAAGATGATGGATCATGCCGCTGATGCCGCCGTCACCGCCGGCGACGATCACCAGGTCGCTGTCGGTCACCTGATCCAAGCAACAGCAGGCGTCCTCAAACGATTCTGTAGCGAAGAAGGAGTCGCCGGCCAGCGTTTGCAACTCGGCCTTGGCTTCTTCGGCGGCGGCGCCTTGGCGTGCGTTACGATTCCAAATGACAACATAGCGGCGCATGGGAACTTCCTGCGGAGAGAGATGAAACGGTAACGTTTCATTCTAGAGCAGATTTCGCGCCAAACCGAGAAGTCTGCTTTTGTCCGGCAAAAGGGTGCTCACCGCGATTCCCCAAACAGCGCTGAGTGATCGTTGGCAAGCTGGGCTGATCGCTGCACGATCAGCGTCGCTTAGTGCATGATTTTACGCAAGATCGCTCCCTGGCCGATGCGTGCTTTCGGCTCATCCGTGCGTTCGGCGGCGATCGCCGCTTTCGGACTGATGGCCAGCGCAACCCAGCCGTCGTACATCGCCAATTGGCTCAGCTCATAGGATTGCAATCGCGTATCGTCAGCAACTTGTGGAGGAATGATCGGCAGCGTGCGTTGCTTGGAGAAGACTTTCGCGAAGACGGCTCGCAGCGCGATCTGGCCGCCAAAGCCCAGCTCTGAGCCATCCAGTTTGATCGTCCCCTCGCGAACCAGTTCGGCTCGCAGGCCGTTCACTTGGGGAGAGTAGGCGACGATCACGCGGAAGTTGCGATAGATCCGCTCACCGTTGGCCAGTTCGGCCAAGGCGACCGAGACTTCGACTTTGCCATCATGGATGCGAATCTCGATCGGGTTTTCGTCGGCAAAAACGACTTCGACTCCTTCGGGAAGTTGTTCTAGCAAGCTGGCGTCGGCAATCGGCAGGCGAGCTTCGATCTGACGCACCACATCGTCCAGACGATAGCGGCGGCCGGCCAGCTGCAGTTGTCGAACGCTGTTGTTGAGTGTGGATTCGTGCAATTGCAGGCTAAACGCAGAGTCGGCGAAGGCGACAGGACGCGGCGTGTGGGCCGCAAGCTGCATATCGCCTGCGATCCGAAAACGTCCGATCAACTGATCGCTGGTCGTGCTCATGTCGATGACGGCCGGAGCCAGACCCATTTCACGTAGCGGATCCACAGCCAGGGTCAGCAGCTTCTCTTGCCAGAGATCAACTTTTTCGTTGAGCCCTTCGTCGAGTTGCTGGGTTGCGGTTCGTTCCACCTTGTACTCGACCACATGGCGCGCTTCGCGTTGTTTCGCTTCGGATTGACTTCGTGCGACAGAACGGACGATCGAGCCGAGCAGCGGCACTTCGTCATAGTCGGTACGCAAACCGTTGATGCCGGTTGTCGTTTGAGCAGACGCCGTCGCCGGCGAAACCCAAAAGCCAATCGGATTGATCACGACCTGCTTGGAGGCTTGATATCGCGAGTGTCCATGATTGAAGACGGTCACCGGGCCAGAGTGGCTGGAAGTATTGCTGTTGACCACGCCAAAGACATCCAACTGCAGGCGCCACTGAATCGGATCGGGCGAAAGCCGGAGCCTGAGCTCTGTCTCGCGGCGACTTCGTCCTTGCACGCGATTGCCCAGGATGTTGTCATCCACATCTTGTTCGGCCGGCTCCATCTGCGGCAACAGCGCATCCATGAATGAAGCACTAACAGCGATGCGGCAATTGGCGTTGCGATAGTGTTGATCGATCAACGCGGCGAGTGCGATCAGGCTTTCATCCGAACTGTAGCCAAGCGATTGACACGAATCGGCCAAGCGGATGGCGTCGGTCGTGGCGAGCGTCGTTTCAAATTGTTCGAGCTGGGCTAGCGTCATCGCCAGTGAAACATCTTCCGCCGCCCAGTTTGTTAGCTCTTGCTGGAACGGCGCAAAGCCATAGCCGGCCACAAGTTGTTGTTGCGCTGGGTTCAGGTCCGACGATTTTAGGCGGCGCAGAACCTTGCGAGCGAGCTTGCGTCGTTCGATATCCGAGTACCCAAGCGACATGGCATCACGAATCTGATCGAGCAGCAGAAAGTCGTTCCAGCTTAGCAACTCTCCACCGCTTCGCAGTTCGGCTTCGATCGCGTTCAGTGGTTTTGCCATCTGGGTTGGATCAAGCGGCTTTCTTTTTGATGTGTCTATCGATTGGGCGCATTCGTGCAGAGGACGCCAAATCGCCAAACGACGCTGCAGCGCAAAACCGACTTGCAGCATGTCGGTCCGCTTCCATGAATAGCCAAGCTGATCCGCCAACGTCGACGCGTCATTATGGCTTGCCACCAATCGATCGAGAATCGCAGTTGCTTCTGTCGAGTCGAGCGGAATCCCTTTCAATTGGTCTAACTCTGCCTGCAGTTCAGCGGCCCAGCTTTCGCATTCAGGATGCTGCGCAACGCGTTCCGCCAAAGCTTTCAGCTGCGGTGTCGCCGGCCAGACTTCGGCCAGCGGCTGACTTGACAGGATCGGCTCGGCGATGATCAACCGATTGCGATCGAGCGTTTCTTCGGGGCGAACCGACGTTGCAGCGCGCGGCAATGCCGGCAGGACCGGATCAGGGATATCTGCGGCAGGCGTGGGAGTCTCTAGCGGCTTCGGCTCCACAACAGCCTCTGCGACAAGCGGAGGAGTCGGCAGCGGCGGCGAGAGATCGAGCGTGAATTGCTTTTCGACGCGAGGAGCAAGCTCTGCTTGCTGCGGGCGAGTGCTGGGATCGGCCAGCCTCGGGCCATTGGCCATTGGCTGCTGCGGCGGTTGAGCCAGCGTTGGTTCTCCCTGGGCCAGTGTTGGCGCTTGTGCCGGAGTAGGCTCTCCCTTGGCGAGTGTCGGGGCTTTGGCGGGAGTCGGTTCTCCCTTGGCCAAAGTCGGAACTTGGGGGGGCGACTTCGGCGATACAGCCGGAGTCGGGGGATTGGAACTTGCCGGCGCAGCACGCCGCGCTTCGGCCAGGCGATCTGCAGGTTGGGGCAATTCGGATTGCTGCCACAGCCAAGGAGACGCTGCGCTAAGACCTAGCAGCAAGATGCCGTAAGCCCAATAGGCTGGATGAAGGATTTGCGGGTTCCGCCTAGAAGTCACCGTGATTTGCCCCTCGAGAAGTGGCCTGTCCGCTGCGAGCCCGTATAGGGACGTACCCCTAGAATCGGAATCTTCGCTCACTTAGTGAAATCCGAATCGCGCAAACGTTACCGTGTGACGACGATTTTTCCCAGAGGAAGTGACCTGCAAGTAACGCTAGCTGGTCAACTCGCTGAAATCGCGCAAGATTCCAACCACAGCGGGTGGATACTCGCGTACGTCCCATGCTTCCGCGTGGGGTAAGCTAGCGCAATCGAAACGCTGGTCTGACTCGACCATAAAGATGCTGTCTGGGGGCGCGGCCGCTAGCAGCGTCTTGATCAGCGACAGCATTTCATCCGCTTGGCTGATGAACAGCTCATAGGGGGGGCTGCAAAATACAACCCACGGCGTGTCGTCAAATTTGGGAAGTCGCCGAGCCCAAAAGAAGGTGTTGGCGGCGTACAGTTGAGATCGATTGCTCAGTCCGAGGGCGTCAAGATTTTGGCGGACGAGCCTAGAGGTGGGGATATGTCGCTCAATGAAGGTCGCGCCTACCGCGCCGCGACTGAGTGCTTCGATCCCTAGTGCGCCGGTGCCGGCGAACAAATCGATCGCATACTTACCTTTGATCGCGGGGCCCACCAGGTTGAAGACGGCGGCGCGAACCCGCTGCTTCATGGGGCGGGTCAACTCATCGCCAGAATAGACCAGCTTGGTATTTTTGAAGTCGCCGCCGATGATACGGATCGGCGCATCCAACCGCGGCTCTTTCTCCGAGGAGTGAGGGTTGGATTTCGGTTTCCCAGGACGGCTTGGCATTCCGCTACAATCAATCGTTTGGACATCGGAATAATCGATCCAGACGACCAGAATTGTGGCGCGTCGTCAACCGGATCTGACCAGACGAAATCTCATGACCGACAACAATCAAGCCAGCGAGCTGGAAAACGAAATTCGACGTCATCGGCGAGCCCAGATATTGTCGGTCGCGATCGGCAATGCAGCAACCCTGCTGATGCTGATTGGGTTGATGCTTCAGTGGGGCGTGCTGGCAATTGGGGGAGCGGCGACCACGGCGATCTGCTTTTTCTCAATTCTGTGGCGCGGCTGGAAATCGGCGGCCGCGGCGAAAAAGCTAAGCCAATTTTCAGGGGTAGCAGATCCCCAAGAAAAAACCCCGGCCTGAAAGGGCGAGGCGGAACACCCTTACAGGCCATTGGGGTCGAACTTCTGGCCCAGGCAAAGGCCGAAGTATCAGCGAAAGACGAGTCTGGCCCTCAGGCCAGACTCGTCGTGACATTTCTCATTAGGCGCCGTGGGTAACGACTCCCGGCGAGGTCGATCCCGATCCCGTCGGGCTGCCGCCGGTGCTTCCGCCCAGCGATTCCGAAACCAAGTGCGGCGGGTAGGCATACATGCCGTGTTCGACGATGTCCAAGCCCTTGATTTCTTCTTCGGCCGGAACTCGCAGTCCGATCGTGAATTTCAGCAACAGGAAGATGACCAAGCTGACGCCGAAGGCCCAGCCGAAGCCGGCTGCAACACCGATCGCTTGCGTGATCAACTGAGCCGAACCGCCACCGGTCAGAATCCCGACGTCGCCAGCCCACAGACCAATCGCCAAGGTGCCCCAAGCTCCGCAAACGCCATGCACCGAAACGGCGCCGACCGGATCGTCAATTTTGATCTTGTCGAAGAAGACGCAGGAGAGGACCACCAGGACGCCAGCCACCAAACCGGTGCACACCGCGAAGACAGGCGACATGATATCGCAGCCGGCGGTGATCCCGACCAAGCCAGCCAAGGCGCCGTTCAAAGCAAACGAGGTATCCGGCTTTTTGAACATGATCCACGAGATCGCCAGAGCGCTGATGGCGCCAGCGGCTGCCGACAAGTTGGTCGTCACGGCGATGTAAGCGAAGCTGCCGCCGCCAACCGCGGTGGTGCTGCCCGGGTTAAATCCGAACCACCCCAACCAAAGGATGAAGACGCCGAGTGCGGCCAACGGAATGTTGTGACCCGGGATCGGTTTAATTTTGCCATCGGCAGTGTACTTGCCGATACGCGGACCAATCACCAAAGCGCCGGCCAAAGCAGCCCAACCACCAACTGAGTGAACTACCGTCGAACCAGCGAAGTCGAGAAAGCCCATGCCTTCGAGCCAACCGCCGCCAGCGTACAAGCCGCCCCAGCACCAGCTGCCAAAGATCGGGTAAACGATGAGCGTGATCAGGAATGAGTAGACGAGGTAAGAGACGAACTTGGTGCGTTCGGCCATGGCGCCCGAGACAATCGTAGCGGCCGTTGCGGCGAATACCGTTTGGAAGATCAAGAAGGCCCAGTTGAAACCTTCATTTGAGTTCGTCGCCAAAGCTGCTTCACTGCTGCCGTCAAAGATGAACAGCGTTGTGCCGCAAAAACCATTACTCACACCAAACATCAAACCAAAGCCAACGAGCCAAAACACCAACGAACCGACGGCGAAGTCCATCAAGTTCTTCATGATGATGTTACAGGCGTTTTTCGCGCGGGTGAAACCACATTCAACAAGTGCGAAACCAGCTTGCATAAAGAAGACGAGGAAAGCAGCCAAACATGTCCAGAGAGTGTCGACGTCGCCTTGGAAAGCGGCGAGGTCAGCCGTCAGCGATTCAATCGTTGGAGGGGCCTCTTCTTCTTCAGCAGCTTCTTCCGCCATTTCAGCAGCTGGAGCACCTTCAGCAGCTTCTGCTGTCGCGTTACCATCTTGCGCTCGCAGCGGGGCGGCGATTACCATCGCAACCGCTAGTGCACAAAGCGTGCACCATAATTTCGGATTTAGGGAGAGGGAACTCAACATGGGCCATTACCTTAAAATTGGAGTGAAAACAGTCAGCCTCTATTGCCAGGGCCAATTTTTGAAGGTTCGTCGTTCATGTTTGCCGTGCGAGCAACCGCCTGAAGAACGAACCATACGTGCACGGATCAGGAGAAAAGCAACAGTCGTGCCACGCGGTGCTGGCGCCGTTTATGAAAAAGGCTGAGGAATTAGCGCAAATAGCGACAAACCGTGTAGTCAGAAGTAGTTGCATCCGAAGATGCTTTCTTCATAAACCGGAAAGATTTTGCGCCAGTTGGTCACTTTGCTGCGATCATGCGCATGAGCTCTGCGCGATCTGTTAGCAATCGGCCGCCTAAATCGCAGCACTTTTGCTGGCGATGGAAGATGAACGGACCGCAAACAGCCGTTTCTGTCGATTAGAGGCAGAACGATTTCCAGAACGCTTGAGCGGCTCACGCACGCCTGGAGTCTGCTTGGACTCGACGATGCGAAGAATTTAACCCGCGGTTTCTAGTGCTAGCGTCTAGGCTGCTTGCGTCAAATCGGGTGACGCACAGGCAAAAGCGTGGACTTAAGGAGAAGCGATCGAATCGATTCGGACGATCCTGGCTCGTCCTTCCTCGTCGATCATTGCCACGCTTTCGGCTTGAATTGTATAGGGGCCAAGCGTGAATCCCCCAATGCTGTACTCGCTGGGCGCCTGATAGGCGGAGCGAGCGAGAACCGCATAGAAGTAATTCGGCTGATGCGGGTCAGCTTGGGGGTCAAAAATAACCGTGGGTTGAATTTGGGTAATCGCGCCAAAGACCAAAACGCCGCTAGGCGATCCGTTTTGATTGCAATCGCCGCCGTCCTGATGGTTTAAGCCGGCGTCCGACAGCACAAAGCTGTTTCCCAGGACCGTGTTGCTGGCGGCAAACTGCGCGGCGACTTGGCGAGCCGTCAGGGTCGAGTGCGGAGTGAGCTCAGAATGTTGTCCCCACTCGATCACGCCTGCTAATGCGCCTGCTTCTAATGCGTCTTCGACTTCGGCACGAGCCACCCACAAGCGCCCCGTTTCGATCGTCATCAGCAATCCGATAAGGGCGACCGGCATAATAATGATCAACCACAATACAGAAACGCCGCGTCGCGAGCGACGTGCGAGGGATCGGCATTGAGGATCACGGCTTAACATGAACTGTGTTGCGCTGACGGCAGATTAAGGAGGGGGAGGTCCATCGTGCTGCGGTGGCTGCAGTTGCGTGGCCAGGTGCCGTAGCGTTGTGGTTTGCGACACGATGCGGGCTGAAGTATCGAATCCAAATGTTTTCAGCAGATTGGGCGTAAGTCCGGTCATCGGCGTTTGGACGGCGACGCGGACATAGTTTCGCGAAGTGGGCAGCACATCCAATAGTTCGTGGGGTGCTGGATAATTGGCTCCTGACTTCAACTGCGTAGCGCCCCCTTGGGTATTGTGCAGGAGAGTGATTTGTCGCGCTGGCAGATTTAATGATTCTAGTTGGCGATCAACCGCGGCGATCACCTCGACGGGGGGATTTCCGCTATCGGCCAGCGCAATCCGCGAGGCGACCAAAGCGCCAGCGCGACTGGCCGCTTCTAACCGCTGCAAATTGGCGTAGAGCAGGTAGAACTCAATAACTGCTAGCAGCAGGATAAGTAGTATCGGCAGTGTCAGGACCAGTTCCAGCACAACCCCTCCGCGGGGAGCGGGTGCGGCATGGGCACTTCTTTTCTGGGGAATTGGGTTGAATGGGGTGAGCACGTAAGTGGTTCTGCATAGGCGAAGCAGGTGATCAGCGATAGCTCTCATTAACATGAGAGCTGCGTACGCCGTCAACCGTTTCTCGATGATATCACCGTAAGTTTTGTGATATTGGTCGGTTAAGCAAATAAAAAGTGGTCACTCCGTTGTAAGCGGCAGACCGCGTTATTACCGTATGAGTTAGCCAACGGTGCGCGTTTGGCGAATGCTCGCTGACTTTGCAGGATAGCGAGTTCTGGATGTTACTCCCCCCACCCAGTTCCTACGGATTTCGCGCTACGATGAATTTTTTGACATCTCGGTTACGCAAACTCGCCCGCAATGAGTGCGGCAGCGTGTTTGTTGAGTATCTGATCCTCCTCACATTGATCGGGATCGGGGCGATTGCAGGTTTAGCGACGGTGCGTGGAGCACTGTTGAACGAGTTGATCGATCTGGCGGATGCGATTTCGCAAATCCAGATTTAAAGCTACGCCGCGGTTTGCGGCTGCGACATTTTCACTCGTTTTATGCTTTAGCAGAAATTGCTGCCTGTATGCGCGCTCTGATTTCCAATTTGGCGCCAATTCGAAAACGGCTGCGCTCCGGCGTACAGACGCTGGAGTTGGTTATTGTTTTTCCGTTGCTGCTGATCGCATCTTTGGCGATCGTACAGTTTGCGACCCTCTCAGTATTTGAAGCGACAGTCAACTCGGCGGTTGCCGAGGCGGCCCGCGAAGCAGCCAAAACGATTGATCCGCTCGATGCGCCCCAGGCGGCATTGGCCACCTTCAATCAGGCGATGCAACTTCACGGCATTACCACAAATACGCCAAAGATCGCACTTGCCGTGGATCAAGTCGGCGCGCGTACCGTCTATGGCGACCCGGTTGTGGAGCCTTCGCCCGGTGATGTGATGGGAAATGAAGTCCGCGTGACTGCGGTCGTTTCTCTAAGGTCTGCACCAACTTTGAATTTGCTAAAGACGTTTGGGCTCGACTTCGACCAACGCACCATTGAGACGACCCATGTTAGCGGCGCCTAAGCAGGAGCAACTTGGCATGGATTCTGCCAACGACAAATCGAAGGACGCCGAGCGGCAGATCGCTGCGCCGATTCTAAGTGACCGCTACGCCCTCTCGGCGATGGACTTTGCCGTTGTCAGCTTTTTCGTGATCGCTTATTTGTTGTTTTACTATTTGCCGCTCCCTACCATTGGCGTCTGGCGCAATGTGAGTTTGGGCCGCGTGATCCTTAGCGAGTCAAATTTGCCCGCTCAACCGGTGCAGATGCCGCTTGCTGCGGCGTCGTCTTCTTATCGTGCGACGCAGTGGCTGTCCGATATTTCGACGGCGATGATTGACCGTCTCGGCGGTCCAGAAGCAGTTTCGTTGGCGGCGACCTTGTTCGCCGTGGGCTATCTCTTATTTGTTTACTTTGTTCTGTGCCGCGGTCCTTATCCGTCGCTGCTGAAACTTGCTGCGGTGGTTTTGCCGGCGGGGACGCTGCTGTTTGCTTGGCAAGGATTGTCGCCGGTGCTGATGTCAACAACGTGGTTGGCGCTGTTTCTCGCGCTGCTGGCGATCTTCCCGCGCTGGCGTCAGAATGCCGGAACTCCCTCGCTGTGGAACTGGATTGTTTCTCCGTTGGCGATTATCGCCTGGGCGAACACGCACTGGACATTTATCGCCGGACCGCTGTTAATCGGAGCGATTGCGGGCGGCGTCGCCTGGGATGCGATTCGCCGTAGCGGCAGCATCAGCAAAACGCTTGCCAGCCGATCGGTGCAGTCTTGGGCCTGGCTCACGCAACTAGGTTTGTTTGCGACGCTGCTTAACCCGTGGGGATTTGGAATTTGGGCTGACGCGATCACCCAGATTACACGACCGCTGGATGGGTCGGCGCCGTTGGTCTTGTTCTCGACGCTTGGAGTTGTCTTTGCACTGGCGGTCATCTCGCTGGCCTATCTACTGCGCTGTTCTCAAGTGGCGGTATACGGCGGCGACGTAGGGATGTTTGTTGTCGCCGCAGCTTTGGCTGCCTGCAATACGCACTTTGTGTTGGTATTTGTCGCTGTCGCAACGATGGTATGCCTGCCGTTGACCGACGGCATGTTTCGCCGCACGGCCGAAAAATCAACATCAACGGGGCTGGATGCAGAGCAATCGCAGCGCCCATTGCGCTTCATGTACACGATGCTCTCGCTGTTAGCGATTTGGATCGGTTTTGCATTGAGCCCGCTCAGTGCTGCGGTGTTGGGCGGAACTCCTCGTTTGCTGACGAAAGCAGTCGACGATCCGCCGGTGGGAGTCGTGCAATATCTCAACGAAAATCGGCGCTCGCGATTTGTGTTTGCCCCGGTCGTGTGGAGCGATTGGATTGGATACGCCGTGAGCGACTCGCCTGACCTGTTTGCGACCTCCGATTTTGAGCGTCTGCCGCAACAAGCGAAGTTTGACTATCGCCGTCTCATTCAAGGAGGCGAACAGTGGAAACGCGTGCTCGATCGCTATGCGGTCGATACGTTGGTGATCGATAGGCAGGCGGATGCCGAGTTTGCGACCCAAGTGCTGGGCGAAGTCGATGAGCAGTGGCAATTGGCCTGGGAGAGCGATCGCGCGCTGATTATCCAGCGGAGGATCGACTGATGCCGACTCCTCAAGTAACGCCGCAAGCAACGCCTCCTCGCGCTCTTACGACGCCCTGGTTTATCCTGGTGCAAGCGGCGCTGTTAGCGAGCCTGTTTATCGGCATTGGCTGGGCGCTGTCGCACGATTATCGCCAAAGCCTGCCAAGTCTGCCGGCGCTGCGAAACCAGGCCGAGCTCGTCGCTCCGCAATACGACATGCCAGAGTTGATTACCGATGATCAACTGCGCACCGTCTTGATCCGACTGCGGCCACAGTTTCGACATCAAAAGCCAAAAATCAATCATGTCGACCATGCTTTGCGGTTCTGGGGCGCAGAGGCGAAGTTTGCCGATCCACAGTGCCTGTCGGGCGAAGAGATGCGGCGCCTGCTGACAGATATGAGCGTCTTTCATGAATACTGGGGATCCTACTCGCGTGAGCTGATTACGCCTGGTCCGCTGGGTTGGAGCGTTCGTACGCAACAAGGGGCGGCGACATCCAGTCATGTGGATCACACGCTTGCGACACTGGCCGAGATCGGCACGCCGCTCGATTTTTCGATGCGGTCAGGCGATACATCGCTGACGTTGCGTGATCTGTTGGTCGGAGCACTGCGTGACTTCCGCTTGAACCAACAAGAGTACGAATGGACGGCGATCGCGGCCGCGACCTTCGCCGCGGATAACGCGACGTGGGTCACGCGCGAAGGTGAACGAATCACCTTTGATCAACTGGCGCAGCGAATCATGCGGCAACAATGGGTGCAAGGAGTTTGCTACGGCAATCATCGCTTGTTCACGTTGGCCGCGCTGTTGCGTCTGGATCAGCAGGTCGGAATCTTTCAAGAGAACGCAACACGCGATGAAATTATTGCCCATCTGACCGAAGCGACGCGCCGTCTGATTGAGAGTCAAAGTACGGCCGGCTATTGGGATCAAAATTGGTACAACGCCGAGCGGACGCCGATTGACGAAGGGCTCACAGATCCGCTATCGCGACGTTTGCTAGCAACAGGACATGCACTGGAATGGTGGGCGATTGCGCCTGCCGAAGTGCAGCCCCCGCGTGAGACGAAGATTCGCGCAGGCCAGTGGCTAGCAGCCGAAGTCGAGCAGATGAGCGACGACGTCATCAACGACAACTACACCTTTTTAAGCCATGTAGGCCGAGCTTTGTCGCTGTGGCGGGGAGCATTGCCCGCAGCTCAGTGGACGCGTCTCGAATGCGATCAGGCTTGGAAATCTATCCCGACAACTTCCGGTGAAACCAACGTTTCGCCCCCATCCGAATGAGGTTCGCTAGCATGCGTCTACTAAATCGCCTTTGGTCCGACGAATCGGGTTTTGTTAATTCGGCCGAATTGTTATTGTTCAGCGTCATCGTCGTGATCGGACTGATCGTGGGCCTAACAGCGCTGCGCGACGGGGTGGTGCAAGAGTTGGCTGACACAGGGCAAGCGGTCGGGCAACTCGATCAATCTTACAGTGTGGAGTTTCAAAGCGGCGGCCATCTTCAAGTCATGGGTGACAACGTCATCGTCAACAAAACGTATGGCGGCGTCCAAGTGGTGACGGGATTTCGAAACTTCCGGTACGCAGATTTGCCCGATCTCGGCGACGGCCCCGATGTCGCGGGTTCTCCTCCCGGCGGAATCATGATCAGCGGCAATGACACGGACGAAAGTGGAACTCCGCCAAATCCTGCTCCTTAATCAAAGGGGTCAGGCGTGATCAAAACAGTGCTAGCAAAAAAAACTAGGGATGCCCGCTGGTCACCGCCGTTAAAGTCATCACAATCTACGCTGTTTTACATCAATGAATATGAATCCAACAAAACAAAACATGCGATCGCAAGTCAAAAGCCTGGGGATGCAGCTCTGGCGCGATGAGCGCGGCGTGGTGTCGGCCTACGCGTTGATCTTGATTGCTGTGGTTTTGATTTTGGGTGCTGTTGTCGGTTTGACAAGCTTGCGCGATCACTTGGTGCAGGAGTTTGGCGATCTCGGTGTGGCGCTTGATCGTCTCGATCAATCGTTCGCCTATGAGATCACGGTTACTCCGCCGATGGGACCCCCACTGGTAATCGTTTCGGCCGGCTACGTCGACCAAGACGAACTTGGTTGGAGCGATCCCAGCAATCAAGCTCCAGCGGGGCTCAGCTTTGGTCCGGTTTACCCAGGCGGCGCCGGCGAAGATTCGCCGATTCCCTAAGCAAATAATTTTCCTTGGAATTAAAAACCCGGCCACTTGCAGGACACATCTCGCATAGAGGCCCAAAGACGCACGTTAGTTTTGCTGGGCGACTTCTCATGTCAGCGATGACATCGAGATGAACTAGCAAAGAATTTCCTTCCCACGGTTTCTATTTTTTAGGATGTTTGATTTATGACTCTACTGAAGCGTTTGTGGAACGATGAAGCTGGTTTTATCGTTTCCACCGAATTGATTCTGATCGCGACCATCGTTGTGATCGGTCTGCTTGTTGGTCTGACCGCCGTTCGCGACGCTGTCACCGCTGAACTCTCGGACGTCGCCGGCGCGCTGCAGGAAATGGACCAGAGCTATCGTTTCTGGGGCATCACCGGTCACTCGGCCGCTGTCTCGGGCAGTGACTACGGCGATCAAAAGGATTACTGCGATACCGTCGAAGCGACCGCTGGTTCGATCGACAATTGCATTATCGTCGCCGGCGTGGATACCGACGAAAATGGCGCTGGGCCGATCCCGAATCAATAGTTCGTGGCGTCGAGCACACAGGCAGGGATGTGCATTCATTCCTGACTGCGCATGAAGAATCGAAACGAGAGATCGTCGGCCATTGGGGCGGCGGTCTCTCGTTCGACTTCATTGCTTGCAGAGATGCACCTATTGCGCACTGGATGCGTAACTCATCCCTTCCCCAATAGGGAATGCTTGAAACTGGAAACCAAAGCGATTCGTCGCTGTGATCGAACCAAGATGAGCCGGAAGTGGACAAGCTGAACTTAGTCGCCATCCTCCTGGTCGCCCTGTTTACGGCTGTCGCCTTTTACGTCGATCTGACGTCGGGCAAATTGCCTAACTGGTTGACCATGCCGGCGCTGCTGATTGGCCTGCTGTTTCACGCTGCCGTCAGCGGATGGAGTGGATTGCAGCATTCGTTTTTGGGGGCGCTGGCTGGATTTACGCTGCTGTTTATCTTGTTTATCATCGGCGGCGGAGGAGGTGGGGACGTCAAGTTTATGGCGGCTTTGGGCGCCTGGTTTGGCCCGCTGCTGATTCTCATGGTGTTTATTGCGAGTGCCGTTTTAGCGCTTTTCATCACGATCGCCATTTTTGTGGGAAAGTGGATGTTTCGCGCCAAAACGGACCATGCAGAAGCAAATAGAGCCGACGACTCAAGTCGTCAGAAATTGGATCGGGCACGGCAAACGCTTCCCTACGGAGTGCCGGTTTGTTTGGCAAGTTGGGTATTTCTAATCCTGAAACTGATTATGTTGTTGAATACGCCGCTCGAGAGCGCCTAGGAGGGCCAGATTTCGGCCAAAATAAGGGGGTTTGCTAAGTGAAACCCTCGGCGTGTAAGTAAACTAAGTACCAACGCTCACTTCGGAACAGCAAGAGGTTGTTCCACTTTCTCGGCACGGATCGCCGCTGATTTCAGCATTTAAAACAGCACACGATCGCGTAGCGGAGCGAGCATTCATGTCGTTGAGTCCTGGAACCCTATTGTTAGGCGTAGTCGCCGTCATGTTTGGCTTGTTGTCCGCTTATGTGGTCCGCAAGAATATGATGCGCGAAACGCCGCCGCCGGTGGTCGAAACGGTTGCCCCGGTGAAGACGTTTGTTGTTCCGAAAGCGGCCGCCAATCTGCCGGCTGGCCGCACGCTGACGATGGGCGATGTGGTGATCTATCAGTTCACCGAAAAGCAAATGGAAGCCCAGCCGGTTCCCGCCGGCTTCATGGTCAGCGCTGACCAGATCATCGGACGCACGCTGAAACAAGAGCTGACCGAAAAGTCTGTCTTTACGCCGGATATGTTTTATCCAGAAGGAACCGGGCCAGGCATTGTTCAGGATCTTGAACCGGGACAACGTGCGTTCACCGTTCGTGTCGAATATGACGAAGCGGTCGAAGGGTTTGCTCGTCCAGGAACTAAAGTTGACGTTCTCTTTCGCGTTGACGCAGAGCCAGAAAACGAGTTGCCTGAAACCACGGTAACCTTGTTGCAGGGGGTTAAAGTTTTGTCGTTTGACGCCGATCCTTCGGCCTTGAATCCGATTCCAGATCCTCGAGTGCAACAACAACAGCAGCGTCGAACGGCGACCGTCACGCTGGCGATCCAACCGCCTGAGGTGATCAAGCTGCAGATCGCCGAAAATCATGGCACCTTCGCTTTGGCCCTGGTTTCGCCTGAGGGGGATGTTGCTTCGTACGACGGAGCGCCGCGGACTTTGGGAGAGTTGTTGGACCGTCAGCCTCCGCCGCGGCAGATGATGCGCACCTATCGCGGTCGGACGATCTCGGAGCTTGAGTTCCGCCAAAATGCTGCTGGGCGAGAACAACTGTTCCGCGTTTCGCAAACTGCGGATGAAGTGGACGCTGCCGAGGAAGTTGCTGTCGGAGCGGAAGTCGCCGCGGCAGCGGAAGTTGCTGTCACCAACTAGTCGAGTCTCCTCCTTCCTCCTCGTATCTTCGTAGGCTGCCGCGCGATGATCATGCCGAACAACGCTATGTCGAACGATGCCGCGACCAAGCGAAACATCGATCCGACCGAAATCGAATTCCAGCGTCTAAAGACGTCGCTGCATGCAGAAATGGTTGACTCTCTTGATCTGGGAGCGGTGACCAGTCGAAACGAAGAAGCGATTCGCGGCGACATTCGAAATCTCTCGGCCAAGTATTGCCAACGGAAAAATCTCAAGCTTGATGACGAGACGCGTAAGCGCCTCGAGAAAGAGCTCGACTACGAATTGTTTGGCCTTGGTCCGATCGAGCCGCTGATGCACGATTCGACCATCAGCGACATCTTGGTCAATGGCGCACGTGAGGTTTACATCGAGCGTTTCGGTCAACTCGAACTCACCGATGTGATCTTCGCCGATGACGCGCATGTGCTGCGGATCATTCAGCGTGTGGTCGGACGAGTCGGTCGTCGGATTGATGAAGTCAGCCCGATGGTCGACGCGCGTTTGCCGGACGGATCACGCGTGAACGCCGTAGTTGCGCCGTTGGCGCTTGGCGGACCAAAGTTGTCGATTCGCCGTTTTGGCGTCGAGCATTTGCATCTGGCCAATCTGATCGCGACCGATTCGCTTTCGCAGGAGATGGCCGATTTCTTGCAAGCAGCCGTCGCATCTCGCATCAGCTTTTTGATCTCTGGTGGAACCGGCGCAGGTAAGACCACGTTACTCAATGCGTTATCGTCCTTCATTCCGCATGACGAGCGGATTGTCACCATCGAAGATTCGGCCGAACTTCTGCTGCAACATCCGCATGTCTTGGGGATGGAAACGCGCCCTGCGAATGCCGAAGGCGCTGGGGCGGTTACCCAACGCGATCTGGTTCGCAATAGTTTGCGAATGCGGCCCGATCGGATCATCGTGGGTGAAGTTCGCGGTCCGGAAGCGCTCGACATGTTGCAAGCGATGAACACCGGTCACGAAGGTTCGTTGACGACGATTCACGCCAACGACTCGCGCGATGCGCTGGCTCGATTGGAAATGATGGTCGCGATGACTGGTTTTGAACTGCCGGTCAAAGTGATTCGCCAATACATCGCCTCTGGCATCAAGATGGTGGTCCATGTCGCACGGTTGAAGGGGGGCGTTCGCCGCGTTACCCGCATCGCCGAGATCCGCGAAGTCAACGAGAACGGCGATTATGTGCTGGATGACATCTTTGGATTCCGTCAGGAAGGTCTCGACGATCAGGGACGCGCGAAAGGTCGGTTTTACGCGACCGGCTATTGGGCCCAATGTCGCGAACGATTTGCAGACGCCGGCACCGAGTTTGACGAGAACGTCATGAAGGAACACGAATCCGAAATGATCTACGCCAAATACTTGAACTCGCGCGGCGAAGTCGCCGTGTCAAGCGATGAGGCGGACTTGCTGGATCAGGCGACCGACGCTGAGGAACGAGATTCGGCTGTCGATTTAGAGGGGGACGCCTAGTGCTCGATAATCTCGATCCTAATCTCATTGCGCTGATCATCTTCGCTGGGGTTGCTTCCGTAGCTGCCTTCGTCTTCTTCGCGATTAAAGAGGTCGCGTTTGGCGGAAGCGGCGGCGCGACCGTTTCGACGGGCCTGCGACAATTTCCACCCCGGCGAACTGCGGAAGCGGGATCGTCTATCGGTCAATTCGATCATTGGCTAACGCGAACGCTTTACCTGTCTGGCGTCGATTTTGGTCCGACGATGGCGGTGACGCTGTTGATTGCTGTCGGCTTGACCTGTGGCGTCGCGGCTTTTGTGATCACCGAAGATCCGCTGGTCACCGGTTTGGTGACCGTGCTGGGGATGTTGGCGGGCCTCGGCGTGTTGGTGTGGATCAAAAATCGCCGTCTGCGTGCCTTTCAGGATCAGTTTCCTGGCGCGTTGGAGTTGATCGCTCGGGCGGTTCGCGCAGGCGAAAGCTTTGAGCAAGCGATTGAACTGGTCGGCGAATCAAGCGAAGATCCAATCGGCGTCGAATTTCGTCGTTGCGCCAAACAATTGGAAGTCGGGCTATCGGTGCCGATGGCGATGGAAGGGATGGCCGATCGCGTTGAATTGATGGACGTTAAAATTTTCGCCACCACGATTAGCGTCCACCGTGAATCTGGCGGGGCGTTGCCAGAAACGCTGGATCGACTGGCGGCGGTGATTCGCGACCGGATGGCCTACCATCGACAGCTGCGCGCGATTACCAGCTCTGGCCGAATGTCGGCGATGGTGATTTCGCTGCTCGCTCCGATCTTGCTCGTCTTCTTTCTGTTGTTTCAGCCAGAATATTTTAGCGAGTTCTTCTCGCATCCTTGGGGACGCTACTTGCTGCTGTTCGCGTTGATCAGCGAAGCGCTCGGTTTGTACTTTGTGTATCGCTTGGTGCGGGCTGACTACTAGTCGGCTGTGTCGAATTGAAGAGAGCTGAGTCGAAAAGAGACGTTCGTTTATGATCAATCCCGCAATACTTGTTGTCGGCGCGTTCTTTGGCGTCACCATGCTGATCTATCTGTCAGGGCGATTGTTGCTTTCGACAGATCGGAACAAGCCAGACCAGATGCTACACCCCGGCGCCAAAGGATCGATTGGACTGGGAAGCCTGACCCGCGCTTTTGCCGGCATTGTGCCAACATCTAAACAGTCGTACGAATCGCTGCAAAAAGATATGGTCAAAGCAGGCTACTATCATCGCGACGCGGCCGACGAATTTCTGGCGGTTCGAAATGCCGCGCTGATTGCGTGGGTTTTGTTTGTCGGGGCAACCTTGGTCGCTGTGGCCGACGCCAGCGAAGCGACCACTCAATTGATCCTGGTGGTGAGCGTGGCGATTTTGATTTTGATTTACGCAATCCCGCGCGTTATTATCAGTTCGCAGGCGGCAGCGCGCGTCAGCCGAATCCAGCATGCGTTGCCTGATGCGCTGGATATGATCACCATGACCACGACCGCCGGGCTGCCGTTGCAGAAGTCAATCAAGCGGGTCAGTGACGAGATGATTCGTTCGCACGAAGATTTGGCGTGTGAGCTGTTGATTATTGATCGCCAGGCCGAGACCGGTTCGCTGGGTCAGGCGATTCAAAATTTCGCCAAGCGCTTGGAAGTGCCGGAAGTCAACGCATTAGCGACCTTGGTCGCTCAGGCGCAGCGCATCGGAGGGAGCGTCGCGGGCGCGTTTCGCGATTTTGCGGACAGCATCCGACGCACGCGTCGTCAGTTGGCCGAAGAGCGGGGGAATCAGAACTCGATCAAGCTCTTGATCCCGGTCATCTTTTTGCTGGCCCCGCCGATCTATATCTTGCTGCTGGGGCCATCGGCTTTGCGGTTGCATGACTTCATGTCCTCCGGCTCGGAAGCGGGAGGGGTGTTGGATCAATCGTCAGGGACAGCGCCGGTTCGGGCTACGCCCAATCGGTAGCTCTGGTTATTCGCTGCGCGATGTATCTCGCAGCGAATTCTCGGCGAATCCAAGTCGCTGTTGAGCGCTGGGGTTGGCTTTGAGACTTGCTTGAACCTGATTGGTTTTCAGTGACGGCGGGACCGACATGATTTGGGGATAGTGCAAGCCAGACTTGCTGGTCATCGACGATTCGACTTTTGAATGGAGCGAAGCTTGTCCGGCGTCGGTCACCATCTGCTGCATTTGGGCCGAATCGGCAGCGGTTGGTTTGGTAGCCATGTACGAGACCGGCTTTACCTCGTCAGTGTGCGGCGCGGTGGAATCTTGCGGTTCCGAAGGCAGCGGTTGGGCTGGGGACGATTCTGCCAGGGCGGCTTCTGCTGCTCGTGCATTTTTGGCAATTCGATCGGCCGATTGTTTCTCTCGATTCACCGGAACACGTTCAAACGGCTTGACGGTTCCACGCTTGCTGGCGATTTGGATCAAGGCTTGGGCTGCACGTTTTAGGGCGGGATCGATTTCTAATGCGCGATGATAATTTGCCTCGGCCGTTTCTAGGTCACCCATCTGCGATTGGATAAAAGCTAGGTTGGCGTATGCTTCGCCTTCGTCAACTGCTAGTAGAAAGTGCTTTAGGCTTTCGTCGTAGCGTTGGTTTTCGCCCAGGATCAAGCCCAGGTTGTTGTGGGTCGCACGATAGGTCGCATCCACCGCCAGCGACTTCTGAAAGTATTGCTCGGCGTTTTCTGTTTGGTTTTGCAGGTAGAGCAAGTAGCCATAGTCATTGTAGAACTCGGCGGAACGAAGTCCGGCCGCTTCCGCCGTCTGAAAGTATTTGGTCCCTTCGTCATACAGGCCGCGCTTCGCTGACATTACGCCTAGGCGATGATTGGCGACGACATTGTTGGGTTGTTCCTTGAGGATTGCATGATAAATGCGTTCGGCCGATTCGGCTTTGTTCTGCCGTTCCGAAAGCCGGGCCAAGCTTAGCTCTTGGTTGAAGTCGGGCTGTCCCGGTTGCAATTTGGTGAATAGGCCGTTGTGCGGCGTAGTAACGCAGCCGACGCAAGCGACGGAAACGAGCAAAGCGAGCGATGCGTATTGGTTCATGATGTTGACTATGTTTTGCAGTTAGATTCGCACGTTCGAAGCAAAGGGGAAGTCACGAGTTGACGAGGATTAGAAGAATCCGCCGCCGCCTCCGAATCCGCCGCCACCAAAGCCGCCTCCTCCTCCAAATCCACCCCCACCGAAGCCGCTTCCATTTCCGCCGGAATTTCCGAGTCGCGAGCGACCGTAGGCGGTTGCTGCTTCTTGGGCGTTCAACCCTTCGGAGAAGGCTGGTGCGACGACGACACGATTCTCGGCGTCTTCAACGCCCATCTGAACCAATGCGGCGACTACCACCTGACGACGGCGTTCGTCAACTTGATCGTTGAAGTGGACCGGGTATTTGTAAGTGCTGCGCGGATCGACGCTGGTTTGATTTCGTTCGACTACGACCGGAAAGCCGACTCCCTCTTTCAACTTGGCGGCGATTTGCTTCAGATGATCTTCGCCATAGCCGTTGAGTCGCCAGGATTGAACGTCACGGATTTTTTCTTCCGGCTGGCTCCCCTCAAACTCATGCATGTAAATTACAAATTTGGCCGCCTCGGCATTCTCTTCCTGCGACACGTTCATCTGATCGATGACCGAACCCAGCGGAGGATAGGGCGCCGGTTGCAGAATGCCTCTTTTTTGACAGCCTGTCATGGCGCCGAACATGACGACCGTCAGGCCGAATCCAGCGACAATATTGCGGCGATTATTCATAGGGAAAGACCCTCGGTTAGCTGTATTGGGAATTGTGGGAGTACGTTGGTTGGCGATTGCAGGAATCTACTGGGAGAAACCAGCCGGACCATGGACGTAGTACCCTTCGCTTTCTTGGTACTGACCGCGACATTTACGTGCTTGGCGTTCGGCACGCACATGCTCGAAATTTTCGTGATGGATCTGGTGGCGATAGCTTGGCCAGACCGTGCTGCGATAATCGTATCCAGGCAAGCCTTCGATCTGCTGATGCAAAAAGAACTCTTTATTCGTTGGATCGGTAACTTCCATGCCGGGCAAGTACAACGGAACTTGGTCTCGCTCTAGCGGATGCACCAGTTCGGGGCTGACCAGGATCACGAGTTCGGTTTCGATTCGTCTGGTCGACTGACTGCCGAAGGCGGCGCCGATGTAGGGAATGTCGCCGAGCAGCGGCAGTCGTGAGCGGGATCCCTCTTGTTCATCCTGGATCAAACCGGCGATCGCTAGCCATTGTCCTTCGCGAAGGTCGACCGTCGTGACGGCGCCGCGAATGTCGAGCCCCGGCACTCCGTCGACCGTCAAATTGTTGTTGATCGAACTGACCGAGGGCGAAACCGACAAGCGAATCATGTCTTTGTCCATGACCGTCGGCATAAAGCTGACTTGCGTACCGAATCCCCGGAATGAGGTGCTGACCGCGCCAATGCCGCCGACTCCAACTGCCGTTGGTACGGCGAATTCACCACCGGCGATAAAGCTGGCCGATTGTCCGCTGAGGGTCATCAAGGTTGGTTCGGCCAAGATTTTGGCGGAGCCGTTGCTGCTAAAGGCGCGAATGAAGAGTTCAATGTCACCCCCATCCAGGATGGCCGACAAGTTGCCGGCGCCGCCCATGATAGTGTGGGCGATTGAAAACGATTCTTCCATCACCGAGAAATCCATTCCCAACTCGCGAGCCGCTTGTCGCGAGAGTTCTGCGACGCGAACTTTGAGCATCACTTGTTGTTCGCCGGGGACTTCCAGCAAGTTAATCAGCGACGTTGTTTCAAGATCTTCGGCGTTCGGCAATCGCGCGACCGATCCAACGTTCACCGTACTACCGGCGCTGAGATTGCCATTTTGATTGACCGTTTGTTCGCCGACGACGGCCAAGATTTCGGCCGCTTCTTTGGCGTCGCGAGCTTGCCCGCGAATGACCAGCTTGTCGGCGATCGGAAAGAGCTGCACACGGCTGTAGGGAAACAGCTCGTTGATGCGAGCCTGAAGCTTGCCGAATTCGAGATCGGCTCGATCATCTTCGTCCGTGACGATAATTAGGTACCGCAACGTCGAAATCGTTCCGTCGGCATTGTTGAACCACAGGGTCATCGTCGTCTGGCCGGCAGTCGAACCGATCACTTCGAGTTCGTTGGGTGAGAACTCGTTCACCTCGACAATCGAGGGATCGGTGATTGCGACGCGAAAAACCGGAGATTTGGTCCGCACGATCTTCGATTGCGAATGTAGCAGGCTAAAGATCAACTCTGGCTCTAGCACTTCGTCGATCAGGTTGGATTGCTTTTGAAGGGTCGCGGCAGTGGGGCTGGATAGCTGCTCAATTTGCGTGGGCGCTGGCAATAGTTCTTGCGCCTGACCAAACGTGATTCCGCAGATAGCGAGGATCAACGTCAACGTAGCTAAGGCGATGTTGAGAGTGCGCATGTTCTTCCTATGGGTCTTTCATGGTCGCCGCCACCGCTATTTGACGAGCAAATTCTCAAGCAAGCTGCAACGTCAAGTATTTCGGCAATGTCTTCCTATTCGGAAATGTCACCCCAACCAGTTCAGCTCCGTTGGCAAAATCTAGCGATTTTGACGATTAATCGAGCTGTGTCGGAAGGAGACTAGCCAGCAGCACTGATAGCACCACGGAAAAACTGGCGAAACAGGCAATCTGCTGGCTACTAGGAAGACCGCGTAGTTTTTGGGGATTGCTCTGATATTTCTGAGGCAACATCGTCAGAAGGCCGACTTTAGGGAGGAGACGCGGTCAAATTGCGGGATTGCGTCGTTCTTTAAACGCTCATTCCTTGAAAGTAGCGGACGATGGTTCACATCACCTTTCTCGTTGCGGTAGCCGCCATTTCAGCAAGTCCAGGTCATGGTACGACGAGACATCGGATTCCGCCTTCTTTGCAGCAACCTCAAGCCGCGATTATGGAAGCGGATGAAGTTGGCTCCGGTGCGCTTCGCCAGGTGAAACATGTCGAGCCGTCGGTCAGGAACGAAACGATCGTTCAATATTCGGAGTCCATGCCGATCGAGGTGAGCGAAACGTCGGTGTTGCAACATAGCTCGACCCCGCTCAACTACGGCTCGTCAGAAGCGTATTACGATCGCACGTCGCGTCGCAGCGACGATTACTACCATGGTTGTGAGCAGTATGTCGGCATCTGGTCGAAGCATTGCTTGCCCAGCCCCTGGTGCTGTCCCGGCAATATGAGTCCGCACTTTCCGTATCAATCGACGCCCCACTTCTATTACTACTTCCGTCCCTACAACGCTGCCCAGATAGGGCCGCAGCAAGCCGTCGCCGAAGCCTGGGTCGCCAATCCGCGGACTCCCTACTCGAATGACGTGTTTGACGAAGTCTATCGCGGCTTTGAGGCTAAGTTCGCTCCGTCGTCCGAGTCGATCGCTCCGCTTGATCCGCTGGCGAACTAAGCCTTCGCCGCTTGGATGTATTGAAAAACGAATCTGCCCCGTCAGCTGTACGGGGCTTTTTTTGTGCCTCGCCCGAAAACGCCCCTCCCGCTACAATCAAAGGCCAGCGGGCGGAGTTCCGCCCTGCTGAAGACTTCCGCCGGTGCTGTCAGTAGGAATGCGATGGAGTGCACAAGAATTCTGGGGATCGACCCCGGGCTAAATATCACCGGCTACGCCGTGATCGAGGCTCAAAATCGCCGCATTCGAATTGTCGAAGCAGGCGTTATCCGCGGCAAAACTCGCGGCTCGTTGCCGGCACGCGTGCGAGAAATCTATGACGGCGTACGAGACGTCATTGCCGCGCTCCAGCCGCAAGCGATGGCGATCGAGCAACTTTATTCGCACTACGAGCGCCCCAAAACTTCCATCATTATGGGACATGCTCGCGGAGTCTTGTGTTTGGCGGCGGAGCAAGCCGGCATGCCGATCCACGACTATTCGGCGACGCAAATCAAAAAACTGCTTACCGGCTCCGGCAGGGCGCCCAAGAACCAAGTGCAACTTTCGGTGCAGCGCGAGCTGAACCTGCCCGAAATCCCCGAACCACCCGACGTCGCCGACGCTTTGGCGGTGGCGCTGTGCCATTTTTATCTGGCTAGCATGCCGACGCAGGTTGCGTGACGGCGCTGGTATCCTCTAAAACCTTGGTTTCGCTTTCGCGTGCGCTTCTAGGAACCCTTCTTTGATTACCAAAATTACGGGCAAAGTGACTGCAGTCAGTGAAGCGGTGTTGTCGCTCACCGTCGGTGCTTTTGAATATGAAGTTTTGATTCCCGAGTTCGTGCGGCGAAAATTACAGAACCATATCGGCGAAGAGGTCGCGCTTTACACGATCGAGTATTTAGAAGGTAACCCTCAACAGGGGCGTTTGACGCCTCGGATGATTGGGTTTTCGGATCGGATCGAACGCGAGTTTTTCGAGCTGTTTTGCTCCGTTGACGGGGTAGGCGTTCGAAAAGCTTTGCGGGCCATGGTTCGCCCGGTCCAAGAAGTCGCGTCGTTGATCGAAGAACAAGACACCAAAGGGCTCTCGGCGCTTCCCGGCGTTGGTCCGGCGACTGCCGATCGGATTGTCGCCAAATTACGTCGCAAAGTGCCCAAGTTTGCCTTGCTTGTCGGTCGTGGTGAGCTAGGAGAGGACATCGCGCCGCGTGACGTAGTTTCTGAAACATACGATGTCTTGCGTTCGCTGGGACACGGCGAGAGTGATGCACGCAAGCTGATCGATAAGGCGCTCGAAGAGAAAAAGAAGTACAAGGATGTCGAGACCTTGCTGCAAGCCGTCTATCAATTGAGTCATTCGAGCTAACCCCACCTTGCCGAGCCGACAGTCACCATGTCCTCTGCCGATACGATTTCGCACGAAGATCTGGTCCAACCGCTCGTTGACCATGTGGTTGATGCCGAAGTCGTTCCCCCGTCAGGACATCCCTGTCCGGCTTGCGGCTGTCCGGTCGAACCGCAAGACAAGTTTTGTCCCGCGTGCGGAACTGCCAGCGAAGTCGTCGAGCCGCTCAAGCCTGAGGGACACGGCGACGATCAACACAAATTTTTTCAGTGCAACGCCTGCGGCGCCAAAGTGAACGTCTCGCTTGACGAGCGAGCGTTTGTCTGTCCGTTTTGCGATTCCAACTATGTTTTTGAGTATTCTCCTGAACAACTGGGCCGCCAACGTCCCGAGTTTGTGATTGGATTTGGCATTACGCCGGAGGAAGCCGAAGCACGTTTTAAAGCGTGGATCACCGATAATCAATGGTTTCGTCCTGGCGATTTGCACCTCGCGAAGATCGCCGAAAAGTTGCGCGGCGTCTATTTGCCGTTTTGGGGATTTTCGATGCTGGCCGAAAGCCGCTGGTCGGCGTCGATCGGTGAATATTGGTATCGCACCGAAACGTACACCACCATGGAAAATGGCAAAATGGTCACCAAGACGCGCAGGGTGACCGAAACCGAGTGGTGGCCGCTGGATGGAGAGCATCACCAGTATTACAGCGGTTATCTGGTATCGGCCAGCAAAGGGTTACAGCAAGGAGACGCCGATCGGATCAAGCCGTTTAATTTGCCAGCGCTGAAGCGGTACGAACCTTTTTATCTGGCCGGCTGGAGCGCTGAAGAATATTCGATCGAAAAAGAACAAGCGCAAGAGATTTGTCAGCAAGAGTTCTATCGTCGCGAGCAGGCCAACATCGCTGGATTTTTGCCCGGCAATACGCATCGCAATTTGGTCATTCAGACCAATTTCAGCCGCGAAAACTCCGATCTCTGTTTGCTGCCGGTCTATTTGCTCAGTTATCGGTATCAAGACAAATTGTATCGCTTTCTCGTCAATGGACAGACCGGCAAGATCGTCGGCGACAAACCGATCTCTTGGCGGCGGATTGGCGCTGTGATCGGCGGAGCCGTCGGGCTTATCTTGCTGTTCGTGATTCTCCTCCTGATTCTTAATTCGATGAAATAATTAGCGCATGAGCGAACGTCTCGAAAAATGCGCCATCTGCGGCGCGCTGATTGACGAAGAGGATCTCTTTTGCGGGAACTGCGGAACCGAAGCGCCGCACCGCGAAGACCGGGTCGCCGATAAGTCGACTACAGCGACGCTCAGCTTTGATTGCGAAGGTTGCGGCGCATCGATGAGCTACTCGGCGAAAGCCGGCACGCTGCGTTGTCCTTTTTGCGGTAGTGAAAAACTGATCAAAAAACAGGATCACAAGACGATTGCGCCAGAATCCGCGATTTCCTTTTCGATCACGCGCGATCAAACCGAGCGTTTGATGCGCAGCGAATTGAAAAAAGGGTTCTGGCGTCCCAGTGATCTGTCTGAAGCGGCGATCATCGAAAAGATCACGCCGGTCTACGTGCCGTTTTGGGTGTTTCAAGCGCAAGTCTTCAGCAACTGGACCGCCGATACTTCTGACGTTCCCTCCAGCGCCAGAGGAGACTGGCGTCCTGTCTCGGGTCAGCATCACGCCGCCTATCAAGGGCTACTAGTCGGCGCCAGCGGCGCATTGACGCCGCATGAGACCGATGCGATTGGGCCCTTTCATCTGGTCGATGCAGTTGATCCGCAAGCGATTGATTTTGACTCGTACACCGTTGAGGATTTCAAAGTTTCGCGCAAGTATGCTCGCCCTTACGCGCGTAGTGGGCTTGAAGAACTAGAGCGCCAGGCTTGTGACTCGCGCTTTGTTCCGCCGAACAGCCGCAATGTGAAGGTAAATCTGCGGATTCAGGACATGTCGAGCCAGCCCATGTTGCTGCCGATCTGGATCATGGCCTACCGCTACAAAAATCAGGTTTTCCGGTTCTTGGTCAACGGGCAGACCGGCAAAACCTACGGCCAAGCGCCAGTCTCCTACGCCAAAATCGGCGTCGCGTTTGCAATCGCCGTCGGCGTTGGGCTGGCGATTGTCGCTACGATGGCCCTGTGTGCGGGAATCTCGGGCAGATAACCGTTTTTTACGCTCGATTGTCTCTCTCACTCCCTTCTTACGCGTTGGTTGTTAGTCCCATTTTTCTAGACAGGGACTACAGCACACCTACTTCGGGAGCGGGCCATGACTGATCGGCGTCAAGATTACGCCCAGGCGATCGACTTCGCACTGCATGCCTTCGAGCATTGGCGTCAGCAAGAACGTATCACTGTGATTAGCTACGATGCGATCACGCAACATTATCGCCAACTAGCCGACAATCCATTGGCCGTCCCGCCTGACGATTTGGCTGCGCCGCAGCCCCATGAAAGCCTGCAAGGTTTGCCACAAGAGTTCCGCTATCGCACCTTTCTCGATCATGAGATCGAGCGGCACTTGCAAGCTGGTCGACTCAGTCTGTATCAATCGCAAGTTTGCCAACGCGAAAACCGGGCCCGCGGCAGAGAAGTACGCGCCCAACTAGAGCACGAAAATCGCACCGCTGAGAACGCTGAAATCGCCGCCGCCTGTATCAAAGCAGACGCGCCGCCGGCCAACGAGCCAAAAGAGCCGCAGCGCAGTTTCTTAGAAGTCGCATTAGATCCGCAAACTTTGCAATATCTGATGGCGATCGGCGGTGGGCTGCTGATGATTGGGCTAGTGATCTGGCTAGCGACGATCGGATTTTTTGATGATCCCTTCACGGTAGCGGTGCTGCTGGGCGCCGGCAACGTTGCGCTGTTGCTTGGTGGGTTCGCCATCCTGCGCTGGTCCAATTATCCAACGGCAGGCCGCGGCGTCGCCCTACTGGCTTGCTTGTTGATGCCGCTGCATCTGTGGTTTTACGATGCCCAAGGTTTGATCGTGCTTAATCAGGGAGGACATCTGTGGATCCCGGCGCTGGTGATCTGTTTTCTGTATGTGGTGATGGCGCGTCAGGTTCGCGATGCGATCTTTGTGTATGTCGTGGTCGGCGGCGCGACGCTGACCGGGATGCTGATCTTGGCGGATCAGAACGTCGCCCAGTTTTGGGAAGGCGCCGCCGCTGCAACTTTGTTGATGGGCGTCGCCGCGATCGCGATCCATGCCGAACGTGCATTTCCGCCGGGAACGGGGGATTTCAGCCGTGATCAATTTGGCCGTGCGAGCTTTCGAGCCGGACACATCGTTCTGCTAGGCGCTGCGTCGGTCTTGGTTGGCTGGTGCATGTCGACCTGGATGTATCAGCCGCTGCTGGTGGGCGTTTGGCAAGACTGGTTGCAGCTCCCGTTGAGCTTCACACGACCTCCGCTGGCCGAGAGCTTTGCGCTCAAGTCGCTTGCATTGGTCTTGTCGGTTGGTGCGATTTATTTGTACGGCTACAGCCACTATGTGGTAGAGCGGAAGGGGAGATTTTTGGCGGCGGCGATCATTAGCTGCTTCTTCGCTGAGTTTGTCTTGATTGATTTACTGCCGATCGAGATCACGCCAGAGACGTTGATTTTGGTGATGGCCTTCACGTCGCTGTTGATCAATGCAGTCCGCTTGCTGCTGGTCCGGCATGCTGCCAACGAAACAGCAGAGCAGGGCGATTTCCGTTCGGCCCAGTCGATCACTCATGCGCTGGCCATCGTGCTGTTGATTGCGCCGCTGGCGATCGGCGGCTATCAGTATTATCAGATTGAATATGGCGATTCCAATGCTGCTTGGAGTTGGACTTTTGTGGCGGCGATGCTGGCCACAGCCGTCGCTTGTCGCTTTGGCGCCCATGTCGCACTCAAAGATGAAGGAGAGGCCGAGCGCGATTACTTTGTCGGCGGCGCACTGGCGGTAATGCTGGCGACCGTCGCGGGGCTGGCTCTGATCGGTTATCAAGCATGGTATATCACCGCGCCGCTGATGATGGTGATCCCGGTCGCCTATCTATTGGCGTCGCGCTTGCACCGGCCGCGAGCCGCCAGCGGTTTAGAGCTGGCCGCTCATGTGGCGACTGCGGTGTTGTTGATCAAAGTACTGGTCTCGGCATTGCAGTGGAAGCTGGAACTTGGTTTGACGCCGATCGCAGGGCAGCCGCTCCATTTGCAATTGGCGATCTTCTTTGCCGAGGCTTGTTTCTTCTACTTGCTGTCGGCGCGATTGCAACAACGCGCGCCAGGCGTCTATCTGGCCACTGTCGCCGGAGCGCTGGCCGCTTGGCAGGGGTTGTCCTTCGCAGGCGGAGGCAGCGTCGCTGTTATCGCTACGTTTGCCGGTGCAGGCCTGTTGCAACTGCTGCTCTATCGCTGGGGAGCCAACGACCGACAAGCTGCGGCCGGCGCGTCTTTGGCTCTGTTTCACACGGGGAGCGCGCTATTGACGTTGTCGGGAGCGGCCGGCATTTTGTTCGCACTGAATCGCTTGCCGCTGAAAGTCTATCAGGCCCCGATCGTCTGGTTGCTGCTTGGTTTGATCGTCGCGTCGGTGATCGCGGCCGGCTTGATCTCCGCCGCGATGTGGCGCCGCGGCTTCTTGGTCTTGGCGGTTTGCCAACTGGTGACGCTGATCGCCTACGGTGGGGCGACCAGTCCCTTGTTGTTGCATCAAAAGATGGAGTTGGCCGTGACGATCTTCGGCGCACTGCTGCTAGTCGCAAGTCACATTGGCTGGGCTCGTGAAGCAGGTCGGAAAGACGAAGGAGTCTCGCTCGGACTATGGCTCGGAAGTTTGTTCTTTGTCGTGCCGATGACCGCCGCGCTGCTGTGGCGCCGATTTGACTTTGCCCCGGACTTGTCGGCCTGGGGGATGCTTCATGAGATCGGCGTGTTGGTGATCGCGCTGGTTTTGGTCGGCATCGGCATGGTCTGCCGGGTACGCGGAACCACCATCAGCGGCGTCACCGCGCTGCTGCTCTACTTCGGGACGCTGATTTGCTATGTGCAATTGCCTAACCAACTGCAAAACGTCGCCGTCTACTTGATGATCGGCGGGGGAACGTTCTTTGCCGTAGCATTGATGTTAAGCGTTTATCGCGACAGGTTGTTGACTATGCCAGAGCGAGCCAAACGCCGCGAAGGGTTGTTCAAAGTCTTATCGTGGCGCTGATGCGTGCTGAGAATGGGGGGCTTGGGGTAGTTTTCTAAAAACAAAACGTCGCTGTCTGTCGTCGTTCTAGAAGTGATGCTGACCTTTTCATGCAGGCCAACGGAGAGACAGATGTTTACTCGGATCGTATTTGCCCTGGTGCTTTCGGCGGCGGTTGCACCGTTGGGATTGGCTGCCGAAAGCGAAGTAGAGCCAACGCAGGAATGGACTGGTAAAACGTCGGACATTGATTTCAAAGCACTGGCGCCCAAATCAGGCTTTGTGAGCAGCGCCAAGCCCTGGAAAAAACTGTGGACCGCTTGGCGACCAGGCGAAGAGCTGCCGAAGATCGACTTCGCCAAACAGATTGTGTTGGTAGGGATTGTGGATGGGCCCAACCTCGTCATGCTGCGGCCGACACTGCACGATCATGACTTGCGGTTTATCGCCGCCGGCACGCGGATGGCTGGACCTGGATTTGGTTATCGCTTGGTCGTCGTCAACAAAGCCGTTGCGACAACAGTTAACGGCAAGCCAATTGGCGCCAAGCCAGAGGTGCAGGACTCGATCCAAGTGATTGTGATCGGTAACTTGCGGACAGGGATCGTAGCCATCGGCAGCGAAACGACTGGAACGACGATTTCAGCCCAAGGAATCACCTGGGAGCTTGATCTAGGCGACAACGAAAAACTACGCACCCAGGCCGAGGCTCTCGATGGGAAGCTGGCGAAGGTTCAGGGTAGCTTAGAGCGTCGAGCCGGGGTAGAAATCGCTGAGAGATGGATTGTCACCGTCAAGAAACTTGAAGCCGTCGACAACAAATAAAAGATCGCCAAGAAATAAAAAAGGACTTGCGAAATCAACGCAAGTCCTTATCTGATTAGCCTTTTCGGCTTAAAGCGGAGGGCAAGGGAGTCGAACCCTCAACCGGTTGCCCGGCGCCTGATTTCGAGTCAGGTTGCTAACCATTCGCATACCCTCCTGGGCAAGTCCCTTAGTTTACCGTCGGACGTCTGAGAGACAAGTCCGCTCCCAGATTGGTTCGGCGGCGGGGAGTACGGCGCTAGAGTCTCATCTTGATACACGTTTGTGCTGATTTCTCTGCCGCTTGTGCAGGTTTAGGGGAAGCAGCGTTTGATTTTGCTGTGCAATTTTGGTCACCCGATGATCGCTTCAGTGGCAGAAGATGGATGGTTTGAAACCAGTCTGGCTGGCCAACTGTCGGTGATAGCACGCAAGAACTTGAGGAAAATGGATGAAAAGTGACCAAAAATGAGAAAATCGGCCGTTTTAGTCACTTTAATACTGTTTGGCTTGTCCTTTGCTTCTACAACCTTTTCGCTTAGGCAAGGTAAATGGATTTCCCCTTCCGAATTGTTTTAAGGAGCCTTTTGATATGTTGGTACTAACACGTAAGCCCGGCGAAACCATCCGCATCGGCAACGACATTGTGATTACGATCAGCCAGCTCAAGGGTGGGCGAGTTCGTGTTGGGATCGAAGCTCCGGCTGAGATGGGGATTCGTCGCGGAGAACTAGAAGCTCGCGACTCTAAGGATGAACTGCCGGCTGCGATTCCGTTCTATTCGCATGCCGAAACCTCGCATCATCAGACTTCCTATGTGGGTTAGTCTTCGCGAAGGTTGCCGCCGTTTACCACTGTTGCCACCATGCCGGGTGGTGGGCGCACGTCTTACGCGTTGTGCCGCTTGTAGCCGATAATCTCGCTTTAAGTCCTTCCCTAGAAAACCTTTGTCCCTGCTAGCAGCTCGTCGATAACTTAACCTGTCGCCCAAGCGACTGGATGAAACGATGAGACACCAGCGAGGAGTAGGTTGATGGCAAAGAAGGATACGTTTCGAATTGTGACCCGCGGCCAGAATGGTCAACTGCGGATCAAAGATTACGACGATGCCGAACCTCTGCTGAAAATGCATATCCAAGTAGGCGTTGAAGATTGCAGCACCGATCTGGCGCTGCGAGGGATGCCGATCTTCCGCGGGCTCATCGGCCCGATGCCGGAAGGCAAAAACGTGATTCGCTATGAATCCCCCGATGTATTTGAGTCGCTCACCAAAGAGTGGAGCGCCACCAAAACAAAGCGCCGTCGCCGTACGGCTCGCCCTGATGGTCTTGCGTCCGATTCGTCTGCCGGTGACGCGATGGCCTAAATCTCTCGGTCTACCTCCCTGCGATCTAGCGGACCTGTTGCCGTAGATCGCCGATGTAAGCCGAAAGCCGGGGAGTCGAGAGGCGCTTGGTCTAACGCGCGACTGGGCGCCGATTGACTACTTCCCCGAGCCTCTCCACTCTCCGGCTGGCTTGCATTGCTACTCTGTTAGACCTTCGCCGCTTTGTTGCTCTTCAATGTGGCGGAAGAAAACGAGCTTTGAGAGCTCATACTGCGCACCATCCACGCCGTTGATCGCCAAGCGGCGTTTTAATTGCGCGTAGCGCTCGGTTGATCCGCCGCAGTGGGCGATCGTATCCCGAAATTGAACCGCCGTGCGCCAAAAATCTCCGCTCGCCGGCGTCAGCAGCAACCGATAAGCAGGCGTACTACCAAATCGAGCGCGGCGATATTCGGCAATTACTCCTTCTTCGGCCAGATTTGTTTCGACCGCAGTGAATCGCAACCCTTCGATATAGGGAGCCACTTCGGCCAATTGGGCGCCATCCTCGACGCCGACCAGCAAGTCAACAACCCCATCGCGTGCTGGCGCCATAGGAATTGCCGTTCCGCCAACATGCTCGACGTCGGAAATCAGTCCCTCGGCCGCAAAACGCAGGCTCGATTTCATCTGCTCAAAAGCTTGCGGCCAACGGGGATCGTAGGCGTATAAGACAAGCTGACTCATGGTGCTTGCTCCTTGTGGACAGTGCTAGCGGTTTGCGGCAAACCGGCTGCGATGGATTACCGCGGAGATCTCTCTAGTCGCGAGCAAGAACAAAGCCCTATAATCCGCGACCTGTATTGAATGATTGCTACGATGGCATCTTAACCGAAATTCGACCCGCAGATGGCGTTTTCTCCCGGACAAGGAGGTCCGACGGTGAGGCGTTCGCGACTAAATTGTACGCGTCTTGTCTGTCGTTATGCGCCGATTCTTTGGGTCTGGTCGCTACTTTGTCTCTATAATTTCGCCGCAGCGCAAACCGTTGAGCAGTCGATTGAACTCGATTTACGGATCGCGTGGGGGGGAGGTCCAGTCGAGCGTTGGAGTGGTAGCGTTCGCGTTTCGGCGGGCCAACTGCAGCTGAAACGCTTGCTGGGAATGGAAGCGGACGAGGCGCGTTCTGTCCGCGAAGTGGATGGCGCCATTCAAGTTGAGCATCGCACCGAACGCGCCTATGACGGGTTCGATATTTCGGTGACCGCGCCGGTCACGGCGCAGCTGCAAATTGATATTCATCCTCAGTCTGCCCAGAAACCGACTCAGACGATCGTCGTACCGCTGCAAAGCTTGCTCGATCGGTCGCACAACACTGCGCTGAATCAACAGGGAACAAAACTACTGGTTCGGCGCACCCCCGGCGACGAACTGCGAGTCGTAATGGATCGCAAAAACTTAGTATTCGCACCTAGCGAGACTTTTGCGGTCCGCTTTCAGGCGAATCAGCCGCAATTGTCTTTGGGCGCCAAATTACGTTTTGAACTGCGATTGAGTCATGCCCGCCAGACCGATGCAATCTGGACGCATAGCGAAGCGGTGACTGCGGATCGCAGCGGTGGTCTCGATTTGCCGACCACGTACGACGTTCCACTTCCTCCGCAGGAAGGAGTCTACGAACTGACCGCAACGCTGGTCGAAGATCGTTTGACGAATCTAGTCTTCTCGGCCAAGCCGCTGTTTGAACGCAAGGTGCAATTGGTCGTCATTGATCCGCAACAAGCCGCGCCTGCTGTTGATGGCGCGGTACGCACGATTGTCGACATTGATCCGACTAGCCCTGGTTGGTGGCCGCGATTGTCGCGACTTGCGCAATACAATCCTTGGCGGCGCCAACGCCCGACCGAGCTGTTTAATCAGCCGCTGTTGATGCGGACTCACCTTGATCGCAAATGGGCCGAACTGACGGTCGACGCCTGGCATGCATTTCCGCTTGTGATCGAAAAGATCGGCCAGCCGCATGTTCTGGAAATTGAATATCCCAGCGACGTCGAGCAAAGCTTAGGAATCAGCATCATCGAGCCCAACGTAGCCGGCTCGATCTCACCACTGGGAGTGGATACGGGCTTAGAAAATCGGGGGCTCGTTGGTGGTGATACGGCCGAAGTCAAAACGCATCGCCTGATTTTTTGGCCCAAAAGCGCCACACCGCTCGTCGTGTTGACCAATCGACGCGAGAGCGGCGCCGCGGTATTCGGCAGAATTCGCGTCTTGGCGGGACAAGCGGCTGTCGAGCCAGCGAAGTCGCCACCGTTGGCGGATGGTCGCTTGGTGCTTGCGCATTACGAGAAGCCGTTGTTTGGATCGACCTTTTCGGCCACGCAGGATATCAATCCCGGCTCGCAGCACAGTCTGGACGATTGGGTAACTTTTTACGAAGGAGGAGATCGCCTAATTCAGTATCTGCAGCACGCAGGGTACAACGGCGCATCCATCTCAGTACTGAACGAAGGTTCTTCTCTGTTTCCCAGCGAACAGCTGATAACGACTCCTAAGTATGACAAAGGAGTTTACTTTTTGGATGGGCGTGACCCTGTTCAAAAAGATGTGTTGGAAATGTTGCTGCGACAATTTGATCGAGCCGGTTTGACGCTGTTCCCAGCGATCGAATTCAACTCGCCGCTCGAATCGTTGGAGCGACTACGCGAGACGTGGGGGGACGATCGGCTTGACTTGGTCGATGATCAGGGCCGCACGGCGCTGGATGTCAGTAACTTCGGAGGGCAGGGCGCCTACTACAGTCCGCTAAATCCTGAAGTTCGCACCGCGATGACTAAACTGGTCGAAGAACTGGTGCAGCGCTATGGTCATCATCCTTCGTTTGGCGGCGTAACCTTGCAGTTGAACTCAAGTGGTTACGCCCAACTGCCGGGCGCTAGTTGGGGAATGGATCGCGCGACGGTTACTCGATTTTTGCAAGAGACCCGCATCGCCAATTCGATCGAAGAATTGGGGCAACGTCCCTCTACCGCGATTTTGGCCCAGCATCGTCAGGCTTGGCTCGCTTGGCGTGCTGAGCAAATGAGCCAGTTCTACGAAGCAGCAGCGCAGGTGGTGCGCAGTAAGAAGCCGAACGGGCTGTTGATGCTTGACACGGCTGGCGCTTTTTGCGGCTACGATTGGAATGATCTCTTAGCGCCTAGTCTGCCGCGTAAGATGACGCTGGATGCAGCCTTGTTGGAAGCCGGCGTCAGTCGCCCACAGTTGCAAGCTAGTGACGCGATCGTGCTGCTGCGAACCGGATATGTACGGCCTGAGGGGGAGCCGAAAAACCAGGGGGCGTTTGAGATGATTAATGCGTCTCAGGAAGAAGCGGCCTACAATCAGCATGTGAATCGCGGCGTCTTGGAGTATCACGTTCCCGCGACGATGCGTCTTGCGAAGTTAGACGAAGCGAATCCGTTTGGCGGCGCCGATAATTACTCGTGGATTGCAGCTGAGTTTGTGGGCGTTGGCCGGCAGGCGCGTCGTCCGTTGATCGAAGCGCTGGTCGATGTGGACGCGGCGATCTTGCTGCGCGGCGGTTGGTCGGTTCCGTTGGGTGAAGAAGCAGTCGTCCGCGGCGTTTTGCAAAGAATCGCGGCATTGCCGCGAGAGCGTTTTGATGACGTCACCTGGTCCAAACTCAGCGCAGTGCAACCAGTTGTAGCTCGCCGTTTGGTCCAAAATGGCGTCACCTATTGTTACTTCGCCAATGCCTCACCGTGGCCGATCACGCTGAACATGACGGTGCGAAACACGGTCGCTGCAACGGCTTTGCCGCTCGGAAATCCGACCGCCGAAAACGTCTCGCTCGCGACTGGCGATGCAGTTTGGTCGTTGACTTTACCCGCGTACGGTTTGGAAGCCTTTTCGATCGATTCTCCAGGTATGGCGTTTGAATCGGCGGAAGTGTTATTGCCGCCGGCAATGTTGGCCGCGCTGGATCAAAGCAACAAAGAATTTTCGCTACGATTGCGCAGTCTACGGAGCGTGCCGCCGCTGCTCGTGCTGCAAAACCCCGGCTTTGAGTCGGCGCAGCAGCCTGAAGGGATCTTGGGTTGGAAGTACAATACTGCGGCCGACGCCCTGATAGCACTTGATCCAGACAATCCGCCGGTCGGCGCAGCAGCACTAAAAATGCAAAGCGCCGGGGGCGTTGCCTGGATTCGGAGCATGCCGATCCCGCGACCCAGCACCGGGCGACTTTTTGTTCGAGCCCAACTTCGCAGCAACAAAGCGCAGTTGTCGCCGCCGCTCCGAATCTCGGTCGATGGCGAAGTCAACGGCCAAGATTACTATCAACCTCTGTCGCTGGGTGCCGGTCCCAACCCGGCGGTCGAAGCAGGGTGGCGCACCTTTGAGCACAGTGTTTACGATTTGCCGTCTGACCTAGTCGATCTGAAAGTTGGATTTGACTTGATGGGGGCAGGCGACGTCTCTATCGATGAAGTTCAGGTCTTTGACGTCGGCTTTAATGAAGGGGAAAAACGTGAACTACAAAAGCTACGTACTCTCTCGGACGGCAAGTATCGCCAAGGGCAATTCGCCGACTGCTATCGCATACTCGACAGCTATTGGGTTCGGTTCCTTCAAGAACGCGTGCCGATCGCCCCGGAGTTGACGCAGCAACTGCAGGCTGTCGAACGAACCGCCACGCTTCCCGAACGCGCCCCCCCAGCAGAACCCAAAGAAGAGTCACGCTTTGACTGGCTGAGAAAATATACGCCCCGTTTCCCAAGGTTCTAGCGGTCTGCCCGTCCTCCTATTTCTTTGTCGCCAAATAATAGCGACAGCGCAACCTCAAGACTCGCGACTCACGCTACGCTTTTCTGCTTGTATCGCCATGCAATACCGTGTCGAGGTCGTCTGTCGCATTCGCGCGACAAGAGCGGAGTGCGCTAGGTGGCGCCAACCTGTAACCATTCGCGCCACACTAACCGCGGAAACACTACGGCGTCACGAACGTACCGTTTCACTAAACGGCGAGGATCAACCAGCATTCGATGCAGCCACTCCAGGCCAATCTGCTGCATCCAGCGAGGAGCGCGTTGTTTCTCACCGGCGAGAAAATCGATGGTAGCTCCGGCGCAGATCGCCGCTTTGGTTTTTAATTTGCCGTGATGGCGTGCAATCCACAACTCTTGTTTGGGGGCGCCAAGTCCTAGGATTAGCAGTTGGGGCGACGTGGCGTTAATCAGCTCGATGATATGGTCGTTTTCCGCTTCGTCATATTCAAAACCAAGCGGCGGACTATAGACTCCGCTGACCTTAACATGCGGCCAGCGTTGTTCGAGATTGGCTGCGGCCCGCTGGGCGACGCCGGGCGCTGCGCCTAACAAGAAGACGGTCAACGGTTTCTCCTCGGTTGCGGCCGCAAAGATCGCCGGCACCAGATCAGATCCGGTCACTCGTTCCGGCAGCGGTTGCCGCAATAAGCGTGAAGCCCAGACCACCGGCCAACCATCGGCCAGCACCCAACGAGCCCCTTCGTACGCCGCTTGCAACTGCGGATTGCCTTGCAAGAGGACCGCGTGATCGACATTCGGCGTCACGACATACTCGGTCGGCGCGTCGGGAGAATCGATTTGACCTCGGATTTCACGCACCGCTTCGGTCATACGCAATGCGTCGATCTCGACGCCAAACAACTTCACGCGGTGGCTCATGTTGCTCTTCTTTCGTAAGCAGTCGGGGCCGGTTGCTGGCGACTTGCCACGTGAGAAACGCGGGGCGCTGTCGCAACGACCGGATCGAATTGTTGCTTGATTCCCATCGCCATCCCGGCGACGCAAAAAATCAGGAGATGATCAATCGGCGTGTAGGTTATCTCATGCCCAAACATCTGCATCCACGAAATCACAATCACGCCGAGAAACAATATGCCAAGTGATTTCGCCCAAGGAGGCTCTGCACGGTGAGCCAGTTGCCAGGCATCTCGCGTCCAGTAGTAGTACATCGCCAAAAACGGGATGAACCCAACGATCCCCAAGTCAACCAAGATACTGAGAAATGTATTGTGGTGGTCGTACTCTCGAATTGACTCGAGAATCAAATCCACCTTGCGATCTCCTAGATAGTCGAGTTTCGCCTCTTTGAACTGCGTAAAGCCATGTCCGACCAGCGGGCTGTCGAGAAACATCTTCCACGAAACATACGCGAAACTAGCACGCATGCTGACCGAGTTCCGCGTGTCCTGCACGGTTCCTTCGCGCTTTAGCCCGATGATCCCATCCATTTTGGACAACCCGCCCAGCAGCGCTGCTGCGAAGAGGCTACCGATCACAATCGCGCGTGCACGGCCCTGCAAAGTCAGCCACAGGACGATCAGCAAACTGCCGCCGGCGCCAAGCCAGACAGTGCGAGTTTTTGTGAAGAAGACCGCCGCCAAAAACATAGGGAGCAGCATATACAGCAGCGGTCGCCATTTGGCGGTGATGTGATCTCGCAAAATCCACACCGCCAGTAAACAGGTCGAGAGATAGACGCCGTAGCTGACCGATTGCACCATTGGACCGCGTGCACGGCCAAAATGGAGCCCAATTTTGGGATCGGCGATGTAGCGTGGAAAAAGAAAGCTGTACTGTCCGAGTCCTTCCAACACTCCGGTTGCGGCTAAGTAAACGCCAAACAACGCGAAGAAGATTAATATCTGACGCACGGACTGCTCTGTGTAGTCCAAGTTGCGCGCGATCACATACAACGTGAGCGGGATCAAGTATCCGTTCAGAAAGTGCTGAATAACATGAGACTCTCCTCCCCAAGGCAGAAAACAACAATTGATAAAGATCACCGCCATCAGTGCGGCGATCACATAATCAATTGTCATCCAAGGGCGCAGTTGCACGCGTCCCAATTTCCACTGCACAAGAAACGCGCCGACCAGGCCGACCAGCGCCAGACGATCGAGCGACAAGTTGATCCCGGCTTTGAACTCAAAAAAGAGAACGCCAAACGTCGACGTCGTGATGAGCAGCGCCATGCAACCGTGCAGCAGCGACCCCCGGATCATCCAAATGGTTCCCCACAGGATTCCGGCGATTGCCAAGATGGCGTAAATGGCGGTCATACAGCGTTCAATGCGAAGGTAAGCAAAACGACGCAGGTCGCGCAGTTCTAGCGTGGACTTGTCTGCGATCCGCGTTTGGCGAGTTGAATTAATGCGTTGGTGAAAGATAGTTTGCGGACCGGCTGCGGGTCCGATTCAATTTTCACTCCGTTGGTCGCGCCATTAGCCAAAGGTTCCACTTGGACCGGTTCTGCTAGTTGTTCTGGATTGACGGTTAGAAAGACCAGCCCCAGACCACAGACTACTCCCCCGATCATGCCGGCGGCGATAATCAACTTGCGACTGGGGCCGACGGGATAGTCACTGACCTCCGGCACGCCGACTCGCGTCAACAGGCTGGTTGCATGAGCTGCCGCCAGCGAAGAGCGAGCGTCTGACAGATTGCGTTGTACTTCGGCCAGCTGTTCGCTGCGTTGGCGAACTTCGCTCTCCAGGTTGCCGTACGAAGCGCGGACTTCGGCCAAATGCACCATGCGATCGCGAACTTCGTTGCGTTGCTTGGTGTAGCCCTCAATCCGCTGATTCAGCACACTACGTTCGGCTTTCATGCCGCGGACGGCGATCGCGATTTCTTGGAAGAGATGATCACGGACTTCTTCCTCTGCCTGAATCGCGGACTGTACCGACGGATGATCTGCGGTGCGGGTTCCTTGCAATTCGGCCGTTCGTAACTGTGCGTCGACCAGACCATCTTTCAGGCGTCGCAGCGCCGGTTGCGAATCCAGTAAGCTATTGGGGGTTGCGAGCAATTCCTGGGGGTTTTCGGCCGCCGTTTCTAGCAACGCGAGCAGCTGATCGTTCGACTGTTGTTGATCACGTGTGGCGCGTAGTTCGGCTTCGACTTGGACAAATTGTTGCCGTAAATTGCCATCTCCTGAGCCTGATTCGTTCAAAATCCGCAGTTCAGCCAGATCGCTGCCGACGTCTCCTTCTAGCTTTGAGAGCTTTGTGGTTGACCGGTTCAGCACATCTCGAGCCAGACGTTCGCTTTCCTCCAGTTCGGCCACGACGCTGCTTGCTTTGTGATCGCGAACTTGTTCGAGCTGCAGATCCAATTCGTCACACAATGTGGTAGCGAACATTGCCGCTCGCGGTTGCGATTCGGCCTCGACATGGATCGAAAAGATCTCGGTTGTGCCAAACTCGGTGCCGGCCGGAGAGCCCACCGAGATGTAATTGCGATAGGCGGCGATATCATCCGCCGTAGGCCACTCTGCTTTCGAGATTCCGAACCAGCTGGCCGGAGGAGGGCCGATTTTTTCAAGCGTTTTGGTGACGACTTCCCGCGAGCGGGCGATCGTCTGAATCGTCTCTTGAGCGGTCTTCATATCTTCAGGGCGAGCAAAAGCGCCGGGACGATCGAGACCGCCGATCGAGATTTCTCGCAAGACGAGCGTCTGTGTAGCCGACCACATTTTCGGCTTCAACAGGGCAAAACCGACCGCCGCGATGGTGATAACGACGGCCGGTATGATCCAGCGATATCGGTGGGTAATGAGCACAGCGAGGATTTTGAGAGGGTCGATCATGGCAAATAGCCGGTGGGAAAAAATCACGATTTAGGAGCGACCCCGACGCAGCCTGACTTGGCGGCGTCTTGGTCAACTCCAACCCAGTTCGTGCCAGAGTGATATTGCAGCTGGCGTGCCGAGAATCGATTTTCCGTCGCTACGGAGATCGGGTAAGTTGTTGCACTGCAGTGGTTTATGGAAAATGAACTAGGGATTTAAACCCAGTCCATAGCCGATGTCGGCGTTGCGATTTTGCTACGTGATGATTTCGTGAAACAACCGTGTGGCGTTTAAACATCATCGTGCGAGTGTCATTTTGCGATTTTGATTTGCATTTAGGTCACCGTGGCGAATTGTTGTATATCTGCACGGCGTTTCCGAAATCGAACGACGCCATGTTGATACGCCCCCATTTGGTTGGAATTCGCATGCGCGTCGAACGCCTATCTACATTTACAGAACTTGCCGCTAGTACGATCGATTGGTCTCCGCTGGTTCGGGGAGTGCCGTTCCGTCGTCCTGAGTGGCTCCTCCCCTGGTCCGAAAGTTATGCGCCGAGCGAGCTTTATCTGCTTGCCGCCTACGATGGCGTTCGCTTCGCCGGTCTGCTGCCGCTCTATCGCACGCGATCAGCCGCCAAAGGCGCGACGCTGCGTTTAATCGGCGACGGCGAAGTTTGCACCGACTACTGCAGCGTCTTGGCGAGCCCTGACGATTTGCCTACCGTTTGCACCGTTATCTCTCACTGGCTGACCGCCGCCGCGAACTCGCAGACCGATGGTTGGGATCTGCTGGAATTGGAAAACATCGCCGCCGCAGACGAAGGACTTGCATTGCTGCGTCGTGAGCTGGAAGCGGACGAAAACCTGCTGCATCAGCGCGAAGCGCTGCAATGCTGGAGGCTGGAACTACCTGCAACCCTAGAGGAATACGAAGCGTCCCAGTCCAAATCGCACCGCAAACAAATTCGCCGCTTTTTCAAGCGAACCCTGGATACCGATCGCGCCCATCTGCATGTCTGCAATCAATTGACGGGTTTGCCGAAGGCGATGGAAATTTTGATTGACTTGCATATGCGCCGGCGTCGTAGCCTGGGACAACCAGGCTGTTTCGCGTCGCCGCAGTTTGATCAATTTTTGCGGCACGCGACGGCCGAGATGATCTCGATCGGAAAGAGCGAAATCTTGTGGCTCGAACTGGATGATGCGCCAATCGCCGCCGAGATTCATTTTCTTGGCGATTCGATTCCCTTTGCCTATCAAGCCGGCGTTGACCCGGAGCGATTGACGGAAGATCCCGGCAGCTTGATGCAAGCGGCGATCATACGCCGCGCGATTGAACAGGGCCATACGGCGATCGATTTCCTCCGCGGCGACGAACCTTATAAAGCCCATTGGCGAGCCACTCCGCGAGCCTGCATCCATTTGCGCGCCACCCCCAACCGCACTACAGCGAAGATGCGACACGGTTTGTGGCTGGCCGGACAAGAAGTCAAAAACTGGGTCAAAAGCGGGCTCAACATCTCCGCGGCGGAATAAACCGACCGAGAGAATTAACCTCCCAAAGTGCAATGACTAGTGTGCGAGAACGACTGATTGATCTCTATTACGGCGCGACGTGGCCTTGGCGACGACGTTGGAACCGTCTGCGCTCGCGTGTCGGTTTGTCGCCGGTGATGATCTTGTTCTATCATCGCGTCGCGGATGACAACCCGAGCAGTTGGACGATTTCTAACCAACGTTTTGCGCAGCAACTCGACTGGATGGGCGCTAACTTTGAATTTGTCTCGTTGGAAGAAGCACAGCGACGCCTCGCTCTGAGATACAATCCGCAACCTGCGGTGGCGATCACGTTTGATGATGGCTACGCCGAAAATTGCGAACAAGCGTTGCCGCTGTTGATCCAGCGCAAAATCCCGTTTACTTATTTCGTCAGCACCGGCAATATTTTGACTGGTAAACCGTTTCCTCACGAAGCCAACGCAAAGTTCAAAGCGCCGGTCAACACGATCGAACAAATCCGCAGCTTGGCGGATGCCGGTGTCGAGATCGGCGCTCATACGCGATATCATGCCGACTTGGGATCGATCGAGAATGAGGATGAGTTGTATGACGAAGTGGTCTTGGCGACGCGTGACTTATCCGCGGCAATCGGCCATCCAATTCGATACTTTGCGTTTCCATATGGCTTGCCCAAAAATCTGAACGACCGTGCGTTTGAGATGTGTCGTGAAGAAGGTATGCTCGGCGTTTGCTCAGCCTATGGCGGCTATAATCTGCCGGGAGACGATCCGTTCCATCTGCAACGCATTCACGGCGATCCAGAACTCGCGCGGCTGCGCAACTGGCTAACCATTGATCCCCGCAAGTTGTCGGTTCCGCGTTATACGCCGAGAGTGCAGACCAACAAACATACGGCTCCTCTGTATGCTGCGGAAGCGTCAGGGGTCACTGTATGAGCGCTGGCGCTAGTTCTACTTCCGATTCAATATCGGCGAAAAAAAAGAGCACGATCTCGGCAACTCCGCTCGTTGAAAGCTTGGTGCTGCTCGCCGTGCTTACGGTCGTTCAGCGGCTGATTGGTTTTGTGCGCGGCGTGCTGTTTTGCCGCTGGCTTACCCCTGAACAACTCGGCCAATGGGACTTGCTGTTCGGCTTTTTGATGCTGGCTGGTCCGCTGGTCGTGTTGGGCGTTCCCGGCACGTTTGGTCGTTACGTCGAGTATTACAATCAACGTCAACAATTGCGAACGTTTCTAAAGCGTACCGGCATTGTCTCGCTATTACTGACGATCTTAGGTTGCGTTTCGCTGGTCATCTGGAATCGCGAAGCGGCCCAGATGCTGTTTAACGAAGCGACCTCGTACAACACGATTCTCGCCGCGGCGATCACGCTGGCTGCGGTCGTTGGTTTTAACTATCTGGTCGAATTGTTTATCGGCATGCGTCAGATGCGTGTCGTGTCGATCTTGCAGTTTGTGAACAGTTTGCTTTTCGCGGTCGTGGGGCTGGGTTTAATCCTGTACTGGGAAGCGACCTCGATGGCGGTGATCATCTCGTATGGGATCGCTTGCGGGATGACCTTTGTGCTAGGTTGTTACTTTTTGTTCAGCAAGTACCGTTTTCTTCCCAGCGAGACCGAGATCTCGACCAATCGAGAGTTCTGGGCAAAGCTTGCTCCGTTCGCTGCGTGGATGTGGGTTGCAAATCTGTTGTCGAATTTGTTCCTGGTGGTCGATCGCTACATGATCGTTCACTTTGGCGGATTTACTCCAGAGCAAGCGGCGGCGGAAGTCGCCAATTATCACAGTAGTCGCGTTGTTCCTTGGCTGATGGCCTCGATTTCTGGCTTGGTGATCGGCGTGTTATTGCCACACCTTTCGGCAGACTGGGAAGCTGGTCGTCGACGCGAAGTAGGCGAAAGCTCGAACCTGATCGTCAAGCTCGGTTCGCTGGTCTTCACTGGCGGCGGCGTAGCGATCTTGCTGGCCGCCCCATGGCTGTTTGCTGTCGTGTTCGACGGCAAGTATGACGGCGGCCTGGCCGTGTTGCCGTGGACCGTTGCGTCGTGTGCGTGGAGCAGCATCGGCGGTTTGACTCTCCTTTATCTGTACTGCGCTGAAAAAGCAGAGCAGGTGAGCCTGCTGTACGCGGTTGGACTGGCTTTTAATATCTGTCTGAACTTTCTGCTGCTGCCGCGACTAGGACTAGAAGGCGCCGTCCTGGCGACCGCCGTTGCGAACGGCGTTACGTTTTGCGTCGGACTCTGCCTTTGCAAGCGGCTCGGTATGGAAGTCGATTCGTCTACCTGGATCGCTGTGCTACTGCCGATGTCATTAGGCTTTGGTCTGCTGATTGCGGCGCCAATCTGGATCATCTGTGTTGGGCAAGCCTGGTGGGGGCATACGATTTTGTCAAACCACGAAAAGCAACAAATCGTCAATGGAATTACGATGTTGCGTAATCGCTACGCCAGCGGCAAAGCCGCCGGTTGAGGAACCACTGTATGAGCCGTTACATCCGTCAACCGCTTGATCGTCGAGACCCCCTGCGGGTGATGTTTATCACCACGAGCATGCCGGTCGGAGGCGCCGAAACGCTGCTGGTCAACTTGATTCGCCGGCTTGATCGCACGCGCTTCGCGCCGGAGCTATGCTGCACCAAACAACGCGGACCGCTGGGAGATGAGCTCGCCCACGAAATCCCCACCTTCGCAAATATGCTGAACAGCAAGTACGATCTGCGCGTCTTGCCGCGCTTGGTCGAACTCTTTCGTCAACGGCGGATCGATGCGGTTGTCACGGTTGGCGCCGGTGACAAAATGTTCTGGGGGCGATTGGCCGCGTATCTTGCCGGCGTACCGGTGATTGCGGCGGCGATTCATTCGACTGGTTGGCCCGATTCGATCAATTGGCTCAATCGTCGTTTGACCGGGATCACAGATCGGTTTATCGGCGTCGCTGACCCGCACGGAAAACATCTGGTCGAAGTCGAAGGCTTTCCCCCGCATAAAGTCGTTGTTATTCGTAACGGCATCGATACGGACCGCTTTCGTCCGAATATTGAAGCTCGGCGAACGCTGCGCCGCGAATTGCAAATTAACGAGACCGCGCCGGTTTGCGGCATCGTCGCCGCTCTGCGTCCCGAAAAAGATCACTGCTTGTTTGTGACGGCCGCCGCAAAGGTTTTGGAGACCGTCCCCGATGCTCGTTTTTTGATCGTTGGCGATGGTCCCGAGCGTCCCGCCATCGATGCCAAATGTCGTGAGTTGAACGTGGAGCGTCAGGTGATTCTGCTCGGCAGTCGCAGTGACATTCCAGAGCTGTTGGCCGCTTGCGATCTGTTTGCGTTGACCTCCAAAAATGAAGCAAGTCCGGTGTCGATTCTCGAAGCGATGTCGGTCGAACTGCCGATTGTCGCTCCCCGTGTCGGCAGTATTCCGCAAGCGGTGGATCAAAGCATCAACGGCTTGCTCTACCCGGCCAGCGACCTAACGGCCGTGGCCGAGTCGCTGCGTCAAATGCTTTCGGATCCTGATCGAATGCGGCAAATGGGTAAATCGGCAAGGGAAAAAGCGATCCGTTACGGCTCCCTCGAAACGATGGTCGATGGTTACGAATCGTTGATTGAGTCGGTCTATGCGGCGAAATACCCGGAATTAGCCGCAAACAGCCCTCAAACCGGATTTGCCGAAAATCCTGCGTCTACTGCGTAACGTCCCTCAATTACAGACGTTACGAGGGGCTGCGGACTATCGGAACCGAGCGCCGCGCGATACGATACAGGCGTCGACATTTCCCTTATCGTGATCGGTGGTAGTCGGACTGGCCGCCTGAATTTTTTTGCCGTGGACCTGAATCTCACCGCACCACTTCTGGCGGCGCTCGCGAAAATATTCGCAGGCCCAAGCGTGCGCTGGGTCGACTGCCAGCCCGACACTTGCCAACGCGTCTATTTTGCCAATCACACCAGTCATCTTGATCCGATCGTGATCTGGGCGTCGCTGCCGCCGGATGTTCGTCGAGTCACTCGTCCGATCGCCGCCAAAGACTATTGGTCGCGTGGTTGGTTCCGTCGCCATCTTTCTCGCTCGTTGAACGCGTTATTGATCGATCGCGACAAGATCAAAGTCCATCAGAGCCCAGTCGATCTGATGATCCGGGAAATCGGCGACAAGTACTCGCTGATCGTCTTTCCGGAAGGAACGCGCGGGCATAGCGACAGCGGCGCGATTCGCGAGTTCAAAAGCGGTATCTATTATTTGAATAAAAAGCGACCAGAGCTAGAAATGGTTCCGGTCTACATGGACAATATGAACCGCATTTTGCCGCGCGGCGAATACTTGCCGGTGCCAATGCTAAGCCGCGTGGTGTTTGGTCCTCCCATCTGGTTGGAACAAGGGGAAACGAAGAATGATTTTCTGACGCGTGCGCGTCAATCGGTGCTGCGTCTGCGAGACATTTGATCGGCTCACGGAATGACTTTGCTCTCTCAAATTTTCAATCTGATCGCTCAGTCGCAAGGTGTCCACCTGCTGGACGGTCCGACCGGCGTCCTATTGGGAGTTGTGATCGGCTGTTTGCTGATCGCTACGGCCGCCGGCCAGATATTGAAGCGGCAACCGGACTCCAGCGTGAATCCGGCGATCGTCCAAGCGTTCATCCATCGTGTCCGCGCATGGTGGCTAATGACGGCAATTTTGGCCGTTACTTTTTTGATACCAACGCCGATAGCGGCGGTCATTTTGTTCGGCCTGATTTCGTTTTGGGCATTGCGTGAATTTATTACACTCACGCCGACTCGACTCGGCGATCATCGCACATTGTTTTGGGTCTTCTTTGTTCTGACTCCGGCCCAGTACGTGCTGGTAAGCTTGGGATCGGCCCATTACGAATTGTTCAGCATTTTGATTCCGGTCTATGGATTTTTGTTTGTCTCGGCCCGCATCGCGATCGCCGGCGACTACAAACGCTTTTTGGAACGGGTCGCCAAGATCCAAGTCGGGCTCTACATTTGCGTTTACGCATTAAGCTACGCGCCAGCGCTGCTGTACCTTGAAAAATGGAAGAACGCCGATTACACAACTTCCGCTGGTTTGCTCTTCTTCTTTATCTTGATCGCCCAACTCAGTGATCTGTTGCAGTTTGTCTGCGGCAAATTGATTGGCCGCAATGTGATCGCGCCATCAATCAACGCCAGTCGAACCTGGGAAGGTTTCTTCGCCGGCACCGGCGTTACCGCGATCATCGGCGCTGCATTGTCTTTGACCGGAGCAACGCCATTTAACTCTTGGCAATCGGCGCTGATGTCGATTGTAATCGCCGTGATGGGCGCCGCCGGCACGATGACGATGAGCGCCATCAAACGCGACCGCGGCGTCCGCGACTATGGCACATTGGTCGAAGGGCATGCCGGCGTCTTGGACCGCATCGACGCGATCTGCTTCGCCGCGCCAGTCTTCTACCACATCACTCGTTACTACTTCACCACCCTGGCTGGGTGAGGGAAGAAGATCGAAAAGCGGAAAATTAGTTGCTTGTGGCGCGAGTTATTGGGAATGCTGGCTCTGATCGGTTCCTGACAAACGCCAGAGTCCGAATGTCTGGTGCGGGAAGAGTAGGCGATTTCTGGAGCCGCTTGATCGGATCGGACCGATTTTACTCATCTTCTTTAGCGTACTTTACGAGGAGCAGCGTCCGCGATTCCCATTGCGCAAATTCTTGTCGCAAAGAGAGCTGAACGCACTCCTCTAAAGCCATCCATGCGCTTGCAAAAAAAGAGTTGCCTAAGGGATCGAACGGGTGTCACCTATCCGTGCGGTCTACATACCGCGCCAACTCTACTTTGTGCTCATCTCATGCACCATGTCGACCAGTGCGATCACATTGTCGACCGGCGTTTGCTGTAGGATACCGTGGCCGAGATTGAAGATGTGGCCAGGGCGTCCCGCCGCTTGATCGAGGACGTCTTTTGCGCGACGACGAATTTCGATCGGGTCGGCCAGTAGGGTGACCGGATCCAGGTTTCCCTGCACGGCGAAGTTCTCGCCCACTGTGTTCCACGCATCGGCCAGACCAATGCGCCAATCAACGCCAACCACGGCTGGTCCCGCTTCGGCCAACAGCGGCAAAAGAGCAGGATTGCCGGTGGCGAAGTTGATGATCGGCGTGCCGGGGGTGATGCCGCCGATGATTTCCTTCATATGCGGCAGCAAATAGCGGCGATAATCGGCCGGCGACAAGCAGCCTGCCCAGGAGTCGAAGATCTGGACGCACTGCGCTCCGGCGGCAATCTGAGCGTTCAGGTAAACCGTAATTGCGCGGACCAGACGTTCCATCAACGCTCGCCAAGCATCGGGGTCGCGATACATCAGCGTCTTGGTGTGCAAATAGTTGCGACTAGCGCCGCCTTCGATTGCGTAGCTGGCCAGTGTAAACGGAGCACCGGCGAATCCGATTACTGGAATATGATCCGGCATGTCCGCGCGAGTTTGGCGAACGGTTTCCATCACATAGTGGAGTGACTCGGCGCTTTCGAGCTCTAGCACGCGATCAACGTCAGCGCTTTCACGAATCGGGTTATGAATAACCGGGCCTTCGCCTTGCGCGTATTCGAGATCAAGCCCCATTGGCTCTAGGATCGGCAGCAGATCTGAGAAGATAATCGCCGCGTCAACTCCTAATCGCTTGACCGCGGTGCACATCACTTCGCTGCACAACTGCGGGTTTTTGCAGAGTTCAAGGAAGGTGGTTTTAGCCCGGACTTCACGATATTCGGCCATGTAGCGACCTGCTTGACGCATCAGCCAAATCGGCGTCACGTCGGTCGGTTCACGACGACAGGCTTTCATGAACGGGCTATTGTACCAAGGAGCAGTGCGGGGATCGATGTTGGGCGTGCTGGCGGACAAAACGGCTCTCACTTGCTTTTTACGAACGAGAATATCGTGTGACTTTTCGGCCGCAGCGGCGACCAAGGGACCCATTTTGGGATGGACCGGTTCGACATCGACCGGCAGCCCGTACTCGCGAAGACGTTCACTCATCGTCGGTCCAACCGATGCGATCACGATCGTCCGCAGCGCGGCCATCAGCTCTTCTTTCCGGCGCTGTTGTTCGGCCAGTTTCAGCAGATGAGTTAACTGATTGGCCGAAGTGAATATCGCTACATCGATCTCGCCGCGGATGATCCGCTCAAGATTGAGCGCCAGTGGTTGCGTGTCTAGCGGCAGGTCCCAGTCATAGACATGCAACTGAATCACTTCGGCGCCGCGGGCTTCTAGTCCGGCGATCAAGCTGGGATTGGGGACTCCATATTCTTGGAGTCCTAGTTTGAGGTTGGCGATCGGGAACTCAGCGTCCAGCGTTTGCAGTAGTTCACGCCAGGTGTTGGGTTCGGGGACGCGAATCTGGGGAGTTAGCCCTTCGGCTTTCATCGCAGCCAGCGGCTTGGGGCCGCGAACGATGGTCGGAATGTCTGACAACGCGTCGAGAAATTGCTGTCGATCAACGTGCCGCTCAACCGCTTTCATGAGATGTTGAAAGCCGACCCCGGTCATAAAGATCACGGCGTCGATTTGACCGGTGATGACATGATTGGCGAAGTCGATCGCGTCTCGGTTTTCGTCGAGCGGCACTTCTCGCATGGCAGGGCTAACAAAAGCCTGACCGCCGAACTTTTCGATCAACGAGCCCATTTCGACGCCGCGTCGGCTCTCGAAAGAAGCGACGCGAAGTTGGTCAAAGCTAATTTTTGCGGTTGCCATTAATTCCCGATCCCCTGCGGTCAAAACGCTCGTTCGCAAACGCCCTATTCGCAAGCGATTGGGACGCATACGTTTGATTGTACGCGTAACGCTTTGATTCGTCGTTGGGGGGGCCGGGATCCGCGATTAAGAAGAATCTAGCGATTCTCAGGGCGGATCAGCAACTCTGGCTTGTCCAAAAACAAATAGTGCCCATGGTCGGCGGTCACAATCAAGACAGACTCGTTCCAATTGCTGTTTTTCTCGACCCAATCGGTGATCGTTTTTACCGCGGCGTCACCGCTATTTACCGCGCCGATCGAAGCGTCAAGATTGTTCGAGTGGTTCGCCCAGTCGACATCGCCTGACTCGACCAGGAGCCAGAAACCTTTGTCGTTTTTCGAGAGGACTTCTATGGCGGCGGTGGTCATATCGACCAGCGTCGGATTCTCGGTTAGATCGGCTTCGTCATAAACGATCGGCTTTTTCGAGACGCCAGCAGCGGGGCGAAAGTCTCCTTCTCCTGAACGGAACGGAAGGTGACCTGCGACCTCTCCCTTACCGCCGACGCCAAAGTAGCCGAGCAACCGTTGACCAGACTTGGCCGCTTTGGCCGCCGCAACTTTGAGTAGCTGCTTGCCATCGGCGCCGGGGGTGCGGACGGCGACGATATACTTGCCGCCGTTGTCAACGTTCACCTTTTTAAGATCATCGTCGGCTAAGTACTTGTTGCCGCCGACGTAGTTCTTGCCTTGCCCTTTGTCGCTGGGGTCGTTGACTCCGTAGCCGGCGCCGATCACAACGTCGAGACCTCGCAACGGCGTTTCTGGATTGCTGGCCGAAGGGAGCCCAAGCATGTCGCGTGAAATGTCCTGGTAATCGTTGCGCGAGACGTTATAAGCGTATGCTGAACCGGGAGTTGCGTGACTGATCGGTACGCTGGTGACTGCGCCGGCGACGTATCCTTTTTCCTGAGCGAGATGGGCGATGGCCTTGGGACGCTCGCCTTGCGGACCAACTCCGATTGCGGCGTTGTACGTTTTGATGCCGGCAAGCATGCTGGTGGCGCTGCTGGCCGAATCGGTGTAAGCGTGCTTGAGTCCATCCTTGGTGCTCGATTTACCAATCAGGTATTGGACGTCACTAGGCGTATCCCACGGAACGGAGCGGGCCTGTGAAACGTCGTAGCCGCCAAAGAGTCCGCCGCCTGCGTTTTTGACGATTTGCTTGTTGATATCAATGTCGGCGTCATCACAGAACGGGCTAGTCACCATTAAGCCAAACTGACTGGTTCCATTGGCTTGGTATTCTTGAAAGTGCGTTCCCTTGCCGCGCCCATCGGTGTAGGGGATTTTTTGGGTGTTCCAGATGGCGGCCGCTTGGGTGGTTTGCCAGTCCATCCCATCGAATACGACCAAAAAGATATTCCTTTTGCCAGCGTCGAGCGCCGCTTTCTGCAGATCAAAGATGTTGGTTTGATCCATATAGTCCGCAGTCGGATTGAGCGTCGCTTGAGTGGGCTTGCGGTAGATGCCGCGCAACTTCGTCTCACTGCGGTAGACGCTGTTCTCGCCGGTGTAGCTGTTTAGATCGATCCCGTCAGGCTGTCCCTTGGTTCCGTACGTGTAGACCGGAATTAAGCGATTCGAATGACTCGTCCACGAGCTGTATTTATCGGACTTGGGGCCCCAGTGAGCAGCGTCGCTATGCCCAGTGGTGACCCCCTGGTTTTGCAGTTGATGGAGGTAATCGTCTCCCAAAACGGTCGACGCAATCATGCCCAACAAAAACGAGAGCAGAATGGCGAATAGTTTGTGGATCAAAGTAATGCCTAAGGTTGGATCATACGGGGGAGAAAGGCAGGAGATCGAACCGGCAATTATAATTGGGCTGACTTTGCTGTTCATTACCCCCCCGCAGTGATTCATCAAATCTAAACGAAGAAATCGACCACATTTCAGCAAGAATCTCTTTGGCAGCCCCGCCGGTTGAATTCGACTACAGTAGGTCGAATCAACAAGTAGGCGCCGAAACTTAACTACGGAAAAAACCGTAGAAACGGGTCGCCGCCGCGCCAGATCGTTGACCGATATCGTGCGTGCCCCTAACATTAGGTCGTAAACAGGTAACGACTTGCGTCGAACTGTTGATCCCTTTCTGACGCGGCACTTTCCCCCATCCGCCCCCTCATGCAGCTATCTTGCTTTTATTGCGGCAACGTCCTGAGAGCCACTGCCGACCAGCTGGGAGGCGAGGTCGTTTGCCCTCATTGTCATAAAGTCGTGCGGCTCCCCGAAGCCGAGGCGATTACATCCACCGCTCCACATCATGAGGCCTCGCTGTTTCACTCTTGGGTTAATGACGGAGTTTCAGGTTTCATTTCCTTCATTCTGCACGCAGGACTGTTGATCCTGTTTGCCTCGGTCACCTGTGATTTTCAATCGCATACTTCCGGAGATGGGGTCGATGTGCTGATCGGCGATATGCCGGAAGTTAGCTTGGATGATTCTGGTGGAGAGACCTTAGATACCGTCGCGGCCGCCAGCGAAGTCTCAGAAACGGTCGAGGTCGACGAACTACTGAATGAAGTTGCCCCCCCCAGCGCCGAGCCAACCGATATCGGCGAGTTGATTGACACCGCCGCGCTGACTCCCAGCGGCGCAATGGGGGGAGGTATGGGATCGCTGTCGACCATCGGCGGCGGTGGCAGCGGCGTCGGCGCAGGAGCATCGTTCATGGGTTTGCGGGCCGCGGGACGCAGGTTTTGCATCATCGCCGACTGTTCAGGATCCATGTCAGGCGAAAAGCTCGACTACGTCAAAGAAGAGATTCTCGAAACGATTTCTAGCTTGCCGCGTGAGGCGCAGTTTCAAGTCATCTTTTTCCAGTCGCAAGAACTCCCTTTTCCCCAAAAAGGTTGGCGACATCCGAAACGTGATTTCAATGCTTTGTCAGAATGGCTGAGAGCGATTGGGCCTGCCGGTGGAACGAATCCCTCTCCGGCTTTTGACCTTGCACTCAAATACTCACCCCGACCAGACGCAATCTTCTTCATGACCGACGGATTGTTTGATGACAATGTGGTGAACGAAGTAAAGCAACTGAACGCGATGAGTGACCCAAAAGTCAAAATTCATGCGATTTCCTTCATGGATCGCAGTGCCGAGCCGCTGATGCGACAAATCGCCGGTGAGTCAGGTGGGGAGTATCGCCATGTTCAAGCCTTCTAACGCCAGCCGACTGCTGACGATCAGCGCGGTCGCGATCTTAATCTCCTGGGCGGCAACTCCGGTTTGCGCCGATCGCTTGATCCTGCGCAATTTAGAAATCCTGAATAACGTCAAAGTACTATCTCTGGACGAAGATGGGGTCAACGTCGAAGAAAAAGGTATTATCGGCTGGGATCAGATCGAACGGGGCTCGGTTGGCCAACATCAGGAACAATTTGACAAGTGGTTGAAAGAGTTGGGCGGGCCCCTATTTCGCTTGCGTCAGCGGCTAAGCGTGGGAGACTATGTCGGCTTGGCCGAACAAGCCGAAGCGTTGTTTCCGATCTACGCGCTGCGTAATAGCGATACCGCCTATCTTGTCGCCCAGGCGACCATGTGGAGTCGACAAGCGTCCGGGCATCCTGCGGGGGCGCTGGAAGCTTATTTTCGCACTTTGAGAATGCTCCGCAACAAAGCGGGACTGCTCGGCACGCTGCCGGGAAATCGCGCGCTCAGTTTCGACGCTGCGACCGGCTTATCGCCGGAGCTAGAGCCAATCTTCTTTGACGTCGAAGAGGCCAAGGCCGCGCTTCCCAGTGTCAAAGCGGCCGCTCAGGGACTGCAAACTCCCTTGCCGCAAGCGGCGTTCATTTATGTCGGTTCGTTGGCGGTCACCGCCGGCGACATGCAATTGGCGGAAAAGTCCTTTGAAAACCTCCGCGCTGACATTCCGCTTGTCTCTGACTGGCGCGTGATTGCGCCTGCTTTACAGGCTTTGGCTCGCGGCGCAAACACAGAGGTCATCGTGCAACTCGAAGTTCGCACCTCGGGCATGCATCCTTTTAATCGCAGCATAGCTCATTTTCTATTGGGAAAAGCACGGTTGGCCGATGGGATTCCATCCGAGGTCCAACGTGGAGTGCTAGATCTAATGTACATTCCGGCGACCGAAGGAATTCAACGGCCGGAACTTGCGGCGGCGGCCTTGTTTCAAGCGATGAACGCGCTGCAAAAAGCTGGCGACACCATCCCAGCGGCGAACTTACGCAAAGAAATCTTGGCGAACTACAGCGGCGCGTATTTCGGACAAAAGCTGCGAACTCAAATCAATCGCGGCGAGGATCATTGAGGAACAAGCATGAGACGCACCATCGGAATTCGCGCCATCCTGGCGTACTCTTTTGTCTTGCTGGTCGGAACCTACAGTCTGACCTTGCTGGCGCAAGAGCCTACGCCTTCGCCAGATACGCTGACCGTAGAAGAATCGATTGATTTGCCAGCTGAAGAGAGCAGGCCGCAGCAGACCCTCTTGGATACGCTGATGGATGGCGGCGTCGTCGGAGCGCTAATCGGCATTTTGTCGATTGTCGCATTCGGCTTCATCGTCGAACATTTTCTGTCGATTCGCAAAGACGTCTTGATGCCGGAAGATATTGCGATCAATCTCAGCGACCTAGTTGAAGAAGGGAAAATCGATGAAGCGATCGAAGTCTGTCAACATCCCGGCAGTCGCAGCTTGTTGGCCTACGTCGTCGAATCAGGTCTGACTCGCTATCGCAGTTCTGAATTTGGCTTCGCCGAATACAAAGCGGCGGTCGAAGAAGCGGGCGAAGAGCAGACCGGCCAACTTTATCGCAAGATCGAAGTCCTGGGTCTGATTGGGCAGATCGCCCCGATGCTGGGACTGACCGGAACCGTACTCGGGATGATCAATGCGTTTAATACCATCGCCGCGACCGATGGAGCTCCCAAGCCGGCTGAACTGGCTGATGCGATAGGTGAGGCCTTAGTCACGACTCTGCTGGGGCTGGTCGTTGCGATTCCCGCAATGGTTGCTTATAGCTTTTTCGGCAATCGAATCGACTCGCTCGTTTCGGAAGCTGGTAAACGGGTCGAGCAGATTTTGACCCCGCTCGGTCGTCGCCGCTAACAGGAGCGATAGCCGTGAAGCTTTGCAAAAGTCGAAATCGACATTTACCCGAGATGAACATCACGCCGATGATCGACGTGGTGTTTCTGCTGTTGATCTTTTTTGTGACCGTGACGCAAGTTTCGCAGACCAATCGCGAAGAACTGCAATTGCCGAAACAAGCAGGCGAAAAGGATCAAGATCGCTCGACCCTCACGATCAATATTGATCGTCCCGGGCGGATGTCTGTCGGCGGGGTTGAGGTCGATCGCGCCGATCTGGCGACCATGGTCGCCGCCGAACTGGAAAAAGTGGGGGGAGACGCGCGTCAGGTCAAGATCTTGGTGCGGATGGATCAAGGGGCGCAGAGCCGCGCGATCAATCAACTGGTGGAACAGTTTACGCAGTTTGACGTAAAGCTAGTAGAACTCGCGGTCGAAACGCCGCAATAAAAAGACCGCAGTAAAGGATCGCCTGGTGAGACTGAGCTCGCATCGCAAGACACGCGACAAAAAGATCGACTTGAACATGACAAGCATGATTGACGTCGTGTTCTTGCTGCTGATCTTCTTTATCGTGACCGCCAGCTTTACGCCTACCGAGCGGCGGTTGGATATTGCCGTGCAAAAGTCGAATCCTTCTGCGGCGCAGGCCAGCGACTTTGATCCGGCGATTGTCGAAGTTACGGCGACGGACGGTGGATATGGATACAAGCTTGGCAGTCGTACTTTCACCAATCAGGAAGAGTTAGAGAAAGTGTTGATTGAGTTTCCCGACAAATCCTCGCCCGCGATTGTGCGGGGGCAGGACGAAGCGCCCTATGGGATGGTTTCGGCCGCTATCCAGGCATGCAAAAATGCAGGTTTTCACGGAGTGCGTTATCAGCCGCTTAGCAATCAATAGACGAGCGATTTTAGTCAGCGCGGCGGTGCTTTGGGCGTTGTCCGCGTCGTTGGGGGCTGCGCAGTCGTTTGACAATCGTTCCAAGGACGAATTGAACGACGAGTTCAAGCAGGTCGACGGCTATCTCTCGCGTTTGGGATTGACCGAGCAGCGAATCTTGCTGAGCGAAACCTACGTTGAAAAACCTATTGATGAAGCCAATCGCCGCGCGGCGCTGCGTGGGTTGGCCGATCTGTTCGCCGCCCGATTGATGGAAGTGAGCGGAGATGACCCGCTTTTCAAAGCATATCGCGAACGTGTGCAAAAGCTGATTCAAAAGTACCCGACGGCTAACGCTCCTTCGTTGCAGGTGATGTTGTTGCAGGCCGATTATCAACGGGCCGAAAGCGCCGCTTCGGACTGGATCGCCGATCCCTCGAAAATTGACGCCAAACAAACCGCCGCATCGATTTTGAAGGTGATCGCCCCTCAGTTAACTGTCGCCGCCCAGCAACTGCGTAAAGATATCACCCAAGGGTTTGAAGAAGTCGATCGGATGCGCAACGGGCCGGCGGCCGAAGCGCGTGAGCGAGAAATTCGCGCTTTGGAAGGAGTCGCTGGTCGAGCCTCTTACTTCGCCGCGTGGGCCAACTATTACCGAGCTGTGATCGAAGGGAGCCCGCAGTCGGCTGCCATTCCAGAAGCAATGAAGCTGTTCCAGGACTTGCTGGAAATCAAAGAATCCAATTACGCCGCTGTCGATCCATTGCAGTTGGGGTTGGCCGTCGAATGGCGAGCCCGCGCTTTGATCGGTCTAGGGCTTTGTGAAGCGTTTTTGGGCCAGATTGATTCGAGCCGCCGCGTCTTTGAAATCTTGCGACAAAGCGATGCGTCGCCCCAGATCATAGATCAGTCTGATTATTGGTTCGTTCGCGGTTTACTGAACGCTAAACGCTATGAGGAAGCGCTCAGCGAATCGCAGCGCCTGGTCAGTAACTTCCAAGGAGAAGGGAGCGAAGGGAAGATCAGCCTGTGCGCCTTGATTGCCCAGGTCGGTTTTCATCCCCCAGCCGAAACTTCCTCCGGCGAAATGCGGCAGTTGGGTCTGGTCGGGATTGTCGGTCTAGCAAAACTAGGCCGCATCGGCGCCGCAATTCAATTGCTAGACGAAAACAAAATCGACGTCAGCGGCGATCCCGGCTTTTATCTGCTTTGGTTGGAAGGGCAGCGACAATTCGCCGCGGCTGAAGCTTCCAAGACAGAACGTGATTACAAAGCCGCCAAGTTCCTGTTGACCAAAGCAGTCGCCAATCCACCCTCTGGCGACGCTGGCGCATTGGCCGAGTGTGAGTATGTACTGGGGTGGTGCAATTATCGCTTGCAGCAGTTTGCCGAAGCAAGCGGCGCGTTTCGTCAGGCGATCGCCGGTTTGAAGTTGTCGAACCCGCAAAAGGCGGTCGAAAGCGCTTGGCTCGCGTTCGTTTCACTTCAGTCTCTAGCCAAAACCGATCCGCGCTACGCCGCAGCGGCCATCGATGTGCTGGAAGATTTGAAGCGGGATTTCCCCGAACATTCGTATGCCAAAAAGGCTGATCTCTTGATCGCCCGCCTGCAACAGTCGCGTGGTTCGCTCCGCGATTCAATTGACCAGCTGGCGAAGATTCCTCCTAGCGATGCGAATTATTTGACTGCCCAGTATGACTTGTGCGTCATGCTTTACCAGCAAATCGATCAAACAGCGGAGGAGAGCCAAAAGATTGAATACGCCAAGCAACTGTTGGCGGCGGCCAATGTATTCAACGAAAAGTTGAACGAGAAGTCAGCGCAAACCGATCGCTCTCGTGCATTACGCACCTTGTTGATGACGGTCGAACTGTCGGGCCAAGGTCTACTTTCGGCGGAGATAGGAGACAACGGCATTCGACGTGCGGCCGAGTTGGCGACGCTTTTGCCGGCTGCGGATGGCGCTGTCGCAGAATACCATCACCGGGCGCTCTTGTTAGCGCAGCAGCGTAACCAGCCAGTACAAATCTTGGAACATGCCGATTGGATTTTGGCCAATGCGCCGGATTCGGCGTTCGCAACTTCGGCGCTAGTCGTTCGAGCGCTCGATATTGATCGCCGCTTGCAAGCAACGCCGACTCCAGAGATTCGGACAGAAGCCTTTGAGATCTATCGCCAACTGGTCCAAAAGCTGGGCTCCTCTCCGCAGATCCTCCGGGAGAAGAAAAATGCTCGTGTCGCTGCTAGCAAGTTTGCCGAATATGCCGAACAAATTGGCCGGCGCGCCGAGGCTGCGGCGATAATTTCTAATCTGGCCGAAGCATTTCCGGATGATCGAACGTACCTGCAGCAAGCTGGGCGAGCCGCTTTTGAAGCGGGAATGGTCGAGATCGCCCTCCAGCATTGGCGTAAACTGCTTTTAGGGCTCGATCGCGGCTCTTCGGAGTGGTTTGAAGCAAAATTTCACCAGCTCGCGTGTCTTGCCAAAACCGACCCCCAGGGAGCACGTAAAGTGCTGACCCAATTCAAGTTGCTGTATCCCGCAGGCGGACCACCCCCTTGGCGTGATAAAATAAAGACTGTGGAACAGGAACTGGCCTCATCGCGGTGAAGTGTCGCCGCTGGAATGCTGCATGTCTGCCGATCAACCATCTGCGACCAACCCTGCGACTCGTATCGACGAGTTCCTCGGTCGGGCTACGTCGTTTATGGCGATCTACGGTGCGTCTGACCCATCGCGTTTGGGGCAATTGGCGATCATCGCGGACCAGTTGGGGCTGACCAACCAAGAATATCAAGCGGCGCTGCAGCAATTGCGTGAGAAACGCGAAGTTGCGCCGCCGCTCAATCCAAAATCGCTTCCCCGTACGCTACCGACGACGCCTGTTGAATCGGAGGCGTCGCCGAGCACGCCGCCGGCTGCACGTTGTGCGCTGACGGCCTCTGATCCGCTCCGCGATTCATTTTTGCAACAAGCGAAATTGTTACTGGCTAACGCCGACTCGGACACGCCGCAAAACCTGCGACTGCTGGCTGCGAAACTTGGCGTGGATGACGATCAGTTCGAGCGCTGGCTGAGCGAAATCCATGGTCCATTTATCGTGGCCGAAGTTGTCCCAGAGCCGGAAGACGAAGCGGAGTCAGCCGAGAAGCAGGAAACGCAGCCGCCGAAGATAGCGCGCAAGCCGCCGCAGGAGATGTATGAGGATTATCTCCATTTGGCGCTGGGAGCAATCTCATCCGGCAAGATTAATTCTCGCCGTGAAACCAAGCTGATCGCCGAAGGAGTCGAGAAGCTGGGGCTTTCGCCGGTATTGGCTCGCGACATGTTGTATGCCGCGGCAGCACGGCGCGACTACGTTTTGATTTCGCAGTTGTCTGAACTGACTGAAGCGGACGTGGTGGATGAGCAGCGCGAGCAGACAATCACCGCGTTTCAGCAGCGAGCCGCTTCGATCATCGCAGGGCAGGGGGGGATTAGCTCAGTCTGTCGCGTCATGATTGCCGAAGCGGCTGCCGAATTCGGCTTGTCGCAAGAAGAAAAAAACAAGGCGCTAGCGGCACTACAAAGACAAAGCGAATCACGCTTGGCTGATCCGCTGGAAGAACGGATCGCGTCGTTTCGCCGTGTTGCTTGCGACAAACTGAAGCAAACCGAGAGTCAGATCGTCGGCGACTTGCTGACAAAACAGTTGACGCAGATCGGCGTGGACCTGCATGGCTTGCCCGAAGAAACTGCCGCGGCGACCGTCCGCGAAGCGATCTCGGGTTCGACTCTGCGCGTGGTTACTTTAGAGCAAGCGATCGCCCACCTCTTGTCTATCGTTGACGATCTGATGGCGGACGAAGGGTTTATCTCGATCGAAAATCGGAAGCGGTTGTTGGCCGAAGCGCGGCAATGGGGCGTTGCTCGGGCCGAAGCCAGCATGGTCATTGAAGAGCACATCGCCGCGATCGAGCAGCGCGCCAACCGCCGCCGCCGCAGGATCGTCTTTTCGGTCTTGATCTCGACAATGATGTTGTTTGGTGGCCTAGCTTTAATTTACTGGGGCAAGCCAGAGTGGGCGAATTTCGGTCAAGACTCTAGCGTCTGGAATACCGACGTCGGTAGTAGCGCTGGAGTCGATCCACAGGCAGATCCGGTCACTAGTGAGACCGAGTTCCAGAGACTTTCGTGGTGGAGCGAAGCGCTAACGATCGATCTTTTGGCGCTGCGGCGTCGACGTACCGACCTAAAGCCGGCGACGGCGGCGATCGCCACAGAAGAGCCGAAAACGCGGGGCGAAGGCTACGCCGAGTTTGTGCCAAAAATGATTGCGGCCTTGGCCGAAGAAGGCAATGCGACGCATGCTGAGCAGTTGCGCGTCATCCTGCGTCGGCTGGCGATCGACGAACCCGACAACGCTGCGTTTGCTGCACTGGCTCAGGCGTTATTAACACAAATTCCTGCCAAAGAGGAGCCGCTGAATTCCAAAAGCAATGTGAGTCAACAATACGTCGCGCTCCGATTGATTGTCGATATCGCACAACAAAACGAGTTGGCTCCCCCACGGCGCGACCAACTGGTCGAGCAGTTAGAGCATCATCTCGGCGTGGTCATCGGTCCGTCGCCCGATCTGGCGGCTCTGTTTGCAGATGAGTTGGCCCGGAATCAATATGCGTCGTTGCGAAGGTTGGTCGAAAAGGACCCGGCCGAAGCGATGGCGACCCATCAAAGCCTGCATCGCATCGTCCGCACTAACGTCAACCAGCAGTTGGCTACGGATCTGGATGGCGACGCCTTGTTGGCGATCTTGCCGCGCGTGCCGCAAGATTTGAATACCTATCGCAGTCTGTTGGACGAGCAGATCAGTCAACGCAACCTTGCCGTGCTGCTCCGCTTGATCGAATTGCTTGAGTCCGGAAAAACCAGCGGACAGGTCGCGCGAGAATTGCAGTCGCTACTGGCCAAAGCGGCCGATGTCACGGTCGACGGCATGGATCCCACCGACGCTGCAATCGTCATGCGCGGCGCTCTCGCCGGCTTGGCCGGGCAGGGAGATGTGGGCGGGATGGCTCGCTTCTTCGCAGGGCAGGCGCATCCAATTGAGTTAAGTGAAAGCGAGTTTGGTTCTCCCGACGAATGGCTCAACGACGCCGTGGAACTAGCGCGAATCTCGGCGCTGGGCGCCGCGGCAGCACAAAAAGAATCAGGTCGCCGCCTGTTCCAGTCGCTGTCGGCTGATGTCCCAGAACCAATTCGATCCGCTAAGAGCAACTCTCGACGCGTCGTATCGCAAGATCGTTTAGATCGAATTCGCGAAGCCTTTCGTCAATTAAGTCGAGCTAATGATCCCCGCCGTCGCGCCATGGCGTATGAAAACCTCGCGGCAATCCTCGCCGGCAGCGACGACTTGGACTACTATCACGCCGAACGATTGGTTGAGTATCTGTTGGCGAAAAAATTGGGAGACGAGCATGAAGTGATTATGCGCAAGCTCAGCGATTTTCGCTCGTCGGCGATGTTGCGATTGGCGTTGTCGGATCATCTGGAAGAAACGGTGATGCCAGTCTCTGAAGTTCAGCGAATGGCGAGCGAGATCACCGGGCGTTCGGTCGTCTTAAATAACAAGTTGACCTGGAAAGAAGAGCTACGGCGGATCTTGCTCTCTGACGCGCTTCCGCGTTTGCACGATGATCCCAAAGTCGCCGGCGAAGATGTCTCGAGCGAAGTTCTGGAGCAATCGGCCGCTAACTTACTCGACTACTATCGAATCCAAGCCGAGATCGTAGGCGTCCCGTACGAACAACGACTCGGCATGCGCCTCCCCAGCGAGGCGCTGCATGCGATCATTCAATTGCAAGCCGAGCAATTGGTCGCGGCCAAGCTTTCGCCAGAGTTGCAATCGCAACTGAGCGACATCCTGCTTCGGTCTCGCGTCATCTCACTGATTGCGCGTAATGACTTGATGAAAACCGCCGCTTTGCAGCGAATTTGGTTGGAAATGTCGGCGATCGCGATCATCCGCTCACAGCCAAATTCGCAATTGGCGGTCGATCAGTTAATCGCCCAGTTACGACAAGTTGATCAAGCATCCCAGAGCGTGTTTCAGCAGATCCGCAACGGCGAAGCGGCAATGGTCCGCATGCAACTGATCCGGATGGAGGCCTAGCGATGTTACGAATCGCCAGTATCATTTCGATCGCATTGTTCCTTATAACCGCTGGCGTTGACGCCGCGGTTGTTCTCGTTCGCGGCGAATCCGATACCGTGGCCGGTTATGTAGAAAGCCGCTCTGACGGCGTACTGCGTCTGCGAATACCGCAAGGAAATGGACAAAGTCGGACCCGGGAGATTCCGCTGGCTGATGTCGAGGAAGTAATCGAGACCGTCTCTGCGAGCCGACTTGCCGAGCTGAGTCCAGATAATCCCAGCGGCTATCGCAACTATGCAGAAGAGTTGGCGCAAAAGAAAATTGATCCGGAAGCTCGTGAAACCGCGCTTCGTCTGTTTTTAATCGCCGCGCGATTAGAACCAACTCGGCTTGGGCGAAGCTCGCTGCTCGGCATGACGGCGATTGCGCGTTCGCCGGAAGAAGCGAATCGCTTTCAGGCAATGGCCTACCTCCTGGACCCCGAGCATGACATCCAACTGATTCAAAAGCGTCACGCGGCGCAACTGGCTAGCCCGGAGCGGGTCGAAGAGTGGAAGTCATTAATCATCACGGGGCTTCGCAAACTACGGGGGGGGGATTATCGCTCGGCCCGAGCAATTTTGAAACGACCCGAAATCGAAAATTCATTTGATAGCATTGTTTCTGAAATCAGCTACGAAGACTGCCTTGCGATTCTTAATAGAACCTGTCCCGGCTGCGAAGGAAGCAAAATTCCGGTCGAGCTGGTTCGCAAACTCGTCATGGCCGAACTCTCGCTGCTGCCAGAAACGCATGACACCAGCGATCTGGAAAATGTACCGGAGTGGTCAGAGCTAACCGCCGCTGAAAACCATCGGCCGCTGCATTCGCTGACCTTGGAAACGATCACCGAGTTTGATCCGAGTCAATCCGTCTATCGCAACAACAAGTGGGAAACCCCCTAAGCATCGTTGAAGCGGCCGATTTCGGTCGATCTTATCGGCAGCTTGCACGAAACAGACTGATAGCAATTCGGGCGCCGTCACGCCGGTATTTGTGTTGGTAATTTTCTTTCGTGGATCCTACTTCACGATTCCTGTCGGAGATGGCGCATCGATTGAAGTCTCGTCATCGCTCAAAACGGTCAGCAATCAGCCTCGGCCAAGAAATTGACGCCAGCATGGCCAAATTTTTTCCTAGATTTAACGCGAGAATCGGCGGGTGATCGCAGATTGGCCGACAGCGGATGACCTGCCGCTAATCCCTGAAAATGTAGTGTGGATGGGAAATAGCGAGGTAGATCGGGTGGGGATGCCTGCTCGATCCAGGGGGAGTTACCCGAGGTAGAATTGTTACGATCTTGCGTGTCGGGTTGACTTTGCTGGCTCACTCGCAACAATGCGTAGCCGATCACAATATTTGCAAATTTGGTCTCTAGCAGGCCAAAGAATATTGCCGATCAGGGAACTTGTCGCTCGACAAAGCCTAGCCGGTTTTGCCGAGTGGACTAAAATGGGAAAAGAAGCCTTCGGTGCATTATCCGGCAGAGGGACCAATTTTTTGCGAGGGCCGGACTCACAAACGGCTAGTGCAAGTGCACGCCAGAGTTTCGCCCGTCTCGCAGCGACTCCACTCGTCGCATCTTGACCGAAGGTTTTCTTATATTTCTGAGCCGCCGTGCTGCTTGCAGCCGGCGGTTTTTTTATGACCTACAGTTGTATTGGTGGCGGCCGATCGGTCCCCCTCCACATCACCTCGCCTTGGGCGATTGATCTGCGAGAAATCCAATGCATCCAACGTATGTCCTCGTTTTATTAGCCATTTGCTTTGCTGCAGGCAGTGTGGTTGCGCAGTTCTGCATCAACTAACAACCGTTACGACCGCTAATACCCAAATCGCTCTTCCGTCCATGGATCGCCATGATTGTGGTAGCCGCCGCGCTCCCAGTAGCCTGGCTTGTCGGTGGCTGTCAGTTCAATTCCGCGGATCCACTTGGCGCTCTTCCATGCGTACAAACGCGGCACCATGCCGCGTACCGGTCCACCGTGGTCGGCATTGATCGCTAGGTCGTCATGTTTGTCGGCCAACAGTGCGTCGTCGGCCAAAAAGTCTGCGAGCGGCAAATTGGTGGTCCAGCCGTTGTCGTAGGCGTGACACAGGACATATTTCGCTTCTGGTTGGACGCCGGCCAGATCCAGCAAAGTCTTGGTCGCGACCCCTTCCCAGACGTTGCTCAAGCGTGACCAACGCGTAACGCAATGGAAGTCAGCGAAAACTTTGCAGCGCGGCAGCGCTTGAAAATCATCCCAACTCAAGTTCACTTCCCGCTCGACCAAGCCAAAGATTTTTAACCGCCATTTTTCGGTCGGCACCTCCGGCACGATCGACGCATGCAAGATGGGCCATTTCCGCGTGCGCGATTGGCCCGGCGGGATTCGTTCGCTGCGCTGCGTGTCGGGACTGATGATGATCCCTGGTTCGGTGATTTCGTCCGGTGGTTGTGGTTCGCCAGTTTGGTATTTGGCGCGGTCGTGTTCCGATTCAAACATACGAGTACCAACAAAAAGAGGACAAAGCTGCAGCGTTACTTTGAGCGTTACCAAGATTGTATGGAAGTCGCGTGGATCGACCAATCGAACGCGATCAGGTCGCTTTACGGCTCTTGGACCACAGCAGCAAGAGCCAGAACGAAAGAAACGTTAGTGTGCAGCCCAGCACGAGCAGCGGCCGGCGAACGTCAAACCGATCGGCTGCTTCGCCGCCGAAATTAAGGAACACTCCCACGGCGAGGAGGATCCCCCACACGGCTAGCGCTGCGAGGATCAGTCCCAGCAACTTCCACGAGCCAGGCGACGTTTGCAAGCGAGCTGGATGCTCAGCCGGAGAAGCGGGAGCTTGCGGGTCAGATTTAATAGTCGGAGGTTCCATAGTAGGCTTCGGCAAGGAGTCCCGTTTCGTGTTGAACCAGCTTCACGATCCGATCGACTTCGGCATCGCTAAGCGGCGCAACAAAACCTTCGGCCGGTTGACGGGCAACCGTATAGATCTGGATCAGCTTCAACGTGCCGCCGGCGGCGGTCACATCGCGCAGGCGACCGCAATAGGCGGCTAACTCTGCTTCGCTGGGGCCAACGCCGTTGACCTGCATAAAGAGGGTCTGAATCACCAGCGGGCGAACTTGCGATGCAGCGGTAATATTGTCCAGCACGCGCTGAAACGGAATTTTGGTCCGTTCGATCAAGTGATAGTAGTCAGCGGTGCCGGCGTCTAGCTTCGCCCAGATTTCGCCATTGTTAGCGTCCAGGACCGCCAAGCCCTGTTTCACAACATCGCGATGAAACATGGACGCATTGGTGATCAATACCATTTTAACGTCATCCATCCCGTGCTGACGTTTGATCTCGGCGGTGCGTCTGACTAGCTCGTCAAAGTTACGATAGGTGGTCGGCTCGCCGTCGCCGCTAAACGCGATGTCGTTGACGCGGCGGAGTTGCTCCGGGGTCTGAGCGAACTTGGGTGTTTTCCAAATTTCACCTGACGCGGCTAGGCGAAGCATTTCGTCTACTTCATGGAAGTAACGCTCGGTCTCGACAAACCGAGTTTCGCTTTCTTCTCGCCGATTCACCTGACAATAGATGCAATCAAAGTTGCAAATTTTATCGGGATTTAAGTTCACGCCGATCGACAGCCCGCGACTGCGCCGCGAAAGCACGGGATAGACGAATTTGTTGTCGTCAAAACTGCGCTGATGCAGCGTATGCAGCCGATGGGTCGTCATGCAACTAGCGTTAATCGATGGGTACGGTCGCTTTGGTCGCGCCTGTCGGAGCGACCAAAGTATCAGTCGGGACAGGCCCCAACACGTTCTCTCCCATATTATCACGCATCAGCGACAAAGTGCGGCGCATAACTTCTAGATCTTCTTCCGGAATCCCGACAATCGCTCTGGCCCGGACTGCTAACGCACAATTGACCATTTGTTCCCAAACGGGTTGTACTTTATCGGTGGCGCGGATGATTTTCTTCCGCCGATCGCAAGGATCCGTCTCTCGCGTAATCCAGCCGTCCCGCTCCATGCGGTCAATGACACCCACCAAAGTGGGCGCTTCGATTCGCATTTGCTCGGCCAGTTCGCTTTGCGTAATCTCTCCATGGTAAGAGAGCCAAGCTAGCACTTCCCACTGACGGTAGGTGATGCCGTGCGCAGAGAGTTCTTCGTTCATTGCGCGCGAGAGCATATGTCCGGTCGAGAAAATCCAGTACCCGACGCTCTTTTCAAAATCAAAACGTATCATGCTGGCAAACTCCTAGCCGTTTCCCCAGAGTAGGTAGTATTCTAGCGAATAGAATGAAAGATGAGAACAAGCAGAATTACGGTCCAAACGCTTCGTGCAGACAGTAATCAAATAAAAGCCGCCATTCCTCGGCAGCGATCTGAATCAGTATTTCTTGATTGGTCGAGCGACCACAGGCGACCGCTTCACAGCCGTCAACCAGCGCTATTGGATCCCACGCATCTCCTGCAGTAAGCAAGCAGGACGCGGTGTCCAATGCTCCGCCAGAATTTAATTTTGCCGTATATGCAGCCAAGTCATGCATGATTGGGTGCCGACCAACTCGGCGGTACCAATATTTGGCGTTGCCGTAGTCAGGCTCGCGGCGATGCATAATCGCATGCCAATAACTGCCTGAAATGGACGGAAGGTTTTGACTTATTTCGTGCGATTCTTCTAAAAAGTTGTAGAGCAGCCAAATACCCGCCAAACATGCCTCAGCAAGTTCGCGATTGCGGAGGCGACGACCATCGGCCAAATCCTGAACATGTAGCCGCGAAAGCTGGTCACGAACCGAAATAACTGGTATCCCGGGACCTAGCGGAGGAGTCGGCGCCGTTTGAATCAGGGTCGCAATCGTTTTGGGATACGAAGTTTGCATGATCGAACGTGCGATAGGTCACTAAAAAATCGAAGTTCCTGTATACTACTGTTTTATTCGCACCGGCGGAAACCCTACCCAGCGGTGGGCTCCGCTGATAAACTAAATTCCTTATCGGTCTTTACGCAGAGACCTGACGGGAACGCCGTTTCCTCTTCTCGATACGGAAATAGTTGATATGTCTGTTGATCCCAATCAGGATCCGCAAGCCCAGCCGGAAACTCCTGCCGACGCTGCAACCCCAACCACTCCCGCAAGCCCCGCTTCTTCCACCCCAGGTGACGCCAGCTCAGGCTCTGCTGACAAGGCAGCGACTGACAACGCCGATTCGCCCAAGCGAACCGTGTTGATCGGATCGCAGCGCGAAGAAGACAAGTCAGCGGCCGCACAGCCGGTAAAGCCCGCAATGGCTCGTCCGCAGCGTCCCGAGAAGCCGAAACCGGCCAGTGCCGAACAAGAGGTTGATCCCGCCGCAGTTCCGGACGACCTTGCGTCGCTGGAAGCAGAGCGAGAGATGGAGCGACTTCCGGTTTCGTCGGATGGCCGTGTCGAAGTACCAAATCGTCGTCAAAAGCTGGATGATATCGAACGCGAAGTTGAAGCAGCCCTCGGCGGACTCTCGCTGGATGACATGATTACCAGCGAAAAGGCGATGCAAGGGATATCTGGCAAGACGCTGGAAGTCGATAGTCGCCTAAACGCGACCGTCGCACGCGTCCACCGCGAAGAGGTCTTTATTGATCTCCCTGGCCAAAATCAGGGTTTTGTCTCACTTCGTTCGTTTGTCGTCCCCCCCGAGATCGGCGCCAAGTTGGAAGTCGTGATCATCAAATACGATCGCGAGCAAGGGCTGTACGAAGCGCTTGTGCCGGGCTCTTCGGTCTCGGTCGTCGATTGGGGCGATCTCACCGAAGGAATCCTCGTCGACGCGGTGGTCGATGGAGTGAACAAGGGGGGCCTAGAGTGCGCCGTCGGTCAGGCTCGCGGGTTCATTCCGGCCAGCCAGATCGCGCCGCATCACGTCACCAACATGGAAGATTATCTGGGCCAAAAGCTGCAGTGCCTGGTGACCGAAGCGAATCCAGAACGCCGTAACCTGGTCCTGAGCGCTAGAGCGGTCGCCGAGAAGGCCAAAGAAGATAATCGCAAAGAGACGATGGTCACGCTGCAAGTTGGTCAGATGCGTGACGGCACCGTGACGCGAGTCCAAGACTTTGGCGCCTTTGTTGACATTGGTGGCGTCGATGGGCTGGTTCATGTAAGCCAGATCAGTTGGGATCGGGTCAAGCATCCCAGCGACGTGCTGAGCGAAGGTCAAGCTGTTCGCGTCAAAGTGACCAAGATTGACCCAGAGACCGGCAAGATAGGGCTCTCGATTCGAGACACTCTGGAGAACCCCTGGCAAAAGGTCGCCGAAGAATTCTCGGTCGGCGCCATCGCAAGCGGCAAAGTGACCAAGATCATGGATTTTGGGGCGTTTGTAGAAATCGCTCCCGGCATCGAAGGTCTGATTCACGTTTCAGAAGTGAGCCATACTCGGGTTAGCCGGATCGAGTCCGTCTTGAAGCCCGGCGAAACGGTTCAAGTCAAAGTGGTCAACATTGACCAAGAGAAACGCCGCATCGGGCTGTCGATCAAGGCCCTGGCCCCGGCCCCAGTCGGCAAGTCAGGCGGCAAGAAGAAGGACGAAGAAGAACCCGATGTCGATCGCGCATTAAAGGTCAAACCGACCGCTGCCGAGCTCAAAGGGGGCATCGTCAACGAACAAAGCGAAGGCTCCAAGTTCGGCCTGAAGTGGTAGGTCGCCCTGCCGCATTCTTCTAAAACGCAAAAAGCCGCCTTCTACGAAGGCGGCTTTTTCCTTTGCTCTATTCCCAGATCGCTTGCACTGCTTCGACGCAGTTCTCTGTCGCCAAGGCGCACAGCAGCAGCCCCATGACCTTCACAATAATGGTGCCGCCGGTGTCGCCGATTAAGCGGTGAATTGGATTAGCAGCCAACATTAAGAAATAGGTAAGCGCCAAGACGGTCACCAAAATCATCGCCGTCACTGCTTGTTCCATCACGGTGAAGCGATGATTGTCAGTCAGGATAACGACAGCTAGGATCGAGCCGGGGCTTGCGATCGACGGCAGCGCCAGTGGAAAGACAGCGACATCATGTCCTGCTTCAGGCTTGGGCTCTTCGACCGCCGGACCGACGCCGAAGACCATTTGCAGGCCCAGCAGAAATAAGATCACTCCGCCTGCTAGTTGAAACGATTCGAGCCGGATGTTGAGCGAGGCAAGCACAAACTGTCCCAGGACCAGAAACGTCAACAACACAGCGCCGCCGATCAGCGTCGCTTTAAGTGCGATTCGCGGACGATCTTCGTTGCGTGACTTCCGGGTGACGCCGACAAAGATCGACAACGTGCCGATCGGGTCAATCGTGGCAATCAATAGTAGGAATTCGCCAAACAGCATATCGAAATTCATACGGCTCGGTATCGCTAAAAAACCTGGGTCATGCCTGTGGTTCGCAAGGATAGCTTACCGCACACGGACCGACTATTCCGATGGTTCCAATATTTCTAGCTGAAGATTGCGAAATCGGACCTCGGTCGGCCCCCCAGAATGCAATTGCAGCGCAAAGACGCCCCGTTTGGCGCCTTGGTTGTCTTGCAGGTCGACGCACAGTTGGCCGTTCAAAAAGGTCTTTACATGATCTCCCTCGGCGACGATCTCGTATTGATTCCACTCGCCCGGCTTGAGATGAACCTCGCCCGACTTGTCCCACAGCAAACCGCGACCATGTTCCTCATACAGCTTGCCCCACCAGTCGGGACCGGCGTCAGCCTGATAGCCTTTGACCGAACCGCCGGGCAACGACTTGCTACGGAACTGAACGCCGCTGTTTCCTGCGTTATTTACCAAGCGAATTTCAAGCTGCAAACGAAAATCTGTCGCCGTTAAATCGCTGACCAAAAAGCTGTTTGATTTGATCCCGGTGGCCGTTTTACCAACGATCTCCCCATTTTCGACCGACCATAGTTTGCGATCTCCGGTCCAGCCGGTCAGGTCCTTACCGTTAAAGAGATCTCTGGCATTTTCCTTGGTCGCCAGTTGCGGCGTTTGCGTTTTGGTCTGCAGATAGGAGACCAGCGAGCGAATGTCATGCTGGCTGAACGGGCGCAGTTGATCATCCGGCATCATCGACTTATCGCTCGTCTTTCGCTCGTCGATTTCGTCTTTGGGAAGGATCAACGTTTCTTCGGCCGTTTGTAGGGTGAGCGTTTTGTTATCTTCGGCTCGTACGATTCCGGTGATCACACGACCACTCTCCAGCAACACGATCGATGGCTGATATTCTTTGGCCATGACCGCGCTCGGATCGACAACGTTGGTTAGCAGGTAGTCAAGATTCGCCCGGTTCGATCCGGTCAGATCTGGCCCGATCGTTCCCCCCACGCCGTATAACTGGTGACAGCGCTGACAAGTCTTGGCGAAGATCGCACGACCCCACGGTGCATCGGCTGGGGGATGCGAAGTATTCTCGATCAAGGTTTTGTACTGCATGATCAGCATTGCTTTTTCGGCAGGCGTTTCGCGAACCGATCCCCAGACCTTGGCCAGCTTTGCGTCGATTGCTTGATCTTGGAGGTTCGAGAGTTGCCGGACCATGTCGGCTGTTAGTTCAGTGCTGGAAATCTGGCCTGCTTCGATCGCCGCCAACAACGGTTTTGCGTACGCCGTACGAGAACAAAGGGTCGCCAGCGCCACTCGCTTGTCACTTGGCTGCATCTCTCCGTAGTGGGCCAAGATGACGGTCGGCGTTGAGGAGTCGTCATATTGGGCCAAGCCTTTGAGCGCGATGTCGCGCAGTTGCGGATTCTTTAGCAAGGATTGCAGCAGCGCCGGCAAACTCGGGTCGCCAGCGGCAAGCAGCGTTTCGATCGCCGCGATACGGACATCCAGTGGTGACTCTGGCAATGTTGCGATCAGACGGAAGCGATTCATCGCCGCTAGATCCCCAAAGGTTACTCCTATCGCTTGTGCTGCCAATGCGACGTCCCGATTCTCGCTTGCCATCAGTTTACCGCCGACTTGGGACCAGTCGTCAGGTGCAGTGACGCGACGCTGTCCCGCCAAAGCGGTTCGCATCGCCCGTAGGAAGGTCAACTGCGTCGGCGCGTCTTGGACGTCGCCCAGGCCCCTCACCAGCGTCGCCAACGCAGACTTCGCATCGCCGCTGCCGATACGTCGCAGCATAAACTGGCCTACCAGTGGAATCGACTTGCTGGCGGTCAAGCCCAAAGCCAAAGCCCGCTCGGGTGATTGATCGGCCAATGGCTCGGCGGCGTACCAATACATCAGAGGCAAGTTATGATCGTTGGCGTCTTCGGCGTGCGACATCAAAGGGGCCAGCAAGTCCCAGCGAGACTCGAGCGGCATCCGCTGCGCGGCAGAAGCCAGATAAAGTCGGACAACCGGCGAGGGATCGGCAGAGGCCAGCTTCACCATTTGATCATAGAGCATCTTCGTGGGGGTGGGATCAGCTTCCAACGCCAGTTGAATCGCCCAGCCACGTACGAAGGGATCGGCGTCGGCCAGCATTTTCTGCGTCGTCGTTGCATCGAGTTTCCCACAGACATGCAAAGCCCAATAGGCACGCAGTCGCCGCGCTGCTTCTTGATTCGATTGAGCGATCTCCTGTAGGAGAGCCAAGGCGTCGGCATGGATCTTGCCCTCGCTCGCACGCATTTGCAACATCGTACGCGCGTGGCGTACGAACCAATCATTTTGCTTTAGCGTCAATTCGGCCAGTTCCAGATCGCTGTGTTGTTGCAAGTCGACCTGGACGTTTTCAGGCTCACCGTAACAGATCTTGTAGATGCGACCGTTGCTCCGATCGTGCTTGGTCGAATTATGATCATGACACGCTTGCATGTCGTACCAATCGATCATGTAGACATTACCGTCGGGCGCGTAGCGGAGGTTCAAAATTTGCGACGCTTGATCACCGGTCAACAAAAAATCAGGCCCATGACTGCCGACGTAACCAGAGCCTTGCTGCTTCAAAATATCGACATTCAAGCGTTGGCCGTGAATGTTGTTCATCAAGATCTGATTGCGATAGGCGGATGGCCAGCGATCTCCCAGATAGATCATCGCGCCGGCATGCGCATGTCCTCCGCCTGCTTCATTCGACTTGCCGTTACCGCCGTGCGGGTTGGCGCCGAGATAATGTCGATGATCGGCGATCGTTTTGATGTCATCATAGGTATGCGGATTGAAATGAGAGCCGGCTTGACGCTGGTAGCGACCTCCTTGGATCATTTGGTACAAGTGCGGGATCACACAAGCGGTCTCGAAGGCTTGACCATAATCATTGAAGTCGACTCCCCAGGGATTACTGGTGCCGTGCGCGAAGACTTCAAATTGATGCCGAATCGGATGATAGCGCCAAATGCCCGCATTGATCGGCGTGCGTTCTGCTGGCGGCGCGCCAGGCTTGCCGACGTTGGAATGAGTGAAGACTCCGTGACAACCATAAAGCCAACCATCAGGCCCCCAAATAAATGCGTTGAGGGTCTCGTGAGTATCTTGATAGCCCCAGCCATCCAGCAACACTTGCGGTTCGGCGTCGGGGATGTCGTCCCCATCTTTATCGGCGATGAAGAGCAAGTACGGAGCGGCGCCAACCCAGACGCCGCCGAAACCAACTTCGAGCCCGCTGACGAGATTCAAGCCTTCGCAAAAGACTTTTCGCTCGTCGAATTTTCCATCCCCGTCGTGATCGGCAAAGATCAAGATGCGGTCCTTGCCTTGGCCTTCAGGAGCGCGATTGGGATAGGCGTACGCTTCGGCGACCCACAACCGTCCCCGGTGATCAATCGCCATGGCGATCGGTTGTTGGATAGCGGGTTCGGCCGCGCTGACGATGACCGAGAACCCATCAGGGACGTGCATCGCTGCAGCCGCTTCGGCAGCCGTCAGTCCGGCATGGGGATACATATCAGCGACCAGTCGCTGGGGCTGCAAAGTTGGCGGCGCCGGCGCGGTGTCGTAAAAGCGAAAGTCGTCAAAGTTCAAATGTCCCCAGCCGCCGCTGTGTTGATCGATTAGACGAATGAAGATTTCTTGGCCTTGCAGCTTTCGCAAGTCAACCACAAAGCGGTGCAGTTCTTCGTGATTATCACCCGACGTTTTGTAAAAAACTTCGCCGGTATCGGTGCGGACCAATTCGACCCGCGTTTCCGCATGCCGTCCTCCGTTGTGCAAAAAGGCTCCCCAGGGATGCGTTACTTTGAATCGCGCCGAGGTGAGCGTTCCGGTGGGCGCGTCCAACTTGCGCTCGTAGCTGCCGACCCAAAATTTTCCTTGGTGAGCACTGCGCATATCGCCGCGCCGCGCTTGGACTGTGTCACCTTCGATCGGTTGCTGCGCGAACGCTTCTCCGGTGGAGGTCCAATCGGCAAGAGTACCGGTTTCAAAATCAAGATTGAGCGTTCGCCCTGCTTCGTCTTGGGGGAGTACGCCGCTCGATTCCGCCGCAACCGCAAACGAACAAAGCAAACAGACGACCAACAGCGCAGGCTGGGTGCGATAGAGCATGATGCAAGATTTGGGGGCTGGGAGGAGCTGGGGTGCATTGGGGCAGATTCTCCTACATTCTGGCAGATTCAATCGTGACGGCCATAAAAGATCTCACATCCATCGGAGGTTTTTTACACGATCAAATCCGCCCCTTTCCGCAGAAAACTCTATCAAGCCGAGCGCCAATCAGCAAAAATAGACTCGCACGTTATCCCCTTCTGCTGGAGCCCCCCTATGATTCGCACCCCTATTTTGCTGCTGATGGTTTCCTGCACGGTGCTTTCTTACACAGTGCTTTCCTTTACGGCGGTTTCCTCGGCTGACGAGCTTCGTTTTGTCGAACAAGAGCTGCCGACCAAGCTGGGCGTTGGATACGCGGTTCGAGTGCTTGATATGAACGACGATCAAAAGCTCGATATCGCGATCGTCGATTCGCAGCGCGTGCTGTGGTTGGAGAACCCGACTTGGGAAGAGCATCTGATTACCAACGGTCGGCAGACCAAGACTGACAACGTTTGCTTTGCGCCGCATGATGTGGATGGCGATGGGCTGATTGATTTCGCCATCGGTGCTGATTGGCAAGCAGGCAATACGCGCAGCGGCGGTTCGCTGCAATGGGCGACTCGCAACGGAGCAGGGGAGGGGGCGTGGAAGGTATTTCCGCTGCCGGCCGATCCAACGCTGCATCGCATTGACTTTGCTGACGTGATCGGAGACCAGCGCCCTGAGTTGATTGTCGCTCCGCTGAAAGGTCGCAATACCGACGGACCTGAATTTGCCGCCAACGGCATTCGTCTGGTGGCGCTGTCGATTCCGGCCGATCCGGTCAACGAACCTTGGCCCGAGACGTTGCTTACTGACAAGCTGCATGTCGCCCATAATTTTTGCGCGACCGATATGAATGGCGATGGTCACAATGATTTGCTGGTCGCTAGTTTTGAAGGAGTGACCTTGGTCGAGCGAGACGGCGATGCTTGGAAATCAACCCTCATCGGCGCCGGCGAGCAAGAGCGTCCTTATCCAGAACGCGGAGCCAGCGAGGTAAAGCGGGGTAAGCTGGCAGATGGCAGCGACTATATCGCGACGATCGAGCCCTGGCACGGCGATCGCGTGGTGGTTTACACCAAACCGAAAGAGGCGCCCTTACGCAGTCTTTGGAAGCGTCATATTTTGGACGCTGAACTGAAATGGGGGCACGCTGTCTGGTGCGCCAACATGGATGAGGACGCTGACGAAGAATTGGTGATCGGCGTCCGAGATGACGCCGGCGATAACACGCGACGCGGGCTTCGGGTATATGATCCCATCAGCGCCGAACATGGAGAATGGCGCCGCTATGTGGTCGATCCCGGCGGCGTCGCGATCGAAGATCTAACCGTGGGTGATCTCGATGGCGATGGTCGCAATGATGTGATTGCAGTGGGGCGAAAGACCCAAAATGTCCGCATCTATTGGAATAAAACTCAGAAAGACCAGTAGATATTTTCGGGTCCGTTTTCGATTTGTCGAAAGTCCCCCTTTTGCCTGGGCTAGAAGGGGAGGGTTCGCGCGTTAAACTAAAAGCTTCCTTTCTGTAAATTTTGTGCGTCTACCCGAGGCAGAGATGAGCAAAGTTCGCTGGGGCGTTCTCAGTACGGCAAATATCGGCACGAAAAAAGTGATTCCTGGGATGCAGAACGGCGCTTACTGCGAAGTTAGCGCGATTGCGTCTCGTAATCTGGCCAAAGCCCGCGCGGCGGCTAGCGAATTAGGAATTGCCAAAGCGTACGGTTCGTACGAGGCGCTGTTGGAAGATCCCGAAATTGACGCGATCTACAATCCGCTTCCCAATCACATGCATGTGCCGTGGTCGATCAAAGCGATCGAAGCCGGCAAGCATGTTTTGTGCGAGAAGCCGATTGGGATGACCGCCGACGAAGGCCAAAAGCTGTTGGATGCGGCGCGCAAACACCCCGAGCTGCGCGTCATGGAGGCGTTCATGTATCGTCACCATCCGCAATGGCAAAAGGCGCGGCAGATCGTGCGCGACGGCGGAATTGGACGCCCTGTTTCGATTCAGACGTGGTTCTCGTACTTCAATGACAACGCCGACGATATTCGGAATCAGCCTGAGTATGGCGGCGGCTCACTGATGGACATCGGCTGCTACCCGATCTCGCTGTCGCGATTCATCTTTGAAGGAGAGCCGCGTCGCGTATTGGGCTGCGTCACCATCGACGAGCAGTTCAAGACAGACACGGTCACGTCAGCGATCATTGACTTCGGCGGCATTACCAGCACGTTCACGTGCAGCACCAAAGCGACGCCGTATCAACGCGTGCAGATCTACGGTACCACCGGCCGGATCGAAATCAAGATTCCGTTTAATGCGCCGCCGGATGAGCCATGCATCCTGTATCACGAAACGAGCGAAGAGATTCAGGAAATCAAGTTGCCGATCGCTGATCAATACACGATCCAAGGGGATCTGATGTCGAAGGCGATTTTGGACGAATCGCCAACGCCGACGCCGCTGGCTGACGCGATCGCCAATATGCGCGTCATCGAAGCGATTTTCCGTAGCGGCAAGAGCGGCAAATGGGAAGCGATCAAAGACTTGGCGGACTAGGTTTCTCCGTAATCCACCGCGCGAAGGCAATTGCGAAGGCGATTGTCTTCGCGCTCTGTTGTTTGTCGGCTTTTTCTGCGCCGGCGGAAGAAGCGGATGATTGGGCTTATCTTGACAACGGGGTAGTCCGGATCGGCGTCAAGAAATCTTCCGGAGCCGGCGTCGCTTGGTTTGGCCCCAGCGGTACGCCGCGCAATCTAGTCGATCATTATGATCGCGGTCGATTGATTCAGCAGTCGTACTACGGCAAACGAGATGGCTCTTTGTGGGTCGATAAACCGTGGAGTTGGAATCCCGTCCAAGGGGGCGACTACCGCGGTGCAGGCGCTAGGCTATTAGAGTTTCGCATTGAGCACGAGACGCTGTACGCCAAGACTGAACCAAAGCATTGGGCCTCTGGAGCTGCGCTGCCTGAGGTGACGATGGAGGAGTGGATCAAACTCGAAGGAACTGTCGCCCATATTCGTTTTCGGGCAACCTATACCGGCAACAAAGAGCATCCCCCGCGTGCGCAAGAACTGCCGGCGGTCTTTGTGAATTCAGAGTTGAAGACGCTGGCGATCTACGATGGCGATCAGCCCTGGATGGACAAGCCGCTCAGCCGGAGCGTTCCTGGTTGGCCCAACGAATCGCGGAAGATCACCGAGAATTGGGCCGCCTATCTCGACGACAACAACGCCGGGCTGGGCGTGTATGTACCGGTCGCCGCAGACCTGACCTGTTATCGCTTTGGCGAAACGGGGCAGCCTTCGGCTTGTTCTTACTTTGCTCCGCTGAAGACATTCGCATTTACGCCAGGCCTGGTGTGGGAGTACGACATCTATTTGACGCTGGGTGACATCGAGCAGATGCGGTCGACCTTCGCCAAGCTTCATTCTAAGGGAGGTCGAGTTCGCTTTGCGGGTGAGGAATCGTTCAAGTAGGATAGAGATGGAGTGGAGCGAATTTCGGCCAAGTGAGCAAACCTCCATCATCGCGTTTACTTCACTCCTCACACTGGTCGGTTGTGGAGCCGCTTGAATTCCTCCCTGCCTTGGATCCCGCCAATCCGATGACTCTCGATGCTCGCACCGGCCGCTCTTCGCGCCGCCAATTTCTCTCACTAGCCGCTGCGTCGGCAACCCTCGCTAGCGCTCGCCCACTTTTTTCCGCCGTGGAGCCAACCGACCGCGATCCCTGGCTACTCTCCCAAAATCCGGTGATCACTCGCGCCAGAGAGAGCGGTCTGGAAGTACTAAAGCCGACTCCAGCAGAGATCGCCACCGGCTTAGCGCTTCACCGACGATCGCTCGTGTTTGACAGTTATGGCTTTGCACCGAGAGCCGCACTTGATGCGCCGCGCATGACCGCCGCCATCGAAGCTGGCGCGTCCGACGTCGAACTTCAGGATCTGCAAGAAGATCTCGGCATGACGCAGGCGACCGTCGAAGCAGCCGAACGACTCGAGTTTGATGAGGCGCTACGTTGTAGCGGCGTGACCGCCATCTTTCAAAATGCCGGCGAAGAAGGGCAAGATCCGCTGCGGCTGATGAAGCGACTCGCCCGGTTCACTTATCTGACGGACCGCCTGCGCGGCACGCTGGTCCGCGCTACGGTGCCGGCTGATATCGAAGCGGCCCATCGTGCCGGCAAGCATTGTCTTTATCTGACCGGCAACGGCGTTCCGCTTCCGTCGTCGTGGGTAAGTGTAGAGGAAGAACTGGGCTACATTCGGCTTTTCTATCAACTTGGCGTTCGCATGATGCATATCACTTACAACCGGCGGAATCTGCTGGGAGACGGTTGCGCCGAAACGGCGAACGGCGGGCTCAGCGATTTGGGCCGCGCCGCAATTACCGAGATGAATCGCGTCGGCGTAATTGTCGACGTGGCGCACAGCGGGTGGAAAACCAGTTTGGAAGCGGCGCAAGTATCGCAAAATCCAATGGTCGCCAGCCATACGGTTTGCGCAGGCCTACGAAATCATATCCGCGCCAAGCCGGACGAAGTGATCCGCGCCATTTGCGACGGTGGCGGCCTGATCGGCATCTGTTGGATCCCGGCCTTTTTGGGTGGCGGCGGCGATCTGGCGGCGCTGCTGGATCACATTGACTACGCCGTCAAACGTTTTGGCGTTGACCACGTCGCGATCGGAACCGATGTCGCCCATACGTCGCAATATGCGGCCGCTGCCAATCAGAAAATTCCCTCGCGAGCGCGTCGCCGGCAGCGCTACGAGGCGCTATGGCCCAGCGGCGCTTTGGGCGGGCACTGGCCACGCGCGGCAAGTTTAGGCTGGACCAACTGGCCGCTTGTCACTATCGGTCTCATCCAACGCGGTTACCAAGAAGCGGAGATTCAGAAGATCCTCGGCCAAAACATGCTGCGAGTCTGCCGAGCTCAAGCCAACGCAGAGCGTTTGGGAGCTGAGCCGCAAGCCCAATAGCACGCGATTTCAGGGAAGATGCTTGCCTGCCTACTTCCTTGCATAGGCGGCTTAAGCTCGAGCGGTTATATCGTCCTACCCATGCGCGACGCTAATCGATTCAGCGTTTCGCTGGCGTCCTGATCGGAAAGGTGGACATGTATGATGCTCATGCCCGAGCGATCGTTCCAGGCGCTTTGCAAGGCGGTGTAGAACTCTTTCTCGGTTTTCACTTCGTAGCCGGTTCCGCCACCCAAGATGTCAGGCAGCTTGCTGTACTTCCAGGGATGAATCTCGTTGTATTCCCATTGGCCGGCATGCAGCCAACGCTCGGTGCCGTAGCCGTGATTGTCGAGGACGATAATTACCGGGTCATAACCATGACGCACGATCGTAGATAACTCCATGCCGGTCATCTGGAAAGCTCCGTCGCCGATGATCGAGATCACGCGGGCATTGGGTTTGGCGGTTTGCACGCCTAAAGTCGCCGGCACGGCGAAGCCCATCGAAGTGTAATAGGCAGGGCTGATAAACTCGGACTGGCCGCGGGTCACGAGCTCGGTTGCTGAGAATAGCGAGTCGCCGATATCGGCGATCACAATCACGTCGTCGTCCAGCAACTCATTGATCATCGGCACCATGCGGCGAATCGTCAGCGGCTCATCCGTGGTCTCGCCAACCGGCAACTGCTGCATGGCCAACCCGGACGGGATCAAACGCTTCGGCGGATGCGGCTGTTGGGCGGCTAGCGCCCGCATAAAGTCAGGCAACGTGACGCCGTGATAGTGATGATGTCGGACGCGCAGTTGCTCGCTAGTCGCATAGATGCACTTCGACGGATCCAAGTTCGCAGTAAAGATCCCCAGGTTAATATCGGTCATAAACGTGCCGAGGAGCAAAATCAGGTCGCTCTCTTCGACAAACTTGGTCACTTCTTCGCGTCCCATTGCTCCTTCGTACAGGCCAACATACAGCGGGTGCATTTCGCGAATTACGCTTTTCCCTAAGATTGTCGCGGCCACAGGAATGCCGGTCGCTTCGGCCAATTGGACTAACTCGTCCTGCAGCGCAAAGCGATGAAGTTCGACGCCGGCGATGATCATCGGTCGCTCGGCCGAAGCCATCAAACGCGCCGCTTCGGCCGCCGCTTCTTGCAGCGCATGGGGATCGCTGGTTGTGGTCGGTTCCTGGAAGGTATGGCTGATGTGCGGCACGACATGGACCATGTCGCGCGGCAGCTCAATATAGACAGGGCGTTTGAAACGAGCTGCGGCGTCCAGCACGCGATCGATTTCGCGAAATGCGGTGACGGGGTCGGCCAACTCGGCGCCGGCGACGCATAGTTTTTCAAAGACATCTTTTTGCGTGCTGTACTCGCGCACCATGTGATGCAGCAGCGGGTTGTTAATCCGCTCGCGCAGTCCCGGCGAGCCGGTTAGCACGACTACCGGCGATTTTTCGGCATACGCGCCAGCGATCGAATTGCAGATGCTGAGCCCGCCGACACAGTAGGTGACGCAGACGGCGCCCATGCCGTGTACGCGAGCATAGGCGTCGGCGGCAAAGCCTGCATTATCTTCTCGCGTGCAGCCGACCATGTTAATCGAGCTTTTTTCAAGCATCGAATAAAACGAGAGTATGTAATCTCCCGGGATGCCGAAAATGTCTTGCAGGCCATAATCTTGCAATCGGCGAATCAGATATTCGCCGATCGATAAGCCTGCGGTACTGCGATGGGAACTGGCCATGCTCGCCTTCCTCTGCGATGTGCCTGAGTGGGTCTGCGAGAATTGTACGTTGTTTTCGCAAACGCGGCCAATCGAGAAATTCGCGACATGGCGTCGCTAAAAAGACCAAATTACTCGGCCGGAGGATCGATCCCCGCACGCTTGTAATGTTCGCGCTGGAGACGTTTGTCCATTAACACTAGGATCTTGCCGGTTTTGTCATCGTAGCCGTACATCTCGTAGCTACGCAGTTTGACAAACTCGATGCGGTTTTCTTTCATCATCTGCATGTATTCGTCATAAGTCGGATAGCGGCCTTCAACCGCTTTCTTCATGTTGACTGCTTGCTGCATCCCCAGCGTGCTCACCTTGGCCATGGCCGAAAAGTAAACCGATCCAGCCTGGCTGAACGGATCGACGCCGTCGGCGTTGGCCCCTTCGCCGAGGACGATTTCGGGATCCTGCAATGCTTTGTTCGCGTCGACCACCACATTGGAGGTTTTGCCGATAATCCCCTTGTTCGGTTTTGATTCGGCAGGCGGGGGAGTTTCAGTAGGCGGTGTTTCGGCCATCTCTGGCGTCGCAGGCGAAGTTGGTTGGGCGCCTGATCCGGTCGCCGCCGAGGGGCTTTCGTTCGTCGGAATAGCGACACCGCCGGGCGCAACAGGGCCCGATTGTCGCTTTTCGAGCGGCTTTGTGTCGCAACCAACGGCAAAAGCGAGCAAACATGCAGCCAAGGGGTAACGCGACATGAGAGAGGATCCTAGACAGAGAAGGGGGGGAGTGGCAAAAAGGGCTCCGCTATCCTGCAATATCGAACATTCGCGCGGCTAATTCAAGCAGCGCGGCGCCATTCTTACAGGGCTACGACCTTGTTCCCCCCGCAGGCAAGGGATAAATTCAAAGCTTCCTCAGCCCTGTCCCGCAGAGATTACCGATATGAAACTGGTCATTGCGATCATCCAGCCTAGCCGTTTGGAAGCGGTGAAAGAAGCGCTTACCGAGGTCGAAGTCTTTCGGCTTACCGTCATGGATTGTCAGGGCTTTGGGCGCCAAAAGGGACAGACCGAGGTCTATCGCGGTCACGAGTTCACGATCAATCTGCTGCGCAAAGTGCAGTTGCAGATCGCGGTGAATGAAGAGTTTGTTGAGCCCACCGTCGATGCGATCGTCAAAGGGGCGCGCAGCGGCGAAAAGGGAGAGATCGGCGACGGCAAAATCTTTATTCTGCCGATGGATGAATGCGTCCGAATTCGAACCGGCGAACGTGGATCAGACGCGATCTAGCCTTTGCTCAGTTCCAACTGGACTGCGTCACGAAAGACATCCATGTCGTACGCGCCTTCCCAGACGCGCTGCACCCTGCCGGTCCGGTCGATCAGCAGCGTTGTGGGATAGGCGCGAAATTGCGAGATCGAATGGAGCTCGGATCGCGAGATGCCTCGCGCATCGCTGTAGACCGGCAGGCCGATAATATTGATTTTCTCGAGGATGTCCGCGGAGTCGCCGGCCAACTCCTGTTGATTTTCGATCCCGCCGAGTGCATCTCGCGAGCAAGAGACCGCAACAAACTGAAAGTCGGGCTCCCCTTTTAGATCCCGGCTCAATCGGACCAGTCCCGGCAACTCGGCCAGACAGGGTGGGCACCAGGGACCCCAAAAATTGATCAGCGACACCTTGCCTTGCAGGCTGGCTGCGGTGATTGGTTGCTCAGCGTTCAGCAGCGGCGAAAAATCAAGTTCGGTCAATTGCTCGCCAACCCAGGGATGCGATTGCTGGGCTGGGGGCTGCATCGTGCGGATCGCCAGAACCACGCACAGGCCAATAAGCACGGCAAATAAGATGGCCGTGACTACCGTACTGATCCATTTTTCGCCGGTAGGGGCCGGACCTAGGTGGTGTTGATCGGTTTGTGTCATCTTGGACTGCTGCAATGAGGGATCGTAGGCGGATGGGAGTGCGAATGCTGCTGCTTGTTATGTTATCCCAAGCAATCGACCAAGTCGGCAAGTTCTTTCACTTTGCAGGGGTGGTTCTAGAGCGATTTGAACTGAAAAAGGGGCATTGGGGCTCTGAATTAACGGTTAAAAGAAAGTGAAAATGAGAGTCCTGACGCAGGCCAGCGATTAGGGCGGATTAGAATCGATCGGGAAATCACTCTTGCGTTGGCGGACAACTCGCGGAAAATTTGCTAAGGTTGATTCAATTACCACTCCTCGGCGACGATCGAACGACAGCCTGAGGAGATTTCGTTATCTGACTAATTACGCACGAATATGAAGTTCGAAGTCGAATTGAAGTTTCCGGTTGATGATCTCCGCCGCGTTGAATCCGCGTTGGCCGGTCTTGGCGCCGAAATCGAAATCCCGGTCAAACAGTCTGATTTCTACTACGCGCACCCGTCGCGGGACTTCGCCAAAACGGACGAAGCGCTCCGCATTCGCCGCGTCGGTAGTAAAAATATCATCACCTACAAAGGTCCCAAGATTGACGCGACCACCAAGACCCGCCGCGAGATCGAGGTTCCGTTGGTCTCCGGGGCCGAAGGCGCAGCCAACATCATGGGGATGATTGAGGCTCTCGGTTTTGTGCAGGTCGCCGAAGTCACCAAAAACCGCCGCAAAGCGAATCTCAACTTCGCCGATCAGAAAGTCGAAATCGCCCTGGACGAGGTCAGCGACCTAGGCGAATTTGTCGAGCTTGAAATCTCAACTGAACAGCCAGGGGTTGACGCCGCCCGAGATGCGATCAACCAATTGGCTGAAAAGTTGGGTCTCTCAGGCAGCGAACGTCGCAGCTATCTCGAATTAATTCTCGAAGTCTAATCGCACCCCTCAAGTGGTGTATGTCAACGCGGTCCTCTCCCGATCGCGAAAAATAAATTGTCCCCCTCAGCGACACCCCAGCGAATTAGCGGGGTTCATCCATAGTCGAAACGGCAGTTACGCCGGTTTCGTATCTGCAGGATGGCTCTATTCGCAGAAAATTCATAAATACCAGGCAGCTTACGCCTGACATCAGCTTTGGGGAGCCCTGGGTCGTCAATACCGCGCAGATGGCCTGGGGCTCCTTTTTCTTTACGCGCGAGCTTCCCAGTCGGGGAGACCCGCGGGGGATATTCTCTATACTACGGCTATGTCTTCTCTAGCCGCTAATAACAAAGATCCGATCGCCGATTCTCCTGCTGCTGCTTTACCCGCTGAACCCGACGATGCGCATGAGGGGCGCAATTTCCTCTTGCTGGCTTTGTCGCAAGTAGTGCTGCGCTGTGGTTGGATCTTCAAGACGGAGAGCATCATCATTCCGGCGGTTGTTGACCTGATCGCCGGGCCCGGTTGGATCCGCGGCATGTTGCCGATCTTGAACCGGATTGGTCAATCGCTGCCGCCCTTGTTTTATGCGCGGACGCTCAAGTCGATGCCGCAAAAAAAGTGGTCGCTGTGCGGCACCACGTTGGCCATGGGAATCATCTTCTCGCTCTTAGCATTTTGTTTTTTGCCGCCGGTCCGCAGCGCGGTGGATGCGATTTTTCCGCAGAGCGAACTCTGGGCCAGCGTCTGGCTGACCGTTGCATTTATGGTTTGCTATTTTCTCTTTTTCGCCGCCACTGGTTTAAATCAGGTCGGTTTCGGCACGGTGCAGGGAAAGCTAGTGCGAGTTACCAAGCGTGGACGCTTGATGTTGGTCGCCAATTTTGTTGGCGCGATTGTCGCAATCGGTTTCGCCGCTTGGCTGTTGCCGATGTGGCTGACCAATGACAGCGCCCAGGTCTATTGGATCTTTGGGTTTGCCGGGGGCGCCTTTTTGACAAGCGCCGGCGTCTCAGCGCTGCTCAAAGAACGCCGCGATCAAACGCCGCATCTCAAGGCAACGGCAATTGAATTGTTTCATGATGCATTTAGCGTGTTGACCGAAGATCGCAATTTCCGCCGCCTGGCGGTTGTCGCGGCTTGCTTCGGCTGCTCACTGATGCTCTTTCCGCATTATCAATCGCTGGCGCGTGATCGATTGGGTGCGCCGCTCGAAAATCTAATCTTGTGGGTCATTATCCAGAATGGCGGAACCGCGGTGTTTAGCTTGTTAGGCGGTCCACTGGCCGACTGGAAAGGAAACCGTTTGGTCTTGCAGCTCATGATGTGCGGCGTCTTTTTGATGCCGCTGATCGCCGTGGTGTTGATCCATACCGGCCCCAGTGGAGCTGGCCTCTTTAATTGGCTCTTTCTGCTGGTCGGCGTAACTCCTGTCATGTTTCGCGGGCTCAGTAACTATGTGCTGGAGATCGCACCGCGAAGCGAGCATCCACGCTACCTAGCGGCGCTCAGCCTGTGCGTCGCAGCGCCGATGGTCGCCTCACCGGCGGTTGGATGGGCATTGGATGCGGTGTCGTACGAAGCGGTCTTCTTGACGATATCAGCAATCCTGTTGGGCGGATTGCTGATGACCTGGACGATTGACGAACCGCGAAACGCCTAAAAGATCTGGATTAGACCTTGGCTAGTTTCAGGGCAAACTGATTCTGGTCAGAGACGTTGCATTGATTGCGTGTCGGCGAATAGTCGATCACGTTCACACCGCCATCGGTGGTGAACTCCATCAATCGCAACCAGCCGTCGCCCCCTTTCGGTTTGATTTGAAAGTTGACCAGCATCTGGTGAACATCACGTCCGCCGGGGGTGGCAGAGGTCATGCGACCTAGTCCATCATTCAGCACATGACCGTTGAGCGTCATGATAAAGTTTTCATGTTTGCTGACCAAGTTGTTCCACAATTCGGAGCCGTCCATGACATCGTCGTTGCTCTCTTTGGCGACCACATAATTGTGCGGGTTCCAGTTTTGCTTGGTTCCCTTCTCGGCCCAGTCGTAACGGGTCTCGTCGTAGTACATGTAGGCATGGGTGATCAAAATCGCTTCGCGGTCTTTGTGTTTTGCGGCGACTTCATTGGCCCAGCGTACAACATCAGCGCGCGGTCCGAATTCTAGCCCGATCACGACAAAATCGCGACCGCCGGCCGAGAAGAGATGGTAGCTGTTCTCCATCCGCTGCGGCTCTTTGTCGTAGACGCCGCCAAACGTTTTTTGAGTGCGAAACTTGTCGATCGGAAAATAGTCATTCAGCAACGTCGTTCGGTCAGTGCACCTGCCGCCGGCGCTGTAGTCATGGTTGCCGGGAACCATGAAATACGGGATTTTGCCATCCATTTGGCTCATCGCAGCGACCGCCAACTCCCATTGGGCAGGCAGGCTGCGATTGGTGATATCTCCGAGGTGAAGCGCCGCAGCAATGTTGCGTGCTTTTTGGTTATCGGCTAACCATTTAGTTTGCCCCATGAATCCATCAGGATGCCCTTCACCATAGGCCTGGGTATCGGGAAGCACGGCGATCGTGAACGAGCCTTGTTGGATCGGAGCCGGCTCGCCGTCCACAAATTTGGCGTCCGCGTAAGGATCAGCCGCAAGTGCTTGTGAGCCAACCAGCGAAACAAAAGCAGAGCCAACGGCAAGCGAAGCGCTGGCTTTCAACATTTGACGACGATCAAGGGGAGTCATGATAGGTTCCTGGCGAGAGAGAATGGGAGAGCAAGCAAGAGGATTTTGATTATCGCTGCGTGAATTCGACCTGTAAACGCGCAAGTGATGAAGGATTGAGGAATTTTAGTGCTCCTCATCTTGAATAAAGTTTTCTTCATTCTGCAGCTTGCAGCATTCGTGTGAATCCAACCCTTGGAAAGAGCCGCGACTGGAATCGGTGTGCGAAAGGCACTCGCTGCATAGCCGGTAACGCGTGAAAATGGATCGAATAGACCGAGGTAACTTCCTGCTTCCGCTGCACTGGCTGCATCTCAAGCAAGATCAGGCCTACGCCAGAAATTTGAACGGCTGCGCGTGGTGAAAATTTGCCGTTTGGTCTCCTACGACCGCTAGTTTGTCGTGCAGTTCAAGTTTGCGAACTTGCGAAGTTGCGGCGAAATCGAGTTCGCGCAGTTTGACCCAGACTAAACTCGGGCTAGCGGTATCCTCAAAGAAATAGACCAGCCCCTTTTGATCGGCGACGGTGCGCCAGATGGTTGACGAGATATTCGGTTGGTCTGGCGTGCTGATCCCGCGGGGGACGCCTACGTTTCGAATGACGCTAAATGTTACTGCGACCGCCTCTTGCGGGTCAGCAGATTGCCGCGCGGCGTTGATGTAAAAACTTGCGCGCGCAAAGCGATCGGCCGCGCGATTCGAGCCTGGCAACATGACGGTCCCGCCGATTTGCTTCCAGTATTCGTTAATCGCCAACTGCTGATCGTAGGTCGGAGAATTGGTAAGCACTTGGTGCTGCTTGCCGTGATGGATGACAAGTTTGCCTCCGATGTACTCCAAGATTGCCGAATCTCCAGAACTATCGGAGATCGCGAGATGGACGCAACCTTCCGCGCCGTTCGGTGCTTTCACAGGAACCATCCGGAACGCTTCGCGGCGCAGCTCCGCGACGGCTTCTTCCACCGTGGCGAAGCTGTCCAGCAGGTACTGCGCCCAAGCCGCGATAGAGATCGCCGGTCGATCATCATCGCCCGCAGGGTATTGAGACTCGACGAGATACAACAGGTTCGCGACTAGTCCCGCTTCGTTCATGCCATCGGCGGTTCCCCCTTCATAGACCGAGGCAATCACGCTGCCGTATTTGCTTGTCCACGCAAACGAGTCGGATCCTAGGCCTCCATCCCGGTTCATGCCGCGGGGAAAGATCCAGAGATTGGTCTGCATCTCTTCTTTCCAGTCCATCGAACGACCCGTCGTCGTCTGTCCGTCCAGACCAAAGTAAACTGCACGAGTACACATCGATTCGCTCTCCTCTAGCAATGAAAGTCAGGCAAATTAGATAATTCTTCGCTTGCCGACGCCGGTCAGTTGACTTGCTTGTAGTTCATCAGCTGTTAACTTAGCCTGGCGGCCAAGTTAGTTTGCGTCCGCCCATCAGATGCAAATGGACGTGCGGCACTTCCTGCCCACCTTCTTCTTTGCAGTTAACCACCACTCGATAGCCTTTCTCAAGGCCCAATTTTCGCGCGACGTCACGCACAACAATCCAGAGGTGTCCCATCACCGCTGCGTCTTCGTCGGCCAGATCGTCAAGCGTGGCGATTTCCTTTTTCGGGATTACCAACACGTGGATCGGCGCTTTAGGAGCGATATCACGAAACGCCAGGCAAAGGTCGTCCTCGTAGACGATGTCCGCCGGAATCTCGCCGTCAATAATTCGTTTGAAGATCGTTTTCTCGCTCATGTTGTTCCTTTGCTACTGACGGTAGTAATGCTGGCGCCTGGGACGAAGAATAGCACCATTTTCGACCTTAGCCAATCAGTTGATTTAGATGCGTTGTCGCGTGCTGCACGAGTTGGGAACAATGCGGAGAATGCAGCTCGCTAGCAGCCTAGTTTGGGTCAACTCCCGGTGGCGCGCTTGCCGAACATCCTAACAGAGTATGAATTGTAGTCGGCGATGGATTGCCGCTACACGAAGACGCGCTCCACAGCCAGCCAAGGCGCAAGTCTTCATTTCTGGCAGAGATATTTGGGGGGGATGCATGATGCTGACGCGCGAGAACTTCGCGTTGACCCTGGCGTTCTTGCTTGGTCTGCTGATCGCCTACGAAGTTCGCGGCCAACAGCCGAACTACGTTCAAGAGAACGGTGTGACCTATCGCGAAGTGGTCGACACCGTCCAACGTCCCGTCGTCGAAACGACGATGCAGCAGCATACCGAGCAGGTTTTCGTCGAGCGGTACACGACCGACATGCAAGAGAGCCAGCGCACCTACCATATGCCGATAACCGAATATCGTTGGGAAGCGTACACGCCGATTTCGTTAAACCTGTTTGCACCACCGCGCGTCGCCTATCGTTGGGTTCCGGTGACGCGTTGGGAACCGCGCGTCGAAACGGTTCGCACGCCGGTCACGCGTCGTGACTTGGTCCCAGAAACCCGCACTGTCTCACGTCCCGTGACGATCACGCGCATGGTTGACGAAAAGCGGATTTCCCGTGTCGCCGTCAGCAACATGCCGGGAACCATGAATAACGTCAGCAATATTGCCACCGCTCCGGCCGAATCGCAACGCGTCGGCGGTCTCGGCATGCAGGCCGATCCCCCCCGAGTTGGAACGCGGTTGGATCCCCAGAACGCGCCCTCGCGGTTTCGCTAACGCAAACCGTGCGTGAGCTCTAACGGCAATTCGGGCAGCGCGGCGCCGCGTTGAATGGCGTCGCGCGTCTGAACTGCTAATTCGATCGCTTGCGGCGTAATCTGCTGGCAGCGGTTCGCAACGTCGTTGATGTCCCAGCGATCATCCGGCTTGCCGAACAATTGACACTGCTGCTCACCATCTATCCGAGCTCCCCAGGCGACGGTCCGCAAATAGAGCTCATCGCCGTGCACGCAAAGCGTGCGATCTCTTGCCGGCAAATCAAGTTGTAATAGCGAGCGGGCCTCATCGTTTGCTCGCGGCGGCTGCGCTGCATCAAACCAATCAAGCAAGGTCGCTGGTAGATCGCTGCTTGACGCGAGTGATTGCACGCGGGTCAGTCCTTGGGCGGCGCCAGGCAACCGCAACGTCAACGGCACTTGAATCAGGTTGGAGTAAATCGCCAACGGCAGCGCTGCGTCGCGCCCAATTTGACGATGCAAACCGAGCGGGATTCCGCCGCTGGACGTGATGATCAGCAGCGGTTGGCGATCGACCGGCAGTGCGGCGATTGTCGTCAGCAATTCTTCTAGCAGCGTATCGATCAGTAGTACCTGGCCGCCGTAGGCCTGGGATAGGCCGAGTAACTCATCCGGCTCCAATTTGTCGGTCGGGCGAGAGGAGGGGGGCATTGCATACGTCGGCGGCTCGGGATCTTCGTCTTCGGCCAGCGAGCGACGATAGTCGAGCGGAGCGTCCCAAGCTCCGGCCATTCCGCGGGCATGCGCCCAGATCAACTCGTCTCCCTCGTCCGATGGAAGCCAATCACAAAGCAGCCCGAAGATTCGGGCCAATTCGGTCTCGTCTTCGTGATCAGCAATCTGCGGTTCTGTGCACGGCAGAAACTCAGCCGACGCCAACGCAAACGAACCAGCCGCATCACGTAGCAGCGCTTCGTCAGTCAACAAATGCAGCGGCACGCCGACCTGCGCAAGCTGTGCGGCCAAGTCAAAGCCGTCCTCTGGCGCCAGCGGATGCGCCGCGCGAAACCACGAGCGATATAGTTGATTTAGGTTGAGGGTTTCGACCGTTGCATGCTCGACCAAGATGGACTGGGCCGCTAACTGATTTAGCGCAGGAGTTTCTAGCCAGGCTGTCCCATAAGAGGACAAAAAACCAGCGCTCCAACCATCAATCACCAGAACAATCGCTCTTCGCACGCGAGATTCTCGAACGTAACAGGGATGGGAAAAGTTTGAGTATAGCGGAAAGCAGATCTGAAGAGACGCGTTGCTTCGTCTGCTCCGCTTTCAACTTTCCGCTTTTTCTCCTACTTCCCGTCCAGCACCGGCATTTTGTCAAGCTTGGATGGGGTGTGCGCCTCGGCCATCAGCTTGGCCAGTTGGGCGACCAAGTCGGGATGCTCGGCGGCGACATCGTGCTGCTCGCCGGGATCCGCTTCCAGATCGTATAGTTCGATCTTCAGCGGATCGGGATTCTTTTTGATCAACATTTTTTGGCGAATCCCTTTCCATTTGCCCATTCGGATCGACTGCTGACCCCCGTAGGCTGGGAACTCCCAATAGAGATAGTCGTGCACGTTTTGCTTACCGCTGCCCAACAAAGTTGGCGCCAAGCTAAGGCCGTCGATCTGCTCTGGAGCGGTCGTTTCTGTAATGTCGGCGATCGTCGGCAGCAGGTCCCACAGGGCGCTGGGCAGATGCGAAACTTGTCCCGGCTGGATCTTGCCGGGCCAGCGAGCGACCAGTGGAACACGCACGCCCCCTTCGTACAGACTTCCCTTGAAACCGCGCAGATTTGCCACGGATTCAAAGAAGTCAGAGTCCGATCCTCCGAGACGATCGTAGGTCGCGCCATTGTCCGAGGTGAATAAGATCAGCGTATTGTCATTGAGATCGAGCGTTTCAATCTTGCGCATGATCTTGCCGATGTCGCGATCCATGTGAGTGATCATCGCAGCATAGGCGGCGCGCGGCGTCGGGTGTTGGATGTAGCCTTTGTGCACATATTTTTCTTCCGGGATCGTAGGCGTGTATTCGGCGGTCGACTCGTCAGGGACTTGAATCGACAAGTGCGGAATCGCGAACGGCAGATACAGAAAGAACGGTTTGGCTTGATTGGCTTCGATAAATTCGAGGGCGACCTGGGTGAATTGATCTTGCGAGTAGGTTTCGCCGGTCGCGCCGCGCGTGTTGCCTGGTTGAACTTCCTTCTGGCGATTTCGCATCAGGAATTTTGGATAATGGTTATGCGCATGCGACTGACAATTGAAACCATAAAATAGGTCAAAGCCCTGCGTATTCGGATCGCCGGTCGTGCCGAACTGTCCCAAGCCCCATTTGCCGATCGCCGCGGTGGCGTAGCCGCGTTGCTTCAGCATTTCGGCAATTGTCACTTCTTCGCTGGCCAATGGGCGTTGGCCAGGAAAATCGTCCAAACCAAGCGCCAACGACTCAGGCGGCAGTTGCTTTTGGGCAAAGTTGTTTCGCACATAGGCGTGGCCCGAATGCTTGCCCGTCATCAGGCAGCAGCGCGATGGTGCACAGACGGCGTTACCGCTGTAGAAGTCGGTAAAGCGAATCCCCTCGGCCGCCAGACGATCGATGTTCGGCGTCTTGATCCACTTCTGCCCATAACACCCCAACTCGGCATAACCCAAATCATCCGCCATGATCAGCACGATATTCGGAGCACGATCAGCGGCTAGCAATTCGGTCGCCGCAGAGAGTAGCAAAATACAGACGATTAGGCGCAACATGGGATGCTTCAGTAGAGGGGAAGTGGAAAGCTGAAAGCGGTCTCTGGTTGGAATGACGAAAGTCGAAACCAGAATGTCGAATGCTTGAATACCGAACATCGTCACTAGTGATTAGCTCTGCGTTCGACGTGCTTCCTCATAGGCATTCGTCATTAGACTCCCTGAGTGGACACTGGACCTTCATCTTTTTTATTCTGCATCGCCCCCTAATGCAAATGACTCATCCTGGGTAGTTTGCCCAGGGTGAAGCGGGCCGGGGGGATAGGCGTGGTGCAGCGAGGGAAACGCCACCTTGCCCATTGCTCCGTACTGATCGTGCCCCCCGACACCGGTTCGAAGGACGGGACAGGACCGGACCGGCATGCATTTTTTATGGTATCCCGGTTGTTGACTTGGGGGCTTTAGGGGGATCGACAGGCATCGCCTGCTTTACGACTGGACTGGACCGCAACGTTTTCTTACTGCTGAAATTGAAGCCCCCCCAATAAACATCCCGCGCAGCAAGCAAGTCCGGCAACCTCGCTGGATGTTGTCGGACTGTTAGAGGGCCATCGTCAAGGTGAAACCCATGGTTCGTATGGCCTGCTTGAATTAGTGAGTATATAGTGACAAAATCCTTGGACTTTGTCTAGGGCGATTTTTGCCAGAGCGGCCTGTCTGAGCGAAGCCCGATAAGGCCCCAAGGGTTCAACGTAGCTGTTGGAAATGGCCTGAGGCTTGCCCTCCTATCGAAACCGGACCAATAACAGCTAGCTGAGCAGCGGCTTGAGGACGTGGCCATGCACATCGGTAATTCGGCGCTGGATTCCATTGTGATAATAGGTGAGCCGCTCGTGATCGAGACCCAACACATGCAGCGCCGTCGCGTGCAAGTCATAGCAGTAGGCTGGGGATTCCTGGGCTTGAAAACCGAGTTCGTCGCTGGATCCGTAACTAACGCCGCCGCGGATGCCGCCGCCGGCCATCCACGCGGTGAACGCCCCGGGGTTGTGATCGCGGCCTTTGCCTCCTTGGGCGGCTGGCTGCCGGCCGAATTCGGTGGTGCAGATGACCAAGGTGGAATCGAGCATTCCGCGCTGTTTTAAATCGGTCAACAGAGCGCTGGCGCCGCGGTCCAGGATCTGGCCCCAATAGCCATGGTCGCGGGGCAAATCTTCGTGACTGTCCCAGTTAGGGCGAATTTTCTCGGCGGTGGTGTTTTCGGCGCCGCAGAAGATTTGCACAAAGCGCACGCCGCGTTCCACCATGCGGCGAGCAAGCAGGCATTGCCGACCGAAGGGACCGATCGTCTCGTGTTCAGTCGCGTACAATTGATGAATCGATTCGGTCTCGCGAGCGAGATCGGTCACTTCTGGCGCCGCCAACTGAAGCCGAGCCGCCAACTCATAAGAGGCGATTCGCGCTTCCAGCATCGAGTCGCCCGGCCGATCTGCCGCGTGCTGGCGGTTGAGCTGTTGAAGCAATGCTCGTCCTGCTGCTTCGGACGCGGCCGAAACTTCACTCCCAGCCGCTGGAAAGAGATCGGCAATCGGGGGTTTGTCGGCAGCGGTTTGGATGACGGTCCCTTGGTGAACCGCCGGTAGAAATCCGGCGCCCCAATTGAGTACGCCGCCTGGGGGCAAGCCGCGCGTGTCAGGCAGTACGACAAACGCCGGCATGTTCTCGCTTTCGCTTCCCAGACCGTATGTCACCCAGGCGCCCATTGCGGGAAAACCTGGCCGGATGAAGCCAGAGTTCATCATAAACATCGCTGGCCCATGCAAGGCCGACTTGCTTTGCATCGAGTGAATAAAAGCGATGTCGTCCACGCATCCAGCAAGGTGCGGAAATAAATCACTCATCCATTTGCCGCATTCGCCGTGCTGGCGGAATTTCCAAAAGCTGGGCTGACAATTGCCCGGCTTCGATGCGAAAAAGGTTAGTTCGCCGTTGGGATCAAACGGCTGACCGGCGCGTCGCTCCAGTTCGGGACGATAATCCCAGGTATCGACGTGACTAATCCCGCCGGGACAAAAGATTTGAATTACCCGCTCTGCTTTAGGAGGATGATGCGCAATTTTCGCCGTTAGGCCGCGTGGCGCAGCATCTGCCGCCGTCGGTTCCTGCGCCAGCGCTCCGGCATCGGCAAGCATCGCGGCCAGGGCTACGCTCCCTAGTCCTCCGCCAAATTCAGCGAGAAAACGGCGGCGCGAGACGGTTGAGCGGAGATGATTGAAAGGCGCTGGCATCGAGGGCTAGTCCACGTAAATAAACTCATTAGTATTCAACAGCAAGCGGCACAGTTGGGCTAACCCATGGGCTTCGATCAACTGGACGCTGGCCTCTGCTTCGGCAGGAAGCGGCGTGCGCGCCAGCGTCAAACGAAACGCGGCGTGGGCTTGTTCGGTCTTCGAGTCGCCGGCCGCTTGCCGCACTTGCTCGGCGAGATAATCGGCCTGTTGAAGCATAAAGGCATTGTTCCACAACGTGAGCGACTGTAGGACCGTGGTCGTCGGATTGCGGGCCGGGGTAAAGTTTGCCGGATCAGGACAGTCGAGCGTCGTCAGATAGGGATGCGGCGTCGTTCGCACGACAAAACGATAGATGCTGCGCCGCCACAACTCGGGGCGATCAGGCGTAATGTAATCGTAGATCGGTGCATAGGCTTCTTGATAATTGAAATCGCGAAAGCCAGCCCCATACATCTGGTCATTTAACTTGCCGCTAACGGTCAAGACAGCATCGCGGACCGATTCGGCGTCTAGCTTCCGAGGATTCATCCGCGAGAGCAGCCGGTTGTCGGCATCCATCGCGGCGGCTGGGTTGCTACGTGATGATTGGCGATAGGTGGCGCTGGTGCAGATCAGGCGATGCAGCGGCTTTAGTTTCCAATCGTGGGCCAGCAGTTGTTCGGCCAGCCAGTCGAGGAGTTCGGGATGACTGGGGACTCCTCCGGCCAGGCCAAAGTCGCTCGGCGTGTCGACCAGGCCGAGCCCAAAATGATGATGCCATAAGCGGTTGACAATCACACGCCGTGTCAGGGGATTGCGGGGATCGGTGATCCAGTCGGCCAGCGCTAGGCGGCGCTCTCCTTCGGGAGTCGCCTGCGTACCAAGGTTTGCAGGCAACCCGAAGCAACTTAATGTGCCGGGATCGACGGCCTGTTGCGGATCCTCTGGATTGCCGCGGCTGAGTACGTGAATGGTTGGGGGCGGCTGCGACACTACGGCGTAAATATGTTGCGGCTCGGCCAGCGACTTTAGCTCTGTCTGCAGGCTTTCCAATTGCTTCCGCAGGTGCGCGATGGTTGCTAATTTCTCCTCTGAAATCGACTTCGGCTGAGCGTCGACCAGACGCGGATTGCCGAAACAGATTTGATCGTGGCCGATGCCGTTGCCGCCATCGGTGGCCATGAGTGTTAAAAACCGAGCTTCCGCTGGTAACTGCACTTGGATCGGCGTCAGTTCATCTTCGGCTCCGATGGCAGGATGATCCGTTTGCAATTGGCCGTCGACGTAAACGGAAAATTTGGCGCCCTGGGTCGGAGTTTGGCCGAAGTAGCCGACCTGCGTGGTAAACGTCATCGCCTGGGGTGCGCCAGCTGCGCGAATCGCCGCCAGGTCAAAGGTGATCGCCGCATTGGCATGTAGAGAAAGTAGCGATTGGCTTTTCTCCGCAAAGTCGATCCCGCCCCGCTTAAGCGTGTGCTGGTGGTTCACTGGACCATTTCGAATACCGTCCCAGACTTGGCCCGAAGTCAAGGGAACGTCGTTCACCAAAAGACCCGTCGACGTAATTGGAGTTCCTGCCGAGCTCGCTTGGGGAATCACCACTCCATCGATCAGCGGGTGTTCTGAGATCGCAAACTGATTGAGCTGGACATCGGCACGAAACGCAAGCTTGCTAGACAAAGCGTTGCCGTTCAAAGGATCGACGCCGTGCTCTGGTACGCCGTTTCCATGTCCGTCGCCGCCGCCGACGATGTCGGCCAAGTCGATCCCTGTTTGGGTGAGACTCGCCAATTGGGCTTGCGTCTCTTTGATTTGCGCGGTCAGCGCCTGCTGTTGCTGTTGGTGTTGCTGAATTTCGTTGGCGCTCAGCGGGCGATCCGCTTGTTTGACGCCGGCAAATACTGACCAGAGCGCGTAGTACTCTTGTTGCGAAATCGGATCAATCTTATGGTCATGGCATCGCGCACAATTGATCGTCACGCCGCATGCAGCCGTTAAGACCTGAGTGGATAGATCATCGAGACCATCGGCTTGTGCAGCGCGGCGGAGAACTTCGCTACGAGCTTCGACCTGACCGACATAATCCCAGGGCCCAGCGGCAAGAAAGCCGATCGCTTGAATCGATTCGGGATCTTCTGGACTGACGACATCTCCAGCTATTTGTTGCTTCAGGAACTGATTGTACGGCTTGTCGTTGTTGAACGCGCGAATCACGTAATCGCGATAGAGCCATGCATTCGGGCGGATCATATCACGCTCAAAACCATGCGTATCCGCATAGTGGGCGATGTCTAGCCAATGCCGCGCCCAGCGTTCGCCAAAGTGCGGCGATGCTAGGTAGCGATCGACTAGTTGCTCGTAGGCTTGCGGGTCTGGATCGGCGACGAACGCTTCGACTTCTTCAAAAGTAGGCGGCAGGCCGAGCAGGTCAAACTTTAGTCGCCGAATCAGCGTCCGGCGATCCGCTTCAGGGGAAGGGGAAAGATCCTGTTGTTCAAGCTGTTGCAGCACGAAGGAATCGAGTGGGTTTTTCGCCCAAGTTGTATTGTTGGTCAGCGGGATTTCGACTGGCGCTACCGGTTGCCAGGCCCAGTGGTCCAAGCGATCGTCTTTGAGCGCTGCGCGATCTGCATCTGTTTCTGGCCAGACAGCCCCTTGATCGATCCAAGTTCGCAACAAAGCAATCTGGCTGTCGGTTAGTTTCTCTCCCTCGGGCGGCATGACCTCTAGTTCATCGTCGCTCGTCACACGGCGGATGAGCTCGCTTTCGTCGCTCTTGCCGGGGATGATGATGGGGCCGCTGTCGCCTCCCTTTTGGGCGAATTTTTTTGCGTCCAGTCTCAGCCCGCTGTGTTGTGATTTGGCGCTATGACACGCAACGCAGCGAGCAGTCAGCAGGGGGCGAATTTGCGATTCGAAATCAATTTGGGGTTCGGCAGCCAGCAAATCCAAACTGCTGACAAGCAACAGGCAGATCGCCGCAGCGTAGCCGCCCCATCGAGAAGATCGGAAGTGTCGAGAGAGTGACCAAATCATGAACGATCGTTTCTTGAAGGCAGGCAATCAGGCGGGCGTAGGGGCAGGCAGGCGGTTCGGCGGCCGGCTTCTAGAGGTCAAAGTCAAGCTGGTTTTTTCCGGCCATGATCTCACGCTCTAGGTTGGTTTTGGTGTTGTATTGGGACGGCACCGTCTCGCCGATCTCTTCTACAAGCGTCCCTGCCGGACCGAGTGAGCCAACCGAGACTTTACGTCCAGTTGGCCCAGGAGCGAAGATCCGAACTTGATAGTTGCCGACTATTGGGCCCTTCGCTTCGGCAACCACATATTTTCCCTCGACAATCCGAGCGCCAGCTGTGGGGCCTTGGGTATCCGCGGCAGGGATAAACTCAATCGAGCCTTGAGAAATAGCTTTGCCGTTGAGCGATACATTACCGCTGACCGCGGCTCGGCGCGGACCATCGTAACTGGGGCCGCAGCCCAAGCAGAAACAGAGCCCGACGCTGCCCAGCAAGAGGCCCAATTGCCAACGGCCTTGTCGGTCAATATCGCTAACAAGCATTTTGGAGAGATGCAACACAATTCAATTCCTCAGACAAGCACAATGATGGGGGAAGGGCGGTGAACTATCGCGAGAGCCTGTAAAAATTAGAGCCCTGCCGAGGGAGTTCCGTCGCTAATCCAAGCCGCGTTCTGCCAGATGGTCAACGAGGTGCTGTCCGAAGCGAAGCTAACGCTGCCATCTCCGCGCAGGAAGTTCACGCCCACGGGATGACGACTTCGGGAGGAGGCATGGTTCGAGTCATTGTTCGCCACCGCAACGCAAAAGGGATCGTTGGCAGGACAAAAACGACCCGAATCATAGCTGTAAAGCTCATCCGCAATCGACGAGTTCGGGGTGTTGCGAGCCTGTAAAAATTGGCAACCAGCGCGAGCGGTGATGAAGCAACCGCGAACGTCATTCGGCGTGCCAGAGATGTATTCAGCGACAATCATGGTATTGCTCAGTCCGTCGGTCACGTCGGCCATGCGCCGGGCTTTTTTTTCAGTGGTCGCCGAGAACAGGCCGCGCTGGAGCGTGTTGTTATCACTAAACGATTCGCCATCGTTGGTGCCTGAGAAGATGCCAAGATAGTTCGAGTTTGCGAGTCGCAGTCCGCCTGTAATTTCTTTCGGTCCGGTCTCGGTTGCGCTGGGACATTGCAGCGCTTCGAGCGGCAAATTATGCAGGTGCTGCCACTGGGCATGCGTTGCCGGAATGCCCCAGGCCATTGCATTGGTGTAGTTATTAAGCCGTTCGTGATAGGCGTTCTGCTCTAGATAGGGCAGGATGAAATGCAAAAGATAAGGCCACTCGGGGCTTCCCCAACGCGATCCGGTGTTGCAAAGACTTCCCGGCGGGAAATGACCGTTGACATCATGAAAGTTATGCAGACCAAGTCCGATCTGCTTCAGATTATTGGTGCAATGCATCCGACGCGCGGCCTCGCGCGCTTGTTGTACCGCTGGCAACAGTAGCGCTATGAGTACGCCGATAATTGCAATGACAACCAGCAGTTCCACTAACGTGAACCCACGGCGCGACAATGTCAAACTTGACTCGTTGGACATACAATTTTCCTGGACAAGATAAGAGGCAAAATAAGATGAGTTAACTATTATTTTTAATTGCCCCAGTCGCCATGTCCACGCACTTTGTGTCAAAACATGATGCTATTGTCTCACCCAGTGTGGCAATACAGGTCTGCAAGTGAAAAATGAAAGTGTAAGCGTCGGCTATTTCTCGAGCGCAAACAAAAATTCATTCGGTCCTGACTCCCTGACCGTCACCACGATTCCTGCGTCGATCCGGCCATATTTGTCGGGCACTAGATCGACGGCGTTGGCTTCCATGGGTTGATCGTAGATCGTCACCGTATGTTCGCCGATGACTACGCCCTGTTTCTGACTGTTGGTCCACAGATCGATAACCTCGCCGTCGACGATGCGGCCATTGGACGACGGGCCCGGCGTCGCTGGACTGAAAGCGATCAGCGCTTTTTGCAGAGGCTTACCGTTGATGGTTACTTTGGCCGAAATGGGGACGGTGGGCGGCAAGCGAGGAAGTCGATCGCCGCAGCCGGCAGAAGCAATTAAGACCGCCCCCGCCAAGAGATACAAAACAACGGATTTCTGCAATCGTGGCATAAGAGTCACTGGTGAGAAGAGATGAATCGAGAGGTCCGTTTACCTGCGGAAATGATTTAAGCAGGCGTTTCGCGTACGATCACTGCGGGGCTTTGAGGATCAAGCTAGGGCGCAGCTGGGTCTCTATAATTGCTCGGTCACTTCGTTTTTGGCACGACTACCATATGCCTGGAAGGTCATGCGATCGACCGTTTCCGAGACAAACCGGACCGAAGCGTCTGCTAGGGTTACGTTGGCGCCGCCGACGTGTCGACTGCGCGCGTGCATAATCGCATTATCAACGCCTTGCCCGTTGCAAGGCGCAAAGGAGGCGCTTTGGCAGGTACTCAGGCGGTCGCCAACCAAAGTGTTCGGTGATTCTCGAGTGCTGAAACAGACGCTAACTCGACGGCCGAAGTAGTAAGCGCCACGAAGATCAATGACCTCTCCCGAGGCGCCGCTGTACGGAACGATTAAGATCTCGCTCATTAGGGCGGTGTTCGAAGTTCCGTCGACGATATCACCAAATTGGGTCGCTGATTTGGCGTAGAAGATTCCGTCGCGATTGAGCATGTTAGGATCGCCCGTCGGCGTAAAATAGTCTGACCCGCTGCAAGCGACATAGTTTCCGTAGAATCCAAATCGCTCATACCATGGGGACGACGCGCCGGTGTCGATTACCTTGGCCGCATTCGGATCGCTAGGACAAGTCAACGCTTCGATCACGGTGAATCGCCCTGGGGCAGTGCTAGCCATCACGCCGTTGGCAAAGTGCTGCTTCATTCCGTCATACAAATTGCCTTGCTCGATAAAAGGCAAAATGGTCTGCATCCATGTGGGCGGGCTCTTTTCAAAATCAGGAGCGCTGGCAGGGGGATCGAAGTTGGCTCGTCCCACAAGCCCGGGAGAAAATTTTCTGAACGTGTCGTGGTAGTTGTGCATCGCAAGGCCCAACTGCTTTAAATTGTTGGTGCATTGCATTCGTCTGGCTGCCTCTCTCGCTTGTTGAACGGCGGGTAAAAGCAGTGCGATCAAGACACCGATGATGGCGATTACGACAAGCAACTCGACTAACGTGAATCCTGTGCGCTGATGATTTCGCGAGAATTTCATGGAAAAGCCTTGATTAGGGTCCGGGATGATGGGGGATTCGTAGAATATCCCGTACAAGTAATTCCCGCGTTTAGAAACAATTCTCGCTGGATTCCAAAAAAATAATTCAAATTTATAAGACAGCAAGCAAATTGGTCTCCTCTAAGTTCACCCGATGGAAGTCGATACCCCCTGCTGGAAGCGCGTTCGCGGCCTTCTCTGTAGCTCAATTTTCGCGTGTCATGCTCTTACTCGGTCTGCGTAAGATGAGCATGTCTTTAGAGCTTCGTGCGACGAATTGCCTTATTTAACCGCACGACCATGGCTTAATTGGCGAAAACGCAGTCGGAGGATGGCGTTTAGCGAACGGTTCTGAGAAAACACAAATCAAGCTGCGAAGGATTCTTCGCCTTCGCCCGCTACGGCTTGATTTCGCCCCAGAGAGCGGTGCGAAATTTAACAACCAGCAGCATGAAATTGCACCAGCAAGTCGACTACCGGCTGGCGCTGCTTGGTCGTGGACCCGTGATGCGATGACGCCAAGCGGACATCGCAAAAGTCGATGCGTACCTAAGCCTGCTTATCCAAAAAGTTGGGCGATAGGTTGTCCCCGGTCAGTGATCGGAACAGGGCGATCACCGTCGTAGAGCGACTTGGAATAGTCGATGCCCAGGGCGGCATGAATGGTCGCGAAGAAATCAGGAACCGAGACCGGATCAGCGGTAATCTTTTGCGACAGCTCATTGGTCTGACCGTAAGCGCCTTGATGCTTTAAACCGCCGCCTGCGAGGACGCAGGTGAAGGTCGAGCCTTGATGGCCGCGCCCGCCGCCGCCATCAAATTGCGGGGGACGTCCGAACTCGGTCGTCACGACGATCAGCGTCTTATCCAGAAGCTGGCGATTTTGCAGATCGAGAATGAGCGCTGAGAGCGCGTCGTCCAATTCATGAATCAACTTGTGCTGGTCAAGAATTCCACGGTTGTGAACGTCCCATCCGGCGCCGTTGAGAAAGTTGAGATTGTGCGAGACTTCGATAAATCGTACGCCCCGTTCCACCAGTCTTCGCGACAGTAAGCAGCGTTGGCCAAACTCGCCTCCGTAGCTTTCTCTTAGCGCCGCTGGCTCACTATCGAGTTCAAAACTGCGCATGAATTCGGGCCCGCTCAGCTTTAGACTAAGATCCGCCGCCGCCGCATAGTCTTGTAACAACTTATCGCTGGTGGGGGTCTGCTGGCGACGAACTTGCGTCAGCAACTGGTCGCGTCGTTTCTGTCGCTCTGCCGTAACGGTCAAATGTCGCGACAACCCAGCCGGTCCGCGTCCCGTTTCGGTTAAGTACAAGTAGCTATGTTGGGCGCCGAGAAAACCCGGCCCACGCGAGCTGTTGGGATAGCCAATCAAGACGTAGGGAGGCGCAGATTCTGAAAGCGAGCCGCGCTCGTGCGCAATGATAGATCCGAGCGACGGATAAACGACAGTTCCGCTTACAGGCCGGCCCACATGCATCCAATTGGTCGCTGCGGCATGTTCGTCGATGACCGAATGGTTCACCGTACGAACTGCGGTCACGCGGTCCATTAACCCGGCTACCTTCGGCAGATGTTCGCAGACCGAGACGCCGTCGACCGCAGTGGGAATCGCATCGTAATAGCTTCCCGGCTTTTGCTTGCCGGGTTCACCTTTCGCCTTGGGATCGAAGGTATCGATCTGACTCATGCCGCCGCCTAACCAGATCGAAATTACATGTTCGGCTTGTCCTTGAATGAGTGGTGAATCGGCCGCTGTGGCCCAGGTCGGCATTGCGGCCAAGCCAGCGGCGGTAGCGCCGGCAGCGAGAAACTGGCGGCGATCCATTGCAGAAGTTGGTGATGGGAACATGGCTGCTAACTCACGAGATTCGAGATGATGATTTTGGGGGGGCAATGTTCGCTGTACGTTACGGCATCCAGACGAACTCACGCAGATTCACGATGCTCCAGACAACGTCTTCATACTGCGTTCGCCATTCTGGATTCAGTCGCGGATCCGCAGGCGGCCCAAGCAACACTCGCTGGGCGTTTTCCTGCTGGATACTGTTGGCTTCATTTCGGACATGATTCCACCAAGTGACTTGGGGAAGTCGCTCGGGCGTCTTAGGCGATATGACTTGATCTACAGGCAGCAGTCGGTCTTCAAAGCCCTCCTCCAACAAGCTCAAGAAGACTTTTCTCTCGGCCGGTGTGGGCGGGCGACTGACAAAACGCAAAAAGAGCGATTCCAGCAATTCGTGAGGAGAAGTCGCTTCAACAGCCAAATCGGCTAAGGGGCTTTGATAGGCGGCCCTCGTTAACGAAATGCTTAAGGTGCTGTTGGCCATCACTGCCGGCTGCAAGACATTGGGTGCGATTTCTCGATCGGTTCTGGGCGCCTGGCGATCGGCGTTCCAACCAAACGCGGTTAACATTTCGGTCACGACTGCGGCACGCGGCAGCGTTAGGCTGGGCCGATCGCGTTCATTGGAAAGACTGACCAACATCCAACTGCGATGCGGATCGCCATACGTGTTTCGCGCATTCACGGTCGTCCGGCCGTCAGGATCAAGCGTCATCTCCTCGATATCCATCTCGCAGCCTGTTGCTGCATAGAGCGAATCGACGATCTGTTCCGCCGTCAATCGTCGTCGGTCAGGAGCGACAAACAGCCGCGCCTCGGGTTCCGCATCCTGGTTTTTCCCGATCGCTTCACGCTGATAGAGTTGCGAAGTCATGATGACTCGCGTCAGACGTTTAAGATCGTAGTCGCAGGCGACAAGTTCTTTTCCTAGCCACTCCAGAAGCTCTGGATGACTGGGTTCATTACCTTCCCAGTCGTGCGGCGATTCAACGATTCCGGCCCCGATCAGGCGGCGCCAAAGACGATTGGCGATGACTTGCGCAAACCGAGTGTTTTGCGGGCCCGTAATCAGCGCCGCTAATCGCTCGCGAGAATCTTCGGGGTTTTGCAGCAGAGAGTTCAACGCGTCATTATCTTCAGCTCCTGTTTGCACGGCGAACGGCCAGGTGGGGCTAATGCTTTCACCCGGTTTCAAGGTGACCTTAATCAACGATTCACGCGCTTTGTTGGCAAAAAATCCTGCCGGAACCGTGCTGGTCGCCGGGACGCTGACCGGCTTGCGGGCAAACATAGCCGCCAGCGAATAAAGATCTTTTTGGCTGGTGCTGTGATAAGGAGAATCATGGCACCGGGCGCATTGCATTTCGATCCCTAAGAAAGCAGTGCCGACGATGTGTCCTTTCGCGGCGAAGGGAGAGTCGTTTTGGGCGGCGATCGCAAATCCAGCGCTCCCGCCGTCATATGCGCCGCCGCGCATCATTAACAGTTCTGTGACCATTCGGTCGATCGGTTTGTTGTCGTTCAACGAGTCATAGAGGAACCAGCGGAAGGGGCCGGTGCTGTTGAGGCTGGCATTGATCAAAGTTGGGTTCTCGGCCAACAGATCGAGCCAATATCCCATCCAATTGTCGGCCCAACGCGGATCGGCGAGCAGTTGATCGATCAAACGTTCGCGTTTATCAGAAGCTGCGTCCTGAAGAAATGTTTGAACTTCAGTTTCGGTGGGGACAACGCCCACCGTGTCGAGATAGGCGCGCCGGATGAACGCCGCATCGTTGACTACGGCGGCCACTTCGTGAGAAGTTGGCTCCGAATTGGCTGCGGGCCACTTGGCTCCATTGGTGATCCATTTTTCTAGGATCTTGATTTTCGCTTCTGAAAGCGGCTTCCCAGAGGGAGGCATGCGCAGATCGTCGTCTGCGCTACGAAGTCGCGCGATCATTTCGCTCGCATGGGGATCTCCCGGCTGAATCGCCGAGGCGCCGGAGTCGCCGCCCAACATCGCCAATTCACGCGAAGCGAGGGACAGCCCCCCTTGATTCTTATCGCCATGGCAGCGAAAGCATTCGCTCTTTAAGATCGGCGACACCTTCGTCATGAAGTCGTTTTCAGGAGAGGATGTTGCGTTGTCAGTCGAAGCGGCGACTTTGTCCAGGCGAGCCTGAATGAACGCGTCGATCGGGTTTTCCGGATCCTGAGCGACAGTCGGAATTGTCGGCGCTGGATTTGCTTTCAGCCAAGCTTGGGCCGCTTGATGACGCTGGTTCCAAAAAGCTTGCTGGCTTTCTGCGGCGGCATGACGTGCCGCCGTGTTCAAAGCCGCAAACGAGGCGTTGATTCGATCTAATTCCGCCTCCACGGCTTCGTCAGTCAAAGGAAACGGTTCTTCAGCAAGCCCGCTGGGTCGCAAAATGGAAAAGGAGTCGCTCCCTTCTAAACGAACTGCGAGAGTCAGTTCGCCTGGTTCCGCCCGAAATCTTTTGCCGCCGGCGATGGCGTCAAATACGACGCGCACTGGCTTCGCGTCGGTGATCTCAATCGACGCCAAAACTTCCTGACAGCGATGCCATACGGGACGTTGTCCCGGAGCCGGGGGGAGCGCGACTGGGGTGATCGGTTCTTCGCCGTGAGGTGAGCCGGTTAACGGTTTGGATTGTGTGACCAATCGCCCATCGATCCAGGCTCGCGCCAATCCGCGTGCACGCATTAGCACCTCATGTTTACCCGGCGGAAGCGTCACGTCGGCCGCCATCCGGACCAAGACTGGCGCGTTCCAGCCGGTTCGAATTCCCCAGTTGTCATATTTCAGCGGGATCTGGTCGAGCAGCAGGGCGCTGCCAGACCAACTTTTCGCTGCTGGCGGCAAGGTTTCGTCAGAATATGACCAGCGATCATGGGCTGGCAGTCCTTCGTGGAAGGTCACGATAACTTGGTCCGCAGGCAACGGACCAAGCTCAGGCATGCGGCGAGATTCGGCTGTGGGTTCTGGCTCTTCACCCACACGGCGAAAGCGGGTTTGCAGCGTTTCATCCGCGAGGATCTCACGATGAATTCCGACCGAATCGAGACTGCCGCGAAAGCTATTGTTTTTAGAACCACCGAGTGCCGATCCAATCCAAATTTGATCGTTATCAATCGCCGGCGTTTTGGTGGTAGGCCCACCGGCATCCCATTGCCCAGCTACTTTCTTGCCGTCAATCCAGCCTTGAATGGTTGTGGGCTTTCCAAAGCAGTAGGTAATCGCAATGTGATGCCAACCAGTTCGCGGACGAAACCCTGTGCTGGTCGTGTAGCGATGCCAGTTCTCTGAGTTAGGCTCGATCGGCACGGTGGCGAAAAGAAAGCTGACTCGCGCTTCTCCCTCCATTCCGCTGACTCGAAGAGCCCAATTTTGATTGTCGGGTGAAAAGCCGGCTCGACCCGTTCGGCCTTTGCCGATGATGTAGGTAAATTCACCATCCTGAAGGTCACGAATATTGACCCAAGCTTCCAGCGTGATCTCATCGCCGTTGTCAAAGTCAAAGGGACTGTTGTCGCCTGGATCTTCATAGACGAAACGTGATCCGCTGCCGTCGAATTTGACTGACAAGTTATTGACCGGAAAATCGGGATAGATCGGCGGACGCGGTCCCGGCATATCACGATGGACGCCTCCCACGGGATGTAGCGGCGTTTGTTCCTCTGGGCCAAATTCCCACAAGGCTACCGGCAGATCGTCCGCTATCAGATTGGTGGGCGCGGTGATCCAAACAGTCGCGGAGATCGCGATCGCAATCAAGCTAAGCTGAATCGGTTTCATAATGGTTGTTTTTTGATGCGGCATGATAATCAGGCAGGCGGGATCGCGAAAAAAGTGAGGAAGTCAGACGGCTTATTTATCGAGAGTGAAACTGAACTCGTTGTTCTTTCCAGGAATGACCTCAGCCGTCAGCATGCTGGTCGAAAAACTGGCGTACTTTTCGGGGATTACGGACTTGGTGACGGGCATTTCGATGACTGAGTCATTCGCAGCAGCCAGGCCGGCGTCGGTCTCGGTCGCAGTGATCAACACCAGGTGTTTCCCGATGACGGCGCCATCTCCGGTTCCATAGGTGCTTAATGAATAAGTACCATCCTTACTGATCTTGCCAAACGCAGGCGGTCCAGCTTCTGGACGAAAACTGATCGCTCCATAGGGAAGCGGCTTGCCTTGGTGCAGGATTTTACCGGTCACGGTCGCCGTCTCTAGCCTTCCGTCTGTGGAGCAGCCGCTTATCAATCCGATCAAGCAGATCGTGGTCAGGATGTATCGCATTATGTATCGCCCGGAAGGAGTGTATCTGTTCGATTTTAAAGGTGATTCTCGACGTGTACCGAAGGTCCATCGCCAGAGCCGCCGTTTAGAAATCGATGTGGAATGAAAGGGGAATGGGAGACCGATGAGAATTGCATTACGGCAGTTGCAGCGGCTCGCCTCCGTTGATGGTCGCGGCAGCACGATAGACATCAAAATTGATCGTATCGGGTAAGAACCGCACACTGGCGTCAGCCAAGGCGAAGTTGACTCCGCCTGCATGTTGGCCAGAGAAAGGAAGGTGATTAAAAGCGATACCATCGGTACGATCACGAGGCGAATTGATCGTGTCTTGATAAATCGCTTTGGTGTTGTAGATACCGTCGACCGTGCCATAGGCGGCTATTAGCCAAACTCGCACATTGCCCGGAAACCCGCCGTTGGTGCCCGTTCGATCACGATGTACAAAGTCGCCGATCATGATGGTGTTGCTCAGCCCGTCCGTGATCTCAGCTGCCGATCGGGTTCCATTAATTTGAAATACGCCGTTGGCAGGAATTCGTCCTGCTGAAGCGATTCCCTGCAAGCCGGTATCCAAAGCCGCATCGTTGTAATAAACGCCGTGCACTCCCTGGTAAGTCAACAGCCCGCCATCTGAATAAGCAACGCTCGCAGTATTGCTGGGGTTGCCGCTAAAACTAGGGCAAATGTACCCATTGATAACTGTTTTTCGAATCGCCGCATTCTCTGTCGCCGATGGGCCTTTTGAAAAATTGTACCCATCATAAAGTGCGTTTTGCTCAATAAACGGTAGGATCGAGAGCGCCCAGCCATGGCTGTCATCTTGGTGGAAGGCGCCGGAAGGGAGTTTTTCTTTGTTGATGTCCATATAGTTATGGCAGGCCAGCGCCATCTGCTTCAGATTGTTCGTGCACTGCATGCGACGAGCGGCCTCACGCGCTTGCTGCACCGCCGGTAAAAGCAGAGCGATTAAGACGCCGATGATGGCGATCACCACCAGCAATTCGACCAGCGTGAATCCGTTTCGATCATTGCGGACAGGGGGATATTTCATGTCACGAGCCTTGTTGAGAAGAGATGCTGGGGTAGTAGGGAGGAGGATTAAAACTCAAGCGGCTGCTGCTTACTCAGGGCTGATTCGCTCAGGCAGGCCGGCGATGAGGACAGGATCGAGATAGTCGTCATCCGCTAAGTCATCTTGCAAAAATAGTCCATCGACAAGATCGCCTTCTGCGTAGCCGAGATCCGATAAATCGATCCCCACGGCGATCGCTTGGCGTTTGTAAACTTGAAACAGCGGCGTACAAGCAATCGTTTCTAGTTGTTCCAGAGAACGAGGGACTTGAGCAAACTTGTAGAGATAGAGGTCATCCAGAGGCAATGACTCCGGCGACTCCATCGTCAGGTCGAACGAGGAGATGGAGTGCGAATGTAACCCCGGCTCGAACTTGAGCGGACTGACGTGAAAAGCATCTCCCTCCAAGGGATTCATAATCAATTGAATCTCAAACAACACCACATCGGGACCGGGGCCGTTACGCACAGGCCGATCAAACTGGATCCCCATCCCAGGCGTACCAAAGTCATTCTGACTCTCGTCAACGCTCATCACCGGATCCGTGGTTAACGGTTCTCGGCTTCCTCCGATGTTGATGACGCCGGTACGGAGACTGCGGTCTGAAGCAATCGCCGCACGCCGGCCAGGCAATGTTTTATCGCCGGCCAAGTAGCCATGATTTGGCAGCGCATGAAACCAAGTTACTTTTGAGTTGATTAGTTCTTCTACGGGGATCGTCTCGACTTGGGCTCCACGTTGCACGGTGACGCTGGTTAGTAGCTGTGCGAGTCCCTCGGCGCTGGTGGTCGCTTCGTACGAAATCACTCGATCCGGAAGTCCGTACTGATAGCGAGCTGGATCGAACGGCAAGTGGACCTCGTCCGCCTGATTGATCGCCGCAAAACGCATCGCTTCTTTTTCTTGCAGTCGTAGGGGAGCCCGCGAAAGATTCGCTTGAACGGTAGCGGGATTCGCTTTGCGGTAGAGATCGGCCATTCCTTCGACAACTTGAACGTCCGTCTCGCTATCTTGCGAAACGTCTACTGAGAATCGAGTGCCCCGATCGACGATGCTGATCTCGGGCGTCTCTACCCGAAATCCTTCGGCGCCTGGAGGAGCATGAACGCTGCAGCGTCCCAGGTCGAGCGCCAGTAGATCGTTGCCTTCAATCCGAAACGCCGCAGGTCCTTCGATCACCGCCGAAGCCCCGTTGGAGAAGCCAAGTTCGACCATGCCTTGAATGAGGACATATTCGCGATTCAAAAGGGGAGACTCGCCAATTTCAGGAGGCAATTCTCCGAAAAACCGGGCGTGCGCCAGATTCGTAAAAAACGCATCGCTAACTCTTGGAATGGTTGGTTCCGCCCCTGGGGCGTCTGCAAGTTCCGGATTTGACCACGAAGCAGCAGTCCCGAGATAGATTCCAATGAACAGGGCGATCGGCACTAACAGGGCCAACGCAAGCATGGCTGCCGACCTGATTGGCCAGCGCGACTTGTGTTGCGGTAAAGAGGTGTGAGACTGTCGAAGCAAACGCGGACCGTCAGCGTCATCACCAAGCGTTTCGGCCTGGCGGAGAATCAGTTCGGGCAGGTCCTGGTGGATCTGGAGATAATCGAGGTAGAGTTGTCTGGCCTCTGCACTGGTCGCGATCCACTGGTCGAGTTGGCTGAATTGCTCGTCATTAATGGATTCGTCCAGCAATGCGTCCAGCAATTTTCCGATTTTGTCTTTGCTGACAGGATCCAAGTTCGAACTCATGTCATATCCTCTGTGGCCAATTTTTTGCGAACGCAGCTCGCCAATACTCTGCGGATCCGGGAAAGCGAACGATACAGCCGAGCAACAGGTTCCGACGTCCGCTGCGATAGGCTGTCGACCGTTTCCTCGCTGAAGTAACGAAGTTCGACAAGGCGGCGATCGTCGTGATTGAGTTGCCTCAGGCAATCACTTAACGCTGCTTCTCGTTTTTTGGATTGAGCTTGATGGAGCGGATACTCGGCCGCGATTGCTTCGACCGCTGCGTCCGAAAATTGGCGGGTGTTCGGCTTCGTTTGATTTCGCTGCTTCTTGACGGCGAACTGGGCAAATCGACAAGCCCAGTTAAAAAAGGGAAGCTCTGGATCGTATTGGTCAAACTTTCGCATCAACGAAATCGCCGTTTCCTGCATCACGTCATCCACATCTCCAGAGGTTGGCATCATGGCGGCCACATAGCGGCGCAGCCGCCCCTCGACGCGGGCAAAATGACGCACGAATTCTTCATTCTGGTTACAAATCGTCACAAGTGATCCTCAGAACGCTTCCGTAGTAGTTACCTAGAAACATCTCAATTCGCGCAGAAAAATTACACAAAGCGCAAAAATCATTCCAATTGCCAATCGAGGGCGCGAGATGCTGTCTAGTTGAATTATGCGATATTTGGGGTTTCTGGGCTCCAGTCCCGGTTGAATAGTGAGTCGAAAACAGACATCGCCAGCCTGCGTGAGACAAAAGTATCGGAATTTGATTCACTTGGTGCAGTTATTCAAAAAATTTCCACTAAGATATAATCATTAATCCCGATAGATATTTCCCCTTCAGTTAAGGTGAAGTCCTGGGTCTCAAGTTATGGCATTAAGGCGTTTTTTCCTTTATTGCCAAAAAATGGATCGCCAGCCAACTGGATTGAGCAGAGTTCATCCAGGGGCTTGAACTTGGCTCTAGAGACAAGGATTCAATCCGTTAGGCGTCTTCATCAGGTGCGGATTTTGAATCTAACTTTGCTAGATCTTTGTGCTGAGAGGCATTTTCCAATCACGGTTTGCGGGTCTCCTCTTTGATCTTTTCCTGTTATCTCTTTTCCTTTTAATCTTTGGAGTCGTTGTGGTAAGAAATAACCAATTCAGCAAGGCCAAGCGGCCCGGTTTTACCTTGGTAGAACTGCTTGTCGTGATCGCGATTATCGGCGTCTTGATTGCGTTGCTCCTGCCGGCTGTCCAGCAAGCGCGCGAAGCGGCGCGACGGATGCAATGCTCCAACAATCTGAAGCAGCTTGGCTTGGCGCTGCATAACTATCACGACACGCTCAAAATTTTTCCGACAGCATCCAGTATCGTGGGCGGCGTGTGGGGGACGAACCATGACAGCCATAAAGGGAGTCAGTATGTCAAGCTTCTGCCTTACCTAGAGCAAGGCCCGCTCTACGATTCGTGCAACTTCACCGGGGATACGGTCAACGTCAGCGTGACTGCGGATGGCAAGAAGGTAAGTTCGGTGATCATCCCGACCATTCTCTGTCCCTCGGATGATAATCCTGGTCGTTGGAAAGATGGAGCTGCGCATACTCCGAGTTCTAATGGAGAAGAGCGAGCGCTGACGAACTATTCGTTCAGCATGGGAAGCCAAGCCAATTCTCCTTGCGGGACGCACGGAAATCACTGGGGGACAGGGCCGGTCGTGCGAGCAGATACGCTGAATCCTTCAGAAATCTCAGGAGTGTTTGGCCATTTTGCCTGGTCGGCTCGTATGCGAGACATTACGGATGGGCTTTCTAACACGATTGCGATGGGCGAAGTGCGCCCCCAGTGCGAAATGCACCTTCGCGACGGCTGGATGGGAATTAATTCGGTCTATACAGGGACCGGAGTCGCAATCAATTTCAACACTTGCGAAGGAGCGCCGGGAACCGGAAGCGGTTGCAACCAGCATACGGGACAGTGGGGAGCGTCGCAGGGCTTCAAGTCTCGTCATGCAGGGGGCGCGCAGTTTCTACTTTGTGACGGCTCAGTTCATTTTCTGGCCGAAACGCTCGACATGATCACTTATCAAGGCTTGGGCGATCGTCGCGACGGTCAAGTGATCAGTGCGTTTTAAGGGAACTGCTTTTTGCCGCTTCATCTGTATCCATCCAAAGATGCGATCACCTCCTGGGAGATAATCTGGAATGCTGCGTGTAATGCTTGGAATGTCATTGGCCTTGCTATCGATAGGGTGTTTTGGCAGTTCCACCAATCCGGTCACTGTGCCGGTCGAGGGCGTTGTTAACTACGATGGAAAACCGTTGGCTGACGCAAACATCGTATTCGTACCTGATAAAGGGAGACCGGCGAGCGGCTCTACCGATAGCCAGGGTAAATTTGAGCTGACGACTTTTGTTACCGGAGACGGCGTTGCACCCGGCTTGCATAAGGTCACTGTTGAAAAGCTGGCGCCGGCGGCGTCCGCTGATTTGTATGCGCCGCAAAAATCATTGATTCCAGCGAAGTATTCGAATCTGAAATTGACTCCACTGACGCAAGAAGTTTTGCCGAAAAACAACGCCGAGTTTACGATTGAACTGAAGAGTAAGTAGTCCGACACGCATGATCGCAACCGAATTGCAGTTTGCTTCGGTTGCTTTACGTGTTGATTCGCCCTCCTAAAGTTGCTTGATTTGCCGTGGGAAAGAAGAGTTGTCGCATTCTCCCGGCGCCTGCCCACAGAAGCAACGTACAAACTGTTGAGATTGCGATGAAAAATTGCTTGCTGGCATTCGCTCTAGCCCTGCTAACGCCAGGATTGGTTCACGGAGGCGAATTGCCTCCCGCCGCCGAAAAGCAAATTGATTTCGAGCGCGATATCGCTCCGATCTTAGCGGCCAGTTGTCACGATTGTCACGGCGAGTTCTCGCAGGAAAGTGAATTCCGTCTTGACCGAAAAGGGGCTGTCTTACGGGGAGGAAACTCTGGCGAACCAGGCATCGTGGTGGGGAGCAGCGCGACCAGTCATTTAATTCACTTAGTGGCCGGGCTCGAGCCCAAGTTGCGAATGCCCCCGGACGAAGCGGATGCGCTCGACGCAACTCAAATCGGATTGTTGCGTGCTTGGATTGATCAGGGAGCGGTCTGGCCTGGTCCTGACGGCGTGGTTGAAGAAGAATCGCGGACAACCGATCACTGGGCTTTTCAACCGGTGCAGCCGGTGACTGTTCCGCAAACTTCCGGCGATTGGGCCCAGAATCCGATCGATCATTTCGTATTAGCGAAACTGCAAGCGGCAAATCTCTCGCCCAATCCAGCGGCGGATCGCAGCACGTTGTATCGTCGCTTGTCGTTGGATCTGCATGGTTTGCCGCCGAAACCGGCTGCGGTTCAAGCATTCGTGGATGCGACAGATCCGCAGGCAACCAATCAGGCGATCGAAAGCATGTTGGCCAGTCCTCATTTTGGCGAACGCTGGGCGACGCATTGGCTGGATCTGGTTCGATTTGCCGAGACCTACGGCTTTGAAACGAATCGCGAACGTCCCAACGCCTGGCGATATCGCGACTATGTAATTCAAGCGTTCAACCAAGACAAGCCGTACGACCAGTTCATCCGTGAGCAACTCGCTGGCGATAGCTTTGGTGATCCGATGGGTTTGGGATACCTCGTGGCAGGCCCCTACGATCAAGTCAAGAGTCCCGACATCAATCTAACGCTGATGCAGCGACAGAATGAACTGGACGACATCATCAACACGACCAGCACCGCCTTCTTGGGAATTACGGTGGGGTGTGCGCGGTGTCACAACCACAAATTTGATCCGATTTTGCAATCGGACTATTACTCGATGCAGGCAATTTTTGCCGGAGTTCAGCATGGCGAAATGGCGTTGCCATTATCGCCGGAGCAGCAGGCGCGAGCAGACGACTTACGCGACAAGATCACGCATCTCGAGTCAAAGTTGTCCCCATTTATCGTGCAACATGACGCTCGTCGCTTTCTATTGTTGGATGAGGAGCCGGCTCAAGCAGAGAGTCAAGTCAAACTGCTGGCCAAACCGGCAGGCGTGGGGATCAATCCGGCAGGCGAGTCGCGTGGCCAAGCGAATGATCCTGGCGCTGCGGTTCGTACTTCAAATGTGAGCGGCGGTAAATATACGTGGTGGCGGCGCATGCCGAATGAGCCGGTAATCGCCTGGGCGCCGCAGGCCGTGGGGCAATATCGCGTCTGGCTCTCGTGGGGCTGTGGATTCGACACGCATTGTCAAGATGCGAAGTACGTGATCGATCGAGATGGAGATCTTCAAACGCGCGAAGATTGGGAGACCCTGGCGATCGTCAATCAACAGCATTTTGCCGATGGCGGCGCTGCCCAGCAGCGAGCGGCGCTGTGGAGCGGTTTCTATCCGACGGCGGTCACGACGATCGATGCGAACGATCAAATTTTATTGGTTGGCGGCGAGACGGGCGAAGCGATCACTGCGGATGTTGTGCTGTTAGAAAAGATGAGCGGCGACGACAGCCAATCGCCGGTGATTCCGTTGTTTCGTGAAGCAGTCGATTCGACAGGCAACATCGAGCGCTTTCCGCCGCAGCAAGCCAAGTTTGTTCGCTTTGAGATTAAATCGACTAACTCAGGGCAGCCTTGCATCGATGAGCTCGAAATCTTTTCGAACGGCGAAAATGTCGCATTGGCGAAACGGGGCGCAAAGGTGACTGCTTCAGGATCCTTGGCCGGCTATCCGATGCACAAGTTGCAGCATCTCAACGACGGCCTTTATTCGAACGATCATAGTTGGATTTCGGACAATAGCGACAACAGTTGGGTGCAGATTGAATTAGCCGAACTGTGCGAAATCGATCGGATCCAGTGGGCCCGCGATCGCGAGGGTGCTTATGCGGACCGCTTGGCGACCCAGTATCGATTTGCTGTTTCAACCAACGGTAGTGATTGGGAAACGGTCGCAGATTCGTCGGATCGCTTGCAGATTCGGTCTCCGCAAAATCCAAAGAAAGTCTTGTACCAATTTGATCATTTGACGCCTGAGGAGGCCGCCGCCGGCAAGTCTCGGCTGCAAGAGTTGGAAGCGGCTCGAGCCGAGTACGAGTCGGCAACGCGACCGCAGCAAGCGTACGCCGGTCAATATCAACAACCGGGACCGACCTATCGGCTCTATCGGGGCGAACCGCAGGGGAAACGAGAGCAAGTTCCGCCGAATGCTCCCGAGATTTTTACCGATCTGGGGCTTGCGCTAGATGCACCCGAGGCCGAGCGTCGCCGCGTGTTGGCCGAGTGGATCGCATCGGCCGAGAATCCGCTGACTGCTCGGGTGATTGTGAATCGCGTTTGGCAGTTCCATTTTGGCGCTGCCCTGGTTGATACTCCGAGCGATTTCGGCGAAGCAGGCGTAACTCCCACACATCCAGAGCTGTTGGATTGGTTGGCCAGCGAACTGGTCCAGCACGATTGGTCGCTCAAGCATATCCATCGCTTGATCTTGCAATCGGCGACTTATCAACAAGCGAGTCGACCTCATGCGGCAGGTTTGGAGATTGATGGCGGATCTCGCTTGCTTTGGCGTTACCCGCCGCACCGTTTGGATGCAGAACCGATTCGGGATTCTATCTTAGAAGTGTCAGGCACGTTGGATCGGCAGATGGGGGGGCCGGGATTCAGCGCGTTTGAAGTCGAAGCAGAGAATGTGCGGCACTATCATCCCAAGCAAAGCTTTGGGCCGAGCGATTGGCGTAGGATGGTTTATATGACCAAAGTGCGCATGGAGAAGGACGCGGTGTTCGGGCTGTTTGACTGTCCCGATGCGGCAACGTCGGTCGCCAAACGATCGCGTTCGACCACGCCGCTGCAAGCTCTGAATTTGTTTAACAGCAATTTTTTGCTGCAACAAGCGAAGATCTTCGGCGAGCGTCTCCAGGCTGAGGCCGATACGCCGGAGAGGCAGATCCAGCGAGCGTTCGAACTGTGCTACGCCCGCGAACCTAGCGCAGAAGAGCTATCAGCGAGTCGGCAGTTTATCGAGCAGCAAGGCCTTACAGCGTTTTGCCGTGCTCTGCTTAACAGTAACGAATTTCTGTTCATTCAATAGCGGAATCGGAGACGCGCCATGTTCAAGCGAGCGAATGAGAATAGCGCTGCGAATCTTCCGCAGGGACTTCACATGTTGGACCGCCGGCAGTTTCTAGGTCAGTCGGCGACCGGACTTGGCAGCATCGCACTGGCGATGATGCTGGCGAATGAAAAACTGCTGGGGGACGGAGCCTCAGTTCGCCCGCAGATTGACCCCGGGCGTCCCTTTGCTCCGCGAGGATCGCACTTTCCGGCGGCGGCCAAAAATGTGCTGGTAATTTTTTGTTCCGGCGCATGCAGTCACATTGACACATTTGATTACAAGCCAGAACTGATCAAACGGCATGGGCAGCCGATGCCCAACGCAGATCAATTAGTCACTTTCCAGGGGCAACAAGGGAATCTGACGAAGAGCCCTTGGAAGTTCCGGCCACGCGGACAGTCGGGCAAGATGATCTCTGACTTGGTTCCTCATTTGGGAGAACTGGCCGATGACATTTGCTTTCTGCATTCGATCAAAGGCAAGACCAATACGCACGGCCCCGGCGAAAATTTTATGTCGACCGGATCTACATTGGACGGTTTCCCCAGCATGGGCGCTTGGGCGAGTTATGCGCTGGGCAGCGAGAATCAAAATCTGCCGGCTTACGTCGCGATTCCTGATCCGCGCGGCACGCCGCAAGCCTCGGTCAATAACTGGGGGCCAGGCTTTTTGCCGGCCGCTTTTCAAGGGACCGATTTCAACGCCAACCAGCCGATTCGCAATCTGAAGCGACCGACCGGCGTCGACCCTGCGGCGGACAATGCGACGCGTGACTTTTTAAATGAACTGAATGCGCGGCATCTGGAGCAATTTCCGGGAGATACTGAATTGGCAGCGCGGATCTCCAGCTATGAGCTGGCGGCCCGCATGCAGATGACGGTGCCGGAAGTGAGCGACATTTCGACCGAATCGCCGGCAACGCTACGAATGTACGGCGCGGATGACGCCGAGAATAGTTTGAAAGCGGCCTATGCGCGAAACTGCATTTTAGCGCGGCGTCTGCTAGAGCAGGGCGTTCGGTTTGTGCAGTTGTTTAACGGCGCGTATCAGACTGGCGGAGAAGGGGTTAGTAATTGGGATGGGCACAAGTCGATTGAGTCGCAATACAGCGTCCATGGACCGGTGCTGGATCAACCAACGGCCGCTTTGATCAAAGACATGAAGCAGCGTGGCTTGCTAGAAGAAACCTTGATCGTCTGGTGCACCGAATTCGGCCGCATGCCGACGTTTCAAAAGGGAGCCAGCGGTCGCGATCATAATCCCGAAGGATTCACCTGCTGGCTCGCGGGAGCAGGCGTAAAAGCCCCCTACACGTTTGGCGCCACCGACGAATTTGGCTATAAAGCCGCCGAGAACGTTGTTGACGTGCATGACTTCCACGCGACGATTCTGCACTTACTAGGGCTCGATCACGAGCGTCTGACCTATTATTACAACGGCTTTGAACGTCGCCTGACAGACGTACATGGCCATGTGATCCAAGAGATCCTGGCTTAGCCAGATTCAGCAGGCCAGCACGAGTCTCCGACAGCAACGCGAGGGCGCAAGGATAGAGATTCGAGCGGCGGCAGCCTATACTCATCTTGGCTTCTCAGTCGCCGCTGTGAGGTCTCGTTGAATCGCCGGCGTGCTGTGATCTGATTTGGCCCCCGCTGCGCATGTCTATCAACTACGAAACGATCAATATTCCCGCGAGCGAATGTTTTCGCGTGCTGCGCTGGGGTAAAGATGTGAACCAGATCGAAATTTTCGATTCGGAGCTACGCGATTTCAAGCCGATGACCGGCACCGGCGGACGCTGGCATTGGCATCCCGAGGTCGAAATCACCCTGGTCGAAACGGGGCATGGAATTCGCGTTGTGGGAGATGAAACCCGCGAGATAGGGGGCAGCCCAAGTTTGGTTGTGCTGGGGCACGGGCTACCCCATTACTGGCAATTCAGCGGTCCCTCTTCGGGGGTTTGCGTGCAATTTTGCAATGCTCGGTTAATGAAAACGTTAACCGAGCGTGCGCGAGCCGAGATGCTTGAGTTTATTCATCACGCAGCCTACGGAATGGAGATCCACGTATCGTATGGCTTTCGAGCGGTAGAAATCTTACGAAGTTTTTCCGAAAACCCCGCTTCGCATTACGTAGAAAAATATGGGCTCTTTTACCAACTCCTGGGAACGCTGGCCAGTGTTGAGGCAGGCGAATTTCGGCAAATCTCTTCGATTCGGTTTGATACTCCGCAAGGGAACGCCAACTATATGGAGATGCAAAAAGCAGTCAATTGGATCATGGAGAACTACCGCCGGGAGCTGCAGTTGAGCGAGATTTTGGAGATGGTCCAAATGAGCAAAGCCAGCTTTAGTCGTCACTTTTTGAAATGCACAGGCGTCAGCTTTAGCCAGTTCGTGAATCAGGTTCGAATTTCCAATGCATCAAGATTGCTGCACACGACTGAAGATTCGATCTGCGCGATCGCCTTTGAAACCGGATTCTCCAATTTATCAAACTTCAATCGCATCTTCCGGAAACTTAAAGGGATATCACCTTCCGCATACCGGAAGACAACCCAAGCGTGAGCCAAACAATGCTCTATTTTAGGGGCGAAGGGGATAATGATGGACACATGCTGCCTAAATTTCCGGATTCGCCGCAGATTGATCCTTTTCCCCTCTCATCTTTTCGCGAATTGCCGAGTTTTGTTATAGTGGATGCCCGATAGTCTACAATTGTTCACTTCTCAATTTCAGCACGGCGTAACGGATGGCCCGCGAAGCCTTATTACAGCAGGGAGATGGTCACAACCGCGAAGACGAGCGGATGCTCCGTCCGCAGTCGATGGCCGATATGGTGGGTCAGCGCGAAGTCGCAAAGCGGCTACAGATTGTTGTCGACGCGGCGATGAAGCGGGACGAGCCGCTGGGTCACATCTTATTTGATGGTCCGCCGGGACTTGGCAAAACGACCTTTGCGACCTGTATTCCGAAAGATCTGGGGGTTAATTTCCAATTGACCAGTGGGCCAGCGATTCAAGCGCCCAAAGATCTGGTCCCCTATCTGACCAACGCGGACGAGCGTTCGGTCCTGTTTATCGATGAGATCCATCGAATCCCCAAAGCGGTCGAAGAATATCTTTACACGGCGATGGAAGATTTTCGGATCGACATCGTGCTGGGCGAAGGAACCAATGCTCGTACGATCAACCTACAGATCAAGCCGTTTACGCTGATTGGTGCGACAACTCGCAGCGGGATGTTATCGGCGCCGCTACGAGATCGCTTTGTGCTCCGGGAGCATCTCGATTTTTATAGCGATAGCGAGTTGGCTGAGATCGTCCGCCGCAACTCAAAAAAGCTAGGCGTGACGATCGACGACGACGCGGCGCTCGAAATTTCCAAACGGAGCCGCAGTACTCCGCGGGTGGCCAACAACCGTTTGCGATGGGTCCGCGACTTTGCGACCAGTCGCGCGGATGGGCATGTCACCTTAGAACTGGCCCGCTCCGCGATGGAGATGCAGGCGATCGACGACCTGGGATTGGACAAGCAAGACCGCAACTATCTCTCGACGCTGGTCCGCGTCTTTGGCGGCGGTCCGGCCGGGATCGAAGCGATCGCGCATACAATGAACGCGGCGACCGATACCTTGGCCGACGAAGTCGAGCCATTCTTACTGCGTACGGAACTAGTGGTGCGAACACCGCGCGGGCGCGTGGTGACGCCCAAAGCGCTGGAACATCTGAAAGCGTTTGGCAAAGTACGAAAGTTGTTTGAGTAAAATCGGGGCAGTTTTACGAAGGCAAAACCTGCGCCTTGTCCGATATGTCTTTCCGGCACCAAGCGCCTTCCCAGCGGATTTTTTTCACGGCGGTGTAGGCGTTTAGTTTGGCCGTCGCGATCGAATCACCCATTGCAGTAACGCCCAGTACTCGCCCGCCGGCAGTGACAACGTCACTTCCCTTCATCACGGTGCCTGCGTGGAAGACTTTGACGTCAGGCAGTTGAGCCGCTTCGGACAAGCCGCGGATCACGTGTCCCTTGGTGTAGTCGCCGGGATAGCCATCAGCGGCCATTACCACGCAGATCGCCGGACGCGGATCCCATTGCAGCGGTTCGATCTCGACCAGACGCCCGTCGACGGTCGCTTCAAGAATGTCGACGAGGTCGGTCTTGAGCCGCATTAAAATTGGCTGACACTCTGGATCCCCCAGGCGGACGTTGTATTCCAGCACCTTGGGACCTTGATTGGTCATGATCAGACCGGCGTACAGCACGCCGCGGAAGGGACGCCGAGAGCGTTTGAGCGCGTGAACGGTTGGCACCAGCACACGTTCTTCGATTTCGGCCATCATGCTGGGGGTGACGATCGGTGTTGGGCTGTAGGCGCCCATGCCGCCGGTGTTGGGGCCTTCATCATTGTCGAAGGCGGGCTTATGGTCTTGGGCCGGCGCTAGGCTGACTATGGTATGCCCATCGGTAATCGCCAGGACGCTGGCTTCTTGGCCATCAAGTCGTTCTTCGATCACGATTTGATTGCCGGCGTCCCCGAAAATCTTGTCGCGACCGATTTGGTGGATTGCATCGAGTGCGTCTTGGGCTTTGCGGCAGACGGTGACCCCTTTGCCGGAGGCCAGGCCGTCGGCTTTGACAACGACCGGTACATCTTCCCCTTCGTGCGGGAAGCGGTCTTTGATGTAGCGGGTAGCGCTGTCGGCGTCACGGAACAAGCGATATTCGGCGGTTGGAACATCGGCCTGACGCAAGATTTTTTTGCAGAAGGCTTTGCTGCCTTCCATCTGCGCAGCGGCTTTGTTGGGGCCAAAGACTTTGAGTCCAGCGGCTTGGAAAGCGTCGACAATCCCGGCGACCAGCGGAGCTTCGGGGCCCACGACGGTCAAGCCGATGTTGTTTTGCTTGGCGAACTTGATCAGCTGCGGAAAGTCGGAGGGCGCAATATCGACATTTTCAGCATCCAGCGCGGTGCCGGCGTTGCCTGGCGCCACAAAAACGCGATCGACGCGCGAGCTTTGACCGATTTTCCAAGCGAGCGCATGTTCGCGTCCGCCGTTGCCAATCACCAATACGTTCATAGTGCAATAAGCCTTTGTGGGGCTGAGGTCCTGCGTCGAATCTCCCATTCTACCGGGGAATCGCCCAGTTCGACAGATGCTGTAGTGCGCGGTTTGCCCCTAGCTGTGAACGAACCACTCGCTGGGATGTGACAATTTGTCCCCCCCTCAAATCGTTGACTACAGGGGCCAATCGCTCCAAAGTGGAAGTAAGTCAACGTGTCACACAATTGGACGCAGAATGTCCGCAACTTCTTTGTCTGAAGGAAGTTGAGTGAAAGGGGGGCGTGTTCCAAGGCGCCTGCGTGCGGGACGAACTGTCCTAGCGGCAGGGTTTGTTGCGTCTTACTCGCTGCTAGGAATGGCTAGTTTCGGAGGGTTTTAAGTCAGCAACTGCAAGGATCGAAGCTGGAATCATCCGCTAAAATCGGGCGGGACTGCAGCGATTATTCGAGCATCGGAGATTTTGCACGAGCAGGTTCGGTCAAGGCGCTGAGCCGGGTATACTCGCGGCAGCGTTGCGCAAGATTTACGGAACACGGCGCCAGAGCGGCGGTTTCGGGTCTGGCGATACTCAAGCGGATTCGTCGATAAATAACGAGGAGAGAATTCTGAAAACCGTCGGATAGGGGCGCTTGTTAAAACCGGGGCCGCTATCAAGGTTGAGAATTATTTATGATCCCCCTAAAAGGGTGCGGCGAAAAGCATGGGCGGCGACGTCAGAATTGCTTATAATGAAAAGCTTTAACGCGGCTCAATGCGGCCGCGTGCATGGAACTGTAAGAACCCCCAAGGGAGATCCCACCGTGAAATTGCTACATTTCAGCTCCGCACTTCTACTGGCGCTTTGCGTCAGCGGCGCCGTCTCAGCCGAAGGTTGGGGCACGATTACCGGTAAGTTTGTCGTTGATGGCAAAGTTGCGCCGCCAGCGGTTTTAGACATCACCAAAGACAAAGAGGTCTGCGATACCAAACCGCCGTTGGTGGATGAATCGCTGTTGGTTGGTCCGGGTGGCGAGCTAAAGAACGTCTGCGTTTGGGTTTCGCTGGGTCGTCGTGATCCGCAACCGCCGGTACATGCTAGCTACGAAAAGACCGCTAACGACACGATTATCTGCGATAACTTGGCCTGTGCTTACGTTCCGTATGTGATTGCCGTTCGTCCCTCTCAGAAGGTTGAGTTCAAGAACTCGGATCCGATCGCGCACAACTTTAAAGTCGATGGATTCGCCAACAACCCATTCAATACATTGGTGCCGGCTGGCGGATCTTTTATGCACCAGTTTCCGTCCGAAGAGCGCGTCCCCATGATCGCCAGTTGTGCGATTCATCCCTGGATGGTTGGTTACATCGTCGTGAAAGAATCGCCGTACATGGCCGTTTCGGCCGAGGATGGCACGTTCACGATTGAGAACATGCCGGCCGGCGACTGGAAGTTCCAGTTCTGGCACACCAGCGGCGGTTATCTGTCCGAAGTCAAAATGGGCGGCAAGTCTGAGAAAGACCGAAAGGGCGAATACGAAGTCAAAGTGGTCGACGGTAAAGCGACTGACTTGGGCGTCATCACTGTCCCAGCCGACAAGTTGAAGAAGTAGTTAACAGGAAATGGGAATTTGAGCGATGGTCCAACCATCGCTCAACCTTTCTCGTCAGCCCATTTAAAGGTTGTGTGAGACAGTGACTCCCGATGATTGAAGTCATCTTGAGCTCCGCTAGAGGGTTTAGGTGATTGCTATACCAGAAAACGCGACAGGTCACTTGACCTGTTCGCGTGATGGCGATTCGTGCGACGCTTGGGCGCGACGATAGTGCATCGCTGGCTGAATTCGTCAATTCTTCTCAGTTTTAGCAGCTTATTACGCCTGGAACGAGCGTTTCGCAATACGTCATGATGCGACAAGAAACTACCAGCATGAACGCAGTTTTCAGCACGATGCAGCGCGGCGGTGGGGCGCTGCTGGCGATCCTCGCAATCGCGATGATGATCGCTACCGTGGGCTGTTTTTCGCCGGCGGCGGAGTTCGAGTTGAATAAGGTCGCCGTGCGTAAGACCGAACTTGATACAGAAGCGACCTTCTCCAGCGAGTACCAGCTGAAGCCGATCGAAAAGATTTTGACGGAAGCGTTCGGAACGCCAGACAAGCCGCTGCTGCCGCCGGTTCCAGGGATCGAAGAAGTCCTGGATATCAAGAAGATCGAGATGGCGGCTGGTCCGTATGGTAGCGATGAGAATGGCAATCAACGTGGTCTCTATCGCCAGCATTGCGTGCATTGCCATGGGATCAACGGAGATGGCGCCGGTCCAACGGCTGCTTTTTTAGATCCGTATCCGCGTGACTATCGACCTGGCATCTACAAATTCAAATCGACGACTTCAGGGCAAGAGCCGACGCATGAGGATCTGAAGCGCATCATCCTGGATGGGGCTGCCGGAACGGCGATGCCCAGCTTTAAGCTGCTGAGCGATGACGAAATCGAGGCGCTGACGCACTACGTGAAGTATCTCTCGATTCGCGGGCAGACCGAGCTTTATTTGATTGAAGCCGAGTTTGGCGATCTGTCGTCAGCGGTGATCAAGCCGGCTGACCAACGGAGTGCGGAAGAGCAAGAGTATGTCGCATCGCTCTCGCCGGAAGAGTTGGAAGAAGAGAAGCAGGAGTTTTTGGAAGAAGTCAAGTTTTTCGAGTCGGAAGAGAATATTGTCGAAGAGGTCGTTGGTCCAATCGTCGAAAAATGGATCGCCGCAGCTGAAGAAGTGACGATTATCGAACCGAAGCCAGAGATGGAGATGAAAGAGTCGATCGCCAAAGGTCGCGAACTTTTCTTCTCGGCCAAAACTGGTTGCGCCGGCTGCCATGGCGAGTCGGCCTTAGGGGATGGGCAGACGGCGGAAGCCGATTTCTATGACGACTGGACAAGGTTCTATTATGATCCCAACGATCCCAGCACGTTAGAGGGATATTTGGCGCTGGGCGCTTTGGAACCTCGCAAATTGCGACCACGCAATTTGCGGCAAGGAGTCTTTCGCGGCGGCCGACGCCCTATCGATATTTTTTGGCGAATTCGCAACGGCATCGAAGGCGCCAAAATGCCGGCGGCTCCACCGATTGTTACCGATGAAGAAATCTGGCATCTGGTCGACTTTGTGCGCTATGGATTGCCGTACGATGCGTTAAGTGAAAACGAGCCGCATCCAACAGAAAACGTTCGCGTACGGAACTAGCAGCTCGGCCATCGTCGGTAACCGCCGGCGTTCGAGGAGAGACAACGTGGGTAGAGTTTGGAGTATCCTGTTTTTGACAGTCCCGATTTTCGGGGTCTGGACCTTCGTCTCGGCCATGAACGATTGGTGGCCGATGAACGGCGGCGCCTACGCATTTGCGCCGGGCAATTGGTTTCCTTCTTTGGATGTCAGCAACCACCAGATCGACCATCTGTTTTATGTCATCCTCTATTTGACGGGCATTGTATTTCTGGGGACCGGACTGGTTCTCTTCTGGATTTTGTGGCGGTATGACGCCGCGACCAATACCGACCCTGTCGTTTTCTCACACGGCAGTCATGCGTTGGAAGTGGTCTGGTCGATCGTGCCGGCGGTCGTGTTGTTGTTTATTGCGATCTATCAAATGGATGCATGGGCCGGCGCGCGGATGCGACGGCCGACATTGTCGGATGGCGCGATCAAGCCGCCGCTGGCGCGTGTGACAGGGCGTCAATTTGAATGGCGGATTCAATACCCAGGCGCAGATGGGCGGCTGGATACGCCTGATGATTTGCATGTGGTGAATGACCTGCATGTGCCTGTGAACGAAGAAGTTGTCATCGAAATTGAGAGCATGGACGTGCTGCACAGCTTCTTCCTGCCCAACATGCGGGTCAAACAAGACGTCGTGCCGGGGATGCGACAGCACGTCTGGTTTCATCCGGTCAAAGAAGGGGTAAGCGACATCGTGTGCGCCGAGCTTTGCGGGTGGGGACATTACAAGATGCGCGGTCAGATTACGGTCGAGAGCGCTGCCGAGTTCGATCGCTGGTTTTCGGCTGCTTACGCCGAGCAGGAGACTTCGGAGTTTATCCTGCCTGAGGAAGAAGAATAATCGATGAGCACCACGACAATCGATGCACCTATGCATGCCGCGACTCACGAGATGACCGTTGGACGTTTTCTGTCGACGTATGTCTTCTCGCGCGATCATAAGGTTATCGGAATTCAATTCCTCTTCTCGACGTTGATTTGGTTCATTGTCGGTGGATTGTTGGCGCTAGGAATTCGCTGGCAGTTGGCTTGGCCCTGGTCGGATATGCCGATCATCGGCGGCATGTTGTTTCCCGAGCAGGGAGGCCAGATTGCCCCGGAGTTCTATACCGTCTTGGTGACGATGCACGCAACGGTGATGATCTTCTTGGTGATCATCCCGATTCTGGCCGGCGCCTTTGGCAATTACTTGATTCCCCTGATGATCGGCGCCGACGATATGGCGTTTCCGACGTTGAACATGCTGAGCTACTGGTTTATGTGGCCAGCGTTCTTTTGTTTCGGCGGAGCCTTCTTTTGCGAAGGGTACGGCGCGTCGGCTGGTTGGACCAGCTACCCACCGCTGTCGGCGATGACGACCTCGGCGCCTGGAAGCGGGATGGCGCAGACTTTGTGGCTGCTGGGAGTGACGTCTGTCGGCGTGAGTTCGATGTTGGGATCGGTCAACTATATGACCACGATCATTCAAATGCGAGCGCCGGGCATGACGATGTTCCGCTTGCCGCTGACGATTTGGGGAATGTTTATTACGGCATTGCTGCAAGCGTTTGCGCTGCCGGTTTTGACTGCGGCAGGCTTTATGTTGCTGGCCGATCGCTTGTTGGGGACCGGCTTCTTTTTGCCGGAAGCGTTGGTGGTAAATAATTCGCCGCTGGCGGCCGGTGGCGGACAACCGCTGCTTTGGCAGCATTTGTTTTGGTTTTATTCGCACCCGGCGGTTTATATCATGATCTTGCCGGCGATGGGGATGGTCTCGGATATTCTGGCCTGCTTCTCTCGGAAGCCGATCTTTGGTTACAAGCCGATGGTCTATTCGATCTGCGGTATCGCGGGACTCGGCTTTATCGTGTGGGGGCATCACATGTTTGTGTCGGGGATGAACCCTGCTCTCGGCATGACCTTTATGGTGGCGACCATGATGATCGCGCTGCCCAGTGCGGTGAAAACCTTCAACTGGCTCGGCACGGTCTATGGCGGCAAGGTGCAGTTCACTACGCCGATGCTGTTTGCACTCAGCTTTGTCTCCATGTTTGTGATCGGCGGGTTGTCAGGGATCTTTATGGCGGCCACGCCGGTCGACATCGTGATCCACGACACCTATTTTATCGTCGCCCACTTTCACTATGTGCTGTTCGCCGGTACAGCGATGGCGGTCTTCGGTGCGATCTACTTTTGGTTTCCGAAGATGTTCGGGCGCATGATGAACGAGACGGCCGGCAAGATTCACTTTGCACTGACGTTCATCTTTTTGAACGGCACCTTTTTCACGATGCACATTTTGGGGGTTGGCGGTTTTCCGCGCCGTCTGGCTGATCCGTACCACTACCCGACCTTCAATCATATGCTGTCGATGAATCAGTTTATGACGATTTGTGCAATCTGCATGGTCGCGGTTCAGATCATCTTCGCCGTCAACTTTTTCTACAGCATCTTTTTTGGCCCCAAGGCAGGCCGCAATCCTTGGCGCGCCAATGGCCTGGAATGGCAAGCGCCCAGTCCTCCGGGGCATGGGAACTTTGACTTTCAACCGATCGTTTACCGCGGCCCGTATGAATATGGATCGCCAGAAACGGAAGAAGATTTCTATCCGCAGACGACTCCGCCGAAAACAAAATCGGAGCTCGTCTAAGATCGGGATTTATCGTGAATGATCCGCAACCGACAATTCGATCTGCTTGGCCGCACCGGGTAGCGCTGCTCTTGGTCTGGACTACCTTCCCGTTGATTTGGGTCGGCGGCCTGGTGACGACCAAGAAGGCAGGCATGGCCGTACCGGATTGGCCCAACACTTATGGGTATAACCTGTTTCTCTATCCCATTAGCGAATGGATTGCAGGTCCTTTCGATTTGTTTGTCGAGCATGGACATCGGCTGCTTGGTTCAGTCGTTGGCTTGGTGGCGATCGTGCTGGTGATTGTGGTCGCCGTTTGCGACAAACGCCGTTGGCTGCTGGCGCTTTCAATCCTGGCTTTGATCGCTGTAATCGCTCAGGGGATTTTGGGAGGAGCGCGAGTCATTCAAGACGAAGTGTTGCTGGCTCGCATACATGGCTGCTTTGGTCCAGCCTTTTTTGGATTGACGGTTGCCTTAGCCGTGGTTACGTCGCGTCGATGGTCCGCCATCGAGACGGTTGTGGCAGAGAAAAGTGGACGTTTGCAAGCGTTGGCTGTGTTGACCGCCGCGCTGGCTTATGTGCAACTTTTGATTGGTTCTTTTTTACGCCATGTGCCGGTTGGCGGCAGTCACACTGACTTTCGCATTGCGGTGATCTTTCATGTGATTGTGGCCTTTTTGGTCGCGGCGCATGTGATCGCGTTGACGGCTACGGCTTGGCGCAATCATCCCACCGCGATCGCCGTACGGTGGTGGTCGCTGTTCGCATCGTTAATAGTAATGGTGCAAATCGGGCTAGGCGTCGCCGCCTGGACGTTCAAATATGGTTGGCCAACATTTTTACCGGGTGGCGATTTGATCCCTAGTTTTATCATCCATGCCGAAAGCGTCGCGCAAGCAGGCGTCGTGACGGCCCATGTCGCGACAGGTTCATTGATCGTCGGTGTGACGGTCGCCATCGCGGTGTATAGTTTTCGTTACTATTCGGATTCACCGGCGTCGCTTGTTTCGCAAATTGCGGACAAACCGTCGCTCAAGGGAGTCACCAGATGAGCACGACTCCTCTCGCTTTCGAAGCGCGTCGCGCCGGTCGGCTCGCGATCATCGCGGACTATGTCGAACTTACCAAACCAAAAATCGGAGTGATGCTGCTCACGGCGGTCGCCGTCAGCGGTTGTGTCGCAACGTGGGGACAACCTGATTTGTGGCGGTTGTTTCATGCGATTTTGGGAACCGCGCTAGTCGCTTCGAGTAGCTGCGTTTGGAACCAATGGATCGAGCGTCGCAGCGATCTTCTGATGAAGCGAACGCGTGAGCGACCGCTGCCAGCAGGCCGTATTTCCGGCCACTCGGCTGCTGTATTTGGTGCTGCGATCGGTTTGATCGGAGTTTCGTATCTGGCGGCCACCGTCGGTTGGAAGGTCGCCGCAATCGGCGCCGCTACCTGGCTGTTGTACGTGGTCGTTTATACGCCGCTGAAACGACTAAGTCCCTGGAATACGGCGGTGGGCGCGGTAGCTGGCGCATTGCCGCTATTGATGGGCTGGGCTGCGATGGGAACGCCGTTTGATCTGCGCGCAGCCGCGTTGTTTGCGATTTTGTTCTTTTGGCAGTTTCCGCATTTCATGGCGATCGCCTGGATCTATCGTAAAGATTACGCCCAGGCCGGGATGCAAATGTTGCCGGTGGTCGATCCGACCGGAATTCGCGCCGGTCGCCAGGCGATTGGCGCCGCATTGGCGCTGACGCTTGTCAGCATCGTGCCGTTTTTGAACGCGCCGCTGGATGGAGCACCTTGGTGCGTTGCCGCCGCTTTGACGCTGGGCTTTGCGCAGCTGCTGTTAGCTGTCCGATTTTCGGTGCGTCGCGACGATCGCAGTGCTCGGCATTTGCTTTGGGCGTCATTGGTATATTTGCCGGCGATGCTGGGCGTATTGTTGGCATTCCCCATTTTGTGACCTGTTAACAGAACCGACTAATGTCGCAGCTTCACGACGAACATCACGAACATGGTCCTGTCCAATTGGAATACCAGCCAGCGCTGCCGATTCCGAACGGCAAGCTCTGCTTGTGGCTATTTCTTTCGACCGAAATTATGTTTTTCGCAGGGCTCATCGGCGCTTATATTGTGCTTCGTTTTGGCGCTCCGGCCTGGCCGACGCCGCATGACGTACACCTGAGTGAACCGATCGGCGCTTTCAATACGTTTGTGTTGATCTGCTCTAGTTTATCGGTCGTGCTGGCGCTAGAAGCGGCGAAGTCGAACCGTCCAGGGCTGGCGAAGGCCTGGATCTGCCTGACATTCTTGCTAGGACTTACTTTTTTGGGAGTCAAAGCGTACGAATACAAAGAGAAGTTCGCACACGGCATCTACCCGGCTCATCCGCACGGCTTGCTGTATGACAAACCGGATGTGTATTACGCTTCGGCGCTCAAAGTAGCGCTAGAAGATGAAGCGAAAAAATATCCGGCCGATAGTGATGATCCGCTTGCGCAAGAGCGTCGCAAAGTTCTAGAGCTGCTCCGTAACGGCTTGGTGCAATGGAATACGCGTCTAGCGACGCAAGCCGCTAGTCCGGTCGAAGGTCAGGCCTTGATCGACAGTATTGCTTACACCATTCAACATCCGCATGAAGACCAATCCGAGCTGACGCGACTGCAAGCCGAGCAGGAGACGCTGGCGGCGAGTTTGACCGAGTTAGAGAATAGTGAAGAGCAAGATCCACAAGCGATCGCCCTGATCAAAACTCGCATCGCGACGATCGACTTGCTGATTGCGAATGATGGCGAGATTTTGCAGCATGGGGTGAATCACACCTACGACTGGCTCGACTTGCCGTTTGTGATTCCAAGCGGCAACATGTGGGCCAGCACCTACTTTCTACTGACCGGATTTCATGCGATTCATGTGATCGTGGGGCTGATCGTCTTTGCCGTTGCGTTGCCGTTGACGCTGGGTGTGGGAAAGGCCAACTTTATTGAAGCGGCTGGGCTGTATTGGCATTTTGTCGATCTGGTCTGGATCTTTTTGTTTCCGATTCTGTACCTGTTTTAACTCGCGTTAAGGAATCACCGACCATGTCGTCTACCGAACACGCGGAACCCAATCACGCAGCGGATCCTACCCACAGCCACGGCGGCACCGGCAAGTACTGGGTAGTTTTTCTTGCGCTGTGTGTGCTGACGGGGTGTTCGTTTTTGACCTATTTCGAGATGTGGCATAATACGATTCCTGTCGGGGTCAGCCGTGCTTTTATGATGGTCGTTTCATGCAGCAAGGCGCTGTTGGTCATGGCCTTCTTCATGCACTTGATCTGGGAAGCGAACTGGAAATGGGTGCTGACCGTGCCGGCCGCGCTGATGTCTCTGTTTTTGGTCTGCATGCTGATTCCTGATATCGGCTTTCGCACCTATCACTACAGCAGTCATCGTTGGAATCACACGCCGCAACCGATTGAACAAACAGCTCCGCCGATCGATGACGCTCACGCCGTTCCGCAGCCTGGACACTAAAAAGTATGTCCGTGCCTGCTATCTCGATTCAGAATGTCGCCTACAGCTACGGCACGCGCCAAGCGCTCAAGGATCTGTCGCTGCAGATCGAAGTCGGCGAGATCTTTGTTTTCCTCGGTCCAAACGGCGGGGGGAAGACGACGCTGTTTCGGCTGCTTTCCACGTTGGCGCCGCTTCAAGCGGGCAAGATCGACCTCTTGGGTTTTGATCTGGCGTCGCAGCGTGACCAGGTCCGTCGTCGCATTGGGGTCGTTTTTCAATCTCCCAGTCTCGACAAAAAATTGACGGTCGCCGAAAACATGCGACAGCAATCGGCCCTGTACGGACTCAGCGGCGCCGCCGCTAGAGAGGCCGAAGAACGTATGATGCGGCAGTTGGGGGTGATCGATCGATCTAGCGATCTGGCCGAGCAGCTCTCTGGCGGACTGCGACGTCGTGTCGAACTGGCCAAGGGAATGATCCATCGTCCCCAATTGCTGTTGCTGGATGAACCAAGCACCGGGCTCGATCCTGGCGCACGTAGCAGCTTGTGGGAATATCTGCAGCGAATTCGCACCGAGCAAGGGGTAACCATCGTATTGACGACCCATCTGCTGGAAGAAGCGGAGAAGGCTGATCGCATTGCGATTCTCGATCAAGGAACCTTGGTCGCGCTCGATCAACCGGCGGCGCTGAAAGCTTCGGTCGGAGGGGATTCGGTCACAATCACTACACGCGGCGATGCAGAAGCGCTGGCGACGCAGTTGCGTCAGATCGTTACCGAGGAAGTCCGCGTCATAGAAACCGGAATCCGTTTTGAAGCGGCGGACGCCTCCCAGATGGCGCCGCGAATCATGCAGTCGCTGGGGGACCAGATCGAATCGATTACTTTCGGCAAACCGACCTTGGAGGATGTCTTTATCGACAAGACGGGCCGGCAGTATTGGCGTGAGGAGCCGACCCATGGCAAGTGAAACCATATCGCCGATCGAGCCCAAGCCGATTTTAGCCGCTTGGTCGCTTTGCCAACGTGAAATCGTCCGTTTTTTGCGGCAGCGCAATCGCATCATCGGTGCGATTGGTCAGCCGCTGTTGTTTTGGCTGTTGTTTGGTGCAGGCATGAGCCGCACGTTTCAATTGCCCGGCGCTACGGCCGCAGCCGGCGTTAGCTTTTTGGAATACTACTTTTCTGGAACGTTGATGCTGATCGTGCTATTCACGGCGATCTTTGCGACGATCTCGATTATTGAAGATCGGAACGAGGGTTTCCTGCAATCGGTTTTGGCGGCCCCGATTCCGCGGTGGTCGATGGTGTTGGGCAAGGTGATGGGAGGAGCGCTGTTGGCTACGCTGCAAGGAGTGCTCTTCTTGCTGCTGGCGCTGACGCTGAAGGTCAATTTGGGACCGCTCAACTTTGTGGTGATGGCGATTTTTCTGCTAATTGTCGGGATCGGTCTGACTTCGCTCGGATTTTTGCTCGCCTGGCGGATGGAGTCGACGCAAGGCTTTCACGCTGTGATGAACTTGTTGTTGATGCCGCTATGGCTGCTGTCAGGCGCCTTTTTTCCCGTGCCGTTTATCAACGCCCAGTCCCCCTGGAGTCAGGTGGTGATGCACTGGGTGATGCGATTGAATCCAGTGACCTACGCAATCGCAGCGCTTCGCGAGATAATGTACTGGGGCATGGGGAGCGCCGCGCCGTTGCCGGGCCGAGGGCTTCCGGTCGAAGCCTACTGGTCACCCAGTCCCGTAACCAGCGTGGTCGTGACGATTGCGTTTGCCGCAATCATGCTCGGCTGGGCTTGTTGGGCCGCCGCCGAACCGAGAAGTGGAGATGCCTAATGAATAAAACGCTCGCTTTTTTCATCGCGATCATGTTCGTCCTGATTGGAGGGATTATGGTCTGGATGGCCGCGAATGCACGCGGTCGCAATAGCGCAATGCGCGATGTGGATCACCCAACCAACAACGTCACCGTTCCTGATGACGCCTACGTGGGCGATTTCGAATTGATCGATTCAAGCGGAGAGCCGTTTGTTTCGAGCGAGCTGAGGGGAGACGTTTGGGTGGGTAGCTTCTTTTTTACAAGTTGCCCTTCGATTTGCCGCTTGTTGAATCAGCAAGTCGCATCGCTTGCCGATGAGTTCAAAGAAGACGACGTTCGCTTTGTCAGCATCACTTGCGATCCTGTCAGCGATACGCCGGAAGTTATGGCCCGATACGCCAAAATGTTCAACGCCGATCCGGCGCAGTGGAAATTTTTGACCGGGGACTTGGAGAAGATTCAAGAGATATCTGAGAAGCAGTTTCATATCGGGTTCGCCAAGCAGACGCACAGCGAGCGAATGATGGTGGTCGATCGAAATGGAAAGTTGCGTGGTAGTTTTCTAGCGACGCAGACGACTGACTTTCAAGCAGCACGCAAGTTGATCAAAAAGTTGCTCGCCGAAGAGCCGGCAGTAAAAACGCAGGTTGAAGCAGAGCAAAAAAAAGCCGAACCGATGACGTCATTCACGTTGACCGAGCGGAGTGGTGAGCCGTTTGACAGCAAGTCGTTGGAGGGTAAGTATTGGCTCGGCAGTTTCTTTTTCACGGCATGCCCTTCAACCTGCACGTTGTTGAATTTAGAGAATGCTCGCCTACAGGCCGAGTACGCCGATCGCGGGCTGAAGATTGTCAGCATCACGTGCGATCCTGCCAACGATACGCCCAACGTCTTGACCGGCTATGCGGAACGTTTTGAAGCCAAGCCAAACGTCTGGTATTTTTGTACCGGCGATCTGGCCTACATCGAGCAAATCGGCGGCGGCTACTTTGATGCGATCGTTAAACCTCAGACCCATAGCGAGCAGCTTTATCTAGTCGGTCCTGACGGCAAAGTGATTGATTCGTATGTCTCGATCAATCCGGTGCAGATGCAACAGTTGCGGAAAAAGCTGGACGAGCTGCTGGGCCCGAAGCAGGAAACGCCGGAGGAGGTGACGGAACCCAAAGCGACTGAACCGCAGTCGGTTAAGCCGGAAACAAAAGAAGCAGTAGAGCCGCAGCCCGACGAAACCACCGCCACGCAGGAGTAATTCACTTGGACCTGGTTCAAATCTTGCCGCATGTCAATGCTTCGCTGAACGCGCTGGCGACGGTCTTGCTGGTCGTTGGTTTTGTGCTGATCAAGCGACGGCAGGAAGTCGCTCACAAGTGGACGATGCTCGCATGCTTTGGCGTGTCGGTGATTTTTTTGGGGTGCTACTTAACCTACCACGCGCTGTTAGAAGGGCATGGGAAGACGTTCCCCAGTTATCCGCCAGCAGCTATCCGCTACTTTTACTACGCCGTTTTGTTGACGCATATCGTACTGGCGGCGGCAGTTCCTTTTTTGGCGGTCGCGACAATTTACTACGGTTTGCGTGACAATCGGCGCGCACATCTTAAACTGGCGAAAGTAACGTTTCCAATTTGGTTGTATGTTTCGGTAACCGGCGTTTTTGTTTATCTAATGCTATACCAGATCTATCCGCCGCAACTGATCGCTGGGTAGCCAGCGCTGGGGGAGCTCACTGCGATGAACATCCGAAAACTTGCTTCACAGCTGGGGTCTCTGGCAATCGCGCTGGCGGTGATCTTGGTCTTTCAGGTTTCGTTGGCCCACGCATGTCCCACTTGTAAGGCCGGGTTTGGCGAACGCTATGTCAACGCCTACGGCTGGAGCATTATCTTTATGATGGCGATGCCGTTTACGCTGATCGGCGCGTTCGCCGCCTACGTGATTTGGTCGATCCGCACCCAGGCTGCCGTTGCCACCGCCGCTGGCTCCGACGAATCGGTCGCCGAAGTCGCGCAGCGCAAAGCAGCGATGGGGGTTCCCACGCAACCCCCGGTCGACGCTTAGTCCTTGGTCCGAGACGGGGGAAGTCGCTCTTTGGCGTCGGTGCGCGGATCCCAGAATTGATCGTGACCGACCCACAAGCTGCGCGCGAACGGAAAGAAGATCAGCGGGAAGATCAAAACAAACGCCAGCGCCCCGTATAACAACGTTTGAGAATCAACGAGTCCATTGAACAGCAGCAGCGGAAAGGTGACCGCCACAATCAGCGTGGTCAGACCATAGTTGAAATAGATCGAGCCGAGAAAGAAGCCAGGCTCTCGTTCAAACCGGGCGCCGCACTCTGGGCATTGCTCGTACGTGGTGAACCAAGTTCGCATCAGCCGACTTTGACCACAAACGGGACAGCGCAGAGCGAGACTTCTTCGCACAAGTGTCCAAAATCTCATGAATTCCTTCTTTCTCCCTTTCGCCAGGCCACAAGTGAGCCAGAGCCCGTTCATCGTACCGTTCCCCCACTTCACTGGGCAGATGTCAAAATGTCGCATGCGATCCAGCTGCGGGAGAAGCTGGCAAATCGCCGGAAGATCTCTTGGGGGGCGCTAGAAATACGTGGGAACTCCCTTTTTGATAGCGGAGCCCGGTTTATGGGAGGATCTGCAGATTGAGCCGATTGGGGGGAGCCTGATTTTGTGATCGCCTGCCTGGGCCCTATACTTTCAAATGCGGAAATACTGTCCTGTTCGCATCGCCCTCCTATTCTTCCTTCCTGGCTGAGCATGCTGTTCCTTTTACCTTGCAAGCACTTCTGGATGCTGGTCGCAGCAGTGGCGGTTGCCATAACACAGGCAAATCTTGCTTGCGGGCAAGCAATGTTCTTGCCGCAGACTGCACCCTCGCGGGGGCAGTTTTCGTTGACGGTTGATTTGCCTGAACTCAACAACCAGTCTCAGCAGTTGCTGGTGCAGCTTCAGCAACGGCTACAAGATCAGCAGTGGCAAGAGGCGATCGAAGGGTATCGCCGCTTAGTCTCTGCACACGGCGACGAACTGTTTGAGGCTGATTCGATAACGCTTCAGTCAGATGATCAATACATTTTTTATGTAGGTTTACGCCGGCGGCTGCATACGCAATTGGCTGAAATCGCACGACAGCAGCCAGAGCTTTTGGCCGCCTATCGTGACCAAACGGACATCTCGGCCCAAGCGGCGTTTGACGCCGCGATCGCTGCTCATGATCCCGGCGCGTTAGAGCAAGCGATCGAAAACTATTTTCTAGCAAGCGAGACCGATCATGCGCTGCTGGCGCTGGGCGATATGCGGTTAGAGCGCGGAGAGTTCGCCGCGGCGCGAGCTGCCTGGGAGCAGATCGATCCGCGCCTGCGTGCTCCGTATGATGAGAAATCACTGTTGTACGCACTACCGGGGCAACCGCTCTGGGTTGCGGTTGACGGCGTGAATTGGGAGCAAGACCAAGCAGAGATCGTTAAGTTGTTGCTGCAGCCGCAGCGGCTCTCTGCACATCGATCGGCGCCTGGTACGGATATTCCCTTGGCCGATTTACTTGCTCGTTTAACGCTGGCTTCGGCGCTGGAAGGGGATGCGAGACGAGGAGCGATCGAATTGGATTTGCTCCAGCGACTGGCTCCTCAGGCCGAAGGCTGGATCGCCGGCAAGCAACAACGCTATGACCTGGCGCTGCAAACGATTCTCGACTCGGACAAGGACGTACAAAAATCGCTGCGGTATGTAGACCAGTGGAAAACCTTCGCCGGCAGTCCGACACGGACCGCGATTGCATCGACCATGCCTGCGGCCGACGTAGTCGCCTGGTCGACGGCGTTGCCTAAACCGGCCGATAATGTCAAGTTGCCGGGCTTGAAGGAAACGGAGCAAAGCGGCGCATCGCCGCTGAGCACCTTTCCGATCGTGGTCGCAGGGCGCCTGTTTGTGAATGACTCCAAGCGTTTAAGGGCCTTTCAGCTAGCGGACGGTTCGCCGGCTTGGCCAAGTGGTGAAGCGCGGGATCGCAAGAGCATAGATTTCGGCTCCTTTCACAACAGCGGCCCTGACATTACGAATGGGCTGCAGCTGGGAAATACCAATCAATGGCAAGGGCGTCAAATGCCGCAAATGGAATCCGCGATTGGATCGCCACGCCATACTTTATCGGCCCATGGACGTCTGATGGCGGCGCGACTGGGGAATTCTCTCTCGGTCTATACGGAACAAGCCTCGGAGTTCACGAAGTCAGCGGAGATGTTCATTATTGACCTGGGGGCCGAAGGTCGGATTGCGGCGATCATCGCCGCCAACGAGTCGGGCGAAGATGCTTGGGAGTTCGAAGGAACCGGACTGATCGACGATGGTCGGCTGTATGTCGCAATGACCAAAAACGGCGTGCGCAGCGAATCGGCCGTCGCCTGCTATGACGCTTCGACCGCTCGCCGTATTTGGCGGCGAACGATTTGTTCGACCGAACCGTATGGCGCTGGGCTCGTTCTGGGTGACAAGGCGGGGCAACGCTCCCACAACTTACTGACGATGTCGGACGGCGTGTTGTATTACAACACCAATCGCGGCGCTGTTGCGGCGGTCAGCGCCGCTACCGGCGAGATCCAGTGGTTGACCACTTATCCGCGGGGGCCGCTAGAAGCGGGAACCTTGATCCGCGCCAATCAACAATTGATTCGTGATCTTAACCCGTGTATCGTCGCCGGTGATATGGTGATTGTGATGCCGGCCGATTGCGATCGGATCGTGGCGCTGGATGCGGCGACCGGAAAATTACAGTGGCAAACTGTGCCCGGCGGGGTGCAAGCGCTGCATCTGCTGGGGACGACTCAAGAAGATTTAATCGTAAGTGGAGAGCAGGTTTATTGGATCCGGCTTGATTCGGGCAGGATTCGTAGTCAGTTCCCCAATCCGCGTGATCCGCAAAATCCGGAAACGGAGAGCCCTCCCTTAGGCTACGGACGCGGCGTTCTGGCTCGTGATAGAATATATTGGCCTACCTTGGAAGCGGTTTATGTCTTGAAGCAGCAATTGGATCAGGACGAAAAAGTGGTCGTCGCTCGCGACCCGATCGATTTGCAAGCGCTAGGGCTGACAGGCGGAAATCTGGCGATCGCCGAAGATCGTCTGGTGATTGCCGGTTCAACGCAGTTAACCGTATTAAAGAGTGACGCGCCGAACAGTCCGGCTCCCTGATTTTTCGCTCGCCGATTGCGAGTCGCAGTTCCTTCGGAGTAACGATTTTGGAAGACCAAGATATCGATTCTGTCCGCAAGCTGAGCGTTGCATATGAGCAGATCACGCGCGAACTATCCAAGGTCATCGTTGGCCAGCAAGAGGTAGTAGAGCAGCTATTGATTTCACTGTTTGCCGGCGGCCATTGCCTCTTGGTCGGCGTCCCAGGGCTGGCGAAGACCTTGATGATTCGCAGTCTGGCCGAATCGCTATCGCTCGACTTCAATCGGATTCAATTTACGCCAGACTTGATGCCGTCAGATATAACCGGCACCGAAGTAATTCAAGAGGATCGCGCGACCGGTCAACGCGAGTATCGCTTTATCCCCGGTCCGGTTTTCGCCAATGTGATTTTGGCGGATGAGATCAACCGCACGCCCCCCAAGACGCAAGCGGCGCTGTTAGAAGCGATGCAAGAGCATCAAGTCACCGCCGGCGGTCAGCGTCATCGACTGCCGAGTCCGTTCTTTGTCTTGGCGACGCAAAATCCGATCGAACAAGAAGGGACCTATCCGCTGCCTGAGGCGCAGTTGGACCGGTTTATGTTCAACGTCCAGGTCGACTATCCGTCGGCTGCCGAAGAACTAGAAATCGTCCGGCGCACGACGACCGACCATCACTCGTTGATTTCGGCCACGTTGTCGGCGGACGATATTTCGCAGTTAACGCATGTCGTCCGCAAAGCGCCGGTCGCGGATCATATTGCCGAGTACGCGATTCAACTGGTGCGGATGACTCGCAAGGGACGTGACGAAACGCCTGACTTTATCGGCCAATATGTGCAATGGGGCGCCGGGCCCCGCGCGAGCCAATACCTAGTATTAGGCGCTAAGTCTCGCGCGGTGCTGCAAGGGCGAACCTTTGTCACTACCCAGGATGTTCAGGCAGTCGCGCTGCCCGTGCTGCGTCACCGGATGCGAACCAATTTTACCGCCGATGCTGAAGGGATCACGACCGATGATCTGATTCGTCGGCTTATCGAACTTGTCCCCACGGTCACCGCAGATGAACAAGCCGACAAAGCGTTTAGATCCGCAAACGCTGGCTAAGCTGCATGGCTTGAGAATGCGGGCCCAGCACATTGTGGAAGGGTTCGTCTCGGGTTCGCATCGCAGTCCCTATCGCGGCTTCTCGATTGAGTTTGCCGAGCACCGAGAGTACGCGCCGGGCGACGATCTGCGCTATCTGGACTGGAAGGTGTATGGTCGTACGGACAAATTCTATCTGAAGCAGTACGAAGACGAAACGAACCTGATCGCCTATCTGGTGCTGGATGTCAGCGAAAGCATGACCTATCGCGGCCCCCATGCTTCGCTCACCAAGTTGGAGTACGCCGAGTGCATCGCAGCGACCATGGCTTGGCTTACCTTGCACCAGCAAGATGCTGTGGGTCTGGCGACCTTTGACGATGAGGTGCGCACGCTGATCGAACCGGGTAGCAGTCCCACGCAGTTGCAGCAGTTTTTTGAGGTGTTGGATCGAACCGAGTCGCGACGAAAAACGGCGACAGGGCCGATCTTTCATCAACTGGCCGAGCGGTTTCGCAAACGAGGAATCGTGCTGGTCATTAGCGACTTTTTTGACGATGTCGACACAATGATCGCCGGGCTCCAGCACTTTCGGCATCGTCGACACGATGTAGTTTTGGTTCATTTGTTAGATCCGGCTGAGCTCGACTTTCCCTTTCAGCAGCCGACAATGTTTCAAGGTTTGGAAGAAATGCCAGAACTGCTGGTCGATCCGCAGTCGCTTCGCAAAGCCTATTTGCGTGAGATTAACGCTGCGATTGACTCATTGAGAGCACAGGCGCGCAGCGCGAATATTGACTATTTGCAAGTTCGCACGGATCAACCGCTGGATGTGGTGCTAAACGCTTTTTTATCGGGTCGCATGGCTCGGATGCATTCGTAAGGAAACATTGCCTGTGTCGTTATTGGCCGTGAGCCCGTTCTTACTTTCCAGCGCCGGCATGTTGGCGTGGGGAGCGGCTGCGGCTGCGCCGATCTTAATTCATCTGTGGAATCGGCGTCGACATCGCAATACAACCTGGGCGGCGATGCAGTACCTGATCGCTGCAATGAAAAAGAATTCACGGCGGATTCAGATCGAGCAACTGCTGCTGCTGATTATCCGCTGCGCGATAATGCTGCTGTTTGCGTTGGCGCTGGCCGATATCTCTTGCACCTCCGGCTCGCCGCTGGTTTCGTCCGCTTCGCTCGATGCGCGACACACTGTGTTGGTGATCGACGGTTCCTATAGCATGGACTACCACGAGAACGGACGTTCCCGCTTTGACGCGGCGAAAGAAGAGGCTCGGCACATAGTCGCTGCGTCGTCGCAAGGAGACGGTTATACGCTGATCCGGATAGGACAGCCGCCGCTGGTGGTGATCGGCGATCCGGCCTATGACAGCGGAGACGTGCTGCAAGAGCTTGACGCCATGCAGGTCGCTCATGCCGGCGCAAACCTCGAAGCAACGTTGGCCGAAGTCGAAAAGATCTTGGACCACGCGCATGCGAATCATCCCCGGCTGACCCGTTCACGCGTGATCTTTCTCAGCGATTTGCAACAGTCCACTTGGGAAGGAGCGACCTCCGGCGGCGCTGCGCAGCGATTTGAATCGCTCGCGAAAAAAGGAAGCTTAAGCCTGATTGATGTGGGGCAAGCAACGACCGGGAACGCCTACATTGAAAATGTGCAAATGCTGGAACCCTTTGCGACCTTAGCGGCGCCCAGCACATTTGAGATTGATCTCCGCCGTGACGGAGAAATCAGCGGCGGAGAAAAAAGCTTGCGGATGTTTGTCGATGACACCTTGGTGGGACAGCAAGTGATTGATTTGTCGACCAGCGAAGCGGCGTCGGCGCAGTTTTCGTATCGCTTTGAAAAGCAGGGGGATCACGCGATTGAGTTTCGTCTGGACGAAGATGCGTTGCCGATCGATGACCATCGTTGGATTGTCGCGTCAGCCAAGGAGCAAGTCCGTGTGCTGTGCGTCGCCGGCAGTCCTGGCGCGGCCAAATTTTTACGATTTGCGCTGCGCCCCGATGACGCCGCGGAAGCGTCGATTGCTCCCGAAGTGATCAGCCAATCCACCCTGGTCGAAATCGATCTCACTCCGTACGCGGCAATCTTTGTCGCCGATGCGGCTCGGTTTACCGAGCAAGAGGCCGGCGTGTTGACCGACTATGCGGCGACGGGGAAGGGGGTCGCTTTTTTCTTGGGACCCGATGCGGACGCTGATAACTACAACCGCCTGCTTGGATCGCAAGAGCATCCGCTATTGCCGGTTGTTTTGCAGTCTCCCAGCGAGGAAGGGGAGTATCGTTTTGACCCGCGCGGCTATGAGCACCCGCTGATCGAGCCGTTTCGCGGGCAACAGGGGGGCGGGCTCTTGTCGACCCCAATCTGGCGATACTACCGCATCAAGCAAAACGATACGGCACGCATCGCTTTGTGGTTTGACAGCGGAGATCCGGCGATTGTCTTGGGTAGTGCAATTGCCGGTGATCAAGCAGAAGTGAGCGACAACGTTGCGTTGATCACGCTGCCGGCGGCAATCACAACGACAAGCGGTGCTGGACAGCCTTGGTCCGCTTTGCCGACCTGGCCGAGCTTTCCACCGCTGGTGCAAGAGACGCTCGCGCAACTAGTGCGGGGAGAGAGTGACAAGCAAAACGTTTTGGTCGGCCAAATGCTGCAAGGACGTCTGACGACTAGTTCGTCCGCCGTGACAGCGGCGATTACAACTCCTCGCGACGAAACGCAACGTTTGGGACGTTTGCCGGATGGAAGTTGGATGTTTGACGAAACCGAAACCAGCGGAGTCTATCGCTTGAAAGTCAGCGATCGCCCCCAAGCTGACCAATTGTTCGCCGTCAATTTGCAAACCGTCGAAAGTAATCTAACGCGAGTCGCTCGCGAAGATTTGCCGTCGGTGTTGTTTCAAGCCAATGCAGATGACGGCGCCTACTTAGCGTCGGGAATCGCCGATGGCGTGCCGCTGTTTCGGATGATTCTGCTCAGCGTGCTGGCGTTGTTGTTACTGGAACCGGTTCTTGCCTGGAAGTTTGGATCGGCCGCCCTATGAACAACGCTTTTGATCGTTGGATATACTGGTTTTTTGCCGGCGATGCTGCGCGGGAAGCGGATGGTTTGCAATCGAGCATTCAATGGATCGCCCCTTGGGCGCCGTGGGTGACGATCGCAGTTTTTATCGGCGGAGCAGCGCTGGTCGCCGCGATTTACTATCGCGAACGGTCTACCAAGCGTCCATGGTACAAAGCAACCTTGGCCGCGATGCGAATTGCGCTGGTCGCGCTCATCTTGTTCATGCTGTATGGCTTGTCGTTGCGACCTTACCGTACCGATACGCCGGACTTGGTGATCGCGCTGGATGATTCAAAAAGCATGTCGCATGTGGATGTGCTCTCTGGCGAAGATGCATCGCAAGTTGAATCACGAGTCACTGCTGCTGGATATGCCGATGCGTCACGTTGGAATCAGGGACGCACGTTGCTGTTGGCGGAAGATTGGCTGGAACAACTAAAGTCGCGTTATCGCTTGAAGGGATACTTTATCGCTGACAGCGGTCGGGCCTGGAGCGGCGACGTCGAGCAATGGAGTGCGATGTTAGAAACCGGAGTCGCCGATCGCCCGGCGAGCCAGTTGGGAGACAGTTTAACCGAGATTTTCCAACAACAACGCGGCCGGCCGACCGCAGCAGTCGTCTTATTGACCGACGGGATCACGACGGAAGGAAAATCGCTTACTGACGCAGCGGTGATCGCCCGAAGACGCGGTGCGCCCCTGTATGTGGTCGGATTAGGAAGTCGCCAACGTCAATTGAACTTGCGGGTTGAAGATCTGGATGTCGAGCGAGCGGCGTTTGTCGGCGATCCTCTCAATTTCAAGTTTCGTTTGACTGCTGCCGGAATGGCGGGCAAAACTGCGCGGGTCACGTTGCGTTCCAAGGACGATTCAGAGATCCTGGCCGAGAAATCGGTCTCTGTCACCAGCGACGAGATGACGCGGCAGTTGGACTTGCAGTTTCGTCCGACGAAAAAAGGAGACTATACTTTTATCGTGTCGGTCGAAGCTGGCGATAATGAGATCGATCTGACTGACAACGTTGCGACCGCTCAAGTAGCGGTTCGTGACGATGCAATCAAAGTGCTGTTGGTCGATTCGCAACCGCGATTTCAGTATCGCTATTTAAAAACGTTGTTCGAGCGGCAGTTGAAGCCGGTCAGTTCGAGCGGCCGTCCCGAGAACGCATTTGCATTGACGGCGATTCTGCAAGATTCTGATCTGGAGTACGCCGATCAAGACGCCGTGGCGGAGCGAATATTTCCGTCCAATCAGGACGAGATGTTCAAGTTCGACGTCATCGTGATCGGTGATGCGAATCCCGCGTTTTTAAGTCGCATCAATCTAGAGCTGCTCTCCAAGTTTGTGATCGAAAAAGGGGGCGGCGTCATCTTTGTCGCCGGGGATCAGTTTCTGCCTTGGCAGTATGGTGGCACGCCGCTGGCTGGGCTCTTCCCGTTTCAAATGGATGGATCGCAGCGACCTGCGCCGCCGCTTGCCGATTCGATCTCGGTCAAATTGACGAACCTGGGGATCAGTTCGCCGCCGCTACAAGTTGGTTCTAACACCAGCGAAACGATCCGGCGGTGGGACACGATTGAACAGCTTTATTGGTTGCCTGAATTTCCGACGCTTAAACCGGGCGCGCAAGTGCTGGCCTCGGCTCGTGATCGCGTGGACGCCAAAGGAGAGCCGATTCCGCTGTTGATGCAGCAGTTTGTCGGCGGAGGCAAAGTGATGTTCCTCGCGAGTGATGATCTGTGGCGGTGGGAGCATCACGACCCTTTTTGGATGCAGACAGTTCGCTATTTGGCGCGCGCATCGATCTTGGGGGGAGGCTGGGGCGCCGAATTGACGGCGAATCGCAACGAATACGAACGAGGCGAACCTGTTCGACTGCGTGTCCGTTTTTTGGATGATCGCAAAGCGCCGACCAGCGACCAAGGGGTGACCGTAATGGTTGAGCAAGCCGGTGGCCGACAACGCCGCGTCTCGTTGGCCCGGGCTTCGGGAAGCCGCGATACGTTTGAAGCCGCGATCAGCGATTTGCCGGAAGGGGAATATCGTGCGTGGATCGCCGAGCCGGTAATGTCCGCTGCGCCGGAACAAGCTGCGACTAATTTTCGGATCGAAGCGACGGCCGGCGAAATGGCTCGATTGGCCGCCGACTTTGACGAACTCAGCGCTGCTGCAACCGCGGCTGGCGGAAAGTTTTATACGTTTGCCGACGCGACCCAGCTATTGAAGGACTTGCCTGAAGGGCGACAAGTTCGGATCGAAACGCTCTCGCCGATCCCGGTTTGGAATTCTTGGAAACTAGCGACCCTGTTTATTGGTCTCATCATTGGAGAATGGCTGCTCAGGAAGCGCGGAGGATTGTTGTAACGGTGGTTGCGGCATTTTCGACTGGAAGCCGCCGCCGCTGGCCCGCTATAGTGATGGCAGAAGCCGTTCAATCGTAGATTAGATATGAACCACCCAATCATTACGCAGATAGAACGTATCCGGAACCGCGCTGTGCGGCTTGTCAGGTTGCGCGCGCTATTTTGGTGTATCGCTGCGCTGCTGGGGGTAATCTGCTGCGTAGCGCTGCTCGACTACCTAGTCCACAGCGAAGAATCTGGCACACGCTATTTCTTCTCGCTCGCTGCTTGGGGAGGTTGCCTGGCGATTACAGTTTATTTGTTGCGCTCCGCCTGGAAATGGCGGCCCAGCTTGCTGGCGACAGCCCAGCGGATTGAAGCGTTTTTTCCTCAATTTCGCGATCGTCTTTCGAGCTCGCTTGAGTTTCTCGGTAATGGATCGGCTACTGGTTCGTTGTCCCTGCAACGAAATGTCGTCGCTGAGACCGAAGCAGAACTGCAAAGCTACGATCTGGACGCGGCGATCAATCGCGACCTTTACAAGAAAGCGGCGCTCGTCGCGATTGGTGCGATCGCCGCAGCGTTAATTCTGGCAGTTGCGACGCCGCGATACGCGCGGATTGCATTAACGCGTTTGGCGGCGCCTTGGAGCGATGTGCAGTGGCCCCGAGTTAATCAACTGCAATTTGTCAATCCGCCGACCAGCGTCGCGATGGGCGAAAGCCTTTCGCTAGAAGTCATCGATGGCGGTGGTCAGTTGCCTGAAGGGGTGACGTTGCAAGTCGATCGCGGAGATCGCATCGAGTCGCTGCCGATGGAATTTGACTTCGCCAAATCGGTAATGAAACGAACGTTGTCCAATATCACCACCGACTTGCGCTACCGCGCCAGCGGGGGCGACGACGACGCGATGCAGTGGCAAACTCTCAAAGCGGTCGATCCTCCGCAAATCACGGACGTGCAAATCACGGTCTCGCCCCCTGATTACACCAGGTGGGAGAGCGTCGCCTCGCCGCGTGTGATATTGGCGCTGCAAGGATCACAAATCAACTTTCAGGGACGCGTCGATCAACCAATCAAGCAAGCGCGGCTTTACTTTGAAGGCCCCGAAGGACGTCGCACGATCCCTTTGGCCGTCGGTAGCGATCAGCTATCGCTGAGCAGCGATCCGGCGAACCCGTTCGAGCTAACATCGTCCGGCGTGTATTGGCTGGAAGTCGAAACCGATGGTGGTCTGGTGCGGACCGAACGAGATCGTTTCCAAGCCCGCGCGATCCCTGACAAACCGCCCGAGCTGGTTTGGCGAAAACCGGAAGAAAACATCTATGTCACGCCGACCGCCAAGATTGACCTCGCTGCGGAAGGGACTGACGATCTAGGCTTGGATCGCGTGTTGTTGCGATTCATGAATCTGCGGGCCACCGATGCTGGCGCGACAGAAGTTGAATTGTGGACCGCTCCTCAGGATGCTCTGCGCGCGACCTCGCTTGAATCGATCAGCGCCAATCCATTGCCTTCCCTCACGCTGCAGCATGACTGGCAGTTATCTCAACTAGCAGGGCTTCAGCCTGGCGACGTTTTGGAAGCGACTTTGGTCGCTTACGACCGAAAGCCGCAAGAAGGGGTGAGCCTGCCGCGGCGCATTACGATCGTAACGCCCCAGCAGATGGAAGAACGAATGGTCGCGATGCAGCGCCGCTTGATCACGCAACTGGGAGAAGCGGCCCAGGCGCAGTCCGAAGCGCGCAGCGAGACGGCGGCTGTTGAGATCGCGGCGGCCGAAGGGAAACCGCTGGGCCCGCAAGATCGCTCGCGATTGCAAAACGCCGAACTCCGTCAGCGCCGCGTGCGTCGCGAAATTGCCGATCCAAAATCAGGCGTTACCGCGCAGATTGAGAAAATTGAGCGGGAAATGGAGCAGAATGGCATCGAAGATATCGATACTCGGCAGCAACTAGCGGCGCTTCAAGAGCAAACCCAGAAATTGGCTGCTGATGAGTTAGCGAGCATCGAGAACCGACTGGGCGAAGCGAAACGTGAGATCGAGCTGGGAGAGAAAGGGTCTGCGGCAGATCGCGCCGAACAAGCTGCTGAAATGCACCGCAAGCTCTCTGAAACGGTTGAGAAGCAGCGTGAAAGCGAACGTCAGTTAGAAGAGATGATTTCGGGGCTATCGCAATGGGATACGTATCGTCGCTTTGCACTGGACCTGCGCGGACTGCGCGAGCGTCAACAAGATTTGCAAGAGCGGACGCAAGCGGAGCAAGCAGCGACGATTGGCAAAACTGCCGAGGCGCTCGATCCAGCCGAACGTTCGGAACGAAAACGACTTGCGACCGACCAGTCCGACCTAGCGAATCAGCTGGATCGAATCCAGGCGCGGATGCGCGAGATGGAGCAGCAACTAGCTGTTAACGAGCCAGCTGCGGCGGAAACCTTGCAGGACGCAATGGAGCAGCAGCGGCAAGAAGCGATCTCGCAACAGATGCGCAAGGCCGGCTCTCAACTGGCGCAAAATCAGCTCGGCGAAGCCGCCAGCGCGCAAGCCGAAGTCGATCAGCAACTGGGCGAGATGCTCGACATCTTGAACAATCGCCGTGAGCATCGCTTGAAGCAACTCTCGGAAAAACTGCAAGAGGCACAGCAAGAGCTGCGTGAGTTGGCGGCCAAGCAAAAAGGTCTCGAAGACAAACTAAAACAAGCGGCGAAAACTCCCGACGCTGCCGAGCGTGGTCGACAATTAGCGCGACTAGCGGCGGAAGCGAAGAACCTGCAAACCGAAGCAGAGCGTCTAGCGCGAAAGTTAGCGCGACTACGAGCCGAGAAAGCAGCCGACGCAGTGCGCGACGCCGCACAAAAGTTAGAAAAAGCGGCTGAAGAAGCCAACAATGATGACGCGGGCGCCGCGCTGGAAGAGCAAGATCAAGCCCAGCAGGATCTCGATGCCGCGCAGCAAGAGCTGGCCGAAAAACAACAGCAAGTCGAAAAAGACTTGGCCGAAGAGCAATCGCAGCGACTGCGTCAGTCGATCGAGTCGATGGTAATTCAGCAAAATACCGTCGTCCGCGAGATCGATCGGCTGCGTGAACTCGTTGGCCAACGAGTTCCGAACGAAGCTCAAAAACAATCGATTCGCGCGGTCTCGCAGTTGCAAAAAGGGCTGATGGCCGAAACCGCTGACTTTGCGCGTTTGATTTCCAAAGCTGCTGTTTTCCATTTGTCATTGACGACTGCGGCCGACTTGATGCGAGAAACCGCTCGCGGACTGGATGCTCGCGATCTGTCCGAGGCTACGCAGCGGACCGCTGATCAGTCGGCCATGCGGCTCGAGCAATTGCTAAAGGCCCTGGAGGAAGGGGATGCGGAAGAGAATCAACCGCAGGAAGGAGAGCAGGGGGGGCAACAAGGTCAACAGCAACAATCGCAGCAGCAGGGCAATCAGGATGGTATTAGCCAGATTGCTCAGCTCAAGCTCTTGAAGCTGATGCAGCAAGGGCTAAACGATCTGACAAAACAGGCCGCAGATCGGCTGCGGAAAGAGACTCCCCCCTCTGTCGAGCTGGAGATAGAATTAGCTCGTCTGGCGAAAGAACAGGGCGAACTGGCCGAATTGGCGTTAGAATTAACAGAGCCGGCCCAAGATGACCTCTTCCAGCCCGAAGAGGCAGAGCAGCCACCGGCAGGCGAACCGGCGATCGATGAGAAAGCGGAGATCGAGCAATAGTCATGCGAATCCTAGCAATACTCACAACCTGCTTTATTCTTGCTGCCGCAATGCCGTTAGTCGCCGATGACGCGACCGATCAGTCGTCGCTTGATCAAGAGTTGCTGGAAGGGCTGGGCGATGATCTATTTGACGGGCTCGAACTGCCCAAGATGACGCCGCCAAATTCGACAGACTCATCTGCCGCAGACAAAACCGATCCGTCAGCACCTTCCCAGGCAGACCCGCCAGCACCAGGCGAGACTGCGCCAGATGAAGCAAATCAGCCCGCTGGAGAGGATCTGGGCGAGGAGCCAGAAAATCCGCTCGTCAACATTGGTCGCCAGATGCAAACGGTGCAAGATCGCATTGGGCAAGGTCAAGCTGAAGACAACACGCTGGCTCTGCAGAACTCGATCCTCAAGCAACTGGATGACTTGATTGAACAAGCCAATCAGAAACAACAGCAACAGCAACAGCAACAGCAACAAAACCAACAACAGCAGCAGAATCAGCAACAAAAAAAAGAACAGCAACAGCAGAATCAGAACCAGCAGCAACAAAAACAACAGCAACAATCGCAAAGCGAACAGCAGCCGCAAAATGGCGGTTCTGAAACGCAGCCCCAAGAAGGGGAAAGCGAGCAGGAAATGTCGCAGCAGCAACAGAGCGACAAGGCCAATGACAGTAGCGACCAGGTGCAAGATCGTGAATACCAACTGTTGCCGCTCGAAGCGCGCGGCGCGTTGATCAAAGAAGTTTGGGGTCAATTACCAGAGCGAGTTCGCCAACAGTTGCAAAATGCTTCGGTCGAAAAATTTCTGCCAAAATACGAACGTCTGACGGAAGAGTATTTCCGTCGCCTGGCGGAACAGGAGCAAGCAGGTCAATGAGCTTCTGCTGCTGCAACCGCCGCTGGGCCGTCGATCCTAGGGAGAGGTCATGACAAAATCGAGCCGACGACAGTTTCTGACGGCGCTGGCCGCTACGCCGCTGGCTGTTGCAATGCCGTCCTGCTTGCGACCCTGTCTTGCGCAGGCCCAGCCCGAATTATCGCGTTCGGCCGAGATGATCACGCCGGAAGCTCGGACCGCGATTGACACCGGACTGCGGTATTTAGCCGAGCGACAGATCAAAGAGGGACGCGCTCGAGGCGCTTTTGGCTTTGATGGCTATCGCGCCAATACGGCGGTCGTCGCGTTAGCTGGCATGGCTTTCATGTCGCATGGCAGTTCGCCTGGTCGCGGACCGTTTGGACAAAATATCGACTACTGCATCGAGTACATTCTCGCCAATTCGCAAGAGGGAGGCTTTATCGCAATCCCCGGCGCTGCGACTCATGGCCCGATGTATGGGCATGGTTTCGCAACCCTGTTTCTGGGCGAAGTCTACGGCATGTCTGCGGATTCGTCGGTCCGCGAAAAGCTGGTCGAAGCGATTAAGCTGATCGTCGATACGCAAAACATCGATGGCGGCTGGCGCTACGAACCGGTCCGCCAAGACGCGGACATCTCGGTGACGGTTTGTCAGATGATGGCCCTTCGCGCCGCGCGGAACGCAGGCATTTATGTGCCGAACGAAACAGTTGATCGCTGCGTGGACTACGTCAAGCGTAGCCAAAATCCCGATGGCGGATTCATGTACATGTTGCAAAGTGGCGGGCCCAGTGCTTTTCCCCGCTCTGCGGCTGGTGTCGTCGCGCTAAACAGCGCCGGCATTTACGCAGGCGAAGAAGTTGTCCGAGGAATGCAGTACCTGGTCGAAAACCTGCAAAATCCTCGCGAGATCCGCAGTAATAGCCACTTCTTTTACGGACAGTACTACGCATCTCAGGCGTTCTGGCATGCCGGAGACCGACTCTGGCGGCAGTATTATCCGGTCGTGCGTGAGTATCTGCTCAGTCGGCAAACCGCCGGCGGATATTGGCCCGACTTTATCTGCCCTGAATATGGAACGGCGATGGCCTGCGTCGTGCTGCAAATGCCCAATAACTACTTGCCGATCTTCCAGCGGTAGCGCCCTCATGTACCGTTTCCGTCTCGTCATCATCGCGGTCGTCCTGGTCGCAGCGCCGCAGTGGGGCTTTGCTCAGCGGACGCTGCTAGAACAAGGTCAGATTCGTCGCGAAGCGGCGTTAACCCAGATCGAAGCCGACAACTGGAGATTTACCATTGACGGCGCAGACGCGATGATCGCGAGTTCGCAGATCGTACGCTATGGCGCTCCGGCGGCAGTGGTGAAAACGCCGCTGGTCTTGCTTCACGGCGGCGGGCGCCTCGTATTGCAGGACATCGCTTTAGCGCGCCGCGAACTGATCGGCTTTCCGACCAAAGCGTTTGACGAAGTGAAGCTGCCGCTGCGACTGATTCGAGGGATTGTTTTTCGACTGCCCTTAGACGATGTGAAACGTCAGACGCTCTTTGATCGCATCGACAGCTATGCGGGGATCGACGATCAATTGCTGCTCGAAAATGGCGATGTGATCTCGGGACTTGTCGCGGCGATCAAATCCGATTCGATTCAGTTGGAAACCACGACCGACTCACTAGCCGTCGATCGAACTCGCGTCGCGGCAATCTTGTTTGCTCCGAATTTGACGCCCAGTTCAGGCGAGTCAAGCGATACGTGGATTGGACTCAGCGACGGCTCGCTGTTGCCGGTTCGCAATGTGACTCTTGCGGCGAAAAGTATGACAGCCGAAATCGCGCGAGATGTTATTTTGCAATCAATCCCCGGCGCTCGGTTGCAGCGAGACTTGGTTTACGCCGCTCCAGTCTCTCAGCAGGTCATGTACCTGGCCGATTTGCCGCAACTGCAGGCCAAGCAGGTTTCGTTTTTGACGACGCAGTGGAGTTTTCAGCGCGATCGCAACGTCTTGGGAGGCGAACTGTCGGCCGCTGGAGTCCTGTATCGCAAAGGGCTGGGGGTCCATAGCACATCGCGATTGGCGGCGCCGATTCCGCAGGGATATCAACGGTTTGCGGCCGAGATCGCCGTCGATGGAACATCCGGCGACGAAGGAAGCGTCCGTTTTCGCGTTTACTTGGCTGGTGCAGATGGCGTTTGGAAATCGGCCTATCAAAGCGAAATCATCCGCGGCGGGATGCAGCCAGAGCCGATCAACGTACCACTGGCTGGGGCCACCGCGATTGCGCTGATGGTTGACTTTGCTGATCGCGGAGATGTCAAAGATCGGGCCGATTGGTTGTCGGCCCGCTTTGAAAAATAAGGGGTTCTCGCCTAGCGTTTGTTGGCAGGGAGCAAAAAGCTCAAGTGATGCTGACAGTGCCACAGGTGAAATTTGCGCCACTCTTCAGGCGTCAGATTGCCAAACAGCGGGGAGGGGACGAACTTACAATTCTCGTCGCTGATTCTTGCAATCGCTTGTTCAAGCTCGCTCAAGCGGATCTCATCGCCGGCGTTGGCGGTTGGCAATGTTGATTTGGGGGCTTGGGCCCGAGCTCGAATCACACCTCCTCGAAGCATCGTCGGCAAGACAAACTTCCGCAAAAAAGGCTTCGCCAGCGGAATCCAGTAGGGCGGTGGATCTTGGAATCCGTCGACCGATTGATTCATGCCGGCGGCGAGATGCTGACAGATTTGCCCTAAACTCCATTTGCCGACATGGTGATAGCCGACGATCATCAGTCGTCGACACTCATCCACCGCATCCTCTAGATTTTCAAAAACTAGCTCGCGACGTTTGGTCGTCCCGACGTCATCGCTTGCTCCATTTTTCAAAAGCATGCTCCCACCCTTTTCTTAAGGACTTGCGCGCGATCATTTTGTGTTTAAAAACAAAAAAAGAGGCCGATGTCGCACTATGGCGACATCGGCCTCTTCTCGTATCTCGTATTGTCGATCTGCTTAGCGAGTTCCAGGCGCTAAGAGATGATCTCATCTTCTTGAGGAGCATTTGTCTCAGGACGTTGCCCCCGCAGAACGCTATTTCCGGCAAACAAATCTTGTTCGTTAATCGGTGTGGGATTCAACCAATCGGATTCGTTGAATTGCCCACTTTGATTGTAAGCCGAGATCGCATTCCTGTAACACGTTAGCTGAACATCTTCGTCGGCGATACCCTGACTCAGCATCAAATTTGCTGTTTTAGTTACTGCGAGCGGGTCAGATATTCCCCAGTCAGCGGAGGAGTCAACGATGATTCGTTCGGATCCATATTGCTTGACGATTTCGACCATGCGTTGGTTCCCCATCTTCGTTTTCGGATAGATGGTGAAAGCGGCCCAGTAGCCGCGATCAAGCACTTCTTTGGCGGTTTCCTCATTGTTATGGTCGATAACCACCATATGCGGAGCGACGCCATGCTCTTCGATGATGTCCATGCTGCGATAGGTCCCCCGCTTTTTATTGCGATGGGGCGTATGAATCATCACCGGCAGCTCCAGCTCTTTCGCCAGATCCAATTGCACGCGCAGTGCACGTTCTTCGGCGGCAGTCATGTCATCAAAGCCGATCTCGCCTACCGCAACCACATTGTCTTTGGCGAGAAACAGCGGCAGCATGTCAAGCACTTCTTCGGCCAGTCGCTCATTGTTGGCTTCTTTGGCGTTCAATCCGATCGTGCAGTAATGACGAATCCCAAACTGGCCGGCGCGAAATCGTTCAAACCCGACCAGGCTCGAAAAATAGTCATGGTACGAGCCAGCGTTGCTGCGCGGCTGACCAAGCCAAAATGCAGGCTCAATCACGGCGACAATACCGGCTTCGGCCATGCGCTCGTAGTCATCGGTCGTACGCGACGAGCAGTGAATATGGGGATCGATATAGGCCATGCTGTTCCCTTTCAGTTAATTCGCGTAGGCGGCGGCGCAAACGCCGCTCCAGTTGATCTTGCCTTGATCCAATTGGGCCGCAAGTTGCGGATTGGTGCGCAAGATATCATCGGCTTCATCGGTCGCGCTGGCGGCCAGCGCCAATGCGATCGCTGCTTGTTCTACTTCCGTGCCGGAGGCGAAGATCGCCGCCATGTCTTCTAGCGCGGTTGCATTCGCGAACGGGCCAACCATCCGCCACAACTCGGCCGGAATGGGACGCGCGGCGGCGCGACGCTCATGCGCATAGTCAATCAGCATCTCGGCCAGTGCTGGATTCACACGCCGATCAAGCCCGATCATAGGATCCAGCTCGGCGCCGATAAACAACGCTTTCAGCACCATCTGATTCCAGGCCGCTTCCGAAAAGTTTTCTTCGGGAAACGGATTATGGTGAGCGATCGCCGCAAAGATAAACTTCACGTTGGTACGGAGCCCGTCGATTGCGCGTGCTACCAGTAGTTCTGGATGCGGCAGGAGCGGCAGCGCTTGAAACAACGCGACCGACTCATTCAACTCGGCCGCATTGAACAGCTTTTCTAGGCGAGCAAAGTAGGGCTCCGGATCTTCGCTAGGGATCGACAGCAGTAACAAGGTTCGCGCCGCTTGTCCCACAGTCCAGCGAGATGGATCCCAGCCGGCGCGCGCTTCGCGAGCTAATTCTAACTGTAAGTCCGACAGTTCTAGCGGTTGCTTGCCAACTTTGCGTGGGGCGAAGCCAAACCCCAAGTAGAGCGCGGTTTCATCTCCGGCTGCGACCGCGGCGATCCGATCATCCAGCCAAGCCAGCGGTGCATCAGCGACGATCGGTTCTAACCAGCCACGCAGCAGCCTGGCAGGCGTTGGGGGTGTTTTGTCTCGATTTTCGAATAGCAAGGTGGTTTGCCTTTAATGGCCGTTTATTGCTAATTAGTTTAGCCTAAGTCTTCGGCTCGACCGCTGCAAGAACGTGAGCCACCTTTTCACCGTCTGGTCAGCGGTTAGGCCAGCAGCCGGGCCGCATCTTTGGCAAAGTAGGTCAATACTCCATCGGCGCCGGCGCGCTTAAACGCCAGCAGACTTTCGAGCATGGTTTTGTCACGATCAATCCAGCCGTTGGCGGCGGCGGCTGACAACATCGCGTATTCGCCGCTGACCTGATAGGCGAAGGTCGGCGCGCCGAACTCTTGTTTAATTCGCTGTACAATATCTAGGTACGGCATCCCCGGTTTGACCATCACCATATCGGCGCCTTCGGCCAGGTCTAGCGCGACCTCACGGATCGCCTCGTCGCTGTTGGCGGGGTCCATCTGATAGGTTTTCTTGTCACCGCCTGCCAAATTGCCCGAGGAGCCAACCGCCTCACGAAATGGCCCATAGAACGCCGAAGCATATTTGGCGGCGTAAGCCATGATCTGGACGTGCTCAAAGCCAGAATCATCCAATGCGTGACGGATGGCGCCGATGCGGCCATCCATCATGTCGCTCGGAGCAATAATATCGCAGCCGGCTTCGGCCTGGATGATCGATTGCTGGCACAGCAGTTCGACCGTCTCGTCATTGACCACATAGCCATCCCGCAGTAGCCCGTCGTGTCCATGGCTCGAATAGGGGTCCAAGGCGACGTCGCAAAGGATGCCGATCCCGGGGTGGGCCTGTTTGATGGCTCGGACCGCCTGACAGACCAAATTGTCCGGGTTGATCGCCTCTTCCGCTTCCGGAGTTTTTAACGCACTGGGTGTCGCCGGAAAGATTGCGATTACGGGAATCCCCAAATCAACGGCCTGACCAACCTCGTCCACCAACAGATCGACCGAGAGGCGATCGACTCCAGGAAGCGAATTTATCGGCGTTTTGAGGCTGCTGCCGGGCTGAATAAACAGGGGCCAAATCAGGTCATTGACGGTCAACTGGTTTTCACAAACCAGCCGTCGGGACCATTCTGTGCGGCGATTTCGGCGTAGGCGAGTGTCGGGAAAGCGTCCAAAAGAGCTCGTCATGGGGTGATCACCACTTTTCAGACCGACCGGTGGAGTACAATGGCTAAAGGTTGAGACTTGCGCCTGTCAGAGGCTGCTCTGCCGTCCATTGTATCAGCCGGAATAGGTGAATCTCGGTGAATTGGGGAACCAGTCGGCACACCGGCGAAAAAATCGCTAAAATAGGCCTTGGATTTGATTTAGCTCCCCCCTTGCAACTTCTCGCGGCGTGCAGCATCTAATCTAAATAATGGTTAGTGCGGGCCGCAATCTGCGGTTAGGCGACTGTCAGAAATCAGACATCTTTCTGCACGATCCCTCGCCCTTATATTATGCCCCTGCGATTTGAGAATTCTATGTCGACTGATCTTCCTTCGTCCGATAGCTCCTCCTCGAATTTGGTTGATGCGCCTGCCGCTCGCCCTTTTTCCTTGGATACGCGGACCAGCATGTTGCCCGATGTTGCCGCAGACGCCGCACCGCTGGTGCAAGGCAAGCTAAACCGCGTCGGGATGTCTGGGATTGAGGTTGCGATTCGATTGCGAGATAGCGGCGGCGACATCATTCGGACGCCGGCCCGTGTGGATGCCTATGTCAGCCTTGACGATCCCGAGGTAAAGGGGATTCACATGTCTCGGCTGTATCTTTCCCTTCAAGATTCACTCGACGCCGAGTTTGGGCGCCCCCAGATCGAAAAGATCTTACAGCGATTTCTGGAAACGCATCGCGAGATCAGCGCGACCAGCTATCTCCGCTTTAGCTACGAGCAAATGATCCGTCGCGAGTCGCTGCTTAGCGATCATTCGGCTTGGCGAAGTTACCCGGTCAAGATTGAAGCCTGGTCCACTGGCGGCAAGGTGACCTACCGTGTGCATGTTCGGCTGACCTACTCGAGCGCTTGCCCCTGCTCGGCGGCATTGGCGCGACAGTTGTTGCAGCAGCAATTTGAAGAGCAGTTCTTTGGCCATCAATGGCTCTCGACCGCATCTGTTCTAAATTGGCTCGGCTCTAACGAAACGTTCATGGCGGTGCCGCACAGCCAACGTAGCCATGCCGATATTACGATCGAACTGGACGATTCGCGCAGCGACCTGCCGATTGACGAATTGATCACTTGCACCGAAGGGGCGCTTAACACCGCTGTTCAAGCGGCGGTCAAGCGTACCGACGAACAAGAGTTCGCCCGGCTCAACGGCGAGAACCTGATGTTCTGCGAAGACGCCGCGCGTCGTTTAAAGAACGCCGTCGATTCGATGTCAGGGATCGTTGACTACCGCATCCAGGCGAGCCATTTCGAGAGTCTACATCCGCATGACGCCGTGGCGATCGTCACCAAGGGCGTGGCCGGCGGATTGACCGCCTAGGCGATTTGGTTCTGTTCCTCTTTTGTCGCCCTTCAAGATTGCGAAGCGTATGACGTCTGAATCCTCTGCTGACATCACATTGCGATCGGCGCAAACCGAAGTCGACGCGTGGATTCGGACGATTGGAGTACGCTACTTCTCCGAGCTGACGAACCTGGCGCAACTGGTCGAAGAAGTAGGGGAATTGTCGCGGATCATGTCGCGAACTTACGGCGAGCAAAGCTTCAAAGAAGGGGATCGCCGCGGTGAACTAGGGGATGAGTTGGCAGACGTCCTGTTTGTTTTGATCTGTATTGCGAATCAAACCGGAGTCGATTTGACCGCCGCGCTTGCCAAGAATCTGGCTAAGAAAACGGGACGCGACTCGGAGCGTCACATCAACAACCCGAAGTTGCGCTGAAATGCCGCGTGCTCGACAGAAAAATCGCCTCCGGCAGATCGTCGGCGCAGCGCTCGTGATCTTTATCACGATTTTGATTGCGTGGCCGGCGATTGAGTTTTTGGTCCGTAGCTCGGCCCCACATCGACCAAGCGAAGCGATGCAGCGGCTAGAGCGACTAGCGGTCATGCGCGATTGGATGATGGGCGTCTTCGGTTTCGGTTGGTTCTTTAGCGTTGGCGCCGTGATCGGCAGCTTTTTGAATGTGGTCGTCTGGCGCTTACCACGCGGAAAATCGGTGGTTGATAAGCCTTCGAGTTGTCCGTATTGTTGCACCAAGATTCGCGCGCTGGACAATGTGCCGGTGCTCGGTTGGATCAATCTCGAGGGAAAGTGTCGCGCCTGTCGACTGCCTATTTCGGCTCGCTATCCGCTGGTTGAAGCGACGATGGGGCTGATCTTTGTCGTGCTGCTGATTGTCGAGCTATTGTCTGGCGGCGGAAATTTGCCAGGTGGACCGATCACCAGTGGACGCGGGTTTGCTGGCGTGGTGTTTGAAACCCGCTGGCCAATCATCCGCATGTACGCCTATCACGCTGCTTTCTTTTGCTGGCTGTTGCCGTGGGGCTTGATTGCCTGGGATCGCCAGCGAATTCCACGCTCGACGATTCTGGTCTCTGCGCTGGTTGGTTTTGGCGCTCCGCTGATTTGGCCAGGTCTACATCCCGTCGCCGCGATGGAATCGCTTGCGTCGCCAAGGATGTTGGAACTGTTCACCACCCTGGCGGGAACGATCGTAGGGGCATTGCTTGGACTAGCGGTGCATCAGTTAGAAAATCGAACCGAGGATGATTTGACCCGCGGTTGGGCGCTGCCGACGATGCTTAGCATGACGGGGCTGTTCCTCGGCTGGCAAGCGGTGGTGACGATCGCAGCACTGGTATTGCCGCTGTATGGAGCGGCGAGTTTGCTTGCGTCGCGACAAGGCAAGTTTGTTCGCCGCGGCTTGATAGAGCTTCTGATGTCGGCCGTGACGCTGACTTATCTTTGTTTTTGGGGGGACATTGCTGGTCAGGTTTGGCTGCCTAGTGAGGCTTGGTCGATTGTCGGCTTGTGTGTAGTTGTTCCCTTGTTGCTGCTTGGCACGGCGCTGTTTACCGTCGTCAAACGCCCTCTCGGCGCCGATTGGCGTCGATTTCAAAATCAAGAAGCGGTTTCGCCTCCGCGAACCGAACCGGTAGAATTCATTTTGTAAGCAATTGTGTTTAGAGGGAGATGGAAAGATGAGCCTGGTTATTATGCGGCGCATCAAGTTTTGCGCGGGTCATCGTTTGTACAAGCATGGCGGCAAATGCGAGTTCTTTCATGGCCACAACTATGTCGCGGACTTTTATGTCACCGCCGATGAAGTCGATGCCGTAGGGCGCGTGATTGATTTTGCCGACCTGAAGGCGAAGTTCAAAGGTTGGCTCGACGAACATTGGGATCACGGTTTCCTGCTGAGCGATCAGGATGACAATGGGATTAACGCGATCAAGCAAGTTGTCCCTTGCAAGTATTTTGTCATGCCTTATAACCCGACCGCGGAGAACATGGCCCGTTATCTGCTTGACTACGTCTGTCCTGAGTTGCTTAGTCAGTCGAACGTCCGCCCGGTCAAAGTGATCATTTGGGAGACCGAAGACGCCTTCGCGGAAGCGCATGTCAGCAGCGAGGGCGGAGGAACGTCGTCGGCTGCGCTCAGCACTGTCACGGTCGATTAAACGCGATAGGTCGTCAGTATGAATGCCCAACCGCCAGCGGTGATCGGGGTCGTTACGGTTTCGGATCGCGCCAGTCGCGGCGAGTACGAAGATCGCGGCGGCCCGGCGATCCAGGCCTATCTCGGTGAGATTCTTACGTCTGCCTGGATCGCGGCGCCGCGCGTGATCCCGGATGATCGCGCCGTGATTGAGCAAACCTTGCGGCAGCTGTGCGATGAAGAACAGTGTTGCTTGGTGATCACGACCGGCGGCACAGGTCCGGCGCTGCGCGATGTAACGCCGGAAGCGACGGCAGCGGTTTGCGACAAGCTGATGCCTGGCTTTGGCGAACTGATGCGGAAGGTCTCGTTGGAAAAAGTGCCGACGGCTATCCTTTCGCGGCAAACTGCCGGAATTCGCGGGCAAACGCTGCTCCTCAATTTGCCAGGGCAACCGAAAGCGATCGCCGAGTGTCTGGATGCGGTCTTTCCGGCGATTCCTTACTGCATTGATCTGTTGGAAGGCCCTTATCTCACAACAGATCCCATGCGAGTTCTGGCATTTCGGCCCGCTAAGAAAGCCTGATCGGATGCATTCGTCATAATCCGCGTGATCAGAAAGATACCGCTAGTTTGGCGGCTACGGCAAGGCGCATCTCGCTGTCTGGGATTAGTTGCGCCCTACATTTCGGCAGCGACGTCTAAGACGCCGCAGCAGGTTTTAAGCGAAGTGATGCGTCAGCAAGTTGTGCTGACCTTCGCTCGCTTGTGGGTAGCATCTGCATGGGGCACGCGCAGTGAACGTCACAACTTTCGAAAGCAAAGTGAATCGTCGCATCTTAATTGTTGATGACAATCAGGCGATTCACGATGATTTCCGCCGGATTCTTGCAAATAGCAGCAACGCGAATGTCTCTCCCAGCGACATCAAAGCGCTCTTGTTTGAAGAAGAGACGTTGGCGGCGGATGAGTTGGATTTCGGGTTCGAGATCGAATCGGCCTTTCAGGGAGAACAAGGGCTAGAGATGGTCGCTGCGGCCGAACGAAACGGTTTGCCGTTTGCGATGGCCTTTGTGGATATGCGGATGCCGCCGGGGTGGGATGGGCTAGAGACCATCAAACGGATCTGGCGAGACCATCCGGATCTCCAGGTCGTCATCTGTACGGCCTATTCGGATCATTCGTGGGAATCGCTCCTCTCGGAGTTGGGCGAAACCGATCAGCTGGTGATTCTGAAAAAGCCCTTTGATGTGATCGAAGCACGCCAATTGGCGATTGCATTAACGAGGAAATGGCAGCTAACGCAGCAGGCCCGCATCCGCATGGATGAACTCAATCAGTTGGTCGAACAGCGAACGGCCGACTTGATCAATGCGGCGTCAGAACTGAAAGAGACAAACGATCAATTAGTGGAAGCGAGTCGCGCTGCTGAAGCGGCGAATCGCTCGAAGAGCGAGTTTCTCGCAAACATGAGCCATGAGATTCGGACGCCGATGACTGCGATTATTGGTTACGCGGAAGAGTTGCGCGAAACGAGCGAATCTGAACCTGTGTCGAAAGACCGCGTCTTCGCGCTGGACACCATCTTGCGCAACGGTCATCATCTTCTGCAAGTCATCAATGACGTGCTAGATCTCAGCAAAATCGAGGCCGGCAAGCTAGACATCTGCCTGCAATCAGTTTCGCCGGTACGGATCGTCTCGGACGTGCTAGCGCTGATGCACTTGCGCGCCGCGCAAAAAGGGGTACGACTAGAGAACGAATTCGATGGTCCAATGCCGGTAACGATTGTGACGGACGTGACCCGACTACGACAAGTATTGATCAATCTGATCGGCAACGCGATCAAGTTTACGGATGAAGGGATGGTTTCACTACGTACGAAATTGATCGATATCGGAACTGACAATCCCCATTTGCAATTTGAAGTGATCGATTCCGGCATCGGGATGTCTGCGGAAGAGATGCAACGGATTTTCCTGCCGTTTGAACAAGCCAACAACTCGATGAGCCGCAGGTATGGGGGAACGGGTCTTGGGTTGTCGATTAGCATTCGACTAACCGAACAGCTGGGAGGCGGGATGCACTGCGAAAGCAGTCCTGGCCACGGCAGCATCTTTCGCTTTACGATTGCAACCGGCAATTTATCCAATGTCGAGATGACCAGCTGTGCCCAAGATCTCAACTGGACGCCGGTCACTAGCAGCTGCATGCCGTTGGCGTCGCTCGCTTTGCAGGGACGCATCTTGTTGGTGGAAGATGGCCCTGACAATCAGCGGTTGCTTCGCCTAATACTGGAGAAAGCAGGTGTCGCCGTCTCAATCGCCGAGGACGGGCGTGACGGCAGAGACATGGTGCTGACCGCCCGAACCCAAGGGGTTCCGTACGATCTGATCCTAATGGACATGCAAATGCCGATCATGGACGGCTATCAAGCGACTCGCGCGCTACGCAACGACGGAGTTCGCACGCCGATCATCGCGCTGACAGCGCATGCGATGAACGGAGATCGTCAACGTTGCCTGGATGTCGGCGCTGATGACTATCTGACCAAGCCGATCGATCGTCGTGTGTTGCTGGAGACGATCGCGCGTTACCTTGAAGCGGCCCCTAAACCGCCATTGCAGCCAAGTAAATAAAGACCGCCAAAGGTCGGCACACGGCGGACCCTAAGGCAATGGTTATGCGTAAACGCCGCTAGTCAAACGGGTGAGCGCCCAGCGTACCTTCTAGCGCCGCGAGATAATCGGTCGCTTCCGCCTGACTCAATTGCGCGGCGGCGTATTCTCGTCGCGCCGCCAAGTTCAGCTCGGCTGCCGAATCGGAATTTCGCGAATCAGCGACAAATTTGTCGATCGCCGCTAGGTGTCGCGTCCAGAGCTTTGTATCACGCTGCTGTTTTGTTGTCAGACGTTTGCGATACCAATCGCTGGCGAGCAAATACTCTTTGGTGAACATCTGACGAATTTCAGGGTCGGAGGCTGTCTTTCCTTGGTACGAACCTTCGGCCATGATCATCAACAACGCTTGCAACGGAGGACAGGCCTCTTCGACCGATCCATCTTCTAGATGACGCTGAGCGACGCGCTGCTGCGCTTCGACGATGTGTTTGATGCCGTCGGCGTACGAAACCGGATCTTGCGTCTCGGGACGTAGGATCGAGTCGTCAAACACCTTCAACGGATTATCGAAGACGCGCCCAAAGAAGGTCCGCACAAAACGCCGCGTGATGCGATAACCAAGTCGGCTGGCCAAGATGGTATCGCCTTGATAGGCGAAGTCGTCGAGCTTTTCGAGCATTCCGTTGGCGATTAAGAACTTTGGATCCCGCTCTTCCGGCGTCAGACGACACCAGATTTCTGGAATCAACAAGCTGATGTCATGGTCGACGCGCACGTGAGGGCCAATGTAGCCGGCCGCCGATGAATACCCGGCTAAGCCGGTCAGGATATAGCTGACCAACGCGTTGTTGAGGTCGGCGGCGGGACGCAGCGCGTTGAACGGGCCTTTGGTTAGCGCGCCTTCACTGCCGGCGCCGGTGGTCGAAGGACTCTTGCCGGTCAACGAGCAGACAAAGTCCATAAACAGTTCTGGCAGTTCCTGGTAGTGGATCGGACCGTAGACCGCCAGGCTGCGAATGCCGGCCGCCGCATCCGGTGGATTGTTGCGACGTCCGCACAGCACGGCGTTCACCGGCGTCGGCACCGGCTGATCGCCTGGGATTTTGCGATAGAGCCGCGTTCCCATTTCGCCAACGTAGCGATGGATGGGGTTCGACATGTCAGGCCGTGTCTGCAGATAACGCGGGTTCTTTGACGGCTTGCCGTCAATCAGCCGTGGGAACGCCGAGCAAACGGCGAACTCGCTGGGGTGTTGTTCTTCTTCTAAGAAGCCGCGAAGGAAGCTCTGCATCGGCTGCGTGAACCGATCGAACTCAGCGATTTGTTCCACCATCTTCGCGACATCTTCCCGCGTCAATGGTTGGAAGTTGGAGATGAAATTGAAGTCAAGCGACAGGTCATATTCCGTCTGCTTATCGAGACCGCGATGGACCGCATCATCAGGACGCTGGAACAAGCGGTATTCGCAGTTCGTCAAAAACTTGTAGCTCTCGGCGGCGGTTATCTGCGGGTCAAGATTGGTGATCGCTTTCGCAGGCACGACGACTGATGCGGTAATGTCATCCTCGGTTTGGACTTTGTCAGCGGCGTAAAAGTCTTGTCGCAACTTGTAGGTGCGCCACTGCTGAGTTTCAGAAAGGCCGATTCGCAAATAGGTTCCGACCAGCGTGCGATCGCGAAACTTCAGTTCATGCCCCGGCGTACCGTTTACAATGTCGACGCTAAAACTGGCGTGCCAGTCTTCGGCCCAGTCAGGTTGCTGAAAACGTTTGATGATGAACAGCATCGAGTAGATGTGGTTCGGGATCGATGCGAGCCATTCGTTGTACTTGTCGGTGTAGTCGCCCGACGGAGTGAGCAGTTTGATCACGCTGCCTAGCGAACGTTCAGGCGACAATACCTTGCGGCTTGGACGCTCCTTGTAGTCGGGTTTCAGTGGCGAATCATTCGCCCAGCGATTGCTGAAATCGCGGTTGAAAATATCGTCGATCAACGCCAGATCTTTGTCGATGTCGGCGACAAAGATTGGCCCGTACAGCATATAGTCGGCGGCCGACTTGCTGATCTCGCTTTTGCCGCCGCCGCTAACGGTGCACGGCTTGTGACAGTTGACCCCTTCAGCCATGGTGCCGATCAAACGCCAACTGGGCGCCGCGGGGTGCTTTTCCATGCGAATCTTGTAGCCCGACGGAGCAATGTAGATCTTGCCTGGCAGCAGTGGAATCGAGCATTCTTCGCCGTTGCGCGTCCATTTGATCTGTTGCTCTAGCATCGTCGCGCGAGCATCTTCGGGAATGTAGAAGATGTCGGCGAAGTTCTTATCGATCCCATAGCCTTCTGGCTGCATGTCGATCCAATCGCCGTAGTCCTGGGCGACATCGTCGATCGTGCGACCATTGTAGCGCTGGCTGTTGACGCGAAACTCTTCGCCCAGATTCCAACTGGTGTAAGCGATCACGCCGCCGGCATGTTCTTCTTCCACATTGCCGTAAAGGTTGGCGGCATAGCTCAGCTGCGTCTTGACCTCTTTTTTGCAATAGCCGTAGTAGTTGTCGGCGATCATCGTCACGATCACGCCGCGCTCGTCGCGACAAGTCGCTTTGAACGGCTGGCCATCGTTGTACAGCTCGGATTTGTCCTTCCAGCACATGCCATCTTGACGTTGACGCTCGGACGCTTCGTCAAAGTGGGGGAGCCCCAAATCTTGTTTGGTCACACCGACCAATTGCGGCGCCAGAATCACGCAACCGGTGTGTCCGCTCCAATGTTCGGCATCAAGGGCCGCGTCATTTTTCGGGATAAACGGATCACCGGCATTGCCGAAAATCGATTCGACGAAATCAAGATTGCTGGCCAATTGTCCCGGTGCGTAGAAGCGAACTTCCATCGACTTCTCCGGCGTGTAGCCGGGAACCTCGGGACAAACAATCGGTCGCAGCAAGAGCGAGATGAACGTGTAGGCTTTGTGCTCGTGATCGTGCGTGTAGGGAAGTTCTAAGAACTCACGCGGCGGATTCATCGCGATTTTGAACATCCGCGCAAAAGCGAGCTTCGGCACGGCCAATTTATCGCCCGCGATCGGCAAGCCCCCTTCGCAAACGTGGAAGGTTCCCTTGGTGGTGCGACGATCGTTTCGCGGATTGTGGAGCACGCCGTTATCAATGCGATACGATTCGACTAACTCGCTCTTGTACTGGTTCCCTTGGACGGGCAGTGACAACTCGCGCGCAACACCGTGACGATCCAACACAAACGATCTGCGCGGCAGTTGCAGCGTGTCGACTTCGGTGTCCGAGAAATAGTCGTTCAAAAAAGTTTCGATGCGACTATCGATCGGCGAGGGAACGTCGCGCAGCAATCGCGACTTCTCGTGATAGTTCGCCAGCAGACCTTTGACCAGATCGGCGAATTCCGTCTCCTTTTCATGCAACGGAGGAGGAAGCTCATTCGCAATCATCTGCAAGTTGATATAGCGAATCAGGCGACTCCGTTCGGCGCTGCGTTGTTTTTTGGTCTGAGGTGCGCCGAATCCAAGCTTTTCTTTGAGGTCCATCGTAGTTTTACACGCTGAGGACGGAGTTTTAGTACAAGGTTGCGAGCTCGATTTTAACCCTTTGTCGGCGCCTACGTCTGCGCTTGCCTGCCCTTGGCGGGGGGGTTATGGGGAAACAGTCATCACAGGAGGCGGACAATGGCAAACTCTCGCAAAAATAGTTACGATTGCGGGAGCAGAACACCATCACTTTTAGGATATCCTACATGAGAAACTGCCGCCTCCAAGTGTGTAATCCTGCTTTGACGCTGATCATTCTGTTCAGCCTTTTCTCAATCGCAACCGCCCAGAATCAAGATCGTGAAACAAAAGTCCGTAACGATCGTCGCGATATTCTTGCCGACGGAACCTGGCACTACAACGATCTCGCAGGCGCCACTGCTGCCGCGAAAACCTCTGGCAAGCCGATTCTAGTGATCTTTCGCTGCATCCCGTGCGAAGCATGTGCACAACTGGATGAGCAAATCATCGAACGTGATGGAGCCGTACGCCGGATTATGCAAGAGTATGAGTGTGCGCGAATCGTGCGAATGAATGGCGTCGATCTGGCGAAGTTTCAGTTTGACTACGATCAATCGTTTGCTGCCTTTTTGATGAATGCCGACGGCACGATCTATGGTCGTTACGGAACTCGTTCGCATCGCACCGAGGAAGAAGGAGATGTTGCAATTGAAGGTCTGGCGGCGACGCTGGAAAAAGGCTTGATTCTGCACAAGCTTTACCCACTCAATAAAGCTCAATTTGTCGCCAAGACCACCGGCGATGTGCCACCAGTCGCATCGGCCGAAAAGTTTCCGCACTTGCGAAAAGGGGATTATGGCGAAGAGCTGAACTACAATGGCCAAGTGGTCAAAAGCTGCATTCATTGTCATCAGGTCGGAGAGAGCTATCGCGTCAACTATCGCTTTGCTGGGAAGCTGATTCCAGAAAAGATCTTGTTCCCCTATCCGCATCCCAAGGTCCTGGGCTTGATCATGGATCCCAAGACCGCCGCAACGGTCAAACAGGTCGCCCCAGATTCACCGGCCGCCCAAGCCGGAATCTTGGCCGGCGACGAGATCCTTTCACTGAATGGCCAACCGATTATCTCGATGGCCGACATTCAATGGACGCTGCATCAGCTTAAGGATGAAAAGTCGCTGGACGTCACTCTGATGCGTGACGCGAAGTTGACCAAGCTCAATTTTCCGCTTCCGCAGGGTTGGAAAGAGCAGGGGGATATCTCGTGGCGCGTCACCAGTTGGGATCTATCCCGTCAGGTTTTGGGCGGCATGCGGTTAGAAACATTGGATGCAGAGCAGCGCAAGGAGCTAAGACTTAAGGACAACCAGCTTGGTCTGAAAGTCCGCCACGTCGGCAAGTACGGCGATCATGCCGTCGCGCTCAAGGCCGGCGTTCAAGTGGGCGATGTGCTCACTTCAATTGCCGGAGTGAACGAAAATCTGAACGAATCGAATCTGTTGGCCAAGCTCGCCAACGAGACGCAGCGTGGTGAGGAAGTCAAACTGACGCTGCTTCGCGGCGGCAAGACGCAGCACGCGAAGATTCGTTTGCAATAGTGCGGTTTACGAAACGTCATGAAACGCTTTGCTCACGCAACCGCTGTCAGCTTGCGAAACGGTTGCGGCGTAGTCGGCCAGATAGGCATGGTTGTAATGCAGCTTAGGCGTCTTCCAGTTGGCGCCGCGCACCGCCAGCACATCGGCCCCCACGTGCAACGTGATGTCACCGTTCAGCAGATCGAAGGAGATTTCGTCGCCATCTTCCACTAGCGCGATCGGACCGCCGACCGCAGCTTCCGGCGCACAGTGCACGCCGATCGCACCGTGCGAAACGCCAGAGACCCGGGTGTCTGATAAAAACGCAACTTTGCCATCCAAGTGCGGGACGGCCAGAGCCGCAGTTGCGACCAACACTTCGGGCATCCCCGACGCGACCGGCCCCAGGTATCGCAAGACGATCACACTGCCTGGCAGGATCTTGTTGGCTTCGACGGCGTCGACAATATCTTTGGCCTCCGAAAAGCAAATCGCTTTGCCGCTGAACTTGGGCTCGCTCATGCTGGAGACTTTGAACACCACGCCGCCGGGCGCCAGGTTGCCAAAGCAGATCTGCATGTCGGCGTATTCTTTAAACGGCTTTTCGATCGTCGCGATCAAGTCTTGATCCACAGGAACATCGGCCGCGTCGGCGACGTTCTCGGCCAACGTTTTGCCAGAGACGGTCAAGCATGAACCATCCACAATGCCGACCGAGATCAGATACTTCAGCAGCATCGGCGTTCCGCCCAGCTTGTGCAGGTCATACATCGTCCGTTTGCCGCGCGGTGCAAAACTGCACAAGACCGGCGTATTGCGGACGATCCGCTGCAGGTCACGCAAGGTGAAATCGACCTTAGCTTCTTTGGCCAGCGCGATCAGATGCAGCACGCCATTGGTCGATCCACCGACTGCGGCGATCACAGCGGCGGCATTGTTAAACGCCTGTTTGGTCAAGATATCGCGAGGGCGAATATTCTCGGCCAGTAGATGTTTGACCGCCGCCCCGATGCTGCGACATTCTGCTCGCTTCGCCGGATCATCGGCTGGGATCGAACTGGAATAAGGTAGCCCGAGGCCGATCGCTTCGATCGCGATTCCCCAAGTGTTGAACGAAGCCGCAATGCCGCAACCGCCGGGGCCAGGGCAAGCGGTTCGCAAAATCTGATCCGCTTCGGCCGCCGACATCGCACCGACCGCCGCCGCTGCTTGAGCGTCATAAACATCCAAGATCGACGTGTCGCGCCCTTGATGGCAGCCCGGCTTGATGCTGCCGCCGTTGACGATCAGGCCGGGATAGTTGAGCCGGGCCAGCGCCATCGCGAAGCCGGGGCCATTTTTATCGCAATTGTGGAGCCCGATCAAAAAGTCATAGCCATGCGCGCTAACGACGCATTCGGCCGCATTGGCGATCATATTGCGCGACGGCAGGCTCGCGTTGCCCCCTTCGTGTCCCTGCGTAATGTTGTCGCTGACAGCCGGCGTGCCGAAGGGAAAGCCGATCAGGCCGGCTTGCTCGCAGCCGGCTTTTAGCTCTTGGGCGAGCGAATACGCATGAACATTGCAGAGATTACCATCCAACAGCGGTACGCCGATCCCGATCTGCGGCTTGTCAAAATCGGCGTCAGTCAGCCCCAATCCGTAATAAAAAGCGGTGATCCCCTTTTGCCATCCACGAGTCAAACGGCGGCTGTTCCAATTGAGCGGCTGAGACATACGAAGAGCTACTTTCTAAGGTCGGAAGGCGAGGGTAGGGGGGGGAAGTTGCTAGTATCGCCCAATGCACGGCTCCGCTCAAGATGGACCGTGAGCGGATAGGACCGGTCCGTCGAGTCTACGAAGGCCGGAGCGCGCGCGAAGGGAATGCGGCTTTGTTTCGAATGACGAAGCTCAAATCACCAACTTCGTCGCAGGGGATTTGCTCTGCGTTCGACGTTCCTCATTCATTTCGCAGGACTGGACTGCGACACGTTTTTTTTCGCTAATCCTGGGTGGACTGGACCGCCAGCTTTTTTTTCCAGGCCGATTCATCCTGTCCTCAACCCAAATTGGGTAGCCCGGCCAGAGCTGCGTGCCGAGCTTGCTACACCTGTGGACTGGACACGGTTATTTTTTTTACGAGCCGTGGCCTCCAGAATTTGGGGGGGGGAGCCAAGGAGCACCTTCCGCGCAGCAGACAAGCCCGCCAACCTCTCTTGATGTTGCCGAACTTCGACGACGATACGCCATTCACACGAAATTAACGGGTTGCTGAAATGTGTTAAACAATATTAACACAACCGTGATACTTTTGCAAGGGAATTTTGTTGATTTTTCCTGCCATCTGATGCGTCAGGCGTTTATGGGGGTGGCGTTGACTCTAGGCTTTTTCGCCAGAGTCGACCCGCCTATCGGGAATGGGATCGAAAGAGCAGCCAGGGTGCGGCAGCGCACAAAAAAAGCCGCGACTGCCGAAGGTGACAATCGCGGCCCGGAGACAGACACTTCTCTACTTAACACCGCTTCGGCTTACTTGACGGTTACTTCAATTTTGCGCGGTCGCGCCTTTTCAGCCTTCGGGATCGTGACGTTCAAGATTCCCTGGTGATACTCGGCGGTGACGTTGTCTTCGTCGACCGGCGTGCTCAGGCGTAGGCTCCGCTCGAACTTGCCATAGGTCTGTTCGACGCGATGGAATTTCTTGCCATCGGTTTCTTCGAGCTGGCTTCGTTCGCCTGAGATCGTCAGCAGCCCTTCTTTGAGTTCTACTTGAACATCCTCGGCCGACATTCCCGGGATTTCGACCGACACTTCATACGAAGTTTCCGTTTCGGCGACGTTCAATGACGGCGACCAGACGGCGACTGCCGACTGTGCATCCGAATTGAGCAAAGCGCCGAACAGCCCATCCATTTCACGACGCAAATCAGCGAAGTTGCGCGGATGATACGCAGTTAGTGCCCGGACCATGATTGGTACCTCCTACTCGAATAAGAACGAAAACCGAATGCAGCGGACAAACCCGTGTTGTCGCTGGTTGAAACTCGCACCGATGTTGGGTGTTGCTTGTGTAAAAAGCAATCTGCGTGCCAATTTTTAGGCGTTCGACGCAAGTTCAATGGCGAATTAAGTTTGCGTTTATCGATGCTGGGCGACTGTAATTTTGGCGGTGTCAAATTGGCGGAATGGCAGTTTGAACAGTGCCTTTTGAAGAAGCCGAAGAGTGCGAGAAATGCGGGAGAAGATCGCCTTGAGCTAGCGGGACCAGCGAATCGCTGTGTGAACCGTCCGCTATTTTTCGGGGCCGCCATCTGGCAGAATTAACGTCCACACCGAAATCGCCGCGAGGTAGCGCTGCAACTCGCAAATTCACTTTTCTTTTATTGCCCTTGCCAAGGATTTGTCGATGCCTGATCAGCACTTGCAAACGAATCAGTCGTTTTATGACCGCATCAGCGGCGCTTACGATTTCATCGCCGACTCTAGCGAGCACAAGGCTCGTGAGATGGGGCAGAACGGGCTGGGGCTACAGCACGGCGATCGAGTCTTAGAGATCGGATTTGGCACCGGCAACTCGATGATCGATCTGGCGAAACTGGTGGGCCCGACCGGCAAAGTGATCGGCGTTGATATTTCGCCAGGCATGCAGAAGGTAGCCGAAGCGAAGATCGCCAAAACCGATCTCGGTGATCGGATCGAGTTGCATATCGGCGACGCTCGAGCACTCGAATTTCCGCCGAATAGTTTTGACGCGGCGTTTATGAGTTTTACGCTGGAGTTATTTGACGGGGCTGATATCCCGTTGGTGCTGGCCGAAATTTTGAAAGCGCTGAAACCCGGCGGCAAGATCGGGATCGTGTCGATGGCGACGGTCAAAACCGGCGACAAGGCAAGCGCCCTCGAAAAAACCTACATCTGGATGCATCAGCACTTTCCGCATATTGTCGACTGCCAACCGATTGACGTCGTGACTCTGGTCGCCGACGCCGGATTTACGATCGATCAAGAGTTGAACATGGAAATTTGGTCGATGCCTGTCCGTGCCGCGATTGGCGTTAAACCGGCGTAGTTTTCGCCCATTTCCGCTTTGTATCGTTCGACAAAAAAACGACGGCGAGTGTACTCGCCGTCGCTCCGCCTCTGTGATTGTCGTCAGCACGCCGTTAGGCGTGAGCTAACTTATGGCCAGACTCCTGCCAAGCTTTTGCGCCACCCTCATAGTCGCAGACGTTAGTAAAACCTTGCGACTCAAGTTCTTTTGCCGCTTTGGTCGACGAAGGGCAATCCTCGCTGGCGCAATACACCGCAATGGGTTGGCTCTTGCCGCCGACCGCCTGTTCTACCTTCTCAGCGAAATCCTCCTGATCGCGTGGAATATTGATCGAGTCAGGAATCTGCGTCTGGGCGAAACTCTCCGCCGGTAAGGTGTTGATCAGCGTGATTGGTTCGCCGCGCTCTTTGAGGTTTTGTAATTCAGCGCTGGTGATTACTTTCATGGCTGTTCTCCTTTTCAGGTAACTTTCCGGCACATGTGAGGAAACTTTATCTACGTATCGCGTGCGCGGAGTAGATTATGTCACTGTCGTTTGTTCCGCCCATTCAATTTTCTCGTGGCTGTCTTCGCTCGACTTTTTAAAGAGCGAGCTGACCATGCCTTTGACGCCGCGTGAATGGTGTTTCCAATATTCGGCCTCACGCACATCGACCCGGATCAGCGCTAAATTTGCTGTCTCCGACCCATCGGGGAACCATTCGTTTAGGTGATCATTCCACATGGCTTCGATCCGCTTCCGATCTTTCACGACTTCAGCGCGGCCTGAGAGCGATACAAAATCGTCATGCGTGGGTGAGCCATAACAGACGTTGACTTGCGGATTGACGGCGATTTCGGCCACCTTGGGGTCGTCGGCCAAGGTGACAAACCAGATGTCACCATCAAATTTGTGTCCAGCCGTGCACATGGGGCGACTACGTAGGTGTCCTGTGTTATCAACAGTCACTAGCATCGCATGACGGATGTCGTCAATCAGCTCTCGCAACGTTTCAATCGATTTTTGTCGATCAGTTTTGTTATTGTCAGTCATGGCGATCTCCTTTACTTGGACGAATAAATGCCAAGTCACCTGCCAGTATCTACCCGCTTACAAAGGTGCTCTGTAGGCGTTGAATGACTTGCATTAGTTCTTAGCGACAAGACTGCAACGCAATGCGCGTGCCGACCGGCCAGAGGCCCGCAAATACCGCAGAAGAGATTTTTGCAGCGGCGCACGCCGATATGTATTGGCGGCGCTGCGTCCTTAGTGATCGCTGCGCAACCAAGGTTTGCTTGCAGGTCACTACAATGACAAGCAATATTGCTCCCTTGGATAAATGAGAGAAACCAATGCAAATCGCAGACCTGTTAACCGGCCTGCCCACCAGTCTGCCGCAAGAATTGGTCGAGACGCTGCTGCAAACCGATGCACTACGGATCGAGCGAATCGTATCACACGCGCACGCTTCGCCGCCAAACTTCTGGTACGACCAGGACGAACACGAATGGGTGCTGTTGTTAGCCGGCGCCGCGCGGTTAGAGATCCAAGGAGCTGCGACACCGATCGAACTACGCCCCGGCCAAGCGATTCTGCTGCCTGCGCATCAACAGCACCGCGTGGCCTGGACTACGGCCGCTGAGCCAACCGTTTGGCTGGCGATTTTTTATCGCTGAGCGGGAAGCGGTTGTTCGTGATTTGCCACTTGTCCCCCTTCGGATGGGGAGTGGTGTAAAGGTGCGCAATATCGATTGTCAATGGGGCGATATTCGCCTAAAATGGATTTGCTATCGGATTTCTTATAATTTCCATTTTACTCCTTCATTCTTCCTAGGTTCTTTCGATGAGACGCAAACAGGGGTTTACGTTGGTCGAGCTGTTGGTGGTGATTGCCATCATCGGGGTTTTGATTGCGTTGCTGTTGCCGGCCGTGCAACAGGCACGCGAAGCGGCCCGGCGCATGGCATGCAGCAACAATCTGAAACAGATGGGGCTTTCGCTGCACAACTACCACGACACGTTCAACACGTTGCCGCCGGTGTCGGTCACGCGAGATGGAAACAATTCGTATCATGGGCCGACAGCGTTTGTGATGCTTTTGCCGTTCATAGAGCAGGGCAATCTTTACGATCAGATCAAAACCGCGTCCAACAATTTTGGCGGGACGTTTTGGCTCGGCTCGGCTGGGGCCGCCAATCTTCGCACCGTGATGGACGGCAAATCGGTCGAATCCTATTGGTGTCCCTCGAGCCCGCTGGAGCGATTCGAGGCTGCGTCGGCGACCTATCCCGAACGGTTGCCGCAGACCGATTACGTGCTCATGTCTGGCAGTGATTTGCACCCTTCAACCGATACCAGCGCCTATGCGGCGAGCAGTTATTCGGATGGCGGCGTCTTCCGCAACCAGGTTGGCGTCAAGCTCCGTGACATCACCGACGGCACCTCCAATACGTTTGCCGTGGCCGAACAGTCTGGTTTTACGACCGATGGGGCGAACACTCAGTTCGACAATCGCTCGGCGCCTACGAGCGGTTGGGTCATGGGTTCGAAATCGAATGTACGTCCAAGCGGTACGCCAGACTCTTGGTCGCTGGATGATCGCTGCTGGAACACCACGACGTTGCGGCAAGGGATCAATACCAAGCTTGTCGGCGGCGGCTGGGCCAAAGGAGAGGCTTGCAACAAGCCGGTCCAATCGGCCCATCCCGGCGGCACCCTGGTGATTGTCGCCGACGCTTCAGTACGTTACCTCGCAGGCACAACGGATCTGGCAGTGGCCAAGCACCTGGCCGACCGTGACGACGGCTACGCCGCCCAGTTCCCTTAATGCGGCCTACCTATAAACCCAGAACGCCGCATTAGAGCGGCGTTCTTGTATTCCGAAGAAGATACACAACGTGATGTCGTTCGACGAGCAACGACTAGCGCAGCGATACAACCAGAGGGAAGAATAAGATGTCCAAATATCTCATGCTGCTACCGCTAGTGATGCTGATGGGGTGCGGCGGCGATGATGGCGTTCACCGCGAGACAGTCACCGGCGCCGTCACCTTCGAGGGCAAACCGCTCACCGAGGGAAGCATCTCGTTTGAAGATCCGACCACCGGCTACGCCGCAGGCAGCAAGTTCGAAGCAGGTAACTTCACCGTACAACTGCCGGCCGGCGAGTACAAAGTCATGATCGAACCGGTCATGGTCGAAGTTGCTTCGCCTGACGGTCTTTCACCACCAACACAAAAACCTTCGATCGCACTCCCCAAAAAATACTTCGCCGCCGCCACGACCGACCTGAAAGCAACCGTCAGCGCTGATTCGACAGAGTTTGTGTTCGACTTGAAGAAGTAAAGCGAGATGCTAGACGCACCGCGAACCAAACCTCGCTGGCGGCAATCGCACTCTATGTCAGAAAAGAAAAAATAGCCGAGGCGGGGCTCGAACCCGCACGGGGAGTTATCCCCACAGGATTTTAAAGCCGATTGAGGCTGTTAGGTAGGTGTCGACTAGATGCTGCCACTCGAAAAAACAAGGGGCTTTGCGGGGAGTTAAATGCGGCGCTGGTGCGAAAACTGGTGCCGTTTCTGGACAGTCAATTGGACAGTTTCGGGGCGACTCGTACTTACTCTACGAGCTGACCAATTCGTCGACGCAAAGGCGATAGCCGCGCTTAGACTGTCCAGGCGCAGGAAAGACGGCTTCTAGGATGCCTCCCATCTTCTTAGTGATCGCCGTTCGGGTTGCGGATGGATTCTCAATGCCCTGTTTCTGAAGCTCAGGAGTCGTCCGCGGCTTTCCCTTGGCGTCAACGAGCGCACGCACAAAGTCAACTTGGTTAGGTGCTTCAACGAGCACTCGAACTCCTTCAACGTCAAAAGTGAAACGATCGCCGCAATCGTAGAGTTTGCTCACTCGCGGTAGGTCGGCCTCAACTGTCTCGAAACGATCGCCGACATTCGTTTCGTTGTGAATTGATCGCATGTCGTTGGCCTCAATCAAAGCCGAGAGACGCTCGAGTGCCCGGAATGGACCGAGAGCAGAATCGTTCATGAAGCGAAGGCTGGCGGCAATATGACGGAATGTCGTTTCATGCCGTTGATATAATGCTTGCTTGGGGCGCGTATCCATCTGCATACGGCTCGTCTCGCGAATGACCTTTCCCACGGCAACCTCCTAAATGGCTTGGGATTGGGAACTTCGCGGCATCTTAGTCGCCACCTAGACGACACCGTAAGGGGCGCCGATTGAAAGAGCGATGGCTCCGTTTTCAATTTGTATGCATCGTATGTTGTAAGTCGCTTTTACCAAACGGTTTAGCGTCAGCGTTGCTCGTGCCGGCTTGCATACAAATTAGATAGATATCCATCAATAATCCATCTCGTTGAAAGTTGCTTCACGAATGGAGAGGCCGATGGCTCAGACTCAAAAACAGTTGCGGGCGACAATTACTCGCAAACCATCTTCAGAGGTTTTGATCGAACCCAATACCTTGTATGGCACTGCCGAAATCAGGCGGCGCCTTGGCTGTATTGGAGTCGCTCTCTGGCGGCGTCTTAAGCGACAAGGCGGACTTGAAGAGCATGCCCTAATTGTCGGAAATCGAAGATATTTCCGCGGTCGCGATGTTATCGAGGCAATCGAGCGGGCCGCGACGCCGGCTGCACCATCTTCCGATCCGGACGCCGCCATCTAGCCGGCGTTGCTAAAGAAAAACGCCAGCTTGGGAGGCCGGCGTTTTGCGGGGAACTTCAAATCGTGTCGGTCGCAACGTTCGAGGGGGACGTTGCGACGCAAGGGAGTCTAATGCGTCGATCTGCCTGTTTGCCAGCCCGCACGTCTGCGGATGCTCTAGCGGAGCTCGCCAAATGATTGTCGAGCCCGACTTCTTGGAGCATTGGAAGACTCGCTTGCTAGTCGATGAACTCGGCGGCGATGAGTCCGCGCCGCTCTATGTTTTGCGTCTTTGGGCGCATTGTCAAAACCGGCGCAAAACCGAGTTCAAACCGATGAATAACCGAGCACTAAAAGCGCTCTGCCGATTCGCTGGCGAAGGCGATGCTTTGGCGAACGCGCTTGAAATCGCTGGGTTTATCCGTCGGCACGGCGACGACGCGATAGAAATCCTTGGCTGGAGTGATCACAACGCGCAACTCGTTGCACGCTGGGAGAATGGATCAAAAGGCGGTCGCCCAAAGTCGAAACCTAACAAGAACCTGGGCGAAACCGAACCGCAACCGACGAAAACCGAATCGCCACAGAGAAGAGAAGAGAAGAACAGAGAAGAGAAGAATGAAGAGAGCGCGCTCGCTGACGCGGCGTCTTCTCGCTCTACCAATTCATCGAAAAAGGCCGATCGGTCGAAAGCCCCGCGGTTTGATCCGATGGCCATGGAGCTCCCCTTTGAGACTGCCGAGTTTCGCCAGGCTTGGCACGATTGGGTGACGCATCGCCGCGAAATCAAAAAGCCATTGACCGAGCTGGCCGCGAAAAAACTTCTAAATCGTCTCGCCGAGATTGGCGAGCTCGCGGCAGTCGGCGCAATCGAGCACACGATCGCGAACGGCTGGACCGGTTTAAGGGAGCCGGAGCAACCGCGTGCAGGGCCGGCGAGCGGCGCCAATCGCGATACGAAACCCGAATACGCCCAGCTAACCGAGGACGACTTAAAGAATCATGAACATCGACGAACTGAATCAACTCGTCAAACGAGCGAGCGACCTTGGGACTCTCGGGCATTGGCTAAGAGGCCGTGATCCGACGGCGGTGCTCGTCGAGTGGCACAAAATGCTCGAGCGAGTCGACCTTGACGATGCGCTACGAGTGCTTCGCGCGATTATCGCTGGCGATCTCGAGTTGCCGAACTCGAGTTGGAGCTATTTTCCGCGCCTCGTCAGAAGCGAAACGAGCAAGCCGATTGCCCGCGAGGCGGGGCATAACGGACCAGGCGACTACGTTCGCTGCCGCCGCTGTCAGGCACGCTATCGATTGTCGACCGGCGCGCGGCATTGTCCGAGTTGTCGGTCGGATGATTTCGAGGATGAGCACTCGTGTCCCGATTGTCTCGACCGCGGTTCCATCGTGATTTGGTCGCTCGCGGCGATGACCGAAGTTCGCCGGCGCATCGAAGCGGGCGAGACGGTTAAGCTGCCGATGGCTGACCGCTGGACTGTTACCGTCGGCTGTATTTGCGATCGAGCGCCGACGGTCAAAGGCCGATTCAATCCGGCCTGCATGGTGCCGATCGATGTACCGACGCCATCAACAGCGGTTGCACGCCTGGTCGAACATATCGAGCGTGCGACGTTTGGCGCCGTCGGCCGGCTGAATGAGTTTGACGAGTTTAACGCCGGCGTCTGACGGCGAGAGGCATTCGCGGCTATCAGCTCAAGCGTATTGAGCGGCCGCTGGTTTTCTAAACAGGAGATTTTACTTTGATCGAGAAACTTCGAAACGCATTCAGCGCGACGCGAATTGCGCCGCCGGCGTGGGGAGACGAGACTACTCTCGGGATGATCGCGAAGCACAACGCGGCCATTGGCGATGCCGAGCGACTGCTAACCGAGGCAGAGGCTACCCGTGAGGGATTGGTCGCAAACGAGGCAGCGTCGTGGGGTGAGCTTCAGCGCAGTTTGAACGCCGCGAACGAAAAGACGATTGCGGCTGCGAATACGCTTGCCCCTGCATTCGAGAGTGCGGGGCGAGTGCTCGAGCAGCTCGTGGGCCTGTCGGCGTCGCGGCTTCAATCGGCAGAAGCGGAAAAAACCCGCCAAGTCGAAACAGCTCAAGCGACGCTTGAAGCGGCCGGCATTGCCGCGCAGATTCGCAGTCAGTATGCAGCCGCGCCGGCTTCGGCCGAAGCGGTTCTCGGGCATCGCATTCGTGAGTCGCAATTCGTGCTTGCGTCCGAGTCTGAAATCGAGCAGGCGAAGCATGACCTCGACCATCTTCGGCGATCGCTTCGCGCGACAGTGGAGCGGCAAGCTGCGGCCGCTGGTCTAGGAGCTGAGCTCCGCCGCGAGTTACTCGGTATTTCGTAGCGGCGCCAAAACGATCGGATGAAATTGGCCGAAACCGGAAAGGGCCGAGAGCTGCGTTCCAGACGGCAAGTCGCCGTCGGTTAGCAGCTCAAACTAGACGTTGCAAAACCATTTTAAATTCCAATTCGCGAAGGGAAAATTTATGCGATCTGCCATCCTTATTTTGACTTCCTCTCTCCAAGAGGCGGCCCTGCCTGCCTACAAAGTCGACGATGAAGCAACGCTCGCCGCGGCGGCCGAATACAACTTGCGAATCGCTGATTGCCAATCGAAGCTACAGCAAGTCCGGAGGCTTCATCTGAACTACGAAGAGTCGGTAATCGCCAAGCCTGGTGAGGGAATGTCGTTCGATGACGAGGCGGCGACGATCGCTCAGGCAACCGAGATTCTCGAAGGGCTATCCGATGAGGTTGTACCGCTGTTCAATCGTCGCGGCGAAGTGTTGGCGATGTTCGGCGCATGCGCTGAGTTGCTGAGCATTGATGCAAACGCCGGCTTAGATCCAGCCCGCGCAACTGCGATTGAGAAACTCAACGCGGCTGGCGTTCAGCCGACCGAAAAGGCGATCGAGCAGCAACCCGACTTTGCGGCGGCGAATGCTCGGTTCGGTGATGCCAGAGCTTTCGCCCAAGGCGTTGCCGAGCAGCGTCGATTTAACGAAATGTATCGCTCGGCCGATCTCAAAGTGGCTCGCGAGGTTCGAGCGTTACTCCGAAAGGTAGCGGCTCAACCGAGCATTTCTTAATCGACGCATCGCTCGCGAGTTGCGGGGTTACGGTTTTTGGAAACCGCGGGACAATGCGAGCGAGGCGTTGATTGAATCTCGATATTCCAGCAGGTGAAGCATGGGTGATGAGCAAGCGAAGTCGTCGTTGTCGCGATTGATTCGGTTCGCGTCGGGCCGATCGGTCTCGATGTTTCGCCGTGATTCGGCAAGTCGAGCCGAGCCGTCGAAACCGTTGTCGGCTGGCGAAGAGAAACATCCGCTCGCCGGCGTGATCCGGATTGCATCGAGCGGGAGGCCTGCGGCATTCGCGCGACGTTGAGCCTGGTTGGCCTGGCTCCTAGTGGGGAAGCAGCGAGTCGAGCCAGGCTGGCGGCGCCCGGCGAGGGCAGTAGCGGTCGACGCCAGGCGCGGCCGCCCGCGAGCGGGCAAGCCGGGCGCGGTAAATCGTGTATCAGGCCGATCGAGTAGGTACTACTTTCGGCCCTGAAATGCGGCCCCATGGGAAAGAGTCACGCATTAGGGGAGAGTTTGTTTTACGGGCCTTTGAACGGCTTTGGCGGGCTGGGTTATTTGGGTGTTTTTGGGTTTAGTCGAGCTCCTGAGGCGACCTCGGCCGTGGTTTTTAACGGGGATCGCGGTCGAGGCTTCGCTTCAGCGGGTGGTGAATGCAAAGAATTATCGGGAGAGATTTATGCAAAAAATTGTCGGCCTGATTCGTGAGGGGTTGGACTCATTTCTCGTAATCGTCGAGGCGTTCGTCGCTGGCGATCTACGGAGCGTCCGAGAGATTTTGGCCCTACAGTGCGAGCTTATCGTCACCGAGGCCCGGCACGCCTGGTGCTGCCTTTGTGAGGCCATCCAAGACTGGTTCAAAAGAAAAGGAAACTAACCCATGGGTCAAGACATTCGAGCCGGCGGCGCGTTCGTCGAGGTTTATCTCAAGGGGGTCTCGGCCGCGGGTCGTCAGATCAGCAATTTCGGAAAGTCGCTCGGGGCGTTTGGCGCTGGCGTTAGCGCGGCCGGCGCTGCGATCACGACGCCGTTTATTGCGGCGGCGAACTCGTTCGCAGTTGCGGGCGACGCGCTCGACAAGATGTCGGCCAGGACGGGAATTGCGGTGGAGTATCTCTCCGCCATGGATTACGCCGCTGGTCTCTCGGGCTCAAGTATTGAGACGTTCGAGAAGGGCGTGAAGAAAATGAGCCAGACCATTTTCGACGCGCAGAAAGGATCGGCGACGGCGGCCGAGTCTCTCTCCGAAATCGGCGTTGCGATGAACGAGCTCAAGGGGCAGTCGCCCGAAAAACAGTTCGAGACGATTTCCGCCGCGCTCATAAAGGTCGAGGACGCGACCAAGAGGAGTGCGCTAGCGCAGCGGATCTTCGGCCGTGCGGGGGCCGAACTGCTACCGCTCATGCAATCCGACATGGCCGAGCTGCATAAAGAGGCCGAATCTCTAGGGCTCGTCCTCTCGCGGGATGATGCGACCGCCGCGGCCGCTTTGAACGATGCAATGGATCGACTCCATCGCTCGATGGCTGGCGTGTGGAAACAGATCGGCGCCGCCGTCGCTGGCGTGTTGACGAAGTTTTACAACATTGCGGCTCGCCTAGTCGCCGTGGTGCTCGATTGGGTTCGCAATAACCGCGACCTCTTGCAGTCGATCTTTCTCGTCGGCGTGGCAATAACCGCGACCGGCGCCGTTGTCGCTACGCTCGGCGGCCTGCTTGTTGGGCTTGGCTCGATTGTCTCCAGCGCGGTGGCTGTCATGGGAGTGCTTTCCGCCGCCCTCGCTTTCATTGCCTCACCGATCGGTTTGGCCCTCGTGGCGATCACAGGATTGATCGCAGGCTTTCTCTTGTTCACCGATGCCGGCCGCCAGCTCGCCTCGCAGGTTGCGGACAATTTTCGCAGTATGGCCGGCGACATCAACGAGAGCCTGGGCGCGATAACCAAGGCGATCAGTGCCGGCGATATGGCCTTGGCGTTCGAGATCTTCACGACGCATTCGGAATTGCTCTGGACGGAGATGGTCGACTACATGGACGATAAATGGTGGGGGTTTGGATCGAACTTCAAAAGCACGCTCGACGGCATGCATACCGAGCTCGCCGCCTGGATCCTACGCGCCTCGACCGGCTGGCAGATGCTGTTTGAGAATCTACCGAAATTGGCGAGCGTATTCGGCGGAATGGCTCTCTCCGTCGTCACTGACATGTTGAGTGGCATCATCGGAACAATTCGCCAGGCGATCGAGAGCGTCGCCGAAACGGCTCGCTCGTATGGAGTCGAACTCGGCGGCGGAACTGATTTCCTGAAGTCGGCCGAGTCGAGCGTTCGCGACTATGGCAAAGGCGACTTGCTCGGCCGGTTCAAGGATGCGACCTCGCTCGGCGTCAAGCTCGGCGGCATGAAGTCCGATACCGAGACCGAAATTGACAGGATGCAAGTCGACCTAGGACGCCGCGAGCAAAAGCGGTTCGACGAGCGTGAGGCGCGCGAGAAACGAATCGCCGAGCTCCAAGACAAGTTAGGTCGGGACCGGGCCAGCGCCGAGCGAGCTTCGCTCGGTTCTCTGTTCGGCGACCTAGATGCAGGTCTCGCCGCTTCCGGCGGTTCGGCGGCAACTAAAGTGTTCGGCACGTTCAGCGGGCAAGCTCTGGCAGGGTTCGCCGCTCGCGGCGCTGACGTCCCGAAGAAGCAACTCGACGCCCTGCTCGAAATCGACAAGTCCATAAAAAAGACCGAGCGGCTTCTCGGTCATAACCTCGCGTTTGCGTAAGCCGATATTCTGCGAGACCACCGTCACGGCAATTCCAATCCAGGGAGATCAAATGCGAGAACGAGAGCAAGAACTTTTCGAGAAAGAAAGGTGCAACAAGGAAGGCGATGCCGTCACCCTGATAAAGGCTCGATATGGTCAGAAGAGGTCTGGCCGGCTTCGGAACGTGCAAGAGTCGAAGAGTTCGGAATATTGGACGCAGGAATGGTGCCCGGGATGCTTCACGATTGACGATCAAAAAGAGATCGCTTGTGCTGCCGATTACAAAAATTTCGTCGGCGAAATTGGAGGTTTCAAATACACGAGGCTAGAGGTTCTTCGCTGGAAATGCGGCAAATGCGGACAGCATTACGTTCGCCGGCGGTTCTCAGCGCCAAGCTAATGCGAGGCCTGGCGTCGCGACGTGATTGCTCTGGAGAGCCGGCGAGGCATTCTCCACTTTTTTAATCCCCGCGACCAAATCATTTATTGCGGCCCGGGCGGAGCTTTGGTAAGACAAAGAACAAGCCGCCCGGTTGCGTCAACAACACGAGCGGCTCTAACCCGAATCCTAGGACTAGTAGGAAACCGGCTGATGGACATTCTGCCGAAAAGGCGCCGTTGCGCCTACGTCCAATCTTACCAACGGTTTAGAGCCGTCGATTCTTGGTTCTTGTCTGCGCAAAATGTTGCGTGTTCCAAGTCGTTGCTGCTGCGCTGGGCGGCTTCCTATTTAGGGAGAACGCCATGAAGATTCGAGGGGAAACCCCGCTGCAAACGGTCGTTTTTGACCATTATTTGCCCGAAAACCTGCGGGCTACCAGCGAATGCACGATCCGACACTATCGGATTACGGTTTCGCAGTTTAGCGAGTTCCTGACGCGTCACGCGCTCGTTTCGGACTTGAACGACAATACGGCCATTCGCTTTGCTCGTTGGCTGTTATCTCGCAACCGGGCGCCTCAGACCGTCAACCAACGGCTCCACTATCTCGCCGCGGTCTGGCGTTGGTGCGCGAAACGTCGCTACGTCAACCAGTGGCCGACGTTTCAAAAACTGACGGCGCCGAAACAAATCCCGCGGGCCTGGTCAATCGATCAACTTGCGAAGCTGCTCGAATCTTGTCGAGCCACGCCAGGCTATATCGGCTGCATTCCGGCCAGCGAGTGGTGGCTCAATATCCATCGCTTCGCCTGGGAGACTGGCGAACGAATCGGCGCGATGTTCCAAGCTCGTTGGTGCGACGTCGATACCGATCGAGGTATCGTCGAAATCCCCGCGCAGTACCGCAAGGGGAAGTATCAAGGGATGGTCTACACGATATCGCCGCAACTGACGGCCGATCTCGTCTCGATGCGGCCTGGCGACGAACCGTTGCTCTTTCCTTTCCCGCAATCATTGAGCTATTTCTACAGGTTCTATAAAGAGATTTTAGAACGTGCCGGCTTGCCCTCCGACCGTCGCAGCAAGATGCATCGCATGCGGCGTTCATTCGCTTCGCATCTCGAGGCGGCCGGCGGAAACGCAACCGATGCGATGAAGCATTCGTCGCGGCAAATGACGAGCGATTCCTATCTAGACGAAACGATCATTCAGCGAACGCCGGCGCATAGGCTCCTTCCCAAGCTCGACAGTCGGAAGGGGGACGCAGCATGAAAAATGCAACTGTGGCAACACTGGCCGAGCTATCGGAGTTCGAGGAGCTGCCGGCATCACGAAAGGCCTATTTTGCGAGAGCGGCCGAAGCGAAGCTCGCTATCTGTCTCGGCCGACCAGGTTTGCTAGGCGATTTGACGTTTGCGACGTTTCATCGCTTCGACGCCTGGCTGATGCGAGAGGGTTATTCGCAACCGCATGGTAGCAATCTCAAAGGCGGTCTCTTTCATCTGTGGCGAAACGCCTATCGCTACGGCTTTGTTTCGATCGATCCGACGATCGGCGTTGAAACGGCATCGATTCCGAACGTCTTTGACTATCGAGGCAAACGGCCTTGGAGCGAGTCGGAGCTAGAGCAACTACTGGACGCGTGCAAACCGTTCGACGCCTGGCAAACCCATATGCGAAATGGAGTTCGTTGCGGGGCGTTCTGGCGATGTTTCATCCTGCTGACGCAGGAAACTCGGCTCTTGAAGCCGTTTATCTATCGCATTCGTTTCGATCATATCGACGCGAATGCGGCGAAGTGCGATCTCAGCGGCGTGCCGTGGATTGATCGCAGCTTTTCATTGTCAGATCAGACGCTTTCCGCCGTCGCGGCGATCGAGTTCCCGCGTCGCGATTTCGTGCTCGCTTATCCATACAAGAACCACAGTCACAACTGCGCGTTCCTGGCATTGCTTGAGCGAGCCGGCGTTTCAACACGTCCGAACGGACAAACGGCACGAAACAGAAGGGCTCAATCATGAGACACGAAAAGCACGTGAAGTTATCGAAGATGTGCCAAGACATTTCCAGCCAATTCACGCCGCGGCGTGAATTGGCTACCGAAGCGTGTAGGTCAATCGCCATCCTAGCTGGCCGTGATCTAAGCACGCGAGACTTAGACGAATCACTTATTAGAGAGATGCGACTATGGATCGAGAAAGTCCCCTTCAAGCATCTGAGATTTCAACAGTTTCGCTTGCTTTGGAAAGAAGCAAGAAGGCAAGGCTATGTCGAGACGTTGCCACCTAGATTGATGGAGCACGGCACGCCCTGCGCTTTTAACTATCCAGCTACTCGATTCGCAGAGGTCAAACCGCTAATTGAAGCGACCGACGATGACTTGGCGCTATTGATCGCAGCGGCGCGAAAACTGTTTCGCCGATTCAGTTTTTTTAGCAATGGCGTCTCTAAACTTGGCTACTGGGAATGCGCTTTGATGCTGGGCGTGGAAACCAGACTGCGGCCATTAGATTTGCGTCTGCTTCGATTCCAAGATGTCAATTACGCCAAGCAAATGTGCAAGTTGATATCTGGCTTAGAAGTGTCACTTTCGCGCGATGCGATTGAGGCGATCAGAGCAATTCAACGCCCGCGACGAAAGTACATTCTCGAAATCCATTACCGACCGAAAAACTGGCTAAGAGCTTACCGAAAAATTGCTCTAGCAGCCGGTTTGATGCGGCGTCTAGATGACTCGAACACCTATAGCGATCAGGAGGCGCGATCATGAAATTCGCGACGATTCTATTTGCGATCGAAAAAGGCCGAATTGAGACAGAGGACGCATTCGCGTCTCCCTTGCCGACGGTCAGCGGTCGTCTCCTTAGTCAAGAGACCAGGCGTCACGGCTGCCGATTGGAAGCGTTACATCGCGTCTGGCTTCATAACGGCCGAGCTTCGATTCGTCCGGAGTCGCCGCTTCGCTGGATGATGGCGATTGAGATCACGCCAGCCGAGCCGGCCGAGATCGAAAGAGTTTGGACGCTTGGCGAGCAAGGCTTTCTCGATACGTTGACCGGATACGCTTTCCGCTGCCTGGCGCCGACGTGCGAAGAGGAACAGCTCTTGCTTGGAGACTGGGCGAAGATGACCAGGCCGGCCAGCGTCGAGACGATCGTCTCCGAGATCAAATGCCGGCTTCTGGAGACCGAGACCGCAATGCTCGGCTATCTGAAAGAAGCGGCTCGCTGCTATCGCCTCGGTCTCTGGCGATCGGCTGTCGTGATGATTGGTTGTGCCGCCGAGAAAACCGCAACGGACCTGATGGAAGCCTTTCGCGGCGTCATATCGCCGGCGGATCGGCAACCGTTCGAGCGGCAGTTTTTCCGAAGCGACACGATCGCCAAGCGGTTCCAGGTTTTCGACCGGTTCTTTCACGTCGAAAACTACGATCTCGACGCGACCGAGGCGCTCGAGCTCAAGCAGGCCGCCGCGAATGCGTTCCAAAAGATTCGCCGGCTGCGCAACCAGGCTTGCCACCCCAGCGACCAACAAATCGACCGAGACCAGGTCGCCGACTGTTTCGGCCAGCTTGCCGAGTTTTGTCGCTGTGGTCGAGTCCTAACCGAGCGATTCGACCAGATGCGAGCGACCCTTTAAGAAGTAAATCCGGATCCCGATTGAATTGAATCCAATGAGCGAAGAAATACGCGTTTTCCTGACCGAGAAAAAAGACCGCCGTTATATTCAGGCGTACTACATCGATCCGATCGACGGCCGGCAAATCTACAAGTCGACCAAGACGAACGATAGCTCCGCGGCTCAACGCTTTGCCGCGAAATGGGAGTCCGACCTCCACGCCGGCCGCTATGAGCCGTCGAAGTTGACATTTGAGGCATTTCGCGATCGCTATATCGACGAGGCACAAGCCGGCTTGGCTGAGCGAACGCGAGACAAGACGCTGGCGGCGTTTAATCACCTAGAGCGGGTCATCCGACCGCAGCGGCTTCGCGATATCACAGCGACGCGTCTGAGCGTCTTTCAGAACAAGCTGCGAGAGGAGGGGCTCGCCGAGTCGACGATCGCGAGCTATTTGCGGCACCTGGCCGCCTCTTTCAAATGGGCCGTAAGTATGGAGCTGATCTCGAAGGCGCCGCAAATCAAAATGCCACGATCGGCAGGCCAGAAGAAAATGAAGGGCCGGCCGATCACGCTCGAAGAGTTTGAGCGAATGATTGAGAAAACGCCCTCGGTCGTCGGTGAGGCAGTCGCCGAGAGTTGGGAGCACTTGTTGCGAGGCCTCTGGCTTTCGGGGCTTCGCATTCGCGAAGCGTTGTCGCTCTATTGGAACGGATACCGTGGAATTATCGTCGATCTCGAGGGACGCCGGCCGATGCTACGAATCCCGGCCGAGGCAGAGAAGGGGAAGCGAGACCGCTTGTTGCCGATCACGCCGGACTTTGCCGAGTTCCTCTATGAGACGCATCAACTCGATCGGCACGGCCGAGTTTTTCGCCCCCTCAGCAAAACGGGAAAATCGGTTGCCGATGACTACTCGATCATTCGGACGATCTCAGCAATAGGCAAAGCGGCCGGCATCAAGGTAAGCGAAACGGAGAGTCGATCGAAAGGTGAGAACGGCAAGCGAGAGAAGATGATCAAAGTCAAGTTTGCCAGTGCTCACGATCTGCGGCGAAGCTTCGGGCTGCGGTGGTCTCGGAGACTTATGCCGCCCGATTTACAGCAACTCATGCGGCACGCGACGATCGCGACGACGATGGATTATTATGTCGGGCACGATGCGGAGTTGGCCGCAGACACAATTTGGCAAGCAGTAGAATCAGAGAGTGCGAGCGTGAGGACCAGGTCACACTAGGCGCTCGAGATCGTTGTAGAGAGGAAAGCCTGAGAAATCGTAATCTGGCGATTCACCGAGGATCGCAGCGCAGTTCTCTTTTTTGACTTCCAAGCGACGCGTTTTGCCCGCTCCATGTACAGAGATCGTATCTCGACTGACTAACTTGCCGATGATTTCGTCTAGGTGATCGTGAGACAAATGTTGAAATGGCGGCGTTTCGCGAAGGTCTTCAATACTCAGTTTCTCCCCCGGATAGATCAGGCGCACAATTGCCGACATCCAAGCGGTGTCAGCCAACTCCTTTCCCGCACGCTGGATATTAAAAATGTCGGGACTTGGAACGAAAGATGTAATCGTCTGGATTAGCTCTTGCGCCTCAAGTTCTCGGACCGCTGCTTTCCAGCGGATACTACTGCGCGGCTCGTTTCGATGGGTTAGTTTCAAGCTGCCAATTGTTAGGACCGTTCCTTCATCAGTAGTGGGTATGAAATGAAGTAGTTTTCCGCTACTCATTAACATTAAGACCCACGTCGCGTCCTTAGAAAGCATCTGATCGCTCAGATGCATGTTTGCCAGTTTGCTCGTTGCATCCTTCGAATCAAGAATACCATTCATTACTAGAGTTATCTGACTGAAAAGGACCGTTGCGAACTCACCGCTAGTTGCAAACTCGCGATACAGCGACCGAGGTTGAATCGACGTTTTGAACTCGGATAGCGAGTCCCATTGCCTTCGATCGACGCTTTGAGGGAGGGGATCCGTCGAAAAGAAGAGGAGTACGCGGTCAGGGCCGTGGATGTCGATAAACTCATTTACTTCCTGAACGGTTCCAGAGAGATCTCTCGCGGTCGGACTGCCAAGGCGATGTCGAAATATTGCAATTAGAAAGTCGCATCGCTTTAGAAGTTGGCCGTTGATCAAATCTTGGGGATGCGCACCCGTTGCTAGTTGGGCATGCGTATCGAGGGTCACCGGCTCAATGATTGCTCGCCGCGATAGCGAGTTGGCGCCATTCCATTGAGCTACTACGTCCTGGACAGATTTTCGCTCAGGTTCTGTATCCCCTGGACTCGCGACAAACGCTCGAACGATTAGGCCCGTTTGCATGGGTGGCTTTCCTCTCGAAATCGAGTTCTGGACAAACCTATGGACAGTCGCCGCCAGCGATCGTCGCGGCCGAAAAGAGCGATGCCGCAAGTCGTTGTTAGATAAGTTCTTAAAGTAGCCGAGGCGGGGCTCGAACCCGCACGGGGAGTTATCCCCACAGGATTTTAAATCCTGTGCGTCTGCCAATTTCGCCACTCGGCCGTGGATGGGATTGGGTTCCCGCTGTTGAAGCTGTTTGGGATTCCGGTTTTCTTCCGTGCTATTCTGGCGATCAGTCGCAATCGTCACAAGTATAGGCTGCAAATCAGCTTGGCTTGGCAACTTCCTGGTGGATGTCGGTCTGATTGGTTCGCGGCGGACTGGTGGGTCTGCCGATAAGGGGAAAGCGGACGGGCGCTTACGAGGCCGCAAATTCTCGCTAGACTATCCGCATTCACAAGCATTCACTTCTGGGGGCGACAGGGATGCTATCGCTGATTGCGCAAAATTATGGATTTTTGCCGACTCGTGGTTCGGTGATGCTCGATTTCGTCTTTTTGGCGATGTTTGGTGTGATCGTGATCATGGCAATCAGCATCGCGCTGGTTCGTTTTTGGCGATTGTATGACCTGCACAAATGGCTTCAGATCATCCTGGGGCTGGTGCTACTATTGGCGGTGATCGCATTCGAAGTAGATATGCGATTTTTCACCAACTGGCGCGAGCTGGCGGAACCATCGCCGTATTACGCCTCGGGGGCGGTCGACACCAGTCTCTACATTCATTTGGCGTTTGCGATACCGACTCCGCTGCTTTGGGTTTATGTGATTGTGATGGCGCTACGGAAGTTCCCGAGCCCGACGATGCCCAACAGTTACAGCAACACCCACAAAATTTGGGCCCGGATCGCGGCGATCGGCATGACGATGACCGCGGTGACCGGTTGGGTGTTTTACTATCTAGGATTTGTCGCTTCGTAACGCCGGAAATGTCGAATGTCGAAGTGCGAATGACGAAAGAGGCACGAAGGCCGAAAGCGTTTATCCGCTTCGACGCGCTTCAACTTGCGTCATTCTAATTTCGACATTCGTTATTCCGAGGAAGTCGTTTCGACCGGTTGAGCCGTCTTTCGCCAGATGCGATTTACCGCGTCCAGGATCGCTAAAACGGTTGATTCGACCGTGTCGGTCGAGACTCCGCGACCGCGAAAGATGGCGCCGTTGTGGTCGATATCGACGGTGACGGTTCCTTGGGCGTCGCGGCCCAAGGTAGCGCTGCGAACTTGGAAGTCTTTGCAGTTCAGTTTGACCCCGGTGATCCTTTCGACCGCCCAAAACGCGGCGTCGATCGGGCCGTCCCCTTCCGAAACTTCGGCCGAATGTTCTTTGCCGGCATGGGCCAAGGTCATTTTAACATTCGGTTGACGCTTGGTGCCGGACGAAACTTCGAGCGAGACCAGCGACCATTCTTTGGTCAGGTCGCTGCCGCGAATCTGCTGTTCGCAGAGGGCCGAGATATCGCCGTCGTAGATCTCTTTTTTCTTATCGGCCAACTCTTTGAACTGCTCAAAGACAACCTGCAATTGCTCGCCGCTCATGTGATAGCCGAGGCTTTTTGCGCGATCAGCCAAGGCCGCGCGACCACTATGTTTGCCGAGGACCAAGTCGGTTTTGGCGAAACCAACATCCTCGGGACGCATGATCTCGTAGGTCGAACGTTCTTTCAGCATCCCATCTTGGTGAATGCCGGCCTCATGGGCGAACGCATTGCGACCGACGATCGCTTTGTTGCGTTGGACATGCATGCCGGTGACGCTCGATACCAAACGGCTGGCCGGGACGAGACGCTCAGTATTGATCCGCGAATCGACTTGGTAGTAGTCATTGCGGGTACGCATCGCCATGACGATTTCTTCCAAGGCGCAGTTGCCGGCTCGTTCGCCGATGCCGTTGATCGTGCATTCGATCTGGCCGGCGCCGGCTTCGACTGCGGCCAAACTGTTGGCGACCGCCAGACCAAGGTCGTTGTGGCAGTGAACCGAGATGATCGCCTGATCGATGTTCGGCACCCGATTGACCAGGTCGCTGATGACGCGGCCCATGTGGGACGGGGTCGCATAGCCGACGGTGTCTGGAATGTTGACCGTGGTAGCGCCCGCTTTGATCGCCGCTTCGACCACGCGACAGAGAAAGTCAGGCTCGGTACGTGCGGCGTCCTCTGGAGAGAACTCGACATCGTCGCAATAACCGGCTGCCCGAGCGACCCCTGCGATGGCCCGCTCGACGATTTCATCCGGAGTCATCTTCAGCTTGAACTCACGGTGGATGGCGCTGGTCGCGAGAAAGACATGGATCCGCGGCGACTTGGCGGTTTTCAAGGCTTCCCAGGCGCGATCGATGTCGCGGTCGTTGCAACGAGCCAGGCCGCAGATCGTTGCGCCGCGGATGTTGCTGGCGATTTCGTGAACCGCTTCAAAATCGCCGGGGGACGCGATCGGAAAACCGGCCTCGATGATGTCGACTCCGAGGTCGACCAGCGCCTGGGCGATCTCCATTTTCTCGGGCAAGTTCATGCTAGCGCCGGGAGATTGCTCGCCGTCGCGGAGCGTCGTGTCAAAGATCTTGATAGTGCGTTGATTGGACATGGTATCTCAAGTAAACCTGACGAAGGTGGATATTCAATAATGTATCGAATCGGCGTGCCGGCCGGGCGCCGGCGCGGCTAGCAGCAGCTGGCCGCGCTGGGCGAAGTTAGGTGCGTCAGGAAGCATAGGTAAAGTCATCTGCGGTAAATCCAATAAAAAAACCCCAGCGGCCAATTCGGGGGGCCGTGGGGTTTCAAGCTATTCGTTTGATGCCAGCGTGTTGCGTACGCTATCCCCTACGGCCGGTGACCGGTTAGTAGTAGTAGGGGTAATAGCGAAATGCTGGACATCGGCTTTGTTGTTGGTTTTGGGCTACAAAAAAGTAGTTGTGCTTCTGTAGGGACTTTAACTGCGCCAGAAGGTTCAGTCAACCGGAAATAACCGTTTCTGAAGTCAAAAAGCGTGGCTTCATCCGACTTCAAGGCAGCCGTGGATGCCCTATTTTTAGGGACATTGGGCCACTGGGAGCCAAAATCAACCTAGGATTGCAGACCGTAGGAGCGATATAATTTGGCTCACGGTTGGAGAAAAAGAAGGAGGAGTCTGGCCATGCCGGGCGATTCGATTGATTTAAGCAGCGACCCCAATCCGCAATCTTCGGCGGGTAACCGAGGTCCTAGCCGACGTGAATTTTTAGGCGTGCAATTTAGCTGCTGCGGCATTTATGCGCGCATCTATAAAAATCGAGCAGGAACGCACTACGAGGGGAAATGCCCGAAGTGCTATCGTGCGGTCCGATTTGAAATTGGTTCTGGAGGAAGCGACTCTCGCTTCTATACTGCGTATTGAACGACTTCGGCTGATCGCGTACTATCTGCCGCCGGTCCGTGGGTGGGCGGTGGAGAATGGTTCGTAGAATTTTGCCCCGACGCATCTTTGCGCATTGGCTGCCGATGATGGATTTTGATGTTCAGCGGTGCACGCGCCGCTGTGCTGCGACCGAACGAGAACTATCGCCAGGGGAGACCTTTTACTCTGTCCTGGTTCGCGATGGCGCCGACGTGGTGCGCCACGACTATAGCGCCGAAGCCTGGCAAGGCGCGCCCGAAGGGGCCGTTGGTTGGTGGAAGTCCGAGCTGCCGTCAGGCAAATCGCGTGGTCCCGATTGGGCGCCCAGCGATGTGATGCTCGACTACTTTGAAAGTTTGGCGGAAGACCCAACCAAGGAAGATGTGCGCTATGTGATGGCGCTGCTGATGATCCGCCGCAAGATCTTGCGACTGGATGACGCGAGTGACCCAGGGGAGGGGCCGGAGATGTTGGTCGTCTCGAGCGTGAAGCGCGACACGCAATACGACGTGCCGGTTTCTAATCCCAGTGCGGCGCGGATCGCCGAAATTCAAACCGAAATTGCTCAACTACTCGAATCGGCGGCGTAACGCCGATCCGCGAAAGGCATGGAAGCCGTGTACGCGAAACTAATCTGGCTGCTCCTTGGGGGCAGCGTCCTTTGCATGTCGATGGGGGCAGGTTGTCCAGCGATGTTGCGGCCGATGCCGGTCAACAACGCGCCGGTCGCATTCGCCACGCAGCCGACGCTGGAGCAAGTGATCGCCCAGGTCAACGGCAACACGGCGCGCGTGCAAACGGCCGAGACAACCGGCGCGACGATCTCGCTGCAAGGCTTTCCGGCGATTCGGGCCAATATCTCGATGGCGCCCCCGCTTAATTTTCGCCTGACTGGCGAAGCGGCCTTGATGGGGCAGGTTCTCGACTTCGGCAGCAACACGGAAGAGTTCTGGGCTTGGGCGACGGTTCCTGGTTGGCCAGGACTTATCTATTGTCGACACGATCAGTATCAGTACAGCAACGCGCGACAGTTGTTGCCGGTTGAGCCGACTTGGATCTCTCAGGCGATGGGTTTGGTGATCTTTGAGCCCGGCGGCAATCATCAGGGGCCTTATCCCACGCCGGATGGAAACATCGAAATCCGCACGCAGATCAACGGTCCGAGCGGGATGATCACCAAGTCGACGGTCATCGACAAAACGTATGGCTTTGTGTTGCAGCAACATGTTTACGATCAGGCCGGCAATACGTTGGCGTCGGCTCTAGCTTCGGCCCATCGCTTTGATCCGACCACTGGCGTCTCGTTGCCGCATCGGGTTGATTTGAAACTGCCGGCGGCCCAAATGGAATTCACCATCAACGTTTACGATTATCGAATCAATCAACCGACGTCGTCTCCCAACGTCTTTATGAAACCACAGCGTAGCGACGCGCGATCGATCAACCTGGCCGATCCCAATCTGCAAATGATGCCGTCAGGCAATGCGCCAGTCGGGTCGGGAGCAGTTGCGCCAGGTTACATCCCCTCTAGCGGCTATCCCACGCAAGCCGCGCCGCAAAGTGGCTATCCGGCGCAACCGCAGCCGGTCTCGCAAGTCGCGCCGCAATCGCCCTACTCGGTTCAGCCGTACAATCCAGTGCAGTCAGGGCAGGGAAGCGTGCCGGTCAACAATATGCCTTCCCAGGCGGCGACCAACTATCTGCCGCAAGCCCAGTACGATATGCAGCGGACGCGGGGATTTGATGTGCGGCGATAGACAAAAGCGGGAAAGTTTAGCGTGACGAATCAGGACGACCGGTGTTGATATTCCGAGGTTTGGCGTCGACATAGTGAATTCCGAATTGAAGCAGTTGGGCGATCGCCAGCGGTGTTCGATTCCTGTCTTCCTGCAGTTGTTGCAACTGCAAAAATCGTCCCCACATTCTAGCTTGGCGCTTCGCCCTCTATTATCCTGGGAGCAAGTTTCCCGCCTTGCTGACTTTCTTCCGAGGTCCCGCTCATGCCCCGTTGTTGTCTATCGCTGTTGTTAGTTGTGCTCTCCACCGCTTCTTTGTTGGCCGCTGATGCGACGTCGTTATTTGATGGCAAGACCTTGGAGGGTTGGGAAGGGAAGAGCGAGTGGTTTCGCGTGGAAGAGGGAGCGATTGTCGCAGGGTCGCTGGAGAAGGCGATTCCGAATAACGAGTTCCTATGCACCAAGGTCGAGTACGGCGATTTTGAGTTGACCTTAGAAGCGAAGCTGGTCGGGCAGGGGACCAACGCTGGCGTGCAGTTTCGTAGTCAGCGGATCCCCAATCATCACGAGATGATTGGTTTTCAGTGCGATATCGGCAGTACGCCTGTCCGTTCGATTTGGGGATCGTTGTATGACGAATCGCGTCGCAAGATATTCATGGCGGAAGGCCCGGCCGAAGAAGTCGCCAAAACAGTCCAGACTGGTGAATGGAATCGGTTAAGAATTCGCTGCCAAGGACCGAAGATTCAGATCTGGGTCAACGATTTGCAAACGGTCGACTACACGGAAGCGGATGACGCGCTTCCCAGGGCTGGGGTGATTGGTTTGCAGATTCATTCTGGTCCGAAGGCGGAAGCGTCGTACCGCAAGTTGCAACTGAAAAAACTATGAGCTCGCAGAGAATCGAGTTTTTGTATTTTGATTTGGGGAACGTCCTGCTCTATTTTGATCATGATCGCGCCTGTCGGCAAATGGCTCAGGTCGCCGATGCGCCGGTTGAGCAGGTCCGCGAAGTCGTCTTATTTAGCGGCATGCAGCTGCGGTACGAAACCGGCGAGATCGACACTGCCGAGTTTCACGCTTTTTTCTGTCAGCAGACAGGCCGTTCGCCCAGTCGAGAGCAGTTGTCGTTGGCAGCCAGCGATATCTTTGAATTAAATTACCCGGTGATCGAAATCGCCCAATCCCTGGCTAGGCAAGGGCGTCGGTTGGGTATTCTGTCAAACACGTGCGCGTGTCATTGGGATTTTTGCATCGATGGGCGATACCCATTTTTGCACGATCCCTTTGAACAGTATGTGCTGAGCTACCAGATGAAGTCGATGAAGCCCGACGCTGGCATTTATCAAGCAGCGATCGAGCAAGCCGGCGTCGCGCCTGGGGCGATCTTTTTTGTCGACGATCGGCCCGAAAATGTCGCCGGCGCCTTGGAGAATGGGTTGGACGCTGTCTTGTTTATCGGCGCCGATCAGCTGTACGAAGATCTGGCGGCTCGCGGCTTGCATTTCAGTTAGCGCGATTATGACGGCGATGACGGGCCCGATGTTGAAATCAGGACTGTTGTAAGGGGGCGCCTGTCTCACGGATTTCCGAATTCCCCCCTGTTTCTCCGCCGCGTTCCAAATAATTGCCTAGGCTTGCAGGTCTTCGTCTACAAGGAGAACCGTCGCAGGGACGTACTTCTAGGGGCAGGCGAACAGCAGTCTGAATTGCGGATTGTGATTCTCGAGACCGAAAGACTGAAATGAACAAGATGGTACTCCATGTGGATGACGACCCGCAGATCTTGCGGCTGGTCAATCGACATTTAACTAGCGCTGGATACGAAGTTGTTTCGCTAGCGCAACCAGAGAAGACGTTGAAAACGCTGCTCGACCATTCAATTCGCGTTTGCATTCTCGATATCGAAATGCCGCGGATCAATGGGCTCGAATTGCTGCGGGATATCAAGCAATACGATGGAGGCGTGCAAGTCATCATGCTGACCGGCTTGGTGACGCTCTCCACGGTGCTCGACTCAATGCGATTTGGAGCAGAGTCCTGTTTGTTTAAGCCGGTGACAGATTTTGATCCCTTGCTTGAAGTCCTGAATGCATCGTTCGCGAAGCAGGCCCGCTGGTGGGATGCTTTGCACGAACTGAAGCAGCGGCAACTCGCGTAATCACTATCCCTATGCACAAGTGTCGCAGCGGAACCCTGAGCTATCATGAGTGAACACGACGCTAATACCGAACTTCTTGTCGGATTCATCGATGAATCGGTGCATGCTATTCAGGATTTGCCTGTACTCCTGACTGCGTTCAAAAATGATTCGAACAACGTCGAGGCGGTCCATTCGGTATTCCGAACGGTCCATTCGATCAAAGGCAATGCCGGCTTCTTCGGGTTAACGGCGATTAAAAAATTCGCCCACTCGCTGGAAAACGCGCTTGACGAAGTCCGCAACCAAAAGACGCCGCTAACGGATGAGCTTTGCCGAGCGCTGGTAGAAGGAATCGATACGCTCGATCAATTGCTGCACGCTGTAGAGAACCAAACGCATGCCGAAACGTTAAGCGAAGCAGATCTAAAACTGTTAGAGCAAGTCGCGGTGCTTTCGAAGACGAAAGCCGGCAACGAGGATGCTGCCGGACAAGAGCTGCTTGCCGAATTGTTAGAGATGGCGGATGAAATGACCGCCGCCGGTTTTCCGGAATCGCTGAACTGGGCCGAACGAATTCGCGAATTCGGCCAGCTTTCGGCGCCTACTGCCAAAGTAAAGCCAATCGCATCGCCGGCCGAATTGTTGTCGCTGGAATTTACAATCGGCGGAGTCGAGTTGACCCGTTCAGTTCGCAAGCTGATCGAGATGTTTGTCACGGCCGAAACCACACCGTTTGACGATGATCGTTCGACAGCGCTGCTAGAGTCGTTCGCCGAACTGAAGGTGTGTGCCCGGAACGCGGCGGATTCGTCGCTGCTAGCCGTATTAGAAGAAGCGGGCCGCAACTTCAAAGCGATTTACGACAGCGGGATCGGTGTTGACGCGATGCTGCTGAGCATTATTTGGGAACAGCTCTCACCAGCGCTAGAATCGCTGACGCCGCGCGTGGAGGCCGAACCCGAGTCGCCGGCGGCGGAGTCTCCCACGGTTGAAGCAAAAGAGAGTGAAGTCAGCGAAGCGGATGGCTCGTCAGGCAAATCCTCCAGCTCCAAGAAAACGCGATTCCTGCGCGTCAACGAAGAAAGCATCGACACTTTTTTGGATGACGTCTCTAGCTTGTTCATTACCTGTGAGCGGCTTAAAGACATCCAAAGTCGGATGACGGGCTCCAGCGTGTTCCGCGAATTGGTCGAAGAGCTGCGACAAGTCAATATCTCGTTCAACCTGCAAGCCAACCGCTTGCAAAAGAGTGTGGTTTCCTTGCGCCGCGTACCGATTCGGGGGATGTTCTCCAAGTTCCCACGGATGGCTCGTGCGTTGGCTAGTAGCTTAGAGAAAAAGTTGGACGTTCATCTCGCCGGCGAAGACCTGGAAGTCGACAAGTCGCTGCTGGAAGAGTTGGATGCTCCGCTGACGCATATGATTCGCAACGTCGCCGATCACGCATTGGAGTTGCCGGCCGATCGCAAAGCACGCGGCCTGGACGAAGTTGGCAACTTGTGGCTGTCGGCCGAAGCGACGCGGACCCATGTTCTGATCACCGTCCGTGACGACGGACGCGGCATTGATCCCAATCGCTTGCGCCGCAAAGCGGTGCAAAGCGGCGCGATCACTGAATTGCAAGCCGAGCGGATGTCGGATCAAGAAGCGATTGAGCTGATCTTTCATCCTGGCCTGTCGACCGCCGAGCAAGTGACGGAAATTTCGGGCCGCGGTGTCGGCATGGATGTGGTTCGCACCATGGTGCAAGAGAACGGCGGCGAGATTCGCGTCGAGTCGACATTGGGTATCGGGACCCACTTCACGATCGAGATTCCGATTCGTCAAGCGGTGTTAGTCATGGATGGTCTGTTAATCCATGAAGGAGCGGAGCGTTATGTCGTTCCGTTTGAATCCATTCGTGAGGTGGTCGATCTACCGTACGAAGAATTGAAGACCGCTGGCGGAGCTCCGGTGGTGACGTTGCGCGGCACAACTTACGCCGCCATCTCACTTGCCGAGATACTGGATATTCCTCTAGATACAAAGCGGAAGAACGAGCGACAATCGGCAGTGCTTTTAACAAGCAAGCAGGGAGACGCTTGTCTGATGATCGATCAGGTGATCGGCAAACGCAAGGTCGTGGTCAATAGCCTGCAGAACATCTTGCCGGAAGTCCGTGCGATCGGCGGCGTAGCCCAATTGGGCGGCGGCGAATTGGCGCTGGTCTTGTCAGCGAACGAAATTATTCGTTCGATGAAGCGTTAACGAAACTGCGGGATGAAGTCACAAACAAAAAAAAGCCGCCAGAGGGATCCTCTGACGGCTTTCCTTGTTTCGATGGTCGGCACTGTCGATTACATGTAACGATTGAACAAGTTCTCGAGCATCTCTTGGCGTCCGCTGGTGTTGGGAGCGACTTCTCCCTTGGCCAGCATGTATTGCTCTAGCGACTTGAGGTCGTGCTTGCCGGCTTCGATCTCGGCGCCGACTCCACTGTCCCAGCTACCGTAGCGAGCCTTGGTGAACTTGTCGAACTCGCCATCGGCGCGAATCGCAGCGGCGACTTTCAAGCCTTTGGCGAATGCGTCCATGCCGCCGATATGAGCATAGAAGAGGTCGATCGGCTCGAAGCTTTCACGTCGCACTTTGGCGTCAAAGTTCACGCCGCCGCTCCCCAGACCGCCATACTTCAAGATTGACAGCATCACTTCGGTCGTCAGATAGTAGTTGGTCGGAAACTGGTCGGTATCCCAGCCCAACAGTAGGTCGCCGGTGTTGGCGTCAATCGAACCGAGAATGCCGTTCATGCCGGCATATTCCAGCTCGTGCTGCATCGTATGCGAAGCGAGCGTTGCGTGGTTGGTTTCTAAGTTCAGCTTGAAGTGCTTGTCGAGACCATACGACTTGAGGAAGGCCAGGCAGTTGGCGGCGTCAAAGTCATACTGATGCTTGGTCGGTTCTTTCGGCTTGGGTTCAATTAAGAACTGACCTGTAAAGCCGATCTCTTGGGCGTAGTCGACCGCCAGATGAAAGAACTTCGCCAGATGATCCAGCTCACGCTGCATGTCAGTGTTCAGCAGGTTTTGATAACCTTCGCGACCACCCCAGAACACATAGTTTTCGCCTCCCAAATCTTTGGTGACTTCTAGGCACTTCTTGACCTGCGAAGCGCCAAAAGCGAAAACGTCTGCATTGCAACTGGTTGCAGCCCCATGCATAAAGCGGGGATGGCTGAACAAGTTGGCGGTTCCCCACAGCAACTTGATGCCGGTACGCTCTTGTTCAGATTTTAGCGCGGCGGCGACGGCGTCGAAGATCTTGTTGGTTTCGCTTAGTGAAGCGCCTTCCGGCGAAACGTCGCGATCATGGAACGCATAGTAAGGAGCGCCCAGCTTTTCGATAAACTCAAAAGCGACGCTCACGCGCTTCACCGCGTTCTCTACCGAATTGCTGCCGTCGTCCCAGGGACGGATCGCCGTGCCGGGACCAAATGGGTCGGCGCCGGTCCCGCGGAACGTATGCCAATAGACGACGCTGAACCGCATGTGGTCGCGCATCGTTTTGCCTTCGACCACTTCGTCCGGATTGTACCAGCGAAAGGCCAGCGGATTCTTCGAATCGGGACCTTCGTATTGAATCTTGTCGACTTCGGGAAACGCTGCCATGACGGTGTTTCGTTGGGGATGAAGTGGTGGGGATGACGATCTGCAGATCGAACCAGCGATTTCGCAGGCCCTCTCTATCCGTTCTGTCGATAGAGCGAAAGTGAGCATCATAAAGCGCGAACTAGCGGCATTCAACCGACTGGAATCGCATCCGCCGAAGATATTTTACAATCCGAGCCTGAATCCTTGCGTGCTGAGTTTACTTACGTGCTGGATCCACGCGAAGAGAACTTTGCCTGCAACCAATCTCCCCATCCCGGAGATATTTGTGCAATCGCGAACAACACGCGGGCCTTCCAAGGGACGACTAGTTCTGATTGTCGCTGCTCACAAGCATTGAGGATTGCGGCCGCGAGATCCATGGGATCGATCGCTTTCAATTTGACTCCGGCTCCGGGCTGGCGAGTTTCGGCTGGTAAGTCGCCGGCCTGATCGTTGTAGCGGTTGCCTGCATCTTCGCGCGCAATCGGGCCTGGGCAAACCAGCAGGACGTGGACTCCGTGGTCCTCTAGTTCGAGACGCAACTGCTGAGAAAAGCCTGCTAGGGCAAACTTGGTGGTCGCGTAGGGACCAATAAAGCGGGCCGCGCTTTTGGAGGCCAACGAGCCAATGTTGACGATATGTCCTTTACGCCGGATGATCATCGGCGCACAGGCTTGTACGCAGCGAATCGCCGTGATCACGTTCAGCTCCCACTGATGGCGAAAGTCGGCAAGTTGCGTCTCTAGCAGCTTGCCGCGTGAGGAGATGCCGACGTTGTTGAGCAGCAAATCGAGTCCGCCGAAGTGGGACTCAATTTCATGCCTCAGTCGTTTCACGTCGTCGTCCGACGTGACGTCCGCCGCGATGGCGAGCGTTTTGCCGGTGAGATCTTGGAGCGATTCAGCGGCGGCGGCTAATTCTGTTGGATTGCGAGCGGTCATTACGACTGTCGCTCCCCGACTGACAAGTTGGCGTGAGATCGCCAACCCAAGGCCACGCGAAGCGCCAGTGACCAGCGCGACTTTTTCATTCCAGTAGGTCATCTGGCCGATGTTTCATCAAGGGAAATTGAGCAGGCCTTTGCGATGATAACGAAAAAGCCTCGGTAGGCAATTGCCCACCGAGGCCTGGGGGTGTTGCGAGAACGGGGCGTTCTCACGACGCAGCAGCTTCAAACAGTGACTTCGTATCCCTTACGGGCCTCGCGAGCCAACCAGCGGTTGGCGTCGTCGTCGCCAACAATTTGCTCGTTTTTCTCGTCCCATTTCACCGTGCGATCCAGACGCAACGCAATGTTGGCCAGATGGCAGGTCGTCATCGCGCGATGGTGCGAGTAGACGTCAGAGATCGGGTCTTTGCGTAGCTTGACGCACTCCATAAAGTTCGCCATGTGGGCGTTGCCTCCTTGCGGGGTCATCCCTTTATAGATTTTTCGGATCGCATCTTCCGGCAGCGGATTGTCCTTGAGTTCTTCGACCGGTGCTCCCACCAGCTTGCCGCGGTTGACCATGAAACGGCCTTTGGTTCCCTCAAACAGGATGCCGTTGTCAAACCCGTGTTCATTGCATTCGTTGCGAATATTGACTTCGATGTCGCCGGGGAACATGGCGCGAACATGAAACTCGGTCGGCGTGTTGTACCGATCGTCTTGGGTCGGCATGCCGTCTTGGAAAGGAGTTGGAAACTTGGCCAGGACCGGTTCAAGACTGACCGGACCGCCGACCCCCTGTTGATCGAGACCCCATTGGGCGATGTCGACATGGTGTGCGCCCCAGTCGGTCATTTTGCCGCCCGAGTATTCGTACCACCAGCGGAATTCGTAATGACAACGAGAGTTGCCGGTTCCGTTTCCTTTATGGCGATATTCGACCATTGGAGCCTGGCCGAGCCACATTTCCCAGTTCAGTTGTTTCGGCACTTCGACGACCGGAATGGGGCCGCTGTCTGGTGCGCCGCCGATCGCGACATGAATCTTTTGGATCTCGCCGATGCGACCTTGATTGATCAGCGCGATCGCTTTTAGGAATAACTGTCCCATTTCGCTGCGCTGTTGGGTTCCGACCTGGAAGACGCGGCCGGTCTCTTTGGCCACTTGGCAGATCTTTTTCCCTTCGTCGATCGTCAGCGTCAGCGGCTTTTCGCAGTAGACGTCCTTGCCGGCTTTCATCGCTTCGATCGCAATTTTCGAGTGCCAGTGATCGGGGGTGACGATGGTGACGATCTCGATATCGTTACGATCCAGAACCTTGCGATAGTCTTCGACAACATCGACTTTGCGCTGGCGACCGTTTTGTTTGTTTCCTTCTTCGCACCGCTTGCGACCTTGTTCGGCATGGTTGGCGTCCACATCGCAGACGATCGCCACGTCACCAAATTTCATCGCGTTGGGACCAACCGCTCCCCAGCGAGAGCCAGTGCCGATGCAGCCGACCACAGGTCGATCGCTGGCCGATTCCGTTTTCAGTTCGTCCGCGACAACCCGCGAACCGGAAAAGTAGTAAGGGACAGCCACACTGGCGGCCGTCACGGCGCTGGCTTTTAGAAACCGGCGGCGATTGGAACGATTCGCTGGACTCACAGAGCGTCTCTCCTGGGCGAAAGCAAAAAGTTGAGGACCCGGCGGAATGGGGATACCAGCGCAGGTATTCCGCCTCAGCGGTAAATACTTCTCGTTTAATTACGCTTTTGCGGCGTTGGTTGAGCTAAGTCTATCCGCGCGAGAGCCTGCAATCTAGTTTTTAGAGAGGTTTTCGAGAGAAATGTTAGACAAAAATAACAAAAACCCGCAATTCAGCCTCTCGGGAACGTGAAGCCAATTTCATCTTCCAAGGCCTATTCCCCCAGTTTGAATAAGGAGGGATGAACAGTACGCGTTAAGCAAGGGCAATGAATGCCTAGATTCCGTTAACAGCGGAGAGGTGGTAAAAAACGCCGGTTATCCCTAAATGCATGGATATACGGGGGCCAGAACCGTCGCTGTCCCTGGTCGTCACTTTCTAAGGAATGAACTAGAGTACATCGAACTGGTAGAACACGATTTGTTGCTTTTTGAAGGTCGTCGATATATGTCCGCAGCCCGCCTACTCTCTCAGCGTGCCCGCACCAAAATAGTGGCGACGGTCGGTCCCGCATGTAATTCGCCTGAGATGCTGGAGCAGATGATTCTGGCAGGGGTCGATGTCTTCCGGCTCAATCTTGCGCACGGAGAATTAAGCGAACATTCTCGCGTTGCGACGACGATCCGCGAGATTAGCGAACGTCTGAAACGTCCAGTTGCAACGCTGGCCGACCTGTCTGGCCCCAAGATCCGCCTGGGCACGTTGGTGCAGGATCCGATTTACTGTGTCGAAGAGCAGATGTTCCGCTTTATCCGCGGTGATGTAGCGACCGAACCCAACGAACTGGTTAGCAATTATGAACCGCTCATCGACGAAGTCAAAGTGGGCGATAATGTGATGCTGGCCGACGGTACGATCACGATGGAAGTGGTCGAAAAGTCAGACGACTCGGTAACCTGTGTCGTGGTCGCCGGCGGGATCTTACGCAGTCGCCAAGGAATCAATCTGCCTGGCACCAAGCTAGGTGTTGAAACGATCACTCCGCGTGACCGTGATCATATCCGTTGGGCCGCCGAAACCGATCTTGACTATGTCAGTCTGAGCTTTGTCCGTGAAGCCGACGACATTCGTCAACTGAAAGATTTGCTGCAAGCGCACGAATCACGGGCGATGGTGATCGCCAAGATTGAAAAGCGCGAGGCGCTCGACAACCTCGAAGAAATCGTCGAAGTCTCCAACGGCGTGATGGTCGCACGCGGCGATCTCGGCGTAGAAATCGATGTGGCCGAAGTCGCCGCCGCACAAAAGCTGATTGTTAAAACCTGCACGCGAATTGGTCGTCCGGTGATCGTCGCGACACAGATGCTAGACAGCATGACCAAAAATTCGCGTCCCACACGCGCGGAAGCGACCGACGTGGCCAATGCGATCTTGGATGGCGCCGACGCATGCATGCTGTCGCAAGAGACCGCGGTCGGCGAGCACCCGATCACCGTCATCAAGATGATGAATCGCATCATGTTGGCGACCGAAAAGATGCTGTGTGATGAATTATCAAATACCAGAAGCAGCGGCGAGATCGGTATGGTCCACCCCGTGACGCAAGCGGTTGTTTCAGGCGCCACGCGAACGGCGGATCTGCTGAACGCCAAGCTGATGGTGATGGCGACCCGCACCGGCGGAACCGCGCTGACCAAAGCCAAGATTCGCGACTGTATCGCCACGATCGGCGTCAGCGACTCGAAGGCGGCGCTACGCCGGATGTGTCTCTACTGGGGGATTATCCCGATCGATGGCGCCCCGGTGCATAACGGCATTCAGCTTCGTCGCTTTGTCGACAAATGGGGCTTTGACGCCGGTCTGCTCAAACCGGGGGATCGCGTCGTCTTCGTCACCGGCGGCGGCATTATGCAGTCGGCCGAGTATATCGTCGTTGTCCACAAAGTGGAAACTCCGGAAGGCTACGGCGTCACCGAATAGCATCCGCGGCGTTTTATCGCTGGTTTAAGTCTCCCATCGCCTGGCGCCAACTCTGGAAGAGTGCCAGGCGAACCGCGCGATTTCGTACGGCGCTAACCAGATATCGGTCTAAGCGCCGCCGATCGCGCCCCGCAGCGCCGTTCCAATCATCCCTCTCTAAGGCGAGATTGTCGGTTAGCGTTGATTTTCTCCACGGCGTTTCACCACCGGTGTTAGTGCCGCCAACTTGCTTAATTTCAGCCCAACGTTGTCTTGATACGAGGCGGAGTTAGTTAGGGGAGGCCGCGTCATCGTTGGGGGCGCGATCTGATCGTGTAGCTTGCAGAAGTAGGCTATTGCCGGATAATCTTCCGTTTAAGACGGTTAGAGAGAGGAATTCTGTCGTAGATGCCGCAGAATCGTGAATTCGACGAACAAACGCCGTTGGGCGACGTCCTATAATTGTAAGGTTTTGCAGGACAGCGGTTTTCATCGCTACGGGATAAGAAGAGGCAAGGGAAAAATGTGGACCCTCATTGTTATTGGCGTGGTCGTCGCCGTTGCTTTGGTCATAACAGTGCACGATCTGTGGCAGACCAAGCATGCCATTTTGAGGAATTTTCCGATTGTGGGTCACTTCCGTTATTGGCTGGAAGCGATCGGCCCGGAGCTGCGTCAATATATTGTGACCAGCAATAACGAAGAACGTCCGTTTAGTCGCGATCAGCGAACTTGGGTCTATGCTTCGTCGAAACGCGAGAACAACTACTTTGGTTTCGGCACCGATGACGATCTAGAGTCGTCCCCAAACCATCTGATTATCAAGCACGCTGCTTTTCCGGTTCATGATCCGCATCCCGGTGAGAAAGAATTCGATCAAGAGTTCCGTATCCCCTGCGCGAAAGTGATGGGCGCCTATCACAACCGTCGATTCGCTTTTCGTCCCAAGAGCGTGGTCAATGTCTCCGGCATGAGCTTTGGCTCGTTGAGTGGGCCGGCGGTCGAAGCGCTGAACATCGGCAGCAAGCTGGCCGGCTGCTTGCAAAATACAGGCGAAGGGGGAATCAGCCCCTATCATCAGCGTGGCGGCGATCTAGTGATGCAGTTGGGAACCGGCTACTTCGGCTGCCGTGACTCGCATGGCAATTTTGACCTGGGCAAGTTCAAAGAAGTGGTCGCCGCCAATCCGGTCCGCGCTGTCGAAATCAAACTAAGCCAAGGCGCGAAGCCCGGCGTCGGCGGTTTTTTGCCGGCGGCAAAGATCACCGAAGAGATCTCGCGCATTCGTGGGATCCCGCGTGGCCGCGACTGCGCCAGTCCTTCTAATCATACCTCGTTTCGCAACGTGGATGAAATGCTCGACTTTGTCGAGAAACTGGCCGATGCTTCCGGCGTGCCGATCGGCATCAAGTCAGCGGTGGGCGAGCAGCATTTTTGGACCGATCTAGCCGAGGCGATGGCTCGTACTCATCGCGGCGTCGACTTTATTACGATCGACGGTGGGGAAGGAGGGACCGGCGCCGCGCCGCTGGTTTTCGCCGACCATGTGTCGCTGCCGTTTAAGATCGGCTTTGGCCGCGTTTACCGTGAGTTTGTGAAGTTCGATCTGCATCATCATGTGGTGTTTAACGGCTCCGGCAAGCTTGGCTTCCCTGAGACCGGTTTGTTCGCGATGGCGCTCGGTTGCGATATGATCTCAGTCGCTCGCGAAGCGATGTTGGCGATCGGCTGCATCCAGGCGCAGCGCTGCCACACCGGGCACTGTCCCTCTGGAGTTGCAACGCAAAACTGGTGGCTGAAACGGGGACTCGATCCAACGCTGAAGTCGTTCCGCGTGGCGAACTATGTCGCGACGCTCCGCAAAGAGTTGTTGCGATTAAGCCATGCGTGCGGTGTGGTCCACCCGGCGTTGGTGACGCTTGACCATTTCGACGTGCTGGACGATCGGTTGCAAGCGTTGGCCGCCACCACGTTGTTTGACCATCGGGCCGAATGGGGTTTGCCGTCGACAGAAGATCAACAGGCGATTCGCCGTATCATGACGGCGCCGCTGGATCAACGCGATTCGCTGGTCCGGCTGGAAGTGGTGGGAGCCAATCGCCCGATGCTGACCGAATCGTCCGCCTAAGCGAACAGTGACTGACGGAATTTAGTGGCGTTGGGGCCTCCTTTCGCGGTAATATTGAACGATTCCGTTTCGCCAATCGGCTATCGGACGTTCGTGTGGAACCGCCAGAGAATCCCGCATCCAATCGCCGTAACGTTGTGAATCAACCGCTGGTGTTGATCGCGGCGGCGCTGTGCGCAGGGATGATCGTGGATCGCTTTCTGAACGTCGGCCTATTCTTGCCAATCGTGATTTTGGCGACGGCGCTGGCTGGTTGGCTGCTTTGCTGGCGAAAACGCTGGGAGGTCGCAGGCTCTTGGATCGTGATGTTGGCGGTCGCGGCGCTGGGAGCTCGACTGCATGACGCTGCCTGGGATCGCTTTGCGGCGCATGACATCGCGTTCAGTGTGGGAGCAGCGTCGCAGCCGATTGCGATCGAAGCTCTTGCGCTCGACTATCCCATCGCTCAGCCGCCGGCGCCGCGGAGTCCGCTGCAAAACTTTGAACAAGAAGGCGCCGTTCGTCTGCCGCTGCAGATCACGGCGATTCGGTCAGGGCGTGGCTGGACGCCGGCTGTCGGCAAAGCGTCGCTGGTAGTCCAAGCCGAGAATCTGAACATCAGGGCAGGGGAGCACGTTCGCGTCTTTTGTCAGGCGACTCGAATCGACTCGCCCGCCAATCCAGGTGAGTTTGACTTCGCTGCTCACACGCGCGCTGATCGCATTCTGGTCTCGCTCCGTACAGGGTTCGCCGAATGTGTCGAAAGCCAAGGTAAGCCGCAGTTCGCACTTTGGAGTCTGCTGGCCGAGGTCAGACGCTATGTGTCGCGGAGCTTGGCGGAGCAGCTTTCGCCGCAAGCGGCTCCCCTGGCGGACGCGTTGCTGTTGGGAAATCGGGCCGAGGTCGATCGCCGCCTATCCGAAGAATTTGTGCAGACGGGACTCGTCCATTTGTTGGCGATCTCCGGCTTGCATTTGGGAGTGCTTGTCGGGGTGGTCTATGGAGTTTTGCGGCTTTGTATGTTCTCTCCGCCAGCGATTGCTGCGGCGGTGATTGCCTTCGCCGTTAGCTATATGTTGCTGGTCGATATGCGACCGCCGGTGGTGCGCGCTACCGTTTTGGTGGTTGTGTTTGCGTTGGGGATGTTGACCGAGCGTCGCGTCTTGCCCTGGAATACATTGGCCGCTGCGTTGATTGTGGTGGTTGGGTTGAATCCGGCCGACTTATTTCGCGTTGGGCCGCAACTATCGTTTTTGGCGGTCGCCGTGTTGATTTGGCAGGCGCCGCTATTAGTTTGGCGAATCGCCGATCCGCTGCAACGTTTGATTGCCGAAAGTCGCCCGTGGCATGTGCAAGCGATGCGTCGCGGGATGCAGGCAATCGGCGGCGCGTATCTTGCTGGTTTGGCGATCTGGTTGGTGGCGCTGCCGCTGATTGCGGCGCAGTTTCATCTCATTTCACCGGCGGCCCTGTTGTACTCTCCGCCGCTGATGTTGGTCACCTCGGTCGCGCTGGCGTCAGGCTTGGCGGTTTGTGTGCTTGCCCCCTTTTCAAGCTGGTTGGCTGGGCCGGCGGCGCTGCTGTGTGATGGCAGTTTGCATTGGCTCGCGGTTGGCGTTAGTTCGGCGGATGCACTGCCGGGGGGGCGATTTTGGGTAGCCGGGCCTGCGCTGTGGTGGACATGCGGCTGGTATCTGCTGCTGGCGGTAGCGGCAATTGCCGTGCGGCAGTTTGGTTGGCCGTTGATTCGCGGCGGCGCGATGATGGGGGGATGGTGTGCGATTGGTCTGTTCGCTGCGCTGACGTTCTCTGACTCGGCGGTCAAGCAAGAGCTGCGCTGCACGTTTGTTTCCGTGGGGCATGGAACCTCGGTCTTGATAGAGTTTCCGGATGGATCAAATCTGTTGTACGACTGCGGCCGGCTGGGTTCGCCGCATCGTGCGACCGAATCGGTTTCGTCCCTGCTCTGGTCACGTGGGGTGACGCATCTAGACGCGATCGTTGTCTCGCATGCAGACGGCGACCATTACAACGGTGTGCCAGGATTGCTAGAGCGATTTTCGGTCGGCCGCGTTTATGTCTCGCCGGTAATGTTCGACCGCGAGTCAGAGGGATTGCGCTATTTGCGCAGTTCGATTGCAGCGGCCGGTATTCCGTTGGAGACGCTCAAGGCCGGCGATCGTTTGGGGGTTGGGCAAGAGGTGAGCGTGACCGTGTTGCACCCGACAGCCCGCGGCGTGTTAGGAAGCGACAACGCAAATAGCTTGGTAATGCTGGTCGAAGCGTTCGGGCGGCGGATTCTGTTGCCGGGCGACTTGGAAACGCCGGGAATGGAAGGGGTGCTCAGGGAAGAGCCGATTGATTGTGACGTGGTCATGGCCCCGCACCATGGGAGCGCTGGAAGTGATCCGGAGCGATTTCTGGCCTGGTCGACCCCCGAGATTGTGGTTGTGAGCGGCTCTATGAGTGACCGGCAGAGAACGATCGAGAAATCGGTCGATAGGAACTTCCAAGTTTTTCATACCGCTGACAACGGAGCGGTCACGGTACGGGTAACGCCCACTGCTGCGATAGTGTCCCCCTATAAGGGCTAGCCTTGCTGTAAGTGTAGGTGTATAGGAGATTTGTGAGTTTTCAGGCAGTGACAAATGTGCAGGCGCCGCTATCTACGGTTGCAAACGGTGCTAAGACTGCTACATTAACGGGCTTATCCACACACAGTCGGCGTAAATAGACCGGAAGTGCGTGTTGCCTGTCCCGGCCTCCCAGTTGTTTGGAGAGGTGTTGGTCGAGTTGACCGGGATAGACGCTCGTGTTGGCCAAGCTACGGAAATAGTCGCAACCGATGTCGATCACGAAAGAAAAGAAGTTAGAGGTTATTCAGGGTTTCCAGCGCGCGGGCGAAGATACTGGATCGCCTGAAGTTCAAGTCGCGGTGTTGACGACTCGGATCAACAATCTGACCGAGCACATGCGGACCCACAAGCACGATTACTCGACGCGTCGCGGCCTGTTGATGATGGTCAGTCGCCGTCGTCGTTTGCTGGATTATGTGAAACGACACGATCCAGAAAAGTACTTGGAACTGCTGGCGCAGCTCAATATCCGCAAGTAGTCATCTGCTTGCCCGACGAGACGGCCTGGTCTTGTCAATATTTTCCTCTTCGCCAGGGCGCAGCACTGGTCTGCTTGCCCGGCGAAAATGCGCGTATGGATGGTTCGGACGTCGTGAATGTATGTCGATGTCACGAGAGGATGGACCGTCTGTTGATTGCTCGACAGAACTAGCTAGATGTCGATGGTCTGACGGCGCGCCGCGGTTTAATTCGTAGGTATAGATAAAGCATTTTTGGAATATGATTCTCGTCGCCCAAGGTCGTTCTTCTCTGTTGACCGAGCGGATAGTGCGCCGCGGGGATCGCAATGTATTGTTAGGAAACGGAAAGTGGAAATTATCCGAGTTGAAAAGCAGATTGGTAAACTGACCCTCTCTTTTGAGACGGGGTACTTAGCAAAACAAGCGGCAGGCGCCTGTTTAACGCAATACGGTGATACAGTAGTTTTGACGGCCGCAGCAACCGGCCCTTCTCGTCCCGGCACTGACTTCTTCCCGCTGACTTGCGACTATCGCGAGCGTACTGCGGCGGCCGGCAAGTTCCCAGGCGGTTTCATCAAGCGTGAAGGCCGACCGACGACCAAAGAAATTTTGACTTGTCGCCTGATGGATCGTCCGATCCGTCCCCTCTTCCCCAAGGGGTTTCGCGATGAAGTTCAAGTGATGGCCAATGTGCTCTCCAGCGATCGTCAAAATGATGGCGACGTGCTGGCGATGAACGGCGCTTCGGCTGCGCTTGGTTTGTCGAGCATGCCGTTTGATGGCCCGGTGGCGGCCGTTCGTTTGGCCCATATCAACAACGAGTTTGTTGTCTTCCCGACGCACGAAGAGTTGGAAGAGAGCGATCTCGACCTAATCATTTCGGGTAACAAAGAATCGGTTCTCATGATCGAAGGCTTCTCTCGCGAGATGCCTGAAGATGTCATGCTGAAAGCGATCGAGACTTGCCATGACTACATTCGCCAGATCTGCGATATGCAGATTGAGTTCCTCGAAAAGGCTGGCGCCAAGAAGTCGGTATACGAAGCTGCAGCTCCGAACCCGGCTTATCAGCCTCTGGTCGATCGTTACTACAACGATTTCAAGTCGGCCAAGCAGACCTCTGGCAAGCAAAATCGCGCCGAAGCGGTCAGCGCCCTAAAAGAACGGGTCAAAGCCGAAATGATCCCCGATCCGAGTGCGGATGGAGCGATCACCGACGCTGAATTCAAAGAAGCCTGGCACGATCTGGATGAACGAGTCGTTCGCGATTTAATCCTCTCCGGCACGCGTCCCGATGGTCGTGATGGCAAAACGTTGCGTGCGATCGAATGTAAAGTGGATGTGCTGCCGCGCGTTCATGGCTCGGCGATCTTCCAGCGTGGCGAAACTCAATCGCTGGTCACGATCACCCTGGGTACGTCACGCGACGAACAACGGGTCGATGGGCTGCAGGAAGAATACGCCAAGAAGTTCATGCTCGATTACAACTTCCCCTCCTTCTCGGTTGGCGAATGCCGTCCGATTCGAGGCCCGGGTCGTCGCGAGATCGGGCACGGCGCCTTGGCTGAACGGAGCGTGAAGCCGGTTCTGCCGAGTGCCGAAGAGTTCCCCTACACGATCCGCGTGATCTCGGACATTCTCGAATCGAATGGTTCGAGCTCGATGGCCAGCGTTTGTGCGGCGACGCTGGGTTTGATGGCGGCCGGCGTGCCGATCAGCAATCCGGTCGCCGGTATTTCGGTTGGTCTGGTGAAAGAAGGCAACGATTTCATCTTGCTGACCGACATCCTGGGTGACGAAGATCACTTTGGCGATATGGACTTCAAGATCGCCGGTACCCAAAACGGCATCACCGGTATCCAGCTCGACCTGAAGATCGCTGGCATCAGCGCCGAAATCATCAAAGCGACGCTCGAACAATCGCGTGACGCTCGGATCGAAATCCTCCGTACGATGCTGACCACGATCTCGGCGCCGAAAGATGAGCCGTCGATCTGGGCTCCGCGTTTGCTGAGCACCAAGATCAACCCCGAAAAGATCGGTCTGCTGATCGGTCCCGGCGGCAAGACGATCCGCGGGATTCAGGAAGAAACCGGCGCGACGATCGACGTTCAAGAAGACGGCACCGTGTTGGTCGCCAGCTCGACGCTGGAATGGGCCGAAGCGGCGTTGGCTCGCGTTCAAGCGATCACCGGCGAAGTCGAAGTTGGCAAGATCTATGAAGGTCGCGTCACCAGCGTCAAAGACTTCGGCGCGTTTGTCGAAATCTTGCCGGGTCGTGACGGCTTGTGCCATATCAGCGAACTGTCGAACGAATACGTTGGCAACGTCAATGACGTCGTCAAAGTTGGCGACATGCTGAAGGTCAAGGTCTTGCTTGTCGACGAGCATGATCGTGTCAAGCTGAGCCACAAAGCGATCAACGCACCTGCCGGCGAAAGCGATGGCGAAGCGCAGCCCGCTGGCTCGGGCAGCGATGGCGGTGGTCGCGGCGGAGATCGCGGAGGACGCGGCGGTGATCGCGGCGGCCGTGGTGGTCGCAGCGGTGGCGGTGGACGCGGACGTCGTGAAGACTAGTCCTGGTCTCGCTTGTTGAGAATCTAAGCGGAATGCGTTAGCTTTCCGCCCAACATTACTCGCCCGGCTTCGCGATTGCGTCGCCGGGCGTTTTTGTCGCTAGAGTACTTTTGCAGAGTTGGGATCGATGACCGGCGACTCTTCTTCCGCAGAAAATCAGACGATCAATCAGCGACTGCTCGAGCAATACAACGAGATCGCGCAGTTGGCCGGATCGCTGGCGCACGAGATTAAGAACCCGCTCTCGGTCATTCGGATGAACATGGATCTGCTCGCAGAAGAGCTCGATCCGCCGCAAACGTCGGCCGAACGTCGCGCACTGCAAAAAACGAAGATCGTGCAAGATCAGTGCATGCGACTGCAAAATCTGCTCGATGACTTTTTGCGGTTTGCGCGTCTGCGGCAATTGAATCTATTGCCCGGCAGTTTGAACGAGCAAGTCGATCGAGTGCTTGACTTTGTCGCCGCTCAGGCTGCCAAGCAAGGGATTGAGATTGTCCGGTTTCTCGACGCCGACCTGCCGAGCATCAATCTGGACGCGGAGACTCTCTATTCGGCTCTGCTGAACCTGGTCATCAATGCGATCCAGGCAATGCCCGACGGCGGCACGTTAATGGTGCGGACGCAGGAGACGCGACATGGGGTCGCCCTCGGCTTCATCGATAACGGTTGCGGCATGAACGAAGAAACGGCGTTGCATATGTTTGACGCGTTCTACTCAACCAAAGACGGGGGCTCCGGACTCGGGCTACCTCTGGCGCGGAAGATCATCGACGCGCATCATGCCCGGATTGACGTGCAGAGCGAATTGGATCGGGGGACAAAGTTTACCCTAGAATTTCCGAAGCCGGCCCGAATCGGCGGCTAAGAGTCGAGGGGATGGTTCTAGTGAGTTTCGCGTGATTCCGTTAAATTAAACGATATGACTGGAGAGCACCCCAAGTCCGAAGCTACCGACATCGCGCCGATCAATTACGGAGCGTATCGGATCTTGATTGTCGATAACGATAAAGCTCATGCGCTGACGATGTGCGAGAGCTTGGAGCGTGTCGGTTATCCCTGCACCATTGCGACCAGCGGGCCCGATGGGATCGAGCGGATCGAGCGGGATGATTTTGAGATCGTCATTACCGATCTGGTGATGAATGAGGTTGACGGGATCGGCGTTCTGAAGTCGGCGAAGCGCAATCTACCCGGCTGTGAGGTGATCGTAGTCACAGGGCACGGAACGATCACCATCGCAGTCGAAGCGATGCAGCAGGGAGCGTTCAATTTTTTGGAAAAGCCGCTTACTCCGGATAAGCTGCGAGCCGCCGTCAGTCGCGCCGTCGAGACGGTCCAATTGCGGCAAACCAATACGGACCTTCTGCAGCGTCTGGATGAGCGATTTGGCTATGAAGGCTTGATCTTCGCTGACGCACGTATGGGGCATGTGATCGATCGCTTGAAGCGAATTTCACCGACCGACGCCAGCATTTTGATCCAAGGCGAAACCGGCGTCGGTAAGGAACTAGTCGCCCAGGCAATCCATCAGAACAGTCCTCGCAAACACAAGCCGTTTGTGCCGCTCAACTGTGCTGAATTAAGCGAACATTTGCTAGAGAGCGAACTGTTTGGCCATGCGAAAGGCGCCTATACCGACGCCGCGACCGAGCGGGTCGGCCGGTTTGAATACGCCAACGGCGGCACGCTGTTTATGGACGAAGTCGGCGACATGCCGATGGCGACGCAGGTCAAACTGCTTCGCGTGTTGGAGTCCGGCGAGATCACCCGGGTCGGCGAGAACAAGCCGATCAAGATCAATGTCCGCCTGCTGTCAGCGACCAACTGCAATCTCGAAGAAGCCATCAGCCGAGGCGCCTTCCGTAGCGACTTGTATTATCGACTGCGGATTGTCACCGTGATGGTTCCGCCGCTCCGCGAACGCCGTGATGATATCATCCCGTTGATGGATCATTTCCGTCGGCAGTTCGCCAAACGGCATGGCAAAGCGGTGAAGGGGATCGATAAGGCGGTCGTCAAACGTTTCTACCAGTTCGATTGGCCCGGTAATGTGCGTCAGCTGCGGAATCTGGTCGAGAGCATGGTCGTGCTTGACTTAGACGGCGTGCTAGGGATTGATGATTTGCCCGAAGAATTGATGGACGAAGCCGACTATGTGATTCACCCCGTCGCGCTGCCGCCCCCTTCGTCGGGATCGTCAACCTCGTTAATTGGCGCCGATGGGCAGACTGGTTTGCTTGACTTGGTCGGGCAACCGATGAACGAAATCGAGAAGCGGTTTATCTCGGAGACTTTAAAGTTCACCAATCAAAATCGCGAAGAAGCGGCCAAAATATTGCAGATCGGCGAGCGGACGCTGTATCGTAAAATCAAAGAATACAATCTTCGCGGCGATAACTAGTCGCAGGAGGCTCGGATGCCGACAATACGCCAACTGCCGACCAGCGTGGTCAACAAAATCGCCGCCGGCGAAGTGATCGAACGTCCGGCGAGCGTTGTCAAAGAACTGATGGAAAACTCGGTCGATGCCGGCGCCACGCGCGTTGACGTTACGATCGAGCACGGCGGTTCTGAACTAGTACGCATCACCGACAACGGTTGCGGCATCGCCGAAGACCAGTTGGCGTTGTCGGTCGCTTCGCATGCGACTAGCAAGATTATCGATGCCGACGATCTGTTTCATGTGGGGACGCTGGGATTTCGGGGCGAAGCGTTAGCGTCTATCGCCGAAGTCAGCCAATTCCGGCTGCGCAGTCGCATTCCAGAATCCGATTCAGCCGCCGAGATGTACATCAACGGCGGTCAGTTGGTCGAAGTGACCCCGTGCGGCGCTGCGGTTGGCACGACGATTGAAGTCCGCAATCTCTTCTTTAATACGCCGGTCCGGAAGAAGTTTTTGCGGACAACGCAGACCGAGTTCGGGCATTTGAGCGAAGCGTTTACCCGCATCGCGCTGGCGTTTCCGCAGGTTCACTTCACGCTCAAGCATGGGGCGCGTCAGATTTATGATCTGCCGCCCAGCGACAATTGGCGCGAGCGTTTGGCGGCATTCTTTGGCGACGAAATTGCAACGCATCTGATTCCGATTGATAACGCGGACGATACGATTCGCCTTTCTGGCTATGTCGCCGATCCGAAGTTCAATCGCGGCAACAACAAGATGCAATTCTTGTTTTTAAACGGTCGTCATATTCGCGATCGAGCGCTGCAACATGCGTTGTCAGAAGCCTACCGCGGATTACTGCTGACCGGGCGTTATCCGATCGCGTTCCTCCGCTTGCAAATGCCGCCAGAGATGGTCGACGTCAACGTTCACCCGACCAAGTTAGAAGTTCGCTTTCAAGACAGCGGCCGCATCTACAGCCAGTTGTTGGGGACGTTGCGAACCAAGTTCTTGTCGACCGATTTGACGGCGACCTACAAGCCGGTCGACAGTGAAGACCTGCATGGCGCGTCGAGCGGCGGCGGCAACATCAACGGGCAAGATGTCGAAACTGCTGCGCGAATGCGCGAAGAACTAGTCGCGTGGGCCAAGGGACAATTGCCGGCCGATGATGAAGCGCTGCGTGACCGACGCAGCGTGCAAGAAACGCTTGACCTTGATTTCCGCTCGCAGCGTCATCCGCCGCTTGAGTTAAGTCGCTTTGATCGTGACGCGCTGGCCGTTGGCTCGTTGCAACGCAACGGCCATGTTGTTTCGCCCAATCAGCCAGCTCGCTTGGATGCTGCGCATGAGACTCCGCCGCAACCCACGCCGGGTCGAGCACTGCAACTGCATCGCCGCTACTTGGTGACCGAGACTCCAGAGGGGATGGTGGTAATCGATCAGCATGCGCTGCACGAACGGATCCTCTACGAAGAATTTCGGGAGAAAGCGCTCGCCGGTCGACTGGAAACGCAAAACCTGCTTGCCCCAGAAACCATGCACTTGTCCCCCTCCGAGTACTCAGCGGTGATGCAAGCTCAAGAGCCGTTGGCTCAACTTGGGTTTCAGGTTGAATCGTTTGGGGGGGACACCATTCTGATCAGCAGTTATCCTGCGATTCTCGACCGCCGCAAACCAAGTGAAACCTTGCGAGAAATCATCGATCATCTGGTAGGCGACGGAAAACGACCAGATCGGCGCGATTTACTGGACGAACTGCTACATATGATGTCTTGCAAAGCAGCGATTAAGGCGGGCGACCGACTTTCTGCCGAAGAAATCGACGCTTTGTTAGAACTTCGGCACTTGTGCCAAGATGCTCATCATTGCCCGCACGGGCGCCCCACATCCCTGGTTTTTACGAAAGAAGAGCTGGACCGGCGTTTTGAGAGGATTTGATTCAATCGCCAGCCCAAGCCAAGATAGAGGATTCGACAAATGCCGGTGGAACAGCCCCTCCAAAAATCAGTTGGTACTTCTCCCTCTATGATCTGCGTCAGTATCGGCCGCGGCCGTCACAAACATGTTATCGCCGAGCATCGCCATCTGGTGGAGCTGGGCGTCAAGCTGGTCGAACTCCGTCTCGACTACATCAACGGCACGATCAAGCTGAAACGCTTGTTGACTGATCGGCCTGGTCCCGTGCTGGTCACTTGTCGGCGCGAGCAAGATGGCGGTCGCTGGGCCGGCATGGAAACGGAACGTCAAATGGTGTTGCGAACGGCGATCGTCGCCGGCGCCGATTATGTGGATATCGAAGAAGACATCGCCGCTAGTATTCCGCGATACGGTACGACCAAGCGAATTATCAGCTACCACAATTTTCGAGAAACGCCTGCTGATATCGAAGAGATCCATGAGCGGATGTGCAAGCTCGATCCCGATATCGTGAAGCTTGCAACGATGGCCAACTCGCCGCACGACAACATTCGCATGCTGCGACTCGCGCAGCGAAATGACGTGCCGACCATCGCGCTTTGTATGGGAGACATGGGAACGCCTACGCGCATCCTGGGCGCCAAGTACGGCGTGCCGATCACCTACTCAACCTACTCCAACGAACGAACGCTCGCGCCGGGTCAGATTGGTTTCCAGCAACTGCGCGAAGTGTATGGCTATGAGCAGATCAACGCCGACACCGAATTCTATGGCGTAATCGCCGATCCGATTGGGCATAGCCTCAGCCCGCAGTTGCACAACGCTTGCTTCCGTGAGCAAGGCGCCAATCGTTGCTACCTGCCGTTTCGCGTACCGCGTGAGCATCTCGCTTCGTTCATTCAAGAAGATTGCCCAGAACTGGGGATCAAAGGGCTAAGCGTGACGATCCCGCACAAAGAGACGATTGTGCGTTTAATCAAAAAGCCCAACTCCGCCGTCACCGGTATCGGCGCCGCCAACACAATCTTGTTCGATGAAGGGGGGCCTTCGGGTTACAACTCAGATTGCGATGCCGCGTTGGCCAGTCTGGCGACTGCGTTTCCGAGTGATGTCGCCAACCCGTTTGAAAACAAATCAGCCTTGGTGCTGGGATCAGGCGGAGTCGCCAAAGCGATCGCTTGGGGGTTAAAGAACCGCGGCGTCGACGTGATCATCACCAGCCGAACTGATGAAAACGCTTCCGATCTCGCCAAGGGGTTAGGATGCCGGGCCGTGTCATGGGAAGATCGCGGTTTGGAGAAAGTCGATATCTTGATCAACGGCACTCCCGTTGGGATGCACCCGAATGTCAATGAATCGCCGATCGACAAGCTGCGCCTGCGAGCCGGAACCGTTGTCTTTGATACGGTTTACAATCCTGAGCAAACGCTGCTGATCAAAGAGGCGCGGCAGCGCGAATGTCGCGTCGTAACCGGCGTCGACATGTTCGTGCGCCAAGCGGCGCTGCAATACCAGTTGTTTACCGGCGTTGAGCCCTCACGAGATTTGATGCGTGACACGCTGAAGAAAATCACTGGTGCTGTGAAAGCGAGTTAGCGGATGAATCTGGCCCTGATTGGATATCGCGGCGTAGGCAAGTCGCATGTCGCCCGACTGCTGGGCGAACGTTTGGCTTGGCCGGTCGTCGACGCGGATGTTGAGCTACAACAGCGAGCAGGGCGAACCATCGCCGAGATTTTTGCCGTTGAAGGTGAGCCGGCGTTTCGAGAGCTTGAGACTGCCGTGATCACGGACTTGATGCAGCGCGATGAGCAAGTGATCGCGCTCGGTGGCGGCGCCATTTTGCGACCAGAAAATCGGGCCGCAATTCAGGCCAACAGCTACACGGTTTGGTTGACCGCCGATGTCGAAACAATCATGGCTCGCATCTTGGCCGATGCGGCCAGTTCAGCACAGCGACCCCGTCTTACTACAGCAACACCGCGGGAAGAGATTACGCAACTGCTGCAAGTTCGTGAGCCCTTATATCGAGACACGGCGGATGTGATTGTCGATACGCAGCACCAGACTCCGGAAGAAGTAGCCCGCGAGATCTATCAGTTTTTCGCACCTTTGATCGAGTCGGCGTCTTAAGCCGCAAGGATAACGCTGAATTGAACGCCTGGCTCGCACTCTCGATTGAACTGCGGATGTTGCTTTTGCTGATGATCGGAGCGATCGTCGGCGGCCAACTTAATCGGGCGATTTATCGCTTGCGCTTTCGGCCCGCGAACATCGATCCCTGGACGCCGAAACCTGACAAGGCGCCTCCTCGGTCATGGTTCGATCGCCTGCCGATCTTCGGCTGGCTGTCGCTCAGTCGCGAGGTTCCCCTGCACGGCGGGTACTACTGGATTCGCCCGCTGTTGATCGAGCTATTTTTCGCGCTCTTCACACCCTACTATTATTGGCTGGTAGTCAGCGGCGAGCTTGTTCCGGAAATCGTGATGACTCCAGTATCCGCATTGCAACTGACGTTGCATGCGACGTTCGCCAGCCACATGGTGTTGATCTGTTTGATGGCGGTCGCGACATTCATTGACTTTGACGAACGCCTGATTCCGGATGAGATCACCATCCCCGGATTTTTGCTCGGTTTGAGCTTCGCCGCTGTGCTGCCGATGTCACTGCTGACGGTTCCCGATCCGCCGGTTACTTATGTGCCGGTGAACTTTAATGGGGTCATCGAAGCGTCATTTTTGCGACTAACTACCGGCGCCGAGCCATGGCCTGACTCTTTGAATGGAGTCGCAGGGTTAGTGATCGGATTGGCTCTCTATCTCGGCTGGTGGCTGGCCATCATTCCTAAGCTGATCTGGTTCCGAAAAGGGTGGAAGCGAGCCTGCGATTTTTTTGTCGGCAGTATTCGCCGCTACGCACTGACGCCGTTTTATCTAGGTCTCTTGGCGGTGGGCCTGATCGCGATTACGGCAGTCTGGTGGATCGCCGCAGGCGGAAACTCTTGGCAAGGTTTGCTCTCATCGTTGGTCGGGATGGCGTTTGCCGGAGCGCTGATCTGGCTGGTCCGGATCTTTGCCGGCGCGGCGCTCGGGCGCGAGGCAATGGGCTTTGGCGACGTTACGCTGATGTTTATGATCGGCGCCTATGTTGGTTGGCAGCCGGCGATCGCGATCTTTTTTCTGGCGCCGATGATTGCGTGTCTGTTTGCCGTTGTGCGCTGGCTGGCGACCGGTGATGTTGCGCTGGCGTTTGGTCCTTATCTTTGCTTTGGAACGTTATTTGTCTTTTTGTGTTGGCCCAGCTTTTGGCAGCAATACTCGCCGCTATTGGTTTTGGGTTGGATCCTGCCGGTAATCTTTCTCGCGCTGCCGGTTGCCGTGGGGATGATCCTGTGGCCTTGGCAGATCTTCAAAGAACGCGTGTTGTTTCGCGATTCGTAGTCTTCGTAGGGGCCGCTCTGAACAGACAGCGGACCCTACGCGGATGCGAAAAATCTTCCCTCGTGCGCACTTTTGCAAGCTATCCTTTGGCAGGAGAACTGTCTAATGCTGCGCCTTCCCTGGGAAACAATCACCAATCTGACCGAGAACGCCGATGTGGTGCGCGCCCGTCGGTATGGGGTGATCGTTGCGCGGCAGTCAGAGTTGGCGGCAATTCATTTTCGACCCTGGCCGAAGCTGATTTCTCGGCTAGAGATCGCGACCCTCGGGCGGTACGTTCATCAAAGCAGCCGGGGAGATTGCTGCTGGCTCTACTACAATGCTCCGCTGACAGCGCCCGGTTTTTTGTCACTGGTCTATGTGATCTCAGGCAAACAAACGACCTGGCGCACCTTTCGGCGTGCTCTGGAGACTTTGGACGAAGTCGCGCGACTGCGGCATGCTGCGGCGATTGTGACCGACGTCTCAAATCCGCAGATCTCAGCGCGAAATTTAAAGCGAAGCGGCTGGGAACCTCACTGCGAGCATCTGCCGGGACGCAATTTCATTAAGCGTTTCTACGGCGAATATCGGACTGCTAATCGGCGGAAAATGCTAGCACCGCACGAAACGACCTTGCCGGCATAAAGCACGCTTGCTACGATCCGCCCCACTGGCCAGATTGTCTCAAGTTTCGAACCCGATTTGCCGACACGATGTTCCGCTTTGTCGCCGCCATACTGTTGATCGCATTAGCCGCCGGATGCTCCGGTGACGCCGCGCTGCGTGAACAGGCATTGACCGCTCAGCAGCAACAGCAAGCTCAAATCGCCGAGTTCCAACGTCGAGCCTCGGGGTTGGACGCTAACAATCAAGATCTGCACGCGCAAATCGCGCAGTCGCAGCAACAAGCCAAAATCTTGCAAGACGAAGTTGGCCTGTTGAAAAAGCAACTGCATGACGCCGGCGATCAGCTATCGCAAGCCCAGCAGCAGATTGCTTCGGCCAAGCAAGAGAACACTACCCTCTTGGCGTCGACTCGCCAGCGCGGCGGCGCGATCATCACTCCCAACAACAGTCTGCAACAGAGCGTAACGCAGATTCAAATCTCTGGCGCCCAGGCCCGCGTCGATGGAGATCTGATTCGCATTGAAATCCCGGCCGACCAGGTCTTTATGACCGGCACCAATACGCTGCACCAAAACGCTTATGGAACGCTGGATCAAGTCGCCAACACGATTCGTCAGCAGTTCCCCCGCAATTTAATCGGCGTTGAAGGGCACACCGACAATCAGCCTGCGTCGCCGCCGTTTGCATCGCAGCATCAACTTTCGGCCAGCATGGCCCAGGCGACCTTCGATCAACTAGTTGCCCGCGGGCAAGTTCCGGCTAATCGCATGTTTGTGGTTGGTCACGGCGGCAATCACCCGGTTGTATCGAACGCGACTCCGGCAGGTCAGGCCCGCAATCGCCGCATCGACATCGTCATCTATCCCGAAGCTGCCGGCTCGTAAGGCTGGGATTTTGGCGCCTGACGATTCGGGCCCTTTCTAACTACAATGGACCCTTCGGTTGCCGAACTTTTCGTGCGTTGGCGCGTCTGTTTGGCGTGACCCGTCCGTTTCAGGCGTATTCAGCAGCGAGCCGCGATGATCACGATTATTGACTACCAGATGGGCAACCTGCGCAGCGTGCAGAAAGCAATCGAAAAGGTTGGTCACCAAGCGGTCATTAGCAGCGATGCCCGCGAAATCGCCCAGGCCGATCACTTGATCCTGCCCGGCGTTGGTGCGTTTGAAGATGCGATCGCCGAAATCCGCCGCCGCGATCTGGTTGGCCCGATCCAAGATCACATCGCCGCCGGCAAGCCGATGCTGGGGATTTGTCTCGGACTGCAGATGTTGTTTGATGTTGGTTATGAGGGGGGGGAACATGAAGGGCTGGGAATCATTCCAGGCAAAGTGGTCCGGTTTGCGGTTCCGCCTGAGTTAAAGGTCCCCCACATGGGTTGGAACCAGATATCGTTCCGTCACAAGCCGCCGATCTTTGCCGGGATCGAAGAGCAGACTCACTTCTATTTCGTCCACTCCTACTATGTCGTGCCCAACGACGAAGCGGTGGTCGCGATCGAAGCAACCTACGACCAGCCTTTTTGTGCGGCGATCTGGCGTGATAATCTGGTCGCGACGCAGTTCCATCCCGAGAAAAGCCAGACCAGCGGGCTGCAAGTCTTAAAGAACTTTGCTGAGTGGAATCCTGCGGCGCCAAGCTAGGTGGCAAATACTTGTCGCTGCCGGTTTTGTGTGGGATATTTGAGGTAGCGAAGCCGTAACAGGATTCGCGTGGATCTTTTCCGATAGCTTTGATGTAGAAAGCATTGACGATATGCAGATTTGGCCCGCCATTGATCTTCGCGGCGGAAAGTGCGTTCGCCTGCAACAAGGCGATTACAACCGAGAAACTGTCTTTGGCGATGACCCGGCCGAGATGGCCCAGCGCTGGGCCGATCAAGGGGCCGAGTGTCTGCATCTGGTCGACCTGGATGGCGCCAAAGAAGGTCAGGTTAGCAATCGTTCGGCAGTGGCTGCGATCTTGAAGGCGGTCCAAATTCCGTGCGAGTTGGGCGGAGGGATTCGAGACGAAGCGACCATTCAAACGTTGCTTGATCTCGGCATGGCCCGCTTGGTGATCGGTAGCAAAGCGGTCAGCCAGCCTGAATGGTTTGAAGAGATGTGCCTGCGTTACCCTGGCAAATTGGCGCTGGGGATTGATGCTCGCGACGGCTTGGCGGCAACGGATGGTTGGCTCGAAACAAGCAACATGTCAGCAATCGCACTGGCGCAAAAGTACGAACACCTGCCGATTGCGGCAGTGATTTATACGGACATTGCGACCGACGGCATGATGGCCGGTCCCAATGTTGCAGCGATGGCCGAGATGAAAGCGTCGATTCGCTTTCCGGTCATCGCTTCTGGCGGAGTAACGACGGTTGACGATGTCACCCAATTGGCGACCGCAGGCCTGGATGGCGCGATCGTCGGAAGAACGCTTTACGAAGGAAAAATGACTGTCTCGGCTGCCGTTGATGCAGCGCGAGCAGCCTTTTTATAGCCGAGGAACGTTACGTCAATGATTGTTTCCCAAGCGACGTAAATCAAGGAGCAACACAACCGCCGCACCAATAACTAGACGCAGCATTCCCAGGCCGACCGTGGCGAGTTTTTGACCGCAGCGGCGATCTGCGACTCGCCAAGTCCTCCACCCCTGATTAAGGAGTCTTGGTATGTCTACCCGTCTTGAAGCAAGTGTCCGCGATATTGTGTTATGCGGTCATGGCTCGTCTGGTAAAACGAGCCTGATCGACCGCATTCTTGAAACGACTCACGAAGTCGAAGGCCGCCATCGTGTTGAAGACGGCACCAGCGTCACCGACTTTGAGCCTGAAGAAAAACTGCATCACTATTCGGTCGATGCAGCGCTCGCTCACTTTCGCCATCGCGGGGTTCGCTTTAACTGTATCGACGCCCCCGGCTATCCTGACTTTATTGGTCAAGCCATCTCGGCCATCCACGGCGCCGATACCGCTGTCATTGTGATCGACGCACATGCCGGCATTGCTGTCAACACGCGCCGCGTCTTTGCCGAGGCCCAGCGCGCCGGGCTGGGAAGAATTATCGTCGTTAACAAGCTCGATCTCGATAACGTCGATTATCCCTCCTTGCTCGACTCGATCCGGCAAACGTTCGGTTCGCAGTGCATCCCCTTCAACGTTCCCTGCGCCACCAGCGGCCACTTTGATCGCGTCATCGGCGTGATGGATGACGCCGCCGACACCAGCGGCGCGTTGGTTGATCCTCACCCGTTTCAGGAACAACTGATCGAAGCGGCGATTGAAGCGGATGAAGCCTGGATGGAGCGATACTTCGACGGCGAAGTGCCAAGTCGGGCCGAGTTGGCCGATTTGATTCCTCGCGCTGTCGCAGCCGGTGCGTTGGTTCCGGTCGTTAGCTGCTCGATCAAGTCTGGCGTCGGCTTCGCCGAACTGCTGGACGCGTTGGTAATCTGCTCCGTTCCTCCGTCGCTGATGCATCGCAATGCGCTTGGCCCCCATGGTGAGCCTGTCGAGTTGACCGGCGATCCTGATGGACCGCTGGCCGCGCAGGTGTTCAAAACTCGGATCGATCCGTTTGTGCAGAAACTCTCCTACATTCGGGTCTATAACGGCACGCTGCACAAAGACGACACGATCCACCTGAACAACGGCAGTCGCAAAGGTGTGAAGATCGGACAGTTACTCGAAGTGCAGGGCGCTGAACTCCGCCCGGTCGACACAGCGCAGCCCGGCGATATTGTGGCCGTCGCCAAGATCGACGAACTCCATACCGGCGTGAACGAAGGGGACTTAAAGCTGCCCGAGATCGATTTCCCCGAACCAATGGTCGGCGTCGCGATTCGGCCGAAAAGTCGCAACGACGAAACCAAGTTAGCGGCGGCGCTGCATAAACTGATCGAAGAAGATCCGACGGTCCGAGTGGAGCATGATTCGCAAACGCACGAAGTGGTGCTGCGCGGAATGAGCGACTTGCATTTGTGTCTGCTGCAAGAGCGACTCGCCCGGCGCGATCATGTCGAGATCGAAACGCACGAGCCGAAGATTCCGTATCGTGAAACGATCATGCGAGAAGCGAGCGGTTCGTTTCGACACAAGAAACAAACCGGCGGTCGCGGTCAATTTGCCGAAGTCCATATCCGGATGTTTCCGTTGCCCCGCGGAACCGATCTCGACCAGTTCGCCACCAAGGCCCGTTTTCCTCATATGAAGCATCGGCACTATCATCCGGAATTTAACTTTCTGTGGATTGATTCTGTGGTGGGAGGCGCGATCCCAGGTAACTATATGCCGGCGATTGAGAAGGGTTTTCTGGAGCGGCTGAACCAAGGAGTTTTGGCCGGCTGCCAAATACAAAACCTGTGTGTCGAAGTTTATTTTGGAAAGTTCCATCCAGTCGACAGTTCGGAGACGGCGTTCAAAATCGCCGGCTCGAAGGTATTACGAGACGTCTTTAAACTGGCCCATCCGGTGCTGCTAGAACCGATGGCGGATTTGGAGATCACCGTCCCCGAAGCGTGTATTGGGGACGTTTACAGCGACCTGTCGACCCGCCGGGGTCAGGTCATGGGCGCCCAGAATGCAAGTCCTGGCTACCAGACGGTTAGCGCTACTGCGCCGCTGTCCGAGGTCATGACGTACGCGAGAACGCTGTCGAGCATGACCGGCGGGCAAGGGTCATACAACATGCGATTTAGCCATTACGACGCCGCTCCGCCGAGCCTGCAAGAGACGATCCTGCGTCAGTCAGGACAAGTCGAGGAGGACGACTCGTAACCATGTTTCGCGGCCGACATCCAATCCTCCAGCCGCCGGCAATGCCAGCACCGACGGCTGGACGTCGTAAATCGGGTTAAACTTCGCTAACGTAGAAAGTCGAATAATAATGCGCCCCTTTGTCTTGCATAACCGCTAGGCGTAAGATAAATCGCGTAAGATAGCGTAACTGTCCGGCCGGCGAACCTGCCCCGTTTTCCCATTATTTGGTACGTCATTATGTGCCCCGCTTTGCATGGTTTCTGTTGTCGCTGTTGTTGTTTGAGCTAAACGCCTTCGATGGCCGGGATGTTCTCGGTCGCGTACGTCACTGCCCACAACGCTCTCTCGCCGACACAGGAAACGCAGCCATGGCCTCTGACACCCGACTTAAAGAAGACCTTCCTTCACTGACCGACCGAATCGTCGCGACGTACAAGAAGATTGGCACAATCAACCATCTGGGGCATTGCCCGTTGCCCAACTACGAGATCATCATCTCGGCGCTGGAAGACCTGAAAGAAATCATCTACCCCGGCTATCGTCGTCGCGAAGGCCTGCACATGGGGAACATCACCTACCATGTAGGCGACATCATTGACGGGCTGCATGACAAGCTAACAACGCAGATCGCACGTGCTTTGCAGCACGACGAACGGCTGAAGAAAGAGCGGGGCGAGTGCGACCCCAACGAGACGACTGACTACGAAGCCAAAGGTCAGACGATGGCGATTGAGTTTCTCAATCGTCTGCCGAAGCTACGCGATCAACTATCGACCGACGTCCAAGCCGCTTACGATGGCGATCCGTCCTGCCGTAGTTTGGATGAAGTGATCTTTTGCTACCCCGGTCTCGAAGCAGTCTCCGTCTTTCGGATCGCGCATGAGCTTTACACGCTCGGCGTTCCGTTTATTCCTCGCATGATGACCGAATGGGCCCACAAGCAAACGGGGATCGACATCCACCCTGGCGCGACGATCGGCAACTACTTCTTTATCGATCACGGCACCGGCGTTGTAATTGGTCAGACCTGTGAGATCGGCGAGCATGTCAAGCTCTACCAAGGGGTGACTCTTGGGGCGCTTTCATTTGATACCGACTCGGACGGCAATCTGGTCCGCGGCATGAAGCGTCATCCCACGATCGAAGATCATGTGGTGATCTACGCCAACGCTACGGTCCTGGGCGGACGGACAGTCGTTGGACATAACTCGGTGATCGCATCCAGCGTCTGGCTGACTCGCAGCATCGAACCGCACACCACGGTCCTGCTCGAAAAACCGCGACTTCGCCTCCGCAGCGAAACCCCGCCCGAAGAAATCTCCGAAGAAGTCAACTTCCAGATTTAAGTCTCTTCATAGCCCGAAGCGCAAGCGAGGGAAATGCGGATCGCCATTTTAAACCGGCTGGGAATCGCCAAACGCATTTCCCTCGCTTGCGCTTCGGGCTACGAAGATATGCGGACCCTGCTCCGGATTGCGATCGCGCCCCAACACGTTAGCAACAACCAACCGACGATCGAGATCGCCGCGCCATAGTAAAACGACAGCGGCACATAGCGCAGCGTCACGCGGTGCATTCCTGCCGGCAGCGCGATCGCTTGAAAGACGACATTGGCTCTTTCGGTGGGCGTGATGATCGTAGTGCCATCTTCTAGTTCGATGGTCGCTTGCCAACTTGGATCGTAGTATTCCTGCACAATCACATGACCAGGCTTGGAGAGCGACGCGTTGACTACAATCACGCCGTCGCTAACTCGATCGTAGTCAACTTGATCGACGATCCAAGCTTGCGACAGGCTAGTTTGGTAAGGAGAATCCTGTTCTCCATGCAAGATTGCCTGGCCAGCGGGGAGTTGGATGAATCGCTTGGCGGCGTCGCGCCATTCGTCGCGGGACTGCGTGTTGTCGAGCGGATCGCGGCGATGCTTAGCGGCGATCCAAGCCATCGGCGTGACGTTGGGATACCTAAGTTGGTGATAGGTCGAATCTTCTAAACGGATAAGACCCCCGACCGACAGCAGTTGGCCCATTTGCGGGAAGCTCTGTTGGTTGAGTTCTTCTAGCAGGATCGTATAGTCGGCCGGCGCCAGACTATTGGAAGGAACGATCGAACCAACCTTTTCGAGCAGGTGATACCGCGGAAAGAGAGACTCGCGATCAAAACGCAGCCCGTCTGTTTGACGCTCGCTGGACGTATATTCTGCGAACTCTGGCGGATATCCATTGGAGGAGATCTTGCGATGCCAACGCGCCACTGCTTGATAAGGGAAGGCAATTGCCGGAGACTCCCAGAGCATCGTTGGCGCCGAGGCAACCGTCCAAGCGAGCCCGGCATAAAGATCGAGCACGACAATCGCGATTAGCATCGGAGCGACAACCGGCCGACGACGACGCGAAACGACAATTACTCCCCAAACGCAGAGCGCAGCCAGGATGGCTTGCAACATCCCAAGCTGGACGTCGCTTATCGCCGCTTGTTTATCGAGTGGGCCAAACAGCAAGTTCGCCGGAATGTTGCGAATCGAGGCTACGATCATGCTGCGAAACAAAGTGACGGCGGCAAGCGAAACGCCACTGATTGCGATCAATCCAAGCATCGATCGCGCAAGCCAACGAAAGCCACGCTGCTGCTCAACATCAAAACCGAAACCAACCAGCCAACTGCCGGCCAGCGCCGCCAACAACCACAACTTGGCCGGATAGCGAAAAGACGCGTAGCCAGGGATCAGCACGTTAAACAGCCAATAGAGCCCGGCGAATGGTTCGCCAATCCCAAGGGATTCTTTCGGCCAAAGCCCGGTGTCGTGGCCAATCTCGATCAATAACCAGCCCAGGCCATACCAGCCAAGCGAACCAAGCACGCCGATCACAATCAACGCGATCAGCAGTATTCCAACCGACTGCCGGCGACAACTCCACGCGCCTATCAACGCCAGCGACAACGCCGCGCCGCCGATATACAGCGATGGAGCCCAGACGCGACCTTCGGCTGGGATTGCGTCTGCCCAGCGATGATTTTCGGGATACATCCGGCCGGTAAAGTTGGGCCAGATCAATTCGGGCCAGCGCCAGGGGCCGAAACTAAACTGATACGACTCACGTTCCTGAATTCCCTGCTCGACTTTGCCAAGCAAGACTTGGGCTGATGGCTGCTTGCCGCTTAAGCTTTGACTTGCGTATTCATAAACTGTCCGCGGTTGCTCGACCAAGGCGCGCCGACTGCGAGCCGCCCACTGGACCGTCGGCAAGATCTGCACAGCCGAGACCGCTGCCGCCAACAAAATCCCGGCTGCTAGTCCGTTGCCGCGACGCAGGAAGAGCAGGGGAGTTCGCAACAAGCGACCATGCAACCAAACAAAATAGCCGGCGGCGACCAGCGCGATATGGAACGCCGCTTGCGGATCGCCCCCCAAGATCATCATCGCCAGGCTCATCGCAAACAGCGGCGCGGCGGTTGGCTTGTTGACTTCTCGCGCGATACGAATCCCGCTGTACAAGGCCAACGGCGCCCAAGCGGCGCCCACCAAAAAGATCACATTGGCGTGCGTTGCGATGACGTATCCGCCAAAGCTGTAGCTGATCGCGGCCAACACGGCGCCGAACCGCGAGACGCCTAACCGCCGAGTTACGTTATAGGTGCTCAGATAGGCCAGCGCAAAGTGCAGGATAACATACCAACGCAGCGCCGCCGCAAACGAAATCGGTAGCGTAAACAACAACTTGCCGGGGTAGAAGACGCTGGCCGATGGTTCGGCCAAAAGCGGCATGCCGACGCCGTCGTAGGGATTCCAAAGCGGAAGCTGTCCGGCGCCCCACACCGATTGGATATGCGAGAAGAGCGGATAGTAGAAATGCGCTGCGTCGCGAAAGACAAAGCTTTCGTCCCCCAACACCGCAGGTCCGAAGAACAATATCAGCAGCGACGCCAGCGGTAGCAGCGGCAATACAGCGAGACGGAAGCGGCGAGCGCGACTGGACATGCCGCTAGTTTAGCATGTAGAGTTAGACGACAAGAAGTCGGGCGTATTCTTCCCGCAGTTGATTGCGCAGCAGATCAACTCGCGCAGAGATAACTACGCTACGGGGCGTCGTTTTTGAATTCGCTCCGTCTTGAAAGTCGGATGTGCGAACGCCTGGCGATGCGAACGGTCGATCGATATCGATCCAGCCGGCGAAGTTTCGCTCGGCTGCGACAGGCGATACAAATCGTTGCTCTCCGGCAATACGAGGTTTCATGCGGTGGCGCGTCTCCAATGGGACGGGATGATTTCCTCAACAAATTGATCGCCAAATAGATTCTGCTTGACTTGGCTAATCAATTTTTCAACCGCTGTACGTGCGGCTTCTTCGGTTGCTTGCGCGTGGCCGACTTGCTGCTTCAGCGTGCGGCGATTCTCTTTCGCACCGCCTCCGCTGGCGATGGCCAGTTGAAATTCGTAAGGACCGCAGCGGATTCGATCTCCGTTGGCGATCTTGCCGTCCGAGAACTGCTCACCGTTGACGGTCAACTCGGGACCTGCGCCCAGCCAACGAAGCGTCAATTGCGAGCCGCGATGATATATATAGGCGTACGACTCAGGAAACTGCGGGTCTCCGAGGACCAGATCGCAATCGTTGCCAGAGCCGATCAAAAAAAGCGGAGCCGTCACGGGACGACTCGGCTTGTCGGCTCGCCCGCGGCGAATCAGCAGCTCCGCCTGAAGGCGCGCAGGACGACGATGAGCGCCTTGCAGGGTGTTGGCAGTATGAAGTTCGTATTTCGCAGTCATAATGCGTCCGATCAGCTCAACTTATCAGCCAGTCGGAATCACCAAGCAGGGGCGGCGATTCACTGACTCTCTAAGAAATTGATCGGACGTAACGCAGGCCGCAAATTACCGAGAATTCGCGCAGACGCGAATCTTACCAAGGGACGGAAACGAACCCGACCGGTTGGTGAAGTTAGTGAGAGTTTGCGGCTCGCGTTTGCTAGCAGAGGATGCTAGTTTTGTGAAATCCGGATCTGAGCTCGCGCTTGAGCGACCTTTCGCTCGCGAATCGCGAGCAGATCATCCGTGGTCGCCGGATGTTGCATCGCTTCTTGCAGGAGCTTTTCGGCTTCGACCTTTGAAACCTGCTCGACCGGAATCGCTTTGCCGGTCAGAACGTTGATTTCGTTGTTAGCGACTTGGACAAAACCGCCGTCCACGTAGTAACGGATCGTCGAGCCGCCGCTCACGATGCGCATTTCGCCGTAGCCCAGACGACCAATCATCGGGCTATGCAAAGGCGCAATGCCGATTTCGCCGTCGAACAACGGCAACGCGACGAAGTCGGCGGTCGTTTCGAGCGCCGTAGCTTCGGGCGTGACGACGATGCATTTGAGCTGCGGCATCGGTTACTTCTTTCCCTTCTTGGCCATCTCTTTGGCCTGCTCTTCCGCTTGTTCAATGGGGCCAACATACATGAAGGCAGCTTCCGGCAGGTGATCCCATTTGCCGTCGCAGATTTCTTCAAAGCTGCGGATCGTATCCGCCAGCGGCGTGATTTCGCCCGCTTTGCCGGTGAAGACTTCGGCCACCAGGAACGGTTGCGACAGGAAGCGTTCGATGCGGCGAGCGCGATGGACGATCAACTTGTCCGATTCGCTCAATTCGTCGACGCCGAGAATCGCGATGATGTCTTGCAGTTCGCGATAACGCTGTAGCGTGGTTTGCACGCGGCGAGCGATCGCATAGTGCCGAGCACCCACATATTGCGGATCGAGAATCCGGCTGGACGAAGCCAACGGATCGACCGCCGGGTAAATACCCTTTTCCGAAATCGAACGTTCAAGATAAATGAACGCGTCGAGCTGACCAAACGCCGTCGCCGGCGCCGGGTCGGTCGGATCGTCCGCCGGCACATAAACCGCTTGCACCGAGGTAATAGCGCCCGATTTGGTCGAAGCGATACGCTCTTGCAGACCGCCCATTTCGGTCGCCAACGTCGGCTGGTAACCGACCGCCGAAGGCATACGACCCAAGAGGGCCGACACTTCCGAACCTGCTTGCGAGAAGCGGAAAATGTTGTCAACAAACAGCAGAGTATCGGCGCCGGTCGAGTCACGGAAGTACTCGGCCATTGTCAAAGCCGACAACGCGACACGCAGACGTGCGCCCGGCGGTTCGTTCATCTGACCGAACACCATGCAGGTTTGTTCGATAACTTTACGTCCGGTCTGACCGATTTCGGTCTCTTGCATTTCGAGCCACAGGTCGGTTCCTTCGCGGGTGCGTTCACCGACGCCTGCGAATACCGAGTAACCACCGTGAGCCGAAGCGATACGAGCAATCAGCTCGGTCAGAATCACGGTCTTCCCGAGACCGGCCCCGCCGAACAGACCCGCTTTACCACCGCGAACAAACGGGGTGAGCAAGTCGATCACCTTAATACCGGTTTCGAACACTTCGGTGCTGGTCGACAGCTCAGAGACCGGCGGAGCACTGCGGTGAATCGGCAGAAAATCGTCTGCTTCGATCGGGCCGCGACCATCGATCGTTTCGCCCAGCACGTTGAAGACGCGTCCCAGCGTGGCCTTGCCGACAGGCACCGTGACCGGTTTGCCCTGATCGACGCAAGCCTGGCCACGCATCATGCCTTCGGTGCTGCCGAGCGCGACGCAACGCACGCGACCGCCGCCGAGGTGCTGTTGCACTTCACCGGTTAGGTTAAGGTGCACCCCTTTGTGATCACTGGTGATCTTCACGGCGTTGTAGATCGCCGGCAGGTTCGATTCGGGAAATTCCGCGTCGAACGTAGAGCCGATCACCTGGGTAACGCGGCCGACACTTTGACCCGGTTCGATTGCAGTCGCCATATCGCTATCTTTTGCTTTTGAATTATGGTTGTGGTGCTCACGACGTAACGCACGCGACAACGCAGTTGCAGGAATGCAGCCTAGTTGTTGAGCGCTTCAACGCCGCCGATGATTTCCATGATTTCGTTGGTAATCCGTCCCTGACGGGCGCGGTTGTATTCCCGTGACAGCTGCTTGATCAAGTCCGACGCGTTCTCGGTCGCAGACTTCATCGCCACCATGCGAGCAATCTGTTCGCTGACCGCAGAGTCGAGGAAGCACTTGAACAGCTTGACTTTGAAACTGGTCGGAACGACCTCTTCCAAAATGCTTTGGGCCGACGGGAAAAATTCGTACATCGATTCTTCGGAAGGCTCCTCGTTACCGACTCCGTCCAGCGAGCCCAGCGGCAACAAAGTCTCGATCACCGGGATCTGCTTGCTGCTGGAGACGAACTTCGTATAGGAGACATCCAGCCGATCCAGCTTGCCGGACGCGAACTCTTGCAAGTAGCGATTGGCGATGACTTCGACTTCTTCGTAACGCGGCTTGTCTTCAAAATGGGTGTAAGCCTGGTCTGCTTCTAGCTTGCGCTGCGAGCGAAACAGGCCAATCCCCTTCTTGCCGGCAATCTCTAGACGTAGCTTGCTGAACTCTTTTTTCAGATCGACAACATGCGGGAAGGTCGCACGGCAGAGACCGCCGTTGTAACCACCACACAAACCGCGATTGGAGGTCAGCACTAGCAACGTCGCGTTCTCTTGCTTGTCATGCTGTTGCAAGAGCGGATGCTTAAAGTCCAGATTCGACGCGGTCAGGTCCTTCACGATCTGCGTAATGCGATCGGTGTAGGCGGTCGCCGCCGCGGCACGATCCATCGCCTGCTTGTATCGCGCAGTAGCGATCAATTCCATCGTCCGCGTGATCTTGCGAATGTTGCGGACCGACTTGCGGCGTTTATCAAGTGCTCGTGGGTTAGCCATATCGCGTTTATTTCGTCAGCAGGATTTGGCGGGAGAAAGTTCCCAAACGATGATCGGTCGCAGCTTAAAACTCTTCTTGCTTGGTCGGCACGAAGGTCGCTTGGAAGCTGCTAATCGTTTGTTCGATGCTCTCCGTGATCTCTGAGGTCAGGTCTTTCGCTTCCGCCAGCTTGTTCCACAGATCGCTATGTTTGGCGTGGATAAAGTCAAGGTACTCACGTTCCCAGCGGAGCACGTCGACACGCGGAATTTCGTCCAAGTGCCCTCGGGTGCCGGCGTAAATACTGAAGACCTGATCGGTCACGTTCATGGGTGCGTACTGACCCTGCTTCAGCAACTCGACCATGCGATAACCACGATCGAGACGTGACTGAGTCGCTGGATCCAGTTCGGTACCAAGCTGTGCAAAGGCTTCCAATTCGCGGAAGGACGCCAAGTCGAGACGCAAACCGCCGGCGACCTTCTTCATCGCTTTGATCTGGGCGTTACCACCAACGCGTGAAACCGAAATACCTGCGTTCATGGCCGGACGTTGGCCAGCGAAGAACAAGTCAGGCTGCAGATAAATCTGGCCATCGGTAATCGAGATCACGTTGGTCGGAATATAGGCCGAAACTTCGCCTTCGAGCGTTTCGATGATCGGCAATGAAGTGAGCGAACCGCCACCCAGCGCGTCGCTTAGTTTTGAAGAACGTTCTAGCAAGCGGCTATGGCAGTAAAACACGTCGCCCGGGTACGCCTCGCGGCCCGGCGGACGTCGCATCAACAGCGACAGTTCGCGATAGGCGACCGCTTGCTTCGACAAGTCGTCGTACACAATCAGCGCGTGTTGCCCGTTGAACATAAAGTACTCGGCCATCGCGGTGCCCGAGTAAGGCGAAACGTATTGCAACGGCGCCGGAGCGCTGGCGCCGGCGACAATCACGGTGGTGTATTCCATCGCGCCATGCTGACGCAGGACTTCGACCACGGCGGCGACCGAAGAGTCTTTCTGGCCCACCGCGACGTAAAAGCATTTTACGCCGGTATCTTTTTGATTCAGGATCGCGTCGAGAGCGATCGCCGTTTTGCCGGTCTTACGGTCGCCGATGATCAACTCGCGTTGACCGCGGCCGATTGGCGTCATCGCGTCAATCGCTTTGATACCGGTCTGCATCGGCTCGGTAACCGGCTTGCGTTCAGACACGCCTGGCGCCAGGAATTCAACGGGACGCGATTCGGTCGTTTGGATCGGGCCCATGCCGTCGAGCGGGTTACCCAGCGGATCGACCACACGCCCTAACACGGCATTGCCGACCGGAACCGACAACAGTTTGCCGAGCGCCTTGACTTCGTCTCCCTCTTTGATGCCGAGGTAGTCGCCCAGGATGATCACGCCGACGCTGTTTTCTTCCAGGTTGAACGCCAGGCCGTTGACGCCGCCGGGAAATTCAACCATTTCACCGGCCATGATTCCGGATAGGCCGTAGACGCGTGCGATGCCGTCGCCGACTTCCAGCACGGTGCCGACTTCACGCACATCGATTTGCGATTCGTACTGTTGGATCTCTTGCTGGATGATCGAAGCGATCTCGTCCGCATTAAATTTCATGGAACTACCGTTGTTGGTCGGAGGCGTCTAAATTCTTCAGAGCCGTCTATGTTTTGGAGGTCGTAAACCGCTCAAGCGCGTCTTTGGCTTGCTGCGCTGCCGCGTCAAGCGTTTGACGACGAATGTTTTCTAATTGATGAGCGACGCTGCCGTCGATCACTGTATCGCCGATGCGTACGATCAGCCCGCCAATTAGCGCCGGATTGACGGAGGCCAGAACCACGACATCCTTGCCCAAGGTTTCTTGCAAACGATTGGTGATTGCGGCGAACGATTGTTCGCTCAACGGTTGGGCCGACGTGACTTTCACATCGACGCGTCCCCGCTTTTCGCCCACCAACAGATGAAACGCACGTTGAATCTCGCGAATGCAGTAAAGCCGATTATGGTTCGACAGCACTTTTAAGAATGTCAGCAACGTGGGATTCATTCGTCCGGCGAACGCTTTGTCGAGGATGACTAAACGTTCGCTATGACTGATTCGCGGCGAGATCACCGCGTTCGCCAGCTTCGGATGCGTGAGTACGTCTTGTACTAACGAAGCGAGTTCGGCGACGACCTCATCGATCGAGCCGGCGGCTTCCGCAGCGCCGTACAGCGCTTTTGCGTAAATCACGCCAACGCGTTCGCTGGAGAGGTCAAATCGTGGATGGTGGCTAGTCTCGGCCATCGAGCTTGCGATTCCCGGTTAGTTCTGGCTCGGAAGTTGGGCGAGCGTGTCGTTAATCAAATTCTGGTGATCTTCCGGCTTCAGTTGTTGCCGGGTGATCTTGCTGGCCAGATCAATCGCCAAGTTGACGCTTTGCTTCGTCAGATCGGTGATTGCCTGGGATTTGGCTGCTTCGATTTCTTGCTGGGCCCGCTTGCGTTCGGCGTTGCCGGCCGCTTGAGCGTCAGCCAAGATCTGCAGTCGCTTCGCTTCCGCTTCTTTCAGGATCTGCTCACGCGACTTTTGGATTTCCTGCTGAGCTTCGGCCAACTTGTGGTTGTACTCGTTCAGCTTCGCTTCTGCCGCAGCGAACATTTTTTGAGCTTCGGCCACCTTGCCGTCCATCGCCGCTTCGCGACCATCTAGCGCCGTGACAATCGGCTTCCAAGCCACGATTGTCAGCAGTGCAGCTAACCCAGCGAAAATCAGGAAATTGAAAGTCGCCAGATCAAGGGACAATTCTTCGGGCTTGGACATCCCCGGAGCGGCGTCATTGTGCGACAGATCATTCGGGTCATGGTCCCCTGGGATCTCGCCGTGATGCTCCGCCGCGTCATGGGCGTCATGCACTGCCTTTTCTCCAGCCGCTTCCATCCCTTCAATTCCCTCGTTGATCGTATTTTCGACCGCTTCGAGAGGATTTTCGGTGGGAGCGGGCTCTTTCTCTTGCGCAACGCAATACGTCGCACTAACGGTCGCCATCACGGCGACGAGCAACAGTTTGGAAATAGGGAAGCGCATGATCTGTTAAACCTATGGTTTAGGCCCAATCGTGAAGGCGAACGCGGGTAAGCCTCGACCGAATGGAGGAGTCTTAGCCCCAGCAAATGAAGAGCGCGAAGAAGGTAAAACCTTCGATCAACGCAGCAGCAATAATCATCGCGGTCTGGATGTTACCGGCCATCTCTGGCTGACGGGCCATACCTTCCAACGCGCTGCTGGCCAACTTGCCGATGCCGTAAGCGGCGCCGATCACAGTCAGGCCCACGCCCATGTATTTGGACATATCAATCAGACCACCAGAACCGGCGGCAGCACCAGCAGCGGCGGCTGCAGCAGTACCTTCTTGGGCCAGCGCCGGGACGGCGCAGATCAGGACAGCGGCGAAGCTGTACAAGCAAAGCTTTGCAATTTTGGACACGGACTCGTTCTCCTCAACCTTGGGTAAACAACGGTGTATTCGCAGACGTTCGACTTAGTGATGGTGGGTCGATGCGCCAATGAACAACGAAGACAAAAATGTGAATATGTACGCCTGTAGGAAGGCGACGAACAGTTCTAGGCAGCTGAACAAAATGGCGGCGAAGACAATAATCGGACCGGCAATAAATAGCGACCAGCCTGACATCTCGACGCCCATCGCGACAATGCCCAACAACACGACGTGTCCGGCTACCATATTGGCCAGCAAACGAACGCCAAGCACGCCATGTTTAATGAACAAGCCCAGGACTTCGATAACAAATAGCATCAGTTTAATCGGGATCGCCAGGACCAAAGGCAAATCCATGTGCGGCACCAGATTCGTCCAGACGCCGATCGGACCAAATTTCAAGGCGCCAGCCCCGAGGCCAATCAACAGCGTCGCTAATGCGAGCGATAAGGTCACGCTGAACGAAGCGGTTGGCGCCCCTAACCAAGGAATCATCCCCAGTAAGTTGCAGCCCAGCACAAAGAAAAACATGGTCAGCAGGATCGGCACAAACTTGTCGGCGCCGTGCCCGATGCCGGGACGAATGACTTGATCACGCAGGTAGCAGACGAAGACGTCAATCAGTTGAACGATGCGTCCCTTGGGAACGATACTTTTCTTTAACCGCGCCGCATACCAGGTGAAGATCAGCAACATCACCACGGCGATAAACATCTCCAGCACCATAAACCGCGAGATGCAGAAGCCAGAATCTTTTTGGTACAGATTCCGGAGTTCACCAAACGGCTGCGGGATGATGATCTTGCCCGAGAGAGCTTCGTTGTAGCCAGCGATCTTTTGCGGCGACCATGGTTTGGCCGTTTCGCGATATTCGGCGACGCTAACTACTTGCTGGGCTTCGGCCCAGTTTTCAGCCCATGGATTCGCTGGTTGGTTGTCGGCGGTCTGCTCTTCAGCAAGCTCTTTGAGGTAACGACGAACCGGTTTGCCGTGGTTGCCTGGCTCATGTTGCCAATGCTCCCAGTTGTGCACGAATTCGGTTTCGGCGGGAACCCCTTTGCTTAGCTCTGCAAGCTTGGCGTGGACCGCTTTGGCTTCCCACAGTTGGAAGTCAGGATCCAGACGAATCCAAACATCCGGGAAGTCCTGAAGCGACTCGCGATGAGAAGGCGCGAGTCCTTTGGGGACTTCAAAGTAGTAATTGTCTTTGATGTGCAGGATCGGGTCGGATGCCATCGGATTAGGAAGCCTTCGAGACGTTCGCTGCGGGTTGGATAAGACGAGCTGCCAAGATAGTCTCGGCTAGGAGCGTGGTCAGATAATAGACCATAATCATCCCGAATACGCCCGCCTCTGCAAGTGGGCCGCCCGCTTGTTTAAAAAACGCGCCGATCATCAACGGCAGGCCGGTTCGCAAGCCAATTCCGGCGAGCGCTGCGTGCAATTGATGCGGAGTTTGCTTGTACATCACGATCAAAGTCAGTGCGGCCAGCGAACTTCCGCCGCAGACGATCGCCGCGATCAGCATCGCCTGGATACCGAGCTCGCCGTAGTGCGTTTGCGCGTACCAAGCAAGGAGCGGGGTCGGCAGTGCGACAGCGGTCATCAGTACGAGCGCTGGGCGCCATAGCTGCGAGAGCAGTCGTGGCGTTGGCGAATTATCCGAGGGGGCGGTGTTCACGGCGGTGACAGCGAAGTTCTGCGAAAGGCGGTGAAGTTATGCGAAAGGAAGCAGTTGCCTATACACGGCGTTCACCGCGGCTGCTCGTCCGATTGGTCACGCTGCTTTTGATCCGCTTTGGCGTATTGCAGCAGGTGATAAATGGCGAGCGTGATACCTAATGCAAACCCCAGTAGCGACAGGCCCTGTATGCCAAACTGCGTGTCGAGCCAGTGGCCAGCCAATCCCGGGGCAATCATCTCAATACATACCGCAAAAATGCGTCCCACCCACTCGTAGGCGACCGCCATCGGCGGCCGATCGTTGGTAGGTTGGTTGCTCAAGCTGATTTCTTGTCGCAGTAAAAGCGTCAATGAAAAAGTGAGGCATCTTGCAGAATTGCGAATCAATGTAAGGGAACGGGCACAGGCGGTCAATCGTCCGAAGGCAAGATCGTGCAAAAATTCACAAAGTTTTTGACCCGTCGTAATTGATTACCAGGAAAAGAGTTGCATTTCTCTTGGTACCCCTGGATTGGGCTGCGTAGTAAGCGGTGCAGAATGGGCTTCGAATGTGAAGGATCCCCTTTATCGGCCATCTGGGGGAGTTTTTGATTGCATTGCGGCCGCAATTCTATTAGGCTAGTACATGGAGATGGCTAGGATTGCTGCCGCTGATTGGGAGTAGGGGATTACCTCGGGAAGACTAGGTTGCGGCGATTGGCCCTTTCGCCCAAACAACCGCTGGAGACAGGCCCATTGAGGGCTTCGACCCTTCCCCAGGTTTTGCGTTACTCGTTTTTGAGATGTGTCATCTGGGATGTATCAGCGGAGCTCTCCTACTGGAATGACGGAATAACAGAGAAGTTGCTCCCCGAACAAGTTGGCTGTATGCCTGTTGAATTTCAACAACTACACCAGCTGCTGCACGCCTTTTCGTGAACTTGAACCGACGCCGAACTTTGTCCAATCAAACGGAATTGGGGCAAAGACGGTTCAATACATTTCTTTCACGGACGAAACAACCGGGACGAACCAACCGTACCAAGCGACAGGATAGCGGAAGAAGTGCGCCGCTCGCTTGGTCTGGCCGACGTGTGGAGGACTAGTCTGTTGATTACCGCAGCGTCTTTGAAAGAGTATACCGCCAAAGATCTTGCTCAAATGGCCAAAAGCCGTGGAGTAAGCGGCTGGCATTCAATGCGTAAAGAAGAGCTTGTCAAAGCGATCTTGAAGTTGAATCGAACCCAAGTGACCCGCAAGTCGGCTTCTGCCGCAAAAGTGGCCACACCTAGTACGAAGTCGACAAAAAGCGAAGTGCCGCCGGCCAAACGGAGTCGCACGACTCCTCCGCCCAAAGCAGGTTCAGCCAAAAATGGCGCCGCCCGCGCCGAAAAGTCAAGTCCGAAAGTCGTGCGTAACATTCAAGACGCGCATCTACGACGAGAGCAACTGAAAGACATTTCGCATACCGACAATGAAGCCTCGCAAGATCGCATCGCGCTAATGGTTCGCGATTCTTTCTGGCTGCATGCCTACTGGGAAATCTCGCGCAAGTCCATTCAGCGTGCGAAGGCCGCCTTGGCCGAGCATTGGCACACCGCACGTCCTGTACTGCGTCTGATGGAAGTCGATGGTGGTGCTGCTGAACGTGTTGTTCGCCAAATCGATGTCCATGGCGGAGTTCGCAATTGGTATATCGATGTCAACGAACCGCCCAAGAGTTTTCGAGCCGTCATCGGGTATGTCTCGGCCTCGGGCAAGTTTCATGCTTTGTCTCGCAGTAATCTGGTAACCACCCCAGAGCCCGGCGCATGTGACGATGTCGACGCCAACTGGAGCGACGTCGCCGACAACGTCGATCGCATCTACGCGCTAAGCGGCGGCAATGATGATGAGAACGTCAGCCGCGAGCTGAAAGAAATGCTGGAAGAGCGTTTCAGCCGTTCAATCGGTGAGCCGCTGGGGGCTCAGCTTGGTAAGGTTGCCGAACGTCTCCATCGCCAGCGGCCAGAGTTTGAATTGGACGTCGATGTGGAGATGATCGTTTACGGTCGCACTCGTACCGGCGCCTATGTCACCCTTTCTGGCGATCCGGTGAAGGTTCACGAAGATGGCGCCTTTCTCGTGAAGATGAATTTGCCTGACAAGCGGCAGATCTTTCCGATCGTCGCGCGCAGTCATGATGGGCTGGAGCAACGGACCGTAGCCCTGGCGATCGAACGCAATACCAAGATCATGGATCCCGTATCGCACGATTCCTGTGATTAACACCTAAGTTTTCGCGAAGAAACGCACGTTGTGCGTGAACTAGCGAGTGGAAAACTTCTGGCCGGTGGACTTCAATGAGAAGTTCACCGGTTTTTTTTGTCCGTTAGGAATCTTTCTATGCCGAGTCGACGCCAATTCCTTTTGCAAGCTGCGGCCCTGACCGCTGGAACCATGGGGCTATCCTATCGCCAAGCCGTGGCCGCAGATCCGACTCCCAACGGCTTCAAAAAAGCGGTGAAGATCGGGATGGTCAACGTGCCTGGCTCGCTGGAAGACAAGTTCCGCGTTTTGAAAGAGCTGGGTTACGACGGCGTCGAATTGAATTCGCCGGGGGGGCCTTCCGCAGCTGAGGTCAAAGCGGCGATCGACGCGACGGGGTTGCCCGTGCATGGCGTTGTCGATTCGGTCCATTGGAACGATACGCTGTCAGATCCCAATCCAGAAATTCGCGCCAAAGGTTTGGCCGGCTTGATGACCGCGCTGCAAGCCTCCAAAGATTACGGCGGTACCAGCGTCTTGTTGGTGCCTGGCGTTGTCAAGGGAGATGTCACCTATGATCAGTGCTGGGAGCGTTCGATCGCCGAGATCCGCAAAGCGTTGCCGTTGGCGGAGAAGCTGCAAATTCAAATCTTGATGGAAAACGTCTGGAACAACTTTCTGACCGATCCGAAAGAGACCGCCCGCTTTATCGATGAGCTCGATTCAGAGTGGGTTGGCGCTTACTTTGATGTTGGCAATACGGTGCGTTACTCGCCGCCGCATGAGTGGATTCCGATTCTCGGCAAACGGATTAAAAAGCTTGACATCAAGGACTACGCAAACGCCCCAGGCCCCGGTTTTGGCGCTCCGCTGTTGGAAGGAGACGTCGACTGGCCGAAGGTGATGGACGAGCTAGAGAAGGTTGGCTACGTCGGTTGGGGCACCGCCGAGATTGCTGGCGGCGATCGTGATCGCTTGGCATTGATCGCGGATCAGATGAACAAGATCTTCGCCAGTTAGTCTGCCGAGACTACAGGTCATCAAGCAACTTGAAACGGGCGCCGATTGGGCGTCCGTTTTTTATTCGATGCGGATCGCCGAGAGATCGACAAAGTTGTTGAGGTTGCCAGAGCGAAAACCATCCAGGTCAAGCGTCACCGCGCGAAAGCCAAGCTCGTGCAGCTTCTTCGCCAGATCGCTGCGCAGCGGATCCGTGGCCAAGGTCGCGATCCACTCTGGGGTGACTTCGATCCTGGCGACATCGCCGCGATGGTAACGGACGCGAAACTCGCGCAGTCCGTGCGATTTTAAATAAGCCTCAGCCGCTTCAATCATCGCCAATCGCTCAGGCGTCGCCTCTTCACCATAGGCGATGCGGCTGGCCAGGCACGGCGACGCCGGCTTGTCATGTACCGATAGATTCCAGTGTTGGGCCAGGGCTCGGACGTCCGCTTTGGTCAGCCCGCACTCGATCAACGGTGAGCGAACCTGATGGTTTTTGGCGGCGATCATGCCGGGGCGGTGATCTCCTTGATCGTCGACGTTGGCGCCGTTGATGATCAGCGGCGCGTCGATCGCGGCGACCAGTAGCTCGATTTGCGAGTAGAGCTCGGTCTTGCAGTGAAAGCAGCGATCCGGCGCGTTTTGAATATAGAGCGGGTTTTGCGTCTCTTGCGTGTCGACGATCTCATGCCGAATCCCAATCTCGGCCGCAATCCGCTGCGCTTCTTCGATCTCGCTGGCCGGAACGCTGGGACTGCGAGCCGTCACCGCAACGGCATTGTCGCCTAAGGCAAGTTGCGCGGCCTTGGCGACCACCGCGCTATCGACCCCGCCTGAGAGTGCAACGGCGCAGCGCTGGTAGCTGGAGATGTGTTCGACAAGGCGGATCGCAGGATTCATGGCTTCAGAGGACTCCCCTGGGGTGGGGTTTTGAGTGGAGGAGGATGCTGGGGAGGGATTTTATGCATAATGGACAGTTGATGGGGATTTATTCTGAGTTATGATTACGTCGCATCAATTTCTTCAGAACCTAATTTTTTTGAATGTCAAAAATACCAGCATCCGCTGTGTAATTATCATCGCACCTATCTGTTTCTAAAGCGAGATCCCTCATGTCCCCTAGTGCGCGTGTTTCGATTGCCCGCAGGCGTGGGTTTACCCTAGTCGAATTGTTGGTTGTGATTGCGATTATCGGCGTTTTAATCGCATTGCTGTTGCCGGCAGTGCAACAAGCGCGCGAAGCGGCTCGTCGCAGTCAGTGCGTTAATAACATTAAGCAGCTTGCGCTGGCGATGCACAATTTCCATGATACCTTCCGGAAATTCCCGCTGAACGCCTATGGCCCCAATGCCGGCGTCACGTGGGAAGGTTGGGAACGTTTCAGCGCCAACTACAAATTGTTGCCGTTTATCGAGCAGAATCCCTTGTACGATAGGTTTGATCTCAACGGGAGCTGGGCCAATAATCGGAACGGCCCGATGAATGTCTCACTGAACGCGTTCAAGTGCCCCTCTGCACAACCGGCCCCATCGGAAAGCTTTTCTTGGGGAGGCCCCGGTACGAACTACGCTTGGTGCTCAGGCAGTTCGCTGCACACCGCTTGGAGCGCCAATGAAACGAACGCGAATGGATTGTTCAACTTGAGGATCGAGCGCGATATGGCGTACGCGACCGATGGACTTTCTAACACGCTGTTTCTCTCCGAGGTTCTTTCGGGTGACGGCGTCGCGGATCAGCCGAAGTATCCTTACGACGTTTTTTACGTTCAAGGTGGCGATAGTCCGTTCACCTCGGCGTCCAACAAAGTCTATCCAACCCAAGCCGATCTCGACGCCATTGGTACGGCTGCCGAAACGCCGGTGGGCGAACGTAGCAACAATGGTTCGCTGTGGGCTTGGTACGCACATGGTCAGTCGCTATTCAATACGCCTGCTCCGCCAAACTGGAAGTATCCGACGGCCGGCGGCAATTGCTGTCCTGGCGGCGCACATGACTGGGGGTGGGGCGTAATTCCGCCGCGCAGTTTGCACCCCGGCGGAGTTAATGGGGGATTGGGCGACGGCTCGGTCCGCTTCATCACCAACACGGTTGATCTGTTGACCTTTCAACGTTTGGGCAGCTGCAACGACGGCCAGGTGCTGGGCGAATTTTAACCCGCAAGGAATTTATAATCATGATGATGCAATATGTCTGTCTGGTTCTCTTAATGGCTGTGCCGTTGCTCGGTTGTCTAAAGGGGCCGGAAGAGCGGGTTTACAAGTTAGAGCCGCCGGGCGCGATGAAAGAAGCGCAAATGATCTTAGAAAACTACGCCAGCGGAGGCCCCTACGGTAGTGAAGTCGAAGGCTACGATCGCATGGTCGCAAATGTCAATGAAGAAGCGCCGACCTATGCAGCGGTCATTGACGATGCGTTCAAAAAGATCAAAGCGAATCCAGCTGCTCGCCAAAAGGTGGCCAAAGACGCTTTGGCCAAGCTGATTCCGAAGCCGCCTGTCGAGCCCGGGAAATAACAACCGTCGTCGCAAACTGCAGTGCATCGAAGCGAGGATTCAGCTGCTCGCGACTTTTTTGGCGCGGTGTGGCCTAGCATTGTTCGGCCGCAAGCTAAAAGCCCGCTGTTGAGCGGGCTTTTTTGGTTTGTAGTAACGAAGTTCGTTGGCGAGCGATTACGCCCCGTATTTGCCTAAGCGGCCGGCGTTGGCCATTGCCAGCGTCATCAGGTATTGAGCTTCAAACTGGCCCAAGCCGCCGACCATTGCCGTCTTTTCGCCAAAGCTGGTGTGCCCGTCGTAGCGGCAGCAATTCGAGGAGAGCAACGTTGGAACCGGGTGCCAGCTGTGGCTCGACAAAAACGATGGCGTGCTATGGTCGCCGGTCACGACAATCACATCGGGGTTAAGCGCCGTGATCCGCGGCACCTGGGCGTCGAACTCTTCGGTGCGTTGCACTTTCAGGTCAAAGTTGCCATCTTCGCCGCTTGAGTCGGTGTATTTGAAGTGGACGAAGAAGAAGTCGTATTCTTCCCAGTGCTTCTCTAGCAGATCGATTTCTTCGCCCAGCGTTTGCGGCTCACCGATGATGTCCATGCCGACCAAGCTGGCCAGACCTTTGTACATCGGATAAACGGCGATCGCGGCCGCTTTTAGTCCATACACTTCTTCAAACGAAGGAATGCTCGGCTTGGCCGAAAAACCACGCATCGTCAGCGAGTTTGCTTTCTTCTCGCCGGCCAGCAGCTTGCTTGCTTTTTGGAAGAACTCCAGCGCGATCTTCGCGGTCTTTTCGCTGCCGGCGTCGGCTGCTTTCGGATCGAGCGGTTTGACGCCGGTCACTTGCGGGTCGGTGTCATGAATATTGCCATCCAAGCCTTCACCGCGGAACAGCACGACAAACCGGTGTTCTTTGACCGGTTCGACAATGATCTCGACGCCGTCAATCTTTACTTCCCGCAGCTTAATCGCGAGCGGAGCGCTTTCTTCGGTCGGAATGCGACCAGCCCGCCGATCGGTGATCTTGCCATCGGCATCGACCGTACAAAAGTTGCAGCGCACCGCCACGTCGCCATCTTTCATGACCAGGCCAATTCCGGTCGCTTCCAACGCGCCGCGGCCGATCAGATATTTGAGCGGATCATAGCCGAACAACCCCAAGTGGCCAGGTCCACTGCCGGGGCTAATGCCGGGCTTCACCGGAATGCTGCCTCCCTGCACTCCGCGAGCCGCCAACGCGTCTAGGTTGGGCGTCTTGGCCGCTTCCAGCTCGGTCGGACCGCCGGGCTTTTGCGGCAAGCCCCCCAAACCGTCGCCGACATACATGACGATTTTCGAGTCATTTTTGGCTTGCAAACTGCGGACGAGTTCAATTTGATCCATGAGGCGGTCTTCCGTCGGCGTACTTTAGGTGATGTTTCAGGCAATTCTCGGGGCGCCGCAGCGGAAGAGAAAACCCACCGCGACAGCGCCAATTATCGACGTTTCGCCCCCAGTCACAACCGGGCGACAGGGAAGAGGAGGGGAGCGGAGTTGAAAGCGGAAGCCAGGGGCGTCAATGACGAATGTCGAAATCCGAATGTCAAATTCAATATAGTAGGGTGGGTGCAGCAAGCGATTAGCGGCATCCAATGTCAAACAACATCCCCGCTTGCGCAACCCACCATTGCCGCCGGATCGTTCGGCAGGTTCGGTGGGTTACGCAAACCGGTTGCGTTGGTTGGTGATGGTGGGATTGGTTTCGGTTTTTGCTGCACCCGCCCTACGCCATTTGCGCCACTTATGTTATCTCCGTCGCTTGTTCCGCACTTTCGGTCGTCGTTTTTGTGACTGGCGGGGCGGGTGGACTGGACTCGGCTGCGAATTTTTTTCGAGTGGACTCTCGCCGAACATTTTTTCTGGCGGCTGGACTGGACTCGCAGGCGTTTCTTTTTTGGCGTAGGCGATTAGTTCGGCGGTGGTGAAGGTGGGGAGGACGGTGTCGAGCGGGTCGAACTTGGGCGCATCCGGATCGTTCAGTTCCGCCAGATCGACCAAGCGATACCGGGCCTCGCCCTGGCCCCGGAAGGCTTCCGTTTTCGAGACCAGGCGGATTTCTCCTGTGTCGACCATGCGCTGCCAGGCCAAACCAAAATTGCTTCCGCTCATCCCGCTTTGCTCGCGGATTTTTAGCTTGGTCGCTTTCTCTGGGTCGATCTGCGAGATCACGCCGCGCAGCTTCCAGCGCAAGCGTTCGGCCTGTGATTTGGCCGCTAGTTGGGCATTTTCTTCAACGATGGAAGACTCGTCGCGCAGCTGCACTTCCCATTTGCCGCCGGCCTCCTCTTCGTATTGCCCTTCGTCAATGTCGAGGCCCCATTGGCTGCTTCTCCGCGCGCCGCCGCCGACTGTTAGCCATAACTGATGGCGGCCGGTTCCTGGTTCGAACGTTTGCCGGCGATTCATCAAGAGCCATTGGCGGGCAATGCCGCTGCACGCCGAACCGCCCAGATCAGCGGCGGTCATGGCTCGCGGGGACAACTCTCTGCGCGTTGGGCAACAGATGATCGGCGTGGCGCCTGCTTTTTGACAACAGCGAACCAAATCGCGCAACTGTTTGGCCTGGGCCCGCGGCGTCGCATCCGCCAAATCGGCGACGTCGATCAGCACCACTTCTAACTGATGCTGCTCGATCCAAGCGGTCATTCGCTGCAAATTGACCGGACTGCCAGGGTCGCCCATGTTCAGGCTCCAGATCAGTCGATCGAGCGTCAACAGATCGACCTGAGCCGCAGCGCTCCACCGCGGCGCCATATCGGCGATGGTTGGCTCAACCTCTTCGCTGCCCACAAAGCCGACGCGAAATGCTCGCTCGGCCGCGAACTGCCCCAAAAATTTGCCGCCGCTGGCCAGCGCTCCGCACAAGTCGACCGCCAGCGAAGTTTTCAGACATTTCGAAGGCCCCAAAATCACCGCCGCCTGATGCCGGGCGAGCACTCCCGGCAATAGCCAAGCCTGCGGCGTTTGCCGCGCCAACAATTGGACCGTGGTCAGCCCCTCTAAAGGTTCATCAGGACGCTGCTGCCCCAGGTCCAAATGTTGAAAAACAGCGGCTGTCTTCGCAGAATCGGAACGCAACAAACTCGAAAGCCCTGCGGCCGATTCCGCATGGTGGATTGGATTAGCAATCGCCTCAAGAGAAGCAGACTCCAGCATGGCCGTTGACATGAAAATTTCTCCCCCATGGCTCACCCTGGCGCAGCAGAAAAACCTCGCCAAACCAGCGATCACCCGATGCAAACGCCCAGCCCGATCCCCCGGCCAAACGCCCAAAAACAGCCCCAACGCATCCCGCAGGCGCCCGATATTTTGTAGATAAGCAGAATCAAACCGCAGCTTGATTACCTGTACATATTTATACTAAAAAGCGGCGGCAAGTCAACCTTGTTTTGGAAAGATTGGTACGGCCGCGGCGGGAAGGTTTTGACGGCAAAGAGGCAGCACTGGCGCCATAGAGAAGACCACTGGCTGCTGTTTTGTGTGGACATGCAGGTGCATGGTCGCCAGACTCCCGTGAAGCCCGATCGGTTGGGCCGGTTTTCGTGGAAGGCTTCATTGCGATTTCACTGCAATGAGAATCGTAGCGGAAGGGCGCGAGCCCTCCGGTGCGAAGAACGAAGAACGAAGAACGAAGAACCGGAGAACCGAAGAACCGGAGAACCGGAGAACCGAAGAACCGGAGAACCGAAGAACCGAAGAACCGAAGAACCGAAGAACCGAAGAACCGAAGAACCGGAGGGCTCGCGCCCTTCCGCTACTATTGGATGAATAAACGGCCAGGGTGCCGTCGGTTCTGGCGGCTGTGGCGATCTCTGCGGACGGCTCACAGTTTTTGTTTGGGGATGCGTCGACGACAAAGCTGTTGTTGTTTGACGCGAAGGCGGGACGGCTTGCGATTACGCACGATCCGTTGGAGTTTCCGATTGCGGCGGCGGCGTTTTCGCTAGGCGGGGCCCGCATTGCTGCAACCGATGCGAAAGGGCGCCACCTACCTTGCCGAACCGAAGGTCGGCGGCCAGGTGCAAACGGGAAAGAGCATTGCCGATCTTCGTCCGGCGATCGATGTGGCGGTGGGGGACAGCGGATCGATTGCTGTGGCTATTGTGCCGCGCTACGACTTGAGATCAAAATCAAAGGTGTTGTCGCCCGGCTTTACGTCGGCTTCTAGTTCGCTCTGCTTGTTGTATCGAGCAGGGATTCGCGGCTTGCCTGATTTGAATTTGACGGGCCGTTTGACCGGGAGGCTGTCAGCTTCAGCTTCGGCTTCGGGTTCTGCTGCTGGATCCTCCGCCTCTTCTTCGCTGGGTGCGATTTCTACGCGGTTGTGGCCGAGCTTGGTTCCAGAGGTATTGTGAATGTAGGTCAGGCTGTACTTTCCCTCTGCATCGGTGCGGCCGTGGGCAGGGCGGCCGTTGTCGGGTTGAAAGACGACGACAATGCCGCTGAGCGGATTGCCATCAAGGGTGATGGTTCCGTGGACCTGGCCTAGTTCAGGCCGATCACTAGGCCCGCTACAGCCGAGCAGACTTGTGAGCATTATCGAAAGGGCCACTGCCAGGCGGCCGGCGTGTTTGGACTTCATGATAGACCTTGTCACGGGGCTGAAAGGATGGGGAGATCTCCGCTTCGAGCCGCACTGTACGATTGCGTTGCATGACGAGCAGTGCGGCTTGGTTGGGGATAAAATCTTGGGATTAGAAGTCGCCCAGGACTTCGCCCTCTGCACGGGTGCTGAGTCCTTGATAAGTCGCCATGTCCATGTTTTCTGAAAGGAAGCGGACGCTTCCATCGCCCATGAGGAAAGTAGCTCCGCCGGGGTGCCAACTGCCGGCCGCTTCTTCGGCGCCGCCGTTGATTGGATCGTTGCTTTCGGCGGCGATCAGGTATTCTGTCATTTCGCTGGGAGGATTGCCGTCCGCTCCACCTGAGAAGATGGCATGTCGGTCATTACTGCCGCCATATTGGCCCATGACGTCCCCACCAGTGTCGACTACCTCACTGACGAAGATGGTGTTGGTCAGACCGTCCCTGACATCAGCAAACCGAGTCTTGCTGTCGACGTAGAAAATTCCATTTCCATTCATGCAGCCCCAAGCTTCTGTCCGCATTTCGGTAAGATTCGAGACGCCTGTGCAGATGCAGTCGTCGTTTCCGTTTCCGATCCGGGTGCCCATGTTGCCGTTGTAATTGGAAGGTTGATCGTTCCACTTCTGGGCGCCATTTCTGACGTCTTCTTGGGAGGGGCACCAAAAAACGGAGACGGTGTTGCCGTGCAGAAGCAATGGTTTTCCGGCGCCTGTGCTGCCCGATTCGTTGCCAAAGCCATCAGGCCCCTGGATCGCGTCGTAGAGCGTCCCAAGTTCGAGAAATTGCAGGATGTTTGCGTGCCATGTCCAGCCATGTCCGCTGTAGTTTGTGCCAGCCGCATTCGCTTTGCCTTGATTGCCGGCGGACAGACTTTGGAAGGTGTCGTGATAGTTGTGCAACGCCAGCCCGATCTGTTTCATGTTGTTGGAGCACTGCATTTTTCGGGCTGCCTCGCGGGCTTGTTGGACGGCAGGCAAGAGCAGCCCAATGAGGACGCCGATAATCGCGATGACAACAAGCAGCTCGACCAAGGTGAAGCCGCGACGACGAGATTCTGGACGTGAGAAACTACCAGGGCTCATTTGAATAACTCTTCAATAAGACGAAATAAATGCTTGCGTTAAGCGGTGATGTCAAAGAGGCAAGCGACCCCACCGACCTCATTGCGGGTCATTAGAAAAAGTGATGTATCGCGACACAATCGCTTTTAGCGCAGGCTGCGAACAATTCACAGAACGCTAACGGAACGCTAACAAAGGAGCGCAGAGGGCGCCTTGGATGGTGGTGCTGATTGCGCAATTGAGAGAGTGTTGTGCGCTGTGTCGAGAGGCGTTCGGTATCGGGATTGCTCGGCGAGGTGGTCTTGGCCGAGCGGCGGAACCTTGCTAGATCGATCGATTTCAGCTTCGATCGCACCGAGAAAAGTCGTCCGCTGAAGATGCTTTCGCAAGTCGAAGCATTTAAGCTGAATTGGACCGCCGTAGCCTGCCGCCGTGCCGGTTGCAACTGCGTCCACTGCGAGCCCTGCAATCCACATCGAAGGATGGTTGCGAGGGCCCCGGAAATGGGGCAATTCGCTCGCTTGTTTGGCTACGTCGCTTGATGCTGACCGACGTCAGGAAAAACGCTAAATCGATTGCATTGCAGTTTGTGCAGGGACGAGATCAGGGGGTTCCCAGCCGCAAAGCAAGTTTCCGGAGAGACTCTTAGTTGTCCCAGTAATTTCTTTGGCTGGCGGTCTGTAGAATCTGCACCGCATCCATGGGAAGCAAGAAGTGTTGCTGCTGGAGTTGGAGCGTTGCATCCGTAATCTTTGTCATGTAGTCATTGCGAGTCGGATAGCGTTCCTGCACGCTCAGGCGAGGATCGCCGGTCTGTTTTCTTTCGGCGGCGGTCGTCGCAAATGGAAGGTACATCCCATCGAAGGGAGTCAGCATCGCAGGGGGGCCATATTGCTTGTTCCGCAGATTCCATCCGGCGTAGGTTCCCAAAGGGGTCGCGACATCCGGCAGCACGATTCCATGGAATTCGTTGCCATCTTTGTTGACGGCCGGGATGAGCGTCTTCCAAGGCTTGCCCACTTTGGGCGGGATAAGATCAGCAATCCCTTCTGCAAGTAAACGAGGCCCAAAGTCAAGACGAACAGGGCGATAATATCCTTGCGGCAGATTCACCCCAGGGACTTGCGGAAACTGTTGTTGAAACGTCTTGAGATCGATCAAGCCGCCGTTGGCGATGGTCGGATAACGACTAGGAGGAGGTAGTTGGTTGACCGTCGCCCAGCGATCCAGGTTGACCAGCATTGCTCGTAACACCGGCCCCCGGTCGTCGAGGATGTTGCGCGGTTGCTGCGCGAGGCCAGGTGTTGGTTCGCCTTGGCCCAGGTGCTGGGCGCCGGCGGTCAGGTATAAGCGTACATTTTCTGGCAGATCGAGATCTTTGGTCCCTTCGACGTTGGTATGCACCAGCGAGGCCGCGCGAGACCAGTATTCGGTAGAGGTTTGCACATAGATAATTTTGGGGAGGACGCCCTGTTGTTGCGCCCGCTCGAGCACGCTTCCTTGTTCGCCGGTCTCGGGATCGGTTTGGTGGGCCGGCGAGAAGGGGAATGACTCTGACCCGCTCCAGTTCGCTTCGTGTTGGGTGCCTGCATCGGTGGCGTTGCGGAAGCGTACCGTAAAGTGCCCTTTGCCCGCGCCGGCGACATGGACCAGGGCTCCATCAAATACCTGCTGCCCACTTAGATCTTCGTTGTATCCCTCATGGAGAAAGGAGACGGCTAACCGTCCAGACTGAGAGATGCCAAAGATGTAGGCTTTTTCAATTGCGCCCTGTAGCGGATTGGGATTGCCAATCTTGTCTTGTTGCCGATGTCGCAAAAATGAGACGACATCGCGAATCCCTGCCAGGCCGACTCCGGCGACACGTGGATTTTGGGCGGTATAGACCAGGTCGTACAGCCATCCCGGCTGCAAGCCGTCTTTAACGTAAAGCTGGGTGGGATCCGGAATCGCTTCGCCATCTTCCCAACGCGCAAAGGCCCAGTCGCTGGGCGGGATTTCGATCGCCGGTGCGCTGCGTGATGGCCGCTTGGTAAGGGTCGCCTGACGCGTATCCAGATCAACCGTCGGAAAAACTTTCGGCATTCCCCAAGGGCTCCAACCAAAGGAGCGGCTCATCATTTTTTCGGAGACGCAAATCTCGACATGCACTTTGCCAGTGAGTGGTGCGTCGCGATTTTGAATCACGGGCGCTTCCAGCAATAGCCGCTGCAGTCCATCTTCCTGTACTTCGGCATTCCAGCCGGTCCACAGCACGCTGTAACCTTGTTGCATTAGGAAGCCATTTCCACCATCTTCGAGCGTGCGGGGATCATTGGTGATCTGGGCGGCGCTGTTGAATGTCCAGACGGCGAGCATATTGCCACGATTGTGAACGTCGTAAAGAATTCGCCCGTTGCCGCGACCAGGATCGACCGGCTTGAGCAGCACGAAGTCTGTCCAGAATTCGACTTTGCCATGCTCATTTTGCTTCGCATGTTTCAAATCGTGCACGCGGGCGTTGCCAGGCGCGTTGGGATCGAGCTCAACCATCATTCGTCCCCGCAAACGCTCGTACGGGCCCGTATGTTCGAATGCATATCCGTCGGCGAAGGGGATTCGCTCTGCGACTTCGATACGGACTACTTCGGCGCGGACAAGAGTCGGCAGCAGGAAGAGCAGGGTGAGTACGTACCAGCGTTGGGCAAGCGGCGAAATCCAGCAGGAAGTCATTCGGGCATCTCGAACAGGGTGGTAATCGGCGGGAGGAAAAATTCCTTGGCGGCAGTAGAATTGTCTTTTCTTAAAAGCGGCTATTGATCACTCCTTGATTTTAGGCCGGTATTTTTCAGCTACAATCCAAATATTCTCTGGAAATGATCTCAATATTGTCTGAAATGCCTGTTTGTCTGGCGGCGAGCCGCATCCGTCGCAGCTTCGAAATTCGATCGGTCTGCTTATGAAATCGATTTTTCACCTGAACTTGTATCACGCGCCTTCCTCGTGCCAGAACGCTGATACCCCACACACGCACGCCTATCACGAGCTGCTGTTTTGTACGGCCGGCAAAGGGGGTCAGCTTGCCGGCAGCCGAGAATTGTTACTGCGAAAAGGTGATCTGTTTTTCTATCCGGCGGGGATGCGTCATTGTTCGATCTTTAAGCCCCAGCAGCGATTTGATTGCTATGTTTTTGATTTTCAAACGCTGCTGTTTACGCCGGCGATACCGGGCGACAAAGAGGTCTTGGATGTGGTGGACAAGATGGGCCTGTTTCAAGGCCAAGTGCCGATCTCGCCGACAACCGGAACCGTGATCGGGCAGATCCTGGGCGAATTATTGCAGGAATTTCGTGAGAAGAACGCCGCCTATCAGGCCGTGCTGAAGGTCAAAGCGATGCAATTGTTTGTTGCGATCGCCCGGGACGAAAAGTTTCGCTCTCAAGGAACTCGGCTCTGCCATGAGCCTACCCATGACGAGATGGTGCGCGAAGTGATTCACTACCTGGACGCATTCTATCGGAATCCCATCACGATCGAATCGATCCTTGAGTTTTGCCCGATGAGCCGCAGCCACTTTCACATGGTGTTCAAAAAAATCACGGGCAAGACGCTGATCGAGTATTTGACCGAGGTTCGTTTGGAGAAAGCGACAGAGTGTTTGGCCACAACCGACGCTACGATTACTGAGATCGCCGCGCTGACCGGATTCAAAACATCCAGTTACTTCGGCCAGGCGTTCCGCTCCAAGCTGGGAGTCTCGCCAGGAGAATATCGCCGCGGCTTGGCGCAGATAAATCGAACGGTTTGAGACGCTGAGTTGGTGACTGCGCGCTGTGAAATACCGACGCGGCTGTAGCAGGGTGATCACTGCTGGGAGAGCGAAATTTGGTGTAACGGCGCAGACATTTGGTCTACAATTCTCGTTGCTCCTCGTTTCGCATTCCTCTTGTTCACATCGGTTCTCGATTGGCCTTCACTTTGCAGGAGAAGTAGATGGATCGCGTTTGTACTTTGGATCAGACTTCTGACGGGGGTCTTGTGCTTCGATCCCTTTGCATCCGATTCATGAGCTTTCTGTTTTTCCTGTTGGGGTCGGTTTCGATCGTGCGCGCAGAGGATGCGTATCTGCAATATGTGCGGACGGCGCCAGAGTTTCAGTCTGTTTCGCAGGATCCGCAAATGATGATGGGCCGCTGGGATACTTGGCTCTACATGCCGTGGCGATATCGTTGGACCATCGGCACCGGAGCAACTGGCGCCCAGTTTTGTGAGCAGTATGGGGTGAATGGAGGGTTCACCGATCACGGCGAAGGGCCATTTGGCTGGCTGAACGGCGCCAATTTGCGGTTCTACAATGATCACACGGCGGGGAAGGGGGATCTGTATCTGCAAAACGCGAATCAAGCGAGCAGTGTGAAGCCGTATCAGCGTGACGCAAGGGCGATTCGCGGCGGCGCCGATCCGCGCCCCTTGGATGCAGAAATGAAACAACGGCTGTCGAAGTTGGTCACGCAGCGTGTCGAGAATATTTGTAAGCAAAGCGATCTATGCATCGCTTATGCGCTGGATGATGAAGTTTCGTGGGGAGCGTTCGTCACACCGTTGCCGTGGCGCGTAAATGCTGACGACCAAGCTTATGCGCAGTGGTTGCAGCGTTATTATGGTGCAGAGGCCGCACCTGAGCCGCAGTATGTGACGCCTGACTTTTTGCGTCCGCAGTTGGATCGCTCGCTAGGTGAGCTCGATTTTTCTCCGCTACTTGATCGGCTGTCTTACAACGACTCGGTCTGGGTGAATCTGTTGGGTGATCTGGTCGAAGTATCGAACCGCGCCGACCCTCAGACTCCTTGCGGGATTGTGGGCGGACAATCGCCCAACATCTGGGGCGGCTATGACTACGCCAAGCTGATGAAAAAGGTGCAGTTTATCGAAGCGTATGATCTGGGCTCGTCGCAGGCGATCATCCGTTCACTTAGCCCTCACAATGCATTGCCGCAAGTCACGACCCATTTTCATAGTAGTGAAAGAGGGGACGCGAACGATGTCTGGCAGGCCTGGTATTACTTCGCTCACGGCAACCGCGGGATGATCGGCTGGGTAGAGGGTTGGTTTGAGGGAGAAAAGCCGCAGCCATGGTTGGATAATTTTGCGCCAGCGCTGAAAGAAATCGGTGGGCGTCAGGCGCCTAAGTTGGTTGGATCTCGATGGCGACATGACGGCGTGGCGATTTACTACTCGCATCCCTCGGTACAAGTTGCATGGTGTCTCGACATACAACCGCACGGCGCAACCTGGGTGAATCGCAACAACGACTTCAAGTTGGGAACGTCGCACAACGTCCGTAAAGCGTGGGAATATCTGCTGACTGACTCTGGCATTCAATATGACTTTCTCGCTTATGACGATGTCATCGTTGACGGAATCCCAGACGAGTATCGTGTGCTGATTTTACCGGCCTGCTATGCGTTGTCCGATCGCGAGGCGGAGCAAATCACGCAGTTTTGCGAGCAAGGGGGGACGGTCATCGCCGACTTTGCCTGCGGGTTGTTTGATCAGCATGGCAAGGGACGCCGTGCCGGCGCGCTCGACCAGTTGTTTGGCGTGCAGCATGACGGCAGCGAAACGGCAAGCGATTTTTTCGCTGAGCGCTTGTGGGTCGAGACCGATCAAGATAAAGCGTATGGCTATTCAAAATATCGCGAGTTGTTGGATTCGTTGCCGTGTCAGTTGCAGGATGGTTTTTCTCTGGCGGAAAGAAAACTCAAAACCCATCAGATTCGGCAGATCGGTCAGGGACGTGCGGTCTACATCAATCTTTCGCCGCAGCGTTATCTGCAGTACCGCGAAGAAAATCTTACGACCGATGCGCAGCGCGAAGTGTTTGTCCGCCATGTGCGCGACGGCGGCATTGAGCCTTGGATCACGGTGACCGGCCCTGACGGCAACCGCCCGCGGAATTGCGAAACGGTCTATTGGACCAAACAAGGACGAACCTACGTCTTTGTGGTGCAAAACGCTGCGGTGACCGGCAGTTCGCTGGGGGGCGCGGGGGCCAAAGATCTGGCGGCCGAAGCGATGCGCATTGATGTGCGACTGCTCGCTCCAGTGGCGGATGTTCGCAATGAACGCACCGAGGAAGCGCTGGGAGACGGCGCTCATTTTGAGCTCGACTATAACCCGATCGAAGCGACGCTATTTAGCTTTGCGGGAGAACCGCCGATGCATGCGGCGAAGTAGCGTAAGGTGTGCTCAGATCGCGTTGGCGCCTTACGTTGCTGCGCGGTTTGGGGGAGATTGTTTCGCATCCATCCCCGGCTTCCGACAAATCGCTAGATCGGCTGCTGCTAAATATCCAAATCATCCACCGCATCCATCAGATCATCCAACTCATCTCGTTCTTCCGCCGGCTTGTTGGCCTGACGTTTGGGGATGCCGACGGATGCGCCGACCGCGTCGCGGCCGGCGATTAAGAGTTGTTCGTCTCGTTCGCGGACAGCGGTATCGACGGCGTTGGGATCTTCGGCCGGTTTGCCGAAGAGCTGCGAGAGGTCGATCTTTAATCCCCCTTCAGCGACGATGTCGCTGCCGGCGATGGTGGGCGTTTTGTGCTGCGGAAAGATGATCGCGTTTTCGGGACAAACGCGACTGCACGCAGGGCAACCTTTGCGGCAGTTGTCGGGCTGTTCGACCAGGATCGTGTCGATGCCGTCGACGCCGTAGACGCCAAACAAGCAGAAGTCGATGCACTCCATGCAGTTGGTGCAGCGGCTGTAGTCGATCACTGGGTACCAGCGGCGGCCGCCGGTTTCTTCAATGCGGATCGGCTCGATCGGCGCTTCGTGCGTTGCGCCAACGTAGGTGTCATTGGTCGGGTGATCGTGCCGCAGTTGTTGTAGCGGCGTCACGCCGAACATTTCGCTGGCGCCGTTGCCGTTACCATTGCCGTTCGTTTTCGGCGGATCCAGCGTCAGACCACCCAGCTGCAACATTTGCGGCGTGAGTTCGGCGGCGATCCGCTGGATCTCTTCGACGTACTCGTCTACTTTTTCGGAGACACGCAGGTCTAGGCAATAGATGAAGCGGTTGGAAGGGGGACGCGAATCGGCGACGCGGGCCTTTTCGGCTTTTTCCTCTTCGTCTTCTAGTTCGTCAAGCTCGTCTTCGTCGACCTCGTAGGTCAACAGCGACGTGCCGACTTTGCCGTGGATGTTGTTGCGATCGAGGGTCCAGCGCGCGGCGCGCTCGAACATCCACGAGAGGATCACCATGTGGCCGGAGATCCCTTCGAGACAGAGCATCCCGGGCCCGTCTGGTTTCAGGTCGTAGAGATGCGGAACGATGGTGACTTCGATGCCGGGCGTAAACAGCAATCGGGCGACGATTTCCTCTTCGAGGTTCCGTTTGGCCGGATTCTGGCTTTGTCCTTGGCTGAGGACGACGGTCAGTTTTTTCGCCATGGGGTTACTCGTTGAGTTGGCCTTTAATCGTGCGCTGGGTGATCTCCCAGACGCCTTCGAGGTGTTTTAGGTATTCTTCCGGCGACAGCAGTTCGTCACCGGAGCTGTCGATTTCGTACAGCCAGCCTGCTCCATACATATCCAGGTTAATCTGCGACGGGTCACTTAGCAGCGCTGGATTGAGTGTGGTCAGCTGACCGGCCAGCGGAGCGTACAAGTCGCTTTCTGCTTTGCTGCTCTCGATAAAGCCGATTTCCTGACCTTGCCGCACCGTGCTCGGCGCGTCGACGCTCCACTCCAAAAAGTAAACGTCTTGCAGCAGCCGAACCGCATAGGCGGTAAAGCCGAAGCGGTAACCCTGGGGGCCGGAACTGGCCCAGGTATGGTTTTTGGCGTACTGGCGATCGGTCGGAAACTTGGCCTCGAACTTGCCCATCATGAAGACAAGAGAGTCGTCGCTCATGTATAGCGAACTCCCTGGTGCTGTTCTTCAAAGAACGGGGGCAACAGGCCGTCGGCCCGCAGCAGTCCGTCGCGGGTCAGTTCGATGCGATTACCGTCGACGGTCGCCATGCCGGTTTCGACATATTCGTCCCAGATTGGCTGCCATTTTTCGACGATGTTGACGCCAAACTTGGTTTGGAAGTAATCGACGTCGAGATAACCTCGTTTGAGCAGCAAGATTGTTTCACGAATCAGCATCTGCTCTGGCGTCGGTCGATAGGCGCGCTTCAGCGGCAGTTGTTTTCGCTCTAGCAGGTCGCCGGTGTAGTCGCCCCACTCGGTTTGGTTTTGGTAGTGAACGCCGGAAATGTGGCCAAAGCTCGCGACTCCGGTCGCCAACAGATCGGCGCCGCCAAACAAATTGTCACGGTAGCTAAAGCTGATTTTGGTCGGGTCTTTGATCATGGTGTAGGCGCTCGATTGTGAGTAGCCGGCTTTGGCTAACTCGTCAAACGCATAGCTGACCCAGGCTCGCTTGGTCGGCCAATCGGCGACCGGGGTCTCGATCTTGTTGCCCAAAATATCTTTGGAGTAGACCGTGTTGAACGGCAGTTCCATTTGATAGATGGTGACGCATTCTGGCGACAGTTCGAGCGTTTTGACCAGGTTTTCTCGCCAAGTGTCCCACGTCTCGCCAACCATTCCGGCGATCAAGTCAATGTTGACGTTGGGGAACTGCGCCTTCTCGATCCATTCCCAAGCGGTGTAGACCTCTTTGGAGAGGTGAGCGCGGCCGTTCTCTTCGAGGATTTTGTCGGAGAAGCTTTCGATCCCCAGGCTCAAGCGGGTGACGCCCATCTCGCGGAGCGCTTTGACCTTGGTCTCGCTCAGCGTGCCGGGCTCACATTCAAAGGTGACTTCTTCGGCTTGATCCCAACTGATGCTCTTGCGCAAGCGATCTTCCAAACGCTTCAGTTGCTTGGGACTCAGGAACGAAGGGGTTCCGCCGCCAAAGTAAACGAAGCGGAACGGTCGTCCCCCCATCGCCGCTTGTTGGCTGACAAGTTGAATCTCGTCGACCAGGGCTGAAACGTAGGTTTCGACTTCGGAGCCGTTCTTGTCGGTATAGACGCGGAAGTAGCAGAACTTGCAGCGTTTGCGACAGAACGGAACGTGCAGATACAAACCCAACGGTACTCCAGGTCGCGGCTCGCTGGCCATCGCCTGTTTCAGGTCAGGAATGTAGTCTTCGCTCCACTGCGAAAAGGGAGGATAGTTCGAGATGAAGTAGCTTCCGACCTCGGTTTTGACTGAATCGGTGGCCATGAAACTCCTGCGGGTTAATCGTGCAAAACTGCCGCGCTGTTATTTTGATTTTTTACCAAAGCAATAAATGTGGCCGTCATCGCTGGCGATCAGCAGCTTGTCGCTGGTGATCGCGGGGCCGCCGGTGAAACTGCCGCCGGCTTCATAGCTCCATGCTTCGGATCCGTCGCTGATTTTCAAGCCATAAACTTTGCCATCGGACGACCCAAAGTAAACTTGGTCGCCAGCGATGACCGGTGAGCTGTCGATGCGGCCGCGGCTAGGAAAGGTCCACAGCTGCTTGCCGTTGGTCATATCGACGGCGGCGACTCGTTTGTTACGGCCGCCGATGATCGCTTGTTTGTCGGTAACCGCGGCGCTGGCGCGAAACGCTTGACGTCCGCGTTCATCTTCATAGGTCCAGCTGACCTTGGCTTGTTTCCAGTCGATGCCGTACAGCGTGCCTCCTTCGGTCCCAAAGACGACCAAGTCGCCGTGGACAGCCGGAGTGCTGCCGGTTGGTGCGTCGATGGGGACGCTGGCTGCGCTGGTCCCTTGGTCGAGATCGATAATATGCAGTTTGGAGTCGCAGCCTGCGACGAAACCGCGGTTCTCGACAATGGTCGGCATGCAGCGGATTTGATCGGCGATCTCGTATTTCCAAACCAATTGGCCATCGGCCGCGGTCAGGCAATAGAGGGTGGCGTCTTGCGAGCCGATCAGCAGTTTGTCTTGATAAAAGTTGACGCTGCTGTTGATCTCGGCGCCGGTTTCGTAGGTCCACAGCGCGTCGCCGGTTTTGGCGCTAAGACAATGAAGCAAGCCGTCCATGTCGCCCAGATAAACTTTGCCGTCCCGGTAGGCAGGCGAGCCATAGAAGCCGGTGTCGATTGTTTTTTTCCAGATCTCTTTGCCATCCGCCAGATTTAACGCATAGACCCCACCGTCCAGGTCGCCGATATAAACGACATTGTCGACCACGGCCGGGGTCCCCTCGAAGGCGCCTTTGTCGACCGAATACTTCCACAGCAGTTCGAGATTGTCAGGCAGCGCCGAGTCTGCAACTCCGCTGGCGACTGGATCGCCCCGAAAAAGGGGCCAATCGGCCTGGAGCGGCGCACAGCAAAACGCAATGATCAGCGCAGGTAAAATGCGAGGCATAGCGCAGTTGGCTCCAGCGGCAGGAAAGGAATATGGCGGCTCTCTATTCTACCAAAAGCAGGCACTATTAGCACACGCTTGCTCTCTGGCGGCAGTTTGTAACGATAAGGCTATCAAGCAACTTGGCTGATTTTTGGTGAATTTCCCAACATTCAGGCAAATCTGGCCTAGAAACGACGAACTACCAAGCGGAGTGGCGTAAATTGGCTTAATTCAGAAAATTCCCTCTCGCCGCACTGATGCGGCCTCCCTTATGAAGCGTTTTCCCCTACCTAACTCGTTTTGGATCATTGTCACGCTGCTGATTATCGGCGGCGGGCTGATCTATTTGCCTTCGCTGATCGCGTCGTACTATCGCGAAGCGGCCGGATTGGGGGGGATGGCTCAGGTTGTCTATCTGGTCAGCGTGATCGGCGGAGCGGTTCTGATTGTCGGGGCGGCCAGTTGGGTTTTGTATCGTCTGATTCGCGCCAAAAAACTAAAATCGCAGCGTAAAGAACGTCGCCAGCGCAATCCCAGTCAGCTTTCGGCCGATGAGCGGCGCAGCGAACTGAATGAAAATCTCGCGTCGATCGATGACTTTCAAGCCGAAGCCGGCGATGACGAACTGGCCGAACAATTGGCGCCGCTGCGCGAAAAGCTAGAGATCAAACTCGATCACCAGCGGCTTGAGATCGTCGCCTTTGGCACGATCAGCAGCGGCAAGTCATCGCTGCTTAACGCGCTGGCGGGACGCAATGCATTCGCTAGTGAGATCGCCGGCGGTACAACCGTCACGCGGAACGAGATCCCCTGGATCGGCGACAACCGGGTCATCTTGGTCGATACGCCGGGGCTGGGAGAAGTGGATGGCGAAACGCGGCAGCTGATCGCGGCCGACTCGGCCAAGTCGGCCGACATCATCTTGCTGGTGGTCGACGGCCCACTGCGGGATTCTGAATTCCGCTTGCTTGAACTGCTGGGCCAGATGGAAAAGCGAGTGATTATCTGCTTCAACAAAGAAGACCTCTACAACGACGCCGATCGCGCGAAGTTGTTGCAGCAGATCTCGAAACAGGCCGAAGAGTTTGTCAGCCGTGAAGATATCGTCTCGGTCCGGGCCCGAGCGACCACGCGCCGCCGTGTGCGGATCGCCGCCGATGGCAGCGAGATTGAAGAAGAAGTCGCTGTCGCGGTCGGCATTGAGCCGTTGGCCAGTCGGATGATGCAGGTTGTCAAAAAGGATGGCAGTGATTTGCTGCTGGCCAACTTGCTGCTGCAATCTCGCGGGCTGGTCGATCAAGCTCGCTTGAAAGTCGAGCAAGCGCTCGATCGCCGCGCCAATCAGATTGTGACCAAGTACATGTGGGGAGTCGGCGGCGCTTCGGCCGCTCTCAGTCCACTGCCGTTTGTTGACATCGCGGCGGGAATCGCAATTTCGACTAAAATGGTGGTCGACTTGGCCAAGGTTTATAAACAGGATGTCGATATCGACGTCGCGGTCCAACTGATGGGACAGTTGGGTAAAAACCTGCTCGGCATTTTGGGGGTCAACATCGCCGTGCCGGCGGTTGCGTCGCTATTGAAGACGGTTCCCGGCGCCGGCTATCTGGCGGGCGCCGCGCTGCACTTGGTGGTGATGGCGCTGGTGACTCGTTGGATCGGCAACATCTTTATGGAATACTTCAAAAACGAAATGCGCGAGCCGGAGGGTGGACTTGCCGGTCTGGCCCAACGCGAATGGCGCCGCGTGACGCAACTCAACTACCTTCGCCAATTGGTGCAACAGGCTCGCAATCAATATGTCGACTGACAGCTCGCCCGAAACAACCGACTCGCCGCAGCACGTTGATGACGAGCGTTATCAACATGCGCTCGACTCGGTCCGTACGACGCTCGAGCGATTTCGTGGCTGCTCGGAACCCGAAAAAGACTTGCTCCGTCGCGATCTGCGGCAAATGCAAGAGATGGAATCGAAGCTAACCAGCGGCCGGGTGGAGATTGTCGTCTTTGGCGAAATCAGTACCGGCAAATCGGCCCTGATCAACGCCATGGTTGGTCAGGCAGTCACCGAGGTTGACGTGCAAGGAGGCTGGACCCGCGAGATTTGGCACGTCGCGTGGGATGGGTGCGGCTATCGGATCCCCGGCTTGGGCAGCAGCGAAGTGGTGCTGATCGATACGCCAGGCATCAATGAAGTCGGCGGCGCGCATCGCGGCGAGATGGCGCAAGACGCCGCGCGTCGTAGCGACATGCTGTTGTTTGTCACCGATTCTGACTTGAACGAGACCGAGTATTCGGCGCTGATCAGCTTGGCTGCGGTGAACAAGCCAATCATCTTGGTGCTAAACAAGATTGATCTTTATTCGCCCGATCAACGGAAACGTCTGCATGAGATCCTCGCGCAGCGTTTGGACGGCGTAATCCAACCGGACAACATCGTCGAAACTTCGGCCGATCCTCGCGACGTCGAATATATTGTCGAAGCGGCCAACGGTTCGACCTCCAGCCAGTGGCGCAAACCCAAACCGAATATCGAAGCATTGCAGCTGAAGATGCTGGAAGTGCTGGAGCAAGACGGCCTGGCGCTGTTGGCGCTGAACGCCGCGATGTACTCGGCCGATAAATCGGACCGGATCGCTTCGCTGAAGCTCAAGATTCGCAATGACAGGGCCAATCAGCACATCTGGGGCTATGCCGTGGTGAAAGCCACGACGGTCGCGTTTAATCCTGCGCCGATTGCCGATGTGATCGGCGGGGGCGCGGTCGACGTCGCGATGGTTTGGCATCTGGCGCATATCTATGGCATTGAGATGACCTGGGCGAACGCCGAGAAGTTGGTCAAGTCAGTCTTCCAAGCGGCCGGTTGGGTGACGCTGGGCGAACTAACGACGCACGCAATCATGTGGAGTCTGAAAGCGGTGACCTTGGGCTGGGGCTCGGTCCTGACGGTATTGCCGCAAGGCGCTGCCGCCGGGTATGGCTCGTACATCGTCGGACAGTCGGCCAAGTATTACTTTGAGCATGGCGCGTCGTGGGGAAGTGAAGGGCCGAAGTCAGTCGTGCAAAAGATTTTGGAGAAGACCGATCGCAAGTCGGTGATACAAAGTCTACGCGACGAGATTTTGAAGAAGCTGCGGATCAATCAGCACGCGAACCCGAGCAGCTAGTCAGACGATTTCGAAACAAAAAAGCCGGCCGAGCTTTGCGGCTCGATCGGCTATCTCTTGAACCATTGCTTACGCGCTGATCGTCGGCGTTGATTTTCCGCTGCCGTTCTCTAGTTGGAATTTGCTCAACGTCGTTCGTAGGCCATCGGCTCGTTCATGGAGCGAAACGCCGGCAGTCTTTGTCTTTAGGGCATGCCCTGTAGACTGTTTGGCCGAATCGTTGACGCCGGTGATGTTCCGCGAGATCTCTTGGCTCGCATACGCCGACTCTTGGATACCGGACGAAACGGTTTGAGCAGCACACGCGGCCTGGGCAATGTTCTTGGCGATTTCCTTGGTCGCGATTCCTTGTTCTTCGACGCTGGAGGCGATGGTGCGTGAAACTTCGTTCACGCCGTTGATCTCGCTCGTGATCTTGCCGATCGACTCGACCGCTTCAAAGGAGGTTTGCTGGATTGCTTGGATCCGTTTGCGAATGTCGTCGGTTGCAGTGGCGGTTTGACGCGCCAGTTCTTTCACTTCGGTCGCGACGACCGCAAAGCCCTTGCCTGCCTCGCCGGCTCGCGCCGCTTCGATCGTTGCATTGAGGGCCAGCAAGTTGGTCTGTTCGGCAATGTCTTGAATCACCTGCATCACGCTGCCGATTTCGGCCGCCGCGGCGCCCAACGCTTCGATCCGCTCATTACTGGTCGCCGACAGGTTGGCCACGGAAGAGACCGATGACGAAGCACGTTCGGCGTTGCGAGCTATTTCGTTGATCGTGCTCGACATCTCTTCCATTGCAGTCGCCACGCTGTTGATGCTGGACGACATCTGCTCGGTCGCCGTCGCCATGCTAACCATGTTAGTCGACATCTCGTCTGCGGCAGCGGCGACAGTCGCCGCTTGTTCTGTGGTTTGCTGAGCTCCCAACGAGAGATGCTCGGCGGTGCCGGTCAACTCGGTCGAAGAGCCTTGCAAGATATCGGAGGTCGAGATGACTTCGCCCAGCAGGTTGGCCAAGTTGTCACGCATTTCGTTCATCGCTTGGATCAAGTGACCAACTTCGGCAGTTGCCTTGGTTTCGCAGCGATGACGTAGGTCGCCGGCGGCGATGTTTTGGGCAAACTGAGCCGCATCCCGAATTGGATTCGCGATTTTACGTGACAGCAGAACCGCGACGCCGGTTAGCACGATGGCGGCCAAGACGCCCAGGCCGACCGACCAGCCGACAACCGAACCTTTAACTCCCGTGATGGTTGCGGCCATCGCTTGGCTGGAGGCTAACACTTCGGCCTTGTCCATTTTGGCGTTTATGCAATAGGTGATCCCATTCAGCTCGATAGGGCTGTAAGCGACGAATGTCTCTTCGCCACGATAATCTTGGGCCTGGGTGGTGCCGGACTCTCCCTTGTCAAACACGGCTCGTGTCGCAGCAGTTTCGACTTTCCCTGTTTCGGGATACTTCCAAGAGCTCAATAGGCCGTGGTTTTTGGGATCGAGATGCGAATTGCTTCGCATTAGAAAATCGGGACCGACCAAGATTGTTTCGCCGGTTTCGCCAAGACCATCACGGACGGCCATGATTTCCAGCATCCGATCAACCGGCATTTGGAAGACGGCGATGCCGATCTTTTTGTCTCCATCGAAGATTGGCGAAGCAATGAAGCTGGCCGGGGCTTCGTACGACGGCGCGTAGCGCGCAAAGTCGACAAAGACGACTTCGTCTTTTTGGGTCGCAGCGTTCGCTTTGCGGAACGCTTCGCCAAAGTTGCTATTGGCGAAAGGACCATTTAGGAGTGAGGTGCCATAGTCGAGCTCTTTGAAGACCGAGTAAACGATGTCGCCTGACTCGGCGTCGACCAGAAAAATGTCGTAGTAGCCGAACTTGGCGAGATAGTCGTTGATGATCGGATGAATCTCGGCGTGCAGTCGCGAATAATCAGACTTGTCCGCTGCCGCGTTTAGCAAATTCTTCGCACCGAGCGCGTTGCTGTTTTTAAAGATATAGGCGTGCTGCAGCGCGATCGCGTCGGCGTCGAGTTGACTCAGGTATTCCCGGGCGGGAGGTGATTTGCCGTCATTGTGTTTGGCGTACTCGTTCGCAAACGGACCGGTGTAATAGTTCATTAAATCGCCCCGCATCGCTTCGACCTGTTCGGCCGATAGCTCAGCGCTGTTGCGATAATTTTGAAACCCATCGCGAAATTTAAGCATCGCGTCGACGACCATGCCATTGTTTGAGAACGTCTGGACTTGGTTATTGATCGTCCCAAAATAGCTGGAGAGCTGTTTCTTTTTTAGTTCCCGCTGGGCGACCAAAGCATCGATCGAACCGCTTTTCAACGCTTCGGTTGACTGTTCTTGAACGCTGGCGAAGCCGGAATAGATCGAAGCGTAACAGACCGCAGCAATTGCGATCAGCGGCAGCAGACCGCAGGCCAGAAAAGCCAGCGTCAACTGCGAGCGGAGATTAAGGTTCATGTTTTTCATTTGAGAGGGGCTTCAGTTGGCATGCTAGTGATTAAAAGATGTCACCAGAGGACAGGGGGGAGGGGCCGCTATGGCCAGATTTCTGCAAAGTATCAATCGCCGGTGATCTAGGGCGCCCCCGCTTGCAGAGTAGGACACTGAATAAAGCCAGACTGCGTGTCCGATTAGAAAGAGCGTTTTTTTCCGTTTAAAAAAAGGCTCACTTGCTGATTTGCGTATTAGCGCGATTACTCGGCTTCAGCTCCCCCAGGCAATTTGCTAATTCTTTGTCTTACTGAGAGATTTGCGCAATAAAGAATAGGTAAATAAGGGCCAATTGCATCAACAGACGGGGGGACTTGCGCCTGGGAGTTGCTGTTCTTATCCCAGTGTGATCGTCTCGCCCGGCTGGATCACATGCGGGGTCGCCTTCGTCTTGCTCCTCACCTGCTCGGCCCACGCGGCCCCATCTTGGGCGATCGGCGGCCAGGTATCGTAGTGGGTTGGCGCGACGTGCTGCGGCGTGATCCACTGGATAGCGCGGATCGAGTCTTCGACCCCCATCGTATAATGATCGCCGATCGGGACGATCGCCAGCAAGATTCCCCGTTCGCCGATCAACTGCATATCGCTGAACAGATCGGTGTCGCAGGCCATGTAGATTAGTCCTTCAGGGACCTGCAGGATGAAGCCGACCGGGTTGCCACCGTATTCTCCATTGGGCAGCGAAGAACTGTGGATCGCCTGCGTCATGCGAACTGGACCGGCGAGCGACTGAAACGTGCCGCCGATGTTCATGCCCACGGCATTTTCAACCCCTTGGCGACCGAGCCACTCGCCCATCTCATAGTTGGCGATTGTTTGGGCGCCGGTTCGTTTGGCGATTTCGACGACGTCAAACTTACCATCACTGCGGAGGCCGACATGATCAAAATGGCCATGCGAAAGAAGGATGACGTCGGCTGCGACGTGGATCGCTTTGATCGTGGACGAAGGATTCTCGTCAAAGAAAGGATCGAGCAGGATCTTGTGGCTGCCGGTATCGATCAACCAAGTTGCATGTCCGTACCAAGTCAGTTGCGTCGCCATCGATTGCTCCTGGTGCTGATTGTCTGTTTCGCACGAGTTTACCACGCAGTCGCCGGGTTCAAAACTCGGCGATCTTGGATTTGCAGGAACAATAATGGTTTAAGCGGGGGCAGTCAAAGCAGACTCCTGCAATGACACGATCGAGTGCGGCATGAGGTACGCTCGCCTACCATCCGCGAACTCGACCACGAGCCACCGTCCCCGCATGTACATTTTAGAAACGGACTCGTCATCCTCTCGGCCGACATAACCGACGATTCTCACCCCGTGCAGCCGTTCGGAGAACTCTCCATCGTAGCCCCCGCCGCTGTAGACGATGTCATAACTTTTGCTGATGTCGAACCCCTCGCCGATCTCTGGGATGATCGTCCCGGCGAGCTTTGGCGAATTCTGTTTCGCTTTGAAGAACGAAGCGATTACCGAGATCACACCTCCGCACACGAAGATGAGCACGATCACGGTTGTGATATAGCCGACGGCTTCCAAATCACCGCTCCGAAGAGGCTAAGTTTGTGATTCACTGTGCAGAATGCAGTTATCCTCAATGGTCTTCGCAGACTCATTGAGGATTACTTTTCGCCGTGCGCCATGCTCTTTCGGCTATAGAGCATGGCTCCAAAATCTTGGGCGTCTAGCGCAGCCACATCGGCAGTTCGCCGGCCGGGGGCAACTCGACGATCCGGGCAGTCGTGATGTCGGCGCTTTGCAGCACTTCGTCAACGGCCGATTGCGGCGGGGCTCCGTCTAGGTTCAACACGCCGACGGCGCCGCCGGTGCTGGAACGTCCGACCGCCATCTGGGCGATGTTGACGCTGTGGTTGCCGAAGATCGTACCGACGCGGCCGATGATGCCGGGGACATCATTGTGGGCGAACAAGAAGAGAGTCCCATCGAGATAGGCTTCTAAGCGTTGTCCATCGATCAATATCAATCGCGGCATGTCGTTGCCAAACAGGGTGCCGCCGACTTGCGAAGTGCGGCCATCTTCTTCGAGCGTCGCCGTGATCGAGCTGGAGAAGCTTCCCATCTCGGTGCTGCTTTCGGTCGAGATGGTGACACCGCGTTCGGCGAGCAGCATCTGGGCGTTTATGATGTTGGCGCCCCCTTCGTCCATCGCTTGTTCCAGCAAGCCGGCACAAAACGACGCAGTCAGCAGCTTGGTATCTTTGCCGGCGACTTCGCCGCGATAGTTCAGCTTGCAGGACTTCAGCTTGCCGCCGTGCAATTGGCCGGCGAACAGACCAATGCGATAGGCCACATCCAGATATCCACGCATTGCGTCGAGCGTTTTCGGATCGATCGGAGCCACATTGACCGCATGGCGAATTTCGCCGGTCTTTAGATGGTTGGTGACCAGCTGGACCGCTTCGACGGCGACCTGCGTTTGGGCTTCTTCGGTGCTGGCGCCCAAGTGGGGCGTGCAGACGACGTTTTCCATTCCAAACAGCGCGCTGTCGGTGCACGGCTCTTCGGCATAAACGTCGAGGGCGACGCCGCCGAGCTTGCCGCTCTTCAAACCTTCGACCAAGGCCGCTTCTTCATAGATACCGCCGCGGGCACAGTTGATCAGACGAGCGCCCGGCTTGATGATTTCGAGGGCTTCCATATTGATTAGCCCTTTCGTCTCGTTGGTCAGCGGAGTGTGAACCGTCAAGTAATCGACCAGCGGCAACATCTCTTTGACCGACGAGTAGAGCTCAATGCCCAATTCGGCGGCTCGCTCAGGACTGATAAACGGATCAAAGCCGATCACGCGCATTTCAAACGCCAGCGCTCGCTTGGCGAACTCTTGGCCAATGCGACCCAGTCCGACGATGCCGACTGTTTTGTCGGCCAACTGCGAGCCCATGTACTTTTTGCGGTCCCAACGACCTTCGACCAAGCTTTGATTGGCCGAAGCGACGTTGCGCGACAAGGCCATCATCAGGCAAAAGGCATGCTCGGCGGTGCTGACCGTGTTGCCGGTCGGCGTATTCATCACGACGATCCCCAAGCGGGTCGCCGCGTCTTTGTCGATATTGTCGGTGCCGACGCCGGCTCGCGCGATGCAGCGGAGCCGGGTGTTTCCTTCTAGCGACTCGGCCGTGATCTTGACCCCGCTGCGACAGATGGCGCCGTCAAATTCGGCCAACGACTTGCGGAGTTCTTCTCCGGCGAGTTTAAGCCGAATCTCGTACTCGAAGCCTTCCGCTGCGTCGAGCAGTTCTAGGCCTTCGGGCGACAATTCATCGAGAACCAGAATTTTGGGCATGAGCGAAGCCTTCGATAGCTGAGGGATGCAAGATCTTTGGGTGGGAGTATGACCCGAGCGACTATTTGTTGTCGTCGGCGAACTGCTGCATGAAGTCGGCCAAAGCACGGACGCCGGCCATCGGCATCGCGTTGTAGATCGAAGCGCGAACTCCGCCGACACTGCGATGACCTTTCAAGTTGGTCAGGTTCAGTTTGGCCGCGTCGGAGAAGAACTTCTTCTCTACATCAGCATTGGGCAGACGGAAAGTGACGTTCATCAGCGAACGGCTCTCTTTCTCGGCATGGCCCGTGTAGAAATCCGCGTTGCTGTCGATCACATCGTAGAGAAGGGTCGACTTTTCACGATTGAGCTCTTCCATCTTCGCCAAGCCGCCGATATCTTCTTGCAGCCATTTGGCGACCAGGCCCATCACGTAAATCGCGAAGGTCGGCGGGGTGTTCCACATCGAATCCGCTTCGGCATGGTTGCGATACAGCAGATAGCCTGGTAGTTCGGCATCGCCCCGCTGGAGCAGATCTTTGCGGATGATCACCATCGTCACGCCAGCCGGACCTGCGTTCTTTTGGGCACAAGCATAAACCAAGCCGTATTGATCGACCGGCAGCGGACGGCAGAAGATGTCGGACGAGCAGTCGACGACAACCGGAACGTCGCCGGCGTTGATCTCGTGGAGAAATTGAACCCCTTCGATCGTTTCGTTCGAGGTCAGATGGACAAACGAGGCGTTCGCGTCCAGCTTCAGCTCGCTTTGCTTCGGCAGACGATTGTAGCTGCAATCGGCCCCATCCCATGCGACTTGGACTTTGCCTTCTTTGATTGCTTCGGCTTTGGCGTTTTTGCCCCACGAACCGGTCAAGATATAGTCGGCCGGTTTGCCTTCCTGTAGCAGATTCATCGGAATCATCGAGAATTGCAGCCGCGATCCACCCTGCAGGAACAGAATATCGTGCGTGTCGGGCACATTCAGCAGGCTGGTGATTCGCGCTTTGGCGTCATCGGCGATTGCAATGAACTCGGGACTGCGGTGGCTGATTTCTAGGATTGAACTGCCGACGCCTGGGAGGGCGATCAGATCGCGTTGGATTTGTTCCAAAACCGGCAGCGGTAAGACGGCGGGACCGGCCGAGAAGTTGAAAACGCGTTGGACAGCGTCGGAGACCGAAGCGTTCATGGCAGCAATTCCCCTAGGGGCGAGCGGAAATGAAAAACAAACCCCGATTTTAAGCAGTTCGGTACGAGTTGGGTACAGGGCGCTCTCCACCGGCGGTGGGGACTAATTCGGTGAACTTGCAAAAAATCTTCACCTTCCTGCCGGAAACCAACTTCTCCTGCCGTGAATCGGATATTGGAAAGAGCCCTCCAGCGGCAAGATGTTCACCTAGTTGGTAAGCTATCGAGACTGCTGAAATGAATGATTTGCACAAAATTGAGCAACTTTTGAATAGAACAGCGAAGGAGAAGCGATGAGTCTGGCGGGTAAATCAGCGTTAGTTGTGGGTGGTGGGACCGGAATCGGCTTGGCGATCGCGCAAGCCTTGGCCGAAGCAGGCGCCAAAGTTGGCATCGCCGGGCGTCGCTTTGAGGTGCTGGAAGAGGGGGCTGCGTCGACAACGGCCGAGATCCATTGTCATAGCGTCGACGTTGCAGATCGCCAAAGCGTGCTGGATCTGCTGAGCTGGGCCAATCATACCCTGGGAAAAGTCGACATCCTGGTCAACGCCGCCGGCGTAAACATCAAAAACCGTTCGATGGAAGCGATGCAGCCAGAAGACTGGGATCGGATGCTGCAGATCAATACTACCGGCGCTTACAACCTGATGTACGCCGCGCTGCCTCAAATGCGCGAGCGGAAAGATGGCCTGATCATTAATATCTCTTCCATCGCCGGCAAACGCGCTATCGCGCTGGGAGGTATCGCCTACGCCGCATCGAAGTTCGCACTGACCGCCTTGGGAACTGCAGCAGGCAACGAAGAAAACAAAAACGGCGTGCGAATCACCAATATCTATCCCGGCGAAGTCGACACGCCGCTACTGAAGCAACGTCCCAAACCAGTGACCGAAGAACATCGCGCCACGATGCTGCAGCCGGAAGATTTTAAAGAAGTGGTCTTAGCGATCTGCAACTTGCCCCCGCGGGCGCATGTGCCAGAACTGGTCTTGAAGCCAACGACGCAAGAGTACGTGTAGTCGATCAGAACGAACTAGAAGTGCGGAGCTTAAAAGACGCGGTCGGCGACGGTCGCGTTTTTTGCTGCGCTAGTTGCACTTACGGGTTTATTTCCGATGGCAGGCATGTCGCCGCTGTTGTCTGTTATGGCAGGCTTAATCGCTGCAACGTTGAGTTTTAGGTTCCTCATCAAATTTCCGATCAGACTTCACGGTTTGCACACATTTCGTCGGTACGCTATCCGCAATGTGAGTCTGTCCTGAGGGAGTCTCACCATAACCATCCCTATTGATATCTCACCTTAAGCCGACGTTGTTTTTTCTCGGCGGCGACTGTCGAGCCTCGTTAGCCCATTCATAGAGTCGCTAAAGCAAGGAGATTTTCATGAACTATGTCCGAAGGCGTCATGGATTTACGCTGGTAGAACTGTTGGTCGTGATTGCGATCATCGGCGTTTTGATCGCGCTGCTTCTGCCTGCGGTGCAGCAAGCGCGAGAAGCGGCTCGCCGGATGACTTGCACCAATAAAATGAAGCAGCTGACGCTTGCGACGCACAACTACCATGACACTTTTCTGGTCTTTCCTTCCGGCGTGATCAACCCTGTGGGCGATGATCCGAACGGCCGGCATGGAAGCGGATCACCAGGGATTGGCGGGCCTTGGATTTGTCTGATGTTACCATTCCTCGAGCAGCAGCCGCTGCACGATAACTTTATGAAGATTGTCAGCGAGCGCGCCGAAGCGGTCGACTGGTTTGGCAACGGCACCTATGCCGCTACGCCGATCGGCGACAAGCATCTGGAAGCGATGGATTGTCCTTCGCACCCGCTCAGCGAAGAAGAGATGGCGAACGGAACCGGCCAAGAGGATCTAGCACGCGGCAATTACGCCGCTTGCTATGGTCGCGGCGGATACGGTCAAGTCGACACCAAAACGAGCGACAAGGGGGGCGTCTTCGGCAACAACTCTAAAATCAACATGCGAGACATCGTCGATGGCACGTCCAATACCATCGCGCTAAGCGAAGTTCAATATCGCACGCCCAGCAGTGTTGGGCCTTCGTATCAGGATGTGCGCGGTACTTGGACCTACGCCACCATGGGTGGAAACGTCTTTAGTACGCTCACCGGACCGAACTCAGCAGTCGCTGACAAGATTTGGGGCTGCCGCTCGAAGCCGGATGAAAAGATGCCTTGCACATCAAGCAGCGACTATCCCACTTTGTTCGCAGCGGCACGCTCGTACCATGTCGGCGGCGTGCAGATATCGATGGCCGACGGCAGTTGCCGGTTTATTTCGGAGAACCTTGACTTGGCGATCTGGCAAGGACTAGGGAGCCGCGGTGGCGCCGAAATCCTCACAGAACCGTAGTCGCTCGCTGGGTGGGACTGCGTGCGGCGCCACTCGCCGCTGACCTGTGTGCTTAAAATTTCCCCTTGTTCGTTTCATTTTTCGTGTGGGAAGAAATATGAATTACTTACCCCTTCTGCGCCAGAGTTTGCTAGGAATCATCGCGCTATTGGCTGTTAGCAGTGGTTGCGCGCCTGACGATCAGGTCCCGGTTTATGCCGTTCAAGGCAAGATCCTGCTGGATGGAGCGCCGATGCAGGGGGGAGGAAGTATTGCGTTTGTACCCATCGACGGCCAAGCGGGCAAAGCGGCAGGCGGAACGATCGAGACCGATGGTTCTTACTCGCTGACTACTTATGAAGTTGGCGATGGTTCGCGAGCCGGCGAATTTCGAGTTGTCATCGATCAGGTGACCGTTCAAGAGCCAGATGCGGCGCCAGAAGAAGGCCCTGTCGGTGCGATTGGAAAAACGGTTCCCCGCGAAAAGCAGATCGCCGCAAAGTATTCGAACTATGAAAAGTCTCCGCTAGTCGCGACCGTCAAAGAGGTCTCGTCCAATGAGATTGATTTCCAGCTAGAGCGAAAATAGCCAAAGATTCGTACCGTTATGGCCCAGGGAACAGCTCGCGAGCCTGCGAAGTTAATGTATGGAGCGGAGGCTCGCACCACGTCGGCGGTACGCGGTACGCCGTGGTTGATTGGTCCCTGGTATGACTTGTTGTTTGTCGCCAATCTTGGTTGGCCGCTCGTATTGTTACTGCAATGGGACGAGGGCTTTGTAGGGCGTGATGGATTGCAGTTTTGGCAAGTCTACTTTGTCACCACTCCGCATCGCTGGATCACGCTGTTGATCGTGTTTCTCGATCGGGATCGGTTTGCCCAACGACGTGCCCTCTTCTTGCTACTGGCTGCTGTCTCTTTGACTGCCTGTTCGACGGTGCTGCTGATGACCGGCGGATTGACATGCTTGTTGGCGATTGACTACATCTGGAATGCCTGGCATTTTGCCGCCCAACATCACGGTGTGTACCGACTGTATCGGCGCAACTTGCCCGACGAACCGACGGCGTTGTTTGTCGAACGTTGGGCAATGCGTCTATTGTTGCTATACGTCGCGCTGCGAGTCGCCCTCTTTACGAGCGCGACGCTGGCCTGGGAGAGCTTTCTGGATCGCTCTGATTGGCTCGCATTTCTTGTGATCGGCGGTTTACTATTGCGTGAGTATTTGTATCGTGCGAAGCGCAGTTGGGGAGGCGCCGCTTATCTAACCAGCACGTTGACGCTCTACGGTAGTTTGTTGGCCGCAATTCATTGGCGACAGCCGGCGCTCGCGTTGTGTTTGACCACTGCCAGCGCCTTGTTTCATGCTACCGAGTACCTAGCGATTATCGGGTGGTCGGTTAAAGGGCGGCATTCGCGACATGGGGATCGAATGGGGTTGCTGGCTTACTTTGCGCCGCGCTGGGGAATTACGCTGGTAGTCTTTGCAGTAGTGATCGGCATGGGGGGCTGGTTGATGAATCAACATTGGCTGCAAACCTGGTTGTTCTTGAATGTTATCGTCGCTTTTTTGCACTACGCCTATGATGGAATCATCTGGCGTCGCGACGCAGCAAAGCCGTCTGTCGTAGGGAAAACGGCATGAACGAATCCAACACAGATCCCTTGACTTTGTTGGCGGTGGTCGTTGGGGTTAGCTGCCTGGCTGCCGGCTGGTTGCTTCCACCTGAGCTGCCATTCCCGTTTGTCTGGCGCGATGTGGCGATTGTGTCACTGCTATGCTCTCTCTGGCTTGCGACATTGATCGTGCGGTGGCTAAGTCGCTGTTGTGGTTCGACAGTTTTTTTGGGCCTGGCGTTATGCTGCTGGGCGATTGTCGTAGTTGCGTTGCTGCTTGGGCCGTTGAAAGATAGCGATTTACAACAACTGCCCCTGCTAGGAAGCATGCTGCGGATTGTAGCCGCGTTAGCGACAACAATAGGCCTGCTGTTACTGGGTGCAGTGGTGATCCGACGTTTTCAGCGGTCAGAGCTAACGATCAGCTATCGCTTTGATGGGCTGCAAATTAGCTTGAGCGTCGTGATCTTGTTGTTGCTCCCCTCATTTTACCAACAGGCTCGATGTCAGCGTGACTTGAAAGAATTGGCGGGACAGATGGAGCAATCGCGACTGGGCGAAGCGTCTGCTCTCTTGAGCCGCATGCAACTGATGAGCAATCGGCTGACCTTTCAAGATCGCCCGCTGGCACAGCTGCAGCAATACTTGAATCAAATCATTCCGCGGATCAAGCGGCGAACGTTCCAGCCGCTCGCGAGCCAAGCGGATCAAGAAGCGATCCTAGGACGAGCCCGGGACTTCGCGATCTTGGGACAAATCGACGAGGCGCTGGAAGTTTTACGATTGGATGATGCTGTTGGTAACTCGGCCAGAGGCGCCAACTTGCGTGGCACAATCTATGAAACGCAGTCGCAATATCGGCAAGCGTTGGATAGTTATCAGCAAGCGGAGAAAGCGTGGATCGTTGAGGCTGCCAGCGAGTCACGAACGGAAGGCTCCATCAAAGCGACCACCGGTATCGCTTATTGTCAGCGGAAGCTGGGCAATTATCGACAGGCCGAAGCCGCCTATCAGCAGCTGCTTGGTTTGGCGCCAACCGCAGAGACTCACTTTTTGCTGGCCCAATTTTATGACGATGCGCAGCAGCCGCAGCAAGCGAAGACTCATGCTTTGCAAGCGATGCTGATGGACCCAGCCGCATTTCAAGAGCGAGGGGACGAACTGATCCGCAAGCTACGAAGCGGACAATTTGGATGTTGGGGGATTTGACGCGACGGCATCGGTCGCCGCTGTCGGCGTTATCACTCTTAGAAATCGCACGTTTACAGAATTCCGAGCAGTTGAACTAGGATTATTGTCACGCCCCAAAGCAGCAGGCCAATGACGGCGTGAATGCGAGCAGGCGAGCGAAGCGGAGCCGATTTTAAGACGTAGGCGCCGCAGAGCGGCCCGATAATCATGAGCAGCCCAGTGAGTCCCCAGGGCACCAGCCAGCATATTACATAAGAGGCCCAGCACAAGATTCCCTTGGTCAGGTAACCATCCCGCGGTCTCGGTTTGACGTCAGCCGCTATCTGCGGTGTGGCAAATGGATTCTCCGGCTCGCTCATCTACGACGTCACTCCTAGCTTCCGCTCCATTTCTTCGAGCGGCACCCCTTTGGTCTCAGGGACCATCACCACAACCCAGATCAACTGCAGACCCATCATGCCGCAGAAGAACAGGAAGATGACGCCCATCCCCAACACTTCGGCAAAGTAAGGGAAGACTAGCGTAATTAAAGCGGCGAAGATCCAGTGGGTAAAGCTGCCGAGCGATTGCCCCATGGCGCGAAAGCGATTGGGGAAAACTTCCGAAATCAGCACCCAGATCACGGCGCCTTGGCCGATCGCGTGCGATGCAATGAAGAGATAGACGCCTGCCGCTAGTACCGCATGCTGCTCGTTCGAGGATGCCCAACTGCAGCCAGCCAACGAGACGATGTAGCCAATCGACCCGATAAAGAGGAGCGTCTTGCGGCCCAATCGATCAATCAACCAAAGGCCGGCAAAGGTGAAAATTAAATTGATCACGCCGATGCCGATCGACGTCTGTAGCGCCGCTCCTTCTGTGAGACCGGCGGCTTCAAAAATACGCTTGGCGAAGTACAAAATCGCATTGATGCCTGACATTTGATTGAAGAAGGCGACCAGAAAGGCAAGCATGATCGGCGTCGCCATCTTGGCCGACCAGAAACCAGATAGCGACTTTTTCTCGACCGTCGCCGCGGTTGTGATTTCGTCGGCCAGTGCGTCAATCTCACCGGGCGATCGTTCGGGAGCGATCATTTGCAGCACCCGCAGTCCAGCTTCGCGATCGTTTTTTTTCGTAATCAACCACCGCGGACTCTCAGGCAGCGTCAGGCACATCAGCGTGTAAATAATCGCCGGAAATGCTTCGACACCCAGCATCCAGCGCCAAGCGTCGGGGCCGATGCCGGCCAGCATCGCGTTCGACGCATAAGCGACCAGGATGCCAAAGACGATGTTGAACTGAAACATCGCCGCCAGACTGCCGCGTCGCTCTGGGGGAGAGATTTCTGAGATGTAGAGCGGCGCCGCAACGGTCGAAATGCCGACCCCCAATCCACCAATAAACCGGGCGATCATAAACGTGGTGACATCCGTCGCCAAGCCTGACCAGACCGCCGAGACGAAATAGAGAACGCCGATCGAGAGGAGCGTTTTGCGACGTCCCCACGTATCAGTCGGCCAACCGCCGATCAGTGAGCCGATTACCGTTCCCCATAGAGCTGCACTAAGCGCCAGCCCATGCGTGAATTTGTCGAGTTGCCACAATTGCTCAATAGTTTGTTCGGCGCCAGAGATGACAACCGTGTCAAACCCAAATAAAAAACCGGCCAACGCCGACGTTAGCGACCAGTAAAAGAGACGACTCATCATCACATGCGGGGGGCTAAAACTGTCGTTCGTAACGGGGGTACGCAGCGACATCTTAACACCAACCGAGTGGAGACGCGAAGTGCTCTCAAATTCTAGAGTAGTCTAGCCGCCGGGGCCTTTGATCGGCCAAACGCTGAACCTGCCGTCCTCGGAGACAATCGCAAACTTACTGGCATACTCGCTAAAGATCACTTTGACCGGAGGCGGAGTCGTATCGAACCGGTCAAGCACGCGTCTCGATTTGGAGTCCCACAAGACAGCGCCAGCCTTGCCGCAAACTCCGATTACCAAGCGCCCGGCGAACCCAAGCACCACATCATGGATGGGGTCGCCGTTATCACGTAACTCGACAGTTTTGCGTTCAAAATCGGTTTGCCATTGCTCCCAGATGCGGATAGACCCATCATCGCTGCAGCTCGCGAGCATTTTTCCATCAGTAGAAATACTGAGCCCGCGGATTGCGACGAGATGCGGTTTGAAACCGGTGAGCTTCCGCAGTCGGCTGTTTGTCATCTTGATCACATCCACACTGCCGTTGGCAAATCCCAGGATCAAGTTCTTGCTGTTCGGATCGATCTGCATCACGGTCAATTCGGCCGATTCCGACTCTCTGGCGAGGACCGGCGTTTTTTCAAAGTTGTCACCGATTTCACCTGGAAAAGTGAGCGACATTGCCGAGCCGTGCGAGTCGGCCAGTGCGATCACATTTTCGTCTTTGGAGATCGCGAGCTGCTGAGCGTCGAGGTCGAGTTCCCACGACCCCAATTGAGAGAGATTCTTCAGGTCCCAAATCGACAACGGTTTGTCGCTAGCGCCGTAGCGAGGGCGGAGCGTCGCCAGCTTGCCACCTTGGGCGAGAAACGCCGCGTCGAGAAAGTCACCCTGCGACGTCGAGATGACGCCGATATGTTTGCGGATTCTGAGGTCGTAGACATCGATCTTGCCGCCGCTACTGAGGACCGCGGCCCAAAGTCCGTCTGGCGACATGGCGAAGTGGATGAATTGTTGGGAAGCAGGGAGCGGCTTGTAGTTGACAACTTGCACGCTGGGGCCGCCGTTTCGAATCACCGAAGCCATCATGCCCAAGCTTGCTTGTGACGGAGCGGCAATCGTCTCTACGGGGAGATCGCCAGCAAGTGTACGCGTGCCGCTCGCCGGCATTTCTGGCGGGGGAGTTGGCGCCGGCGTATCGGTGTAGAGGGTTGCATTCGCCAAAGAGAAACCAGGCAAATGCTCGGCAATCTCATTGACCGGCAACGCACGCAATTCTTCGCCGGGCAGAGTCTTTAAGGTCAGCGCTATCAAGGTTCCCGATCGATCAAACAACGGGCTACCCTGCGGAGAGTCGCCCGGCGGAGGAATGAAAAAGAGTTGGGTATATTTGGGAGTGGGGATGCTGGCGTCGGTTGATTCTCGTGAGGTTAATCGACTGCCGGTGATAACCAGTTGGAGCGACGCGAAGGGAAACCGACGCGTATCAAAATAAAGCAGGGGATCGTTGTTCATGGCGGAAGTCCGCTGGCCAGCGATCAGCGGATCCACGCTGGCAGCTTCTAATTCATGGCCATGCGTGTCAATGATAATGGCCGCGAGTTCGTCATCGCCCAGATCTTGCGTCGGGAAGTACCCCTTGATGAGCGTTTTTTGCTGATTGCAAAACTCGACTTCGCCGGCGACTGCGTCTTTCAGCAAGGTTGCCGTCGTGACGACTACGCCATCTTTGGAGACGACTACGCCTGCCCCTTGAATCACCGTACGATCGGGCTTAGTAATCGAAATTTTGACGACAATAGGTTCCAACGTCGGGGCTAGCTTCGCCACATCAATCGGGTTGGCGACATACGGCTGGGGGCGGACGGACGGCCGAGACGGACTCATCGTCGGCGTCGTGGCTGGTGGTGTCGTAGTCGCCGGGCTGCTGCCACCGGCAGACGAGTTGCGATTGGTGGCCGCAATGACTGTTGGCGGTGAACTTGTGCTCGGCTTCAAGCGAGCGGCGACTGCATAATCGTCTGTCCAGCTGGAGTCAAACCCGTTGCCTGCCGCTCCTCCATCGGCTGGCATCGCAATCGGAATCTTGGGTGCGATCGGTTGTGAACGACCGCAACCTAGCAATGCGATGAGGGCGAAAGTAAACGGAAAAAGACGTACAAACGGCATAGCGAGCCAGATCCTTGGGCGAAGCAGTAAATAAGTACCCTTCACTATACCTGACAGACTGCCGGCCGCCAAAGTCAGGGGGCATTCCGGCAGAGTCCTGGCGATACGCAGTGGCGAATCTGGTAAATTACTACTTCGCTAGGCGTTTGCCGCTGGGCGCTCGATTTTGCCAACTACGGAGATTACTACGATGATACACGTGATCGCGACGATTGAGCTGGAGCCCGGCTCGCGGGAACAATTTATTACCGCGTTTCATGAGTTGGTCCCGCTGGTGCATGCCGAGGATGGCTGTATCGAATATGGTCCAACCATTGATGTCGCGACCGGACTTGAGCCACAAGTTCCACTCCGCAGCGATGTGGTGACCGTGATGGAAAAATGGGAATCGATTGCAGCGCTAAAAGCGCATCTAGTTGCCCCGCACATGGAAGAATATCGCGCCAAAGTGAGTGAAATTGTGAAAGGGATGCAAATTCAAGTGTTGGAACCGGCCTAGTTTCTCATGCGCGATGTACAGAGTCAGCTTCGACAAGCGATCGCTGACGGCCAGCAGGTCGTCTTGTGTCGTCTGGTAGAAACGCGTGGCTCGACTCCGCAAAAGCCTGGCGCTGCGATGCTGGTCTATCCCGACGGAGCTCAGGCTGGCACGCTGGGGGGAGGTTGTGTCGAAGCCGAAGTCCGCCGCGAGGCGCTACGCGTCTTGGCGGCTGCACGGCCAGAAATCATGACCTTCCAATTGGACTCGGATTATGGCTGGGACGATGGATTAATCTGCGGTGGACGGATGAAGGTACTAATTGATCCAGTTGGCGCTGACGCCGCGACGCGTCACTACTACCAGCATCTGTTCGCCGTCGCAGAGCAGGGGGGGACCGAAGCGATTCAGATCGAATCCGCAACCTGCGAACTGCGCTTGTACGATTGCGACGCGCAGTTGATTGCTAGCTTGCGTGGTGAGCAAGCTTGTGAAGCGGATGTGATTGTTGCTGGTATTCAACCGCTTCAACAGCGACCTCGATCGCACGTCGAGCAGGGAATCGCATACCTTCCTTATTCACCGCGTTGCCGGGTGATCATTGTCGGCGGAGGTCATATCGGCCAAGCGGTCGCAGCGCTGGCCGAGCAGGTCGATTTTGACATTCTGATTTGTGATGATCGCGCCGAGTACGTGACGGCAGAGCGGTTTCCGACTGCCCAGCAACGGATTGTAGGGAAACTGGCGGAAGTATTGCCAAAGCTTGAATTGGGCTGGCGTGACTTCTGTTTGATCGTAACTCGCGGGCATAATCATGACGAAGAGGCGTTGTTGCGGCTGATCGATCGGGGCGCCGCTTATGTCGGCATGATCGGAAGTCGCCGCAAGATTCGCTTGATTTTTGACGACCTCCGCGAACAAGGCGTTTCTGAGCAGTCGTTGGCTGCTGTCTTTGCTCCTGTAGGTATTGATATCGGCTCGCAGACCGTCCCCGAGATCGCGATCAGCATCGTCGCCCAGCTCATCGCAGTACGCAACCAATAAAATAGGGCAGGCCGTGCCTGCCGAAACAGCTGACGCATGGCCCAACAAAATTTCCGCAGCTTCGCCATCATCCCCGCCGCAGGGCGCAGCCGAAGGATGGGAAGCGACAAGCTGTTGCTGTCATACCAAGGGGAGATGATTATCGATCGCGTGGTCGATGCGTACCATCGCGGCGGAGTTGATAACATCGTGGTTGTCGTCCGGGCCGACCATGCGGAGCTGCGGGCCCATCTACAAAACTGTGACGTCGAATTGCTGCTCAGCGACGCACCATTGCCAGAGATGGTCGATTCGGTTCGGGCAGGTTTGACGCATATCACGAAAAATTTTTCGCCCGATGTTGAGGATGTGTGGCTCTTGGCGCCGGCCGATCTGCCGACGCTCGAGAGCGGCGCCATCGAAACGCTGCTGAAAGCCTACGATCCACAGCAAGGTCAGATCTTGGCGGCGACCTATGACCATCGCAGGAGTCATCCCGTTCTTTTTCCCTGGAAAATCGCCGATCAAGTCATGAAATTGGCGGCTAATGAGACAATTCGCGATTTGTTTTCGAAAAATCAATGGCGCGGGGTCGCCATGTCCGGGATCAGGCCACATGACGTCGATCTGCCTAGCGATTTGGAGCAGAACGAAAGAAAACCGGAAAAATAGTTCAATCACTTTCGCCAACGGGGGCTGGGCCCTAAACTTACAGCAGTTGCTGCGAAGTACTTGCCGTGGCGCATGTTCCTCCTCGGATTGAGACGCTCCTCCCGCGAATTCCGCTATGCCGAAGCCAATCTCGCGTAAGTCCATCAAGCTCGTCTCTGACGCTCGCTGGCGCATGTCGTGGTTCACCACGCTGGCGATTCTATTAGGACTTGCGATCGTGATCAGCGTGCCTGGCTGTAGTGGATGCCTGCGCACCAAAACAGCGGCAGAGGAAGAAGCCGCCAAAAAGAAGAAGCAGGCGGAAGAGCAAAAAAAGCTAGATTTTGAGCCGCCAGAGTTTCGAGCACTCCCTTTTGACGATCGAGGCCCGGGTAACTACATCAAGCCGGGCCATTGGGTCAGCGGCAGCATTCGCTTGAAAGCGAATGAGTTTGACTACCGCGGCGAGCTCTACTCCAAGACGACCAATCAAACCGGCGGCTCGATTCCGTTGCCTGGGACTAACTATTACTTTTCAGCAACGCGCCCCATCGCGCTGGCGAAAGGGCAAGAAAGCTGGTCGGACGTCACCTACTATGTCCCAGAGGTAAATCCGAATCCCGCCGACGGAGCAAGCAACAGTCGTTGGTTGCAGTGTCGGCTGCAAGCTCGCGGCGGTGGTGGCGTCGTGCAGGCCGAAGTCTTGCCGACCTTGGCGATGCCGGCGCATCAGTTTTATATGGTCGTGTTGGCCGCGAACTCTGATGAGTACCAATTTCTGAGCGCGCTGGATACGGTCAAACCGCTCTCGGCATCGATGGATCAAAACGAAGCAGCACCCCATTATCGTGTGGTGACGCCCAAAATTATTGACCGCACGCCGCTCCCCGAAAATCCGCTGACTTGGACCAGCATCGCCGTCATCATCTGGGACGATATCGACCAACAGACGCTCACGACTTATCAGCAAGAGGCGCTACTGGATTGGCTTCACTGGGGAGGGCAGTTGATCATCAGCGGGCCGGGGTCGCTTGATCGATTACGGCTTAGCTTTTTGGCCGATTATTTACCGGCCCAGGCAGATGGCGCCGAAGAACTGGATCAAGCTCGCTTTGAACCATGGAATGAAAAATATGTGCTGAACGAGCGCGTCAACAACAAGCAAGTGCGCTACGATCTCAAGCTAGGGGATGCGCCGGCGCGCGGCGTCAAATTGAATCTACATAAAGACGCCTATTACGTTCAAGATACGGCCGATTTGGTTGTCGAACGCCGGATCGGTCGAGGACGTATCACGGCGACGGCGTTTCAACTGCGCGATCCACGCCTCACAAAGCAGTGGAAGAACTTTGACAACTTTTTTAACGCCGCTATTTTGCGCCGTCCGGCGCGGCGTTTTGAAGTCACCGATGTCGAATTTGTCACGACGCGTTGGGATTCCAAGCGATCGCGCAATGACCCGTTAGCGGTCTCGCAGTTGCGATACTTTAGCCGCGACGTCGAAAGCTCGTCACGCCGCTACGACAAATTGGACAATGAATATCGCGAAGCCAATGGGCTTGCGCCGGCGGCTGTTCGCCGGGATAGCAACGAAATCGATGTCGGAATCGCTGTTGAGGAGATCCCTGAAACACGCTTTGCAGCCCAGCCCACGGCAGGCTTCACTGCGACCGATGCAGGCGTGGCCGCTTGGAATGACAATAGCGGCGCCGCCAACGCGGCTCGTGAATGCTTGGTCGAAGCCTCTGGAATCGAGATCCCGGATGCGGCCTTTATTTTGCGAGTGACGGCGGTTTACTTGCTGGTGCTAGTCCCACTGAACTGGGGTCTGTTTTGGTTGATTGGTCGTGTCGAATGGGCTTGGATCGCTGCGCCTGTGATCGCGATTGTCGGCTCGTTCGCAGTGATTAAGTTGGCGCAACTTGATATTGGGTTTGCCCGCAATCGGACCGAGATCGGAATTTTAGAGATTCAGCCTGACTATCATCGCGCCCATATGGCTCGGTACACGTCGTTGTATACATCATTGTCGACCAGTTATCACTCTGAATTTGATCAAGCTTCGGCGCTCGCTTTGCCGCTGACGTTTGGGACCGGACAAGCGGCGCCAACTCGGTTTGGCGATTTGACGACCGAAGTGCGGTTTGATCAAGAAGGGTTGTCTGCATCGTTGACCGGCTTCAATGTGATGTCGAACTCGACCGGCCGCATGCATAGCGAATATATGTTGTCGCTCTCCCAAGAGGCGGTTTTCTCATGGAAACCGTCCGAGGACGGAAAGTCGGCCGAAGTGATCTATCGTGGCGATTTGGCGATTCATGACGTCGCCGTACTGCGCCGTATCGGCAATGGCCCCACCGGCGCGTTGGAAGTCGCGTGGATCGGTGAATTGAATCCGAAGCAAACGAGGATGATTCGGTTTGAGCCGATGACCGATCCATGGAGCGTTTGCTCAGAGTGGAACCAAGCAAAAGTCTTTTCGCCCGATAGCAAGAATGCCGAAGTCAGCTTGCGACGCTTGTTGAACGTCGCCAAAGATGTGCGGCATCTGCAAGCCGGCGACGTCCGCCTGATCGGCTGGACCGATCAAGATGTGCCTGGTGTTACGATCACTCCCGAGGCTCCGCAGCGCACGCTGCGAACTTTGGTTGTCGCCCATTTGAAGTTTGCACCGTTGGCCGATCCAGAGAGCGATGTCAATACGCGTCGAATCTTGGGACAAGAGCCGGAGAAGGTGCTGCAAGACAGCGCTGAAAGCATCGAATTATTACCTGAAGACGGACCTCCTTAGATCGACATCCTATGATCGAGCTGATCGACTTCGGCAAAGACTACGGCGCATTCACCGCAGTTGAGTGCCTGAATCTGAAAATTGAAGCAGGCGAAATGTTCGGCTTTATCGGCCCCAACGGCGCCGGCAAAAGCACCAGCATTCGCTATCTAGCGACGCTGCTAAAAGCGACGCGCGGCGGCGGCACGGTCAACGGCTTCTCAGTCGCTAAAGATCCGATGAGCGTCCGACATAGCGTTGGCTATATGCCAGACAACTTTGGCGTTTACGACGGCATGAAGGTCTGGGAGTTCCTAGACTTTTTCGCCGTCGCTTATGGGATTCCGCGTTCCAAACGCAAAGCGGTGATCACCGACGTGCTGGAACTGCTCGACTTGACATACAAGCGTAATGACTTTGTGAACGGCTTGTCACGCGGTATGAAGCAACGCTTGTGTTTGGCCAAGACGTTGGTGCATGATCCGCCGGTGCTGATCCTGGACGAACCGGCGAGCGGTCTCGATCCGCGGGCCCGACTGGAAGTGAAAGCGCTGCTGAAAGAGTTGCGAAAGATGGGCAAGACCATTCTCATCTCCAGCCACATTCTGACTGAGCTGGCCGACTGCTGCACCTCGGTCGGCATCATCGAACGGGGGCAGTTGCTGATGCACGGACCGATCGATGAAGTTTACCGCCGCATCCGCAAAAATCGCATCCTGCAGATCAAGCTGATCGATAACTTTGACGTAGGGCTCTCTATCATTCGCAGTGATCCGAACTGCATCGATGTCGACTTTGAAACCGATCGCAATTTGATCACCTGCGAACTGCAAACCGACGACAACGGAGTCGCGTCACTGCTCGAAAAATTACTCGCCAACCATGTCCGAGTGCGCAGTTACGCGGAGAAAGACCCAACGTTGGAAGACGTGTTTATGATGGTGACCAAAGGCTTGGTCTCTTAGAGCCTATCCGGAAACTTCAATTTGAACTGGGATCAGCGATTTTCCGCACGCGGCTGCGTTGACCTGCATCGACGAATCTAGAGGATTCGCCTGCTTCGGTCGCCTTGCCGAGCACGAAAAATCGCTGATCCCAGCCGCAAAGCAAGTTTCCGGAGAGACTCTTAGCGGTGAGAAGGTCGGCCGAATGTCGAAACTAGAATGACGAATTCAGAGCGGACGAGGGTTTCGTCCTTCTGGTTTCGACATTCGGCATTTGTCTCGTGCGATTCTATCCAAACAGCATCAATCCATTTCCGGTGTTATCTCTCCGTTCCCACTCGCGGCGGACTTCTCCCAGTCCGTAAGCGCATAGTTCAAACTTGTCGCTCAGTTCGTCCAAGAGTTCGGCTCCCTGCTTATCATGGTCCCACTGGATCTCGCTGGCGGCGTGATAAGCGCGTTTGCCTTCGGCCCAGTAGTTGACTAGATGGTCCATGCGATCTTCGCGGCGCATTTTTTTTAGCGCTTCGGGATAAACGCCAGACCAAAACAGAATGAAATCACCAATGTGTTGATGGACATCTCGTCGAGCGTCCCCGAGGCGAGCTTCGGCTTCCATCATCATTTGGGCGACCTCTGTCAAAGGTTTGCCCGTCAGGCCGCGGATGCGAAACACCACTTCGTTGTTGACGAACCGTGTCAGCAATTCGGTCAGGTAATCGATCAGTCTCGGGTTAGGAACCCCGAGCTTGGTGTAGAAAGTGTGCTCAGTCAGTCCTGCAAAAAACTGACGTACGTCGAAACTACGTTCGTTGTCGCTCATGGCTTTCGGCCTCCTAGTCGCTGTCGTTGTCGTTTGCCGTTGATAACCAATCGTGGCGCACGCAAGCCGCAAGTCGTCCGGGAAATGCCCTACTTCAAGTATAGTTTCGAGCTTCTTCTAGGGGCAAGTTCAGCGAAAAAAAACAATTTGCGGTACGAACGCCGCGAGATTGCTGTCGGCGCCGTCACAACAAACGGCGGATGTGGACTGACGCTATCGGGGGAGAGTACGATTAGGAATGCTGATTTACCTCCTCTCACTCCAATCGCAATGCCCATGTCTAACGAAGATGAAGAACTAGTCATCGCCGAAAAAGGCGCCAGCTTCAAACCGCCCGGCTTACTGGTTGGCATCGCGATTGCAGGTATCATCCTGGGACTATTTAAGCTGGGTTCGTATGCGATGAGTCTCCCCTGGCTCATCTACCCGCGAATGTTCCAAGCAAAGCCTGACTCCAGTGGGCAGCCGATGATCGACGAGTACCAGCGGTTAATGCTCGACCTGCAAGCCAAGTACCACGTTTATCAGTTGATCTTATTACCGCTGGGGATCCTGGTCGCCGCGCTCCTTGTTTGGGCGGCGCTAAGAGCCTACAAAATGCGCCCGCACGGCGACACTTGGTTGAAAGTGGTGATCATCGCCGCAGCGGTGGTGGACCTGTTTGGTGCGGTGATTGTGGTCCTGATGCAATCCGATAATTATCACATATTACAAGCGGTGTTTCAGGATTATGAACCTGACGGAAGCGCCGACCGGATCATGCAAATTGCGATGAACTTCGGATTTTATGTCGGCGCCGCGTTCGGTGTTGGTTTTTTGGTGATGCAATTCGGTTATTATTTCGTAGCTTTTCGGTACTTTTCGAAGCCGGAAGTGCACGCTTTGTATCATGAATAGTTTCAGCGTCAGAACGGCGGATAGGGATTTTGATGAGCAAGTCCGAGAACATTGTCATCACTAGCCGCCGAAGAGATATCGCGCCTCCTCAGGCGCGTCGCTTGGCCATGATCGGCGCTTTCCTAGCAATCGCGAACGTCGCTCTCTTTTTTCTCGCGCTTGCCAATCCCATCGATAAGGGAATTCTGGATCCAAAATACGACCACATGTTGCAAGATGCGAGACTTGTCCGCGGTGCGATCGTCAAAATCCTCGACCGATATCGTTGGCCGTTGCATGCGCTCTGTAGCGCTACGTTTATTCTGCCGGTCGGGCTCATGTTCGGATGCTCTAGCGTTCGCCAAGGATCGACCAGTGCGCCTTGGCAAATGGTGTTCTTTGCGATTTGTATGTTACTGCTGCAGATTGCCGGCGCATCGCTTCTCGTCTCCCTGATCCTGCATGTGCAAAACGCAATATACGAGGTCTGGAGCGGCATTCACGAGGCGTCGAATACTCAGTTTCAACAAGGCCTCATCGCTTATAGCAACGGCATCATCGGCATTATCCTCGGGATCGCCGTTGCCCAGGGTTCGTACTACATTTCAGCGATTCGATATTTTTCGCGTCACGAAGTTCGCGCTTGCTTCGCTCCCGATTCGAGCGAAGTCTTGGCCGATAACTTAACAGTAGCCAACACATCCTCCGCGCCGGCTCCTTGGATCCAGCGACGCTAGACCATTGAAACTTGATTGGGAACAACCCGCGTGTCGAATGTCGAACAACGTTTTGCTGTGCAATCCGCGCCACTGCCGCGAGTCCCCGGTATGGCGACCGCATTGGCGGTGATCGCCATCGTATTGGCGACGTTAAAACTGGGATGGCTGGCGTGGTCGGTGCCGGGACTGATCAGCGCCTATCTAGCGCGTGGGGCATTTGACGAAGGGATGCTGGAAGATATGGGCGAGAGCATGCAAGGGATGTTAGACGCTCAAGGAAGCTATCTTGCCTGGCAGGTGGGGCTCATTCCTCTGGGCTTTATCGTCGCCGCTGCTCTGATTTGGGGAGCGATCAGCGTACTGCGATTGGCGCCGCAGGGAGATCTTTGGATGCGGTGGGTGCTGATCGCAGCGGCGGTGGTTGGATTCGCTGTGACAGCGGTCGACATTCAACTCCTGCGATCCATCACGAAATATGGGACATCGATCTATGCCGATTCGATGCCACAGGATTCAGAATTGAGTGTAAGACCTTCTCGCGCGGTCCAAGTCGCATTGCAGTCTGCATTTTTCGCTGGTTTGGCGTGGAGCGTCGGTATCTTGCTGATCCAATTCGGTTACTATGTCTTTTCGTACCGTTATTTTTCTCGGCCTGAAATTCGTGCCTTGTATTAATCGCTGGCCCCAGCGAATCCCCCCCGATGTCTGACAAAAACCCCAAAGTCGCCGTCTATACTGGTTCTTTCGATCCGGTGACGCTAGGCCATTTGAACTTGATCGAGCGGAGTAGTCGCCTCGTGGATCGGTTGATCATCGGGATCGGCACCAACGATCAAAAGGTCGGGCTATTCAACGCCGAAGAACGGGTCGAATTGGTCCGCCGCGTCACCAAGCATGTTCCGAACATCGAAGTGCTGCATTTCTCTAGCCTGGCGGTCGATTTTGTCCGCTCGGTTAACGCGCGGGCGATGATCCGCGGCATTCGTCCGTTGACTGACATCGCCGGCGAATTCACCATGATGATGGCCAATCGCAAGTTAGATCCCGGCATCGAGACCGTTTTTCTCATGGCCGACGAAGAATACAGCCACGTCTCTAGCTCGCTGCTCAAACAGATCACCCCCCTGGCCGGTGATGATCAACTAGCAAAGTTCGTCCCGCGAGAGATTATCGCCGATGTACGCAGGAAGATCCCTTCGGCCTAATCGGCGACCGCCGCTGCTTCGATTCCTGCTCGAATGTGGTTCAGCACATACGGAATGTAGATGACGCCAGAGTAATGATTGGCGCTCATCCGAATGTGGTGATCCGGTGCAAGCTTGGCCGCTTCAGCCAAGGCGATCCCGTTTTTCAGCGGCACGACATTGTCGTAGGTTGCTGAATAAAGCCACGTTCGCTGCGGATTCAAGCGATGGGCGATGCGGAGCGGCTCGATGGGGCTGACTAGTTGCGGGATCTGCTCTGCCGAATAGCCGGCTGCTGCTAGTTTCTTCCGCACTTCAGCCGATTCGCGCTCGCCGTGTTGCAAGATATCGGTGAGATCGCCGCCGGAGAGCAGCAAGAAGACGCTGTCAAAACCCGAATCTAACGCGGCCGCATCACTCGCGACAAATCCACCTAAGCTTGTACCTTGTACGGCAATTTGATCCGCGTTGACCAACGGCAGCGAGGCGACAGCATCCCGGGCCCTGCGCACGTCGGCGATCGCTTGTTTGATCCGCAGCAGAAAGATAGCGCCATCGTCTTTGGGGCCAACTTCTTTGCGCAGTCCATAGCCCGGCAATTGAATCATAAAGGTATGAAACCCCTGATTTCGTAAACCTCTGGCCATCAGTTGACCAATAGTCATGCCGCTGCCGGACTCATGCACCACAATGATCGCCGGTGCTGGGGTCGCCGCGCCTTGTTCGTTTCGAGCGGCGTACCACTGCATCGCGACGCGGTCATTTTTGTCGCTGCCGGTCGACAGCGGTGAAGGGAACCGAATCAGCGCATCACCGCGTCCCTTGAGCGGCGACTCGACCTCCACGGTAAAGTTACTGCGGGGCCAGCAAAGTCCTTCCAGGCAAGCTCGTGCGTCGGGGTCGCTTTCGTCAATGTCGGCCAGCGTGTCGATCGCCTGAAACGTTTTTCCGATGGCGATCGATAGGTCAGCAGGGCGAGCGTCGGCTGGGAAGATTGCAAGTACAAACCACAAAATTCCCAGAGTGAACCACCGTTTCGACATGGGATACCTACTTCCATCTAGTTTAGCGCAGCGGCGCCATGGCGGCCCGCCGACCGGGCATCCACAGGCAAAGACCGATTCCGCCAAAATACAGGAAGCAAAGGGGAATCGCCAGCAATAACATGCTGAGCGGATCGGCCGGAGTCAGCAGCGCCGAGAGGACGCAGATCACCAAAATCGCGATCCGCCAATGCTCGGTATAAGACTTTACCTCGACCAAGCCGATCCGGTTTAGCAAAAGCATGACCAACGGCAATTGAAAGCTAATTCCAAAGCCCAGCGGCAGCAACATCGCGAAACTCATCCATTCACTGATCCGCAAATCGGGTTCGATGCCGAGGGACAAGTTGAAACTGAATAAGAAATCGAGCACCGGGGCGAAGACGTAAAAGTAAGCCAGCGCGGCGCCACCAAAGAACAGCCCCAAGCTAAACGGCAGGTAGATCCAGACATACTTCTTTTCTTGCGGGTAGAGTCCCGCTGCGACAAATTCCCAGATATGCCAAAAAATGCCGGGGCTGGCGATGATCGCACCGCAGACCAGGCCCGCTTTGAGCCAGATCATAAATGCTTCTTCGACCTTCAACGCGGTAAGCGACGTTTCGTTCGGTTTCCAGGTGACCAGCTTCACCGGCTCCGTTTCTGGCGCGATCGCTTGTTCGATAACTGCGACGTCGGCAGCTTCCGTTTCATCAGACTTCGCATCTGAAGGCGTTTCCGTTGCGATGGGGGCAGGGGAGGGAGGCTGGCTGGAGAGTCCCACAACACGCTTTAACTCTGCCGGCTCGATGTAAATGATTTCTGGCGACCATTTGTTTTCCATGGCCCGCTTTTCAAAATCCGCTTCCTGCTCTGGAGTGATCGTGTCGCTCCCCGTTTCTTCGCGCAATTGCGTCTTCAGTCGCAGCAAAGTCCGTTTCTGGTTGTATTGCACCAGCGCGTCTTGGACTGGACTTTGGATCGCTTTCATCACGCGCTCGGCGACAAAGAGTCCCAGCGCCAAGCCGACGGCCAGCCATATGATTGACTTAAAGAGTGCCGAGCGAAGTTCTTCGAGGTGCTCCCCAAAGGTCATCGCGGACCCTTCGAACAGGTCGTCATTGATCTTCTTCGCCATGGGTTATCTCCGGATACGGGATCCGTCATCGTGTGCGCGGGTGGATCGTCAGCAGAGGGTCAAAAACGCCAGTGCGTCATCGACCATAGGTGCGATTCGGCGCCGTTAGATACTGCTGGGCAAATGTCTCCAGCGGCTTCAGGCCCTGACGGTTCAGGGGCGGGCGAGGAAGAACCACAAGTTTTATGCTAACATCGACCTGCGAAAATGACAACCAAGCGATAGAAACCACCCTCCGCACGACCGATTTAACCGTTAAAACCCGTCGTCCTTAGGACTTTTTACGTGAAACTCGACTACCCGCTCCGCTTTCAGCCGAAATTTCGACAATATATCTGGGGCGGTCGCCGTCTAGGAACCGAACTGGGCAAGCCGATCGACGCTGAGGGGGTCTTTGCCGAAAGCTGGGAAGTGGTCGACCACAGCGAGGATCAAAGCGTTGTCGCCAACGGACCTTTGCAGCACAAGACATTGGCCGAACTGGTCCAGTTGCACGGCGATCAGTTATTTGGGCGACATTCAGCCTCCCAGCAATTTCCGCTGCTCTTCAAATTTCTCGACGCCAATACCGATCTTTCGATCCAGGTGCATCCTGACGATTCGCAAGCGGCGTTGTTAGATCCGCCCGATCTGGGCAAAACTGAAGCCTGGATCATTATGGCCGCCGAGCCGGGGGCACGAATGTTTGTCGGCTTGAAAGAAAACGTTGATCGAGCAACTTTACAACGTGCGATCGAGCAAAATCAGGTGCTCGATCATCTGCATATCATTGAGCCCAAAGCCGGCGATTGCGTCTTTATACCGGCGCAGACGGTTCACGCGTTGGGCAAAGGGTTACTGGTCGCCGAGATTCAGCAATCAAGCAACACCACCTATCGCGTCTTCGATTGGAACCGGACAGACGCCTCCGGCAACTCGCGACCGCTCCATATTCAACAAGCTCTGGAGACGATCGATTTTAGCGTTGGTCCAGTCCCGCTACAGACGCCAATTTGCGTGTCGCCGGGGGTGGAACGACTGGTGGAGTGTGACAAATTTGTGCTCGATCGGCTCTGTTTAACCGAATCTCAGACCTGCGGAGGTGACGATCGCTTTCATATTTTGGCGGCCCTCGACGGCGATGTCACTCTCCAGCACGCGGCTGGCTCGCTGGTCCTAAGGAAGGGAGACACGATTTTGCTGCCTGCCGCAAGTACTGCAGTCACGCTGCTACCGAGCGTCCCATCGACGTTGCTAGATATCTACCTCCCCTAGATTGGGCCAGCCAGCGCATCAATTCGCCTTCCCTCGATGCGAGGAAGCTTCTAAACTCCCGGCTCCTAATCTCACGATGGAGTCCCGGCATGCTTGGTTTGCGTCCCTACATGATCGCTATAGCTACGATTTTGGCGGTTTCGCACTGCGCCGGATGCTGGCCGTTGCAGCATACGCCGCTGTTTGACCCCGGTACGATGCAGCAACAGCAGCGACGAGCCATGGCCTATGACCCCTACACCAATAATGATGTCGGCCCCGAAGTTCTGGGGGGGCGCCCACGCGACTTTGATCGCCCTGTCGCCGAAGCAGTCCAAAATGATGGCTCAAACTTTGGGGCCAATTCTCGCTATCTGCCGTAAAAGCGGCTGAAGCTTGCCCCTCATTCGGCGCCTATTCTAGCGATCCGTTTCGCGGTTCACCGCGGCGCCTGTGCGTTGAGGGGCTTTACGGATAAAATGGGGGTTTTCGCCGAAGCCGCCGAAGCCGCCATGACTGAAAATCCCGCTGAATCTGACAATCCGGCCCCTCTGCGGCTCGAGCGTCTGCACAAGGTCTTGGCTTTTGCCGGCATTGATAGCCGCCGCAAGTGCGAAGCGCTGATCCAAGAAGGCCGCGTCGAAGTCGACGGCAAATTTGTGACCGAGCTCGGCATGAAGGTCGACCCCGAGCATCAGGAGATCCTGGTCGATGGGCAGCGTCTGAAATTTGGCAAACGCATCTATTACATGCTAAACAAGCCGCCAGGCGTCCTCAGCACCAACTTTGACCCCGCCGGGCGAACCCGCGTGATCGACATGGTGCCGCAAGATGTCCGGCTGTTCACGATCGGGCGACTTGATCGCGCCAGCGAAGGGCTGATCGTCGTCACGAACGATGGCGAATTAGCGAACCGCTTGGCCCATCCCCGCTACGAGATCGAAAAGACCTATCGCGTCGAAGTAGCCGGCCATCCCGAGCAAGAATCGATCAATTTCGTCCGTCGCGGCGTTCACCTGTCCGATGGCTTTGTGCAGCCGGTCAGCGTGATGATCAAACGCAAAAACAAGCAAAGCACGACGCTGGAAGTAATTCTGGACGAAGGCAAAAACCGCGAGATTCGCCGTTTGATGGCGAAAATCGGCCACAAGGTGCTCCGTCTGAAGCGAATCGCCATGGGACCATTGCGGTTGGGCGAAATGCCGGAAGGCGCGTTCCGCGAACTGAAAAGTGCCGAGACCAAGGCGCTGCGTGACGCCGCGTTTGGCGTAGGCGCCGGCAGACCGCGAAAACCAAAAGCTCCGAAGTCGACAGAGTCGAACGAGCAAGAACGCCCAGCTTCTCGCTCGACCGGTACCGGCGCCAAGAGTCGCCCCCCAGGCAAACCGTCAGGCAAGCCAGCCGGAGCAGGCTCCAAAGATCGTTCGTCCTACTCCAAGTCAGAAGGAACCGGATCGAGCGGCCGCACGTCGGGCAAACCGACCGGAGCAGGCTCCAAGGATCGCTCCTCCTATTCCAAATCGGCAGGCGCCGGATCGAGCAATCGAACGGCGGGCAAACCTACAAGCTCAGGCCCAAAAGACCGCTCGTCCTATACCAAGTCGTCCGACTTGCCGCCCAAGCGAAGCTCTGGCAAGATCATCGGCGGCGACTCTGGTTCCCGCTCGTTCGACAAGCAGTCAGGCCCCCCGGCGAAGAGCCGTTCGTTTGACAAACCGGCTGGTCGTCCCAGCAAGAGCCGAGGTTTCTCTGAATCGTTTGGCTCGCATGATGACGACGACGATGACGAAGGGCGACCGATCTCGGAACTAGGCTGGTCTTCTGAAAAGAGCGGCGGATCAGGCAAGAAAAGTGCGCCACGTAGCGGCGGCGCCCCGAAGAAGAAATTCGTCAAAAAGGGAACCGGCTTCAAGGGAGCACCTAAAAAGGGTGCCCCCAAGAAAGGCGCACCGAAAAAGAAGAAGTCGACTTTTGGTCAGGCAGCGGCCGAGAGTGAACGCGGCGGTCGCAAAAGCAAACGGGGCGGCACGCGCACCAAGTTCGTCAAAAACCCTGATGACAAGAAAAAGCCTTTCACCAAGAAAAAGACGAAGCGCAAGAAGTGAACGAGAACTGCAACCCGCTGCACGCGCCCTACTATGCTGACCAGGCTGTTCAATTAACGGTCGAAGTGGTCGAAAATGTTCGCTTGGCGCGTGATACATATCGCGTTCGTTTTGCCTGTCCCGACTTGGCGGCTCGCATCACGCCGGGGCAGTTTGTCATGCTGCGACTGGCCGACATGCAAGATCCGCTGCTCGGCCGACCGTTGGCGATGTACGACGTTTATCGTGACGACAGCGGCGCCGCGATCGGGATCGATGTCGTTTATCTCGTCCACGGCAAGCTGACCAGCAAACTGGCTCGCTGCATGCCAGGACAACAACTCGAAGTCTGGGGCCCGCTGGGGAACGGTTTTCCGGGGCAACAGGTTGATCATTTGATCATGGTTGCCGGCGGCATCGGCCAGACGCCGTTTGTGGCGCTAGGCAAAGAGTATCTCGGTCGTCAGGCATACGGAAACCCCGCACGCCAGAGCGTCTCGGCCGGCAAAGTGACAATGTGTTATGGGGCTCGTTCAGCCGAATATCTCGCCGGCGTCGCTGACTTTCGCGCCTGTGGGGTCGATGTCAAAATCAGCACCGATGACGGATCAGCCGGGCGCCACGGCTTGGTGACCGATCTGCTGAACGCCGCCTTGGACGAGTCAACCACCGGCGTGCAGATCGCATGCTGCGGACCCGAGCGAATGATGGAATCGGTTGCCGCGATCGCCGCTCAGCGTAATGTACCGTGCTGGGTATCGCTAGAAACGCCGATGGCCTGCGGCATCGGTATCTGCTTTACTTGCGTCGCCAAGGTTCGCCAAGACGACGGCAGTTGGGACTACAAACGGACCTGCGTCGAAGGGCCGATTTTTGCGGCCGAAAAGATTGATTGGGCGTAGGTTCAATCTTGTCGTTTCGCTTTCGCAGTGAGACTCGCTACTTATTTGACGGCCTCTGTCAGGTCGAACGTGATTTCATTTTGGCCCGCTACGACCTCTACTGGATCAGGCCAAGTGACGTTTCTTGGTACGCGTAAAGTGGTTGTCCGTCTGATTGGTGCTCGGGAAGCTTGATTGCTCTCTCCTTTTTCTGCGGGCGGAGTCGGCATCCCGGCACTGATGGATACCTTGTGGAATCCTACCAGCGCGCCGTCGATTGATTGGGTATAGACCAAATGAAAGCGTCCAGCTTCGTCGGTTGAACCGCTGGAAGGACGGCCTTCCATGTTGGGATAGAACGTGACTTCTGCATTGGGGACAGGTTCCCCTGCCTGCAGGACGACGCCTGAGACCGCGGCCATCTCTGGGCCCGCTGGGCCAAAGCAGCCGGCAATTGTCGGTAAGGCGGCGATCGCCAGTAGGTAAGCGATCTGTCTTGTGGAGACGAAATATTGCATGGCATGTCTACTTCGAGATGAAGAAGTGGAATCTTGGCGACGGCCCAAATCGCTCTGGGGCGTCGCGTGCACTTTATATAACTGGGCGGCGGCGATGCGATCGCTATTCGCTGACGACGTTGCCATCTTGGCGGTCCATGTACGCTGTATAATTCTCGAAGCGGATAGTCTCGGTGATGAAACGGACCGACCCGTCGGACAAAGCGAATTGAGCGCCGCCGGGATGGGCGGAACGATAGGCGGTGTTGATCCAAGTTGCACTATTCCCCCACCATCCTCCTTGAGACCACCAGCTAGAGCCGGTGTAGTTGATGGGGAAGTAAGTCACGACATGGTTAGAGATCGTGTTACTGGAAGTGCCGGTGCTGCACGACCAAAGTCCTCCACGAACATGCGAGGCGCGAGAGTCTTTCTCGTTGTCAGGATTTCCTTCATGGAAATCGGATTGTTCGCCAATCATGACCGTGTTCGAGAGTCCATCGGTAATGTCTTGAAAGCCGACCATCGAACCTGGATACGTGGGCGGCGGATAATCTCGCAAGATCATTGGAATGACGCCGTTGTCGCAGTTGACGCCGCTGTAGTCCCAGAACATGCGAGGATGAGACGTGGTGGTCGTGCCGCCGACAAATGCACAGCCTCCGTTGGAAGCGTAATCGCTGATTTGAACTTCAATTTCGGCCGGCGCGCCTAATGCTTGGGTAGGGCCGTTGGTCGGGTACTTTCGCACGTTGGGAAGTGGGCTAGAGGGGCAGTTGAATACCGGCGCACGTAACGTTGCAGCGGCTTGCCAATGTCGCGCCGGCGCCGCCCAACTCGCGTCGCTCATATCAAACGAAGAGTTGATAAAGTTGGCATTGTCGTAGGCCGAAGTCAGCTCTAGACCGGGCATGACGCGTACAAACCAGGATGCTTTTCTTCCCCAGCCTTCGGCAGTGCTGTTTTCACCAAATCCGGCAGGCGGCAATGCTTGATTGATGTCGTGGTAGATATGAACCGCCAGCGCAAGTTGTTTCAGATTGTTACTGCAACTCATGCGTCGGGCCGCTTCGCGAGCTTGTTGCACTGCCGGCAATAGCAGCGCGATCAGAACGCCAATAATTGCGATGACCACCAGCAATTCGACCAGCGTAAACGCCTGTCGAAGCGCCCTCTTTGCAGAAGCTAGGTGTTGAAACCTCATGGGAATCTCCAGAACGTCAGGGATATGAGAGAACGAATAAAGAATTCGTTGCAGCATGCCAGCTGACATGCTCACGTTCCGGAGAATAGCAATCAACGTTCCAAATACTTCATTGATTGCCAGAAGTCAGAGGTTTTAAGCAACCGGACGAGAAATCTGGGCAAAAACGGCATCGGCTTTGTTGGAAACGAGGGGGCAAAGCCTTCCTCACCGGCGGGGCTTAGTGATGATTTCGAGAGCAGATTCCCGCGATATCATGTTATTGTGCACAGAATATGGGCAGGCCGCAGGTTAGGAAAAAAATATGAAATTGCAGGATTTGTGGGTATGGCAGCGGCTACGACAAGGCCGCAATCAACCGATCTACATCGTCGCCGTTCGTATACCCATGCGGGCTAATTCGGAGTCGCTCACTTCGTACGCTGAGCGCTACCTTGGCTTCGATGCAGCGTTTTCGTAGTGCGTGCGGATCTTGGCCAGGGAACTCGAACGAGATAATCCCTGACCGCTTGTCGCCGTCACGATCGGAGTAAATCGACGCGCCGATCGACTGTAAACGCTCGCAAGCCAAGTCACCGATTTCCAGCACGTTCTCTCCCACCGTTGACTGCTGTGGGCCAGATCCCAACTCCATCAATAAGCCTAGGCTGCTGCCCATCGCCATGTAGCCGATCATGTTTTTCGATCCCCCCTCAAAGCGACGCGCGGTATCGCTGAAGTTTAGCTCGATCCGGTCATATTCATACGGCTTGACCATGCTGGTCGGTCCGACAAACAGCGGGCGCAATTTGTCTAAGTGCTCGCGCCGGATGTAAAACATCCCCGCCCCTTCAGGAGTGAGTAGCCATTTTTGGCTGGTAGATGCAAAAAAGTCGACGTTGGTCGCTTTGACGTCAAACGGAAAAACGCCCAACCCTTGGATCACGTCGACAAATAGCAGGGCTCCCTTGCTGTGGACCAGTTCGGCCAGTTTGGCGATATCGAGCCGATATCCCGTTGAGTAGCTGACCCAACTGACGGCCACGATTTTGGTGGTCGCATCGATCTTGGCGGCGATTTGATCCAGCGTTGGACCGGGGCCGGTTACTTCCACTTGGCGAACTTCGACGCCGATGCTTTCTAGATGCATCCAAGCATACAAATTGGCCGGAAACTCGTTGCTCAAAACCACGATGCTGTCGCCTGATTTCCATGGATATCCGCCTGCGACCAGCGAAACCCCGTGCGTTGTGTTGGGGAGCAGAGCAATCTCCTCTACATCCGCGTTGACTAACGCGGCGATCTTACCGCGAGTCTTTTCGACGGCGCCTGCCCATTCGGGCCAATGCAGATTTCCGCCGGCTGCGGCTTGGTCGACAAACTGCTTTATCAAGGCAGCAGTCCGCCGAGGGAGGGGGGAAACGGACGAGTGATCAAAGTAGGCCCACTCGGCAGCAATGGTCATCTCTTGACGAAATCGATCCCTGGGGGTGGGCTGGGTCATCTGGATAATGTTCCAAAAGCTTGCGAGAGAAATAGTTACGCCGTACTATAAGGACCTCTTCGCCGGTTGCAAAACCCCCGGCTGTCATCAATAATCCTCGTTTCTCCTCCTCCATGATGCCGGTTCCTGCACCGCAAGTTGTTGTGATTCAGGACTTTTCCCGCGCTTAGGGTGACATCCAGAGGAAGCGAGTTATACTACACCGTCTGGGAAACCTGGGGAAACTTCGCCAGGTTTGTGCAGGTGCTAAACAGGAGTCGCTGCATGCCGAAAGCGCTAACAATCACGGGAATGGCCATTTCCATTCTCATATTCTTGGTGTTTGCGCTCGACTTGGCGATAGGAGTCCCCTTTAAAGGGGTGAGCACGACGATGGATGTTGCCTTCGTCGTGGGATCAGCCGTCGTCGCTTTTCTCGCATTTACGACGTTTCGCGAGCTGAAATAATCGCAGATGCTGACAACTTAAGCGGTTTTGACCGCCAATTGCTCTAGCTGACCCGCGCAATCTGCTAAGGTTTCGACCTTTCCCCCCTGATCTCGAAATCGTGCGGCAAAATCAATCGCGCGAGTTGCTTGATCGGTCGCCCAAACGCCTGAATTGGCGACGGTTTCGCCACAAATCCGCATGATCTGGGCCGGGCCTGGTTTGGCGAAATCAAACCGATGCGGCAGCCATTGGGTGAGTCTCGCTAATTGCGAAGGCGCCTGAATATTCGGTTCAAAGACCGACAGCCCATGCTGTTGCGACACGCCCTGAAACGCGCCCCCGTTGCTGCGAATTGCAAACACGCCGGCCGCACGCAGCGCGGTCGACTGAGCCTGATGCAGCGGGCCCTGGGCGAACACTGAGCTGATTGAGCGCCCCGCCAGACGGCGAACTTCATTGACAAGCCCTTGCCCCCCCCATTGTTGCAGGTCTCTGGCAGGCTGTAGCAGCAAAGCCGTTTCATGCTGCGAATGGCTCGCGATCCAATTGGCAATCTGCCCATAACCTGGACGCGCCAGACCAAATGTCGCAGGCAGCTGATGGGAGTCCAGATGATCCAGCAACAGCCGAGCCACATCGTGCAGACGCCGATGGTGGGCCAATTGCAGTGAGGGCGCCGAAAGATGCAGGTCGATCGTAATTACCAGACGGTTGGTTAACATGCCCCCAAGTCGCATAGGATTCTCCCGTCCTAGATTGCAGAATAGACCTGTTCCCTGGATCGGTCGCACGGATTTTACGGGTGAGGGATTTGTCTGAATCTCCTGCTAGGAGGATCAGAGCGGCTGGAGAGACTAGCGAAACCTTGCTGACTTGTGAGTCGAAATGAACTATCCGACTGGTTGCTGCGACGAAGGAATTAGATAGCCGTAAGCCGCCCAGTGAGCCACAATAAGGGACAGGAAAGATCCGCCGCTTTCCGGAAGGATGCCGAATGATCGAAAATCTCAATCGCCGAACCGCACTTCGATTGCTGGCTGCCGGGTTTCCTCTGGCTGCCGGAGTCGTAGGCAATTCGTCGCTGACTGCCGCTGATGACAACAACGTTCTGCGAACCAATTGGCTAACTTCAACGCGTAAAGGGCTGGACTGGGTCGCGCGAACGCAGACCCGTATGGGACATTGGGCCAGCCAAGCCTATCCCACGGCGATGGCTGCGTTGGCCGGGACGGCGCTGATCGCGTCAGGATCGACGACGACCCAGGGACCGTACGCCAAAAATATCCGTCGCGTTACCGACTTTATCTATAGCAAACGCCGCGATAACGGTTTGATCGGTGATCCGCTGACCGATAATCGTTATACCTACGGCCACGGCTTCTCGATGCTTTTCCTGTCGCAGGTTCTCGGCGAAGAAGAAGATGAAGATCGACGAGAAGAATTGATCAGCACGCTGACCAAAGCGGTCGAGTTCACCGTCGCCGCACAAACAACCTCTGGCGGGTGGGGTTATGTCAGCGCTAAGGATGGCAACGATTTCGACGAAGGCTCAACCACCATCACCCAGGTCCAAGGCCTGCGCGGTTGTCGCAACGCCGGCATCATTGTGCCGTCCGAAGTTGTCGAACGGGCCAAGCAATACATCTACGGCTGCCAAAACCCAGACGGCGGCATTTCGTACAGCTCGAAGAATCGCGGCACCTCGCGGCCGGCGATCACCGCCGCTTCGATCTGCTGCTTGCAGAACGCCGGCGAGTACGGCGGCGATGTCGTCGAAAAGATGATCGCCTATTGCAAAGATAATCTTCATCAGATTCAAACTCAGCAACAAGCGTTTAGTCACTGGCACTACACCTACCTGTATTACGCCCAGGTCGTCTATCGCGAAGGCTTTCGCGATCGTGAGTTTTGGGAAGCGTTCCGTGATCGGCTCTATTCAGAGATCGTCCGCAAGCAGCGGAGCGACGGGGCGTGGGATGATTCGACCGTCGGGCCGATCTACGTCACCGCCTGCAACTTGATCATGATGCAACTCGACTACGGATTCCTGCCGATCTATCAGCGGTAGTCGCTCTACGAGCCTGGCGCCCCAATTAGTTTTTCCCCAGGTGCTGTTGCAGCGCTGCGATGATTCCGTCCATCGTGTAAACGGTCGCTTCCACTGCTGGTTCGACTCCCTGTTCTCGCAGCGCGTCCGATGTGATGGGGCTGATGCTGACAAACTTGGTTTGCCCTGCTCGATCTCCCAACAAGCGAACCGTCGCTCTGGCAATTGCGCTGCTAGTGACAATCACCCAGTCAATCGGCTGATCATCCCAGGCTTCCCTAATCTCAGGCGAAAGCGTCGTACAATCATCACTTTGATAAACGACAATCTCGGTCACAACGCCGCCTGCCGCGGCAAGCCCCTGCGGTAAAACATCTCGCCCCCGACTGGCGCGCGGCAGTAGAAAACGCTGCTCGGCCGCTGCGGCTTGAAGCGACGCGACCAGCGATTCGGCGCGATATTCGGCCGGGATCACATCGGCGTTGAGATGATACTCGGCAAGTTTATCCGCCGTGCCAGACCCGATCGCCGCAATGCGCAGATGCCCAATCGCGCGTAGATCGTCTCCTAGGGCAAACAGCCGATCCAAGAAATAGCGGACGCCGTTGGCGCTAGAAAAGACGAGCCACTCAAAGTCATGCAGCTTGCGGATCGCGTCGTCGATCGGCGACCAATCATGCGGCGGCGAAATCTGAATCGCTGGTTGCAAATAGACGTCCGCGCCGAGTTCGGCCAGCGTATGTGCAAGATCTTCAGCTTGATGTTCAGGCCGAGTCACTAAAATGCGTTGTCCGAAAAGTGGACGCTGTTGAAACCAGTTGTCGGCTGACGCTTCGCGTGCGACTTCGCCAACCACCACAATCACCGGGGGGCGAATCTTCGATCCAGAGTGTAGATGGTCGGCGATTTCGCCCAGCGTACATTGAAACGTCGCTTGGTCAGGCCAACTGCAACGCCGGATGATCGCGCAGGGAGTCTCGGCCGACTTGCCTCCGGCAATCAGTCCGGCCGACCAGGCTGGCGCGGAAGTCACGCCCATGTACATCACGAGCGTGCCGGGGAACTTGGCCAGCGCGTCGAAGTCGATCGCATCGTCCGACTTTCCAGGTTTTTCTCTGCCGGTGACCAACGCAACTGCCGAAGCAAAGCGCGAGTCGGTTACGGGAACTCCGGCGCAAGCGCCGGCGGCGAGCGCGGTGGTGACCCCAGGCACAATTTCAAACGGAATGTTGTTTTGCTTGAGCGCATTGATTTCGTCAGTCGCGCGAGCAAAGACGGTGGGATCGCCACTTTTTAAACGGACCACATGCAAGCCAGCTTGGGCCGCGTCGACCATTGCTTGATTGATCTCTTGCTGGGACCAGAGCTTTCCCTGGCCATGTCGCCCGAGGCAATGAAGGCGCGTCTCGCTGCGGACGTGCCGCAATAGCAGAGGGTTGGCGAGATAGTCGTAGAGCACCACATCGGCGGCGGCGAGCAGCTCGACGCCGCGAACAGTGATCAGACCGGCGTCGCCTGGCCCTGCGCCGACAAGTGAAACTTTACCGGGGGAATGGGAAGGTGTTTTCGGCATTCCGATCTCACGGGGCTTGAAGTGGCGATGTGCTCTCGATTGAACCGCTTTAGCGCGACTTTCACAAGGCGTCAACTTCTTGTTTGCCAAGAACTTGGCACGATCGCCCAGCCGCGGCTAGAATAAGTTTTCGTCGCGGTTACGTGGGCGGTAGACCAGTTTCTCTTCTGTAATGGGCAATAAGCGACGTGGACGGGCAAGGCGCAACAGCCGATTCAGCGGCATACGAGATTACTCCGGCCAAGCGGAAGCGCTTGCAGTCACTCTTTGAGCATGCGACCGGGCTGATGAAGCAGCCAAAGTACGACTTTGACTATGCGCATAGTCTGCTGGGCGAGTGCGTGAAAGCAGATCCGGCCAACGCAATTTACGCCGAAAAAATGCTGGAGAATTTGGAACGCAAATTCAATGGCAAAAAACCATCTGGACTGTTTGCCGGATTTGGCGGCGGGGGAGGTCGCGGGATTAAAAAGGCGCTCGCCGCTAAAAATTGGACCGAAGTAATCAGCCAAGGGGTCGACGCATTAAAAACGAACCCCTGGGACGGGCCAGCGCTGATCGGCCTCGTGGATGCTTGCGCCGAATTACGTTGCCACGAAGTCGGCCTGATGTTTATGCGAAACGCGACCGCCGGCTCGCCCAATGATCTTGAAGTTCGCCGTCATTGTGCACGCTATCTGGGCCGAGTCGGACAATTTGATCAGGCAATCTCCGTCTGGCACTTTGTCAACGAAAAGACTCACGGCGATGATGAAGCGAACAAGATGATTTCGCAATTGACGCTCGACAAAGAGCGGATCCGTCAGGGTTTGCCCACGATCACCAATAAAATTGATCTCCGGCCAGGCGAAAAAATACGGCCTCGTCCTCAGACGAACCAGCCAGAGGTGAAGGCCGAGAAGCCGAAGGTCACGATCGAACTGAATGAAAAGCAGATTCTTGATCGGGCAATCTTGGGTAATCCCGAGAAAATTGAGAACTACCTGAAGTTGGCCGATCTGTGGCTTCAGGACAACAAATATCATGAAGCCGAACTGGTGATGAAAAAGGCCCAGTCTGCGATTGGGCAATCGCTACAAATCGTGCTCAAGCTCGAGGATATTCGCATCGGCAGGGCTCGGCATCGTTACGAAGTGGCTGAAAAGCAGTTCGAAATCGAAAAAACCGCTGAAAGTCGTAAGTTGGCGGATGATTTGAAGGACGAACTAAACCGGAGCGAGCTCGAAATCTACCTCCGGCGAGCGGAGCGGCATCCGGACGACAAAAAACAGCTGTACGAGTACGGGTTACGGCTCAAAAGAGCGGGAAACTTCGAGGAAGCGATCGAAGTCTTTGATCGGGTGCTCGCTGGGGACGAAAACTTGCTGGCGATCGCCAATTTGGGCAAAGGAGAGTGCCTGCAGGCCAAAAAGAAGTACCAACCGGCCTTGGAGTGCTTTAGGCAGGCCCTAAGTCACACAGAGTCCTTGAGTTCCGACCGACACAAGCAATTGCTTTATCGGGCCGGAGTGCTGGCGATGGGGCTAAATCAGCTGACAGACGCCAAAGCCTATTTGAAGGAGCTGAAAAATTTGGATCCCAGCTACCGGGACGCCGGAGCAAGGCTAGACAAGGTCCGGAAAATGTTGCAAGATAAGTAGCTTCGCATTGAGAACACATTGTTCGCGGTAAGATAGCGGCCTCCTTCACCTACGAAAATAAGGCCGCCCGCAGGGAAATCAGGATCTATGCCCAATACCAAGAGCGCCAAGAAACGCCTCCGTCAAAACGAAGTTCGCCGTATCCGCAATAAGGCGGTCAAATCGGCCCTGCGTAATCAGGTCCGTAAGGTCCGTGCTGCGATCACCGCTGGTGATGCCGCTGTGATGGACGCCGAACTGAAAGCCGCCGTCAAGCGTCTCGACAAATCTGCTGCTGCCGGCATCATTCACGCCAACGCCGCTGCTCGGGGAAAATCACGCCTGAACGCCGCCGTAAAGGCCGCTAAAGCTGCCAAGGCCTAATTTCCCGCTGTGAAAACTTAACGCGCGGTCGCTCCACTGGACCGGCCATCGTTGGGAAAGCGAAATTGTCAAACCGACCGTCTCTGCACGGTCGGTTTTGTTTTTCAGGCAACGTTCCGCGTCGTGCTTGGCATGCGCATCGCATCCGACGCAGAAAATCTGCTGTTTTGCGACTTTTGGATTTTTCCTTCGCAGTACACTCCAGGTTTGCTCTTCCCTTGTGCAATTACCGCTTTCTGTGGTGCTGCAGGGAACAGTGCGACATGAGCAAAAAATCAGATTTGCTTCTCGGCCATGCGTGACAAATGTTCTCTGCACCGGCGAATACGCCAAAAGGGTGATGCGCCCCCAAAAACCAGAGCAAATTTAGGAGCCTGTTTCTTCAGAAACAGGCTCGTGTTACAAACGGGGTACCTCATTCCCATTCCCTCGCGAGGTCCTCCTCATGACGCTCTCTGCGCTATTTGATCTTGCCGGGCGAACCGCACTGGTCACCGGCGGCAGCAAAGGTATCGGTAAAGCGATCGCGCGCGGCTTGGCGGAAGCTGGCGCAAACGTCTGTATTACGGCTCGTAATCCTGCAGAGCTAGAAGCAGCCGCTCATGAGATCGGCGACGGACTCTCGGCTCGCGTGGTATGGCGGATTTGTGATATGGCCGATCGTGCGGCGGTCGACGAGATGGCCGATTGGATATTGGGAGAGTTTGGCCGGGTCGACATTTTGTTTAACAACGCCGGGACCAATCAGCCACAGTTGCTAGTCGAAACAACTGACGAAAGCTGGGATCGCGTCTTAGAGATTAACTTCACCAGTTGCATGCGGCTAGCACGCAAATTGGCGCCGGGAATGATCGAAAATGGCTGGGGCAGAATCATTCATCTGTCGAGCGTTTTGGCCGTGACTTCCAATCCCGGCCGGGGTAACTATTCAGGCTCCAAGGGCGCGCTAAGCGCAATGACTCGTGCGCACGCGCTAGAACTTGGGCCCCATGGAATCACCGTCAATTGTCTAGCGCCGGGACCGATCGCGACCGATCTGCCGATGAGCCTGCTGAATGACGAGCAAAAACAGCGGTTCGCTCAGCGCACGGCTGTTTTGCGGTGGGGAGAGACAAAAGACCTAGTTGGTCCCGCTTTACTTTTGGCGAGCGAAGCAGGAGCATATATAACAGGCACGACGTTGCTTGTCGAAGGAGGAATGATTTGTCGCACGTTTGATTAAAAATGTCGACTTCCCCGCGATATTTGTTGTCTCTGCCTAGGCAACGATTACCAACAACCCTTCGGGCACGATCGACACCGAGCAAAGCTATGGAATTGCACATTGTTGAGAATGACGGACAGATCGTCGAGATATCTGTGTCGGGACAAATTTCACCGGATGGATCGATGCGCGAATCGGAACCTCTTTCAGCAATGATTGGCCATCAGGCATATCAGCGGGTGGTCTTGCTGAACCTGCGCGAGAGCGACCTGATTGATTCGAGCGGCGTTGGTTGGCTGCTGGCTTGCAATAAGCGATTCAACGAGGCGAATGGAAAGTTGATTCTGTTCAACATGCCGCAAATGGTCGCAAATGTGTTCAAGCTGATGCGGTTAGATACGCTCTTTCATATCGTCGGTTCCCGTGAAGCAGCCATGCGGTTGGCCCAAGGAGAGCACCATGACTGATCCGCTTGCACCGGAGTTCAGCAAAATTGATTTAAACGCGATCGAGCCGGATATTGCGGTCAAGCTGCTGATCCATCAAGCCGCGCAGCTTCAGGCGAGCGACTTGTTTGTCTTGGCCGGTGATGGCGTTACGCAAATCGCGGTTCGGCAGTGGGGACGGATGAAAATGATCCGTGAAGTCCCTACAGAACAAGCGCGTACTTGGATTAGCTACTTGAAGGCGATGAGCAGCATGGATATCGCCGAGCGCCGTCGTCCGCAGGATGGACGTTGGATCTTTGACGATCAGGGACGCAAGCTCGATCTGCGCCTCAACTTGTTGCCCACGTTGTATGGCGAAGACCTAACGATCCGCCTGCTCGATCGTAACTCCAATCTACTTTCAATCAATCAACTGGGACTGGGCCGTCATGATCGCCAGGGAATCATGGCGATGATCCAAGGAAATTCTGGCCTAATCTTGGTGACCGGACCGACCGGCTCTGGCAAGACGACGACGCTTTACGCTTGTCTTCAATACTTGAATGACGGCAAACGCAAAATTAATACCTTAGAAGATCCGGTCGAGTTTTCTTTGGCCGGCATCCGGCAGTCGCAAGTTCATCCCAAGATCGGCCTCGATTTTTCAGAACTATTGCGGAGCGTCATTCGTCAGCAGCCTGACGTCATAATGGTCGGTGAAATTCGGGATCAAGAGACAGCGGTAACGGCGGTGCGTGCTGCGAATAGCGGCCACTTGGTCTTCGCGACGTTGCATGCTCCGGTTGCCGCCGCTGCGGTGCAAAGCATGCTGTCGTTTGACATTAACCCTCACTTCCTGGCGAGCGGTTTACGCGGTGTTGTATCGCAGCGCCTCGTCCGCGTGCTCGATACCAAGTCACGCATTCCCTACGAACTGGGCGCGAATGGCGCTGCGACTAGCTTTGGCGATGTGCAAGAGATGCTGGAGCCCGGCGAAGGCGAAGTCTTTTACGGCCCCGATCCGTCCGCTCCCAACGAAGGTTACATGGGGCGCACGGCGATCTTTGAGTTAATGGAAGTTAACAGCGAAACGCGCCGGGCGATTTCTAATCGCTTGCCGGCGCATGAGTTGGAAGCGATCGCAATTCGACATGGGATGCTTGACTTTCGCCGCGCTGCTTTGCTGAAGGTCGCCCAAGGGGTGACCAGCATGGAAGAAGTCTTTAAAAATGTGCCGACCGAATATCTAGGACTCGAAGACGCGTAACGAGACGCGCCTTCTACATGGTTGCGGCTTCAATTGCCCGAGATGAATCGATCTGTCCGTTGACGCATCCGACTTTCGGCGGCGCGAAAATCGGCCGCGGCTGCCTGCACTGGTTGCGGAAGACGATAGAGGTCATCGGCAGGCCAGCGCGTCAGATCGCTGGGGTCTAACTTGGGACCGCTGCTAGTGCGACCATGCTTTACCAGCGAGACCAATTGATCGACCGGAGAATTGCGGGCAGCCTTCTCAATCGAATCTCGATATTGATAAGTTGCGGCTCGCAGAGAGCGTTCGCAGGCGACATAGTTTTCGGCGACGCGCTTGGCGTCAGCGTCAATATCCAGGTACAGGGCGACCCGGAACGCTTGTCGCGCAAAGGTGCGGCGACTTTCCAGCGGCGACAAGCTGGACGACTCCTCTCCCAGAGCTTCGCAGAGGACGCTCGCCAGACCGCGATTCCAGTCATGCGGAGCGCGGAAAATGCAACTGAATTCTTTGGCGCCTTCTAGCGTCGTCTGTCGCGCTGGCTTCAGTTTGAAGTAAACCCCAGCGCCGCGATGTATCGTTCCGCTAGCGGCGATCAGTTCGATTGGCGAACGAAGCTCGTACTTGGTCGTGGTCGAATCTTTGCGACTGGCTCCGCCACTTATGTTGCCGCTGATAAGGCCGTCGTATTTGCCATTGAGATTGGCGCCAAGAGTCGCATCGGTTGCTTTGGTACGTTCAATTTGCATGCCGCCGGTTAACGTATTTTCGACAGTCGTGCGCGGCGCATAATCAACAACCGTAATCCGCGGATCGTTGCTCTCGATGCGAATTACAAACTGCAGCAAGTCGTTCTCGGCCTCATAAGCGACCAGGGACGAAACGACAAACTTTGCTTCGATCAGACGTTCATCGCCGACATAGTTGTCAGGCGTGACATCGCGACAAGCAATCCGATAGCCTACGTCAAAATTGACCGGGCCTGCTTTGGCTAGCGTCGCCGTAGACAGCGTCGCCAGCATGATGAACATGCTGAGTGAGATCGAGCGGAACGAAAAATTCGCCAACATTCTTGCCTCCTGCGGAAAGCGTTGTGCTACCGTGCGTTGGGCGGAATGCTTGGCTGCAATTCCCTGCAGCGGCGGCTGACCTTCAGCCGCGGAACGAGTTCACCTCATCATTGAGAGTCAAAGCATCACCAAAGTGATTCCGGCTGCAATGATAGGTAGGCAGCGCTGCACGACAAGAGACGATCATGCGGATCAGGAAATCCGCGTCAGAAGACATTGGTGCTAGCCGATGGAAACCTGGTCAAACGATTCAATGCCGGGATGTCCGTTGGCATTCTCGACCGGCGAATTGCCGATGCGATAGCACAGTCCAGTTTGCATGCCAGCTTCGCGCGCAGCATCTAACTCGCCGACGATATCGCTGAGAAACAAGATCTCGCCGGCGTCACAGCCGTAGTTGGTAGCGATCACGCGATAGCTGTCTGCGGCTTTCTTGGGACCGGTCGTGGTGTCGTAATGACCTCGAAACAATGAGAGCAAATCGCCGTGATTAGTATGTCCGAAAAACATCTTCTGAGCGGCGATGCTGCCGGAAGAATAGATTCGCACATCTTTGCCTGCTGCGTTCCAGCGAACCAGGGCAGGGGGGACGTCGTCAAACACGGCGGCGACCAACTCGCCAGAGTCGAATCCAGACTTCCAGATCAAGCCTTGCAACTGCTTGAGCCCGGTCGCTTTGACGTCGCTGTCCATCAGACGCTGCATCTCGGCGCTGACCCGTTGTTGCTTGGCCGCTTCGCTGGCGTCGGCTTGCGTCCAATCGGCGAACGTATCGTACCCGGCGTCCTGGGCGATGTAACGCAGCACCAGTTCCAGCTCCGGAGACTCCCAGGCAGACTGCAAGTAGGCGTCTAATTCGCGGCGCACAAACGGAAACATCACGTCGTACACGAACGCGACGCTCGCGGTCGTCCCTTCGATATCCAACAGCAAGCCGCGGCCAGAAAACTTGATCACGGTTTCACCACTGGATCCAGATCGTCCGCCTTCGCGATGTAGTCAGGGCCCCAGCAGAGCGGCGAGTAATTCTCGTGGACGCCTTGCTCCATGTAATGCGGAGTCCAGCCGGTGGCGTCTTCAAACAATCGGATGCAGCGGATCGTTTGTTCGTCACATAAGGTGAACCAGTGCTTCATGTTGGCCGGCACGTTGATCAGGTCGCCTGATTCGACCAGCACCGAGAAGACCGGACCTTGCGGCGGATTGATGTGAAAGACTCCTTGCCCTTTGACGGTGAAGCGCACTTCATCTTCGCTGTGCGTATGTTCTTTGTCGAACTTGGCCAGCAGCACGGCCAAGTTGGGCGTCTCAGGATTGACGTTGATCACGTCCGCCGTGACATACCCGCCGGCCGCTTTCAGGCGTTCAATCTCTGGGGCATAGGCGGTCAAGATTTCTTCGTTGGTTGCATCTACGCCAATCCGGCCTGCGACTTCCCACTTTTCGTACCAAATGCCGTGCGGCGCCAAGTATTCGCGAATCGCATCGGTCTCGGTGATGCGACGGTTTTCGTCGTGAATCGTTATGCTAGCCATGGGGGGAACTCTCTCCGAATATCGCTGATAAGTTGACGGGTTAAACGGCCGAAGCGGCGCTGCGAAGTTCGCCACACAGCAGCATGCGACGGACCAAGGTTTCAAAGAGAAACTCGTAGATCTCGATATGACGACGGGCCTCGGCGACATCCGCGCCCCAGGTGTACAGCCCATGACGGCGGATCAAATAGCCATGAATCGGCGGTTGCGATTGGTCGCTCAAGCGAGCGGCGACTTGCTCGGCCAAAACCGGGATATCTTGCGTGTTGTCGAAGACCGGAACCCATTCGGCGTGCTCATGCGTTTTGACGCCGGAGAGACCTTTGAGCATCTCGTAACCTTCGATCGTGAATCCTCCTTCGTCGAAGAAGTAATCCGACAGCAAGGTACCCCAGATCGAGTGCGTATGCAAAATCGCGCCCACTCCAGGTTGCTGGGCGGCGACAACATGCAACAACGTTTCGGCGGATGACTTGGGTTGGTCGGTCGTCGGGGCGCTGTCGATGCCGACTTGATGCCCTTGGTCATTAACCCGGACAAAATCAGCCCGCGTCAGACGGCCTTTGTCCATGCCGCTGGCGGTTAGTAACAGTTGTAGCGGATCGTGTTGCAGCACGACGCTATAGTTGCTGCTGGTTCCAACCGACCAACCACGTTGGAAGAAGTACGTGCCGGTTTCGCGAAGCGCATCGATTTCGGTTTCGTTGCCTGCCAAGACTGGGTGGGGCAAACCAATTGAAGCGCCGCCGAGAGAGACGTTTTCCATAAATCTTCGTCACAAGTTTTGGGTGCGTAAAACGCCAGTCTAACACGATTTACGGCGACGGCAACCGAGTAACGCCTAGCTATGCATGCGGGGATTCTCGTCCCCCACGGCGATAATCTCCGCTTCCGCGGCGGCCAGTTCGTCTAGGCGCCGCATTACGGTCTGCTCATCGGCATAATGCTTGGCCAGACGAACATACGCCGAATGGTGTCGCGCTTCTGATTCAAACAGCTGATCGTAAAAATTGGCCAGACGCTGGTCGGTCAAGCGGTCTCGCAATATTCCGAAGCGTTCGCAGCTGCGAGCTTCGATTAGGCCGGCGACGAGCAAGCGGTCGACCGCACGCTCTGGCTCGTTTTTCCGGACCAGCGCGTGCAATTGCTCTCCATATTTGCTTGGCTTGATGCGGCAGAAACGGACTTGCCGCTCATGGAGCAGTTCTAGCACCAGATGAAAGTGCTCTAGTTCTTCGTTGACGATCTCGGTCATGGCCCGGCACAACTCTTCGTTCTCGACATAGGCGAAGATCATATTCATCGCGACGCCGGCCGCCTTCTTTTCGCAGTGGGCGTGGTCGATCAGTATCAGGTCGAGATTTGCGGTGACATCGGCCAGCCAGCGCTCGGAGCTTGTCGATTGAAGATGCAGCATAGGTCTGCGGTTCACACCATACCACTAAAGAGGAAATCGCTAATGTAGGCGCCCAGTCGGGGCGGCTCAAGGAGAGAGACGCACGAAAAACGCCTCGACTGGTAAGGGTCGAGGCGTCGTACAGAAAGTTTCGTAGCGTTTGCTTAAAAGCCAACGCCCAGCGAGAAGTTGCGACCGTTCAGATAAACTCCGCCGCCCCCACCGCCGTAGTAGCTGCGACCATAGTAGGAGGCTCCATACGGGCCAGGATAAAACGGCGAGTAATATCCGGGACGTGCCACAATGACGGCGCGACTTGAGTAGCCGCGGGAGTATCGTCCGTAGTTGCCTCGCCCTCCATGGTAGCCGTGACCACCGCCATGGTAATGACCAACATGGCCGTGGTGTCCATGGTGTCCATGATGATCGTGACCGCGGTGAGGACCACCGGCCATCGCGGACGAAGCGCCCCACGACAACGCGACAGCAGCAGTGATTGCCAGGGTGAAGAGTAAGCGTTTCATCGTTCTGATCTCCGACTAGGGGGAAATTTCAAGCCAACTTCCGCGACACAACGCGGATTTGCTGGCTTGCGTATTTGTCTCAATCAGCATCGCTCTCAGTTGACTGTCGGCGGATGCTGCTGAGTTACATAACGCAAGCAGCGTGCCATAAGTCTGGCAGTAGGCTGCAAGTCCCTAATAGGAAACAGGTTAGGAGAAATTCGATTGTGCCAAAGAAAGAAAGTCTACTGGTTTGTTGTCAAATTGATAACGAAATTCTCAAAATGAGCCAGTAAGCAACTGGTGTTTGGATTGTCCAGCGACCAGCGCGACGTTTTTCTCCGCGCCAAAACAACGTAAGGTTACCGTTTACGCTTTTTATGCTTGCCCTGTCTTAGTTCGGGTTTGCCTTGATTCTTCTTCTTGGCCGGCTTGTCAGTCGGGTGCGAAAAGTTATCGCTGGCGTTTCGTCCCGTGGTGGGACGTCGTCGAACCGAGTCGGCTGCATGTCTAGCTGAGCGAGACTCTTGTTCGATCAAGCGAAAATCGAGTTCCCGTTTTTCGAGGTCGACCCGTGCGATCGCGACCTTCAGTACGTCCCCTAGGCGAAACGCATTGCCGTCACGATTGCCGACCAGTGAGTGGGTCGTCCGATCGTAGTGATAGTAGTCGTCCTGCAACGCGTCGATATGAATCAGCCCGTCGGCCGGCAACTCTAAACCTTGAACAAACAAGCCAAACGATTCGACGCCGGTGATCACCGCGTCCATCCTCAGGCCGATCTTCTGACTCAGATGGTTGAGCAGCTTAATCTTGACCAGATCGCGTTCGGCGCTGGCGGCCCGTTGTTCCCGCTGCGAGCAATGCTCTCCCTCGGCCATCATCGCGTCATAGTCCTGCACCGGCTTTTTGCCAGCCGCCAGGTCGTTGTACATCCGATGGATCGTCAAGTCGGGATAGCGGCGAATCGGCGAAGTGAAATGGCAATAGCATTCGCTCGCCAGGGCGTAGTGGCCGATCTCTTCGGGACTGTAGACCGCTTTTTTCATGCTTCGCAGCGTCGCGTAATTCACCGCCGCTTGCTCAGGCAAACCTTTCACCTGATCCAGCGTGCGTATGATCTCGAAACGGCTTTGCAGGCTATCGCACTCAATGCCGACATCGCGGACAAATTCGGTCAATGCTTCCAGCTTGCGCGGATCGGGCGAATCATGCACGCGCCGCAAAAAGAAGAGCTCTTGATCGTGCAGTTTGTCGGCAACCGCCTCGTTGGCGGCCAGCATGAACTCTTCAATGATCTGATGGCTCTCGGTGTTCTTCTCGGCATGCGCGCCAGTCACGGCGCCATCCTTGTCGAGATCTAGCTTAAGCTCTGGCATGATCAATTCGATCGACCCTCGTTGGAAGCGTCGCTCACGCAGCATCATCGCCAGCTCGTGCATGTTGGCCAGCAGCTTGTGTACCTGCGGCGTCAGTTTTTCTTTCCAAACGTCTCGATCAGCAAGATACTCGTCGACTTCTTCGTAGGTAAAGCGACGGACGCTGCGGATAGCGCTCTTGTAGACTTCGGTATGTACTCGGGATCCATCGGCCGAGAACTCGATCTTGGCCGTTTTCGCATAGCGAACTTTGTTCGGCTGCAAGCTGGCCAAATTGTTTGAGATAATCTCCGGCAGCATCGGAATCACTTTGTCCGGCAGATAAATGCTGGTCGCGCGATTGCGGGCCTCGGCGTCGAGTGCCGAACCTTCAGGCACAAAGTGAGCCACGTCGGCGATATGCACGCCGAGCACCCAATGCCCATTGTCTAGCCGTTTCAGGCTGATCGCGTCGTCAAAGTCGCGCGCATCGACCGGATCGATGGTGATAATGGTCTCCGCCGTTTCGTCTTGGCGATCTTCGCCGATCGACTCATCAAATGCGTCGGCCAAATCACGTGCAACTTCGAGCGCCTCTTCCGGAAATTCTTCCGGCAAATCGTACTCGCGCATTACCGAGAGCAAGTCGACGCCGGGCGCTCCGCGTGCTCCTAAAACTTCGACAATCACCCCTTCGCCGTCATGAAAGTGCGACGGGAAGCGGACGATTTCGATCACGACTTTGTCGTCGAGCCGGGCGCCTTTGACGCCGGGGTCGCCAACCAAGATCGGTTGGGTAAAGACATTGCCGTCCACTTTGACCAAGGCTTGCGCATTGGCTTCGGTATAGGTGCCGACAAAGCGATGCGTTTCGCGTTCGACGACCTCGACCACTTCGCCACAAATTTTTGACTCGCCGGTCGTACCGCGCATCTTGAACAGGCGAATTCGGACGGTATCGCCGGTCGCGGCGTCCGCAGTCCGCTTCGCAGGGACATAAATGTCAGCAGTCCGCTCAGCCGATTTTGGCGTTCCGAGCGGTCGAACAAAGCCAAACCCTTTGGCGGTTCGATGAAAAGCGCCGACGATCGATTGAGCCGTCTTCGCGTTTTGGGCATTGACTCGCTTGATCAGATGGCTTGCGCCGTAAGCGATTTGCCCTTTTTTCAGAAGTCGCTTGATTGCACGCTTGAGCGTCTTGAGGTCTTCTTCCGCCAGATTTAGTTGTTTGGCGATAACTTTCGGTTTAACCGGTTGGTAAGTCGACCGTTGAATGTGGGCTAGGAGCGTTTGCTCCAGCTGTTCCAGTTCCATGAATCTCCGTTCTTGAGAAATACTTATAGGGTCTCAACCCTCGAGAGAAGCGTCGGGGCTCGGCGACCTTGCCGAAGAAATAGCCCGAGACCAGCTTCTATGGGGGAAACCACACTTCCACTAATGTATCAGATGTCGGCGCGTCCGCCTAAGCGATCCGCCGAAATGGCATGAAGTTTTCGCCTAAGTAGGATAGACGCTTCTCCCAACACGAATGTTCGCGAAAATCGCCCCTAGCTCAAGGTTTTCTCCCTTTTTAAGCGGTTCGTTGGGGAGGACGAAATCTTGACAAGTTGGCGGTCAAATAGTTACCATAAAGGGTGAAGAGATGGTATTTAATTCCATTTTCTTCCCCTCCTACCCACTTGATGGTCACACTGCGTTTTCGGCGCTTGCCGCGTAATTGCCGCATTCCTACCACGCTTGCGATGTGTGTCCTCCAATTCCCGCCTCCTATATCAGCACCCTAGATGCCTGCAATCCAGCTTACCTCCTGCGCTGTCAACAAACGCTTCGTTCAAGCGTCGCTGGGGATGCTTGCCATATTACTGATCGCAAATCTCGCAGAGGCTGCACCGCCCGATGGCGCTGCGATCTATAAAAAACTGTGCAGCGAATGTCACGGCGCACAAGGAGAGGGCGTCGGCGGCGCGGCCGAGAACGCGCTGCGAGGGACCAAATCAATCTCGCAGTTAGCGATGTCGATCACCGCGACCATGCCGGAAGACGATCCAGAGGCTTGTGTTGGAGAGGATGCCGCCGCGGTTGCTGCGTTTATTCATGAAAAGTTTTATGCTCCGCACGCGCGTGAAACAGCCCCGTCACGCATTGAACTCTCGCATTTGACGGTCGATCAATATGACAACACCGTCGCCGATTTGATCGCCAGCTTTCGCTGGACGCCCGATCCCAAAGAGCATCGCGGGCTGAAAACCGAGATTTACAACAAACGCAATTTCCAAGATCGAAAGATCGAACGCATCGACGCCAAAATTGATTACGATTTTGGCAAGGGGACGCCCGACGAGAAGATTACCAACGCCGAGGAGTTCTCACTGCGCTGGCAAGGAATGGTCTTGGCCGAAGATACCGGCGACTACGAGTTCATTCTCACTACGCAAGTTGGCGCCCGATTGTGGGTCAACGACGATCGTACTCCGCTGATCGATCAATGGGTTGCGTCGCGCGGCGACCCCAAAGAGTTCTCCGCAACGATCCGTCTGTTGGGTGGACGTCCTTATCGGCTTAAATTGGAAGTTTACAAATTCAAAGATGACGCTGCGTCGGTTCGACTAGAGTGGAAACCGCCACGCAAGGCGCGTGATTTTTTGACCGCCCGCAATCTCTCGCCAGAGTATGCGCCGCACCTGTTCATTTCGTCAGCCAGTTTTCCGGCCGATGACGCTGTCTCTGGATACGAGCGGGGAGTCGCAATCTCCAAAGCTTGGGACGAAGCGACCACCAGAGGCGCTTTGGAGGCGGCCAGTTATGTAGTCGATCATCTGGATGATTTGGCGAAAACCAAGCATGACGCCGCCGATCGGCGTGAAAAGGTGCTGGAATTTTGCGGCAAGTTTGTCGAACGAGCTTTCCGCCGTCCGCTGAGCGATGAAGATCGCGCCTTTTTCATCGACGAACAATTCGCTGGTGAGATGGCGCTCGAAACTTCGGTCAAACGTTGCGTGCTGCTGGCGCTCAAATCACCCCGGTTTTTGTATACGAATCTGCAAAACACGCCGCCTGATCGTTACGACTTGGTCTCGCAATTGTCGTACGCGTTGTGGGATTCGATGCCAAGCGAGCATCTGTTTCGTGCGGCGAAAGAAGGCTGGGTAGCTCGGCCCGAGCAAGTACAAAGCGAAGCAGAGAAAATGCTGCAAGATCCTCGCGCTAAAGCCAAGCTGCGCAGCTTCTTCCATCACTGGCTGCAACTGGATGAGAAGGAAGGAATTGTCAAAGATGCGCAAGTCTTCCCGGAGTTCAGTGAACAAGTCGCAGCGGATCTGCGGACTTCGCTTGACTTGTTTGTGGAGGACATTGTCTGGAGCGACTCTTCCGACTATCGACAATTGCTGTTAGGAGATCGACTGTTTGTCAACGATCGCTTGGCCAAGTTGTACGACATCCCCTATAACGGCGGCGAGCAGTTTCAGCCGATTTCGTTTCAGCCCGAACATCGAGCCGGTGTCGTCACACATCCCTACATGCTGTCGATGCTCGCCTACAATCAGTTCACTTCGCCGATTCATCGTGGGGTCTTTGTGACGCGGCATTTGCTCGGACGTTCGCTCGCCGCGCCTCCCCAAGCGACCGAGTTCAAAGATGGTGACTTTCATGCTGGCATGACCATGCGCGAGAAGGTCACAGTACTAACCGAACCGGCCGCCTGTCAGGGTTGCCATCAAATCATCAATCCGCTGGGCTTTAGTCTTGAGCATTTTGATGCGATTGGGCGATATCGCGAAACCGAAGGAGAACGCCAGGTCGACGCGATCTCAGAATTTGCCACCGCAGTGGGTGATACGATAAAATTGGAAGGCGCGCGGAGCTTGGCCCAACATATCGTGGAGAGTCGCTCGGCGCACGGCGCGTTTGTCGATCAACTGTTTCATCATTGCGTCAAGCATCCGATCAACGCTTACGGCCCGACGACGCGTGATGACTTGATCACGTCGTTTGAGCAATCGAATTACAACGTTCGCAAGCTGCTAATAGACATCGCTGTGGTCGCCGCTTTGCACACGCCTAACCAAGGAGATGCGGAACATGTCGCGTCTAACTAGACGAGAGTTCGTACGCAATTTGGGGATTTCATCCGCCGCTTTGCCGCTGCTGATGAATCTTCCCAGCTTAGGAATGGCGGCCAATCCCGACCTGCGCAAGCAACGCTTGGTAGTGATGTTTAGCCCCAACGGGATCATCCCTGACGCCTACTGGCCCGATAAAGTCGGCGAGGATTTTGCGCTAAAAGAAATCATGGCGTCGCTCCAGCCCTATCAGAGCAAGACGCTCATCATGAAAGGGGTCTGCGATCGTGTCCGCGGCGACGGCGACAGCCACATGCGCGGCATGAGCTGCTTGTTGACCGGCATCGAGCTCTTCCCCGGCAACATCCAAGGAGGTTCGGATACGCCGGCCGGTTGGTCGCGCGGTTTGTCGATTGACCAAGAGCTAAAAGAGCATCTGCAATCGCAAGCAGCGACCCGCACGCGGTTTGGTTCGCTGGAGTTTGGTGTGAATGTCCCGGATCGGGCTGATCCCTGGACGCGCATGGTTTACTCCGGCCCCAACAAGCCGGTAGCCCCAATCGATGATCCATACCGCATGTTCGAGAAACTGTATGGACAGGTCAAAGATCGTGAAAGCCTGCAAAGCGTGCTCGATAAAGTTCGTATCGATCTAAAGCGGGTGGAGCGGTACGTCAGCAGCGAAGACAAGCAGCGTTTGGAAGAACACGCGACCTTCGTACGGCAGATGGAGCAAGAGCTAAAAACGGCTGGCGAAGAAAAACTGACTTTGGAAGCTCCTGTGCAGGAGCCCGGTGTGCAGTTGAAAAATGACAACATGCCGACGATCAGCAAGATGCAGATGGACTTGCTGGTCAATAGTCTGGCGAACGACGTTGCCCGGGTCGCGACGCTGCAATACACCAACTCGGTGGGGCAAGCGCGGATGAACTGGATCGGTGTTGATGACACGCATCACGAGCTGTCGCACAAGCCCGATAATGACGAGGACGCTAAGCAAAAGTTGATCAAGATCAACACATGGTTCTGCGAACAGCTCGCCTATCTGGTCAAAAAGCTGGACGAGACGCCGGAGCCCGGCGGCGACGGCACGCTGTTGGACAACACAACGGTCATCTGGACCAACGAATTGGGCAAAGGAAACTCGCACACCTTGGACGACGTGCCGCTGGTGCTGGTCGGCGGAGGGCTGGGATTCCGCATGGGACGTTCACTGCAATTCGAGCGACAGCCCCACAATCGTCTCTGGATTTCTGTTGCGCAAGCGATGGGACATCAGATCGAGACCTTCGGAAATCCCGATTTCTGCGGCGGGGGAGCTTTGTCCGATTTGACGTAATACGCACCGTAGATAGAGCGTGATTTGATTAGCCGCCTGAACTTCAGGCGGCTTTTTTTTATGGCGATTGCCGGTAATCGGGGGAGTATATTCGCTACGATCGCGCTCTCCAGAACGATGCGTCACCGCCAGCAATGGGGTGCTATCTTTCACTACTTGCGCTAACCAAGCGATTCGCGACTCGGTGACGAGTCGGACGACGTAACTAGGGGTAGACCGTCGTGTTATCGAGAAATCAGCGACTGCGTGTTCGCAGCCGATTCCTATTCGCCGCCTTGTTATTGGTTTCGATCGGATTGACCTTTGAGGTCAGTGCGGGGCCTGCCGAAGTGAATGCTGAACCGCCGCCTTTGCGATTTGGCATGTCGACGGCGTTGACCGGTCCGATTGCCGATCTGGGGATCGAAATGCGTCACGGCGTCTTGGCCGCCTTCGACGAAGCGAACAGGTCAGGCGGAATCCAGGGCCGCAAGTTGGAATTGATCACCCTAGACGATGGATATGAACCCAGCGAGACCGGCCCAAACGTGCGGCGGCTGATCGAAAAAGACCAGGTCTTGGCGATTGTCGGAGACGTGGGAACGCCGACTGCGATTGTTGCTGCTCCGATGGCGCAGCGAGCTGGCGTCCCGTTTGTGGGCGCAGTGACCGGTGCAGGCACGCTTCGTAAAACGCCGCCAGATCGCTACGTGATTAATTTTCGAGCAAGCTATGCCGAGGAAACGTCGGCGATGGTAGAAGCATTGGTCAATGCCGGAATTCAACCCCAAGAGATCGCATTCTTTACGCAGCGCGATGGATATGGAGATGCAGGCTTCTCCGGCGGAAGCGAAGCGCTCAAGCGACATGGCCTGCTGCGCCCTGGAATGATCGCTCATGGTCGTTATGAACGAAACACCATGGCGGTCGAAGGGGCGCTGGCCGACTTGATCCTGCATCATCCCACCCCTAAAGCGGTTATTCTGGTCGGCGCGTATGCTCCTTGCGCAAAGTTGATTCTTTTGGCGAACAAATCTGATTTTCATCCGCTGTTTCTGAACGTGTCGTTTGTTGGCGCCAACTCTTTGTCGACAGCTCTGGGGGATCAATCCGCAGGCGTCATCATCTCGCAGATTGTTCCCCATCTGGATGAAAATCTCCCCATCAATCGCGAGCATCGTGCAGCGCTGGCGCAGAGTGAATCGGCGCAGCAATCGCCGACGATGATTTCGCTGGAAGGTTACGTTGTTGGTCGGATGCTGATCCTGGCGCTGAGTCGCATCCCGGGTGAAATCGATCGCGAATCGATCGTCAGCGCACTGGAGAGCCTAGGAACTTTTGACCTGGGGCTAGGCGTGCCGCTGCGTCTGACGAGCGAAGAGCATCAAGCCAGCCATTCGATCTGGGCCAGTCGGATCGAAGCAGGCGAATTGAAGCCGATGCATTGGTCCGAGGTACGCGCCATGGAGTATCAACCGTGAGCGGCGAACCAGCGACATACGGCGAGCGAACTGACGCTCGGCGGCTGGTCTGGCTTTTGTCGGCAGTCGGCTTGATTTCTGGCTTGATCGTCTTTTGCGTCACCGCGCCGACGCTGCAATTTCTGCAGTTTCAATATTCGTCGTCCGCCGCTCAGCGCACTCGTATCGATGAATCGATCGCCGAAATTGAGCGTGATCTGACCGAAGGCCGGCGTGAGTTCACCGAAGTAATTCTGGCTCCGATCTCCCATAAGATTCATGTACAGGATCTCGACTCGCTCCCCGACCAGCATTGGTTCAGAAAACTGCAGCATGCGGTCGTTGAGATTCAGAATGAGCCTGCATTTCGCGACTCTCAGGAATTAAATCAACTTGCCGAACGGCTGGCCGAAATCCCTGCGATGTATCGCAAAATGCTCACTTGGTCGAGCGATCTGACTACCGCCGAAGCGGAGCGGATTGCTGCACAACGGAAGACGCAAGAGGCGCTGCATAGGATCCGCGGCCACTTTGGTGAGCTGGAAGGGAGGCGGCGATTGGATCTAGCGATTCAGCTTCGGAATGATACGCCGAACCGTTCTGGCAGAACGATGGTCGCGCATGATAAGTTAGTCGAAAGTTTTCGAGACGCTACCGAGTTTGAAGCGATCGCTAATGAATTGATGCAGTTGGCGATCCTATGCGAAAAACTAGCGGCGGAGAGTGACGTCGACCAACTTGTGGACCTCAAAGACAATGATTTGAAAGCATCGTTTTCTCGGCTTGAGCATGCGCTGCAGCGATTTCCAGAAAATGACGAAACGATTCGATTCCTTTTGACCTCGCTCCAGGTGACGCTGTTGGGTGAAGGAAGCGTGTTTGATGACGCCCATCAAACCATCCATCCCGGACACGGCGGCTTTTACGTCTGGCAGCGAGAAGAACTGCTGGGCAAGCAAGCACAAGGCGCGATGTTGCGACGCATGGATGCTAAATTTGATTCTTTTCGTCCTGTCTTGCATGACCTGGAAAATCACTTTTCCCAAGTCGCCGAACTAGAAGTAAAAAATGCGGATTTAGCCGCTTTGGCCGCCTGGACGATCATGATTGTGACCGGCGTCGTTTGTATCTGCTCGTTTCTGTTCTTGGCGCGGCGAATTGCCGGAATCATAACGCAGCAAATCGAGGACGTCGAACGCAAATCAGCCGAGTTGCAAGTGAACAATTCGGAAGTCCGCTTGCTGCAGGATGTCGCCGAGGCAGCGAACAAGACGACGTCGTTGGCCGAGACCATCGAGTATGTGATGCGTCGATTCGCCGAGCATACAGGCTTTTCGTTAGCGATGGCGACTTACACCAATGAACGAGGGATGCGCCAAGTTGTGGCGACCCAAGCTTGGCGAGACGCCGAACTTTCGCTGGAGCCGCTGGTCGCTTCTTGCGGCTCTGAAGCTTCGACCAAGCTCTCAGTGCGCACGCTACCACTTCGTCCATTAAAAAGTTGCGAGGATGAACTCGGCAGTGGAATTGCAATCATGATGCGACAAGAGACATTTTTTATTCACTGTCACTTCCTGTCGCCGCGGATCGATCAGCCTTCGCAACGAACGCTGCGACTCGCAGAGGATGTCGCCAATCGCCTCAGGCAAACCTTAGAACGCGCCTACGCGAATAGTCGTCTCCAGGAACTCAATAGCAAGTTAATTGACTCGGCTCGCCATGCCGGCATGGCCGAAGTCGCCACCGGGGTGCTGCACAACGTGGGGAATGCGCTCAACAGTGTAAATACCTCCCTTTCCTTTTTGCGGGATGGTACGGCCCAGTCGAGCTTTGTCGATCTGCGCAGGACGCTTGACTTGGTGGCCAAGCAGTCTAGCTCTTTGGAAGAGTTTATGACCAGTCATCCAAAAAGATCGCTAATCTATCCGATGCTATCAGAACTTGCCGAGCGATTGCGGACCGAGAACGACCAGCAACTTGCTGGCGTCGACGATTTGCGTCGCCATGTAGATCACATCAACAAGATCGTGGCCGTTCAACAGTCGCTGGCTCGAGTGCAATGCGTTCAACAGCCGACTGACCTGACGCAAACGCTGATGAAGGCGATCGAATGGCAACGCGAAACGCTGCGCCATCACCAGGTAGAACTTGTTAGCGATTTCGCCGAACTCCCAATATTGCAGTTAGACAAACATCGCGTAGTAGAGATCTTCAGCAATCTGTTGAAAAACGGGGTCGAGTCGATTGTCGAAGCACAGAGCAAGCAACGTCGGATTCATGTGAGCGTGCACCAGCTCAATCGCGACCGAATCGCCATCGAAGTGCGGGATACCGGCATCGGCGTCAAGCCCGAGAACCTGAAGAGTGTTTTCACTTTCGGTTTTACGACCAAGTCGAATGGTCATGGTTTTGGTTTGCATAGCGCCAGTCTGTCAGCCAAGCAGATGGGAGGGCATTTGGAGATCGAGAGCGATGGCTACGGCCAGGGGGCTACGTTCCGACTCGTGCTCCCCTTTACGCCTTTCGAAGAAGTCGCGCTGGCGTAACGCAACGCTCTTCATGCATTAGATTGCCGATTCCCAGGTAGGAGGCTCCATCGTTTCTGCGCCGCTCTGTTGCAGTGCGGCGGCACGCTGGCGAAAGCTGGGATGAAGCCAGTTGGCTTGGTCCAAGGGAATGTCGGCGGCGATGCTCAGCTTTCGCAGCGCCGTGGTAAGCAGTGAGCTCGCCTGATCTCCATAGATCGTCCGTAACTGCTTTACCGCCCAAGCGTCCGCTTCCAGTTCTAGGCGTCGTGCTTGTCGCGGCGTCCACCAGAAAAAATAAGCCGAGAGCAGGCAAGGAGCGGCCGCTTCGAGCAGCGTTAGTTGCAGCCCTTGCGCATCGAGCCAAACGACGAGCCAATAACGCATCGCCAACAGGATCGCCGCTGGAATGATGATTGCTGTTAAGCGTCGCGCAACATGCCGCAGTCGAAGATGTCCCATTTCATGCGCGATCACTGCTTCGACCTCGCTGGGTGTCAACACATCCAGAAGGGAGCCCGATATAATCAAATAACGAAACGGCGGAACGCAGCCAAGCAGTGCTGCATTGTGGATCGATGTCGACTCGGGCCAGACCAGTAGTGTGGGCAAGTTTCGCCCGTATTGCAGTTGTAAACGCTGGAGCAATTCAGACGCATCAATCGGTGTTAGTCCCCAGCAGCGGCGGAGAAATTCGGGATAAACGGCGATCAGCAATATCACAATCAGGCCAATTGTCAGCATGCCGCTCTCGCTTGCAGGTCCGGCTAGTCCACCCGCGTGAGCGGCGGCCGCGCCTAGCCAAACAGGACCGCAAGTCACCGGCAACTCCATGCGAATTTCTGCGAATGCCTGCGGGAGACCATCTGCTTCGGCCAGCATGGCCAGACGCGAGACAACCGCCGGCAGCAAGAGAATCGCTTCGCACAAAAAAGGGATCTCTCCCCAAGTCGAAGCGGCGATGATCCCGCCCCAGTTGCCGGGCCAGATCATCAGCAGCGAGGTGAAGCCCCAGCAGATTTCGGCCAAGAAGCTGCGTTTAAAACTGCGTGCGATGCTCCATTGAAGCAATCCCAGCGCCAGACAAACCATCCATGACGCAAGCGGCTCGTCGACCGACTCGCCAGGGCGAGCGATTAGCACAATCGTACAATAGACGAGGGTCTGAAATAGCATAGGAAGCGCCGTGTCGAGGAGGAGCTTCTATCGTAATCGCCGGGTGTCAGTCGGTACAACGAAAAGCCATGCAGGTCCCAATAGACCGATTGTGACGATTGCGGTGAGTGAATATTGGGGCCGACGTGCGCGTGGAGCAGCGTGAGCGACTTGGATAGTCTGCCCAGATAGCGTCTACCCTTTATTTGGTATCCTAGCAGCAGGAAGATAGACCTCGTTTTGAACGGATCCAATGATGACGGACCTTTCCGCATTTGCCGTAGAAACTCCTCGCTTCGTGCGACACTTGCTCGATTCGTATCGGCGCTGGGTGGGCGTCGAACTGATGCAACGCACCAACGACGAGCAAACGGATCTCAAGCAATTATTCGTGATGCCGGCGGTCGTGGTCTCACATGGCGCGCAAGCCGATCCGATCTTCAAATTTGGCAATCAGACAGCGCTCGAACTTTGGGAGATTGCACTTCCCGAGTTCTTGCAGATGCCGTCCCGTTTAACGGCCGAGCCGTTGCATCGCGACGAACGCGCACGTCTCTTGCAGCGGACTGAGCAAGACGGCTATGTCGATGACTATCGCGGCGTGCGGATTTCTAGTCGAGGTCGCCGCTTCTACATCGAGCAAGCGACCATTTGGAATATTGTTGATGATTCCGAGACCTATATCGGCCAGGCGGCGACCTTCGACCACTGGACTTATTTGCGCCCAGGCGAGCAGCCGGAGTAGCGCGACTATCCCGAGACCGTCACCGTCGCCGGCTCTTTCTTAGGGATTGGTTTGGGCTCATCCTTTTCAGGCGTCGAATTTGACTTCTTGTCGGATGACGGCTCCTCTTTGTAGCCCACCAACTCGGCTTCGGCCTTGTCTGGGGGGGAGAGTGCCGCATCATCCCCTTCGGTCGTTTCGTCAAGATCGGCGTCGGCGAGATGCTCGTTTCGAAAGTCAAATGGAGCGTTGTAATCGACCGGGATGGTGCTTTCCTCCTCTTTGCGGAAAGGGTTTGGCAATCCAATGCTTGTCCCCGCAAATTGAGCACTGTCGTAGATGTTGCCCCCTTGAAATGGACCGGCGCCCAATAACCAAGTATCGCGTGCTGTTCCCAGCGATTGGGCGATGCCTGATTGCCAGACCGGCTCACGCGTTTTGCTATGATAAGCAAACAGGGCAATTTTGGCGCCGCCGATTGTATTGCTTTTTTTCGCAAATGCGATCTCGGGCATCGTCGGGATCGGAGGAGCGGTCGGAAAGAGCGACGCGGCAGAACTTACAGCATTGTTGGAGGGAATCCCGTAGGTGACAGAATGCCCTTCGGTCCCCAGCGCGCCGATCCGCGCTTCGACAATATAGTCCGCTTCGGCGGCTGAATCTTGCAATAGGCAACCGGCGGCGCTGATTTGTTGGCGGATTGCGCTGGTGATGTATTCAGCATTGACGAACCCGGCGCCTTTTACGTTTTGCAAATAGCGTGGTTCTAGGTAAACCTTCTCACCGCGCAGCGGCTGAAAGTCAATATCGGCGATCGCTTCGTCAACGGCATGCGAACTGACAAGTTGTTCTGTCAGCGTGCGATTAGATGTCGTCCCGCAACCGCCTGCTAGTAGCAGGCCGACCACGAGCGCGCAGCCGCGGATTGCGGTGAAAAATTGGAAGCTGGCGGCCATTGTGAAATGCGTGTCATGCGTGGGTGGAGGGAGGGGAGGCAGGATGCGTTTGGTAGGAGCGACAACATCGCGGTAGGGTCGGATGCGTTGCCTTGCAGGCGAACTATAGAAAAATGCTGGGATCGACGAAACGGCAGTTTTGTGAAGATATCACGAGAAATTGACTTGACTGGATGGCGTTGAGCGCCTGTCGCTGCCGGAGCATCGGACCTATAATAGGTCGTTCGTCTCTAAATTTCCCCATTTTCCAAAGCGTGTGCTGAAAACGTGGCGACCGTCTCCGCTGAACCTGCTTGGCTTCCCTATTTTCAGCTGTTTCGGCTGCCGAATCTCTTTACGGCTTGGGCGGACATTTTGACGGGGTATTTGGCGGTAACGCAGTTTTCCAGCAGCACAGATACGGCCAGTTTGCAGCCGTGGCCCGTTTTTTTGTGCCTGATTGTGGCTTCCAGCTTGATTTACTCGGCCGGAATGGCCCTCAATGATTACTACGACCTAGAGCAGGATCGCCGCGAGCGGCCCCAGCGGCCGTTGCCGTCTGGCCGCATTTCTCCCCGGTTGGCCGCTTGGCTAGGGTACCAGTTTTTGCTGGTCGGGATCGTGCTAGCATCGGTCGCCGGCTATTTGTACTCCAATTCCGCAGCGCTTCCTTGGCGCGGGGGAGCGGTCGCCGTTGCGCTGGTTGCTTCGGTGTTACTCTATGACGCCCTATTAAAAGCGACGGTCTTTGGCGCCGTGGCGATGGGCGCCTGTCGATTTTTTAATCTGCTGCTGGGGATGAGTTTGGCCGGAAAATTGGCCAGCAACGGCGATTTTATGCTGGTCGGATACGACATGGGCCAACTTGCCTTTGCCGGTGGAATCGGGATCTATATCGCCGGCGTGACCTGGTTTGCTCGGACCGAAGCGAAAGAAAGCTCACGTCCGATGTTGATCTTTGGTTTTGTGGTTCTGGTCGCTGGTTTGGGACTGTTTGTCGCATCGCCGCTGCTGGGATCCTCGATTATTCGGTTGCGCTCGATGGAGACATTCGGCTGGTGTGGTCTGATGGCCATTTTGGCGATCTCGATCCTCCGCCGCTGCGTCATCGCCATTGGCGATCCCTCACCCGGCAATGTACAAGTGGCGATCAAGCAGGCGTTGCTGTCTTTGATCACGCTGAATGCGGGCATGGTACTAGCGGTTTGCGGGGCATTTTGGGCGGTGATCGTCGTCTTCCTGATGATGCCGATGCTGTGGTTGGGCCGCAGGGTCTATTCGACGTAAACTAACGAAGGCGATCACCGGGCAACTTCGGCAAGGGAAGCGCGGACGCGATGCAAATGAGATGAGCATGCGGATTGGCTACAATACGAATGGCTTCGCCCACCATGACCCGCTTGATGCGGTCGACGTGCTGGCGGACTTAGGGTACGAAAGCGTCGCGATTACCGTCGACCATGGGACGCTATCGCCGTTCGGCAACACCTATATGGCTGATCGCCAGGCAGAGCATCTTGCCGGTCTGCTCAGCGAAAAGAAGATGAAGTGCGTCATTGAATCAGGCGCACGCTTTTTGCTCGATCCCAAACAGAAGCATGAGCCAACCTTGGTTTCGCCGACCAAGCATGGGCGGCAGCGTCGCTTTGAGTTTATCCGTCACTGCATCGACGCCGCAGTCAAAGTAAAGGCCGATTGCGTCTCGCTGTGGTCGGGATGCTTACGCGACGATGTCAGCGAAGCGACCGCGATGAATCGCCTGGTCGAAGCGCTGCAGCCAGTCATCGAATATGCCGAGCAGCAACAGATGCCGCTCGGCTTTGAACCAGAACCCGGCATGTTTATCGACACGATGGATCGCTTCGCACTTTTAAGCGACCAGATCGAGTCTCCCTTGTTTCAATTGACGCTGGATATCGGTCACCTGCAGTGTCAGAACGAATTGCCGCTGGGCGATGTCATCCGTCACTGGGGATCGCGGATCGTCAACGTCCACATCGAAGATATGAAACGCGGCGTCCATGAGCATCTCCCGTTTGGCTCCGGCGAGATTGATTTCAGCGAAGTCATCACGGCGCTGCGAGACGCAAATTATCAACAAGGTCTGCATGTCGAATTGAGTCGCCACAGCCACGAAGCGCCGACCATCGCCGCCAGTTCGATGCAGTTTTTGCGTCCGCTTGTTCATCCCCGCTAAAAATCGACTTCCCCTTTCGGAAAGAGATCGCTCGCTATGCCTGATAACGTTGTTCTGCTGTCGCTGCCTGGACTAGCGCCGCAAGATTTGGCCCACATGCCGCAGGTGTCGGCGCTGTTCGCCGCTGGGGATCGTGCTCCTTTGGCGGCTAGTTTTCCGGCCGTGACTTGGCCGGTGCAAGCCAACATGTTGACCGGGCAATTGCCGGTTGATCATGGTGTGACCGCCAACGGCTTCTATTGGCGCGACACCCACAAAGTCGAAATGTGGACCGCCGGCAACGAGGCGATCCTGCAGCCGCAAATCTGGGATCTGCTAAAAAAGCATAATCCTGAGATCCGTACATCCGCCTGGTTTCCGATGCTCAGCAAGCGGAGCGGCGCTGACTATGTCTGTATGCCGGCGCCGGTGCACAACCCGGACGGCAGCGAGACGATGTGGTGCTACACCAAGCCGTCCGATCTTTACGGCGATCTGCTGAAAGAACTCGAGGGCTTTCCGCTGCATCACTTTTGGGGCCCCATGGCCAACATCAAATCAAGCGCCTGGATCGCCGATTCGGCGGCGATGGTCGCCGAGAAGTTTCAGCCCCACTTCTCTTATATTTACCTGCCGCACCTCGATTACGCGGCCCAAAAGCTCGGCCCGCAAAGCGACGCTCATCGCCAAGCCGCGGTTGATATCGACGAGGTGATCGGCAAGCTGATCGCGCGGATGCGCGCCGCGTTGGGAGAAGATACGCTCTTTTTGATCGCCAGCGAATATGTCATCGTGCCGGTGGATCATGTCAGCTATCCCAATCGCATCTTACGCGAAGCGGGACTGCTGCAAGTCGAACAGCGCGAAGATGGCGAACATCTGGATCTAGTTCGTAGCGATGCCTGGGCGTTGGTCGATCATCAGTTCTCGCATGTCTACGTCAAAGACGCCCAGCCCAGCGTGATTCGCCGCGTGCAAGAGTTGTTCCAAGGCGCCGAGGGCATCGCCGAAGTCTTGGCGCTCGAGGAGCGAGCCAAGTATCGCATGGACCACGAAAGGGCAGGGGAGGTGATCCTCATCTCGACTCCCAACAGTTGGCAGGCCTACTATTGGTGGATCAACGACGAGCTCGCCCCGGGCTTCGCTCGCAAAGTCGATATTCACCAAAAGCCTGGCTATGACCCTGTCGAAATGCACTTTGATTTCGCGACGAAAAGCATCCCGCTCGATGCGACCTTGGTCAAAGGCTCGCACGGCGCTCCAGTCGCTGCCGAGTTCCAGCAAGGCGTGTTGCTGGCGAGTCAGAAGGGAGTATTTGCCGAAACTCCCTTGGCCGATACCGATGTCTGCGATATCGTGCTACGCCAGTTTGGCGTCTAAATTCGCGCGTCTGCCCTTGTCTAACCTATCGATTTGCCGGGTCATTCCGATTGTAACGATCGCTTGACCCGGCTTCTCTATTTTGCTGACCCTCCGTTTTCGCCTGTATCTGTCAGCGACGTAAGTTATTACGTGCATATTTCGCTGCAAACTTCAGGCGACAAACGGGAGCCGTCGGTGCCCCAAGAATTTGAGAAAACCTTTGAGTTCCTTGCCAAATCAGGCAATGCGGCGGCGACGTCGGTGCTGATTGCGGCGCTGCGCAGTGAGGCAATCGACATTCAGGATACGGCGTTGGCGGCGATATTGCAGCGGTCGAGTCACAAAGCCGAAGCCTACTTCTTTGAGCACTGGGAAGAACTGCCCGACGCTTGGCGGATGAAGATTAAGCAGCAATTGGGATTTTTGTCGGCAATCCTGCGAGAGCAGTTGTTGTCCACGTCGCGCGCTGCCTGTGAAAAAGCGTCATCGATCGCGCTGGAACTGGAAGACTTCGATCTCATCCGCTCGCTGACGACGGCGACTGAAGACCTGCACAACGAGAATCGAGATATCGCCGGCCGGACCTTAGTGTTGTTGATTGATCGCTTACGAAAACTGCTGGATGAAGCGACTGACGCCCGCAAACGAAATCTGGTGCTGTGGCGCGGTCGCGCCATGGAAACTCTCGATGCTTCGATGCATCGTTGCTGCACGCACCAATCGGAAGCGATCGTTGAGTCCTTCTTGATCCTGACCAGCCGCGAACATCCGACGTTCCGGCATTTGTTCGACGATCCGTCATCGCAGGTTTACAAAATCACGCTCACCATTCTCAAACGCACGCTCCGCCCCGCGATTGTCCATCTGGTCTTGAGCGTTTTTCAAGAGATGGTTCCTTGTTCGACACTGTTGGGCGCCGCCGCGTGGCGCAGTGACACGGCGTTTGTCTCGCAATTGCTTGATTTCTTCTCCGGCGGAATGAGCGATGTCGAATTGCGTAATATCAAAAAGATCTCGCGCGTCGGCTGGAGCAGCGGCCACTGGGATTTACTTGCAGGTCTTACGGGAAGACAGCAAGAGATCGCACTTCGCTTTTTGATCGCCAGCGGACAAGATCGGGACACGGTCTTTGCTGCGATTCACTTCTTTCTAACCCAGGGCAAGCCCGAAGGACGCTTGGCTGCGGTTGAAGCGCTGGCCAGCAACCGTGGCGCTGTCGCCAGTCAATTGATCATCGAAGCGACCAGCGATCAAGATCCGGAAGTTGCCGCCGCTGCGCTGCGTCAACTGCGGCATCGGGGGATCCCTGGCTCGCTCAAGTATTTAATCGCCCAACTAGACAGCGAGCACGAAGTCGTTCGACTCGCTGTCCGACAGTCGTTAGAGGAATTCAGCTTTTCCAAGTTCCTAGCCGCGTTTGATCTGATGACAGACGATCGCCGCGAGTCGACTGGTCACCTGGTTCGCAAGATTGATGAGCACTCTGACGAGATCCTGCGACAAGAATTGAGCAGCGATATGCAGTCGCGCCGTCGTCGCGCGATCGAAGTGGTGGAGTGTTTGGGGATCGCCCCTCAAATGGAAGAGCCGCTGCTGCAGTTGCTAAAATGCGATGACTATCTCATCCGCGTGTCGGCGGCCAATGTCTTGGCCAGTTGCCAAAGCGAACCCGTGATCGCCGGCTTGCGTGAAGCGCTGCTCGATCGCAACTTGCGTGTGCAAGAAGCGGCGGAAGCTAGTCTGCAAGCCATTGTTGAACAACGACTCGCGACACCGCCAGCGCCTCTCCAACGAGCGAAGACGCCCGCAGGAGAGAGCGAATGAACGTGCTGGGAAGTCAACTCGCGCTGCTCGCCCAGCAAGCGAGTTTTCGTAACATGGGGGATCGCTTTCGCGCTGACTCGGCGACAATTGACGTGGGGCAATTGTTACTGCTGGCGGCTTTCGTGTTGTTCGCGGTGTTTGGTTTATGGTATTTGCATAAGCGAGCCAGCACTCAGGGAGATGAGGGGATCGATAGTCCTCGACGGCTCTTTCAAGACTTGTGCAAAATTCACCAACTAAATCGCGAAGAATGCAAACTGCTGGGGCAAATTCCCAATCAATTGGAATTGGCCGAACCGGCGTCGCTTTTCGCCGATCCAACTCATTTGGTCGTGGCCGTCAGAGCCGCCAAAGATGACGCGCTGCGACATCGTCTAGAACATCTAGGCGTGAAATTGTTCGGCACGCTAATGTTTCGCCGTCATCTAACCCATTGTCCGCAAGCGTAAGTTGCGGGATGGTGTGGGCAGCAAGCGAATTCCGAATTGCTCTCCTCGATCCGCATTCGCCGCTCGCTGGTTCCTGGCGGGCGTTGAAGTGAAGTGCTTCGAAAACAAAACAGGCCGCATTCGCCATGGCGAGTGCGGCCTGTTGTTTGTTTCAGCGTTGCGTCGGCTTGCTTAGTAAGCGCTCTTTGGGCGACGCGGTTTGAAATCGCGTTCACGTTGGGCTTCTGCTTCCAGTTCTTCTAGGCGAGTCGTTTTGCCCAAGCGAACCAGACGTTCGGTGTTTTGCCAGCCCATCCGTTCTTGCAGGCGATTGATTTGAATCATCTCGACACCACGGCGGCGAGCCGTTTCACGCATTTGTGAGTAGGCTGACAGAACAGCGGCGGCAGTTTTCTCGGTCGGTTTTTCGCCGTCGATCAAGTAGCGGACGTCAGGCGTCACTTCGCCTTTGACATTTCCTTCCGCATCAACCCATGCTGAGACCTCACCGCCTGAGCCTTCGATCAAGCCGCGTAGCTGTGCGGTGTCGTCTTCGCCGTCACCATCCAGGTCAATCAAGCCGACGATCGCAAATTTTTGCACGGTACCCGGCGACCAGATCGGAGTGAAGATCTGATCTCCCGGCATGATGGGATTGGTCACTTCTTCTTCCAGGATACGACCTTCCGCTTCGTGAGCGTCGTTGATGCGGGTAATCTCGATCTTTCCCTTTACCGTCGCCAACGCAATGTTGACTTCACCCTTTTCAAAGATGCTAAAGGTCATTTGCGGGCGAAGCAGATCGGTTGACCCCAGATTGATCCAAACGGTGTCTTCTTTCTGGTTGACCCAGATGATCTTGCCGTCGGCGACGTCACCGACTTTCGGTTCTTTGTTTTTCGCGATCACATCTTTGGCCAGCATCGTTCCGATCGCTTCATCACGTTCTTTGTTGGCCGCCTCGACTTGCTTCTTGCTGCCATCGATGGTCTGGGCGATCGTCCCTTGTAGTTTGACTTTCTCGTCTTGCAGTTTGGCTTGAGCAGTTTCTAGCGCCTTACGATCATCGGCCATCTTCTTTTCGGCTTCGGATTGAGCAGCCAACGCATTGTCGCGAGCAGTGTCGGCTTCGCTTAGCTTGGTTTGATAGCTGGCTTCCAACGCGACCTTCTCAGCGCGGAGTGCGGTATTGGCTCGCAACGAGTCAGCCAACTGCTTTTCGAGCTTGATCACCGAGGCCTGCATCACCGCAGGAACCTGACGATAGTTTTGCACCGTTGGAGCCGCGGCGCCCTCGTCGGCGATGTAGGTCTTCATGTCGTCGTCAAACGCCTTCTGGATCTCTTCCATGGGCGTTTCTTCGCTATGGCCGATTTTGACCTTCAGATCGTTCCGTTCGGCGAGATAATTGCGCGAACGCGTCTGTTCTTCGGTGGCTCGCGTATTGGCGGCTTCGGCGTCTAGTTTTGACTTGTCGTTCGCCGCATAGAAGACGTACGTCGTAATGCCGAGCGCTGCTACTAGTAAAACCAGTAGAATCACGGCGATCTGAAGACCTTGGCTTTCGCGCGCTGCCATATCGTTAAACTCCTTACCGACGGCGATTGGTGAGACGCCGCCAAATTGTCGTGATTAGCTCAGAATTGATTAGCGTAATTGGCCGAATGACCGTTTCCAATGTGCAAGCGGCAGGCCAACAGCGGAATTGCAAAGGAAAAGTATGGACTTGTAAAGCGAAGCAGATCGCCTGAAGTCCAAAGGTCGATTGTAGTTAGCGAAAATCGGTGCGTCAACGAAATGGCTAACTTCGTTAGAAGTAGCAAGACACCGACGTCGCTTTCAGGCATCATAACGTCGCACGGCGGCAACATCGCGTTTCGTCGGTTGTACGTAACTTGTTTAACCGCAATAATCTCCGCGTTTTACCCCTCTCTCAGGAATGCTTCGGGAATGGCTAAATCCAAATCGCAACAGTCTCTGCTATTTGGCGGCGACGCCCCTCCAGAAGAGGCGCCCAAAGCCCAGGAAGCGCCTGCCGAGGCTCCTGCGCCACGGCCGACGGGACTCGCAGGCTTGGCCGGAGCCAACGTTTGGGTCATCGATTCGCACTCCTTAATTTACCAAGTCTTCCATGCGCTCCCCCCGATGACTAGTCCCAGCGGGCAACCGGTTTCGGCCGTTTACGGGTTTGCTCGCGACGTCGCGTATCTGATGCGAGAGCAGGCGCCAGACTATTTGATCTGCGCGTTTGATCCGCCGGGCGGGACGTTTCGGCATGAGCTGTATGACAACTACAAAGTAACCCGCGACGAAATGCCAGTAGACCTACGTCCGCAAATCGGCTTGATCCGCCGCATGCTGGCCGCGATGAACGTCGCCGTGCTTGAGCTGACCAACTACGAAGCGGACGATGTGCTGGCGACGGTTGCAACCATCGTCGAAGCCAGCGGCGGCGAGTGTACGGTGGTCACCTCGGACAAAGATTGTCGGCAATTGATCAGCGATCGCGTGCGGATGTACAGCATTCGGAAAAGCTCCTTTTATGACGCCGAGGCGCTGCTGACTGATTGGGGAGTTCGTCCCGAACAGGTAGTCGACTTTCAATCGTTGGTCGGTGACGCGGTTGACAATGTCCCAGGCGTTCCGTTGATTGGTCCCAAAATCGCCAAAGAGTTGCTGCAAAAATATGGGACGCTCGACGCGGTGTTGGACAACGCCGGCGAAATCTCCGGCGCCAAACGACGCGAAAACCTGCAGAACGGTCGCGAGATGGCCGAGCTAAGTCGCAAGTTGGTTCGCCTGGTGCGCGACGTACCAATCGAAATCGACTGGGATGCTTGTCGCCTAAATCCGATCGATCAAGAGCAAGTGCAAGCGCTTTGCCGCGAGTTTGGTTTTCGCACGTTGGCCCGCGAGATGGCCGCGTTTCAAGTCGAAGCGCCGGCAGCCGATCAGCCTGAGTGGATATCGAATTATCAAACGATCGACACGTTCGAAAAACTGGACGCATTGGTCGCCCAGCTTACAGAAGTGAAGCGACTTTCGTTTGATACGGAGACCACGTCAACTAATCCGCGCTGGGCCGATCTGGTCGGTATCTCTTTCGCCTGGGATGTGGGTGAAGGAGCCTACATCCCGATTCGCAGTCCAGAAGGAGATGCGAAGCTGGATGAGGCGCTAGTGCTGGAAAAATTACGGCCAATCCTCGAAAATCCGGCGATCGAAAAGATTGGCCAGAATTTAAAATACGATCTGGTCGTGCTGCGCGGTGTTGGAGTGAACGTGCGTGGCGCCGCGTTTGATACGATGGTCGCGCACTATTTGCTAGAAGCCGGCGCGCGTTCTCATAGCTTGGACGAACTCTCGCTCCGATTTCTGAAGCACGAAACAGTCAAGATTTCGGAATTGATCGGTACCGGCAAAAATCAAATCCGCATGGATCAGGTTCCAGTCAAGAAAGTTGCTTATTATGCGGCAGAAGATGCCGATATTCCGTTGCGACTTGATCCAATCCTCACAGAGCGAATCGAAGCGGAGGGGCTGAAGGATTTGCTAACCGAGGTGGAATTGCCGCTGATCGATGTGTTGGTCGAGATGGAATACAACGGCGTCCGCGTCGACGTAGAGCGACTTAAGGACCTAAGCCGTCAATATGGCGAGCGGATGGAAGTGCTGGAGCGAGAGATCTATCAGTTGGCTGGACGCGAGTTTAACATCGCATCGCCTAAGCAACTCGGTACGATTTTGTTTGACGAACTACACCTGCCGGTCATCAAGCGAACCAAGACCGGCCCCAGTACGGACGCCGAAGTGTTGGAACAACTGGCGAAGCAGCATGACATGCCGGCCAAGATCGTCCAGTTCCGCCAATACGCCAAATTGAAAGGAACGTATGTCGATGCGCTGCCGGTATTGGTTTGCCCCAAGACCGATCGCGTCCACACCTCGTTTAATCAGGTTGTCGCCGCGACGGGACGATTGAGTTCGAACGATCCGAACCTGCAAAACATCCCGATCCGAACGCAAGAGAGCCGTGAGATTCGTTCCGCTTTTATTCCTGGCAAGCCTGGCTGGAAGTTGCTGTGCGCCGACTACTCGCAGATCGAACTGCGCGTGCTCGCCCACTTCTCCGGCGATCCGGCTTTGATGGAGTCGTATCAAAAGAACGAAGATATCCATGCGCGTGTCGCCAGCGAAGTGTACGGCGTTCCGTTGGATGCAGTCACATCAACGCATCGCCGCAGCGCCAAGGCGATCAATTTTGGGGTGGTGTATGGGCAAAGCCCGTTTGGCTTGGCCAAGTCGCTCGATATCGACAAAGACGAGGCGTACGGTTTTATCGACGCTTACTTCAAACGCTATCCCGGCGTCGATCAGCTGATGGAGCAGATATTGGTCGATTGCCAAAGGGATGGGTATGTCCAAACGATCTTAGGCCGCCGCCGCGCCATTGATGGGGTTCGCACCGCGGATAAGCGAGATCGCTTGAAACGGCAACTAACCATGCCGGAGCGGACCGCGATTAATACCGTGATCCAGGGTTCGGCCGCCGACATCATCAAGCTGGCGATGTTGAAGGTTCATGACCGGATGAGCAAAGAGAACTCGCCAGCCAAGCTGCTGCTACAGATTCACGACGAATTGGTGTTTGAGACGCCCCCAGAATATTTAGCACAATTGGCGCAATTGGTCCGCGAAGAAATGGAATCGGCGCGAAAACTGGCCATTCCGCTCGTCGTGGACATCAAAAGTGGGGAGAATTGGGCCCAGTGCGAGCCCATGTAGCCGCTGCTTTAGGCAGGATTTGCCGCCAATCGAAACAGGTGTCCAGCAAGCGATACCGGTATATTCGTGCGCAGGACGATGACTGGGATCGATCATTGCTTGCTGCTGGATCGACCGCTGCACGGTTGGGCGCCAGCGTCAAAAGGGGAATCAGCAATCCGTTTCTCAGCCGGGGTCGCAGGATGAAGGTGATCGGGATCTTAGGGGGAATCGCGAGCGGCAAGAGCACGGTCGCGTCCCTATTTCAAAACCGCGGCGCCGTGGTGGCAGATGCGGATCAAATGGGACACCAGGTGCTAAGAGATGAGGCAGCGAAGTCCGAAATTCGAGAAACCTTCGGCAGCGAAGTGTTTCAGTCCGATGGGGAAGTTGACCGCCGACGTTTGGCCGCAAAAGTATTTGGAGGCGATGATCTCAGCCGTAAGCAACTTGCTGCGCTAGAAAAAATCACTCATCCTCGAATAAAAAACAGTCTCGAATCCCTCATTCAAGCGGCCAGGGAGACCCCCGGTGGTCCGCCGGCAGGGTTAATTCTGGATGCAGCCCTTCTATTGAGGGCTGGCTGGTCTGATATTTGCGATAACCTCTTATTTATTGACTCCCCACGAGCCGATCGATTACATAGAGCCCTCCAAAGGGGGTGGAGCGAATCCGAATTTAACGCCAGAGAAGGGGCGCAGGAAACATTGGCAGAGAAGCGAGTTCTGTCCGATTACATCCTCTGCAATGATGGAGATCTTGCTCGGCTTGACCAGCAGGTCGAAGATTATTGGCAAGAACACGTCCTTTCTCCTACCTCGTGATACTTTTCTTTCTGTTCCAAAATTAATCCAAAAACTACATTTCAGCCCGATTTCGCGGCTTGCCGAGCATGCCGCCAGTTGTCCCAGTTAGGGGAAACCAGACCACTTTGAAATGATGCGTGGGGGCGACAAATCGCCTAGTTTCGTCCATAGTTTGCAGGATCGCTAATACTCGAAATCGCAACACGTTGCGTGCTGGGTCGAGACGCGATTCTCGACTCGTCGACGGTGCGGCGATCTGTTACAACGGAGGTAACTCGTCTCCTCCCCAAGCAAGGCGAATGCCGAGCCGAAATCACACCCTGCTCGACATCCGTTTTGAACTAAAACTCCGCTCACGGCGTCCTTGAGGGCGTCGTCCGGTTCGTCTTTTCTCATCTTGGAGTTCAGTTCCATGCCTCATCGAAGCAGCGGAACAAACAATCAGAATCATGATTCGCGCTCAGGACAGCCCAAGTTTGGGGCTGGCATCCTGCCCGAATCAACTAATAACCACGAGCCTGATGCTCGTAATCCGAAGTCGGAAGGAACAGACGCAGTGAATGAGTTACGTCGGCTTGAAGTCGATGACGACGCCGAGCCTATGTCGTTGGCCGAGCAATTGGTCCATCGGTCGAGACGTCCTCAGGAGGAGGATGCGGACGACCAGCGTTATGAAAAGGTCAAGCAGGGCGAGATCCATATCGCCGAACTGCAAAAAATGACGATGGCGGAGCTGATCGAAGAATCTCGCAAAGAAAATCTGGGCGAAGTCGCCGGGATCAAGCGCCAAGAGCTGATCTTCCGCATCCTCAAAGAGCGCGTGAAGATGAACGGCCTGATGTACGGCGAAGGGACCCTAGAGATCTTACCGGATGGCTTTGGCTTTTTGCGCAGCCCTGACTACCACTATCTCTCTTGCCCCGACGATATCTACGTTTCGCCCAGCCAAATTCGCCGCTTCGGCATGAAAACCGGCAGCGTCGTCTCGGGCCAGATTCGTCCCCCCAAAGAAAACGAGCGTTACTTCGCGCTGCTCCGCGTCGAAGCGGTCAATTACCAAGATCCGAACATGGCCTCCAACAAGGTCCAGTTTGATGATCTCACTCCGCTGCATCCCGACGACCGCATTCGCATGGAGTCGGACACCGACGAAGTTGCGACTCGCGTGATCGACCTGATCGTGCCGATTGGCTTTGGCCAACGTGGCCTGATCGTCAGTCCGCCGCGCGCCGGCAAGACCGTCTTGATGCAGAAGATGGCCAAAGCGGTCCTGAAAAACTATCCCGAAGCCTACGTTATCATCTTGCTGATCGACGAACGCCCGGAAGAAGTGACCGACATGGAGCGTCAGGTCAAAGGCCCCAATTGCGAAGTCATCAGCTCTACCTTTGACGAACCGCCGTCTCGACATGTTCAAGTGTCAGAAATGGTCATCGAAAAAGCGAAGCGGATGGTCGAGTACGGCACCGACGTCGTGATCTTCCTTGACTCGATCACCCGCCTGGCTCGCGCCTGGAACTCCGAGTGTCCTTCCTCTGGCAAGCTCCTCTCTGGGGGGCTCGACGCCAATGCGTTGCAGCGCCCGAAGCGCTTCCTCGGTTCGGCCCGCAAGGTCGAAGAAGGGGGCTCGCTGACAATCATCGCGACGGCGCTGGTCGACACCGGCAGTAAGATGGATGATGTGATCTTTGAAGAGTTCAAAGGGACCGGTAACCAAGAGATCGTTCTCGACCGCAAGTTGGTCGACCGACGCGTCTGGCCGGCGATCGACATCAACGCCAGCGGAACGCGCCGCGAAGAGATGCTGATGGACCCCGAAGAATACAAGCGGGTCTGTATCCTCCGCCGCGTGTTGAATGACATGAATTCGTCCGATGCGATGGAGTTCCTGTTGTCTCGGCTGAACAAGACCAAGACCAACGCAGAATTCCTGATGAGCATGAATACCAACCGCTAAGGGGCGATTTTGCCCGCAAAAAGCTTAGGCGCCCAGCAACATTCTGGGCGTTTTTTTGTTGGGGACCGAGTAGTTTTTTCGTTCGACCGCTTGCCGGCGCTCTCAAGCCGCCAAGTTTTTCTACAATGGATATCCCTTGCTAGCCATTTCGCGTTGAGGAATCGTAATTTTGGTCCGAATTTATCGCGGTGAGCCGTCTGGCGAAGCGGTGCGCGTGGCGATCGTCGTCGCTCGCTACAATGAGACAATCACAGGCAAGCTGTGCGATGGCGCGCTGACCACGTTGGCCGCTCGCGGCGTCGCCGAAGATGCGATCGAAATTGCGTGGGTTCCCGGCGCATGGGAATTGCCGGTCGTCGCCGCGCGGTTTGCCCGCAGCGGGCAATTTCATGCGGTGATCTGCCTGGGCGCGGTCATCAAAGGCGAAACGACCCACGATCAGTACATCAACAGCCAGGTCAGCTCTACCCTGGGCCAACTGGCGTTGGAATGCGAAATGCCGATCATGTTTGGTGTGTTGACCGTCAACACATTGGAACAAGCGCTGCACCGTGCCGGTGGCAACGTGGGCAATAAAGGGAGCGAAGCGGCGGATGCGGCGCTCGAAATGGTTCATTTGATGAAACAGCTGCCGCGCGAAGAATAACCACCACTCGCGATCAGGCCCGACACTTACCCTCTTATGTTGAAACCTTCTTAATGTCGAAGCGCAGTCGAGTTCGTGAAGTTGTCCTCCAGATCCTCTATCAAGAGGATCTCAATCCCGACGCTGACATCGGCGTCTCGGAGCGGTTTTTGCGTGGACGTTTGAAGCATGCCGATGATCTGGTTGGATTCGGACGGTTGCTATTGGTCGGCGTGCGCCTGCACCGCAAAGCGATCGACGCCAAGATCGAAGCGTTCGCCGAAAACTGGAGCCTAACCCGCATGGCGGTCACCGATCGCAACGTGCTGCGGATCGGAACCTACGAAATCTTGTTTTCCGAAACGCCGGACCGGGTCGCGATCAATGAAGCGGTCGAGTTATCCAAGCGTTTCGGCAGCAAGCATTCGCCGCAATTCGTCAACGGCCTGTTAGACCGCGTCTTGAAGTCGAAGCAGACGGCCAGTTAAAGGACACGATCAACTCGGTACCGTTGGTCAGCCTGGTGAGGGAAACATGGGATTGTTTGGTTCGTTTAAAAAGTCGGAAGAAAAGCCTGCTGCCGCCGAAGAAAAGCCGCAAGGCTTTTTCTCGCGGCTCAAGCAAGGGCTCGTCAAAACGTCCCGGGTGCTCAACACCGACATCCGCGATCTCTTCAAGCAAGAAGGCCGCTTGGTCGATGATGAGTTTCTGACCGAGCTTTACGCGATCCTGGTCCGCACCGACATGGGAGTCGGCCCCGCCGGCAAAATTCGGGACCAGGTGAAGACCGACTTCCGCGGCCGCGTCGTCCACTTGTCGGAAGTATTGGCCACCGTCAAAAGCGAGCTGGTTGCGCTGATGGAGCAGCCAGAGACACCGATTCAATTTGCTGAGTCTGGCCCGACCGTCGTCATGGTGGTCGGCGTCAACGGCTCTGGCAAAACCACGTCGATCGCCAAGTTAGCCGCCTATTTAAAGTCCCAAGGCAAAAGCGTTGTCCTGGGCGCCGGTGACACCTTTCGCGCGGCGGCCGTCGAGCAATTGTCGATCTGGGCCGGTCGTTTAGGGGTCGACATCGTCAAAGCAGAGCAGGGGACCGACCCGGCGAGCGTCGCCTTCAAAGCGGTCGATTTTGCGCTACAAAATAACATCGACGTCGTAATTCTTGACACCGCAGGCCGCCTGCAAACGCAGACCAACCTGATGAACGAGCTCGACAAGATCCGCCGCGTCGCCGGCAAAAAGATCGAAGCCGCGCCGCACGAGGTATTGCTGGTCCTTGACGCTACCGCCGGCCAAAACGGCATCAGCCAAGCCAAAGGCTTCTCCGAAGCGGCCCGATGCACCGGCATCATCCTGACCAAGCTAGACGGCACCGCCAAAGGAGGCGTCGTCGTCCCGATCCGCCAAACCTTCAACCTGCCGGTGAAGTACATCGGCGTGGGAGAAAGCCCAGAAGACTTTGCGCTGTTCAACGCCGAACAGTTTGGCGAAGCTTTGTTTGCGGACGCACTCTGAAAAAAACGGGAAAGCAGGCGGAAGAGCCCACTCACAACTCTCTTCTCTTAGGCCCGGAGTGGCCGTTCTAAAATAGCCCGGGGTGGAATCACGAAGTGATGCAACCCCGGGTATGCGACTTTGAATGCTTTGAATGCTGACGTGTGGGAAAGCGCGCCATTGATGTAGGGGCCAATGACCATCGGTCGTTTTCATTGTCGAACTCACCAAATAGCAATCCCATGCACCCGCACGTTCATGCGCTGTTTGAATACACTCGGTCGCACATATCCCCGCAGCATATCGCCAATTCTTCCCCTTCCGATCCGGGATATGACAACTACGTCCGCTTGTGGACGCAGATTTTCCGCAGCGGCGAAATCCCGACCAAAACCGACTTCGACCTTTCCGAAGTGATCGGGCTCACAGGTTGGGCCAACCCCTCCGAATTTCAGGAGCCAAAGCGTTTTCGAGACTATCGACGTTTCACCAGCGCGGTCGCCGTCGATTTTATTCACTCCGGCAACGATCCGTTTTTTGTTCGTGGTGTCAACTATCTCGCCCGCGATCTGATCGTCGATGGTGATCCCCACGATCCGGAACACCTGAAGTTGGTTCGCAATGTCTTTCCCGTTACTCTAGAAGTTTTGGCCGTCACCGACGAAGAAGATGAATATCCCTACTTCACATTTGGGGCGATGATTCTCGCGGACATGGCCAACGATCCTGCGGATGCGGCGCGCTGGGCAAGAAAACTGATTGCAGACGAATCCGCGGTGCGCCACAATGACTCCCTTAATTGGCACTGCAAAGATGATCCCCGCTTTTTACTTGGTTTGACGAACTACGATCAATTGCATTGCGATTGGATCCGTTTCGCAGCCGGTGTTTCAAATCCGCAGCACGATGAGAATATCCAACTTGTCATCGATGCAATTCGTGACGCGGGGGAATCATAGCCTGTTACCCGCCGCACTATCGATGGGCCCCTCCACCCACCCTTCCAAAATATGCGAGTAACCCACTTATGAAACGTGCTATTTTCGTTGGGTTGATCCTTGTCGGAGTGCTGTTTTCGGACACTCGATTCGTGTTCGGAGATGAGCTTGGTAGTCCGCGGGTGATCGTGCCAGCGCCAGAAAACGAACGCTTTAGTCACTTGTCATGGCCGAAGGTCGTGAAAGCAAAAGATGGTAGCCTGGTGGTCGCCTACATCGCAGGTCGGAAGCATGTGAATGGTGACGGCTGTCCGGCGGTATCCATTTCCACCGACGGCGGCAAAAGCTTCAGCGCTCCGCATGTGCTGAAGACGTTCGACAGTTCTCAGCAATATCAACACGCGGCCAACCTGGCGATGGGAATCGCCGAAGATGGCGCGATCGTCCTGATGGCGATGGCGTTTACCGACGACCTGCGCAACAACGTCTACGGCTGGCGCTCGGTGGACAATGGCCAGACCTGGAAAGCAACCGACACCTCTGCGATCGGCGAAAGCAAAACCGGATCAATCTTCGGCCACGTATTTCAAGTACCAGGCAAGGGATTAGCCGTCTGCGGCCACTATCGCAAGCCGAGCGGCTATGGCCTTTGGATTGCCTACTCGCAAGATGACGGTCAGACCTGGGGACCGGCCCAGACAATCTCGACGGAGAAATATTTTGAACCAACTTTTATCTTCTCAGCCGGACGGCTGATGGGGTTGGTCCGAGAAAACTCCGCTCATGCGTACCATCAGTATGTCAGCGATGATCTGGGAAAGAGTTGGGAATTCAGCAACAGCGTGATCCAGGGAAGTAAAAAGGCGGTACATCCCAGCCCCTTTCTCGTCGCCGATCCGACTCAACCAGATAGGCTCTATGCGCTTCAATCGGAAAGGTCCGGCGCCAATCTGATCCGTGTGTGGCAAGCACAAGCAGGCACACTCCAATGGGAACCGCGTGGTCTGGTGACATCCGCTCCTGATGTCGAGGATTTCAGCTATCCCTGGATGACGCACCTCCAGGGCAACGATTGGTTTGTCGTTTACTACGCAGGCGAAAAAGATGGCCCCAATTCGATCTACGGAATGAACATCACGATCCCGCCGCAAAATGCAGACAAAGACCCCAACAAGTCAGGTGCGGACAACGGCAACTGATGGTTGCATTCCTGCAATCGTCGCCGCCGTCAAATTTCTGATGTACGTCAACCACTGGGACTCGCTGCCTGAGTCATTCCTGACACCATGAAACCGGAACTCGATTGCCTGATTCATCAGTTTCGGCGCGCCCAAGATATCGCCGTCGCGACGATGGATGAGGTTCTCAAGCTGCCGCGACCGTCATCAGGTTTCGCTTGGGTGCAGTACTGCAGAGAGTTTGGAATCTACAACAGAAATAAGTGGAATGGCATCCCTATCTATGCTCATGGTTACGGCATCGAACTCAAGCTGGATAGCCTGACAATCGACTTTGACTGGGGGCCAAACGGCGAGCCAGATGGATTTGACGCTTGGCGGCTTTTTAACTTTTCGCTGTATAACGAAACCGGCGTAAAAACCACGCACGCAGATGTCATTCAATGGATAGAATCCGCTTCTGAAAATCGCGAACTCGAACGTATAGGATACCTCTACTTCGATCCGAGTCGACGGGCTATCGCCACGCTAAATGTCGATGAACCAAGTGATGCACCCAAGCCGCCGAACAGTGCAAACTGACGATGCAAAAGGAACACCAGCAATTCGGTTATCAGCAATGGATTGTCGCTACATGTACAGGAATAGAACGACAGTCGCCGACACCTGCAATTACGCCGCCCTGCCAGCTTTCTCCTAGATTCCCTCCAATCTCGCGTTAGCAAGGGCGAAATACTTAGAGCGAAATCAATCAGCTCCCGTGCCCGATCGGCAGCCCAGTTCTCATCACTAATTGCGGGCCCGCGTCCGTTGAAAAATCATGCGCAAGCAACTCAAAAAATTCCTGCGGCGATTTCCTCAGCGGATCAGCCTGACGACGTTGATGATCCTGGTCGCATGCTGTGCGGTTGCTTCTTATTATCTGGCGCCTTGGTTCAATACGCCGCGTGAGTATCCGATTCTCCATATCGGAAAAGTCCACGACCAACAAAATGGGGATCCAGCGCGTGATTATCTCGTCATCACTGTTCGGTATCAGCCAGCGCGAACAGGCGGTGAATACTATGCCGACTATCCTCCGTGGGGAACGGTCAATCATTCAATCGGCAGTTTTGGCGATCGCGAATCGGCTTACTTCCACGAAGAATGGATCGGTACGGACAAAGAGCCAGAGACGCATAAAGTGCCTGCCATCGATCAGGCCCGCTTCGACTCACTTCTGAAATACGTTCAAGAGCGTGTCAACGTCATCGAACAACCGTGGGGCTGGAAACAAAACTTCCTGCTGCCGGCCGACTATCCGACGTTCGCCGAATTTGAAAGCAACTATCAAAAGCAAAAGCGACAGGCCTACGCAGCGCCAGTTTATGTCCACGGTACAAGCCAGGGGAAACCAACACAACGCTGCAACGATGGATCGAAGTAGTCGAATCGCCTCCGAGAGACCATCACGACTCCGTAGATTGGCAAAGAAAAACATTCCGAAATCAATGTAGCCCGATATTGGGATGAGGCGCTTTGTAGCGCTGGATTATTTTTTAATACAAAACTACTCGTTAGTCACAACTCTGGGGATTGGGTTCGACTGCTGATGGGTTTCTCTGGCCGCGGTTGGCTTTTTCGGCGTAATCGCATGCTCCCTTAATTTTGACTACCATAGGGAGTTGTTGATCGATGTTTCCTGCGCCGCAAAATTTTCTTCCTATCTCCCATCCCTTCGACCCAATTCACCAAACATGATGCGCCACGCCTGGGCAGTTTGTTGCGTTCTGTCGCTCGCTTCCATTTCTCTGGCTGAAGAGGCGATCCCGCCGATCAAGCGGATTTTGCCGCCCCCGGGGATTGAGATCGACGCGAAGGTAAAGGAGGAACTGACGGCTCGGGTCGAGCAGTTGCAAGCCAAACTGGCGACGGTCGAAAACAATCCGCTGGCGATTGATGCCGAGATTTATCTGAAAGCGGTATCGCTCGCATTGCGTAATGGGGAGTTCTATAAGCCGAAGGACGTTGATGTTGCTCAAGCGGCGCTCGACTCGGCCGAACAGCGGATTGCTCAGATCGAAGCAGGCAAGCCTGAGTGGACCACGGCGACTGGGTTGTTGGTCCGCGGATATCGCAGTGCGATCGACGATTCGGCGCAGCCATATGGATTGCATATTCCGGCGAGGCTTGATCTGTCGAAACCGGTTCCGCTATACGTTTGGTTGCATGGACGCGGCGATAAAGAGACCGATCTCTATTTCATTCACGGACGTCAGCAGAGCAAAGGTTATGTCGCTCCGGATGACGCGATCACGCTGCATCCGTTTGGTCGGCAGTGTATCGGCTTCAAGTCGGCTGGCGAGATCGATATTCTTGATGCGATCGAAGATGTCAAGCAGCACTATTCGATTGATCCTGATCGAATCGTGTTGATGGGCTTCTCGATGGGAGGCGCCGGCGTTTGGCATGTGGGCGCGCATTACGCCGATCGGTGGGTCGCAATGAGCCCTGGCGCTGGATTCGCCGAGACCGCCCAGTATCAAAATCTAAAGCCTGCGAATTACCCGCCGATCTACGTGCAAAAACTGTGGGGCTGCTACGACGTGCCGGACTATGTACGCAATCTGTTCAATCTGCCGGTCATCGCCTACAGCGGCGAAATCGACAAGCAAATTCAAGCGGCGCGCGTGATGGAAGCGGCGTACGCCGCCGAGGGGGAGACGTTGCCGCACTTGATCGGCCCAAACACGGCGCACAAATATGAGCCAGAAACGCTGAAACTGCTGCTGGCCAAAATAAAAACATTTCGCGAGGTCGGTTTGAATCGAACGCCGACCGAAGTGTCGCTGCAAACTCGCACGCTCCGCTATCCGCGCGTACACTGGATCGAAGCGCTTCGTCTGGACGAGCATTGGCAAGATTCGCGGATCGACGCCCAAGTAGCCTGGCCTGACTCGGCGACTCTGACCACCAAAAACATCGCCTCGCTGGCGCTGCACTTGCAGAAAATCCCGGCCGGCTTCGTCGTGGAGATCGACGGCCAGAAGCTAAGCGTGCCGGGCGCTGTGGCTGACGATGCTCCGCTTTCAATGGTCAAACAGCAAGGCCAATGGGGGTTTGCCGAGGCGGCTAGGGAGTCTGGCAAACTAGCCAAGCAACCGGGACTGCAGGGACCGATTGACGACGTCTTTTTGGAACCATTCATGGTGGTCGTCCCGCGTGAGAAGTCGTCCAACGCAAGACTGCAGCAATGGCTTGAGTTTGAAATCGCCCACTTCGACGATCGTTGGAAGACGTTGTTTCGCGGTAAGCCGCGCTGGAAATACGAGGATCAGGTGACGCCTGCCGATATTGCCAAATATCACCTCATCGCGTGGGGAACTCCGCAGACCAATCGGCTGATTCGCGAGTCGCTGAAGCATCTGCCGCTGGCTTGGAATGATCAAGAAATCGTGCTGGCAGGACATAAATATGCGGCCGACGTGCATGTGCCGGTATTGATTTATCCCAATCCGCTGAACCCGCAAAAGTATTTGGTGCTCAATAGCGGCCCCACCTTTCGCGAGCAGGATGATAGCAGTAACTCGCGACAAAACCCGCAATTGCCCGACTGGGCGATCCTTGATATCACGACTCCCCCCAATGGTCTAGCCCCGGGAAAAGTGGTGGCTGCGGACTTCTTTGACGAAGCTTGGCAAGTAAAACCGACCGCCGCCCCCCCATAATCGGCCAGCGGTCGCATTGACCCTGTCGCCGATTGCTAGGTACACTCCCGTTCCCTCAATTTCCCCCTATGCCCAACGATCCCAGCGGCAGGGGAGGTCACAGCAAAGCGGCACTGCGGTGAGTCGCTGAGCGTAGCGGTGATGGGTCACGAGGGCCGATCGCACTGCGTGCTGTTTGTCGTGATCCATCGGCCGACCTGAGGGCTGCGAATCGGATGTCGTAAGTTACCTGTTGTGCGGGAAGAGTCGAAGGCCGTGAAAGTATTTTTGAATTGGACCATCGCGTGGTTGGCGGCGATTTTCGTCTTGCTGTTGCGTTGGACTTGTCGAGTTCGTTTGCATAACGATCCGCGGCCAGCGCTGCGAGCCGCCGGCATTCCGTATGTCTATTCGGTTCTGCACGCGCATCAGGTTGCGGCTGCAATGGGAAGCGAAGCGGGGACCGCCGCGATGGTTTCTCAGTCGTTGGATGGCGAGTTGATTGTGCCGACGCTGCGCATGATGGGCGTCACGCCGATTCGCGGATCGAATCGGACGCGCAACCAAACCAAAGGGGGCCGCGAGGCGCTGATTGGTTTGATCGAGCATGTCGAAAGCGGCAAGCCAGCCTATCTGGCGGTGGACGGGCCACGCGGTCCGCGCAATCGCGTTCACAAAGGGGTGGCGTCGCTTTCTAAGAAGACCAATGCTGTAGTGATCAACATGGTCGCAGTGCCCGAGCGGCGCTGGATCTTGTCCAAGACGTGGGATCGACTGCAGATTCCGCAACCGTTTTGCTGCGTGCATGGCTACTTTGCTGAGCCAGTGCATCCGCTGGAGGACGAATCGCTGGAAGACTATCGCCGCCGCATTGAGCATTCGCTGAACTCACTCGAAGCGTCGCACGACCCGGCCGAAGCGCCGGCAGTGGTCGACGAAGAAGCGGCGGCAACCCCGACCAGCGATGAGATCGCTGCATAAGAAAAGGCCGACGATCCAGATCGTCGGCCTTGGCCTCGGTTTGCAGGTAATGCCGGTTGGGCGTTACTTTTTGACGACCCAGATGTTTTTGTAAACGACCGGGTTGCCGTGGCCTTGCAGATACAACGCAGCCGGGCTGTTCGCTTCTTGCTCGTGGCCGGGGGTATGCTTCGGCAGTTCTAGGTCGTTATGAATCACGACGCCGTTCTGCTTGATCGTCACGCGAGCGTTGGTGGTCTTTTCGCCGGCTTCGTTGTACTTGGCGGCGGTAAAGTCAATGTCATAGGTCTGCCAGGTCAGCGGCGGGAAGCACATGTTGACGATCGGCTGGGCAATCTGATAGATGCCGCCGCACTCGTTGTTCTCCCCTTCAAGACCGAACGAATCGAGCACTTGCAGTTCGTAACGACCTTGCATGTAAACGCCGCTGTTACCGCGGGCCTGACCACGCGCGGTCGGCTTGAACGGCGTCATAAACTCAATGTGCAGCGTGTGATCGCCGAGCTTTTCTTTGGACTGGGTATCCGCCAACAGCAGGTTCTCTTGAACGATCTTCCCTTTTTCAAAAGCATCGGCGCTGGTTCCGTCGAACAGCACGGTCGCGCCAGCCGGCGGCTTGGCTCCCAGCGTTGGGCTTTTACGAATCGTCTTCTTTAGCGCGCCGATCTTGTCGCCATCGGTGGAGAAGACCGTGGCCACGCCGTCCGCGATGGTGACCTTGGCATGCTCTCCTTCGATCGTGACCACGCCATCGGCGAGCTTGCCTTCGGCGGTGTGCGATTCCATCTTGCGCGACCAGCCGGCGCCGGGAAGTCCGCCGGGAAAACCGACAGCGCGAAACGCTCCGTCACCCAATGCGATCACTTGCACGCCCAGCGGCACTTCTTGGCCTTCCATCGTGATCGCGCCGACGTATTCGCCTTGGATTTGGTAATCAACGCCAGCTTCTTTGGGGTTGGTGTAGGTCGCTGAGTCATCGGCGGCAGTTGCAGCACCGATCGTCGCCAGCGAGAGCAGGCCAGCTAGCGCCACGCGGGTCAGATTGAATTTCATGAAGGTGGTCTCTGGGGTGGGCAGGGGAACAGGTGATTAAAACGGGAGCAGAATTGACTATTGTGCCTGGGCGGTTCAGTCGACGCAACCAAACAGGTTGCAGCGATTGGCGAACTTACGGGCTATTTTGGGCGGCAGACGCCAACTCGCGAATCCGCTGCACCATGTTGTAAAAGCCGTTGGCCCGCGAAGGAGTAATAGTCTGGGCCAAGCCAATCTGGTCGAAGAGCGATTCTAAATCGTACGTCAAAATCTCCTCAGGCGACTTATAAGAGAGGAGCATCGCCAGCAGCGTGACTAGGCCTTTGACGATCTGGGCGTCACTGTCGCCGAGAAAATAGAGTTGACTGCCGTCCTCAGTGGCTTGAGGGACCAACCAGACCTGGCTTAGGCAGCCTTGGATGCGGTAAGCGTCGACCTTGTAGGCATCGTCAAGCGTCGGCATCTGGCGACCGAGCTCGATGAGATATTGGAAACGATCCATCGGATCGTCATAAAACTCAAACTCTTCCACCAGTTCGGCGGCAGTCATGGTCGGAATATCGGTCACGGCCGGCGTCTCTCACTCAAAAAGGAATCGCAGTGCTTTCATCATGGGCAGTTGCATTCATTTTAGGCAACCGGCTACCTGGAAATTCAGTTCGCTTTCTGGCGTTAGGTTGAAAAAATAGGGCGAAACAAGCTGATTTCGTACAATTACGGCATGTTGTTGGGTTTTGGCACGCTGAATGCAATTGCCATTATACAGCGAAGCAGTGCCGACCTAAAATCGACAAATCAAGTGGACCAAGAGGGTCAACCGTTTGTCGCGAGCAGGTATCCGGGACAACTTTGTAGAAGCGTGGTCCATTTCTCAATTCACTCTGCAGGATGCTGGAGTGAGCCGGTAAGTGGTCGACGCGTCGCTCTCTTTTGAAGAGAGTTCCACTCAATCCATTACGAGGCGATGACCTCGTTTACCCAAAGCATGATGGGGTGTTGTTCCTGACGACGGGGCTGTTGGGAACGGCGGTCGAGGCTGAGGAGATCTAAGGTCTCTTTGGCCTCGGCCGTTTTTTATGCGCTGCATCAAGCGCAAGTCTTTTTCCTAACTGTGCATGCATTTCGCGCGTGTCGCGCCGATTTCTGCTGATTTCTCCGGCAATCGGGGTCTCCAACGCGATCAGAAGTTTTGTCGTAAACGTTTGCGGTAAAATGGGTTGCGTGTTTTTGCGGGTCTCTGGTCTGCATTTGGCATAATGATTGCGTTAGGTAGGCCGGCCGCTCAGATTTTGCGGCAGGCTGATTGACGGTCTGCGCTGGTTGTCCAACAGTCTCTCTCGTCTGCCCAACGCAGATGACAGTTGGTGTCGGTGATGCAAGTCTGAGTGTCACAATGGGCGAAAACCCTATTGCGCCCGTTCCACGTCACGTCAGAATTCGGAGATGTTCGTCCATGAAGAAAATTGAAGCGATTGTCCGTCATCACAAGCTGGATGAGATTAAAGACTCCTTGGTGAGCAAGGGTTTCGGCGGGATGACCGCAATCGAAGTGCAGGGTTTTGGTCGCCAGAAAGGGCAGACCGAAACCTATCGAGGTGCTGAGTACTCGATCGATTTCGTCCCGAAAATTAAGATCGAGATCGTCGCCACCGACGAACAATTCCAAGAAATTGTCGACACCATCATTGAAAAAGCACAATCGGGACAGATCGGCGACGGCAAGATCTTTGTCAGCGAATTGACCGATGTGATCCGCATTCGGACTGCCGAATCAGGTTCGGCCGCGATCTAGTCCGCCTGATTTCACGACCGGGCTGGTTTTTAGCGCTGTCCTGATTGCTACGTTACAAATCTTCAAGAAACCGCTTGGCGCGCTGCCTAAGCGGTTTCTGCTTTTCTTGGTGCTAGCTCAGGTTGGTTGGGTCGCCTATTCGGCCTCGTGATCGACATACCGTTTACGGCGCGAACGAAAAAAGGCTGGTCGCCGTACTCTTGTGGAGACGCCCCCTTCGTCGATCACGTGTCCCGCTAGTAAGCGATAAAACCCCAAAATGACAAAAGCACCAGCTACCGCGACCACAAAACCGAGCGGGCTAATCGGAGAAACCCGCTCTCCACCATAGAAATAGGCCAAAATGGCGCAGCCGATGATCGAACCTCCGATGCCCATGGCCAAAGTTGCGATGGGGCCCCCTGGATCACGTCCGGGCATGATCGCTTTGGCGAGCAATCCGGTAATTGTCCCAAATCCAACCCACATCAAGACAATTTCGCACCAATGCTGGATTTGAGCTGAGAATTCGCCGTCCATTGTCATTTGCTCCCGATTCGCTATCACCGAAGTGGTGGGGGTTTTTAGTTGGAATCGACCAATGATCTTGGTAAAGTTTTCTCGATGTAGGAAAATTCACGGATTTGTCGCTGACTTCTCGCCACAATAGAACTATTGCAGCGCTTGGAAGTGTCTGCCCTCCTAATTGGCTACGCAGATAACGCTGCTTCCCACCAAAGTCACTTACTGGGTGAGCCGCTTGGTTTCCCCTCCCTTTGTTGATCCCCCGTTCCTGGAGTTATCGCATGAAGAAACTCGTATTTGGACTCGCGTTGGCACTTTGCTTGGGTCTGTCGGCTCACAATTTGATCGCCGCTGATTCTGCAGAACTGAAGTCGGGCCTAGAGATGGGCGCACAACCGGCCGCATTCAACGTCGAAGACGTCACCGGCCCAGCCAAGGGTGAGACCCTGTGCTATCGCTGCCGATATGGTGGTCGCCCGACGGTTGCGATTTTCGCTCGTGAGATGGACGCCAGCGTCCAAGATCTGGTCAAGCAGATTGATCAAACTGTCGCGAAGAACTCGGATCAAAAGCTCTCGGCCTTTGTGGTTCTACTGAGCGACGCTCCGGCGGATTGCAAAAGCGAACTTGAAAAGGTCGCTGCCGCCAACAAGATCGAAGAGACCCCGCTGACCGTCTTCAAAGACAGCAAGGGGCCGAGCCCTTACAACGTCTCGAAGGACGCCAAGGTCAGTGTCATGATGTGGAATGCCGACGGCGTGAAAGTAAATCACGCTTATAGTGCAAACCCGACCAAAGCGCAAATCTCGACGATCGTCTCGGACACGAAGAAGATTCTGGAGTAGATCTCCAGCGAGAGTCGCCTGAAAATTGATTCAACGCGATTGTGATTAAAACCGAGAGCCGCGGAGCAATTTTGTTCCGCGGCTTTTTTTGCAGCGTTTGGTCCAACTGAACGCCTTTACGAAGGATTGATCCGTGATAGGCTAGAACTCTTTGCCATAAACCTCCCTTAGCCTGTCCATGCACGACCGGATTAAGACAATCTATCCCAACGCACTGGATTGGGTCATGCAGCGCCTGCGGCGCGGTTCGATTCCGGCAGCGCCGTTGACGATCATCTTGGCGGCGATTGCTGGGGTGCTGACCGGTTATTTGTCGGTTGCTTTCGCGTATCTGTTCGAGTTCATTCGCGAAATGACGGTCATGCGATTCGTCGTTTGGAGCGAACTCACCGCTTGGGGCTATCTCGCGCTGGCGCTGTCGCCGGCGTTGGGGATTTTATTTGTCGCTTGGTTTACGCGACGTTTTCGGCTCGAAGGCCAAGCGGTTCCCGAGGTGATCAAATCGGTCGCGCGCAAAGATGGCGTGATTCGTCCCGTTTGGTCGTTGGCCAAAGTTTTTTCGTCGGCCGTCTGTATCGGCGTTGGTGGTTCGGTCGGACCGGAAGGCCCGATGGTGTTGATCGGTTCTTCCGTCGCGAGCGCCGCCGGTCAGTTTTTTCGCTTGTCATCGCGCAATCTACGAACCTTGGTCGCTGCCGGCGCCGCCGCCGGCATCAGCGCCGCGTTTCATGCTCCGATCGCAGGTGTGATTTTCTCGTGCGAAATCATTTTGGGAAGTTTCGCCGTCGAGAGTCTAACGCCGATTGTGATTGCGGCGGTGTTGGCGGATGTGGTGCAACAGCAAGTGGGCGAACACGGCGTGAATGTCGCATTTCGCCAAATCCCTCACGAATATTCGGGCAATTGGATCGAACTTCCGTCTTACTTCATGCTCGGTATTATTTGCGGCTTTGCATCGATCGGCTTTGTGCGGCTGCTCTACTGGACCGAAGATCTAGCCAAAGTCTGGACGCCCCAATGGTGGATGCGTGCTATGGCTTGCGGTTCTTTGGTGGGCGCGATCGGCGTCGGTTTTTTTATCGCTTACCCCGAACCGCCTATGATGTCGGTAGAAGGGAGACTTGAGAGCGAGCATCATCCGCGCGCCCCTGCGCTGTTTGGCGTTGGATACGAAACCGTCGAGCACTCGCTTCACTTAGAGAATGCCGACGACCCGACTCCGGTGCGACAACAGAACGCAAATGTAAACCATAACAAGGTGGTGATGCTTGATCGCGAAGCGATGATCGCCCATCTCTGGTGGATGGTCCCGTTGATCTTCCTTAAGCCGATCTGCACCAGTTTGACCTTGGGCGGAGGGGGAGCCGGCGGTATTTTTGCGCCGTCACTGTTTTTGGGGGCGGTGCTCGGCGGCGCTTATGGAATTATTTGCAACTTGATCTCGCCGGACATCTGCGCCAGTCCCGGCGCGTATGCGTTGGTCGGGATGGGCGCGGTGGTCGCCGGTACGACGCACGGCGTGCTCAGTGCGATTCTGATCGTTTACGAACTAACCGGCGACTATCATATTATTCTGCCGATCATGGGCGCCGCTTGTATCTCGAGCGTGGTCGCCTGGTTTAGTGATCCTGATAACATCTATTCCAAGCGACTGGCGCGCAGCGGAGAATCGATTGCTCGTAGTCATGACTTGCATGGCGCTGAGCATATCAAAGTCCGCGATGTGATGATCCGCCGCTTTCCGACCGTCAAAAATACGGACAATCTGGTGCAGATCATCAAAGTGGCGCGGCAAAATCCGCACATAGAGAGCCTGCCGGTCATGGATGATGCGAATCGTTTGATCGGCATTATTCGTCCCGAAGACTTGCATCGCGTGATGGATACTGATGTCTCTCCTTATCTCGTCAATGCGGATGATATTGCGCTGATGATGCCGATCTCGGTCTCGCCGGACGAGAATCTGCTCGAAGCGCTGCGTGACTTTGGTTCCCGTGATGTCGATACATTGCCGGTCGAGATTGGGGAAGGGGGGCAGCGACAGTTGATCGGCTTGCTGCTGCGAGCCGATGTCATGAGCCGCTATCGTGAAGCGATGCTTTCGCGTCATTAATTCAATCTCGACGTCCCTCCTAGTGTAATTGCCCCGCTTACACCGGTTAATCGTCATCACCAGACTTCTCAGCAGCACGTAAATTTCGCGGCAGGCGTTTCCCCCAATGTGATTCCCCCCTGGCGTCTGTTTTCTGACCTAGCTTCTCACTAGGTAGGCAATTCCACCTACTAATCGGGACAGATCGTAGCTGCGATCCTCCCACAGGGGCAGGAATATGAAAAACGAACGTTTTACAACGCTCATTGTGTGTCGTAATCCCGATTTAGTTGCGGCTGTGTCAGGTGAACTTGGCCGGAGCAAAACCGTCGAATGGCGATTCCACGCCGTTGCTGACGCCGCTTCGATCATTGATGAGCAGCCGGTCGAAATCTGCCTGTTTTTGATTGATCCTACGCAACCGCTGCGCGCAGAAATGTCAGAATTACACCGTGTTCGTGGGCGCTTGCCAGAAGCGGTTATCGTCGCGGTCGGCAATGAAAAATCAGGCGAAATCGAATTGGAAGCATGGTCGAGCGGCGCTGATGAGTTTGCGCCAACCGTCAACCTCTCGGCCACAGCAATCGAGCGGACGGTGATGCGCTGCATTCAGCGACACCTGACGGCATTCAAACTGCGCCATCGAGAACAGTGGTACCGAGTCGCGGTTGCCGAAGGAAATGTTGGGCTATGGCGCTGGGATCGCTGCAGCAATTTCTTCTATCTGGCCGATCATTTTCAAGACATGCTGTTTCTTTCGCATGAACAGTTGCCTGTAGATCTTCCGGAGTGGATTGAAAGAATTCATCCCGAAGATCGCCGGCTAACAATCGATGCTGCGGAGGCTCACTTTTTAGGTCAGGTAGAGAGGTTTGTCGTCGAACATCGCATTCGCCGCGGCGACGGCGCCTTTCGCTGGTATCTCTCAAGCGGCTGCGTCGTCGAAAATGACGCCGCACGCAAGCAAATTTTGGGTGCGTCGACCGATATCACCGCGCGAAAGGAAGCCGAGTTCGCGCTGCAGCGGGCCAAGCGCGCCGCCGAATCGGCCGTCCGCGCCAAGTCTGAGTTTTTGACGAACATGAGTCATGAACTAAGGACTCCGTTAGCGGCGATTTTGGGCTATTCCGAAATCATGGAGGATCAGGTCGAAACAATCGAGTCGCTTGAAGCGATCGATACGATTCGCCGCAACGGCGAGCATCTATTGCAACTGATCAGCGATATCTTGGAGTTCTCGCGAATCGAATCGGGCAAGCTCGAAACGAGCGCCATGCCGACTCCCGCCTATGAATTTTTGCAGAGCACCTTTGAATCGTTTCGTGAGTTGGTTGACCGTAAAGGGCTGCGATTTGTGGTCGACGTTTCGGATCAGATCCCTGATATGATCATTACCGACCCGGTCTACGTGCGTCAAATTTTGTGGCGTTTGGTGACCAACGCGGTCAAGTTTACAGACTCTGGCGAAATCGGGGTCGCCGTTCGTGTCGCGGCAGGCAACCTAGAATTAAACGTCTGTGATACCGGCTGCGGCATCCCGGCCGAAATGTTAGGTGCGATTTATCAACCGTTTCGTCAGGTGGATAACTCCTCTACGCGCAGCCATGGCGGCGCCGGACTAGGCTTGGCGATCTGTCAAAAGTTGACGCAGATGCTTGGTGGCGATCTCTCGGTTTGCAGCCAAGAAGGGACTGGTTCGCAGTTCACGGTGCGACTGCCGCTCGATCGCAGCGATGTCGGTCCGCCAACTCGCGGAGTCAAGTCGACCAAGCCTCCTGAATCCAGCCTTCAAGCACGCGTGCTGCTGGCCGAAGATGGTCCCGACAACCAGCGTCTATATCAAGTATTGCTGAGCGCCGCCGGCGCTAAAGTGACCGTTGTTGAAAATGGGCGTCAAGCGATCGAGGCCGCGCTGGATCAAGCGGCCAGCAATGCCCCCGCAAGCGACGCGTGCAACGGCGGGTTCGATCTGATCTTGATGGACATGCAGATGCCGATCATGGACGGTTACGAAGCGACGCGCGTGCTGCGATTGGCTGGATTCCGCAAACCGATCGTCGCGCTCACCGCGCATGCGATGGCCGATGATCGCGCCAAGTGCTTGGACGCCGGCTGCGATGACTACATTACCAAACCGGTCGAACGAAGTCGCTTGATTTCGATTTGCCGATCGTGGATCGAAGAAGGACGACACGTGAAAAATGATCCGGATCTCTCTGCCCGCACGGCGGCGGTAATTGACTAGGATCGTTGACAACCAGCGGTTATCTTAAATGGCAGCCCATCTTTCCGCTGACCGCCGAGATTTGCTATGCCCAAAATGTGCTTATCGCTCTGCCTGCTCTTTGGCCTGCTCACTACCTTTACGCTCTCCGCTGCAGAGCCAACAGCAACCTTAAAAGAAGCCCCAAAAGAAGTGATGGTCGAGAAGCTGTTTGACGGTAAGTCGTTAACCGGCTGGAAAATTGCTGAGAAGGGTGTCTTTGACAAGCATGGCGCAGTGACCGTCAAAGATGGCGAGCTGCTGCTCAAGAAAGGGGACTCCGGTACCGGCATCTTCCGCGCCGATCAACCGCCGCGCAACAACTACGAGCTCTCGCTCGAAGCGAAACGGACTGACGGCTCCGATTTTTTCTGCGGGCTCACTTTTCCGATCGACGACCAGTACTGCACGATGATCATCGGCGGCTGGGGGGGCGGCGTGACCGGACTCTCGAACGTGGATGGAATGAGTGCGATCGAAAATGGCGCGACCGGCTATCAAGAGTTCAAAAACGATCAATGGTACAAGATTCGGCTGCGAGTAACGCCTGAGAGCATTACTGCGTGGATCGACGGCGATTCCATCTTCAGCATGCAGCCGGGCCAGGCAAAATTTAGCATCTGGTGGGAACAGGAACCGATGCGCCCGCTAGGAATCGCAACCTGGAACACATCAGCAGCGCTGCGGAATCTAGAGCTAAAGAAGCTGAAGTAGCGCTAGGGTTGCTTGCTCATGCTCCAACAGAAACAGGCCGCGAGAGATCTCGCGGCCTGTTTTAATACATCCTTGAACTGCGGCGTTATTTGGCGCCGATGCAATAGAGCGATTTCTCGCCGCGGACATACATTTTGTCGCCGATGATCGCCGGCGATGCATCAAACTCATCGTCGATTTTGTTTTCGGCGACAATCTGAAACTGCTTGTCGCACTTGACCACCATCGCGGCGCCGTTGCGTGCAAAGAAGATCAAGTTGCCTCCGACTGCGACCGGCGAAGCGTACAAGGTGTCGAGTCCATCGAGACGTTCGTTCTCGAAATAAGTTTCACCGGTATCGGCGTCGACGCAGCTGAGGACCGCGTTGCGCCCTTTGGTGATAAACAGCAGACCATTGCACAAGATCGGGGATGCGATATACGGCGTACCGTGGTCACGCGACCAGGCGACCTTGTCGGTATCGGTAATGTCGCCGCGTGAACTAAGCGGAATCGCATACAACGCGTATCCTTTGTAGCCGGTCATGCAATACACCAGATCTTGGTGACGGAGCGGCGAAGGAATCGCGTTGGTCGCCTGACCGCCGCACTCCCAGATCAACTCGCCGGTTTTTAGGTCATAGCTGCGCGCACGATTTGTGCCGTTCACGATCACCTGCTTGCGACCATCCAACTCGGTGATCAACGGCGTGTTCCAACTGGTCGGTTCGTCCCGTTCCTTTTTCCACAAGGTTTCGCCGCTGTCAGCGCTTAGGGCTGTGATGAATGATTCTCCTTCATGATCCCAGTTGATGATCAGCTCATCGTCAGCCAGAACCGGTGATGTTCCCTCGCCAAAGCCGGCACGCGTCTGCATCTTGCCGAGGTCTCGCTTCCACAGCAACTCACCTTCCAGCGTGTAGGCATAGATGCCGAACGAGCCAAACGAGACAAAGAGTCGTTTGCCGTCGGTCACCGGCGAAGCCGACGCGAACGTATTAGTCGCATGGCCCCCTTCGTGCGGAACCGCTTCGGCAGCCACTTGCTGCCACAGGGTTTTGCCGGTGTTGCGATCCAGGCAAAGCACAACGAACTGATGCACTTTAGTTGGGGCGCCTCCGCCGCCACCAAAGCCGCCGCGACCAAATCCACCAGGACCGCGTTGACCACGTGGGCGATCCCCTGCGGGTCGCTCTGCTGTTGCGTCCGGTTGGGTTGCGTCTGCTGCCGATTTTTCTCCCGGTTGTTCGGTTTCAATGGCCGTTAGCAAAAAGAGTTTGTCGCCCCAGATGATCGGTGTCGAACTGCCGCGGCCCGCAACATCAACCTTCCAGACGATATTTTTGTCGCCGGACCACTCGGTTGGCGGAGATCCGGTCGCAACTCCGTCGGCGTTGGGGCCGCGCCATTGCGGCCAGTTTTCGGCGGCGGCGGCGATGCTTCCCGCCAAGAGCAGGGGAAGAGCGAACAAGGGGAGTAAGTTGCGGTACATAGCGAACCTCGGGACTCAGGTCGAAGATAGATAAGTGTGGCGATGTGACCCTGATCTTACCCCGCTGGCGAAGTTTGGGGGCGTTGGCAGTCTTACAAAACGACAAATCGAACAAGGCGAGAGGGCGATTTCGCGACTATGCACGCCTGTACAGTTGGTTATGATAAATCATCATGATCCTCGACCAATTTCATCCGATTGTTCGCGAATGGTTTCAAACCAAATTCGGCGAACCGACCGACGCGCAAGCCCAAGGCTGGCCTTCGATCGCTGGACGTCGGAATACGCTAATCGCTGCGCCGACCGGCTCTGGTAAAACGTTGGCCGCGTTCATGGTTTGTCTGGATCGGCTTTTCCGGCGTTGGCTGGCTGGGAGTCTGAAAGATGCGACTTACGTTGTCTACGTTTCTCCGCTCAAAGCGTTGTCGAACGATATTCAGCGCAATCTCGACACGCCGCTCGAAGAGATTTGCAATCTCGCTGAGCGTCGCGGCATGCTGCCGCCGCAGATCCGGACTGCGGTCCGAACTGGTGACACTCCTGCCAGCGAACGCCAGGCGATGGTTCGCCGCCCTCCGCATATTTTGGTGACAACGCCGGAGTCGCTCTATCTGATATTGACTGCTCCCAAAGCTCGTTTGACGCTGCGGCATGTCGATACGATCATCGTTGACGAAATTCATGCGTTGGCCCGTGACAAACGGGGATCGCATCTCATGCTGACGTTGGAGCGGCTGAGTACGGTTTGTCTGGAGCGCCCCGTGCGGATTGGCCTGTCTGCAACGCAGAAACCAATCGAAGAGATCGCCGCGTTTTTGGTCGGTTGTCCCGCGGATGGCGAGAGCCAAGAGTTGCGCTGTGACATTGTCAACGCTGGGCATCGTCGGGATCTCGATCTACAGGTGGTCGTGCCGCCGACGCCGCTTGAAGCGGTTTGCTCTAACGAGCAATGGGGCGAAGTCTATGAGCAGCTGATCGAGTTGATCAACTCGCACCGCAGTACGTTGGTCTTTGTCAACACGCGCCGCATGGCCGAACGGGTCGCTCATCGCTTGACCGAGGCGCTGGGCGAAGAAGTCATCACGTCGCACCACGGCAGCTTGTCGAAAGAGATGCGCCATAGCGCCGAGCAGCGTTTGAAAGCGGGTCAGCTGAAAGCGATCGTAGCGACCGCATCGCTGGAGATGGGCATCGACATCGGTTATATCGACCTGGTGGTGCAAATCGGCTCCTCCCGCTCGATCGCCAATTTTCTGCAACGCGTGGGACGTTCGGGACACTCGCTTCGCGCCACTCCCAAAGGGCGGTTGATGCCGCTCACCCGCGATGAGCTGATCGAGTGCTGCGCCCTGATGCGAGCTATCGGCAAAGGTGTCCTCGACAAGATCGAGATCCCCGAGAAACCGCTTGATATCCTCGCGCAACAAATTGTCGCCGAGGTCGCCGCCGAGGATCGAGACGAAGCGGAATTGTTTGACCTCTTTCGTCAGGCCTATCCTTATCGCAACTTGCAGCGAAAGGAATACGATAGCGTCTTGGAGATGCTTAATCGCGGACTAACGCGCTCGATCAAAAATGGCGCCTTCCTGCATCGTGATCCGCTGAACGGCTTGCTCAAGGCGCGCCGCGGTGCGCGGATCGCGGCTTGTACCAGCGGCGGCGCGATTCCCGACACTGCTCAATACCGTGTGGTGGCCGAAGGGGATAAAACCTTGGTCGGCTCCGTCGATGAGCATTTTGCGATTGATAGCCATGTCGGCGACGTCTTTTTGCTTGGCAACACCTCGTGGCGAATCGCCTATGTTCGCAACGGCGATGTTGTGGTGAACGACGCACAAGGTCAGCCTCCCAGCATCCCGTTTTGGTTTGGCGAAGCGCCAGGCCGCACCGTCGAGCTATCGAGCGAAATCTCGCTGCTGCGCGAAGAAATGGCGCAGCGGATCGTCGCCGCCGATCGTGATCGCAGTCGAGAAAAAGTAAAACTGCCGGCGCTGGCCGCAGGATTGCTTGAAAACTCATTCGATCAACTTGATGCCGAGACGGTCGCATGGGTCGAGAGCGAGTGTCACGCTTCACTCTTCGCCGCAATGCAGGCCGTCCGCTATGTCGCCGCCCAGCAAGCGGCGATCGGCATGGTGCCGACGCAGCGGCAGATTGTCTTTGAACGATTTTTCGACGAGTCAGGCGCGATGCAGTTGGTGGTTCATTCACCTCTGGGGACGCGGATCAATCGCGCCTGGGGCTTGGCGTTTCGCAAACGCTTCTGCCGCTCGTTTGACTTTGAACTGCAAGCTAGTGCTGATGATGACGGCATTGTCTTGTCGCTTGGCCCGCAGCATAGTTTTCCGCTAGAAGACATGTTCCGCATGCTGACGATTGAGTCAGGGCCGAAGCTGCTGGAGCAGGCGTTGTTGGCCGTTCCCATGTTTGGCGTTCGCTGGCGCTGGAACGTCACGCGAGCACTGGCGCTGCTCCGTTTCAATGGTGGTAAAAAGGTCCCCCCGCACATGTTGCGGTTTCGGGCGGACGACATGTTAGCGGCGGCGTTTCCCGACCAAGTGGGCTGTCTCGAAAATCATGGCGCCGACATCGAATATCCCGATCATCCGATCGTGCAGCAGACGTTGCATGACTGCATGACCGAAGCGATGGATATTGTCCGTTGGAAGCAAATGTTGATCGACGTGCAGGAAGGTCGTGTCGAGTTTGTGCCGCGTGATACGCGTGAACCGTCGCCGTTCGCCCATGAGCGAATCAACGCCAATCCATACGCGTTCCTCGATCCGGCGCCGCTCGAAGAACGCCGCACGCGCGCCGTCGCCACGCGGCGAACGCTCTCGACCAACGAGATGAAAGAGCTGGGCAAGCTGTCGTACGAAGCGATTGCGACTGTCCGGCAAGAAGCCTGGCCGGTGGTGCGCGATTCGGAGGAACTGCATGACGTGCTTGCTTCGATGATTGTGCTGCCGCAACTCCAGGTCGCGGATTGGAGCCCGCATTTCGCTCGGTTAGCAGAGCAGGGGAGAGCGGTCCGTTTTACGCGTCCCGGCGGCGATCCGTTGTGGGTGGCGCTCGAAAATCTACCGGTGGCTACGGCGGTTTGGCCCGCCGGGGTCGCCGATCCAGATATCCCGTTGCCGGAGTCGCTGCAGCGCGAATTGGAGTCGCATGTGGCTCGGGTCGAGGTGATCCGCGGCCAGGTCCCTTACCTAGGACCATTTAGCGCCGAAGAGTTGAGCAGTCAGTTGGATCTGCCGGCTTCAAGCGTCTTCGCCGCCTGCGAAGCGCTGGAAGCGGAAGGGATGGTCCTCCGCGGACAGTTCTATGACGATCCGCAGCAAACGCAGGAAACAACGCAGTGGTGCGATCGCCGTTTGCTTGCGCGGATCCATCGTTTGACGATTTCGGGCCTGCGAGAGCAGATTCGTCCCGCGTCGCCAGAAACTTATTTGCGGTTTCTCGTCCGGCATCATGATCTGTTGCGGACCACCAAAAACAGCGGCCCGCGCGCACTGCGTAAAGCGCTGGAGCAGTTGCAAGGTTTTCAAGCGGCCGCCGGCAGTTGGGAACGTAGCCTGTTAAGTGGGCGCATGGACGACTACGACGGTCAATGGCTAGATGAATTGCTCGCGTCCGGAGAAGCGACCTGGGGGCGATTGAGACCTCCGGCGCCCAATGGCGAAGAACAAAAAAGCATGGCCTCGCTTCGCAAGAGCTTGCCGATGACAATCGCGCTGCGGGCAAACCTGGGCTGGCTACTGCCGACCGATCACGCGCCGGCCGAAGCGTTGGCTCGCGGCAATGCGACCGACGTTCTCGAAGCATTACGGCAACGCGGCGCGTTGTTCGATCAAGATCTGCGGATCCTCACCAAGTTGCTGCCAACCCATCTAGAAGAAGCGCTGCGCGAACTGGCGGCGCTCGGGCTGATAACGTGCGATTCGTTGGCCGGCGTGCGCGAGACGGTCGACGAGGTGCTGAAAAAACGGAAAGCCAAACGCCGCGGCGGTGCGCCGACGCGGACCGGAAGGTGGTCGTTGTTTCCCGGCATTGTCGAAACCCTATCCAGCGACGAGCATGCGCAAAACTGGTGCTGGCTGTTGCTGTCTCGTTACGGCGTTGTGTTTCGCGATCTGCTGACGCGTGAGTCAACGGCGCCTCCTTGGTGGCGGTTGATCGCTTGTTTTCGGCGGATGGAGCGTCGCGGCGAAATCCGAGGAGGGCGATTTATCGCCGACGTGGCCGGCGAGCAATACGCGACCGAAGCGACAATTTACTCGCTGCGAAAACTTCGTAACGACGAGAGCGTGGACGATTGGGTCGCGATCAGCGCTGCCGATCCGGTCAATCTGTTTGGAGTGGTCACCGCTGGCGGTCGAACTCCGGCCATCTCGGGCAATTCGCTGATCGTGCGGAACGGACAAATTGTCGCCTGTAAACGAGCAGGAAAAATCGATTTTCAGGTCGAGATTCCTGCGGAAGAAATGCATGAGATGACGCGGGCCCTGCATGCCGGGCGACGCGTTCCTCCACGAGAAATCCCGCTGGGAATGCCGCGGCGACGTTCGACGGCGAGTTAGGCGCCCCCCTTTTTTTGGCGCCAGAAATGGGGACTTTGGCGGTGGGTTGGTTCTCGATCAACACGGATCGCGATAAAATGAAGGAAGAGTTGGGTCCGATTGCGCCGGTTCGGAGCAATCGCCCGAATGCGCCGCCGCAACCGGGCAAGAAGCAAGTTGGTGATACCTGTTTCGGCGTAACGCTGTGGTATATTTTCGCGGTATTCATTAGTTGCCCCAGGGCCGCACACAACACGGCGTCGTCAGAATGACGCGGCGGCGGCCTCAGGCTAGAAAGGAATGATTCGATGATCCGCAGCGTGCTGCTGGCCTTAGACGCCAGCGAAGCGAGTCAAGCCGCTCTTCAATTGGCGATTCAGTTTTGTCGTGACCATAGTCAACGAGAAGACATGTCGAGCGAAGCGATCCATCTGACCGGCGTCGCCGTGGTCGACACTCCCAATATCTGTGGGCCGATGGCGGTTCCCTTGGGGGCGGGCGCCTACAAGAAAGAACGTGACGAGGTTTTATTGGCCAAGGCCAAAGAGGAAGCCGAGTCGATTTTGGCTCAATTCGAGACCCACTGCACCGCAGCCGGCGTACCGCATACGGCCATTCGTAGCGAAGGCTTGCCGTATGAGCAAATCGAGGCCGTCTCGCGCACTCATGATTTGATCATCATCGGCGAAGAGACCAATTTTCATTACGAAGCTCACAAGACGATCAGCGAAACAGTTCGTCGGTTGTTGCTCGATAACGCGCGCCCCGTCGTCGTCACGCCAAAATCCGTGCCGACGGCCGATGTGGTGGTGATTACGTACGATGGTAGCATCCCCTCTTCGCACGCGTTGCATATGTGGACGTTGCTCAAGTTGCGTCGCCCTGAGACGCAGGTCCATGTGGTCAGCGTCGACCGCGATTTGGCCATCGCCCAAAAGCATTGCGAAGAAGCGGCCGAACTGCTGCGTTATCACCAGGTCCAAGCAACCTTGCACCCGTTGCACTTAACCGGCAAAGTGGTGACGCAACTGACCGAGGCGATTACCGAGATCGCTCCCCGCACCGTCGTCATGGGCGCCTACGGCAGCGGCGGATTCCGCGAAGCGCTGTTTGGCTCGTCGACCAACGCGATGCTCGAAAACTCGAAGTCGCTGCTGTTTCTCTATAAATAAACGGCGGCGGATGATTCACTCGCCCGCGTCGTCTTTTAGGGAGACGACGCGGCAGTCGGGGCCAAAATCCCAGACACGAGGACCGCCGTGTCTGGAGCCTGGCCTGAGTAAAAAGCGATGTAGTGCTTTCCTCGGATCACGGTGGCGTTTGCATTGCCAGAATCCCACGCAACCTGACTGGCCGTAGCGACTATCTCAGAAACTGGCCAGTTCAGCGGATGATCAAACACGCTATCTGGATCGACGACTCGACGCCGTAGGATGCCTCTACCACGCTCGTAGTAATAATTGCTCAGTAATCCCGTTTCGGCGTCGAGAATCAGGCTCGGCGTAGAAGCAAAAACATCGCTGATGTTGGTTTCTGATCGTGTCCAGGTTGCACCATAGTCCGTTGAGACTAGCTGAAACTGAGCTGGCCCGGTTTCTGTCCGGCCGACTGCAAGAATCCGGCCATCGCCAAGGTACACCGCCGAGGGTTCGGTCGGCCAGTTCGCTTTGGTCAGCCCAGACTCGATCGGCGTTTGAGTCCAGGTAGCGCCGTCGTCCTTGCTGGTTAGCGTGCCCCACGATTGCGTCGCTTTGTCGCTGTAGTCCCCAGCAAACCAGAGGGCCATGAGGCCGACTGTGGGGACGGGGAAGATATCGGTGATCTGCATTGGCTGTACGGCGAGCTCCGGCGTCGCGATCCGCGTAAACGTCACTCCGTCCGTAGTGCGATAGAGGTCGTGATTCCACTCCTTTCCGATTCGACGCACCCACAGCAGCATCGCCCCCTTAGAATCGAGTCCTTTGCCCACGGTGACCTCGCCCGCTTTCGGCGTATCGGCAACGATGGTTTCGGCCGTCCACGTTCTTCCACCATCTGCCGAGGTGCGTGCGTAAACCGCCCGCGCATCTTCTGTGATCGAATGTGCTGTGCCGCGACTGTAGGTGCAGACCAGCTTCTCTCCGAGAGCCTGAATCATCGGCCACGAGTTGTAGCCGCTCACGTCTTGGACGACATCCGGCTCTGCGGGAGCCTGCAGCGGCGTCACCTTGACCATGGCCAAGCCGGTGGGACGCGTGAAGGTATCGCCAGGATTCTCAGGCTCTCGCTGAATGCGCACCGTCAGCGGTGCGTCTGGTTCGACTTTGTAGTAGGACTCAAGCACGATCTTACGCGTGTAGTATGGCGCTGCGGGAAGCGTCGTTCGTACCGGTTTACCGAGAACATATCGAGATGTGAACGGAGCCTCCTCCACCATCTGCGACAGGTGAACCCTGTAAACATCTTGATAGTCAACGCTTGTCGCGGCATCCGTCGTTGTCACCATAATTTCGACTTTCACCGCAACGCACGCACTGGGAAAACCGTTCACAACGCCGGCGACAGATTGGCCCGGCGAGCCGCCGGATAGCGACCACACCGGAATATGCGTAGAGCCGCTCGACATGAGAACCAGCGAGGGCTTTCCTGTTGCGATCGACAAGTCGTTCGCGGTCAGGCAGATCGGAGAACCGATCGCGTTGCCTGGCGATTGATTCTCCACGCCTGGTGCGTTTACCTTGGCAACCGCGTTGTTTTTTTCGCCGGTTGGAAGAGACGGCTCGCCTGCCCTCAGGTTTGTGACAAGGAAGGTAAATAAAGCAATCAACGTGAGGGAAGTGCACAGCAGCCGGGTTGTTGTTTTCATCGTTCCCTCAGTGAGTCGGAAAATCATGATGCGTCCATAATAAACCGAGAGGGAGCAACTCTCAAATCGACACAGGAGCTAGAGCTTGAGATTGCGTGGATAACGGTTTGTTATTTGACATGTTGCCCGTCAGCGAGTGAGATTCGAAAGGAACTCCATCCATCTGGTGGATCCCATTCACCATCGCCGTGGATGATTCCGTCTGCGACCTTCTGCACAACAACCCCGTCGACACCAAGTCTCTCCGACATCCAAAGGAGCGAGCCATCGTGATGAATTCGACATAACCGTTCGCCGGACGCGATGAGCAGATAGTGATTCTCGGCATAGATGTGACCGAAATAAATGCCCAGCGAATGTTTAGTGACGACATGGGAATCAATGTCAATGAGATAGACGCAGTCACCCCAGCCGATGACGAGAAAATCGTGCCATACGATCGCATCATGAAAGGCGAAGCATTCTTCCGAGTTTCGGTACGCATCAATGCGGAGAACCGGTTCAGTTGGTTGCGATAGCAGGATGTATTTGCTGGGTGCGTCGTCCCCTAGGGGAATATCGCCGATTTGGGTCGACAGTAGATCAAGCCAAGGACGATCCATCGAGTCGAGCCAAGTAATGGTTGCAGTTGGCGTCATTGTTGATCGGATAATATTGCGTTTTAATTTCCGTAGGAATAGCCGCTATCAGGCGTCGCCCAATCGGCGAAAACATAATCAGACGTCGCCACCTTTTGATGACATTGACGACACGATTCTATTTTTCCAGATTCGATCGACCGTGGATTCTCAAAGTAGAAGTACTCCCAGTCGCCATGTGTCTTGTCATATCCGCTTGCTCGCTTGATCATTCCGCCGACTCCATTCGCCGTTCCGTTCAACTCCTTTTCTTTGACAATGACGGATCCAACGGGATAGGTGGTCTGCTTTTCAAACGCTGTTGCTGCGCGCTCGTCCATGAAAATCCTCACCCTACAATCGGCATGAGGTCCATTCGCAATACGAGCTTCTTCCATTTCGTTTAAGAGACCTGATCTACAATCATCCGGCACTTTCAGACTCACCAAAACAGGTTCGGGAGTCATTAATCTTAACTCTCTGTAGGAAGTTGCGATTTCCGCGATGTCTCCGAGAACCGATTTCGCAGGTTTCGCTTCTGTCACAGGGGAAGGCTGTTTATCGCCGCAGCCTAACGTGAAAACAGCGAGAAGGACGATTGCGATTTGTTGCCGTGGGCAATTCATTTTCATCTTCGGAAGAGGGACGGCGATCCCCTGGCGGAGCCGAGAGATGGTAGATTTGAAAAACGCTCGACTTCGGCAACTCGGGTTCCGTGATTTTTTCGTCGCATTACGCATCTTCGTCCATTGGCCAAAATGTGCTTATCTCAGCCGCAAATCGCCACCAACAACGGTGCGACTCAAAATGCTTCCAGTCTACGCAGCGAGTTTGCAGAACATCGGTGACCTGAGCGCACAAAAGATAAACCGGCTGAACTGGCCGCCAATAGATCAATCGCCGCTTGGCGACCGCTCTACTAATTCGGCCAGCATGATAGTGAAAAAATCTAGAATCGCACGCGACCCGAAAGTATTGTTCACAAATTTCGGAAGAATATCCATAGATCGAGATTCGATTCTCCGGATAGACGTCCGTGATGTATCGCTTCCAGTCTGGAAGCCGTTCCGACTCCCAAAGGGAGCCGCCAACTTCCGTCAATTCGACAGTGCGATCTGGCAGTCCATGAACGTTGCAGCTGGCTTCGCCACGGATGATGCCGACCTTTTCAAACTCGTCGAGGGTCTTCCCTAGCGTCTCATCATCAAGTCCATGCGACTGACAATTCCATTGTCCGCGAAAGATGGAGTCACGAAAACGCTCACGGCTGGCGATGGAAGTCGCCGCAATGTCAAGAATCGTGAGCTCCGCGTCCGTGAGTTGTGAGACGCTAGTGCGGCGACCGGGGTTCAATGTCATGGATCTCTGCCGTTGACTCACGGCGAACGGCCCGCATCACCGGGTTGCGGGAGTGACTTAGGGTGGGTGGTACAAGCCGATACCCGGCCAACAATTTCAAACGATATCGCCAGCTTGCGCAACCCACTATGCGATACTTTGTTATTCCGGATTTCTGGTTGTAAGATCAAAGCCACCCGCCGAATCGGAATTCTGATCACGAATGTCAATATAGCGATCTTCGACGGTGTAAAATCCACCGTGCTCGATAATTTCGAGGAGTTTTTCGTACGGTGAAGGCATTTCGCATGTATTCGGATGGGTAATAAACCGAGCATGCATCATTCGAGTGATTCCAAGATGCGGGTTCTCGTCTCTCTCCTTGGTTGCTCGGTCGCTATGAAAGTCAGGTCGAAATTCGGAGTCGACGATTCGAACAAGATCACAAAACCTGTTTGGCGATATTCCCAGTTTGAGAACAGCAAATTGCCATCGGTCGCGAAACTCCATCGACGCATTAACGAACTCGTCGCGGCTCCACATCACATTCTTGACCATCATCAATGAGGAAATGGGATATCGTCTAGGATCAGCTGGTTACCTCAGAAAGCACCGGTTTTAATACGCGCGTTCCGCCTCTAGCCTTCAGCCCTTAGCTATGCTATGACGTAGCCTCTGGGCGGCATAAAACAAGAATTGTAGCGGAAGGACGCGAGCCCTCCGGTCCGAATCATCGAAAGTCCGAAGAACCGGACGGCTTGCGCCGTTCCGCTACCATTGGAATTGCAACAAGCAACGTTGTGGTTCGCTCGTGCCTGGCTTAGGTCTATCTATCGCGGTTTGCTTCACCCACGCAACGGTACTGTCGCATTGCTACTGATTAAACCCCGTCGCGCGATCGTAAAGCCGCTCACGCGTTGACCACAGTCCGGCTGACGGTGTCGGGATGAAATAAAACTCTTCGCCATCGTCGGTCGTGTTCCAACCTTCGCGACGCGTGCCGGGTTGGTAACGCTCCATCATTTCATTCAGGTCGGCATAGCCGAAGTGGACTGATTCCATTTCTTCTTTGCCCAGATGACCTGGGGCGTAGGTGATTTTGAAGCGACCTTCGGACGAGCCGTGCATTAGATGGGCAGCACCGTGCGCGAGTTCTTGTAGGTCTTCGCAGGTTTGGTAATCGGCCATCACTTTGTCGGTGCCGCAGTAACCATATTTGCGAATCAGCGCGTCGACATCGTCTTGTTCGCCGAAACGTTTTAGACCTGGCGCTAGGATCAATAGCTCTCCGCCATCGGCCATCACCATGCGCGTGCGGTAGACCGCTTTGTTCGCGACCCAAGTGCTGAAGAACTCGTCTCCTTGCATGACGCAAACCATCTTTTTGATCGGCTTGTCAAAGACGGTGATATTTTGCTCACGCGATTGTTTGGCGGCGTCTAGGTACGTATCCAGATCATCGCCGACATAGATGCCGGTGTGGACCAATTTGTCTTCTTCGTTTCGGGCCATGACAACTTGCACGTACAAGTCAGGCAGCTTGCTCAGGTAACGCTCTTCGGCCAGGTTAAAGCAATGCCGGACCGGCGTGATCAGATTGCCGAGATTGTTTTCGATCCCGCAGCGCGCCGCCATCAGGTGCGCGGCGCAGATCAGGTCTTTGCCGCCGACGCCGATGAAGTAGTTTTTGTTGTGATTGGCGAACCCCAGCACTTCGTGCGGCACGACGTGACCGATGTTAATGATCAGGTCCCACGGCTCTTCCATCAGCATCCGGTTGAGCGTAATCGGGATTGGCCAGTCGGCAATTCCCCCACAGGCTGCCGAAACTTCCTCGGCCGAGATCTCGCCCACCTGGACGCAGCCGTTGCGCCAATCGTGCGGATGAATTTTGGCTTCGGGAATCGAACCAAACATCGTCACGTTTTCTTCCGGCGTGTGCGGCACATGCTGGCCCAGCGTCGGAATGACATGCACGTCCGCTTCGTCGGCGAGCATGTTGTACAGCATCTCAGTGATTTGCCCGGCGCCGGAGTGCATCCGCGTGATGTCCGGGGGAAGCAACAACACGCGGCGCGGCGTCGCACAGATCCGCTTGCGGGCTTCGGCCACGGTTTGTTGTAGGATCGCTTCGATGCGTTCCCAAGAGATGCTGTCGGCCTGTTCGCTAATCCAGGGCATTGCGGTCGCTTTCAGAAGAAAATCGTCACGGGAAAGTTCAATCAGCAGCAGACGATTGTAGCAATCTGAATTCGCAAAGATCAGCGGGTAGATAGAGTATCTTATCGCTTGGCGGTCGCAGGTGCGCCGATTTGGGTCAGCCGCTGTTTCAGTTCGGCCTGATAGTCTCCCCGCGCGGTGGAGATCGCTGACCGCAAAAAAAGTTTGGCGACACTGGTTTTCCCCTGTTTCAGGCAATCATCGGCCATGTCGGCGTACTTGATCGCTTTCTGATTGGCCGCGGCGTCTTCGGCCGAGAGTTGTTGGCGGATCGCGGCCAAGCTGCGCGGCGCCGCCTGATTCAAATCGGCTGCTCCGATCATCCGCAGCGATTGATCGTCGCCAGCTGTGGGCTGGTGTGGCTGGTCGGATCTAGCCCACGGGGGTGGTTCATGGATCGTGGCCGTCGCCCAACTGCTGGTGACGCCGTTAGAAACGTTGATGCTGCGGTTGCTGGGAAGAAACGGAGTGCCGACCGACTGGCTTGATTCAGCGCGACGCATGACTCCTCCTCCATAGACCGATCCCCGATCGGGAATCAGATAAGAGGAACTGTTGGAGTACTGATAAAACTCGGGCAACTGCAAAACTTGGGCCTGAAGCATGTTTGGCGCCAAGGTTCCGATCGCCAGAGTGAGGAACAACCGAGTGCACATCGCTCGACTCCGTCCGTCGCCGGGAGAATTTTTGTAAGGTCTGGGGTGATCCAGCCTTATCGTCTACCGCAGCTATTTTAGGAGGTTTGCTCGACCTCTGGCAAGCAAATAGCGCATGTTTCTCGTGCGCTGACTGCGCTGCGCCAACAAAAAGCAACGGCCGCAGCAGAAGCAGCGGCCGCGGATGCCCAGGTTTCGCAAAGCTTATTGATCCGCTGGGGGAGGATCGGCGCTGGGCTCTTTTTCAAACTCCGGCGTGTCGAATCCAAGCGGCAGTGATGGATCCAAGATTTTTGCTTCGGGAAGGCTGTTGATCTTGCGCGCGGTTCGCACCTGACCGTATACGATAACTGCTTGAAAGCCCCAGAAGATCGAGATAATGATCCCGATCGCTGCGCCCAAAAATTGCAACGAAGCGAAGCTTTTGGTTTCAATCAACAGACAGATCGCGGTCGTCAGTGCGACAAACGACACGATCACCTTGGTGACATACATATTGCTCCAGCGTTTCAACGTATGGACGTCGATCGCCGAGCGGGCCGATTGATTCGCCAGATCGCGAAGTGCGCGTAGGTCGGAGGTTTGCTCGGGCGCTTTGCGCGAAGGGACGAACTCGCCGGGATTGAACAGCGTCTGATCCTTGACCGGTTGCGGAGGCTCGGGCGGTTTGGGCGGCGTCTTGGAGGGAGAAGGATTCGTATCAGAGCCTTCACGACCGCGCACGCGGTTCATGAGACTCGACATGTATTCCTCGATCGAAACATCATCGTCATCCGCTGGACTCGCTGGTTCTACATAACCAGCGGATAATGGCGGAGGCGAAGGTTCTTCATACTCTTCTTCCTCTTCTGCATCGGCATTCGGGTCGAAACCAAATTTGGCGAGCACATCTGCAACACTGGGTTGGGGTTCCGCAGGCGTCGGCGCCGAGGAGTGCGTTTCTGATTCTGCTTCGACATCATTCGCCGTTTCCCCAGCGGCGAAGTGAGGCGGAGACGCTGCTAACGCGTGTGACATGCCTTCTAGTTCTTCGATGCGCTGCGTCAGTTCAGCTTCACGCTGCGACCAGCCGCGCGAGAGAACTTGCAGCCGCTCGTTAGCGTTGGCCGCATCGCGTTGCGCTTTGTCTTGGGCTTCTAGCGCCTCGGGAGAAACCGAACTGCCGGCGGCTTGCAACTCGCGATGCGCTTGCTCTAGCTGTTCGAGTTGTTGTTCTAGCAGGCGGATCTTCTCGTCGTTCGTTGCTTGCGATTGTTGCATTTCGTGTAGCGAACGCTCGGCTTCGGCCAACTGCGCAGCGATTGCAGGATCTGCGGGGGAAACCTCTTCGAGAGTGGCGTCGTCGAGATCGGCGATCGGCTGGGGCGGCGTGATCGGTTTTGCTTGACGAATGAGATCGACTAGGCGATGCATCCGGCGACGGTTGCGTCCCCGAATTTCGCCCAAACGCTTTTCCAAGGAGAGAACTTGTCGTTCGGCCAGCGGCGCTTGCTGCTGAACTGAGTCGGGATCAACGCGTAAGCTGACCGCTCCGATCGCAATTAAGTCGCCGGCGACCAGCGGCGCTTCGCGGACACTATAGCCGTTGACCAGCACCGCAGCGTCGACGCTTTGCAGGACCATGCCGGCAGCGCCGCGCCAAATGACGCAATGTCGTGGGTGAACTCCCGCAGCGGCCAATCGGAGCGTGCAGCTAGCTGCCGAACCAATCACGCATTTACTGCGCTGCAGTTGCACGATCTGCCCGTCTCTTTCGGTCCCCTCAACGCGCAGTACGAGCGGGCTCGGCGGTTTGCCCAGCAATGTAGATTGGACGGGTTCGACTTGAGTGACCATAGCGGCGCCTAGCTTGCAGACAGGCAGGAACAGTGCGAGCAGATCGGCTTGAGAGGGGTAGTAAATCAAGCAGCGATAAGGGGATATAGCCCACGTCGAGGCCCAGGTCAAAGAATAGGTCGCTGAGCGCAGGTTGAATTAGACCAAGAAAACAGGGGTAAATCGAAAAAACTGCTCGAATCGGTTTGACCGTTTGGACGATTACGGTTAGAAGCCGCAGCGAAAGTGTCCTGAAAAAATATCAGAGAGATCCGGAAGCAAAATTTCTCCGTGAAATCAAGGGGAATTTATGAACCGAAGCTCTTTCAGCCGCGTAGTTTAGGATAGTTTGCCTGGTTTTAGCCGGAACCTCCAAGATTTTGAAATTTGCTGACTTCCCCTGTCCGGAACCGGTACTATATTTCCGTGACGCATGGCCCCCTCGGCTCATCCCCTCAATAGAGTGGGTTGGATTAAACCGATGGTTCATGCCAGATGAAATGAGAATGGGCGAGTCCAAATTCGGAGACTGCTAGCAAAGACGTATTGACGTCGATACGATAGCCGTTTTCCGCCACATGAAGGTGACCACAATGGGTAAATCTCGAACGGACTTCATTGATAAGACCAAGGAGATCTTGTTGAAGCGCCGTGATGCGCTCCGCAAGGCCCTGGCAGGCGACTTGAGCATGTTAAAAGAGCTTGAGCAAACTGCTGGCGACGTGGTCGATTTCGCTCTCGACAGCGCCCAAGACGAGTTGAGCTCGCAGCTTGCGGAAGTAGAAAGCCGCGAATTGGCTCAAATCGACAAGGCTCTCGAGCGGATTCGGGGCGGCTCCTTTGGCGAATGTGAAGGTTGCAACAGCAAGATTCCTTCCGCTCGGCTGCAGGCCTTGCCGTATGCGACGCTCTGCATCAAGTGCCAACGCGAACTTGAAGAGTTGGGTGAAGATGGCGTCAGCTGGCGTCAAAACTCAGAGGATCAGGTTTCGATTTAACGATCGCAACGACTTTTCGGATCCTTATCTATCAAGGCGGTATGCTCTAGAGCAAGCCGTCTTTTTCATTGCGCTGACTAGCTTAGCGTCACAATCGCCGGCCTCGAAAGACTTGCGTTCGCTCCAAGACAGCCTAGAATTCGTCGAAGATACTCTCTCGTGGCGATTTCCTGCTGAGGATAGCGATATGAAGACGCGCAAATCTAGAATTTTTCTCGCCATCAGCGCGTTGTCCTTGTTGTGCGTAGCTTGGATCGAGCCGGTAGCGGCCCAAGAAGATAGCTCTACGACGCGTCAGCAACTTCGTGATGATATCTTGCGCGAAGTCGCCCAGCTTGAAGCGCACGGCAACCTGCTGAAAAAAGTGTGTCGCTATGTACGACCATCGGTCGTCCATATTGAGGCCCGCAAGAAGGAAGGTGAATCGCTCGCATACGGCGGCAACATCGTCGACGAAGCAGGCTCCGGCGTGATCATTCGCCATCATGAGAAAGACTATGTGCTGACCAACCGCCATGTCATCAGTCAGGCGGCCAATCAAGATATCAAGATCCATCTTGATGATGGTCGCATTTTGCGACCTTCGCAGGTTTGGACTGATCGTGAGACCGATGTTGCGGTGATGGCAGTGACCGCCGACCGGCTGACGCCGGGCCAAGTGGGGAACAGTTCGACCGTCGAAATCGGTGAGTTTGTGTTGGCGGTCGGCAGCCCGTTTGGGCTTAGTCAATCGGTCACCTACGGCATCATTAGCGCCAAAGGCCGTCGCGATTTGCAGCTTGGGCGACAAGGTTTGAAGTTTCAAAACTTCATGCAGACCGATGCGGCGATCAACCCCGGCAACAGCGGCGGTCCGCTGCTAAATCTGCGCGGCGAAGTGATCGGAATCAATACGGCGATCGCCAGCAACTCTGGCGGCAACGATGGGATTGGGTTTACGATCCCGATCAACTCAGCGCTGAACATTGCACGACAGATGATTGACGACGGCAAGGTTTCACGTGCGTTTTTAGGGGTCGTCCTTGACTCGCAGTACGACAGTAAAGAGGCCGAGAAACTGGGGCTGCCGATGGCCAAAGGAACCCGGGTCAACGGTGTGACCGAGGGTTCGCCGGCTGCGGCAGCCGGCATCTTGGTAGGAGACGTGATTATCCGTTTTAACAACCAGGAAATCGAGGACGACTCACACCTGGTCAACGTCGTCAGTCTGTCGCCGCTAAACGTGAAGCTGCCGGTCGAACTGTATCGCGACAGCAAACTGATCGTGGTTGAAATGGAACTCGCCGTTCGCGACGCGACGCTGAAGCCGTAGAGTCATCGATTCAATCGCACCACCTTAGCGTGCGGCGCGAATCGCCGCTCTTAGTCCCTGCACGATGCAATCTTGCACGCGGGGGACGTTGATTTTGGTGGCGACTTCCATGTTGGTGGCCCAACTGCGATGTTCGCGGCGATCAAAAATGGTTGCGCCCAGCGTGATCTCGCCGGTTGTTTCGACATCGCCGGCCATTTCTTCCATCTCGAACAACTCGGGATTCAGCACCGCCGCCAGCGCTACGGCGTCGTGCAGATAGATCCCTTCAATCCCCAAGATTTGCCGGTGGCTGCGATAGATGAACGGCAACAATTGATGCAGCAGCTGCGACGCCTGCGAAGTTTCGATATTCGGCAGTTGGTCCAACAGGTCGAGCCCAAACGCCGCTTGTCGGGTCACATCTAACGGGATTAACGTCTTGGTTGTCCGCGATTTGAAGACAGTCCGGGCCGACATCGCGTCAAAATGGCAATTAAATTCGGCGGCCGGTGTGACGCTGCCAACACAATTGACCGCTCCCCCCATGATAACAATCCGCCCAATTTGAGCTGCGATCGTGGGATCACGCTGCAGCGCTCGGGCAATATTGGTCATCGGGCCTAATGCGACAATCGTCACTTCCTCAGGCGCTGCGCGGATTTCGTCGCAAATTAATTTTTCGGCCGGGTGCCGCTGATGCAAAGCCGAGACGACCAATTGCAGATTCGCCAGCCCGTCCGAGCCGTTTAGCTCGGTACCGTCGACCGGCGGCGCTGAGTTCGGGCCTGATCCGACCCCAATTCGAGGGCGTCGCGGCGGATCGAGCCGTTCGATCAAGCCTTGTAGATTGCGGCCTGATTGATCGGCAGGGACGTTGCCGGCGGTCGAGGTGACCGCAACCACGTCTAATTCGGCGTCGAACAGAGCGACCATCAGAGCGACTGCATCGTCGATCCCTGGATCGCAATCAATAATAACCTTCCTGGCCATGTCGATCTTCGACCTCGCTCGCAGCGGTGTTTAAGTCTTAAATTTTGCCTCGCAAGACCTTCATGTCTCGCCACGTTCTAGGCTTGCCCTCTCTATATATATCAAATGACCGCCGCTACGTGCAGTCGAAAGCGGGTGGGAGCCGGCCCCTAGTCTCGGTAAAATCAGTCGATAACTAATAGTTTGGCAAGGAAAATGAACCGTGGACGACGCAATCTGGGAAAAATTAGACGCAGGTCACGATCTGTCGCTGGACCAAATGTCCGCCGCAATCGATCAGATCATGCACGGCGCCTGGCCTGATGATCAGATCGCGCGGCTGCTAACTGCAATCAACGCCAAAGGCCCCGCCGTTGACGAACTAGCCGGCGCCGCAATCGCCATGCGACGCAATATGGCGGCGATCCGCACTGAGCGAACCGACGTGATCGACACCTGCGGCACCGGCGGCGACGGCAGCGGAACGTTCAACATCAGCACCGCCGCCGCGATCGTGACCGCCGCCGCCGGAGTTGCCGTCGCCAAGCATGGCAACCGTAGCGTCACCAGCAAGACCGGCAGCGCCGACGTGCTGGCCCAGTTGGGCGTCAATATTGAAGCGAGCGTATCGCAGATCGAGCGCTGCTTGAACGAGATCGGCATCTGCTTTTGTTTTGCCCCGCTGGCGCATCAATCAATGCGGCACGTGTCGGCGGTGCGCAAAAGCTTGGGCGTACCAACCATCTTCAATCTGCTGGGCCCGCTCTGTAATCCCGCCGCCGCGCAGTATCAGTTGTTGGGCGTTGGTCGACCCGGCATGCGCGACCTGATGGCGGCTGCCGTGTTAAAGCTGGGGGTTCGCCGCGCCCTATTGGTAACCGGCGACGATGGCCTTGACGAAGTGACGCTGACCGGCGCCACGCAGGTCACGTTAGCGGCCGCAGATCAATTACAGCGCTGGGAGTGGACGCCAGCCGATTTTGGCGTGAAGCAAAACAGTCTCGCCACGATGCTAGTCGACGGCCCCGCCGCCAGCGCCACAATGATCCGCCGCGTCCTCGCCAAAGAACAATGTCCCGCGCGCGACATCGTGGTGCTAAATGCAGCCGCGGCGATTTGGACCGCCGAGAAAGCCGCAAGTCCCGACGAAGCAGCGTCGATGGCGGCGGAAGCAATTGATCGCGGCGCCGCGCAGCAGAAGTTGGAACAGTTGGCCAAGCTATCGCACACCACTTAGGTCAGGCCTTGGCCTGACCAAGCACGATTTGAGCATCGGATCAGAGCGTGAATTGGGGTGAATCGACACTGTCTAAAAGGCTTCAAGAAAGTAGCTATGTTTCCAATCCGGGAAGTCGACAAGAGCCAAGCTCAGGCACTTGAACCGCTGGGGAGTAAATCCAAGTTTTGGTTTCGTGAAAAAGGCAAACGGTTCCTTTTTAAGGCGGATAGTCGTGGAACCGGAGAAGATTGGGCGGAGGTCATCTCTTATCACTTAGCGGCGTCCATGGGACTTCCTTGTGTTCAATATGAGCTTGCCTCAGAACTGGAAAAGGGAGCTTTCAAATGGCCTGGCGTAATCTGTGAAAATTTGGCGCCTCCCCCGTTAGAGCTTGTCCTAGGCAATCAGTTGCTTCTCGAACGCGATCCAGAATATCCTGTAGAAACGCGGTACAAAATGCGGCAGCACACCGTTACCGCAGTTGCCGAGGTCGTGCGTTTGCTGCGAATGCCGAATTCGGAATATCTGAAAGCACTGCCCAAAAGCATTGATTCGGCATTGGATGTATTTATCGGATACATCATGCTAGATGCGTGGATCGCCAATCAAGATCGCCATCATGAAAATTGGGGAGCGATTCGGAGCAAGGAACTATTGTCCCTCTCTCCTACTTTCGATCATGGCGCCTCATTGGCGCGAAATCTGCTTGACGATGAACGCCAACAACGCTTGTCAACCAAAGATAGAAATCGAAGGATTGAGAAGTTTGTTGAACGAGCACGCAGCGCGTTTCATGAGACTTCTCAAGCTGAAAAACCAATGTCAACACTCGCGGCATTTCAAGCATTTGGCCAACATTCGCCAGAAGTGAGCGATATCTGGCTTAAACGTTTGGAGAAGATATCTGAGTCAGAAGTGTGGCATATAATTGACGAGGTCCCTGAGACTCGGATGTCAGACGTTTGTAAAGAGTTCACCATGCAACTTCTGCTTGAAAACAAAAAGCGTTTGCTTCGTTAGGAATTGGAATGAAGTCTCTATTTGTAGCTTGGCGACCAGCTTCCCCCGATCAGAGCGGATGGCGTCCTGTCGGCCGACTTGAATTTGATAACCAGCTCTATCGGTTTTTCTACACGCAAGGAGCGCGTAAGCAGGGATTTCACGCTTTTCCACAGATGGGAGAGTTGGGGCAAGTCTATGAATCGGAACAGCTTTTTCCCCTTTTCGCAAATCGTCTCCTTTCCAAATCACGTCCTGAATACGAGGACTATCTGAGGTGGAGTGGTTTCGACGTAACGGCGACTCCGCCTGATCCGATTGTGGTGCTAGGCGTCACAGAGGGGATCCGACAGACGGATGCCGTTGAAGTTTTTCCTTGCCCAGCGCCTAACCTGGAAGGATGCTACTCGACAAAATTCTTCCTGCACGGAATTCGCTGGATGCACTCTGGGGCAATTGAGCGAATCAATCGACTATCCGCAGGTGAGACACTGAAGTTAATGCCTGACCCGCAGAACGATTACGACTCCCATGCTGTCGCAGTCCGCACCAATTCTGAAAGCGCCCTGATCGGATACGTTCCGCGGTACTTGGCGCATGATGTGGGGAAGCTCTTTCGACCTGGTGACGCTGAATTGATGGATGTAAAAGTCGATCAGGTGAACCTGGATGCGCCGCTTCAGAATCGCGTGCTCTGCCACATGAATGCATCTTGGCCAGACGACTTTCAGCCTTGTAGCGGTGAAGATTTTCGGCCAATTCCGGAGAGCGTGACCTCGTCATGCTAGACCAGTAGGCATCGGCCTTACGCTAAATCAAAGCGCCGCCCCTTAGAAACCTACCGCCGCCGATCTCCCCCCATCTGTGTCGCCAGCAGATCCAACTGGCCTTTAACATCGGCCAGCAACACATGCGGGCTCGCGCCTTCGGCCATGTGAAGGTAAAAATTTTGACCTGGCGAGGAATGGGCCGTGTTGACCAGACGCGTGGCTGATTTTAGATCTGCGAGCTCGTCTTCGATCGCCAATAAATTGCGGTGCAGACGACGGTTGTGTTGCGAGACGTTATCCAGTTGAAAGACCAGTCCAACCAACATGCTGGCCAAGCCCAGCAAGGCCAGCGGCAGTCCGGCGGCTGACAAAATAGGACGCGGTTCAAACAGGGCCCAGCCTAGCAGAACAAGTCCGCAGACCAGCGTGATCGACCCGGCTGAAGTGAGCAGCCACGAGAAGATCGGTGTTCGCAGCCCTTTGATTTTCCGACGCGGCGGCGTCGCCGGGGATCGTGGCGAACTGGTTTCACGCGGCTCGCTTTGGCGGGGCAGGGGAGGGGAGTCGGGCGTCAGTTTCTTTTCAGGCGCTGCGTCACGCCCCAGGCTCGCGACAATGCGGTCGATCGTTTGCAGATCTTCCTGCAGTCGCAGGGTATTGATGCGCAGCGACGGCGGTTCGTCTGGCTTTGCCGCCAACGTTTGCTGACATCGCCCGCAGACGATGCGCGCATCATCTGCTGCGGCAATCGCAGTCACGTCTTGGCGGCAATGTTCGCACCACATAAGGGGAGCCAGATTCGCTGGAAGTTCAATGGACGGCTAGCAATCGCTCGCCGCGCCGTGAAAGGCGTCTTCCTTTGAATCGGCGAGCGGCGCCGTTCGACTCGAACGATTTTGCCGGTTTCTCCGGTATCGCAAAGTCTCCGGCGCCTGCACTGCTATTGGATGCTCCTGCTAGCGGCCGCCTTTGCTTACTTCATCCCCGCTTCCATCTCTTTCAGCACCAGCGGGATCGCCTCGTCCAGCGTCTGAGAGAGCGTCGCGCCGGCTGCCGCTTTGTGTCCCCCACCGCCAAAGACGCCTGCGATGCGAGAAACATCCAGCGCAGATCGACTGCGGAAGCTGGCTTTGATGCCCCCTTCAGCGAGTTCGATAAACAAGACCGCCGCTTGGACCCCTTGGATGACCAGCATCATATTGATCGCATCTTCGGTATCGCTGGTCGTCGAGTTCGTAGCGGCGAAGTCTTCGAGCGTGGCCGTACTGTAGGCGAGTCGTCCGCTGTCAGTGACGGCGACCTTGGCCAAAATCGTTCCGCGGAGTTGAACGCGAGCCAAGCGGTCGCGTTCGTACAGGTCGGCGTAAATCGCCGCCGGCGAAGCGCCCGCATCCACTAGGCCAGCAATCGCGTGATAGGTTCCGCTGTCGACAGAGCCAAAGCGAAACCAGCCGGTGTCGGTCGCGATTGCCGTGAAGAGCTGCGACGCCGTTTGGGCGTCAAGCGAAAGTCCCCAAGCCTGGGCCGCTTCGTACACCAGACGGCCAGTCGCTTCAGAAGACGCGTCTTTAAAGACTTCGGCGCCAAGATCATCTTCGCTGACGTGGTGATCCAACACAAATTTAGGGCCGGCGAACGCTTTGAGTACGTTGCCCATCTCGGCCAGTTGAATCCACGCGCTGGTATCCAGCACCATGATCGCGTCAAAGGAGCCTACCAGCGCGTCGGCGGTGACGTCGCGCCCCAGCACCCGGACTTCGTTATGCGGATCGATGAACCCCAGATGCAAAGGCGTTTCGGAAGCATTGACAATCGTCGCTTCTTTCCCCAGCTGTCGCAGCAGCGCGGCCATCGCCAGTTCGCTTCCCAACGCATCGCAATCAGGCCGCACATGGCTTGTCAGCAAAAACCGCTGATACGGCGCAATCGCGGCGGCGAGTTGTTTCCAGTCAATACTCATTGGTTGCTATCTCGTTTTTCAGACGACGCGTGTCATCAGCCAATCACTGTAAGAAAGTTTTACCGCTTCAACATCTTGATGTATCTGAGTGGTCAACTGCTGGGCGTCGCTAAAGGTGCGCACCTCGCGCAGTCGCGACAGAAAGGCTAGCTCTAGCGGTTCACCATACAGCGAACCGGTGAAGTCAATCAAATGGGCTTCAACCTTGGCGTGACCTTCGCCGAAGGTTGGGTTCGGGCCGATATGGATCGCCGCGGCGTGGGTTAGCTCTTGGCGAACCACATAGCCGGCGTAAACGCCGTGCGCAGGAATAATCGTATCAATCGCTTCTAAGTTGGCGGTAGCGAACCCCAGCGAACCTCCGCGGCCAGCGCCATGCGTCACCATGCCGCGCAGACGATACGGTTCGGTCAGCATTCGCCGCGCGGCGTCCACGTCACCGTCGGCAATCGCCTGACGGACGCGACTGCTCGAGATGATCTCGGCATGGCCAGGCAACTGCATCGGCTTGACGATTTCAAGCGAGATCTGATGCTGCGCGCACAATTCGCCCAGCAGGGCCGTGTCCCCTTGGCGATTGCGGCCAAAGTAAAAGTTGGGGCCTTCGACCATCGCTTTGGCTTGCAGCTGATTGACCACGATTTGTTGAAAGAACTGCTCGGCTGTCAGCTCTAATAGCGCCCGATCGGTCGGATAGGCGATCATCGCATCAATCCCCAGTTGGGCAAGCAACTGCGCTTTGCGGCGTGTCCAGGTCAGCGGCGGCGGAGTTTGTTCGGGACGCAGCAAGCGGACAGGATGCGGATCAAACGTGAAGACGACGGTGGGGCCATGCACGGCGCGCGCTTGACGACGGATCGATTCGACAATCCGAGCATGTCCTAAGTGGACGCCGTCAAAATTTCCGATGGCCAGCGCTCCTCCCAAAATCTCGGGGGGCACATGCTCCAAATCGTGCAACAGTCGCACGCGAGTCCCTATCTTGGCTAGTGATGTTCGACGAAACGGCTTATTTTTGTTCCTCAGGCCGCTTCCGGCAAGCGACTTCAGCGGTTCCGGCGGGGATTATCGGAAATATGACGCTGTTTGGTGCGAATAAAGGACCATAATCCGCGATTGGTTTGATATTTAGCAAACGCTAGGGATTCGCCGCCGCCAGCCGATAGAAGTAGACTAGAGTTACCGGCGCTGCTTGATAGGGTAGCGCAGACCACTTTTTTGGCAGTAGAAGGCGTCACGTCGAGACAAGTTATGGAAATCTTGAAATTCGCCTGCAAGTCATGCAACGCTCCATTGCAAGCAGCCGCTTCGGCCGCCGGAGAGTCCTTTGTCTGTCCCCACTGCGAGCATGCGATGCTTGTTCCGCAGCCTGGCGGCGTCGGCGTGACTCGCACCGGCTCGAAAGACAAAGACCCTACCGAATCGGTCGTCTGCCCTGTCTGCAATACTCGCGTCTCGATTCAAACGCGTGACATGGGCAAGCGCGTCATGTGTCCTGACTGTCAAACGGCGTTTGTGGCCAAGTTAGCGGCCAAGCAGTCGCCTCCCAAGCCTGTCGTGATGGATGACGACGACATCTACAGTTTAAAAGAAGCGGATCACGACGACTCGGACGCCAAGCAAATGGCGGCGCGCTACTTTGCCGAGGCGGAACGACAATCACGCGCCGAGCAAGAGCGCCACACGCTGGCGGATAAGCCTTATCAAAAATCACGCGAGGATCGCGGAGCGGCGCACGACTTCGATACCGGCATTCCGCCCAGCACCAAGCGTGAAAGTTTGACTCCCGAGGACTACGACCCACGTTCGACGCGCGTCAAGTATCCTCTGTCGCTCTCGTCCGAAGCGCTGGCGACGGACTTCAAATTTTTCTTTGATCTGCAGTTTCTGACGCGGTGGATTGTTTCGGCCTTTGGGACCGCGATTATCTATTACTTCGCCCTCAACTCGATCATTCATTACAAGGGCTCGATCGACTTCAGCTCCTATTTTCAAAGTTTTGTGTTCACGACTTTGACGGTGGTCGCCGGCGCAGTTGTCCTCGTTTACCTAGCCTCCTCCTTTATGAATGTCACCACGTCGATCGCAAGCGGCGTGAACGAATTAGAATGGCCCGAGACGCCGATCTTTGAGCGGATCATGGAGACCATCTTTTTTGTCGTCGCTTTGCTCCTCGCGCTGATGCCTGCGGGGTTAGTTGGCTCACTGATCAGCCCCTGGTTGGCCGCGCCCATGGGGGTGCTGAGCTTTGTGCTATTCCCTTACTTCTATCTCGCGTTGTTGGATTCAGGCTCGCCGATCATTCCCTACAGCGGAGAAATCTTGTCCGCGGTAGGACGCAAGCTGCACAAATGGATTTTGTTTTATTTGGTCACCGGGGCCATTTTTCTGGCGATTCTGGTATTGGGCGCTGGGGGCTACTATTTTTCGGGCGAAGAGTACAAATATGCCAAGTACATGGTGTTGCCAGCCGGCGTGCTGACGACCGGATTTTTGCTATTTTACGCAGTTTGGCTCGGAAAACTGGGGTGGGAATGCTCACAAGACCCCGGAGAAACGCCTGAGAAGCCGCGCGGCGGCTGATACCACCCTCAACGCGGAGCAACGTCTGCGGTATTATGACTCTCATGAACCGCAGCGAAATGGAAAAACTAGCGAAGTCGCTCCGCGCAGGACGCGTCTCGCTTCCCGAATTTATCGATCAAGTCACGCAACTCGCGACGCCGGAGCCGGCTGCCAAAACGGCCCAACTCTCCGGCGCGTCGCTCGATCTTGATCGAGCGTCACGCTGCGGTTTTCCCGAAGTCGTCTATGGCGAAGGGAAGTCGGCCGCGACGATCATCGAGATATTTCAGCGTCAGCGTCAGGCCGGCCTCGCATGTCTGGCCACTCGGATTGATGCTGAAAAAGGGGAAATTCTCGCGGCCGAATTTCCCGAGGCCGTCTACAACCCGATCGGACGAATCGTTCGCTGGGGCGCGGTCCGCGAAAAGACAATCGGCAAGGTCGGTTTGATTACGGCCGGCTCCAGTGATTTATCGGTCGCTGAAGAAGCGCGCGAGACGTTGCTGTGGATGAACGTCGCCGTGACGACAATCCAGGATGTCGGCGTAGCAGGTCCCCATCGTTTACCAGAGCGGGTCGGCGAATTGGCCGATTGCGACGCGGTGATTGTTGTCGCCGGCATGGAAGGAGCGCTCCCCAGCGTGGTCGGCGGCTATCTTGCTTGTCCCGTGATTGCGACTCCCACGAGCGTTGGCTACGGCGCTAGTTTTGGGGGAGTCGCTGCTCTTCTCGGGATGCTCAACAGTTGCGCCTCGAACGTCACGGTGGTAAACATCGACGCCGGATTTCGAGCCGCCTATAACGCCGGACTCATTGCGACGCGTCGGCGTCGCTAACCCAAGGAATTCAAGGATGGAACGGACTCAACGCAAATCTGACGCTGGCCCCGCATTGCCGCGTCTGCACCCCCGCAAGACCAACAGTCACAAAGGAGACTATGGTCGCGTGCTGGCCGTCGGCGGTTCGCCCGGCATGTCAGGCTCAATCTCGCTGACCGGCGTCGCATCGCTGCGCTGCGGCGCAGGGATGACCACCATCGCCGCGCCCAAAAGCATCCAACCGATCATCGCGCAGTTTGAAGCGTCGTGCATGACGATCGCACTGCCCGAAGACCGGGCCGGTCGTTTGCCGATGCACGCACGCACCGAAATTGCCAAAGCGGCGAAATATTCGGACGTGGTTGCGATCGGTCCGGGACTCGGTCGCTCGCATGGTCTCGATCTCTTGATCCAAGATCTCTATTGCGATCTGGCGACGCCGATGGTGGTCGACGCCGATGCGATCAATGCGCTAGGAGCGCGCGAAAATCCGCTAGCTTCGCCCGGCGGCCCGCGTGTGCTCACGCCGCATCCCGGCGAGTTTCGTCGCTTGGCCCATGATCGCGAATTGCCCAAAGGCCGCTGGACCGATGTTGCAGCGGACATGGCCAAACAAAGCGGCGTCGTCCTGGTCCTAAAGGGGCATCGCACCACGGTGACCGATGGAGAGCGTGTTTACTCCAACGAGACCGGTAACCCCGGTATGGCGACAGCCGGCGCAGGCGACGTGCTGACCGGCGTGATTGCAGCCCTGTTAGGGCAAGGGATTCCCGCATTCGAAGCGGCGCAACTCGGCGTTTATCTGCACGGTTTAGCCGGCGATTTAGCGGCCAAAGCCATTGGTAGCGATGGGCTGATCGCCTCGGATTTGCTGGACTATTTAGAAGCCGCTTTCCAGCAGCATCGTCGTCGCCGCTAGTCGTTCGTAACCAAGCGAACGTTTGCTCCCCGCATCACAGACGGCTGCGTCTCATGGATGGGCCGCCAAAATAGCGACAGAAGTCGTTATTTTGCGAGCAGTGCAGAGCTCCGCTCTGAACCTGGCCAGATTGAAAAAACGCCACCATGGCGTTTTTCAATCTAGCGGATTGCTGTGGGAAGCCGTACCCAAATTGCGCTTGGATTGCGCGAATAGCGGGAGTATTCTTTCATTGCGACAACTGTGATTTCCCCCTTGGCTTTTTTCACAGAAAGTCGCATTGCTCAAGGATCTGAGTGATGCCGACGTTGAACCATTCGTAGGACCGAGCCGCGAATGATTCCAAAATGTCAGATCAGCGTAAGGCGAACAGGCTTTTAGGCCAGGGAGGAGATAGCGCCATGAATCAAGCGATAAATGCCGTCGTTTACGAAAAGAACGGCGAAACTTACATTTGGACTTTTGCGGCCGAAAACGAGCGAACCGCCCTCGGTTCGATTTGTGAATTCGCGCATCGAAAAGAGCTCTCGTTGGATTGGAAAGACGCCAATCTGATCTGGCAACGGATGGGGCAAAAGCCCGAGACGATCCATGTCCGCGACTTGGCGCAAATGATCCACCACCGGCTTTCTTAACGGCCCGCGGGTCGGTTTTCGTTTTGCGACCCTATCTCAAATAGGTAAGAAACGCGTCGCAGGCCTATCACTCACTGTCGTTTTCGGGTCGATCCAGGTAAGATTTGAGGATATCGAACACTTACCCGACGATGCGATAGTCAGGACTTGCATATGCTGCCGCGGCGCGAGATTTTTCCGAATGTGATTGAGCTGAACTTTCAGGCGGGCCATTTGCTCGGCTGCAACGTTTATCTAATCTTTGATGACAACCAGTGGATCTTGATCGATATCGGCTACGAAGAAGTCGTCGACGAGATTATCGAACTGATCCGTCAGCTTGATTTTCCGTTGTCCCACTGCAAGACGTTGATCGCCACGCATGCGGACGTCGACCATATTCAAGGTCTCTCCAAAGCGAAGCTGACGCTTAGCACTTCGATCACGTCCCATCCCTTGGCGGTCGGGCCGCTGCAGCAAGGGGATAAACTGATCACCTTTGCCGAAATCGCCGCCCAAAACATCCATCTAGAGATGCCGCCGGTCCAAATTGAGCATCAGGTCAACGATGGTGACATCATCACTGTCGGCAAGCTGAAGTTAGAAGTCTGGCACACTCCAGGCCATACAGACAGCCAGCTTAGTTTCCGGATGGGCGATTTGCTCTTCTCAGGCGACAACATCTATCGCGATGGCTGCGTGGGCGCGATTGACGCGCATCACGGCAGCGATATTCCTGATTTCATTAAGTCGTTGCAGCGGATTCGCGCCAGCGACGTCAAATGGCTGCTTCCCAGCCATGGGCCGATCTTCCGCAAAGATGACGCGCTGCTCGACAAGACCATCGCGCGGCTCGAATCGTATCAGCACATGGCCGATTTTGGCACCTGCGCCGTCGATTGGCCGCTGATGGATGACTGGGAAGACGAGATCATCGAGGGAAAATTTCCCCAGTAGTCGCGGCCTGATCTTCCCCCAACCGCCAGAACTGCCGCAATGCGATTCGGTCGCATTGTGCCGGTTCTAGCGAATTTTCGTTAAGCGATGGCTCCCTCAACTGCCGAAAGATAGAGTAGCGTAACCGTCGTCATCCGTCGGCCGCGCTCGGTTTCGTGGAAGTACTTAACGTATTTGGGGAGAAACGATGTTGAAGCGCATCGTCTTGGGACTTATTGTCGCGACAGCATTGCTATCGGCGACCCAATCGGCCGACGCCGGCGAACGCGCCTTTGGCCGCGTCTGGGGCGGTACCTACGGGACTTACGACTGGGAACGGTTCTACCACTATCCCTACGTTTATTACCCGCAGAACTTCTACGGCGAAGACTACTACCGCAGCAGCGAGAGTCTGTACTATCGCTACCCGGCCGAAATGCGAATTCCGGTCTACAACAAAGGGTGGCAAAACTACTATCCGAACGGCCAACTCTATCACAACGGCCACCAGTTCGAGCTCGACGTCTTTTAATCGACGCGTCGAAACAATCACGCACAACAGAAAACGGAACGCCCGCAACGGCGTCCCGTTTTTTTATGCGCCTGGGTTGAAGAAAGCAGAAAGCAGGCCCGAGGCCACGGCTCATACGGCGTCTTACGCCGAATGAGCCTGGTCATCAACGCGGTAACAAAAATTCCACCATAGCAGCGTAGGGTGGGTGGAGCAAAAACCGAAACCAAAGCAACCATCCTTCAACCGCCTTGCCGGTTTGCGCAACCCACCGTTGCCACGGTCGAGCGCGCCCACAAATTCACTCGCCAAATCCAGGCCCAACGGGCCGACATAAAATAGCCTAGGGTAAGTCGCTTCCGAGCGACGCAGCCCTAGGGCGACGTAATCCAATAAAATGCTGACGTTTGAGTCGGTAGCTTCGAAGATCATGTCCAACGTCAACGTCACCTGAGGTGACAAAAACCCTGGGCTCCGTCGCTGCCGCGACGAGCGCCCTGGGCTATTTTATGTCGGCCCGTTGGGCCTGGAACGATCGAAACGACCAACAAGGGTGAAGCAACCAACCGATTCCAGCGCCAGGCGGCAAAAAAATCCGACGGTCCAGTCCGCCGCAAATCCTGGTGTCATGCTCTTACGGCGTCTTCGCCAAATGAGCATGGCTTCAATGCGGCAAGAAAAACAATTCCCCCGTTGCAACTAGCGCCCTCAAATCCAGGCCCAACGGGCCGACATAAAATAGCCCAGGGCGCTCGTCGTGCAGCGACGCAGCCCTGGGTTTGCGTCACCCAACATCACGTTGACATGGGATCCAATCGCGGCAACCGCCCTCTCTCTCGCCGGCGCCGCATCCTGCCAGATTGCCCCAACTCTGCATCGCACCCCATGATGCGCCGATTCTAACGCGGCCACGTAGGGCCTTGCTCCGGCAGGATAAAATGACGAAAACAAGCCTTGACAAAGTCTAAGACTTTACGTATTATGTATTCACACAATCAGTGCTGGCGCCGGCGCGGTTGGATGTACCCAAACAAAAATCCCCTCAATTCGCGCCAGGTAACGCGTCAAAAAAACGTTGCAGAATAATCGATCACCATAAACCATCACAATTCCCTTTTACCCACGGTATTTTCCGCGTTTTCCGTTCTTCATCCGCGGTATCCGTGTTCCATTTCTTTTCCTCTCCCACCACTCAAAAAGTACGAGCGAGTGAATCTGTCTGGTTGGTTCGATCCGGATTGGAATCGCCAAGCGCTTTCCCTCGCTGGCGCTGCGGGCTAGTGTGAACGTTTTTGACTTAATTCCTACCGCGTATTCCGTTCTTCATCCGTGGTATCCGTGTTCCGTTTCTTACGAACCTGTTAAACAACGCAACTTCAAAAAGCACGAGCGAGTGAATCTGTCTGGTTGGTTCGATCCGGATTGGAATCGCCAAGCGTTTTCCCTCGCTGGCGCTGCGGGCTAGTGTGAACGTTTTTGACTTAATTCCTACCGCGTTTTTCCGTCCTTCATCCGCGGTCTCCGTGTTCCATTTCTTACGAACCTGTTAAACAACGCAACTTCAAAAAGCACGAGCGTCTGTCTGGTTAGTTCGATCCGGATTGGAATCGCCAAGCGGTTTCCCTCGCTGGCGCTGCGGGCTAGTGTGAACGTTTTTGTCTTAATTCCTACCGCGTTTTCCGTTCTTCATCCGCGGTATCCGTGTTCTATTTCTTACGAACCTGTTAAACAGCGCAACTTCAAAAAGTACGAGCGTCTGTCTGGTTGGTTCGATCCGGATTGGAATCGCCAAGCGGTTTCCCTCGCTGGCGCTGCGGGCTAGTGTGAACGTTTTTGACTTAATTCCTACCGTGTTTTCCGTCCTTCATCCGCGGTATCCGAGTTCCATTTCTTACGAACCTGTTAAACAACGCAACTTCAAAAAGCACGAGCGAGTGAATCTGTCTGGTTGGTTCGATCCGGATTGGAATCGCCAAGCGTTTTCCCTCGCTGGCGCTGCGGGCTAGTGTGAACGTTTTTGACTTAATTCCTACCGCGTTTTCCGTCCTTCATCCGCGGTATCCGTGTTCTATTTCTGCTCCTCTCCCACAACTCAAAAAGTACGAGCGAGTGAATCTGTCTGGTTAGTTCGATCCGGATTGGAATCGCCAAGCGTTTTCCCTCGCTGGCGCTGCGGGCTAGTGTGAACGTTTTTGACTTAATTCCTACCGTGTTTTCCGTTCTTCATCCGCGGTCTCCGTGTTCTATTTCTTTTCCTCTCCCACCACTCAAAAAGCACTGGAGGTTGCGCACTAATTTTGGATCGACTAGCTCCAAGATCGATTTGGCTGTTGTTAAGACTTTGACTTCACTTACCTTTTCACGGAGAAAAACTCGATGAACATCGAGAGTCTTCGGGGGCGGATCCGGCGATTGCGGGCAGATCCGTTGGCGCTGCCGTTCGGCCCTCAAACTCGCGATCTTACGCGCGACGAAATCGTCGAAGCGCAGTGGCTCACCTCGGTTTTGATTCGGCCTGACTTGTTTTCCAAGACCAAGCTGAACCTTGAATATTTCCAATTTCAACACCACCAAGATATCTACGCCGCGATGCTCAAACTGCAGCAGCGCGGGATTTGCTGTAGCGAACTTGCCTCGTTGATCGACCAAATGTGGCCCCTGGGTTATATGGAAAGTGGCGCGATCTCGGTGTTGGACAACGTCTTACAATGCGGGGGCCAAGTCAAAAAATTTGAGCAGTACACCACAATCCTGGAGAAGCGATACGCCAAGCGCCCCACGGCGACCGAACTGTTGTCGCACAACGGCGAAATCACGCCGATTGACTGCAGCGGCAGTCATCGTTTTCAATCACTAACGACGGAAGAATTGATCCAGCAGCAAGAGCCGCTGCGTTGGTTGGCGCCGCAGATGTTTGTGCAAAACGAACCGGCGGTCATCGTCGGCCCCAGCAAAAGTATGAAGTCTTCGATCGCCGTCGATCTCTGCGCGGCGCTGGCGAGCGGCGGCAAAATTTTGGGGCAGTTTGCCGTTGAACGCGCGTTTCGTGCTGGCTTTGTCAGCAGCGGCGATGAGCGGCAAGCGCTGATCAATCTATCGCAGCGGTGGAGCGCTGCAAGCAACGTAGAACCCCGTAATTTGTCGAATATGATGTGGTCGTTGTCGATCGACGACGCCGCCGATCCAAAAAATATCAAGCCGATCGTCGATTGGATTCGTAGCAATCAATTGGAAGTTGTCGTGATTGATGCGATTCGTTTAAGCTCGACCGGCAAACGAAAACAAGGCGAGCAGCTGCGCGCGCTGGCCCGCTGTTGCATCCAGGCCGGCGCGACGCCGATCTTGTGTTGTCAGTCGCGCAAAGCGATTCCCCGCGGGTGCAGCGCGGCGACCGATGTTGCCGAGAGTTTGGATTTTGCGCGGCAATGGATGTTGATTCAGCGGCGCGAAAATTATGAACCCGGCAGCGGCTTGCATCAGTTGCAACTGACCCTCAGCGGAACTGCCGGCCAAGGAGGAGTTTGGGGCGTTGATATCGAAGAAGGGCGCCTGCAAGATCCGAACGGCCGAGGTTGGCGCGTCACGCTGCGCGATCTCGATTCGCTGAAAGTCGAAGCAGCGGCCGCGGCGGCGGAAGCCAGTGAACAGCGGCGCGTAGAAAAAATTCAGGCCGCGATCCAGCGCGCCGCGCCAGGCCAAGCAACCAAAACATACATCCGCAAGCATTGCGGGATGAACGGCACCCAACTCGCGGCCACCTGGGATCGACTACTCAAAGAGGGCTCCGTTCAGAAGAACGAACCAACCAAAAATCGTTTCGCCACCTACCGCTGGAACGATCGCATCGACCCACCAGAAAAAATGGAACCGTCCAGTCCGCTCCGGCGCAAATCCCGGCGCCTCGGCTCTTACAGCGTCTTCGCCGAATGAGCATGTCTTCAACGCGGCAGGAAAAACAATTCCCCCGTTGCAACTAGCGGCCCCAAATCCAGGCCCAACGGGCCGAGATAAAATAGCCTAGGGTAAGTCGCTTCCGAGCGACGCAGCCCTAGGGCGACGTAATCCAATAAAATGCTGACGTTTGAGTCGGTAATTTCGAAGATCATGTCCAACGTCAACGTCACATAAGGTGACAAAAACCCAGGGCTCCGTCGCTGCCGCGACGAGCGCCCAGGGCTATTTTATGTCGGCCCGTTGGGCCTGGAACGATCGAAACGACCAACAAGGTTGAAGCAACCGACCGATTCCAGCGCCAGGCGGCAAAAAAAACGACGGTCCAGTCCGGCGCAAATCCCGGCGCCTCGGCTCTTACGGCGTCTTCGCCGAATGAGCATGGCTTCAATGCGGCAAGAAAAAAATTCGACGTAGGGTCCGCTCTACAAACCACCGGTTTGCGCAACCCACCGTTGGGATGAATGTCTCAGAAGGAGGAAGTTAAAAAACATTGCGACCGCATGGCGCGGCATCTTGTTGCTGACGCAACCCAGCCAGGCTTGAACAGCCTGGCTGGGCCACCCAATTTTGTGATTTGTTGTGCGATAAAAAAAAATTGCGGAGGTCCGGTCCTGACTTAAAACCGTCGGCAGAACGCCTCATAGACTTCGACGCTTTTTTCCAATTGCTCGATTGCTAACCATTCGTCGTGCGTATGGGCTTGAGCGATGTCGCCGGGGCCGCAGACGACGGTGGGGACGTTGCCTTGGCTGAGGATCGCGCCATCGGTTCCGTAAGGGACGCCGATTGATTGGGCGGCAACGCCGCATTGCTGTAAGGTTTCGATGAGCGACGCGGCCAGCTCTTGATTGTGAGCGGGCGCCAAACCGGGGGAGATGATAAATGGCGCGTCATGCGAAATCCAATCGGGATCGTCCAGCAGGGCTGCTACAAAGTCGATCGCCGCTTGTTGTGCTGCTAGTGGGTTATCGCCGGGGGCGAGCCTGCGATCGATTTCGATGCTGCAATGATCGGGGACCGTATTGACGCTGACGCCGCCGCTGATGATTCCAACACTAAGCGTTGGTCCGCCGATCAGCGGCGAGATCGTGCCGGGCAATTGGTCCGCGTGTTGTTCTAGCGCGTTGATAATTTTTGACATGCGATAGATTGCGTTGGCGCCGATTTTTGGATTGCTGCTATGCGCGGCGATTCCGTGGGCATGGCATTTCCAGCGGACGACTCCTTTATGAGCGACCACCACATCCAGCAGCGTCGGTTCCGAAACCACAATCGCCGCCGGCGGTCGGGTCAGCAGTTTCGATTCTCCTGCGGTCCAACTTTGCGTCATCCGTTTGGCGCCGGAGAATCCATGTTCTTCGTTGACCGCTAGCGCCAACACGACGGCAGGGCGTTTATCGAGCGGAAGCTGGCGAAACCGCGAGATCGCGATCAGCATTGCGGCCATCCCCCCTTTGATGTCGCACGAGCCGCGGCCGTAAACGCGACCATCACGGATCTCGCCGGCGAAGGGAGGAATCGACATGCCGTCGACCGGGACGGTGTCTTGATGGACTTCGAGCATCAAGATCGGGCGGTCAGGCGGCAACTGAGACAGATCAACCGTTGCAACCAGTAAATTTTCACGCTGATCCGAGACATGCTGCCGCTCGCAAAAGTAGCCCCAGTCGGCGACGTACTGTTCGAGAAATGTCGTGAGCCGCGCCTCCAAGTAGATCTCTCCCTGGACGTCTCGGCCCATGGGGTTGACGCTGGGAATTTGAATCAACTGTTGCAGCAGCGCGACGACGTCCGACGTCATAAGGGGGCTTTCTCGAGTAGTTCGACAAAATACTGGCGCTTCCATCATATCGAAGCGGCAAAAGAGGGCCAGCCGAGTTGCGGCGGCAGCGTCTATAATAACTTCTGTTCTGCGAATCCTAGAAACTGGTTTTTTTCATGGCGCGACCACGTACTCGACCTGCCAGCTTGTTGGCCCAAATTTTGAACGATCATGCGTATCCGGTTTACGCGATCGATCAAGATCAGCATTTGGCCTACTTGAACGACGCGTGTCGCGCCGCACTAGGCGCCGACGCCGAAGCGTTGTTAGGGATGAAATGCGTCTATCATGCCGCCGGTCAACTGCCCCCCCGCGAGCAACAAGCGGCCGATCTGGCGCCGCCGCCGGATGTTTTTTTGGGGCGACCTGCCGAAGTTCCGCTAACGTTAAACAACAGCGCCGGAGCAGCGACCGCTTTCAGCGTCCAGTTTTCGCCGCTCCAGTATGCAGGAGGCGCTTTTGGCGCACTGGCGATCTGTTATCCGCAGGTCGGGGCAGGGGAGGGGACCCAAGCCGATCGCCGGCATGATCAACTGCGCGTCTGGCGGCAGAGTTGGCGCAAACGATTTGCGACAAGTCGCCTGGTCGGCGAGAGCGCCGCGATCCGCCGCGTACGTCGTCAGATTGCGTTGTCTGCGACCACCCGATTGCCGGTGGTGATCTTTGGGCCGGCAGGCAGCGGACGAGAGCACGCCGCACGGACCGTTTGTTATGCGCTGCATGGTGAAGGGAGCGGCCCGGTGATTTCGATTCGCGGCGAACTGATGGACGCAGAATTGATTCAAAGCTCGGTCCGCTCGTTTGTTCGGCGGTGTAAAGAGGCGGATGACGCGTCTAACGCTGCGTTGATCTTGTTGGACGCCGATCAATTGCCGGGGGACGCGCAGTCCGAACTGTTTCATTTGCTGCGATTGATCGACATGGATCTGCGGATCGTCTCGACGGCGCGGCTGTCGCTGCTTCAGTTGTCGACGCAGGGAAAGTTTCGTGAGGATCTCGCGTATCAGTTGTCAACGATCGAGATCTCGTTGCCGCCGCTGTGTGATCGCCCTGAGGATATTCCGCTGTTGTCTCAAGCGCTGGTCGAGCAGCACAACCTAGAGGGAGCTCGGCAGCTACGCGGACTGACCGAACATGCGGCCGATGCGCTGCTGGACTACGATTGGCCCGGCAACATTGACGAACTGGCGGCGGTAATCGCCGAAGCGGCCGCCGCGACCGATACCGTCTGGGTCGACGCCGAGCATTTGCCGAAAAAAATTCGCCATGCCAGAGAGGCGAAGCGGTTTTCCGCCAAAGCGGCCGAACCGATCCAATTGGACGCCTTTTTGGCCCAAGTCGAAGAAGAGCTAATTCGCCGGGCTCTGGAGCAAACCAAAGGAAACAAATCGAAGGCGGCCGAACTGCTGGGCGTCTCGCGAGCACGGCTTCATCGTCGATTAGAAGCGAGCGAATCCGACGTTTCGCCCAGCGACGACTAGAATTGCGTCGGGTTGTCATCCTATACCTCCGAACTTACCATAATTTCCAGACATCAAATGCCGCCACGATCGATATGCGTGTTACACGAGACCGATGGCCGCTGGGGGGTCGCTTTAAAAGCGGCCGCCGGCGATCTGCCGATTCAGGAAACTCGTAGTCCCGAGCGATGGCTCCAGCAATTTCGCGCCAGTCCGGCGTCGATTTTGGCGATTGCGGCGCCGGAGGGATGCGACGCGATCCGATTTGCACGCTTGTTAGAAGCGTCGGCTCAATTGCAGCGCACGTTTCCTGATCTGCGTTTCGTGGTGCTGTTGTCCGAAGTCGATCGCAGCTTGGCGGTCACCGCCTACGAGGCAGGCGCCGCATGGGTGCAGATCGGCCGTTGGCGGCTTGACCCTTTGATTCGTCTGGTGCGACGTCGCCAGGCTCAATTTCCTGAACATCCTGCGGCAACGCCAATCGATTCGATTTGGCGCTCGCTACCGTGGGCCGAAACAACCTGAATAGCTGATTAGGCCGGAGTAAATTTGCATGTCCGATTCGCAAACGCAAGTTCCAGATGTCATTCGCGTGCTTGAAAAGTTGCCCGATCCCTACTCGGGGCGCCCTGTGACGAAGACCGATCAGGTCAAAGAGATTGATCTGCTGGACGGAAATCTGGCGTTCACCTTAGAACTGACGACGCATTCGGCGCCGCTGTGGGAAGAAACCCGGCAGCAAGCGATCGATTTGCTTCGCGCCGAGTTGCCGCAATTAAAAGAGATTCAAGTCAATCTGGCCGAACATCACCGCAAGATCGAAGCGATTGGCCAGGTCGGCCTGACCGTCCGCAGCGTGATTGCCGTCGGGTCAGGCAAAGGGGGCGTCGGCAAAAGCACGATCGCAACCAGCTTGGCTTACTCGCTGAAGAACGCTGGTGCAAAAGTTGGCTTGCTGGACGCGGACGTCTATGGTCCCAGCGTACCGCATCTATTGGGATTGAGTGGTCGACCTGAACTGCTTGCTGAGAAGAAGATTGCTCCGCTCGAGCGCGACGGCGTCAAAGTGATGTCGATGGGATTTTTGGTAGAGCCAGAGCGCGCAGTGATCTGGCGTGGTCCGATGTTGCACGGCGCGATCACGCAATTCTTGCGCGACACCGCATGGGGCGAGCTTGATTATTTGATCATCGACATGCCGCCGGGGACCGGTGATATTGCGTTGACCTTGAGTCAGTTGTTGCCGCTGACCGGCGCCGTGGTGGTCTGTACGCCGCAAGACGTCGCGCTGCTAGACGCGGTGAAGGCGATCGCCATGTTTAAGACGGTAAAGATCCCAGTCCTAGGGGTGGTCGAAAACATGAGCGGCTTCATTTGTCCTGATACCGGCAAAGAGTGGGATATCTTTGGCAAAGGGGGCGCCAAGCAAAAAGCGGCCGACATGCAAGTGCCGTTTTTGGGCGATGTTCCGATCACGATTTCGATCCGCGAAAAGGGAGATCAAGGCGCAGCCCCGCAGGTAGTGCAAGATGAGCTGACCGCTCCTCATTTTCAGGCGATTTGCCAGAATTTGGTGCGTGGATTGGCGGCCAGCGCTGCGGCGAGCCCGCCGATGCCGACGTTGACGGTGTTGTAAGGTCCAAGAAAAAGATAGAGCCGCCAAATTGGCGGCTCTTTCTCGTTGTATCGCGTGTGAAGCAAGCAGCTCACGAATCTGAGAGACTAGGCAGTCTTCTTCTTCGCGACCTTCTTCTTTTTCTTCACGGTCTTCTTCGGCGAAGCCGTTTTGGCGACCTTTTTGGTGGCGGCCTTTTTGGCGACCTTCTTTTTGACGGCTGCCTTCTTGGTCGACTTTTTAGCGACCTTTTTGGTGGCCTTCTTGGCTACCTTTTTGGTCGCCGTTTTGGGCGACTTCTTGGCGACCTTCTTGACAGTCTTCTTCGCTACTTTTTTCTTAGTGGCCACGATACGTCCTCCGTTCGTTAGCGCCGCCAACGGGATTCGCTCATGCAGCTTCCTACCATGGAAGCTCGCCGATGAACAAAAGCGCCGACAGCAAAACAATAAATCCTACGAAGCGTTCTCGTCGCCGTGCAGCTAAGTGAATCGCTTCGCTCTAGCAATTGGCCCCTGCTAGACAAAGTTGATTTAAGTTGTACGCATAATCCGATTTTTTGCAACACGTTTTCCACACAATTTGTAAGCGATGGAACCAATCACTTCACTTTTTCAACGCGCGCGATCGCGCAACAACAGCGCATGCAGCGCGCGTTTTGAAAGCAACGCAGACCACCAACGCGCGTTAGCGCAGCGGGAAAAAAAACAGCGCGAGCGCGCTGCTTAATAAAGTGAAACAACGCTGCCGCTGACAAGTTGAATCGATGGTTGCGCACGATGTTGTTTGCGTCCCATGAGCCAACGTTCGTGCGGCGTAATTGCTTGATAGTAAAGGGAGTTCCGCATTTTTGGCGGCGTTGTTGAAGTCATGTTGTTCGCGTTGAGATAACAGCGCCAAGCCTGTTGCGCATGACTAGATCGCAAGTGAATTGGATCAACTCCATACCAACTAGGATGCGGTTCAATAAACGTTGCGCCGCACTGTTTCGCTTCGTCGCGCAAGCGCTGATCAACCTCTTCAGCGCGTTGCAAAGTAGTCTGCAAATTCATCCGACTGCGCGGGATCAGGAAAGTGCGAAAAAAATAAAACGCAGACGGATTTAATCGTCGAACACGCGCAAGAGGTAACCCAACCAGCGTGATCCGCGCTTGTAAACTGCAGAGTCGCGCCAGGCATTCACGCACCCAAGTCAGGATCGTTTCGGTACTGCGGCCATATAGAATGTCGTTGCCGATGTCGGTAACGACGGCGCTGGTTGTTTGCGGCGGTTGTGCTTGTGCGGCGTTCCACAGTTCGCACTGCAAGATGCCTGGCAAGCGGCGCATTGCAAAGTAACTTGCCGAACCGAGCGAACGCCCGCGGCCGCCTGCGATCATTAAGTTCATTCGCGGCCCAAACGATTGATCGGCCAAATGAATGATGCTTCCCAGCGACTGGGCGACGTTGCTTGCGCCCAGCACAATGCAGCGCCGCGAGGTTGGATCAACGCTTGGGCAGGGGAGTGCGTTACCAGGGACGTCCGCCAAACGAATTCCCTCCAGAGAGTTGTTGGTAATTGCCCATCGCCAACATGGCGAACATGATCGCCAGATAAGGCTGTTGCAATTGAATGCCGACCAAGATCGTCAAAACGGCAAAGACAATCGACGCATACAGCGAGTATTGAAGGCCGTTGACGCGATTGAACCACAAGAACAGTTCGCGTGCGATCTTTCCCCCATCAAGAGGATAGATCGGCAGCAAATTCAACACGCCCCAGCCGATATTCACCAACAGAATGATCCAAACGAGTGCGCGAATCGCCTGGGTGCCGGGACCGAGGACTTCGTTACCAGGGCGAAGCAGCTCGAACGCTAACGGTGGGCGTTCAGACAGGTAGCCTGCGCCCAACAGAATGAGAAAGGTGGCGCCCGCAAAGCAGAATCCGGCCAGTGGTCCAGCGAAGGAAATCGCAATTTGCGACCAGGTTGAATTGCCCGCTTGACGATACGACGCACCATGCGGCGAGAAGCCCGAATCGTAAATCGCGAGTCCTCCCAGATGATAAAGCACGATCCGCGGCGAGAACCCATAGCGGCGCATCATCACGGCATGTCCTAGCTCGTGAATCAAGATCGAAAGAAAGATCACTACGATGCCGATGACGACGACACGCGGATCCGATGTGCCCGAGCCCCGTTGACCAAAGTCCTGGCCAAACCCATACCCAAGCAGGAAGGCCATGATCCAAAAATAGACGCTGATCCGAACAGGAATCCCGAAGACGGAAAACTGCAAGTCATAGCTAGTCGGATGGGGTTCAGAGAGAATCACGTCGTATCCTGATCAAGAGCGGAGGAAGTTATCACCAGAATTCTAGCATGAAGCACGCAGTGACTCGATCCGAAACGAAAAACGCCGCACATTGCTGCGCGGCGTTTTCCAGAAACCAGGTAAGTGAAGCGCGACTAGTCGAGCTCTTTGATCATGATGTTTTTCCAGCGAACTTGCGTTCCATCTTTCGATTTGTCATTGCCGATGCCGTGTACTTGCAGCGCGATCAAACCTTTCGAGGTGAGATCGTCTTTCAGGTCGGCGGCCGGAACTCCGTTGATCCAAGTTTTGATCGAATCACCGCGGCATTCGATGCGGTAGTGGTTCCACTCATCTTGCTTGAACGCTTTGCCAGCTTCCGGATTGTTTTTCAGGTCGTTCAACCAGCCGCGACGCGCTTCGTCATAGATGCCGCCGCTCCAGGCGCGAGCCGAGGGATCGATCTCCACTTGATAACCATGCACGCGATCGGCATCCATCTTCTTCATCTTGCCGCCGCCAAAGTCAACTTCTTTGGCTTCGGGGAAGACTTGGCTGCGGATTTGAATGCCGGAGTTGAGTTTAGGATCGACTTTGAAATCGACTTCCAAAATGAAGTCGCCATATTCTTTGTTGGTGCAGAGGAAGGTATTGCCGGTATTCAGCGTCGAAGTGCCGACGATCGCGTCCTCTTCGATCGTGTAGACCGCTTTGCCGCCGTGTTGCGTAAAGCCATCCAAGTTCTTGCCGTTGAACAGCGGCTTGAAGCCATCGTTATCGGCGGCCAGCGAGACAGAACAAGCGACCAAACCAAGCAGCAGGGCCGGAGCAATTCGTTTCAACATCATAAGTTCCAGGGTGGGGCAGGGGGTGATTGATTGGTGGTTCAATTCTCAGGATAGTTGAGTATCTGCGCGTTGTCGATTAGTTGCCTCCGGTTTTCGCCCCCCCCGATTGCCTGTCGCAGTCCACGCCAAGCAAAAATGCTCGCTATTTTGCGTGAAACGCCCTTTGGGCGATGCGGCGACTAGAATGGTTCTTTCCTGCCAAACAGTCCCCCCCTACACCCGATTCCTCTCTGATAGGAGATTCTCGATGAAGCTTCGATTTCTTCAGCTTGCCGCGACGGCCTTTGGTTTGTCTGCGCTGCTTGCGGCCAGCCGGCTACAAGCCGATGTTCAGGTTCCCGCGCTCTTTACCGATCACATGGTGCTCCAGCGCGAGATGCCGATTGTGGTCTGGGGGACTGCCGCCCAAGGAGAAGAGGTGACAGTCTCGGTCGCTGCCTTAGAAGGAACAGCGACGGCCGACGCCGACGGGCACTGGAAAGTTAAATTGGGCGAGTTGCCTGCCGGTGGTCCGCATCGCCTTGTGATTCGCGGTAAGAACGAAATCGCGCTGGAAGACGTGCTGGTCGGCGAGGTCTGGGTATGCTCGGGCCAATCAAACATGCAGTGGCCGGTGCAGCGCGCTATCGATCATGACCTAGAAGTGATGACGGCCAAGTTGCCGCAGCTTCGTTTGATCACGGTGCCCAACGTCGCCGCACAATCACCGAGTTCAGACTTCCGCGGCAAGTGGGAAGTTTGTACGCCGGAGACGGTAAAGAACTTTTCCGCGGTTGGTTATTTCTTTGGTCGTCAGTTGCAGCAAACGCTGGACGTGCCGGTGGGATTGATCAACAACTCGTGGGGCGGTTCGGCGGCCGAAGCCTGGGTGCGTCGCGACTTGCTGGAAGCCGATGCCCGCTATGGCGAAATGTTGAAAGGCTGGGATAAGCGTGTCGCCGACTATCAACAAAAGCAAGACGAGTACAAAGCGGCGCTGGCGACCTGGAATCAATCGGCCGACAAACAGCCAGCGAACAAGCCGGCGCCTCCCAAAGATCCCGGCGTCAACGGCAATCATCGTCCGGCCAATCTTTACAACGGCGTCCTGAATCCAATCATCGGCTACGGCATTCGCGGCGTGATCTGGTATCAAGGTGAATCCAATGCAGGTCGCCCCGAAGAGTATGGCCATCTCTTTCCGCTGATGATTCAAAACTGGCGCGACGTTTGGCAGCAGGGAGACTTCCCTTTTTACTGGGTTCAATTAGCCGACTTCTTGGCGGAGAAACCAGAGCCGGCTGACAGCAATTGGGCCGCGCTGCGTGAATCGCAAACCTTCACAATGGACAAGCTGCCCAACACCGGCGAAGCGGTGATCATTGATCTGGGCGAAGGCCGCGACATTCATCCGCGTAACAAGCAAGCGGTGGCGATCCGTCTAGCGCGAATCGCGCTGGCTCGCGATTACGAAATCGCTGTTCCGTATCAAAGCCCTCGCTTCAGAAGCCTAGAAGTGAAATCAGGCAAAGCGATCGTGACGTTCGACACGTACGGCGACAAGTTGTACTCGTTTGACGCTCAACAACCGGTTGGCTTCGCGATCGCTGGTGCAGATGGCAAGTACGTATGGGCCGACGCCAAATTGATCGGCGACAACCAAGTGGAAGTGTCGAGCCCCAGTGTGAAAGAACCAGTCAGCGTCCGCTACGCGTGGGCCGACAATCCGGTTTGCACGCTGCAAAACTCAGCCGGCTTGCCGGTGACGCCGTTCCGCAGCGACAAGCCGCAGTAACGGCGATATCAAGCTTGAGCTCGCTCGTGCGTTGGCCGTACGAGCGAGCTTATTTTGCGCACCGCAGCGATCGAAGTTCAAAATCCGAATGACGAAGCCGTTGCGGTACCTAGAATGGGCGCTTTCCTTTTTATCCGTACGCCGTAGAGCAGGGCAGGGGACTTTGACTGGTTGGTTTCGCATCATCTTGAATATCGCCGCGGCCATCGTGACGCCTGATCGCTCGCACTGCGCTTCCGTGCCGGAGTCCGTCAGATGAGAGCGGTCGTCCAACGCGTTGCTTCGGCGAGCGTTCGCGTCGAAGGTGAGATCGTCGGCGCGATTGAGCAAGGTTTGTTGGTGTTGCTGGGCGTTGAGCCGACCGACACCAGCGCCGATGTCGCTTACATGGCGGACAAGACGGTGAACCTGCGGATCTTTGCCGATGACGCTGACAAAATGAATCTCTCGGTAATCGATATCGGCGGCGCGGTATTGGCGGTAAGTCAGTTCACGTTGCTCGGCGATTGTCGCAAAGGTCGTCGGCCGGCGTTTACCGGCGCGGCGCCGCCAGAACTGGCCAATCGGCTGTATGAAGAATATGTAGCCGCCGTTCGTCAGTTGGGACCACGGGTCGAGACCGGCGTCTTCCGTGCACAGATGGAAGTTTCGCTGCTCAACGATGGACCAATTACGTTGCTGCTTGATAGCGGCAAGCAGTTTTAAACTTCGTCGGTTGACGTCGGCTGTTCGTGCGTAAAATGTTTGCGGTACTGCTCTAGCAGCTTGGCCAAATCTTTGGCGCTGCGGCCGTAGTTGTTGGGCAATTGTTCATCCAGGCGATTGCTTTGTTTGGCTTGTGCTGTCGCCGACTTGCGATTGAAGCCAGTCATCTGTTGCACCCAAAGTCCAGAGTGACTAATGAGCACGTAGTCGAAGCGTTCGATTTCGTCCCAGCTGACATGATGTGAAGTAAAGAGATAGCAGTAGCGAATTCCGGTCTCGTCGATCCGCAACCAAGAGCTGCCGGGCCAGATTTCGGCAGTTCCGAGCACGCCGCAAGCGACAAAGAATACGGCCGCGATATGCCCAATTTCACTTCCCGAAAGTCCGACCCCCACACAGGAGATTGCCAGCAGCGAACTTGCACCGGCCATCAGCGCCGCGCGGCGACCGCTGGGATAAAGCGTAAGCGGACTTTTCATTAGCGCGTAATCGGAAATGTTTGCGGTTGAAATGGCTGAGGTTGAGTCGCCATCTCCGGCATTGGAGACTGGGTTTGTTCCTGTGATGACGGATGAAGATGGTAATGTTCCATCAGCATTGGATCGCCGACCGCAACAAACAGCAGCGCTGCAAGTTTGGAGTATGTCGAAAAGTTCGACCACATGCTATTCGGGTTCCAGAACTTGATCGCCGTGCCAAATGATTTTTTTAGACGTGGGCGGAACGAATGCCATTCAACGCTCCAAATTTCATCCAAGGTCAAGTGAACCATGAAGCCCAGAAAGACCGCGCCTGTTTTCAACAGGCGGATATCCATCTCTTCTCCTGAGACCACCAGAAAGGCGCACAACGCGGCGCAAATTGCAGCCGGCACGCTATGCCACATGCCGCGATGCTTGGTGTATTTTTTGAAAACTTCAGCGACGCCAAAGCGAATGACAATGTAAATGATCGCTCCGGCCAGCGCGATCGCTTCGGGATCCATTCCTAAGTGACGAAAGCGGTCGATCATCAGCATCGGCACCATCGCGGCGACCAGCGCCGAGATTTCTTTTACCGGACGACCAGAGCCGCTATCAAGATCCGGGAGGATGCCGGCAATGCTGCAAAGTCCCGCGCTCAACATGCAAGTTGTCGCCGAGATGTCCGGCATCAGCGCATAGGCGGCGGCGCCGTAGCCAACGCCGACGATCGTGCTGGTCGTGATGTGGGTATTGAAACCGGCCATGGGACCCCTGCTTCTATCCTTCGATTTTTGCCAAGCAACTTGTTGGTGACGACGGTCTGCGGTTGTACGCGAAACGTGCGCGACGACGCCAGTCCAATCCGCGATTCCTTTTCTGGTGACGCTAGCAGGTTTGCAAACTGATCTTCGATCGCAGCGGTCGTCTCGATATACTTCCACGCCGCGGTGCGCGTGGCCGCACTGCAACTAAGAACTAGAGAAAGAAGGCGCCGAGAGATGGCGAACGGATACGACCTGCTGATGTTGATTGTGCTGCTCGCGGGAGCGGCCTGGGGTTTGTACAAAGGGATGGCTTGGCAATTGGCCTCGTTTGCGTCAATCTTCGCCAGCTATGTGCTCTCGATCCAACTGCGTGAACCGGTTGCGGAGTTCTTTCCCTGGGAACCGCCCTGGAACAAGCTTGCGGCGATGCTCGCGCTTTATCTGGGGTGTTCGCTGTTGGTCTGGATCGGTTTTCGATTTGTCTCGAAGACAATCGAAAGCTTAAAGCTCAAAGGTTTTGACCGTCAGGTTGGCGCACTGTTGGGCGCCGCCAAAGGCGCGCTGCTGTGCGTGATCATCACGATGTTCTCCATTTCGTTCGCCACCGGCAATCGCCGCGAAGAGATCGTCCAGTCGAAGTCGGGCTACTACATCTCGCGGCTCATCGACAAAGCTCAGGTGATCATGCCGCAAGAAGTGCATGCCGCCGTGAAGCCGTATATCGATAACTTTCAACAGCAGATCGGCGAACAGCCGCCGATCACGACCGCCAATATCTTGCCTGGCGGCGGCCAGACTCAGCCGACGGCGACCAGTCAGCCGACGCAGTTTCAGCCGGTCCCGCCGCAGTGGCAGCAAAGCGTGCAGCAAGGCTACAACCAGCTGAAAGCTGACTATGGCCAGATTCAGGGAGCGGTTGATCAGGCGCTCCAAAATCCGCAGCAAACGGCTCAGCCGTATGTGAACCAATTTCAGCAGAATTTGCGTGATCAAGTGCAGCGCGAAATAGATCAGCGCTGGGGCGCTGCAACGCAAGGTTATCAGCAGCCCATGAACGCGCCGCAGCAAGGCTATCAGCAGCCGGGCTACGCGCCGCAGCCAGCTTATCCGCAGCAGCCGGGTTACTATCCCCAAGGCTATGCGCCGCAGCAAAACGGACAGCAGCCGCGGTACTAATCGGCGGCCAGCGAAGGTCGGCGGATTTTAGAGAGAGCTCTGTTTCAGTGCAGGGAACTGGTTTTGGCCCAGATCGCTAAAACCCGGGAAAAACGCCCCTGTAACCGAACATAAGAAACATTATCGGACGTTGGGGTGGGTGTGCTGCGGAGCCCTGCTTTTCTGGGATCTGGCCTGTCCGGCGAGGATCCGGAGCTTGATGTAGGGTCCGCTGTGCGGACCACGGCGTCACGAGTGATGCGCAGTCCGCCCGTTGGGTCCTGCAATGATTTCGGAATCCCAACTCGGCGTAAGCTTGGGCCGGCGCGGCGCGTGAAATGATCTCGATTTCGGCGCGTGATTTCAGGCCTATTTTCGTCGCCGATTGGGAGCGAAAATTGACGCTCAAATCGAGTCGATTTTTCGCCGGATTGGATTCCAGGTTTCGACGTCTGATTGGTGCTCATCTTGGCCCGTTCGGCCGTCCGCTAGCATTGGAATTCGGCATCCATTTGACCGACCCAAAATTGGGTGCTACTGCCCTGCTCTGTTGTCGCGCAATAAGCTGAGTTGAATCTCGCGCACGGATCAGCCAAGATGGTTGCATGGCCGATTCCTCAAAAATAGATCCTCCGTCTCCCACGATTGCGCGGCTGCTGTGGCGAGATTTGAATCTGCTTGGCGGTGACGCTTGGCGACTCTGCAGTAAGGGGGCAGGATGGCTCTGGGGAACGCCGCGCGGCTGTTGGGTTTCAGTTAATTGGAGTTTTGTTGAGCCGGACGAGCTGCTCGGAGACGGGACAAAGCGTTCTCCAATGATGATGCGTTTTCTCCTGCGAAACCGGAGCGCTTTTCCGGTCGTCGCCGTCGAGGCGGGATGGGTTTTTCGAAGTAGCAAATCAAAGCGCGAAGAGCGGTTCGTTCCGCTTCTAGGCGCTGCGATTGGCGATCCCATCCACCAAGAGATCGCCGCGAAGTGTCGTGAGTATCTAACGCTCGATGCTCGTCTGATCTATCCGTGTTTAAAGAATGAGTTCGAGAACAAGCCGCTTGGCGGCGAAGACCTCCTGCAGAATCCAGGCGATCTTCCAGGGGCCTATGTCCGCCTAGAAAATGGCAGAGTCTTTCGGTCGTACTACTTTTTTGGATCTGGTCGGATGCAGGGGACGGCTGGCCGGTTGTGAGATGTAGAGCGAACTTGATCGCTTGCATCAAGTCGCGGGATTGGGGAAAGCCAACCAGTTAGTGGGAAGGGGCCTAAAATAGGGTGTCGATCATCAGGCCTGCGCAAGGGGCTCCGGATCTTCTTTGGTGACCGAATAAAAAAAGCGTCCGGCCTGTAAGTGACAGACCGGACGCGAAAAGTGAATCAATTGGAGCAGGGCGCGTGATTAGGCGGTTGCTTCCGTTTCGGTAACTTCGCGTTCCAAAAATTCGCCCATGCGGCGGAACTTGTCGTAGCGCTGTTGGACCAGTTGGTCGGATTCGACCGTGCTCAGCTCTTTGAGCGTCTTCAGTAGGTACATTTTTAGGCGAGCCGCCATCTGGCGATGATCGCGATGAGCGCCGCCGAGCGGTTCTTCGATCACGTCGTCGACCACGCCAAACTTGGGCAGATACTTGGAGGTGAAGCGAAGCGCATCGGCCGCTTTCTCTTTGAACTGATGACTCTTCCACAAGATGCCGGCGCAACCTTCCGGCGAGATCACCGAGTAGTACGAGTGCTGCAGCATCGCGACGCGATCACCGACGCCGATCCCTAGAGCGCCGCCAGATCCGCCTTCGCCGATCACGACGCAAACGACAGGGGTCCGCAGTCGCGACATGGCGAACATCGCATCGGCGACGGCCATGGCTTGGCCGCGTTCTTCGGCGCCAACGCCGGGATAGGCGCCGGGCGTGTCAATGAACGCAATGACCGGAATCTGGTACTTCTCAGCCAACTGCATCTTGGAGATCGCTTTGCGATAACCTTCAGGGTGTGCGCAACCGAAGTAGCATTCGCTCCGTTCTTTTAAGTTGCGTCCCTTGAAGTGCCCGAGAAACATCACCTTAAACGCGTCGAGTTTGGCGAAGCCGGTGCGCAGGGCGCGATCGTCGCCAAACTTGCGGTCGCCGTGCAGCTCAACAAATTCGTCGAAGACCAGGTTCAAATAGTCGGCTGATTGCGGGCGTTGTTGATGACGCGCGACTTCGACCGTTTGCCAAGCCGAGAGATTTTCGTAGATCGATTTCGTCTTGTCGGCAATCTCGCGTTTCAGCGAGCGGATCTCTTCTTGCGTCTCGGCGCTGTCATCTTTTTTCGCTTCGAGATCTAACAACTGCTTTTCTAAACGTTCGATCGGTTCTTCAAAACCGAGGTAAATTCTGGCGGCCATGCGCGGAGGTAACTCCCGAAGGGGTGCGTTAAATCAATGCGGCGCGAGTACGCGTCGTTATTTGGTGTCTTCTTCGACCGGAGGAATTTCTTCCGGCTGCTTGCGTTCACGTTCGGCCAGTGACGCTGGCTTTTTGGGTGGGATCTTGTAGATCTTGGTTTGCAAAAACAACCTCAGCAGCGTCGACATATCGTCTGGTCGATCTTCTTTTTTCTTGGCCATCATGCGACCGACCAAGGACGAGAACTCGTCGGTCACATTGGGGTTGGCGGCTTGCAGCGAAGGGATCTGCCCGCGGAGATGTTTGTCGAGCAAATGGTCGGCGCTGGTCGCCGTGTAGGGCAATTTGCCGCTCATCAATTCAAAGACCGTGCAACCTAGTCCGTACAAATCAGAGCGGCCGTCGAGGGCTTCGCCTTTGATTTGTTCCGGCGACATATAGCTGCGAGTTCCTTGGACCTTGGAGCTGCCAAACCACTTGGAAAGGCCTGTCCGTTTTTTTTCAGCAATCGAGAAGTCGATCAGCTTCAAGTTGCCTTCGTAGTCCAACAGAAAGTTGTCAGGCTTGACGTCGCGATGGATCCAGCCTTGTTCATGAACATAGCCCAGTCCGCGGGCCGCTTCTTCAATGATCTTGGGAGTCCAATAAGCGAGCGCGTCCCCATCTTCTCGCAGGGCCATTTTCATGTTGCGCGCGATGCCGCATTCCATGGTGATATAAGGAATCTCACGATGGATATTGAACTCGTAAATATGAATCACCAGCGGGTGGTCAAAAGTATGAGCCACCTCGTATTCATGCTTTAGCGCATGGATCTGGTCTTTGTCTTTGCAGAATTTGTCGTGCAGCGCTTTTAGCGCCACGCGGCGACGGTCCATGTCATTGATCGCTTCCCAGACCTGACAGGACTGGCTAGCGCGCAGCATGCGCACCAAGCGATAAGAGCCGATATAGTTTCTACCTGCTGTAGCCACTCGCAGTCACCTGCGCCACCGAGGCGCCGTTTTCTCTGTGTCCGGGGGCGAAGCGCAGCTGGGGCGTTCCGCACGAAAAGTCCGTCAATTCTACCCTAACCGCTATATTTTCAAAAGAGCGAGCTGGAGCGTGGGACTTCACGCAGAGAATCAAGCAAGTCATTGATAGATCAAGCTTTATGCTTTTCGGTCCAGAACTGCCTGGTAGGTCTTGCGAATCTCGGCGGTCATGTGCCGATGGGGGAACACCAGAGCGGCTCGGCGTCTTCCTTCTTCGCCCAATCGCCGCCGCAGATCGGCGTCACTCGCCAAGCGAATCAGCGCCGCAGAGAGTTGGGCGACATCTTTGGGGGGAACCAACTCTCCGGTTTCGCCGGTCACGACAACTTCTTTTGCGCCATCAACGTCAAAGCTAACCGCCGGTTTGCCTGACAACAGCGCTTGCGGCAGAGCGCGGGCCAACCCTTCGCGCAGGCTGGCGTGGACCAAAATATCCATCGCGGCGGCGTAACGCGGGATCTCGGCTGGCGGAATTAGGCCGACCAGTTGGAAATAATCGGTCAGGCCCGCCGCGTTGATTTCTTCTACATATTTATCATGCAACAAGCCATCGCCGATCCACAGGAAGCGAACATTGGGAACGGCGTCGATCACCTGACGCGCGGCGGCCAAGACATACTCGTGCCCTTTCAGGTGAAACAGTCGCGCGATCTTGCCGATGACGACATGTTCGGGGCGATATCCAAGTTGTAGACGCAGTTGGTCGCGCCACTGCCCCGATTCGAGAAACGGCTCGACCTCCATGCCGCTATAGATGGTGGTGAACTTTTCACGCGGCGCAACTTTGGCGTCGACCATCAGTTGGGTCATCGCGTCGGCGACGCAGATCATCTGATCGCAGCGCTGGGCGGCAAAGCGTTCGCAAGCAATGAAAAACTTGCGCGCCGCCGCCGATTGATAAGGATGAAACGGCGCGCCATGCACGGTGTGAATCACCGCCGGAACCTGCAGAGCGGTCGCCGCCATTCGGCCCAGCATGCCTGCTTTGGCGCTGTGCGTATGGACGACGTCGGGGCGAAAGTCGCGGAGGATTTTTTTAATCTCGTAGTAGCCGCGCACATCATCCCAAGGATAGATATTGCGGACCAGGTGATCCGCCAATGCGATTGGAACTTGATGCTCGCTGCGATCCAGCAACGTACCCTCGCGACCCGGCGAGGGACCGGTGATCAGCAGCACTTCATCGCCAAAATCGCGGATCAAGTCTTGGCAGTTGTAGAGGGTATTCTCTTGCGCACCACCAACAATCATGCGAGTAATGACGTGTGCGATGCGCATAGGGACGGCCGCTTTCGTTAATCGAGCCAACAACTGTCGGGATAATCGACGCGTAGCAAGTATAGTCCGTGCGCCGGCGCCGTCATCCCGCCCGCAGTCCGTTTTTTGGCGGCTAGCACGTCGGCGACCCACTCCGGCGGGCGACGTCCTTTGCCCACGTCGACCAGCGTACCGACAATGATGCGGACCATATTGTAGAGAAACCCGTTCGCTTCGACTTCGATCGCAACCTTGTCAAACTCGTGGCGCTGGCTGCGAAGAACTGCCACATCAAACACATGGCGAACTGTCGACTGCCTTTCAGATCCGACCGATTCAAAGCTGGCGAAGTCATGTTCGCCGATCAGATATTTAGCCGCTGCTTGCATCGCTTCAAAGTCGAGCTCTTTTTTGACGAACCAGGCGTAATGTCGCGAAAACACGTCGTCGATCCGCCCTTCCTGTAGTAAATAGCGATAACGCTTTTTAGTCGCGCAGTCGATCGCGTTGAAGCTTGGAATCGCGTTTCGCGCGCTTTGGCAGACGATGTCCGGCGGCAGTTCGGCATTCAATGCGCGACGGATTACGTCTGGAGAAAGCTGGGATTGCATCCGAAAGCTGACGACTTGACCGATCGCATGCACGCCAGAGTCGGTCCGTCCACTGCCGGTGACTCGGATTTTTTCGCCAGTGATCTTGAATAGCGTTTTTTCGAGCGACTCTTGGATCGTGCGCTGGTCATTTTGAATTTGCCAGCCAGAGTAGTTGGCGCCGTCGTACGAAACGACCAGTTTGATCGCGCGCTCGGTGGGCTCAGTCATGCGCATCTCCACGCGCGACCAGCATGAGACTAGCCCGCAGCTCAAGTTTTGAATTTGCGCTATATTCGAGCCATTTGGACACTAGCCCGCAGCGCCAGCGAGGGAATACGGCCAATACTTCATGCCGGGTTAGCATCACCAAGCGTATTCCCTCGCTTGCGCTGCGGGCTAGTGTGAACGTTATTGTCTTGATTCTTAACGCGTTTTTCCGCTCTTTGTCGGTGATTTTTCCATGCTGCATTCTTTTCTGACCGACCAGCGCAACTTCATAAAGCGCAAGCCAGGGAATGTGGTTGGCCACTTCGAACCTTGTTCGCATCGCCATCCGCATTCCCTCGCTTGCGCTGCGGGCTAGTGTTTGAATCGATTGAAGCTTCAAGCTTTTTTTAAACCGCGGCGGCCGAATTGATGAGCAACTCGGCGATTTGCACCGCGTTGGTCGCGGCGCCCTTGCGGAGGTTGTCGCTAACGCACCAAAAGGCGATCCCATTTTCGCACGAGAGGTCTTTGCGGATGCGACCGACATAGACGTCGTCATTGCCGCTGCAACCAAGCGGCATCGGGTATTGGCCGTTGGCCAGATCGTCGATGACGGTGATGCCGGGGAAGTCGCGGAACAGCTGCGTCGCTTCGGCGGCCGAGAGCGGCTTTTCGGTCTCGACCAGGATGCTTTCGCTGTGGCAGTTGGTGACCGGCACGCGAACGCAGGTCGGGCAGACCATGATCGAATCATCGCCGAAGATCTTGCGCGTTTCGTACACCATCTTCATTTCTTCGGAGGTGTAGCCTTCGTGCTTTAGGCCGCCGATTTGCGGAATCAAGTTGAACGCGATGGGATGGGCGAACGTTTTGCGGTCGAACGCTTGGCCATCGAGCGAAGCCCGCGAGCTGTCGATCAGTTCGGCCTGGCCGGCGACCCCTGCTCCGCTGGTCGCTTGATAGGTCGAAACGATGACGCGGCGAATCTTGGCCGCGGCATGCAGCGGCTTCATCGCAACGACCATCTGCGTGGTCGAACAGTTGGGGCTGGCGATCAGCCCCTTGTGATCTTTGATCGCTTCTGGATTGACTTCCGGCACGATCAGCGGCACGGTTTTGTCCATGCGCCAATAGCCGCTTTCGTCAATGACCACGCAGCCGCGCTCGATCGCCCAAGGAGCGAACTCTTTGGCCGTTTCGTCGGGCGTGCTGCCGATCACCAGATCGAGACCGGTGAACGCGTCAGGAGTTAATTCGACGACGGTATGTTCTTCACCGCGGAACGTCAGCTTTGTGCCTGCCGAGCGCTTGGATGCGAGAAAGGTAATCGTCTTGAAAGGAAAGTTTCGTTCTTCCAACAGCTGGCGAATGATACTACCTACGGCCCCGGTGGCCCCAACGATTCCAATATTCTCGTACACCATCAACTCCTGCGGTAAATAACTCTAATAGGCCCCTCTTATTGGACCCTGTCGCGGCACATGCGGCCTGGACAAACCCGCATTATAACGAGTTTTCACCAGACAGTTCAATGCTGCTCAGGGTTCGCAAATTGGCGCCGTGGGGGGAACGCTGAGAGAAAACCGATCCCTGCGGGCCCCCCTGGGCAGCTCCTATCCGCTTACTCTGTAACGAGATCGCCGATCAATTGAATCTGTCCGATCCAGAGGTTAGTTCCGGTGTACTTGGCCGATTTTAGCTCGGTTTCTGGGTCTTTTAAGCGGAACGCGACCGGCGTGCGATCAGGCTGCTGGGCGTCTAACTTGATCGTCACGGTATGTACCGCGTCAGGATCCAGCCCACTGGCGACCCACAAAGTGGCAATGCGGTGATAGGTGCAGTAGCTATCGAAGCGCGGGATCATCTTGTCGCGCGTTTGGCCGTCGACGGTGATGCTGACCTGGCCACCATTGGGGCCAACCAGATCATAGAGCTTCGCCTGGGAGCCGCGAAATTTGAAGGTCAATTCGCTGCCCGGCTCGGTCGCTTCCCAAATCTGGCCAAGTCGTTTACCGAAACTGCGTTGGAGCGAGTCGGCATCGGTCAGTTTTTTCCAATCCCCCTTCAACATCGACGGTTGCAGCGGAACCATTTTGGCCGCTTCCCAGTGGTCGGCGACAAACGGAGTCGCCAGCTTTGGCGCGTGATCTACTGGCGGCAGGTCTTTCATTTGTTCGACCCCTGTGGCGACATCGGCTGCGTACAGCTGATGACCGGCGTCGAGCGGATGAACGCCGTCGGTGGAAAACTGCAGCACGCCGTCAGCCGGTTTCTCAGCCGACTGAAAGACGAGAGTCCCCTCCCCTGCTCGCTTCACCACTTCTAGATTGAAATTGATCGAGGGAATCCCGTAATGATCGGCCAACATTTCCATCGCGGAAGCAGCGCGGGGGCACAGACCTTCGCGGGTTGGCTCTTCATAGCTGGTGCGATAGGTGTAGACAAAGCAGATGTCAGTCGCGGGATTGGCCTTCCAAGTCTGGCGAACGATCCCTTCCATCGCTTTCCAGATTTGCTCCGGCGCGGCGCCGCCATCGTTGACGGCGAACTCAACGAACAGCAGATCTGGTTGGTATTGCAGCGCGTCATGTTCGACGCGGAAGACTCCCAAGTCGCTGCCGGTGCCGCCGATCGCGGCGTGAATCTCGTCGACCTGCGCTTGCGGAAACTGTTTGCGGAACCAATCGAGCGTTTTCACGCGCCAGCCGTTGGCGGCGGTGATCGATCCGCCCAGGTAGCCGATCTTCACCGGTTGGCCGGCGTTCAATTTCTTCAATACGTTGCCTAGTCCGTCACGCGGCTTGACCCGCTTCGCCGGTTGGGCTGCGTAGGTCGGTTCGACCGATGCATGTTGGACAATGAAGTCGACAATCGGCGTTGGGTCTTCTAACCCATGCGGATGATGACCAACGCCGGGCTTGGCGATCAGTTGGATGTCGCCTCCTAGCTTTTTGTAGCGCTCGGCGATCACGCCGGTGTTTTCTTCCCACGGCACAACGTCATCGGCGTCGCCATACACATGCAGTAGCGGAACGCCGGCTTTGGCCAATGGCGCTAGTTTGTCGATTGGGTTTTGATCGTAGGCAAGCGCGGCTGCTTCGTCGGCAAAGCCGTAGGCTTCGATCACGCGATTCCATTCGCCGTCACTCCCCTGCCCTTTTCCTTTGCCGCCGGGCCAGCTTTTGAAGTCGCAGACCGGCGCGTCACCATAGATACAGGCAACTTTATCCGGGTTGGCGGCGGCCCAGTTATAGGCGTAGAGTCCGCCGCGGCTGAGACCGGTCAGCGCCGGCTTTTTGGCCAAGCCATATTTCTCGGTCAGTTCTTTGTAGAGCGCGTTCCAGTGAGCGACTGCGGTGGGGGAACCAAGCATGTTCGGCACGTGCATGTAGACGATAGTAAAGCCAGCTTTGAGCAATGCGACGTCCGGTTCGGTCTTGTGACCGAAAAACTCACCGTGCCAGAGCCAGGGATTGCTTGGCGCCGCCGTTTTGGGCGTTACGACAGTGACGGTCTTCCCGTCGACGGCAAAGTCGTAGCGGTCGAAGCCTTGGTATTGGCTTTTAGCGCCGGGAAACTGCGTCGCGGCGGCCGTTGCGGTAGCCGACAGAGCGACGAGCAATATTAGACAGAGAGCATTTCGGATCATGGCCAGCTTTTTTGGGGTGGGGGCGTGATGGGCGGGGGGGCAAGCGACTTCAGACTCTCTATGATGGTCAACCTGACCGGGAGAGGCAATGCTTGGTCGGAAGAGAGTTCGAATCGCTGAGGAAGTTATTCTCCCCCTGCCCTCCCCTGTCGGCAAGATGTAGGCCTGACAGAGATTCCGGCGACTGCCGCCGCATGACTCGTGCGAGCGAGTCTTACTTCTTCAAGTCGAACTCAAATCGATCCGTCGGCATTCCTTGCACCAATTCGATCTGCAGCGGCGTTGTGCGCTCGTCGCGGAACTGCTTGGGGATCAAATTCTTTTTGGGCTTACTCGCAGCTTGCCGCGTTTCGGCAGGAGATCCTGGAGGGATCAAAGCCATGTCATCGACCCGGGGAATCACAACCACGCGATAGGTTCCGTAGGGAACATGCGCAAACGTCGCTTCTCCAGTCGAAGCTAGTTCGGCTCCACCGCCTGTGCCGCTGAGATCGACGGAGCCTTCCGTCAATGGGGCGCCGTTCAGGAGGATCCGAATTACGATCGGCATTCCGGGATCGACCGGTCGGCCCGATGCGTTGTTACAACCCAAGCAAAACAACCCAAGTAGTCCGACGGCGGTGATGCTAAATTTTAGAGAAATGAACACTTGAAACTCCCACAGGTGACTTAATCCAAGGGCGAACATACGACAAGCGGAAGTTGCGAATCACGTAACCGCCGTCCTATCTACGCAACTTCTGACGTGACGGCGTCAATCGCGGAAGTCACCAAGTTTAGTAATTTCCAATCACTTCTCCGTCGTCACGCACAGACAGTTTCGACAGCAAATTAAAGTCGATCACCTCGGCAAGGAAATGCACAGAGCCATCCGCCAGAACTGCCTGGATGCCGCCGGGATGATAGGAGTTTACGACCGTGTTGGGGCGATAGGATAGATTGGCATTGGTTGGCGCACCCGAATTCCAGTAGGTGTTCGGAGGAACGCGCACGGTGGTCAAACCACCGGTGTACATGCTGCCGCCGGAGTAAGTCGTGATGTCCGTCTCGGGCGTGTACGGCGTTCCGGAGTTGAAGACCCAGCCATGCCAGCCCCCTAGCGTGTTGGCGCTGATTTCAATTCCATTGACCTGTCCAGACTGCTCGGCGATGAGGATCGTGTTGGAAGTGCCGTCCGTGCATTCTGCTAGGCCGGCGCCGCGCAAGGTGCGCATCATGCCGTTTTCGCAGAAGGCGCCTCCGACAAGCCCAGAAGAACTTGTACAGACATTCGTACGTCCTGCTGGATCCGGGTAAGCGCCTACGATCCCCACATAGTCCATCACTTGGCAGTCTTGCTGGATTGAGCCAGTGGTAAGCCCGGTATACATAAGATCTTTTCGGTTGGTCATTTCGAAAGCGCTTGAAGGGCACTGGAACATCGGCACGCGCGCGTTCGCCAGGAACGATGGAATCGCTGCAGAATGCGCCCAAAAAATAGTGCTCGAAAAGTTCAATTGCTGATACATCGGCGATTGTTCAATGAAGGGGAGAAGCGAGATGCGCCAATTGATCGCTCTCGAGTTATTGGCCGCCACGGTAGTTGATCCTGCCGGAAACCGACCGTAGGTATCGTGGTAGTTTTGCATCGCCAGGCCCATCTGTTTCAGATTGTTCTGACAGGACATCCGTCGCGCGGCTTCGCGAGCTTGCTGCACGGCGGGTAGCAACAGAGCGATCAAAACGCCGATGATCGCGATGACCACGAGCAGTTCGACAAGCGTGAAACCTGCGGAAGATCGAGAGCGGAGTGTCATACGATGTCCTTTGAAATGATGATGGCAGTGCGACAAGCAAGAATGAAGTTAGAGAGCGGGCTGTACGTCAGCCCAGGCTGATATGACGCGGTATCAACGAATGCAAAAAAATTAGAGGAGAAGATCGTAACCTCCGCGCTCTTGAACAAACACTTTGCAAATGCTGTACCACGAATGGGGAAAGCTCGCCCGTACAATTCGGACTGCTTATTAACACGAGGCAGAACAAGGCAATTTAGCGGGCATGACACGCAGCTAAAGCAGTTTGCCTAGAAAAAAATGGTATTTCGTGGCAAAAATTGCAGCGCGAAAAACCATCGCATACACGAACACTGCGTAAGAATTCAGCAGGTCAGAACTCGCAGTCAAGCCGGCTCGAGAGGGGCCTCACCTGATCTGCTAGTACGCTGGATTAACTCCGATCAGGCGTCAATTGGAAAGCAGCGATCATTCCCAGATGGGACACCACTTCGGCCAGCAGATTGAACTGTCAGGATTGACTTTCCGGACTTGATTGGACCCGATCTGTTTCGAGGTACAACCACCTTCGAAACACGCAACAGCCACTGACGTTGGCGCCATATGGCTGTTGCGGTAGTTCGGTGTCGCGGAGGCTTGTTTTAGTACATCCAGCTCAGCGAGGCGTACGGCCCGTGCGCCGTGAAGTTGCTTTGCACATGATCGGCAGTGCGGAGGAAGATGCCGACGCTTTGGTCGACCGGCTGCGTGTTCACTTCGGTGATCACGTAGTTGTTGATCGCGTTCAAGTAAACCGCCGCTTGGTAACCACCTTCTAACCGCAGTGTGCCGCAGCTTCCGTCAATCGTATAGCCGCCGCCAAGTTTGGTTTGCAAAGCAGGCACAAGCTGAACAGCATTGGGAGAAGTTAGCGATTGCGGGTTGTTCGTTGGGATCCCGCCACCTTGCGCCGGCGATACCGAATAAAAGTCGAGCCGGCTATGCATCTGGCCGATCAGCGCCGCCGCGGCGAACTCGCTGAGGAAATCAAAGTGACCCATGCGGAATTGTGCGTTCAAGCCCAGTCGAGGCCCGACGCCGTCAAACAGAGATTTGGTTTCGTTGCTGCTTGTGGTCAACCCGCTGTCGCTAGCGAAATGAGCATAGATATCTTGGCTGATATGGGCGTACTCGATCCCGCTGAAAAAGCGAAACTTCACTGGGCCGCCTGACATGGTGTGCTGGCCAATATCGAGAGTTACCGAGTCGTAATCAAACTCGACGCTGCCGCTTGCATTTTTATAATCGGCGGCGTCAGGCCCCATTTCATACGACGGCCCGACGAATTGATCCGCCCCGACATGAAACGAGTCGCGATCGCTGGTTGAAAGGTGCGTCCAGCTGAGTTGAATGTCGTTGCCAGAGTCGTTCAGCAAGCTGCTAAAGCCCACATTAAACGCCGGAGTAAAGTCGGGTCCGATCGCTCGGTTATTCCAGTGCGGGGACGGTAACGGCAAAGGGTTCACATGCGTCGCATATTCGAGATTGCCGCCGCCGGGTCTCAGGAACAGAATCGAAGCAAAGGCCGTAAAACCAGGCAGCGTTTCGCTGCTATTCGGCGCGACATAAGGATTGACATCGTATGGCGTCTCTAGATGCTCTTCGGCACGAACAATCGAGGCGAATTGTGCGACGAAAATCGTCGCCAGCGAGACAAACAAGAGCGAACGTTTCATCGTAATTTTTCAATTTTCCAGGCGGCAATCACCATCATCGAAATGGGTGCCCCAGTTGTTGTTCCTATTGCTGCCTGGCTAGTGCTGGTGCCGAACTTATCGACGCATTACGATCAATACAGTAGGAGAAACCGCTAAAGCTTGCTAACTTTTCCTTGACGTTAAAAATGGCAAAAACGGACTATTCCTCTTACTGCGGAGGCGAACGGATGGACTTTTGCCAAAAAGGTCTGTTGATCCGTCGTTGCAAGTTCGAACGAAAAAGTCGCAGCCGAGAGACACGGTCGCGGCGAACCGCATTCAAGAATGGAAGTGGAACGCTAAGTATTCCCCCACCACTTTTCCGCTGCTGGGATTGGTCTGGTTCGCCCAGATCGTTGGCACTGCTGAGTCCCTGTTTTCACTCATCGAGGGCATATTGAGCGGTCCAGATTGGATTCATTTGTGGGCGCCGTGCGCATTTACCACCAGAAAACGGCGCGAGTCTACCCAAAACGTGAACCTTGGCTGGCGCAAGTCTGACCTGTTGTCACGCGCTGCAGGCGCACCGTTTTCTTTTCCAGATCGACGGATCTAACATGACTGTGTGGCCAAGTCGAGTGGTTTGACCTACCCCCCGATTTCCGGTTAGGCTGATCGCTTCATTCACAACAGTTGGTTCGCTTTTCCCTGCCGCTGGCGATGTGCATCACAGATCGCGCGGGGGTTTGGCAGGTTTACGGATAAGGTCGGGCGCTTCCCATGGAATCGACGTCGTTGGTCACGCACGAACATCTCCTCTCGACGATGCGGCAATATTGGGGCTACGAAGGTTTTCGCCCCCTACAGCAAGAAGCGATGCAGTCCGTTTTGGACGATCGCGATTCGGTCGTCGTGATGCCGACCGGCGGCGGCAAATCGCTTTGCTACCAGGTCCCCGCTTTGTGTAAGCCAGGCTTGGCGGTCGTCGCATCGCCGTTGATCTCGCTGATGAAAGATCAAGTTGACGCGCTGACCGCCTGCGGCATTCAGGCGGCCTGCATCAACAGCACGATCACTGCCGAAGAACGCCGTCAGATCGCCGCAGATATCAGGAGCGGCGCGACGCGACTGTTGTACCTGGCGCCAGAGCGGTTGTTGTCAGAGCGGATGCTCGAGTTTTTGGCAGGCGTCGACGTCTCGTTTTTCGCCATCGACGAGTCGCACTGTATCAGCGAGTGGGGACACGATTTTCGCCCTGAGTATCGCATGATGAAGATGCTCAAAGAAAACTTCCCCGGCGTCGGCGTGCATGCCTATACGGCGACTGCCACCGAAACGGTGCGGCTGGATATCGCGCAGCAGTTGGGACTGGTCGATCCTGAAATGTTGGTCGGTTCCTTCGATCGTCCCAACCTGAACTATCGCATCCAGCGTCGCGCTGATCGTTTCGCTCAAATCCAAGCGGTAATCGCTCGGCATCCCAACGAGTCTGGCATCGTCTATTGCATACGCCGCGCTGATGTTGAATCGATCGCCGAGCAATTGAACTCAATCGGCGTCAAAGCCCTTCCCTACCACGCCGGGCTCAGCGATGAGATGCGTCAAAAGAATCAAGAGGCGTTCATTCAAGAACGGACGGATGTGATCGTCGCGACAGTCGCATTTGGGATGGGGATCGACAAATCCAACGTTCGTTACGTCATCCACGCCGGCATGCCGAAGTCGCTCGAAAGTTATCAACAGGAAAGTGGCCGCGGCGGTCGGGATGGTTTGGAGGCAGAATGCGTGCTGCTCTACTCCAGCGGCGACTTGGTAACCTGGAAGCGAATGTTAGGAGACTTACCAGACGCCGCCCAGCAAGCGGCGATGCGTTCGCTCGATGCGCTCGATCATTTTTGCACCGGCGCCCAATGTCGGCATCGGATGCTGGTCAGCTACTTCGGCCAAGAGCTAGAAGCGGAAGAGTGTGAAGCGTGCGACGTTTGTTTGGGCACCTTGGATTTGGTCGAAGATGCGACCGTGCTAGGACAAAAGATTCTCTCGTGCATCCTGCGCACCGGCGAAAGCTTTGGCGCAGATCACAACGCCAAGGTCCTTTGCGGCTCACGCGACAAACGCGTGCTGGAACTGGGCCATGACAAGCTGAGCACCTATGGCTTGCTGCAAAACGATAGTATCCGTAGCGTTCGGATGTGGATCGAGCAACTCGCCGGCCAGCGTTATTTGGCCAAAGTTGGTGAGTACAACGTCTTGAAAGTGACCGAAGCGGGCCGCGAACTGCTACGCGGTGAAGTGACGCCCAAGCTGACGAAGCCGGATATCGCGGACAGTGCAGCCGCGGAGAAATCAAGCGGCTCGAAACGTTCGCGGCGGCTGGACGATTGGGAAGGTGTCGATCGCGAACTGTTTGAATCGCTGCGCGTCTTGCGCCGCGAAAAAGCAGAAGCGGCCGGCATTCCGGCTTATGTCGTCTTCGGCGATAGCTCGCTGCGCGAGATGGCGCGGCATCGCCCTTCGACGCTCGAAAACTTTCGCTTGATCAAAGGGGTCGGCGATAAAAAGTGCCAAGACTACGGAGAAGTCTTTACGCAGCACATCGTCAACCATTGCCAACAGCAAGGGATCGAAGTTGACGCGTTGGAAGTGCAAGTGATCGCCGCTCCTCGGCGCGAGCCCCCCAAGAATCAATCGCCGGCGCTCAAAGACGCGTTCACCCTGTTCGCGAAAGGACAAACCGTCAACGAAGTCGCTAACGTGATTGGCCGTGCTGAATCCACCGTGCAAGGCTATCTCGAGCAATTCATCCGCGAAGAACGTCTGACCGATCCCACCGCCTGGGTCACCGGCGAAACCGCGCGACGCATTGAATCTGCGCTGGAAGAATGTGGCGCCGGCGGATTACGCCCGATCTATGAGCACTTGAATGAAGAAGTGCCGTATGGAGAGATTCGGATTGTCGCTGCGTGTCTGCAGAATCGGGAATCGGTTTAAGTCGTTGATTGACTTCCTTCGTAGCCCGTTTTGAAGTTTTGAAGTTGCGCTAATTGGCAATTCTTAAAAAATAGAACACGGATACCACGGAAAGAGGACGGATCAACACGGTAAGAATCAAGGGAGGGAACCGCTATATGCTTCGACTCGGAAGATCTTTACAACATGGCCGGGACGAAGCTACGTAACGCCAGATCCTAGTAATTTCGGGGCCAGGACGAGCCGCCGGGCCTCCAAGTTGACGACAGCGCAGGATCTTTTCTGACCGTGCTGCTCCGTATCGAGATCCGTGGCTTTGCCGCGTTCTATTCTTACTCTTAGCATGAATCGCGAAACTTCAAAGCTTGCGCAACGGGCTAGGAAGAATGCAGCGCTTGGATACTCTCTTTCACCGCTGTCGCCGAACGCTGAAACGCCGCTTGTTCTTCTTCTAAGAGCACGGGGAACAAGATTCGTGTGATGCCGGCGCGGCCGATGACTGCCGGCAGCGACAAGCAAACTTCTTCGACCCCCAAAAAACCATCGATCCGCACGCTGACCGGCATCGTGTGTTTTAGGTCGTAGACGATGCTGTCGATGATCATCATCGTCGCCAGCGCGATGCCATAGCTGGTATGTCCTTTCAAGCCTGAGACGGCATAGCCCATCGAAACGGTCTCTTGGAACAGCTTGGCCGACATGTCGCTGGGATAAAAGCGTTGCCCGCCGGTCACTGCGACTGAGTGCGCGGCGAACTGCGTGTCACCATGTTCGCCCAGGATGTAGGCGCGGATGTCGTCAGAATGGATGCCGAGTTCGGCAGAGAGAAGAGCCCGATAGCGGACACTGTCGAGCAACGTGCCGGTGCCGATGACACGTTCTGGGGGAAAGCCCGATAACTGGATTGCCGCGTAGGTCAGCGCGTCGACCGGATTGCTGACCATGATTAAGATTGCGTCAGGACTAACCGCAGCCAAAGCGGGAATCCACTGCTGGAGGATCGCATAGTTCTCAGCCGCCAGTTCGGTGCGCTTGCGGGTCGGATCTCCATACGGAACCGAAGCGGTGAAGACGATGATGTCGGAATTTGCGGAATCGGCGATCTCCCCTGCCCTGATGCGCATATTGCTGTTTTGCATGGCGCTGGCGTTGGACAGGTCGATCGCTTCCCCTTCGGCCTTCGCCAGATTGCGATTGAGCAGCAACAGCTCGGTCGCCAGCGGATTGATGGTCGCAGCGAATGCGATTGCCGAGCCGACGTGACCTGTGCCGACGATGGTGAGTTTCATGTAAGCGATTTTCCTGACTCGATTGGACTAAGTGCGTGCATCCGTACTGGAAGTAGATTGTCGATCAGGGGAGGAGATTCGCCAACCGAAGAGAAAGCAAAAGCCAAAGATCGGTAGGAAGATGTCAGCCCAAAACATGACGCCAGCGTTGCCGGGGGCGAAGTTGTGATGGGCGACCATTTGGTAAACGTGGCCGGCGGCAGCGCCCCACAAAAAGCAGGCAGGTCCCACATTCGCCGCCAGGCGAAGTCCAAAGTCTTGCCGAAACGCGAGTAGGCCGACCAGGCCGAAGCCCAGACTCGCAAAACCGACCTCTAACTGAAACGGGCTATCAGCCCAGCCGATAAACTTGGCCGCCATTTCACCAAAGAAGACGTGCATTACAAAGTTGTAGATGTTGAAAAGTCCCACTGCGCACAGGCAATAGTACGCCAGCAACGTTTCAAACATGCGATGTCGCGTAATCGCTTGGCGATGAACGACCAGTGAGACCGCCGAGCAGATCAATCCGAGCAGGAAAAATGTGACAGCGTAGTTGCTGAGCACCCACTTGATGATCGCTTCCATCATGCGTCGCATCCAATTCTGTGATGTTTGTCGAAGTTGAAAGCCTACTTTTCGGCGAGAGGTGTCGGGCTACAGAAAAGGATAGCTTATGAGCCTAGATGACGATGATTTCTAGCAGCACAAGCTGCGGCCAAAGGATGGACTGCTGGATGCGAGAATTAGCAGATCTGTTCAGGATTGTTTGATTGAATCCGTGGTCGACAGCATCGCTGGGCCGCACGGACAAGTTTCCAGCTGGTTTCGAGCTCTGGGATTTGCTCTATCTGAAAGCGATTGAGCCAAAGTGCGAAACCAACCGGCTGCTCGACGAATCGGACCGGCAGCGTGCCGATTAAGGGATGAGCGATCAGCGGTTGAGGTTCGTTACGCACGCCGGCGACAAACGTATCGCTGGCGTAGGAGCAAACGGAATTCGTCGGATCACCGCTGGGTGGACAGAGCCGATTGGGTTGGCTAAATCAAATCAACCTTCCGCTTTTGCCGCCGCGTCTTTCGTTGGCATTCCAGACACGTTCCGTTGACGATGAATTTGTGACCGGTGACGCGGAAGCCTTGTTCGCGGGCGACGGCGTCGCGCAGGCGGACCAGTTCTTCGCTGTGGAACTCTGACAGGTCGCCACACTGAGTACAGTAAAGATGGTCATGGTCGGGGTAGCCGTAGTCATGCTCGTAGACGGCGCGGCCGCCGATGTCCATCTTGCGCAGCAGGCCGGCTTCGACCAGTTCGTTCAGGGTGCGATAGACGGTCGGGCGACTCACCCGTTTGGGGCCAGCGTCGCGTTGGGCGAGCTCTTCGATCAGCGCGTCGGCGTCGAAGTGCTCATGCTTGCTGAAAACATGTTCGACCAGGATCCGGCGAGGCTGCGTGATGCGCTTCCCTTTGGCTTGAAGGTACTCTTCAAAGCGTTCCATCGGGGGTAAAGCGACGTCTACGCTGGTCAATGCGTACGATTCGCTCAAATGCGACTGCGACATGATGGTCTCAACTAAATAGTAACGGCACTAGCAGGCTTGTTGAGACTGTTTCGCAACAAGCAATCTCTTTATAGGCCCATAGTTACGTGGTTTTGGGCGGTAAGTAGTCTCAATAGCGATTGTAGGCGGGTAGTCGCTATTTGCAACCAGCAGTGGAGACCGCGCGCAGAAAAAAACCGGCGAGCCATCCGAGCTGCGCCGGTTTTCGAGACGTTGAATTGCAGGGCCCGGGGGGGGCCGAAAGCTCGGTGATTCGCCGATTATTGATACTTCAACAGTCAGCGGCGTCTAGGGAGGAGGCGACAATTTTGCGACGTAGGTCGCTGATTTGTCGGCATAACACTGCCATAAAATGCCGCTCGCGGGAGACTAGCCGAACGAGTCGAGCAGTCGATCCAGCGCGATATCGAGCTTGTCGTCACTAAAGTAACTGCCGTCTGCGATTTGGGCTTTGATCTGGGCGACCTTGTCGGCGCGGATATCCGATGTTTCGCGAGCACGGCTCACCATATCGGCTTCGGCCGAGATATCGAGCGAATCGACCGTGTCGAAACGTGAAGTCGTCGGTTCCAGCGTCTGCGTTGCGCCACCGGCGCGATGCGGACCGCTAATCGACTGAGGACCGTGCAATTGTGTTGGGCTGTTGATGTACATAATTTTCCTACTCCCTACGGGCGCTGTGGAACCGTTTACCGCGTTTGCGGACGTCAGTATTCAGTTCCGATTCGTCCAGGCGTTGTTGACCGGAAATTGGAGGCCCCAGCGTGTCATTTCTCTGAATCTCAGGTTGTGACCCGCTTCCGTACCTCGAAATATAGTTCAAAGCTTGCCGCTGAGCGCCGCTTTCCGTGTCTAGCCGACATTCCTTGCGAAGCATAAGACTTCGCGGCTCGAGAATAGCGTAAGCACTACTCTCATCGTCATGCTAGCACCGGCGCTGTATCGCAATAACTTGGTTTCTTGTTGTAACAACTCGCGGGGAGCTTGCTGACAGGCGAAAGTTTGTCGCCTTTGTGCATCACGTCGATTCAGGGCTACACGGTTGTAGTTAAAAAGCGACGTGCCCGCTTGTTCATCTGTTCAGTTGTCTGGTTGTAATTGATACGTCCTGACCCCAGAGCTTGTTTGCGAATATGGCGCCAAACGCTTTGAACCGGTTATTCCGGTCGCCGTTTATAGGAAATGCCGGCAGTGAGATCAACAGCAACTGCGGACGCTGGCCGCGGCTACTTGAGACGATTCTGACGATTCCACCGAGAAAAATTATGGGTCGTAGTGAATCTGCGTAAATTACAGTCTGCCGGGATAGCAACGTCTACCCAAGTGTCATGCGGCTAGCTTGCGAGCAGACAGCAAAAAAACTTTCTGGTTTTCTCCACACTGTTCAGCAGTTGGCGCGGCCGACCTCTCCTTTTTGCTGCAAGAGCTTCCAAAGCGATTGTCAAATCTACAATGACGGCGTCTGGTTGAGGTCGGATGCGGGGGGGGTGTGGTTCTCCGCAAAGGCAGAACCCAAAACGAAAAGATCGAACCCTTTTCGTCTGCGCAACGTCCAATACATAGAGATGCGGACGTTAACAATTCAGCGGTGAAGGATCATCGCCTCCCAAGCTACAGGGATTCGTAGCGGACTTCCTCGATAAAGGAGTTCGCGACATGGACGAACCTCTCATTGATCAGTTGCAGATTCGTCTCCTCGATAGTCGCACCGGCGAGGAAATGATGGTTGGGCTTGCACCTTACCTAGAATTTTCGCACGAACTCGACACCGAGCTGAACGAACTACGTCACACCTGGCGTAACTTTGAAACCGAACGGTCGCTTTCGCGTCCTTTCGAGCGTCGCTCCGCCGCCTTGGGCGAAGCGAGCAACGGATAGTTTTGATTTAGGTAACCTCCGCGCTTATCGCGGAGCCAACAAATAAGGGACGATCGAACTTCGGTCGTCCCCCTTTTTTTGCGCTTCCGCCGCATGACGGGCTGCATAGGCAGATTGGACCAACTTCAAACCATCGGCCGATTCTCCCAGAACCAGGGTAGATTGCGGCGCCGCTAGCGCCAGCAGCGCCGGCAGATCGCCATACTTGGCTCCGCCCGGCACGAATGACGCGTCACGGAAGTCAAGCAACTGCCCAAAGCGGAAACCGCCGGTTACGATTGCCGCCCGATCAAACATTGCTGGATCCATGGCCCGAGCCGCCGCCGCGATCGGCCCGCAATTGCCCACTCCGACCAGGTCGACAAATTTAGCCGCGCGTTCATGCCCGCGGACAAATGCGCCAACCGTCAGTACGTCAGCGACACGTTGGGCGAAGAGCGAACGATTGTAGCCGTAGGTATAGCCGGCGAACTGACGCGGGTTTTCGACCACGCGGTTGGTCTCTTCGCCGCCGAATTCGCCTTGACCCAGCAGATCAACGCCGACGACCGACGTTCCCTGAGCGACTAGCTCTTTTACCATCGCCCGCAGCGAACCATCTGCTGCATACAGCCCCCCCTTCCCTTCCGGCGAAAGCCACAGGACGGCTTGGCCATTCCACTTGTCTGGATAAAGGAAAATGGTCGGCAGTTCGGTCTGGTGATCGCCGCCGGCGTTTTTGCGTAACAGACCGGTGAGCTGCAGATAACCATCGCCAGCTTGCTTGTGGGTCAGGTCAAACTGCAGGGTGTCAAACGCAGGGGTTTTCGCTCCTAAGATTGACTTCCAGGCGCCGACAACCACTGTTTGGAACTTGCCAAAGCTGGCCTCGTCTTGCGGCGTCAGTGCGGCGATCGCTTGGTCGGATTCGACCTTTAGTTGATGCAATAGCTGGCGTTCGTAATCGGCCGAATATTCGGGCCGCGGATGCTGCTCGTCCCAGACCGTTTGTTGATCGCGGTTGAGTCGGTCGTAGTCATGCTCGACGATCGGAGTTTTCAGGCCCAAGCCCAAGGCCCGATTGAAGAGGTCGTACATCGGCGCGCGGGCGACGTTGTTGTAGTTGTGTTCAAAGTGAGACGCTTCGTGCAGCGCAACGTTCTTGGGAGCCCCCAAATCTTCGTACAGCTTCTTCAGTTCGGGGAAACCTTTGGAGCCCATCTCCTTGGTCCAGTCATTGGCGGTGGTCATCGCTTGCGGTTTAGGAGCAAACAGCGCCGCGAATTCGACGTTGCCGGTATCAACCCGCAGCAGTGAGCAGCTCTCGCAGGTGCAGCCCCCTTGCATCGAGGTCGACACCATCACCGCCGGATAGGATGAGATGACCCGCGGATCCAGCGCCGCGAGGATCATGGTCTGGGTTCCACCGCCGCTCGATCCGGTCACCGCCAAGCGATTCGGATCGACATACGGAAGCGACTCGAGAAAGTCGAGTGCACGGATCGAGTTCCAGGTTTGCAAACCCATGATCGATTGCAGATTCGCTTCGGCTTGTGGACTAAATAGCCCCCAGTTTTCAAGCTGGTTCATCTCAGGACGTTGGTCCGCGAACAGATGAGCAATTTCGTGCGTGATCTGCACGCTATCGGCATAGCCGATCATGTCGTACAGAAACGCTACGCAACCCATCCTCGCTAGTTGCACGCAGCGTGCTTGAACGGGTGAGCGGCCGCCGTTGACAAAACGTTCAGAACCGTTGTTTACATCTTGGAGAATTCCCTCGGCTCCCCGATCATAAAAACGGCCATCGTTCCAATGACCATGGGGGCAAAGCACCGCCGGGATGCGTCCCTCGATATTTTTGGGGCGATAGAGACTGCCGGTGACGAAGAAGCCGGGGAAGCTCTCGAAATAAACTTTCTCGACGCTATAGTCTTCAAAGTCAAGCTTGCCGTGCATGACGGCGTTGAGCGGAGTTTTCTCTGGCAGCGGCCACAGACCCAGCGCCACGCTCATTTGACGTTTGACTTCTTCCGCTCGGGCTGGCCACTGGTCTTTGGCCGGCGGATTGAAGGGAAAATAGCCGTGCAGATCTTTCAGCGGCGCCAGGCGAGAATCGGCTGGCTTCGCGCCAGCGGTGAGCGATTTGGGTGACTCAGCACACAGATTGCTGGAGATCGACAGCAATGATAGCGATACAATTAAACAGTCCAGACGAATCATGAGGTGAATCCTGTCGAAGTCTAACAGCGGTGAGAGTCGATAACAGAAGGGTACAGTGGGGCGACGCGGGAAGTCGCACGCGAGGTGTTGATACTATAATGACTGACGGTAACCCAAAGATGCAAGCAGGATCTTCCCCGGCAGCCCCCCCTGCCCTGTCGGTGAGGCGTCGTGATTGGTCCCAGTGGCCAACTTGTCCCGGCTGCGCAGAACGGCGGATGACGCATTGCCCCAGTTGCGGGGAGGCGTCGGAGCAATTTTCTCTAGCGCCCTATCAAGAAACCGGCGCCGATATGCAGCCATCTCGACGCCAAGCCGCGACTGTCGCTCACAATCCATATCCGCTGTTGGTCTGCCCAACCTGCGACGATCAATTTCGTCCCGAGTTTTATCACCAGTGCGCCTGGTGCGGACATGATTTCAAAGATGGCCAGCGGCGATCACTGAATGAGATGTTTCGGGCATTGTCGCGCCGCGAGTTAGCGACAATCGTCGGTCTAGCCGCCGTTTGCCTAGGCGGGCTGACCTGGTTTGCGATTGTGTTGCGAGGGTAAATGCCGGAAGTTAAGGCCAAAATCTCGCAATCCGAATGTCCAAGGACAAAGTTTTGGATCAATTCCTAAAGTCGTTCGACTGTTGCGGACCGCCTCATTTTTGCAGGTGGCTCGTAGGGGCTGAACAACCGAAGCTCGCGGCGGTTCTGCTTCGTCTACCTGTCTGATGCACTCCCCAGCGTCCTAGGACGTATAAAGTGCCGCAGTGCATTTAGAGCAATCATGGAATTTTTTCTCGGATTTGTATTGCCCGTGGGTGTAGATCCCACGGCCGTTTCTCCCTCGTGATCCACAGTGGATACACCGATGGTCGCCGTTGCTGAAACAAGAGCCAGGCAACGAATAGTAGTCGGATTTTCGAAGCGGCTTTCTGCTGAGTCCATTCACAAAAATGCAGAGAGCGACAAGAATGCCGCCTGCGACAATCAAGAGTGCAACCTGCAATGGATCCGCTTGGATGCGAACTTGCACGAACATCACGACTGCGCCCACCACAGCAACAACAAAGACAACCATCGCAAGAATTCCCGAAACTCTCTGGCGTCTGCGGTGAATGTCATCGATGGCTGCTTGCGTGGCGGAAGGGTCAAAAGAATCCACTTGCTGAGATTGCAGAGCGGCCGAGTCGGCGTTTTGGCCACTGTTTCGCCGAACGATTTTAATCGCTCGAATTAGCTCGTCGGCTGCTCTTGCTTTGGCGTCCTCAGAGGGCTCAATCCCCTCGGCAAGATGAGCTATTGCGTTGCGGACTTTCAGTGCGCTGTTGAGGTCATGGATAATCGCATGCTTTGCAAACCACTTTTGCCGCTGGACAAGCTCCCCTAATGTTGCTTCTTGGTCTCCGTTCGCATCGATGCTTCGTAGTTCCGCTTCTAGAAGTGCGGCAGCATTGATCACACGAGCATCCAGGTCGACAATCGTCTCGATCTGATCAAGCGTCTTCATTGCTTCAAGTCACTTTTTGGGGTTGCTTGGCAAAGATTAGGGGTGAGGCTTGCGTTTGTTGAGGAAGCTGCCCAGACTCGTGTTCTGTCAAACAATACCTTTCGGTTATTGAGGGCGCCACGCTTATCTGGCGAAGACGCAGCAAAAGCATGCGTCTGAGAAGCTTTAGTCTGATGGAACTATGGTGTGACTTGGGCCAAAAAACCTGACCCCGATGTCTACACGCCAGAGCGGCTAGAGAGAGCTGCCCAGACTTCTTCAAACTGTTGGTTGAAATCCGGGTCGACTTCGATTGATTTTTGTTGCACTTTGGCGTCGACCGCAATGGTGCTGGCACGCTCGAAGTCTTCCAGGCGGAACAAGCAGATGGCTTGGCCGGCGGCGCCGAATGCGCGAGCCTCGGTCTCGGAGCTATCTTGGGACGCGAGGTCGCGAAAGAGGTGCATCGCGCGGAGATAGTTCTCGGTCCCGCCGCGATTCATCAGGATCGTCGCTTCTTGTTTCCAGGCCTTCAGCGTCCACGCTTTGGCGTCAGCGCTGGTTTCCGGCGGAAAGTACTCGCCGACGCTGTGAAACGCCTCGGGCGAACCGTTCATCATTGCGCGATAGAACTGTTCTTCGGCCGAGCCATGATTGGGGAACTTTGCGCCGGCGATGGGGCGATCAGGACGCAACAACGGCGCTTCGCGACTTGACCACGCGATCGCAGAGCCCAACAGAAAGCAAAGCAGCACCATGGCGATCGCGCCGATCCAAAGTTTTGCGGCGGCAAAATGTTTGCGCGAGCGGCCGGCGATTTTCATGATCCGATCCAACTCGCGGGTTGCTGCGGATCGATCGCCAATTGCCGCCAGCTCAGGCATCGACCAATCATGGACTCCGCCCCCTAGCTTGTCAGGACCAACTGCTTCTAAGACTTCACGCAGTTCTTGCAGCAATTCGGCGGCGTTTTGATGACGGTTGTCGGGCTTTTTGGCCAGCATCTTGTGGATGACGCGGGTCAACTGCGGCGGCAAATCTTTGCGGAGCGTTTCTAGCCGCGCTGGTTCGGTCTGTAAATGTTGCACGGCGACGGCCAGCGCGGTGTCGCCGTCAAACGGAGGTCGGCCGGCGAGCAGATGGTAGATGGTCACGCCGAGCGAATAGATGTCGCTGCGCGCGTCGACCTGCTTGCCTTCGACCTGCTCAGGGCTCATGTAAAGCGGAGTTCCCAGGGTGACGCCGATCTCGGTCAGGTTGAGCCCTTCGCCATTTTGGCTAATGACGCGCGACAGGCCAAAGTCGGCGACCTTCACTTCGCCGGAAGCGTTGATCAAGACGTTCTCGGGCTTGATGTCGCGGTGGACGATCCCCTGCTCCGCCGCTTTGACCAGCGCTGCAGCGACTTGACGCATAATCGCGAAGGCCGCTTTGGCGTCGACCGAGCCAGACTTGCCGGTAAGTTGTTTGAGCGTTTGTCCTGGGACGTACTCTTGGGCGATAAAGTGGGTTCCATCGACGCAACCGACTTCATAGATTTGCACGATGTTGGCGTGCGTCAGCGCGGCGGCTGATTGGGCTTCGCGATGAAAGCGTTTGACGTAGGAGTCTTGTTGAGCCAGAGCTGGCAGCAGCACTTTGAGTGCGACCTGCCGTTTTAGGCTGGTCTGTTGGGCAAGAAACACTTCAGCCATCGCGCCTCGGCCCAGCCGCCGGAGCACTTGATAGTCGCCTAACGACTTGCCGGTGAGGTCGCAAGTTGCGGCAAAGGCTGGAGGTGAGGATTCGGCCATGAGGCGCCCGCAGGGTGAACAATGACAACCTAGGTTCAGTATGGGCGGCAATTCGCCATAAGGCAACCAACGGGCAAAACCGTGGCCACGGCAAAGTTGGTTACAAATGCGCCTCTGGCGGAGGGGTTTTTTGAGAATCTTCTGATTTGTCAGGGGGCATTCTCTGGCGGAGCCAATCGTCGGAGACAAATCGCCGCAACAGCGACCTCAAGCTGGCTCGCAGGGCCGAATTGACCTCTTCGTTGACTTCGCCGGTCACGCCGACAAACTCGACTTGGGTAAACCCGCTCCAGGTAAGCCATAAGCCCCACTGGTAACGGCTTGCCGAAGCGTTGACGCGCTCAGCGACGCGCAGCGCCCAAAAGGCGCCAAAACTATCGCGAAAGTCGAGCCAGACTCGGTCTTCGGGACGCGAGGTGGGGACTTTCGGCGGCCAATCGACAACCGTCAAAAAGATCGCAGTCAGCAACAACAAGATCGCCAACGTCGCTCCTCCGGCGGCAAATCCAACGCCGATTCCCGGAAGATGCTTGGCCAGGATCAGCATTTGCGCCGCCCCCAGCAGAATCGCCGTCATGCAGAACCGCGTCGGACCATTATTCAGCAGCCCCATGACGATCAGCACAAACAAGAACCAGCGCCTTGGAGCGCCCAGGACAAGTTCCCCCCCGAGTCCCAAGGCAAATTGCTCACCAACCGGCATGATCAGCACGGCCCATAGGATGACAACCACCCATTGCCAAGCGACGTTCTGGGGGCGCTTGGCGCCCAGTTGAGCCATCTGCGGGCAAAAGAGGGTCATGCCGGAGGCAAAGCGAAGGGAATCGCGAAACGGAATGTCGGAGCCTGCGGATACCGCCAGACCGATCCAGGTTTCGACCCCGGTCACGGCGATCCACGCGATCAGCACCCACCACCAGGGAGCAATCAGCGTTGTTCCGCTGAGCAGGCGGTGACGCGAGACCAGCAGCAACACGCCGACGATCCCGGCGATCATTGCTGTTAGCCCGGTAATGACGCCGGGTTGGATATCTCCAAGAGTCTGCAAAATCGTCATCTTCCGGTCCTACGCGGGCCCGCTTCCCTTGGCGGCATCGTGATTTTGCCCCCTGTGATCGTAGCACCAACTGCTTCGGTGAACAAAGGATAGAGCGATTAGGCCTTGGTCGGCAAACGACAATTTCTTCAAAAATCAACGTGATGCGTTTGCACAACGTCAACGATGAGCAATGTTTCTCCAGAGCAACGCTGGCGCCTGCCTGACTCCCGACTCGGGACCGCGGCGTCCAAGCGATTCAGCTCCCCCACCTAATTGCATGGAGATCGACCGATGAACTTGAAAGCCATGGCCGCACTAATCGGCATGATGATGTTCGCCACGCTGGCCCACGCCGGCTGGGGCGAAACGATGGGATACTCAGCCGCCGCGGATTGCGGTTGTGCTTCGCCCGCCGCTTGCGGAAACGGCTGCGGAACCAACTGCGCCAACGTCTGGGACGGCTATTGTGCCGATCAGAGGAGCGGCTGCGGTTCGCGAGTTCAAGGGCGGTATCACTGGTTCGCTCGCCCTACGGCTTGCGGATGCGGGCCGACTTGCGCCACTGGAACTTGCTGTGATGAGTACCCCATGTGCAATTGCAGCGGTCCCCATTTCGAGCGAGTTTGTGAGAAGTGCCCGAGTTGCTTGAAGATGTTCAAGGGGCGAGGGTACGGCGGCTATGGAACCAGCGGCTGCACAAGCTGTGGTCAGTCCAACACGCGGATCATCCAACTGGGACAACCGTCCTATCAGGAGATCGAAGTGATGCCGACTTCCACGCTGATTCCGACGAGAGAAGCGAAGCTGATCTACCCAGGTCATCGGGCGATGCTTCCGAACTAGAGTCAGCAGATCGGTGCAATCAGTGCGGGGGAGCAATGATTTGACGAGATGCGAGTAGTAGTCAGAGCAGCGAAAAAGGGTGCGTCTTCTCCGAGACGCACCCTTTTTTTATGCGCAAACGGAAAGCTACGTGGTCGTTACAGCCGGTGCTAGCAGTATTTTCCTGAAATTCGGCTGCAGCAGAGGTCGTGTTACGTCCGATGATTGAACACAGAGACAACGCTTGGAGGGCAGAATGCAAGACGCGTTCTGATTCAATTGGGTCATGGGGATCGACGGACCGACCAACCATGACCTTTTTTTATGCGCCGACGGCAAAAAGCTGGGTATGCCATCCTCTCGGGGCTCCCAAAAAAGGGGAAAATCGACCCCCTCTCTTGATTGATTCTCCCTCTCTCTAGATTTAAACTGGATGGGTTGTAAGAGGGAATCAGTACGGCACGGAGGCTTTATCTCATTGGTGTAGGAGATTTTTTATGCTTCGTGTCCGATTCATTTCTGCGTTGCTCATTCTAGGTCTGACCGTCACCGGCAGCGCGGCGCTCTCAGCGTTTGCGGCAGATGCACCGCCGGCTGCGGCCCAGCCGAAAATGACTACCGCTGCAAAAGAGCCGCGTGGCCGGCTTCCCAATTTCTACGGTCAGGTAGTCAGTGAGAAGCAAAAAGAAGAGATCTACTCGATCCAGGGCGAATATGAAGCCAGACTCGACGTGCTAGTACGCCAAATTGTCGCGATCAAAGCAGAGCGAGACGCCAAGATCGAGCAAACTTTGACGCCAGAGCAGCTAAAAGAGATTGCTCAGTTGCGAGCAGAATCCGAAAAGCGGAGAGCTGAACGTCGCGCTTCGGCCGCAAAAGCTGACGATGCGAAATAATCGGACAATCTAATCACGAATCTATCTTGGTAGATAAGTCGATCAGCACTGGTCGCGTAAACGACCGGTAGGGGCAGCGCGTGCTCGAGCTTTCGGGCACGCGCTGATTTCGTTTCTACACTACCATTTCTAGGCGATTCTAGAGTGTTTCTTAGCTAGGACAGTTCCGACCGCAGGACGTCCGCTGGGACCTGAACCGGGCCATCCAACGGAGTGGGAAAGACGGCGACGGTGTATTTTTGCTTCGCCAGTTTGTCGAGAAATCGCTCGATAAAGCTCGATAGTTTAATGCTTTTGGGCGAATAGTGCTTCCATTGGTCCGTCGCGCACAACTGGGCATGCTGCTGGTCCGGAAAGACGATGAAGCCCTTGCAGCGCTGATCGTCGACTGTTTCGGCCCACCCGTCCGCGTAGAGCCCCCAAAGTTCTTTGTTTTCGCGAACCACTCGAATGAAGTACTTCAAGCGTTCGTCGCCGCTCAAATCAACGGCGCTAATTCGTTTGGAGGAAAACATGCGATTTGACTTTCGCTTTGAATTATGAGGTGATAGGGGAGAGTTGTTCGCCGCAGGATTTCATGCTGGCCGACAATCTGTCCACGAATGCGGCGCTGCTTTGAGCCAAACCGAAGGCTCTCGCGACACGCGGCGTCTTAAATGGGAAAAATGACGAGTAGTTGTAGGATAACGTAGCCAGTCCCCTTGACCGGCGTTGTTGCCCATTAATCGAACCTCAGCGGACGACTAATGACCACTAATGTGGTTTCGGCAGTACCTGTCCACTGTTTTCGTAAGCTTCTTCGATTAAATTCGAGACCATGGCCCCCATTAAAGGGTGTCCGAACTTAGGAAATCGAATAAACTCTTAAGGATTGCAACTGCCTTGGAGCGTGTCCAGGGAGCATGCAAGTCCAACACCCTCTGCCCCCGATCTTTCACAATATGTGCCTACTGGCAATCCAATACCGCTCGGTTGCCGAAGCGCCCATTTTGGTCGCCGCCAATCGAGAAGAGTTTTACGATCGTCCCAGCTCCGCTCCTTCGATTCAATCAGGGAAGCCTCGTGCTTTGTGCGGAATTGATCAGCAAGCCGGCGGAACTTGGCTGGGCGTCAACCAACATGGGCTATTTGTCGGTGCGTGCAATCGCCGCAAGACAAATCGCCCCCTCGCTCCTCGTTCACGCGGACTGCTCTGTCGCGAACTACTTCGCGCCAGCTCGGCCCAAGCGGCCGTCGATATGGCGATGGAAGCTTTGAATAATGATGAGTATGACGGAGTCAACTTTGTAGTTGCCGATGGCCGAACCGGCTATGCGATTCATGGAGGAGACGACATCAACGCGCAACCTTTGGAAGAAGGTTTGAACCTGATCGGCGGTGGTGATCTCAATGATTCTCGCGACGAGCGGGTCAAACTGGCTCACCGCTTGCTGACGTTGCAAACGCTTGACTCGGCGGTCAAGTTCCTCGCCGTGGCGAGCAAAGTTTTTGCTCGACCTTCCGCTGCTCCAGGTCGTCCTGGGATGGTCATGGAAGGCCGCGAATGGGGAACGGTCAGCTCCACGCTGATCGCTCTCGGCAAAAAGCCGCGCGACGCAATTTATCAATTCGCCGCAGGCGCTCCGACGAAGACCACCTACGAAGATTTCTCGCCGCTATTGCGAGACATCCTCAGCCGCGGACTTCGCGAAGCACGAACCAAGACGCAAACCGGTTAACGCATTTGCGTCACCTTTTGAATTTCTCAAAGAGCCTCGCATGCTGCGAGGCTCTTTTTTTTGCGCGGCTGTCAGCACTCGCCAAAGTTACTCGGCTCAAAAAATGATCGCCGCACGAAATTTGGCTGCGAACCTTCTTCTCGTCTGCCGATCTATGATACTGAACTAACTTGATCAACATTGTAATCATGTTGCTGGTATGACAGCCCGCTTGAACAATACGGAACTCTTGGACCCAGTTGGGGCCACGCTCGATCGAGCGGTCGTTCACTATGGCGCGCTTTGGGCGCTGCGTTGCTGCCTGACTTTGAGCTGTTGTCTCGGCTGTTGAGACGCTTTCTTTCGCTCAGTCCATTTTCTGATTCGTCGCTACCGCGCTGCACGCTTTTTTGGCGTAGAGCAGCTCGGGCGGCGATTTACTGACAGCAATCTGCAATCTCCATAGGTGAAAAATGAACGATAACGTTTACGGCTACCGGTACGCGCGCTCTGGTTTTACATTGGTCGAACTGCTGGTGGTCATCGCGATCATCGGCGTTTTAATCGCTTTGCTGTTGCCGGCGGTGCAGCAAGCTCGTGAAGCAGCGCGGCGTACGCAGTGCAAAAGCAACTTGAAACAGCTCGGCCTAGCGCTGCACAACTATCATGACATCCATCAGGCATTTCCGCCGGGCACGCTGATCTCAAAAAATGACCCGCTGGCGACCAACATCGCTGCTTGGGGATGGAGCGCTTTTCTCTTGCCTCAACTAGAGCAGAGCAGTCTCTATGATCAATTGAACGTCTCGTCCCGCGATCTCCATGCATTCATGCAAGCAGCAGGGACGCGAGCTTTGTCGCAAACCCGATTGAGCGTCTTTCGTTGCCCTTCCGATACGGCGACCAATGAGAATACCGAGCGCAAATTTACGAACGCTGTTTACGGCGATACTGCTGTCGGTACGTCCAATTACATCGGCGTGAGCGGCGCTCGCTGGTCGTTGGCCGAGCAATGGAAGAACAATGGTCGTGATCCGTTCGGCATGTTCTGGCCGCTGAGCAGGACCCGATTTGCCGACATCACCGACGGCGCCAGCAATACCTTTTTGGTCGGCGAGCGAGAGTGGCGTGACTTGGCCGGCACGTGGATTGGAGTTCGCAACTACAACGGCAGCGGCAATGTGGGACTGCAACAAACGTTGGGGCTGGTCGACGTCAAGTTGAACATCGGCGATGTCGAGGGGCAACGCGGGTTCAGCAGTCAGCACGCCGGAGGCGCGTTCTTTTTGTTTGGCGATGGTCGTGTGAGTTTCATTCAAGAGAACATCGACTTCCACAGTTCGAGCGTCAATCAGGCCAGTCCGCCAGCTGATCAGATTGGTCTGTTCCAACGACTCGGTCGCCGCGGCGACGGGCACGTCATCAGCGAGACGTTCTAAGCGATAGCTCGAATGTCAGGGGAGTCAGCGGTTGGCTCCCCTGCTCTCTTTCCCAGATGCAATAAACGAAACAGGAGGAAAATATGCGCGCACTTCATCAACTGCAATCCGAATGGGCTTTTGTCGGCCTGGCGTTATTGGCGGGTTGCGGCCAGGCGGTCGATCCCAAGTTATCGACCGTCTCGGGCGCCGTAACCTTGGATGGTAAACCGCTGCATGACGCGCGAATTGAATTCTCGCCGCAGCATGGATCTCCTTCGTACGGGACGACCGATCAACAGGGAGCTTATACGCTTCGTTTTACACGTGATCGACAAGGCGCGACGCCCGGAACGCACATCGTGCGCATCCGCACCTACCGTGATGAAGATGAAACCGGCCAGCGGCGTGCCGAACGTTTGCCCGAGCATTACAACACGCGCAGCGAACTGACGCGCGAGGTTGTTGATGGAGAGAACCAGATCGACTTCGAGTTGTTATCGAAGGGGAAAGTTGTGCAGCCAGATCGAGGGCGATAGCGCATCAGGCTTAGGGCTGCCCTGCCCTATTGGGAACTGTGGCGATCCGCGCGGCTCACGTTTATACTGAGAAGCGTACTCGTCGAAAGCATGCTGTCCCATTTTGCAAATCAACGAAACTGAGCCCTCCGCATGAATCCCACACCAATCACTCGCCGCAGCGCGTTAGGAATCCTCGGACTTACCGCCGCCGGCGCAGCGAACCTTTTCGCCGCTCAGCCGAAACCCAAACGCATCTTGCTTCGCTCGTCTTGGCAGACGATCAACATCGGCGACATTGCCCATACGCCTGGGGTGTTGCGACTGTTGGCTGAATACTTGCCCGAGACCGAAGTGACCCTTTGGCCCAGCAAGGTGGATAACGGCGTCGACGAGTTGCTGATGGCCAACTTTCCCAAACTGCGGATCGCGCAAGGCAAGCAACAAGTACAGGCCGCATTTGACGATTGCGATTTTCTGCTACACGGGAGCGGTGCATCCCTAGTCGCCGAGCGAGATGTGCGTCGCTGGTCAGCAGAAACCAAGAAGCCGTACGGCATCTATGGAATCACTTTTCCACCCAAGAGCTCGTCCAGTACCGTTCCGGCCAGCGAGAAGGCGCTCGCCGCGTCGGTGGCTGTGCTGAATGAGGCGCAGTTTGTGTTCTTCCGCGATTCACATTCGTTGGCGTTCGCCAAGGAACAAGGGTGTCATGCGCCGATCATGCAGTTCGGCCCCGACGGCGCCTTTGCGTGTGACCTGCGCGACGACGAAAAAGCCGATGCGTTTATGCAAAAGCATGGCCTGGAAACCGGCAAATTTCTCTGCTGCATCCCGCGACTTCGTTACACCCCCTCTTGGATTTACAAAAAGACCGAAGTCGAGCCGGCCAAGCATGTTCGCAATGAAGAAATGAAAGAGCACGATCATGCTCCGCTGCGCGATGCGATTGTCGCCGTGATTCAATCGACCGACATGAAAGTCTTGATCTGTCCCGAAGATCAAACGCAGATGCAGATCGGCAAAGAGATGCTGCTCGACAAGTTGCCGCCCGAGGTTCGTGATCGCGTTGTCTGGCGTCCCAACTATTGGCTGACCGGCGAAGCGGTCAGCACCTACATTCGCAGCGCCGGTCTATTTGGCAACGAGATGCATTCGCCGATCATGTGCATCGGTCACGGAGTGCCGGCCGTCGTCTGTCGTTGGGCCGAGCAAACAACCAAAGGCTACATGTGGGACGACATCGGGCTGGGGGATTGGTTGTTCGACATGGATGATCCGGCCAGCGTGGCGAAGATCGTACCGACGGTTGTCGACATCGCAAAAGATCCGGCAGCCGCCAAGCAAAAAGCGGCGAAGGCCCAGCAGTTTGTCGAGCAGAAACAGGCCGAAACAATGGCCGTGTTGAAACGCGAATTAGCCCAAACGTAGTTGTCGGGTGGCACGCTCAGAGCGCTTCGTGATGGGTGTGGTTGCGCTTGTTAACGCTTCGCCACGCCCATCACTATCGTTCTGAGCGTGCCACCCAAGTTCGTCAGGCCGAAGCCTGATCTATCGTGCGTCCGCAGAACGGGCAACAATTGCCATGGTGAAAATCGTCGGCGTCATCTTCCTCATCGCTGCGCAGCGCTGACGTTTCGCGCTGGCCGCAGTCGGGGCACTTGTGCTCCCAACTGTGGATTTCTAGCTCGTCGTTTTGAAAGTGGTTGTAAGTGCAAGTCATGGTGGCTGACTTGCACTTGGGACAACCGCCGATCGTTTGACGATCGCGTGACATAGCTTGTAGCTGCTTTCTTAAAAGCCGCGGGCTGCACAAATGTCTTCAAAGTCGCGCAGATGATAGTCGACGCCGGCAAAGTCGAGCGTGCGGCAAAGGCCGCGCAGTGCGACGCCCATGCCGTCTGGTCCGCTGAAGCCGCCGAACTGACCGCCACCCTTCACGTGCGGTTCGAGATCGAGGAAGACGCCGGGGATGCCCCGTTTCTGCAGCTTCTTCTCCAGCTTCGGAATCATCGCGGCAAAGTCGCGCAAAATTCGCTCGTGACCACTGTCGCCCAGATCGGACGGCACAAAGTTCTTTAGCGCGTCTTCGTCGATGTGACCCTTTTCGGTGATCGGCTTGGTCACCTTGTAGTCTTTGATGTGCATCCAGCCCAGGCCCGGCTTCATCTTGACGTACTGCTGATAAACTTCGTCCGGCGTATAGCCTTGGCAGACCAAGTTGCCGGCGTCAAAGATCAGCATCATCGCCGGGTGATTCACCTTCTTATGAATTTCGGCCAGGATGTCGCCGGTTTGACCAATCAGGTTCGCTTCGACTTCTAGCCCAAACGTCAGATCGCTGCGATGGCACATCTCGGCGATTTGGCCCAGTTGATCGACCGCTTGCGGAATGTGATCGTACGGATCGGATCCGATCGGGTGATAGAACGAGAAGCCGCGGATCAGCTTGGTCTCAAACGCATGCGCCAGCTCGCACGCTTTTTGCACGTCGGTGGCTAGATACTTGTCAAACTTAACGTACTTGTTTTTCGAGCCGTCATCCGAGTCAACCAGTTTCACTTTGCCGATGGGCGAACCGATCGACGCGACGTTCAGACCGTATTCTCCTTCCATCTTGCGGATTTTGCTGATCTCGGCCTTGTTCAGCTGCATTACGTTTTTGATGCCGTTGCCGACGTCAATAAAACGGAGACTGTAATATTCGAGTCCGAGAGCTGCAAACGCACTGAATTGTTGGACTGCAAGTTTGTCATTCGCCGCTTCATCCGCAAAGCCGGAGAGGAGCACTTGGGGAAGCTCGTTCATGATTCGCCCTAGCGAAAATGGTTTCAGAAACACTGAGAAAGACGTGTATTGTGCGGGGGAAGCCGCAGAGTCGCAACCACCCTAACACCGCGCAAAGAGATGCAAAAAAGTGGTCGCTTCCCGAGAAATTTCAAGTTATTCTGTTAACCAAGGAGTTCGCTGACCTCAGACTCTCCTCTTACTCCTCTGATTGTCCCCCCTGCCCTGTTCCGATTGCGAGTCAACGTGATGCGCGTTTTTTCCCTGCTCTTGGTCTTGTTGGTTTCTGCTTCGGCTTCGGCCAAGTCATTCGTCTATGTCTCGAATGGGGGCGACAAAACGATCTCGCTCTTTGCGATGGACGAAGCCAAAGGAGATCTTTCCTTGGTGAAAACGATCCAGCTGGAAGCAGCGCCGGGGCCGATCGCGCTGTCGCCGGATCAAAAGTTCGCTTATGTCTCGACTTCCCGTCCAGACGCGTTGTTGAGCTTCGCCGTCAACTCGCAGACCGGCGATCTGAAGCAAATCGAGACCCTGCCGCTTGACGCGACTTCCTGCTTTGTCTTCTGCGATCCAACCGGCAAATGGTTGTTGAATACTTACTATGGCGCCGGCAAAGTGACGGTCCACCCGGTCAGCGGCGGCGACATTGGTGAGCTGGCTCAAGAGATTCCGACCGCCAAAAACGCACATTGCATCCGTACCGATGCGACCAATCGTATCGCTCTGGTCTCGCACACCGGGCCGAACAAGATCTTCCAGTTCCGCTTTGATCCGACCAGCGGCAAACTGACCGCCAACGATCCGCCGTCAGTCGACGGTCCGGCGACCACCGAGCCGCGACACGTTCAATACCATCCCTCGCTGCCGCTCGTCCTCTCTTCGGATGAAGTTGGCGACAGCATCACTGCATACGACTACGATCCGGCCAAGGGAACATTAAAACCGCGACAGACCGTTTCGACCTTGCCGGCCGGCTATGACGGATCGAGGAACACCTGTGCTGATATCGAGCTTTCGGCCGATGGCAAGTTTGCCCTGGTCTCCAATCGCGGGCACGACTCGATTGCGCGGTTCGCCATTGGTGATGACGGTCAGGTGACGTCCTTGGGGCAAACTCCAACCGAAGCCACTCCGCGTTCGTTCAATTTGAGCCCCAACCAAAAATTTCTTTACGCGGCTGGGCAAAAAAGCGACCAATTGACCGCCTATCGGTTCGATCAAGCGACCGGCGATCTATCCCCGTTTGCTCATTATAAAACAGGCAATATCCCCAGTTGGGTTGAGGTTGTCACCTTCGCTGACTAATTCAGGGGGTGTACGAGCAGTTTTCGGCCACCTGCGACCAAGCAAGGGCGTCCTGTGTAACTTTGCGCTCCTGTGCGCCTTTGCGGAATCTTGTTGCCGAAACTGCGCCGATTGCGTACCCTAGAGAGTAGGAAAACGTGCACTCCGGCCGCTGGCCGCTCCCCGCCTACCTACAACCCTCCCGCCTCTAGGAAATGCCGCCCATGCGCCGAACTTGGCTATGGATGCCGCTTGTGATTTTGTCGTTGGTGTCGACTGCTGCGCTCACGCCACGAGTGAACGCCGAAGAAACACCGGCCGCCGAGGCAAAACCGACGCCCGAGCAAGTTCAGTTCTTCGAAACGAAGGTCGCTCCTCTGCTGACGAAGCATTGCAGCGAGTGCCATTCGGCCGAGTCACGCAAGCTGGAAGGAAGTCTGATCCTGGACAACCGGGCCAGCATTTTGGCCGGCGGTGATAGTGGCGCGGCGGTCGAGCCGGGAAATGTGGATGATAGCCTGTTGATCCAAGCGGTCCGTTTTGGTGAAGACTCGTATCAAATGCCTCCCAAGGGGAAGCTGACTGACGAGGAGATCGCGATCTTCGAGAAGTGGGTCGCCGATGGCATGGTCGATCCGCGCGGCGGCGAGGCAATCACCTATGTCGAAAAAGATCCTCGCGACTTTTGGTCGTTCAAAACGCCGCATCGTCACGATCCGCCGCAGGTGAAACAAGCCGACTGGCCCCAGAGCCGCGTCGATCATTTCATTTTGGCCCAGCACGAAGCGAAGGGGCTCTCCCCTTCTCCGGCTGCCGCCAAAAGCACGCTGGTTCGTCGCATCTATTTTGACCTGACCGGCCTGCCGCCGACCAAACCACAGATCGACGCCTTCGTCGCGGATCAATCTGCTGACGCAACGGCAAAGCTGATCGATCAATTGCTGGCCTCGCCCCACTTTGGCGAACGCTGGGGCCGGCATTGGTTGGACGTCGCACGCTACGCCGACACCAAAGGGTATGTCTTCCAAGAAGATCGTGCCTATCCCGGCGCCTACAAGTACCGTGACTGGGTCGTCGCTTCGCTCAACGCCGACTTGCCGTTTGACCAGTTTGTCGCTCAGCAATTGGCGGCCGATCGCTTGCCTGAGGGGGAGCGTCAACTTGAAGCGCTCGGATACCTGACGCTGGGACGTCGCTTTTTGAACAACAAACATGACATTCTCGACGATCGCATCGACGTCGTCTCGCGTGGCTTTTTGGGACTGACCGTCGCATGTGCGCGTTGCCATGATCACAAGTTTGATCCGATCAGCGCGGCTGACTACTACAGCATGTACGGCGTTCTCAATAGCACCAAAGAAGAGACGCCCGAAGGGATGCCGCCGATCCTGCAAGACGACAATCCGCATGATGTTCGCATCTTCAAGCGAGGTCAGGCCGGCAACAACGGCGACATCGCCAAGCGACAGTTCCTTTCGGTCTTGACCGAGAAAGATAAGCCGTTGCCGCTGACCGATGGCAGCGGGCGCTTGCAGTTGGCCCAAGCGATTACCGCACGCGACAATCCGCTGACGGCCCGCGTTTTTGTCAATCGGGTCTGGGGTCATCTGTTTGGCGAAGGCTTGGTCACCACGCCTAGCGACTTTGGCGCCCAGGGCGAGAAGCCGAGCCATCCTCAGTTACTGGACGATCTGGCGGTTGAGTTTATGGAAGATGGCTGGTCGGTCAAACGACTGATCCGCCGCTTGATGCTGACAGCAACCTATCAACAGTCGAGCTCTGATCGCGCCGAATGCCGCGCGATTGATCCGACCAACATTTATCTATGGCGGATGAATCGTCGCCGTTTGGATTTTGAAGCTTCCCGCGACAGTTTGTTAGTTGCAACCGGTTCGTTGGACGAAACCATTGGCGGACCTGCAGTCGACATCACGACGGATCCTTCGCCACCGCGTCGAACGATCTATGGTCAGATCGATCGGCAGAACTTGCCTGGCATGTTCCGTACGTTTGACTTTGCTGGTCCTGATGCGCATTGTCCAATTCGACCCGAGACGACCGTGCCGCAGCAGGCGCTGTTTATGCTCAATAGCTCGTTTGTGATGAATCAGGCCAACAAACTTGCCCGCGACTCGGCCCATCACACCGATCCGCACCAACGTATCCAGCAGCTCTACCAACAAGCCCTAGGCCGCGATCCCAACGCCGAAGAGCTTAAGCTGGCGACGCAGTTTGTGACCAGCGCACCCAGCGAGCCAGCTCCGGCAACTCCTTGGTTTTATGGTTACGGCAGTCGCGACAGCGAGACCGGCAAGGTCGCTCAGTTCACTCCCTATGCGTCGGTTTCGGCCGATGGCAAAACTTGGCAAGCCGATACCGAACTGCCGAACAAAGTCGCCGGTTGGTCCAGCTTGAACGCTGGCGGCGGTCATCCAGGCAGCTTAAAGTTCGCCGCGATTCGTCGTTTTATATCTCCCGTCAACGGCGTTATTACGATCGAAGGCAAACTGCATCACAAGTCCGAAAACGGCGACGGCGTCTTTGTTTCGATCATCGGTCCTGCCGGCCCGGTCGGTAACTGGAAAGCCAAGCACGGCGGCGCTGCGACCAACGTCGAACAGGTCGAAGTCAAAGCCGGGGACGTGATTGACTTTGTCACCGAATCCGGCGAAACGATCGCCAACGACAGCTTTGAGTGGACCGTCAACTTGCTGATGCGAGGAGACACCATCCAAGCTTGGAACAGCGCCTCGGACTTCAACACGCAACGACCGGTCGACGCCTGGACGCAACTCGCTCAGGTGCTGCTGGTCTCCAACGAATTTCACTTTGTCGACTAACGCTGCGTGCCGCATTAGGCCGCCAGAGGATGTTATGGACAACTGGATTAACTCGCCCAATCGCAACCTGCTCAATCGTCGTGACATGCTCTCGATGACCGGCATGGGACTTGGCTCGCTCGCGCTTGGTTCGATGTTTGGCAATTCGGCAACCGCTGCGCCGGCCAATCCGCTGCTGCCAAAGGCGCCCCACTTCGCTCCCAAAGCGAAGCACGTCATTCATATCTTCTTGAACGGCGGCCCTTCGCATGTCGACACGTTCGATCCCAAGCCAAAGCTCGAGGAATACGCCGGCAAAGAGATTCCGGTCAAAATGCGGACCGAACGCCCAACCGGCGTCGCCTTGCCGTCGCCATACAAGTTCAAAAAGTATGGCCAAAGCGGCATCGAGGTCAGCGACATCTTTTCGCATGTCGCCGAAAATGTCGACGACATGTGCTTTGTCCGTTCGATGCACGCCAATGTTCCCAACCATGAGCCGTCGTTGCTGCTGATGAACTGCGGCGAAGCCCGACTGCCGCGGCCCAGTCTCGGCTCGTGGCTCGTCTACGGGCTCGGTACCGAAAATCAAAACCTGCCGTCGTTCATCTCGATGTGCCCCGGCGGCTATCCGATTCAAGAGTCGCAAAACTGGCAGTCGGGCTTCCTGCCTGGCGTGTTCCAGGGAACCTACGTCGACACCAAAAATACCGACCTCGAAAAGCTGATCGCCAACGTCCGCAATCAACGCGTCGACCACGACGCCCAGGTGCGCCAGTTGGAATTGCTGCGTCAGTTGAACGCCCAGCATCAAGCGGCCCGCGCCGCCGATCCCCAGTTGGAATCCCGAATCCAGTCGTTTGAGTTGGCCTTCCGCATGCAAAGCGAAGCGGCCGAAGCGTTTGACGTTTCGCGTGAACCCAAACATATCCTCGACATGTACGGCGAAGGTACCCAGGCTCGCCAAATCTTGATCGCCCGCCGCTTGGTCGAACGAGGCGTTCGCTTCGTCCAGGTTTGGCACGGCCAAGGACAGCCGTGGGACAGTCATGACGATATCGAAGTCAATCATCGCCGGTTGGCCAAAGAATGCGATCAGGCGATCGGCGCTCTGCTGAAGGACCTGAAACAAAGCGGTCTGCTCGAAGATACGCTGGTCATCTGCGGCGGCGAGTTCGGCCGCACGCCGACCGTCGAGATGCCCAAAGAAGGCTCCAACCAGGGCAAGATCAACGGCCGCGATCACAATCATTATGGCTTTACCGTTTGGATGGCCGGCGGCGGCGTCAAAGGGGGCTATGTTCACGGAGCGACCGACGAGTTCGGGTTCGCCGCCGTCGAGAACAAAGTCCACGTCCACGACCTGCACGCAACCATCATGAAACTGATGGGCTTCGATCACGAAAAACTTACCTACCGCTACGCCGGGCGCGACTTCCGCCTAACCGACGTGCACGGGCACGTCGTGAATGACATCATTGCGTAGTGAGTTAGAGGTAAATGACGAATGTCGAAACCAGAATGTCGAAAGAAGCCGGAATGAACCAAACGATGGAACCCACGATCCGTCATTCGACATTCTGGTTTCCTCATTCGTCATTCCCACCACCGGCGGTCCGGTTGACTACGGCCCGCTTGGCATTAAAATCATGAAACCTTCGTTAACCGGTCCTTGGGTGAACTTCCTACAGTCGCCGGTGTCCAGCAGACGATGCAACAGGAGTGGAAATCAGCCGCTCCACCAGCGATCTAACCTCTAGGCCCGCTGAGGGTTGGGGCAAACAGCCCAATCCACCAAAAATCTGAGAAACATGCCCCCTTCGTCTAGTGGCCCAGGACGTCGGATTCTCAGTCCGAAAACACGGGTTCGACTCCCGTAGGGGGTACTTTTAAGCCGCAGTGATGCGGCTTTTTTTATGCGCCGGCGGGGAAAACGAACCTTGGACAACACGCCAGACGATCGCCGGGTTGTATCTGCGGAAAATCCTTTCGAGTCGCCTGGACATGACGACAATTCTGATCCAGCTTTCCCAGACGGCGTGCCGATTCATCGGTCGCCGACTGTCGGTTATCTCTGCACGCTGCTGGCCGTTGTGGGGATGATGGCGATGGGGCCATCCGGCGGCGGCGTGATGTTGTGGCTTTCCGCCGCATTGGCGATGTGCTCCGTGCCAGGGTTTTGCATCTGTGCGAACGCCTATCGGAAAAAACAAAACCCCATCCTGGCCATGGCACTGGCCGTCAACATGTTCTTCATCCTCCTCCTGATTTTTACCGGGCTCTCGGTCTATGCCGTCCATCTGGCAAGCCAAAATGCCGGATCGCCGTAAAACATCTGCTGACAACCGGACAACCGGACAACTATTTCTTCGTAGCCCGACGCGCGAGCGAGGGTAATTTGCCCGGAAGCAAATCGCCGCTTCTGCCCACAACGCGCCGGTGTCCCAGCTGCGAAAGCAACGGGAACCAGACCGGACCGGACTGCATCCTTTTTTTCTGAGTGGACTGTGGACTGAGGTTGTGAGTTTATCCAACGCCGTCACCATCGCCTTTCGCCGCGCGGGCGTTTTTCGTTTTTTAGCGGCTGGTTGGGCGCTCGATTTTCGGTTGCTATTTTCTGGAGTGGATGGCGGCGGTCCGTTCGGGGCGGGTCGCTTGGTTCCGCTCTGCTTGGTTCTCCTTTTTAGGCCGGTTTTAGGATTCCCAGACTCAGCATCCTCATGAAGTTGTAGGTGATGACGTACCATAGCGTCGCCGCTTTGACTTTTTCTCGGCTGCGAACTCGGAACTGCTGCAGGCCCCGGTTGCGGCATTCGGCGTTGGGGAATTCAGCGATCGAGGGGCGTTGTTTTAGCCGGGCCTGGGCCTCTTCCGTTTTCATTCGTTCGCGGAACGCGGCCATAGCGTCGTTGTCCTCTTTGCGGCGTGCGTACGGGTCGCCGCCTCGCTTTTCGATCTGCTCTACATAAGTCATCGGCGCCGTCACTTGACTGCCGGCTTGCTCGACCGCGGTGATTCCTCCCCGGGTCGCGAACCCGCCGTCGACGATGTAATGCTGGGGAGTTTTGTCATAACGCTCGCGCAGGTTTTCATGCATCGGCTGCATCTGATGGCCATCGCTGCCGTTGTTGCTAACGTCCACGCCGACGATCAGACGCGTCTCGGCATCAGTCGCGAATTGCACGTTATAGGCCGGACGAAATCCGCCTCCGCTCATCTTCATGTTGCGTGCTTCCGGATCGGTCGTACTGCAGCGCGCCTCTTTGCGCTTCTTTTTATTCTGCTGATCTTTTTGTCGCTGCATTTCCGGCAATTCTTCCAAGGCTTTATTCACCCGATCCAAAAGTTCGCGCGCCGCACGCTCTTGGGCCGCTTGGCGACGAGCGTCGCTAACGCCGTTATCCGAATTGTCGTCGCTTTCGTCACGCAACTTTTTTACTTGCGCTGCCGCTTCTTCGCGGCATTTTTCCAGCGTCTGCTGACGAAAGAACGAGCTGGTGCCGGCGCTGGCCCGCACTCGCATGCCGTCTTGAGCAACCGTTTCCAGCGTGACAATATTCTGGTGCAGCAGCGTCGCAATCGTGTCAGTCAGCAATTCATCGAGGAACTCGCCATGCATCGTACGAAAGTCTGCCAGCAGGTGATAATTGACGCCGACATCGCCGCAAATCCACAAGTAAGCCAAGTCGCGCGTACACAGTCGCGCCACATGTCGAGCGCTGCTGATCCCTTCAATAATGGCGAACATCCACAACGCCATCAGGATTTTTGGATCAACGGCATCGCGTCCAGCCGATCCTTCGACGACGCGAATCTTCTGATACAACGGCGTCAGATCGAGCGAATCGACATACGCCCAGACCGCCCGGACGCGATGATCCCGCGGAATCATCTGATCCAACGAAGCATCCCGAAACTGAACTTGAAACCGCTCCGGCCGCTTCACGCGCACCCGAGAAACGTTTGGTTGTGAGTTTGAATTATCCATCCCCCCGTTTTAGCGCCGCGATTTTGTGTCGCCAAGCCGGGTTGGAAAAAAATCACAGCCTCACTGGACCGGACCGGACAGCGTTGTTCTTTTCTGAGTGCCCAGACTGGACTGGACCGCAGCCTGTTTTTTTTCTGAGCAGACGCCTGAATCACTTCGCGCCCCAAGCAATTCGCCCTTCAGATTTCAAACTTCGTGAAAGATTTCCCAATGTGGACTGGACTGCATCTTTTTTTTCTGGGCGGCCAGACCGGACCGGACTGGACCGTTTTTTTGAGCAACCGAGTGGACTGAGGCCGCGACGTTTTTTTCTGCTGAACGGCAGAACCTCCCAAGCTGCATCCCGCGCAGCAGACAACGCCGCCAACCTCTCTCGAAGTTGCCGATCTTCCACGGCAAAGGACCGCCCCGCCGTGAAACCAATCGGTCGCACGGTGCACAATAATGTGTGAGTAAATAATAACAAAACACTAAGACATTGTCAATGGCAATCGATGCCCACGCCCCTTGGCCAACCTCTCCGATTCTCTGTGGTGAGCTCCGAAATAAGAAGGTTCGCGGAGGGGCGCCAAGCAGATGGAGGAGGCGAGAAAGCGTAGTGCGATCCTGGGAAAGTTAGCAAGCAAAGCGTTTGCTGCAGTTTTGAATCAGGGAAGGAAGTCAAAGTTCCAGTCGGCCGGCAGCTCTGCCCCACAAACATCGCAGCAGAAAAAAGTATCCTTCACCAGATTCGTCTGCCGGCATGCCGGACAGCGGCGGAAGGTCATCGCAGGCGAGAACTCGCCGGGATGACGCAGCCCCAACCGATCCAGCGCCAAAGCAACCGCCGCCCAGGACCGCGGCTGGGGACAATAGCCAGTGGATTGGTTGGTGACGCTCTCCACAAACAGCTGCTCGCCTGCCCCGACAAAAGTCATCTCGCCGGCACTCAGAACAGACTGCCCGCCTGCACAAGCAACGTGCTCTGATCACGGGGCTTTTTTCGTTCAAGCTCATTACGATTGATCAGCAGCTAAGGCTTCCGCCTGATCCTTCAATTCATTGAGGGATTTTATCGCTGCTCTCAGACCACTTTCGACATGTTCGTAATCGCCGATAAAAAATATCGGATCTTTCAAAATCTGGGCAGCTCCAGAACTGATTTCTGATAAGACTTTATGCTTTGCTGGCAGATCGCTTACTGACAAAGTGAACTCCATGGCAATACCAGCAATAGCTGAGAAAATAGCACTTTGAACTGGGTTATAAATTGTTGAATTGGCAAAATTGACTGCGAACGACTGAAGCCCAGACGAATAGCGAAGAAATTGAAGCCTCTCTCTCTTAGAGTCATGTGAGAATATCGTCTCAGATGTGAATTCGCTCAACGTTACGAGCTTGTTCCAGACATGGTAAACAGCTATGTCAAAGCGGATGACTTGATTCTCTTGGGCATAATTCATTACGTGAGAATTGATGAATGCAACGAGAAAGCTTATATCACCTTGGGCGTCGTCAAAACTTCCTGATTTTGCTAAATCGAATGTGTCGCATTGTAGAGCGATTCCAAGCATTTGGACTCGCTGCATTTCGACCATTTCTTCTCTTTGAGCTTTTAGTTCCTTCATTTGCAAGACGAGCGTGACGATAACGCCTGCAAACGCCAACGAACTAAAAACTGCATTGGCGAATCCGAAGGTATCGCCCAATTCATTTGCCGATAGTGCAGGACCACCAAATTTTGATGGAAGGTACGATCCGAGGATGAATGGCAGCGGAGTGATGGCAACAAACACGACAACGACAAAAACAAAAACCCAAAACCACCAAGCAGAACTAAGAAAGTTGAGAACCTTTATGATCATGAGTCGTACTTTAATTTGAGAAAAGACGATTAGACGCTCGAAACCACGTCACGTTATAGCATCTCAGAACGGTCCAAACATTTGGATAGCCGCTTGATGTCGATCAAGCGGCTTTTTTCTTGCCCGTGAGAAGGAAGTAACCCAACTGCGTGGTCAATATGATCACGGCAGACAACGCAACGCCAAAGAAGATTAAAACAAACTCGTATTGATAGCTGTAATTCTGAATGCCCATTTCTGTAACTTGAAGAGGAATGCTATCCCCCAAAAAATTGACCGTCATAGGGTCGCCATGAATTAGATTTGACTTGAAATATAAGCAGACTATGACCGATTCGCCGCCCCTGATTTCCCCTATTTCAATCTTGCCCGTAAAAGCATCGAAAGTCTTCATTCGCTTTTTATTGTCATCATCAACGTAACCTATTGCTTGAATTGGTAACTGAACAAATACTTTAGCGGCAGGTTCATCCCCTGTATTTGAGATTTGCATCGTTAGTTGTTGCTGAATCTCATCGAGGATCGCTAAGTCTTGAGAGATCGCTACTAACTCCGGGGATTTTGCTTGAAGCAGGTTAATTTTTTCAACCCCGTTCAATAACTGTGGCGGCATTGAGAAAGAGTTGGTCATTGTTGCAACGTTGATTTTCGCTCCAATTCGGCGATTGGTTGCATCTCGAAAATCGTTATAGTTTCCCGCAAGTCCCGTTAGCCAAACTAGGAACGCAATCAGCAGCATGCCAATTCCGATTACGAATTCCCAAAACTTGAAATGAAAACCCTCTGAGTCCCAGCGACGCATAATAAGCCCTTCCCATCAATACTCGATGATCCAACCCCTTAGTATAGCGGCTATGACCAAAGTGTTTTGTGAACGTTGTTGTATGATCGCCGTGGCTCGTCGCGGCGACATTGGCGGACTCATATGACGATCGAGCCGCCGACATCGTACGGACGCATTCGGGACGGCATTTTGTGAGTGTTGCATTGGGTTGCATTAACGTTTTCGGCAAAGACGTAAGTCGTTTTTTTGGGAAATGCTTTACGGAATTCTAGGCCCAGCCCCTTAGGGGGGGGCTTTTGGGCCGCAGTGATGCGTTTTTTTTTATGCGCCGGCGGGGAAAACGGAACATGGTTATTGCGCTGGCGATCGCCTTCAATTTGCTCTGCATTCTGATGCTGCTTGATGTCTACGCCGTCCATCTCGCGAGCCTGCAGGCCGGATCGTCGTGAACCCGACGGTTTGTCGCTTACCTTGCAAGCGGGGACAATCGGACAACTGGACAATGGTTTCGCATGGCGACCAGCGGATCGAGAGAATCGACGGGCGGCTTAGTTGATCTAAATCCATCAACTTTCCGCCAGCCTAGAAGTTCGGGTGCCGCTTGGCGAACGAAGTTGGCTTACATCCCTCGCAGACGTGATGATGCGATCACGATCGGGATGGGCGAGAGTTTCTCGTAGCTCTCCTGCACAATCATTGCCACGCAACGGGGTGGCAATGATGTCGGTGCTGATCGATCTGCTTGCAAGTGTTGCTTGCTTCGGCACTGCTGGACAAGCCAGGCTGTGGCGCTCGTTGGGATAGGCGCACGATGGCTGTTTGCCGTTACTTCGACTTCAGCTCAAAGTCGTACTCATTCTCCCCGTCTGGCGTGACGTCTGCTGTCAATTCGGATTTGCTGTTGTACTTGGCAGGCAGGTACATTTCGCCGACGGGCTCGGGGGTTCCGTTAGAGTTGTCAAACTTGCCGGGGATGAGACGCGACGCGGTTAGTTCGACTTTGGTTGGGCCTTGTTCGGCGTTTACGGTGTACTTGCCGTTGGTGATTTCGCCGGAGAAGGCTTTGCCGCCGCCTTCAGTTTGACGCAGCAAGATTCTTCCACTCTCTACGGGCTGGCCATCAAAAGTGACGTTGCCGGTGACGGCGTAGGTTTTGGGGCCTTCGGGGCCTCCTCCGCAGCCAATGTTCGCGAGCAGCAGTCCACTCACTATCAAAACGGAAAGTCGCATCGGGGTATCTCTCAAGGTGATCCAAGGTTGGTTCGTAAATTTAGCGCGGCAGACCGGGCGGATTGTTGCGCGGCCTGGGATGTCGACAGATTTTTGTTGTGCTGGCAGGGGGATCGGTTTTAATACTGACCGACGACTTGACCGTCGTTGCGAATGCCCAGACGTAACCAAACTTGTCGATCGATGGTGTCGGGGAAGAAGCGGACCGAGCCATCAGTGAAGCAGCCGTTGACTCCGCCGGTGTGGTAGCTGCGAGCGTAGTTCCAACGTCCTGTCAAACCGCCGGAGTTGCCGTTTTCGCAAGGCGCTTGATTGGGCGCCCCCGGCGTTGAGGTCACTTTGCAACTGTAGTTGCGATCGGCCACGCTGGTGTTGGGGACTTCGCCAACGGAGAAGGCGAACGCGCCATGCGGGGCTCCACCCCAATAGCCGCCTGCATTGCCCCAGGCCGAAACGCCGTTGGTTCGCACGATTCCTTCGGCAGCGAGCAGCGTGTTGGAAGAGCCGTCGGTGCAATCTCGGAACGAGGTATGCGATTCACGGAAAAACATTCCGCCGGGCGTAGAGCCGGTGATGTCGCCGGAAGTAACGTTGATGGTCGCGGTGGCGAAGGTCCAAGTGCCGGGGCCAGCCGAGACGACGTAATTGCCTTGAAACGCCGTGCCGCCGCCGTTGCCGCCTTTGCCGGGAGAGTCCGGATCCGAGGGGCACGAAAATGCTGAGATCGGCGTGGTGGTAATAGTGTTGGTGATCTGGTGAACGTACTCGGTGGTGTCGGCCTCATACAGATCCGACAACGACTTTTGTTCGACGAACGGCAAGATACGCTGGAACCAGCTATCACGACGATGGGTTTTGCCTGCGACTTCGGTCTGATGTCCGTAGGGGAACAAACGGAACGTACTGTCATAGTTGTGCATCGCCAACCCAAGCTGCTTGAGATGGTTGGTGCACTGCATCCGACGCGCGGCCTCGCGAGCTTGCTGTACGGCAGGCAGCAGCAGTGCGATCAGCACTCCGATAATCGCAATCACGACAAGTAGCTCGACAAGCGTAAAGGCTCGCCGCGTTCGAATGGTTCGAAGCATAGTTAAACCTCTGAAGGAAACGTGACAAAGAAAAGATGAATTTGGCCTGCCTGGGATTCCCAAAAGCGGGGGAAACAAGCGAGGATGTTACGATATATCAGGCATTTGTTGTGCCAGAAGCTGGAATGAAATTTTGAGGTCGACGTCGCCGTGGATTGGAGAGATTAAGGAGACGCTTAAAACGGCATGACTCGCGAAGATTCGGCGGTTGAGCGTTACGGATTTTTGCTGCGGAGGGGGTTAGGGAATAAGCTCGAGAGAATGCTAGGAATGCATCGAAACTCAGCAGGCTCGCTAAAAGTTGCAGCGATGGGAAATGGGGTGACGCCCTATTGGGTGGTTGATCGCCTTCTGTCGAAGGGGCGATAAAATCGACAATGGAAAAGAGCGAGATCGGCAGCACGAGGAAGAGTGCTTTCAGATTAGATCAAGTTGGCCGCGAACTCTTCTCGGCTGTTGCTGTCTTCCTACCAAACGTTGACTTTTCTTATTTTTTAAATTGGCGATCGATGCACAGGATTTTGGAATAAATCGATGCTGCTTACCCTCTCTACCACGCATCGGCCGGCTGCGGATCTTGGTTATCTACTGCACAAGCACCCGGGACGCGTTCAAAGCTTTGACCTTAGTTTTGGTCAAGCTCACCTCTTTTATCCGCGCGTTGACGAAGATGGTTGTGAGGCCTGTTTGTTGTTAGAGGTTGATCCGATTGGGATGGTGCGGCGTCCCAAGGGACAGCCCCATTATTTGCTTAAGCAGTATGTCAACGATCGGTCGTATGTCGCTTCGTCTTATTTAAGCGTTGCGATTTCGCAGGTGCTGGGATCGGCGCTGGCTGGACGTTGTAAGGATCGGCCCGAACTAGTCGAAACGGCGATTCCGCTGTGCGCCAAGATTGACGTCTTGCCGGTGCGTGGAGGGGTCGATTTTTTGCAGCGTGTGTTTGAGCCGCTGGGCTATGAAGTCGAAGCGGTAGGGCAGCCGTTGGATCCGCGATTTTTGGAATGGGGAGAGAGTCCCTATTACTCGGTCACGATTCGAGGGACAAAACGACTGAGCGAGTTGTTGACGCATCTGTATGTGCTGGTCCCGGTCTTTGACAACGAGAAGCATTATTACGTTGGCGAGGATGAGCTGGAAAAGTTGCTAACCAAAGGCGCTGGCTGGCTCGCGTCGCATCCCCAGAAGTCGCTGATCACACGCCGCTATTTGGGCAACCGGCTTAGTCTGTTTCGTCAGGCGATCGCGCGCCTGGTCGAAGAAGAGCCGGAGCCCGCCGACGCCGTAACCACGGCCAACGAAGAGCAACTCGAACAGCCGCTCAGCTTGAACGATCAGCGGTATGCGGCGGTGCTAGCCGCGCTGCGGGCCAGCGGCGCCAAAAGCGTGGTCGATCTGGGGTGCGGTGAAGGAAAATTGCTGCGCGAGCTATTGCCGGAGAAACAGTTTGAGCGGATCGTCGGCTTGGACGTTTCGATTCGGGCGTTGGAAATCGCTAATCGGCGGTTGAAGATCGATCGACTGCCGGAGTTTCAAGCCAAGCGTCTGCAACTGCTACATGGATCGTTGATGTATCGCGATGCCCGCATCGCGGGTTTCGATGCGGCGGCGGTGGTCGAAGTAATCGAGCATCTTGATCCGCCGCGGCTATCGGCGATGGAAAGGACGTTGTTTGAATACGCCAAGCCAATGACGGTGGTGCTGACGACCCCCAATCAAGAATACAACGCTTTATGGGAGACGCTGCCGGCCGGCGAGTTCCGACATCACGACCATCGATTTGAATGGACACGCGCGCAATTTCAAGCTTGGGGTGAGCGCGTTGCCGAGAAGTTTGGCTATCAGGTCCAATTTTTGCCGGTAGGGCCTGTCGACGCGCAGGTTGGCTCGCCAACGCAATTGGCATTGTTTCAGCGGGAGCAAAGTGAAGATGCAGATTAAGATTCCGACGCTATCGCTGGTCGTGCTGATTGGTCCTAGTGGATCAGGCAAGAGCACGTTTGCGCGGAAGCACTTTTTACCGACCGAAGTATTGTCTTCTGACGCTTGCCGAGGTCTGGTAAGTGATAACGACAACGACCAGGCGGCGACCAATGACGCGTTTGACGTGCTGCATTACATCGCCGGTAAACGTTTGGCTCGCGGGCAATTGACGGTGGTGGATGCGACCAATGTTCAGGCCGAAGCGCGGCGCCCGCTGGTGCAGCTGGCGCGGCAATATCATTGTCTGCCGGTAGCGATCTTGCTGAACCCTGCCGAGGAAGTTTGTCATGAGCGCAACCGCAACCGAGACGATCGAACGTTTGGCCCGCATGTGGTGCGGCAGCAAAGATCGCAGCTACGGCGTTCGATTCGCGGCTTGAAGAAGGAAGGCTTTCGGCATCAGTTTGTGCTCGATTCGGTCGAAAAGATCGAAGCGGCGACAATCACGCGCGAGCCGCTCTGGAATGATCGGCGCCAAGAGCATGGACCGTTCGACATTATCGGTGACGTGCATGGCTGCTGCGACGAGTTGGAAACGCTGCTGGATCAGCTTGGCTATCAGCGAGTGCAGGTTTTAGGACTGGAGCCTGGCTGGCGGAATCTCGCTTACACGCATCCCCAGGGGCGCAAAGCGGTGTTTGTTGGCGATCTGGTGGATCGAGGGCCGCGTGTCGTCGATACATTGAGCATCGTGCGTCACATGGTGCAGGCAGGCACTGCGATTTGCGTGCCGGGAAACCATGACGTGAAGTTGCTACGGTGGCTGAACGGGAAGAACGTGCAACTGAAACACGGATTGGCGGAGACCGTCTCTGAGATTGAAGCGATTGAGAGCGATGCGCAGCAGCCGTTTCGCAAATCGCTGATGCAGTTTCTCGACGGGCTGGTCAGTCACTATGTGCTGGATGATGGTAAGTTAGTGGTTGCGCATGCCGGACTGAAGCAGGAGATGCAGGGACGCGGTTCGGGCAAGGTTCGCGAGTTCGCCCTGTATGGTGAGACGACCGGCGAGACGGATGAGTTTGGCTTGCCGGTGCGGCACAACTGGGCGGCCGAATATCGGGGCTCGGCGATGGTCGTCTATGGGCATACGCCTGTGCCGCAGCCCGACTGGCTGAATGGTACGATCAACATCGACACCGGTTGCGTCTTTGGCGGTAAGCTTACGGCGCTGCGTTACCCAGAACGTCAGTTTGTCTCGGCGCCAGCGCAGCGGACTTATTGTCAACCATCGCGACCGTTTTTGCCAGAGACTTTCGACGCGCTGCGACCGGCTCAGCAACGCGATGATGATGTGCTGGATGCTGAGGATGTGCTAGGCAAAAGAATTGTCGAGACGCGTCTGCGCGGCAACGTGACGATTCGTGAAGAGAACGCCACGGCGGCGCTGGAGGTGATGAGCCGGTATGCGATTAACCCGAAGTGGCTGATTTATTTGCCGCCAACGATGTCACCTTGCGAGACTTCCCGCGAGCCAGGTTTGTTAGAGCATCCGGCCGAAGCATTCGCCTACTATCTTACTAACGGCGTGCCGCAGGTGATCTGCGAGGAGAAGCACATGGGCTCGCGCGCGGTGGTAGTGATCTGTCGTGATCAGACGACAGCACGCAATCGATTTGGCGTACTGGAAGCGGAGACCGGCGCAATCTATACGCGCACCGGGCGACGTTTTTTTCAGGATGAAGCGCTAGAAGTAGAGTTACTGGCTCGACTGCGCGCTGCAATGATTGCAGCAGGCTTTTGGGATGAGTTGGAAACCGACTGGGCCTGTCTCGACTGCGAACTGATGCCGTGGTCCGCGAAGGCGCAGCAGTTGGTCCGTGAACAATATGCAGCGGTCGGCGCTGCCGGCAATGCGGCGCTGCCGCAGGCGATTGCGGCGCTGACGCACGCTCGGCAGCGACTGGGTGCTGACAAAAGTCAGCGGGCCGATCAGCTGTGCAGCGGCTTGCAGGGCCGCTTGCAGCGTGTCGAGCAATTTGTAGCCGCCTATCGCAACTATTGTTGGCCGGTAGAGTCGATCAACGATTTGCAGCTGGCTCCGTTTCATTTGCTGGCGACCGAAGGCTGCGTTCATACCGATCAAAGCCATCGTTGGCACATGGAGACGCTGGCCAAAATTTGTGAGCAAGACGCCGGTCTGTTATTGGCGACGGCGTACTTGGAAGTCGATCTGACCAAGCCTGCGGAAGTGGCGGCCGCCGCTGCGTGGTGGGAGCTGCACACCAGCCAAGGAGGCGAAGGAATGGTGGTCAAGCCGGCCGATTGGATTGTGCGGGGTAAAGAGGGTTTGGTGCAGCCAGCGATGAAATGTCGCGGCAAAGAGTACCTGCGGATCATCTATAGCCCTGACTATGATGCCGAGGAAAATCTGGCACGACTTCGCCAGCGTGGACTGGGGCGTAAACGATCGCTGGCGCTGCGAGAGTTTGCGCTGGGGATCGAAGGCCTAGAGCGTTTTATTCGCCGCGAGCCGCTCCGCCGCGTGCATCAATGCGCGTTTGGCGTCTTGGCGCTGGAGAGCGAGCCGGTCGATCCGCGATTGTAAGGAACAATGCGGCCGCAGCTGGCTGTAGCAATCGCACCTAAAAGCAGTGTAGAATAGAGCAGAATTGTTAACTGCCTGCCTTGCTTCCCCTGCCCCGTTTGCTTTTCTGGTTTTTTCTCTCTGCACGATAAATACATCTCTTGAGGAATCTGCTTGTGATCCGTCAAACCTGGTTGGTGTTATTGCTTGGTGGTCTGGCTGTTGCGGCCTGTGGTGCGGCGGAGCCTGCGGCTACGGTCAGTTTGAGCGGCGACTGGGAGGTGCAGGTGGAGCTTGCCGCCAGCGGAGAAAATCCGGCGAAATCGTCACTGGTAGCGGTCGATCTGCCGGGGCTGTACACGGTGACAGCCGAGCGACATGGAAGCTTGCCGATGTATAACCCGAATGAAGCGCAGTACCAGCGTGGCGCTAGACTGACGGGGCTAATCGCCGAGTCGCTGACGGCGCCTGACCTGCTGGATCCGAGCAGCGTGGTGGTTCGCAGCGGACCGACCGATACGGATGAAACCTACGTGCGGGGGCGCGACTACGAATTTGATAATCGTTGGGGCGGGATTGGTCGCTTGGCCGGTGGAAAGATTGCCGAGGGGAGCCCCGTTTTTATCAGCTACCAACATACGCTGTCGCGGATCGATTCGATTGTGCTCAATACGGATGGCGAGATTGAATATCGAGCCGGTCAGCCGCGCGCCGAAGCGCCAACTGCGCCCCAAACGGCAGCAGGCGAACGACGCTTAGCTAACGTGTGGATCCCAGGTCAGCTTGAACGCCTGACAAAGCAAAACCTGTTTCCAGTTTTGGAATCGGCTTATCCATCGCCGGCGGTGACTTCCCCTTCGCTGGCCGAGCAGCGTATTCCTCGAGCATTGGCCAAGCTGCGCTCTGGGGAGCCGATACGAATTTTGGCTTGGGGAGATAGCGTGACCGATGGCGCATATTTGGCCAATCCCCAGCGTGATCGTTGGCAGCAGCAGTTTGTCGCGCGGCTAAAGCAACGGTTTCCGCAAGCGCAGATCGAGCTAGTGACCGAAGCTTGGGGTGGCAGAAGTACTTCCAGTTATTTGGGGGTTCCGCCCGGTGAGCCACATAACTATCAAGAGACCGTCTTGGACGCCAAGCCCGACCTGATTATCAGCGAGTTCGTCAATGACGCCGGTCTGAACCCCGCAGCCGTAGAAGAACGCTACAGCAAGTTGCTGGCCGATTTTCAAAAGATCGACGCTGAATGGATTATTCTGACTCCGCATTACGTCCGCCCTGACTGGATGGGACTGGATCGCCAGACGGACATTGATAATGACCCACGCCCTTATGTACAGGGACTACGCGCGTTCGCCGCCAAGCATTCGGTTGCGCTGGCCGACGCATCGCTTCGGTATGGCCGCCTATGGCGACAAGGGATTCCGTATAACTGTCTGATGGTCAATTGCATCAACCATCCGGGGCCCGAGGGATTGGGGATTTTTGCCGACTCGCTGATGGAGCTATTTCCGCAGAAGTAAGCGGCGCCGGCGGTCGCTAGGCGTTGGGTTGTGAGCTCGGAATTCTTTCCAACAACCCATCGCCAAACAGCGGATATAGATTGAGCCGCTTCAGGTGGACATAGCCGATATGGCAGCCACAAGTGTCGTTGGGACAAGACCGCGGCCGCAGCGCGGCTTCCCACGCTGGGTCGGCGATGTTGCCGATCACTTGATCGACAAAGTGGCAGCGGCGGATGTCGCCGGCGCCGTCGATGGTGAAGCTGGTTTCGCCTGCATGACAGGGCTGACCGTGGCTTGCATGCCGCGTGTTGTTTAATGAAAAGTGCGGATCGATCGCTTGCAGACGCGCGACATCGGCCTGGGTGTAGTAGTTGGGCTCTCGTTTGTAGGCGTTGATCCAGACGTAGGTTGAGGGCGAGATTGCCGCGCGCAGCTCTTCGATCAGCGAGAAGTTTTCTTTGAGTCCGACGCAGCCGACGCTGATCCGCACTCCGCGATCGGCAACACGCTGCACACGCTGGCAAAACTTGGCCAAGGTTGTCTCGGTCGGATGGAAGGTCGCCCATAATGCGATCCGCTGAGGCTGACAGCGGTCAAGCCAGCGAAGATTGCCAGAGAGATTGGTCTGGATCGCCGCGCGGTCGATGTGTGGTAGCCAGCTCAATTGGACCAGCGCCTTTTGGTACCAACTGCGGACCAGCGCTTCGCCCCACGGTGTGAACAATACCCCAAACCGCCGATCGGTCTGTTCGCTAATCCAGTCGAGAAAACGGCCAAGGGCGTCGCGATCGCCGGCTAACTGCGCATGCGTTTCGTCTCGCTTGGCGAAGGGGCAATAGACGCAGCCGTAGTTGCAACTGCTCAGCGGGCCGCGATAGAGGATGTGATACTTGGCGCTCACTGTACGGCGAACTCCGCAAGCTTCTGCCGGCTGAACGGCGAATAAAGAGCGGGGCCGATCGCATCCGACATCGCGACCCCTTCGCTGCTCAAGCGAAGCACGCCATCGGCTTCGTCAATCCACTGGGCGGCCTGCAGATCGGCGAGCTGCGGGATCAAAGTCTCAGGCGAGACGCCAAAGGTTTGCGTGAAGCTGCTGCGATCAAGGCCGGTATAGTGGAGCAGCGATTGAATGATGTAGCGGCGTTGTTGCTCTTCTTCGGTCAGCCAGACTCCCCAATCGGCCAGGCCAAAGTCGTGCTCGCTCCGCTTGACCCATGCGTCCAGAATCGTTTTGACACCGGCAGCTTGTACGGCAAAGCGGCTGGAGTAATGCAGCCGCGATGTGTACGACCTAGCCCCGGCGCCCAAACCCAACATGCCGTCGCTTTGGCAGCAGTAGGCGGGGCCAGTGTCGAGTGATTCCACTTGACGCGTAAAGCAACGCATCGAAAGTTGGCGATAGCCGGCGGCTAACAGTTGGTCGCGACCGGCCCGATACAGCTCAATGGTTTGCGGCGGATGTGGAGTAATCGAATGTTCGCGACGTCCCAATCCGGTCTGAGGTCGCACGTACAGCGGATACAGAAAGATCTCTTCTGGTTCGTAACGCAGCGCGGCGGTGAGTGACTCTTTCCAAGTGGCGAGCGTTTGACTGGGTTGGCCGTAGATCAGGTCGATATTGAGGATCGGAAACTCAAGCTGCTTAATCCGAGACAGAGCCGCATGGACCTCGGTCGACTGTTGAGGGCGGCCGATCGAATGCGCTTCGGACTCTAGGAATGACTGCACGCCGATGCTGATCCGCTGTACGCCCCATTGGCGCAGTAGTTGGAGCTTTTCTTGCGAAGCGGTCTTGGGAGAGGATTCAACCGACGTTGGGATTTTCTCTGCGTCGGCGTCGAAATGACGTACCAACATTTGAAACAACCGATCAAGCTGCGCGGCGCTTAGCACGGTTGGCGTTCCTCCACCCAGGGCAAGTCGCGTTACGCTGCGCTGACCGGCCGTGGCGTCGGCCATGCGACTCGCTTGACGTTCGACGCTATCCAGATAGATGTCGTACGTTGACTCATCCCCCCCTGCCCTGGCGAACAAATTGCAAAAGCCGCATCGCATTTCGCAAAACGGCAAATGCGTGTAGAGGAACAAACTGCGGCGATCTTCTTGCTGCCAAAGGTCGTCTAACGCGACCGGCGGCGAGAGTGGTCCATACGACGACTTATGAGGATAGGAATAGGAGTAGGCGACATAGGGATCGGCCAAGTTGTGCATCGGCAGCTGTTCAAGCGAACTCATGGCTGTTCCTTCCAGGTGATCTCGGCGTAGGGAACTTCCCAGACGACCTTGTGCGACAAGCGATGCCCCCAATAGCCCTCTTCGCCGTAGGCGGTTCCATGATCTGAGCAGAGAATGCCAAAGCCGCCGCCGCGCTGTTGCAGCGCCTGCATTAACGGCGGCAATTGGCGATCAACATATGCGAGCGCCGCACGTTGCGTTTCGCAGTCGTCCGCTGTGCGGTCTGGCAAATAATGACAGTTGGGTTGATGCATTGCTGAGAGATTGATGAATAACAAGGCGCGTTGATTGCGAGCGAGTCGCTGCAGCGCCGCGCAAGCGACGTTGACCTGACACGCAGTCGAGTCCAGATTGGTTACTCCCAGCTCAGGCGACCAGTGACTCTCGTCAAACATGCTAGGCAGTAGAGAACCGAGCGGCGTCAGCTTGTTGAAAAAGCCGACTCCACCAACGCAAATCGTGTGATAGCCGCGCGCCGCGAGCCCAGCGATCAGGCTTTCCCCCTCCAGTACGCAGGTTTTTTCATCGGTCGTTTCGCTGCCGGGAAAGTGCAGAGCAAATCGCCGCGGATGTCTGCCGGGCGCAGCCGGCGTAGGCAGAAAGCCAGCAAAGAACGCGGCATGCGCAGCCAAGGTAAAATTGCCCGACGTGTGTCGCAGCTCCCAACCGGTCGACGGCAGCAGCTTGGCCAGATTGGGCAGTTCGCCGGCTTCCCACGCGGCCTGAGCAACGTCATAGCGAAGTGAATCGAACGTAATCAGCAGCAGGTCGTCGCGGCCAACGATGTCGTTCATGTTCATCGGGTGAAAGCTCCTGTCGAAGCCGCCGCATCGCGCGAGGTCAGCCACGCGTCGACCGCCGCGATCTCGGCGGCGTAGGGAGTTTCTCCATTTTGGAAAACGTTCAGCAGGAAGTCGCCAAACGCGTTGACTTCGAGTACATAGAACTCACGCCGCGGCGTCATCAGCAGATCGAGACCAAAGCACAGCGTCTGCGGAAAGCAGCCGGCAACTTGGGCGGCGATCTGCTCGATTTGAGCCCAACCATCCGCGCCGATCTTCTTCTCCAGCAGGCCGATATTGCGCCGTTGGCCGCCGAGATTGAGATTGGTAAACGTCGATTGTCCCAGACGCGCAATCGCATGCCGCGGCTGGCCGGCAATCACCACCACGCGCAGATCAAACGGTTTTCCCTCGAAGCGCGCCTTGGGGAGCCAAACTTCGAGATGCGCCTGTTCTGCGCAGATCATCTCGCCGACGCCGGCGACGTCGATCAGATCGTCTAACTTTTGGATCGGGATGTGTAGCTTGGGGTAATCGGGGTCGCACATCGCCATCGTTTGAGAAGAAACGAACGCACGCATGGGACCTCGGGGACAATGCAAGGCCATACAGCCGACACCGCCAGAGCCGTGCGACATCTTCAGCATGACCCGATTGTGGCCGCTGCAATCACCCATCGCCTCACGAAAATTTCGCGGCTGCGACAAAAGTTGCGGAATCGGAACGCCAGCCTGGAGCAAGCGATTTTGACACTCCCATTTGTCAAACATACACGCGATATCCAGCGGTGACTGAATCGCTACGGCGCCGGCTTCAGTAACCGCTATCGACAATTCATGCAGCAGTCGTCGGTAACCGAGATAAAGCTGCCGCGGTTTAAACTCAGGCGAAGCAGGCCCCATCCTACTGGAGATCTGCGCAGGGAGAGCCGCTGCGTAGCCTGCTGACTGGGCTTCTTCATAACCGTATTCCAGCAGCAGTCGCCGCGTCGTCCACTCCTCAGCCGCCGACTCAAAGCGAATCAGGTCTCCGGCCTGTACGCAATCGTGCAGGCGCAAGCTCCCTTGTAACAGATCGGCGTAGCTGACCAGCTGCGCCGGCGACTTTCTCTGCTGGGCTAATGCGGTTTGAAAAGCGGCGACGCGCCGGCAGTCGGGATTGCCGACGATGGTCCAGCGCGCTTCGTGACGCGAGCGAGCACGCTCATTCCGAGACATAGATCGACCGCCATTCCTCATCGGGGTCATTCGCATCGTCTGCGACCACTTCAAAGGGTAGCTTAGCCTGTAACTCTTCGACCACCGCCGGGGTAATGTAATGATGCGAGATATCGAGCTTCTCTAGCTTCGTGCCGGTGCTCAGCGCCAGCAGCGATTTGGCGCCAACTTCGGTCATGTTGCCGAGCGACAGATCGAGTACCCGTAGCCGGGCGACCAGCGGCGAATTAGGAAGAATCGGCGCGATCTCATCAATCTGCTCCGAGTTGCGGATGCCCAAATAGGTGAGCTTGGGGAACAGACTACCGGTCAACAGCGGTTGTAGATCTGCCGGGCCGCCGTCCCAACCATAATTATCAGATCCCAGCCAGAGCTCTAGATGTTCGAGATTGGGGAGATCGCCGGTAAAGATGTTCCGAAGCACCGAACGTGGGAGTCCGCCGGTTTCGATGATCAGTGTTTTCAGCTGCTCATGTTGGCAAGGCGACATTTTTAGATTGTACCCTCCGCGCAGACGCAGCACTTCTAGCTGGGGATAAGCTTGCAGCAGCTGCGATAGATCGCTTTGCTGGATCCACGACATCTCTATTTCTTCCACCGAGATGTCACCCACGAAGATCGCTCGTAGGCCTTTCAAACGATCTGCACAGGCGACTAATTCGCGGACAATGCTAGAGCTGTCATTCGAACAGTCGTCTCCTCCCCACGAGCCGATGACCAACGCGGTCAGTTCGGCAGCGTCATCTTGGGCAGCGATGATTTTTAGCCGTTTGTTTAGCTCATCCGGCGACGTGTCCCAGTCGGTGCGGATGCGATAGGCGTTGACGGGGCCTTGCCAGTCGTCTTCGGTCTCTAGGTCAATGATCGGCAGGTTGTAGAACTCGGTGGCATTATCATGAATCGTCACGTCATCACTCCCTGAGGGCGCAAGTGGGGGATAGAAATTTCAGAATAGATCGAACGCGTTAGGTTTCGATTTCGGGATCATAGTCGTTGGGGTTGTCATAGCCGGCCATCCAAGCGGCCGCATGACGGCAGGTTTCGATGTTAGGCGGGACCCGTAAATAGTAATCGCGACCGGTCGAAGGACAGCGGCACGAAAGCGTCACCAACGGCTCATCTTCGGCCAGCGTAACGCGCAATAATTTGCGGACGCCGCCTGCATCGCTGTCTTCGTCCAGGGTTTCAGCGTTGGCCTCGGTCATGAACCGCGATTGGCCAAACCGATCGATCAGCACACGCCGCGCTTCGGCGTTCTCTTCTTTCAGGACCTCCGCCAGGTTGATCGTCTCAGACTGTAGCCAGATCCGATCGGCGATGCGAACTCCTTGCCAGCGGGCTTCAACATTGGCTAGCGACGCCGGCTTCGCTTTCAGATTGGCGAGCCCGCTTTGGGCGATGTCGATCCAGCCGGTGATTTTTAAGCCGTCCGGGATTTGCGTTAGTTCTGAGCAATCGCGGACGTTGAGTGATGCGAGCGGTCCCAGATAGGCCGGCAGTGCGGCGATCGCCGTGCACCCGCGCAAGTTAAGATTGCCGGCCCGAATCTGGGCGGCGACCGGCCAGTGACGGAAACCCCAGCAGCCAGACATGTCGAGAAACCAAACGTCCAAATCTTCGGGCAAGCTGGTCAGCGACGAACAACCTTGTAGCCACAGCGAGCCGGTCTTTAGTCCGGCAGGCAAGCTGTGCAGCTCACGGCAGTTGGTCAGATGGATCGCCATATCAACCTGCAAGTCAGCCGGCAAAGTTTCGATCGCCGTCCCTTGCAGCAGCAACTCATACACATGCAATCCGTGCGGAAGCTGGATCGCTCCGGTGCACTCGGTCAGATCCAAAATCTCGCAGCGGAACTGCGGCGGAATCTGCGTCCATTGCTGTTGCCGCAATTTGACGACGCCGTTCTTGGGTCGCAAGATCGCATTTTCGCAATCGGTGTAGATCGTGCTCGACATCGGTTCCCTCCTGGATGGGTGCGTTAGTCGCGGATCGTGTTAGTCACGTACGGTCTTAGTCGCGGACTGTGCGAATTTCCTGCGGCGAATATTCGCGTTGTTGCCACACCAGATAAGAGCCGCGAGGCAGCGTGATCGGGCCATGTTCTTCGTGGATCAGCGTCGCCTGATCGCCGTAGACTTGCAGGAAGCGTTGTCCCTGGATTTCAAACAAGGAGGCGGCATCTGGCTCGGCGACTCGATGCGAGTGCCCGGTGATTTCTCCTTCGGCCAAAGTCAGATGAGACCGTTTTTTTGCTTCTGCCGGAATTTCACTAACCCGGCGCACCAGCACGTCTCCATGACGATAGAGCGGCATCTTCTCAGTCGACGATTTCGACATCGCGTATTCCTTAGGAAAAACTTGGCGAGTGTAGAGAGAGATCGGACCCAAGTAAGATAGCAAATCAGCGGTCAGAAAGCTCCCATTTATTACAAGAATTATCGCAGCAGCAACGGACACGGATGGTCCTGGATGTAGGCTGAAAATAGAGAGAATGTTCAAAGAATCGCCCCTTCGCACTAATTTTCAAAAGCGAGCGATCTCGGTCTGAATGTAGTGGCATAATATTTCAGCTTTGTTCAGAATATCAGTTTGACATCCCTGGTCAGAGAATTTCCCCTCTGATCCCTCCCCCTGCCCTGTGAGAAACTTCTCGAATGGAAGTTCGAGACAGCATTCTCGCCCCCTTTCCTTGGCGACCTGCAGCGTAGCGAGTCAACTACTTGTTCGCCTGCCTACCCCCAAGCGATCGTGCAAATACGATTGGATCATGGAATGAATCAAAACAGCAGTATCGTGACCCGAACTTGGATTGCTTGCTTAATGGGACTTGGATTGGTCCCCGGATTGGTATTTGCCGACGAGTTCGCGATTCCTGAAGACACCGAGAAATCGTCCACCACGCCGGTCGATCCCGCAGAAGTCATTCGGTCAGCCAAGTTGCCGCCAGGTTTTCAACTTTCGCTGGTCGCGTCCGAACCCGAAGTGCGCAATCCGATCGCGATGACCACCGACGAGCGTGGTCGGTTATGGGTAGCAGAGAACTACAGTTGGGCTGGCGGCGGCGCCGGTGGTTTTAATGGCGACATCCGTGATCGAATCTTGATCTTTGAAGATACCAACGGCGATGGCTCGCTCGACAAGCGGAGCGTTTTTTGGGATCAGGCTCACAAGCTAACAAGTATCGAGATCGGCGACGGCGGCGTCTGGGCGATTTGTCTGCCGCAGTTGTTGTTTATTCCGGATCGTGATCGAGACGATGTGCCGGATGGTGAGCCGGAGGTCGTGCTGGATGGTTTTGTCGATAGCAGCAGCGTGTCGCATACGCCAGCCAATGGACTGAAATGGGGCCCTGATGGTTGGCTGTATGGTCGCCATGGGATTCTTGCGACCAGCAGCGTAGGCAAGCCGGGCGCCAGCGATTCGCAGCGGTTTCCGATCAATACCGGCGTCTGGCGTTATCACCCGACGCGCGATGTGGCCGAACCGGTGATGCACGGTATGACCAACAGTTGGGGATTCGACTTTGACGAACATGGAGAGATGTTTGTCATCAACACCGTGATTGGGCATCTTTGGCATCTCATCCCGGGCGCCCACACGGAGCGAATGTTTGGTCTCGATATCAATCCTCACTCCTATCAGCTGATCAAACAGGTCGCCGATCATGTGCACTGGGACGAAGGAGAAAATTGGGCCGATGTTCGAAAAGGAATCACCGACAAAACCAGCGCCGCAGGCGGTGGGCACGCGCACATCGGGCTGATGATCTACCAAGGAGACAACTGGCCCGCCGAGTATCGCAATCGCGTCTATACGCTCAATCTGCATGGCTTGCGGATCAACAGCGACTATCTAAAACGAAGCGGCGCTGGATACACGGCGACGCATGGCCCAGATATGTGCTTTATAGAGGATCCCTGGTACCGCGGGATGGAGCTGCTGACCGGCCCCGATGGCGGCGTCTTCATCGCCGACTGGAGCGATACCGGCGAATGCCATGACCACGACGGCGTGCATCGCAGCAGTGGGCGAATCTACAAGCTGACCTATGAGACGCCCAAACGGCTAGCTCCGTTTGACCTGCAACAAAAGACGGCGGAAGAGTTGGTGGAACTGCTCGCGCATCGCAATACTTGGTGGGCTCGACAAGCACGCCGCCTACTGACACAACGTGGGCAGAACGCAGAGCTATCAATAATCCTCAAGCAACGACTTGCCGAGACCGGTGAACCGATCGCGCGGATTCGCTTGCTGGAGACGATCGCCACGACCGGCAGCGCCGATCAGGCCTGGTGGATCGAGCAGCTTAAGTCCGAAGACGAGTACCAACGTGCGGTTGCACTGAAGTTTCTAATCGATTTGACCACCCAGGCCGGCGCGAGTCCGGCGGCTGAGGTCCTGCAAACGCTCTCGCAGTTAGCAGCTAAGGATCCGTCGGGGATCGTTCAATTGCATCTCGCGTCAGCGCTGCAGCGATTGCCGGTCGATCAGCGCTGGGAGATCGCTCAGCACCTCGCACAGCGTGACGAGTACGCCCACGATGCGGTCTTGCCGTTGATGATCTGGTACGGGATCGAACCTGCGACGACGCGTGTTCCGCAGCAGGCGTTAGCCTTGATCGAAAAGTCGACGATGCCGCTGGTGACCAACTTTGTCGCGCGACGGATGACCTTGGAAATCGAACGTAATCCAGTCGCAGTCGATCAAATGTTGCAGCTGGTCGCGCAAGGCAAGTGCCGCTATCCGCAAAGTGTGATTCGCGGCATCGCCCAAGCATTAAACGGTTGGCAAAAAGCGGCGGCCCCACCGCATTGGGCTGCAGTCGCCGCGGCGTATGCCGCTGCCGAGGATGTTGAGATTCGTAATTTTGTGCAAAGTTTGAACGTGGTGTTTGGCGACGGCCGGGCCATGGACGAGATACGTGCGATCGTGACTAACAATCAGCTGCCGCCTGACGTGCGACAAGCGGCGTTACGCTCACTGTTGGTTAGTCGCCCTGCCGATTATGTGCCGACGCTGGTGCAACTCTTAGACGACAATGCGCTGACGGTGGACGCACTGCGAGGTCTGGCGCAGTATGACGATCCGTCGATTGCGGCGAAGATTTTGGAGCGTCTCTCCAAGTATGACGCCGCCGCAAAAAACGAGATGATTCAGACGCTTGTCTCGCGTCCGGCTTCAGCCCGAGCGCTGCTAGACGCGGTGCAAAACAAGCGGATCTCGGCGAGTGAGATCTCGGCTTTTCAGGCTCGGCAGATTGCTTCGCTAGAGAATGAAGAGCTGACCAGCGACTTGATAAAACTATGGGGCGATGTCCGTGTTAGTGCTGCTGAAAAACGCACCCAGATCGAAACCTACAAGCAGCAACTATCTCCAGAAGTTTTGTCGCAAGCCAACCTCTCGGCTGGCCGTGTGCTGTTTCAAAAGACATGCGCCAGTTGCCATGTATTGTACGGCCAAGGGCGACTATTGGGGCCAGATTTGACCGGGTCGAACCGGAAGAACATTGACTACTTGTTAGAAAATGTGATCGATCCCAGCGCCAGCGTGGGCGCTGACTTTCGGACCGTGGTGATTGCGATGGAAGATGGCCGCGTGCTGAACGGCGTAGTTGGCGAACTCAATGAACGCACATTAACCCTAAAAGGGGCTCAAGAGTCGATCACGATTGATCGGCAAGAGATCGAAGAGATGAAGACCAGCCAGGTCTCGCTGATGCCCGAAGGCCAACTGCAAAAGCTGACCGCCGACGAGACGCGTGACCTGATCGCCTATCTGATGTCCACCGTTCAGGCGCCGCTGCCGCCGGAGTAGACGAAGGTGGGAAGCGTAGAAAGTAGAACGAGATTGGAAGCAGGTCTGAAGAAATTCGCAAAGTCAAAAGCGTTGACATTCATGTGAACGTTTTCGACTTGGCTATTACCCCGTTTCCCGCTCTTCATCCGTGGCTTTGCGGCGCTCCATGCTTTGTTGCCCTTAGTAGTCGAGGATCCTAGTTGTTCCTGGCCAAGCGATGGTCAGCTTCGAAATGGCCGTTAGAAGCTAATCTTGCCGCGCAAGCCGACCAGCAGCGCCGTGTTGAAGTTCTTTTGTTCCGGCTCTAGCACTTGCAGGTCGGTCGTCAGGTGGAACCAGGGAGTGACTTCGTAGTTGTAGAACATCTCGACCCCTTGCCCGTCGCCGATCGGACCAAGGGCCGCCTGCAGAAAAGGACCGATTTGATTGCTGGTATGTAGCGAATAATAGCCGACGCCAAACGTATCTTGTCGCCGACAAGCAAGCGGGCTATCGCCGCCGATGCCGAGGCTAAAAAACGAAGCGAGCGGATTCGCCTGATCGTCGGCGACGCTGGCCCGCGCAAACATGCCCCAGCCTTTGGCGGGGCTGTCGGCATAGTGATATAAATATTGATCCATATTCCAGTAGACGCCCCAAGTGCCTAGGGTTCGATCAATCGGAACGTCGGGAAGCACAATGCGCGGATCTTGGCCTAACGAAGTGTACTCGCGACTGCTCCACGTTGCTCCCAATAGTTGATGCCCTTGCAGCCCGCTTAACTCATAGGGAAGTCTTGTCTCGGCGATCAAGGTCACGCCGTTAGCGAACAACTCGTCAAAGCCGGCGGTGCTCGCCGTGTTGGTTGAGTTTAAGACGGTGAACTGGAAGATCGGCGCATTGTCTTTCAGCAATACAAATCCAGTACCCAATGTCGAGTAAGGGACCGCACGCAATAGCAAGGGATTGACGACAAACGCCAGGTTCGAGAATTGATCTTTGCCTCGTTTGTGCGCAAACACGTTGGCGTCGCCTTCCAACGTGGTGAGCTTGCCGGCAAATACGGCGACTTCTTCAGACAGAAATTGCGTAAACAAGACGTCCGTAAGATAAACGTTGTTGCTGGCCGGAGAGGGCAAGTCGGTGAGTACCGTTGCAGGCAGAAAAGAGCCATCCGAGCCAGAGATCGATTCTCCATAACGATGTTCGCCGCGCAGTTTAAGGAATAAGCCTTCTTGGACGCCGGCTTTGCCCAAGTCCCAGTTCAAGACGTAATCTCCATGCCCGGCAAAGGTAAATTGTTGTTCTTTACCGCCGCTTGCGACCCCGTAATAGAATTCAGTCTGGTCGATCTCCCACAGCATTCCCTGCTCAAGCATCTTGTTGCGCGTGCCAAGCCAATCTCCAAGCAGCGCTTGGCGCTCACAGATACAGCCAGAGTAGTTGGGGACAAGCGGCGCAGCCGCTGCGGTTGCGCACTCTGAACAGTCGCATTGGGCGCTTGCGGAACTACCGATTCCCAATAGCAACAACACGGTCATTGCCATCAACGCGATAAATCGTCGAACGGAAAACAGCATGGTCCAGCCTAGCTTGGTCAACGCAAAAGAGAGCTACTCCCGCTTCTTTCATCGTCCCAAATCGTAAGCGGATCAAAGGTTGTCCGCGCTGGTGGCAAACTTTGCGTAACCCTCCCCTGACTGGGGAGATAGCAGGTTGCCGCAGCGCCCTGCAAACGGCATAGCCCGCTTATTTTGAAGTGAACCAGAGCAACTAGTTTCGTTTGCCGTTGGAAACAAAACGCCGGATCATCTGGTATGGACCGGCGATGGCTAATCGAGAAAGGCCACGTTGCGCATCGCTTGCGATTGGTGCTCGGTATTCATCACCACTTGATGCCAATCATGCAGCGTGATCGTCGCATGGTCCGGATGGCGAATGCGGCCGCGGACAAAGACCGATGAGTTGCGCTGCATGATTCGCCAGCGCCAAGTTGCAGCATTGGGGTTTTCGCTTAGTAGGCGTTGATGCTGGATCGGGGTTAGCACGCCGTTCTGGCGGTTACTCACATAAACCGTCTCCCCGCCGATGCGATAACAGAACTCGGCCCAATGTGGCTTGCCCCCGTTGCCGCGACTGAGCGGTTCGTTTTGCAGCACCAGCTGATTTTCCACGCTCATCACGCCAACCGGCAAGAAGAACCATTCTCCTTGACGTACGAACGCAGAGTTCTTGCGACGGTTGCGGGCCTTGCCTGATATGCTGCGGCTGGCCAGAGCGCGAATCACCTCCGGCGGTTGCAACGCTTCTTTCGCTTGGCGAACCGTCCCAACCGGGGCCTTTTCAGGAATGCCGGCGACAAACCAATGCCGTTCATCGTGACCGCATAAGTATTTATGTTTGACCGTTCCTTCACGCACTAACAACAGCAGATGCCGTTCAGCAGGTCGAACATCAAGGATTTCGACACGCGGTCTGGCGCCTGGCTGCGGCGTCAGTTCAAAGAACTCACCGCGCCGGTCTGCGCCGATGTCAAGCGTCACTAGCCCCGCGGGCCGAAAGCGACGCGAAGGACGATCCGTCAATTGCAGACGGGCGCCGATCCGGTCAAAATGTTTCGTGAGTAATGTAGTGTCCATGCTAAAAGGGACGACGCTGAGCCACCGCGGTTCGCCACAAAGTGAAATTTTCCCTCAGAGCTATAATGCAAACCTTTACAGCTATAAATATTCACTAATCATCGCACAAGATCAGCCGATGGCATTCGAGCCAAGTCGGCGGATCGCATTTGTCGGCCAAGCGGTGAATCACACGCTCAGGCACTGAGCTATCGCGATCACGGTTCCGCTTTAAAATTTTGGACAGCGGCGGCTCGAGATAGACCACTTCGATCCGAGCGCCATAATCGGCGAATAGATCAAGCCAGCGAGTACGCGTCTGCCGCATCGTGTTGGTTGCATTAAACGCGAACGAAGTGGCGCTGCGCAGCAACTCGCGACACCGCTCGCGGGCAAGTTGGGCGACGGCGCCTTGGTTGTCGGTCGGGTTCACATCCAGTTCGTCCCGCAGATCGTCCAGCGAAACGATCGGCAGATTGCCGCGATGCATGGCCAGCCAATGATCTTTGCCGCTGCCGGGGATGCCTGACATCAGCGTCACGGTGCAGGAAAAATTTTCGTACGGCACATAGTGAAGATTGGGATTCGCTTGACGAAAATAGAGAAACCGCGCATGGTCGCTCGCGAACGGATAGGGCTGCGTGAAGCAGTCGTGCTCTTCGGCGATCAGCTTCCAAAGATGCAAGTTTTCTTCAGGACGCGACATCGCATCAGTATCACGGCCTCGAGCGTCAGCCAGGGCAAACAAATAGAGCAGGCGATTATCGACCAGCCACGACAGTCGGACCACCTCGTAGGTCGGATCTTCTCGCTCCAACAGAAAGACAGGCCGCCCATGAAAGCGAACCAACCGCGCAATCTGTTCGCGGGTCACCAGATCACAGCCCAGTTTGCGAAGAATCGACCGCGCGATGTGCTCTCCTTTTACGGCATGTTTCGGAGTCGAAATACGCCCCGTTGCTGGATCAAACTGCGTTGTCAGCGGCTTGGCGACGTCATGCAATAGCGCCGTGAAGACCAGCACCGTCTGTTCGTGCGTTGACAGCACTGCCCATTCTGTAAGTGTGGTAAGTTGCTGCAGCACCAACTTGGCGTGTGTCCAAACATCCCCTTCGGCGTGCCATGCGGCGTCTTGCGCGCAGTTCGACATCTCCCGTGCCCAGTCCTGCGTTTCGGACCAGGCGACAAGTTGTTCGAGCGTCCCGTTTTTTAACTGCTCCCAGTTCATAGCCAGATACTGGCCCCTGCGGCCAGTAGATTGGGGACCATCGCTTGTTGTCGCCAATGGACGCTTTGCTTGAGCTTCTCCACAAACTCTGGACGAACCCACTTGGCGCGACGCGTGACTATACCAGCGGCTTCGGTCCGCAGATAAAGCCCTTCGCATAAGTTATCACGGCGTCCGGTCAGCGGATTGTCAAACTGACTATCGAATTGAGACGGCCCGATTAACGCTTCTAACTCTTTGCGGTGCAGCGAACCGGTGTGGACCACCGGGACCGTCTCAATACCGGCGCCAGCCAAAATCGCTAGGCGTTGGTGCAAATCGAGATACACCGCTTGCTGTTTGTCGTAGATATCGAATTCAAAAAAGTAGTGCGACAAGCGGCGATAGTAAACAGAATGCCGCGCGTGCAGCCATTCTCCAAACATCAAAAAGCGATCCCCCAACATCTCTTCCAGCACTTGCCGTTTGACGGTCGCCCATTGTTTAAACAGGTCATACTGCGGGTGCATCCCTTCGGTGATCAGGTGCCCGCGAGATTGCAACATTAACTGCCCGGCAGCAGAAAAGTGTACGCCTACATTAGTTCCGTCCAGTTTTTCCTCGACCACCAGTGAACTGTCAGCCAACAGCGCAAGGGACTCCCGCTCTCCCAAATGTTTGTCATCGTCTGTTCCAGACGAACCAAACAAATGGGGCGTACGAGGATATTTCTGGAAGTCCCCCTGCGAGGCGCCCATCACTGGTCCTTTTCTTAATAGGTGACCGAATATCAAGCCACGCGTGCTGCGACAAACTGGCTGTATTCGGTATTCATCGGCAAATCGTAGTCTGTCCGAATGCGGCGACGAACCGCGAAAACTTCGGTTTGCGTGCGAGGATCGATCGCACGCATTTCGTATTCTTCCCAGTAAAGTCCAATGCCCCTTTTTTGCCATCGAGGGAGATCATTGAAGTTAATTCCATGTTGAAAAAGCAAGTTATGTTTCTCACTGGGGCGCAGCCCCGACATCCGTGCGGTCGCTTGTTGTTGGCTTGCACCAGCTTTGCGGAGGGTCCAATAGCAGTAGGCGTTTAGCGAGTTTCGAGCGGCGTCTTCAGTTCGCCAACGGAAATAATCAACCACGAGTTCCCGGGTCGGCAACTGCGAGATACGGCAATCGAACGTTGCAACGGCGCCAAGTCGGAGGGAAAACTCGGCGCTCGCTTGGCCGGCGAGTGTAGAATGCAGCTTTCGCAATTTGCGACCAAATAATCGTTCCTCCAGATCAAACAGCAGCGAGATCTCGTCACTCTCTGTATAGGCGTAAGCGACACGAAAGCCGCAGTTCATCAGCGACGCAGTCGTTGTGGTCATCAAGTCACGAAATCGCGAATCGAACGGAGCATCGAAACCAACGAGCTGTTTGGTCAAGCGGGTAAAGCTTCGCCCATCCAGCCGTGCGACCATGTACACATCCGGCATGACGCAGAAGTCGGCGCAAGTTTCATAGACCCGCAGCTTGGCGTCTAGTTCGTCAAATTTCATCGTTCCATTTTTCGACGCGAAAACCGTCAGCGGTCAGGCAAACATAGTACAGCTCGTCGAATCCTTCTTCGTAACATGGATGTTCAAATTTTTTGGCAGTCGCCAGGATCGCAACTTGCGGGACAACCGAGCTAGGAGCTCGGTTGAGATTTCGGGCAACGCACTCCTCGACATGAGAGCGAAAATAGTAACCCACCGTTACAAATCGCTTTGATTTTGCCGCAGTCAGATACTTGGCTCTTTCTGCACGTGTTGGATTGGTATTATCGACCACAAATCGTTGATTAGTCGTCAGACATAGATCTAACAGCGACTCTTCGCGAAATCTCGTCTTGAGCAAATCAAGACTGATCCGCATATGGGTCGTGAAGAATCGCTGTTGATAAAACGACGATTTGCCCGCTCCCTGAAGTCCCATGAAGATGACCGCTTCCATCGCTAGTTCCGTGCGATCCCTCCTCAGGGGCAATCGTTAAAAGTAGTGATCCCGGTTCACTCCATCAAAAGCGGCCTCGGCCGAGACAACACTTCTTAAAGCGTTTGCCCGAACCGCAGGGACAGGGATCATTGCGCCCCAGCTTTTCCTCGAGCAATTTGTCTCCGTGGACCAGCCGCACGCCGTGCTTAACGCGCATTTCGGACGGGTAACCGCTGCGGCGTTTGCTCATCGGTTCGACGAAAGGAGTAGTTAGCTGGCGAATGGGTGATGTTAGGTCGCATAACGCACCTTTGCAAAGCGAAGAGAAATGAATTGGTCCTTGGATGACATCTCTAAGCTGCGAAAGTTCGCTGATCCTCGACATTAACGCTTAGATTTTTCCTGAGGATTTTAACGAGCGCGAGCGTCTCCTGGATCAATAGTAGGTGGACGAAATTGCTATTAAATGCTTGGAATTGGGAATCAGAGGATAAGCTACCCCCTTCAAAGCATGAAATAATCGAGTCAGTGATATATCGTGGCATCTTTTCGCAATTCTCCTTTGACGTCCATGGACGCGAGTGGAATTCGGATTTCGAGGCCTCTTTCTTATCGAAGCTCTTTCTACCAACGAGGCTTCTATGCGCTGTTTTATCCGATTTCCCTGCACCGTATCCGTTCTCTTCCTGCTAGGGATTACCTGCGGATGTGGAGGATCGACGGATACCTTAAATCGTCAAGCGGTCTCAGGTCAGGTAACCCTGAAAGGCGAGCCGCTCGACACCGGCGTGGTGATGTTTGAAACGCATGACTCGGCCAGTGGAACCAGCGGGGGAGCTGTGATCACGGCAGGACAGTTTGAAATCTCGAAGCAACGCGGATTACCACCCGGCGTCTATACGGTGCGGGTCTCCAGTCCCGATAGCAACTCGGTTGTCCAACGGGTGGAAGGGGAAGCGCCCGGCGATTCTTCTCGCGTGGCTAAAGAACGCGTTCCGAAAGTCTGGAACATCGACAGCCAAGAAACGATCACGGTTGAAGCGAACGGAAAGAACCGATTTGACTTAGCGATTCCGTAAATTCTGGAGATAGGCGATCACCCCGCATGCAACTCCCAAGTGATCGACTTTATCAACAGGAATCTTAGTAATGTTGTCATCAAAAGCGAAGAGCGGGTTTACGCTCGTCGAGTTGCTGGTTGTGATTGCGATTATCGGCGTCTTGATCGCGTTGCTGTTGCCTGCAGTGCAACAGGCTCGGGAAGCGGCGCGGCGAATGCAATGCTCTAATAATCTGAAACAGGTTGGTTTGGCGCTGCATACGTATCACGATACGTATCAAAACTTTCCGGCCGGCAATTATAGCTGCTGCTGGGGTACTTGGCAGTTGGCGATCTTGCCGCAAATGGAACAGGGGAACTTGTACGACAAGTACGATCAGTCGCACAAGTATGACGACAGCTACCGTTACAGCGCCGCGATCAATCAACCGGTCACGACGCAGCGGATTGCGACGCTGACTTGCCCCAGTGACGAGCCCAACGCGCCGATCCTCTCGATCACCTCGCACAACTACGCGGCCAACTACGGCAATACGGATTACAACCAGCAAGCCACTTGGAATAGCGTTACGTTTGGCGGAGCCCCCTTCTCTGGCAACTCGGCGACTGTCTCTAAATACTACGGGTTGCGCGACGTGATCGATGGTACATCCAATACGCTGCTGATCGCCGAAGTACTGCAAGGCAAATCGACCGATCTACGCGGTTTTTCGTGGTGGTCATTGGGCGCTAGTTTTGAAACCTATCTCGCTCCTAATTCTTCGCTGCCCGATGCGTTTAGCGGGGGCGACTGCATCAGTCATCCCGAGCAAAACTTGCCTTGCATTGTTTCTACAACCAGTAACCCAACTATGCTCGGTTCGCGCAGTCGCCATCCTGGCGGCGTCCAAGCGTTGCGTTGCGATGGATCGGTTCGCTTTGTCTCAGACAACATCAGTCTTGATACATGGCGCGCCTTATCGACCACCCGCGGCGGCGAAGTGCTGGGTGAATACTAAAGGGCTGCGAAATCAACGTGACGATTATTTTTCCTTTGTAACGATGTACATCATTTCGGAAGTCAGGAGTGGCGCGGATGAGTATCGAACGAAACAACACAAAAGGGTTCACGCTTGTTGAGCTATTGGTGGTGATTGCGATTATTGGCGTCTTGATCGCGCTGTTATTGCCGGCGGTGCAACAAGCCCGCGAAGCGGCGCGACGGATGCAATGCTCGAACAATCTCAAGCAGCTCGGCTTGGCGATGCACAACTATCATGACACCTACCAAACTCTTCCTTACGGCGCGATCGGCTGCTGCTACGGCACGTGGCAAGTCGCCATTCTGCCGCAAATGGAACTCGGGAATCTGTACGACAACTACGACTTCACCCAAAAGTACACCGGCAACACGTATGGCAGCGCCAACAACATCGATGTCACCAGTCAGCGAATCCCAGCGCTAACTTGTCCGAGCGACACGCCGCGCGAGAATGGCAGCGGCGTATCAGCCCACAACTATGCGGCCAACTATGGGAATACCAGCTACTCGCAAACAGCGACCTTAAACGGCGTCACATTTGGCGGGGCCCCTTTCTCCTACAACGCAGACAAAGCGAACAAAATCTATGGCCTCCGCGACGTGATTGATGGGACTTCCAACACCATGCTGGCCGCTGAAGTGCTGCAAGGGACAGCATCTCCGAATGATTTGCGCGGGTATACTTGGTGGGGAGACGCATCCGGCTTTGAGACGCATCTGGCGCCTAACTCGTCGCAACCTGATGCAATCTATGACGCGGCTTTGTGCAACAACCAGCCCCAGAAAAATCTCCCCTGTATCGCTTCGACCGGTAGCTATCCGTCGATGTTCGGTTCGCGTAGCCGACATCCCGGCGGCGTCCAGACGGTCTTGTGCGATGGATCGGCCCGGTTCGTTTCCGAGAATATTAATATTGATACGTGGCGCGGGCTTTCGACCACCCGGGGGCAAGAGGTTTTGGGCGAATATTGAGCTTAACTGCCTCAGGCCGCTGTGATTGGATCAAGTCCGCATCGAAAGCCGGTGCGGACTTTATGTTGTGCAGATCGCCAATTGACGTAACCTTTTTCAGGCAATCTTCCAAAAGAGGTAGTTGTTTGGCAGAGGATCGATCGATTTTCGTTGTAGTTTTCTTGGGTTCCGCTAGACTACGAGCACGTTCAAAATTTCCCTCTGCAGTTTTGAATATGCGCCTGGTCGCGACGCGCTGCGCGACTCAGAGATTCGAGTTCGACGACGGAACACGTCGAGCTGCGGTTTCTGGACGATGATCAAAGCTCGTTCCTAGGGGGACGGCTCGATTGATCCAGAGCGCCCGATTGTCATGGTGCTCTGCTTCTTACTCAGCGAAGGCGCCCCCGGGAACTCGCTGAGTCCGCAGACTGCAAAACAAGGATGACGAACATGAACTTAATCCTCTGGATGACTGGCCTATTTACAGGCCGCGGCAAAGCGATCTCTCTGTATCGGCGCGGCATGGCGAAAGCCAATCAACATGACTATCCCGCCGCCGTGGACCTTTACTCTCAGACCATTGCGTTGGTTGCGACTCCGGCCGATGTCCGTGGAATGGCGCTTTACAATCGCGCCTTGGTTTACTCTGCATTGGGCGATGGGAGCAAAGCGACGGAAGATTTGAATCAGGTTCTCGCGGTCGCCGAGACTCCGGCCAATATTAAGATCGAAGCCAAACGCCGCTTGGCCCGCATGCGTCGAAACTCCGGCGATGCAACGACTCACGTCTAGCCGCCAGTTCGTTTATACTGAACCTGCGACGTGCGTACCGGTCAGCCGTTCGTCATCCATTGCGATTTTTAGCGGCCGATCAAGGAACCGTACATGTTTGCAGCCGCACCGTTGCTGGCCGATCTCGATTCTTGGCAAATGTTTTATTACGGCGTGACGGCCTTTGCCGGCATCTGCGGACTACTTTTCTTTTTTCTGATCTTGCGATACGGCGCCATCTGGTTCCAAGCATTTGTCTCCGGCGCCGAGATTAGTCTCCAAAGCCTGATCGGTATGAGCCTGCGACAGGTCCCCCCGGCGACAATCGTCACCGCCAAAATTATGGGAAAGCAGGCCGGTCTCAGTATTGATCGGCAAACCGGCATCAGCACCCAAAAATTAGAAGCCCATTTCTTGGCAGGCGGTGATGTCATGAGTCTGATGCGGGCCTTGATTGCTGCGGATCGCGCCGGGATAGATCTCGATTTTGAACGAGCCGCCGCCATCGAACTTGCTGGCCGTGACGTCTTCGACGCGGTGCGGACAAGCGTTTCGCCCAAGGTGATTGACTGCCCCACGCCGGTAGGCGGAGTTCACAAAGCCCTCAGCGCCGTCGCCAAAGATGGAGTCGAACTGTTGGTGAGAGCCCGCGTGACTGTGCGCACCAATCTGGCCCAGTTGATCGGTGGAGCAACCGAAGAGACGATTGTCGCGCGTGTTTGTCAGGGGATTGTCACGGTGATTGGTTCCTCAGCGACGCATATGGAAGTGTTGGAGACGCCGGCTAATATTTCTCGCGGCGTGCTAGAGCGAGGGCTCGACGCCAACACGGCGTTTGAAATTGTTTCGATCGATATCCTGGATGTCGACGTCGGCAAAAACATTGGCGCTCGCCTGCAAACCGACCAAGCCGAAGCCGATACTCGCGTCGCCCGCGCAGTGGCCGAAATTCGCCGCGCGGAAGCAGTCGCTTATCAGCAAGAGATGGTGGCCAAAGTGGTTGCGTGTCGCGCCGGCATGGTTCGCGCCGAAGCCCAAGTCCCCAAAGCGCTCGCCTTCGCGATTCGCGCCGGTAATCTCTACTCCAAGGGAGAAGCCGTTCTGTTTATCAATCGCACTGCTAACACGCGCCCCGGCGATAGTCTCTCGACGGATGGTCCGCTGCTGATGCCGCCAGGTGATGACGGCGGCAACTAATTGGCTGGCCCTGAATGGTTGAATGCTTCTAGGTGAGTTTCTCGCATGACGACGCCGTCATAAACAAAACAAGGCGGATCATCGTATTTCAGAAGTCGCAGTCCAGAGAAACCGGCATTGCCAATGAGGTGCACCAAATCATCTTTGGCCGGCACAAACTGAACGACAGATCAAGATCGATCGAATTTTGGACCGCTGTCTGTTCGAGATACGGCGTCAACAGCGCCAGTGTGCCCCACAGGTCATAGTAACGCGGAGCTCCGCCAATCGATTGTGCGCGATAAGCAGGCGGAAGATATTGAAGTGCTGATTCGTGATTATGAGCAGCCAAGCCCAACTGCTTCAGGTTGTTCGTACATTGCATCCGTCGACCCGCTTCACGGGCCTGCTGTACGGCAGGCAGCAGCAATCCAATCAAGACGCCGATGATCGCAATCACTACCAAAAGTTCGACCAGCGTAAAACCGAGTCGGCGACAATGGGCAGGTCTGCCATGGGGCTGGGGCGGAAATTTCATGGGGAGTTCTAAGCAGGAAAGCGTGCGAAATGTGGATCAAACAGTCAAGTGATAGTTTGAGTGTTAAGGAGAGAGCGACCTTTGTCAAGAACTCGGAGAGCTGATTTCTTCGAATTTGGCGATACATTGCCGTATTGATTCGGCTTGTCGCAGCAAGTTTGTAAGTCGTCATACCGCCGCGACTACAAGGCAAGGGATACGATAGTCGTTTAGATTCGCTGATTTTTTGTCGGCCCCATCGCGAGTCATGAGAAAGCATTGCGAAATGAGATGCGTCAAACTACTCCCAATTGTTGCGGCGTTTTGCCTGAGCGCTCAATTGTGGTTTGGGACTAGCTGCTGTTTGGCGGCGGAACCAGCGGCGAACTATCCGCCGGGCAAGCTTGGTGAAGTGGTCCAACTTGGCGAAGCGATCGTGCTGCATACTGACGAGCATCCTCTTTCCAAGCCGTATACCGGCAACGCGCTTCGCTGTACTTCGTGCCATTTGGAAGGTGGCAAGCATCCCCAGGCCGGCAGCTTTTTGCACACGGCCGCCGCTTATCCGGCTTGGTCTCCGCGTGAGCAGCGGGTAATCACGCTGGAAGATCGCGTGTTGAATTGCTTTATGCGCAGCCAGAACGGCGTTCGCCCACCCAATGGCAGCCAAGTCGCGGTCGCGGTAACCACCTATATCACTTGGTTGTCGACCGGAGCAGCGATCCAAATGAACGCCGAGAAGCCGCTCGGCCCCAACCATGTGCCGCCGCTCGATCTTGCGGCCCATGCGCCAGCCGATGTCGAGCGCGGCAAAACGATTTATGAGCAACGCTGCTCGGACTGTCATGGCGAAGCAGGCGGTGGTGATGCAGAGAACCCGCCGGTCTGGGGCGATCGCTCGTTCAACAACGGCGCCGGGCTCAGCCGCGTTGACAAGCTCGCGGCTTGGTTAAAAGTTGCAATGCCGCTAGATGACGCGACCATGTCCCCTCAAGAAGCGATCGACGTCGCCGCGTTTGTCAACAGCCACGAGCGCCCCCACTTTGACTTAGACGCCCACTTGCCGCCGCCCGAAAAGCGGGGCGAGTATAACGCCGAAAAGTAGCTCAATACGCATACTGTCGCGTAGCATTGTAATTTGGTGACAAGCCAGCAATCGACCGCTAAAATATGATCTTTAAGCGCGATTGAGCTCATCACAACCACTACGGCGCGCCCGCCATGTGCATCTTTGCCCAGCCTGTTATCTCGGTAAACCAAACCAAGATTTTTGCCCGCGCAACTTCGTCCGGCTCACAGTTTCTCGCCTATCAGATGAAGTATGAGTCGGGCGACGAGAATGCGATGATCTTGCCGCTGCCGGTGCGCCGACCGCATACGGATGACTGCGTACGGTTTATCAATTTAGAAGAGTATCCCGAATTCTTTGGCGAGCTAGATGGCGGATTTCCCTTTCTTCGATCGCGGGGAATTGGTTGTTCGGCTGGTCCTGTTACGGACTCCAGGTCAGGATTAGTGGTCTTTGAGGTCGGCAGTTACATTGCGTCTTTTGTGCCCAGCCTCGCCGATTTCTCCCGACTTGATTCTCGGTTTGTTCTGCCTGAGCAGACTTGGACGCAGGTTCCACAGTATCAAGATTATAGTTTCGCCGTATTTCAATTGGCGTCTGGTGCGATCCAGCCCCATCCAATGGCGTTAGAGTTTGATAGCGCGCTGCGTGATTCACTTTACTTTCCCACGCTGCATATTCATGACGGTCAGGTCCATAAGTCCGAAGAGTTTGATCACGCTCTTTATTTGCAGCACGCTGGCTTTGATGGTCGAGTTCACGGATACATCAATTCCAATGTGGACGATCCGGCGACTGGACTGGTGCGATCCAAGTACATTGCAAAGGACTTTTGCGATGTCGCACGGACCAACGGCGTGGTCTTGCCCCAGTTGCTTGTCCATCGCCGAATGGTGCAGGGCGAACTACTGAATCAAGATATCGAGATCGCAACCAGCGGCGATCCAACGCACCCAGGGCTCAACCTCCGCTGGTTGACCCCATTTGCGTGGTGCGGAGTGGGAGCTGCGGCGATGGGCTGGTTCTTTGCGCGACGAGCGAAGCTGCGGAAGCGGCAATTAGACGCCGATTGAATTTGCCGCCGGCTGTTCAGTCCGAAATTTTTTCAAATCTCGGAATCTGCTTCCCTGCGATCTCTACCAGTTCGGTAAACATGGCGGCCGGACGAACCCAAAGTCCGTGTGGCGGATATTCCTGGCGATAGACAACCAATAATTCTTCGGTCTCGCTGTGGCGTGCGACACCCAGCACGGTATATTCTGGCCCTTTATAGTGGCGATAACGGCCGGCTGATATCGAAGCGTCCATGTAGTGTTTCCAATCGGCAGGAATAATCGGCGGAGTTGCCCAAAGAATTGGTCTCGACAACGATTTCAATTGATATCATGAATACGCAATGGCCAGCAGGCCGCGCAATTATTTCTTTCGGGTGCGCGAAAAACGGGCATGATCGCCTGACGATTTTTCGATCTAGGTCGAATAAATCAGCGTAAACGATTGAAATCAGCCAATTTGCGATTCATTTCCGACCTTGAGACCCCGTGGCACGCAACGTGCTACTTTCACCTACGCCGAGAAACCCCCGTCGAAGGCGCAGGAGCCGCACGTCATGCAACAACAACAATCGATCGAACGAATCAACGGTGTCTCGGAGTACGACGTAGGCGAATTCTACGACGAAATGTTTGCCCATGATTCGTCGCCGCGAGACAATTGCAATCTTCTTTACAAACGAGTAATTGGGCTGACATCGCTTGATCTGCAGCGCCGCAAACTGGCGGCTGAGCGATCCATGATTCGGCTCGGGATTACTTTTAACGTCTATGGTGATGAGGAAGGAACCGAGCGGATCATTCCGTTTGACATTCTTCCCCGCATTATCAATGCCGCTGAGTGGAAGTGGGTCACCGATGGTTTAAAGCAGCGAATCGAAGCGTTAAACCTGTTTATCGGTGATATCTACAGTGATCAAAAGATCCTCAAGGATGGCGCGATCCCTGAACATGTTGTTCGTTCCGCCGCTTCCTTTCGCCCGCAATGCGTCGGGCTGAAGCCGCCGAAGGGAGTCTGGTGTCATATTACCGGCACCGACTTGGTGCGGGACCAAGAGGGCAAGTTTTACGTACTCGAGGATAACCTCCGCTGCCCATCCGGCGTTTCGTACGTGCTGCAGAATCGCCAGTTGATGAAACAGGCGTTTCCCGACCTGTTTGAATCATTGTCGGTCCGTCCGATCGACGACTATTGCGGCAAATTGCTGGATGCACTCAACTTTTTGGCCGAAGATCGAACCGATTCGCCTACGGTGGGCGTGCTGACGCCGGGCGTTTACAACTCAGCTTATTTCGAGCATTCGTTCCTGGCCCAGCAGATGGGTGTCGATCTGGTAGAAGGTCGCGATCTGGTCGTACAGGATAAAAAGGTCTACATGCGGACGACCAAAGGGCTGTCGCGAATCGACGTCCTTTATCGCCGGATTGACGACGATTTTATCGATCCGAAGGTCTTCCGCGAGGATTCGATGCTCGGCGTACCGGGGCTCATCGAAGCCTATCAGGCCGGCAATATCGCGCTGGCGAACGCTCCTGGCACCGGAATCGCCGACGACAAAGTCGTGTACGCTTACGTCCCAGAAATGATCAAGTATTATTTAGGGGAAGATCCGATCCTGCCGAACGTCCCGACCTATGTCTGTTTTGACGAGAAGCAACGCGATCATGTGCTGAAAAACCTCGATAAGTTTGTCGTCAAGCCGGCCAATGAGTCAGGTGGTTACGGCATGCTAATCGGGCCACGCTCAACGCGAGAAGAACAAGCAAAATTTGCCGAGTTAATCAAAGCGAATCCACGAAATTACATCGCCCAACCGACGCTTAGTCTCTCCCGAGCGCCGGTCATTATTGAGGATCGCCTGGAGGGACGGCACGTCGACTTGCGACCGTTTATCATCTACGGACGTGACGTCTTTGTGCTTCCAGGCGGACTAACCAGAGTTGCTTTGAAAAAAGGCTCGCTGGTTGTCAACTCCTCACAAGGCGGCGGGAGCAAAGATACCTGGGTTGTTGAGGAACTGCCGTAATGCTGAGCCGCGTCGCGGAATCCATTTATTGGATGAGCCGTTACGTGGAACGTGCCGAGAATGTGGCCCGTTTCATTTCCGTCAATCTTAACCTCAGCATGGATCTGGCCTCGGAGGGGCATCAGCAATGGCTGCCATTGGTGACCACGACCGGTGACGACAAGCTGTTCTACGAACATTACGACGCGCCGACCAAGCGAAACGTCTTGCAGTTCTTGACGTTCGATCGTGAAAATCCGAACTCGATTATCTCCTCGCTGATCGGCGCACGTGAGAACGCGCGCAGCATTCGCGAAGTGATTTCGGCCGAGATGTGGGAGCACATCAACAACTTTTACCTGATGGTTAAAGATGTGGGGGGCGCCGACGGCGTGATTGAAGAGCAGCTCGTCTTCTACGAGCAGATTCGCGCCTCGGGACAGCACTTTATCGGCATCACCGATGCGACGATGACGCACGGCGAAGGTTGGCATTTTGGCCAGTTCGGACGCTTGATGGAACGGGCTGACAAAACGTCCCGCATCCTTGACGTGAAATACTATATCTTGCTGCCGAGCCCGCAGCATGTTGGTACGCCGTTTGACGAATTGCAGTGGTCTGCCCTGCTCCGCTCGGCCAGCGCGTTTGAAATGTATCGCCAACGCTATGGACGCATCAATCCGGCGAACATCGTCAATTTTTTGGTGTTAGACCGAGAGTTTCCTCGGGCGATCCTGCATTGCCTCACAAAAGCAAACGATTCGTTGCATGCAATCTCGGGATCCGATCCCGAAAGCTTCAGCAATTTGGCGGAACAACGACTCGGCCAGTTGCGCGCCAGCTTGGCATTCACCAGCGCTGACGACATCGTTAATCGCGGGATGCACGAATTTGTGGACGACATGCAGCGCCGAGTCAATGCAGTAGGCTTGGCCCTTTCCAACACCTTCTTCGCCCGTGAAGCCGACGTCGCGTAACGCGATGCGATAGTCGCAGGATGGGTGGAGCAAGCGATTCGATTGGCAACTGTCCAAAGGCATGGCCCGCTTGCGCAACCCATCAGGGCTGATGGTTATACGCATGCATCCGCGATAGATACGCTCTCTGATATCTGGTGAGAAGTGCAATGGGGGAACGCAATGCGGTGGGTTGCGCAAGCGAGTTTTTGATGAATGAAGTTGGCGGATTGAACTCGCTTGCTTCACCCTGCCCTGCTTGCCACTCTTCCGCGTTAGCCGGCTTGCGATTGTGTTTGTGTTTGCGACGCGGTTGGTTGTTCTAGCGGCTCGACGTCGACGGAGACGCTCATCATGTGCTTTCCACCACCGACGACAACTCCTTGGATCGGCGTGACGTCTTCAAAGTCGCGTCCCCACGCATTGGTGACATGGTCGGTGCTGCAGAGCATGTCGTTGGTCGGATCGAGATCGACCCAACCAGTCTTGTCGCCGCAATAGGCCGAGAACCAAGCGTGTGACGCATCGGCGCCCACCAGACGCGGCTTGCCAGGCGGCGGCAACGTGCGGAGATAGCCGCTGACATAGCGAGCCGGCAGCCCCAACGAACGGAGACAGCCGATCGCGACGTGAGCGAAGTCTTGGCAAACTCCATGCCGGTTGGCGAACGCTTCGGCGACGGGAGTTTGAATCGTGGTCGCGGTCGAATCGTATTTGAAATCGGTCCGAATCCGCTTGGTCAACTCGCGCGCCGCGTCAAAGATCGGACGCTCTTTGGTGAACGAGATCTTGGCGTACTGCTGCAATTGGTCCAGAATCGGAATGTGTCGCGACTTGAACGCGAACTGTAGAACCGAGAGGATCCGCGGCGCACCGGGCCGAAATTGGGCTACGATTTGCTCCCACGGCGGATTGTCTTCGATCGGCGGAGGCGGAGAGACATCGACACGACTCGTCGCGACAATCGACAATCCATCATGCGGTTCAGTGACCGAGAAATAGTCAACACGGTTGTTGAAATAATCGCGGCGATTGACGATCGTTGGCGGTGCAGGCTGGACAGTCAGCCGATATTCGTGGACTGCCTGACGTGGAAAATTGGCCGGAGCCAGATGAACCAAGTTATGGCAAACCGAGGCCGGATGGGCGTAGGAGTATTTCGTGGTGTGCGAAATGCGATATTGCATGCGTCAGGGGCTTCCGCCGTTATGGGCGAATCTCGGTAAGGTGCACTTGCGCGCCAGCATGAATTAAATAACGATTTGACAATGCATCCGCCAATTTCGGCAATAGCGATTCGACCTCTTGCAGCAGCAGGCTAAGCGGTGCGTTGGGATTGAGGTCTTCCGACTCTCGGAAAACCGTCACGTCGCACATCCGCGTTTCATTCAGCAACATCATCGCGAGTCGCTGCTCCAGCGAAAACAGTCCTGAACTCGTGTTATGAGGCAAAGCGTTCACGTGGTCAAGCAGTTGCACCAGTTGCCGGGCGATCGAACGAGGATTGGTTTCGTCCGTCAGCAACAGGTCCAGCACCGCCGGCATTTGCACATCAGCCAAATATCGAGAGCGATAGGTCATCGAACTATCGGAGATTTCCAGCAGGGCTTCGAGGATCGATGATAAATCGCCGGTTGGCTCAATCAGGCAATTGCGAAGCAAACGAACTTGTTGCAAAGCTCGCTCGATGCGGCGGCCCATGTCAAGGAAGTAATAAATCTGCGTCCGCGTCATGCTCTCTGACACGATACCGCTAAACGCCGCTAAGTCCAGGATCAAATCATCCAGCAGCGTCAGTAGATCAGAAAGATCCCACTGGCCGACTGACGGCGGGGTAAAGCTCTTGTCGATGCGGTGCAAAATGCGCCAGCTATCAGACGAAACGCGATCGCGCGAGCGTGTTGTCAACCGGAAGATCTCGGTCACAATGGCCCGCAGGCTGAACGAGTCGTTGGCGTCAAACACCGCCGGCGGCAAGGCTAGTTCTAGCGGCGGCAGCTGTTTGCGAATCTCTTCAATGCCGTAGCCGGTTTCGATTTGGCCGATGTCGGCCAATGCTCGCAATAACGCCGGAGTCTCAGGCTGTTCTTCCAGGATCGATTCGCTCGTCAAACGAACAATCGTGGCGCGCAGCAAGCGGGCACAAACGTCGGCACGCTCTAGATTGCGGCCGAGCCAAAACAAGTTCTCCGCGACGCGACTAGGAAGCTCGCCGCCGGTACGTTTCAGCTCAATCGGACCGCCTGCTTTTTTCAGCAGCGAAACGCGATTCACTGGACCTTGCGAGATGACCCACGCATCTTTGCTTTTCTCACCGGCCAGGATCGACATCTCTAGCGGATCGGGCGCCGCTGAAACCCGCACCAGCCCCCCCTGCATCACTTCAAAGTCATCGCCCGACGCAACGGCGAATGCTCGCATCGCGATTGGCGCAGGTGCAATCCCCTGGGATCTCCAGATCGGACAGGTAGAGCGTTTGACAACTTCCTGACCAACAAACTGGGTGGGGTCAGTGCGAATCATCTTGATCGTCGCTTCGCGCGATTGATTGCGGACCTTGTTCGCGAACTCAAGTTCCTGACCGCGTCGGCGATACGCTCTTTTAACGATCAGCGAATCGAGATTGGCCAACACATGGTCCATCTGAGCTGGATCGCCGCACCACCAAGTTGCAACACCGGGCATCTTTAACGGTTCGCCAAACAGCTCCTGACAGAGCTTAGGCATGAAGGCCATAAAGATCGGCGATTCGACCAATCCCGACCCAAGCGGATTGATCACCGCGACGTTGCCGTTGCGCGACGCTTGCAGTAGACCGGGAACCCCTTCGGCCGTATGGCTTAGTTCAAGCGAATCACACTGCTCGCTATTGGGACGACGAATAATGACGTCGACCTGAATCAAGCCACCCAGCGTTTTCAGCATCACTTTGTGATTGCGAATCGCCAGATCTGAAGCTTCGACCAGCGTATAGCCGAGATATCGTGAAAGGTAAGCGTCTTCAAAATAATTGGGGCCGCCGGCTCCTTGGCTGAGGATCACCACACGCGGGTTTTCGACCCGTGGCGCGGCGGCCGCAACTGCCCGTTTGAGCGCGAGAAAATATTGAGCCAGGCGCTGAACGTTCGCTTGATGGAAGATCGTCGGTAACGTCCGAGACTGAATCAGGCGATTTTCGAGCACGAAGCCGGCCCCCGAAGGTGCTTCGGTCCGATCGGCCAACACCCACCATTGGCCGTTGGGAGAACGAGCAATATCGGCGGCATAAAAATGTAGAAAATGATTGGCCGGAGGTCGCTGGCGATGAAACGGGCGATAAAAACCAGGGTGCCCAAACACCACTTCCGGAGGCAACACGTTGCTTTTCATCAGCTCTTGATGACCGTAGATATCGGTCAAAATTGCTTCTAGCAATCGCGCGCGTTGCTGCAATCCGCTGGCCGCTACATCCCAATCCTCGCTCTCAATAAGCAGCGGAATAGGGTCCAGCTCCCAAGGACGAGATTCTTTCTCGTTCTCTTTCCACGAACTGTAGGCTAGGCCGTTTCGGTTGAGCGAGCGGTTGGCTTGCAACCAGCGGCGTTTGAATCCCTCAACGCCTAGGCTCTCGACCGCCTGCACGAAGGGGCGCCAAGCGGTGCGTACACCGCTAGCGTCTTGTAATTCGTCATAGACCCCCTCTCCTTTCCGATAGGTGGAAAAGAGTGCAGGCGTCGCAGGCGCATTCGGGGAAGCATTCGACACGGAGTCTTCGTTCGACAAGGGTGGGGGCTTCGTCGGCGACGGATCGGTCGACGGATCAATCGGATCGCGACCTCGCTGGCTCACTTCCGTACCGTTTTACCCCGACGCAAATCTAACGTGAAGGGGAAGTCAGGATTCGGTTCATCCAGCGGCATCGGCATTTTACCCGCCGTATGGCCCATTTGGTGGAAGCGTGCGGCTCGACGTGATTCAGCCTCGAAGGCATTCACCGGGAATGATTCCGGATTATTACCGCCGGGGTGTCCCACAAAATATCGGCAGCCGCCAAGTGACCGCTGTTGCCAAATGTCGAACAAGTCGAACGTCAGCGGTTCATCCACCGGAATCGTAGGATGCAAGCATGACGGGGGCTGCCAGGCGCGATAGCGGACACCTGCCGCAAATTGCCCTTGTACCCCAGTCGGATGGAGCGGAACTTTGCGGCCATTGCAGGTGACCATGTAGCGTTCGGGGGTCATCCCATCGACGCGAACCTGAAGTCGCTCAATCGACGAGTCGACATAGCGAGCCGTCGCTGCGGCGCCCTGCTCTTCTCCCAGGACGTACCACGGCTCAATCGCGGTACGAAGTTCGATGTTCACGCCCCGCTGGCTAAAGTGCCCAATCTTCGGGAATTTGAACTCAAAGTGAGGCGCAAACCACTCAGCCTTCAAATCGAAAGCGTGCAGGTTGGTTTCCTGGATGACATCTTCAAAGTCTTGCCAGACAAAGTACGGCAACATGAAGCGGTCATGCAGCGTCGTATCCCAATTGACCAGCGGCGTGCGGTAAGGATCTTCGAGAAAGCGGCAGACCAACGCACGCAGCAGCAATTGCTGCGTCAGGCTCATCCGAGCATGCGGCGGCATTTCAAACGCGCGGAACTCAAGCAGCCCGCGGCGTCCTGAGCTGCTGTCGGGCGAAAAGAGCTTGTCCATGCAAAATTCGGATCGATGCGTGTTGCCGGTCATATCGACCAGCAAGTTGCGGAAAATACGATCGACCAACCAAGGAGGACACTCGCCGGTCTCCGGAATTTGCTCAAACGCAATTTGAAGTTCATAGATCGCGTCACGACGACCTTCGTCGATGCGCGGCGCCTGGGAGGTCGGACCGATAAACGATCCGCTGAACAAGTACGAAAGCGCAGGATGGTTGTGCCAATAGGCGACCAGACTGCGAAGCAAGTCAGGACGCTGCAGGAACGGGCTTTGGCCGGGAGTCGGACCGCCGATGACGACGTGATTTCCACCGCCGGTGCCGGTATGGCGACCATCCTGGTTAAACTTCTCGGTTCCCAGTCGCGAGTAATGCGCGTCTTCGTAAACGCCGGTCGTAATGTTGACCAGTTGGTCCCAGTTGTGAGCCGGCTGAATGTTGACCTCGATCACGCCGGGATCGGGGGTCACGCTGAAGCTGTTGATGCGATCGTCGTGCGGCGGCAAGTAGCCTTCGATCACCACCGGTACGTTCAGCTCTTGGGCCGTTTGTTCCACCGCGCTCATTAGTTCCAGATAAGCTTCGATCCGGTCTAGCGGCGGACAGAAAACGTGTAGCCGTCCTTCGCGCGCTTCGATGCACAATGCGGTACGGATCACCGCCGAATCATAGGTGGTGCTGTCCCAGGTGTGCGATTGACCATTGCCGCCGCCAGAGGAGGATTGTCCACCGTCCAGCGACTGGCCATGGATGCCTTGACCAGGGCTTACCCCGCCCAGACCGCCGTTGCTGTGCGTGCGAGTATAAAGTGGCGCATGCGACGCGCCGGTCAGCATTTCCATGCCGCTGTGTCGCGCGACCAGTTCTTCGTGCGACATCAGCGCGGTTCGCTCGGCCATCGGGTCCAATGGGAAGAGGACCGAACGTTCGTTCTTTGCTTCCCAAATCAGCGAATCGAGCGGCAAACGCAATCCCATCGGCGAGTCGCCGGGGACCAGGAATAATTCTTCGGACCGGACCACCCACTCGCCGCTGATCCACTTGGGCGTCGGCGCCCAGTGAGCATACTGCAGCGGCAGGATCACGCCGACCGGGCTGGTGAGCCCTTGCTCAAAGATCCGCGCCATCCGCAGACGTTCTTCTTTGTCGTCTAGTTTCGAGTTAGCGGGAGCAACGTTCGCCGGCATCCGGCGTTCGCGCCATGCGTAGTAGAACGCGTCTTCGTAGGCAAAGTTGACATGTTGCGGATTGACCTGGATCTTTTCGGCCAGGATCACGCCAAATTCTTTAGCGACGTCCGCGGTATGTCCGTAGTCGACATGATCAACGGCGAACAGCTCTGGGTTTCGCCAAATCGGTTGACCATCTTCGCGCCAATAACAGCGGAACGCCCAACGCGGCAGTGGTTCTCCGGGATACCATTTGCCCATGCCGTAATGAAGCAACCCGCCGGGAGAAAAGCGATTGAACAAACGACGCATCAGGTCATCGGCCAAGCGTCGCTTGGTCGGACCGACGGCGGCCGTGGTCCACTCTTCCCCTTCCATATCGTCGATCGAGACAAAGGTTGGCTCGCCCCCCATCGTCATCGTGATGTTGGCGTCGTCTAGCCGTTGGTCGACCACTCCGCCCAGTGCGTTGATCTTCGCCCATTCTTCTTCGGTGTAAGGCTTGGTGACCCGGGGATCTTCCCAGAACCGCGAGACGTTCATCGAGAAGCTAAAGTCAACCTTGTCACATTTTTCATGACCGCCATCAATTGGCGCCGCACTCATAGGTGAAGGAGTGCACGCCAGCGGGATATGTCCTTCGCCGGCCAATAAACCCGAGGTCGCGTCGAGACCAATCCAACCTGCGCCCGGCAAAAAGACTTCGGCCCACGCATGCAGGTCGGTAAAGTCGATTTCGGTGCCGGAAGGGCCATCCAACGATTTGACGTCAGGCTTCAGCTGAATGATGTAGCCGGAAGCGAAGCGCGCGGCCATGCCAAATTGACGCAACGTCTGAACCTGCAACCAGGCTGAGTCGCGGCACGAACCGCGACGGAGCGTCAGCGATTCTTCAGGCGTTTGCACGCCGGGTTCCATGCGGATTTCATATTCCATCTCTTGATGGATGCGTCGATTGAGATCGACGACAAAATCGATTGTCTTGCGAGGAGTCAAATCGATCGTCTGCAGGAACGCGGCAAGCTGCGGACCGGCCGGCTCTTTTTCAAGAAACGGCAGCAGATCGGCTTTCAGTGCGCTCTCGTAAGTGAACGGGTACATCTCCGCAGCCGGTTCTACGAAGAAGTCGAACGGATTGATCACCGTCATCTCGGCGATCAGGTCAACATCGACCCGAAAATGATCGCAAGGTTCGGTAAAGACGACGCGCCCCACAAAGTTGCCAAACGGATCTTGCTGCCAGTTCAAAAAATGAGCTTTGGGGCTGATCGACAGTGAGTAGCTATGAATCGGCGTGCGACAATGGGGCGCCGGTCGCAAGCGGATCGTTTGCGGGCCCATCCCAATGTGACGGTCGTATTGATAAAAGGTTGAATGGTGCAGCGCGGTCAGAATCGCCATCGTAGTTTTGCCTTTGCGTGCGTCGCGGCTATTAGCTTCTTATGGATCCTAGAGTAGCACGAATGCTAGGAAGCAAATCTCGGACCCTGTGACAATTTTGCTCTAAGTTCGTACTAGACAAAACTTTCCGGGCGTTTTTTGCCTAAATTTAAAGCAACCTGCGCGCTCGGGTCGCTTCGTAACGATTGCCACAATTGAAATCCTACAGCCCTGAATCGTTTGCGCTTGACATGGGCTGCCGTACTCTTAATAATTGGGACGTACATGAGATCGAGTCTCATTTTCTTAAAAAGCACACGCCCCTATGCAGATCGCTCAAGAATATACGGTCAACACCGTTTACGCTTCCACGGATGGAGAGCGCACCGCGGTGGTTGTTTGCACCAATGATGCCGGCGATAGCCACATCGAGGTTCGCCAGCAATCATGGGGGGGCGATCGAGTGGGCTGGTTTACCCAGTCCAGCATTCGGCTAGCCGCTGATCAACTGGCGCCGATGCGTCAGGCCCTAGGACAAGCCGGTGCAATGCCGGTGATGGTCGCCGAAGCCAAAAAAGAACGCCGGATCGCTGGAGAGCGCCCCGACGTTTTTGCTTCGCATTTAAAGGTCTGGCAGGCCGAATCGGCCTAATATCTCAGCAGAGATCTTTGTGGCGCCATGCTCTTACCGCGTCTTCGCGGAATGAGCATCTCCTGTAACCATGGAGCAGCAGATCGCTTTGAACACCAGCAAACTAGGACATGCTCTTCCGTCGCAAACGCCGTAAGAGCATGGCGCCTAATGATTGTCGGCTCCGCTTATTAACCGACCTTGCTGCTCGATTTGCCGCTGACGGCCGAGCCTGAGTGATCCTTCAGGATTAGCGAAATGTGGTCGACTCCTTCTTGCTCTTCCAGCAAGATATCTTCCAGCAAGATCACCAACGGGCGATTTTTGCCGTCGACCATTTTCAACACTTCCGAGTACAAAGCGACCGCTTTCGACTCGAATTCGAGCCCGATTTCGAGCAATTCCACCAGATCGGTTGACTGCTTGACCGGATTTCGTTCGACAGTCGGAACTCCGCCGAGGGCCGAGATTTTCTGACCGATCCGCTTGGCGTGACCAAAAGATTCTTTGGCGCTGTCCAAAAACATGTCTGAGTAAACTTCGCGCATCAGGCCGGTAACGACAAAACCGGCTTGAGAATACTGAGCAACTCCGGTCCACTCGTGCCGCAAAATGTCGTTCAACTTGTCGATGACTGCTTGGTCCATGATCGTCTCTCCCTTATCTAGGCGTATATTTTGCTGGCGGCAAGCGTCGAAAAAGTCAAACGCCCTTTGGCTCGCGGTTAGTCTCAACTTCTACTCTTATCCTAGCGTTCTTTCGGCAGATGTCGAGAATGGGCTAAGTCTATATGACGTAGGGGCTTACTTTTCTGCGAAAAGATAGCCGGTCTCATTTGCATCCCGATGGATCGGTTTGCATTCGGGTATTCAGTCTCAATAAGTTTGCTCGCCACCGTGATTCTGGTGAACAAAGTGGTGGGCGAAGAGGCGATTGCCTGCTTACAATGACCCCAGAAATTATCAACTATGGGCGGCCTGCTGGAGCGAACAACTGGATGTACCTCGTCGAAAATCCCGTGCTGCAGCGAGAATTGCTGGTCAATTTGAGGACGGTTCGCTCGTTCGTCTTATTGTTTCTGTTTCAAGTGCTGTTGGCAGGCGTCGTCTATTCGGCCTGGCCGCAGGTCGAGCGCTGGGACCCCGAAGCTAATCGGGCAGAGGCGCAGAAGTTGTTCAATCTTTTTTTTCTCGGCCAGTTCGTCCTCGCGTCGATGATGGCGCCTAGTTTTGCCGCCGGCGCGCTGACCGGTGAGAAAGAGCGGAAGACCTACGAGATGCTGCTCGCCAGTCCGCTCAAGCCGGGTGCGATCGTCATCGGCAAGTTGATGGCGTCGCTCGCCCACCTAGCGCTGTTGATCTTTTCGTCGCTGCCGATCGTGTTGTTATGTTTGCCCTTGGGGGGCGTTTCGTTGTATGAAGTGATCGCCGCTTACTTTTTGTTGATGGTGGCGGTCGCGACTTTTGGCATGATCAGCGTCGCATGCAGTAGTTACTTCCAACGCACGGCATCGTCGCTGGTTGTCTCGTACTTGGTGATCTTGCCGATCGCGCTGATCGGCGCGATGTTTTGGCAAACTTTCCAAGGCTCCGGCGCTACGCGACTAGCGATCTTGTTATCGATTGTGCCGGCGGCCTCGATCGCGATTTGCCTGGCGTTGTATACGATCACCTCGCGCCGCTTGCTCTACCCGCCGGATGTGGGCAGCGAAGGGGGCGAAGTGGTCGATCTCGACAAAGAAGCGGAAGAAGCGGTTGGGCTGGTCATCCAACGCGATCAGTTCCCCGATCGCTTGTTTGCGCCTCCCAAACGCACCAAGTTGTTAGAAGACAACGCCAATCCGGTCTACGAGAAAGAGATTCATAGCGAGATCTTCGCCCAAGGGACCCTGATGCTGCGGGTTGTTATTCAAGTCAGCATGCTGCTGGCGATCCCTTTGATGGCGATCTGCTTGTATATCTGGCCGCACAACGCACCCTATTACATTTCGTACGTCGTGCTCTTCAATATGCTGGTTGGTCCCGTCTTTTCAGCCGGCAGCATTACCTCAGAACGAGAACGACAGACGCTTGACCTGTTGCTGACAACCGAGATTTCACCTTGGCAGATATTGTCTGGCAAGTTGCTGGCCGGGCTGCGTGTTTCGACGGTCCTGACCGGCTTTTTGTTGTGGCCGCTGTTGTTAGCGTGCGTGATGGTAACCCACTATTGGGAAAACTTCACTTCGGTATTGGGTTACTTGTTGATCATCGCGCTAACCTGTTTCACCTCGTCGATGCTGGCGCTGTTCACCTCGGTCAACTTCCGCAAGACGGCCCATAGTTTGATGACGACTTACATGGTAATTATCATCATGTTCGCTGGTCCGCTGGCCTTTGCTTACTTTGCGGATTTGGCGTTTGGGCATACTCCTGCTGATGCACCAGCGGAGGTCATCGCAACCAACCAAGCGATTATTACTTGGGCCGATCGGTTAACGATCATGAGTCCCTTCGCCGCCACTTGGAACGTACCCATGACGTTTCAGTCCGGGGATCAAGCCCAAAGCATTATCGGCAGCTGGTCCAAGTTCGGCTACTATGTCGCTTTCACGACGTTGCTAAACTTGACGCTGTTTTGCTCTATGACTTGGTTATTCAATCGTCGTTGGCGAGTCGCCGAATAAAAACACGACAGCCGTCCGCCTGTTGGAATCGGCTGTCGTTGATTGGCTCGAAAAATCTTGCCTGTAGTCTTTACGACTTACAGTTTTTGCAGAATTCGTCGAGCTCTTTGTCTACCTCTTCTCTGGCAGTGCCGTATCGCTCTTGAATGCGGCCGGCAAGCTCTTCGCGTTTGCCGTTCACGCGATCCATATCGTCCTCGGTCAGCTTGCCCCACTGTTGTTGGACTTTGCCTTTAAATTGTTTCCAATTGCCTTCGATTTGATCCCAGTTCATGGTTGGGGTCCTTTAAAAAAACGGGTGCAAAAAATGAAAGTGATTCAGGAAGCCGTGGGTGATCCGCCGGTCAGCGGTAGAACGTGACCGGTGATGTAACTAGAGTCCGCAGCGGAAGCGAAGAAGACATAAGCAGGTGCAATTTCTTCTGGCTGAGCAGGACGTTGCATCGGCGTTTTTCCTCCAAAGTGGATGATCTCCTCATCGGGACGTTCGGCCGGATTTAGCGGAGTCCAGACAGGCCCCGGAGCGACGCAATTGACGCGAATACCACGCTCTAACAGATTTTGAGCGAGAGATTTTGTGAACGCGTGGATTGCCCCCTTCGTCGCCGAGTAGTCAAGTAAGCTGCCGCTTCCTTCTAGCCCAACGATAGAGCCGGTATTGATGATCGACGCTCCCGGCGGCATGTATTGGACCGCATGCTGGCAGATAGCAAACATTGCGATCACATTGGTCCGGAAAGTACGTTCGATTTGTTCGAGCGAAAGCTCATCCAGACCATCACGATGTTTTTGATAGGCGGCGTTGTTCACCAAAATATCAATGCGACCAAACTCTTGGTGTGTCCATTCAACTGCTTGTTTGCAAAAATCGCTATCGCAAATGTCACCAGGCAACAGCAGTACCCGGCGACCCATCGCTTCGACCGCTTGTTTTGTTTCCACCGCGTCGCTTTGTTCTTCGGGCAGGTACGCGATTGCGAGGTCGGCTCCTTCGCGAGCAAACAGATAGGCCACTGCTCGACCTATTCCAGAGTCTCCGCCGGTTATCAATGCGATGCAATTCTCCAGCTTGCCCGCCGCGCGATATTCTTTCGCTTCATACACCGGGCGCGGAGACATCTCGCTTTCCAAGCCGGGGGGAGTTAAGTTTTGTTCCGGAAATGGGGGATGAGGTTCGTTTATTTTTGTAGCCATAGACTCGATTTCCGTAGCTTAAGAGGACCCGGCGATAAAGCGAGACAACGTATTTGCAAACACTGCGCCAGCCGCTACAAATCGAATAATTAGGCCTAGAAATAGCTTGTTTTGTGAGTTGGGTTGAAATAACGGTGGTCGCTTCTCGATCAACAATCGATGGCAATTGAGCGTATATCAATCAATCCGACCCCTTAACCATCGCAGATTAGATGGCCCACCAGCAATCAAGAGTTGCATGCAAGCTCGTATCGGCCCACAATGCACCGGGTTCTAACTCTGCCGACGATCGAAAATTGCTTAGCCAGTCAAAATCAAATGCCCATCGATATCGCGGAAAACACCGAATCCGATCTGCTACAAGTCACCGCCTCGGGCAAGCTGACCAGCGAAGATTACGCGACGTTTGTGCCTGCGGTTGACGGCATGATCGAAGCAGCAGGACGCATTCGCATCCTATTTATCATGCAGGACTTCGAAGGTTGGGACGTCGGCGCGGCGTGGGAAGATACGAAGTTCGCGATCGATCATTTTCATGACATTCGCAAAATCGCGTTGATCGGCGAAACCAGTTCGCAGCAGTGGATGGCCATCATCTGCAGGCCGTTCACGATGGCCGAGATCAAATTCTTTAACCCCGGCGAGCGAGCCGCAGCATTGCAGTGGCTCGAGGATTAGTGGACGGATCGCACTTAGTCGTGACCCAGCGGATTAGAGTCGACCGATGGGGCGCCGCCCATCATGCGGAACGGATTGATGATCGTTCCAAACATATCGTCCATCGCGTTTTTCGTGTCTTTCAAGATCACCACGCGATCGCCAGGCCGCAGCGAGTAGTCGTATTCCATCGGTACATGCTTCGTCACGTGATCGTATCCCGAGACGAGCTTTTGTGGTGACTGACCGGGATAAGCCGGCAACCGCGAGACGGCGACATGAAAGCGCCTGAAATGGCTGCGAGCACGTGATGCGTCAATCGCCGTTTGTACCGTAGCGCCTTCCGTCAGCGGCAACTTCATTGTCTCGCCTTGATGGTTTTCATCCAGCAGTTCGACAATGTACTGTGGCCCCCCTGCAGCCGCATCCGCCGCAGCTTGTTCTGAATTCGACTTGGCCAATTGCATTCCGCTACAGCCGCTGCCGACCAGCAACAGCGCCAGTACGGGAAACGTAAAGAGCGGCAATCGTCTCGATTCAAATAGCATGCGTCGATCCTTCTACGTGAGCCCAGTGCTAGCAGCGAGGCTTCCATTCCTCTCACCGGCATATCTACAGGCATCGACACATAACTTGGCGGACTTTAACGATTAACAAGATTTTACGGCCACCTGCGACAGCAGAGATAGCAGAGGAGACAGATCCAGACCGGCCGGGAGTCAATGTCAAATGTCGAAACCACGATGGCGAATGAAAAAGTAGGGTCCGCTGTGCGGACCAACGAAGCCCGAGAGAACTCGCAAGCACCCGAAAAGCGGGCACTTCGATCTAGCTTCCGTAGAAAAAAAGGAACGGTGCGGTCTGAAGCCTAGGCGACAGCGGGCTCAGGTGTTGTGGGGCGAAATCGTTCTCGGATCCCCTGTTCTAGCCGGCGGATAATCCATGGCGAGACAAACGCCATGTTGGCGATCAGCATCGCTAGGCCGAAGGTGACCATCCCCATGCAGATCGCAATGCCCAGGTGAAGCGGGATCGCCATGCCGATGACCAGTGGACGAGTCAGGCGGGGCCAAACCAAGAATGTGTAAGAGAGCTCCCAGGCGACGCTGATTTGTGTCAGCGCATTGATCACCAGCGGATAAGCGGCGAGCCAGGTCATGTCGAGCGATTGATATTCAGAATTCGCCAGAGCGCCCCACATGGCCGAACCATCCCACCAGGTTTCGCCGCCAAGTTTGCTCATGCCGGCGAACATATAGATGATGCACATATGAATTTGAATCAGGCGAATCGAGATGTTGGCGACTGTGCTGAGCGGAGGGCCATCCATCCGAACGTTGCGGCGACGCTTAAGCCAATGATCCAGGCTATAAGCTTCGCCGGCTGCGCCCAACATCAAGTACATGATTAGCAGACCGTTGATTTGATCGAGACCGAACAAGGCGCCCGGCACGCGATGCGCGTAGCTGACGGTGATAATAAACGCCAGGACGCCGGTGGTCCGCGTGAACAGGCCGACGGCAAACATCAGCAAGATGATGAGCGCAATAATATGGGTGGTCCACAGCAACGCAGGCGAACCGTCGACCAACGGCAAGTAGCTCCACGCGAACGGGCTTTGTCCTTGCATGCGACTCGACAAGTCATGCGACATGCGACCGCCAGCACCCAAAAAACCGTTCAGATCAAGGGACCAAACCAAATGCGTATAAAAGATCATCGCACCACCCAGCAGCCGAATCAGTCCGAGCGTGGCCGGATCGGTCGGCGTGAACCAAAAGCGATTCCAGCCGTCAATGACGCCGCGATAAAGTTCGTGCAGATATTCGCGAATCATATTTCTTCTGCCTGGACCGGAGGAGCGGCTAATATCGCAGGCGCCGAAGTTTTGGCAGGCGCCGAAGGTTGCTTTAGTTCCTCATCACGCTTGTAGACTCCAAGCTCTCGTTCGTTGTAGAGCGATGGATCCGAGAGCGGCATACCTTCGGCGACATCCACTGGGTGCGGGATTCCATGTTCAACCAGAAACAACTTGACCTGAGCCGCATTGTTTTCTTCCAGCAAATAGCGGCCGACTGACGCCAAATAAGAGTCGCGCAGACGAGCGGCGGTTTCGTAACCGGCCCGTGCTTCTGGCGGAGCCTCCGGCGGCGGACCTTGTGGTGGAATGCTAGTGACGTTGTTTAGCGACTCGCTGATCATGAAGTGACGATGGTACAAAAGTCGTGGCCAATGGACTTCAAGATTTGGGAACCGCCCTTCTCCGATTTTGGCTCCGGAGTCGTCTAACAGCTCGTATCGAACCAAGTGACTTGCACCGGGATTGGGAGCGAAAAAACGGTAGCCGTGATCTTTGAGGAAAGTCGCCCTTAAGTAAGGCTCATACAGCAGTTCGACTTGCCGTGATAAATAACTGGAAGGAGGAGGAGATGCCCACGGCCCGACAAAGAGCGCTGAGACATGCAGCAGCACGAGCACGCTCACCCAGCCGCGGACGGCGCCGCTCCAGACGATACGCGGTTGCACGGCCGGTGACGGCGTGTTGGCCGCGATCTCCGGCTTGGCGGTGACGGGGGCTTTGGCTGTTCGGCTGAGCTTCGCCATGGCGAACGGTTTATGCGGGGGATTCGTGGAGCAAATAGAAAGCTGCGACACGCATTTTATCGACCAGGGCCGTCAAATTTTCCCGCCGAGCGCAAAAAGAGACCCTCGCAGCGGAAAGGCCGACTGCGAGGGTCTTATGGTTTGTATTGACGATCCGTGAATCGTATCGACTACTTGGCCGAAGCGAGTTCGGTCGAGTCAAAATCAAAGCTGATGTCGCGAACGTCACCGGCAGCGAGGGTGATCACCTTCTCTTTGGTGATTTCACGACCGTCTTTGGTGACGGTAACCAGGATGCGGTAGTCATTCCACACGGCGCCATTTTTCAGGGCGTTGGTGTTGTAGGTGCGAACTTCACCACTCGAAGCGGTATCGTTACCAGCCAGCGACACTTTGGCGTTGGCAGGAACGTGCAGCGTCAGCTTGGTGTCAACCGGATCGCTGGCGACCTGGGGTTGTTCGCTCGAGCCGTTAAACTCAAACGACAAGTTGGCCGAATCACCGCCACCGAGTTGGACTTCTTTGGTTTCCACGACGGTCTTGCCGTTGCGGACCGTTTCGGCACGCAGTTGGTAGACGTACTTGAAGCCCGGCATCAGGTTCCGCGAGACGAAACGGCGTTGGAGCCCTTCGCTTGTGGTTTCTTTGCCGTTGACAAAGATTTTGACGTCCGAAGGAACCTCGACGTTGATGACGGCATCGCTTTGAGCGCTGGTCATCGGAGTCGGCACTGCATCCATCGGGGAGGACGGAGCAGCCGGCATCAGCTGAGAGTCAGGCGTCGAAGGAGCTTCGTAGTAGTAGCTGCCGCCGTAGGTCGTGCCGGAGCTTCCGCCGCTCGAACCACCGCTGCTACCGTAGGTTGTGCCCGAGCTACCACCGCTCGAACCGCCCGAGCTTCCGCCGCTCGAGTAATAGTTGCGAGAATACTTGTGAGCGCGGTGATGATTCATCAAACGGCTGAACAAACCGCCGCCGGAAGAGCCAGAGCTACCGCCGCTGGAGTAGTAGCTGCCGCTCGAACCCGAGCTGCCGCCGCTGGAATAGTAGCTGCCGCTCGAGCCTGAGCTGCCGCCACCATAGTAACCGCCCCAGCTACCGGAGCTGCCGCCGCTGGAACCACCCCAGCTGCCTGAGCTACCGCCGCTGGAACCCCATGAACCGTGCCAACCGGCTTGCACCGAAGTTGACATCAATCCCATCGCCATTACTGCGGCCATAGCAGCCGCCTTGTGTCCGAGCCTCGCCATCTTACTGTATCTCCTAAAGCGTCTGAACGTTGTCCTACCGACTTAGATAGCTCTGGCGGCGCCAGCAGCTGTCACTCGAACATAACATGCTCTGACCGTAGTTCAAGCAGAATAGGTAAAATTTGACGATCAGCGAGAATCTTGAGAATGGGGGACATACTACACAAATCCCCCGCTCCTGACATTTTGTGGCATTTTAGTGCGAATTAATCCGCAAGGGGGGTCATCTGCACATCATCAAAGCAGACTTCTCCGGTCGCCCCAAACAAACCGATGCGCAGCAGAGCTTCCCGCGCAGTGGGGGGGACTCGGATTATGTCATTCATCTGGCTCCAGTCGCTGTCCTGCAGAAACGGCCCCACGACCCCGCGACCCACATCGCGGCGAGCCGCATCATAGAAGGTGACGGCGATCATCGGCGCTTCGCGGCGATCGAGCCCCAGCTTGATATTGTTGGTTTTGACCCAGGCTGTGATTTGCAGCCGATGAACCCTTTCGCCGTCGACGCCGAAACCTTGCAGCGCCATCGAGGCCCGGCCGAGATCGCTGTTTTGAAAGCGAACAAACCGTTTACCCTGCGGCGCCGAATCCTCTTCGACCAGCTCAAACTGCCGTTGATAGTACCAGCCGGCCATCTGGTCATGCTCTTGCAACTCGGCTTCAAAGTCGCCGTTGGCTGCGGTCGGATGCAGCGGGTCAGGTTTGACCTCGCGGTTGTCCTCGGCAGTACCGGTCATCGGCACAAACAACGTAGGGCGGAGCGCTTCGGCGACTAGCTTGCCATCCTGCTTGGTGAACAAGTACAGCACTTGCTGGTAGCGTTCGCCGACCGGAATCACCATGCGGCCCCCTTCACGCAGTTGATCAATCAGCGGTTGCGGCGGCTTTTCGGGGGAGCAGGTCACAATGATCTTGTCAAACGGAGCATGCTCGGCCCAACCTTTGTAGCCATCACCAATTTTTGTATGGACGTTGTCGTAGCCCAGCCGACGCAGCGTTCGAGCCGCACTACGGCCCAGTTCGGGCACGATCTCGATGGAATAGACGTCCTTGACCAGCGGACTGAGCACCGCCGCTTGAAAACCACTGCCGGTGCCGATTTCGAGCACTTTGTCTTCTGGCTGGGGTTCGAGCGTTTCAGTCATGTAAGCGACAATAAACGGTGACGAGATCGTCTGTTGACCGCCGATCGGCAGCGCCATATCAAAATAGGCTTGCGAGCGATATTTGTAGGCGACAAATTCATGCCGCGGCGTGTCCATCAGCGACTGGATGACACGCTGGTCCGTGACGCCGTTGGCAATGACTGCTTCTTCCACCATTTGACGTCGCGCGGTGACGGCTGGATCTTCGGCCGCCAATGGGCAGGCGATTCCCAGCAAGAGCAGCGGCAACAAGAGGAGCGGCATGGAGGGGCGATGCATGATCGTGTTCCTCGAATCGTGCGGATTTTCGGGCGAATTCTGCAATTATAGCTTCTCACAGCGCGAACCCGAAAAAACGTGGTGCGCTTGCGACGCTTCAGCCAATGTGAAACACTTCCTTTTTCCCATTCCTTATCGTAACGGATAGACCGATTATGCGTACAAATCCGGTTAAACAGAAGCTGAGAAGCGGTCAGCCCACCTTTGGCACCTGGCTTTCGTTGGGCGATTACTACGCGACACGCACGTTGGCGCGGATGCCGTGGGATTGGCTAACGTTGGATCTAGAGCATTCGCCGATCGATTGGTCGCAAGCGGCGATTATCTTTGGCGCCGTTGCGGACGCCGGCGGCGTTCCACTGGCCCGCGTCCCTCGCGGCGATCATGACCTGATCAAGCGGGTGCTCGACGCCGGCGCATGGGGTATTGTCGTGCCGATGATCGATACGGTCGAGCAAGCAAAAGCGGCAATTGCGGCGGCCAAGTATCCGCCGCTGGGAGATCGTAGCGTCGGCGGCGGGATGCATTCGTTAAATTTTGATGCGACTCCGGATGACTACTTCGCACACGCGAATGACGAGATCCTGGTGATCCTGCAGACCGAAAGCCCCCGCGGCGTCGCCAATGCAAAAGCGATCTATACGTTGCCAGGCTGTGACGCCATCTTTATTGGCCCCAATGATCTGTGGGCGCAAATGAAGACGGTGGAGAATCCCCAGCCGACACCGTCTGGGCATGAAACGCTAATTCAAGAGGTGATCTCGATCGGCAAAGATGTCGGCACGCCAACCGGCATACATGTGATGTCGGCTGAGGAGGCGCTGCTTCGCGCCGGGCAAGGGATGCAGTTTATCGCCGTAGGAAGCGACATTCGCATGCTGGCGATCGAAGCGGAGGCGACCCTAAAAAAATTGCGTCCCCATGAAGGGACGCAAAGTGTGGTCAAGTATTAAGTGGCTAGTTATGCAGAGTAGCTTTCTCGTTCAGAAAGCTACTTGGCGACCTCTGAGACTTGCGTTTCGGCGGGTGCTGCCGCATCTGCAGAAACTTGCTGCGACTGAGCGGCGTATGCGGCCGCTTCCGTCTTGAGTTGGGTGAGCGTAGCTTCGACGTTGGCGAGCAATTGTTTGGTCGCTTCAACAGCAGCAGCACGTTCCCCCTTTTGCTTTTCGAGCTCGGCCAGTTCGGTCGCTAGTTTGGCTTTGGCTTCCTCGGTTTGCTTCATCGCCGCTTGGCGCTGCTGCGTCTCTTTGGAGTAGTTTGCGATCGCGGCTTCAAGTTCTTTTTGCTTGGCCTGGGCTACGGCGATTGCTTGTTTGACCGTCTCAAGCTCGGCTTTCGATTTGGCGACGGCATCCGCCTTTTGTTGACGTTCACCATCGAGACGCTGGGCTTCGGCAGTTTGCTTTTTTACTTCGGCGTCATCGGCGGCGATGAGAGTTTCTAGCTGGGGGATCGCTGCTGTTTGGGCTTCTACTTCTTTGGTTAGTTTGGCGACGTCAGCTGTCGCGGCCGTTGCTTGTTGGATCGCTTGGTCGGCCGCAATCTTAGCGGCGTCGGCCGCTTTGCGACTCTCAGCAACCGTTTGGTTGACCGCTTCTTTGTCGGCCTCCGCCGCCGAAGCGAGTTGCTCTTCCGCCGTCTTCAGGGCTGCGGCGGCTTGCGTAGCGGCTTCGGTTGCTTTGGTCGCGTCGGCCTTGGCGGTTGCTTCTTTTTGGGTTGCCGCGGAGGTTTGTTGCGTTGCCGTGACGAGCGCTGCTTGAGCGGTCTTCAATTCGGCTTGCCGCTTCGTGAGTTGGTCTGCGGCGGCTTTTGATTTTTCTTGAGCAGCTTGAACTGACTTGACGGCTTGGGCTAGTTCTTGGTTTAGCTTGTTGATCGAGTCTTCTAGCGACTTTTGCTTGTCGGCGTTTTGCTTAATCGCAGCGATCTGGGCATTCTTTTCGCCATCCGCCTTTTGCGTGTTGGCGGCGAAATCGGCGATTTCTTTTTGCAAGCGAGCCATAGTTTCGGCATTGGCGGTTTGCTGGGCTTGCTTGTCGGCAACCGCTTTAATGGCCGCATCGAGTTGAGCCGCCGCTTCGTCGGCCTTGGCTTTGGCGGTGGTTTGCGCGGTTTGTTGGGTCGCGATTTGCATTTCGTAAGTCGGCGGATTTGGCGGCAACTGGGCCACTTCTTCCATCTTCTCAAGATCAAACAGCCGGACGATTCCGTTCCAATCGCCGACGATCAATCGTTTGCCGTCGTAAGTCAAAACGGATTCTAGGGCGATGTCGCCACACTCGGGCGACTTCTTTTCTTCTTTGCCGTCGCCGCTAAAGACCTTGGCGACGCGATCACGACCCGCCGTGGCGAGACGTCCGTCTTGGCCAAAGCGGACGCATTCGGTTCCGCCGCCGTGGGCGTCGAACGATTTGATCGTTTTGCCTTCATTCATTTCCCACAGTTTAACGCTCCGGTCTTCGCTGGCCGAAGCTAGAACATTGGAGTCACCGCGCCAGCTGACGGCGGTGATCACGTCTTTGTGACCTTGCAGGTTCAAGTATTCCTGGGCTGCGTCCGCTTCCCACACAAAGAGACCGTTGGCTCGATCGGCGGTCGCGAGGAGAACGCCATCGGGGCTATATTCGATTGCCGTGACCCAATCGGTGTGCTTTTTGATCTCATGCAGTAGCGAGCCATCTTCGGTCGAATAGATGCGAACAATCTTTTGCGGCCCCCCCAGTGCAACGCGGGTGAGGCTGGGATTGATATCAGCGGCCAGCACGACATCAAGCTCATCGCCGAGAGTCATCAAGCGTTTGCCGGTGCGGACTTCGTATAGCACAACCGTGCCAGAATGACCGCCGCGACCGCCGCCTGCGAGTAGCAGTTCGCCGTTGCGACTGAAGCGGAGGATATGGGCGATCCCTTCTGGATACGGAAAAATCGCGGTCAATTGAGCAGTATCGGTGTTGTAGAGGGAAATCTGCTTTTGTCCAGCAACGGCCGCCAGTGGCGCCCAAGGGCTGGTGGCGATTGCGGAAACCGCTGAGGCGCGATCCGTGTAGATCACCGGTTGACGCCAAACGTTTTCGGGCATTGCCGCCGGACCTTCCGGTTTGCCGGTGGTGGTCGGGCCGGCCATCTTGAGGCTGGGCTTGTTCGATTTTTTCGCGGTGGAGCCGCTGTTTTCTAACGCGCCTAGTTCGATCCAGGATTTGATTAAGTCAAGCTTCGGTTGCGGCAGCTTGTCTTGATTGGGTGGCATCTTGGGAGAGTCGATATGCGCGACCAAGTCCCACAATCGCGAGCTTTCGATATCTTGCGGTTCGATGACTCCGCCGCTAGAACCCCCTTCCATCGTCTTACCGAACGAGTCAAGCGCCAGACCACCTTTAGCCTCGGACTGGTTATGGCAAGAGAAACAATGCTCACGGAAGATTGCTCGCACGTGATCGTCGTAAGTGATCTTGGCGGTGGCAGGCTTCTCTTGCGCGGCCAACGGAGCGGTGACCAGCAACAGCATCGCGATGGTGAAGATTTTTTTCATTGCGGGATAGCATCGGAAGGGAGCGAGGCAGGAAATCGACTAGCGGCGACCAGGCGTCGCCGCTAGATACGATATTGCGTTTGGTGGTATCGAGTTTAGTGGTTAAACAGGAACTCTCGCGAGTTCAACACCGCCCAGAAGATATCTTCCAAGGCTTGCTGCTTATTCTCATCTTGATCAATCACCGCCATAAGGCGAATCTTTTCTTCGTCGGTCGGCTTTCGACTTAGGCAACGGATGTAAATATTCTCCATTGCTTGCTCAGGCGTTAGCTTTTCTTCGTTCAGCCAAGTGCTGACCAGTTTGCCTTGGGATATCTTCCCTTGGGTCGCATCGCCGTTCAGCATGTGCAAGGCTTGCGAGAGTGTGGGGGAAGTCTTCGCTTCGCAGGCACACACGGTGACCCGCTCAGCACGACCAAAGGTCGTCAGGAAGTAGGTGGAAGTTTGACCATCCGCAATCTGAACTGCTCGGGCGCCGAGCGGCAGACCCTTGAACTTGTCCTTGGTTTCTGTCGACTGGCTGATGCAGTCCAGCAATTGCTCGGCCGGAATGCGGCGAACCTGCGAGTAGGCGAAGTTCTTGGTGTCCGTCTTGTTGTTGTCATTCGGCAAAGTTGACCGTTGATAGGCGTTCGATGCACAGACGTCACGGACCAGCTTTTTGAAGTCGTACTTGTATTCGATCAGCTTGGACGACAAGGCTTCCAGCAGTTCTGGATTGCTGGCCGGATTGCTAACGCGGATGTCGTCCACGGGATCAATAATACCGACCCCAAAGAAGTGATCCCAGATTCGGTTCGCCGTGTTGGTGGCGAAGAAGGGGTTTTCTGGCGAGGTAAGCCACTGAGCGAGGACTTCGCGACGATCGCGACCTTTCACATCCGGCTGTTCACCACCTAGGAACTTAGGCTGCATGACGCGGTTGTCGACCAAGTGGCGGACGTCGCCCCCTTGTCGATCAAAGATGATCTGTTCGCGTTCATCTTCGGCGCCTTTGCGACCGACTTGAGCGAAGAAGGCGGCGAAGCTGTAGTAATCGTCCATCGTCCAACGATCGAACGGATGGTTATGACACTGGGCACACTGGGTACGAATCCCCATAAAGACTTGGGCAACATTTTCGGCGGTCTTCAGCGTGTCTCTTTCGACCTGATAAAAGTTGGTCGGAGGATTACTAAAGGTGCCGCCGGTCGCGCTAAGCAATTCACGAACCATCTCGTCCAACGGCACGCCGTTGGCGATCTTCTCTTGCAGCCAACTGTTGTACAGGAAGGCCGATTTGTAGCTGACTTGGTTGTTGGTGCTCTTAATCATCAGCAACTGGGCCCATTTCATCGCCCAGATTTCGGCAAATTCTTTTCGCTCCAGCAGACGATCGACTAGCTTCATTCGCTTGTCAGCCGACGAATCGGCCATGAACTCAGCGTAGTCTTCCTCACTCGGCAATTGTCCGGTGATGTCAATCGAGGCGCGTCGGAGATACTCTTCGTCAGTGCAAAGTCCACTAGGAGTAATCCGCAGCTTGTGCAACTTGGCGCCGACTAGTTCGTCAATGTAGTTGCCAGTGATCGCGGGTTTTTCGTAGTTCAGGTCTTTCGGCAGCACGATGACCTGGCTGCCGACCGTGTGCGTATCAAAGCGAGCCATGACGAACGCTTCACCACGATTGGCGGCGGTCGCCATGCCGTCTTTGCCCACCGGCACCGAGTTATCGTTGCTGGTCAGGAAGACCGCGAGGTCGGTGATGTCGCGCGTCGAACCGTCGGCGTAAAAGGCTTTGACGATAAACTGCTGTTTGGCGCCCTCCCCTTCCAAGACTGCTTTGGGAGGATAGATCTCGATCTTTTCGCAAGCCGGCGGTTCACTGGAGTCACGTTGTGCCCCTGTTTCTAACCAGCGTAACATCGTGGCGTAATATTCAGAGTCTTTATCAAACAACTTGCCGCCGGTATGCGGAACGGCGCCGATCGACTTTTCGATCAACAAGCTCGCTTCAGGAACGGCCAGGTTGATGCGACGCGAGGCCAGTTCGCGGGTGACGCGATCATAGTCCCCATTGGGATCAAAACCAAAGAGCGAGAGACGAAAGCCATCTTTGCCGCGGGCAGCGCCGTGGCAACTGCCAGTATTACAGCCGGATCGCATGAAGACCGGCATCACATCTTGTTTGAAACTGATTGCACGTTCGGCTGTGGCTTTTTCGACCTTGACCGGTACTTCTGACTTAAAGCCAGAGTACTCGACGGTCAGTTTGGTCTCACCATCAGCGACCGGCAACAGCGATGTCCCTTGTAGCTTGGCGATCTTGGCGTCGCCGATTGACCACTTCGCTTCGCTGGTCACGTCAATCGTGACATCGTCAGCTCGTGTCGCTCGCACGACGAAGTTTTGCAGATCACGCGATGTCAACAATTCGGCCGACTCGGGATAGACGTCGATCTTGACGATCTCGGACTCGGCGATGGCCAGGGAGGCCATCCCGACGGTTATCGCAAGGGCGAACATCCCTGAGGCTGTCATTCGTTTCACAGCAAATCTCCTAGTCTGAAATCGCTTCCGGGGGGAAGCTGTATGTGTGTTAGCCAAAGAAAAATTAGTTGCCTGCTTTCGCCGCTTCTTTCGCCATGCGCAATTGCTCAAGGCGGGTCAGCGGCTTGGGGGCGGCTTCTTTCTTCGGCTCTTCTTTTTTGGGTTCTTCCTTCGGAGCGGCGGCCACTACCATGGGCTGCGGCTTGTCGACTCGAATCTCACCGGCGCCGAGCGTATGCGTAATTGGCTCTTCGTTTTGCGTGATGATTGCGCGAGCCATGATCGACTTGTGTCGACCATCTTTCGTCTCGGGAGTCGCTTTAACCGTGAAGACCGCTTGCGTTGAGTCTTTGGTGATCTCGGTCGGTTCGGCGGTGGCGCCATTGGGCAAGCCCAGCAACTCGATCTTGGCAGCCCCTTCAAAGTCAATCTTCTTGGTGACTTCGATGACGTATTGCAATTCAGTTCCTTGTTCCATCGCCGTCTTGGCGAAATTGAAATCAAAGAAGCGATCCGAAATTGTCAGCGTCGCGAACGGGGTCGCCGCTTCGACGGCGCCCGATTTATAGCCAGCGCGACCGATAACGCAGATCTTCCAGTCGCCGATTTCGGCGCCGCCGTTGGCAGTCACGGGGATCGACGCTTCGTCTTTGCCCTTTTCAATCTTGATCGAGCCGGATGATCCGATGCCGGGCGGGTTGTAAAGCATGCGGAGCGAGATTTCGCCATCGAAGCCTTCCTCACGAATTGCTTTGACCTTCAGTTGCATCGAACCGTCGCGAACGATCGGAACTTTGGGCTGAATGATTTCTAGCTTGAACGGAATCTTTTCGGTCACCGCCATCGTCATGCGATCGGCGTTATGTCCCCAAACATCAGAGTTGTTTTGGCCACGCACAAGCAGCGTTCGCTGATCGATGTTGCCGGTGATTTTGACGTTTTCATCGACAGGCGTTCCGGTCACATTTACCAGAGCGCTGGCAAGCGGAGCATCCGCCGCTGCTTTAAAGAGAACCGGAACCGTGGTTTGGTTGCCCTTCATGTCGAGGATTTCGTACTCGACGCCAGCAGGCAGATCAGAGAGGACAGCTTTCAGATCGCCACCCCAGTTTTCGCGTTTGGCGCTCAGCAACAACGCGTAGTTATTGCCTTGCGGAACTTCAGCAAAGTGCGAGATATATTGGCGAACTTCGGGGACACCCATCGTCAAAGCGGGGGCGACGCGGGTGACTTCAATACGATAAATGAACTCGGAGCCACCTTTTTGCAGGTGATCGATGACGCGAACAAAATACTCGTCATCTTCCGGGACAGCCAAACGGTAGAAGCTGTCGAGACCGCCTGAGTCGTCATTGCCGCCGACTCCGCTTCCATTGGAGCGATAAACGTTGACTACTGGATCCAGAGGAGAACGAAGCGGCTCACGCGAGTAAACTCGGATGTCGTACTGCTCTCCCTTTTTGGCGGTGAATTTGAAGTAGTCGATATCACCTTTGCCGCCGATTGTGCCGTTCGCAGCGCCGGGGGCTTCCATCGGAGTCGCTTGGGCTTGAGCATCATTCGGCTCTGCTTCTAGCGAGTTGGGGATATCGATGACGCGCATCCGGTTGGGCGAGGGAGCGATCCCTTTGTCGTCTTGAGCGAAGAACTCAAAGATGCCAGGCTTTTCGGGGAGTTTTACCTTGGTTTTGGTCTCTCCGCCGGCGTCTCCGACCATTGTGATTTCGACTTCTTCGCCGGGACGTCCGCCACCGGGGTACACGCCAAGCGGTCGCGGAAATTCACCAACATGCAACCGATAGTTGGCGGCCCCATTGCCGCCGTAGCTGCTTTCGCGAACCTGGAGGATATATCGACCATCCTCTGGGGCGATCAAAGAGCAAACGCAGTCCTGGTACAGCAAAGGTGCATCGTCGCTGCGGGCCAGTTCAAAACGTTGTTCGTTCAGAATCGCCAGATAGGGATCATAGTTGGTGCGACCAATCCGCAGCCCTTCGAGCTCAGCGATGATTCGCTGTCCCTTTTTGGCTTCGACCACAAAGAAGTCTTCGTCTTCGTTTTGCACGATGCCGTTGACGACCACGTTCATGCTGATCGGTTGCGGCGCCTCAAATTCATTATTCGGTTCTGTTTCTGAAATCTCCGGCAGCGCGCCGACGTAGAACGTCTGCATGTTCGAGATGCCAGAGTCGGTCCGCACGCGGACCGCATGCATCCCCAGGCGGCAAGTTGAGTCGGCGACCAGGACGGCGACTGCTTTTTTGGGCTTGTCTTTGTCCTCGACCGGCTTGATCTCTTTCAAAGTCAAACCAGGGGTGTAAAAGATCATGCCTGCAAAGTCTTGCAAACGGTCTCCCCGAATGTCGACTTCGATCTCGGTGCCGCGCTGCATGCCAACCGGCGAAATGGAGCTGAATTGCGGCTCAGCGGCGGAGAGAATAGACGCAGAGACGAAACAAATAGCAATCGCTAATAGTCGATGGCGATTCATCTTCAACCTTCTGAAGGAGGATGTTCGCGATGTAATAGGTGGGATTGGGGCACGCAAACGCCCCGAGTACGGTGCAGCTGAGGAGCTAAGGCGACACCGGGTATGCGATATTTATCATAATCACCTGGCGCGAGATTCACGAAGAATCAACCGCGCCAAAGGGTTTTTTTTCTACAAATTGGGCCGCAGGACCCAAAATGTCGTTAGGCGATCAAGCCTTGGATCACCTTGCCGCCGTCGACGATTTCAATCGGTCGACCGCCTGGGGCCATCAGCTCTTTGTCGGCGACAATGCCCATCAAGTGGTACATCGTGGTGGCCAAGTCCTCTGGCGAAACGGCATCGGTTTCTGGTTCGCTGGCGGTGGCGTTCGACGTGCCGTAAATCTGACCGCCGCGGATACCGCCGCCGGCCATGGCTACGCTGAAGACTTTTGGCCAGTGATCGCGACCGGCGTCTTTATTGACTTTCGGCGTACGACCGAATTCTGACGAGACCATCACCATGGTTTCGTCCAACAGGCCGTTGCGATCCAGATCGCTAATCAAAGCTGCATAGGCTTGATCGAATTCAGGCATTGATCGACGCATGCCGCCGCTGATGTTGGTATGCATGTCCCAACCGCCGTAAGTCAGGGTAACCATGCGGACACCGGCGGTAACCAAGCGGCGAGCCATCAACATGCGTTGACCGGCGGTGTTGCGGCCGTATTCGTCGCGGATCTTCGCATCTTCGGCGTCGATATTGAACGCTTCGCGGGCTTCTGGGGCGCTGATCAGGCTGTAAGCTCGTTCGTAGAAGGTGTCCATCGCACCAACGGCGTCCGATTCATTCTTCTGCTTGAAGTAGTCGTTGACCGCGTCTAGGGCCGAACGGCGCCGCGAGAAGCGTGCTTCATCGACATTGCCCGGCAGGCTCAAATCGCGAACCTTGAATCCATTGGAGGCTGGATCGCTACCCAAGCTGAACGGCGCGAACGACGAGCTGAGGTAGCCAGTCCCTGCGAATTCGTTCGGTTGATTGGGGATGCAGACGTACGGCGGCAGATTGTTTTTGGGGCCGTACTCGTGGCTAATTACCGAGCCGAAGCAGGGGTAATTGAGAGCCGGGCTCGGCTTGTAGCCGGTGAACATATTGTGCGTGCCGCGTTCGTGAGCCGCTTCGCCGTGTGACATCGAGCGGATGACGGCGATTTTATCGGCGATTTGAGCGGTTTTCGGCAAAGTCTCGCTGAAGACCTCGCCCGTGTTTGTTTTGATTGTGCCCATCTCGCCGCGGTACTCAATCGGCGAATACGGCTTCGGGTCGAACGACTCTTGCTGAGCCATGCCGCCCGGCAGGAAGATGTGGATAACGCTCTTCGCCTTCACGGCGACGTTGTCGTATTGCTTCAGATCAGCACGCGCTTCGCGAAGGCGGAGCATGTCGCTGAGTGTCAGCCCAAGACCGCCGATAGCGCCAATGGTAAGCGCGTTACGTCGACTTAGCAGATTTCCCTTGCATTGCATCGGATGGTCTCCTGATGTGGTGGGCACGTGAGTACGGAGTGATATTGCGCAGGTGTGATCAATGGTTTCGCGAAAAAAGCCAAAGTTGGCGTTTTCGTGATCAGGGATATCGAATTGTCTTTTTTCAGGACGCAAGGGAAAAAGACGTCCGATCATCCCTGGTGGTTGGCTCGTCGATCGAAATGCCTTCTTCGATCGTGGGGTAATGTTGGCAGGACCGGATGGAAACCGGTTAAATCGGCGGGGTCACTTGACTGATAAACTAAAGTGCGACTTGCAACCAAAGTTTCGACATCAAGGGACGTAAGAGAAGAAGATAACCGTCCTGGTCCGAATTGTCAAAGTAATTCCACTCTCTTAATCAACACGGGTTAAACCGTCATTGGAATGCGTAAGTCATTGTTTAGAAACAACTTGCGTTGATAATTGCTGTGCTCGGCGCACTGATTTGTATCAAATTCTTGAAATCCGCCTTGGGCTTTGGCGCTTTGAAACCGCAATCGCTTGATATCACGAGTTACCCGGTGACGGATCTACAGCTTACGAGCCGCTCTGCCGGAGTGTTACGGAAAGTGCTCGTGGACGATTACTTCTTCCGGCGCCAATTGGCCCGGTTTCGGCCAGGCCGGCTGCACTGCTTTGCCAATCGTGATCAAGTAGCCGAGGATGTGTTCTTCCGGTAGTCGGATTACTTCGGCCACTTTTACGGGGTCGTAACCCACCATCGGGCAAGTGTCGTAACCCATTGCTTTGGCGGCCAACATGATGGTTTGCCCGGCGATCCCGACGCTGCGCATCGCCTCATCGCGCTGGAGTTGCTCGTTCCCTTCGTACAGATGGAAGAGCATATTGGCTAATTTCTTACCGATTTCTGGGGGAGATTCTCGCCAATAACGATGCGGCTCTAGTCCATGCGCACCAAGATGGGCGCACAGCACGACCACCATCGACGCTTCTTCGACTTGTGCTTGACCATAGGCGGCGGCCCGCAGGCGTTGGCGCGTTTCTTTGTCACGGACGACGACAAACCGCCAGTTCTGAATGTTGAAGGAGGTAGGAGACTGAATCGCCGCGTCCATCAACTTGCGGACTTCCTCGTCGGTCATCTCGTGCGTTGGATCATAGTGTTTGATCGAGCGTCGCTGGTAAATTGCGTCAAAAGTGTCCATGTCTACCCTGAAAAAAATCAGCAGCGGTCCGAAATCGGTTCTTTTCTATTGTAGCGGATCGGTAGTTTCCTTCTCGACCCCTTTGGCGTTTGGCTAGCGAAGTTTGAAGTCGTACGTCATGCTAGAATGGCAGACTTATCCTAATCCCACAGCGGAGATCTCCTCGGCATGTTCAACGAGATCCGTTTTGATAGTCCTTGGTTCTTTCTTCTGTTGCTGCTGATCCCGTTGGTGATCGAGCTGGGAAGAAAATCACTTTCGGTAATGACCCGCTCTCGCGGCGCCGCGGCGATTCTGCTGCGAGTCTGTATTCTTTTGCTGTTGATCGCCGCGCTGGCCGAAACGCAGACGTTGCAGCGACATGACCGGTTGACGGTCATTTATCTGTTGGATCAATCGCAAAGCATCCCCAGCGGACAGCGTCAAGCGATGGTCGAATATGTCGTCCGCGAAGTTGACGCGCATCGGCGTGAAGAACAAGGAGATCGTGTCGGGGTGATCGTCTTTGGCGATCAGCCGGCAATCGAATTTCCCCCGACCGATGCGCCGCTGCCTCCGCTCAAACGACTGTCTGCACTTGCGCAGGTTGAAACAGACGACACCAATCTGGCCGGCGCAATGCAATTGGCGCAAGCCTCTTTGCAGTCGGACGCGTCTGGACGGATTGTGATCGTCTCGGACGGCAATCAGACGATCGGAGACGCGCTGCCGATTGCGCGAAGTTTGGCGGCCAGCGGTGTGGGGATCGACGTCGCGCCGATCTTTGCGCCGTCCTCGTCGGCCGAAGTGATTATCGAAAAGTTGACTACGCCCGAGTCAGCGCGGGTCGGACAAAATTTTCAGGCCAGCGTGGTGTTGACCAACAAAACGCCGGAAGCTGGTCAGGCTCGCACCGCATACGGAAAGCTTTCGCTCGTTCGCAAAGCGGGCGTCAACGAAGTTGTCTTGGCCGAACAAGAGATCGAATTGCCGCCGGGCAAAAAAGTCTTCGCCTTTGAGAACGTGCTGGACGAAGCGAACTTCTATACCTATCAGGTTCGCTTTACGCCGCGTGACAAGCAAGACGATCTGCTGGTCCAAAACAACGAGGCGACCTCGTTTGTGAATGCCCACGGCAAAGGTCGGATCTTACTGATCGAAGATTGGGAACGGACCGGGCAGTTCGATCATCTGGTCGAGCGGATGAAAGCGCATGAGTTGGAAGTCGACGTCCAGCCGAGCAATCAGCTTTTCACCACGATGGCCGAACTGCAGCCTTATGATGCGGTCATTCTGGCTGATGTGCCGCGAGCCAGCGGATCAAGCGGCGAAGGCATCACCAGCTTTAGCGATCGCCAGATTGATCTACTGGTTCGCAATACGCAGCAATTGGGCTGCGGGCTGCTAATCTTGGGGGGCCCGAGTAGTTTTGGCGCTGGCGGTTGGGCCAACACCAAACTAGAAGAAGCATCGCCAGTTCGCTTTACCATTCGCGACGCCAAGGTAGTCCCGGTGGGCGCATTGATGCTGGTGCTCGACAAGTCCGGCTCGATGCAAGGCGAAAAAATGCAGATGACGCAGGGCGCGGCGCTGGCGGCAATTCGCGCTATGGGGGCTGCAGACTTTGCAGGGATTATTGGATTTGATTCGCAAGCCCAACGCGTTGTGCCGATTCGCAAGGTTGACAACCCCGGCATGTTTGTCGCCCAGGTTCGCAAGCTGGGGGCGTCTGGCGGAACCAACATGACGCCCGGCGTGGCGATTGGTTTTCGTGATTTGCAAAATGTCGATGCCGGCGTCAAGCATATGATTGTGTTGTCCGACGGACAGACCGAGCCGGGCAACGTTGCCCAGATCGCATCCGACATGCGGAAAATGGGGATGACTGTCAGCGCCGTCGCCGTGGGAGCCGACGCCGATCAAAAATTAATGTCGACCATCGCGCGAAATGGCGGCGGCAAGTTTTACGCCGTCAACAACCCCAAAGCGATCCCGCGGATTTTCATGCGTGAAGCTCGTCGAGTCGCCCAGCCGTTAGTGAAAGAAGTGCCGGGAATGACGCCGGTTTTCTATTCGTCACATGAAATCCTGCAAGGGATCGACGGCATGCCGGCCTTTGATGGTTTTGTCATGACAACCGTCAAAGAGAGTCCGCTGGTTGAGGTTGGTTTGGTCGCGCCGATACCAGCGCAGCATCCAGAAAACGCAACCCTGTTGGCAAGTTGGCAGTATGGTCTGGGGCGAACCGTCGTCTTTACGAGCGATGCCGGTGCGCGTTGGACCAATCGCTGGACCGAGTGGGAAGGTTACGACAAGTTTTTCATGCAGATGCTTCGGTACGCGATGCGACCAGCCGGCGACCAAGGAAATTTTGCTGTCGCGACCGAAGAAGCGGACGGCAAAGTGCGCGTGATTGTTTCTGCGCTTGATGAGGCGAAGGAAAACGTCAACTTTTTAAACGTGGTCGGCGCTGCGGTGACGCCGGGAATGGAGTCCGAGAACTTCTCGCTGACGCAGACTTCGCCTGGTCGATACGAAGGAAGCTTTCCGGCGCGTGAATCAGGCAGTTACTTTTTGTCGATCGCCACCGGACCGGGGCAACCGATCTTGCGAACCGGCGTGAACATCAGCTACTCGGCCGAGTTTCTTCGCCATCCTACAAATCTAAATCTACTCGAGCAGATCGCTGGTAACGTTCCCCAAGGAGGCGAGCCGGGAGTTGTCATCCGTGACGCAACTTCTGAAGTTCAAGCAGAAGCCCGAGTCGATACGTTTCGTCGTAGCTTACCGTTAGCGATCAGTTTGCGACAAGCTTGGCCGTGGGTGTTGGTGTTGGCTGCCGCTGCTTTTGTTGGCGATGTAGCGTTTCGTCGCATTACCATTGGTTGGGAATGGTTGATCGCCGTGCGACGTTGGCTTGGCTTGAAACTGCGCGGTGAAGAAGCGAAAGCGGATGATCGACTGGAGCGATTGCGAGCGACCAAACAACGTACTTCGGCATCGTATCAGTCGTCGCAAGCGTCGACACGTTTCGAGACGTCAGAACCGGTGTCAGTGGAGCAGGTTTCGCGAGCTAAGCCCTCGCCGCAGGCAGAAAATCCGCCGCAGATGAGCAGTAGCGATACGCAACAAACTGGGGACCAAGTCCAAGACGAAGATTATGTCAGTCGGTTGTTGAAAGCGAAGCGGCAAGCTCGCGACCAGGCGAGTCGGGACGGCGATCGTCCCCGAGATGGAGATGACGATTTCTTTGCGTAGTGACGCTTTTTTTCGTACCGTAGCGCCTAACAGAGTATTCGACCTTAGCGAAATAGCTTTCGACACAACCAGGTATGCGGTAGTTCCGGCTTGACCAGTTGCTCTTCGCGGCCATAGCGGCGCAGCAGCGCTTCGGCCGCCAGCCGACCACTGCGAATTGCTCCTTCCATCGTCGCGGGCCAACCTGTCTTGGTCCAGTCGCCGGCCAAAAACAGGCCGGTCACCGGCGTCGCTTGCGGAGGACGTATCTCATCAAGCCCAGGCGCCGCCGAAAAGACCGCTGCTTTTTGCGTAAGCACCCGCGCGAACAGTGGGGGGCCGGCGACCGGCCACAGTTCAGAAAGCTCGTGCGTTACGGCAGCAATGATCGCCGGTTGATCGCCTGCCGGCAAATTGTGCGACGCGCTGATCACCACTTGGTAGTAGTGAGCGTTGGTCTGACCATCATGCGGCGACTTCGCTTCACCATGCGCGAACAGCCATTGGCTGGTCCGATCCAGCAGCACCGCATGCGGCAAATCGGTGATCGGCTGTGCGTACCACAGATGGACGCTGGTGATCGGCGCATGATTCATCTGATCAATGCGGGACAGATCAGGGATCTTTTCAAACATCCGCGGCGCGAGCACCGCTTTCAGGCGACGCCCGGGGATCGTCATGACAACATTTTCAAACTGCAGCGTCTCTTCGTCTTTGACCGAGACGCTGAAAACGCCGCCGACCGATTTGCGAAAAACTTCGTCAACTGGCGATTCCATTTCGATCCGAACGCCGCGATCAAACAGACAGCGAGCAATCCCCTCTTCGTAGATTTGCCCCAGCGGCGCTGCCGGAACGTACAAGTCAGCGGCGTGATGATGGGCCAAAAAACCATCGATCAATACTTTGCGTGCAGCGGCCAGCGAAGTCTTTTCGATCGAATCGCCTAAGGCGCTGACAAGGATCACTTCCCAAAAACGCTGAATGACGCCGGCCGATTGTTTTTGTTCACGCAGCCAAGGGCCGACGTATGACTTATCGGCTTGTTCGTCCGAGAGTCGCGCCATTCGGCGCAGCACGACGCCGATCCCTAATCGATCTCCCATCGTGAGATAGCTTTGGCGCCAAAATGCCGGCGCCAAATGCAGCGGCGCCGGCAAGGCTTCGATCGGTGCAAAAGGATAGACCTTTCCTTTTGCGTCAATGAAGTGCAGTTGGCGATCGCGGCGAAAGGAGGAGGAGACCCCTGTCTGTTCGCAGAAATCGAGAAAGTTGGTGCAGCAGCCCATCGCGACATGCTGACAGTGATCGATGAGTTGCCCGGTCGTTTCATCGCGAAACGATCCGGCGCGGCCTCCTAGGTAACGTCGCGATTCAAATAGCGTGACCAGCATGCCGCTCCGCGACAAGGCTTCGGCCGCAGCAAGGCCGGCGAGTCCGCCTCCCACGACTGCGACCGAAGGTCGGTGGGCCACTTCCGTTCGTTTGCCAGACTTCATCAGCGCGTGACCGTCGTCGGAGAGGAAAAATCAAAAAGTTGGGCCAACATTAGCGAGGTGACGATCCGCATCTTCTTCCAAGATCCTACCGAAATGCGCTGTCGTAAAACGGCGGTGGGGTCGCGCTCGATACGAGCCAGCAGACCTTGGTAGGTGCTGAACATTGCCGGAAATATCTTTCGGCCATCGGGATGCAGCAGAGACTGTAGCGGCTCGGCCTGGCGGTAGAACTCCCCTGCTCTTGCGATCTGAAATTGCAGCAGCTCGTTGTATCCGTCGACGATTCGGCTGGTCGCAAAATCATCGATCGAAACGCCGTAGCGGTCCATTTCGTCCTGCGGCAAATAGAGTCTGCCCACGAGCGCATCTTCGCGCAGATCACGCAAGATGTTAGTCCACTGAAACGCGTACCCGCAGGCCAGCGCCGGTTGGATCGCCGCTGATCCTTCAAAACCCCAAATATGCAAACAGGCCAAGCCAACCGCGGCGGCGACCTGATAGCAATAATGCTGCGAGTCGGCGAACGTGGCGAACGGTTGCGGCGCCAGGTCGCGTTCGACGCCGTCGATCACGGCTGTTAGGTATTCGACGGGAATTTCGTAGCGGCGGATCGTGTCGACCACCGCCAACAAGCGAGCATCAGATGGAATTTCTCCGGCGAGCGTAGCGAACAGCTGTTGCCGCCAACTGGCTAAAGCTTCCGTTTTTTGCTGCAGATCGCCCGGCTGGTCTCCCAGATCATCGGTCTGGCGCATGAACGCATACAAAGCGTACATCGCCCATTTTTTGCCACGGGGGAGCAACATGAACGACATTACGAAGTTCGAGCCAGAACGCTTGGCGGTTTGCTGGCAAAAAGCATAGCTGGTGGCCAAAGAGCTGTTCATGTGGTCGCCTCCTTGCCGGCGGGGACCGACGCTTTTGAACTGCGCGAGAAGGTTCGCCGCAGCAGGCAGCTCAGCAGTAGTTGTAGCTTTTGCCACTTGCCAATGGTGGGGCGTGACTGAAGCACATCAAAATTTTGGCGACGAATGGCCTGGCAAATCGCCAGCCCTCCGGCCAGAAACAGCTCGACATCCAGCCGCAGCTGCGGCGCAATCATGGGGATCAAAGGGCGACCGCGATTCAGGTATTGCTCGGCTCGTTCGACTTCAAATTTCAGCAGCTGACGAAATTCGGGAGACGCGACGTCTGTCGCGAGCATCGCTTCAGTCACGCCAAACTTTTGACGATCTGCTTCTGGCAGGTAAATGCGGCCGATCGCATAATCGCGAGCGACATCTTGCCAAAAGTTGGCCAGTTGCAGGCCGGTGCAGATCGAGTCGGATAGCTCACTCGTCTCTGGGCCAAACGAACGGCCAAGATAAAGCACCAAGTGACCGACTGGATTGGCCGAGTTTTGGCAGTAACCGAGCAACTCGGTATGCGACGCATACCGCTTCACCCGCTGATCCTGCTCAAAGGCGAGCAACAGGTTGGCAAACGGCTCGATGGGGATCTCGAACTCGCGAATCGTCTCGGTCAAAGCAACAAATACCGGATGCCAGGCCTGGCCGCGATAGCAGGCTTCTAGTTCTGCCCTCCACCAGGCAAGCAACCTCAGGCTGCGAGCGTCATCCCCTACTTCATCGGCCAGATCGTCCGACCAGCGGCAGTAGGCGTAGATGTGAGCGAAGTGAGGGCGTAATTCTGGCGGCAGCAGCCAGCTAGCAACGGTGAAGTTCTCGTAATGGCTTTGGGTCAGCTGTTGGCAATAATCACTAGCCGCCGCGAGCGAACAAGGCTCGTGCGGTGAATCAGGACCATATTGTTGAAGCTGCTGCTCAAATCGTGAGTCGGGCACGCGTTACATCCGCCTTGGGCGTCACGGTTCCGGAAGTTGGGGGGAGCAAACGCCGCTATCTGCCGCTGCGGCGATTCAGTATGATGCAATCGTAAGGAGAAGTGCGCTACGATGAAAGTGATCCTCGCAAGTCCCCGCGGCTTTTGTGCCGGCGTTAACATGGCGATTGAGAGTCTAGACCTCGCTTTGCAGGCGTTTGGGGCGCCGGTCTACGTCTATCATGAGATCGTCCACAACAAATACGTCGTGACCACCTTCAAAGAAAAAGGGGCGGTTTTTATCGACGATTTGAACGAGGCGCCAGAAGGCTCGACGTTGCTCTTTAGCGCGCACGGGGTTTCTCCCGAGATTCGTCAGCACGCGAAGGACCGTAAACTCTTCGCAATCGACGCGACTTGCCCGCTGGTGACCAAGGTTCACCTCGAAGCGATTCGATTCGCCAAGCAACATTACACGATCTTTTTGATCGGCCACGAAGGTCACGACGAAGTGATCGGCACCATGGGAGAAGCCCCCGAGGCGATCATCTTGGTCGAATCGGCCGAAGATGTCCCCAATCTGCAAGTTGCGGATGACAGCAAGTTGGCCTACCTGACGCAAACGACTCTGTCGGTGGATGACGCCAATCGAATTATCGCCGCACTCAAACAGCGATTTCCACAGGTCATTGGCCCGCCGAAAGAAGATATCTGCTACGCGACCCAAAATCGCCAAGAAGCGGTTCGCATTTTGGCGTCCGAGGCCGATCTGGTGCTGGTGCTGGGAAGCCAGAACAGCTCGAACAGCCAGCGTCTGAAAGAACTGGCGCGAGAATCTGGCACGCCGGGCTACCTACTCGACGGAGCTTCGGATTTGCAGCCCGAGTGGTTTGAAGGTGTCGAGTCGGTTTTGGTCACCGCCGGAGCCAGCGCTCCAGAAGAAGTGGTCCAGGAATGTCTCGACTACCTGGTCGAAAATCACGGCGCAACGATCACGCCGCACAGCATCCGCGAAGAGCAAGTCCACTTCGCCCTACCGCGCGAACTACGCGAAAAGGCGCTGCCCAAGGCGTAGGGCATGGCCATGCTTGCCGATGGTTGACACGATAGAATCAGCCCGCAGCAACGGCAAGGAACTACGTTGGGACAGCTTGTCGCTCGTGGTTCAATTTGACTGCGGCGGAAGTTTATTCGTGATTTGATGAATGATCCAGCCGATCGGGTCGTCGTCACGGTCCACCGGAACGTCCGCTTGGGTAGGCTCATCCGGCGGAAACTGCTCGTGAAGCGCGTTTAACGCCGGCAGCGCGCCATAAGCTGCCTGACCGATGGCGGCCAAGCAGTCTAATATGGCGGAGGGCATCTCGTCCGGTTCATCGTTTAGATGCCGTACCAGTGGCAAAACTGCAGGCTCGGCTGCCGGCCCGAACAGCGCGATCAGGTTAGCGACTCTGGCGTGAGGACCGTGATATCCTTCGTCTGGATCAAACTCTTCAAAGCTATCCAAGGCTTCGATCAGCACCGGCAGGCACTCATCTGGATAGGCGGTGAAGAATTCGATCGTGGAGAGCGCAATTCCCCGCGTGTGCATCGATTGATCGTATTGCATGTCCGGATAGCCTGCATAACTTCTCAGTTTGGGAGGCTGGGGAGCGGCCAATGCCAGCACTTTGGAGCGAATTTCCAGGCTGTTCCGTCCGACCGAAGCGAGGGCGAGAAGCGCATTCGTCGCGATCTCTTCGTCCTCTAGCATCGGGAGCAGCAATTTGCAGATTTCCGATTCCCGGCCGCATACCTCACCTGCCATGTGCTGCAATACGTCGGCAGCGGCGCGACAAACGTTTTGATTTTTATGAATCAGGCGACTTTCCATCGCGTTGACGACTACTGAGGCGCCTTGGCCGATGCTCCCCAGCGCCGCCGCGGCGTCAAACCAATAATACTTCTTTCGTTGGCGAGCTAGTGCATCAAAATCCTGCAACAGGACCGGAGCCCAGTCGACCGCTGCAGGTCCACAGCGCTGGAGGATGGAAAGAGCGTCCCCACGCAATTTGGAATCTTTCAAAAACGTTTCTAAAACCGCCGGCGCTGCCAGAATCTCCACATCCAGGATCTGAAAAATGCGCCACGCCGCGATCCCCGATGGGGCGATCGACTCGGCATTGTGAAACGGATCGTCGTTCGCATCGTTACAACTTCCAGCGATGTAAGTTGCCGAGAGTTTAGCTAGCCGATCCACCGCTTGATTTTTTTCCGTTTCGTCGACGGCTGAATGGATCGTCTCGACAAGACGATTCGCGATGCGATCGTATTTCTCATCGCGCGCGCTTGTCTGCTCGGACCATTGATCGACGCGTCCTAGCCAGTCGCGAGCCAACCCCAGGCAGAGCCCCCCCAGCTTTTCTAGAAACTGAACCGACTCAAATGTATCGTCCGCAAAAATCTCCCGCAATGCGGCAGCGAATCGCTGGCTTTGGCCGACGATATCGAGAGGCGTAGCGAGATCATTCCAGTCGGTATGCAACGAAGGCAAGCCCCACTCCATCGCTTGTAGCGTTTCTCCTGCACGGATCCGTGTCTGTTTCGCTTCATCGACCAGTTTCCAGAGCCATTCTTGCAGAGACAGCCCGTCACGGACGAAGGAGTAATCAGGCTGCAATTTCGTCATGGCGCCTCCTTGGGGCCGCGAACTTCAGCACGCAGCTTTCGAAGCCTACGATGAGTCTTTCCTGACCAGATGATGACCAGGGGGATGATCTTACCCCGAGACACCCCCGACCGGCTTGGAGTTCAGGCTAAAAAGCGAGAAAGCACCGGCTGTTGTCCCTGGGGGCAACTGAAGCCGCTGAGGAGAACAGGCGTGACGAATCCTGATATAGAAACGGCTGTCCTTGGGCTGCTAGGACAGCAGGACGCTGATAAGACTTGGCTCGAAGCGGACGGAATTGCGAGAATGCCAGTTCAAAAAAAAAGATCGCAGCGAGAGCATGCGATCTAACGTTTAAGCTTCATTGGGATCGATCGCAGCGGCGCTGCACAACTAGCATGCGCCGCTGCCAAGAGACGATTGTCGCTACGGTGCAAACGGATCGACCGCATCGGGATTGGCTACGGTTGGATCTGCGGCCGGCGCATCTTGGTTTTCGGGCAAGCGAACCAGCATCCAGGTTTGCGTCTTTTCTTCACCAAAGTGAATCAAGAGCGGCGTTTCGTCCTGGGTCAGGTTGTAGATCCCGGTTTCCATTACCGTGCTCGTTTTATCGCCGATTGTCCATGCAGCACGCTGCGAATCGCGGTCAACACTCCCCTGCACCGGCAAGTTGGACTTGGTCTCGGTGTTGTAGTAAGTGCCGGCGATCAGCCCATCTTTGTCGACCGCCAGTTGTAGATACATGATCGGATCTCCTTCGTCCTTGTTGGCCAGGGCGAAGACTCCAAGCGGCATCCAGTTTTGGCCGTTCTCGTCAGTGGGGGGATTTGCGGCGAGCGCTTCTCGACCCGCAGCAGCATAATCAGCAGCCTGCTGAGCATACTGCACCGTCGTCACAGCAGGTGCGTCATTGATGTAGACGTACTGCGTGTCGTAAATCACATTATCGCCGTAGTAGTAATAGCAGGGATCGCCCCAGGTCGAGCCAAAGCTAAACCATGAGGTGAGCCCAACGGGACTTGACCAACGCCACCAATATCCAGGATAAGGGCGATAGTTGTAAAAGCCCCAACGGTTGAAGCCTGGATTGTTCCAGCCCCAAAAACCAGCGTTCCAGTTGTTACGACCGCTCCAGTAGTTGTACCGATTGCGAACGTGGTTACCCCGGTTTTGATAATGGTTCCAGTTGGCGTGCGCATGATCCCCTGATCCATGGTGATTGTTGGGGCGATCCGCGTGGCCGGGTCGATTGCCATTGCCGGGTCGATCCCCGTTGCCAGGTCGATCCCCGTTGCCAGGTCGATCCCCGTTGCCAGGTCGATCGCCGATGCCGGGTCGATCCCCGTTGCCAGGTCGATCGCCGATGCCGGGTCGATCCCCGTTGCCAGGTCGATCGCCGTTGCCAGGTCGATCACCGATGCCGGGTCGATCGCCGATGCCAGGTCGATCGCCGATGCCAGGTCGATCGCCGTTGCCAGGGCGATCACCGATGCCGGGTCGATCCCCGTTGCCAGGTCGATCGCCGTTGCCGGGTCGATCGCCGTTGCCGGGTCGATCGCCGATGCCGGGTCGATCGCCGATGCCGGGTCGATCGCCGATGCCGGGTCGATCCCCGATGCCGGGTCGATCACCGATGCCGGGTCGATCACCGATGCCGGGTCGATCGCCGTTGCCGGGTCGATCGCCGATGCCGGGTCGATCGCCGATGCCAGGTCGATCGCCGATGCCGGGTCGATCGCCGATGCCGGGTCGATCGCCGATGCCGGGTCGATCGCCGATGCCGGGTCGATCGCCGTTGCCGGGTCGATTGCCAAAGGTAGGACGATTGCCCATATCGGGCAAAGGTGACGGACGACTAATGTTGGTGGGCCCTCGGTTGCCGGTTGGGTTGGGACGATCCGGATTTCCCACGCTGGGGCGAGAACCGGGCCGAGTTGAATTGCCGGGGAGTGAATTTGGTCCTTGTACAACATTTTGAGTGCCACCGCGCGCACCCAGGAAGTCATTCAACTGCGAGTTTGAAGGACGACCCTGAGGACGACTAGCGCGGTTGGTGTCAAGGCTGGGTCGCGCTGCAAAGTTCGGCCGATTCGTGCCGGAATTGCCCGACTGAGAAATGCTCGGACGATTGTTGCTCGGGATGTTGAAGCTGGGGCGACTGTTGTTTCCCACCGCAGGGCGATTGCTCCCCAAGGATGGGCTTGAACTTGGACGACTCGGGCCGGCTGCTCCACTAAAACTGGGGCGGCTGGATGGTGTTGGTCGAGTGCTTCGGCTGGGCATGCTGGCGGAAGGACGACTGGCAGATGGAGGACGACCACCGGCTGAAGGACGACTGGCCGATGGACGACCGGCTGACGGACGGCTCATCGAAGGACTTCGCCCTGCTCCGCCGCCGGGACGAGAGTTCATTTGGCTTCCGCCACCGCCGCGATTTCCGCCGCCACCTGGGCCGCCTCTACCTCCATCTCCGCCGCCGAAGCCGCGAGCGTAAGTGGGAATCGGCAGCAGCATGGCCGCCGTTAACACTGCGATGTAAAAAATATTTCTAGCGTACATAACGCGCCTCTTATTGGTTCAGTAGATTTGTCCTGACAAATTGGGACAAAAGCTTACGTCTTCATTCTTCGGGCTGCCGCACCACATGGAAAGGCCCGACGTCAGGCAGAATCTCGCCGTCGAGCGTGCGGCAGACTGATCGCGACTCATATTGGTCCTCATCTGTCCGGTGTAGCGTGCGGAGAGAAGAGGACTTGCCGCCGTCGGGCAAAATGCCGGTCGCCTTCACAATCCAGCGGTCTCCCTCTAGAGTCCAAGTTTCTTCCGCGAAGCCCCCATCTGAATCAAAGACCCAGCCGCGGATGCACTGCTTGGCGGGATCCCAGCCAATTACCTCGGTCCCATCTAAGTCGACGACGTCGGCAACATAGACCTTAAAGGAACGGATCAAGAAGCATTCATTTTTACTCCAGCGTCCAATTGTCTCGACGGTCGAGCCCTCCGAATCGTCGACCCAGCGGCCGATGAGCCAAGCCAAGGGCTCTAATTGTTGCCGGGCTTCAGAAACTTTGGATTCGGTCGACAGCTGGTCAGCGACAAGCGTTTCATGAACACTATCCAGCTTCCAGCGATTTTCCTCTTTGATGTGAATCGCCGTGTAAGAAAGCAGTGATGGTTTTTGACCGGGATGGGTGATGCGAGCAATTCCCTCTTCGAGGGCGACATCCGGCTTTACAAAGCGGATCGAGTCGATCTCGACGCTTAACTTGGGATGATCTCCCAGAATGCACTGATCAACGAAATGCCGCCGAATCGCGTCGCGGCCGACGACCTTTTCGCCGGTGGTACGGCAAAGATATTCGGCATTCTGGGCCCAATGATCGGCCAGACGGTCGGGATCGGCGTCGTTAAAAGCCGCAATATACGAAACGACATTGGCAGTAATTTCTTCCTCCGCCGAGAGAGGGCCTTCCGCTTGGGTGTCGCGAAAAGTCAACATCGTCAAGCAGAGAACCGTCAGAACCGTTTGCGCCTTCATCAATGTCCCCCTTGTTTGCCGGAATTCGTCACGCGAACTACCTTGCCTATTCAGATTTCTACGACTCGGAACGGATCAATCCAATCGATTTCTCCATAATTCCTAGAGAAACGTACCCCTCTAACCGCAGAAGTGCGCGTAGAATGCCGGAATGGGCAGAAAATGAAACCTATGATTGAGAAACCATTCTCATCTTTTTATCTGCGGGACACACAAGTCATGAAGCGTACATTTGTTTGGGGATCGGCCGCTCTGTTGGTTGCGGCTTCGTATTGCGGCGCCGCCCACGCGCAGGTTGCGTACTATCCGACGCCTGCTGTAGTCGCTGCTCCAGCGGTTGTCGGCTATGTGCCGGAGCGTCGGGGGTTGTTTGGTCTGCGAACCTCGTATCGCCCTGTTTATGGTGCGTACGCGGCGCCGGTAGTGGCTGCTCCAATGACGACCAGCTATTACGCTCCGGCTTATGTGGCTCCGATCACCACCAATTACTATTCGCCAGCGCCTAGTGTCGTGACGACGAACTATTATTCGCCGGTCCCGACCACGACTTACTACGGCGGTACCACGCTGGCAGCACCAACTACCACGTATTACGGCGGTACAACGCTGGCTGCTCCGACGACGACTTATTACGGTGGGACGACGTTAGCGGCTCCAACCACTACGTACTACGGCGGGACCGAAGTAGTGACCCCGACCACAACCTACTACGCACCGGCTGCTTCGTTCGATGGTGCAGTCCAATCGGCGACGCCGACGACCACCTACTACGCTCCGATGGAATCGATTGTCATTCCGTAGTTCGCTACGGCCAGCGACGATGAACCCGTGCATGCGAACGCGACGAGTCTGTTTCGTCGCGTTTTTTATGCGCAGCCTGAAATGCGGACTGCGGGAAATATTTGAGCTCTCTAGACGACATGCGTTATAATGATTTCGCCCCACGTCTGGATGTTCATCGACGCACTTTGCGAGACTTCGCCTACGAGGGAAAACTATGACAACTGCGATGTCTACGGACTTGGCCACGCTTGAATCGGTTGCTCGAATTGGCGAGACGGCAGGCGCTATTTGGTCAACTCTTCAATCCGACGGTCCGATGTCCATTTCGCGCCTGGTCAAACAAGTCGGCCTGCCACGCGATCAAGTGATGCAGGCCATTGGCTGGCTCGCTAGAGAAGACAAGCTGGCGTTTGAAGAAAGCGGCAGGAATAAGTTGGTTTGCTTGCGTGAAGCGATGTAATCCTAGCTAGTCGACTGGTTGTAAAGTTTGGGTTTAACAAACGTAGCAGTTGCTTAAGCCTACAGACAATGTGATCCAGTTAAGAAATTCACTTACTGCGGATGGAGATAATTTCCTATCGCATAGGCAGCAGCTTATTGCTGCTCAACCCTGCCAGTCTTGAACAGACTGCCCGGCGCACCTGGTTCAAAAAAGCTTTTGATAACCTACTTCGCCGCATCCACATACAGCGGCAGATGCCGGTGATGAACTTCAAGCGACAGCAAGTTCATCGTCGTTACGTAGATCCGTCCAGCGAACTCACCCCAGCGATCCGGAATCGGTCCTTCTGGTTCCCAGCTGCCCCCAAGTGGACCTTCGACGACTTGCGATTCGACTAGCATCGGCTCCAGCCGATTGTTCCAGGCTTGCCAATATTCTCCCTTCATGTGGAACATGACCTGAGTTGCGTAATACCAATAATAGGTATCGCGCTGCGGAGAATCTTGGGTGCCGACCTCAGGGAGATTGGCCAGCAGGTGCTCGGCGCCTTTTTGCATGACCTCGGTTTCGCGATTCGATCCCATGTAAAGTCGCATCAGCAAGCCGACCGCCGTCATCGTCTTCGAGGGGTACAGCCCGTGACGTTGTTCCGAATTGTTGAGTGCGTCAGGGTTATAGACAAACAATGCCCCACCGTTGGGTTGATAGGCGGCGCGCGCCAGCCAGCGATTGATGCCGTTGTAGGTTTCTGGCGATGTGTCGAGGCCGGCAAGTTGACCGCTCTTTAAGGCCATCGTCATCCAGCCGCTGACCGAAGTATCGCCGCCGATCCCGGGTGCATATCTCCAGGCGCCGACCGACGTATCTTGCGAGGTGGTGATAAAGTTGATTGCCCTTTGAGCCGGCTCGCGTAAGTTGGCGTCTTGAGTCATGCCGTACGCTTCGCACAGCGCGATCGACGCGATCCCATGGCTATACAGCCAAGCGTTGGAATTGGAATAGTTGTCCATGCGGACGTAGAGGTCGCCGTTTTCCTGTTGGTTCTCGACCAGAAAGGTGAGTCCCTTGCGAACTTCGTTTTGGTACTTGTCGTCCAGATGATGGTATCCAGCGCCCATGAAGGAAAGGAGCGCCAAACCAGTAGCGGCCGTGTCTGAATCCATCCGCGAACGTTCGTTGCGATAGGCAGCGGTATTTTCGGTTTGCGTTATCGGAAAGTTCTTTAGACTCCAACTGCCGTTGGGCATTTGGTGACGAGCGAGAAAGGCCAGCCCGCGTTCGATTGCTTCACGCACTTCAGGCGAAGGCCCATCGGCGCCTTCGCCGGCTTCTTCTTCACGCATCATCCGACGGCGGTAGGCTTCGGTCGGCATCGCGATAGCCGCCGAGATTTGCGGTAGTCCCGAGCGAGAAGCACGGACCGGGAACTGCGTCAGATTGATCGAAAGTTGGGGAGCTTCATTGCTTTGACGTCGCGCGACGGATCCAACGGCCGGCGCCATGCGATCTCCCAGTCCGCCGGCCCCTTCAGCCGCATTGACTTTGACAATCGTTGACATCCCGGCGCCGCGACGTTCGATGCTGGGGCCGGCTGAGCCGGGCGCAAGTGAACTACCAGATGGTCCGCCGCCGCTGGGGATTGCCCGGGCGTCGCCGCCCATGCCTGGTGCCTCGCCGGCGATCATGACCGTGCTGGGGCCTCCGCCTGATCCGCCGCTACGGCCAAAAGTTTCGCCGCCGCTGTCGGCAGCCGCGACGAGTGATTCTCCTGATCCAGAATCGCCGCTACCGGCCCGCGTTCCCATCGCGCCGCTAGCCAGGGCGGTGGTTCCTGTGGTTCCGGCGATGCCTGTGCCGGTTCCGGCTGCAGATCCGCTAGGAACGCCGTCAGCTTCGCGGCGACCGATGTCGGTCATGCTGCCGGTTGAGCCGGAAGTGAGCTGCGGTCCGTCGGCAATGCCGCTGCCGCGACCATTGGTTCGCATGCCAGAACCTGCGACATCACCATCCAGCGAAGCGGCTGCGCCCGGCGTGAGCCCACCGCCAGATCGGCCCGCTTGTCCACCAGCTTGACCACCGCCGGAGAGTGCCGATTCGAGTGAGGGGGAGCCATCGCTGGCTGCGCGACGCAAGGTTCCGTTGGACGCAAGCCGAACGACTCCCAGTTCGACGCCGCCCAGCATCTCGCCGGCTGCGCCATCGTCCCCGCTGCCTGTGCCGGCAGCGCTGCGGCCGATGTTGGTTGCGGCGCTGGATAATTGGCTTGGATTACGTGAGCCAGCTTCGGCGGCGTAGTCCAGTTGTTCAGCAAAGATCGAAGCTGTCGGGGCCGCTCTGGCGCCGCTGGCTTTGGCGATCTGGGCCGAAGAAGCAGGCGCGATCTGACTGGCCGAGGATGCGGCAGCCTCGGCTCGCGACATGGCGCTGCTTTGAATCGCCGACGCAGCGCTGTTAGCCGATTCGACTTGCGCTAGCTGCGGGCTGGAAGCAGCCGCGGCCGCGCTGCGACGGGCGCTGGAGGTCTGTTGTGCGGTGGGCGCAACCGATTGGTCCGACATTCGCTGGACCGCTAAAGATTGGGCCGCCGCTGACAGGGTTGGTTCGGCCGACTGTCGCTGCAGCGGTGCGCTGGAGGCCGCCAGTTGCGGCTGTTGCTGGGAAGTGTCGCGACGATTCATCTGCGCAGCGGTCGAAGCGGCTGCTTCAATTTGGCTCTCTTGGCGAGATTGCGTCGCCGAGTTTTGTTGCCGCGACATTTCGGCGACCTGGGCCGAAGCTTGCGGCGGTTGCGGATCGGTCTGGCGCTGGACCTCGATCTGTTGCGGTTGTTGTTCCCGCTTTTCCATTTCCGTTGAATTGCGACTTAGTTTTGACGGCATCTGCTGCAGCGTCTCCGCCGGAGCTTGTTCTTGACGCGCTACTTTCGTCGGCGTGTTGGGCGTCGCTTCCCGCTCCATCTCGGGATCGACGGTTGGCTGGTCTTCGCGACTGAGTTGCTTGGGGGCGATCTGACGGCGCTCGACCTGCTCTTGATCTGGCTTGGCCTCGTCGGTCTCGACCGGCTTTTCAAAGTCTTGTTGCGTTTCGGCGGTGGAGTCCCATTGCGAGGGATGATAATCGGGCAGGATCACCGGATCACGACGCGCCTGGCGACGCGTCGCCTTGGCGTCTTCACCTTGCGGAACACTGACGAGATCAAGCGCCACCATTCCGACAAACATGCTGAGGTGAAGGATCAAGCTTAGGATAATCGAAAGCTGAATGCCGCGGCGAATTGCTCGTTGATCTGAAAACTTGACCAACGCCAATCCCAACAGCAGCAGCAATGGCGCCAGCGCCATATAGAATTTGGCGTTGAAGTACCACTGCGGGTGATCCCAATCAAACAACGCCATGCTGACCGCGGCGAAATAACCTGCGAGCAGCGCCAGTGAACCATAGACCGGCCAACTACGATCTTCCCAAGTACTTGGCTGATCGCCCTCTGGTTTTCGAACTCGTTTGTTGTCTGGCATGAAGTCAGTCAATGCGTTCTGGCGCGGACGTAGTTAACGAATAATTCGTCAAGTGTGCTTTATTGCAGGCATTCATCACGCTGACCGGAAACTCCAACCGACAGCGCCGGTCTGCCCGGATGATCACCGCCGCGTCTGGATTGTTGGCGGCGGTCTGCTGCAAAGCTTTCTCAACCTGTTCAAGCGTGACGAAATCGCCTTGCATATGATACTTGCCGTCAGCATCAATATTGATGATCATCTCGCGCGGTTGCGCGATTAGCGGCTGCGCTTCGCTCGCCGATGGCAGTGCGACTTCTAGCTTGTAGTCTTCTTCGTCAAATCGAGTCATGACCATAAAGAAGACAAGCAGCAAGAACACCACATCGATTAGCGGAGTGATGTTCAGCGCCAGTAAGGCAGAGCTTTTTTTGACTTTTACCGCCATGGGCGAGCAACTACCGCGGATAGGTGGGGGCGCAAAGGTTGGATAGGTTCGCGCATATGGGTTGCTTCTGATTGTCGCAACCAGCGGCGAAATGAGCAAGGTTTTGTGAAGGGCGATAGACGAAAGTTATGAGCTTTCGCAAAAATACCGCCGTTCAATTGTTGGGATGCGCCAGTTGGTAGCATGTGCGAATGAACTCCCCACGTGTTGTCGCTGTGGAGAGCTTCTCGCCGGTAAGGTGATACTTCGCCGCTAATGTTTGCCAGGCTTGTCGCAATGCGTCATCCAGAGGGCGGTCTAATTCCGCCGCATGATGGGGGAACGCATGATAGTACTGTCCCCGCAGGTGCTTCCCGCGCTTCCCGTATTGATCTTGGGCGACCTGATGCAGACCATGCAATCCGCCGATCGATCCCCACCACTGCACCGCGGCAAAATCGGGATCGTCACGCGACACATCGCTGAGATAGATAGTAGCGGCGCCCGCTGCATGTAACTGTTCGCGAATCGCCGCCGGATCAACTTGCTGCACCGGTTTGTGCTCGTCGATCGCGATGCTGGCGGCGACGCCGGACGCTTCTCCTAGTGAAGCCCAGATCGGTTCGAGTCGCAAAGCACAAAATCCAACGTGCGATGCCGACATGGCGCAGGGAACCAGCAAGTTGGGATGCTGCTTTGGCAGAATGACTCCGTAAGGAATCTGGTAAGGGGACGCCGCCTGATAAAACTCTCCGGTATGCTTGCCGCCGATCGTTGGGCCTTCGTGATCGGTTCCGTGACAATTCGGGCCGTAGTCGCCCATCGCAATTGCGTCAGGTACAAAACGGCTTCGCGCGTCCTCGCCGGCTTGGCTGACATACGCCTGGGTGAAGATGGTTTGCCCTTTCATCCGGCGTGCTTCTCGAACATAAAGTTGAACCGGCAGATGATCGTTGTCAACAAACTCGTCGCGGCAGAGTCCAAACTCGCGAGCGGCTGCTTGGATATCGGCCGGGACTTCCTCATCGTTCTGCAAGAAGTACAGCATTCCGATGTTGTGCCGAACATGTGCGGCGAAGATCTCTGCTCGGGTTTTGGCGTCGCCGGTCGGCCAAGCGTTATTGATCTGCGGCAGGGAGAGTCGCACGACTCCGCGTGACATATCATTGATATCAAACTTGCCGTTGGGCAGGTTCGGGTCTTGGACTTTGAAGATCGCTTTGGTCGTGTGTCCCTCAGTCATGCGAAACATGGCCGACGTCAGTTGCTTGGTTTCTAGCAACTTTAACAAAGGCAGAAACTGAGTGCGGTCATAGCCAGTCGGCTTTTCGGCCATGACGCGATTTTCAGGCTGGTCCGTAAATGTCAGGCGAAAGTTATAGCCTTGGACGCAGTCATCACTTTCGGATGGAGCGAGAGACTCGCCGTATTCAGCGGTCCCTTCACGACCAACGGCGAACGGGACACCGGCGGCGGCCATTAGGTCCCCTTCGTAGGTTCCGTCGACGAAGACTTTTCCATAGGCGGTTCGTTGATCGCCTTGCGGATTGGTCAGTGTGACAGACTGAATTCGTTGATCGGCGTCGACGTCGACTTCCGCAAGTTGGTGCTCAGTTAGCAAAGTGATGCTGGGGACTTCGGCGAGCATCTGCTGGTAGACGAGCAACGCGACTTTCGGTTCGGCATGAGTTCCCTGGAGAGAGGTTTTCGCTTGCGGCGAGTCGGCCCCGTACTGATCGACGTAGTGGGCCAGAACGCGGTCATTGAAGTCTTTAAAGGCGCCGGTCAACCCTTCAAACGAACGAAAGTCAGGGTGCGATAAGCCATTGGTCGCTAGGCCTCCGATCCGGGAGGTCGGTTCGACCAGCAGCACCGATTTTCCGGTTCTACCGGCAGTGACGGCGGCGGCAATCCCGCACGGGGTGGCGCCAATGACAACCACGTCGACGTCTTGTTTCGCATGATTGGCCGCGAACGAAACATGCGTCGATCCAGAACTGAGAACCAGAGCAAAAACGAGGGTCGCAACGATTCGGAGCATGAGACGGTTTTCTTTTTCAAGGCGTAGAAAGGGGGAACATGCGGAAGGTCTTGGGTGGGTAACCAGCGAGCAGTCTAAGGGGGTTCAATAGACGACTGCTTATGATTTTCGCTAGTTGTTGCTCGTTTCCTAGTCGGTGTGGTCGCCCGATAGCCAAGCAACGCATCTACATGAAGTTGTGCGAATCGAATTCGCGGTTAGTTCAGCAGTCGGGGGGAGGAAAGTATTCAGAATAGCAGAAACGGGTCAGTCGTTCATTCTAATACCGCTAAACGGGAGCCAATGGTATCTCCGCGAATATAACCAACAAACCAATTTTTCTTGATACGAACCCTTCTTCATTTTCAGCGATCCATATTCATTTTCAGCACGTAAGCGACTTAACAGGCGGCTGGTAGAACGGATTGTGGCACAGCTCTTGCTATAAGGGCGGTGAACTCTCAGGAACGGAGAAGTTTCCTATGTCATCTCCTCTCTTACAACTCGATGGATGCGTTTTTCGCCTTGGGGGGCGGAGCAGCTGCCAATGGTTATTGGCGCTGCTGGCGGTCGTTTGTTGCCAAACGCATACATTTGCAGACCAACGTCTATTTGGCGTCGCCGCCGGCGAAGCAGCCAACGTATCTCCACGTTTTCAACAGCTTTGGGAGACAGTCGAGAAACGCAAGTTTGGTCAAAACGCCTATCCAATCGTCAACTACGGTCCGTTAGCGGAACTAGGTTATGACGAATTTCGGAAAATTGTATTTGATCCTGACAAAAAGCAATGGGCCGATAGCGGCACATCGTGGCGCCTCGATTATTTTCATCCCGGCTATATCTTTCGTGAATGCGTTCGTTTGAACGAATTTCAACCAAATGCAGAAACTGCCGAACCGATTGAATTTGATCCCAATCTGTTTGAGTATCACCAGGGAGTCATTGATCCCAATCACTTGAAAGGGGATCCGATCAGCTATGCCGGTTTTCGGATGTGGAATCACCTGGAAGAAGGAAAACCGATTTCTGAAGTGATTGCGTTTTTGGGTGCAAGTTATTTCCGCGCGGTCGCGGCCGATACCGTCTATGGAGCATCAACACGCGGCTTGGCGATCGATTGTGGATCGGCCAAGGGAGAAGAGTTCCCCATCTTTCGAGAGTTTTGGTTAGAGAAACCAACCCACGACAAGTCGCAGACCTTTTATGCTTGGCTCGACAGCAAGAGTATTACCGGCTTATATCAGTTCACGGTGATCCCTGGTAAGTGGACTCAGATCGAAGTTCGCGCCCGGTTGTTGGCTCGCAACGACATCGAAAAGTTGGGAGTTGCGCCGATTACCAGCATGTGGACCTGGGGTGACGGACAACCGGCGCCGGCAGACCAACAAGAGTTTCGTCCTGAAGTGCACGACTCTGACGGTTTGTTGGCCGAGTCAGTGACCGGCGAATGGTTATTCCGTCCGGTACGCAATCCTGATGCAACCCGACTTTCAGCCTTCTACTTGCCTGGAGTGAAGGGATTTGGCCTGCTGCAGCGTGATCGTGACGTAAAAAATTACAAAGACAAAGAAGCGAACTATCATCGACGCCCCACCGTTTGGATACGTCCAAAGGGGGCGTTTCCGGCAGGACGAATCGAGTTGTTAGAAATCGAATCGCCCGGCGAATGGATCGATAATCTAGCTTCTTTTTGGACGCCTGAAGAGCCGATACGATGCGGCGACGTGGTTGAGTTGGCGTACTCCATCGACTTTGGTCCAGGCGAGCCGCCGGAACATGTCGGAGGCATCGTGGCTGACTCGCACATCGAAACACGGCCAGAGGGCGGCACGCAATTTGTACTTACCTTTACCGGGGTGAAGCCGGAGGCGGATCCCGAACTGATGGTTGAAACCGAGCTTCCCATCGGAAGTCACCCGGAGGTGGTCCGGCAAGGGGACCGCGTCATCGCGACTTTTTCAACGGCCAGCAAGTCCGGAGCGAGTCGGGAGATTCGTGCCTGCCTAAAGGATGGATCCGATTACCTAAGTGAAACATGGAGTTACCAATGTCAACCGTGATTGAGCCTCAGTCGCTGGCTGACTCGCAAGTCGTGCTCGCACGACGAGCGTTGCTGCGGTATGTCGTCGCCAATGGGGTGGATGATCCGGAGCAGGCAGTACAGACGACGCGTGAATTAGTGGAAATAGCGCTTGAGCAGATCGAGTCTAGCGTCGTCGGACGTGAGCGATCCCGTTGGATCGTCTACTACGGCGTGCAAGCTTATTTAAAGCGTCCAGAGTCTCGCTTTCATGATGTCGAGCGGCTTGCCGCCGTGCCGAACGAAGGTGGCTCGCCGCTGCGAATGCAAGATCTGCACAAACCGCCGATCGTTGTATGTCCAGAGTTCTATTTAGCCGTTTGGCGCAGAACCCAAGACGTTGTTCGTCAATTGGCTTATTCGATGCGAATGCTCTAGCGCATCCGCGGGGCCGCGTACGAATAACGTCCAGTAGGGGCAAGAGAGACGCAGGTATTTGTGAAATCGTTAGAATCCAAAAATAGAATCTTCCGAGCGGTCGCTGCGATTGCCGACAAGCATCCCAAAGCGTCAATCTTAGCAATCGCAATGACCGTTTGCGGATTGATGAGTTGGTTGTTCCTAGACATTGCCGCCGCCGATGGTGGGCTGGGGCCAATTGACGCCGTGACAGGTACGCTGTTTGTGCTGTTGACCGGATGGCTAGGCTACGGAATCGGGATGTCGATTGTTGGGCATTTGATTCCTCGCCCTGAGAAAGTCTTCGCTGACCCGCTAACGCCCGAGGAACTGGGGCAATTGCCGTCAACGGCGATATTGGTTCCCGTTTACAACGAGTCGCCGCGTCGGGTGGCGGCTGGCGTTCGCGCGATGCGTGAAGAACTGGCGAAGCTCGGCGGACAAGAGACGTTTGAGTTTTTCCTGCTTAGCGACACGACCAATCCCGATATCGCGGCCGAAGAAGAAGCGGTCTGGTTGGAGATGACCTATGACGCTTCGAAACCGGAGGTTTTCTATCGTCGTCGTCCCAAAAATATCGCGCGGAAAGCAGGCAATATCGCCGAGTTTTGCGAACGTTGGGGAGGGCGATATCGTTATTTGATTGTCTTGGACGCCGATAGCTTGATGGCGGCCGAGACGATGGTCGAAATGGTGCGGCGAATGGAACTGGACGAACGCTTGGCGCTGATCCAAGTTCCACCGCGTCCGATCAATGGAGCGTCGCTCTTGGCTCGAGCTCAACAGTTCGCCGCTGCGACCTACGGCTGCGGATTCTTGCGCGGCTATCGCCAATGGTGCGGAGACGCCGCCAATTATTGGGGACACAACGCGATCATTCGTACGCGCGCCTTCATCCAAAGCTGCGGGCTCCCCGTATTGCCCGGCGAGAGCCCGCTAGGGGGAGAAATCCTGAGTCATGATTTTGTGGAAGCCGCCCTGCTCCGCCGCGCCGGCTGGAAAGTACGAATCGCGGATGATCTGGCAGGCAGCTACGAAGAGACGCCCGGTTCGGTGCTCGACTACCTGCAACGTGATCAGCGCTGGTGCCAAGGGAATCTGCAACACTTGAACTTTTTAGTCCGTTGCCAACTGCCGCTTACAAACCGTTGGCATTTGGTCTGCGGCGCTTTCGCCTATTTGGCCAGTCCGCTTTGGTTGGCGTTTGTCGTTTTGCAACTGACCTTACTACTGACCGTTTCGAGTTCAGGCACGACGTCACTGGGGATCAGCGCCGCTTCGGCTTCGCTGCTGTTGCTAGTTGGAACGCTAGTGTTGTTAATGGCCCCCAAAGTTTTGGCGGTCGCCGATTTTATTGCTTCGACCCCGCCTGCAGACCGTCGACCAGCCAGCGCGATCTGGCTGGATGCCGCGCTAGAGACGTTTGCTTCGACGTTGTTTGCTCCGCTGTTGATGTGGTTCCATACGCATTTTGTTATCGCCACGCTGCGTGGTCGCCGCGTCGAATGGAATGCCCAGAACCGTGGAGATGTAAATCTCACATGGGAAGATGCTTGGAAAGTTGGCTGGAAGCTGGTTTTGCTAGGTTCGATCGCGGCAGTCGTGATTGGGTTGGCAAATCCGCTGGCGCTCTTGTGGTTCTCGCCGTTGTTAGCAAGCTGGTTGGGCGCCGCGCCGCTGATCTTGATCCTTAGCTCACCGCAGTTGGGACGCTGGTTGCAAAGCCGTGGTCGCCTAGTGATCGCTGAAGAGACCCGCCCTTGTGCCGTGATGCAGCGGCAGCAAACATATTTTGAGCTACCGGTTCCGAGCGAAGCAGCGACGTTAGAACTGCTGGTCCGAGATCCGCATGCGATGGCGGCGCATATCGCGATCGCACAGCTCAACGGTAATTCACCCAATGATCTGCCGATCAGCGAGCTGACGCTGGACGAAATGACGCTCGAACAGCGACGTGAATTGTTGGTAGATGCCGACAAGCTGCGACAGGCGCATGCGACCTATTGGTCAGAACGCCTGCTGCAAGATGTCCAAGCTCGCGCTCGCTAAGCGTGCCGAGCTATTTCGTCGACATTTCGCGAACTTGAGTTGGATTCATCGGATCCAGCTCAAAGGTCACTGGATAGGCGTAGTTGCCAGACTTCTTTTGGAAGAGTTTGCGATACGCTTTGACGAAGGCGAAGGCTGTCATCTTCATGTTGTAGCCGACCCCTTCGGTCGCGGTCGACAAATTCTGATAGCCGCACTGATGGCGAAAGAAGCGGTTGGCGCGAAACAGCTTGATGCGGCGGATCGCTTTTGGCGTTTTGTGTTCGGTCGTTAGCGAAACGTTCAATCCTTCGATATTGCTTACGCGATGCGGCGTGTTTTGCGGCCAGGTCACCATGTGCCCTGGCTCTAACTCGCAGACAAACGCACTGTCGTCATACGACGGATCATAAGGAAGCTCTTCAAAGCTTTCGCCGCAAATGACATCTTCGATCGCCGCTTGCGTCACGAACCGTTCATCAAACGGAGGATAAACGTAGGCTCGCTTTTTGCCGCGGAGATGCCACAGCATGTTGACCGGAATATCCAGGTGATAGTAAACGATCGCAGTCGGCGATGAGACCAGCAAGTTGGCGGAACGTTCGAGCGCCTTAAAGCCGCTGACCTTGCTTTCCAGCTCGTCATAGATGCCGTTGATTAGATCGGCGTATTCGCGGTGGTGCGTCAGCATGTTGCGAATATTTAACCACAGCCGACCTTCTTTGGTCGCTTGCAGCAGTTGCTCGCCGTTCAGCTTAGACGCGTCTCCTTCTTTCCATTCGGTTTTCGTCTCGTCGGTACCCATCGTATTGACGTTTAACGCACTGCGCGGGTGCGTATCGAGAATGCGAACCAGGTGCTCATCATCAAACAGACCGGTCTCAACCAGACGATGCGTCGTGGTGATCGCTTCGGTCTCCATTTGGTGCAGGTTCTTGTTCCAATCAATCAGGTTGCCGGATGACATGGCGATGGCCTTTTTCAGCAAAAGAGGGACGACGCCGCAATAGCGGACGTCTACGCAGAACTTCGCAGGATGAAAAAGCATAGCTCATGTTGTGGTAAATGCGGGGGATCGCATTCTGCTTTCTGCGTCGAGCGAAGATCAGAATAACCCGCATAATCGGCGCAAACGGAATCAGGCCACGCAACTGAAGGGAGTCGCGTGACCTGATTTCGGTTTGAGATAGAGCTAGTCGACCAGGGATGTGAGCTGTTCACTCGGTCGGCGCTGCTTGGACCGCTTTGCGATCGACGGGCCAACGTTTAGGAAGTTCGACGATCTGCAGATTTTTGAACGACAGATCGGTCGTCGGATCGTGTCCTTGCAGCATGATGGTCCCCGGTTCGGTGCGGAGCCCCCGACGTGGATTCTCGTCCCGTTTACGTTGATCGGTCCAATCGGTCACTTGATAGCCGTTGACCCATACGCTGATATGCGGCCCTTGCGCGATCAGCGTTTTGGTAAACCACTTCTGATCGTCACTAACCACGCGGCGGGCTTTGATGCGACGGAAGATCGCGCCGGTGCCGTGATCGATCGGCAGCGTGCGGTCTTCGGCTTCGTAGCCGTTATGGATCTGGCTTTCATAGCCCATCATCTTGTCGCCGGGAATACAACGAAAGAAGACGCCGCTGTTGAGGTTTTTGGCATGCGTGATCGCGTCCAACCGCAGGACAAAATCACCATACGATTGTTCGGTTTCTAGCTGGCCAGGACCATTTTCGGCGTGAATGGTCCCTTCGTCTGTCACGGTGAATTTGCTCTCCAGCATGGGATACGTTTTCCAACCAGTCAGGTCTTGGCCGTTGAAGATCGACTGCAGGCCGAGCGGCTTCAATTTCACGTTGCGAAATTCAATCACTCCCTGATTGTGCTGGAGGCCGATAAAGCCGAGTCCGACGTACTGGGGGTCTTCGTACTTCAGCACTTCGTTCCCATCAAGTTGGACGACAATCGTCCCTTGATCCGCAGTGATGTCAAACGAATGCCACTGGTTGGGCTGGCACGACGGCGTAACCTTCATTCTTCCTACCAGACTTCCGGTGGGGAACGAATTGCTTTCTGGCGCGATATTCAATTCGTAGCAGCCATAGGTCGGGCTTTCGGGCTTGGGAGAAGTTCGCAAAAAGATCCCGCTGTTGGTCTCGGCTTGGCCGCGAAATTCAACGTGCAATTTAAAATTGGCGAACTGCGTAGTCGTACGCAACTGACCCACATCTCCCTTGGTCGCTCGGATTACTCCCTGGTCGACGGTCCAATCGATATTCCCCTCCGCTTTCCAGCCAAAAGTGGTCTCTCCATCAAACAACAGTAGCCAACCGTCGGCAATTTCGGCCTCGGAGAGCGTATTGGGGGCTTGCTCGGCCTTAGCCGAAGTCACGGGGGTGACAATTAGCGCTAATAGAAGGCCCAAAATAATTTGCGAGTACTGCATAGCTGCGACCTGGAACGGGATGAGCGGGGGGAAACGTCTGATTCAGACGCGTGAGGGGGTTTTCTTAACTCTCGACCCTGGTTCAAATTACATCAAAGTTTCCGCGCCGTCGAGTCGCTGCGAGCTAGACTCTGATGATCGCATCGCACATCATGATTTGTCCCTTCGATTTCGAGCGAAAGCCGTACCTTGCCGCCATTAACGCCAGAATACTATCCGCTGTACTTTGCCGGAGTGTTGGGGTTGGGGATTGCTGCGCAGTGGCTCGCTTGGCGATTGCATTTGCCATCCATTTTGCTGCTGTTGGCGTTTGGTTTTTTTGCCCAGCTTGCCGGCGACCCTGACGAGATCATCGGCAAAGATGTGCTGTTTTCCATCGTCTCACTTTCGGTCGCCGTAATTTTGTTTGAAGGCGGCATGAGTCTGAAGCTCTCGGAACTTCGCGAATCAGGCGGGGTCGTCGTGCGTCTGGTAACGGCGGGCGCCGCCGTTTGTTGGGGACTGGCCGGCTTAAGCGCCTACTATGTGATGGGCTTTCCGATCGAACTGGCGGCGTTGATCGGCGCCATTATGATCGTGACCGGTCCCACCGTGATTGCGCCGCTGCTTAACTATATTCGTCCGACACGCAAAATTGGCGCGATCGCCAAGTGGGAAGGGATCGTGATCGATCCAATCGGCGCCGTGTTGGCAGTTCTCGTTTATGAAGCGGTAGTCGTCACCGGTGTGAATGATGTTTTTGCCGTCGCGGGGCTTTCGATCCTGATGACGCTGGTCGTTGGCTTGGTGTTGGGAGCCGCATCCGCGGTGACCTTGATCTTCCTCTTGCGGCGGTTTTGGATTCCCGACTTTTTGCACAACGCTTCTATCCTCGCGGCGATCTTGGTTGTTTTTGCTGTCTCAAATGCAGTGCAGCCTGAATCAGGATTGTTGACGGTAACCGTGCTGGGTATCGTGCTGGCGAATCAAAAGCGGATCCCGGTTCGCCATATCTTTGAATTCAAAGAGAATCTGCGCGTACTGCTGATCTCTTGCTTGTTTATCGTGCTGGCGGCCCGCATTTCTCCGGCTGAGATCGCAATGGTTGGCTGGCAGGGACTGGTGTTCCTGTTAATTTTGATAGTGATTGTGCGCCCAGCGTCGGTTTTTGTTTCCACATTGGGCAGTGGTCTTAGCTGGCAACAGAAAGTCTTTCTTTGTTTTATGGCGCCGCGCGGGATCGTCGCCGCGGCGGTCTCTTCGGTTTTTGCCTTTGAAATCGTAGAAGAGTTTACGCAACGCGGCGCTGACCCGTCGACCATCGCTCAGGCCGAACTATTGGCTCCACTGACCCTGCTGGTGATTGTCGGTACAGTGACGTTTTATGGACTAACCGCGGCGCCGATTGCCCGTTGCTTAGGACTGGCTTCTCCCAATCCGCAAGGCTTGTTAATCGCCGGCGCCGATCGTTGGGTTCGCGAACTGAGCAAGGTGATTCAAGACGCCGGGTTTCAAGTGCTGCTGGTCGACACCAACTATCGCAATATCTCGGCGGCCAAAATGGCGGGACTGCCGGCTCACTGCGCCAGCATCTTGTCTGACTATGTGACCGAAGAGATCAATATCGGCGGCATTGGCCGACTGTTAGCGATCACCGCCAATGATGAAGTCAACGCGTTGGCCAGCCAAGAGTTCATCCATTTGTTCGGCCGCAAAGAGGTGTACCAATTGGCCGCTTGGGATTCAGGCTCAGGCCGCAGAGCGTCCGTCTCCGAGCATCTCCGAGGTCGCGTCCTCTTCGCAGAAGGGATCGATTTTTACGTCTTGGCCAGACGGTTCGCCGCTGGCGCGCAAATCAAAAAGACCTCGCTCACCGCCGAGTTTACGTATGCCGACTTTCTTAAAAGATATGGGGACTCGGCGCTTGTCTTGTTCGTGATTGACGAAGCTAAAAAGCTGGATGTTCGCACAGCCGAGTCAACCTCGACACCCAAGGCCGGACAATCGCTGATCTCACTCGTTGATCCGATCAAACCGGCGTTGGAAGAAAAGGATCCAGCCGGCGAAGCAGAGTCAGCGTCCGAGGTCTAACCGGACGTTCGCAAAGAGCGACGGCCAGGGGAAGCGAACTCGGGCTCCAGTTCGTGATTTGTTTTGCAATGGGCAATGGACTGCACTTACAAACGTAAATTGCCCCTGGATCCGTGCGTTCTGTCAACGGATAATCTGGGCGCGTTGGCTATTGCGCAAAGATCTCAAGCCGCACTTCTCCGGCTCGCTCGCCGGCGTGCAGCGAGAGGCCGACGATCTCGATTTCGTTACGCAGCTTTAACTGATTGGTGATCGCAAAACGTTCACTACGAGAAAAGTCGCCCAACACTTTACCGTTGAGCGAAAGCTTGCCAGACAGCGGCAAATCGTCGAGGACCAGCACGACTTCGTCCCCTTGGTTGATACCAGTGGGCGCATGAAAAGCGCGCGTCAGTTTCAAACCGGTATCTTCAGTCTGCCGCGGAATGGCAGACCAATCCCGCGGCAATTGAATCCGCGTGGCCTCGGCCCCGGGGGCAAAATAAGCTTGCCAGGGACCGTTGAGACGTATCGAATGCGGAGAGACGCTCACTACTCGGTCATCAGGTTAGCAGTAACCGTATCTTGACGAATCAGCCGCGAACCATCCTCGATCGCCCGAATGGTAATCTGAATGCCGCGCAGCGGATGATCGTACGGGGGAGCGGTTTCGCGTTCGCCTGGATCATCAACGCCGTTGACGCCATCGTCATCAATGCCGTTGGTCCCTTCGTCGATTGGAGCGGTCTGACTATCGGCAACTCCATCCGCATTGGGATTGCCTGCTGGAGCAGGAGAAGCAGGGTAATAATCCTGATTTATCCCGTCCATCTCGTAAATCATCGGCCAAGTGTCATAGACCGCCATCGCGCGTCCCGCAGGTGCGACGCTGGGACTGCGGAGGGTAACCCCCAAGTTGAATTCCGCGGCGTTGTCTGCGAGGAACTTCGGATTGGGAGCGCCGTAGAAGTGACCGGCTGTATATTTCTTCGCCGCGGCCGCTCGGCTTGGATCATCTGTCAAAATGTTCCAATTGAGATCGACAAAAGCGCCGGTGCCTGCAGAAGTGGCAAAGCTTCCGATATTTTGGTCCATTGAAACAAAGCCGGCATCGCCGGGAATAGCGGCGATGTCGTTGGCGGTAGAATGAATAAGAATCGGGGCCAGCGGGTCAAACACTTTGACGTCAAAAGCCAACACCTTGGCCATGATTACGTCTTCGCCAGTCCGATCACGGAAGTTGGTCGTTGTACCGCCGGCCGTTACTTCGTCAGAAACGATTTTCGCCATCGTCTCAAAGGATCGTAAATAGGTGGGCTTGAGGGGATACGGGAAAATCCGAGTGTCCATCACATTCGGCGTGAGAGATTCATAAGCGGAATTCGCGGGATCGAAAGAGCCGATGAGCCAAGAACCGTGACGGTTTTGCCTCGATTGTAAGTCTTCGAGTGAATTCGTGGGCCAGGTAAAGCCACCGCCAGTCTGCTGAAACGGATGAACCGACAGGTCAAAATTGTTAAACGCATCGAGGTGCGTGATGGTTCTTGGACCCATCGAATTTGCGTATTGAGTGAAATCGATATCCGGACGGATTAACAATACGCGACGAAACAGCGTAACGGATTCTTGCTCGCCACGTGTGGCTCCAACTCCATCCGAGTTGTCAAAATCAGTGAACTCCGTCCAGTAAATGATTTCCGCGTAATGCGATGTAATTGGAGAAATATCGCTCGAATCGATTGGCCGAGTAATTCGCAACACGCCATCCGAATCGCGTTGTAACTTGCCGTTAATCAAGCCAACAAACGGCTGGTCCTTGCTATAAGCCGTAAACGCAATAATGTCATCCGCGTCTCCGGCGACGCTAGGAGGCGATGTCGTCGTGAAATCACGATCACGATCTGGTCCTTCCACAACCGTGAAATAGCCTTTATTGCCGCCCACCGGCAACCACGGAAGACCCGGCGCCGTGTGGCAATCCAGATCGGTTTGCATGGTTGTTGTCAGACCACGTAAATTGCCCGATAGTTCGATCGTCGAGCGGGCGTCGTGCATCGTATCGCCCAGCATGGCGAAGATTTGCGCGACCGAAAAGAATAAAATGAGCGACAAGGTGGTCGCTACCATCATTTCGACGAGCGTGAGCCCGCGGCGAGCATTCGGACGTGCGGAGATTCGAATCATGAGGTATCTGTTCCTGGCGGACGACTGCGTGAGAGAAGTCTCGCGCAGTCGACTGCAAAACTTAGCGTGCTCTGGGGAGGAGACGGGACATCGCCGGCTGGCGGGCGGCGATTTGGCGACGCTACTCGGAAAAGTTATCTTATACAGATCTATTGCAGCAACAAAACGTCGTTTCGTCAAGCGATTGGTCGACGCAAGCTGCCGAATTCACAAGGACTTACGTGATATATCACCATAACCGCCGCGGCTTTGGCCTGAAAGAAATCGTCATCGCGATCGTCCTGCTAGGGCTGGTCTTCCTGCTGGCGGCCCCGCTGCTGCTGAGCAGTCGCGAGAGCGCGCGCCGCAATACCTGTCTTTTCCGGCAAAAACTGCTCGCTGACGCGCTGACCGCCTATGACGAGGATCGTCGAGAACTGCCGGGCTACGCGAATCGTCAAGAGCCGCTCGGCGAGTCGCTGCTCGAAACCGGTTGGCTCTTCCCGGCCCTCCCGTACCTGCAAAGTCGGACTTATCAGAACCCCGGCGAGATGCCGCCCCCCCCCTATTTGGAAGAGTTCATGGCTTACTCGACAGCAGGACAGTTGGCTGGTCAGCAGCCTGACTTCACCATCTTCGAGGCGATCTGCCCAGATGACACTCCGGCCGCAGATCCCGATCAGTGGGGGGCGATCAGCTCGTTTGTCGTCAACGGCGGGATGCCGGATGTGCCACCGACCAGCGAGATCCCGGCTGATTGGGCGGTAAACGGGATTTTTCAGAATCGCTTGAATCAAAAGCCAGGCGTCGCGTTCGCTCAATTCTCACTGCAACAAATCTCGGAACTCGACGGGTTAGAGATGACGCTGTTGCTGGGAGAAAACGTCGACGCCGGTCGCTGGACCTCGCCGAAAGAGGCCGATGTCGCCTGTTTGTGGAGCAACAACCCCGACGCGATTCTGTCAATCAATCAGCAAACCGGTCAGGGAGATGGCGGCACACGATTTGCGCGACTGTCGAGCTACCATCCCGGTGGGGTCAATATGATGTTCGCCAGCGTCGCCGGAAAGTTCGTCAATCAAGAGATCGACAAAATCTTGTTCGCCCAAATGCAAGCAACCGACGACGCCCAGGCAAAGGTCGCCGGAACCGAAGAGTTGGTCTGGCCGGCGACGAACGAACCCGCAGGCGAAAAACCATAGTTGGCCGAAGATCGCCCTTTGATAGAACACTAGCCCGTTGCGCTATTCGGTCAAAAAAGAATGGAACGCGGCGAAGCCACAGATAAAGAGCGGAAAACTCGGTAAGTACTAAGACAAAAAGCGTTCACCCTAGCCCGCAGCGCCAGCGAGGGTTTACGCATTGTTAATGCTATATCAGCATGAAGTAGAGGCCGCTTTCCCTCGCTTACGCTGCGGGCTCGTGTCCAAGTGTTGCGATATAGCGCAACCCCAAAACTGGCACAACCGGCATAACCAGCGTATTGACTGTCTGATCGCGGGCGAGCGCAGAAAGTTCGTGTCGGCATTCGGATGAGTAAGTCGCAGTGACCTATGTTTTCGGGTCACAACTTTCGCGTAGCTCAGTCTTTGAAGCAAATGACTTCCAACATCCCCCCAATCCGACAGCAATCGACATTGCTCGACGCGAGTTATCGCATCGTCGATGGGGTTTCAATTTTGGTTGGGTTGTGGCTTGCTGTCGATTGGTCAGATACGACCTTTGGCGCCGTACATCAGTTTGCCGCCGCGGTGGCGATTTGTTTGTTTTATGTGGTCGCCGAGCTGACCGGCATGTATCGCAACTGGCGCGGGGTATCGACTCAACGCGAAGTCGGCTGCGGGCTCATGACCTGGGGAGTAAGTCTGGTTGTGTTGATCGCGATCGGTTTATTCACCGGACACGCCGAATCTTACTCGCTGTTGACTGCTTGGTACTGGTTGTGGATGACGCCGGGCATGATGGTTTTGTTACGCGTTACGATTCGTTTTCTGCTTGAAACGTTGCGTGCGCGAGGACTCAACTACCGCGGGTTCGCGATTGTCGGAGTCAATCCGCTTGGTATTCAATTAGCCGCTAATATTCGAGACACGCCTGACCTCGGTTTGCGTTTTGTCGGTTTCTTTGATGATCGTCCGCAAAGTCGGTTGCCGCAGATCCCGGCAACGCTGGGTTCGCAAGTGGGCGACATCGCCAACTTGGTCTCCCTTGCTCGTAGTGGTCAAATCGATCGCATTTACATCACTTTTCCGATGCGGGCCGAAGATCGCATTCGCAAAGTTCTGGCAGAGTTGAGCGACTCGACGGCGTCCGTCTATATTGTGCCGGATTTCTTTGTCTTTGAGTTGTTGCATTCGCGCTGGACTGACATCCGCGGTTTGCCGGTGGTCAGCGTCTTTGAAAATCCGCTGTACGGCGTCGACGGCTTGATGAAACGCACGACCGATCTTGTATTCGGCTCGCTGTTATTGATGCTGTGTGCGCTGCCAATGTTGGCGATCGCCACCGCCGTCAAGCTGAATTCGGCCGGACCGGTTTTCTTTCGTCAACGCCGGTATGGATTGGATGGTCGTGAGTTTTTTGTCTGGAAATTCCGCACGATGTCCGTCTGTGAGGATGGTCCCGTCGTGACGCAAGCGACCAAAGATGACAAGCGCGTGACCTCGATCGGCGGTTTCTTGCGAAGGACGTCGCTCGATGAACTGCCGCAGTTGTTCAACGTGATGTACGGCAATATGTCGTTGGTCGGTCCGCGGCCGCATGCCTCTGCGCATAACGAAGAATATCGCAAAGTGATCCAAGGCTACATGCTGCGTCACAAGATCAAGCCGGGGATCACCGGCCTGGCGCAAGTACGCGGCTGGCGCGGTGAAACCGATACGCTGGAAAAAATGGAACGCCGCATTGAGTGCGATCACGAGTACATCCGCACTTGGAGTCTCTGGAGCGACATTCGCATATTGTTCCAGACGATCTCGGTAGTACTGTTTAAAAAGAACGCTTATTGATCGCCAGAGAGTAGCGACAACAAGTCGGCTATTTCGGCCAGAGTCAATTGTTTCGGCAGCCCCTCAGGCATGATCGATTTTGCCGCCGCGCGACGTTCGACGATCAAGTCGGGATCGACCTCAAACGTTTTGCCGTTCGCATCGACAAACAGCTCTCGTTTATCTTCGACCAACCGATGCAGCGGAAATCCGCTCAGCACGCGACCATCATCCAGCAGCAGCATCTCAGCCACAAACATCGGCCCGATCTCTTTGCTGGGCTCTAAGATCGATTGCAAGATCCGGCGCCGATCAGTCCGCGCGCCAATATGCGTCAAATCAGGACCCACTTTGGCGCCGCGGCCGTTAAAGGTATGACAACGTGAGCAGGTCGCACGTTCTGACGTAAAGACTCGCCAACCAGCGGCGCGACTTGTCTGTTGGGGAAGTTGCGAAAGCCACGCATCGACATCATCCACAGCCGGGCGATTGGCCGCTTCGATCTTGTCGCTACTGTGCGAAGATCTCTGGGCGGCCGTGGCGATCACTGCGTTGTCCGCTTGCGATAACTTAGTCAACAACGCGGCGTACTTTGCCTTGTCGCTCGCCAAACCGCTGATTGCATCGGCTCGCAATTCTGCCGGCAGTTGATTATCTTCCGCCAACTTGGCAAGTTGAATATTGGCGTCTGGCGTACTGCGTAGCGCCAGCGTTTGGATCGCCGCAGTCTGCAACGCTGAATTGTCTTGGTGCGCCCATTCCGCCAACTTGTCGGTCTTCAGCGTCGGATGATTGGGGGGGAGCAGTTGAATCGCCATCGCCCGAGTTTCCGGCGAGCTCTTGGTGGAGGTTGCAGTATCACTGAGCAGCTTTTGGCTCAACCATTCGTTGTTGCCGCCGACCTGTCCACTCTGCAGCCAAGCAATTGCCGCCAGATAGACAGGAAACGCATTGGCCGATAGTTTGCCGTTTGCAAGCTGTTTCTCAAGCTCTCCCTCGTACTGCTTCAGACGTTCGTCAGCAATCCAGCGAACTGCTTCAATCCGCACCGCTTCAGACGGATCAGCAAGCGCTTCGCTCAAATGCGCTTCGTCCGCGGTCGCGCCGATCCATCGCAACGCTTGCAACACGCCCAGTCGTTGATCGCCGGTTGGCAGCGTATCCCAATCAACTCCCAGCAATTCGGTTGGATGCTGGGTGAGCCCGGCGATTGCTGCTTGGCGCAGGAACAAATCGGTCGAGTCGAGCGGCTTGAAATCAAACTTCTTGGCCAACTCGCGGGCTTCTTTCTCGGCATCCGAAAGCGGCAACAAAACATCTTGCGGGGGGCCGTTTTTCCAGGAGAGTTTCCAAAGGCGTCCTTTGCCGTGAACCGGATAACTGCGATCGACCCAATCGGCAAAGTAGTAAGCGCCATCGGGACCTTCGACCATGCCGGTTGGCCGGAAGTTCTCGTCCCCCATAACCACCGGTGACATCCGTCCGCGAACGGTCGCGCCGCTATGTTCCAGTGCGTAGCGCTCGATCCGATGATCGCCCCAACTGGTGACAAGCAGCGATCCATGATCGTACAGCACCGCACAAGGAGCTTCGCCGGTTCCGGCCGCCATCGGCAGTGTGCCTGGTAGTTCGGCATCCCAAGCTTGCAGCGGATGCACGCCAGAGCGTCCATAGCGAAATTGATAGCCATAGTCACCGGTCTCGACGATTTCTAGCAAGCGGCACGGCGGGCGACCATCGGGATCATTGTCAACGCAGAAGAGCCGATCCTCAGGATCAAAGCACATGCCAAACGGATTCCACACGCCGGTCGCAATCTTGCGTAGCTTCGCTCCGTTGGCTTCGCATTGATAGACGCACCCCCCTTCTCCACCGCCGGTGATGCGTGATCCATCGGCCGCGACCATCGCGAAGGGTTCGCCCAGGTTTTCACCCATGCCAAAGATCAGCTTGCCATCGGGCGCGAAAGTCAAACCGGCCAAGCCGTTGTGCGGATAGTTGCCTTTGGTCTCGAGATGCACGATCGGCGTTTTTTCGTCGGCGACGCCATTGTTGTTGGTGTCGCGCAGCTGGAAGATTTCCATTCGCGTCGCCACATAGATCGAACCATCGGCCGCCGCGGCCAGGCTCATCGTGAAGGTGGTTCCTTCGTAGAAGGTGCTCCACTTGTCCCGTTTGCCGTCACCATCGCTGTCGACGAAGGCGCGAATGCGATCTTTCTCGGGCCCGACATAGTCTTCTTTTCGATGGTGCGTTTGCGACTCGATTACCAGCAATCGCCCCTGGGCGTCAAACGCGACACCGATCGGCGTTACAATCGCCGGGTTCTCTGCGATCAGCTCTAATTGCATCCGATCATCCAGCACACGCGGCGGATCAGCAGCGGCCAGCGAAGCAAAACCAACAGCGCACAACAGCGCCAAACAAGGGATGCGATAAGGCATAGCAGGAAAACCAGGGGAAGATGGCTGGGATGGGTTTGCGGCTATTATAACCCGATTACGCGGCAAGTTCTCGCACCGCGTCGAAGTTTGGTTTATAACGGAAAGCGTCTGGCCGAACCCCCATTTTCCCGCCTAGGAACTTTACTTCTCATGCGAATTTTGTCGCTGGCGTTGATCGCCCTTTGCCTGACCTCGTGCGTTTCAATCTCGTTGGCGGCTGATCCGTGGGTCGAATATCCCGGCGGCTCAGGACCCGGCGCTGGCAAACATATTGTGCTGATCTCCGGCGACGACGAATATCGGTCCGAAGAAATGCTGCCACAGTTGGGGCAGATCCTGGCCCAGCGACATGGTTTTCGCTGTACGGTTCTCTTTCCGATCGATCCCAAGTCAGGCGAAATCTCACCGTCGTACCAAACCAACATTCCTGGCACCGCGGCCTTGGCCGACGCCGACCTGCTGATCTTGTTTACCCGGTTCCGCAACTTGCCGGCCGATCAAATGGAGCCGGTCCTGACCTATCTGAAATCAGGCAAGCCGATCATCGCGATCCGCACGTCGACGCATGCGTTTAATTTTCCGCAGGATTCTCCCTATGCGAAATACAGCTGGAACCACGGCGGCGAGGCGTGGTCAGGCGGATTTGGTCGTCAAGTCTTGGGCGAAACCTGGATCAGCCATCATGGTCACCACGGCAGCGAAAGCACCCGCGGCGTGATCAATCCCGAAATGAAAGATCATCCAATCTTGCGCGGCGTCACCGACATCTGGGGACCGACCGATGTGTACGGCGTGAAAAAACTGCCGGAGACTGCCGAAGTGTTGGTTCGCGGACAGATCCTGACCGGCATGAAACCCGACGACGCGCCCGTCACCGATGGTCGCAACGAACCGATGATGCCGATCGTCTGGCTCAACAAGTACACCGGTGAGAACGGCGTAACCACGCCTTCGCTTTGCACCACGTTCGGCTCGGCGCCTGATTTTTTGAGCGAAGATTATCGCCGGTTGTTGGTCAACGCGACTTATTACTTCACCGGCTTGACCGACAAGATCGACGGCAAAGCGAATGTCGAACTCATCGGCGACTACGAGCCGACGTTCTTCGGTTTTAACAAAGGGAAGACGGGGACAAAGCCGGCTGATTATGAGCTGAAGAAGTAGTTTTTCGCTCTAGTCGATTTTTTCAATCCATAGCCGCAGTTCACGATTTGAGTTCACCCCTTCGACGGGCGCGGCATATTCTGGATAGAGTCTATCGATAACTAGGAGTGGGCGATCCGTTGGCGTTTGTATGCTTGCTCGAATTTCGTTCACGAGCTTTGGGTTTAATGTCGAGGGTGGAAACGGAACCTTGAACTGAAACAGTTCGATGCCATCCACCCTCGCGGCTACGTACCAACGCGGAGCCGTTGACCATTTAGATCGGACTTCCGCTAAGTGCAGCTCATGTTCGCCGGCGAGGATCTCTCGGGACTCTTCCGCGACCAGGTCGGCTGTCCGGTTGGTTGGGTCGGCAGCTGGTTTGCCGGTAATGCATAACCGATAACGATGGCCAGGCGGCAAGTAGACCTGGATGCTAGTCGGGCTGTTTTCATACAGCGGATCAAAATAGTTGGGGTTCACCGCCGCGTACTGCAGCGGGTCGTCAATATGCAAACGACGATCGAAATCGATGCCGCGAGGGAAATAGGTTTCGGCCTGCTCAATTTGACGACGGGTCTGCAAGTAGCCGGACCAAACGGCGATCACCGCGATCAGTAAGATCAGCGTGCGCAGCCGGAACTGTAATCCACCGCTCTTCGGTGGCGATGCCTCCGAGATCGAAAGTTCATCTTCATCGATCGACATCAGCGTGAAGTTCCTTCCGCAGGAGGAGTGGGCACGTTCTCAACACGCGGCGTTTGAGAAGGAAGCTGCTCCTTCAGAGTCTGGCGGCTTAACCACACCGAAAAAGGCTCTGGCGGCCACTGTTGAAAAGTCCCATCCGCTGTGAAGGCGGCCTCTGTGCCGATCCGAATTCGCATCGCCGGCAGATCGGCGTTCAACTCGGGATGCTCGGTCAGCAACTGCGGCGAGGGCGCCAATTGCAGAAGCGTTTTGATTTGTCGCGAGTCGACCGGGAATTGGCCTGCTTCGTCGATGGTTTGGATTACGTATTGGTCCCGATGGGCGTAAAGAAATCGCCCTACTTCTTCCGTATACTTATTCCCTTGAGTAGAGCGACCTGGAATTTCGTAGATCAATCCCACCGTATTTAGCTCCTTCAGAATCTTGAAAGAATATTCCTGGCTGTTGGCGAGCGAAAAGTTTTCGGTACCGACTGTTGGCTGGTCAAGACTTTGCAAATGTTGAATCTGCAGCATCAGCGTCGGCGGAGCATGATTGATCCGAAACAGATGCGTCTCGTACTTGTCCCAATCGAGCTGGGCATACTGAAGGTCGCGTGGCGGCGACGTGCGCCCGCCGATGTCAAAGTAATCGACGATCCGTGCTTTGTGCGCTTCGGCCGCCCTTAATCGCCAACGGGCTTCACCCCAAAACAGGATACCGATGACCAGGGCGATCCAAAGGCTAGCGTTAACTAGTTTGCTTATCCGTTTCATGGCTTGACCTCTTCGATCCAGACCCGCAGTCCTGTGAAATTGACTGCCGAACTCGGTGCGGTGGAGCCTGCCGGACTTTTCGAGTGAAAAATTTCGTCATACAAAAGGTACGGTCCCTCGGTTGTTTGTCGATTGTAGCTGCTTTGCGTGGGAGAAATGGTAGCGAAGCGTGGATCCCAGGTGGTCGGAAGTTGCTCTTTCAAGGCAGGCTGTTCGTTAAGATTCGTTTGCATGACCCAGTGGTTCCCTTCCATGAAATATTGAATGCGGACGGTATGCTCTCCAGCTGAGAGAGGAGCACTGGCCATTGGTGCAAAGACTTCGTCCAGTTCTCCATTCGTTTGGCGCCGGTCCGACGTCCAAGCAATCTGGTAGCTATCACTGGATGGAATATAGATGTTCCAGGTATATCCTCCGTCGGATTGTCGGTAGATTCTCTGTGCTGAGAAATTACGCCAAGGCTCGCGCTGGTCGGCGTCGGCGACATGTCGCAATCCGGCCAATTCAACTCGCATTTGTTGGCATTGGATTTGCAATTGATAGTAAGCGATCAACGAACCGATCGCGGTCGACAGCAACAGCAGCGTCAATAGGCGAAATTGCCAAGGCCGGTACTGTTTAGGCGAAGTAACTTCGACTTCATCCAAGCTCACGGTACGCTCCAATTTGGCCGAGCCTTAAACGCCGCAACGTCTCCCAGGCGAATCCACAGTAGAGGAAGGTCTTTACTGTGGTCGTTGTCATCGAGTTTCCGCAAGAGCGAGAGAGGCGCCGAGATACGCACCAAGGTGAAGATTTGGCCCGCGTCGAACTTTTGAATTTCGGCCTCTTCACCCACCTCGAAATTTAGCTCGTCCCAATGTTCTGACAGCAACTTGGCGATCAAGGGATCGGTGATCTTCCAGCGACCTGAACTGAAAGGCGGCGAGTAGAATAGAAAAATATCGTCGCCTGTCTTGTGAAGCTTGATACGACAAAGGTGCTCCCCTTCTTCACGAAGCGTTGCATAGGTCGCGCTGCTACTGGGTTTCCAGCCAAAGTGTATCTGTTCTATTGTCGCGATGTGGGAAGGCTGAAAGTACCGCCAACGAAGTTCGTGATCGTTTTTGCTCGGCAGCCTCATCAGCTTGAATGTCTTCGGATCATGCGGGCCGAATGCACCGAACCGTGCCCGAAGTTGAGTTCGATCAGCATTCAAACGACGTAGCTCGAAGCTGGAAGAAATCGCTCCCAGTATTCCGACTAGCGACGCAAGTAGGAGAATCATGTGAGTTATTCGCAGCGGCGTTAGTTTCCAACCGCTTTGCTGATTCATGGCTCCACCTTTTCAATCCAAAGAATTAGCCCTGGCGCTGAATCGACTGGGCGACCATCCTTTAGAACGGCGCCTCGAAACATCCTGCCATAGATCAATAGTGGCAGATCGGTCGTGCTTTGCTCGCTCTTCGTAATGGGCCCGCCTATAATCGCACCACCTGCCATTGGATTCCATTCTCTCGGTTGTGATTCCTCCAGGATAAGTTTGTGATTGGCAAGGGCTTGAATCTTCCAGCGATCAGAATCCAGATTCAAGTCAACAATCAACTCCAAATCATGTTCGCCTGGTTCTAATTGCGTCGATGAAGTTGGCTTCGGGAATCGACTAGGAGAGAAATGTCTTCCTTCAATTTCGGTTGTCCAAGCGATCCGGTAAGAATTGCCCGGCGGCAAATAAACTCGCCAGCGAGTGTCGCCGTGGAATCGCTCTTGTTGTTGCACGATGGCGAACTGCTGCGGATCTTTGATATGCAACTCGCGGGCAATTTCTCGCAGCGCCTGCAGTTGCTCTAAGAGGCTCACTTCTTCCTGCACGGTCTTGCAGTAGGCGGTCCAAGCTCCAACCGCCGCGGCGATCAGCATGAGGGTCCACAGGCTGAACTGCCAAAATTTGCGGCGCGGAGGGGCACTCGTCGTAGTTGAATCTACATCGCTCATGGCTGCCCCGTCGGTTTTTGTGATCCGAATGCGCGCTCATCGCCCAAGCGGATCCGTAGGCAGCGTCCATTGTCAGCCGTTTTTAATCTTGTTCCATCCGCAAATTGTTTGGGCGCCGTAATCTCGACTAACGTCAAAACTTCGTCGTCCCCAAATTCATAAGCTCCGCTACTCGCCGCTAAATCGATTTTCAGTTCGTCCCAATGCGTTTGGAGAAGTTTTCCATTTTCTGGATCAGTAACCGTCCAGCCGCTAAATAGCGGCCCATAGACGAGAAAGTGAATCTCAGGGCCGTTGAATACGACGTTCAGACTTAGAAGTTCTTCACCCGCCGAAAATGCGCCAGAAGTACTGGTATGGGGCTCCAGATCATCATCGAGTCCACACGTCACCTCCGCCTGAAGATTGACTTTTTCAGGACGATAAAATCGCCACCGATAGAGTCGCGGTTCGGAGTCAGTTATTCGGACAATCTTGTATTGAGTTGGATCAACAATTTCCAATTCCTGATATTGAGAAACAAGCCGCGCATACTCGGCTTTCAGCGGTCGCACGCGAAGCTGTGCCTGGATAGTCAGGCCCACGCCGATGGCGATCGTTAACAGCAGTAAAAAATGGAAGGATTTGGAAAGCATAGGCGGCTTTGTTATTTCTGCTTTTTCGTTTCTAGTTTCTCAATCCAGAGACGAAGTCCGTTCTCAGAGTTCTTCGTGCTCCAAGTTGATGTATCTTCCGGATGGACCACGTAGAAGATCTGAGCCAATAACTCCAGCGGCTCATGCAGCGGTCGTTGTTGATTGCCGGCGATCTTGCTGCCTCCCCAAGACTCGTTGATGGGATTCCACTTCAATGGCTGCGACTCTTGCATGACGACCTGACCGTCGACGCTCGCTTCTATGATCCACGCTTCTTGCGTCTGCGATTGAATTAGCGTTAGCATCAGTTCATGTTCGCCTGAGTCGATGGGGGCGACCATTGAAGGGCTTGGCTGGGGGTGATCAGGAAAGTATTGAGGATCGAAGTTCTTGGTGGCCAGACACAGCTGATATTTGTGATCCGGCGGCAGGTAAATTCTCCAGCGATAATCATCGTCGAACAACTCTAGATGGCGAACGGCTCCGTATTGTTGAGGATCTTCGACACGCAACTGGCGAGCAACTTCGCGTAGACTCGGCAGTAGCAACTGCATTCGATTGGTTTCTTGCCGCGTTAGAAAAGAAGCCATCCAGACAGAGAAAACCGCGGTGGTCGACATCATTGAAACCAGACTAAATCGCCACAACGAAGGTCGCGTTCGATTCAGGTCGCGCGAGTCGTTCGCACGCTTTGCGTCTCTGTTCATGGTTGCTTCTCGGCGGCTGCATGTGCCTCTTGGTCAAAGGCAGCTTGCGTGCCGATGCGGATTTGCACGCACAGGCCATTCGGCCCGCTTTTGATTGACGAACCGTCCGCAAACTTCTCGGGTGCTGTGATGCGAATTAAGTCGAAGATTTTCTCCGTCGGAAATTCGACGAGGCCGGTGGACGAGATCGTCTCCACTTTCAATTCATTCCAGTGATCGCGAAAAGCAGCGGCCGTCTGCTTAGCTCCGGAATCGTATGTCGATGTCGTCTCATTAAACTTAAGGAAGGATCGCAATTGTGGTCCATCAAAATCGATGTGAAAGCGAATGACCGAATCTTCGTCTCCTTCGATTCGCGAATAGAAATTGCCACCAAGAACGCTGCCTCCGAAAGTGATCCTGTTTTCGATAATAATCCCAGTGTTCTCAGGGTGCCCAAACCGCCACAAAAAATCCCACGGCTCCTCCGTCGGCAATCGCAACACTTGATAGCGATCCGGCGAGACCCTCGGCATCTCGCCAAACTTGGCGGTTAGCCGATCGTATTCGGCTTGGATCGGCTGTTGCTCGCGTTTGGCCAGACCGAACATGACGACGCCGGCGACAAACGCCAGGGTTAGGCAAAGTTTCAGAATGCGTTGCACTCGCGACATAGCGGACCAGGAGAAGAGCGGGTGAAAAGATGCCCGATCTTAGTCGATATGTGGTGCGAAGAAAAACCTTTTCCCAAGGATCGGTATCGCTACGCAGCTTTCAATTTCTTCCGCTTTTTTACTTTCGCATAGAGGACCGCTTTGCCCCGTTTGCCGATGATCTCGGCGGCGCCTGTTTCGCGCAGGCAATAGGCGATGCGCTGCGCGATCCAGCGCTGGCAGCCAAGCATCCGGGCTAGGTCGCCGGTATCAAATTCTTTGGGCAGTTTGCCGGGCAAAAATTTCCACAGCTGATCGGCGGTGGTTACGCGCCGGGTCTCCAGCACTTCGACTAGATGCGTGTCTTCGACGGTGTGATCGTTCACCCGCTGACGGCGACGGCGACCGTGTCCCGGCAGGCGATGCTCTTCGATATGGATCAGCGGCACTTCCAACGTCAGGTTGGCGTGCGGAAAAACTTTGGTGAAATAGATCAACTCGTCAAACAGATCGAGCCAGGTTCCCTTCTTCGGGCTCAGGCGATTGCTGAGCACTTGGCCGCCGCTGGTATCGCGCTTGATGATGCGTTTGCGGGCGATCAGCGGTTTGACGACGCGAACCGGTCGCTGCTGTACCAGGACAGCGATCTTGCGGCCAATCGCCGAGAGCGAGGCGCACTGCACTTCGATCAGCTCTTGACCGACGACGGCGTCAATCCGAAAGCGGCCAAACTGCACCTCGGTTGCGGCGTCTTCGCCGGCGTACAAGGTTTTCAGTTGACGATGAAGTGACGTTTCCACAGAGCGGCCTGCAACGGAAGGAGGAGCGGGTAGTAGGAAGCGGAACCGAAAAATCAGCTGCAAAGGGGAATGGATCTTGAAATCAGACAGATTTTGGTTCAAATGGGCGTTTGAATGTTCCCTCTCCCGGGATATTACTTGGGGATGAGCCGTCGCGGTAGCGCGGTTAAAATAGGGACTACCCTACTCTTCCCCGGCAAAACGTTGAAGGTCAATTGATGATTCCCCGCCCCCTTTGGATCTGTTGTCTTGCCGAGGTGATCGGTACGTTCCTGCTAATTTTCTTTGGCCTAGGCGCTGTGCAAACAGCGGTACTGCATGGAGATATGGCCGGACTTTGGCAAGTTGGCATCGTCTGGGGCGTGGCGATCATGCTGGCAATTTACACGGTCGGGCCAATCAGCGGCGCTCATATTAACCCGGCGATCACGATTGGGCTGTCCACCTGGGGGCTGTTTCCGGCTCGCCGCGTGTTGCCCTATATCGGCGCTCAATTGGTCGGCGCGATCGCGGCAGCGGCGGTGTTGTTTGCGATCAACGCGTCGTTTTTTAGTGCGGTCGAAGCCGAGCGAGGGATCGTTCGCGGCGAGACCGCCAGCATTGTGACGGCGATGTGTTTTGGCGAGTACTATCCCAACCCGGGCAAGCTGGGGAGCGAAAGCGTGACCGCTGAGAACTTGGCCCAATGGCAAGCGAGTTTCAACCAGCCGATGGCTTTTCTGGCTGAGGTGCTAGGAACCGCGATCCTGGCGATTGTGGTGTTGGCCACTACCGAAAAAGAAAATCTAGGTGGCCCCAAGAATCTGGCGCCGGTCTTTATTGGCTTGAGTGTCGCCGTGCTGATTTGCGTGATCGCACCGTTGACGCAGGCCTGCTTTAATCCGGCCCGCGATTTCGGGCCGCGGGTATTCGCTTATTTTGCTGGCTGGGGGAGCGCCGCGATCCCAGGGCCCAACGGAATCGGCATGGGGACGGTTTACATCGTGGCGCCGATCATCGGTGCGATTCTCGGCTGCGGACTGTATCAAAAGTTGCTGCGACTCTACGTGATCGAACCGATCCCATCCCCTGAGTAATTTCAGAATTCAACCCTCGCGAAAATTCTTCCAGGAGCTATTGGATGTCAACTTCCGCCAACGAAACCGGCTTGATTCGCTTTGTTATGATCGGCGGATTTTTGGGCGCTGGCAAAACGACCACGATTGGCCGTTTGGCTCAGCATTACCGCGAGCAAGGATTGAACGTCGGGATCGTGACTAACGATCAAGCGACCGATCTGGTGGATACGCAGACGCTCCGCTCGCAAGGTTTTCGCGTGGGTGAAGTTGCCGGCGCTTGCTTCTGCTGCAACTTTAATGAGTTGACCGGCACCGTCGAAAAGCTTGCGGCCGAAGATCGTCCTGACATTGTCATCGCCGAGCCGGTCGGTAGTTGCACCGATTTGGTCGCGACTGTCGTGCAGCCGCTGATCCGCATGTTTGATGCTCAGTTTGATGTAGCGCCGTACGGCGTGATCCTAAAGCCGTCGCATGGGCTTCGCATCTTGCAGGGCGAAGACAACGGCGGCTTCTCTCCCAAAGCAGCTTACATCTTCAAAAAGCAACTGGAAGAAGCCGACTTTGTGATCATCAACCGGATCGATGAACTTGAAACGGAAAAAGTTGATCTGCTGGCTGACCTGATCAATCAAGAGTTCCCCGGAACGCCGATCTTGCGGACCTCGGCCAAGACCGGCGCCGGCTTTGATGGGCTGCTGGAACTGATTGATCAACGCGGCGAGTTTGGCAAAAAGATCCTCGAAATTGACTATGACGTCTATGCCGAAGGAGAAGCGGAACTGGGCTGGCTCAACAGCAGCATGAAGGCGACCGCAACCACCGCTTTTGACTTGGATGCGTTTCTGATGGCGATTATGCACTCGTTGCAAAAGTCCTTCGCAAACTCAACCGCCGAAACGGCGCATCTTAAGACGATTGGGCTGTGGGAAGGTTTTTACGGAGTCGCCAATTTGGTGAGCAGCGACACCGGGCCGGTCATGTCGCTCCCCTCGAACTGTGAGACGAAAGAAGCCGATATCGTCGTCAATGCGCGCGTTGGCATCTCGCCAGAAGAACTTCGCCAGCAAGTGGACGATGCGATCGATGCCGCCGCCAAGCAGTTTGGCGTGAGCATCGAGCGGCAGCAAACGCAATTCTTCCGACCTGGTCGACCGGTCCCAACGCATCGGTTTTCGGCGCCCAACTAGTTCAAAAGCGGTAAAGAGGTTTGGGGGGCGAGATCACGTTAGGTTGGGATTTCGCGGATGAATCGGCAGGGATTGCCGGCGGCTAAAACGCCGGCGGGGATATCCTTGGTGACGACGCTGCCTGCGCCGATCACCGTTTTGGCTCCGATGGTGACGCCGGGGCAAATAATCGCGCCGCCTCCGATCCAGACGTCGGCGCCAATGGTGACCGGCTTCCCAAACTCTTGCGACCGCCGGAGTTCGGCATTCAGCGGATGCGTCGCCGTGTAGATGTGGACGCCGGGCCCCAAGAAGGTAAAGTCGCCGATGCGGACTTCGCATACATCCAGCACGACGCAGTTAAAATTGAAATAGACGCGCTCACCGAGATAAATCTGCTTACCATAGTCACAATAAAACGGCGGCTGAATCCAGGCCGAATCACCTCCGCCGCCCAGCAACTGCCGCAAAATTTTACGGCGTTCGTCTGGCTGGTTCTCACGTGACGCGTTGAAATCATGACACAGGTCTTGGGCGGCGGCTCGCGCGGCGATCAATTCTGGATCCAGCGCATCGTACAACTCGCCTGCCAACATCTTTTCTTTTTCGGTTGGCATTGGGTTCGACTCGCTTCTATTTTTACTCGACCAATCGATGCTGACCGTCGATTGGTTGTTCAATCGACGGCCCCTATTGTAGGACGCCTGAGCTCGGCAATCACATCCTAGTGATCCCGAAGGAGTCCCCCAATTCCTATCATAGCCATCAATCCGATCGAAACCAGATTAGCAGGCCAGTCCCTTGTGCCGGGTAGCCGTGCGCGCCTACACGCCGCAGGTCACTGGTTCGTGCTGATTGGCGTACCGCTGCGAGATCCGCACAAACTCGTGACTGCAGCGCTGAAATGCGGTGACAATGACCGGATCAAAATGCTCACCAGTCTCGGCGATGATCATTGCTTCCGCTTCGAGGTGGGGAAATGCGTCTTTATAAATGCGGCGCGTCGTTAATGCGTCGTAGACATCCGCCACCGCGACGATGCGTGCCGCCAACGGAATCTGCTGGCCCATCAAACCGTAGGGATAGCCGAGCCCGTTCCATTTTTCGTGGTGTCCGATCGCAATGTCTCGCGCGACCTGTAAGAAACGAGCATGCGGAAACTGACTGAGCGCGGCGTCCAGGGTTTCGGCGCCGATGATCGTGTGCCGCTTCATGATGTCAAACTCTTCGCTGGTCAGCTTGTCAGGCTTTAGCAGCACCGCGTCGGGAATTCCAACTTTACCAATGTCATGCAGCGGGCTGGTCTGGAAAACCAGGCGAATAAACTCCGCGTCGATTTCGTCGGGGAAGGCTGAAGAAGCGGCTAACTCTTCCGCCAAACGTCGCGAGTACAGCCGAACGCGCTCGAGATGTTGACCAGTATCGGTATCACGCGACTCGGCGAGTCGCGCGAGTGCGAAAATCACGAGATCACGCGTTTCCAGCGCCAACACGCGACGCCCGGCGTGGATGCGAGCTAATAACTCTGGCGGATTGAACGGTTTGACGATAAAGTCGTCGGCTCCGGCGGCCATGCCTTCGACGATTTCGTCTCGATCGCCGTGACTGGTTAGCAAGATGACATAAATGTAGTGGCCAGATTGTCGGCGACGAACTTCGCGACAAAACTCTAGTCCGTTCAGTTCCGGCATTTCCCAGTCGGTGACCACCAGATTGATGTGTTGCGCTTCGAGCACGCGTAACGCTTCGGCCCCATTGCTGGCCGACCAAACGCGAAAGCTCTGCGCTTCTAATGCATAGCGCAAAAGGTCGAGCGAAATATCGTCATCGTCAACAATCAGAATGTCAGCGGCTGGTTCGGCGGCAGAGAGCGAGGCTTTCATGTTATTCTTGGTCTCCGATTTCCGTCCCGGCAAGGAGACGATCGATCGCGATTTCGCAGGTTTCCAGACGTGCGGTGACGCTAGAAAAGAGAGTGGCTAACTCGGCGGTTTGGCTGGCTTTGGCAGCCTGTTCAAGCAGGGCGGCAGCGGCAGCGACTTGTTTGGCCGAAATATTCGCGGCCATACCTTTTAGCGAGTGGGCTAGTTTGGCGACGCCCTCGGCGCGGCCAGCGGCGATTTCTGTCGCCAAATCGGCTGCATCTTGCGTCGAGCGGACACGAAATTTCTGCAAGATCATGCGGGCCAGATCGTCATTGTCGCCGCAACGCACCATTAGATCGTCGACGTCGATCGAACTCTCCAACGAGACTGGTTCCCTAGTCGTTGCAGCGCTAGGCGTGAATGCATCATCCGCCGTGAGCAGAATCGGATTAGCGGCGCTGGGGGGCTTCCGCGACAAGCAATCGACAATGGTAGCAATGAGTTCTGCGCGGTTGACCGGTTTCATTACGTAGCCGCTCATCCCGGCGGCTAGACAGCGTTCTTTATCGCCGCGCACCGCTTGAGCGGTTAGCGCTACAATCGGCAACAGAGCCAATTCGGCATGTCCATTGTTGGCCAGATTGCGAATCATTCGTGTTGCGGCAAAACCATCCATTTCGGGCATTTCGCAGTCCATTAGCACCAGATCGAACGTATCGCTTTGGATTTTTTCGACCGCCTGACGGCCGTTTTCAGCGAGTGAAACCTGGAATCCTTCGGACTGTAGGATCTCTTTCGCGACAATCCGGTTGATTTCGTTGTCATCGACAACCAGGATGTGTCCTTCCCGTAGAACTCGCTCTGTTATCGCCTGCGCATCTTCGATTTGGTGTTTCGATTGCCGCGGAGATCGCTCGCCTGTCAAGGCGACCAGCGCGTCGCGTAGCCTCGTTTGTCGGACCGGTTTCGGCAGGCAAAGCATGTCCAACGTTTTTAATTCGGCTTGCGAGATCGTATGCTCGTACGAAGTGAGCATCAACAACCGCGTATCGTTGAGCAACTCGTTTTCGTTGATCAAGTGAGCCAAGCGGAGTCCGTCCAGTTCCGGCATCAAGTGATCCAAGATCGCCAATTGAAATGGGACTTGGCGTTTGGCGGCGTCTTCCATCAGAGCTAACGCACGTCGGCCATTGCCGGCTGTCGCCACTTCGACTCCCCAGGCTTGTAGTTGTTCTTTGATCACCTGCAAGTTCATGTGATTGTCGTCAACGGCCAACACACGCAGCCCCTGGATGTTGGGGATCAGATTACAGGTTGATCGTTCGATCGCTTGCAGCGGCAGCGTAAACCAAAATGTAGAGCCTTTACCGACTTCGCTCTCGACGCCGATTTCGCCTCCCATTAATTCCACTAATTGCTTACAAATCGCCAAGCCGAGCCCCGTTCCGCCATAGCGGCGCGTTGTCGTAGCATCGACTTGCGAGAACGCTTTGAAGAGCCGTTGCAGCTTGGCCCGCGGGACGCCGATGCCGGTATCTTCGACCGAAAAGCGGATACGTGTTGTCGAGTCGTCTGCGGATGCAACCGAGCGTTCGCGTTCAACCCGCAGAAACACGCCGCCGGTCTCGGTGAACTTCACCGCATTGGCGAAGAGGTTAATCAACACCTGACGAATCCGTTCGCTGTCACCGATCGCCGCTTGAGGGACGTCAGTAGCGATGCTGCTGTTCAGTTCTAGCCCGGTCATGCGACATTGCGGCGCGAACATTTCTGGAACCGATTCGATCAAGTCGATCAGGACGAACTCGGATTGTTCAAGTTCAATACCGCCGGCTTCGATTTTCGAGAGATCGAGAATGTCATTAATCAGATGCAACAGCGAACTAGCCGAGGACTTGGCGAGTTCGACAAATCGTCCTTGCTGTTCGTCTAGCTTGGTGGTATGCAACAGATCGAGGAAGCCGATCACGCCGTTGAGCGGCGTCCGAATTTCGTGGCTCATGCTGGCCAGGAACGTGCTCTTCGCTTCGTTGGCTGCTTCGGCCGCTTTGATTTCGCCCGCTAGTTTCTGCGACTTACGACGTTCTGTGATATCCTCGACAGTTCCTTCGTAGTACAGCACGTCTCCATTTTGGTTGCGCCGAGCCGATGCGTTTTCAGAGATCCAGGCGAACGTGCCGTTTGCGCGACGAATCTCCGACTCGAAGTTGAAGGCGACGCCGTTTTGATTGATTTCGTCGATGAATTCTTCGCGTCGATCCGGCTTGACGTAAACATCCGTTGCGACATTCTGAATCTCGTCACGTAGCGATGCCAGATCCTGGTAGCCCAATAACCGAGCCAGCGCCGGGTTCGCCGTCACAAAGCAGCCTTCAGGCGTGGTCTGGTAAATCCCTTCGACTGCATTTTCAAAGATCTCGCGGAAGCGTCGTTCGGCCTCGCCGCGTTGCTTGATTTCGCAGTTGACCTTCGACAGTACGCGGTTGTATTCGGCTGCGATCTGTCCCACTTCGGTGTGCGGTTCGACATGGACCTCTTCAGTGAAGTCTCCCAGACTGCGATGGCGCTGCATGTCGGAAAGTAAGTCGATTAGTTCGGTGCTGGCCCCATGTTCTGAGATATTCAAGCCCCGCAGTTCATCCTCGCGAGGAACACGCAGCGGCATGATGCAGTTGGCCAATGAGATGAAGATGAAGCCGCCGCCAAACGCCCAGGCAAAACAGGTTCCAACCCCTAGCATCTGCACTCCAAGCTGATGCCAACGCGTTACCCCTTCACCAAAGTGAACCGGGTCAGCCAAGAGTGCGAGTGCGATCGTGCCAAAGCAACCGGCACAAGCGTGAGCCGGAACAGCGCCGATCACATCATCAATTTTCATTTTCGGAAGTAAGTAGGTTACGCCGGTGCAGATTAGGCCAGAGCCAACTCCCACCAGCGCCGCCGCCCATGGCTGCAAAATATTACAAGAAGCGGTGACGCCAACTAGACCTGCGATCGCGCCATTCATGACTTGGCCGACATCGGGGCGCTTGCAGATCCATTTGGAAAGGGCCAAACAGGTGAGCGCCCCCATCGAACCAGCGAGATTCGTGTTCACTAAAATCTTGGGAACGTCGCTATTCATGCTGAGTGTGCTGCCGCCGTTGAAACCGAACCAGCCAAACCACAGCACCAGCGTTCCAAAAGTCGCCAGGGTGAGATTGTGTCCCGAGATCGGTCGGTCTTCGCCCCCTTCAAAGCGACCAATCCGCGGACCAATCACGATCACTGCGGCCAATGCAACCCATCCGCCAACCGAGTGAACGACCGTCGAGCCGGCGAAGTCAATAAATCCAAGCTGAGCGAGCCAGCCGCTCGGGGTTCCTTCCACTGCGCCTCCCCAAGCCCAATGCCCAAAGAGCGGATAGATGATCGCCGAGACAACCACACTGATCACAAAATAACCTTGGAAGCGAATCCGTTCGGCCACGGCGCCAGAGATAATTGTGGTCGCAGTGCCGCAGAAAACTAGTTGAAAGAAGAGGAACGCCATCAACCAAGGGGCGGCTGAATCCTCCAGAAAAAAGTTAGTCGTCCCGAAGAGCCCGTGGTAACTGACGCCAAACATGAGCGCGAAACCAAATGCCCAAAAGATGACGCTCGAGATGCAGAAGTCGACTAGGTTCTTCAGCGCCACATTGATGCTGTTTTTGGCGCGGGACATGCCGCTTTCCAATAGACAAAAACCACCTTGCATCAGCATGACCAAGGCAGCGCAGATTAGCATCCAAGCGATATCGAGCGATGGTTCGGCAGCGGACATAGCGAGGTCTCGCAAGTATCAAAGTACTGGTGGGAAAAATCAAAAACGCCTTCCGCCAAGAAGCGATTTTCGATGGACTGGGCAGATTGTTGGGGGGAGCTTATTCACACACTAACGCGATTGGGGGCTAGTATTTGCGGTTTTCTAAGCTGTCAAAGCGTAGGTTGCGAATAGCAAATCAAATGATCTTTTTTCGGTAACAGCAGGCTACTCAGTGCTCTGGCGTATTTCATGCGTGGAACAGGGACCGTATCAACGGCGTAATCCTTACAAGCGGTACAAAATCGCCGCCGAAGATTGCAGTAGAGCGCAATAAAAAAGCTCGGTCAGCAGACCGAGCTTGAGAATGTAAAGGAGAGCTTGCAGACAATTAGTCGAGCACGTTTGGTTTGGGAGCAGGCGTCGATGGGGCTGGTTTCGGCGCATTGGGATCGACCTTTGGTTCTGGGCCAAATTTCACTTTGCCGCCGATCCAGGTCGTGTATTGCCAGTTCGGTGGCTGCGGTTCCCAGCCAGATAGATAGCCGGCTTTGTCTACGACGCGACGAACCGCGACATACGACTCAAAGCTGTCAGGCATGACAAAGAACCGAAAATAATATTTTTGGGGATCGGTCGAGAGCAACAGCTTTTGGAAGCGAGAACGGGGATTCTCAATTTCGGCGATCGTAAAACCTTCGCTTTCGCGAGGGGTCAATCGTAAGCTGGGATTTCGTCCTGAAGCGTACATCTCCGCTTTAAAGTAATCGTCTTGCAAAACGCGCTGATTGAAATCTTCGACAAACTCTTTGGCGTCGACCCCTTGCTCTGGGTCTTTTACATACTTTTTCAGACCACGCGAAAGCTGATATTCGGCCCGTTTTTTGGCGTCCTCACGCAGCTCGGTCGGATTAAGCGGAAAGATGCGGTTGCCAACGCATAACAAGACCGCCTCTTTAATCCCCTCCGGCGCCGGCCGCGGATCGGGCATGTTGACAATCTTGGGAGGAAGTTGCGCACGCGGTTTCGACTCATCAAGTCGCGCTTCAAGACTGGCAAGCTTCTCCAGACTTGAGTTCAATTCAGTCGAGAGCTTTTCACGCTCCTTCTTCATCTCGCTCGACTTCATCTCCATCTCTTTTTGCGCTTTTTGGGCGATCAGAGCTTTCTTTAAATCACCTTCTTTGCCAACAAGGGTCGCTTCTTTGGCGACCGATTCGGATTGCAGACGTTTGAGCAGTTCTTCGAGCTTTGACTCATCGGGATTGAGTTCCTCAATCGTCGTCTGGACTTTGAGCTTTTCTTTATGGGCTTCTTCGAGTCGCTTAATCATCGCTTCAAGCGCCGCTGGATCCACCGCCGCCGTCGCCGCGATCCGTTCCACCGTTTTTTGCACGCCCAGCTGAATGATGACCAACACGATCAGCAAAATGCCGACGACGTTAAACATCGTATCAAGCAGCGAATCGAGTCCGCCGTCTTCGTCATTATCTGGTTTACGCTTGGCCATTATTCAGGGGTTTTCTTTTTGAAGTAGCTCAAATCGATCCGTCCGTCGCCGATCACCGGCAGTTTACCATTTTTGACCCCTTTCGCGCGGGCAAAATTTTGGGCCGCGCGATAAGTGTCTAAACCGTCATCTCGAATCAAAAAGACGAGTGAGCCTTTGTCGTTGGCTTTGACATCGGCCAGGACCTTGGCGAAATCGGGATTGGTGTTCAATTCATTCGTGCGTACAGGCGTCGTTTTGGCGCCGTCATGGATGACGATTCGCCCCTCGTCGCATTCGACAAAGGTCGGGTCAAACCCTACGCCTGATCCGCCGGGCAAAATCGAAACCTCCGACTCTTTCGGCGGCAGCTTGCGTTCGGCGACTTCCTTTTCCATCTGGGCGATTTTTTCGCGCCGAGACTTTAGCTCCGCTTCCATCTCTTTCAGCGATTCAGCATCGCCGGCGAGATCGACCTTCGGTCCGTCGAGCGAGATTTGCGCCAACTTACTCTGCGCCTCGTCCAGTTTCGCCAGCAATTCGGCGAGCCGCTTTTTGGCGTCTTCCAGCTTCTTCTGCTCGGCCGACTGCTCTTTTTTAAGCTGCGATTCTTTCTTTTTTAGCTCGGCGTTCAACAGCGCCAACGCTTTATCCTCTTCGGCGAGTTCCGCTTTTTTTTCTTCGTACTTGATCGCTTGATCGACGGTGGGGTTGTCCAGCGCCTGGACCGCGACCGCGGCGATAATCATCGTTAACGTGCCGATCACGCAGGCCAGCACGCTAAGAAACGGAAAGAGCGATACGTCATCGCCTCCTTCTTGTCTGCGTCTGGCCATTAGCGTTTACCGTTACGACGTGCTTTCGTCTTCGTGCCGCCCCCCAATCCGAACCAACCGCCGCCGTTGGTTGGTGCTTCGACTTGTTGAACAACAACGGTATCGTTACCCAGCTTCGACAGCACATCATTCAGACCAGTCAGACCCCGTTCGACCCCGCTGAAGTAGCCTTCCAGACGTTCTGTCGAAGCGGCGACGTTGGCGTTCATTTGGTTCGAGGTTTGTGACGCGGCGCTGGCGAGTGCAGTCAAGGTCGCTTGCAACTGAGCGCCGATTTCCTGCATCTGCGTCAGTTGGTCCTGTAGCTCGACCCGCATTTCTTCCTGCCGAGTTTGCATTTCGCCGGTCTTGGCTTGGACCTGCTCCATCACCTGCGAGGTGATATCTTTTTGACTTTCGAGCATCTTGGCTTGGATTTCACTCCAGCCGCCGATGGTCTGCTTGGTAATTGTCTGGCCAACCAACTCCAGCTTTTGGATCCAGACTTCCAGTTCCCCTTGCTGTGCGGCCATCGCTTCTTCGACAGCGCGGCGAAAGATCTTGGTGTCGAGTGGTCCGGTCGGTTTTTCTTCGACGTGTTCACGACCATCGTTCAAGCGACGGAGCAGGTTTTCGTTGCAATATTCGTCGACCCAGTTCAACACTCCTTCTTCGCTCTTTTGCAGCGAAGCCATCGGAAACTTGATGATCATGCTCATGACCAGCGCGACCAGCGTCGTATTAAACGCAGTCCCCAGCCCTGAGAACATCGAGGTCAACGAGGCCATCAGTTGAGAAGTATCGTCGCCACCCAATGCTCCGGCCAGTGAGGCGACCGCCAAACTAATACCAAGCACCGTCCCGATAAAACCCATCGTCGGGATCGCCCAGATCAACACTTTGATCGCCGTATAGCTGGATGCGACGTTGTTTGAGTCGATTTCGGATTGCGACGCCATCATCGTCACCGTCTCGGCGGCGTTGCGCCGCACGCGGAAATGCTGCAGCCCGCGGAGGACGCGATTGATCAAAAAGCTTTCGCCATGTTCGCCTGGCAGTTGGCGAATGTTGTCGACAAAGCGATCGAGCGTATCGATCCGAATTTCGGGCGAAATGTCAGTGGGCAGCACATCCATCAACAGATAATCACGCTGACGTCTGATCTTGCGGTTTTTCTTCCATAGAATCCCCATCGCCCAAAAGAACATGAACGTGGAGAGAAATTGGATCATCACTCCCTGGAAACCGCCGGCTAAGAAGAGATCGCCGATATACGTTCCCTTAGAAGGCCACAGCAAAGTCAGGAAGATGGCCGCAGCAAAAAAACCAAATATCCCGGTCGCGACCAAGCCGACGTCACTCGGATCAGTGAACTCTCCTCCACCATCCGAAGAGGCGGACGATGTGCTGGCTGCCTTGGCAGTGGTCTTGCGCGGCGATGGGGTTGCAGCCCCTTTCTTGCCACCGGCCTTCGCCGCCGTTTTGGTTGACAATGGGTCGGTTTGCAGATTGCCAAGATCGAGCCCGCCTAACGGCGAGCCGCCTCCATCGTCAAAGCTCGGAAAACCTGAAGATTCCACCGGCGGCAGATCCATATCGATCTCCGTCGTGGCCGGAATCCGAACGCTGGCCTTGCAGTAAGGACAGTTTCGTTTCTGACCGGCAAGTTCCTGGCGTACTTTAAGCGACTGGCCGCATTGCGGGCATTTAAATTTGAAATACATAAATCTTCAGGAGGGAGCGAATGCTGGAAAACAGTCCGCGGAGGGAAGAAAAGAGGCTACGTCATCCTCTTCATATGCGCTAGATTCACCAATTATGCAACCAAACTGCCTGGGGCGGGGGTGTTAGTTGAAAAAATAAAAAAGCTATCGCAACTCTGGCCTAATACTCATTATTCTAATTTTGAACCTCTTTTTATTCCCGGTTGAGTGCTTAATTCCCTCTTTTACGCATCAAAAATCACCGTTGCGGCAAGCGTCAGCGCTGTTCTGGTTTGTTGCAATTTTAGTCACCAGCCGAGAAACTTGGGGAATGCGTCTGACTCGTTAAGGATTATTCATGGCTGACCTTCGCATTGTTTGCCCCTGCTGCGGCGTGTTGTTGCGCGTCAAACCGCAACTTGCGGGGACAACGATCCGCTGTCCGAAATGCGTAAGTCTTGTCCCAGTCAAAGCGTCGGATGAAAACGAGTTCGCCCAAACTGTCGAAGCGAGCTACGACGCGGTCCCCTTGGAAGAAGACAATGTTGGTCGGATCTGTCCGAAATGCGCCAACTCGTTGAAGCCCGGCGCTAAGTTTTGTCAGCAATGCGGCTGGCATCTCTATCTCGAAACCTACTTCGAAGATCTCAAAGCGGAGAATCTCGTGGTGCTGGAAGTGCCGACGACCAAGTGGGAAGCTTGGTTCGCCAGCCAACTGCACGAATCATCACGTCCCCGCGATGTGATGTATTACTCCGCGATCGGCGGCGTCGTGATGACGATTATTTTTCTCGCGGTCGCCCACTTTCGGATGGGGTTGTGGGCGTTGCTGACCTTGCCGCTGCTGGTAGTTGTTTGGATCGGCTGGTATCGCGTCATGCAGTTGATTGGCCTGCTGCATGATCCCACGCGCAAGCGGATCTTGGCGAAGGAGCAGGCGATGCGCGAAACCGCCGTTGATAACACGGCGCCTGCAGCAAGTGCGGTCGTAGCGGCCTTTACCGCTTTCCAGAGTAAGAATGCGGCTTCCGCAAAGAGCAAAGCGGCCAACTCGAGCGCGCCGCTTGATTTTGATCTTCCCGACGCCGAATTTCCCAGCAGATCGAAGTCCCAGCCAAAGACCACCGCCGCCGCGCCAGTTCGGAAAATGATTCGCCCTGCTCAGACCAACGCTGCGACGAAGCCAGCAACATCCTCATCCTCCAGCGGCAAATCAAGTCCTGCGGCTCGACCGGCCAACAGCGAATCCGCGCCTGCATCCACTCCCAATCCAAAACCAGCGTCCCCTGCTCCACCCGCTACGAAACCTGCCGCCGAGCAGCCGCAAAAGCCGAAACCGGCGGACGACGACTGGCTCAGCGATCTTCTGTAGTCACCGCTAGCAGCCTAAGTTGCCGGCAATCAAGGGGGAGAACTTGAGCGATTCTGGCAAGTTCGTGCCGATCGATCTTGTGGCTGCTAGGCTCGACTTCTATACTTCGCCCGAATTCTGGACCCTATTGGCTCGCGTTGACGTGACGTGGATGATCGTTTTCGCGCCGACAAGGATGACGGCTATGATGCGAACTTGGATGATGATGCTGACCCTGCTCCTGATCGGCGGAGGTTCGACCTACGCTCAAGAAGCGGGAAGAGTTAGCTCGCAAGCGACCGCTCGGCCGATTCCCACGGTCAAGCCTCCATCTCCGTTGAGCGAAAGCGATAAAGCCGCTGCCGCTCCGCTGACTCCAGTCGCTGCTGCCCCCAATGTCTCGGCAGCAGGATCCGGTGCACCAGATGCGGTTGCGAATTCGGCCTGGCGCAGTCCTAACGAAGCGATCAGAACCGCTTCGGCAGAGTCGGCAGCTTCCTCGGCTCCACGGAGCGAAGCCCTGCCCCCCTCGGGATCGCTCTTAAAAGTAAAGAGCGGTCTGAACGAGTTGCCGCACGATCAAGGCCAAGTTTGGCGCGACTACGACATCTCCCCCTACACGCTTCGTGTGACGACGACAGCGAAGCCTGAGCAAGCGATTATCGACTGGATTTTGCGAGAAACCGGTACTGACGTCTGGTTTAGCGAACCGCTTGGAATGCTGCACGCCGACAAAAACACGCTACGGGTATATCACACTCCGGAGATGCAGCAGATTGTCCGAGATGTGGTCGAGGACTTTGTGGAAAGTCAGGCCGAAGTGAAAACGCTGGGGTTGCGACTGGTTACGGTAAAAAGTCCCAATTGGCGCAGATTGGCCTATCGTATGATGCAACCAGTCTCGGTGAAAACGCCAGGGATCGAGGCCTGGTTGCTGAGCAAAGAAAACGCCGCGATTTTGCTCGATAGCCTGCGCAAGCGGAGCGATTATAAAGAGCACCAAGCTGCCAACCTGCTGATTCACAATGGACAGTCGAGCGCCGTCTCGATGCTCAAGCCGCAAACATTTATGCGATCGGTCCGAGCAACCGCAACCTGGCCGGGCTACGAACTGCAAAGTGATCAAATTGAAGCGGGATTTTCGCTAGAGGTGAGCCCGCTCTTGGCTCCGAATGACAAGACAATTGACGCCGTGCTGAAGTGCAGTGTGGATCAAATTGAGAAGTTTGTGAACGTTGATATCGATGTCCCCACCGCGACCGGCAAAACTCAAACGATCCAAGTTCAAATCCCCCAAATGGTCAGCTGGCGACTCCACGAGCGATTCCGCTGGCCTTCGGACCAAGTGTTGTTAATTAGCTGCGGTGTAGTGGCCCAGCCCGATATGGGCGTCTCAACGGCCGCCTCATTTCCGCTATCTCTGCCGATACCGACTGGCCCAGCCCGAGCGGATGGATTGATGTTCGTCGAATATCTGGGCCCAGCCAAAGCGAAACCGGGGCAAGCAGCGATCACGCCGGATGCCGCGGCGATTGACAATCGGGGCCGTTATTAAGCGACGATAAGCGTGACTCTCGCGAAGGGCTCCCGTCGACACGCCGGGAAAGCATGCTTAAAATACAGAACTCTAAGTAAATACACGGTTTACATCCTGCATCACTCCGGTTACCAGGGGGGGAATGTCCCCACGGTGACCGCATCGTTTAGAAGTTGAGCTATGGCGGAAGTTGGACAGCGCCGCGTCGTCGTCACCGGTTACGGTTGCATCACGCCCTTCGGTAATACGACCGAAGAGTTGTGGGATGGACTGTCAACCTCTCGGAATGCTGTTGCGCGGCTGAAAAGCTTGCCAGAAGACGCTTTGCCAACTGCGTACGGCGCCGAAGCCCTGGCCTTTACCGGCGCGATCGAAGAGTTTGGTCCGCTCGACAAAGCGCAGCAACGCTCGATTCGTAAAAATCTCAAAGTGATGTGTCGTGAGATTCAAATGGGCGTCGCAGCTGCGCAAGTTGCGCTGCATCACGCAGATTTGACGATCGGCAAGTTTGATCCAGAGCGCGCTGGCGTCGTCTATGGGTCGGATTACATGATGACGCTGCCGGAAGAATATGCCTCCGGGGTAAAGCAGAGTGAGAGCGAACTCAATCGGCGCAGTCTTGATACTTGGGCAAGCCAAGGTATGCCCGAGATCAACCCGCTTTGGTTGCTCAAATATTTGCCCAACATGCCGGCGAGCCACATTGCAATTTTTAACGACATGCGCGGGCCCAACAACTCATTGACTCTGCGCGAAGCGTCGTCCAACGCGGCTATCGGTGAGTCCTATATGACGATTGGCCGCGGTCATGCGGATGTGATTGTCACCGGGGCGACCGGAACTCGCGTCCATGAGATGCGTTCGGTCCATACGGTGCTGCAAGAAACGATTGCTACCGGCGAATCTGCCGGTCTCTGCCGCCCCTTTGATCAGAACCGCAGCGGCATGGTCTTGGGCGAAGGTTCGGGCGCGATGATTCTGGAGTCACTCGAGCATGCCCAAACTCGTGGCGCAAAGCCTTTGGCGGAGATTCTGGGCCAAGGGATGTCGACTGTAATTGCCAGAAATGGTGAGTCGAATCGTCGGCTGGCGCTGGTCAATGCAATGCGTGCGGCTCTACGCGAAGCCCAACTGTCCCCGGCAGACATTGGCCACATTCATGCCCATGGCTTGGCGACCGTCGATAGCGATCAGCTAGAAGCGGCAGCGATTGTGGATGTATTTGGCGAATTAGCAAAACAGCCCCCGGTAGTTGCAGCCAAAAGCAATTTTGGCAATCTAGGCGCTGCAGGCGGTGTCGTCGAGCTGATCGCCAGTTTGATCGCAATGCGCGAAAAGACGCTCTTCCCCATTTTGAACTACGATACGCCTGATCCAGCGTGTCCGCTCAATTTGGTGCGTCAGGCGATCACCGCGCCGACCGGTCCTGTGCTTAATCTCAGCATAACCCCGCAGGGGCAAGCGGCGGTTATCATCGCAGTTGTCTAAATCAGGCGCCTTTTTATCATCTTGCAATTCTAGCGAAGACGCCAACCTACCGCCGGTTTACGCCGTATTATTTGCTTTAGGGGAACAGATACTCGAACGGTCGAAGCAATTCGACGGCGATTTGTCTGTTTCTTTCGATTCCACACGGCAGAGGGTGTGTAGAATTACCAGCAGCGTTAATTGCAAGCTGCTAGAGTCAGTTTGACGCAATTGGGTAAATCTGTTCTGGTATCGCATAATTCAGAATGGATGCAGCTTTTATTCGGAATGGAACGCATGTTGGGTTTAAGGTCACTGCAGCTAGCTGGGGGAGTCTTGCTACTGCTGCTCGCCCCTTTTGCTACTTGGGCCGAGGAAGTTGCCCTCTCTCCAGCGATCCTGGAAGCGACCGAAGCGTTACGCAGCGGCGGCGCCAGCGTTAACTATTATGAAAACGCGGAAGGGCAAATGCTCTTCAACGTCAATTTTGTCGATGCACCCGCGTCCGAAGAAAATCTGCGTCACTTAGTCAAGCTCCCCCATGTCGAGCGCCTTTGGCTGGGACGTTCGTTCCAACTGAACGAAAGCTCGTGGGCAGCGATCATGCAGTTGCGTGAGTTGGAATATCTTTATCTCCACTCGCAGCCTACCGATGATGACATGCGGCAGATTGCGCAGCTAACCAACTTGCGGACGCTGCTGATTGACGGACAAAAGCTGAGCAACAACGGATTGTGGTATCTCGAAGAACTTCGATTTCTAGAAAACCTCACGATTCAAAATGCAAGCTTTGACGGCGATTGCTTTTATTACTTGGCGAATGTGCGTAGCCTGACCAATCTGACGCTCCAATCCGACAAATTGAAATCGAGTGACTTGGCTGGCCTGGGTGAACTACCGCAGCTTGAGATGTTATTTCTCAGTCTGTTAAGCGTGGATGGCGCCGGTTTTGCTGAGATCGGTAAGCTCTCTCATCTACGTAGTCTCAACCTACGCAATGTTCGCACCACGGCAGAGCAACTGAAGCCGCTCGCCCAACTGCAAGAGCTGCAGTTTTTGACGATGAACGACAGTGTCATCCACGGCGGAATCGGGCCGATCGGCAGTCTGCGAGATTTGCATCGACTTGAGTTGGCCAATTCAACCATCAAAGACGCCGATCTCGATGCGCTGCATCAGCTGCCGCTGTTGGCGAATTTGAATTTGGCGCATACAAAAATCACTGACGCCGGCTTAGAGAAATTGAGTCAGATGAAGCGACTGAATACGTTGAACGTTCGCAATACGACGGTGACGAAACAGGGATTGCAGGGGCTACAACAAAAATGGCCTCAGCTAATCATTAGCGCCTCGATAAGTTTTGTTGAGCCGCAAGCTTCGCCGGAGGCAAAGTTGAAGTCGCAAAATTTGAAAGAGCAGCAATAATTGGATACACGCGACGCTGGGGCATGTGACAGACGCCGATTGGGCGTACAAGGCGGCGTCCTTTTGAGCAGGAGGTTCAATATGGTTTCGCTTCGTTGTTGCATCGCAACATTGATTTTACCACTGCTTGTGCTTTCTATTGCAGTCGCACAGCCTGCGCCTCTGCCGGCGCAGCTGATTCCTCAGGTATTGAGTGATCAAACGCTCGACACCGAAGCGGTCGTTGCTGAGTTAGAGCAGGCCGGCTGCACCTTTGGTTACGCCGATTCGCTCCGCTCCGAGCTCTTCCACTGGCACGAATACGCCTGCGTCCGGATCGAAGGGAACAAGCTAAAGCCGGAGCAATGGAAATTGTTGCTGCAACTTCCTGACGTAAAGCTTCTTTCACTACATAAAACCAAATTTGGAGACGAACTGGGCGATGTGCTCGTACAGTTGCATCAACTGACCGAGTTGCAGTTGCACGAAAGCTTTGACGACAAAGGCATTCGCGTCGTCACGACGCTTAGCCCGCTCAAGGCGCTGCTAATCGCCAAAACCAAGGCTTCTCCCGACAGCTTTTTTGGACTGGAAGAACTTCGGAAGCTGGAGCAAGTTGAGTTTACCGATTTGGAGATCAATCAAACGGTAATCGGCGGTCTCCGCGGCTTGCCCAATCTGAATCAATTCAACATTCGTAACAGCGAACTCACATTGCCCTGGGCGCTGGATGATCGCTCGTTTCCGCATTTGAAAACGTTGTTGATTGACGGCGGCAAGGCCAGCACCGCGCTAGTCACTGAAATTTGCGCTGTCCCTACGCTGCAGCAACTTCAGCTTAGCTGTCCTACGGGGCAGTTTTCAGTCGATGATTTTCGTCGTCTGACGGGCTTGCCCAATCTGATCGATTTGTCGCTAGCCAAGTCGTCGCTGCTCGATCAATCGTGTCCGCTGGCGAAGCAGCAGTTGAAGATTCAAAAATTGAACGTCGGCCGTACCGGCATTGGGGATCAATTTCTCTCCACAATCGGTGATTTCCCCAATCTACGAGAGCTGGACCTGACCGCTTCAAAAATCACCGACGAGGGGCTTGCTTACCTGGCCGAATTGTCTCAGCTTGAATCGCTAACCCTAAGTGAAACCGAAATCAGCTCGGCCGCGGCCAAACATTTTTCGCCCCTGCAATCACTGCGTGAGCTCCATCTGCATCACACGAAACTGGACGGCCAAGCGTTTGCTGACATCGCCAAGCTGAAGAACCTGGAGTGGATTGATCTGAGCCAGTCGAATGTTCGCGGAGAGCAATTGCTGGAATTGCGAAAGTTGCCGAAATTACGCGGCATCGTTCTGATGAACACGCCGATCAGTGCGACCGACCTCCCCTATTTGAAGCAGCTCTATCACATCAACGAGATCTACGTCGAAGAGACCAAGCTGACCACCGAAGAGCAAATTAAACTGCACGAAGCGCTCGCCAAAGCACGCAATTTCCGCCCCAGCGCCTGATGCGGCGTTGAATATAAAAGGAAAAAACGGGAGCGAGTCCGAATTCCGCCGCGGAATTCGGACTTGCTCCCGTTTTTTTTTGCTCCTCTCAAGCACACTCTACCTGGGGGGAGGAAGTGCGACAAAAAAACAACCAACCCCCAGACAGCGTCTATAATAGAGAGACAAATCGCTTTTTAGCTGACGTTTCATCCGCTGCGCGATATAAAACATGGTATCGCAACACGTTAATGCTCTTCCCCTTGGCTAGTCATGGCGACAGATACCAGAGACTCAACGATCTCCGATGCACTTCACAATCAGGTCAACGATGATCGTTTGATTCAAAAGAAGCTGCGCAAGACTCGTTGGCAGTTGAAAATCGCGGAACTAGCGGCCGCCTGCATGCTGTTTGCCGCCGGAGCGATCACATTTCTGCTGTTGCTGGCGTTTATTGATCATTGGGTGCTCGACCTTAGTTTTCCGCTCCGCTTGGCGGCGCTGGTCACCTTTTTGGCAAGCGCTGGCTATTTTGTCTGGTCGGCTATTCTGCCGCTGCTCTGGCGGACAATTAGCCCGGTTTACGCAGCGCGGATGATTGAACAAGGGCAACCGGCTCTGAAGAACGGCTTGATCAACTTTTTGCTGCTCAAGCAAGAAGCGACGCCGGTCCATCGCGCCGTGCTCGAAACAGTTCAGCAGCGGGCTGCATCGGACTTAAAAGAATACGCGACCGAGACGACGGTCGATTTTTCCAAAGCGATTCGTATAGGCTATCTGTTCGCCGCGGTCGCGTTGGCGTTTGTGGTTTACAAGATCGCGTCTCCCAAGGATCCGTTGCTCACAGTGCAACGGGTGATTTCTCCCTGGGCCGACATTTCGCGCCCCTCGCGCGTTGACATTGTCGAAGTCCTGCCAGGCGATGTGCAGATCTATCAAGGTCAAACCGTCGAAGTGGCCGTGAAGGTTTACAACATCGACGACGACGAAAAGGTCGAGCTCTATTACTCATCTGCTGATCGCCGGATCGTCGAGCAAAAATTGGCGCTCGAGCCGGATGAAAGCGGCATTTATTTTCGCGGCATGATTGCACCTGAAGGCCAAGGAATCCAGCACGATCTGGCCTACTTTATCCAAGCTGGCGACGCCAAGACGCGCGACTACGACATTACCGCGATGCCGGCGCCGTCGATTGAAGTGGTTGATATTCGCTATGACTATCCCGCTTACACCCAAGAAACGCCGATCACGCAATTGAGCGAAGGCGCTATCAAAGCGCTCGAAGCGACGCGCGTGACGGTAAGAGCGCTCGCGAACTTACCGATGGAAGAAGCATTCATCGAGTTTGACCCAGATGCAGGTGAGCAAGCCAGAATCGTGCGCACCAAATTGACGGTCAGTACCGAAGACCCGACGCAGGCAATCGGGACGTTTGTGCTCGAACTGTTGCGTAAGCCGGCGACTGACGATCCCACCAAGATCGAAACCGCTCCCAAACATCGCCGCTATCAACTTCGGTTTAAAACGGCTGCTGGAGATTTGAACCCCTACCCGGTCGCCTATCCGATCGAAGTGATCCGCGACCTCTCGCCAGAAGTGGAGTTGCTCCGTCCGACCGACGAAAAAATTCGCGTGCCGGCCAACGGGGGAGCCGCACTAGAGTTTCGTGCGATCGATCCCGACTATGCCGTGCGGCAGTTGACAGTGATCGGCGAAATGGATGGCAAAGAACGACTCCGCACGCCGCTCTTGCAGCAATCGACGACCGGTAATGTGCTGGAAACGTATCGCTTTGTGCCCAGCGAACAAAAGCTGAAGTCAGGCGACAAGATCATCGTCTACGCGCTGGCCGAAGACAATCGAACCGACGCTTCCGGTCGACCAACCCCCAACGTAACGACCTCGCGCGCGCTGACCATCGAAATCACTGAACCTGAACAAGGCGCCGAAAAGCAGATTCCCCCAAAAGCCGGCGACAAGCAGCAAGATGGAGAGCAGGAAGCTGGCCAACCTCAAGATGGTCAGCAAGGGGGCGAACAAATGCAGGATGGCCAACAAGCAGGCGACAAGCCGCAAGAAGGCCAACAAGGCGGCGACAAACCGCAGGATGGCCAACAAGCAGGCGACAAACCGCAAGATGGTCAACAAGGCGGTGACAAACAGCAAGATGGCCAGCAAGGCGGTGACAAGCAGCAGGGTGGCCAGCAAGGTGGCGACAAGCAACAAGGTGGCCAGCAAGGTGGTGATAAGCAGCAAGGTGGTCAACAAGGCGGCGACAAACAGCAGGGTGGCCAGCAAGGTGGCGACAAACAGCAAGGCGGTCAGCAGGGTGGCGACCAACAGCAGGATGGTCAACAAGGCGGCGGGATGCAGCAAGGTGGTGACAAACAACAGGGTGGTCAACAAGGTGGCGACCAACAGCAGGATGGTCAGCAAGGCGGCGGGATGCAGCAAGCTGGTGACAAACAACAGGGTGGTCAGCAAGGCGGTGACAAACAGCAAGGCGGTCAGCAGGGTGGCGACCAACCACAAGGTGGTCAACAAGGCGGCATGAACGCTGGCGACAAGCAGCCAGCCGGCCAGAATCAACAAGCTGGTCAGCAGCAAGGGGGACAGAATCAGCAAGGGGCCCAAGACCCTAACCAACAGGTTCAGCCCAAGCCGCTTTCGGCCGATGGTTCGCAAGATGGCGACGCCTTTGAGCGGATTCAAAAATTTCTCGACAAACAGGAACAGCAAGCAGACGGCGGCGAAAAGAGCGGCGAGCAAGAGAGCACGCTTCCCGGCGAGCAAGCTGATGACGGCGACTCGCAACCTACCGACTCGGGTCAGAAGCAAGATCGCGATCACGAAGCGATGGAAAATCGAACTCCGCAACAAGGAGGCGAGCCTGATCCTTCGCAATCCGGCGCCGACTCCAATGCAGACAACTCGCGCCAAACCGGCGGTATGAAGTCGGCAGGCCCTCAAGCCGAAGATCAACAGCCTGGCCGTCAGGATGGTGACGGCGAGATGAAAGATCAGCAAGGCGACGAAGCCGGCGGTGAGTCAACCAAAGGTGGTCATACCCCGACGGAACAAAAATCCGATCCCCAGGGGGAAGAACGCAAAGGCGATAACGGCGTCGGCGATGCGGGATCTTCAGGAGCCGGAAACCCCGGCGCCGATGAGGATCAAGGAAGTCCCTCTTCGCCGGATGGCGCTCCGAATGAAGCGTCCGATAAAATGAGCAAACCCGATGGCGGCGAAAAAAAGAGTGAATCAGGGCCCAAGAGCGCCGTTGGCGATCACAAAGAAAACAAGCAGAACGACAGCAAGGGGGAATCCGACGGAGACCGCTCAGGCGGCGGCGACTCAGGCGGTGGACAAGCGGCGAAACAGCAAGGGCATGATTCCCCCGGCGAGACCAGCGCCGCCGACAAGGGAGCTTCCGCTTCTAAGCAGCGCGGAGACGGCGAAGTCGGCACTAAAGCAGGCGATCAGCAAAAGACCGACAAGCAAACCGGCGCCCCCGGAGATGAAAAGGGAGAAGGGAGCGGCCGCGATAGCGAGGGTGGCGGCGACAAGTCAGGCGGCGGCAAGCCAGGCGAGCCGAACCAGCAGACCGGTCAAAAGCCGGAAAGCAACAACGAGTCCAACCAGTTTGGCGATGGTAATCCCACCGGAGGCGGCGGCATGCCCAGCCAACAAAACGCGACTCCAGACGCCGGCGGTCCCGAGCATGGTGGAGATAAAGCGAACCTGGACTACGCGCGTAAAGCGACCGATCTGGTGCTTGACAAGTTAGAGCACGATCAAAAAGAACCGGACCAGGAAATGCTAAATGACCTGGGCTGGACGAAAGAACAGTTCCGCGAGTTCACGCAGCGCTGGAAGGCGATGAAACAAGCAGCCGACGCCGCCACCGATCCTGCCGCCAAGCAAGAGATGGACGAGGCGCTGCGCAGTCTTGGACTGACGCCAGGCAAGGATCAGCTGCGCCGCAACGAGTCGAACTCAGCCCAGCAAGGGGGAGCCGCCGATGTCAACCGGTCGCGACCTCCAGCCGCTTTTCTGGAACAATACAAGGCTTATCTCAAAGGCTCCGCCAAGCAGGCGCCTCGCTGATCATTCACCCTGACCCACCTCGCCCGCGTAGTTGCAGCTAACGCTGGCTTTCCTGCATGACCACACCGACGCCTCGCTACCTTGTGCCGTTTCACCCGAAACGGGTCTCTCACTACTTCACTGATGTGCTGGTCCTGGGGGGCGGAATCGCCGGCCTGCGGGCAGCGCTTGAGGTCGATCCCTCCTTGTCCGTGCTGATCGTGACCAAGGACAAGGTCCTTGAATCGAACAGCAACTATGCCCAAGGGGGCATCGCCGGCGTGCTGGACGACGAAGATCGATACGAAGATCACGCCGCCGATACAATCACCGCCGGCGGCAGTCTGTGTGATCCGTCCGTGGTCGACATGGTCGTGCGTGAAGGGCCTGACTGCATTCGTGAGCTGATCCAATGGGGAACGGCATTTGACAAAGAAGATGGCCATCTGGCGTTGACGCGTGAAGGAGGCCATGGACGTTCTCGCATCGTTCATGCGCTGGGAGACGCAACGGGTCGCGAAGTGATTCGCGCAGTCGTCGAGCATGTGCGCAGTCGCGAGAATATCCAGATTTGGCAAAACGAGTTCACCCTTGATCTGATCACGCACGAAGGGGAATGTCGCGGCGCGCTGGCTTCGGATCAAAAACATGGCCGTACGCTGATTTGGGCGAAACAAACCATTTTGGCGACCGGCGGCGTCGGTCAGATCTATCGCGAGTCGACCAACCCCAAAGTCGCCACCGGCGATGGCTTGGCGCTGGCGATTCGCGCTGGAGCCCAGTTGCGTGACATGGAGTTCATGCAGTTTCATCCGACGGTCTTGTATATCGCCGGTAGCGGTCGCAGTCTGATCACCGAAGCGATCCGCGGCGAAGGCGCCTATCTAATCGATCGCAGCGGCAATCGCTTTATGGCCGACTATGACCTGCGGGGAGAGCTTGCGCCGCGCGATGTCGTCTCGCAGGCAATCGTCACCCAAATGGAGCGGACCAAGTCTCCCTGCGTCTTTTTAAGTCTCAGCCATCTCGACGCCGATTTTGTCCGCAAGCGATTTCCGGGCATCGCCCAGGCCTGCGGCAAATTTGGAATTGACATCACCAAGGATCGGATCCCGGTTCGCCCCGGTGCGCACTACATGATCGGCGGTCTGACGGTCGATTTGCAAGGACGAACCACCTTGCCGGGCCTCTGGGCTGCCGGCGAAGTGACTTCGACCGGTTTGCACGGCGCCAATCGACTTGCATCGAACAGTTTGCTGGAAGGGCTCGTATATGGAAAAAGAAGCGGCGGCGGAGCCTCGGCGGTGGCGCTAGAGATGCCTGACCAATTTAGGGCGTTGAATCTCGAAAATCCTGTCTTGCCCCCGGCAGAACCGCTCGATTTGGAGGATATCCGAAATTCACTCACCAGTTTGATGTGGCGATCAGCCGGCGTCCGGCGTGAAGAATCGAGACTTATCGAAGCGGTCGACATGATCGATTCATGGCGCAGCTACGTTTCTTCACAACAATTTGACCATCCCGCAGGCTGGGAACTGCAAAATATGTTGCTTGTAGCGCGGGCAATTGCTCAGTCGGCGCTTGAGCGACGCGAATCACGCGGGGTCCATTTGCGGATGGACTACCCGCAAATCGACGATGCGCATTGGAATCGCCATCTCACCTATCCTATCAGTTGACTCCCCTTCCCTTGCCTGCTTACAACTCATCATTTAACCAGTTCTGGTTAAACCTTGGTTCATCCCGTCGTTGCTGGAGTTTTAGCAAACGACGATTTGAATTAAACTACGCCGATTAAGCTCGACTTGTCCTGCAGCTAGAAGTGCAGAACGGGTCTTGCCGTTAGCGCTCTAAATCCTCACCTATTCTTCATCGATTCAAAGATCGACGGTTGACAAGTATGGCAGAATCGAGCGGAACCCCGATGATCGAGGCCGATCGCCTCTCAAAGTTCTATGGAATTTTCGCCGCTTCGCGCGACGTTTCTTTCAAAGTGCGACGCGGCGAGGTCGTCGCTTTTCTCGGCCCCAACGGCGCCGGCAAAAGCACCACCATGAAGCTGTTGACCGGGTATCTGGCGCCCAGCGAAGGGGTCGCGCGGATCGCAGGCCACAATATGATGACCGACCGTTTGGCCGGATCAGCAATGCTTGGCTATTTGCCTGAAAATGGTCCGCTTTATCCTGATGCGACGCCGCATAGCTTGCTGATGTTTTTTGGCGAAGCCCGCGGTATGAATCCCGCCCAGCGTAAAGAACGGATTGAAGCGGTCGTCGATCTTTGCAATTTGCACACGGTGCTGCACAAGCCGATCAGCAAGTTGTCCAAAGGTTACAAGCAACGGGTCGGCATGGCCCAGGCAATTTTGCATGAGCCGGAAGTGTTGATCCTGGATGAGCCGACCTCTGGCTTGGATCCCAATCAAATACGCGGCGTCCGTGAGATGATTCGCCGCTTGGGTGAGCAAAAGACGATTTTGCTCTCGACCCATATTTTTCAGGAAGTTGACGCACTCGCGACTCGCGCGATTGTGATCAACGAAGGTCGTTTGATCTATGACGGCGGTATCGCCGCGATGAAAGAGCCCGGCGAAACGCTGGACGACGCTTTCTATCGGATGACCAAAGGAGTGAACGCGCTCACTCCGGCGACTTCCTAGTTGACTCCTCCCCGCATCCACTTGGCAAAGTTGAAGACTTTCCCGAAAGCACTGACGCTATCATGGCTTGGATAAACGCAATCACGCTGATCTGCTTCGATTTGATTTTCGCAGGCGCCTTTTTCGTCGCGATGATTCCGCTGTTGTTGGCCAAACAAGCCGCCTATGCGGTGATGAAGCGAAATTTCAAATCTTACTTTAGCAACCCTACGGGTTATGTCTTTCTCGCGATCTTTGTGTTGCTGACCTCGATGGCGGCGTTCTGGCCGCACGAGTTCTTCAACGCCAACCTGGCGAATCTCAATCAGCTAAACGAGAACATCGGGCTGATTATGCTGATCTTCATTCCCGCGATCACGATGGGATTGTGGGCGGATGAGCGACGACAAGGAACCGACGAATTGCTGCTGACGTTGCCGGCGACCGACTTTGACATCGTCATGGGCAAGTACTTGGCCGCGGTTGCGGTCTTTAGCGTGTCGCTGTTGTTTTCGCAGTTCTGCAACTTCCTAGTGCTTAACGCGCTGTCGGAAGGTGACATGGATATCGGTTTGTTTCTGACGACCTATATCGGCTATTGGTTTATCGGCCTAGCGATGATTTCGCTCGGCATGGTTGCATCGTTTTTGACCAACAATTTGACGCTCGGCTTTGTGATGGGGGTGCTGATCAACGCGCCGTTCGTCATGCTGCAATATGCGGACGCGTTTGTGACCGGCGCCGGTTGGATTCAGTTTTTTAGTCAAGCGAGTATTGGTCGTCAGTTTGAAGACTTTGGCCGCGGCGTGGTCAGCCTTTCTTCGCTGGTCTACTTCATCATGCTGACCGTGTTTGGCGTTTATCTCAGCATGGTGCTGATCGGACGACGACATTGGTTGGGGGGGAAAGATGGAGAATCACGCCTAGGGCACTACTTGTTACGGACGATTTCGCTGGTGGTGATCGCCAGTTCGGCGACTCTCTTCTTTGTGCTGCATGACTCGCGATTAGACGCGACCGCCGGTCAGACCAGTTCGATTTCGCCCCAAACGATGAAACTGATCCGAAACCTGAAATCCGATGAGCCGGTGCGGATCGAAGCGTTTATCAGCGCCGATGTTCCTGAGTCGTACGCGGAAGTGAAGAGCGATCTGATTAGCTACCTCAACGAATTCCGGGGCGCCAGCGGCGCCAAGATGGACGTCTTTATCTACAACGATCTGGAGCCGTTCAGCGAACTGGCCGAAAAGGCCCGCGACCAATATGGGATCGTGCCGGTGCAAGTGGTCGGCGAAACCCGCGGCATCATGCAAGCCAAAGAGATCATCTTGGGCGCCGCCATTCAGCGCGGCTTGCAAAAAGTGGTGATTCCCTTCTTTGGGAATCGAATTCCGGTTGAGTATGAACTGGTCCGCTCAATCAGCACCGTCACCGATCAACAGCGAAAATCAATCGGCCTGCTGCAGACCGACGCGATGTTGTTCGGCGGGGTTCGTCCTGATCCGACGAATCCGTTTGGCGGTTTCCAAAATGTGCAACGGCAACGAATCGTCGACGAGCTCGAAAAACAATACGACGTTCAAGAGGTCGATCCCAACGCACCCATCGATCCGACCAAGTTTGACGTATTGGTCGCCGTTCAGCCTTCAAGCTTGACGCAACCGCAGCTCGACAACCTGCTGGCGGCGATCAAAGCCGGCGTGCCGACCGCGATCTTTGATGACCCGGTTCCGCTTACGATGAATCAGGCGCCGCCGATTTCGGCGCCCAAATTGCCGCAAGGGAGCGCGATGTTCGGCCGCCAAGAAGCGCCTCCAGCCAAGGGAGATATTCGCCAACTCTGGAACCTGCTGGGGGTCAGCTTTAGCGGTCGTCAGTTGGTGACCGACCAATACTACAACGCCAATGTCATCTGGCAAAACTACAACCCGCATCCCAAACTGCGAATCGGCGGCGGCGGTGGAATCACGCCGGAATGGGTGTTTGTGGATCGCAACACGCCTAGCGGCGAGGGCTCACTTGCTCCGCTCAATCCCGATATCGACATCACGCAGAACCTGTCCGAAGTTCTGTTGGTCTATCCCGGCGCGATTGTGCGTAGCAAAGACTTCCCGCAGACGATGACTTTCACGCCGCTCATTCGGACCGGTACGTTAACCGGCACCGCAACCTTAGAAGGACTCTCGGGACGCGCGAATGATCCGGCCGGGCAACGGGCTTTGACCGGAGAGCAATATACGTTAGCCGCGCTGATCGAAGGGACGCCGGCCAGCGCCATCGACAAGCTGGCCGATCCAAAGAATGAAGCGTCGGACCAGGCCAAGCCTACTCCGATCCGCGTGGCGATGGTCGCCGACATTGACTTGTTGCACAGCGCATTCGTCGGTCTTCAAGCTGAAAAGAATGACCAAATCGAGCTGAATCTCGACAACACGACGTTCGTTTTGAATCTATTGGATAACCTGGCCGGAGACGATCGTTTTACGGCGATTCGCGGCAAGTCTCCTCGTTTGGCGCGTTTGACGATGGTCGATACGATGACCAAGCGGGCAGTCGAAGCAAGCACCAAAGAAGAAGAAGAGGCCAAGAATCAATTTGAAGCCGAACGCAAAACGAAAGAGGAAGAGATCAACAAGCCGGTTGAGGAACTGCAAGAGTTGATCGCCAAGCTCAAGCAGAAACAGGCTCGACAGCAGATGACTGCAGAGGATCAGATTGAACTGACCAAACTGGCCGCTCGCGTGCGTGAGCAAGAAGCGGTCGCCAATCGCAAGCTGCAGGTCGAAGCTGAGCGGATCTCGAAAGACTTGCAAGAAACCCAACAGCACATCCAGCGCGATCTTGATCGTCAGGTGCTGAAAACGCAGAACACCTTCAAAATGTTCGCCGTCATCCTGCCCCCAATTCCGCCGATCCTGGTCGGCTTGATTGTCTTCCTCATCCGTCGCATCAAAGAACGCGAAGGCTTGTCGAAGGATCGCATCGTCAAATAAACGACGCCTTAAATATGCGAAGCAACCGAGTTGCTGCGAATCGATTGAATCCGATATTTCATCTACCGATGACAAAATCCCGCCAGGGGAGCCAATAGCGATGAACGAATTAGTCAAAACGTCGATTTTTGTTGGGGTCGCCGCCCTGTTTACGATCGGAGCGGTCGTTTCGCGCCCGGTCTTGGCCCCTAGCAATCCAGAGGACGAAGTCGGCCAGCCGCTCTTCCCCGACTTCAACAATCCGGATCAGGCCGCAGTGCTGTCGATCACCAAATACGACAGCGAACTGGTCACGCTCAACACGCTGACCCTCGAAGATAGCCCAACCGGCTGGATTGTCTCGTCCGAAGGAGGCTATCCGGCGGATGCCGAAGAGCAGGTTCGCAATGCAGCGACGGCGCTGATTGGTTTGAAAGTGATCGGCGCGTTCGACGCGTTGCCCAGCCAGTTGGCCGAATTTAATCTGGTGAAACCAGACGCTGAAACGCTCAACATTACAGACAGCGGCGTGGGGCAACTGGTGGTGATCTCCGCCGCTGACAAAAAGCCGCTCGCCGAATTGATTATCGGCAAGCAAGACGACAAACAGCCGGGGATACGCTACGTTCGCATTCCCAGCCGTGATCGGATTTATGTGGTGCAGTTAGACGCCAACGCGTTTCCAATGGAATTCAAAAAGTGGATCGACAGCGATTTGCTAGAACTAAATCCGTTTGACGTCACGCAGATGACCTTTCGTGACTACAACGCCGCTTTGATTCAGGCTGGCGGCGGAGCTCGCATCGACCGCGCAGACAAGATGGAAGCGGTCGTCGACTATAGCGATATCGATAACAAATGGATCCTCAATTCGCTCAAATTGCTGCAAAACGAACGGTTGGCGCCAGCCGAATTGGGACCAGGACAAAAACTGAACGATACCGCGCTGACCGCGGCCCGCACAGCGCTCGACGAGTTGCAATTGGTCGATGTCGTGAAAAAGCCGGCCGGTCTGGCCGAAAACCTGAAGGCCGATGGTCAGTTCAACAACGAAGGGCTCGACACGTTGATCGTCAACGGGTTTTTGCCGTACGGAACGGCGCCGATGACCTTGATCGGCGATAGCGGCGAAATCAACATTCATACCAAAGACGCGGTGAAGTATCGCTTGCTGTTCGGCAAAGAAGAAGATGGCGGCGAAGAAGGATCGCGACGCTTTTTGATGATCCAAGTCGAACTCGACAACGCTGCGATTCCGCCGCTAGAAACGATTCCCGTCCCCGAATTGAAAGAAGGGGATGGCGTGGACGTGAAGAAATTGGCCGAAGAAATCGCCGCGATCAAACTCTCCAACGAACGCGCCGTCGACGCCTATCGCGAAAAGCGGAACAATGCGTTGGCGAAGGTCTTTGAGATGAATTCTCGCTTCGCCGATTGGTACTATGTGATCTCGAATGAGCAGTACAAAAAGATCCTGCTGACGCAGAACACGCTGATTGATTCGCCTCCCGGGGCTTCGCCTGGACCGGGTACCGCCACCGGCATCCCGTTAATGTTGCAGCCGCGACCCCAAGTACAACAACCGCCGGTCCAATCGATGCAACCAGCGACCAAGCCTGCGGCGGAGGAGCCAGTCACAGAACCGGCCCAACCGGCGACCGAGGCAGCGGCGAAGCCGATGGAACCGATGAAGCCCGCGACCGAAGAATCAGCCAAGCCAGCCGAAACGCCAGAGAAGCCAGCCGCAGAAGAGCCGCAGACCGAAGAGCCCCCGGCAGGGCCGGCAACCGAAGAGAAACCGCCAGCCGATTAGTTCGCGAGATCTCTTTGCGTTTCAAATTGCGAAGCAGCACCTATGCAATCCGATTGGAAACGGGTCTGCATCGCTAGTTTTGCAGTTGTGCTAATTAGCAGGACTGCAAAAAGTAGGACACGGACGAAGCACGGAGAACACGGTAAGGATGAATTGCTAGATAGCGCAACTTCAAGTCGGGCGCAACGGTTAGCGTCACCGTTCTCGATTTAATTCCCTTCGCGACACGGACCTCACTCTTTTTTGCCCGGCGCTGCTGTGATCTTGGCCTCCAGGGCGGCCCGTTTATCAGACTCTGTTTCACTCAGCAGGGCGACGGCTGCTTGCCAGGCTGCGAGCGCTTCGCTAGGTTGTCCGGCGGCGGAGAGCGCGTCTCCCAGATGTTCCAGCAGCACCGGGTCAGGCTCGTCGATCTTGTCGACCGCTTGTTGCAATTGCCCCACCGCAAGATCATAGCGGCCTTGGCGGAAATAGGCCCAGCCCAGGCTGTCGCGATAGGCGGCGTTGTTCGGTTCGGCGACGACGGCGGTTTCTAGCATCTTGGTTGCTCGCCCCAGATTGCGGCCCGCGTCGGCCCACAGATAAGCCAAGTCATTCATCGCGCCGACATCTTCGGGGAACTCATCCAAGATTTGCTCAAGCCATTCCTCGCGTTCCTGATCCTGCTCAGCCAACGCCGACAGCATCAGCCGAGCTTGGCGTAGCACTTGTCGGGTCGGTGCGTCTTCACGCCGGTTATCGAATTGCGCCAATAGACGACGATAATTGCGATCCGCATCCGCTTTGCGATCGGCGTAAAACAGAATCCACGGCACGCGACTAGCCAGCGCCGCCGATTCGGGATCCAGGGCAATCGCTTTCCTCGCGGTCGCCAAGGCTTCGTCATAGCGATCACTCATCGCCAACAGTGCGGCTAAATAATCATAGGTCGCCGCACGACCTGTTTTGGGCAGCTTGGCGGTCGCCGCAGTTCGCAACGCTTTTTCTCCCAGGTCGTACTCTTTGGCGACCATGCAGGCCAAGCCAAAGTCGATCAGAGCTGGCGCCGTGGCGAGCGGATCGATCTGGTGAGCGATTTCGAGCCACTTCCAAGCGTCGGCCGACTGCTGACGAAGTTGGCAAAGTTGAGCGATTGCCTGAGCAGTGAAGACGGACATTCCGGTCGCAGACTCTGATTGTGTTTCGGCAGCAGCGATCAGTGCGTCGACCGCCATGTCGTCCTCCGCGATTTGCGTCAGTTGATCATGCAGCATCGAGAGGTTCCGATTGCGCTGGGCGACCATGCTCAGCGTATCGAGCAGCGCTGTCCAGTCTTCGGTTTTCCAATAAGCGTGGGTCAGCGTCTGCAGCGCCTCGCGGCGGGGGAATTTTTCTACGTGAGCTTCTGCGAGCGCAATCGCTTTGTCCCACTGTTCTTCGGCTAGCTGTTGCTCCGCCAGAAAATAAGCGAGCGCCGCGTCTTGTTGATTGGTTTCGTACCGGGGAGTCAGTTCGTTCAACAGACGCTGGCGAACTTCGCCGGCGTCTGCGCCTTGTTGGATCCAAACATCACGCAGTAGTTCAAAAGGCAACTCACCGGTCGCGATGTTCCGCTTGGCGGAAATCACCTGCTGCACACGTTGCTCGGCGGAGTCCAAACGACCGGCCGCTAGATCGATGCGGGCAAGTTGCAGATTGAGTTGTGTTGGATCGGAGTCGCCGATCGCGGCGCGAAACTGCGCTTCGGCGGCTTCATAATCGCCGTTGTTGACAAAGGCTTCGCCCAGCGCACGGCGCACGGTGATTCCGCCGCGGCCTTCGTCGGACTGCATGATCGTTTCAACCTCAGGCAGTCCGGCTTCGATCAGCTGGACAATTTCGGTCGCTTGTTGCGCCGCGCTGGGGGCGTCCGCCAACTTGGTGTAGATGTCAAGCAACCGGAGCCGCGTCGCTAACAATTGCGAGTTCGCTTTTCGCGCTGCCAGCGCCGAGGCGCCGCGTGCATAAAGCCTGGCGGCGCGCTCTAGATCGCCGGTCTCTACGGCATAGGCGCCCATCAGCAGCAAAAAATCGGCGGACGCGTCCTCCTGAAGATCAGCTAACAGTAAAGCGTATCGCGACCCTTCTTCCATTCGCTTTTGGGAGAAGGTGACTTCCACGATCGATTGCAGCAGCGCCTGAGAGTCCGGAGCCAAGCGATGCGCCCTTTGAAATCGGCGCTGGGCTGCGGCCAGCTTATCCCGCTGCTGCAACATGCGGCCCTCAATCAGCAAGGCCTCGGTCGCCGTTCGATTGGCGTCCGCTTCGGTCGGCGGTGTGCGCGGAACCAAGACCGGGGGCAATTCGGTGGAGAGCGTTTGGGCCGACAAATTGGAGAGGCTCGTGAACGGTGTCAACAAGCTGGTCCCCAGTAATGTCAGAGAACTGCTCCCCAGCATCACTAGGCCAGATAGAAGGGTCCGTTTCATGCGTACCGCCGCGGATTGAATCATCGAGGAAGGGAAAGGTCGCCTTGCGCTCTATTCTAGATTACGGGGCCGCAGCCGACCAATTGCGTTTACTTCGGCTTTCTTTTGGCGATCGTGCCAGATGATTTTTTAACCACTTTTTTCTTGGCTGCCGGTTTCTTTTCGACGCTCTTCTTTTCTTCGGCGACTTTGGGCGCCGGTTTTTCTACCGGCTTCTTCTCTGGCGCTTTCTTCTCAGGAAGAGCCGCTTTTTTCTTGGCCGCTTTTTTGGAAGGTCGGCCAGCGGCCGGTTTGACTGGTTTTTCGTTCGCCTTTTTGATCGCCGCGGCCCGGCGGCGAGCTTTGGTCACGCGAACTTCTTCGGCGGCGGCTTCGGCGGCCGCTTCTTCTTTGGCGGTTGGACGCTTGGGCAGACGCGATTTAGCGTCGGGCGCAATTTCTAAAATGTAGTCGCGCACCTTCTTGGAATACGGATTCACCAGAAAGTCGACCGCAAGTTCATGTATCAGTGAGCTGTACTCGACCCCTTTGGTTTTGGGGATCGCACGCTCGACGCCGGGGACGCTTTTCTTTTTCGCTTCGGCGTCGGTGATGATGCCGAGAACTCGCATCAGTTCGACCAACGCGTCATCGGTCGGAACGGAGTGCCCCCCCAGCGCGTTCTGCGTGACATAGCCGACGATGAACTGCGTGATGCCGGTGAACCGCTCGATCTGCTTGATCGCTTTCCCCTGGTTCAGCTTCTTCAGGCTTTCTAGATCGTACGTGTAGAGCGTCTCGAAGACGTTCTGCAGGATCGCTTTCAGCTTCTGGGCCGAAGCTTGCGGTTGCGGCAGCTTTGCGCAGACTTCCGACAGTTCGACCAGCGAGGTGACACGGACCTCATTCCAGTCGAAGTAGTTAGTGGAAAGTACGGTAAAGCATTGCTCGGCGGCGGCTCGCGGAGAATTCTCCAGCAGCGCTGCAAACGCTAATTGCTCCAGCAAGGGACGCGAGTCGGTTTCGGCCGAGGTGTAATGTTTCTTTACGACTTTGTGGCTGGCGGTGATGAGACCGGCGCGGTTGGTAGCGGCCATGGTGATTTCGTCGTATGCTCCCGAGGTGTGTTTCTTAGGCGAACGCCTGTGGTCGAAGTGGTCGCTTATGTTTGAGGATCTAGCGGCTCGTCGCGAGGCGCCGGATCGTCATCGTCCTCTGCTGCAGGCTCGTCATCTTTGGGCAGTACGTCCTTCAAGATGCGCGCCACTTCGATCGAGTGCTTGACCCCTTTGTCGATGACAAATTCAAGCTTCGGCGTATAGCGCGTATCGATGCGATCATTGATCTTCGCTTGCAGAAAGCCGGCTGAACGTTTCAGCCCTTCCAGGCAATCGGCCTGCTTTTTCTCATGTCCCATAATCGAGACATGGACCTTGGCTTGACGCATGTCCGGAGACATTTCGACGGCGGTGACCGTTACGCCGGTGACGCGCGGATCTCGGATCTCGGTAATGATCGCCATGCTGACGACTTCGCGAATTGCCGAGGCGGCTTTTAGTAAACGACGTGAACTCATATCGGCGATTCCAACACGCGGCTGGGCGTTGCAGTCAAGCGACGGCGAAGCGAAGTTAATACTTCTTCAGTTCGCAGGCCGTGCGGAGTCTTGGCTCCGGTGTAAACAAAATCGAGAAGCGCCACGACGGCGCTTCTCGACAGATTAGTTAGTAAGTCTCGTTAATCAAGCGTGCGGGCGAACTGCTCGATCTTGTACGCTTCCAGGATGTCGCCATCCTTGATGTCGTTAAAGCCGTGCAGGCGGATACCGCATTCGTACCCTTCGCGAACTTCTTTGGCGTCATCTTTTTCGCGTTTGAGCGAATCAAGCGGATATTCGCCGATCGTGCGGCCGTCGCGATTCACGCGGATGCGGCAACCTCGTTCGATGATACCTCCCAAGACGCGACAACCGGCGATCGAACCAAGTCGGCTGACCACAAAGACCCGCTGTACAAGAGCGCGACCCAACTCATTGACCCGCTCTTCTGGTCGCAATTGACCTTCGAGCAGCAGTTTGAGTTCTTCGGTCACCTTGTAGATGATGTTGTAGCGACGAATCTCGATACCCTTGTCATCCGCTAGTGAGCGAGCCGCTTCGTCCGGAATCACGTTGAACGCGATCACGACCGCTTCAGAAGCCGAAGCCAGCGTAACGTCGGCGACGGATACGGCGCCAACGGCTGCATGCAGCACGCGAACTTTGACTTCGGGGTGATCCAGCTTTTGCATTTCTTTCTGCAGAGCTTCGATCGAACCACGCGTGTCGGCTCGGATGATGACGTTGAGGGTCGAAACTGTTTTGTCGCCTCCCAGGGTGCCCGCTTCGAGCCGTTCCTGGAATTCGTCAAACGAAACTTTGACCTTGTGAACGCCCAGCGATTCGCTGCGGCTGCGATTGGCTCGCAGTTCAGCGATCTCACGAGCCTGAGCGATGTCGCTCAGCACGTAAAACTTGTCGCCGGCGCCGGGCGCTTGATCAAGACCGGTGATGTTCACCGGCGTCGAAGTCGGAGCCTCGGTCAAGCGTTTGCGTCTGTTTTGCGTATCGTACATCGCTTTAACGCGGCCATGAGCGGCGCCGCAGACGATGATATCACCGACTCGCAACGTCCCGTTCTTGACGATGACCTTAGCCAGCACGCCGCGATCGGATTCTTGCTCAGATTCCAAGCAAACGCCGACCGCAGGGCGATCTGGGTTGGCTCGATATTCGCGAAGTTCCGCCGTCAGCAAAATCGTTTCTAGCAGAGCGTCGATACCTTCGCCGGTCACGGCGCTGGTTTTGACCACTTCGACGTCGCCGCCCCACTCGGTGGGCAACAAGCCATGCTGCGAAAGTTGCTGCATCGCCTTGTCGGGATTGGCGCCCGGCAAGTCGATCTTGTTCAGCGCGACGATGATCGGCACTTCGGCCGCTTTCGCATGGCTGATCGCTTCTTCGGTTTGCGGCATGATGCCGTCATCGGCTGCGATGATCAACACCGCGATGTCGGTGACATTGGCGCCGCGAGCACGCATTTCGGTAAACGCTTCGTGACCCGGCGTATCGACAAATGCGATCTGCTTGTCGCCCTTGTCGACGATGTAAGCGCGAATGTGCTGCGTGATGCCGCCGGCTTCGCCTGACGCGACGTCGTGACCGATGATCTTGTCCATCAACGACGTCTTGCCGTGATCGACGTGACCCAGGAAGGTGACGACCGGCGGACGCTCGCGGAGCGATTCCGCCGCATCGACCAGCTCATCAATCGTGGTGATCACTTTGTCTTCCACCGATTGAGCTTCGCTCAGGTTGATATCGACACCGTGTTCAGTCGCCAAGTATTCGGCGGTTTCAGTGTCAATGATCGTATTGATGTTGGCCATCGTCCCGAGCGTCATCAACGTCCGCAAAATCTTAATCGTCGCGATCCCGGTCGCTTCAGAGAAGTCGCGAATCGAACAAGGCAACTCCAGTGCGACGTTGGTCTTACGCGGCGCGGCGGTGTTGACTCCCTTGCGAGGAGTTCGCGACCGCGAACGACGACGCATCCGATCACTCGAGTCATCCCCTTCGCCGGGCTTTTTGGTCCGTCGACCAGCAGCGCGAGCTTCGCGTCCGCCTGCCATCGCGGCCAAGCCTTTCGACTTTTTGCGACGATCGCCGGTGTCGGCGGCTTCTTCTTTATCCACCACCGGCGGATCGGTCGGCCGACGCTCTTTGTCTTTTCGCTTTTTCTCGTGCTGCTTAGTGAACTCTTCCAGCGGCGCCTTCTGCCCTGCTTTGGCGCCTTGAATGGCGGCCTTCGGCAATTGCATGATCGGCTTTTGCGGAGCGGGTTCGCCGGGCTTCTTGGTCGGTTGAGCTGGCGCAGCCGGAGTCGGCATCTTGGCCATCTTCACCGTCATGCCGCCCCGCTTGGGCTTGTTCGTGTTCGCCGCTTCGCGTTTGCTGGCGTCGCCGGGACCATCCGGAGCACGGGTGGTTCCTAGCACTCGGACCTTGCCGCGTTGGCCGCCGCCGGGAGCAATGTAGTCGGCGCGTCGCATCGCGTTGATCTCGACCGGAGCCTCCTCGGGCGGAGCCTCAGTCGACGCGACATCCTTGGTCGTCGCTTCAACCTCAACCGGCTGCTCAGCTTCCGCTTTGACCGGTTGTACGGTCTCCACTTCGGGCGGCGCTGGGGTTTTCACCGTCTTCGTGACGGGAGCCTCGGGGGTTGGCGCTTCAACTTCCGCTGCGGGGGCAGTTTCGGCGGCAGTTTCCTGCGCTTCCGGCGCCTCTTCAACGCTAGCGTCGGAGGGACGCGCGGTGCGCCCATGGACGGCCAGCGGAGCGTTGCCGGTTCGAATGGTGCGGATTTCTTTCGGGCGGCCGGCTTGGACGGGGCGTTCCTCGCGAATTGGCTGGTCGATGACCGCCTCTTTCGGGTCGCTGCTCGCCTTGGCTTTGCGGTCTTGCTTCTTACCGCCACCAGAGATGTAAGACTTCACTTTGTCGAGCTCGTCGTCGGTCAAGCTGGCGAGAGCAGAGCCCTTGCCAGTGACGCCGGCGCGATTGCAGATTTCGACTAGCTCTTTGCTGTCAAGATCAAGCTCTTTCGCTAACGCGTAAATACGTATGGGCACTTTGGCCTTCCTGTCATTGCCGGTCGAACGATTTCGCCCCGGGCTTTCCGGTTACCGCTTATGTCATCCCTAATTCTCCGCTAATGGAGTAGCTCTTTGGGCAACCTTCAAAGAGCCGTGGCGTTACGCTTCCGCCAGCCGACAAGGCGACGGTCATTGTCTGTTTGTTTGTCGTTTTTCCCGGCACGGTTACGACACTTCCCCTTCGGGAGGAGTCGCAGCATCGCTGGGAGGTGGGGTCTCTGGCGGAGCGCTGGGTGGCGCTGGGCTAGGATTTTGTTGTTCGGATCGGTTGCGGCGACGCTCGGATTCTAACGCTCGTTCCGCTTCCATCCCGCGATTTTCCGCTTCATCGCGGATGCGTTCGATTTCTTCTTCGGTGAACTCGCCCATCGCCATCAACGCGTCAGACTCAATCACCGAAAGGTCGTCGTACGACAAAAAGCCTTCGCCGACCAGTTGTTCGGCGACGCTGTCGGTGATGCCTGCGATTCCTGTGAATCCGGTCACCGCACGTTCAATCTGCTCTTCGAGTTCTTCGCGGAGCATAATCTCAATATCCCATCCGCACAGCTTGCTCGCTAGGCGGACGTTTTGGCCGCGGCGACCAATCGCCAGCGAAAGTTGATCTTCTCGCACCAGGACGATCGCGCGCCCCATCATCTTGCAGAGAATCACTTCTTCCACTTCGGCCGGCTGCAACGCGTTCGGGATCAACGAAACCGGATCATCGGTCCAACGGACGATGTCGATCCGCTCGCCCGACAATTCGTCAACGATGTTCTTGATCCGATTGCCACGCACGCCGACGCAGGCGCCGACGCAGTCAACACGCTGATCGCTGCTATCCACCGCAACTTTGCTGCGATAGCCCGGTTCGCGGCTGATGTTTTTGATTTCGATCACTTGATCGGTGATTTCAGGAATCTCTTGCTCAAACAAGCGTTGCACAAAGCGTTTGTTAGCGCGGCTCAGAACCACTTTCACGCGGCTCCCTTGCTTACGCACTTCCAACACGATCGCGCGAACGCGGTCATTCGCGTGAAACGATTCGCCGGGGATCTGTTCGGAACGAGGCAAAATCGCTTCGACATTGCCCAGTGCAACGATCGCCGCGCCCCCTTCGGCGCGATGGACGGTGCCGTTGACCATCTGGCCAACCATCTCGTCATATTCGTCGTGGAGCGAGTCCCGTTCAGCTTCGCGAATCTTCTGGATGATCACTTGTTTGGCGGTTTGCGCACCGATGCGGCCGACCATTTCTTCGGGATCTACCGGCTCACCATCAATTTGACCCGAGATCGAACCATCTTCACGGTCGATTTGGACAATAACTTCCGAGTCTTCCGAGTGGTATTTGCGCGTAGCAGAAACCAGGGCCGATTCAATTGCTTGAAATACGACTTCTTTGTCGATATTTTTATCGCGGTGAATCGCGTCAACGATCCGCAATACCTCGGTCGGATTCATGCTTCCTTCACTTTCACCGAAAATTGGCGTTCAGTCGGTCTCGACTCGTTGGAGACTTCCGACCAAAAACCAAATAACCGACACCCCCCGCTCCACCGACTCGACAAAGAGCCAGCAAAATCGATGAGCCCCGGTTTCTGGAAAAAATCGGGTTCAATTCGTCACGGCACATCGCAAGTTGCGACCATCATCCGCAGCGAACAAATGGAGTTGTTCCGGCGGAACCGCTATCTGGATCGTTCCCCGTGGGGTCCCGATCCGGGCATCCGCCTTCACAACCAAATCTTGCGTTGAGCCAGTCAATCGACAATGCAACAGCTCGGCGTCTCCCAGCGACTCGACCAAACTGATTTCGGCTTCTCCTGCGGCGACCAGGCCGAGATCGGCCAATCGCTCAGGCGCCTTATCTGCGAACAAGGCGACATCTTCAGGTCGCACGCCCAGTTCGACTTCGGTTTGGTTCAACGTCGCCGGGTCAAAACCCGCTTGCGTTAAATCAATCGACAGCCCGCCGCCGACAAATCGGATCTGCGAGTCAAGTCTTTCGACTCGACCCGGGATCAGGTTCATCGGCGGAGAGCCGAGGAAACTCGCGACAAAGCGATTCGCCGGGTTACGGTAGGCTTCCATCGGAGCCGCCGCTTGTTGAATCACTCCATCTTTCATCACCGCGATGCGATCCCCCAAGGTCAATGCTTCCACTTGATCGTGGGTCACATAGACCATGGTGGCCGACAACTGGCGATGCAGTTGCTTAAGCTCTCGCCGCATCTCTACCCGCAGCTTGGCGTCCAAGTTTGACAACGGCTCATCAAACAAAAACAGCTGCGGATCGCGTACGATCGCTCGCCCCAAGGCGACACGTTGCCGCTCGCCTCCAGACAGTTCTTTCGGCAGACGCTGCAGCAAAGGAGCAATGCCCAAAGTCTGGGCCGTCTGCTCGATTCGCTGAGGTATCTGCTGACGACGCGTCTCTAACTCGGCGGCCGCTTGCGGACGCACAAGTCGTCGTAGCAATCGCTCAAGCCAATTCCCGCCGTATCGCAGCTCCAGACCAAACGCCATGTTCTTGTACGCCGTCATGTGCGGGTACAAAGCGTAGTTCTGAAACACCATTGCGACGTCACGGTTTTTGGGCGCCACATGCGTGACGTCTTTGCCGCCGATCTGGATCACTCCGGACGACACGTCCTCTAGCCCGGCGATCATCCGTAGCGTGGTGCTTTTACCGCACCCGCTGGGACCCACCAAAACTAGGAACTCGCCGTCGGCGATCTCCAAATCCAAGTCGCGAACCGCCGGATGATTGCTGGCGTAAGACTTGCTTACGCGTTTCAAGCTAACTTCGGCCATGCCGTTTCACGCTGAGTCAGCCTGCAACTTCCCCGGTCATTTTCACCCCTTTTTCTGCGTGAAAGGGGCGAAAACTGTTTCAAGCACACAACTTAGTGTCCGTCGCAATCCGGTCAGGATACCGGGCTGGGCGACTGCTGTCAAGTTGCCGAGCCGTCATCTGAGCTTCGCCAACACGGCAAAAAACACCCGCGGACTGGGGGCAGGCTAACATGGGATTCAGGGGATAAGTCCGCGAAACTCTGCTCAAGCTGGGTTGGATGCCGCGATCAGCCACTTGTTGCGGCTATTCCGACTTGGGTCGAAATTGTTACAGGAATCTGGCCAGAGTCAAATTGCGGCGGCTGGACTTAAGTAAAACAGAGACAGCCGGGGTTTGAACTCCATTTCTTTGGCTGCGGCAGTTCGTTATGGTGGGGAATCATGCCCCCTGCTCTGCTTTGGGCCTCGCGCGGCATCTGAAGCATCGACCCAGGGCCGAGACGCAGGCAGCGCAGCAAGAGGGCGACGATTTCAGAAATAACAGAGGGACATGCTGCGATGACCGATCATTCGTCCCACAATGTCTGATCTTGTTTACCGAGCAAAGTAGAGCAGCGAGTGAAGAAAAACTCCCAGGCTATTACGAATTCGAATCCGTTTTCAGAGATCAGCCAGGCCGCTGCAATTGGGTTTTATCTTGTCAATCTCTACATACTCTTTGCGTCGGGGGCGTCCGTCGAATTTTCAGTATCCAGAGCCAGGGTTCCATGCTCTTATCGCGTCTTCGCGAGAAGAGCATGTCTTGGGAGAGTTGCGATGGTGATCGATTTGTTTAAACGCATTGATTCAGACATGCTCTTTCGGTGAAGACACCGTAAGAGCATGGCATCCGGCCAGCGAAATATCTTGACATAACTCCCGGGTGTCCATAGATCTAGAAATAAAATTATGTCTGCAGACGAATCGATGACGCCGCTTGAGCTGGCGCTTTACACTGACAATTCAGGTGAAGTTATTGGTCTCGACGAAGTCCAACTTCTCGAAGATCCGTCGCCTGAACGTATTTTATTGCTCCGGTCAGCCCTGAATGATTCCGATCTCGAAATGCGTTTGCGGGCCGCTATGGTTTTAGCGGCATGGGGCGACGATTTAGGTTTGAACAATTTGGAAGCGTTGATCGACCTGCGCGTCGATCAATATGAGGTCGACTATCCTCACCGGCTGTACGGGTACAATAACGTTTACGATGTAATTGCCTACGCCGTCTATTTGTTCGGGGACTTGCGAGAGGCGCCAAGACGTATCGACGATCAGGTTCGGATTTTCGAGAAACTGCTGGCCCTCTATGGAGAATACAGTTTCGAGTCTCATCTAAAGTGGGCTCTCAAAGACGTTGATTATCCCCAACTTCTCCCCAGTGTAGAACAGGCCTTGCATCGAGCGGCACAATCGGGAAGAAACTACTTGGCGAGCCAGCTCTTGCCGGTGATTGCCCGCTGGTCGCCGGAAACGGCTTGGGGACTGATCCCTCAGTTCTGGACCGATGACCGCGTCGTTCCGAGCCCGATGGCCAATGTGGCGGAGTCGCTGGAATATATTCGTAGCGAGGACGCTGATCGGATGCTGGAGCGACTTTTGTCTCACCAAGATCGAGTCGTTGCGATGGAATCGGCCAAAGTTACGCAAAAGCGAAAGTGAACTTGCGACGTCACAACGTCGGGAAGATGAGTTTTTGGAACTGACGGACTTCCGCATCACCTAATCACCCGCAGCCAACTGCTCAAATCTACCCAGAATGCTTTCCACCGACCGTTGCTGCGATCGCAAGGTGTCACAGGCCCTTTTCAGCCAGTGTCTTCACTCCGCGTGCGGCTGGTGGTAGTCCATGAATTGGAAGATAAATCAACCACGCGGCAGAGTCAAAGAAAAGAAGCCGGAATCGCTCTGTTGCGCGGGTCAACTCGACATTCAGGTCACCAGACGGACAGTTGTTTGAACTTCAGTTTCACACACCGACAAGTTATCAATTTAAGCAGAGTGCACTTCATCGTGAGTTGTATGAAGAAATGAGATTGTTACCAAGAACGGATCCTCGATGGGCAGAATTGAACAACAAGATGAAAGCAAACGCGTCCGTCATTTCGAATCCACCATGCATGCAAGATGTGAGGTGACGAAAGGAGTGACCAACATGCCAAATTCGCAAAACTGGAGGTACTTTGGCCGTACAGCGGGTGCCCCGAAGGTATTTGAGATATGCCGATTTCCCGACAATGGGCAAGGCCTCGACCATCAGGACTGGTCAAAGTACCCAGAATGGCTCCAGCCTGATGGTAAGTGGGCTTTTTATCCTGACGATGTGACAATCTGCAACGAGCTTGTGTTTGGCGAGTTCGATGAATGCTCAAATGAAATCACCCAAGAACAAGTCGAAGAATTGTATGCTGGGTGGCAATCTGGTAATTGGCCCGGCCGACGTCTCACACGCCGGTAGTTATTCCGTGAGCGCACGGTCAACGTAACCGTCCGCCCAACCGCATCTTCCCACCCATGATAGCCTGGGCTTCATCACTGGCGTTCTATGGTCCAAGGGGAGGAACCGGCATGGCGAAGGGACCACGGCGGGATGTTTCGAAGGAGCGAGTTTGGCGGGAGTTGATTTCTGCTCACGCGAAGAGCACGCTTTCGGTACGGGCTTGGTGTTTACATCGCGACGTTTCCGAGGCTTCTTTGTATGCTTGGAAACCCGCGCGAGATTCGACGAAATCGTTAACGGCAGTATGGCACCCGGGCCGCTGGCTTGGGCCAGTAGCACCCGACAAAAACTCCCGCCTGTTCCACCCCGCCGGTCCGGTGCATGCGGTTGTTCGACGCCTTTTGCAGCGAAGAAGCTTCCAAGTCAAAAGTACCCAGGCTTTGGCATACTACCGACATCGATGGTTGTGCCCAGCACATTATATGGTCTTATCTGCGTGACAGCGAAGTAGCGAACGTATCCGTTAGGAGCAATTACTTGAATTAGTGCCGGTTGGTGTTGACGGCAAAGAAGTGACTTGACTGAGTAAATCACAGTGTCGTTTCGGTCTCGAGAAACGACAAACTCTCCTTCATGGTAGGCGTGAGAGCAGTCAGAGCATATATCAGGAATTACGGAACCAACTGGCAGGTCTGGATGATACTTTCTAAACCATTCACTTAAGTTATCCGAATTGGTGAGGCCATGCATTCCCTCACCGCATAGCGGGCATACCGAAAACGTCATCTTAGGCAATCCATAAAGCACCCAGCATCAGTCGCTTCAGTGTAGGCGAACGACCAAGCTACACCGGCCCGTAAAGTTAGCGTGACGTAACCAAAACCGGCGACCGGGCCGGTGTCAGGATGAGCGTCTTGTTATGCCGCGGTGGCTCCTTTGTCTCGATGTTGAGTGCGTCGGTCTCGGAACCGAATCACCGGGGAGGCCGTCACGCCGTGGACGATAATCGACAGCGTAACCGCGAATGCACAGGTGGCCCACAATAGACTTTCTTCCGCAAAGTTCCCTTCCTGCAATCCGTAGGCCAGATAGTAAAGACAGCCAATTCCGCGAATACCAAAGAAGCTGGCGATCACGCGATCCAGAGCCGAAAGACGCTGCTCTCCCACCAGCGCCACCATCCCCGCCGCGGGGCGCACGATGAATACAAGCAGTACGCCTAGCAGCACCGCCTGCCATGTCAAAGCAGCCAGCAGCCCGCCGGCGATTGCACCGCCCAGCGCGATCAAGATGCCCGTCATGAGCAGTTGCTCCGCCTGCTCCGCGAAGGCGTGCAGCGACCGGTGCTCCTGCTGTGTGCGCTCTTTGTGGCGGATGGTCAGGCCACCGATGAACACGGCGAGAAAGCCGTAGCCGCCCATGCACTCGGTGACGCCGTACAATAGCAACGTGGCGGCCAGCGCTCCCACGCCGATCCTCATTTTCTCCTGCTCCGTGTTAACAGGTAGCCGCAGCAGAACATGCGATAAACCCCAGCCGATTGCACCGCCGACTGCAATGCCCACGACGATACGGTAGAGAACGTCAATCAGCAACCATTGGCCGATCCAGTTCGTCGGCGAGGGGCCTTCGGTCAACATGAGCAGGGCGAGATAGGTAAACGGAAAGGCTAATGAATCGTTCAACCCCGCCTCGGACGTGAGAGTGAACCGAAGTTCGTCCTCTCTCTCCGTCGGCGCTTCGTCCGGCGAGGTTTCATCATCTTCTGTCGCGGAGTTGGCGTCATCAGGGACTTCCGGTTCTGGCTCACCGACTTGCACGTCGGAGGCCAATACGGGGTCGGTCGGAGCGAGGGCTGCGGCCAATAAGACGGCAGCCGCCGGCGCCAAGCCGAGCATCCACCACCCCAACACGGCCACAGCGACGATCGTCAGAGGCATGCAGATTCCCAGCATCCTCCAAGTCGTGCTCCAGGTGCGCAAGTGCGGCAATCGGTCGATTTTCAGCCCCACGCCCATCAGTGAGAGGATCACGCCGATCTCAGTCAGATGAACTACAAGCGATCCGTGTTGTCGAGGATCGGGCGGAGTCAGCCCCAGCGGCAGAGCAAAGGCCGCGTATCCCAATGCGAGTAACAAGATCGGAAAGGAAAACGGGAGGCTCTTAAACCTGTGCAGCAGCGCCGCTAGTGCCAGCACCCCCAGGCCAACGACAACAAGAGTGAGGTCGTAGGCTTCCAGCAGCTTAAGTGTCTTGGACAATTCGCTCAAATCTCAAACTCCCGTCATTTGAGTCACATCGGCCGTCGAGTCGTGGAAAGGGCATAACGACCAGCGTCACCGGGCCGCCGCCAGCCAACATTGACCGTAAGAACGACGCGATCGGCGGCTCCGCGTCCAACGCATTGTTATGCGATCTTGTAACTAACGATGGAGTGTTCGTCTAGCTGCTCGATGTCAAGATCGATGTTTTCAATGATACCATTGGGCGAAAGTCTGAGCCACGAGTACGGAGGCGGGCTATCATCCGAAACTATCACAGTGGTTCCCAGGGCGTTGGCGAGATACATACCGAACGCATCATCAGCGAGTGTAATCATTCCCTTACAGTAGATCTCAAGAGCATAGTCAGCTTTACCTGTAAGTTGCATTACGACCACGTCAACAACCGATTTTTCATCCGAAAGGTTCTCGACATCGCCGACGTACCGAATATCGCTGGCACGGTTTTGTGTAAGCGCTTTCACCGCATTGGAGATGGTTGCCCAGTCTTGTGGTTCTTTAATGAATAGTGTCGAGAAGCACATGGGCTTTATCGCCTAACGCTCGCATTGACCGAGTGCGAGCAGAAAATGTTGCCATGTCAGACTGCGTCGATCGAGCACTTCGGTCCAATGCTTTGTTTGTCGCTACTCTGCGTGCAGGTAAGTCAGCAGAAATTCAGATAGGGACCCCGCTATCTGTCTCGTCCATAGCGACGGATTATCTCCATGATACAGTAATTCGTGGTCGAATTCGTACACGACAGGAGAGAATTCGTCACCTGTTCGAACAAAGCCGATGCTATTGCCATCTGAATCGTTGTTGTACGCCGAGATTGCCAGCGCAGAAAGTGGTTTTCCTTCGTAACACCAAGCACCGCGAGTGGTCCTTAGTGCTTCGAGCGGAGTTTTGATTGCAATGTTTGCGTTGCCAGGCAGGTGGACTCCACCGAACTCTGCGAGAAGTGTTTTGTAGTCGATTGGAAGCGCGACCCCGACTTGGTTTTCCTGATCTTCAATCAAATTCGAGCCCATCGGGGCAAAGGTTCGTTTAACGGGGTATCGGACGAATAGTTCGCCGTCAAACTCAAGCCCAAGCTTACGAAAGAACTTCGCCGGATTCGGGTGCATGGGATCAAAGCCAGGCCATGAGTACATTTGGCACTCGCAGTACTCATCCGATAGGGATCGAATCTTTTCCATGAGCAAGCGGAGTTGGGACATGCATTTCTTTCGACGAACGACCGCCATCACCGGGTAGCGGGAGTTGACTTTGATTTCAGAACCCGTGCGGCCCGCGACTCCGTGTGCAACGGCGAGGTGGCAGAGTCGGAAGTTTTTTTTCGGGCGCCACTGGCCAAAGCCAGTGACTTCTCTTTCTACCACCGCACAACTCAGAAGCAACAGAGCGGCTCCGGCTTCTGTTGTTTGACTCTACCGCGTGGTTGATTTAACTTCCAATTCATGGACGATCACCCAGCGTTAGAAACAATTGGATGGGGGATTATTGCGATCCCTCCAGCAGCAACTTGGTCTTATCAACAAGAGTTTCAGGAGGGAAAGATGTCCAATTCAGGTTCTCAAGAGTCTTGGCGACTTGAAGTGATACTCTCCGCGATAATCGGGATACCTTGGTATTGGTTTTCTGGATCATTGTTTGTGGCAATGGCAATCCATTGCGGGCTTGTGCTGATTTACCTTACTCTCGTGATGGCAGTGTTTGGTCGTGGTAGCGCAATAGTGTCATTCTTGCTAGTATTGGTAGTTTCGTCGCTTGCCGGTATTTTGGCGGTTGGATTCAGCGGGGATAAGCTGTTTTTGTAAATCCAGGTGGAGAACCCACGTCCATCGCAAACTAACTCACTTCCCCCACAAGCACTTCCTTCAGGAAGTCCGGACTCCAGCCGCACTGGCGACGTTTCGTCACTAGGCTTTGCTTGCCGGGATGCTGCTTAGATAAGGATAGTGCGAAGCGCCGGGTTGGCCCTGACCAACGGTCAATCCTTCGTGTGCCACTCAACGCTGGTAACGGGGCGGCCACCCAAAAACTATTATTTCAAGTCACGCTTCATCGGCGGCTCCCGTTCACCGCTTTGTTATCCCACGCTTCGCTTGAACTGCGATTGTATTTTACCATTCATGTTGACGCTGGGACATTCCAGGACAGATTTAGCGTTTTGATTTGGATTCCATTATGTGTACTGGTAACCGATAGTTTTTGGATGTCGATAGTTCGCGTCGGTACGAAACAAGGCCCGGGAGCACCGTCGAGATATCCCTGCGTAATTGTGTACCGTCTCAGGGCGATATGGTTGACAGCATCGCATGTCGGGCAGCGGTACGCGATCCACATCTGTTGTGGCCACGACCGGAAAGCGACATCGAACGCGTCAGAAACGCGAGTTGTTCCCATGCAATCCGTGCAATCCAGATATTGATTGAGTGCAGAGTTCGTGATTTCATGCACGGGTTCAGCTCTGGCAGTCAATGTTTAGTCGGATAACGGCGGCGTTCACCGGGCCGCGGCGAACGACTTTGGTTTTCAGAACCCGCGCGGCCCGCGGCTCCGTGTGCAACGGATTGTTATGTCTCGTTCGCGGCGGTGTGAACGTCAACCAGTGCCAATCCTGCATCCACGAGACGCGACCGGTATAAATCAATGTATTCCTTTGGAGCCTCGAAAATCACCGTGGTTGGTGGGAGTTCAGGAAACAAGAGGGCGTCACCCTGAAATTCAAATGTTTCCGGGTCGTCGCCGGAATAGCCGTGCGCAACCTTGTTGGGTGAAATCCAAAAGCATTCATCCCATTTTTTCCCAGTCTTGAGAGTTGCGTTCGATACACCGATGTTCGAGATGTCGTGTTTGAATTTCGATCCGAATATCGCTTCCAGTTGTCGTTGAGCGTCGTCAAAGTCAAGAACGTTCTGAAGTACTAATTCATTCTCAAGTGTGAGTTCCATGAGTTGCAGGAAGTCGGAGAACGAGTCGGCAATTCTGTTTTCACTGTTGCATTCGACGTCGATGTACGAAACGGCAGGTTCCACTGAGTTGTCGCGATAGTCGAAACAGTGGTACCAATGCCCGTCCCCATCAAATGGGACGAGACCATCCAGTGAGTAGTCGACGTATTCTTGATGATCGCGAAACGTGTCATCAGTGATCGAGGGATACGAAGGTCCAATTCCAGCAATTTGGTCACCAACCGAATCTGGGATCGAAAACCTAATCGGCCCGCCATTCTGCACGCGGAGAATATCTAAGAAGAGCTGCGGAAGAGTGTGACCTAATTGGGACTCTGTCTGCTGAACCAACGCATCAGTCAGTGGAGGTTGGACGTACGGCAAGTAGGCTGGTCGCGTCCAAATCGTTTCTGGTGTTGGTTTGATGTTCATTCAAGCGACATAACGTCACGCGTCACCGGGGACGCGCGTAAATGTTTCTAACGGCCAAATCGCTCGGTTCGCGTTCTCCGGTGCACGCGATGGTTACCCCCGTTATGTGGCTGATTGCTCGAAGGTCAGTATAGCAGATTCGATCTTCGAAATATTCCGCTTTGCCATCTTCTGGCCGGGCGGATACTTGTTTTGCGTCGTTGCTTCCAGCATCCCGGACCAATGCGTAAGCGCATCAGACAGGCGTTCGACGATACTTGCGTTATCGTGCAGCGGGTCAACGTGACTCGATGCAGTGCCCAGCTTGAGTAGTATTTCAGCAACACCAAATGCCTCAGAATCGATGGATACAAATATGGGATGTCGAAATGTTGGTAGCACGAAATTAATGTCGTAGCCCGCCTCAACGAGTACGTTCGCAATCGTTGGGCCATTCCGTGGATCGGAGGATGAGTAGTACAGTCGACAGAACATGCCGTCTCGGTCTTCTCGATTCTTCGCGGGGCCAAATTTCGAGAAAAGCTGGTCTACCGCAAAATACAGGTCAATGGCGTTGCTGTACTCCGCATCTCTGTGTCGAAACCCTTCGTCCAACTCGAACCAAAAGAAAAGACTACCCTGATTTGCTGGGGAACAGTCAAGCATCAAGAACGAGTCTGAATCGTCAAGTTCCGCTATCGAAACGAAATGATTAGGCAGCCCGTAATCCGCACGTTGCCGTTGACACGTATCCACGAGACCACCATTGGCGATCGAGAGGAAACGTTGAACCTTCGTTGCGAAACCGGGGTGTGGAAGAAAGGCGGGCGAAGGCGATCCGCCGTTGTGATTAACCAAGAAGTCAATGTAAGGCTGAGGGAACGTCAGTTCGAGTTTGGCCGAGCAAGCTGAAACGTCCGATTCAGTTAGCGGTTTCCCAGTGCGTCGGAATTTGACTGGATAGCTTTCGATAACTTTCATGGAGTCAAACGAGGATGGCAATTCAGTGGGGTAACATCAGCGGTAACCGGGCCGCCGTGAAAAGTTTTATGACGCCAAAACGCTCTGGGCGGCGGCTCCGGTTGACCGCATCGTTATCCTTTTAGTTCGTCATCGCCAATTGTCCCGCAGCAGTGGAATGAAGCAACCGAGGAATGCCAACATGCGTGAATCGTCAGCAGTCCCTTTTGAGACGCAGAACAGCGTGGAAGTACCGTGGTAATGTGTATCCAGCAGAAAATCTGAACCGTCGAACGTTACCGCAATTTGCCAGCCCTCGTCGTTCTGGGATGAAGCGAGTACCGTCATTTCATCCAGACTCTCTAGATGAGTTAATGCTGACGAATACCGAAGCTCCGGGTAAAGATTGAAGTAGTCCACGTAGGAGTGATTATTGAATAGGATCTCATTCCTATCGATCTCAAAGAATGATGCCATATTGCCTAATCGGATAACTAGTGTTTATTCAGAGCCTTTCCGAATAACGTGCGCACGTTATTCGGAATCCAGGCTATCGAAATCAGCCGGGCTGCGGACTCCACGGCCTTCCTGGTTCAAAACATGAGTATAGATCATCGTCGTCCTAACGTCACTGTGACCAAGGAGTTCCTGTACCTTGCGGATGTCATAGCCCGCCTCGATCCGATGGGTTGCGAACGAGTGACGGAACGTATTAGCCGTCACTCGTTTCGTGATATTCGCTCGACGGGCCGCTGCGGATATTGCCTTCGATAGGGTGGATTCGTGCAGGTGATGACGCCGCCAGGGTTTCATGCTCTTATCGCGTCTTCGCGAGAAGAGCATGTCTTGGGAGCGTTGCGATGGTGATCGATTTGTTTAAACGCATTGATGCAGACATGCTCTTTCGGTGAAGACACCGTAAGAGCATGGCACCCGGGCTACTGAAGCCCTGAAATAATCTTAGTAAATTCCTTTTGGATTGACTCTTCGGGAGTGATGTTATTTGCTAATCGCCATCTGTCGGCAAGCAAACGAAATCCATCTGCGCGATCATACACGACTATCGATCCCATAGGATATGTTGCATGATATTCACGTGTTTGCAATTCCACCTTGTTCGATCGTATGGAAACACTTGGAGATTTTTGAATCTCCCCCTCAACGCTTTTGTAGACCACTATCACCTCTTCTACGTATCCTTTTCCATCTGCCGTATGTGCGTACGTTGCGATTCCTTGCCACATTACGCCATCGTGCGTAGCATTGCAAGAAACTGCGGACCGACTGGGAAAACTTTGCATTGACTCATGCTTGCCGCTGCATCCAGCAAGAATCGAACATGACATAACCACCGCGACTACGTTAGCTATCTTGTTTTGACACATGGAATAAGTTTCCTTTCGTAGTTGCAGTCATAGTTGTGTTTTCCCGGTGCCATGCTCTTGCCGCGTCTTCGCGGAAAGAGCATGTCTTACGGCGGGGTGGCACAGTCGGAAGTTTTTTTTCGAGTGCCACTGGCCAAAGCCAGTGACTTCTCTTTCTACCACCGCACAACTCAGAAGCAACAGAGCGGCTCCGGCTTCTGTTCTTTGACTCTACCGCGTGGTTGATTAAACTTCCAATTCATGGACGACCACCCGTCGCTCTCGGAGTGAAGACACTGGCTGAAAAGGGCCAGTGGCACTCGAAAAGATGCCTTTTCGCCAGTGCCAACCCGGCGAAGAAAAACACCGTTGGACAGTGCCACCCAGCCTGCCAAGCTGCAACCCTTCAAACCGGCACAGCCTGCGAAGATCGTAATGTATAAATGATATTATGGCATTTCCTGCTGGAGGAACTTAACGATTTCAGGAGTGCCATACTGGTTTGCATGGCTGAGGACACCGATGGCGGGGTTCCCGAACTCTGCGTCCAAGCGTGCCCCTTTATTGACAAACAGCTTTACCACCTCAAGGGACTTTCCATATATGGCACTGAAAATCGGTGTCGCTGATTGTCCGAATCCTCGATTGATATCTGCGTTCTGCTCAATGAGCCACATACAGGCATCCTTTCTTCCCTGTCCTGCCGCAATGTCCAGTGCAGTGCTTGTACCATCATCCGTCAACCCATCGACGTCTAATCCAGCTTCAACCAACACTTTAGCAATGTCGGTGTATCCCCGCTGTGCCGCCCAGTGCAGCCAATTCTTTCCAACTTTTGATACTTTCAATACCGACGGGTCGTTCCCCAGCAATTCCTTCACTGCTTCAGTGTCTCCACGGACGATCGCTCCATACATCGCTGCTTCACTTGTCATTTTTCTCTAGTCCGTATCAGAATTCGAGGCAAGACATGCGCCAGCGTGGCCGTGGCGAAACTCTCTTAAATTTGCGTGGCACCCGGCCCTTTTTGGCCAGTGTTTTCTGCTCAGACTACCACCAGGCTGCACGTCGCGGAAACTTAACTTTGATCACTCGCGGGTCTTGACCGCAAGGCCGTGGCCATGGCGCCGGCGTTCCCGTTGCCGCAGATTGCCCCGCAAAAATCTCCCCCGCTTGAGGTTGACTTGCCGCTGCATTGCTGGTATAAATTTGTACAGGCAACCAGGCTTCGGCTTGGCTCTGCTGTTTAGCTTGTTTTGGGCGCCTGCGGGATTCGTGGGGGGCTATTTATGTGAGGCGTTTGGCTTGGGGATTGGGCTGAACGTCGGGGGTTGGTCATTGCCGGTGGGGCGGGACGTTTTCTGCTGCGCTGCGGTGAACGATCAGGGGGAATTGCCATGTCGATCGTTGTGAGTGCACCTGCTTCTAATCGGACTGGCCAGGTCGATTGGGGCGAGGCGTTTACGCCGCTGTTGGATTCGGATTTTGCGAATCCGCTGGTTTTGGATCGTGAAGCGGGGGCGTTGGGGGCTTTTGGCCGAGAAGCGGAGCCGGCGGAGTTTGGCAAGCCGGAAAAACCTTGGGAAGGGCTGACCACCGCTCAACTATTGGCTCGTCAAAAGCCGCGGGATTGGTTGTTGCCGGGGATCTTGTTGCGGCATCAGGCGGCGGTGATTTTGGGGCCCAGTAAATGTATGAAGAGCTCGCTGGCGATTGATCTGTGTGCGGCGCTAGCCAGCGGGGGCAAGTTTTTGGGGGAGTTCGCGGCCGAGCGAGCGTTTCGCGTTGGTTATGTCGGCGGCGAAGAGGCCGAGCAGATGGTGACCGATTTGGCGCCGCGCTGGAGTGCGGCGGCCGGGGTCGATTTGTCGCAGCTCGATCGACTTGTCTGGGAGCTGAACATCACCGATCCCAGCGATCCGGCCCATTTGCAGCGGCTGACCGCTTGGATCGAGCGACACCAACTAGAAGTTGTGCTGATCGATACGGCGGATTTCTTAAACATGACGCCGCGGGCCCAAGCCAAGCAGCAGCGCGAACTGATTCGTTGCTGCCAGAAGGCCGGCGCCACGCCGATTCTTTGTTGCCCTACCCGCAAGCAACTGCCGCCGCGGGCACTGACCGCCGCCGACTTGGCCAGCGCCGGATGCGGCGCCGTGGCCCGGCAATGGCTTTTGGTCAATCGCCGGCAAGCGTTCAAACCGGGCACAGGGCGACATCAACTGTGGCTCACCCTGGGCGGCGGCACCGGGCAAAGCGACCTGTGGGGCGTCGATATTAATGAAGGCCCAACTAATGAGCGAACCACCGATCTAGCCGGCGGCAAGTGGGAAGTAACGCTGCGCGACGTGCCGTCAATCGCCGAAGAAGTGGCCCAACAAGCGGCCAAATCGCAGCTGGAGCATTTGCGGATGAAGCTGCGCGGCGTGATGTCGCAAATCGATCCGGCTCACGCGACCAAGCTGAAGATCCGCGAGCAAAGCGGGATGAGCGGAACCAAGTTCGGCTTGGCCTGGGAATATATGGTCAGCACCGGCCAAATCCGCCTCGCCGCCAACAGCAATCCGCACCAGCCAAGGCGGGAGCCCCGGTATCGCTTGGTCAGCTTGGAGGAACTGAACGATCCCAACGCGCCCAAGTATGACCCGCTTGAAACCAGCTTCATCACCCTGACAACGGCCGAGCTATTAGGCCGAGCCAAAAAAGAAACGCCGCCGAGTCCAGTCCAGCCAACCGACCCACTGGCTGACAAGTTGACCGGCCAACCCCGTCGCGAGCCCAGCGAAACAGCAAAATCCGCATCGCCCCAGGCTCAGCCCCAGCCGCCAGAAAAAATTTCCGACGAGAGTCCACTCGAAAAAATTTCACTCTCGAGTCCACTCGAAAAAATTTCGCAGCCGAGTCCAGTCATCCCAGCGATCTCCGAACTTTCGATAGCCAAACTCAGCGCCGCCCTCGCCGAGCTGAAAAAAACAGAACCGCCGAGTCCAGTCCCTACCGCGCCCAAGTCAAGAAAACGCAGGGCAAGACCGCGGAAACGGAGACGATGAGTTTGCATCCTGCCCCAAAAGGTTCAACGACCGTCCTAGAATAGCTTTGGGTAAGAAAAATCTTCGGCCGAGGTCTGGCCGTGTGCTATTCTGCATCCTCTTCGCAGGCTAGTTCGACCATTTCCAGCACGGTCTGCTTGAGTGGTTGGATGCCATCTGCTTGGATGATGCCGTACAGCTCGGCGAATTCTGCGGGATCGTGCTTTGCGCCATCGAGCGCCACAAATCCCATCGTCACCACGCCTAGGTACGACTTGATGTCATGGCCCAGTTGGCGCAATTGTTCGCGGCGAGCGGCGGCGGTTGAGGGAGTTGCGCTGTCGTCTGCGGTCATACAAAAGCCCTGTGGTTGGTAAGCGTCGCTTTAGTGATTGCCGGGCTGAATGCTGGCGAACAGTTGCTGTAGCTCGCTTGGTTCGGCCGGCTTGACCAAATGATGATTGAACCCGGCGTCGGCGGTGCGTTGGCGATCTTCGTCTTGCCCCCAGCCGGTAAGCGCCACCAAGACCATCGTTTGTCCCCACGGCTGAAGGCGAATTTGCCGGGCGGCCTCGTAGCCATTCATTTTAGGCATGCCGAGGTCCATCAGCACAATATCGGGCAAAAATTCGGCCGCTGTGGTGATCGCCTGTTCGCCGTCTTCGGCTGTCATTACTTCGTTGCCGAGCATTTTTACCACCATTTTTAACATGGTCGCAGCCGCTTTGTTGTCGTCCACGATCAAGATCCGCAGCTGGCGTGATTTTGGCGTCGCGCACAGTTCGGCCGGCGTTGCTCGCTCAGCATGCTGCGTGATCGGCAGCCGGACAATAAACTCACTTCCCTGGTTGGCGCCGTCGCTCTGCACTTCAATCGTGCCGTGGTGCAGTTCGACCAATTGTTGGACCAGCGTCAGCCCGATCCCAAGGCCAGTGTATTCCTTTTCGACTGGTCGATCGATTTGAGCAAACATTTCAAAGATTTTGGACTGTTGGTTGAGCGGAATGCCCAGGCCGTCATCTTTGATCGTGACAATCACTTCCTCTGCTTCGCACTGAGCGGTCAGCCAGATGTGACCTCCGTCAGGCGTATATTTGGCGGCATTGTTAAGCAAGTTTGAGAAAACTTGCGCCAGACGATTGGGATCGGCGTCCAAGGTGATCGGCGACTCAGGCAAGGTCACTTGCAGCGTGTGCGACGCCTGATCGATAAAGGGCTGCGTCGCTTCGACTGCGCTGCGAATGATTTCGCCCAAGGTGATCTCGCAAGTTCGCAGTTCTAGTTTACCGCTGGTGATGCGGGACACGTCCAACAGGTCGTCAATCAAACGGACCATCTGTTGCGTTTGGCGTTCCATGGTGCCGCGGACGTTTTCGACCATTTCAGGATCGTGCTTCGCCATTTTTAAGACTTCCAATCCGGTACGGATCGGCGCAAGCGGATTGCGGAGCTCGTGTCCTAATGTGGCCAGAAATTCAGTTTTGCGGCGATCCGATTCAGACAGGTCCGCCGCGATCTGACGCAGTTCATCCTCTAGTCGCTTGCGTTCCGTTTGATCGCGCATGACTTTCATAAAGCCAAGCAGATTGCCATGCTCGTCATGCAGCCCGGTCGTCACGCCGGCAGCCCAAAACCGAGCGCCATCTTTGCGCATCATCCACCGGTCATCGCTGGCGCGGCCTACCGCTGCGGCTTGATCCAGCTCGGCTTGGGCGATGCCGCTCTCGACGTCTTCCGGAGTAAAGATCATCGAGACGATGTCTTGGTTGATAAATTCAGATTCATCAAACCCCAGCACGCGTTCGACTCCTTCATTCCAGCTGGTCGCTTTGCCTTCGGGATCGGTCATAAAGATTGCGTAATCTTGGATCTGTTCGACCAGGTTGCGAAACCGCTCTTCGCTCTCGTGGCGATCTTGTTCGATTTGGCGACGCTGGGTGATATCCGTAAACAGAACGGCGACGCGTCGGCTTGTAGGCCCGCCAATCCGAAACGCATAGACGTCAAACCAGCGATTCTCCAAAGATTGCGCCTCATGCGAAAAGCGGATCGACTCGCCGCTGGTCGCAACTTCGCCATACTTTTCAAACCAAATGTTCTCGTGATTCGGCGCAAAATCGCGCATGCTTTTTCCGGCTGCGTTGACCAGTCCCGTCTGCTTTTCAAAAGCAGGATTGACTTCTTCAAAACGATAATCGACGGCGACGCCAGCATCATCAAACAGCATTTCAATGACGCAGAAGCCTTCGTCGATCGTGTTGAAGAGAGTTCGATAGCGTTCTTCATGCAAGCGCGATTCGTTTTCGATCGCTTTGCGATCCGAGATATCTCGAAACACCAAAACCGCGCCGACAATCTCGTTTTGGGCGTCCCGAATCGGCGCCGCGCTATCGTCAATAAAACACTCCGAGCCATCCTTGGCGATCAGGATGGTATGGTTCGCCAAGCCGACGATGGTCCCTTCGCGCAGGGCGCGTTCGGCCGGGTTCTCCACGGTGTTGCGGGTTGTTTCATTGACAATCCGAAACACCTCGGTCAGCGAATGGCCGAATGCTTCTGCTTGGCTCCAGCCGGTCAGTGACTCGGCGACAGGATTGAGAAACGTCACATTTCCATGGGCGTCCGTGCTGATGACCGCATCGCCGATGCTTGCCAGCGTGATTCGCAGCAGTTCGCTATGATCGCGCTCTTCCTGCATGATTTGCCGATTGAGCAAACCTAATGCGATCTCTCTCGAGATCGATTCCATCGCGGTCAGCGTTCGTTGGTTGAGTTCATGTTTGGCGAAAATGCCCATCACGCCGACTAGCCGATCGGCGACGATCAACGGATAACCGGCGAACGCGACGATCCCTTCTCGCTGGGCCCAATCTTGCTCCGGAACTAGCGGGTCGCCGAGGACCCCGTTGGTCAGATAGGCGAGCTTCTCGGCGGCGATCTGACCCACGCGAGATTGCCCGACCGGCACGCGAGCATGTTCTTCATCAAGCTGCGTCTGCATCCCGGCGCTGGCTTGCAATTCTAAGACATTCTCCGATGCGTTCAGCGTCCAGATGCGGGCCAACGCGGCGTCCAGATTGTTGACCATCGATTCCGTACACGCTTGCAGCATCGATGGCAGATTGACGCCGGTGGTCAGGACCGATCCGACCTCGGCGCCCAATCGCAGCAGCTTCCGTTTTTGTTCGAGCGCCAGCTCTGTTTGGCGGCGTTCAGTGATGTCGCGAAAGATCAAGACGCTGCCGGCGACATTGCCGTAGCGATCGCGGATTGGCGCGGCGCTATCGTCAATCGCATGCTCTGCGCCATCTTTCGCGATCAAGATCGTATGGTTGGCCAGCCCGACGATCACCCCTTCACGCAGCGCCCTCAGCGCCGGATTGTCAACCTTTTGCCGCGTTGTTTCGTTGACGATGTGAAAGACCGTCGTCAGCGCCTGACCGATCGCTTCGGCCTGTTTCCATTGGGTCAGTTCTTCCGCGATCGGATTCAGGTAGGTCACATTGCCGAGAGCGTCGGTGCTGATGACCGCATCGCCGATGCTCTCTAGGGTGATTCGCAACCGTTCTTTTTGCTCAGACAAGATCGCTGCTGCTCTGGATTTCTGCCGAATATTCCGTTGAGACAGATAAAATACGGCGCAGACCAGCGTCGTCCCCAGCAGCGCTGAAAGCAAAATCGTGGCGATCGTCGTCTGATAACTCCCTTCAGACTGATCAGCCCGGCGTCGCAGCGACGCTTGCTCTGACTGTTGCATCACCGAGATCGATCTGCGAACCGCGTCCATTAACACCAGGCCCAGATCGCTTTCAACAATTTTCAGCGCCGCGGGGCGATCTCCCGACTCGACCAAATCGATGGTCTCTTGAAGCTCCGCCAGCTTGGCGGCGACCGCTTTTTTCAGCTCGGGCAGCTCATTTAGATGCTCGGTGTCCGCTTGGGTCAGCGATTCGATCTGAGCAATCTGGGATTGCACCTTGCCGACCGCAGCTTGGTAGGGGGCCAAGTACTTTTGATCGTCGGTCAGCAGAAACCCACGTTGGCCAGTTTCGGCGTCTCTCAACAGCGAGAGCAGATGGTTGAGTTCGCTGATTACTTCTTGCGTCGCAAAGACCCGGCGATTGTTCTCGATCAGCCGAACCGTATTCAGATAGCCGAGCAACGCCCCGGCCAGCAGCACGGCCAACGTGACGCCAAACCCAATCAGTAAGAAGTCCCATCGACGCCGGTTGACGGAAAAATTGCTGCCATCGGCTTGTTTCGGCATTGAATCCGCGGGCTCGAGTTCCATGTCGGTCGTTTTTCGCCGCTCTTCAATGTGGATTTGAATGGATTTACCAGTAGACGCCGCGCTGGGGCGTCTAGTCTGTCACCGACTGCTAGGCCTAGACTGTCGCCCGAAAGTCTAGGCCAATTCACATCTTAGGATAGGCCATCAAAGGGAAAAGTCTATGGGCGCGACTGCCGTGACTGCGATCAGGCGACGCAGCCGCAACGCAATTTAGCCTTGTCTCAAGCGACAATCGGCCCCAAAGAAACCCCCTCAATGCGGACATCTTTAGCATTCGGTGTTGCGAGGCGCCGCCTGGCGTTTTTCAGCTTTTTTCGCCGGGGCTGCTTTGCGGCTTTCACCGTCGCGGCGGCAAATCGTCCATCCAACTGCTCTACCGAAAGAGCATCGCTTCGCTTGTCGATCCAAGCGAAATCGCCGAGCGTCGCAGCAGAGGTTAAGATTGCCTCGGCGGCGACGAACAACTCGTCAGTCGAAAACGCCATCCCTTTGAAAATTTCAGCATCTCGACCAGAAAGCAAAATTGATGATCGATTGGATCCAATTGGCCCAGCGCGGCGCGAATGTCCCTGCGGTTGGCATTAGCCTTGGGCTGGGCATGATCTGCATTTTCGCCTTCATTCTCTTGCTCTCGGTCGTCTGGATCTGGGCCCTGGTCGACGCGATCCGCAACCCGAGCCTCAGCGACAACGAGCGGATCATCTGGATCATCGTGATCTTGCTCACCCATATGTTAGGCGCCGTGATCTATCTGGCGATCGGCCGGCAAGGGACTCGGCGGTGACCAGCGATCCAATGGGCGAAGTGCCGCGCTGCTTGCGCAATCGCTTCAAAAAAAGAATAGCGTGACCGTGACGAACTACTTAATATTGGGCAGATCAAAACCACCCTCCAGCTCGCATCGAAAGCACGCACCATGGACGCTTGGATTTTATTCGCTCAACCCCTGCCAGAGCTAATGCCCTCAGGCATGCGCTTCGCCACGCAAAATCAGGGCCTGATCGTCTCTGGCGCGATCGTGTTTAGCCTGGTGCAATTTATCCTTTGGGTCGTAATGCTGGTGCATGCGATCCGCAATCCTACGCTGACCGATATCCAACGGATCATGTGGGTGATCGTCATCTCGGTCACGCAGGGAGTCGGAGCACTCATCTACCTAATCATCGGACGCCGCGGAGATCGCGAGATCGAGCTCGATTGAACCAAACGAAACTGCGGGTTGAAGTGCCGCCGATCGCCACGCAAGGCCGTGGCCAAATCACAAATCTGGCAACAGCGGAAGGAATGCGACCTCGCGGCATACCCTGCAGTCTCAGGGAGCTACCCAAGCGCCTGGTACGCGTTTCCAAACTTTGCCGGTCTCGCTGGTCGCGAAAATAACTCGCTGTCGCTCACGCAGGTCAATCGCCAGCTCGTCATTTGGCAGCTTGAGTCGCTTCCAGTGTCTTGCGTTCCCGTTTCCCGGCACGCGAGCGTAGACTCTGCCAGAGTCGGTCAAAACATACAAATAGTCGGACTTCGCAGCCAGCATCGATACTCGTTGTCCGCCCAGACCCTGGGGAGAATTGCCCGAGGAGATGTCCTCGAACTCGTTGTGCGGCCCACCTGGACCGCTGACAAGCACATAGGCGAACACGCGCCGTTGAGGATCCAGCGCATACAGCCACTCATCGGTGGCGGCAATTTCCATCGCAAAGTCCGTGTTGGTGATCGCTGTCCCATTTTCATAGATAGCACCATCCACGTTTAACAGAAACGCTCGGTTTTTCGTGAACGCGTACTTGGGGGCGTTTTCATTCAGCAGCCGGATCATGTGCGCAGAACGCAGCCATCGAGTCGGACCAAGCTGACTAAATTGGTCATAATGAACCCAGCAAAAGCCATCGTTCTTCCAGGTATCGCCCCAAGAGTTCATCAATTTGACGGCTGACTTCGAGTCGTCATAACCGACTGCAACAATCGCGTGATAGCCAGAGTTTGCATCGCCAGTCCAGCGGTAGATAGAAGTATCAGAGTCACTGTAGAAGGGATCATCTGTCCGAATAGAGAGGACGATCGGTACATTCTGGCTCAATCCCCTTTTGATCGATTCCAGATCACGCAACAGCAGATGTTGGAGAGCCGGAAAGTTGTTCGCTTCGGTGAGTGCCTGGGCGGAAGGCGCGTTCGCCCAGCCATTATTCGTGGAGTCGTAAGGACAACTTTTCTGCGATGCGCAGCCCTGATTCAGCACCAGGTCGACCGCATTGGGCTCTGAAGTGTGATAAATATACGAACCCGCATCATTGCCTTGATTGATCTGCGAATAGATAAAGCGAGGACTGAAAACGTCATAGTCTTCCGTAGGCTTGCGTCGCCGAGATCGGCCGAATTGGTAAGAATAGGCGCCTCTCGCGACGGCCCAGCCGACACAGTCATTAAACACCTGTCGGCCTGGTTTCGGGAGAAAGTCGGTTAGGTCATATTTGGAGGGCAACGCCGGAAGCGGAACGGTTCGAACCTCTTGGGCAAGGTTGCCGTTGACCATCCTTTGGACGGTAACCTCGCCAGGATTGTAGGTCTCGAGCGCCGCAAGCTGGTCATCAGGCGTAGGAATTAATCCGGTCGGTTTTTGGGCAACGACCATCGAGATCCAACTGCTCCCCACCAGGAAACAGAAAGCCAGAGAAGTGAAGATCGTACGTTTGCGGTTCATGAGATTCTCTACTCGTGTTTGAACTCGCAGGACGCCAAGCAGGGCTAAGGCTGTCACTACGAATAAATGGAAGCGACTTCAATCATTTGCCCATCTCAGACGGGAGCAAGCCAGCGAGTCAGTAAAACAGTGCGGCGCAATCAAGTTGCCATACGCCGAGCAACCCCATCGATTTCAAGAGTGTGCAGAAGTGATAGGGGAATCGGCGCGAAACAGCGTTCCATCCACCTGCAGTCTCCTGCGACGAACCAACGCCCCCTCTTGTGGATAAAGATATCCGGCCATAATGGGGCATGCAAGTTGTGGTGTCGATGTGGCATAGATGAATCAGACAGGCGAGAGTTTCGGCCACTTCGCCAGTGCACGATCCGATGCAACAGGCTGAGCCAGTTTTGGCTCAGGAGAGGTCGGTCGCAGAGCGTTTGAACCAATCGATCACTATCACAACACCCAAGACATGCTCTTCCCGCGAAGACGTGATAAGGGCATGGCGTCGGTTCTCACTGGCCAAAGACAAAGTCTTCTGTTTCTACCACTGCACAACTCAGAAGCAACAGAGCGACTTTGGCTTCTTTTCATTGACTCTACCGCGTGGTTAATATCTTCCAATTCATGGACTACCACCCGCCGCAGACATGACCAAGTCGCCTACGGACTGAGTCCAGCTTGTTTCATCGCGAGCTGCGTCAGAACCCCATTGAGAACGGCGAACGATACTTCCTTAAATGACGAGCCAATTTGACGCTTGGCTCCACTCCAGAGAGTTTCTTGTTTCGCGTTTTCAAGAAACTCATACCCTTGCCAAGTGATTGAGGTAGGTCGCGTTCCAGGGCTTTTATAGTTCGCCATTCCCTGATCGCTACCATCTATAAGACCCGCCTGTTTCATTAAGTAGCAGTGGTAGTAAATTCCCTCTTTGGTTTGACCCTCGATCTCGATGGGGCCCGTGATGTAGCCATTCGCTTGACTCTCCATCCAAACGAGAATCTCTCGCACTAGTTCCATGTCGCGTTTCACGGGCTAACATCGCCTCTGTTTTGAAAGTAAAGCCAAGCGGCAAATGCGAGCGTCCATGCAATTTGAATAACGACTATGGCTATCGAGACAACCGTTGCTGGCTGTTTTTCCCAGACTCTTTCGATAATCGGCTTCTCAAACTCCGTCAATTCAGCAAGTCCAGCACGCGTCAAAAAACAAGAGAAAGCAACGGGGCGAATAACATCCATGTTGCACGAAAAATTGTCATCCCTGTAATCAATTAGCCCATCTTCGCCGAGCGCAAAAAAATCGTATCTTACCAGATCGGTATCGCCACTCAATTCAGAAAACGCGACGTTTGAATCAGTTCGATAGCAAGCCTTTATGGCAATCCGCTGAAGCAGCTTGCGTTGACGCTTCCAGACCGACTTACTGTTCACCACGTTGCAGGATCCCTATCTCATATTCCAGCGTATCGAGACGTTCAAGCAATGGACCGACGACGGGATCATCGGGGCCGAGTTGCTCGAGCTGTTGAAGCTGATCGCCGACGGTCAGGGCTGGTTCGGTCACGCATTCAGGCCTTCGACGTATCCGTGATTTTTAATTAGGTGCGACTGAATTTTGCTAATCTGTTCCCGCAACTGCGAAACCTCCTCCCGAAGCTTCCCGTTCTCGGCTTGCAGTTTTTCAACTGCCTTTTTGATTGCCGGATCTTTAATCTTTTCGGAACCAACGATATTGAGACCACTCATGACAGAACCCCTAAGTTGATTCGGGAGAAAGAAGGCCGGGTCGGTCCTTGTCGCGTCGTGTTAATGCGTGAAACTCTGAGTAGGAGCGACCGCCCCAGCAAGGGAAAGGATAACCCGCCCGAAAGCGGTAATCAATGTCTAGCTTTGATGCGTTCGGCGCGGGAGAATTGGGCGAGATCGATTATGTTCCAGCGAATCGTTATTCAGCCGCCGATCCCCTAGCGACAGCGCCAAGGCTTTCACATGTTTAAGGATGTCACATCAAAAACGATCACCGCTGTTGTCACGGCGGTTGCGCTAGCTTTGTTTTGGTGGTTCTGGGCGCAGGTGGCGGGATTCGTTTCCGTCACCATTCCAAATACAGGGTGGAGCATCTGGTCTTGGCTTGGAAGTGACTCACATGCATCTAATTGGCTATTTTGGGCTCTTGCCATTTTTGCCGCGATGGTCGTTCTATTTGTCGGATGGCTTTGGCTATCAGTGCAACTTGAGAAGGGTCCGCCATATTATCAATTCACAAAGTTCGACCGATGGGGTGTGGTCTGGCGATGGACGTGGACAAAAAATCGCGTTCACGACATTGTCGGGTTTTGTCCGCATTGCGATCGTGTCGTGAAATATAGCGAGTCTGGATCGATTTATGAGCCTGACTCTACCCAGCTTTTTTGTGGGCACTGCAATCGCACGCTCGCATCGCTACCAGGAAAATTTCGTCAAGTATTGGACGACGTTAAGCAAGAGATTGGTCACTCAGTGCGAAGCGAAATATGGCAAGACGACATGGATAGCACGCCATAAAAGAAAACCTATTCCCTTACGCAATAGCCGGCGCGGTCATTCTGGGCATTGCGGCCATTGTCGCAACGGTCCTTCTCGTTGGTCCAGTTGGCCAGCCGGAGACAGAGCAACCATTGGCGACGGTAACCAGTACGCCGGGAGTTTCGTTTCTCAGTGACGAACTGGCGGCCGATGAAAACCGACGCACCAACCGAAACCAAGCCACACGCCGAAAAGCAGGTGACGATTCTTCTACCTAAGCCGGTCACCACCGAAGAGCAGTTCAAGAAGGCGCAGGCCGATGCCGAGTCTCGAATTGTTCAACTCCGGGAGATAACCGAATTCGTCAACAGGGAAAACGGCACCAATCTTCCAATGAGGGACACAATCCACAGACTGAGCGATTGTTACCTGATCCCATGGAAATTGGATACGAGAAGTTTTTCGACGATTTATCGATTGCCTTTCGGGTTGGTTTTGGGTATAAATATGTACAGGCATAATCGTTCGTGATTTGCGCCGCAACCGCCTTTGATCTCAGGGGTTTTCTGTTGTGTTTTGCAGTACGTGGGGACGTGCTGATCTCTTACTTTTTGTCGCCGGCGGCTCCATGGAATTGATCGGCGGTTGGCTCACTTTTTTTACTCCGCACAGTAGCCGGCCGGTTTATCTTTGTGCGCTGTCGCAGCCGTTGGCCTATTTCGATGTGGGGTGCTTACCTGCGCTTGACGAAAATGGATCGCAGTGGCGTAGGCTGGGTTAGCCGACAGGCGTAACCCAGCATTTTTGTGTGGAAATACGGCGAGAAAGCCTTGTTATATCTGCACGCGACGTTACATTCGCTCTCAGATTGGTCAAGTTTTTTTCTTTACGCTCATCACTCATCAACGCCGTGAGATTTTGCCAGAATGAAAACTGGGTTACGCCTGTCGGCTAACCCAGCCTACGAGACTGCGATCACAAAAAAGAAAGGCGCTCTAGATGACCAATAATTTGAGCAAAACATATGCGAAGATGCTCGCAATACATCTCTTCAGTGCTGTATTTATATTTTGCAATGCAAGCTATGGCCACGGCAGTGAACCACGCAAAGTAAAATGGGTTTTGCCAGTTGCAAGTTCAAAAGCGAGCAAAGAATTGACGTTGCGACTAGAAAAACTGAAAACGATTTTACACAATAGTTTCGAAGTTCAGTATCACGAGAAGGGAAATCCCGTTTGTGCATTCTGGGTAGAGCTAACCAATTGGAAGCCAAGTCCAGGTATTCCAGGTCATGTAATTATTATTCAAAATGGCGGGGCTGTATTGCTGGCATCAGACCTGGAGCAACTTGACCTGGCAATTGATCGCATTGAGGATCTGCTAGAGACCGAGTCAGACGGGGTGTACCTGCCTGTTGGTTTGCTGTCGAATTATCCGATCGTCCAGCCGTAGTGATCCTCTTGTGAAATTGTGAATGGATTCGCTCTGCCCTTGTGTGAATGTTCCTGTCGCAATGATTGACGCGTAGCCCAAGATTTTCGCAACCACAAATTCAGTCGGAAGGGCTGCCACTTATGCCGGTTGCCCGTTTTGGTCAGGCTGGGCGATTTGACCCCTCCTTGCCGGTTGTCGGGGTTCTGTCGGTCAACTGTCGCCCGGTCGTTGCCGATTGATTCGGGCATGCTCAGCGGTGGGCGTGGCAGCCGCTCGACTTGCATGGTGCTGCGATGTCTGACGCATGCTGCTTAGAATCAAGTAGGCCAGAGTCAACACGCCTGACGCTTGGCCTTGGGCATGCGCGGTTAGAAGCTGCGTTGCACGTTGAGAGTGGCGTAGGCTGGGTTAGCCGATAGGCGTAACCCAGCAATTTTTGTGTTGGAATACGGCGAGAAAGCCATCTTAATATCTGCATGCGACGTTACACTCGCTCTCAGATTGGGCAAGTTTTTTTCACTACGCTCATCACTCATGAACGCCTACGCGGCTGCGACCATCTGTTGCAAGGGGCGGAATTCTTGAAGTGAGGTAGGAAATGATGGATTTTCAACAAAGAATCAATGAAGAAGAACTGGAATGGGATGAAGACGTACTCATCCTTGATGGCTCACCGTATTCGGGAGTGGCGTTTCTTGCGTATCCAGATGGAACACTCGAACGTGAAGCGACTTTCGTAAACGGTTTTGAAGAAGGCATTGTCCGAGAGTGGTTCCCGAACGGAATACTGGAAAAAGAGTGGTTTGCGAAGCGAGGTCAAGCCAATGGAGAATTTAAAGAGTGGCACGACAATGGCTCAATAAAGTCAGTTGTCGAGTATGAATTTGGCGTCGAACTCCAGTATCAAGAATGGAATAAATCGGGAGAAGTGGTAGTCCGTCGCGAACTGAAAGAGAACACCACGTTGGCAAAGTATGTGCAGCAGAAACGAGAAGGTAAGCAGTAGCTTGTTTCCAACCGATCACATTCATGCCTGGGAAGTTCAGGCCGACCAAGCGTGCCAGATCCAGATAAAGCTTGCCCGTATTGTGGACGCACAAGATCGCTTAGCATCCGATATATGTTACGTGGCGGGGGTAGGCGCACACTAAGAGCCTATCCGGAAGCTGCTATTTCTTGAAACCTCGGTTTTCGTAGGACTTGGCTGCTTCAATAACCCAGCCTACGCGGCTGGTTATTTGAATTCAGGCTCTTTGGGCAGGACAGCACTGCTGGGCAAGCCAGGCAGTGGCACGCGGTAGATGAGCCATTGGCGCATAAAAAAAGCTGACCCGTGAGGGCCAGCTGATCAAATGCTGTTTACAAGTGCTCCCTGTTGGAGTCGAACCAACAACCTACTGATTAAGAGTCAGTTGCTCTGCCGATTGAGCTAAAGGAGCGTTATCTGAGGAGACGCAATTGCTGATGGGCAGGTTCGCGTCTCCCTGAAGTTCCATAATGTAACGCTAACATCGGTCGTTACCAAGGCGGGCTCCAAGTTTTCCGCTTCGTTTTTTATTCGTCGGCTTCGCTGGGGGTGCTTTCGCCCAGCATTTCTAGCTGTTTCATCTTCCGGTAGAGGTTCGAGCGGTGCATTCCGATTTTTTCGGCCGCGGCGCTGATGTTGCCTTGGGCGGCGTCGACGTGCCGCTGGATATAACGTCTTTGAAATTCTGCGGTTGCGTCATTTAGTGGGATGTTCATCGCGGAATCGTCGGGGGAGTCTAGCGAGTGAAATTGCAGCTGCTCAGGCTGGATGATGTCATCGCTGTGCAGAAAGATAACCCGCTCCATGGTGTTACGCAGTTCCCGCACATTGCCGGGCCAATGGTGGGCGAGCAAGCGCCGCTGAGCCGCATCGGACAAAGTAGGCGTTTGGCGGCCCGTTTTGAGAGAAAAATGGTGCAAAAAGTGGTTGGACAGCGTGATGATGTCGTTGCCCCGTTCGCCGAGCGGCGGCAGCTCGATCGTCACTACGTGCAGGCGAAAGAAGAGATCCTCGCGGAATTTCTTGGCGCGAACCAGTTCGCCCAGGTCGCGATTGGTGGCGGCGATGATCCGGACGTCGACCTGGATCTCGGTGGTGCCGCCTACCCGCAGGATCAGTTGGTCTTCGAGGACGCGGAGCAGCTTGGATTGGCCGGCCAGGCTGAGATCGCCGATCTCGTCCAGGAACAAGGTGCCGCCGTCGGCCAGTTCAAATTTGCCGGGTCGGGTTTCGTCGGCCCCGGTAAAGGCGCCCTGCTCTCTTCCGAACAGCTCGCTCTCGAGCAAACTGTCGGGGACTGCGGCGCAGTTGACGGCGACCAGCGGCTGGGCGCGGCGATCGCTGCGATAGTGGATCGATTGGCTGACCACTTCTTTGCCAGAGCCGTTGGGGCCGAGAACCAAGACCGGCAAATTGGATTCGGCGACGCGGCGGATCGTGCCGCGCAGCGTAGCGATCGCTGGGCAATCGCCGATCAGCTCGGCTTCGGCCGCGGCGGCGTCGGCCAGGCGATTGCGACTGGCCAGGATGCGTTCGGTTTCTTGGGTGTTTTCGAGCGCGGAAGAGGCATGGGCGGCCAGCTCGGTCAGGCCCAGCTCGTCTTCGGCCGTAAAGTTGCCGAGGCGCTTGTTGATCAGCTCGAACGCGCCAAAGATTCGCCCGCGACGCCCTGCCAGCGGAACGCATAACAAGTTGCGCGTATGAAAAGCGAGTGATTGATCGACGTCACGATTGATTTCGTCTTGCTCGAGCTCGTCAACGCGGCGCGACTGGCCGGTTTGGACGACGTGCCCGACAACGCCGCGATCGTCGGGCACGCGCAGTTCGCCGCTGGCGATGCCGAGGGCTGGGCGGCCGACCAAGGTTTTTTTGGGGCGATCCCAGAGGAAGATGCTGGCCCGCTCGGCGCCAAACAGTTCGGCGGCGGCTTCGGCCATTTCGGTCAGCAGCGTATGCATATCGCGGGTTTTTTGCCACGATTCGATGATCGCCAGCATTTGTTCGAGCCGCTTCAAACGGGCCAGGCGAGCGATGCGTTCGCGGATCAGGCCGACGCCGTAGCCCAGCAGATGGGCCGTGAGCGCAGCGCGAACTTGCAGCGCTTTGACCAGATCGGGCGTGCTGCGAACGGCCAGAACCAGCGACAGCGACTTGTCGCCGTGCAGCGCAACGGCGAGCCAACCCTCGGCCAGGACCGGCTCGGCGGCGTCCACGGCGGCGACCAGCGCAGCGGTTGGCAACGGGTAGCGGCGGCCCGCCTCGGCGATGGGGGACCATTGGCCCAGGTTGTTGCGGACGGCGACGGCCAGATAGTCGGCCGTACCGCGCTGAAAGATGGCGTCTAGCGCAGCGTGCAGGTATTTGTCGAGCCGATCTTCGGAGGTAGCCAGGGCCACGACTCGCAGATGCGGGGCGCTGATCAGATCGCGTTGTTCGCCCAACAAGAGGGCCGATTCGATTTCGTCGTAAAGGGCTCCGCCCATGCCAAACTCCGCCGGTGTCGTCAATGGATAACGACTGTATGTTATCAAAATGATTTGGTATCGGCCTTGGGCGTATCAGGAAGTCCGCTTTTGAAGGGACGCGGAAACGGGTATTCTGGGCGATTATTACTTGGCCGGCCGTTGAGAGAATCAACAGTCAGCTCACGGTTTACGAGTCGCAAGACTTTGGCGCTACGCGGAGGGAGATCTCGCAGTGCAATTATTCGAAGGCAAAAAAGGGCTGATCGTCGGCGTGGCCAATGATCGTTCGATCGCATGGGCGATTGCAGAGCAAATCATGGCTGCTGGCGGCCAGTGTGGGTTTACGCACCTGCCGGATAAGCCAGAAGATCAGCGCAAGAAGAATCGGGGCAAGGTCGCCAAGCTGATCGAAGGGAACCCGAACGCCAAGTTTTTGGTTCCGTTGGATGTGCAATCGGACGCAAACCTGGCCGAGGTGATCGAAACGACCAAGCAGGAATTTGGCGAGATCGATTTCCTGCTGCATTCGGTCGCGTTCGCATCGCTGGATGATTTGCGCGTGCCGACGGTCGAGTGCAGTCGCGAAGGCTTCAAGTTGGCGATGGATATCAGCGCCTACAGCATGATCGCGCTGACCAACGCCGCACGCCCGATTTTGAGCAAAAACAGCTCGGTCTGCGCCATGACCTACTTTGGCGGCGAGCGGATCGTGCCGGGCTACAACATGATGGGCGTCTGCAAAGCGGCGCTGGATTCGATCGTTAAGTACTTGGCTTATGATCTGGGCGCCGACGGCGTTCGCGTCAACGCAATCAGTGCGGGCCCGCTGAAGACATTGGCCAGCAGCGCGGTAGGCGCCAAAGAGATGCTGGAGATGTACGCGGCGATCGCACCGACCAATGACGGCATCACGCACGAGCAAGTGGGGCGAGCCGGTTGCTATTTGCTATCGGACATGTCCAAGGGAGTGACGGCCGAGATCTTGCATGTGGACGGCGGTTACAACCAGATGGGGACTCCGGGGCGGATGCTGGATCTGGTGAAAGAGATGAAGGAAAAGCTGAAGAGCTAGGGCGCAAGGTTTAAGTTTGCCGCAGCAAGTTTGCCGCAGCGATCAGCCAGAAACTAAAGAACGCCGAGCCAGGGGAGTTGTTTGATCCCCGGCTCGGCGTTTTTGATTCTAAAGAGGTGGTCGAAAACTACGACTGTTCAGTCGAGTGTTCGGTCGAGTTCACTTGTCCAGCTTCAGCGCCTGGAAATCGACCGCGAAGGAAAAAACGTTCCCACCATTTGGCGGGACGTAGGCGAGGATCATCGCGCCGGATCGCATGGGTTTTGCCGCGTCGTGTGCGGACCACGATCGCATCTTGATCGATTTGCTCGATCACCCAGTACTTATCGACAGCGTACGTATAAAACTCGCCTCGCGGCTCCGGGTCAATGTCATGTGCGCGAGGGCCGGGATGCGTGGTGTGTTTGGTTTTGCGATAAACCACGGGATCGCCCGGCTTAAACATAGTGGTCTCCTTTCCATACATAAAGCAGGACAAAATTTGCGCGCCACTGTTAGATTACTTGGATTACCCTTTCCCGTCAAATTGTTGTCGATGTGTCCTGTGCCCCCAGATTTCTTTGGGATAGTTTGGCGAAACTGCATGTACCCGCTTGTGGATGTCTGACATCCTTTAACGCTTATGTATTGGGTTTTTATATGCCGCAAAGTTTGCAGAAAGTGTTTGCACCCTTGGCGCAGGCAAGTTTAAAATGATGACGCCCCTGATAATCGAAGCAGCTCCCCGCTCATCCAATCATTACCTAGGTCTTAGGGAAAGGGGATTTTACGATGCCTCTACAAACTACCGAAAATCGGGCGCCTGTGGCGCGCGACTTCATGGCGACGAAACTGATTACATTGCGTCCCGAAGATGACGCACTGGAGGCGGTTCGCAAGCTGCTCTACTATCGGATTTCGGGTGCTCCGGTGATTGACGCGGCAGGTCAGTACTTGGGCGTTTTTTCAGAAAAGACATCGATGAGCTTTTTGCTGGATGCGATGTACGAACAGTTGCCGTCAAACGAAGTACGGGCCTTCATGAACACCGACCCCAATCGGACGATTGAAGAAGAAACCGACTTGTTGCAGTGCATTCAGGTCTTTAAGAATACCGAGTATCGCCGCTTGCCGGTGTTACGCGGCGGCAAGTTGGTAGGGCAGATCAGTCGCCGCGACGTTTTAAATGCGGCGGTTAAATTGGTGGATACCATCAAAGGTCGCCGCAACGGCAAGTTTGTGATGTATTTCAGTGCGATCCTGGATGTCGATCAGTCCCCGGTTGATTAAGCCCTGGACGGCTGGCGCGTGGCGAAGGGGATGATCGTATCTCACTTCGCTTTGATTGGGCTGCCCGCGATCGGCTAAAATCGACTATAATTTTGCCTGAGCACGAGGAAATATGTGCGAGGGTGAAGTGACAGACGAGATCCGTGAAATCGCCGTAATCGGCTGGCAAGAATACATCGGCCTGCCTGAGTGGAGCGTCCCGCCGATTCGGGCAAAGTCAGACAGCGGCGCACGTTCTAGCGCAATCGATGTGATCGATTTTGAAGAGTTGCCCGGCGATCGCGTTCTGTTTCATGTCGCACTCTCCAAGGTCAACCGCGACAACCTGGTGACCATCGAAGCGCCCATCAAGCGCCGTACGCGGATTAAGTCAAGCAACGGCAGCGTCCACGATCGACTCATCGTCGAGACGACGATTCAGATTGGCCCGCACCAAGCTGTGATTGAGCTGGGCTTGGTTTGCCGCAAGACGATGCTCTGCCGGATGCTGCTGGGACGAACAGCGCTGGCAGGTAGATTTTTGGTGAATTCCGAAAAGCGATTTCTGCTGAGTCAAAAACCGACGCCGGCGAAAAAGAAAAAGCGACGCCCAAAAACGTGAACGAATTGGGCCTGCGGTGCGTATCGGACGCAGGCTTGGGCTGGTGCTCTGCTAGCAGCATGAATTGCGGATCACCGGAACTGGCGAAAACTGCTCTTTGTGATCGCGGCCATCTGGATTACGTTTTCTGTAATCTTTACAAACGGCGACTACGGCAAGGACGGTCGGCGGCTCCCCAGGGAGCCATCGCTGAGCAAAGAGACTGGAATCGCACTGCACTGCGAATCACTGACAAAAATGCGACGCTCGATCGGAATCAGCGTCGTTGGAGCCGCTAACGTTCTCCCCCGGAACAGCTGCGGCGATTAATGACGAGTTGCAGGAGGCGACTCGTTTTGCACGATCCCAGAAAACTTGGAGATTCCAAGAGCATGGAAGCTCGTATCTGCTTCGCGGCAGTCATCTTTGGCGCCGCACTATCGCTTGGCGCTAATCACCGTACCGAAAACTTTGTGGTCACTGCTCCCGACAAGCAAATGGCCCAACAAACCTGTGAAGCGGCCGAAGGATTTCGTCGCCAACTAGCATTGGAATGGCTCGGACGCGAGCTTCCCCCGTGGTCGCAGCCGTGCCCGATCTTGGTCAAAGTGGGCGGCGGCGCCGGCGGTTTCACCCAGTTTGCCTTCAATCGCGGAGTGCCGTTCAGTTGGACGATGGAGATCCAAGGTTCGCGAGAACGGATTCTTGACTCTGTCTTGCCGCACGAAATTTTGCACACCGTTTTCGCAACCCACTTTGGTCGTCCCCTACCCCGCTGGGCTGACGAAGGCGCTTGCACGACGGTCGAGCATGACTCGGAGAAAAACAAGAACACCAAACTGTTGTACGAATGTCTGACGACCGATCGCGGCATCGCGTTCAATCGGATGTTTGCGATGGAAGAATATCCTTCCGACGTATTGCCGTTGTACGCGCAAGGCTACTCGCTGGCTCGCTTTTTGATCGTCCAAGGCGGCAAGCCGAAGTATGTCGAGTACGTCGGCGAAGGGATGCGGTCCAATAACTGGACCCGTACGACGCACAAATTCTACGGCTATCGCAGCCTAAGCGATCTGCAAGTCGCGTGGCTCGACTGGGTCCGTGACGGAAGCTCGATCGCGAATGTTCGCGGCCCGCAAGATCCGATCGCCCAGAACGAAACGGAACCGTTCGTCATGCGAGGTCAAAGCCCTGAACCGCCGATTAACAACGTAGCTGCGGCGACTGCTAACGGCTCGATGGCTTCGCTGCAAAGCGGCCAGCAAAAACAGCCGTTCATGCAAGTGAGCGCCACCGCCACAAGTGAAGGCTTTTATCATCGCGGCGGCAGCGATCCGGCACGCAACGACGCCGCAATGAACATCGCAGCCGATCAGGCGTCGCGTCAAATCGGCTCGGCGCCAACCCCCTTGCCTCCGGCCCAACCGAGCCCGCCGACCCAAGACAAGGTCTTGCTAGAATGGGAACGAACCAGCCGCAGCGCACCAACCTATTACTTGCCGGGTGGAACTTCGCTGTTCCGCTAGTGCGGCGAATGGATGGAATCGAATCAAGAACGCCGGCCGTTTGGTCGGCGTTTTTTTTATGCGCCCATGTTTTGAATCGGTCGCAGCATGGGTACTGTAGTACGAACTGACTCGTTTCACCCAACGAAGCGGCAAATATGCTAGTGGAATGGTACTCCTATTTCAGCACCTCGCTGACGGAATCTCTGGACGCGATGCGCAATTCGCTTCCGGCGAAGATCCGTGATCGTCTGATCGATTCGCCTGTCTTGTTTCAGGGCATGGTCTCTGTGGAGGCGAGTGACGAAGAAGTGGTCGCGTTCCTGGACAGCCATTTTCAGGTGCGATCATCGCATCGATATGTCCGCTCGCACCATCGGGAAGTCACCGAAGATTCGCTCACAAAATTTGAATACTTCACGATTTCTCCAGCCGCATTGGACTATGGTCAGTTCGGCTTCGATCTTTCATCGCGAACGTGCGACCAATGCTTCATCGACGTTGATTTGATCCAAGGAGCGTCGTTTAGGCCACCTAAAAATCGTAAGCATGAGTTCATCGAGATCCATCGCCCCTGGCGCTGGGGAATCGAGTTCCTGATCTCAAATCGGCTGCACGCCATTTTTGAGCAAGTCGGTATTACGGGACTGGAGTACGAACCGATTGCGGCGACCAGCTTTTCGATCGCACGCATCGCGGGGGAAGCCTGGCAACATGCCCAAGAGATTTTTCCCGGGAAAACTTGTGCGAAACATGAGGTTGCTCAGTCGGCGATCCCAATTTGGCCGCGAAGCCCTGCGAACGAATTTCAAACCGACTTTTGTCTGCTCCGCGGAATTGCAACGCCGAGCGCTCGGATCAAAGTCGCGCCGCCAACCTGGGTCGTCTCGAGGCTGGCGACCGTCCTTTTATTGAAGGAGGCGACTCTACGAGTCGCAACGCGGCGGCTGTCGGCAAGGTGCGTTCCCTATCTATTGGATGATGCGTTGACACGTTGATAGTTTTTTACCAATCGAACGGCTGCTATCGATGAACAGCTAAAATGAAAGGCACTGCGCCGAACTTGGCCAGAAGCTTGAGCCGATCTATGCATTGAGATTTGATCGCTTAACGCTCATCCAGCACGCCTAGAGTACACCCGCAGCAGCCGTGTTCTCTCTTTAGATCGCTCGCTACCTATGCATCCTCGATAACCAAGGCATCTTCCGAGGCCTGAACGCCAATTCCTGGCAAGTCTACCGAATGGATGCTTCCAATCTCTCGGTTCCGCACGCGATTTGCACTGTCACTCTGCAGGCCCTTGTTCGAAGCAGTCAGGCTATCTGAGAAACGGCCTCCAGCAGATCCAAACAGATCTTGCCGATAGGTCTCAGTGCGCCCCCCAGGAGATCGCTGACATGAAATACCCTACTCTCGCACTCGCGCTGGTCTTGATGTTGTGGATCACGCTGCCGGTGGCGGCGCAAGATTTTACGACGCAAGATCCCCGGTATACCACCACTCCGCCGCAATACACCACGACGCCACCGCAGTACACAACAATTCCACCGCAGTACACGACAACGCCGCCTCAGTACCTTTCACCTCCCGACACCACGGTTCCGGATGGCGAGGACGACGACGGGGACGATGAGGATGATGACATGGAAGACGAGCCAATCTACTCGGGCAATGTAGAGGAGTTGGTCGAGATCTATGCACGAGATTTTTTGCGGTTGGATGCCACAACGTCGCAGCAATTTGTCACGGACTTCAACCGTCTGGCGGCCCAGCTTGGTTTTCAGGCTAACGATGTGAGCTTGCGGGTAGGAGTGGAGATCGTTTTGTATCTGACTTTGGAGCAGTATTTGGGACTTCCGAGAACAGGTTCTGTTTAAACGTGGCTGCCCAGCTTTGCACTGGGCGCTGACGCGCATAGAAAAGCCCCGACGGTTGGAGAAGCAGTCGGGGCTGACAAAATTAGATTCGTTGCTGCATCCAGTCGAGGAGGGGCGATCAGTATTCGCCCAGCACTTCTCCATCATCGCGAAGCATCAGGTTTAGAAAGACGGAGAGATCGACTGATTCTTTTAGCGTTTGCCCCGAGCCATCACAGAGCGAAATATTCACTGTGCCAGGGTGAAACGAGTAAGGCTGCCCAGAATTGGTGTGGTTAAGAAATCGAAAAGTGCCGGGCTCAATATCGATTGCCGCTTCCCAGGCGCTTCCCGAATTTGTGTCGGTGGGAGCAAGTGGAACGCTTGGGTTGCTAGGATCTCCTTTTCCGCTGCTCGATCCAGAAGTCGACGCCGTAAGATTGTCAGCGCGATAGGCCCGCATCTTGACTCCGTCGCCAGCACCAGCCCATGCCATCGAAACGTTCCCGGTGACGACTTTGCGATTGACGTAGAGCTGCGGCGAGCCTCCGCATTCGTAGTACATCAACGTATTGCTGAAACCATCCGTGATTTGACCAGCTTTGGCCCCGCGACGGGTTGGATCGGTACTGCGTGAATCGCTCGGGCTCATTGCCGTATTCATGGGCATTTGCGGCTCTCCGGATTGGTACCAGAGCGGATGATTCACCGGTCGCAATGCCGGAATTCGAGGAGTTGTATAGTCGGTCGCTTGAACCGGAAAGTTGCCGCCGCTGTCACTGACCGTGACAGTCCGATCGCCGGGAGTACTCGGACAGACGAATGTCGGCACCGAAACGTTCATCAATTCTTTTAATTCTGCAGGCCAGGTTGCAGCCGAGTTCGGATTCATTTGACCGTTGTAGCCATAGTTCTGCGTTGGATGCTGGGCGGCGTTAAAAGCTTCCGCCAAAGTCGGCTGTTCAACAAATGCGAGTATCCGCCAGAGCGATCCGGTTCGCGAATAGGGGAAATAGCCGTAGGTGTGTTCCCAGTTAATCATCCCCAGAGTCGCCTGGCGCAAATTGTTTTTGCACTGCATGCGTCGCGCAGCCTCACGAGCTTGCTGAACCGCTGGAAGCAATAAACTAATTAAGACTCCAATGATGGCGATAACCACCAAGAGCTCTACCAGCGTGAAACCTGTATTTGGCTTACGGGCTACGCGCGTTTGAAAATGCATTGAATCGGTTCCCACTGGTTTTGGAAAGCTGCTTGATTTGGCGCGTAAGCCAGAAGGCTCGCGGTCGCCAAGATTGGTGTCAGGCGGGTGAGTCCTGGCCAGAAAACCCCGGGGAGGGGCTCATTCGCAGGTTGATGGTGATGTCAGGGAGTGGTTAGGGCTGGCTGCGGCGCCGGAGGTAAGTTGATATTGAAAGCCAGTATCAATAAATGGCCGACCCCCTAGAATAGCCACAATAGTTGGCTAGATCAACAACCTAGATGGTTGATCGAAGAGACTTTTTCCTCGCAAAGGAAAAGTTCACCCGTAAGCTGGCGTGGGATGCGGTAGGGAAATCGCTTGGCGATTTTGCTCAGAGGCATTTTATTGACGATTACTCTGTGCGGTCTCGCTTTGTCATGAGTCGACCATTCTCTTGCTTGGATCGAGGTCAGGTCAGTTCGCTTTTAAGTTGATGCGCATAAAAAAAGCTCCGACCGTTGGAGAGACGGTCGGAGCTTCGGTTTCACATCAGTTGCGGATTCAGAGTTGCTACGTCAAACAGCAGGAGGGAGAGTTTTCTTACGCACTTTTGGTTTCTGGCATCTTGTAGAGATTCTCGCGACCTTCGATCACTTCGCGAGTGATCGAGAAGCTGCTGCCGGGTTCTTGTTCTGGAAGATCGAACATGATGTCGAGCATCACTTCTTCGATGATCGAACGGAGACCGCGGGCGCCGGTGCCTTTGTTCAAAGCACGTTGAGCGATCGCTTCTAGAGCGTCATCCGAGAAATCAAGTTGTGCATTTTCCATCTCGAACAGTTGTTGATACTGTTTGATCAACGCGTTCTTGGGTTCGGTCAACACGCTCTTCAGTCCGCTGACATCCAGCGGTTCGAGCGAGCAGACAACCGGCAGGCGTCCGACGAGTTCCGGAATCAAACCGAATTCTAGGATGTCGTCGCTGTTAACCTGACGCAAGCATTCGGCCGAGTCGGCTTCGCTCTTGTATCCGGTCTGTTGGCCGAAGCCGATCGACTTGCGTCCGAGACGCTTGCGAACGATCTCTTCGATCCCGACGAACGTGCCGCCGCAGATAAAGAGAATGTTGCTGGTGTCGATCTGGATGTACTGTTGCTCGGGATGCTTGCGTCCCCCTTGCGGCGGAACGTTGGCGACGGTCCCTTCCAGCATCTTCAGCAACGCTTGCTGAACGCCTTCGCCGGAAACGTCACGAGTGATCGAGACGTTGTTGGACGTCTTGCCAATCTTGTCGATTTCGTCGATGTACAGGACGCCGCGTTGAGCCGCTTCGACATCAAAGTCAGCCGCATGCAGCAACTTCAGCAGCAGGTTTTCGACGTCTTCGCCCACATAGCCGGCTTCGGTCAGCGTGGTCGCGTCGCCGATGGCGAACGGCACGTTGAGCATGCGAGCTAGTGTGCGAGCCAGCAATGTTTTGCCGCTACCGGTCGGACCGGCGAGCATGATGTTTGATTTTTCAATTTCTACGCCAGTGCCTTCGGCGCCCATCATCAATCGCTTGTAGTGATTGTGGACAGCTACAGAAAGCACCTTTTTGGCATTCCCTTGACCAATGACGTACTCGTTGAGGTGCGTCATGATCTCACGCGGGCTAGGCACGTGATTGAACAATTTGCCGCTGGCGCCGCGACGTCGATTCTCTTGTTCGAGAATCGACTTGCAGAGATCAATACATTCTCCGCAGATGTATACGTCGCCAGGGCCTTCGACCAAGGGACCCACTTCACGGTAGCTTTTACGGCAGAACGAACAGAAAGCGTTCTTTTTGTTGGTTGAACTGCGACGACCACCAGTGATATCTTTTCCCGCGGGCATTCACTACTCCTTTACGGCTTCTCAAAGTTGAACCGAGCGCGCTTTTTACGGCGCGTCATGGGCGAGAGGGCGACGATCGCCTACTCGGTTCCAAACTCCCAGGTGTCGCTCGATTGGCCGTTGGCGGTGAAGCCGTGGGCCCGGGGGGCATCCTTGTCCGCAGAGAGTCGAGCTATCAATTCTCTAAATCAAATCTATCTCAAGCTTCCGTACAGTCAGGGCTCGAGACCACACACCGTGTGATTTCGACCCAGTAGCCTCCCAGGCTTGAACTCCTCGCTGTACGAACGCATCGTTACGTTTGTGCGGAAGTTAACCGCAAAAAACTTAGACATCACTTTGCGAGCCTGACGGTGGATCATCTGTTGAATCTCCAACCGTCTTACGGATTTGCGTCGAAATGTCCGTCTTTATCTTTCGGAATTCCTCGTCGCTCAGAGCACCCCGTGAATGCAAATCCCGGAAGTTTGATAGCAGTGTTTCTTGCTCTGGCAGGTCGTCATCGGCGCGATCCCGAAACCTTCTCATAATTTGGAACGCTAGTGTCAATGCTACGAGTGAAAGCACTAGTAGCACTATTCCCTGTCCTAGGTTCCAAAACGATTCTGCGTCCATACGTGACCAGCTGCGCGAAGTAAGGCGAGCGACGACCGCGCGGCCCGAGCGGCGTCTGTTTTTGTTATTATCTCACGTTTGGCCGATTTGACAAAGCAATCCGTAAAATACGGTCTCGAGAGAGTTTACCTTTTTTTTCGGATCGCCGGGCTCCGCTGCATCGGCCGCTTGCCACCACACGACGCACCTCTTCAATTTGGGAAGCCCTGAAATCATGTCCCAGCCGACCATTGTCGATAGAATCACCGCATCCGGAATTGTCGCTGTTTTGCGGGCCGATCGAGCGGAACAAGTCATTGATATCGCCGAAGCGCTGCTAGCCGGCGGGGTCAACGCGATCGAAGTCACGTTTACCGTTCCCAAGGCGCATCAGGTGCTGGAAGCGGTTGCGGACCGCTTGGGGGGGAAGATCGTTCTGGGCGCCGGAACCGTTTTGGATCCCGAAACGGCTCGACTGGCCATTTTGGCGGGCGCCGAGTTTGTGGTCTCGCCGGCGATCAATCTAGAGACGATTGAACTGTGCCGGCGCTACTCCAAAGCGATCCTGCCGGGGGCGCTGACCCCGACCGAGGTGATCACCGCTTGGCAGGCAGGCGCCGACGTGGTCAAGATTTTTCCGTCGGAAATCACCGGACCGCAGTATCTGAAGGCGCTGCATGGTCCCCTGCCGCATGTCAAACTGATGCCAACCGGCGGAGTAAATCTGACGACGGCGGTCGACTTTTTGAAAGCGGGAGCTTGTGCGTTGGGGGTGGGCGGTTCGTTGATTGAAAAGGATGCGGTCGCCAGCGGCGATATGCAGCGGATCGCGGATCTGGCGGCTCAGTATGTCCAGATTGTGCGAGACTTCCGCGCAAGTCATTAGCGATTGCTGATGGGGCCGCCTATAATCGGCGGTGTCCTTCGCCCTCTCCCAGAGAAGCTCTGATCTTATGCCGATTTCATTTCACTGTCCCCACTGTGGGACGCAAATGGAAATTGACGAAAGCTACGCCGGTCAATCTGGGCCGTGCGCCATTTGCGCCAAGTCGATTACGATTCCGCAGCTAGGTACTTCCGGCGCGCCGTTAGGCAGTTCCCCGGCTGTGGTGAATAAACGCTTAGCGCAGGTCGATCAGCCGCGGATGCCGTTGTCAAGCATCATGCTGATCCTGGGAGTTAGTTTTGCCGGGATTGCTCTGCTGGCAATCTGTGGCGGTGGCGTCGCCAGCGTTGCGGTGCCGGCGATCAAGCAAGCGAGACAGCAGACGCAAAATGACGCTTCTCGGGACAATCTGAAACGGATCGCCGAGGGGATGAGCTCTTACTATGCGACGTATGGCGCCTATCCGCCGGCTTTTACGACCGACGCCAAAGGGAAGCCTCAGCATTCGTGGCGCGTTTTGCTGCTGCCGTTTTTGGGGCACCAGGATATCTATGACCGCTACAACTTGAATCTCGCCTGGGATGACCCAGAGAACATGCAGATCCTGAGCGAAATGCCGAGCGTTTATAAGAGTTTTGATGAAGACTCCAATTTTTTCTACGACACGCGGTTTGTCGTCATCAAAGGGAAGGAAACGCTGTTTCCCGATGGAGGAGGCGTCAAAAAAGAAGACTGTAAGGATGAATCAGAGTCGACTTTGCTGGTCGTCGAAAAAAATGGCCCCGGCATCACCTGGACTCAGCCAGAAGATCTCAACCTAAATCGTGATTCGCTGCTGATTGATAATGACCCCGACAACGCGGCGACCCTGAGCAATAGTCTGTCGGGAAATGTTGTCATGGCCAATGGCGACACCTATCTGCTTCCCGATGTGATTCAGCAAACGCTGATGCATGATATGGCGACACGCAGCGGCGAAGAGGAGGTCCGTGACGATCTGCAACTGCAGTTGAACGAAATGCAGTATTAGGCAGCGCGGAGACTAGCTTGGGTTTGCCTAGGGGACTGGGTGGTCTGAGGGTTGTTTTTTGCTTGGGATATTTGTGAGCGGTGCTGGGGTCGGTTCTCTGCCGGCACAACCGGCAGCTCCTTGGCGACCGGGTGAGTCTTCGTGGTCGGCAAAGTTTCCCATGGTTCGCTAACAGGACCAATCAGGGCTGCTATCTCCAGCGACATTTCCTTGGCGTCCGATAGTAACGAAGAATCATCGTTCACTTTGTTGCAGACGTCGTCAGGGCAGCTACATCCATTGACTACTATCGTTCGCCAAATATCGCTGGGGCTAGTTGGGCTAATCGTTGGCCCGCTCGGCTTGCTTGCGCAACAGGCTCGTCCCAGCGACCCAACGGCGACCGCGGCAGTGATGGAAACCCGGCAGCGTGAATTTGCGATTCCCTTTCAGGTAAATCAGGATGGCGCCAATCCGCCGGTCGAAGTTCATCTGATGGTTTCTAACGATCAGGGAACCAATTGGACGCAGTATCGCAGCGAGTCGCCCAGCGCCAATCGGTTTGTCTTTCAGACCAACAATGACGGCGAATATTGGTTTGCAGTCCGGACGATGACACGTGACGGAAAAGTGTCTAACACCGTCCAAAAGCCAGAGCTAAAAGTGCGGGTCGACACCGAATTGCCGACGGTCAAGTTAGAGCTCAATCCGCTGCCGAGCGGCGAAGTCATCGCCCGTTGGATGGTCAGCGATGCGCTTTGTGATCCCGCGCATGTTTATTTGTCGTATCAGACCTCTCCCGATTCGCCGTTTACTAACGTGACCGTCGATGGGACGAAAGCCTACAACCAAGACAACGTGATCGCCGGCGAGACCCGCTGGTTCCCACATGCGTCGAGCCGCTATCTGATGGTTCGCTTTGAAGCGCATGATCGTGCCGGCAATGTCGCTAGTGCTCAGCAAACGACCACCGTTCCCTTGGTCGCAACGCGACCTCAATGGGGCAGCGTCGATGCTCAGCGTCCGGTTCCGGACGGCGACATCTATCGCGGAACGCCCAGCGGCGGTGGACCGGAAGACCCGTTCCGACGTCGTGACAATCAACAACCGGCATCAGTCCCCTGGCCGACGGACAATCGCCCGCCAGGTTCGCCGGCTGCACCGGCGGCTGGCCCCTTGGCCGAGAATCCCGCTCCCACTTCGCCGGGACCGGCGCTGCCGGGGACGGGGAGAATGGGGGCGATGCCTGGATCGGCGCAAGCCGGCGGCAGCGCGGCGAACCCATCACGTTATTCGAGCTATTCGGCAGGGCCGAATGTTGAGTCCCCGGTCAGCAGCGCGATTGAACCGGCGGTTGCCGGCCCCAAGGCGCCAGAGCCAAATCTTGGAGTTCCCCCCGGCGTAACGCCCGAGTATGTCAACTTCAAGAAGTTTGAGTTGAACTATAGCGTTGACGCGGTCGGCCCGTCCGGGATTGGCCAAGTGGAGCTTTGGATTACTCGCGACGGAGGACGGACCTGGGAGCCAGGCGGGATCGATCCTGATCGAACGAGCCCGATTGAAGTCGAAGTTCAAACCGAAGGAACCTACGGCTTTCGCGTGGTGGTCGAAGGAGGCAACGGCCTGACTGGTCGTCGTCCGCAAGCCGGTTCGCTGGCCGATATTTGGATTGTGGTGGACGAAACGCCTCCCACGGCCCAGATTGCCAATGTAGTGTATGGCCAAGGCGCACGAGTCGGCCAGCTTGATATCGAATGGGAAGCGGAAGATCGCTTTTTGGGAGAGAAAGGGATTTCGATCTATTATGCTGGCTCGCCGGAAGGGCCCTGGAAACCGGTTGCCGAAAATCTGCCCAATGATCGCCACTTTGCCTGGCGAATCACGCCGGACGTTCCCGCCGACATTTACCTGAAAATCATCGCGATCGACGCGGCCGGCAACCGTCACGAATCGAAGATTTCGCGACCAATCGCCAACGACGGACTAACGCCGCAAGGAAAAATCAAGTCAATCCGGCCCACTTCGGTTTCCCCCGGCCAGGCCTCTCTACCCGTGACAATCCGCTAACGGGCCGTTAGGCTACAGCAGTTATGTATCTGCTGTTCGCCGCAATCGATCGATCTGCGGCTGGGCGAAGTCACACTCTGCCTGACCGATCTTCGGCATGTCGCAAACCGTTCATTGCTTTGATTTTCTCCAGACCGTCGCCGGTGAAGTGCCGGGCATGGTGGTCGTCTACGGCCGCGAGGCGTTGCTCTCTCGGTTGGCGCTGCTGCAGATTCGTCATGCGGTGGTCGGCGCCGGCGAAGAAGATGTGCCGATCGCGCGGCTTGACGGCAAGACCGCGGCGTGGCGCGATGTGATTGACGAAGTCGGCACGGTCAGCCTGTTTGGTGGTGGTAGCCGGCGGTTGGTGATCTTGGATGGAGCGGACGATTTTGTTACCCGCTATCGGATTGAGCTAGAAAAGTACGCCGACAAGCCAAAACGTAGCGGCGTACTCGTACTGGTGGTCGAAAGCTGGCCCAAAATCACCAAGCTGTTCAAAAAACTGGATCAAACCGGTTTGCAGGTGGATTGCAATCTACCTGAGAAGAAGGTGGGCAAACGCAACGTCCCTGACGCGAAAGCGCTGCACGACTGGATGATCCAATGGGCCAAACAGACGCACCAGATCAAGCTAGAGCGTGACGCTGCTGAGATGCTGGTCGAGCTGATCGGGCCCGAACTGGGACTGATCGACCAGGATCTGGCTCGCTTGTCTTTGTTTGTAGAGCCGGGTGGCAAAGTTGGCGCCGACCTGGTGCGCGACGTGGTGGGCGGATTGCGAATGAAAGCGATCTGGGACTTGGTGGACGCGGCGGTCGAAGGGCGTACCGCCGGCGTGTTAGAAGACTTGGATCGGCTATTTCAGATGGGTGAGCGGCCGCAAAAGCTGTTTGGCCAGATCGCTTGGTCGTTGCGGCGGTATGCGGCGGCTGCCAGGATTTATCAGCGTGCGCAACGGACCGGAGAGTCAAAGTCACTACGCAATGCGCTGGCGGACGCTGGTTTCCCAAACTGGCCCAAAGCGCTGGACGAGGCGCAAGAGCGGCTGAAGCGGCTGGGCAGCATCCGGGCAGGACGGCTGTTTCAGCAGCTACTGCGGCTGGATCTTTCGCTCAAAGGGACCCATTCGCACGATTCGCGCGGCAGATTGGCGCTCGAAAAAATGTTGGTCGGCTTCACCGCCGAGTTGGATCCGCGTCAGCAATCTGCAGATCGCCGCTAAATTCAAAAAATTCATCTCCGGTACACACGATCTTTGTGTAATCTGCCAATCGTACTGAAGATGCGATCAGCAGGTGGCGCCGCGCAGACGCGCCACAAGGAACATTGCAAATTGCTAAGGAAAGTGCGAACCGCCGAAGTTGTTCTGCCGTACTTTCTATTACTGGCGGTCATGGAAGCACCGTCACACCACTCATCTGCTAGCGAGGCGGCGGTTTCTGCATCGCCGAATTTACTATGAACACAAATATCGCACGGACGTCAAAGAAATCGGACGATCCCCAATTCAATCTTACTAATGCAGTAACGTATGGCCTGTTGACGGCTGTGCTGACCGCACCGATTGGAGCGATATTAGCGTTCTACCTGGCTGCGGATGATGTTTCGACGGCGGCGCTTTGGCAATATCATGTGCAAGCTCCCGTGACCTTCGGCGCTTTGGCCGCATTTTTGACATCCGGGCTGTTTGGCGCCAAATTTGGGGCGCAGCTTTAGTAGTCAACTGCGGTACGTGAAAATGACGTTAATTCGTCGGCGTCTGTTCAGAAATTGATGTCGCTGCGCTGTCACCCTCGGCGAGCGGCGGAACCAACGGCGCTGCGCCGCCGCGAGCTTGGCGTTGATTTTCTGCAGTATCGGTGGCGCGTCGGTCTCGACGTTGGCGGCGATCTCCGCCGGTGGTTTGATCGGCGGGCTGCACAGGGAGCGCTGGCGGATCGACCGATCTACGTCCCCCCGGCTGAATACTCGCGGAGGGTCCGTCTGGATGATCACTCGCTCGCTTCCCCCAAAGCCGATCGCTCAAACGCCGTCCAAATTGCACCGGTCCCGGTGAGGTGAGTACGAGTAAGCCAATGCCAATCACTAGCCCTCCGGCGATGCCTGCTAGAATCAATATCGTACGGCCAGGCCCCACGGGATAGGTTCCGACGACCGGGGAGTCGACTCGCGAAATCAAGCTGGTCGATTCGGCGCCGAGCAAGTTGGCTTTGGCGTCGCTCAATTGCTTTTGCGTTCCAGCTAATTGCTCGAGACGCTCGCGCACATTGGAGGCGAGATTGTCATACTGGGCTCGCATGCCGGCAAGGTTTCCGAGCTTCGCTTGCACCTCTTTTTCTTGTTTGCCCAGCGACACAATCAATGCTTGATTGACACGCATTTGGTTGGCGACGGCGATATGAGCGCTGGCCAACTCGGCCAGCAGGTTTTCGCGGACTTCTGCTTCGGCGGCTATTGCGGCGAGCACTTGCGGATGATTGACGCTCATGCGTCCTAGGAGCTGGGATTTGTTCAATTGGGCGTCGACCAGGCCATCTTTCAATCGCTGAAGAGCCGGCTGCGCCGCCAACAGTTGATTGGGGGCAGCGAGCAGTTTCTCGGGCTCGTTCTTGGTGTCGCTAAGCAGTTGGAGCAGCTCACTCAACATGTCTCGTTGCGATTCGGCTTGACGCAGCTCGTCGGTGATTTGGCGGTGCGTTGCCTGCAATTTGCCATCGGCCGAACTGGTTTCGTTCAGACTGCGGAGTTCTCCTAAGTCGCTACCGACCGATCGTTCAAAGATCTCCAGCTTGCTGGTCGACGCATTGAGATCTCCTTGCGCCAATTCGACTGCGCGTTCCAGCTCTGAGATGACGCTGGCCGCTTTGCCGTTTCGAACCCGCTGGAGGGCCAACTGCAATTCGTCACACAGCGCAGTCGCCAACTCGGCGGCTCGCTCACGGCTGGTTCCTTCGACAGACAAAATTAAGACTTCGGTCGTACCAAACTCGGCACCATTGGGTGGCGAGACGCCGATGCGACCGCGGAGCGTATCAATATCATCGAGCGAAGGGAAATCTGGCGAAGTTTTGGTGGGCCCAACAGCGACGAGCGCCTTCTTCACGACCGCGGTGCTACGCGCTACCTGGACGATCGTCTCTTGCGCGGTCCGCATATCGTCAATGGTGCTAAAGCGGCCTTGTTGGTCGAGATGACCGATCGCCGCATCGCGCACGACCAGCGTTTGCGAGGCGCTCCAGAGTCGGGTCATCGCCAAAGAGTAGCCGATCGAAAGCAGACCGCAGGCGATCATCGGAACGAGGATCAGCCATTTTTTTTCGATAACTGTTTTACGCCAATACTGCAGTTGGGCGGAGTCTAGCAAACCGTTCATGATGCGTGCAATGCAGGGTAAGCGGATCGGATCGATTTTGACGATTGTGCCGACAGGGCGTCAGCGTGCGCGCAGAAGTATAGGTCGCGTTTGTGGGCTGCTCTGCAGAAATGATCGCCGCAAGAGTTGGCTGATTTAAGTGGTGAATCGGCCAGGCGACAGAAAATCGAGCGGTAATGGGCTGTTTCCCTGCTCGATCAAATCGGCCAACGCTTCTCCCAGCACCGCCGTAAATTTAAAGCCGTGCCCCGAAAGCCCCGCTGCAATCGCAATTCGGTCATCGCCGGGATAAAGCCCGAGCAAAAAGTGCTCATCCGGGGTCATCGTATAAAGACAGGTTTCGTGACGAACCGACCGCATTGATACGCCGGGGATCGAGCGTCGCAAAAAGGCCTCGTTGCGGCGCTGGTCGGCAGGATCGACCGCATGATCATAGTTCCAAGGAGAAGTGAGCGGCTCCCCTCCTCCATGCTCGGCGACTTTTAAGCCTTCGCCGGCAGCGAGCTCGGGGAAGCCATAAAAGTAGCCTTGCGACGACTCATAAAAATAGCACGGAGCACCGTTCGACGCTTGCAGCCGAGGATCGTTAATCTGGTACCAGTGAAGATGTTTGCGCAAGATTTGTAGCGGGATAGGTAGATCGCTTAACAGCGTCGCAGCGCCAGGACCGCCAGCGATGATCAACTTGGCCGCGCGGTACTCGCCGTTAGCAGTGCAGACGCAAATCCCGTCACCGTCAGCGCGCCACTGAAAGACTTCGGTATCGGCGATCAGGTCAACGCCATGCTGCTGGGCCATGTCGAGATAAGCCGAGACGCAATCCTCGACGCGTAGGTAGCCAGCATGACGCTCGAAGACGACGGCATGCTCGGCCGGAAACAGAAACTGCGGAAACAGACGGGCCGCTTCGGCAGGTGTGAAACGATCGATCTGTAAGTCGAACTGCTGAGCCGCGCGAATCACGCCTGGCAGCACGATCCCATCCAGCGGACCAATCTCGATCAATCCTACTTCGTGGTAGAGAGATCGCTGCGACGCGGCTTCGATCTCTCGCCAAAGTTGATAACTGCGCTGTAGCAGCGGCACATAGCTGGGATGCTCAAAATAGGCTTGACGAATAATTCGCGTTTCCCCATGCGAGCTGCCATGAACGTGAGGAGGTCGAAAGCGATCTATCGCCGCGGCTCGTATGCCGCGTTTGGCTAACTGATAAAGCGCGGCCGAACCAACTCCCCCGGCGCCGATCACCAGCACGTCGTACGAGGCTATCGGCATGACGGGTTCCTCCTATTAACGTGGCGCTAGTCACGGAAGAGAAGCATAGAAAGAAAGCGGAGGACGCGGGCAAATCACGGGGAAATCGGTAAGAAATTCATCTCTATAAGCGTTCAACTATCCACTCTGGCTTGGATTGGAAGCTTGCCGAATCCAGGCCTTTTTCAATCCCGACGCTTCTTTCTTTCCGTGGCGTCCGCGTCTTATTCTTGACGTCGCTAGTTAGCGCCACGTTCAAAACTTACTGCGGCTTGATCTCGAAGTCGAGCGACGCTTGACCGAACTTGTCGATCTCTTTGTCACGCACCGATAGTTCTAGGCGATATCTGCCAGGCGGAATGTTCTCGGGCAGGTACAGACGATAAGTAAATGACAGGTCGCGGCGCCGGTTGGCGCAGCGATCTTTGTACTCCGGAAAGTTCCGCGTATCCACACGGCGTCCGGTGTCGTTGAAGATTTCGTAGCTTGCGCCCCAGGTCGACTCGAACTGACCGTCGACTTCTTTGGACGAAAGGTTTTCGATCTCGACGTAAATTAGCAATTCTTCGCCAGCGGTAAACGACGTTTTCTCAAATGGTGTGAAGTCTCCAAACCCTTTGACATTACGGACGAAGGCTACATTCCGCAGGTCGAGCGGGCTCAGTTCACTTAGACTTGCGCTGGCATGCTGCAGCGAACGCAGCGCCAGCAAACTGCGACGATCGACAGGGATCTCACTGCTATGCGCAAAATCACTGGCCGCAAACAACAAGTTGGACCAAAACTCTTGCTCGGCTGCCGGCAAAGTCTCGATCTTACGCATCGCGTCCCCTTTGCGCTCAGCGATCAGATAGAGCATTCGCAGGTGGATTTCCTTCTTTTGGCGTTCGGAGTCGGTTAGTTGTGAATTGCGAAGCGCTTGCTCCATGGCGACGATCGTTTGACGCAGTACGGTATCCCAGTCTTGCGCTCCTCCCGTCGGCTGATCTCGTTCGGACCAATACAGGATTCGTTTGTCGTCGCGACGATGCGCAAGCCAGCCGGCGTCTTCCAGGTCAAAGATGATCGTCTGAAGTTCATCCAGCGTCATCGCCGGCGGTGCCGCGGCCTTGTTTGCCGAGCGCCCCCCGTCCGCCGAATCGTTGGATGCGACCGGCAGCGCGTGTTTGTTTAGCTGGTTGTAGATGTCTTCGAGCGAGACGTGTCCACGATTCCAAATCGCTTCCATCACCAATTGTTCGTCGGCTGAAAGCGCCGCTGGAGTCGCTGCCGGAGTCTGAGCGACGTCTCCGCGCGCTTGATTGGCAGTCGGGGGAATCGCAGTCGGCGGAAGGTTGCTGACCCCGCTGCGCTGATCGGCCATCTGATCCGGGTGCGTTGCGCCATTGAGCGCTACTTCTTCAGCATTAGGTACCTGCTCGACATGCGACACTTGTTGCACCGGAAAGACCGGCGCCACGGCAGGCGCCGCTTGCGCCGGTTGGTCACGACGCGTGAATTCGTACTGCGTAAAATTGGGATTGCCGGTGCGAGCATACTGAGCGATTTGTTCGGCAGTCGGCAGGCTGGATGCTGGAACTGTTTGGGCTGCTGGCAACCGTTGCGGCAAATCGCCGCGGGACTCTCCAACACGTTGTTTCATCTGCGCCAGCAAGTCAGCCAGTTGGTCTGATGAAGCGCCGGTCTGAGCGGGGGCTGCTGGGGGATCGGCTGTTTGTTTGGCAAGTTGCGGCTCGCTCGCTGGCTGCTCTTCCAACGATTTGGCGGGAGCGAATTGCGATTCGAGGATGCCGATCACGCGATCCAATTCTTCGGGCGAACTGCCGTTGAACTGGCGACGGATCGAGGTTTTCTCGGATTCTGGCAGAGTGAGCGCTTGGACTCGCGCTAGAAAATCGGGAGGCAGTTGTTCGTGCTGCGGTGAGACGTCGGTTTCGCGCGATGCTGATGCGACAACTTCCTCTTCATCAAGTACATGTCGCTTGTGGCGCGAACCAGCAGGCACGCTGCCGGTGATGCCGGCAAGCGATGTTTCACCAGAACTATGCGTGTACAAACCTGGCACGCAACCGATGTTGGTCGCAAGCAAGATCAGGAGGCTATACGCAAATCTGCGGTTCGTACTTCGAAAATTCATTACCTAACCTTCGCCGCCGCGCTGAAAAACCGATGTTTCCGGGCAGGGATGGTAGGAAAAGCTCAAGATTAACGCAATAGCTGCCGATTGGCCCCTGCTAGCGGGCTAAGAAAAAAATGGCGCCATTTGTTCGTCCGGGCGATCATTCCGGATAGGCTCTTAGTCCTCTTGGGCCGTGAAATAGCGGGCCGTTCCTTGCGAGGCGATCGCTTCTCCGATGCGATTGAGGGCCACGACGTAGGCGGCGGTACGCATGTCGATCTTTTTTTGCTCAGCCAAATTAAAGACGGTGTTAAACTCGCGGGACATCGTTTCGTGCAGTCGCTGATGGACTAATTCGAGCGGCCAGTAAAAGCCGGCGCGGTTTTGCGTCCACTCAAAATAGCTAACCGTTACGCCGCCGGCGTTGGCCAGAATATCGGGAACGACCAACGTTCCTTTTTGGTTGAGGATCTCGTCCGCTTCGCTGGTCACAGGCCCGTTGGCTGCTTCGATGATTACCTCGGCTTTGATGCGGGCCCCGTTTTCGCCGGTGATTTGGCTTTCTAGGGCAGCCGGAATAAGGATATCAACATCCAACTCTAGCAGTTCGGCATTGGTGATAGTGTCGGCGGAGACGGCTTCGCACAGCGATCCTTCACAGTAAACCGCTTGCAGGCGCCGCGATTCGTTTTTCACATGCGCCAGACTGGGGACGTCAAAGCCAGACTCTTTGTAGATCCCTCCACGCGAGTCGCTGACGGCGACAATGTTGTATCCATCGGCGTACAGCAGTCGCGCGACGGCTTGTCCGGCGTTGCCAAAGCCTTGCACGGCGACTCGTTTTTCAGCAGGTTTCCAGCCGCGTTTGGACTCTAGCTCTTTGATGCAATGGTAGGCGCCGCGTCCAGTGGCGTCGTCCCGACCGAGACTTCCGCCGAGCGGGATCGGTTTGCCGGTGATCACCGCCGGCGTGTGCTGGCGACGAATCTTGGAGTATTCGTCCATCATCCAGCCCATGATCATCGAGTTGGTGTAAACGTCTGGGGCTGGGATATCGACTTCAGGGCCGATAAAGTCGGCGATGCGCTCGATGTACCCGCGGGAGAGTCGCTCTAATTCAAGCCGTGAAAGCTCTTTGGGATCGACGATCACGCCCCCCTTCCCTCCACCAAAGGGAAGATTGGCGACCGCACATTTGAAGGTCATCCAAAAGGCGAGCGCTTTGACTTCGGCCAAGTCGACATTGGGATGAAACCGAATGCCGCCTTTGGTGGGCCCACGCGTCGCGTCATGGCGAACGCGATAACCGGTAAAGATCCGGAGCGTGCCGTCATCCATGCGGACCGGAATCGTGACTTCCAGTATTTGCTTGGGATGTTTGAGTCGCTGGACTGCTTCCTGGTCGATGTCGGCGTGTTGAAACGCTTTGTCCAATTGGGCGACTGCATGCGAGAAAAGATCATGCGCTGGCTGATCCATGGCGACGATTCCCAATACCGGTGCAATTCAGGTGGACTTCAATAACGTTATACCTCGCCGCATGCGCCGTCAATTCGGCGCTGCTGAATTCTAGAATCAGAGGGGCGTAAACTGTGAACGGCGGTTATTCTGCTGAAGATCGCGAACCTTGGGGAGAGCCGCCGATGGGATGATCGGCCGGCAAAGGACGTCCCGCGGTGGCGAAACCGCGCTCGACCAGCAGCAGCTTCAACTGGCGAAACTCTTCAAAGCTGTCGGGATAGGCCCACAAGGTGATCGTGGTTCTCTGCGCATCACAACTTGCGATCCGCTGCATGAAATCAGAATTTGGTTTCAGCGCGTCTTGGAACGGCTCTCCCATATTCTCGGAGACCGGAACCAAAATGAAATGATCGAGCTCGACGACATCCCGACGCGTGGCGCCCATCTTGGTGTCGACTGAATAAGACGATCGCCGCAGCACATAGCGGCAATAAAATCCATTGACTGGACCGACGGTCCGAGTCAGCGAACTGGTGTCGCGCAGTTGGGAGGCGCTACGCTGAGCGTCTGCTTTCAGTTCTTCGACCAACGTGTTTAAGGGGACAAACGAAATTCGACCGTTTTGCAAACGGAAGTGCTCTTCTCGGCCGAAGACGGTTTTGGCCATCGGCGTGGGGTAATGTTTGAGGACGATCGACTCGGGCTGGAAATTCTCGAGGCTTTCAAGCGTCGAGTAAACCTCGTTCAGCTTGTCTTTCTCGGACAACAGTTCGCGATTGCGATCAAAGTCACTCTGTTGCACTTCGCCCAGTTCGGCTCGCCGCTTATCGATCGCGGTGTTGGCTGCCGTCAACACAAACTGCATTTGGCTGCGATCATTAAACTTCTGCTGCAGCTCTTGGCGCACGGCAGTCCGTTGCTGCGTGATCTGGACGAGCTCGGCTTGCAGGGCCAGTGCTTCTTCCATCGAACCGCCAGGGGGCGGTGCGATCTGTGGCGCAACAGGCGGAGTGGTCGTTGGGGATGCTTTGGCGTCGGTGACCGCTTCGTGAGCCGTGATGCTGACGACCATGATCAAAATGATCAAAATGCCGACCAGGTTGGTCACCACATCCAGGAAGGAGTCGAGCGACGGTTCAGCCGAATCGCGAGATCGAACGGTGCGTCTCATTCGTTGCGTTCTACCTCCAGGCCGCTGCCGTTGAGCAGGGCCGACATTTCTTCAAATCGTCTCTCGGCCCCGGGTTGGACGTCGACCTTGAGAGTCGGCTTCCAGTAAATACCGCGTCCGGCGATACCCCAGTCTTCGATTCGGGACCAGACTTGCGAGACGAACTCGTCAATTCCACCGCGCACATCCGACTGCAGCAAGACAACTTGCGGCTGTTTGGCGCTCCCTTTTTCGGGCACGATCACAATGCGATCGGCGGCGACAACAACGTGAATGGGACGCGTGATGCCGGTGGCGCGAGCCGATTGTCCCGGCAGCGCCCAATTGCGACCGCGTGAGTTGGCCAGCGATTGCGGCGGTTCGGGCGATCCGCCGCTGGAACTGCCCCCTTGTTGTCCGCCGGGCGATCGACCCTGTTGAGCTCCAGATCCACCTGAGGTGGTGCTGTCGCCGTTGGGATTGCCGCGGTTGCCATCTGTCGAACCGGCAGGCAGCGACATCGCGTTTTGGCCGTCGGCGCCTGCGAGTTGCGGCCCTTGAGCGTTGCGTTGGGCTTGCGTTTGGTATCCGCCGGGCAGCGATGCGGCCATTGTCCCCTGTCCGCCGCTGGAAGCGCGATCAAATTGCTGCGAACCGCCGGGAGTCCCACCGTCAAATGGTTTTCCGCCGTCGCTGCTGGGACGGTTGTAAGGTTGTGGACCTTCGACACTTCCACCGGTCATGGTCGATCCGCCCGGTTGTCGACCAAGCGGCGCTCCTTGTTCGAGGAAGCTGTTTTTGCCAAACGGCGAGCCCTCTTCGCCAGAACCACCGCCGCCGCCGCTGGGGGCGAACCCGCCGCGACTGGTTGCAGTTAATAGGCCGGTTTCTTCGACACGGCCATATTCTCTGGGGGCGGCCATCATCACGGCCACTTTGCGGCGTCGCGCGACTTCAACCGTTTGAATCAACATTGTCGCAAGAAAGGGATCTGCAGGAGGAAATTGCAGCTCTAGTTCGTCGTCGATCAGTTCATATCCAAATTCAGAATCCCACGAGAGCATTGCGTCACGCGCCGCGGCGTACGATTCGGCTCCAGCGGGGCGTACGACCAGCAGCGGATAGGGATCAGGCGAATTGGGATTTTGTTTCAAGCGGTATTCGCGAATTGCTCGCAATGCGGCGTCCAATGGATTGCCAGCTCCAAGCGGCGGTCGAAAATCGGCGCCAAATAATTCGATTCCTTCCGGCTGTAGAATCACCCGATCGGCGGTGCACTCGATATAAATCGGCTGCCGACGGGTACCGTTGGGACCGTCATAGGGTATCAATGCGTACGAAGGTTTTTTCTTCGCTGCATTGGCTTGTTCTGCCGCCAGCTTCTGTTTGGCGTCGGCCAATTGCTGCCGTACTTCGGCCAATTTGTGCTCAATGTCGGCTTGATCCGACTGCTTTGCATCGCGCTGTTGTTCGAGCAGCTTGACCTGTTCGTCTAGGCCACGGATTTGGGACGCCAAACGGCGAATGTGATCTTCAATACCGCTGAGCTGCAGACGCTCTTCTGCTAACTGTTGATGCTGTTCGGCTCGCAGCTTGCGCAATTCTTCGATTTCGGCCAGCGAGATCGCTGGAGCCATCGGCGCGGCCTCCGGCGGAGCTTCTATCGGGACTGGCGCAGCATCGGCCGAAGCACGGGCCTGTTGCACGAGTACGACCAGCAGCACAATTAGTGCGCCGACCGTACAGATCAGGACCGCCAAGAACGGGAAGAGTGAGATTTCGACGCTTTGACGGCGTGCGTGGGCTCGGCTCATGCCGCGTGACCTTGCGAGGACTTCTTCTCGAGTTCAAATCGACGGCCACCATTGTCGCCGATGCGATTGTTCAGCAGATGAATCGTCGCTGCGAGACTCAATACGGTCTCTTCAAAGTGACCGGCGCCGGCGAGCGAATCGAGGTTGCGGCTGAGCGTTTGTTCTAGCGAAGCAATTTCGCCAACCGCTTCGACTGCTTTCAGCATCACTTCCCCTTGTTGGGCAAGTTGATGCTGTTGATCCTGCATCAGGCGAGCATTTTCGCCGAGCGCCGTTTGAAACTGCTTCCAATCGACCCGCATCTCGCGAATCACCTCTTTTTCGGCTCCAGCGAGTGCGATTGCATGTCGCTCGAGTGAACCAGACAGCGCCGCTGAGAGTGAATCTTCTAACTGTTGTTTGCTGGAGCCGACGATCTCTTCCCAGTGGTGATGAGCGCCGTCAATGGTATTGCGCCAAAGTTGCGTTTGGCGTTCGACCAGTTGCTCGGTGGCTTGCATCACCCGCTCGGCCATCCGCTGAATCGCGGCGACGCTGGGATCGCTTTTGCCGCCAGCTTGCTGGAAACGTCCGCTTAATTGGGCGGATGCGGTCGAATCAACGACGGTCAGCAGTTCGTTTTCGATGCGGTCCGCCACAAACTGGGCGAACATCAGGAAGATCGACAATGACAAAGCCAATGCCGTTGTATCGAACGCGATGCTTAGCCCGGCTAACAGGCTTTCCATGGCCGCTTTCGGTTCGTTGACCAAAGCTTCTGGCGAAAGATTGCCGAGGGCCAGCGTAATGCCGATAACGGTACCCAAAAAGCCGAGCATCGGAGTCGCCCAGATCACGATTCGCACCAGCGAATAGCTTTGATAGGCGCGTTCCGCTTCTTGATCGGCGAAGTATTTCAGTTCTTCCTGCAAGCCGGCGGCGCTGCCGTTGACGTGCACATGTTCGATCCCTTGAAACAAACGCCGCCAAAGTGCGTGACGCTGGATTCGCTGCGGGTACTCTTCTAGTTGATCCAGCAATCCAGCCGCGTCATCAATCAGTTGTCCCTCGCGAGGCGGCGCAGGCAACTCGATTTTGCTGACGCTGCTTAATTCACGAAACACATCCTGCAATTTCAGCAGGATCGCCGCGAGGCCGACGAAGAACATCGCAGTTTCGATGTATTCGACCGGGTGACCGGCAAAGTAACGGACGATCAGCGGGTTGCTGATGACGCCTTGGTTGATCAAAGCGAAAAAGCCGGCAGACGCGGCTAAACCGAGGGCGACAGGCCACCCTAGCTTACCGCTGATGTTGTACCAGAACTTCGAGGTGTTTCGGGCAGTCACTGATTCGTATCCTTCCTACGCGGCGCGATCGAGCGGAGCGGGGAGACAAGTCCGCACAATCGTCATAATCGGAACAACCGCGGCTGGGGTTTGAGCATTTGTTGGCGCAATGAGTAGAAAACCCAAGAGATGGCGTCAATGCGAAGTAGTTCTGCCTCGCTAGCAAAAGGGGGGAGCCAATTCAGCAACATTTGCCGGTTTTATCGAAAAGAACATGAATGTTGGCGGCGGACACTGCCGATAACTTCCTTTGTCGCAAATGATGACACTCGACGCAAATCGCTACGCCAGCATAGGTTGCAACTATTTTGGCCGACGCGCTGCCTAAATAAATCCCGGGGGGGAATGAAAGTTCGGTTGGGGTCCGCTTGACTCCACCGAACTTCTTTTATTTCTTGACCCTCTTTCTGCTCTCCCCCCATTTGTGCTTGCTGGCGCGCGATTGACATTGCCAGCATTTCTAAAGTGCCGCTACGATGCTCAGGTCTCAGTGCGAGAGAATCGGCACAGCGGCGGTGTTTTTGGGTGTAAGTCTTTTACAGATAGATGCTTACGACGGTATTGCCCGCTCGCAATTCAACTCTTCCAGGTAGTACAGCCGGAGGGGGAATGATTCGCTGCTAACATTTGGGGACGAAAAGAGTTGCATCAAGGAAACGGGCTTCTAGAATAGATAGAGGTTCGATTCCGCAATCCACGAAGAGTAGGTGGTTTATGCGTAATGCGGTATTGGGCCTTAGCCTTGTCGTTAGCCTCATCTTTGCAGTCGCTTGGTTGGAAACTCCTCCTTCTCCGGCGCAAGCACAAGCACCGTATGCGGCGACGCCAAGCGGTTCGCTGATTTCCCATACGACCAATACGGCGGCGGGAATGCAGCAGATTGTATTGATTGATCCGCAAACGAGAGTGATGGGCGTCTATCACGTGGATGGGACGACCGGAAAGATTTCTCTCAAGAGCGTTCGCAATCTACACTGGGATTTGTTGCTGGAAGCGCACAACAGTACGAATCCGAGTCCTAGCGAAATAAAAGCATCGCTCGGCAGACCCTAAGCATTTGCTCAGGCGGCCGGGCCTATAAGTTTTGAATCACCGGAGCCTGGCATGGCCAAATTAATCCCCCTTAGCGAAGCTGCTCAAATTCTGGGTATATCCGACGAGCAGTTGGTCGAAATGCGATCACGCAATGAGATCCACGGCTATCGCGATGGGGCGAGCTGGAAATTCAAAGAAACCGAAATCGAACGGGTCAAAGCCGACTTGGCTGCTGGCGCAAGTTCCCCCAATTTCGGGGACAGCGGTGAAGACATCATTGAATCTCCCAGCGATTCGGACGATGACAGCGAGTTTGAGTTGTCGCTCGGTGGAGACGACGGTTCGTCTGGAGAAATTGATTCGCTGTTGATCCCGGAGCAAGGCCGCGCCGGAGAATCGGGCGTGGTGATCGGCGAAGAGCTTTCGATGGGCGGCAGCGATTTGAAGCTTGCCAACAGCGATATCGAACTGGGGGCTGAGGACGGTTCTAACGTCCTTGACCCAGCCTCGGACACCAACAGCGGATTGAATCTCGATATGGAAGGTTCGGACGTATTGGGCAGTGCTTCGCTCAATGCTCCCGGCTCCGCCGATCTGGACGACGATGACGATGAGCTGTTGCTCTCGCCGATTGACAATGATGACAAAGACGATGTGGTGCTGGGGACCGAAAAACGCGATCCCGAAGGGACCGGCTCGGGCGTCAGCTTGGCGCTGCACGAAGATGATCTCGATCTGGGTGAAAGCGCGGTCTCGGCGCTGGATGATCTCGATAGCGGCGAATTGACGCTGGACGCCGGCGATAGCGGCGTCAGCCTGGTTGATCCGGCTGACAGTGGGATTGATATCGGGATGGAACCGCTGGATCTCTCTGGCTCGAAGGTCGATGCTTTTGACTTGGCCGGCGATTCTGGCATGAGCGTGGATAAAGACATCGCTTCTGGAATTTCGGCGGCCAAAAGCAGCGTCGATGACGACTTCCTGTTGACCCCGGTCGAAGGGGAACTGGATGATGACGACAGCGGCTCGCAGGTGATCGCGCTCGACTCGGACTCGATCGGATCGGAGTCGGCCTTGTTTGGCGCCGGCATCGACGACGGAGATTTTGGAGGACAAGACGCAGCACTGGAAGTCATTGACGATGGCGGGACGATGGAGGTGACGCCAGCTGGCGTGCCGGCCGCCGCCGCGCCGGTTGAAGCTCCCTACAGCGTCTTGAACATCATCAGCTTGGCTGCGACTGCAGTTTTGGTGTTGTTCGCCGGGCTCATGGTAACCGACCTGATTCGTAACATTTGGTCGTTCGACCAGCCGTATGCGATCAACAGTTCGATCATGGACGGGATTATCAGCTTGATGGGGGCCTAGGATTTCTCCCCCCTCAAGAAGATCGCCGTAAATCAATCCCACAGGGCCGCGAGACAACTCGCGGCTTTTTTCGTAACTGTTGCCTGTTGCAATCGTTACAGGTGTTCGCCTTAATCCGGTGGGAGTGCGGCGGCAGCGGTATCTTTTCCCCCTGGTCGCGCTATAATCAACTAACTGCGGATGTTGTTTCCGCTTGCTGAGGGGGCGATAGTCCCCTTGGTGCTGTATCTGACGGCGTTTTGACAGCCAAGCATTGATGTTGCTAAAGCTTGGTCCCACCGCATCACGCCCTGTAATTGCCAACTCATCCCCACGCTGGCCGATCCAAAGCATGGCACGACCCAAACTTGCCGCAAATGATCAATCTCTCTTTGTCTGGGGAGCGTTGCGTCTGTATGAAATCGCCGCCTCGCTCAAATTGGCGGTGATCCTGCTGTTCGGGATGGCGCTGACGTTGGGGGTCGCGACCGCGGTGGAAGCGGCGTTTAACACCAATGTGGTGCAGTTTTACGTTTACCAGTCATGGTGGTTCTCGCTGCTCTATCTCTTGCTGGCGGTCAACATCTTCTGCGCCGCGTCGATTCGTTTTCCCTGGAAGCGACATCAAACCGGTTTCGTGATCACCCATATCGGCCTGCTGACGCTGTTGTTTAGCGGCGTGGTGAGCCGCGTGTGGCGCATCGACTCGCAGGTGAGCGTGTGGGAAAACAACATCTCCGACATTCGCGCGTTTGAGCCGGATCACTATCGCTTTGCGTTGCGGATCGATCAGCAGAGCGCTTCGCCGCTGGATCCACCGGAAAGTACCGAAGTTGATATCCCGTTCGCACCGGGGCCCTTTAGTTGGGCCGACTATCAAGAGGGATTCAGCAACATTCGGGTTGCTCGCCCGGAAGTGGCCCAGCTCTTTTCGCCGCTCTTCTATCTGGCTGGTCGAAATAGCGCCGGCGACCTCCTATATTCCGACGGCGACATCCGCTTGGAAGTGCTGGACTATTACGGCGACAGTCACTGGGAAGATGGCGTACCCGCGGTAGAGTTGCGACTGAGCATGCCAGCCGGCAGACAACAAGCGGCTGACGGTCGACTGGTCGCCGCAGACATGCAGTGGGTCCCGGTCAAGCTGGGCGTCCACAAGGTCGACGGCGATACGCAATACAAATACGGCGTGGGGGATCGTCAACCGATGGGCGCTGGAGCGTTCACCATGGCGCTGGCTCCCGATCGCGCGGCGACGGTCGCCTTTCTCGAAGGGGGTCCCCAAGGGAAAATTGGCGAACAGGGACAAGTGGTGCTGTACGCTGACGGCAAACGCTTTCAGATTGACGTCGCTGAGGCGCTCGATAAAGAGGCGCGACCGCTGGAGGGGACGGACTATTCGTATCAAGTTGTCTCCTACATGCCGTCTGCCGTTCCGAGTCGAAAACCCGATGGCGGCATCACCTGGGGAGATGGCGAGCCGAACGAGGCGCCGCAGAACCCCGGCGTCCGGATCGTATTAACCGAAGCTGGGCAACCGGTGGACGAGCTGGTCTTACTGGCCGATATGCCGAACTTCAACGCTCAGGCCTTCGACGCTAAAGTCTACGGTTCCTATTGGTTTGATCATGGCGAGAGAGAGGCAGCCGAATTGTTGCAAGGGGGAAGCCCCGGCGGTTCGCGTATCGATGTGATTCAAGGCATTGACGAAGACGGAAAAACCAAACGACTTTACTATCGCTTTTGGAATCGAAAAGAAGTCGCCATCGCGCGAGATTTGCCGATCGACGGCAACCAGACGAACGCTGTAGACGCGTTCAAAATGCCGATCGCACAGTTGCAGATGTACGTCGAGAATTACATCCCGGCCGACAAGCCGACAGCGACCGCGGTCCGCGATCCTTTTGATCCAAAGTCACAAATGCCAGCGCCAGCAGCGCTGGTCCGTTTGACCAAGGGAGATAAGACCGACGAGTTTTGGATCCAGGCCCACTTTGGCGATCCAAATTCGGGACATGTTGATGACAGCACGCAGCACATCATGAAGGTGGGCGACACGACGCTGACGTTGGCGATGCCAATTCAATCGTTTGACATTGGCTTTCGCGTCTTTCTTGAAAAGTTCGAGCGTCGCTTAGATCCCGGCACGGCCCAGCCGTCTCACTATTCCAGCGATGTCCATTATCTTGATCGAGTCCGAGATCGCTGGATCATGGTTTGGGATCCGGCCAGCGAAAGTACTCGACGAATCGAATTCCCGCTCTCGATCGATAGCAACTCTCCCAGCGACATTACCAGTTGCGGCGATCAGATTTTTTGGATCGACGACGCAGATCCGGCGTCGATCTGGAGCATGCCGATCGCCGCGCTGAACAGCGAAGATTGGACGCAAGCCAAGCAGATCGTGCCATTTGGATTGGCCAATCCGCAGCAATTGGCGTGCGATGTTGAAGCCGGCAAGATTTACTGGACTGATTGGCGCAAAGGTCGGTCAGGGGACGAAGGCTATTTGCGCAGCGCTAACTTTGACGGCTCGTCCCCGGCGAGCGTGATCACCTTCGCCGGTCGTCCCCACGGCATCGCCATCGATAGTGAACGCGATTGGATCTACTTTACGAATGACGCGTCGGGCTTTGTAGGTCGCGTGCATCGTGATGGAACCGAGTTGACGCCGGATTGGGTCGCGATTCCTGAAGGTCGCGCGACCGACGTGATCGTCGACCCGATGACGGGAAATGTTTACTGGACTGACCAAGCGAAGAACGCGATCCGCGGCGCAACCAGCGAAGGCAAAATGCTGAGTTCGACGCCGTTTGTCGGGCCGGTCGGTAAAGGAATGCCAAATTCATTGGCGCTGGGAGATGGTTATCTCTACTGGACTGATATCGAGCCCAATCCCAGCGATCCCGCATCGCGTAAGCATCTGAGCGATCCGACGTTTGATCGCTCGAAGCCGCGTGAAGTTTTGACTCGCGTCCGCCGTATTCCGTTTGGCGTAGACGGAGAAAAGAAAGATGCAGATGTTGAAACGACGATGGTCAGCGCTCCGCGCGGCGCCGCCGTGATCGACGGCAAGCTGATGTGGACGCAAAACGCCGTGATCAAAGAAAATGTCTGGATTACGATGAACGCGCCGGATGCGTTTCGTGATCCGACCTATCATCGCGACTTGCATGTCTTCCAGGAAAGTTTCCAGGGGCCGTTTCAGCCGGGCTCACCCGAATACGCCAAGTTTGCCCCGACCGAGCGCAATGACGAAGAAATTTATGCGTCGGTTTTCACCGTCAATCACGATCCCGGTTCGGCGCTTCGCTACTGGGGTTGTCTGTTGGTGATTCTTGGAATTGCCACGATGTTTTACATGCGGGCTTATTTTTTCAAGCCGCGCAAGCGCGAAGAGTCACCGGTTGATTCTCGCCGTTCCACTGCAGCAGAGACCAAGCTTCCCAACATCGTGGGGAAGAATTAGGAACATGCAATGAAGTCGATTCGCCTCGTACTTTCCGCTCTTTCTCTGGCGCTGATCACCACGTTTGTCGTGGCCGCAGCAGCCGGTGAAAAATTTGAAGCTGCGGTTTGGAAGCAGCTGCCGGTCTATCACAACGGCCGGGTGAAGCCGTTGGATACGTTCGCCAACTTGGTGGTCAAAGAGATCACCTCCCACGACAAAACGTCGGTCAAGGTGAACCTGGTTGACTACTACACGCCTGACGAGTTGGCAAAGCCTGAGTATGCCGATGCGCTGTCGATTTTGCCGGCCGGTGAAGAGCGAAAGTTTCAACCATCCGAATTGATTTTGAGCTGGTTAGCCGAACCGCAAAAGTGGGAACGGATTCCGTTTATTATCGCCGAGCACGAAGAGCTGCGCAAAACTCTTGGATTGCCGATTGAAGGTCCGACCGGCAAACGTCTACGGTTTGTCTCTCCCTATGAGCTCACCCATTCGGTACCGTTGCGCCAGTTTTTGTTGGAAGTTGACGCACGTCGCAAAGCGGAAGGTAAAGACTTCAAAATGACCGCGGCGGAAGAGCGCGTCTGGAATGAAGTGCTGACCAAGTACGCGCTTTATCGTGACGTGACCTTTGACCCACAGTTGTCGATCAATTTGAACGAAGCGCTGCCGATGCCAGGCGGGCGAGATCGCCTGTTTTACAGCGTGATGGCCGCCGCCAAGATCATGTCGCAAGAACCCAATGTCAAGAATCAGACGTTAGAAAGCCAATATCAAATCTTGATGCAACTCGGCGGCGAATCGCCGATGGCGCTAGCGGCCAATCGGTTGCTTTCTTCGTACAGGGCACTGTTTTCGCTGTTGGTGGAAGCCCAGGTAAACGCGCACGACTTCCTAGAGAATGAAGATCCCCAGCCGCTAGAACCCGATGACGCGCCGACGCTGGCGGAAGCCGAGCCGCTGGTCGCTGATTTTCGAGCCTCCGCCCATGAGTTAGCCGAACTGTTGCTGGTCGAGCGGGATCGCGCCAATTCGCAGCAAGCGCTCAGCCGTTCGCAGTACGAAACGATCAAACCGATGTTCCAAGAGATGCTGGTGAAAACCAGTGAATTGGATCGACTCGGTTTGGAGATGCAACTGGGACTGTACGAAGGCTCGGACCTAGTCAAAAAGTTTGACCGTAGTCTCAGCGGCACGCTGTATGTTGTGCCAGCTTTGAACGCCGAAGCGTTGAAAAAGGAACGCGGCACCGAAAACATGGCCCAGCCCTGGCTGGGTTTAACCACCATCTTGTACAGCTCCGGTGATCTGCTGAAGGCCTATCCCCAAGACAAACTCGCCGCGGTGCGCAAGTCTTGGAACGCGTTGACCGACGCTTACGTTGCGGGATCTTCGACCGAAGCAGCGCAAGCATCGTTGGCCAAGTCATTACGCGCACTGGGAGAGCAAACCGACCAAGCACGCCGAGAGTTGCTGGCGGCCGATCAAAAAGACAAAGACATCCTGGATTACACCGCCTATCCGGCCGAAGGCAGCCCGCGAATCGCGGCGGAAGTTCGCTATAACTCGCTTGATCCCTTTATGATTTCGTGGATCATCTGCCTGGGAGCGACGATCTGCTACGGTCTGTCATTTGGCGTGATTCGCAAAGTGATGTTCTGGTGCGCGACGTTGCTGCTGTTGGCGGCGATTGTATGGTCGACATACGGATTTTACATGCGTATCTTGGTGAGCGGTTGGGCGCCGGTCACCAATATGTATGAGACCGTCGTGTTTGTGCCGTGGGTTGTCGCCGTCATGGGCGCCATCTTCTTGATGTTGCCGCTGTATGATCGTGGGCGACTTGAAGCTTGGCGCGCTTCGGCAGTGCCGGGGACGTGGGAAGCGACTCCACTTTCTGAGAGCCAACTTAGCACGCAAGGCGCTGGAGCCTGGACTGCGATGGGAGTTTTGGCGACGCTGTTACGCGTGCCGCTGCTGTTGTTCATCTTTTGGGTTTTGGCGATCGCGATGTATAGCGACGGCAATCAACCGATTATCACCGGGCTGAATCCGCTAACTGCATTTACGTTCTCGTCGAATATGGCGATGGAAGTTGGCGTCTGGATGGTGAAAGTCATCACGGTCGTCATCGCAGTTTATTTTCTGCCGCGGTTGGCCGTCAGCCTGATGTACGCCCTCTATTTTGTGCCGCGCGATTGGTTGGTGAATGACGGCGTGAGGAAGAATCTGCCAGCGGTGCTGGATCGCTCTTATTTTGGTTTGGCCGCGTCAGGCGCTGCGACGTTCTTCTTCTGCGTCGCTTCTAACGCGCCGGTGCTGGATGAGAACTTCTCGCCGCTGCAGCCGGTGCTGCGTTCTAACATGTGGTTGACGGTGCACGTGTTGACGATTGTCGCCAGCTATGGGGCCGGCATGCTTGCGTGGGCGCTGGGCGTGATCGCGCTATTCTTCTATATGTTTGGCAAGTATCGCGCACCGGTGACGCCGGTTGGCGCTCCAGAAGGTTATCGTCCCGCGCACGAAGCCCAAGCTGAGCTCGGTTATCGTCCGCCAGAGCAATGCGCGATCTTGGCCGGTTATTGCTACCGCTCTATTCAAGTCGCGGTGATGTTGCTCGCGACCGGCACCATCCTTGGCGGTCTATGGGCCGATGTTTCGTGGGGACGTTTTTGGGGCTGGGACCCGAAAGAAGTCTGGGCCCTCATTTCGCTGCTGGTTTACCTGGCGATCTTGCATGGTCGCTTCGCCGGCTGGTTCGCCAATTTTGGCTTGGTCGTCGGTACGATCCTCGGCTTCACGATGATCGTCTTCTCGTGGTACGGCGTAAACTTCCTGCTGCCGATGTTCTCCGGAGGTCAGGCGGTCGGGCTCCACTCGTACGGCTTTGGCGAAGGGGGCCAAGGTTACGTGCTCGGTTTTGTCGCGATGAACTTGCTGTTCCTCGGCGTCGCTGCGGTCCGCTTTCAAGTCACCAACGTCATCAAGCCAGGTTCCCCCAAAACCGACGACGTTTCACGGCTGTTTGATGATGAGGAGTAGATCCTTCTGAAAAAAGTTGATTCGCTAGACCCGCATCGCGGCGCCAAAGGAGAAGGTCTGGCGTAGGGAAAATGACGAATGTCTACTACCGCCGAAACTCTTCATGCTTTGGTTCTTCGGCGACTGCGGGAACAACCAGATATTCCAGCAGTTTCGCTGCTTCGGCGGTGGCCGGTACAGTGAATTGTTCGTGTGCGTTCAGCGCGGCGATCAAGCTGGCGGCAGGGACAAATTCTGGCTCTGGCTGCAGCGCGAGCGGAATTGATTTACGTTCGTGCGAAATTGCCAAGATGGTTCCTGGTTCCGCGTTTTCGCAATAGCCGCGAATCGAGATCAGCGGGGGACGTAGGCGAAACTGGATCCCTAATTGATCAAAGCCGGTGGAGAGCGACCGATTGGTCGGCAATGTATCGGAAATTAGAAAGCCCATCTGACTGGAAGCGTCTTGAACCAGCGACATGCTAACGCGTCCCCCGGTGCGGCTTATTAACCAACCATCCGCTGACTGCAGATTGCCGTCAACAAACGAAACCTCTTGCAAGGTGAGATCCGCTTTGCCGACAAGCGTGTGATTGGGTGAGCGCTTAATCAGCCCGGCAAGCTCAATCTCACTGGCGATGCCGCGGAGGGTTAGTCGATTTCCGTGGAGTCCCTCGCGGCGGACATAGAGATCACTGAAAACTGTGTCTGTCCCCAAAATGCGAACGGTGGGATCGAATGCAGCAAGAGTGGCGATAGGGATTTTGGCGTCGCCGCTATCAAGGGTGATATTCAATTCACCGCTATGAGCCGGAGTTGCTAGTTGCACAACCATTGGCTTCGAGGCGCTGATGCCGGCCAGGGAAAACTTGGCGACAGACTGACGCTCTCCGGCAGCGTCGACCTTCGTATGCGAGGCAAATTGCGTCAAGTTCGGAATCGCAGGTTCATCAATTTGGATCGTGTCGATCTGAACCCAGATCGGTTGGTTGCCTGCGATCGCGAGACGTTCGCACAGCGTTTCCCAGAGTCGGCGGCGATGCGTCCAGGAGAGATCGCACTTTGCAGCGCGAATCCGCCAGACGCTCCCCTGCTCTTCCGCTTCGATTAGGGGAATGGTGATCGCCGGTTGATTGACGACGTGCAGTTTCAGGTCTTGTAGGACATACTTGCCGGGGCGCGGGTTGTAGGCTTTGGCGAATGTCGCTTTCAGACCTAGCTCATCCGACAAGCGACGTTCGATCGCCGTATGCGCCCAAGAGCTACGGCGGTAGCCGATCCACCCGAACGTTGTGAACGTCGGCAAGATGCAGATGGCCAAAAAGGCCAAGCGGCAAAGGAGTCGGTGAGTCGCCTCGTGCAACAGAACTTCCTTGTTCGTATCGCGCGATGAAATGGTAAATCGACGCTTATCTTTCGCGGGCCATCTGCATAAACAGCTCGTGCCGCGCTTTCATCTCGGCCAGGCTATCGCCGCCAAACTTGTCGACCAGCGCCGTCGCAATTTCAAACGCGACGACATTTTCGACAATGATGGCGGCCGCCGATACGGCGCAGACATCGCTGCGTTCGTAGGAGGCGCCCTGCTTTTCTTTGGTATCTAAGTTGATTGAGTCGAGCGGCTTGGCCAACGTGCTGATCGGTTTTTTGGCGGCGCGGATGATGATCGGTTGCCCGTTCGTCATGCCTGCTTCCAGCCCGCCGGCGTTGTTGGTCGGTCGCGTATATCCCAGGTGCGGTTGGTCGCGTTGCTCAGGATCAAAGTGAATCGGATCGTGTACCTGAGAGCCAGGGCGACGAGCCGCTTCAAACCCGAGTCCAATCTCCACTCCTTTGATCGCTTGAACCGCCATCACGGCTTGTGCGAGTCGTCCGTCGAGTTTTCGATCCCACTGTGCATGCGTGCCGAGGCCGAATGGTACTCCGTCTACCCGAACTTCCACAATGCCGCCTAGCGTATCGCCGCTTTTACCGGTTGCATCAATCAACTGCTTGATCTCAGCATCTTGGTCAGGATTGAGCGAATAGATGATGCTATCGCTACGCAGTTTGTGCAGTTGCTCTAGGCTACCAGCCTGCGGTTTAATCTGCACTCCGCCCAGTTCGGCGACATAGCCAAACGCGGTGATGCCAAACTGCTTGAGCAGCAGCTTGGCCAAACCGCCAGCGGCGACGCGAACCGCGGTCTCTCGGGCGCTAGCACGTTCGAGAATCCCCCGGACCGGGCCGAGAAACTTAATAGCTCCGGTCAAATCGCCGTGGCCCGGTCGAGGTCGCGGGAGATCTTCGAGTCGCTCTAACTTGTAGTCTTTGTTGACTACTTGCAGCGCGATCGGACTGCCCAGCGAGAGTCCTTTCCAGATGCCGGTCAGGACTTCGACCTTGTCAGTTTCGATCCGTTGGCGGCCGCCGCGACCATAGCCCCCTTGGCGTAACTTAAGATCGGCGTCGATCGCGTCGGTTTCAATCTCGACGCCAGCGGGAAAGCCATCGACCAGGGCCAATAGAGTCTTACCGTGCGATTCGCCAGCGGTGCTATAGCGTAACATGTGCTTCTGTAGTGACTTACGGATAATCTCCGCCGCGCAGGTAGGTCCCTCGCTGGCGGTTAGATGTGTTGGTCGCTTCTATCGACGCAAGTGAGCGACGCCCAGTGGGTCAATTCTAACTGTTGACGTAGCTTGAAGATAGATTGCTTGTTGGCGCGGCCTGCGTAGAGAAAATCTGCCGCTAGCTTCAAAGCAATGAGGCGAATGGACGCAGTCGTAAGACGAATTGTGTAAGACCTTGATTTTCAAGAATGGCCAGAAGCTCTTCGACCTTCTTAGGAGGATTGCGGAGCCCCTCACGCTGTCGCTTGACTGCGGCGAGCACGGAGGCAGTTGTTGCATCGAAAAGTTCACAGAGAAAGTCATCCGGATGCAACGCTTCCACGTTGTGTTGCGAAAGAATGCTTTGAGGAAAGTCCCTGAGGTTGTACGTAACAATCACGTTGGCGTGAGCTTGAATCGCTGCCGCCAGTACATGTCGGTCGTCTGGGTCGGGCATAGTCAAGGAATCAATCCATGATTCATAACCACTTACAAGGCAGTCACGAACCGCATCATTCATCAATCCCTTTGTTCGTGCCAATCGAGCGAGTGTCAACTCGGGCTTGTTTTTTAGCAGGTTGCGCATCCATTCGTCATGGATTGCTTCTGTCCATTTTGCCTGGACCAGCCCCGCTTGTGCTAATCGAATGAAAAGATCGCGTAACGGTGCTGGGTAGAGGATGTTCGCGTCATAGACAGCGGTAACGGGGTGCTCCATCAGTAACCCATCCCGAGATCTTGGGCATCCGCAGAGAGTTGATCGAGCACTCTTTCGCGGGCCTCGTCGTCTTTCTGTTTGTACGCCATCAAATCGTCGAATCGCACGCGGCGATATTTTCCGACGGTTCTAGAAGGTATCTTCCCTTCGTCAAGCAGTTTGACGACGTAGGGGCGTGATACGTTCAAGAGGTCGGCGGCTTGCTGCGTCGTCAGTTCGGCATGAGTTGGAATCAGCGTGACAGCATTTCCCTGGGACATTTCCGTCAGCAGGTGAACGAAGAGGCGTAATGCTGAAGTGGGGACGGTCATTGTCTGGTCAAGCTCACCATCCAGTAGCTGAAGCCGGACGCTTGAGCTTGCGTTCAGCTTGTGCGCCGCTAATTGGCGGCTTGATTCGAGCGCCAGCGCTGCGTCAGCATCGCTGGGGAAGACTGTCTCAAAATTCTCTGGAATCAAGGTCGACATCAAAGATCTCCTGGCAGGCGTTCGTTATGTAATCTTATGCCGTCGCTTGCCGATCGCAATGCTCGAATTAGCCGAAATACTCGAAAACAACTGCGGGGAGACACTTTTTAGGCAAAACGGGTTAGACTGCTGGGCGGAAATCTCGAAAGCTGATTCTTCCTCCTTGATTCTCCTTCCCTTTGGAATCCCTGTGATAAGTTTCGTCAGCCGCTATTGGTTTTTGCTACTTTTGGCGGCGGCGATTGGTGTTGGCTTTGGGTTTTCGCCGATGCTTGAGCCGGTGACCAAGATTCCCTATCTGCAGAATGCGATCGTCGTTACCGTCCTGTTTTTGATGGCGTTCCCCCTTGAGTTTGGAGATTTGCACAATGCGGTGAAGCGTCCCGCTCCTGCCGCGCTGGGAACCTTGATCAACTATGGGCTGCTGCCGTTGCTGGCGTGGGGCGCATCGCTGCTCGTGGTCGGTGACCTGCGAATCGGGGTAAATATTGCCGCCGCGATCCCCTGCACTCTCGCTTCGGCGGCGGTTTGGACGCGCAAAGCCGGCGGAAATGATGTTGCGGCGCTGGTGGTGACGATCGTGACCAACCTCCTTTGTTTTGCCGTGACGCCGATGTGGTTGAGACTGACGACCGGGGACTCGGTCTCTCTCGATCCGGGCGACATGGTTCAAAAGCTCTTGATTCTGGTCGTCGTTCCGATGATAGCAGGCCAGTTATGCCGCATTCCGCGTCCAATCGGTCGATGGGCGACTGCACATCGAGCGTCGATGAGCACCGCCGCACAACTCGGTATTTTGGCGATGGTCTTTCTGGGCTGCGTTAGCGCCGGAATTCATTTGCGCACGTTGCATGAGTTGGCGCCTCCGCTCCAGACGCTGACATTGACGTTGGGAGTGGTCATCGGCGTGCATGCGACGGCACTGGCGATTGGGTATCAATCGGCAAAATGGCTGGGCATGACGTCTGCAGACCAGATTGCGGTCGGGATCTCGGGGAGCCAGAAGACGCTGATGGTCGGATTGTGGCTGGCCAATACCTTTTACCCCGCGCAGCCGCTAGCGATTTTGCCGTTGATCGCGTATCACGTAAGTCAGCTATTTATGGATACTTGGGTCGCAGATTGGCATTTGCGGCAGCAAAATGCCAATCTCACGCATGTCTAGGCTGTTTGGGGTGCGTGGGCTGCAAATCTGTTTGATAATTTGTCCAACGAATCTGCGGGTTAGCCGCATTGTGCTTCCCCTTGTTCCTCTGCATGCAGGCCGATATGATAGTTGGATTATCGATCTAACGTGAACGAGACAGGGTAGTACCGTCTCGCGACCAACCACTCAGGAAGATGCCGTCATGAAAGAAAAGATTCACCCCCGCTACGAGGAAGCGGCCGTGAAATGCGGTTGTGGTAATAGCTTTACCACCCGTAGCACGCGTAAAGAAATCGTCGTTGACGTGTGCAGCGCCTGCCATCCGTTCTATACCGGCAAATTGAAATTTGTCGACTCTGGCGGCCGCATCGAGAAGTTCAAGAACAAGATCGCCAAGAGCGGTTATGCGAGCCTCGAGAAGCCGAAGAAGAAAAAGAAGTAGCGACGGCATCAACGATCACCGCCCAGCGCGAGCTTTCTCACCACAGAAGGCTCGCGTTCTTCGTTGACTGACTTCTTTCTTTCTGATTCGCCATTTTGACTTAAGGTTCTCCCATGCGTGAGATGTTGGAGGAAAAGCTGTCCCGCTTCGAGTTTCTCGAAAAGCAGATGAGCGATCCCGATGTCATGGGAAATTCGCATCAGATGGCGACGATTGCGCGCGAGCATGGCTCTCTGGCCAAGCTGGCGACTAAATATCGATCTTTCAAGAATACGATCGATGAGATGAGCGAAGCGAAAGAGTTGCTAGAAAGCGACGACGATGAAATGTGCGAGTTGGCGGCAGCCGACTTGGTGACGTTAAAGGCTCGTCGTGAAAAGCTATGGCAAGAGTTGCTGGACATGACGATCGGCGGCGAAGACGCCAATCGCACGCGAATTGTCTTGGAAATCCGCGGCGGCGCCGGCGGGGATGAAGCGGCTTTGTTTGCGCGTGACCTGTACGATATGTACAAGCGATACAGCGAAGCGAAGAAGTGGAAGTATGAGGTGATGGAATCCAATCCGACCGAACTAGGGGGATTTAAGGAAGTCATCATTAGCGTTGAAGGAGAAGGAGTCTATCGCGAACTGCAGTACGAAAGCGGCGGTCATCGCGTGCAGCGCGTTCCTGAAACAGAAGCCAAGGGACGCGTGCACACTTCGGCCGCGACCGTTGCAGTAATGCCAGAACCAGAAGACGTTGAGTTTGAGCTCAATCCCGAAGACTACGACGTCGAGCGATACGCGGCCTCCAGTGGTCCCGGTGGTCAGCACGTCAACAAGACGGCGTCAGCCGTCCGCTTGATCCACAAAGATGGCGTGATCGTGCAGTGCTGCGAAGAGCGGAGCCAGCACAAAAACCTGGCCAAGGCGCTGCGGTTGCTCAAGACCAAGTTGTACGAAGTTAAACGGGCTGAAGAAGCAAAGCAGCGAGCCGATCATCGCAAATCGCTGGTCGGGTCTGGCGATCGCAGCCAACGTATTCGGACCTATAACTTTCCGGAGAATCGCGTCACCGATCACCGCATCAATCTGACGCTTTACAAGCTGGATCAAATCATCGCTGGCGCATTGCAGCCGGTGATCGATGGTCTGGTCGACTACGATCGCCAGCAGTTGCGTGGCGACATGGGCGACCTGGAAGAATAATCGATCCAATGTCGCCGCAGAGGCGCAGCCGCAGGAGATGCTATGTCGGCGGAAGAGCCATGGACGGTAGGGCGCCTCTTGAAATGGACCGCCGACTATCTGCAACAACAAGCGGCGGACTCGCCGCGCCTCGACGCCGAACTTCTCTTGGCGCAGTCGCTTGGTTGCAAGCGGATTGAGCTGTATACCCGGTTTGACGAAGTCGTCGCCGACGCGCCGCGCGGCAAGTTTCGTCAACTGGTCAAGCAGCGCGCCACAGGCATGCCGGTTGCATATCTGCTAGGTCGCAGAGAATTCTACTCTCGCGACTTTCGCGTCACCCAAGATGTGCTGATCCCTCGTCCAGAGACAGAGCATCTAGTCATTGCCGCGTTAGATCGCTTGCGAGAATTGGCGAAAACCAAAGCTCCGCACATTTGCGACATCGGGACCGGCAGCGGGTGCATCGCGATCACGCTAGCGAAAGAATTGCCGAAGCTGCAGGTAACGGCGATTGATATCAGTGCTGCGGCGCTAAAAATTGCGCAAGAGAATGCCGAGATGCTAGGCGTCTCGGCGCAGATTGAGTTTGTCGTCGGTGATTTGCTCGCGGGACAACCGGCGGACGCAAGCTTTGACTTGATCGTCAGCAATCCTCCCTACATCGGCCTCGTCGAGAAGCCGACGCTTCCTCAGGATGTGCTGAAGTTCGAGCCGCATATGGCGCTCTTTAGCGGCGAAGATGGACTGGATGCGATTCGTAATTTGGTGCGTCAGTCGCCAGCGCATTTGAAGCCCGGCGGCTGGCTGTTGATTGAATTTGGTCCGGTTGTGGCCGACGCCGCGGTTGCGATTGTGACCGCTAGTGGCGAGTTTGAAACGCCAATCGTCGAGAAGGATTTGGCGAAACTGCCGCGCGTGTTGATTGCTCGCCGGAAAGCGAACTAGCGGCAGGCGATTAGCGTTCTTCGACGCTGACAGTGCGGCCGATCACTTTGTATTCAGGCGCTGTAATCGGCGTGGGACCATTCCCCTCGTCAATCACGGTGCAGTTGCGTCCATTCTTCTTCGCCACACGCATCGCTTTTTCTAATCGCTTGATCACCTTGGTCGTCGTGTCGTCCGCACACACTTCCGCGACGCCAACGCTCACCTTCATTTCGACTCCTTCGCCATCGAGACTGAAAGTGGTCGCTTCCAGCGTTTGACGAATGCGTTCGATGCTACTGGTCGCATTGCGAGGGCCGGTATCGCCAAAGAAAATGACGAACTGTTGGCCGGTCGACCGGCAAACGATGTCAAATCCTCGATCCTTACGAATCAACTCGCCCAGCAGACGCCCAAACTCGGCCAACAAGCGATCGCCTGCCTCGGCGCCAAAACGCTCGTTGATTTTTCGCAAGTTATCGATGTCCAGCAGTGCGACGCTGACGATTCGCTCGCGGCGGATGTCGGCTCGCCACCATTCATAAAACACAACTTCCAGGCCGTTGCGATTGTGAAGCTTTGTGAGGCCGTCAAACTGCATTTTGCGGTCGACTTCTCCCAATCGCCGCTCTGCTCGCAAGATCGTAAGCAGCGTCCCTTGCATGTTGTCGCGCAGATCATGCGCGAGATCGATCAAGCGGCAAATCTCCTGCATCAAGCGTTTTCGTCCATCGGCAGGATCCGACGCCAAATCAAGATGTTCGATATTGCTGATGGTCGTTTCGATCTGGGCCGCTTGTTCCATCAACACCGTGCTGAGCGATCCGCCGATATCCGAATACTCACCCAGTGAGTCGCCGCTGCTGTCAAGCGTGCTCGCCGCTTCCGCTTGTTTGTTTAACCATTCTCGATTGAGATCTTCTAGTTCGACCGACAGCCCTTCTAGTAGTCCCGCTGCTGGCGCGTCGTCTAATGCGCGTAATTGGTTATCGATTTCGATCAGTGCGTCGCGATAGATGCCGACTTCTAGTCGCAGCACTTCGGCCGACGCTTCAACCAGACTATTGGCGACAAGCGATTCGCCTTGCAGCATGCTGATATACTCAGGCGGAATGGCGTCGATCGAGGAGATAGCGCGGGCGCGAACCGTTGCGGTGGGGGCCGCATTCGCGCTCTCACACGAAAGTTCGCGATGCACATCGACCTCGGAGACGTCTTGATGGATATCAAGAGCGATCATGCCTTGTTGGTGCTCGGCTAGTTTGCGCAGGTAAACTGCCAGCCCAAATCCGACAAGCAGATTGGCCAGCATCATCCCGCTGAAAAATACAAATAACACGCTACTGCCCTATGAATTCGTAGCTGATGTGATCGACGACTTGTCGGACCACCAATTACTGAAGCCTACGTTAGTAAAATGTTGCGAGAATAATTGCAGTTGAACTTCGGGCGATTCGTGGTCTGCTTCTGCCGATTATGACGGTTAAGAAGCCGGGATTGCCGCTGAGTCGGCTGCCGTTTCACTACGTAGGATCGCCCGTCGAAATGGGTTGTCAGCAGAAAGAATCAGCTCTCCACCCGGCGTCGCCAACGCTGCGGTAAACCGGTGTAGTTCAGAGTCGATCCGGTCGGCTTGTTGGACAAGCAACGCTTCCAGCGAAAGCGGGCGGCGATAATCGCCGTCGGCGTAATAGTCCTGATGTGTGAGCACGATCAGCTCCAAGCGGAGCAGCCAAGGGGGAACAGGATCCATCGTCAGCGCCACTGCTCGAACCAAATCGCGTCCCAGGAGGACATGCCCCAAAATTTGACCATCTGGCGTCGAGGATACTCCCCCGCCCTGCAGATCGATCTCGATCAGTTTTCCCAGGTCATGCGTCAACGCTCCGGCGATCGCCAAGTCGCAAGTCAGCGGATCTCGCAGCGGCAAATATTGGTGGCGGAATTGCAAAATCAATTGCAGTACGGTCTGGGCGACGCTTACCGAATGCTCCAGCAGTCCGCCCTGATAGCGATGATGATGGATCATGCCGGCCGGAGCAATCAACAGCGCTGCTTGATGTTGCGTATAGATCGTCGTGACCAACTCACGCAGGGAGGCGTCCTTAATTTCATGCTGACAAATCGCCAGCGCGGCTTCAAACAGATCGGCAGGATCTTCTACGGATCGCGGTTGGCAGAGAACTGGATCAAAGCCTTGCTGTCGATCGTCGTCATTGACCGGGCGAATTTTTTGCAGACGAAGCTGACGTCCATGCGCTGATTCGGTGTAGACCGCGCGGATCTTAAAGTACTCACCCAGCTTCCAATCGAGCCGACTTACTTCGAGCCAGGGAGAATCATCCCAGAGCATCACCGAGGCGCGTCGGCGAGCATCCCGAAATTCGAGCCGCATGTAAGGGCGACCGCTGCGCGTGATCGCTTCTTCTCGTGCAACCAATTGAACAAAGATGTCCCCGCGTTCTCCCGGGTGTAGATCGCCAAGCGAAGTCGAGATGGAAAGAGCGTCGTCGTTCATGTCCACCATTTTAGCGGAACGCGAATCCCTCTCAAGAGATTTTTCTCCTAGTCGCCATAGAGCGGCGATTCCTGAGCCAAGTTGGCTAGTTTGGTCGCCAAGCGTTCGCGGAGCGTTTCCATCAGCGGGTCGACGCTCGCAGTTCGATCTCGCTCTGGCGAGACTTCTATCGCTTGGTCGACGTCGACGATGACGTGCAGTTTGCCATGGATGCGGACCTTGTCGGTCAGATCTTCTTCATATCGCTCGACCGTTTCCAGCAAGCGGTCGACCGACGGATAGTCGGCCAAGTAATCGGGCAGATAGCACGAGAGTTGTTGCGCCAGGTAGATGTCGGCCAATTGATTCCAGCGGCGATCGCGCTCTTGAGCCGGTAGTTTTTCGTTGACCATGGCCGGCATGATTTTCATGCGTAGCGCTTTGACCCGTGGAACCACGGCATTAGATTCGGCCTGGCAACGCCATTCTGCCTCCAGTGGTCCCAGGAGGCCGTTGATCAAATCATCAAGACGCTGCCGCGTGCTGCCGGTCCGAATTTGTTGGAAGAACTCGATCTCTTTCAAAGCCAGCAAAGCTCTGCCGACTTTGGCAATTCGATCGAAAATCGAAAGGTCGGTTTGCGGGCGCCAGGAGAGCCGATGTTCGATTTCGGTCAGCACAGGATCGATGGCGCGACGCAGATCGCCGCGGAACAAATATTTGATCCCAATCGGGTGAATCACCACTTTACCGCCGCAGGCTTTGGCTCGCTTTTTAGCTGCTGCCCGAGCGATGAACGCGACTCCGTCCATCAGTGCGTGAATGCGATCATTGGTTCGCGTGGTCGAACCTTCGGGAAACAGCAGCAGGGGCCGCTGGGCGCTAGCCAGCGCGTCGATTGCGGTGTGTATCGCCTGACGATCAATCCCTTCGCGATAGATGCTAAATCCGCCCATCAAATGAATCGCCAGCGCGTTGAACCAGCCTTGATTAAACAGGTGCCAACTGGCCATCGCGTAGAGATGAAAGCCGACGTCTTTCGCGAGATATCCAATCGTCAAGGGATCGCAAGGGCGGCTATGGTTGGGCGCCATCATCACGCCGTGTCCAGCGTCAAGCGATTCGCGGAGCAGATGCTGATTTCTCAGCTCATGACTCTCGATTCCTTGCTTGCGTAGGTACATGCCGTACAGGTCAAACCGAAGTATCATCGCCGGCCACCAATCTCCGTGGTGCGGCGGGATAAACTTGTACGGTTTTTCGAAAACGATCTGCTGCATAATGGGATGCGCTAGTTTTCGCTTATTCAGAGTAGCCGTGAGGATGAGCGACGTGCCAATTCCAAGCAGTTTTCACGGTTTCTCGGATGTCTAGATATTTCGCTCGCCAGCCTAGCAATTCAGCCGCTAGTGATGCGTCGGCGACTAGTTCTGGTGGATCGCCTGGTCGACGGGGAGCGATCTTCTCGGGGATCTCTCGTCCGGTGATGTCGCGACAGGCTTGAATCACCTCGCGCACGCTGACCCCTTCGCCGGTGCCCAGGTTTAGCTTCAGCGCTACGCCGGGCTCAAGCTTTTGCATCGCCGTTAAATGGGCGGTGGCCAAGTCGTCGACATGAATATAGTCGCGAACGCAGGTGCCGTCTGGTGTGGGGTAATCATCGCCAAAGATCGAAATCGCTTCTCGCTGTCCAAGGGCGACTTGCAGCACAATCGGAATGAGATGCGATTCAGGATCGTGGTCTTCGCCCATATCTCCATCCGGCGAAGCGCCTGACGCGTTAAAGTACCGCAGCGCCGCGTAGCCAAATCCATAAGCGTGGCTGTAGTCGGCCAGGGCGTGTTCGATACAGAGCTTGGTGAAGCCGTAGGGATTAACCGGCGCCTGTTTTGTCGCTTCGGTGATCGGCATTTGATCGGGTTCGCCATAGGTGGCGCAGGTGCTAGAGAACACGATCCGCCGCACGTCGGCGGCTCGCATCGCATCCAGCAGCGAGAGGGTCGCGACGATGTTGTTGCGATAGTACTTGGCCGGATCGGTGACCGACTCACCCACCAGGGCGCTGGCCGCAAAATGCATCACGGCGTCGATCTTGAGTTCACGCATCAGGCCGGTTAGACGCTCCCCTTCGTGCAGATCCCCCACGATCAGGCGATCAGCCGGGACCGCGCCGCGGTGCCCTTGCGAGAGATTGTCATAGATCCAGACGTTATGCCCCTGCCGACTTAAATGTCGGGCCGTGTGAGAGCCGACATAGCCGGCGCCGCCAGAAACTAGGACATTCATAGTGGGAGCCTTCCCTTGTCGCAGGGGTTCATTCGTGAGGCGAGCTTGCTGTAGCGCCAAGATTCTGGACGAAATCGTCGCTAGGATCAATACGACCGGTAAAGATAACCATAGCTTGAGGTTACGTTTTTAACCCCGGCAAAAACAGGCTAGTTTCAATCTAGCCCGGTTTGTCGCCGATATTGGATAATGACGCACTCCAACATACCGCGAGAAAATCGGCAGGCATGGCCAGATTACGACGAAAATTAGTTCGCCCCCAACCGCAATCGCGGGGGAACGTCGCGGCTCGCATGTCGGCGGCCTTTGCCGACTATCTGCAGAGCGAGTGCCACTTGGCCGCCAATACGGTGGCTGCCTACCGTCGCGATCTGGTCCGATTTGAGAAATGGCTTGGCGCACGTGAGATCCGTGCGCTACGAGTGGGCGAGTTGGCCGACTATGTCGCTTGGCTCTACAAGCAAGAGTTGGCCCCTGCATCGATCGCCCGAGCGGTCGTGTCGCTCAAGATCTTCTTTCGCTATCTCCAACTAGAGGGGATCCTACAAGACAACCTGGTTGAGCTGCTCGGCAGTCAGAAAATCTGGCGACGCATTCCGTCGGTGATCGCGCCCAATAAGATTGATGGTCTGCTGACGGCGCCGTGGAGCGAAGATCCATACTGGCGTCGCGATCGTGCGATCTTAGAGGTGTTGTACGCCACCGGTTGTCGCGCCTCGGAAGTGAGCAGCTTGCGTCTGGATGACGTTCATCTGGACGAAGGTTATGTGAAGTGCGAAGGAAAAGGGTCGAAGCAAAGGATCGCACCGCTGGCCCAGAAAGCGGCTCGCGTAGTGCGAACTTATCTTGACGAAGAGCGGCCGCGGCTTACGAAAAAGAATCCCCGCGACGCAGCGTTTCTTTTTCTATCGCGAAGCGGCAAGCGATTGTCACGCATCGCAATCTGGGAACTGGTGAAAAAATACGCCGCCAAAGCAGGGATCGATCCGGACGTTAGTCCACACTCGCTGCGACATAGTTTTGCGACCCACTTGCTGGCCGGAGGCGCTGACCTGCGGCATGTGCAAGAGATGATGGGACACGCAAGCATCGCCACAACACAAATCTACACGCATGTCGATCAGTCGCGGTTGAAGAAAGTGCACGCACAATTTCATCCGCGAGCGTAGGACTTGCCGTGCCTGCCGAATCACGTACATCCAACAGAAAAGGAGCCATTGCATAGGAATCGTATGCAATGGCTCCAGGGGGAAGTTTTTGATTGCGTGTCTCGCGTCGGCCTGCCCTCATTTGCAGGCTGCCCTTCTTTATCGGCCGCCGGAGGAAGGGGAGAATTTGACCTTTTCGATCAGTCGCTGGATCTTCCCCTCTTTATCAACTCGACCGGTAACGGCAGACATTGCTTCGATGACAAATTCATATTGCAAGTTATAGTCTGCGTCGATTTCGATCTCGGCCGCTTCACGCCCTGGACTAGGGGTAGCGGAAGTTCCGATTTGCTCCACGATTTGATCTTGCAGCTTTTTGAACTTCTCTTTGTAGGACAAGCCGCTGAACGTACGGTCACCTAGCCGGACTTCGTCCAGCATGCCGGTCGGCGAAGCTCGCAAGGTGAGCTTCAGCGGCAGGTCATCAAAGCTGGGCGAACCTTGCGCTGCGGCCGGCATTTTGATATCAAAATCTCCTTCCATCGCCGCGACCTTAAAGGTCATGACGAAGAAGACAAGCAGCTGAAACACGATGTCGATCATCGGCGTCATCTGCAATTCGATCTTGTTCCCGCCGGCGTGGCGGGCCGAATTTCGTAACTTCATGAGTGCGGGATTTCCTAACGATTTAACCGTTCTTTGGCTCTTAGGGCATACAGTTCAAAGCCGACGTCTTGGCAGAGCCGGATTACCTCCTGCACCTTGCCGGTTGCAACTCGATAGTCGCCGCGAATCACGATCGTGACCTTTTTGGGATCTTCCGCATATTGCTTTTCGAGGATCATCCGCTTGCGCAGTTGCTCCATGTCATGCTCATCGTTGGAAATCACCACGAGCCCGCTCTCGCGAACATGCAGCGTCAGTGCGTCGAGTAGCGGCGCATCAGGCGGGCGGGCAAGTTCGCTATCGGGCAGCTTGACTTCTTTATCTTGTTCCGCCTGGCTGAAGTTAATCAGCACCATGAAAAAGGCGATCAACTGAAACGTCATGTCGATCATCGGGGTCATATCCCCTTCGGCCAACTCACGACGCGACTTTTTGATTCGCATGTAATGACTCCGCTTTTGAGGTGATCGGTTTCAGCAGGACTTACTTGCGACCAGCCGTTTGAAAGCGGCTCATCAGACCTTCGCTGGTGATGCCAACTTCTAGCGCCAAGCGATCAACCCGATTGCGCAGAATGCTATAGGCGGCGATTGCCGGAATTGCGATCGCCAGACCGACCAGCGTTGTCATGAGCGCGGTCGAAATACCATTGGCCAAGTCCGCCGGATCCGGGGTAGAGCCGCCGAGTGCGATCACGCTAAACGCGCGAATCATCCCGTCGACCGTACCAAACAGGCCAATCATCGGGCTGAGCGAACCAATCAGCGCCAAGTAGCTGAGACGATGATCGAGTTTCATGTTTTCTTCTTCGCCCACTTCCTGCATCGCTTCGATCGCTTTGTCATAGCCCAGCGAGACTTTCTCGAGACCGGCCGAGAGCACTTTGCCCAGGAACGTGTCATCTTCTTTGGCCAGGTCGTAGGCTTCTTGCACTTTGTTCTCTTCGAGGCAGGCTTCAAAGCTTTCGACCAGATGCAACGGCACGACATTGTCGCGACGTGCATTCAGCAAGTTCATCACGAACAACGCAACGAAGATCACCGAGATCGCGAGGAAGATGAAGAAGTAGTAACTGAGCGCGGTCATGGTCCAGGTCAGTGCGTCCATCTTTTTAGGCGCCGGCTCGGCGGCGGGAGCACCTGCGGCAGGCGCGTCTGCCGCTGGAGCGGCGGCGGCAGGTTCTGCAGCGGGTTCAGCCGCTGCATCTTGGGCCCACGAAGTGGATAGCAGCGGACCGGCCGTCACGCAAATTACGGCCAAAGCCGCAATCACAGGAAATAGCCAGCGAGAAACTAGGGACGACCCTGCGATCATCGGACGCTCCGTTCGAGTTAGATCGAATATGTGGGATGTGTGGGCGAAAAGAAATCTGCCGGCCGAAAGGGTGACCAGCGATAGGTGTCATGCTTTGTCGGCAAATGCCGTGACGGCGAACTTCTCAGTCTAATCACTGGAGCCAGACCGACAATCAGGTCCAGTGAGTGTGGTTACGTTGTTTTCGTGCAATTGGAGGAAATTTATTCCCGGCTTAATTCATGCTGGCCCAGCGACTGCCAGCGTAACGCGAACGGAGCAGATCGTAGGCGGCGACTCCTTTGTCGGGGTCGTTCACTTCTTTCCAAAGCTTGCTCAGGTAATAGAGGGCCTCGGCATGCATCTCTGGATTGCCATAAAACAGAATGTCGGTGTGGAGATAGGCTAACAACGCGTCCTTGGGTTGCCCTGCTTTCTGGTGGCAGCGGCCGAGAGCATTGTATGCGGCCGAGAAAAGATCGACGTCTTTCGGGTTGGCCCGCTCAAGGACTGGTTCAATCATCTTTACGCCTTCCGCCGGTTTGCCTAGTTCGGCCAAGCAAATCGCTTTGCCGACGATGGCGAAATCCTTTTGGCGAGCGACGCCGCTCGATGGGGCTTGAATTGCGAGGACTTCGTCATACATCTTGCTTGCTTCGTCGAACTTTCCTTGGGCGATCAAGGCCCGAGCGGCCAACACGCGAGCGCGAGCCCGAAAGTCGGCCGATTTGGCGCTGGCGATACTGCCGTAGTATTGGGTCGCACGGTCATACTGTTGTTGGGCGACGGCCAAGTCGCCAAGCAGTTCGGCCGTTTCATAAAAGTGCCAGCTATTCGGTGCGCTTTGCGCGAACTTGAACAACAAATTGGTCGCTTCTTTTTGATCGGCTGAGCCAGCTAGCGCCAAGCGAGCGGTGCAATAGGCTTTCAAGAATTCGCTTTCTTGTTTCACCAGTTCGGTGCCTGAGGGTTCGAGTTTGTTCAAGCGATCCAGGGCGTCTTGCAATTGTCCATTGGCCGCATCTTGCCGTGCTTGTTTCAGGGGGAAAGGCTCGTCGTCAAACGAGACGGATACGATGGTTTCAACCGGGACTTCCACCGGTGAACCTGACTTGTTCATGACCAACGCGTCTTTGGTGCTGCTAACAATCATGCCCGATTGTCCGCCTGATTCGGTACGGATTTGATCGGCGGCAGCAAAGCTGGTCAACAGGCTGCCGGTCAACGCTGCAATCAGCGTGAGGCAAAGGAATCGACGGGTAGTTCGCATCTTGTCGCTCCAGATATTTTTGAGCTGAAATTCGGCTCTTAGTAGGTGAGAATTAGGTGATGAGAGTAGTTTAGGAATCGGCTGCTGCTTGTTTGGCGAGACCAACCGTGGGCTTTCTCAAAGCAGCTTGGATTTTCTTAAGCAGCGCGTCAAAGCGAGGGCGCCAAGCGTCGCCGCCCATGTCAGGATAGGCGAACTCGGTGGCGAGAATGTCTTTCTCGGCCATCGCAGTGAACTTTTGCTTGGCGTCATCGGTCGTCTGCCGTGTCGCATACTGAAAACGAGCCAAAGCCATGTTGTATCGCGCCTCGAAGAAGGCTTCGCGATAGGTTGGCTGGTTGGCGTCTTTCGAGGCGTATTTGGTCAGTACCGATTGGATGCGGCCCCAACCCCAGATGACGTTTTGTTTTTTGTCGTTGGGTTCGGCGCCTTGGATTGCTTCGCCAAATTTACGTGCTTCATTTTTGGCGATCCCCCAGTCGTACAGCATTTTCGCGGCATCGACTTGCACGTTGACCATCATTGGATTTTCACGCAGGACTTCGGCGTAGGTTTGCAGCGCAGGTTCAAATTCGCCCAAGCCGGCTCGCGCGGCGGCCAGACGGACTTTGACTTGCAGTAGCAATTGCGGATTGGCCGAGGCGCCTTCTTTTAGTACGCGTTCGTAAATGGTGATCGCTTTGTTGAAGAACCCATTGGCGTCGGATTTTGCGGCGGGATCATCCTTCATGCTTGCGCCCAGGCCATAGAAGGTTTCGCCGACCCAGTTCAAAACCATGGGGTCGTTGGTCGACTCGCCAACACGATTCAAAAAGGCCTCGAAACCGCTCGATAACGCCTTCTTCTGCGCCGGCGGAGCATTCTCAAGCTGGGTTTGCAGGTCGCGAGCCAGCGAGATGTAGACCGCTACAAGACGCTTCTGGCCAGCTTCATCTTCGCCGACCAGCGACTTCAACTGCGTCATGGCTGCTTCTGCTTTGGTCATCAACGCATCGGTTTCGGCTTGGCTTTTGACATTCGGTAAGGCCGAGATGTAGGCCCGCACAGCCGCTTTGTAAACGAGTTCGGATAAACCGGGACGTGAGACAGCGTCCGAGTTTGCTTCCACCAGAGTCAGCAAGCCGACGTCCTTTTTTTCAAGCAGCGGAAACGCCTTGGCTGGCTCGCCGATGTCGGTATATATTTGCGCCAGTGACAACGCGGCGATCACGTAGCTGTAGTCGGCCGCTTTGCCGGCGAACTTCGCAACTCCGTCGGACAAGATTTTTTGCGCCTTCTCTTTCAGCGTGTTGAGTTCGGCTTCGGATGGGGCGTTGCTCGCGTCTCCATCGGCAGTCGCTTGGCGTCGTGCGTTCATGCCGCGTAGGTAGTTGGCCCAGAGGGTTTGCCCCAGCTTCAGCTCAGCTTCAGAGCGAACCGGCGCGTCTTCCGGAATTTTGGCCAACGTTTTTTCGGCCGCGTCAATTTGGCCTTGCGTGACTTCAAATCCGACCAGCGTCGCCAACGCATCGTTGGATTCTGGATCGCCGGCCCATTGGCTGGCGATAAAGTTCACAATCTTCTGAACCTGAGAGACTTCAAAATCTTTCTTTTCGCTCTTCGATTCCTGGTAATTCAACAAAGCTGATGCGAGCGCCAATTTAGAACAGGCCTTGGCGCTGGCGCTGGTCGGATAGCGTTTGGCGACAAAGGAGGCCTGAACCAAAGTGCGGTAGTAGTCCTTCTTTTGGAAATCGAGAAACGCCAAGTTATAGCGAATCACGTTTAGCTCGTCGCTGGACGCATCAATATCCGCTTTGCCCAAGGCCATACGAAAGTAATTGCCTGCCGCTTCAAATGATTTGGTAAGGCTCGCTTCGGCGGTTTCGATTTGTCCTGTTAGGTCTGTTTTTTCGGCTGGCGTTTTGGCGGCGGCGAGCTGCTCTTTCAGTTTGGTAATTACAAAGTTTTGCGCCGCGATTTCTTGCATCGCAGCACGACCAGCTTCGCTGGCTTCTTGGAAGGTCTCCGGCGGCTTGTCATTCACGGCCAGTGCGGCGTCGGCGCCTTGCAACTCGGTCCGCAGCGCCAGTGCGTCTTTCTGGAACGAGCTCGGATATTTGCTGGCGTCAACGGCCAGTTTGACGGCGCGCTTCAATGCTTCCGCTTTGTCTTCTTTCTTCTCCAGTTTCGGCGCGACCCCCTGGTAGGTTTGAGCCAGCATTAGCTTCAATTCGATCCATTCTGGATCACGGTCTTCGTTGATGCGTAATTGCTGGGCGTCGTACCACTCACCGGTTACTTTGATGATTTGCTCGTATTTGGGCGGTTTATCCGTCAGCCAGCATTTGGTCAGCAGCTTGACCGATTTGAGTTTAAGCAAGCGAATGTCGGCAGGTTGATCGCCGATGATCATCAAGTCGTTTTGAATTGTCGTCGCCGCTTTTTTAGAATCACCCAAAGCCAATTCGGATTCGGCTTGATACAGCCGAGCATAGAGACCCGAGAGAAACTGCCGATACTTGCCAAAAATTTCGTCAAATTCCTTGGCGGCGGTTGTCAGGATCTCTTTCTTCTTTTTCGCATCGGGCGTAACTTTCGCTTTTTCATACAGCGAAGTCGCCGCCAGCAGATGGGCGCGAACGTAAGCGGCGCGCAGATCATTGCGATGGTCGATCTTGCTGGCGTCACTTTTCGGATCGAGTGTGTTAGGTATCGCGGCGAGTGCGTCTTTGATTTGTTGGATCGCGTCTTGATAGACCTTGCGGGCGGCATCGTATTGCTTGGTCGCATCATCCAGCAGTGGTTTTTTCGCCGCCTCTTCTTTTTCACGATCGGCCAATAGCTCATCCAGCTTCGCATGTTCCAGCATGATGGCGCCGCGCTGCATCCGAGCGTCGATCGTCTTGTCATGGTTGGGCTGGGCTTTTACGAAGGCCGCATAGTTGGCGTCGGCCTGATCAAGCAGCTGTTTGCGCGTCGTGGGATTACGATGCGTTCGCGACACTTCCAACTCAGCAGTCGCTTTACGATAAGAAAGCGTTGCTTTCATCGCGGCTGGAGTCTTGGGTGATTGCTCAAGCTGTTCGATGTACCACATCGCTGGATCGTAATATCCCCGCTCGATCAATCCATCCAAGAACGCTTCACGCTGTTCTTCGGCGGATAAGGGAGCCAAAAAAAGCATCGCCAGCGCGAACGTCAAGCTAAAACGTTGAACCCACAGAGGCATTGATAGAATCCTTGCTGGTCGCGAAATGCGAAGCGAAACGAGCGAAGAGGAGGAACCGACTCGATCGCGAGGCTTGTCTAACTTACCAGTGAAAAGCGAAAAGCGTCTGATATTGGCAAAAACTGTACCGCAACATGGCCAGTTTGGTGTCTATTTTTAACTTATACCTGCGCAGCCGATCATTCAACTGCATCTGTCATCTAAAATCCATTTGTTCGGCGTCTTTCCGTCGCTCGCACCAATTGTTCCAGGTAAGCAAACTCCGGACGCCGGGCCAATTGACGGTTGGCCCGCTGTAACAGCGAAGCTAATTCTCCTGAATCACCTCCTCGCTGACGCACAAAATAGGATTCACGCATGAGCCCGCCAGCCTGAACCGCTAGTTGAGCCGCTTGTAGCGAAAGTGGTGACGCCTCCCACGAGGGGGCAAATTGTAAGCGGCTGACGACCTGGATCTCGGTTTTGACTTGGCTGGTCGCTGGATCGCGCCAGGTCGCTTCAATCCGAGCAACTTCGTTCGGACCTTCCGGCGTCAAAACTAATTCAAACAGGGTGGCGGCCGCATCGTCGCCATGCAGTTCTACAGGAGCCTGGCCTGCGCCCATCGCAGCCGCTTCGACCTGGCAACCAACCAGTCGGTACGACGCAACGCTCTTGGGATTCCAGTGAACCGTCAAGCGAATGTCAGTGGCCAAGCAGGTTGACTGCCCGTAGATGACTTGTTCTAGCTTGTGCAGGATAGGGCGCTGGTGGTCGCCGGTGAAGCACGAGCCGTTTTCGCTCCAGAACTTCGCGACCGGTTGATATTGTTCGTTGGCGTCAATCGCAAACCAGTGGTAGTCGACTTGTTGCGAGTTGGCGTCGTCAATCAACGGTTTTAATTCGCTACGGTCAGCCTCACCCAGACGATCAAACCGGTCCGAGATCACAATCAAAGGACGGCGGATGTCACCAAACGACGAAGTTCGCAGCGCAACGGCCGACGAAAAGCGAATTCCTTCCGCGAGGCAATCGCTATCATTCGGTTTCAATTGCTGCAGCGTCACGCGCCAAGCGTCTGCATCGACCACCGTCGCATCTTCAACCAGCGTATGACTAAATTCGTCGATGCAGACGAGCGAAACCGTATCGTACGGCGACATGCGCTCAATCAACTCGCCCAACGCCTCTTTCACACTTTCCCAGCGCCCACTGTGCAGCATGTCGGCAGTCAAATCGACTGCGATTGTTAGATGGCTTGGCGGACGATCGACGATGTCGGCGCTGCCGGCGACCATGCCAACTTGCAACATTTGCACGCTAGAATTGGCGAACACCGCCGGGCCAGCGGCGGTGCGCAGCGCAATCTTACTGCGATCCGCTTCGATAAATAGACTACCTCCCAGGGCGGCAAGCTCTTCCAAGCGAATTGGTTGGCTCACGCCGCTGTCGCTGGTCACCCGATGGATCACTTCGCGCCAGCTGTCGGCTGCGACCAGGGGAGGCGTGATCGAATTAAGTTTTGGATTGGGAAGCGAAACGAAGGGCTGTTCTTCTTCTCGCAATAGGAATTGACGATCGAAGCCAGCTGCGAGCGAAAAATATTCGGCTTGTTGATCGGTAGACGGGGCACGATGAATTTCACGCGGCGCAGCGTCTATCAGCGGCCGGGCGCCAAGCGGTTTCCAACGCATCAGAAACGCGTCGGCCATTAAATTGTCAGGTAGGTCCGAAGCTAAATGAACCAGTTTCTCATCCAGAGGAGCTGGCGGCCTCTGAAAATCAATCCTCGACGCAATCATCTGGGTGGTTGCGAGAGACGAATCAGGCCATTCCCCCAGCGGCAGTTCTGCTTTGGCGATTTCGAGCGGTTGCGGACCGAGCCAACCGAGCTGTTGGCGCGAATCGCCAGAACCGTCCGGGACGGTCGAGGTCAGTTGCGGCGACTGGTCCGTCGAAAAGTTCCTCGTCGACAAGTCCGCTGGATACCAACGCGCCACCGAGAACGATAGCAACAAGCAAGCCGCAGTTCCCCAAGCGAGGACTCGGGGCCAAGCCGAACGTGAACCGGCCGGCCGGTTTTGGGGGTCGCGATCGGCCCGCTCTACCTGCGAAACCTGTAAGTCAATCAGCGAACCCTGCAAGATTCGCTGCTGCAGACCCAGAGGAACGGCCACATCACGCAGTGCGTCGTCAAATTCGGTATCGCTTAACGGGAGCTGAGCCGCCGCCTGAATGCGCGCAGCCAAATCGGGCGGCGTCGGCGTACGGCGGAGGACGTCGTCAAAATCGTCAAATTGTGGATTCGGGGTATCCACCAGGGGGGAATGCTCCGCATTAAAGGAGAAGTTTTGCTATCTGTCACTTCGATTGACGAGCCGAAAGATATTCCCGTAGTCGCCCACGAGCTCGATTCACGCGTGAAAGAACGGTTCCGAGCGGCACTCCCAGCGTCTCCGCCGCTTCGCGGTGAGTTAACTCACCAACCACCACCAGCAGGAGCGTTTCTCGAAGCTCCGTCGGCAAACGATCGAGGGCCAGTTGCATTTCGACGCTTAGTTCGTCTCCAAAGGGATCGGAATCAAACGAGGCTCGATCAAGCGTTTCGGAGTCGCCGACGCATTTGACTTCACTCTTTTTTCGCCAGCGATCGATGATTCGACGGCGTAAGATCGAAGCGAGCCACGCACGCTCGCTCCGCTCGGGATCAAGTTTGGCGCGCCCGGTCCAGACTGAGCGAAACGCATCCTGCAGGACATCCTCCGCCAATTGGCGATCACCAAGCATCCGAAACGCGACGCGATATAGCGCCGGGCTGTGCTCGTGAATGAGTCGCTCAAACTGCTCAGAGGAGATCGGCAACGCGGAAAACTCCGACGGCCCATGGTTCAGAAAGGAAACCTTTATCATATCATAATGGTGGTTTTTTGCCGCTGAATTTACGCCAAAGTCGCTTTTCCCGCTGTGGAGGACGATAAGATAGAGAGTATGAACGACTCGGATTCTCCCCCTAAACGCCCTCCCCGCAATTATTTCGCTCGCCGAGAGCAGGTGCGCCTCCTCTTGATCTCGGGGGCGTTGACGCTGACGATTGCCCTGATTTATCAGGCGGCTCAACCCGAAACCTGGCGGAAATTTTTTGGCGGAGTCCCACAAGCGGCAGTGGAAGTCGAACCGATCGACACGCGCGTTCCCCGCAGAGCGGTGGAGGATCAGCCAGACGAAGACGCGTTTCGGGTTGTTCCCCCTACGCCGTTTACGATGAATCGCACCGGCGCAAAACTTGATCCAAGTAAGCCGGCGATCAGCGCAGAGCAGCTTGCCAAGATTCAAGACGATACTTTCTTTCGTCAAACAGAGTTTGAACCGTGGCGCGATATCTTTTTCGCACTGCGGAAAACGCCCCCAGAGTTGCTAACGCCATCTCAGGCTGAACCGGTTCAGTTTGCCCAGTTGTATCGTCAGCCCGATGAGTATCGGGGCAAGCTAGTCGCGGTCTCCGGCGTTGTGAAGCGCGTTGTCCGCGTCGATGCCGAGGTCAAAGACTTGGGAGTCGATCACCTTTGGCAGATCTGGCTCTTCTCGGGAGCTGACGCTAATCCGATGGTCATCTATGCGTTGGGATTGCCCGATCAGTTTCCGACCCACCTGGAGGTGAGTGAGCGTGTCACGATTGTGGGCATCTTCTTCAAACGTTGGTTGTATGCCGGCAAAGGGGGCATTTTCACGGCTCCACTGCTGCTGACCCAAGGGATCATTTGGACTCCTCCCCCGCCGGTTCGTCCCTTTTCGATCGGGAATATGATGCTCGGCGTGACGGCGTCCGTGATTGCAGCGCTAATCATTGCGACGTTGATCTTTCGCAAAAGCAACGACTCGGATTCGGCGGTCGAGCAAAAGATTCGCGAGCGCAAGGCTGACAAGTTTCGGGCCGAAGCAGACGAGTTAGATCCCGGGGTCTCGGTGCGCGATCAATTGCGGATCGTCGCTGAAAATCTGGCGAAGCGGTCAGGCAAGTCCGAAAGTGAGGGAACAGATCATGAATAGCCCTGCTCGAATCTTCTCAAGCCTGTTCATCCTTGTGGCACTGTTGAGTGCGCTGCCGGCCAACAGTCGCGCTGATGTGCCGGAGGTAGCCGAGATTGATTTGTCGACTCCGCAGGGGTTCATGGCCGGAATCGGTTTCGACGAAAGCTATTACAAAATGTTTGACGATGGCGAGCCGATTGACGACGCCGAGCAAGAGCCGCTGATTCGTCTTCTTTCGCGGATTCGTCGCCCCAAGCCAAAGCAGATCGAAGGCTGGTTGCAGATCCAACCTGCTTGGCAGGCCTTTGCCGAGCAGCCCGCTGAGTCGCGGTTGGATAGCTTTTTGCTGGTCGGACGAGTCGTCAGCATCGAGAGTCGGCCGCTACTGCCCGAATTGGGCGCCGCCTATGATCTGGAAGATTTTTATGCGTTAGAGGTGATTCCCAGCGGCAATGATACGCTTGCCGTGAAGCGAGTGATCTTATACTCGCTGACGATTCCGGCGCGGTTTCAAGCTTTAGTCGACAAGCCGGCCGGCTCGATTGATCAGCCGATCAGCGCGGCGGCTTACTTTTTGAAACGAACCACGCCGATCGATGCCCCCGAGGTAACGATTGCCGCAGTGACGCAGCGAGTTTCCTGGCATCCCGATCAGCTGAATCCGGCGCTCGGCGTCAACGCCGGTCAAGTGTTGTTGGCCGCGCAAGGAGTGGATATCGGGGAGTTTGACGCGGTTCGCGATCGCAGCTCGTTTACCGGACGCGAAAACGAATCGTTCTATCAATGTATGGCTGCGATTGGGACGATCCCAGCCGAGCAACTCGCTCAAGCGGTGACTCCGATCTCGTTGCCGCAACTGTTGACGGAGCCTGAGAAGTATCGCGGCGCAGCGGTCCGAGTAACCGGCTCGGTCCCGCGGATCACCAAGATTGTTGTCGATGAAGAAACGGCTCGCCGCCGCGGCTTTGACCACTATTACGAGATCAATCTGTTTGTCCCGCTCGATGCGCCGATTGTTTCGCAGGCTCATGCCGACACGACAACGCGAAAAGAATTTCGAGACTCGTACCCGGTCGTCCTATGTTCGCGTGAGTTGCCGGTCGGCGCCAGCGTGAGCGACGATTTGCATCTGCAATTAACGGCCGATTGCATCTTTTACAAAGACTGGGCCTATCGAACTCCATTTATGTCGACGGACGATCCTGATCGTCGGCAAATCAGCCCACTTCTGATGGTCAATCGCCCGATCGAGATCGAGGGCGCCACCGAGGCGGAGGTGAATTCGATTGCCGTCTGGGTGCTGATATTCGCGGTGATTGCTTCGAGTTTGGGGATTGGCGCCGGAGTAATGCTGGCGACAAAGCGAAAACGACGGTAAAACATTGGTCGTCGTCACTTTGCGCGGAGATCTGTCTTGGGTTGGTCCTATCGCAAATCCATCTCGTTGGGGCCGCTGCGGATTAATTTCAGCAAAAGCGGCGTCGGTTTTTCGCTGGGATTCCCCGGGTTTCGCGGCGGCATGAGCGCCAGCGGTCGCAAATATATTTCGGCCGGTCTGCCGGGGACTGGATTTCGCTATCAAAAGTCGGGCAAGACGTTGATGTCGCTGATCGATTTCAGTCAGCCTGCGAAAAAGAAAACTAGAACGTACAAACGCAAACCAACGATTAGGTAAAGAACATGGATATTCAATTTGTTCGCATGGTGCGTACCGATAGTTCCGAGCGGTTTGTATTGTTGGGCGTCGACAATGCCGAAGTCGGCATGTTTGATCTTCATTTCTTGACCAGCGGCAGCGTGATTGGATCGCTGGTTTTGCTCGAGCCCTCGCTGACCGACTCGGACAGTGTCGAAAAGTTGCTGCACAAGATTGACGAAGAGCTGTTGCCAGCCGTCAGCTTGGACGAAAAGAACTTGTCGTTCACCGTCGTCAAAGGTGATCTGATCGGGACTTTTTCATCCAACGACGAAGACGAATAGTGGCGAAAATACGTAGCAGGACCAGTGGAAATGGGCTGCTCGCTCCTGATTTGCCTGACGATGACCAGCTAGTCCCCTGCTCTCTCGTTACGATCCAGGCTGATCAAGACCATGACCGGCTCTGGATTCGCGGAGATCGCCCGGCTGCGCTGCTGGATCGGCTGACGATTTCCGAATCACGACTCGACCAAGTCAGCTGGCCTCAGGCCAAGTTGCCTGAGCTCGCGCTCCGCGACGTGAAAGCGTCGACTTGTGATTTTTCCAACGCCCGAATGCCAGGCAGTGATTTTCAGCAAGTCGAGCTGATCGGCGCTAAGCTAGTCGGCGTCGATTTTAGCGAATCGACCTGGCGCAACGTGATGCTGACCAAGTGCAATCTCTCGTTTTGCACCTGGCGCGGCGCTCGGCTCAAGAACTGCCGGTTTGAGGATTGCGAACTGAGCGACGCCGAGTTTGATCTGGTTCAATTTGAGGCCGTCGAGTGGGCCGACAGCCGCCTACGCCGCAGCCGCTTCTACGGCGCTCGCTTCACCGAAACCAAAATCGCCCGCTGCGATCTCACCGACCTCGGCGCCGCGGCGGAAGATCTCCGCAAGCTGAAGATCGACGCGGCGGGTTGGTTGCAGTTGGCGCCGCTGTTGGATGTGGTGATCGAGTAGCTGGTGTTGCGCGGTGTGACAAGGCGTTTGGGGCGGTCCTCTATCGCACTCTCTTTTTTCCTGGTGCGCTTGAAGGGGCCATTACACGTTCTGACGTGAAAAGTTGGGTCGCTGGCTTCTTCTTTTTCCCAGATATTGAAAAAGTCAAAATATATGTCGCCAAATTCCAGGTGTTGCGACGATGTTGCGCGTAATATCTTGCGCCGATTTCAATTTGCTGAAGCCGCGCAGAACACCGCCGTACCTAGCAAAATGATGAATTAATCGGATATTCTCCGCGTCTTTTTGACAAATAACGTCAGAGTAAATCGTTCTCGCACGACTTAGTAGATAATTTGCAAGTAAATAAAAGTTTGCTATTCCAGTGATTGCTGCAGTCGGACCCCAGCCAGAGGTATGGATGCTGATTGGTCCCGTTCGTATCTTGGCAACTGCCCCACTGAAGCAGTGCAATTCTCCATCATGTCCCCACGTTTCCGCAGCTATCGCTGTACGCATTTGGCGTTCAGCTATTTCTTCCTCACGTACTCAGGGACAAGCTCTTATGCAGACCAGTAGTGTCGGCGGTCGCCGCCGTTTCGCCTTTACGTTGGTTGAGTTGTTGGTGGTGATCGCAATCATTGGCGTTTTAATTGCCCTGCTTTTGCCTGCAGTCCAGCAGGCTCGCGAAGCTGCTCGTCGCATTAGCTGCACCAACAATCTAAAGCAGATTAGTCTGGCGATGCACAACTATCACGACACGCATCAGTCGTTGCCGTACGGACAATTTAGCTATGGCATTTTCAACTTTCCCTACTACGGACTGTCTGACGCTGGCGTCTATCCCAATGGAACAAGTTGGTTCCAGTGCATTTTGCCTTTTGTCGAACAATCGGCGATGTACGATGCGATCAAAACTGACATGCTGAGCATGCCGACAACCAGCATCGATGCGACGGTGCGTAACACGGTCGTCAGCGGATTTGTTTGTCCGTCCGATCCCAACGGTGGGAAGATTGGTCACGATGGTTTTCAGGGAAATTATCTAGGGAATTCGAACACTTCTATCGCCGGGATTAACAACCACGTGGGCAGCGGAATAACCGGGCTGTTTTATACGAAGTCGGGGATTAAATTTCGCGATATTGTGGACGGAACCAGCAATACGCTCATGATGGGAGAATGCGTTCAGGGAGAGCCTGACGGCCCAACCGCAACGGTCTACGACACGACCGCCAACTATTGGAATTCGCAAGCCGCCGAAGGGATGTTCCACTGTGGGAACTGGAATCTTTATCAGCCAGATATCAACGCCGCGGCGCATTGCGTGAGTACGAAAGACAAGCCTTGTAGCAACGGTACTCTGTACGGCGGGTACTTCGTACTACGCAGTATGCATCCAGGCGGCGTCATGGTCTCGCGAGCGGACGCATCGGTTTCTTTCATTCAAAAAAACATCAGCAACACGACCCTGCAAGACTTGGCGAATCGCCGCGATGGAAACGTTATCACGCAGTTCTAGAATCGTTGCTTTGACGATTAGCGAGCAGCCTGTCCAGGCTGTTCCCCTGTAGTTTTCACCGCAAAAGAGCGATTCGCAGCAGATTTCGTTGCAGGAAACATGACCTTTCATTTTCACTCAGAGGGCGGACCAAGGGTGCGATCTCGCATCATGCCGCATAAATTGCATGTTAGAATTGACGAAAAAATCAACCGTTTTGCTGGCGTTACTGGCGATTGTCATCGCGGGAGTATCGGGGTGCTCGCGTGGGCCGGACGTCTATGCGATCTCGGGAATGGTTACCTTAGATGGCAAACCTGTGGAAACCGCGAATGTTACGTTTATCCCGGTTGATGCATCGCCAGAATACACGGTCTTTGGTGATGTCTCGCAAGGGAAATATTCACTGGAGTGTATCGGTGGAGAGATGCGCGTGCTGATCATCGGCATGGCGACGGCGGAAAAGCCTGTGCCGGTGCGCTATATCGACAACAGTGATTTAACCGTTAACGTCTCTGCCGACAACGTCGTCATTGACTTCGAGCTTTCAGAAAAGCCCCAGCGTCGAAGCAAGTAATTGTGGCCAGGGGAAGCGGTTCTGCGATCGCTTCCCCTACCGCTGTTTCTACTTCTGAAGTTTGGCCTTTACAGCGACCACGATCAGGCAAACCCAGCCCGCCGCCAATAGAATGGCGCCCACAGGCATCGGAATTCGGAGCATCGGCAGCGACAAGGCTGCGGCGGCGCTCATACAGAGAGCGAAAAGAATATTTCCCGCCGTAAAAAAGGCGCCTCCAGCCAAGTTGATTTTGGAGCCGTTTGACTGTCCGCCGATTAATCCCATCGCGATCATCGCCAGGCCGTTGAACATCAAATAGAAATTGCCAGTTAAATATCGCAGCCAGGCTTCTTCACTTTCGCGTCGGTCGATAATGCTGATTTGGGTCGAAGCGTCGCGCGACATCGTTCCGTCCGGATTGAATAGGGCCGGAGCCGCGACCGCTTTCTCCTGTAGCGCCTCATCCAGCTGCAGTTTTACTTGATCGCTAAAGATGGCCCCTGCCAGAATTGCGATAAGACCAAATATTCCCCCGGCAACTAAATTGTAGCGTATCACGTTAATCTTATTTGGGTAGAAGATAGTTGTATAGTTGTTTATGGTCATTGTAACAAATGGGCTTTATTGCGATAGTCTTCTTTTATGAGATAAGGTGGTAATGTTTGGGGTGTTTGTTAGTCCCGGTTTGGGGCAAGTCCGAATCTCAAGCTGCCGTATCAAATTGTTTTGCTCCCATAGCGCTTCGATCCAGTGTTCTTTGAACGCGCCAAGGCCGGCCTCTACCGTTCGCATCCGTTCAAGCCAACGGTCGCCGCTAATACTGTCCTTCGCCCAGTCTGGAGGCAGCGAAGTTGATTTCGGAGGAGGCGACTCTTTTAGGTTTGAGATCGTAAAGCGAACATTGTTAGGCAAGATGTCTAGGAGGAGTTGTTTCAGAATTCGGGTATCGATGAATGTGAGAGCCTTTCGCTTGGCTCAATTCGATCAAGATTTCGCCGAGAAGTCGCAATGAGATTTCGTTATCAACGATTTGAAGATCTTAAATCCCTGTATTCCTGCAACTTTAGAAATCACAACATTTATGTTAGGACGTCCGGTGCTGACAAAAATTGGATGCTCTTAAGAATTTGTTGAGGTAACGACTCTTTCATCGATCCTCTTGGTTGTTCCTTGATATGCATTGCAGGGCATATCGCCAATCGCTCCGGTGATGAGGCATGTAGACGGCGGAGCGACTCACGCTAAAGTCTGTCATGACCTGACGGTTCTAGGGATCTCGTGCGAGCAAGAGCCCTGCTTTGCTGCCCATCACGACTGGGGCCCCATCACGACTGGGGCACAGTGCAGAGGGATTATCTTGCGACGCCTTGCCTGTTGCCTGACTGGTCGACTTTTTAAATACTAATAGGTTCAGGTTTGTTCGATCTGCTTCAGGCGACGGCGTTCACTCCTCTCTTTTGTCACTAGCAGCTTCAGGGCATCGGCTGGCGGTTTGCCCCCCCTTTTTTTTCTTCCTCTGCAATCACAAGACGAGAAATCTCTGTGCGCTGGCGCACTCGTTCATCTAATACGGAGGAGGGAGCCCGCATCCGTATTGTGAGAACTCACTAGGATCGCGTCTCCAGTAAAAGGCGTCGCCGCCCAGTTCGCTCGACCACTCAGAGAAACGCTACGATCCAGTCCGGTCTAGCGGAATCGCGTGCTGGCAGAGACGGCATGGGAATTGAACAAGCATCGTGTTATCGAAAAGGACGCCAGCGTCGCGACCAGGCGACGCCGAGCCAGCCGCTGACGAGAAAAATCAGGCCAAGCGGCACGCCGAGCAACATGCCGAGGGCGCCATATTCTTCGGCGCCTCGGCCAGCTGCGATCATGAAGAATATCGGCGATGCGATGATGAGCATCCAGCCATTGAAAAAAGCAATCGATCTCCTATTTGCCTCTCGTTTCTCCATCGCCGATCTCCCATTCGAATCGAGTTCAATTCGCTGACGCGACTGATTGGGCTCGTGAGGCTTCGATCGAAGCTTGTCTCGTTGTTAAAGCATCACGACCCCAAAATATCGTCCAGCTCTTCTTGGCGATAATCTTCTCCGGTGATCAGCCGGGCCGAGCGATTCATCGTTGAGTAGGCCCAGCTCCATTGCATCAGCACCAGCAGCCGACTCTCGAATTGAATCAGTTGCATCAAGTGCACAAGCAGCCACAAGACCCACGCGACGAAGCCGGTGAATTTCCATTTGCCAAGCACGGCGACTGCTTTGGAGCGGCCGATCGTCGCCAGGCTGCCGGGATCGCTGTATTTAAACGGATCGGTCGGCTTTTCCTGAATGCGGTTTACAATTGTTTTGGCGGCGTGTTTGCCTTGTTGCATCGCGACCGGTGCAACCCCGGGAAGCGGGTGCTCGCCTTGGTGGGGAAAGTTGGCCATATCGCCGATCACAAAGATCTCGGGATACTCGGCCAGCGTGCAGTCAGGCTCCACAATCACGCGTCCGCCGCGATCGGTTTTGGCGCCGGTTCGTGCGGCTAGTTTGTGACCAAGGGGAGATGCTTGAACGCCTGCCGCCCAGATGATGGTTTTGGCGCGGATCGTCGTGTCCTGATCGTCATGCGAGACGATCACCGCGTCGGCTTCGACCTGCTTCACCATGTGATGGTTATGGACTTCGACGCCCAGCTTGGTCAGTTCTTTCAGCGCGTTGGCCGAAAGCTCTTCAGGAAACGGCGAGAGGACGCGTGCGCCGGCATCGACCAAGATAATTTTTGCGTCGGCAGGATTGATGTTGCGAAAGTCATACTTCATCGTTTGCCGCGAGATCTCAGCCAACGCTCCCGCAAGTTCGACGCCGGTCGGTCCGCCGCCTACGATTACAAACGTCAACAGTTCGGTGCGCAGGGTGGGGTCGGTGGTCCGTTCGGCAAGTTCAAAAGCGCTAAGGACGCGGCGACGGATTTCGGTCGCGTCTTCGATCGACTTCAGCCCAGGCGCCAGCCTCGCCCATTGGCTATGACCAAAGTAGCCGGTTTCGGCGCCGGCTGCGACAATCAGCGAATCGTATTCGAGTTCGCCATCGTGCAAGATTACTTTGCGATTTTGGGGATCAAAGTCGGCGACATCGGCCATCACGACTTCGGTGTTGCGTTGGCGGACCAAGATGCGCCGCAGCGGCGCCGCGATATTGGCCGGAGAGAGACCGCCGGTCGCGACCTGATACAGCAACGGTTGAAACAGGTGAAAATTTCGTCGGTCGACAAGCTGGACTTTGACCGGTGACGACGCCAAACTGCGCGCCGCATACAGGCCGCCGAAGCCGCCACCGATGATCACAACTCGATGCGTATCGCCCTTCATGCAGGTTCTCCACTGGTGAATTCGGGGCTTTCATTGTCGCTATTTCTAGAATTCCTTGAAGCGGGCTGCAAATTCGGGATAATCAAAACCATGCGCGGTTGGCACTTTTTTGAATTCCCCCTGCAGCCTCGAACAAGGATCTCGACATGCGAATAGCGCTCGGAGCCATGGTGCTCAGCATCATGATGGTAGCTGGTTTACATGCTGCCGACACCGAAATGTACGGCCTGAAAAAAGGAACGCCGGAAATAAAATCTTCTGGACCACTAGCTTTTGCACCAGACGGGGTGTTGTTGGTAGGTGATCCAAAGTCGGCTGCGGTTTTCGCCATCGCGACAGGCGAAAAGCCTGGCGCTCCGGAAAAAGCGAAGTTTGAGATCACCTCGTTGCGTGAAAAATTGGCGAAAGTGATCGGCGGAGCTCCGGATAAACTGAATATCACGGATCTCACGGTAAATCCAGAAACCGGTACCGTTTATCTGTCGGTCATCTCCGGCGACAAGCCGGCACTGGTCAAAATCGACGCCGAGCAAAATATTACGCCACTGAAATTGAAAGATGTCGCGTTCGCCCAAGTCGAGTTATCGGACGCTCCGGCCGACGAGTTAAGCGGCGAAGGCCGCCGTCGTCGCAACCTGCGTAACGAGTCGATTACCGACCTGGCCTATGCCGATGGTCAGGTGATTGTTACCGGTTTGGCTGCCGGCGAAGGGGCTTCGGCGGTTCGCAGCGTGCCCTTCCCCTTCACTACCGGCGATCAATTGTCGCGGATCGAAATCTTCCACGCCGCACATGGTCGTGACGAAGATTACGCCGCGATCCGGACGTTCGTGCCGTTCACCATCGGCGGCGAACCTCACGTGTTGGCCGGCTTTACCTGCACGCCGCTGGTGAAATTCCCGGTCAAGCAATTGCAATCGCAGGAAAAAGTGAAAGGGACGACCGTCGCAGAACTGGGCAACCATAACCAGCCGATCGACATGATCGTCTACGAAAAAGAGGGCAAAACCTACCTCCTATCGGCCAACACCGCGCGCGGCGTGATGAAGATCAGCACCGCAGATCTAGAACGTGAAGAAGGTCTGACTGAACCGGTAAAAGGGGGCGGTACCGCTGGCCAATCGTTTGAAACGATCGCCGACTGGGAAGGCGTGGTCCAACTAGCCAAGCTAAACGACGCAGATGCTGTGGTTGTGATGCAAGGCGCTGATAACAGTTGGACGCTGAAGTCGATCGCGCTGCCGTAAGCGTCGGTTAAAATATTGAAAACTGCACCAATGTGCCGCCCTCTAGAAGGCGGCACATTCGGCGTTCTTGTCCTCTAGCTGGACCGATTTAGCCAGTCGTCATTAGTTGAGTGCGTATCGCTTTGGCGGTTTTTTGTGGATCTTGGGAGCCAACCACCGCTCCGCTCACCGCAACCCGGGACAGCCCTGCTTCTACCACTTGTCCAACATTTTCAAGCGTGATTCCCCCGATCGCGTAAGCTGGCAAGCGGATCTCTGTGGCGACTTCTCGAACCAGATCGAGCCCTGGGAACTGATCAAACGACTTGGTCTGCGAGGGAAATGTCGGTCCAACTCCGATGTAATCTGCTCCGTCGAGAACCGCGCGGCGAGCCTGATCGATGCTGTGGGTTGAGACGCCGACCAGTCTGCCAACACCGACAATCATCCTGGCTTCTTTCACCGAGAGCTCGTCTTGGCCGACGTGGACACCGTCGGCATCGGCGAGCGCAGCGATGTCGGGACGGTCGTTCACAATGCAAAAAGTGGAACTTTCGCGTGTCATTTCGCGCAACTGTCGTGCTCGCAATAGTAAAGTTCGATCGTCGAGTCGCTTGTCGCGCAGCTGCACGATATCGACTCCGCCGGCGATCAATTGGGGGATAAGTTGGGAAAAGATATCGCTGTTTTGACAGCCATCGATTAGCACATACAGTCGCGCAGCGGCGAGGCGATCGCTGTTTTGGTGCGTGGTCGTAATCGCTTTTTCTAGCGTGTAGCTGCGATAGCGGAGTTGCTCGAAGGAGGGACTGACGGCTGGTTGGACCAGCTTGCTGAACTCCTCCAGCGTTCGCAGCGACTGCTGCGCCCGTTTGAGATTAGAAATGGCAATTTGGGTAAGATTGGTGCGAGCTAGCTCTGCATCGGTTTTGACGGAGACGCCGACATCGGCTTGCGTATCTCTTGCGCTGTGCAGTGTTTCGGGCGAAAACTGGTGCAGAGCGGTTGTTAGATCGTGGCGCAGGTTTTTCACGATCGAGGTTAAGTGACGATCATCCAAACCAAAGCGGACGAAATCTTCGACAACCCGTAGTCCTTCGGCCGCTCGGTTGGCGGCGGCGTCGATTGCTCGCCAAGCGGCGACAATCGAATGTGCATCGGTTGGCTGTTGTTCGTGCTGCATCGGTTTTTCCTGGGGTATTAGCTATCACGATTGTAAAGTCTTCCAGCGATCGCATCAGCAGGGCTACTATTTTGCGTAACCTGCGCCAGGGTCATGGTTTGCTGTGATGTGCGGTCAGCCACAGGCTAGAAGCATCGGTAACATCATCACCACGAGAGATAACGATGTGGCTCGCCTAGAGTGCGTAAGTTCATGGCGTTTCTTTAGTTGCCTTGCTTGTGCTTAATTTGCGAGTTAGAATTCCACGGCGATTCCAACCGGTCACTCCTTGTGGAGATCGATCGCTTCTGGAGAGGTAGGGATGCTAAATTCGCCATGGATATATTGTCTATGGCCAGGTCTTACGGAAACGTGGGTGCTTGGTCGTTGGCAAGGGCTTGTGTGGTCCGCCGGTTTCGCGCTGTTGTTGAATACAGCGTTGATCCTGCACGGCGTTTGGCCAGAGCTCGTGGGCGAAACGATACGTAACAGTATTTGGTATGTGGTCACTGCTGTATGGGTGACTTCGACCGGATGGAGCATCTATCGTGTCGCTCGCGGCGGTTTTCGACCGCTCGACGAGTCGGTCGAGGCCTTGTTTCACGCGGCCCAAAACGAATACTTACAAGGGCAGTGGCATCAGGCCGAAGCAACTTTGCTTCGTCTGCTGGCGCGGGATCCGCGCGACGCAGAAGCACGTCTGATGCTGGCGACCTTGTACCGACATACGCAACAATATGACGCGGCGCTCGATTCGATCGCCAAGTTGACCAAGTTGGATGCAGCCGGACGCTGGTGGTCAGAGATTCAAAGAGAACGTCGCCTGCTGGCCGATCGAATGGCCGACAGCGACGAGCAAGCAGTTAGTGACGAACCGACCGAGTCACCAGCAGCATCCAAGACAGAAGCAGAAGTAAGTGAGCACAGCAAAGCGGCGACGTCACCCAAGGCGGCATAGCCCAATTTGCCCAGTGCGATAGAATACGAGAAGCAGACTACCCGCTATTACTCATCGCGAGGTTGAACTCCATGTACGAAAGATTTACCGATCGCGCTCGCAAGGTGATGCAGCTGGCGAACCAGGAAGCGCAGCGGTTCAACCACGAGTACATCGGCACCGAGCATATCTTGCTGGGGCTGATCAAAGAAGGCAGCGGAGTCGCCGCCAACGTACTCAAGACGTTGGAAGTCGATCTCCGCAAAATTCGACTCGAAGTCGAGAAACTCGTCCAAAGCGGACCCGACATGGTCACCATGGGGAAACTTCCTCAGACCCCGCGGGCCAAAAAGGTAATCGAGTACTCGATGGAAGAGGCTCGTAATCTGAACCACAACTACGTCGGCACCGAGCATATCTTGCTGGGCCTTCTGCGTGAGCAAGAAGGAGTCGCCGCTCAGGTTTTGATGAACCTGGGTCTGAAACTAGAAGACGTTCGCGAAGAAGTCCTCAACCTGCTGGGTCACGGCATGGAAGGTGACGGCGGACGTGAAGGTCGCGGCCAACCCGAGAGCAGCTCGGACCCGGCTGCCGCCAAAGGCAGCAAATCGAAAACGCCGGCATTGGACAGCTTTGGTCGCGATCTGACCGAACTCGCCAAGCAAGGCAAGCTTGACCCGGTGATCGGTCGCGAACGAGAAATCGAACGCGCCATCCAGGTTCTTTGCCGCCGCACCAAAAACAACCCAGTTTTGCTGGGTGAAGCAGGCGTCGGTAAGACGGCGATCGTCGAAGGTTTCGCCCAACGCGTCATCGACGGCGACATCCCCGAACTACTGGCCGAAAAGCGGATCGTCGTATTGGACCTGGCGATGATGGTCGCCGGCACCAAGTATCGCGGTCAGTTTGAAGAACGCATTAAAGCGGTCATGAACGAAGTCCGTCGGGCCAAGAACACGATCTTGTTCATCGACGAACTTCATACGTTGGTCGGAGCCGGTGGCGCAGAAGGCGCGATCGACGCGGCGAATGTATTGAAGCCTGCTTTAGCGCGTGGCGAAATTCAGTGCATCGGCGCCACGACGCTGGACGAGTACCGCAAGTACATCGAAAAAGATAGCGCTTTGGCTCGCCGCTTCCAAGAGATTCAGGTCGATCCGGCCTCGAAAGACGAAACGGTTGAGATCCTCAAGGGGCTGCGTGATCGGTATGAAGAGCACCATAACGTGCAAATCACCGACGACGCGATTGTGGCCGCCGCTGAGTACTCAGATCGTTACATCACCGGACGTTGCTTGCCGGACAAAGCGATCGATGTGATCGACGAGGCAGGCGCCCGCGTCCGTCTACGCGTGATGACCCGACCGCCGGATCTGAAAGAAATTGACGAAGAAGTCGAAACGCTAAACCGCAAAAAAGAACAAGCGGTCGCCGATCAAGACTTCGAAAAAGCTGCCGCTCTGCGTGATCAAGCCGACAAGCTGAAGAAGAAAAAAGAAACGATCATCAAAGAATGGCAAGAGAAGTCGCGTCAGAAGGATGGCGTCGTCGATGAAGAAGTCATCGCCGAAGTTGTCTCGAAAATGACCGGCATCCCGCTGACCCGGATGACGACCGAAGACACGATGCGCCTGATGCAGATGGAAGACGAACTCCATCGCAAGGTCATCAGCCAAGATGACGCGATCAAAGCGGTGTCGAAGGCGGTTCGCCGCAGTCGCAGCGGTTTGAAAGATCCAAAGCGTCCGACCGGTTGCTTTGTCTTCGCAGGTCCGACCGGCGTTGGTAAGACGTTGCTCGCCAAAGCGTTGGCCGAATTCATGTTCGGTGACGCCGACGCGCTCATTCAGATTGACATGAGCGAGTACATGGAGAAGCACAACGTCAGTCGTTTGATCGGTGCTCCTCCCGGATACGTCGGATACGAAGAAGGCGGTCAATTGACCGAAAAGATTCGTCGTCGTCCGTACGCTGTGGTGTTGCTCGACGAAATCGAGAAGGCTCACCCTGACGTCTTCAACATGCTGCTGCAAGTGATGGAAGAAGGCCGTTTGACCGACAGCTTCGGTCGTAACGTCGACTTCCGCAACGTCATCTTGATCATGACCACCAACGCAGGTGCAGGCGCGATCAAGAACGAATCGGCTTTCGGCTTCCAAGCTCCGGAAGAAGGCGCCGAATACGACAGCATGAAGCATCGCGTCGAGGAAGAAATCGGCAAGGTCTTCCGTCCTGAGTTCATCAACCGCGTCGACAAGACGATCATCTTCCATCACCTGACACGGGAAGATCTGAAGCTGGTCATCGACCTGGAACTGAGCAAGGTTCGCGAACGTCTGGCCGAACGGGGTTACGACCTCATCCTGACCGACAAGGCGAAAGAGTTGATTATTAAACGCAGCAATCAAAGCGACAAAGGCAACGACTTTGGCGCCCGACCGCTGCGTCGCACGATCGAAAATTCGATCGAAGATCCGTTGTCCGAAGAACTGCTCAAAGGGGAGTTCCAAGGGATGGATCAGATCATCGTCGACGCCGTTGAAAACGACGAAGGCAAGATGACCCGACTCGACTTCAAAGGCGCGCTAAGCGAAAAAGAAGCCGAACCGGTCACCGCCGGCCCTACCGAAGAGTCGAAGTAACGACTGCCTCTTAATAACGATAATTAGAAAGCCCGGCCAATTTGGTCGGGCTTTTTTTATGGGATCATGTTAATAAGAAAGCACCCCTTTCTTATTTTCTGTGCGTCGTTAAAGAGGACGGATCCGATGAAGACGAGTCGCTTGACAATCGGGGCCATCGCGCTGGTGATCGTTGTCGCGATCCTTGCTCAAGTTTGGAATAACAATCCTTCTCCCTACTATATTGGTAACGCAAGGCGATCGGACACAATTTATCATCTCGGATGGCCGAGGGAGTTTTTTTATTGGGCGGTGGTCGAAGAGATGGTTAGCGATCCGCCCCTGGACGAAAGGTTTGTTCTAGCAGAAAGGACGTGGCGTTTGGAGAAAAGAACGGAGATCGACGTTACTGCCATCGACGTTAAGAGCCTGCTGATTGTCATCACTTGGTGGACGGCTATCGGCTGTTGCGTTGTGACCTCGCTGCCGTTGTTAAGACTTCGCTGGAGTCTGAAGAACCTGTTACTGCTGCAGGCATCAATCGCCGTTCTGGTTTTCTTGCGTTAACCGCCTGCTTGTTTGAATCCAGATGATGCTTATTGCTCACCGCTTTTGTCGCGCAAGAACTTCTCTAGCCCCGCCAGATCATCGGTATTGATCATGTCAACGCCGCTGGCGCGTAAGACTTCCCACATCGCCCGGTTGTCTGCCGTGCCCCAAAAGCGAACGCGTCGACCTTTGGCATGCGCCTGCTGGATGATGTTGGCCAGCTTTTGCTCTTCGGCTGGCGAGATGCTCCCCTCCCCTCTCCACGCAAAATGCGTCTTCCAGTTGTCACTGATTACCGGCAGCAGATGTCGGGGCGCTTCGCTGTTCAGATCCGTTAACCGGCCGTCGATCCCGGCGTAACGATCGGTCTGGGCCGTCATGGTCTCGATTGGGCGATTGCCAGAAATGGTGACGTTCACCGCTTTCGGCTGGACCTTGCCGTCGTGAATCAGCGAGATGATGTCTGCGTATTGGGCCAACACCTGGGAGAGCGCAGCGTAGGTTGGCTCGGCGTCGCTTTTGATGTCGATAAACAGGTGAAATTGTGCGTCGCCAGGATGCACTTGGCCACCGCTGCTACGAACGCGCTGCCTTAGTGGATCCAAATAAAGAGCTTCCAGCGTCCGCTCTGGCGTCGTTTCTTTCAGCGTGTGCGCGACCAGCAGCTTGTCACCTACCAAATAGATGTCAGCTTCTACGCTATTAAAGCCGTGATCGAGCGCATCTTGCAGCGGTCGATCGTGCAGGTAGTCGTTGTGCGCATGGGCTTGCGCCAGCGGTATGAGTTTCTGGTTGTCGGCATAGGTAGGCGTGATTTGCGTCGTCGAGAGCAGAATTACAACGGCAGCAAGCAAAGCGTGAGAGCGTCTCAAAGCGGCGATTCCGTTGAACAGGGCCTAGTGGAAATGAATGTTGGTTCCTTTCGATTGTAACATGCGGTAACAAGGACCAGTCAGTATTCAGCCCAGCAAAAACTTTGACGCCGCACGCCGCTTTGCAGTAAAGTTGAAGCGCTGGAGAGTGCACGCCCGGCGGCGTGGGGGACTCAATCTTCGCTCGACGAACGAGGTGTAGGATGCGTGGAACGCTGAAGCCGGCCAGGATTGCCCATGCTCGCTTGGGCGCAATTTGCTTAGCGTTGTTGTGGGCCGCAGTGGTTGGTGGCCCGGCTGCGGCGTATGCCGAGAATCTGTCGGGAATGTTCCTACCGCAGTCAGGCCATATCGAGATGAAATCGGCCATCGGTAGGGAACTCATCGGCGTCGATGTGCGAACGTTTGAAGACGTCTTGGCGTTGCGCGACAAATTGAACAACGGACCTTTGGACGAAGAATCGGTGACGTCGTGGAAGTTTCTCGAGCGAGCCGATTTGAAAATTGTCGAACGGGAATTCCCGCCTCTGCCGCCCAACGTTGCGGCCAACCAAATCATTCGCGGTTCTGATTGGCGAAACGTGGTGCTTGATTTCGACGGTTCGCTACGTAGCTTTTCTAGCGAATCTCTCGACCAGCGACTTCGGTCGGAGGTCACGGTGGGGCCTGGATCATGTGTCGAATTGGAGAAAGCCGGCGGGCAGTGGACCTATCGGCACTTCAACTACGTAAGCACTTCCCCTTGGCATAAAATCCAGTGCGAGCGGCTTCTTTCGCGCGAAGCGTTTTTGTTTCGCAACAAATATTCGGTCCGCCCGGTTGGTGATTTCGAGTGCCTCACCACGATGTACGATTACGGGGGACGAGATGAACTTCTGCTCGTCGATAAAGAGCAAGACGCTGTGTTGATTCGAGCATTGCGCTGGAACCATGGCGACCGAATTGATTCCTTTACACTACATCTGCAGATGAAGTCGCAAGAGTCGCCACAGCCGCATCAAGTTCCGACCGTCACGGTGCGATTTGACAGGCAGCGCGGCGTCGACAGCACTTGGCGCTGCGATGTCTATTGGCTGGAGAAAGCCGATTTTGATGCCACATTTCCGCTGGATCGATTTGTCGTGAATGTGCCGGCAAAAGAGCGTTACCAAGCCGAGCAAGAAAGATATTACCGTTGGGTGAAGGCGCCAATTTTTGACATCACCCGCAAAACGGTGAAGGCGGTCTCGGAGGAACTGAACCAGCAGTAGAAGTAATCGGCGTCGCTTGCCGTCTGCAATCAGCCGCCTAGATACTCGCGCTGGAACGCCATCAATAACCCTTCCGTTTCCGGCGCTGCAATGCACGTCGCTTCAAACTCTTCATACGGGACGCCAGCGATCTTTTCGCAGTACTCGGGATAGGCTCGCACTCGTTCCAGCAGCGTGTCGACCGTCAGTTCGGGATGAAACTGCGTGCAGTAGATCGGCTTGCCGCTGACGCGGAACGCTTGCTGAGGGACTAGATCGCTGGATGCGAGCAGATCGACGCCGGGGGGCAATTGGATCACGCGATCTTCGTGACCCATGTAGGCCTGGAATCGCTCGCCGAGCGCTTTGAAAAGTGGATCGGCTCGGCCGGCGTCGGTGAGAAACAGTTCGTGCGTGCCGAGTTCGGCATGTTCCAAATCGTGGATCACTTCGCCCCCCAAGGCTTTGGCCAATGCCTGAAATCCCCAGCAAGAGCCAAACAGCGGAATCTCTAGCTTGACCAGCTTGCGCAAGCCGACCATCGCGCGTTCTAGCCACACGTCGTCCGATGCGACTGAGTAGTGCCCGCTGCCGCCGATCAGGACCATGTCGATCTCGGCCAAATGTCGCTCGCTGGGCGCGCCGGCCAATAGATCAAACGGTTCGATTTGCGCGGCGTCGCACTGCAGTGCATGCGCAAAGCAGGCTATCTCTTGGCTGCGAATCGGGTCATCTGCGTTTCGGATCTGCACCAGCAGATAGTTTCGGCGTTTTTTCATGCCGCTATTCTACCAAAGCAGCAGATCGATCGTCGTCACCACAAACAGGCCGATGCCAACGATCGTGTTGATATGAAAGAAAGCGAGATTCACCCGCGACAGATCGTCAGGGCGAACGATCGCATGTTCGTAAATCAGTAAGATCGCCACCGCCGCGATCCCCAGCCAATAGATCAGCCCCAGCGACGGATAAACGACCGGCAACAGCGCTAGCGCCCCGATCATCAACGCATGACAAACCGCTGCGATACGCAGCGCCCCAGCAACGCCAAAGGTGGATGGTACGCTGTGCAGCTTCGCGTCTCGATCAAACTGCGCGTCCTGACACGCATAGATGATGTCGAAGCCTGCGACCCACAACAGTACCGCAGCGCCTAGCGTAACCGCCGGCAGCAGATCCAACGGATCGGCCAAGATCGCCTCGCCGCGAATCGCAATCCAAGCGGCGATCGGCGCCAGCATCAAGGATGCGCCCAACCAAAAATGGGCCAGCGATGTCCAGCGCTTCGTATAGCTGTACCCAAACAAAAAGAGCAACACCGGCAGCGACAGCGCCAATGGCAACCAGTTGGGCCAGAACAAAAGAGTCGATGCGACAAAGCCGATCGAACAAACGACGGTGAACAACGTCACTTCGCTGACTGACAAAATGCCGGCCGGGATATGTCGCGCCGCCGTCCGGGGGTTTTCGCCGTCGATCTTGCGATCAGCCAGACGATTAACGGCCATCGCCGCGCTGCGAGCAAAGACCATGCACAGCACGATCCCCAGTAGTTCGCGCCATGAGAAACGAATCTCGACGCCTGCCGGCGCCGGGGCGTTCCAGGCCATCACTGCGGCCAACAGCGCAAACGGCATCGCAAAGACCGTATGGCTAAAGCGAATCATCGCCAGGATGTCGCTAATTCGCTGAATCATCGCTCCCCCATCGTCGCATCAACGCGTGCGGAATATCGAGCTGATCCAAGATTCGCGCCACGATAAAATCGATCAAGTCATCCAACGATTCAACGCCGTGATACCAACCAGGCATCGCCGGCAAGACGATGGCGCCGGCTTCGGCCGCTTTGCGTAGATTATCTAAATAGATCAACGACAGCGGCGTTTCGCGCGGAACCAACACCAGGCGACGGCGTTCCTTCAAATGGACGTCCGCAGCGCGTTGGATCAAGTTGTCACTGGCCCCATGGACGACGCCGCTCAGGGTGCCGCCAGAGCAAGGGCAGATCACCATCCCGTGCGATCTGGCTGATCCGCTGGCGATCGGCGCCATGAAATCGCTGTAGTGGAAGTAACGTAAGTTGCCGGTTCGCAGCGGCTGATTTTTTTCGATGGTTGCAGCTAGACGTCGGTCATCAGCAGACGGCTGCTCGGCCAAGATCTGGCTGGGATCGAAATTCTTCAGATCCAGCGTTACGTTCAGCTCTTGCAGCCAAACGGCGCGTCCCGAGACGCTGATCGACAGATCGACGTCATACCCGGCATGAATCAAGACATTCAGCAAACGTCGCGCGTAAACCGCGCCGCTGGCGCCGGTGATCCCCAGCACGATCGGAGACGCGTTGTTCATTTGGTCCCCACGTACAGCGTCGCGATGCCAAACGTCAGCGACTTGAAGTAGACGTCATGCAGGCCAGCGGCCCGCATCCGCACGGCGAGCGCCTCACCATAGGGAAACTCTCCCACGCTATCTGGCAAGTACTTGTAGGCGTCTTCACGATTTTTGGCGAACATCCGCCCCAGGATCGGCAGGATGTTACGGAAGTACCAAAGGTAAAACGCTTTGAACGGTTGCCAAGTAGGAATCGAAAACTCGAGCACCGCGATCTTGCCGCCAGGGCGACATACGCGGGTCATTTCGCGGAGCCCTAGATCGGTATTGGTCACGTTCCGCAGTCCAAACGCGACCGAGACGATTTGAAACGTGTCGTCCTTAAACGGCAGCGCTTGCGTGTCGGCTTCCTGAAAGCGGATCATATTGCCGATATTGCTGCGATTTTTTTTGACTTCTCCTACCGCCAGCATCTCAGGGCAGAAGTCGGTCGCTTCGATCTGCACTTTTCCCTTCGCCGCACGATAGTAGGCCAGCGCTAGATCACCGGTGCCGGTGCAAACGTCTAGAATCGGCGCTTCACCGGTTGGGGGGACAATTCGGACCGTTCGCCAGCGCCAATAGCGATCGACGTTCATCGACAGCAGATGGTTCATCCGGTCGTATTTTCCGGCAATTTCGGCGAACATTCGCCTAACGCGCGTTTCCGATTTGTCGACGACCATACGTAGCGTTTTCCCAGGGCGGGCGAATCGAAGTGGTGAAACCTCCTAATTTACCGCAAGCCAAGCATTTTCGTAACACGGCGTTGAGGCCGACCAAAAAACGAGCCACTTCGCGAATATGCGCCAAGGTGTCGCATTCCTTCGAGCGCTTCAGCGCATTATCATGGCGACCAACTTATCAAGAGGAATCTCATGTCGCCTACGATCTATGTTCATCTGCTGCCGGAACTCGCCTCAGAAGAAGCGCTGGCTGGCTCGACCGCTGTGGTGATCGATGTGCTGCGTGCGACGACCACCATCGTGCACATGCTGGCCGCCGGCGCGGATCACGTCGTGCCGTGCATTTCGATCGAAGACGCCAAAGAGAAAGCGTCGCTGCTGGATGGAGCACTGCTGGGCGGTGAACGCGGCGGCGTGCGGATTGACGGATTTGATCTCGGCAATTCGCCCACTGAATACACGCCAGAGCTAGTCGCCGGCCATGCGGTTATCTTTACCACCACTAACGGCACCAAGGCGATGCAGCGTTGTCAGCGGGCTCACCGCATTTTGATCGGCGCGTTCGTCAATCTTACGGCCCTTTGCCGCGAACTTTCGGATGCCAAAAATGTCCATCTAATCTGCGCTGGCACCGCCGGAGAAGTAACCCGAGAAGATGTCCTCCTGGCAGGCGCCATCGTTGAGCTGATGACCTCGACCGGCCAGTGGGAAGTGAATGACGCCGCCCAGATCGCCGCCGACGCCTGGCGAACCGCCCAAGAGAACTTGGTCGCGATTCCGCTAGTCGAGCGACTCCAAAAGAGCCGCGGCGGCCGCAACGTCCTGGCGATCGGCCTAGAAAACGATATTCAGATCGCCGCGACCCTCGACAAGTTTGACCTGGTTCCGGAACTGGACGCGGTGAGCTGGGAAATTCGTCTCCGGTAGACGTAACTCCCGATGGCCAGCTAAACTAGGTCCTTTTCGTCCCCAACTTTTGGTGACGATTGGATCGCCGTAAACCCCTTTATCTCGAAGCCGAGCCCTCTCATGGAAATGGAAAAGCTAGTGTCGCTTTGCAAGCGACGCGGATTTCTCTTTCAATCCTCCGAAATCTATGGAGGAATCAACGGCTTTTGGGACTACGGCCCGTTGGGGGTCGAGCTAAAGCGGAACGTCAAAGATGCTTGGTGGCGCGACATGGTCAGCGGGCACGACGATCTATCGACCATGCCCGGAGCCCCCCAACCGTACGAGATGACCGGTCTCGACTGTACGATCATCATGCACCCTCAGGTCTGGAAGTGCTCTGGCCACTACGACCTGTTTCATGACTATATGGTCGATTGTCGCGCCTCGAAAAAGCGTTACCGGCATGACCAGGTGGTCGGCCGCTGGGTTGAAGCAAAGGGACAAAAGATCTTCGCGACCGCGGGATCGGACTCGGATCAGCCGGAAGCCGACATCGAGCGGAACGCGCTGAAGTTCTTTGGACTGCGAACCAAGCAGGCCGAACAGCTATCGTGGGACGGAGCGATGGTTTCGCTGACTACGGTCGACGACTTTGCTCAAGTGTTAGGGCCTGACGCGAAAGAGTTGGGAACGCTGACTGAGCCGCGCGAATACAACCTGATGTTCAAGACGACGGTTGGCGCGCTGGGAGGAGAAGAAAACTCGGCTTACCTGCGACCAGAAACGGCTCAAGGGATCTTTGTCAATTTTAAGAACGTGGTCGATAGCTCGCGGGTCCGCATTCCGTTTGGGATCGCCCAGGTCGGCAAAAGCTTCCGCAACGAGATCACGCCGCGGAACTTTACATTCCGTTCGCGCGAATTCGAGCAGATGGAGATCGAGTTCTTCTGCCATCCAAGTTCGTCGGCTGATTGGTACACCTATTGGCGCAATCGTCGTTTTCAGTGGTATCTGGACATGGGATTGGCCGGCGACAAGCTGCGTCTACGCGAGCATCATCACGACGAGCTAAGTCACTATTCGACCGGAACGGCCGACATTGAGTATGCATTTCCGTTTTTGCCAGCCGGTGAATATGGAGAACTAGAGGGAATTGCGCATCGGGGAGATTTTGATCTCCGCAGCCACATGGAAGGTAAGCTCGATCCCAACAGCAATCCGTTGACGCTAGAACTGGATGCGAACGGCAAGCCCAAGCATCGCGGCAGCGGCAAGGACCTGACCTACCGTGACGATCTGACCAACGAACGCTTTACGCCGCATGTGGTGGAGCCGTCGGCCGGAGCCGATCGGGCGACGCTCGCCTTTTTGTGCGAAGCCTACACCGAAGACGAAGCCCCCGACGAAAACGGGAAAATGCAATCGCGGGTGGTGATGAAACTGCACCCGCGGATCGCACCGATCAAAGCGGCGGTCTTCCCGCTGGTGAAGAAAGATGGCATGCCCGAGATGTCTCAAGACATCTATCGTGCATTGAAGAAGAAGTTCAACGTCTTTTACGACGAAAAAGGGGCGGTCGGTCGCCGCTACCGGCGCCAGGATGAAGCTGGAACGCCGTTTTGCATCACCGTGGACGGGCAGTCGATCACCGACGGAACAGTGACGATTCGTCACCGGGACACGCTCGAACAATGGCGCGTGAAACAGGATGATGTTGTCGCTGAGATCGACAAATTAATCAGCGGCTAGTTTCGGCGCCATGCTCTTGGATCGAAAAGACTGTTAAGAGCATGACGCAGAAAACTTAGCTTGTGACGTTGGATCAGGATCGTTGCCTACGATCCTTGCCGCACCGCTACGCCGCTTTCCGCCAAGGTGGTGCTAATGTGGGGATGCGGCGCGATGGCTGGGCGTCCATTCGAGGCCTTTGTCACCAGCTTCGAGATCTTGATGTCGGCCAGTTGCTGACGCATTGCGATCGTGACGCTGGCCAACGCTTCTTTCAGATTTTCTTGGAAAGATGAATCGACTTCGCTCTCGATCGGCAAGCGGGAGTCCATCGGACCATCGATCGCTTCGATGATTTCTAGCAGCGAAATCTGCTCGGCCGGACGCACCAGCGTGTACCCGCCGTCGACTCCGCGTGTGCTACGCAAAATGCCGTGGGTGACGAGGTTGCGCAAAACCTGCAATAAAAAACGTTCTGGCATATCTCCCTTGGCGGCAAGTTTGCTGCAGGGAACTGGGCTGGAAGAGTCGGTTTCCGCTAGCTGGAGGGTCGCTTGCAGTGCGTAAGCGACGGTTCGCGAAAGTTTCATGGGATCGCCCCTTTGTTGGGAGGTGAAGACTCCCGTGCGCATGATGAGAAGAAATTGACAATGGTCCGATGTCATGACTGGCCAAAGTGAGGGCATTGACCAGAACTTCTACGGGACAGCTGATAATTTACTGGAAATTATCACAATGTCAATAAATTATGCTTACACTACTTGCTGGGGATCGCCCTTACTTGGGGATTGCGTGGTTTTATCCGCCGCTGGCTGAAGAAATGCGTGAATAAGCAGCAATGCGGCCCCACAAACTAAAAAGCTATCGGCGATATTAAAATTTGGCCACCGATAATTGTAAGAGCCGGCTGTCAGCAAAATCCAGTCGCGAACCGCCCCTTGGTCCCAGTGGCCGAAGCCGTGATACAGGCCAAGTCGGTCATATAAATTACCGAAGATGCCTGCGGTGACGCTTCCCAGGGCGATTGTCAGCCAGAGATCGCTCGCCGCTCTGCCGATGAAGAGCCAGTAGATGATCCCTATCGCCGCAAGGACTGAAAAACCGGCAAAAATCGGCGTTCCGCCCTGCCCTAGCCCGAACAATGCACCGTGGTTGAGCGAGGTTTCAAATCCAACGTAGTTTTCGATCAGCCAATAGATCCGCAGCGGTCCAGACTCTTCACGCTCGATCAGCGGAAAATTGGCGGCGGCCTGAAAAACAGCATGTTTGGACCACAGATCCAGCAAGCACCCGGCGATCGCGAGGGTGAAAAAGATGACGTAGCGGTTGCGTCCGACAGTCACTTGCTGCTGCGAAGGGACTTTCGGGGCGTCAAATGCGTTCTCGCTGGTTGGCACAGTCAATGCAAAGCGGGGTGTAAGGAATCGCGTGAAGTCGCGGCTTTTTGATTCGTCCGCCGCATTCGACGCAAGCACCATACACGCCGGACTCGATTCTGGCCAGTGCGTCTTGGATCAGGTGCAGCGTCCCTTCCTCGGCCGCCAGCATGTTGAGCGTAAATTCTTGCTCGTAATTGTCGCTACCGATGTCGGCCATGTGGATCGGCATACTGGAGAGGTCGCCAGAGGCCTCGCTCCGGGTTTTGCGAAGCGCCGATTCGGTCAGTTGTGAGACGTCGCCCCGCAGGCGAGCGCGTAACGCTTGTAATACAAGGCGAAAAGGCTCGGCGTCGGCTGGTTTGAGCGAGTTTTTTTTCGCTTCCGAAGGGCTCGTGGGCATTGCCGTGGAACTCCGTCGATGTGGTTGAAAGCCCCCTTATTCTAACGGGACTGATTTCACCGCGTCAATTTTTGCTTCAACTTCGTATTTTCTGGGCCTTGCGGCAGTGGGATCTCGCCTTGATAGGCATCGTTTGCTCCAATAGACTGGGCGTACTGTTTACTGCACAAAAAGCCTTTCATAGTAAGTAATTAGCCACGTGGCCGACGCTCCCTCCGCATTTCAAAAATGCCTCTCGCCCGACTGTGGGAAAACCTACGACCTCGGCCAGGTGCTGGTCGCTTGTCCCGCATGCGGCGAGCTGCTTGACGTCAAGTACGACTGGGATCAGGTAAAGCCCCCAAGTAGTTGGAAAGATATCGAAGCCAACTGGGCACGCCGCAACAACCGGCTCAACTTTAGCGGCGTCTGGCGCTTTCGCAGTCTCTTCCCTTACGCGACTGACGAGCAGATCGTGACGCTGGGCGAAGGGCAAACGTTGCTACAGCAGACCGATAAAGTCGGCCAGTACGTCGGACTCGACTCGGGCAAACTTCATCTTCAGTACGAAGGGATGAATCCTTCCGGCAGTTTCAAAGACAACGGTATGACCGCGGCGTTTACGCATGCTCATATCGTTGGCGCCAAACGGGCTGCGTGCGCTTCAACCGGCAACACCAGCGCCTCGCTCGCGATGTACTGCTCGGTCACGCAGTTGATGAAAGCAGTCATCTTTATCGGGTCGGGTAAGATCTCGTACGGTAAGCTGTCGCAAGCACTCGACTATGGTGCGCTCACGTTGCAGATCGTGGGTGACTTTGATGACGCGATGGCGCGGGTGCGTGAAGTGACCAAAGACCTGGGGATCTACCTGGTCAACAGCGTCAATCCCTTTCGCTTGGAAGGTCAGAAGTCGGTGATGTTCCGCGTGCTCGAAGCATTGAACTGGGAACCGCCTGATTGGATCGTCGTGCCGGGCGGAAATCTGGGAAACTCCAGCGCCTTTGGTAAAGCGTTCGCCGAACTTAAAGAACTGGGCCTGATCTCGAGAATTCCGCGATTGGCTGTCATTAACGCTTCTGGCGCGGACACGCTCGACCAGCTTTACAATCATCACGGGCTCCGCTGGAACGACGGACATTTTGATCAGGACCTGATCGACGGTTACTACCGCAACATGGACCAAACCGGCGCCAAAGCGTCGACGTTGGCCAGTGCGATTGAGATCAATCGTCCGGTCAATCTGACGAAGTGCCTGCGAGCGCTGCACGACTGCGATGGAGTGGTCCGTCAGGTGAACGATCAAGAGATCATGGACGCCAAAAGCCAAGTCGGATCAGGCGGCATGGGATGCGAACCGGCCAGCGCCGCAAGTGTAGCCGGCGCCAAGATGTTGCGTGAAGAAGGAATCATCGCTCCGAGCGATCGTGTCGTCTGTATTCTGACAGGGCATCTGCTGAAAGATCCCAACGCAACGGTCGCCTATCACACGACCGACCAAGATTACTTCAATGAAGTGCTCGGTAGTCGCGGGGTGAAACGAGCGGCGCACGCCAATCGCGCGGTCGCGGTTAAAAACGAGCTTGAAGATATCGTCCGAGCGATTCAGCTTTACGGTTAAACATTCTGGTCAGCCATCATTCTGGGGTCTGGAGATCTTTCCGCTCCAGTGGAGTTTAAAAGCAATGAGCGCACCGCGTGTGGTGATCAGCGGCGCCGCTGGTCGAATGGGACAGCGTTTGATCGCGCTGGGGCATCAGAACCCCGGCATTCAACTTGTCGCCGCTTTGGAGCATGCAGGCCAACCCCGGCTGGGCGAAGATGCTGGCGCAATCGCCGGCGTCGGTCCGATCGGTTTGCCGCTCTCTTCTAAGCTGGATGTCGCCGCCGATGCGTTGATCGATTTTTCGGTCCCGGCCGGCGCCGAGCGCGCGATCAATCAGTGCGTCGAACACAAGATCGCCCTCGTGATGGCGACCACTGGTTTGACCGATGACCACAAAGCGATGCTGCAAGCCGCGTCGGAAAAAATCGCCGTCGTCTGGGCGCCCAGCATGAGCCTGGCCGTCAACCTGACGATGAAGCTGACCGAGATCGCCGCCGCCGCGCTCAAAGATTATCCCTCTGGCGCCGACGTCGAAATTGTGGAGCGACATCATCGCTTCAAAGAAGATTCACCCAGCGGGACGGCGCTCAAGTTTGGCGAGATCGTTGCATCGCAAATGGGGCAAACCAAAGCAGCTCATGGGCGTGAAGGCCGTCCCGGCGAGCGGCCGCATGACGAGATTGGCTATCACGCAATCCGCGTCGGTGACAATCCCGGCGAGCATACGATCATCTTTGGCCTGATGGGCGAAACGATCGAGCTGACCGTTCGGGCCAGCAACCGTGATTGCTATGCCAACGGAGCACTCAAAGCGGCGCAATTCGCCGCCGGCAAACCGGCCGGGCTTTATACCATGGCCGACGTCCTGGGACTTTAAATGGCGAAGTGCGACGAAGGCTACAACTGCGAAGTATGCGGTCGACCGGTCGAGAAGCTGACCGAGAGCGACCTCTATCTGCGATACGTCATCGGGATGCTGGATCCAGAAGTATTGCACACAACGCCAGAACGCCATGTTCGCTGCAATCCTGTCTTGGCCCAGTTTATTGTGCATTCCAACTTTGCTCCGGTTACCGCTGACGGCGACTTCGCCAAAGCAAATCTTGATCCAGAGTTTGTCGCCCAGCGCGAAGAACTGGCGACTCGCGGATACGAGCGATTGTTGGAGCTGGTGCAAGTAAATTTGCCAATTGTCGACTATCCTTTGCCCGAAGTGCGCGCCAAGCATGCGGAGGACCGCGGCGAGTAAAATGCTCTGTATTTAGCGCACAGAATCTACAAGCAGCGAAGCGAAGGATCAGGCATAATGAAAGATCGCATTTGGTCTTTCACATCTTCATCTTCAGCTTCGCCGGAGGGTCGCTTGAACGCCCCCAGTCCATTGCCGCGCCGTCAATTTGCCAGTGACAACTATGCAGGCGTCATCCCCGAAGTCTGGGAAGCGCTGGAACATGCCCGGTTTGGACATGCGACGGCATACGGTGAAGATCCTTGGACGGCTCGCGCGTCGGACCTGTTACGCGAATTCTTTGAGACCGATTGCGAAGTTTACTTTGTCTTCAACGGCACCGCCGCCAATTCGCTGGCGCTGGCTGCGCTTTGCAACTCGTACCACAGCGTCATTTGTCACGCTTTGGCTCACGTCGAAACCGACGAATGCGGCGCCCCTGAGTTCTTCTCGAACGGGACCAAAGTGCTGCTCGCCGAAGGCGCCAACGGCAAGATTGATCCGGCTTCGGTCGAGAACATCGTGAATCGTCGCAAAGACATTCATTATCCCAAACCGCGCGTCCTGAGCGTCACTCAATCGACCGAAATGGGAACCGTTTATCAGCCCGACGAAATGGCCACGCTGTGCGACACGGCGAAGCGACATAGTCTGCGACTGCACTTGGATGGCTCGCGGCTTTCTAACGCATTGGCAAGTCTCGGCGGTTCGCCGGCCGATTGCACTTGGCGATTGGGGATCGACGTGCTTTGCTTCGGGGGGACCAAAATCGGCATGCCGGTCGGCGAAGCAGTCGTCTTCTTCAACAAAGCGCTGGCTCATGAGTTTGAATATCGCTGCAAGCAGTCAGGACAACTCGCGTCGAAAATGCGGTTCCTTTCCGCTGCCTGGATCGGTTTGCTGGAAACCGGCGCCTGGCTCAAGCACGCGCAAAACGCCAACGCTTGTGCGGCGGCGCTGGCCAAAGGGGTTGAGTCAATCGCAGGTCTTTCGCTGATCGCGCCGGTCGAAGCCAACGCATGTTTCGTGCAAATGCCAGAGAACGTCGCAACCGGGTTGCGTAATCGAGGCTGGAAGTTCTACACGTTCATCGGCAACGGCGGAGCAAGATTTATGTGCTCGTGGGATACGTCGATGGAAGATGTCAACGCGCTGGTGGAGGATCTTCGCGAGCTGTCATAACACCATAAAATCGGCAAGCCAATTTCTTTTCTTCGTAGCCCGTTGCGCAAGCGAGGGAAATACGCTTGGCTATTCGAATGCGGTTTGAAGTAGCCGGCTGCATTTCCCTCGCTTGTGCAACGGGCTACGAAGAGAAAACGCCGGAGCTTATGAGTTCTTTGCCGCCAGCGCAATCGCTCCATGCACCACGACTAACTCTCCCAATGCCGCTGGTACAATCGCATAGCTATCGGCCAGCGGCGGAAAGACGAATCGTCGCACTTGCGCGCGTAGGGGCGCGAAGAACAGCTGATCTCCCATCAGCGAAACTCCCCCGCCGATCACGATGATTTGCGGCGCGATCAGGGTGATTACTTGGGCGATCGCCCAGCCTAATGCCTGCGTGCCGTGTTCCAAGATGTCACGAGCTAGTTCGTTGCCGTCGGCGGCTGCTTGGCCGATAAGCTTGGCAGTGAGCTGATCGAGATCGTGATCGCAACGGAGCAGCAAGTCGCGGGCAAACTCGTCACTGGTTTGATCGGTGGTGGGATTGCGGTTACGGGCGAGCGAGAGCGAACGAGACACGTCTCCCATCAGTCGCGAGCGTGCTTCGGCGGCCAGGCCCCAACCACTGGCGATCGACTCGACGGTGATCTCTGGACGATCGGCGTGGATGCCGGGTCGCAAGTGACCGATTTCAGCGATCGCAGGCCGATCAGCGCCAAACGGTTGCCCTTGATAGACGAAGCCTCCGCCGACACCGGTGCCGACGGTGACATAAAAGACGCTGCCTGCGCCCTGCCCTGCTCCGTGCGAAGCTTCGGCCAACGCGGCGGCGTCGCAGTCATTGCAAATCGAAGTCGGTAGGTTGAACGTCTTCTGGCACCAATCTTTCAGCGGAAAGCGGTCCCAGCCTTCGATCTGATGGCTCTTGGCGATGACGCCGGTTTGCGGATCGACTGGGCCGCCGAAACCGACTCCAATCCCCTGTGCAGCGTTCTTTTGCAATAGGCGATGCCCGGCGGTTTCGATCTGATCCAGAATACCGATCGCACCGCGCTCAGGCTGCACGTCCATTCGCTCTAGCGCGATCAGATCTTGGCCCCGCTCGCCGAGGGCGACTTGCAGTTTGGTTCCGCCGATCTCGATTCCGAGGAACATGAAAACCTCGTCTCCTCGGGCTGCAAAATTACGAAGCGGCGTATCTTCCGACGTGATTGATGCGAGCGAAGACGTCGTTCAACACCCAGTGGAACAAGCAGAGGTGAATGCTCTCGACCATTCCCATGTCGTCGGTCGGCACATGCAGACTGTGTTGCGCTAGCTCTTTTAGTTTGCCGCCGCTATAGCCAGTGAGGCCGATGGTTTGCAGGCCGTGACGATTGGCCCAGTCGACGGCGTTTAGCACGTTGCCGCTGTTGCCCGATCCGCTGATCGCAATGACCACGTCCCCTTCGCCGCCATAGTTCATTAGCTGCTGCAAAAAGATTTGGTCATAATGCAGGTCGTTGCCGACCGCCATCAACCAACCGGCGTTGTCAGTCAGGCTGAGGACTTTTAAACGTTTGCGTGATTCATCGCTCAGGTCTTTTTCGTGCAGCGTGCTTTTACCCAGATCTTCGGCCATGTGACTGGCAGTTGTGCCAGATCCGCCGTTGCCAAAGATGTAGACCCACTTGCCGTTTTCCCAGGCTTGATAAATAAGATCGGCCCAGTTTTGCAGCGCGGCCTGATCGACTTTGGCGATCTCGGTTTGCAATCGGGTGACGTATGCGGACGTATCTAAATGGGCGCCAAGCATGAGAGCGTTTACTCTAAATCTTCGCTGGGAGGATGATAAAAAATTGCGACCGGCAGCATGATCAGCACGGTAAATGCGAACAAATAGCAGCGCGGCCAATCGAAATTTATCAGGATTTTGTCGAACAGGCCATAGAGAACGCCTGAGAGCAAGATCGCGACCCAGTTGGCCCGACTCATCTCGGCGATCACTTCCCCTTTTTGCGACAGCGGGGCTTTGGCTTGCAAATAAACCTGAATCGGCACCGAGAACATCCCGGTACAGGCGCCCAAGATAACTAGCACCGGTAGGCTCCCCCAAAAACCAAGCAGATGACCATGCTGCTGACCCGGCAGCGCCAACAGCGCCAAAGACGCGCTGATTCCCCAGGCTCCGATCTGCACGATGCGGAAGTCGATGCGGTTTTTCGACATCAAGCCGGCGATCATGCAGCCGAGCGCGATGCCGACGCCGATCAGCCCATTCATGATGCTGGTTTTCGTATCCGAGAGATCCAGTTGCAGCTTGCCCAGCGAGTTAACAGACTGTTGCACCACCCCGGCGCAGAGCCAAAAGATACAGGACGCCAACAGCGCTTTCAGCATCCGCGGTTGGGCGCGAAACAGTTTGATCGCGCTCGGTGGTACGGTGCAAGAGCCGACGGTTAGCTTGGCGTTGGGCTTCGATGGTTTGGTCTTACGCACCAACAGCGACGTCAACGTACCGACGATCGCGATCCCGACGCAAATCGCCGAACCAATCCAAAGCTGATCCCTAAGTTGATCTCGCAAGATGCCGGCGGCGACGGTGCCAAAGATGATCGCCAGGAAGGTGGTCATCAAAAAGATGCCGTTTGCTTTCGGCAAATCATGTTCGTGCAGCGTCTCGGGCAAGATGCCATATTTGGCCGGTCCGAAAAACGTACTTTGGGCGCCCATCAAGAACAGCACTGCGAACAAACCGGCGAAGCCGAACATGTCGAAGTACCAAAAGCCGATCACGCCCAACAGCATTGCGGCGATCTCGGCCACCTTCGAGAGGATAATGACCGTCGTCTTTGAGTATTTATCGGCCAGAAAGCCGGCGGGGCCTGCCAGCAGCAAGAAGGGGAGCGAGAAGAGGATCATCGCCGGCCCTTGCAGGTCTTGCCCTTTGCCATCAATGACTTGGCTGACGCCCATCAGCAGCAACAACTGCTTGAAGACGTTGTCGTTAAATGCGCCAAAGAACTGCGTAACCGTCATCCCCCAAAAGCTGACGTCGCGTGAGAGCGGCGGCAGGCCGGTTGGATCTGGGTGCGCGGAAACTTCCTGTTGAAGATCGGTTAACGGTGGTTCAAAGCCTTCCAGCGATTTATTCATGCGGGCATTATGCGAAAACCGGCCTTGTGGGGATAGGCGAAATGCGCAAGGAAAAAGCGTTCCTCAAGAAGAGGGACGCTTTTTTCGTGGTTTACTCTCTGGCGAAGCGAGACTATTCGGGGGTCTCGGCCAGTTGGATCAGGCCACCTTGTTCGGCCGCCATCACGCGAATTTCTTCGGTGATCTTCATCGAGCAATACTTCGGACCGCACATGCTGCAAAAGTGAGCGCTCTTGAAAGTATCCTGCGGCAGCGTTTGATCGTGATAGGCTTTGGCCGTCTCTGGATCCAGCGAAAGACGGAACTGCTCGTTCCAGTCAAAACCAAACCGAGCCCGGCTGAGTGCGTCGTCGCGATCTTGGGCGCCTGGTCGCTTGCGGGCGACGTCGGCAGCGTGGGCCGAGATCTTGTAGGCGATCACCCCTTGCTTGACGTCTTCGTTCTCGGGCAAGCCCAAGTGCTCTTTGGGAGTCACATAGCACAACATCGCGGCGCCGTGCCAACCGGCCATCGCGGCGCCGATGGCGCTGGTGATGTGGTCATAACCGGGAGCAATGTCGGTCACCAGCGGACCTAGCACGTAGAACGGAGCCCCGTCGCAGATTTCCTGCTGACGTTCCATATTCATCTGGATTTGGTCGAGCGGGATGTGGCCTGGTCCTTCGACCATGACTTGGGTGCCCAGCTCACGACCTCGCATGGTGCATTCGCCCAGCACGTCGAGTTCGGCAAACTGCGCTTCGTCAGAAGCGTCCGCGATCGAACCGGGACGCATGCCGTCGCCCAGGCTCCAGGTAACGTCGTACTGACGCATGATTTCGCACAGATCGTCAAAATGCGTCAGCAACGGGTTTTGCTTGCGGTGAGCCATCATCCATTTGGCGATCAGCGAACCGCCGCGGCTGACGATACCGGTCACGCGGTGGGTCGACAGATGAAGATGCTCTAGCTTGATGCCGCAGTGGACGGTCATATAGTCGACCCCTTGCTTGGCTTGGTGCTCGACCATGTCCAAGAAGTGTTGCGGGCGCATATCTTCGATCGTACCGCCTAGCTCTTCGAGCATCTGGTAGATCGGCACGGTGCCGATCGGGACTGGACTAGCGTCGATGATTTTTTTGCGGATGTTGTCGATGTCTTTGCCGGTCGACAGGTCCATCACGGTGTCGGCGCCAAAGTGAACCGCGGTGTGCAGCTTGGTTAGCTCACCATCGCTGTCGCTAGTGACCGCCGAATTGCCGATGTTCGCATTGATTTTGCAGGTAGTCGCCAAGCCGATTCCCATCGGTTCGAGCTTGCCGGCCAAGTGAACTTTGTTCGCAGGAATCACCAGTCGCCCAGCTGCGACTTGGTCGCGAACCAGCTCGGCGCTGATATTTTCGCGCTTCGCGACAAACTCCATTTCGGGGGTGATATTGCCTGCACGGGCCTGAAGCAATTGCGTGGTCATCGTTACCCAATCCTTGCTGCGGCGCGCCTAGCGCCCAAATGAAAAGCTATACTCGTCGAGTCGTAACCGGAAGCAGCGTTTCGACTTCGGTTGAGAGTCCATCGTATCGGGCCTAGCCCGAAGGTGTCAATCTGGCGTAATAGCAACGAACTCGTCGAATTGGCCGATTTTACAGAGTTTTCAGGTATTCGAGCACCGCTCGTTTTTCTTCCGACGTTAACTCGTCGGGATAGTCGTGACCGGCGGCACTTTTGCCGTACCGTCGCGTGTCAAAATAGTCACGCTTCTCGTCACGCCGTTTCACGCTCGCCGGGAGCGAGTCAAGCTCTTGGACCGTCAAGCCGCCACGCTGTTGGTCATACTCGCCGCTGGTCCGCTGCCAAACAATGGGCCGCTTGGTCGGATTCAGCATGTGCCACAGCGTGGGGACTGCGCCGTTGTGCAGATAGGGCGGCGAGGCCCAGACGCCTCCCAAGTGGGGCGCGACGTAGCCAGCAGGATCGTCCACCGTCTTGGCGCCGCGATTGTAATCGTTGAACCAGCTATCGCCGTAAAATTTGCGATCCGTCGGCGAGAGTGCTTCGTAGCGAACCGGATCGGTGCCGATCTCTGCGATATCGATCAGAACCGAGGGATACTGCTCGCCTGCTTCATATTTCCCGTGACACTGGGCACATGTTTTTTCAAACGCGATGCGCCCCTGCTCTGCTAAGGGACGATCGATTTCGTAGGGATACTTGGGGGGCTCTAGCGATTGTAAGTAAGCATAGACATGCTCGAAATCTGCTTGCCAACCGCGGAACCTTTCGGGGCCATTTTCACGGGCCAAAGCGAACTGCATTAACCCTTTGCTGCTTTTCGGTGCAAACGCATCGCAGTAGATGTAGTCCTTGGCGGCAAAGTTCCACCACGCTGGCGCATCCATATCGTGGTGTTTGGTCGGCGGAAATCCGGCGGCACGGTGGACATTCAGGTCGGCGTCTCGAAAGCTCATCAAGATCACGCCAAACATGACCGCATTGGTCGTCCCGTTGGTTCCCCCCAGCGGAACCAGGGCCGAGCCATAGTCAGAAGTCAGCAGTTTTTTACCGAGCAGGATTTTTGCGGTTCGAATGTCATCGGCCAACGTTTGCATCGCATAACGATGATTGGGGGCGCCAGGCATCACCTGGCCGGCCACTTCTCCCCCATGGCAAGTAAAACAATTGGGGGTCCAGTTGCCATCGTCTCCCACAACATACTGTAGCGGCTTGTCAGGATTGTCAGGCCGCGGTGTGAGCCCGTAGCGCTCATAGGCCATTTTTCGGCGTTCTGAGGGCGAAGCTTTCTCGGCCAACTCCTTCAGATCTTGGGGCCACGCGCGCCACGTGTTTTCAAACGTCTCCTGGTCCCAATAAGGGGAGATCATCGGCGTATCGACAATAAACTGATACCCCTTGGCCGGATCACCAGCGTGAGTCAGCGTACCGCTACATAAAAGTAGAACCAGGGGAATCCAGTGAAGCTTCATACCGATGACCATAACGCGCAGACGATCTCCCAGATCCGAACCGCAAAGAGGCTTGAATTATAACGAGCAGGGGAAAAAAGCGGAAAGCGGAAAGCAGGCTGGACTGGACCACCGCGTTTGTTGCTCAGCGACCGAGTGGACTCAGGCTGCGGTTTTTTTTCGTCAAGACGCTCCGATCTCTGCTTCGGTGTCTTACCCAGCTTGACTTGCTCCGGGGGTTTTTAGGCTTACCCGCTCTACTTCGTGAATGGTTTCACAATGTGGACTGGATCGCGCTGAAATTTTTCTTGGGGGGACCGACGGGCCAGACGGTTTATCGTTCGTCTTCTAAACGAAGTTGCTTGTGTTGTTTTGGGTTGTTTGCGAGGCATGGACTGTCTCGGTCCGTTGATCGGATAATTGGGGTTCGGTTGTCCTGGAACGGTAGGTAACGCACTCTCCCCGTTTCCGCTTTTGACAGGAATTTGTGCGATCGATCCTCATGACCTGCATCATGTTGAGGACACCGGTCACTGTCACTTGTTCGGCATTTGCGGCAGAGAAGACGGAACCATCTTTGGCCGAGGTGAACAGGAGCAAACTTCGGCCGCAAAATTACTCGGGCCGCAAAATTATGGTCTAGCGCTAGGTCGCGCAAGCGTCTGATTTTATTCGTCTGACTTGCAACCCATTTCGCTCTCGCGCCCTTACGAATCTAATCGCGGGCTTGTTTGGGCGAGACTTCCCCTTTTGCTTTGGCATCAAGATGCATGGGGCGCTGGCCAAACGGCAGATTGATGCCCAGGTGGGCCAATGAGGCGAACAGGACGCCGGAGAAAAAGACCTCGTCTAGATTTCCGACGATCGGGAGATTGTCGGGAAGCTCGAACACGCCCATGGTGATGTTCGAGAGATAAATTACCGAGACAATCAACCCCGCAATGGCCGTGCTTGTCGAAGCATAACTTCGTTCATAGGCCATTGGTCGACTCCGTAGCTCGTGGAATTGGTGGATTTTCGGATCTGTTGTCACTATTATATCGCGCCGCTGATGTTCTGCCTGCAAAATCAATCGGTAGCGCAAGCAAGTGAGGTATTCGAGGTAGAATTCGCTTGCTTTACCCACCCCACCTTGCGACTCGCTTGGTTGCGGTAAACTGCATCTTTTTGGGCGGTGTGACAAGCTCGTGGACAAAGCGGAACTAATCATCATCGGCGGCGGCGCTGCCGGTCTGATGGCGGCGATCTGGGCCGCGCGGACCAATGCCGATCGCCGGATTGTGGTGCTGGATGGCGCGGCGCGGTTGGGAGCGAAAATCTTGATTGCCGGCGGCGGGCGCTGCAATGTGACTCATTACCAGGTAGCAGCCGACGATTTTTGCGGAGGAAGTCGCAACGCGATCAAAAAAGTGTTGGCCCGGTTTCCGGCTGAACAAACGGTCGAGCTGTTCGCCGAGTTAGGCGTTCGCCTAAAACGCGAAGAGACTGGCAAGCTGTTCCCCACCACCGATCGCGCCCAAACGGTATTGGATGCGCTAATCAACGAGACGCGGCGGCTGGGCGTTTCGATCTTAACCAAACGGCGCGTCACGCGACTGGCCCGCCAAGCGGATGCGTCGTATGCCGTCAGCGGCGAGTGGGGCGAGGTCATGGCCCCGCATGTGATTCTTGCCAGCGGCGGCAAAAGCGTTCCCAAGACCGGCTCAGACGGTTACGGCTGGGAACTGGCCAAGCGGCTGGGGCATACACTGACGCCGCGGATCTTTCCGGCGCTAGTTCCGCTGGTCGCAGCAGATGAATGGCGCCCGAAAGAATTGTCAGGCGTCAGCCTTCCGGCCGAGCTCTCGGTGCATAGCGCCACCGGCAAACGGCTGAGAAGCGCGACTGGCGATCTATTGTTTACGCATCGCGGACTTTCGGGCCCGGTGGTGCTTGACATTAGTCGGCACTATTTAAATGCGATTGAAGAGGACGGTGCGACGCAGTTGCGCGCCAATTGGCTGCCTGGCGAGCAGAGTGAAATGCTCGATGCACAGCTGCAATCGCTGGGTGCGGCCTTCGTGCGAAAATATCTGCGCGAGAAGCTGCCAGCGCGATTGGCCGATCTGTTGTTGGAGCTGGCGGAGATCGATTTTGAACGAACCGGCGATCAACTGGATCGAGCGGCTCGGCAGCGGCTGGTCAAACTGACGACGGCGATGGAAACGCCGATCGTAGGAAATCGAGGATTCGCCGTTGCCGAAGCGACGGCCGGCGGCGTGCCGCTGGATCAGATCCAGTTGAAGACGATGGAGTCACGCATCGCGCCGGGGTTGTTCTTGTGCGGAGAAATCTGTGATGTCGATGGGCGGATCGGCGGTTTTAACTTCCAGTGGGCGTGGTCAAGCGGGCACATCGCGGGGGTTTCGGCTTAACGCAGCGAATGCCAAAGAAGCGTAGCCGTTACAACCGTTGCGAGCGGCAGATACTAAGCGGCAAATGCCAGGGGAAAGCGAAAGCCAGAGGCGAAACACGACATATCATTGCACTAGGTTCTTTGCGTTTAGGTCGCTTGCGTTATGACGGCGAGCAGCTGATGCGCTAAGAGAGGATCGTGACTCATCGGGGTAAAGGAGAGTAAGCCAACATGTCGGTGGCGACGCTCAAAGTATTGAATGAAGAGGCGTTGGATATATTGATCCAGCGGATTGATGAGGTCTCTTCCCTGCCCCAAATCGCCATCCAAGCGATGGAGATCGCCAGCGCCGAAAGCTCGAGCGCTTCGGATCTGACCGAGATCGTAGAATGCGACGTCGCTTTATCGGCGCGGGTAGTAAAGCTTGTTAATTCTTCGGCCTTTGGACTGCGTAACAAAGTCACCAACCTGCAGCAGGCGATCGCCTACTTGGGGATGAAGCAGGTACGCAACCTGGCGATCACGGCGAGTGTTAGCGAGCTATTTTTGGGAGGCGATCAGATCGGCAGCTATAGCCGATCGGGTTTGTGGGAACATATGGTCGCCGTCGGCATTGCGGCCCGAATGTTCGCCAAAAAGCATCGGATCGGCGATCCAGAAGATGCGTTCATCGCCGGGCTTCTCCATGATCTGGGAATTGTCGTTCTGGATCAATTTCTGAATACGCGATTTGCGATGATGTTAAGCGCAATCTCGTCGCAACAAGTGCAGGTCCGCTGGGAACAGCAATACTTTGGTTTTGATCATACCCAGTTCGGCGAGCGAATCGCGCGGCACTGGAAGTTTCCGGAACTGGTGATCGACACGATTCGATACCATCATATGGCCGGCGTCTATCGAGGCCCCTATTCTCAGATGATCAAAGCGGTCGAGATGGGAAACATGGCGATGACCGAAGTCGGAATTACTTCGCTGGGCGGCAAGTACAATCGATTATCAATGGCCGCACTTAACAGCTTCGACATGACAATCGGCGATCTGTCACGCTTTGCCGAAGAAGTGAAAGTCGAACTAGTGAAGTATCACGACTGGCTGGTCCCGTAGCCCGGGATTCTTGGAACGTTCGCGACGAAACTGATTTTTGCTGCTTGTGATTGCAACTGCATCACAGGCACGATACTCGGTATTTCTCGACGCAATCGCATGGGATCTATGCGACCGGCTGATGTGATAGAATATTGTCTAGCGTAAATGACATATTGCGTATTTGGGTCGGCGAAGTTTGGTTGCAGTGATGGCTGACGCTGCCCATTTGTTAGAATGCCTGTTTTTCTATTCCCTTCATCGGACTCTGATTCATGATTTGTTCTGTTCGTCTGTTGTTGTGGAGCGTTTTGCTATGGTCGGTGGTTGGATGCATGCCAAAAGAAACGCCGGTTGTGAAGCACGAAGAGTTTCCCTTGGATCCGCCGGTGATCGAGCGCTTAACGAAGCTGGGAGCAAAGGTCTCTCGCTCCAGCAAAGGTGAGCCGATCGGCATGGATTTGAGTCGCGTGATTGCGACCGATGTTGATTTTCGTGGCTTGGGCGAAGCGGTGACGCTGCATAAGCTGTCGCTGCAGGATGTAGGACTGACCGATGCTTCCGCAGTCGAACTGGAGAAGTTGAAAAATCTGCAGTCGTTGGATTTACGGGGAGTCTTGATCACCCGCGAATCGCTGCAGTCGATCGGAAAATTGACCCAGCTCGAACGGCTGTTGTTTCGCGGGCAAGCGATTCAAGACGCCGATCTAGAGCAGCTTGCGCCGTTGACCAATCTGAAGCTGTTAGGGCTAGATGAGACCGAGGTCTCGGCCGCTGGCCTCAGTTACTTGCAGGATTCCGCGGCCTTAAAAGAGCTGTTCCTGTTTAAAACGCCGACCATTGACGAGGATCTGGCCGTTTTGACAAAATTTCCGGCTTTAGCAAAATTGCGGCTTCGCGGTACCAAGGTCAGCGGCAAAGGGATGGCCGACTTGGCGAAGATTGGGACGTTGGTTGATCTGGATGTCAGCGAAACGGATGTGGATGACGCCGGCGCCGCCGAGATCGCAAAGCTGTCAAATTTGACCAGCCTGAATCTGTGGAAGAGCAAGGTCACCGACAAGTCGCTGCCTGAACTGGCCAGATTAACAGCGCTGGAGCGGCTCAATCTGGATGCGAACAATCTGACCGACGCCAATCTGTCCGAGTTGGCTGCAATGCCAAATCTAAGATGGCTTCACTTGGGCTCAACGGCGGTTACGGACGCTGGAATCCTCGAACTGGCGAAATCGAAATCGCTGGAGACTTTGATTGTGACCCGCACGAAAGTAACCGATAAAGGCGCCGCCGCGTTTGCCGCGATCGCGCCCCAGATCAAGCTGCAACATATCTATCAGGTCCAAGAGTAGCGGGGCGCCGTTTAGCGGAATCGTTAATACCGTTACGATCGCCCTGTTTCTGCCGGTGTTGCGCAGTGAGAATCCCCTGAGGATTCTCACGAGAACCCCCAGTAGCAGAGGTTCACCGCAAAATCGAGATAGTCGTTGGCCTAAAACGATTTGCGAAAATTGCATGCTATAGTTGCGGTGATGCCAGAGAGATTGCCTGGCAGAGACAAAATCGCTTCTCATGGAAAGTAGCTCGTCGTTCGCCCATGCCATCACTCGATACAATTTCAGAAAAATTGAGCGGATCCGTCCGCGATGTGATGACGGTCAAAGTGCATACCGCCACGGTGGGTACGCATGTAAAGATCGTTGCCGGCTTGATGGCGCGCCACAACCTTCGCCGGATTATCATCGTCGATGATAAGAAGCGGGTGATCGGCGTCGTATCGCAGCGCGATGTCGTGCGATCCATGATGAAGCCAGAAGAGCCGGACGAGCTGCCGCGAGAGATTCAATCGTTGATCACCCGCGAGCGCCCCGTGACCGTCTCGCCGGATGTGCCGCTGGCCAAAGCGGCGCTGGTTTTGGCGACCAACAAAATCGGCTGCTTGCCGGTGGTGGGGCTTCGACAAGAGCTGCGTGGCGTGTTGAGCACTTCTGACTTGATCATGCACTTGGCCGACGTGCAGGAAGGGGAAGTCGAAAACTCGTTTCGCATGTACTCTCCGCTGACCGAAGCGAAAGTCCGGATCCCCGCCTACATTCGCAAAGTGAACGGCGACCTGGTGATTCCGATGAACAATATCAAAAATCGGAAGGCGCGGCTTGATCGCGTCGTGCTGGGATACGATCCGCCCAGCTCACGCATTTTGGTCAAGTTTGTCCGCGGTACGGTGGAAGACGCCATTGCTACGAAGATTGCCGATAACAACCTAGTCATTCCGGCGCATGGATTCGTGCGGCACTTTGACCTGATCGGCAAGTCGGCGGCGTTTGACGTGGCCGATCACAACGACAGCAAGTTTTTAGTGCTTTCTCCGCGCCTGGCCGGCGATAATGTCGCGCCGGCCGCTGGCTCCACGTAGCACGCAGTGTGGACCTTCGAGGTCGAGCTTCGACATCGAGCTTCGACATCGAGCTTCGACACGGTGGCCGATCAATTACGACTTCTCGTCGGGATCGTAACCCAGGTTTGGCGCGAGCCAACGTTCCATCTCGGCCAAGGTGCAGCCTTTTCGCCGCGCGTAGTCGGCTACTTGTTCGTGCGTCATCCGGTCGACGGCAAAATAGCGTGACTGGGGATGTCCAAAGAAAAGGCCCGAGACGCTTGCCGCCGGCATCATCGCCAAGCTTTCGGTCAACTCAATGCCGGCGTTGGTTTGCGCTTGCAGCAATTCAAACAGCAACTTCTTTTCGGTATGGTCAGGTTGAGCCGGATAGCCGGCGGCTGGGCGAATCCCGCGGTACTTCTCGGCGATCATCTCTTCTTTCGAGAGGTTCTCGTCTGCTCCAAATCCCCAGTCGCAGCGAGCTTTGGCGTGCAGCCATTCGGCGAACGCTTCGGCCAGTCGATCGGCCAAGGCCTTGGTCATGATGGAGTTGTAGTCGTCGTAATCCACGTCAAATTTGGATGCGAGCTCCTGACAGCCGATTCCGGACGTAACGGCGAATCCGCCGAGATAATCTTTGCGACCTGATTCGATCGGCGCGATATAGTCGGCCAACGCGCGGAAGTCTTTTTGTCCCGGACGTTCCCATTGTTGTCGCAACGTGTGCATCCGGCCGATCTCGGTTTGACGCGACTCGTCGCTATACAGCACGATGTCATCGCCATCGCTATTGGCGGGCCAAAATGCGTAAACGCCGTTGGCGGTAAACAACTCCTCAGCAATGATCTTGTCGAGCAGCGTGTTGGCGTCGTCGTACAGTTTTTTCGCTTCAACGCCGACATAGGGATCGTCAAAGATTTTGGGGAACTTCCCTTTGAGCTCCCACGACATGAAAAACGGGGACCAGTCGATGTACTCGCGCAGTTCGGCCAGCGAGACCTTGGGCAGCGTCCGCAAGCCCAGGAAACTGGGAGTCCGAATATCGACGCTCTCCCAGTCCGTAGCAAACTTGTTGCGGCGCGCGTGGTCCATTGAGACCAGCTTCACCTCTTGCCGTCGCTTGTAGGAAGTGACCAGGTCTTCTTGCAGCTTTTTGTTCTTCTCTAAAAACTCGGCTCGCATTTCGTCACTCAACAAGCGATCCACAACGCCGACGCTCCGCGACGCGTCCAGCACATGAACCGTCGTTCCGCTGTAAGCAGGAGCGATTCGAACTGCGGTATGCTTGGCGCTGGTCGTGGCGCCGCCGATCAGCAGTGGAATGGTAAACCCGGCCGCTTCCATCTCTTTGGCGACGTGGACCATTTCGTCCAAGCTGGGCGTAATTAGGCCCGAGAGGCCGATCGCGTCGACGCCATGTTTTTTGGCGGCGGCCAAAATCTTGTCGCACGAGACCATCACGCCCAGGTCGATCACAGAGTAATTATTGCAACCCAGGACCACGCCGACGATGTTCTTGCCGATATCGTGGACGTCTCCTTTGACGGTCGCCATCAAGATGGTTCCGCGCACATCTTGGGCTACTTCGCCGAGCGCGATCTTCTCTTCTTCCATGATCGGCAGCAGATAGGCGACCGCTTTTTTCATGACGCGGGCGCTTTTAACTACCTGGGGCAAAAACATTTTACCGGCGCCAAACAGGTCGCCGACAATGTTCATCCCGTCCATCAGCGGACCTTCGATAATTCGCAAACAGCGATCATAGTGCTGGCGCGCTTCCTGGGTATCTTCGACGACGAACTTATCGATCCCTTTGACCAATGCGTGCGCTAGACGTTCTTGGACCGATAATTCACGCCACGAGAGATCCTCGACTGCTGCGCTGCCGCCTGCTTTGCGATCTTTGACCGATTCGGCATAGTCGACCAAACGTTCGGTCGAGTCGGCGCGACGGTTGAAAAGGACGTCTTCAATCAGTTCGCGAAGTTCTGGCGCGACATCGTCATAGACCGCCAATTGGCCGGCGTTGACGATGCCCATATCGAGGCCTGCTTTGATCGCGTGGTATAAGAACACGGCGTGAATCGCTTCTCGCACAAAGTCATTGCCGCGGAACGAGAACGAAACATTGCTGACGCCGCCAGAGATCTTGGCGCCGGGGCAAACTTGTTTGATCTCGCGACAAGCTTCGATAAAGTTGACCGCGTAGTTGTTATGCTCTTCGATCCCGGTGGCGACGGTCAAAATGTTGGGGTCAAAGATGATGTCGCTCGGCAGAAAGCCGACTTCATTGACTAGCAGGTCGTAGGCTCGCTTGCAGATCTGGACTTTGGGATCTTTTTCGACGGCTTGACCGGTTTCGTCAAACGCCATCACGACGACGGCGGCGCCATAGCTGCGGACTAGTCGCGCCTTAGCCAGAAAGTCGGCTTCGCCCTCTTTGAGGCTGATCGAATTGACGATCGGTTTGCCTTGCACGCAGCGAAGCCCCGCTTCGATCACCGACCATTTCGAGCTGTCGATCATGATCGGCGCTTTGCAGATATCGGGCTCGGCGGCGATGAGATTTAAAAATCGAGCCATCGCCGCTTCGCCATCCAGCAAAGCGTCGTCCATGTTGATGTCGATCACGTTGGCGCCGCTGTTGACCTGCTCCAGCGCCACAGCGATTGCTTCTTCGTACAGTTCTTCGCGGATCAAGCGGGCAAAGCGGCGTGAGCCGGTGACGTTGGTCCGTTCGCCGATCATCGTAAAGTTCGAGGTCGGCAGGATCGTCAGCGCTTGCTGCCCTGACAGTCGCGTGAAGTCGGGCGGAGTCGAGCGAACGCGAGGCGCTTTGTGCTCGACCGCGTCGGCGATCGCTTTGATGTGAGCCGGCGAAGTGCCGCAGCAACCGCCGACGATGTTCAGCCAACCGTTATCGGCGAAGGTGACCAGCGTGGCGGCCATCTGTTCTGGCGTTTCGTCGTACTCCCCAAATTCGTTCGGCAAGCCGGCGTTGGGGTGACAACTGATATAGGCGGGCGAGATCGACGCGAGCTCTTGCACATAGGGCCGCATCTTATCGGCGCCCAAGGCGCAGTTGACCCCGACGCTGAGCAGCGGAAAGTGAGCGACCGAGTTCCAAAACGCTTCGACCGTTTGGCCGCTGAGCGTGCGCCCACTCTCGTCGGTGATCGTCACCGAGGCCATGACCGGCAAGATCACGTTGTTGTCGCGGAAATACTTCTCGATCGCAAACAAGCAGGCTTTTAGATTGAGCGTGTCGAAGGTGGTTTCAGGAAACAACAGGTCTGCGCCCGCTTCGACCATCGCCGCGATCTGCACTAGGTACGAATCGACCAACTGCTGGAAGGTGACATTGCGGAAGCCGGGGTCTTCTACCTTGGGAGACATCGACGCGGTGCGGCTAGTCGGTCCGATCGAACCGGCGACAAACCGCGGCTTGTGCGGGGTCCGCTGATTGAACTCGTCAACAACTTTGCGTGCTAGCTGGATCGCTGCGACGTTGACGTCGGTCGCAAGATGAGAAAGATCAAATTCTTCCATCGCGACCGGTGTGGCGCCGAAAGTATTCGTTTCGATGATATCAGCGCCAGCTTCAAGAAACTCGCGATGGATTTGTTCGATGATGTCGGGGCGCGTCAGGCAAAGAATATCGGTAAAGTTCTTCAGGTCTTTGGTAAATCCTTGGAACTGCGCACCGCGCACCGCGTTTTCGTCCAGTTTATATTTCTGGACCATCGTCCCCATCGCTCCGTCGAGGATGAGAATCCGTTTGTCGAGTTCCTGGTAAACGAGATGCTTGCTATCAGTCGGTGTCGCGATCGCCATTCTTGGATCTTTATCAGCCGCCGGCGGCTGCCGTACGGACTTGGTCAGAGCAATGCTGTCAACAAAGGAAGATTTGTAGCCCTCTAAGTATCCCAGATTGCCATTTATGCGACAAGGTTCATCTGAAAAGCAGTTTCCGCAAAACTTCGCCTAGCCGGCAAAGTCAATTTTTCTTATCTAACGCTCAAGATCTGCAGACTCGGTACCCGATCCGAAGTGATGATGGACTAGAAATACGCCAAGATGGCGTCGAGATTGCGAAAATAGGCAAGGAAGCCACGACGATGACAAAAACAGCAACCCCCAATACTGCGGAGCAAGCAGCCCGGCTCGTTCCTGCTTTGCCTCGGGTTTTGTTGCGTATGCCTGACTTGGCGGTACTGCCAAAGTCGTCAGCCGCTCCGCTGGCCGTGGAAGCGGACATCGATCAGCAACCGCTGATTGCAGACGCTCCGCCGGTGGATCCGCCGAAAAGATCTTATCGCGTCGACGCAGCGCATCCGCCGCGGTCTCCGCACAGTTCGCACCGATCAACATCCCCGCGTCCTCCGATTGGTAAAACGCCGGCGTCCAGCGAAGCCGATGCGACCTCTCCCGCCCACCGCAAGCCGCTGTATGACGGAGTCGAAGGCCGCCGTCAGCGCATGAAAGCCGTGAAAGCGCCGGTTTGGCGAACCCGGCTCTTTTTGGCGATGATCGCCGCGGTGCTGCTGTGGGGAACGCTGCAGATTTCGTCGGGGCAACGGGGCAAAAATCCGTATCCGGCTGCTGACGCGGATGAGGCTCCGCCGTTTGAAACGGATATCCAACTGGGCGAACTGGGAACAGCCCCCGGCTTTGGGCCTGCTAGCAGCGTTCCGAGTATCGACCAGCACTCGCACGCTGAGCATTTGGACCTAGAAAAAGTAAAGCCGGAAGCGACCGCCGCGATCGATATCGCTCCTCCGCTGCAAAGCAGTGGGCGCAATAAGTCGAGCGGCGAATTTGCTCCGTTTGAAGAGCCAGCCGCTCAGGACTCGGCCAGTTTCCGAACGTCGCAGGTAAGTGGTCGAGCCGCAATTGGCCCGGCTGCCGGCGATCGCACGCAACCGCTCAGTTCGGCCGACCTGTTGCAAGGGAGCAATTCTGCGTCGCCAGAATTGATCGCTACGCGTCCCGAGGCAGCCAATCGAAGCTCGTATCCTGCTGGATCAGGCTACGATACGAGTAGTGCAAGCATGCCGACCGGCGACAATCCGGCGCAACCTCGCTATGGCGCAACCCTACCGGCCGATAGCCGCAGTGACGCCGACGCCGATTGGTGGAAAGATGAGCCTCGCGGCCCTGCCGCCGGTTCAAGTTCGCCTGCTGCTGCTCCACGATTCGAGGGAGCCATGAGTCAAGATTTGCCTCCGAATACGGCACAATTGGGAATGCCTGTAGCGGTGGAACCTAGGCGAGATGGTAGTCGTTATGGCCAACCCGCCCAGGCATCGTTCGACCCGTTTGGGGGAACGGCTCCAGTTCCTCAGCAAACCTATTTCGCACCGGGCGATCCGGCCGCGAATCGTCCGGCGCAAGCCCGACTAAATGGAAATTCTGAACCGACGACTGAATCGAGGTTTCGCTAATGAGTTCTTTGGATCGAGCCTTCATTCGTGCTTATGGACCGGAATCGCCTGTCTTGGAGGATCCGGCCTCTGAGTATGCGCGCGGAGTGCCTGTCTTTCCCGGCGGCCCGACAATCGAGCAATTGTACGATTGGCGAAAGAAGGGGCTGCGAATCGATTTACCCGAATCGCCCTCCAGCGATGGTGACCTGAATCAATCGGAACCAGCCTCTGAGCTACAGCATCCGACCGAAGAACCGCTTGCCGATTCCTCGGTTTTCGCTTCTTCAGCACAAAATACGGCCGCAGTAGCTGCCGCTGTTGATCGGATCTTGCAACGCGTGCGATCCGACCGACAAACTGCCAAGCCTGCGTCCACAAAGCTGCCAGAGCCGATAGCAAAGCCTGCCGCCGCCAAAGCGATGTCAGCAGTCGAGTCGCCAAAGGCCGACAAGTCGCCTGCCCCTAAGATTACTCCGCCGACCGGTAAGACGACTGATCGGTTGGAATGGGAAAGCATGTTGACCAAAAGCAGTTCGGCGCCGTCGACCTTTCATCCGCAATGGGAAGCGCCTCGTTTCGCCTGGCCGGCGACGATCGAGATGTTGCTAGAGCGGGGAGTCGAAGGCTTTGCCGAAGTGCGCGATCGCCTGGTAGACGTGGGCGCCCAAGGAAAAAAGGTGATTGCGGTGTATAGCTTTGCTACTGGCGAAGGTTGTACGACCCTCACGTTGTGTCTGGCGAAGCTGTTGGCCGATAGCGGTATGAAAACGGCAATTGTGGACGCCAGCGACACCAACCCAGAACTAGCGACTCGACTGGGAGTGCGTGTCGAGCATGGTTGGGAAGCGATCGCCGCCGGCGGTCCAACGGCCGAAGACGCCGCGATCCATTCGGTCGCTGACAATCTGACGCTGGCTCCTTGCTTGTCGAAGGGATCGCCCGACAAATTGGACCAGTTGCTGCAGTGCATGAAGGGGAGTTACGACATGATCTTGGTCGATATCGGCCAGATCAACGAAGTTCCGACCCGCTTTAATCAAGTCGATGCGGCGATGATCGTGCGGGATCAGCGGATCTCCGAAGACTCTCAAGTAGCGGAAGTAGTGCGGCGCTTAGGCAATGCGGACGTCTCCATTTTGGGCGTCACCGAAAACTTCGTCAGTTAGTAAACCAGAATGTATGAAGACTATTGGAATCTGAAGGCTCGCCCGTTTGAAAATACGGCGATTCCGGCGTTCTATTACCCGGCCGAATCGGCTCAGGGAACGTTGTTGAAGTTGCGGTATGCGGTCGAAAATCGTCGTGGCGCGGCGCTCTTAACCGGTGGCGAAGGCCTGGGCAAAACATTGTTGGCCCAGTTGCTGTTAGAGCAACTACCGGAGGAGTTTACGCCGAAGGTGCATGTGGTGTTTCCGTACATGCCGGCCGATCAACTGTTGGCCTATATTGTGCGTGAACTGGTCGGAGTCGAACAATCGGCGACGTCAACCATTGCTGACAGCGTGCAAGCGATTCGTCGCGGTTTAAGTCAAAACACGCGTGACGGCAAACATGCCGTGCTGGTGATTGACGAAGCGCACCTGGTCGCCGATTTCAGTGCACTCGAAACATTGCGTCTGCTGACTAATCTCGAAACGGATGGGATGCTTGACCTGACGCTGCTGCTGGTCGGCCAGACCGAAATCTTGCCGGCGCTGCGCCGGACTCCTGCTTTTGAAACGCGGTTGGCTGTCAAATGCATGGTCAAACCGCTGACGGCGGACGAAACCGCTTCGTACGTGCTGCATCGCTTGACGACGGCCGGCGCTCGCCGCGAGATCTTTGTGCCGGAGGCGCTGGACCGCTTGCATCAGATCACCAACGGTGCTCCACGGCGGATCAATCGGCTATGTGACTTGGCGCTGTTGATCGCGTTCGCCGAAGAACAATCGGTCATCACGGCGGAGCAAATCGAAGCGGTCCACGAAGAATTGGTCGCGGTCTCGGCGGACTAGTCGTCAGCAATCGACTATTCGCTACAATCTAGCGAGTGAACGCCGCACCGCCACTGCTGGATATCCCCTTAACCGCTCGCCTGTTCTGGCGATCGCTGTTATTGATTGCGGTGTTAGGGTTAGGACTGCGCATGCTGCCATTGGCTGAAAGTCTGTGGCTGGACGAACTGCACTCGGCCTGGACGATCGACGGCGACTGGAGCGATGTCGCGGATCGAGCGCTGCAGGGTAACAATGGTCCCCTCTATTTTTGGGGACTGAAAACATGGGTCGTCCTCTTTGGCGAAGACGAATGGACGTTGCGGATGCCGTCCGTCATTTGCGGTTGCATCACGCTGATCGGAACCGCGATTTTGGTTCGTGATTGGAGCGGGTCAGGCTTGGCTGGTTGCGTCGCTGCGGCGCTAATCGCGCTCGACCGCGATATGATCTTTTACGCGACCGAAGTGCGACCTTACGCGGCGGTTCAACTGGGATGTCTGGCGCTGTTTGCGATCACGATGCGTTTATGGCGCGACTTTGCGCTGCGCGACGCTCTGCTGTGGGTGCTGCTGGCGGCGGTGACGATTCATTTGCATCTGATTGCAGCTCTTTTTGTGGCTGCCTGTCTGCCGCCGCTGATCCTGGCTGCTTGGGGACATGCGGCCGGAAAACGCTTGTTGTGGATGTCGGTCGGGCTGGGGCTGACCCTGCTGCCGCTTGCTGCACAGTTGAGCCTGATCTATGCACGTCGCAGCAATTGGACGATTTTCGTACACAGCGATAACCCCCTGCATATCCTAGAAATTTTGCCGATTATTCCCTTTGGGATTTTGCCTTGGATCATCGGATTGGGCTTGAATCGCCTCTTTCCAAATCGTCAGCGTTTGGAAGGCTGGGGCGCAGCGACAGCCATTTGGATGTGGTCGATCTTCGCCACCATGGCGCCGATTATTGTTGCGTGGAAACTCACCTATTTTCAAATCACGCCGTTGTTTTTGCGTCGTTATTTGATGGGAAGCCAGGCACTGCTCTTCGTCTGGTGCGGATTGAATGTCGCGCGGATTCAGCGGATCGAAGCCAGAGCGGTGATCGCCGCGAGCTTGGTGATTTCCATCTGTTGTTTTCATTTGCCCGATCATTGGACGCAGCAGCGGCGGCAAGATTGGCGCGGCGCTATCGCTCAACTGAACCAGCTGCAACTTCCTCCTGATTCGACGTTGTTGATCGGCTCACGCTTGATCGAATCGGACGACCTAGAGCAGAACGAAGGAAAGTTGGCTGATTACAGTCGCTTGCCGGTCGCTTCTCTCTATCGAAGCCAACATCCATTCAAACAAGTGATCCCACTTGCCTATACCAGTTCCGGCATTCTAAAGCCCTGGCAACAGAAGCTGTTGGCGAAGCCACAGACAATTGTGGTGCTTACTTCCGGCACTCGTCAGATGGCCGATTACCTCGCCGCAGAACTGGTGCAGTCACTGCCGTGGGCATCCGCAGCACGCGTCTTGACTGAGCAGCAGCAACCAGGGATGCAACTGCTGTTGATTACCGACGCCAATCAAGCGGGGCCACCTGCAAGGTAGCGTCGGCTACTGGTTGGCCTGACGCTGTAGTTCTTCTAGTAGATCTTGCAACCGATCAATATCTTCTCTGGTGGTGTCGTCGACGTTTCCGTTTTGCACACGTTCGTGAAGACGTTCGGCTTCTGCTTGTAGCTGACGCACTTGCGTCGGCGGCAAAAGCGGGCGCGGCGGAGCAAACGGACGCATCTCTTGCAGATGCATTTCATGTTGGGCGCGCATCTGGTCAATCATCTGCTGATGCTGGGCTCGCATGCGCTCAAAATGCTCGTCCATCTGTTGCATTGGCTGCGGAAACGGGAGCCCGCCAAAACGCATAGGCAGATTAAACAAGCCTGGACCAGGGCCTTCGACTCCAGGACCGGCCGCAATGAGCATCCGATACTCGTCGTAAACGGCGGCCGCTTGGGGATGTGCAGTGCGCAACGCATCAGCATCCGCCGCACTGGCGACTTTCGCCGCTTGCTCGCCATCTTGCCATTCAATCCGCAGCGCACCGTTTGCGGCTTTGTCGATTTCGACGCGACGATCGCCATCCGTAATTTTGATTTTCTCTTGGCCGTTGTTGCGGACGGTCGACATGTTGAAGTTGCGCCCGCGACCTCCGAATGGATTCATGAAAGGATCCAGTCCCCTCTGATTGGTTCCTCTCCCGAGCGGCATCGCCGGTTGTCGACCCGGAATCGCCTGCGTCGACTCGACGGCAGTTGCGGCCAGCTTGGCGGCAGTTGCATTTTCGCCAGCGGCGATCTTTTGCAGTGCTGTAAGTGCAGCGCTGCTGACATCGCGGTCTTCGCTGGTGGCAAATGATTGCAGAATTTCAATCGACTGCGCAACACGTTCGCCGGCGCCGTCGCGACAGGCATCGGCAAGCGGAGCAATCGCCGCTGCGCCGGAATCCCGTAAAAATTCGGCTGCTTCGCGTCGTTCGGCGAAGGTGTCACTATCCAATTGGCGAATCGCGCTGCGCACGGCTCGATCCGTTGCTGGTGCGGCTGCGGATTGCGACGCTTCCGTGGCAATTGAAGGAGCGCCAGGTTGTGCTAATTTGGGCGGCGCCGATTGTTCTGGTTCGGTGGCCCCGATTGGCAAACTTACCAACACTAGTAGCAAGCAAGCAAAGCTTCGCGGCGACATATCTTAACGCTCCCAATCTGCGTCGATTTGATTGACTATCTCATTAATATAACGCTATCGGGCGGGATGGATAGACATTTATCTGCAATTGCCGCCGTCGACGAATGCGATTGCCGGGCTCTTAATAAAGCCCAGATCGGCGTTCTTTGGCCGGAAGAATTTCGAGACAAGTCGTCCACCACCCGGTTTGGATCGTCTCGATAAACTCTGGCGGAAGTCGTTCGGCGGCCATCTCTTGGCTTAAACGGCGAAAATCATACGCAAGCGGTACAAACTGCCAGCTTATTCCAACCTGCTTATCTATCGTAATGATCGTGTACCAGATTTCGGTTCGGCCATCATTGGGGGGCCGCCCCAGGACTCCTACGTTGACGAACGCTCGACGGTTCGATAGCTCTCGTCCCCAGTGGATGCCGGTGTGAGTCGCCAAGATCAGATCGGCCTGCTGTTGATCTGCAAGCCAGTTTAAAAAGGAGGTCGATGTCGTCGATTGCCATAAAAATTCGTTAGTGCGTCGCGGGCTACCATGACAGAGCAAAATCTGGCGCCCTTCGATCTCCAAACGGATTTCTGCCGGCAACGTGCGTAGATAGGCGCGGTTGACGCTGGACGTGTTTTGCAGCGTATAGTCATAACTGATTTGGGCGAAGTAATTGTCGCGCGGATCGGTGTACCCGCACTGACAATCGTTCAGCCCGCGACCGATCGAGTCGTCATAGTTTCCTCGGACGACGGCGATGTTGTGCTGTTGCAACAGAGGGAACACGCGATCTGGGTGCGGGCCGAAAGCGCCAAGATCCCCCAAGCAAAACATCTGCTCCACGCCACGCTGTTGAGCGTCAACGATCGCGGCTTCCAGCGCTAGATAGTTATTATAGATTCCGCCAAAACAGGCGATGCGCGTCGTCATAGCGTTAGCGGTCTGCTCCCCGCGTGATGGCCGAAGCGGGGTTGGCGCAGATCGAACCAAATTGATAGCACGTAAAACAGGCTCCGTGCGAAACTTCAAACGGAACTAAAGACTCAGCAAGAGTTTGCCCCAGCAGCGCGTCGTGCGACTCGATCAAGATCGGGCAGACATGCACGCCGCGATCCGAGACGACGCGGCTGTTTTCGCAAACCAAGGTGCGCTGATCAAACCCGTCCCACATCTCAGGCGTGATCCGATCATCGGCGGCGTAGCCGCACGAGCGCGAAGCTTCGGCGCCAATTTGCAGCGTCGGTAACAGTTTTATCCGTGGTCGCGTGTACCCTATGGCTTGCAGCGCCGCAGCAAATTGATCGACGGTCGCCGCTTCTTCGCTGTCTGGCCAGGTTTTCACTGCGGTGATGATCGGGAGAAAATCATGTTCTACCAGCAATTGAACGCCGCTCATCGCGCGAGCAAAGGTCCCTTCGCCGCGGATCGGGTCGTTCGTTTCTGGCGAAAATCCATCAATCGAAACGCGGAATTCCAGCGAGTAGATCCCCTGCTCTTCTGCATCACGCAGCCGGCGAAGCCAGTCTGCCTTTAACACGGTGCCGTTGGTTAGCACGGTGACCGGACCGTAAGTGAGCGCCGCAATCAGCATCGGCACAATTTGCGGATGCAGAAACGGTTCACCCCCGGTGAAATAGAACTCTTTTACGCCCAGCTCAGACGCTTCTTGCAAGCGTGACTGCACATCGGCGGGCGAGAGAAACGCGAAACTGTCGTTCTTGGGATGGCAACTGACAAAACAATGCTGGCAAGCCAAATTGCAGCGCAGCCCGGTCACTTGAAACCAAAGCGCATCAAGATGAGACGGAGCGACTTGCGGGTGAAGACCGGCTGGCACGCGAACTCTATGGTTGGTTAGCGGGTAAAAATTGACGGTAGAGATCGAGATTCTCGCGATCTCCGATGATGGTGAACAACTGCCGAATCTGATCGAGGCCATTTTTTATCAGAAACTGCGAGTTACGTCCGTAGCTTTTCGCCCCCAACACATAAAAGTCAGGCTCGGGATTGATCAGCAGCTCGGCTTCGCCTGCCGGTTGGGTGAGACAATCGACGGAACCGGCTTCGAGCAGCTTGGCGGCCAGCTTCAGCGGACCTTCGGTTGCGTAGCAGTAATGCATCTGCAAAGAGCGGGTCAACTCGATGTTGGGGAGAAAGCCGATGTTGGCGATTACCCGATCAAATTCGTGCACGCCTGGATGCTTACCGGCCAGGGTTACCTGAAAGCGATCGCTGTGCGCATCGTAGTGGATCGCTGTCACTGTGGATGACGGCCAGTGCATGACATGCGGTTCGGTATTGGTGGCCAGTTCGTTGGCTTGCAACGCCAAGCGATCGCGTGCTGGCAACGGGTCTTCCGGAAATTGCCGCAACGGGCCAGCAGCGCGCGTCGCCTTTCGCGTGATCCAAGTGGTCTGCGTGTCTAGCGCTTCTCGGGCCAACTGCCCCAGGGCGCAGACGTTGGTCGCCGCCGAGTAGCCAGCGCCGATCACCAGCGTATGTTGGCCAGCGTACTTGTCACGCTCGCCTCCCAAAATGTCGGGCAGTCCGAACTCAATATGCGGGCGAGCCGACTGTTCGCCGAGGGCCGGAACGCCGCCGCAGCCGATCCAACCTGGCTGGCCAAACAGGCCGGTGCAGTCAATCAGCACATCGCTGCGATCGATTTGCTCGCGTCCATCTTGGTCGCGCAGCACGACGACAAAATCGGCGTCGCGGCGCGACTCTTCGTCGACCATGTCGGACTTCGAAAGTCCTGCACGCCCGGCCGCGATTGCAGTCCAGCCGCAGTGGAGACTGTCGGACAATAGGTCCGACTCGGCCAATGGCTGCAAATAGCGATCGACGTACTCCTGGCCGGTCAACAACTCGTCCACTCCAGGCAACTGCAGATCATCCGCAGACTGAGCGGCCAGAGCGCTGCGGGCCAAGGGAGAACTGTTCATGCCAAATGGGCTGAACATCGGGACGCTGCCCCAGCGCCGAATCGATTCGGCGGGACGTCCTTGCTCATAGATCGCGACTTCGTAGCCCAAAAAACGAGCGTAGAGACCAGCTTCGAGACCGATCGGTCCCGCGCCCAGAATCGTGATTTTTGCTGGAGCATCGACAGACATAAAGGAAGCAATCGAAATGGGGGATTCGGAACAGCTGGTCGGTTAGCTCTAGCGTACCGGTTAGCGCGATAATTGGGAACATGCTGCCGGCTGCGGCACACGATCGAGCGGTTTTAGGGGCTTGAATTTTGCGGATGTGGGCAACAAACGGCGATCGTAGACGGGACATCGTTTTTTTGGCCTATTTTTGTAAAGGAATTCTCGAAAATGGGGCAGGTTCCCTCTGATGCTTCGCTTGCGATGCAATGGGGGCTGAACGCAATCAATTGAGCGAAAAATGACTGGTAAAACGGCTCGCGTACTGATCGTGGATGATTCTGCGCTCATGCGTACTCTGATCGCGGATCAATTGGCCGACGCAGATGAAATCGAAGTCTGCGGGACTGCCAAAGATGGCTATCAAGCGCTAAAGCTGCTTGAGCAATTGAAGCCCGACGTGATTACGTTGGACGTGCAAATGCCAGGCATGGATGGTCTCGAAACGCTCGACAAGCTATTGGCCATTCGCCCGATTCCGGTAATTATGGTCAGCGCCATGACTCAGTTGGGCGGTGACATAACGCTCGACGCGCTCGAGCGCGGCGCCTTTGACTATATCGCCAAGCCAGCGGGGATCGCTCAGGCCGAAACGGTGATGCGCGACGAGTTGGTTCGGAAGATTCGGACCGTGGTCGGTACCGACATTTCAAAAGTGATCGAAATCCGACGTGCCCGAGCCGAAACCAGACGCAAGCGTCGCAGCGCCACTGGCCAGCCCATCAAAGCGGTGACACCGCCGAAGCGTTTTGCTCAGGTCGCCGCGCCGCAGGAAGGTGGGTATAAGTGTATCGCCATCGGAATTTCAACCGGCGGACCTCCTGCGCTGACCTCTTTATTTGAAACCTTGCCGGCCGGATTGCCGCCGATCGTGATTGTGCAGCACATGCCCGAGCAATTCACCCGTGCGTTCGCCAACCGACTAAATACGCTCTCCGAAATTCAAGTGAAAGAAGCGGTCACCGGCGACATTTTGGAGTCAGGACATGCCTATGTCGCTCGGGGGGGCAAACATTTAGAAATCCTCCGTCACACCCGCAACCAGTTTCGGCTTGAGGTCTTCGATGGAGATCCTGTCAGCGGGCATCGTCCTTCGGTCGACGTCATGATGCGCTCGGCGTCCAAAGCGTTTGGCGAAGCTTGTCTGGGCGTCGTCATGACTGGGATGGGACGCGATGGCTCGGATGGCTGCAAAGCGATTCGCGCGGCCGGCGGGTATGTCCTGGGGCAAGACGAAGCGAGTTCCGATATTTATGGAATGAACCGGGTCGCGTTTCTAGAAGGGAATGTCGACAAGCAGTTCGACCTGCAAGAAGCAGCGCAGCTGATTGCGCGTGAGAGCAAAAAGATTCGCAGCGGCCAAGTCGCTTCGCGCTAACCGAGCGGTCAGCTGCGATCGACGCGAAATGGCGACAGATCAAAATCGACGTCGACCTTGCGGATCATGCGCCCCAGCAGCACGGCGGTCGCTGGAGAGAGATGCAAGCCGCTGCGAAAATGACCGGCGGCGATGTAGGCGTTGGTGACCCCTGGCATCGCGCCTATATAAGGTATCCCGTCGATACTCGCCGGCCGCAGCCCCGCCCAGGTTTGCAGGCAGACCGCATTGCGTAGCTGCGGGACAAGCGTAGCGGCAAAGTCGTGCAACTCACGCGCGATCTCGGCAGTCGCGGTGCAGTCGAAGCCTGCTTCCTCAACCGTCGATCCGACCAGCACCAATCCGTCCTGACGCGGAACCAGATAACGCGGACCCTCGTTGATCGGCGTCGGCAAGAATCGGGCATCGCCATCCAGCAGCACCATTTGCCCGCGGATCGGTTCGATTTCAGGCGTTTTCGCCGCATGCGAAAAGCCGACCATCGCCAGCAGCGAATCGGTCAAATGTTGCGACCAGGCTCCAGCGGCGATGCAGTAGTTGTCGGCCGTCAGTCGACCTTGATTGGTGACCAATGCGGCGACTTGATCTTGCTGCAATTCAAACTCGATCGCTTCGGTGCTCTCGTGAAACACGACTCCGCGTTGTCGACACGCTTGGTGCAGAGCTTGCAAATGCCGGGGGTTGCGCAAAATCGCTTCATCCGGCAGATGATAGGCGGCGCGCGGTTGAATCTCCGGCGCTAACTGCGGTAAGCGGCGATGGAGTTCTTCGGCAGAGATTCGTTCGACAACGATCCCCTCTTCAACCCATTGGCTCATCGTGGTCGCTAGCGCGGCCGCCTCGCCGGCCTTGCGCGCAATATAGTAGCCTCCGCAACGTTCAAATTGGTTGTCGATCCCGGTCTCTTCCCGCAAACGAATTGACCACTCGGCATGCAGTTGGTGACTGAGGGCTCGTAGTTGTTCTTGCGGTTCGACTGCTTGACCAAGTGTCGCCGGCGGCAGGAGGCCAGCGCCGGCCCATGAGGCCGCTTTGCCGACCGTCGCTTTCTCAAGCAGCGTGACGGACATGCCGTGCGTCGCTAATTCGTAGGCGAGCGAAAGTCCAATAGCACCTCCGCCGATGATCAGGCAATCAACGTGAGCAGCCGAACAGTGGTGGCGAATCGCGTTAGAGTTCACAGCGGCGGACAATCGGTCAGAATCGTAGTCAGTTCAGAGTGTAATCGGCATAAATCAGGCTCAGCACTAGTCTGCGCCAAGTCCGCTTGCAAGCGCTGCAGGTCTTCCCAGGTATCGACATCGTACCAAGTTGGCGTCTGCTGGGTTCGCAGACCCAGCGAGTGACAGCGCTGTAGCGTCTGGGTCAGGACATCCGCCGTGCTCCAGGCAATCTCGGTAAAAAGCAGTGCACAGGGAGACTTTAAACCGATCGCATAGTATCCGCCATCTTCGGCCGGCCCCAGAACCACATCGCATTGATCCAGTTGACGGAATGCTTGTTGCAGAAAATCGATCGGCACATTGGGACTGTCCGAGCCAATCAACACCGCCCGAGTCGCACCACCACCCAGAGTGGTCGAGAAAAAGTGGGCGATCCGGTCCCCCAACGAACCCGAGGTCTGCGGCTCTATTTTCCAGGCGTCGCCAGCTAGCGCGGCAAAAGCATCGCCGGCGTCCGATGGAGCATAGCTAAGGACCCGCTGGTCACCGAGTGACTGTAAACGCTGGACAGCGGTGCGCACAAATTGGTGATGAACCGCAGCTGCCGCTGGCAACCCGATAGTGGCGCCAAGTCGCGTTTTTACATCGCCGGCGCGCCAATACTTGGAGAAAATGCCGAGGACTTCCATCGCCTAGGCTTCTACCGCGGCAAGTAGTCGACGAAGCAGCATTTCGTTAACTCGACCGCGAAAGCGGACTTTGCCATCCATTTCGACAACCGGGATGCAACAACCGTACTTTTGGGTAAGTTCTGGAAAATCGTCGATGTTGACCAGCTCTGGTGAGATGCCGTGCCGGATCAAGATTTGTTCGGCATCTTCGCACAAATGACAACCGGGTCGTGTATACAATCGAGTGTGGGGAGCAGTCATGATTCGCTTCGCAGTAGTAAGGTATGTTAAGATTCGACAGGGGTGCGAAGGGAGGCCTTCCTTGGCTTTTCAATTGGAACACGAAATGACGGCCAGGAAAATAACCGTATAATTTTGACGATGTCAGGCCGAAACGCATTTATTTATACTGCGTAAATCAAGCAGCATTCGCTTCAGCACCGGAAGCAGCGCTTCGTAATGATTAACTGGGCTCGCTATGGGTAACGTTGACTCCGAAAAATTCATTGAACTTGCTGGGCGATCGCAGCTGATCCACCCCACGCAGTTTGAACAGGCCGTGGCCGAATTACGCGCTGAGAACGGCGGAGAATTACCGGAGGATGTGGATCAAGTCGCCGATTTCTTCATCCACAAAAACTACATTACCACTTGGCATCGAGAAAAAATCCTGCAAGGCAAATACAAAGGTTTTTTCCTCTCCAAGTACAAACTGCTCGGCCATTTGGGGACCGGCGGTATGAGCAGCGTCTATCTGGGCGAACATACAGTCATGCAGCGCAAAGTAGCCATCAAAGTGCTGCCGCGCAACCGTGTCAAAGATTCATCCTATCTAGGGCGTTTTCATTTAGAAGCTCAAGCGGCCGCTCAACTGGATCATCCCAATATTGTGCGCGCTTTTGACGTCGACAACGAAGGGGACACCCATTACATCGTGATGGAATATGTACCCGGTTGTGATTTGCAGATTCTGGTCCGCGAAAAAGGTGCGCTCCCTATCGAACTGGCGGCTGAGTACATCGCTCAAGCGGCCGAAGCGCTCGAGCATGCCCATCAGAGGGGGATTATTCATCGCGATATTAAGCCTGCGAACTTGTTGCTGGACCCCAGCGGCATCGTCAAAGTGCTCGACATGGGGTTGGCCCGCTTCACACGCGATGACGCGACCAGCCTAACGATCGCCAATCAAGAGAGCGTGCTGGGAACGGCCGACTATCTTTCTCCCGAGCAAGCAGTCAACAGTCACAAGGTCGACGGTCGCGCCGATCTCTACAGCCTGGGCTGTTCTCTCTATTATCTGTTGGCGGGGCACCCTCCGTTTCCAGAGGGAAGCTTGGCTCAACGGATCGCAAAGCACCAGACGATCATGCCAGAGAAGATCCGGAAGATCCGCCCCAGTGTTCCGGCGTCTCTGGCGAAGATCTGCGAAAAGCTGATGATGAAAAAGCCGGAGCAGCGGTATCAGTCGGCCAAAGAAGTGGGCGAAGTGTTACGCAACTGGCTAGTGCAGCGCTGCAGCGGGGGGGAAGAAGAGTCGACTGCCGCCAGCGACGAGATCGAGCTTCGTCTGGCTCGGAACGAAGAGAACCGCCTGCGGAGCGAAGGCGAGAAGACCAGTATCATTCCCTCTTCGATGCCGCGCGTCGCCGAACTGTTGGAAGAGGGGGACGAGCACAACACGGAAACGGTCCGTGGCCAGCGAGTCGAGACCGATGCAGGCCTCTCTGGCAAGAACCGCAGTAAGTCGTCTTTGCCGGTTGCCCGCGCCTTGGACGACGATTTGATTGCGTCGCTGTCTGATCCTGGCGCTAGCGGGGTTTTGGACATCTCGTTTAACGAACCGACGCCGGCGGTCAATGAAAACAGTCGGACTTTGATTTCACGCGACGGGTTACAACTGCGCGTGAATGAGAAACCCACGACGCGCGACAAGAAGTCACGTAAAGCCGGCAGTGCGCAACGTGGTAGGCGCGATAACTTTGCTGGGATCCCGATGTCTATCTGGATCCCGATGTCTATCTGGATCACGATTGGCTTGCTGGTTTTGCTGATCGTCGCCGGAATCATTGCTGTGATGATGCAAACCCCTCCAGAGCAACCTCCGCCAGTCCAACCGCGCAGGAATGGGTTCCAGACGACGAGTACAGCTGCGCCGATCGTACCGAGCTGCCTTGTTGGGTAGGGTATTTTGTAGCACTTGTGGGTGGCTTGCATTTGCCTGGACTTGGCGATTTGTCATCTTTCGACCGGCCGTTCTGGCTGTCCTGTACGGCGTAAGCTATTGTTATTTAGTAACTTACGCATATTGCTTGAAATCGTGGTCGCTGTCCACGTACCATAGGTGAGTCGAGCCGCAGGGACGCTAACGACCAAGTCAGCGTTACTGCGATCTCCTCAAGGTCGAGCACGCCAAGCAATCCCGTTTTCGTACATCAAGTTCGCTGCGGACGTTTTTCCGATTCCCAAAAGTCAGACGCATGGCGCGATCCAACCACAACAAGCTGATTCGAGCGAAGTCGAAACGCGTGGCGATTCCGCGCGACTTTCGTACCGTCGGTCAACTTGGCAAGCGCGGACGCGGCGAAGCGGCAAGCTCTAACGAAACCGGCTTTTTCTCTCCGCCAGAAGATTGGCATGAACCGCAGGGAGATACCGGGACCGGATATCGCGTTGTGACGCAAGATCCCGGCGAAGGTTTCGTCCATGTGGTGACCGAGCAAGACATTCGCGATCGGCTCGCACAACTGCCGGCCTGGATGATTCAACCGTTAGAGGTCATTCAGCTAAGTCGTTTAACTCGTAAGAAGTTAAGCTTCCCCTGTTACGGCATGCAATGGGGCTCCGCGCTGTATCTTTACCCAATGGACGAAGGACTGGTTGAGTATTTCTTCTCGCCTCCGCGCCCTGCGCAGGTGGTGGAAGCCAAGATGTACGGAGCGACTTGGGAAGAAGCGGGTGAGTCCGAATGGCGGTTGAACTGGACGAAGGAAGCGATTCGCGACTTTTACTTGAACAACGTGCTGATTCATGAGTTGGGCCATCTGCTCGACCACCGCAATACGAGCTATATCGATCGCGAGCGTTATGCCGAGTGGTTCGCCATAGAATATGGGTACAAACCGACGCGCCGCGAATCCTTGGCGGCTCAAGCGGCGAAAAAGGTTGTCCGACGCCATCATTCCAGCTGATGCGGCCGGTTTTCGGGTACTACAATTGCTTGTACCGTAATTTCTAGGTACATCGTGGGCGATTTCTGAGTACAACTAAAGCCAGACAACGCTACGGAAGAGTGCGCTTCTAACGCGGTGCATCCACCCGATTCAACTAGTTTAGATTGCTGCCTAAGGGGCCAAGATGAGAGCCGTTCACCTGTTGGCGAGATTTGCGGCCTGTGCCGCCGTGCTGGCCTGCTTGTTGCCGATTCACGCGGCTTTCGCCGCACCCACGGATGAGCAACGCAACGAAGTTCGCGATCTGAAAGTCGAAATCCGCAAAGCGTCGAACTTTCTGAAACAGGGCAAAGTGGCCGAATCGACCCAAACGGTCAAGTTGATCGTCGAGCGATTGCAGCGGCTAGAAGGGGTAGATCCCGAACTGCAAGAGTCGGTAGATCAACTGTTTGCGTCCCTAGCGCCGGCTCACGCGTTTCTCGAATTAGAAGGGGTGACCCTGCCCCGAATGCGTAACGCCGCGGTTGCCGAGCCCACCATGATGGCCCCGGCCGCACCGGGGACGCCTGCTCCGGCGGCTAGTTCGTTGCCGACGACGTTCCCGGCGACCAACGTTAGTTTTACCAAACACATCGCACCCATTTTGGTCGCGCGCTGCGGCAATTGTCATGTGAATCAGGCCCGCGGCGGTTTTAGCTCTTCCAGTTACGAAGTCTTGATCAAAGGCCCTGCTGAAGGAGTGGTCCTTTTTCCTGGCCAAGATGGAGGCCGCTTGGTGGAAGTGATCGAATCAGGCGACATGCCGCGCGGCGGTCAAAAAGTGTCTGCCAACGAATTTGCCGCTTTGAAGACCTGGATCAAAGAAGGCGCCAAGTTTGACGGTACCGACCCGAAAGCCAATCTGGCGACGGCAACTCCTGGGGCTGCTCCGGCGCCGATGACTCGATTAGAGGTAGCCAGCGCTAGCGGCAACGAGAAGATCAGCTTTGGCCGCGACATCGCGCCGGTGTTGGTCGCACGATGCACCAGTTGCCACGACCAGCGAAATCCTCCCGGCAACTTTAGCTTGGCCAACTTTCAAACGCTGCTGCGCGGCGGCGACAGCGGTGCTCCGGTTTCGCCCGGCAAGCCCAACGAAAGCTTGATGATTCAGCTCTTCAAAGCGCCAGACCCTGCGGATCGGATGCCGCGTAATGGTCCTCCGCTGACCGACCAGCAGATCAAAAATTTTGAAACTTGGATCGCCGAAGGCGCCAAGTTTGACGGTGACGCGCCAACCTCTTCGATGCAGCGCGTGGCCGCCTATAGCTTCGCCAAAAATGCGACGCATGACGAGCTGGCGAAAGCACGCGAAGCGACCAGCATCGCCAAAAAGCAGTTGGGACTGCCGGGAGTCGAGATGGCGACCTCGGATCGCAAAGAAGTATTCGTCATGGGAACCTTGGGGCAAGAAGCGAATGATGAGTTCGCCGATCAAGCCGAGAAAGCAGCCGACGACGTCCGTCGCATCTTGAAGGCGCCTGCCGGTACGCCGCTGGTCAAAGGCCGAGTCACCCTCTTCTTGGTCAAAGCGAAATACGACTACAACGAGTTCAGCAAGATGGTCGAACGTCGCGACGTTCCACCCACTTGGCAAGGACATTACTGGTATGACGTGACCGATGCTTACGGAGTCGTGCAGTTGCCGGTCAATGATGCGTACAACCTGGACGCAATGTTCGGTCAGATCATCGCCAGCAACTACATAGCGAGCCTCAATACGCCTGATTGGTTCTCTGACGGCGTGGGCCGCGTTGTCGCTTCACGGATTTCTGGCAAGGATCCCCGCGTCGTCGCTTGGACCAATGAGTTGGCGTCGGCGGCAGGAGCGATGAAAAAGCCGGCTGACTTTGTCGAGATGAAACTGGCTCCGGATCAAAACGGCGCCGTCAGCTTCGCCTTTTTAAAGTCGCTGATGGGACGCAGCGCCCAGTTTGACGGGCTGATGCTGGCGCTGCGAAAAGGAATGCCGTTCGACCAGGCGTTTGCCGGTGCTTACGGAAAACCTCCTGCGGAAGTCGCCACCGCCTGGGTCGCCGCTGGCGGTCGGTAGGCTGGCGCTTGTTGATCGTTCGCTAGTCAGGTGGCATGCTCTTGCGGCGCAGACGCTGTAAGAGCAATTCGCTTGGCGAAAGATCGCTCGACTAAGCAGCCGCTTGGTCGTCGTGCTGCACATGGCTAGGCAGTTGCGAAGCCGTGGATGTTTTGATCGGTAAGAGCTTTGCGTCGACCGCGCTATCGCCCAACTGCTGAAAACGCCGCTTCCAGTGCGAAGCGAGAAAGTACTGACGATAAATCATCGCCAGATCGCCGATCGCCATTAGAAAGTGTTGCGGTTTTAGCTTGGAGCCTGGGATCTCTTGCCACGACTCGAGCGGTAGTTCGTAGATCGATTGGCGAGCTGTCACCGCATCGCTGGCGATCCGAAGTCGCGCAAAGACCTCGACATCAAAAATCCAGCGTGACAAAAACGGGTCGGTAAACAGAAACCGCGCAAGTTGGTTGTTGCGGATCAGCTTGGCCCCGCATTGCGTATCGCGAATTGACATGCCAAGCACGGCCGACGCAACGCTGGCGAAACCGCTGCCGAGGAAGCGGCGAATCCGGTTGCGGCGGATCGCATGGCCGGCCAACGGCAAGCGAACTCCGATCGCCATTTGAATCTGGGGATGTTCGGTGAGCGCAACCAGCAGACGCTGGCATTCACGCAGAGGAGTCGCGAGATCGGCGTCTAGGAAACCGACGAAGTCAGCTTCCTGCTCGATAGCGTGCAGCATGCCGACGCGCACCGCTTCGGCTTTTCCTTGATTAAACGGCAGATCAATCGCGGTGAACTGAGAGGCTTGCTGCTGGGCGAACTGGTGCAAGATCTCGCTGGTAGCGTCAGAACTGCCGTCGTTGACAAACAGAAAGTGGATCTCTTGGTGGGCGACGGCAAAAGCATCGAAGGCCGCCAGATCGATGCGATCCGCTTCGTTGTAGCACGGGATGACGAACAAAGTTTTCGGCACGCGATCAGCCAATCAAAGGAGCACGGTGGCGCAAAGGTGCAAGGTAGAGTCAGTGGGTTTCGGTCTGGGATTGCTTCGCCATATGCAGCGGGGTTTGCGGTTGAATGATGGCGATGCCGATACGCAGCGGAGGACGATTGGGATTCTTGGACCAAGCGAACTCCAACGGTTGCAAGATTTCGGCGTTGGGATAATATTCTTCGATTTGCATTTCGTAATCCACATCGGCGGTCGCTGATTCCCAGACGATGATTCCGCCTTCAGACTCCCAGGCATCCAGGTCGGTCCACGGCGGCAAATCATGATCAAGCTCGGCCGAGATCGATGGTCGCCCCGGGTGATAAACGCTGATATTGGCGGCTAGCCACCAATCGCCGCCCAGATTTTCTAGCGGCGCCGTGCTGCGATCGTTCCAGATAGCCTCGACTAGTGTGGCCAGTTGTTCGCCGGGATAATCAACCCGCAGTGGTGACTTGACTAGGCCATCGCCGATCAAGTTTCGTGCGCCTAATCCGGCGGCGAAGAGTACGCCGGTCAGTACCGAGGCGTAGATCGTGCGACGAATCAAAGCGGGAGTCGGATGAACCTCGAGCCACGCGAACAACAGCACGCCGAGGTACGTGAACATCGACGCGCCCCACATACTGCGAAGGTGAGCGCCGGTAAGCAACGAATACCCCAGGGCCAAGCCGAGCGGTCCCAGCACAATCCAAGCCAGATAGGTGCGCGTGAATTGCGCTGACGAATCGACCGTTTTGATTCTCCAACGCCAGCCAAGTAGGATAGTCGCTAGCAACAACGTAGCAGCGACCGCACCCAACTGGGCGCCCAAAAATTCGGCCGGATGTTCTAGATGCGAAAGCCAAGAAGCCTGCGTCGAAGAGCGAGTTGCAATGTAGCGCAGCGTGGCGAAGTCGTTCGAGACTAACCACCAAAGATGCGGCGCCGCTAGCAGTAGAGATACGCCGGTCAAGAGATACGGACCAGGCGTTCGCCAGCAAGCCCGAGCACGCTGATTGATGACGGAAAACAGCAGCGTCGCCGCCAACAGCAGCGCCGCGTCATATTTAGAGAGGATCGCCGCAGCCAGAAAAACGCCGGCGGCGCCCCAATCGACTAGGCGATTTCGTGCAATGCCGTAGTAGGCGAACAGAATGAACAACGCCCAGCAGGCCTTGGCCATGATGTTGTTGTTGAACTCAGGCGTCGTGCAGTTGTAGTAGATGCTTCCTTCCAGCACGACGACTGCCGCCAGCGCCAAACCGGGAGAAAGGATCTCGCGTCCCAGTTTCCACGCTGCCCAGAAACAAGCGACGATGCAGAGTTGGCTCAACAAATAGGTGGACCAAACAGGTTCGCCGGGCAGATACGAGGCTGCTTCGGCCGCCCAGGCGGGCAGCGGCGGATGTTTGGGATAGCCCCACTCCCACTCATGTCCCCAATTGAGCATTTCGACGTTGTCGAGCGGTCCATTGGCCTGTGTGAAAAAGGGGACGGCAGTCCACAGAAGCAAGTGCCCGACCGCAAAGACCCAGAACCAACGCACGGTTGGATCAGTGGAATTGGTTGTTGGAGGGGCGTTCATCGCGTCGAGCCAGAATCAGAATGCGGCATGGCCCCAAAGGGGCGCAGATCTCTTATTTGCACTAACTTGTAGAGCGAAATCAGAAAAGATGCCAGAGCAATTTGACTGCAAGCTAGCGTTGCTGAACTGCTAGCGACGATGGCCTGTCGCCTAGTAGCGTTTTCTGGCGTCCGAGATTGACTGCTACGGTCGCAAGCCCCACGCAGGCAACAAGTAGAAGATGGCGAAAGCGATCGCCAAAATCATCAGTACGATGCTGCCGATCTGGTAGAGGGCGATGTTGCGCAGGTTGCTTGCTCCACTGCGGACATTGAACCCGCGTTGGCAACGCTGGCAGACGGCATGCGACAAAAGCCAAGGGCCGACGTAGCCTCCCCAGTGGGTGAAATAGGGACGCTGATAGTCGGACTCGCCGCAGTAGGGACAGATGCCGGGGCCGCGAACTTCGTATTCTTCAGGGGCATCCGTCGGCGACTGAAATGGGTTTTCGGTCAATATGTCATGCCGCTGGCGACTCATAAGCGTTCATCACCATGGGATGTCGCCGGGAGAATGACCGGTAGAGAAAACGGCCCGCGATTTATCGGGCCGTTTTCGGATTTGCGGAAGATCACGGCTGATTAGTGGTGATGGTGATCTTCGATTTTGCCTTTGGCTTCTTTGCCGTCGACATCAAACGTGACGACCGCGTCGACTTCTTCCGAGGTGAGGATGGTCGCGGCCAGCGGGTCGGTCAAGACAAATTTGGCGGTAGTCTCGGCGCCTTCGGCACGCTCGGCTTTGGCCGAAACTTCTTTGGTCTCTCCACCGGTGGTCAGCTTGATGGTGAGCGCTTCGGCGGCGATCGGGGCTTCTTTCTTGGCGTCGGCGTCAAGAATGAAGAAGGTGATTACTTTTTCCGCGTCCGCGGCCGGCTTGCCTTCGTCATGGACCCATTCCAGGTGATAAGCGGCGCCATCTAGTTCGACGATGTGTCCGCCGTTGGGGCCGATCTCGCCGTGATCGTGTCCGGCATGTTCGTCATGATCATGGTCGTCGTGGTCGTGATCCTCATGATCATGGTCATCAGCGGCGGGAGGATTCGACGTGTTGCAGCCGATCGACATGGTGGCGCTAAAGCCGCAAATCGCCGCAGCCAGCAGCAGCCCAGTGAGGGAGATACGCATTCGATGAATTTCCTTGGAGCAAGTGAAATCAGCGCTGGGAAAACGCTATGTGCAATTCAATGTCATCTAGGATAACGAATTCGCCGTGGTAATAAAGCCGACACTTGCCGACGCTTGACGATTATAGATCGAGACCCGCTTGCGGAGCGACGGCGACAGGTCCTGCTTTGACCAGAAACGGCTGCAAGTGCGAATCGTCGGCCCCGGAGATCCGATTGCGCGAGGTCGCAAAGTATTTGCGGGCGGTGTCGACTTGCCCATCCATATACAGCACGATCCCCACATCAAACAGATAGTCGGCGTTATTGGGATCATTCAGCGTCCGACGAGCGATTCCTTCCAACATCGAGTTCTTCGCCAGTGGTACGCCGGCGTATAGTTCGTCCAGATGGAAGTTGGTCGTAAAGATGTAAGCTGGCTCCAACTGCATTCCCCGCTTGAACGCTTCGGCCGCTTCTTCCATCCGACCAGTCGCCAGATAACCGAGACCTAGGCGAAATTGGGGGGCAGCCAGATCAGGCGCCGCAGCGACGGCGTCTCTATATTTCGCCATCGCTTCATGAATACGTTGCTCTTTGAACAAGCGATCACCAAAGCCGACATAGCGTGCTGCTCTTTCGCGGGCCGCCGGTAGCGAAGCTTCGGGAAGGCCTGGGTCTTGCCGCTCACCCATCGCCAAGCGAACTAACTCTGGCGAGAGTGTTGGATAGGTCGGATTGGGCAGGTCGGTTAGGTTTTCGTTAAGCAGCGGGCCCATCGCAAAGTTGCGACTAACTCCTAAAAACTGCTTGATCGCCTGCGGTCCCCACCGCAACTCCGCAGGTTCGTGCGGTGGAAGAAAGTACTCGGTGTAATTACTGCTCGGTTGATAGTAGACGCCGTAGGGAGAGAAGTAATTGTTGGCCGTAACGGTCGATTGGTAATAGTTGGGGGTCCACCCCGAATTAAATCCGCTGTAGCCCCAACCGCCATACGGCTGTAGTCCGCCGTAACCATAGCCAAACCCAGGATAGCCCGAAAAGCTGGTGAAGCTAAAGCCAGGGCTGTAGAAGCCGAAATTGCCGAACCCGATATTGCGAGAGCCGCCCCCGCTCCAGCCGCCCCCATTCCAACCATGGGAGTGATGCCCATGAGAATCATGGTGATGGCCGCTATACCCTCCACGATGTTGCGCAGTCGCATCGCTGGGCATGCTGATGAGCGCGATCAAGGCCAGCATCAGCCAGGGTACAGGGTTACTAAACATCGTCTTACCTTCCGCCATGGAAATCAGGAAGCGGTAAATCCCGCTTCCTCTATTATCTTAACAACGGAAGATCTCGACAAGTAAAATCGCTGGTCCGATCCAGGTTAATCGAACGGTGATCTACTCCAGAGATGCTTCAGCACCTGCTTCGCCTTCTTCTTGTTCCAGCGCATATTCATAAACGAGCCCATAAGCTTCCAGCTGGGTGATCTCGTATTCGTCGGCGATTTCTGCGGCCAATTCGGTTAGGTCGATGACGGTCATCGTTAGGGTTCCTTGCAAAAACTAAGGGGGTGAGTTTTAAAGTTGATCAGTGCGGAGCGGCGTCGATCGCTTGCGATTCGAGCATCCAAAGTTGTTTTTCCAGGGTTCGACAGATCCCGATCAACAAGTCTTGACTGATCAGATCGTCGTCGCCGATTGTTTTGATTCTGAGTCGTAGCGAAGTGGAGCAGGTCGCCATTTGGTCTGAGATTAGGCGAATTGCTTCCTGAACGTTGACGATGCCCTCTGGAAAAGCTGCGAGCTCAGACGATTGGACGATCGTGTTGGCGCGACCATCCGCCGCAACGCCGATTGCGGCGATACGCTCCGCAATTTCGTCGCTCGCATCGCGGGCAGCGGCGATAATCTCATCCAGGTGCAAGTGGACCGCGCGAAAACCTAACCCTCGTAGATTCCAGTGAGCCTGCTTGGCCTGCAAAGCCAAATCGATCTGATCGACCAGGGAGCTTTGCAGCTGCTTGGCGACTTGATCGCGTGTGTTGGAGGGCAAAATTTCTCGTTGCGTTGTAATGGTGGCCATGGTCTTGCTCAGAGATGGGGTGAATGATTGTTGGAGGGGATACGGATAGAGCAACGCAGCACGCATGCCGAACGTCGAGAAATTATGCTCGGAGACTCGTTAGGATCAGAAAAATCGGCATCCAGGTTGCAAAATGAGACCTGCCGCTGTTTATCTGACCGCAGCAAGACTGGTTGCCAACCGACCATCGCGGCCGCAACGCAGCCAAATTAGGGCGTAAAGTCGCACCGCTTGCAGTACTTGCGCCGCATGGCATAGAGATTGCACCGTGTAAGAGGACGGGCAATCAATTCCCCCTCGGAACATGGAGAAAAGGTGATGGACTCTTTTAACGCAGCAGACATTCGACTGTTGGTCGACAACGAATCGCAACCTTGCGTATCCCTCTTTATGCCTGCCCATGTTGCGGGGAGCGAAACGAGACAAGATCCAATTCAATTGGCGACGCTACTGAAAAAAACGTGTGCGCAGTTGAAGATAGCCGGTTGTTCGTCCGACCAGATTCAAAAAATGTTAGAGCCCGCCTGGAGCATGACGCGCGATCGTCAGGCTGCCGTCTGGCGGCACATGGATGAAGGCTTCGCCTACTTCGCGAGCCCGACGTTTAGCCGCGCGCTGCGACTCCCCTTCTCTGTCGAACCGGCGGTGCATGTCTCCAACCATTTTCATGTCCGACCGTTGACCTGTTGGATGAGTCAGCCGCTTGATTTTGCGTTGCTGGTCGTGAGTCAAAACGAGATTCGCCTGTTTGAAGGGGATCAATATGAGATGCGTCATGTTGATCTCAATGATCTCCCCAGTGACCTCCGCAGTGCGCTGCAAGTGGACGAATGGACCAACACGCTGCAATTTCATGGTCACGGACCGGGCGCTGGCGAAACCATGTTTCATGGTCAAGGCGCGGGGAGCGCCGCCGACGTGAAGTCAGAACTAGCGACGTTTTTCCAGCGTGTGGCGCGCCCTCTAGAAGCTCATTTGAACGATAGTGATAAGCCGCTGATCTTTGCCGGCGTGGACTATTTGTACCCGATTTTTCGTACCGCGTTTCATGGCGATTCGTTGTGGGAAGAACATCTCTCCGGAAACTTTGATCAGGCGTCGCCGCAGCAATTGCATCAAGAACTCAAACCGCTCCTCAACGATCGCGCAAGTTGCGTCCGGCGGTCGGCGCTGGATCAAATGACCGCGCTCCGCGGCGTATCACGAGCGTCAATCGATCCCAAAGAAATCTTGATCGCCGGCATGCTCGATAGTATTGATGTGCTGTTTCTAACTCGCGGCGCCCAATTGAAGGGCTCTGTGGATGAAGAGAACGAGCGGATCCTGTTGACGCACTCGGCCGAGGACGAGGACCTGTTGAACTACGCCGCTGTCCGAACAATGGCCTCTGGCGGTTCGGTCTATACGCTAGAAGCAGATGACATGCCCGAGGACGCTAAGGTCGCGGCGATGTTCCGCTTCCCGATCCCCGAAGCGATCTATCATGCTGATGTATTGATCGAATCAACTCGCTAAGACACAGACGCGATCGTTGTGATCGACAGCAACACAAAAGAGGGACGCGATTGCTCGCGTCCCTCTTGGATTAGATCAGCAGAAATTAGTTGAAGCCTGCAAGATCTTAAAACTCTGCCTGGAACTGACCGCGGAACAACAATCCATCGTCGCCTACCAGGATGCCGCTCGACGAATTGTTCAGCGGGCTGCCGTTGACCTTGGTGATGTCAGCCGTCAGCTTCAAGTTACGCGTTTCGCACGGGTAGAAATTAAAGCCTGCCGCGTACTCGTCACGATTGCCGTAATAGCCGCTGATGTATGAGTAGCGAACGTTGAAGTCGAGTCTCTTGGGGATGATGAATTTTCCCCCTTCGACAAAGTAGCCATGCTGATAGAGATTCTCGACCGGCAACGCTCCATTGGCTCGCAAGTCCTGAATCCAACGCATGTAGTACTCGGCGTCCAAGCTCCAACCGCGCCACATGTAGGCGAAGTCCATCGAATAGAGATAAACGTCGAAGTCCGACAACCGAACCCCGGGTGCGAGTGCTCCATTGGCCGTCAACTTGGTGCCGTCGGTCAAGCGAACGAAGTCGGACTCATCAATCGGTTCGCCGGGTGTGATGCTCGCGTTCGGAGCGTAGACGAACGAGTGACCAATTCGCATCAAGGGATCGGCCGAGTAGTCATAGTCGGTCAGTTTAGAACCAAAGTCGCCCCACGGATCCCAGTAGTTGGTCGCGGCGAAAGCCAGCTTGTTATCCAGATCTTCCGGCGCGGTGTTCTCGGTGCGATAGCCATCGCCGATCATCGCTTCGAGATAGCCGTTCTCGCCTAGCTTAGTCGCACCAAAGATGCCCACGGTACGACTAGGTCGGAAGAAGTCGGCCGCCATCGGGCGATCCGCCAGTCTGGTATGTTTGGCGCTTAGTATCCATTGACGACTGCCGGGCACCTTGCGTTTGCCCAGGAAGACTTGTTGTCTGTCGCTGAATTCCCAAGCCCACCAGTAGTCGAAGAAGTCAACACTGTCGCCGCCGTCGGTGTCACCATCCATCTGGATAAAGTAGCTCAGCCGTGGATCAATCGCATAGCCGCCAATTTGCAGACGAGCTCGCTCGACGTCAAACTCATCGCGGTTGCGCACCGGACGCGTCACGCCGGCGTTATCCGTCCAGCTGTCAGTGTTGCGAGCAAATCCGTTGTAGCGGAATTGCACCCAACCGCCGATCTTGAGCTCGAACGGGTTTTCCTCGGGATTGAACGGACGGATGACAAAGCCCTTGTCATACGTCGTGTAATACTTCAGGACATGCTGTTTGGGCGGTCCCTCGTCGTCACCGCATTCAGGTGCGTACGAATAGTCATAGCAGATCGGCAACCGATAAATCTCGGCGCCCCCGCCACAATCAGCCTCATCCATATGATGAAAGCCATACGCCGGCTGCGTATCAAGACGCTGCCGAAGTGCTTGCAGCTCCGCCTCCTGAGCTTCCATCCGAGCACGGATTTCGGCCAATTCGTTATCCGGATTTTGTGCAACTGCCGATGTGCCTGTGAAAGCAGTTCCCCACAACAGTCCCATCGCCATCGTCCGTGACAGCCAGTTCATCTTTAAACGCCCCCCGCAACCTATGACAACTAATAAAGCCATATAGCTTTGATGTTGCATGGATCGACGAATCGCCATGCGAGTCACAAGGGCTTTTGTCGTATCGCGGGCGTCCGCACTGCGTGGACTGACTGATATTCTGATTGGGAAAACTGTTTCGTCGGTAACGCTTTTGCTAGCAGGAAGGGGCAAACCCGAACATCGGATTAACTGTCAGAGTCAAGCGGAGAGACGTACGGCGGCGCCAGATGAAACAATAGTTGCGGCGCTTTCTTGCGATTGATCGCTGCGGCAACTTCCATCCGTAAAAGATCCCCGTATTCGCTAAGCGTGCTAATGATTTCGTCCGGCTCGTATTCGTTGGCCGCAATGTCGGCGGATAAGGTCACCAGCATCCGCGAACTGTCAGGCGCCGGGACGACTTCGACCACATGCAAGATCGGCAGGCGATCGTCATCAATTTCGCCAGAGAGCACCATTTCTAGCGTCTCTAGCACCTGGCGGCACAGCTGCAGCGTTTTGCGGTCGTTGCGAGGGTCGAACGAGGACGAGCGGCTGGGTTTGCGTGATTTGGCTATGGCCAATTCCTTTTGTCGAGGAGAAAGTAGTCGCGTTTCCATGAAACATCTGTAGGCAAGTGTAGAAAGATACCAGCGACGCGGCTAGGTTCACTTTCAATTCATCGCCCCCGGTTGTCGGACTATATCTACTTGCCGTATCTTCCCATTTATGAATACTTCGCCGGAAATCGCCGCTCGTCTGCAACTGGCCCAACAACTCGCCGTCGAAGCGGGTCGCGGCACGCTCCAACACTTCCAAAAGTCAGGTCTGGTCGTCGACCGAAAATCGGACGATTCGCCGGTCACCGTCGCCGACCGCGAGGCCGAAACCCTGATCCGCAACCGGCTAGCCGCTCAGTTTCCTACTGACGGCATCATCGGCGAGGAGTTTGGCGAAACCCCCGGCGCCGGCGACTTCCGCTGGATCATCGACCCGATCGACGGCACCAAAAGCTTCATCGCCGGCGTCCCCCTTTATGGGACGTTGATCGGTATCGAACATGCCGGCCAAAGCGTTGCCGGCGTGATCTATATCCCGGCTCTCGACGAGATGGTCTACGCCGCCAAAGGGTGCGGAGCCTGGTATCGCTGCGGTGACCAAGCGCCGCAGTTGACCAAAGTCAACGACGCCAAAACGCTGGGCGAGGGGGTTTTTGTCACTTCGCAGGTCAACACATTTGCCCGTCGCGATGCGATGCAGGCCTTCAATCGGTTGGAGGAAGCTGCTTTTATTACTCGCACTTGGGGTGACTGTTACGGCTATCTGCTGGTCGTGACCGGGCGTGCGGTCGCGATGGTTGATCCGATGCTCAGCGTCTGGGACGCCGCCGCGATTTTGCCGATTTTGGAAGAAGCTGGCGGCGCGTTTGTGGATTGGCGCGGCGAACCGACCATCTACAGCGGCGAGGCAATCGGCGCCAATCCGCATGTCCTGGACGAAGTCTTAGCGATCTGTCGTGAATATCCCCGCCTCCAATAAGACGTTGCGCTGCGGACGTTTTTTGTAGAAGTTGCCAAAAACTTCGCTCTGTTTGGCAACTTAACGGCAACTCCCTGTTGTCAGGTTTTATTTCCCTCCTTTATTCTCTCCCGTATGAACACTCCCCAACTGCTTGCCGATCGTCTCGAACTTGCTCGCACCCTCGCCGTCGAAGCCGGCAAAGGGACGCTGGTCCATTTTCAAACCGATGATCTGGTTGTCGATCGCAAGTCAGACGATTCGCCGGTCACCATCGCCGATCGCGAAGCGGAAGAACTGATCCGGGCACGCGTCTTGGAACTCTTCCCCGACGACAGCGTCTTGGGCGAAGAATATGGCGAAACCACCGGCAGCAGCCCCTTTCGCTGGATCGTGGACCCGGTCGACGGCACCAAAGCGTTCGTCTCCGGCGTTCCCCTGTACGGCACGATGATCGGGGTCGAGTACGAAGGCAAAGCGGCGATCGGCGCGATCTACATTCCCGGCCTCGACGAACTGGTCTATGCCGCAACCGGCCACGGAGCCTGGCACGTCCGCAAGGGAGGAGCTCCGAAACCGGCCAAGGTGAACAATGGTTCCCCGCTGGAGGAGGGTCTGTTTGTGACCTCCCAGGCCAGCAAATTTGATGCGCGTAACGCCAAAGAGGCATACGATCGTCTAGAATCGACCGCCTGGCTCACACGAACTTGGGCCGATGCCTACGGATACGTCCTAGTGGCCACAGGCCGCGCCGTGGTGATGGTCGATCCCATCATGAGCGTTTGGGACGCCTCGGCCGCCCAACCGATCTTAGAAGAAGCTGGCGGCATCTTCACCGACTGGAATGGTGAACCCACGGCCCACCATCACGAGGGGGTTGGGTGCAGCAAACGAGTTCATGACGAGGTTCTAGCAATTCTAAAGCAGTACCGTCGCCAACCTGCAGGTCAGGCCGAAGTCTAACCCCCTGCTCTCCCTCGCCGTCTCTTGTTCCGCACTTTCGCTCGTCGTTTTTGTGACTGGCGGGGCGGCTGGACTGGACTCGCGGCAAACATTTTTTTCAGCCAGCAAGAGCTGCAGTCTAGTAGGGTGGGTGCAGCAAGCGATTAGCGGCATCCAATTTCAAACAACGTCCCCGCTTGCGCAACCCACCTTTGCCGCCGGATCGTTCGGCAGGGCCGGTGGGTTGCGCAAAACCGGTTGCGTTGGTTGGTGATGGTGGGATTGGTTTCGGTTTTGCTCCATCCACCCTACGATTGCTATGTTATCTCCGTCGCTTGTTTCGTGCTTTCGGTCGTCGTTTTTGTGACTGGCGGGGCGGCTGGACTGGACTCGGCTGCGAATTTTTTTCGGGTGGACTCTCGCCGAACATTTTTTCCGGCGGCTGGACTGGACTCGAAGGCGTTTCTTTTTCGGCGTAGGCGATCAGTTCGGCGGTGGTGAAGGTGGGGAAGACGGTGTCGAGCGGGTCGAACTTGGGCGCATCCGGATCGTTCAGTTCCGCCAGATCGACCAAGCGGTACCGGGCCTCGCCCTGGCCCCGGAAGGCTTCCGTTTTCGAGACCAGGCGAATTTCTCCGGCGTCGACCATGCGCTGCCACGCCAGGCCAAAATTGCTTCCGCTCATCCCGCTTTGCTCGCGGATTTTCAGCTTGGTCGCTTTCTCGGGGTCGATCTGCGAGATCACGCCGCGCAGCTTCCAGCGCAAGCGTTCGGCCTGTGATTTGGCCGCTAGTTGGGCATTTTCTTCGACGATGGAGGGCTCGTCGCGCAGCTGCACTTCCCATTTGCCGCCGGCGTCCTCTTCGTATTGTCCTTCGTCAATGTCCAGGCCCCATTGGCTGCTTCTTCGCGCGCCGCCGCCGACTGTTAGCCAAAATTGATGGCGCCCGGTTCCTGGTTCGAACGTTTGGCGGCGATTCACCAAGAGCCATTGGCGGGCAATGCCGCTACACGCCGAACCGCCCAGATCAGCGGCGGTCATGGCTCGCGGGGACAACTCTCTGCGCGTTGGACAACAGATGATCGGCGTGGCCCCGGCTTTCTGACAGCAGCGAACCAACGCGCTCAACTGTTTGGCTTGGGCCCGCGGCGTCGCATCTGATAAATCGGCGACGTCAATTAATACGACTTCTAACTGATGCTGCTCGATCCAAGCGGTCAGCCGCTGCAAGTTGACCGGACTGCCAGGGTCGCCCATGTTCAGGCTCCAGATCAGTCGATCGAGCGTCAACAGATCGACCTCGGCCGCAGCGCTCCAGCGCGGCGCCATATCGGCGATTGTTGGCTCAACCTCTTCGCTGCCCACAAAGCCGACGCGAAATGCCCGCTCGGCCGCGAACTGCCCCAAAAATTTGCCGCCGCTGGCCAGCGCTCCGCACAAGTCGACCGCCAGCGAGGTTTTCAGACATTTCGAAGGCCCCAAAATCACCGCCGCCTGATGCCGGGCTAATACTCCCGGCAAGAGCCAAGCCTGCGGCGTTTGCCGCGCCAACAATTGGACCGTGCTTAGACCCTCTAAGGGTTCATCAGGCCGCTGCTGTCCCAGGTCGAAACGTTGAAAAACAGCGGCTGTCTTCGCAGAATCGGAACGCAACAAACTCGAAAGCCCTGCGGCCGATTCCGCATGGTGGATTGGATTAGCAATCGCCTCAAAAGAAGCAGACTCTATCATGGCAGTTGACATGAAAATTTCTCCCCCATGGCTCACCCCAGCGCAGCAGAAAAACCTCGCCGAACCAGCGATCACCCGATGCAAACGCCCAGCCCGATCCCCCGGCCAAACGCCCCAAAAACAGCCCCCAACGCATCCCGCAGGCGCCCGATATTTTGTAGATAGGCAGAATCAAACCGCAGCTTGATTACCTGTACATATTTATACTAAAAGATGACGGCAAGTCAACCTTGTTTTGGGAAGATTAGTGCGGCCGCGGCGGGAAGGTTTTGGCGGCAAAGAGGCAGCACGATCGTCATGCGAAAAGAGCCGCGAATTAGCGATGGGGCTGCAGTTACTTTCGGATGCTTGGTGCTTCTTGGTAGTCTGAAGAGAAGACCACTGGCTGCGGGCCAGTGAAACGCACTTTTAGGGATGACTCGTCACCGGCACTTTGCCGTAGCGAGCAATACTCGAAGCGGTAATGTTAACGCAAGAACCTGAGAACCCGTTTCAATCGCCAGCGAACATTTCAAATGTCGATGATGTCGGGCCGCAAGCACCGGACGATCTTACCTTCGCAATCGTTAAGGGAGCGATTCGGTGGTTTTTGATTTGTGCGATCAGCGCTATTCCAAGTTGGGTGATCGCTAGTCGATCGACGACGGCTGTCATTAGCGGAATGGCGACCGGCGTACTCCTGTTCGCGGTTGGCTATACCTTTTTGGATGTGCTGACGCGGAATCATCCGCTACGCCAGAAACCTGAAGTGAAGTGGACTCTGGCGATCACTTACGGAACAAGAATCGCGATTTCACTGTTGCTTCCGGTTGGTTTTGTGGTCGATTTTTTTTGCGGCATCTTAGCGCTTTCAATAACCGGTTTTTTCTTGGAGAATACCTCGTTGGATTTTCCAAATGACAACGCTAGGCTGCAATTCACTTCCACGCTCATGACGACGCTCATACAGGGCTTGCTGCTCAACTGCGTCCTAGCAGGGTATGGACTCATTGTGTACGCCTGCTGCAAGGCTTCTTTCGCACGCGAGCCTAGAAGAGCATCGTAGAGTCTGCGGACCCCATGAATTGGGCTGTTTTTTGCAGGTATAGTTACGGCGTCTCTAGCTTGGCCCTGCCTAATCTTGTTGCTGCCGTAGCTTTTTAATCCGTCAGGCGAGCTGCGTGTTCGCTTGCAGGTTGCGGATCTTCGATAAAGATTCGATCAAAACTAGGGGGGGAGACATCATGTTGGAAGCGTGGCTCTGCCTGGAGACTTCCGCCTATTGCGATCCATGCGAAGTCAGGGCCAAAAGATAGAGCGGAAGGCGGGCCCCACTTGAACCGGCGGCTTGCTGGCAGAGTCGCAGAGGTAGGGTTTGCAGAGGTCGGGGCGCACTGGGCGGAGTTGTCACGAAAAGGGAGAGTCGCTAAGCTCGAATTGTTGACGAAACCCCCCATTCACCGGTGACCCTACGCAATTGGCAAGTGATGTATATCGCAGGAACACAATCTTCAAGGCAAGCGACGTTCGGCAAAGACTGGCCGTCAATTGTCCGTTGTGTGCGTCCTGAGCTTGCGATCGCATCTTTGGTCAGCTCGCTTCGCGATGCTGCTGTCCGCCGTTGCGACACGCCGCCGTAGTCGCGGATTTCTACGTTCCTGCGATGCGTGAACTGTTGTGACGATCTCGGCGGCTGATGTCGCCTAAGAGTCGATGTTTTGTCCGACTTTGGAATTTGTCGCCTGGAGGGGGCAGATTTGGCGAAGTACGGGATGCTCTAAGAGAAATGCTTGGATTTCATGACCCCAATTGATGCTACTATCGATGCGCAGGTGAAGCGCCGGCGAACTTTTGCAATCATCTCGCATCCCGACTCTGGCAAAACGACGCTGACTGAAAAGTTGCTGTTGTTTGGCGGGTGCATTGATGTCGCCGGGATGGTTCGCGGTCGAAAATCGGCGCGCGAAGCGACTTCGGATTGGATGGAATTAGAAAGACAACGCGGCATCTCGGTTACGTCGACCGTGTTGACCTTCGAGTATCAAGATCACCAGATCAATCTGCTGGATACACCAGGGCACCATGACTTTAGTGAAGATACGTACCGCACTTTGGTCGCCGCCGACTGTGCGGTGATGGTGATTGATGTTGCGAAGGGAGTAGAAACGCAGACCGAAAAATTATTTCGCGTTTGTGCGCTGCGCAACATCCCGGTCATTACTTTTGTCAACAAAGTCGATCGCCCCGGCAAGACTCCCTTTGAGCTGTTAGAAGAGATCCGCGCGAAGTTTGCGATTGAAGTTGTCCCGCAAAATTGGCCGCTGGGATCGGATCGCGATTTCAAGGGGATTATTGATATCGCTTCGGGCGTCGCGCATTTGTTTACCGAGGAGAGCCATGACCGGCGAGTTGCTTATGAGTCGGTGGATATGCATAACCTGGCCGAACATACGCAGATTTTGGGTAATGTGGTGGAGAACGCGATCGAAGATGTTGGGCTGCTGCAGATCGCGGGCGTCGAGTTTGACCAGCAGCAATTTATGCAGGGCAAGCAAACGCCGGTCTTTTTTGGAAGTGCGCTAACCAATCGCGGCGTGCAGGATTTTCTCGACGGCTTTTTGCGGCTCTGCCCTGCCCCGCGTGACCGACTCAGCGATCACGGCATGATTCCGGCCTCTGGGAATTGCTTCTCTGGTTTTGTGTTTAAGATCCAGGCCAATCTGGATCCGCGACATCGTGATCGAATTGCGTTCGTGCGCGTTTGCTCCGGGCGTTTCCGTCGCGGGATGGACGTCATGCACCCACGTAGCGGCAAGCTCATTCGACTTTCTCGCGCGCATCGCGTGTTCGGACAAGAGCGAGAAACGATGGACGAAGCCTATGCCGGCGACATCGTGGGGTTGGTGAATCCGGGTGAGTTTCGCTTAGGCGATACGATCTGCGAAAGCGGATCGTTTCACTTTGCGGCGCTGCCGCAATTTTCACCAGAATTTTTCGCGGTGTTGCGCTGTCAAGATACGTTGCGCCGCAAGCAATTTGAACGAGGGCTAAGCCAATTGCTGGAAGAAGGGGCGATTCAGATGTTTGAGGATCGCAAATCAATCCGTAGCGAACCGATACTGGCGGCCGTAGGCGAGTTGCAGTTTGATGTCGTTCGATTTCGGCTGGAGCATGAATATGACACGCCCACGGATATTGAATGGTTGCCTTACAAGGTGGCGCGCTGGCCGCAACAGAGCAGTGGAGCCGGATCGCAGCGCCCCGCTTTGAAATTGCCCTACTCTGCGAAATTAGTCTATGACCAACTAGGGTTTCCGGTCGTTCTGTTTTTATCGGTCTGGGAAGCGGAATACGCGCAGCGAGATAACACCGAGATTAAATTTAGCGAGATGCGGATTTAGAGCCTATCCGGAAAGCAAGTTTCTGGAGAGACTCTGAGCCTGAGTAATGGATTGGTTGATGAGGACGCCCCTGGCAGATCTCTCCGTCCCCTGTGTGACTTGGCGTTGAGATTTAAAAGAAGTTGGTTCACCGCGGAGTTTCCGCAGGAAGAACGAACGCGTATTGCGGTCATCGAACGACTGCGACCTATTCGGACAACCTGGCCCCCTATTGTTGTTACGTTGGTCATTCCATGAACAATTTTACAGCAGAGTGAAGCGAGTACTGAGACCACCCGAATCCGCAGGCAACTAGAACAGGCGTTTGCCGAGCGCCTTCATGACCTCGCATGTCCGTGGCCACGGCCCCAGTGCTGGACCCAGTGCTGGACTCACTTTCGCAGCGGTGGCTGGGAGTCCCAAGATTGGAAGCTAAATCAATCAGGCGGCGGGGTCTAGAAATGGTGACGAAGTCCTTCCATTGCTTCTGAGTCTGCGCGTGGTAGAAAGAGCAGAGACTGGCTGAGTAGGGCCGGTGACCCGCTGCCGTGTGCAATGCCAAATACCGAGATTGACAATGACTCTGCAGACCGCACGATTACTGCTTCGGCAATGGAGCGATACCGACTTGGCGCCGTTTGCGGACTATAATTCGGACCCTCGGGTGATGGAGTTTTTCCCGGCGGCGTTAAGCACGGCCGAAAGTAACGCGCTGGGCGAACGGATCCAGGCACACCTGCTTGAGCATGGATGGGGGCTGTGGGCTGTGGAGATTCGCGAGACTGGTTCCTTTGCGGGTTTCATCGGATTGGCGCGGCCAAAGTTTCAGTCTCACTTTACTCCCTGCGTCGAAATCGGTTGGCGGCTTGGACCGCAATTCTGGGGACATGGGTTTGCAACAGAAGGGGCTGCGGCCGCATTAACGTTCGGCTTTGTCAATCTCGGACTGAGTGAGATCGTTTCGTTGACAGCCGAGTCCAACCGGCGGTCTCGTCGAGTCATGGAACGCATCGGGATGACCCATCACCCAGCAGACGACTTTGAGCATCCCAGCTTGCCGAGTGATTCTCCGCTTCGCCGCCATGTCCTGTATCGAAAGACTGCGGATGCTTAACAGCGGCAGGAGATCTGTGCTGCAATTGTTTGGTAAACTGCCCAACTCATTTCCCCTTCCGGTGCTCCTGCGCCCGAGCTGCGTCTAGCACATGTTGGTGCAATAAGTAGCCGAAGCCGGCGTTGTTGAGTCGGAGGATTAGTTCGTTGGTTCGGCAGTTCTCGGTTTTGGCCAGTGCGTCCAGCTCCCAGTTGTGTGCCGCTAATCGGCTGAGGAGATAGGCGCGGCGCGTTTGTGCGCTCGAGAGTCGGTAGCTCTTGAGGTATTGCAGCGTCCCGTCGTCGGCGTAGATCGTTTCGCCGATATGGTTTTCGGCGGCTGGATCAAGATCGGTCATAAACCGGTTGAGCGTAAACGGTTTGAAGCGATAAGCGCGTTTTTGGGTCTGATCGCGCTGAAACAGCCCGGCGGCCATGTCTTGGCTTTGGTCGGACCAGCGATCTCGTAGACGATCTACCTGGTCGGCCAGATCAGCGAAGCAGTTAATTTCGGCTGCGCGGATCGGCGGCGGAGTGATTTCGTTTTCGGTCGCGTACAGCCCGTATTGCCATAATAGCTCGCCGTAATAGTCAGAGAGCAACGTGTGGTGCAGCGCTTGATAGTCGGCGGGATGCGGCACGACGAACGCGGAAGCCAGCGCATCGGCCACAAAGACTAGCAGTCCGCATTGGTTCTCATGGATCTCGAACAGCCGTAGCGCATCGTCAAGGCCGGCGATCTGTCGACCGGAGACGACGGCCTCGCTGCGAGGAGTAAGGCCAAACCGCTTGGCTCGCGTCGAGTACTCGGTCCAGGCGATGTTGGGGCCGCCAAAGTGGAGCGCCAGAAAACCTTCCATCGCGACATGCAGCGGCAGAAAACGAAGCTGCGACTTGCCTTCGCGCTGCACCAACTTGCGGAGTCCGCGGGCAGTGACGAAGTCGCCCCAGATTTCGCCATCTTTTTTGGTAACCTGCGTCAACTGCGATCCAAAGACCGCGCCTCCGTCGTGCGTCCAGTTTGCGACCAGCCCATGCGGAACATAGGCGATATAGCTGGTGCGACGATCGATCGAGACGACGGTTAGATCCTCAGGATAAACGCGTCGACTAAGACGCAAGTCTTCGCGCACCTGCGGCCGAGTCAGCGGAACCAGACGAACCCCACCCAGCACTTGCGGCGGAGCAAACTCGAGACCGTTCAGCGGCAATTGCGTCTTGGCGACAGTCATGGCTGGATTCCTCGCGTGGGCGCTGGTCCGTTGCCCGGTTGGGCGTGGGCAAGCTTCTCGTCGACGAGCTTGCTGAGTTGATTTTCCAGCTCTAGCAGCGAAGCTTCACCGGCGGCGAACTTGGCGAAGCCGAGCGATGCGCCCAAGTCTTCGGCATCGCGGAGGCCGATCGTGAGGATCGAATCTCCCAGGCGGTGCGGCGAAAAGTGGTCAGGATCAAATACAGGATTGGCATGCACGAACGAGATGGGATGTTGTTGGGCCAGACGCTGACGATAAGCGACGATGATTTGCTGAGCGGCGCCTGGCGGCGAATTTTCGTAGCCGTCAGAAACCAAGATGATTTGATCAGGCTGCCAACGAATTGCTGCGAGCAGCGGCGTCGCCAAATCGGTTTGACCCCCGCTATCGCGCAGGAACGAGTAGAGCGGCTGCTCGGTCGCTGTGCTGCGATCTTTGGTGGTCGGAGTCCAGAACGATTTTGCTTGGAGAGCTGCTGCTTGCACTAAATAGTCGACCGCGACGGCGACCGCCAACGGACGGCGGCGTTTCTCACGCGAGCCCCACGTGGAACGACTGCGATCGAGCACTAACGCGATCTTGGGCAAACGCAACGGAAATTTGTGCAGCGCGTTTGCGGCCGAGCGAGTAAGCGCTTGGTGCAAGGTCTCGGCGTTTTGTAGGCGTTCTTCCCAAGGGAGCGACAACACGTACAACGCAAGTTGCGTCAGTGGAGTGCGGGCAAAATCAATTTTGATTTGCTTGCCGGTTTCACGCAGAGCGGTATTTTGCAGGCGTCGCTTTTCGGCAAGGGTCATTTGCGGTTCGATCCGCCGCAGAAAATCTTTGCGGCTGATCCCATGCCGCTCGGCCAAACCTTCGGCGACGGTCATCGGTAGTTCAAATACCGCTTGCTGCGAATAGCGCGCACGTAGAAAGGAGTCATACAGCGGCGTCTCAAAACGCTTTTGACTTTCTAGATCAAATAGAAACTTGCTGGTCTCGACCGGCAGACGCAAATGGCTATGTCGCGCGACGATACGCAATTTGGTCCGATATTTCACGGCGTCCAACGCAGGAGTGCGGCGAGCGGCCAGGTAATCACGCACGACGGCGCGGCTGCGACGATTGTTGACTTGCTCGCGTCGCAAGCGTTGGAACAGCCCATAAACGCGGTTGGCCGGCAGGGCCTGGAGCGCGGCGGCGATCAACTGACCTTCTTCGCGGCGCAGCAGCAGATCGGCCGGTGCGCCGGCACGAAGTAAGTTGAAGATGATGGTCAGCTGATTAAATTGATTGACGCCTGCCGCAAGGGAACGCGCATAAACCTTGCGATAGTTTCCCAAGACGTAGCGATGCAGAAAATCGATCGAGACCGCTTGGGTGAAGCGATCCGAGTAGTATTCGTTTTGCCCGGTCGCAGCAAAGCAGGCATTGATAAACATCACCAAGTCTTCGCGTTCACTTTTCTCGCGAAGCTGAGCGTAATGGCGATCAAGCGAGTCGTGCGACGTCACGATGAGACCGAGGCAAAAAGGATAAAAAAATGCCGCCTGGGGAAGAATACAGAACAACGAGCTTTTCAGCTGCAGAAGCTAATGCGGAAGTTGCGCCGAAGTCCCACAGGCGGGCATGCGTGAGTATATCGTCAATATCGCGTCGTCCAATTAGAGAACACCGACTGCAAGAAGGTTCGATCAGAAAATTTCCTTTTGCAGAATTGGCGAACGAATTCGAGGATGCGTCAGAAATAGCCTTGCAATCCATCGACTATTTCACCAGGGTGGAGCAACACCAATGCAGCGGTCGTTTGCATTCCCACGCGAATAGAAAGTGCGTTGGTTCGGCGGAGTTTTGTTGCTTCTAGACACCTCTTAACTCTTGCAAAGATTTTGGAGAATCGTCAAGTCGACAGTCATGGCCTGCCCTACACGCGGATATAAATCTTTTGTCGATCCATCCACGCGACAATCAGCCAGTAGACGATCAGCAAGCAGACGCTGTAGAGGAAGGACCCCAAACGCGGATCGACGTTCTCCCAGTGAAAGATCGTATTGTAGATCCATGGCAGCAGACTGGTCCAACGCTCACTGCCGGCAGGATGCCAGCGGAACATGCTGAGGGTTTTTACCACGAGGGCACTGAACACGAAGATGAAGAGCGGGTTCTTACCAAAGACCTCGAAGAAGCGAAACAGGCCGCCCAGTAGCTTGCGTGCCGCGGTCGTGAGCCGAGGGAAACTCCCCTGCTCTGCTGGGGCCGGCATATCCAACCAATAAATGATCGATGCGAGGGCCAACGTGGCGAGCCCGCAGGTATGGAGCACAAAGGTGGATGTCCAGATCTTTTTGTTCAGCGGGAAGATCAATTGCCATAAATAGGCGATAAACAACAAGTGGACGCCGACCAGTGCGAGACGCCCGATCAGCGCGAGGTTCTTTTCGCTGCGCAGCATCGCTTGCCCGACCCACCAGCCGATCATGACCTGAGCGATGCCGGGAATCACGCCGAATAATCCTTCGGGATCAAACGGGACCCCTTCTCCTTTATAGAGATGATTGGCGCCGAGCAGCGCTCGATCGATTGTCGTGCCGATGTATCCTTCCAAGCTATACGGATCGGCGGGATCTCCCAGCAACAGGCAGGCGATCCAGTAGCCGATCAAAATCGCGACGATTGCGATTTGCACGCGACTGGTCTTGCCGTCGCGAGCGAGTAGCCAGATCAAGATTGCGGCGCCGCCATAGCTAAGCGCGATGCGTTGCAGGACGCCAAAGATGCGGAGATTTTCTAGCGACTTGGCGGCCAACTCTCCGGAGTCGTTCCAGGAGACAAAGGGAAAGTAGTTGAGCAGCACGCCGATCGCAAAGATCATCACCGTTCGCTGCAAGATTCGCTGGATCACTCGCAGCGGCGGAGCGTCGCGCAGGCGATCCATCACAAACGCCAACGCGTTGCCGACCGCGAACAGAAAGAAGGGAAAGACCAAATCGGTCGGCGTGCAGCCGTGCCAGGCGGCGTGCTGCAGCGGAGGGTACATCGCTGACCACGTTCCGGGGTTGTTGACCAAAATCATCAATGCGACCGACGCACCGCGAAAGACATCCAGCGAGCGGAACCGCAGCGGCTTGGGGGGCGGAATCTCGGCAGCATGGATGCTTTGGCTCGTCCCGGTTTCGTGGTCTGTCATTGCTGCCTGCGGAGAAGTGACAACTGGAGTGGCTCGAAATGCCGGCGGGAGTGTAGCAGATCATTCGCAAGTTGGTCAATCATTTCATTCTTTTGCGCAACTACCGAAGGGGCCGCCGGGCGGACCAAGAGGTGAGACGCACACGGAGGATCGGGACAAAGATTGGGATTTCAACGCTTGACATGTCGTAATGTTCCGATATATTAAAGGGAGAGAGAGGAAGCGAAGATGGCTGCAACCAAACTGAAACTGACGACATTAGAATCACTGGCCCAAGCGGCGGAGTGCCTGCGGATTTTGGCGCATCCCCACCGCCTGCGCATGGTGCAGATGCTGCTGCAAGGAGAATACACCGTCGGCCAGTTGGCTGAAGCGTGTGAGATCCCCAGTCCAATGGCGTCGGAACATTTGCGATTGATGCAGCGGTGCGGGTTTCTGAGCAGTCAAAAAGAGGGTCGCAAAGTTTACTACCAAGTCGCCGAACCTCACCTGCAGGACATCTTGCACTGCATCGAGAGTCGCTTTGGCGTGCAGACGGCGACCTAGAGTCGCCCCTTTTTTTGAGCATAAATATCGTAGTATCGCGATATTTCTAGTTTTTTGTGAGGGGAAGGAACAAGGTCATGTTGCTCAAATACTTCTACGATCCGGCGCTTGCGCACGCATCGTACTTGGTCGGATGTCAAAAGAGTGGTCAGGCAATCGTGATTGATCCTGGCCGCAATGTGCAGGCTTATCTTGACGCCGCGCGAGCCGAGGGGTTAGCGATTGTCGGCGCGGCCGAAACGCATATTCATGCTGACTTTGTCTCTGGCGCTCGCGAGTTAGCGGATCGCGTTGGCGCCAAGCTTTATCTTTCGGACGAAGGTCCGGCCGATTGGAAATATGGTTATGCCGCGGACGTGGATGCGCAGTTGCTGAAAGATGGCGACACATTCTATGTCGGCAAGGTAAAGCTAGAAACGTTGCACACGCCGGGGCATACGCCGGAACATATTTCGTTGGTGCTGACCGACGAAGGTGGTGGGGCGACTGAACCGATGGGGATTTTTACTGGCGACTTTGTGTTTGTCGGTTCGATTGGCCGACCAGACTTGCTGGAGACCGCCGCGGGAGTGGTCGGCAGCGCCGAGCAAGGCGCACGGCAGTTGTTTCAATCGGTTGCGAGGTTTCGCGCGTTGCCGGATCACCTGCAGGTCTGGCCAGCGCACGGCGCCGGCAGCGCTTGCGGCAAAGGTCTGGGGGCGATTCCTTCAAGCACCGTCGGCTACGAGAAGAAGTTCAACCCGGCGCTGCAGTACGCGGACGAGCAAGCGTTTGTCGATTATATCCTCGCCGATCAGCCGGAGACGCCGTTCTATTTTGCCGTGATGAAACGGGTCAACAAACTTGGACCCGAATTGTTGGCGAGTCTGCCTGCGGTCGCACCAGTCGATACGGCGGTCTTGCAGTCGATCGCACGGCGGCAACTGGTGATCGACGTGACGCCGTCGGCCGAATTTGGCGCCGCGCATGTGCCGGGGACGATCAATATTCCGACCAAGATGCTGGCGCAGTGGGCCGGTTTTTTCGTCAACTATGAGCAGCCGATTTATTTGATCGCAGAGGGTTCTTCGTTGTCGCCCAGTTTGGTGCTGCTTCGTTCGATCGGCATCGATCAAATCGGCGGTTATTTTGATGCTGGCGCCGTGCACAAGTCGGGGTTGCGAACGGAGTCCTACGCCAGCGCAACTCCGCAGCAACTGCGAGCCGAGCTTCAACTGCACAAAGCGACGTTGCTGGACGTTCGGTCGGCGGCCGAGTTTCAGCAGGGACATATCCCCGGCGCTAAGCATCGCTTTCTGGGCAAGCTGTTGCGAAGTATCGACGAGTTGGAGCGGGATCGCGCCTATGTGGTGCAGTGTCAAAGCGGCGGACGTTCGGCGATCGCCGCGAGTTTGTTGCAGCGAAGCGGTTTCGACGTGACCAACATGAGCGGCGGGTTTCAGGCTTGGCTCGCCGGAGAATTGCCGGTGATGCACGAGTGAGGCTGGCGTCGATATTTAGTCTCCTCTTCCATAACGGAACAGCATGATGTTAGCGATGACGCTGTTGTTAGGAGCGATTGTTGGGCTTTCGCTGGGACTGACCGGCGGCGGTGGGGCCATCTTCGCCGTCCCGCTGCTGGTCTATGGCTTGGGCGTCTCGATGCGTGACGCGGTTGGCGTTTCACTAGCGGCAGTTGGTGCAACGGCGCTGGTGGGATTTATTACGCGCTGGCGCCAGGGCGAAGTGGAAGTCCGGACCGGCTTGCTGTTTGCGGTGGCTGGGATGATCGGGGCGCCGCTCGGAACGCTGTTGGCCGGCCAGATAAGCGAAACATTATTGCTGTCGCTGTTCGCCGCGTTGATGTTAATTGTCGCCGTTCGCATGTGGCGGAAAGCGGCGACACCGTTGATTGCTTGCGAAACAGGTAAGGACGTCAGCCAACCCACATGCCGACGTGACGAGAGCGGCGCCCTGGTGCTGAATTCTCGCTGTGCCCTCATGCTGTCGGTCGTGGGTGTTTTGACAGGCGTCCTTGCTGGGATGTTTGGCGTCGGCGGCGGGTTTGTGATTGTGCCGGCGCTGATTTTTTTCACCAACATGCCGATCCACAAGGCGGTCGGCGCTTCGCTAATGGTGATCGCCGTGATTAGCGCTTCCGGCGTCGCGTCGCACTTGATCGCAGGGCGAACGATCGAGCCGCTGTTGATGACCCTGTTTATTATCGGCGGCGTCGCGGGGCTGTTCGCCGGTCAGGCCATTGGCCGCCGGTTGTCAGGCCCTGCGCTGCAAAAAGGATTCGCCGTGGCGATTGTCGCGGTGGCGATGTTTGTGATCGCTAAGACGTTGTTAGCTTAGTGACGCTGGCTATCGCTTCAAGTCCAAGTTGCAATCGGTCTCGGCCGGAACCGCTTCCCCCACTTGATCGACGGGGTGAGTAAACAGGTACTTCCAGACCGCCTCATGGATGAAATTGCCATCGGCGTCTTTGACGGCGGATCCGCCGGGGGTAACGCTGCCGTGAGCGCGGCCGGCATCTTTTTTCACGTCGGCGTCAGTGATCAGGCGACGTGTTGATCCGTAAGGCGAAGCGACTTGGTCGACATTGACGATCGGGCCAAACTTGTTCAGTCCCAGCATTTGCCAAGAGCGGCAATAATGGTCGCCGGTCCAACCCCCGTCCAGCACATGACTAAAGCCGAAGTAGCGATTCTCAGGCGTCGCCGATGGCAGAGCTTGCCACGAATCGAATTGATCACGCGGACCGCACAGCATTACAACGCGGGCGACCTTCTGATGCTTGGCGAAGCGGGCCGATGTGGTTGAGCCGTGCGAGCTGCCGGAGATGATGACCTTGTCCCACAAGAGGTCAGTCTGATCGGCGTTGAGGAACTGCCCCCAGTTGCCGGCCGGGTTTTCTTTGGCGAGCCATTTGACCATTTGCAAGCTGCGCTGGGCCATGCTGTCGGCCACAGGAATATCGACCAATGGGCTGACGTCTTGACCGGTCGCCGCTTCCAAGCGAATCTTGCCGAGACTGACTCCGTCATCGCGATCCTTGGCGCTAAGCGTGCCGAACCAACGATTGGCGTAATGCGGTTGAATGCCGTGCAAACCGTAACTGCTGATCCGATCGAACAGACCGCCGTTGTAGCCCATCAGCCAAATGACCAATTGTCCGCGGGGGGCAACGCGGGTATCGACCATCGCATGCTGCACGTCCTGCGGTTTTCCTTTGGCATCGTTGAAGACAAAGCCAAGCTCGGGGTGCTCTTTGGCGTCGGGGTTAATCTCGCTGGCTCGCACGGTGAGATGATATTTTTGCGGCAGGTTCGCTTTCAGGAAGGTCGCGACTTGCTGCCCCAAAAATTCGTTGCCGGCGGCGGTAAAGTGCACGTCGTCAGGATTTTGCAGTTCGACCAGACGCGGCGTGATCGCGGCAAACAGGTCGTCGATCGCGACGTTCTGTTTCAGCATCACTTCGGCCGCAGTCGCGTTGCGCTCGATCATCGATTGAGCGTTGAATTTTTTTGCGGGGACGTCCGGGATCGGCGTCGAGCTGGCCCAGGCGACCTTGGCGCCGGTCTTTTGCATGCGCTTTACCAACTGTTCTAACCGCTGAGCGTAATCAGCCAGCGGTGTGGCGCGATCGTGGATTCCAAAATTGAAATGGATCAGATCCCACTTGCCGTCTCCCATCCAGATGTCGAGCTTTTGCAGCCCCATCGAGGTAGGCCCGCAGTTGGCCGGCGCGCGATGCACATTGGCGATCCCGGCCAGTTCTTTGCGCACGGTTTGCGTATAGGCCCGCGATACCGAATCACCGATCAGCAAGACCCGCGGCAATGCGGGATCATCGGCGACGTAGTCCCATGCGTTCGACTTGCCATCGACTTTTTCACGCTTGTGAATCGGCAGATAGAACCCGCCGAGCTCGGCTTGCAGCGTTTTCTCCCAAGCTTGTTGGTCTGGCGTCAGTTGGGCGAACCAGGCCTGATATTTGGTTTCGAGCTCGGCCTCTTCACGCAGCTTTTTGGCGGCGGCCTCTTCGGCGTTGGTCGGTTCGGTGGTCGCCGGAGTTGTCTGAGCTTGCGCGGCGGTAACCAGCAGAGCGAGGACGAAGAGAGAGCGAAGGAAGCAGGACATGGCGTGAATTCCGGTGTTTGGATCGGTACACCGTGCAAGCAGAAGTGCACTGGCAGGGAGTTGCATTATCACTGGACCAGCGGCACGCAACAACCGTCAGGGACTAAACCGGCTTTCAAAGTCTGAACGATCCTGCTGATCTTGGGCAGCGAAGGAAGATAAATTCCCCTAAATCACACAGAGGAATAATTTTTGGGAACAGATGAGAAAAGTGCAGTCATATTGCATATAATATCCAAGATGAAAACCGTCGATGAAATGCAGGCCCAGCCGCCGATGATCGCAAGTGATCTTACGAAACCGCTTCAGCGAGGAGGCTTGCGTTCGCAGGTCAGCCAGCGATTAGCGATCGCCATCTTTGCGCATCATTTTAAGCCGGGTGAGAAATTAACGGTCCAGCCGCTGGCCGAGCAATTTGGGGTGAGTCGAACTCCGGTTCGGGAAGCGTTGATGGAGCTGGAATCCTTGGGCATGGTCGACGTGCTGCCACACAAAGGGGTGCGAGTTCGTGACTTTGGTCCGCAAGAGGCGCGGGAATTGTGCGAGGTCCGGAAGATCTTGGAACGCGAAGCGATCCGCTGTGCTTGTGGAAACATCCCCAGAGAGCAGCTTGAATCGTTGCAACGGGAACTGAAGCAAGTTATTGCGGCCCCCTTGGATATGGTCTCTAGTCGGGCAACGCGCGAGATTGATGCGCGGCTGCATTCGACCATCGCTTTCTATTGCCAAAATCGTCGTTTAAAAGAAGAGATCAGTCGCTATTCGACAATTTACAAAGCTTTAAGCGACGCCTATTACCTGGTTCTTCAAACCTCCGAGCGATTCGTTCGCGTCGAAGAAAACCGAGAGCATTTGGCCATTGTCGACGCATTGTTATCGGAGGATCCCGAAGCCTCTCAGCAGGCGCTGGTGAATCATCTGGATACTTGGCTAGAAGACTATATCTCAGAACGTTTTACAGAATCGCAGGCTAGCTGAGCTTGGCTCGGTCGTTTAGCACTGCTGTTTAGCACTGCTGTTTAGTCTGCTTCCCCCCTGCTCTCGTCGGGCGCTTGCACTTCGCCGATCTTGTGTTCGCTGCCGCTTGTTGGTTGGAATTGGAAACTGGCCAACTACCGTAGAAGTGGCGCGACGACTCTTCGGGTCACCCTGCTAGTTCCTGTGCTAGTCACCATGCAAGTCACCATTCCAGGGCAGCAATTGTCTGAACCCTGTTTTTTGCATCTTCCCTTGCGCAGCTAAGAACAGCCAGTAAGGCAGGGATTGGCGCCTCTGTGGGGGTGAATGGAAGATTCTGGGGATTTTACGAAAACTTGGACTTGTTCAATGGATTAGTGGGGTTTACTGTAATATGCAATATGCAAAATGATTTCGAGCGATCGAGGAGCCCCCTAATGACGAACAAATGCATCTCTAGAAGAGCTGTTTTGAAAGCCGCAACGGCTGGCGCAGCTGGCGTACTTGCCGCTGGATCGGTTCTACCGCAAGTTGTCCAAGGGGCTGACTCCGCTACTGATAGGACTCCGGCAGACCCCCGAGTCCGTGGCCCTTTTCCGATTTTGTCGACGCCGTTCCATGAAGATGGCCAAGTCGATTACGACGTCTTGGCGCAAGAAGCCCGGTTTGTCGCTTGGGCGGGAACGCCTGGGATGATTTGGCCCCAGTCGGCCGACAGCGTCGACTTGTTGACGACTGACGAAAAACGAAAAGGGATGGAGGTGCTAGCCGAGACGACGCGCGGAATGTCGACCGCCCTTTGTCTGGGGGTTCAAGGGAAAGACACCGCAGAGATGCTGGAGTTTGCCGAGCTTGCCGAAAAACTAGCGCCGACAGCGATTATCTCGCGACCGCCGGACTCAGGAAAAACCGAAGAGGACTTGCGTCAATACTGGCGCGCTTTGGCCGCGGTGACGACTCGCCCGGTGATTCTGCAAACCACCGGCGGCGTGGTCTATAAAGGGCCGATCCCTTCGCCGCAGCTGATGATCGAACTTGCAGAAGAGTTTCCCCACTTTGGCTATATCAAAGAAGAAGCGGGGGATGTGATCGGCCGGATGAAAACATCGCTCGCGGCGCGACCGCCGGTGCGCCGCGTGTTTAGCGCCCGGGGAGGATTTCATTGGCTTGAAGAGTCACGACTGGGATCGGAAGGGGTGATCACCGAACGAGCGGCCTATGCCGACGTGCTGACCCGCATCTGGGAATTGCAGCAAAGCGGCGAAGATCCCAAAACGCTGGAAGATATCTTCAGCAAGTTCCTTGCGATGGTCCAGGTGAAACCGGCTGGACTGCGCGATCACAACCTTTACATCTGGAAGAAGCGAGGCGTCTTTAAGAACCTGCTTTCTCGCAACTACGGACCGGGCAAATCCTTTCCCACGACGCCGATCCTTTCTGAATTCAAAATGAATGAAGAAAAGATTGCTGAAGTCGAAAAAAGATTTGCGGCGCTTGGCCCTTATCTGAAACAGGTTTCGCCCGATTTATCGCAGCCAGCCTAGAGGTCTCTCTCAGAGAACTCGGTTTCGAACTCGCGAACTCCACGGATCGAACGTGGACAACTTCAAACGACCGCAGCAGAGAGTTTGTTATGCATCGTCCTAATCGCCGTCAGGCACTTCAGCAAATCGCGGCCAGCAGCGTCGCCGCTTCGATCACGATCTCCGGCACCAAATCTTCGGGGCAAGTCATCGGAGCCAACGAGCGCGTCCGGGTCGCGATTGCCGGCATCAATGGACGTGGCCAAATTCATATGCGGGTCTTTGGCGACATGAAAAATGTCGAGATCGCTTACTTGGTCGATCCAGATAGCCGGCTCTTTAAAACGCGCAGCGCCGTCGTTGAGCAGCACACCGGCAAAAAACCGAAGTGTGTGCAAGATATCCGCAAGGTCTTGGAGGATCCCTCGCTGGACGCCGTTTCGATTGCGACCCCCAATCATTGGCATGCGTTGATGACCATCTGGGCTTGCCAGGCTGGCAAGGATGTCTATGTCGAAAAACCTTGCAGTCACAATGTGGTCGAAGGTCGGCGGATGGTCGAAGCGGCTCAGCGATACGGCCGCATCGTCCAGCACGGGACGCAGTGGCGATCGGATCCGCAATGGCGCGACTATACGGCCGATATTCGCAACGGAAAATACGGCAAGCTGCAGACCGCCAACATTCAAATCTTCCGTTCTCGCAAGAGCATCGGCAGTAAGACGCCGGTCAAGCCGCCGCGCGAACTCGACTACGAGCTGTGGGCCGGACCGGCTCCGATGCATCCGTACCGGACCAATCTGGTTCACTACCAATGGCATTGGATTTGGGACTACGGCGATGGGGAGATCGGAAACCTAGGCGCGCATGAATTTGAAATGGCGCGGTGGGCCATGCCAGAAAACGCACAACCGCAAAGTGTTGTCAGCCTCGGCGGACGGTTTGGGTACGAAGACCAGGGGCAGACCCCCAACACGCAATTGACGCTGTTTGATTTTGGCGAAGCAAAGTTGATTTGCCAGCAACGTGGGCTGCACCCTGACAATTCACTGAAGATGGCGATCGATTTTTACACCGACGCCGGCGTGATCAAAGAGGGGAAGTTCTATCCCCATGGCAATCCGCAGGGAGAAGTGATCGCAGGAGCGCCCGTGAGTGGGTTGCCCGAGAACTACGCTCGGGAGCACTTTCAGAATTTCATTGATTGCGTCCGCAGCCGAAAGAGCGCGGAGCTTAACTCGGATGTGCTGGATGGTCATCGGACGGCGGTAGTGGCGCACCTGGGCAATATTTCTTATCGCCTAGGCGAGGAGACTTCCTTTCAGGGGCAGCCCCCGGGATTTTCAGAGAACCAGCTGGCGTCGCAGTCCTTTGAAGATCTCAAACAACATTTGATAGATGCCGCCGGTTTGAAATTAGCGAACGCATCCTACCGGCTTGGTCCTACGCTCCATTTCAATGCGAAAACAGAAACGTTTACCGATCACCCCGAGGCGAATCAATTACTACACGGAACTTACCGAACCGGCTTTGAATTGCCGGTTGTCACCGGTTAAGGCCGTCGGGTTGTTGCCCCCACGTATTAATACGCTTGTCTCATCGAGGCACGTTTTTGGCGTGTCCAATTTCTCATTTCTATTCGATCATTCTTCTCTTCAGCAGGACCGTTGTTATGTTTAGAAGTCACAATCGTCCACCGCGTGGATTCACGCTAGTGGAACTGTTGGTGGTGATCGCCATTATCGGCGTGCTGATCGCACTGTTGTTACCGGCGGTTCAGCAGGCGCGCGAAGCGGCGCGGCGAATGCAGTGCACCAATCAACTTAAGCAGACCACACTCGCACTGCACAACTATGCGGATACCCATCGCAAGTTTCCGGCGGCGGCCTACGGTGTGGCGAATGGCAGTGGGATGAGTCTGTGGACTCGCCTCGCTCCGTTTCTAGAGCAAGGCGCCTTTTACGATCGCTATCGCCAAAATGAAGATTGGAATTCAACCAGCAATCTGGCGCTGTTATTGCAAGCGCCCATGGAAGGAATTCGTTGTCCAAGTGGTTCCGCTGAAACCTATTCAGGAACCGTCGCGACTCGTAAGCAATATTTCACTTCGCACTACTACGGAGTTCTGGGTCCCATCGGCGAGAATCCCACGACGCCCGGTCAGAACTATCAATTTTTGAATGAGATCCCCGGCGAAGTCGCCACACAAGGTCTGTTTACGCTGGCCACGGATGATGTGCGGACTTCGATTGGATTTTCGGGAATTACGGATGGGACTTCCAACACGCTCGGCTTTGGCGAGATTTGTTGGAATGACTATACCGGATACCGTGAATACACGCTGGGAATGGTGGACTACGGCGGCTCTACCGGAATGGGCGCGTTTACCTACAAAAGCGTGAAGTGGCCAATCAACATCGGCTTGCAAAGCACCAGCACGGTCTACTCGGCATTCAACAATGTGGGCCCCTTCGGCAGTCATCATCCCGGCGGCACCAATTTCGCTCTCGCGGATGGAAGTATTCGGTTTCTGCCCAACACGATTGATATGAGTAACTATTTCAGTCTGGCAAGTCGGAACGGTCAAGAAGTTGTCGCGCTACCCTAAGTGGCCGCCATTTCATGCTTGTACAACGACGATTACTTCCGAAAAAAGCATCCCAGTAGAGGGCGCGGCCATGCCGACGGTTCAGAATTCAACTCGAGGTCAAAGAGGGTGGTTCGCCTGTGCTCTGTTTGCAAGCGTAGTAATGGGAATAGGGTGCAGCAAAGAAGCGAATTCGCTCAACCATGTTGCTGGTCGAGTGACCTATCAGGGTAACCCTGTACCGGTCGGAGTGATCCAATTCACCCCCGATTCTGCCGCCGGCAACAGCGGACCGGCAGGCTTTGCCGAGATCCGCGACGGCGCGTATGACACGTCCACCAATGGTCGCGGTGTCAAGAGCGGCGCAATCACCGTCACGATTGACGCCTACTCGATGCAGAACGTGAACCCTGATCTTTTGCCAAATGGCAAAGCGATCATCCTGGGATACACGCAGAAGGTGCATGTGGGGACCGAGTCTGAGACGGTGCTTGATTTTGAGATCGAGCGGAAGAAGTGATAGCGATCGATAACTTATCCCCTTGTCCAGGAGCATGGATTCCAGCATTGCGGAACCTTCGAGGCGAATTAACGACTGCTTGAAACTCACAGAATCGGTTTTGAATGGCTCCTTATCGGCTTTGGAGTTTTAACCCACAACGGATCACTCTCTTGTCTTTCAAGACGCTTATTGACGTCTCTATTTTATGCTCGTCCTTCGATCATTCTTCTCTTCAGTAGGACCCTTGTTATGTTAAATAGTCAATCTCGTCCCAGGCGTGGATTTACGCTGGTGGAACTGTTGGTGGTCATCGCCATTATCGGCGTGCTGATCGCACTGTTGTTGCCGGCGGTTCAGCAGGCACGCGAAGCGGCGCGGCGGATGCAGTGTAGTAACAACTTCAAGCAAATGGGCTTGGCCGTCCATATGTACCATGACACCTTCTCGCAGTTTCCCCCGGGGTACGATAGTGTTGAATGGACCTGGACGGTGCGTCTGCTGCCATTTCTAGAGCAGTCAGCAGGTGCGGATGTCATTCAGTGGGACAAGAGTGCTGCTGGTTCTCCTTTGGCTAGTTATATCCCGGTCCTGACTGCCCAATATACGGCCATGCAGTGCCCTTCTGATCCGACGGTCACCGTAAGCTGGAGCCAGGGAAACGCCTGCGGTACTTGGGCGACGTCGAAAGGTTTTTCTCGCTCATCGATTGCCGGCAACTTTGGGCAGGACGATCCGGCGCAAGCCAACTCGGCTCAATTGGAGCATGCGAATCACATTCGCGGCGTGTTTGCCAAAGACTATGGAAGTCCCTTGCGAAATATTACGGATGGGACGACCAATACGCTGCTGTTTGCCGAGATTATCCCCGGCGCCGTCTGCTGTCCGCGCGGCGCCTGGTGGAATGACGAGGGCCCCGTGTTCATGCAGGCCTATGTTCCTAACAATGCGACGCCTGATTTGCAGCGGACCAATCGCTGCGATTCGATTGGAGGCCCCGTGGCCAAGGCTCCCTGTTCGGGCGTGCTCTCGGCCCAAAACATGGTGGTCAACACTGCTCGTAGCTATCATACCGGCGGCGTCATCACGGCCAATTGCGATGGCAGCGTGCGATTCGTACCGGACACGGTTTCGCTTGCGACTTGGAAAGCCATGGGGACTCCCAGCGGCAATGAAGTCTTTGAAGCCCCTTAATAAGTACGAGAGTCGTCATGCTAGATTTCTATCGCAGAGCTATCTCGTTCGTCGTTATGTCGACCATCAGCTTCACCCTGACGAGCGGTTGTTACAGCAGTAGTGAATTGCGCGAAGTCGGCGGCGAAGTTACCGTGGACGGCCAACCAGCGGTGGGAGCAATCATCAGCTTCCAGGCAGTCGCCGGCAGTCCAGGCAACTCATCTGGCGGCGTTGTCGACGAGCAGGGCAAGTATTTCATCCCCCGTGACAAGGGACTGAAAGCCGGCGTTTACGACGTTACCATCCAATACTGGAAAGAGACTGGCGAAACCTACAAAGATCCTTGCTCTGGGCAAACGATTGCGACCACCGCGCCAGTGAAGTTCGCCCAACAAGGCAAATTGCAAGTGGATGTGAAATCCAACGAAGACGGACCGTTTGACTTTGCCTTAACCTCTGCGAGGCGTTAGGCGGCATCCTTGTCCCGTTGAATTGCTCGACTAGGCTTGCTCAGGCCCGCTGGGATGGAGACTGGTTGGGGCGGCAGTTTGTTACCAACGCAACGCGGCCAGTTCTGAACGAACTGGCCGCGAATCCCTGTTGTTGAGATTTTGCAGACACGGCTCACAGAGCCATGGCGCAGGCAGTGATGTTACGCCGGCGCGTCTGCTTTCTTCTTTTCGATCTTCATGATCCGCTCGGTCGTGACGTGGAACTGTGGTTCTTCGGCGTGATTGACCGTTACGATCGTATGGGCGCGGTCAAGCATGCTGCGGCACTCGGGGCTGAGATGGGTCAGCTCGAGTCGTTTGCCGAGTTGCTCGTACTTCTCAGTCAGGCCGGTGATCGCTTCCATGCCCGATTGGTCATAGACCCGCGTGTAGTAGAAGTCGATCACGACATCGTCGGGGTCGTTCTCGGGATCAAATAGTTTTTTGAAGCTGCTGACCGATGCGAAGAAGAGCGGGCCGTGCAGCTGATACACTTTGACGCCGAACTCGTTGATCTTGGTGTCGGCGCCGATGTTTTTGGAATGTTGCCAAGCGAAAACCAAGGCCGAAACAATCACGCCCAAGATGACCGCAGTCGCCAGGTCGTGCATCACCGCCGTGTAGCCGGCGACAACCAGCATGACAAAGTAGTCGCTGACCGGCACTTTGCCAAACATGTGCAGCGACGCCCACTCGAACGTCCCGATCACCACCATGAACATGACGCCCACCAGCGCGGCCATCGGGATCATTTCGATCCACGGCGACAAAAACAGGACAAACGCTAACAGGCAAACGGCCGCCGTGATGCCTGACAGACGACCGCGACCGCCGGAGTTCACGTTGATCAGCGACTGTCCGATCATCGCACACCCGCCCATGCCGCCAAACAGGCCGCAGACAACGTTGGCGATCCCCTGCCCTACGCACTCACGATTGCCGCTCCCTTGCGTCTCGGTGATTTCGTCGACCAGCGTCAAGGTCATCAGTGATTCAATCAAGCCGACGGCGCCCAAGACAAACGAGTAAGGGAGAATGATCCAGAGCGTTTCCCAGGTCAGCGGCGGCATCACGTATTGCAGAAAAAAAGGAACCGGCAATCCGCCTGACAGACCGGTTGTTTCTGGCGTCACGCTTGCGATCGCCGCGGCGACTTCGGGTGTTAGTTCTGCATCTGCGGCGACAACCGGTTTTCCGTGGCTGTCGATTTCGACGTCTCCGCGAGCCGTATCGGCCGCTTTGGATTTGGCGTTGGTGACCAGCATGTCGCCGACGGTCATCACCACATGTTTTTGATTGGGCGCCGTCAGTGACTTGTCGAGCGTTTGATTGAGCACGACCGAAGCGACCGTGACGGCCAACAGCGCGGCCAGCGAAGCGGGTATGGCTCGGGTAAACTTTGGCAAAAGCCAAATGATCGCCATCGTAACGGCGGTTAGCGCCAGCATGATCCAGAGAGCTGGACCGCGCAGATAGGTCAGTACCCCGAAGTCATTGATCGTTTGAAAGCTGCCGAACTGGGCCATAAAGATCACGATCGCCAGGCCGTTTACAAACCCCAGCATCACTGAATGCGGCACCATTCGGATCAAGACGCCGAGCCGGGTCAGGCCAAACGCGATTTGCAAAATCCCGCACAAGATGACAGCCGGAAACATGTATTCGATTCCATGCACCGCGACCAGCGAAACGACGATTACCGCCATGGCTCCGGTGGCGCCGGAGATCATCCCCGGCCGACCGCCGAAAATTGCGGTTAGCAGTCCCAAAAAGAAGGCCGAGTAAAGCCCGATCACCGGCGAGACCCCTGCGACGAAGGCAAACGCGACCGCTTCCGGCACCAAGGCCAGCGCGACGGTTAGCCCCGAGAGGATGTCGTTTTTAAAGTTTTGTTGCTGCGATTGGAAAAAATGAAGCATCGGTATTTATTTATGGGTTATTGGTCGAAGAAAGAGATCGAGCCGGTCGAAAAGTCAGGCGACTTTCGTCCATGCGGACCTGGGAGCGCAGAACAGGGGCCCATCCAGAAGAGGATCGGGACGAAGACCGGCGCTACGGCGGAGAGAGCCGTGTAGAGGAAATCAAAATTTGGTCAGCAAGTCTGGGCGTCATAGTGGTGTCAGGCTACTTTGCTGATTGCGAAGCCGCAAGACGGGAAATTAAGAGTGTGGGCAATTAATATCCTTTGAAATCGTTAATGGTTGGATAGTGGTGTATTATCTGCCGCGATTGGGTAAATTGTCGATCATTTCTCCGGAAATACGAAGCAGTGGATGGCCGCAGTCAAAGGAAGTCAGGTCCCAATATCGGGGCGAAAATAAGACCTGACTCCCTTTGACTGCCGCTGCATCCCTATTTTCTGGCGTGCTAAGTGCTATCGCCGGTTGCTGTCTACGCCCAAATCGCTATATTGGCGGTTTCCGCGCCAGTACAAGATCTATGTAGTCAGGATGAAACGGCTATGGCCAAAACATGTGAAATCTGCGGTAAGGGTCCGCAGGTCGGCAACCAAGTGACCCTCCGTGGTAAAGCAAAGTACCTCGGCGGCGTTGGTACCAAAATCACCGGCATCACGCGTCGTAAGTTCAAGCCGAACTTGCAGATCGTGAAAGCTGTGAAGCCGAGCGGCGAACACAAGTCGATGCAGGTCTGCACTCAGTGCATCCGCAGCGGTCGTGTGAAAAAGGTCGTTCGTCACAAACCGTTCAAGTTGCCGTCCGAAGAAAAAGCGGCGAAGTAAGCTTGTTCTCATTCCTTTGCTCGGACGCTGGAGATTTGCGATGAGCCTTTCTCAAGACGACGTCAAAAAGGTGTCGCTATTGGCGCGGCTGCTCCTCACGGAGGAAGAGCTGACGACGATGACCGGGCAGATGAGTGATATCGTCGGGTATGTCGAGCAGCTCAATGAGCTCGACACAACCGGCGTCGAGCCGATGGCCCACGCGGTCGAACAATTTAACGTGTTCGCCGCCGATGAGATTGCGCCTTCCCTCTCTCGCGACGAGGCGCTGGCGAACGCTCCTAAGCGGGACGACGAATGTTTTCGCGTTCCAGCCGTACTGGGCGAATAGCTGGTAGTGGGCGAATGACTGTGCAGCAACCGGCCTACACTTGGCGGAGCGCTGCATCGGCAGTATCGTTTCGGCAACGTTCTTGACGCTTCAACACCGAACTCGCGGACTCCGGGGAACTGATGTCTTTGATCCACGCCTCCGCCGCACAACTGCTGACGCAGCTTGAGTCGGGCGAGATTACCTCGGTCGAGCTGACCAAGGCCTGCTTGGCCCAGATTGACGCCGCCGACAAACAAGTTGGCGCCTTTCTGAAGGTCATGGGTGACTCTGCCCTGGAGCAGGCCGAAAGCGTTGACGCGCGGCGCAAAAAGGGAGAAAAGCTGGGTCGCCTAGCCGGAGTGCCGGTCGCGATCAAAGATCTGCTGTGCACTCAAGGGGTGACGACCACCTGTGCGTCGAAAATGCTGGAGAACTTTGTTCCTCCGTATGACGCGACCGTGATCACCAAGTTGAAAGCGGCCGACGCCGTGTTGATCGGTAAGACCAACATGGACGAGTTCGCGATGGGGGGCTCGACCGAAAACTCGGCGCTCGGCGTGACTCGTAATCCGTGGGATTTGAAATGTGTGCCCGGCGGTTCCAGCGGCGGTGCTGCCGCTTGTTTAGCCGCGTCGATGGCGCCGCTCTCAATCGGCACTGATACCGGCGGTTCGATTCGCCAGCCTGCTTCGTTTTGCGGCGTGGTTGGTTTGAAACCGACCTACGGCGTGGTCAGCCGATACGGGCTAATCGCGTTCGCCAGCAGTCTTGACCAGATTGGTCCGATGGCCCGCACGGCCGAAGACGCGGCGATCTTGCTGGAAGCGATCGCCGGCTATGACCCGCACGATTCGACCTCGGCCAACGTCAAGACGCCGGCTTACTCGCAATCGGTCAAGCAACCGCTCAAGGGTTTGCGATTGGGTGTGGTGAAAGAGCATTTCGGCGAAGGGCTCGACAGCGAAGTCGAACAAGCGACTCGCGAAGCGATCCAAGTTTATAAATCGCTGGGCGCGACGGTGACCGATGTTTCATTGCCGCACAGCAAGTACGGCATTGCGGTCTACTACATTATCGCTCCGAGCGAAGCGTCGAGTAATCTGGCTCGCTTTGACGGCGCCCATTATGGGCATCGGACCAACGAAGCGGCGATGCTCGATCAACTGGCCAAAGAACGAGCGGCGCTCGAAGCGGCCCAAGACGACGCGGGGCTAAAGAAGCTTGATACGTCTCTGGTCCGTATGTATCGCCAAAGCCGCGCCGAGGGTTTTGGTCCCGAGGTCAAACGCCGGATCATGCTCGGCACTTACACGCTGAGCGCCGGTTACTACGACGCCTATTATTTGAAAGCGTTAAAAGTTCGTCGCTTGATTCGGCAAGACTATGATGCGGCGTTTAAGAACGTCGATCTGGTGATCGGGCCCACGGCGCCGACCCCTTCGTTTGAGTCGGGAACCAAGACCGATGATCCTTTGGCGATGTACCTGGGCGACTTGTACACGGTGACCGCCAACTTGGCGGGGATCGGCGGGATCTCGATTCCGTGCGGCTTCTCGAAGGCTGGCTTGCCGATTGGCCTGCAACTGCAAGGTCCGCCGCTGGCTGAAGAGCGTCTGCTGCAAGCGGCCCACATGTTTCAAACTGCGACCGACTGGCATCAGCGGAGACCGGAACTGTCATGAGCGAGTCGCTTTACGAAATTGTCATCGGCCTCGAAGTCCACGTACAGCTCGCGACGCAGACCAAGCTGTTCTGCCGCTGCAGCACCAAGTACGGCGCGCCGCCGAATACCCAGACTTGCCCCGTTTGCTTGGCGATGCCAGGCACGTTGCCGGTGATGAACCGGACTGCGTTTGAGTTGGGGATGAAGACTGCCTGTGCACTGAATTTGAAGATCCCCAACTTCACCAAATGGGATCGCAAGAACTATTACTATCCCGACTTGCCGAAGGGATATCAGATCAGCCAGTACGACTTGCCGATGTCGCAAGATGGATTTCTGCTGATCACCGATCCCAAGGGACAGTTTGAGCCGCGTAAAGTGGGCATCATTCGCGCTCACCTCGAAGAAGACGCCGGCAAGAGCATGCACGACGAAGCGGCCGGCAAAGCCGATAGCCGCATCGATCTAAACCGGACCGGTACGCCGCTACTGGAGATCGTCAGCGAGCCCGACATGCGTTCGCCGCTGGAAGCGAAGGCCTATCTGACCGAGTTGAAGTTGATCTTGGAGTATCTCGGCGTTTCGGACTGCAACATGCAAGAAGGTTCGCTGCGAGTTGACGCCAACGTCAATCTGCATCTGCAGACGCCTGAGGGCAAAGTTGCGACGCCGATCGTCGAAATCAAAAACATGAACAGCTTTCGCGCCGTCGAACGCGCGATCGCTTACGAGGCCGAGCGCCAGTACGAAGTTTGGCTTGAAACCAAGCAAAAGATTGGCGATGTGCCAAAGCAGACGCGCGGCTGGGACGATCAGGCTCAAGTCACCCGTGGTCAGCGGCACAAAGAAGAATCAAGCGACTATCGCTACTTCCCCGAGCCTGACCTGGCGCCGGTCACCACCACGGACGAAGAGATCGCCGCGGTGAAAGCGGAACTGGGCGAACTGCCGCGTCAGATTCGGGATCGCTTGGAAGCCGACTACAAGATTCCGGCCTATGACGCCGATGTGATCGTCAACCAGGGTCAGACCACGGTCCACTACTACGAGACGCTCGCCAAGCTTTCAGGCGACGGCAAGTTGGCCAGCAACTGGGTGCAGCAAGAAGTTTTGCGTGTGCTGAAAGAACGCTCGCTGACGATCGACGAGTTTCCGATTTCGACACAGCGGTTGGCCGAGCTGGTCAAAGCGGTCGCCGGCAAAGAGATTGACGGCACGCGGGCCAAAGATGTGTTTGCCGAGATGCTAGAGTCGGGCAAGTCAGCGCCAGAAGTGATGCAGGAGATGGGGATCGAGAAGGTCGACGACTCTGAACTCGAAAACCTTTGCCGCGAACTGCTGGAGGCGAATCCCAAAGTGCTGGCCGACCTGAAAGAGGGAACGCACAAAGCGGTGGGCGCGTTGATCGGTCAGGCCAAAAAGAAGAATCCAAATATCGATCCCGGCACATTCCGTCAAATGTGCATCGACATGTCCGCCAAAATGTAGAAGTCTGCGATGGCCGCTTCGGGGATTCTCACGCTGCTCACGGATTTTGGCGCCGATAGTCCTTATGTCGCCGAAATGAAGGGCGCTATCCTCGCTGTCTTTCGCCAGGCGACCATCGTCGATCTCACGCATAGCGTCGCGCCGCAAGACATTCGACACGGCGCGTATCTACTGGATCGGACCTTTCGCAGCTTTCCGCACGGGACGGTTCATGTGGCCGTGGTCGATCCCGGCGTTGGCAGTCAGCGAAAGATCCTTTCGGCCGAGCTGGATGGGCAGATCTTTGTGTTGCCCGACAATGGGCTATTGTCGGTCGTCGCTGCATCGCGCGAGATGACGCAGTTGCGTGAGGTTTCTAACACCCGACTGTGGCGGAGTGACGTTTCGGCGACCTTCCATGGCCGCGACGTGATGGGGCCGGTCGGCGCTTATTTGGCGGCCGGAGGACTCTGGGACGAAGTCGGGCCCCCGGTGGAGACCTCGGTTCGCTTTGACTTGCCCCCAGTTTCGCGTCGCGGCGATACGATCTGGGGAGAGGTGCTTTATGCCGATTCGCTGGGAAATCTGGTGACCAATGTGGCGCGATCCGATCTCGCGGCGGAGACGATCACTGCGGTCCAGTTGGATGGCCGAGACGTTGGACCGCTGGCAGCTACTTATAGCGAGCGAAGCCCAGGTTCACCCATCGCGCTGCTCGGCTCGAGCGGGCAACTTGAGATCTCCATCGTTGGCGGCAGCGCGGCCACTTGGATGGGGGGATCTAGTGCCGGTAAGGTCTCAATAGAAGTTAAGAGTTGACTGGTCTTCACTTTAAGCTTGTACTAGGCGCTTGGCGAAAAAGCGCAATCTGGCTAGAATCGCCGCTAACACTCGTCTTGTGAAATCCTAGCTCCCTTCATCTGAGGCCCGACCTGTGGCGGCGAAACTAGTCGGCAGCATCACCGCAATCTCGGAATCCGGCGACCTGATCAGCGATATATCGCATGAACAGTTAGCCGATTCGCCGCGGAACGAAGGGACGACCATTACCTGTGATGAACACAGGACGCTGGGCATCTACCCAGCCGATCATCAGCAGCCAGAGATGACATACGTCGCGGTGCTGGGCAAAAGCGGCTTTCTAGAACTGTGCATCGTGGGTGAAAGTGCGGCGATGTTTCTGGGGATACGCCCCGGCGCGAAGGTCGAGATTTCTTGGTAGGTTGAACCGTTTCTCGACGGCAATAGATTGAATCCAAGGCGTGCCACGGCTCTGTGAGCCGTGTGCGTTCGAGTGACGTCTCTACTTGCTTCCGCACGGCTCACAGAGCCGTGGCACGCCTTGGATTATTCATTTCGACTGAGACCTTTGATTCCAACTTGCCTGCAACCCCGATGAATCTAACACATCAGCAACTGCGCGACTGGGACCGTTCCGCCCATTGGCATTCGTTCACGCAGATGTCCGAATATGAGCCGCTGATCATTGAGCGCGGCGAGGGCTGCATGCTGTATGACATCGACGGCAAAGCTTACCTGGACGGGGTCAGCAGTCTGTGGTGCAACACCTTCGGCCATCGGCATCCCAAGATTGATCAAGCAATTCGCGATCAGTTAGACAAAGTTGCCCACGTTACAAATCTCGGCTGCTCTAGCGTACCGGCGATTGAGTTGACCAAGCGAATCGTCGATCTAGCGCCAGGCGAGTTAAATCACGTCTTCTATGCGTGCGACGGTTCATCGGCGGTCGAAGTGGCGCTGAAGATGGCGTTTCAATATTGGCGCCAGCGCGACGATCCGCGGCCGAAAAAGACAGGCTACATCGCGTTTCATGAAGCTTACCACGGCGATACGCTGGGTAGCGTCAGCGTGGGCGGCGTGGAGATGTTCCACGACATGTTCCGTCCCCTGCTCTTCTCGGTTCATCGCTTGCCTTCGCCCGATCGGGATCATCTGCCAGCAGGCGTCACGCCAGAAACCGCGTGTCGCTACTATCTGGATCAGCTAGAAGCGGTGCTGAAAGAGCACCATGAAACGATCGCCGCACTGGTGATCGAGCCGCTGGTGCAAGGCGCAGCCGGCATGTTGATGCAGCCAGCCGGCTATCTCCGCGGCTTGCGTGAGCTAACTACCAAATACGACGTGCTGCTCATCTTTGACGAGATCGCGGTGGGAATGGGGCGAACCGGGACGATGTTCGCCTGTCAGCAAGAAGGGGTGACGCCTGACTTTTTGTGCTTGGGTAAAGGGCTGACCGCCGGCTATTTGCCGTTGAGCGCCACGGTTGCGACCACCGAAATTTGGAACGCATTTCTAGGAACCTACGCCGAACGGAAGACCTTCTTCCATGGGCACACGTTCAGCGGTAACCCCTTGTTGTGCGCGACAGCACTGGCGACGCTCGATGTTTTTGAAGAAGAAAAAATCTTGGAACAGTTGCCGGCCAAGATCGCGCACCTCGAAAAACGGTTGGCCGAGTTGGTCGACCATCCGCATGTCGCATCGGTACGCCAATGCGGGCTGATGGTGGGGGTTGAGCTAATCGCTGATAAGGCGACCGGCGAGACCTATCCCTGGACCGAGCGGAGAGGCTGGCGAGCGTGCCGGCATGCGACGCAGAACGGGGTTTGGCTGCGTCCGCTGGGGAATGTCATCGTGATTATGCCGCCGCTGTCGATCACCTTGGACGAGATTGACCGCATTTGTGATGCCGCAAAAGCGGGGATTGACCATGCTGTCGCCCTTTGCGGGGAGTGACGGTTCGATAGAATAGACAGGCTTGGTTGCAATCTTTGCGCCAGTGCGGTTCTGACGATAGCGGATCTTGATTCTGGATTTGATGTAGGAAGCTGATTCTTATGGCTGCAACTGGTCGCATTTCGCTTGATACGATTGCTAAAAAAGTCGAAAACGGTGATCGGCTCACGTTGGACGAAGGGGTTTACCTTTATCAGGACGACGTGCCGCTAAACGATGTCGCCGCGCTGGCCAATATGGTTCGCGAGCGGAAGAACGGCAATTTTGCTTACTACAACATCAATACCCACCTGAACGCGACCAACATCTGCGTTTATCGGTGCAATTTCTGTGCGTTTCGGGCTGATCTTCGCGATCCCCGCGGCTATGCGATGAGCGATGAGCAAATCATCGCACGCGGCCAGGAAGCGGTCGACAACGGTTGCACCGAGATGCACATCGTCGGTGGTTTGCACCATCAGAAGAAGTACGATTGGTACGTCAACGTGTTGCGGTTGTTACACAACGCGTTTCCATCGATCCACCTGAAGGGATGGACCGCGGTCGAGATCAACTGGTTTGAGTTTCTAACCAAGAAGTCGGTCGAAGAGGTGCTGACCGATCTGCTGGACGCTGGACTCGGCAGCATGCCTGGCGGCGGCGCCGAGATCTTCCATCGGGAAGTCCGCGATCAAATTTGTGAGCACAAAGCGAACTCGAGCAAATGGTTCGAGGTCCACAGCACCGCGCACAAGATGGGCATTCGCACCAATGCGACCATGCTGTACGGTCACATCGAAAACGCATTTCACCGGATTGACCATCTGATTCGGCTGCGCGAACTGCAGGATCAGACCGGCGGGTTCCAGACCTTCATCCCGCTGGCGTTCCACCCCGACAATACCGAGCTGGCCGCACTCCGCAATTTGAAGAAGCCATCCGTGGTGATGGACCTGCGGACGATGGCGATCTCGCGGTTGATGCTCGATAACTTCGACCACATCAAAGCGTACTGGATCATGCTGGGGATCGAGACCGCTCAGACAGCACTAGCCTACGGTGCTGACGATCTCGACGGCACGGTCCGGCACGAGTTGATCTATCACGACGCCGGCGCGACCACGCCCGAGGTGCTGTCGGTCGACGACATCCGCCGATTGATTGTGGAGACCGGCCGCGAGCCGATCGAGCGCGACACGCTGTATCGTCGTGTCGAGCGCGATCCGTCGAACCCTTCGGCTTGGACCGTGGGCGAACAAGTCGCGGTTGGCGGCTAGATCGAGCTGCGTGCCGAGATTTCAACTTGCTTCACACGGCTCACAGAGCCGTGGCACGCGATGCTTTGCGCAGTCTTGAATCGCGCTACTCGGCAGCCGATAATGGGCGTTTAAGTGTCGCCAGATTCTTCGTAGCCCGCTGCGCAAGCGAGGGAAATGCGGCGGCAAGCAAATGACGAATCTCTAAGCACAAATGTCTAATGACGGTATAGTTCGCAACGTTCTATGGTCTTCATTGAGACATTCGTCATTCAACTAGATGCCGCATTTCCCTCGCTTGCGCAGCGGGCTACGAAGAGCAGAGCTCCTGCCGTGAGTTGAATACAACGCAACCCAAAAAGTTGTTCCCGCCTGCCGAAAGACTTATCTCATGCGAATCGTCGCCGCTGTTGTGCTTTCCCTGTTACTCTCTTCCGCTTGGCAATCGTCAGTCGTCGCTGCCGAGTATCAGACCGAAACGGATCTCGCTTATCGTGAGGGAGATACGCTGACCGACTACGAGAAAGAACGTTGCAAGCTTGACGTATATTATCCGACCGATACCAAAAACTTTGCGACGGTCGTTTGGTTTCATGGGGGCGGTTTGACCGGCGGCCGCAAGTCCATTCCCAAGGGCTTACAGGACAAAGGCTTTGCCGTGGTCACGGTCAACTATCGACTAAGCCCCCAGGTCAAAGCGCCAGCCTACATCGAAGATGCGGCGGCGGCGGTTGCATGGACCTTCCACAACATTCAGCGCTACGGCGGCGATGTCAACAAGATCTTTATCAGCGGTTCATCGGCCGGTGGGTATCTTGCCAGCATGATTGGCATGGATAAACGTTGGTTGGCCGCACATCAGATTGACGCCAACCAGATCGCCGGGCTTGCTCCGCTGAGCGGGCACGCGTTCACTCACTTTACGATTCGTGCTGAACGAGGGCTGGGCTACAACCAAGCGATCATCGATGATCTGGCCCCTGCCTATCATGCTCGTCAAGACGCTCCGCCGATCATCTTGGTCACCGGCGATCGCGAGCTTGACATGCTGGGGCGCTACGAAGAGAACGCCTATCTCTGGCGGATGCTGAAAGGCTTGGGAAACAAAGAGGCCGAACTGTACGAAATGGGTGGATTCGACCACGGCGGCACGGTCGATCCCGGTTGCCAGTTGGTGGTTAAGTTTGTCAAAAAGTACTCGGCCCCTGACTAACTGCTAAGGTAAACCAAGTAGCCGAGATAGGCCGAAGCGGCGAGCACGATCGCGCCAAACAGGCGAGGTCGTCGCAGCACAAATTGATCAATGTCCACACGTTGATCCAGCACCGCCCACCAACGATCAGTATCTACCCAACTGCCGCCGATGCCTGCGAGTCGCTGAAAACAAGTAGGGCATACTACGGCCACGAAGCCTGCGACGGCGGAGAGTCCCAGCAGCGATACAAGTACCGAAAAGGTAGGCAGTGAAAGATCCATGGTAGATTGGCTCCGAAGTGACCAGGAGGTTGGCTACTTGGGGAAACCTACCTTGAAAATCGATGGAGAGCAAAATTGGGGTGGGGAGTTTTACGCCAAATCGCCGATTTCTAACGATTTTCCGTAACGAATGAAGACCATTCGCCGCAGTTTCTCCCACTTCGCGTCGGCCAGCGCCGGATCCGAGGCGATGATCGAACGCGCGTCGGCGCGAGCCTTTCCTAGTAGCTCACCGTCTCGTTGCAGATCGGCGATCCGCAGCGGAGGCATCCCATGCTGTTTGAAACCAAACAAGTCTCCGGGCCCGCGAAGACGAAAATCAAGCTCGGCCAATTCAAAGCCATCGTTGGATTTAGCCAGCGCCTCGAGTCGCTCTTTGGATTGTTCGGTCTTGGGGTCAGCGAAAATGCAGAGGAAGCCAGCGTGACTGCCGCGACTGATGCGGCCACGCAGCTGATGCAACTGAGCCAGTCCAAACCGCTCCCCTCCTTCGATCGTCATGACGATGGCATTGGGAACGTCAACTCCGACTTCAATAACTGATGTCGAGACGAGCGCTTGAATCTGACCGTCACGAAACTTGCGCATCGTTTCTTCTTTTTCTTCAGCGCTCATCCGCCCATGCAGCAGACCCAGTCGAAACTCTTCGAGCTCACCATTGGATAACGTCTCGAGAAGTTGTTCGGCACTGGCGCTGTCGGCGGCGGAAGACTCATCGACCAGCGGCGCAACAACGTAGCCTTGTCGTCCTTCACGCAATTTCTTGCGAAAGAACTCCCACCACTTTTCTCGTTCTTCTTCGGTTCCGATATAAGTGTGAACCGGCTGTCGGCCCGGGGGAGCTTCGCGGATTGACGAGACATCCAGATCGCCAAACAGCGACATCGCGATCGTCCGCGGAATCGGCGTCGCCGTCATCACCAGGTAATGGGGATCGAGACCGGCGCCGCGCAGCAGTCCGCGTTGCTTGACGCCAAACTTGTGCTGCTCGTCAATGACCACTAGGCCTAATTTTTGGAATTCGATCTCGCTGGCGATCATCGCCTGGGTGCCGACCAACAGTTGGACTTCGCCAGCGGCGACTTGCGCCAGTAGCTCGCGGCGCTGTTTCTCGGTCAGCGTACCGGTCAGCAGACCTACTTTGACTTTGGCTTTGGCCAAGAGATTGCCGAGCGTGCGGACATGTTGCCGCGCCAAAACTTCGGTCGGCGCCATCAGCGCCGCTTGGGCGCCGGCTGCGACCGCGGCCAACATCGCGTAGAGCGCCACGATTGTTTTGCCAGAGCCGACATCGCCTTGCAGCAGCCGATTCATCGGCACGTCCAGCGCCAAGTCTTTGGTGACTTCGGCGATAGCCTGATTTTGGGCTTCGGTCAGCTCAAACGGGATCAGGCGACGAATCCGCTCGTCAATCCGGCCATCGACGGGGATCGACATCGAGTGCCGGCTGGAAGTCAACTGATAACGCCGGACCGCCAGCGCCAGTTGCAGGACCAGTAGTTCTTGATAAATGAAGCGGCGCTGCGCCGCGGCGCGGGTCTCGTGATCGTCTGGTGCATGGATCTGGCGGATCGCTTCATGCACCGGCATCAGGCCATGCTCATCCAAAAATGTTTGTGGCAAGACTTCTTCAATCTCTTTCCGATAGTCTTCGACCGCATGATGGACTAGGCGGCGCATCGCGCCTTGGCGAATTCCTTCGGTCAACGAGTAGACCGGCAACAGTTTGCCGCCGATCTCCTCCTGATCGTCTTCGAGCACTTCGGCGATCGGATGGCTCATCTCCCAGCGGAGCCCATTCAGGGTCGCCTTGCCAGAGAGCAACACTCGGCGACCTTCGCTAAAACGCCGCCGCAAAAATGGTTGGTTGAACCATATCGCTCGCAGGTATTGGTCGTCACTGCGGATCAAGACTCCCAGCACCGATCGCCCGGTGCCGGTGTTTCGCAGCGTGATCTCTTCGATCACGCCGATGACGCTGGCCAGTTCGTCCTCGATTAGCTGCGAGATCGGGACGACATCACGTACATCCTGATAGTCACGCGGAAAGAAAAACAGGAGATCAAGCGCCGTAAACACGTTAAGCTTCGCCAACTTCTCAGCGCGCTGCGGTCCGACTCCCTTCAGAAACTGCACGGGAGTGCGAAGACGTTCAAGCGATGGATTAGCGCTGGGCGACGACATGCACGCTATTTTAGCGAGAGATTCAGGCGATGCGACGCCTATTTGATCTCCAATTTCTTGGCCCGCTTTGAAGTTGCGCAATTTCAAACCATCTAGCGTGGACGTTTCCACACTTCATGAATTACCAACGAGCGCAACATCAAAACGGGCGCTGCGGGCCATGCCTGAAAATGCTTACTTAAACTTCTGGCAGGCTTCGACCGCCAGCTCATCGCAGCGTTCGTTTTCGGGATGGCCGCTATGGCCGGCGACGCGGGTATATTTGACCTGATGTTTCAGCAGCAATTCATCAAGCCTGCGCCACAGTTCTTCGTTTTTGACTGGCTTCCAGGCTTTGCCTTCTTTGCGTCGCCAGCCGTTTTGCTTCCATTTGGGCATCCACTCGGACATCCCTTTGCCAACGTAGACGCTGTCGGTAAATAGTTCGACGCGACACGGACGATTGAGCGTGCCGAGTCCTTCGATCACCGCTTGCAGTTCCATTCGGTTGTTGGTCGAGACTTCTTCGCCGCCAGAGCCTTCTAGCTCTTTGCCGGTGCCGTGATGACGCAAGATAAACGCCCAGCCGCCGGGACCGGGATTGCCGCTACAGGCGCCGTCAGTAAACAGAGAGACTTCAGGTTCGAACGGCATGGGACAATCGCTAGGCGGAGGGGTGAACAAACGAACGGCGACAATCGCAGCGAGAGCGATCGGCTACGACATGCTTCGCTGAGAAGGAGCGGCGGCGGAATCGGCGGACGAACTGCCGTTGGGCGAGATTGGTCCGCTCAACCGCGGGAGTTCGCCGCTTGATTTACTCAGATCGTTAAGCTTACTGCGAAATGTCGATTGCGAAAGGTCAGGTCCTTCGTCGGCGATCCACGGAATGCGAATCGTAAAGGTGCTGCCAGAGCCGAGTTGACTTTCCATCTCGACTGATCCATCCAGCAGCTTGCAGATTTCCATCACAATCGAGAGTCCCAGCCCAGTGCCGGAGAACTCACGCGTCAGCGAATCGTTGCGCGGCGAGACGGCGCCTTGGCGGAATTTCTCGAAAATGATTTCGCGATCTTCTTCGGCGATGCCAACACCGGTATCCTCAACCGCCAGTTTCATCATCTCTGCATCGCGTGAGACGCGAACCAGGATGCGGCCCCCTTCCGGCGTAAACTTGATCGCATTTGACAGCAAATTGGTCAAAATCTGTTGCAGCTTGGTTTGATCCTGGAACATCGGCTCGCCCCCGTCCTGCACTTCGCATTCAAGGTCGAGGTTTTTTTCTTCGATCAGCGAACGGACCATGTCGCAGTTGGCCCGCACGACCGCGGCGACTGAGAACTCGCTGGGGCGAACTTCCATACGGCCGCTCTCGATCTTCGCCAGATCCAGAATGTCGTTGATCATGTCGAGCAATAGTCGCCCTGATTTTTGGATGTTCTGTACGTACCGCTTTTGCTTGTCGTTGAGGCTCGCGATGTCGCTGAGCACGTCCGAGAATCCGAGGATGCTGTTGAGCGGCGTCCGCAACTCGTGACTCATGTTCGCCAAAAAGTCACTTTTGACGCGGTTCATTTCGTACAACTGCACGTTGACCCGAGCCAATTCATCAACTTTGTTGTCCAGGTCCGAGTTCGCCATGTGCAATTGATTTTGCGCATCGATCAAGTGCCGCAACATTTTGTTGAACGAAGACGCGAGATCTTCAAACTCGTCGTTGGTGCGGATGTCAGCGCGAACCGACGTATTGCCGTTGGTCACCTGTTCGCTGACTTCACGCAGGTGATTGAGCGGTTTGACGATCACATATTTGACGATCAGGTAGAGCGCCGCCATCGACAGCGCCACCGTGATAATGCCGGTCGCCACGAGAAAGGCGAAGTTTTTGTTGAGCGCTAACTGCGTCACATCGTCTGGCTTGGTGATCTTGACCACGGTAAACGGCAGCCGGTCATCGGTCGCCGGTTGCCCGGCCGGAAACGCCGCCGCGACGTCGTTGTTGTGACAGAGCGTGCACGAATATTTCCAGTAGATTGGTTGGTAGTAAACGTAGGTCTTGCTGCTGTCGTTGTACGAAGATCGCGAGACCGGAGAATACTCGATTAGATTTTTGTCATCGGTTTGCGGCTTGAACTTGACCCACTCTTCGTCGACCACTTTGGTCTCCAGCTCTGGGGTCGCCAAGAAGCGTTGCAGGATCTCTTTGTCGCGTGTCTCTTGCTCGTACTGGAGTTCGGCCAGGGTTTGATATTCTTCTTCGTTGGCTGGCAGTGAGATCCGCTCTTCTTTGTTCAGGGTGCGCGCCAATGCGCGTGCTTCGGGATCGCGGACCAGGATTTCCCAGTCGTAGTTGATGTACTCAAGATCTAAGCCGGTCTCGGCGACGTAGGCGTCGTAGCCGGGCTGCGACGTCTTCTCGTTGCTTTGCCAGTGAATTTTCAGAAGGACCGCATCGACCAGCAAGCGTCCGGTCGCTTCGTTCTTCTCATGCACTAGCTGTTCGGTCGATTGGCCGTACCAGGTGAAACTTCCCATGATGAGCAGCAGCAAGCACGTCCCGAACAGAAAGCGGCACTTTCGCTCTAGATTGGTTTCGCCGAGAACGCGTTTTAGCGAGCGGTAGGACATGCTCTGCCGAATAGGATACGGTAAATCGAAGGGACTCCTAAGCATTCTAGAGGGTTACGCCGCTTGGAACCAGACAGATTCGTACCCCCAAAGGTGCTGAAGTAGCTTTGTTTACATCATATCGACCGGGTCGACATCGATGGTCCAGATCACTTCGTCCGGCGATCTTGTCTTGGCGGCGACCAAACGCACCGCTTTGCGCAAGTTCTCGCCATCGATCGCTTTGAGCAGCAGATGGAAGCGATATTGGCCTCGCAGTTTCTCGATTGGCGCGGCGGCTGGGCCTTGCAAATGGAGTTGGAGCGATAGCTCGGCAGCAGTTTTCAGAATTTGTTTGGCGAACTCATCCAGAAACGCTTCCGGCGCCGCCGCGGTCTCGGCTCGCGCGACCAAGCGAACCATTTTGGCGTAGGGGCTAAAGCAGAATTTCTCCCGAAAAGGGAGCTCGCGCCCGGCAAACAGCGAATAATCATGCCGCGCCGCCGCTTCAATCGCTGGGTGATCAGGGCTGAGCGTTTGCACCAATACCTGACCACCCTTGTAACCGCGTCCAGTTCGCCCTGCGACCTGAGTGATCAGCTGAAAGGTGCGTTCGCCGGCGCGTACATCCGGAAAGTGCAACGCCGTATCGGCATTGATCACGCCGACCAGCGTAACGTTGGGAAAGTCGAGCCCCTTGGCGATCATCTGCGTGCCGACCAAAATCTTGGCCTCCCCGCAGCGGAAACGCTCGAGCGCCGCTTCGTGAGAACCTGGCTTTTTCATCGTGTCGCTGTCCATTCTCAGACACTCGACACCTGGAAACCGAGCTTTTACCTCCGCTTCTAGCTTCTGCGTTCCATAGCCAAAAAAGTGAATGCCGGTGAAACCGCACGCGGGACAGCTTTTGGGGGCCATCTGGCGATAATCGCAGTAATGGCAGATCGCCATGTTGTCGGCCAAGTGATGCGTCAGCGCAATTTCACACTCTGGGCAGACCACTTTTTCGCCGCACGCCGGACACTGAATATGGGTTGCATAGCCGCGCCGATTCAGCAGCAAAATCATCTGGCCCTCTTCTTCAATCGTGCGCCGCATCGCTTGATACAACGGGCGACTGATCGCGCCTTTGCCTTGGCTTTTGCGATCGATCCGCAGATCGACCGTCTTCACATCGGGCAGCGGATAGTTGTTGACGCGCCTGGGCATCGAGACCAGCGTGATCGCGCCGGTTTGCGTCTGGCGCCAACTTTCGAGCGACGGTGTGGCCGAACCTAAGATGAGCGGCGCGTTTTCACTTTCTGCTCGCCAAGCGGCGACATCGCGGGCATGGTAGCGGGGGGATGTATCTTGTTTGAACGACGAGTCGTGCTCTTCGTCCAAAATGATCATGCCCAGCCGGGGAGTCGGAGCAAAAATCGCGCTGCGTGCGCCGACCACCACCGGAATATGTCCGCTGGCGATTCGCTTCCATTGCCAGTGCCGCTCGACGTCGTTCATGTGGCTATGCAGCAGCGCGATCTGGCCAAAGCGAGCCCGAAACCGCTGCTTGGTTTGCGGCGTCAAACTGATCTCCGGCACCAGCACGATTGCCTGCTTGCCGGCGGCGACAACGCGATCAATCGCTTGCAAATAAACTTCGGTCTTGCCGCTGCCGGTCACGCCGTGCAGCAATACCGATTGATGACGTTCTTCGTCCACGGCCTGCAAAATCGTTTTTAAAGCGGCGGATTGATCGGGGTTCAGTTCTTTGGCTGGTTCGGCGGCGGCCGGCGTATCGTCAAAGTGGGCGAAGCTGACGCGGCGGACTTCGGCATGGACCAGCTTCTTCTTCCGCAGCGCCATGATCGGCGCTAGCGTGCAGCCTGCGGCTTGCGCCAGCTCAGGCGGAGTGAGCGATTTGCCGGTCGCCGCCAGAATAGCTAGCGCTGTCTGCTGCTTGGCAGGCAGCTTCAGCGTCGCCAATTGCATTGCTGTTTCACGCGTTACTGAGAGAAGCGTCACTTCGCGCGTGCCGGCATTGCCGCGGACCGCGGCGGGGACGACGGCCTCTAGTACTTGCCCCCAGGGGCAAAGATAGTAGTCGGCCATCCAGCGGGTTAGCCCTAACATGCTGCGGCTCAGCAGCGTGATGTCGTCCACCACATCATGGATCGACTTCAGCTTGTTGGGTGGGACTTGTTTGGCGCCCACTTCAACGCAGTAGCCTTGCACGAGACGATCACCACGACCAAACGGCACGCGCATCCGACGGCCGGCGACAGCGCTGGGAACCAGCTTCTCCGGCACTAGATAGTCGAACGGTTGCTGCGGCCCGGTCGAGAAGACGATCTTGGCGACGACATGCGAGACCAGATCGTCGACTTCCCAAGGCGCCGGCGCGGTGTTGAATAAGTCTTGTTGCTTCACGAGCGATAGTGGGTGCGGATCTGCGCTTGGATGGTCGGCGACGAAATCGGGAGTTACATTGAATTGTAACGACTTCGGCACGGCCCCCAGCGGCGATCTTGGAAAAGCGAAAGAGTTCAATGCGACTGGGAATCTTTGGAGGATCGTTTTCGCCGGTTCATCTGGGGCATTTGTTACTGGCCGAATATGCACGCGAGCAGCTTTCGCTGGACGAAGTTTGGTTTGTGCCGGCGGCGACTCCCCCCCACAAGCTCGCTCAAAAATTGGCTGCCGACGCTGATCGGGTCGCGATGCTGCAGTTGGCGATCGCCGGCAACCCAGCGTTCAGCGTCTGTCCGCTGGAGCTACAACGTGGAGGCGTCAGCTATACCGTCGACACGCTGATCGAAATCGGCAAGCTGGCGCCGCAAGCAGAGTTGTACCTATTGATTGGCAGCGACTCGCTGGCAGATTTTTCGACGTGGCGTAGTCCGGAAAAAATTTGCCAACTAGCGGCGCCAGCAGTGATGCGACGTCCTGGGGCGCCGGAGCCCGATTGGAACGTCTTGGCGCCTTATTGTAGTGCCGAGCGCTTGGCCTCTTTCGCCGGAAATCTGGTTGACGTACCAGGCATCGGGCTCAGCAGTACCGAAATCCGTCGCCGCTGCGCCGCCGGCGAAACGATCCGCTATCAACTTCCCCGCTCGGTCGAGCTGTATATCCAAACCAAGCGGTTGTTTGGGTTTACCAGTCTGCCGACCTGCAGCGATTCTTAAAACGCGGCTCCTGTCGGGGGGTAAGTGGCGGCGGATGCGAGTGGACTCGGCGCCGTTTTTTTTCTGAGCGACAGGACAGACGAAAAGTAAGGACGAAGCTCGAAGGATTTTCCCCGCTATCTGGTTGCCGGTGTCTGGCTTGAATGGCAGTGCTGTCCTGTTAATAGACTTCCCATTTACCATCCCGGCGGTAGCTGAAGGCCATCGCTGGAATGGACTGCTTGAGGGACTTCCGGCTGGACATCGCTGCGGGCAATCCAAGCAGTAGAAAGCTGCTATTGGGTGGAATGTAGATTGAACAGACTAAGGTGCGTGCAGACGTACCCTGCCCCACCCGCTTGAAAACGCCAAATTATGCCTGTACATATTTATAGTGAAAAGTCGGCCAGGCAGGCAAGTGACAATCTTTTAGCCCGGCTTCTAACCAGGCTTTCAGGCGCGCCGCGGCGCCTAAGTCTGGCCGAAAAACTAGGCGGCTCGTCTCGTGCGGCTGGTCAATGATTGCAGTGACGCCGGCAGCGGAATGGTAGCGAGCGCTTCATCGTGGGTGACCGCGTCCAAGACTTGCATCAGTTGTTCGTGAGAGTCGAGCGAGAGATCGACGAAGATCCATTTTTTGCCAGCGACTTCGCAGCATCCGCCGCCGCTGCCGTCCAGCCATTCGCGGCGAACTTGATACCCGAGTTGCTCAGCGGCGGTAACGGCTTGTTCCAGCAGGTCGAGCGTATGCATGCGCAGAATCCTTTGCGACATTGGGGTATCTGTATCGGAGGCACGGATTGTAGCGGGATCAGTTTGAGTCGCGAAGAGGAAAACGACGATACCGTTGGTATGCGGTAAAACTCCATTTCCCATGACTTTAAGCGACGCCGACAGGGCAGCTTCGGCAGTTTTGAGAAGTCCAGCAGGGTGGGAAGTTTCTAGAAGGAAAGGCAGGACGCGCGTGTCAACGAAGCCGTCGGCGGTCACAGAATCTCCCAACCAGCCATCACTCGAAGAGCAAGTCGAAACGCTCAAACGGCGGCTGGCCGAAGCACAAAAGTTCACCGCTTTGGGTGAATTGATGAGCTCTACTACGCACGAATTTAACAACGTTCTGACCTCGGTCATCAACTACGCCCAGATGGGGCTTCGCCATCAGGACGAAGCGACCCGCAATCGTTGCTTTCAAAAAATCATGGCCGCCGGCGAGCGCGCCGCAAAGATTACGACCGGCGTACTTGGTTTGGCCAAAAACCGCAGCGACCGTCGCGAACCGACCGATCTAGCACCGTTGGTCAAAGACGCGATCATGCTGCTGGAACGCGAGATGCAAAAGTATCGCGTTGAGCTGGATGTGCAGCTCGAAGAGACGCCGCCGGCGCTCGCGATCGGCAATCAGATCCAACAAGTGCTGCTCAATCTGCTGATCAATGCGCGTCAGGCGATGCCCAAAGGGGGCCGCTTGGTCGTTCGGTTGTCGCATGACGCCGAAGCAGGCGTGGTCAGCTTGATGGTGCGCGATAGCGGAACCGGCATCCCGGCCGAGCAGTTGCCAAAGATTTTCGATCCTTTCTTCTCGACCAAAAGCGGACCGGACGAAAGCGGCAAAGGAGGGACAGGACTGGGCCTTGCGACTTGCCGTGACATCATCGAGTCGCACGAAGGAAAGATCCGCGTGCAAAGCACCGTCGGCGTCGGCACGGCATTTACGATACGGCTTCCCGCGGCGAACCTGATCGTGCCGCCGACGGTCATTAAGCCTGCGGTCAGCGTGACTCCGTCGGCCGCAACGCGTTAGGTAAAACCAGCGAGCGGGAATTGGTTTGGATGTTTCCGCTACGATTGGTGAAGAATGTTCCAACGCCGCGCTGAACGTCTTGCGTTCGCTGCTCGGCCAGTCATAATGACCAACATGATCGTGCAAACCAGCTACTTTTGGCAGTTCTTTACCTACTTTACCGGTGGGCCTGGAGCAGCTACGTAGAAGCACAATCGCCAATACGAGTCACTTTCAGGCCCTGAACTTCAAAAGAAGTTCAGGGCCTTTTTCGTTTACCGACAGCGTTTTTTAATCGGAGCACCCAGGCAATGATCGTGGTAATGCAGCGCGGAGCTGAACAAGCGGATATCGAAAACATGGTAAAGCGAGTCGAAAATTTAGGATTGAAAGCGCACGTGATCGTCGGCCAAGAGCGAACGGTGATCGCGGCGATCGGCGACAAGCGTGAAGAGATGAAAGAGTCGCTGGAAAGCGGCCCCGGCGTAGCTGCGGTGATGCCGATTTTGGCGCCTTACAAAGTTGCCAGTCGAGAGGTGAAGCCTGAATCAACCCAAGTGGTTGTTCGCGATTTGAAAGTCGGCGCCGGTTCGTTGGGAGTGATCGCTGGACCTTGCTCGGTCGAAAGTGAAGAACAACTGATCACAACCGCGCGAGCCGTCAAAGCGGCCGGAGCGACGGCGCTGCGCGGCGGAGCATTCAAGCCGCGGACCAGCCCGTACGCCTTCCAAGGGATGAAAGAAGAAGGGCTGAAACTTTTGGCCGCCGCTCGGGAAGAAACGGGCCTGGCGATTGTGACCGAAGTGATGTCGCCGGAGGATGTCGAGCTGGTCGCGAAATACGCCGACGTGCTGCAAATCGGCGCTCGAAACATGCAGAACTATCGCTTGCTAGAAGCGTGCGGCCGCGTTGATCGCGCGGTGCTGCTAAAACGTGGACCCGCCGCGACGATTGACGAACTGCTGCTGGCCGCCGAATACATCCTGAACGAAGGAAACCAGAACGTCATGCTGTGCGAACGCGGCATTCGCACCTTCGAGGCGCACACACGCTTCACTCTGCCGCTGGCGACGGTGCCGTACCTGCACCAAAAGACCCACTTGCCGGTGGTGATCGATCCAAGCCATGGCACAGGACACGCTTACCTGGTCGAAGATATGTGCGCCGCGAGCGTCGCCGTCGGGGCCGACGGATTGATCATCGAAGTTCATCCGAAACCCGACGAAGCGATGAGCGACGGATACCAATCATTGACGCTCCAGCAGTTCGCCAAAACGATGACCAAATGTCGCAAAGTGGCCGACGCGCTGGGGATCATCATGTAGGGTCCGCTCTGCAGACCAAGGAAGCACCAGAAAACGTGCAAGTTATCGAACAGGGCGAATGGTCCGCATCGCGGATCCTACGGCGTTCGTAATTTGGTGAGTGCTGCAGCCAACTCTAACTGTTTTGGCTGCGGCAAACGGACCAGGAGGTGTTTGCTGGGCTTGTCGTAGAGGAGTGCGAACTCGGGATCGTCGGCGATCGCGAGTTCGGTTTTCAAGCGATTGATCAGCGCGGCGGCTTGGGTGGGGCCGTCCGCAAGATCGCTAATAGGATAGAGCTCGACGAAGCCATGCTGCGCGATATCAGATTTCATCGCGATCTGCAACGTCCGCTGATCGATCGCGCGAAAGTCCATCTCCAACGGTTTTAGCAGCGTCTGCAGCGCCTCGCGAAGGGTGACGTCGATCGCGAGCATCGTCCCTTTGGTATCAGGATTCCAGCCTTCCGGTAGTAGCGAATCCCAATCGATCAAGATGACCGATCCGGTTGAGTCTTCTAGCTGTTCGACAATTTCGGTCAACTCGGCCGGCTCGACAAAACTGAGCTGCACTTTTTTGTCGAGCATCGCCGCGGCTTGGTCGCTGCGCGGTTCTAGTTTGAAGAGGTCGGCCTGGTAGCTGCTGCGTGGCGATTTACCCCGCGCGACACGCAACTTTTCAACCATGACCAACGCCTGAAAGACTGTTTTGGAGTCGGCCGCAAGTTGCAACTCGCGCTTGCCGGTACGACAGGTGTTTGTACCGCCAGCGCCTTGCCAGGAGGTCGGTTCGACCAGGTGCGTCAGCGTGTAGGCAAGCTCGGCCAGCGCTTGGTCATCGCTGGCCAGGTCATCGACTTGAAAGCGAATCGTCGGCGGCTTATCGCCGGCCGATTTGAGCGGCACGATCCGAATGTGATCGCCGACGACGTCGACCGACATCCGTAGCGGTTCGACGGCGCTGCGAAGCAAATATTCGGTGTTGGAGCTTTCGTGCCTGACCCTGATCTGCTTGTCACCCTGAATATCGGCCGATTGTAAAGCCAACGGATCAACCGAAATCGGGATCGTGCTCCAGCGAGTCAAATTACGGAGATGATCGAGAAGAGGAATCCCCGGAAAATTGATTTTGATGAACGGGTCATTTAAGCGAGCTGCAATGTCGACCTGGCGCGGCGCCGGTTTCTCGACCAACGGCTCGGGAGATAAGGGAGCTGCAGGGTCGGGAACCTGCATCGCCGGATCGGCCTCGGCTGCGATCGATTGCGATTCAGGCAGATCGAACATCGATTCGTCAAACAGCGGAAACGCTTCACCCAGCACACCGGTCAGCGGGTCGTTGGCGAACTTCATCCGCTGTTCGTCGGTCGTCTCAGGCGCCTCGGCTGCGGCGACATCTTGGGCCGCTGGTTTTACGCGAACTGGATCGTCAAATAGAAACGGGTTCTCGCGCGGCTTCGTTTCGTCGAGCGGCATTTCGCGCGGCTTGTTGTCGACCGCGGTTGCTGCCGGCATCGCCGCTGGATCTGTATCGGCAGACGCTTTGGGGTTGGCCGGCGCTTCTGGGTTGGGGGTTGGAATTTCTGCCGGGGGCTTTGCGGCGACTCCGTCTTCCGGCAATTGGTCTTCCGGCAATTGGTCTGCCGGTTTTTTATCGTTAGGCGTAGTCGGATCGGTTGCCGGCACTTCGACCAGCGGTTCAGGCGTTGGCTGGATCGGGGCTCTCGCCTCGGGAGGTTCGACCTGAGCGACCGGCGTGTCGTCAATCAAAATCGCTCGCACGACGAGCGCCATTAAGAGGCCACCGATCACCACTCCGCCTGTGACGAGGGCAATTAGGCGATAGTTGGCGAACTTTGCCGCAGCGGGGAGAGTAGTCGGCATATCTGTAGGTGCAGATACACTGGCCGGTGAGTTTTCGCCAGGCGGTTCGGTGGGCGTTGCGGCGATTGGCGTTGGGCTTGCCGGCGGCGCATCGCTGGAGAGCATCTCGGCCGCGTGGGCGAATATCTCTTCGGAGCTTTCGGCAACCGATGCAGCGGCGGCGGCTGCTGGACGCGGAGTCGCTGACTGCGGAGTTGAGCTGCTTGAGGATGATCGAGACTTGGCCGAAGCAGCGGTTGAAGGACTATTTTTGGGGGTGCTGCTTTTCGACGATTGAACCGATTTTGCTTGAGCCGGTTTTGATGGAGCCGGTTTCGACGGGGCTGGGGCAGAAGGCAACTGGACCGTCTTCGCGTTTTCGGCGTCGGCCGCGGCAGATTCGGACGTTGTTGCTGGACCGAGAATCTGCACCATGCTGCCGCACTTTGGGCAGGGCAGAATCTGTCCGATCAACTCCGCATGTTTCACCCGGAGAGGCGCTCGGCAGGTCGTGCATTGGATCGAGAAAGGTTCCACGTCGTTTTAACTTTGGGTCAACGTCCGGCAGTCTTATTTTTTCAGTTGAAACGGCGCCGGCAAGGTGTAACCCTTTTTGGCCGATACCGCTCTGGTAGTAATCAATATAACCTTGTCCCCGTCCGGATTCTCTGGATCGGGTCCAATTACATAGACAAGTTTTTGGTCGACTTCGTTGGGAGACTTGACTGTGGTGATGGGATTGGCCTTCATCAGCAGTGCGATCAACACCTCTTCGGCAGGTTGATCGGACATGTCGAACTGCCGAATCTGCTGGTTTTGGGTGATTCCATCCAATTGTAAGTCACCGCCGACTAATTTGACGGTAATACCTGCTTCGTCCCCAAAATCACGCATCGCAAAATCAAGCGAGTTCTGAGGAAACGCCAGGCTGATCTTCTTTTTTAGCTTCGCTTCGATCGTTTGCGGCTCACCGCTGGATCCGCCGGCCATCGCCGTGGGTGGCGCCGACGCAGAGCTTGACGAGGCCGAAACGGTTAACTCGGCCGCCGCCAGTAAGTTGGGAGCGGCGTACGAGGGGAGCGCGATGTTGATGATCGCCTGTTTGCCGTCGGCGCCGGTGCGGGCAAATTTGTGAGCAAACTCTAGCATCGTCGGAAATTTGCTTCCCAGCGATTGCCAGTACGGCGTGGGGCCTAGCAGCGTAATCGCATTGGCGACCAACTTGGATCCACCCAAGATGCGAGCTCGTAGCGACTCGGCCAAGCCAAACGGCTCGGCGGCTAGTGAGCCGATAAAGCGTCCTTCGGTGTAGCATTGCGTGTCATTGAGCTGACAACTGACCAGTCCTGCTTGGATCATGTCACCCAGGAACCAGCCAACCGGTTCTTTGAAACCGGCGAGATCGCCAGAACTAAGCGGCGATTGCGGCGATTGCAAATAACGTGCGTCAAACAGCAAATTGAGCGTGCGCTGATCATCTGAGCTGCGGCGCAGTTGTTCCAGCTCTAGCGGCAAGGTCGGCGCTGCTCCACCGGTGGCGGCGATTGCGGCGATGTCGCTATCGGCGCCCATGACGAAGGCGCTGCCGCTTTCAGTCGGCAGCGGATAAAACGACCAAGCGCCGCGCTTGAAGTATTGGCTCGGAGCCTGACCGATGGTCTCTGCTCCGTCCCACTTGGACATCAAGTTAGTCGGGCCTTTCAGACGCACCACCATGGTGGGTTGACCGACCGGCGTTGTCGGACCATAGGCGATCGTCGCCGTGTCGACTTCGTGCCAGCCAAATCCACTGGTCGTTTCCCACGATTTCCAGATCGCGCCAAAGTTAGGTCCGAGCGCCTCGAGCGCTTGTTGGCCGGCGCTGCTGCTGGTCAGTTCAGCGACACGTAATGCGAGTAAACTTTTCACGCCGACAGGCAAACCTGCCAGTGAGATCTCCGCTCCCTGGGTTGGCGACTCCCACAGCGTTTGCTGATCATCGGCGATCAATTGCACCGGACTATCGCCGGCCGGCGGCTGCGGCATCGGGTTGGTGTCGTCTCCGGGGCCGGGGGCAGGATTTTGCGGATCGACAGCTACCGGTTGAGGATCGTTATTGGCGAGCTGGTCGTTTTCGTCCGGCATGTTGTTCAGCACATAAAATCCGGCGACCAACATGCCGACCGCCAAAAATCCGAGCAGAACCAGCTGCGTAATACGTTTCGCCTGTTTCCGTTTGCGAACCCGTTCGGCCAAGCCGGTGGCTCGGCTCTCTCCCTGAATGCCGCCGGCAACGGCGGTGGCGACCGGTGCGCCCACCGGCGCCGCAGTCGGAGGTGCGCCATAGCCGGGCATCGGCGGAGGCCCGCCGGGCATGGGCATGCCGGGAGCACCGGGAAACGGCATGCCCGGAGCGCCAGGAAAAGGAGCGGCGGCCGGAGGTGAAAAATGTTGCGGCATTCCTGGCGGCGGAGTTGCGCTCGGCTGCGGCGGCAGTTGCGGCAGCGTTTGCAGATAAGCGGCCAGCGCCGGCGGCGCTGGCGCCACCGGTGGATGGAGCTGATTAGGATCGACCAGCGGCGTCAGCGCATTGACCACATCGCCGGCCGATTGATACCGAACCGCCGGGTTCTTCGCCATCATATAGGCGATCGATTGAAAGACTTGCGGCGGAATCGACGGCGCTTGGGCGATCGGTTCGGCGGCATGCCGATTGAATTTTTGGGTGAGGTCGCCGCCAGCGAAGGGAGGATTGCCGGTCAGCAAATCAAACAGGATGCAGCCGAGCGCATAGATGTCGCTGGGTCGGGTTGGCGTCGTGCCGGGCGTCGACAGCTCTGGGGCCGCAAAATCGGCGCGGCGAAGCGTCGCTTCGTCATTCTTGCTCCAATCGGCCGCCGTGGGCAAATGCAGCGGGTTATGCATCACCTTCAAATTGCCGTTGGCTTCTAACCACAACACGTCCGAGGTCAGATTACCCTGAATCATTCCTGCACTGTGCAGCCGCTCAATCGCTTGGGTCGCTTGGCGAACCAGACGCGTGCAGTCGGCCGGCGGAACCGGTTGACCCGGTCCAGGGCGACTTTCTTGCAACGGATTACCGGTTGGTTCTTCGGTCACCAAAAAGTGATTGCCGTTGACTTCGATCTGTTCAAAGCAGCGCCACAGATGGGGATGAGGCGCCGCGCAGCGACTGCGAATTTGTTGCTGGACGATCGCCCAGGCCTGCGGGTTCTCGATCGTGGAACTTGAGATTTTGTGCAGCAAGACTGGCTGACCTGTGGCGAGATGCTCGGCTCGGTAAGCGCCAGCGAGCAGACCTGCTTCGATCCGATCCAGTAGCTTGTAGGCGCCCAGCTGGAACGGCCCTTTTTTGCCTCCCAACAGCACGCGCGCCTGGTAGGAGGTGATCGCCGACTCGCCGATTAGCCATTTGGCGAGCTGCTTGGGATCGCTATCGCTGCCTGCGTGCTGCTTGTAGCTTTCGTGAAGCTGTTGACAGCGCTCTTTGGGAAGCAGGTTGCTTTTTAGCAACAATTTCCAGAAGTCATGAGTATTGGCGACGGCCATGCGCTAGGAAGTCTTGCGGGAAAGAAGTCGAGGGACAGAACTAGGGAGTCAGCAGCAGTTAAGTCTGTGGGACTCTTTAGCTTACATTCTTATGTCGCTTCTCGGCAAAGAGAATGCAAAAATCGGTCTTAACTGCGTGCATCACTCCCACAGCACTCAGTATGCCTACGATTGTAGCAATTATTCACCCCTCCGGCTATTTCGGGGGGAGCCTGGTGGGTTAACTTCCCAATTTCTTTAAGACTGCCGCCGCTGCGGTGATTTGCTCTCGAGAAGCGTCCAAGTGCGTTACGGCTCGCACCGCTTGGGCGCTGATCGCCATCATCGCGACGCCAGCTTCTCTCAACTGAGCCACAAACTGGGCCGCCGTGCCAAGCCGCGGATCGACGCGGAAGATGACAATATTGGTATCGACCGTCTCAGGCGTCAGCGTCAGCCCCGCGGTCTGCTGGATGGCGCTGGCCAGGATCTGGGCGTGTTCATGGTCTTCGGTCAAACGCTCGCGATGGTGCTGTAGACCATACAAAGCGCCGGCCGCGATGATGCCGGCTTGACGCATGCCGCCGCCAAATAGCTTGCGATGCCGCCGCGCCTCGCGCATCATCTCGGCGGGGCCCGCCAAGCACGAACCAACCGGAGCGCCGAGCCCTTTGCTGTAGCAGACGCTGACCGTGTCAAAGTGCTGGGCCCAATCGGCCAACGCAATGCCGGTCGCCGCGACGGCATTAAACAGCCGCGCCCCATCCAAATGCGTTTGCAGCCCTGCGGCATGGGCCCAACGGCAAATCTGCTCGACATACTCGTACGGCTGCACCTTGCCGGCGCCACGGTTGTGCGTGTTTTCAAGACAGACCAGCCGCGTGCGGACCATGTGATCATTGAGGGGGCGAACAAGTCCTTCATGGAATTGTTCTGGCTTTAAGACTCCATATTCTCCTTCGATGGTGCGCGTGGCGATGCCGCTTAACTGGGCGAACGCAGCTTGCTCGTAGTTGTAAACATGACAGCCCACTTCGCAGAGGAACTCGTCCCCCGGCTTGCAGTGGATCCGGATCGCAATCTGATTGGTCATGCTGCCCGAGGGCATGTAGACCGCCGCTTCTTTGCCCAGCAATTCGGCGGTCATTCGCTCGAGCCGATCGACGGTCGGATCGACGTCAATTACCGCATCCCCCACTTCGGCGTTGGCCATTGCTTGCCGCATCGCGGCGGTGGGTTGGGTGACGGTATCGCTGCGGAGATCGATCATCGCGGTTCCTAACAAGTGGGGAATTATCGAAAAAAGAAGCGGCGTGCCTCAATTATCCGCTTTCTGCCCTAAGAGCCAACCCGCCGCGAGCTAAGAAGCCCCCAAGTCATTCGCCAAACAGGCCCTATCGGGTAGGATGAACGGTTTCCCCCCAGACCTTCGTTAACCGCAGAGAGAGTTCGTTGGACGACGCTTACGACTTATTGGCCGCCGCCGCGTTCGGCATCGAGAAGGTCGCCGCGCGCCAGATCGAGCAACTGGGCTACGAGCCCAAAATCATCGGCTCTGGCAAGATCCTCTTTCGCGGAACCATGGCCGACGTGGCCAAAACCAACCTCTGGCTGCGCACCGCCGACCGCGTGCTGATCCGACTCGGTTCGTTTCATGCCGATGACTTTGGGCTGCTGTTTGACGGTGTGCGGGCCCTGCCCTGGGAAAAATTTATCCCGGCCGACGGCTGCTTTCCGGTCAATGGCCGTTCGCTGAAGTCGCAACTCTCGAGCGTTCCGGCTTGCCAGAAGATCGTCAAAAAGGCGATCGTCGAGCGTCTATTGGCCGAACACAACGTCACCGAATTGCCCGAGACCGGCCCCCGCATCACGGTCGAAGTGGCGATGCTAGAAGACGAAGCGATCCTGACGATCGATACCACCGGCTCTAGCTTGCACAAGCGAGGCTATCGCACGTTGGTTGGTCCGGCGCCGCTGAAAGAAACGCTGGCCGCCGCGATGATTGATCTCAGCTATTGGAAGCCGGGGTGCCCGTTGATCGATCCCTTTTGCGGCAGCGGCACGATCCCGATCGAAGCGGCGCTGGTAGCTCGGAACGTGGCGCCGGGTTTAACGCGCGAGTTTGATTTTGAAAGCTGGCCGATCACGCCGCCCGAGCTGATCTCGGATCTGCGCTCGGATGCACGCAAAGCGAAGTTGAAGAAACTAGAGCAACCGCTGCTGGGCTTTGACGCTGACGCCGATGTGTTGCGGCTCGCGCGTCAGCATGCCAACGCGGCCGGCGTGGCGCATGATGTTCGTTTCGAGCAGCGCGATTTCGCCGATCTGCGCAGCGATGACGAGTACGGCTGTATCGTCACCAACCCGCCGTACGGTGAACGAATTGGCGATCGCCGCGAATTGACGGAGCTCTACCGATCGTTTCCGCATGTGCTGCGACGTTTGCCGACTTGGTCCCACTATGTGTTGACCGCTGAGTCACAGTTCGAGAATCTGATTGGCCAACGCGCCGATCGGCGCCGCAAGATTTACAACGGCCGAATCGAATGCCAACTGTATCAGTTCTATGGACCGCGACCGCCGAAATTGCAAGAAGCGGGGGAAGCTGCCGCCGCGCCGACCAAAGCGGTTCCTGCGCTGGCCGATGCTTGGAGTGACGAAGACGATGTCGCACTGGAAACCCCACAGACCGTCGTAAAGCCGTCGCCGCATCGCGAGCCCCCGGCAAAGGGATTGCCGATTGGCGAATCACCATCGCCTGCAAGAGCAGAGATTGAATCGCCGCCCAAGGAAGCGCCGGAGATTGAGAAGCTGCCCCGCGAAGTCACAGACAGCGAAGTCACCCCCAGCGAAGGCACAGCGCGGAAGACTCCGGTAGAACCGGTTTTCAAGCCGGCCTTTGGCGGCATCTCGGCCAAGGGGGCGGAGCAGGCTGAGTTGTTTCGCAATCGTTTGGTCAAGCTGCAGCGACACTTGCGTCGCTGGCCGAAGCGGGGAATCCATTGTTATCGCTTGTATGAGCGTGACATTCCCGAAATCCCGCTGGTCGTTGATCGCTATCACGACTATCTGCATATCGGCGAGTACGAACGTCCGCACGATCGGACGCCGGCTCAACATGCCGAGTGGTTAGATCACATGTGCGACGTCGCCGCTGACTCGTTAGAACTGCCGCGCGAAAATGTTTACGGCAAGACGCGCGTTGTGCAACGCGGCGATCAACAACATCAACGGCAAGACGACCGCCGGCTGACGATCAATGCCGAAGAAGGCGGGTTGCAGTTTGAGGTCAACATGTCTGACTATGTTGACACCGGGCTCTTCCTCGACCATCGCATTGCCCGCGGTATGGTTCGTGACGAAGCGAAAGGGAAGCACTTTCTCAATCTCTTCTGTTACACCGGCGCGTTCTCGGTTTACGCCGCGTCGGGGGGCGCCGCCAGCACGACGTCGGTCGACCTTTCGCCCACCTATGTCGCATGGGCTGATCGCAACTTGCGGCGGAATGGGTATCGAGGCAGCGAGCATCGCCTGCTTCAGGGGGATGTGATGGAGTGGCTGCGTGCTCCGGTTGAACAGGTGTACGACCTGGCGGTGATCGACGTTCCGACCTTCTCCAATAGCAAGCGAACCGAAACGGTTTGGGATGTGCAGCTGGATTATGTCGAGGCGCTCGAACTGCTGATTTCGCGGATGTCGCCGGGGGGCGTGATCTATTTTTCGACCAATTTTCGCCGGTTTAAATTCGACGACTCGCTCTTTGAGGGGGTCTCGATCCGAGAAATCTCGAAGAAGACCGTGCCCGAAGATTTCCGCAACAAACGAATCCATCGCTGCTGGCGGATGATCGTCAGCTCCGAGTAGAGGTTTTGATGTTGCGTTATTTGCAGGACCGTAAGAAGTAGAACGCGGAGGACACGGATAAATCACGGCATTACGCGGGAAGAAAACAGCTCCAAGGGGCTACGCTTCCAATTTAAAATCACCTCGAAAGTTCGCCGCATCGGCATCCTTTTCGTTTCCAGCTCTGCCTTCTTACCGTGTAATCCGTTCCCTTCCGTGGCACCCGTGTTCCATTCTTCATGAATCGCGAAATAGCGCAACCTCAATAAGCGGAGGCGGGGACTGGTCTTTCGTGATCGTCCCCAAGTGAACAAAATGGGACTCTTGCCTGTCCTGTGGACCGACCACCCCACCTAACTGCCGCCTGAAAGCCCGATGGCCGAAATCGCTTTGAAAATAGCTCGCATTGACGCTCGCCGCGATGACGTTGTCGCCGAACTTGCCGCGCTGCGCGAAAAGCTGAGCCCCCGCGGCAATGTGGTCAGCGAAGCGGGCCGACGCCGCACGATCGAAACGTTTGGCGAGGCGCTCTCGCCGCAGCAAGTGGTCGAGCGGATTTGCCACGAGGTCCAGACCGAAGGACTGGCCGCGGTGCTGCGTTATGGCGAAAAGCTGGACGGCAAACAGCTAACGTCTGAGACGATTCGCGTGCCGCAGGCCGAACTGGAAGCGGCGCATGCTGCAGCGGCGCCAGAGTTTTTGGAGACGATCCGTAAGATTCGCGACAACATTTGGCAGTTTCAGACGGCGATCTTGCACCAAGATGTGCAAGTCGATCGCGCTGACGGCGTCTTTTTGCGGCAACGTTATCTGCCGCTACAGCGAGTTGGGTTGTGCGTCCCCGGCGGCGCCGCCGCCTATCCGTCGACCGTCTTGATGACCGCCGTGCCGGCCTTGGCCGCAGGCGTCAAAGAGCTGGTCGTGGTCGCACCGCCGACTCCGTTTGGTTCGTACAACGTTGATCTATTGGCGACTTGCCATGAGTTGGGCGTGACCGAAGTTTATCGGATGGGGGGCGCTCAAGCCGTCGCTGCGCTGGCGTATGGTGTCGAAGGAATTCCGCAGGTCGACAAGATCGTGGGCCCCGGCAACTTGTTTGTCGCGCTTGCCAAAAAGCATGTATACGGCGAGGTCGATATCGATTCGATTGCCGGTCCCAGCGAAGTGGTGGTCATTGCCGACGAGACGACGCGTGCCGATTACACTGCCGCCGATTTGTTAGCCCAGGCCGAACACGCGCCTGGCGCCAGCATCTTGATCACATGGAGCCCCGAGACGTTGGAAGCGACCTACGCCGAGCTGAATCGCCAGGTCGCGCTGCTCGAACGGTGCGATCTGACGGTGCAAAGTCTCGAAGCGTTTGGCTGTTTGATCTTGGCCGAAAACGCCGAGCAAGCTTGCCGATTGACCAACGAGATCGCGCCGGAGCATCTGCACATTGCGACCGAGAACGCCGAGTCGTTGTTGGACAGCATTCCCAATGCCGGCGCCACCTTCTTGGGCAATTACGCTCCGGTTGCATTGGGCGACTATGCCGCTGGACCTTCGCACGTATTGCCAACCGGCGGCACAGCCCGCTGGGCGAGTGGTCTGTCGGCGAATGACTTTCTCCGCTCTAGCAGCGTGATTCATTACAGCGAAGCAGGCATCCGAGCCATCGCGCCGCATGTGCAACGGATGGCCGACAAGGAAGGGCTGACCGCCCATCGCCGCAGCGTTGATATTCGCGTTTCCTAATTTCCTCAACTCGAGCTTTCGCTATGTCTTTCGTGCGACCAGAGATCGACGCGATGGCCGGCTATGTTCCCGGCGAACAGCCGCAGGCCGGCAAGTTCATCAAGCTGAACACCAACGAGAACCCCTATCCGCCGTCGCCGGCCGTCAATCGAGCGATCAAAGAACGCTTGGATCAGGGGCTCGAACGCTATCCCGATCCGATGGCGACTTCGTTCCGCATGCGGGCCGCCGAAGTGCTGGGAGTCGAGCCAGATTGGATTTTGTGCGGCAACGGCAGCGATGACATTTTGACGATTGTCACGCGAGCCTTTGTCGGAACCGGTCAGTGGTTGCGGCTGCCGACCCCCAGCTATGTCCTGTACAAAACATTGGCCGAGATTCAAGGTTCGGACAGCGAGGAGATCGCATTTAAAGAGGACTGGTCATTGCCTGCAGAGTTCTCGGCGGTCAGCAATCAATTGCGGCTCGCTTTTTTGCCGAATCCGAATAGCCCCTCCGGCACCGTCGTGCCGAAGTCGCAAATCGCAGCGGCGGCTGACGCACTCCCCTGCCCTTTGTTGGTCGACGAAGCGTATGTCGACTTTGCCGAAGAAAACTGCATTGATCTGGTGAAGCAAAACGACAAGGTCATGGTCTCGCGAACGCTCAGCAAGTCGTACGCGCTGGCCGGACTGCGGTTTGGTTATATCGTCGCGCAGCCGCAGATAATCGCGCAGCTGTTGAAGGTCAAAGACTCTTATAACTGCGATGCGCTGTCGATCGCCGGCGCGACGGCGGCGATTGATGATCAGCAGTGGTTGCAGACCAATCGGGCCAAGGTGATCAAAACGCGTCAGCGGATGATCGATAAAATGCGAGAAATCGGATTCACCGTACCTGACTCGCAGGCAAATTTTGTCTGGGGAACCTATCCCGGGAAGAATCTGAAGGCGCTGTACGAGTTTCTCAAACAGAATCGAGTGCTGGTCCGATACATGCACTATCAAGATTACCAACCGGGGATCCGGATCTCGGTGGGGGGTGAAGATCAGATTGACGCTTGTCTGATGTTGATCGAAACCGCTTTGGCTCAAGGAATTGCTTAATATGTCGCGCACCGCGAAAATCAGCCGGCAAACGGCTGAAACGCAAATCGATTTAGAACTGAACCTCGACGGCGAAGGCAAAAGCGAGATCGCCACCGGAGTCGGTTTTTTCGATCACATGCTAGAACTGTTCACGCGACATGGCTGCTTTGATCTGAAGGTCAAAGCCAAAGGGGACCTGCATGTCGACCAGCATCACACGGTCGAGGATGTCGGCATCTGCTTGGGGCAAGCGATTCGTCAGGCGATTGGGGACAAGAAGGGAATCCGCCGCTACGGCCACTTCACGCTGCCGATGGAAGAAACCCTCTGCACCACCGCAATCGATCTGTCAGGCCGCTATTTTCTGGTCTTCAACGCTGAGTTTCATTCCCCAAAAATCGGCGAGTTCGATAGCGAACTGGTCGAAGACTTTTGGCAATCGACCGCCGCCAACGCGCTGTGCAATCTGCACGTCAATGTCTTCTACAGTCGCAACAGCCACCACGTCGCCGAAGCAATCTTCAAATCGGCTGCGAGAGCGCTGCGTATGGCGGTCGAGCACGATCCCCGCATGCCGGGCGTCCCCAGCACCAAGGGAACGCTGTCGGAGTAGCCCCCGCACCGTTCTCGCTGGGAATAATACGTTTCTACGAAGAGATTGGGATTAGGGCCGCAGATAGTGCCCGGTCCTGTCGGATGCGCTTGGCTTTTTCTCCCCAGCCATGGTTTTGACCGTAGAGGGAAAAACCCTATCTCCGCGGTCCGCTTTCGTCGCCATTCTGCTTAGAGAGCGAAACTCCCTCTTTAGGAATCGTTGAGGGAGTCCCAAGGTTAATGCCTGTTTTGCGCAGTTGTGCGGACTTGCGCAAGTCATTCGGAAGCAAAAGATCTTTCCCGCTTTGCCGCTATTTACGGCCTAATGTTGGGCAAGTCGCCCCCCAATTTTGCAGGTGCAAATTTGTGGGCGGACGCGACTCAAAATGAACCAGATTACAAAATTGTAAGTAACGAGGGGTGGGCAGATGTTGAATCGCTTGAGTCTGACAAAAAAGACGATCCTGGGTTTTTCGGTAGTGCTCTTTCTGATGCTGATCGTCGCTGGCGTTGCTTGGCGAGGGATTAACAGTTCGGCTGATGGATTTAATCGCTATCGCCAGTTGGCCCGGGACTCGAATTTGGGTTCCGAGATGCGGATGGCGATGTTGCAATCCCGTCTGGCGGTCCGAAATTTTGCGATCTATGCCGACGATAAATCTCTAACGACATTTGACGATCATTATGGCAAGGTGACCGCCGCGATAGAGAATGCGAAATCGCAGTTTGTCGATCCCAAACGGCGAGAACTGATCGACCAAATTCAAGCCTCTTCTAGCAGCTTCGCCGGAGCGTTTGCTGAAATCGTGAAGAGTCGCAAGCAGCGGATTGTATTGAAAAATGACGTGCTGGATGTTGAGGGCCCCAAGGTTACAAAAAACCTGGAAACGATCGTCCGCTCTGCGGAGGCGGATGACGACACTGCCGTGGCTGTTCGCGCCAGTGTGTCACTCAACAAAATGATGGATGCCCAAATAGGCTTGTACGATTTTTTTGACCCCACCAGTCCAGAAGATGGCGCTCGTGTCTCGAAGGCTCTCACAGAACTGAACGAACAAATGGCTCGGTTGGACTCATTGGTCACCAAGCCAGAACTTCGCGAAGCGTACCTACAAGCTCAAACCTCGGTCAAAGCCTATGCCGACGCGTTTACTGCGATCAAGAAGTCGGTCGATACGGAAAAATCACTCACGTTGACGCAAATTGACGTGATTGGTCCTGCGATTGGCAAGGTTGGCGAGGAATTGATTGGGTCGCTGAGCGCGGATCAAGACCAGTTAGGTCCGCAAGTCAAAGCCTCGAATCAAGCGACACAGCTTACCGTCGCCGTGGTGAGCGTTTTTGGTCTAGTGCTTGGGATCGCAATCGCCGTCCTGTTAAGCCGTGCGATTATCAAGCCGATCCGCAAAGTGATGACTATTCTTAATAGTGTCGCCGCAGGGGATCTGCGTCAACGTTTGACAGTGGAAAGCCAGGATGAAATTGGAGCGATGTCGAATTCTCTCAACACGGTTGTCCAGCAATTGCAGACGGCGATGATTGCACTGTCGGCCAATGCGGATGACATCGCTCGTTCGGCCGGCGACATGAATCAAACTGCCGACAGCATGGCTTTGGTTTCGACCGATACCAAGTCGCAGTCGACTTCGGCCGCCGCCGCTTCGGAAGAGATGTCGGCCAACATGCGGACCATTTCCGCTTCGGCTACGCAGATGTCCTCCAACATGGATTCGGTCGCTAGTGCGGTCGAAGAGATGTCAATCAGCATTAACGAGATTGCCCGCAACACCGAACAGGCCAACCAAGTCGCCGATGAAGCCAATCATTTGGCCGAAGGGAGCCGCGTGCGATTGGGGCAGTTGGGCGATGCGGCCAGCGAGATCGGCAAGGTCGTGGAGCTAATCCAGGATATCGCCGAACAAACCAATTTGCTGGCCTTGAATGCGACGATCGAAGCTGCCCGAGCCGGAGACGCTGGTAAGGGATTCGCCGTGGTCGCCGAAGAGGTCAAACAACTTGCCCGCCAGACCGCCAATGCGACCGAAGATATTCGGAAGCGAGTGGACGGAATGCAGTCCGCTTCGTACGAATCAATTGAATCCATTGATTCGATTCGCAAAGTGGTCAGCAACCTGAGTCAGATCTCGCGCGGGATCGCCGCCGCAGTCGAGCAGCAATCGACCGCCACACACGAGATCGCCAACAATGTTTCGCAGTCGAGCACGGCGGCACGACAGGTGTCGCAAGCCGTGACCGAATCGGCCGCCGCCGGCGAAGAGATTTCACGTAATGTGATCTCGGTTGACGAAGGGGCTCGCAAGGTTTCGGATGACGCCGGACGGACGAAAGTCTCCAGCGATCAATTGGCTGACATCTCGAAGAAACTGCAATCGCTGGTCGGTCAGTTTCAGGTGTAAGCGGTCAGTAGGTTAGAAAAAAAAAAGAGCTGGCGGTTCATCTGAACCGCCAGCTCTTTTTGTATTTAGAGATATCAACCACGGGTTAGTCGTTGATGTACGTTTCTAGGAACCTAGCCAGGCGATGGAAGTCGCTCATCGGGTTGATGTAGCGAACGACCGTGACCAAGGTTTCTGGATCGACCAGGTTCTCGAACGCGACGTAGTGCAGGTTCAGCTGGCCCGAGACCGAGACCATCACGCCGTTCAAGCCTTCTTCGACCAGGGCGCGATAGGCGCCGACGCCGAGTTGGCTGCCGAGCATCACGTCAAACGCGTGCGGCTTTGAGCAGCGAGCTTCATAGCCCAATTGCAGACCGGTGACTTTGCGGCCGCGGCCGGTTTGTTCTTCGTAACGCTTCGAGATCCATTTAGCAAACTGGCGGCCCAAGCTCACTTCGGTGATCGAGATATGTCCGTGGTCGTCCCGTTTGATTCCTTCCAGGTATTCCGGCGGCAGCATTTCCGCTAGGCCTTCGGCCAGGATGATCACGCCGAATTTTTTACCTTCGGCTTCGCGGGCGAGCATCGTTTTGACGATGCGGTCGACCACCTTCTCGACGTTCATCACCTTTTTGGTGCGGCCGTTGACTTCTTCCTCTTTGGCGACGTAATCGCCTGTGATGTCTTCGACGCTCACCACCAGGCTTGCTTCGCCGGCGATTGCGGTGCCGTACGGCAGCCAACCAGCGCTGCGTCCCATGCACTCCACTAGGAAGTAAGCTTGGCCCGCTTCCGCATCGTACAGCAAGTTGCGAACTTCATTGGCCAGAAAGTCGACCGCGGTGAAGTAACCAAAGGTGAAGTCGATCCCCATGTAGTCGTTGTCGATCGTCTTGGGCAGATGAACGACCGGGATCTTGTGGCTGCCTTCCGGCAGGGTCTCTTGGAACAGCTTGAATTTGTTGGCCGTCTTCAGCGTGTCGTCGCCGCCGATCGAGATCAACGCATCGACGCCCAGCGAGCAGAGTGCGTCGTAGGTGGTTTGCAGCGGCGCCGAACGCTCTTTATCTTTCAGGTGGTCAGGATGCGACACTTGCTTGCCGGGATTCGCCCGAGCGGTGCCGATCATGATGCCCTGCTGAGCACGCGAACGCGCGAGGGCCTGATGATCCAGCATGATATAGTCGCGGCCCAGTTCCATCGGGCGATCGGGACCAAACTGCATCAGGTTTGAGTAGCCATGCTTGATTCCCAGCACTTCGACATCGTTCCGCAGAAACGAAACCGCCGCTGTCGAAATCACCGCATTTGCGGCAGGCGCCGGACCACCGGCGAACAGGATCGCCACTCGGCGGAAATTATGTTGCTTTTTCGGAGGGCGGGCCAACGTGTTCGACATGGGGTGACTCCTGACAGACCGGATAACGCGGATGCGTATCGGCGCTTTTGGGAAACTACTGCCGGATAATCGGCATAGCGAGTAAAGATCTGATTGTATTGAGCACCGCGTGAGCCACAAGTTTACTCACTTTGGCCAGAGGGCCGACAATGCCAATCTACGGACGCATTGTCGGCGGTATGGTAAACCGAACGCCGCAACAGAGCATGTGAGGCGCTGCATCGCACGTTGCTGATCTACGCAAACGTAATATTTTTTCGACGTACTGACTTGCGCCGTTTGACGCTACGACTGCAAAAAGGTTCGTTCGACAAATGTCGTGTCGATTTTCCCTTCGGCAAACGCCGAATGGCTTAACAGCTTTTTATGGAACGACGCCGTTGTGCGAATCCCATCGACCCGGATTTCGTCCAGCGCTCGCTGCATGCAGCGGATTGCGTCTTCGCGCGTTTTCCGATGGACGATCAGCTTGCCGATCATCGAGTCGTAGTGCGGCGGCACCGTGTAGCCGCTGAAAACGTGCGAATCAAATCGCACTCCGGGCCCGCCGGGAGCGATAAAACGCTCGATCTTGCCGGGGCACGGCATGAAGTTGCGATCGGGATCCTCAGCATTGATGCGACATTCGATCGCAGCGCCGGTGACCTGAATGTCGTCTTGCGTAAACGGCAATCGCTCGCCGGCAGCGACGCGAATTTGCGTTTGAATCAGATCGATCCCAGTGACCATTTCGGTGACGGGGTGCTCAACCTGGATGCGCGCGTTGACTTCGATGAAGTAGAAGTTCTCGTCCTTGTCGACGATAAACTCGACCGTACCGGCGTTGGTGTAGTCGGCGCCTTGGATCATGCGAACGGCCGCGGCGCAGATTGCGTCGCGCGTGGTCGGCGACAAATTCGGCGCCGGGCTCTCTTCGATCAACTTTTGATGGCGACGCTGGGTCGAGCACTCGCGCTCAAACAAGTGAACCACGTTGCCGTGATGATCGGCGATGACCTGAACTTCGACGTGCCGCGGGTGTTCAACATACTTCTCAAGATAGACGCTGCCGTTACCGAACGCCGCTTGGGCTTCGTTCTGGGCCTGCTGCAGCGCTGTCTTCAGCACCAGATCGTTGGCCGCGACGCGCATGCCTTTGCCGCCGCCGCCGGCGGTTGCTTTGATCAAGACTGGAAAGCCGATCTCGTGCGCCGTCTTTAACGCCTCTTCGGGATCTTCGATCAGTCCGTCAGAGCCTGGCACGACCGGCACGTTGGCTGCGCGGGCCATCTTGCGAGCTTCGTTTTTGTCGCCCAGACGGAGCATCGCTTCTGGCGAGGGACCAATAAAGTCGATGTTGCAGCTGCGGCAGATCTCGTTGAACTGGGCGTTTTCGGCCAAAAAGCCATAGCCGGGATGGATCGCTTCAACATTGCCGACTTCGGCGGCGCTGATAACGCGATCAATCTTCAAATAGCTTTGAGCGCTTTTGGCGGGGCCAACGCAATACGCTTCGTCGGCGAGTTCTAGATAGGAAGCGCCGCGATCGGCTTCGCTAAAAATAGCGACCGTTTCGACGCCAAGTTCTTTGCAAGCGCGGATGATTCGCAGGGCGATCTCGCCGCGATTCGCAATTAGAATGCGGTTGTACATTGAGTTGGTCCGGGTGCGGGACGGTGGTGCGCTATTAACCGCGCGGATCGACCTTGAACATGGGCTGGCCGTACTCGACCGGATCTTCGTTTTTCACCAAGACCGAGACGATCTTGCCGGTCAACTCAGCTTTGATCTCGTTGAAGACCTTCATCGCTTCGATGATGCAAACTACCGACTCTTCCCCGATGTGATCGCCAACTTTGGCGAAATTCTCAGAATCAGGTTTCGGCTTGGCGTAGAACGTGCCGACCATCGGACTGTTGATCGTCACCAGATGCGAATCTTCAGTCGGAGCAGCAGCGGCGGCGGCCATAGGAGCCGGCGCGGCGACTTGCGGAGCGGGAGCATAAGCGACCGTTGCGCCCCGTTTCATTTGGATTTGGCGTTCCCCTTCCCGGAGATCGATCTCTGACAGCTCGTGTTCTTTCATCAATTCGATGATTTCTCGCAACCGATCGAGATCAAAGACGCCGCTCGTAGCGGGCTCAGACTTGGCCATGGATCGAAGGTCTCCGAAGCGCGGCGCTCGTGCCGCTTAGTCGTGTGGGAAAGGAAGCGTCAACGATCAGCCGATGACGCTTGTGTCGAAATTTTAGGGCTCGTCGAAATCTTTGGGGACGCTGGTCAAAACCTCGTGTCCCTGTTTTGTCACCAGCACATCGTCCTCAATGCGGACTCCGCCAAACCCAGGAATATAGATGCCCGGCTCCACGGTGACCACCATGCCTACTTGTAGGGGGCGGGTTTGAGAACTGTTAAATCGGGGCGCCTCATGGACTTCGAGGCCGATTCCATGCCCCAGACCATGACCAAATCGCTTGCCGAAACCAGCGTCTGCAATGATACTGCGAGCCGCTTTATCCACGTCGCACATCAACGCGCCTGGCCGGATTGCGTCGATCGCACGGAACTGGGCTTTTAAAGCAATATCGTAAATTCGCTTGATTTTTGGCGAAATTTTACCGGTCGCTACAACACGCGTCAAGTCGCTTACATACCCCCCTGCAAGCGCGCCCCAGTCGATCAGCACGAAGGCATCTTCGCCCACTTGCTTCTCGCTGGGGACTACATGCGGCAGCGCGGCTCGCTCCCCTACTCCGACAATCGGCGGAAAGCTAAGCGCCTTTCCACCGAAGCGGCGGACCTGATATTCCAGGTCGGCGGCGATCTGGCGTTCGGTTTGCGTTGGGTGCAGCGCAGCGCGAATCACGGCGAAGGCCTTCTCGGCGACGGAGATCGCGTGGCGGATCGCAACGATTTCTTCAGCATCTTTAATTTCACGTAGCGATTCGACTAGTCCCGCTGCTGGAAGCAGCGTGACGCCAGTCAATTTGTCGGCCAAGCGGTCTCGCAGATCGACGGTGACCGCGGTCGACTCAAACGCCAGTTGGGTGACGCCAGCCGCTTTGACCATTTTGTGAACCGACGTCAGGATCGTTTTGCCGGGAGCGCGACTCTCGAGGTTTAATCCAGGGCATTCTTCTTCGAGCTGCTGCGTGTAGCGCGGATCGCTCAGCAGTACCTCCGAGTCGGGGGTAATCAGCAGATAACTATCGTGCCCTGTAAATCCCGTCAAGTAAGAGACGTTGTAGAGGTTGGACACCAGGATCGCGCCTGCACCTGCTTTTTTGAGCAACTTGCGCAGTTTGTTGCGTCGAGCGGCAAAGCGATCATGGTCTGCAGGCGGCATCGGTAATTCGGCGGACTAGAGAGATTGGTGTAAACTCGCTCAGGAGCAGTTAGCTCTCACTACGATTTTTCTCGTTTTTCGTTGTTCCGCAAGAATGGCGATCCGATCAATCGGCGACTATTCTCACCTTTTTTTGAAATGTGAAGAGTGAATATGCCTGAGCAAAGCCCTTGGATTGTAGAAGTAACGCTGGACAACTTCGAAACTGAAGTGCTGGAGCGTTCTCGCGAGATGCCGGTTATCGTTGATTTTTGGGCCGCCTGGTGTCAGCCGTGTCAGTTGTTGATGCCGATCTTAGAGAAGCTGGCCATCGAGATGGCAGGCAAGTTTACCCTGGCCAAAGCCAATATCGAGGATTTGCCGCAATTGGCGGCTCAGTTCAACGTTCAAGGGGTTCCAGCGGTCTTTGCGGTTCGTGATGGCGGTGTGATCGATTTCTTTGACGGAATGCGTCCCGAAGAATTTGTTCGCGGCTGGATCGAGCGGCAATTTCCGAGTGCAGCCGAAGCGTTGCTTTATGAGGTCCGCAACACTCTAGGAGCGGACCCAGCCGATGTGGAAGCAAAGTTGCAACAAGCGATCGAACTGGATCCCAAACTGGATGTCGCCAAGATCATGTTGGCCGAGCATTACTACGATCAGCAACGCAATGAAGAAGCGGCGTCGATGATCGCAGCTTTGGAAGAGCGTGGATTTTTAGAGCCGGAAGCCGAAAAAGTAAAAGCAGCGCTCGAACTACGCAAGCTGGGCGACGCGGCTGGCGGAGTTGAGTCATGCCGCGCCGATCTGGCCAAGTCGCCGGAAGCTGCCGAGAAAATGCTCAAGCTGGCCGAAGCGCTGGCCGCCGCAGGCCAGTTTGAAGAATCGCTAGAAACGGCCCTGGCGGTTGTCCGTAAAGACCGCGCCGGTCACGGCGAGACGGCGCGACAATTGATGGTCGATGTCTTCCGACAATTGCCGGATGAGGACGAATTGGTGAACGATTATCGGCGTAAATTGGCGACGGCGTTGTATTAACTGCGGTGCGCCCAAACGTCGACAATTATTGTTTTAGAGCAGCGAACTTCGTTGGATCTTTGGAACCCCAAAGGGGTAAAGCTAAAATAGCCTAGGGCGAAGCCCTAGGTAAGCGATCCAATGAAGCGTGAAAGCCCCAGCGGGGCGAGCTAATCTAGTCCCACGCATAACGTTCATCCAAAACAACGCCGTGCCGCTGGCAAATTATTCGGAATTCGCTCTTAAAATCAAAGCTGCGATGATGCTCGTCTTGCTGGCTGATGTACTCGAATACTTCGGGGGTTTTGGATTCGCTTACCGAAAAGACGCCGTAGCCAGCTTGCCAATAAAACTCTTGATACGAATGCCCTTTAGACTTCAACCACTTGGAGGAAGATGTCTTTAGATCAATAACGACCTCGGCGACTGTTTTTGTTCTAGAAAGACAGAATAGCAAATGGACATGGTCATGAAATCCGCCGACTATTTTTGCATCACATTCTAGGTTCTTTAAACATCTCGCCAGATAGGCGTAGAGTTCATTACGGATCGCGAGATCTTTGAAGAAGGGATGTCGATGTTTGGTCGAAAAAACTAGATGACACCAAAGGCGAGCGAACGATTGCGGCATTGCGAACCTCTGGCGGGTTGCGATTAGATCGCCCCGTTGGGGCTTGTTGATGGAAGGCGCCTCGACCCAGGGCTGCGTCGCTGGAAGCGACTGACCCTGGGCAATTTTAGAACGGCCCGTTGGGCCTATTTTGGAATAGCGTAGTGAGCGGATCAATCAATAGTTGCCGGAACTGATCGAAAAATGCAATATTACGAACTATTCAGGGGCAGCAACTTCGGCGCCGCAATGAAATAGAGTTAAGTCTCTCTCTCACTCACCCCGTTAATTCCGCCAAAAACGCATCGGCGTTTTCTAAATCATCAAACAATAAATCGGGCTCGCACATCGCCAATTCTTCGCGCATGAACACACCGGTGGCTACGGCGGCCGCTTTGGCGCCGATGGCTCGGGCGCAGCGGACATCGTTGGCTGTGTCGCCGATGACCCAGATTTGATCGCCGCTAACGGCGTGGCCTAGATGCGCCTCACAAGCTTCTTTCGCCGCTTGGGCGACATCATTGCGATCGGGATGCAGGTCGCCGTAGCCGCCGAACTCGAAGTGGTGCATCAAGTCATAATGGGTCAGCTTCAGATAGGCGCCTTGGGCGACGTTGCCGGTCAGCAGCCCCAGGATAATGTCATCGCGCTCGGCCAATTGATTGAGCAGCACTTCGATGCCGGGCAGCACGCGTCCATCGCGCAGCGGCAGATTTCGAGCCAAACCGGCCATGTAACTGTTGAGGAACTTGTTCCACGCTTCGTCGGTCAGCGGCATGTGATGCGCGTCAAACAATTCTTGGGCGATGCCGCGATCGGTTTTACCGCTGACGCGCACTTCGGTTGTCAGCACATCAATGCCGGCGGTCGCTAGAAACGAGTCAATCATCGCGTCCTTGCCGGCGCCTGCGGTGTTGACCAGGGTTCCATCGATGTCGAACAAACAGATTTTCATGCGGATTGCTTTAAAGTCGCGTAGGGGAAAGAGGACCAGAGGAACCGCGGCGAGCCTTAGCGAGCTTCGGACAAAATAATGTCTACGTCCAGCTGCTCTGGATTGGCGGTTCCCGCTCCACGAATGATAGTGGCTTTGATCGTATCGCCCACTTTATGCTTGATCAGCTGAGTCACGACGTCCGAGTGACTGCTGACCGGTTCGCCATCGATGGCGATGATTACATCCCCAAGCTGGTCGAGCCCTTGTTCAGTAATCACGGTCGGCATCAGCCCTGCTTGGGCGGCTGGACTGCCATCCAGCACTTCGCCGATCAGTGCGCCCTGGAGATTGAGTTGGGCGATGGCCGACATCGGTAATAGCGCTACGCCCAAATAGGGCTTGGAGACCTTGCCGGTACGTAAAATCTCGGTTGCGACGGCGTTGACCGTATCGATCGGAATCGCCAAACCGATGCCGGAGTAGGCGCCAGAGGGGCTATAAATCGCGGTGTTCATGCCGATCAACAGGCCGCTGCTGTCCAATAGGGGGCCGCCAGAATTACCGGGGTTGATCGCCGCATCGGTCTGTATCAGGTCGTTGATCGGCTGTCCTGATTCGCTGCGGATCGAGCGTCCCAAGCCGCTGATCACGCCGGTGGTCAGGGTTTGGTCAAAGCCAAACGGATTGCCGATCGCGAACACTTTTTGGCCGACCTTCAGATTTTTTGAAGAGCCGACACGAATTGGGATCAACGTGGCCGCTTGTGGATTGATCAACTGCAGCACGGCGAGATCATTGTCAGGCGACCCGCCCAGGACTTTCGCCTCGTGCGAGGTGTGATCCGCAAAGGTGACGATCGCACGCCCTCCGTTGCCCTGTTCTAGTTCACGGATGACATGGTAGTTGGTGACGATATGTCCTTTTTCGTCCCAGACAAAGCCGCTGCCGGCGCCGGCGGGGATTTCGACAGGGTTGACGTTCATTGCGCGGCGTGAGATCGCCGTGGTAGTGATGAAGACGACCGACGGCGAGGCCGAATCAAACAGCTCGATTGTCGACGTTTCATCGGCAGCCAAGTCCCCCCTAGCGGTGACATTGCGCGGGACGGCGTCGGGATTAATTGTGGGAAGCGGATCCGAAAGCATAAAACTGCTGACGACCCAAGAGACTCCTAGGGCGATAGCAAAGCAGAAAACGAACAGTCGTAGAAACGCGATCGCACTCGGCTGCGCCCGCTGCTCTGGCGGCATTCCAGTGCTCATGGGGCCTCTCTAGGCGTTGGGTGGCGAGGGGACTCGCCGCCGCTTATGGAAAGAAGCTGGGGAACTAGGATTTGAACCTAGACTGACAGATTCAGAATCTGTAGTGCTACCGTTACACTATTCCCCAATCGGTTTGTAAAGAGTATTGCGTAAGTCGCTTGTCGTCAAGGGATTCAGCCGCTGGCTATCTACCGCCGCTGCTGATAAACTATCACAAAACTAGTGGGGGAAAAGAGCGAGTGGTTCGCGCAGCTCCTTCCGCCCTGTTCGCTAATCCACTGACGCAGCCACGCCGATGAGCAGTTATCTAGTAGCGGTCAACGGATCCGACGCCGGAAAAAAAATCTATTTGGCGGGCGAAAAGTTCGTCATGGGGCGTCATCCCGAGTGTGATATTGTGGTGGACGCCGGCGCTGTCAGCCGCCATCACGCCCAAATTACGCGCAAAAACCAGGACCTACTGATCGAGGATCTGGGGAGCCGGAATGGAACCTTCGTCAACGACACGGCGGTAAACTCGCTGCAAAAGTTGAAGGACGGGGATTCGATCCGCGTTTGCGACGTGACCTTTACCTTTCATTTGGATCAGCCGTTCGCCCCCCCTTCGGCCCGTAATCTAGGGCACACCGGAGCCGGCGCTTACGGCACGATCATGGTGGACGATGACTCGGCGCCCTCGACCATCATGTCGCAGTTGGAGGTCTCGTCGCAAACCGGTGGCGTGACGCTACAGGCCAGCGCCGAAGTGAAATTGGCCGCTTTGCTGGAAATTACGAAAAATCTCGGCGGCGTGATCGCTCCGGAGGACGTTTTTCCGCAGGTGCTTAACAGCCTATTCAAAATATTTTTGCAGGCCGATCGCGGGTTTATCATCCTGCAGGATGACAAAGGGAAGCTGGCTCCGCGCTGGACCAAGACTCGCCGCCCTGGTGACGAAAATATCCGGATCAGCCGCACGGTCATCAATCATGTGATCGAGAAGAAGCAGGCGATCCTCTCGGCCGACGCTGCGGCGGACTCACGGTTTGAGATGAGTCAGAGCATCACCGATTTTCAGATTCGCTCAATCATGTGCGCCCCGCTGGTGGACAGTAACGGCAAGGCGTTTGGCGCGCTGCAGATCGACACGCTGGATCAACGCAAGCGTTTCCAGCAGGAAGATCTAGAAGTGCTGATGAGCGTCGCGTCGCAAGCGGCGATCTCGATCGACAACGCCCAGTTGCACCTGCGAGCGATGAAGCAGCAGGAAATGGAACGTGACCTGAAGCTGGCCAGCCAAGTACAGATCGGCTTTTTGCCAAAGGGGAAGCCGGCAGCTCCGGGGTATGATTTCTTTGACTATTATCGCGCCGCAAATTCAGTCGGCGGCGACTATTACGACTATATTCCGCTGCCGGGCAACCGGATGGCGATTTTGCTGGGGGATGTGGTGGGACACGGCGTCGCCGCTTCTCTATTGATGGCCAAACTGTCAGCCGACGCTCGTTATACGCTGGCCTCAATCCCGGATCCGGCAGTTGCTTTTGCAACGCTCAATAACACGTTCAGTGAGAGCATTCCGGACGATCAGTTTGTGACGCTGGTCCTGAATATCTTGAATTTTGAGACGCATGAGATGACGGTGCTCAACGCCGGTCACATGGCGCCGATGCTACGCCGTAACGATGGTACTGTCGAAGAAATCGGAGAGGCCGAAATCAGCTTGCCGCTGGGGGTGTTTCCGGATTTGGAATACGAGAAGGTCACCATCCCGATCGCCGTGGGCGAGCGAATTGTTCTGTACACCGACGGCATCAACGAAGCGATGGACGCCGAGGGAGAGCAGTTTGGCATTCCCCGTGTCCGCGAGCGTACCCAACAGCAGTTCCCTTCCGTCGCCCAGCTTGGCCAAGCGATCGTCCAAGACGTCCGCGAGTTCATGGGCTCGCAGTTCGACGACATGTGTTTGGTTTGCTACGAGCGGCTGGAATAACTATGGGCCGCCGTGTTGCTTCGTAACGGCGCAATCGGCCAATGACGAAACCAACGTCATTGGTGTTTCATTCGTCATTTCTACTGGCAAACGCAAGTTGTCGCGTCAAAATTCATCGGCGCTGATGGCTCGATGATCCAGATGTTTCGGAAGACGACCGGATCGTTATGGTCTTGCAGCTTGATCGGCAGCGGCTCGGCGCCTTCTTTTTTGCCGGCGCCAGTTTTGTTCTTTAGGCGTTCATCTCGCTGAACGGCGATCCCGTTGTGAAAGACCGTTAGTCGCGCGTCGCTCACCTTGTTGCCGGCGTCGTCAAAGCGCGCGGCATTGAAGTAGATGTCGTAGGTTTGCCACTGCAGCGGCGGGAAGCACATGTTCATTTCGGGCGGCTTGGTCCGATAGATCGACGCCGAGTCATTGAACTCTGGCGTTTTGCCGAACGAGTCCAAGATCTGCACTTCGTAACGCTCTTGAATGTAGACGCCGCTATTGCCGCGCGCTTGCGAGCCGCGGTCAGGCATGAAAGGAGTGCGAAACTCTAGATGCAACTGGAAGTCCGAGACCGGAAATGTGGTGATCGTGCCGGCTTTCAGCAGCCCTTCGGCGGTTAGCTTCCCATCTTGGAAGTACTCGGTCGACGTCCCGTCAAACAAGACGCGGGCGTCACGCGGCGGGCGGTGCCCGAGCGTCAGACTTTTGCGGCGAACCTTGGGAAGATCGCCTAGCTGCTGTCCCGCCGTGTTGGTCACGACGGCATGATTGGGATCGACGGCAATCGTGTATGCGTCATGCTGCAAATGGATCAGGCCATTTTGCATCTCCCCTTTCAGCGCCAGCTTGGGGCCGTTGTCCCAACCGTTACCCGGCAGTCCTCCTTTGTATTGCAGCGCCGAGAATTTGCCGTCGCCCATCGCGACCACTTGCAGGCCGGTCATTTCGTAGCTGCCGCTGGGCAAGCGTAGCGGCCCATAGTATTCGCCTTGATAGACGAAGTCAGGATCGTTGACGTTGTCGGGGTCGACAAAGACACGCGGGTCGGTGTCGGCAGCCAGACAGAGCGATGAGAGCGTCAGCAACAGGACGAGCGATGTAATATTGCGAAGCATGAGGCGGACATAGCGATCAAGGTGCACGGGAGGGTTAGGCAAAAAGCTTAGAATAGTCTGCTTTGCTTCGAGACCGATTGCAAGACGATAGAGCCTGCTTGCGAGAATTCCTGAAAATTGTGGCCGTATCGGTCCCGATTGGGCTAAAAAAAGAGACTGCAACCCCGGGTGGAGTAGCAGCCTCTTTTGTCATCTGAGCTTGGATAGAAACGTCGCCTTATTCGGGCTTGGATTCTTCCATCGGCTTATCTTCGGCCGGGGCTTCAGCGGCCGGCGTTTCGGCAGCAGGAGTCGCCGGAGCGTCGGTCGATTCGGCCGGCATCGTTACTTCCGGTTCGGTGGCCGGAGGAGTCGTCTTATCTTCCGCTTTGGTGCAACCGATCAGCGAAGCAGCGCCGCAAAACAATGCAGCAGAAATCCACATCTTCATACGTAAATCCCCCAAAAAATATAGAAACTAAAACTGAGCGTGCGTTATTCGCCAGGGAATTGATGTCCCCGAACGCTCATTTCCACAGAGTAAAGCCCTGTGCGGGCCGTCACAAACAATGTCTTCCCTGACGGACCGCCGAACGTTGCGTTCGCCGGTTGTTCAGGAAATTCAATGATTCCTAAGATCTTCCCTTGCGGGCTGATTACTTGTACGCCGAGCTTGGTCGTCACGTACAGATTGCCATGTTCGTCGATCGTGAGACCGTCACCGCCTTGATTGTCTTCGCCTGCGGGTTGACGAAATTGGCATACAACCCGTTTTTCCCCAATTTTTCCGGGGCTCAAGATGTCATAGGCGTACAGTTTCGATTCCATCGAAGGTACGACGTACAGTGTTTTTTCGTCGGGTGAAAGGATGACGCCATTGGGCGCTTGAATATCATCAATCAAGCGAGTCACCACGTCATCAGCCGAGAGATAATAAACCGCTTCGATCTTTTGCGGCCACGGCATTGGTGCTCGATAGCGCGGATCGGTGAAGTAAACGCCGCCAGTATGATCACAAACCAGGTCGTTGGGTGCGTTAAAACGTTCGCCGTTGTATTTGCCGGCCAAAACTTGCAAGTCATCGCTGCTGAGCGAGACGCTCGCCAATTGACCATCCATCTGACAGATCAGCAACCGATCGCCGCGAACCATCGTGCCGTTGGTATGACCTGCCGGTTCTAGAAAGACGGCGATCTTGCCATCGGGAGTCCGGCGATAAATGCGATCGTTGGGGATATCGCTGAAGTATAGATTTCCGACTTCGTCCGCAGAGGGCCCCTCGGTAAACGCAAAGTCCTTTTGCAGAGTGCGGACTTCGCCCACAGGACCAATTCCGGCGATCGGCTCAGCGACGCAGATTGAAACAGCAGTCAGGCAGAGGATGCCTGAGGCGAGTGAGGACTTGAACATAGTAGGTGGGCCTAGCTTCCTGGGGGCGAGTCTTACTGTTAGTGGAACCCGGCGCGGGAGTTAAGTCAAATAGTGCTGACGAATTTCTCGTAAACTTCGGAGCGTTGACTTAGGATGATCCCCACGATCGAACAAACCGGCATTCGGATAAGCGTGTGCCGACGCGTCGGTAAATTGATTCCAGAAGATTGCCTGCGTTTGGGGATGCGAGATAATTAAGGGGACCAGCGACTCGACAAATTGTCGCTGGCGACGGCGACTGATTGGGAAAGTAGGCGAATCATGGTCCGAGATCTGAAAAGCGGCTCGCTTATCAAAACGCCGTGAACTAGGAAAAGTCAGCGTCACAAAGAGCGGCAGCCCTAACATTCCCCATTGATCGAGTAGGCGAATCACCTCAAACGGATCTCGCGGAAAAATGGCGCCGTCACAATCGTTAAAATTCAACTCTACGCCGATCCCGGTGACGCCAAGATTGGCCCGCACGATTTCTTCGGCAAAGTGGATGGGTGACAAATCGCGGTGCGTATGACTTAGATAATCGCCCCAGGGTTGGTCAAAGCTGACCAGGACCGGCGTTTGCGGATCATTGCGACGCATCGTCTCAATCGAGCCGACCAGCATCCGCAATTGCTGCTCTTCGGAGAGATGAAACTCGCGCGTCGTGTTGATGCCGGCGGAGCAATACCAAAGATCGGTCATGCCGTTTAGATTGCGAGTCGCCGTTTCGACGTACTGCAATAGAAAACTGAGCAGACTCGGAAAATCATTGTCCCACAAATAGAGCCAGTCGGGGACATTCAAGTCGTCCAGGCTTGCAATGGGGCCGGCGACCACGCGCATTCCTTGACTGCGACACCAGCGGATCTGTTCTCTTACATGTTCAAAATCGAAGCGACCTTCGATTGGTTCGCAGTCTTTCCAGACCGGAGTAATCACCGCGGTGTTAAATGTCGGCCGCAACAGGGCCGACGCATCGGCTGAAGGATGAGAATTGCGGATGTTCACGCCGTACAAAAACGTGCGGTGAGGAGCATGCTCTTGAATAAAATCGATCGCAGCGTCTCGATAGACGCTAGTGAGATGTGCAAAGGCGACGGCGGTATGGCTGATGCATTTTTGGGCGGCGGCTTGCGAAGCTTGGCCGTGGTGATCAGAAGTCGCCGCAATCGTAAACGCATCGATCGCTTTGCCGATGGCGATGTGGAACGCTGCGGTCTGCTGGATATCGGCTGCGTCGCAAACAGCGACTAACGACTTAAGCCGCGAGAGGACGCCTCGCGCGACTTCCAGCGCCAGATGATACGGCTCGGTGCGAGGACGGAGTGAACAGGTTGCTAAAAAGTACGACTGAAATTCGTCGACATTCCAGGGGATGCGCAGTTTGACCGAATCGTCTCCCTCGAACGTGAGCGAGAGGATCGAGCCGTCATGATGCACGTTGGAACGGCGCGGAACCTGATCGTAATCAACTACATAGGCAGTGTCGTAGCGCCGCGACAGTTGATCGATCGGCGGCGAATAGAATCGCAATGCTCCCACGGGGCGCAAACCTCTTGCATGAAGCGGAGTCAGGAAAAGCCGCAGACACTGGCACGTAAGCTCCCTAGTCTAATCGGTTTACGGAAATCGTGCATCTACGCTTATTGTCGCGTACTAGCCAATCCTTTTGCAGGTCTGTTAAGATTGCCGGGCTTAAGCAGTTTGTAGAGCTTATCGACCGACTGCTGCGTCTCAGGGACGAGGCGTCAGAACTGCGGCCTAAGCCGTTTATTTTGTGAGCCGCGACCAGCAATGCTCGAAGTAAGTCAAGGTTGAAAAATGCAGGGAGGGGTTTTTCAAAAGGACAAAACTCGTTTTTGACTTAATAGCAAGTGACTCGAAATGACTATTGATCTACCTGTTCGGCATGGCAAAGTCCGAGACATCTACGATTTGGGAGACAAATTGCTCCTGGTCGCTTCTGATCGAACCAGTGCGTTTGACTACGTGCTGCCGTCGGTGATTCCGGACAAAGGTCGGGTTTTGACCCAAATCAGCCGCTTCTGGTTTGAGAAGCTGGGCGTCGCGAATCACATGATTTCGTTGGATGTGGCCACCGCAGGACTGCCGAGCGGAACCGAACTGGCTCCACTCGAAGGCCGCAGCATGCTGGTCCGCAAGACCGAAGTCGTGCCGATCGAATGCGTGGTCCGCGGCTATCTCGCCGGATCAGGTTGGAAAGAATACGGCAAAAGCGGCACCGTCTGCGGCATCCCCTTGCCTGCCGGACTGGATCAAAGCGCCCAATTAGAAACGCCGATCTTTACGCCGGCGACAAAAGAAGAGTCGGGCCACGATATCAACATCTCCTATGAGCGGATGTGCGAAATCGTCGGCGAAGAGTTGGCGTCAACGCTGCGTGACAAGAGCATCGATATCTACACGCGCGGCGCCGCTTTTGCCCGCGAAAAAGGGATCATCATCGCAGACACAAAGTTTGAGTGGGGAATCGTCAACGGCGAACTGCTGCTGATCGACGAAGTCTTGACTCCCGACAGCTCACGATTCTGGCCCGAAGACCAGTACCAAGTCGGGGTCAGTCCTCCGTCGTTCGACAAGCAGATTGTGCGTGATTATCTCGAAACGACCGACTGGGATAAGAACAGCACGCCTCCACAATTGCCAGAAGAGATCGTCAGTCAGACCCGCGCGAAGTATATCGAAGCGTATGAGGAATTGACTGGCCAATCGTTCCCCTGGAAATAGCGAAGAGGTAATCGTCGTCTGGTTCGCACAGCGAACCAGACGACAGAAGTCAGGGGCCGCCGTGTGGGCCATAAAGTGTTCACGATTCGGGAGATCAGCGCGATTCGGCAGAGGTCCACATCGCGGATCCTGCGATTCGCTACTTTTCGTTTTCCTTGTCCGGCTCCTTCTCGGACGCTGTTTCCGCTGGTTTTTCAGGCGGAATCAGACGTTCGGCCAGCAGCGTATTGCCGCGGCGCTGGGGAGACGCGAGGTCGTCTACATGGGTCAGCCATTCCACTGCCGTCTGTCGTGCGGCGGCCTGATCTTCCGCCGACAGTTTAGCATTTTGAGCGATCCCCATATCGGCCCGGCCTAAACCATACCGAGCTTGCGACGCATACGGAATCTGGGGAAATTCTTTGAGCGTGCGAATCTCGAAGTAGTCAATCGCGGACGGGTACTGGGCGCTGTCGAGCGCGATCTGGCCCAGCTGATAACTGGCGATCATCTTGATCGTTTTAGCGTTGTTAATCATCTGTTCAACATAGAACCTTTGTTGCTCAACATCGCGCGGCAGTCGCATCCCCTGCGAGGCGATTGCTTCGACCTGTTCTCGGAAGGTCAGCTTCTGCACTTGGAGCTCAAAGCTGCGGGCAAACAGGTACATCTTTCGAGCACCTGGGCGTTGCACTTCGTTGCTGAATCGTCCCATCAGATGCAACAGGCGGCCAGTCGCCAGCGGCGAGCTTTGATCGTAAAGTTGACGCTCCATGTAAAACTGTTGCGCCAACGTCGGGCCGGTGGAGTCGGGGGCTGGCTCATCGCGAAGTCGTAACCGCAGGCCATCTTCGGCCAGGATCGGCGCCTCCCAGAGTCGCGATTTTTTGACGCCGGCATGCTTCAAGCTTTCGGCCACTTTGGTCGGTTCAACCGCCAGCCGAAGTCGCAGTTTGCCAGTCAATTGCGATTCGAGCAGAGAAGAAGCCTGAAGCAGCGAAGTGCTGCACGCGTCAATCAGCGCCGTCGCATTTTGAAAGCTCTCGGCATTGTAAGGATAGGCGTACTTCGACGAAGTCATCCCTTGGCGGATAGCGTCCCCTTCGCTCGCGGCGGCAAGTGTGGCGATGCCTGTGCCGGCAGAAATCGGCAATCCATACGCGGCGTCAAACAGATAAACCTGACCAGCAATTTCGACTCCGACCACGCTGGCCGAGAGTTCTCCTTCACCGTCGGCTAGTTCTAGTGCAAAAGCGTTCAGCCCTTGTTGCCGCGCCAGATTGATAAAAACACGCGCGCGCTCGACTGCATCTCCATACCCAATCTGCAGAACTTCCCACGGCTCGCGGGCCGTGCCGGGCGCGAACTGAGGAGCTTCACTCCGCAGTTGGATGTTGCGGACAGTCCAATCAAACAGCAGATAGGCGGTCTTTAGGTCGCCGCGCTCGTTGTTGGATAACGGCTTGGTTTGCGTCTTCAACCACTCCGCCATGTCGGCCGGCAGATGGCCGTTCTCGCGAATATACTCAGAGAGTGAGAAAGCCCAGACGCACCCTTCGATGTAGTCGAAATCGCTGCCGCGAAATGTCATCGGATATTTGGGGTCGCGGAAATAGGTGGTCGCCAGGTTCTGCATGTGCGACAGGTTGCGAACCTCTGCTGGCAATGCATCGATCATTGCATCTGCGCGCCACTCTGGATTGAGCGTGCGATGATGCAACCAGCGATTGAGCGATTGCAGGACTTCGCGCTGGACCACTTCGGCGTTGAACTGATCGAGATCTTCGAGCAGCACCAGCGCCTGTTGCAGCACATCTGCGGTCGCTTCGCTAGACGCTTGTCGTGCGGTGGCCGTGACAGCGGGCTTGGAAGTGGAAGCGGTCGTTGATTTCGCTGGCGGTTTTGAGCCGCCGCAGCCGGTGAGCAGCCAAGTCAGCGCCAGCAGAGCGAATAAGGAAGAGAAACGCATGATTGTCGAATCGTGGGCTATTGGTTGGAAGAGACAGCTTCGCGAACGGCGAGCACCTGCCGGAGTAGTTTTTCCGCCGCATCCAAAGGAACCATGTTCGGTCCGTCGCTGGGCGATTGATCAGGATCGGGATGAGTTTCAAAAAAGAGGCCATCGATTCCGACCGCCGCTGCGGCTCGCGCCATCGGCGGAACCATCGCGCGATTGCCGCCGGTCGCGGCGCCAAGGCCGCCGGGCTCTTGCACGCTATGCGTCGCATCGTAAATGACCGGCACGCCGAGCGCCGACATTTCTAGCAGCGCACGCATGTCATTGACCAAGCGACCATAGCCAAAAAAGGTGCCGCGTTCGGTCAGCATGATGTCGGGATTGCCTGCTTCTTTCAGCTTGGCGACCACATGCCGCATGTCCCAGGGGGCCATGAACTGCCCTTTTTTTACGTTGATCGCTTTGCCGGTGTTCGCCGCGGCAAGCAGCAAATCGGTCTGTCGAGCCAAAAAAGCCGGGATTTGCAGCAAATCGCAGACCTGGGCGACCGTGGCCGCTTGGGTTGATTCGTGAATGTCGGTGGTGACCGGCAGTTCTAGACGGCTGCGGACTTCGTCCAAGACGCGGAGTCCTTCATCGAGGCCGACGCCGCGAAAGGCGCTGCCGCTAGTCCGATTCGCCTTATCAAACGACGCTTTGAAGACCAACTGGATCGGCAAGTTAGCGGCGATTTGCTTCAGTCGCTCGGCGATTGCCAGCGTCAGATCCAGACTCTCGATCACGCAAGGTCCGGCGACAACCAGTAAGGGTTGACCGTCACCGCACGTGAGGTTGTTGATTTTAGCCGTTCCGCCCACATTCGCTCCTTCGGATAAGTCTCAGTTTGATTCTAGTTGGAACAGCTGCCCAGGGCCGCGCGAGAACTTCATAAAACCGTCGCACCGGCCGTAATTTGTCGTTGAATTTCGGCAAATTCTCGTGGTACCAAGCAGCGAAAGCGAGCCGGCGCGACCGCGATCTCGATCGGCAATGCGCCTCCCGGGTCCCCATCGGTTTGAAACCGCACGTCCGCGGCGTCGCTGGAGATATGCACTCGGCGACAACGTCGATAGGTCACATCTTCGCGTGCGTTCCAGCCGCCGCGGAGTAGCGAATAAAGATAGCCGATTCCACGGCTCAGCCCCCCCTGCCGCAAGATGCAAATGTCAAGCAAGCCATCCCACGGAATCGCCTGAGGCGCAAAACTCATCCCCCAGGCATACCGCGGCACATTGACGACAAACGCCCACTTGCCGGTGTGGTGCTCGATATCGCCTGACTCGTTTTCCAGTTCTAGTTGCAAGTCAGGAAACGGGTATCGCCAGGAAGTTTGCAAAATTGGGCCAAAATAGGCCGATTGCGTCAGGTGCCCTTTCCGCTGGGCGGCAACTTGATGGACGACTTCGGCGTCATAGCCGACCCCCAGCATCAACAGAAAAATCTGATCATTTGCAGTCGCCGCATCCAACTGACAGACGACAGCGCTGGAGAGGAAGTTGAGAAACGCATCGGTTGAATTGCTGATCCCGAGATATTTTCCAAAGACGTTTTCGGTGCCGGTCGGAAAGATCGCCAGCGGAACATCGGGGCCAATCCTCGCGACCGCCGCTGCTGCGGTTCCATCACCCCCGGCCGAGATTACCAAGCGGACCGAGGCATCAACAATCGTTTCCAGTTCGGCCAGCGTCGTCGCACTGGCGACATCATACCCCTGCTTTTGCAGCTTTGTCTGCAAGCGAGCGATTTTGTCATGCCGATGCAAAGGCCCTGCAATCGGATTGTGGAACAAGACGATCCTCCCGGGTTCGCCTGTATGGAACGGCTGAAAATTCACGTCGGCTCGCAGCGGGAGAAGTAGCGGAATTACGTTTTCTCCATGGTATCGATTGCCACTTATAGAGATAGGCGGGTTTTTCGCTGAATGTTGTTTCAGATTGAGACAGATTTTGGTTGGATTTCGACCGAAATGGGAAAAATTCTCAAAATGAAACAGGCTTGTTTTGTTGTAAACCTCTTTATCTAAATGGTTTACGTCGTGTTTTGAAATCGATCTCGAATGCTCTCACGACCAAAATTAACCCAAGTGGGTGGCCTGTATTGTTCGTGTGTTGCAAGGTCCAACGCTTTTTGGTGCGTCTCAAATTGAGAAGTCCCGTTTTGGCGGGCGATAAATATTTTATGTCTCTATGGTTAAAGGGTTTATGGTGATTGTTGAGGTGAATTTCATCGAATTGGTCCAGCGGTTGCAATTAGGGTTTGTCGCCATCTCCTCGGAGGAGGTGGCAAGCTGGCCCGTGGGGCCGCTGTCGTTCTGCACTGGATGGTTTGCCTTGCCCCTGACGATCCAGTGTGCTGACACGTGTTGGCGCGGCAGTTGGCCCCAGTTTTTTTTCTTGGCCGCCGATCTGGCCGGGGCATGAAATTGCAGTTTTTTTGCCAAGCAAACCTTTCTTGGCACGAAAAATTCTTATCAGACGGATCCCCCCTTCACGAATCGTCTCTTTTGTGGCACTATTATTCGTTTCCGGCATTGCCGGCGTAGCTCAATTGGCAGAGCGCAGCATTCGTAATGCTGAGGTTGTGGGTTCAACTCCCACCGCTGGCTCTTTTGTGATCGCACGCTCCGCTAGTTATTCGCCGAGAACATGGTGAGGGCTTCCCCCTCGAAGCGTTGCTTCTTATGCCGCTCGCCATGGAACAACCCGCGATAGTTCGGGGCTCTTCGGCATTTCGGTCGCTCGTCTCGGACGACGATGCGTTTCGCCGACCACTTGATTTGGGAGAATCGACGGATGGTTCAAGGTTTGGAATTTGACTTAAAACATGTCGTCCTTGCAAACACGACATTCGGTCCCGAAGAAATTCGCCAGATCATCCGCCTCCTGTCGAAAGACTACGCCAGCTTCGCCGTCTTGCGTGACAGCATAGCCGAGTTGGAGTCGAGCCAGCCGGAGCGATCGCCTGCGACCAATGTTCGCCTCGGCGTCTGCATGTACATTCTGGGCCGCAATGTCCGCGCGATCGACGTGTTGTCGAACGCCGATGGTGGAGCATTGGCCCACTTTTATCTCGGCAAAGCGAACTACGCTTTGAACCGATTTGATAAAGCGATCGAAGGTTACCAGGCGGCTCAAATCGCCGGTTACAACCGTGATGATTGCCAATTGGCGATTGTCGAAGCCCATCGCGCCGCCAATCGGTACGACGTGGCGATGAAGCAACTGGACGATCTGTTTGGTCCGATCGAACAAACCGCCGATTATTTGTATCAACGTGGGGCTACGGTCGCCGCGTTGGGTGGCAATCCTTCCGAAGTTGTCGCGTTGTACGAACGAGCGGTCGAGTCCGATTCGACGCATGCCGGCGCTTTGTTTGGCCTGGCGCTCGAAAATGATCGTCGCGGCAACGATGAAGAAGCGCTCGGCTACTATCAGAAAGCGGCTTCTTGCTTTCCCACGCATGTCGGCACGCTGCTCAACTTGGGTATCCTGTCCGAAGATCGTGGCGAGTACGAGCGTGCGGCTCATTGCTATTCGCGCATTCTGGACGCCTATCCGAACGAACCTCGCGCCAGCATGTTTCTGAAAGACGCCCAGGCGTCGAGCGACATGTTCTACGACGAAGAAGCCCAGAAGAAACGTGATCGGATTGCTCAGGTGCTCAGCATTCCGGTCACCGACTTTGAATTGTCGGTTCGCAGCCGCAACTGCCTGCAAAAGATGGGGATTCAGACCCTCGGCGATCTGTCGCGTTGTTCTGAGCAAGAACTGCTCTCCAGCAAGAACTTTGGTGAGACCTCGCTGGTCGAAATTCGTGAGATGCTCAACTCGAAGGGGTTAGAGCTCGGCCAGTTTTCGACCGACAAGGGACAGCCGGAGCCGACCATCGAAGTCGCCGGACTATCGCCGGACGAGCAAGCGTTGCTCGATCGCCCGATCTCGGAACTCAACCTGTCGGTTCGTGCTCGCAAGTGCATGGTTCGCTTGGGGATTTCCACAATCGGCGAACTGGTCCGTCGTACCGGCGACGAGCTGCTGGAGTGCAAGAACTTTGGCGTGACCAGCTTGAACGAAGTGCGCGAGAAGTTGACCGAGGCCAATTTGAAGCTGCGTGGCGACTAGTATCGCGGCAGCGTTGGTCGCAGTTTCTTCGTAGCCCGATGCGCAAACGAGGGAAATGCGGCCTCCATTTGAATGTCTAGTGTCGCCGGCCTGATGTCGAACAGGGACCGCAGGCCGAAGTGATCTGGTCATTCAACAAGATGGAGAACCTCGTCATTTTTCTGCCACCGCATTTCCCTCGCTTGCACTTCGGGCTGCGATGATTTAGCAAGCCTCGAAGAGAAGAGTCGGCCGGTGACATCTGTGAGCGAACGTTCATTTCGCTACGAACTGCTGCAGCAAAGCGGCAAAGCGCGACGCGGCGTGTTTCATACGCCGCATGGCCAAGTACAAACGCCGGCGTTCATGCCGGTGGGTACGCAAGGAACGGTCAAAGGGCTAGAGATCGGTCTGGTTCGTGAGACCGGGGCCGAGATGATCCTGGGGAATACCTACCATCTCTCGCTGCGTCCCGGAGAGCAGATTGTCCGTGAGTTGGGCGGGTTGCACGAGTTTTCTGGCTGGAGTGGGCCGATCCTGACTGATAGCGGCGGATTCCAAATCTTCAGCCTGGCCCAGATGGCGAAAATTACGGAAGAAGGGGCTGTTTTTCGGTCGCATATTGACGGCTCGAAGGTTGCCCTCTCGCCGGAACGCTCGATCGAGATCCAAGAGGCGCTCGGCAGCGATGTGGCGATGGTGCTGGATCACGTGGTTGCGTTGCCGAACGAGCCGCAGGTGATTCGCGAAGCCTGCGATCGTTCGATTCGCTGGGCCGCACGCTGCCAACAGGCCGCTTCGCGAGACGATCAGGCGCAGTTTGCGATCGTTCAGGGGGGGCTCGACGAAAAACTTCGGGTTTATTGTGCGGAAGAATTAGGAAAGCTGGAATTTCCTGGATACGCGATCGGCGGACTCAGCGTAGGCGAACCGCCTCCGGAGATGTATCGCATTTTGGATGCGACTTGCCCGGTGTTGCCGGCCGATCGGCCGCGCTACTTGATGGGGGTCGGGCGTCCTGAGGATCTGCTGGAAGGGGTCCGGCGGGGAGTCGACTTGTTCGACTGCGTGATGCCTACCCGCAACGGCCGCAATGCGCTGGCGTTCACCGACGAAGGGACGCTAAGACTGCGTAACGCCAAGTATCAGACCGATAAGCGACCAATTTCGCCGACCTCTCCCGAGCGAGTTCGCCAGCATAGCCGGGGATATATCCGACATTTATTTGCGGCCAAAGAAATGCTGGGGCCGATTTTATTGACGCTGCAAAACCTCGCTTACTATCAGCAATTAATGGCTGGGGCACGGCAGGCGATCGAAGAAGATCGCTTTGAAGCCTTTTATGAGCAGAAGATGAACGCCTGGCGAAACCGGGATGAATGAGCCGTCTCGTCGAGCGCCGACGGCATTGCTGCTATTGCCGTCATTTTTGTGAAGTCTTATTATGTTGAGTTTCACGTCCTTAATCGGACCATGCCTTGAGGTGATCAAACTTTCTGCAGAAAGGGCGACGCCGCGCCTGCCCAAAGCTGGGGAGTGCGAAAACCACGGGAAAGTGATAACGCTGTGGATTTAACGACAACCTACTTCGCACTACTCGCTCAAGCTGCGGCAAAGCCAGAAGCGAGCGTATTCGAATCGCTGATGTGGTTGGCTCCGGCGGCGTTGTTGCTGATCGGTTTTTTCCTTTTGATGCGCCCAGAGCAAAAGAAGCGCAAAGAAACGGAAGATATGATCTCGAGCTTGAAGAAGAACGATCGGATCGAAACGATCGGCGGCATCGTGGCGACCGTGGTGAGCGTGAAAAAAGATCAAGGCGAACTCGTTGTCCGAATCGACGAAAAGACGAACGCCGAAATGCGATTGAAAATGCGCGCGATCGCGCGTGTGCTGGACAAGAGTGATAAAAGCGGCAAAAGCGATCAGCAAGACGAAGACAAAGCTTCGGCTGAATCATAAAACACGAATGCGGCGACAAATCGGTCGTCGTGCGATACTGGAGTTATCGAAGATGCAAAAATACGTGGCAATGACGCTCGCGTTGGTATTGACGGCTGCGGCCATGGCATGGGGCCCAGACGTCAACTCAGAAAGCTGGCTCGGGGACATCTCGCTGACCGCATCTGCGTCAGCGCAGGACGCAGCACTTACCGCTCCTGGAGCTCCAGCGCCGACGGTCACCCCGTCGGATGCCCCTGCCGCGGCGAGCGGCGAAGATGGCTCATCCCTGTTAAAGCTGGCGATAGCGCTGGCGATCTTGGGGCTGCCGATCGCAGCCGGGATCTTGCTCGCCAATACGCTGCGGATGCCCACCTATGGTTGGCGTTTGGCGGTGATCTTCTGCACGATGGTCATCGGCATTACAGCGGTGGCCCGCTACTGGCCGCCCAAGTTTGGGATCGACCTGCAAGGGGGCGTGATCCTGATTTATGAAATTGACGAGGATGAAACCAAAATCTACCTGGCCGAACAAAAAAAGGTCAACGACGAGCAGGGTGACGCGCTGGAATCGGCTCCCGACCAAGACGGCGGGATGGCCTATAGCATGAACGAGTTGATCGCGAACCTGAAAAATCGCGTCAATCCGTCCGGCGTCCGTGAAGTGATCATCCGCGCTTACGGCAGCAAGCAAGTCGAAGTGATTATCCCCAACGCCGAGTCGGCCGACCTGGCGGTGATCAAAGATAAGATCACGACGGCCGGTATGCTCGAATTTATGATCGTGGCCAATGCTGACGATCATGCGTCGCTGTTCAGTCGCGCGATTGATCCCAAACAGCGTGGCGAACGCTATGTCGTCAATTCGACTGGACGCGCCGAGGGTAAATGGGTCGGCGTTCGCAAAGACGATGATGGGGGATACCAATTTGATGTTGGTGCGTTTGCCGCATCTCCGGACGGAACGCCGGTTCAGACTTCGCCGTCTAACTTTCTCGTGCGGGGGGGCCAGAACACGGGGCAACCGCTGCAGATCTTGATGAAGATGGAGCCAAAACCGCTGACCGGTGGTTATTTGACCGCCGCTCGTCGCACCTACGATGAAGGGGGCGCGTTGTCGGTTGAGTTCCAATTGAACAGCACCGGCGCCTCGCTGATGTCCAAGCTGACACGCGACAATCTGCCGGTTGGCGATCGTGCTCGGCATTTAGGCATCGTGATGGATGACTATCTGGTTTCGGCGCCAACGGTCCAAGGGGTGATCGGCGATCGAGGTATTATCACCGGCAAATTTACGGATGCCGAAGTTGAATCGTTGACCGGCGTGCTGCAGGCAGGCAAGTTGCCGGTCGTGCTTCGCAAAGAGCCGATCAGCGAACAAACCATCAGCGCTACTCTCGGGGACGACACCATTCGTAAAGGCGCCTGGGCGGTCGGGATCAGCTTGGTGCTGGTGCTGCTGTTTATGGCCGTCTACTATCACGTCGCCGGTCTCGTCGCGTGCGTTGCGGTGCTGATGAATCTGGTGTTAATCTTGGCGGCGATGATCTTGTTCAACGCAGACTTGACGTTGCCAGGGATCGCCGGTTTGGTGCTGACCGTCGGTATGTCAGTCGACGCCAACGTTTTGATTTACGAGCGTATCCGCGAAGAGCTTAACCACGGCGCGTCTTTACGAATGGCGCTGGTGAACGGTTTTAGTAAAGCGACAACGACGATCGTCGACGCGAATTTGACGACGTTGATCACCGCCCTTGTCTTGTATCGCATCGGCACCGATCAGGTTCGCGGATTCGCGGTAACTTTGATTCTCGGTATTGCGATGAGCATGTTCACGGCGATCTTCTGCTCGCGGGTCTTTTTTGACATCGCCGAAAAGAAGAAGTGGTTGACCACGCTGACGATGATGCCGACCGCCAGCGGAGCGAAGTTTGACTTCCTGGGAAAACGCAAGACTGCGATGGCGGTTTCTTTGATCATGATCGTCATCGGCATCATCGCTGTTGGCGCCCGCGGTAAGACGATCTTTGACATTGACTTCAACGGCGGTTCGTCAGTTCAGGTTTACCTGAAAGAAGGAATGCCAATCTCGCAGGTCCGCCAAATGGTCAGCGAGAAACTGCCCGACGTCTCGATCAGCTCGGTGACGTTGGAAGGAAAAGAAAATCAGATCTACAAGATCGACACGTCGTTGACCGGACTCGGCAAGCTCGGTTCGCTCAAAGTGACTGATCGAAGCGGTAAGTCGGCTACGGTTGATCTCAGCAACGTCGACTCGTTGCGTGGAGTTACCGTCGCAATCAACGAAGCAGGTACGCAGCTAGAAGCTGACCTGACCGCCGATCGTGGTGGAATCGTCATTCGTGATAATTCCAACGCGGCCACCGGCACGATGTCGATCGAAAGCGCTGGCGATTTGAAGTCGGCCGAACGACTTAACCTCAAATTTGCGGTCGATGGACCTCGCTATGTCACCGGAGATATCGCGGAAGGAGTGGAAGTTGTTCAGGCAGAACTAGAACGCATCTTCCGCACCGAAAGCGGCGAAAGCATGTTGGTCATGCATAACGTCTCGGTAAGCGATGTAGGCGCGATCAGCGGATCGACCGAGCCTGCAGCAACGGAAACTCCCAAGGCGACAGAAGAAGCAACTCCCGAACAACCGGCTACCGACGCGCAATCGAGCTATCGTACGCGTCGCACCGATTTGCCAGGGGAAGAACTGCTGGCGCTTGCTCAGGATGAGGAAGCTCAGCCACCGGCTGAAACGCCAGCTCCGGAAGCAGAAGCTCCTATGACAGAAGCCCCGAAACCGGAAGCGCCGGCCGAGCCAGTCAAGGAAGAACCCAAACCGGAAACCCCGGCCGAGCCAGCCAAAGAAGAGCCGACGCCTGATGCTCCGGCAGCAGAGATGAAAGAGCCGGCGCCGATGGCCGAGACTCCTGCTGCCGAGGCTCCTGCCGCTGAGACCCCGGCGACGGAAGTTCCTGCGGAAGAAACCGATCCGGATGAAGAACCGATTATCGATGCTGGTACCAAGATCGCCCCGCTGCAGTTTGAGTCGACTCTTTCGTTTGACGAAAAGATCACGGCCCAAACGTTACAGAGCCTGGTTTTGCAGGCGGCTGACCAGTTGGGGGTCGAACGGCCACAAATCCATCTGCTTCGGGATGGTCTGGCGATTCCGCTTGATAGCAGCGTGAGCGGCACCGAGTGGACGGTTCAGCTGTCGAGTAGCAAAGAAAACGCCAGCAAGATTTTTGGCGAGATCCGCAGTGAATTGTCGAGCACGCCAGTGTGGCCCTCGTCCAGCAATATTGGCGCCCAGGTCGCCGGCGACATGCAACAAATGGCGATCTTCGCCTTGCTGCTAAGCTTGGTTGGCGTGGTCGCGTACATCTGGTTCCGCTTTCAGAACCTGGCCTTCGGCCTGGCGGCTGTCGTGGCGTTGGTGCATGACGTGCTGATCACGCTCGGAGCACTCGCCTTGACCACCTGGTTGCAGTACGTCTTTGGCTTTATGCAGATTGACGAGATGAAGATCAGCTTGCCGGTCGTCGCTGCGTTCCTGACGCTGATCGGTTACTCGTTGAACGATACGATCGTGGTCTTTGACCGGATTCGTGAAGTTCGCGGCAAGAGCCATGATTTGACGATTGACATGGTGAATGCGTCGATCAATCAGACGCTTGGTCGTACGATTTTGACCTCGTTCACGACCTTTATTGTGGTTGTGATCCTCTTCTTCCTGGGTGGCGAAGGAGTGCATAGCTTCTCGTTTACTTTGGTGGTTGGCATCTTTGTCGGTACCTACAGCTCGATCTTCATCGCATCGCCGGTGTTGGTCTGGTTGATGAATCGCGAGAAGAAGCGTGGCGCCGCGGCCTAAGTCCCGTAAGCGTTAAACTTTCACAGATAAAAGGGGGATGCTTCGGCTTCCCCCTTTTTTTTGTCCGACCTGGTGAGATCCCGGCGCCGTACCAAAGCTTGGCGAGACGCGACTGACCGCGTGGCCTAGCTTTCCTGTTGCGATCGAATCGCAGAACCGGGAGGGTTTGCCACGGCAAAGTCTACGCAAACGCTAGGCGAAGAACGCCGTTTCTGAGATTTTCGATTTCCGAGGAGAAATCGCCGCATCGGTGCTAGCAGTTGGTCGATAATCTATTGCTAGACGGATACATCAGGATTTGTAGCGACGGATTGCGCTCGAAATTTCATGTAGGCCCCAAACTTGGGAGTCATCATGCTGGGCAATTCGAAACTACTCACCATGGCCGCCATCGGCGTAATCGGCGTTGGCGCTGCGATGCCATATTGGTCACAATCCGAACTTTCTTCCCCCCAGTCCGCTTCGGCGGGCCGTGATGGTTCGACGCCGCGTGTGGATGCGTTCATTGGACAAGATCCTACCGAACCGCAGCCTGAATTCGAGTTACCTACGATCCAAAGGGTCGTTTCGCTGGAGCCTACCTCCGGCGGTCTCGATACGACTGCCGCTGCTGCGCCCCGGCTGGCCGATGAGTACCCGGCTCCAATTTCGTCCAGTGCTACTCCTCAGCAGTTGGTCGATCTGAGCCCTCAAGGTTATCAGCGGGTCTCCATCGCTCGTCGTGAGGTTCCTGCCAATTCGGTAGAGTCGATCGCTATTCCGGTAGAAATGCCGCCAGGCGACGTTTACCGAGCTCCAGAGCCGCGGCAAGTTAGCATCCCTGCCGAGCCGGCGATGGTCCAGCAGCCGTCGAGTCGCCAATTGCAGCCTCGTCGGCAGCCTACAGCGACGACGGTTGTGGTCAGCAAGCCGATCATGCCTGAAGCAGACCTGCCGCAATCAGCCCCGCAGCCTTCGGCTTATCAGCCAGCAGCTTTTCAACCAACAGCCAGGCAGCCAGCGTATGCAGCGCCGCCTGAGCAACGGCAGTCGTCTGCTCCTGCCCAGCCGCGTCGAAGTCATCGATTGGTCGATGGCGATACGCTGCCGAAGCTGGCCGAGCGATATTTGGGCCGAGCCGATCTCGACTGGGCGATCTTCGAGGCGAATCGCGACCTATTGAGCGATCCGCAAATCTTGCCGCTACGAGTCGAAATCACGATACCTGCGACCAATGAACTCGATTCACTTGGCCGTGGGACCAATAACGTCGCTCCCACGTCCATGCAGCCGCTCCAACCGCTTGGCGGCAGTGCGCATCTGCGAATGACGCCGCTCTAGTTATCCGCCCCTGTTTGGCTGCCGCAACAAAAAAAAGACGCACGAGAATCTCGTGCGTCTTTTTTTTGAATTCTGTCTTAGGTTCCGCCTCTATTTCCCCGGCTTTCGCCGCGGGTTGCTGGGAGGGGTGGAGGGATCCCTATGCTTTACTTGCTGAGCGGGCTCGAGCGATCGGTCCAAGGGAAGTCATTAGCCCGTGCGATAACGCGGGTATCAATCAAAAATTTGATATCCCGCAGCGAGTTGTAGGCGGGGTTCATTAAGAGTGCGGTCCCTTTGGCCTCGGTCGGTTTGCCAGCGAGAAACAGATCGCGATCCGTGGCAGACGCGTTCAAGCGACCCCGGGCCAGTTGTCGTTCTAACTGCTTCACATCGTTGTAGCTGCGTGACTCTTGGCCGGCGATCAACATGATCGAGATCTTGCTCTGGAGTGAAAAGTGATTGAACGCCTGAACGGCGCTAAAGCCTTTGAACGTAGTTTCGGGCGAAACCAGAACGAGCGCTTTGACGTCTTGGCCTTGTTTCAATCCGGCTAAAACCGGCCAGCTCCAATCTTTGGCGGCCCAGTTGGCGGCCAGCACGCTGCTGAAATCGTCAGCGGCGATGATCGTCAGCAGATCGATATTCAACTTGCCTTTGTTGTTTTCGTCCATCAGAAAACGCTTCACCGCTTCCATGTCTTGATCCATGAACAGCGCCATTTGCTGACGTTTGATGTCGTCCGTATCGATCGTCTTGCTCACGCGATCATTCAGCTGGTACGTCCATTGGCTGGCGCCGTGCGTGCGCAGATCGGGGACAATGACCGCATAGCCTTCTTGCTTTTGTAAGACGGCGGCCAGACCGGTGACGTCTTCCTTTTTCCCCTTCCAGCCATGCAGCAAGATGACTGGAACCGCTTTCTTCTCATTGGGACTGGGGTAATAGGTCGCCCGCAGGGCCAGGCCATCTTTGGTTGGCAGTGAGACGTTCTCGGGCTGCGGAATCTTGGATTTCGCACCGGCCGGAGCTTGCGCAAACGAATTCAGGGCAAAACCAAAAACCAGCGCCAGTGCGGCGACAGATCGGATGAGCGGCATAGGATTGGTCATGGGTTGGCGGGGTTAGTGTTTTAAGTAGATACCTTGTAGATACTTACCTCAATCCTAAGCCCACGCTGCACTGGGGTCAATCTTTCGTGCGAATTACCGGTTGCCGCTGGTGACGAAAGTTTCGTCCATCGCTAGATAGTCATGGGCGTGATGTTTGTAGAAATCGTGCGCGATCCAGACCGAGAGCGACTGCATAAATTTGCGGCGAAATTTGTCTTCGGTCAAACTGGCGGACGAATAGGTCCCGTTCGCGGGAAATTCGAGCGTCTGATCGATCGATTCAAAAACGGCCGTCCCTTTGTTGTTCATGTCGTAGACCGTCACCGAGAAGTCCGCTTTGCCCTTGTACATGGACGGGTGTTCCTGGACTTCAAGGTGCGCCAAGTCAATCGCCACCACCAGATCGGCGCCGACCCCTTTGCCCAGCTTGCGAGCATCCAAGCGGTCCCAGTTGGAAGTGTCTTGCCAGTCGGCGATCTTCTGCTGCGAAATGATCTCGACGTCCGGAACATTGGCGCCGAGCAGTTTCTCGACCATGGTGGCCAGATTGCGCGAAGTGTCGGTCTCAGCGCGGAAAGAAGGAGAAGCGATGCAAACCACCACCACCTTCTTTTCTTTCATCCCTTTGTACCGAGCCGGAATTTCGTTGGTCGGATACAACAGGGTCGAGACAAGATTGATGCAACCGACCGAGGGAACCAGGGTCAGCAGAATCAACAAAGCGATTGAACGTCGGAAGTTGTTGGTTCGATCCATCGAATGTCTTCCAGCGAAATAATAAGTCGGGCGTCATCCTGACGCGTGATTTCAAACTACAGTCGTCTCTTCATAGCACTCGGTAAAGCCACTCTGCGACCATCACCGCAGCAATGCTGCTCACCACCACTAACGCGGCAATCTCATTGGGATAACCTAGTGGAGGTCGTCCACGCAGCGCCGTAATCAGCATCCATGGAGAGCTGGCCATCGCAGTGAGCCCGAGCAAAAAACCGGCGGCGTTCGAGCGAATCGAGTCGACGACGTTTCCTTTGGTCAGGTAAGCCCATGAGGTGGTCATGCCGCAGGCTGGGCAGCGAACGCCAAACCAAACTCGCGAAGAACAAGGAGGCAAACCAAGTTGTTGGTGCGTTCCTAATCCCTTTGAGCTTGGAGTCAGCATCGTGGCCGTAACCAGGAGTCCGGCGACAATTAGCCCTACTAGTCCCAGCAGTGTTCTGCGAAACCAGCCCAGCGAACCGGACGACGGCGACGTAACGCTCATAAAGCTATCAAGCGGCGGAGGTTAACGGACTGTGGCGATGGGGACAAGATCAAAACGTCAGCGCGGCGACGCATCTTGCGGATATTCAGCTTGCAGGGCTTTCGCTTCGTCTTCGCGAATCTGAATTCTTCGAATCGCGGTCGCTTTGCCGGTTTCGGGATTGATATCCACAATCGATCCTGTCAGTCGGACATCGTCGCGCGCGACGTCAAACTGGGTAGGACGGAAGGTGATGGTTGTTTCGGTGACCCGCTCAATATTGCGGCCGATGATGCTTTCGTGCGGCCCGGTCATCCCCACATCGCACTGGAAAGCGGTTCCTCCTTTGAAGATCTGCTCGTCAGCAGTCGGCACATGGGTATGCGTTCCGAGGACGTAGGAGACCCGACCGTCGAGGTAGCGTCCCATGACTTGCTTGTCGCTGGTCGCTTCTCCATGGAAGTCGACGCAGCGGACTTTGACGCTAGCGGGGATCAATGACAGCACGCGATCAATTGCTTCCCAGGGGCAATCGACCGGCCGCATGAAGACCCGGGCCATGATGCTGATCACGGCGACCCGGACGCCGCTTTGCGACTCGACAATGGCAAATTCTTTGCCGGGGGCTGTTTTCGGAAAGTTGGCCGGTTTGACGATGTTGTTCTGCGATTGCAACGTCTGGAACAACTCTTTGCGACGATAGATATGATCTCCCATCGTGATGCAGTCAACGCCGCATTCGATCAATTCCTTGTAGGCGGCCGGAGTTAATCCCGAGCCGCCGCAGGCGTTTTCGGCATTGGCCACGATCAAGCTGAGCCCTTCGCGCCGGCGCAAGCCGTAACTGGCCATGCGTACGATGTCGCGTCCCGGTTTGCCGACGATGTCGCCAATGTGCAATATCCGCACGGTCTCTCCTTCAACTTCTTTTAGCGAGCGAACTCGGTGAAGCGTGACTCACGCACGACGGTCACTTTGATTTCGCCAGGATAAGTGAGTTGGTCTTCAAACGCCTTGGCGATGTCGCGGGAGATCTTCGCCGCTTTTTCGTCGTCGGTGTCGCGACTGCTGGCGATCACGCGGAGTTCGCGACCTGCTTGAATCGCGAACGCCTGTTCCACGCCGTTGAAACCGCGTGCAATCGATTCCAACTCTTCCATCCGTTTGATGTAGCGTTCCAACGTTTCGCGGCGCGCCCCAGGGCGCGAAGCGCTGGTGGCGTCGGCAGTCGCCACCAACATGGTGTAGGGATACTCGGTAATGATCTCGTCATGATGGCCAAACGCAGCATGCACGACCTCCGGCGATTCGCCGTGTCGTTTCAGCAGGTCGGCGCCAATTTTGGGATGGCCCCCTTCCAGCTCATGATCGGCCGCTTTGCCGATGTCATGCAGCAATCCGGCGCGCCGCGCGATGCGAGCGTCCAGACCGATCATTTCGGCCAGCATGCCGGCGATAAATCCCACTTCAATCGAGTGCCGCAGCACGTTTTGGCTGTAGCTGGTGCGGAAGTGGAGTCGGCCGAGCATGTGAATCAAGCGTGGGTGGAGCCCCATCACGTCCGTTTCGGCGGCCGCTTCTTCTCCCTTTTTATTGATGACGTTTTCGATTTCGCCTTGCGTTTCTTTGACGACTTCTTCGATCCGAGTCGGATGGATACGGCCATCGGCGATTAGCTTGTTGAGCGAAATGCGAGCAATCTCGCGGCGAACCGGGTCAAAGCCGCTAACGATCACCACGCCTGGCGTATCGTCGATGATGACGTCGACGCCGGTCTCTTTCTCGAACGAACGGATGTTGCGCCCTTCTCGCCCGATGATGCGGCCCTTGATGTCATCGCTCGGAATATCGATCGAGCTGGTGGTTGATTCGGCGGTGTGGGCTGCGGCAAAGCGTTGGATTGCTGTTAACAGCATGTCTTGGGCTTGCTGCTTGCAGGTTTCTTCAATGCGGCGCTGGTGCTTCAGGATCAGCGCGCCGGTTTCGCCTTGCAGTTCTTGGTCCAGTAGACGCAGCAGTTCGGCCTTGGCTTCGTCTCGATTGAGCCCGCTCATTTTGTGCAGGCGTTCTTGCTGCTCGCGAGTGATCGATTTCAGCTCTTCGGCTTTGCGGCCGGTCTCTTCAATTTTTTCGGTGAGCCGTCGTTCTTTGGTCTCGACCATATGCTCTTGTTTGCGGAGATGGGTCGCTTGCTGTTCGAGCGCTTCTTCGCGGCGATCGAGCGACTTTTCGCGTTCGCGGAATTCGTCACGAGCGCGATTGAGATCGGATTCGGCTTTCGCTTTCAGATCGATGGCCTCTTCTTTGGCCTCGATCTTGGCTTCTTTTAGCAAGTTTTCGGCGTCTTGCTTGGCGCGCTCCAGAATTTGGTGCGCTTCGGTTTCGGCATCCTTTTTCCGCAACCGATCAATAATCTTGACCAGTATGATCGCCAGCACAAAGCCCACGACGGCGAAGATCGAATAGGAAATGGCGTCAGGCACGTAGTATATCTCCCTCAATGGAAATGGGAGCGACTCCGGCGAACGCTTAAGCGCATAATGCGCCGCTGCGGCGTCGGCCACGCGCTTTCAGAGAGAAATCAACAGTCGAGCGACAAGCGATCGTTGGTTAACGATCCGCTCGCTGGCGGTCAGGATGGTGACCAGATGCTGACCGCGGCGGACTGCCGCGCTCGATATGGCATTTGCCGCATCGAGCTAGAAATTCGGTCGGCAATGTTTCGGCGTCAATTTCTAGCCAACCTAGCAGCGGCAGAGCCACGACCAGCTTGGAAGGCGAGTGCGGATTGAACTTGCGACCGCTTCTTTTCAGCGCGCTGGCTGCCCCAAGCACGTAGCACTTGCTCGGGCAGATTTGCATCACCAGACGCAGAAAGAGTAGAAGTAGTGGTTGCATCGGTTCGTCTCGCTGTTCGCTGGGACTAGATTTCCGGAACCAGATCCAGGTGGCTCGAAGGCAATTTCCGCCTGTCGCGCTGCGGTTAATCGGCAAGCGGGGCTGGCCGAAAAAGTCGCTTGGTGCGATGGGTAATTGTCGTCGGTAACGGCTCGCCGCAACTTAACGCTGCGAAACCGTTTAAGGTATGTTAGCAGACTGAAGCCACGGTGGGAAGATTTGCCTTCCCCCCATTTCATCCCCCTTTCCGGAAAACCGCTCGGGATGCATCCGTTTGAGAATGCCGTCGCCGCAAGCTGGCCAGTTGAAAGCTGGTCCGATTGCACCGTTTTGGTCGCGGTTAGCGGTGGCGCCGATAGTGTGGCGCTGTTGCGCTCGCTCGCGGCGATCCGAAATTCTGCGGCAAGAGGTCGGCTGGTCGCCGTCCATGTCGATCACAATTTACGCGCCGAATCGGGCCAGGATGCTCAATTTGTCCAAGCTCTCGCCGATCGATTGGGGGTAGAAGCCGTTATCGGGCTGGTGGACTTCGAGCTAAGCGGCCCCGATGGCCTAGAAGCGGCGGCTCGCGACGCGCGGTATGACTTTCTGCGTAGCTTCGCGATGAGATATGGCGCTCGCTATGTCGTCACCGCGCATACCGCCGATGATCAGATCGAAACGGTTTTGCAGCGGATTTTGCGGGGAACAAGCATCGCGGGGCTCGCGGGAATCCCGCGTGCTCGCGAATTTGCCCCCGGCATCAGTCTATTGCGGCCGCTGTTATCGCTTCGTCGATCCGAGGTCGAAGCCTATGTGGCCGATCTAGGCCAGGGCTATCAGCACGACGTGACCAACGACGAGTCTGTTTTTTTTCGGAATCGTCTCCGCAACGAGCTGTTGCCGCTGCTGCGTGACGCCTATCTGCCGCAAGTCGATCAGTCGCTGCTGCGGTTGGCGATCGGTGCCGCCGAATGCCGCGAATATGTCGAGACTCAGGCCAGCCAGCTGCTAGAAGCCAGTTTGCTGCAGCAGACAAGCCAACAAGTGACGCTGAACGCAGCGAAACTGGCGGCGGCTGCTCCATTTTTGGCGAAAGAGGCCTGCGTACTGCTGTGGCGCGATCGCAACTGGTCACGTCAGGCGATGAGTCGCGAAAAATGGGACGCATTGTTGTCGCTGATCACCAGCGACTCCCCTGCCCCGCTTGAGTTACCCGGCAAGATCCGGGCCCAAAAAAAAGGGGAGCAGCTATTGCTGACTCCCCCTTCGTAGGATCAAGTTTTTGCAGTCGGCTAGGCGTCTGCTGGTCCTTCAAGACCGCCGGTGAACTTGCCATCTTCGGCGGCGTGCCCGACCAAGACTTCGGCCTTATAACCGCCTTGGCTGGCGAAGTAGATGATCAGCAAGATGTAGCAGACGAGCATGATGCTGGGGAAGATCGCCACGGTGAAAAGGGCGTCTTTTTTTGCTTGCTCGCTGGCGCTGGTTACTATTTCCTGGTCTTCTTTTGGCAGTTCTTTAACGGCATCGGCGTTGACGGCGTTATAGGCGCCGAATGCCCAGTGCTTTTCTTCTTCGACTTGCTCCAGGATTGCTGGATTTTCTCTCAGGATTGCAACTTGGGTATTGTCTTGGAAGTATCCGAGGAACATGGCGCCGACCACACCAGCCCCGAGCATGCCGACACCGCCGGTGGCGTTCAACGTTAGTGCACCGCCACGAGGGGATTGTTCTGCGACCACGCCGAGCATGGTGGGCCAGAAGAACGTTTTGCCCAAAGCGTAGATTGTCGCTGCAATAAAGATTAACGCCAAACTCTCCGCCTTCGACAAGAAGGTGAGTCCGACGATTGCGATTACCGAGCAAGCGGCCAAAAGACCTAGTGGCGAAAGCTTGTGAACGATCGGGCCCGCGAAAAATCGCAGGATCATCATAATCAGTGAGGTGTAGACGATGATCCAGCCGGCGGCCAGATTGTTCTTCGTCATGACAGGTTCCATCAGCGAAGTGATCCAGCTGTCAGTACTCAGTTCCGTGGTCGCTAAGGGAATCATGATCAATAGCATGAATAGAAAGAGCGGTTTGCCAATCGCAAATTTGGTGAGAACACCCATACCGATTGTGCCAAGTGCGATACAAGTCGCGATGACATAGATCATCCAGTCACTAGCGTCGACTCCCGCTTTGCCGAGTAGTAAGGTTGCCACGCGTCCAAGCTCAATAAACATCAAGATACCGACGATTAATGCTCCACCCATACCGAACTCGGCCAACATGTCTCGGTAAGAAACGCCTGAGGCGACTCGTTCATTGACCGGGAATTTACAAGGAAGCATCATCAGGCCGTAGACAATGGTCGGAAGCAAGATCAATGCAACCTTGTATTGCCAGGCCATCGACGCGCCACCACTGAAAATATTGGAGAGGAAGCCTTCGGGACCCATGCCGATCGTGATGATGCCGCCAAGGACTAACCCGCCCGGCCAGCCGGCATGCAACATATTGAGCCACTTAGTCTTCTCGTTGGTAAAGAGGGTCGCAACAACAGGATTCACGACCGCTTCGACCGTTCCATTGCCCAGCGCGACGATGAACGTACCGAGATAGAGACTCCAGTAGGGATCGATATACTCGCCGCAGTAAGTTGGTAAAACGATCGTAAGAATGACCGACAACACATGGCAAGCGAAAGCGAAGTACATCGCTGTCTTATAACCAATCTTGTCGATCACCAGACTGAACAGAATGATGCTGATCGCGAACGGCCAAAGTCCGGCGCTGAATATTTCACCTTTCTGCGTTTCTGTCAGATTAAATGCGACTCTCCATTCATCCATGATGATCGCACGAATGATAAAGCCGAACGCGGTCGTAATGAGCGAGACAAAACAGGCCCAAAAGAGAAACTTCTTTTCTCCTTCAGTTGGCGCCGACTTTTCATTCATAGCGGGGAGGCTCCTCTTCGCTTCAGTGCATAATGGGAGGTGATGGGGGGAATCGCGCGGCAGCCACAGGACGAATGCCGGGGGCAACAGCTTATCGGCGTCCGGCAAAAAAATACCGGTCGCTGGGCGAGTGTATAGCAAAATTCAGAGTATAGCGAGTGCTAGCGGTAAGTAAACCATTACTGCGTTGAGATTTCGGGCGTTTTTTTTCCAGGAGCGCAAAATCAACAGAGAGTGCGCAAATTCTCAGAATTTGCTAGTTTAAAGCTCGTGATGTTCCCCTTGCTGACTGGGATTGGGCGCCTGCTTGGCGCCATGCTCTTACCGCGTCTTCGCGGAAAGAGCATGTCTTGTAACCATGGCATCATCCAATTAAGTTGCACCTCGCTCTGAAGATATGCTCTTCCGTCGAAGACGCCGCCAGAGCGTGGAGCCTTCCACGATTCACCCGCCGAGCCGCTTGCCTGATGTCAAAACTATTCGCTAGCCGCTGGTTTTGGGTGATTTTGCTGTTGGCGTTGGGGTTGCGCATCGGAGCGGCCGTTTGGTGGCAAAGTCGTATTCCGGCCGAAGATCGCTTCTTTTTCGGCGATAGTCTCTCGTACGAAACGCTCGCCCGGCAGCTCGCCCAGGGCGCCGATTATCGCTACGGCGATTCGTTTATTTTCCGCACGCCCGGCTATCCGGCGCTGCTCGCTCCTCTGTATTGGTTCAGCGATGAGCCCCATCCCATGATGCTGCGGATGTTGGGCGTTGTGCTGGGGACCCTAACTGTTGCGCTGTGCGGGCTGATCGCGGCTCGGTTTTTCTCGACCGAAGCCGGGTTGATCGCGACTCTCTTGGCGGCGCTCTACCCCGGCGGATTGGCGATGAGCGCCTTTGTGCTGAGCGAAGTTGCGTTTTGCCCTTGGATGTTGCTGCAAATCTGGTGTTGGAACGAAGCTTATACGGCGAAGTCGCGAAAAAGCTCACTCCTGTGGGCCATCGCGGCCGGTGGTGCGATGGCGGCGGCCGTGCTGACGCGGCCTAGTTGGATGCTGTTTCCCTTTTTTGCGCTGCCGATCTGCTTGCTGTTGGTGTCGCAGCGGCGACGTCAGTTGGAAGTCATGCTGGTGCTCGGCCTCACTTTTATGGCGGCGATGTCTCCCTGGTGGGTTCGCAATTATCAGATCGCCGGGCGATTTGTCCCGACTTCGCTGCAGGTTGGAGCCAGCTTGTACGACGGAATCCGACCCGGCGCCGATGGCGGCAGCGATATGGCGTTTGTCGAGACTTTCCGGGCTGAGCAACTAGCGGCCGATGCCGCCAGCGAAGGTCCGCAAGCCGGCACTTTCGAGACGCGGTTGGATGATCGTATGAAAGCGGCGTCGATCGCGTGGGGCCAACAGCATCCGGACGAAGTGATCGAGCTGGCGGCGCGCAAGTTATTACGGTATTGGAACTTCTGGCCCAACGAGGCCAGTTTTCAAAGCGTCAAGTTTCGCCTCATCATCGCCGTGGGCTACTTGCCTATTTTACTGTTGGGGCTGACGGGGCTCGTGATTTATCGGCGGCTAAACCTGGGCATTTGGCTGTGTGGATTGCCTATCTTCTACTTTTCGCTGCTCCACATCATCTTTGTCAGTTCGATCCGTTATCGCCAACCGGCGATGCTGCCGCTGACCGTCTTGGCTGCTGGCGCCGCCGTTTGGCTGATTTGTCGCTGGCGAAAGAAAGATTCTCCGGCCGAACCGGGCTCGACGTCGTAGTGAGGTTGTGTGCCACGGCTCTGTGAGCCGTGCTGGAGCAATTGGGGACGTTACCCAGCTTCACAGTTCCCACACAACCATCGCGCCAATTGCTGAAGCTATCACGAAAGCTTCGCTTTACCCTGCGGGCGATTTTTGCCAAGATAGCTGTCCAAAGCGGCGATCATGGAACGATCGCCCACGACACGACTTGCGGCTTAAAAGCTGCTCGCGGGAAAGGAATCCGGACGCCGTTGAAACGGTTGGTTCATACAAGCTGGCTCTTTTGCAAATGGACGGCGCTATCCGCAGTGATGGTCGCCGTGGCGATCGGCTTGTATCTGTACCACAACCTGAACGACGAAATTCGGATTCGCGTTGAACGTCGTTTTGCCGAGCACTATTCTCATCTGGACGTCTCGGTTGCGTCGGCGCAATTTCGTGAAGGACAAGGAGTCGAAATCCGCGGGCTCCGTTTCGCCGAGAAGAATGCCGTCGGACATAGCGGCGAGTTGCTCGACATTGACGAGCTATTCGTCTACTGCAACACCGACCCGCGTGACTTGGTCGCCGGCAAGCTGGATGTTGCCCGGATTGTAGTGAAGCGCGTCCGGATCTCCGCCGCTCTGCAAGCCGATGGTCGTCTCAATCTGCAATCGCTGTTTCCGCTTCCCAAGTTCGGAGACAGCGATCCGCTGATTGAAGTGCATGACGGCTTGTTTGAATTGTATGACCCCGTGAACGGCGCGCGGTTACGTTTGGATCCCATCGACCTGACGATCCAACCGATCCACGATCCGCAATTGGCTGCTGCCGGCAAGAAGCGGCTTGCGGTAGAAGGGACGCTGCGGAGCGAGCATTTTGAAGAAGCGAAGATCTCAGGCGTCCTGGAGCCGGATTCGCAGTTTGGGCTCATCCAAGGGAATATTGGACGTTTGCGGATCTCGCCGGAGTTGTTTCGTGTGTTGCCGCAATCGGTTCAAACGAAGGCGGCTAAGATGGCGCCGCTGGAAGCGCGGGCCGATTTAAAGTTTTCGGTGGCGACACCAAGCAAGGATACGCCGTTCCAATTTGAGATTAGCGGCAACGTCAGCGAAGGTCGCTGGAAAGATCCTTCACTCCCCTTCCCGGTCTCCGAAATCTTTGGTTCGTTTGTCGCGAACGCGTCGGGTGTGAACATCGAGCGCATGTCGGCCAATGTTGGCGAAGGTTCGATCGTCGCATCGCTAGTGCGACAAGGCTGGAGCGACAAAGCGCCGATTCACTTTGAGTCCAATCTCTGCAACTATGTGCTGCACGAGCGCCTCGCCGAGGCGATTCCCGCCGGTTTGCGTGACCATTGGGATCACTACCAACCATCCGGCGCCGTCGACGCTCAGGTAATTGCCGACTTTGACGGAGTCAATTGGAAGCCGGAATTGCATGTGACCTGTTTGAATTCGGGCTTTGTCTATCATAAGTTTCCCTATCCTGTGCACGGCGCCAAAGGGCGGATCGATTTTAAGAACGGCGTCCTTGATTTGAATTTGTCGGCCAAGGCTGGCAAAGCGCCGATCAAAATCATCGCCAGCTTGCGAGACCTGGGCCCCGAAGCCAAAGGGTTCGCTCGGTTTACCTCGGTCGAACCCATCCAATGCGACGATGTGTTGATGGACGCGCTGGCCGCAGCGAGCCCCAAAGCAAGCGAGATTGCGCAAAAATTACAGCCGAGCGGCACGACCAACTTTGACTTCCTCGTGCAATGCTACAAGGGAGAATCCGATCAGGATAAGCGGCTGACATTAGACATTGTGGACGCCCAAGTTATCTACGATGAGTTCCGCTATCCCATTCAAAAGATCCATGGGCGCGTTGTCTGGACCGACCACAAAACGACGATTGAACGGCTGGAAGGGGTCAATGACTCAGGCTATGTCCTCTGCGGCGGAACTTGGACGCGCTCGGACGATCCACGCGGCGATTTAAAGCTCAACTTCACCTGCACCGATATTCCGCTAGAAGATGAGTTGCACAAAGCGTTGCCCCCGACATCTCAGAAAGTTTGGGACGAATTGCGTCCTCGCGGCACGATCGACCACATGGATATCGCGGTCGTTTTTCCGGATGAAAACGGCAAGTTGGACGTCGAGATTCGCGCCCAAAAATGGCGTCGCGACGAGCTGCTGCAAAGCGAACGCAAGTATAGCGCCGCAGGCCGCACGATCTCGATCGAGCCGCGCAGCTTCCCCTGGCTGATGGATGAAGTGGTTGGCACCATTCTGTTTCGCCGCGGCGTTGTGCAGTTGTTGGGGGTCACGGCGCGACATGGCAATGTGCAGATCGCCACCGGCGGCGATTGCCAGGAATTGGCGGATGGCCGTTGGCAACTTCGCTTTCAAGATGTGCAAGTCGATCGCCTCTTCCCTGAGCGTGATCTGCTGACGGCATTGCCGGCGTCGTTGTCTGCGTCGGTACGCCGATTGAAGCCATCCACGCCGATCAACATGCGCGGCGCATTTACATTGATCGGCGGCGCCGCAGAGAACGCTCCGCCTGACGCTTATTGGGATTTGGATTTCTTTTTGGCCGGTTGTGATGTGACCGCCGGAGTCGTATTGAAGCGGGTCTATGGCGCGATTCGCCTGACCGGCGAAGCGACGGCCGAAGGGGCGTTTACCTTTGGCGAGTTCTCGCTGGATTCGCTCCTTTACAATGACATTCCGCTGACCAAGGTCACCGGGCCGATGTTCATTAGCTCCGACCATGCCGTCATCGGATCGCAGGTTCCGCGCCGCGAAGGTCATACTCCGCAAAGCATTTTGGGGACGACCTTTGGCGGGCAGCTCGCGATCGATAGCAGTGTAGCGCTGCAAGAGAACCAGCCGTTCAGTCTGCAGTTGCGGCTGAGCGAAGGAAAGCTAGAACAGACGTTGCTTGACTTGGGGCAAGCCAACCCGGGACGAAACACAGGCCGAGTCTTCGCCGAGATGCGTTTGGCCGGCAGTGCATTAGGGAGGGATACCTTTCAGGGCAACGGACGTGTTCAACTGCGCGATGGCAATCTCTATCAGCTGCCGCTCGCCGTTTCGCTGCTGAAGGTGTTCGCGGCGCGTACGCCAGACAATACGGCATTTCATACCAGCGATATCGATTTTCAGATTAAAGGGAAATATGTCTATCTGAACCGGATGACGCTCAGCGGCGATGCGATCTCGTTGACCGGAGCCGGCGAAGTGGATATGGATGGCCGGATCTCGATGCGGTTTTACAGTGAGTTAGGGAACAATCGTTATCAAATCCCGATCATTCGCCCGCTGCTGGGTGAAGCAGGTCGCAACCTGATGGTGATTCACGTCAACGGAACCTTGGATCATCCCGAGACGCAGCAAGAGATCTTCCCGGCGGTCAACGAAACGCTGGAGCAGCTCTTCCCCAATCAGCCGATTCGCTTTCCGGTCGGCAATTTGGGTGACGGCGGCGACAGCTCGGCCGCACGCCAATCGCCAGCCTATAGCGGCGGAACGCCACGTTAAAAAGCCCGAGGCTTTCCTAAAGAAAGCCCCGGTGCTGAATTGCTCTCTGCGACCGGCGCCTATTTGCCCACAGGCACATCAAAGTTGTAAGACTGCTGCTCGGTTGAAATGACGGTTTTGGTCTCAAAAACCTTCTTCATCGGAGAGGTCACCTTTTGTTCCGATCCGATCGTTGGCGGCATGATCCGGACGATGTAGGCGCCTTCGCTGACTCCTCGTTCTGGACTGGTTTCAAATTTGCCATCAGCAATGGGAGCATAAGTAGTGAGCCCGGTTGTCTGTTGACTGGGATCTGGCTCAAACGAAATGCTCGCGTTCTGCAAGGGTTCGCCGTTGACGGTGACGGTTCCGCGGATTTGCAATCCTTCTTTGGCTGGACCGCAACCGCAGGCGACCAGCGTGACTAGGGAGACGATCGTGACAATCGCAGCTTGGAAGATGGATCTCATTAGGGCAATCCTCCGACGGGACCGCCGTCTGCGATCGCGCCTAACGATCGATGCGTGTTGATGTCAAGCGTTTGCGGTAGGAAGTGAACGCTGGCGTCTCCATACAGCATGTTGCAACCGCCGGGATGAAAGCTGCCAAAGGTCCGGCCGACCATCGCTTCGTTGCCGTTGGGTCCTTTGACATCCACGCCGGTATACGGCAAGTTGATCGGCTCGACGGCGGCTGCGGTGTTGGTGTAATAGCGCCACGAAGCCTGGGTATAAACGCCGCTTGCCCAAAAACCATACTTGCTGGCCGCAAAAGCGCTGGCGTCGGGATGCAGCACATACTTGCTTTCGCCCATCATGTAAGAATTGGTCGTGCCGTCGAGCATGCTGCTAAACTTGGTGCTCGAGTTCACAAAGAAAACGCCGTTGTAGTACAAAATGAAGTTGGAAGTACTACTCGCAACGCAACCTTGGGTCGCCGAGGGAGGAGTCGGTGGACCGCCGCCAGCGCAAACCACATAGCTGGGGTGATAGCCGGTCGCCACCGGATCGCTGGGACAATGGAACGCGGTGTTGGTGGATGTTTGCAGCCCATGATTCCAAGTAGTTCCCCGATGTTCTTGGTTGCACGAAAAACGTTCGCCAAAGCGAAATTGATCGTGCAGATTTTGTTGTTCCAAAAACGGCAAAATCAGCACCGACCAGGGAGCGCGTTGCTGATCTTGCGGGCGATCAACGCAACCGCCGGTTTGTCCCAGCACTAGATAGCCGCTGGGGAAAACCTGGTGCGTATCATGATAATTGTGGATGGCCAGTCCAAACTGCTTTAATCGATTGGTGCAATCCATCCGCCGTGCCGCTTCGCGAGCCTGTTGGACTGCCGGAAGCAGCAGTGCGATCAGCACGCCGATGATGGCGATGACAACCAGCAATTCGACCAGCGTAAACGCAGGTCGCCTTATTGAATTTTGAGTGTGAGTTGAAGACATGAATGGCCTTTGGTAGGAAGTACAACGGAGGAAGGATAATTAGGCAGGTGCAGAAAAAAGCAGGTAATTAAGTAAATATATCAGCCGGCTATCGAGGTTAATATAGATTAATTCCCCGGAATGGGGGCATTTTGGGGTGAATTCTGCCGAAAGATAAATATGGGCAACAATCGGCGCGCAAGGCTTTTGACAACAGAGACTCGCGACCTACATTTCAGATGAGATATTTCCGGCGATCTTCTCTCCCTAGACCGCTGGGAAAAACGCATTAGCAGGGATATCTCGATCCCTGACTCCTTCCGCCTAAGGAGACGAGCGATGAGCATTGGACCCACAGGCGCCGCCATCGTCAGTTCGTTGGCCGCCTCGCCGCTGGCGCAAAATGCGTCCAGCGAAGTCGATCAAAACCGCCAAGCTGTCAACAATCAGGCTCGCAAAGCGGACTCTGACAAAAAAGCGATCAAAGCTTCCGGCGTCGGTGACCCCGACGAAAGCCAAGAGGTCAGCGATCGCGATGCCGATGGCCGCCGTCTGTGGGAAATCATGGACGAAGCGGAAGAGCTGCTGGAAGACACCGAGCATCCTACCGAAGAGCCGCCGAAGAACCACAAGGGACTTGATCCATCGGGCCAAACCGGCGGCGTGCTGGATATCAGCGGCTAATCAACCGTGCAATCTGCTGGCGCCCCAATGGGTTGTTGAAGCAACCCAACCAGTCTCTGGCAGACTGGTCGGGCAACACCTTGTTGGGTTCGCTTACTCTTTTTGACCCGCGCGGGACAATATATGGTTGGCCATGCGTGAGAACGGCAAGCTTTGCATCATCACCGTGCCGTGGCCGCTCAGCTTCGCTAGGTAGAGCCCTTCTCCACCAAGCAGCATTGATTTTAAATTGCCGGCGCGCTCAATGTCGTATTCAATTCCCTCGGTAAACGCGACCAAGCTTCCTGCTTCGACCAGCAGCGTTTCTCCTTCTAGCTTGCGCGTGATGATCGCGCCGCAGGCATGCAAAAACGCGTTGCCGTCTCCGCGTAGGTGTTGCAGGATAAAGCCCTCACCGCCAAAAAAGCCGGCCCCCAGCCGTTTTTGAAAGGCAATGTCCAGCCGCGTTCCCATCGCTGCACAAAGGAACGAATCCTTCTGACAGGTGATCGAGCCCCCAATTTGTGACAGTTCGATCGGCACAATCTTGCCGGGATACGGCGCCCCAAACGCCACATGACGCTTGATCGACGATTCGTTGGTGAAGTGCCCCATGAAGAGCGAATTGCCGGAGACCATCCGTTTGCCGGCGCTAAACAGCTTGCCCATGATTCCTTGATCAGGATCGCTGCCGTCCCCCATTTTGGTCGAGAAGGTGATCCCTTCTTGCATGTAGTTCATCGCGCCTGCTTCGGCGATTACGGTTTCGCCGGGATCAAGCTCAATCTCGACCAACTGCATGTCGTCGCCGATGATGTGATAGTCAACGTCGTGCGAATGTTGTTGCAAGACAGCGTCGTGGGCTGGGACCATATTTGTGCTCGTGGGTTCAGGAAAGTGGCCGGTTGGACGGTCCGCTTGGATGGCGAATCTCGGCCGATGCAAACGGCCTACCAATTTCATTTACCTTTTAAAATGGTAGAGAGCGAATCGCTTTTTCGAGGAAAGGTCCTGTTGCGCCGATGGTGGGGGAAATGCCGTCTGCGCCTACCCGGCGAATATTCGACCTTCTGGTTTCGACATTTTCCTCGACGGCGTACCCTGTTTGGCGTCTAGCCGATAAAATACGGCATGAACCCCCTAAAACCCTGCGATGGATAGAAGCGAATGCGATTCACCAAGATGCACGGCATCGGTAATGACTACGTCTACGTCAACTGCTTTGCCGAACAACTGCCGGCCGCGCCCGAGGTGATCGCGCCGCTCGTCTCGGATCGCCATTTTGGGATCGGCGGCGATGGGCTGATCCTGATTACGCCTTCGGAAGTCGCCGACGCGCGAATGCGGATGTTCAACGCCGACGGCAGCGAGTCCGAAATGTGCGGCAACGGCCTTCGCTGCGTCGCCAAGTATGTGTTTGATCATGACATCGCCAAAAAAGAGACGCTGCAGCTTGAAACCGGCGCCGGCGTGCTGACCGTGCAGATCGAAGCCAAAGACGGCCTGGCCCGCCAGGTCCGTGTTAACATGGGCCAGCCGATTTTGGAGGGGACCAAAATCCCGACCATCTTTGACGCGAACCCCGTCGTCAATCAAAAATTAGAGATCGCCGGGCAAACCTTCGACGTGACTTGCGTCTCGATGGGAAATCCTCATTGCGTGATCTTTGTCGAAAAAGCGACCGACGAGCTGGTTTTGAAAATCGGCCCGCAGATCGAACGCTCTACTTACTTCCCGGCTCGCGTGAATGTGGAGTTTGTCGAAGTCATCTCGCCGACCGAAGTTCGTCAGCGAACCTGGGAGCGTGGCTCTGGCGAAACGCTAGCGTGCGGTACTGGCGCCTCGGCTGTCTGCGTGGCTGGCGTCCTTACGGGAAGAACCGAGCGGAAGATTTTGAACCATTTGCTAGGGGGCGACCTGCAATTGGAGTGGAACGAAGCCGATAATTGTGTGTATAAGACTGGCGGTGCGACGGAGGTCTTTACCGGCGAGTGGATGTTGCCGGCGTCGCTGAAATAATCGGATCCGTATTCAGCGGATCGCGAGAGAGGGATGCTCGCATGGCGCTGGAAAATCGTTGGATGCTTCGACTCGGCGGCTTTGCGCTGCACGAGACGATTCGCCATTGGCTCGATACGCTCGACTTGCGCGTCGCCTATCACGATCCGCAATTGGATCCAGCTCATCCGCTGAATGATCGCCCGCGCATCTATATCTTCTGGCACGAGTACATCAGTTTCCCGCTTTACCTGCGCCCCTTTTGCAACATCGCGATGCTGCTCAGCAAACATCGTGACGCCGAGTGGCTCGCCCACACCGCCACGATGATGGGCTTTGACACCGTCCGCGGATCGTCGCAGCGCGGCGGCGCGACCGCGCTGTTAGAGCTGCTCGATAAATCCAAAAGCATGCACTTGGCCATCACCCCCGATGGACCGCGTGGTCCGCGTCGCCGTTTGGCGCCGGGCGCTATCTTTTTAGCGTCGCGACTTGGCCTGCCGCTTATCCCGATGGGGTTTGGTTTTGATCGCCCCAAACGCGCCAAAACTTGGGACCAGTTCGCGATCCCGCGTCTCTTCTCCCGCGGTCGTGGTCTGATGGGCCCCGGCATCACCATTCCACCCAATCAAACCCGCGACCAGCTTGAACAACATCGCCAACGTGTCGAACGCATCCTGAACCAAATCACCACCATCGCCGAAGACTGGGCCGAGTCAGGCCTACGTCTAGAAGGTGAAATCGCCGCTCGGCCACGCAGCGTCCCGCTTCTCGGGCATCGCGAAGCAGCGCTGCACGATCCCTTTTGGACCAACGCCGCCGCCGGAACGATTGATCTAAGCGAAGCCTGTTTATTTCCCGCACCGCTTGCCACGCAAATCCGCAAAGCGGCATGAGCCGGGCCAGACAAATACTCGACCACCAATCGGTTGAGTGGATCAGCAGACAATCTTTGCCCGCGGGGGTATGCCAATCTGGGTGAATGCAGTAGTTTGCCCAAGACCGACCGATCCACCAGCCGAGAAAATTTTTGATGAGCGACTACTACTATTACGAACCCCAGCACGGGCATGGGCTACCGCACAATCCGTTGAACGCGATCATCGCGCCGCGGCCGATCGGCTGGATCTCTAGCAGCGACGCCCAGGGACGCGTGAATCTGGCGCCGTATAGTTTTTTCAACGGGTTTTGTTATGACCCGCCGATCATCGGCTTCTCCAGCGGCGGCCCCAAAGACAGCTTGCTGAACATCGAAGCGACCGGCGAGTTCGTCTTTAACCTGGTCACCAAAAAACACGCCGCCGCGATGAACGAGACCTCGTTCCCGTTCGAGCATGGAGTCAACGAGTTCGAGGAAGCTGGCCTCACCATGACCGCTTCACGCCTGGTCAAACCGCCGCGCGTCTCCGACACGCCGGTCGCGTTCGAATGCAAGCTGCTGCAGACATTGCCGCTCAAAGATCTCGACGGGAACCCGGCTCCCTACACGGTCGTCTTCGGTCAAGTTGTCGCTGTCCACATCGACAAAGCGTTCCTCAAAGATGGCCTGTTCGACATCACCGCCGCCGGAACAATTGGACGCTGCGGGTACCTGGCCGATTATGTGGAAGTGAAAGAGCTGTTCAGGATGGAGCGGCCGGGGGAATGAGCGGCGCCCGACTTGGGCCGCCGATCTCATAAACCCGGACTGGACAAGCATTCGCGCGTCACGACGGGTGGCCCGACCAGGCTGTTCAGGCCTGGTTGGGTTGCTTCAGCAACAAGATGCCAGCGCCATCCGCGTCACCCCAAAAAACAATCTAGCCACCCATCATCCAATCAGATTCAAACCGTCCAACAGGCTTGCAACTCCATGGCGCAGCATCTTGTTGCAAACGCAACCCAACCAGTTCTGGACGAACTGGATGGGCCACCCAAAAACGGACCGAACAACCAAGCGGGTGGCCCGACCAGGTTGTCTAAACCTGGTTGGGTTGCTTTAGCAACAAGATGCCAGCGCCATCCGCGTCACCCCAAAAAACAATCTAGCCACCCATCATCCGATCAGATTCAAACCGTCCAACAGGCTTGCAACTCCATGGCGCAGCATCTTGTTGCAGTCGCAACCCAACCAATTCTGGACGAACTGGATGGGCCACCCATCACCGTCTGCGCTTCCTCGTTTTCGCTCGCCGCTTCCGCGCCGGCCGGGAGCTGATGACTGGACTCGGCTGCGCAATTTTTTCGACTGGACTCGAGAGTGAAATTTTTTCGGGTGGACTCTCGTCGGAAATTTTTTCTGGCGGCTGGGGCTGAGCCTGGGGCGATGCGGATTTTGCTGTTTCGCTGGGCTCGCGACTGGATTGGCCGGTCAACTTGTCAGCCAGTGGGTCGGTTGGCTGGACTGGACTCGGCGGCGTTTCTTTTTTGGCTCGGCCTAATAGCTCGGCTGTTGTCAGGGTGATGAAGCTGGTTTCAAGCGGGTCATACTGGGGCGCGTTGGGATCGTTCAGTTCCTCCAAGCTGACCAAGCGATAGCGGGGCTCCCGCCTTGGCTGGTGCGGATTGCTGTTGGCGGCGAGGCGGATTTCGCCGGCGTCTACCATATATTCCCAGGCCAGGCCGAACTTGGTTCCGCTCATCCCGCTTTGCTCGCGGATCTTCAGCTTGGTCGCCTGAGCCGGATCGATTTGCGACATCACGCCGCGCAGCTTCATCCGCAGATGCTCCAGCTGCGATTTGGCCGCCTGTTGGGCCACTTCTTCGGCGATCGACGGCACGTCGCGCACGGTCACTTCCCACTTGCCGCCGGCGAGATCGGTGGTTCGCTCACTGGTTGGGCCTTCATTAATATCGACGCCCCACAGGTTGCTTTGCCCGGCGCCGCCGCCCAGGGTGAGCCACAGTTGGTGTCGCCCTGTGCCCGGTTTGAACGCTTGCCGGCGATTGACCAAGAGCCATTGCCGAGCCACGGCGCCGCAGCCGGCGCTGGCCAAGTCGGCGGCGGTCAGTGCCCGCGGCGGCAGTTGCTTGCGGGTAGGGCAACAAAGAATCGGCGTCGCGCCGGCTTGCAGGCAGCAACGAATCAGCTCGCGCTGCCGCTTGGCTTGGGCCCGCGGCGTCGTGTTTAAGAGATTCGCCGTATCGATCAACACAACTTCCAATTTGTGCCGCTCGATCCAATCGGTTATCCGCCGCAAATGGGCCGGATCGCTGGGATCGGTGATGTTCAGCTCCCAGACAAGTCGATCGAGCTGCGACAAATCGACCCCTGAAGCCGCACTCCAGCGCGGCGCCAAATCGGTCACGGTCTGCTCGGCCTCTTCGCCGCCGACATAGCCAACGCGAAACGCCCGCTCGGCCGCGAACTGCCCCAAAAACTTGCCCCCGCTGGCGAGCGCCGCACACAGATCAATCGCCAACGAGCTCTTCATACATTTACTGGGCCCCAAAATCACCGCCGCCTGATGCCGCAACAAGATCCCCGGCAACAACCAATCCCGCGGCTTTTGACGGGCCAACAGTTGGGCGGTGGTCAGCCCTTCCCAAGGTTTTTCCAGCTGGCTCGGCCGGCACTCGGCTTCCGGCTCGCCGAGAGCTACTTCCAAATCAACAGCCGGGCCCGGCTGCTCGCGGCGATCGCCCCACTTGTTCGCAACCTCCGACACCGGCAAAGGCGAAAACTCTTCGTCCAACGCATCTTGGTTTGCTGCGTAGAAACCAGCTTCGCTGACAACGATCGACATGATGATCTCCCCAGGCTCGCCCCCAGCGCAGCAGCACAACGCCGCCGCCAAAGTGCGAACCCAAATCCCAGCGCCTGGCCCATCCCCCGACCAACCGCCGCACGTCAACAGACCCCGACGCATCCCGCAGGCGCCGGTAAACCGAGAAAAACATCGCTTGAGTAGAAACAAGCATCGCCGCCGACGCCTGTACAAATTTATACCAAAAGGCAAGCAGCAAGTCAACCACAAGCGGGGGAAATTTAGCGACGCGATCTTCAGCACCGGCGCCATGGCCACGGCCTTGCGTGGCCATGAATGGGCATGCCATTTCTTAATGAATGAAAAATGGTACAGACGTTATCATCCGTATTCTCCGACTTCAAACGCGGTCAAAGTGAATTGCCCAGTACAATCATCCCCATGAAGAGGTGGCAGCGGCAGCCGGCCGACGTAATTGTGTGGAGTCTCAACCAATGAATCCGTCTGAATTTACAGAAGCGATTCGACTGCTGCGTAGCGCAGATCCAATGACGTATGAAGAGGGGTATCATTGGCTTCAAGGTCCGAATCTTCATCAGCACATCAGAGAACTTGTCGTGCTGCTACAAGCGGAGACCGATCCTCGGATGCGAGCCAAGTTTGTCGAACTGGTCGGAGACGCGGACTTGAAGCAGTATGTTCCGCTGCTGGTCCAGGAGCTCTCCCACGATTGCCGAGAAGTGCGTCTATGGGCCTATAATCAGCTATCCCTTTCGGAACATCCGATCGCAAAAGAACAGGCAAACGCCTATCGTTTGGCCCATCCCGAAGACGATTTTTATTAGGCCAGGCCGAAAGTAACACGCGCTGAACTAGCAGTCGATACTCGGCAGCCGCGACCAACCCGGTTGTCATCGCGGTCAGGATGTAATCTAGCAGTGCAGTTGGTGAGTCATGACCAAACGAAAACCGACCGAGACCCTGTACGATCCTCGCAGCGGCGATCAGGCGATTCGCTTGGAAGAGTTGCGTCACAGTGGAGAGGCATTTCAGCCTGGACGTACTAATTATTTTTCGATCTATCTGATGGAGTCAGGCTCTGGCCATTTTTGGGCGGATGCTTGTCGGTTTGCTTTTGATGCTCCCTCGCTGTTGTTTTTTGTGCCTTATCAACGGATTCGGTTAGAGCCGACGGCGCCGGTGCTGGGATCGGTGATTCAGTTTCATGCCAACTTCCTGTGCGTTGAAACGTTTCATGCCGAGGTTGGTTGCAGCGGCGCGTTGTTTAACGATCCGATGGGTGTGCCGGGCGTCTCGCTGGATGAGGAGACTCGCGCGGAAGTGGTGGACCTGGTCGCGCGAATTCGCCGCGAAGCTTTGGGATGCCACAAGGCCTATCACGAGGTGATGCTCTCGTACCTGAAAGTGCTGTTAGTTTTGGCGACGCGGCACAAGTCGTCGACGCCGGAGGCTTGCGAGCCGGCAGGCTTCGATCGTCGCAATCAAACGCTGGTCGAGCTGCGAGAATTGATCGAGCAAAACTATCACACGCTGCATGCGCCCGCCGACTACGCCAAGCTGTTGCACATCACACCGAAGACGCTTGGCCGAATGGTGCGCGAGAACTTTGGCACGACGCCGACCGAACTGATTCGCGGCCGCATCTTGACGCATGCCAAGTGGCATTTGCTGCATACGCTCAAGCCGGTGAAAGAGATCGCGAGAGAGTTGGGATTCCAGGACGAGCTTTATTTCAGTCGTTTGTTCAAGAAGTCGACGGGCTATTCCCCCACCTTCTTTCGCGAGTTTGAAACGGAAATCCGGGGAGGGAGCAATTTGTCCATGACATTGTCCCATTCGACCATTCTCGCAGCGGACTCCGACTCCGATACTGGTTTACAGACAAAGCAACCACTGAAACCGACCGAGATCTAAAACCTCTCGGTCTAACCGAGAGAAGGAAGTGTCGGATGGTGAAACTGTTTGAATTAGCGGCTCGCATGGACAAATTTGGCGTGACCATCACCCGGATCGGCCTGATTGTGGTGCTGCTCTGGATCGGCGGCCTGAAGGCGTTTCCCTACGAGGCGGACGGCATCGTCCCGTTTGTCGCCAACAGTCCGCTGATGAGCTTTTTGTATGCCGATGGTGACAACTACAAGTCGCACATGAACCCCGAAGGTGTCCTCAACGCCGAGAACCGCGCCTGGCACGAAGCGAACCACACCTACGAGTTCGCCTATGGCCTTGGATCAGTGATTGTGCTGTACGGGCTGCTGCTGTGCCTGCACCCTTGGTTTCCGCAAGCGGCGGCGGTGGGAAGCTTTCTGGTGTTCGTGATGTCGATCGTCACGCTGTCGTTTTTGATCACCACGCCGGAGTCATGGGTGCCGAACCTGGGTGACGCTCAACATGGTTTCCCCTACCTCAGCGGCCGAGGGCGGCTGGTCATAAAAGACGCAATCATGATGGGCGCCGCTTTGGTCACGATGGCCGATTCGGCGCAGGTTTATCTGCGCAGGCGTGCAGCGGTGGAGACGACGAAGCGGGCTAGTGCTGGGAAGCAGAAGGAATTGGCTACGACGGTGTGAGTTGTTGGTCTATAGAATCGGGCGTTGTGGGCACGGCGCCCTGGTCATTCAACTTGATGGCGGCTTCCTCATGGATGCCTCCTCGCTGCTGCATAGAATTAAGGGGCGCGTCTGGTAAGTAGAGGCATGCCGATAATGTCGATTAAGACATCAAAGTCTCGCTCTCCTCCCGCGATAGCTGATGCCGCATCCCGATAGCTCGTAGCAAAAGCGTGAAGAAATTGTGGAGCGCTCTCCATCTCCTGAGGCGTCGGATCGGGTGGGAGTAAACTTATTCTCCAGTCCGTTGATTGCTTCTGAAAAATAATCGATAAGGGTTGCGTACCGCCGGGCACCGTAAACTCAGCTTTTTCATCGCTTATTAGCTGAATAAGATCCTCAATCTCAGACGAGTCATGAGGTAGTCGCAAAATATTCATTCTCAGTTTTGTTAGTTTGCCATGAGTTTTTTCCAGTTCAAAAAAATGCTCGGCGCCGATCTGCTTCTCAAATTGTTTTTGAAATTCGTCGACTGCACAAAAGTATGCGAACGATTCGTCTGTTATTCTCGGATGCGAGTCAATCTTAATTGTAACGGCGGAGAACTTTTCTCGATCTCGCTCGCGGATTGAGGAAACGAATTCAAGAGCGGCATCCTGTGGTTTATTCAGCGTAAGTTTCGATATCAATTCGTCTTTTTTCTTATTCCCAGTTGAGCTTATTGGCTGTTGGCATCCGAAGGAAAAGCCAAGCACTAACAACAGCAATACCGATCCCCTGATCATCAAAATCAACATATCGATGCAACCCTAATCAATAACAACAACCGTATCGATCGAACGCTTTCCTTCAATTACCGCGGCCAAACGTAATTCAGCGCTGAACTCAAAACCGTAGTTGATGCTTGGTCCCCGGGAAAGTTCTAGACTCGTTCCGCTATGAATATTCCATGGCGCCCGTGCTATTGAACAAAGCTTACGTCGGTTCGCTGTCAGCGGTCCATCGGATCCCTCGGGCCTCTCCATTCAGCGAACTCAGTGTTGGATCTTTATAAAACGGAATGACAACTCTAAAAACGCTATACCACTCTCCCCGAGGGCCAACGATCCACGGGACGAGACAATGCAGTTTTCTATCCTCAACGATACGCCATTCTCCCGCCACGTCCCTGCGAATGATTTCACCAGCGTACGCCGTTAGAGGCCCGAAAAGCTCCGAACGCATTTCTTCAAGCGAACGATTCAGCCAGCCTGTGTGGATTGCGACTTGAACCGCATCAAGACTATCGTAGCTCCACGTTAATTCCTCTTGGGGGAGCGAGAGAGTTGTCCAGAGTCGTTCCACGTGAGCCTCGATATCTCTTTCCCAGCCGGGATAAACCACGCCCGCGATAATGTGCTCACTCTTCATTTCCTTTGGCCTCAATTGAAAGTGCTGTATGTGATTGTTTCACTGTCAGAGAGGCATTTCAAGCTGATAGCCGGGCGCCGCAGCCATGGCGCTCGGTTCGTTTTCACCCCCCATGCCAGACTGAGTAGTCTTAAAAGACGAGTCCACGCCCGTAGAAGTAGGCTGCCACAAAAACGACAATCGCAATCATCGCGAAAAACACGAGCAAGGCTGGTCGAAGAGATGCCCAGCAAAGGTCAATAGCCAGGAACACGCACCCGATCACTAAGCAGACAGCAACTATGCCACAAAGCATAGTCGCAATGGCTGCAAAAAAAACATTGTCTATGTTGGGAAACGAATTTAGGCGAATCGCTAAGCCTAGCACTGTTCCCACCAATGCCACTAGCGGCAGGATAAGTGGGGCGAATCTGAGTAGGATGCTGCACAGTGACATAGCTGATCCGGTATACTCAAGTGGAAGCCGTCGAAAGTGGAGGTCAGGGCTAATCGCAGTGACCGCTGGTGATTAAACGTCGTTCGCCGGACAGTCGTTGCGCCACGTTGGTCTTGCAGTGTAGTACTTTGCAACGTTTGGACCTATCGGTTTCGACATTTTCGGAGTCCACCACCCCTTCACATGACTTCCTTCGTCAAGAACATTGGCTGACACAACTGGATCAACGTCGTGGCGGACATCTGGCAATCTACCAGGTCGCTTGCTCCGCCCGCCCTACCAGACTGGGAACCTCGGACGAATCAGAAGAAGACCGTTCGGTTGGCGATTTCAAAAGTAAGTGAGGTCGCGAATGCAACGCCCGCACTCAGCGCGACCGCGGTTGCTAGGGAATTCTCTTCTTTGCGACGCGCCGCAAGTTGCCCAACAAGGCAGCCAGCGAGGATCCCGGTCCATAGGGGCCAGTGTCGCCGAAGCATGTGCAGTAGCAGTTCATCAACATCGTAAAACGCCCATGCATTTGGAGATCCAGAAATCGTCGGCGCTACGACGATCGCGGCCAGGGTCGCGGCTGTCACCAATACGAAGAACTCGCGCTTCTTGGTGGAGAGGACCAGCCCGATAACTGCCAATAGCACGCAAGAGGAGAACAGGCCGTCTTGCTGCATGACCAATCGTAAGAGTGTTTTTTGAAAATCAGCCATGTTATTTACGTCGGCAAAGGGAAGCACGGGCGCCATGGCGCCAGGTACCCGTTCTACGGCGTCTCACCGCCTCTGAAAGTTATCGCACCAGCGATCGTGAGTCAAAGCTTTGGTGGGTTGCGCAAGCGGGCTGGGGTGATCGAGAATGGTCAACTCCATTTCGCTTGCTCCACCCACCCACCCTGACCTGCTGAAGCTTTTGGTGAAATCTGTTACCTTGGGCGGTTGGAATTTGTTCTCTCACTCAAGCCCCTTTTACTCACCGAAGACGCCGCATGGATGTTGACGTTCCCGCTTGGGAAGCTGTTGGGGATCAGCCGCCGGTTTTGACCGTGGCGCAGTTGACGGCGCTCATTAAGGGGACGCTCGAAATGGCGTTTCCGGCGGTTTGGGTCAGCGGTGAGATCTCGAATCTGGCTCAGCCGCGATCGGGGCACGTTTATCTGACGCTGAAGGATGACGCCGCCCAGATCCGCGCGGTAATGTGGAAAGGGGCGGCGTCTAAGCTTCCGTTTGATCTGGAAGATGGGCAGCAGGTGATTTGCCGCGGCGATTTGGATGTTTACGCACCGCGCGGCAGTTATCAGCTGGTGATTCGCCAGATCGAGCCGCAAGGGGTGGGCGCTTTGCAGCTGGCCTTGCAAAAGTTGCAGCAAAAGTTGGCGGCCGAAGGGCTGTTTGAGCCGGGGCTAAAGCGTCCCCTGCCCCGCTTTCCGCGGCGCATTGTGGTGGTGACCAGTCCAACTGGCGCGGCGATTCGCGACTTTTTAGAAGTGCTGCGGCGGCGGTGGCGCGGCGCCGATGTGCTGGTGATCCCAACCCGCGTGCAAGGCGCTGGCGCTGCGGCCGAAATTGCCGCGGCGATCAAAAAGGCAGGCAAGCTGCGGCCTCGCGCCGATGTGTTGGTCGCTACTCGCGGCGGCGGCAGTATCGAAGACCTGTGGTGCTTTAACGAAGAACCGGTGGTTCGCGCGATCGCCGAGTGCGAGATTCCGGTGATCTCAGCCGTTGGGCATGAGATCGACGTGACCCTCAGCGACCTGGCGGCTGACGTGCGGGCTCTTACACCCAGCGAAGCGGCTGAGCTGTGCGTTCCTTCGCAAAGCGAAGTGACCGACGCGCTGGACGGTTATCGGGTACGGCTGACGCAGTCGCTTCGCCAGCGTGCCCAGATGGCGCGACGCCGGTTGGATGCTTTGGCCGAACGACGGGCCTTTCTCAAGCCCTTCTCGCTGGTGCATGACGCGCAGCGAATGCTGGATGGCTGGGACGAACGCTTGTTGACGGCTATCCGGCGACAAATCCAACAACGAGAGCAGCGCGTCCGCGAGACGACCGCTCGGCTCGAGTCCCTTTCTCCGCTGGGGGTCTTGGCTCGGGGGTACAGCGTGACGCGCAGCTTGGAGGGCCGGGTGATGAAAACGGCCGAGGATGTTGCGGTAGGCGACCAGATCGAAACCATCTTGCCGTCAGGGCGACTGACCAGTCGCGTTGAGTCGGTTGAATCGGATAGGAAGAAAGCAAAGTAAATGGCCAAAAAGAAAACGACCAGCGATGCGGCCGATGCCCCCGCCTTTGAGGAAGAGTTGGCGACGCTAGAGAGCTTGGTTCGCCGGCTGGAGTCAGGCGAAGCAGGCCTGGAAGAGTCGCTGAAGCTGTACGAACAGGGCGTTGGCAAGCTGAAATCGTGCTATGGCTTGCTGCAGCGAGCCGAACGCAAGATTGAGGTCCTATCGGGGTTTAATGCCGATGGAGAGCCGGTGACCGAAGATTTTGATGAAGGAGAGACCACTTTGGCCGAAAAGGCCGAGTCGCGGACCAAGCGGCGCGGCGGGAAGGCCCGCACTGATGAGGGAGACGAGATAGACGGCGGCCCCCGACTTTTTTAAGATACCTTTATCGCGGTAAACGAACTGGTTTACGGCGAAAAGTCGCACTTCGCGCCCCTCCCTGAAAAGTACTACCGTTTGACATGATGTCTGCCTCGCTCGCTACGCTGCATGAATACTCGGCCACGTTGCGAGACGAGGTCGATCAGGCTCTCGACGGCTATTGCAGCTTTGGAGAAGGCTGCCCAGAGCGGCTGGAAGCGGCGATCCGGTATAGCCTGTTGGCGCCCGGCAAGCGATTACGTCCTCTGCTAACGTTAATGGCTGCCGAGACTTGCGGTTGTAATAGAGCCGTGGCGATGCCGTCAGCTTGTGCGGTCGAAATGATCCACGCTTACTCGCTGATCCATGACGATTTGCCGGCGATGGACGACGACGATCTGCGTCGCGGTCGCCCTACTTGTCACAAGGCATTTGACGAAGCGACCGCAATTTTGGCGGGTGACGCGCTGCTGGCCCGGGCTTTAGAGATTGTTGCGGATGGTTACACGGACCCCCTGATTGCGGCCAAATCTTGCCGAGAATTGGCGAAAGCGGCTGGAGCCACTGCTCTGGTGGGTGGTCAGGCGGACGATTTAAACGAACAATTTGGAACCGGCCACGTGGAGATGCTGAAAGCGATCCACCGCCGCAAGACGGGGGCGATGATTTGCGTCTCGCTACGGCTGGGAGCGATTGCGGCCGGCGCCAACGACGCGCAGATTGCCCAATTAGACTCGTACGGTGAGCAAATCGGGCTGGCTTTTCAAATAGTCGACGATTTGCTCGACTATGCAGGGGACGAAGCGGCCCTTGGCAAACGCGTGGGAAAAGACGCCGAACGCGGAAAATTGACTTACCCCGGACTGATCGGCGTCGAAGAAAGTCGCCGCCAGGCCGAGGCGCTGATTGCAGGCGCCAAACAATCGCTGGCCGACTTCGGCGAGCGGGCCAACCACTTGGAAGCGTTGGCACAATACATCCTGGAAAGGAACCACTAAACGCGATGCACAAGATCCTTTCAAAAATCGAATCGCCTGCTGATCTGAGCGATCTCTCCAACGACCAGTTGGAGCTGCTTGCCGCAGAGATCCGGGACGTGCTCTGCAGTTTAGTGGCCACGCGGACGGCTCACTTTGCGTCAAACCTGGGCGTGGTCGAGCTTTCGATCGCGCTGCACCGGACGTTTGACTTCAGCCGAGACCGGCTGATCTGGGACACCGGGCACCAAATCTATCCGCACAAGTTGCTGACCGGTCGCTATGACGAGTTCGGCACGATCCGGACCACCGGAGGCCTGATGGGCTATCCCAATCCGGCCGAAAGCGACTACGACTTATTTGTTACCGGACACGCCGGATCGAGCGTCTCGACGATGCTTGGCCTGCGTAGCGGCGATGACTTGCAAGGGGACAAAGATCGTCACGCCGTCGCCGTGATCGGCGACGGAGCGTTCCCATCGGGCATTGTCTTTGAGGCGCTCAATAACGCTGGCGGTATGAACGCCAACTTGCTGGTGATCTTGAATGACAACAAGATGTCGATCTGTCCGCGGGTGGGCGGCGTGGCCGACTACTTCGACCGGTTGCGGATGAATCCGTTTTATACCGGCGTAAAGAGCGAAGTTCTGAAGATCTTGAACCATGTTCCGCTGTTGGGCGATCCGGCCGAGCGGCTATTGGCCCAATGCAAAGAAGCGGTCAAAGCAGGCTTTCACGGCGGAATGCTGTTCGAGGAACTTGGCTTCAGCTACATCGGCCCGATCGATGGTCACAACATCGGTCTGCTGCGCAAATACATGGAGATGGTCAAAACCTTGCCGGGCCCGGTGCTGCTGCACGTGGTGACCGAAAAAGGACACGGCTATCAACCGGCCGCTGCTGATCCGGTCTTCTTCCACACTCCGCCGGCGTTTATCGATGACAACGGCAAGGTAGTGACCAAGAAATCTGGCGGCGCGAAAGCTTACACCAACTATGCTCGCGACGCGATCGCCGAGCAGATGCGCAAGTCAGACAAAGTGACTGTGCTGACTGCGGCGATGTGCCAAGGGACGAAGATGGAGCCGGTTCGCGATGAGTTCCCGCACCGCTTTTTTGATGTCGGTATTTGCGAATCGCATGCGGTCGCCTTTGCCGCTGGCCAAGCCAAGACCGGCCTGCGCCCGATCGTCAACATTTACAGCACCTTCCTGCAGCGCAGCTTCGATCAGATCTTCCAAGAGGTCGCGCTGCAAGACTTGCCGGTCGTCTTTACGATGGATCGCGCAGGTCTAACGGCTCCTGACGGTCCGACGCATCACGGCTCGTACGACATCGGCTACATGCGATTGTTCCCCAACATGATTGTCATGGCGCCAGGCGACGCCGAAGAGCTGGGCGAGATGCTCGACTTCGCGCTGTTGCAAGATCACCCGTCGGCGCTGCGCTATCCCAAGACCAACGCCGAAACGGTCGACCGTGAGCGGACGCCGATGGAGCTTGGCAAAGCCGAAGTCCTTTCGACCGGCGCGGATGGCACGGTGATCTGTTATGGGGCCCAACTGGCCGACGCGCAGCGCGCTGTGGAATCGCTGAACAGCGAAGGGCTGAGCGTCGGGCTGATCAACGCCCGATTCTGCAAGCCAATCGATCGCGAGACGATTGTCGGCGCCGTCAAGACATCGCCGTTTGTGGTGACGATCGAAGAAGGTGCGCTGATGACCGGCTTCGGCAGCGCGGTGCTGGAAGCCTGTGCCGACGAAGGAGTCGACGCGAGCCGCGTCAAACGACTAGGCATTCCCGACACGTTCATCGATCATGGTGAACGCGAAGAACGCTTGGCCGAGATCTTTTTGACCACCGAAGGGATCATCCAGGTTTGTCGCGAGATGGCGACCAAGACCGGCGCCCTGCATGGGGATGATTCGATGACGGCAGGGTTGTAGTAGACGCAAGGGAATCGCGAATACTTACTCCACCAGGATCTCCCCAATCGCCACATCCTCATACGGATTCTGATCCCCTTCGTCTTGGTGCGAGGTGAAGCGGATCATGCGGACGTTGCCGATCGGATTACGTGGGCGAACTTCCATGTCAGGACGCTGTCCGCCGACTTCATCGTCGCGCTGGTAGAGAACTTGGCCCTGGGCATCCAATAGTTCGAGCCGACCAACCAGGATCGTATAGTCGGTTTGCCACGGCGGTTCTCGATTGGCCAGGATCGTGACGCGGCGGATGGTCACGTCATGCGGAAACTCGACTGCAATCCAAGGTTTGGTCCCCAAGGCGGCCGCGTCTTTGCGGGCGGTGAACCAGCTCTTCAGCGGGTTCTGGTCAAACGCCTTTTCTGGTCCCCAGGTGGGCCAGAAGGAACTACACGAGAATTGCAGTTTGCCCCGATATTCGCGCACCAGCGAGTTGCTGTTGTCGGTCAGAGACTTCGCATTCTCATCGGCGAGCAGGCAAAGGGGCGAGCCCAGAACGCAAGCGACGGCGATCGGCATGATCCACGGAGTGAGAATCGTCATGAATCGACTCCTGATAAAAGCAGCGAATGTTGCTTGAGGTTGCTGGTCCTCTGCTATGAATGAAGACGACTTAGCGGGTGATTTGGTTTTGTCGGGCTACGCCAGAGGGAATAAAAAAGCCCATGCGAGTTTTCGCATGGGCTGGGAAGTTAGCAAAGCTGATTGAAGGATGGTCGCCGTTATTTGGAACGATCGACCTGAAAGTCAATCGTGTTGGCGCCGTCGACTACTTCGGCTTCTAGTTGTGATTGGCCGATATCTTCATATTTCCTGGCGATGGGAGACTTACCCCCGTAGCCAGAACTGCCGGTGATGGTGACCTTGTACATGCCTTTGGGGGCGCCGTCCGACTCGCTAAGCGTTCCTAGCTGGTAAGTCCCATCTTCTTTTAAATAGCCGACCGAGCTGGAGTTCCCCTCGACGGCGGCGAAGAGGACCGTACCGCCAGGAACCGGCGTTCCATCTTTAAAAGTGACAGTTCCTTGGACTTGCTCCATATTGCCATTGCCAAAGCAACCACAAATACATGATACGAGCATCGCCGTCAGCAGCGCAGAGAGTGAATGAGATCGAAGCATAAGTTGAGACCGGATGTTCAAGGGGAATGTGAGTGATAAATACGGGATCGCTGGCGGCGGAGAGGTTCCGCTCACCGCTGCGACTCTTACTGGTCGTAGTTATTCACACGGCCATCGCGCCGGTCGGCCATCAGCAACGTGAACTCTGGGTTTACGTTGACGGTTACATTCTTGACGCTGCCGTCGCCCATCAACATTTGACTAATGCCAGGGTGAAGGCTACCAAATATCTTTTGATATCCATCGGGTTTCACATCGGCGCCGCGCGGCATGGCTGCCTTCGCATTGCGGATGATCATCCAGGTTTTCCAGTCGTTGACGTACCAGTAGTAAAAGGTGCCATCTCCGTCTCTGGCATGTTTTGTGACGTGGCTAATCGGCACATATTTCTCACCGATGATCGAGGTGTTCGATAGGCCGTCGGTAATGCTGGCGAACGTGGTTTGCGATCTCCAGCCGACAAAATTACCGCTACCGTCAACGGCGCCACCCCTGGCCAGGATCAGCGCACTGTAATGCCGGCCTGGCGTCGCATCGTCGGCGTCCAGTCGATCGCACTCGCCCGTGCCTTCCCGATTTCCGGTGATTGCATAATCACTCGCCGCACCCAGCTCCGAGATCGACGTTCCGCTGCGGCGGCTCGGGCAAAGCAAATTGGGGACAGCGGCCGCGGTGCTCTTGATAAACGTATCATTGGCGCCGGTCGTCATCTTTTGCTTCAGATCGAGTTGATCGACGATGTTCTGCTGTTCCATGTACGGCATGATCAGCGGGAAGAAGCTGGCGTATTCGTTGCCCAGCGCCGCCGGCGGCAAGTAGCCGAACGTGTCGTGAAAGTTGTGGATCGTTAGACCCAACTGCTTCAGATTGTTGCTGCACTGCATCCGGCGAGCCGCTTCGCGGGCTTGCTGCACGGCCGGCAGCAACAACGCAATCAACACGCCGATAATCGCGATCACAACCAACAGTTCGACCAGGGTAAAGCCTGGGCGGAGACGCTTGCGGTAATTCATGGGACGACTCAATAGAAGAGGAAGAATCAATAAAGCGACGAGACGATAGAAACTGTCAAGGAATTTGTTGAGTAGCTATCCTAATAAGCTGGCTCTTCGCTTCAAAGGGGAATAATCTTCTCTTATGTCAAATTTACGGGGTTTACTGGCGTTGTTCTCAATTCGGATGTGTTTTATTGCGATTTAGTCCCTTTTCTGCGCTGCACGGCATGGCAGGCATCCAGATCGCCTGAGTTCGCGGCTTGAAGTTGACGGCAAAGGATCCCGATTTGCGCATGCTGACAAGGGTGTGCGGCATTCATATCGCTTGCCGCAACTCTCTATTTCTGCTACTTCAGCTCACCAGCAAACACTAGTAAGAGGGGGCGAAAGATGTGGCAGCGCAAACAATTGGTCGCATGCCTATTGGCCGGTTTAGCAACAGGCGGCGGCTGCACCCCGTATCGCTATTACACCTACGGGATTTGGCATGGTCAGTCGTTTATCGTGACCCCAGAAGAAGCCGACGCAGCGTATCAAGCGGCGCGAGAAAAAGAGCCGCCGCCAGCGACCAGCGTGCCGGGCAGTCGCGTTGCGCCGCCAGAACGGGAGGGGGCAAAGTGATTGACGTGGCGCGTTCCCTGCGCCGACGTCGCCGATTCATTGGCAATAAAAGAAGCCGGCAAAGAAGATCGCTGTGAGTGCGATACCCAAAAACAAGTTCGCTTCTCTGCGTAGCGCCGCGCGATGCAGCGGAAATGAGAGCGAGGCGCTGCTCAGTATCGCGGCTGTAGCAATCGCCAAAATTCCGCTCACGCCGTAGCAGACCGCAGAGAGCCAAGCGGACTCAATTGGCCAAAGCAGCCAGATCGCAACCGCGACGAAGATCCCCGGCGCAATTATCAGCACGATGCGCCAGACAACACAAAACTTGTGGTAAACGGCGAAGTCAGCAACGCTGTCGGTTTCGGTCGGCATTGGCCAATCGCGTTGGGTGGAAGTGAAGCGAGTATTGGAATGCGTTTACTTCATCTCACGCTTTGATTTTAAGTATTCCGCAATCCGCTCGTGATGTTCCTTGGTGGTGCTCACGACGATTGATAAATTACTAGGCCACGGCTCAACGGCGATCGCTTCTTCTTCCAGGTGGTCGCCGCGCAACGCTCTCATTTCTTCGCAAAACTTTTCCAGGCGTTCGCCAACCGTGTTGTCGATTGGAGCGACAAGCTCGTCAAGCCGGTAAACGGAATTTAACATTTTGTGAGTGTGTTGGTGAGCATAGGACGGTCCTGGTAGAAACGCAAATCTTCGAGAGATGTAGACGTTCCCTTCGGCCGATTTCACCACCTCGTGGCGCATCTTTTGGATCAACGGGTGCTCAGCCCCGAACTTGCCGAGGGCGCCATAGGCGATCACTTCGGCCATCTGCCGATCTTTGGCCAGCATGTACTGCTGGAACAGCTCGAACGTGCGATCTTCGGGCGTTGGTTGTGGGGGCGTTTCTTCCGCCTGCACAACGCTCGATCCAGCGAAGCAAGCCATCACGATCATTAGTAAGATCGAGTTTTTCATTGCGGCGACTTTCTGCTTGTGGAGTTAGGGTTGGGCGTTCGCTTGCTGCTTTTCCTGGCGAAGCTGAGCCAGTGCGGCTTGGATCTGTTTCTGTTGTTTCAGGGTACCGCTGGCGACGAATGATAGGTTCGTTGCGAATTGCTGTACTTCGCAAAGGTCGTACCTACTGTCTTTGCTGCTTAACGCCGTTTGTAATTTGGCGCCGATCATGTCAAAGTCCGCTCGAACAGCCTTCGACGGAAGCAAATCTTCCACGCTGTAAGTAAACTGATAAATCTGCGGGCGCCTGGGCTCGGCCAGTTGTTGAAGGATTGCCCACTGATTTGATAAATCGGACGGCGAGTTCGGGGAAATTCTCTGCGCAAGTTTCGCTTCAAAGCTCTTCGCCTTCTCGACGCCGCGCACCATGCAAGCGACGATCTTGTCGTGCTCGCCATATTTCTGTTGGGCGCCCAGCGCAATAATATCCGCCATTTCCCAATCTCGGGCCGCCATCGCCTGCTCATACAGATCGATGACGCGATCACTGGGAAGTTTCTGTGCGGTTGGAGCGTTGTCGGCTCGAGCGCTGGTTGTCGAAACGCCGCAGGCCAGGACCATGGCTAGTAAGATCGAGTTTTTCATTGCGGCGACTTTCTGCTTGTGGAGTTAGGGTTGGGCGTTCGCTTGCTGCTTTTCCTGGCGAAGCTGAGCCAGTGCGACTTGGATCTGTTTGTGTTGTTTCAGCGTTGCGCTGACGACGAACGATCGATTGGTTTTGAAAACCGTTACGAAGTATTTGTCGTTGCCATAGATGTCATTGTCGATCGTCGTCTCGAACTTGGTGGCAATCGCGTCGTAGTCCGCGGATACGGCGTTGGCCGAAAGCAAGTCGTCAACCATATAGCAAGCGTCGTAAACATGAGCGCGTTGGGCCGGGGGCTTCATTTCAATGGTTTGAGTCGGCCATTTCATAAAAAATCGCTTCGCGGATGCCGCCTCGCGATTCTTCATTTTCACTACTTCACTTACCATGCAACTAGCGATCACGTTATGCGGGCCATATTTCTTCTGAGCCCCCAGTGCGATGACTTCAGCCGCCTCCCAATCTTTGGCATCCATCGCCTGCTCATAGAGATCGATGACGCGATCACTGGGAAGTTTCTGTTCGGTTGGAGCGTTGTCGGCTCGAGCGCTGGTTGTCGAAACGCCGCAGGCCAGGACCATGGCTAGTAGGATGAGATTTTTCATCACGGCATTACTCCTTGGTTTCTGAGGCTTGGATTTGTTTTTCACGCCGCAATTTCGCCAGATAGTCTTGGACAAACTGGTGACGCTCTACGGTCGCAACCACGATGAGCGACCGATTCGTCGTAAAGGGGCCCACCTCAATTTCGCCCAGTGGCCAATCCTGTTTGTCGATTTCTACTCGAAGCCGATCGCAAATCGCAATGACTTGTGCTCGCCCGCGTGCTCCCGTTTCGGTCAGCTGATCTTCTAGCGGATAGTTGACGTTCGTTACGACCGGACGCGGTGGTTGCGGGCGAGTGCTCAGCGACAAGGGATAGAATTGAGTCTGCCCTACTACAAGTTCTTCACTGGCGATCCCTTTATCGACTTCGCTCAGCATGCGGCGAACCATCGCATGTTGTTCGCCAAATTTGGCCTTGGCGCCCAACGCAATGATCTCGGCCATCTCCCAATCTTTTGCATTCATGCACTGGACGTAGGCGTCTAGCATCCGATCCGCAGCAGTTTGGGTTTCGGTCTTTTCGGCGCCAAGCGAGAAGCTGGGCGGAACGGCGCCAAGCAGGACGAGCGCCAGGAGGATCAATGTTTTCATCACAGCTTTCAATCTCCATGCAGCAGGGTTCAATTTTCGCCGGTGCTATAGAGATACTTCGCCAGCGGGGGAACCGTCAAGCTGAATTGTGTGGCTTGCCAATGTGAGTTGCTCAGTTCTTTCCCTCCGCTTTCCAGTTTCCCGTTTCCGCTTTTTTCTTCATCTTTCCTTAGATATTCTGATTTCGACATTTGTCATTCCCCCTATTTCCATCTTGTTTCTCCCATAGCGGCAGTCGAAGATAGCCGTATGCCAAATCTTCAACCTCCATCGCCGGGCAAGCCGGATTGGTTTTCTGACGCCAGTAAGCCGCAGGTCATGCTGGTCGGTGCTGGGGATCGTGCGCATGTGCGCGAAGAGGCAGTGCGGCTGCAAAAGATTATCCCGCAATATGCCGAGCTGGTTCACGTCGATCTCGATTGGAAGTCAGAGCTTTCCGAAATCGACGCCGATTTTGCGATTGTGCTCGGCGGCGATGGCTCGCTGTTGGCCGCCGCACGCAGCATGGGGCATCGTCAGGTGCCGGTCGTAGGCGTCAATATGGGCAAGCTCGGGTTTCTGGCGGAGTTTTCGCCCGAGGAGTTTTGCGCTGAACTGCCCAATATTTGTAGCGGCAGGTGTACGGTGATCGAGCATATGATGTTCCGCTGTCGGGTGTTTGAAGGGGAAGAGTTGATCGGCGAAGCGCTGGGATTGAACGAGGCGGCGATCTTGGGCGGGCCCCCGTTTCAGATTCAGACCATCGATCTTTACGTTGACTCAGAATTGGCGACCACCTATAACTGCGACGGTTTGATCGTCAGCACCCCGGTGGGATCGACCGCGCACAACCTGTCAGCCGGCGGGCCAATCCTGCGAGCCGACTTGCACGCGTTTGTCGTTTCGCCGATTAGTCCCCACACGTTGACGGTTCGTCCGGTGGTCGACACGGCCGAGCGAACCTATGAGATTCGGGTGACCGGCGCCGAAGCGAACCTCTCGGTGGTGGTCGATGGTCGCGTCTTGGCGCGATTGACGCCGGAACTGCGAGTCGTGGTCGATCGAGCCGAACAGCGATTCAAGCGAATCGCTGTCGCTAGTCATAATTACTATCGAACTCTCCGCGAGAAGTTAGGGTGGGGAGGGAGAATCGACAACGGCCGCTAAGTGGTCGTTCCCACAGCAGATTCAACGCAAGGATGTTTGTGATGACGCGAAATGGATTTCTCGGTCTGGTTCTGACTGCAATTTTCGTCGCTTCGGCGCTGGCCGGCGAAAAATACGACCTGAAGTACAAGTTTGCCGAAGGGGACGTGCTCCGCAGCAAAGTGACCCATCTGGTCAACGTGCAGACCAAGATCCAAGGGAATCAGCAAACCGCCCAATCGCGGACCGCATCGACCAAGAACTGGAAGGTCGAAAAGATCGACGACGATGGCAACATCACGCTGGTCCACTCGATCGAAGATCTGAACATGTGGAACAAGGTGACCGATCGCCCTGAGCAAGTTTACGACAGCGCTTCGCAAGATCCGCCGTCGCCGATCTTTGAGCGGGCCGCTAAATCGGTCGGTACGCCGTTGTCCCGGTTTACGATCAGCAAGAATGGCTTTTTGGTCGAACGTGAAGAGCTGATGCAAAGCGCTCAGGCTCCCTTCAATCAAGTGACGGTCGTGTTGCCGGCCGAACCGGTCGAGATCGGCGCCAAATGGGATTCGCCAACCGACGTGCAAATCCGGACTTCGAAGCAACAGTTGAAGAAGGTGAAGACGCGGCAGCTGTTCACGTTAGAAACGGTCTCCAACGGCGTCGCGACCATCGACATGCAGACCCAAATTTTGACCCCGATCGAAAACCCAGAAATCAAAGTCGAACTGATTCAACAGCTGGCCAACGGCAAAATCAAGTTTGACATCCTCGCCGGCCGCATCATTCGCCAAGACATGCAAATGGACGAAACCGTCATCGGCTTCCAGGGAGAAGACAGCATGATGAAGTTCCTGGGCCGCATGCAAGAAGAACTGCTGACCGAAGAAGTCCGCACCGCCGAAGCGCCAGCCCCAGCCAAGCCAAAGCAAGAGAAGTCAGTCTTGGAATAATGGGTTTTGAAATCTGAATATTGAATCAAGGGTGCGTACAATCGCACCCTTTTTTCGTAGAGTGCGTCAAGACGCCGAACTGAGGATTTGCACACTAGCCCTCGCTGGCGTTTTTTGAAGTTGCGTTAATTCGATTAGGAAAGAATAGAACGCGGCAAGGCCACGGATAAATCGCGGCGGAACAGGGTCAGAAAATCATGAGAGTCGCCCAAGGTTTTAAGCCCAACGGGCTGTCCTAAAATAGCCCGGGGTCAGTCCGCCGCAGTGAACACGCAGGCGACGCAGCCTAGGGTTCACGTCTTGACGATTCCAACTTGGTCTGAAATAGCCAGACGCAGTCGTTCGCTGGCGCTGCGGGCTACTGTTTGCGTTGATACGCAGAAGAGCCACGCCCCGCAGTTCTATTTCGAAAGCGTCACGCTGCGCTGGCGGTAATCGGGGCATCTGCTTTCACCACAATGGTGCCGGCCATGTAATCATGCAGGCAGCGTTTCTTTAGGGTGAAGATCATCAAGGGATCGATCAGGCATGAGAGTAATACGAATAGTGCCAAGATCCCAAAACCAGGGATTACCAGTCCACACCCACCCAGGAAAAAAATTAACGTGAAATAGAGCATCATCGGCGCGTAACGACCAAACACAAGTCGCATCAGACCGGCTGGTTGACCATCTCGCCGGACGGTCTTCATTTTCAGCAGCGCCTTACCAATGGTTTGCCCCTGAGAGTTCAGCAAATAGCCATTCAAAAGCAGATAAAAAAAGAGGCTGAAAATAACCATCATCAGGTAGATGCTTGCGGAAAGGAGGATGAAATCCGAGTCTTGCATCTCATAGGGACCGTCTGGATGGTCGAAAAACCAAGAATGAATCAAATTATAGGGAATGCCTTGGAATCTTCGTGCCACGAAAAAGGCGATGACTTGGACGATGGCCAAGTCGATGATCGCCGCTAACAAACGTCGCGAACGCGTTGGTAGATCTACCAGATTCGCAGTGATCTGCGTCTCATGAGACGAAACCGTTTTTGGCGACGCGAACGGATTTTGTGGTTCGGATCCGCTCGTCATGCCTTCACCACGATTGTGCCGGCCATGTAATCATGCAGGCACCGTTTTTCGGCATTAAAGATCATCAGTCCGTCGATTAATGCGAAGATCAGGCCGACGCCGGTGCCGATGATGGGAAGCGAGAACAGTAAATTGAATGGAGCATACCGCAGCATCATCAGCTTTCCGAGTGGTCTCAATTGGCGATCGTCGTAGGCGACGATGCGGAGCCCGCAAGCCAACTTGCCAATCGTTTGTCCCTGCTTTACCAGCAGGTAACCATTGACGGCGAGCATGATGAAGAGGCCGAGCGAAAATCCAATCACCCCCATCGCAATTTCCGCGAAGACGGTATCAAGGGGAATCTCAAGGTAGAAAATTCCGACTCCAAGCAACATCCCAGCTGACAAGCCGATGATTCCAAGAATCACCGAGTCGAGTAGGTGCGCGGCCAGCCGTAACCAGCGTGAAGGTAATTCGTTGTTACCTTGCGTGTCGAAGAACTGCGTCTCGCTGATCGACATCGCTTCGGTGATTTGTGGAGAGGCGAACGGATTTTCGCTTTGTTGATTCTCGTGCATGCGATTCGCCAGTGATAGAAAAGGCCAGCAAGAATGAGCGGCGTCCCAGAGTATATCCAGCGACTGATCCGACCGCAAATTGTCTCCCCTTTCCACCGACCCGCTCATCTACGCTTTCACCACAATCGTGATCGCCATCAAGTCATGTAGGCAACGTTTCTGTTTTGTGAAGATATAAAGAGGGTCGATCAGACAGACGAGCGAGATCAGCGGAAATTGCCACATCACCAGAAAGGGAAAGAAGCGGACGCAGGTCAGCCGAAATAGATCGGCCGGTCGACCATCAAGAAGTACAACTTTGATGCCGCAGATTTTCTTCCCCCAAGTCTGCCCTTTTTTCGCGAGCGGATAGCCGTTCACCAGCACGTACAGCAACATCAGTACAAGCGGGCTCGTCACCATTCGCATCACAAAGCCCTCGCTGGTAGCGTCGCCAATATTTGCCGTGGTAAAGAGCAAGTCGGTGTAACTTGCGATCGGGATCATCAAGACAAACAGAATCAGAAAATCAAAGCTGGCCGCAGCCAGACGTAACCACCGTGACGGCAGATCTTCGGGCCGGGGACGCGCATCGACCAGCGTCGCTTCGACCAGGTCGGATTCATCCGCCGGCGGCGCTACGAACGGGTTACGCGGTTCAGGTTCGCTCATCTCAAGCCTTTACGACGATCGTGCCAGCGATGTAGTCATGCAGGCAACGTCGGTGACGCGTGAATAAGAAGAGCGGATCGAGCAGGATTAAAGAAAAGCTGAGCCGGACAAAATACCAAAGTCCTTCGACCGGAATTTGGAGAGAGAAGATCTGGGCGTAGAAAAAGAAGAGCCACGGGAAGTATCGCACGAAAACAAGTCGCGCGAATCCTGCTGGTTGGCCGTTGCGGCGAACGATCTTCATTCCGATCGCTGCTTTGCCAATCGTTTGACTGCGTGTCGCCAGCAAATAGCTCTCAAACAACAAGTAAAAAGCGAGTGTTGTAAGGACAAACGTTCCCACAAAGGGCCAGTCGGATGTGACGAGATTGCCATCAACATCCGCTGTTGTGCTCGACGCTTGAAACATCGGCAGCAAGAAACTGCCCACGATCATCGCAGGAATATCGACAACCAAAAAATCAATAATCGCCGCTTCCACTCGAGCCAACCGTGTTGGCAAGTCGGCTAGCTCCGCCGCAAGCGGGACATCGGCTGGGGCATCGAGGTCTGGCGATGTAAATGGATTCTCAGGCGGTTTGTTTTCGGTCATGAGGCAAGTTGGTAAGGAGAGATAGAAGACTTTGCAGCGCCCTAACAGCCTAATGATTTTTTCAACAGGCTGCTGAGTATAGCCAAACTCACAATCGATCACAAAGAATTGCGCGATTTCCGTCAGGCGTAGGCGTCAGGATAATCGTGATCGCGTTGTCGCCTGAAAGTCGGAGCTTTTTCAAAAAATCTTCGGGGCGAATGTCGAGCCCGCGAACTTTCAGTTCGACGCGGCCAATCCCCTGCTCTTTCAGTTTTTTCGCGAGTGACTTGCGATCGATCGGGACTTGTTCGCGCACGCGAAAGGTCGCGACCAGGGAAGTCTCGACCGGCGCGTCTCCAGTCAAAAAGATGCTGCGAGGTAAGAGACGCCCCAGTTGATGCGCGGTTGCAAAATCGTCGACCAGTTCGGCCGCCAGCAGCGCTGGACCAGGCTCGATGACATAGGCGCCAACTTGCGGCGCGACTTGCAAGGTCGCATCGCCGGTTGCGAGAAAGCTGTGGGCGACCCCTTCGCGACTGACATGCGTGGCGCGGCGCGAGCCTGGGTGTGGTGTAAGGTTACCAAACCACGCAACCAACTGCCGGCATTCGCGGCGACTGCTGATCCACTCGAGTTCCGCCGCGGCGAGCCAGGCTTCGGGCGCATGCGTTGCCGGGGCCAACTTGATTGCCGCGTTCCCGTTCTTTTGCAGCAGCTCGACCAGTTGCTCAGTCGCCGGCGAGAACCAATCAGGCTGAGTGGACCGTCGGTCGCCGGCGCGGCGATCGGGATCGCAGTGCCAAGCGTCATAACCGGCCACATCCACAGTGGCCGCGTCTTGGCTTTGGGTGGTGATCCGCTGGCCATAGGCGGCGCAGTTGGCTTGGGCAAGCAGCGCCAATTGCGGCGAAAGGTCGACTCCGGTTGCGGAGCGTCCGGCGGCCAGCGCCAACAGATCGCCGCCGACGCCGCAGCAGAGATCGACGATTTGCTTGGTCGCGGCAAAGCGAGTGGTCTTGTACTGCGCGATGATTTCGTCGGTCGCTTGTTCGAGCCCGATGCGGGTAAAGAACATTTCGCCGGCCCGCGAGAATTTGGTTTGGCCGCGCTGGCGCAGTTCTAGTTGCTCGGCGATCAGCGTGGCGCGTTCGGCGCCTAACTCGCGGCGCAGTTGTGACAATTGCGGCAGGGATAGGTCTGGTTGGTGGAACTGCGCGAAGATTTCGGCCGCCTCGTCGCTGACAAGCCATTGCAGATCACAGATTTCAGCAGATTCGGCGGACATGGATGCTTGGTGGGGATAACGAAAGAAACGGACGTGGCGGACATTCTAACCTGGGAAGCTTCGCCGGGAATGACGGTCATGCACCTGGGCGGCGTTCGCCTGGGGAGGGCCGCTAGCAAACGTCGATAGTCAAGGAGGAACCGGCTCTGCTGAAGGAGAGAATCGAATGATCCGCCGTAACTTAACCTATGCCGCGATTATGGCCGCAGGCTTCGGCGGCCCTTACTCGTTCTACAATCCCGAAGCGCGGAAGACCGTCGAATCAATCTGGAACCAGGCGAGCAGCATGCTGCCGACTGGCGATAAAGAAGGCGCCGCCGAAAAGCCGGTCGCGTCGATCGAAGCGCCGTCGGCTTATGAATTGCCGCCCGATCAGCCGAACCCGTTTAAGGTTCCGTCACTGACCGGCAGCGATGCGCTCAATGAGCCTGTGACCGGCCCCCCGGTGCAAGACTTTTTGGAAGTCTTTAACTTTGGCGCCGATGCGCGTTGGGTGGCGACGCGTTGGCCGCGGGTTTCGACCGCTCTGGCGGACCTGAATCTCGAAGGTCTGCGCGCGCCGTTAGTCACTGGATCGCAGTATGATGACTTGGCCGGTTCGATCACCTACTATTTTGATCGTGATGGCCATGTGCAGCGGATTACGTTTCAGGGGACGACCGGCGACGAGCGCCGGTTGGTCGAGATGCTGACGCGAAACTTTGGTTTCAAGCATGAGCCGACGCTTGACGCTGGACTTTATTTGGTCAAGTGGAACGGCGATCCAACTAGCGTATTGATGCTGCGTAACGCGACGGTCATCAATGCAGCGCAGCCCCACACGCGGCTGAATGTGACGCTTGAGATCAATCGTCCTTCACGCTATTACGGACTGAGCCCGCAGATGACCGAAACGGTCGATCAAGCGAAATCAGCGCAGCGTTGGGGGAAAGAGTAACGGCTCTTTCTCTGCGTGCGCTGGCGCCCAAGTTGTACACGGGCCTATTGATCGGCTCCATTATCCGCCGCTTGTAGTTGATTGACCAACGACTGCAGGCGAGCGACTTCGGCTTCTAACTCGGCGACTCGATTGCGCAGTTGGACGTTCTCGGCTTGATCTTGGACCGGCGGAACGGGATTGGCGCCTAGCTCTGACAAGGCTCGGTTTAGCATCTGCATTGCCGGGCGATTGGCGAATGGTCCTGGTTGCGGCGCAGCTGGCGTCTCGTTTACCAGCGCCGGCGGTTGCCCATCCAGTCGCACGTTCGATTGCAGCAAGCGATTGCTCACGTAGTAGTTGATTGGGATGTCACGATCTTGGGGCATGATCGCCAAGATCGACAGCAAATCTTGCGGATCATTCACGCGGCGATTGTTGAGCGCCACAATGATTGAACCGACTGGGATTCCCGCGAAAGCGGCCGCACTGCCGGGAGCAACGCTTTCGACCACGGCGCCACGACGAACCGACGTGCCGGTCGCTTCTCTGAATTGATCGGTGACCGGAACAACGCGGACCCCTAGTTTGCCAGGCTGCGCTGGGGGTTGCATGTTCGGCGACGGAAGCGGAGAGTTACTGTCTCCTTCTAGTCCCAGCGGATCAAGCGGATTGCTGTTGGCCGGAGGATTGTTGTTGGCCGGCGGGGGCAACATTTCTGTTGCGGCGGGGCGATTGCCCAAAGTCACCAGGAGCGATTGGGGCTCTCCATCTCGTTCTACTGTCATTTTGATTCGCGAACCGGGAACCTGATTGCGCATCAACCGGGCGAATTGGTCGAGACTGCTGACGGCGACCGTTTCTAGCGAAACAATGCGATCTCCTGCGACAAGCCCTGCTTGCTCGGCCGGGCCGCCTGGGTTGACCTTCAAGACGATCACGCCGGCTTCCGCAGCATTCTCAGACAGATTATCGAGCGTCGCTCCCAAGTAGCCCGGGTTGGTTGGCGCCGGAGTTGGCGCTGGATCGCCGGGGGGGCGAATCAGGTTTTGCAACTGGTCAAAAGCAGATTGGGCATGTCCCAAAGTGGGAAGCGCCAACAGGGCTGCTAAAGTCAGAACTACGTATCGCATGGGGACTCCCCACCGCTAGAGTCAATCGAAAGGGGTAAAATCGGTTTATCCCGATCCCCTATTGTTACCTACAAGTCCCTGTTGCGGCAAAGCATTTTGAATTTCTTCCGCTGAAACCGATAATGACTCGCTTGGGCCATTTGGGTTATTCTGCACCTATGCAAAAAACTTCCCCAGACTTGCTGAGCGTTGAACGTGCCGATCCCGCCTGTTATGGCGCCGCCATTTGGATGGTGTTTGGAGGGGGCATGCGCCAGTCAATGGCGGGAAGATTGGCGGCGATTTTGCAGGCCGAAAGGCAAGGCAAAGTCAGCTTTGAAGGTTTATTTGTCGCTCGCCGCGGCGAGCGGATTGTCGGCGCCATTTGGGGGACCGAGCAGCCGGGGCGATTTGCGACTGTCTGGCCTGCCCGAGTCATGCCGAGCGAATCCCCAGCGGTGGCAAAATTGTTGACGCAGAGAGTCGCCAAATTTCTAGCCGAACTCGACATTTCGATCGCTCAATGCCTAACCGCCGTGGATGGGGGCGCCGACCAACTGTTGTTGGAAGAGATTGGTTTTCAGGCGGTTACCAATCTGGAATATCTGTTTCTACAGACAGCCCAGCAGCGTGCCGATCTTGCGCAAGCCGAGTTAAAGGGAGTTGCATTTGCTCAAACCGAGGATGCTGCGGCCGATTTGATCGCAACGTATCCCGGCACGCTCGATTGTCCCGAGTTTGACGGGTTGCGTCCGATACAGGATGTGATCGCCGGATATCGCGACACCGGAGCGTTCGAGTTGTCACTTTGGCAACGGCTCGAATTTAACGGCCAGCCAGCCGGCGTTATTATCCTGGCTCCTACTCCTGACTTCCAACAGATGGAAATCGTCTACTTGGGCCTACGTCCTGAAATGCGCAATCGCGGATTGGGCAAAGCGGCCGTCCAGTTGGCGCTAGCTGAAGCAGCGCGACGGGGAATTGATCGTCTCGTTTTGGCGGTCGATAAGCGCAACGAGCCGGCGATTCGCAGCTATTCGGCCTGTGGTTTCCTGGGTTATGAAACGCGACGATTGCTGGTTCACTGCGTAAAAACGGCAGCCAACATTTCTGCAACGTCGCACGTTGCGACGTAAGTCTCGGCTCTCGCAGACGTTGGAAGCAGGAGAAAATCGGCGTTCCGTTTTCTCCGGCTCGCCGCCGTGAGATCTTTAACAAGTTATCCACCCAGCGGCGAAAAAAAGATCGGCGGTTCCGACAGCGCCTGGATCGTCAAAACTGCGGAAAAAAACGACCGCAGGAATCGCCCGCTCTACGTTCCTCTCTTTTTTCTCTCGAAGCAGCCATTCGGTGGTTTGACAGGGGTGCTAGCAGCTTTAAAATCGTGCTCCAGTCAATGTTAAGAGTTCCGACCAGTGGTCGTGGAGTCCCCGTCGTGCAAACTACTTTGGTTTGCACTTGTAGCCTGCTGAAAGAGTCAGCCTGTGGTCATGGAAGACATCGATCTCGATACCCTCTCCGCTTTGCGCATCTCGCTAGTCGAGCGCATCGGACAGGAACGGTTCGACCTTTGGTTCAATTCGAGCGCGAAGCTCCGATTGGATCGCGACCAGCTTTATATTGAAGCGGCTAGCCAATTTACGATTGATTTTCTCCGTCGTAATTTTCGTGATCAGATTGACGCTGCTGTGGCCGAAACGATGTCTGGCTCCACTGTCATTCAATATCGCGTCGCCGCGGACACGTCTGGTCACGCGGTCGGAAAAAAAGAGGTTTCGCCGTCAGCCGAAGGGGTCGCACCAGTCGATAAGGTCGAAGCTCGCCAAGAGCTGAGCCGTCGCCGCAAGTTCTCATCGCTGGAAGAACTGATTGTCGGCGAGTGCAACAAGTTTGCGTCAACCGCCGCGTCGATGATCATGAATCGCCCTGGCGAGATCAATCCTCTGTTTATCTGCGGACCACAAGGCTCGGGCAAGACGCACCTGTTAGAAGGAATCTATGGCGAAGCACGGCGCAGTAAAAAGTTTGAACGCGTCGTCTATCTCTCGGCCGAACAATTTACGACCTACTTTCTCGACGCGCTCAACGGCACCGGCGTGGCCAACTTTCGTCGCAAGTACCGCGACGCGGACCTGTTGATCATTGATGACGTTCAGTTCTTCGCCGGCAAGCGGGCCACGCGAACTGAACTGCTGCATACGCTGGATTCGATCACCCGCCGTGGTGGGCAAATCGTCTTGGCCGCCGACAAACGTCCGACCGAACTTTCGGCCCTCGGCCCAGAACTGATCGCCCGCTTTTCTGGCGGCTTGGTCTGTGAAGTCCAAGAGATCGATCGAGACACGCGGCGGCAAATGGCCGAGAAACTGTGCGCCTCACGCGATATGAACGCTTCGCGCGGGTTGCTGGATTGGTTGGCCGATCATTTACCCGGCGATGCCCGGATGATGTCTGGCGCGATGAACCGGCTATGGGCGACATCGATGTCCTTGGGACGGGATGTAGACGTACCAATGGCCGAGAATGCGTTGGCCGACATGGTGCGTGCTTGCACGCCGATCGTTCGTTTGGCCGATATCGAAGAAGTGGTTTGCAAGTCGTTCGGGATCGACGCTAAAATGCTGCGTAGCGCCAGCAAATCGCGTAAAGCGAGCCATCCTCGGATGTTGGCGATGTGGTTAGCCCGAAAATATACGAAGGCTGCGTTGTCGGACATCTGTCAGTTCTTTCATCGGAAGAGTCACAGCACGGTGATCTCGGCCGAGAAAAAAGTGAACGAGTGGATCAAAGAATCAAAAAGCCTGCAGCTTTGCGATTCGGGGATTCATGTTACTGATGCTATCCGCCGCTGCGAGTCGGAGTTAAAACTGGGCTAGTGGTTCCTCTTTCTCAAGTGGAGACGCGGTCATGGCCCTAGAAGAACTTCTCAACTTCATCCCGCCTCCCGCGCGGCCGGTTGACACCACCGGCGATTGGGCCATCGCAGAACAAGAGTTTGGTCTAACGCTGCCGAGCGACTACAAACAATTTATCGAGACCTATGGCTCTGGCGAGTTTCAGCCGGGGCTGGTGATCGCCAATCTGCTGACCCCCAGCGGTCGCGAAATGATCCGCGGCGATTTGGCCCGTTACGCCGAGCTGCAAGCCGCACACGACCACGAATATATCCTGCATCCTGAATGCCCTGGTTTGTTTCCCTGGGGCAGTGATGTTCACGGCCATCTCTATTGCTGGTGGACCGAGGGCGAACCAGATCAGTGGGGAATTGTCCAGCTTTATCATGGGCATGAGGATGATCCGTTGGCGATCGTCCTTGAACCGTTCACCTCGTTTCTCGTCCGTTTTATGAGCAACGCCTACACGCACATGCTGGGGGGAAACGAGTTCGAGCGGGAGCAACTGCGGTACACGCGTAGTTCGCAGCCCGCCTAGCCGAAATGGACGCTCGCTCCCCTGTGTGAATTTCTGTGTAGACCCGCAGAAATAGAAGCCGACTGCTGCTATCTTTGAGCTCTAGCGTTGCAGAGTGACATTGAGGTCCGGCCGAGGAAACCCCTCCGCCTAGAAAGCATTTAGCGTATGAGTAGCAGCGAAGGACAAAGTCGTATCCCGGTCATCGGCGTGATGGGATCAGGGAAAAAAGTGCACGGTAATCTGGCCGCAGAGCTGGGTGCTTGGATTGCCGAAGCAGGGTACAACCTGCTGACCGGCGGCGGCGGCGGAGAGATGAAAGCGGTCAGCGAGTCGTTCTATCACGTCGCAGACCGCCCTGGTCGCGTGATCGGCATCATTCCCGGCGACGCATCAGGCGGATCCTACTCGCGCCGGCTCCACTACCCCAACGAATTTGTCGAAATCCCGATCTACACGCACTTGCATCAGACCGGCTACGAAGGAATGCAAGTCGGCAGCCGCAACCATATCAATATCCTCAGCTCGGACATCGTCGTTGCGCTTCCCGGAACCAAAGGAACCGCCGCCGAAGTCTGCCTAGCCTTGCGCTATGGTCGCCCGGTGATCGCCCTGCTGGGAGGCCGCTTCAAAATCCCCGGCCTGCCCTCCGAAGTGAAAACGGTTGCGACGGTCGAAGAAGTCGCCGAATGGATCGCTAGTTTGGAACCCAAGCCGCTACCATCAAGCTGCCGGCTGAAAAAAGTAGTGCCGCCGGATGAAATCTTGGCGCCTGATTTTTAATTCTGGCGAAGCAGCAGAACCGCGGCCGCAAATTGGCGTCGCGAAACGAGGCTCACGGCGAAGACCTGGGCTGGGGGCACCCCGTTACCGCCGGGCGCCCCACCTTTTTCGCAGCCAACTGATCCATCTGCGCAAAATCATTCCCTTGCGCCGCTTCGCTGCTTCAGTCCGCCTTGCGAACGTTCATAATTGCGCCAGTCGCCGCCGGCTGTCTCTACGACATTGCCCTTCCCTGGCCTGATTGGAACGAATCTCATGCGTTATTGTCAGTTTGTATTCTTGTTGACGACGTTGTTGTTCGGCTCGCTGGCTTGGGGAGAGGAAGCGACGCCCGTTGAAGCGGTGGAGCGTTATTCGACCCCGTTTTTTGATCAGGTGAAGTCGAACTTTGCGGCGTGGGACACCGATCAAAGCGGCGATCTGGCTGCCAGTGAAATCGAATTGGCAGTCCATGATCCCCTGGTCGCCGGCAAAGCGGCCGCCGCTGTTGTCTCGCTCCGTCGTGCTTCGCGGTCACAAAAAGAAATCATGCCGTTATCGCTAGCAGATCTGGCGCTGCGAATGCAATCCAAGTCGACCAAGCAGGCGCCTCAGCCGAAGTTTGATTCGATGTATGAGTGGGCTCTGAAACGCATCGAAACGGCTGACAAGCGGATGTTTGTCGACGTCTCTCCGCGGGTCGAAACGATTCAGCAAGGCAAGATCGGCGATTGTTTTCTGTTGGCGGGACTCGGCACGTTCGCGCATCGTCAGCCAGAACGTTTGAAGCAGATGATGCAGCCGACCGCAGATGGTCGCGTCTTGATTTCGCTAGGCTGTGGAACCACGTTAACCGTTGATTTGCCGACGGACGGTGAGATCGCGCTGGGTGCGTCGTCGCACAATTCAGGCGTCTGGGCCAACATGTACGAGAAAGCGATCGGGACGGTTCTGTTGCAGCGATCGACTTCCGACAAGCATCTGACCCCGCTCAATACGATCGCATCCGGCGGCGCACCAAAAACGCCGGTCGAGATTGTGACCGGTCACATTGTGCGGCGTCACAAATGCACGCCCTATCGTGAGCCGCTTGACGAACAAGCCGCCAGCGCCGCCGATCTCGATCCGCTTCGCAGCGCGCTAAAGCAGGCCTTTGCCGAGGGACGGATGGTCGTCGGCGGGTGCGGACCCAAGGGAACGCAAACCATCGTGCCGGGCATCGTTTACTTGCACTCGTACGGCGTGTTGGAGTACGACGAAGCGACCGATACCGTCCTGTTTTGGAATCCGTTCGGTAACGAGCGAAAGCCCAAAGGCCCCGATGGCTTGCAGTATGGCTATACCACCGTCAACGGCAAGTTCCGCGTCCCGCTCAAAGAAGCGGTGATGTGGTTTGGCTCGTTCAGTATTGAAACGGATGAGCCGGTTGAGCCTAACTAGAAACTCCGCTCTGCAAACTCCAGCACGTTCTCCCCTTCCTGCATCTCATTGATCTCTTCAAAGCTCAGAAAGCGGACGTCGGTCTGGTTGAGCAGTTCGACTTTGTAGTGATCGCCGGGACGGACCTTCTTCCAAAGGCGGACGCGGCTTACGCCGTTTTTGCGGGCCACTTGGATGCAGTCGTCTGCTTTACGTTCAACAACGAGCGTTACTTTGTGATTGATTTGCGCCATAACGATCTCTCTGTTCACCAGGGCGGTTGAAGGCATCTTCTCTAGTCTAGATTTCGAATCCCCCGGTTGGCGGCCTCGAATAATGCAGAGTAACCACAAATTGTTGTTTTCCCTAGCAATTAGAGGGATGCGCACAAAAAAGCGGGCCAAGAGGCCCGCTTTCTGTTTCGTTTCGATTTTGTGAAATGGCAATTAGACGAATTTCGTCTTGCCCGGCATGGCGACTTCCGGAATCGCGACGTCGGTCCATTCGTACGCTTTGGGGCTGAGGTCTTCTTGCGAGTTGAGGGCCATGTCCCAGGTGATCTTCTGACCGGTGTAAGCCGCCATACGGCCCATGATGGCCATCAACGTGCTGCGGGTCATATAGACGCCGTTGTTGATGATGTTGCCAGAACGCATCCCGTCGTACAGCGCTTTGTGCTCGAGGTCGTACATGTTGCCGCCGGCTCCGCTGTACTTCCAGGCTTCCCCTTCGTTCGGCGTGACGGTTCCGCTGAGGATTTCCGCTTTCCCTTTGGTGCCGTAGACGTAGTCGTTAACGTCGTTGTAGCAACCGGCCATTTGACGACAGAAGGAGTAAGTCTTGACATCGTTGGGGAACTGATAGGTGACCCCAAAGTTGTCATAAATATTGCCCCACTTGGCTTCGGTACGAACCTGGCGACCGCCAATCGCTTCGCAGGCGAGCGGCGCCGCGTCATCGTTTAACCAAAGCGCCTTGTCGAGGCTATGGATGTGCTGTTCGGCGATGATGTCACCGGCGAGCCAGGTGTAGTAGGTCCAGTTACGGACCTGGTTTTCCATCTCGCTCCAATCCGAGGTCGGCTGGCGATACCAAAGGGTGCCGGTCAGATAGGTCTCGTGAATCGAGATGATATCGCCGATTGCGCCATCCTTGATCTTGGCGATGGTCTCTTGAACCATCGGAGCGTAACGCCAGCAAAGACCGCTAACGATGCTCAGGTTTTTCTGACGGGCCATTTCGACCGTCTCAAACACGTGGCGACAACCCGGGCCGTCGACGGCGACCGGCTTTTCGCAAAAGACATGCTTGCCGGCTTCGATTGCGGCCCGCAGTTGGGCCGGACGGAAGTGAGGCGGCGTGGCCAGCAACACCACGTCGACGTCTGTTTCCATGACCTGCTTGTAACCGTCAAAGCCAGAGAAGCAGGTTTCATCAGATACTTCCAAGCGATCGCCCAGGGCGCGGCTTAGTCGTTCACGCGCTTGTGCCAGGACGTCTGGGAAGATATCGCACAGCACGGTGACCTTTAGATTGGGGTCGCCCATTGTCGCGTTCTTGGCCGCTCCGCTACCTCGACCGCCGCAGCCGATTAGCGCGACTTTGATCGTGTCATCGCCGGCGGCGTGGACGCTACGAGCCAGGCTCAAGCTGCCGACCGCGGCGGCCCCGCCGATCACGGCCGATTTGCGGAGAAACTCGCGACGCGAATCGGAGTTGGGAGTGCTGTTTTCATTAGGCATCAGAAGAAGCTCCTTAGGCAGGCTACTGCGTCTCGTTGGGGATGAGATCGCGGAATTCGTTTCGGAGATGGGAGTGTGGGTAAGTGTTCGATTCTAGATCGATGCGCCGGAAATCGCTATTCGATTTTGGGGGGGAGGCGTTCGTTTTTCCGCGTTTCTTTCCCTCCAGCGCACAAACTACCGTTCCTAGCGCAAACCAGCGATAAATTTACGAAAATCCGCTTCCATCGCGGCCAGGTCGCTTGCGACAAATTGCTGGAACTCGGTCAGGCGTTGTTCGCGGGGGGGATCGTACAAAGGGCGACGCTTCGAGAGGTGCTTGAGATAATTGACGTAGGCGTCGGGGTACTTCTTTAACAAGTAGTAGTTCAGCGCCCAACTTAGTGCGTAGGCGTCAAGCGCTGTCTCGGCTTTGCGAAATTGATCATCGTCGACCAACAATTGAGCGATGAGTTGGCCATCGGCGCTCTGGGCCAGGCGTTTTGCTTGCGGCAGACGAATTCGATTCACTTCGCCGATTCCGCGCCACCCCCGTGAGCTGGAGAGGTCAGGCATTTCAAAATAGATCGCCAGCCCTTCGCTGACCCACAACGGATTGTCGGCCAAACGGATCTGCAGCCCGCAGTTGTAGGCAAGCTGGTGGGTCGCTTCATGAACGATGGTTGCGACCAGCCAGGTCGCTTCGGGACGGGCCAAGATGTTGTTGATCCGCGAGATATCGCGTTGGCTCGATCCGACCGAGCGAACCGCGTCTGCCCCGGTCAGGTCGTACATCGCGACGCGATTGGTGTGCATGCTGTAGTAGCCGATGATTGAACCGGCTGCGTCTCCCAACTCAGATTTGCCATAGGCGGCGTAGTTTTGCTTGTTGTCAAAGATGACCGCGACCAGCGGTTGAGTTGGTTCGACCAGGCTGACCCCGCGCTGCTTCCAATAGTTAATGAAGCCGCGATAGAGCCGTTCGTACAGCGAGCCGCACCAGTAGGCGTACGCTTTGGACGTGTTGTAGCAAATCAAATAATGGGCGGTCTCGTGCACCTCAAAACCTGGCGGCAACTCGGACAGCAGTTTCTCGGTCAGCGCTTGCTTGTCGAGCAGTGCGAACTCGCCTGGCTGCTGTTGGGTCGCGATCAGATCGTCGGCTAGGATAGGCCACATCATGCCGTCGGGCGTTTCTAGGATCACACCGCTGTCGGCTTGGGCGATCACGCGGCCTGACTTGGTTACTTCGGCATCGTTGTGACGAAACGTCAGCGCATCGTCCGCCAACGCAGCGGCGCTGATGGCAAAAACAAGAGCGACTGCGGTGAGTCCCGGCGATAGTTGGCGAGCGATTTTCATCCTTTTAGTATACGCACGATCGCTGTAAAAGGATCATTTTGGGGGGCGATAACCGTCGGCGGATCAAGACTGAGCAGCACGAAATGCTGGTCTGAGCAGCATAATCGTTATCATTGCCAACGTCGCCGAGAGAGCCAAGTTGATCAGGCACAAGCTGGCGACATTGTCTTCGGCGCCGTAATGCAGCATCTCGAAGATCGTCCGCGAGAGTGTATCCACGCCTGGCGGGGTGACTAGGTACGAAGCGGTAACGTCACTTGTCGCCAGCGCAAACGCCAACAAAAAGGTAGCGGCCAGTACCGCCGGACGACGCATCACGCCGACGCGCCAAAGTCTTCTCCACGGGCCGAAACCTTCGAGCTGGGCTGCTTCGTCCAGGTCGCCGGCGTCGGCGCGAAAGCTGTGCCAGAGCAGCAACAAGCAGATCGGCAAGCTGATCATTACCAGTGCGATCGCCGGCGCAAGAATCGTACGGTCGTAAAAATAAATCAGCAGCGGAGATCCGCGGCGATTCAACAACCAGATCAGCGACAACGCGATAATCGGGCCAGGAATGCCAAATAAAACGCCGGCCAGCGTTGCGATCACGCCTTGTCCATATCGGCGAGTCGACGCAAACCAAGCAATGCTGACGCTCAGCAGCAATGTCACCAACGCGCTAACGCTGCCGAGCGCGAACGTCCATTGTAACAGCCCGGCGTATTTGTCGGCCGAAGTGAGCAGCAACTCTGCAACTTTTGAAACCGACCAACTGCGATCGACTTGGCCAGCGGCGACATGGACAATCAGGCCTGACTTGTACGCAAGCGCGCCGATCGGTAAGCCAAACAAGATAGTCACTGTCAGCCATACGACGACGGTGATAACTAACTTGGAACCAGGTCGCAGCGGAAAGCTGGGGGGACGCGTCGGTAAGCTGCTGGTGCTGGCCGGCGTCAACTGCGCGGCAAGCGAAGTCGCAACCAGCGTCATCAGCAGCGTGATCAATACCGCCGGCCAGATTGGCAACGACGTTTGGTCGACTGCTTCTCCCAGCGTGATTCCAGTGAAGAGGACTTCGGCGTAAGTGCGCACGTTGCAGATGCTGGTAACGGTCATCTCGCCAAAGGCGACGACGCCGATCCACAGGGCCGCCATGAAGACGCCGGGAGCAGCGCGGCGGAGGGTCACGTTCAGCAGGGTTGAACTGGTCGAACTATCCAGCAGCGCGTCTTCTTCCAGCTCCGGCGCACTGGCCGCCAATTGCAAACGGACAAAGAAAAAGGTCCACGGGATCGCCGCAACGCCATGCAGGACGATCGCGCCGAGCCAGCCATCCAACAACCAAGGATTAGCGGCCGACCCGATTTGATCCTGTAACCAACCCTGTGGGCCGAAAGCGGCGCGCCACGCGCCGCAAGTGAGATAGAGCGGTTGAAACAGCAACAAGGTCAGCAGCCCTTGAGCGATCCACCGACCTGGCAACGCCAATCGCGCCAGTGCGATCGCCAACAGCGATCCGATCGGCAACGCGATCGCCGCGGCGCCAATCGCCAACAACGCCGAAGCGCCAACCAGACGCAGCGTCAATGCATCGCCGCTGACCGCAAGCAGGCCAGCGGCGGCGAGAATCAACAAGATGAAAGCGAACAAACGGAACTTCACGCGACGGCCAAAAGCAAAGGGCGGAACGCGTTAGTTTTCGTCGGTGCCGAGCAGCTTTTCTTCGACTTTGTCCGCTTGCCAAGCGATCGCGGTGACGACGCGCGTCAACCCAAACACATCTGCCGTATCGGCCAGCTCGTTGGCTTGGACGGTGATCATCTCGCCGGCTGGAGTCGTCACAAAAGCGAACGCGCCATGGATCATCTTCGTGTTGTACCGCAGCAGCGCAACCGCATTGCGTTCGGTCGCCGGGCCGCAATAGGACTGGAATGTGATCAGGCTTTGCCCGTCGTCATCTTTGCGGTCGAACGAAATATGGACGTTCTGTTTTCGCAGACTGCCGATCGGTACGGTGACGACATAAGCTTCGCCATCCTCGGCCATGCTCCACGAATTGGACTGCGCGACCGCTTTGACCAACTGCTGCGGGTCGACCTGGTGGGCTGCGGCAGCCGGAGCAAGATCGTCAAAGGATAACGCGCCCCCCAGCGCCGCGCCAGCGCCGGAAGCCGCCATCATCGAAGCGTTTTGTGGTGATGACATAGCGCTGGTCGCAGGACCAGATGGCGGCGCGCTCGGCGGCGCTGCTTGACCATGCATCGCTTGCTGGATCATGCCGGGCATCATCATGCCGAAGCCGGCGCCCATGCCCATCCCCATCGCGTTGTTGCCGGTTCCACCCCCCTGCTCCGCCATTTTTGACATGCTGTTGGCGGCCTGGTACATGGTAAAAGCGCGCAAGTCGCCGATCGCGCCCATACTGCTGCGAGCGTCGATCGCTTTTTGCACTTCTTCAGGCGGCGTGATCGCGTTGATGAAGAAGTCGGCCAGCTCTAGCCCATACTTGGCGAAGTCTTCGGCAACTTTGATGCGCGTCCCAGCAGCGATCTCGTCAAACTTGGCCGGCAGGTCAAGCATGCTGACCTTGGCCGTACCAAGCAGATCGGTCAGACGCGAGACGATGACATCTTTCAAAAACGAGGTCACATCGTCGGTCGTATATTTGCCTTGCGTGCCGACCAGCGTGTTTAGCAGCAGCGCGGCGTCTTTGATCCGGTACGAGAACTTGCCAAAGCTGCGCAAGCGGACCATGCCAAAGTCGGCGTCACGCACGGTGATCGGCTGGCGCGTTCCCCATTTTTGATCGAGGAAGGTTTGTTTGCCAAAGAAGTAAACCTGGCACTGAAACGGCGATTTCTCCCACGGAATGGTGAGAATGCTGGTGATCAGCGGCAGGTTCTGCGTCGTCAGCGTGTAGCGACCCGGATCAAAGCTGTCCATCGCTTTGCCGTCGCGGAAGAAGATCGCTTCCTGATTTTGCTGGACGATCAGCTGAGCGCCGTATTTGATGTCGGCCGAACCGCTGGGCGGTTCGCGATGGACCAGCGAGCGATTCGTCTCGTCAAAATATTGAATGACTTCTAGTCGGATACCCATTTACGTTTCCCCCTCAGTGGTGCTTGTTCTGTCGAAGTTCTCGGCGCCGTGCTTCCGCTATTGGGCCGGCGGATCTGATCCGATCCCCTTCAGCATGTTTTCGCGTTCGTCCAGTTTCGCTAGCATCGCTTCGACTGCAGCGATCAGCGGCGGAATCGTGACTGCCGGCGGATCACTTGCGGCCGGCAATTTTTCGATCGAACCTGCGACGGCGTCGACGTCCGAGATCAGTCCCCCGTCAAAGTCGTAGAGATCATCCAATTGATCTTCGCCGATCTGCACAAAATCAAAAAAGCCGCTGTAGCCCGGCATCGCGCCTCGCAAGCGTCCGATGGTCGTGTCCAATTTGGCGCGAAGTCGGTCAATCATGGGAAGCTGGTCAATCTGGCCTAGATCGACAAGCATGCGGCCATACGTATCGAGCGGGGATTTCGCACGATCCAAGCGATCGGCAAGCCATTTTCGGGTGAGCGCGTCGGCGTCGCGCCGATACTCTTTCTCTAGGTAACCGCTAAAACCGGGAATATAGCGCAAGATCGTTTCGATCGCGCCACGGTTGCTGGCATGTTGTTTGGGATCGACCAAAGGAACCCTTCCGGCAGATGAGCGAATAAAGGGGTAATGTCGTATGGTATTCGTCGCCGCAGCAGAAATATTGTCCTGCTTGGCCTGTTTTGAGCCGTAAGTGGAAAGCCTACCACGTTTTGTTGCGGGATGCGAAGCGTCCTGACGAACAATTTTGCCCCGCTTTTCGTTCTTTGCAGGGGGAGCTGGATTCGTCTAGGCGACGCTTGCTCTTTTTGCTATCGTCCCGCGTCCTTGCGACCTGAAATTGCTTGAAAATCCTTCGAAGGGCAACGATGAAGTCGGCCAGTCTTGCACTCTGTTTCTTAATAATCGCGCTCGGTTGTACCCAAAATGGCGCCATTCGCAGCCCTTTCGGCTGGGGAATCAAAGATGACCCTGCTGATCTGGCGAAATATGGTCCCAACCCGGTGCAGCGTCGCGACGAAATTCGCCGTTTAGGCCGCTACTCTCAAGAGATGAGCGAGTCCGAAAAGCAATTGACGGCCAATAAACTGACGCAACAGCTCAAAGACGAGCAAGACCCGCTGCTGCGGATTGAAGTCTTAAAAGTCTTGGCCCAGTTGCAAAGCCCCGTCGCTTACGAAGGCTTGCGCAGCGGGCTGTACGATTCAGAACCGCGGGTCCGCGTCATGGCGATCGAAACCTTAGTGGTCGGCCAAGACCCCAAAGCGGTGGAAGAGCTGGGAGACTTGATCGTCCGTGATCGAGAGCTGGATGTTCGGCTTGCCGCCACCAAGGCGCTGCAACAGTTTGATACGCCAGAGGCTCGCAAAGCGTTGATCCCGGCGGTCCAAGATCGTGATCCAGCGCTGCGTTACGTCGCGATCCAGTCTCTGAAAAAGCATAGCCAAGTGGACTACGGCGGTGACACGTCAAAATGGGAGGCTTATGCGATGGGAGAGTCTCCCGCTCCCCCAGAGGGCGCTAGTATGATGAGTTGGGTTCCTTCTTTTATGCGGTAATTTTGCTTCGTGTGCTGCCGATTCCGACACTTGTTCGGGCTGCGGCAACCTACCGGGAAGCTAGGGATGTGTCGTTTCTACAGACGAGACTCCCCTCGTATGCGAAAAGCAAGGACGCGTCACCAATCGATCTGGTTTCAATTTGCCGTTGCGTCCGAAAACTGAGTATGCCACGCTGGCAATAAGGCGATTGCAGCAAAGTTTAGTTTGCCCGAGCGGTTAACTAGCGATTGATATTCAGGGCACGGATGATGCGATTATATTTGACGGTATTGACAACTTTGGCCATTTTGGGCTTTTCTGCTTCCTGCTTGGCGGCCGATGGCGTGCAGCTACAATCGCCAGCCAACTTTGCTGAGTCTGCGTCGCCGGTTGTAACGCCTACGCTGCAACTAGAAGCTCCGGTGCTAAGAATCGCATTGCGATTTGAAGCAGAAAAAGAGGAGCCTCAAGCCGCTGCTCCCCCCAATGACGCGCCGGCCCCGATTGCTCCGCTCACTGCAGAAGAACAGCGTGCAGCGGCCGAAGCGAAAGAAGACCAAGAGCCGATGCTGAAGCTGTTGCCGATGAACTCGCAATCTGGTGAGATCGGCTCTGGCGTTGCGTCAGCGATGAAAAGCGAACCCAAGCCGCTCGAAACCTCGCCTGAGCCGATGAAAATCGAGCTCGAAATGCCGGCGACCGAAATGAAGCTGGAATCGCCGTCCGAGTCGGAATCTACCCCCAAAAAATTGGTCCCTGCCCAAGACGCCGCGCCAGTCGAGAAAAAGCCGGCAGCGCCTCTAAAAAAAGAGCTGACTGCTGATCAGGTCCGGCTGCGAAGCAAAATTCGCCGCGTCCTGGACTACTACTACCGGCAGCCGATTGACGTCGCCAAAGAAAACGCCTGGGCGACAATGCATGCGATGCTCCCCTACGGCGTTGACGCGAATGTCCGCACCGGCGGACGTGAGAACCGCTCGATCAATGCGATCGGCTGGCTCTGCTGGAATGGCAAATGCAAAGGCTACAACCTGTTTTATGTCGAGAATGGTCGTTTGGGAGCTCGCCAAGGGCCTGGCGTGCAAGGGCACCATGGCCAATTTCTGGCGATGCTCGCCCAAAGTTATGTTCCACCATCCTATGAAATTCGGGTTGGGAATGACACTTTCCAGCTGTCGGACTTGATTAAGTTTGAGCAAGACACCTGCCGTCCGGCGAGTGAATTGACCTTCAAGTTGATCTCTTTGGCCTACTATCTGCCGGTCGACGCCGAGTGGAAAAGTGACGATGGCCAAAGCTGGAACATTGAGCGGCTGATTGATGAAGAATTGCGTCAGCCGGTGATCGGCGCTGCTTGCGGCGGAACGCATCGTCTGATGGGGCTGTCGTACGCGGTCCACAAGCGAGAGCTCTCTGGTGAGCCGATGTCAGGGCACTGGGGACGTGCTCAGACTTTTCTGGATGATTACTACGCCTATACCTTCCGGCTGCAAAATCCTGACGGCAGCTTCAGCACCGAATGGTTTGAAGGCCGTGACGCAAAACCTGATTTGCAGCGCCGGCTACAGACGACCGGTCACATCGCTGAATGGCTCGCCTACTCGTTGACTGACGAGCAATTGAACTCACCCAAGATGGTCAAAGCGATCGATTATCTGGCCACGATCCTAGAGCAAAATCCCCGCATGGACTGGAGCATTGGGCCGCTAGGACACGGACTGCACGCGCTGGCGATCTACGACCAACGGGTCTTTGATACGCCTCCAGGGCATCGCAGTGCCGACGTCTTGACAAAATTGCCATAATTGCGGCTCAGATCACGATTTCCGGCGGTCGGCATAGTTGCCTCGGTCTGCGATCTTTTCTAGGATGCGTTCACGATCGCTCTTGGCCCTGGGACTGCGCACTTCTGACTCGGTATTTTGCCGGACTGACCGCCACGGATGAAGCTACAAAAATTCACCAAGCAATTTGCAGAGTTTCTCCGAATCGGTACTGCGCTGGTCAAGCAGGCCGAAGCCGACGCATTGCTGATCTTCGTCGAGGGGATCTGCGAATGGGATCAAATCAAAGCCGGGGCCGGCGAAACCAAAACCATTGTCGCCGCCGATGACGAAGAATCGCTCGAAGGCGCTAAAGAAGCTGGCCTGTTGCCGATCGTTGTCGAATTGGACGAAAGTCCCATTCTCGAAAAGCTGACTCACGCGTTGGTCGAATCGGTCGCAGACGACATTATCGCCACCGGCGCTTCGGTCGTCGCGCTGTACAGCGGGTTCGACGAATCGCGATTGGACACCATCAGTCTGGTTCGCTTGTCCGAGCATCTCGGGCGACTCACCTCGCGTGATCTTCGCCGCTTAGAGACCAGCGTCCCGCTGGAAACTCTCAAGCATGTAATCGACTTGGCGGTCGACATCGGCCGTGAAGGGCGCGAAGGCAAGCCGGTGGGCACCATGTTTGTGGTTGGCGATCATCGCAAAGTGCTGCATCACAGCGTCGCGAGCGGTTTTGACCCGATCAAGGGCTACAACCGCAAAGAGCGCAGCATTTTTGACGGCCGCGTCCGTGAAGGGATCAAAGAGATCGCCCAATTGGACGGAGCATTCATCATCAACGCCGATGGCGTGGTCGAAGCGGCTTGCCGATTGGTGGATGTCTCTTCGGCCAGCGTCACCTTGTCCAAGGGATTGGGCGCGCGACATTGGGCCGGCGCCGCGATCAGCAAAAAGACAAAGTCGATCGCGATTGTCGTCAGCGAGTCGAACGGCACCGTCCGCGTCTTTCAGAACGGCGAAGTGATGCTCCGCATCGAACCGTTCCGCCGCGCCATGAAGTGGAAAGATCTCGACTTCGACAACGCGGGAGAGTAGTCGATGTCGGCTTCTGATCGCCCCGCCCCTTTCGCCGGCCGAGTCATCGCTGTCGATCTGTATGATGACAAACATGCGGCCGCGCTGATGCGTCTGCTTCAGCAATACGCGCTCGACGTAATGGGGGGCGGCAAACCGCTGCTGCCTGAGGTTCAACAGAACCTGATCGAGCGGCTGAAAAACTTCCCCACCTTCGTCGGTCTGCTGGCCGAAGAGGATGGCCAGTTTGTCGGATTGGCCAACGCGTTCTACAACTTCTCCACCTTCTCGGCTCGTCCTGTAATCAACATCCACGATCTGGCGGTCGATCCCAACCACCGCGGCCGCGGCATTGGTCAAGCACTTCTGGACGAGATGTCGCAAGTCGGCAAAGCCAACGATTGCTCGTATCTCACCCTAGAAGTCCGCTTCGACAACCCAGCGCGACGGCTCTATCAGCGCTGCGGTTTTGTGGGGGGCGATCCGGCGAGTGATGAGATGTCGTTTTGGAAAAAGCGGCTCTAAAGAATAATGCTCCGCCGCTATTAGGCTCTCGCAGGGAGAGATCTCTGCTTCGTTGAATAGCATCTTTTTTTGCAAATTCAGCCAGAATCCTAGCCTCTCCCCGAAATAACTATTAAACTAGGGAGATTCTGCACTATTTCCCACCGCTCAACCCGCTTTGGATTTCTTCATGCTCAGCTCCCCCCGTCGCAAGCTGCTCGGTTTCACCTTGGTCGAATTGTTGGTGGTGATCGCGATTATTGGTGTGTTGATCGCGCTGTTGTTGCCGGCGGTCCAGCAAGCCCGCGAGGCGGCTCGGCGGATGCAGTGCAGCAATCAGCAGAAGCAAATCGGCCTGGCGATGCACAACTATCACGACACCTATGGCAAGTTTCCTGCCGGCGCAATGCACATCGGCAACGGCCTGCCGTGGATGGTGAAGATCTTGCCGTTTCTGGAGCAAGGATCTCTCTACGAGAAATTCAACATGAGCGCCACAGGCTGGAGCGCAAATAACGCGGCCGGAACCAATCCAGTCGAATCCTACTTCTGTCCCAGCAGTGACGAGCGAACGGCCCAATATGCCAATCCCGGCGTACTGACCACTCACTACTACGGCGTGGCCGGCCCCAAGGGAACCAACGCTGCGACCGGCGGCGCCTATCGCTATGACGAGAACCCGACCGACATGCCCGACTTTTACGGGGGCTATGCATTGCAGGGAGTGCTGGGCTTGTACGAAAAGATGGGGCACATCGGTTTCCGAGACATTACGGACGGAACGTCCAATACGCTAATGGTGGGCGAGATCTCTTGGAAAGGGGTCGAAGCCCACTATCGCCCTTGGTTTCGCGGCGGCAACGGCGGCGCGGTGCAGTCGGCTACCGGCGGTTTTAAGAACATCGATGTCGGCATCAATGTTCCGACCAGCCAATGGATGAGCATCAGCTTTGGCAGCAACCATCCCGGCGGCGCCCTGTTTGTGCAATGCGATGGTTCGGTCAAGTTCTATAGCGAAAATATGGCGATCGCTACCTACAAAGCGGCCGCAAGTCGTGACGGCGGCGAAGTCGTTGTCGAATAATCGAATTGCCTGCTTGCTGCGATTGTTTTGGTTCGTCGCTCCCACTTTCAATACAGTCAAGAAACCGCCCTTCTCATGTCCTCTCACTCCGCGATTCGCCCTCGGGCATATTGTCTATGCCTCCCTGTTCTCTTGCTGCTTGCGTTGAGCCCAGGTTGCGGCAGAAAAAGTGGTCTCCCTGGTCAGATTGAGATCACCGGCAGCGTCACCTTCCAGGGCCAGCCCGTCACGGGAGGCATGATTTATTTCGAGCCTGACGCGGTGGACGGCAACGGTGGGCCGCAAGGCTTCGCCAAGATCAGCGAAGGTCGCTACAGCACCCAAGCCACCGGCCGCGGCGTTCAGCCAGGCCCACACACCGTACGGATCGAAGAGCCACAGCCAATGGAAGGAGAACCAGCCCGAGCGATGCTGTTTTACGAGTACAACACCAAAGCCGATCTGACAGACGACGCGACGCCGTATGACTTCGAGATTCCGGCAGGCACGGCCAAGCACAAAGGGCGTCGTCGGTAGAGCGTTTTTTGACAGACCAGTCAAAGCCTTTCCCCGTTGCTGTGGGGCGATCATCGCTAAATGAACTGGCGGCGATTCTGCTGTGCTGCAACCCATCTTGCGTCGATCGGCGTTAAACTTCGCATCCAAACTCTTCGCCGCGTTGCTTTCTTGCGGCTGAGTATCTAAGATGGGGCGATTGGTAGTTGAGATTGAGTCTCACTAGTTCGCCACTTGGTCTGGTCCTGATGTCCGAAACTGTCGAAGTTACGCAGCAAAAACGTGTTATTCAAGAACGTCGCCGCCAAAGCCGCACCTTCTGGAATAAGCAGATGCGCAAATGGCATTGGATCAGCTCGGCGATTTGCTTGGTTGGAATGATCGCGTTTGCTGTCACCGGAATCACGCTTAATCACGCGGCCCAGATCACGACCGAGCCACAGGTTTTCCATAAAACTGCAGAGGTCCCTGCCAAGCTGATGGAAGTCTTGCGTCAGCAGCCGGAGGAAGGAGAGCACCCTTTGCCGGTCGAATTGAACCGCTGGCTTCGCCGCGAGTTGGCCGTTTCGATCCCAGCGGAGCCGGCCGAGTGGACGGAAGATGACGTCTATCTTTCAATGCAGGGCCCCGGTGTGGACGCGTGGTTGAGTATCGATCGCGAGAGCGGCGACGTCGAGCTAGAGCGGACAACACGCGGCTGGGTCGCCTACTTCAATGACCTGCACAAAGGCCGCCATACCGGGACCGCTTGGAGTTGGTTCCTTGATATCTTTGCGATTGCGACCCTCATTTTTTGTCTGACCGGGCTCTATTTGTTGTACTTCCATGCGCAGCAGCGGCGACTGACCTGGCCTTTGGTCGGGCTCGGATTTGTATTACCGCTGTTGATCGCAATGTTTCTGATGCATTGACCTCGTAGCTTTTACTGATTCGCCTTTGATCCCCTCGCATGTTTTACCCATGAACAATTATCGTCTTTTTGGCGCGATTATCGCCGTGACTCTGGCGCTGTTATCGTTCGGCGTGAATAGGGCAGACCAACCCCAAGAGAAGCTGCAACTGACGATCGAGATTCCTCGCTTAAACGTCTCCGAATATCATCGGCCTTACGTGGCGATCTGGATTCAGGACGCTGAAGATCAGGTCGTACAAAACGTAGCCGTCTGGTATCAGTTCAAAGGAACCACCGAAGGGCAAGGGACCAAATGGTTGCCTGACCTGCGACAGTGGTGGCGTCGATCGGGACGCGCTCTGGATTTGCCGGTCGATGGCGTTTCTGGCGCGACACGCCCTGCTGGAAAGCACCTTGTGCCGCTCAATCAAGATGATCAACTCGCCAAACTAAAATCGGGTGAGTATACGCTGATCGTCGAAGCGGCTCGCGAAGTTGGCGGTCGCGAACTAATCAAGATTCCGTTCGCATGGCCGGTGACGGAAGCAAAATCAATCGAAGTGCACGGAAAGGAAGAATTGGGGAGTATCACGTTAGTCATGCGTCCTTAACTGTCCCCCTTGCTCTTCCAATATCGCTAAACCAATCAAGGAGTTGCTGATGAAAATTTCTCTCTGGGTGTCGCTGCTATTTGTCGGCCTGTTTTCAGTGACTGCTTCGGCACATAAAGTCTGGCTGTTGCCTTCGCAGACAGTCTTGTCCGGCGCCGAGCCATGGGTAACAGTCGACGCCGCCGTCTCGAACGATCTGTTTTATTTTAATCACTTTCCATTGTCGCTCGATAACTTGCAAATCGTTGCCCCCGATGGCGCGATCGTCGAAGCGGCCAATCAAGCAACCGGTAAATATCGGAGCGTGTTCGACCTGCAATTGCAGCAGGAAGGAACCTATCGCATCGCCGTACTGAACCAGGGCGTGTTTGCAAACTGGGAAGAAAATGGTCAACCACGGCGTTGGCGCGGCTCGCCTCAGAACTTTGCGATAGAAGTTCCCCAGGATGCGAAAAACTTGCGCGTCTCCGAAAGCGTAGGTCGCGTTGAGACTTTCGTAACCAATGGGGCGCCCAGCAGCGCGGCGCTCAAGCCCAGCGGAAAGGGAATTGAATTGATTGCGGTTCAGCATCCGAACGATCTTTACGCCGGCGAAAAGAGTCGGTTTCGCTTGCTGGTCGACGGTAAGCCGATGGAAGGCTTGAAAGTCGAGATCGTTCGCGGCGGTACGCGTTATCGCAATTCCCAGGAAGAGGTTCATGCAACGACCGACGCCAGCGGCGAATTTACGGTCGCGTGGGAGGAGCCAGGCATGTACTGGTTAGAAACGTCAACTCAAGATGACAAAACGACAATCTCAGCAGCAAGTGGTCGTCGCCTAAGCTATGCAGCGACCTTAGAAGTGCTGCCGGAGTAGTCCGATCCAGATCGGAGTGACATGAAGCGGGCATGGCTGTCGTTATAAGATTGCCGTGCCCCTTTTGTCGTGGTAACGATGTCGCTGCTCGTAAGCGATCTTATTCTGGCCGCGAACAGGTCGAAGTGTCGTTCACCTGGCCGGCGACTGCTGAGAAATCCAATGTCGCAGTGGAACCTTTAGGCTCTGTCAGAAAACCCTAACAAGTCATCATTTTTAAGTATCGCTGAATGAACGCCATCTTCACCATCCCAAGGAAATTCGCGGCGCGTTTCTCGAAGCGGGTTAGGACTCGGCGGCATTCTTTCAGCCAGCCGATGAGCCGTTCGACGATGTTGCGGCGGCGATATTTTTCGCGATCAAACTCGACCAGTCGCGCGGAGCGATCTTCGTCTTCTTTGCTCGGAATGACGGGCAAGATTCCTTCTTCGATCAGATACTCGTCAATCCAGTCCGCACGGTATCCTTTGTCGCCAGCGAGAAACACGGGCCAAATCGCTTCGTCTCGTTCATCGCCGCAGACTTCGCAGCCGTCGAGAAGCTCTTCTAGGAACTGCGAATCATGCCGTTGGCCAGGCGACAGGCAGGCATGCAACGGATTCCCTTTCGAGTCGCACAACAAATGCAATTTGGTGCTAAAACCCCCGCGAGAACGGCCTAACGCCTCGTCGCTAGCTGCGTCGCTACGCCCCTTTTTTAGCTCCCGCCGCACAGCGAGCGGCGCGAATAACGGTTCCGTCGACGCACCACAATTCTTGGTCGATCGTGCCGGTATCGACATGCGCGGCCTGCAGCAGATCGAGAATTTCGTCGAGCGTTCCGTCGGCGTTCCACGTCGTAAACAAATCATAGACCGTCCCCCACTTGCCGTACTTCTCGGGCAGGTCGCGCCACGGAGCGCCGGTTCGCAAGATCCACAGAATGCCGTCGACCACTTGCCGCCGCGAAACGCGAGGACGCCCCGTCGCCGCCGGAGGTGGAAAGATGCCGCGAATCAGTTCCCATTGATCATTCGTAAGTCGATGCCGTTCCATGATTACCTCCTTGAATTGAAAGAAAACGCGTCTCTTTCAAGCCTTCGAGGCTGGACGGCAGAAGTCAAATTTTCGTTTTCTGACAGAGCCTAGAGTGTGCAGCTTTGTTGTTATTAGGAATTTGCGATCTCTAACTAGCAAGTAAGTGAAGCAGCCCCGGCACAAAGTTCCGTGAGAAATACCGAGCGGGCCGAACCATCCATTGACCCAGCTTGGGCAAGCCAAAGCCGATTGCGCCACAGCCCAATGAGAGCCAGCGAATTTCATTGCCCATCCAACTAATCGTTGCATGTCCATCTCCTCTCCACGGGAGGAGAAAGCTGGGCACAAAAAATATCAGTACTGCTAAACCCAGCGAGCAAGCAAATCCAAAGACAAAACTGATCAAGCCATATCGCACTCGCATCAGCCAAGCGGTTGGCCAATCAATCGACGGAGGCGTAGTCTGGCTTTCGCTGGCTTGCTGCTTCTCGGGCCAACACGAAAGTACGCCGCCGATCACCAGTAAAACCGCCGAGAGGATCAGCCCTTCGATCAGAGGTGAGTTCAGATAAAGCCACAACACCACGCCGATGGATAGCGGCAACGCCAGCAGATCGCTTAGCTTCATCTGCACAGGTTGACGCAGAGACGGAGGTTGCGAAGGCTGCTCAGGAACATCCAACTGCTCGACATTCGGCGGGCCGGTATACCCGACCCCTTCGACATAAATACCTTTCAACCTTCCTCCTTCATCGCCAGTTCAATCGCCTGGCGCGGCGCTCCGATTCCTACCGTGATCACTTCTCCCAGGTAGGGCTGCGCTGAGTCGGCCGCAAAGCCAACCTTAGGAGCCACAAACGTCACCGTCACCGTTGCTTGAACTGTCGGATCCCCCGGCGTGCCGGTGTCGCAGTCCAAGCCGCTGGGCAGGTCGACCGCCAATTTGGATGCTCTGCTGCGGTTGATGGCTCTGATCACGCGATCCAGCGGCGCACGCGGGTTGCCCTGCATGCCGGTTCCTAATAACGCGTCGACGATCCAGTCGGCGCCGGCCAGCAGCTGGTTGAGCGTCTCGTCCGTAACATCGACTGGAATGATCTGTAGCGGCAGTCGCGCTTGCTGCACGATGTTTAGCTGGATCGCGGCGTCGCCGTTGATCTCTTCAGGCCGGCAGAAGAGGAGAGTCTGGGCTGGGATCCCCAGCAGGTCCAAATGCCGCGCGATCGCCAGCCCGTCGCCCCCGTTATTCCCTTTTCCACAGCAGATTCGGACGCATTGGGCGTTGCGCGCAGCTAGAATATCGGCGCACCCCCGAGCCGCATTTTCCATCAGCACTGCGCCGGGAACCCCAAATTGCTCGATCGCGATCTGGTCGACGGCGCGGACCTGTTGTCGGGTGATTTGCGAAAAACCGGTAGGTTTGGGCATAATAGCTCGGTCGGTTTGGCGTATTCGAGAGAAAGCCCCGGCCGTTATGATAAGACAAACCCCCCGCCGTGGGAAATCGATCCAACAGGAGCCACATCACAATGCCGCTGTTTGAATACGTCTGTACGAAATGTAATTGTGAGTTTGAGACGTTGGTCCGCGGAGAAGAGACGCCTGCCTGCCCCACGTGCGGGGCTACCCAACTAGAAAAAGCTTGGAGCGTACCTGCCGCGCATACCGGCGGATCTTCGCAAAGCTTGCCGATGGCGGCGCCGCCCAGTTCGTTTGGCGGATGCGGCGCTGGGCAATGTGGCGGCGGCGGCTGTCATTTCGATTAGAAAAACGGATTTTAACTTCGCCAACTCCCTGCCAAATATTCCGCAAAGGTTCACTCCTGATGAGCTTCTCCAATCGACTGGCCGCAGCGACGATCTGCGTACTGGCCTGCTGTGCGTCTGCATGGGCGGAAGAGTCGTGGCCGCAGTTTCGCGGCGTGGCCGGCGATGGAGTCAGTGAAGCGACTAATGTGCCGCTGAAATGGTCTGAAGAGGAAAACGTCGCCTGGAAAACGCCAATTGAAGGCAAAGGGTGGTCGTCGCCGGTCCTGGGCAACGGCAAACTGTGGCTGACCACCGCGATCACGACCAAAGCATCGCAGGAAGCGTTTGACGAAAAGCTGAAAGGGAAACCAAAGTTTCAGCAAATGACCAGTGAACTGGCGGCGTCGATCCAGCTGCGCGCGATCGAAGTCGACTATGCGACCGGCCAGATCGGGAAGCAGGTCGACCTGTTTTACATTGAAAATCCTGATCCGATTCATGCAACCAACAGCTACGCTTCCCCTTCTCCGGTGCTGGTCGCGGATCGGTTGTATTGCCACTTTGGCACCTACGGCACATGCTGCGTCGATACGACCAAAGGTGAAGTTGTCTGGAAAAATCAATTACCGCTGCAACACAACGTGGGGCCAGGCAGTTCGCCGGTGGTGCATGGCGGAGTGATGATTTTGACCTGTGACGGCGCCGACCAGCAGTACGTTTGCGGATTGGACGCCAACACCGGCGAACAATTGTGGAAGACCGATCGACCCCCGCATCGTAAAGAAGATGGCGACATGCAAAAAGCGTACGCCACGCCGCTGGTCGTCACTTGGGCAGGTCGCACCATGGCGATCATCCCCGGCGCCCAATGGGACTGCGCCTACGACCCACTCACAGGCAACGAACTGTGGCGTGTTGATCATGGCGACGGATTCTCGAACGTACCAAGACCCGTTTTTCAGGATGGCGTCGTCTATATTTGCACCGGTTTTACGCGGCCTGAACTTTGGGCGATGAGCGTCGACGGGCAAGGGGACGTGACCGATACGCATGTCGGCTGGACCATGAACAAACAGGTGCCAACCAAGCCCTCACCGGTGCTGTGGGAAGGTTTACTCTACATGGTTTCGGACCGCGGAGTCGCGACTTGCGTGGATATCGAAAATGGCGAAACGGTCTGGACCGAACGGCTCGGCGGCAATTTTTCAGCTTCGCCGGCGATCGCCCAGGGGCGGATCTACTTTTGCAACGAAGATGGCAAAACGATCGTCGTCGCCCCAGGCCGCGAGTTTAAAATACTGGCCGAAAACCAAATCGCCGGCCAAATCATGGCCAGTCCGCTGCTGCTGGAAGGCGCGATCATTCTACGAACCGAGAGCGATCTGTATCGGATTGGTGAACGGTAGGCCAGGCCTTGCCCTGACAAAGTACCGCGAACGTAGTCGCTGCCTGAGTTTTCAGAGGCAACGCCTGTATTCGTTTAATTCAATCACTCCAGCCAATAGAGTGGACGGCGGCTTGTGTGGGCGATTGCGACGACCAAGATCTTATCATCGCGGCACAACACAATCACTGCATAGGGAAAACGCTTGAGCAGCACTCGTCGAATGTCGTAGCTGCCTGTGTAAGTCTCCAACTTTGTGAGGGAACTACTTTCGTCACGAATCTTGCCGAATGCCCCGCGGACTTCCTCTAGAAACTCCGTTCCTAACCTCGGATGAAGATCGTCGTACCAAATCGCCGCGTTAATTGCGTCTCCCTGTGCTTCTGGTAAGACGATAAAAATCATGAGGCCGTCTTGTTCGAGCGATGCATCTCCAGGGACTGGCGCATGCTATCAAGAGCTGTGTCAAAATCGACTGCGGTGGTTTCCCCGCGATCAAAAGCGGCAATCCGGCGATCAATCTCTTGCGACCAAGCATCCGCAATCTCGGGTGACCGAAAGTCGCCGCTTGGAAGGCTTCGTTCTAGTAGATCAGCAAGATACTGTCGGTCTGCTGGGGGTAACGCCATGGCTTGTTGAGCGATCTGTTCGCGCGGGGGCATCGGCTTTTTCCTTCGTAATTCTGACTCGGCTATTTTGGCAGGAATCAGCGGCGTCGTCGAGTGTTTTTTGTGTCGAGTAGCCGAGGTCAGGCCTTGCCCTGACGAAGTACCTCGCATGAATCGTCTCAGCGCCGATGCCGCAGTTTTGCCTGGCATCGACGCGATGATCGTTTGGGGTTAAGCGACGGCAGGCATGGCCTGCCCTTCTTTTAGATGTCCCCTTCGAGATAGCCGGGGTAGCCATCGCCTGATCCATAACCGCCGCCACCACCGGGGCCGTAGCCGCCGCCACCGCCACCGCCACCGGGGCCGTAGGGTTGGGGAAAACCGCCGAAGTTGTTGTTAAAGGTCGGCCCTAGACCTTGGAACGGAGCGCCCCACAGTTGGTACGGAACCGAGTAGGGCCGAAACGGACGGAGCCATTCGCCGTAAGGTCGAACCGGTCGCCCCCATTCTTGAACGATATGGTAGTTGTCGACGCTGCTGCCAGCGCCGATGCGGCTACGGAATTGGCGATACCCAGAGCTCATATAGCTAGGGTTATACGGTTGGTTGACGGCCGGGTCGGCCTCGTACTGCGCAACGCGGTCACCGGTCTCGGGACTATGACTGAAGAAGCTGGGAGACGTGAGCCAGTCTTGACCATAGGTCGTGGTTACGGCAGCAAATACCAGGCACAGCCCGGCAATAAAGCGGCATACGTTCATGGTTCGAACAGGGAGTTCGGCGCATCGCCGCGCGCGTCCGTTACGAGTTGCGGCGAATAAATCAGACAGCCGTCGCTTCAATTGCAACAGCGTACGGCACGGCGAAATTCGCCATGCAGAACTGGGGGGTAACTTCCAGTCTAGTCAGCGATTTGCAAATCCCAAGACTTCATTCGGTCAAGATACGCATTCTCGGTCAAATTAAAGTGCAGCGGAGTCAGCGTGATATCCCCCTTCTCCAATGCCGAAAGGTCGGTTTCTTCCGAGCCATGTTCGGGCCTGGGGTCGCCGGTCGACCAATAATAGTCGCGTCCCCGGGGGTCTTTTCGCTTGATAAAATGTTCGCCGTAGCGGGCCAGACCCATCGGTACAACCTGTACAATCGATTTTTTCCGCAGTGCGGCGCTGGGGAAATTGAGGTTAAACAGCTGCGCCGGCTCTCCTTTTTGGGCCAAGATCTTCTCGATAATCTCGCGGCCTTTGAGTGCGGCGACGTCAAATAGCGGGTTCTCGTCCCATTCGAGCGAGACCGCGACGCTGGTGATGCCAAAGAACGCCCCTTCGATCGCCGCTGCGACCGTGCCGGAGTAAAGAACGTTGATCCCGGCGTTTAGCCCGCCGTTGATCCCGCTAACGATCAAATCAGGACGCTGTTTGCAAAACTCGAAGACGCCGATCTTGACGCAGTCGGCCGGGCTCCCTTCGACGGCGTAACCACGCAGCCGATCGCCGTCATACGCTTCTTTGCAGACCAAAGGGCTCAAAAAAGTGATCGAGTGCCCGACGCCGCTTTGTTCGGTCGCGGGGGCGACGACGGTGACATTTCCCAGCTTTTGCAATTGGCGCTCCATCGCGGCCAATCCGGGGGCGTAAATTCCGTCGTCATTGGTCAGCAAGATTTCCATCGTTCGATCCGTTTTGAACGCAAGGGTGGCAATTTCGGTGCGCGGCTCTGTTGCGATCTTTCATGCTAGGCGGCGCCGCGCTAGGGGTAAACCGGGGAAGAGCCCTTCCAGATAACGCTGGCGGCAAGCCTGCGGATCGCGCCTAGCCGCAGTTGGGGGCGCCGCTGTGCTAGTTTGCAGGCTTTGGCGATCGCGATATAATACGCGGTTTCCTTCACCCGCCGATTTCTGGGCGGGCTTTTTCGTTTTCCGGTTTCGACGGAAGGATGGCGATGACGGCACCTGCCACTGACAACAACTCCGACGCCTCTCGCATCTCTGACGAAAAAATTCTCGTCCTCGACTTTGGTTCGCAGTACGCCCAACTGATCGCACGGCGCGTTCGTGAACAAAACGTCTATTGCGAAATCGTCCGGCACGACATCACCGTCGAGCGGATCGCTGCGCATAACCCGCGAGGGATTATCCTTTCGGGCGGCCCTTCCAGCGTCTACGAACAAGGAGCGCCGCAGTGTGATCCCGGACTATTCGCGATGGGGATTCCGGTCCTGGGCATCTGCTACGGCATGCAGCTAATGTGTCAGGCCTTTGGCGGCGAGGTAAGAAACACGTCGCAGCGCGAATATGGTCACGCCAAGATCCGCATTTCGCCCAACGAAGACCTGTTTGGCGGATTGCCAAGCGAAACCGACGTTTGGATGAGCCATGGCGATCAGGTCGCAAACGTCTCCGATTCGTTTGAATCGCTGGCCAGCACGTCAACCTGTCCGATCGCCGCGATGCGACATAAAGAACTGCCGCTCTACGCGATGCAGTTTCATCCCGAAGTAACCCACACGCCGCTGGGGTTCCAGATTCTGCGCAACTTTGTGATCTCGGTTTGCGAATGCGAAGGACGTTGGAAACTGCACGACTTCGCCCAGCAGACAATCGCCGAGATTCGCGAGCGGGTCGGCAGCGACCGCGTGATCTGCGGTCTCTCGGGCGGCGTTGATTCGGCGGTGGTCGCAGCGCTGCTGTATCAAGCGATTGGCCCGCAATTGTCTTGTATTTTGGTCGATAACGGCCTGTTGCGGAAGCAAGAAGCCGAGTCGGTGATCGCCGAGTTCACCAAGCATTTCAAGACCGACCTGCATGTGGTCGACGCCAAGGACGAGTTCCTGAAGCAGTTGGCCGGCATCACGGAACCGCAAGAGAAACGCCGCCGCATCGGCTATCAATTTGTCGATTGTTTCAAGGCCGAAGCCCGCAATATCAAAGACGCCAAGTTCTTGGCGCAAGGGACGCTGTATCCTGATGTGATCGAAAGTGGCGCCGCCCTGGATGGGCCGGCGGCGACGATCAAATTGCATCACAACGTCGGTGGTCTGCCGAAGGAACTCGGCTTCGAGCTGATCGAGCCGCTGCGGGATTTGTTTAAAGACGAAGTTCGCAAACTGGGGCTCGAATTAGGACTACCGGAAGATCTGGTCTGGCGACATCCCTTCCCCGGCCCCGGTCTAGCGGTTCGCTGCTTGAGCGACGTCACCGAAGAAAAGCTGGCCGTGCTGCGCGAGGCCGACTCGATTGTCGTCAGCGAGATCAAAGCGGCGGGACTTTATCGCCAGACGTCCCAGGCGTTTGCCGTGTTGTTGCCGGTGCAAAGTGTCGGCGTGATGGGGGATGCTCGCACTTATGAAAACGCGGTCGCCGTCCGCTGCGTCAACACTGACGACTTTATGACCGCGACCTGGAGCTATCTGCCGTACGAAGTTTTGGCCCGGATCTCGACGCGAATCATCAACGAAGTCAAAGGGGTCAATCGCGTCTGCTACGATATCAGCACCAAGCCGCCGGCGACGATTGAGTGGGAATAATCCCCGCTCAGCTACGAAAAGAAGCTGGGGAATGACAGCGCCGGCTGTCTCCCCTTACAATGTTGATATTGGGCGCCACGGCTGTATGAGCCGTGCTGGAGCGAATAGAGACATTGACTCTTTTATTGCGTCCAAGAGAATTTTCGGGTGCCATGCTCTTACGGCGTCTTCGACGAATGAGCATGTTTTGGATGCGATCGGACAAATAGATGGGCTAGACAAGGTCTTAGGACATGCTCATCCCGCGAAGCCGCGGCAAGAGCATGGCGCCTAGAGTTTGCGCACCCTGATTCCCATGATTTGCTTACAGCGCAAAAAAACAGGCGCGACTGTTGGGAACAGTCGCGCCCATGAACGGGATCAGTCGGTCGTATTACCGTCTCGGCAGGCGGGGCGAGCTGGTGGGTGCTCGAAGCCGAAACAGCTAACGATCGCGTGGAGTTAAGATAAGAGCTTTGATCCGAACCGATGTTCGATGCACTCATGATATCACTGAACCTTTATCTCACAACCCTTAATTCGCTTTTTTGGGAAGAATTCTTCCTCTCGTAAATCAGCGGGCAGATCCAACACGCAAACTCGCTATAATCGGTTGCGATTCTACATTACCCGCAACACCACTAAACGCTAGCTATGAAAGACGTTAGAGAGAGCCTGCATGGGTAAAAAACATATATTCACGATCGAGAATTTGACCAAAAAGTTCGGCCAGCGCGAGATCCTCAAAGAGATGTGGCTCGCTTTCTACCCCGGCGCCAAGATCGGCGTTTTAGGGCGGAACGGCGCCGGAAAGAGCACTATTCTCAAGATCATGGCCGGCATCGACAAAGAGTATGACGGCGTTGCGGAGCTAACGTCCGGGTTCACTGTCGGTTATCTGGCCCAAGAGCCGCAGCTGAATCCCGACAAGGACGTTTATGGAAACGTCGAAGAGGCGGTCTCCCATCGTCGCGATCTGCTGGTGCGGTTCAACGAGATCAGCATGAAGCTGGGCGAGCCGCTTGAAGACGAAGAGATGAATGCGCTGTACGAAGAGATGGGCAAGCTGCAGGACGAAATCGAGGCGACCAACAGCTGGGAGCTTGATCGCGAGATCCAGATCGCGATGGACGCGATGAATCTGCCTCCGGGGGACGCCCAAGTCTCGACCCTCTCTGGCGGTGAACGCCGCCGTGTTGCGCTTTGTCAACTGTTGCTGAAGAAGCCTGACCTGTTGCTGTTGGACGAACCGACCAACCATCTTGACGCCGAGTCGATTTTGTGGCTCGAACATCATCTTCAGGCCTATCACGGCACGATTGTCGCGATTACCCACGATCGCTACTTCCTGGACAACGTCGCCGGTTGGATTCTCGAGCTAGAGCATGGTCGCAGCTTCCCCTACGAGGGGAACTATTCGTCTTGGCTTGAGCAAAAGCAGAAGCGTCTGGCGCTGGAAGAAAAACAGTCCGAGGCACGCCAGAAGTTTTTGGCCAACGAATTGGAATGGATTCGCAGCTCGCAAAAAGCGAAGCAGTCCAAAGGCAAGGCCCGTATTAACGCCTACGAAAAATTGGCGGCCGAGCAGTTTGAAGATCGAAACGACGAATTCGAAATCCAGATCCCCCCGGGCAAGCACCTGGGCGATTTGGTCATCGAAGCCAAAAACGTCACCAAAGCGTACGGGGATAAGGTGCTGATTGACAATCTCAGCTTCCACCTGCCGGCAGGCGGCATCATCGGCGTGGTAGGCCCCAACGGTGCCGGTAAGACCACTCTGTTCCGAATGCTGACCGGACAGACCGAACCTGACTCGGGCGAGTTCCGCATCGGTCCGACGGTCGAGCTCGGTTACGTCGATCAATCGCGTGATGCGCTCGACCCCGAAAAGACGGTCTTCCAAGAGATCTCGGGCGGGCACGACACCATCGTGATGGGCAACCGCAAGGTTCACTCTCGCGGGTACGTCTCGCGGTTTAACTTCCGCGGTCCTGACCAAGAGAAGAAGGTCGGCGTCCTGTCTGGTGGTGAACGCAACCGCGTTCATCTGGCGGCGCTGTTGCGTCGTGGCTCAAATGTTCTGCTATTGGACGAACCGACCAATGACTTGGACGTCGACACGCTGCGAGCGCTGGAAGAAGCGGTGATGAACTACGCCGGTTGCGTAGTCGTGGTTAGCCACGATCGTTGGTTCCTGGATCGCTTGGCGACGCATATCCTGGCGTTTGAAGGAGATGGCTACGTTCACTGGTGCGAAGGAAACTTTAGCACTTACGAAGGTCAACGCCGCGAGCGTCTTGGTATCAACCCCGATCAGCCGCCGCGGTTCAAGTACAAAAAGCTGCAACACTAGAGGTAAGAGAACGGATTCGTCTTGCCGCAGAGTCTTGACCTTGCGGCGGCGATCCGGTAACACAATTGCTGAACCTACGACCATTCAAAAACGTTTGTCTAACTACGAGGTATTGAGCCGTGTCTATTATTCGCGTTGGTTCCAATCAAAAGTATTCCAGCGGTTGGGAATCTGCGTTCGGCAAAGAGCCTTCGAAGAAGGCGTCGCCAGCGAAAAAAGCTGAGCCTGCGAAAAAGAGCGACACTTCCGCCAAAAAGAAGTCGGCCAAAGCGGCCGTTAAAAAGACGGCGAAGAAAAAGAAGTAGCGATTGGGGCCGAAAGATCGGCTCCCAACTTCGATTCAACAAAAAACGGCCGTCGCGATCTTTCGCGGTGGCCGTTTTTTCTGTTTTTGGTCGAACAAAACGGGTGACTAATCCCAGGGCTCTTCCCCCCCTTCGACATCGTCAAAGTCGTCGCCTGCGTGCCAACGCTCCAGGGCTGCAATCACGGTGTCCCGCTCTTCTCGCTTCGTCCACAGCGACTCTCCTTGTTCCAGCCGAACTTCGTACTGGCCTTCACACAAGCAATCTTCGGCGCCGCAAAAATGCGGTACGTCCGCGATCCATAAGATCCGGTACAAGGGAACGTGCTTGTCGTCAATCATGCAAAACAACGAAGACATTTCGATATCTCCTCTTCGGCGCAAGTCGCCAAGTAACCGCCTGTGTAAATTATAGTTTCGCAGGAAAGGGGCGCCGAAATTATTCCGCTCCCAATTCCTTTGATCTGGCGGTCGCCGCCGTCACCGCATCATACGCGGCCGCGCGAAAACCGCCTGCTTCTAACGCTTGAAGTCCCGCGATCGTGGTCCCCCCGGGACTTGCGACACGGTCCTTCAAAACCGCCGGGTGATCGCCGGTCTGCAAAACCATGCCGGCTGCGCCGCGGACTGTTTGAGCCGCCATCTGCAGCGCCGCGTCGCGCGGCAAGCCTACTCGCACTCCAGCGTCGGCCAACGCTTCAATCAGCACATACACATAAGCCGGTCCCGAGCCAGACAGCCCGGTCACCGCGTCCATCAGTTTCTCTTCGACTTGGCGAACCACGCCGACGGCGCCCATCAGCTTTTCGACCAGGGCCACGTCGTCAGACGTCGCCCCCGGGCCGGTGCAAAATGCCGAGGCGCTTTCGCCGATCAGGCAGGGAGTATTGGGCATGACGCGGATAATTCGGTCAGAGCGGGTCCACTCGGCCAGTCGAGCCAGGGAGGTTCCGGCCGCGATCGATACCAGCAGCACCCCGTCGCCGATCACGCCGAGGCCGGCGATCGCTGACTTCAGCATCTGCGGTTTGACTGCCAGGATGATCACACCCACTTCGCTCGCGAGTTTGGCGGCGCTGTCGCTCGTATTAGCGCCGGGGACCAACTGACCAAATGCGGCTCGGGCCGCCGGAAAGGGATCGACCGCAATGATATCGGCCGGATGGACCAGATCGGCCTGCACGAAGCCGCGAGCGAGGGCTTGCGCCATCTGGCCGGCGCCCAAGAAACCGATTTTGCTCATTTCAGCCCGACTTTCTGCCAAGTTTGTGCTGGGAAACGCTCAATGCTAAAGAATTGCCCCCTAGGGGACAATGCGTCCGCCGCTCTCCACCGGCGGAAAGCAGCCTATGCGGGGGGCCAAAGATTGCTCTAGACGCCGATTCCGCTTTTTGACAAAGTCTCCCCCGCAAGTCTCTACATACTGTGGAAGGAACGAGAGTCATGTACCGAAAATGGATGAGTGTGGCGCTGATGGGTCTGTTTCTACTTGCGCTATCCAGCAGCCCGGCCCAGGCCGAATGGGGAATCTATAACCCATTTGCCAGCAAACCGGCCAAGAAGACAGCACGCAAAGAACCAAGCACGCTGTCAAAAATGAATCACAGCACGCAGCAGTTCTTCAGCAAGACGGCCGACTTTTTGAATCCGTTTGACGACGCCAAAGACAAACCGAAAAAGGTGGTCCCCAGCCTGAAGAAGCCGAAGAAAGAATCGGTCTCGTGGTGGGACTCGATGTTCGGCAGCAGCGAACCGGCCCCGGCCGAAACGGTCGACGATTTCATGTCGCTCGAACGCCCTCGGTTCTAAGCAACCAGGCAAGCAGCATTTCTAGGGCGCACCCATCTTGGTCCGCCCTCACTCGGTAGGCAATAAGCCATCCAGTCGACGCCACCGCCCAGCAGGCGCGATCTCCCGTCACGATCACTCAGCAAGGATCGCCGCTGATGTTGAGCCAGCACTTGTTTCCCTGTCTATGCGTCCTGATCGCGGTTGCGGCGCACGCAACTAATTTCGCCAGCGGCGCTGAGATAGGCAAGAGCGATCGCCCTGCCCCGCCCCAAGCCACGGTGCGATTTACCTACGGACCGATGGGCCCAGGTCGCTCGGCATCGTTCTTTGCGGGAGAAAAGTTCTTTGCGACAATCACCACAACCGGCCTCCAAAAGAACGACAAGGGAGAAGTCGACTATTCCATCAGTCAGGAAATTGACAACGCTCAGGGAGATATGATCGCCAAATTAGCTGCGGTCCGGATGACGTACGATCTCTTCTGCGGAGGGACTCACTCAACGAACTCGACAAGGATTTCAGAGGACTTAGAGCCGGGCAAGTATACTGTGCGTACGCTCATACAGGATCACAATAGCCAGCAAGAGCAAACTCTGAAGACCGAGTTCGAGATACTCTCCAAAGAATCGTTTGGTGCGCAAGAAATCTATCTGGCCATCGATTCCGGAGGTCTGAGTTCCTCAGGCGGCGTTTTCACGATTGGTCAGACCCCATTCCTGTTTTTCAAAATTGCCGGATACAGCGTCCAGGCAGAAAAGTCAGATCTGACCACCAAGATTTCGCTATTGGACAAAGCAGGTCGCCCTATCGGCTCCCAGCCAGGAGTCATCCATGGCAGCCCTCCACCGCCCAACTCTCGTTTCAATCAATCCTATCTGCTCCCGCTCCCATTCAGTATCTATTTTTCCCTCAATCGCGCTGGTGACTTTGTGCTCAGGCTCGAAGTTATCGATAATCATGCCAATGGTCACGCAGCGTACGATATTCCGATCAGGGTTTGTGAGCTTCTCTCGAAGTGAAGTCAGCTCGATCATTCGCGCCATTGTTTCGGTGACCTTATTTTGGCCCGCCTGGGAGAACATTCAATGTCTACGCGTAACAAACGGCTCTCCATACTGGCTTTTCTTATGGCCATCGCTGGGCTAAGTTGCATTCCCGACGTCGCCCTGGCCGAGGAGATGTGGGCGACACCGCAGGCCCAGGGGAAGGGAAACGATTATCTGCTAGAGATATTGCCAGGGATGGAAAAGAAAGATTTGCCGAGATCACTTCGCTGTGAAAAATCGCTTCCTCAATTTGTGGAAGAATTGCAAAAAACGGCATCCCAGCTTAACGGCGTTCTCGCACTACGAATTCGCGGGCACATCTTAAAGGATCTCGATGGCTCAGAAAGAATACGGGATGTCCAGGTTTTGTTCGTGACGATTGCACCCAAGAGCAGTCTGATTCTGTTGACAAATGATAAGCTTTGGAAGGCCGATGCGAAGGCGTTAGAGCCGCTTCCACGTAAAGCTGACGAGAGCCCTGTCGTTCCCTTGCCACAGACGCCTACTCGCTTCAGCGAACCAGCAAGGGATACGCCAAAGTAATAGTCGGATCGTGTTGCGATTGAGTAGTGCAAATTCGCGAAGACAGAGATTTTTGCATTAGCCTTCGGCCGTGAGAGGATGAAAATGATCGCCGACGTTTACTTTCTGATAGCTTGCGGCGGAGCCTTCGTCATCGTGGCTTGCTTTTTTCTATCGTCATTCGGTATGCCTTACGCGATGTTGCTCAGCAAAGATAAACGAGTATGGTCGTCCTTGCCATTTGTCGAGTTAATTCTGCTTCTGTTCGCATTGGGGATTTCTTCGCTCACGGCGCATTCAAGTTGGCTCTCCGTTAGTGCATTGAGTTAATGCGGATTCGGATTGATTCTGGCCGCACATCTTCATTTTTTCTTGGTTTCGACTGTCATTGGGCTTTGGCTACTCACGACGAGCGTCGACGTCAAGAATCAAGACGACGAGCAAAGTTAGTCTTTTCTCGGAGCCGGATCGGGACTCCTGATTTTCAGACTTCCACCAGCAATCAACGCATCCTTCGCTGCCCGCGACAAAGCTTTAATCGCCAGCTCGCGTTTTAGCGCCGCGCTTTGATGCGGGTGCGTCTCTTGATAGACCACCACCACCGGCAGTCGGCTGCGTGTGTATTTGGCGCCATCGCCTGAGTTATGTTTGGCGATCCGCGCCGGCAGGTCGTTGGTGACGCCGGTATAAAGCGATCCATCGGCGCACTGCACGATATAGACCGTCCATGGTTTCACCAGCTGTTTCATCAGCTTTAGCACGGCGACCTCTTTCGCCTTCGCTTCGACCTCGACGGTCAACTTTCGCTCGCGCCAACAGTCGGGAAAGTCGACGATGTTGATGAAGTCATGATGGCGCCGCGGCTGGGGGCCTTTCCAACCTTCCAGGGGACTCGATAGATGAAACATCGGCTCGCGATCCCAGGTTGCGATTGCTTGCTCGGTTGCTTCCTCGACCGACAGGTCATCGGGAAGGCAGCGATGGTGGTGCACGTCATAGACCAGTGGAACGCCGGTCGACCGGCAGAGCGGCAGCAAATCGCTAGGCGTATAAGTGACGTCATCATTCTCGACCGTGAGCCGACTGCGAGCACGTTGCGAGAGCCGTGACAACGATTCTTCAAATCGCAATAGAGCCGCCGTCTTGTCCCCATACGCTCCGCCGCCGTGAATGTTCACCACATCGGCGCCAACCCACTCGGCGACTTCGGCCTGATACTCTAGCTCGGCGATCGAACGATCCACCACATCGGCTCGCGGTGAGTTGAGCACCACAAATTGATCGGGATGAAAACAAGTGCGAATCTCATTCGACTGGGCGAATTTTCCACACTCCCGAAACCGTCGCACAATCTCGTCTCCCTCCGGCAGCTCGTGCATCGTGTAGCCGCACTCGGCATGCGTCTTCAGCGGCAAGATTTGACTATTGATCCGGAAACAACCAATCCCCTGCTCTGCACAAAATTGCAGAGCCAGCAACAGCGCATCGGCATTGGCCAAACCCAGCACCGACAACTTGGCCAGCCCCGCATCACGCGGCATGCCGCTGATTGACTTGACGGTGGTATTGCGAAACTTGATCGGCTGATCATGAAAGATGCAGCAGAGACCAAGCCGGGTGTTGGTGGTGGATGACTCGGCCATAAATTTTAACAGTTCCCAAAGATTGACACTCGCCCCGGATGTCCCCAGCCGGAGATCCGCCATGCGGATAAGAGTGTAACCGCGAAAAGTGGGCAAATTAACGGGGGCTCCTGGGAATTGGCTTGCGGTTCGAGATCCATTTGATCGTTCCCATGCTGGGCGATCGGTCGGCTAGGCAAGCTAGTCAATACCGCCCTGCGCTCAAAAACGCAAAACCAGCCCAAGGCGCAGGTTTTGAAGTTGCGCTATTGGAGGACAAAGAATGGAACACGGATACCGCGGATAAATCACGGTGTTTCACGGCAAGAAATAGTTGCTTGTGCGGCAAGCTGCCATTTTTAAATTGGCTTGGTTAGTAAAACGATTTGACGTGATGGAAAGATGCAAATCTCCCCTCTTGCCGTGTAATTCCGTGACTGACCGTGTCCTCCGCGTTCTATTTCTTACGAACCTGCTGAAGAGCGTAAACAAAGAATGGAACACGGATACCGCGGATAAATCACGGTGTTTCACGGCAAGAAATAGTTGCTTGTGCGGCAAGCTGGCATTTTCAAATTGGCTTGGTTAGTAAACAAATTGGACGTGATGGGAAATTGCAAATCTCCCCTCTTGCCGCGTAATTCCGTGACTGATCCGTGCTTCACCGCGTTCCATTCTTCTCTTCCACGAAAAGCGCAACTGCAAAAGGCGCGCGTCGTGACGACGGCGCCCCGGTTCGGTTTAAACCATCGCACGTCTGAGCCAATCATCGAAACGTGATGGACCGAGACGTGATGCTTTGCCAGGTACAAGACTTCGGTCGTCCACGTCGGTTCCGAAATAACGAGATTCAGGATCGGTGATGACCCGGCGATCATCCTCGTGTGCAGCCAAATACCGGCGTACTAGATCATCCATGGGGATCGGTTCAGGGCCTGCGATTTCCACGGTTCCATTAAGTGGCGCCTCGGTCGCAATCTCGGCAAGCGCAGCGGCGACATCGTCGGAAACGATGGGCTGCATCATGACAGGAGGCAAATGAACTTCATTTCCTTCCGTTGCAGACTCTGCGATCGCACTGACAAATTCAAAGAATTGAGTAGCGCGAACAATCGTGTAAGGGATTCCCGCCGCTTTGATCAGCTCCTCTTGGGCCAGCTTCGCGCGAAAGTAGCCGCTAGACAGCAATCTCTCAGTGCCGACGACCGACAGAGCGATATGATGTTGAACTCCAGCTTCTTGCTCAGCGCAAAGCAAGTTCTTCCCCGACGTTTTAAAGAAATGCATGACAGGCTCATCTTCAAACGAAGGCGAGTTCGCCACGTCAACGACAACTTCGACCCCTTGCATCGCTTGCTGGAGCCCTTCGCCCGTAAGCGTGTTCACGCCGGATGAAGGCGAAGCGGCGATCACCTCATGGCCGCGATCGCGCAGGATTGCAACCAGTTTGGAACCAATCAAGCCGCTTCCGCCGATAATAAGAATTTTCATACTACGTCTCTTCCGTTCGTTGCTTTTACGTTTGGGTGCGACAGAGTTAAAACGTTGCGATCGAGATACCGTGTTTCTGCAAGCTCGATCAATGCCCAACGCGAGGCGGTTGGTAGTTTCCGGGGACCGTCTTCAAGGCGATGTTGACTCGATTCCACGCGTTGATCGAAGCAATAATCCAAGCAAGATCGGCGATTTCTTGCGAGCTGAACTGCTCGCTGGCCAACGCGTCAATCTCTTCAGGAACAAAATGATCGGCGACACGCGTCCACTCTTCCGCCAATCGAAGGCCGGCTCGTTCTCGTTCGCTGTAGTAAGGACTTTCTCGCCAAGCAGGTAGGCCGTAGAGTCGCTGCTCCGTTTCGTTTGACGCCCTTGCGTCCTTCCAGTGCATATCGATGCAGAATGCACAGCCATTGATTTGCGAAACGCGTATTTTGATCAGCTCGCGCAGCGGCTTTTCGATACTGCATTGTGCAAGGCACTTTTCTACGCCAAGCATGGCGCGATAGGCTTCTGTATTCGTCTTGTCAGTGGGGGGGGCCATTTCAGGGCTCCTATTACTTCAAAGGAATGGGATGGAAAGCGACGTTTTTGAGGTAAGTCGCAAATCTCTGCAGCAAGGACGCCTGAGCCGCTAGATTTGTGACAAGCCCCCAAAGTTTTTTGGTTGCTTGAGGCCGGTTGTCGTTATGGCCCTAGTAGAAAAGGGGAGCCCGGCTCTGCGTAGACCCTCGAAATTCACGCAGAATTTTCGAACTTCTGCTGTCGCTGTCACAAATCGGCCTTCTCAGACGTCCTTATATTGAATGCGTCACACAATTCGCGACGCAGCCGCCTACCTGAACCGAAGTGAAGAATAATGAACCGAATGCTAAGTGCTGTTGCAGTTACCATGGCCGTTGGAATCGCCGTGGCGTTGGGAGGGCCTCGTCATGAGGATGGCGAGAAAGTTCGCGTAATATCGGTGCACGACATCCAGGAAAAACTTGACGGCAAAAAAACGAAAGCGACAATCGTGGAAGTGACGATTGAGCCAGGCCAAAGTGGTTTAGCCCACCGTCATCCAGGCCCCGGATTGGTTTATGTGTTGGAAGGCGAATACGAGCTGGGGATTGATGACCAGCCAACCCAGATATTTAAAGCAGGGGAAACCTTCTATGAACCGACGGGATGTTTGCACCGCGTATCGAAAAATCCCGCAGCCAAGGGAATCACTCGCTTGATCGCAGTAGTGCTCCATCCACATGACAACGATGAGATTGCTGTTCCGGTCGAAACCCATGATTGAGTACCTCAGGTAGATTCAGAAACCGAGGCGGCGTGAAGGATAAGCCAATGGCGATTTCGATAGGATTTGAATCTGGCGCCGAGGCGCAGGATTGTTTTCAATCTCTTCGGCCGCGGCTGATGTCTGTCGCGTATCGCATGCTGGGAAGCGTCGTGGATGCGGAAGACGCCGTACAGGACGCATTTCTTCGTTTGCATACTACCCGCGACGTCAGTTCGCCCGAGGGATTTCTGATTCGTACAACCACTCGTCGCTGCATCGACAAGCTGCGAGCCGCGCGCAGACGCGAATCCTATATTGGTCCTTGGGTTCCCGAGCCCATTGATACGTCTTCGGGCCCGCAAGATCCGCATTTGCAAGAATCGTTGAGTCAGGGGTTTCTCATACTGCTTGAGCGTCTTTCGCCCCTTGAACGAGCTGCGTTTGTGCTGCGGACGGTCTTCGATTACGAATACAACGAAATTGCCGAGTCACTGGAGAAATCAGAGACGTATGTGCGAAAAATTGTTAGTCGAGCGAAGGAGCATTTGACGGCTGACGTCCCCCGCTTTCGTCCCACGCGAGAGAAAGCGGTTCAGCTTGCTGAACAATTTGTCGCTGCATGTCGCGCCGGTGATGCAAAGCTAGTTGAGCAATATTTGACGGAAGATGTTGAAGTTTACTCCGATGGCGGCGGCAAGGTGACTGCCGCGCGTGTTGTGATTCGCGGACGTACCCGCATCGCTCGTTTCCTCGCCAAAGTCTTCCACTTCAAGCGGCGTGACTATGACATGCACTCTGCCATCGTGAACGGTGATCCGGGCGTTGTATTTAGTTTGGCAGGCAAAGTCGTTCACGTCGCGGCGGTCCGCGTCGAGGATGGCGTCAGGGGAATCTATATGAGTTTGAACCCGGATAAACTTACTCGCTGGTCGATCGTGACGCTCGCCTAGGATTTTCCGCAGCCAAAAACTCTCGCCGCCAGTCAGCATGCGCGGCAAAGTTGAAATTGTAGCGGAAGGGCGCTGGCTTACGAGTGAAGCCATTTGGATGATGCGTTTTTGCCATTTTTGTTCCAAAAATGCATCACCGTTTCACCGTAGAGATGGATCGGATTGAACCAGAGATTCCCATTTCCAGCGTTTTTTTTCGCTATTCACTCGCAGAAGCGATTGTTTTATGCGATTGGCGCAATGATTGCTCTGAACAAGAGGCGGTCGGAAAAACGTTTTAGGAAAACGCGATTGCCAGTCCGGGATCTTTCGGGATCCGACCGGTGCGAGCGACTGTTTCCTTAATGACCTTAAATGACCAAACTCCTCTCGAAATTTGTTTGGAGTCCTTTTCTCAGTTCGTACGCCAGGAGATGTTTCCTATGAACCGCTTTTCTCTTTTTGTTGTGCTATTCGCCGGCGCTTTGTTCGCTTCGTCTGCGACTACGATTCAAGCCGCACCAAGTTCGTATATTTGGCACCACGCTTCGCCGATTTATGTTGGCAAGGGCTCATCGAGTCGTACGCACGGAACGACTCTCGGCAAACAAGGGAGCCGCGTATTCCGCAATTGGTATTCCTCTGGCAACGCCCGAACAGGTGCCGCTTGGAGAGGGCGTTAAGTCAAGAGTGCTCAGCACTTGTCGTGTGGGCGGAAAAGCCTGCGTCGTGAACGGTTTAGCTTGCTAGATCGCTGAACGGGCCGCCGGGGTTTGTTGCATCCGCGCTGGACGCAGGACAAACGCTACGAAGCGAGGCTTACAAAACGCCTTCAAATCGCAGGCCGAAAACGAGGGAATCACGGTACTGTCCTCCTGGATCGTTAAAGTACTGCAGGTCTGGCTGCACGGCGAATCGTTTTCCGATCCTCGCTTTGTAGAAGAGTTCGATCACGGTTTCATCACCCAGTGGGGTCGGCATGTCGCCGCTGAAAGCCATCGAGCCAAGCCCGACGCCGCAGGTGTCGGCGTCTCTGGTTTCGATTAGCCCTCGGTAGACGAGGCCGACGCCCCAGTATTGCTCAACGCGATTGCGATCTTCGGGGGCCCAACCGTATTGCACGAATGTGCCGAGACCTTGTGCGTCATCCGGATCGTCGGGGTGCTCTCGTGTAAGTTGCTGGCTGATCCCGGCGTAAACGCCGTGATCTCCCGACAAGTCGGATCCGTCCGCTTCGCTTGGGAAGGCGCCGTTATGGTACCAGAGCCCTAAGTGCACGTCACCGTTAAGAGTATCGTTCGCCAACGAGTGATAGCGGCGAAACTCGAATATGGACTGGACTTCACCTGTTCCCGAAAAGCCCCAGTTGCGACCGTTCGGGGCGCCATCAAAAATACCGGTTTTGAGGCTAAGTGCTTCGGTTAGTTGCAAATACGTCACCACGCCGGCTGTCGGATTGGGGTAAGCGGCGAGGGGTAGCGTGTGCGTCCAACCGAAAGAAGTGTTGATGTAATCGCCGCCCAATGTTGTGATGGCAAATTCGGTGTCGGCGAGGATCTTGCCGATCTTAAGGGTGACTAAGTCATCGGCGAATCCACGTTGCCACCAATATTGGCTAACTTGGGTGAAGTAGTAGCCTCTTTCGGGGTTTCCATCGATGTTGCTAATGCGCTGTTGCGCTCCTACGTCGAGATCCGTAATTCCTTGACCATGCAGCGATTGCATGTGGACCACGAACATGCCGCCGGGAGTGATGCGGAACTGCTCCAGGTCCGCCGTCAGTAATGCGTCGACGCGGCCTGTATAGCGGGTCGCATTATTCGTCGAGAGCCCACCCAACGTGTTCGTGAATATTTCGCCACGATAGGCGGCATCGAATTGAAGCCAACCTTCTTCGTCCAAAAGCGGAGACAGGAGGTTAGGAGATCCTGACTGGGGACTATCACGCGCCGCTTCGCCATTGACGAATGGGTTGCCGTACGTCACATCAACGCCGGACGAACCGAGAAAATCCTCGTCTGTTAACCCCGCGCTTCCCCCCAACCCCTGCTCGGAAATCGTTTGCGCTGTCACTAACAGCGGCCAGAACAGTGAAAGAGCGCAAAACGCAATGATAATTCCGTGCGGCATGGTTTGCGGATCAGCCTCGATTAGTTCGCTAGCTTTCGAAGTAAGTCTACCTCCCAGAGAAGTCGGCTAAGCAACTTTCGGCAATTTCTCAGGAAGACCGGAGCGTGCGAACTCCCATTTTGCAAGATATACGGTAAATCTAGTACCGAGGCGGATCGATCGTAGCGGTAAAACGGCTCCTGCCGTAGAAGCGACCCGTCAGGCTGTCGAAAAATTGGATCCGTGGCCTATTTCACTCTCTGCGATACTTGGCGCCGATCCTTCGATCACACCGGAGATCCGAGAAGATCATGCCGACTTGGTCGCAAGCTGGCTCCCGGTATGCTGAAAGCAGTCAAGCGAGCGATTTTCACCGCTGCTTCCCTGCCAGTAAAAGCCCTGGATTTCATGCACGGGTTGGAGCCTATGCGGGAGGGGGTTAATCCCGATAATCAGCCTGGCCGCCATAGGGCGGCCAGACTGGGGCTTTGGGAACGGCAGCGACTCCCGGCTTTGTGTTGTCTTCCCGTCTCATCCAAGGCTGCTTCGCACGCCGGACTTTCTCTCGGTCATGCCAGGCAACCCTGAGCGAAGGGGGGATCGCAACCGACGGGTACGACACATCTGCCTATGTCTTGAATTGTGCGAAGATCGCGCTCATTTTTCCCGCCATATCACGGAAACCGGTTCCCGCGGTTTTCGCTTTTTGAGCGCTACTTGAGGTTCTCTTCAGCACTTCGCTCACATCGGCGACATTGCTTGACACCTTTTCGGTGACAGCCGCTGATTGGGTGACCCTTTTCGCAACATCATCGGTGGCCAGAGTGGTCTGGTTCATGTTCACTGCGATATTCTTCACGGCGACACTTTGCTCTTCAACAGCGGCGGCGATCGTCTGGGAGCCTTCGTGAACCCTAACGATCGCGGTGTCGATCGCTGCGACCGACTGCACCGCTTCGCGTGTAGTGTTCTGGATGCCATTCACTTTAGAGCGGATGGAAACTGTCGCTTCCGTGGTTTGTCGGGCGAGTTCCTTGACTTCCGCCGCGACCACGGCGAAACCTTTGCCGGCTTCGCCGGCCCGGGCCGATTCGATGGTTGCGTTGAGGGCCAGCAGGTTGGTTTGATCGGCGATTTCCTGAATCAATTCAATAACGGCGCCAATTTCTGTTGAACTCTTCTCAAGTTCGCCAATCTTCGCTTGGGTTTTCTCGGAAAGTGCCGCCGCTTCACTGACGATGCTTGACGTCGCTTCCGCACTGCGGGCAATCTCATCGATCGAACCGGTCAACTCGTCAATGATGGTAGCAACAGACTTGACAGCCACACTCATTTCTTCAGACGAGCTCGCCATGCTATTCATGTTGTTAGAAACCTCTGCAGCGCTGCTCGTGGCGGAGGCCGATTTTTCGCTTGCTGCTCCGGCGTCTGTCGATAATTCGCTCGCGAGTTGCGAAAGCTCCTCGGATGAGCTGCTCAGGGTGGCGGCATCCTTCGACAAATTGCCGATAATTCCCTGCAACTTGGCGATAAAAACATTAAACCACTTTGCGAGTTCCCCGAGCTCGTCGCTTCGGTTTTCTCGCAGTCTCTTCGTCAAGTCGCCTTCGCCTTCAGCGATATCACGAAGCATCGTCACTGTATGCTTCACAGCCGTCGTGATCGATCGGATCAAGTACCAGGAAATGCAGGCAGAAAGAGTGATCGCGGCCAACGTCGCAACGATGATGATCACCCACGTGAAGTCCGCCGTTTGCTGAGCGTTGGCCTGGCGCTTGATCATCAGGTCCTTCTCGCGGCCGGTGAAAGTGGCCATCTGTTCGCGGAACTTGTCGAAGTACTGTTTGCCCTGCGATTTGCTAACGGCCTCAGCAATGTCGTCCATCGTCTTTGAGTCGCCGACTTCCTTCCGCAAAGCAATCATTGGAGTGGTGATACGCTCTTTCCAATTGACGATTGTCTGTTCGAGTTCATCTAGCAATTTCACCTGCGGAGGATTGTCGCTAACGGTTTGCTTGAGCTCAGCAACTAATTTTGTGAAAACCTCTTCTCCTTCCGTGTAGGGAGCAAGGAATTCAGGTTGGCCAGCCAAGAGATAGCCCCGCATTCCAGTCTCCATATTGACCGCGGATGCTTCAATCTCTTTCGCTTTGGCGATCACATTATGGGTATGGTCAACCCATTTGTTTGAAGAGGCTAGCAAGCTAACGCTCCACAAGGCGACACCCGCGAGGAGGACTGTTAAGCAAAGGGGCGCAGCCGCACCTATGGCGATTTGTTTACCGAGTTTCATCTTTAGAACCGCTTTAAGACAAAGGAACAGATTATGGTTTTGTTGAACGCGCGTTGCGAAATTTCCAATGGAGCATCCGGCGGCGACCGTAGGATGCTCCGCGACCTCGACAAAAATAGGATACATGCATCGCCACGCATGCTAAAAATTTGGAAATGCGAGGCGGTGCGGGAGACCGTAATGCCGTTCGGCCCAGAGAGGGGCAACGCCTCTTTCCATGGGTGGGGATCCGTTCTAGCGGCGGTAGAGAAGCGGCCGAGCTATGGGCGCCGGCAAGAATGAGTCGATCGGCGCAGCGTCAACGCAGAGAATTATCGAAAAGAGGTCTCTCCGAATCGCTGTTATTTTTTTTGCGGAAGCCTGCTGGCGAAAAGTAACCTAGTCTGACTTGAACAGACTGGCCGGCGAGTCTGGCGGGTAGTTGGTCACTCGACAAACTACTGACTGTAATACAATCAGCCTGATCTCGATTAGCGCACGCAAGGCGCGTTTCATAGCGGAGATGCGTGAGCTGTCTACGAGCTCTTCTCTTTCGCTGCTTTCGCGGTATCAAAGTACGACCAGAGCACCAAAACGAATAAAATGGTCGCATAGGCGGTTAACGCCCAAAATCGCCAATCCTGGTTTGCATCGCCGTATTGGCTGTCCCAGATCGAAAGGGCGATCATTAGGATTTCCCACAGCCAAAAAATTTCGCCGCCAGTCAGCATGCGCGGCAAAGTTGAAATTGTGACGGAAGGGCGCGAGCCCTCCGGTTCTTCGATAATTTCCACCGGAGGGCTCGCGCCCTTCCGCTACGATTGGAAAGGTTCGTTGGGGACATCCTCACTCCCTCAATTCGCGCCGCAGGCTACGAATTACTGCTCTCCGCTTCCCCTACCAGGCAAGTAGCGCCTTTCCCATAACTTCCTGAGGGACAATAATTTAGAAATACCTCTAGGGAGAACACCGATGCCTACAAATATCTTTGGCAAATTGCCGACAGTTAGTGAACTGCTCGAACGTCCGCCGCTGAAGAAGTTGCGCGAGACGATGAATCCTCAGGCGTTGGTTAGCAGCGTTGGCGCTTATTTGGATCGTTATCAACGCGACTTCAAAACCCGCGTTGCCGATTTCCCTGCACCCAAGCTGCATCATTTGGCCGAGTCGATCTCGCGCTGGCTTACCGGCGATGCTCCTCCGGGGATTCGAGCGGCGATCAATGCGACCGGCGTGGTGTTGGCGCCGCAGCTGGGTAAATGTGCGATTGCCGAACGAGCCATTCAAGGTGCTTATGCGCGGCTGCGCGATTATCACACGACGCAACAAGATGCGGCGACCTCGAAGTCTTGCATCTCCCAGGCCGAGACGGCCAAGTTGATCGCCGATTTGGCGGCGGCGCCCGAGGCTGCGATCGTCAACACGCGGACCGCGGCGCTGCACTTGGCGCTGACCGAGCTGGCGGCTGGTCGCAAGGTGATTGTGGCCCGCGGGGACTTGGGTGAAACATTTGACGGGATTCATCTGCCGAACCTGATCGCCGGCGCGGGAGTGCGTGTGGTGGAAGTGGGTGCAAGTAACTGTGCTACGCTGGCCGACTTTGAAAAAGCGTTTGATGGTGAAACGGCTCTGATTCTTTCGATGGATGCGAGTAACTTTGCCGGCGCTTCCAACGCCACGCGGCCCGGTTTGGCCGAACTGGCGGCGCTCGCCAAGTCGCGTCATGTGCCGCTGTTGCACGATGTGGGAGTTGGCGGTTTACAGAATCGGGAAGAATACAAACCGCTTGGCGTCGATAGTGTGCAGACCGCGGTTACGCTGGGCGCTGACCTGGTGATCGCTGCGGCCAATCACTTGCTGGGCGGACCCGATGCGGGACTGTTGGTTGGTCAGCGGAAGCTGATCGAGCGGGTACGTCAATCGGCGTTGTTTTCGCTGGTCGCTGCGGCGCCGTTGTCTTTGGCAGCGTTAACCGAAACGTTAGAAATTTATCGGATGGGAGAGTTGGTCAGTGACGAGATCCCCCTGCTCTCTTTACTGACGACCTCGCAGGCCAACCTAGAACTGCGAGCCAATCGGCTGGCTGAGCAAATCATCGCTTCACCGCTGGTCGAATCGGTCGCAGTCGAGCCGTGCAAATCGCACTTGATCCCCGGCAGCATCCCAATCGATTCATTTTGCGTGACGGTGACGCCGGCCGATGGAGATGTGGAGGCGCTGTGCGGGAGATTGCAGGAAAATTTGTATCCCCTGTTTGTCCGCTCGACGACTGGCCATCTGGAGATTGATGTGCGGACAATTTTCCCCAGACAGGACTTCTTGATTGCTGGAATGTTCCCTTTAGGGCTCGAAGAACCCTCCCAATAGGCCGTTTCATGGGCAGCATGGCGGGGATTCATTGCGAAAGCTACACTTTCAGCGTAGTTTAAGGAGGATTCGCAGCCTTCGGGTTTTCGGCAATTTAGAGCACTGGGTGAGATGTTACGACTAGCGCTTTTGATCTGGCTGGCCAGCGTCACGGTTTGTGCGGTGCAGGATGCTCCGGATCTGCTCACTCCGCATGACCACCACGAATGGGCGCGCTTTGCCCCTGGTTCGTGGAAGAAGCTGCGTCATACCACCCAGGTGTACAAGGATGGAGTTGCCGGTGCGACCAACGTTTCGACACAGACGATCCGTCTGAAAGAAGTGGGCGATGACTATGTCGTGCTAGAAACTACTTCACAGTCCGAAGTAGGGGGGCAAGTTTTTGATCGACCGACTTTGTCGTTCCGTAGCGGGCTAAGCGGCGAGCCCGACCGCTACACGGCGACGGTAACCCCCGGCGATCAAGAAGCGTTGTCGGTCAACGGGATTACCTATCCCTGCCAGCTGCGAAAAGTGGTGATTACAGGGCAATCCGAAGAAATCAGCGGCAACATTTTGTACTGCCCAACTACGGCGCCGTGGGTGCTGCGGCGGCGATTTGAAGCGAAAGCGATCGGCGAGGAAGTGACAACCAAAACGATCGCGACCGACCCGATCGCATTGGAAATGCCGTTTCCGGTGCTGTCCGAAAACAAAACAGTCTCGTTTTTTCGGACTCGGATCATCATTCCCGAGAAAACTTCGACTACTTCGGTAGAAATTCATTGTGCGGACGTGCCGGGCTTTGTCGTCTCTAGCTCTAGCACCACCGTCGACCCGTCTGGAAAGCTGATTAATCGCACGACGACCAGCCTAATCAGCTATGAAGCGACCCCAGCCGAGCAGACTTCGGCCACGGCGATTCGGCGTCGGGGGCTCTTTAGTCGCCGCAGTCGCTAAGCCTGGGGAAGTCGGAAAGTCGGCAAATAGTCGGCTTTCCGGGCTGCGATCCCCGGTGAGAGCGTTGCCAGCATTGCCGCGGCCCGCAATAATTGCGGGTTTACCCCCACTGCTTCGATCACGCTAGATTCGGGAGCCGCGCCATGGACGAGATCTTCGCCAAAACAGCTATCACCTTTGACGACGTTCTGCTCGTCCCCCGCTACAGCGATTTCGTGCCGTCCGATGTGACGACCGAGACGCAGTTGACGGCCAACATCAAGCTGAACATTCCGCTGATCAGCTCGCCGATGGACACAGTCACCGAAAGCGCGATGGCGATCGCTCTGGCGAAGGAAGGTGGTCTGGGGGTAATTCATAAGAATCTCTCGATCCAGCGTCAGACCGAAGAAGTCTACAAGGTGAAACGCTCGGCCAACGGCATCATCGTCGATCCGGTGACGATGCCGCCGGACGCTCCGGTACAAGAAGCCCGCGCGGTGATGGAGCAGCACAACGTTTCAGGCATGCCGATCACGCTAGCTGATGGCAAGCTGGTGGGGATCCTGACCCGCCGCGATTTACGGTTCCTTGAGTCGCATACCCTTCGTGTAGAAGAGGTTATGACCAAAGACAACCTTGTGACAGCAACAGGGACCGTAACGCTTGCGGAAGCTGAGCAGATTTTAACGGCTAAAAAGGTGGAGAAACTTTTACTGGTTGACGAAGAATACAAACTGACCGGGCTCATCACGATCAAAGACATTGACATGATGAACCGGTTTCCTCAAGCGTCGAAGGACAGCTTGGGGCGGTTGCGAGTTGGCGCTGCGGTCGGAGTGATGGATTTTGAACGAGTCCAAAGCCTGATCGATAACAGCGTTGACGTGTTGGTCGTCGACAGTGCTCACGGCCACTCGAAGAACGTGATCGAGACGGTTCGCGAGATCAAGAAGAACTGGCCTATTGAGGTTGTCGCCGGAAACATCGCGACAGCCGAAGGCTGTGCCGACTTGATCGCGGCCGGTGTCGATGCGGTCAAAGTGGGGATCGGACCTGGTTCGATCTGCACAACGCGAGTGGTCTCGGGAGTGGGGGTGCCGCAAGTCACCGCGATTCGCGATGCAGCAGCAGTTGCGGCCAAACATGGGATTCCGATCATCGCCGACGGCGGCGTGCGGTTCTCAGGAGACATTTGCAAAGCGATCGCTTCGGGTGCAAGCGTGGTCATGATCGGCGGATTGTTCGCCGGTTTGGCCGAAAGCCCTGGAGACGTAATCCTGTACCAAGGTCGAACCTTCAAGGTTTACCGCGGCATGGGTTCGCTGGGCGCCATGGTGAAAGGCTCCAAAGAGCGTTATCGCCAGGGCGAGGTCAGCGAAGGGGGCAAGTTAGTCCCCGAAGGAGTCGAAGGGAGAGTTCCCTTCCGAGGAAATTTGAGTCCGTTTGTGTATCAGCTTGTCGGCGGTCTAAGAGCCGGGATGGGCTACTGTGGTACGCGAACGATTGAAGAACTACGCAGGGACGCCAAGTTCATCCGGGTCACACCGGCAAGTGTTAGGGAAAGCCATCCGCATGACATCGCAATTACTCAGGAAGCCCCGAACTACAGCCCGGACGTTCATCAAAACAACGACTAGAGCGCTGTGCGGAGCTATGATTCTTTTTTCGGCGGCCGATCTGTGGGCCGCCGATGGTCAGCCGCAAAGCCATCTACAATGGCGCCGCTCGACCAAAGTTTCGACGGCTCCAGAAGTCGCGACGCCAGCCGGCGTCAATGCTCCTGTCGAGCTGAAACAAGTTCGCAATGCGAGCCCGCTGCCGATCAGCCCGAATCGGGTTCAACCGGTCGCCCATGTCGAGCTCACCTCGCCGAACGGCGAGCGAATGGTGCAGCGTGCGAGCAAGCTCTCGCCAGCCGATCCGTTCAATGATCCGTTTGGGGATCAGCTGACCAAGCTAGAACAAGACGATGCGGCGCCTACTCAGCCGCCGAGCCGCTTTGGCGCTCCGCAACCGCTGGATCCGCCCGCCGCAGAGGCCCAACAGCCGCTGCCGATGACCGATCCGCCGATGGATGCTCCGGCTAAGCCGAGCCCGATGCCTTCGTCCAGCGATCGTGAGCCCATGGAACTAGGCCCTGACGGCTTGCCAATTCAGCCATCGCAGCCGAAGTCGGCGCCGTGCAATACGGTCTACAATGACCGCAATTGCTGTGACGATAAAGACAACTGCAACGCGCTGGTTGATCGCCTGAAGGCCTTCAAGCTGCCGATGATCAATCTAGATATGACGCCTGCTTTCCGTCCGGATGAAGAAGACCAGGAACTGGCCGAGCAGATGAAGGTAGAAGCTTTGGCTGCCGCTCCGAGCCGCAGTTGGACAGCGCTGGATGGCCAGGTGGTGGCCGAAGGTCGCATGCTTGACTTCAAAAACCAACGCGTGTTGATCGACACCGGTCGCGAGATCAAGCGAGTTGACCTTCGCACGCTAAGTGCCGACGATCGTTGCTTTGTCGCCGCCTACTGGGACTTGCCGTACGAATGCGGTTGGACCGACGCTCCCTTCCCGGGCCGTCACTGGACGCCTACCGAAGTCAACTGGACCGCGTCAGCTTTGTGTCACAAGCCGCTCTACTTTGAAGAACGTGCGTTGGAACGCTATGGTCACATGACCGGGCCGATCACGCAGCCGTTGGTGTCCGGCGCCCACTTCTTTGCGAGTGTAGCCGTGCTGCCGTACCAGATGGGAATGTATCCGCCGGGCGAATGTCAGTACGCGTTGGGCTATTATCGCCCAGGCAGCTGTGCTCCTTACATGTTGCCGCCGGTGCCGATCAGCTTGCGAGGCGCCGCCGCTCAAGCCGCCGTCGTCGTCGGAGCCGCGTACTGGATACCTTAGAACTACGAAGCTTGCTACTTGGGAGCGATTGGAAAAGCGGCGAGATCGTCTGATCTCGCCGCTTTATTTTCTTGGGGAATTGTTTGCTAACATCTCTAATATCGCTGCTCGGCCAGCGAATCGACAGGCGAACCCCAGGAGCTTTTAAAATGCGCAACGCTTATCGAACGATGCCCTTCCGCTTTCAATCGAAAGCGACTTGCTTGGGATTGCCGCTTGTCAGCGTCGCGTATGGCCCCAAAGATCTTGCTCCGTTTGGCATCGCTCGAGGCATCTTCGCATTTGGGGATGTCGCAATCGGCATGTTCGCTTTCGGAGGAGTCGCCATTGGGCTGGTATCGTTAGGCGGTCTTTCGATTGGTGCGATTGGGCTCGGCGGTGTCGCCATTGGCGTAATGGCCGCTGGCGGAGTCGCGGCCGGCATCTTGGCGGCTGCTGGGGGATTCGCCATCGGCGCTATTGCAGTCGGCGGTTGCGCAATCGGTTGGCAAGCCTTCGGCGGAACGACGATTCGTATTCCTGAATTGCTCTCGACGATGATCACCTGTTTGCCATGGCGCTAGTCGTGAAGCTTTCGAGGCTTGATTAAATTCGCGAAACTGTCGAAAACAGGGCTCACGAATTATCGCCATGAATTTTCGCCGTGCGTAAATGGAAGAGCATCGACGGAATCAGGGATACCGTCGCCATCCGCATCGCTTGGTGACTTGCAATCATAGGCGGGGATCGGTTGAGAGCCGATTTGGTCCCACAGCGCGATCGCAGTCGCTCGACGAGTCAATGCGGACTTGGGCAGCGTGCATTGGTAGCCTAGCGATTGCATCCGCTTCACCAAACTTGAAGCCCATTCGATCTCCGCTGGCGCATCTGGCCGAAAACTCGTTTCAGCGGGAGCAAGCTGAAACACGCGACGCAACGCTAGTTGTTGAATCGCGATAAAGCCGTCATCGTACGGATCGACATCACTAAATGGCCAGATCGCAACAGGGGCCGCATCTTTTTGATCGAGCAACCCGGTCCAGATTGCCGCCAACATTTGCGGGTCTCGCCACATCTCACGCGGCGAAACCTCTTGCAGCAAGCTGACTGCGGCTGCCGCCCCACAGGCCTGACCGGCCGCCATCGATTGATCGTGCAAACGGCACGAGGAGCTGACGATACTGGTATATCCCAGGTTTTTCTGGGCAGCGAGTAGGCCATCCATCGCTTCAGGGATGAAGCTGCGCAGCGGAAACATTGACATTCCGGTGCCCCCTACGCCGAACTTGCGGTTGCCGCGAAACGTCGCTTCCCAAGCCCCTGCGGCGCCGGCGGGACTCAGCCAACGCCGTGCGGTTGGATGGAAGTCGAGCTCAAATTGCCAACAGAATACCCCATCCTCAAACATGGTCCGCGCATAGTTGGACTGCGCCCCTTCGCCGACCACTTCTTGTTCCTTGATCATATGCAGCGCTTGCAACCGTAGGCTCTCGCGGATGTAGGGCTTGGGCGGAAGATTATTTGGCGTACCGAATTCGTCGCTCAGCGACAACTTCTGAAAGCTTGGGTACTTCTGCTGCAGAAAGTAAAGATATTGCAATGTCCGATTGCGCGCATCCTGAAAGACGATCTCTCGCTGGACCGGCGTTAATTCGACAAACAGCTTGGTCGAAGCGCCAGGCTCTGTCGCTTCGAGCGCGGTCGCCACATGGGCCGGCAGCACGTCTAACGGATAGTCAATCGGCGGATTGTTGATCAGGATGATGTCCGCCTGTTGGCGATCCTTAAGCGCTTTGCCGTCGACCAAGCGACGCGTCGTGTAGTTAAACTTGTCATCGATCCACGCCCACATCCCATGAAAGTTCTGCTCGTCATAGCCAGGCGGTTCAGGGATAAGTGCGTTCTCCGGTTGCGCGACCAGAATCATGCACCAAGTGATCGGATTGATGTCGGTCTGCGGCTGCGGAGACGCCTGCGCTCGTGGTTCCCCATATTCCGACTGAGCATCCAAACCGAAATCATACGCAGCACCAGAAAGCTTGATTACGTCGCCCCAGTCACTAGCGTCGATGGTCAACTTGGCCTGGACTTTTAAGAAAGCGTCAGATGCTGCGTTCGATTCAAAAGTGACTGCTTGCACCTTGCTCTCTTGCACATCGACAGACTTTACACGCAGATTAGAAAAGCGTTGAATTTGCCCTGTCGCTTCGTAGGGCTGCAACAGCTCTGCAAAAATCTGATGGGCGACCACCGGTCGGCAGGTCGTGATAACGAGTGTGTTGCCGGGGCGCGGCACGCCGTAGAGCTCTTTGTTTTTTTGCTCGATTGCATCGATCACTTCGCGAAATAATCCGGAACGAGGGATCGGGACTTTGCCGTTGTAACCATGGGCGCGATTTTCATCGATTGCTCCAAGCGCTTCCGACGAGAATTGACCTCCAACCCATTCGGTATCATTGACTAGAACGATGCGTTTGACACCCATCCGCGCCGCTTGCACCGCGGCCGCGCAGCCCGACTCGGTGCCGCCAACCACAAGCAAGTCTGCTTGGATGACAGCCGGCAAGGCAGGATCGTCCGCCATCGCGGGACCGACGCTTGATAACCCAATCAATGCGATGCAGCAATGCAGTAGCTGTCGTGCCGTCGGCGACATGCTCTTTCTCCAAGGGGGATTTCAAAGGTTTGATTACCAATATTCCCGAGTCCAAGTGCAGCGATCTCAACCGCTCGTATCGGGAACGCGAGGTGAACAGTGAAATGGATTAAAAAATAAGAATTCTAGTTGCTGTTTGTTATATGAAACGGTAGTTTAAATGTCAAACAGCAGTCATTGGCTGCCAACGAAGCTCAACCGTTTAAGAAGATCCCCATGGCTACCACGAAAACAGCCGAAATTGTCGATGACAGCAATCGTTACCACATCCCTAGTCTGGTTCGTGCGTTGCAAGTCTTGGAATTGATCGCCGGAGAAGCCTCTTCGCTCGGAGTGTCCGAAATGGCGACGCGGCTGGGAATTCCGAAGAACAGCATCTTCCGGATCGTCACCACGTTAGCAGACTGCGGGTATCTCAATCGTGAACCGGTCCAGAAGCTGTATAGCCCTTCGGCCAAGTTGCTGGCGCTGGGGTACGCGGCGGTGAATGAGTCGCAACTTCTAGAAAAAGCGATGGGACCGATGCGTTGTTTGCGGGACGCAACGCAAGAAACGGTCTTGCTTGGCGTCCTGAGCAGCGGGCACGGCGTGGTGGTCGAGCAGTTCCTCAGCCCCCAGGCTGTCAAAGTGATGGTCGAGATCGGGCATCAGTTTCCGCTGCACACTTCGGCGCCGGGAAAAGTAATGGTCGCCCATCGCTCAGCGGCTGAAATTGAAGCGATTGTCGAGCAAATTGATTTCGTGCGTTATACCGACCGCACGATCACAGATCGATCAGCCTATATGCAAGAGCTAGAACGGGTTCGTCAGCATGGGTTCGCGGCCGATCACGGGGAGCAAGTCGAAGGGGTCAATTGCATCGCAGCTCCGATTCGAAATCGAAGAAATGAAGTTATCGCGTCGATCTGGGTGACCGGCCCCAGCGCTCGATTGAAGAAGGCCTCACTCGAAACGATCCGCCAGTTGACGATCGAACAAGCGAACATCATCTCAAGCCGCATTGGCTGGTCACCTGCCAGGCCAGGTGTTTGATTGAACCTGACGACACTTCAAAATTCTAAGCAGAAACCGAAAAAGAAATACAAGGATTGATTTCGAGAGTAGCTAGGTGGCAGCGAACGGTTTCAGCTTTATTTCATCAATATGCGAGCTTATTCCTTCTCTTTTCTATCTCATCCGATCCGCAGGAAATTTGCCATGAATGTTCTTATCCATCAATGCCGTCCGTCTCGAAACCGCGGATTCACGCTGGTCGAATTGTTGGTGGTCATCGCGATCATCGGCGTACTGATCGCTTTGCTGTTGCCAGCAGTCCAGCAAGCACGCGAAGCGGCGCGGCGGATGAGCTGCACCAACAAGTTGAAGCAGTTGGGGCTGGCGCTGCACAACTACCACGACACCTTCCGCATATTTCCACCAGGCAACGTGATGTCAGCAAAGCGAGAGACCTATCCGACAAATTGGTGCAGATGGCCCGCTTCCACAGCTGCTAATGGGGCTCCTTGGTCGGTGCTGATTTTGCCCCAATTAGAGCAAGGCAATTTGCATTCGCAGGTCGAAATGGGGGCGCGTTTTACGGGCATGGCCGATCATAGTCCGTCGGATGATCCAAACGGTTCCGCGGCCAACCATGCGGTCTTTCTAACGCCCAATCCGGCCTATCAATGCCCTAGCGATCCGAACTCGGCGTCAGATGCGAACAATAGCACCTATTTTGGAGTCATGGGCGGAGCAATAGGCAATGTCGCCACGCAAAAACCGGATATCTGCGCTTCGGCGACCGATCGTTATTTTTTTACCGAAGGCATTCTCTTTGTCGATTCCAGGATTAGTTTTCGCGATATCCTTGATGGATCGACAAATACCTATCTCGTCGGCGAAACAAAGTATCAGTTGCGACCTGGCGGTCGGGCGGCGGCCTCCTCTACCTTTCCCAACGCCTACTTTGGTTGGGCGTCGAGCGTGCGAAGCGTGGATGCCGGCGGCGCCGTCGCCGGAGTGATGACCTCGTCCCGTTGGCAGATTAATTCGCTCGCTCAAGATGGATCGAAGACCGACACTGCTTTCTCGAATCGCGGAGCACAAAACGGGACGATGGGCAGCTTTCATCCCGGGGGCTGCAATGCGACTTTCGCGGATGGTTCTGTTCGCTTTATGAGCCAGACGATGGATTTGGAAACGCATCGCGTGTTAGGAAGTCGCGATGAAGGAGTCGTCGCGAGCTTCTAACTAGCAGCAGGCGGTTTAATTCGCGTTTCAACGACAAATCGTCGGTGAGAACCGCATCGCATCCAGCTTGATCTTTTCTCTAACTCTCTCTTTAGCGAGGACATCGGAATGAGAAACTCTCACGCACCATCGTTGACGCTTGCCGCCCTCCTCGTTCCCTGCTTAATCGGCGTCGGCTGCTTTTCGGATCAATCCGGCTTGCGCACCTATCAGTGTACTGGCGTCGTCACGTTCGACGGGAAGCCGGTGGAGTTGGGGTACATCAGTTTTGAGCCCAATAGCGCCGCAGGAAACTCGGGCCCCGGCGCAAGTGCAAAAATTACGCAAGGTCGATACAAGACAGAATCCGGAAAAGGAGTCGTCGGGGGGCCTTACCGCATTGTTATCATCGGCTACGACGGCAAATCTCCGGATGGTTTAGGAGACGGAAATCCGCTCTTTCCCGAGATCGTCATCGAACGCGATTTGCCGCAGGAGGACTCGGATCAGAACTTCGAGATTCCTGGTGGCAAGCGCAAATAAAACAGTGCGAGCCGACCATAAAGACTACCGTTCGCGTTTGGAGATGCGATCGCGGATCTGGGCGGCGCGTTCGTATTCTTCTTGTGCGACCGCTTCGGACAGTTGTTCTTGGAGCGTCTGACCCACTTCGTACTGACTACGAAGTTGCTCGCGTAGTTCGATCAAGCGTTTGACCAACTCGTCGTTGTCGAATTCTTCCTCTAACTCGAATTCGATAAAGACCTCGCGCAGCTCTTCAAGCCCTAGATTGATCACTTCAATCGCGCGCTCCGGCGTCAGGTCGGTCAGCGTCGCCAGTGCGGCGGCTTGGATCCGATGGAAGAGCACGAAGGGGCGGAACTGTTCGTGGGAGTCGATCCATTCGTCGTCGTCCGAATGGTCGCGGCAGATATCCATCAATAGCAGCGTTTGATCGGCGTCGCGAACGGCGCGTTGGTACTCACGCAGGCCAAGCCAGCAAATGCGGCGATGATAGAACTGGATGAACTCGCGGTCGATCTCGGTGCAATCGCCGTCGGTCAGGATGTAATCAGGGTCTTCGTCGATCCGTTGCTGGAGGTAATCTGCGTAGGTGACAAATCCAAACGGCTCACCCCCATCAGGGCGCCCGTCAACTTCCATCTGCATTAAACCCATCTCGATCCGCATCTGGACGACATCGCGTCCGTCATCGCCAGATACGATGCGCGCGCTGAGATGCCCATTCTCAAAGGGCCAGTCATTTAAGATCGAGTCGATATGCTCGGGATTTTCCATAGTCAAATTATAGCGCACACTGCGCGTTTTGAGCTAGGCGGCGCGAATTTGCCGAATGCTCGGATCTTGCCGCCGATTCCTGTGCAAATCGATCCGACACCTGCCCCCCCGGGATGCTGTCGCCAAGCGAGTTGCGGTCTTGCGCGGCTTACTCAGGAGCTGCGCCCGGCGGTCGACGCCGCATCCGTTTGGTTTCGCCGCGTTGCTTCTTTTCGGTAATTCGCCGCTCTATCGAACCGCGGCTAGGTCGCGTAGCGCGACGCGGCTTTTCTCGTGCGGCGCAATCGAGCAAAATAACTCGCAGCTTTTCGAGACAGCTGTCGATGTTCGCCCGTTGATCGCGGCTGGTGTCATCACTGATAATAATTTCGCCGTTTTTGTTGATGCGTCCACCCCACCGCGTTCGAAGGCGATCTTTCACGCGTTCGTCAAGATGCTCGGATTGGTCAAATGCCCAGCGCAGCATCGCCTTAGAGTTGACCTTGTTCACGTTTTGACCACCGGGGCCGCTGCTGCGTGAGAAGGTAAACTTTATTTCCGCCAAGGGAATTTGGATCGAGTTGTTGACGCGTAAATCGGGCATGGGAACACCTGGGAAAGCAATCGGCAGCTTGTCATTGTAGACTGGTAGTCAATCTCTCGCTCCTCGTACACCTTCCTACCGAACTATCCTGCCATGAAAATTAGTAAAAACGCCGTTCTGGCGACACTTGTGCTCGCGAGCTGGATGTGTGCCCAGGTGACGACTGGGAATGCCGACGAAACGCTTCCGCCCGATCTTGCGACCCGTCACACAGGGATGGACTGGCCAACATTTTTGGGTCCCACGCGCGACAGTAAGTCAGTCGAGACCGGTTTATCGACGCCTTGGCCGGCTGCCGGACCGCGCGTTGTTTGGCAGCGCGAACTGGGGACCAGCTATGGGATCGGCTCGGTCAGCCGAGGTCGTTTTTTTCAATTGGATCGGTATGACGACGTCGAGCGGTTGAGCGTGCTGAATGCCGAAACCGGCGAGTTCCTCTGGAAGTTTGAGTACCCGACTGCTTACGAAGATTCGCTGGGCTACAACAATGGCCCGCGTACATCGCCGATTATCGATGGCGATCGCGTCTATATTTACGGCGCCGAAGGGAAGCTGCATTGTCTGCAAATCTCGACGCATAAACTATTATGGAAGGTGGATCTCAACGAAAAGTTCGGGGTCGTGCAAAACTTTTTTGGCGTCGGCAGTTCGCCGGTGATTTATGGCGATCTGTTGCTGGTGATGGTTGGCGGAAGTCCGCCAGAATCACACAATTTTGGCCGTTTTGATTTGGATCGGGTTGTCGGCAAGGATAGTTGCGTCGTCGCGCTGAACAAGCAAACCGGCGAAGTCGTCTATCACATCAGCAATGACTTGGCCAGCTACGCCAGCATGACCTGGGCTCAAATCGGCGGCCGCCCCTTTGCCTTTGCGTTTGCTCGCGAAGGTTTGCTCGCATTTCAGCCCGAAACCGGCGTTATCGATTTCCAGTTCCCTTGGCGCGCCAGACTACGCGACAGTGTGAACGCAAGTACGCCGGTGATTGTAGGGGACGAAGTCTTTATCTCCGAGACCTATGGGCCAGGCAGTGCTTTGCTGAAAGTAAAGACCGGCGGCAACGACGTGATCTGGCAAGATGATCCCAACAAGCGGGACAAAGCGATGCAGACCCACTGGAACACGGCGGTTGAGCATCAGGGGTATCTGTATGGCTCAAGCGGTCGTCACAGCAACAACGCTGAACTGCGCTGTATCGACTGGAAGACAGGCCAAGTGAAATGGAGCGTTCCTGGTTTGACGCGATCGTCCCTGATGTATGTCGACGGCCACTTCGTTTGCGTAAGCGAAGATGGGGTCTTACGACTTTTCAAAGCGAACCCAGAGAAGTACGAGTTGGTCTCCGAGACCAATCTGCTGCACGCGGCGAAGCCCGGCGAACGCCCCCGTCCCCTGCTCCGCTATCCAGCCTGGGCGGCGTCGATATTGTCGCACGGATTGTTGTATGTGCGTGGCGATGATCGGTTGGTTTGCTTGGAAGTGATTCCGGAGAAGTAGTGCCTGCGATAGCCCATGGAAGTGCGCGACACGTTTGCGCACGGGTGCCGTGGTCACGTCTGCGTGGCCACGTATGCAGTCGGCTAATACTGTGGAATGGAAGCAAGGGCTCGGGTATCGCGTTCTCCCGCATCTTTTTGGGAATGTGCTATGAATCAAGCAGTTCTTCTTTTGATTAGGATGTACCTGTGTCCTGGCGTGGCCGTCGTGTTCCTATTTGCAGGAATTGCCGGCTTGTTTAAGGCATTGGGAGTGATAAAAAGTAACGCCTTTCCAGAAATGCCGATCTGGCAATGCATTGCCACTGTTGCTATTGGTGTTTTTGCTCTATGGCAGGTGATTTTGATGGTTTTGGCACTGGATGATCTAAGGAGTTAGGGAAGTGGAGATTTGTATGTGTCTCATGCAGATGAATTAGTCATGGGTGTACAGGGGCTTCCGCATGGCGATTGCCCCATGATGGGCCAGGGTACCGTTGCCACGTCTTCGTGGCAATGAATGCGGTCAGAGAATTAGTTGCGGTGCTTCCCACGAACATTTTACCGACTGATTGGGCTATCCCCCAGTCTGTCGCTCACGCACAATCATGGCCACGCAAGGCCGTGGCCACGGCACCCGTGCTCTGGCCAGTGCCACGCTGCCGCAGTTATCTCGATAATTTCTGCGGCAGCCGTTCCAAGGGCGAAGGTTCACGCACTACATCGAGCTTGACGTAACGGGCCTCAATGTTATCCAAGGCCGCAACGGCGTGTACGTGATTTCAAACTATTCCCCCTTGGATATCACGGATTTGCTCATCAGTAGCGGGAAGGTTGGACAGTAGGAGCCAAAAAAATGAAGTATCTCGAAGTTGACTGGTCCCACTCATTTACGAGTGAACCAATAAAGCTGTATTCCGAACTTAATGACCAAATGTGGGAAGTAAGGAAGGTCGAGGTATATGCCGACGGTACGGCTGGTTACGCCAACACAGCGAAAACGTCGCGAGGGACAAAGTTGTCGATCGAGCCGCTACCCAGCATGAATGAAATTGCGGCTGATCCTCAATTTAAGGTGCGTGAGATAGATTCCAAATATTTTGAGGACGTATGGACGAAATACACGATGGCCGGAGCTAACGATTTGACCGATCGAAAACATTGACCAATGACAGCACGGGCGGCGGAGTGGCACTCAACGCTGGTAACGATTTCCCAATCCAAGAAATAAGTCTTGATGCGGCCTGCGGTTAAGCACGGGTGCCGTGGTCACGTCTGCGTGGCCACGAATGCAGTCGGCAAATTAGCTCCACGAAAAATCGACCAATTGATTGGGCCGCATGTGAGCCTGTCACTCTCGTGCAATCATGGCCACGGCACCCAGGCTATTGATTACGGAGCAGAAAGCTTTCCATGCGGGATAACTCATTAGCGAGTGCTGTGCGAAAGACCGCACCTTTTGGTGCTTGGCCAGTTACATAGCCCAGTTTTGCTTCCAGCCTGCCATCTTTCACCGCGAGATTCCCCCAGCCAATCACTTGATCTCGCCAAAGCAAGGGTAGTGCGTAATAGCCGCGAATGCGTTTGGGGGCGGGTGTGTAGGCTTCAAAGCGATACGCCCAGCCCCAGAAGAGCTCAAAGCGGCGGCGATCCCACACCACGGGATCGAAGGGGGCGAGCAACCGCACGGCATCTTCTGGCTGCATGGCGTAGCGTTTTGAGTTGGGTGATTCGCTTTCCGGCCAATACCAATTAGCTCCACTCGATTCAACATTGGGCAGCCGCGCCTTCGCGCGAGCAAACGCCGTTGCGCGCTTCGAATCCCATTGCGGCGCACCGCCGCGCAGCAAACGAATGAGATCGCGTAAACTGCGCTCTGGCAACGGCGCGTATTTTTGCACGATCACATCCACCAGCGCGTCCATCGCTTGCACGGCGTCATCGCAAACCTGCGGAAGATGCTCGGCTACTGCATAAGTGCGAACACCACCCACTCGCCCCGCCACGCGCAGCAAGCCCCGATAGTGCATTCCATGCAAAAGTTGCGTGCTCGCGTTCGACGAGCCGCCAAACCAATTGCGCACCCGGCCATGCGCGAAATGCGCGTCCACTTCGCGAGGATGCACCACGCCACGATCCTTCACAAACTCCAAAACGCTCTGAGCCTGTGTCACCCGCGCCTGCGGCCAAGCCAAGCGAGCCGTGCGCGGATGCATCAGCACCTGCGTGCTGCGCGGCAAAAAGCCGTAGTTCACAAAGAAGTCTTCCTCCACGCATAACGCCGCATACCGTCGCTCCAAATCCCCCGCCGCGTAGTTCTTCACCCGATGCCGTAAGGTCAAATCCTGCGCCCGAGCCGGCGCACAAATAGGATCCGCCTGCACAAAGCCAAGCTTTTCAATCGCTCTGGGCAGCGTCGTCGGCGAAAACAAACTGCGTGAGATGGCGTAGCGGCGTAGCGTGTCGAGCGTGATGGCTACTGTAGGCATATTTAAGAGGATTTCAGGAAGGCTTTAAGCTGATCCCAGCCGTCAATCCACTCATGCCGATCTAACGTCAGAGGGCACGCAAAGCACAGCGTGGTCATACAAACCCGAAGAACGGCGCGTCAGCTTTTGCAGCAGGAACGTTGGCGTCACCGCAGTCCGAGCGGTTGATGTGGAATGTAAAAACCGGCGTCATCGAGGACTTCGGTGGATGCCTTTATTCCTCGCGGCTGCAGTGGTTTGGGTCGGAGATTTAGTGTAGCAAACTCAAGTGGTCGTTGCCAACGACGTTTCGTCAGCCTGGGCGCCGTGGTCACGTCTTCGTGGCAATGAATGCGGTCAGAGAATTAGTTGCGGTGCTTCCCACGAAAATTTAACCGGACTGATTGGGCTATACTCCAGTTTGTTGCTCACGCACAATCATGGCCACGCAAGGTCGTGGCCACGGCACCCGTGCCGATGGACACTTCGTCTGCCTGGGCGAAGATGGCGTCTTGCGACTGATTAAAGCGAACCCAGAGAAGTATGAGTTGGTATCAGAAACCGACTTGCGACAAGCTCCGGAACTGGGCGAACGCGTCCGGCCATTGCTCAAGTACCCGGCGTGGGCGGCGCCGATTTTGTCGCACGGATTGTTGTATGTCCGCGGCGATGATCGATTGGTTTGTTTGGAAGTGATTCCGGCGAGCTAGCTTTAACACTTGTGTTTCGTCGTTGGCGACAAAAAACGGCGCCTCGTTCAAGGCGCCGTTCTGGTTTTAATGATCTTACAAGGTGTGGATTACTTCGCCGGGTCTTTCCCGTTGATCCACGGACCTTCTAGGCTTTGGTGGTCGGGCTCGTTAATGGTCGATCCTTTGTCGCCTGCTTTCCAGCCGGAGACATGGGAAGGCTTGCCCCGTTCAGCGGAGATTTTTTCCCACTTCGTCGCCCACGAGCCATCCGCTTCGCTGACGGTCATCGTTTCGTCGTCAAAGCGAAAGATTTTTCCTTCACGATGGCTGCGAGCGCCGAGATTAACCAAGACAATCGCCGCAGCGCCCAAGTCGGGCGGATTGTTGCAAGACTTCGGCTCGTTGTTCTCGATCGCCGCAATCCAGTTTTCAAAGTGAGCCTTGGTTTGATCTTTGGGCGCTTCTTTGTCGGCCTTCATGATCTGCTTTTCAAATGGAAGCTCGGTCGGGCTGATGTGCGTGACCTGCGGACGTTCGGGGACAAATGTGAATTCTCCGCTGCTTTCGGGACGATCAAAGACGATCGAGCCGTCATGACCGCGGACCAATTGCGAAATTGGAGTTTCTGAAGCGGCCATCGTCGCGGTGACCAAACCTTGGCAACCTTCGTTGAACTCGGCCACCACGGTCGCGACGTCTGGAACTTGGCGTCCGTCGTATTCTAAGTACAAGCCGCCGCTGCCGGTGATTCGAGCGGGGTATCGCAGACCGGTTGCTTTCATCATTTGCGTTGTGCGGTGCACAAACAGATCGGTGAACATGCCGCTGCCGAACTGCCAAAAACGGCGCCACTGCGCGAAGACGGCGCGATCAAACGGTTGGTCCTCGGCCAGTCCTTCCTCGACGCCCAGGAACCGCTTCCAGTCGATGGTCTTGGGGGTCATCTCCTTTGACAGTTGGTAGTAGCGCCATTGGCCGATGTCGGAGTTGCGGAAGTACTCGGTCTGGTACATCAGCACCTTGCCGAGCAGGCCTGCATCAATCTGCGCGCGAGCGGCGTCCCAGATCGGCAGACTCGTACCTTGCACGCCGACTTGCATCACTTTGCCAGAGTCTTTCCAGACGCTGACCAGTTCGATCGCTTCTTCGACTTGCTTGACCATCGGCTTTTCGCAGTAGACGTGCATGCCTCCTTTCATCGCTTCGATGGCCTGAATCGCATGCCAATGGTCGGGCGTGCCGATGCTGACCGCATCCAGGTTTTCTTTCTCGTACATTTCGCGAAAGTCAACATAGCGAGCAACCTTGCCGCCGTTCTCTTTTTCGATGTAGTCGGCGGCGCGATTGCGGTTGTGTTCATAGACGTCACAGACGGCGACCAGTTCGATATTAGCGCCATCTTTCACAATGGATGAAAGGCTTTTGACATGCGCGCCAAAGCCGCGTCCGCCAACACCGACAAATCCGATACGAAGTTTCGAGTTAGCGTCGGCAGCTTGCGATTGTTTCACCTGCATTGCGAGTGTGGTCGCGGCGACGCCTGCAGCAGTCGTCTTGATGAAAGTTCGACGCGATGCATCGAAAGAACTCATGGGCGTGTTCTCCATGGAAGGGGGGGAGGAATCTCGGATTAGGTTCTGGCGAGAGAATCGCTACCTCCCATCATAACAAGCGAGCATGATGAATTCCGCAGTTCAAATCTCTGGTTTGCGCAATTTCTTCTTCACTTTTCCCTTGCGCAAGAGGTGAATGCAGTTTGGCTTCAAGTAGTCGCTGCAGCACTGAATCGCGGAATTAGATGTGATTGGGGGACTCGTATTGAATCGAAGTCCGAGCCGGCGCGCTGCGAGAAATCAGCACCGATCTCTCACCGCGTTTCACGGCGAATTCAATTAGCCCCGCGAAACTCTCGGCTTGTTGCCTGGGGCCTCTGTTTTTCTGTCACTTGGCAGGAAGCGACTCTTTGGATGCCGCTGAGCCGAAGATATCGTCAAAGTACCCACGGGTTTGCGTGATCAGCTGATCGTAGTCGGAATTTTCGATTTCGAGTCCCATCAGTTCGACATCGAAGGCTCCGTCGTATCCAGCAGCACGCAGCGCGGTGACGATCTCGCGAAGTGGTAGTTTGCCAGAGCCCAGCGGTCGACGGTCTGGCTCGCCCATCGGCGCTTCGTCGGCATCGGCAAGCTGAACCAGCGCCAAGTAAGGAGTCGCCGACTTTAATTGCTCGATCAGATTTTTTTCACCAAATAACTGATAGACGTCAGCGACGATCTTGAGGTGATCGCTTTCCAACTTTCTTGTCAGCTCGATCGCATCCGCGAGCGACTGCAAGAAGGTCCACTCGGCGCCGGCTGCGGGATGCATGGGTTCAACCGCGAGCTGAATATTGTGCTCTTCGGCCAACGGCAACAATTCGCCCAGCGCCGACAGAAACAAACGTCGAGCATGATTCACGGTATGGCCGCCGCGGGAGCCGCTATGGACGACGACGATGGGAGCTTGGAGTTCGGCCGCTTGTTCGATCGCTAGTTTGGCGTCGCTTAACGCGTCGGCGAAAGATCTCCCGTCGCTGCCGGTAAAGCCCCCGGCCCAACTCAATGCGACCGGTTTCAGTCCATACTCTTCTAGCAAGTGGGCGCCTTTTTCCACGCCGTAGTCAACCAACTTTTGTCGCCAGATGTGCAAGCCTGGGATGCCGGCTTCGGCCACTTGGCGAGCATCTGTCTCGAAGGACCAGCGAAATGTCGTAAGTTGATTGATCGCAAGAAGCGGCACGCGCGTTGCCTCCGTGAAGTGAATTGGTCCGATCCTTCGGTCTGCGTCTCAAAACGTAATCGGCCAGTATAGAAAGCCGCATCATCCTGTAAACCGCCGCTGGCTGGGGTGATTGCTAGCGAAGTTGACATCGCCACGCGGCTGGTCGACTACTTGGTTAGATCCCAGGCATCCAGCCAGCGAGTTGACTGGGGTTGCATTCCAAAGTCTTCGATCAAGCGGCGATGCATATCAGCAAAATGCCCCGCTCCATAAAAGACCCCAATTTTTTGTTTGCCAGCAGCAAGCTGCTCGCGCAGCACTTCGAACGCCTTGGCGTTGCGCTGCGAAATCAAGGTCGAACCATTCTTGCCTTCGATCGCTCGCATTTGACCATCCATGTCTCCCATTTGCGATGCGAAGATCCGCTTCATCCGCAGTTGGCGATCATCGGCCAGCAGCGCTAGCAGCATCGCTGTGTTCATATCTTCCCCTTTGGACTGCTGGACCATGCCAGCGCCCATCAAGCGAGCGAACATCTGCAGGAAGCCATCTCCCCGCTCGGCCATGTCGGCAGCCATCTCGTCAGGGCTCATGTCGGCATGGACGAAGTTCGCCGGCGTATAATCGACCTGCTCCAGTTGAAATTCAAGTCCCAGCATATCTTTCATGCTGTTTTGCAGGCCGCTCACGGCGCTGCCGTTCTGCTTGGGACCACCTTTGGGAATGCGCGTCCCTTTGGGAGCCACGATTTCGTAGAGGAGCGCCTCGTAGCCTTTGAATTCTTTATTTAGTTGGTTGTAGTAGGCCTGCTCGCCGATATGCACGGCACCGACCAGATCGACAAAGACCTGGGGATTTTTGGGATCGACGTAGCGGACGATCGCAGTTTGCAGCGCCTGCGGTTCGCCGCTAGCGTCCTTGTGGATGCGCAGAAAGATCGGGCTCGACTTTTCTTCAGCCGAGTCTACCGGCGTTTCGGCGGCGCGGGCCGCTAGCAAAGCAGAGGTAAATTGAAACACGACCGCGAGTAGTAGTAAAAAGTTGGATCGAGCGGACATCGCGATCTCCGGGGGAAGAAGAAATTAACCCTATCCAATATAGAACCGACCGACCTCAGGCTCAACGAATCCGCGGTTCTGATCGTTGGAATCGTCAAAGCTTTTCTGAATTACCTATATTTTCATGAGTTCTACGTGAGTCTGACGATTGCGACGGTTTTTCGGCAGAGAATGGCATTCTCGCTTAACTCTTGTCTCCGGGAATTCCGATACTACCCGCACAGCAGGAATTTTCCGATCAAATTGCGGTAGGCAAGCCCTCGAGCGCTTAAGCACTTTACAAGGTATAACCGGAACATGTTGATGAACCGAAAAATGCTCTGGGGACTCCTCGTCGCAGCATATTCGCTGACGGCTTCGACGGCGTTTGCCCAATACGACGAAGTTTACCCCGGTTTCTACCAGCCGTTAACGGACATGCCGGTAGAAGATTATGACTTTCAGTGGTTTGCACCGCCAATCACTGAAGTTTACGGTCAAGACGGGGTCGATCCCAAAGTGGGGCCGTTCTTCGACTATCACCGGTTTTATGTCAATGTTGACCGCGGCGAAGAAGCCCCTGACAATAGCCAAGGGGACGTTACCTGGGGTAACAAGATCGACGCCGGTTGGATGTCGGAAGAAGGTCATGGCTGGTTGCTTCAGACCTTACACATCGACGGCCCGCAGGTCGCCGAGCGTAACGTTGGTTCGACCATCAGTGTTGGCTTGAACAAGGTCTGGCGTTTGGAGCAGTTCCATAACGGCCTCTGGTTTGAACCGATGATCGGCCTTCGCTACTTCCAGTTCAAAGATCAGTCGTTGCGGGTGACCTACTCGACGACCTTCTTCAACCGCATCATCGCGACAGATAATTTCCTGGCCATGGAAAACAATATGTTGCTAGGGCAGTTGGGCGGACGGTTTTACACGCATCGCGGTCACTGGAAACTGTACGGCGAAGCTCAAGTGATGGCCGGTAACAACTGGGTCTATCGCATGCAGCAAGACAATACCTACTCGACCGGTGTGGTTGGCGGTGAGTTTGTCTTTGGCGCCGCCTACTACTTGACTCGTGATATCGCGGTCGACGTCAACTGGAACACGATCTACATGGGACGCGGCGTGGGTCGTAACCCGTATACTTCTAGCGGAAACCAGGAAGAGGCCCTCTTCATGAGCGGCGTCGGCTTTGGTTTCACCTTCCATCGCTAAAGCTTGCGGCCACAAGTAAATACGAAAAAGGACGACCGCTTGGTCGTCCTTTTTTTGTGCGATAAGTTAATCTTGTCGCCGCAGAGTCAGTCGCTTAGGTTGCCCCGTTGCTCAGGAAGTCAGAATCTTCGCTGCGAATGTCATCGCACAACTGACGTAGGATGTTGATCGTGCTACGAATCTGAGCTTCGGTGTGCTCTGAGTTGATAAAAAATCGCAATCGAGCCGCTGATTCATCTACGGCCGGGTAGATGATCGGACGAACGTTGATCCCTTGCAGCAGCATTCGCTGGGCGACAAACATGGTCATCATCGAGTCGCCCAGGATCACCGGCACAATCGGCGTTTGGCGACTACGACCCGTATCGAGACCTGCCTGGCGTGCGATGCGTAAGAATATCTCCGCGTTGCGATGCAAAGCGGCGACGCGTTGCGGTTCTTCGGAGATAATCTTCAACGCTTCCAAAGCAGCGGCAGCACTCGACGGCGGCATCCCGACGCTGAACACAAAGCCGGGCGCGGTGTATTTGAGATACTCGACCAAGTCAGCGCTGCCGGCGATATAGCCGCCGCAACTGCCTAGCGCCTTGCTGAGCGTTCCCATCCAGATGTCGACGCTACTGGGCTCAATTTTGAAATGCTCGGCGATACCGCGTCCGCTGCCGCCCATCGTGCCGATCGAATGGGCTTCGTCGACCATCAGCCAGGCCTTGTGACGCTTCTTGATCTCAATAAAGCGGGGCAAGTCGGGGAAATCCCCTTCCATCCCAAACACCCCTTCGGTGACGATCAACACGCGCCGGTAATCGTGGCGAATGTCTTGCAAAATTTGGTCTAGCTCTTCCCAGTCATTGTGCGGGAAAGGACGGCGACGTGCACCGCTGAGACTAGCGCCTTGGATAATGCTATTGTGGGCCAGCGAGTCATGCAGCACCAAGTCGCCAGTTCTGACCAGGTGCCCAATTGTCGTTTCGTTGGTCGCATGTCCTCCCAGCATTGCGACGGCGGCGTCAACTCCCACCCAATTGGCGATTGCTTGCTCTAGCTCAGCGTGAATCGGGCGTTCGCCCGAGACCAAGCGACTAGCCGAAACACTTGCGCCATATTGATCGATCGCTCGTTTGGCCGCTTCGCAAACGCGAGGATGTTGAGCGAGGCCAAGATAGTTGTACCCGGCAAAATTAACCAGTTCGACGCCGTCGATGGTGGTCATGTTGCTGGTCGCTTTGTCGTGCGACTGGAAGTAAGGATTCGGCATCCCTAATGCTTCCAATTCGTCCGAGGTCTGTTTCACCTGACGATATTCAGGTAGCGCAGAGAAGCTGTACATCTCGGCGGGGACGTCATCAGCAATCGCTTGCGAGCGAGGTTCGCCGCCGAGATAGATCTCAACCGCCTCCGAAACTTCGCGGCAAGTCTTGAGCGTCGGCAGAATATGATCCGGGAACTGAACTCCATAGGCGTCTTCGATCGACGCGATGATTTCCATCCGTTCCAGCGAATCAAGCCCGATCGCTAGCAGGTCGGTATTCAGATCCAGGTTGGTCGCGCGCTCTTTGGCGACGGCATGAATCTTTTCCAGCACCAAAGTGGTGGTGCGATCGCGCAATTCAGGGTCGGAGACCGCCATTCCTTCGGCGTCGGCTCGCGCTAATTCCAACTGCGAGCGGCGTAGGCGAACTTTGCGGACTTCATCCAGCAGATGGGCTTCGTCCCAACTGACCCATCGATCGACAATCGACAGTACATTTTGCAAAAAGTGATTTCGACACGCGTGTCGTTGAATCTTGCCGCTTGACGTTTTGGGGATCGAACCACGGCGAATCAAAGCGACCCCGTCGACCGCCATTTCGTGCTCGAGCGCCACTTCTTTGCGGATGGCGCTGATAATCTCGCCGTAATCCTTTTGGCGTAGTCGCGGCGCTTCGGCGACGATCACAAGCCGATCTTTGCCGGCAATCTCGGCCGAAAATGCGGCCGCTGTTGTATTTTCGAGCAATTCGTGGGATGCGCAGACTGTTGCTTCGATATCTTGCGGATACCGATTGACGCCGCGGACGATGATCAAGTCTTTCAAGCGACCCGTGACAAATAATTCGCCATCCCGCATGAATCCTAGATCACCGGTCCGCAGATACGGCCCAGCTTTCGTGTCGGCCAGATGCGCCCGAAAGTAACGCTGCGTATCTTCTTCGTTGCGCCAGTAACCCTTTGCGACGCTCGGGCCCGCGATCCAGATTTCGCCCACTTTGTTGGCGGGTTGCTGGAGTAGCGTTTCAGGATCAACGATCAGCATCTCTTGATCCGGCAAGCAATTACCACAGCCAACAATCGCTCTGGCGCCTGCTTCGTCGGGATCAGCGTCGACGACGACTCCTTGATCAAGCACGTCGCCATCCACGATGCGAATGACCGGCGGGCTCTTTTTCAGACCGCCTGATATGATCAGGGTCGCTTCGGCCATGCCGTAGCAAGGGTAGAACGCTTCTCTGCGGAAACCGCATTGCTCAAACGCTTCGGTAAACCGGTCTAGCGTTTCCGGCTTGATTGGTTCGGCCCCGTTGAATGCAAGTTCCCAGCTAGAAAGATCCAGCTTGTCTTTTTGCTCTGCCGTGATCTTGTTGACGCACAATTCATAAGCAAAGTTGGGACCGCCGCTCACCGTCGCCTGACTTTTGGTGATTGCCCGTAACCAGCGATACGGCTGCTGCAAAAACGCCATGGGAGACATCAAAGTTGTCGGTGTCCCGATCTGCATCGGCTGCAAAACGCCGCCGATGAGCCCCATGTCGTGATACATCGGCAGCCAGAAGACGGCCCGCATGCTGCGGGTATGCTCGAACGCGTACGAGATCAACGCCGAGTTGTGCATCATATTGCTATGCGACAACATAACCCCTTTGGGGGTTCCGGTTGAGCCCGACGTGTATTGCAAAAAAGCAAGCGTCTTTTCGTCGATGTCCGGCATGCGCCACTGATCCGCTTCGGCCAGCTTTTCGCTATCGGTTGCTAGCCAATGGATCTGCTTCAAGTGCGGCGTTTCATCCAGCATCGGTGTTACGCGATCTAGGACGTCGCTGGTCGTCAGCGCGATTTTCGCTTCGGCGTCATCGGCGATTGCTTGGATGCGGACCATATTACGGTTGCGGCGCGGCGGATAAGCTGGGACCGCGACTGCGCCGGCGTACAAGCAAGCGTAAAACGCCGTGATAAACTCCATCCCTGGTGCAAACAGCAACAGCGCGCGCTCTCCCTGCATGTTGAGCGCCTGCATGCGAGCCGCTAGCGCACGAGCCGCCAGATCGAGCTGCGCATAGGTCATCTCGAGTTTCTCGTCCTCCCCGTCAACGAGATAGGCATAGGCGACTTGCGGGCCCTGATGTTCCGCCCGATAACGCAGTCGATCAACGACGGTTGATGTCGGGGGGGAAAACGAACCAGCAGATTCGGTTGTCACGCGGCTATCGCCTCCGCAGTAAGTAAGGGAAAGTCTTGCCCCCGGCGCTGCCGGGATTCCGCGCTGGCGGAAGATATAGATTAGATCGGCGTATGGGAGTTAACTGTTTTAACCAAGCTACGCAACCTTACGGCCAGGCAGGCTGAGTAGATTACACCGGCATTTTATTGGATTTTTGGTCGCTGTCGAAGAAGCCGACAGCCAAATTGAAGCCGGAAACTTGATTTAACCGGAACAAATTCAAGAAACTGCCTAGGATCGCGCCGAGAATTGAAATTGCCTGAACCCTAATACCCCACCACCATCGCACAACTGGTCACGGTTAGCCCAACCGCTGCGCCGAGCACTTACGCCCAACCCAGCCCGCTCGCTTTTTGCATCCGCTTTTCGTAGTCGCCGATCAGTCCGCCGATGATATCCCACCCTTCCGGGCGCCGAACTTCGATATCCCCTTGCTGGTTGATGCGAACAATCGTCTTTTCGTTGACGCCAGCCTTGGCAAGTTCGTCAGGGCTAAGTTCGTCGTCATGCAGAGCGCCAATCAGCGTTCCGCCAGTCATCTCGATGAATTTCATAGAATCGCCAACTAACCCGCCAGGAAGATCGGAGGCCACGCAACCGCGTCGCCACTCCAAGGGGCTATTATCATTGATAAACGGTCAAAATCCAAGCCGTTGCTTTATGGAAGCCCGCGAATGGGCTTGCCGCTATTGGCGGGGGAGCAGGCAGATCGCATCGGGGCACGCTGATTGTTAGCGGATTTGAGTGTTTCAATGCCTATGCTACCTCAGGTCCATCGAACCGATACAAATTGGAGCAAATGAATCAGGTGCTCAGGACAGGCCCTCTTTACGCTGTTCGACGCAACTAACTGCTGACCTTCCAACCAAATACGAGATCAGAGAAGGATACTCGCAGCGCATCTCTGGGGGCAACGGTTTATTATCCATCTTTGGGTGGGGAGTCGGCTCGATTTTTCGCTAACACATTCCACATGATGTTGAACAATACAAAGGGAAAAAAGAAGGATCCAACCGCTGCAAAAGGGACGCTGATCTCTACAAATTTAAATGGATTCGTCGTGAAATGGAGAACGATGCCGACAACGATCGCACAAACAGCCAGCACAACACCAAGCATGGCCTTCGCCGCGGCTGTCGGTTGGGCATCTGGCTGGCGATGATGCATGATCACCCCCACCTGAGATCCGAGAATGGCGCCGACGACAAATGACAATTCAGGGTCGCCCATCGAGATAGCTCGGATGACGAAGTAGGATACAGCCGCGCCCACCAGATACGACAAGGCTGCGAAAATTAGAGTAGTGGCCTGCATGGGAAATCGTTTTGTGATTGGCTTGAATTCATAACGTCAGTCGACACTAGTCAAAGAGAGACGCTCTTTCCTTGGCAAGCACGACATGGCTATCCGTCGCCTCCGGTTTGTGCCCAGATGTCTGAGCAATCCGGTGCGTAGGTCGTCACAATCGCGTCGGACAAAGTGAATATATCAGAGTCGCTGACGCCGTAGGGAGAACCGCCGAGGGCAACCCAGTAGTCAAACAGAGAGCACAGACTCTCAAACGTCGTGCAAAGTCCCAAGCATCGATACTTATGGCCGCTGTCAATGTATTGGGTGGCCTCGGATAGCGAGAGTTCAGAATCTCTGATCTCTGCGTAGACATGTTTGACGATCGCATCGCGAGTCGATCGTGCAGCGTCGAGATCCTGTGGCCGAAGATCCTGCCACCAATGGAATCCGAAGGTTGGATGGATCGTGTCAGGTCCGATCACACAAATCGCACGCAGCAGCTTGCCTTGCGTATCGATTGGATACAAGTGCTCATGGTTGGCGCCGTCCCAGATCCAGCGTTCGTGGTCGCGAGTCTCAGCCATTAAGTATCCGTCGGATAGCGTTAGCCGTAAGGGCCGATTGATTTTCCATTTCTACACGCTTGATGGCGTACTTCGTTGTATCCGATGGTTACTCGCCCTGCTCTGCTTTGCGATCCAGGTCGCGACGGTACTGAGCTTGCCGTGAGCAGCGAACACCCTGATTCGCCGCTAACAGTTTTGCGATCATGGGCTCGGCAGCTTCCCATTGATGTTCGGTCACGTTCGTATAAGGACCGGGCCAAGTGAAACCAGATGAGAACTCGTGGATCATTTGGATTTCGTTTCGCAGCACGATTGCGACGATCTCTTCGTCTGGAGTTGTGATGAGTGAAAACGGTGCGTTAGGCGTGCGTTCAGGACCAATCCCCATGAATCGTCGCTCAGGAATTACGGTTGTTCCCCACTTTTCAAGGGAAAAGTAAATGAAGCCTGGTGGTTCGTAATGAAATTCCCCTTCGGCGTACACGCTGATGCGATGAACGCCTACGTCAAACGAGACAAGTTCTTCGTGCCCCAGAAGCTGCGAAAGACCCCCGCAGCAAATGACGCCGATGAAAAACGAAGTCCCTATCCAAAGCAGAAGGTATTGCCATGGTTTCATCGCAGAGCAGGACCAGAAGCGAGGGATTTCAGTTTGATAACATCACGTATCACTCGGTGGCGACGGTTGATCTTCCGTTTCAACGCGTAGGACTTCTCTGCTGCGATTTATGGAATTGTTTGCTTCAACTCACGTTGAGTTATCCGTAGTCGACGATTTACTTCAATGTCGGATACAGGTATTCACGGCGGTGATCAACCAGAGAAATCGCCGCATCTTCTAGCGCGATCCAGTTTTCATCAATCCATATGTCGAGGTCACCACAGTATGCAGGCTCCTCCCAATTCTCCATGCCAGCGCGATATCGAACTGAGAGCTCATTGAGACCGAACCGATCCATTAAGCTGGCTGTCTGGTTAAAATCATCGACTGGAACGTTCTCGTAGTACTGCCAGACACCGGATCGACTAGAGCAGCACCATTCCCACATTCGGATAAGTAGTTTAAACGGTTCTGGAAGATCACGCTCGGCATCAAGCCTCCGAACAATGGTATACAATGTGAAAATGTCACGCGAGTCGCAAGCATGGTCTACGTAAGTTTTGGCGTATTGGACTGCCATCGCATGTAAACTTGTGACTACAAAAAAACTTTTCGCGAGAGCCGTTTACACCGGCGTTACTAAGTGAGGATTGAGATTGCTCCCTGGCAACCCTCACCTGCACAGTTTCAAAGACCCAGGCATCTTACTCAACGCCTGAGCAACCAGCAAACTTTCATTACTCTCGCCGTCTCCGGGCAAATGAATTGCGCGGGCGGCCTCCAAAAGACTACTTTAGTACACCCACCCTGCCCGCTTCAGCGGCCAGGCAATCAACCAAGCTCGGCCCATGATTCGATGGGCTGGGACGGGGCCGTTGAAGCGGCTATCGTCGGAGTCTTTTAGGTCGTCTCCAAGTACATAATAACCATCACCGCACGGCGCCGGCTTTCCATCCATGAGATTGCCAAATCTCAAATACTTGCGGTCGAGCGATGGTGGGCATTCAACCGGTTGACCATCAATCAGTAATTCACCATGGCGAACCATCTGAACACTCTCGCCTGGCAGCCCGACGACACGTTTCATGCGTTTTTCGCCTGAATCGGTAATGAACGTGATTACCTCCCAGCGGCGAGGGCTGCGATACCAGCGGCTCACTTTCTCGGTGATCACGCGATCCCCGTTGTCCGGGTTGGTCCCCATCAACGTGGGCGCCATCGACGGGGAGATGACGACCGATACATCCATCGTCAGCCAGTAGAAAGCGACGATGGCGCCGAAACCCGCCAGTCCTCGTTCGAGCCAGCGCAGGCTTATACGAATGGCCGTCGAATATCTGCTGCCAGCCGGATCGCTACTGTTCTGAGGAGTTGTTGGATTGGGCATCGCGTTCGGCTTGCTCGATTTGTAACTGTCGCGCTTCCCACTGTAATTTGGTCGACCGTGTGGCTCCCATACATGGGGTCGTCAAGCCAGCGATCAGAGTAAATGCTCCGGCAGCCGCTATCGTGAATGTCACGGCGTTCATGGCGCGACTGCTGGCCGAAGGCGACTGCGGCGCAGTAACCGGTTTCGGTGGTACATTTGCCAACGAATCATCAAGTGATTCATTCGATTGAGGGTGTTCGTCCATTAGGCGCCTTCGACAGAAGAGAGTGCCCGCGACTCAAGGACGCGGATCGTTTCATGATAACAGGCTTGATCCAGCAAGCAGAGCAATCCATCGGGGCGATTCACATCGCCCGTCCTGATGTAATTGCTGCATCGACAAATTTTTGTACTGCAAAGTGATTGTAGCGAGCAGGGAGCACATTCAGCTGGCGACATTCCTGCAAGCGGAGCGTGGCCAAGAAAATCATCGCCATCCATTATATCACCAGCTAATCGCATCGGATTAGCGGGCTCATCAGCACCGACGAGGCGCTCACAGGGATATAGATTCCCGGCAGGCGTGACCGCGATTTCGGCATAACCAAATCCGCAGCGTGCTGTTTCGCTCAAGGGAATCCCAGCGGCTTTTGCAGCCTTCTCGTCGAACCAGCTTACACTGCACTCAGGCAGTCGCTCTCCCCAAAAGTCTGCGGCGCGGCGGATAGCGTCTTTCAAACGTTCACCGTCTCCCCGAGTCCAGGTGGTCCAAAGATCGAGTGACGGATCAAATCGCCGGACACCCAGCGTGTAAAGATATTCCATCCCAGCAGGCAAAGACTCAGCATTGCTTGGCTGCACAACCATGACGACGCGGAATTCTTTGCCGGCTTCGATCAGACGAGCCATCGTATTCTGCACTCGCAGCGAACTTGGCTGGCCATCGTCTGTGACGCGCTGACCATCATGCGTGATTGGCAAGCCATCATGACTAATTGCCAATTCGAGTTCAGGCAATGTCATGACGGCCCAGGCGGCAGCGGACTCAATTGTCCCGTTGGTCGTCATGCTTAACGCGAGACGTACATCCTGATTATTGGCCGCCGACCGAGCATATTGCACCAGATCCAGGATTAATTCGGCTTCGATGAGCGGCTCGCCACCGAAGAACGCCAGTTCAAGTGTGCCGGCGTGGTCCAAAGACTTGATCGCTCGATCGATCGCTTTTCGGCCTATTTCTGGCGAGAGGGGGCGTTTGATTTTCTCGCCGGTGTAGCAATACGAACACCGAAGATTGCACGCATGGTTGACGATCAACGTGAGGCCAAAATGTGCGTGCACGCGCCTGCTCCTTAAAACTCAATCGACCAAATCACTGCCGCCGCTCCCCGCCGGATCTGTTTTCCCAGATATCAAGTTTTTTGCAAGCATTTTGCAGCTTTAATTCGTCTGCCAGGCATTGTCCCATGCGGCCACCAACGTTCTTAATCGTCCCATGAGGCGACTGCTCGAAGATCGCTGGCTGCGCGTCGATAAAAGATCGCAAACTCGGCGGTATTTTTATGCGAAGCAAGCTGCAAGTAAAGCTAGAATCTACCAATCTGATTCATTCTCCACGCTCTCGAAAGGGGCAGCTTTGGTACTTGTAGGAGCAGCACTGGAACGGCCCGTCGAGCTTGTGGAGCTACTTGAAATTGGGGTAGCGACGAAGCCGACCGAAGTGGCGCTCGTCTCACGAGAGCGAACATGGACTTGGCGGCAACTGGAACAAGCGTCGACCTCCCTGGCTGGTCAGTACCTGGCGCTGGGACTGTTGCCGGGCGATCGTGTGGCGTCATTGATGCCCAACCGGGGAATCTTGCTGGTTCATTACTTGGCTTGCCTGAAGGCGGGACTGATTGCGACACCGCTTAACTATCGATATCAAGCAGCCGAAATCGATCACGCTTTGGAAGTCAGTGGTGCGTCTATGCTGGTAGCGCATGCCGAACGGGATGAGGTGATCGCCGCGTGCGAAGAGATAGCTCGTCTGCGGTTGGGCCGCGTCCGTTATGGCGCCGCGAACGGTACGGATCGCAACTTGGAAGATCTCATCCAAGTAGACTCTTCGCCGCGCGAGTTACCAAAGCCGCAGCCCGACCAGCCAGCGTTTATCTTTTTCACCTCAGGCAGCACCGGCAAGCCCAAAGGAGTGACGCATTCCCATCGCACTTTTGGCTGGCTGGTGGCTAGCGCCGCTGCTGGCCTTGAGTTGACGGCCGAGGATGTTTTTCTACCGGCGACATCCGCGTCGCACGTGGCGGCCACTTCGCTTTCGTTTGCAGCGCTGGCGGTCGGCGCCAAGGTTGCGATCGCGCGATCTTTTGACGGAGACGAACTACTGCCGCTGCTGCGCAGCACCCGACCATCCCTATTGTGCATGCTGCCGGCGCCGCTGTTTGCCTTGGTACGCGACCATGGAGCGTCACGCGATGACTTCGCTTCGCTGCGGCGGTGTATTTCGGGCGGCGACAAAATTTCGGCAGAACTAGAACGCGAGTTTGTTGACCTAACGGGGATTGCCATTGAAGAAATCTACGGAATGACCGAGTCGGGCACGTCCATCATCAGCCCCACAGCAGCGGGAAATAGGATTGGCTGTATGGGCCAACTCGCGCCGGGGTTTCAAGCGACGATACGTGATGATGTTGGCGTCGAAGTCACTTTGGGAACGACCGGTCGGTTATGGATCAAATCTTTTAGCAACATGATCGGATATTGGGATCGACCTGAAGCGACGGTAGAAACAATTGTTGACGGCTGGCTCGACACCGGCGATCTTGTGAGCGTAGACGAACAGAACTATCTCCGGTTCCAGGGGCGGAAGAAGCAGATCATTATTCACGATGGCTCGAATATCTGTCCGCAGGAAGTCGAGGACTCGCTGTTGGAGCATCCAGCTGTCGAGAGTGCAGGCATCGTCGGCATCTACGATCTGATCCATGGCGAGACTGTACGCGCCTACGTCGTATTTAGGCCCGAAGTCGAACGCCCCACCAACTTCGAGCTCATCCAGTTTGCACGCGCTCGTGTTGGATACAAAGCTCCCGAAGAGATCATCCTATTAGGCCAGATGCCAACCAATGCGGTTGGCAAAGTGGATCGGGTGGCGTTAAAGCAGTTGGCCGATGACGCTCTCAACCGTCATCTTGTGTGACGCCGGCAGCAGCCGAGAATAATGCACTTCAAGCGACAGTCGCACGTTGCTATCCCGCGTGACCGCTGACGCTTGAAGCATTCAATCGCGGTTTTGTCGCTTCGGCTTGCGGCATTGCAATGACGTTAGGATTGGTTGTAGGGATTAATCGCATGGTCAGCTTTAGAGAAGGTCGCTTTTCTGACTTGCTTGCTCTGAAAACCTATCGCAGACTTCGAAGCCGCCATGCTGGTTGCAATCAAAAAAATTCCGAGCAGAAATTCGTTTCGCTGATCCAACGCGACCACGGTTTTGAGCTTTTATAAACCTTCGGGGTACATCGTTCTATGCTTCCTTCCAACTACAGCATTCGTCACGTTGTCCCTGCGGATTACGAAGCCATCATTGAGATTTGCAAGCTGGTTTATCCCTCGGAGACTCCTTACACGGCCGAAGAGCTAGAAGATCATCGGCAGCTCTACCCGCAAGGACAGTTCGTAGCGGTCGAAAATGGTCGTGATGAAGTCGCTGGAGTCCACTTTACGCTTCGACTACGGATGCTGGATTTTCACTTGGATGACTCGTGGGATATTCTCACCTCGGGCGGATCATTCCTGGACCATAATGCAGAAGGGCCGACTCTCTACGGCGCCGACATCATGGTCCATCCAACTCATCAACATCATGGGCTAGCCCACGCATTGACGGATCAGGCTCGTTTTCTCGTGCAAGCCGAAGGTCTTTGGCGAATGGTGGGAGCCAGTCGCTTGCCCGGCTATGGCAAACACAGCTTGGAGACGAGCGTCGAAGATTATGTAGCTGCTGTAATGGCTGGCACTCAGTTTGATCCCGTGCTGAGCATCCATCTCAAAGATGGCTGGACGGTGGTAAAGCCGATTCACGGTTACTTGCAACATGATGCGGACAGCGCCGGTTGGGCTGTCGTGATTCAGTGGGTAAATCCCGCTTGTCCTCCACCGCCCGAATTCGATCTTAAAAAGTTGAAGACTGCCCTTTAAGGCAAACGCAACCTGACCCTTCAAAATTCCGGCCCTGGCAGCCGGGCCGTTCGCCGGACGATCTCCCCCGATGTCCGCCGGTCGCTTCGGAGAACGGTGCGCCAGTGCGAATCGCGTCACGAGCCAACGGCTTAGGGCCGAACTGAGTGACGAAATGCCGTGCAAGGAGACGCGACTGTCACACTCCTTGGTTTCGCGTGTCTAAGGAACTGATATCCATTCGGATAAATCGAGTAGAATGGGCTGTTCTGAACGAGGAACGCGGCGATGCACAATCCCTTTACCGAAGTAATCGATGGATCGGCTGACAGCGGCCTGATCGAACAAGCGAAGCACGGCAGTCGTGAGGCGTTGGAAAAGCTGGTCCTAAGGCATCAGGCTTGGATCTACAACATCGCCCTCCGCATGGTCTTTCACGCGCAGGATGCCGAGGAAGTCACGCAAGAAGTGCTGATCAAGGCCATCACGCGGCTCAGTACTTTCCAGGGAAATAGCCAGTTTCGGACCTGGCTCTACCGCATCACGACCAACCATGTGCTGAACATGAAGCGTCGCGGCGGGGAAACTGAAACCCAGACCTTCTCCAGCTATGCCGACGCGATTAACGAGACGCCGGATCTGGATTTGCCCGATCCAAAGAGCGTGCCGGTCGATGTGCCGCTGCTTGTGGAGGAAGCCAAAATCGCCTGTACTACAGGGATGCTGCTCTGCCTTGACCGCAAGCAACGGCTGATTTTCACGCTCGGCGAAATCTTCGGGGCCAGCGATACTGTCGGCAGCGAAATCCTGGAAATGTCGGCCGACAACTTCCGACAAAGCCTCTCTCGCGCTCGTCGCGATCTTTACCAGTTCATGCACGGCCAATGCGGTCTGGTCAACGCCAACAACCCTTGTCGCTGCGCGAAAAAGACCAAAGGCTTCATCAACGCTGGGCATGTCGATCCGGATCACCTGCAATTCGTTCCGTTGCATTTGCTGCGTATCACCGAGGCGGCGGAAGGCGCCGTGCAGACCATCGAGAATACCGTCGACGAGCAATACGCGGCGATCTTCCGTGAGCATCCTTTTCTCGAGCCAAAGTGCCAGATCGGCTGGTTGCGGCAATTGCTCAACAAAGGCGATTTTGGGAAGGCCCTGCGCCTGGACTGAAAAATATTGAAAAGACTTGTCACAGCCTCCTTTCTCCGGTGTCTAGGGAAACAGGAGGACAAATTATGTCGAAATTACAAGACAAAGTCGCACTTGTGACAGGGGCATCCAAAGGCATCGGTGCGGGAATTGTCAAAGAGCTGGCCGCCGCCGGGGCGGCAGTCGTGGTGAACTATGCGAGCGACCGAACCGCCGCCGAAGCAGTCGTCGAAGCGATTATCGCCGCTGGTAGCCGTGCTGCCGCGATTCAAGCGGATGTCTCACTGGCGGCCGATGTCGCTCGGTTATTCGAGCAGGCAAAAGCAGCCTTCGGCACGCTTGATATTCTCGTCAATAATGCAGGCGTCTTTCAGGCGATGCCGATTGCGGAACTGACCGAGTCAGAGTTTCACCGTGAGCTCAATGTCAACCTGCTTGGGCCGTTGCTGGTTATTCGGGAATCGCTCAGACACTTCAGGCCAGATGGCGGCAGTATTATCAATATTGGCTCCGGAGCTTCGCGTTCGCATCCGCCAGGCTACTCGATCTACTCCGCCAGCAAAGCGGGGCTGGATGCGATTACCGGCGTGCTGGCGAAGGAACTCGCACCACGAAAGATTCGGGTCAATTCTGTAAACCCCGGCGCCACGCTCAGCGATGGGACGAAAACAGCAGGCCTGTACGGCGTCGGCAGTGACCTCGAAAAACAACTTGTAGCCATAACTCCCTTGGGACGAATGGGCACACCAGAAGATATCGCCAAAGTGGTCGCTTTTCTCGCCTCTGAGGATTCCGGCTGGTTGACTGGCGAAGTGATTCTCGCTTCTGGCGGATTACGCTAACTTTGATTTTCTTAAACTTCAATAGGAAGAAACCATGCCAGCCTATGTCGTGTTCATGCGGGAAAAGACAATTGACCAATCCGAATTGGAAGCCTATTGGGAAACAGTAAAAGAATCGCTGGAGGGCCGCCCGATTCAGGTGCTAGCCGCCTATGGGAAGCATCTCACGCTGGAAGGGCCAAACGTTGAAGGCGTTGTGATCGCCGAGTTCCCAACCTTGGAAGAAGCCCGCGATTGGTACGACAGTCCCGCCTATCAGCAGGCCGCCCAGCATCGTCATCGCGGCGCTGTCTATCGCGGCCTCATCGTCGAAGGTGTCTGAACCAGACTCGGACACCTCAGCTTGAAGCGATTGGAGATAGCCGGTAGTGGGCGAATTGGCGGTGCTCGCCCTCAGCTTGGGGACGATGCAAGCGGTCCTGGCCAGCAAAACATGCTTGCTATTCGGTCATGATTTCATTGGGCCGCGCCTTGTCAATGGTTCCCTGGCTCGCAAGGTTAAGGGAGTTGTAGGATAAAACGGCTCGCGCTAGGGCCGCATCAATATCGGCGCATAGATTTCCCTTGCCGATATGTAGCTCGATGTCGGCTTGCCGCATGAGCTCGGCAGGTTGGGGTCTTGCGCCACACAGAATCAGGATGCGTCCTGTCGCGTGAAGTCTGTCTGCGAAGTCTTCCAAAGCGAGTAGTCCTGTCGCATCAATGGCCGTCATGTTTCGTAGACGCACGATGACCACGGGAGTAAATTCGTCGATGCGTTCGGTCGCTTGTGACAGTTTTTCCGTGGTTCCGAACAAGAAGGGGCCGTGGATACGAATCACGGTCACGTATTCGGGGATGTACTTGTCTTGGAGGATGTGAAGCCGGCCACCTTCGACGTCCTCCTTGGTCACTCGCGAGACGGTTGTTGTATTGGCTACTTCTCGGATGAACAGCAACGCAGCGAGCACGATCCCGACTTGCACGGCCACGGTCAGATCAGCGAAGACGGTGAGGGCGAAGGTGGCGAACCAGACCGCGATCGTAGCCCACGGCATCTTTATCAGCTTGGGGATTTCTCGCCACTCGCCCATGTTGTAGGCGACTACCATCAAGATTGCCGATAAAACGGCGAGTGGGATGTGACGAGCGAGTGGAGCGGCGAACAGCAGGATAACAAGCAGGGTCAGGGCGTGAATCAAGCCAGCTACCGGCGTCTTGGCTCCCGACCGAATATTCGTAGCAGTGCGGGCGATGGCTCCGGTTGCGGGGATGCCACCAAAGAATGGTACGGCGATGTTGGCAATCCCTTGAGCGACCAGTTCCACATTCGGGTTGTGTTTGTCGCCGCTCATCCGGTCTGCGACCACGGCTGACATCAATGACTCAATGGCTCCCAGCAATGCGACTGTCAAGGCGGGGGAGAGTAAGGCCAGCATCATTTCCGGCTGGAACTGCGGTACAGAGATGGCGGGAAGGCCGCTGGGGATACCGCCAAACCGAGTGCCGATCGTTTCTGTCGGGATGCCGAACGCCGTCACGACGACCGTGCCCAGCAGTAGAGCGGCAATGGCGCCAGGAACCTGCTTGATGAATACCCTGCAGATGATCACTAAGGACAATGCCCCGACCGCCAGCAGGGTCGTGGTCAGGTCGATGGAGTAGAAGTGGGTTGCGATGGCGTTCATCCGACCCACGAAGTCGCCTGGAATGTTCTCGATTTGTAGCCCGAAGAAATCCTTGATTTGTGTGCTGGCGATGAGAACCGCGATGCCGTTGGTGAATCCCACGACAACTGGACGAGGGATGAACTGCACCGCCGCGCCGAGGCCGGTTAGTCCCAAAACGACAAGAATAACGCCAGCCATGACGGTACAGACGAGCAAGCCATTCAACCCGTGCTCGGCGACAATTCCAAAAACGATGACCACGAACGCCCCGGTTGGCCCACCGATCTGGGTCTTGGAACCACCCAAAGCCGATATTAGGAACCCGGCGACGACTGCACTGTACAACCCTGCTTGCGGCGGGACGCCGGACGAAATAGCGAAAGCCATCGCCAGCGGTAGGGCGACAAGTCCAACCGTCAGACCTGCGATCAAGTCCGATGAGAACGTTTTGAGATCGTAGTCCCCCAGAGACTCGACCAGCTTCGGCACCCTGCTCCGTTTCATCGCTTCGTCTCTTGCGCAACCATCTTGGCCACCCTTATTCTACTTCCGCAGCACATCCATCATCTCATTCAGATGCGAAAAGATATAGCCCTGGCTGCGGTTAGGCGTTTGATCGTCACGGTTTTGTCAGCCCTCTTGTGTCAGCGCTGTTTGCGTTTTCGCTGTTTAATGCGATTCTGTTTGTCTGAATTACGTTTCCAGATTGCAAAGCTCTCGAACATCCAATCGATAAAGCCGTCGGTTTCTATCCACGAGTCCAGTTGTTCTTCGATTACGATCGCTGCTTCTTCTGGGCTTCCCAGTAAATAAGAATCCGGCGCCAGGGGTGGTTTGCCGGCCATCAACAGTTCGATCACGTGGGGATTGGATCGAATCGCGACGGTTATTGCGCTGTTTGCTGAACGACCATTTTCCCCCTCACGGCGAAACTGGATTTGGGCGTTAAGGTAAAGCCAATTCGCAGTTTCTTCTGGATAGCGGTCCAGAATCTCAATCGCGGCTTGCTCTCGATTTTGGCTGAGTAGCAGAGGGATGATCTCGTAGCGGATCCCCAAATTATCGTTACTGTTCAGCCGCAGGATATCTAGCATCTGCGTTATGGATTCATTGACTTGACCCTCTTCCTTCAGAGAGATGGCGAGCCCCTGCTTGGCTCTTATCCAAGGTCGCGTCTCAGAAATTTCCCAAAAATGACCGATTTGGGTTTTCAAGAGATCGGCGTGTTGCGTCTCTCCAATTTCGACGGCTTTTCTGAACAGGGCGATTTTTTGCGTCGTGTCGTGAACCGCTTCCGCCAGTAATACTTGGGCTTCGAGGTGGGTTGGGTCTTCCTGTAATGCTTGTCGAGCCAGTTGAATTCTACGGCGGCCGAAGGAGTCGATTGCCGCGTAGCACAGGTTTTCGGCCCGATCAAATGGTGTTTCCGAGGGATATAAAATATCGTCAATGGAACCAGAAAGTTGGTTGGTTATCAACGCATTGAGCTGATCTAGTTCCATTCCTTCATTCTGCTCGGCGATGGATTGAATCAACCGTAAATGTCGTTCGTTGCCTCGCAGATCGGGGAGCAATCCTCGATCTAGCCATACTTTTCTGGTGGGAGGATCGAGCAAGTCGGGGATCGAAATCTTAAACCGCTTCTTCTTGCCTTGGACGAAGACCTGCTTGGACCATTCGCCAGAGTCATAATCGGCTTCGGTTGTCTCGGCCAGCGCGGCTAAGAGAACCGTGACAAATTCAAGTTCACTGGGCTTGGGAGCACGTGTGTTATTGCGCGCGTAAAACAGAAACTGTGGAAATGCGTCTCCTGTCGCCAACGGCAGGTCGTGCTCCTTCCAAAGTTTTAAATCACCTTGGATTGCTTCGCTGATGGGGTTGAAGGTCAAGCTGAAGACTTCGACTAGGTCCATATCTAATCGCTGCGCACGCATATCCCAGTGCGAATCCGCTGATTCATGAAACCCAAGCCCAAATTCACACCGTCCGGCGCCTAGAATCGTCGCATATTTCAAATACTTGGGCGGCTTGGGAGTTTGAATTTGAAGCAAGTCAACGTCGCCAATGTGCTGCCAAGGGCGTGCACGATAAAAAGCTGCGCACGCTTCTGCGAAGGCCCGGATTTGCAACAGTGAACAACCCGAATCAGCCAGGGTCGGAACCTCTGACGCGATCTGATTGCGCATGTGCTTGATCATGTCCGCTTGGATAAAACACCAGAACTCTGGTTTTGCGTCCCACGTAACGGTGGTTCCTGATCCTGCGAAGAGCTGATTCAATTCGCTCGCCAAGGCTTGATCTGTTACATAGATACATGACGGCCGATATCCGAACTGATGCAATTCGATGAATTCAAGCAGTTCCAAGATCAACATCTCTAGCGTCGTACTGCCAGTCGACGCATTTCCATGGATAACGTCACGCTCGCACGAGACCCACAAGATCATTTTCGCTTCTGATAACGGCGTATTACCGATCGCTTCGCCTGCGAGATCGCTGAAATCAAAAACTCCGCCTTGCCATTCGGCGTGCGGATTGACTGGGGAATCCAATAACCGCTTAATAAGTGAAGCCATCTATTCTTGTCCGTTGGTAGATACGGATTCGGCTTGAATCAGTATAAAAATTCCCCGTCAGACTAAGGATCGCGGAGGGAAGTACTTGGGGCCATCGCTTAAATCGCCTGTTTTCGAGGCGAAACGAGAGTTGCAGCGTTACTGTAACGATCGTCAAAGGCAAGTCGAAGAGGCTGCTGTATTGATTTCTACAAGCTCCGCAGCGGCCTGCCCTTACTTTGGATTGGGAAGCTCTAAAAACACGATACTAGAGGGATTTCCGACCGGCGCGTAATGCCCGGTAAATTGGAGCAGACCGGTGTCGCGATTCACTTGAAAGACGGTCACATGATCGGCCCGCTGATTGCAGCAATACAAAAAGTCACCGGTCGGATCAAAGTTGAAACTGCGGGGGTAGTCGCCGCGCGTCCACTCGTCGCCGAGGTGAGTCAACTCTCCGTCAGGGCCTATCGCAAAGATCCCAATACTGTCGTGCAGTCGATTGCCGGCGTAGACAAAGCGACCATCGGCCGAGACGAGAATCTCTGAGCAAAAGTTGCTGCCAGCGAATTTTGGCGGCAACGTCGAAATGGTTTGCCGCTGCGACAAGCGGCCAGCTTTCGCGTCGTAATCAAACAAGACGATGGTCGAGCCCTCTTCCTGAATCGAGTAGAACCAGCGACCGTTGGGATGAAAATGAAAATGCCGCGGGCCATCTCCCGGCGGCAACGAAACCGTCGCAGGATCATTTGCGGTTAGTTTGCCAGTGGAAGCGTCAAACTTCCAGATATAAATCTGATCCAATCCCAAGTCGACATGCAGTACATATCGACCTGCCGGATCGGCCTGAATCATGTGGGCATGTGCGGTGTCGTGCCCGCTAATCGCGAAACTCCCAGGAGGCGCATGCGGCGCTTTCGTGGGGCCAATCTTTCCCCTGTCACGCTTCACATCGGTCGGACTGCCGAGTCGCCCATCTTCCAAAATTGGCAACACGGCGATCGAGCCGCCAAAGTAGTTCGCGACAAACAGATGTTTGCCTGCGGGATGAATGCTTAGATAGGTCGGGCCGGCGCCGCCTGATCGAACCGTATTGAGGAGCTTTAAATCGCCAGTAGCCGGATCAATGGCGAACGAACTAATCGTACCCTCAGGCGTGTCGCCAACGCGATCAGTTTCGTTAGACGAGTAAAGCCGAGTCCCGGCAGCATTGATGGTTAAACAACTAGGGCTCGTCCCCATCTCGTGCACAGTTGATGCTGTCAACGCTCCCGTTGTGCGGTTCACCTTAAAGGCATGGATGCCGCGGCCGTTGCCGGGGGGAAGATCAACTTGCGTCTCTAAGACATCCTTCAGTGGCGAGCTGAACGTGCCGACATAAGCGATCAGCGGTCGCTCGGCATTGGCGCCTTCCGCGGCAAATAATTGCCCCGTCATTTGGCTGGCGCCGGCCATCACGATGGTGTAGGCCAGGAACGAACGTCGAGAAGGATTGTTGAATGTCATGTTTACTACTGGCTGCAAGGGAAGTGACGGCGAGCGGAGGAGGCGGGGCTAAAGCGTGGAATCAAAGGTGGTTTCGCGCAAGAGTCTGCGCTTACTCCACCCTAATCAATCAGAGCGTTTTGCCGCTTGATAATTTTGCTGTGACCGACTACTTCTCTAATTTTCCGAGCGCTTGCAACTTCTGCCGGAACATCTCGCTCATCGCCAGCACTTCGTCCGGCGTGAACTGTTCGGCGCGAGCGTCTGGGAGCAAGCCGTTGGCTTCGATCACTTCGTCGACCTGAGTTTTGTCGAGCTGATCTTTGAACGCACTAATCAGCACGCTGCGCAAAAACTTGCGGCGGTGGAAGAAGATCGCGCGGGTAAACTGATGGAAAAATTCTCGATCGGGGATCCGATTGCGCAGCTCTTCGTCGACCTGCAGATGCATGATGGCTGAGTCAATCTTGGGGCGCGGCCAAAAGACGCCTGGCCCGAGAATGCGGACGATCTCGCAGCGGCACTGCGACTGCATCCAGATGCTTAGCGCGCCGTAGTCCTTGGTGCTGGGGACGGCGATGATCCGCTCGGCGACTTCTTTTTGAATCGTCACCGTCATCGAAACGGGCGTGATCTCGCTACGAAGCAAGTTCGAGATGATCGGCGTCGCGACGTTGTACGGCAAATTCGCCGCAAGTTTCAGACGGCTGCCGGGGATTTCGGCCAGCTTCTGTTTGATCGTCTCCATCACTTCTGGGCGAAACGCGTTTTTGTTTTTCAGGACGTCAAACTGCAACATCGTGACGTTCTCAAACTCAAACAATTCTTCCGACGCCAGCGTGTAGAGATGCTCGTCGATCTCGACCGTGATCACGTGGCCTGCTTCGGCCGCCATGCGAGTGGTCAACGATCCGGTGCCGGTCCCGATCTCAAGCACGACATCTTGCGGCCCCAGTTCGGCCGAGCGCACGATCATGTCGAGCAGGTTCATGTCGATCAAAAAGTTTTGACCATGCTTCGAAACCGGCCGTAGACCGACTTCACGAAACCGCTTGGTCAAAAACGAGATCGTCTGATTCTGAAATTTAGGCATGCATAAGGCGGAATCTCCGCCGAGTAAAAGTAGCGTCTAATTAACCAGCGGCGGCGCCGCGCAGTTGTCGCTCGACATATTTGGCGAGCAAATCGGTCTCGATATTTACAGCATCTCCTACTTGGCGCCCCCCCAGCGTTGTGACCGCCAGCGTATGTGGGATTAGCGCCACGCTAAACCGGTCTTCCTCGACATCGACCAGTGTCAAGCTGACTCCGTCCACGGCGACCGATCCTTTGGCCGCCATCTGCAACGCCTGCTCTGGCGATACGCGGAACCAAAACTTGGACCACTCGGCGTCGTCCTGCCGCTGGTCGACCCGCCCTACTCCGTCAACGTGCCCGGTGACGTAATGTCCGCCGAGTCGATCGCCGGCTCGTAGTGCACGCTCGAGATTCACCGGATCACCGCCTGAGAGTTGCCCCAGATTGGTTTTGCTCAGCGTTTCTTCACCGGCCTCAAATGCCAACTGCGATCCCGAGATCTCAATCACCGTTAGGCAGCAACCGTTGATCGCGACGCTGTCGCCGATCGCGGCGCCTTCGGCGACCGGTCCGCACTCCAGCAGCATCAAAACGCCGGGGCCCTGCTTCGTCACAGCGACGATTGAGCCAAGCGTTTCGACAAGTCCGGTAAACATGAGCAATCGCCTTCCAGGGATCAAGGTGGAAAAACAGCGCCGCAATCACAGCGCAGCGGCGAGAGTCACAGCTCGCGGAGCGTCGCTTCGTGGTTATTTAATGTATCCCGAGTTAATTTTTTCCTCAACCAAGCCTCGGCTGCCTAGTCAATGCGATTTATGCGCGGCAAAATGTTGGCTCGAATCGAACTATCGTAAACCATCCGGGGGCATTTTCGTCCCCGGGCCCCAAAATGTGCGGCGATTGCTACGGCCGACTGTGCCAGTGCACTCCTAGCGACAACCCCAGTAGAACGAGAGAGAACCATGAGCTTTATTGTTGACATTCGTGGCCTGCAAGTGCTCGACAGCCGCGGCAACCCGACGGTTGAAGTCGAAGTGACCCTGGATGACGGGGCGATTGGCCGCGCCGCCGTGCCCAGCGGAGCCAGCACCGGCGCCCACGAAGCGAACGAACTGCGTGACGGCGACAAGAGCGTCTACGGCGGCAAAGGGGTGTCCAAAGCGGTCGAAAACGTCAATACCGTCCTGGCCGAAGTACTGTTGGGCGAAGACGCGCTGAACCAGTCCGAACTCGATCGCAAGATGATCGAATTGGACGGCACGCCGAACAAAAGCAAGCTGGGCGCTAACGCGATCTTGGGCGTTTCGCTGGCCACGGCCAAAGCGGCCGCACAAAGCTCTGGCTTGCCGCTCTACCGTTACTTGGGCGGCGTCGGCGCTCGCATGCTGCCGGCCCCGATGATGAACATTCTCAACGGCGGTTCGCACGCCGACAACAACGTCGACGTCCAAGAGTTTATGGTGATGCCGCTAGGCTTTGATACGTTCAGTGACGCTTTGCGTTGCGGCGTCGAAGTCTTCCATAGCCTCAAGAGCGTCCTCAAAGGCAAAGGACTAAACACTGCGGTCGGCGACGAAGGTGGTTTTGCTCCCAACTTGGGCAGCAACATCGAAGCCTTGGATCTGATCATGGAATCGATCGAAAAGGCTGGCTACAAGCCGGGCGAGCAGATCTACATCGCGCTGGACGCTGCTTCCAGCGAGTTCTATAGCAAAGAAACCAAGAAGTACACGATCGACGGCAAAGAGCTTGACTCGGCCGCGATGGTTGACTTTTTGGCTGACTGGGCCGCGAAGTACCCGATCGTCTCGATCGAAGACGGCCTGGACGAAGATGATTGGGACGGCTGGAAGATGCTGACCGAAAAGATCGGCGACAAGGTCCAACTGGTCGGCGACGACTTGTTTGTCACCAACACCGAGCGACTGGCGCGTGGTATCCAAGAAGGGATCGCCAATAGCATTCTGATCAAGGTCAACCAGATTGGTACGCTGACCGAAACGATCAACGCAATCACCATGGCCCATAGCAATGGCTACACCAGCATTTCCAGCCATCGCAGCGGCGAAACCGAAGACTCGTTCATCGCCGACCTGGCGGTTGCTTTGGGTTGCGGTCAGATCAAAACCGGCTCGGCCTCACGCAGCGATCGCATGGCCAAGTACAACCAACTGCTCCGGATCGAAAACGAACTGGGCGAAAACGCCCTGTACGGCGGGCCGATCTTCCCGACGCTGAAGAACAAGTAAAACTGCCAACAAGTAGGGCAGCCGCCATGTTGGGCAGGCCGTGTCTGTCAGGCAGCAAAGTTCGCAGCGAATCAACAATTGAAAGGCGCCGGTCATTCGATCGGCGCCTTTTTTCATAGCTCCCAAGCAAACTCGACAATCACTGCCAAGATAACTCCGCTTAGAGTTTAGTACGAAGTTGCAAAATGCAGCGACGGCATTATGCATCAGACGGCTACAGCTGAACCGCTTCGCCACCTTGTGGCGAACCAAGCGCGCCCCAAACGCCAAACGGACTTGGGCCAGAACCAACCGCATGCGCGTTGGTGTTTCCGCAGTCAATCGTATCAGGAATAAATCGCACTGAACCATCCATAAAACCAACATTCACTCCGCCTGGATGATTGCTGACCGGTGGCAGAACCGCCCAGTCGTTATTGGGATTGCCCCCGTAATGGCACATTGGTGAATTGGGGGGAGTCATGGTGGTGAAGCCGTTGACCGCTGACCAACCGCTGGTGAATAAAACTCCTCGCCAAGTCGGAGATTTTTGCGAGTCCGCGAAGTTGCGAATGCTGCCTGACGCCATCGGCAAACCGTTGGTGCAATTAAAGGGAGCTCCATGAGGAGTTCCATCCCAAATGCCGTCATAACGCGCGACATTGCTGCGAACATCGGTACCATCGCGCACGTCCGGCGACAGACATTCGCTGACGGCGGCGGTGTTGCTGGTGCCGTCGGTGCAGTCCCGAAAGTTCTTCTTCTCGCGATAGAACATGCCGCGCGAAGTGGACTCGCGATGTTGCCCACCGCCTGTCGGCAAATGCCCCTGAGTCCAGAGTCCGTCTCCCAGAGAAAAAACGTAGTTATTGAGCGGAGCCGTTCTGCCGCCAAATGTTGCGTCCGTATGTCGCGTTGTCCCCGAGTTGGAAGGGCATTTGACATTGCCTAGATCCGTAGTAAACACGGCGTCAACATTCCAGGGAGCGCCCAATGACAAAGGCGTCACGCTTTGGATGGCGTTGTAGAGCGGCATCTGCTCGATAAAGGGGAGTAGATGGACAATCGTACCGCAACGGCCTCCATTTGCGCCGTCAGGATTATCAAACCGGCCGGCGAATCCGTCACCACTTGCCGGAAAATTATTGTAGGTGTCGTGGTGCATGTGCAGCCCCAGCACGATTTGCTTGACATTGTTGGTGCATTGCATTCGCCGAGCCGCCTCGCGGGCTTGTTGAACGGCCGGAAGCAACAATGCAATTAAAACGCCGATAATTGCGATTACTACCAGCAACTCCACCAAGGTGAAGCCTGGGACTTTTCTCGCGCGCATAGCCGAGTCTCCGACTGAATGAATAAGAATTGCTGGATAAGAATGTAGGATCGAAATGGACAGAGTCGCACCGTCAAATAGGTTGTACAGCGAATTAGGATGGCGGCCCTTTGCGCTTGATGCGAACAGCTGGTCCGAGATCCAACTCTTGGCGATTATCTCCGGCGATCACTTCCAGTGACAGCGGCGTTTGATTGGGATAGGCGTAGCGCGGAGCAACAAGATCGTAAGCTGAGTCATTGTTGGTTGACGGTTGATCCAGCGGACCGGCGTCTGTCTTTGCCGGGGGTGCTGTCTCGATCTTAGAAACGGTGACCTTATAGTTGCCAGCCGGCACTCCTTCAAACTTTCCATGCGTCCGGATGACCGCGACACCTGCTTCATCGGTACTGCCGCCAGAATTCCAAGAACTTTTACTCTCTTCGGGGATTAAGCGAATCGACGCGTACGGCAGCGGTTTCCCCTCTTGAAGAACGGTCAGCTTCACCGGATGTAGCGTCGGCATCCCCGGAGGCAAGGGGATTTCACTTTGGCAGCCGCTAAGCAGTACCGACATACTGATGAAGGTTCGCCAAGCGAAGATGCGTCGTTTAGACATGCACACGTTCTCCATCCGAGCAGTCGATAAGAAGAGAATCAGGAAAGCTAACGAGCGAATTACTTGCTTGCGATTGAGTTCCGTCAGAAATCCCTAGGGATCGCTGATCGTTATCGCGTCGCTTCAACTTAGACCGTGTGCAGCTGTTGAGTCAATTAAAATTAGAAGAGAGTTATTAATTAATCTAAGCTGGTCGCAAAGAAGCATATTCAAGTTGAGTATTTCGTCCCCCTGGGCGGCAGAACTGCGCGGAGATTTTTCCTCAGCGAAGACCGTCGGCATTTCGCTCACGGGCTTCCAGCTCGGACAACGTCTCCACCCGTAGTTCCAAATACCGCTGCGATGAGATCGGAATAACCTGCACCTTCTTCTGCGGCAGGTTCATCCTCACTTCGATGACATCGTGATGGACGATCGTGAGATCTGTGTCCTCGCTCGCAAGTTCGTGAGCGACGTCCAAGGTCATCTGCAATTGAAACTGGCCGCCGGGACTGCGTAGAAAGATACCCTCGAGTCGCATGCCAAGCTGGATCGGCTCGCCGCCGAATTGCTCGTCCGGCGGTATTTGTCCCCCTACAACAATATCGAATTTCTTGCCGACGATCGAGCCGATACCGGGTTGGGACAACACCATCGGCTTCGCAGGCGACGGCGGTATCTCGAGCAGTTTCACTTCCAGGGTGAAGAAGTCGGGAGTGGTCTGGGCTTCGGCCTGAACTGCTGGCAGCAGCATGCAAAAGAAAGCCACTCGCAACAACCATGAATGAACGATCAGGATATCCTTGTGAATGCAAAACGTGCGTGACTCGGAGCTCAAGTCTATTTTTCGTACAGCGGCTCTGCCAAAGTCACAGGTACTACCTGAATCTCCATCAGACGATCGCGTCCCAGTTGGATCGTTTTCCACTTCTCTTGTGGAACCGGCATCCGAAGGCGAATGATCTGGCCGGCGACGACTTCGACGCCGGTCACAGTAGGCCCCTCCCGCACCTTCGATTTATTTCCATCGGACCCATGATCGTAGAACTTTGTCGTGATCATGTACTTCTGCGGCGACTGGGCGAGCAGAAAACTGGGAATAACAAGTATTGCCAAGAGACATGCAGCGATCGGCAGTGGACGCATCGTGCGGTTCCTACAAGATTGGTGGGATTTCGCAGAAGCGGAAAGCGTAGGCAATTTGGCTGGCGACGTCAGCGCCGATTGGGCCTGCCAGCATTACCTGCAATTTCACCGCAATATCCCCACACCCGTGTATAATCAACCCTTATGGAAAAACAGCTGTCCCCGATCGCCGATTCGCCCTGGTTTTGGCTCTATCTCTTTGCGATGGCCGCCTTGGCCGGCGGACTGGTGATGGCGCCGAAGTACGGGGTGCGCCAAGCCACGCTCGAAAAGCAGTATCAGGCTCGCCAGCGGGCCGAGCAGATCCGCCTAGGGGTGACGCCGACAGGAGAAATTTCGAGCGCCGACAATACGCTGATTGATCTTCGTCCGGTCTACTTGGTGCTGTTGGTATTGGTGAGCATCGGCTGGGCGAGATTGTGGTGGACGCGGTGGGTGGCAACATCAAAAACGCTGACTCAGCAAAAAGGAGCGTCGCATGAGCATCCTGTTTGAGCAACAAACGACGATTCTGGTGATCGGGCTGATCGGCGCCGCGATCATCGCCGGCTGTCTGGTGCAAACCGGCAAGAAGGTGTTCATACCGGGCTTCTTTCTCTGGGTAGCGCTGATTGCCGGCGCGTCGCTGATCGAAATGTCGGTCGTGACGCCGACCGAAAACGTCCGAGACTCGGTTCAATACTTCGCCAGCGCATTGCAAAGCGGCGACAAAGATAAAGTGCTGGATGTCATCTCCGACATTCGCCCCGAAATGAAACGCCGCGCCAGCTATATCCTTGATCTGGTCGAGCTCGATAGTGTCAGCGTTAAAAACCCGATCGAAGTGATCTTCTTCGACCCCCAGCAAACGCATTGCCACGCCAAGTTCAACATCGTCGTCATCGGTCGACTCAAAGAGGGTGGCTACGGCGGCGGCGAGCGTTTCGCTGCATTTATGGTGCTGGATCTGGTCAAAGAGACCGACGGCAAGTGGCTCGTCGCCGAGTATGAGACCTACGACCCGCGCGGCGAACACGCAGGACGCTTGGTCGAGCCGATCTAGCGGAAGCTGATGCCAGTTCAAACTTAGCGCTGCTGGCTTATGCAGGACTACAGATCCGACGCTTGGTGATTGACGCTCCCATCCCAAGTCTCTATCGTCTGCATGACTTGGAAAAGCAATCAAGGGTCTGTCGAAGGCGCCACGCGATGCAAGACAACTGCACTACTGTCAAAAACTTCTTAGAGACGGTCCTCAGCCAAGGAGAGATCGAAGCTGCCGGCCAGTTCTTCTGGGAAGATCTAGTAGAGCACGTTCCTCTGCCTGGCCAAGGACCAGGCTTGGCCGGTCTCAAAGATGTCCTGCGCAGCATGCGGACCGCATTTCCTGACATGCAATGGACCGCCGAAGAGCAAGTTGCCGAAGGCGACAAAGTCGTCACCCGGTTCGAGTGGACAGGCACCCACCAAGCCGAATTTTTCGGCGTGCCAGCCACCGGCCGATCGGTCAAAGTCTGGGGCATGGTCATCGACCGGTTCGAAGCCGGGAAGATCAAAGAGACTCGCATCATCATGGATACCCTGGGGCTGATGATGCAGCTCGGCGCCTTTCCGGGGCAATGAGACGGACTCTGCATGCGGACCGCCAGACTCCAGCCATTTTTCAGGCGTCATCATCCAATAGCACGCTTGTGCAAATTGCACGCACAGCGTCGGCGGGGGCCGGAATTGCGACTTGGTGTGCTGCCCAGTTTACTCGTCGTCCTCGGTCGTACAAGGACATGGCCCCACGTACCTCGAAAACGTTGTGACATACGGGTCGTCAACCACAATCTGCGTAATTGAAGCGTAGGGGACTGCATACGGCGTTGGCAGCCAACGGCCGGCAGAGTCAAAAAAGACAAAATCTAGGTTAGAGTCGCCCAACGCCGCGACATGTCCAATGTGCAATCCAGATTCTTCAGCGCCCGGACAGTTCTCGCATTCCAGCTTGATGTTGATGTTGCGACGATAAATCGACGTCAGCGCTAACCTTACGCCATGATTGGAAAACCAAGGAGCGATGGACGCAAGCTCCGCGTGACCTTCCGAAGCGATCATCTCTGTCCACGCTTCGTTGATGACTAGCTCGGCAACGGTCGACGCAGGCAACGCAGTAAAACCGGCTGGCGTAAATCCATCGAATTCACGCACGACAATCAAATGGGAGTTTCGCGAAACCACATAGCCGCGGATTTGTCGTCCAAACCCACGCTTGACGTCAACGATCTGTGGTGGTCGAGATGTCATTTCGAGTGGACTATCTTCAGTCGGATAACGGCGGCGATAGCCGGGGGGACGTGGTTGATCTGCCATTACGAAAACCGGAGCTATCGCAACTCGGTTGCACCTCTTGTTCGCTGATTACTCTTCGCTTTCGATCGGACGCGACTACGCATCCGATGATAAGCGTACTGCAGAAAGCAATGTACTGTTTTGTCGTGTCAACGAAACCGTGAAGGGGTTCTTCTGAAACGATTTCACGTCGCCGTCGGTTGCTCATGGATGTTGACGGAAGAATCAGTGTCGAAAAGATGATCGCAATTACAAGTGCCGATAGCGGACGACCAAGAAGTAAACGGCGCCACAGAATGATCGCTGCGATTACGATTGAAAGTGTTGCCGATGCTCCAACGAGCAAACGCCAACGCCATACCGTGTGTGCGACCCACGGATCCTGCTGTGAAATGGAGTAAAACAGGTAAAATGCCACAAACCAAAGTACCGCCGCGATGGTGATAAGTACGAAACCCAACACCAGCCGATTCGGCACGGAAGTGCTGCATTGGAATTCAGATGATGAGTCATGCATGAATTCAGTTTCCATGAAGCAACCGACACCGGTTCGTTGGGATTACTTGGTACCATCAGCGAACGTCTGGCATAACTCGGTCGCTACGAGAGATTCGCCATTGTGAAAACGCCCGACTTCACGACTCAGGTACATTGCTGGGTTCCGATTCATTTTGAATGGATTGCTGTACTTCGGAAAGAGTAATTTCGCCAGCTTCCATCGCCGCAACCTCGGCGTCAGTTAGGTGATACTGCTCGCTCGTTTCCTCACTTCGAATGAACCCAAAGTTGTACATCACAGTTTTCGAGACGATCAGCCGCCCTTTCAAATCAACAGTTCGATGTCCGCGATCGGGTAACGAAACCATCTGTTGGGTTCCGCTCTTTGTTGGGAAGAAGATGGCGTTTTGTTTCAAAGAATTGGAGTCATAAATGACAGACCCGGTCGCGTCCAATTTACGCGGCTTCATGGTCTGCAAGTCTGTCACGGTCCGATTTGCCGCCGGGGCTCCATTGATGAGAATTGTCAAACGCGATTGAGGCCGTTTAGTGATAACGATAACGCCGAAACCAACAAGGACAACGATGGCGACAATGTAGGAACGTTTCATTGTTTAACAGAACTATTGTTTGTTAAAAATAAATCCGGATAACCTGCCGAGGCGTCATCCGGTCGCAAATGTAAAAACACTCCAGCAAACACATTCTGCACCGAGACAGCCAGCCGAGCAAGTTGCCGAAGGCGACAAAGTCGTAACCCGGTTCGAGTGGACAGGCACCCACCAAGCCGAATTTTTCGGCGTGCCAGCCACCGGCCGATCGGTCAAAGTCTGGGGCATGGTCATCGACCGGTTCGAAGCCGGGAAGATCAAAGAGACCCGCATCATCATGGACGCCCTGGGGCTAATGATGCAGCTCGGCGCCTTTCCGGGACCGTGAGACGGACACTCGGTTCGCGAAGCACGGGCGCCGTTTAATCTATTCTGTCTCGAGGCGATAGGCGATGTACTTGGGGTTTTCGGGGTTCCAAAAGAAAAGCAACCGATCGCATTCTGGGCATTTGTAAAAAGTGGATGCGTTAACGACGAGAGCAGCAGATATATCATCAGTCGGATGCGCTGACTCCGGTGCCCTCGAGAACTGCTTTACTAGATTCCACATTTTTTCGTCCTGGACTACCCAATGCAAATCTGTGCACGGATCCTCAATGTCAATAATGACATGTCCACACCTACAGCGTGTTTTTGACATTCGATGCTCCTTAAATAGCACAAAGTCCGTTGCCACCACTTCGTGGCAACGAATGTGCGTGAGTTCGTCATCGGATTTTGTGTTATCAAACCGGACGCGTAAAGTTGGTTTGAAAATGGATTTCAATTCTATCGACTCGCCGACCGCAATCATTGCCAGACTACTTGTTCCAACAACTCACGCAACCGCCGCCCCTTCGCTGGCGTCACCATCTCAAAAAACGAGACTCTCCCTTCTAGATGGCTGCGAAAATTCTCGTGTCGATCGCGGTTTTGCGACTCCGCTCCTTGGCGGATGCAATTGGTGAGGATCGCCTTCATGCGATCAAAATCTGCCCTTGGCAAATTCAGATGCTGATTGACGACCATCCCGGCGATTCGCTGGCGCACTGCTTGTCGCATGATGCGCGTTTTGCGGTGGTGCACGGCATAACCTTCTTCCAGAATGATCGCGGCGGCGTGCGCTGAAAATCGCTTTGCGGCGCGTTGAAAGTTGGCGTCGCCTGAGAAGGCTAGATCGTCGGCGTACCGCGTGTAGGTTGCGCCAGATGCTGCGGCCAGACCGGCCAAGCGACAATCCATCCGATAGGCGCACAGATTAGCGATCGCCGGCGAGGTTGGTGCGCCTTGCGGAAGATGCCGCTGGTCGTATCTTCGTTTTTGCTGCTGCGTCTGCTGACTTTGCGCTGCCCAAGTTGGTTCGGCCAGTACGTCTGCCGGTGTTGACGTGGTGCAGAGTCCGGCTAGCAGATCGGCCACTGTTTCGGGATAGCCGAGCGCCCGAAACATCGCCTGGATTTGCGCCACACGGATCGACGGAAAGAAATCTTGCAGGTCCAGCTTGATCACCACCGCCTGACCAACATGTGGCTGTGCGAAGGTTACGATCGAGCGACCCAGTCGAAAACCATGTGCGGCTTCATGCGGCGGGATGTGATCCAGGATCTCGGTCAGTATCTTGCGCTGAATGGCTTTCAAGCGTGGCTTGGGAGCTTCGATCAAACGCAACTGGCCCAACTTTTTCGCCAGCACTCGATAGCGATAGTGTTGCAGCTTGGGATTAGTTTGCCGAGTTGTCAGTCGGTGCAGATCGGCCAGCCAATCCAGCTGGGCAGCACTGATGTCTAGCCATTCGGCCAGTTCGCCGGTCGTGGCGATGATCCGTTTCGCATACCAACCGCTCGCCGCTGCGATGGGCGCCATTTGCGGGCGAAGGCCGACAAGATTAGCCAGTTGCAAATCATGCTTCCGGCAGGCTCGCCAAAAGCCGCGATCGCCAAGTAGGAACTGCTCAACCAAGGAGTGGCGCGGGCGGATGTGGCTTGCATGATGTTGGACGGCGCGGCTAGCCAAAGGATGCAGCCAGCGCCATCGTTTCCCCAACAACCGACTGCCGCGACTGACAAGTCCTTCGACGTCAAAGCTGCCGGCGACAAAGGCAGACGCCAGACTGCAGGCAATGGATTTGTGGGTGATCATGATTCGAAAAACGGGTGACGGAATGCGCCAACGAGTCTGGTCTAGCGTGAGCCATTTTGCATGCATTGCAACCGGCGCTCACGCGAAGGAATGTCGAACCATTCACGATCCCCTGGGGTAACCCCAGAGAGGCGCGTCCAGCACCAAGGCAAGGCGCAACCTGCTTAACGCATTCCGCCACCCTCGGTCCTAAAATAGATTGGCCATAAGCATTAAGCAAGTCGCGATCCAATCCCCTGCATGCTCCAGCAACAGCCCAATCGTCATCGCCGCATCTCCGCTACCATCACCTTTTCCTTTGCTCCTTTCGTGGATTCCGTGTTCATCATCATGAACTGCCAAATAGCCCAACTTCAAACAGCCATGGCGTCTACTTTTTTTGGGACGCTTGCATTAAGTAGACAGGTCTGTATGCTTAAGGCATGAACAAGACGCCAACTCAAAAATCGGAGGTCCGCCAGCGGATTGTGCAGACTGCAGAGCGGCTGTTTTATGCCGAAGGGGTGCGCACGGTGGGGATTGACCGCATCATCGCCGAGGCGAAAGTAGCCAAGATGTCGCTTTACAACCATTTTCCCTCCAAAGACGATTTAATCCTTGCGGTGCTTCAGTATCGGGAGGAGAATTTTGGCGGCATGTTTACGCAGTGGATGGACCACCATCTCTCCCAAGGCACGGGTCCTCTGAATGCGTTTTTCGCCGCACTCAAAGATTGGTTCGATTCACCCGGGTTCCGAGGCTGCATGTTTATCAATGCCCGAGTCGAACTGGCTGACGTAGCGCACCCGGCCTCGCAGTTCTCCGCTTGCCACAAGCAACGATTTCACCAGTTAATTCAAACGATCATCGCCGAATCGAGCGGCGCAAAGTTGGCGAAAACCAAGGCCCCAGCGATTGGATTGCTAGTCGAAGGGGCAATTATCACCGCGATGATGACGCAGTCGTCTGATCCGGCGGACGTAGCGCGAGACGCAGCGTTGGCGTTGATGGCTCAACCCAAAAAAACAGCCAAGGCCCAGCGGAAGCGACCGGGTTAAACATTTTTTTGTAGATGAATAGACAGACCTGTCTGTATGTATTAGTCAACTACCTCAATCAAGGAGCTGGATTCGTGAACACGCTGAGAAACAAACAAATTGCCCTGGCTGTCGTCCTGCTGGTCTCGGCCGCAATCGATGCGACCGCGGCCGAGCCGCAAACGTCTGCTCCGCAGGTCTTTTACCGCACGGTGAATATCGACGGGCTCGATGTTTTTTACCGCGAAGCTGGTCCCAAGGATGCTCCCACCGTTCTGCTGCTGCACGGGTTCCCCACTTCGTCGCACATGTTCCGCAACCTGATCCCTGCGTTGGCCGACAAGTACCACGTGGTTGCTCCCGATTATCCCGGCTACGGCTATAGTTCGGCTCCGTCCGTGAACGAGTTTGACTACACTTTTGACAACTTGGCCAGCGTGATCGAGAAGTTCACTGAACAACTCGGCCTCAAGCAGTATTCGCTCTACCTGATGGACTATGGCGCTCCGATCGGTTACCGGCTCGCTGCAAAGCACCCGGATCGAGTCGACACGCTAATCGTGCAAAATGGCAATGCCTACGAGGAAGGTCTCGACAACGGTTTTTGGAAACCGGTGAAGGAGTACTGGAAGGATCGCAGCCCCGCAAATGGAGACTCGCTGCGCAAGCTATTGACGCTAGCGGGAACCAAGTGGCAGTACACGACCGGTGTCCGCAATCTAGAAACGATCAGCCCTGATACGTGGGAGCATGTGCAACCGTTGTTGGATCGTCCCGGCAATCAAGAGATTCAACTCGCCATGTTTTATAGCTACGGTAGCAACCCGCCGCTTTATCCCCAGTGGCAAGCCTACTTCCGCAAGCATCAGCCGCCGACGCTGATCGTCTGGGGCAAGAACGATCAGATCTTTCCGGCGGACGGTGCGTTTCCGTACAAGCGTGACCTGAAGAATTTGGAATTCCACCTGTTCGACACAGGCCATTTTGCCCTCGAAGAAGACGGAGCCGAAATTGCAGCGCGGATCCATGCCTTCTTGGATAAGCAACAGACCAAGTAGACGCGTTGCGATTGGTATTTGGACCTTTCAAAGTTCGCACCGGATGCTTGGTTTGATCCCGGCATCCGGTTGTTACTTGATCACCCCCTTAAAATAGGAAACTGCGATGACCGTTATTCGACCGCCATACACCTTAGAAACAGCGACCGCCAAAGTACGAGCCGCCGAAGATGCGTGGAACAGTCGTGATCCAGTGCGCGTATCGCTTGCTTACACAGCAGACTCGCATTGGCGCAACCGCGATCAGTTTGTCCAGGGCCGAGACCAGATTCAAGCCTTTTTGACCAGCAAATGGGAACGCGAACTCGACTACCGGCTGACCAAATCGTTATGGAGCTTCACCGACAATCGGATCGCCGTCCGATTTCAGTATGAATACCACGATCTCCACGGTCAGTGGTACCGCGCCTACGGCAATGAACTTTGGGAGTTTGATGACGAAGGACTAATGCGGCGTCGAGAAGCGAGCATCAATGACTATTCAATCACCCAACAACAGCGCCGGTTCCATTGGACAGCTCCCGGGCCACGACCTGCCGATGACGTCGGGATCCCTGCTATCCAATGAGCTCTGCACGTCGTAACAAGTGAAAAGTTAAAGCCGGCGCCTAACATCCAGAAATAGAATCCAAGAGCGGAGGGAGACTTTCATGCGTCAGTTTTCTAGTGACATCGCGTTTACTCCAGCTGTAAAAGGCATTCAAGCCGAAAAAGGCTCTCGACCTAGCTATGCACGGATGGAGATGGGAGGCAGTTGGGAAACAAGCGTCACCCCACAGCTGGCTGCGGTGCTCGCAGAGCTCGATATGTTTTATCTGGGAACAGCCAACGCCGCCGGGCAACCCTACATTCAGTACCGGGGAGGTCCTCCTGGGTTTTTGAAACCGGTGGATGACAAGACCTTGGCCTTTGCAGACTTTGGTGGCAATCGGCAGTACATCACGCTTGGTAATTTGTCAGAGAACTCTCAAGCGTTCCTCTTTCTGATGGACTACGCGCGGAGCAGCCGCATCAAACTATGGGGCCGCGCGCGGGTCGTCGAGGATGATCCGGCGCTGCTCGACAGTTTGCGAGATCCGTCTTATCCAGGAAAAGTCGAGCGGGCCATTCTGTTTGAAGTCGAAGCGTGGGATGTAAATTGCCCGCAACATATTCACAAGCGTTTCTCCCAACAGCAGATAGCGCCGGTGATGGAGCAATTGCAAAGCCGCATCGCAGAACTCGAAGCAAAGCTGAAGTCCGTTGAAAACAAAGATGGGGAAATGACTAATTTCTAATATCGAATGTCTCATGCAGAGTGACGTCTACAGCAACAAGATGCCGCGCCATCCGGTCGCAAACCAGCACCACGCGTCCGAAAGTAACTGCAGCCCCAGCGCTAAATCGGGGCTCTTTTTCGCATGGCGCCAGTGCTGCCTCTTTGCCGCCAAAACCTTCCCGCCGCGGCCGCACCAATCTTTCCAAAACAAGGTTGACTTGCCGCCGCTTTTTAGTATAAGTATGTACAGGTAATCGAGCTGCGGTTTGATTCTGCCTATCTACATAATATCGGGCGCCTGCGGGATGCGTTGGGGGCTGTTTTTGGGGCGTTTGGCCGGGGGATCGGGCTGGGCGTTTGCATCGGGTGATCGCTGGTTCGGCGAGGTTTTTCTGCTGCGCCTGTGTGAGCCTTTGGGGGAGAAATTTTCATGTCAACGGCCATGATGGAGTCTGCTTCTTTTGAGGCTATTGCTAATCCAATCCACCATGCGGAATCGGCCGCAGAGCTTTCGAGTTTGTTGCGTTCCGATTCTGCGAAGACAGCGGCTGTTTTCCAGCGGTTGGACCTGGGGCAACTGCGGCCTGATGAACCTTTGGAGGGTCTAAGCACGGTCCAATTGTTGGCGCGGCAAACGCCGCAGGCTTGGCTATTGCCGGGAGTACTCGCCCGGCATCAGGCGGCGGTGATTTTGGGGCCTTCGAAATGCCTGAAAACTTCGCTGGCGGTTGACTTGTGCGGCGCGCTGGCCAGCGGGGGCAAATTTTTGGGGCAGTTCGCGGCCGAGCGGGCATTTCGCGTCGGCTTTGTGGGCAGCGAAGAGGTTGAGCCAACAATCGCCGATCTGGCGCCGCGCTGGAGCGCTGCGGCCCAGGTCGATTTGCTTACTCTGGATCGACTGATCTGGAGCCTGAACATGGGCGACCCTGGCAGTCCGGTCAATTTGCAGCGGCTGACTGCTTGGATCGAGCAGCATCAGTTAGAAGTGGTATGCATTGACGTCGCCGATTTGGCGGAGGCGACGCCGCGGGCCCAGGCCAAACAGCTGCGCGATTTGGTTCGCTGTTGTCAAAAAGCCGGGGCCACGCCGATCATCTGTTGCCCGACGCGCAGAGAGTTGTCCCCGCGAGCCATGACCGCCGCTGATCTGGGCGGTTCGGCGTGTAGCGGCATTGCCCGCCAATGGCTCTTGGTGAATCGCCGCCAAACATTCGAACCAGGAACCGGGCGCCATCAGTTATGGCTAACAGTCGGCGGCGGCGGCGCGCGGAGAAGCAGCCAATGGGGCCTGGACATTGACGAAGGGCAATACGAAGAGGACGCCGGCGGCAAATGGGAAGTGCAGCTGCGCGACGAGCCTTCCATCGTTGAAGAAAATGCCCAACTGGCGGCCAAATCACAGGCCGAACGCTTGCGCTGGAAGCTGCGCGGCGTGATCTCGCAGATCGATCCGGAGAAAGCGACCAAGCTGAAAATCCGCGAGCAAAGCGGGATGAGCGGAAGCAATTTTGGCTTGGCCTGGCAGCGCATGGTCGACGCCGGAGAAATTCGCCTGGTCTCGAAAACGGAAGCCTTCCGGGGCCAGGGCGAGGCCCGGTATCGCTTGGTCGATCTGGCGGAATTGAACGATCCGGATGCGCCAAAGTTCGACCCGCTCGACACCGTCTTCCCCACCTTCACCACCGCCGAACTAATCGCCTACGCCGAAAAAGAAACGCCTGCGAGTCCAGTCCAGCCGCCAGAAAAAATGTTCGGCGAGAGTCCACTCGAAAAAAATTCGCAGCCGAGTCCAGTCCAGCCGCCCCGCCAGTCACAAAAACGACGACCGAAAGTGCGGAACAAGCGACGGCGATAACATAGCAATCGTAGGGTGGGTGCAGCAAAACCGAAACCAATCCCACCATCAAAAATCAACGTAACCGGTTTTGCGCAACCCACCGGCCCCGCCGAACGATCCGGCGGCAAAGGTGGGTTACGCAAGCGGGGATGTTGTTTGACATTGGATGCCGCTAATCGCTTGCTGCACCCACCCTACTAGACTACTAGACTTCTAAATTAATGACGAAGATAGTGGCACTTTCGGGGCGTTTTTTGGAACGATGCGCGGTGGGTTTATTTTCGATCGAAGGAGGGCCGGTTAGATGTATTTCTAGCTTCGGTTCGACTGCCATTTTGAACGCCAAAAAGCAGGTATTCGGTAAATCCTGCAAGCCAAATTGTAAGTTTGTACACCAGCTGTCCAGAATGCGATCGTGGGTGGAATTGGCGTAAGTGATTATCTGGTAATGATTTGTCGCTATTTGCGAAAAGGTGGATGGTTTTTGGCATGGCAAGTGCAAAGAATGTTTCTCGCAGTCGCTTCCCTTCGGATATGTTTCAAACAAAGGAGTGTTTACGATGTTGGTCCTCACCCGCAAGCAGCAAGAGAAGATTCAGATTGGCGACGATATTGTCATCACCATTTTGAAGGTGAAAGGCAACTCGATTCGCGTTGGGATCGAAGCGCCGAAAGATGTGCGAGTGATTCGCGGAGAATTACCCAACACGGTAACTGCCGACCATGAACAGGCCGCAGCGACGCAGCAATCGGCTGCTGAGCGACAGTCGCCTGCTTCGCCAAGGAGTGAGGATAGCCAAAGCGGCATTTCTCCCTTTCTGAGCAGCCATCAAGACTCGGACGATTATCGCGTTCTGTCGTTTCGGATCTCGGCCGAAGAGCCGAAGCAAGAGCCGAAGCAGTTTGAGCGTCCGCTCGCTCGGATGCAGACGATGCGTGAATTTATGGCGAATCGCTAGTCGGCGATGCTGACGCCTGGCGAAGCTTGCCAGGCGTCCCCCTGCTTTCTATTTACTAATTTCTAGTTCTGGTTGGACGGAGTCAACGGGAATGTTTCGGGCAACGGCGGTGCGTAAATCCCACCAGGTGGGGCAGCGGATTGAAGCGGAGCTACATGCTCAGCTTGCATCACGGTGGATGTTGGAAACGCTGGATGAAGGGGAGCGCCTTGTTGCATTGCAGCGACATACTCCTGACGCAGTCCTTCGACATGATCTCGTAGAATGTTGCGGACTCGTAAGATGCTACGTGGATGTCGGTGAACATTGTTGTGATCCGAGGTAACGACCAACTCTGACGCCGCTTCCTCTAAGTGAGCGCTTTGATACTCGACGACTCCATCGCTTTGGCCGGCGAACGTGCCGAGCCAAGTGTTTTGATCAATCACGCCGATCACGGTGTGGTATTTGACCCAGGGAGCTTTCGGGGCTTCCAATATCTTGGGCAGAACCGGAGAGTCCGGAGCCAGTGAGTCAACGCTGGTCGCGACGGCTAACATTTCGTTACGGAAGTAATCTGGGTTGGCTGCTTTCAACCGTTCTTCGGCGTTGACCAGCGTCTTGGGCAGCGCGATCAAGTGTCGCCCCAGCCATTTGGTCGCCGAGTTCGCGAAATCGCTGCCCCGGTGTGGGGTTCCGAGCGTAATCACTTGGCGGACCGACGGGCTAGGCTCAAAAAAGAGCATGCTCATCAACTGCTGCTTGTCTTGTTCTGATCCTTGGAGCTTGTCTGGCAATTGATCGGTGACCAAAGACCAAAAATCTTGTTGGCTGTCGATCGTTTGCATCCGCGAGACGAGGCCGCCCATGCTGTGCCCAATCAGTACGGACTGATCGAGCGCCAGCGCTTGATGATTGGGATCTAGATCTTCTCGCGCATTATGCAGATCGCGGCGAAACTGCGTCGCACTAATCCAAAACGGCGCGCCGGTTGGATAGAGATAGAACCAAAATTGGTAATTGTCACGGATCTCTGGCTGAGCGCGGAGATCGTTGAACATTTCCATCCAAGTGATCGGACTAGACCAGAGGCCATGCACCATGACGACCGGGATTTTATGGGGATCGTACGGTTCGAGCATGTAGAGCCCCTGGACTGCTTCGCTATTTCCAGGCAGCAGCAAACCCCAGGTCGCTAGATCGGTATCGCGAAACTGCGGCTGATCCAAGTAGTAGGCCAGCGGCGTGCTGATATCGGCTTCGAGCGGAGTGGTCCGCTTGCCGATCTTCACCTCGCCTTGCATGAGAGGATCGTAAAGCTCAATCTTACAGAAATGGACCGAAGAACCTTCGGCTTGCTTTTGCGGGGTTACCTCGAGGAATGCGGTCAGCGGATAGGCCAATCCCGGCGGCAGATATTTGTCTTCCGCCCTACCGGTCTTCGCCCCTTTGCAGATCGCGATCAACGGCACGCCCAGCCCATACTGGCGATGCTGGTTGCGGAGTCCATTGACTTCGTAATCCGATGCAAACTCAAAGTGATCAAAGTCATCAGCATCCCAGCGTCCCGAGATTTGCAACGCAACTTGGAACTCTTGCCGCGGCGTCGTGATGCGATAGACCGAGCCCGGCGTTAGCTTGCCTTGGGCGCGGACGATCCGCAGGGCCGCTTCGAGCGAACCGTTGTACAGGTCGCATGCCCCACGGAACTGGGGATCGAAGACGTGATCTTGTCGTGCAAATTTTGGATCAAACAGATAGAAGTACGAGTGGGCGGCGCTGGCTGCGAACAATTCGAGCGCGGTCGCTTTTTTTCCGAGCGCATCAGCACGCGTGCCGGCAATGTAGGATAGCTCGGCGTAGGCGTAGGTTTTTTCGGCTGTCGGCTCTTGCTCTAGTTCTTTCTCAAGTTCTTCGAGCGCCTTGCGATGATCGCCTTCGGCATATTTTTCGAGATCATATTGCCGCAGTAATTGCTTGGTCCGTTCGGTCGCTTGCGGCCCCTGACGAGAGAGAAGTTGCAGTTGACCGGCGAGCGGATTCCGCGGAGTTTTGCGCACGGATTTCCACGCATCGCCAGCGCAGCCGGTCGACAGCAGCAGCGCCGCGACCAGGCTGAATGCGATTGAAAAGCGAATGAATGGTGCTGTTTGCTTCTGTCTTGGCATCGATTTGCCAACCCCCTGCAATCGCGAAATTTCCAGGAGATAACTGGACTCGCCACTTTTATCGAGGGACAATACGAATTCTTCCCGCCCTACGTCAAGGCAAACTCCCCACCCCGATGAGGATTTTTCATGCACTTCTATCACTGCTATCGAGCGCTGCTGTTGGCTATCTGCATGGGCGGCTGGTCGCTTGCGGCCGATGCTCCGCCGAATGTGGTCTTGATTCTGTCCGACGATCAGGCCTGGACTGACTATGGTTTTATGGGGCATCCAGCCATCCAGACGCCGAGTCTCGATCGTTTGGCGCGCGAGTCGCTGACCTTTACTCGCGGGTATGTGCCTGACAGTTTATGTCGCCCTTCGCTGGCGACCATTATTTCTGGTCTTTATCCGCACCAGCATGGGATCGTGGGAAATGATCCACCCCGCCAAGTCCCAGGTGATAGCACCGCTGGCGGCGACAAACGCTATCAAACCGGCACGCGTAATGACTATTTGCAGCATGTTGATCAGATGCCGAAGTTGGGCGAGATTCTGCGACGTGAAAAGGGATATGTTTCTTTCCAGTCAGGCAAGTGGTGGGAAGGGAACTTCTCTCGCGGCGGCTTTGATCAAGGGATGACTCACGGCGACATCAAGCGCGGTGGACGTCACGGCGACGTGGGGCTTACGATTGGTCGACAAGGAATGGAGCCGATCTACAACTTTGTGCGTCAGGCCAAAGCAGACAACAAACCGTTCTTTGTTTGGTACGCCCCCTTCTTGCCGCATGCGCCGCATACGCCGCCAGAGCGGCTGTTGGCCAAGTATCGCGATAAAACGCCCAGTCTGCCGATCGCCAAGTATTGGGCGATGTGTGAATGGTTTGATGAAACCTGCGGGCAACTGGTTGACTTTCTAGAAGCCGAAAAGGTCGCAGACAACACGATTTTGATTTACGTTTGCGACAACGGCTGGATCAATCTCGAAGATTCGAGCCATTACGCGCCGCGCTCCAAACGTTCGCAATACGACGGCGGCACGCGCACGCCGATCATGGTCCGGTGGCCTGATCATGCAACTCCAGCGATCGACTCGACCAATCTGGCCAGTTCGATTGACATTGTGCCGACCGTGTTGGCGGCCGCCGGAATCAAAAAACTGCCAGAGATGCAAGGGATCAATCTGCTGGACGCCCAAGCGGTCGCCGCACGCCAGGCGATCTACGGCGAGATTCTGGAGCATGACATCCGCGCGATGGACGATCCGGTCGCTAGTCTCCGCTTTCGCTGGGTGATCGACGGGCCTTGGAAGTTGATCGTCCCCTACGCTCCTAACGAGCCGAAAGCCAAGATTGAGTTGTTCAACGTTGTGGAGGATCCCTTGGAAGAAGCCGAACTGGCCGCACAAGAGCCAGAAGTGGTGAAACGCTTGCAGGCGAAACTAGACGCTTGGTGGCCGGTGCAGTGAGTGACGCGGATTCTCCAGCCTCCTTGCTATGGCCCTTAGCCGATGACGACGTACGCGCTGCTTTATTGGCCGCGTACGTTGACGGTAGTTGGGGAAAGTACCATGGAGCGAATGTTCCTCGTTGGGAGGCGGAATTGGCCGCGTATCACGCGGCGCCGCATGCACTCTCATGCGCCTCAGGAACGATCGCGGTCGAGATCGCGCTGCGTGCGTTAAACTTGCCCGATAGCGCAGAAGTGTTGCTGGCGGCATATGATTTTGCCGGGAACTTTCGTGCGATCCAAGCCGCCGGATTGCGCCCGGTATTGGTTGATTTAGCGCCCGATAGTTGGCGAATCGACGTCGCTCAACTGCCGGCGGCGATCACTCCAGCGACCAAAGCCATCCTCGTTTCGCATTTGCATGGCGATTTGGCCGAGATGCCGCAAATCATGGAGTTCGCCCAGCGCCATGGCTTGCAAGTTGTCGAGGATGCGTGTCAGTCGCCGGGTGCGATGATCGGGGATCGCACGGCCGGAACCTGGGGCGATGTCGGCACGCTCAGCTTTGGCGGCAGCAAGCTGCTTACCGCTGGTCGCGGCGGCGCCGTGATCACCTCGCGTGCGGATATTTACCAGCGAGCCAAAACCTACTGCGAGCGCGGCAACCACGCATTTCCGCTTAGCGAACTGCAAGCGGCTGTGTTGATTCCGCAGTTGGCCAAATTGGCTGCACGAAATCGGCAGCGGGCCGAGGTGGTTGCACGACTGCGAGCAGCGACCGCCGGTTCTAGCAGGTGGATCGCTCCCGCGCCATGCGAAGGAAATCCTGTTTATTACAAAGTCGGTTGGTTGTTGGCGGATCCCGCCACGCGGGCTGCGACGTGTGCTCAACTGCAACAAGCAGGCATCGCCGTCAGCGCAGGCTTTCGCGGCTTTGCCCGAAGGCCTGCGACCTGGTGCCGTAAAGTGGGCGATTTGGCCCAGGCTCGTCGCGCGGCCGAAGGGACCATCACACTGCATCATCCGATCTTACTAGCCAGCGAAGATCAGGTGGCGCAGACCATCCAGTCAATCGCGGATCTAGCGGGCCACGGCGCTAATCGCGGGCGTCCCGGTTAGCATGTCATGGGCCGAAAGGCAGTCATGGGTTGCTTCCAGTTGCAACTCGTTCGAGTCGAGGACTTCACCTCGTAAGATGCGCACCTGATTGGGGGCTTCGATCCCCACAGTCACACGGTTGCCTGAGATCCGATTGATCACGATCGTAACGTTGTCGCCTACATGGATGGTTTCGCCAATTTTTCGACTGAGGATTAACATGTCTGGGTTCCTTCCAGGTCTCGCTGGATAAGTGCGTTCATCGCAAATTCAGGGGGAGTAGGTTCGCAACGGTCAGAAAGCGACATGTTGCGGTGACCTGGCATAAGGTGAATGCAACCGGTAGGCCAAAGTGAGAAAGATTTTCAAACCCAAGACTTCGCTTGTTTGCAAGTCATTGTGAATTAAGGGTTTGTGGAATACTTTTTCTGTCCGCTAGCATTGCGGAAGCGGCCGATTTCTTGGCGTGTTGGCGTCTCAATCTGAGACGGGCTCTTCATTGTGAGAAGCTTTGGCCAGCCGAACTTGAGAAAATCTCAAAAAAAATTGCCTCTTTCTGGATCGCTTTTACGCAACTGATTATGCCGCTAGGCGAACTTGCCTGTTGAGGTAGGGCAGGTTGAGTAATTGGGGGCAAAAGGTGGATCTGCTGGAAAATTGACCACCTGCTTGTAGAAACAACCGTTTAGGTATTACTATTTCAGAGGGGAACCTCACAGGGTGGTATGGGCTACTCAATTAGGATCACTCACCAATCGAGTTCTTCTTCTTTCGCCCCAAAGGATGGAATGCCTAAGAAGCAAGTTTTTCTATGCGGAATCCCTTTTCGTCTGACGAATCGGGGGCCTCTGTTTTGTCTCAGCTCTAACTCCAATGGGGCTCGCTGGGGCTTTCATGCGACCCCCGATGTACAGGGAAATATCGAGGCTCTGCTGCACGCATGCTCGCAGGATCTCGGTTTGGCATGTTCGTTTCGGTTTCCTGATCCGATCGATTCCTTTCCTACTTCACGCAATGAAGAGCCTGGTCTGATTCATGCCTTTTTATTACGTGTCGATGTTGAATATGCCGTTTGGGGGAAAAGCTCACAGTATCGCCGTCGCTGGTGCCTACCCTACGAAGCGCATCTACGAGTTCGGCGCAAGCCGATTCAGCGCTTGATTGACAACGCCGTCCGAAAACTAGAAAAAACGAGGGCCTAATCTAATCCCTCTCTGTTTCTGGTTGGAATCGTTCGATGCGTAGAAAACTCTGTTGGTTGCTTTTGCTGGCGTGCATCGCGTTTACTTCCCCAGCCATGGCTGCCGACGATTCGGCAGCCGAGTTGGCTTATCAGGCTCAGCTCGCCGCATCGCGCGGCGAAAGTGCACGCGCGGTCGAGTTCGCGACGGCCGCCCTGAAAGCGGATCCGCAGCTGGATCGCATGCTCTACCTTCGGGCACGAGAGCAGTTTCGCTTGGGCAAGATCGCCGAGTCCGCCGCCGACTTTGACCAATACGCGAAATCACAGCCTGCCGAAAAGCCCAAGCTGTGGGATCGTGGCATTACCCTCTATTATGCGGGACGCTTTCAGGAGGGGGCCGAGCAGTTTGCGCTGTACCAAAAGTATCTCAGCAACGATGTCGAGAACGCCGCTTGGCGGTTTCTCTGTATGGCGCAAGCCGACGGCGTCGACAAAGCCAAAGCCGAACTGCTGCCGATCACTGGCGATGGCCGCATCCCCATGATGACCCTCTATCGTTTTTATCAAGGTCAAGCAACCGAGCAGCAAGTCTTGATCGAAGTCGAAGCCGGCGAAATCACCGAGACCGAAAGAGCCGGTCGCAGGTTCTACGCAGCACTCTATCTGGGTCTCTACTTCGAAGCGACCGGCGACAACGAAAAAGCGAAACCCTATTTGAAACAAGCGGCCAGCCAACAGCTGCAAGCTGCAGCCCAAGGAGCCGTCAACAGCTACATGGCGGATGTGGCGCGAATTCATTGGACCCGAAAAAAGGGTTGAGCGGAAAGCGGACTATCGTATCTTTGTTGCCCTACTCACTAGGTTTGAGGTTGCGCTATTTGGTGGGACCGTAAGAAATCGGCCAGGGATGCCGCGGATAAATCACGGAGAGCATGGCAAGAAAGTATTGATCTATGAGCGTTGCAAATTTCCCTTCTAAATTGGATCGAAAGTTTGCTTGATCGGAGTCAATGAATCCCAACGTCGCCTTCTTACCCTGTTTTCAGTTCTCCTTTCCGTGGCATCGGTGTTCCATTCTTCATGAATTGCCATATAGCATCTGCAACACGCGCGAGCGCGGGGAAATGCTTGTCTGGGTGGTTTTTTTGAGAGGGCGAAAGCTGGGGGAAATCCTGCTTGGGCACTAAAAAGTGGCTCAAACTTCGACTATTTTGGTAGTACCCACCGATTACCCTCCCTTGTCGACGATTTGGAGAGTCGAAGCATGCACCGATTGAGAATCCCTGCGCTGTGCGCCTTGCTGCTGCTGGGCAGCGGCTCGTTGGCCGTTGCTGCGGACAAACCCAACATTATCTTTGTGATGGCCGACGATCTGGGCTATGGCGATCTCGGTTGTTTTGGACAACAGCGGATCGCGACTCCCCATCTGGATCAGATGGCGCACGAAGGGATGCGGCTCACCAACTTTTATGCTGGGTGCACCGTCTGTGCTCCGTCACGCTGCGTTTTGATGACGGGGCTGCACACCGGGCATTGTTTGATTCGCGGCAACGCCAAAGACAATTTGCGCCCCAGCGATGTCACCGTCGCCGAAGTCTTAAAGCAGGCCGGCTATCAAACGGCGCTGATCGGCAAATGGGGACTTGGGCATGAAGGATCCAATGGCGTGCCGACACGGCAAGGGTTTGACTACTTTTTTGGCTATCTCGATCAAACGCATGCCCACAACTATTACCCAACTTTTCTGATGCGGAACGAACAGCGCGTGCCGCTGAAGAACGTGCCGCTTTCCGAAGGTCCGCACGGCAATGGGATCGCCAAAGAGAAGATCGACTATTCGCATGACTTGTGCGTGCAAGAGGCGCTTGCGTTTGTGGATCGTGCAGCGAAACAAGACTCGCCATTTTTTCTCTATCTCTCGCTGACCATTCCGCATGCCAACAACGAAGCTGGCAAAGCCGGGATGGAGGTCCCCGACTATGGCCAGTACGCCGATAAAGATTGGCCCGAACCGCAAAAGGGACATGCCGCCATGATTTCGCGGATGGATCGCGATCTGGGGACGTTGTTCTCCAAACTGAAGGCCGACGGGATTGATGACAACACGCTGGTCATCTTCACTTCGGACAATGGCCCGCACAAAGAAGGCGGGAACGATCCTGACTTCAATAATTCCAACGGGTCGTTGCAAGGGATCAAACGTAGTCTGCACGAAGGGGGAATTCGGGTGCCGACGATTGTCCGTTGGCCGGGCCATGTGCAAGCGGGGAGCGAGTCTGATTTCGCGGCCGCATTTTGGGATATAATGCCGACATTAGCCGCAGTGGCCGGCAATCCCCAGGATTTGCCTGAGGATATCGATGGAATCTCTCTATTGCCAACCCTCACCGGCAAGGGAGAGCAAGCGCAGCACGATTATCTGTATTGGGCCTTCTACGAACATGGCGGCGCTCAGGCAATTCGCCAAGGGGATTGGAAAGCCATTCAACAGCCAATCAACGCGCCGGTGCGACTGTACAACTTAAAACAGGATCTGGGAGAAGAGCACGATCTGGCCGCTGAACAACCCGCAAAGGTGGCCGAGCTGGTCAAGTTGATGGTCGCGGCTTACACGCCCAGTGAGACGTGGAAGTTTCCGCAACCGAAGCAGCCGAAACCCAAGCAACCGAAAGCGAAACAAAAAAACGCAAAAGGAGCGAACTAATGCGTACGTTCCTTAGAAGTTTGCCCCTGTTGTTGGCATGTTTGGCTTGGGATGCATCCTCGGCTTGGGCCGCAGAGAAAGCAGCTCTCCCTAATTTTCTGGTCATCTTGTGCGATGATTTGGGCTATGGCGATTTGGCATGTTACGGCCATCCCACGATCAAAACGCCTAGCTTGGACGCGTTGGCCAAGCAAGGGATGCGGCTGACGGCCTGCTATGCGTCGGCGCCGGTTTGCTCTTCGTCCCGTGCGGGACTTATGACAGGTCGCACGCCGAGTCGTGTTGGCGTCTATGATTGGATCCCGGACGGCAATGTGATGCACTTGCGAGCCAGCGAAGTAACCATCGCATCACTACTGCAAAAGGCTGGCTACGATACGTGTCACGTCGGCAAATGGCATTTGAATGGCAAGTTCAATAGCGACCAGCAACCGCAGCCCGGCGATCAAGGTTTTGCGCATTGGTTTAGCACGCAAAACAATGCCGCGCCGACGCACGCAAATCCGACCAACTTTGTTCGCAACGGTCAGGCAGTTGGCAAGCAAGCTGGCTACTCGTGCCAGGTGGTCGCGGAGGAAGCGATCGCTTGGCTGAAGTCAGGCCGTGACGCTGACAAGCCGTTCTTTCAGTTCGTCTGCTTTCATGAACCGCATGAGCCGATCGCTTCGCCGTCGGAGATGGTCGCTCACTACGGTGACGCAAAGCTGAAGGGAGAAGCCCTCTACTATGCCAACGTCGAGAACATGGACAGCGCGGTCGGTCGATTGCTGGCGGCGCTTGATCAATTGCAGCTGTCAGACAACACGTTGGTTTATTTCAGCAGCGACAACGGACCGGAGACGCTGGATCGATATCCTAACGCATGGCGTTCGCATGGCTCGCCGGGGCCGCTGCGGGGGATGAAGCTGCATATCTATGAAGGAGGGATTCGTGTGCCGGGGATCGTACGGTTCCCGGGACATACCCGCGCAGGCAGCGAAAGCGCCGAGCCGATCTGCGGTCTCGACATCTTGCCGACGCTGTGCGAATTGGCTGGAGTCGCCGCGCCGACCGATCGTGCGCTGGACGGGGCCAGTTTTGCGCAGTCGCTGCAAGGAGCTAAAGTGCCGCGCCCTGCCCCGCTCTTTTGGCATTATTTTAATGCGATTGGGCCTGCCAAAGTTGCACTCCGTGATGGCGATTGGAAGCTAGTGGCGCATATCAAACTAGAGGACAAGAAAGCTGGCGGATATTTTAAGGCGGAGCTGTCGCAAATGATCAAGCAAGCGAACTTGTCAACGCTGGAGCTTTACAATTTGTCGGATGACTTGGCCGAGTCCCATGATCTTTCCGCAGAGCAACCCCAGGTTGTTGCGCGGTTGGCGAAACTACTTCAAGCTAAGTACGACGCCGTGTTGGCCGAAGCTCCCGATTGGGGAGTGGTCGCGAAGTAGTCGTGCGCGAACAGCAAGAAAAAAAAGAGGGACAAGTTGGCCAATCGCCAACTTGTCCCTCTTTTAAAGTGCGCTTGCGTTAGCCGTTGGGCACGGGAGCTACGCCTGACTCGTTGGTGTAGGTGGGTGAGACGACGATACAGTTATCAATCATGCCTGGCGGATCGCCGGGCGTGTCATTGGAGTCGCTGTTATCACCAAAGCTGCTGCCAGAAACGGCTGCTGATGGTCCAGAAAGTCCATAGATCGTGTACGACTGATTCATGTCGTTGATCGCGCTGCCAACATCAGAAAGTTCGCCGGTGATTGAATCACGAATCGCGACAAGTCCGACTAAGATTCCGATCACCAGAATCGTTGCAATCAGCATCAATTCGACGGTGATGATGAAACCTTCTTCATCGTTCCATAATCGTGTTAGAACGTCCATTCTTCGGTTCTCCTTCGCGTATCTCGCAAGTTGTCCCTGCGGTGCTTGATGGTTGGCTTTGAATCTACAAGAGAAGATAAAGCGATTTGCGTGCCACAACGACGGAAACCGAGCAAGCGGTAGAGATGGACAGGCCGTTTCGGGGGAGTCATCACGCAAGAAAATAAGAGCAGACGCTGTTTTTGCGATTTTGATGGTCGGTAATTCTTTCTCAGATCCAATCGACAACGGCAGATGCGAAACCAAAAAATGTGTGGCGGCAATTCAATCAACGTGATTGATTTGCAATCGCTACATTCGTTTGCAGAGCAACGTTCACGAACCGAGCTTCCAGCGTTCTCCGCTGCTGCAAAGTGTGATCTAGGCTGAGGATCTACCTAGAGATTGGGGAGATTTTGACCAGGCGGCGCCGACGGAGAGCCCGCGAAGCCGCCAACGGCATGTCGTTTGCTTTGATTGAGAGAAGCTAGACGATCCTCATGATTGTCGCCGCATGCGAATGCGGCGCTGCCCATAAAAAAGTACTGGAGACGAAAAATGCGATACAGCATCCTCACGTTGATCACAGTCGGCCTGCTTGCGTTGCCGGCGTCGGCCATGGCGCAACAGGTGACGACCTATTACTACGGTGCGCCGACCCCTTATTACAGCGCTACGCCGACCGTGTATTACAACTCGGCGCAGACTGCTTATTACAGCCCCGCGCCGTATGGGACGACTAGCCCGGTGACCGTGGGACGCACCAGCTATTACGCGCCAACTACGGTCAGTGCTTACAGTCCTTATAGTGCAGCGCCTTATGTGTACGGTCGACCGACCTATCCGTTCTATTCGACCTATGGAGGAGCCGAAGTCCGAGTGCCGGGACAGCCGATCCGGAACACGCTGAGAGCGATTTTCCCCTAAACGATTGAGAAGTTGGCTTCATCGAGACAAGACGCGGTTTTGGCCGCGTCTTTTTTTAGGGTCAAGCGACATCGTGAAACCAAAGTTAGTGGCGCTGGAGTATTTGCTCCCAGATCGACGTTTCTAGATTCATCCGCGGGCAGTAGAATTCAGCTCTTGGCAGCCTTGTTTCGCTCGGCGGCTGATTTCGTCGCATTCCCTTAGGCTAGAGCGCTTGATGCAATCTCCCCTCCTGATCGTTGGAGCAGGCCCGGTTGGGTTGGCTGCGGCTCTTTCGCTGGCGCGGTTTCATATTCCGCTGCGGATTATCGACACCAGCTCGGCGCCAACGACCCTCTCGAAGGCGTTGGTGCTATGGCGGCGATCGATGATTAACTTGGATCCGGTCATCCCTTACGAATATTGGCGGCAGCTTGGATTAGTCCCTCAAGGTCTGCGTTTTTTCGACCAAGGCGCTTATCAGGCGACGATGACGCTGGAAAACGGTGGGCACGTTTTGCCGCCGGGGTTGCTCATTCCACAGTCCCGGATCGAAGCCACTTTGATTGATGCATTGCAGCAGCGCGGCGTCACGGTCGAGCGTCAGACACGTTTAGAGTCGTTCGTTCAACAGCAAGATCGCGTTGTTTGTCAGTTGCAAACGCCCCACGGAGCGGAAGTGTTGGAAACGGCGTATTTGTTCGGTTGCGATGGCGCGCATTCGACGGTGCGGCATGGTCTGGGCGTTGTTTTTTCTGGTGATTCGATCGCCTACCGGTGGTTGCTGGGCGATATCGAAGTAGAAGTTGTCGACGGCGTGAACCCTCACACGCCAAAGTCCGATTTCGAACGGACTTTGGACCATGGTTGGCTCTATTCGACCAACTCGGATCAAGGGAGTTTGCAGCTGTTTCCGATTTCCGATACCCGTTATCGGATCTTTGTTGAAGCAGGCGTCGCCGATCCCGCTACGCCGCGGCAAGATCCCACGATCCAAGATCTGCAAACCGCACTCATTGAGAGGACGCGATTGCAGTGGAAGATCACCCAGTCGCATTGGCTGGCCGATTTTCGGATTAATGAACGTCAGGTTTCTCAGTACGTTCATGGTCGGGTCTGTTTGGCCGGCGACGCCGCGCATGTTCATAGCCCGGCCGGTGGCCAAGGGATGAACACCGGTATTCAGGATGCCGTGAATTTGGCATGGAAAGTGGCGATGGTTTTGAAGGGGGCAGCTGAACCGTCATTGCTAGAAACCTATCAGGAAGAACGGCATCCAGTAGCCGAGCGCGTGTTGAAGGTGAGCGGCCGCGCGATGCGAATGACAATGTCGACCAATCGTCTGACGCGCGGCGTGCAGGATGTTATTCAAGCGATCGTCACCCACATCCCGGCGGTGCGTAAGATGGTGACGTCGATTCTGGCCGAAGATGATGTCGCCTACCTCCACAGTTCGCTGACCGGCGAGAGCGAAGGAAAGGTGAAGCCGGGGATGACGTTGCCCGACGTACCGATAGAGATCGCGGGGCAGCTTTGTAGTTCGATCCGATTGCTGCGTCCGCAAAATCCAGAAGCGGTATATACGTTAATCTTGATGAGCGAGACAAAACGGGAAGTTTGGCCAACATCTCCCCAACTGCAGGTGGTTGGATATGGGGAAGATTTTCAAGATCCGCAGCGGCATTTCAGCCAAGCGGTTGGTTTGCACAGCAATTCTGGCCTGTTGATCCGTCCCGACGCGACGATCGCCGCGGCGGGGGCTCCAGCGGTGATTCGAGCTTGGTTAGAGCAATGGACGGTATAGCTAGGTCAGGCCTCGGTCTGATGAAGCGCCAAAAGCGGACGATCTAGCGAAACAAGTCGCAACAGTTGCTACAATTCAAACGCCGATCGCCCCGTTCAAAAAATCAAGATACATACCCCACACGGATGACACGATGAAACTCGGGATTTTGTCCACCGCTCCCCGCTGCTACAGTACGCGCCGCCTGGTTACTGCGGCCAAGGACCGTGGATTTAAGGCCTCGGTGATCAATACGCTGAAGTGTTCGATCGATTTGCAATCGGGCAAACCCGATCTGTATTACAAGGGGAAACCACTTGCCGATTACGACGCGATGATCCCGCGAATCGGAGCCAGCGTGACCTACTTTGGCACCGCGGTTGTGCGCCAGTTAGAGCAAATGAATGTCTTTGTCGCGAATTCTTCGGGCGGAATCTCCAATAGTCGTGACAAACTGCGCAGCATGCAGATTCTTAGTAGGCACCATATCGGCATGCCCAAGACCACCTTTGTCCGCGATCGGGCCGACCTAATTCCCTCGATCCAGCGGCTGGGCGGAGCGCCGGTGATTATTAAGCTGCTCGAGGGGACGCAAGGGGTTGGCGTCATCTTGGCCGAAAACATTAAGGTCGCCGAAGCGATCATTGAGACGCTGCAAACGGCCAAACAAAACGTTTTGCTGCAAAGTTTTGTCGCCGAAAGCAAAGGACGGGATATCCGCGCCTTTGTGGTGGGCGATCGTGTGATTGGTGCGATGCGCCGCGTCGCCCAGGGAGACGAGTTCCGCAGCAACGTCCATCGCGGCGGTTTGGTAGAACGCGTGGAACTGGATGAAAAGTATAGTGAGACGGCAGTGCGGGCGGCTCAAATCATGGGATTGCAAGTCGCCGGCGTCGATATGCTAGAGGGGAACGATGGGCCTCAGGTGATGGAGGTCAACAGTTCGCCGGGGCTGGAAGGGATCGAACGTGCGACCGGCCAGGACATTGCCGGCGCGATCATTGACTACTGCGCTGCGCATGTCGATTTTCCGGAAATGGATATTCGGCAGCGACTTACCGTCAGCCGCGGATACGGCGTTTGCGAACTGGTGATTCCGGAAGGCTCCCATTTTATTGGAATGTCGATTGCCGACGCTGCGTTCCACGATCAAGACATCAACATCCTGACCCTCTACCGCGGCAAATCGGTCATCCCCAATCCGAAATCGACCCGCGTACTTGAACCAGGCGACCGCTTGCTCTGCTTCGGCAAACGCGAATCGATGAAGTCCTTGGTGCCGATCAAAACGCGGAAACAACGCGAACCCAAGGTCAAAAAGCTGGACCCATCCAAAATCGAAGATGCGTTGACCCCGCCGACCTACACGTAAGATCGAACCGCGCACGAAAAAGCCCTTGGTTCAACAAAAAGTCAAACCAAGGGCTTCTGGTAGCGGAGGGCACGAGATTCGAACTCGCAACCCCTTACGGGGCACTTCATTTCCAATGAAGCCGCTAACCATTCGCTTACCCTCCTAAGGCTCGCGAGCGGGACTTGCCCGCTCCACGATCTTGCCAAAGGGCAAATCTTGTCGCCCATTCTAGCGGGCCATCTGCGATACGACAACGGAGCCTTGTTTTTGGCGAAGAGCGTCGGTTTCTCCCAGACACGCAGGTCCTTTGTGGGGTTCGAGGGGCCTCAAACGAATGTTTTTGGGGGTGGATATCCGCGAAATAGGGGGAATCGTCAAAAAGTAAAGAAAATTCAGGCCAAAATTATGGCTTAGCGTGCGAGTGCTTCTCAGAAACGTTGACAATCCTCGCGCTGCACCGAATTTATTGTCCCGGCTTATTCTTATGCTTCCATCGCTCGACGGTAACGACGCCGGCAAGCATTCCAGCTTTGCCGAACAGTACATCGTTCATCAAGAACGGTTGCGGGGGTACGTCAGTTCTCTGGTGACCAACTGGAGCGACGCCGAAGAGGTGTTTCAGCGGACCAGTCTCTGTCTGTGGCGAAAATGGGAGACGTTTGACGCGGCCCGCGGATTTCTGCCGTGGGCGTTTGGCGTTGCTCGGATCGAAGCGAAGCGATACCTGTCCGAAAAAGGACGTCGCCAACAAATGTTAAGCGACGCCGCGATGGAAGCGCTGGACGGCGCGATCATTCAGCACAGTGATGCGATCGATGAACGGTTGTCAGCACTGGAGCATTGCGTCAACAAGTTGCAAGTGGCCAACCGAGCGCTGCTGCGAGCTTTGTACCAAAAGAACGCATCGATTGATCAGGCGGCCGCAAGCTTTGGAATGACGCCGAACGCGGTTTACAAACGAGTTCGCAAAATTCGAGAACTGCTGCATCGTTGTATTGATCGCCAGCTTTCGCCTGCAGGAGATCAATCATGAGTCCTGGGAAAGCGCCCTACGGCGAGATGGTGGCCGATGTCGAGATCTGCGACTTGATCGATGCTTGTATCAGCGATCAGGCGACGCCTGACCAGTGGCTACGGCTGAGCAAGTTGATCGTGGATCGCGAGGATGTTCGAGCATGTTTCGCCGCTCAGTCGATGGCTAACGCGCGACTGATCAGCTTGTTGCAACTGGGCGAAGAGGACGACCACGGCGTTTTCGGACAGATTGAACAAGAGCCAGTGAAGCGGATCGAGTCGCCGCGCCCTGAGCGGCAGTCGCTGATCCGCGTAAGTACCGAAGCGCTGACTACGTTGATCTGCGGCGTCGCTGTCGTACTGATTACCTGCGCAATAGTGATTGGGTACCTGCATGTTCCGACGACGCTCGATCATCGTCCGATCGCGGCCAGCGGTCCGGTGCCGCCGACCGCTGTGATACGCCTAGTCGAAGCGGGTGTGGGAGCGGAAGCGCCCTTTGTGGAACGTGAACTATTCGCCGCTCAACTGATCGAGTTGCCCAGCGGCAAGTATGAAGCGACTACCTCGGTAGGAGCGACGATCAAGCTGGCGGGGCCGGTACGATTTCGAATTGAAGATCATCTGACTTGGCGCTTGCTTGCCGGCAAGCTGATTGTCCACGCGCCACCTTCGGCCAAAGGCTTTACGGTGCTGACCGAAAATGCCGAGATCGTCGATTTGGGAACCGAGTTTGGCGTGATCGTAGACGCGACAGGCGTCACCAGCGTTACCGTGTTTGAAGGAAGCGTCGATCTGGCTTCGGGCAAGACCCAGCGCTCGCTAGTGCTGGGCGATGGATTTACGGTCAGCGAACTGGGGCGATTAGATCACTTGTCGATCATCGATCCGTCGCGATTTGAAGAGCCGGGCGAGGCTATGGGTTCTACGCTGATCAGTAACGTGCAGAACAACAGCCGGGTCTCGTTTGGCACATGCCAGATTATTCGCGGCGGCTTTCGCGAAGAGGCGCTGGCTTACGTCGATCGACGGCATCAATGGAACGGCGTCGATGCCAGCGGATTGCCGGCCGAGCTGATCGGCTTGGACTATGTGCGACTGGTCAACGATTGGAAGTTTGACGAGCAAATCAATGAGCGTGACGATCTAGAGATGACCGTTACCTTTGGCCAGCCTGCGGTCGTTTATCTGCTTGTGGATGAGCGGATTACGCCCCCGATCTGGCTGCGACGCAACTTCGCCAAGACCGGCATGCAGGTTGGGCTGGATGAAGGAGATCACCACTGCGTGCGGACCGGGTTGAATTACAAAAAAAAGCAAGCGACCGGGCCAGGCAATTCGATTGACGAGGTCATGCGAGTTTGGAAGACCAATCTCCCGCAAGGGGGCGAACTGAAGATAGGTCCTATCGGAAGCAAGAGCAGAGGCTGGGTCGTGCCGAGTATCGTGGCGCGTCCCCTGTAACAGCATTTCGTGGGTCAGCAATCCTTTTCATCTTTCTCTTCATTCGTTTAGAAAGTTTGTTGAATGTTTCAATCTCGAAAACATGGTTTCACGCTGGTGGAACTGCTGGTGGTGATCGCAATCATCGGCGTATTAATCGCGCTGCTGTTGCCGGCGGTGCAGCAAGCCCGCGAAGCGGCTCGGCGGATGCAGTGCACCAACCACATGAAGCAACTTGGTCTAGCGCTGCACAACTATCACGACACTTACGGCGCGTTTCCGGCGATCAGCTACGATCACGAAGTGAACGGCGGCGACGAAGCCCGGCATGCCAGTTGGAGTTGGGGAACGTTGATCCTGCCGCAAATTGAGCAAGGAGCCGCCTACGATATCTTGGCGCCCAGTCGCCCCAATCGTTTGCACGAAGCGGTGACCAATACGGCCAAACTGCAAGTTCTGCAGACTCCGTTGACCTCGTGGCGCTGCCCTTCGGATACCGCGCCAGCACTGAATTCGCACTACAAGATCAACGACGGATCAGGAACGGCCGGCAACCGCAAAGAGTTGGCGACCGCCAACTACATCGGCGTCAACAGCGCCGGCGATATTGATCGAGCCACCACCCACAACGGCATCTTTGTGCCAGGCACCAACGTGCAAGGAAACAAGCGTTGGGTAGTTGCGATGCGTGACATTTTGGATGGCACCAGCAACACGGCGATGGTGGGTGAGCGCGCGTGGATGCAAAACGGGGTCGAAATCGGCGCCGCCGTGGTCTTTGGTCACAACGGGAACTCAGATATTGAAAACAACGCAGATTACGCGAATGGTTTTATCACGGTTGTCGGGGGTGGCAAGCCGCACCTGAATACGATCGAAACTTGCGGATCAGGATGCAACGACAACGATGGTCGCCAAGGTTTTTCTAGCATGCATCCCGGCGGAGCGCAGTTTTTGTTGGGTGACGGTTCGGTTCATTTTGTGAGTGAGAACATCGACGATAACCTGGGCGGCGGCACCGATTCGACCTATGAGCGATTGATGAATCGCTACGACGGTCAGCCGGTTGGGCAATTCTAATTTCACGGATCGATCTGCGGCGTAAGATCCTTTTGCTTGCGCTGCATTCGACAAGGATAGAATCCACCAGGAGAATAAAATGAATCAAATCACGCACGCCAGCAATTGGTTGGCTCTGACAATGCTATTCGCCGCCCTAGTCGGTTGCGGCAACGGAGATATGCCGCCGGTCGGAGAAGTTTATGGTCAGGTCAAGTTGAACGGAGAGCCCCTTGAGGGTTGTCAGGTGATGTTTGAACCGGTGGCCGGCGGCCGAAGCTCGACCGCGATGACCGACGCTGACGGCCGATACGTCCTGCGGTATAAAGGAAACGCCGATGGCGCCCTCTTGGGTAAGCACCAGGTGCGGCTGGTCACCGAGCGGGGCGCACTACGAGATGATAATGGGCGCGTCGTCGATCCCGGGATGAAAGAGAAACTGCCGAAAGAGTATAACTCGGAGACGACGCAAATTGTCGAAGTGACTTCCGGCGACAATCCAATTGATTTCGAGATCGAAGTCGCCAAATAATTGAGAACTTGGCGAATCAAGCCTTATTGAAAGCGGGACAGTTGCGGCTGCCCCGCTTTTTTTTGCGCTCGACCGGTGAACTGCGAACGCCGACGTGCAGTCGAGGAATTTGCCGGCAAGGTTTGCCATCGTGCAATTTGAATATAAAATAGCGGCTGGATAGGTAATCTGCGCAGCGGAGTTGCCCTTCCGGATCTCGTGCTGGAGGTTTTTTGATGATTTGCAACCGGACGCTATGACGACGATTGAACATCCTGATCAACTGATTGAGGGAAAGCGCTACCGCTTTTTTGTGGACGTCGGCCAATCCCAATACGAGTTGGAAGCAACATTCTTGCGTTTAGACCACCAATTCCGCCGGCTAATTTGCGTCCTGCACATGGACGACGAAGATTACAGCATTGAGTGGAACTGGGCGACCGAGATCACGCCGGTCGACAATTAGTCTCCTCCCCGACCTGCTCTTTTTTTCTCGTCGGGAATTTTTTTCTGTCCCGCAAGCGAGCATTCCTCGCGTAGTGGGTGTTGCTGCGGATAGAATCGTCGCCTGAGCTTGGCCCTTTCCGCTGTTGCCTACGAGTTGTGAAATTGCGCTATTGGAGGACGAAGCAAGAATGGAACAAGGATGCCGCGGCTAAATCACGGAATTACACGGTTAGAGGGGAGATTTGCAATTTCCCATCACCGTCAAATCTGTTTACTAACCAAGACAATTTCAAAATGACTGCTTGACGCGCAAGCAACTATTTCGAACCACTTGGACACTAGCCCGCAGCGCCAGCGAGGGAATACGGCCATTACTTCATGCCGGGTTAGCATCACCAAGCGTATTCCCTCGCTGGCGCTGCGGGCTAGTGTGAAGGTTTTTGACTTCGTTCCTAATACTGTTTAACCGTTCATCATCCGTTGCTTGACCACGTTCCATCCTTCGCTTCCCCGAACTGAGCAAGTTCAAAACCTGCGAGCCAAGTCCATGGACCTCGATCCAGAAGAAGCGAATCCGTTTGAGTCGCCGATTACGCCCGTGGTAGGCATTGACCAGCGTCCTTGGTGGGCGCTGTGGACGGTGACTGGTCTGCTGGCGGTGCTGGCGGTGGCCTGTGCGTTCTCAGATTCGCTGGTCCTTTTCACATTCCTGATTCCGTTGGTCGGCGTTCCTGGTTTGTTTCGCACGATCTTTGATTTGGGACGCAAACAGTCCGCCGGTTGGGTTCTCGACGCGAGCGTGCAATTGAAGTCCTTTGCTACTTCGCTGTTCCTGACCAGCGTCACCCTGTTATCAGGCGGCATCGCAGGGGGAACGGTCTGTTTTGCTGGTGTTGCGGCCGCCGATACCTTGAAAATTGGCTACGACGGCGCGTTGGTTCTGCTTGGCGTCAGCGTACTGATAGGTATGGGCGCTGTCATGGGGCTCTTCTATCTGTTGGGGCCGCGGAGGGTCGATCAATTGAAAAGCCACAGGGAGCGTCACCCGCAGTCGACTCAACGCGACGCGGCCGACAGGAAATCGTAGGCATGACTGTGGAAGATACGGAGAACCCGTTTGAATCCCCCCACGAATCGGCGATCGCTGCGCCTTGGCGCCGGTGGCGCGTGTGGTGGGGAACTTCGGCCTTGCTGCTTGCGCTGGTGCTGCCGGTGCTGATTAGTGATCGCTGGTCAGGCGGGCTGTTGTTTTTCGCCGCCTTGGGGATCTGTCTTCGCTCGATCCTCGACCTGTATCGCAAGCACCAGGCAGACTGGACGATTACCGCGCTCACGCAGTTTGCTTCGCTCGGCAAATCGCTGCTGATTGTGCTGATGGCTGGGATCGGCAGCTTCATCGCTTTTTGTCTCAGTTGCACCGGCATGGCGATCGTGATCAATGTGCCGCTGGCCGTGCATGGAACAGAAGCGGAGATGGCGGATGGCCAACTTCGGTGGCAACTTGTTTGGGGAACTGCTTACGTCGTGATGGTCATCACCTTTGGCGCGTTGGTATGGCTGCTGGGACCTCCTACGCTAGAAGGCTTACGGAAGAAAAACGAAGCGATCGGCGAACTCAAATCGCGACCGGCGAGAACAGAACACGATGAGTGACTCTGATCATGAAAACCCGTTTCAATCGCCGCCAGCTGCGGAAGTCGCGGCGCCGTGGCGCAAGTGGCGCGTTTGGTGGGGAGGGTCTTTGGTATTGGTCGCGATCGCGTTGTCGCGGATGTACGTGGATGCTTATTTCGGCGCTATGTTGGTGATGGGTGCGTTGGCGGTTAGCTGCCGATCGGCAGTCGTCCTGCATCGCAAATTTCAGGCAGGTTGGCCGATCCGGCCTGGAACTCAGTTCCACGCCATCGCCGCTTCGTTCTTTCTGCTATCAGCCGCTTTTGTCGCCAGTTTTATCGCTTTTTTCATGAGTTGTCTTAGTCTGGCGGTCGTCACGAAAACGCCATTTTGGTTAGTGCCCGAGGAAATGGCCCGAGAGTTCGCGGGCCAAATGAGGGTGATTGTTTCGATCGCAGGCGTCATCGGATTAGCCGTTTTGGGCATGATCACATGGTTTTCGAGACCGGAGTCCTTGGAAAACTTAAAAGCGGCGAATCCAGCGAGAAAGCAGGCGACTCCGCCGGCAGAGGAAATCGAAAACCATGAATGAGGGGCGCGACGAAAACCCGTATCAGTCCCCCACAGATACCATCTGCATTGCGCCGGCCGATCCCCGTGCCGAGAATGAGTTTCTGCTTGGCGTTTTTGCCCTGATTGCGGCAAGCTTGAGTTTGTTTCGACTCGGCGACGTTGCTGGTATTGTGGGAACTGGCTTGGCAAGTTGTGTGGTGGTGCGGGCATGGTGCGAACTTGCTCGCAAGCAGCAGGCCGGCTGGAGATTGAATTGGGGCGCCGCGAGTTGGATTTTGGTGAGGTCTAGCTTTTGGGTCGTCGTTGCGACCTGCTGCGGCGTGTTGACTTTTTTTGCGGTGGGTTACCCGTCGGCAGTGATTTACTGGTATTTGCCCGTTCTGCACACGGTCTTCAGTCCCTTTGAAGCGATTTGGGCCGACGGAGCCGTGAGCCTTGCTGTGGGTTTAACGACTTTGTATTTCCAGGGGCCTGCTAAGGTCGATAAACTACGGCAGCAGTTTCATCAGCAGAATTCGCCCCCCTTATCTGACCAAGGAAGCAAATCGAGTGAACGCACCTGATCGTGATTGGTTTATCGTTCGCCGTTGGCAGTCGTACGTCGCCGAGATGCGTGTTGTCGCGCTGCGGATGGCGGCGATTGTCGTTTGCTACGGCCTGCAGTTATGGCATCACTTTGGCTTGCTGGATGACGCCGGCCGGGCAGCCAACGCCGATTTCCACAAGCAGGCGACCTTGCTCGCTTGCGGCTGGTTATTTCTGTCGCTTGCCGTGTGGGTTGTCTTACTGCGTAAGTGGTTTCCGCCGGCGCTGAGCTACGTGAGCACCGCGGTCGATATCGCCTTTCTGACCGCGTTGATCGCCGCGTCAGGCGGTCCCACAGCGACGCAGCTCGATACGTTTTACTTTTTCATTATCATTCTCGCGGGACTGCGGTTTGATCTGCCGCTGGTCTGGTTTGCTGCGTTGGCCTGCATGGTTGGATTTATGGCGAGCGTCGGCGCGGTTGATAAGAAGTGGTTCGACGCCGAGCATTCCGTGCCGGTGATCAGTCAGGGGATCACGCTGGTCAGTCTGGGAGGCGCCGGGATCGTCGTCGGTCAGATCGTACGTCGCGCTAAAGATTTGGCCGTCGCGTATGCGGAGCGACTGGACCGAGGAGACGCAACTTGACGCACGAGATTTCTCAAACAAGATGCCCTGACTGCGGCGCTGATAATAACGCATCGGCTGTGGCCTGCTGGGTCTGTCGTAAGCCGCTGGAGAGTAATGTTGAGTTGCCGGCGATGGATCTGCACAAACCCTCGTCCTATATCGATAAGCTCTTTCAGCCAGAAGGGAAGCCAATCCTGATCCTAGCGGTGCTGGGGATCGTTGTCTTAGCGATCGGAATAGCGCTGATCGATCCGCTGTTGTTAGTACGGTTTGGGGTCATTGCCATTCCCCCCTGCATTTATTGGATATCGCGACAGCGCAATCCTGAAAAAGCACAGACCGATCCGATCACTGCCAAGAGCTTGCTTTCTACTTTGGGCATGATCATCGCGTGTGCGCTAGGCGCGATTTCAATATTTATTGCGCTGTTCGCGTTGTGTGCAGTAGCCATGGGACCTCAAACATGGCATTGATGAAAGATCCTGCAGAACAAAGACCAGAAGAAACGAAATCGCAGGAGAACTGCTTGCGGCGTTGTCCAAATTGCGGCGCTGTAAGTCCCCGGCAGGATGCAAGCTGTTGGAATTGTCAGCGGAAGCTGAGCGATAAGGATCTGCTGAATAGTACGGCGCCAATCAAATCGCCAACCTTTGTCGGCAAGTCCCATCGAACCCTCTATTGGGTTCTCGCCCTGGTGGCGCAGGTGATCGTCACGCTAGGGGCGGTTGGGCTCGAAGTTCGCGCGTTGCCGTTTTTTTTGATTTTGATAGGGCTGACAATTATTGTGGCGGCGTGCTCGATATCGGCTTTCACACCACATAACAAGAATAAGTCCACGATCCAGTTGGTGTGGGGAGTGATCTATACAGCCATGGTGCTTTTTCTGGTTGTGGTTCTGGCGTTCTTGGCGATTATCGTTGCTTTTGTGGTGCTGTGTCTGACCATGGGGGAAGCACCGAAATGGCATTGAACAAACCAACCGGCGAATCTCGAGATCGCCAGCGAAATCCGCAGGCGATCCCGCTGGTGAATTGCCCTGAGTGCGGCGCTGACAATAACGCGTTTGCAGCGAAATGCTGGATCTGTCAGCGTTCGCTTGTGGATGAGTCCGAACTGGTGCAAACGCTTCCGAATGATCCTCCTCGGTTCGTCGCCGGCATCCATACTAAGACAGGCAATGTGCTGCTGCTGTTGACCTTTTTTGCGCTGCTGATAGTCGGCGCTGGATTCGCGATTATTAATCCGGTGCTCTTGATCTTTTACGGCATCCTGGTCTGCCTGCCTTGTTTAGCTGTCGGGATCTCACTTCGTCAGATTATGGCGGCGAAGGATAAGCCAACGGCGACCAGCGGATTAACCGTTCTGCTGGTAATTGTGAGCGTCGCGGGATTGCTGGGGATCTCGGTGGGGATTTTGTGTTTTACTCTTTGTCTGCAGATGTTCAGGTAACGAGATTTCATTGATGAATGAACCCACAGAGCGACTACCACGAGCAGCAAAATCGTATGGAATTATGTTGGTCGATTGTTTGGAGTGCGGCGCCGAAAATCCCGAGTATGCAACGAAGTGTTGGATTTGCCAGGGGGCGCTACGATCGGCTGGTACGCGGAAGAAGTCGCCTGATTTTGCGCGTCCCCGAGCGAAGTGGCTCACAAGTTTGCCGCTGTTTTTATTGATGCCGGTGCTGGTTCTTATGGGACTCGGTATCGAGCGTCTCAATTCGGACTTTCTTCTCCCCTACCTCGTGTTTGTCAGCTTGCCGATGTTGGTGATCGCAATCACGATTCGAGATAAATGGACTCGATCCGCTCATGAGACGCACGTGGGCGGTAGCCTTATGGCCTCTCTGGGTTTGGTGTTGATGGCGATTGTAGCGACCTTCCTATTGATCGCCGTGTGCGGACTCATTTTCTTATTCACCGTCTGTACTTCTTTTGAAATGCATCCCACCCATGCTTAAATCACACGAATTAACGCGACGCGACTATATCGTCCTAGGGGTGACCCAAAGTCTTTGCCCCCAGTGTTTGGCGGTTGTGCCGGCCAAGATTATCACCAAGGGGAATCGCGTCTACTTTCGCAAACGTTGTCCGCAACATGGTGAGCGCGATGACTTTGTTTGTTCGGACGTCTCGCAGTACGATCAGCTGCAATACAGCGTGCCGGGCAAGGTGCCGCATGCGTTTGGGGTGACGCCTGAGAAAGGGTGTCCGTTGGACTGCGGGCTGTGCACCGAGCATGAGCAGCATAGCTGCATCGGCCTGCTCGAGATCACGTCGAGCTGTAATCTGGAGTGTCCGATGTGTTACGCCGGCAGCGGACCCGGCGGCAAACATTTGAGCGTGGCCCAGTGTCAGGCGGCGATCGATCGACTGGTTGAAGTTGAAGGTCGACCCGAGGTGCTGCAGCTGTCGGGCGGCGAGCCGACGATCCATCCCGAGTTTGAAACGATCTTGGCCTATGCGCTGTCGCAGCCGATTGATTACGTGATGATCAACACCAACGGAATTCGTTTGGCTCGCGATCCGCAGTTAGTCGAGCGATTGGCCCAGCACCGAGATCGGATCGAAATCTATCTGCAATTTGACGGGTTCAGTGACGAAGCTTCGCTGCTGCTACGGGGTGAATCGCTGGTCGAAACCAAACGCCAAGCGGTCGAGCGCTGCGGCGAAGCAGGTCTGCACGTCAATCTGGTTGCAACCTTGCAAACCGACGTCAATCAGGATCAGCTGGGCGCACTGGTCGACTTTTGCGTGGATAAGCCGTGGATCACGGGGCTCAGTTTGCAGCCTGCGACTTATAGCGGGCGGCATGTACTGCCGGAAGTCTTGGAGCGGCGGATCACCTTTCCGGATGTGATTCGAGGGATTGACGAGCAGACGGCGGGCCGCTTCCGCCAAAGCGATTTCATGCCGCTACCGTGCGCCCATCCCAACTGTCATCAGATGAGCTACGCCTATCGGTATCAAGGGAAGCTGATCCCGCTGATGCGATTTATCGACGCGACGCAGCACATTGATTTGCTGGCGAGCGGAATTTCCTTCACACGACCGGCGGTGCGTGATCTGCTGGAACGGTATCTAGCGCGGCAAGGTTGCTGTAGCAGCGGAAGCTGCGGGCCTGCGACTCCGGCGGCGAGCGACGATCCATTTGCGATCCTTGATCCGGTCGAATGTCAGCCGAAGGAGTTGGCGCTGTCGCCGGAGATGTTTACCGATCCCGAGATCGGCGCCGCTGCGGTCGACTTTTTTACGAAAGCGATGCGGCAAGAGTTGGGCGCAGGGGATGTGTTTCGCGTGATGGTGACTTCGTTTTTGGACGCCTATAACTTTGACGTTCGTCGCGTGATGAAGTGCTGCATCCACCATGTGTTGCCCAGCGGACATTTGATTCCGTTTTGCGCCTATAACGTGCTGTATCGCGATGGACACGTGCCGCTACCGCCGCTGGATCGTGTTGCTGTGAAGAGTTAATTGGGACACGAGCCTGCTCCGTCCGTTTTGAAGTCAGGCATTATTGTGAGTTCAACAGAAATAGAACGCGGATACCACGGGAAGAGCACGGATAAACACGGTAAGAGAATGAGTCTGCAGGCAAAGGAAAATCCGGATCGATTCATCATTAAAGGCAATTTGAAACGGGGAGAGTACCCCTACGGATTTTCTTTCTTACCGTGTAAATCCGTGCTCTTTCCGTGGTATCCGTGTTCAATTATTCGTGAATCGCCAGAGAATACAGCTTCCCAACTTTTTTGCCAGAGAGTCTTCGCCTGATGATGATCAACCCGACCTATATCGTGATCATGGCGACGGCGATCGTGCTGTGCAGTTTGCTAGTGCGGCGCTCGCAGCAGAAATTGCCGCTGACGACGGAGGAAAAGTTTGGGCTGGGACTAGGGGGCTTTTGCGGCGCGATGATCGGCGCCAAATTGCCGTTTGTGCTATACGATCTTGAGGGACTGTGGAGCGGCGGCGCTTGGTTTGCGCACGGCAAGACAATTGTCTGCGGATTAGCGGGCGGTTATTTAGGGGTGGAGATCGCCAAGTGGGTGATGAACATCCGGCTCAAGACCGGCGACTCCTTCGCCGCGCCGGTGGCGTTCTCGATCGCGATCGGCCGCTGGGGATGTTTTTTTGGCGGCTGTTGTTTCGGCACGCCGACCAGCTTGCTGTGGGGCGTCGCATTTCCAACGGCCATTGATGATCCGCTGGCGCTGCGACATCCAACGCAGATCTATGAGAGCCTGTTTCACCTGACGATGGGCTGCGTGCTGCTGTGGCTAGGGAGCAAAGGTTGGTTTCGCGGGCAGCTGATGAAGCTTTATATTTTGACCTATCTCGGGTATCGATTTTTGACCGAACTAATTCGCCCCGAACCACGGCTGTTTGTCGGTTTGACAGGATATCAGTGGGGAGCGATCGGATTGGCGATTATCTTTGTTTGGCTCTGGCGACGTGATCAAGCGATCCTGAATTCAGAGAGCGCACAAAAAGAGCCGCGTCCAGCGGACGCGGCTGCAGATTAAATCAACTTGCGAGTCGCCGTTAAGAGCGGCTTTGCGTGCCGGCGATCAGACTGACAAATTCTAGGTTGGTTTTGTATTTGCCAAGCTGACGCGTTAGCTGCTCCATCGCTTCGATATGATGCATCGAGGTCAGCGTGCGACGCAGCGCGATCACGGCCCCGAGGGTCCCTTCGTCGAGCAGCAGTTCTTCGCGGCGCGTACCAGACTGCGAGATATCAATCGCGGGCCAGACGCGACGGTCGGCCAGTTTGCGATCGAGCACCAGCTCCATGTTGCCGGTCCCTTTGAACTCTTGGAAGATGAGCTCGTCCATGCGGCTGCCTGTATCGATCAGCGCGGTGCCGACGATCGTGAGCGAGCCCCCTTCTTCAAAGGCGCGGGCGGTGGCGAACAGCTTTTTGGGAATGTCGAGCGCTTTGATATTCACGCCGCCAGACATGGTGCCGCCGCTGTCGCCGACCCATTTGTTAAACGCACGCGCTAGTCGCGTGATCGAGTCGAGCAACAGAAAGACGTCGTGTCCCATTTCTGACAGACGCTTGCAACGCTCAATGACCAGCTGCGACAGACGGACGTGACTTTCGACATCACGATCCAGGCTGCTTGCAATCACTTCGCCGTTGATGTTGCGCTGCATGTCGGTGACTTCTTCCGGCCGTTCGTCGATCAGAAGTACGATCAATTTGACGCCGGGATAGTTTGCCGCGATCCCTTTGCTGAGATTTTGGATCAGCATCGTCTTGCCGGTTCGCGGCGGAGCGACGACCAGGGCGCGTTGTCCTTTGCCAAGCGGAGTCAGCAGGTCGACAATGCGGTTAGTGAGCGGACCCCCGTCCAGTTCGAGCTTTAGGTGCTCTCGGGGATTGATCGGCGTCAGCTTGTCGAAGGGTGAAGTAACGGCGTATTTCTCGGGCAGCATGCCGTCGACGTCAGATAACTCACGTAGTCGCGGGCCTTGGCCGCGGCGAAAACGTTGCACCATGCCGCGAAGCATCAGACCTTCGCGCAGTTGGTACTTTTCGATCATCGTGCCAGGGACGAATGGATCGGTACGCTCCCGAGCGTAATTGTTTTCGGGGCTGCGGAGGAAGCCGTAGCCGTTGGGATGCATTTCGAGCAAGCCATAACCGGGTTCCAACGGAATCGGCTCGCCTGGTTCAAATTCTTCTTGCTCCAGATTGTTCCGAGGAACATTGGAACTAGGGGCTGTAGCGCGACGGTGGTTGGCGCCGCCGCCTTGGTTGCGTCCGCGTGAGCGTCCGCCGCCACCGCCGCCGCCTTGTTGTTGTTGGCCGTCGTTTTGGCCTCCTCGACGCCGCCCGCCGCCTGAGCGAGAGCGGGCCTGCCTCTTTTTCGCCATCGAAATCACCTAAGTTGCGCGAAGCACTTCGAGATAGTAGAGAGTGGAGCGCTGAACAGCGCCGCCTAAGTTATGCGAAGCAAACGATTGGCATTCCGTTATCGTTTACGCCGCTTCCGTTTGGTTTGAATCAACGAAGATCGTAGGAAACCGAAAGTAACAGAGCCAGCCGACTCGGCGGCATTCCTGAAACTAGGTTTGAGAGGATGCGAAGTTCAGGGATGAACTAGGCGTCACTCTCAGGGAGAATCGAATTGCATCAGAGCTCAAACGTCGCTGCGGATATGTTGTCCGCCATCGTCGCTGGTCTCGTCGGTAGTGATGCACATGGCATACGGTAAAGACCGTCTCAGGCAGTTAGGTTAACTGCACCGAATAATCGTACCGTTTCCGGTGATGGATAACTCACACGGTCCAGTCTGGCTCGTTCATAAAGCCAGAGACCGAGGTCCTTTCCGCCCAATCAAAACTTCCGCCCTGTTTGGCGATAACGCCGCCGGGGGAAGGTTTCTTGAAGCTGGCTTGGCGTCAGTCGCTGCTGTAATAGCGAGACGACGGTTGCTAAACCGAACCTCAAGAGCGTCTATGGTTCGTCGGACGCATACGCGCAATGAGAAATCAACTGTTAAGCTTGAAGACTCGCGACTGCGTCGCCGAACTTCGCCCGCAGACATCTTAGACGATTGGGCGTGAGGGTTTTGCCGAATTGGCGTTCTTAAACCTTCGGCATCTTATCCACATTCTATCGGGCATGTCAAGCTATCATCGCCGCTCCATTTGGGCGAAAGCGCAAAATTGTTCAATTTCTTGGCATTGCAAGCACTTGGGACAAAACCCGCAGCTCGCAAATTGGGAATTACAGGAAAAATCGAACTTTTTCCTGCGGTCGTTAAAGTCGATGTCCGATACCAGAAGGGATTGTTGAGTATGGCTGGACCACGCTTGCTAGCGAAAGGCGCCGAAATGAGAGCGCATTGCTCTATTTATACCGTTATTCTTCTGCTGTTGATCGGCTCGGTTGCGAGCGCCCAGGAAGCAATGCCTTGGGCCGCCAACTTGGATGCCGCCAAGCAGCTTGCTGCGCAGAAGAATCAATTGGTAATGATCCATTTTTGGGCGCCCAATTGTCCTCCCTGTCGAATGTTGGACGCGACCTTGTTTCGCGATCCAGACTTCGCCGCCCAGGTATCGCAAAACTTTGTACCCGTCAAAGTAAACGCTGCCGAAGAGACGGCGCTCGCCAGTCAATATGGCGTTGATCGTTGGCCTCAAGATGTGATCATTTTGCCCAGTGGTCAGATGGTCTATCGCATGGTCAGCAAGCAAGAAAAAGAGAAAGACCAATACTTGGCCGTGTTGCAAGGCGTTGCCACAAAGACAGCCGGGATGGGGCAACTTGCTGCGACCGGCGGTCCTGATTCGCAACCGGTATCGTACCCAGGGGAATCTGCTGCTCCCAGCGCCAGCTACTCGCGATTTGGCGCTGCTGGGCCTACCCCAACGGAAACGGCCGCCGCTCCGCAATCTCGGTTTGCAGCCCAGCCTCCGGTTGGTTCGTACGCTCAAGAGAATACGGCAGCTCCGGCAGCAACCGCGCCGCAGTCTCGCTTCTCGACTCCTTACAGTCAGCCAAGCAATGCAACAGCCGCTGCACCGACTAATATGCAGCCGTCGCAATCCGCTTTGCCGCAATCACCCATGCCGCAGCAGCCGAGCAGTTTCGCCGCCGCTGATCAGAGCGGATACGCGGCCAACTCGGCGCCTGCCCAGTCTCGCTTTGCTGCACAGCCAAGTGGAGCTTCGTATGGCGCGGCGCCCCCGCAAGGCAATCAACCGCCGACTCAACCAGCTCTGCCGGCGCAAGATCGCTTTGCATCGCAGCAATCGCCTGTGATGCGCCAGAGTCAATCCGCTCCGCAAGCTAATCCGCAGTCGGCGATGATGCCGCAGCCGAATCAGGCGAATGCTTCGCAAGCGCAACCAGCTCCCCAGCAGCCGCAGTTTGCCCTGGACGGCTATTGCCCGGTCACGTTGGCGGAACGCGTGGAATGGCAAAAGGGAGATGCACGTTGGGGCGCCGTCCACCAGGGACGCGTCTATCTGTTTGCTTCGGACGAACAGCAACGGCAGTTTCTGGCGTCGCCTGATCGCTTTAGCCCGGTCTTGTCCGGCAACGATCCCGTCGCTTACTTAGAGCAGGGACGTCTGGTCGAGGGAAATCGTTCTTTTGGAGTGACCTATAACGGCATGCTTTATCTCTTCTCAAGCGAAGAGAGCTTAAGGACGTTCTGGAACTCGCCGCAGCGATACGCCGCTCAAGTCCAGCAAGCGATGCTGCGAAACTCGCAGCAAGTGCGTTAACCAATGGGTGATTGGGCTGCCGAGCTCAAGCAGAGTAGAGCCGTTGTTTGGTTAGACAACGGCAGCCAATTGGTTGGAGAGGCTTTCACTGTTTGTTGGTAATGTGCGTTCGCGAACTCGTATCGGTTGTTGCACCCCTTGAGGCGATCTCACGAAGTTTTGTAAACGCCGTATGAGCGTTTCATTCACTTCCTGTCCTTTGGCGACCAAGATGCTTCCCTCGAGCGTCACCACGGGCTCATCGAAGATCATTCCGAAGGCCAGTTCGTTCACTTTCAGTGATTTGATGACGTAGCCCACGCCCACAATTTCTATCAATGCTTGAAGCACCTGCGGGTCGTACCAATCGGTCTGAACCCGCGAGATGATCGAAATGGCCTCGTCGGCAGGTGAGACCAAAAGCAGGCTGTCGTAGTCGATCACTGCTTTAAGAATCCTCGCTCCCAAGGGGATCTCGTGGGATGGAACGCCGCTCGTATGCTTTTCATCGAAGCAACAGTTTTGCATTAAGATGATATCGGCTGCTCCCTGTAAGCGAGGAATCTTACGGACCAGCCCAGCGCCGATCTGTGGATGCCCGCTGATCATCGCTTGCTCTTCAGACGTCAATTTTTGTGAGCTGTATAACTTTTCTAGCGTCGCAGAAGGGATAGAGACACAGCCGATTTGCGAAAGCATCGCTGCGATCTCCACTTCCCACGCATTGGGGACAGCGAGTTTGACGCATATTTGGCGGGTCAAAGATCGGACGCGGGCAGCGCGACCAAATGCCGTTGGGTTTACCAGTGAGAGAACTTCGGTCATCAGACTAACGCTGCCGCCAAGCGTTTTGGTCAACAGGTCGTGCTCTGCTCGGATCAATTGATATTGTCGCAGTCCGGCATCCAGAGCCTGGGATAATGTCTCTGGCAAACAAGGCTTGTTGAGAAAACGGAAGATGCGTCCTTCGTTCACGGCGTCGACGGCCGTTTTTTGATCCGCGTTTCCTGTCAACATAATGCGAACGGTATCAGGATATTCATTGGCCACATGCGCCAGCACCTGCATGCCATTCACATCGGGCATCTGCATGTCCGAAACAACCACAGCGAAAGGCCCAGCGTTTTTCATCGATTCGATCGCATTGGGACCTCCTTCAGCCAACACGACGTCAAAGTTTTTGCGAAGATGACGTTTGTAGCCGTTGAGAATGTTGGGTTCGTCATCAACCAGGAGGATTTGCTTGGTCATATCGACGCTCCCAAATGAGTAGGGAATTGAATCGCATCGCACCAGCGATGAAAACTTGCCGCGAAATTTGGATCACTCATGCATTCTGACGCGTAAACGATCGGAACGGTGTAGTTGAGCGAAGCGGTTTGCTCGCGGTGCAATAAATTGGCGCCGTGAACGGCAGTCAGGGGACGAAAGTCATCACGCGGACATTGGCTCGGCATGCGATAGTAGGCCACCGCTTCGGTAATCGGTTGCGGCAGGCCCCATAAACAGAGAAGGTAGCTCCCCACTTCGGCATGAGTGGCGCCAAACGTCTCCATTTCGGCTTGCCACAAGGTCACCTGTTTCGCTTTGGCGAGCATCACGGCTTTTCGGTATTCTTCAGGAAAGCAGCCAACCAAGATCAGCTTGCCCACGTCATGCAACATTCCAGCCAGCCATGCGTCGTTGATTACTTGAGGGTCGTTCGACTCAAGCTCGGCGATTTGCCGTGCGCAATCGGCGACCGCAAGCGAATGTTGCGTCAGCTTTTCAAGCGAGAAGTCCCCTATGGTTTCTAATAGGATTGGACGAAAAATGCCGACGGATAGCACCAACTCACGCAAAATATCGAGCCCAATCATAGACGCGGCTTGCGATGCCGAGCTGACTCGCTGGGGCTGTCCAAAAAATGAGGAACTGACCAATTGCAATATCTTGGCCGTCATTCCAATGTCCGCAGCGATAATCTTTCCGATTCGATTGATGTCTGCATGGGGCGAATCTAGTTCAGCGATCAGTTGCTTTAGCAAAGCGGATCGGCAAGGAGCAGCGTCAATTTTAGAGACCATTTGTTTCAGTTCATCATTCGGCAAGCGATCTCGCAAGGCGCAAGATTGTGAAACCGTCGCGGTGATCCGCGCGGCGTCGCATGGCTTGGAAAGATAGATATGAGTGGGGCCAATCGCTCGAAATATTCGCTCTAGTTCCGACTGGCCAGAGAGCACGATTCTTGCGACCGAAGGCCAGCGATCTCGAACGCGATTGAGAAGTTCGGCTCCATCGATAAACGGCATGCGCATGTCGGTAACCACGATGTCGAACTTTCTTTCCCCCAACAGATAAAGCGCTTCGTGTCCACTCGTCGCAAATTCCATGTCCCATTCCTGGCGGAATCCATGCAACATTCGGCGCAACGCAGACAACACATTGGCCTGGTCGTCAACGAACAAAATTCTAGGCATGGATTTCTCCTGCCGACGGAGCCGGCATTCCTAGCGTGGACGCTAGAGTTAAGTCGTCGCTGGGGCAATCGGCTTGGTGGGGCCTACGGGAAAACTTCTCTTCGATGGCAAGGATGGTGTCTAGTGAGCTGAAAAATGCGTCAATAATGGCGGGATCGAAGTGCCGACCTGATTCGCTCTCCATAATTTCCAGTGACTTCTCAAGGCTAAACGGCTGCTTATAGGGTCTTGCGCTGCGAAGCGCGTCATACACGTCCGCGACCGCCGTTATCCGCGCGGAGATGGGAATTTGATCTCCCGACAGGCCGGATGGATAGCCGCTTCCATCCCATTTTTCATGATGAAAGCGGGCGATATCGGAGGCCATTTCCAGGAGCGGATTAGCGGAAGATGCGTCTAGATCTGGGATACTCGAAACGCCATATTCACGCGCGAAATCGAAGTACTTTGAGTTGTTCGCTAGGATCGCGGCTCCAATTTCGCAATGTTGCTGCATTCGCAATCTTTCTTCCGCGTTTAGTTTTCTCGGATTTAACAGAATGGAATCCGGAATTCCAATTTTTCCGAGATCGTGCAACGGCGCAGCCAGGAACAGGGTATCGACAAACTTCTTTTCCATCTTCAGGGCCATGGCGATTGCGCGACTGTAACAGCCGACGCGAATCACATGCTCACCAGTTTCTTCGTCGCGAAACTCCGCCGCTTTCCCGAGACGCCAGACAATGTCGAGACGCGAAGCGGCGAGTTCCGCTGTTCGTGCTTGCACGAGAAGTTCGAGGACATCATTTTCAAACTTAATACTTTCGTACGCCTGTTTTTGACGTAGCGAGTTGCAGATTCTCGCCCGTAAATCATGCAAGTCGACCGGCTTTTTCAGCACATCGGCCGCTTCTTGATCGAGCGCCAAACGCTTGAGACGTTCATTTTCGCAACCCGTGACTAAGATCACAGGAATGTCACACGTAGCGCTGTACTGTTTGATCCGACTCAGAAGATTGAGACCGGTCATTCTCGGCATGTAGAGGTCCGTAACTATCGCATCGCAAGATTCACGCTGAATATGGTCCCATGCGGCAGCAGGGCAATCAAAAAAGTTAATGTCCCATTCGTTTTGATAGCTGCGTGACCAGCGCCGATAGCTATCAAGCACGTTGATTTCGTCGTCGATAAAGAGGATGCGTTTTTTCATCGTTTTTCATTGCAAGTCGGGTTGATTGGTAAGCGAATAAAGAAGGTAGTGCCAACGCCTACTTCAGAAACGAAATCTATCGTTCCGCCATGTTTTTCAACCACGACGGCGTAAGAAATCGCCAGTCCCTGTCCGGTCCCTTTTCCCAGCGGTTTCGTGGTAAAAAAGGGATCAAAGATCTTGCGTCGCGAGTGCTCAGGGATTCCGTTGCCATTGTCTTGAACCGAGATTACCGCCCAGTCCTGTTCGCGCCGCGTCTCCACTGAAATCTTACCAAGGATCGTCGGTTGATCGCCGATCTTCTCGCCGATCGCATGAGCTGCATTCACGATCAGATTCAGTAGGACTTGGTTTAGCTCGCCTGGCAAGCAAAAAACTTGCTGCAGATCGGGGGAAAATTGGGTCGTCATCTCGGCCACGTATTTCCACTCGTTGCGCGCAACAGAAATCGTGGTTTCAATGGTGTCTTTGAGATTGACGCATGTTTTTTCTTCTCCGCCGGGATGCGAAAAGTCCTTCATCGCTCGAACAATTTTCGCAACTTGTTCAACTCCTTTTAATGATTGATCAATCGCCAAAGGGATTTCTTCGCGGAGATATCCGAGGTCCGCTTGTTGAAGCGCCGCTTCGACTTTCTTCAACTGCTCGGGACTGACATTACTTTGCTTGACTGCATCGAAGAGTTGGTCGAATTGTTCCAAGACTGCATTGATGTCCTTGAAGGCGTCTTTGAGGAATCTGGTGTTGTCGCCGACATACTGTGTAGGCGTATTGATCTCGTGGGCGATGCCGGCCGCAAGTTGTCCCACGGACTCTAGCTTTTGCGCTTGGGCGAGCTCCATTTGCAGATTGATCATGCGAGCACCGACCGCCAAGCGAGCCAGCAGTTCCGCTTCGCGAAATGGTTTGCAGACGTGATCACTAGCGCCGGCCTGAAACGCTCGGACGATATCTTCTGGCCGATCCATAGCAGTCAGGAGAATGGCATAGACCCAGTTTGTTGTTTTTTTCTCGTGCAGACGTTGACAAATATCGAGCCCGCTGAGGCCCGGCATCATCCAGTCGAGGACGGCAAGTCGAGATTCTCCACGAGAGATCGCGTCCCAAGCCTGAGTTCCATCCTCGCAGGCAATCACGTCGTAACCCGCGTCTTCCAGCGTGTTTTGCAGCATTGTGCGCACAAGCTTACTGTCATCCGCAATCAAAACTTGCATCGGAGGCCTTCAAATTAAGTAGCAGAACACTCGTTAATAGGGAGTCGCACGATAAAAGTCGCACCATGTCCCAGGCAGGATACATGGTCGATCGTTCCGCGATGTTTTCCCACTACTATCGAGCTCGCAATGGTAAGGCCTTGCCCGGACCCTTTTCCCACTTCTTTGGTCGTGAAAAATGGGTCGAAGATTTTGGAACGAATATCCGCAGGAATTCCGAGCCCTGTATCTCGAACTTTGATTTCCGCCCATTCACCCGCATGTCGGGTACTAACGGAAATCATCCCCTTCGTGTTCGGCTTGTCTTTGATAGAGTCGCCAATCGCGTGTGCCGCGTTGACGATTAGATTGAGAATCGCTTGATTAAGCTCTCCGGCAAAGCAGGAGATAAGTGGTAACGAGGAATCAAAGTCGGTCTCCATGTCGGCGACATATCTCCACTCGTTTCGTGAAATAACGATCGTGTTTTCGATCTCCTGATTGAGGTTGACGGCTGCTTTCGTCATCATTCCTGGATGTGAAAACGACTTCATGGCGCGCACAATCTTGGCGACACGGTCGGCGCCTTCTATGACTTGCTTCACTGCTTGTGGAGCTTCGGTTCTTAAAAAATTTAAATCCGCATCACTCGCGATCTGCATGGCTTGTTCAACCAAGTCAGATGATGGCGATCCGTGCCGGCAGCTTTCCACTAACTCTTCCGCTTTGTCTAAGAAATCGTTCAGCCCTTGCAGCGCTTGATCCAGAAATCGCGAATTGTCGCAAACGTACTGAATTGGCGTATTTATTTCGTGTGCGATGCCAGCGGCCAGATGACCGACCGATTCCATCTTTTGGGCGTGGGCGAGTTGTAACTCAAGTTGTTTGCGCACCGAGAGGTCGCGAATCAAACCGGTATAAATGCGCCGATTATCAAACCGAACTTCACTGAATGTAACATCGAGCGGGAAGTACGCGCCATTGCTGCGACGGCCCAGCATTTCACGGGATTGGCGTAAGGGATAGACTAAATCGTCTTCACCTGTTGGCGCTAGTCCGTCAACTTCATCGAATTGGGAGAAGAGCAAATTCACGTTTTTTCCAATCGCGTCTTCCGCCGAATATTGAAAGATTTTTTGCGCAGCAGGATTGAACGCTTCGATCACGCCATACTGATCGATCGTAACAATTCCTTCGGCGACGTTATCCATGATCGCTTGCGTTTTATCCGCTTGCCCTTGCAGGCGCTTCGTAAATGCGCGAAGCTCTTCGTGCGCATAATACAATTCCAAGCTTTTTTGCTCTAAGAGAGTTTCCGTCTCTTTACGGGAACGGCGTTCGCGTTCAATTTGACGAGTCAGGATTTCTAAATCCGTCATTACGCGCCTCCGTCCTGCAGCGAGATCAGGAAGCAAGCGGCTCTGCCATCACATTCTTCCAGGTCCTCTCGTTTCATATCAAGTTCCTCGCCGAAATATTGAATGCTAGCGAGAATTAAACCTTCGGCCAGATCGGCGAATGGCCGCGCAGAGCGATAAATGATCGTCATTCGACCAGGTTCATTGGTCTCGTAGGTGAAGATCGGGAGTTCTGCATCCGGATAAAGCTTGCGCACTTCGATATGAATAAGTCGATCGACGCTCAAGAGAAAGGCGAACGTCAAGTTTTCGCCGCCATGGCAATCAGGATATCGCTGGATAAAGCGAGGAAAGAGGTGCTTGCCAAGCTCACGAACGAGATCCGAGGCAGGCGTGTTGGTCTGCTCGCTTAGCCTGCTCACGAGTTGCAACAACTCGCTATGATCGTAAGTTCCGACTGCTGTATAGGCGCCATCCGTCGCTAGACAGGATTGGTCGATAATCCGATCCACCATCTCGAGCCCGAATTGGGACTCGACCATTTCCAGGAATTCCGTAAAGACGATGCCCTTCAAGATCACTTCCTTACGACGAGATCGGTGCAAACTGACTCGCATGGATGAGTCACTGCTGATGGATCAAACATGTGATGCAGAGTTCGTGCTGGAGCTTGATGATGGTCTCTATTGTGCTGCGCAGCGGTAAACCGACATCGATTTCAATACGTTTAGTTGCGATTTAGTGGTTGTAAGGGCGGATTAACGCTCGGGGGGGCAGCGCAAGAATAGTATGCAATGGGGAGGCGATTGAAAGCGATGAGGAGATTAGCCCGTTATTGCAAACCGCTCGGCGTACAAACCAGCAAGATCTGTGGGCTGCTCGTGAAAGCAAAGATTCAATTACCTTGCTTTTTGGGCAAGAGATCTTCGGCTCAATTCTGCATTTTTGGGCTGGAGGAGGATTCGCAGCATGCCCGCTTGGTCGTATGGGCTTTCAAAGGATTCGTTTTTTTAACCTTGCGCAGTTGTTTGTTCGGCGAATTTGACCAATTAGATCTCTTCCGCCGTCGGCTCGATCACACCGGCGGCTCGCATTTCTTGGGCTTGCTTCCGCAGCGTTTCATAGCGCTGTCGATCCTGCGAGTTGAGTTGGTCCGGTTTAATCTTGGCCAGAACTTGCAGCGCCTGGCCGGGACGCGAGTCGGTTTCGATCAACACATGCGCGATGCGTAAGCGAACGGCGAACTGGCGACTCCCGCCGCGGCGAACGTATTCAATCATCGCCGGCAGCGCGTCAGCGCTGCGCTTTTGTTTTAGATAGGCTTGGATGATTTCTAGCAGGTCAGCTTCGGGCAGATGCCAGTTGGTGTTTGAGTGGCCAAGCTTTTGGTGCGCACGATACGCCAGGGCGGGATCACCTTGCTCTTGTAGGATTTGGCGAATCTGCTGCAAGCCAAGCTGGGTCGATCGCCGCTGGGCGGAATCTAGACTGGCCGTGTCAATGTCTGCTTTTTGCGGCGCATCGGGGTTGCCAAAGTAGACCGTGAAAAAGTCGTAGTTTTCGCAATCAACCCACTGGCGGCGAACCATCAGAGTGCCGACTCCCAGGCCAATCACGGCGCCAAACAGATGGAAGCTGCTGCTGATCAGGCCTCCTTCGTCTGGCGAGGAGGTGAAGTATGTCACGAACAGCTCTATGACAATGCTAAAGGCGCAGTAAACCGAAATCGGCAGCGCGAACTCAAGCGGGCGAAATCCAAGGATTAAGAAGCAGTTTACTTCGTTGATCGGCGCCCAAATCAGCGCGATCGCGATCAGGCCAAAGATGATCCCCGTCGCTCCCAGCGAATAACTGGACGTTTCTAGAAACAAAAAGAGAAACTGTCCGATTGCCGAGAGAAATACGCCGATCCCGATATACAGCAAGAGGAATTTTTTCCAACCAAGCTTTCCTTCTATCAGCGCCCCAAACGGCCAAAGGATCAGCGTATTGCCCAGCAATTGCCAAAAGTCGGCATGCATAAAGTTGCCGGTCAACCATTGCCAGGGTTTGATTCCGGCGCCGTAATGCAGCGTGCGCCAGTCAAAGTCAGCGGCCGTTACGTTTTCGACCTGGTCTGCGGGCAAATCGCCTAGCAATTCGGTAAATTCTTGCCACTCTTCGTCGCTGATAGCGCCGGCGTCACGAGCTTGTTGGGCTTCGTCCCACATTGCAGCGGCTAGATAGTTTTGATCGGGCACATGCACCGGCCACAGAAAGAAGATCAGGATGTTGACCACGATCAAAGATGTGGTCGCGATCGGCGCATGATATAGAGGAGCGTCCGTGGAATAGGGAATTATCATGCGCGGAAATCGCTCGCTCAAAAATGAAACTACGTTCTAGGTAGCATAAGAGCGATTGCAGCCCGAATCAAACCGATGCGGTCCGGCGAAGTTCGCTATTTAGGGATAGACTAAAAAGCTGATGGCCAGAACCAGCATCAAGATGCCGATCGCCGCCACCACGCTGCGCGAAGTTTGTCGTCCCCACCGCTGTTCGACCCAGGCGACTTTGCGCAGCGCAAACGCATCGTCATGATTGGCCCAAGCCGCCCAAATGGCGCTGACGCCGATCGTCGCCGCAATCGCAAACATCACCGGACTTGGCTGCAACGGCATGACATTTCCCCTGGTTTCGCTACTCTGCTTGCGCCCAGTCACGGCTGCGTCCAACCGCACGGAGCCACTGACCATACAAATGCTTGACTTGGGCTGCTTCAGCGTTGGGAGTAAACTCGCGACCAAGCAGCCAGTTTCGTTTCAATGCCGCCAGATCCTCCCAGTAGCCGACTGCTAGGCCGGCAAGATAGGCTGCGCCCAAAGCGGTGGTTTCAAAAACTTCAGGGCGGCGGACTTTTGTACCCAGGAGATCGGCCTGAAATTGCATTAGTTCATCGTTAACCGCGGCGCCGCCATCGACTTGCAGTTGCGCAAGCGGCACGCCAGCGTCACGCTGCATCGCTTCGACAAGATCTCGCGTCTGATAGGCCATCGACTCTAGCGCTGCTCTGGCGATGTGGCCGGCGGTCGTGCCGCGAGTTAAACCCAAGATCGCGCCGCGCGCATTGGGGTCCCAGTACGGAGCGCCCAAGCCGACAAATGCCGGCACAAAGTAGACGCCGCCGTTATCGGCAACCGACGAAGCCAACGGCTCGATCGCAGTGGATGTTTCGATAATCCCCAGCCCATCGCGCAACCATTGCACGACGGCTCCGGCGACAAATACCGAACCTTCTAGGCAGTAGGTGGTTTGATCGCCGATTTTCCAACCGACGGTCGACAATAAATTGTTGTCGGACGCTACCGGTTTCTGACCGACGTTCATCAGCAAAAACGCGCCGGTGCCGTAAGTGTTTTTCGCGCTGCCGGCGTCAAAGCAGGTCTGCCCAAACGTGGCGGCCTGTTGATCGCCAGCGATGCCGGCGATTGGGATTTCGCGTCCCAACAGTGACGCATCGGTCATGCCGTAAACTTCGCTCGAACTACGAATCTCAGGCAAGATTGCAGCGGGAATTTTTAAGATTTCCAGCAAATCTGGATCCCAATCCAGCGTGTGCAGGTTCATCAGCATCGTGCGACTCGCGTTGCTGACGTCGGTAATATGCAGCTTGCCGCCAGTCATCCGCCAAAGAAGGAACGAGTCGACGGTTCCAAAGCACAGCTCTCCTGCTTCGGCGCGACGGCGGAGCGAGGGTTCGGAGTCGAGCAGATACTGGATTTTGGTGCCGGAGAAGTAAGGATCGATAATCAGTCCTGATTTGTCGCGGATGGTCGCCCCATATCCGTCATGCGCTAGTTGATGGCAAATTGGCGTGGTGATGCGACTTTGCCAGACAATCGCATTGGCGACCGGCTTGCCGGTAGCGCGCTCCCACAGCAAGGTTGTTTCGCGTTGATTGGTGACGCCGATTGCGGCGATTTGCTCAATTTCAATCTCCGCAGCGACGATCGCGGCTTTGGCGGTTGCGAGCTGGGTGCTCCAGATCTCTTCAGGGTCATGTTCGACATGTCCCGGCGAGGGAAGAATCTGGCGAAACTCTTGCTGATTCTGACCAATCACTTTGCCATGATGATCAAAGACGATCGAACGGCTCGAGGTGGTGCCTTGATCGAAGGCGAGGATGTATTGCTGCACAGGGGTATCTCGGTCGGGGCGTTAGGATACTCGTTTGCCGAAACGTTTTTGGAGGCGAACGACGTAGTGATCCACCTCGTCATGAATCTGCGATTGTTCAAGCCAGCCGGCTGTCGCCAAAAGCTCGCCCAGCGTCTGCAAGCATTGACGAGACAAATTCGGATCGAAGACCAGCATGAGTCTGCGTTCGACCAAGTCGGCGAGCGTTTTGGCAGACAGATGCTCAATCACGTAAGCCGCCTGAGCAACCGGAAGATTCACGTCAGGAAGCAATTTGCCGTCGACCGGCGTTTCACCAAAATAGGGTGCAGGCAAACGGCGGTCGCGGGAGTTGCGGATAACATTCTGACCCAAGTCGGGTAGTACGACTTTAACGGTATCTTCGGCCAGCGAGCGACAGGTCGTCAGCTTGCCGCCGATGATTGAATAGAGCGGAAATGGCGCGCCGTCGTGACGGTGCACGAGATGGCTGCGCGTAATCGAGGAGGTCGAGCCTTGCCCGACTGCCGGCAGCGGTCGAACGCCGCAGTAATGTTGCTGTACGTCATCCCGCGTGAAGCCGACATCAGGAAAGATCGTATTGGTCGCTTCGATCAAATAATCAATCTCTTGATCATCAGCGACTGCTTCGGCCGGATCGCCGTCATAGCGAATGTCGGTCGTGCCGATCAAACAGGCGTTGTTCCAAGGGAGAATAAAGATGGGGCGCCCGTCGGATGCTTCGGCATAGACGCCGCGAGGCCCCAAGGCCTTCCGCAAATCGGGGCAACGCGAGATCAGATGGCTTCCCTTGGTGCCGCCGATTAACTTGTGCGAAGGGACATTCAGCCCGGCCAATGCGGCGTCGACCCATGGTCCGGCGGCGTTGATTACCGCGGCCGGCGTAATCGCGACTTCATTGCCGGCGGTCGTTTGGTTGGGATGGATCGAAGAAAAGAAAAGAGTCTCGGCTTCGCGGCGGACATGCTGATAGGTTCGCAGAGAAAATGCGCCCCCCTGCTCTTTTGCGGCAGCTTCGGCATCTTGCACCAGCGCCAACACGAACTGCTCAGGAAAGGTGAGCTGTCCGTCAAAGTAACTGAACGCGGTGAAAAATTTCTGCGAGTTCAGGCCTGACTTTGCGAACTGAGCTGAAGTGAGACGACGATGCGCAGGAACGGCTCCGCTGGCGAATCGATCGTAAAGCGTCAAGCCAAGTCGGACGACGAGCGAGCCGCGACCATTTTTGGGAGCAGCGCCAGACTTCAAAAAAAATCGCTGGGCGCCGCTGATCAGCCCTGAGAAACGATTGCCAACTGGGATCGCTAATTCCAGCGGCTGGACCAACTCTGGCGCCAGACGCAAAAGTCGATCACGTTCGGCTAATGATTCGCGAACCAGCGAGATCTCGGCATATTCCAGATATCGTAAGCCGCCATGGATAAGACGAGACGAATAGCTGGTTGTGCCGCCGGCCAGATCCTCGGCGTCGACCAGCAAGACTTCGGCGCCTTGCAAGCTTAATTCGCGGGCGATCGCGGCGCCATTGATACCGGCGCCCAGCACCACGATTGGTCCGACTTTGAAGCGATCCATCGCCATTGCATCTCCACGTCGTGGGGCGGGTTAATTTTCTTCGAGCTGACGTTCCAGGTAGCCAACCTGGCTACGGACGACATCCAGGTTAGGATTCAATCGAAGCGCTCTACGGAAGTTTTCCAGGGCCAATATGATTTCCCCCTGGTGAAGATTGCATTGGGCCAAGCAGATCGCCGCCGGAAAATGGTACGGGTTGATTTCGAGAGCCTGGTGGTTGTCTCGAGCGGCAAGTTCCCAGACCTGACGGCGGAAATAGGCTTCTCCCCGAAAGTAGTGCGCTTCGGCATACCAAGGAGCATGGTGAATCAGCGTGGTCGCGTCAATCACAGCGTCATGCCAAGAGGTCGCACGCAAGTGTCCGGCGACTCGCTCTAGCTGGCGGCGTTGGAGAGTAGAACCGGCGCGCACCCACAGGTTACGAATGCCATTTTCGGCAATCAGCCGAACGCCGCGGTCGATGTCATTCAAGGCGCGACCCACCGTGGCGTTCGCGGAGAAATCGGCCAAAAAACAGAGCGATAGCAGCGCGGCGCGGCGCACCTCGGGAGAGGTGTTTTCGGCTAGACGCTCTAGGGTGCCGATCTGGTACTGATTGGCGACATCCCGAATAAATACGGCGGTGTTTTCTCGCTGCAAATACTGGCGATAGGCCTTCAATAAGACGGGCGCACGTTCCGGTTGGTCAGTCACAGGGGGATTACCATCAACAGGATAGCGGCGAGGGGAGACTTGACGCGCTCGCCGAACAAGATTCGAGTGTAATTGGGCGAACGCTAAACGGCAAACTGTTCTCCCAGGAACGTCGCCAGACGATTGGAGCAGAAAATGATGGACTTCCGGCAGTTATTTTGCCTACCTCTCATGGCTGGGCTGCTCGTATCCTGCGTTTCCGCCGCCCCGTGGAAGACCGGCGTTGCGTTTGAGAAGCAGCTAGAAGCCGAGGTGGATCTGAATTGGGAAGACGTTCCGCTACGCCGAGCGCTCGATCAAATGTCTAAATCGCAAGAAATAGCCATTTTTCTCGATCGTCGCGTCGATCCCGATCAAACCATTTCGATTAACGCTGCCGCGACCCCGTTGGGAGTGGTCGTGCAGTTATTGGCCCGCAAGGCTGGCGCCGGCAGTTGCTATGTGGGATCGGTCGTTTATATCGGTCCTACCGATACGGCCGATAATCTGGCGACAATCGCGGCGGTTCAGGCCGACTTTGCCCGCCAATCGCGGGATCCGGCGGTTCATGAATTGTTTGAAGCGGACACTCTTGCTTGGCCCGAACTGGCCGAGCCGCGTACGTTGCTGACGAATCTGGCGAAAACGCACAAGCTGACTTTCAGCAATTTGGAAATGGCCGTGCCGCACGATTTGTGGAGGGCCGGCGAGTTTCCCAAGCAGTCAACAGCCGAATCGCTGACCTTGTTGCTGGCCGGTTTCGGCGCGACCTATCGCTTTGCAAAAGATGCTACGGGCAAGCCGCAATTGCAGTTGACTCCGCTTCCCGAAAATCCGCAGCTTACGCGGCGTTTTCCGTTTCGCGGCGATATTGAGGAAGCGGCAAAAAAAATCCACGCCATTGCTCCAGAGCTCGCGATCGAGAAGCAAACCGGGGGACTCACGGTGACTGGCCGATTTGAAGAGGTCGATCTGGCCGGCAGGATGTTGCGCGGGGAGACGGTTCGGCGCACCAGCGTAACCCCAGGCCAAAAGGTCTATACGCTGACAGTGAAAGATCAGCCGTTTGGCGCGGTGTTAAGCAGCTTAGAAAAATCACTCTCGCTGAATGTTACGACGGCGGACGATGCCCAAGCGGCATTGCAACAGCGCGTCTCGTTCTCGGTCGAGAACGCCAGTTTGGTGGAATTGCTGCAAGCTGCGATTGCCGAGACGCCGTTGCGTTTTGAGCTGCAAGACAAACAGCTAACGATTACGCGGAACAACAAATAAAAACGCCCGAACGTCGTCTGGCGACGTAATCGGGCGGCGGATCAGCAAGCAAGCATCGGCTTAGCAGCCGTGCTTTTCTAATTTTTCGCGGAGCGTATCAGCCGTGAAAGGTTTCACGAGATAGTCGGAAACGCCGGCTTGAATCGCTTCTAAAACTCGCGTTTTTTCGGCTTCGGTCGTGACCATCATGATCTTGACGTCTTTGTCGATCTTGCGAATTTCCTGAACGACTTCAAGGCCGTTCTTGCCCGGCATGTTCCAGTCGGTCAAAACCAGATCGAAATCGCCCGGCTTGAAAATCTTCAACGCTTCGTCGCCATCCGCCGCTTCGGTCGCGTTAGGTACGCCTACCGCTTGAAGTGAGCGGAGAATGATTTTACGCATCGTGCTTGAGTCGTCAGCGACAAGAACTCGAGTAGACATAGATCTGGTGACTCCTGAGTCTCAACCCGTGAATTGTGTATTAGAACGGGTGCGTTTTCAGGCACTCGTCTCAGTCCACCTACCTTGGACTACCGAACGATAGGTCGCGCCGACAGCACGTCAAGCGACGCGGAGCCGAGAAGCCGGAAAATGAGGTTTTTTTGCAGGTCCGTGGCGCAATGGCCGTAATTGGTATTTCCGGCGTCATCGGGCGAGAAAAGTCCGGTTGTGACGATTGCCTAGCATGGGCCAACGGGGGAATACGAAAGCTGGGAAAAGTATTTGTCTTGGCTAATTTGTAGCGAGTCCTAAAGCCGAATCCTTCAACGAACGGGTTGCCTTCAGGGGCAATACGAAGGGAGCGAGCGCGGCCGATGATTCAAGTCGAGCAAGTGGCGATCGCTTCAGGGCTAGTTTTCAACAACATGCAAGGAAACGAATCTTGTCCGCCACGATTCAAGACATCAGCTCGGAACGTATTACGAGCGGAGCACGCGGCGAAAGCGCCAACTCGATTCAGTTGGTTAGCTTCCGTCTGGCTCAAGAAGAATACGGAATCGCGATTACCCGCGTTCAAGAAATCATTCTAATGGGCGAGATCACGCGGGTTCCGCAAACGCCTGATTTCATCAAAGGCTTGATCAATCTTCGAAATACGGTCATTCCGATTGTTGATCTACGACGACGATTTGGGTTGCCAGAAGAAAAGTGCAGCGACGAAACTCGCATCATGGTGATGAACGTCGGCGGAAAGACGATTGGAATCATCGTCGACGCGGTGAGTGAAGTTTTACGCATCTCAAATGATCAAATTGCTCCGCCTCCGCCGACGGTGGCCGGTTTGGGCCGAGACTATCTGACCGGCCTGGTCAAACTTGATAAACGGCTTCTAATTTTGCTGGATATGGACAAGATCCTGACCAGCAGCGAAAGCGTAATTGTCGACTCGATTTAGTTCTGCGATTTGCGTTCTGCCGCCGTAGCGCAAGTGTTGAAAAATTTGGTTTGAACGACGAAGGTCCGCCAAGCCTAAATGCAAGTTGAAATCCAACGCACACAACCGAATCGCACAAGAGAGCAATCGTGATGGCAGCTACGAATCCTCGCAATAAATCCAACGTCAACAAACCAGTCGCCGGAGAGCAACTTCAGCGTGAACTGGCTCTTGCGAAGGCGGTGAGCGACAATTCTCCGATCAATATCCTGGTCGCCAATCGAGACTTGGTAATTACCTACGCGAACGCCGCCAGTATTCATACGCTGAAGCAGTTGCGTAATTTTCTGCCGATTGCTCCTGAGCAAATTGTTGGTCAGTCGATTGATATCTTCTATGAAAACCCGGCGCAACAGCGACGTTTGTTGGCCGACCCGAAAAATTTGCCGCATCGCACCACCATTCAAGCGGGCGACCAATTCGTCGATTTGCTGGTCAGTGCGACGTTTGATTCGGCCGGCGAATACCTGGGTCCGATGGTGACTTGGGAAGTCATCACCGAAAAGCGGAAACTAACGCAATCGGCAGCTGAAATGACCTCGATGGTCGAAAACGCGCCGATCAATATCATGTTGGCCAACCGCGACTTTGAGATTACTTATCTCAACCCGGCCAGCATTCGCACGCTGAAGACGCTTGAGAAGTTCTTGCCGTGCAAAGTGGCTGACTTAGTCGGTCAAAAGATCGATATCTTTCATAAAGATCCGTCTTACCAACGCAACATCCTGAAAGACGCAGGTAATCTGCCGCGGAATGCAATCATCGAAGTTGGCGGTGAAAAACTTGACCTGTTGGTTAGCCCGACCTTTGACGTCGATGGAAAGTACTCCGGCGCCATGGTGACCTGGAGTGTTGTGACCGAAAAACTAAGGATGGAAAAAGCGGCGGCCGAGAAGACGGCGATTATTGAAAATGCGCCGATCAACCTTATGCTTGCCGATCGCAACGGCTTGATTACTTATATCAATCCGGCCTTAGAACGAACCTTGCGTTCCATCGCGTCGGTGCTGCCGATTCCAGTCGAGAAGATTGTTGGATCTTCCTACGATATATTCCACGCCAACCCCAGCAAGCAGCGTCAACTGCTGGCCGATCCGAAAAATCTGCCGCTCAAGACGAAGTTTGAGATCCGCGGACAATGGTTCTCTCTAGAAGCAGTCGCCATCTTTGATAACCAAGGGGAATACATCGGTCCGATGGTCTCTTGGGAATTGATCACGGATCGCATCCATGCCGAGAAGGCGGAGCAAGACCGCAAATTGCGCGACGGAGAAGAGCGAGAAATTCTGAAGTCGAAGGTTGAGAGTCTGCTGAGTGTGGTGGAAGCCGCCGCTCAGGGAGATTTGACCCGAGACGTGACCGTCGAAGGTGACGACGCGATCGGCACCTTGGCGGGCGGCTTGAAGAAAATGGTTATCGATCTTCGTGACGTGATCGGTCGAGTTATCGAGAGCGGCTGCCAGTTTGCCGAAGGGGCGGCATTGATTGCGGAAAACTCGCAACAGATGGCTCACGGCGCCCAGACGCAAAGTGCGTCAGTAGAAGAGATGAGCGCGTCCATTGAAGAGCTGACTCGCTCTATCGAAGCGGTCAGAGAAAACGCAAGCGAAGCAAACCAAGTCGCTGTTGACACCAGTCGGATGGCGGAAGAAGGTGGCCAAGCGGTGCAGAAGTCGGTGGAAGCGATGGAGCTGATCAAGAACTCTTCAGAGCAGATCAGCGAAATCATCCAGGTGATTTCAGAAATCGCCAGCCAAACGAATCTGCTGGCTTTGAACGCCGCGATTGAAGCGGCTCGTGCGGGCGAACATGGTCTGGGATTCGCCGTGGTCGCAGACGAAGTCCGCAAATTGGCGGAACGTTCAAGCGAAGCGGCCAAAGAGATATCGTCGCTCATCAAAGAGTCGACGCAACGCGTTCAAGATGGCGCCAAGCAAAGTGAACAGACCGGCGCATCGCTTGAGCGGATCATTCACGGGGTCGGTGCGACCGCCGCGAAGATCGCCGAGATTGCAACTGCTACCGTAGAACAGGCTCAAAACGCCAACGAAGTCGCTAATGCGATTCAATCGATATCGCAGGTGACCGAGCAGAACGCCGCCGCTTCGGAAGAAATGGCGTCGAGCAGCGAAGAGTTGGGCGCACAGGCCGAGACGTTGCGACATTTGGTTTCCCGGTTCCGAACGGAGTAAGGGTTGCCTGTGGTTTGCGACGCTCCTCTCAAACGTGTAGAGAGGAGCAGCGAGTAAGCGAAGGCGTCGCACGGGCGGCGTCTGGGGCGACGATGAAAGCAACGTGACTATGACCACTAAAGCTGGCTATGAATTGGTGACCGATTCTGAATTGAAGCGGTATGCCAAATTGATCTACGATGTTGCAGGAGTGGAAATCTCGCTGCAAAAAAAACAACTGCTCTCGAACCGAGTTCGACGCCGGTTGAAAGTCACCGGAATTGAGTCGTTTGAAGCGTATTACAACAAGTTGGTTTCCCTGCCGGTTACCGATGAGGAGTGGGATCACTTCCTCCAAGAGGTGACAACGCACGAGACCTATCTGTTTCGCGATGACAGTAACTGGAATTGGTTTCGGAATGAATATCTGCCGGGACTTGTTGCAGATGCACGTTTGGGAAAACGAACCAAAAGTCTGCGCGTTTGGTCGGCTGCGTGCAGTACCGGTGACGAAGCTTGCACCGTCGCATGTTGCGCCGCCGAGGCTTTCGCCGCCCACGGTAACTGGGACGTCAAAATTATCGGTACCGACATCGGCGTAGGTGCGGTACGTGAAGCGAACGCCGCGCTCTTCAACGAACGAGCGATGCGACTGACGCCTGTTGCGATGAAGAAAAAATTATTTGATGAGGTCAACGGCGAAAAAATTTGGACGCCGAAACCGCAACTGAAGAAGATGATGTCGTTCCGCCAACATAACTTGTTGGATCCGCTAAAAGAACGCGCCTTTGACATCGTGATATTGAAGAACGTGTTGATTTATTTCAATACCGAATCGAAGCGACGCGTGCTAGAAAACATCCGCCGCGTCATGCAGCCTGGCTCGCTGCTGGTGCTGGGAGCCGCCGAAGGAGTTAGCGATCTGCTCAACGGCTATGAACGTATTCGTCCCTGGTTGTATCAATACCAGAAATCGGCCAGTCCAGTTGGCGGAAAGGCTGGTTCCTAATGACCAACAATGGCCGTGACGAGTTTTTTGATAATTTGCTGAGCGACTTTCTTGATGAGTCGTCGCAGCTGATTGATCGTCTGAATGACAACTTGCTTGAGCTGGACGAATGGGCGAAGCAAGCTGCCGAAGATAACTCCGCCATTTTGGATGCAGAGCTAGTGAACGACATGTTTCGTTCCGCTCACAGCGTCAAAGGTTTGTCGGCGATGCTGGGTCTGCCGAGCATTAATTGCTTGACGCATAATGTGGAGAACATTTTTGACGCCGCGCGCAAAGACGAATTGAAAGTCACCTCACATGTCGTCGAGATCGTCTTTAAATCGGTCGATCTGCTGGCCGCAATGTTGAACGAATTGCGTGACAATGCTTCGGACGATGTCCCCTGCGAAGAGATGATCGAACAGATCAAAGCGGTCCTCAATCAGGCAGGTTGTGCTCGTGAACAAACCTCGCAAGCCGATGCAGAAGCCTTTTTGGCGGCGGAGGAAGTCGTCAGTGAGCCCACTTCCGCCGAACTGTTCGAACTAGCCGCTGCAGCAGTGCGGGCAGAAGTTACCGCGATGTTCATCGGGGTTACGGACGAAACCGAAGTTCCCGCGAAATACGTTTCGATCTTCATCGACGAAACCGAGATGGCGGTGGATGAACTGAGCGATATTCTTGTTTCGATCGACAGCGAAGTTGCAGAAGCGGTGACAAAAACATTGCTGGTGACCTCGCACCGGATCAAAGGGTCGGCCGCTTCGATTGGCCTCAATCGTCCGGCCCGACTCGCCCATGTGATGGAAGATATCCTGCAGGAAATCCGCGAGAACGGAGAAGTCGTTTCCGGAGAACTAGCCGATGCGCTGCTGCCGTGCATCGATGGGCTGCGGATTTATGTCCAACAGCTCAAGGATGGATCCGAGAGAACGGACAACTTTGAAAACCTGACAATCGATCTGCTGTTGGCCTGGAGAGGTCGAGATCACGCGCCCCCCCATTTTGAAGCGCCTCCGGTTCATCCTCCCCTTCCAATGCCCAGCAGCGTCATTGTGTCGCCGTCAACTGCGGCAACGCAGCCAGAGGACGACGAGGACGCACTTACGATCGATCTGACCTTCGATCAAAAGTTGCCGCTCTCGACGCTGAAGGCGCAGTTGCTGCTAGAAAAACTAAGCCGCGTCGGCGATATCCATCGTAGCGTTCCAAGCTATGAAGAGCTGGATCACTTGGAGTCTGTCAGCCAGTTGAAGATCTGCGTTTCGTCTGACGAATCGGTCGAATCGCTCTATTCGCTCGTCGACGTTTCTGGCGTCGTATCGGCGAAGATCATCACCAAAGATGAATCTGCGAAGCCGAACGGATTTCCTGCCGCTCCCATTGCGACAACAACTACGCTCGAGCCGATGGTTGAGCCGGCTGTTGAGAAAACTGTCGCGCAACTTGCGGAGAAAGCGGCATCCAAGCTTGATTCGCCAAAGCCAACCGCCGCGCCGGTGATGACGACGGCTGCAAAACCTATCGTCCCAACTCCGGCGGCCATGCCGGCGGCCAAGCCAGCGACAGACGTTGCGGCGCGACAAAAAGTAGGTGAAGCATCCGCCAAACCGGCAGAGACGCTGCGTGTGGATATCGAGCGCCTTGATCAATTGATGAATTTAGCAGGCCAGCTGGTGATCAATCGAGCTCGATTCGAGCAATTAACCGACGGCTTACGACAGGCTTTGCCTCACAAAACAGCCCAGCACAAAATGAACAAAGCTTGCGGCGTAAGCAGCAAGTTGTTGCAAATGGTCGACAATATCGACGAATTCTCGAGCAAGGGGCAAGCAGAGTGGAATGCGGTCAAATCTCATATCCGAATGCTGCATGCCGATCTTGAATCGATCTCTCGCGAAACGGCTCGCTACCAAGCGATCCGAAATCGATCGAATGAACTTCACGAAGCAGTTCATCAATTAGAACGCGTATCGGCAGGCATTCAAAAGTGCGTGATGGACACCCGGATGGTTCCGATTGGTCCGTTGTTTGGACGATTTAAACGCGTTGTCCGCGACGTATCACGCACCAACGGTAAAGATATTAGGCTTGATATCTCCGGTGAAAAAACGGAGCTCGATAAGCGAATGATTGATGAGCTGGGTGATCCGTTGATCCATATGGTGCGAAACTCGGCCGATCATGGAATCGAGTCGCCAGAGGTCCGCGTGGCTCATGGGAAATCGCCGCAAGGCACGATCAAACTAAACGCGTTGCATCGTGGCAATAGCATCATCATTCAGGTAACCGACGACGGCAAAGGGTTAGACCCGACGTTGATCCTCCGCAAAGCGATTGATAAAGGAATTATCGATCCGGCGGATGCCGAAAAAATGAGCAATCAGCAGATCTTTCAATTGATCTGGGAGCCCGGCTTTAGCACCGCAGAGAAAGTTACGGAGATCTCGGGACGTGGAATGGGGATGGATATCGTCCGCTCCAAGATTGAGAACGTCAACGGCGTTGTCGAAGTCGACAGTACGCCGGGCAAAGGAGCCACATTCACGATTAAACTGCCGCTGACGATGGCGATCTTGCCGAGTCTGATGACGCGGATCAACGGTGAAACATTCGCTTTGCCGATTGAATCGATTAATGAAATAGTCCGCGTGCCGCGTGCAGAATTTGGCACCGTACAAGGCGTATTGACCGCTACGATTCGGGGGCGAGTCGTCTCGGTGGTTCGCCTGGAAGAGCTGTTTGACGGCACAGGACCATCCGCAACCGATACGATTGACGCAACCGGTGCAACCATCGTCGTAATCAGTCAGGAAGGTCGAGAATTAGGTCTCGCCGTCGACGACTTGCTCGGAGAAGAAGATATCGTTGTGAAGTCAATGGCCGAAAACTACGAGAATGTGGTAGGCCTTTCCGGCGCCTGCATTCGAGGTGATGGTCGCGTGGCGTTGATTTTGGATCCTTCAGCCATGATCGACGCGGCGTCGCAGCGCCGTAGTTCGCTGGTCAGCACGAAATAAGGGGGGCAGATGTCAGATCATCACATGGGTAATGTGCATCTCGAGGTATTGAAGCAGCTCTTAGGGGCCGCTACGCATGAAGCTTCCGCGGCGATGTGTCGCTGGACCAACGGCCTGATCACCATGTCGCTGGACGAAGTGCGTGAAATTTCGCTGGAAGAGGTCTCTGTCGAATATGATTTCGGCCTGGAATTATTGACCATGGTCGTCTTGACGCTCAACGGCGAAATCGGCGGATCGATGATCCTCTGTTTCGACGAAGAGAATGGACGCGAACTGGCCGCGACGCTGCTTAGTAAGAAACAGCCAGGATCCGGCCAGTGGTCTGCCCTAGAGCGTTCGGCGTTGTGCGAGACTGGCAATATTCTCGGCTGCGCTTACTTGAATGCTTTGACGCGACTTATGTCAGTCGAGCTGGTTCCTTCGCCTCCCTATTTTTTGCAAGACTACGGCGCCAGCGTGTTAGAACAGGCGTTGATGGAGCAAGCGGAACTCGACGATCAAGTCATGATTTGTCGAACCCGCTTTAGTCGCGGCGACCAAGAATTGAATTGGAACGTGTTTTTTGTTCCCAACAATCAAATGCGTCGAATGATGGAAGACGCATTACACATCGACGCTTAGGTATCCATCTTCCTGCGTAAGCAGTTTGGGCAGAATCGACAAAATGCATGGTCACCATAACACAACATAATGTAGGGCTCGGCCAAATCCTGGTCGCCCGCAACGATGAGGTGCTGACTTCGATTTTAGGATCGTGCATCGGCGTCGTCATCTATGATCCGTCTCGTCGGATCGGGGCATTCGCACATGTCGTCTTGCCGACTTCCGGCGGACGACCTGGCTTGCCTGGACGATTTGCCGATACGGCGATTCCCTCGATGTTGCAACAGTTGCGCGTCGAAGGAGCAAGTTTGCAGCAATTGCGAGCCAAAATCACCGGCGGCGCTTGCATGTTTGGAGCCAGTCAAATCAATATCGGCGAACGCAATGCAGAGGAAGTTCGTCGACAGTTAAGAGAAAAGCGAATTCCACTTCTCGCCGAGGATGTCGGTGGCGAAAAAGGACGAAAAGTTCATTTCTCACCGCAAACTTCACTGCTAGAAGTCATCATCATGGGCGTTCACACTACCGTCATCTAAAGTAGCGGTTTACCGATCTTAGGATTGATAATATGTCGAAGCGATTATTAGTTACAGACGACGCGATGATCATTCGTGAAATGATCAAAGAGACGGCAATTGCGGCGGGATGGGAAGTTGTCGGCGAAGCGGACAACGGCCATGCGGCGTTGGAAGCGTTTCGCAACTATCGTCCTGATGCGATGACGTTAGACATCGTGATGCCCGAGTACGACGGCATCTACGCTTTAGAAAACATTCGGGCCGAGTTTCCTGACGCTCGCATTTTGATGGTCAGCGCCATCGATCAAACCAGCGTGTTGAAAGATGCGTTGCGCAAAGGAGCGACCGACTTTATCATCAAGCCGTCAAGCCGTTGCAGCGAGCAAAGCGACATCATGCCGGCCGTTCAAGCATTCCTGTTGCGCTGCGAAAAAGAACAGGGGCTCCCCTGTCCGATTGTCGCACCCTGCAAATGCAGCGAATGCCGCGATGTGCGTCACGTTGTGGAGCATTGGAACAACGTCAAAAGTCCGCAAGCAAATGACGAATGTTTAAGCTCAAACGTCGGATAAATAACGCACTGCGTCATTAACGAAACTGCTTGCCAAGTGGAGTTTCGTGCTTTATCCGACAGCGTAAACGAGATCGCTGCGAGTAGAATTCGGCTTGCTGCGAATCGCCCTATTCTGACGCTTTGGGCGTTTTCGGGGGACGGTTGACGATCTTTTCAAGTTCTTCGCGAATCGATTTTTCGATCCGCCCTTTAAACAGCATCGCGGCAAAGGGGAGACTCCCTTTCACGATGACCGCTTCTTCAAGCACGTCCATCGTTCCTTTGATGTCGACTCCCATGGTGCGGAAGGAAAAGACCATGATGTTTCCTTCCCAGGTCTGCTGCATGTCCTTTACTTGGCCTTCAAAGCGGGCTCGCATTTTCTCAAGGACATACTGGACCTTTTCGACGGCCGGTTCTTGACCAAGCGAATGGGGCACTTCGACGTGAAATCCTGCCATTGAATGACTCCTCGTCGACCCGGCGACGCTGAAGAATTGTTCCGAGATGATCCCACTCGACTAACGCCAATACCGACGTTAGAACGAAAAAAAATGGGTTGCTTCTGTATCGTCGAAGGTACGACGATCACTCGGATGCCACAAGGGGAGCCCTTTTTCAAGACGAGCAGCCAGAATGTCTAACTTTTCGGAAGTGCCAGGTAGGGCGTTGGTTGAATCGAACGAACTCGATTTCATGTCGGTGGGTTCATAATCCCAAATACCCATCTTAATCGCTTCAAGTACGGAGCTTGGCACGATAGAGTCTCCTTCGAAAGGAAATTAACTGGACAGGAGTCGGCGCCTGCCGCGCGACGCGTCAATGTTGACACGCTATCTCGCAAAAACGCCAACGATCCAGCGCGGCCCGCCTTGCCGCCGAATCGAAAGGAACAGTATCAAACGGCGAAAATGAAAAGTCAAGCAAAACGTAACTAGGTCTCGTCAGTTGGCGAGATGTTCGATTCGTTATCCAAGCGATCCATCTTCGTTTTCCATTGATAAACAAGCTGTTGATCAATGGTGCTGGTGCGTATGCCGCGGCACACCGCGCCGCGAATCGCTACTACATCAGCGCCGGCGCCCATTGCGTCGGCTAAATGCGGAAGGGAAAGGGAACCTCCGCAAGCGGCGATTGCTCCGGCGGCGCGAATCTGTTGCGTCGCAGCGGCAAGTTGGTCGATCGACAAAAAATCGAAGAGCGTTCGGCCATCTTTAACATAAGTATCGATCAAAATCGCGGAGGCCGAGATCCGCTTGCTCCAGTGTACCACATCGGTAAGCGGCGGGCATCTCGCTCGTTCTTCATCGGCATAGTAAACCGCAACGCGAGAGCAAGAAAGCGGCACGCGATCATAAGCAGACGAAGCGATGGACATCCAATCGGTACAGTCGGCCAGCTTGGCGAGACCATACTTCACCATGCTCGCCCCCCGAAATAAATCAGGGCTCCACGCGGCGGCATCGTCGCTGATTTCGCCCAGCGCAATGCTGACCGGAACGCGCTGTTCGACAGTTTGAATGATCTTTCGCCATACTTCGGGCTCCGCCGCGCCCAGCGAACCCTTGCTCGGTTCTTTGATGTCGATCCAATCGACACCGCCAGACAGCGCCAGATCGGCTTCTTCAGCGCTGCGTACAGAGACCAATAACTGGGTCATTTCAAGCTTCCCGAGGGGGGCGGTGATTTTTGTGCGGCGACAAGCCACCGATTGAGCTGCAACACCTTGGCTGAGTTGATCGGTTCGCTCCAAGTACCATCTAGCACCACGTATCCATCGCGCCACTCTCCGTATTCAGGAGGCACGTCACGTTGTTTCCACGGATGGGCCCGCTCGGCCAAGCGAATGACTACGGCAACCGACACTCGCGGGCTTGATCCTGGTCGCTCGTATTTGGCGGCGCCAATAAAAAAGCATTCGATCACTTCCAACGGGACGCGAAACGCATCCACCCCGGGAAACCGCAGGACAAGGTGCGCCCGCTCGTAGCGGATTCGCGGAGGTTGCCGCCAGCGGTAGGCGATTCCCATGGAAACGATTGCTGCAGCCAGCAATCCCAGGGCGATTCCTGCGCCAATAGGACCGCGCACCAGCGAGAATAATCCCCCAGAAACGAAGAAAATAGCGGAAAACAAGGCCGCGACCAGGGCCGGGCGTTGATTGGAGGCAAGCCAGAGATGCGGAGGAATGGGACTATTCATGATGGCAGGAAAGTGGCGATGCGCCCGATTGTCGCGACTTTGCTCTAGCGCAAACGGCCTATCATAGAAGGGATACGACGATTCTCCAATAAATTAATGCTTGTTAATCCGGCCTTGGCGATATATTGGCTCCGTGGTAGTTTGTCTCTCGTTGCCAGTGACCTACGTTTGCCTCAATTAGTGTTCACCTGTTTTGCTCCAAACTGGGGGAAATGGCTGACACTTCCCACCGCAAACCATGCAAGTCAATCGCTTTGACATGCATGTCCGAGCCCTTCGGAAGTAGAGCCATGCCTAAAGCAACCAACAATTCTGACCATAGCGAATCAGCTTTCTCTGGAACGGTTATGTCCCACGATTCCCACCCTGAAGGCGGTTCGGATCGACCCGTTTTACTTGCCATCGGCGCCATTCTTGTCGCATTTACATTGGCGACAATGGCCGGCTGGACGCAACCGCAGATCGCGCATGTCGCCGCCGAAGCATCCCATGCCGACGAAGAACACGCGGAAGTCGCGCATGCTGAAGGTGAGCATGCTGCGGACGATCATAGTCACGCACATCCGGAGCCGCACGTTTTAGCGATCGCACCATTCATCCTGCTGCTTGGCGCAATCGCCGTATTTCCACTGATTGGGTTGACGGCTCATTGGTGGGAAAGCAACACCAATCGTTTTCTGGTCGCGATGATTTTAGCCGGCATCACGTTGGTTTATTACTTGGTGCTGTATGTCGAACCGGGATTTGGCGCTGCGTTGTCCCGGCTTGATCATGCGATCTTGAAAGAATACATCCCGTTTATCGTGCTTCTCTTTTCGCTCTACGTCATTTCGGGCGGGATCCGAATCGAAGGGGACATGCAGGCGCATCCGTCGATGAATGCGAAGTTTCTGATTGTCGGCGGATTGTTGGCCAGCTTTATCGGCACCACCGGCGCAGCGATGTTGCTGATTCGCCCCCTGATCGAAACCAACAAAGAACGCAAATACGTCCAACATACTGTCGTGTTTTTCATCTTTGTCGTCTGCAATTGCGGTGGATGTTTGTTACCGATCGGCGATCCACCCTTGTTTTTAGGTTACCTAGAAGGGGTTGATTTCCTGTGGACGATGTATGCTTTGTGGATGCCGTGGTTGATGGTCAATGCGACCTTGATCACGATGTTTTACCTGCTCGATAAGTTCTATTTTTACCGACGCGAAAAGAAATCGGACGTCGTTCGCGACGAAACCGAGATCACTCCACTGCGGATTCGCGGGCTGATGCCGAATGCGTTGCTGCTGGTCGGCGTGATCTTGTCGGTCGCGCTGCTAGACCCGCAAAAGCCGTTCCCCGGCACCGATTGGCATCCGTATATTTACCTGCGAGAAGTTGTGCAGTTGGCCTTGGTCGCCGCTAGCTTGTGGTTGGGATCCAAGGCGGTTCGTACCGAGAATAAGTTCAACTACCATGCGATCGTTGAAGTCGCCGCGTTATTTGTCGGCATCTTCATCTGTATGCAGCCGGCGCTGGAAATCCTCAATCTGCATGGTCCTAACCTGGGGATCGACACTCCGCAAAGGTTTTTCTGGATTACCGGCAGTTTGTCGGCGGTGTTAGACAATGCTCCGACTTACCTAGTCTTCTTCAGGACAGCCGACGCTCAGTTTGGCGGGCAACTGGTTGAATTATTGCACTCGGGCGAAGGAGTCGAAGCTGCCGGGGCTGCACACAAGCTGATGGCGATCAGCTTGGGCGCCGTCTTCATGGGAGCAATGACCTACATCGGCAATGGTCCGAACTTTATGGTTCGTGCGATTGCCGAAGAATCCGGCGTCCGAATGCCCAGCTTTTTTGGATATGTGCTGTTTTACAGTTTGCCCATCCTGCTGCCGGTAATGGTCGTGATGTCGCTAATCTTCCTGCTTTAAGCGGGAATAGTCAGCCAGGCGAAGGGAGACACGCTCCTTTCGCCGCTAGTCGTCCGGCTCTTGACTTAGTACGCTGGAGCAAAGTCCCGACTTTCGCTCTAGCGCCATATAGATGCAGCCGTGAATTACGAATACGTCGAATCCCAAGCTCAGCTTGCCGCTCTTTGCGACCGCCTACGTTCGCAGTCGCACATCTATTTCGACACCGAGTTCGTCTCAGAAGATGTCTATTTGCCCGACTTATGTTTGGTGCAGATCGCGGCCGGAGACATTTTGGCGATCGTCGATCCAAAACGGATAGACGATATGAACGTATTTTGGGATTTGATAGCCGGCGGCGATCATGTCTCGGTTGTCCACTCAGGCCGCGAAGAATTCCTGTTTTGCTATCGTGCGACTGGCAAAGCGCCTGCCAATCTGTTTGATACGCAGATTGCTGGCGGCTTGATTGGGATGGAGTATCCCGCTTCGTTCGGCAATTTGATCCTACGGTTGCTTGACGAAAAGCTCCCAAAGGGAGAAACACGCACCGATTGGCGCGTTCGCCCGCTCAGCTCGCGGCAGATCGAATACGCGCTGAACGACGTCGCTTATTTGGGGCCTGCCGCTCGCGAGTTAGAAAAAGAGTTGGACAAACTCGATCGCACCAGCTGGCTCCAAGAGGAGATGATCTCTTGGCAGGAAGCGCTGATCGAATCGACGCAACGCGCACGCTGGCGAAACGTCTCTGGCACCGGCAGTCTCAGTCGCCGCTCGCTGGCAGTCGTCCGCGAGTTATGGAAGTGGCGTGACAAACGGGCTTCGGCTTCCAATATCCCGGCTCGCCGAATCTTGCGCGATGACTTGATCGCGGAGTTGGCCAAACGCAAATCGTCGAACTTGAAGCAGATTAAAGCGATCCGCGGCATGCAGCGTAGCGACCTCAATCGCTACTTTGAAGAGCTTGCCGAAGCGATTCAAGTGGCGCTCGACTTGGACGAAAACGATTGTCCCTCGTCGCAACCAAGCTGGAACCAAGGCAAACAGTATGGCGTGCTTGGGCAATTTTTGACCGCCGCATTGGGCAGCATTTGTCGTGAAGCGAAGGTCGCCCCCAGTCTGGCCTGCACCGTGCAAGATGTCCGTGATTTGATCGCCTATCACATGGATGGCGCTCCTGAAACACCGTCTCTAGCCCAAGGCTGGCGAGCCGAAGTGATCGGCAAGACGATCGAGAAATTGCTCGACGGATCGCTGGTGGTCCGCGTCGGAGATCCACGAGCGGTCGAGCCGCTCGTGTTTGATCCACGTCACGGCTAAGCGGTAGCTGCTTCGTAGCCCGCTGCGCAAGTTTTGAGGTTGCGCTATTTCGAACCGCTAGGACACTAGCCCGCCAGCGCCAGCGAGGGAATCCGGTCGCTAGTTCAGACCGAGTTGGCATCGCCAAGCGGATTCCCTCGCTGGCGCTGCGGGCTAGTGTGAACGTTTTCGACTTAGTTCCTACCGCGTTTTTCCGTTCTTTCTTCGTGGCTTTACCGCGTTCCATTTTTTTGGGGTCGAATAGCGCAACTTCAAAATGCGCAAGCGAGGGGAAATCGCTCGGCAATTCTAACGTCGCAGGAAGTCGCCAACCGCATTTCCCTCGCTTGCGCAGCGGGCTACGAAGAAAATCCACCGCGAACTCTACAAAAACAGCCCGTTGATTTCTCGACGGGCTGTTGCCTCTTACATCGCTTTCTCGCTTTCACTTAGCGAAAGCGGCTGTACGGCGTTGGCGACAGCGGAGTTGGCTGGGCCGGACGTTGAGCTTCCATCAACGGAGTTTTGAGCGGCGTATTCGACGGTGTGCTCAATGGAGTGTTGAGCGGGGTCGATTGTTGTGGCGCCGCTTTCGACAAGACCCCTTCGCCATAGAACCGAGTCGTTTCTTCGCTGGCAAGTTTCGTGACCGGTTCTCGACAGCGAACCTCAGCGCGGAAGCTATGGCTGCCGGCAGTCAGTGCTTTGGCAGAGACTTTCAGAACCAGGTTCTTCTCTGGACCGAGCGACTGGATCGGGCTGAAGATCACCTGGCCGGCGTCAATGGTCGCCTGACCACCGGAGACCCGCGTCGGTTCGATTCCTTGCGAGAACTGAACGGTCACCTCGATTCCTTCGGCCGCTTTGGTGCCGCGGTTGTCGAGACGGAACTCATAGGTCACTTCTTCTCCCACCGGCGCCGGACCCTTGGGATCGTTGACGTACAGTTTCAGATCGGCGACTGATTCGACCAAAGTCGTGATGTTTTGCGACGCCAGCAAGCCGTCTGAGGATTTGCAATTGGCGATGATCGAGTTATTGCCTCCCACCATCAACGTGCAGTCCAACGTCAACGGACGAGCGGCTTGTGCTTCAAGTGCGCCCAGCGTCCAGACCACCTTGTTGCCCACGGCGTCATACTTGCCGCCGTCTGAGCAGGATTCAAACTTGGCGCCGGTCGGCAAGGTCGCTTCGGCGGTCACTCCGGCCGCCTGAGCGTTGCCGTTGTTGGTGATGTTGAAGACATAGCTGGCCGAGGTCGCGGCATATTTAACCGGTGGGCCACTGGCGACCATTTGCAGGTTCGCACGACGCACTAGGACTGCTTCGGATGCTTCAGAGCGAAGTCCACCGTCGGCGAATGCTGCTGCCGAAATGCTCAGCTCTCCCGCTTGGCGAGCGGCGAACTCAACTTCGATCACTTTCTTTCCGCCCGGCGGAATGTTGCCGATCTGGTCGAACGTGGTCGGGTCTTGTCCCGCTTTGAGCGGCATCAGCGTGATGCCTACGTTTTCGGCGACGCCGCTGCCTGGGTTGGTGATCACAATGCTATAAATTTGGGTTTCGCCAAACAGCACTTCGCTGGGGCCTTGAATCGCCATGTTCAATTGCGGTTCTAGCACGTTGACCGTGGTCGAAGCACTGGCCGCCGAGAACGCGACGTCAACGCCCAGGTCAAAGCCGCGATTGTTACGAGTCGCCAACTCTAGTTGCAGCGTCCCTTCAGAACCGGCCGGCAAGACGGGAATCTGCCAAACGATAAAGTTAGACGCGCCACCCATGGTGTTCGCCTGGGCGGTTCCCATGGCGGCACGCTGGTTGACCAGTTCGACGCCATGCGGCGTTTGGATCTTGATCGTAAGTTCGCGAGCATCGACCTTGCCCAGGTTCTTGGCGACCACCTGAAATAGTCCCGGTTTACCGACGACCATCGACTTTGGACCGGTGGTTTGGACGGCCACCGTCGGTGAGGCGACCATCAGCAGTGAGCCATCCGTCGGACCAGCAGTCATCGCGGCTTGCTCGGGGCTGCCGCTGTTGATTCGCATTGGGTTTGAATCGGTCAGGGCCGGCTCTTGCTGCAGAGGAGCTGGTTGAGCGACTTCGGCAGCGCCTGAGTTCCAACGCGAGATCGGCGCCGGCGATGCCGGCGACTCAGGCAACAAGCTGTTTCCGTCCGATGTGACCGATGCGGCCGGTTCGCTAGCGGCCGGATTGAAGCGTCGCGAGGAGGGTTGCGGCACGCTAGCGGCAGGCGACGCAGATTCGCCCGGCGGTTTGGCGGTCGCAGCAGGAGTGTCGCCCTCTTCCATAGCCGACAAAGCGGCTCGCAAAGCCGATGGTAGACCCGCAGCGCTGGAGGCTCCACCCGGAGCGGCCGTCTCACGGCGTCGACTCGACGGCTTTTCGTCCTCTTCAGCAGCGGTTAATTGTGCGGTAGGCGCCGATTGATCGGTAACCGACATTTCAACAGGGCGTCGAATCGGCAACGCTCCTTCAGGCTGGAATTTTTGCAGCGGCGTGAGCTCTTCTTCTGCTCCGGCCAAGCGAATCGCACCATGCGAATGCCCGTCATCCAGGGCGATTGCATGCACGGCGCCCGGCAAATGGTCTGCAATTCGGCCTGGCTCCGCCGCTCTGCTATCATTCGCAGCGGCTTCTTCGCTGGTAAGATAGTAGACGCAAACGGCCGCGAGGACGCTGAAGCTGACCGTGAGAAGTATGGCTTTTCGGAGCATTGCTGAAACCCAACTGGGGGATTGAAATCGGTGGTCTCACTCGTGGTATCGGTCGCAACGTTGCGAACGGTTTAATGCATTTTTCCGATAGCGAAAATTAGCGAGACTTTGACGGATGTAACGTCCGTCGGGAGAAAGTAGAAAATATGTCGAGACGCGAACAGATCGAAGCATTGCTAGCAGATGAACCCAATGACTCGTTCCTGCTTTACGGCCTAGCGATGGAATTTCGCAAAGAAGGCGCCCATGCCGATGCGCTAGCCCGCTTTGACCAATTGATCCAACAGAGTCCCCCCTATGTGCCTGCCTTTTTTATGGCTGGTCAGATGCTAGCCGAAGCGGGACGTATCAACGAATCACGAACTTGGCTGCGAAACGGCATCGAAGCCGCTCAGCAACAAGGGAACTCGCATGCTGCTGGCGAAATGTCGGAACTGCTAATGACGCTTGGCCAGATGGGAGAATAGCCCGATGGAAAAGCGGCTACAGATCGAGCATCGTGCTCACCAAATCGCCGCTACCGCTTGGATCGCACCCACCGCGACCGTGGTGGGAGACGTCACCATAGGGTGCGAATCGATCGTGCTCTACTCGGCGGTTGTCCGCGGCGATACCGAGCAGATCCGCATCGGCACTGCTTGCAACATCCAAGACGGGGCGGTCTTGCATGCCGATCCTGGCTCGCCTTGCCTGCTGGGTGATCGCGTCTCGGTCGGTCATCGTGCGATCGTGCATGGAGCGATCGTGGAAGAGGACGTGCTGATCGGGATGGGCGCGATTCTCTTAAATGGCGCCAAGATCGGCGCTGGCTCACTGATCGCCGCTGGCGCTTTGATCACCGAGAACTGCGTGATCCCGCCGCGCAGCGTAGTGATGGGCGTCCCAGGTAAAGTGGTCCGCCAGACGACGGAAGCCGATCTGGCCCGCATTCACCACGCCGCCGAACACTATCGATTGGCTTCGCAAGAGTATCTGGAAGCGTACGAGGGATAAAGGGGGGAAATGACGAATGACTAAATCCTAATGTCTAATGACGTAAGAAAAGAGATGTCTCTCACTCTTCATTAGACTTTAGGATTTAGTCATTCGTCATTCAACCAAAGGCCGCAAACCCTCGCGCGATGCTACCCCCCTAGCCCTTCGACTTCTTTACGCCGCAGCCGCCGACCAGCGAGCAGGTTGAGCAACTGCTGCCGCAACCGGGGCCTTCGTCCGTGCCGCAGCCGGGGCCGCAGCCTTCGTCCAGTAGTTTGGCGAATTCGCGAATCCGCACTTTGGCGTCGTACGTTTCGGCCAAGCCTTCAGTCAGTTGTTCGACCTCTGCGGTGACTTCGCCAAGAAAGTAGAAGAAGAGCGATTGGCCATCGAAGAGTTGTTCGACGTCGATCAGAGTCGCGTTCAGATTGCGCTCGGCTAGTTGCGTCGTGCAGGCCGACATCGCTGCTTGCTTGTTTTTCTCCAGTCGCTGCAGCAACATTTCGTCTTGCTGCGTCATGCCGCGCAAGATCGAGCCATCGGTTTCTTCGCCGGCGTCGGTGGTCGGGCTGAGGATTTCACCCACTTCCAAGCCGCGTGAAGTGCGACACACAACGCGCATTCCGCGACGATAGGCGACCGCATCGACCGAGACGAAGCGGCCAATCTGGCCGACAGCGCCGACGCGGACTAAGTGAGTGCGGTGAATCGTCGAGATCATGCAGGTCCTTGCGGTTGGGGGTATCTATCCCCAATTTTGCCTTGTTTGGCGGCGTTCGCCAAGCGGCGCCCTGATTGGGAGCGTCATTCCCTGGCCATTTAAAGCGAGCCTTGCTCTTGTAGGGACTGCTGAAAGCTTGACCAAAACTGCGTTCCGCTTTCATACTGCTGCGGAGACATCTGGTATCGATACTCTTCCAGATAGTCGAGCTGCTGCTGCGTGAAGTCCAAATAAGAGTAGTCGCCGCGAGCCAGCGGATTGACCCAATCGACGTCGCCGGGCTCACGCTGGCGGACGAAAGCGCCTTGGTCATCGACGATCAGATTCGCAAATAAGACCGGCAGCTTCATCTGCAATTCAAAGTGCATCTTCTCTTGCGGCGATAGCTCGGCGGTCGCTTCTTCCCACGCGTCAGCGACATTTTTGGGAGTTCGACTGTCGGGAAAACGAATCCCCAGCCCCTTGCCGCTTTGCGTCAGCCCATCGAAGTTGAGATCCACCTGCGCCGGCGGCGGGATCAACAGATTCAGCGCGCCCTCTTCGTTCAAGCTGTCGACCTGGATCGGATCGGCTAGCCGCTGCACATGCTGGATCGTGGTCAGCTCCTCCTTAGAGAGGCTCTGCAAAAAGGCCTGCGGATCGTTGTAACCCCCTTCGTTTAGCGAGCGGACCAGCAGATCGCCGTAGTCCTGCTTTAACTGAGCCGGATCATAATCGGCGGCGTAGCTGGCCGCTTTGGCGGGCCCAAACCAGTTGGTCCAGCTCTCACGAACATCTTCTTCCAACGTTTGCTCCGAGGCATATTCGTCGGCCGATGCGTAGCCAGATCGACCTGTTTCTTGCAATATTTCGCTAAAAACGGATCGCAGGTGATCGTTGGGCTCTAGCGGTTTCGAGGCGATCGCCCCGCTGGTTCCGGCAGTCGCATCGATAATCATCGCTAGCTTCCCCCCAAAAAACACGCGGCAATTTTGCCCCCAAGCGGGGGCGTACTCTGATTTTCGGCAACAAAATGGGAAAGACTTCAGGATCTCGCAAAATAAAATGCCGCTGCCAAAATCTGGTGAGACTTAGAGAAATAGCGTCAGAGGCCTCCGCCGACCTACCTTCTTCTCCCGCTTCGTTTTACAATACGGGGCGATTCTGCAACGTATCTTTGCGCGAAGAGATTGATCGATGGCGATTGTTGAAGAGACGACCCTGACTGCCGAAAACCGCTGGATGAAGCTGGCCCTTGACGTTTTGGCGGGCGCCCGCTTGAGCGAAGCCGATGGCTTGGCGATCTTGCGCAGCAGCGACGATGAACTGCTGGACCTGATGTCCGCCGCCTTCACGATCCGCAAACGTTACTTTGGCAAAACGGTTCAGCTGTATCAGCTGATGAACGCCAAAAGTGGACTTTGCCCCGAAGACTGCGGCTACTGCTCGCAGTCCAAGGTCTCTGACGCCGAGATCCCCAAGTACAACTTCCTCAGCCGTGACAAGCTGATGCAAGGAGCCCAGATCGCCGCCGAGCGCGGTGTGAAGACCTACTGCATCGTGATCTCGGCCCGCGGTCCCAACGAACGCGAAATGACCGCGGTCGAGACGATCATCCCCGAGATCAAAGCCAAATATGACCTGAAGATCTGCGCCTGTCTTGGTTTGCTGTCGCAAGCCCAGGCCGATCGACTGAAGGCGTGCGGCGTGGATCGCGTCAATCATAATGTCAACACCAGCAAAGATTACTACGACAAAATCTGCTCGACCCACACCTACGAAGATCGAATCGAAACTCTCTCGGCCGTTCGTAGCGCCGGGATTGAACTTTGCAGCGGCGGGATCGTCGGCATGGGCGAAACCGATCTCGACGTCGTAAAAATGGCGAACGAACTGCGTGATTTGAATGTCGAATCGATCCCGGTCAACTTTCTGAACCCGATCGAAGGAACTCCGCTGCACGAGCAAGGCCGCGACCTGACGCCGCGCCGCTGCTTGAAAATCCTCGCAATGTACCGCTTCGCCAATCCAACCAGCGAACTACGCATCGCCGGCGGACGCGAGATCCATCTCCGCAGTCTGCAACCGCTCGGCCTATACGCCGCCAACTCGATCTTCCTAGGCGACTACCTAACGACCGCCGGCCAACAAGCCGAAGACGACTATCGCATGCTGGAAGACCTTGGATTTGAGGTTACCAAGTGTGATGAAGCGGTCGTGGGCCAGCAGCCAGCGTCGTAATTACGACCTGGTGAACGAGGGAATGCGGCTTCCAGTCGAATGACGAAGCCCGAATGTCGAATCAATGACCGAATGTCCGAATGACTAGTTCATTCGGCATTCTGATTTCGGCATTCGTCATTTTCCCGCTACAGCTGCTTCAGCATCTCGGCCGCCGTCGTTTCAAATTTCTCTTGCCACTCGGGCGCCAGCAGGCAATCGCTATCTTCTTGGGCGCCCCCGCGGTTTTGCATTTGTTCGACGGTGGGGCAGTAATAAATGTAGCCGTTGGTGTACCCGGCGACGAAAGTTAGATCGTGCGGCGAGCTTGCTTTGATGTTCATGCCGACCGGGCTGGTTAGTTCACCAGGAAAGGTCAGCAACACAAAGTTGCCGATCCGCAGCGCGGCCACTTCAACATCGATGGTTCGCTTGCCGGAGTCGACCATGTTGGTCTGATGTTTGCGCAGCAGCGCCCGATTGGCTTGCAGGCGGGATAGTTTTTCCATCGTCATGACATTTTGTAGATAAGCTTCGACCGCTCTGCGATTTTGCGCGTCCAGGGTGCGCAGGTCGCTCTGCTGTTGCGCTTCGTCATACAAATACCGATGCGAATAGTAGGAGGGGAACTCCGGCGATAGTTTGTGCTTGATCATCAACGCCATGAACGTCTTGAAGTTGAGCGTGGTCCCCTGCAGGTTCCGCAGCAGCAGGCGCTCTTCGGCATCGAGTTCGGCGATCTTGTCAGCCAAGTCGCCGCGCGGCAGCGTCAGCGTTTGATTTAGCATCGCCAAGCGATTGTCGGTTGTACACTCGATCTGTCGCACGGCTTTAAGCGTGCTTAGCCCCAAGAGAATGCCGAGAGGCTCGGCGCTACGTGGGTGATCGACATCTTTGTAGTAGGCCGGGTTGATATCGCCGGCGCAGCCCTGCAGAAACAGGGCCAGCGTGCCTTCGCTCAGATTTTCTTCGATCACTTTGGATGCGTAGCCGATGATGTCGGCGGTGTTGGCTCCGCTGGGAACCCCTTGGATCGGATGACAGGCAAAGTTGTAAATCACCGCCAAGGTTTCGCCGTTTTCACGATCGAGTCGCAACACGCCGATCTCGGGATCGGTCCCGCCGACACTGGCGACTTCTTCATCCGGCGGCAGCGCGTAGGCGTGGCGCACGTCGACTTCTTTGCCGTTTTTCAGCTTCAGACGGCGATTCTCCATGATCCGATTTTCGCTGCCGGCGCCGGCCCCAATTTTGACAGGCGTCAGCTGGCTGATCGCCTGCTTCACCGCTTGGACGGTGTGATCGGTGATGTCAGGCAGAATCACGCCGTGGCAGTGACTTGCATTCACCAAAACGTGAGTAGGCGGAATCCCAAGCTCTGTTTCTAAACGTTTGCGCATCGTGGGGAGATAGGCGTTGGGGATTCGCCCGATCTCTCCGATCGCGACCGCGTCGACCGAGATCAGCACGGTGGTCAGCGCGTCCTGCTTGATCGCGACCACTTTGACATACAGCGGATCATTGACCGGCCCAGCGCTATAGTCGGTCACATCGACCTTGGCGGTTCCGGCAGAGAGCTGCGCAGTTTCGGCCGCAACCGCAACGCTGGTCAAGCTGAATGAGCAGAGCACCAAGCAGAACGAAAATCTTGCCAACATAGCGTCAGTCTCCGGTCAACAGTCGAGTTTGGGGGAGAGTCGATCCTGCATGGCGAAGGAATGGGCGGGGTCGCCAGGAATGATTGCACGAGGAATCAGTAATGCGAGATTATCCCAGTTGCGGGACGAAGTCAAATTATGGAGCTGCTTTCGTTTTCTGGTCCACTAGGTTGCTTGTGCAAAAGAAGAATGGAACGCAGGCAAGTCACGGATGAAGAAGAGAAAAACCGGGTAAGAAGATAGTCAAAAACGTTCACACTAGCCCGCAGCGCCAGCGAGGGAATCCGTCTGGCTACTTCGTTCCGCGTTGGAAGCGCTAAGCGGATTCCCTCGCTGGCGCTGCGGGCTAGTGTGCAGTTGGTTCGAAATATCGCTAATTTAAAACGTGCTCACTAGGCTGTGAGCTGCTGGCCGCTTATGTCTTGAAACGAAAAACTAAACCCCAATATCCTCGTTCCAAAGTTCCGGAGACTTGGCGATAAACTCGCGCATCAATTCTATACACTCGGCGTTATTCAAAATCTCTAGCTGAACGCCGCGGCTGCGGACATAGGCTTCTGGCCCTTGGAAGGTTTGGTTTTCGCCGATCACGATCTTGGGGATTTTGTATAACAGCGCTGTGCCGCTGCACATGTCGCAGGGAGAGAGGGTCGAGTAGAGGACCGCCCGCTGGTAGTCTTTGGCCGTCAGGCGCCCAGCCGCTTCTAAGCAATCCATCTCGGCATGCAGGATGGCGCTTCCTTTTTGGACGCGGCGGTTATGCCCTTGGCCGCGAACCTGACCATCGACCACCAGGACGGATCCGATCGGGATGCCTCCTTCAGCGAGACCTTGGCGAGCTTCGGCGATTGCGAGTTGGAGAAATTTGTCCATCGAGTTTCCTTTCGAGGGTGCGCCCTTTCGAACCAATTGGACTAGTCCGCAGCGCCAGCGAGGGAAAGCGTTTGGCCACTTCAAACAGTGTAGGCATTGCCAAGCGTATTCCCTCGCTGGCGCTGCGGGCTAGTGTTGCGACTTTCGGCTTTGATTCTTACCGTGCTTTTCCGCGCTTCATCCGTGTCCCTGCCGTGTTCTTTTTCTTGCGAGCAGATAACGCAACTTCAATACTTCAAAACGCGCGCCTCAGGCTGGCGTTCCGTCAAACGGTATTTTCCTTTAGGCCGTTTCTTCTAACCACTTTCCATCACTAATGTTATCAATCGTCACGGGGCGCCAGGCGATGGTTTTGTCACGCCAGCGCATTAGCGCCGTGATGGTTTCGTCTTCGGAGATCACAAAGACGATGCCGTTTTGCATGCGGCTGGCGAGCCAGGCGGCGGATTGGTGCCGCGTGCCGAAGCTGGTTAGATCAAAATGTTCGATGCGACTTGCGGCGACGTCACGGGCCTTGTAGATTTCGGCCACTTTGCCGACGTTTCGGATCATCACGCCAAAGCCGAGGACGCTAAGATCGGTCCCCAACAATAGCGCTCCATCGGGACTCGCCAGACTGCCGATCGCGTACTCGGCATCGCGGACGGCGCGTTCAGACGACTGGAGCATTTCTTTCCAGACGTTGAAGCCTTGCGTGTTGCCGGTGCGGCGATTGCGGGCCGCCATTTCGTCAGCCGCCGCCCAATGTGATGCCAGGCGAGAAAGAAATCGCCCGTTCGAGAGCTTGCCGATTTTGCTTTTGAAAACCTCTTCGGGCGAGATGGTGCGTTGAATGAGACCCGCGCCGGCAAGATCGAGATGGGGAGGATTGAGTGGATTTTGTTGTTGATTGAGGGCTGCTTTCACACGAGCCCAACGGCGACTGTTTTGCTCGCTGCTGCGATAGATCGAAATCGAGTCGCTCAGCGCGATGTCGTACTTCGATTCGAATAGGTCGCTATCGCTCTCACTGAGCCGCGCGTACTCGGCGATATCGGCAATCACCAGGATGCCGCCGTGCCCAATATCCACGGCCCGGCGGACAATTCGCTGGATGATCGGCAGGATCGACAAGCGGCCAGGCGCCGCCCCCAGCTTTTTGCTATCCAGGAACCGGCGGACAGGACCATCATCACGAAAGATCGGCAAATAATCGGTGACGACGGCGCCTGACTTGTATTCGCCCACGCGATAGTCCAGCACTTCGGCGATCAAGTGCCCTGGCGCACGCGAACGTAATAGGACGGGATGCGGCCCCACGGCCGACCACTGCGAAGCTTCGCCCATCATCGAGTTGTGCAGCGATCGCCCACGTGCGACCATGCCCCAGATCTCGAAATGTCCATTGTGTTCTTGCGCAAGGATCGAAGTTTGGCCAGGGTCAATCGCCGGACCGAGTTTGATTAAGTTGGCCGGAGTCAGCGGCAGCGGGCGTTTGAGCCGAAAGAAGCTGACATTCTGCTCCATGTCGGCTTGCTCGAACACGCTGCGCTGAATCAGTTCGATGCGCAGCGTGTAGGAGATCTGCTCTTCTTTTTCTAAGCTGGCGAAGTAGAGCGAGCTGACCGAATGGCGCACAAGCTCCTGCGATGGCGCCGTCGGCAGTTTGCGAGATTGTTCGAACACCAAGTCAGCAAACGTGTCTGGATAGATCAGCGGCGGCGCCGCCGACACTTCTTCCAAGTGGGGGTCGGGAAGATCCACGCCAGAGACCCAGGCCGGATTAGTTTCGAGCGCGTACTTTTGATGCTCTTCCAGGTCATGCCGCTTCATGCGATCCATGTCTGGCACCAGCTTGTTATCGCTGCGGACATAATCAATGCCGGCGAGCGGCTCAAAGCCGTATTGCACCTGGAAGCACTCCAGATGCTCGCGAATATCGGCTTGGTTGTGCGAAAACATCACAACCCGGCCATCCTTGGTCAATCCGGCGAACATGAACCTCCCTTGTCCCTGATTGAATTCATGATTGCGCAATTTTGAACCACTCGAATACTAGCCTGCAGCGCCAGCGAGGGAATCGGTCTGGCTACTTCCAACCAGTTGGGAATCGCCAAGCGGATTCCCTCGCTGGCGCTGCGGGCTAGTGTGAGCGTTATTGACTTTATTCTTACCGTGTTTTTCCGTTCTTCATCCGTGGTATCCGCGTTCCATTCTTGCTTTATCCTCAATTAGCGCAACCTCAAAACTGGCGCTGCGGGCTAGTGTGCTGTCAAACGGCGATTTTCGGGCGAGCTACAAAGAGCGCGTCGTCATTCCTGACTTACAAGCCGGGTGCGATCTTCAGCACGCTCCCCCCCTGCTCTCCTTCGCCGAATTCGGTGATGTACAGAGTCCCGTCTTTGGCGAACGCAAGCGCGGTTGGTTTGGTCAGGTCGACAATCTTGATCGCTTTGGCCGTTTGCTTGCCGTCGACGCGGACGGCGTCGATGCGGAATAGGCCACCTTGCGCGGGATCGTGCCAGCTAAAGTCAACCGCGTACAGACGACCCGTCTTGGGGCTGTAGGCGAGCCCGACGATATCGCTGAGACCGGTCGGCAGCGACATCAGCAGTGACTTTTGTTTGACGTCGTAAAAGGTGAGCAGGCTATCCCCAGGCGTTGCGATTTCGCCCATCTGCCCGACGACCGCTTCTAGTCGCGGGCTGATTGTGATCGCGGCGGGAGCATCCACTTTGGTCGCCGGTTTGGTGGCGATGTAACGCGTGAGCGGTTTGAAGTTGGATTTGTCTTTTTCGGCGGCGGCGAGCCAACCTTGTTCATCATCTCCATTGGCGGTGGTGACGATCCAATCGACGTTGTCCAGCTTGACCACGGCGACGCCGTAAAAATTGCCTTCGGCTTTAACATCGCCTTCAGCGGCCAACGGACCTAGCTTTTGCACCGGTTTGTCAGCGGTCGACTTTTGACCGAACTCGTAGATCCCAACAAAGTCTTCACCATCAGGATTTCCACCGCCGCTGACGACGATGTGATTATCATCAAGGAACGCCAGACCGAGCGGGCCGATGTCGTACGTTGGATCCATGCCGTACTTGTCGAGCGAGAAGCCGGTTACCACATCGACGGCTTTTCCCTCCTCGATCCGGATGATACGACCGGCGGCGCTTTCGGCGACATAGACGTCGCCTGATTTGTCGTGGACTGCGACGCCGGTCGGGTTGGCGAGGTCGCCGATCACGACTTCGGTTTTCACATCGGCCCAGACAAGTGTTACGACGGAAAGATAACAAGCGAGCGGCAGCAGATATTTACGCATCGATGTCAATCCAGCGAAGGTTGAAAGTCAGTTGGTTCGCGTCTTATCTAATTATGCTCCGCTGGTGCGACTCGCCGCAACCGCAGCGAGTTTTTGTTTGAATTTTAGGATTCAGGTTGGCGCATAAAAAAGGGACGCTGTTCGCGTCCCAGATCGGCTTGCTAGCAGGTCGCTTATAGACCATGAGCCGTTTCGTAGGCGGTGATCTTGTCTTCGTTTTGCAGCGTCAACGCGATATCGTCCAGGCCGTGCAGCATTTTATGCTTGCGGGCTTCGTCGATTTCAAAGGTGAACAAGATGCCGTCATCATCGGTGACCGTTTGTGCGTCGAGATTGATCGTCAGCTGATAGCCGGGACCAGACGCGCTGGCTTTTTGAAAAATCTCTTCAATTTGAGCTTCGGTCAAACGGACCGGCAGCAAGCCGTTTTTAAAGCTGTTGCTGTAAAAAATATCAGCGAAGCTGGGCGCGAGCACCGCGCGAAAACCGTAGTCGTCAAGCGACCAGACGGCATGTTCGCGGCTTGAGCCGCTGCCAAAATTACGTCGCGCAACCAGGATTGAGGCCGAAGCGAGGCCCGGCTGATTCAGCTCGAATTCGCGATTGGGCGTGCCGTCGTCATTGAAGCGCCAGTCGAAAAACAGAAACTGGCCAAAGCCGGTGCGCTCGATCCGTTTCAGAAACTGCTTGGGAATGATCTGATCGGTATCAACATTGGCTCGGTCCATCGTCGCGACGACGCCGGTATGGGTGGTAAATTCTTTCATGATTTTTTATTCAGCTCGCAAAGGCGTGAAGTGTTTTGAGAAGCGATCGCCTATTGGTAGGTCCAATCGCGAATGTCGACAAAGTGACCGGTGACGCCTGCGGCGGCGGCCATGGCCGGTGAGACAAGATGCGTGCGTCCCCCCTTCCCTTGTCGACCTTCAAAGTTGCGGTTGCTGGTCGAAGCGCAACGCTCGCCCGGCGCTAGTTTGTCAGGGTTCATCGCCAGGCACATGCTGCAACCCGCTTCGCGCCATTCAAAACCGGCTGCGCGAAAAATCTCGTCGAGCCCTTCGGCTTCGGCTTGGTCTTTGACCTGGCCGCTGCCGGGGACGACCATCGCCGAAACGCCGCTAGCGACTTTGTGCCCTTTGACCACTTTGGCGGCGGCGCGCAAATCTTCGATACGAGCGTTGGTGCACGAACCGATGAAGACGCGGTCAATTTTGACATCGGTTAGCGGTTGACCGGCGACCAGACCCATATAGTCGAGCGCAGCTTGCGTCGACTTTTGCTCGGTCGCATCGCTGTAATCGGTGGGAGACGGAACTTTGGAGATCACCGGCGCGACCTGACCGGGGTTGGTTCCCCAGGTGATTTGCGGCGCGATGTCTTTGGCGTCAAAGATCAACACTTCGTCGTACTTGGCGCCTGGGTCCGAGGGAAGTTGCTTCCACTTTTCGACGGCGGCGTCAAAATCTTTCGGAGCGAACTCACGACCGCGGACATATTCAAACGTCGTTTCGTCCGGAGCGATCATCCCAGCTCGGGCTCCGGCTTCGATCGACATGTTGCAGACGGTCATCCGTTCTTCCATCGACAACGCGCGAATCGCTTCGCCCGTGTATTCCAACACATAGCCGGTGCCGCCGGCGGTTGTCAGCTTGCCGATTAGGTACAGGATCAAGTCTTTGGCGGTGACGCCGGGGGCGAGCGTGCCGTTGACCCGCAGTTCCATCGTCTTCGGTTTGGCTTGCAGCAAAGTTTGCGTCGCCATGACGTGTTCGACTTCGCTGGTGCCGATGCCAAACGCCAACGCGCCAAAAGCGCCATGCGTCGCGGTATGGCTATCGCCGCAAACGATCGTCATGCCGGGCTGCGTCATCCCCAGTTCAGGACCGATCACGTGGACGATCCCCTGCTTGCTGTTGTTCAGGTCGTAGAGTCGAACGCCGAACTCAACGCAATTGTTGCGGAGGGTGTCAATCTGTTGTTTGGAGATCGGATCGGCGATCGGCAGCGAACGATCGGTCGTCGGGATATTATGGTCCGGCGTCGCGACGTGGCGTTCGGGACGACGGAGCTTGCGACCGGCGATGCGGAGTCCTTCAAACGCTTGAGCGCTGGTGACTTCGTGAACCAATTGCAGGTCGATATAGAGAATCGCCTGTTGGCCCTCTTCTTGCAGAACCAAGTGGTTGTCCCAGATTTTCTGGAACATGTTTCGGGGCGTTCCGCTCATACAGTTAACTCCGATAGTGTCGCCTAGCAGGGCGCTTCGCCGCAGACGTTGGGGTCCGCCGCGATCAACAGGGTGGATAGGGTTGCCAGAGACGAGCTCTCCCGATGACGGAAAGAAGCTGTCTGCAAGCTATTTAGGATAGCCGAGATTTCGCCGATTGGCGAGTCGCCCAGCGGATGCTGGGAAGAGGATATTCTGGCGAACGAGGTTCACCGGTCACGGGAACCCGCCTCCGTCTGTTAGGGGGAGAGCTGTTTGGGGTTAACTTACCCAGCCCCATTCGCGATTTAAAGCGCTAGAGTAAGTCTTGCGGACAATTCCGGCCGCTATCGCCAAGACCGCCAGCGTGGCGATAAATAGCAGCAACATCTGTTGGGACATCGGCAGGTTGAGTAAAGAGAGCAAAGCAGCGCCGCCGAAGCCTAGCCCGGCCGGAACGGCGATCATCGCCAGAAAATATCCGATCAGGACCCACCTGCGACGCGTGGCAAAGATCGCCGTGCTGATCGCGTAGCCCCACGCCAGCGTTACTATCGTTAACGGGAGCATCGTGGCAATCGTGACGCTGTTTTCTGTCTGTTGCGGAAGAAACTGGAAGTATCCGATCCAGAGCAGCGCGGGAATGATCGCCCATGCCTGATCGAGCGCCAGCGCGACAAAGAGTTGTCGCACCAGATCCTGTTTGCCGATAGGCCGTAATGACTCGACCTGTAGACTGCGGCAACGGCTATACCAGACGTTAACCGGCAGAATCAAGGTGATCACCCCCAGTTGAAACAAGCACCAGTTCAGCATGGCCGAATGAATTTGACTCGCGCCCAACAGCTTCGGTATCCAAATGATCGTCATCAGAAATCCGACTCCCATCACCGGCATCGCGAATTGAGGGCGGTAGGCGTTGCCCGCTTGCCAGAGCTGCGCTTGGCGCCATACGGGGCTGCCGGCCAGCTTGGGGAATTGCTGGCCACGATCCCAGAGGGTTTGCCACCACTGCTTGGAGCCGTAAGTGGTGCGTCGCTGTTGTTGCGGATCCCAGGGTGAGAAGCCGGGGGGGAGCGAAGATTGTTCGTAAACCTGTTGAACGATTCGCGGCAGATAGGAAAGGCTGACTGCGAGCAATATCGCTTCGATCGTCAGCAGACCCAACGCCCACCACCAAGTTACTCCTTGAGCAAACCAGATAAATTCGCCTGCCATGGTGGGAGACCACCAAGAGACGAGCATCGGCAACCAAAATAATGCTCCGGCCAGCAGCGCCAGCCAAGTGGAAGCGGTGCGAATCGACGGCCAACGGGATAGGGATCCTGTGAGGATTGCCATCATCAGCGCAGGGATCGTCAGGGAGATTGCCAGCGCCGGTAACAATGCGAAACTAGCATTCCACAGCAAAAGCGCAGCCACAACGCTTCCTCCCAGCAACACAAGCAACGCCGCTTGTAGATGGGGCCGATGATAGCCTGGGATTACGGCGCTGTGCTGAGTTGTAAAGTGCGCCCAGGCTTGTAATGCGACAAGCACCGACACGGCCGAGGTAAAGAAGAGCGAGAATTGCAACAAAAATTGCTTGGAGTAGCGTTCGGATGCGGCATAGAGCTTTACGTTGGGCAAAGCCGGCGTTGTGCGATCGGCTGGAAAGGGAAAATCGACGAAGATCGCCTGCAGGTGAGGATGATTTTGCAGCGGGGTAAGTTGCGTTGGGTCCCAGACTAAGGGAGGCGTGGGAGCAGCGTCTTTCGGCGCTTGGTAATCGACTACCTGCAAGCTAAGCACCAAGTATTTCAGGTTCGGGATTTGCGCGACCACGGACATCGTTTCCTGTGTCAGTCCCGAGCGGTCGATGCGGAGGATTTGTAGTTGCGTAAGCTGCGAAACATCTTGCGGGTGCTCGACCAACAGTCTCGCAGGCAATTCCAATATCTGCAATTTTGATCCGAGGGCAGTCCAAGTTCCCGCTGGAAGGCTGGGAGCTTGGATCGCCAAGTTGTGCAATTGGCTGAGCGACGCAAGCTGCTCGATTCTAACGGCGTTTAAGTCTGGACTGGTGAGCTGAATGGTGGATACATGATCAAAGGGAGTCAGATCTACAGGCGGTGCGCCAAACGGATCGCTGACATAGAGCCGGTCGATTTCAGTCGGCCTTCGGCCATTCAGATTTTCTTCCCAATGCTCCGCGGTAACGGCGGCATTGCTTCGCGAGAAGGGAAATCCAGGGGCGATCGAAGCGCTACCGGTATTCGCGTAAAGCCCCACAAAAAAGAACCCTACTGCCAACAGCAGCGCGATCCCACCTATCAATAGCAGCACCGGTCGACACGCATAGGTGCGCAGCACCTGATATAGTTGGGCGTTCATACTGACACCTTGGCTGACGCGGAGGAGTCTTCCCGTGGGCTGCCGGTCCACTCCAGAAAGATCTCTTCCAGATTGAGATCTTCGACCTGGACGTCGGCTTGCCAACGTTGGGCGATCGAATCGCGGAGTTCTTCATCCATCTGGGCGACCGAGACCAACGCATGCGCGCCGTGCAACTCGCAGCGGATTGCGCCGGGGATGTGAAAGTTTGCGGGCAACGTTTGACGCGCGTTGATCCGCAGTCGTTTGCAACCCTCTTTCAGCGTGTCGAGAGGGCCGAACCAGGCTAGCTTCCCCTTGCGTAGGATCGCCACATGCGACGCAATTCGCTCCAGGTCCGAGGTGATGTGGGTTGAGAAGAGAATCGTGTTTTGTTCTGACTCAATAAATTGCACGAGCGATTGCAAAAACTGTCGCCGCGCGAACGGGTCAAGACTGGCTACCGGCTCGTCTAGCATCAATAGCTCTGGCTGATGCCCCATGGCCAGGATGACTGCCAGCTTTTGTCTCTGACCGACGGACAACGCGCCTACCCGTTTGTCGCGCGGCAGTTGCCATTCGTCTCGCAAACGCTCGACATGGTCAGGCTGCCAGCGTTCATAGAACGCGCCGGTGTAATCGCACATCCCCTGCACCGTCATCCACGGGAGCATCTCGAAATCTTGCGAGACATATCCGATCCGGGCTTTGGCTGCGGCGCTCAAGTCCCACGAGTCTTCACCCAGCAAACGGCAGTTGCCGCTGGTGGTTCGTAGTAGGCCTAGTAAGCATTTGATCAGCGTTGTTTTTCCTGCGGCGTTGGTGCCGACTAGCCCGACAACTTGTCCCGGTTCGATGGTCAGATCGATGCCGCGTAAGACTTCCTCTTGCCCAAAACTTTTGGTCAGCTGCTCGGTTTGTAGAATAGGAATGCTCACTGGGGAATCTCCCGAAGAATTTTGCGAACAAGGTCCAGAATCTGATCGTCGGTCAAGCCCAATTGTCGACTGCGGACAACGGCGGCTTGCATACTCGGTCGAAGTTCTTCGAGCCGCTGCGTCTTGCTGCCGGGGGCGGAACGTTGGCGAACCAGCATTCCTTTACCTCGCACGCGTTCGACAATGTTGTCGCTTTCCAGCCGGGCGTAGGCTTTGGAAATGGTCATGGGGTTAACGCCTAATGCACTCGCCATGTCACGTACACTGGGAAGCATCTCCCCTTCTCTCAAACGCGCGCCGACAATCATCGCTTCGACCTGATCGATGATCTGCCGGTAGATCGGCACCCCAGAGGATGGGTGAACGACAAATTGTGAGGGTTCGATCGACATAAGATGCGCCTTGGTGTATTGCTATAGTGATACACTTGATGCGCAGCAGATGTCAACCAGTTTTCTGATTATTACTGAGTGTCTCCAACAGGCGGTGTTGGAAACCAGCATCGCAGAGATGCTGCGCGTAGGACGGAAGAAAGCCGAATTTGGAGGAATAAGTTTAGAGCGAGTCTTTAATCCGCTCTAAGCGAAGACTTCTTCTTCTCTGACCGGCATGCGGCGCTCGTCAGCCATCCACCAATCAGCGGCGGCATGTTTCGACCACAGGCCTGACGCTTCGCAGCGATCGAGCGCATCCGACAGTTCGATCGCCGTTTGATAGCGATCCTCTGGAAGTTTTTCTAAGCAGCGCAGAACGATCGTTTCGAGATCGGGCGGAATGGCGGGGTTCAGTTGCGACGGTGGAACCGGGGTTTCGTGCGCGTGGGCGATGATTACTTTGATCGGTCGATCGTAGTTGAACGGCGGTTGACCGGTCAGCATGAAGTACATCAAAGCGCCAAGCGAATAGATGTCGCCGCGGGCATCGGGTTCTTGTTCGCCAGAGGCTTGCTCCGGCGACATAAATAATGGCGAACCAGTGATCGAGCCTTCTTGCGTCAATTGAGCGTCGTCTTCGCTGGTTTCAATCGGCTTGGCCAAACCGAAATCGAGCAGCTTCGCCACATCATAACGACCACCCCGTTGCGCGGCGAAAACGTTGGCTGGTTTGATATCGCGATGGACCAGTCCCTTGGTGTGAGCCTCTGACAGGGCCTCGCATGTTTGCAGCATCAGATAAATCAGCCGTTCGGCCGACAACGGACCATATTGCTTGACCAGATCGGCTACCGAGAGCCCGGGCAGAAATTCCATGACGTAATAAAAGGTGCCGTCTTCGGTGCGGCCATAGTCATAGATGTCGATATTGTTCCAGTGCGAGAGTTTGGACGAGAGTCGAACTTCTCGCTCGAATCGGGCCAACACGCGAATGTCGGCGCCTTTTTCAGGGCGAATCAACTTGATTGCACAGGGGCGCTTCATCAGCGTATGTTCAGCGAGATAAACTTCGCCCATGCCGCCAGAGCCGATCAGCTTGCGAAGATGGTATTGGCCCAACTGCTTGGCGCGAAACGCTTCGGATCGCAGTTGATTGATCGTGTGCACGCCGAAGATCGCGACGCAACTACAGACCAGCATCACCAGCATGGTCTTACCGACCATGTCCCAATTGCTGGAAATCGCCAAATGGGAATTGGGAAAGATTATCCAGCCAATTCCTATCAGCAAAAACGGCGCAAGCGCCATCGCGCCGATCACCAGCGCCGCGCGGGGCCATTTGTTGGGGATGAACAATGCGTAAGTAAAGATCAACAGCAACCACAACGGCGCCGGGCTTTGGAACACAGGATTGGTGATGCTGCAATGTCCCAGCGACGCAAGCTGTATCCAGAACGTGAAAATCGCCGATAGACCAAAGACGAGCACCTCTTGAACACGCAGTAGCGGTTTTCGGCGATCGCACTTCGGGCACAAATGCCAACCGGTGGCGGCTAGGAGCAGCACTAACGCAATATGAAAGATGAGCAGCGCAGGACTGTCATCCCCGGTGTTGTTAAAAAAGAACTTCCAAAGGTGGAACAGGAGAAATACGCCGTAGGCGCCCGCCAAAGCAAAAGCCGCAACGCGTAGACGCAGACGTAACAGCGATTGAGTGATTGCCGAAAAGTGGGGACTCGACCCTTCCACCAAAGCGACATTGGGGGAAAGAGAACGAGACGCATCAGTCGAATCCGATGGCGCAACGACTGTCTCGTCAATTTCAGATGGCAGTTCGCTTGATTCGTAGGTGCCGCGCATATACTCGTTTGGAGCTCGCAATCGTCGAACGGAGTCCGTTTTCAACTTCCCCTATCGTAAGCATTTCGACGAGGGAAGGCGAATCTTGCCTCCTGGCGTTTGCCTATTATTCACGTCGATAGGGGGAAACGCCAGACCAAGCTTCGGCGCTGGCGTTCCCCTACTTATACCCGACGCAGCTCAATAAGATTCGTTCGCGAATTTATATCTGGCCAATTAGGCAGCCCGACGCGCCGTTGCAGGCGCCGAGATGTCAGCCATGCCGAGCTTTTCTAGATGGAGGCCATCTTTCCCTAGACGCTCCCAGAAGATGACGCTGTCTGCCGTTAGCATCCGCGGCAGCCAGCTGAGGGCTGCATTGACGTCCTGGGGGTCCTGGTCAGCGGCGATTAGCAGCAACTGCGTATTGGGCAAGCTGTTCGCCAAACGAGGCAGCGCCATCGACGCCGTTCCTGGCGTTAGCTTAATTTTTGCGCCGGTTGCGACTAGACATTTATGCGCTTGTTTAAGCGGCAGTCCATCTTTTTGTTCCCGTGCTTCGAACATGTCGATGCCGGTGTACTCAATCTGAGCATCGCCCGCATATTGCTGGGTGAAGTGAATCACCTTTTGCGCCAGTTCGCCGTTACCAACACCGATCTGAACGATCCGTGTGATCGGCGCCGCTTGGCGAAGCGTGTGATAAATCTCACGCTCGTGACGGGGCGAAGAAAGGTGAGCCTGATAGAGATAACGCAGGTAACGAACGGCGGTCAATTTGAGTCCCTTCAAAACGACGCCAGATGAAATCGGTCTACTTACGGCACACAGCGTTCATCCAAACTAGATACGCCGTGTGGACTTAACCTTCGACCGCCGCCGGAGCCGCGAATGAGGAAATCTAGAAAGTTCGGTTTGGCAGTGCTTTGGAGGTCTGCGAAGAATTGCAAGAATGCGCAGCTGCGGAAGGATACGTGCTTTTGATCTTGGTGCGACGCTCTTCTCGCGAAGACGTCATAGTCGGAATCTACCTGACTGCTTCGTCCAAGCGATTGCGTATCGTCCGCCAGCTACGAAACGCCGAGCGAGAGAAAGTAGCGTCGGCACTCGGCTTCGGGATCCGCGAACTGGCCGCGAAGATAATACGAGACCGGCGCCTGAGGATGTTGACGCTGAATTGAGAGATACTGGGAAAGTGCTTGTTGCGAGGCATCTGGTCCATGTCGCAGAAAGTGAAGCCAAGCCCAGCAGTGGCGGTACTGGCGATCTCCCATTTCGTTCACACTGCGCAGACGCTCTAAGGTGGCTAGAGAAGCGATTTCCCCCATTTTCGCTTCTTGGATCACTTGTGGCAGATAGTCGCCCCGGTTGCGGCGATTGCCTTGCGGGGGCTCAAAGTATTCGGCAATTCCTTCATCCAGCCAAAGGGGAAGATTGGTATGCGCTTGATGAACCAGTGCATGACAGCACTCGTGCCGCAGGTCGGTTAGTAAATGAGGAGAACGATGTGCAAAGACCATCGGCACCTCGTTGGCCTGGATAAACAGGGCCCTGCGCTGCGGAACGCCGGGGAAATAACGCGTCACATAGTCACGATAGGAGGATACCGAGCCAAAGAGATAAAGATGAATGTCTGTTGTCTGCTCGGGGAGTGTGAGCAAAGTGGCGAGATCTTTTTGAAGGCTCGCTATTTCCCCTTTGAGTAGGGGGATGGTGTTGATCCTGAAATCGGCATGGATGACAAACGGCGGAATCCGTTGCTCGTCTGGCCATTCTGGGGTATCTGCCCAGGCAGGCCAAGGCGAGCTCGCGGCTGCGACTGCGGCCGAAAGGAAAAGTCGCCGGGTAATTCGCGGGGAAGGCATGACCCAGCTATCCGAATTTGATCTGCGAGGGAGTATCCATGAAGCGAGCAAAGGGTAGAAAAAACGGTGCTGTAAAGTCAAGGTCGAACGGGTTCCCTGCTAATCCGGTCTTCCCTCCTTCCCCAGATTCGTTAAGCTCTGGTAGGCAAACGAGTAACGGAAAATAATACCCTTCACGCGGCGACATCGTCCGCTTGGGTAAAAAAGCAAAGGACGCTTTGTGAAGTACGCGTCGATCGGACCGATCGCTATCCATTTGCCGGAACGGATCGAAACGAACGAAGAACTGCAGGCGGAATTCCCTCAGTGGGACATGAAGTTGATCGCCTCGAAAACGGGGATTGAACAACGGCATGTCGCCGCCGAAGGCGAGTGCGCCTCAGACTTGGGTGTGAAAGCGGCATTGCGCCTGTTTGAAGAGCATCAAGTTGATCCGCAATCGATTGACTTTCTGCTGTTTTGCACGCAAACGCCTGATTATCCACTGCCAACCACTGCTTGCTTGGTCCAGGATCGGCTTGGTCTGCCAACGCGCTGCGGCGCGCTCGATTTCAATCTGGGCTGCTCTGGGTATATCTACGGGCTGGCGCTGGCCGATGGTTTGATCCGTTCAGGAGTTGCGCGTCGCGTGCTGTTGATAACGGCCGAAACTTACTCGAAATATATTGCCTCGGATGATCGCAGTATTCGAACGATTTTTGGGGATGGCGCCGCCGCGACGCTGATTCAAGCAAGCGATCGGCAAGAGCTGTATGGTTTTCAGTTTGGTACGGACGGCAGCGGCGCCGATACGCTGATCGTCGGCGAAGGAGGGGCTCGCCCTGCGGACGCTGCGATTCGACCGCGTCATCGCAAGCGCTGGAGCAGCCAACTGTATATGGATGGGCCGAGTCTGATCAGCTTTACGGTCGGCGCAGTTCCGCAATTGGTCGAAAACATTTTGGCCGCCGCGCAGATGGATCGCGACCAACTTGATCTTTATCTATTTCACCAGGCGACCAGAAAAATGCTTGAGCAACTGCAAGAGCGGATGGGCCTGGACGAACAACGGATGCCGATCGAATTGCACAACTACGGCAATACGGTTTCGGCGACGTTGCCGATTTTGATCCATGACTTACGAAAGCAAAAGCGTCTAGCGGCGCGGCGCAAGCATGTGATGGTCGGTTTTGGCGTAGGTTGGTCTTGGGGCGGCGTCATTTGGCGCGATCCGACCGGATCGTAGACGTTGATCGACGGTAATCAATCGGTAGGGTGCTGGACAAAATCTGTTCGTACTAGTCTTGGACTGCAATCGGAACCAAAATAGAGGGACGACGCTCCTTATCCGCCGATTCGCTCCGCCGCAGAGGGTTTGGTACTATGCAGTCGCTTCAAGGTCAATTGCTGATCGCGTCACCTCATTTGCCCGACCCGAACTTCTTGCGAACCGTCGTGCTGATGGTGCAACACGACGACGATGGGGCCTTGGGATTGGTTTTGACCCGACCTACCGAGCTTACCATGGCCGCAATGTGGCAAGAGGTTGCCGGCGAAGAGATCGACGATCAAAATCTGGTCTTCTTGGGCGGGCCGGTGCAAGGACCGTTGATGGCGATCCATTCGCATGCCGCCTGCAACGAGATTGAGATTATGCCGGGGGTCTATTTCTCTAGCGATAAAGACCAGATCGAAACCCTGGTTCGAGAAAACATCGAGCCCAAGCGGATCTTCATCGGCTATTCAGGCTGGGGCGAGCAGCAACTTGAAGCAGAATTGGATGCCGGCGGTTGGCTGCTGCTGCCGGCAGAGCCCGGGCTTCTTTTTACGACCGACGTAGAGCGGTTGTGGAAGGACGTAACCGGCAAGATCGGCGCCGACATTATGCGGTCAACGCTGCACCTGAAGGGCATGCCGACCGATCCGACCATGAATTGACGGATCTTATTCGTACCCGCAAAGGAGGGCAGGCCCTGCCTGCCGCGCTTTGCATATGGATCAATTTAGTATGCCCTCTTCTGCCCGACTTTAAGTCAGCCCAATCGGGAAGTCGGAGAGTAGCTCGACTCCGTCGGCGGTGACGAGATAGTCATTTTCAAGTCGCATCCCAAAACGCAGCTGCTCGTGATAGATCCCCGGCTCGACGGTGAAGACGTCACCCTCGGCGAAGATGTCGTCCCAAGACGAGTTTAGGTGGGGCGCTTCATGCGGGAAGAGACCGATGCCATGTCCTAGATGATGATCGAAGACGCCGATTGGCGCGGCGCTCAAAATGCCGACCACTTCGTTGAACAGTTCTTTGCAACTTTTGCCGGGGCGAACGGTCTGCTTGACGTGATCAAACGTCTGCATGACGATCTCCCACGTTTGTTGCTGCTCGTCGGTCGGCTTGCCATCGACGGCGATCGTGCGACAGTTGTCAGCAAAGTAGCCGCGGAAAGCAGGCCCCAGGTCCAGGATATAAAGCTCGCCAGCTTGCGTCAGGCGATCACGGGGCGGGCCCCCTTTCGCTCCGCAGGCATAGTCGTTGCCGGTGCCAGTCAACATTTCGCCATATTCTTTGACGGCCGCGGCTTGCAGTGCATTGAAGACATTCAACTCACTCACGCCGGGACGAATCATATCGCGGGCCACTTCGTACATTCGCGCGGTCCCGGTGATCGCCTTTTTCAACCGAGCCAGTTCATCTGGATCTTTTTTGCGACGCAGCTGATACAAGGTTGGCTCGACATCGACCAGCGTCGCATCAAGCTGCTGCGACAGGTGGAGCGAGAAGGTAGAGTATTCGACGCCGATCTTCGCCAGCTTGCCGCGCGACTTCAGGTATTGCAACAGCACATCGCTGCAGGCCTGACGCTGGTCATTGCGCAGCGTGCAAAGCCATTGGGCCTCGTAGGTCAAGATCTCGTCGGCCGCAGCTGCGTCTGGCGCTTCGTTCGGAGCGATCAGCGTCGCGGTTCCATCAGCGAACAAGATTGCGGCCGGCTGATGCACCCAGGCGAATTTCGGGCCAATCAGGTATTGGATGTGTTCGATTTGCGTGACGATGATCGCGTCGAGCTCAGCTCCGGCCAGTGCGTTCCAAAGTCGTTTTTGACGTGCTCGGCTTGCGTCGAGATTCAGGTCCAAATCGCTCATTACCTCTCCCATCCATTCGTGAACTAGTTCGCCGGTCCGCGGCGGCTGCTAAACGCGCCAGTAGGCCAAACTAATGGAAACCTGCTCAGGCGAAAAGTGGGGAGACCATGTCGTTTTTGGTCGATTCTGCGACAGAGAGGGGTCCCGACGATTCTCGCGTCCCATTTTGACCTGTATCACGTAGAATAGTAGTGAACTATGTTTTCAACCTTCATTAGTGCAGGCAATGACTTCACGTATATTTGCAATCGGAGACGTACACGGATGTCGCGACTCGCTAGCAGGGCTGTTCGAGTTGATTGCACCGCAGCCTGCGGATCAGATTGTCATGCTGGGCGATTACGTCGATCGTGGTCCTGATTCGGCCGGAGTGATTGACTTGCTGCTGGATTGGAGCGAGCGGCTGCCGATGATTGTTTTGCGTGGAAATCATGAAGTCATGATGTTGAATTCCCGCACGAGTAATGAGCAGTTGCACTTTTGGCGCGAATGCGGCGGCGCCGAAACCTTGGAAAGCTACGGCGGTAGTCTCACCAAGACGCCGCAGCGCCACTGGGACTTTTTGCAGGGGACTCTCCCCTATTACGAGACCGAAAAGTTCTTTTTCGTTCATGCGAACTATCAGTATGATTTGCCGCTGGCCGATCAGCCGCCGCTGCTGCTTTACTGGGAGCATCTCCGACCAGAGCCCCCTCCCCTGCACGAAAACGGCAAGCTTGCTTTTGTTGGGCACACGCCGCAAAAAGATGGCGTCCCCGGGGACTATCAGCATGTGATTGCAGTCGATACGTTTTGCGTCGGCGGGGGAAAGCTGACCGCGATCGAGTGCAATTCGCTGAAATATTATCAGGTCGATCGAGAAGGAAATTCGCCGTCAACAAGCTGGCTGCGATAACCTGCTGAACGACCGACGCCGGCGCAATAAAAAAGGCCATCCTAGCAGGACGGCCTTTTTTTTGATGGTTACGAGGTTCGAGCGGCGATTAGGCCATTTCGATTTCATCCCATTCTGCGAACAGGTCATCGACCGAGTCACCGTCATGCGATTCGCTAGTGGTCGAATCGATGTCGGAAATGGTCGATTCGATCAGCGTTGAATCGTCGAACGAGGTATCCAAGTCGGACATGACTTCCGAGACGTTGTTGTTCTCGACGGCCGCGTAGCTGGACAGCGTCTTGAAGGCGATGCCGCTTTGCTCCAGCGAACGACGCGTGGTCTCGGTCATGATGACCGGGACACCGGTGCGACCGCTGACGTCGGCCAGGTTGGCGACCGAATCACCCAGCACAAAGCTGGTGGCCGACTGGATCACGTTGGTGTCATCCGTGGTGGTTTCCGCAACCGAGCTGACAAAATTGGCTTGCCCCTGGGCCGATTGTTCGGTCAACGCGGCGCCGTAGTTGGCGATCGTCGTTGTCGAGTCAGCCGAAGAGTAAGCAGTCAAAATCATTTGCACATCGAGAGCCGAAATCTCTTTGCGAACGCCAGGAGCCAAGTAAGGGCTCATGATGTCATCCGTGTAGAGGTCGGCATCCAGATGCTCACCACGTGAATCGAGTTCTACCGCATACATGTCACCGACAAAGATGGTCGTTCCCTCGAAATCGGTCACATGTTCGGCAAACGCCGAGTACTGCGGCATGAAGCCGTACAAGTGACCCAGTTCGTGCAGCATTACGGTGTACAAGTCGTACTGGCCAGTGCTGGGACCATTTTCTAGATCGGTTGACCAGCCGAAGCCGGCGCCGTCGTTGTCGATGGTTAGGATGCCGCGAACCGGCAAGCCTTCGCTGTTGAGGCCAACCAGTTTGGCTTCGCCCAACTGAGCTCCGCCAAAGTTCGTGACTTCCAAGCGAACGTCCAACGGCTTGTCCAAGCCCAGGGCTTCGGCCCAAGCGTTATTCGCCGCATCAAAGATCGATGCGATCGTATCCGGGCCATCGGTGACTAGGCCAGAACCGATCCAAAGTTGCGTGAACGATGCAGGATACTGCAAACTGCTGGAGGTCGATTTGTTGATCCCCAGGTTACGAATGAGCTGCGACAAGTCGGTCATCGACGTGTTGCCGTCATTGTCGAAGTCGGTTGCAGCTGTCAACGCATCGTTGGCGGCGATCGAGCTGCTGCCGAGGCGACGTACCAAGCTGGTCAGGTCGACTAGCGTGATCGAGCCATCGTCGTCCAGGTCGTAAGGAACGGCCCAGACGTCCACTTGCGGATCGGCGCCGGTCGAAGCACGAATCAGGCCGGTGTCAGCAAGATTCAATTGTCCGCTGACGATTTCCAGACCCAGATCTTGCGGGCCAAACTGCAGGCCTTCTTCAATGGTCAATCCGTCTTGGCTCAGCGATTCAAACTTGACGCGACCCAGCAAGACGAAGCCGTCTTTGCCAAGGCCTTCCAGGCTGGTGCTGCTGCCGAGATTGGTTACGCTACCCGTCAGATCGTTGATCAAACCGGTATGGTTTTGAGCAAATTGCGAGGCGTACTGGATCTTGGTGGCGGTGAAGAGGTCGGTGTTGTACTTCAGGTCGACCGTGCCGCCCATGATCCCGGCAGCGTCCGCCGTATTGGCCCAGACTTCGACCCAGAATCCATCCCATTCGCTCAACCAAGTCTCATTGACCGGCAGTGTGGAGATCTGGCCCGAGCCGTCAATCGCGGTGGGGGATTTGACCACCGAGGCGAAGACTCCGCTTCCCTCTTCCAAGGGCTGTCCACCGTTAGCGTAGACGGTGCCCATCAAAGGAGCGCCGCCGCCGTAGCTGGCCGTAATCGTGCTGTTGGCGAACAGTTGAACGACCGTACCGCCTAGGTTTGCAATTGCTTGATTGGTCAACAAGCGATCTAGGTTGAACGAGATCGAGATCTGATCGTTCGTGAAATCGCTGTCATTGCCGCCGTTGGTAGCGGTGATCGTACCAGACTCGGCCCCGACACTGCTGACAACATTGCCTGCCAAGTTGTCACTTGTCGAGCTAAAGCCGCCGAAGCCGTTCGGCGTTGCCGTCGCGATCGTACCGTTGTCGAGGATGAAGTCAACGTTTGACGGATCAAAAGTCCCGACGGCGTTGTAGATATCGCCAGATACATCGATCACCGTGGGTGTCGATAGTTGCATCGACATGCCTCGTAGGGCCATGTTGAGCGTGCCGGATGCGAGACCAAAATTGCCTGGCGTTGCGACCGTAGGACTCGATCCCGGCAGGTACGATCCCTGGCTCGAGACACTGAGGTCGGCGCCGACAATTCGGAATTGAGCGTCCGTGCCATTCGCGCTGAGTACCTGGATGTAGAGATTGCCGCTTAGATTCGCCGTTGCGCCACCGGTTTGAGCGGTTAAGGCTCCCGTACCAATTTTGCTATCGGCCAAATCCAGCGAGATCGGAGAGCTCGCAAGATTAAACACCAGGAAATCGCTGACAACTTCCGTTTGGTTAACCGCTACGGTGAACTGATCTTCGACAATCCTATCGCTGTCTAACAGGTCAACGCCTGGGCGTGTCGGAGTCACCCCGTCGCCATCATATCCATCGGCGTCGAGGAAGAACTTTGTCGTTCCCTTGTTGTTGTCGTCTTCGCTGAAATCATCATCGAAATCGATCTGAATCAGGTCATCGACCGTGCCATCGAACGATACGTTGTTCGCCAACGAGAACGGGATCGATGCAAAGCGAATGTAGTCGCCTGACTCGACGTTTTGGAACGAGTTTTTGCCGTTGCCGGTCGGAGGAGCATTTCCATTACCGCCGCCGCCGATGTCGGTATAAACCCCCAGCATGCCGACAATGGCGCCAGGCGTTGCAATGCTGCCGTTGGTCGTCAGAATGCCCCCCAGCACGGTCGGTGCAGCGGTCGGAACGACGATATTGCTGTCGAAGGTCAGGTTCAAGTTAATGAAGCTGAAGCCTTCAAAGAAGACGCGGCCCGGAGCGGCGTCGTCTTCGGTGTAGTTGTAAGAGACCCAGACTTCATAGAAGAAATCATTATCTAGATCGGGCGAGTTCACTAGCAAGCCAGCGTTGGACTCTGGCAGTTGGTTGAAACCAATGCTGCCATCGGTGCCATCATTGGCCGACTTCGATTGAACTGCTCGGATCTGAACATCGACGATGTTCTTTACCGCGTATTCAAAAGTGATCGTCGAGGAGCCAACCGACGCCAAGGTGCCTGAGTCAATCGCTCTTACCGTGATCGACGAGTCTGCACGGCTCTTGCCGGGTTGGTAGTGGTAGAACTTGGCGACAACTTTGTCATCGCTCAAGTCGCCGACGGTGCCGTTGTCATCAATCTTTATCGAGAAAGCCGATTCGCTGAGCGTCGCTGAATCGATCACCAGCGACAGGTTGTCCATCGAATCCGCATCGGTGAAGATCGGGTTGCCGTTGTTGTCGACTAGTTCCGAAACAGAGAATTCAAGGGTAAATCCGTCGTCAGCTGCCGTTGTGGTGTTGCCGGCAAGATCGATGTCCCCTTTGTAGTGCGTGTCGGTACCGTCAAACTTCGATTCGTCGATGATGATCGTCGCGTTTTGACCGGTTGCGATCGGGGCTTCGTTGACGTTGGTCAGGTCAATAATGAGGTCTGATTCGGTGCTGATCAGTCCTACGCCATCGGACGCATGTACTTTCAGTGCGTATTGGCTGGTCGCTTCAAAGTTGAGCACGGCGCCAGCCGCAACGGTGATGTTGCCGCTAGAGTCAATCTCGAAGTTTTCCGATCCGGTACCACTAAGGGTATAAGTGAGAGTTGAGAAACTGGGATTGGCGGCGCCTGCAATGGCGTCATCCGCCGCATCCGGGTCGGTCGCCGAGACGGTTCCTACCGCGGTCCCAGCCGTCGAGTTTTCGGCCACTGTCAACGCATAGTCGGTCTCGTCCATTACCGGCGTCTCATTGATGTCGGCAATGGTGACATTGATGACAACCGGAGTCGCAACGCCGCCGCGATCGTCGCTGACGTTGATCGTGATCGGAACGATGCCGTCGGCGTAGGTCGCACGGATCGATTCAAAGTTGATCAGGCTGGCGTCTTTGACTTGGATCGTATAGACGTTGGTCGACGTTTGAACCAGTTTGAACGCATCGTTTGCGAACGTGCCGGTGATGGTCGGAGTCAGGATCGTATCTCCAACATCGGCGTCGCTTAGTGTGAGCGTGATTCCGGGAAGCGGAGTGTCGTTCGCACTATTCTCGTCAATCGTGGCGGTTGTCGCCGTCGGAGTAATCACCGGCGGAATGTTTTTCTGGACCCGCAGAGTGAAACGCAATTCAGTCGCGCCAATCGCGGTGGACGACAACGAGTTGGCGTTGTCATCAGAGTAGGAGAACGAGATGACGTAGTCGTCCTCATTGCCGGAAGGCTCCGTCACGACTTGCAATAACTCAATCGAACCATCGGCATTCAATTGGAACGTGCCGTTCGAGCCGATTTGCGTGAAAGTGATCACGTCCCCTTCTGGATCGTCCCCTAAGTTGAGGACCGAGAAGAGATCCTGACCGTTCGGTAGAGTAGCCCCGATCATGTTATTGAGATCGTCATAAATGACGCTCAAGACGCCCAGGTCGACCACGCCAGCAACTGCGGTTAGCGGTGTGGTGAAGGTGTCGTCGTATGCCAGCGGCAATTCGTTTTGCGGCGTAATGTCAATGGTGATGATCCCACCGACCGCTGCTGCCGTGCCATCGCTGGCCGTTACGTTGATCTGGAAGGAGGTGACGCCGCCGGGTGCATCCGCGTTGAGCAACGCGGCGTTCTTCAGCACTACCTTGGTGCCTGTGCCGTCGAGTTCAAACAACGCATTGTTTTCAATGGTGAACGTCAAACCGTCCAGGTCTTGATCGGAGTAGACCGTGGTCAGATCCAGGACCACATCACCGGTCTCTGGGGAGCCTGCGGTTGGCGGAAATGCCGCTACGAATTCATCGACGCTCGGGTTCGTGCCTGGCGCGGTGAAGACAGGAGCGTCGTTCACGTCGGTGACAGTAATGTCAAAGTCATATTCTGCCGAGACGCCGTTGTTGTCAAAGACTTCGATCGTCAGGGTGATGAGCGGGCTGGTCTCAAAGTCGAGCGCGGCAGGATTAACGACCTTTACTTCGTACTTGCCATCGCCGAGGTCGATCAGCTCAAAATCGGTCGTCGAGCCGACAGAAATACCGGTGATAACGGCCGAGGCGACGACGTCCATCAGGGCTACGTCGGGATCGGTGAACTCCACAAATCCGGCGGAGGCGCCTGCGGGCGAATTTTCGGGGATCGTCAACGGATCGCCAGGAACAACCTCAGGCGCCAGATTCGCGCTGATCGTGATGGTGATCAGTTGGTCGACGGTGTTTACACCATCGAACAGTTGTACCGTGATGGTGTATTCGCCGATGACCGGAGCACTGGCGCTGTTGAAGAGGATTTGGCCGGTGGCAGAGACATCGAACTCAGCGTCGCCGCTCAATTTCGAGAACGAAACGGTGCCGTTCCCTTCAGGATCGGTAAACAGAATCGACTTGCCGGTGAATGGGTCATTCGCCTCCAAGTTGACTTCAGAGATGGTGTAGCTGGTTGTGGTGACAACCGGCGGTTCGTTGATGTCGTTGACGGTAACGTGGATGGTGACTTCGTTGCTGTTGAGAGTTCCGTCGGTCACCACAACCTTCAGGTCGAACTCATTCGGCATTTGCTCAAAGTTCAGCGATTTGCCAGCAGCCAGCGAGATCGAGCCATCAGCCGGATCGATCGTAAACAGCCCACCAGCATCACCGCCAGCGGCAAATTGGTAGGTGAGCGTCTGGTAGTCCAGATCTGCCGGGACATTGTCAGCATTGTCTGGATCGCTGATCGTATAAACGCCGCCGGTCAGCGCGACTGTTGTGCCAGGCGCGACGTTTTCGTCAATTGAACCGTCAGTCGGCGCCGTGCTAATGACCGGAGCTTCATTGACGTCGGTGACAGAGATCGTGACGGTCACTTCATTGCTGACCGTGATGCCGTCCGAGACGACAACCTTCAGGTCGAAGGTATTGGGCAGCGATTCAAAGTCAACCGCTTTGCCGGCCGCCAGCGAGATCGCGCCGGTTGCTGCGTCGATGGTGAACAGGCCTCCACCGTCGCCGCCGGCCGAGAATTGATAGGAGAGGGTCTGTTCGAGACCTTCGCCATCGGCATTGTCGGGGTCGGTGCTGGCAAACGCATCGCCGCTTAGCGTGACCAGTGTGCCGGGGGCCGAGTTTTCCGCGATCGTTCCCGCCGTTGGCGAGGTGATAATGACCGGGGCTTCGTTGACGTCCGTGACGTTGACGGTAACAGTGATCGGGGCGCTGGTGAGCGTGCCGTCCGAAACGATCACTTTCAGGTCATACGATTTCGTGACTTCGTAATCGAGCGTATCGCTAGTCTTGAGCGTGATTTCGCCGGTGGCGCCGTCGATCACGAATAGGTCGCTAGGATTGCCGCCGGTATCAAACGAGTAAGTTAGCGTTTGTAGATTCAAGCCGTCTGCATTGTCGGGATCGGCTGCGAGCAGCGTGCCCGCCAGAACGACAGGCGTTGATGCTGCACTGTCTTCGTCAATCGTCCCGCTAATGGTCGACGGCGAAAGGGTGGGCTGTTCGTTCAGGTCATTGATCGCAACCTCAAAGTTTTGCACCGCCGAAGTCAGACCGGCGCCGCCAAACCCGTTACCCAGGTTGTCTGTTACTTGAACATCGAACGTCAGTGTACGGATGCCAAGCTCGTAGTCCAGTTCGCCATCCGGATCCGAAACCGTGACCGTGGCCCCGGTGGGTGAATTTTGGACGACCACGACAACGTTGGTCAACGTGACCGGATTGCCGAGAATATCGAGGGCTCGGACGTTGGATGCAGAGTACGAGAGGCTTTCGCCGGTGTCGACGCTGCTCGCCTCGAGGGCGATCTTCTGGGTGAGTACGACGCTAATGTTGGTGTTGACGGTGGTCGTCTCTGACAGGCTGACGCCGTCTAGGCTGGTACCGTCAATCACCGGGGTGTTGTTGCTGACGATGGTGATCGGCGTCGAATTGGTGTTACCGGCCAAGTCAGTGACGGTGGCGGTAAAGGCATTCTTGCCGGGAGTCAACGCAATATCGCTAATGGTGACAATGCCATCCAAATCGGTGTCGGTCGCCGATTTGCCACCGATTGTGACGCTGGCGCCAGCTTCGATGGTGATCGATAAGTCCGCATTGTCTTCTTCGGTCCGCGTGGCCGCTGCGCCCGGCTCGGTCGACTTGTTGGTCAACGTAATGGCCGGCGCGATTGTCGTGTTGTCAACGGTGACTTCCAAGACGCTGCTCAGCAGGCTCTCATTGCCGGCTGCATCGTAGGACTTGGCGGTGATTTCGTACTTGCCGGCCGTCGTAAACGCGTTGGCGAGCGAGAAGGTGACCTTGCCTGCATTGGTGGAGTCGACCAGCGTGCCGACCGATGTGCCGTCCACAAACAATTCGACCAGCGAACCAGCTTCTGTCGAAACGTCAAAGCTCAAGGAAGCTTTGTTTGTCAGATTGTCAGAATCCGAAGCGCCGCTATCGCTGGTGTTGACCAGGTCAGGGATCGGCGAAGCTGGATCCGTGGTGTCAAACTTGAAGGTGAAATTGATCGGCGAGCTGTGGGTGTTGCCCAGGTCATCGGTCGCATTGACCATCAGCGTGTAGGCGCCGCCATCGGTAACGCTCGCAGCGCCAACCAGCGCTTCTAGATCGTCAAGGCTCAGACCGAAAGTGATGTTGCGAACATCCGAGATGTCCGATTCGGCGATCGTTTGATTAAAGACTTCGACAGAACCGCCAGCGCCGCTAATGACGACCGAGGTGATGTTGCTAAAGTCGGTGACGGTTCCGCGGATCGCAGCTTCGGTCGAAGTAGCGGGGATCACGTTGGTGACGCCGTCGGTCGCACCGCCGGGATAGCCGACAGCCGTCGAATCATTGACCAAGCCAATGGTGATGGCCGGCGGATCGATATCGCCGATCAGATCCAGCTGAACGCCGCTGGAAGCTTGATTCTTTTGCACCCAGCTCAGCTCGTGTGCTTCCACTTTGCCGTTCTGATCTAGGTCATATTCATAATCATACTGCGATTGGTTGAAGTCGATTCCCCAGACCGACTTGTAGTACATCGCGGTGTTCGCGTTGCCGGTGCCAGCTGCTTGCATTTGAGCGGCGCTGGCCTTCATGTATTCCGTTTGGGTGATTGCTCCGTCCCCATCGGAGTCGCCGAAGAGGAAAATCTCGGCTTGGAACTCGCCGCCGCCGGAGCCGCCGATTTCGATGGTGAGCGTTGCGGTTCCCATCTCAAAGAAGACCAAGCTATCGGTGGTGCCGTTCACATTGGCGACCGAGCTGATCAGCGGAATGGTCTGCGAAGGATTGTCCTTCACATGGATCAACGGCACGCCTGGATCAAAGTTGCCGCCGGTTCCCTTAATCTTCAGACCGACCACGACAGACGAGGGGCCCGAAAGATGGTCGAGCGTGATGTCACGGGGCGTTCCTGCCGTGATCGTGAGATCTTCCACGATGTCGAGGGTCGTCAATGCAAGCAGTTCACGCAGCTCTAGCTGCTCACTGGCCAGCTTACGCTGTCCCATGCGACGACGATCTCGTCCGTTTTTGCGAAGCTTGCGATTATTTTCACGAGTCCAAACTGTGTTTTTCATGCTATACACCGACCACCCAACTTCAGGGGGAATTAAGAGAATTGGGGGTTAAGGAGAGAATGGAAGAACGAGGGAAGCAAAGGAGTTGGAACGAATCTAACCGTCGGGAAAAAATCCTGGGTTAGAGAGGGGGTATCGTTCCACGGAGTTCCATTTAAATCAGACGCTTTGATGATTTCAACGAGAATGCTGGCATCTTCTTGATCTTGTTTCCCCAGATCACCCACTTTTCCTGCTTGCTTTGCTGCTTATAGGGGATGCGCTAGTCGTGAGTTGAATGCGGGAAGTACGCATCAAAGATCGCTAATGTTATGGCTGTAAAGATATTCCGATTAGCGATTCTGTAGGGCTGCTGTCGCGACAATCCCTTTGGCGCCAAGCATTTCGATCAAACTTTGAGGAAGAGATGTACCGAATAAACAACTGCCTGCCGTGCCGATTTGCGCGGTAACGTCACGTTGTGAGATAGCCAATCACAACCAAGGCGCCGTGTGGGGACCACACGTGGGGAGGGAGTTTTTGGACAAAGGAGTGCAGGATGCCGCACTACCCAATTTGGCGATTTTTTATTCTAGCCGGTGCTTTAACAGTCGGGAGTGCGTGTTATGCGCAAGAGACCGAGGTAGAGCCCGTAGTCTTGACCCCCTCGGTCGAGGTGACGCCAGTTACCTTCGACGATGTTGAAGTACAGCCAATTACTTTGACCGATTCCTATACGGACTCGACTCATCAATCGGTCATGGGAGATCCATGCTGCGATTATGACTTGGGCTGCTGCCAAGATAATTGTGGCGGCGGGTGCGGTTGGTTCAGTGCCGAAAACGGCTGGTTCCACGACGCTTGGATCTCGCAGGGGTACACCGCCAACTTTGACCACCCGGCGAGCAACTTTAATACTCCGATGACGTTCAATGATCGTGCCGACGAATACCAGATGAACCAGCTTTATCTGGCGATGGGCAAGAATGTGAACGAGGATGGTTGCTGCTGGGACTTGGGAGGACGTGTCGACCTGCTTTATGGGTCGGACTACTTCTTCACCCAGGCGCGAGGTCTAGAAACTCGTCAAGACGGCACACAGCATTGGAACGGCGACGGTCCAAGAGCTGCCGGAACTGCGGCCTTGTACGGCTTGGCGATGCCGCAGATGTACGCCGAACTGTATGCACCGATCGGCAACGGTTTGAAAGTGAAGTTCGGTCACTTTTACACGATCATCGGCTACGAGTCGGTGATGGCGCCGGAAAACTTCTTTTACTCGCATGCTTACACCATGCAGTATGGCGAGCCGTTTACGCATACTGGCGCCCTGGCGAGTTACACCGCAGGCGATAATTTGACGCTCTACGGCGGGGTAACCAACGGTTGGGATAACTTTGACAATCCCAACGGACAGTTGTCGGCCTTGCTGGGCTTTCGGTATGCGACGGACGAGTCCTCGTTGGCTTTTTCGATCATCAACGGAAAAGAAGATATCAACGGCCTCAACAACCGTTACCTGCAATCGTTGGTTTACACTCGCAAGCTGAGCGAGCGTTGGAACTACGTCTTTCAGAGCGACTTTGGGTTGGAAGAGAACGGTAAGCTGGACGCGAACTTCAATTCTGATACCGCCTTTTGGTACGGCGTCAATCAGTATCTGTACCGGAAGTGCTCCGACACGCTGGACGTGGGCGTGCGGCTTGAATGGTTCCGCGATGAAGACAACGCTCGGGTGATTGCGGTGCCGATCGAAGCATTCTCGAACGGCGGCAACTACTACGAAGTCACGCTAGGCGCCAACTGGCGGCCGTACGATTTTGTGCGATTTCGACCTGAGCTCCGCTATGACTCGTCGAACGTCGATTTGCTAGGCGCCCAAGGCCCCTACAACGACTTCCAAGACAAGCAAATGTGGACGGCGTCGTTTGACGTGATTTTCAAGTTCTAAGACAACTGAGTGCTGGCGTTGCTATCGCTTGATCGCCTGCGAAATCGCTTCAACCGTTAGAATCGACTGGAGCGACTTTAGCTGAAGGGCCGATAGGTTGACTGTGGCGGCAAAGTCTACGCGCGAATTTAGACTTTGCCTGGACGACAGTCTTTCCTACGGACTTCAGGCGATTCACTATGTCGCGTTACCTGCTTTGCGCTGCTCTCCTGTTTGCATGTGCGCCGCACATCGCTTTCGGACAGCAGTCGCTATTTACTCCGGGTCGAGTTTACCAACCTTCGCGCGGTAGCTCAGGTTCTCCAGCTGCAATGGTCGTCTCACCGGCCGCAGCCGCATTTGTCGAACCAGAAATGGGCGCTCCAGAGGTGGTGGCGACACAAGGAATTGCAACCGAGGGGATTGCGACCGAGGGCTACGAGGTGGACGCCTATCAGGCCACCTGCGGGGATGCATGTGGTGGTTGCGACACTTGCGGTCCGCAGCCTTGCTTTGATCGGTTCTTTGTCAACGGCTGGCTTGAGCAAGGGTTTACTGGCAACCCCAACGCGAGCAGTTCTAATGGTCCTGTCGGCCAAAATGGTCCGTTGATCTTCAACGACCAAGCCAATGAATACATGATGAATCAGCTTTATGTCTCGATGGGCCGAGCGATCGATCCGGCGAGCGGTTGTTGGGACATCGGAGGCAAGGTCGATCTGCTGTACGGCACCGACTATTACTTTGTGCAGGCAAACGGTCTCGAGACCTACTCAGACGGCAGCCAGAAATGGAATAGCGGCACAGGACCGCGTAACGCTGGCAATGCGGGGCTCTATGGCTTGGCGATGCCGCAAGCCTATGTCGAAGTTCAGGCTCCGATTGCTGGCGGCGTGCGCGTGAAGATGGGGCACTTTTATACGATCTTGGGCTACGAGTCGGTGAAGGCTCCAGAGAACTTCTTCTACTCGCACAGCTATATCATGCAGTATGGCGAGCCGTTCACGACTACCGGCGTTCTCGCTAGTTGGGATAGCTCGTGTTGCATGACTTGGTCGGCGGGGGTAACTCGCGGGTGGAACACTTGGGAGCAAGACAACGGCAGCACCGGCTTCATGGGCGGCTTCAGTTGGACCTCGCCGGACGAAGCGACCAAACTGCGGTTTGGCGTGATGTCAGGCCCAGAGGATGTCAACGCCGATAACAATCGGACCGTGTTGGACCTTGTACTGCAGCAGCGTTTGTCCTGCCGTTGGACTTATGTCATGGATGTCAATTATGGGACGGAAGACAACGTTCGAGTGACGACCAGTAGCACGCTCGACAGCGCCTCTTGGTATGGGATCGCCAACTACCTGTACTACGAAGTCAATCCCTGCGTTGACTTAGGGTTGCGGTTTGAATGGTTTGATGATCGCGATAATGCTCGCGTCTTCGCATTGCCCAATGACAACATCACAACCGGCGGATCGTACTATGACCTAACGGTCGGCGCCAACTATCACCCGAATGATTGGTTGATCGTACGGCCTGAACTGCGTTGGGATTGGTCCGATCTGAAGGCGCCAGGGATCAGCGGCGCCTTTGCAGACGGCACCTCGCAGAATCAGTTTACGCTGGGCTTTGACGTGATCATGGTTTTCTAAAAAGCCATGGTCCTTAGGCTAAGTAGCTGCCTAGGCGTTCTGATCTGCTAACGCTTGATCCACGACGGCGGGATCAAGCAGCTGGAAAATCGGCAGATCTTCAGGGGCGAACAGAAATCGCTGGCCAACTGCCAGCGTATCGGCAAACAGCCCGTTTTCGCTTTCGTCGCCTTGCCCAATCAGTTCGTGCAGAACTACTGACAGCAGATCGACTTTGCCATCAGCGTCGCCGCTCGCCAGCGCTTGCCAAGCGTTGACGCCGGTTGAGTTGAATTCTTCGTTCTCGGTGGGCGTCGAATCGACAAACCACCCACGTCCAGCGGCATTGCTATCGAGATAGAGAATGCCATTGTTGCGGTAGCTGATCTGAGATCCAGGCAAGTCAACGATCTGGAAAGAGGTTGGCGCCAGGCTAAATGCGACGCCCAGTTGGCTGTAAGCAGCCGAGATCATTTGGCTGGCCGCATCAATTACTGGCTGAGCAGCCTGGGGCGTCAGTTCTGTCGAATCGTCGACCGGCGAGTTGACGTCAACTTCCAACGGGGAATGCGAAATGGTCCCTGTTAGATAGTTAAAGTCATAGGCGATTGAATCTCCGTTGTCAGCGGCGACACTGGCTCGCGTTTCCCCTAGTTCTCGGACCAGCAACGAGAGATCGTAGGTGGTGACGACTCCATTGTTGTCAAAGTCCGCAAGCTGCGAATTGTTTGGATTGTTCCCAACATAGATGTCGCGGAATAGGTAGACGTCCGCCAGATCAACTTTGCCGTCGTCGTTTATGTCGTAGATGACCGGTAAAATTTTGGTTGTGGGCAACGACGTGACCGTAGCATCCAGCATTTCGGTATCAGCCGCTTGGATTTGAGTGTTGCTTACCGAAAAGAAACTGTCGAACGCAAGCCCTACGCTGTCGACCGCTAAACCGCCGTCAGCAACTGGCTGAAAGCGAATACGGGCCAACAAGACGCGCTCGCCTGATCCGAGCCCCGCGAGCGTCGATACAGCGCTGAGTCCCGTGATCTGGCCGGTCGTGCTATTAATGACCGGCGTGCTGTTTAGTTGAAAACCAGTTCCGGGCTCAATCTCAGACGGTTCAAAAAGGCCCGGCACAAATTGCATGTCGAGCGTTGCGGCGCTGACTCCTTGCGTCGAAATGCGATCGCTGTTGACCCAGACTTCGACCCAGAAAGAGTCCCATTCGTTGAGGTAAGCTTCGCTTGTTGGTAAGGCGACGGCGCCGTCCTCTGTCTTTTCACGCGAGACCGTAATGCCGAAGTCCTGGATATCGACAACCGATACCGAAACGGTGCCGATCGTGGTCGAGACCCCATTGCTGACGGTATAGGTAAATGTCTCTAGCCCCGTAAAACCGGGAGCGGGAATATATCGGATTTTGCCATCTTGAATGGCGATGACTGAGCCAGCGACAGAGGACTGACCTACCGCTTCGATTGTCAGGCCTTGGTTGCTGGACAAATATTGGTTGATTCGATCGTTGTTCAGCACATCCAGAATCGCGACGCTATCGATATCGACTTGGAATGAGTCAGCACCGGCCACAACCGCTGTGGTGGGCGACACATTAATCGTCATCGCCGCCGCCAGTCCAACGCCGCCATAGATGTTGTCGACTTGATACTGCAGCGTAAAGGAGCCGGAGTAGCCAACTGGCGCTACGTAATGAATGACGCCGTTTTGAATGCTCAGTTGGATGTCGGCCGGAGCCGACATAATCTCGAAGGTGCTTAGGTCAAACGCTGGGGCCGAAGCGACGTCGTTCGCCAGCGGAGAGAAGGTGTTGACTGAACCGGCGATCGTATCAAAGGTATCGCTCACCAAGATTGGTGCAGCGGAAGCCGAGATGGTAATGATTTGAAAGTCATATCTGGAGGAGACGCTGGTCTGGGAATCAGAGACGGCGACCATAATCTGGCCTTGGCCACGGAAGCTGGAAGGAGCTTGAATCGTGACAACGCCAGTCGATCGATCAACGGAGTAGATCAAGCCATTCTGGTTGAAGGATTGGTAGGCTACCCCCAGTGTATCCAGTTTGGCTTTGTCCATGAAATTCATCGCATTGCCGTTCGCGTCGTATCCGACCAGTTGGTAGGTCAGTACGCTGCCTGGATTCACGACCAGATTCGGGATTTCGCCTAAGTACGACAGCTTGTTTTCTGGATAAGGAAAATAGGCGACCGAAACCTGGCGGCTAAATGAACGCCCGCTCGCGTCGGTTGCTGTAATCGTCAGCGTGTCCGAGCCGGTGATGCCGGGAATAAAAGTGTTGAGTTTGACCAAGGCGTTTTCATAGTCTTGGAAGACTTCTACCTTCTCGATGATGACGTCCGAGAGCGGATAGTCGCTAGTCGTAGTGGGGACATGACTGATTGCTTCGCGTACCGCGTCTCCTTCGGTCAGATAGCCGAAGATCGTGTATTGGAAATCGAGCAAAGACCGTTGCGCACTATCGGTAATGAAAAACTGGGACGAGTTGGTATCGTCATACGACTTGGCCATTCCCAGAACGCCGCTGCGGTTGTAGCGGAGGTCAAAATCGTACTGATCATTGAATTTGGGAATCGAAGGATCGCCCATGCCTGTTCCCAGCGGATCACCCCCTTGAATCACAAAATCGGCGATGATGCGGTGGAACTTCAAGCCGTCATAGATGCCGGCTTGCGCCAGGGCAATGATTTGATCGGTCGCTAGATTGGCGTAGTCTTCCATCAGCTGGAATTCCATCACGCCAAAGTTTTTAACGGTGATCCTCAGGCTGCGCGTCTCTTGGCGAACTTCCGACAAGACAGTGCCGGTGCTGCTGGTCACCGTATAGGTCAACGGCTGACCAGTGGGCGAATAGCCATCCAGCGTGAGAAAGAGAGGTTCGCCAGCGTTCAGCGTGATTGGGGCGATTTCGGCAAGATACGGCGTGGTTGAGGTCGGAATGGAGACGCCGGTATACTGAACCAACTGGGCGATCGAAAGCGTTCCCTCGACCCGCGTCCCATTGGCGAATACCCATGTTGGCAACGCTTGAATGCCAAGTGACGTGCCGAGCGCATTCAGCGTACGGTTGGGGTTGGTAACTTCGATAAACGGCAGATAGCTTCCCCCTTCGCCAAAGATATTCTTTTGTTCGGTGCAATGAGGGCACCATTCGGCGCCGTAAAACTTGGCTCCGGTTGCGGTGATCGCTTTGGCCAATGCGATCATGTCGACGTTTTGATAGATCTGCCCGCCGATAAATAGGCTTTCCCCTTCCAGTTCGACTCCCGAAGCGTCAAACACTTCGCGGACCTCAAGTGTTTCGATCTGCCGTTGTGCATGAGTACGACGCGTTCCGGCTTTGGCCAAAAGCGGTTGGATTCGGACTTGCGAGCGGTACGCAGAGATCATCGCCAACGCACAAAGAGCGACAAGGCAGACGACAACAGCGACAGTGATTTCAGGCAGTAGCACGGCGGGAAACTCTTCGGGATTAAGGCAGTACAACCCAAGGGCGAGTCAAGATACGTTCCAGATTACATGGAATTGGAATACTGTCAAAACTAGATGAACGGTTCCCTCCATTCTATTGGACGAATAATGCTGGCAAGAAGTTCCGCTGGCAAGAAACAGGGCAATTTGCCTACTGGAGGGAGTTATTTGCACAAAAAAAGCGACAGCCAGGGGAGGCTGTCGCTGCAGGAACGCCGAACGACAAGCGCGCTTCGCCAAATTGGGCGAGACGCGAATTTGCTTGCCGCGGATGTGGATTTAGCCTTGCTGACGAACCGACGGCAGCATCCGCTTCTGGAAGTCGATTTCCAGATTGCCAAACGCCGCTTCATGACGCTGGACCGAAACCTGAAGTGCGGCCAGCATCCGCTTGGCCGTGTAGTAATTCAAAATGATTCGTTGACTGACCTTGATCGCGCCTTGCTGAACTCCGACCGGCTGCGTGTTTAACGCGAAGTCGATGATCAATTCTTCTGGCGTTCCGGTAACGCGACAGAAGTTGGCGTAGGACGCAATCAGCGCGCTTTCGTCTAACTCGACCTGCTGACGAGCTGGAGCAGCGGCTTTAGCAGCTTCGGGCGTGGTCAATTCTTCTTTTTCAGGGGCGTCGGCCATTGAGATTCGACTCCTTATGGGCATTGCGAAATTGAGCGGAGGTGAAACAGTTAACGATTAGCTTAGTCAGGCCGCTGGGGGATCAGATCGCCAAATTGACGGATCAGCAACGACTTTTGGAATTCGAGGTCGCCATAATCGCTAGTAGCGTTACAAGCGATAGCGGCGGCTACAGTTTGAAATGGAACGTGCGATTGACGAATCGCCAGAAGCGAACGCCGAGTGGTTCCCAGTCAACGAAGATTTTGGCGCGGCCTCGCAGCCCTACCGCCGTCATTGCTTCGGCATCGACGAGCGGAGCTTGCGCTGGGAATGTCGCGTTTTGCGGTCGAGCACGTCCTGAGAGCGGATCGGTTTCGGCCGCGAGTTCTCCTCCTTGCTGGACGGTCAAGCTGTTGGGAACAAATTCTACCTGCTTGTCGCCGATCTCGGCGAGCTGGGTTTCAAATGTCTTTCCAGGAAACGCATCCAGTTTGATATAGACCTTTTGATCCGGACGGACCAATTCTACGAAGTCTTGGTCGACGTAAATAACGGCTTCCATTTGATCGGACTGGCCGATTTGGCAGAGTGCGTCACTTGTCGTGACATAGGCGCCTTGGTTTTTCTCCTCAAACGGCGAGCCGGTCCAGGAAGGGAGCTGGCCTGATCCGGCTTGCGGGTCACGTCGGTCCGGAGACGGGAAAATAAAGCCGCTGGTTGGCGCCGGGACGTTGATCAATTGTTGTTCGGCGCGCTTCTTCTTTAATTGTTCGGACGCCGATTCCAACTGCTGGCGGACTTCCATGTAACGCTGCTCGAACGATCCGCCTGCGGTGTCTCCTAATCGCAAATGTTGCAAGCTGTCACGCAGTTTTGTCAGGCGTTTTTCTTCTTCTTCCAATTCCGCAATCTGCATCAGCAAGTCGTAGTTAACGACTCGCGCGAGTTGAGCGCCCTTTTCAACGCGCTGCCCAGGCTGGACGAGCATTTCTTCCAGCACGCCGGGCACTACGACGTAGGCGACCTCTGAATTTTCTGGTCGCACTTCGACTGGACAATTCACCCATTGCGGCAATGGAATCAGTGCGATTGCGGCGACAACGCCGACGGCCACGGCGACCGTCGCGAGCACGTTTTTACGTTTCACTTGCGACATTCTCCCCGGCACGTACATGAACTTGCCGAACTTCCAAAGGGGCATGACGACCAGCCCCCACAAACCCATGATGGCGATCGATTGACCGATAACCTTCAAGCCCATCGGCTCGAAGACTTGATTGAGAAAATACAGAATCGAAAACATCACAAACCAGCGATAAACGTTGGATGCGATCGTGTACAAGCCGAACGCTAAGCGATTGCGTTGCGGCAAAAATGGATCTTCCGGCTGTTCGATACCCAAGCACCACTGCGACATAGTACGTTGCAGGATTGTGCTTGCCTTCTGACGCATGTTCGGCACTTCCATGATGTCCGACAGAATGTAATATCCGTCGTACCGAAGCAGCGGGTTGCCGTTAAAGATAATCGTGCTGATCGAGCTGACGAACATCACCTGCAGGCACAAGTGATTGAGCAGACCGGGTTCGCTGAACCACCAGATGAACGTCGCTGTGGAAGCGAGAAAGATCTCAACATACATCCCCGCTGCGCCAATTGCGGCGCGATGCCATTTGTTGGGAAGCATCCACGAGTCAGAAACATTGCAATACAAGCAAGGAGTCAGCACCAGGAACATCACGCCCATCTCGTGGCATTCGCCACCAAAGCGTTTGCATGACAGCCCGTGGCCAAACTCGTGACAAATCTTAGTAACGGCCAATACGCTGCCCAGCATCAGCCAGTTGGACCATTCAGGGCCAAAGAACTCTTGGAATTCAGGCAATCGACTACGGAAGGTATCGTACTGAACCAGCACTAGCAGCAACGCCGAAAGTGCGTACGACAGTACAAAAATCATCGCCGGCATCGTAAAGAGCCAACGCGTGTACGGCATCAGGGCGTTCAGCAGCCATTCTGGATCGATTCCCTTAAAACGAATCGAGAGAATGTTTGACGCGGATTGGACCAGTTCATTCCACTTGCGATCGTCGCGGCGTTTCTTGAGCTGACGCCCTTGCTCTCGCGATTCGGCGATAATCAGCCCGCTGCGATGCAGCGTACCAATAAACTGCTGAAGATCGCGGAAGCCAATTTTTTGCGGCGCGTACTCTTTTTCAAATTTCTCTTTGATCGTTTCTAGCGAGGTATGCCCATCCAACATCATCAGGATGGCGTACTCTTCTTCCTGAAAACGAAAGTAATTGAGCCCCAGCGGTTCTTTCACAACCCAGTAAGCGCGCCCCTGATAATAATGCCGCCGAGCGGTAAGGTCAGGACGAGCGCGCAGCCCGAGCGAACGTGAGCTGCTAGCGATCAGACTGTCAGTTAGCGTGGCCAACGTTTTACTCGTTTAGTTTCCGGTCAGTGCGGCAGGCGTTTTCTCGTTCCGGCTGTGAAATCGCTCTAGTTCACGCTCTGAAACTTGCTGGCGTTCAGCGTGCACCGTGATTCCGGCGATGTCGCCTGGCGAGAGGGCCCAAAAGCCTGTGGCTCCCACTTTGTTTTCGACCACAGCCGAGATGTCGAACGCGCCAGTAGCGTCAATCTCGGGGCTGATAAAGTTGACAAAGCCAGAGAACTGCTGCAGGCCTGATGCGGTGCGAACCGAAACGGTGACAGGGCGGTGAATCAATTGCTCTGGATCGTGTACGTCCGCGTCTAGCGTTCCTTCGACTTTCAGCCATTGTAGACCGATGATCCGCATCAAAGGATCGCCGGGACGAACCCACTCTCCTTCTTGATGATAGACCTGCACAACGACGCCGTTGATTGGAGACTCGGTGCGGCAGCGATCCATGACCATCTGCGCCCCTTCCATTTCGGCACGACTTTCTGACGCGGCCAGTCCGCTGATTTTTTGGTTCATCGCAGCCTGTTCAATTTGAAGCACCGCACGCTGGTAGGCGAGCCAGGCTTTATCGAGCTGCATCTTGCTGATGGTGCCGCGACTTTCTTTGTTGCTTGCCTCAAAGACTTCATGTTCTTTCAGAGCGACTTCGGCGGCTTTGGTTGCATAGCGAACGTCGATGTCATTGGCTGCTTCGGTCGTCGCTTTATCGTGACGGAACTTGGCGATCTCGGCTTGCTTGGCGGCGGTACGATCATCAATCTGCGCCAGCAAGTCGCCATCGTTGACGATGCGGCCTCGATAAGCCGGAATCGTGACCAGCATGCCGGTTTCTTGCGCCGGAACATTAACCTGATCCAGAAGCGAAACCAGACAATGGTCGACGACGACGTCACCAGGGCTGGCGGAAGAGGCCGGCGTTTGTCCGACCGCTGCGGCGAGTAAAAGGATAGCGAGCGTCATTGAATCGTGTTCCTAGGGATCGGCTGTCTTGAGGAGGAGGAAGGCCAGGTCGGAAGCGGGTCAAGCGATGCGGTTCATTAGAACAGCACGCGAGACTGAACAAACTCCCACACCTCGTGCAGCCAGGTGTATCCCAGCGAGGCCGTACCGCAATTGATTTTGGCGGTAGCGGTGGCGCCGGTACGAAGCTGCGGCATGGCGGCCAAGAGTTTCTCTTTGTCAATCGCAACTTTGATGCGGACGATTTGTCCTTCATCGGGATCTGATTGGGCGAGTCGCTGAATTTCAATCAACTTCCCTTCGAGTTGCTGTCCCGGGTTGCTGGCCATGATGTAGGTCACTTCCAGATCGTCGCCCAACTCTTGTTGGGCGCTGACGATATGTTGCATGCGCTTCTCCGGCATTTTGACTTCCAGGATCCATTCTTGTTTCGGGTCGACGACCGTCATCAAGATTTGTCCCGGCGAGACCGGACGTTGCATCAGCGAGTCACGAACATCCCAGCTGACGATTTCGCCGGCGATCGGACTGCGAACCTCCAAGAACTCCTGTTTTTGAGCAAGCAGCGCTAATTGATCGGTGAGCTTGGAAATTTCCATTTCAGAGAGGGACAAGTCGATTGCTAGTTGACGCTTTTCGTCGTCATCTTTGGCGAAGTTGCGGCGATGGATTAGGCCGCGTAGCGACTGCTCTGCTTTGGACTGTTCGCCTAGCAAGCGTTCGTACTGCATGTCGAGATCGCGATTACGCAGCTTGGCGACAAGTTGGCCTGCTTCAATAAATTGACCATGGTTCACCGGAACGTCGATCACTTCCCCTTCTTCGCGGACGAAAATGTCTCGCTTCTCGACCGGAGTCAGCGTCGCCGGCCCAGAGAGTCGAAAGGGAACCTGAATCAGGCACAACGCCAGCGTGGCGGCAATCACGGCGACGACGACGCCGACTGTTTTCGGTAGATTGCGAGCTTCGACCAGCAGTCGCGATTTGGCGAGTAAACGCCAGAGCGGGGTCAGCGGGATATTGTTGTAATCGATCGCGTTCGCCAACGCTCGACAGCTATGCTCTGAGATCAGCTCGACTCCTTTACGGAATTCGGCCTGATTGGAGCTATCTTCAATTTGTTCGACGATCAAAGCACCTAGGATTTCTCCCCGGAAGTCACGTTCTTCTTCGCCTTCGATTTTCTCTGAGGCGTCGGTCGCATGCTCAGGACGACGCAGTGGAATGATCGCAATCGTCTTGGTGTGCGATTCATCGACATAGTCGTGAACGGCCGATTCTAATTGCGGCGACAGATCCTCGGTTTGACCGTTAAACCAAAAGGCTTCGCCGGTATCCATGACCGTTTTGGTCAACGCACCCAGCAAGACAATTTGATTGGAACGCGCGTCGAAGACATCTTGGCCGCTGACCGCTTCCACTTTCCAGCGACGTCCGCGACGCAACGCGACGCTGACGCGGTCACAGCCAATCAGGCGGCGCCCTTCGTTGGCGATTGTGTAAGCCGTTTGGCGGAGGTCCAGGTTCTCGTGAACGGCGCGAGAAAACTGCTCGATCTTCGCCCACAGCGATTGGCGGTCCGAGTAGTCTTTCAACTGGCGGGTCTTGAACCATTCGGTCGTTAGCCCGCACATTTGTTCAAGAAAGCGAAGATAGCCGCGCTGACTTGCCGGTTGCGAGTCAGGCCGCTGGAAGATTTCGATGACCCCTTCGACTTCTTGATCTTCGTTTTTGATCGGAGCGATCACCAACAGCGAGTTGGTCGGATTGCCGGAAGCGCCTTCTTCAATCGAACCCGACTGAGGAGCCATCAGTTGGCCCGGCGCCCCTTTGAACATTTCCTCGATCAATCGCAGGTGGCGAATGCCATCCGCGTCTTCTGGATCCACAAGACTGCGCGTTAGATTGACCTGATAGATCAACCGCGGACGGCGCTTCTCATCGTAGATCCAGACGGCGCCGCCGATAGCGGCCAGCGCCGAAACAACTTTCGGCAACATCTCGCGGAAGTAGTCTTCCGGGGGGACGTTTTGTTTCGAAAGCGCAGCGATCTCTTGAATCAGACTTCGGATCTGACGCTTCGTGCTTTCGAGTGACTCTGGATTAACCGAGGACGATTCGGAGGACATAGCAGATTGTTGATTCATCGAGATTATGTGAGGGGGATTGGGAACCCGGCTTGGGGGCTCCAACATCAGAATCTTACTACCCACCTTACCAACGGCGAGCGAAAACCGAAATCGACGTATTTCAAATCCAATTCAGATCTTGGGGTAATCGTCGTTGATCTCACGCATCAATCTGATTTTGCGGATCGTTGCGAACGTAACGAGAAGCCGCAATTGAACTTAAATACGAAGCTGGGAACGCAATCGTCCAAACAAATGAGACGTTTTAACGCCGGTTTTCGTTCCGATGGGGAGGAAATTAAGGACTGTAACGTTAGTCTGGGGAGTCTAGGTAAGGATCCTGGCCCATTTCACGGTGCATTTTCTTTCGCATCTTTTCGTGGTAAAGCAGTACCTTGCGATCGCCGAAGTGCTTCCGTTCGATCCTCCGCTGCGCTTTTCGAAACAGGGATGCGTAACTATTCAGCTCACCGTTGGCGTTTTCACCGATCTTTGTGAGCTTCTTCGCGCGGATCGGACCGTATCCAATTCGCAGACAATCGTCGTCAAGCGACATGTATTGCCGGACACTTCCGGGATCCCCCTGACGTCCGCATCGACCTACTAGCTGCCGATCAATGCGGGCCGAGTCATGCAATTCGGTGCAGATGACATGCAGCCCACCGAGATCTTTGACCTCTTGCGACAATTTAATGTCGGTGCCGCGGCCGGCCATATTGGTGGCGACGGTCACTTTGCCGACTCCGCCAGCGCGACCGACGAGCTCGGCTTCGATCGCCACATGCCGCGCGTTGAGGACTTCGTGAGCGATCCCTTCGGCCTCTAAGAGCTTGGCCAAATGCTCACTTTTTTCGATGGTGCGCGTGCCGATCAAGATCGGGCGACCAATCTCATGAATTTCGCGAATTTCTTGGATGATCGCTGCCCACTTAGCCTCTTCGGTGCCAAACACGCGATCAGACCAGATCTGGCGCTGGACCTTGCGGTTGGTAGGACAGCGGATGACGTTGATCTTGTAGATCTTCTTGAATTCAGCCGCCGAAGTGGACGCGGTGCCGGTCATTCCACCCAGATGCGGATAGCGAATAAACATGTCCTGAACAGTGATCCGCGCCGCTTGTCCGGTGGCGACGGTGACTTCGATTTTTTCTTTCGCTTCGATTGCTTGATGGATGCCGCCGCTCCATTTTCGCCCTTCGGCCAAGCGTCCGGTGGATTCGTCGACGATTACAATTTCGCCATCATTGATGACGTAATGCTGATTGAAGTGGAAGTCGCGAGCAACCTTGATCGCGCGCTCGATGTAGTCATAGAGATCGACCAAGCCGACCGGATCGAGTTCCGGCGGTTTCGTCAGTCGACGAACCAGCAGGCGTCCTTCGATCGTCAATTCGACCGACTTCCGGTCGTGATCGTATTCGTATTCGTCATCTTCGGCGAATTCTTCCGCCATTTCGGCCGCCCAGCGATAGCAGGCGACCGCCCGTTCCTCGGCTTCTCCGGGGATCGAGCTAATAATCAGCGGCGTCCGGGCATCGTCAATCAATACGCTGTCCGCTTCATCGACCAGGCAGTAATAAGCGCCGCGTTGGACAGGCTGTTCGTTTTGTTCTTCGTCTTTGGACATCAGGTTGCCGAGTACGCCGAGCCCTTGTTCGCGAGTTTGGCGAATCAGCAAGCGATCGCGGAGAAAGTCGAACCCAAATTCTTTGGAGGTGCCGTAAGTGATATCGCAGGCATAGGCTTTGCGGCGAACATCCGACGTCATTTGCCCCTCGACCACGCCGATTGACATCCCCAGCATCTCGTACAGCGGCGCCATGATCTCGGCGTCACGTTTGGCCAGATAGTCATTGACCGTGGCCAGATGAGCCCCGTTGCCGGGAAGTGCATACAAATACATCGGGAGCGTCGCCGTCAGCGTCTTGCCTTCGCCGGTCTCCATCTCGGCGATCGCACCGTTGAACATGATCATGCCGCCGATCAACTGCACATCGTAGTGGCGCATTTGAATCGTGCGTCGTCCCGCTTCACGCACCAGTGCAAAGGCTTCTGGCAAAAGTCGTGCTAGCGTTTCGCCACTCTTGGCGCGATGGCGCAGGCCCAGGCTGTACTTGCGGAGTTCGCGGTCCGATTTGGGTTTGAACTGTTGCTCAAAGCGCTCGATCTTGGGGAGCTCAGCTACAAAGCGTCCCAGACCGCGTCCCGTGACCCAACTGTAGGCTTGAGAGATCGGATCGGCTGAGAAAGTGCGTGATTCGGCGATTTGCGTCGACATAGGCTCTTCGGGAAGGGGTGTTCGCAGCTACTTAGTATGACTTCCGACTGCGAAGGTTCCCACCGCTGGGTCGACGGAAACCTGGGGATTGCCGTCGTTAAAATAGGCAAGATCGATACGGCGCCGGATTTGGCGTCAAAATTTGCGCAGTTTCCCCGGCTTGGCATTTGACCCTGCGCAACAGATCGATAATTCGGTTTATGACGACCGCCGGGTGCTTTTGCTTAATCGCTACAGGTAGTTTCGCCGACATCACTAATACGTCCAGAACAACCGCACTACGCTCGGTGAGTGGAAGCGGTTCGCCCTGCGGCGGACAAGAGAAGCTGGCGACGCAGTTAACCGCTGCGAAGCACCGAAACCACCTTGAATTCGCCTCATGCTTGCGGCTTACTCCGCATCGCCCCGGCGCATGGCATGAAAACGTTTGGCAGTCGTAGCGTGCGAGCAAAGATCATGAAGCCCAAAATGTTGATTCTCTCGACGGCCTTATCCGCCGTCGCGCTATTCTCGACGCAAGTCGGCGCGCAATCGCCGTACGCACCGGGCTATCCGCCACAAGCGGCTCCGGCGTATGGACCACCAAGCGGCTACTCCAATATGGGTGGCGGTTTTGCGATGCCGTATGGTCCGATGGGACCTGCGCCCGGCTATGCAGCCGCACCGGTCGGATACCAAGAAGGTGCTCCGATTGAATATGCCGACCCCAGCATGCAGCAAATGCCGCAAGCCGATTACGGCGACTACGGTCCCCAGTCGGCTTACGACCAAAGCGTGCTAGAAGGCTCGCCGTATGCCGAAACTTGTCAGGACGCGTCGTGCAACGGTGGCGATCTTCCGCCACGCGTTTACGGCTCGGCCGACTTGCTGGTCATGTGGCGAAAATCCTCAAATTTACCGCCGTTGTTGACGACCAGTGCTCCGGCGGATGAGGGGGTCATCGGTGCTCCGACAACGCAAACGCTGTTCGGCGGTAGCGAAAAAGGAGGCGCATTAACCGGCGTGCGACTCACCACAGGTTTGTGGCTAGACAACTATCAAAATTGGTCAATCGGCGGTAACTTCCTGGCGCTGGGACGCGAAGTTTTGGGGACCAGCACGACGTCGGATCAATTCTCGACGCTCGCCTATCCGTTCTTCAACACCAACACCAATGCCAACGGCTCTTTTGTCGTAGCGTTGCCGGGGGCAGGCACCAATGCGGCCGACGATACGACGGTAAATATCCGGAAGACGAACAATTTTTATACCGGCGACTTCTTTTTGACGAAGCACATCATTACAAGTCACGCGAATCGCGTCGATTTTATCACCGGCTATAGCTTTGCTCGGATCGACGACGCCTTGGCGATGAATACGATGTTTACGGCAAGAAACGGGGGTGGCGCCTTTCCGTTGAATTCGCAGGTCACCACTTCGGACAACTTCTTAGCCAAGAATGAGTTCAACGGCGGTCAGTTTGGTTTTATCTTTGACTTCCAAGATGGTCCATTTACCTGGCGTGCTCTAACCAAACTAAGCGTTGGTGGTATGCATCAGCGGATGGCGATTAGCGGCAGCCAAACGATCACCGATCCCTTTGGTGGACCGTCCACGACCAACGGCGAAGGTTATTACGCTCGTACCTCGAATATTGGTGACTATCAACGAGACGTATTCTGCTATATCCCAGAAGTGAACGCCAACTGCATCTACGCTTTAAACGGGAACATCGACCTGAAAGTCGGCTGTACTTACATCTATGTCAGCGATGTCGCTCTGGCCCAAAGCGGCGTGACTGGTTCGCTCAACCCGAACGGCGGATCACCCGTGTATTCGTTTGACAGCGACGACTACTGGGCGTTGGGCGCCACGTTTGGTATCGACTTCCACTACTAAACTGCAGTGGATCTAGACAAGCAAAAAGCTGGCCCGTGAGGGCCAGCTTTGTTTGTTTCTTGTACGTCGATTGCGATTCTGGCTGAGGACTAAATCTGCGAGAAGGCGATGTCGACATTCGATAAGCGATCAATGATCGTTTCGAGATCACCGATCAATCGGAAGATCACTGCATCGCTGGTGTCAGCGATCAGCAGGAAGTTCGGATCGTTCAGCGAGAAGGTAATCGGTGCGATCACAGGAGCAGTCAACTCGTCATTATCTTGATCGATCGTCAAGATCGCCTGACCCGTCTTGGAAGCAGTGTTAAACAAGAATCCTTCGACTGACACGAGTGGGCTCCACCCTTGGTCAGGCGAGTACCATTCGAGCTTGCCTTGATTGTTCGGCTGCTTGGAGACGGCGAACAGAATAGACGTTTCGCCTACGTGGGAGATCGAATCGTTGACGCCGCGATACTGGGGCGTGCGACCAACAAAGCCGAGGCCGAAAGCCGAGGGCTTGAGGGTGCCTGAGTCAATGACGATGTTGCTAATCGTGATCGCACCACTGGCATCCACCGACACGTTGGCCGGAAGCCCACCTGCCATACCGGTGCCGTACTTGTAGACGAATTTGGGAGCCGCAATCTTGACCGTGTAATTTCCGGCGTCAACGCCTGCGAAATTGAACGATCCGTCCGCTTCAGAACTGAATGTCGTCCCAATTAGCGTGGCGCCCTGGTAAAGACTGACTTGAAGGCCGCCGATGAACTGCTCTGGGCTGGCGGTGTTCGAGGCGTTGTCGTTCCAGACGCCATCGTAGTTGGCGTCAAAGTAAAAACCGCCTGAGATCAGGCTGTCGATCGGCACTCGAATGGAGACGGTCGCCGTATCTTCGTGGACGGCTAGGTTTTCATCGATGTAGTTAATGGTATAGGTGAACGTTTCAATACCAAGAGTTGATCCACCGGTATAGATAAGCGATTTTCCGTCCGCTGCGATTTGAACACGACCTTCGGTGGCGGCTGTGCCGGCTACTGCAACGATGGTGATTTCTGCGGTCGGAATGACCAGGTCATCGCCGACGATGTAGTCGTTGGCCAAAACGTCCAAAGTCACCGTTTGGCCGGGCGTAACCGTAGCGAAGGGATCTAGCGCCTCGCCATCATCAACGGCAACCACTGTGGGCGAGATATTGATCGTCACCTTCGCAGTGGTGGTATTAGCACCTTGGGTGAGCGTGTACTCAAATTCTTCCGGCCCTGACAGGTCGGTCGGCAAGCGATAGAGATAATATTCGTTCGACAGTGACGGCAGGCCAGCAATCGGGGCGGTCCCCAGCATGACGCGGCTTTCGAGATCGGGATCGTTCGTGAGCGATGTCACCGCAGTCACGGTCGAACTGAGGGTAGCTCCGCCGCCCATCACCAGTGGATCGCCAGTCACGGCATCGGTATCGTTCGCTTTGGCGTCGATCACCAGATATTTGACGCCGCCGATATCGACAACATGCGGATCGTTGGCCTCAATTTCTTCGATCAAATCGGCCGAAGCGCCCACGACGTCATTGTTGGCGCCGGGGACCGGGTTGATCGTGATGTTGAGTTTCGGAAACGCGATATTCACGACATCTAGCGGGACCTCCCGTTCGTCTTGTGAATACAAGTTGTCATAGAGGATCGCCGCATCGTTGATGTCATTTGAGGGATCCATGTCATCGCCGTTGATGATCCGTTCAGCGAAGAAGCTTTCAAGCATAAACGAGCCGGTTTGCGTTGGCGTAAAGTCGATGCTGTACAGCACCTGACGTTGTTCCCAGCTCCCCCCGTTCAAGGTGCCAGAGCCTTCTGTGATAAAGCTTATTCCGCCGGCATTCTGGATGAGACCAGGAGGACCAACCGTCGGACTGATGGTCTGTTCAAAGGCGTCTCCGAGCTCGCCGGGAGTGTTGGGGGATACAAAGCTAGGATCGAATCCAATATCAACGTAGGCGTTTTGGATCTCTGGCGAAGCAAGCATGCCCATTGTGTCAGCCGATGAGTTGCGAATGTAGACGACCAGCGTGAAGACCGATTGATCTACCGTGACCGATACCGGCATAGAGACCGGGTCTTGGTTGCCGTCGAAGCTGGTGTTCGTTTGCCCAACCAATACGTTGTTTTGGAAGATCGCGAAATCAAACGCAGCCGAATAGCTCTTATCAGCCGCTTCCGCTTCGAGCAGCGAGGTGAGGAGGACGTTCAGATCCAGCGGGTTGAATTCGCCGTCATTGTTGACGTCTAAGTACAAAACTTGTTCTGCCTCCAAACCGCTGGCGGTTTGAAAGGTTTCGGCGAAAGAGCGGTTACTGGATTTTAGCTGTGTGAGCATGACATCCACGTCAACCATATCGACAAGCTGATCGTCATTGACGTCGAGCCCCATGCTGGGATTATGCCAGACGTTCAGATCGGCCGCGAGCATTGCTCGGGGTTCGAGTGCTTCCATCTTGGCTCCGATCGTCCGCGAGGAGCGACGAAGGGAGTGACGACGTTTGGAGGCAGATTTATTTCGCTTTTTCATGGCCAGCCAACGGTTCTGGATGTGGTTAATCGGGGATATCTAGTGAGACTGGGGCGTCTTTTGCCCCAGGATAGTTATGCTATCCGGGCTTCGCAATCAAATTCCTCGAATCGCTTTAGCCGCTAAGTATCTCCTAGTCGGAATATCTTGAGCAGTTCGGCGATTCGATGCTTTTTGTCGCGATCCCCGGATGCAGAGTTCCCGATCTGAAGGTTTTTTTTGTGAAATCAATAGAATCTGACCAGCCAGCGCAGCTAAAGAGGAACTTTGCGCCCATTAAGCGCATCAGATTTTCACCCAATGATGCCGGATGTGCTAGTATAATCGTCACAGTCGCTTTAAGCGTCACAGAGAGTGGATTAGCGGCAGTTTTTGTGTTGTTGGTCCTGTGGACCGCGATTATTGTGAGACCATCGCCTTTCGGCATCATTTAGATTTCCGTGCTGATCTTTTTTCGCTACGCACCTTCGCTCCTCGCGAGATTCGCTTATGTCAAATAGCTTGCGTCGATTACGTCCTCGATTCGAGACGTTAGAAGCTCGTGAAGTGCTTGCCGCCTATATGGCGGTAACGCTGCAAGCGACCGATCTTGCCGGGAACCAGATCACGTCGGTGGCTGCGGGGCAAGCATTCAACATGCAGGTTTGGGTCAAGGACCTTCGCCCGAATGCAGAGGGCGAACCGGACAACCATGCGAGCGGCGATGTCTACTCGAATACGCCTTACGGCGTATTTTCCGCCTATGTAGACCTGATTTATAACGGCAGTGCTTTTAACTTTGACAGTCTCGCCGGTCCCACCGCTGGGCCGGGTTCACCTACGATCGTGAATCTTCAATACAGCGAGATCAAATCGACGGATGGGCGGATTGAAGAGCTAGGCGGATATGCGGTTTCCCAGAACTTGGTAATCAACGGCAATAATCGGCTATGGATGACAATCCCGATGATTGCCGAAAATAAGATCGGGCAATTCACCTTCAGCGCCGTGAATACGCTTGACAACGAGGGGTTAACGGACAACGACACAATCCGATCCTGGAACAACAATTATTTAAACGCGTTGCAATTTAGTGGCCCCACGCCGCTGAACCCGGACGAAGTTGATTATACCGGCGCCGAGATCACCTTGAATGTGGTCGAAGCGGGGGCGCCGGTAGATATTGACCTGCGAATCGTAAAAACGCCGACGGCAGTCAATAGTTCGGGCGAAGTCAGCACGTTGCCGCAGAACGCCGCTTGGCTGGACGAATGGGATCGATTTTACGTCGAGATTTACGCGACCGCTCCCCAGGGCGCCGCTTTAAAATCGGTCACGGTATCGATCGATTTTACGAACAACTTTCACAACGCGATCGAGGTAATCGGCGCTGGACAAGATACGACGCTGAAATTCGCCGCTACCAATACGAGCTTCAGCAGCAACACCAGTCAGGTGTCGGCGACGTTTAGCACCGCGTTGAGCGGTATAGGCGACAACAATACTCCCGCGTTGGTGGGACGGATCTACTTTGGTCCTGACACCAAGCTGGGAAGCGGTGTGGCGTACGATACTTCTAGCGGCTACGCCCAACCCGATATCACCGACTTTGTGGTGACGGCCGGAGGAGCAACTGTTCAGTACAGCGGTTCAACGGGCGTAACCGGCGTGTCGCTCGGATCGAATACCGAGACGAATCTTTGGGCCGTTCCTTATGACATGGACGACGATAACTCGATTACGTTGGTGGATCTGACTCAAGTGATTCGCAAGATCGGCACAACGGTCACGCCGGCCAATCAGTTGTACGGACTTGATTTCACGCAAAACGGCGTCATTGATCTGACTGACGTATCGATGCTGATTAAAAATATCGGCATCGGCGTCACGCAGCTTTCACCGCGTAAGTACTACACCGGCTTTCCGTTTGAGAGTGCTCCGGCATTGATGGGGTTCATCGAAGGCGAGTCGGTTCACGATGGCATGTTGCTGGAAGGTGAGTTGGTATCGACGTCAGCGACTGCCCCGGTAAGTGAACCAGCTAACGCACCGGCTTCCAGTTCGGTTTGGGCGCCGACGTATTATCCCTTGGTGCTTACCGAGACGAGCACCAGCACAACCAACCGATCTTCTGCGGTGCAATCGGAGGAAGAAGCGCCGTCCGAGGAATTTGCCGCGACCGACTTTGTGACCAACGACAGCGACTTGCAAACGATGTTGATCATCAACGCGGTCGAAAACGCGCCGACGGAAGATTTGTCGACCGATTCTGAATCGGTCGATGAGTTATTCGCTGATCTGGATTCCGCCGATTTGCATTTGACGATGTAATCGCGGGTACGATGCCGTACTTCTCTGGTTTTTTGCCTTTGTCGGCTGAACGCAACCTATGACCTCGCCACGCCGCAATCGAAACGGTCGCAGACGCCGCGGCATGCGATCGGCAGTGAGTCTGCGTTTGGAATCGTTGGAATCGCGGCTTAATTTCTCTGGCGTCCCGCTGGGCGCCGCCCCGACCGACACCGGCGAATTCATGTTGGGAGACGTTACGGTCACCGTCGTCTTTCTCGAGTCAAACGGCTTTATTGACGCGAATTCCGAGAACTGGACGCCCACCGAGATCGCCGAGAACAAGGCAAAAATCGAAGAAGCGATGCAGTGGTGGGTTGATACGCTCGCGCTGCAGAACAGCGTGCATGAGCTCGACTTTCACATCAACTATCAGTACGCCGATACCCCGTTTCAGACAAAGTACGAGCCGATCAGTCGACCGGCTACCGACTTCGACAAGTGGACCGGCGACTTTCTGGATGGTGTTGGCGCACAGCGGACCGGCGACATTGTCAAAGACATTCGGTTGTTCAATGATTCGCAACGCGTCGCCGCAGGAACCAACTGGGCCTTCACAATCTTTGTCGCCGATTCTTCTAGCGACAGTGATGGATATTGGCAAAATCCGGGCAGCATCGCCGGCGGGTTCTCGATCGCCGGCGGCGCATTTGTCGCGATTCCTAATAGTCGCGGCGCTATTTCGATCGCCCATGAGACGGCTCACCAGTTTTGGGCGATGGACGAATATGCAGGCTCTAAAGGCTACTACGATCATCGCGGCTACTACGATACGCAAAATACCAACGCGGTCAACAACAATCCCAACCCGAGCCTGATGGTCGACAGCTTGATGTTGTCTGGCCAGCGAATGCAAAACGCCTACGCGAATCACACCAGTTCGCAGGCGCTGTTTGAGTCGATTGGCTGGAAGGATTCGGATGGCGACGGCATCTTTGACGTCCTCGATCAACCCCTTTCCTTAAAGGGAAGCGGCGCCGTGGACGCAGCGGAGCTGGAGTTTCATTTTGTCGGGCAAGCGTCCGTCGGCGTGTTGCCCAACCTAAATCCGGCAGGCGTTCAGCAATCGTTTAACCAGTTTTTGCAGAACGATATCACTATCAATACAGTCGCCGCCGTGCAGTACCGCATTGATGGCGGCGCCTGGCAAACGGCTCAGACGTACGATGAATACGTCGCGAACATCGATATCCGGATTGCGTTGCCCGATTCGGCGCTGCATGCAATTGAAATTCGTGCGGTCGACGCAACCGGCGCGATTGCTTCGAATCTCTTCAGCGCGGTGACAACGGAGATCGCCGCGACCAGTGAGATTGGAGCAACCGGATTCTTATTTGAGGATCAAAACCGCAACGGCGTCTTTGACTGGGGCGAAACCGGACTTGCCGGCTGGTCTGTGCAGTTGGTGGATTCTCAGAACATGCCGGTGGTGACGCAAATTGTCGTTGAGCCCGATAACTTTGGCGCCGGCGACAACATTGACGATCTCGTTCCAGGTGCATCCTTTACCGCGTTTGGCGAGAATATCGGCGTCTTTAATAATGTCTTTTCGCTAACAAACAGCACTGCAACCACCGGCTCGCGCGTCTTTGGCTACTATCGTTCGTCCAACGGGTCGACCGGTCACTTCTCGGAGTGGAGCCAACAGCAACAGTTACGTGTCGACTTCGATTTGCCTGTAAGCCGGGTCTCGCTAGATGCGATCGGCGCCGGCTTTGGCAGCATCGGCCGTCTTGAAGCGTATGACGTCTTAGGTAATCTGATCGGACGGTATACGACCGCTGAATTAGCCTCGGGCCAAGCCGAAACGATGAGCGTTGAGCGCAACGCGCCGCAGATTTCCTACATCTTGGTCGCCGGTCAGCTTGCGACCAGCGTTCGGCTCGATAATTTTAGTGCCGGTCAGCCCGCGACGGTCCAAACGGACCAGTTTGGCGCCTTTGCGTTGCCCATCGACGTTGCCGGCGATTATCAATTGAAAATTACGCCGCCTGCGGGAAGCGGGCAGAACTACTTGGTCACCGGCTCTACCGATGCGACGTTCGCGATGCAGCCGCTGTCCGGTTTTCGCTTCGCGGTCAAATCCGAGCCGTTGAACTGGCGAAATCCCTACCTTCAAGCAGACGTCAATGACGATGGCCAGATCGATGAGATCGACCTTAACCTGGCGCTTGACGAACTTACCAACCCCACCTATACGTTCGATTTCCAGTTTTTCGTCGATCGCCCCATTGCTGCTCCATTTTTGGACGTCGATGGAGATGGCTACTTTAACCCGCTTGATCTGGGTAGGGTTCTCGAAACGATTTTGCGTGCGAAATACGCGATCGACGAAGAAGGAGTAGCGGTCACGCAGTCGGGAAGCGAGGTGGAGGAAAACGAGAAGCTTGCGGAATCAGTCACCAATTCTTTCGCTGGCGATGATTCCGAGTCGCTGATAGAAACTCCAACGCAAGCTGGTTCGACCGATTCCCTATCTGAGGATGATGATTGGGGGCTGGGGAGTCTGGGCTCCCCATTGCAAGCGAATCATTCGGAGATCGCTCTCGAGGGAGAAGCGGTAGTCCGTCCTTCAATGACCTCCAGCAATTCGTCCCATGCGGTGGCCAAGGATGATCGCATTCTTGCGGGAGCCGCCGACGACATCTACTTGGCGTTGGCCAACGAGGAGGAAGCAGATCCGATGGACGAGCTTGATCTCTATTTTGGCGTCTGGGACTTGCTCGGGTAGTTTAGCTAGGCGCTTGTCAGAGATCTGAAGTCTCTCGATCCCTCCCCCTTCCCTGCTCTCTTTGAGGCTGTAGCGTCATAGGGCTTTCCGGCTTCTACCCTGCGTAGCATTGCAGGCCTCGCTGCGCAGTCATTGCTTCGCCAATCGTATCCGCCGCAGAATTTCAAGTTGGTTGAAAGCGAGTAGCCAACAAAAAAGGCCTCCCTGCGAAGGGAGGCCTTGAAAGCGAGAGGCTGATTGTGAACAGCCAGGGACTATTCTTGTTCCTGGCTAATCAACGCGATCAGGTCATCCATGTCATCGGATTCTTCCGAGTCAAACCGCCAGGCGCTGTTGACGTCGTTGGCGACCGATTGCAGTACGGCGTCAATGGAATCATCCAGCAGCACGTCCTCGCTGAACGACTCATCGACTTGATCGTACGAGGTCGCTTTCGGGGTCGCCTGATTTTCGAGGCTGAACCCTGATTTCTGGATGCTCAGACCATACAGGTCAATCGTTGGCAGGCTGACCGGGTTAGACGAGATCGTCGAGGACGAACTGGTCACCGGAGTGGACGTTGTCGTAAAGGACGGCAAGTCATTTGACGCAATTTCGACGGAACTGGTTGACGAATCGACCAGCGGCGTATTCTCGACCGCAGGATTGACAAACACCTCGGAGGACGAAAGCATCGCGTCCTCGACCAGTTCTGGATTTACCTGATTCTGATTCGTCTGCAGATACTGCAAGACGATTCCCAGGTCCAGCTCTGTGACCGCCAAGTCGTTATTGACGTCCAAGTAGTTCGGCGCCGGCCCCGTGTAGGTCGGGATGATGCCGTTGGGGTCTACGAAAGTCGGATCATATTGCGGCAAAAATTGGCCGGTGTTGGGATCCGTGTATCGGGGGTTACTTAGTTCGTTGAGAATCGCCGCCATATCGTGAGCGGTGACGACGTTATCGGCCGGCGTAACAGCCTGCGGGAAAGCCGCATTGTGCCAAGGATTCGGAATCCCGGCCGAAATGGTTACTTCGTAATCTTCGACTTCGCCATCTTCCGCCAGTCCGGTCGCATTAAGCCCGCCGGTGCTGCTGTAGCGGAAACGCATGTACGTTTGCCCCTCGATCGCATCGTCAGGAATCGAGTTGATGGTAATTTTTTGGCCATCGCCGAAGTTGGCGCCGCTGACGGCGTCCTTCGAGAGCGCCTGGTTCACCACCATTTCATTCGAGTCGAAGACGCCGTTGCCGTTGTAGTCCAACCAAGCTTGCAAGAAGCCATAGTTGGTTTCGTTCAACGGAACCGTCGCTTTGACATAGAAGTAGCTGTTTGTCCCAATGCCGCTTAGCAGCAGGCCGGTGCTGAAGTTACTTGTATCGTCGAAGGTGATGCCATCGTCGAAGTTGTCGCCAAGGGCGCCGTCTCCAGGTTTACCGTTCAGCTCCGAGTCGATACTCGAGCCCAGGTAGAAGTTCTCACGAATACCATGGCGAGCTCCGTCATTTTCGACCAGCGTTCCGTAACCAGTTCCGCCGATGCTGTCCGGAGCGTCGCCGAAGTCGAGCAAGCCTCCCACGCGAACGAAGAAGCTGGTTTCGTTACCGATAAACTTGTTCGGTTCGATCGAGTTCCCGGCGTTGTCACGGATTAGGTTCGGGTCATCGACGCCGACAGGATCGCCGGTGATCTCATCGGGGGTAAACCGATTGCGGAGCGAGATCTTGTAGGTGACCCCTTCTTCAAAGACGCCAGAAATCGGGGTCAGCCGAATCACGTTGTTGGTTGCGTCGTAGTCAAAGCGGAAGTCGACCCCTTCTTCCAGCTGTGTCACCGTCCCATCGTCACGAAGCTTTTCGAAGATAAACGTATCGCTGGTGACGGATGAATCGTCGATGCCCGATCCTTGCGGCTGACTGCTCAGACCGCTGGAGTCAAACAATTGCAGCGAGATGTTGGTCAGCGGGCCGTTAAGCAACTGAACCACATCCTGCGTCTGATCCAGGTCCAGGTTGGCTGCGTCATTGTCTTGCGGATCAATCAAGACGCCGCTGGGGCCACGCGTGTCGGCACGGTCCAGGGCGCCAATGTCTTTAAAGCCGCTGCTTCCTGTCCCGCCGCTCGACGCGACGGTTGGGTCGTCATATCGCAACTGCCCTGACTGATCGCGAGCAGGAGCGATCACCGGCGAAGTGGCGATACCCAGCGGGCTGTTCAGACTATTAAATTCAGTACGATCCGGAATCGAGTCAAACGCCGCATCGATTGCTTGTGAGCCTGCGGCTAGGTAGAAGTTGCCTTCCGCCGCATTCACAAACAACGGAGCATTGGCGGCCAACAGAATCGGCGACTGACCTGTGCCGGCATTGCTGTTGACGCCGTTCCCCTGGAACAGTGTTCGCGAAATACGGGTCTGACCGGGCGAAACGCCGTCGGCCTCGACGCTAATGCCGGTGGCGAAGTTCGCGATAATATTGTTAACAATGGAAGGGCCGGCTTGATCGTCAATTTGGATGCCGATGCCGCTGCCCCCGCCATACAACGTATTATTGAGGATTCGACCCACGGGGACGGCGCCCTGTGTTGTCGAACTATCCGCCTGATCGCCGCTAAAGCGAATGGCGCCCGTTCCGTTGTCGTAGATAATATTGTTGACGATCGTCACGCCGGTAGCGAGACGAGCCGTGTTGAGCTCGCGAGTGACGCGGGGAGCTCCTTGATGCGGTGAGTTGTCACCACCGTCCGCAGCGGAACCGCGCGGCGACGCGTCGACCAAGATGCCCCACTCGGACGAGTTGGAAACCCGGTTCGAGCTGATGATGATCTGCCCTTGATCGCGGAAGTTGTTCCGGTCGCCGTCATCGGTGTAGGTGACAAACTCGAACGGATTGACCGATCCATCGTCAACGCTGATGGTCAAGCCATACGAACCCTTCACAGCAGAGTAGACACGCATGTTGGTAGGATCATCGGCCGCCTTCGTCTCATCGTAGGCGTTGTTGGCGGCATGGCTGATCGCGACAACATAGCGACCGGTCATCAAAGGATCGGTCACGGTATAGCTGAGCGTCGGGTCGGTCGCACCGGCGACGGCACTGCCGACTTCGGTCGAATTGCCCAACCCATCGACATAGAACAGACGGATCAGGGTTCCTAGCGGCGAGCCCTTTGACAAAGCTTCGACGTCTACCTGAACCGTGCTTCCCAGCCCAAGCTCTAAGCGGTACATGTCGATGTCCGCGTTCTGGGTTGGGTCGGCGCCGTCCACGGCCAACGAGTTGTCCCCGAGCTGTCCGCGAGCATGAAATTCCATGTAGCCCGGGATATTTACGCCGTCGAGCTTCGTGTTGGTCGTGTTCGTGATCAGGTCATTGTTGCCCTCGCTGAAGATCAGCGCGCCCAAGTTGGTCGTGCCTAGCAGACCGACAATGACTTCGTCCGAGTAAGGACTCTTCGGCGAGAGGTCGATTTGACCTCGCGTCGTCACCGAAGCGATCGCCGAGTTGACGCGAGCAATCACGCCAAACGTGCGGGTCGATTCGATCAGATTCCGGCCGCGTTGGCCGACCGTATCATTGATCGCAGCACTCAACGCCCGCGCGACATCGGCTTCGGTCATCGTCGAGCGAAAACCAACCGTATAAACGCCGGCCGTCAAGTCGTTAAACATCGTCGGCGCCGCGGTTGCCTGATCCAGGTCCCAGAAGCGGAAGACGATCGTATCGGTGCCGTCGCTGATTTCGACGCGAGTATTGTTTTGAATGTCCTTGCCGGCGGGGGCGAAGATCGTGTGGGCTTCCGCCAAACGGTCGTTCGTGTCCCAGACTTGCGTCGCGATTCGCTCGCTGATGAGCGTACCGCCAGCAAAGACGTACTCGGTCCCTTCTCGCAGTTCCAGTTGGTACTGGCCGCTAAAGACATCCAGTTCGAAGGCGTTCGGGTTGTTGGCGAAGCCGGTTCCACCAGCGGTGGCGCCGGTCACCATTTCGCCCCGCTCGGCGAAACCAATGATCAAGTCATCGATAAAGATGCCCTGGTTGGCGTTGTCAAAGCCGCCCTCTCGTGAGCGATTTTCGAGCGGGTTCAACCGAGTATCAAAGACGTTCGGCAAACCGTTGTTGGTGTTCACCGAGTTCGGATTGTCCTGCATTACGCCGAACGTATCCCCTTGCAATTTTGCATCCAAGCCGATGTTGGTTTGGACAATGTCGCCCGTCAGGGTGTCGGCATAGGCGAAGCGAGCGACGCTGTAGCCGCCAGCCAGGTACAGGAATTCATCATGAACCGGAATCACGATGTAGTTGAAGCTGCGCGTTAGAGGATTGACCGTATTGACGGCCATCACTTCCTGCATGCGAAGTCGCATGATTCTGGCGATCGTTTCGTCACTGATCCGCTGTTCTACATTGAGAGCCGTGTTCTCGGTGACATAGATCGAATCGTGTAAGTCGATCGTGTTGAGAATCTCTCCGCCGGTAACGATGGCGCCGGTGTCAATATTGGCAAGCGTTGGCGTGACCCCTTTGACCGATTCGTAGCCCTCGATCGCCATCCCTTGGACCGTACCGTCGGTATTGATCACGGTGCGAGCGGAGGCGCCGACGCCTACCGAGATGCGATCTGCGTCAACAACATCTTCAATGTCGCGAATCGTCAATTGATTTCCGTCGAGGAAAACGCGAACGCTATTTCCAAACGCAGTTTTCACTGCATTGCGGATCTTGTTTGCAATCGTCTCCGGCGTATCGGTCAAGACGATCGAAATCGGCTCATTTCCAGCGGTGACGCCATTGCTGTTCTTATCGTACTCGAACGTGTAGCTCGTCAGTCCATCCGCGGTGGTCAAAGTGAACCGGTCGCCGTCGTTGAACTGAGCAGCCGAGCCGATCGTAAAGGTTTGTCCCTTGTTGACTTCGTAGTAAAAGATGGTTCCGGTGTACGGATCGGTGACCGAGAAGATTTCGCCGTCGACATGCTTGTGGGAGTCGAGGGCACGGACTTCGGACGTATCGGCAGCAAATTGCTGACCATTCTCATTGATGGCGACGCCGCCGATATTGACCTGGCCGCCGGTGGCGAAGTCAAAACGAAGCTTGAGATTGTCTTGGCCGGCGAACTTCGACAGATCGATACGGACTTGACGCCACTGTTGGGTGTCATAAGTCGGTTGAACTGACGTCGTGGCGCCGCTTACCGTCTCGGCTGTCGAGACTTGACGGACTTCGCCGGTCTCTTTGTCGATGAGATCGAATTCGTCATTTTGACCACCACCGGCAATGTAGTTGTTGTTGGTCGACAGTTGTTGCCAATTACCGTCATCCCCTGCGATGAAGACGCGGAACGTATCTCGCGCCAAGTCGCCGTTGATGTTGTCGGTGTCGGAGAAGTAGTTGAAGTACAACACCGGCAGATCGGAAGCGTCATAGCCGTGTAAGCTAAAGTCTTCGGTGATCAGCGTGCCGTGAGCGCCCTGCGGGAAGTCGTAATTGCCGTTGGTCGCATTACCGTACGGGTTGTTTTGGCCGAAGGTATCTTGCTCGTTCCCAAAGTAGAAGCTGGCGCCCCCTTCTTCGGGATCACGCCAACCGGTGACCGGTACGGCGATGCCGTGACCTGCGTCGTTTTCGCGGGTGTTGGTCGTGTGCCACAGGTTGCGACTGAGCGTACCCATCGCGATGCCGTTGATCCCGCTGGCGTTAGGGATTTGGCTGATCGCGGAGCCGATAAACGAGCGGCCGCCGACAAAGATTGGCGCCAAAACCGCTTCTTCATTTCCGAATTGATCAAGTTGGATCGTGATCGCGTACAGCACCCCATCAGCAGACATGCCAAACAGAACGTTGGCGTAAGTGGACAGCCCTTCCAAGTTACGCGGACCGACTTCGAGACTGACGAATTCGACCGGATTTCCCTGGTCATCGTTGATCGTACCGAGGTAGTCACTCAGCAGATTCGCCGGATTGCTGCCGCCGGCATTATAGACGCGGAAGACACCACCGTTGTCATCCACGGCGAAGAGGTTCCCCTGCATGATCGCTAGACCGGTGACCGACCCGTTCGAGCCGACGCCGCCTACTTGGAACAACGGAACTGTATTGGGATCGGTTACCGTAGCGTCAACGTTGTTGTACTGGAAGGTGATTCGTCCTGGGGCTGTCGTGCCGTCGGCGGTGAAGCCTGGCTGCGCATCGACGGCGGCGGCGATCGCGTCAGCGACTTCCACCGAGGTCATTCCAGCGCCGAGATTGACCAAGACATTGCCTGCGCCGGTAGTTACGTTGGCAGTGACCGTTACAAGCGCCCCCAAGCCGGCATAATTGGACGGCGTTCCAATCACGGTAACGCGGTTGCCAAATTGGCTGGCGGTAGTGGTTGGCGTGCTGTTGATCGCGGTTGCGACCGCAGCGGCCAGTTCGGTCTCGGTAGCGGCCGGATCGATGACGACAGCAATGTTGCCGGGAGTCGCGTTCTGCTCGTTTACTAGGACACCGCCAAAGCTGCCGGCGTTCGTGGCGGTTCCAACCGCAGTGATCGAGATCGCAGAGTCACCGCTAATCGCGATGTTATTCCCCGTTCGATAGGCCGAACCGATAAACGAAGAGTTAGGATTGTTGGATGACGTATTGTCGGCGATCGCTTTCAGTATCGAGTTGATCAATTGATCGCGCGTCGTGATTCCGGGCCGATACTGAATAGCGACCTGAATATCGTTGGGGCCGACATTGTTGAACGTGGCGTTGGCGGTGCCGTCGTTCGTATTGCCGTCATCAATATCTTCGAGATAAAGGAACAGCTTTACGCCGTTCACATCTTCGATCTCAAGTACGGAACCTTCATCGCCGACAGCTAAGCTGTTGGTGCCAACGAGGCCGAAGTCAAGATACTGATCGTAAACTGTCTGATAGGTGTCGCCGCCGACAGTGAAGGTGAGACCTTCCGCAATGTTGGTCCCGCCGGTTCGTGAGATGACGGTTGTGCCGCCGACCACCGAGTTCGAGAAGACGCGATTGAGCGGGGTGAACGACAAGTCGTCACCCATGTTCAGCTCGACCGTGATTCGATCCCCCAGCGTTAAGGGGTCGCCGTCTCCATCGATGATAAAGATTTGACCATCCTTGTAGTTGCTGAGGACGGCCGTACCGTCAGAGTTGAACATCGAGGCAGGGTTCGTAATGATCGTCGAAGCCCCGGCGCTGATCCCGTCAAAGCTGGTGTCGATGACGCCTACAGCACGAGCGTCGGTGCCGCCAACATTGTTGGCGCGACCGCCGTTGGTGGTGTCGTTTGCGCCATCGTTGGGGGTATTGTTCGCGTCAATCACGGCGCCCAAAGGGGCGCCGTTGCCGTCGACGTCCGAAGCGTCGACGCGATACAGAATATTGGTCAGTTCTGTTCCCAGGACGTTTGAGGGACCGCCGCGATCACCCACTGCGAACCCGATAATGTCGTCCGCGTCGCTTCCTAGGCCGCTCAGGTAGCCATAGGCCAGAGCATTGAAGTTTACGCCCCAACCCAGTGCGGCATTGTTGACAACGTGGTCGACAACCGGAGCGCCGTTCGCATTGACCCCGTACGTCTGCAATCCGTCATCACGAATGAACGTGGCGGCCCCGTTTCCGGTATTGATTTGCAGGAAGTTGCCGTTATTCGCCTGCGTGGGAGAAGGGAATCCAAAGTTATCAACCGAGTAGGCGTACAAGCTGCCGTCCGGACGCATGCCGATGTCGCGAACGTCATAGCCGAACTGACCCAAGTACGCGACGACGGCGCCGGTGAAGGGATTGATCGCCCAGATCTGCGTTTGTTCGTTGCCGACATCGGCAGAGACAAACATCACCATGTCGTTCAGAGAGTAGTCTTTTGTCTGCTCGGCTCCCTTGAGGAAGACTGCGATATCAGGCGTTCCAGCAGTCGAACTGGTGCTGTTGGCGTTGATATGCTCTTCCACAATTCGATTGATCGAATCGACCGGCTCCAAGCGAACCAGCGTGTTGACCGGATTCTCGGCGTAGAACTGCGAGAGTTGGTTCGCAATCTGTGCGGTCGACGAAACCGCGACATAGTAGGTCCCTTGCGGGATATTGATCGTGCCGATGTAGGGATCGTTGGTGCTGAGTGAGCCGCGAGTCTGATCCGCCAGCTGCGTGTACTCTGGATCGTACGTCGAGTTAACGACAAACTGCGTCTGGGTTTGATCGTCACCGACGCTCGAATCTGTACTGACCAGCACCAACTGACCATTCGCATCGTAGACAGCGATCGACGAGTTACCGCGGGCGCCGCCCATGTAGTCAATGTCGAGAATCAAACTCGCGAACAAGGCATCTGCAGTTTGACCGGGAATCGTTTGCAGATACTCGCGCGTCAGCTCGAACTCGAACCAGTCAACGTCACCCGCTGTTGCGATGTTGCCCGCGATGCTAATCGCGTCGCGATCAGTCGTCAGGACGTTGCCAACGTTATGAGCATTGCCTTGCGAATTGTTGTTGTCGACGCCATCTTCGGCCGATTCGCCCAACAGCGGCGAGTGAGCCGGTTGCCCCAGCACTTCGATGCCGTTGGTGGCATAGCGGACGTCGGCTTGCTTGATGGTCGATCCCCCAAATTCGTCGATTTCACGCAGGCGAACTTGCAGTTGATAGATGCCTGAGGTGAGACCGCCGGTCAGTTGATCTTGATTGACAAGATAGCTGCCGCTTGAGTTTTGCGTTGTACCAATATCTTCGCTGTTGCTGCGAATTCGGACATGATAGTTGCGAACCGAAGTGGTCGGGTTGCCCGGCAAAACAATTCGCATCCCGGCGTCGCGCGGATTGGTCGTCCAGCGATCCTGGTCGTAGGTGCCTGACTTCGGCATCTGGTTCAATTGATTGGCAGCGTCGTTATTGCCGAACAGTGTTGTGTTGTCGGTCGAACGTGCGATGACATTGCCGTTGTCGTCAATCAGTTCGATGATCGCGTCCAAAGCATGAGTCGTGCGATCGAGATCGAGCCAGACTTCGGTGCCGGGGGTCGCTTGGAACGAATAAACGTCAACATCGCTGGACGAGCTGAGATAGCCTTGGATCTCGAAGCCGAGTCGGCGGTTATCATCGCCGGCATATTCATCCGGAGCCAGAATGCCCAACGCTTGGGCCGATTGCGGCGTGCCGTTGGTGCCGACCGAAACGGCATTGTTGCTTTCCGATTCGACGATCACTTCTACATTGCGGTCGTTGGCGTGCTCGTCGATCAGCAAGCTGCGCCAGTCGCCTGCCGTGGCCGAGGTTCCGCTGGCGTTGTCAGTATCCACCGCCGCTTTGCCGTTTTGGTCAAAACCGGCGCCGACCGTGTCGTCGTAGTACGAAGTGAACACCACCGGGAAACCAGGTTGGCCAATCACATGCAACATGCCGCCGATGCGGTCATCGATATCGAGCGGAGTCCCCGAGGCGGTGATCCCCGCGCTATCGCCGAACAATTTGACGACCAGGCTTTCTTTGGTCGAGCTTTCGATCCGCAGTCCGCCGTAGGTGTGCAAGTCAGGGATGACCACTTCGCTAAACAGCACGTGGACGATATCGGTGTCGTCCCAGACGCTTTGCGTGGTCAGTACGCCGCCGCGAACGATCATGCCGTTCACGCCGTTGTTGGTCAGCAGGTTGAAGCGAATCAAGGCGCCTTGGTTGTCGCCCACGCCGGGGGTGATGTCGACAAAGCCAGTCGAACGACCCCAGTCAACAATCTGACTGGAGTTGAGCGAATTGACGTTGATGTTGATCGCGGCGGCTTCGTTGTTGCGGAAATTGTTGCTGACGATTACCGGTTGCGCCCCAGCGACAAAGATCGTTCCGGTGGCGTTGGCGCTATAGCCTGAACGGGTCGAACCGGTGTCGTTGACCCCCATCCCATCGGCGTTGTTTTCAAAGACGCTGCTCGCCACGCGAACATTCGCTTGATGGATTTCGATCGGATTGAAGAAGGCGAGACCGCCGTCAATGCGCGAATTACCACCGGCGTAAGCCAAGATCACACTATCCAAGCTGCCGGTCGACGTTTGCCCGAAGTAAATGCCGCTCCAATCGCCGGGGGCTGGGGTGGTTGCCGTACCGTTGGCGTTGGTGTCAAACGTACCGCCAAAGCCGTAGCGATCGTCATGCAGCGAGGTGAAGATAATCTCGTTGCCGCTCGAAGCTTCTGCGATCAACGAGGCGCCCATTTCGATTTCGATGCGCGAGCCATTGGACTTGATGACGATCCTGGGATCGATCACCAGACCAGCGTCGAGACGAGCCGTTAGCGTACCAAAAGGATCTACCAGCAAGCCGCCGGGAGTCCCTTCGATAATCAAGTTTTCGAGCAGCACGTGGACGATGTCGGTATCGTCAAAGTTGGCGGTAACGGTCAGCTTTTCGGTTTCATTACCTGCCGGAGTGGCGATCCGGACCAAGATGCCGTTAAGCGAGTTGGTCGCGTAATCCTCTAGCGTTTCGACACCCAAAGTGTCGGTACTGATTTTGCTGGTGACAAAATCATTGCCGAAGATCGCCGGGCCAGACCGCGTGTAGTCAGGCGTCGCCCCGTTGAACTGGCCGGTGCGATAGCTGCCGGTCGTCGAATTGTAAACTTGGAAGTTGGTCTTTTCGAAGCTATTGGGGTCGGCCGAGAAGGCAGCGCTGGCGCTGGCGGCGACTTGGTTGAAGTAAAGAGCCGGACGCGCCTCTTCCATGTAGACGGGCGCCAGCGTAAAGTCTTCGCCGTTGACCGAAGCGATACCGCCGCCATAGCGGAAGTCGCCGCCGACAATCGAGTTGAGGAAGATGCCGTTATCTTGCCAATTGCCGGCGTTTTGCTCTCGGTCGACTTCGTTGTTAAAGAAGACGCCGCCCCAGTCGCCGCCTGTCGGGGTAAACTGGGTATTGCTCTTCGAGCCGACGCCATCTTCGTTGTACGAAGTGAAAATCACGCGGCGGCCAGCGCGTTCGGTGTCTTGAATGATCGCTTCGGAGCTATTGGAGTAGGCGTCGAAGCGTTCGGGGACGCCGAGAACCTGCAACGAGGCGAAGCTGCGATCTTCGTTGATCGACGTACTGCCGACCACGATGGCGCCGCCGGCGCCAAATTTCAAAATAGCGCCTTCGTCGATCATCACCGTGACATCTTTGGGGATGATCAGCTGCTGGCCATCTTCCAAAGGTTGTTGCTGCGTCGTGTCATAACCGATGAGGTAAGCGAGTTGGTCCTCTAGGGCGACATCGGGATCGAGAGCGCCAACAATTCGAATCACGTCGCCAGCGCCGCGCTGATCCGCGTAATTGAGAGCGGCTTGAATGTTGTTGAAGGGACGTTCTATCGAACCATCCAGGGCCGGCATATTTTGGCCGCCGCGGGTCGAGGTCTTATCGACAAAAATAACGCGCGGAGGAGGCGGCGGAGAGCCCGGCGGCAGGACCGCCGGAGTGCCGGGTTCTAGCAAAGCTTCGGCACGGAACCAGAAGTTGTAGTTCCCGCCGATTGCTCCATCCAAATCGCCGTCTAGGGCAACGCCACCGGAGGCGCCGCCTGAGATCCGCATCGTGTCATTCAATTCAATCAGCGGAGAGAAATCGACCGGCGTGTTGGCGGCCACATTGACCAGATCGATCCGATTGCCGACGTTGGTCGCAATGACGGTGATATCGGGATTTGCGTTGATCGCGGCCACCAGCGCGGCGACAATGTCGCTGGCCAGTGCGGTGTTGAGGACTTGGACCGCAGTATTGGTTCCCTGGACCGTAGGCGGTACGCCCAACGTGGTAACAAAGTCGAGCTCAAACTTTACCGACTCTCCGTTCGCATCCACAATCGTGATCACATGCTGACCCGATTGCGCTAGTTGGGCAGGAGTACCAAAATCCTCGGCGGCGTTTCGGATTTGAATCGAAGTGCCCGACTCCAGGATGGCTCCGGTGTCACGGATTGCGTTGGTCGAGTCGGGGCGGAAGCGGATTTGCAGGTCGTACTCGCCCTGAGTCTTGCCCCCAAAACCAGAATCGGCGATCGACGGGTCATAGGCGTTGTTGCCGCTGGCGCTGACGCCGATGTAGTAGGTCCCCTGCTCTAGCAAGAGATCAACAAAGGAGTCTTCGCTGTAATAATCATCGTTGCGTGCGATGACCGTTCGCGTGCCGTCCCCGTTCTCTTGATAGATCGTGATCAGCGCGTCGAGGCTGCTGGGATTTGTCAGCCGCTCAGCCAAAATTTCGGCCGTCAGACGCCCTGTCTCGGTGATCTCTAGCTTGTAAAGATCGATGTCTTTCGATTCGGGATTGTAGAGATGTTGCAGGTGGACGATGTCATGATCGCCCGGGAAGATATTCTCTGCGCCCAAACCAAAGTTGTTGCTTCCGCCGCTTTGCGTGGTCACCGGCGGGAGCTCGTACGCGTGTCCTAGGCCGAGGAAATGGCCGATTTCATGGATCGCCGTGCTTTGCCAAGCGGCGCCATATTCATCGTCGCCGGCGTTCTGGTGATCAAAGATATCCATCACCACCAGGTCTCCGCCGGCGATACCGGCGACGCCGCCGATACCAGTCGGAACGGTGGGATCAACCGCGCGCAAGTCGCCGGTCACGACGCGGAGGTCGTACGGTTGATAGAAGGGGCTGGACGGTTCGTAGTAGGGAACTTCGACAAAGGTGACGCCAGCGTAGTAGCTGTAGAGCGCCATTATCTCGCGAGTTCGCTGCTTTTGCGCTTCGGTAATCTGATTGAAGAGCGGAGTGCCATCCGCTGGATTGATCCCATACTGGGCCGGGAAGGTGTAGCGAATTTCGGGAATACCGGCATGATTATCGGCGCCTGCCAGCAGATGATCCTGCTGTTCGGCGTAATCTTCGCGATGCCCCGGTTCGTCGCTGGCGCCCGGCAGATCGAGTCCATACGGCGTGGTGTTGATGATTTCGCCGTGAATGACGATCGTTTGCGAGCGATCGACGATCAAGCCGATCGTCGTGTCACTGACCAACATCGTCGGTCGACCGTTGAGACCTGAAAGCGCAAAGCGTGTCGCGCTAATGGTAGGATCGGCCAGGTTGGCGATCACCGTTCCGCCGGCGGTGGTGAACTCGTTCTGAATCGCCGTGGCGATTGCTTGGGCCAACTGAGCGCGCGTGCTGCTGGTGTTCGAAATCAGCGCCGAGATATTGATCGCTTTGAAAGACGGATCGGTGGTGGTAGCGCCGTTGGTTAGTTGGAATGTCAGAACAAGTCCGGCGCCATCATCGATCGTGAAGATTTGATTGACGACATCCGCCGTGTCGTCGCCGTTGGCGTCAACATGCGCGGCGCGGGTCACTTCAAATTGGTGATTTCCATCCAGCAGGCTCTCGTTATTGGGGCCTACCAGGTCGGTCGCCGAATCGAACGTATCCCCAGCGTCGTTTCCGCCGGTCGAATCAATCGCATCAACGCCCGGCGTATCGGTCCATTCTTTGGACGTGATCTCTTTGCTGCCGATTTGCAGCCGGTAGACGGTCGGTTTCGTGGCGTCAAAGCCTGCCAGAGTGCTGGCCAGAACGTCGAGGTCGTCGGAGAACGTCAGAATGATCCGATCGAGAGCGGCATCATATTCGACTTGTGTGGGGAAAAAGGCGACTTCGCCGTTCTGGACGCTTGGACTGTTGCTATCGGTACGTTGGAAGAGAAGCTGGTAGTAGCCTGGGTCTGTCGCCAGCACCGGATCGAGATCGTCATCATTCATGTAGATGTAGATCTGATCCCGGGCAATTTCGAGGTCGCCAGCGGCGTTGCGCGTGACCGGCTGCGGGACGATCGACAAAATCTGGGCGCCCAGATTTAATTCAAAGGTCGAAGAAAAGGGGACAACAGGCGTCGAAATCAACGGGTCATTGATTTGCGTACCCAGCAAGTCGCTGGTGATCTCAATCCGATATTGGTCGTCCGGCAGCGCTTCGCCGAAGCGGATCACCACCTCATTTGGGCTGTCGCCGATGCCGATGAATCCCCCGAAATCGGCGCCGTTCCCCAAAATATTTACGTCGTCGCCAGCACCGCCCTCCAGCACGTTATTGGCGCCAGCGCGATAGATGCGAATCCCCTCAGCGAGCGTCGCGGGGTCTACCGCGTGATTCTCGTCAAACCGCAGCGTTAGATTCTGCGGTGCGCTGTTGAGAACTTCGTTGTTGTCCAGCAGATCGCCGTCATTGCTTTGAATGCCGATCAGTTGGAAAACGTCCCCCGCCATCAATTGGCGCGATTCCAACTGCTCATGATTCAGCGATCGGTCAGCCCCCTTACGCTTGCTTCGCAATTGGTTTCTCAAAGCTGCTTTGCGTTCTGCGGCTGTACGTCGACGTGTGTAGCGAATGGTCATTTAGACGACCTCTATCCTCACTGGAAGGGTGCGGTATTCTCTCCGGGGGGGAGAGCCGCGTAGGACTTGGATTGCTTTTTTGGGTTTCTAGCCGCCCTGAGCAGGTTGCACGAATACAACATTGCGGGGGTTAAGCCGGATTATAATTACGCCAAAACTGCGTTACGCACCAAATACGCGAATCTTTTGCAGATTGCCTATCTTGCTTGTTTTCGCAGTGCCAAGTTATGCCATTGGTGTCGGTTTTAACGATCTCAAGGGCAATTCGATCTCACCAAAGGGGTAAATATCGATTCTTGGTTCGACGTTTGGACGTAGGCCCCAGATGGGAAGTTCCGGTAATTTCGCTCTAACCGGTGAATTTTGGCAACTCTGTTCGCCAGATCAGAACCGAATTAGGCTGGACGCCGCAGCGAGTGCCCACAAACCGCGTAGCTGCGGGGGCCAAAGTCCCACTTCCAGGGAGGGGTGGTCGTCAATTGATGCGTCGGCGCCAGGTTTTGGAGTTCCCCAGCAATCACCGCCGGGTTCAAACCCATAAACAGTTGTTGTTGGATTGCCAGCTCCACCAAAAGAGGGCCCAGCAAGTGGTCGTCTACGCTGGCGACCTTCGGCGCCGAGTCGCTGGAAACCGCTTCGTTGGCGATGGCAATGCTCCCCTGGAATCCGGCCAGCTGGGCTAGAAGTTCAAAGTGATGCTTGCGGATTTGTTGAATCTTCAGCAGAGCTTCTTCTTTGCTCATCTCCTGGTGAGGGATGGCGTCGATAAGTTGTGAAAGGACGCAAATCGAAGCGACGACATCGAAATTACCCAGGGTGGAAAGCTGGGAAATCGTCTCTTTGGCGTCCAGGTCGATTGGCGCATGGATCATGATTTTTCCTTGCAGCCCGCTGAATTGTCGCTTCAGGCCTTGTTCGACCGCGCTTTTGTCGAGATCGACCAAGTGGATTTCGCTAAAGGTCTTGGCCAGAAGTCCCATTTCGACATCATTGCAGTTTCCGGCTCCCAACAGGCAAAGTCGTTTCGGCTTGGGAGGTGCGGCCTCTAGGATCAGTCTCGTCGAATGCCGGCGATGCGAAGCGTAGCGTTTCCAATCGCCCGCCGAATCAAGATTGCGTTTTCGCAATTTGTCGAGTGATTCTTCGTTCACCAAAATTCCTTCCAAGACAAATAAAAACGGCGGAGAGACAAAGCTGCTCCGCCGTAGGTGGATTGATCGCCGTAAGACGTGTTAGCTGCTGATCAGATCTTCTTCCCAGGCGGCGTCAACGTCAATCGCGATTTCCTCAATCGTCGATTCCATATCCTCGGCCAGGAAGATGGAATGGCTGATCGAGTCGATTAATTGGTATTGGTAGGTGTTATCGTCGTCTAGGTATTTGCCGGCTTCGATTTCGCTGGCGAGCTCCTCTGATTCTTCGTCCAGCAGATTAACCGGTTGCTGTTGCTTTTCTAAAACGCCGGCAAGGTAACCACTGACGTCGGTTGATGGCGTCAGCGAATTGGTCGACGAAGCCAGTCCCAAAGCAACCGGCGCTGTTGCCAGCGGAGCTGATTCGAGCAGTGGTTGGTCGTCGACAAAGGCGGCGTCGATCGATTCGCCTTCCGAAATGGCTTGAGTTCTCCACAGCAGACGTTCCAGCGTTGTGGCCACGTCGAGGAGGTTGAAGTAGTTGTCGCCGTTCGTGTCAATGTATTTATTGAAACCAGCGACGGGGGAGCCTAGTTGCGGAAGAGCTCTTGCGCCATCTCTTTCAAGGAGATTCATGATCATCACCAGGTCGTGCGCGGTGACCCAGCCATCATTGTTGACGTCGCCTTTTACGGAGGTGTTCGTGAAAGAAGAACTGGCAGTCGTTGTAGCGACAGTGCCAACCGCCAAGGTGACCTCGGCAGTTTCGACAAATCCGACCGAATCCGTCACTTCATAAGTAAAGGTGATATCTTCCGTCAGACCGATAACTCCGGTGGCGTCAAAGACGATCTTGTTGTCGACGATCGACAGTGCGGCCAGTACCGACGCTGGCGTTGCGTCGCTGAAACCGGTAATCGTCAGAGCGCGACCGAAGAAGCTCTTGTCATTCGCCAAAACATTGTAAATCTGGTCAGCCGTATCTTCCAGATAAGTGAATGCGTCGTCCCTTAGGAAGATTCCGCTATCAGCACCTTGCGAGATATTGACTTGATAGTCTTCTACTTCGCCGGCGAATGCGTTACCCGTCGGGCCTAGGTTCTGCGTGTAGTCCACACGGAAGCGAACATCAATCGGAATCCGATAGGCTTCTGGCAAAGACGAGTCGTCAACCACGCTATTCGGAATCACAAACGTATAGTTGTGTCTCCCATCCAGCAGCGTCAGATTTTTGAAGATCTGCTCGCCGGGGTCGTTGAAATCGCCGTCCTTATTGAAGTCCATCCAGGCCTGCAGGGTGCCTGGCGATAAGACCGACGAAGCATCGATCGTGACCACGTTGGTGCCGATTCGCAAGCCAGAGCCAAAGACGACGCCGTCATCGATAAACGGCGAATCACCCAGATGCATGCCATCGATCACAGGGTGCGAGGCGCCAGGATTGCCGGGATCGCCATAATCAACCGCCGCGATGGCCCCAGAATCCAGCGACGCATTCAGGTGAATGCTTGTGCCGTTTACCGTGATCACGCGTTGGATGTCATCGGTATTGATATAACCGGGTCGAATCACTTGCTGAATGTTGAAAGTGCCGCTTTTGCTCGGATAGAGCGTGAACTTACCGGATGCGTCAGTAACCGCTGACGGTTCACAAAGCCCGATCTGTCCATCCCCATTTTCGTCAATGAAGAAGATGAAACCGGCCAAGCCTGCTTCGTCAGACTGACGAGCTCCGTCTAAGTTCAGATCATTAAACTTGTAGCCGACCACGCCATGCGAGAAGGCTTCAGAGGTCGTGCTGGCGGCCACAAGCCCATCGTCGATGAACGCAATGTTGGACGCAACTAGCGAAATGTGTTCGTCAGAGGTGCGATTTTCGATGACGAAGAGGTTTTCATTGAACGACGTGAATTGCGAGTTGGCCGGGCCGGCGTTGGTCATATCGCTGCTAATGCCCAGCGCCTGACCCTCGACGGTCGGTGTAAAGAGAGTCGCCGCGGCGGTTAGCGGCGAAACGTCGACTGCACCTGTCGGCAAGAAGTCATAGTAGTTCGTCGCATCACTGCCAGAACTAGCCCAAATGTCGAGCCCGCGCCCATTGACGGCATCCGCGATTTGAGACTTGGCGGCAGCAAGCGTGGCCAACTGCACGGTGGTCAAGCCGCCAGTCGCGACGGCGGTGATATCCGACAGGATGATCAAACCGTCGTGTGCAAGAATGCCGGTCCACATCGCGGATGTGATGTTGTCGATGTCATAGAACGTGGTGGATTCATAGCCAGCAGCAAACTGGGTTCCGGTCGAGAATCCCCAATCAGCATTATCATTGCCGATCACGGCGATGCTGTAATTCGCCGCGGCGATTTCCTGAAAGGTCCCTTGACCGCGGAGGAAGTCGAGAACTTCGTAGTCGTATCCCAGCTGACCGTTGGCAATGCCGTTGTCCAGCAGCGAATGCCCAGTGACAAACAGATTGGCGCCCAATGCCCCCTGCACTTCGACAGCGTCCGGACCAAAGTAGACGCCGCAGGAAGGAGGCGTTTCTTCTCCTCCGCCACCATCGCCACCGCCGGGATTCTGGCCAACGGTGCTGGCCGCCAACTGCATAGCGGCCACAGCGTCGACCAGTCCGTAGCCGGTAGCGAAGTCAAATCCAGTATCAAAGTTGGGGGTGACCGGGTCATCCATGTCGATCGCGGTGTCCTTCATAATCTGTTGGACTTGCGTCGATATTAATTCGGGATTCACTTGTCGAATCAACGCCGCGAGAGCTGCTGCATTGGGGGCGGCGGCCGATGTGCCAAAGAAGTTGGGGAAGCCGGTGCCGTCCGGATCGGATCCGCCAAAGAATGTCGTATCGACACCGTCGACGGCGACAAGTCCAACGGTCTCACGGAATTCGGGCGCCGAAAGTCGATTCCCGCCGGCGTCAAATAGGATCCGCGAACCGCCATAGGACGAAAAGTCCTCAAGCACGGTCGGATTGGTGCCGAAGGCCGGAGTGTCGAGATACCAAGCGGCGCCGACTGACAGTGTGTTTTCGGTGTTGTGGTGGCCGACGGCGGTGCTGCTAAACGTAGCGTATTCTAAGTTCACCATCGTCTCCCCGCCGCCGTTTTGGAAGTTGATGTACTTCATAAAGGTCGGGATCGGACCGCTTCTGACGACTGCCATCAATTCCAGAGATTGGGTCGCGCCAGTCAGATTTTGATAACCAATGTACTCAAAGGGGTCGGAGCCGATATTGTCATAAGCGCTGCCAGCGACAATTTGCCCTGCCGCATTGAGCAGGTAGAGGTCAACATCGGTCGACGCACTAACCGCGTCGTTTGAATCCCAAGCGAACAGATCGTCCCACTGGAAAATTAATCGAATGGTCCTGCCGGACTCGAGCTCGAACCCTTGGCGATCATCCACACCTGCGCCGGAATCAAAATCGATGGATGTCCCCCCCATGAACGGAGGCGGAGCAAACGGCGAGGTGGTATCAACAGCAATCGAGCCAGCGGCTAAGACGTTGCCGCTGGAGGCCACGTCCCCTTCGAAGGACTGTCGCGCAAGATTGGCCGCCGAAGATGTGTAGACAATGTTGTTCGCGACGGCTTCTTCGGCTGCTTGAGCGACCAAGCCGTCAAGGAAGAACGGTTCATACAGAAAAGAGATATCGTCGGTGATGACGGTCGACCCGGCAGCTGCTAATGCTCGAATTCCGTTAGCGAATTCCAGCGTATCGTTGCCAGCCGTATGAAACGCTAACGAAGCGCCCGGCGCGATGTCATGCACCAACTGCAGCATCGCGCGGCCTTCATCGGAAGCGCCGGGAAGGTCGGCCAGGACTAGGACCGGTGTGGAGTTGCCAAGTGGATTGCCCGCACCGGGTAAGTCACCCGTGGCGACATCGGCAGCTGCGCCGCCCAATGCGTTATAGGAATCAGAAAGCACGCCGATCATCTGTCCAGTCCCGTCGACATTGAACTGGGTACGGCCGTCGTCGGTACCCATCCCTGCGTCACCCTGATTGTCGGCGACGCCGACTGACGAGGTGATCGGTTGGAGAGAGGCGCGAACTGAGCCGACATCGGTCAGTTTAACGAGGTCTTCAAGCTTGTTGAGCGGCACCCAGCCGGTAAACAACACTCCCTGCGATGCGACGATCTGCATTCCCAATTGCTCTAAATTGGCACGCAAATCAGCCACGTCTTGAGACGCGTGGGAAGTCCCGATTAATCGCAAATGGATCGAGTTACCTGCGATCACATAGCTGTCATAGGCGGGGCCAGGAACAAATTCTCCAACGCCGCCATCCGGATCCGTAATCTGATTTTCGCCGGAGATGTATTTCTGGTAAAGCATCGCCAGGTCGAAGCCGGCTTTACCAAAATCGCCGTCTTTCCCTTCGAGATCATCCCCCATAAAGCTGATCTGGGCCGCTTCAAAGATCGCGGCTGCGTCCATCACCATCCGCGCTTCCAACGCTTCAAGTTTTGTCTGTGAACCACGAAATCGGCGACGGTTTTTGGGTTTACGAGCAGGCCGTGTCATGTTGCAAATCTCCGAACGCTGCATTTGCCGCGTAGAACGCAACGGCAAAAAAGAGCGTGTAATGGCTGTCGGGTCTGGCGATGGTGAGGAGCGAGTGAGTTATTAGGGTTGGACCCGATCTCCTGGCGACGATAAGTCTGAAGAGGGGAATGGGCCCGCTATAACGAAAATAGTTGCCGGAGGCTCCGATTACAACGGATCAAAGCCCCTCTCAACGAATTACCTAGACATTTAGTCATTAGTTAACCAACGAGAGAGGTTGCAACGCGAATTAGACGGCGGACCCCTGGCAAGAGTTCCCCTCAATTTTTGCGGCAAGAAACGCAAAAAAACAGGCCGGCGAATTTCGCCGGCCTGTTCGTAACTTCTTTGATATCAGCAGTTAGCAACTACCAGACCAGCTCAAAACCACCGGTGAGACCGTGATACAGAGCCGAACCGTTGTCGTCGACCGAGATAGCTCGTCCGGCCAAAGCAGCCGGAGCCGCTCCCAGACCAGTCGTAAAGTTGTAGTTGTCGATCGCCAGAGCGACGCCGTTGACGTAAACGACGGAGTAGCCCATCTTGAGGGACATGTTAGGCGTCACTTTGTAAACGCCGCTCACCCCCCCTTCGGTGACCATCGCCGCCCGATTGGCGGCGGCCGTTTCGTACACTGTCGCTGACGAGCCGGCACTGTTCAGCAAAATGGTGGTCTCTTGGACGCCGCGGTTGCCATAAATACCGCATTCCAAAGACCCGCTCAGACTCAACCGCGTGGTCAGTCGCGTGGTCAAGTCGCCGCCCAATTGGACGCCGTACATGTCGTTGTCGGTGTTGGTCGCATAGTTCATCGAACCATTCGGCCCGCTGGTGACATAGTTCGAGTCTTCGCTCAAGCGGAAGTAGCGGAAACCGCCCCACCAAGATCCTTGGAACCAACAGCCAGCTCCGGTCCAGCCCCGCTTCAGGTTGATTTCAACCGTGTCAAAGCGGTTCGACATCGATAGTCCCGCGAAATCGGCTTGATCCGACTCGGCATAGCCACCGAATGGGCTCGAACCAAAGCCCGACAGCGGCGAGTACAGGTTCCCTGCCCCGATAGCGCTGGCCGAGCTGGCCCAGTTGCCGATGCCCATATAGCTGACTTCGATGGTCGAACCAGCGAAGCAAAGCCAGTTCATCGTAAAGCGAACACCGGCTTGGGGTTGGCTAAAGTCAAGTTGATTACTATCTAGAACCGTCGGCCCTAAGATGTTTTGCGAAGCGAACGCACGGCTCGGCGTGTTTCCTTCATACTTGAAGTACGTGAACTCGGCGCTGGCGTCAAAGAAACGAGGAGAGCAGCGGCCCCCGTATTCGGACAGGTCCCAAGCATTGCCGATGCCGCGGCTAAATCCGCAGTATTGCCCGCAGCCAAGCAAGCCGCTGCAACCCGTGCAGCCGGCGCCGCCGCATCCGCAGCCAGATCCACGGCAGCTATCGCAGCCGTGTCCGCCGCATTCGGCACAGCTGCCGTTGCTATAAGACGCTTGTTGGAAGTTGGGGTCTTGCATCGGAGCGCCCCCCATCGACTGATTGTAACCAGCCGGAGCAACTCCCTGCGGCATCATACCGGGATGCCCCATGCCGGGCTGCGGCATCATGCCTGGGTGTCCCATGCCGGGTTGCGGCATCATTGGTTGTTGGTATTGGCCAGGCTGCGGATATTGGCCCTGAGCGGCATATCCGCGTGACTGGGCTTGCGACGGAGCGTCACCAATTACCGGCTCACGCCACTGACCACTCGCCAAATAGGCGATGCCAGAGGATTGGCCTGCGGAATCCTGCTGCTGGTCGGAGCCGGTCGCATAAGTGGCTTTCTGCGCGACCGCATCCGCCGATGCTGCGAGCATCGCCATTAAGGAAACGATCCACAAACTATGGGCTCTCATGGGTTCCTCTTTCGCAGACGAAAGGCTGTCTTATCGTTGTGGAGACGAAGGTGGGCCAACTGCCAGGTCCACGCGCTCCGCTGATTGACCGCGTAAGGGTGCGGGCAATCGATACGATGACTGCGAGACGTATTTTCGATACCTTCACCACCACCCATCGACACGAAACGCTCGCATTAACCAGCACTTTCAGGACGAGCCGTACATTTTTGCCAAATTCGCGCGACCGGACATTTGGCGCCATCGTGATTGGGCAGAAAGGTTTCCCAGGACTACCTAAATTGACTGCTAGCAGGTGGGAGGCCTGTTTTGAGAGAATAGAACGCGACAAGGCCACAACTCGACTACGCAATCTCGCGAACAAACGTTCGTCAACGTGATTCGATCAAGTCAGCATTTGGACAACATTGCAGCGCACCGGCCCGAGACGCCAGCCGATTCAATGCGTGCAGCGTGTTGAATCAGCGAACATGCTGGATCGAGCCGCATAGAGGACGACCTTGCTAGCTTTACAGCAGAGTCAGAACGCGGCTTTAACATTCCGCTCTCTCCTGCCTGCTCGATCGATTGCCAGACAAACCATGAGCTTGGGACCCAGACTCTGGCAGCCACGGCTGAAACGGGTCCAGCGATCAACTATCATCAAGGGATGCTTCGCTGGGTGGTGGCAAAGCTTGCATCGCCACCCCAACTCGCCGCACCCTTCCCGATCTCACACCCGCTTCACCAGGACTCTTCCATGCCGATTCACCTGCCTGCCGCTACTCGTCGTCAATTCTTAACTCAGTCGGCCGCTGCTCTGGCCAGTCTGTCGATTTTGCGAGTTGGCTACGCGGCGCCATCCGCTATGCCGTTGACGTTGGCGCTGTTGTCGGATACTCACATTCCCGAAAATGCCGAGATCACCGCGCGGGGAGTCAACATGACGACTAACCTGCAGAACGCGATCCAGGAGATCAATCAGCTAGCGAGCAAGCCGACTGCGGTTTTGTTTAACGGCGACTGCGCCTACCTGAAAGGGCTACCGGCCGATTACGCCAACTTCGCCAACTGCCTTCAGCCGCTGCTCGACGCTGGCCAAGACTTGCACATGACGATGGGTAATCATGACAACATCCCCGCGTTTTATGCTGCGTTGGAAGCTCAACAGCCTGAGCAACCGCTGGTAGATTCCAAACATGTCAGCATTTTAGAAACTCCCTACGCAAATTTCTTTTTGCTCGATTCGCTGATGAAGACCAATGTGGTGACCGGCGAACTTGGCGCCGCCCAGCGAAAGTGGCTTTCTGATGCACTTGATGCGCGAGCCGACAAGCCGGCGATCGTGATGGCGCATCATACGCTGCAGCCAGTGGCTCCGCCCGAAGGACAGGTCTGGGGCGGCATCGTCGATACGGCCGATTTTCTGAAGTTATTGCACGCCAAAAAACAGGTCAAAGCGTACGTCTTTGGTCATTCGCACGTCTGGTCGCATACCAAAGATGGCGACTTAAACTTGATCAACCTGCCGGCCTGCGCCTATGTATTTAGTCCGGCCCAACCCAACGGCTGGACGCTGGCCCGGGTCAATCAAGATGGGATCGAATTCGAGCTGCAAGCGCACGACAAGAACCATCCGAATCATCTGCAGAAGTTCGCCGTCGCTTTTTAAGACAGGTGATGTATTCGCATCGGCGATTTCAACGCCGATGCGATCCGCACGATTTGAACTTCTACCCATCAAATCAGCCGCACGGCGTTAGCCGCGGTTTCTTAGCGAACGCATTGGCGCGGAACAACCGTTGAAGAATCCGGCGCTAACGCCCTGCGGCTGATATTGCTATAAAAAGGCCGAGGAGCCCCGGTGATATCGCCGTTTGCTCAACCCACCGATTACGTCACTTCTTGCTCACCTTTTTGGGCTTTGCTTGCCATGCGTGATGCGTCGGAATATAACGGGCCCAAGTAATCGGTTCCGCAACTCGAACCAATTATGTGCTGCTGGCGAGTTTCGTCCGCCAACTTCGGAAAGATATTAGTAATGCCATTTCAATTGATTGCATTAATCGTATTTCTCTCCACTCTCGCAGTGAGTCAGTCGTTGGCTCAAGAGCCGAGGCTCAAGGATCCAGAGATTCAATCCGCTTGGAAAACTTGTCTTTCGGAAACCGAGAGTGCGAAGAAGACGCTCCAAGAACAGTTGAAATCGAAAATGGAAACAGCAGTGCTCCGCGGGGATCTATCGCTTGTCGTTATCGTGTCGAAAGAGATGGCCGCTTTCAAAGAAACTGGTGTCCTCCCTACGACGGTTGCTACGGATCGATATGTTGGTGCGCTAAAACGTGCGGTGCTCGGTTTGGAAAACGCATACGAACGTACCATCAAAGTGTTGGTGCGCGACGAAAAGCTGGAAGAGGCTCGTGCCGCTCTGGAAGAAATTGAGAAGTTGAAATCATCGAAAGCGTTTCATCCCGAATTGCCGGCTGCCGAAATCGAAATCATCTCTGGCGCAGAGGGATTTCAAGCGCTTTCAAGCGGCGGCAAGGCGTTCTCCGATCGAAAGTACGTTTGGATCAACATTCCGAAAGACTTTTCGCTAAAACGGTTTGCACGTGTTGCTGGAGATGGGAAGGGAGTGATCGTGATCAACGTTACTAAACCTGGCTACGTTTATCTTGGGCTAGTAAACGAAAAGAAGGGGCTCCAAACCCAATTTATTCGTGAAGGCGAATGGCTGCCAACCAATGAGAAATTTGCCTACTCCGATCAAACGAGGACAGTTATGTACGTGTTTCGACGCGTAGTCCCCGTCGGTAAATATGAAATTCCGCGTCTCGGTTTTGGCGGACCGACAGTGCTTGCCCCCTAGACAGCGAAGGGGCCGCGCGATGCTCTTCTCGCGAAGACGCGATAAGTGCACAGGCGCCCCGGCGGTTTTTATCGCCGGTTGTTCCAAGCCAATCAGTTCGCGTAAGAAACCGCGGCTAACGCCGGGCGGCTGATATTGGCCCAAACAGAAACGCCAAGCACTGGTGCTTGGCGTTCTAGGGAGTCGCTACCTGATTGGTCTGAGCGCCCGGCTCGCTTTGGATTGCGTTCGGGATGGCTGACCGTAACCTAGCTGCCGTGCTTGGTCTTTTCGGACTCGGTTTTACTGGTGCTGTGGGTCCCGTTTTTCCCGTTTGAGCCGTTTGCGGCTTGGGCAAACTCATGGGCCGGCTCTGGTAATGATTCGTGGGAAGTGGCCGACAAGGCGGGCGCAGCGCGTGGCGATTCGCGTTTGGCTTTTTTGCCCCAGATTTTTCCGGCCAGCGATTCATAAATTTCGACGGTCAAGCTGAACAGGCTGGGGACTAGCACCAGGGTAAAGATGGTCGAAAGGATCAAGCCGCCGAGGACGACGCTGCCGAGGCCGCGATAAAGTTCGCTGCCTGAGCCGGGGAACATCACCAGCGGCATCAAGCCGAGCACTGTGGTCGTTGTGGTCATAAAAATCGGCCGAATACGCGAACCGACGCTTTCCAACACCGCATCATCCAGCGACATGCCATCTTCGCGCATGTGGTTGAGCGCTTGGTGAACGATCAAAATGGGGTTGTTCACTACGGTGCCGATCAAGATCACGAAGCCGAGCATCGTCAATACGTCGAGCGATTGCAGCACGAACAGGTTCAGCAGACTCAGCCCCAAGATCCCACCGGCGGCGCCTAGCGGAACGCTGAAGATGATCACAAACGGATAAAGCCAAGACTCAAACAATGCCGCCATCAGCAAGTAAGTGATCAGTAGCGCCAGCATGAGGTTAAATCGGAGCGATGTCCAGGTTTTTCCCAACTTATCGGCGGTGCCGGCTAGGTTGATGCGATATTCTTGGCCAAGCTCGCCGCTAGCTTCCAAAGGTTTAATAATGTCAGAAGTGATGAGATCCATGGCTTCTTCCAGCGGTACTGTCGGCGGCGGCGTGACTTCGATGATGATCGACCGGAGACGCTCGCGATGGTTGACCTGCTCGGGACCGCTGTTGATCTCGATATTGGCGATCGCTCCCAACGGCACGATTGAGCCAAGCGGAGTCGCGACCGGCAGGGCTTCGATCTTTTGCGTCGCGTCAGCGAAGCGGGTTTCGCCGGTGATGGTGACGTCAATCTTCTTCCCATCCAGGAAGTAGTCACCGGCATAGGCGCCATCGACCAACGCGTTGACCGCATAGCCCATGTCGGTGCTAGAAAGGCCGATGTCGGCTGCTTGCACCCAGCGCGGCGTCACATGGACTTCGGGACTGGAAAGGTCGAGACTCGGGACCGGGCGAATCTGCGAATTAGGGATTAGTTGGACCGATTGCCGCAGAATGTTTCCGCCTAGATTGACCAGTTTGGGTAATTCGGGACCAGTGATTTCGATCTCAATTTTTCGCCCGCCCGTTAGTCCGCGCTCAAATAAGCTGGACTGCGAAGCGACAGCAAAGGTTCCGGGCAACTTGCCGCTTACTTTTTGAATTAGCGGGATCAAGTCGGCGACGCGTTGCTCGTCGTAGGATCGCAAGCCCATGAAGACTTGGCGCCCTCGTGCGACAAAGAAGAAGTCGCGAATCGCGGGGAATTCGCCTTGGTTAAAGCCGGGATCCGATGGATTGACGTCCCAGTAGGGCTTCAAGTCAGTTTCGACCACTTCGCCCAGATCCATCAACTGATCCAGGTTGTAGCCTGGCGGCGGCAGCAAGACGCCAAAGACGAGGTTGCGGTTGCCGCTCGGCAAATATTCGACCTTCGGCCAAAACGCCCAACAAAGCAAGATCGCTCCGGCGGTGATCGCAGTGATCAGAACTAGCCGGCGAAGCACGCCGAGTTGGAACCAGCGATTGATCGCGACGATGCCGTTGACCATGCTTTGGCCACCGCCAGAAATCACACGTTCGACGGTCCCCATTCGGTGCCCATCGGCAGCGATCGATTCCGGGAAAGAATGACTTCGACCCAATTTGTGAGAATCAAGATTGTCGTCCTCATCGGTTTCTTCTTTGTTGAAGAGTCGAGACGCTGCGACCGGTATGACGGTGATCGAAACGACCAGCGACAGCGCGACCGCCGCACTGATCGCCAGCGCGATATCGGCAAACAACTGGCCTGCTTCTTCCTGCACAAAGACGACCGGCAGAAACACGGCGATGGTGGTTGCGGTTGAAGCAAACACGGCGCCCCAGACTTCGGAGGTTCCCCGAGCGGCCGCCGCCAGCGGCGAGTACCCCTTGGAGTAGTAGGTATAAATATTTTCGAGAACGACGACTGCGTTGTCGACCAACATGCCGACGGCGAACGCCATCCCGGCGAGACTGATCACATTGAGCGATCGCCCGAGGGCGCCCAAGATCAAAAAGGTGCCGACGATACTAATCGGAATTGCTAACGCCACGACTAGCGCCCCGCGGGCGAACCAAAAGCCTGAGCCGATTAAGATCGCCATGCAGAGGACAAACCACCATGGGCTGAGATAGACCGAAGCAATCGCCGACGCCATCGCGAACGGAATCAAAATCAGTGTGCGAGCGCTAAGATGCAAAAACAACATCAGCACGCACATCGTCAACGCACCGCCGACAAAGATATTCTCCTGCACCAGTTTGATCGACGATTTGATGTAGTCGGTCTCGTCATAGACCTGGGTCAGTTCCAGATTATTGTCTTTCAGGATGCCTTCATTCAGCGTGTTCATGGTCGCTTGCAGACCGTCCATGACGTCCAGCACGTTGGCGCCGGTTTCGCGCATGCAGTTGATCGCGATGCTTGATTCGCCGAACCGACGCACGACGCTATCGGGCTTTTTATGACCCAACTCAACTCGGGCGACGTCGCGAATAAAGACCGGAGCGCCATCTCGGACGGCGAGCAGTTGGTACTCGACTTGCTCCGGCGATTTAAACTGGCCGAGAGCACGCACGACGTAACGGCGTTTCCCTTCCCAGAAGTCGCCGGCCGAAGTGTCTTGATTTTGCGTCAGCAAGACGCGGCGCACATCGGCGATGGTGATTTGCCGAGCGGCCAGCAACTCTGGATCGACGATCACTTGCAGTTCGTCTTCCAAGCCGCCGTTGACGTTGGACTGCGAGACGCCGCTGACACGCTCGAAGCGGGCTTCAATCTCATCCTCGGCGAAACGGCGGTAGTTCATCACGTCGAACTCTGTTGGCGAACAAAGCTCGATGTATTCTGGCTGATCCTTGGCTAGCTGTTGCAAGCTGTATAGCAGCTCCGAGTTATTCTCAGCTTCTTCGCGGGCTTTCGCCAACTGGGGCGCAAGCTGAGGATGTGTGTAGGCGAACGTGTCTAGCTTCTGCTGGTCAAAAATCGGCGGCGGAAGCAGTTTGACATATTCAGGGTGTTCGGCGACAAGACGGCGCAAGCGAACCATCAAAACGGCGGGATTCTCGGTCTCACGAGCTGCTTTTAGTGCGGACGCCTGATCGGGATGTTCCTGCAGGAACTTTTTGTAGCGCTGCTCGGTCGGCATGCGCGCGCTCAGCATGAACCAAGCGATCGGCTTGTCGGACGCGTTGCTGGTGGTGATGACCGGCTGGTCGGCGTCCTCAGGGTATTCGGGAACCTGGGCGAGCCGGCTGTTGACCAGCAACAAGGCTTCGCTCATGTTGGTGCCGATCAGGAACTCGAGCGTGATCGTTCCTTTGGAGTCCGCACTCTCGGAGGTCATCTTGCTGATGCCTTCGACGCTTTTCAGCTGCTCTTCCTGCTCAACGATAATCTCTTGTTCGACCTCTTGGGGGCTAGCGCCGGTCCATGTGGTTTCGACGGTCAACGTAGGCGTTTCGACTTCGGGAGTCAGCTGCATCGGCATTCGCAGCAGTGCTACTACGCCAAACAGCGAGACCAACAAAACGCCGACCGCGACTTTGACTGGATTGGTGAGGAGTGCGTCAATCATGAGGAGAGAACCTTCAAGTCGGGGGGAGCGCTTTAACGCGGAGTGACGCTGGCGGAGGAGGGATTGGCGGGAGACTGCGTTTGCGAAAGTACATTGATCGACTGACCCGGACGCAGGCGTTCGTTGCCGCGCGTGACAACTTGGCTGTCAGGCGGAATCGGTCCGAGGATTTCGATTCGGTCGCCGCTAGTGACGCCCAACTGAACCGGGACCAGTTGCACGATGGTGGTGTTGTTAGGACCGGGGGCGGTGATATAGACGGCCGCTTTACCGGCGCCCAGCACCAACGCATCTTTCGGACAGAGCAGCGCTTGCTTGGTTCCGCCGATCGGCAGTTGAACGCGGGCCAACATGCCGGCTTTCAGTAGCGGCACGCCGTTTTCAATCTCATTGGTCAGGCGGACTTTGACCGGAAAAGTACGAGTCCGAAGGTCCGCTTGCGGTACAATTGCGACGACGGTTCCGATGAAGATGCGATCAGGGATCGCAGAAACTTCGACTCGAACTTCGGCGTTTAGCTGGACGAACGGCACATGGTGCTCGGCGACATAGGCAGTGATATCCACTTCGTCCAATTCAACGACATCGACCATGTCGGCGCCCTGCTCTGCCCAGGATCCAACGTCGGTATGCTTGAGACTAATATAGCCGTTGAAGCGGGAGCGAATCGTATACTTTTTCAGCTTGTCTTGCAGCTCACCGACGACTGCTTCTTGGACTTGTACGCGGGCTTGGGCTTGAGCGATCTTTTCGATCCGCGGACCTTTGACCATCAAGTCGTACGCCGCTTGGGATGCATTAAACGTTTCACTTGCCGCTTCGGCGGCCGAGACTGCTTCGTCATACTCTTCTTTCGAGCTAACGCGGCGGGTTTCGTACAGTTCAGCCGTTCGATTACGCCGAGCGACTAGATAACTCATCCGCGCTTTGGCCGACATCATTTCAGCTTTTGATTGGGCGATTTCTTCCTCTTGATTGCCGTTTTTCAGCTCTTGCAATTCAGCTTGGCGAAGCTCTAGTTCGGCTTGAGCGGCGGCGATTTGCAGATTGATCGTTTCGGTCAATATCTGTGCGATGGGTTCACCCGTTTTGACGGCGTCCCCTTCATCAAAGTAAAACTCTGAAACTCGGCCGGCGACGGCGCTGCCGATGGTCGCTTCACGTCTCGGCATCACGGTGGCGACAAACGCCTGACTCGACGAGACCTCCGCTTCTTCCAGCGATTGAATCACGACTGGAGCGGCTGGTTGCGCTAGCGCCGTGGTGACGCTCGCCATCGCCAGCATGGCGCCTAAGAACATGGGACGTTTCATCGTGGCGATTCCTGTTGCTGGGGGGTGAGAGCGGCGTCCAACAAGAGCATAGGGCTGGACGCTGGTGGGGATAGGTTGTTCAAAACTCGCTTGAGCAGCGATTGTAGGAGGGCGATCTCTTCTGGCGACATGCCGGCGGTCGCTTCTCGTCGCGACTCCATCAGGCAATCGACTACCTGACGCCAGACGGGCGCGGCGCCGGGAGAGACCGTGATCAGCTTGCGACGGCGATCGTTGGCGGCCGTTTTCCGCACGATCCAGCCCATCGCTTCCATCCGGCACAAGATGCCGGCAAGCGTTGGCGGTTCGATCATCAACCGTTTGGCCAGATCGGCTTGGGTCATTTCACGATCGTGAATTAACCAGCCTAAGACCTGGAACTGACGAAAAGTAATACCAAACGGCGCCAAACGCTCATCGAGCGTTTGGTTCATCGTATGCGCGGTGAGCCCGATCCAATAACCGATGCTCGCTTGAAAATCGTAATGTAAAGGTTCCATGTTCACCGCAAATAATTAGTTAGCCTAGCTAACATAATTATTCGCTAGCAACGATGGATCGCAAGAGCAATCTGGGAAGAGTTGCCGATTATTAGCGACTTCGCCCACCCCCCCGGCCGGTGTAGAACGACGGGTCGTCGATAATCCAAGGAGTCGACCAGCTTTTGCCGTCATCATGGTTGAAGATATTGAAAAACATCCCCTGGACCGATTCAAGCGTGAAATTATACGGCTTGTGCGAGCCAACCAGATCCTGCGCGGTCAGATCATCCACCCCCTCTGAGATGTAGTAGTGGCAGCGGCCATCCGGCGTAAACGACATCCCGATGGTGTACCAGCCGGTCTCGGTGATCTCGGCGCCACGATAATCGCCTCGTTCCGATCCCCGAATGACCCAGAATGCTCGGGGGCCATCCTTGGTCAGCTGATGCTCAATAAAGATGCCGGGCCAGCTTTGTTCGCGTTCGTTCTTGGTCGAACTGAACAGTCCGCCGCCGGTGGTTTTGCGTCGACTGCCAGTCACCGTCGCGCGAAAGCCAAACGAAGCGGCGGCCGTGTATTGCTCCCATTTTTCAAACGGTTGCAGATAGACGCGGACGAGGCAGCTGGGATATTGGCTGACCGAATAAGAGCCTGGGATGCGGCAGATCAAATCGTCTTGGCCCAATTTGCCATTAGGGCGACCAGGCACGTTCGATTGGAGCGTCATCATCAGCAATGAGCCTTCGCTGTCAGGAAGGCCATCTTGCGGAGTATGGAAGCGTTCGATGTGATCGGGGTGGCCCCGTTTTGAGCTTTCGCCCCACATCTTGTTTTTGGACATTCCGCCCGGCAAGCGAGTTTGATTGTCTTGCTCGTGACTTGCTTTGGGATTGTTAGGGACGTATTCCCATTCTTCATTCTCGAAATCGTCGTACCAAATTCGCGTGCCAGACCCGGGGATCACCGGCGCTTGGGCCGCGACAAATTGGGTAAAGCAAGCAAGGCTCAGAACCAAAGATAAAACCAAAATGCGTGGCATAGCAACTTCTCAAGTGACGCTAGTGATAGCGGATATGGATAAAAAACAAGCTGCACTCTAGCCGACCTATCGGCGTAGGAAGCGTTGAGATTTCAGCAAACCAGTCGGATTGCGGTGGTTTTTTCGCGGCCTACTGGGGACCTATCGCCCACAGAGCTTTGAAAGTGCGGAGATAAATCCGACCGCCCGAGATCGCAGGCGAAGCCGAAATTTCTTCATCCAGTTTGTTCTCGGCCAAAATCTCAAACTTCGGGCCCGGTTTGACGACCGTTACTTGACCGTCACGGCTGGTGAGATAAATCTTGTCGTCGCCAAAAACCGGCGAGGCGCGATGTCGGTCGCGATGGGTTCGTTCTTCATACAGTTGCTCGCCGGTTTCGCGATCGAGACAGATTAGATTCCCATTTTCGCGGCAGAGATAAACATAGTCGCCTACTGCTAGCGGCGAGGGAACATCCGGAGTGGTGTCGAACTTCCAGAGGTAGCTGTCGGCTTTATCGGTGATATTGCCTTGCGAGTCAGGCTTGACCGCCACCAAGATTCCTTGCTTGGCCGAGGGAACCACAATGAGCCCCGGCGCAGCCAACGGCGAAGCGACAAAACGCAGCGTCTCGTCGTAGCCGGCCTTTGGATGCAGACCTCCGACGCGCCACAGTTCTTTACCGCTTTTTAGGTCATAGGCGATCGAATAATCGGCGCCGTGCGTCAGCAGAAATTTCAGTTGTCCGTCATCATAGATCATCGGCGAAGCGTAAGAGTGCTCGCACTCGGCATAGGCGTCGCTTACTCGTTTGACTTGCCAGGCTTCGGCGCCGGTTTCGGCGTTGAGCGCGATAACTTTTGCGCCGCCGCTATGGATCAGTTGCAAGTAAAGCTTGCCGTCATGCAGCACCGGCGTCGACGTCAGGCCAAACTGAATGTCAAACTTGCCGAAGCGTTCTTGGACGTTGATTTTCCAGATTTCATTACCGTCAAAATCAAAGCAAGCCAGATCGCCCGTCGTAAAGAAGCACCACACATGCTTGCCATCAGTCAACGGAGAAGGAGAAGCCGAATTACCTTCGTCTCCGCGGACCACCCGATTGCCGCTGCCGATCGACTTTTTCCAGAGCTGTTTGCCGGCAGTGTCTAGGCAGATCAGCACCAGCTCGTCTCCATCGACCGAAGTCAGGAAGATATGGTCACCCCAAATCACAGGAGTCGAGCCAGCCGCGCCCGGCAAATCAACACGCCATGCGACGTTTTGATCGGTAGACCATTGGGTAGGTAAGTTTTTTTCGTGACTGATGCCGGCGTTGTTTGGACCGCGCCAGTCTGGCCAGTTTTCAGCATGCAACAGGGCGGGCGTCAACAGAATCGTCAGACAGGCGGCGGTGAGCCGAGAGTGGAATAGGTTGAGAGTAGGCATGATTTCGGTCTCGGTAGGCGGAAAAAACGACCAAGGGGGTCTAGTTTCCGGCATTTGGGGCGGCAGGTCAAGCAAAGCAGGGTCTGCTCTGGGGGTGAAGTAAGCTAGAATAGTGGAGAACTTTCCTAGGCGAAAATTGCATGCGATTGTCCAGTATCCCCCAGCTTTACCGCAACATGAACCGCGGCACCGAGATATTCACGGTGCTCAGCCGGTATGGATTGGCTGATTGGATTCATCAATTGAATCTCGATTTCGCCAAGGGAATCCTCAAAGCAAAGGATGGCGAGTTACTTTCCAAGTACTCGCGTGAAGCTCGGATTCGGATGGCGATTTCCGATTTGGGGCCGACCTTCATCAAGCTGGGGCAGATTCTCAGCACGCGTCCCGACATCGTAGGCGTAGAACTTGCCGACGAGCTAAAAAAGCTGCAAGCCGACGTTCCGGCTGATCCTTTTGATGCGGTCAAAAAAACGCTAGAGACCGAACTTTGCCAGCCGATCGAATCGATCTTCGCTCGGTTTGATGTCGAACCGATCGCATCGGCTTCGATTGGTCAGGTCCATCTGGCCGAATTGTTAACCGGCAAGACGGTTGTCGTCAAAGTGCAGCACGCCGACATCGAGCGGAAGGTCAATGAAGATCTGGATATTATGGCCGGTTTCGCATCGCTGGCCGAACGCTTGCCAGAGTTTGCTCCCTATCGACCAAGCACCACGGTGGCCGAGTTTCAGCGCGCTTTACGGCGCGAGTTGGACTATGGCCGCGAAGAACGGAACATGCTGCAGTTTGCAGTACAGTTTAGCGACGACGAAACCGTACTGATTCCAGCCGTCTACTCAGAGTATTGCACCTCTCGAGTGCTGACCATGGAGTACGTCGAAGGGGTCAAGCTGTCAAAGCGTGAAGCGCTGCAGGAGATGGGAATTGATTTTTCCGAGGTAGCTCGTCGCGGCGCCGAACTTTATGTGCGGATGATCTTCGACCATGGCTTTTATCACGCCGATCCCCATCCCGGCAACATTCTGGTTCTGCCGGGCGATGTCATCGGTTTGCTTGATTTTGGCATGGTCGGCAGGATCGATGATCGTCTACGTGAAGAGATGGAAGACTTGCTGGTCGGGCTGACCAGCGGCGACGCCGATATGCTGAGCAGCGTCATCATGCGTTGGGGAACTTTGCCGAAAGAGTTGGACGATAACAGCTTGCGTCGCGAAATCGCCGACTTTATCGGTGACTACGCGCATCGTCCGCTCGAGAAAATGAACTTTGGCGAAGTGATCAATGACATGTTTAAGATCATCCGCAGTTACCAGATCGCGCTGCCGCCGCAGGTCGCCATGCTGTTGAAAACGATGGTGATGCTAGACGGCACTGGGAGACTGCTGGATCCTGAGTTTAATCTGGTCGAACTGTTACAAAAGCATCGCCGTCGGATCATGATGAAGCGGTTTTCACCCCAGCGGCGCTGGCGGAAGTGGACCAGGTTTTATCGTGAGATGGAACGCTTGGCCGAGGTGGCGCCGCGCCGCATGTCAGAGATGCTAGAGCAAGTTCGGACCGGGCGATTCGATGTGCATCTAGATCACCGGATGCTAGGGCCAACCGTCAATCGGTTGGTGACCGGGATTGTGGCAAGTTCGCTCTTTTTGGGCTCGGCGCTGATGCTTAGCATGAAAGTCCCGCCGCTCTTCTTTCATCAGCGGACCCAGATTGTTCGCCCCCTAGATGAAACGAAAGAGGGGGCAACGTCTCCATCAGCGCAAATCTTGGAGGATACATCCTACATGGGCATGCGAGATATCTCGATGATGGGCATCTCCGGCCTCATTATCAGCTTTGGTATCTCGTTAAGGCTGCTATTGGCAATCAACAAATCGGGACATTTGGATCGACCCGAGTAGTGATTTCTTGGGCTACTCGCAAATTAAGCAGCGCGTCGGCGGCCTTCTTCGACCGGGCTTGCGACCGGGATCGGCACAACGGCAGGTTCTGCGGCTGGGCGTGCGGTGAGCGAGGCGAGCAATTCTTCGAGACGGCGATTTAGCACGTCTAATTCTTCAAGTACATAGTCTTGGCGAGCGTTAATCTCTTCGACGATATTGTTGCCGAGCGGTAACTTTAGCAAAGGGATGGCTCCTCGTCGGTGGTTGGCTCAAAGCTGTCTACCGAAGATCGGCCAGTGCGGTTGTTGGAATGCACGCGCGGAAGCGCCATGAAACAAGATCAAGCCGTGGTTGTGAGAAACTTTGACGCCTGCGCAAACCATGTCTAGCGGCTGGAGTCGATTTTGCTAGCGAGTCGGCGCCATCTGCCTGCGCTAGACGTTACGTGATAGCGAGAAGATGGGTAACAATAACGCCATCGCGATACCTCCCACCACGGCCCCCATGACGGTGATCATTAACGGCTCGATCAGACTGGTGGCGGTCTTGATCGACAAGTCGACCTCTTGGTCATAGTGACGACTAATCTTGGTCAGCACTTCTTCGAGACGCCCTGTTTCTTCACCGGCCGAGATCATCTGGACGACGGTTGGCGGAATCAGCTTGCTTTTGGCGAGCACTTCATGAATTTGGTGCCCTGAGGTTACCGAGTCGATCACGTTCCGCCAGAGCTTGTCGTAATAGTAGTTTTGACTGATGTCGGCTGTCAGTTCGAGCGACATCAGCACCGGCACGTCACTACGAACCAGCGTTCCCAACGTGCTAAGACTACGGGCAATCGTGATTTTCCGTAGCAGTGGGCCGATGATCGGCAGGCTAATCTTGATGCCGTCAATGGTTTTGCGCCCTTGCTCGGTTCGGCGGAAGAAGTAAAAGCCAACGCCGGCGGCAATGATCGCCGTCAGCCAAGCCCACCAATAGTCGAGCAAGATGTCGGAAGCAGCCATCATAATAATGGTTGGCGTCGGCAGCTTTGCTCCTTTGCGTTCAAACAACGGAGTGAACTTGGGAAGCACATAGGTCAGCAGAAAAACGGTGACCGACGTGGCTAGCACCACCATCACGGCCGGGTAGGCCAAAGCCGCGCGAACTTTATTACGAATCTCTAGCTCGCCGCGCATGTAAGCGGCGATTCGTTCGAGCATTTCACCTAGCATGCCGGTCTGTTCGCTGGCTTTGACCAGCGAGATATAGGTCTTGTTAAAATGCTTGGGATAACGTCCCAGCGCCGCCGAAAAATCTTCGCCAGACTCGACGCTGCGGCGAATGTCGACCAGCAGCGTCTTGAGCGCTTCGTTTTTCTCTTGGGACGAGACCGATTCAATTGCCGTCGCCAGATTAATGCCGGTATCCACCATCACCGCGAGTTGGTTGGTGAAGTAGATGATGTCCGACTTGCTGATTCGAGACGGAAAAAGCGAGCCAGCTTCCGCTTCTTGCTCCAGTGACAAGATGTGCATCCCATCACGCTGCAGCATCATCTGAGCTTCTTCAGGCGAGCCGGCGTCGACGGCGCCTTCGTGGACTTGTCCGAGCGAATCGCGAGCTTGGTAGGCGTAACTTAACATGGCGTCAACTTGGGGACGGCGGCGTGCTGGGGACTGCGGGGGAAAATAGGCGTCAGGTGGTCACAGAAGTCATGGAAACATCGCCGGTAGCATGCAGCACTTCTTCAATCGTGGTGATTCCTTCACGAACTTTCCGGAACCCATCGTGCTGCATCGTGATCAAATTTTTGCTGCGAATCGCAATTCGCCTCAATTCGCCGATCGGAACGCCGGCGACGATCGCATCGCGAAGTTCGTCGTCGATTGTCAAGATTTCGTGCACGCCGAGCCGACCGCTATAGCCAGAGTTACGGCAGTAGCGACAGCCGATGCCTTTGCGGAACACAGGGATTTCATACCCCATTCGCTCCAGCGTTTTCCGCAAGTTGCGTGGCGGCTCATAAGCTTCGCTGCACTTGGGGCAGATGCTGCGGACAAGCCGCTGAGCCAAAACCATGTTGAGGGCCGCGCCAATCAGATAAGGCTCGACGCCCATGTTGACCAATCGCGTAACGGCCGAGACCGCATCGTTGGTATGGAGCGTGCTAAAAACCAAGTGCCCCGTAAGAGCCGCTTGAATTGCGGTGCGCCCTGTTTCCTCATCACGAACTTCACCGACCATGATGACGTCCGGATCTTGACGCAGCAAAGTCCGCAGCGCTTTGGAGAAGGTCAAACCGACGCGCTCTTGCACCTGGAATTGATTGATCAGGGGGATGTGATACTCGATCGGGTCCTCAACCGTGCAAATATTGTTTTCCATGGTTGCGATCTCGTTCAGCGCCGCGTAAAGCGTCGTCGACTTGCCGCTACCGGTTGGACCGGTGACCAGGACGATGCCGTTGGGCGCATGGATATTGGCCATGAACCGATCGAGAATATCCTCGGCGAAGCCAAGGTGCTTGAGCACCAGCGTCACTTTTTTGGTATCCAACACGCGAATCACAGTTTTTTCGCCCCGATTGCCGGGGAACGTGCTGACGCGCAAGTCGATCTTGCGTGAGTCGAGCATCACGTGGACGCGACCATCCTGCGGCAGGCGGCGTTCGCTAATATCGAGACCGGCCATGATCTTGATACGACTGTTGACCGCATTCAGCAGATGTTGCGGCACTTCGAGCGATTTGTGCAGCTTCCCATCAATACGATAGCGAATACGCATGCAACGCTCCGCCGGTTCGATATGAATATCGCTAGCGCCCTCTTTGACGGCGTTGTAGATGATGTAGTTGACCAGGCGGATCACCGGCGATTGGCCGGCGATTTCTTCGACATCCCCAATATCTTCAATTGCATCTTCGATCAGCGTCACTTCGGACTGATCGGTATCCTCGATGATGTCGTCGATAACGAACACCTTCGAGTCAGGCAAGTTTTGGATCATGCGGCGAACGTCGCGCGGAGACGAAGCGACGATCTGCACTTGCTTGTTAGTGAGCGTTTGGATTTCGTCGATCAAAAAGAGATTGGAAATCTCGGTGACCGCAATCGTCAGAACGTCATCGATCAAAAAGAGCGGGAGCACAAGATTCTTTTCGATGTACTCACGCTGCAGAATGCCGATCACCTTGGGATCGTACAACCGCGCTTCAAGCTTGGCGTATGGAATTCCGTACTCAACCGCCAGACACTCGATGATCTGATCTTCAGAACAATAGCCAAGTTCGACGAGAATCTCGCCGAGCAATTTGCTCTTGCCTTTGTTCTTTTGGTAGTCGAGCGCACCTTCCAACTGCTCGATCGTAACGAAACCTCGCTTGGTGAGGACGTTACCCAATCGTAACGGGGCGCTCGTGATAGGCGAGTTCATATCAAGGATATTCCAGGGACGATTAGACGAAGCTTTTGACGGCTTCAATCATGTTTTCAAATACTTCCAATCGCTTGTCTAACCGCGTGATCTCGAGAATCTTACGATTGACATGATTGGCTGTGGTAATTTTCAATTCGCCCCCCGCTTCACGCAAACGTCGCTGAGCTGTCAGCAGGCAAGTCAAGCCGGCGCTATCAAGCGTTTCGGTCCCGTCGAGATCGACAATCACTCGATTGCGTTCACGCGACAGCAGGAACGCTTCGACCGCATCGGCCTGATCCTCGCCCAGTTCTTCGGGCGTATGGACCACGACGACTTCTCCAAAAATTTCGGTCGGCAAGCTCATGGGAATCTGTGGGGTTGAATGGTTTAACGCAGGAAACTGATCGGCGGCTGTTCAAATGAACCGGTCGTCAGGACTGCTTCGACGCAATTGACTAGGCCGCGCGGACTGAACGGCTTGGCCAGGATCACAGCGATGTCGAGCGATTCGAGATTGTCGTCAGACGTCATCTCGAATCCCTTGGCGGTCAGCATGATGATTGGCAGTTGACGCATTGATTCGGTTTCACGTACGCGACGGCAAAGCCCGAGACCGTCGAGTCGCGGCATGTGGAAATCTGTAATCAATAGGTCTGGCATCTGCTCTTGGATCGCTTCCCAAGCTTGTTCGCCATCTTCGACGCATTCGATCTCGTATCCGCTGCGCTTCAGTTTGAATTCGGCGGCGCGAAGAATGTGCATTTCGTCATCGACCAGCAAGATGCGTTTGCCGGCTGTTGTCGGCAGGGTTGGCTCACTCATGTTGTTTATCATCTGAGGGTACGCATCGAGGTAGTTTTGGGGCGCGTTCATCTTGGATTGCCTTCAAGTCGAAGCATGTGTTAGTTCACGGTTTCGGCTACTTGGACCGTGGGGAGACGAATTCGGAATTTCGAGCCGACGCCAGGTTCGCTGGTGACATTCAATTCACCGCCGTGGACGTCTTCGACAATATGCTTGGCCAGTGGTAAACCGAGTCCGGTGCCTGAGGCCATCTTTTGATCTTTTTTCACGCGATAGAATTTCTCAAAAACCCGATCGCAATCTTCCGGGCTCAAGCCGACCCCAGTGTCTTCTACTTCAAACACCACTTCACGATCTTGCAGCCGACTACGAAGCGTCACTTTGCCATTGTCAGGAGTGTATTTGAGCGCGTTTGACAACAAGTTGATCGCCGCTTGCATGATCATGTCGCGATCGACCAGAACGCCCAGGTACATGGGGCTAAGATCAGAAATGAGCGTGATGTTTTTTTGGTCGGCGGTTGGCTGAACGATGCGGAACGCTTCTTCGAGCAGTTCGTTGAGCGAGCGAGGCTTTTTGTTGACGTTGACGACCCCGGCTTCGATGCGAGCCAAGTTCAGCAGATTGTCGATCAGACGCTGCAAACGATCGGCCTGACTGTTAATGACTTGCAGAAACTCGTCACGCGTCTGTTCGTCTTCCGCTTCGCCATCGGCGAGCAGTTCGACGTAGGCCTTGATGCCGGCCAAGGGAGTTTTCATCTCGTGGCTGACGGCTGAGACGAACTCGGCATTGCGGCGTTGAATCGCTTTGTAACCACTAATGTCCCGCAGAACCGCGACGGCGCCATAGTTTGGCTCGTCGGCGCCCATCTCGCTATCGAGATGCTGAGCGATCGTACTGACGGTGATGCGATACCAATGCTTGTCGCCGGAAGGGTCAAGCATCTCGACTTCGCTAACGCGTTGCGTGGGAGTCGTGCGGAGCCGCGTCTCTTGCAGTAACTGCACGATCCCTTCCGATGCGATCGCTTCCGCCGCGGTTGTTTTTTCGCTCAAATCGTGAATGCCGAATAATTCGCGTGCTACTTCATTCACGAAAATGATTTCGTCGTATTGATTGGTCATCATGACCGGCTCAGAAAGATTGTCGATGATTTCTCGCATCTGTTCGTGCCGCAAACCGGTCAGATGTGCTTTGACTTCGCTGCGGACGCGCGATTGTTGTAGCTCCCGAGCATCATTGGCCAGCGTTTTCATCCGTAGGTAGCACTGTTCCAGCGGCATCCGCCATTTCCGCAGATCGCGGGCCTGGGGACACGCGGCTTGGAAATCATCTTGTTCGAGTTGTTCTAGATCAGCGCCAGCGAGCAGTTGAAATTGACGGATCGCACGATCCTCGGCGGATTGAACGCTTCTGTAGAGCACGAAGCAACTGATTGCAGCCAATCCGGCAGCTCCGCAGGCGATCAGACTGCCGACCCCCAGGTCTCCAGTCATCAGACAGGTTACGGTCGCTACCGTGAACAACAGCGCGCAGGCGATCGCGGCTAATAGTTCGGTAGTTATCTGCGACTTCTTGCTCATTGTGTTGGCTCTGCTTTATATGCGAGTTGGCGCCTGGAGCGCAATTCCAGCGGTAGGCAGCAGCGCATTGCGATCTGCCAGTCGTGGATTGACGTCTACGCAAAATTAGGTCGGAGAACGCATTTGTCCAACAATCGGCGCAATCGAACCTTGTGAGAAGGAGCCCTTTTCAAGGCTTCTGGCGCCGAAGATGCCGGTTATGCGTTTGGCGCCAAGAGGACTAGATGCCGCAGAGAAGCCAGTTAGGCGACTTGAGTCCGATTTTGTTCGCCGGCGCGGCTTACTTTTAGGCTGTCGCCAAGCTGTGCTAGTTCGGCGCCGGCATCGTATCGGAATGAGATCTCGATCACGTCGCCAGCAGAAACTTGCAACGGCTGTTCGATGGGCATCACCAAAAATTGGTTGTGCCAAGGGATGACGCGCTGGTCTTCAATCAGTACCGTCAACGCGTTCTTGGTGATGAAGCGGACGGCATTTAACTGACCGTCATGGGTGATTGCAATCTTTCCTTTCCACGCGATCTTGCCGTGCAGCGGTTTGTCGTACCACACCATATGATGCACGATCGCATCTGCCAGCACGCTGGTGTCAGCATGGTCCTCTGCTGGCGTTTGAAACAACGGACCAGTCGCCAGGAAGCCTTCAAACTCAAAATCTTGCTCCACCGGCTGGCAAGCCAGCATGGTCCCCTCTGGAATAAAGCGGGGGAGCTTCGGTCCATGCGCTTGTTGATAGTTGCTTTGAAACGCAGAGATGACTTCGATCTGCTTTTCTCGCAACAGACCGACGTGCAGCATCTCGCACATCACGATGTCAACCGGAACTGGTGGGGTGAACTTGGCTGCATCTGCGTGGACGATATGAACCTGGTCCGCTACATGGTTGGCGCGCACGATTCTATGGGCGGCATCGACCAGTTCGGGATTCCGCTCGCAGTACCAGACCTCGGCGCCTGCTCGAGCTGCAAAGAACGAGAGCACGCCTGTGCCACCGCCCAGGTCAACGACTTTGTCACCGGGGCGAACCGTCGCTTCGATCGCTTCACGAAAGCTTTGCATCCGATAGCGGTCGCGCAGCATTTCAAAGTGGTAGTGCAGTGGAATGTATTGTCCGAGAACTTCAGCGGCTTTGGGCATTCGATTTCTTCGGCTTGCTGGCTAAGGATTCTGCGTCCGCGGAGCGAGAAAGTAACAGGCGCCAGCATTCGACGCAAGCGAGAATCGTCGTTGATTTGGTGAGTGAAACGGGAGATTCAGGCGGCATCGATTAGAGAAAGCCTGATTTCCGGGAAATCGGCTCGTATTTTTCCTGCCATGTGGAATAAAATAACAAGGGATAGGATGCGAGCGGATCCCCTGTTGGCTCGTAGAGGCTGATCACGCGAAATGAGGTTCTCGTCATGCCGCTAAAAAGCTTGCTGTTGTTGATCGGCGCCGGTTGGATCGTACTGGGTTCGATCGCGCTGGGCCCCGGTTTGATCGTTTATCCGTTGGCCTGGGCTTTGGTGGCGACCAGTCTTTGGGGGCTGCACTGCTGGTTGGGCGAACGTCTCTCTGGCGTATCTGCCAGCGCCGGCTTGCCGACTTCTAGCGCTGCTGGCGAGTCGTCGAAGTCTGCGGCTGGGTGACGGCTGCGACCGAATAACCATGCAGTTTTAACATCGCATGCTATCAACACGCGCTGGATGTGCCGATCGCTCCGATAAAAATTTCGCGACGCGTCGCGATCTGGCAGAACGTGGAAATCCAATCGAAGGCAATCTCAATCCGACGCATTGCCACGCCGATACTTCGGGATAGTTTCGCCCCGATTGGTTTCTTACTGTTCAGGATTGCTCATGCTGAAGGAATTGGACGTCGAGAATATGACTGCCGAAGAGATCGAGATTTTGCTCTCGTGCGGCAGCGACATTTTGTCCCCCTCGCAAGTGCTCGAAGTGCAGATCTTCGTGCAGCGCATCGGTGGACTTGCAAACGCCTACGAAGCAGTACGCGTTCTAAAAAATTTAGAAGCGGCCGGTTAGCTGCACTCCAGCAGCCGGCTGCTGGCAGTCGACTGCCTTATTCGGCAGAGCCGCTAGAAGTTTCGCACCGCATCAGCTCGACCCAATCGAGATAATCTTCGATCTCGTCGTACGGCATCCCCAGCTCGAGCGATGACTGGATCGCTGCGATTCGTTCTAAATAAGAGTGCGATGACTCCAGCAGCAGTTTAGCTTTTTCATAGGCCATGGGCGTTAGCTCCCCCCAAGGTTCAACCTGTTCGGTGCAACCATAGCACTGAATAGGGATTCAAGAAATACGAACTTTTAAAATCAACGCGCTAGCAGTTTGTTAAGCTGTGCGCTGGACTAACATCGGACGCTCTTGGATTACGTATGGCGCTAGCAGCGTTATCGCACTGCCGGATGTAACGAATATAACGATCGCGCCAATTATAGGAGGTCGCTTCTCTAGGGGAATGGTTCGCCGGCTTGGGATTGATGAACTAAGCTTCAGCGCCCCCATTCGATCCCCTTTGTGGAGAGTTGCTCGTGTCCGCTAGCCCCATGCTTGATTTAAAAAGCAGCTTGCTTGCATCGTTGTTGTCGGACGAAAATTTTCGTCCAGAAGAGCCCCGATCGATGGAGGAGACGCGACTGTCGCCGCAGTTGATCGAATCCCTCATCTGCAAGCTGTTGCTCAATATCGGATCGGCAAGCGGACGCCAGATCGCCGAGAAAATCTGCTTGCCGTATGGCATCCTCGAACCGCTCTTCACAGCACTTCGTACGCGCCAGATTTTACAACATACAGGCTCAGCAGCGCTGAATGACTATACCTATGCGTTGACTGATCAAGGACGTACCCGCGCCCAGTCTTATATGGCGAGTTGCACCTATTTTGGGGCGGCTCCGGTCATTCTGGAAGACTACATTACTTCGGTAGAAGCCCAGTCCATTCGGAACGAATCACCGCAGCGCGAGCAGCTCGAAGCAGCGTTCGCCGGGCTGTCTGTCGACGATGATCTGTTCGACAACTTGGGACCGGCTGTGAATTCTGGCGCCGGACTCTTTTTGTACGGAGCGCCAGGCAACGGCAAAACGACGCTCGCAAAGAGAATCACCGCTTGCTACGGCCAGCATATCTGGATCCCGCGAACGATCATCGAAGATGGTCAATACGTCAAACTGTTCGATACCGTTTATCACGAGGTTATCGAAGAGGCTGCTAGCACTATTTTGAAGTCCGAGAGTTACGATCATCGTTGGGTGAAGATTCGGCGTCCGACCGTAATTGTCGGTGGAGAGTTAACGCTGGACAGTTTGGAAATACGACACGACGTGATCAACAACATCGGCGAAGCGTCGCTGCAAATGAAAAGTAACTGCGGCTGCTTGCTGATTGACGACTTTGGACGCCAGCGGATGGAGCCGACGCAGTTGCTGAATCGCTGGATCGTACCGCTCGAAAACCGAGTCGACTATCAGTCGCTAGCAAACGGCAAAAAGATTCAGGTACCGTTTGAGCAATTGATCATTTTCTCGACCAACTTGGAGCCAAAAGATCTCACCGACGACGCCTTCTTGCGGCGTATTCCCTACAAAATCGAAGTCCGAGACGCCCAAATTGATGAGTTCCGAACCCTCTTCCGCATCTTCGCCAAACAGCTGAACTTTGAATACAACGCCGACGCCGTCGAACATCTAATCGAGCGCCACTATCAACCGATCAATCGCCCGATGCGACGCTGCCAGCCGCGCGATCTGCTAAGCCAGATCCGCAACTATTGTCTGTACAAAGGGGTGCCGATGGAGATGAAGCCGGAATATTTTGACCGAGTGGTGAATAGCTATTTCACCGTGGTCGCAGGAGACTAGAAGAAAAGCGGAAAGCGGATCTTCTCCGCTTTCCGCTTTCACGTTTCCGCTTTCCCCCTAATCCTCCATGCCTGCTTCCACCAATTGCGGCCGGCTGACCACATAGAACTCGGTGGTGGGAATATCCTCGCGAGATTCGGCGTAGCTGTAAGAGTCGAGTGGTTCGCTGAGCAGCGCTAGGTCGTCGCGGGAGACGAAGCCGAGTGGTTTTTTGTCGCGCACGATAGCGACACATGGCGCGGGATGTTCAGAGAAGAAGGTGACCAGTTCACTGAAGCTCGCGTCGGATTCCATTTGCGGAAAGTTGGTGTCGACCAGTTCAGCCGCCGTCAGTTCTCGGGAGCGAGCGGCCCGATTTTGCACCACATCGCGGGTGATTGCGCCAGCAAAATGTCGCTGGGCGTCGATGACGGGAGCGATATCCAGATCATGTTTGGCGAACGCGGCGATGACTTCGTCGGCCGGCGTGTGTGTCGAGAGTTGAACAAACGAAGGGCGTAAAACGTCGGCAGTTGTCGTTCCATCAAACAAGCGGCCATGAGAGCTGCCGCTCGAAGTATCTTCGGCCTGCAGTTGGCGAATCGAAGCGACAAAATTGCCGCCAGAATTTTTCGCAAATTCGAGTCGTTCCTGGACATTTTCCCACAGTTCTTCGGCAATTGGGCCCGAATCGGCCGATGCGGCGACTCCCACGCTAACCGTCAGTTTGAGTGTGCTTTCAGCATGCAGGAATTCGGTAACGGCGATTTTTTGACGCAGATCGTTTGCCCATTCGTAGGCTTCTTCGGCTGTCGAATTAGGAAGCAGGACCGCCAATTGATCAACCGAAGGTTGGCACATTCGATAGGTTGGCAGCAGCTCATTGCGGATGGTTGAGGTTACCTGCTCAACGATTCGATCGAACCCGGGATCCGGTCCAAATCGGAGTGCATAATCAATGTCGAACAGAACCAGGCTGACTTCGTTTCCGGTTGTCCCAGCATCGCGCAGGTCTTCACGCAAGAGCCGCAGCAGTACGCCGGCGTTTCCCAGGCCCGAAGCCGAACGTCGACCGACGCGACGATGCAGGCGACTTTCGACTTCTAGCGAACGGGCCGCCGCGCGAATCCGGACGAGCAATTCTGTAAACCGCAACGGTCGGGGGATGACGTCATCGGCCCCCCCGGCGATCGCTTCGAAAATCTGTTCTGGCGAATCGCTGTTGGTGATCACGATCGCGTACACGTATGCCTGGGTGGTGTGTCGATCACGATGCGAACTTTGCAGTACGGCTGCGGTCCGTGGCGCTGCCGAATCGACGACCACAATATCGGGCTCACGGCTGGCCAAGGCCCATTCGGCCTGATCCGCATCGGCGGCGACATAGGCTTCCAACCGGCAAGCGTTTAAGAATTCGGCCGTGCGACGGAGGAAAGAACGGTCTGGCGATACGAGCAATACGCGTAGCGGTCGGCGTTGCATAAACGTCTCTTGGCTGAGTAGCGATTGGTAAGAAGAGTGTTGACATTTGGCAACATCCGGACTTAGGCCGTTGCTGAAGCCATCCAAAACATACGTCAAAAAGCTGGGGCAAGCGTTGCGAATAACTTGAAACAATCCAGTTCGATTTTGGAAATTCCGACTGGACGGAGAATTCAATGCTATGTTTTCGATGCACAGCGCTACGGCCAATGTGCGTTTACCCTTATCGACCGTCCCTTTTCTCGGCAAAATCTCGTTGTCGGAAGGGGTGAAATAGATGTGACTTTTCGCCTGCGAGAAGGTTCCTTATGCATACAGAAGTCCTGTTTGATCCCCAGGTAGGAGCACCGTTTTTCGAGATATTTTCGGCGGAACGCGGCGAGACTCGAAAACTGGCGATCGAAAAGTTTCCCTTTTCGATTGGGAGAAATGATTCGTGCGACTATCCGGTTGAATCAGGACGCGTTTCTCGTGAGCATGCGCTGCTGCTGAAAGAAGGAAATCAATATCTGCTGCGCGATCTGAACAGCACCAATGGGACTTTCGTCAACGGCGAAAAGATTACCGAGAAAATCATTGCTGACGGCGATACGTTGATGGTTGCTGATATCGAATTCGATTTTCACAGCGGCGATCAAACGCAGCAGCGGCAAACCGTAACTTTGCAGATGGATGGCGGGGCCAACGCCAGCGCCATCACAAATGACGCCACATTTTTTGATTCGCTGCAAGCATTCAGACGCTGGCAAGAGATCGCGGCGGTAGGCGGCGTACGCGTTGATTTTGATGGGATTTATGATCTGTCGACCGGCGATCCGTTTGGATTTCTTGTCCGTCGGATGATCGAAAGCAACGTAGGCCCTGACGATCCGATCAGCCGCAAAATTTTAGATACAGAATGTCGATTGACCGAGCGTTTGCAGCGTTTGCATCGGCTGCGAGCTTATTCGGCGGCGGAGATGCTGCCAGAAAACGTCTGCTTGTTTTTGCGTCCCGAATCGTACGAGATTGGTTCGACCAGCTTTCTCGATTCGGTCGCTTATGCGCGTGATCAATCGCCCGAAGCGCGGCGCACCGTGATCGTGATCCCGGATGACGCCGTTTGCGAATTGCCGTTCTTCCGCGACTTTATGAACGAACTGCAATCCATCGGCTGCGAAACGGCGTTCGCTGGCTTTCATCCGTCCAATACCCGCTTTGAAGATTACGTCGATCTGGCGCCTGACTATATCGAGTTTCGTGAAACTGTCGCTCGCGAGATTGACGACGATGCGGCGCTGCAAGCAGCGGTGCGAGAGGTGATCGGCGTTTGTCAGAATAAACATATCGTGACGATCGCGACTGGAGTGCATGCCGAAGCAAGCGCGCAGCGGTTTCGCGACTTGGGAGTCAACATGAGTCGAGGAAGGTACCGACGTCGCGACGCTGGGCAAGCGTAGCAAGCGACGTCTTGCAGATAACAAGCGGAATCATCAGCGGAGAGCATTCTCGGCCGGGCCGTCGAGAAGCGGACGCAAAACTCAAAAGCGTATAGAGGCGAACTTTCCGTGACAACTGAAGTCCCTGCACATGTACGTGAGGTAGCAGGCTACCGCGTGCGCCAAAGAATCGGCGCCGGCGGCTACGGCGAAGTATGGATCGCCGAAGCCCCAGGTGGACTGCAGAAGGCGGTAAAATTTGTCTATGGTTTCCATGACGAAGCCCGCGCCGCACGCGAGTTAAAAGCGCTTCACCGGATTCGGAGCGTTCGGCATCCCTTCCTCCTCTCGCTGGAGCGGGTAGAAGTGATCGACGGTCAACTGGTCATCGTGACCGAGCTGGCCGACAAGAGTTTGAAAGATCGATTTGAAGAATGCCGCAGCGCAGGTCTGCCCGGCATCCCGCGAGCCGAACTGCTGCGATATCTGTGCGATTCGGCCGAGGGACTCGACTATATGAGCGAGTCCCACTCTCTCCAGCATCTGGATGTTAAGCCTGAGAATTTGCTGATTGTCGGCGATCACTCGAAAGTGGCCGACTTCGGTTTGGTCAAGCATCTACAGGACGTCACCGCTTCAATGATGGCGGGGCTGACGCCGGTTTATGCGGCGCCTGAGGTGTTTCATGATCAGCCATCGATGCAAAGTGATCAATACAGCCTGGCGATCGTCTTTCAGGAGATGTTGACCGGCGCACTCCCCTTCCCCGGCAAGACTCCGGCGCAGCTGACGGCGCAGCATCTCAGCAGCAAGCCGCGACTCAATTCATTGCCAGAAGCAGATCGCGCGATCATCGATCGTGCGCTGGCCAAAGATCCTTTGCAGCGGTTCCGCAATTGTCGAGAGATGCTGCAGCAGCTAGTCGCCGCTTCCGATCCAAGTTCGGTTTTGCCATCATCAGGAGCAAACTCGCAGCAGGAAAACTCCAACACTGATACCAAAACCATCTGCGCTGCCGACACGCGCACCAGTGATCCCCTTGAAGCGAATTCAGCCTGTGAGAAATCACGCACTTTAGAAATCGGTGCTCCTAATCCTTCGCCGGTATCGCATCAACTATGGGACGACCTGCCGGAACGTCAGGTAGAAAATAATGGTCCTCGCGCGTGGAACACTGCCGAATGCAAGCATCGTCCTACGCTGGTGATCGGCGTGGGAGGAGTTGGCGTTCGCCTGACTTACGCGATCGAGCAAAAATATCGCGATAGCGGTAAAGATCAGGGACAAGCCTGGTATCAGGCGATCGTTGTCGATACCGATGCACGGACGATGAACGCGATGGAGATCCCCGCGCCGCTACCCGAGGCGACTGACATCACGCGCCTGCTCGTTCCGCTCAGACGTCCGCAATCGTATCGCAGCGAATCGGCGCGCATCATGCAATCGGTGAGTCGGCGGTGGTTGTACAACATTCCCAACTCTTTGGCGACCGAAGGGCTGCGCCCCTTGGGGCGAATCGCCTATTTAGATCATATCGACACAATCCTACAAACGATTCGCGATGCGCTGGAAAATGTCGCTGCGCAATCTCAGCGAACTCCTAATGCTGTTGGTGGTGAGCCGCGCGTGATCGTGATGGCGTCCATTAACGGTGGCGCAGGTAGTGGAATTGTGCTGGATTTGGCGTTCGCGATCTCTAGTTTGCTGCAACAGCGGGGGCAGGATTTGAGCGACTTGGAAGTGATGCTGATTCATGCTGGACCACGGAAGGCGGACGAGCAAGATTTGGCTCGCGCCAACAGCTTGGCTTGCTTGACCGAACTGCATCAGATCTTGCAATCGCAGAAATATCCTGGAGATCCTTCTGCGAGGATTCCGGCGATCGATTTTCGCGGTGAGCGTCGGCCATTGTTTCAATTGTTGCACTGGGGAGACGAGCTAAACGACGGCGACTACGATCGCCAGATCGACGAACTGTCGGACTACTTGCTGATGCGAGCTCGTAGTCGCAGCGGCGGCTATCTAGATAACTTGCACAGCGGAGCCGCCGATGATAACGGCGAAGCGCCCACGATCAGCACATTCTCGACTTACACGGTCCCGCTCAGCTCGCGTTCGGCGACCGAGCGTTATAGCTGTGAAGTCGCCAGCGCTGTCGTCCAGCGATGGCTGGGAATGGAAGAGAGTAATCCCGGAGATCGTCGCCGCATGGCGACGTTGCACAAGCAGGATGAAGATGGCGAAGAACGCCAAACACGTTTTGAGCGCATCTTACAGAACCACGTTGATCTACTGGTCGCTCAAGAAAATCTGGCGCTCGATCCACTGTTGCAATCGGTATTTGTGATGGTCCACAACGAATTGGGCGCCGATCCTGACGAATACTTTCGCACGCTCTTAGCGCAAGAATTTAAACAACTAGACGAACCATGCGCTGATCCGGTCCAACGATCGCTGAAAGTATTTGAGTTTCTCGATGCTGTCATCGGTCAAAACGCGACCGAAATGGAATCGTCCGAGAAACGGGGAGTCTCACTCCGCAGCGAAATTGCTCCGAAATTGCGAAGTTTGGGAGAATCAACCGCACAAAAAGTGATCGTGTGGTTATTGTCGCATCTCGATCAGGAAGAATTTCGCCTGCAACGGACACGCGAATTACAGCAAGTTACGGACGGCTATTTCCGCCAATTGGAAGACAAAGCGCGAGCCATGGCTCAGCGCTTGCAAGGCGAGGTCCATCGTCACCGACAAAAGCTGTTGGAGACAAACTTTGACGGCAAAGACGCGCGTTCTCGCGAGCGGGTAAAAAGCGTCGCCAATGATTTTGACGCGTGGATTAAGTACGCCCATCTGCGCACGCATGGAGTCGCGCTGTTGGGCGTTTGCCAGTTTGCCCAAGTAGTGCGCGCCAAAATTCTCGATTCCAACTTGGCGTTGAAGAACGTCGAGGGAGAGTTGCGCCGACTGGCGAACTTTTTTGATCTGGAAGTTGGTAATCTTACCGATACGTCAATTCGAGATGTGGAGCCCCGCTTCCACGAGTTTCTGTTCGTCGCCGATCACGAAGCGCGCACTCGGATAACCGAAGAGCATTGCGGATTGCAGAACCTCTTGGTTTGCACACGTGACGGCATGATGAAAGCGGCGAAGATACTGGAGAGCATTTGCCGCACCGTCATTATCCGAGCACAGACGGATCTGACGCAATCGACCAGTTCGACTTCGCTCACGGGCGCTCCGCCAGGCGATGAAATCTCCAAAGCGCTAGCCGACTGTCGGCCGCGACTAGCAACCCTCGGGGGCTCTTGCTATGTCAGCGTTTTCTTTCCCTGCTCCAACATCGCCGAGTCGGAAGTGGGCGTGCTGCCAACCTCCGCAGGCGCCGCAGGGCTTGTGCCGTGCGACGTGCCGGAAGTCGTCTATTGTCAGCATATAGAAGGGACGCCGCTCCGTGAAGCGGCTCGCATGCTGGTAGACAACCGCCCCGAGTATCGCGACATCGCGTCGCGTTTGCATGGACGAATCGACGTGAACTGGCGAGAACTGTAGTCGCAACTAGTATCGCCGCGTCGTTTGATTGCGCCGCTCTTGTTGCATCCGGCGATATTCTTCGACCGAAACAACCGGCGCCAACTGAGGACTTGCAACCGGGGAGATAAACGGCGCCGAGGCTCGCAGACGATTCGGCACGACCAGCGGCTCAATCGCATCCGCTGCTGGAGTTGGACGAGTAGCAATCTGCGGAGTGGGGCGCGGCGGCGTTGCCGGCTGACGGGTTGAACTGGCCGAAGTTTGCGGAGCGACGGCAACCCGCGGAACAGCGCGTACTGGATTGGCTGGCGTCGCCGCTAACTGCTGGCGCGACGGCAGATCGGTTATCGGTTCTGACGCGGGTTCAACTGGCTGGCTGCCAGGTTGCTCTAAAACCGCAGAGGCGACCGGCAGCGCCGAGGGAACCAGTTGCGATAGCGATTCGTTGCGGATTGGATCACTAGCCGGTTCTGGATTACTCATCGCCGACAGTCCCGACGCTGGATTTTCTAGCGGTACGGAGGTGCGTTCTGGGGTATAAAGCTCGACCGGAACCGGCGCCGCCTGAGCGGCGACAACGGTTTGATTTTCGCGGGCAATGGCCGGCAGAGTTGCAACTTCTGCTTGGGGGACGGCATCCGTTGGAGTTGCGGCGACAACCGTCGGTCGCGTTTGCATTTCGCTGGGGGCCGCCGGAACAGGCTTCATCGCGGGTGCTTGGGCAATCGCGGGAGCTACCGATCGAGTGCTGACGGCTGTCGGAGCGTTTTCCTCTGAGTCGTACATCGAGCGGAACTGATTGATGCGGCGACTTTGCTTCATTTGATCAATGATCGAGTCACCGGCATGCACATGCGATTGAAATGCGACCAGCGTGTTCGGATTCGCTGGCTCCGCGACGGTTTCGGTGACCGGCTTTGTCTCTTGCGTCGGATAGACGGTTTGCGGCTTTTCTGTTCGAGATCCGATCGGCTGAGCCGCGAGATCGATCATACGCGTGCGCGACGTCGCCGATTCTTCGCGAAGTGGGTTGCTGCTGCTTTGCTGAGCGGCGGTCACAATCTGCGGAGAAGCCATCGCTGGAGTCTTGATGCTTGGCTGGGCAATTACGGCCGGATTCGCAACCGCCGGAGTGGAACGAGCACGATTTGGCGCCGCTGGTGTCGTATCAATCGGCGATGCGTCAAGGTTTACGATTTGGGATTGTGTCGGCGTCGGCGTCGCTGACGCTGGAGGAGCAACGGGATCACTCGCAGTCGTCGGCGCACTACTTCGCTGGGCGGCGATCGCTTGCGGATCCTGCGGACCTGCTTCGTTGGCCAGACCATCTTTGGTAGCTTCATCCAAGGCACTGCGCAGCGCCGCGGTTAGTGATCCCGACTGGGATGATTGCGACTGAGTCGCGAACGTCTGCTTGGCTGGATTCGGAATCGCCCCACGCTTTTGCGAGATCAGTTTTTCTTGGGGGTTTTCGGCGACTGCATAGGGATTGACCGTCTCGGTCGGTTGCGGCTTTTGCGCGATGGCCGATTGGGGTGCTGTAGTCGTCGGATTGGTTGCGGTGGGGGCCGGGGTCATTTCGGCCAGATTGCTGATTTGTGGAACAGTTGCTGGATTGGCGGTAGGGGACGGGAATGCGATGACCCCTGCTCCGACATCGCCGGTATTGTTGTATTCGATTCTTGGTTCTGGGGTCGTCGCAACATTTTCTGATTGCGGCTTTGCCGGATTCGGAATAGTTGAGAGGGGTTCGGCATTGGGATCAGGCTTTGGTTTTCCGCGACCGAAGAGCCCGCCAAAGAACCGGGCAATCGGCGGCAGCGGCTTTTCACTGGTCGCAACGGTCGGCTTGGGCTCGACGGCCGGAGTCTTGGGCCCTTCTTCTGCGAGCGCTTCGACAGTCACCATCTCTTCCAGGGATTTGTCTTTGGGGCGGAAGAAGGGGAAGGCGCAGCCCGACGTTAACGCCAAAGCGAGGAGGGTCAAGCAAGGTAGCAGCGAGGTCGCGCGTGGCATTGAGTCGACTCCGTCGATGATCCATCAGATTCAAAGCAGAAGAGGTCGCTAGCAAATTGCAGAGCGCGTCTCCTCTCTTTGTTTCGGTCACATCAACTGGGCAAGTTCAGAAGAGCTTGTCGTTTTTTACGATTCTGCCGAATGTGCCGCTGTCGCTGCTAGCTGCTGTCCTACTGAATGGGGGCCATTAAGCGAGAAAGAGCAACCGTCAGTCGGAAGGCGTAAGATTGCTGCGCCAGTTCGTCGGCGTGGGCTTCACGACATTGCTCAAAATCTTGTTCCAGCATCTGCGCCACTTCGGTCGCAAACTTGTGATCGGCGGCTGCAATCATGATTTCAAAATTGAGATGGAACGAGCGATTATCAAGATTCGCCGTACCGACCGCCGCAAAGTGATCGTCAACCAGCACCACTTTTTGATGCAGGAAACCAGGCTCATACCGAAAGAAACGAACCCCGCTGGGCGCCGCTTCGGCGATGAACGAGAAGGCCGATAAGTAAACCAAGATATGATCGGGACGCTCTGGCAGGATAATGCGAACATCACATCCGCGGATCGCCGCCAGCTGCAGCGCCGCAATGACCGGCGGGTCAGGCACAAAGTATGGACTTGCGATCCAGACCCGTTTTTGCGCCATGTTGATCGACTGCACAAAAAATAGCGTGCAGCGTTCGATGTCGTCCGCTGGGCCTGTCGGTAAGACCAGCACTTGTTGGTCATCGTCCGAAGGTTCGGGGATCCACTCGACCGGCGGTAGTTCGTGCGTCGCCCAGTTCCAGTCTTCGAGAAACGAACGCTGGACGGCTTGAACCGCTGGACCGCGGAGTTCGACGTGGGTATCGCGCCACGGGCCGATTTTCGGATCGCGCCCCATATATTCGTCGCCGACGTTGTGTCCGCCAACATAGGCCGTTTGCCCGTCAACGACAACAATTTTGCGATGATTGCGAAAATTGAGCTGAAAGCGATTGCCGCGTCCTTTGGTCGTATGAAACGGCACGATCAAGACGCCAGCTTCGCGCAATTGGGTGACGTAATGGCGCGAGAGGCCATAGCTGCCGATTTCGTCATACAAGACCGAGACGTGGACCCCGGCTTTGGCCCGTTCGATCAACTGCTGCTGTAGCGCCCGACCTAGCTCATCATCGCGCAAGATATAGAACTGCACGAGGACATATTTTTCGGCCGTCGCGATCGCGGCGAAGATCGCGTCAAACGTCGCTTCGCCGTTGATCAGCAGCCGAATCGAGTTTTTGCGGCTAAACGGAAACTCGGCCAGATTCTCGAAGGTCTTCAGTTCATATGGCATTTCGGCAGAGACGATAAACTTGCCAGCTGCGCCGCGCAGCGTGCTCGTCATATGCTGGACGCCGCGATTTTCGCTGCGGCGAGCTTCGACATAGCCATGGAAACGATTGCGGCCGAAGATCCAATAGGCAGGGACCGCAACATACGGAAACATGAACAGCGTAATCGCCCAGGCAATCGCCCCCTGCGAGGTACGCGTCTTCATAATCGCATTGATCGCCGTCAGCACTCCGAGCGAATGAGCACAGAGGGCGATCAGCCCGATTTCTTGAATCCATTCCATACTGCAATTTCCAGCCGGCGGTCGCTTGTTAATCTGATTTTGTAACAGTGAAGGCGTCCAAGCATAGCATGATCGCCGCACCAAACCGACACGCGGAATCCCTTCTAACCGGAATCTTAAGTTGAGTTGGAATAATTGAATCGATCGCGCCGGCGCCGCATACTAGTTACACGTCTCATGACGTTTTGAGGCGCCCTGGCTTGGTGAGCCGTGCCAAGTCAACCGAGGCAATTCCTCTCGGTTCGCATAACTCCCTGACCCGTGTCGTCTGGCTTGGACTTTACTCTGTTGAGAAGTTTCCTATGTTTCGCCCTGCTTTCTTTGTCGGTCTGATTTGCTGTTTGGGGGCGACCCATTCCTATGCTGACCAGCGCCCCAACATCCTACTGGCCATCTCGGATGACCAGTCATGGCTCGACACTTCGCTTGCCGGCAGCAAGTCGGCGGCGACGCCCAATTTTGACCAGATCGCGCGCCGCGGAGCCTATTTCAAGCATGCGATTGCAGCTTCACCAGGATGTTCTCCTTCCCGAGCCGCTCTGCTGACGGGACGTTACCCTTGGATGATTGAAGAAGCAGGCACACACGCTTCGTCATTTCCGCAGAAGTATGTTGTCTATCCGGACCTATTAGAAGCGGCTGGCTATTTTGTGGGCTTCACCGGCAAAGGTTGGGGCCCCGGCAATTTCAAAATCAGCGGTCGCGAACGCAATCCGGCCGGCCCGGCGTATCAAAAACGAAAGCTGGCGAAGAAGCCAACCTCCGGCATCAACAACAATGACTATGCGGCGAACTTCGCTGATTTTCTGGCTGATCGACCTGCCGACACCCCCTTCTGTTTTTGGTTTGGCGCGATGGAGCCGCATCGTCCTTATAAGGTCGGCAGCGGCGTCGCCGCAGGCAAAGCCCTCACCGATGCAACGTTGCCGCCGTTTCTGCCGGACGCCGAACCGGTACGCAGCGATTTGCTGGACTATTGCCGTGAAATTGAGTGGTTTGATCAACAGTTAGGAGCGATGCTGAAGCAGATTGAAGCGCTCGGCGAGCTAGAAAACACGATCGTCGTCGTCACCAGCGACAACGGCATGCCGTTTCCCCGAGCCAAAGCGAACAACTACGAGTACGGGATCCACATGCCGTTGGCGATCGCCTGGCCGGCAAAAATCACCGCAGGGCAAACGATCGCCGAGCCGGTCAGCTTGACCGATCTGGCGCCCACGTTTCTCGCAGCCGCCGGCGTCAACTTGCCTGTTGGCGACGCGCCGCCGATGATCGGCCGTAATTTGCTGCCGCGTTTGACTGGCCAGCAAGATATGTTGACTGGCGGCGTTTATAGTTCGCGCGAGCGTCACTCTTCGTCGCGCTGGAACAATCTCACCTATCCGCAGCGCTCCCTGAGAACCGAACAATACTTGCTGATCCGCAACTTTCAGCCGCAGCGTTGGCCTGCTGGTGCACCGCAAGTCTTTGCCAAGCCCGGCGTCTTGGGCCCGCCGCATGGTGGATATCATGACATTGATGGCTCGCCAACGCTGAACTGGATGGTCGATAATCGAGCAGCGGCGGCGGTAGCTCCATTGTTTCAAGCAGCGGTAGAACGTCGGCCGGCGATTGAACTTTTCGATATTCAGGCCGATCCAGGTTGTCTAAAAAATTTAGCGGACGATGCTTCCAAAGCCGATAAAAGAGCTGTCTTGGAGGAGGAGTTGAACGACTATCTGACCAAGACCGGCGATCCTCGAATGAGCGGTTCTGGCGAAATTTGGGAGACTTATCCCCGATTTAGCCCAATTCGCGACTTCCCGAAGCCGGATTGGGCCGAATAACGGTTGCGGCTGCTTAGTGGAATAGCAGCCGACCGCCTTGGCGGATTAGGCTTGTTGTTTTCCCCTCGTGCGGAAGCGGTCACGAAGATTCATGCAAACTTCTTGACAGACTGCGGTAACTCACGCCCCTCATTGCGGCGACTCCCCTACCGCATAATTGGCCCAATTTGGTACGATTCACGATTCACTGTTTTTCCAGAATCGCGCTAGAGATACGTCCATGCGTCGCGACGACATTCGCAACATCGTAATTATCGCCCACGTCGACCACGGCAAAACGACCTTGGTTGACTGTCTGCTCAAGCAAAGCGGCCAGTTCCGTGACAGCCAATTGAGCAGCGAGCGAATCCTCGACTCGAATGATCAAGAAAAAGAACGTGGCATCACAATCTTGGCCAAAAATATCGCGCTCCCCTTCAAGGGCGTGAAGATCAATATTATCGACACGCCGGGACACGCCGACTTTGGGGGCGAAGTTGAACGCGTTCTCAGTATGGCGGACGGCGCGCTAGTGTTGGTCGACGCCGCCGAAGGCCCGATGCCGCAGACGCGGTTTGTGTTGGCCAAGGCGCTCGAGTGCAAACTGCAGCCGATTGTGGTGATCAATAAGGTCGACAAGCCTGACGCGCGACCGATGGAAGTGGTCGACGAAGTGCTCGATCTCTTTTTGGCTCTGGGCGCTGACGACACGTTGGCCGATTTTCCCTTTATCTTCACCAGCGCCAAACAAGGCTTCGCTTCGCATGATCCGACGGAGCGTAGCGGCACGATGGAGCCGTTGCTCGATCTAGTGCTGAAACACATTCCCGGTCCTGAAGTTGAGCCGGAAGAGCCGTTGCAGATTCTCTGCACGACGCTCGCTTGGTCCGAATTTGTCGGCCGCATCGCGATCGGTCGCATCAAAGCTGGACGCATCAAAAAAGGACAGAACGTCTCTGTCACCAAGATGGACGACAAACTGCAACGCGCCAAAATTAGCTCGGTGCAAGTTTTTGAGAACCTCGGCCGCGTTGACGTCGATTCTGCCGAAGCGGGCGATGTGGTCGCATTGTGCGGTATCGAAGACATCGATATCGGCGATACGATCTGCGAACTCGACAAGCCGAAGCCGCTGCCGCGATTGTTGGTTGACGAACCGACGTTGGAAATGGTCTTTACCATCAACACGTCGCCATTTGTCGGCAAAGATGGCAAGTATGTCACGTCGCGTAACCTGCGCGATCGTCTTTACAAAGAGCTAGAACGCAACGTCGCCCTGCGAGTGCGCGACGCCGGATCGGCCGACGCGTTTGCAGTCGCGGGACGCGGTGTGTTGCACTTGGCAGTGCTGGTCGAGACGATGCGTCGTGAAGGATTTGAACTCGCGGTGAGCAAGCCGCAGGTCATCACGCGTGAAGTCGACGGCCGCAAAGAAGAGCCGTTTGAAAACCTGGTAGTCGAAGTTCCGTCGATCAAGATGGGCCCGGTTATGGAACTGGTCGGCGAACGTCGTGGCGAAATGTTGGAGATGTCGCCGCGTGGCGATTTCACCCAGGTCGTCTTCTCGATCCCGGCTCGTGGTTTGATCGGCATCCGCACCAAGATGCTCAACGCGACGCAAGGAGAAGCGATCATCAATCATCGCTTTGACTCGTATCGCCCGGTCAGCGGTGACGTGCCGCGTCGGCCCAACGGCGTGTTGATCTCGAACTCAACCGGCAAAGCGGTCGGGTTTTCGCTCTTCAGTTTGCAAGATCGTTCCGATTTGTTCATCAAGCCGGGCGAAGAATTGTACGAAGGGATGATCGTCGGCGAGAACGTCCGTAACGAAGACATGGTCGTCAATCCGATCCGCGAAAAGAAGCTGACCAACATGCGTGCCTCTGGTTCGGACGAAAACATCGTCTTGAAGCCGCCGCGTCAGATGTCGCTAGAAGCAGCGCTAGAGTACATCGAAGACGATGAACTGGTCGAGGTGACCCCTAACTTCATCCGCTTGCGCAAGATGACGCTCAAAGAAGCGGATCGTCGTCGCACAGGGCGGAAGAATTAGAAATCGCGCTTGCGATCTGAAAAGAGGCGATTTGTCTCCTCGGGTTAGTTGACTGACACCCCCCTGGTTGCATAAGCTTGCAGCAAATCTTTGTTGCAAGCTAACTGGGGGTTTTTGATGGACAATTGGCTGCCTTTGCTTGCCGAAGGTCCGCAGCGCGTGGGGGCACGCGTTACGGTAAGCATCTTTTTCGGCTTGGTCGGATTTGCTGCCGGGATCGTCTATGTCCTGATCAAAACCAATCTGCTGCGCAATCGCAGGCAGATCTTCCCCGCGCTTTACTCCAGCATTCCGTTCTTCAGCGGCGGCGTCATCTTTTTTGGAGTGGCCGCCGCCTATTTGCAGGGTCGAGAGCCGTCTATTCCCTTTATTGGGAACCCGGATGAGCTTGGCAATCCCAATCCTCAGCCGCGAGAACTCATCACGCAATCTCGTCAGCCTTCGCCGATTCCGCAATCCGCACCCGCGCCGCAACCCAGTCAAACCTCCGTCGAGACGCGAGCAATCTACCAGCCGGCGACGCGCGCAATGCCAGACGAGAAAACCATGCAGGCGGCAAATGACGTCTGGCGATCAGGGCCGCGCAGGTCTCCCCTGTTTCCCCCTGCCGAGCAAGAGAATCCTCCGACGGGGAATGCCCGGCAGGGAAACCCTCAGAGCGATCTTGCCCAGCGAATGCGCGAGCCGCAACGCGATGCCGAGCCGCGAAAGTCATTCTTTGGTCAGGCCGAAACGCCATCGCAGCCCGTCCAGGAAACGGCCGAATTCGCGACCACGGAACTGCCGAAACCGGCTCAGCCGCTTAGTCGGTTCGCCTATGGAGGCGGATCCGTTCAAGAGGGCTCGCTGTTGGGGCGAGCCAGTGGAGTGCCGTTTACCGATCGGGCGCCAGTCGGGGGCGTGATGGTTGGTGCAATCTGCTTTATTGGGGATCACTGGGGCAAATCAGTCGCCGGGATTCAACCGATCTATCAGGTTGGCGACAAATATATCAAAGGGGAGATTTGCGGTAATCAGACCGATCGCCCGCTGCTAACGTTGGCCGATCCCGGCGGAGCGGTGATCGGCGCCAACGTGCGGATCGGCCTGATTATGGATTCGGTGCAACTTCTCTATGGTCCGATCAAGGGAAGCAAAGTCGATGCTCAGGAGGCTTACTTGGGCGCCCCCGCAGGTTCCAGCGGGGGAAGTCCTCGCAGCTTTGACTCGGACGGCCAAATGATCGCCGGCATCTTTGGGACGTATGAAAAAGATAAAAGCCTGGTGTCGCTAGGCATGTATGTCATTCCGCGCATCCAAGCGACCGACTCTCCCATGCCCTCTGCCGAGAGCGAGCTGCGCACGTTCACCAGCGGTGACGGCAAGTTCACGATCAAAGCGAAGCTGCTGAATGTGAACGAAGATGGCACGATCCGTTTAGAAAAAGAAGACGGATCAAAGTTTTCGGCGCCGATCCAAAGTCTTAGCGACGAAGATCAAGCCTATATCCGCACGAAACAGTGAATTGTTAGCGTTGCGCTAAGTTCGCTCGACGGCGGCTCTGCGGTCATGCACAATACAACTCTCCTTTGAGCTTGTGCTGATTTCCCTCCCCCGGAGCCAAAGATCATGCGAATCGCGCCATTCCTTACGTTGTTGCTGTTGGTGATTGCCGCCCCGCTTGCTGCCGCTGAAAAAGAAAAGCATGTGCTGCTGCTAGGAATCGACGGTTGCCGCTTTGACGCGATGCAAAAGGCGAAGACGCCGAACCTGGATCGGCTGATCGCTCGCGGCATCTTCTCGCCAACGACATTGATCCTGGGAGATCGATACCGGAAGAACGATACGATCAGCGGTCCCGGCTGGGGAAGCATCAATACTGGCGTGTGGGCTGACAAGCACAACGTGCAAGGGAATCAGTTTAAAGAGCCTCACTTCGACAAGTTTCCGCACTTCTTTCATTATGTGAAGCAGGGAAATCCCCAGGCGAAAACTGTCTCGATCATCAATTGGGCTCCGATCGCAAAATACATCGTCTCTTCCGCCGACGTTTCGATCGATACCAGCGGTAACGGCAAATCCTATGACCAAGCGGACGCGGATGCGGCGGCCGAAGCGGTTCGATTGTTAGCTGCCGAGTCGCCGACAGCGATGATGCTTTACATGGGCGAAGTCGACGGCGCCGGTCATGCCCATGGCTTTCACCCTAGTGTTCCCCAATACATCGCAGCGATCGAAAATGTCGATACGCTCATCGGACCGGTGTTGGATGCGATCGATAAACGCACTGACGAGGAGTGGTTGATCGTCGTCACTAGCGATCACGGCGGTTCGGGACGCGGTCATAGCAACGGACATACGGATCCTGACATCCTGCACAGTTTTTTAATCGTGAGCGGCGCAAGCGCTCAGCAAGGCAAGTTTGCTGACCAAGTCTACATCGTCGACGCTGTGCCAACTTTGTTGACCTACTTAGGGGTGAAGATCGACGACGCTTGGCAGTTAGACGGACATGCGGTTGGACTGAAGTCGCCCCCGGTCGATCAAGCGACCAACGCGAAGTAGCAGAGGGTCTCAAGCAATACGGTCGCCGCTAATCCTCCGGCGGCGATCGCTGCACCGCGGCCGGTAACTGGCTGGGCGCTAGGACCAAACCCAAAATAGCCGCCAAGGCCGTTCCATATCCAAAAGCCCAGCGGCAAGCAAACCGCGGCGAACAATGCGAGTTGCCAAAGTGAGCCCCCTAGTTTTAAGATTTCTGCGGCGTCTCCAACCGGCGTGATTATCGCAGCCCCCAAATAGGCGCCGTTGGCGATCAAGCAGAATCCGGCGAAGAACGCTGCCAGCGGTTCATGGCGGCTACGCCCTAGACGCATCGCCATCCAAATCGCCAGCGGCAGAGCGACACCCGCCAAAGGCCCAGCCCAAATAATCATCAGATGAGCTTGTTGCGCACTATAGTCGGTTCGCGAGATATCCCACGGCACCAGATAAGCCCGATGCACGCTGCCGCCCGATAACCAAGCGGCAAGCACGTGCCCTAGCTCGTGAACGACTTGCATCCAGAGCCAGCAGTTCAGCAAAATCGCGAAGCTAAAAATGCTTCGTATCATTTTACGCGACCTACAGGACGAAGCCCGGCGCCTTTGGTTTTGGTCAGGCTGTCCCCTAGATCGGCTCGCGCTTCGTCCGCCAGTTTTTGAAGACGAGCGACCACTTCAGGATGTGAATCCTTGACGTCGGTCGTTTCACCGACATCGCTATCCAGGTCAAATAATGCCAGGCCGATCTGGGCCTGTTGGTAGTCTGCCGGTAGTCCCTCTTTGCCACCCGCGCGACCATTCATCGTGCGATAGCCGTGCGGAAAATGCATTTTCCATTTGCCGCTGCGGATTGCTTGCAGTTGATCGCCGTAATAGAAGACGTACGCATCATGCGGGCTCTTGGCGCCTGGCTGACCGGTGAGGATCGGCCAGATGTTTTTGCCGTCGATCTTATGATCGGGCAGTTTGGCGCCGATCAAATCGGCGACGGTCGGCAGAATATCGATCGTCATCATCGGCGTCGAGCAGGTTTTGCCCGCTGGGATCACGCCGGGTTCCCAAAAGATCGTCGGTTCGCGGCAACCGCCATCAAACATGGTCCCCTTCCCTTCTCGCAACGGACCTGCCGAGCCTGCGTGATCGCCATACGAGAGCCAAGGGCCGTTGTCCGAGGTGAAGATCACCAGCGTGTTGTCGTCCAGCTTGTTCCGCCGCAATGCCTCGATGATCTGACCGACGGACCAGTCGACTTCCATCACGACATCACCAAACAGACCGGCGCCCGACTTGCCGGCAAACTTGTCAGAGACGTATAGCGGGACATGCACCATCGAGTGGGGAACGTACAGGAAGAACGGCTTCGCCTGATTGTCATCGATAAACTTGACTGCTCGCTCGGTATAAAGCGTGGTCAGGTTCCGCTGATCTTCTGGCGTGACTTCGGTGTCGATGATTTCATTTTTTTCGTACAGCGGCAGATCGGGATAGGTCTTTCGCTGTTGTTCTGGGCTCTTGTTTCGCAGGGCTGGATGATAGGGCCACATGTCGTTCGAGTACGGCAGGCCAACGTAATCGTCAAAGCCATGTTGAAGCGGCAGGAACTCTGGGTGGTGACCAAGGTGCCATTTGCCGTAGCAAGCGGTCGCGTAGCCTTTTTGCTTGCAGATCTCGGCTAACGTCGTTTCTTCAGCGCTTAGACCGATCTTCGCTTGCGGGCCAAGCGCCCCCAAGATGCCGATCCGATTGTTGTAACAACCGGTCAACAGTCCGGCACGTGAAGCGGAGCAAACCGCCTGGGTAACGTAAAAGTCAGTGCAAACCGTTCCTTCTTTGGCCAATTGATCCAGATGCGGCGTCGGATAGTCTTTGGCGCCAAACGGCCCGATGTCGGCGTAGCCCATGTCGTCGATAAAGATGATGACGATGTTGGGGAGACGTTTGGCGTCAGCAGCGAAGATATCGGCTGCGCAAGTGACGCTGGCGATGATTGCAGCAGCCAGTAAGGCGAGATTACGAAGCATGAGAGAGCACTCGGATGGGGGGATTCGATTAGGGAGTGGTAACTTATTGTCACCCATCCGATCCGATGGGTCAACTTTGGGCGATGTCATAGGGCCTGCCGGGATCTTTCCAGCCTAAAAGTAGACGCTTGCTCTCGATAGCGTGCTTGATGTGCACAGAAACGCCTAGTTTGTGCGAATTATGGGCCATTCGATTTCACGTGCAATCTTCTTCGGTTTAGGTTGCATGAATGCTAACCCAGGTTGCATGAATATTTAATAGACGACAATTTTGTGCAGTGTTAAAATCAAAGCCCCAAGCCTGCCATGCCGTTTACTCGCTGCGAATCCCTCGCGTTGAGTCCCTCCTGCTTACATAGTTGCAACCATGATGGTCATGCCTTCCTACCGTTCAGCCAGGGGCAAGTGGCGCTTCGGCGCTGTTTGTTTGGCGATCGCTCTGCTTGCTTGTTCCGCTGCTTCGGCCGCCGAAACCGAGCCCAAGAAGGTTAGTTTTGTCAACGATGTGGTCCCTGTGTTGACCAAAGCCGGTTGCAATCTGGGAACTTGTCACGCCAAAGCCGGAGGTGGACAAAACGGGTTCCAGCTTTCGCTGCTTGGATTTGAAGCGGCCGAAGACTACGAGAGTATTGTCCGCGAAGCACGAGGGCGTCGTCTGTTTCCTCCCGTTCCTGAAGAAAGTCTCCTGCTACAGAAAGCGGCGGCCGAAACCCCGCATGGCGGCGGCGTTCGTCTGGCGAAGGATTCGGAAGGTTACGAGCTCATCCGTCGTTGGATCAGCGAAGGAGCCGCCTATCAACTGGAAGCCGATCCAGAGTTGCAGACGATTGCAGTGGAGCCTGCTCGCGGCGTCGTCAACATGGGCCAAGAGCAACAACTGAAAGCGATTGCGACCTTTTCGGACGGCAGCCAGCGAGACGTCACTCCGTTTGCGCTGTTTGAATCAAATTCAGAAGCGATGGCCGAGGTTTCTGCCAACGGTCTGGTCAAGATGCACAACATTCCGGGACGCGTTGCGATCATGCTGCGTTACCAGGACAAAGCGGCCGTCTTTACGGCGGCGGTTCCGTTGGGAGCGTCGGTCAGCAACTTGCCGCAAGCCAAAAACTTTGTGGATGAACTGGTCTTCGCCAACCTCACCGAGATCGGCATACCTCCTTCCCCGGTTTGCGATGATGCGACTTTCCTGCGTCGTATTTCGCTGGACCTCGCCGGACGTCTGCCAACTGCGGCGGAAGCGGAGGCCTTTTTGGTTAGCACCGAACCGAACAAACGCGATCAAATGATCGATCGGCTGCTACGCAGTCCCGGCTATGCCGACTTCTTCGCCAACAAGTGGACGTCGCTGCTCAAAAATCGTCGCGATGATGCGAGCGATATCACCTCGAACTTCGCCTTCCATGCTTGGATTCGCGATAGTCTGTTGCAAAACGTTCCGTACGATCAAATGGTCCGCGAGTTGTTAGCCGCTACCGGCACCGTCGTCGCGAATCCTCCGGTCGCTTGGTACAAGCGTGTGAAGGAGCCAAAGGAGCAGTTAGAGGATGTCGCCCAGCTGTTTTTAGGTGTCCGTCTGCAATGTGCCCAGTGTCATCACCATCCCTTCGAACGTTGGAGCCAGGACGACTATTACAGTCTCTCCGCCTTCTTCAGCCAAGTTGGCCGGAAGCCGACCGGCACTCGCGGTGAAGATATGATCTTTCACAAACGCGGCGTCGCGACGGCGACCAATGTCAAAACCGGCGTTGCCCTCAAACCGGCGGCCTTGGGGGATGATGTCGGCGAGATCCCGGCCGATCGGGATCCTCGCTTGAAATTAGCTGATTGGATCTCGAAGCCCGACAATCCCTTCTTCGCCAAGGCGCTGGTCAACCGGTATTGGAAGCACTTCTTCAAACGCGGGCTGATCGAACCGGAGGATGATATCCGCGACACCAATCCACCATCAAACCCCGAGTTGTTAGCGGCGCTCGAAGCCCACTTTATCGAGAGCGGCTACGACCTGAAAGAACTCGTTCGCGTGATCACTCAGTCGCAGGCCTACCAGTTGAGCGCCACGCCTGACGAATACAACCTGGTCGACGAGCAAAACTACTCTCGCTATTATCCGCGACGCATGCAGGCCGAAGTCTTGTTGGACGCCGTCGATGACTTGACCGGAGCGCCGACCAACTTCGCCAACCTGCCGCCGGGTACCCGAGCCGTCGCGCTTCCCGACAATAGCTACAACAACGCGTCTCTCTTCCTCCGCGTCTTTGGACGTCCTGACAATTCGAGCGTGTGTGAATGTGAGCGGGTGCAATCTTCCAGCTTGGCCCAAAGTCTACACTTGATCAATTCGGCCGAAATCAAATCGAAGCTCAGCGTCGCTCAAGGGCGCGCCGCCACGTTGGCCACTAAAGATGCTCCGCCTGAAGACAAAATCCGTGAGATCTATTTGGTCGCATTTGCGCGTGAGCCTGATTCTGAAGAGCTGCAAATTGCCCTGGAGTACCTCAACACCGTTCCGACTGACGCCGCCGGCAAACCGCTGGGCGCCGTGCAAGCGGCACAGCAGAACTTTCAGGACCTTATTTGGGCCGTGATGAATTCGAAAGAGTTCCTGTTTAACCACTAAGAGGATGCGAGATGAACGACAATCGACAGGCCGTCCTCCCCTGGCTGCTTCTGATGTTGCTCTGCACCGCCGCATGGCCGTCGATCGCAGCAGCACAAGCCGTCTGTTTGCCGGCTCCACGTCTGCTGACCACGATGCCGATGGGCGGGCAAGTCGGAACCACCGTCGATGTGACAATCACCGGTGATCAACTCGAAGATCTCGACGAGCTTCGCTTTTCGCATCCCGGTATTACCGCAACTCCCAAGCTGGCCGCCGACGGAACTCCCGTCGTCAATCAGTACACGGTCACCATCGCTGCTGACTGTCCGCTGGGGATTCATGAAGCCCGAGTGATGACGCGACTTGGTATTTCTTCGTCCCGCGTCTTCAACGTTGGTGCACTGACCGAAAGCATCTCTACGACCCCCAATACGACGCTTGCGACCGCCACGCCGCTGGCGATCAACTCTATTTGCAACGGCAAAATGACCGCCAAGGCGATCGATTACTTCACCTTTGACGCGAAGCAGGGACAACGCCTGATTGTCAGCTGCGCCGCGACGGGGATTGACTCCAAGTTGGCGCCGGTCTTGATTGTGGCGGATGAAAGTGGGAATGACCTGTTGGTCGAACGCCGCGGCGGTTCGATTGATTTCACTCCTGCAGTGGATGGCAAATATGTGATCAAGGTTCATGACCTCACCTTTGCCGGTGGGCCGTATCACTTCTACCGCTTGGCGGTGCAAGAGATCGCGGCTGACGCTCCCCTGCCGCTGTTGGCGTCGACTCGCAATGTAAATGCGTTCTCTTGGCCGCCGGCTAATTTAAGTGATGACAAACTCACCGCTGAACAAGAGCCCAACAATTCGGCCGAACAGATTCAAAAAATCTCGCTTCCCTGCGATATCAGCGGCAACTTTTACCCGGCGGCCGATGTCGACGCGTTTGAGTTCACCGCCAAAAAGGGCGAAGTCTGGTGGGTGGAAGTTGTCTCCGAGCGACTCGGCCTGCCGACCGACCCATCGATTGTCGTTCAGCAGATCAAAGGCGCCGACGCCAACGCTGTAGCGGTTGATCTAGTCGAGCTGACCGATATCGCTAGTCCGGTTAAGGTCTCCAGCAACGGCTATAGTTATGACGGCCCTTGCTACAACGCCGGGTCGTCTGACATCAATGGAAAAATCGAGATCCCAGAAGACGGCGTTTACCGACTGCAACTGACCGATCTGTTTGGTGGAACTCGCAACGATCCGCGTAATGTCTATCGAATGATTATCCGTCAAGCTCAACCCGACTTTGCTGTTGTCGGCTGGGCGCTGCATATGAATCTTCGCAACGGTGACCGCAACGCCCTTTCCAAACCGATCGCGCTGCGCGGCGGCGCGACGATGGCGATGGAAGTAGTCGCGATTCGCCGGGATGGATTTGACGGCCCGATCGAACTGGCCGTCGACAATTTGCCCGAAGGCGTAACCGCCGCCGGGCTGACAATTCCTGCAGGCAAATCCAACGGCATCCTGCTGTTTACCGCGGCAGAGAACGCTCCGCGAGGTCTGACTAGCGCCAACTTTGTAGGCCGTGCCGACATCAGCGGCCAGCAGGTGACCCGACAAGGCAGCATGGCTTCGATGACTTGGCCGGTGACCGATCAGTGGAGCGAGATTCCTAATCCTCGTCTGCTGGCCGATGTGCCGATCTCGGTGGGTGGTTCGGAGTCGGCGCCGCTGACCATCGCACCTGCCGAGCCGAAAGTTTACGAAGTAACGGCCGGGCAGACGCTGACTATTCCACTGGTTCATACGCGCCGTACTGACTTCTCTGGTGAGGTGATGAGCCTGAAAACCTTCGGGCAGGGCTTCGAGGCGAACCCCGCCTTCGACTTGAAATTGACCGAGGATTCCTCGGAGGTAACGCTCGATCTGGCGAAGCTGAAGCCGGCGCCTGGGACGTACACGATCGCCTTCTACGGCAGCGCCGTCGCCAAGTATCGCGATCATCCCGAAGCGATCGCGGTCGCCGAAGTTGCTTTGGAGTTGGCCAAAAAGAACGCTGCCGAAGCGGCCGCCGCCGCAACAACGCCGGCCGTGTCGATGCAACCCACAGCGCCAACTGCGCCGTTGACGACCGCCGAAAAGGAGGCGGCTGAAACCGCAGTCAAAGCCGCCGCGGCCAAAAAAGCGGAGGCCGATGCGGCCGTTGTCGCCGCCGATAAACAATTGAAAGCTGCCCAAGCGAAAGCTGCTCCTAAAGATATTGTCGACATCGTTGTCTCTACGCCTATCGAAATCCGCGTACTACCCGCGGTGGAGGTTACTCAGAAATGACACACCCATTCAACGCAGCGTCGGCTATTTGTCCTGGTCCCCTTTCGCGTCGCGGCTTCATGCGAATGGGGCTCGCCGGTTTCTCTTCGCTCAGCTTGCCTGGCGTGTTGCGACTGAAGGCCGAAAGCCCCACGCTCGACAGCGCAAAACAAAAGACCGCTGTGATCATGGTTTGGCAGCCCGGCGGATGCTCGCACATCGACACCTACGATCCAAAGCCGAATGCGCCGCTCGAATATCGCGGTCCCTTCAGCACCATTCCGACCAAAGTGCCCGGCATGCACTTTACCGAACTGCTGCCGATGCAAGCCGCCATCGCCGACAAGTTCACGGTTCTCCGCTCAATGCACCAAAGCGCCGGCGGGCATCCGGCCGGTTCGATGCAACTGCTTTCTGGTGACTCCGACACGCGCGACAAACCGGCGCCGCGACTGCCCGATTGGATGTCGGTCGCTAATTACCTGCGATCGCAGGAAGGCCCGCGGACCAATCCGCTGCCGATCTACGCAGGGGTCAATCCGCCCGGCAACTACACCGGTCCTGCTTACCTGGGTGATGCTTATGCACCGTTTGCAGTCAGCGGCGATCCCAATAATCCCAGCTTTACGGTCCCCAACATCGGCGTCTCGGATCCACGCGAACTAACGCGTCTGGAACGTCGCGCCACGCTGCGCCAAAAACTTGACACGCTGGAGCGCGCTTTCGACAAAGCGGGCGAACTCGAAGCGCTCGACGAGTTTGAAATGCAGGCCATGACGCTGCTGACCAATCCGAAAACCAAAGAGGCTTTCGATCTTAGCCAAGAGAGCGACAAGACGCGCGACCGCTACGGCCGCAACACCTGGGGGCAGCAATTGTTATTGGCTCGTCGCTTGGTCGAAGCAGGCGTCGAGATTCTTACGTCAAGTCTGCATGGACCCTTGTGCGGACGTGTCAGTAATTGGGACGACCATGCGGTCAATCATCATGTCTTTGACGCTATGCGGTTCCGGGCTCAAGCCTACGATCAAGCAGTTTCGGCTTTGATTGAAGATATCTACGAGCGTGGTTTGGACGAACGCGTACTGGTCGTTGTGACCGGCGAATTTGGACGGACCCCAAAGGTCAACTATGAGCCCAGCACCGGCGCCGGAAACGCCAGCGCCGCAGCCGGAACCAAACAACCAGGCCGCGACCATTGGCCCCGCGCGTTTTCCAACATCTGGGCTGGAGGCGGGATCGAAACAGGACGCTTTATCGGTGCGACGGACTCCAAGGGAGAAGACACCATCGATCGTATCTGCGGTCCTGGCGACTTCCTGGCGACCATCTATCACCATCTTGGGATCGATGGAAGTAAAGTCTTTATCAAAGACCTCAACGGGCGCCCGACTCCCATCGTCGACCACGGAGCACCAATTCCAGAATTGATCTCCTAGTAATTACAAAAGAAAAAGCAAGCAACGCGGCCTAAGCCACCGATCAAAAACCGCACACGTTTTTTTTCTTCGTAGTCCGTTGCGCCAGCGAGGGAAATCCGGCCTCTATTCCAAATGACGAAGGTCGAATGTCGAAAACCGAATGTCGAATTCAGTACAGTAGGGTGGGTGCAGCAAGCGATTCACGGCATCCAATTTCAAACAACGTCCCCGCTTGCGTAACCCACCAATGCCGCCGGATTGTTCGGCAGGGCCGGTGGGTTGCGCAAAACCGGTTGCGTTGGTTGGTGATGGTGGGATTGGTTTCGGTTTTGCTCCATCCACCCTACGATTGCTATGTTATCTCCGTCGCTTGTTCCGCACTTTCGGGCGTCGTTTTTGTGACTGGCGGGGCGGCTGGACTGGACTCGGTTGCGAATTTTTTTCGAGTGGACTCTCGCCGAACATTTTTTCTGGCGGCTGGACTGGACTCGCAGGCGTTTCTTTTTCGGCGTAGGCGATCAGTTCGGCGGTGGTGAAGGTGGGGAAGACGGTGTCGAGCGGGTCGAACTTGGGTGCATCCGGATTGTTCAGTTCCGCCAGATCGACCAAGCGATACCGGGCCTCGCCCTGGCCCCGGAAGGCTTCCGTTTTCGAGACCAGGCGAATTTCTCCGGCGTCGACCATGCGCTGCCAAGCCAAGCCAAAATTGCTTCCGCTCATCCCGCTTTGCTCGCGGATTTTCAGCTTGGTCGCTTTCTCCGGGGCGATCTGCGAGATCACGCCGCGCAGCTTCCAGCGCAAGCGTTCGGCCTGTGATTTGGCCGCCAGTTGAGCATTTTCTTCAACGATGGAGGGCTCGTCGCGCAGCTGCACTTCCCATTTGCCGCCGGCTTCCTCTTCGTATTGCCCTTCGTCAATGTCCAGGCCCCATTGGCTGCTTCTTCGCGCGCCGCCGCCGACTGTTAGCCATAATTGATGGCGCCCGGTTCCTGGTTCGAATGTTTGCCGGCGATTCACCAAGAGCCATTGGCGGGCAATGCCGCTGCACGCCGAACCGCCCAGATCGGCGGCGGTCATGGCTCGCGGGGACAACTCTCTGCGCGTCGGGCAACAGATGATCGGCGTGGCGCCTGCTTTTTGACAACAGCGAACCAACGCGCTCAACTGCTTGGCTTGGGCCCGCGGCGTCGCATCCGCCAAATCGGCGACGTCGATCAGTACGACTTCTAACTGATGCTGCTCGATCCAAGCGGTCAGCCGCTGCAAATTGACCGGACTGCCAGGGTCGTCCATGTTCAGGCTCCAGATCAGTCGGTCGAGCGTCAACAGATCGACTTGGGCCGCAGCGCTCCAGCGCGGCGCCATGTCGGCGATTGTTGGCTCAACTTCTTCGCTGCCCACAAAGCCGACGCGAAATGCCCGCTCGGCCGCGAACTGCCCCAAAAATTTGCCCCCGCTGGCCAGTGCTCCGCACAAGTCAACCGCCAGCGAAGTTTTCAGACATTTCGAAGGCCCCAAAATCACCGCCGCCTGATGCCGGGCGAGTACTCCCGGCAATAGCCAAGCCTGCGGCGTTTGCCGCGCCAACAATTGAACCGTGGTCAGCCCCTCTAAGGGTTCATCAGGCCGCAGTTGCCCCAGGTCCAAATGCTGAAAAACAGCCGCTGTCTTCGCAGAATCGGAACGCAACAAACTCGAAAGCCCTGCGGCCGATTCCGCATGGTGGATTGGATTAGCAATCGACTCGAAAGAAGCAGACTCCATCATGGCCGTTGACATGAAAATTTCTCCCCCATGGCTCACCCTGGCGCAGCAGAAAAACCTCGCCGAACCAGCGATCACCCGATGCAAACGCCCAGCCCGATCCCCCGGCCAAACGCCCCAAAAACAGCCCCCAACGCATCCCGCAGGCGCCCGATATTTTGTAGATAGGCAGAATCAAACCGCAGCTTGATTACCTGTACATATTTATACTAATATGGTTTCAGCAAGTCAACCTTGTTTTGGGAAGATTAGTGCGGCCGCGGCGGGAAGGTTTTGACGGCAAAGAGGCAGCACGATCGCCATGCGGAAAGAGCCGCGATTTAGCGCTGGGGTGGCCCACCCAGTTCGCCGACTTTGTCCGATAGTCGCCTTTCGCTAATCGGACGCTTTCGCGGGAGCGAAAGGCGACTATCGGGCTAGGCTCACATCGATCAAAATATAAACAGCGGCACGATGATAGCCGCGGTTTTTTGTGCTTTGCGGCGACGGGCGAACATCGATTCTTACCGTGTCTTCCCGCTCTTCATCCGTGGCCTGGCCGTGTTCCATTCTTCATCTTCTACTCGTCTTACTTCCCAACGGTAATCGCGTGCAATTGTTTGCCGGTGGCGCCGTCCCAGATGAATAGGCGTCCGTCGTCGCTGCCGGCGACGACTAGTTTGCCATCGGATGTTGCGTCGACGCAGTGGAGCCAGATAGCGGCGGCGAAGTTGCGGACGGTTCCGCCGTTGGCGGCGTTTTGGAGGCGGACGGTTCCGTCCCCGCAGCTGGAGATGATTTGGTCGGTTGCGCCGATGTACTTGACGGACGTGATGTCTCTGGCGTAGCCGGTGATGGTTCGCTGCAGGTCGGTTGTTTCGACGTTCCAAACTTTGATGGTTTGATCCGCTGCCGCCGAAACGATTGTTTGGGCGTCTTCTTTCCAAGCGACGCCCAGCACGTAGTCGCCGTGCCCTTCTAGTTGCCGCAGCTGTTTCTCGGTCGCTGCGTCCCAGATACGTAGGTACTTGTCGGCGCCGGCGGTGATCAGCTGCGACCCATCCGGAGAAAACCTGGCCGCATAGATCACATCCGAGTGGGCCTTGGGCTGGTGATGGACTTGGCTGCCATCGGCGACCTGGAAGATTCCCCATTCGCCGCTACGTGATGCAGCGCCGCCGCCGACCAGTAACCAAGTCGCCGTCGAGTTGAAGTCGAGCGAGGTTACGCGGCTGGAAATCATTTCAGGCTGTTCGGCCGATCCGATCGTCCGCGTCAGTCGCCAGGCGGGGTTCAGATCCCAAAGGACCGCTTCGGTCGCGCCGTATGCCGAGACCAATCGCTGGTTATCCAAAAAGGCCAGGGGAAAAAGGGGCGCCGCTTGTTCGGTGAACGTTTCTAGCGGAGCGCCGGTCTCGGCGTTCCAAATTTGCACGCTGGGCAGGTCGCCGGATGTTGCGACGATTTGACTGTTGGGAGAAAAACGAACCGTACGCAGTGGGCGCTCAGCCGCGGTGATCTGCTGGTTGGCTGCAGCGAGGCTTGCTTGCAGTAGCTGAACGCGCTGTTCGGCGGCGGTCACCAGCTGTTTAACGGCTGCGACCATGGCGGTGGTTTCTTGGGTAGCAGTTGTTGCCGAGGTCTGCTTTTTCAGCGCGAGTTTCTGTACCGCTTCGGCTTCGATAAACGCCTGTTCGGCAGTTGGTTCTGGCTGTTCGGCTTTCTTTTCGGTGGGGGCCGGTGCGTCGGGAACAGGCTGTTCGGTCTTTGCCACCGCTTGTGCTTGGTCCAGCGCCAGCTTCTTTTTGGCGAGATCTTCCTGGGCGGCGGTCAGCGCCTCGTCAGCGATCTTTTGCGCCTCGGTTCGGGTTGTCAGGTCGCCCTCGACGGTGGTTAAGCGTTGTTTCAAGATGGTCACACGCTGGTTGGCCGCTTTGACATCGTTATCTAAGCGAGCCGCGAATTGCTGCTTGCGCACGTCTCCTTTCAACTCGGCGATCTGCTTGCCAGCAGAGTCCCATAGTTTGGCCGTGTGATTTTCGCTGACCGAGGCGATCCGTTTTGCATCGGCGCTAAAATCGAGATCCAGCACCGGGGCGCCGTGGTCCAACTCGGCGATTTGCTTGAGCGGGCTGAGACTCCAACGACGAATTTTGCCGTCGAGACTTGCTGATAAAACCTGCTGCGGTTGGTCGGGGGATGCGGCCAGTGCGGTGATTGTGTTGTCATGTGCAGGAGTCTCGCTGGTGGCGATTAGCAGACTTGCTTCAGCGGCGGCGCCCTCCCCTGGTGTCGATTCTACCGTAGTAGTCGAAGGCTGCATCTCTGGCGGCGACTGCGGCTGTTTCCAGGTGCGTAGCAGCTTGTCAGCGCCGGCGGTTACCACAATTTGCGGCGGACTGGCTTGGTTGTCTGCAGGTTTGGCGGTTGCGACTAGTGCCAGCGCATGAACTGGACTTGGCGACTGAAGCATGCCTAACGCGGCTCCATCCTGGGACTGCCAGAATCGGACGGTTCCGTCCAGCGACGCCGAGACGAGACGCTGACTATCAGTGGTGAAGCGAAGTGCGGAAACTCGATCGGTGTGCGCTGTTAGTTTGGCGCCGGGCTCAGCCGTCGCGGCGTTCCAAAGCTGGATGGTATGATCGGCGCCGGCGGTCGCCAGCCATTTTTGATCTGGGCTGACTGCGATGGCGGCCAGCGCGTTGCCGGTTGGTAAAGTCGCTTGGCGTGTCTGACGCGGCTTTTCCCAAAGCTTGACTTCGCGAAATCCGCCAGAGGCGAGCAAGCTGCCGTCACTGCTCCAGGCCAAAGATTTGACGGTGTCTTGATGGGCCGATCCTGGGGCCAGGGATGAGTCTTGGAGTTGAGCCAATTGTTGGCCCGACTTGGTGTCATAGACAAACAACTGGTTGGCTCGCGTGACGGCGACCTGCTGACCATCGGGACTAAGCGCCAGTGCATAGCTAGGTTTAAGACTGCCGGCCAGTGGTTCCCACTTCCATGAAGTAGGCGCCGCTGATTCGCCGCCGTGGGCGCCTTGATCAATCCACAGGCGGATTAGTCCTAACTGCTGCGAAGTCAACGTGGGCGCGTTAACGTCATTGTCCAGCGGCGGCATGAACGACTCTTCCTGATGCGCCGCGAGTTTTAGCAACAAGCTCTCGGCCCCTTTGCCGACGACGATCGCAGCGCCCGAGTCTCCGCCTGCGAGGATCGCTTTGGGGCTCTCAAGCACCAAGCCGCCGTTTCGCTCACTGTCACTGTGACAAGCAAGACAGCTTTGGCGAAAGATCGGCAGGATCTCTTGCTCAAATTGGATCGGCGTCGGTCGCTTTAGTTCCTCAACCGGAATCGGGTCGCCGTGGGCGATTGAACAACAGACCAACGCAACAACGAGAGGAAGAGCGAGCAGTCGCATTGTAGGATCCTGGCGGGTGGGATTGCCGGCGCGGCGGAGGGCGGCGCGCGAGTCCAACTGGGAGGTAGGTAGGTTCAGGAAGGCATGCGGGGGACGCAGATTATATACAAACTACGACAGTTGGATTGTAGCAGATCGCCTCGGAACCTTCAAAGAAACCTTGGCTGAGAAATGCGAGATTGCATCGGTTGCTGGCCGCTGCGAACTACAGAAATAGGGCCGCCCTCCCTTTTTGGAGGGCGGCGCCTAGGTAGTGGTCTGTAGTGTGCGCGAATCGATAACTCGTTCCGACTCAGGCGCCGTGCTCCTTCCGCGAAGACGCGGTAAGCGCATGGCGCCTGACGAAGAGTAGGAACACGAAAATTGAGTTGCGATGGATTACTTAGTGAGCCGAGAGATTTTCGTCGGGCGCAGCATCTTCGTCTTGCTTATCGCCGGTCCACCATTCGGAGAGGGACTGGAACAACACGAAGAAGACCGGCACGAAAAAGACGGCCAGGATGGTGGATGCGATCATCCCGCCGAAGACCGCGGTGCCGAGCGCTTGTTGACCGGCGGCGCCGGCGCCGGTGGCGAAGACCAGCGGCGATACGCCTAGAATGAATGCGAAGCTGGTCATCAAGATCGGGCGAAATCGTAAACGTGACGCTTGGATTGCCGAGTCAATGATTGTCTCGCCGCGAGCGCGGATTTCGCGTGCGAACTCAACAATTAAAATCGCGTTTTTACTAGCCAATGCGATGATTAGCACGATGCCGATCTGCGTGTACAGATTATTGTCCATCCCGCGGATCGCGACGGCGGCAACGGCGCCGAGCACGCCGAGCGGCACGACCAAGATCACTGCGGCCGGGATCAACCAACTTTCGTACTGCGCGGCGAGCACCAAGTAAACGAGGGCGACCGCCATGCCAAAGATAAAGATGGCTTGACCGCCGACTCGTTTCTCTTGAAACGACATGCCGGTCCAGTCGTAGTTCATTGAACGCGGCAGCGTGCGTTGGGCGATTTGCTCCATCAAGGCGAGCGACTCGCCGGAGCTATAACCTTGTGCCGGTCCGCCGGTGATGGACGCAGTCGGATAGAGATTGTAACGATTCACGATTTGTGGCCCAAACGAACGTTCCACTGTTCCTAGCGTTCCGATCGGCACCATCTCGCCGTTGATGTTACGCACTTCAAGCTGTTTGATGTCTTCAGGATCGGCGCGGAACTCGGCCTCGGCTTGAACTCGCACTTGGTAGGTTCGGCCAAACTTGTTGAAGTCGTTTACATAGGCCGAGCCAAGGTAAGCTTGCAGCGTGGTGAAGACGCTGGCCAGCGGCACGCCCAATGTTTTCACTTTTTCGCGGTCGATGTCGACATAAAGTTGCGGCACGCCAGAGCGGAAGGTGGTTTTGACTCCGGCCAGCGATGACTGCGTATTGGCGTCTTCAACGATTGCTTGGGTAATGTTTTGCAGTTCGGCCAGACCGACATCGGCTTGGTCTTCGATTTGCATTTGAAAACCGCTGCGCACGCCGAGCCCACGAATGGCCGGCGGGGGAAACGGGAAGACGACCGCTTCTTTGATCTGCGCCATTTGGCCGCCGAGCCCGCCCAGGATCGCTTCGAGCGTGTGCCCATGTTCTAGCCGCTCTTCCCACGGTTCGAGCGTGACAAACATGGTGCCCATGTTGGGCGCATTGCTGCCGTCGAGCAGTGACAGACCGCCGATGGTGATCCAGTCGGCGACGCCTGGCTGCTGTTCCATGATCTCGTCCAGACGCGACATCACGTCACGAGTCCGCTGCTGCGAGGCGGCGTCGGGGAGTTGGACGGCGACAAAGATATAGCCTTGGTCTTCGTTCGGGAAAAAGCCGGTTGGAACCTGTTGATACCACCAGCCGGTGAGTCCCACGATCGCGACAAACAGAATCATCATCAGCGCGATTCGCCGGACCATGATCGCGACGATCGATGCGTAGATTCCTTCAAAGATGTTGTAAACGTAGTTGAAACCGCGGTAGAAGAAGTTTTTGGGTTTGCCGCTCGGCGCTCGTAACCACAATGCGCATTGGGCCGGTTTGAGCGTCAGTGCGTTTAACGCGCTGATGAGAGCGGATGCGGCGATCGTTAAAGCAAACTGCCGATAGAGCTGGCCAGTGATGCCGCCCATGAATGCGGCCGGCACAAATACGGCCATCAGCACCAGGGTGATGCCGATAATTGGGCCCAGCACTTCGTCCATGGCTTGAATGGTCGCCGGCTTGGGCTTCATCCCTTGTTCGATATGGTGCGCCGCATTTTCGACGATCACGATCGCATCATCAACGACGATGCCGATCGCCAGAATGATGCCGAACAGGGTTAACATATTGACGGAGAAGCCGAGCGCCGCCATCGCGGCGAAGGCGCCGATGATGGTCACCGGAACGGTGGTCGCTGGGATCAACAACGCGCGCCAATCTTGCAAAAAGACCAGGATCACCACCAGCACTAGCACGCCGGCTTCAATCAGCGTCTTGTAAACTTCATGGATCGACGCTTCGACAAACAAAGTGGTATCCAGCGGAACTTCGTAACGCATACCTTCTGGGAAGGATCCGCTGAGCCGATCCATGGTTTGCCGTACGTTATGGGCGACGTCCAACGCATTCGCGCCAGGCAACTGGTAGATGGCGATGTTGGCGGTCGGCTGACCTTGTTTCAGATTGAATTGGTCGTAACCCTGTGAGCCAAGCTCGACTCGCGCGACATCTTTGAGCCGCGTGACGCGACGATCTTCGCCGGTTTTGAGGATAATATTTTTAAATTGTTCGCTGTCACTCAAGCGTCCTAAGACCGAGACGGTGTATTGGAATGGCGTATCGCTAAGCGCTGGCGGTTGTCCGATCTGCCCTGCGGCGACCTGGACGTTTTGCTCGCGGATCGCCAGCAGTACGTCTTCGGCCGCCATGTTGCGGGCTTTGAGCTTATCGGGATCTAACCAGATTCGCATGCTGTAGTCGGTCGCCCCAAACACGGTGACGTCGCCGACTCCATTGATGCGGCTTAGCTCATCACGCAATCGCAAGGTTGCATAGTTCGACAGATAGAGCTGATCGATCTCTTTGTTTTCGCTGGTTAGCGACAACAGTAGGATGATGTTGGTCGACTGTTTTTTGACGGTCAGCCCTTGTCGCATCACTTCTTCCGGCAGACTGGCTTCGGCCGCGGCGACGCGGTTTTGCACCAACACTTGCGATTGATCAAGGTCTGAGCCAATCTCAAAGGTGACGGTCAACGTGTAGGAACCGTCACTGGAGGAGGTCGAAGACATGTAGAGCATGTTCTCGACGCCGTTGACTTGTTGTTCGATCGGTGCGGCGACCGTGCTGGCGACTACTTCGGCGTTGGCGCCGGGGTATACGCAGCTAACGCGGACTGTCGGCGGGGTGATCTCTGGGTATTGCTCAATCGGCAAATTAAAGAGCGCGACCGTTCCGACCAGCATCGTAATAATGGCGATGACGTTCGCGAAGATCGGGCGTTCGATGAAAAATTTCGACAACATGCGGCGATCGATCGATGAAGGAGCGGAATCAGTTTTTTAGAAAGAATTAGCGACGATCGCTTTGCTGCCGAAGCTGCACCGTCGCGCGGTCTGGCGCCGACGGCGTTGCGACTCGGGCGCGGATCGCTTCGTAGTCGGCGGTAAGCTCAAGCTTCATCTCGACCGCTTCGGGAGTAACGGTCGCGCCAGGACGAGCACGCTGCATTCCATTGACAATCACCCGATCTTCGGGCGTGACCCCTTCGCGAATGACCCGCATCCTGCCAATTCTCGTCCCTAGTTGGACTGGGCGATATTCGACCTTGTTCTGGTTGTCGACCACTAGCATGTAATCGCCGCGTTGATCGGTAGCGATCGCGCGATCTTCAACCAAGGTGCGGGGGGTTGGATCCCCGATGGGAGCTCTAATTTTTACGAACAAGCCGGGGATTAATTCGTCATTTTTGTTCGGAAAAATCGCGCGGCGCATCACGGTCCCGGTGGTCGGATCGACTCCGAGTTCGCGATAGGCGAGTTTTCCCTCATGCGGAAAGTCCGTTTCATTCTCAAGACCGAGATAAAGCACCGGTGGATTCTGCTCGGGATCTGGCAACACTTTTTGACGCAACAACTCCATAAAATGCAGCAGGTCAGTTTCGCTGACATAGAAGTTGGCGTAGATCGGTTGCAAGGTTTCGATCACGGCCAGATTGGTTTGTTCGGCCGTCACCAGGTTACCGACATCCAGTAAGTGCCGGCCAATGCGTCCCGAGATCGGAGCATGGATTTCGGTATAGCTAAGGTCGAGTTTCGCTTTGGCGATCGCCGCGTCAGCACTTTTCAAATCAGCATTGGCGGTCGCAAGCTCGGCTTCATCGGTATCGACTTGCGATTTGGAGACAGCGGTCGTCTTGATCAGCTGTTTTGATCGCTCTAGGTTGGCCATCGCCAACTGCTTGTCGGCTTGAGCTCGTTCTCGCTGCGCTTCGGCTGCGATGAGCGCGGTTTGGAACGGCTCTTGCTCGATCACAAACAGCAGATCTCCCTGTTTGACGTTGGCCCCATCTTCAAAATGAATCGACTTTAAATAGCCCTGCACGCGCGGGCGGATTTCGACGCGGGCGAACGGCACCGTCGTGCCAGTGAAATCCATCGAATCAACGATCGGATGAGAGAGAGGATGCGCGACGTCAACGGTCGGCGGCGGCGGGGGCTTAAACTCGTTGCGTTCTGCACATCCACCTGCGATCGCAGCGAGCAAAACTGCGAGTGTCAGCAAACGCATGGCGCGAACTGGAGTGGAAGGGATAGAAGTATTAAACATCGGTGAGTTCCCCCGATTTCAAATTGTTGCGCACTTGAGTGAGTAGCTGATCGAGTTGCGTGATTTGCTCGGCTGTCATGCCGTGCGTGATTCGTCGTCGCATTTGCTTCGCCACGGCGACCACTTCCTCCCACATCGGCATCACTTCAGCGCGAGGAACAATCCGACGCACGCGACGATCCTGCAGGCAGGGCTGCCGCGTGATCAGCTGGTCACGCTCCATGCGATCCAAAATTGCGACTAGACTTGGCGGTTCAACCCCCATTCGCTCGGCCAGATCGACTTGCGAAAGGGGACCCTCTAGCGCCAAGCAACCAAGTACCTGAGCTTGGCGAAAGGTGATCCCCCGCGGTGTCAAAGCGGTGTTCATTTCTCGCTGGATCAGGTGAGCCGTATGGCAGACCCAGTAGCTGATGCTGTTATGAAAGTCGTATTCAAGCACTTGAGTCCGCCAGAATGATTACCACCTAATGGTTAGCTATGTAATCATTTTAGCGGGATCCTTTATTTTGGTAAGAGCAATATTTGGGCTATCGCTCAATCCATGATCTCTTTGCCCTTGTGTCTGAGGGATTCATTGCGCAAGTTCAATAATTAAAAGGACTTACGCGTAGAGTCGCGGATTGTCGCGATTGGTTCCGAACTGTGTCCCAAAGCGTGGGAGCCGACATCAGAAAGAATCGGCCAGAGAGGGCTATCGAAGGAACGGTGGGCTCTGGAGACCGCAAGTGCAGCGCTTCGGGCGGCTGGCTAAATTTTTGGGGGAGGCGGCGTTTGAAAGTTGGCGATTGGTTGCGGGCGACCGAAGGCGAAGCCTTGGTAGTGTGTAAATCCAATCGCATCGCAAGCCGCAATGGCTTCTGGAGTTTCTAGTCCTTCGGCCAACGTGGTGATGCCCAATTCGATCGCCATTTTATGCAGGTTGGTGATTAGTCCGTTATGAGCGGCGCCTGCTCGCAGGTCTTTCACCAGCGAGCGATCAAATTTGAGATAGTCGGGCGAAACCTGCGCCAACTCCATCAAACGCGATTGCCCCACGCCAAAGTCATCGAATGCTAGTTTGATGTCGAGTTTCCGCAGCGCTGTGGTGAACTCTTGCAGCGAGTTGATATCGGTGACCGCTTCTTCGTGGATTTCTAGCACGAGCGGTCGTGTGCCTGCTTGCTGGCGGATCTTCCGCATCGATTCAAGCAATTCGGCATCCAGTCGCTCGTGACAATGCGTGTTTAAGAACAGGGCGCCCGGCACGGCGGCCGCTTCCAGCGTTTTGATCGCTTCGGTACGGCATACTTGGCTCAATCGCACTTCTAGCCCTAAACGCGTGGCGGCTTCAAACAGAGCGAGGGGAGATTCCAGTCCCGGCACATCGGTTCGCACGAGTGCTTCGTAACCCATAACATCGCGGAGCGAGCCGGTGACAATGGGCTGAAAAAAGATCGCCATGCGACCTTCGTTCAGCACTTCGTGCATGCGCGAGATCGCCCAGTTTTGTTCCGGCTGAAAATTGACTTTGGTGCAATCAATCTCGGGGAGGATCTCACTTGACAGTAATAAGCGAAATTCAATATCAGCCAGCTGAATCAAGTCGCCATGACTTGCGCAGGTTGGCTGAGAGATGGAGTGTCCATTGACGAAGGTGCGATTGGTGCTTTGTAGATCTTCGACGATCAGCTTGTCATCGCGCAATTGGAACAGCGCATGTCGCTTAGATACATTAGGCGATTCTACCAACAGCTCACAGGCTGGATTTCGACCGACGCAAAAGGGAAAAGCCTTGAGCGGCGTCCGCGAGATCACGGCCTGGCCCGGCAAACAGCCTTCTAAGATCCAAATCGCGGCAGCGGAAGTACTCTCGTGCAAGAGAGAAGCGGAATTGAGTGTGGGAAGAGGCATTTTCGACTAACCAGCGCTGGAATGATTGAACAGCATGTTCGCGGGAAATCCGCCCAAGAAGATCGCGTTATGACATAGCAATCGGCTTGTAGATTTCGTAGGCGATTGTCGTTTCTTGGCTTGGGATCGGCCGCATCTGCAAGCCGTTTGCGGCGCAAAGCTGGTGGCAATCGTCGTCGTCGAATAATTCTTGGGAGACTACTAATTGATAAGACTCATGGGTGTCGAGCATTCGATTGGCGAAGGAGATGGAGCGGCCAAAGTAGTCAGAGCGACCGTTGAAACTGGTAGACATCGTCATGCCGCGATGCAGAGCCAACTGCAACTGCGGCGAGTCCTCCCCTGCCCCAGACGCGATGGTTTGCTGGATTTCTAGCGACGCCGTAAAAGCCGAACTGGCTGTTGGGAAAGCAACCAAGATCCGATCGTCCGATTCTTTAACCAATTTGCCTTCATGGGATTCCAGGATACGCAGGCATGACTGGAAGGTTTCATGAACTTGATCACACGTCGCGAGATCTCCGAGTGACGTAAACAAATCAAGCACGTTGGTAATTCGTAAGCCCAGCAGCGTACTGGTCGCCAGGTTCGAGAGCCGATCGCGGGTGACGTTTTCTGATGGAAAAAGCTGGCGGAACTCGGGTAAACGGAGCGCATCGGCAGCTGTGACCGCATCTCTAGCCATTGCAGCACGTTCTAGTCGGATCACTAAAGGGTGAGGATAGTCGTTGACAAGCGTCAGCAATTGACGCCCTGCGCGAACGCGAATCGGTCGGCGACAGGACTCGTCTTGGCTGAGAGAAACCCGATGGCGATTGGCGCCGACCGAAGCTTCGGCAGAAATGCTGATGGTGTAAGGGAGTTGCGTTCCGCGGAGAATGTAAGCGCCTGGATCGAGCGAGAGGTCAAGCTCCAAAGCTTCGCCAGCAGACAATCGCGTTTGCGCAACAACGTGCGGCGCATGCTCTGGTCCGCCGATGCAATAGGTGCGAATGTCGGCCTGCCGGATTTCGGGATGAACGCGAAAAATCATCTCGACTGCGCTCGAAAAATCGGTCTCAAAGTCATGGTTGCAGGCTTCGCATCGCGCATGACGATCGATCTCGCTCAGCGACTGTTTGATTTCTGACGCGACGCGACAAGTCGGACAAAGGACGTCCCAGTACATCTCTAACAGACCTGCATGGCACGCGGCCAAACAGACATTTGTAAAGAGATGGGGATCAACCTGGAATCGCGTGGCCAAGGCTCGCGGACGAATTCTCGCAAGTTCCTGAGCGGGGCTTTCGGCAAGAAACTCTAGCAAGCGATCCAGACAATTTTCGTCATAGGCTTCGACCGACAACCGCACACGCGCCGCCGCGAGCTTTTTGTGGAGCGAAGTCGAAACCTTGGGGGCGGAGACGTAAGGATCGGTCGCCGCCGAACCACGCAAGCGACCGGTCACCATTTCGTTGATGCGGCGATAGATGCGGTCGAGTGGTTTACGCCCTTTGAGATTGACTTCGATAGTCGCGATTAAACGCCCCAACCAACTACGCGTTGCGATGCGAACCGTATGCGTCAGGTGGCTTCCGCCGGTCGCTCGCGGCGTCACTTCGACGACGCTCGCGAACCATTGAAATGGACCATTTTTGAACTCACGTAACACGCCTAATCGCTGCCCTTCGATCCACTCAAAGGGATACTCTTCCCATTGCAAGCGGGTCAAGCCTAAGCGAAACGAGCCGATGCGATGCAGCACGCCTTGGGGGTCGCGTTGGTTGACGTATTCGACCGGAGGCAAGCCAACTGCGGCGTTGATCCGTTCGGTGTTTGAGATGAGCGGCCACAAGTCAGCAGGCTCGCCGTCAAAATCCCATTCCCATTGCGCTTCAAAAACTTTGCCTTTGGCCGCCGGCACGATTGGATGAATCGCAATGTTGGTAGTTTCGCCGCGGATCAGTCGATCGAGGTCGAGGAGCAAGTGTCCCGCATCCGCAAAGCGAGCGGTAGGAGACTTTTGCAGCGCTTTCAACACCAGTGCCGCCGCTCCGTCGCTAATCTGCGGATTGAATTTTCGGGGATCGGGGGCCTGCTCGAAGCAGTGCATTGTGATCAAGCGTACCGAATCGTCTCCTGTGAAGGGAGGTCGACCTGTCAGCAACTCAAACAGCGTAGCGCCCAGCGAGTAAACATCTGATGACGGCGTCACCTTCGCTTTGTCGGTGCATTGTTCGGGTGAGATATAGTAAGGGGTCCCCAGCATGGCGCTAGTCTTGGTCAAGTCCAGCGAGGCGGCTTGGTCGACATGGCGAGCTAAGCCAAAGTCGGTCAGCTTCACCGTAGGAAGTTGGTGGGCTTCAATCGCCGCAAAGACGGCTTCCTGTGGCGATTCTCCCGGTTCGGTGGAGGCGGCCAGCAAGATATTGCCGGGCTTTATGTCGCGATGAACGATGCCGGCAGTATGAGCAGACGCTAATGCCGCCGCGACATCACCGATGATTTGCAGCGCCAATCGCTCGGGTAACACTCCTTGTTTCTGAATGACTTGTTTCAGGTCGGCGCCTTCGACCAGTTCCATAATCAGGTACGAGACTTCTCCGCAGCGACCGACATCCAGCAAGTTCGCAACGTGAGGATGCTGAACTTCGGCTAATAGTCGTGATTCCTTTTGAAATCGCTGTATTGTTTCTTCATTCGGCAAAGACTCTGGCGGCAGAACCTTGGCCGCGACCAAGCGGCCGGTTTCGGTATCGGCAGTCAGGTAGACCGCTCCCATTCCTCCCTGTCCGAGCTTACGAATCGGTTGATATCGTTTACCAAGAGAGGGAATCGCCGTGACGGAACCAAAGCTGCTGCGCGAAGAGGCGGCCTGATCGACTTCGGTTTGCGCAAGGCGAGCGTAAATAGCCTTGAGTCCTTCCGACCAAGAAGGATCACCGCTGAAGTCATCACGGGGGATTACGCCAGTTTTGTCGAAGGGATTTTCGGTCATGCGTCGCGGTTCGGTAGTTCGACCGGGCCCGGCGGACCGATCGCAGAAATCGGGAGTCAATCATCTTAAACTTAGGATACTTTTCACACTTATTCCAATTAACCGGCGCTAGGTGAATCGCGATCCTTGGCGGTAGCCGCTCTCTCCCCTATCTCAGCCAGGAAGCAACTCTGCCGGATCACCAAAAGGGGCATTCTTGTTATGCCGGGGGGGCAGAACCGCCGCAGTAAAAAGTCTAGTCGCATTAAACTGTTGAACGATCGAAAGTTGTATCAATCGACAAATACTGGATCGCTTGCCCAATTGACGAGCAAGTCATGGGGCCCAAGGTACGATTGCACCGTTGGAATCAGAAAAATGACTCATCGCGATTCTCGGAGGGGAGGTAAGATCGCTTTTCATTAGCCTCCAAAATATCCGACCTTAGGAAATGTGCTCGCCAGGGCACGGGGCGAAAAAGGCTGTTTTCTGACAATCCCACGGATGGGCGTATCGCTTATGTTGCGTTGGACCTTTGGTTGGTCTCTGTTTTGCTGGGCATTTCTACCTGCAGTCGGTTTTGCCGACATGTCGCTAGACCCATCGCTAAACGAAGACAATTCTTTCATCACGATGAATGAGTTGGAGGGTTACAGCTGCTTCTCGGAAACGCCGACTTATCCGCTGATTCCACCCAAAGCCCATTGTTGGAACTGGTCCGACAGCCTGGAATTGTTTCTCGGGCTCGATGGCTCGAAACAGCCGCAAGACTTTGGCGTCAACGCACAGTTTGGTGGGCGAGTGCATGTCAATTGGGGCTTGCCGTTGTCATTTGACCATAGCATCGGGCTGCAGATCGGCACGGCAATTTCTCAAACGGATCATGCCGTCGCGGTGACGCGGGCGCTAGAAGGCTCTTCGAGTCGCACGCAAAGCTTTACGACGCTTGGCCTGTTTCAGCGCGCCGAGAGTGGTTGGAATTGGGCGATCGCTTGTGACATTTTATATCAACAAGATTACGATACTGAAACGCTCAGTCAGTGGCGCGGACGAGTCGGCTACGATGTGAGCCATCGCGACGAAATCGGCGTCATGGGCATGCTGCCGATGACGGGTTCCGACGCTGATTGGGCGGGGAACGCCGTGCATTTGCGTCCCCTCGCACAAGGGAGCTTCTTCTGGCGTCACCTTTGGAAATTTGGTGGGCAGACGACTACTTGGCTTGGCGCCGCCGAGGGCCATGGGCAAGAGAACGCCGCGCTGATGAACACGCATGACACCAACGCCGTGGTCGTATTTGGCGCTGACTTGCATTGTCCGCTGAGTGATCACTGGGCGATCTTTGGTGAAGCAAACTTTGTTACGCCAGCGGATACCGGTTCAGTTGACGCCTATCTTGGTTTCGCGTTCTATCCCGGCGGAGGCGCATTGGGATGGCGGCGTAAGACTTTCTCGCCGCTGTTATCGGTTGCCGGCAGCCCTTCGTTGGTGACCAATTTGACGCGGTAGTGGCGCGTTGTTTTTAGAAGGTGGAGCTTCGGCGTTACCGAGTCGGCGGAGTCGTGGGCAATTGGCTCATCTGGTAGACCGGGTTGCCGGGGGCGAGTTGGGCGGCTCGTTCGAAGTGCTGGTTGGCTTCGATCACTTGCCCTTCGATTTCTAGCGCCACGCCCAGCATGTGATGCGTTTGGGCGTCGCCTGGCTGAACTTCCGCCAAGCGGCGGTAGTAGCCGATCGCATCGGCGCCGCGATCTTCGGCCAACGCGACTTCAGCCGCGAGTCGAAGTGCCGGAATCGAATCAGGACGGTGCGTCAGCGATTCTTCCACCAAGGTGCGGCAGTTGGCGGTTTCGCCGGCGGCAAAGCGAGCCTGGGCTGCTTTGAATTGGGTCTCGGCTTGGCGCTGCGCCAGTGAGTCGGCGAGTTCGGCTTTTCGTTCTTGCATGTCGCGGCCAGGGTGCATGATTGGTTCGCTCCAGCTTGGCAAGCTAGAGCAACCGACGATGCCTGACATGGTGAATGCGATGATGCAGAGAGTGCGGATCATGGGTTCACCTGGGGTGGATACGGCCCGGTAGCAAAGTCTTGCGGTGTAACCACCGGAGCCGGTGCATTGGGGGGCGGAGTATTGACCGGAAGCGGAGGCTGGTTGTAGGGAGTATCGATCGGCGCCGGAGTTTGGATTCGATCAAGATGCCATGGCGAGACTTGGACCGGCCGCGGCGGACTGGGGGGAACCCAGCCTTCGCGCAGATGGGTTACGACCGAACGATCGCCGAGGCCCGATTGAGTTGTTACCTGGCTGCGTAGTTCCGTCGCTTCGAGATTGCTGTTGTCAAAGTGGATCGCCAGATTGCAATAGCGGAGCGCCGAGTAGGCGTCGCCGGTCGCCCAAGCCGCGGTTGCTAACCGATAGTACTTGCGTCCCAGATAGCGTTTGCCCAGCGGCGACATTTTGTCGGCCAGATTTTCATGTTGCTGCTCAAAAACATCTTGTAGCACTTCGCCATCACTGGGGATATGAGCCGGGTCGACGATCCGCGGAGTGAGCAGCACGATCAGCTCATCACGGACCGTTTTCTCTTGCTTTTGTCGAAACGCCGGTCCCAAGATCGGAATGCTGCCGAGATAAGGAATTTGCGTCCCATTTTTCCGAAGATCGCTTTTGATCAAACCACCGATGATGATGGTGCGGCCATCGGGACAAATGACATTGGTCGTCACTTGGGTGACGATTTTGTTCGGCAAGGTAAGCTGGTTTTCGACTCTCACATCGCCGTCCGAAATTTCGGGGTGAACTTCTAATCGAACCATGCCATCGTCGGTAATAAACGGACGTAGTCGCAGTTGCGTTCCGATTTCTAGAAACTCGACCGATTGCGTTGACGCGGTTTCGGTGACCGTCGTGCTGATATAGCCTTTTTGCTCGCCGATTAAGATTTCGGCGCGTTGCTTGTTAAGCACTAGCAACTGCGGCGATGCGATAACACTGGTGTCACCATAGGTTTCAAGGGCGTCAATAAAGACTCCTAAGCTTGAGTCTAGAAAGCCAAACTTTAGACCGCCGTCGGTTAGTTTCAGGTTGTCGAGCGCTGAGAGGGGAAAGCCAGAAACCAAACGTACCGAGCTTTTGTCTCTTAGCGCCTCGAAGTTAACGCCCAGGTTCAGACTGTCGTCCAGTTTGACCGACAGAATCGTGGCTTCAATGGCCACCTGCAAAGGGCGACGATCGAGCTCGCGCACCGCTTCGTCGATTTCATTCAGTTTATGTTCATAGTCACGTACGATGACGGCTTCAGTCCCTGCAAAGTCGTCGCCACCGGCGGCATTGCTGTTGGCGCTGATTCCAATCTGCGATGCGGTCGAGACGCTGATTACGCCCACTTCAGAGGTCAGCAGTGGGGTCAACAAGGTTTGTAGGTCAACGGCGCGAACATAGTTTGGACGATAGATCCGCGTTTGTACGCGATCAGCCATGTTGTTCATCGCATGCAGTTCAGCTGGCGTGCCGACGTAGATAAAGCTGTTCTCTTCTAAGGTGATGTAGCCGGTCGAACGCAAAATCGCGTTCAGCGCGGTCTGCACATCGACTTTGCTGAGCGAAGCCGAGACCGTTCCACGCACGCTGTTGGTTGGCAGTATGTTGAGATTCCCCTGCTCGCTCAGCATCTCCAGAACTTCGCGAATGTCCGTATCTTGGATGATGATCGTCAGACCGTCATCCCCTTCTCCGCGAATGATACGCGGTCCGGTTGGCAGCGGTTGCGGTTCGGGGAGGTTGTTTTCAGTGGGTTGGATCGCAGCCGGGGTGGTGGAACCAACCGGCGGAGGCGCGAGGATCGCGCCATTCATCGGCGCTGCAGCCGGATTGAACGGTTGATTTTGCGGCGGATTGACCGGTTGATTTTCTTTTTGGGCGTTGATTCCCGATTCGGCGACGTCCCGGATCGAGTCGAGCGCTTTCGTAAAGAATTGAAAGCTTTCACTTTGTCGATCGTTGACCGCTTCGATGCTCTTTTTCAAGCTATCGATATCGACTTGTTGCGTGACCGCCGGCGCATAGGGAGCAGTTGCCGGAGTTGTAGGGACGGATGCTGCCGTTGGAATCGGCGCGCTGGCCAGAGGCGTCGTAGCGACTTGAGCTGCGGCGAACATGGGGCTGTCGAGCAGATCGTCCGAATAGTGAACCAATCCAATCGCAGCGGCGACGCCAGCGACGGCGCACAGTACGAAGACCGTCGTTCGGAGTAAAAATTGCATTCGACTTCCATGTCGTAAGTAAATTGACTTGCCGTGCTACGGCTGCAGCGATCCCTGCCGCATCACCAGCGTTTTGTCTGATTCGACCGCATCGTAGGTTTTTAGCGGCAGATCGAATTTCTCTCCATTGCGAGCGAGGATAACGCCTGAGGCATCAATCGAACTAACGACGAAATTAACGCCATGGTTCGACGGCACGACATCTCCTACTTGGTAGTTCGCTTGGTTGATTCTCGCGATCGCACGTTGGCGACCCACGATGATCGATCTTACAAACAAGTCATCCGGCTTGGTTTCGACCACCACGGCCGGCGCGGTGATCTCGTCCTTAGGTTTGTCAGACACAGCAACTTGCAATTTGCGAAACGGATCGAGACTATCCTCGGAAAGCTTGGCCGATCGCATCCTAGGATTCGCTTCCATTCGTTTCGCCCATGTTCGCCAGTCCAGTTCGTCGAGCGGTGGCGCCGCTGACATTTGCGGCGTGCTATTCAAGGACGGCACGATCGCAATGTCATTGGAGGCTGAGCTCGACTTGGATGCAGGCATCCATTTGATGACCAATGGCGCCCAAAACCAGATCGCGACCAAAAACAGACCTGCAAGCACCGCAGCTTTCTGCGGGCTCTTTTGGATCTCTCTTTTGATCCGTGCGATCAAGGATTGCGATTTCATTGTCTCCACAGAACGTTTCCGCTCCGTCTCCTTATGTATCGGACGCTGATAGCGTTTGGCTAACCGGATTTACCGTCAAAATCGACAAAAAACTCCAAGGTTAGCTCGCACTGCAAAATATCGTCGTCGGATGATAGCGGCGACAGCTCGATGCTTCTCACCCAAACGACGTAGGGAAGCTGCTCAAATCGCTGCAACATCGCGTGAATTTCGGCAAACCGGGCCTGACAGCCAAGTTGAACAGGCTGGGAGACAAGACTCGCATGACGTTGCTCTGGCATCGGGACGAGGCTTAATTTTTCGGCGCCAGCATCGCGTGCTTGCGAAGTCAGTTGGTGATAAATGCGGCCGGCTTCGATGTCTTTTTCGGAAGCGGCGTGCCAGGGCGAGAGAAACTCTTTGACCTGCTTGACTTCCTGTTGTACGGCCGCAAGTTGAGCGTCGATGACCGCTTCCGATTCGATCGTCGCCGCCATCAAATTGATCTCATCGCGCAGTGCCGATATATGGCGCTGGCGCGGCAAGTAGACGAAAGCCGCGTAAGCGATGGCGATGCCTGCGATGAGCAAGAGATGCTGCCATTTGACGGTTTTATTTTTTTTGCTGTTGAAAACAGATTCGGCCATGAGATGCGTTTCCTTATCGCTCTGCTCGCAATGCGGTGGTCGCTGCGGGAGCCGTCTGACCGCCATGCGGCGAGGTCAGCTCGATCTGCAGCTCGAACTCGGAACGCCCTGAATCGTCACCTTGGGCAACTGGTTCCACCGATTCGATCATCGCTCGTTGCACCAGCGGATGATCATTAAGCTTGACCAGGTATTCGTACAATTGAGAAACGTCCAGCACCGCCCCGTCGACATCGATCTTGGCGATGCGTTTCTGGCGTTCAGCGCGAAAAAATTCATAGTCGCGCAAGGTCGGCGATTTTTGAGCGGCTGCCGCATCTTCCGCTTCTTCACGACGACGCGCATCGGAAGCGATCTCTTGGTAAAGTTTCAGCTCATGAAATGAAAGCGACACGGGAGTCGGCGCCGTGATACTGGCCAGCAATTGCGTTGCAGGCCAATGACTGCGAAGCGTCGCGAAAAGCTGCGCCTCGATGCGGTGCTGGTTCAGTTCCATTTGCAGGTTGGCGAGTTGATCGCGCTTGGCGATGGCCGCCAGATGCGCTGGCTGAAGCAAATCTCGCTGCTTTTTTAATTGATGCTGCACGCCAAGTTGCATCAGCGCCGCAACCGCCAACAGAGCGCCGATGGCGGCAGCGCCGATCCAGCGATACAGACTGGCTCGCCGGCGTTTGCGGCGATCGCGAAATTTTTTCGGTAAAAAGTCGATGTCTTGCATGATTGATTCCTGGAAACGATTTACGTTTCCCGCAATGCCAGGCCGGCGGCGACGTCCCAGATGCTGCGGCGCGTGATTGGTTGAGCTTCGTCATAAACGCGAAGCGGATCCCCGATTTCGGCGTCTAACGATAATCGTTTGGCCAGAATTTCGCTCAATTGCTCGTTCGCTTCTCCGCCTGAAAGGACCAAGCGAACCAACGGTTTGCCCCGAAAAGTCACGCTGTGATATCGAATGCACATCGACAATTCGGAGAGCAGTTTTTCGACGATTGGTCGGGTCGCTTCGGCCAAACTGCGTGCGATTTCTGGATCTTGTTGGGTGCGGCGACGATCCCCGTTGTGTTTGCGTAAATCGGCTGCTTGTTGAGAGGAGATGTCGAGACGCTTCTCGACCGCTTCGTCAAATTGACGGCCTCCCAAGTCGAGATACTTGATAAACAGGATCTGCTCCCCTTCGGCAATGACGACCACCGTGGTGGTGTTGCCGACATGGACGTACAAGACGCGATCGGTAAGATCTGATTCACGGCGGTATTGATTGCAGTAGCTGCGTAGGATCGCAGCCGGCTCCACATCAACCGCCACCGGCCGCAAGCCGGCTGCTTCGATCGATTCCAAGCGTTGTTCGAGCGTTGGCCGATGGCAGGCCATGACCACTACCTCTTGAGCAGCGACATCCCCTTGGCGGACGTCGCAGGTGGCGAAATGACGGATTTCGGCTTCGGTTACGGAATATGGAATCCGCCCTGCCGCTTCTTGTTGGACCAACAACTCAACCGGCTTGGTTTCGCTTTTAGGAATGCGGATGTTCTGGAGAAACAAATCGCGACGCCCTACGCAGACGACGGCGTCTTTCCCTCGAAATCGTCTCCCTTCTAGGCAATGCTGCAGGGCCGCTTGCAGGGGTTCGCCTGCTAGAACGGTTTCGGCTCCGCCGCCAGGAAGGTCGTAGTTGGAGTATTCGAGCAGCTGTTGACGATCGGCGGTGAATTGCACCATCTTGATCGAGCGAGAGCCGATGTCGACGCCGATTGGGCCGGTCGAATTGAAGGGGAGACGAATCATGCGTACTAACGAAGGCGAATGAGAGCAATTCGCCTCGGTCGGTCGCGTGCAGGCGACTGCTAAGAGGCGGGAATACTCGGAGTGACTTGGGTCGTTTCTTCTAACGTGGCGACGCCTGTAATCGGATGAATCCGCACGGCCGCGTATTTGGAATCTACGCCACTGCTGGCGCGCAGCCAAATGATTGTGGGCTTGGTCGCCGTAGTTTCTCCGAGAGGTCCGAATTCGACGAAGGTCGTCAGGGTGTCGTTGCTGCCGGTTAGCACGGCTGCAACGATCGTAACGCTGACGCCGATATGCGGTAGATCCGCCAGCGAGGTGACCTGCTGCTGCGGATTTGCATCTCGATTATGAAACGGCGAGTGCGGCAGCGTATTGAGAGTTGTGTTTGAGCCAACGTGATGCAGCGTATAGCTGTTTGCGGCCGTGTCGATGGTAACTCGATAGGTAGATCCGTTGGCGATGGCCAAGCTGCGCGCGTAGTCTAAATCTGCGACCAGGATTTCGCCGCAGCCCACTAGTTGTTGGTCAAAGGTGGGGGCAAGTTGCGGCAACACGATCGCCGTGATGACGCTGATCAGCGCCACCACTAACAACAGTTCGATCAGCGTAAAGCCGCTGCGAACGCATGCCGGAACTTGCTTGCGATTATTTTCCAACGAGCTCAACTTTCAATTTGCCGCTGCGGAGCAGCGTATTTTGCTCTTTGAGCAACTGGTTCGACTCTTTGAGCAATTGAATCATTTGTTCGCGCTGCGCGACGGCATTCGCAAACGGCATGTTCGCCGCAGGAGCCTGAGCCCACGATTGCCAAGAGATCATTGTCACAATCGCTAAGGCGTTTAGACCTAGCAGAACAAACCAGCGTTTCTCCGTACTCATCGCGTTATTTCTCCAGAATAGATTGGACTAACTTGCACCGTTTTCTTGGCGCCGCACATATTCCCACACCAGGCCTTCATCCGCCGGATCCGCTACGTATATCGGTTGAGACAGATCGGGCCAATAGAAGCTTCGAGCCTCCGTCGGGGGAGAGATCGAAAGGTTCTTGTTCAAATCGAGGTCTCGTTCTTCGGCTAGCCACTGCGGAAAATAATCGTCGGGGTCTGCGTCGGTCTCCGCAACAAATTGCGAAAGCCGAGATTCCCACTCGTTTTTGTTGTCTCCCCAGTTTTTCTGCGTACCCACGGTCGCTCGCTGAGCATGCAACATGCCGGTCAAAGTACAACGCGTGTCGTCATTTTTTCCTTCTTCGATCTCGAAGAGATCCCCCACGATCACGGCGCCATCGATGGTGACCTGCGCATCGTCGATATAGAGATCGTCGCGACCATAGATCGCCGGCAGTTGCCAAACGGTGGACTCGCCGATCAGTGCTGGCAACGTCGTTGCGCGCAGTTGGACGTTGGCGCCTTTGATGGTCAGGTCGATGCCGTCGCCGGGGGTGATGCACATGCCGTCAATCGACACGCTATCGCCCAGCGTGGTGCTGCCGTTAATTCGCAATACGCCCAGCGGGTTGCTGAGCATATCAGGCGTATAAGTGCGCTGGGAGATGTTGCCGGCAATTGCAGGCGCCGAGTAGCTTTTCCCGCCGGGGTAAAGCCGATAGCTGCTAGCCGATGCTGTGATCTCGGTCGGCGTCGTCACGTTATGGTTGGAATAGTCGACGGTTAGACCCAGCATGCGAGCCAAGGTCAGCCAGTTGGCGTTGGAGTTAGTTGACTGATTCAAGCGAATTTCTCCGGTCAGTGGGCGATAGTCGCCCAGGCCGGCGTTTTTCATTTTTAGCAGGTCGCTCAAGTAGCGTGTCCGCGGACTGCCCGGGGGATTGTCGCCGATCCAAACACGGGAGGTGAGATCGCTTCTCGGGGTTCCACTGGCGTTATAGGTTGAGATCAGCCCCCCGTTTTTGTAAAACCGCAAGTTATTGCCGTCATAGGTAACCGCTACCAGCGACCATTGCCCTGTCGACAATTCACCTCCATTGGCGACGTGCGTATTGACCGAATTGCCGAGCCTTAAGTGTGTGCGAAGCCGCGGGTTGTTGCCGCCGTTTTGAAATCCGAGCATAAAATTGTGATCATTGGCGTTCACGCCGGTCGCTTTAGAAATGATGCGTGCAAAGTCTTGATTGCTGCTGCCTGCGAAAGGCGCAACCCAGGCGACAATACTAAATTCTCCGGTCGCTGGGAGATCAAACTTGCCCAGATCCAAGTGACCGCTTTCGCCATCAAAAAATGCGGCTCGGTTGGAGCCGCTGACCGTGACACCGGGAAGCGCGCCCCCCTCATAGGTTCCTGTTCGGCCGCCTGCTTGCGCCGCCGCAGTCGCCGCCGTGGAAGATGATTCATTAAATCGCCACCAGTGGGTTGGGTTTTGATTGTTGATCTGCGAGTATAAATTTGAGTTGTCGCTGTTGCCGTACAAGGCCATGAACAACAGACTGAGCGAACTGAGACTGCGATCGTAAATCGCCAGTTCGTCGATCAATCCATAAAAAGGCCTTTCTATGGCCGGCATTGCCTGACACAGATTGAGTTCGCCTTGGATGTGCGCCGGGCCATTCAGTGAAATTGGCATTTCAATGCGGTTATCCTGTGTCCCCCAGAGATAGGTCGTGTAGGCTTGCGCCGACGCAAAATGGCTCGGATTGCTGGTGCGGCGTTTGCGAACCAATTGCACGACCGCTTCAACCGTATGCTCTGATTTGTAGGTCGAATCGAGCGGGTCAAATGCGATGCCGGTTGCTTTGACGGTCACACGATAGGGATACTCGGCCCAATCGGGATGGTCGGCGGTCAAGCGTGAGTCGCCTGTTGTATAAGTGACGAGATAGCTTTCGTTATCACCCAATGATCCATGGATCGGGACGTCAACGCCGGTCCAGTTGGCGGCGTGCATTTGTCGCACCCCAATCGCGAGACCAGAGAGCGCCGCATGGCGTGCCGATCCGGTGCGATGCAGGTTGCGCTCAATCTGCGAGGCGCTCATTTGCGTTCGCAGCATCGCATACGACATCGCCAGCGTAATGGACAACAGCGCAAGCACGATCACGACGGCGATTGCTCGTCGCCGGGGGCGGAAAAATCGGAGTTGATTGCGATGCAGGCTCATCGATTTAGTGAGTAAAAAATAGAAGCCGATCCGAAATAGGGGGAGGTTTCTTCTCCCACAGACGCAAGCTTCGCAGTCGTGACATCCGGAGCGACCTGAAATTGAAACGCAACCCATGACTGCCGCGTACCAGAGTTTCCGCCATACGCGCGCAACGGCCAACGGAGCGAGTTCCAGCTTTTTGCGCCGTTACGCATGTCGGCGACTTCGGCTGCATCGGGACGCAATCGGAGCTCAAATCGAAGCGTGCTATACGCTTTAGCGCTGCCGGCGTTCAGCTTGGGCGAGGCGATCAGGTTGGTTAGTTCGATCTTTTCGACGCTCTCATCTTTGATTAGCTCGTCGACCAGATTGCGCCACGCAGCGGCGGTGGTGGGCGCCGGTCGTGTGTTGCCGACCGCTTGAAACTCGAGTAGGCGATTGGGGGTGCTTGGATCGGATGCGAAAAACTTCAACTCTCCGATCAGCGGGCGGTCGTTGGGGGCGAATGCAAGCGTCTGGGGATTCCAAATCGCGATCGCTTGCGGAAAGTTATAGCTCGCATCGTAGTAAGAAATGACTTGGGCGCCGGGAAAAGACTCGCTGGCGTTTGCGGCGGCGAAATTGCGTTGGATACGCTCAATGATTACGCGAGCATGTTGCGCCATAACGCCTTGCTCGGCGGCGTACTCATGTGCCATTTGGACAGCCAAAGCGATCGTGCTCAGCGCGGCGGCCATCATTCCCATGATCGCGGTCGCAACCAGCATTTCGGCCAGCGTCATGCCGCGGCGATTGGTGCGTTTAGATTGTGGGAGGTACATACGTGAATACCCTTCGCCGTGTCAGGACTTCGCGCCAGTCGGTCCCATCTTGATGGAAGAGCGTCACTTCAATCGCACGATAGGGGCCGGCATTACTATCGTCCAGCTCCATCGTGAGATCGTTTTTATCGACGTAATAAACATTGCACTTACAACGCCAACGCTGCAAAAATGTGTTGCTCATCCGAAAGCTGGCCGGCAAGTATTGCCCTGCCCCGTTGCTTTGTCCAAGCGTTATTCCGTCGATCGCGACAGGCGGAGACGCGGTATAGTTGTTGTAATCGTCGGTGTCGTCATATTTGGACCTGCCTGCGGCGTTTGTCTCGTCCGACGAGGCGGCCAGCGACGTTTCGTAGGGATTGCTAATCGACGGATCGACCCAATCCTGCCCCAGCGCTTCGTCCAGCATTTGGTCGGCCAATCCCGAGGCGAACGTCATCTCCTGCGCGTCCATGGTCGCTTCCAGAGTGCTCTCAACGCTTAGCAGCAGCGCAGCGGAAGTGATCGTGATGATCGTTAGACAAACTAACGCTTCGATCAGAGAGAATCCGCGGCGTGGGAGTTGAGAGTGGAGTCGCATGGCGAGCTGCTTGGATAGAACTATAAAAATTGCGCGGCGAGGTCCCCTCAAGCTCCTAGCTTCCTCGCCGCGCAGTGAACTTCACCCCTCCCCAAGGCTTCAGTTCATTTGAAACATAGGGTCCATCGCACCGGAGTCAAATGGCGCCAAGAATTGTCGAGATTTCCCCAGGAATGAGGCGAAAACGCCACATGGGAGCGACGCTTCTTCGACGTAGGCCACCAGACCCGTTTTGCCGCAGGGTTCCGTCGCAATTCAAGAAGACTAGAACCTGGGCCCCGCCGACGGAAACGGAACACAGGGCAACAAAGAAGCCCTCCGATGGAAGAGAATCTCGAATCGACGAGAGCTGCCAGGCAATCTAGATTGGAAATCGTGACGAGCTGGGCTCAGCATTCTTGCCATGCAATTCTGCGATTTATCTGTGGCATCCGTGTTCTATTTCTTTGGCGCCGTAAAATCACGCAACTTTGAAATCGTGCTGCGAGCTGGAGTCAAAATAGATCGCAAGTTTGCGAAGCTACGATTTCCAATCAAGTCCCAGATCAAGTGATACCGCGCCATGCGTTAATGCACCGACGCTGACTCTTTCAACGCCGGTTTCAGAAATTGGTCCGATCGTCTCTAGGTTGATTCCGCCAGAAGCTTCGAGTTCGACCTGGGGAGCCAGACGATTGCGCATCTCGACCGCTTGTCGCAAGACTTCAGGCGGCATGTTGTCTAGCAAAATTATATCAGGCTGCGACGGCAGGACCGCTTCTAGTTGCTGCAGGCTGTCGACTTCGATTTCGATTAACTTTTCGGCAGCGGCCGCGATACCGAGTTGGGCTTCTAAAAATTGCCGCACTTGCGGCGTAATGTCGGCCAAAGTTCGTTGCGTAGCGCTAAAGGCCAGGTGATTGTCCTTCGCCATGACGGCGGCGAACAAACCGACGCGATGGTTGACGCCGCCGCCGCACTGCACCGCGTACTTTTCTAAACGTCGCCAGCCTGGGGTCGTTTTGCGCGTGTCATAGACGCGGGCCTGACCTGTAGCGGCGTCCACATAACGTCGGGTCAAGGTCGCTATCCCGGTCAGCCGGCAGAGAAAATTCAGAATCGTCCGTTCGCTGGTCAGTAAGTCGCGGACATTCCCTTGCAGATTGCCGACCACATCGCCGCGCTGGATTGCGTCGCCGTCCTGCTTTTGTGGGCTCCAGGTTAATTCCAGTTCGGCTTCTGCAATGATCAGGGGAACCAGTTGCGTCCCGACCAGCACGCCTGAGTCGCGGCTCACGATATTGGCGCTGCCCTGGGCGTCTGCGGCAACCAGCGAGACGGTGGACCAGTCTTGTTCGTCGTCGAGATCCTCACGAAAGGCCAAGCGAATCAGCTGGCGGCAATCATCGATCAGTTGCGGATCCCATGAAACCTGGGGGTATTCTTTCGGCATGACGTCAATCAGAAAAACAGACAGAAATAGAACAAGCTTTAGTCTCGCTTGGCGGCGCCGTTTTGTCGATAATAGAGGGCGACATCCGGCTACATATTCACCATGACCCAACCATCGCCACCACCGCACAAGAGCCGAAAACAATTCGGCTGGACGCTGCGCCGCGGGGATCAATTGGCGGTGGTGATCGTGCTGGTGGTCTTAACCGTGGGGATGTCGCTCTCGGCGTGGCGCGAGCAGAGTCGTCGTTCTCGATTCCTTGATATTGATCAAACCGAGCCGCAACCAGCCGCTTTTATCGTTGACATCAATCAAGCCGATTGGCCCGAATTAACGCAACTGCCGGGAATCGGAGAGACGTTGGCTCACCGCATTGTCGAGTCGCGAGAAACGATTGGGCCGTTTCTCGATCACAATGATCTCCAGCGTGTGCGCGGGATCGGGCCGCGGACGCTAGAGCGGCTTCGCCCTTATCTGCTGCCGACCGCCGACGTAGAGAACATCGCCGGTGATGCACGCTCACCCGGCGAGGCAGGCAGCTAGTTTATTTAATTGGTCGATCCGCCAGTTGGGGGTGTCGAGGTCGCAGCGCTGGACGCGGTAGAAGAATTCGTCGCGGCATGCGGTCCAGCCCCATGTTGGCCGTTGCCGTTACCGTTACTAGCGTCGTTTTCTCGGTTCGCACGTAACGACTCTTGCCAAGACTTGGTAATGGAATCGGGCGCCGAACGAATATGTAGATCGGTTTGCGGAAAGGCAATTTCGATACTTGCTTCGCGGAATGCGTCATCAATCTGCTGATGCAGCTGATGAATTGTCTCGAGCCGATGATCAAAGCTGCCCAGATAGACGCGAACGAAGAACGAGAGCGAGCTATCGCCGAATCCCTCGAAGGTGACCAGCGGCGCAGGATCCTTGAGCACGTGTGGATGGTTGCCCACGATTTTGAGGAGAATCGCTTCTGCTTTACGCGTGTCGGAACCATAAGCGATGCCGATCGGAATTTGGATGCGGTTCAGCGTGCTTGTCAAAGTCCAGTTCAACACGCGACCGGTGATGAACTCTTTGTTGGGGACGATAAACTCTTGACGATCCCAGTTCAAAATGGTGGTGGAGCGGATTTGAATTCGCGCGATCGTGCCGGTCACGCCGTCGATGGTCACAATATCGCCGATGCGAATCGGACGCTCGATCAACAGGATCAAGCCCGCAATGAAGTTCGCAAAAATCTCTTGCAAGCCAAAACCAAGGCCGACTGACATCGCGGCGACCAGCCATTGAATTTTGTCCCATTGCAAACCGAGCCAGCCAGAAGTGATGATCACGCCTAACGTCACCACCAGATATTGGCAGATCGTAGCAACCGCAAAGCGTCCTCCTGAGTCTAGCTCTAAGCGCGGCAGCACAAACAGTTCGAGTACGCCAGGCAGGTTGCGCGCCAAAACAAATGTGATAAACGTCGCCAAAATGGCGAGCGTCAAAGCGCCCAGCGTTAATCGATAGGCGGTTGTCGCCGTCGGCGCTTCAAGAGACGGTATCGGCAGCGGATTAGTAGACTCGGCGGCGTTCGTCTTGTCGCTGGCTGGCCGCGGTGCAACAGTCGACGCAACACCGGGCACATCAAGCGTCGTGCCAAATTCGATCAAGGGATAGAGCGTCGTGCGTCCTAGGCTGCGCATCGCCGGCAAGACATCTTGCCAGATGACCGCTAGCCCGATTAACAAGATTCCGCCGAACAGAACTTTCACTAAATGGCGAGTCTGTTCACCGACGATCGAAGGATCCAACTCGGGAGTCTCTTGTGCTGCCCCCGTGACCTCGCTTTGCAACGATTCTTTTTCACTCTTTTGTAATTGAGCTTTCAACCGTTCACGAAGCAGCAACGTTCGTTTCAGCATGATCCAGCGAAACAGAAAGCCCTGTCCGACACCTACAGCGATCACCAAGTAGAGCGTCGCATACAAGGTTTCGACAATGCGAACGGCGCCGTAGTAATATCCCCAAATCGAGGCGATCGCCAAAGCGAGCGGCGTCGCGATGAAGATAAAAAACAAGGCCGGCGTCAGCTTCGCGAAAATGCCATCGCTGTAGTTCTCTGCAAACCATTTACGCGCCGCACGATCGGCGCCAAGGGCTCGCCATAATACGACCGAGACCAGTGTCATCGAGATGATATAGACCAAACGGGCCAGTGGGTCGTCCACCGCCGATCCGCTATGTTCTTCGGCGGCGGCGTTGACGCCTGCGGCGAGCGGAAGCAAGTATTTAAGGGTGCCGCTAGTCCAGCGAATTTCTTTGGTCACCTCGTCTGGTACGCGAAAATGGGCCGCCATTACACCGTTAGGGCGAGCCAATTGTTTCAGCAATTCCAGCGGAAAGAGTACGAAAGTGATCGCATAAAATCCGGCTGACAGGGCCGCAGCAAACCCCGATTCGGTACGCAGCAGCGAAAGAAAGTAGCCTGACGCCAAAAAAATCGCCGGCCAGATCAGCGACATCAGCACCGTCATGAACAATGCTTCGGTAGTCATCCGGATCGGCGAGAGCCGTTTCCACGCGAGTTCAGAGCCAATGTCGTTCAGCCGATGACGCATCCGACGTTTGTAAAACAGCAAAACGCCAAAAAAGACAGCCGTTAGTAGAAAGAGATAAGGGCGTCGCTTGAAATCGAGAAACGTCAGCTCGGCGAGACTCCTCCAGTTGGATGGGGATACGAACCAGCTGGCGGTTCGTCCGATTTCATGGACCGTTTCCATGTCGAGCGTGTTAGGCGAACGAATCCACAGAATTCGCTCGTCGATAAAAGTTTTGAACTGCCGCGTCAGCGCAGCGGCTTGCTGCTCATCGTTTTTCAGCTCTTGAATTTTCTGCTGCAGCTTGTCGGTCGAGTTGATAAAGTCCTCAATGATCCCTAGACGCGTTTCAAACGCGGCGGCGATTCGCTCGACGACTTGCGGATCAGAGAGGTCAGGTTCTCGCAGATTCGTCTCTAGCGGTTTGGAGCTTGCAAACGCAAACGTCTCGTCCATTTGCGCCAGACGGTCTAGGCTGCGCGACAGACGTTGGCGGATTCGCTGGGCCGATATTTGGAACGAAGCCGGATCAATCACGCCGGCTTGGACTTCGGATTTCAGCTCAATCAATTCGTTTTTCGCGTCACGCACGTCAAGTAGATTAAGCCGATAGGTCTTGAGCGTTTCGTCACGGCTTTGCAGATCGACTTGAAACTGCCGATCTTCGGTTAGTTGGGCGCGAGCCTCACGCAACATTAGGCCAATGGCATCGGCTGGCAGATCCTTGTTGTTGGCGTTTTCTTCGGTCGAATTTTTGAGCTTTTTCAAACTCTCCAGCCGTTGTACGGATTGGGCCAGATCGTCTTCGCGGGCTTTTAGCTCATCCAGCAATTTTGTTCGGACCGCGACCAGCCTTTGATTCAACTCTAAGAATTGGGTGATCGCCGTCGAAGCTTCCGTCTTATTGCTTTTCGCCTCATTCAATTGGTCATTGGCCTTGTCCAATTGCATTTTGGCCTCGGCCTCACGCTTGACAATCGCCAACTGACTCACACGCTCAAGTTCTTTTTTGAGGAACGCCGTTTTCTTGCTGGCCAGCTCTTTTTTCAGATTCAGCAAGTCGGCTGTCGAATTGTAGGCGGCGAGTTCAATTTTCTCAGCGGCTAGTTCTGCACCGATTTCTTGCAGCTTGGCTTCGATCACGGTCCGCCGCGCCAGTTGGGCGGGGTTAGATTCGACCGCGGTAGGCAACGTGGCTAGCTCGGCCTTCAACTTCTCTTCGCTGGCGGTCAGATCCAGGATCGATTGGGGATTGGACGATTGACGCTCAGTTTGCCGGTTCGCTTCGTTGGCTAGGCTCTGCACTTCGGCTTGTTGCTGTGCAAGTTTCTTTTGTAGTTGGGCGACTTCGGTCTCAACCTGCGGCAATTTTGAGAGTTCATTGGCCGGAGAGCGAACCGACTGTTCGGCCGTTTCTAGTTGGCTTTCTAGATCCGCTTGCATTTGGCCAGGCTGCTCAATCGCGGCTTGCCATTCTTCTCGCTTCTTATTCCAGCTGGCCGCTGCGTCGAGGCTTTTGGCCGCGGCTTCAAACTGTCCGGCCAAGATTTCTTTTTCGGAATCTTCAATTCCGGGAAAATCGGCGACCGCTTTTTGGCGAACTTCAACATCATCCTTGGATGTGAGCGCAGCACTGGCCGTGGCCGGTGGGTTCTCTTGAGCTGCCGCATAAAAAGGGAGCCACAGGCTCGCCCAGCAGAGCGCCGCCGAGAAAAGTAAGCGGTTTTCCGTCAATCGAATCAGCATTTTTGTCTCCTACAGATCCGATTCTACGGCAATTTGTGGGTTCGCGTGAAGACGAGTCGCAAGCAGAAATGGTCGTGGGGATGTCATTTACCGGCAAGAAAGCGATAATAAAAAATTCGCTACCCGCGATTCTGGGACATCCTCGCTCTCCCTTTCACCGCTCACCGAGATTGTTGATGCAGTTCGAGCTTCAGGCGCCTTTTGCGCCCGCTGGGGATCAGCCCGCCGCTATTGAGCAGCTTGTCGAAGGACTTCGCGCCCAACGGCGCCACCAGGTTCTGTTGGGGGTAACCGGTTCCGGCAAAACATACACCGTCGCGAATGTGATTCAGCAGTTGCAGCGGCCCGCGTTGGTAATTTCGCACAACAAAACGTTGGCGGCCCAGTTGTACAGCGAATTCAAAGAATTTTTCCCGCATAACGCGGTTCACTACTTTGTCAGCTACTACGACTACTACCAGCCGGAAGCCTATATTCCGCAGCGCGATATCTATATTGAGAAAGACGCATCGATCAATGACGAGATCGATCGTTTACGTCTCGCTTCCACCAGTGCGCTGGTCAGTCGACGCGATGTAATCATCGTCGCGAGCGTCTCTAGCATCTACGGGCTCGGTTCTCCCTCGGACTATAAAGCGATGATGGTCAGCATCGCCAAAGGGCAAATGATTGACCGTGATGAAGTTTTGGGAAGACTGGTAGGCATTCTGTATGAGCGGAACGACGTTGCGTTTGAGCGTTCAAAGTTTCGGGTGCGCGGCGATTGTATTGAGATTTGGCCTTCGTACGAAGAGTTCGCCTATCGGATTGAGCTGTGGGGCGACGAGGTCGAACAGCTCTCCATCATCAATCCGCTAACGGGCGAAGTGATCGCGCCGCAAGATCAGCTCTATATCTATCCGGCCAAGCACTTTGTGTTGCCTGAAGAACGCGTCGCCCAAGCAGTGGTCGAAATCAAGCATGAACTAGCGGCTCGACTAGCGGAACTAGAGAAGGCAGGCAAGCTGCTCGAAGCGCAGCGGTTAAATGCGCGCACGCGGTTTGATATCGAAATGATGCAAGAAGTCGGATTTTGTCCCGGCATCGAGAACTATAGTCGCCCCCTTTCTGGCAGACCTCCTGGTTCGGCGCCGAGCACGCTTTATGACTTTTTCCCCAAAGACTTTTTGCTGTTCGTTGACGAATCGCATGTCACTATTTCACAGATCCGCGCGATGTATCACGGCGATCGCAGTCGCAAGATGAACCTGGTCGAGCATGGTTTCCGCTTGCCGAGCGCCCTCGATAATCGTCCTTTCAAGTTCGAGGAGTGGGAAGACATTGTCAACCAGGCGGTTTTCGTTTCGGCGACGCCTGGCGATTATGAATTAGAGAAAGCCGCAGGCGAAGTCGTCGAGCAGATCATTCGCCCCACCGGGCTGCTGGATCCAGTGGTCGAATTGCAACCGGCACGGGGTCAGGTTCAACATTTGCTTGAGCAAATTCGAGAGCGGGTCGCCGTCAAAGAACGCGTGCTGGTTACCGTGCTTACCAAGCGTTTGGCCGAAGATCTGGCCAACTATCTCAGCGAACAAGGCATCGCGTGCAAATGGCTGCATAGTGAGTTAGACGCTTTCGAGCGGGTTGAGCTATTACGTGACTTGCGAGAAGGAAAGTTTGATTGTCTGGTCGGGATCAACCTGTTGCGCGAAGGGCTCGACTTGCCTGAAGTTTCGTTGGTTGGCATTCTCGACGCTGACAAAGAAGGCTTCCTGCGGAGTGAAACCTCGTTGATTCAAACGATCGGTCGCGCCGCACGTAATGTAAACGCCAAAGTAATCCTCTACGCCGATCGAATGACCAACTCGATGCAGGCCGCAATCGACGAAACCGAGCGTCGTCGCAAGATCCAGCAAGAGTACAACGAGAAGCACGGCATCACGCCTGAAACGGTGCGTAAAAACATCCGCCGCGGCATCGAGACTGAAGCCGACGCGCATCGCACCGCCAGCGCCGCAGTCGGTAAACAAGATGACGCCGCCTACATCACGCTCGAATATATCAACGAGCTCCAGGCAGAGATGCTAGCGGCGGCTGAAAACCTTGAGTTTGAACGTGCGGCCGGGATTCGCGATCGGATCACCAAGATGCAAGATTCCGTCGGCCAAAAGATCAGTGACGTGGGCAAAAGTGACGACAAAAAAGGACGCGGAAAACGCCGCCGCGGAGGCGCCAAAACTCCACGCCCCAAACGAGGCTAGCAGCCTCTCAGCGAGCCCCCAACTCACTCCAGCTTCTACTGTAAGCGGTCGATTGGTGCTTTAGGGAGTTTGCGATAACTTTGCCGACATGGATTTGTGGGACTCTAACGGTTCGTCCAGATTATGCGAATTTGCGGGCGATAAACGCCGAATCCAAGCAGTACACGGACAACCTGCGTCCGTCATGCGCTTTCTTGGCTGCAATCCGCCAGCGAACGAACATTGCCTGGAGTCGAATAATGAAGATGATGATTTGCGTCGCCACGGCGCTGATGACGTTGTTGGTCGCCGCCCCCACGATGGCTCAAGATTTCACGGTTCGTAGTAGCCCGAGCGATCAGCTTTCTCAACCTCTGGAACAAGCACCGGCGCTTTCGTCGTCGACGCCTGAAATGTGGTTCTATTTGCAGGAAGCTCGCCGGGCTGAGTCTCCTTCGGTCCTGCGTCTGCAGCGTGCCCAATTTATTGCCGGTCAACGCATCTCGCGGATCGCGGCTCGCGATTGGTACGGCGTTTCGCTGGCTCGTCCCGAAGCAAACGCAACGCCGATGTTTCGTAACTACTCGAACCTGCGTAGCGACAAAGCGTGGGATCCAGAGACGCAATTGCGTTATTCGACCGGCGCCGCGCCGATCTATGTCATCGGCGGTCGGCAGTTCTAATCGAGCCCAACGCCAAGCTTTCAACACGCAACAAACGGCCGAGCAATTGCTCGGCCGTTTGTTGTCGTTTGCGTTGGTCAGCGCCGCGGCTTAGGAGACTCGTTTGTAGACCGCATTCATAAAGGTGACCCATTCGCCATCTTCGCCTTTGACAGCAGAGGAGAATGTTCTCTCATCGGGGCTGACCATTTGCAACGATTCGCGATACTCGGCTGTTCCCTGGCCATCGAAACTGGGCCCGGTCGAATTCAGAATCAACAGGTCTTTTTCGAGATCAAGTTCTCCTTCGTAGACCCACATGTGATTCATCATGGATCCGATCCACGTGCCGACCATCTTCTTTTTCTCGGTGCAGTAGCCGACCGTGATCGCGGTGTAGCCGATCTCGCCTGCTTGCTTGGCCTCGGGACAAGGCATCTCCCCCTTCCCTTCGCCGATCAGCCAATTGGCGCCTAGCATGCGGACTGTCTCTTCGCCGCAAGCTTTATGGTTCTGTTGATCGGGGCCCATGACAGCCTCTGATTCAAACGTCCATTTGCCGACCATCTTTTGGAGCCACTCATGCTCTGGCGTGATTGTATTTTCAAACATCGGTTCTTCCTCAATAAATCTAGTCCAACGAAATACGACAGTAGCTCAACTTTAGGCGCCCGTTTCGGCGCTCTCTGCCGAAGTGTGCTTGGTTTCCTCTTCCGTAATCTGTTTTAAGTTCTCCAGACCTTCTGCAAACTGGGGCCCCACCATGTTGTCCATGCTCATGAACAGCGACATCACCTTGCTGAAGAAAGTGTTCTCGCCATCCATTTTCCAGGTTACTTCCGTTTGCTCGCCGGTTGGGACAAACGTAAAGACAACGTCATTCTCGCAGGCAAATGGGCGGACAAATTTCAGGTCAAAGTTGATCCGTTGATAGGGCTGCGATTTGACGATGGTCAGTGTTCCTTCGCCGATATCTTTGTTCCCATTCCAACTGTACGACGCTCCTTCACCTACTACTTTTTCCGAATAGCTCTTCGCCATGTTGGGATCAAACTTTTCCCACGGAGACCAGGCTTCCCATTGCTTTAAATCGTTCACATGGGCGAAAGCGACCTCTGGCGATGCGTTCAGCTTTATCGAACGCTGCACGCTAAAGTGATTGGGCTGCATGAGCGCTCCGATTAACACGATCACGATCAAGATGATCAGAACAGCCATGACGCCGATCACGATTTTTAAAAACATCACGCAGACTCCCGAGCAAAGCTACTTGGTAAGCGACGAATCGCCAAATAGATCAAGGAAACACAGCAAACCGCGATCAAGCCGGTCCTCAAATAGCCGGCCGCCGAAAGCGGAACGCCGAGGCCGGTAAACAACGCTAGATACGCCGCCAGGCAGAGCGGGCACTTGGGCATTAATGCCAGCAGCGTGCTCGGAACGATCCAGGCGATCGCCTCCAGGATGCGACTGCGCCAAGATACTCGCAACTTTCTGCAGCAACACGAAGTAGAAGCTGGCGACGACATGACGCGTCTCCTGGTAGTCGGTTTACCAATCAACATCGTTACGAATGACAGCAGCTCGATGCATTAGGCGAAGGAGCATATTCGTCGCGGAGTCGCCACCACATGGTTCCTTGCCCGTTCAAGTTGGGCATGCCGTCCCAACCTTCCCCGCGGCCCATCGGCGTCAGATCCAGATATTGAGTGGTCGAAAGTAGCGGATCGAGACCACGGCCGTAGGTCGAGTAGGTATGAAAAACCTGTTCGCCGTCGTGCGTAAAGACGCTGCAGCCAGGCTGCTCGCCCAGCAGGTGATACGTTTCTCCCTTCTCGGTGAGGGTCGCCTGATCTTGGAAGTTGTAATTGACCGGCGCGATTGACTCATCCATCGTGACATAGAAGTCGTAGTTGAAATCACTGCCGTAAGAAGAGTACCACGGTACGTTCCACCCCATCCGCTGATTGAACCGCTTGATTTTCTCTAGCGGCGAGCGGGAGACCATCACTAGTTGCGTGTCGCGAGCATGCAGATGCTCGGCACGCGGCAGGCAGTCGGCCAAGTGCGAGCAGCCAGGGCAGCCCGTTTCTATCGGTCCGTTCTTCTGCGCCAACGGCGAATCGTCGGGCTCTAGCATAAAGTGGTAAATAATCAGTTGCCGCTGTCCGGCGAATAGGTCAATCAGTCTAGCCGGACCGTCGGGGCCATCAAAAAGATAGTCCTTGTCGATCTTGACCATCGGTAAGTCGCGTCGCGCCATATTGACCGCGTCGCGATGTTTAGTGAGCGCTTTCTCGGCGGCGAGTAGCGTTTTGCGAGCGGCGAGCCACTCTGCGCGAGTGACGACCTCCGGCAAGGTAATCTCGGCACTGGCAACGGCGTCCATATTTAAACTCCGCAAAAATGTGTAGGGATAATTTAAGTTACAGCGTAGCGAGGTACGCTTCCAATTGATCCAGCGAGCCGTTAGTCGCTTGTCGCATGCTGGCATGACCTGATTGAAAGGTCTGTGCTTCTTCAGGGCTTGCGTTGAACGGCGTGCTCCAGAGTTCGGCTCGGGTTTGGCCATCCTCATCAAACAGCTCTACCGCGCTCAGCACTTCTCTTGGCCAAGACATGCTGAGCGGATGTACGGTGATTCCTTCGTTGGAGTCGGAGAACGACACGACATAAGTCAGCATCCGATTCGGCTCGAGCTCACGATAGACGAACTTGCCGAACATCTCGGGGCCGTTCGGCATTTTCATCGCGTAATGAAAAACGCCGCCGGGTTGTAGATCTAGCTTGACGATCCGCACCGCTAAGCCGGGCGGTCCCCACCAGTTGACCAAGTGTTTTGCGTCGGTCCAGGCCTGATAGACCAACTCTCGCGGAGCGTCGAAGTAACGCGTTAACTGGAAATCAAGATCCTGATTTGTGTTCGCAGCAGACATCCGCTTGTTCCTCCTATGCTCCGCGATACATGGCGAGATGGATAATACGATTAGCGTTGGCTGGTCAATTTTTCGGCCAGCTGCTTGATGCGATCATTGCGGAATCCCCAGCCTGCGGTCACCCCTTCAAAAACATCGTCGGCGATCTGACCCATGCCGCGATGCGTCATTTGAATCGTGGTCAGCTCTCCTGCTTCGACCAAGCGATATTGCAGATGGTTGGTCGCCGCGTATGACATAAACATCGGGCCGCAGATCTCTAGCAACTTTGGCGGTTTGATCACTTGGACGTGCCCCCAGAAGTGACCTCCGTCGGCGCCCAAATCGCGAAACCAACGTCCGCCGGGATACGCTTCCAGCACCATCGGAAAGGGTTGTTCGTTGTGCGGCATGACTCCTTCCGGCCCAAGCTCGGACAGGATCGCTGCAAATGTGATGTCGATCGGCGCGGCGATTTCGATCTCTTGATAGATGTGCAGTACGCGCACCGCTTCTGAATTGTTGACGGCAACCATATCACAGTTCCTTAGGCTTAGACGATTTCGATTGAGCGGCGCGCTCGGCCGCCAGCTTTTCGGCCCGCTGTTTGATTCGCGACAGCTGACCGCTCCAGAATTGCTCGTAAGTTTTCACCCAGTCATGCACGGGACGTAACTCCACCGCATTCAATTCGTACAAGCGATGCTGCCCCTGCTTGCGCACCGACACGATGCCAACTTTGCGCAACACGGCCAGATGCTTGGATACCGCCGGCTGCGAAAGTTGCAGCGCTTCGACCAAATCACCTACCGCTTGAGCGCGGCCGCTTTGAGCCAACAGGTCAATAATCTGCCGGCGGCGTGGTTCGGCGATCGCATTAAAAACGTCGGTGGTGGTGGCGGCTCTTGGCATGTCTTTATTTATATTCCCATAACGGAATGTGTCAACGGTCGAGTTTTAAAAATGTTCAAATCCAACTTTAGGTATGCGAGAATCAACGCGGCAATGAGCGGTAGAATCACGCAAAGAGGAGGACAGAAGCAACCCGAAAATCCTCTCTCGAATGCTGTGCTTATTCAATTTGTGGGATTGAACCGATATTGGGTTATCCTTGTCACAACAATCTTCCCCGTGTGATGGTGCAGGAGCTTCTTCCAATGTCCGATGAACTCACAGGCGTTCGCCAAGGTTACGACCGCTGGGCGGCTGTTTACGATCGTGAATTGAACCCGCTGCAAGGGATCGAACGACCATATGTGCATGCCGCGGTTGGCGACGTCGCCAGAAAACGTGTTCTCGATCTCGGCTGCGGCACCGGCCGGCATGCTCTCTGGCTTGCAGCGCAAGGAGCCGAAGTTGTCGCCGTTGATTTTTCCCCCGGGATGCTGAGCGAAGCGCGTAAGAAGCCAGGCGCCGAACGCGTGCAATTTGTCACGCTCGATCTGACGCAGCCCCTCCCCTACTCGGCCGAGTTTGATCTGGTCGTCAGCGGACTAGTTCTAGAGCATCTTCGCGAAATGGATCCGTTCTTCGCCGCTGCTCATACGGTATTAAAGCCTGGCGGCCGCGCAGTGATATCATCGATGCATCCAGCGATGTTCCTCCGCGGCGCCCAGGCTCGTTTCATAGACCCAGCGACGAATGAGTTGATCATGCCGGGAAGCCTGGCCCACTCGGTCAGCGCATTTGTGATGGCGGCGGTGCGAGCCGGCTTTCAGATCGACAACTTCACCGAACATTCGCCGGATGAAAAATTTGCCGCAGCGTATCCTCGTGCCGAGCGCTATATTGGATGGCCGATGTTGGTCATGCTAGAGTTAATGCGAGCCGCATCGACTGGGACAAAACTTGGGAAGTGATTATGCATGGTGTTGGATATGCCAGATAAATGGATTTTTAATGGAATATCGCACGAGATCGAACTTCCCCCGTTTGAAGTGTCGCGTGGAGAGTTGCTGACGCTGGTCTTGCGAACAGATCAAGACCGAGATGATCTGCCTATGATGGAAGTCTGCCGCTGTCTGGAGGAAGCGAGCAATTGGGTCGAACCATCTCCTTATCGAATCCGAGTCGTTCCGTTGTGGCCTACGCAGCAAAGCCTGCGAGTTATTTTTTCTTCACCAACCGTGCGCCAATACTTGGTCTCGTCGGGCTGTCCGGGCAACGAAGTGACGCAACAATTGAATTCGTTAGGCGTGTCCGTTGACGAGAAATTGAATCGGCTGGGAGGCACGCCGCGTCGACTGATTGAAATCCTTATCACGGCAGCGGAGCGAGCTGACGTTTTGATCTTTCAGACGGTCGGACTAGATCCACTTGGCATTGAAAAGATCGGCGGGGCAATTCAGCAATACGCCGATCATTGTGCGGCGATCCATCTGGCGGATGGAGCTTGTCAAGAAATTTTATCGCGCTTCGCGGCGTTCGATCGGGTGTTGGAAGGTCGTTATTAGGTGGCCCCCACACCGCGCTGGTCTACGCAAACAGACGAAGAAACGCTTGGGCCTCGCCCGCTCTGGAAGGTCCAGTTTTTTCTGTTCATGGCTGATCTTGGGTGCGATAGTTCGCTCTGTTGGCTTCTGGGGCGGTGTACGCTTTGGCTGCAAAGTTCGAGCTGCAAGCATAGCGATCAACACGAAATGCCGCGATTTCCCGATTTCTTCCCCAGATCAACCGCGTTTCGCAACGCTCGAACTCCATCGCGGCTATATTCAGGGGCGCGTCTGGAAGCGGGCGGAGTTGATTTTCTTTGGGTTTCTGTCGAAAGCTACTGATGGGTTTGTTTCTCTCGATGTCTGGCGTGATCGGTAAAGAGGTCTCGGTGGTTCAAGCTGCTTTGGCCGCTTATGCTGCGGAAAAAGAGGGAGAGTTTGTCGAGGCGGAACGCACCACCGATGACGACGACTGCCTGGTGCTAGCCGCCGAGGGAGATCGCGTTTCGATTTTGTATCCTTACGAGTTTTTCGACTGGGACGCGGCGAGTCAGTATCTTTCGCGCGTGCTCGACACGCCGGTCTTTTCGCTCCATATCCATAACGAAGATCTGTGGATGTACTTGCTGTTCCGCAAAGGTCAGGTCATTGACTCGTTCAATCCGACGCCTGACTATTGGGACGAATCGCTAAGCGCAAAAGAGCAGACCGAGTGGAACGGCAACGCCAAAGTTGTCGCAGATGCGGTCCCCGGCTTGGATCCGGACGAGATCGAAAAGTATCTGATCCGCTGGGAAGATGAGCTGTTTGACGAAGAACGCAAAGCGTACGAAGATGACGAGTTTGCGGCGCCTGACTGCTGGCAGATGCTTGACTTCATGAAGAAGCTAGGGCTCCATTATCCGGTCACCGCCGATGGCGAAATCGAAGGAGCGACGTTTCACTTTGTTTGTGAAACCAAAGGCGAAGGGGTCTAGTTCTCGCGCCACCACCAAGCGGCGATCTCCCCTTCGTCTTGCATGACTTGGATAATGTCATCGATGCCGGAGATCGGGCCGATGTGGTTGACGATCAGCACAAAGGCGAACTTGCGTCCGCTGGCAGCGTCAATGTAGCCAGCAATCCCTTGCGCTTGGATCACCATTTGGCCCTTGTCGTTGAGCGTAACATAGGTGCCGGTCTTGGCCCACACGTTGCCTTTGGCGGCTTGGATCGCTCCTATCTTTTCGTAGCGGTTGACCGTCGCGAGCGAGCCATCGACGCCCAACTGGGGCAACGATTTTTTGAAGGTGGAGAAATTGGCGAGCTTCGCGCGTGCGGTCAACAGCTTGGCGATCGATTTAGGCGTTGCTGACGAATCACCGCCGCCGCTGCCATCCACAAAGTGATACTCGCTGGGCGAGATGTCGAACTGCTTCTGTAGCGTCGCGGCCTCGACCTGCAAAGCGTCGTCCATGTTCTCGACGTGATTCTGAACACCTAGCAAAAGCAAGCTCGTGTCGGCGCCGATGTTGTAGCTCACCTTCAAAATCCATTGGGTGAATTGCTCGAACGGGGCCGAGGTCAGCTTGGCAACCTGCTGGGCGGGTTGATACGAACCGCGATCCGGCAACCGCTTGACGGCGTTGGCGGCGGTCTTGTCAGCGGTGACGACTACGCCCTGTTTTTCTAGTTCTTCGATCAAGACGGTGCGAGCATAGTTTTGCGGCTGCGTGATCCGCAAGGTACGGACCAGCGGCCAGTTGCCGGTGAGGACCGGCTGGAGGTCGATCGGCAGCGTCCCTTGCAGCGGTACCGAGCAATTTGCTTGTCCGACGCATTGCGGCAACGGGTCAAAGTCGAGCTCCAGTTCAGAGCCCGGCTTGGTGGTCTGGAGCGTTGATTTCAGTGAGATCGCCGCCGAACGAGGCCGCCAAGTCACGTTCGCCGCTTGGCCAACTGCGCTGGCCTGCAGCATCACGTCGACCACGTCGTCATTTACAAAGATCGGCCGCACATTGAATTCTTCGCGAAATTCATAGGGCTGAAACAACCGGTCATCAATGACTATATCCCCTTCGATCCGTTTGATTCCAGCGTCAGCGATTTGCTGAGCAAGGCTGCGATAGCCGGCCAGTGGATCAGTCTTGGTCAGGATGGCGTTGCCCAGGGCGTTGGCCTCGTTGTGATCGAACTTGGTGTACGCGATTTTGCCGTCGGCCTGTTCTCGCCCCCCCATCGACAGATCGCCGGTCGCGACCAAGATCAGATCGCCGTTGAGCACGCCATTTTTCACATCCCCTTGGCGATAGATCGGCGTGACAAAGCGATAGTCTTGCCCCAACTGATCAAGCGCCAAACCAACCGAAAACAGCTTGCGGATCGACCCGATCAGCAATTTTTGATCGGCGTTTTTAGCATGAACGGTTTCGCCGGTTTCTAAATCAATCACCAACAAGCCCCAGGTCGCGTGCTGGTACATCGGCTTTTGCAAAATCGCGTCAACTTCCGGCGCAAGCAACACTTGGGCCTGAGCCGTGGAGGTCAGGCTCAGCAGCACAAACGGAAGAATCGTCAGGATCGATCGGGGGAAGCGGTACATCGTTAGTCTCATTGCATCAAGGCGAATGAAATACGTTTGCGCGCAGGGCTAGACAGCCCAACCGTACGCCACGCGTGAGACAAGGCAATAAAAAAGAAAGAAGGGGCCGCAGTGTTTGCGTGCGGACCCTGCGGCTATCCAGCGAGGATTAGTACCCGAGGCCTGGGCCGGTGAGCACTTCGGTGCCGACATACCCTTGCGTGATGTCGAACATGCTGGGGTAGCGTTTGGCCCACTCGATGTTGCCCGCCGGGCAATATTGTCGGCCGTTGCCTTCGATCGCGGCGATCGTCGGCATGCGTGCGGCCAAGCTGGCCGAATGCAGGAACGAGGCGCCGGGACAGGTGAGATCCTGGACGCAGAGAAACATGCCAAACTTTTGGGCCGCTGCGCCCATCAGCAGCGCTTCGCTTTGTCCTTTGCAGGCCTTGAGCGCGACGCCGCTATAGCCTTGTTCGCGCGCGAGCAACAGGGACTCGAAGTCGATCAGTGATTCGTCGATTACCACCGGTTTGATCTTGGCGGCGGCGTGCATCCGGTTTTCGGGATTGGCGCGCAGGTCGCGACTAGTTGGTTGTTCGATGTATTGAACGCGATCGAGCGCTTGGGGGCTCGACTCGCTTAGTTTCGCGAGAAAGTCGAGGATGTACTGAACGTTCGGGCAGCGTTCGTTGAAGTCGAGCGAGTATTGCCAGACTTGACAGCCTCGTTGGGCTTGGGCGGCGATCGCGACCGCATCAATCTTGGCGACACGCGCGACATCCCAGTCCAGGTTGTCGCCGTTTAGCTTGATCTTCAAATGAGTCAGTCCATCGGCGAGGATCCAATCCCCCAACGTCTCAGGCAAGCCATCGCTGACCGGGTTTTGCAGTTCGTCCTGATCCAGTGGATCGAGCGCGCCGATCAGATGATAGAGCGGCATCTGCGGTTGTGGGGTTCGTAATGTGTAGCGATCAAGATATTCGCCTGCGAACTCGGGCGAGAGATAAGTCGCGAGGTCGGTATTGGCGAATTCGGCGCCGAGGACGTTGTAGCTGTTCAGCCCCAGGGCTTTGCCGTAGGCGTCATGGATCGCTGCTTCGGTGGGACTAGCGGCGACCAAGACGGCGAGTTTCGGTACGGTTTCGTGGATGCCGGCTTGCTGGGCGATCTGGCCAGCGATGTCGCTATATTGCGTGTGCGCAGCGGCGGTCAGCTCAAGCGGATGACCACTTCGATCCAGTTGCGGCGCAGCGGCAGCGATCGCACTGCCGATGTCCACCATCGCTTTGAGCGTCGCGTCGCCCGAAGTGGTGGACGTAGGCCAAGCCCAGACGTTGCCCATCGGCATCGAACCGAATCCGGTTCCGCGGCGTCCGTCGGCGGTTTCGACATCCAACGTCACGTTTAGAAGGGTGACGTCATTGACAACGCGCCCCCCGAACTTGATCGGGGTGCGATAGTTGATGTGCTCAGCCGAGATGCGGACGTCGCGAATACGAATATCAGTAGGTTTGGCCACAGGGTTGCTCCTTGGTTCTACGCTTGCTGTAAATTGCCAGCGTGGGGTGAACCGTAGAATATGGCGGGAGATAGCTTCCGCCGCAACCAAGCTTAAGAGCTTTTAGACCAATCCCTTGCGAACGGCCCATACTGCTGCTTGAGTGCGGTCTGAAACGCCGACTTTTCGCAGGATATGTTGGACGTGTTCTTTGACCGTCTCGTAGCTGATGTGAAGCGCCTGGGCGATCTCTTTGTTGGTTAGACCCAACGCAAGTTGTCGCAGTACTTCGCTTTCGCGTTGCGTTAACGGCACTTCTACATCTGCGTTCAACCGTGGAGTCGCTAAAGCGCCGGTTACTCGGCGAAGTTCTTCGCGCGTCCAAGCGCTCTCGCCGCTGGCGGCCGTGTGGATCGCATCGACGAGGCGATCGCGAGGATCCCCCTTCAACACATAACCGTTGGCACCGAGTGCGACTGCACGCGCGACGTAGGTTGGATTGTCGTAGGTCGACAGGATCAAAATCGGCAGATCGGGACGCTCTAGCTTGATCCGCCCCAACGTGGTCAGTCCATCGCCTTCCGGCATACGAATATCTAGCAGGACGACGTCAGGATTGACAGAAGTAACCATCCGCACCGTTTCTTCGCCGGTTCGGGCTTCTCCTGCGACTTCTATGTCCGTACCCGCGACAAGGCTTTTTAATCCGCAACGGACGACTTCATGATCGTCCGCAACTAACAATCGAATGGTCATTCAACACTCCAGATGCAACGCTCGACTTGTCGTTAATAGCCTTTATTGTACCCGCCATCGGTGTTATAGGCGCCGCTGCTCAAGGTTCTTTATGGAAATCGGGACCGATTTCGCACAAATTTCTAGCACTTCCGGCGCCAAACTCTCTGCCTGAAAATTCGCAGGCGAAAGATTGCGGGCCTTGCAGGAAAAAAACGACAAAAAAATGGGTTATTTGAATCTTCGCTTTGCGGCTTGGATTCCACTGGGGGGAATGCTTGCCCTCTCCCCGCTACAGCAATCATTACGACAACTGCCTTCGGTTGCTACAGCGGGTATCCGCGGACTACCAATAAACGTCGGGAATTTTCTAGGAATCCAACGAAATAGGCTCGGTTGAGCCCAAGGTATTGCGGAGAAAACGCATCTCGCTGGGCGTTCAACCGAATGTCTATGGTCTAAATCGTAGCTCTTTTTCCGTTAAATTGGATCCCCAATTGCGCTCAACCCGCAGATGCGTGTAAAGTAAAAAATAGATAAAACGAATCGTTAATTTGTGGTTGATTCTGGGTTAGTGAATCACCGGACAGACGTCAAACCACTGGCGACCCTGTTTGGCCATCCAATCAGCGGACGGTTCGGGGCCCCAAGCGCCTCCTTCGTACGTCATCAATTTGGGCGCAGCGGGGCTATTCCACGCCGCCAGGATGGGGTCGACAATTCCCCAAGCAAGTTCGACTTCGTCGCTGCGTGCGAACAGGCTTGCATCTCCCTGGATCGCATCCAGCAGCAGTCGTTGATAAGCGTCAGGCAGATCGCCAGCAAACTGGCGGCGGAAGCGGAAGTCGAGATCGGTGGTTCGGGTTCGCATGCCGGCATCCGGGACTTTGCTTTGGATGTGCATTTGAAGTCCTTCGGCCGGCTGAATCTGAATGACCAGACGGTTTCCTTCCATCGATTCGCAATGCTCAAACAGGGTGAGCGGCGGTTCTTTGTACTGGATGACGATCTGCGTGGTGCGGCAAGACATCGCTTTGCCGCTGCGCAGATAGAACGGAACCCCATTCCAACGCCAATTGTCGATCCACAGTTTCAGTGCGGTAAAGGTGGCCGTTTTGCTGTCGGCCGGAACTCCCTCTTCCTGGAGATAGCCTTTGTATTGGCCGCGCAATGTGTTTTGGGCAAAGTCGGCGCCGGTCATCGGGCGAACCGCCTCCAGCACTTTGACCTTTTCGCCGCGGACCATGTCGGCGTCAAATCGGACCGGAGATTCCATCGCCGTAATCATCATTAACTGCAGCAGATGATTTTGCACCATATCGCGCATGACGCCTGAGGTGTCATAATATCCGCCGCGGCGACCCACTACGACTTCTTCGGCCACGGTGATTTGCACGTGGTCGATATAGTTGCGGTTCCAGAGCGGCTCAAAAATCGAGTTGCCAAACCGCAGGACCAACAAATTTTGAACCGTCTCTTTGCCCAGATAATGGTCGATACGGTAAACGTGATCTTCGGCAAAGACTTTGTGGACGTCGATATTTAGTTGCTGGGCGGTGGTCAGATCGGTGCCGAATGGTTTTTCGATTACCACGCGGCGCGGGCCTTGCGATTGGTCCGCCATCCCCGCCGCGCCGATCATTGCGACCGCGATGGGATAAAGCTTAGGCATGGTAGAGAGATAGTAGATGCGCGTCGACTTACCGCCTTCTAATTCATTGAGGAAGGTCGCCAGGCGGTCCATATCGGCTGAATCTTGCAGGTCGCCCGGCTGATAAAAGACCTGCGCTGCGAACTCACTCCAGACTTTGTCGTCAAATAGTTCTCCGCAGAACTGCTTGGTCGTTTTTTCTAAGTCGACCCGCCAGGCATCATGCGTGAACTCGGTCCGCGAAACGCCAACCACGCGCGTCGCTTCGGGGAGACGCCCTTTGCGATGCAGTAGGTACAGAGCAGGGATCAGCTTCCGGCTGGTCAAGTCGCCGGAAGCTCCAAAGATCACAATCGTATGCGACATAGGGAGTGGGTCTTCAGGGAGAGTAATCGTAAAGAATGCGCGCAATGCAACGCAGCTATTTTATGACTTCTCAGGCGTCCTGCGAAACCCTGTTGTCGACTACTTCAGTCGCTAGCGGATCCTAGAACCGCATCGCCGTAAATCCACCATCGACGTAAATTGTTGCACCGGTGATGAAGCTTCCCGCCTTGGGGGATAAGAGGGTGATCGCCGCCCCTACTAGTTCTTCTGGCTCACCGAAGCGTTTCATCGGCGTTTGCGCCATGATGTTGGAAACGCGATCTTGGTCCAAGATTTTTCGGTTTTGTTCCGCCGGGAAAAACCCAGGGCAGAGCACATTCACGCGTACATTACGCGTCGCGTACTCGCGGGCAACGTTCTGCGACAGATTCACGACTGCCGCTTTTGACGCTGAGTAGGCGAATACGCGCGACAGCGGTAGGTGCGAAGTGACGCTGCCGATGTTCAAAATCGACCCGCCGCCGGGTTGTTCAGCCATCATTGGCGCAAAGATTTGGCAGGCCAAATGCGTACCGGTCAGATTGGTCGCGATGACGCGGTCCCAATCTTCGTCAGTGATTTCTTCGTAAGGTACCGAAGAGTTCACGCCGGCACAGTTGACCAGCATGTCTATCGAGCCGAATTTGTCGAGCGTCACGTCCTTCAATTCGGCCAGCGACGGCCTGCTTACGGCGTCGACCGGTTGGAAAATCGCTTCACCGCCGAGTTCGTGAATGCGGGCCACTTGCGCGTTGCCTCGGCCATTGTTCATTCCAGAGACGACGATGTTGGCGCCGGCTTGGGCTAGGCCTTCAGCAATCGCTCCGCCCAGGACGCCGGTCGCGCCGACAACGATGGCGGTGCGTCCTTTGAGCCCGAACAAGCCTTGCAAATAACTTTCCGACATTTCGATCTTTCTATTTCTGTTCGTAGCCCGAGGCACGCGAGAATTCTCGATTGTCCGAGAATCGGTTGGTGACGATTGACTAGCTCGCGTGTCGAACTAGCCAGACGCGCCCCTCTGGGGCGCGTCTAGGCAACGGTTCATCTGGCATCGTATTATTCACCGAAAATTCAGCAACTTTGCCGCGAATGCGGCGGCGAATCACGGAGCTTGCAAAAGTTGCCTTACTCTTGCGGTTCTTTTCGCAGCTTCAGCCATTCGGCGTGGAAGGTCCCTTCCATGTCGTTTCGCTTGAAGGTGTGAGCGCCAAAGTAGTCGCGCTGAGCCTGCAACAAGTTGGCCGGCAGATCGGCACGGCGATACCCGTCGTAATAGGCCAATGCTCCTGCGAAGGCCGGCGCCGGAACGCCTAGCTTGGCCGCCGTGGCGACCACATTGCGCCAACCGGCTTGCGCCTTAGCGATCGCATCGGTGAAATATGGTGCGAGCAGCAGATTTTCGAGATTCGGATCGGCGTCAAACGCCTCTTTGATCCGGTCCAGGAACTGAGCCCTGATGATGCAACCGCCGCGCCACAGCAGCGCACAATCGCCGTAGTTTAGCGGCCAATCATGCTCGGCCGCGGCAGCTTGCAACTGCACAAAGCCTTGGGCGTAGCTGATGATCTTGGATGCGTACAAAGCGTCGCGGACATGTTCGATAAACTGTTTTTTGTCGCCGCTGAACGTTTCGCTGGGACCTGACAGCACTTTGCTGGCGCGGACGCGAGCTTCTTTGGCCGCTGACAGGCTACGAGCATAAACAGCCGTCGTGACTAGCGTGCTGGGGACGCCTAAGTCAAGCGCCAGTTGGCTCATCCATTTGCCGGTTCCCTTGGCGCCGGCGGCGTCCAAAACCTTGTCGACCAGATAGTCGCCGGTCTTGTCATCTTTGACGCTGAAAATGTCGCGGGTAATTTCGATCAGGTAGCTCTGCAGGAAGCCGCGGTTCCATTCATCGAAGACGTCGTACAGTTCTTCGTTGGTCAGGCCGATGCCATGCTTCAGCAGGAAGTAGGCTTCGCAGATCATCTGCATGTCGCCGTACTCGATGCCGTTGTGGACCATCTTCACGTAGTGACCGGCGCCGCGTGGACCAACCCATTCGCAACACGGAATGTCGTCGTTTGGACCAACTTTGGCGGCGATTGCTTGGAAGATTTCTTTCAGCTCGGGCCAAGCCGCTTCGCTACCGCCTGGCATCAAGCTCGGACCCTTCAGTGCTCCTTCTTCACCGCCAGAAACGCCGGTTCCTGAGTAGAGCAGCCCCTGCTCTTCGACATACTTGGTGCGACGTTCGGTATCGCTGTACAGCGTGTTACCGCCGTCAATGATGATATCCCCTTTGTCCATCAGCGGAATCAACTGATCGATGATCGAATCGACGGCTGGACCCGCTTTGACCAACATCATCACTTTGCGGGGAGTCTTTAGCGACTTGACCATGTCTTCCAGAGTGTGGCAGCCGACAAACTTTTTGCCGGCGGCGCGACCGGCGATAAACTCGTCGGTCTTTTCGGTCGTGCGATTGTAGACGGCGACACTATAGCCGCGGCTTTCGACGTTCAAAGCGAGGTTCTCGCCCATGACGGCCAAACCGATCAAACCGAAATCACATTTTTCGGACATGGTTGTTCAACTTTCCTACAAGATGTCGTTGGTCAGGCGCGGTAAATCGCTACTGGCGGATACTTCAAAAATTGTGGTGTAATTTAGTCTTAGTCTTCAACAGGCCAACTGGGACGCGACGGCAAATAGCGATCAAATTCGTCGAGCAACGCTTTTTGATAGTCCCCGGCGAATTGACCGCTGAGGAACTTATCAATCGCTTCGGCTTCAAATCGCTTCCAGCTATTTTCCTCGTCACCCGGGTTGATCGGGTAGAAGAGGCAGTTGTTGGCCTTTGCTGCGGCGTAGTCGCCGGGGGCGTCGCCAATCATCAAGGTATGATTTTCGGCGTACTTGGTCGCGTTGGTCAGAGTCTCTTTTTTGTTGCCTGCTTCCTGGCCGCAGATCGCGGTGACATATTTCTCTAGGTCATGCTCGGCCCATTCCGCTTCGAGCGCTTCGTTGGGCGTGGCTGAAATGACCAGCATGTCAGCGTTATCTTTCAGCTTTTCCAGCGACTGACGAACGTACGGAAACGGCGGGACGCCGCGAACCATGCCCGCGATCATCTCGTTGACCGCGACCGACCATTCCAGGCAATGCTTGAGTTCAGCGTCCCCTGTTTCGGCAACTTTCTTTTCGAGCGCCGGATTGCCGAGCTTCGTTTCTTCTTTGACCCACTTGGCGATGGACTGCGGAATCTTGATGTCATAGCCGCGAGCTTTGACCTCGGGACGTTTGCCGAGCCACTCGAGCGCTTCGATCAAAGCCGGAAAGCGATTGATGCCGCGGCTCTTTGAATAGAGATTGACGAACTCAGCTGCCTCTCGGGCATACTTGCTGACCCCTTGCAGCTCGTAGTAGTTGATGATGTTTGGGATGAAGCATTCTTTGTGCTTCAGTTCCATCGTGTCAAAAACGCAGCCGTCGGAGTCGATGCCAACGAGAAACTTTTTGCTCGGTTCAATTTGATAGGTCATCGTCTTGGATCAATTTTGAGGGGTGTGATGGGTGAAAACGCCAACTTCGGCCGATGTTACTTCGGCACCTTTTGGCGATCTGCTTGCGGCACATAAGCAGGCAGCTTCTGCTCTGCGAACATTGGCTGAAGCCGCGTCATCCGCTGGCGCCCGTCGATCATCGGCAACGAAATCATTCCTTCGCCAAGCAGCGGTTTGGCGTAGCGAATAAAGTCATCGGTCACATCGTAACCGTTGGCCGTGATCCATTCTTTCGGGAAGGTTCGTTCGCTGTTAGCGACCTCAGACAACGGGGCTTTGTCGTAACGAACGCTGTATACCGGGCCTTCGTTTCGCAAGATGGTCGACATATAGCCCGACTCACGATTCGAGGCCAATAGCGCCGCGGTCTGTCCGGCGTGATACGCTTCTTCCAGGTCGACGCTTGACGCATAGGCCATCGCGTGACGTTGATCGGTGCCAGAAACGTTGCAGCGTGCGGCGCCCTTGGCGGCCAGGCCGTTTTGGTTCAGATAGTTGGTCACCGTCTGTGCGACGGTGATCTGGCTTGAGCTGAACGAAGTGTGCCCAAACGAATCTTTCACTTCGCCGATGTCGCCAACGTTAAAACCTTCGCTGATGACGACCATGCAGCGGCCATCTTTTTTTAGCTGTTCATTCACATTCTGGTGCAACTCTTCTAGCGAGCACGGCGACTCGGCTAGATAGATCTGCAGCGGCATCTCGCGATTTGGATCCGCCAAACGAGCCGCCGCTGGGATGTAGCCAATCTTGCGGCCCATTGCCTGCATCACCAGCACCGGATCGGCCGGGCTGCTGCCGTTGTTTTCTTCGTTGGCGTACTGAACCATATGCATCCAGTACTTGGCGGTCGACGCATAGCCGGGCGTATGGTCAATCAGCTTGAATTCGCTGTCGCCGACGTCATTGTCGATCGTCTTTGGTCCGCCGATGCCGATCAGGTCGAGACCGCGTTCTTGAGCCATCAACGCCATTTTGTTGGCGGTGTCCATCGAGTCGTTGCCGCCGATATAGATAAAGTAGCCGATGTTGTGAGCTTTGAAGATTTCGATGACACGATCGAAATCTTCGTTTTGCCATTCCTTCAGCTTGTAGCGGCAAGTACCGATCGAACCGGCGGCCGGTGTGTAACGGAGCAGCGAAATTTCGTCGGCCGGCTGATCCGAAAGATTAATCAACTCTTCTTTCAGTACGCCCTCGATCCCATGATGCGCTCCGTAGACCGTCCCGATGTTGTCCAGATCGCGGGCCATCTCAATGATGCCGCGTAGCGTGTTGTTAATCACTGGACTCGGCCCGCCGCTTTGGGCGACGATCATATTCTTGGGAGCGCTCATTTCGTGAACTCAAACAGCAAAGGGGCGTAAGAAATCAGTGCACTCCGCTCCTCTGGGCGAAGAGAGAGCCGCGACAAAACCGCTAATTTTAGACGACTCAAAAGAACCGGACAATTAGGGGCGAGCTAACCCAGGCAAGCGCCAAAGATTGCGGGATTGGGGAGGGGATTGGGTTGTTAGTAGCAAACCGGGCCGAAATGAGCGTCGATGGGCCGCTTTTGAGAGGCGTGGGGATGGGCGCCCAGAAGAGTTAGGAAATGACTAATTTCTAGTGACTAATGTCGAATTCTGAAAAAAGGAGATTCTCGTCTAGATTAGACATTGATCCTTGGACATTCGTCATTTGGCTTCCTAAACCGTTGTCTTCCGCCCTGCTCTGGCATAGGCTCCCAGCAGTTTCAGGACGTGACGTCCTGCTTGCTGTTTATCACCGCCGGCCGAGGCGTTGCAAACCGAGCCGGCGATTTCGGCGATTTCGGGATATCCGTAGACTTCGCTACAGCGATAGATGAAATGGCTTAAGCGTCCCGCTTCGGGCCAGTTTTTTTCTTTGACCGCAGCGACCAGATCGTCGATGTGAGGAGTCAGGCCGTCCAAAAACTTTTGTACACGGACATTATCCAACGCAATCCGGAGCGACATGCCCGAGATGTCAGGCAACTTTGTATCGGCCAAGATAAAGTGCTCCTGCTAGGCTTTTGGCGAGAACGTAAAACGCTTACGCCGCCTTGGCGAGTCGAATGAAGTCGCGCGATTGCTCGGCGGTTGGTTTTAACAGTTCAGAGACCAGCATCAGAGAGAGTGAGGCATCAAACAGTCGTTCGCGATGTCGAATTACCAAATGCCGCTGGGCGCCGCGGATCTTGTCGAGCTCTAGATGAATCGCCTGAGCAGCGCGAGCGCGAACAAATCCGCGGAATTCGGCGTCCGACATGTCACGGCATTCGTCATCCAGGCGCCGCTTTACTAGGGGAATCGCCGCGGTGGCGATTTTGGCGGATAGTTCCGCGATCATCCGACGTCGGCTGTTTCCCCAAGGGTTCAACCAATCCATGGCGTTCCCCTCCTCTATTTAGGCAGTGTGATTAAAAGCGTGTCGCTGCGGCGTAGGCGCCGGTTTGACACATCTCCAATGTTCGAACCATCCGCCCCAAAGCAATCAAAGTTCTCGCCGCACGTCTAGTTAATCCGCACAGCGAATTAAGGCCGTTGATAACTTTCGTAACATTTAGATCAAGCTGAACGATCATGCCGCCGATATTAAAACCTATCGCTAACGAAGCAATCGTTACGACCGGAACTGCTACCGCCACTTGACCAGCAGCAGCAGTTTCCCTAAGTTTGCGTGAATACAAATGACACGGCGCCGTAGCCAAGTGGCTAAGGCAGTGGATTGCAAATCCACCATCCCCGGTTCGAATCCGGGCGGCGCCTCTTATTAAACCCAAGTCATATAACGACTTGGGTTTTTTTATGCGCAGTCGAAAACGATGGAAAAGGGGTTCTTTTTAGAAGAGTTTGACTAGCTTTTCTGGCTTGCCAAGAGCTGCTGTCTTGCCCTGGATTCCAGGTGAGTCTCGTCCTATTTGGTGGGACTGTTGTGCGGTCTAAAGCAGCATGCGGGATGCCCTAAATGGGATCTCCCTTTAATGGGGGTGTTCTGGTGCATCTCCTTGCTGGTTGGCAGTAGCTCGCCTTCTACTTGCTCCGCACGGCGGGTCTTGCGCGGCTAGTCCGAGAGATTTCCTCCCCAGCGGACGTTTCGGTAGGTAGACTTAATGAGCCTAGACCGAATATCTTGCCTAACTCCTCGCTGTCGAAATTTGCATGTCCCGATCTGACGATGCTCAGCCCCAAGATACGTCCTTCGCCGCGACCATGGCGCACAGCGGCAGCGGTGATTTCTCGAAAGAGCAGAGAGATATTGCGATGTCCGCATTAATTTTGCGGATGGGCGTTTTGACCGAACGTCAACTTGCCCATGGGTTTGCGACCTGGACCATCCACGGCAGTCTGCCGATCAATGAGCATCTGCTGGCGATGGGCCTGATTGATGATGCGACCAACAAACGCCTAATCGCCAGTTCGCCTGGCTTGTTGAAAGAAATCGAGCCAGGCAACGAGCGTCATTCTTCGGTCGAATGTGTCGTGGCGCAAACGCTAGATTCGATCGATCCCTCTGGCACAATCGCACGATTGATGGGGATTCGAGCGGTGGCCGGAGCAGGTGCAAATGACGTGACCGGATTCCGCTCGTCGACGGCGCGCTATCGATTGCTGCGCAAATTGGGACAAGGAGGGCTAGGACGCGTCTGGCTTGCTTTCGACGAACATCTGAAACGTCCTGTCGCCGTCAAAGAAATTACCGCGGCCAACAATACCCTCGCCCAAGAGCGGTTTCGCCGCGAAGCCGAGATCACCGGCCGATTAGAGCACCCCGGTATCGTGCCGATCTATCAGTTGGGAGAAGATGCGAGCACTGGCGAAGCCTTTTATGCGATGCGTTTTCTCGGCAAGCAGACGCTGCATGACACCATCATGGAATACCATGAACGCCGTAGCGAAGGAGACCACGATCCGATGCTGTTGCGGCGGTTGTTGACGGACTTTGTCAACGTCTGTCAGGCAATCGGCCATGCACATTCGCGCAAGGTCATTCATCGTGATTTGAAGCCTGAGAACGTAGCGATTGACAGCTTTGGTCAGGTGATTGTGATCGACTGGGGAATCGCCAAAGTGGTTGACGAACTGCAGTCGTTCGACAACTTGTCAGGCAGCACGCAAGAATCTAGCGGCAGCGGTCAAAGCACAATGGAAGGCCAGGTTTTAGGAACGCCGTTATACATGGCTCCCGAGCAAGCTGGCGGCCGCATTGATGAGTTGGATGAGCGAACCGATATTTATGGTCTGGGAGCGATCCTATTCGCCATTCTCACTGGTGCGGCGCCTCACGAATACACGCGAGAGTCGACAAAATCCACAAGTAGCCGAGAGCTACTAACCGCCATTGCAGGTAGCCCCTCTCCACACGCGGTAAGCATGAATCCTGACGCCGATCCGGCGCTTGCGGCGATTTGTGCCAAAGCGATGTCTCGTCGTCAGTATGCGCGCTATCAAACGGCGACTGATCTGGCACAGGATATTGAACGCTGGATGGCCGGCGAGCATGTTTCGGCTTATCGCGAACGACCCGCCCAACGTTTGGCTCGCTGGATTCAAAACCACCGGATCATGTCCCAGGCAATCGGCTTTTTGGTGGTGACCGGCATTGTGGGACTGACGGTGATGATCGTCGCTACGCATCAAGCGCAGCGAGCCAGTCGGCAAATTCGTTTTGATGAAATGCAAGCCTACAAACGCGAGCTAGAAATCCAGCTGCGCTCGACGGCCGAGCAAGTGTCAAAAGATGCTCGCTTTATGTCCAATCTGCCGCCGATTCAGGCGTTAATCCCAGCGGAAGCAGACGCTGCGGTCGGCGATACTGAGGAGGTTTTAAAGAGCCAGCTCGAAATGATCTACGAAGAATTCTTGCGAGCAAATCCTGACTATGTGTCGATCGCGTACATGAAGATGTCTGAAGAAGCAGCGACCGATATTGTGCGCGTTGAGCGCAACATTAGTGACCCCGCCTATATTCGCCGCGTTCCCTCTAGCCGGCTGACGACCTTTGAAGAGCAAGGGACGCTGCAACAAGCCAGAGAGCTTGATCGCGGCGATATCCAGTTAGTGTTGCGAGACGCGAATGATGATCCGCTCGACCAGGTCGACGACGGAGTTCGTCTATTCGCCGCGACACCCGTGTACGACGAGGAGAAAGGAAATCTGTTTGGCGTGGTGGTCGTGCAGATCGATCTTTTGCATCGGCTGACTAAATTTTTGGAACGCGTCGATCAAGCGACGGCGATCATCAGCGTGACCGATGGCGAGGGTAACCTTTGGATCAGCGATGAGCCCGGCGTCGGCGTCTTTGCAAGCAACCAATTAACGTCCGTCCTGACACAACTGCCTGAGCTGAAGGATTTTTTCAGCAACCAGCAGGAGTCACGCCGAATCAACACCGCTAACGGAGTGGTCGCGACCAAGTTGAGACTCGATCGGTTTGATGACAAGACGATGGTCGGCGTAGTGTTGCAGTTGATCGAGAAGTAGGTAGAGAGAACGAAAGCCGAAAGCGGAGTGCGAGAACTTTTGTTCGCGGCTTCTGTGGCTGCTGAGGCTCGCCGGCTTGGGATGTTAATTAGGGTCATTCGTGCGCTAATGTGTTGGATCTTACCGAAATTAAAGCGCTCGGCGTGGTAATTTGTTTCGGATGTAAGTGATCACGCTGCCCCCTCCCTTTGCTTTCCCACCAGATTTGCTGCTGTAGGTCCCCTGCAGTGCTTCATGCCCCTTTGATTGCCTCGTTTTCCTCTCTAGATACGCGACAACCCGAAATTTGTTGATTTATCAATCAATTGTCCAGGTTCCTTCTTAGAGGTAATTGGTTTTAGGCTAAAATTTATCTAGCGAACCAATTAAAGTGGGTGATCTGTCGCCTGTTTGGATGCCGAGAAAGTCGTGGAAATTGTCGAAAACCTTTGTCGAGTAATTGCTTAGCTATATGGAAACAAACGGAATTCGCACGCTGCATTGCCTTGTTTTGATCTCTTGCGGCTTGGTCTTCGCCCCGCTATTGGGATGCGGTTCGACAACCAGCGAACCCGCCAAGGCGCCGCCGCCCACCGTGACGATCGCTCAACCTGTCAAAAAGGGGATCGTAGAGTGGGACGCCTACACAGGGCGGCTTGACCCGATCGAGTATGTCGAAATCCGGGCTCGCGTCAGTGGGTATCTGCAGTCAATTCACTTTGACGAAGGTCAACTGGTGCAAGCCGGCGATCTGCTGTTTGTGATCGACACGCGCCCTTTTGTCGCTGAACTGAACGGCGCCAAAGCGGCCCTGAACCAAGCCCAGTCACAACTGGCCCAAGCCAACGCTCAATCGCAAGAAGCGAAAGCACAGCAGCAACAAGCCGACGCAGGTCTGCAATTGGCCGACGCTCGCGTCAAACGGACCCGCTCGCTGAGAACTTCAGCGGCTGTCTCGCAGGATGAACTGGACCAGAGCGAAGCCGAGATCCTCCAAGCACAAGCGGACGTCGCCGCCGCCGAAGCGGGGATGGGACTCGCTTCGGCCGGGATCGCAACGGCACGAGCCGCGATCGAAGCGGCGGAAGCCGGCGTCGAAACTGCCGAGTTGAATCTGAGCTATACCCAAATTCATGCACCAGTCTCGGGGCGGATCAGCCGCGAATATGTCACCGAAGGCAACTTGGTCAGCGGCGGTACAGCGACTTCGACGCTGTTGACCACCATCACTTCGATCGAACCGATTTACTGCACGTTTGATGTCAACGAACAACAGGCGCTCAAGTACATTCGTCTGGCTCAATCGGGCAAACGCGAAAGCTCGCGCGTCGCCAAAAATCCGGTCTATCTAGGATTGGCCGACGAAGCGGGATTTCCGCATCAAGGGCACATGGATTTTGTTGACAACCGCTTTGATTTGAACACCGCCAGTATGCGAGTTCGCTGTATCTTTCGGAACGAATCGCACGTATTGGTGCCAGGCATGTTTGCCCGGGTCCGCTTGCCAGGCAGCGCCGCTTACGAAGCCGTGTTGATCCCCGATTCGGCGATCGCCACCGATCAGTCAACGCAGTACGCCTATATTGTGGCCGATGGAAAAGTCGAACGCCGCGACCTGTCGCTGGGCCCCATCGTCGATGGACTGCGGGTTGTTCGGGAAGGATTAACCGGTGAAGAATCGCTTGTGATTCAAGGGATACTGTTGGTTCGTCCAGGCTCCGAGGTAGTGACGAAGCAGGAAACGATTCAGATTGTAGAAGATGGGCTGCCGGATACGTATGTCCCATTACCGCCAGACCAGTGGATTTCGGCGGGGCTTTCTTCGTTGCAGAACGGGGACGAAACCGCCAAAGCGACACTGGAGAAGCGAGAGGGCGTCCAATGAAGTTTCCGCACTTTTTTATCGAGCGGCCGATTTTCGCAGCGGTGCTTTCGTTCATCATTGTCCTGGTGGGCAGCATCACCTATCTGACGCTGCCGGTCTCGCAGTACCCAAACGTCGCACCTCCTACGGTTTTGGTTCGCGCCAGCTATCCGGGCGCAACTCCGCAGGTGATCGCCGACACCGTGGCGACGCCGATTGAGCAAGAGATGAACGGCGTGGACGACATGCTGTACATGGAGTCTTCCTCCAGCGCTGACGGCACGATGCAGTTAACGGTGACCTTTAAGCTGGGAACCGATCTTGATGACGCCCAGGTGCTGGTCCAAAACCGAGTCGCGGTCGCGTTGCCGCGGTTGCCAGAATCGGTGCGCCAGATCGGCGTGACTACGACCAAACAGATCCCAGACATGCTGCTGGTGGTCCATCTCAATTCGCCTGATAAAAGCCGCGATCAGCTTTACATCAGCAATTATGCGTTCCTCCGGGTTCGCGATGCGCTGATGCGATTGGATGGGGTGGGCGATATTCGCATCGCCGGCGGTAATGAATACGCGATGCGCGTCTGGCTTGATATCGAACGGATGACCTATCTCGATCTCAGCGCCAGCGATGTTGTCAATTCGATCCGCGGTCAAAACGTGCAAGTCGCCGCCGGCGTGATTGGCCAGCCGCCGATCGACGAATCGGGCGCCTTTCAGCTTAACGTGACGACGCAGGGACGATTGACCCATCCTGAAGAGTTTGAGCAAATCATTGTGAAGCGGGGAGAAGATGGTCGCGTGACGCGACTGGGCGACATCGCACGCTTAGAACTTGGCGCTCAAGACTATTCCCGCATCAGTTACCTGGATGGTAAGCCGGCCATCTCCGTCATCGTCTACCAGCGGCCAGGCACCAACGCGGTCGACACTGCGAACCAAGTCAAACGCACGATGGCCGAGCTGGACAAGGATGCTCCGCAAGGAGTCGCTTACGAGATCGCTTATAACCCGACCGACTTTGTCGAAGAATCAATTGCCGAAGTTTTTGATACGTTGGTTATCACGACTGTTCTGGTCGTGCTGACGGTCTTTCTGTTTTTGCACGGATGGCGCCCGACGATTATTCCGGTGATTGCGATTCCGATTTCGCTGATCGGCACCTTCGCGGCGATGCAATCGTTGGGAGTGACGCTCAACACGCTATCGCTGTTTGGTTTGGTGCTGGCCATTGGGATCGTTGTGGATGACGCGATCGTGGTGGTCGAAAATGTAGAACGCCTGATCGGTGAAGGGATGGAGCCGCGCGCTGCGACGCATAAAGCGATGGACGAGGTCGGATCAGCGCTGATCGCAACCACATTGGTTTTGATCGCGGTGTTTGTCCCGACCGTGTTCGTTCCCAGCATCAGCGGGAAGTTTTATCAGCAATTTGCGTTGACAATCGCCATTTCAACCGCGTTTTCGACCTTTGTATCGTTAACGCTTAGCCCGGCGATGTGTGCGTTGTTGCTACGCCCCAAAGACGCCGAAGTGAAAGGTTTCTTTGACCGCACCGGTGATTTCCTGTTTGGTTGGTTTTTCCGCTGGTTCAATCGAACCTTTGACTACACCAGCAACTTGTACGCGCGGATAATTGCCGGCACAATCCGTGTCTCCGCCGTGGTGTTGGTTGGTTATGTCGGTTTGTTGGTATGCACTTGGTATAGCTTTGGTATGGTCCCAACCGGATTTATTCCGCCGCAGGATCAAGGCTACGTCATCATCAGTATCCGCTTGCCGGATGGAGCGGCCCTGGCCCGGACCGACATTGTGACGAAGAAAGTCGCCGAGATCGGCCGTAAAGTGGATGGTGTCGCGCATGCGATCGGAATCGCCGGTTTGTCAGGTTCGACCTTTTCGATCAGTCCCAGCGCCGCGGTGACCTTCCTGCCCTTAGAAGACTCCAAAGAACGTAGCGCTCGCGGTCGTGATTTAAACGCGATTGTCGCCGATCTACGAAAAGAAATGAGTCAGATCAATGAAGCGGAGATCTTTGTGATTCAGCCTCCGCCGGTTCGTGGGATTGGCCGCGGCGGCGGATACAAACTGTACATTCAGGATCAACGCGGAGCTGGGCTCGACGCACTGCAAGAAGTGACCAATCAGATGATCGCCGACGCGAATCAGCAACCGGGTCTTGTACAGGTCTATTCCAACTTTCGGCTGAGCGTGCCGCAAATCTTTGTCGACGTTGACCGAACCAAAGCCGAGATGTTGGAGGTTCCTGTCAGCGATGTGTTTACGGCGCTGCAAATTTATCTCGGTTCGCTCTATGTGAACGACTTTAACTTCCTTGGTCGAACCTATCGCGTGACTGCCCAGGCAGAGCCAGAGTTTCGCGATGAGCCGTCCGATATTTTGCAACTGCGGACTCGCAGCGAGCGTGGCTCCAGCGTCGCGTTGGGATCGCTCGTTCAGTTGAAACGCGTTACCGGGCCCGATCGTCTGGTTCGTTACAATCTGTATCCGGCGGCCGATATCAGCGGCGATACGGTGGCCGGTTATAGTACCGGTCAGTCGCTAGCGACCATCGAAGAACTTGCCGACAAAAATCTTCCGCCAGGCTTCGGCTATGCGTGGACCGATATTGCGTTTCAAGAACGTCAGGCCGGCAATACGATCATCTTCCTATTTCCGCTGGCGGTATTGTTCGTCTTTTTGACGTTGGCCGCTCAGTACGAAAGTTGGATTTTGCCGCTGGCGATCATCTTGATCGTGCCGCTCTGCTTGTTGTTCGCGATCATTGGCATCTGGTTTCGTGGGATGGACAACAACATCCTCACGCAGATCGGCTTTATCGTGCTGATCGGCTTGGCCTGTAAGAACGCGATTTTGATCGTCGAGTTCGCCAAGGCCGAAGAAGACGCCGGCAAAAATCGCTTTGATGCGGCGGTCAGCGCTTGTCGACTTCGGCTTCGCCCGATCTTGATGACGGCGTTCTCGTTTATTCTCGGCGTGATTCCGCTGCTGGTCGCAACCGGCGCTGGTTACGAAATGCGTCGCGTTTTGGGAACCGCCGTTTTCGCCGGCATGCTGGGCGTCACGATCTTCGGCTTGTTTTTGACGCCGGTGTTTTATGTGGTGCTGCGAAAGTTTGCTCGGCTGCCGAAGGCAGTGTCGGACGCGTCATCGAAGTAAGCTTGGACGCAACGCTTACGCTGCGGGCAAGTTTGGTGTCCCGCAGCGTTTCTCGGACGGCGGCTCACGCGACCAGTTCCTCATCCAGATGACACACCGCATAAACCGGTGGCAATTGCGTAGAGAAGCTGCGCCATGACTCGCCGCGATCGCTGGACGTAAACAGGCTGCCGCCGGCCGTGGTTAGCGCCATGTGATCGCCGTTTAGCGCCAGGCCATGTCGAAAGGCGAAGTCGTAAAAATGCTCCTGCGGCAGGCCTTCACGATATTGTCGCCAAGTCTTTCCGCCGTCGGTCGTTTGGGCGACAAACAACTTGCGATCGATGGCCACGCGTACTTCATCCGCGATCGCGGGAACGACCCAAGCGACATCGCCGTCGAGCGGATCGACTTGGATTGCAAAACCAAACTTCACTCCAACGTCCGATTGCGAGACGTCGCGCCAGTTAGCGCCATAATCATCACTATGAAACACGCCACAATGATTTTGTTGCCACAGCTTGTGCGGTTGGCTGCGGCACTGCACCAGTAGGTGCGGATCGTGCCCTAGCTCGGCATGGGGGTTGGGCATAAAGTCTGCCCTCAGCCCTTTGTTTTTGGGGTTCCATGATTGGCCGCCGTCGAGCGACTCAAAGACTCCAGAGCAGCTAACGCCGACTAGCAGATGATTGTCGTCGCTGGGATCAACGCAAATGCTGTGGATACCGGCCTCGTCGCGTCCCCCGCCAAACCAAAATTCGGGACGCGAAGGATGATTCCAAAGCGACTCATTCAACGTGATCACCGCGCCATGTTCGGTTGCGATAAACAGACCGCCTGGCTCACTGCCAAGATAAAACTGTCCCGGTTGTTGATCGCTCGGAAAGCCAAATCCCCACAGATATTTCAACACGGCTGGCGTGCCGGGGCGAATTTCGCTTCCTTCTGGATATTTGGGCGGATCAAGCTCGGTCCAGCTTTTTCCTAGATCGGCCGAACGTTGTAATTTGACGCCCCAGTGACCATGGTCCAAACAGGCATACAGCATCCCATCCCGCGGATCCTGAGCAGCTAGAGAAACTCGTGCACCGAGAAACGACTCGCTTTGCAGCTCAAACCGATCCCCATGATCATGGACCAACAGCAGACCTTTGCGCGTAGATAGGGCAAGCAGCGACATGGATTAACCTCCGGATAGAGCCTGCATGATAAATAAACGAGATGCGCCAGCGGTCGAATCACTCAGATGCCGGCGATCACGAATAAATTGCTCGTCGAGAAAGAGGTTCACATGTTGCCGTAGCGAGCCATCTTCATGACGCAGATACGAGTCGATCCCCGGCACAAGCTTGGCCAGTTGATCAAGCGCCTCAGCGACCGTCGGCGCGTCGACTTCGACCGACTGTGGCAGTAAGATCAGACGGCGCAAATGGGAAGTGAATTGGACTTCGAGCATAAAAACGTTGTTTGCGAACCTGCGGGGCGAAGCCGTTATGATTTCGTCTGTAGCGTTCGTTTGCAAGAAAGAAAAAAGGGGCGATCGGTTGGGGCAGGTAACCGATCGACCCCCAAAGATTGCCGCCTGCGTGCAGCGGGCGGCAAGTTGTTAGAATGTTGACGCAGTGGAACGACCAATGTCGTGCATAGACTGTCCCTTGGGTGGGGCGGTCGTTCCTTTGCTAAACATGCTATCGTCATTTTGCGGGTAGCCGCTTTAGCGCAAAAACGCAAGAAACTCCCCATCTCGGGAGTTTGATAGTGACTCAATAAGAAGTGAAACGTCGCTGCATTAATGCCGATTACGGGCGCCAATGTGTTTACTATTGGATTGGTGGGCTGTCAGCGATCGACACTCCGAAAACTGGCAATGGATGAAATGAATAACGAAGCAGCGATGGAAATGACTCGACCGTTGTCGGCGCCGTTGAAGATTGGTCCGATCGAATTAGATTTTCCCGTCGTTCAGGCGGCGCTATCCGGCTACAGCGATATGTCGATGCGTGTGATGGCGCGCCGCTTTGGCGCTTCGTATGCGGTCTGCGAAGTGATGCTTGATCAATTTCTGGTGACCTTCAAAGACCGCAGCAAAAACCGGCACTTTCTTGCGATCGCTGACGAAGAGCATCCTGTTGGCGGACAACTGATGGGCGCCGAGCCGATCCAGTTTGCCGCGGGCGCCGTCAAGCTGGTCGAGGCCGGTTACGATGTGATCGACATCAATTTTGGTTGCCCCGTCCGCAAAGTTTTAGGGCGTTGCCGCGGCGGCTTTCATCTCAGTCAGCCCGAAGTGGCGCTCGAGATCATCGCGCGGACCCGCGATGCGACGCCGCCAGAGATCCCGGTCACCGTCAAAATGCGCCGCGGCATCGACGACACCGCCGAGAGCCGCGACAACTTCTTCCGCATTCTCGACGGCGCCTATGAGCTAGGCGTCGCCGCGATCACCGTTCACGGCCGCACGGTCCAGCAGCGATACGTGGGGCCAAGTCGCTGGGAGTTTTTGCGTGAAGTGAAACAACATGTCGGCAGCCGCGTGATCCTTGGCAGCGGCGATTTGTTCTGCGCACAAGATTGTTGGGACATGATGCAGCAGACCGGCGTCGACGGCGTCACCGTCGCACGAGGCGCAATCGGCAATCCTTGGATCTTCCAGCAATGCCGAGCCCTCTACGCCGGCGAGCCGTTGCCCCCGCCGCCCACCGTCTTTGAACAGCGCGACGTCATTAACGAACACCTGCGTCTGGCCGACGAACTGTACGGCGAAAAGCGAGGCCTGACCCAGATGCGCAAGTTCGGCATCAAATACTCGTTCCTCCATCCCGAGATGGAAGAGTGCCGCGCCAAGTTCACCAAGATGCGAACCCTCGCCGACTGGCACGCCATCCGCGACACGTTTTATGTAGAAGATCGCCCAGGGCATTACCTAGATCCGCAGATCCATGCAGGGACGTCGGAGTGCGGTTAGAGGTCCGTGTTAACAACCTGGGAGTTGTTTCCAGGTTTTATAAAGCTCATGGTCGAGGTAAATCGGATTTACCGATTCACCTTGATAGACGCGCCAGTAATAACCCTCTCGGAATTTTGGCAGATCGTCAGGTCGTCCGATATCTGACCAAAGTGATTCTGAGATGATCGTCCCTTCTGGAACCCAGGGTTCGCCTTCGTCCAGAGACGCTTGAACGATATCTTCACGCGAGTAGCAGTCTACTTCGATTCCTATCCTGGCCAGTTCGAAGTCTGGGGACAACAGTAATCGCTGCGCGAATGCGATCCCGCATTCTGTCATTTGTTTGGCTTGCTCAAAGGACTGGATTCCATGGGCGCCTAACGCCTTCGACCAAAGCGTTATCGATTTAGGGGAGTCGCGTGATGCGATCCATTGAAAGATGGACCCATCGGACGTCGTGGTGGAGAATCCATCCCAAAAAGCAAGCATGCCGGGGATCTCCGTCTCGTCACGCGTCTCCATAAACAGTTCAAAGATAATGGCCATGCGTGCAGTCTCCTCCGGTGGATCGCGGATCGTCGGGGCTACTGCTTTTCGCCCCAGCCTCTTGTCGTGTTTGGATCTTACGTATTTCGCACCGGCTCCCAGTGAATTGTCACACGCATTTTCGGAATTCACCAACTGGCTGGGTAGGATGCAGTTCGTAGCCATTTTCATCCAGCGCGTTGACGACTTCCAGCCACGATTCGCCTAAATCGAAAAGTAGGCGAGTCCAGATTTCAATCTCTTGAGATTCGATCGTCATGCTCCCGCGACCCAGCCATACCCCATAAATCTGACGGCCAATCGCCGCATTGATAGATTCGATGCCGTTGGACTTCCATCGCGTGCTGGCGTCTTCGATGGCGAACGGCAAGGAGGTATCGTGGGACAACCACAGGTCATCGAACCGTGACCACGCTACGGAGAGCAGTTTTTGATCGGAGCAGTAGATGCGAATGGGAAGATCGGGCCAGTCAGCCCATGTTCCATCGATGTACTGAATTTCAGCCGTCTCGTACCGTTGGATGGTGCAGCCGATCAGCGGCGCGCAAGCTTCACGTAGTTTGTTGGCCTTCTCTTGCATGAGTTCGTATGCCGGATTGTACATGGCGAGTCGTATCACCCCAAAAGTTGCAGCGAATCCTAAATGCCTAGAAGCATTGTCCAACAAGTGCCCCCAATACGATGAGAACAATCAACACGATCGCAATCACAAACGCTGTTCCAATCGCCATCCCTACCGGCGTTTTGAAAAACGATTGAAACCCGACCGCAAAAGATCGTTCGGTCACAAATTCAAACTTGTAGTTACCAGCGGTGACCGTTTCGCTGGAAAGCTGAACCTCCACAAGCGCATCCGACACAACCTTATCTTGGTCCTCTAAGCGGACGCTGGCGATGTCGTTGGTCGAAACTGGATCTGGCAGCCGCCAAGTCAGTCCAGCGACGGCCGATTGGTTAGGTTTGGCGCCTAGATTGATTCGCCGCCCATCGGTCGTGCCAATGACGATCTTGTAATCGGGCAGAGCCTCGGTCTGTTTAACCAGCGGAATCACATGATCCCGCGGTTCGGCCGCTTCATCTAGCGCGGTCACCGTTAACTGCGTGAGGCCAACGCTGCGAACGGCGGCTATCGCCAGACTGGCGACCAGACTCACGATCACGACGCCTAGGCAAATCCATGCGATGAATCGCCCAATCGAGTGCGCAGATGGGGCGGTTGTGATCGGTTCATCGGTCATGTCTTCGCCTATAACCCCAAAGTGCTCTTAAGTGTTAGCAATTCCCCGACGCGTAACTTCCTGGGCAAGCCGCTGCTAATCCGTGATTGTCCCATAGATGTGTTTCAACACAGGCAATTGCAAAAGTTTCGAATGAGGGAAATCCACCGCAAACCATTCCGAGTCGCTGCCGGTATCGAGATGATTGTAGGCCAGCAGAAAATGGAATCCAACCTTGGTGTCAGGAGCAATGTGCGGAATCGAAATGCCAAAACCGTGGAATAGATATTCGATAGGGTAATCATCCCCCTCGATTTTCAGCCACGGCATGCGGGACTGCAAGGTTTCGCCATCTTCGGTTCCCAGCATAAAGATTCCCTCGCCGATCGACCACGATTGCGCGTCGAGAGCTTCACCCGTATTTGGCTCTCCTTCGGTCGGGCAATTAGTAAGCGTGAAGTCAAACGAGAAATCGTATACCGGAAACTTTGCGATGAAAGCGACTCGGTAAGCGGCGACCAGATCGACCGACTTGCCGGGTGGAAGCTTCGGCGTATAGTCGATTCGCTGCACAACAAGTCGTTGCTCTAAAGCAGGCGACGAAGCGGATGACATCGCAATGTCGCCAAACGGAAACGTTCCAGTTTTGTGGTAAGTCATTTGTCACGCGAGGCATGGATAGCGACAATCCCAAACAGGATCGCGCGTTCACTTTGAACGATGCGTTAAGATCGGCTCTACCGCAGCATTGATCTCGGCGACCAATTCAGGGTCCATAAACTGGTAGTTGTCAGGAATATCCAGAACATGGATTTCCTGAAATCGCATTTCTCGGGGGTATTCCGCCAGCAGCCGTTGTTTGTGCTTTTGCTCCATAGCAAAGATGATGTCGGCCCATTGCAGATCTTCGGAAGACACGGTTTTCCGCGCGTTGCGGTTGGTCCCGCCAGATCGGGCCAGCAACAGCGGCTTGTCGGTGTAGATCCTTTCAGCCGTGGGACTGCGCCACTGATTCATTGAGCAAACAAACAGCAGCTTGAGTAAGTCTCGCTCGATCATCGTCGACTCATTTGACAGATCATTCCGTCTCTTGCGGGGATAGAAATTGTCCGCGATCAGAACCGTCAATAGTAACCGTCGAGTCGAGCAATTGAATTTCCCAGATCAGCAAGCAAAGTTTCAGACTGGGACATTCCTGATCTATACGCTTCCGCAGGTTTTGCAGATCACCACTTGTGGGCAATTCGCCAGAGATTGTCACGCAGACTAACTTCGTTTGCGTCGTGGAGATTGATAGGTCGGTCAGTGCGGAGTCCGAATCTCGGACCTGATTAAATTCGGTGCGGGCCCTTCTATCGATCGCCTGCTTGTCAATAAAGTGCTGCACGTCGGAATTAATCATCGCCGGGAAAGCCAAGATGAAGCTTGCTGGCCCAGCGATGAGAAGCAAGACGATCAGACGAACGACCATTCCTTTGCCGCCCGCCGAGAACGCTCTGACCAGCAGCAGGATCAACGCGGACGTAACCAGAGCATAGACCACGCCGGTCTGGATCCCCAAAAGGTACTTGCCACGCAAAAAAGCAATGACGATCAGCGCGACGCCAATCAGCCCAATCGCAAGAAGAGGAGTCGACCTTGGCGTTTCGTGGGTCATCCGATGTTTTGAAAAAGAGATTGCCGCAACGAGTTCGCCACGACAATCGGGAAGAACTATTTTGCTTCCCGGTCCTGCGAAATCCAATGGTTCGGAAGCAGAAGGGACTTCGCCGAATATAACCGCCAACGGCGAGCATTGCCACGAATACGTTGCAGCGTCGCAAACGGTGTGCGACGCTCGCAATCGTGGACTCAACAGGCCTGCTCTGCCCAATTTACGAAAGTGGCCGATGAGCAAGGGGCCGATCTCGAATTTGGCCGGTTCCGGCCGTTGTGACCAATGAAACCGGCAAACAGCCCCTTAAAGCGATTAAGGGATCTGATTCCTGGATTATCCCCAAAAGTGGCGTGCATGTTCAAGAATGCCCCCTAATGCTGGATCTGTGGATAGTAATTGGCCTTTACTCCGATTCGCTTTTCGTATATTATTCCTGCGTTCCCTCCCCTCCTCCCTTTGTCTTCCCGTGCCGGCGGATTCCAAGACGAGGGTATTCGGGCGTTTTGCCTCCTTCTTTTTTCATCTTTCAACCTTCGAACGAGGAGCGTGCGCAATGAAGCGACGAACTTTTCTCGCCGCAGGACTTTCGCTGGCGCTAAGTGGGCTACTGCCGCGTCGATCGCTGGCGGAATTCATTTCCAGCGAGTCTGCCTCCGGCCAGAATGGCGAAACGTTTGTCCGCGATATGCAGCGGCGCTGCTACCGGTACTTTTTGGAAGCAGTCGATCCGCAGACGCAGTTGGTCGCCGATCGCGCTGCCGCCGACGGTAGCGGCTATAGCGCCCATGCCAGTAGTGCGGCTTGCGGTTTTGGGCTCGCATCGCATGCGGTCGCGGCTCAATACAAATGGGCCCCGCGCGGCGAAATTCAGGAACGCGTGCGAACGATGCTCGGCTCGCTGCTCAATTTGGTCGCTCATGAAAAGGGGTTTCTCTATCACTTCTTTGACGCTAAGACCGGGGTTCGCGCGATGGAGTGCGAAGCGTCATCGATCGATACCGCTTTGATGCTGGCCGGCGCGATTACCGCGTCCGCCGCTTTTAGTGACGATGCCGAAATCGTTGCGATGACCGATCAGTTATATCGCCGCGTCGATTGGCGCTGGTTGTTGGGTGACAACGGCTGCATGCAGATGGGCTACAAGCCTGAGACCGGTATCCTGCCTTACCAATGGGATCACTACAGCGAACACTTTGTGCTGCTGCTATTGGCGATCGGCGCGCCGGCCAACGCGATTCCCGCTTCGTCGTGGAACGCCTGGCGACGCTCTCCGATCATGGAGCATAACGGCGCCAAGTTCCTCAGCTATCCACCGCTGTTTGTCCATCAGTACCCGATGGCGTTTTTCAAGTTCCAAGACTACCGTTCGTCGACCGGGCGCAACTATTGGGACAATGCCGTACTGGCGCATCAAGCACAAGTAGAGTTCCAGACCAAGCTGGGCGAGCGCTATCCGCAACAGTTGGGACACTACGGCGCCAACCTCTGGGGTCTGACCAGCAGCGACAGCGAAACCGGCTATCGCGATTGGGGCGGCCCTTATAAGATCGGCCACGTCGAACCAGATCGCGGTATCGACGGCACCGTCGTCCCCAGTGCCGCCGCCGGCGGACTAGCCGCCGTACCGGCCGAAGCGCTGCAGACGCTCGAGTACCAAAAGGCCAACTTTGGCGACAAGATTTACGGCCGCTATGGATTTGTCAACGCATTCAATCCGGCCACCGGCTGGGTCGACACCGACGTCATCGGCATCGACACCGGAATCTCGCTACTCATGGGTGAGAACATGCTGACCGGCAACGTCTGGAACATGTTCATGCAACACCCATCGGCAATGCGTGGGTTAGAACTCGCGGGATTCACCAAGGTCGAAGCACCAGCGGCAGAAGCTGTCGCGGGGAACTAAGGCAAGGCGCGGTGACTTTCTCCGGTTTTCAGCAAAGAGCTTCCACCAAACTAGCATCCTAGTTTACGAAACCAGAAGCAACCGGCTCCGCAAGCTTTGCAGAGCCGGTTGTGCTGGCGTGATGTTCCGGCACTTCTCATGAGGCCGGCGCCCTAATACAGCCAGATCCTTGGGGACCAGTTGTTACTTACGATTGCGAGAACGAAGTATTCGTTTCTCGGTGGATTCGTTCTCGGGGACGAAGCAATGCAACTTGGCGTCAAGGCCATCAATGTAGAGCCGACCGCACTCATAACATTGCCACATTCGTCGCGACTCTGCCGAGATAATCCGTCTTGCGAGCATGTAAGCATCTTCCACGGCTAATTCGCCCGCGGCGACTTTGTCGATGATCTCCTCATCGATCCCATCCCACACGCCGTAAATCTCTTGGTCAGGCGTAAGGTGGGCTTTGTGGGAAAGGTAATCGGTCGTGTCAGGGATTAACGCACCACATCGGCAGCCAATCTTCATGGGGTTTCCTTACAAAAATGCCAGCGAGATTCTGCCGTCAAAGTGAAGGACGGCTTGCGTTTGGGCAGTCCAACAAATCCGAAACTTTCCCTCGTCCAATTTTGAAAGTACCGTAAGTCGATTGTCACGCATCGGTTGATATTCATAGTAGTAGGAGAGTTTTGGCCAAAGTTGAGTTTCTCGATCGCAGTCACTTGCAAGCGTTACCGGTTGCTCACCAAAACTTCCACCAAGGTTTTGCCCCTGATCCATTCTCATAGACAAGCCGCATGACTTTACCGTCGTGGCCAAAATTGGAATCAGAATAAACCACACGAATGCGTTCGTTTGCGTCCTGACCAACCGTATCGCCATCATTGATGACTGGCCCATTTTCCACCACATAGCTGGCCAGACCCATCAATCGATCATACAGTTCGCGCGGCGGTTCAGTCGCGCTCTGCGATTCAAATTCCATGTGCCCCAGCGCGGTCATGCCGGTGGTGAAACCAGAGCTTGTTTGATCGCTTTCGGGACCAACGCGAAAATCGACCCAAATGTGCAGCGGCGGACCCTCTGGCATGACTTCGACGGCAAATTCGATGAAAATCTCTTTCGGGACAATCAGCGTCGCATTGCCCCAATAAACGCCGAGCGCCGTCGGAGCGCTCGCCATCAGCGCTGCGGTTGCCTGGGTGAGCAAGGTCGATAGTTCAATCGGATCGACCTCGGCCATGACCGTCACGATGGCGTGGGACTTGTGGGGCCTTAATACATCCGCTGCGTCGGACCACAGGATACTGGTCGCACACGGCCCTTCAAGCTCGGACCACGGTAGCGGGGCCGGCATGATCCCCACAATCACATTGGCCGAGCCGATGCAAAACGAGAAGGTATTGTCCGCTTCTTCCGCGTCAGTCGCCGCCGGCAGGTTGGGCCACTTCGCCGCTAATTCACGTTGCACCGCCGCACCCGAAAGCTGCGGCTCATCGCTAAACATGACCATCGAAATTGCAAGCGCCACGGGGACTCCTTTGCATCGCAGGAAGAGGGCTGAAGATGAGATCGCCAAGCCAGCGGCGCCCGGCGATTGGTCGCGCGTACCCAAAAAGATAAGCGGGCGACGGCAGCGAGTCAAAGAAATCCAACCCAGCCGCCGATGCCACAACTTTGCGTGGCGACGGCGGCAGGGCTTTCGTGCGAAATGATTGCATTCGCAGCTTCCGCAACCAGTTTGTTAATGCCCAGCGTGTGAAACGGTCACCTGCGTCTTTGCGGCCGACTTTTTTCCACTTCCTTGCGGATGGTAGAGCAGCGTGTGCCCTTTCGTTTCGACATTGCCGTGGGCATCTTCAGCATGGGCGGCGATCGCTACGGCATCACTGGGCTCGATCCGTAGATCGATTGTCCAAGACATCCCGATCGGATCGACCACGCGTGCCGGCTCTCCATTGACCAAGATCTGCTTGACCTCGTAGTTGTCAGTGGTCGTCCCCTCGACGCGGACCATGTCAACAGAGAGCGGTTGGACTGACGTAATCACCGTCGTGGGAGGCAGGTCATCCATCGGCTCCAAGTCAAAGTAATCTTCAATCCCGTACTTGTAGTCAGCCTCGTTGGAGCCGCGCGGAAAGAAGACCGTGGTGTTGACCTGCGAAAAGTTCATTCGCAGATGCTCGTGCCGGTGCATCACGCAGCGCCACAATCCATAGGCGCAGTCATGCAGATCGGCGTCTTGGATTTTCACGCAGGGAGAGCCAATGTGAAACGCCCAGTGCGAATCCCAGATCTTCGTGTTTCGCAGGATGAAGGGATGTTGATAGTCAGGCCCGACCCCTTCGACGTCGCTATCTTTCTCTCTAAAGTTCCCGCCGGCGAAACCTCCCAGGTTGATCGCAAACAGACGCTGGCAATGGACTTCGTTGCTATCAAACCGGATGAACGGCAAAGTTCGAATATCGACTTTTTTGAATGAGCCATCCGGTTGCAGAATATTCAGGTTGGGATCAAAGTCGTCACGCTCGACCACTTCTAAGCGAAACCCATCTTCATCGCATTCCGCTGCGACATTGCTGGTAAACGTGTTCAGACTGTTCGCCCACCAAAAACCAGAGCCCAGATTGTTATCGTACGGCAAGACCTGTTGAGGGAGCGGATCTCCATCCAACGCCTGCACCGCTAGATTGCGATCGAAAATGTTGTACGCCTCGGTGCCATCTTCTAAAAAATAGCCGTGGCCAACGCTTTTGTAGCCGATGCAATCTTTGACAACCAAAAACTGCGTCCCGTGAATCGTAATCCAGCGGTTGTGGCTGTCCCAAACGGACACTCCGACCAGGCTGCTGCCGCGCATCGACTGATCGACCAAGTGATAGTGAATCGGGTATTTGCCCAGGACGCCTCGTTTGCCGAGATGACGAAATTCGGCGTAGCTAATCCCGCCGGCCGAATTCGCGTGATACATCGTGTGCCCGCGAACTCCCTCGGGATCGGCCGATTCAACGACGACATTGCGTGATAGGTTGGCGACTTCGGCCCGGTATTCGCCGGCGCCCAAATGATCAAACGCCAGCGGCTTGTCAAAGCTGACAATCTGCAACTTAGAATCAAGTCCGCCCCAATGTCGCATGCGCGTGATGACTCGTTCTTCGGTCGCTGGGTTATCGGCGACCGAGTTATCATCGCCGTCGCGACGATGACGCGTGCCGATATAGCCAAACTGCCGCGTCGTGCCAGTCAGGATGATCCGGTCCCCTTCTTTCCAGCCTGGCAGCGGATAAGGCATCACAACGCGGGCTTCCCCCACCTTCGCCGTTTGGTAAGGCAGCTTCACCCAGGTTCGCTCTAGCGGAGCGCCGTGGATGTCCATCCGTCCGCCGCAGCAAACAATCGCCGGGCAAGTCTCGCGATCCATCCCCTCTAGATAATGCAGGCGTATCGTCGCCGTATGTGCCGCCGGTACGGGAGCTGCAAGCGTGCCGATTTCAAGGGCGGCGCGCGGCTGGTGGTCTGCTGCATGAGTGTGTCCCTCTTCGCCGGGAGCATGCTGACAGTCAAACCCTGCTTCGCTGTATTGCTCGTTCGCTTCAATACGAATCAGCCCTACTTCGAGTCGCGTGTTGCGATCTGTCGCAAACTTTAGCGTGCCTGCGATCTGAATGCCGCGAATGACTTGATCCGAGTCGACGTCATACAGCACTTCGTGCTTGCTGCGAATAACGACCCGGTCACCCGCTTGCGGCGGCTTCCCCTGTTCCCAAGTGGTCGCAGCCGACCAAGGCCCACTCGCAGCGGTCATCAAAACGTCACGGGATTGCTTCGCCGCTGTGTGGTGATGGTGTGCGTGTTCTTCGGCGCAGACGAAAGTAAAGTTCCCCAGAGCCAGCAAGCAGAAGAGCGCTACGACATAAAGCGGCTTTGCGATCATAAATAGTTTTCCGTATCTCGATTTCGAGAAGCGTACATAGCAGAGAATGCGGGGGCGAGAAAGCAACGGATGTCCTGATCGTAGGCGACGATCTGGAAGCGAGCGTTAAAGGGAGCTACTAATCCACCTGGTCTAAATCGGGCGTAGCAGAACGAGGGCGACGCGTTGAGATTCGCGCCCCTTCAATGGTCAGCGGCAATAATTCGGTGGTTTCTTCATCGACCGTCACCTGAAGCTTCGACTGGGTCGGAACGGCGTAACGACCTCCAAGCTTATCATGCGGCTGGGACGAATCAGGATTGTCGAACCACAGTACCGAGATATTGTAGTCGCCTGCGGGGATTCCATCGTGAGATTGATACGTGGTCACTGAAAAGCGACCGTCTGCTTCGACCGTTGCGCGAGGACGCGAGCCGCGCACGTCAAATTCTTCCCCGTCGCGCGGGTGAAAGACCAGCATCGCTCCTTCGGCCGGCTTGCCGTTAATCAGCAAGCTGCCTTGGGCGGGAATTAAATCAGGCCGAGCCTCGCCTGGTTGGCCGCAACCAGCCAGGCAGCAGCAGGTCAAACTCATCACCGTCAGGCAGGCAATACGCTTTGCAGCGTGAGTTGTGAAGCAGAGCGGCGTCCACATAAAATCGTTCCTTCAGCAAAGTCAAGAGAGATCGTCGAACAGCGTCAGCAGCAGGCTGCTAGTCTTCAGCGACGACTTCTCCTCCTCTGGCAGTGCACATGGCGATAAAGACGTTGTTATTGGTCGTGTCGCTAAAGAAGCGTACCGAACCATCTGTCATCGCAACCTCGATGCCGCCGATATGGAAACCAAACGGATTGGCCCATTTGTTCGAAGCATTGATAAACCGAGGCCCTTTGGTGGTCACCCCGTCATCTTCAAAGCCATACATCCAGCCGGCCGAGGGTCCTGCCCAATAGTCAAACCAGCCGCCAAACTCTGGCTTCGCGCTATTCATTTTGCCGTTCTCGCGATGAAGCCATTGCCAACGGCCGGCTGATTCGTGCACGATGATCGTATTGCTGGTTCCATCCGTGACGTCGCGAAACTTGCAGCCCGTCTCACTGATGCCAAAGACGCCGAGATTGGTATTCGCGCCAGCTCCCGGTGTATAAATCGAATGGGTGCCGCTATGGATTCCTCGCTGTCCTGCATAGTCGGTCGTCCAGCCTCCGCGAGTGGAAACGATGTTCCAGCCCGAAGAATCGCGCGAACGCAGCTCTGGCGTCATTTGCGTTCCGCCCGGCGTCGAAGGACATTCAAATGCAGTTAACTTGGTCTCGATCGCCGCCTGGTTGTTGACGTGAAAGAAAGCGTAATTTTGGTCATACTGATCCGCCAACGCCGCTTGTTCAAAGTAAGGCAACAAGCAATGTATCCAGCTGTTGTAGTAGTGGTCACCGCCGGGTAAAGGCGAATAGTACGTCTCTAGCGGGAAGGCGCCATGCGTACCTGCATAGTTGTGCAGCGCCAATCCGATCTGCTTCATGTTATTGCTGCACTGCATCCGTCGTGCAGCTTCACGGGCTTGTTGAACAGCGGGCAGCAATAGTGCGATCAGCACACCGATGATGGCAATCACCACTAGCAATTCCACAAGCGTGAACCCGCGGCGGGAAGTTGGTGGGCAAGACATAAAGTGGCCCCTAATTTAGACTTAAGGTGGGATAGTCCCGGCCAAGTGGTTGGCTTGCATTTGAAAAAATGCTGATAGGCAGGCCAGGGATGAACTTGAGAATCAGTCTCATTCGGCCTCAGTTTAATCAATCGAGCAAAGATCACAACCCGTGTAATCAGAAAACCGTGGTTTAAGATTTTCAGACAGGAAGACAAAGTTTGCAGCACGCGAGACATTGCCTGAGCCAAGCAGTTGGGGATCGCGGCTCGCGATTGGGCGAGATCCCAACATAGAATACGGCGGCTATGGATGCAGAGCGGCAAACGACGCGCGCCTAACCCTTCACCGTCATGATCGGCTTTAGCTCAGCCACGGGGCGTGCGATTCCGCTGGCTTCGATCGTTTCAATGACCGCTCCGATTCCTTTGTAGGCGAAAGGGGCTTCTTGTTTGAGGTCGGCTAGTTTCTTGTCGATGATGTCGCGGCGTTGCTTGATATCGGCGCGGCGAAAATCAACCGGCGTCACCACCCGAAAGTTTTGCATGAAGTCTTGAAACTCTTTGTCATATCCCTTCATCGCTGTGCCGCGTGAGATAGCGCGTCCGGCGCCGTGCGCAGCGCTCGAGTTGGTCCCGTTAAATCCGTTGCCGGCTAGGATGTAGCTGCTTGCCCCCATCGAACCGGGGACCAACACCGGTTCGCCGTAATACGCGAACGGAGTCCCCTGCATTTCGGCAAATCCACGCGCCGGACATGCCCCTTTGCGGTGAATAATGGTCTCGCGGCCGTCACGCGTACCGGGCCAAATCATATTGTGCGGTGCGTCATACAGCAGATCAAACTGAATGGGGCCAACACATTGCTCCAGACTTGCCCAAGCCATCAACGCCAAGAACATTCGATTGACGAACGCAAAATTGGCGGCGTTGTACATCGCGTCCCAAAATACTTGGGCTGCTTCGGCGTGCGATGCACCGGTTGGTAACGGAAAGATCCCGTTCTCTGGATGTCGCAGCTTGGCGGGAAAAAGCTCGCGGACTTTATCGCGATAATACGTTCCACTCGCGTGACCGATCGAAACCGATCCGGTGTGCACCATTACCGTCACCATCCCCGGCGTCAGTCCCCAAGCATGCGCCACGCCGCCGTCAATAATCCGTTCGACACGCTGAAATTCAACAAAATGGTTGCCGCCTCCGATCGATCCAATCTGGCCATCGCGATGAAGTCGATCTTGCTCTCCCAAAAAGCTTTCGAGAGAGTGGATTTTGCTCGCCTGAAGACTGCCGCGTCGGTCGATTCGGGCTAGCGTGTCATCACGATCGGTGCGATGAAAATAGCTCCACAGCCCTTCGTCGAAAGCGGGATCGACCGTATCAAAGAGGCCTGCGATCCCAGAGAGTAGCAGCGCCTCTCGATGCTGGTGCAAAGTAGGGATCCGGCGCCCTGCTTCAAAGTAGATGCTTCTGCAGGCGGTTTCCAGCGGTTCGACGTTGGCTTGCACTTGCTCGGCCGTCAGGTTTGTGCGGTGCAATCGCATGCCGCAATTGATATCGTTGCCGATCGCCTGAGGGACGACAAATCCGCTGGTCTCCAGCACCGTGCCCACCGGAATCCCGCGCGCCTTATGAAAGTCAGGCGTCAGCGCAACGTGTTCGATCTGCGGCGGCGCCGAGAAACTAGCGGGGCTCGCCAGAGCGAAATCTTCCACCGTCTGCTGCAACTGCAGCATCGACTGCAACTCCAAGACGGCGGCTTGCTCGATCGGCACTTGCTCATTGGCATACACCGAGACATCGATTCCGGCTCGATTTTCCAGCTTCAGCTGCGTCGGACTAATGCGGTGTAAGGAATTCATCGAGGGCTTCTTTGAGGATCAGCAGGCCAGACTGGCGGCAATATTTTGTCTCTAGACAAGCCGCATCGATTTTGGTTCGAATGCGGGTTGGATTGGAATTGTCGTTGGTCCTGAAATGGTGACCGAAGGGCGCGGGCATCTTGTTGCTGACGCAATCCAAGCGAGTCTTGGACAGACTGGTCGGACCACCCGCGGTGCGCGCTGTGGGGAAGCATTTTGGGAGCTAGTAGATGAGTAGGCGGGTGGATTCCCTCTGCTTATTTTTGTCCAGTCCACTCGTCTGCCATCGAATGGGGTGCGGGAGATAGAGGAATGAAGCACGGACGCAAAATTTGGCAATCGAGCTTCGGCATTCGATCAGATATTAGGTTTTAGACATTCGACATTTACTGAATAGAAGCCGCATTCCCTTGGCTCGCGCCGCGGGCTACTATTTTTTTCCGCTTTCCGCTTTATGGGACCCCAGGACCCCTATAGCGTAACTTGGTCCCGTCCTAGGGTCCCAGCTTGCAATCCGAATGTTATATGGAAGGGGGGCGAAGTGATTCGGTCGATAGCTCAGAAAAAAACTCGCTGCAGTCCAGTTCACTCTGGCCACGCAAAAAAACGTTGGAGTCCGGTCCGGTCGAGCGGCTCGGAAAACGTCCGCAGTTAACTGACTGTCGTCCGCTCTTGGAGAGCCAGCGCGATCTCTTCGCTGACTTCCGTTTCGGTTTCGATAGACTCGCGTTGCTGCAGGGCATGTAGCGAAGCGTCGCATTGGTATTTGCCCAGCGCCCAGGCAGCGGCGCCGCGGATGAGTGACTCTGGGTCGTTTAAACCTTGGATCAGTGCGGGGACAGCTTCGGCGGTGGGGCGATTGCCCAGCGCGATGGCTGCGTTGCGCAATAGGCCGCGGCGGCGGGGGCGCCAGATCGGCGATTTGCGGAACCGCGTGCGGAAGGTTTCGTCGTCGAGGTCGAACAGCGGGATTAGTTCTAGCGGGTTCGATCCCTTTTGCGGAATGAAGGTCGGCTCGGCGCTGTGCGGCGCTTTGCTGTTCCAGGGACAAACGTCTTGGCACAGGTCGCAGCCGAAAACCCACTCGCCGATGTCGGAGCGCAGGTCGCGAGGGATCGGGCCGCGGAGTTCGATGGTCAGATAACTGATGCAGCGGGTTGCGTCTAAGACGTGTGGTTGAGGGAATGCGTCAGTTGGGCAAACGTCGAGACACGCGGTGCAAGTGCCGCAGTGGCTGGCGTCGTGCGGATCGTCGTAGTCAAGTTCGATCGAGGTCAGCAGCGCGGCGAGAAAGAAGAGACTGCCGGCATGTTTGTTGAGCAGCAGCGTGTTTTTGCCGATCCAGCCGAGGCCAGCGAGTTGGGCGAAGTCGCGCTCGAGCAGCGGCGCGGTGTCGACCACGCCGCGGATGTCGGCATCGGCGGAGAGTTGTTGAAACGCGCCCTTCAGTTGTTTCAGTTTGCCGTGGATCAGATCGTGATAGTCGATTTCGCCCCACGCGTACCGCGAGACGCGCCCTTGCCCTGCTGCGGTTGACTGAGCGTCGGCGGTGCGATACGGCAAGGTCAGCATGACGATGCTGCGAGCGCCGGCCAAGACTTGGCCGGGGTCGGCGTAGGCGTCAACTCGATCGGCCAGATATTGCATTTCGCCGGCGTATCCTGCGGCGAGCCAATCGCGGAATGCATCGATGCCGGTCGGTGAAACGGCGGGGCACACGCCGACATGCAGGAAGCCAAGTCGACGCGCAGCATCCTTTAACGAATGCGTAAGCGTCGATGGTTGTGGAAAACTCTTCAAGCTTTTGGGTTGACTGCTAGCTGGTTGTAATTAGCGTGGAGCTAGTGGAGGTAGAACGTCCACGATAGTGCTTATCGCCCCCCCTCGACAAGCGAGTCTCCCATGTTGCGTTCACTTTTGTTCAGCTTGGTCGCTGTTGTCGGCCTGTCGGTCGCCGCGAAGGATGCGGATGCCTACTTCCCCGGCACGTTTGGACCGAGCATCGGTTACGGCGGCGGCCCAGGCGTCGGTTTCCGTGGTTTTGGAATCACCAATTTTGGCGGTCCTGGCTTTGGTTGGGGCGGTTATGGATCTGGCTATGGTTGGGGCAATGTGCCGACGCCTCCCTACTTTGCGCTGCATCCGCCGGTCTATTATTCGCATTCGGTCGCGCGGCCGTATGGGATCAGCCCATTTGCGATTACCTCCTTTAGTCCTTCGCAGCGCGTGGTTTACACAACGCCGCCGCCGGAGCCGCAGGTGGTGATCAACCCGTACGTTACGACCGCAGCGCCGGTCGCCGAAGAAGTAGCGGCCCCCATCGAAGATCCGGCTGCTGAGACCGACGCGTCGACCAGCAACGCAGACGGCGGCGAGACCGATGCCGAAGCGGTAGAGGAACAGGCCGAAGAGGCGCCAGTCGAAACGAACGAAGCGGCCGCTAGCTATTGGCCGACCCCGCAGGTGGTGATCAACCCGTTTGTGAATAGCAACGAGGTCGTGCCGGTCAGCTTTACAAAAATTGTGACTCCTTAACCAGATTTTTGATAATCCCTCTTGGTCGGCGCCAGCGTTCTAGCTATTCTTCGCGTGCTTGCATCGACCGAAACTAATCGGTTCGTCATCCCTTCCGCTGGAAACCGACGAACGCTCGCTTACGACTCGTTGATGGAACGAGACGAATAAAGGGGAAAGGAATTCCCAGTGAATCGAATCATTTTGGGGCTGGCTATTACCGCGTTAGGACTGACGCTGGGTTGCCAAGGCAATAACGCTCAGTTGAATCCGTTTTCGGCCTATGGTCCGCAGCGCGTGCCGCCGCCGGCGACTGGCAGCTTTTCGCAGCCGGGGACTACAGCGCCATATTATCAGCCAACCGGGCAACCAAGCGCGACGCTGGGTGCTCCGGCCGCAGGCACCTATGCGCCTCCGGGCGGGACTTTGGCGCCGCCGCCGGGTGCGTCTCCTTATGGTGCTCCGCCGGCCCAATATCCGGCAACTGGGGCTCCGCCGGCGACGTGGACTCCGCCGTCCGCCAGCAATATGCCGGCATCCAGCATCATCGATGGCGGGGGCTCCCAAGTTCAATTGGCCTCGGCCCAAGAGCCGATCCCGTCAGTTACTACGGCGGTTCCGGCAACCGGCGCAGCATCGCCGCTCACGCAGGGAATGCAGCCCAACGTGCCGTCTGGCGGTTTAAACTGGACGGCTGTCGGCCAATAGCCCCTGGTTGGCAAGCTTGTGCGGCAAGCGCCGCTTGACGGAAAGCGGCGTGGCGCCGACGATAGAGCGTTATGAATGAAACTGTTGACACAACACTGCCGCCGGTCTCCGTCAAACCGCTAAAAATCGGCGATTTGGTGCTTGATCCTCCCATCTTGCAAGCGCCGATGGCGGGGTACACCAACTATGCGTTTCGGCAGATCGTCCGCGATTATGGGGGCGTCGGGCTGCAAGCGACCGAAATGGTCAGTGCACGCAGCTTTGTGTGGCTCGATCAACAGGCCGAGTTCCCTGATCGCCTGTGGGGGATCGAAGATGAACCGCGGCCGTTGGCTGTTCAGATGTGGGATAACGATCCTGATACGATGGCCCGCGTAGGCCAGCGGTTGGTCGAAGAGTTTCAAGTCAGCGTGGTCGACATCAACTTTGGCTGCCCCGTCAAGCAGGTGACGCAGTCGGCCCATAGCGGATCATACTTACTGCGCTGGCCTGACAAGATGTTCTCGATCATCCGCCGGGTGGTCGAAGCCTGTGCGCCGACTCCGGTGACGGCCAAGATTCGGCTGGGTTGCAGTCGTGAATGCATCAATGCGATCGAGATTGCTCAGGTGGTCGAAGAAGCAGGCGCCGCCGCACTGACCGTGCATGGCCGAACCGCCGCCGACTTCTTCAAAGGGAACGCCGACTGGGAGAAGATCTCGGAGATCAAGCCGTACCTGAAAAAGATCCCGCTGATCGGCAACGGCGACTTGGATTCGGCCGCCAAAGTGGTCGAAGCTTTTCGGAGTTACCAGGTCGACGGAGTGATGATCGCACGGGCCTGTTTGGGTCGACCTTGGTTGTTTGCGCAAGCGGCCGCCGCACTGCGGGGAGAGCCGGTTCCGGCCGATCCGACCTTGGCCGAACAACGGGCCTGTTTGCTGCGTCACTATGATCTGGTAGTGCAGCGATTTGGGATCGAAAAGGGAACGATGCTGATGCGAAAGTTCGCATGTTGCTACGCCCAAGGGATGTACGGCGCTCGCGCGTTTCGCACGCGAGCTGCCAAGGTATCGTCACCGGCCGAGTTCTATGAGATTGTTGAGAATCTCTTTCCGCGAGATCCAGAAGAAGATGCTGCCGCTTCGCCGACCGCCGAGCTGGCGAGCCCTTCGTAAAGGGCTTACTCGGCTTCGACCAGTTCGGCTTCATTGGCTTCGACCGGCGCCAAGATCGTGCAAAACGCATGAAATCCGGGAAAGAAGTTAGGCGCCGAGACCGGCTCGTGAATAACAGATTTCTCAATCCCTTGCTGCCAAACGTGGAAGGTTCCTTCCTGGATGTCAAAGTTTTGGATTTGGTTCCAGGGGAGCTGAACCGGCGTTTTTTTGCCACCGAAGAACGAAGTGGGGACGAACTCTAGATAATCGTTATAGAACGTGATGTTTGGCGTCCACGCAACCGGGCGACTCTCGGCAATTTCGCGAAGAATCGCCGAGCCGATGAATTGCGAGACATGAGCGCGGAGTACTTCGAGATCATCGTCGGCACCTTGGATGTTGGCGCTGTAATTGATTTTGGCGACTCCTGAGCCTGGACGCGGCTCAAAGGTCATTTGCGTTTGGGTGCCGGTGTAGACGCCGTTGTAGTACATCCGAGTCGCTCCATAGGTGAACGACGCGACATCTTCATACCGCAGCCTTTGCTCGCCGGTCAGGCCTGACTGATAGACGCCTTGTTCGTGACAGCGGAACGCAGTTCGCTCGCAGTAGAAGTAGATCAGGATGCTTAGCCCGATCACGACCAAAGGGGCGACGATCGCCAACAGCGGATGAACTACAAACAGCAGCAGTGACAGCAGAGTAAGCAGGATTGTCAGCACCCAGCCGATCGCTTTGAATCGCGTCGCGCGCTCAAACAAGATCCGGCCCAATCCGCCGCTGGGAACGGCGCTGGCATCACGCTCAGGGATCATCTTGCCCAACAGGCGAATCAACAAGTACGAGTTGCGGCCTTTGATCGGAAAGCGAATCGACGCATGTTCGTCATCGGTCCGCCAGATGCAGACTTCATCCCCAAATACATCGACCGCAAGCAACTGTTCAAACGGGATCAGACTCTCTTGAGAAGTGCCGGTCGCCAGCGTCGTTTTGCTAATCGCCCACCCTTCGCCAGCGGCATGTTGGCCGCGGTCGAGCGCCTCGGTCGCACGATGCTCCAGCTGGTCGAGCAGACGATTATGCAGATCGGCAACCAGGTCAGGCTGATCCTCTTTGATGCGATAGTTCATCACGATTGGTTTGTCGCGATCGGAAACCCAATAGCGAACATCGCGCTGAAGGCCGGCGGCATTGCCGTTACGGAAGATTTTTTTGTCCCACAGCGACATCGCTAACACGTCGCCATCGGCGAACGTATGATCTAGGCTTCGCTCATGAATCACAAAGCCTGATCCCAGGTCCGTGCACCAGAGCTGCGCGCGGCGTTTGACGAAGCCGATCGCTTCGACGATGCCGGTCACCACGATGCCGCCGCCAAAGAGAATGTCATTCCACGGCTCCACGTTTTGCACGCTCAGTACAATCCCGATAGCAATCAGGATGGGACCCACGGCGCGCAGCAGATGGAAGATCCAGGTGATTTGGCCGCGTACAAGCACGCGTTGCGATTGGGAATCTGGCATATCGCGTCTTTCATGCTAGAGAAGAAGAGAGACAGCACGGAGAAGAAAACATCGCTGCGGTTCTTATATCGCAGAGTGCGCGTGATTGCAAACCAATGAGCAACGTTCGGATGGTCGGCGCTGGGGGCTCTGCCAAGAAGATCGCAAAAAAAAGACCGGTCCATTTAGATCTGGACCGGTCTGAGATTCAATCGGTTAGGAGCTGTCTATCGTGTTGTAGCGCCTCGTCCGGCGACTTTCGCTTCTGGCGCGGCGCCGAGGAAGGTCATCAGGTCGGCGATCTCCTCTGCGGTCAGCGGATCGAGCAAGCCGTCAGGCATCACGCTGGTAGGGCTGGCGGCGATTTCGTCAATTTCATTGGCGAAGATCGTCCGTTTCCGGCCATCTTGCCCGGTCAAGATGATATCGTCGTCCGTTGTGCGAGTGACAAGGCCAACATGAATCTGGCCATCCATCGTCAACACTTTGCGGGCGGCGTACTGATCCGAGATCACATGCGACGGGAATAAAACCGACTCTAGGATTTGCCGCTTTTGGAAGCGACGCGCCACTTCGGTCAAGTCCGGACCAACCGCTTCGCCGAACGAGCCAACACGGTGGCACGCGACGCACTGGGCCTTTTTGAAGACCGCTTTGCCGTTGGCAAGGTCACCGCCGACAAACTTGTCGCCGGTCATGTAATCCAGCAGCTCTTCCAGGTTCCAGTTGCCTTTGGCGATGTCGATCGGTTTGGCGGCCGGCATCTCAGGATGCGTTTGAGCAAACCAATCCTGCCAGGCGACCACACGATCGGCCATCGGCGCCGAGTTGCTCGCCGGAAATTCGCCGGTCCATTTTTCGAGCAGGCGAATCGCGTTGATTCCCCCTTCATCCTGCAGTTGATCGGCCAGAATGATTAGCTGACGGATATGCTCTGGATTGGTTGATGTCGCCGGGGCATTGCGCAGTTTGGCCAAGACGGCGCTGGCGAACTCCCCTTTCAAGATCGAAAGACTATCCAGCAGCAACTCAAAGTTCTCGCCGGTCGGTTGTTGGGCCAAGCCCATGGCGATCGACGTACGGCGTTCTGGATAGTCGCGATAGACTTCTCGTAGGTAGCTCATCATCGCTTCGTCGCCGCTCTCGGCCAGAATCGCGACGATTCCCATTTGCAGACGCTCGATCACGGCGCCTTCACGACCTTGCAGCTTTTGGTCAACATCACGGAGCGTCTTGACGATGTGAGCAGGACGTTCTTCCGGCAATTCAAACAATGCGGCGAGCGTCGCATTCGGCCAGACGTCCCCCACGGTTAGCAGCAACAGCTTTTCAGTATCGTCCAAGTGGCCGACAAACTGCTTGGTCGACATTTCGACATAGCCTCGCAGCCCTTCCCCCCCTTCGATTTCTAGCCCTTTTTCGAGGTGGCCGATCAGCTTGAGTTTTTGCTCACGCGTCCAGCCGGTCGGGATAAAGGTCATTTGCATCGCCAGGAACAAGCGTTCGTTGTTGGGGATGGCGCTGTCGAGATGCGCGATATAGCGATCGGTGATTGAGCCTTCCTGTAAAAAGGCGAGCGTCTGAATCAATTCGCGATTCATGATGTGATCGCCTGCCGGAAACTCACGAGCAATTTGTTCGCCAATCCGTCCCAGGTCTTCTTTTTTCAGCTCACCACGCAAGATGGCGACTTGGATGATGCGCATCGCATCTTTGAAGTCTTGGTCATTCAGATAGCTGTCCAGCAGCTCACTGGCTCGCTGGCAAACGGCCGTCGCACGTTCATGACTGGGCGCGGCCGTCATCGCCGCCAGCGCGCCCATGTTAAACAGGTGAGCGTCATCGGTGGTTAAAATTTCGTCGAACCAAAGGTCAATCGGTTGACGCTCTAGCAGACGACGAGCCGCCCATGCTTCGCGTCGATCATTGGAGGTCAGGACCGGCTTCATCACGCTCAGTGGAACGCGGGCATCTTTATAAGCCAGCGCCTCGCAGGCGGCGCGACGAACCTTGGGGCTGTCGTCCGCGACGAGTTCGGTGATGCGATCTAGGGCTTCCGTTTCGGTTCGCAGACCGAGCAGTTTTAGCGACTTCAAACGAACGTCGGCATCTGGATCGGCCGAGAGTTTCAGCAAAAATTCAATGCTGGGGGTCGGGCCGTAGAGCTGCATCAGTTCCAAAGCGCGAACGCGGAACTGCGAAGGGTTCTTGTCGGCGATGGCGACTCCTTGAACTTGAGCGTCCCAGGTACTGCCCATTTCTTGCTGGATTTCGGCGATGCGTTGACGTCCCCAGGCGCTATGCGGTTGAGGTTGGCGAACTGCAGCGGCGATGCCTGTTTCGTCTTTCAACTGGCCCGTCGGTTCTTCGCCTTTCCAGATAATGCGATACAGCCCGCCGTCGGTTCCGCGACCGCCGGTGCAGACATACACCCAACCATCGGGGCCGATGTCAATGTCGGTCGCGTTGAACTGCTTCCCTTCAAGGAATACTTCTTGCTGGGCGCGATAACCAGCGCGGTCAGGAATGAACTGCAGCGTCGTAATGCGACCGTTGGACCAGTCGCACGCAAACAGCCGATCCTGATACCGGATCGGGAATTTCTGATGATCGTAAAAGACCATGCCGGTGGGGGAAGCCGCTTTGGTTTCGAGCGTGGCCGGCAAACTGTCTAGGTAGAACGAAGGCCACTTCGCCCAGCCGCTACGCCAGCCGAATTCAGCGCCGGGAACAACTTGCAGGACGCGCGGAGGCAAATGCCAGACAAGGCCTTCGTCCCACTCCATGTCCGAGTCGTACGTGAACAGATTGCCTTCGCGATTGAACGAAATGTCAAACGCATTCCGCAGGCCGCCAGCGACGATCTCGACAAAGCTGCCGTCGATATCGGTTCGCAAAATCATGCCGCCGGGCGCTTTAACGCCGACTGCGTGACCGCCTGGATCTTCAAAGCGTTTGACCAAATCCCCTTCGTAGTAGTTGCGATGAGGGCTGGTTTCTGAGATTTTGCCGGCCAGTTGGGTATGGTTGCCGACGGTCAGATAGATCAGGCCATCGGGGCCCAGCGCCATTTGATGGGCGCCATGTTCGCCAAGTGGTCCCGTGAACCGAATCAAAGTTTCGCTGATTGAGAGCGTTCCATCTTTGTCTTCGTCTTTCAGGTGATACATCGCAGTCCCCTGCGGACCTTCACCAACCACATAGACGTCGCCGTTGAGCGGCAGGATCCCCTGGACGTTTTTGACTTCGTCGCAATAGACGCGCGAGCTGTCGACGACGCCATCGCCGTTTTCGTCCGAGAAGAGCATCAGCGGCCCCCCTTCTTGCGAAGCGATGACGTTGCCAAACTCGTTAAAAGACATCGCAATCAGCGAGCCGGTTTTGTCTGCCGGGATGACTTCCTGGATCGCAAAGCCTGGCATGATTTGAAAGCGGGGTTCTTCTTTCGGCTGTGCCTCGGTGGAAACATTGGCCGCCGGCGTGCTGGGCGAAGTCGAAGCAACTCCATCCGCTACCCAAGGAGCGGTCGTCCCTTGCGGTCCGAAAACCTGAGCCGTGGCCCACTGCGAGTCATTCAGTTGCAGCGATTGCCACTGCGGCATGGGGCGGATGCTGGTCAGCCACGTTCCGTCTGTAATTACATCCTGCACGCGGCCGCTGGAGTCGGTGAACTCAACGCGAGCCGCTAAGCCGGCCGAAGCCCCGGTGGTGTTGGTGACTTGGACGCCGATTACGTTGCGCCCGGCAGTCAGGTGACGCGTGACGTCAAGCGTGCGGAGTTGATTCCAGGTAGAACCGGTGGCGACGCGGGTCCCGTTAATCCAGACCTCATAGGCGTCATCGGCGGCGACTTGCAAAATCGCGCGCTGGGATCCGCGCACATTGATCGTTTTCCGGAAGAAGCAACTTGAGCGGGGTACGGCATCTTTGGAATGCTGTGGAGCCCAGATCCAGTTGGCAGTCTCGGCATTTACGGCGCTAGCTGCGAAGAGCAGGAGACCGCAAGTCACAAGCTGAGTCAGTCTTTTTGCGTTCATGGCTGGTTGGAGCATTCGAGCAGTCGGCCTGTTTCGTCGTTTTGTGTCTCTGCCCTGGGGGTATGTCGATCTCCCACGACCCTGCGCCGTCGGAGAGGAAATGCGACATCATTTCAAGAATCGGGCCTGTAGGATTCTCAAAACCAGCAAAACTGTCACTTCCGGCACAATTATGAAAAATTGCCAAGCGACCTGCCGAAAACTTGCCAGCACGCTGGCGCATCCATTCTGAAAAAAGTAAGGGAAAAAGGTTATGCATTTATCGTTATTGACCATCAGTGCATGAACGGACTACGATGCAAATGCCCCGTCTAGATAGAATGCAGCGTTTGTGAGAACGCCCTGCCTTTCCCTGTTTAGCTCTATTCCAATTTCCCACTCGCGGCCACGCTCGCTTATCGCGGCGCTGTGGAAAGGATAATCCCTGATGAATTGGCGTCTATTTGCTTGCTTCTTGCTTGTCGCCTCGCTGCTGATAGCGGGGGTTTCTGGTTGCGGCGGTGGCGGAACCGCGAGTTCCGAAGAAGAAACGACTTCGACAGATGGGAAGACTGCGGGGACTGGCGAAAAAGGGAGAGAGGCTCCCGAAGAAGAGGAAGAAGCAGAGTACTTGCTAGAGCCTTTTGACGCTCCTCCTCTGGCAGAGCTCGACGCCAAAGTGAAATGGGTGGATCAACGTGTGGTGGATCCGATCGAACTGCTGGAAAAGCAGCTAGAAAAGGAGCCGCCGCTTACCGATGTGGCGACAGCGCTGACGCTGAAAAACAACTTCCCGCCGAACAAAGAGAATAATGACAAGATCCTGTCGGCGCTCGGTCGTTTGCCAAAGTCTGACAAAGAGGTCGACTATGACGCGACGATTGTTCGTCATGTCGGCGGCGACGCCAAAAGCACCAATCCGCTGATGGTCAGCTCGGTCACCGAGTTTGACGTGGTGGGGTTGATGGGGATCGAAATCTACGGCTTTGATTGGAACATGGACCCGCTCGCCAACTCGGACTATGTCGTCAGCTGGCAGACCAGCGAAGACGGCATGTATGACAAGTTGGTCTTACGAGACGACATCTACTGGTCGGACGGTACAAGGTTCACGGCTCAAGACGTGATGTTCTCGTTCCAAACGATCATGAACCCCGAATCGCGCGTTCCGGCCGTCAAACAGGGGACCGATCGCATTCGCTGGGTGCAGGCCTACGACGATCAGACGCTGGTCTACTTTCATCGCGAGTCGACCCCGGTCAACGTCTGGAACATTAACTTCCCGGTGATTCCGAAGCATGTCTACGAGGAAACGATCAAAGAAGATCCGACGATGCGGTTGAGCGCGGCTCACTCTAAGCTGGAATCGAATCCGGTTTGCGGAGGCGCCTACAAGTTGGTGAAGCATGATCGCGGTCAAGAGATCGTGCTCGAACGTCGCGAAGATTTTTACATGGTCGACGGCAAGCAAGTCCGCCGGAAGCCGTACTTCAAGACGATTCGGTTTCAAGTAATCGAAAATCCCAATACCGCGATGTTGGCCCTCAAGACCGGTGCGATCGAAGAGATGGCGATCCCGGCCGATCTTTGGACGACGCAAGCCAACGACGACAAGTTCTATGAAAAGAACACCAAAGTGACGGCGACCGAATGGGTCAGTTTCCATATTTGTTGGAACACGAAGTCTCAATTATTTGAAGACAAACGCGTACGCCAAGCGATGTCCTATGCGTTTGATCATCAAGAGATGATCGAGAAGTTGTTTGAAGGACTGTACGAACCGGCGTCGGGCCCGTTCCATCCGACTTCGTGGATGGCGCCCAAACCGATGCCGCAGCCTTACCAGCAAGACCTGGACAAAGCGGAAGAATTGCTGGACGAAGCGGGCTGGTCCGATACCGATTTTGACGGGATTCGCGACAAAGAGATCAACGGCAAAAAGGTTCGCTTCGAGTTTTCGGTCATTTGCCCTCCCAGCCCTAATTTGGAACGGGTCGCTCGCTTGCTCAAGCGAAGTCTAAGTAAGATCGGCGTCGCCTGTAACATCGACATCGTCGAGTTCACCGCGCTGCAACAGTTGACCCTAGATGGTCAGTTTGAAGCGACGCTGGGGGGCTGGGGAACGAGTACCGACCCTTATTCCTCGGAGAATATCTTTGCGACGAACGAAGGTCGTAATTACGGCAAGTACTCCAATCCCGAAGTCGACAAGCTCTTTGAAGAAGGGCTGCGTGAATTTGATCGAGAAAAGCGAGCCAAGATCTACGGCAAGATTCATGAGATCTTGTACGAAGATCAGGTCTATACCTGGCTCTTCTATCGCAACTCTTTCTATGGTTTCAATAAGAAGCTGCGAGGCTATCGCTTTAGCCCTCGTGGCCCATACAACTACAGCCCAGGCTTTAACAGCATCTGGGCCGCTCAGCCGTAAGTTGTTTTTGCTCGTCGAAACCGAAGAATTCTAAGCCTATGCTTATTTATATCGTGCGTCGCTTGCTGATCAGCGTGTTGACGCTGATCATGATTACGGCTTGCATCTATGGATTGATTCGCTCGATGCCGGGCTCTCCGTTAACGGCAATGATCGCCGGTGGGAGCGAGTCGACCGACAAGTCCATCAGTACGCAGCAGTACGAGCGGATGAAGGAGCAATTTGGGCTCAACAAGCATTGGACGATTGGATATCTGGATTGGCTGGGAGGCGTGGTCCAGGGCGATTTGCAGAACGCGCTGACCCGGCCAGGCACCGTCGCCAAGTTGATCAGCGATCGATTTGCTCCGACGTTGATGCTGTCGGTCACCTCCTTGATCCTGGCCTATGTCCTCTCGATCCCGCTGGGGCTCTATTCGACCGCGAGAAATGGAACGATCCCAGAGCGCGGCACGAGTCTAATGCTCTACATGCTCTACTCGTTTCCTGTTTTTGTGGCGGCGCTTTATCTGCAGATCCTGTTTCACGTCAACCTCGAATGGTTGCCGTTGTACGGAGTCACCAGCTCCAACTACGCCGAGATGTCGGTGATGGGAAAAGCCTGGGATCTGCTGCTGCACTGCATTTTGCCGGTCACCTGCTTTACCTACACGTCGCTGGCTTACTACACCCGCTTTATCAAAGCGAACATGCTGGAAGTGGTGCAGCAAGATTATATTCGGACCGCCAAAGCCAAGGGAGTCGGCCCGTTCAAGATTTTGACGGTGCATGCGTTTCGTAACTCGCTGATCCCCTTTGTTACGTTGATCGGTTTGACGCTGCCGACGTTATTTAGCGGCGCGATCATCATTGAGAAGATTTTTAGCTGGCCGGGAATGGGAGCGCTCTTTCTCGAAGCGATCAGTCAGCGTGACTATCCGCTAGTGATGGGGCTGGTCCTCATGTTTTCTACGCTGACGTTGCTGGGCCAGTTGCTCGCTGACGTGTTATACGGCGTCGTCGATCCACGAATCACCTATTCCTAGACGCACTAAAATATGTCGAGCGAAACAGCTCCTCCCTCCACTCCAGCGAAGCCGCGCGAGTCGCTCGGTTTTTGGCGAGAATCGTGGAAAAATTTTCGACGTCGTCCGCAAGCAATGGCGGCGCTGGGATTTGTCGTGTTCTTGTCGCTGGTCGCATTGACGGCGCCGATGATTGTCGGTACGCGTCCGATCGTCTGCGAGTACAAGGGAGAGATTCACTTTCCGGCGACCTACTACTACTTTCGCATTCTGGGGCTTAACTCGCAGGCCTACAAAGTGGAGGCCATCTTCACCAAGGATAAGTTTCGCGGCGTTTACCCGGGCAATCTAAAAAAGAACGATCCCAACAGCTGGGCGATTTGGCCGCTGGTCTATCAAGATCCGTATCGACCGATCGAAGCGGATGAGTGGCCTGGCCAGCCCGAGAATCCCTCCCTGACCAAGGGAAGTCCCAACGAATTCAACTTGCTGGGGACCAACTACGAAGGCGTCGACGTCTTTGCCCAAATGGTTCATGCGACTCAGATCTCGCTGTTGGTCGGATTCGTATCAATGGGGATTGCTGCGGCGATCGGCGTGGTTATTGGCGCTTTGGCGGGATTTTACGGCGGATGGGTCGACGTCATCCTCAGCCGTTTGATCGAAGTGGTGATGTGTTTGCCAACTTTGGTTTTGATCTTGGCGGTGCGCTCGATTTTGAACGACATCACCATCTGGCACTTGATGGTGCTGATCGGCGTGACCGGTTGGACCAGCGTCGCGCGGTTGACGCGGGCCGAGTTTTTAAAGATTCGTGAGATCGAGTATGTCTCGGCGGCGCGGTCGCTGGGCGCCGGACAGTTGCGGCTAATGTTTGTGCACATTTTGCGAAACGCGCTAGCGCCGATTCTGGTGCCGATTTCGTTTGGCATTGCTTCGGCGATTTTAACCGAAGGCGCCTTAAGCTTTCTCGGCTTTGGCGCTCCTCCGCCGAACCCCAGCTGGGGAACGCTGCTGAGTGAAGGTCAAACCAAAATCCAGTCGATGTGGTGGATGGTGGTCTTTCCTGGTTTGGCGATTTTCTCCACCGTACTCGCCTACAACTTGATCGGCGAAGGGGTGCAAGAAGCGACCGACCCGCGGACTCGTGAGACGTCTTAGACGCATACTTCCCAGACGAATTGAATCATGACTGACACGCTTGTCCAAATCGAAAATCTCAAGACCTATTTCCACACCGAAGATGGCGTGGTCAAAGCGGTCGATGACATCTCGCTGCAATTTGACGCCGGTACGACCATGGGGATCGTCGGCGAATCGGGCTCCGGCAAAAGCGTGACGTCATTGACGATCATGCAACTGCTAGCCAAGTCGGCCCACATCGAAAGCGGTTCGATTTCGTTCCTCGGCCGCGATTTGGTGCAATTGCCAGAGCCGGAGATGCGCAAGATCCGCGGAAAAGATATCGGCATGATCTTCCAAGAGCCGATGACGTCGCTCAATCCGGTCTTCACCGTCGGCGCCCAAGTGATGGAAGCGATCATGCTGCATCAGAAGGTGACCAAAGCCCAGGCTCGCCAGCGCACGATCGAACTGTTTGACGAGGTCGGTATTCCCGATCCTGAGATCCGTATTAACTCGTATCCGCATCAGATGTCAGGCGGGCAAAAGCAACGCGTGATGATCGCGATGGCCCTTTCGTGCAATCCAAAACTGCTGATCGCCGACGAGCCGACCACCGCGCTGGATGTGACGATTCAGGCCCAGATCCTTGACATTCTCCGCAAGTTGCGGGACGAACGGGGCATGGCTGTTCTGTTCATTACGCACGATCTGGGAGTGATTGCCGACATCGCCGACCATGTGACGGTGATGTATCGAGGCAAGATCGTTGAACAAGGGGACGTCGTCTCGATCTTCGAGAACCCGCAGCATCCTTACACCAAAGGTTTGTTGGCCTGTCGTCCGCGACTCGACACCAAGTACAAGTTACTGCCGACAGTCGATGATTTTATGGAGGTCTCTGTCGACCAACAGGGCGAAGCCAAAATCATTGAGAAGTTTGTTGATGAGAAACGCCTGAACGAGTTAATGACAACCGGACGCGGGCGATTGCTACATCCCAAGTCAGAACTCGCCGCGATGGGACAGCCTTGGGAAGAAGGTCATCATGCGGCTGACGCCAAGATGGTGGCCGAAGGTGAGCAGCCGCTGTTGCAGGTGCGCAACTTGCATGTGCACTTTCCGATCCGCAAAGGGATCTTTCGCGGCGTCTCTGGCCATGTGAAAGCGGTCGACGGAGTTAGCTTTAATGTCTATCGCGGGCAGACGCTTGGTTTGGTCGGTGAATCAGGTTGCGGCAAAACGACGACTGGACGTGCGATCATTCAGTTGGTGCGGCCGACCTCGGGCGAGATGCTGTTTGACGGGATCGACTTGGCGAAACTGAATCCGGCGCCTTCCGTCTTTGACTTCTTGGACGCTTACAAATTTGGCGGCATGCGCAAGTCGGTGCAATTGCGGCGCTTGCGGCGGCGGTTTCAGATTATCTTCCAAGATCCCTACGGCAGCTTAAATCCACGCATGACCGTTCAGGCGGCGATCTGCGAGCCGATGGTGATTCAGCAAATCGGTAAAGCCAAAGAACGTAGAGATCGCGCCGCCTCCCTGTTAGAAGAGGTCGGGTTGAGCGCGGCCCATTTGCGTCGCTACCCGCACGAGTTTTCTGGTGGTCAGCGTCAGCGGATTTGTATTGCGCGTGCGCTAGCGGTAGAGCCCGAGTTTTTGATCTGCGACGAGTCGGTTTCGGCCTTGGACGTTTCGGTTCAGGCCCAAGTGTTAAATCTTCTGAAAGATTTGCAGCTGCGCCGCGGGTTGACCTATCTGTTCATCAGCCATGATCTGAGCGTGGTGAAATTTATGTCCGATATGATTGCGGTGATGAACCAAGGAAAGATCGTCGAGTTTGGTCCAGCGGACAATATTTACGCCAATCCGCAGCAAGAATACACCAAGCGGTTGATCAGCGCCACGCCGCAGGATGACCTGGATCATATTCGCCGCCGTCAGGCCGAGAGAAAAACTGCCCTAGCGGCCCGAATTTCGACCGTTTAAAAGAGGATTTTCTTTGCTCACCGCTGGCGGCAAGTCGATCGGATTGACCCTGCTTTGTACAAAATTCCCCTGAAAACTCGAGATTTTTCCGGCGTGGTGAACCTGACGCCGGCAAATTCGCTCTTCAGGTAGTTCGGACGCGAATCTTTACCCCCTACACTCGTTCAGGTTGTCGCTATAATGTCGCATTCCTCAACTTTGACCGCCTTGTCAGGCGCAGTTTCAACCCCGGCAGATTGCATGTCGTCGCAGCAAATTTATATCAACGGTAAGTTCTTCAGCAAAGAAGAAGCGGTCGTCAGCGTTTTCGATCACGGCCTGCTCTATGGCGATGGGGTTTTTGAAGGGATGCGGGTCTACGAGGGGAAAGTCTTTCGGATAGCCCAACATCTGAAACGGCTGTATGACTCGGCCAAAGCGATCATGCTGCAAATCCCGCTGACGGTTGAAGGGATGCAAGATGCAGTGTTGGAAGCGGTCGAGAAAAACGGCCTAGACAACTGCTATATCCGCCTGGTCGTCACCCGCGGCGCCGGCAGTTTGGGGCTTGGCCCCGAGCGGACCTCGAATCCGCAAGTGATCATCATCGTTGACAAGATCTCGCTCTATCCCGAAGAGCACTACCGCAACGGGCTAGAGATCGTCACCGCCAGCACGATCCGCAATCATCCCGGCGCGCTGAGCCCGCAGATCAAGTCGCTGAACTATCTGAACAACATCATGGCCAAGGTCGAAGCTTCCAAGGCTGGCTGCCTAGAAGCGTTGATGCTAAACCACAAAGGGGAAGTCTCGGAATGCACGGCCGATAACATCTTTATCGTCCGCAACGGCGTTCTGCAAACTCCGCCCACTGACGCCGGCATCCTCGAAGGGGTGACCCGGGAAGCGGTTCTCGAACTGGCCAAATCTGCCGGCGTTCCGGCCGAAGAAAAGACATTAACCCGACACGACGTGTACGTCGCCGACGAATGCTTTATGACCGGCACCGCCGCCGAAGTGATCGCCGTGGTCCGCATTGACGGCCGCCCAATCGGCGACGCGCGTCCCGGCCCAATCACCGTGAAGTTGCAAGAGCTGTTCCACAAGCTGGCGCGCTCCTAGTTTTTGAGAGCGAACGTAATCTTCGTAGCCCGCCAACGCCAGTTTTGCAGTTGGGCTATTTGAGAAAAAAATAAGAATGGAACGCGGCAAGGCCACGGATGAATCACGGATTTACACGGTCAGATTTCGCTGCTTGAGCGTCACGTAGGCAGTTCTCAATTTCCTGTTTTCTGCAACAAAATTGACAATTCGGGAGATTGCAAACTTCTTCTCTTACCGTGTAATACCGTGATTCATCCGTGGTATCCGTGTTCCATTCTTTCTTTGCCCTTCTGGCGCTGGCGGGCTACGAAGTGGAGTGAATTCACGGGCGCCCTACGCGCGGACGATCTTCTCTCGGCCCTGCTCGACGTGCTTCGTTGCATTTCTGGTGTCGACCACCAACTGTGAATGCGTGACGATTTGCTGATAGTCGTAGTCGTCGTGGTCGGTGACGATCATGACTGCGTCGAACGACGCTAGATTCTCGGGCGTTAACGCAACGCTGCTGAGCGATGGCAAGTCGTAGTGCCGCATCGCTGGCAGCTTGGGGATATAGGGATCGTTGTACGAGAGTACGGCGCCTCGCTCGGTCAGCAGCTCCATGATCTTAAAGCTGGGGCTTTCGCGCGGGTCGTCGACGTTCTTCTTATACGCGGCGCCCAGGATCAGCACTTTGCTGCCGTTGGCCGGTTTGCGGACCTGGTTGAGCGCGTCGCAAAGTTTTTGCACCACATACTGCGGCATTGAGGTGTTGATCTCGCCGGCCAGCTCAATAAATCGCGTTGGCATCTCGTTGGCCCGTGCAAGCCAACTGAGATAAAACGGGTCGATTGGGATGCAGTGCCCGCCGAGTCCTGGGCCAGGATAAAACGCCTGAAAGCCGAACGGCTTGGTCTTGGCCGCTTCGATCACTTCCCAGACGTCAATGTCGAGCCGATCAAACAGCAACTTCAGTTCGTTCACCAGCGCGATATTCACCGCGCGATAGGTGTTCTCCAGGATCTTGCAGGCCTCGGCTACTTCGCAGCTGCTGACCGGAATCGTCTTTACCACTGCTTGAGCGTAAAAGGCATCGGCGATTTGCAAGCTGAATGGGTCATAGCCGCCGACCACTTTGGGAATGGCGCTAGCGGTAAAGTTGGGATTGCCGGGATCTTCGCGTTCGGGGCTATAGGCCAAAAAGAAGTCGACTCCCGGCGTAAGACCCGACTTGGCCAAGATCGGCGCGACCACATCGCGGGTAGTGCCGGGATAAGTGGTGCTTTCCAGTACGACCAACTGACCAGGGCGAAGGTTCTCGGCGATCATCTGCGCCGTCGACTCGACATAGCTAAGGTCGGGGTCACGATTGGCGGTCAACGGCGTCGGCACGCAGATCAACAGGACATCGGCTTCAGGCAGACGCGTGGGATCCGTGGTCGCGGCAAATCGCCCGCTGGCGACCCAAGCGGCGATCCATTTTGAGTCGACATGCTTAATGTAGCTCTCGCCGCGCGAGAGCGCGTCGACCTTGCGCTGATCGACGTCAAAACCGATCGCCGAGAAGTTGCTTGCGATATAGGCCTGAACCAGCGGCAGTCCGACGTAGCCGAGTCCGATCACCCCCACTTTGGCCTCTTTGGTGAGGATCGCCTGGTGGAGTTGGGCAGCTAATTGCTCGGTGCTAGCGTGTTTGGTCATGTTTTCCGTCGTCGAAAGCTTCGCAGTTAACCTAATTTAAGATCGTAATTCTAGCACAGACCTCTTTACCCGTATTTCGTGAACGTTTTGCCAGAATCTTTCGTCCTAGGACCTAAGGTGTCGGGCCGACTGCGATACATACAGCAGGCGAGAGTGACTCGCTGATCAGTAAACGCAGGACGCAAAGGAATCAAATCATGTCGAAATATTATGTTGAATCGGGTTCGGTCCGTTTGGTCATTCAAGCTGCAGACGCTCGCCGCGCCGCGTTGTGGTCGGTCCACCGTGTGATGGAGCAGGTTCTGCCGCTGGTCGAAGAAGTGCCGGACGAAGCTGATCAAGAACCGGTTGGCGGCATGGTGTTGGGTGATGCGATCACGCTGAACGAACAAGGCTTCGGTCGCGTGGCCGACACCCAATATGACACGATGGACGTCGTCGCCGAGTGGAGCCAATTGATGCTGGTGCTGGACAAGATCGAAGGCTTGGCCCGTGGAGTTTGCTAGGTGAGAAGCCAAGCAGCAACGACAAACAAGCCTCCAATAGATGCCCAGTCGCAGAGAGAATTATGAATGTTTTTGAATGGTCGAACGGACTCCCTAGCCCTACAAAGCGGGCTGCGATTTTGCAATATTCGTCAACGCCTGACTCGCCCCCGCGGGTATCGATCAAGGTGATTGAGGTTGCCGCCAAGATTTCGTTCGACTACACTCCGCCAGATCAATTCGCGCAGGAAGCGATTGCGGCAAGGAAGCTAGCAACAGAGGATCGCACAGCATGGGCGTTTCAGTCGTCGTTCCGATTTACAACGAACTAGAAAATATCCCGCTGCTTTACGAACAGATTCATAATGTCGTCTCCAAATTGGACCGGCCGTATGAGATCATCTTCGTCGACGACGGCTCCAACGACGGCACCTTAGGCCGCGTGCAGGAGATCGCCGCAAGCGATCACCACGTCAAAGTGGTGGAGTTCCGCCGCAATTATGGCCAAACGGCCGCAATGCATGCCGGCATCCAATACGCTTCGCTGGATGTCGTCATCACCATGGATGGCGATTTGCAAAACGATCCGACCGATATCCCCATGATGTTGGCTAAGATCGACGAAGGATATGACTTGGTTCATGGCTGGCGAAAGCATCGCCAAGACACATTCATCAATCGCAAACTGCCGTCCAAGATCGCCAACTGGCTGATCTCGAAAGTGACGAAGTTTCCGATTCACGATCTGGGCTGCACATTAAAAGCGGTTCGCCGCGAGATCGCCCAAGAGCTAGAGCTATACGGTGAGATGCATCGGTTTATCCCGATTTTGGCCCATCAACGCGGCGCTCGTTGCGTCGAGGTTGTCACCCAACATCATGCGCGACGCTTTGGAACTACCAAATACGGCATCGGGCGAACCACACGCGTAGTGCTCGATCTGTTGACGATCACCTACATGCTCAACTTTTTCTCGAGCCCGATGAAATTATTCGGCCGCTTGGGACTTGGTTGTTTGGTGATCGCGATGGCTTCGGCGCTCGGCGTCGTCAGCATGAAGCTGATGGGCGGAGTCGATATGACTGGCAATCCGCTCCTGATGCTTTGCGTCCTTTCAACAATCATGGGGGGGCAGTTTTTCAGCCTCGGCATGATCGGCGAAGTCAACGCGCGAATCTACTATTCGGATCAGCGGAAGCAGCCTTACGCGGTGCGCTCGTTGACTAACTTTGAGCATGACTTCGATCATGCGGTGCCGTTGGATCGCCGCGCGGCCTAGTCGCGTCGCGTGTCGTCAGTCATGGTCGACTCGGATATGATACGGAAGATCGTTTGATTTTCCGTATCTTACCCTCGCCAGGTTGACGCATCATGAAAGCCGCCTTCTTTACTGAGCCCGGTCCTCCCTCCGTCATTCAATACGGCGAGCTGCCGACGCCGCAGATGGGGCCGCAGCAAGCGCTGGTCAAAATGACGGCCGTCGCCGTTAATCCGATCGACACCTACATACGAGGCGGCGCCACCTATTGGGAACTGCCGCAGCCGTACATTATTGGATCGGATCTAGCCGGAGTGGTCGAAGAAGTTGGCGCAGAAGTTAAAGATCTCAAACCAGGCGATCGCGTTTGGTGTAGTAATCAAGGTTTTCGCGGCACGCAGGGCACCTTCGCCGAGTACGCCGCGATTGACGCCGCGTGGCTTTATAAGTTGCCAGATGGCGCCCAAGATCGCTGCGCCGCTGCTTCTGCCTTGGTGGGGATTACGGCCCATCTTGGGCTATTCCAAGAGAACGCCAATCTACAGCCAGGCGAAACGGTCTACATTCAAGGGGGCTCAGGCGGCGTCGGCTCGATGGTGGTTCAAATGGCCAAGTTGGCCGGAGCCCGGGTCATTGCCGCTGCCGGCAGTGAAGAAAAAGCAGCGATCTGTCGTGAGTTGGGCGCTGACGAAGTCGTTCTCTACAAGTCTGAAAATGTGGAGGAGCGAATCAAGGAACTCGCCCCCGATGGGGTCAACATTTTTTGGGAAACGCAGCGCGAGCCCAACTTTGACCTGATTGTCGGATCGCTGGCCGAAAAGGGGCGGATCGTCTTGATGGCTGGTCGTACCGCGCGGCCGGAGTTTCCTGTCGGACCTTTCTACGTCAAGCAATGCCGCATGTTTGGCTTTGTGATGTTCAAGGCCTCTGCTGCGTCAATGCGTATCTGCGGCGAAGCGATCAGCGATTGGCTGGCTGCAGGCAAATTGAAAAGCCAAATCGGCGCCGATTTCCCTCTCAGCGAAGCGGCCCAAGCTCACGAGCTGCAAGAAGGCAACACGCTGCACGGCGAACAAACGCTGGCCGGCAAAATTGTGCTTCACCCGTGATTCGCGCAGGCGAGTGAATTACAATAGAGAACATGCCCGCTCCTATTGCCAACTGGACAGACCCACCATGCGCTTACTCACCATCGCTTGCTGCCTGATCATGACCGGACCGCTGTTGGCCGAGATGTCCCAGATCGTGACGATCGCCGGTACCGGAAAACCGCAACTCAATCAGGTAGGGGCGGCGCTAGAGACCAACGTTGGCCAGCCGTTTGGCGTCGAGATCGGCCCGGACGGCGCGCTGTACATTGCCGAGGTCGAAAATCATCGCGTGCTGCGGCTTGATCCCAAGTCGAAACAAATCTCGGTGGTTGCGGGCACCGGCGAGCCGGGGATCTCTGGTGACGGTGGACCAGCGACGGCAGCGCGGTTGATCGAGCCGTATGAATTGCGTTTTGACACCGCCGGCAATCTGTACATTGTCGACATGAAAGGGCACAACGTCCGCCGCGTATTGAAGGAATCCCACAAGATCGAAACGCTGGTCGGAACCGGCAATCCTGGCTTTGCTGGCGACGGCGGACCGGCGGTCAAAGCGCAGTTGAATCAGCCTCATAGCATCGCTGTCGATCCGGCCGGCAAAAATATGTACATCGCCGACATCCAGAATCATCGCATTCGTCATGTCGATCTGCAGACCGGGGTCATCAACACCTTGGCCGGAAACGGCAAAAAGACCTTACCGAGCGCCGGCTTGCTTGACGCGAGTAAACCGTTGCTCGGCCCTCGTGCCTTGTTTCTGGACGGCGACACGCTATGGATCGCACTGCGCGAAGGACATAGCGTTTGGCGATTGGATCTGCCGACAGAGCAGTTAACGCATGTCGCCGGTGAAGGCAAGCAAGGTTTTGCCGGCGACGGGGGACCTGCCATAGCGGCTCGTTTTAATGGCCCCAAAGGAATCGCGCTGGGCCCTGATCATGATCTGTTTGTAGTCGATACCGAAAATCAGACGATCCGCCGCATCGATCTGGATGACGCGACGGTCTCGACGGTCGCCGGCAGCGGCCCGAAAGCCCGCGGTGGCGCCGGAGATGGCGGCCCCGCCGTCCAGGCCGAGCTAGATCGCCCGCACGGCGTCTGTGTTGGCGCCGATGGTACGATCTACATCGGCGACACCAACAATCATCGCGTGCGAATCGTAGAGCCGAAGTAGTAGCGTTGTTCTCTTCGTGGCTTGATTCCACCGTGGCCCGAGGGAAGGCGGCCTGTATCAATGACGAATGTCGAAGCACCAATGTCGAATGAATGACGTAAAGCACGAAGGACGAAACTGTTTACTCATTCGCGTTTTGTGCTTTATTCGTCATTCTGGTTTCGACATTCGACATTCGACATTCATTCCCACCGCCTTCCCTCGGCTCGCGCCTCGGGGTACGGCTAAAACTCGCCGACCATCCGATCAAGCGCTTGCACTGCGACGGGCCACGGTGGGCGGCTTTGTTGATAGGTGTTCCACCAACTCAGCGCCGTTTTGGGCAGATCCAGGTCTGGGGCTTGGGGAAATCGCCAAAGTTCGCAAGCCAGGCTCAGCATCTGCTCGCTGTACCTCGTCAGTTCTACATGCTCGCCGGCGATGAGAATCGGCGGCAGTACCGCCAAGCCGGCGATCATCGGCAGCCGATCGGGCGAAATCAACTCGCTGTAAACCGGCAGGTCCAGATTCAATTGCGCCAGCCCCCAGGCTAGGCGGACGACCTCGGGCAATTTCGGTTCGGGATCGTAGAGGACCGCTTCCATCCGGACGCTGTTGTACGGCAGATGGGCTCTAAGTCCTCCCCCCCGACAAGGCTGAACGAGAATTACTTGGGCCGATTCGACCACCAGATCGTCGCTGGTCAGCTCGGCAAATTGCCACATGAGACCAGGGCCTCGGGCTTCCCAATGTTCGCGTAGCGGACCGCCGCGTTGGGCCAATTCGTCGGTCAGATTTGGTTTGGCTGCGCGCATCGCCAGCTTTAGATCGCGGATGCGTCCGGCAATTCGGGGCCCCAGTTGGGTGCTGTCGGGACCTATTTTGCGAAAAATTACATCAACTAGCTCTTGTTCGCTTTCAATCCCCGCGGCCAAGGGAACCACATGTCGCCAAAACTGGCGAATATTAATTCCTGATGATTCTAGCTCGACGCATAGCAGGTTCAGCGGCGTTTGAATGGAGTCGACCAGCCCCAGATCGTCGATCGTGTCGCCGCGGCGTAGCAGTTCGGCGACGTGCAAAAAACTGGCCGAACTGCTGGCCAACCAGGTCAAGTCAGGTTTCATCGTGGAGGCTTCCTTTCACAAATGGCTCCCAATCCCTTAGAATACTCCCCTGGCGTTTCCACATCCGTACCGCCTGAATCCCGGGCGATTCGCCTTTGACATTCCAATCTAAGGTTAGCGATGCTTACAGAAGCAGGCAATCGATGGACAGTTTCCGACTCTCGCGAGCTGTATGAAGTAGCGCGCTGGGGGAAGGGGTTCTTCTCGATCAACGAAAACGGCAAATTGGCCGTCCATCCCAATCGTGACCCAGAGGTCTCGGTGGAGTTGGAGTCAGTCGTTAACCGCTTGGAACAACGCGGACTCGATCTCCCGATCCTGATTCGGTTTAGCGGTATTCTGGAAACGCGTCTGAAAGAGATCCGCGACGTCTTTGATGTCGCGATCCGCGAGTATGGCTATCAAAATAAATACGCCTGCGTCTACCCGATCAAAGTCAATCAGCAGCGTCAGGTTGTGGAAGAAGTTCTGCAATATGGACGCCCCCATGGCTTTGGATTGGAAGCCGGCAGCAAGCCAGAACTGTTGGCGGTCATTGCGCTGACCGACAATGAGACCCCGATCATCTGCAACGGCTTTAAAGACGCCGAGTACATCGAAATTGCGATGCACGCTGCAAAGTTGGGGCGAAACATTATTCCGGTGGTCGAGAAATATAGTGAGCTCGAGCTGATTCTCGAATATTCGGCCAAGATCGGCGTGCGTCCTCAGATTGGGATGCGGGTCAAGCTCGCTTCGCGCGGCGCCGGCAAATGGTCTGCTTCCGGCGGCTATCGCAGCAAGTTCGGTCTGACCGTGACCGAGGTTCTGAAAGGTCTAGAAGAGCTTAAATCGCGCGGAATGGAAGATTGCTTCAAGCTGCTCCACTACCACCAAGGGAGCCAAGTTAGCAACATTCGTCACGTTAAGTCGGCGCTGGTCGAATCGGCTCGGATCTATGTTGACCTGGTCCGCCGCGGCGCGGGGCTTTGTTATCTCGATGTCGGCGGCGGTTTGGGAGTCGACTATGACGGCTCGCAGACTGACTTTGAATCGAGCATGAACTATACGATCGAAGAGTATGCCCGCGACGTCGTTTCGCACGTTCAAGGGATCTGTGATGCAGCCGGCGTAGCGCACCCGCATTTGCTATCAGAGAGCGGACGCGCGATCGTTGCATTTCACAGCATGCTGATCTTTGAAGTGTTGGGGGTCGCCGAGCAGACCACCGGCGATCAACTTGATCCGTTGGCCGAAGATGCTCCGCTGCCGCTGCGAGATTTGTACGAAGCGTATCAAAACGTCACGCAGCGTACGGTGCTCGAAAGTTTCCACGACGCGCAGATGGCGCTCGACACTTCGCTAAACATGTTTAGCAACGGCAACTTGACGCTCGAGCATCGCAGCATCGCGGAGACGATCTATTGGAATTTGTGCGCCAAGATTCGCACTTTGACCAAAAGCATGTCCAATGTCCCGGAAGAGCTGGAAGGCTTGGACCGGTTGATGTGCGACACGTACTTTGGCAATTTTTCATTGTTCCAGTCGATGCCTGACAGTTGGGCGATTGGCCAATTGTTCCCGGTGATGCCGATTCACCGCTTAAACGAAGAACCGCAACGCAGCGCCGTGATAGGCGATATTACCTGCGATTCGGACGGCAAGATCGACTCGTTTATCGACCTGCGTAATATCAAACGTGCGTTGCCGCTGCACAAGTTAAACGGCGGACAATACATATTGGGGGCGTTTTTGGTTGGCGCCTATCAAGAGATTCTGGGCGACCTGCATAACCTGTTTGGCGATACCAACACGGTTCACGTGGAGTTGGGCGAGAATGGGCACCCCCACTTTTCGCACATCATCAAAGGGGACACCGTCACCGAAGTGCTCAAGTACGTGCAGTTCACCGAGCGTGAGCTGGTCGACAAGATGCAGCATTCGGTCGAAGAATTGACCCGCTCTGGCGAACTGAACCACAAAGAAGCGGGCGCGATCATGCAGTACTACGAGCAAGGCCTCCGCGGCTATACCTATCTCGAAAAGTCGCCGTAATCCGACGCGCAGACGCCGCCTGATCGGCGGCGTCTGATATCAGGGAGCAGAGGCGGACTTGTCTACGCATCTCGTTCGAGCCAGCGGCGAGTTTCGGCCGATGTTGCAGCTTGCGCTGCCGGTGTTGGCCGAACAGTCGCTTGAGTTTTTGGTCGGCATGGTCGACACCTACCTGGCCGGACACGCGCTGCCCGATGATCTGAAAACGCCGGCGCTGGCCGCCATCGGGCTGATGGCCTATGCGATGTGGATGACCTTTACCATCTTCGCATCGGTCGGCGTGGGCGCTACGGCGGTCGTCGCTCGATTAGTCGGCGCTGGCCAGCCAGAAGAGGCGGCGCTCGCCGCAAATCAGGCGCTGGTCACCGGCGCAGCCACGGCGGTGATTGGGACGATCGCGCTGTATTTGGGGGCCGAGCAGTTTGTGGCGATCATGCAATTGGAGGCTAATGCCGCTCAGTTGGCGACCACTTATTTGCGGATCATTGCGCCGTCCCTGCCGTTTCTGATGGTGATCGCCATCGGCACCGCTTGTTTGCATGGGGCCGGAGACACCGTCAGTGGGCTCGGCGTCATGACGATCGTCAACCTGATCAACGTCGCAGTCAGCACGACGCTGGCCTTTGGTTGGGGACCGGCGCCCAATCTGGGCTGGACCGGCATCGCCATCGGCACCGCAGTCGCACACATCGTCGGCGGATGTCTCGTCTTGTTGTTGATGCTGGGGGGACGCGCCGGAATGCAGCTCCGGTTGCGCTGGTTACGTCCTGATCGTGCGATGATCTGGCGATTAATTCGGATTGGCTTGCCCGGCGGCGCGAATGATGCGCTGACGCTGGGATGTCACCTCTGGTATCTGGGGGTGATTAACAGTCTGGGGACGATGGCCGCCGCGGCGCATGGCTTGGGTGTTCGCTGCGAAGGGCCCAGTTATCTGGGCGCCGGAGCATTTGCAGTCGCCGCATCGACCATGACAGGGCAGTTTCTCGGCGCCAAAGACCCGGCGAGAGCCAAGCGAGCGACCATGCTTTCGCTGGCGGCCGGCACATCGCTAGTCACCGCCTACGGCATCTTCCTGTACTTTGGCGGCGGCAGTCTCACTTGGCTTTATCTGGGGGCTGTGGAGCCTGGCAGCACCAATGCCGAGACTGCCGAACTAACGGTTCATCTGTTGCAAGTAGTCGCGTTTTCGACCCCGTTTATGGCGGCCCTGTCGATCTTCAGCGGCGCCCTGCGCGGGGCCGGAGATACGAAGTTCCCGTTTATGATCACGCTAGTTGGGCTTCTGCTGATCCGCATCCCCGGCGTTTATCTGTTTGCACTGGATGAGATCCCGTTGCCGCTCGTAGGCAATGTGCCTGGCTTCGGCTACGGCATTCTGGGCGCGTGGTGGGTGATGGTGTTCGACGTCACCCTCCGCAGCATGCTGGTCGCCGCCAGATATTGGCACGGAGCCTGGCAAGAGATCGAAGTTTAATATTGGGTCGGAACCATCCGCAGGTCATCTGGGGTGTCAAACTTTTGGTCGGGGCCGGCGCTCCGGATGGCGTATTTACCTGAATCTTCTGGCTCGTAGCGGAGCGATTGTTCCCACGCATCGGTGATCGGCAGCACCAGTTTGTTGCCGTCGACACCTTCGGGCAATTCTCCTTTCGCTTGACGATCGGTTTCGATCACGACGATCGCGTCATCAAGTTGAGCCAAGGTCTGTTCGATCTGCGGCATTTCGTGGGCATAGTGATGGTAGGCATCTGCCGCTACGGCGGCTGTGCCGACAATCGCCGTGATCAGTGCCGTTCCTAGCAAGCCAAAGAGGACGCCGGCGACGGCAAACCCGCGCCGCGGATGAAGCAGCCCCATTAAGCTGATCACTAAGCCGACAGGGCTGATTGCGCCCAGCGTGAAGACCAATCCAAACAGCGAAACAAAAAAGCCGAAGACCCCCAGCGAGTTGACGGGAGGACGTAATGGTCTTTCTGACTTCGAGTTACGGCAGCACATTTGCGATCCCTCAGGACAAATAGATTCTTGTTCCAAGAGGGTGTTCGCTGGCTATTTGAATTTCTTGAACTCTCCTGCCTTATATTTTCCCCAATATTCGTGGAGATGACGTTTTACCTTGGGAGAGAGCAGGATAACCCCCACAATGTTGGGGAATGCCATCGAGAGGAGCATCATGTCTGAAAATCCGATCACCGAATCAAGACTAGCAACTGCACCGAGAAATACGACGCCAACGTAAATGCATCGGTAGGCCATGATGCTCTGCATGCCGAACAAACGTTCCCAACAACGCTCGCCGTAGTAACTCCAAGAGATCAAGGTCGAGTAGGCGAACAACAGAATTGCGATCGAGAGCGTGTACTTGAAGAAAGCGCCTCCTTGGGACTCAAACGCTTTGGACGTGAGGGCGGCGCCTTTCAGATTTTGCGTGACAACCCAAGCCTCGTTATTCCAGGCTTCCGTAATCAAAATCACCAAGGCCGTCATCGAGCAAACGACAATCGTGTCAATAAAAGGACCAAGTAACGCGACTAATCCTTCGCGGATTGGTTGATCGGTTTTGGCGGCGCTATGAGCGATCGCAGCACTGCCGACGCCGGCCTCGTTGCTGAACGCGGCGCGTTGAATCCCGATAATCGCCACGCCGACGATGCCGCCTAACGCCGCTTTGGGGGTAAAGGCTTCGGTGAAGATGCTAACGAAGAGTTCCGGGACCTTCATATAGTTCACGGCAATGATGTAAATGCACATCAATACGTAAGACACGCACATTAACGGGACGATCTTGCTAGAGACCGCGGCGATCCGCTTAATCCCGCCGATGATGACGAGCGCCACCAAAATCGAGAAGACAATGCCAAATCCAATTTTGAAAATGCTCTTAAAATTCGCCATCTCTTTGACGAGCTCGGTCTTTTCTTTCTGCAGTGTCGCAACCTGGTCCCAATTTTCGCTGACGGTCGCCTCTTTGATTTGTTCATTCAGCGCCACGATTTGGACTTGTTGACCGCTCTGCACCATTTGCAGCGCCGCGTCGGCAGACTGGTTGGATTGGAACATGTTTCCGCCGCCGAAGCTGGCCATGATGCAGAGGACGGCGAAGACGACCGAGAAAACTACCCCGACCGATTTCAGGCCAAATTCCTCAAAACCACGCAGCAAATATTGCATAGGACCGCCCAAAATCGTGCCGTCCGGCTTTACTTCGCGATACATCTGGCCCAGGGTGCATTCTGCGAATTTGCTGGCCATCCCAAGAAACCCGCAGACCATCATCCAGAAAAACGCCCCAGGTCCTCCCATCGTCATGGCAATGGTTACGCCGGCAATGTTGCCTAAGCCGACCGTGGCCGAAAGTGCGGATGCTAGCGCTTGAAAGTGCGTCACTTCGCCCGGTTCGTTGGGATCGTCGTAAGCGCCGCTGACCACTGCTAGGGAATGCCTAAATCCCCAAATATTGACAAAGCCAAAGTAGAGCGTGAAGAAGAATGCGCCGCACCCTAGCCAAACAACGACCAACGGAGCCCCGCCGACTCGTTCGGTCAGTAAATAAGAAGGATCCTTGTCATCCGGCTTGGCGTCGGATCGAAGCAGCAAAAGATGGCGGCTGGCCATTTCTTCGATCTGAGCCTGCGTACGCCAGTTGTCTTTCTCAGGACTAAGCTGTCCCCGGATTTTGCCAGCTAATTTATAGACGACCTCTCCGTTGGGAGTTAGTTGACGGACGAACTTGTCACCCGTATTAATTTTGATAGCGACAACTTCGACGGCTGCTTCGCCGAGATGGCCTGGACTATAAGGCTGCGAATCATTTCCGGTTTCCAGTTCTCCGCGAGCTTGCCACTTCAGCGCTTCTTGCAGCGAGAGCATATCGGGCAAGTTGGCTGGCTTCTCGGCGACATCAGGAGCATAAATGGCAAAGGGGGCATCGGCATTGTCGGCCGGACGCGTGTAATGGACCACATGGTCCAATTGCACATATTTTTGCTCGGTCCAGTAGATGGGCCGCATCAGGATCGACTCGGCGAAATCAACCGCCGGCTTAAACCAGGCGTTAATTTGCGCGTTAACCCACTCAGGCGTAGACTGCACTTCGTTCACCGGCTCAATCTTCAACGCAGGAGCCGAGTCGGGTATCGACGGATTGATAACTGGCGATTGCGGCTCTTCCTGAGCCCAACTAGCGAGAGGCGAGAAAGCGATTGCCATGCAAGCAATAACGCACAGGGAGAGTGGCGCGCGAAACATGCCCGAAGAGTCCTTCGTGATTGGCGGCGAAAAGGCCGTTAGGAATAGGTAGAGTCAGCGCATGAGGTATAAGGGCGACGTGGTTCTACCATTTTAACTAGTTTCCTGTCAACTGTTTACGTCGCCGGAAGGGGTAGATCATGAATTTTCAAACATATGGTTGTCAAAAATGCGATAATCAATAAGATTACCTACAGAGGAAATGAACCTATGGCGGAACAAGAGTACATCTCGAGCAGCGCCGAACAGGTCAAACAGCCCGCGAGCGATCCCTATTGGACGCAAGAGGTGGTGCCGTCTGACATTGTGCTACTCGACCTGCTGCGGAAAGTTCCCCATATGACGATTGCGGAACTAGCCGGTGAGCTAGAAGTAACCGCAACCGCGGTGCGTCAACGGCTAAACCGTTTGATGGCACAGGGTTACGTTGAGAGGTTTGCGGAAAAATCAGGCCGTGGTCGCCCGATCCACCATTATCGTTTGTCGGAAAAGGGCAAACGCAAAGGTGGGGGCAATTTTGCGGATCTGGCGATTGCCTTATGGCAAGAAGTGCGATCGATCAAAGATCCTGCGGTTCGTCGCGGTTTAGTGCAACGAATTTCGGAGCGATTGGTCGCTCAATATGCAGAAGAGCTAGAAGGCGCCGAGCTAGATGAGAAGCTGCGAAAAATCGCTTCAATCTTTGGCGAGCGTCGTATCCCCATACAAATTGAGAAGCGCGAGGGAAAACTTCCCGTGCTGAATGTGATGGCCTGCCCTTACCCGGGACTTGCCGAATTGGATCAATCTATCTGTGCGATGGAGAAGGTCATGTTTAGTGAGTTGCTGGGCAACGATGTGAAGTTGGGTGAGTGCCGTCTAAACGGTGACAGTTGTTGTAAGTTCGAGTTGTCGTAAGCGAGGCCGATTCCGTGTAGGATGTTCGCCTTATTCGCTAGCAGCGGATTGGCTGGGTCCTGCAGACGGAGCTTGATCATGACAAAACCTTGGATTGAAGGTCGATTTGAAGAAAACGTCGTATTTACGACGTTAGAGCAAGCGATCAATTGGGCGCAGCAATCGAGCATTTGGCCAATGACTTTTGGCTTGGCTTGTTGTGCGATCGAGATGATGGCGGCCGGCGCTAGTCGTTATGACTTGGATCGGTTTGGGGCGGGCGCTTTTCGTGCGACTCCCCGACAGGCTGACCTAATGATTGTCGCTGGAACCGTGACCTACAAAATGGCGAGCCGAGTTCGCCGCTTGTACAACATGATGCCCGACCCGAAGTATGTCATTGCGATGGGCGCTTGTACCGTCGGCGGTGGTCCTTATTTCAAATACGGCTATCACGTGGTGAAAGGCGTTGACTTGGTGGTGCCGGTCGACGTTTACGTGCCTGGATGTCCTCCCCGGCCCGAAGCGCTGTTGGAGGGATTGATGCGAATCCAGGACAAGATCAAAGGGAAACGAATCAACAAGCGAAACGGCGTTCGCGTCGAAGACGAGTTGCCGATTCCGCACCACAGCGGTTGGGTCGAAGCCCCAGGTGGCGACGCTCCATTAACAGATCATCAAAAAATTACGGGCTAACTTATTAGCCCGGTTCGATGCTTTACCAGCGATCCTTAAAAGCGATTGCATTTTGAGCCGGTGGTGAAGTGACATGGGATGGATTGAGACGAGCATGACCGACGTTTTAAAGATTGAAAACCTGCATGTCGCCGTAGAAGGCAAGCCGATTTTGACCGGCGTGAATCTCACGATTCGTCGTGGAGAGACCCACGCGCTGATGGGGCCGAATGGTTCTGGAAAGAGCACGCTCGGCTATGCCATCATGGGGCACCCCAAGTACGAAGTGACCGACGGCGCCATCTGGTTGAATGACGAGAACGTGTTGGAGATGGCGGCCGACGAACGTGCCCGAGTCGGGTTGTTCATGGCCTTTCAGCGTCCAATGTCGATTCCCGGCGTCAAGCTGGCCGACTTTCTGCGTCATGCGACCACCAATGTCCGCAATCCGGAGCGTAAAGAAGGCGAAGATTTGATCCCCATGCGGGAATTTCGCCAGGAAATGAAGTCAAAGATGCAGCAATTGCAAATGGATCTCGACTTTGCTCGCCGTTACGTCAACGACGGTTTCTCGGGCGGTGAAATGAAACGTGCCGAGATCCTGCAACTTGCGATGCTTCAGCCAAAGTTCGCAATCCTCGACGAAACCGATAGCGGCCTGGATGCCGACGCTGTGCGTCTGGCCAGCCAAAGCATTGCCGAGATCGGAGGCGCCGAGATGGGCCTGCTGATCATTACGCACCATGACAAATTGCTAGAGCACAATCCGCCGGACTTCGCTCATGTGATGCTCGGGGGACGTATTGTCGAGACCGGCGGCGTTGATCTGGCCAAGGAATTGCATTCGTCGGGCTACGACCGGATTCGCAAAACCTATCCAGATGCTGCTGCTATCGAACAAGAGATGAACGAAGAAGAGACGCAAGTCGCCGGCTAACGAATCGTATTTCGTTTCGTCAGCAGGCAGCGACTTCGACCTCCAGAAAAGAAATAGAGCAAGAAAATGGCGACTGATATTACGACAGACGCGCTCGAATCTCCGGTTGGCGAGATCAACAAGTACGACTTTCGCACCGAAACCACCGGCGTTTTCAAGGCCCGCAAGGGTGTCGACGCCGAAGTGGTCAATCAGATCTCGGACATCAAAAACGAGCCTGATTGGATGCGGAAGTTTCGCTTGGACTCGCTAGAGATCTTCAATGCGAAGCCGATGCCCAAATGGGGCGGCGATATCGCGATTGATTTTCAAGATATCTACTACTATCTGAAGCCGACCGATCACCAGGGAACCAGCTGGGATGATGTGCCGGCCGAGATCAAAGATACGTTTGAGCGTCTGGGGATTCCCGAAGCCGAACGTAAGTATCTCTCAGGCGTTAAGGCGCAGTTTGAGAGCGAAGTGGTCTACGGGTCGCTCCAGGAAGATCTCGCCAAAAAGGGCGTGCTCTTCACCGATACCGACACCGCCGTTCGCGAACATCCTGAATTGCTGCGTGAATACTTTGGCAAAGTCATCGCACCGGATGACAACAAATTCGCCGCGCTTAACTCGGCTGTCTGGTCGGGCGGTTCGTTTATCTACATTCCCAAGGGAGTGAAGATCGAGTTCCCGCTGCAGGCTTATTTCCGGATCAATGCCGAAAGCATGGGCCAGTTCGAGCGAACGTTGATCATCGTCGACGAAGGCGCCCAGGTTCACTACGTCGAAGGCTGCACCGCTCCGATGTACACCACCGAAAGCTTGCACTCGGCCGTGGTCGAAGTGATCTGCAAAAAGGGTTCGCGTTGTCGCTATTCGACGATTCAGAACTGGGCCAACAATATTTACAACCTGGTGACCAAGCGGGCTCTCGCTTATCGCGACGCGACCATGGAGTGGGTCGACGGCAACTTGGGAAGTCACCTGACGATGAAGTATCCGGCCGTCTACATGATGGAACCGGGCGCCCGCGGTGAGATTTTGTCGATCGCCTTCTCGGGCAAGGGACAACATCAAGACACCGGCGCCAAACTGGTTCACTGTGCTCCGAACACCACCGGGCAGATCGTGTCAAAATCGATCTCGAAGGACGGTGGACGCGGCAGCTATCGCGGTTTGGTCAAGGTCGAAGAAGGCGCCAAGGGATCGAAGTCGAGCGTCGTCTGCGATGCGTTGATTCTCGATTCCAAGAGCCGTAGCGATACGTATCCTTATATCGAAATCGCTGAGCCCGATGTTTCGATCGGTCACGAAGCGAGCGTTTCCCGCATCGGCGAAGAGCAGCTCTTCTATCTGATGAGCCGTGGTTTGTCCGAAGCGGAAGCGAGCACGATGATCGTGAACGGTTTTATCGAGCCGCTGGTCAAAGAGCTGCCGATGGAATACGCCGTCGAGCTAAACCGCTTGATTGAATTGCAAATGGAAGGTTCGGTCGGCTAGGCCGCATCGATCCGCAAATTACTTGCAGTTCGGCCGGGCCCGCTGCCCTGGGACCGGCCGAAGCTGTTTACTTACTGAGACACTTCCGCCAATAGAGTTATGCCGATGGGCGTTACTGCCGTGACTGATAGCGTCAAATTCAGCGCTGCTGCGCTAGACGATCTGATCGCCAAACGACAAGAGCCTGAGTGGCTGGTCGATCTCCGTCGCGCTGCGTATGAAGCTTTCTGCGAAAAGGGGCTTCCTTCGCGGAAAGAAGAAGAATGGATGCGGACCGATATCCGCACCTTCCATCTCGATAACTTTGATCCGCCGGTCGAGCTAACCGAGTTCCCCGCCGATCTGCCGACTGGCCTATTGACCGAAGGGGTCGATCTGGGCGGTCGCTTGGTTTCGTACAACAGCCGGACGGTTTCTTCTGAGCTATCGGAAGAACTGAAAGCGCAGGGAGTTGTTTTCGGCAGCTTTGCAGAAGTGTTGGCGACCCACGGCGAAATCGTGCGTGAGCACTTCGCCCAGGCGGTTGATCCGAACTTTGACAAGTTCTCGGCGTTGCACGCCGCCTTTTTCACCACCGGGCAAGTGTTGTATGTACCGCGCGGCGTGGTGGTCAAAAAGCCGCTGCATGCGTTGTCGTTGCTGGGTGCAGGCGGTGTCGATCTGGGGCACACTTTGGTGATCCTGGAAGAAGGCGCCGAAGCGACCATGCTCAACGAGACGGCCAGCTTGGACGAGAACGCTCCGGGGCTCCACTGCGGAGCGATCGAGCTGTTTGTTCATCCTCGTGCTCGGCTGCGTTATATCAATTTGCAAAACTGGGGACGCGGCGTTTGGCACTTCGCCCATCAAAAGGGCATTGTCGAGCGGGACGCCCATATCCAGTGGACGATTGGCGCGCTCGGCAGCAAGCTGTCGAAGGTCAATCAGCATGTCGCATTGGCCGGTATCGGCGCCGAGAGTGAAGTGAACGGCGTGATGTTTACTGAAGGTCGTCAGCACCTTTCGTATCACACGTTGCAACATCACGAAGCGCCCAATTGCCGCAGCAATTTCCTGTACAAAACGGCCCTGCAAGATCGTTCGCGCACCGTGTGGCGCGGCATGATCAAGGTCGACAAAGAAGCTCAAAAGACCGACGGTTACCAACGCAACGACAATCTGTTGCTAACCGAGCACTGTCGTGCCGACTCGATTCCTGGTTTAGAAATCGAAGCCGACGACGTTCGTTGTACGCATGGCGCAACGATTGGGCGTGTTGACGAAGAACAAATTTTTTACGCCCAGTGCCGCGGGTTTACGCGGAAAGAAGCGATTCGTGCGATCGTGATCGGTTTCTTCCAGCAGGTTTTTGATCGGATTCCGGTCGAAAGCGTGCGAGAAGCGTTGGGCAAAGCGATCGCGGTTCGCGTTCGCGAGTACGAATAACAAACGCGGCTAGAAAGCACTAAAGATACTATGGCTGAGTTTGTACGTGTCGCTGCAGTCGATGCGATTGCGGATCCTGGTAAAAGCGTATTTGAAGTCGACGGCGAGGTCGTGGTGGTGTTTCATGTCGATGGGCAATTCTCTTGCCTGGACGATGTTTGCACGCACGACGATGGTCCGCTTGGCGAAGGTCGGTTGGAAGGGTGTACGATCGCCTGTCCGCGACATGGCGCCAAGTTTGATATCCGCACCGGCGCGGCGTTAACGATGCCCGCGACGCGAGCGACGATTTGTCACGAGGTCAAGGTCGAAGACGGCGCCGTTTGGGTTCGGCTTCGAAGTTAGCAGAGAGGATCAATGCAATGGCGATTAGTGAAGATGCCGTCCGCGAAGAAATCAAAAAAGTGATCGATCCCGAGTTGTTCGTCAACATCGTCGATCTGGGGTTGGTTTACGTCATTGACGTCCAGCCGATCGAAGATGAACCAGAGATGGCCAACGTTTTGATCGAAATGACGATGACCAGCCCGGCCTGTCCCGCTGGCCCGCAATTGATTGGCCAAACCAAACAGTTTGTCGGTCAAATCGCCGGGGTCAAAGAGGTCGAAGTCAAGATCGTCATGGAGCCGCCGTGGACCCCGGATCGTATGACCGAAGATGCTCGCGATCAGCTAGGCATTTTTTAGAAAAGCGGAAAGCGGACGATCTTTCCACCAGCCCGAGGCGCGAGCCGAGGGAATGGGGTTGGCAGCAGACAATCCGTCAAACATCGATTTGCGGTTTGATTCAACCAATCGCTTTTCCTAACAATTCATTCCGCTTTTCCTTAGCTCGCATCGCGGGCTGGTGTTGAATCGAATGGAGGCCGCTGTGAAACGGGTCTTTGTTTACGAGTTCATCACCGGCGGCGGGCTTTACGCGATGCCGGATGCTCCGGCGCCTGCTGGCTCTCTCCTACACGAGGGGGCTTTGATGAGATCGGCTGTTGTCGACGGTTTGTTGGCTGCCGACGTTGCAGTCACCCTCTTGCGCGATCAGCGGCTTGTCCCAGATCGGAATGCTGAGGATTGCGAAGAACTGGTTGTCGCTTCGGCAGCAACTGAACGAGCTGAGTTTAAGGCGGCCTGTGAGCGGTCTGATGCGGTGCTGGTCATCGCTCCCGAGTTTGAATCTCTGTTGCTTGACCGCGTCCGTTGGGCCGAAGCGGGGCCAGCTCGGCTGATTAGTCCCGGATCTGATTTTGTCGCGATTGCCGGCGACAAATGGCGGACGTACCAAGCTTGGCGCCAAGCTGGGGTCCCCACTCCACCTACTTGGCTCGCTGCGGACTTTGTGCCTGGCGGTGAGCGGTATGTGCAGAAGCCGCGGGATGGAGCAGGCTCGCAGGATGTTGGTTTTTGGGATTCTGGAGAAAAATTAGCGCTGCATCCTGAGGCTATAGTTCAAACCTTCTGTGAAGGATTGCACGTGAGCGCCGGCCTGTTAAGTAACGGAAATCAGATCGTTTCGCTACCTCCCAGCATCCAGCAGATCGATTGCTACAATGGATTTCAATATCGCGGAGGCTCTTGGCCCCTGCCAGAGGCGCTAAAGCAGCGTGCTCAGGCGTTGGCGCGCCGTAGTATCGCCCCGCTGCCACCTTTCCGGGGGTATGTCGGCGTTGATATGATTCTGAACGCAATAGATGGTGAGGATCTCGCCGTTGAGATTAACCCGCGTTTGACGACTTCCTACATTGGGCTGCGTCAGCTTTGCTGCGGCAACTTATCAACGGCGATGCTGGCGCTGGCTGAGGGCGAACCGATCGAAATCGAGTTTTCCAGCGAGCCTTATCAATTCAAACTCTGACGACGACGACGGTGAAAACTGATGCCGGTACTCGCTCTCGACATTGGCGGAGCCAATATCAAACTCGCCAACGCTTCAGGCTACGCCGATTCGATGGAGTTTCCGCTGTGGAAACGCCGCGAGGACCTGCCGAAAATCTTGCAAGAAGTTCGCGAGCATGCTCCCGTTTTTCAGCGGATCGCGTTGACCATGACCGGCGAGTTGGCCGACTGTTTCGGCTCTAAGCAGGAAGGGGTCCGCTATATCCTGTCCTGCGTCCAAGACGTCTTTAGCGACAGTAAAATTCGGGTCTATCTGACGACCGGCGAACTGGCCACCGTAGCCGCCGCTGCTGAGCGTCCGCTGGATGCGGCTGCGTCCAACTGGCACGCACTGGGGCAGTACGCATGTCGACATTTTCCGACCACTGGGGATGGCGCAGTGATCGACGTTGGTTCGACTACGACCGACTTTGTACCGATCCGCAACGGCAAGCTACTGAATGTAGGACGCACCGATCCCGAGCGTCTGCTCGCAGGCGAGCTGGTCTATACAGGAATTGAGCGGACGCCGATTTGCGCTATGGCGCACACTGTCACTCTGCGCGGCGCCGATTGTCCTCTGGCGGCCGAATTGTTTGCAACCTCGCTTGATATCTTTTTGGTGATGGGGTTGATTGACGAAGCGACCGAAAATCACGAAACGGCCGATGGGCGTCCGGCGACGCGCGAGTTCGCCAAGTCACGTCTAGCACGCATGGTCTGCGCCGACGCCGAAGAGCTGACCTGGACCGAAGTTAACGAGATGGCCCGCGAGTTGTATCGAAAGCAGGTGAAGTTCGCCGCTGCTCGCTGGGAACATGCGATGAGCGCCAATGGACTGTCGCCAGAGCTGGTTGTGATTTCTGGTCATGGCGATTTTCTGGCGGAAGCCATTTTGGACGCCGCAGGCGTGACTTCTCAGCGAATCTATTTCTCTGACCTGATCAACGATCGCGCCGCTCGCTGCGGTCCGGCGTTTGCGCTGGCGGTTTGGGCGGAAGAGAACTGGTAACGCTGTTATGAACCTACGTGTCGTCAAACTGGGAGGGAGTCTCTTCAACTTGCCCGACCTGGGGCAACGCGTTCAGACCTGGCTCACCCAGCAGTCGCCGCAGCCGACCGTGCTGATCGCCGGCGGCGGCATGTTTACCGATGCGGTGCGGCAGTTTGATGCGCTTCACCAACTCCCCTCCCCTGCTTCTCATCGGTTAGCTCTAAGCAGCATGCAACTGGCCTCTCATGCGTTAGCGCTCCTCTTGCCCGCATTCGATTATGTCAGCGAAGCGAATCGCTTAAGGTCTCATTTGGCGTCCTTGGCGCCGTCAGATAGTCTTGTTCCCTACGTTGGCGTCTGGAACGTGATCGACTATTGGCTCAACGAAATCGAGCCAACCTTGATAGAGAGCTCACGCGGTTGGTCGTTGACTAGTGATTCGATCGCGGCCATGTTGGCCCAGCACTGGCAAGCCCAGTCACTGGTCCTGCTGAAGTCTTGTGAGCTTCCCGGCGAGACAATCGACCAATGGAGCCAGTCAGGAGGCGTCGATCCCCAGTTCGCCGCAGCAGCCGCTGGCGTCAACGTTTCCTGGGTGAACCTGCGGGCAGAAGTCTGACGGCGAATAAAAAAAGGCCGCGAAGATCGCGGCCTTTTTCTGGTCTGAGTCAGCGGTGAAAACTAGTTCCACCACCAGGTAGCGTCGCCGGTTTTGGCGTTTTGTTCTCGCAGCGGCTGCATGGTCGGGACCGCTTCGCTGTTGCTGGCGACCGTCCAAGAGTCGATGTCAACGCCACCAGAGACGGTGATGACCCAGCTGCGCCCCTTTTTCAAGGCGCTGACAATGCTGGGGACATTCTTCGGAGCGTAGTACTCGGACTGCGTTAGCGAGTTTGTCGCTTCACCCAGCATGGGGAGTTCGAGATTCGCCTTCTTCAGCATGTCCTCTTTGGTGATCAACGCGGCGATCACGCACATGTCCATGACGTTTCGCAATTCGCCGAAGATCTTATCTTCGCCAGAGAGGTCTTCGTATTGGGCGGTCATTAGGTTGGCCCATTTCTTAGCCATCGCCCCTTCTTTGCCGGTCTGTAGGACCTTGCCGTCGACGGTGATGATTTCATCCTCGGTCATCGCTTTGACGCCGGGACCGCGTAATTGCCAGGCCAAGCCATCTTCGCTTTTGGCGAGCGGTTCATAATTACAGGCCAACCACCAACGAGGAGCAGCGTTGGCTTGCAGCACGCCGACCGAAGCCATGTCAACAAAGCTCGGCAAACCGCGAACCGGGGCTTTATCGTGGCCCATCGCGATGCGTTTCATCCGATAGTCAGCGCCAACTAGCACGCGAGCGAAATGGCTCGTTTGCGGCACGCCTCGAACGGTGATGTCCTGCAGCCCCATTGCTCGTTCCATGCCTTGAACTACGGCTGCGGACAACTGTGACGCCTGAGTCACGTTGTTCATGTATTGTTGGAAAGTTACGCGGCCTTGTTGGGTTGGATCGATTGAGCAGGTAATGCCTCCGCTGCGAGCGTTGTCGACTGATTGTAGCGCGACAACCAGATCTTCTAGCAACAAGACCGGGCGCCCTGTCGTGACGCCAACCACGGTGCCGTGATCGTCAACTGTCCAGCCTTCGCCGGGGCCAGCCAAAACAATATCGTTCTCTTCGGGATAGACGAACACGTACTCGATTCGTTGCAGTCCGGCGAGGTATTTCACTTCATCCGGCAGCACGTCCAGGTTGTTCTCTTGCGCTTGCTTGATTGCCGCGTCCAATCCTTTGAGCGAAACTTTTCGCATCGAGACGGGAGTGTTGAGATCGCCGGGAGCCTTCTGCAATGCCTTGATCATCTCGGCACGCAGCATTCGCTGCGAATCGACGCTCGCGAGACCTACCACCCCTTGGGCGTCGATCGAGATCCCACCGACCGCTTGGGTACGGAATTGGTTATTTCCTGCATTTGCTGCTGTTGGCAGGGCCAAGGCCGCAACTACTAGCAAAAGGAGCGATTTAGTGGAAAGATTGCTCACGGTCCGAATCATTGCGAAACTCCTGACGGATGCTGGCGAAAATGACGTGCACCCAAAGCGTCTGACTTGCGTATTGGTTCCCGGAGACCCCGAGATGGCATCTGAAGAGTGATATCCCCCCTCCACCAGAATAGAGCGAGTGCTGTAATTTGGCTTCAGGGCAAGAAACTACACAAACTTACGATAGTTCCCAGCTGCGGTATTTGCAAGAAAACGTCCACTAAGTTACCCAAGTTCTAAGGATTTGAATTATTCGGCAGGAAATAGCCGCCTCGTCCTTGGAGAGAGAAGTTACCTATAATTTAATGAACCCTCGTTAGAAGTGCCGCCGCGGCGCTCGTCAGAGGGCTTAAGTTGATTTCTGACAGACATTTACGCTTAAAAAGCAAGGGACGGCGTTCAAAATACCCGATGGTCGCCTTTTTGATTATCCGAGAAGGTTCAAATTGGACCGACGTTTTTCGCCTAGTGCCGGGTCACACGGTCACGATCGGTCGCGCGCCGACCAACCAGATTGTGATCAAGGACGATCGTTGCAGCCGTTACCATGCCGAGATTTTCCTCTCGGAGGGGGAATGGATTTTGCGCGATCTCGACTCTCGCAACGGAACTTTAGTGGGGGAAAACGCGATGCGGGGGGACTGGCAGCTTGAATTTGGCCAGGTAATCCGGATCGCCAGCATGCAGTTGGCTTTTGTCGAAGATCTAAATACTGCGTTCCCCGACGGTTCCGGCAGCAGCTCGCATCTGTTTAGTGACGCCGCGCAGGCAGACCCCTCGACGTTTCGCACCGTCGACGAAAGCGAACACGTTCTGGATATCGCAGAACCGACGACGATCACGCATCGTCGCGGCGAAACGAAGTTTCTCAAAGCCGTAGCCAACAAAGGGGCCGACGCGTCCACAATCCCTAAGGTAGGAAAAGCGGCGACGCTGCTTTGCAAGTTGGCGTTTGATCTCGCCAACCAGACTGACATTACCGCGGTCGCCAACTTGGCGCTGGAAGGTCTCTTCGAGTGCACCAGTATCGATGCCGGCGCCGTGCTGCTGTTGCCGCGCAGTCATAAAGGAATCGCGACCGAAAAAGATTTAGAGCTGATCGCGTCACGTACCGATAAGGGGCCCAACTATCACCGGGTATCCCGTTTTTTGGCCAATACGGTGTTGCGTGAAGGAGAAGCGGTCCTGGCGCGAAACGTGATGGATGATAGTCGCTTTGGCATTCGCGATAGCAAGGGAGACATTCATGCTACCAGCGTGCTGTGTGCTCCGATCCGCCAGAATGGGCGCGCCATCGGCGTTGTCCATCTTTATTCGACCGACGCTGGTAAAATCCCTGATCCTGACGATCTAGAGTTCGCTCTGGCCGTGGCCGACAACGTCGCGCTGGCGCTCAAAAATCTGGGACGTCAGCTCGAGCTGACCGAAACAATTTCGCAGACGCAGGTCGAAATTGATGAACTCCGCAAAAAGCTAGGCGCCGAAAGTCAAATCGTCGGCCGCAGCCCTTTGATCATGTCGTTGCAACAGCAAATCGCCAGAGCTTCGCCCAGTCGCGCGACGGTGCTGATTTGCGGCGAAAGCGGCGTTGGCAAAGAATTGGTCGCCCGAGCGGTCCACTTCGCCAGTCCACGAAAAAAAGGACCGTTTGTCTGCCTAAACTGCGCTGCGCTCTCCGAATCGCTGCTAGAAAGTGAACTGTTTGGTCACGAGCGAGGAGCCTTTACCGGCGCTACCGATCGCAAGATGGGCAAATTTGAAGCGGCGCACAACGGCACGTTGATGCTTGACGAAATTGGCGAAATGAGCGAAGCGATCCAAGCCAAGTTTCTACGCGTGCTAGAGGGACATCCGTTTGAACGCGTTGGCGGCAGCGAACCGGTGCAGGTCGACGTCCGCGTGATCGCCGCGACCAATCGCGACTTAGAAAAAGAAGTCGAGCGAGGGCGCTTTCGCCGCGACCTGTACTTCCGGTTGCGCGTCGTCGAGATCACCGCTCCGCCGCTCCGCAAGCGACCAGAAGACATCGTCGAACTAGCGAGTCATTTTCTGGAGAAGTTCAACGCCGAGACCGGCCGTAAACTGCTTGGCTTTACGCAAGCCGCTTACGAACACATGAAAAAGTATCGCTGGCCCGGCAATGTCCGCGAGCTGAAAAATGTGATCGAGCGCGCTGTCGTCTTGGCGCAAGGAGAACGCATCGAAGTCGAGGATTTGGCGCTATCGAACTTGGCTACCTCAGGCGATACCGCGGATAACATCTCCCTTTCGGATGTGTACGAACCGGCTTCGCTGGCGGAAGTCGAACGACGTCATATTGCGTTGACGCTGGAGTCGACCGGCTGGAACAAAAGTCGCACGGCCAGCATCCTGGGGATAGAGCGTTCTACGCTCGACCGCAAAATTCGGCGCTATCAGCTGCGCCCCAATATCACGATCCAGCGCTAGCAGTGCGTCGAGCCAGGCGTTGGATGCGGCGAATCGCAAAGTCCTTTTGCAACGGTTACGCTGATTCTCTTGGCGAACTGATGCAGCTTCACCAGCGGTGAAGTTATAAATATGCCGATCTGGCGATCTTTATGCGTTGGGAGCGACGCGACGTTTCAAAAAACGGACGTTGGCGACCGAATATCTGCTGCGCCGCTTAATCGTAGCGAATACTTTTCTAGAATTGTGTGACCAAGAATGGTCGCGACAGTGTCACAATTCAAGCACCGTAGACAACGGCGACCCAACATGGCGACAGCAGAAGCAATTACCTCGGCCAGCTTTACCTGCACCGATCCGACCCTGACTCAGGCAGTCATCGACTCTGTGGCTGGCGCGCTTTCGATGTGCAACATGACTGCACGTTGCGTCGGTGTCGCCGCCGTGCCGATGGGAGAAAAAGGGCTGGTCACCGGCATTATCGGCGTACATGGCAAGGTTTCCGGTTTTATTACCGTGAACATGTCAGAGCGATTGGTGATCAAAGCGGTCGAAGGTCTGCTGCAGGACGAGTTCGGCAAATTGACTTCGCAAGTTGTCGACGGAGCCGGTGAAATCACTAATATCATTTGCGGCGGCATCAAGTCCAAGCTGGCCCGCACCCCGTGGGCCTTTCAGGGAATTACGGTTCCTTCCGTGATTGTTGGCGGCGGGTATCAAATGGCGTTCGCGCGCGGACTAGAGTTTGTCAGCGCCACCTTTGAACATGCTGATCCCGAAGCGGTGATGCTGGAAGATCGCCTGCTGAGCGTCAGCATGTCATTTTTGCGTCTGTAAGCGGATTAGGTAAACCGACCCGTCGAACGCGCAGCCACACGTCTGTTGCGGTTTGGTAAACAGACAAAGCTTTGTTTGTTATTTCTGTTGATCGTGTCGCCGATATTGGGCGGCGAGCGTTTCGATCGGCACGCCTCGTTGATAGGCCGCCAGCAATCGCCAATTCAAAAGCGTCTGTCGAATCACGCCCTGCTTTTGCCAGCGTCGTGCTGATGTGATCACTGGGCCCGGCAGCAATGTGGGCCAATGTTGTCGACGGAGTTTCTGCGAGAGCAGGTAATCTTCCAAAAAGGGAACGTCGGCGAAACGACCTGCTTGTTCAAACGCGGTCCGCGTTACCGCGATCGCTTGATCTCCATACGGCAAGCCCAGCCAGCGAACGCGCAGATCATTTCCGCGCTCGACCAGTCGATAGATCCGCTGCGGCGCGTCGATCTGTTGGCGAAACGCGCCAAACACAAAGTCGTCCCCCTGCTGACGCAGTTGCGCTATCGAACTGCGCGAGAGCCGACAGTCGGCATGTAAGAAAAGCAGCACGTCGCCGCTGGAAGCGACGGCGCCTGCATTTTGTTGAATTGCACGACCCGGCAGCGAATGAATCAGGGTCGCGCCTGCTTGTTGCGCCAAAGTGGGAGTCGCATCCGCGCTTCCCCCATCGACGACGAAGATTTCATCCGCCCCAGCAACTTGTGCTGAGACAACCGCGGCTTGAATATTGGCTTGTTCATTCAAAGCCGCGGTGATAACCGAAACTCGCACCAGGCGGTTTCCTGCAACAACTATTCGCTAACCGCATGCGAAGCGGTAGTAACGGCTTGCTCGGCGGCGCTGTTTTGCTGTGACGCCTGCATTTCGATGGCGCGCTCAACCAAGGTTTCGATCGTCGACTCAGACTGAGCGCCGACCAACAGTTTGCGACGCCATCCGTCTGACGTCTTGCGGAAGAGGATCAGTTGCGGGATCGATCCCCCTTGCATCAGTTTGCCAGCCAAAGCAGATTGCGAATCGGCGTCAACTTCGGCGTATGCTACGCCGCTCAGTTTTCCTTTGCGAAGCAACGACGGCATTACCGAACGTTTCATCGTCACGCAGCCAGGGCACCAGTTGGTTCCCACCAAGATCAACAGCGGTTTGCCCGTTTCGTCAGCAGCACGGAAAGCAGCGGGATAGTCATGTTCGCCACCGGCCATGGTAGCTTGCAGCAGTACGGCGAGAAGAACGCCATGCATAAGAAAGTCCTTTGTGCGTAGTCGACATCGCGCAGCGGTACCGAAAAAAAGTTACCGGCGGGGTAGATAAGTACGGACGAAGGGTGAGAAGAACTCGGTTTAGAAGCGATCCGTCAGAACCACATCCGGCGACGTCAGTCTTTAACTGGCCCAAGGTAGGGGGGGAACCGTGCTGCGCTCCTGCGACAGGGGTTTGGGTCGTCCAAGGTCACGATTACCGCACAGTTTACCCGAGTCGATACAACCTGCAAGGACTTCCCTATGATTAAAATCGTTGTATTTTTCCTACACCTACTTTTGGGGCGCCCCCACTGCGGAACCATTGCTAGATGATCGGAAATCGCTATCCTTAAGCAGCGGAACATCTTAGTCTTATTCTAAACGGCCGGTTCATGCGTCTGCGAGTAGGTGTTATCGGGCTGGGGCCGGAATGGGATTCTCGTCATCGCCCTGCCCTTCTGGCTCTGGGAGATCGCTTTCATGTCGAAGCGATCTGTGACGAGGTTTCGTTGCGAGCAGAGAACGCCGCCCGACAAATCGGCGCGAAAGCGGTTAACGGCTTTCGCAAGCTGGTTTCTGCTCCGGAGATCGAAGCGGTCCTAATGCTGGGCCCGCAGTGGCACGGAGTCGAGCCGTTGCTTGTGGCCTGCGAAGAAGGCAAAGCGTTCTATTGTACGTCAATTCTCGAAATCGCCGGCGCCAACTCGGCGAACCTCCGCGAGTCGGTCGATCGATCAGGCATCGCGTTTATGGCCGAGTTTCCGCGGCGTCATTCGCCAGCGACGATTCGCTTAAAAGAGCTAATCGCGACGCGTCTCGGAGCGCCGCAGTTGCTCTTCTGTCACGAGCGGATTCGCAAGCCGGAGCATGGCGCCGCCGATCGCTTTGGACCCCGTCCCGTCAAGCGTCATGTGGCCGAGCTCGTCGATTGGTGCCGCTATGTCGTCGGCTCAGAGCCGCAAACGGTCTTCGGCGTGCAGCACCGCAAAGGGGACGAGATCAATCTCGATTATGAGATGCTCAGCGTCGAGTTTGATTCACCCAGCGGCGGCTCACCGGTCATTGCTCAAATCAGCGCCGGCAGCTATTTACAGCATGGCTGGCCCGAGGCCTCATCCTTCCGACCGCCGGCCGCATTGCAAGTTTGCTGCGCCAACGGAGTCGCCTTCGTCGATTTGCCGTCAACCTTGATTTGGTTTGACGAAGCGGGACGTCACATGGAATCGCTCGATCACGAACGCCCTGTGGGCGAGCAGATGCTCAGCCTGTTTCACCGCAGCGTCACCAGCCTACTGCGAAATACCAGCTGCTTGAACGACGTTGACTGTGCATTACGTGTCATGCGGGCTGCCGACGAGAGCTACGAGAGCCGCACCCGCATGCCGATCGACCCGGCCTAAATAGGCCCAAAAGATCCAAAAATGGCGCCATTTTTGGCTTTCGCCTAGCTGCTTCTATCTACCCGCTCTGAAGGGTGGTTTTGCATCGGCAGATCTTGCTGCCTAGATGTTTGGCGAGAAAATCTGCGGTTTTTTTTCGCTAGCGAGCGAGCTTTACTTTTCCTGGGCTCGTATATGCTAGATGTTCTATCGGTGATTTGATTCTTGTTCCAAACTCAAATCGACTTATAGGCTGCGCTTTCTGCTGGGCGTCGATCTCGGATCCCGACTGGTGGAGACTGCTGCTGAAGACCTGCCAGCTCTACCTACCCAAGCTTGTTCCGCACTGTATGGATTTCTCCGATGCATCGACGCGATTTGTTGAAGACTGCCGCTGCTGCGTTTGCTTCCACTGCATTTCCATTGGGTTCATTGCTTAGCGCCACCGCCCAAGCCGGACTAAAACCGCTGGGAGAGCCGCAAAGGTTCGACTTTGAGACTTTGAAAAAGCAAGCTCGCGAGTTGGCGGGCCAGCGGTATGTTCCCCCGCGTGACACGTTGCCGCCGCCGATTGCTCAGCTCGACTGGGACCATTGGCAGGCAATCCGCTTTGACGAAGACCATTCGCTCTGGAGCGACCAGGATCTGTGGTTTCAGGCCCGCTTCTTCCATCTAGGATTCACCATCAAAACGCCGGTGCGGATGTTTGAGGTAGTCAACGGTCAGGCCCAGGAGCTGGCCTACGATACGCACATGTTTGACTACGCCAAAAGCGGCGTTGATCCTAGCACGCTGCCGCCAGACTTGGGCTTTGCCGGGTTTCGCTTGAACATGCATACCGATTGGACCCGTGACGTCGCCGCGTTTCAGGGGGCTAGTTATTTCCGCGCGGTCGGCGGCGAAAAACAATACGGTCAATCAGCTCGCGGGTTGGCGATCAACTGCGGAATGGGATATCCAGAAGAGTTCCCCAACTTCATCGCCTACTATCTAGAGCGACCTAGCAAAGACTCAGCCACGTTGACGGTCTATGGCCTGCTCGATTCACCCAGCGTCAGCGGCGCCTATCGATTTTTGCTAACGCCAGGCGATACCTTTGTGATGGATATCGATGCGGCGATCTATCCGCGAAAAAAGATCGAACGACTCGGAATCGCGCCGCTGACCAGCATGTTTCAGTATGGCGAAAATGACAAACGGATGGACAATGACTGGCGCCCCGAGATTCACGACACCGACGGACTGCAAATGTGGACTGGCGACGGCGAATGGATCTGGCGTCCGTTGGTCAACCCGCAAGGAGTACGTGTTAACTCCTACTTTGACGACAACCCGCGCGGGTTTGGCTTGCTGCAACGCGATCATGATTTTGATCACTACCAGGACGACGGCGTCTTTTATGATCGTCGTCCCAGCGTCTGGGTCGAACCGAAAACAGACGCCGATGGCCAAGGCTGGGGTAAAGGCGCGGTGATGCTGGTCGAGATCCCGACCGTGGACGAGACATTCGACAACATCGTCGCGTTTTGGAGCCCGACCGAAAAACCGCAGCCCGGCGTCGAACTAGCGCTAGGCTACAAGTTGTACTGGGGAGCACGACCGCCGATTACGTCGCAAGGCGCAACGGTTCGTGCTACGCGGACCGGGATCGGCGGCGTTGTCGGCCAGCCGCGCAAACACTTTTCGTGGCGATTTGCCGTCGACTTCGCCGGCGGCGATTTTGCGCATTTGGGAGAAGGCGCCAAGGTCGAACCGGTAATCGAAGCGTCACGCGGAGAGATCGAAATCTCGTCGGTTCGACCCCTGTTTGAAGTCAACGGCGAAGGTGTCAGCGGCTGGCGCGCAATGTTTGACTTAAAGCCGACCGACAGCAGCCGCGAGCCGATCAACATTCGCATGTATTTGCGCTGCAACGGGCAATCGCTGACCGAGACCTGGCTTTATCAATGGACCCCCACCGATCAAGCGGTCCAAGAAATCACTGCCGCCGCCAAGGAGGCCGCTACAGCAGTGCAGCCTGCACAAGAGGGGACAGCCGCAGAAAAACCAGCGAAGGACGCCAAGCCATAGTCGTCGTGTGACAGCCAAAGCCAAAATTGGGACCTGGCGCCAATTTTGGGGCGTGTTACTCTTCGACCGTTTCGCCCAGCTCTTCGTCCAAGCTGCGCAGTTCTTCGACCCACAGCCGGATTTCGTTGTCGTATTCGCTGGCCAAGTCTCCTTTGACCAGCTGACGATGAAACGCGGCGGCGCCTCCTTTGCGCAGTTCGGCATCTTCGGCCGATGGGAAGCGGCGCATCGGATCGGGCGCGATCAGGCCGCGGCAAAAGCTCATCAGCAATTCATTGCAGGCAACTTCGGCCGGCAAAATATCAGTCAACCGCTGAGCCAAAAATCGCTTGGCTTCTAGCAGGTCACGATAGTTGTTAATGCCGCTAAACAGCGAGCGTCCGGCCAACATTTCGATCAACACATAGCCCAGACTGGCCAGGTCGCTGCGCGGCGACGCCTCGTTTCCTTCCAGCACTTCCGGCGCTGCGTAAGAGGGCGTGCAGGTGCGTTCGTTCGGCGGCGCATCAATCAAGAAGGCCGAACCAATATCAATCAGCTTGGCGGCGCCGGTCCGTTTCAACATCATGTTCGACGGCTTGACGTCGCCGTGGACAATTCCTTCGCGATGCAGCGCCGCAAGCGCCGCTAGGCAGTCGCGTACGATGGCTACGGCTACGCCAGGTTTAAAACGGGGTTGCTGCGGCCCTTGGGTAACAATCACCTGATTGATGTATTCCCACCGCGTCTGCGTTACCCGGTCTCGTATGCGTTCGACCATGCCAGGCGTCAACAATTCTTGCAGGTCGTACCCGTCGACCCATTCCATCACCATCACGCGAATGCGGCGGCGATCGAGAAAATTGTGGACTTCCAGCAAGTTGTGTTGTTGAATTTGGGCGACGCGCGAAGCGATCTGAGCAATACGCGACATCGCCGCTTCGTAGGTATGAATCCCTTCGTAGCGTTCTGGAGAGAAGACCTTGACTGCTAGCGGAATCGTAAAGTCGTCGGCTCCCCGGCGCTCGGTCAAAAAGACCATCCCCTGCCCGCCACAGCCCAGCAGACGCCGCAGTTTGTAATGCTCGGTCCAGCTCGACCGTTTGGCATGGACGAGCTCGTCGTACCGCCGCAACAGATCCTCAGGACATTTGTACGTTTTTCCCTCGCTAAAGGTGAGCGTGGGATGCAGGTCATGGCGCGTCGTGGTCAGCATCGGTTGCGCCATGTCATCACCTGCGGGGAATTCGGGGTCTGCCATTACTCGGACCGAATCATCTGAAGAAGCATTGGATGGGAAAGCGTCTCGGCGAATATCCGACGTCCCTGTCGAAGGAACTTTCGCGAACAAAGCTTTTCACGCGGGGGCCTTTCGGAGCGGGAATCCGAGGCGTTTATCCACTTGGTTGATCAATGGTTGGTTCGCACGAAAACGACGCAGGTTTTCGCAAAACAAATCGGTGACATCGTCGTTTCGCGTTCGCCCCTGGGCGCCAACATGCGGGGTAATAATCACATTTTCAAAATCCCAGAGGGGGCTATCGGGTGATAAGGGCTCTACTTCGGCGACATCGACTCCGGCGGCGGATAGATGCTCCGAAGCTAATGCATGGATGAGGGCCGACTCGCGAACCACTTGGCCGCGCGCCACATTAATAAAGATAGCGCCCGTTTTCATCGCTGCAAATTGATCGGTGTCGAATAAGTACCGAGTTTCGTCATTTAGCGGTAATGCGAGGATCACAATATCGGACTGGGCCAATAAGTCTGGCAGTCGATCTGCCGGCCACAATTCGTCTACACATTGCGGCTTGTCGTAGGGGCAATAATCGGTCGCAATGATGCGAATTTGAAACGGGGCCAAGATTTCGGCCAGCCGTCGACCATTGCCTCCCAGACCGACAATCCCCACAGTTTTGCCATGCAGATCCCCGGTCGGTCGTCGGATGTATTCTTTTTTCAACTGCGCTCGAAAGAAGGTCGGTAGCGAGCGAATCACCCCCAACAGCAGCGCCAGCGTCTGCTCGGCCACCTGATTGGCGAACAACCCTGATGCGCTGGTCACCGGAATTTCGGAAGAAATTACCGCAGGGACCAGACAGTGATCCATTCCGGCGGCCGAAGATTGAATCCACTTCAAGCGACCCGCTGCAACCGTTTCATCCCAGGGAACCGGAACTTTGGCATGCCCGCAGTAAATATCGGCCTGCGGCAGCGCTGCGGCGATCCCCTCCTGACCGGCGTCAATCACGTTCCAGTCGCCGGCGACGGCGCGGATCTGCTCTAGATGGGCGGGGACCGTTTGATAACAAAGAACAATATTCATGGGGGCAAATTCGCAGAAACTTCGTTGTTATTTTTTCTATCGTACCCAAGCCGACCGCAGAGCGTGAGACCCGTTTAGCGCGCGGCGCGATATAATGCGTGCTCAATTGGCGAACCTGCTGGCGACTGCGTTGTCCTGGGGGGACGGATGAGTACCCAATGCTTCTAGGTTGCCCCGATGGACGCTTCCCCTCGCTTACTTTCTAGCAACGCCTCGTGGTGGGGGCGACGCTGTGGAATTCGCGAAGTTTTGATCGTCGCATTGCCGCTGGTCATCTCGACCGCTTCCTGGTCGCTGACCAATTTTGTCGATCGGATGTTTTTGTTTTGGCACTCCAAAGAGGCGATGGCCGCTTCGCTGCCGGCCGGGATGCTTCACTTTTCGCTCCTTTGCTTTCCGATCGGCGTCGCCTCGTATGTAAATACGTTTGTCTCGCAGTACAACGGCGCCCGCGAACCGCGTCACATTGGGCCAATCGTCGTTCAGGGAATAATCTGGGGCTGCGTGGTCGCCCCTTTCTTCTTTTTGGCGGCGATTCCGGCCAACTTTCTGTTTGCGGTAACCACAGTCGAGCCCGAAGTTGCCCGTTTAGAGTCCGTTTATTTCTGGGTCTTGGCCTACGGCGGGGGCGCTGCGGTCGTCGCCAATGCGATGTCGGCGTTTTTCTCAGGACGGCAAAAAAATGGCGTCGTCATGGCGGTCGATAGCAGCTCGTGCTTGGTGAACGTGATCCTCGATTACTTCTTCATCTTTGGCTACGTCTCGTTTGTGCCGGATGGAATCGCCGGCGCCGCTTGGGCGACGGTGATTAGCCAGTGGTACAAAGTCGCCCTCTACGGCGGTTTGATTGTCTTGCCCGCCAATTGGCGCAACTTCGGCTTTGCCGACGCCCGGCTGTGGGACTGGGAAGTCATGAAACGTCTGATGCGATTTGGCTCGGCCAGCGGGGTGCAGCTGGCGCTCGAAGTCTCAGCGCTCACCTTTTTCTTGTTGATGATGGGGCGCTTGGGATCCGAGGCGATGACCGCAACCAACTTGGCCTTTTCGATCAACGGATTCGCCTTCGTCCCGCTGGTCGGTATCGGGATCGCCGTCACCACGTTGGTCGGCCGAGAAATCGGCGCCGGCGAGCCAGACATCGCCAGCAATGCAACCTGGTCAGGCTTCGCGATCGCCTTGGCCTACAGCGGCATCATGGCCACCATCTATTGGACCTTGCCCGATCTGTTTCTCACCTTTCATCAAGTCGCCGAGCCCGGCGTAGTCGCTCAGGTCGAAGGTGTCCTGTCGACCACCACCATTTTGCTGCGGTTCGTCGCGTTCTTTTGCTTATTGGATGCGACCAACGTGGTGTTTGTCAGCGCACTAAAAGGCGCCGGCGACGTAAAGTTTGTGATGATTTCAACGTTCGTTATCTCGGTGCTGCCGGTCTGCGTTGGCGCTGCCGTCTTGCTGGCCGGCGGCGGTTTGTACGCCTGTTGGATCGTGCTAACGCTGTGGGTCTTCGCGATGGGCGCCACCAACCTGACGCGGTTCTTACTAGGCAACTGGCGCGGGATGCAAGTGATCGAGCCAGAACTGGTCGCAGAGTGAGCTAGTTTGCCAAGACCAGGGCGCGATGGGATGGTCCACTCGTCCAACAGACAGATATCAACTCCTGAAATTGCTCCGCCAGATGAAAGTGCTTGACTCGTTTTCGCTGCGGCGCTTGGTTGTCCTCAAACGGGAAGATGAAATAACCGGTAGCTGACTCAAAAAAAATGGGCTGAAAGTCGGTTGCTTGCTTTCACTGCGAAGCAAGAGAAAGAATGAGAAGGCACTGGCTGTGGGCAAGTGCCGCCCGATAAAAAAGGAGTGTTGGACTGTGTCACCTCACCGAAAGTTCCACGGTCGATGAGATCCATAGCGAATACACGAATCGAAAGCATTCTCGACCTCGATCACGGCGAAGGGTGGATCACATTTTCCTGGTTGCACGAAAGCGGACTTGAGTATTCACTTTCGATTGACGCTGACGGTCACTGTAGCCGCGAAATGCCGATTCGATCAGGATCGGGTGTCGCGATCTTATCGGTTCACCGCGATCGCGTGGGACTGCGATTCACGGATCAACTTGCGACCAAGCTCGAGCTAGACCAAGAAATTGAATTTGAGGGGATCGTTCCAGAGAATGCGTACGCAGATCTGTTGCGATTGGCTGAGTACTTCTGACCATATCTAACAACCTGGATGGCGGCGGATCTGTTACTGCCGACTTTCGTGAGTGAACGGTGACTACGTGATGTCAAAGTCATCTTGGAAACTGAAGCATAGTCTCCTGCTGATCGTCGCGACCATCACCGCAGGCTATGCTGCTGTAAAAGTCTGCGATTATTGGAAGGCGGAAGCACCGTATCGGGAGATCAAGTCGCGGCAACAGCACGTAGCGGCGATTCAGCGACGGCTTTGGGCAGCTCGGGCGAGACTGCAATCCGATGGTGCGGTAATACCTTATAACAAGGCCTGTTTGCCATTCGAATACACCGACCTCTCAGGTTGGAAACCAACTCGCTACTCGATTTCTGAACTGTCCGCATTTCAAGAGCTCCCCGAAACGCCAGGCGTTACACCATCCCTGAAAATCCGATTGGGGTCGGCCGTAGATTCTGAAATCATCCCGATTCTGTGCGAATTACATCATCTTGAGAAACTTGACATCAACGGCGCAAAGCTGGCGGACTCGGAGATTGACGCGGTCCTCGCATCGCATCCCAGCTGCCGCCTAGAAACGTTTAACGTTCCAGATTATTAATGAGGCGGGGTGGCAGGAAGGTTACGTTATTTTGGCCTTGTATCTGTTCTTGGTGTCGTTGTATCCCAGAAGCGATCAAAAATCTCTTCTTTTTCATGACGAAGCAAGTTTTTTGCTTCGACTCCGTCTTCATCAAAAAAACTTGCCTCGTCAAACTCGAATTGGCCTCGCCTGAAATCTCCTGACCACCACAAAGCACCAGATGGACGGTACCCTCTCGCAGCGCCTACTCTTGTTTGGGCTGGCGGCACGACATTGAACTCCATTTTGACGATGCCGTTCGGATAAAAATGCCGACACGGCCCCTCTACTAACCCATCTTGCTTGCGATGTGATATTTCAGTGCCAACCCCGTTCTCTTGGTTAAACATCAAGACCTTTTCAGCAAAGGACCATTTGGCGAGCGGATTATCGCGACGGTAGATTTCCAGGCTCCAGGCTGTAAATTCACTCGACTCAGCCTGAAGATATCGAACCTTCGCATTGTCTGACTTACCGGCATATTCGCAGTAAACAGCATTCGTTATACGTGACTGTGAGCCATCGATTATTCTCCATTGCTGATCAAAACATTGAATCGTCGTGGGAAATACAAAGTCTATTCCATTGTGGCTAGTCACTTTTCGCGCTCCCGCGATTGGAGCAGGCGTATTCTTATCGCAGGAACACGAAAGGACTGAAAGTACTGCAAAGAAACAGATGGTCCTCATCGAAACCCTTTCTTGAAAGCTCATCCGATAGGCTTTCGTGTTATTTGGCCTGTGCCACCCCGCCGTATAAACTAATGCAAACGCCCCGAAATCGTTACGCAACAGCGGCTTAGAGTTAAGCTCGTGCCATTCACCTCCGTGCCCTTTTCTTCCTTTTCTTCGTTAGTCAGCAACGGAGGTAATGCTGGCGTAAAGCACGTGCTGTTTGGGACATGCCAAACGCCAGCCTGTACTTCCGCTTCCGTCGCCATTGTCGACCACCCACTTTGTCTTTGTAACGTCTCGGGCAACGTAGTCAGCATTGCACTCTTCGCAATGAACGCTGGTGAAGCGATCATAAACGTGATCACCCATTGCATTTGCAAATGTTGCCGCAATGGATTCGGGGCAGTAGTGGTCAGTGTCAGTGATCTCCGAAAGTGCTTCAAGTTCAGCGAGCGCTCGACTCAGGGACTCTCGCTCGTTCTTATGTCCCGGCCCAACGATGTACTTTTCGTCGGCCTTATCGTACGCAGCGATTCGGTTGTGGTATATGCGTCTGACGAGTGCCAAATCGAACGCGAACACCGCCGGTGAAATATCGAACGATGGATCATGGTGTGACCGATGGGTCGGCGGAGTCTTGTAGAGGATGTCAGCCACGGCTTAGAGCCTATCCGGAAACTGATATTTCTTGAAACCTCGATTTTCGTAAGACTTTACCGCTTCAACAATCAGTGGAGCATGCGATGTCCGACGAAGGCCGAAAACGATACCCGAGTGATTTAACCGACCAGCAGTGGGAGTTGATTGAAGGTTTGATCCCGCGTTCGCGACGAAGCAAAAAAGGAGGCCGCCCGCGCTCGGTCGACATGCGTGAAGTCATGAATACGATCCTCTATCAATGCCGCTCAGGCTGCCAGTGGGATATGCTGCCGCATGACCTGCTTCCGAAGAGCACGGTCTACGATTACTTCGCCGCCTGGCGCGATAATGGCGTACTGCAGCGGATCAATGAGACGCTTGTCGGCGCGATCCGTCAATTGGAAGCTCCGAGCCAAGAGATCGATCCCAGCGCCGCCAGCATCGACAGTCAAAGCGTGAAAACGAGCGAGCGTTCCGCGACACGTGGATACGATGGCGGCAAGAAAATCACCGGGCGCAAGCGAAATATCGCGGTAGATACATTGGGGTTGCTGCTGGCCGTCGTGGTGACAATCGCGTCGATGGATGATGCCTGCGCCGCGCGTCCCGTGATGAAACAGCTCTCGCAAGTGAAGCAGCCTCGATTGGAAATAGTGTGGGCCGATTCGAAGTATCATAATCATGGTCTCCGCTCTTGGCTCTCGCACCAAAAGAACATTCGCTGGGAGCTGGAAATCGTTCGTCGGCCGGTAGGAGCCAAAGGCTTCGTGCTATTACCAAAACGCTGGGTCGTCGAACGCACTTTCAGTTGGTTGGGGCGCTGGCGACGCTTGAGTCGCGACTACGAACACCACGCCGAATCAAGCGAAGCGATGGTCCAAGTCGCGTCGATCGGACGCATGCTACGAAGGCTCGCCCCAACAGGCGGCCAACCTCCGTTCAAATATCGACTTACAGCGTAAACGTGTTTCCGGATAGGCTCTTAGCCAAATAACGTTACGCATCAGCGGGGACGGGCGAAAGACATGCAAGCATACCGAAACGCCGACCACCCGTCCTCCGTTGCATGCGATGGTTACCCGCCATTCTGAATGACGGTGTTTGTTGCTGGTGCCGGGACTGCAGCAGGAGGTCGCCCTCGCGGTATAGAACTCACGGTCGGGAGCGAGAATCCATACATGATCGCGCACAGTCCAAGCAATGTAAACAGTTCGGTGACTGTCAGTTGCCGCGAGTTGATCGGTCGCAGTGATGATATGGACATGCGAGACAAAGCGAACCAAACGCATCCAATGCCACCCGTGGCAAACGCGGCGCCTGCAAGTCCGTAGTATTTGTATGCAGCCAACTCGGATGCGATCGCGGCCGTCAGGACCAAGCACGCACCAATCGATATGTGAAATGTGTCGCGATCATCCCGCGGCGTGGTCATGCTGATTTCAGTCGGGTAACGAAGGCGGTAACTGGGCCGCCGCCAAAAAACTATGATTTCAAAACCCGCGTCATCGGCGGCTCCCGTTCACCGCTTGGTTAGCACGCATATGGATCGGGTGGCAGGCTGCCATTTGCTTCCGCTTCCGAAACCGGAATATCCGTGAGTGGCTCAAGTGACGGAATTCGCAGTCGCTGAACAACGTCGGCTTTGTAAGTCATAAATGACAGTACATTGTCTTTGATGCCCCATCGTTCGTCAATCTTCGCAAACTGTGGCGGCCATCTATCACCAATGCGATATACGAACGTCCCATGTTTTTCGCTGTAGATCAGGAACGCAACGTCGTCGTGGATCCATTCAATCATGCCAACGTCACAGCCGAAGAATGGATTGTATGATTCAATATCCACAGAAGACGATTTGCCGTTGACATCGACGAAGTGAATCTTGATCGTGATATCGACCATCGACGACCACCAACGTTTTTTTGCCCGCCGGGTGCCATGGCCACGGCTTTGCGTGGCCATGAATACGGCCAGCAATCGCCAAGGTATTTCAAACCGCCCGACATCTCTTACCAGCCGCCGGGCCTTTGCCCCAATTTCTGACGAACCATGCTTGGCGATGTTTCAGCGGGGGACAAAAAAAAACGCGGCTAACGCCGGGAGGCTGATGTGCGCCAGGATCCATTTTCGCCTTTAGTTCCCGCGAAAGTAGCGTCCGACTGGCGTGATGCTCTTTCAGTACAGACGCCTTAACCGCATGCCGAAATCAACGGGCAACTAAGCAATCGTCCATAATGCTCGCAGTCGAGACCATTTCTACATCCTAACTCTTGGAAGCGGTCGGGATTAAACTTTAATTGCACACCCATTCATGGCCACGCAAGGCCGTGGCCATGGCACCCGCGCTTTGTCTTCGCCTGGGCTCGATCCTTCTGGGCAAAACGGCCGGAGCTACCGGTAAGCTGAAGAGAGGATGATGGAATGGGATAAAGAACTTTCCGTCGGACGATTCAACCGAGCAAGAGTAAGATCCCAAGAATCAGGGCGATTCCCCAGGCCAGACAGTGTACCCATGCGAAATATGGCGACGACGACTCAAGGCGAGAGACTTGCCAGTCGGAAATCCATACGCCGGTCATCAGGCTAACAAACGCAGTTGGCGCCAATAGAAAATACAACTCTTCCGGGACGAAAAGCCGCGCCGTCAAGATTACGCTAAGTGAAATCGCGACAGGGACCAATATGCACCGAACGAAAGGCCGGCGTTGGTCGCTTAATGATTGCGACCTGTTCGGGGACTCAAACGGGTTGTCTGGCATATCGCATCAATTGGGGAAGAAAAGGACGTAGGTCTTCTTCAGTTTTACCGGTCCCAGGATCCTGATATTCTAATAGAGGTCTACCCGTCAGGTTCACTCGTTTCGCAGGAAAACGGCGGGGTGGCGCAGTCAGAGACTCGTTTCGCGTGCCACTGCCCACAGCCAGTGTCTTCTCTTTCTTCCTCCTGCGTTGCAGAGGAAGAAGGCTCAAGACTTCTATTTCATTTTTGAACCGGCTGCACGGTTATCTTATCGTCTTGCGCATCGATATGCAGGGAAAGTTTGACCGCGACATTTTCCAAACTGGGGAAAGGTCATGGCTTCAATCGTAGGGGGCGATGGATGGCCGGCTGCGCCCGGCTGCTGCTGTCGATGAAGTTAGAACGATAGTCGACCAGGGAGAGGTCCGCGACCCAAAGTCGCTGGGCGTTCTGCGGTGAATCCGTTGGGGAATCTGGCTCGGACGCTACTTTCGGCGGAGCGAAAGGGGACAGTTGTCCGCTTCGGGCCTATGGTCGCTTGACTAAAATTGCACCTTGACAAGTTCTTAGTGTTTCGTTATTATTTATTCACACATTCCAGCACGCCGTACGCCCTGCTGGTTTCAGTTTGGCGGCGTCTTGTCGTGGAAGGTCGGCAACTTCGGGGGAGGTTGCCGGGTTGGTTTGCTGCGCGGGGATGGGGGTTTTGGGGGATCTTCAATTCAGTGGGAAAAACGGTCCAGTCCGGACTGGTGATTCCGTTTCGAAATCGGGTGTTACGCTCCGAGCGGCGTGGTGGGCATGTGGGGGTTAGTGGAGCGGCGCGTGACGTGACCATGCCAGTGCTTGCTCTTAAGCCTAAGTATTCCACCCATTTGAGGTGGTTCGCCAGATGAATCGGGCAGAATTGAATTGCGATCCGATCGTCGGGCAGACGTGCCTGTTAAACTCTCCCGACCCCCCCATGTTGGCTGCTGCGGGGGCGGTGAAAAAAAAGTTGCTGCCGAGTCCACTCTGTCAGACGGCGGTGAAGTGTGGTCCCGCCGGCGAACGGGGCAATGGCGTTCGCACGCTGGAGCCGATCTGAAAATGGTCAGCGGGGCGGCATTTCTAGACAAGCCAGGCAGTGGTGCCTTAGATATGGGGGCAAATGCAAAAAAAGTAACGCGGCCCAGTCCACAGCCCACAGTTGACTGTCACTTGTCCACAGGCCGGTCACTCTGAAAAAAAAACGACGCGGAGTCCGGTCTGGTGTCTGGTCCAATCGGGGAGGCAATGACTAATGTCGAATGACCAATGTCTAACTCAGGGAGAATCTCTAGCGACGATGTGCGGTATCCGTGATTCGTCATTTATATGCAACCGCATTTCCTTTGCTCGCGCGTGGAATTGGCCACGCAAAAAAAATCGTTGTTGTCCGGTCCAGTTGAGCGGTTAGATGGCTAAGTATCCACTTCCGACATTCAACAGGAGGATTTCCGGAATCCACATTTCGAATAAGGCTGAGCGCTGACTGGAATACGTCGCAAGCTGGGATGACGGATTGCTTTTCCCCCATTGGGGGCCCTTGGGGCTATTAGGGGGAAAAAGCCGCAAATAGAGGCCTGTTCTTGGCGAACTGCTGTTTTCTGTTCATAATGAGTAGCTATCGCATCGTTTTGCATTCTTGGTGACCGCCCTCGACCACACCTCTAGCGCGTTGCCGCGGATGATCGCGACAGGGCTCGAATTGAGTCTATCCCGCCTGTAACGCTTCGTAGGGAGTTTGAGAAATAACTACGTCAAAAACCCAAATTGGCATGCTGACGATTGTGATTGTCGTCGCACTTCGCTTGGTAATCGGTTGGCACTTCTTTATGGAAGGGTCGAAGAAGATCAAGTCAGGCGATTTTTCGTCGGCTGGATTCCTGCGGAATGCCAAAGGCCCGTTTGCCGACTATTTTCGCAACCTCAGTCCTGATCCGGACGGCAAATTGCGTTTGGATCGAGATCGGGTCGCGCAATACTGGAACTTCTACCGCGACCAAGCGGACCAACAATTTGGCCTGGATGAAGCCGGCAAGAAGAAGACAGATCGCACGTACAAGATCTACGTGAACCGACTTGATTCGTACATGGCCGAAAAACGGGATGAGTTGGACGAATATTTCCTCGAAGTCGACCGTCTTGCCACGGCTCGCTCAAAACCGGCAAGTAGCGGTTTGCAGTACGAACAAGAGCGTCTTGCCAAGAAAGATAGTGAACTGTTCGGTAAAATGAACGGTTGGACCAAAGATGTGAAAAAAATGCAGGATGAATACGTTGAGGATTTGAATCGGATTGGTCGCACCGCCGGAGCGACCTCCACGTTTTCGGTCCCCAATCCGAACCAGATGCCGATTGATGTCGTAGTAACTTATGTCGTTTTCGGCAGCGGCGTTCTGCTCATCCTGGGATTGTTCACCCGGATCGCCGCGTTAGCGGCCGCCGGTTTCCTGTTGCAAGTGATGGTCGCTCAGTGGCCTGGCGCTGTGGGCGCCGAACCGGTGTATTACCAATCGGTTGAATTCGTATCCCTCCTACTTTTGGCCGCAATTGGCGCTGGTCGATTCGCCGGTCTTGATTTCATCCTCGGCGCGATGTTCCGCCGGTGTTGCGCTCCAACCACATCTCCCACCGAAGGGAACTAAATATGAATCTGAAGCCAGACGCCAAAAAGGCGGGTAAAGAAAATTTCAACGAAGCGGTCGGTGTGAATCGACGCGAGTTCCTGCAAGGCGTTGTCGCGGCAGGCGCTGTCTCAGGCGCCGGTCTGGGGGCGATGTACTTTAACTACAACAAAGTCGAAAACCCAGTTCGCATCGGCGTGATCGGCACCGGCGACGAAGGGGGCGTACTGATTGGCGCGCTCAACCCTGACTATGTGCAGGTTGTCGCGATCTCGGACATTCGCCCTTACAACATTCATCGCGCCTTCCACGGCGATCATTCTAGCGACGCCGCTTACTCGGCCCGTCGCGGGCTGATGAACGTCTACGGTTGGAAAACCGAAGAAGAAGCACGTCAGCAAGTGAAAGTTTATGAAGACTATCACGATCTGCTGGCCGATGATTCGATCGAAGGGATCATCTGTGCGACCCCGCTGTTTTTGCATCATCCGGTGGTGATGGACTCGCTGAAGTCAGGCAAGCATGTGCTGACCGAAAAGCTGATGGCCCATAACATCACGCAGTGCAAGCAAATGGGGCGCGCCGCCCGAGAAGCCGACCTGCATTTGGCGACCGGTCACCAACGTCACTACAGCGTGCTGTATGACAACGCGGTCAACCTGCTGCAATGGGGATTGCTGGGCGAAATCCATCACATTCGCGCCCAGTGGCATCGCGGCAACTTGCCAGGCGCCGATAGCTGGAGCCAACCGTTGCCAGGCGGTGAAGTTGACGCCCATGGCAAACTGGTCGACACGATCCTGGACGGCATGAAGAAGTACGAGAAGGCCCATGCCAACGGCAAAGAGGGAGATCCGGCGACGCTGGCCAAGAACTGGGCGATGTACGAGCAGTTCAAAGCGTGGAACGAAGATCGCAATATCAAGCCTGAGAACTACGGTTTTCAAGAGTTTGAACTGGCCGATGGTCGCAAGATCTCGGCGATGGAAGAACTATGCCGTTGGCGCTTGTGGGATCGTACCGGCGGCGGCTTGATGGCCGAGCTAGGTAGTCACCAGTTGGACGCGGCGTCGATCTTTATCAGCGCGATGCGGAAGGAAAGCGATGGCAAGAAGGTTCATCCGCTGACGGTTCACGCGACCGGCGGACGTCAGACCTTCCCGTACGATCGTGATGCCGATGATCACGTTTACTGCACATTTGAGTTTCCGGGCCAGGGTTACGATCCGAAGTTTGACGTCGGCTATTATGATCGGTTCCGCAACTATCCCGAGCGTGACGCCAAAGGCGCGCACATCGGAGGCGTTCCGTCTTACGAGCAAGACCCGAACAAAAAGGTCGTGGTCACCTATTCTTCGATCAACGGTAACGGCTACGGCGGTTACGGCGAAGTGGTGATGGGAACCAAGGGAACGCTGATTCTGGAGACCGAGAAAGACATCATGCTGTTGAAAAACGGCTCGTCGTCCAACATTAAGGTCAAAGAAGGGAAAGATGGCCCCACGATGGACACCCAAGCAAGCGGTGCTCCGACGCAAGCGGCCAACATCGCCAGCGCGGCGACATCAGGCCCGGTCAGCCGTGGTTATACCGAAGAGATTGAGCACTGGGCTTATTGCATTCGGAACCCTGCCCCGGAAAACAAGCCGAAGTGTCATCCGGAAGTTGCGATGGGAGACGCCGTGATCGCGTTGACCGCACGCTTGGCGATCCAACGATCGAACCAGGGCAAAGGAGGCTATGTCCAGTTCAAGCCGGAATGGTTTGACTTGGACAGCGACGCGACGCCGGAACAAGATTTGGCCTAGTTCGCGCTGCTGTGCCGCAAATGGGAATCCTTTGACCGTAGCCTTGCCGGCTGCGGTCATTTTTTTGCACTGGACGTGAGTAACGCGTTGCTAAAGTGCTATCAGAGGCTTAAATTGCGTACTAACACGAAGTTAAGCGATCAGTCAACGATTGGCTGACGCAGTGATTTGAGGCTTTCCAATTTGAAGGAGTTGCAACGTGGCAAAATGGCCCTTAGGCGTCTTCGCCAGTCTTGATGCAGGACTTGGCGTACAGTTGCCGGTCGCCGAAGCTTTAGGGGTGCCGACGATTCAGTTGCATGCTCCTTCCAAAGAATCGCGCACTTCGGAGAACGCGGCCAAATTTCTGGCGAATCTCGCCGCGATGGACATCACCCTGACTTGCGTCTTTGGCGGGTTTGAAGGAGAGAGTTACGCCGACATCCCGACCACCAAAGAGACAGTCGGCCTGGTGCCGCCGGCCACCCGGGCCGAGCGACTGGCCGAGATGAAAGAGATCAGCAACTTTGCCCGCGTACTGGACTGCGACGTGATCGGCTTGCATGTCGGTTTCATTCCACACGACCAAGCAGATCCGATGTATGCCGAAGTGGTCGCCGTGACGCAAGAACTGTGTGATCACTGCCAAGCCAACGAGCAGGCGCTGCATTTGGAAACAGGCCAAGAGTCGGCCGAAGGTTTGCTAGGCTTTATCGCCGCCGTCGATCGATCCAACTTGCGCGTCAACTTTGATCCGGCCAACATGATCCTGTACGGGACCGGCAATCCGATCGAAGCGCTAAAGCTGGTCGGCAAACATGTCGGCAGCGTCCACTGCAAAGATGCAAAGTGGTCGGATCAGCCCGGCGTAACCTGGGGTGTTGAAACTCCGCTGGGCGCCGGCGACGTTGGCATGGAAGAGTTTTTGCGTACGGTCAAAGAGATCGGCTACACCGGGCCGCTGACGATCGAACGTGAGATTCCGCAAGAGCCAGAGCGCCAAAAGGCCGAGATCGGCGCCGCGGTCGAACTGCTTACCGCGCTTCGGACGAAGATCGGCTAACCCGCTTTTTGGTCGAATCTTTGGATGCTGGGGGAGGCCTCAGCATCCAGAGTACGATCAACAGCGGGATCGCGACCAGCGCCGCTTTCTTCCAGACCGAAGAAGCGATCGCCGTCACGATCGCGACCAGGATGATCGACAGCGACAGCCAGATCGGCAGTTTGACGATCTCGGGATAGGCGAGCCACAACATGGCAAAGACGCCGCCTACCTTGATCAGCGCCCCTTGGAAGTGCTCTAGAGACGTTCCCTTGGCTTCGACCAGAAACAGGCCGGCGCCGATCAGGCAACAGACGATGGCGACGATGCCGATTTTGGTTCGAGAATTCACGATGAGGATTGTCTGACGCTATGCGTTAGCGCAATGGGGCGAAGGGAAGTTGTCGCACAAGGTCAAAGCAACTGCTGGGGTCAGATTCGATCCAGCGAGTCCAGCCAACGCCCGATCGCGGTCCGATCCTCTTCGGTCAGCTTGTCCGCTTCGCTTTTTGTACTGCGATGGACGACGGGGAACTTCATCTTGGCGAGCGCTTCGTCCAGCTTCTTGAACTGCGCCGATTGTGGCGACTTGTCGTCATACAGCGTAAAGATCGCAAGACGATGCAGCGGGTCATTGTCAGGAGGTTGCACTCCGCGAGGCACGGGAGCAGACAGGGTCGCCACGCCGGCAATCGCTTCACGGTTCTCAAAGGCGACCATGTAAGCCATCGCGCCTCCGCTGCGAACGCCCACCACCGCTGTACGATTAGGGGCGATGTTGTATTTGCCGGCGAGCTGCTCGATGCATTTACGAACGACCCCGGTTTCGGACGGGGTCCAGCGTTCTTTGGAGGCCGGTGAGATCGACAGCAGGATCGTCCCAGTCTGTTCGCACAGCTCTTTCCAAGCGTCGATGGTCGCTTGCTTCTCGACTTTGCCGGGCTCTTGCAGCAGAACGAGCAAGCTGTAGCGGCGATCGGCATGGTAGTCGCTGGGGATCCAGGCAAACGCCGCATTCGGCTCTTCGGCCAATCGAGCTTCGACTTCGCCGGTCTGCGGCGGTTGAGCCGGCTGCTCTACGGCTTGGGTCCAAGCCGCTGACAATTGTGTGGGGATGTTGGTCGGCAAAGTCGCGAGCTTAATATCGACCTGCTTTTCTTCTTCGCCTCGCTTGTAGACCAGTTGGATCGATGTCTCTGGTTCAAGTGCTGAGATCTGCGTACGCAGTTCGTCGGCAGTGGTGGCCAGTTTGTCATTGACCCGCATGATCACATCGCCGGCGGCTAGCCCAGCAGCGGCGGCTGGGCTGTCGACCAGCACATCACGGACGACGACGCCGTCGGCGTCGCGAAGCGGCAAGATCCCCAAAAACGGATGAGCATATGGAACCAATACAGCGGCCAAAGTCGCTTTGACGTCGACCGATTGTTCGCCGCGTTGCACTGTCAAAGCAACCTCGTCGCCGGCGTAGAGGGGTTCGAGCTGATGTTTCAACTGAGCGTGGTTGATGATTTTGTGGCCTTGAACGGCGGTGATGACATCGCCGGCGAGGATGCCTGACTCTTGGGCCGGCGAGTTATAACGGACCGCGCCGATCTCAGGACGATCGGCCATGATGTCGTTCCCCTTCAGGCTGATCCCCAGCAAACCTTGCCGGAGGTCTTCGCCCTGAGTCAGCTTCTCCAAGCGAGGCAGCAGCTCGGTGACCGGAACAGCGAAGCCGATGCCTGAGTCATACCAGTCGGCGCCAGCTTGAGGGCCGGTCGCTTGCGGTGATAGTGAGGTGATGACACCGATGACGCGACCTTCGATGTCGATCAGAGCGCCGCCGTAGTTGTTGGGCGAGATCTTGGCGTCTGATTGCACCGCTTTGCCCCAGACGCGTTGAAGCGCACTGAGCACGCCGACCGAAGCGTTCGGCTCGACCGGCGAAAACGACTTGCCAACGGCGATGGTCCATTGGCCGACACGCAACTGGTCGCGGCTCACAAAGGTGGGGACTGGTAGCGGCTCTTCGGCGTTCACTTTTAGCAGCACTAGGTTGCGGCTATGGTCGGAGGAGACAATCTTGGCCGAGATTCGTTTGCCGCTGGGCAACGACGCCAAAATCGAGGTCGGCTCATGGACAAAGTTGTAGCTGCTAGAAAGTAGGTAGCCGTCGGCCGAAACAACCAACGCGCTACAGGGACCGCCGCCTGCGATTTGATCGCCAACTTTCTCCAGTCCGCCGACGGTCTCGATCTGGATGACCGACGGCGCAACGATTTCGACGGCGTCGCGCAGCGCTTGCTGTTCAAGCGTATTGAGATCGTCCGCTCCTCTGCAGACCGCTGAGAGGGATGCGAAAAAACCGAGGGCGATCGCCAGCGATGCGAGTGTGAGTTTCTTATTCATTAAGCACAACTTCGATAAGTTCATCGCCGCGAAGCAGCGTCAGACGGACGGGATCGTCCCGATCGATAAAGGTTAGCTCTTCCCGCAGTTCTCGTTGCGAAGAAATCAGCCGCCTTTCGACAAACATCACCAGGTCATTGGGAAGCAAACCGGCGGTTGCGGCCGGCGTTTCTGGAGCAACACGTTCGACAAATGGGGGCGTCTTCGGCAGCACATCGGGCAACAAAATCAGGCCCAGCTGCGCCAGGGTGACCGGCTGTGTGGGGCGATTTTGATTTTCGTCCCGCGACCGAGGGCGAAACCGTCCGCTCAGGATATCTTCGACCGAGGTCTGTAGTTCACGGATCGGTATCGAGTAGTTCAGCCAGACGTTGTTGGATGCGTTGCGAATCTCTTTTCCTAGCACGCCGGCGATCTGGCCTTGCTGATCGGTCAATGCTCCGCCAGCAGCGCCGGGGTTGTTGGTCATCGCGTCAACCACGTAGACGGGACCTTTGTAGCGAACTTCGGCGGCGCTGCGTCGTCCTTGCAAGTCGGTAATCGCGGTGATGTAGCCATGCAGCACGCTCGCTGGTTCATCGCCGGTAGCGATGCCGTACAGGTTGCTGAAGGTCAGCACGCGCTGGCCTGAGGTTAACTCGACCGACTCGTCTAGGTTAAAGTACGGCAAGTCGTCGGCGTCCACTTTCAAGACAGCGACTTCTAGTTCGGGATCGGCGCCGACAAGTTCGGCCGTAAAGCGGCGCCCATCGTTGGCCACAATCGTGATCACGCTGGAGTCGAGGACGTAGCTCCAGACCGTCAGGATGTGACCTTCCGGAGAAATTACGAACCCGCTCTGGTACGATTCCAAACCCTTTAAGCCGCCTGCGCCAAAGATCTTCACAATGCGAGGCTGCACGCCGCGAATCGTCTTCGCAAGCGAAGACTCGGCCGATGCGGTCGTAGTCAGCAAGCCAAGCGAAAGGATCACGGCGAATACCAATGCGCTACGGTTCATGCGGCATCCTTGGGTTCGGACGACGACACGGTCCATTTCAGACCATGCAGAATATTGTAAATCTGATCGCCGCGGCGAATGATGATTTTGGTTGGCAATCGAACCCCTGCAAACTCATCGTATTCCTGGAATCGTAACTCGCAGGGATCCGAGTCTGCTTCTGGAAACATTTCCATCGCGATCAGGTCGCCTGACTTCGGCTCGAAGTAAAAGCGGGTTTCGATCGCATCATATAGTCCGACCAATACGTCAAAGCGTTCGGTGATCGAATCGAGCGGAGCAGTCCCCAGGTAAGAGACTTCGCCAAATTTTTCGGGGCCTTGCTGCTGCAGACGTTGCCAGGCATGTAGCGCCAGCAGCAGTCCGCCGCTGCCGGCCGGCTCTAGTTTAGCGGTCAGATCTCCTTCGATCGCGATCATCGAGTCACGACCAGCGACGCTTGCAGTCACCTGCTGGGGCGTTAGTTCGATTGTGGCGGAGTCGCCATCGGCAAGTTGACCGGTGACTTTCCAGACATCCGCCGAAGTCTCTTCGCCCCGCTTCCAAGCTTGCCAGATTCGGTCGCGTTGCGCTAGGTTAAAGTGATAGTTGGCGTAGCCGGGCCGAGCTTCAAACAGCTTTTGCAGGGCCTCCGAAACCGGTTTGGCTTCTTCTTCGTGGTGATCTTCGGGTTGCGATCCATCGGGGCTCGGCGGAGCGACCGACTTTTGGATTTTCGCCAGCAGCTCTTCCCGCGAGTGAACCCCTGCCAAGCGGACGACGATGTCATGTCGCTCGCCGTTGCGGAAGAAGCCGACCGGAACGCGCCAGCCGCGTGGATAGATGCCGAGCGCGTTTTTGAAACCATTGACTGTGGTGACCGGCTTTGACCCAAACGAAACGAGCTCGTCGCCGTAACGAAGCCCGCGACGGTAGGCGTCGGAAGTATCCAAGATGTTGGTGATGATCACTTCCCCTTCCGAATCGGTCGAGACCGTCGCGCCCAGCGTCGCATGGTCGACAACCCGGCCGCTTTTCAGGTAACCGAGAAAGTTCATCACTTGGTTCATCGAAATCGCGTAGCCAACCCCCACATTGACGCGTCCCCGTTTTTCGATCGAGATTCGACCATTGATGCCGATTACTTGGCCATCGCGATTGAAGAGGGGGCCGCCTGAGTTGCCAGGATTGATCGAAGCGTCGGTTTGAATGCAATCGGTATATTCGATCAACGTCCCGCTCGGATACTGATACCGACCAACGCCGGAGACCATGCCCCAAGTGACGGTGGGCTGCATGTCGGTCGCCAGCAAAAATGGGTTGCCGATGGCGAAGCACCAATCTCCGACTTCCACTTTGTCGCTATCGCCGATCTCGGCGGCCGGAAAGTCGTCGCGACCTTGCAACTTGATCAGCGCGACGTCACCCACGGGATCGATGCCGACGATCACGGCGTCATACATCACGCCGTCCGACAGGCTGCACTTCATGAAAGATCCGGCTGGATCAGCGACATGATAGTTGGTGATTGCGTAACCATCGGGAGAGATCAAGACTCCGCTCCCGCCGCCGGCGGCCCCTGCAAAGACGCACACCGCCGAGCGGGTCGCTTTTTCGACCGCCGCAATTCGGGCGTTTTCGGCGTCCAGCACTTCCTGCGGAGGCGCAGCTTGAAGTAGAGCCGACATTCCCCAGAAGGTGGCGGCGAAACAGAGCGTGTAGCAGGCGATCGTACGCATTATTTAATCAGCCGTGGTTGGCACAAATAAACGCGGTCTCCCAAATCGCCGTTGCCGGCGAAATCCACAACAACTTTCAGGCGTCGAGCGCCCCGAACGTCGCCATGAATATCAAGAGACGATTGATTTTCGTCGAGCACTTGATCGATTAGGACCGTCTTGTCGGCCGTAATCGTCAGCTTCAATGGGCCGCTCGCCCCTTCCGGCAAACCGGCGAAGGCATGAAATTGGCGCACATCTTCGGGAAGCAGGTAGGACAATTCGGTACGCGCATGAAGCGCGATTCCGCTGTTGAAAGATTTTGACTGACCGCCGATGCTTAATTCAAGCGGCTGAGCGGCCGAGCCGGTTCTAACATCGGGGGCGTAAATCAGCGAAAGTTGGTCTCGCGGCAGATTCGACGGGATAAAGCTCGCCCATGCGTCTTGGTCCGGCGAAAGATCGGTCAACGGGATAATGTTGCCGGCGGCGAAATCAATCCCCTGAACCGCCGAAATGGCGATGACAAACTTGCCTCCCGAGACCGACTCGACTTGCAACTGCTCTCCTTCCAGCATCAGCTTGCTGGCGAAGATGACTCCGCCATCGTGCAGTTCTAGCTTGCACAGCGGGGGCGCCAGCTTGCGATTGTTGCGTTGATAAAACAAGAGCCCGGCAAGTTTGTTGAGCGGGATTTTGGCTTCCAGATCATCCAGTTGGATCGCAGCCTTGTTGTCGATGATGGATTGAACAATCGCTTCTTGAAACGACAGATCATCGTCGCGACGAATGACGACCGCGTCTCCGAGGATTTTTTCCTCTAGCAGTTGATCCCAGCGTTTGTCCAACGCGCGCTGATCACCATCAAACCGCAGCATGCGCAGCGCGGCGGCCGGAACTTCAAACAGGTCAAAGCTTTCATCAGTGACGAGGAACTTGCGGTTTTCAAGAACGAAGTTCTTCACGTCCAGACGAGAGCCGTCGGCCAATTGCAGCAGCGCACTGCCTGCGACGGGGGGAGTTTCTTCACCGGGGAAATCAACCTGCATCAGCGAATCGTACGGAAACTTCTCGTCGCCGACGCTGGTGCGCAGACCGATTTCACTCGCCGAGAGTTGACGCAGTTCTCCCTGCATGGTCCGGCCGTCCAACGTTTCGACATCAACGGTAATTGCTGTCGACAACGTGGCTACGGCAAGCATGATGAGCGGAATGCAGTTCACTTCGACTCCTCTTCACGCGCTAACTTGCGGAAGTATTCTTCGATGACGCGGCGATAGTGGGACGGAAATTCATTGGAAATGTGCTGTAGCGCCGCTTGGCGTTCTTTGGGCGGCAGGTTGCCCCAATTGTCGCCGGGGTTCATCTTCTTGGGATCGACGTTGCCGGGGCCGGATCCGCCGGCAGGCATCGACTCATTCAGGGGACTGGTAGGTTGCGTATTGTTGCCCCCCTGCTGCCCTCCCTGCGATTGTTGCTGTTGTTGTTGCTGCATTTGCTTTTCAAGATCTTCGATCATCTTGTCGAGCTTGGCGACCACGTCGTCTTCTTGCGTACGGACTTTTTTGCCGGCCCGCCCAAGGTCTAATCGTCTTTCGATATCGCGCATCAGACGCGCGATTTCGTCCAGCGAATCGGTCTCCAGCGGTTGGATGTCGGCCAGCATTAACTTGGCCACCGTCAAATACCGTGGAGCGATCTGTTCTTGGTTCGAGAGCAATGTCCCCAACGTCGCGACGCAATCTTCTTTCTTCAATAAGTAATGTTCGCAAACGGCCCGATGGAACAGCAGCGCCGACGGATCAGCCACCTCGGCGACCGGCAGATCCTTTAATTGTTGATACGCTTCGTCCAGCATCCGCTGCTCGGCCAGCCAGCGGCCATATTGGAAGCGTAGGTTATCACGCATCCACTTGGGAAACGGTTTCGACTCGTCGGCCAGCCAAGGAAATTCTGGCAACTCGGGTTCGGCGCCGGTTCCCAGCGTTGTGACCGCTAATTCTCGCGCGTCGGCGTCAATTACCGTAGCGGTCTCCAGGATGCGGATTCCCAACTCGGCAGGCGTGTCGCTGGGGGGCTCTTCTGGCCAAAGCTGCGAGACGGCGGTCATATGCGCTTCAGGAGCATCTGACTCGGTGAGCCAGTCGATCAGTTTTTGCCGGATCGTCGGATATTCTGGATTGTGCCAATCGGCCTGCTTTTTTAAAGCATCCTGGGCGCTGGCCGCCGAGAGGGTCGCCAAACTTAGCACGATCGAAAGCATTAGACGCGGCGTCATTGGTTTTTCCCCAAAACGTTGTCCTGCGTGATTTGGTAGACGCGTTGTTGCCGCTGGGCGAGTTCGCGCAGCGCGTCGAGCACTTCCTCGCTCGTCGCCTGACCCACTTCATCATCGAGATCGCGTAGCAGTTTTGAATACCGGTCAGTCCGCTGGTTAATGCGGACTTGCATCGATTTGATTAGTTTCAGCTCTTGGATCTTGTTGACCAATGCTTCGTCTTGCGGGCCCTGCTGTTGTTGTTGCTGCTGCTGTTGTTGCTGTTGGCGTTCTTCCTGATCTTTTTGGGCCTGCTTGAGCGATTCTAGCAATTCTTCCAACGCGTCAATGACGTCCTGTTCCAAAGTCAACGTCAACGGATCGACTTTGGATTGGCTCAATCGGTCAGCGATATTCTGCATGTCGTCGCGCAGCTGCTGTAGTGCTTCAGGGAAAGCGACCGACGAGCCTTCTTCTTGCAGCAGGGTTAACGCTTTGTCCGCTTCCAGCACGATTTGCTTTTCAGCGAAGGCCAGTTTGCCAGCTTGAATGTCCTCGGCGGCGCCGCGCTGCGGTTCGGGAACCTGCGACAAACGCTCTGAATCCTCGTAGACCTTCAATTGCATCTCCAACATTTTGGAGAACCGGGCTTCGAGTCTGGCCAGCACGCGTTCGATTTCTTCTTCGCGCAACTGACGCAACACTTCTTCCAGTTCGGCGAGCGCTTTGGCCAATTCGCGTTCAGCCTCTTTTTGCTCTTCGATCGCTTCCTCGGTCTTTTTCTCGTCGAGGTTTTTCTTGGCTTCTTCCATGCGTCGCTGCGCTTCTTCAACTCGCTGGCGAGCCGGGAAGTCAGGCTGTTGCTGTTGTTGGTCTTGTTGTTGCTGGTCGCCGGGTTGGGACTCGCCTTGTTGGGGTTGGCCGGGTTGTGGCTTGCCCTGCTGTGGTTGACCCGGTTTGGGTTCGCCTTCGCTCGGCTTCGGTTCGCCTTCGCTCGGTTCACCGGGCTTTTGTTCACCGGGCTTTTGTTCGCCCGGCATCGGCTCCCCTGGCTTCGATTCTTCGCCTGGTTTTTTCTCGCTAGGCTCTTCTTCGCCTGGCTTTTTCATTTCGCCCTCATCGCCGGGCTTGTCTTCCTGGGGCTTTTCTTCGCCTGGTTTTGAGTCCCCTGATTTCGACTCACCGGGTTGGGATTCACCCGGCTTCGATTCGGAACCTTCTGAAGGTTTCGAGTCCCCTTCGCTCGGCTTCGATTCACCCTCTTTACTCGGTTTTTCACCGGAGGGATTTTTGTCTCCCTCTTTTTCTTCGCCGGACGAATTCTCGGCCGATTCTGGCTCTTCGTTTTCTTTCATCTGCTGCGCAAGTTTCGCGGCGTCTTGCGACAGTTGGTCTTGTCCTTCTGAAAGTCGCTGAGAATCTTCACCCCCTTCGGCGCGACCTTGGAGGCTGCGCTGACGGTTGAGAAGCTTGCGTGTCTCTTTGATGTATTCGCGGATGCGTTCTTGTTCTGACTTCAATTCATCGTCGCGATTTTCACTTTGCAGCAATTGCAGCAAGTTGTTGAGGTCTTTGGAGACATCTTTTTGACCATCGACGGCTCGCTTCAATTTGCCATCGCCCAGAATCGCGGTAATCGACTCGAGCTGCGAGCGAATCAGCTTGTCTTTGCTGGAATGAGCCGCTTCACGCAGCAGTTTTGCCCTCTCTGGATTCTCGATCTCGTCGATCTCGGCCATCTTGATCATCAGATCTTCGAGCCGCGAGAAACCTGCGGCTAGGCGCCCTTGGCGTTCGGAGAGCGCGGCCTCAGGTTTGGCGGCGTCGGCAGGTTCGCCGGCGTCCTGAGCTTGCAGGCCAGCGGCAAGGGCTAGAAAGACGGTGACCGCAGACGCCGTAAGCGACAAATTGCGTACATAGAACATCGGTCGGTCCTTCCAGGGCGGTGTTGCTCGCCGTTACTCCAGTTTAAGCGGATTGTCTTATTCCGACGACTCTAAATTGAATAGATCGCGGAATAGCCGCTTTTGCTCAGTTTCGGTATCTTTTTGCAGTTCTTCTTGTAACTGGATGATTTCGCGGATTTGATCGATCAGTTCGTTGAAGGTCTCTAGGTCGAGCATCTTATCCAGGACTTGCTGCATTGCTAGGATAATCTCGTCCGTTTTGGCGATCGCCACACCAACCGAATCCACCGATTGGGTGGGTTCGCCTAACGAGGCCTCTAGCTGCTGGATGGCGGTTCGCAACTCGGGCTGCAGGCGATCGGCGATTTGGTGAATCGGGGCGATCACGTCATTTTCGAGACGTTCCTTCCGTTTCTCGGTATCGACGCGATTGTTGATGATCTCTTGGCGAATCTCCTCGAACCCGACGGCGACCCCCCGCAGTTCTTCTTCCGCTTTACGGCTGGCCTGGGGAGTTCGCTGTACGCGGAGCAGCTGTAACTCGATCGCCTGTTTGAGCTTGGCGACCGGATCGGCTGCGGCTTCTCCTTCCAAATCACCCGAGGAAAACGAACTGGGCCCGGTCGCGATTCTTTTGGCGTCTAGCTGCACGCGGACAAATTCTTCGCGCAGTTGCTGGGTCTCTTGCAAGATTTGTTCAAAACGGCGGCGCAGTCCCAACTCGCGGGCTTCTAGCAGCGATAGCAGTTTGCTGGGAGTGACCACGTCCAAAGGATATCGCGTGCTGGCGCCGATGTTGGGACCACCGGTGAGGTCATGGAGGTCGCTCGCTTTAAAGGTGAGCGAAATTTGATCACCAGCAACCAGCTGCGGCGCCCCGGTTGTTTCTTTGAGATCGAGGACATAACTGACTTCGCCCTGGGGATTGGGCTCGATCGCAAAGGGGGTGATATCGCCGTCACCCGGTTGAACGTCAAGCCAAGCGTCTTTGGTTTCGTAATCATCGGCGACCGTACCCAGCAGCGGGATTCGCGCTTCGGGAGTAATCGCCGTGCCGATGCCGGAGAGTTGCAAGTTGACGTTGGGGGCTTGGTCAGCGACGGCCGCGATCTGCACGCGGAAAGGAGCTTCGCTATAGATCCCGTCACTATCGATCAGCGTGAGCTCTAGCGACAAGTCGTCAGTCAGCGGGGGAAAATCAAGCTCGAATTGATTGACCGGCTCGGCCAGCGTCATTTCGCTTTCAGTTTGCTCGCGCAAGTTCGCGATCTCGACGCGGACGATTGGCTTGTTCGTTTTCGCGAGCAGCTTATATTGCGAGCCGACAGGAAGTTCAGAAGAAGAAGTGAGCTCTGAGACGCGCGGCAGCAGATTGGTGTATTGCGGCGGAGCGGCGTCAACATGCATCGAGAGCACCGCCGGACTGTCGACCGCTTCGATCCGCAAACCTCGGAGCCGATGGTCGTAGCCGATCACATCAAACGCGATGGACGACAAAATGCTTTTCAGCGGTTTGCGCTGGAAAATGTAGCGTTGATAGTCGTTGCGAGCGGCGCCAACGCGCTGCATCGCAACACTGCCGCGAGCCCCATCTTCTGTCTCGTAAACGATCGTGCAGTAGGTCGGGACGACTGGGGCGTCGGCTTCGGCACGCACCAACAGTTTGGGCGACGAACCACGCGCGACGGTCGCGACCCCATTTTTGAACGGGATGACTTCAACCACATCGGCGGCGGTCGTTCCATCGCTGGCGCCGGAAGGTCGGCTGACTTCGACGCCGAGCACTTCAATTCGCGCCAAGCGGGGCCAAGCTTCGTCCGAGAGCCAATAGAGTCGGCGGCCCCAAATCTGAAACGAGTCGAATGAGATGACGGCGAACGCGCCAATGCTAATCAACAAGGCGAACGCCAACGTAATGTTGCGAGTCAGCGGCCAGGGATTAAAGATCTCGTTGAGCTTGACCTTGTGGCTATTCTCGACCGCTTGGCGAACCGCTTGGCGGATCATCCCTTCGCGAAATGCGACGTCAGTCAGCTCTTCTTCGACAGGGCGTTCGACGGCGGTCAGCAGGCTCTCGTGGAATGCTGGATATCGGCGTTCGATCAAGATCGCCATGCTGGTGTCGGACATTCGTGTCAGCAAACGAACCAAGACCCAGCGATAAAAAATGTAAGCGCTAACACCGTAAATTGCGACCAAACAGACTATCCGCGCCGCGCGTGGCATCTCGCTGGCGCCAAAGGTGACCGGCAGATAGTCGACCGCCAGACCAACCCAAAAGGTAACGGCCAGCCAAACGACCAGCAGCGCAAGACCTTCGAGCAACACGTAGAGCCGAATCCGCCGGCGCAGCGAACCAAGCAGCTCGCGCAGATCGGCGGGGATATCGGGTTTCGGTTTGGGAGTCGCCATGTTCGACTGCTCTTCAGGTTACGCTAATTTCAACAACCGCCGCGTGAGCCATTCGAGGGCGAGTACCCCGCAAATCAGGCCAAGCAGCCAAGTCCGCAACAGCCGGTCGAACTTGCGATCAACCAAATCGGGCAATGCGGTGTACATATCTTGCGCCGGCAAGGTGGCCGGCAGGTAAACTGCCGGCAGTGGCGATTTGCCGAGCGCGGCGTCCATCCCTACATAGTAGACGCCGCCGGTCCCCTCGGCGATTTGTCGCATCGCGACATCGTCTCGCTCGGGGTGCTCAATTTCTTTGTCAGGCAGTCGGACGCGGATGTCGCGCGTCAGCAGTGAATCCTCACCGCCGCCTGACAATTGCAATTCGATGTGGTAGTCCCCTTCGATCAGCGGGGTAAACTGGCCATGGTATTGGCCTTTCCCCCCCTGCTCGGCTTGGGTCAACGTTAGCTCATCACGACGTCCATCAGGGCGACTAACCAGCGCTTTGACCAGCGGTTCGGTCAGCGGCTCATGCTTCGCGTCTGTTAAGTGCGCACGAACTTCGACCGTTTCGCCCACCAGCAGTCGGTCTTTGTTGGTTAACAATACGCCGCGGCTAGAGTCACGCAGCAAACGACCTTGCGAAACGTAGCGGATCAGCTTGGTGTAAAACTGTTCGAAGTAGCCTTCGTGCAAAGCGCGTATGCGCCACATTTCGGAACTAGCCATAAAGAAGACGCGACCGGCGCCATAAAACTGGGTCGCCATATAAATTGGCGGATCATCGCCGAGCGCGGCATCGGGATCGTTGTAGCGAGCCAAGATCGACGCGCCTTCTTTTTTGTCTCGCACGGCGTAATAGCCGTAGACCCCGGGAAACTCTTCCCAGCGAGCGGCGCTGCCGGCGCCATCGTTGCCGAGCCATAGGAAGGATTGCGACTGACCTTCGTTGGTAAAGACCAGCGGCCAGGCTTTTTCTGAGCCAAAACGGTCCAGGCCAATCGAGGTGCCCCGGCTATGGAACGTAACTGGGTACAACTGCTTAACGATGTCGATCACTGGATCGCCGCGTCGTTGACTGGCCCACTCGGCCGTATAGACCGGACCGGTAGTGACGATCAACCCGCCTGCTTTTTCGGCGACCCAACGTTCCAGCAGTTCGGCTTGTTCGAGCGTCAGTTGCGACCAATCAGGATCAAACGCGACGATGCAGTCGTAGTTTTCAAACAGGTCCGCCGCGCTTTTCGGAAAACTAAACAGCAGTTGGTCGGACTCTTGTGAGATGCCAGGCTTGCCGCTTTGCAGATAAACGTGCAGCTCGACATCTTTGTCGCGAAAGAGCTGATTGCGTAAAAATCGAAAATCGCGAGAAGGTCCGCCGGCCATCAGCAGCACGCGGTTTTTCCGTTGGACGACTTGGACTTTGACATCTTTTTGATCGTCGCTGGTGTCTTGATCGGAACCTGCCGGCGACAAGATTCGCAGCTGATAGGTCCGCTCACCCAGCGAGTCAGGCGTTACGTCAAATGTAGTTGCGATCACCGCGCCATCGGCGCCCAATTGAATGCGGCGAGCTTCCCCTTCAAGCGACTCTTCGCGGAACTTGCCGTCCGAGTCGGTCACGCCGGAAGCGAGCTGCACGTTGATGAAGTCGGTCTTCGACGCGAAGGCCTGGAGGTAGCCAGTGATTTGGAACGCGTCATTGGGGAAGACGCGCGCTGGAGCTTCAAGATCGACAACCCGCAGGTTGATCGGGCGCTCGGCAGGACCCAGCCCAATCGGAAAGACAGGAGTCTCAGAATCAGCGGCGATCTGAATTGCTTCGCGAATTTCGAGCCCGCCGTTATTTACACCGTCCGAGAGCAACAGAATGCCGGCGATCGGGCGCCCTCGCTCTTGCTGAACCACTTGGGCGATCGCATCGCCGATTCGGGTCTCAATCCCGCGGGGCTTGATCTTGTCTAGCCAATCGATGTCGGCGTAGGTCGGCTCGGCTGCTTTTTCTTCGGCTTCGGTTTGAGCGGGCTGGGGTTGTGCGGTGGTTTGGATCGTCAGATCCCCTTGAGCAAGCTGCCGCAGGCTGAGCTCGGGAGCTCGTAAGTTGGCGGTCGCCGCCAGCGATGCGCCAACCACCAACGAGAAGGCGCCGATCATCGACCAAGCCGCTGCTGTATCTCGCCAGGTGGGGGTGGTGCGGCGGATAACGAATGCGACCAAGTAGGCGATTAAGCTGATCGCCAGCACGCCAAAGCTGATTAGCAGCAACAGCCGAGCCGAGCGGAAGCGAGCATCCATCTCGGCCGAATCTTCCCGTTCAGCGGCGCTATCGGTCTGTGGGCGTCGGAAGACGGCCAGTTCGGTTGGTTGGGCCGTTTGGTCGAATTGATAGACCAGCACGTCATGCGACTTCCGCAGTTGCTCTAGCAGTTCTCCTTGCGAGAACTTGTTGACGATCTGCTCATAACGCGGCGCCGATCCCCCTTCGATACTGTTGGGGAGCGCCATGCTTTGGCTGGTGTCGACCAGGACGACCACGCGTGAATTTTCGTGCAGCTCGCTCTCGGTTTTCTTTTCTAGGTTGAAAAAGAAGAGGAGCAGTCCGGCTAGTGCGGTCAAACGCAGACCGGTCAATGTCCAGCGGACCGGCCACGATTGCTCGCGCGTATCACGGCGATAGAGCCAGCCGACGAAGGTGATCATCGCGACGACCAATGCGACCAGCAAAGCCCAGTGGCTCCACTGCGTCATTTCGGCCAGACGCGAAAATTCGTAGGTTGTATGTGTTGTCGCCGCGTCAGTTTGTGCTAGTAACAAGTTCATCGGACGGCTCCCATCACGGGAGGATGGTAGCTCGTCAAGTAAGCCAGCAACTGTTCCACGACCAGTAACCCCAACAGAGCGTAGAGCAGGTAATCTTGCCAGGCAAAGCCTTCGCTGGCGTTCCAACTGTAATCAACCGATTCGACGGTGTGATAGGTGAAGACGACCGGTGCGAGCGCCGCTTTCAATTCATTTTGGTCGGTCGTTGTCAGATCCCCTTCGAGCGGATCGACATTCAGCGCGAAGCGTCGCAGATTGGGAAGCCCGTCGCTTTGGGTAAGCCAAATGTCGTAGACGCCAGACTGGCCGGTGAGCGAATCGCCGGTGATGCTGTTGATACCGGCGTAATCGAGCTTGAGCAGCGGGCGCCCTTCTTCTTTGATCAGGATGGCGCGATCTCGTTTGACGGTCGGCATCCGATCGGCGCCGGGAGCAAACACCAGAGCGTCATTACGGAAGCTTGAAGCGTCGACCTCTAAACGAATCGGTGCGCCTACCAAGCGTTCGGTCGATTGCCGCGTACCCGAGGCCAAATAAGCTTGCAACTCTAGCGCGGTGACAATAAAGCCCGGCGTGATCGACCAGTTATTCCAGTCTGGGGTCAAGCTGGTTAAGAACGTGACGACGCTGCCGTCTCCGACTGCTTGCTCAACGATGAGCGGTCGGCCATCGCGCAGCTTGCCGAGCACGGCGCCGTTGTCGCTGGGCTTCCAGGTCGCGTCGAGATCGTAGTACTCGTAGAATTTCAGGTCGTTGCGGAACCGATTTTTCTCGCCGCGGAAGACGGAAAAGATCGGATGATCCGACGGCACGAAATCGACCGTCTCTTCGCCGGGGATCGGTGGCGAAAGTTGCTTTTTGCCGATCACGGCCGCCGGCAGCAAGCCCCCAGCATGCAGCGAATTCAAAGCGTCAACCGTTGTGCCGGGACCGGCGAAGATCGCGACTCCACGCCCGCTGGCCGCATATTGGTTTAGCTTTTCGATCGCGTTGCCGTCAAAGCGGGGGATATCGAACAGGTAAATCGCGTCGAAGCCTTGCAAGGTTTCTAATGAAGTGTCCCGGAGATATTGCGGACCGACGACCAACGGTTGAATTCCGGTGTTCACCGCTTCGCCGGGCTGAAAGACGGCGTTCATAAAGTAGGCGTTGCGTTGATTCAGATCGCCGTCAACCAGCAGCACGGGGATGCTGGGCGGAGCATTCAAAATTTGAAAGCGACGATTATCGGCCGCCACCGCGTCGTCCGGCAATTGAGCGACGGCGGCATGTTGTCCGGCGGTTGGAAAGAAGATCTGAGCGCGCCGCGTCACTTCTTCGCCTGGCGGGATTTCTTCAAAGTAAACGGTCGGTTCTGAGTGGGGCGTCCCCAGCCCTTCGCCGGCGCTGCTGAACTTGCGATCGGCGCCGTCGTCATGGTAGGTCTGCAGTTTGACCTGCACGCCGGTCGCCGCTTTGTCGCTATAATTGCGAACGGTCACTTCCAAAAAAGTTGGCACTCCGGCGGCGAGCGTGGCCGACTCTGGCGTCAGTCGCGTAATCCCCAGATTGATTGGATTGCGGCGTGAGCAATTGACCAGATGGATCTCGGCCGTTCGGCCAGCGAGCTCTTGCAGACGTTGTTTTACGTCTTGCGATTCCGACCAATCGCGACGGCGGAAGTCTCCCACCAAGTAGACCAGGGCATTTTCGTTCTCTACGTTGTCTGTGATAAAGCGATTGACGGCCGCGATCGCGGCGGCGGGGCCAATGGACAATTCGGACGTATCTACTTGTCGCAGCGCAGCTTCCAGCGAATCTCGGAACGTCGAATCGACATCGTCGCCGCTTATATCAACCCGTGCGACGGCGCCATCTCCGCCGCCGGCTCGTGAGGTGCGTAGCAAGGTCAGGCGTTGAGGAGTTCGTTTATCGGCCGCCGCGGCTGAAATTTGTTGGATCACTTCACGACCTCGATCCATCACTTCAACGCCGCCGGTGCGGTCCGACATTGACAGACTATCGTCCAAGATCACGTAGTGATGCGTTCCACCGCCGCCGAACAACGAGGACCATTGATCCGAGGTTGTCAGCCCAGCCATGATCGCGACCAACAACGCGACGGCCGCCATACGAGCGAGCAGCAGCAACAATTGCTTGAACCAGACCGAGCGCTGGTTACGCTTTTGGCTTTCCAGCAAAAACTGCATCGCGGCCCATTGGACGCGACGTCGTCGCATCATGTTGATCAGGTGGATCAACACGGGAACGAGCAGGAGCAAAAAGCCCCATGTCAGTGCTGGATGGACAAACTGCATAGCGAAAGCAAATGGGGGTTAGTTGCGGTGGTGCATGCCGAGTCGGCTGTTCAAGTAGGTCGAGAGGACCGCTCCCAGCGAATCGCTGGTTCGGACCAAAGCGTAATCAACCATGTTTTTCGCACAGCCGCGACGGACTTCGTCCAGGTACGCCTGCATGGCTTGCAGATATCCGTCACGCAGCGCCCGCGGATTACAGTCCAACTGATCGTCGGTCTCCATCCCTTCAAATCGGGTCGGGCCGCTGAAAGGGAAATCGAGCTCGTCGTCATCGAGGATATGGAGCACTAGGACATCATGGCCGCGCTGACGCAGCAGTTTTAGCCCTTTGATGGTGTCGGCGACATCTCCAAACATATCGGAGGCGATTACCATCATGCCGCGACGCGGATAGGCTTCGGCCGCTTCGCGACAGATGCGCAAGAAGCTGGTTTTTTCACGTGGCTGGTTTTCATCGAACGCTTTGACGACCGAGAGCAGATGATTTCGTTTGCTCATGATCGGCACGCGAGCACGGATCTTTTCGTCATAGATCGCACAGCCGATTGCGTCTTGCTGCTTGAGCACCAGATAGGCCAAACTGGCCGCCGCGGTGCACGCGTATTCGTACTTGTTAAGCGGCCCCGAGCCGTACTGCATGCTCGACGATGCGTCGACCAGCAGCGTGCAGCGCAGGTTGGTTTCTTCTTCAAATTGTTTGATGTAATAGCGATCCTGCTTGGCCCAGACTTTCCAGTCGATATGACGTAGATCGTCCCCGGACGCGTATTCGCGATGTTGCAAGAACTCGATCGATTGACCGAAGTAAGGGCTGCGATGCATTCCCGAAAGAAAACCTTCGACGATATGCCGTGCCCGTAACTCCAGCCGAGCGATCCGCTTGATCGCCTCAGGATGCAAAAATCTTTTGGAATCGGGCATCGCTTGTTAGCTCGTCTTCCTTGGTGGGGGTCGATTCCAGGATCCGATCGATCACATCGTCGGGCGAAATACCGTCGCTTTCGGCGGCAAAGTTGACCGACACGCGATGTCGCAATACCGGTTTGGCCAGCGCTTGGATATCGTCAGTCGAAACATGTGTACGGCCGTGCAGCAAGGCGCGAGCCTTGCCGCCGAGAATCAAAAACTGCACTGCGCGGGGTCCAGCGCCCCAGCTGACCAAGTCTTGCACAAAATCAGGAGTTCCGGCTGCTCCTACACGCGTCTGACGGACCAGCGACAACGCGTAGCGAATAACATGGTCAGTAATGGGAACTTCGCGGACGATCTTTTGCAGCTCGATCAGTTCTTCGCCGGAGAGGACCGGAGCGATCTCTGCTTTGCCGCCCCCGGTGGTGCGGCGCGCGATTTCAAACTCGTCGCCAAAGTTCGGATACTTCACATAAACCTTGAACATGAACCGATCTTGCTGCGCTTCGGGCAGCGGATAGGTTCCCTCTTGTTCGATCGGATTTTGAGTGGCGAGCACAAAGAAGGGATCGGCCAGCTCATGTCGGACGCGGCCAACGGTCACTTGCCGCTCTTGCATCGCTTCCAACAGCGCCGCTTGCGTCTTGGGAGGCGTGCGGTTGATTTCGTCGGCGAGCACGATGTTGGAGAATAGCGGACCTTCGAGAAAGCGAAATTCGCGATGGCCGGTCGAGCGGTTCTCTTCGATGATCTCGGTTCCGGTAATGTCGGCCGGCATCAAGTCAGGCGTGAATTGGATGCGGCTAAAGCTCAGATTGAGCGTTTTCGCCAGCGAGCTGATCATCAAGGTCTTCGCCAGACCAGGGACCCCTTCCAGCAGGCAGTGACCGCGGCTGATTAATGAAATCAGCAGTTCTTCAATAACGTCGGTCTGCCCGACGATGATTTGCGAGAGTTGCTCATGAATCTGACGACGAGCAGCGGCTATTCTCTCAACCGCGGCGGCGTCTGCCTGAAGGGGAGAGTCGGTCATGAGCGGTTCCTTCGATCAAACGGCAGTGGTAGTTCGTAGGGCGAAATCGCCAGCCATTAAAACGGCGATTCGTACTCTTCGTGTCGTAATGTTCACAATTAGTTCATTCAAGCCAAATTTCGACCTCAAAAGGTAGCTCGCAAATCAACTTTAGGCGGCTTGCTTTCAGACCGTTCGGATAAGCAGGATTGTATCGATTGCGCTAAGTATGGGTATGCCAATGCTTTGCGGTTTTTTGATCGCTTCTAGTCAAGTAGGGACGACCAAACTACTTTGCGGGGGGGTAAGTGATGCTGGGCAAAGCAGAACCGGCAGGCGCCGGGGGAGCAGGCGCGGCGGTAAAGTTGAGCGTGAACGACATTTTTGCCATCAGAACTCGCAGCGTTTGGTTCTCGGGGTCGCCAAACAGTTGGTAGGTAATCGTATGGTCCGACTGGCCGTCTCGTAGTAAAACGCGCCCGTCGCGGCGATCGACCAACAAGACGATCGCTTCGTGCGTTTTTTTGTCGGTCCGATTTTGCCGTGAAGCGAACGCTAGAACCGGCAATCGCGGCGACTGCTCGGACTGGATCAGGTGAAAATCGAGAATCGGTTCAGGTGTTTGCCACAGCAGCTCTCCACCGGCACGCGAGAAGCAGTAAGCCCGTGACACCGGGCCGACTGGCTCTTGGGAATTGTAAGGAATGCTGCGTGAGTTGAGCTGCGGACTCTTGCGACTCGTGGTGACCAGTAACGTGATGTCATCCGCGCCGTCGATGACTTTGATTTGCCACTCAGTTTGGGCGAGTTCCGGCTCGGCATCCAGTTGGGCTGAGAGGATCGTGTCTCCGCTCTCCTGATCAAAAACATGGAACTGGCCGCTCGGCTCGAAAATCGCAACGCGGGATCCAAACACTCGGCCGCGCGAGCCGAGTTCTGCTTCGTAACGCCACCGTTCTTTCCCGGTTAGGATGTCGCGTGCGACTGCCGCCAGCTTGGCGTCTTTTTCCCAAGTCAGATAGTTGGTTCCAGAGGTCGCCCAAATTCTTTCTCGCACCGGCGTTTGGATCACTCCGAGCGGAGCGCCGCTCCGCAGATCAAACAACATTGCTTCGGTCTCGGTCTCGCTTTCATTTTTACGAGGCGGAATCGCGACCAACACCGAGTCATTCGAAACCAGGTAGCAGCCGGGCGACACATTGTCTCGTTCCCAGTTTGAGTCGCCGGTCAGTGGATCGACGCAGATCAGCTTGTTGCCCCGCTGAAAGCAGAGCGAGTCGTAACGGAGCGAACTGAAGTAGCCAATGGGGCGTTCGTTCAAAGAGTCACGTCCATCCGCCGGATAGTCGCCAAACGGATTGTCTTTCACATCAATGGCGATGACTTTCGGCCTGCTGCGGGGATTGCTTCCTTCAGGCGAAAGATTTTCTTGCCACAATGCTCGTTCGCGAACGTCGTCCTCTTCACTGCGATCGAGCGTGTCAAACGCATGGACTTCGTTGCCAAACGAAACAACGACCAGATGGCCAAGCCGATCGGCATGAATCTGGGCCGTTTGCGAATTGTAGAGTTGGGCTTCGTTCAGCATGGTGAAGGGTAAGTGGATGCGTTGATTCCCATATTCGTCAACTGCCACAATGTGCCGTTCTTCTGTGTCGATCTTTAACGACTCGCGGGGAATGTCAAAGCCGAAACGCTCGTCGATCCGCACTGGGTGTAGCATGCGAACGGCGGCGTCCAGGTCTTCGCTGCGGCGCTCGATCGAAACGGCGCCATAGTTCCAATAAGGATTTGCGACGTTTACTGCCTGTTCCATCGCCAGTTGGCGTGCTGAGTCGCCATTGGCGAGTTTCTGATTTCGGAATCGATCGGCCAGACGTCGATAGACGAGCGAAGCGTCGGCCGTATGCCCGCGAGCGGTTAACAGCCCGGCTAATTCGGCGGTCGCTTGGGCGGCAATTGCAGGGTCATCGCAGAAGGCGAGTTGTTGCCAAATAGTTTCGGCGGTCAATTCGTTGCCATCGGCCATCGCAACGCGAGCCATTTCCAATTCAGCAGCTCGCGCCAAGGGGAACGCACCAAAGCGTCTGGTAAAGCGACGTAGTTGGCTAGCGTAGTCGTCATTTTTGACGTGTTCCTGCGTCGTAGTCCAGCGCTGCGCGATCGACTCATTCATTGCAGCGGCTACGGTTTCGTCAACCGTGGTTAACAACTGCGCCAGTTGACCGCCGATCCAAAAATCACGTTGTACCCGCAGATTGGGGCCAATGTTTTGGAGCGGGCGTTCTGACTTGCCTTGTTCGAGAGTTTGATCGAGCAGGTCGACATAGCGGCTGTATGCTTCAAACGCGGCTTGATGTTCTTGGTTCTGATGCAGGCCAAGCGCGGTGACACGCACCAGCTCTAGCCGATCGTCCATGCTTTCGACAATCGCTTCCAGCTTGGCTGCCGTTTCGCGATTGCCGGCGAAATCTTCGCGCAGCGCTTCTAACGCCGTCGAAACATAGGCTTGCTGCGTCTCCGGCGAGTCGACTAGTTCTAACGATCGATGCAAGGTCTCCAACGCTGCTTGAATCTTGCCGTCGTGGACCAGCAACTCGCCCTGGTTGCGCAGCGCTTCAGCATCGTTGGGGTTCTTCGCCAAGCGGACGCGAACTTCTTCGCGCAGCGCGTCAATCTGTTTGAACGAAGCGACAAAGTTTACCCCTTGCGAGATCACATATCGGCCATGGCAAACCAAGTTGCCCAAGGTCCGTTCGGTCGGGATTGATTTGTCAAACTTGCCAGTGTGAATGTTAATTCGGACGATTTCATCCTGGGTCGAAGGCAAGTAGTAAAAGTCGCCGCTCAGGAATCCTCGTCCACTCGGCAAACCGCCGTCCGGAATCGACTGGCTCTCCCAAGCGGCATCCCCAGTATCCACCTTCAAACCATAGATGCTGTTGGCGCCAACGACGAGCGCGATGTCGCCGGAGACGGCGGCCAAGTAGACCCCATCTTCCCGCGGCTTTTGCCACAGCAACTTGCCGCTCATCCGATCTAAACAAAAGATTTCGTCCGTCTCCGGCGGCGTTAGAAAAACGCGATTGCCGGCGATGACCACTTTGCCATCTGACCAGCGATCGCCGTATCCAGGCCGTGATTCGGTGGTTCGACGTTGAATGAAGTTTTGCCGCGGCTGGCGTTCGAGCGTTTGGTATTGATAACCCCACAACAGCGAACGTTGGCGAACGTCAATCGCCGCGACGACGCCGATGTTGGTGGGACAAATCAGGACCCCATCCGAATACGAAGGAGAAGCCCCAAACAGGCGATGCGGCGGCTCGCTGACCGACATCCACAGTCCATCGAGTTGCGCCAATTGTTGCGACCACAGCAGCGCACCGTCAGCAGCGTTGAACACCAGCAGGCGAATTTCGCCGTTGACTTCTGCAATCGTGTAGAGCGAGCCTTCCACCGGCAGCGGAACGCCGAGGAACTGTGCTTCGGCTAAAGCGGGCTCGTCGCTCATTTCGCTTCCGGCAATCCAGAGCGTCTCCCCTTCTCCACGCAGTCCAAAACACCGTAGTCGATTGGGGGCCGGAGCACGCGCCATGCTAAAAAAAGCAACCGCAGGTCCGTTTTGTTTGGTCTCGCTGGGGGGCGCTTCTTCGATGATGAAGACGCGTTCGCCATCCGATGAAATCTGACCATAGCAGCCATCCAGCCAAGTTCGTTTTTTGATCTGATCGAGATAGCTGGAGCCTGGGTCGTTGGACATGGCGCTAAACCGCGAATCGACGCGATTGACGTCCGAAGCGTCCCAGGGGTAGTTCCATTTCACCTTGCCAGTCGTCAAATCGACGCCCAGCAGATGCCAGGGAGTGCGAACCAAAACCTGGTCGCGCACGACCAGCGGTTGCGCGGCGGGAAGGACAGCGACGCCGTTTTCGATAAAGCCTTGCGACGTATCATCCGCTTGCTCTTCATCATTGCTGCTACGCGCCATGCGGACGTGCCAGTTCAAATTACGCAGCGGAGCACTGCCGCGGGTCGGCGCATTGCGTGACGCGTCTCCGCCAAATACGATCCAGGATTGCGGGATCTTGGAACTGGGCGATGACATGTCTTGGAACTGCAGAGCGAGCCACTCGCGAGGGCTGGTCTGTTCGGCAAAGAGATCTTTGAGCGACGCCGGCACGTTGAAATTTTGGGTCTTATGCTTCTCGCGGAGGGTCTCCAGCGTTTCGACCGCGTGCTCTTCTTCACCGGCGGCGAAATAGCCGATCGCCATCAGTAGCGAGATCTCGGGCTCATACTTCTGCAAAGCCAGACGGCTGCTGAGCAACGGCTGGAGGGCCAGGACCGCCGACATTGGTGATCCTAGGTCCAACTGCGTGCGGGCCAGTAGGATCGTCGCCTGATAGCCAGAGTCGGTATGTGCGTATCGGCGGGAGATTTCAGCCAACATCGCAGAGTCCCGCGACAGGATCGCCTGCTTGAGCATCGCTTTGGCGTCGGCGCCGTAGAGCAGCTCGAAGGCTTCTTGCCCCTCTTTTGGCAGAGAGTTAAGCAGGTCGCGGGCCTCTTTTTTAACGCTCATGTCGACCGGACCCGAAATCTGCCCCGGCAGGAAGAAATCTTCCAATTCCGGATCGTTGAGCAGCATTCCCAGCTCTTCGGCCGCAGCGGTCCATTTTTTCTCAGCGATCGCTTCGCGAGCACGTTCCGTCAGCAAGCGGATCTCTCGGGGGGGCGCCAAAAAGATGGCGTCTTCGTTGGTTTCGACTTGCCCCCAAGCAGAACCCGTAGTCAACGAGACCCAGCCAGACGCAACCGCGATCAAGCAGATGGTGATCAAGCGGCGCAGGCAAAGCGGCTCGTTGCAGTTGCGAAGGGAGGGGAGATTGCGAAATTTCACGCGCGGCGACTCCAACGATTGGATAAGTATTTACATCCCCAATTTACGACAACCGGACGAAAATGACCAATTGAATCACACCAACTTAGTCTTCTTCCCAGCGGATTGGTTCAGCTTGTTGCGGGTTGTCTGGCGCGAGGCCAGACCATTTTTGCCGGAAAAAAAGGGGGCTAAATGTGCCGAAATGGCGTTATTTCCCGGTTTTTCGGGTTTTTTGGGGCTTAACTAGCGCTGTCCGGCTTGAAAAACTCGACTGAAATCTTTTAATCAACGCGTTCCGCTCAACGGACGGACAACTCATTCCATACTGCACAGCCTCGCAAGGAGGGAAAAAATGGCAAAAAAAGCCGCTGCGGCCGCACCTGTTAAGAAGCCGCTGACGAAGACCGAACTGCTGAACAACATCGCGGAAGAAACGGGCGTTGCCAAAAAGGACGTGGCCACGGTCCTGGAATCTCTTCAGAACCAAGTGAAGAAATCGCTCGGCAAGACTGGCGCTGGCGCCATCTCGCTGCCCGGTTTGATCAAGATTGAGAAGAAGAAGGTTCCGGCTCGTCCCGCCAAAAAGGGCGTTCCGAACCCATTCAAGCCGGGTGAATTGATGGACGTTCCGGCCAAGCCGGCGTCGGTCAAAGTGAAAATCCGCGCACTGAAAAACCTGAAAGACATGGTTTAGTCGCGAACGTTGAATCGCTTCAACGCGATCGACGCACATGAACACGCGTAAGGCCGCAAGAGATGAGGGGCGCAACAGACCCGTGCCCTTCTTTCACGCGGCTTTACGCCGTTCTTGTGCTTGATCGATTCTGCAATTGCGCTTACGCCAGTTCCGGCAGGTCAAGTAAAAATTGCGGCAACTTTGCCAGATAATACTCAACCGGCGGCGTTTCCAGCTCTGGTTCTTTCCCCAGATCGTCAAAACGACGCAGCGCAAGCGCTTGTCGCCAGTATGGCTCTTGCTCAAATTCGGACACTTCTGTGGCCGACATCGGGCCTCCCTGCAATCGCAGACTCTGCTGCGAAGCGGCGGATAGCCCGCTTAGATAATCGGCGTCGGTTGCACAGAGATACCGCTTAGCGGCAACATGCAGGCGCCCTGGTTCGACGATCTCTGGCTTAAAATAACGCGAGAGATAGCGAGCTCCCCGTTCTTCGTGCTGCGCGTCGATCCCTTGGTCGGCGATCCGTTCGTCTTTCCCCGAAATGAAGTGGCCAAAATCATGCAGAAAACAGGCGGCGATCATTGATTCGTCGGCGCCGGCCAGCTCGGCGAAATAGGCCGATTGCAATGCGTGTTGTCGTTCGGTGACCTCTTCGCCGTAGGTCCGATCCCCCATTTCGGCAAATTTCCGTTCGATGAAATCAATTACGTTCATAGCGTTGGGCAATTTCGTGCTAGAAGGACCGCGAAGTAAGATTCTGAACGAGCCATCTAAGCTTATCCGAGCTGCGGAAAACCAAAAGATAATGGGAAGACTCCCAAGTTTGTCGGCTCGCGGCGCCCTCGTTTCGAAGCGGGGACCGCTGCGAATTGCCTGAGAGTAGGGCAGGCGCATATCGCTATTTTCTGGCGAAAACAACGCTCCAGCGGCTGGGAGCAACCAAGTTGAAACGGGCTGCGCATAAAAAAACGCCGAAAGTCTTGTGTTTTAAAGACTTGCGACGTTTTAATGAAAGTGGTCAGGGCCGGAATCGAACCGGCGACACTCGGATTTTCAGTCCGATGCTCTACCAACTGAGCTACCTGACCAACCAACAAGTGACCAAATTTAGGACAGTAGTCGCCCCTTGTCAATTGGGGGCCCAAATGCCCCAGGTAAAGTCCCTGTCGTGACTTACGTCGCGTGAAGATCGCACCAATTGCTTGACAGTTTGCCGAGTAACTTCTAGTTTGACCAGAACTTCTTTTCTCACGGAACATTGCTTTACAACGTTGAATCTTTCGCCGTACGTATCGACTGATCGATTCGTAACAGGGTTCGCGTTGTTATTTCACATTGCGTTAGGCCATGCGCAGCGACCGACCATCTCACCTTTTTAACAGCCGATGGTGGAGCGTCTTCCTCGTGATGCTCTTCCCTGCGGTTCTCTGCGCTTATACGCCAGAGAGTCCAGAGGTCGAAGCGATGATTAAAAAGGGGGCCGGATTTCTCACGAAGCAGGCTCCGCACGCTCGGCCCGGCGGCAAGGCGTTGGTTGCGTTGGCGCTGCTCAAAGCTGGTGAAAAATTAAGTCACCCCCTCGTAGAAGGCGGAATCGCCGAAGCGAAACGCCTGGGAAATAATGTCCCCGGTCATTCCAACGATAACGTTTACGATGTTGGCATGGCGCTCATCTTGCTGTGTGAAGTTGATCCTGAGGAGAATCAAAAGCAGATTCAGAATCTCCTGCAATATTTTATCGACACCCAAAAGCCTGGCGGCGGATGGGGATATGCGGAACGCAAAGAAGGCGACAATTCGATGACGCAGTATGGCGCACTCGGATTGTGGCTAGCGCAGCGAAGCGGTTTTGAAGTGCCGATACCCACGGTAGAACGTCTCTGCAATTGGGTTTTGCGTTGTCAGGACCCATCGGGAGCATGGGGCTACCAAGGCGTCGATCCGGGCGTCGGAAATTTTCAGCGCGTCGCGCAGATGGAGATTCGGCTTACGATGGTCTGCGCCGCGCTGTGCAGTCTGTACATGGGGAGCGATTTGCTCAACATTACCGAACGTCGTCATCCGATAGAATCAGACGACGCAAAGGGGCCTACTCTACCAAGCTTCGTGCGAGAGATAAAAGCGCCTGACGAAGTACAGCGAGCCAACATCCTGACAAAAGCGGTCGACGCCGGCAGGGTCACAGCAGCCAAGAATGCGGGACGCGGCTTTCTGATGTCTAATTTTACGATCGCCCCGTCGATGTGGGATTATTACTATCTGTACGCACTAGAGCGGTACGAGAGCTTTCGCGAGTTGGATCTCGGCAAAAAGGATCCCAGTCCGGCTTGGTATGATACCGGGGTGAAGCATCTCAATTCGACGCAGCAAAATGACGGAAGTTGGACGGGTAGCAGCGAAGACATGATTGTCTCGACGGCGTTCGCAATGTTGTTTTTAAAGCGAAGCACCGCCGACTCGATTAAGAAACGCAATCGCGTTTTCGACGAAGGACGCCTTGTCGGTGGGCGTGGGCTGCCGAAAATTGTGGAAGACGCGACGATCAAAAACGGCCAGGTCGTCAATAAATCGGAGCTTTTAGAATCCGATAAGTTTCTTTCGATGATCGAAGCGGATGACGTCGAACTTGAACGCTTTCTCCATCAGGATGTCAAGTTTGCCCTCAGTGATGATGAGCGAGGTCGATCGGAACAGATCATCCAACTGCGACGTAAAATTCGTGATGGTTCGTTTGGTGCTCGGTTGTTGGCGATTCGCGCGATTCGCCAGGCGAAGGATTTTGACAGTATTCCGGCTTTGATCTACGCGCTGACCGATCCTGATGAGCGCGTCGCAGTTGAAGCACGCGATACTCTCCGTTTTATGACACGCAAATTTAACGGCTTCGGGATGCCTCGCGGCGCTGATGTAACGCAACGCTCACTTTACGCGAACCAGTGGAAACAATGGTATCGCTCTCTCCGTCCCGACGCTGAGTTCCTGGACTGAATGGCCGGCTCGTCTGAAACTTCCTCTGCTGCTTCACGGCCGTCACGAGCGACGCCGCCGATGAGAGTTTCGTCGTATGATCGTGTCGCTAGTCTGTTGGTTGCGCTGTTGTTGTTGGTCGGACTGGCCGTATTAATCCTGTTTTTGATCTTTCTGACCACGCGCACTTATCCCACGCAAACAGCGGTGCCGGTTGTGTTAGAAGAAATCTCGGGACGAGGTGCAAACGCCGCAGGCGTCGCTCGAGATTTAGAAGCGCCTGGGTTGGAAGAGTTGGACGAAGAATTCGAGCCGCAACTCGAAATGTCGCTGCAAGCGGTTACTGAAGTGGTCGCATCGCAAGCAGCGGCGCTCGAAACGTTAGAAGGCCAAATGAACACGAGCGGTTCAGGCAGCGGACTGGGGGACAGTCGTCCTGTGGGCCCGCCGGGGGATGGCGAAGATGTGATTCCACGGTTTGAGCGCTGGGAAATTCAGTTCGAATCTTCTGATCTGCCGACCTACGCGCGACAGCTTGACTTTTTCAAGATTCAGTTGGGCACGCTCGCCGGTGGCGAGAAAGTGCTGTACGCAGCCGATCTGTCGACCGCGCCGAAAAGCTCGGCAGGCTCAACCGCCACCGAAGAACGGCTTTACATGACCTGGCGCGACGGCTCGTTCAAAGAAGCAGATCGAGAATTGCTCAGCAGCGCTGGGGTGACTCCGGGCCCTGTCGTCATGCAATTTTATGATCCCGCGACCGAGAATATCCTAGCGTTTCTCGAGAAGGAATACGCCAAGGAGCGATCGATCGGACAGATTCGTCGTACGTATTTTGGCGTACGGAAAAAGGGAAACGACTTCGAGTTTTACGTCATTCGGCAGGAATATCGCAACGTTCGTTAACCGGCCAGTGCGATCTATTGTTCGCCCTCGTCACCAAACTTCCAACAAGGTTTTGACAACTCGATGGATATCAGCGGGCTCACCAACATCTTTGGTCTGATCATTTACGGCGCACTTGCTTTGATCGCGCTTTGGGGCGCATTTTGCGTGATCGTGGTTTGGATGCGCGTCGCCCAAAAACGTTTTCGCAATGAAGCCGACCAAGATGCATTTCTCGATGCGGTCGAAGAGCCGTTGTTACGCGGCAACTATTCTGCCGCTGAGGAACTGTGCGAAGATGATTCGCGTGCGGTGCCGCAGTTGGTGCTGTTGGCGTTGCAAATGCGTGACAATAGCTATGCGCAAATCAAACAGATGATGTTGGACCGCTTTCAGCGGGATGTCCTCTCTGACCTCGAATACCGACTTAGTTGGGTCTATACGGTTATTAAAGGCGCTCCGATGGTGGGATTGCTCGGGACGGTGGTCGGCATGATGGGAGCGTTCGGCAAATTAGCCGCCGGCGAGAGCGGCGGGACCGACATTGCGACAAAAATGGCCGAAGACATTGGCCTAGCGTTGATCACTACGGCCGCCGGACTAGCGATTGCGATTCCACTGGTCTTTTGCACCGCCAGCATCAATGTGCGGATTCGCAAAATGGAAGATCTGGTCGGTGTCGGCGTGACGCGATTTCTGGGCGCACTACGCGAGCGAATGAACCGAGAATCAGAAATATGATCGACGCGAATCGGGGAAAATCGAAGTCAGGGGCTTTGCCGGTTGAGCCGGATGCGATCTCGTTTCGCCGTCCCAAGGTGAAGAAAGACGAAGCCGATCTCGACATCACGCCGATGATTGACATTACTTTCTTGCTGCTCATCTTCTTTCTGGTCGCCTCGCGTCTCGACTCGGATTCGGTCCGGAACTTGCCTGACGCCACCCAAGGGGTCAGCATCTCGGCTACCGAGACCGTCGTGCTGACGATCACCGCCAGCGGTCCAGCCGGAGCTGCGGTTGTTTATCTGGGGGATGGTCCGCTTGATGAGACGCGCACGTCCGACAGTTTGGATGCGCAAGAGGAAGAAATCATGGCCTATGTTGACCGCGAAATGCAGTCGCGTCCCGCACGATCGGTATTGGTCAAAGCAGAAAAAAATGTGCATGCCGGCGATGTCGTGCGCGTCATGCGCGCCGCGTCCAACATTGAAGGCGCCGAGGTCTCCAAAGCCTATATCGGCGTGAAGGATGGCGCATGAGCGAACACCTATTCCGATTCCGCTGCGCCGCGTGCGGAGATGTGCTTTCGGCGAGTATGGACATGGTTGGCGCCGAGATCAAGTGCGCAAATTGTGCGACTCGTTTGGAGGTCCCTGCTCCGGCCAAGACCCGTTCAAAGCCAAGTGACGAAGAAGACTCAAAAGCCAAGCGAGATCGCTTGGGAGAGGATGCGATCGCCGACGAGATGCCGGTTCGGTTTCGACAGCAGCATGCGATCCAAGAAGAGGAAATGGATCTGACGCCGATGGTTGACGTGACGTTCCTGCTGCTCATCTTCTTTATGGTGACTGCTTCGTTCAGCTTGCAGAAGACGCTAGAAACACCAGCGCCGCGCAACGAATCGCCCAGTTCACAAGCGCGCACAATCGAAGATCTGATCGACGATCCCGATTACGTCGTCGTCCGCATCGATTCGTATAATACTTTTTTTGTCACTTGCGCTGCTTGGAACGACGAGCGTGAAGCTCCCAGCCGCCAAGAGTTGCTTGTAAAAATTCAAGAGGCCCGCAACTCTAACCCGTCGGCGCCGCCGGGAACCTTGCTGGTCAACGCGCATATCAATGCCATGCATGAACAAGTGGTCGCCGCGCTCGATGCCGGCAATACCGTGGGAATGAATCAAGTGAAACTGGTGACAACCGAAGAAGAATAGACATCCCCATCGTCGATCGCACCCAACCGTTAGTCCGCTGAACGAAACGCTTTCCGCTTATGATAAACGTTCCTGAATTCCTCGATCTGCTCGAAACGTACGAGTATCTGGCTGAAAACCAGATCGCTGCACTGCGTCGGCAGCTTGCGCAAATGGATCGGGAAGTGAATCCAGAGCAGATCATTAATAGCTTGTTGCAGCGTGGACACCTGACCAAATATCAGGCCAAGCGTTTGATCGCCGAAGCGCTAAGCGGCAAGACCCAGCGCACGAAAGATGTCAGCAGTGGCCGCCGCCGCGCTCAGGAAAAATGGCTCAGCTCGACGCCGGTCGAAGAAGAGATCGTGGATCTGGGAGATGGCGACCTTGTTCCGTTGGATCAAGATCGGGGCTCAGCGTTTGACGACATCATCGGCGACGAAATTCTCTCTCCGGAGGATGAACTGGAGCCGATTGGCGGGGCGACGCCTGGCAAGCGAAAGAAATACGTCAAAGCGCCGCAGCAAAAAAATCGCTGGGACTCGCCGTTGTTACTATTCGGTGGCGCCGGACTGGTGATGCTCTTGTTGGCCGGGGGATTGCTGTTCGCTTGGCTGTCGTGGGACAGCGGCGACTCGGTATTTCAACTGGCGGAAGCGGATTATGAAGGACGCAAGTACGCCCAAGCGGTCGCCAAGTACGATAAGTTTCTCTCGTCGTTCCCCACCCATTCGCAAGCGCCCACTGCGCGAGTGCGAAGCGGCTTGGCGAATCTGCGGCTCGCCATCGAAGGGACCAACAATTATGAGCAATCGCTCGCGCGCACTACCGAAATCTTGAACGAACTGAAAGACGAGCCCGAGTTTGCTCTGGCTCGCCCCGAGTTAGCTTCGCTGTTGCCAGATGTCGCCCATGGTCTGGCGCAAGCGGCGATCGCTGAAGATGCGACCGACAAGCGGCGCGAACTAGTCGCCAAGGCGCAAGCCGCAATGGATCTGGTTGATGACAGTAACTATCTCCCCACGTCGCTACGCAGCGGTCAACAAACGCGTATCGATGGTATCGTCGCTGATATTCAGCGGGTAGAGCGTGGTATTTTGCGCGATGAAGCGCTTGTTGCGGCAATCGTCGACATTCAATCGGCGGCAAAATTAAAGGACTTTGAAACGGTCTATCGGCGCCGACAGGCGCTGCTGCGCGTCTATCCCGGCTTGAGCGACGACGCCCGACTACAGAACGCCGTACGTGAGGTAGTGACAGCGTTGGAGACGCAAGTGGTTGTTTCGGATGAGAAAGTATCTCCGCTTCGTCAAGATCATCCACTTGGTCCTTCTCGGACAATCTTGATCGCCGCACGCAATAGCAGCGTCTCGCCGCAGGCAGCCAAAGAAGCGGTGACTGTCGTGCTGGATGGCGCTATCTTTGGACTGGATCGTCGCGCTGGTACTCCGCTTTGGCGGCGCTTTCTTGGATTTCCCGATCAAGTAGAACCGCTTCGGATCCCCGATCAATCGGCGGTGATCGCGGTCAACAGTCTCCGGCAAGAGTTGGTCAAACTGAACGCACTGACCGGCGAACTCGCTTGGCGCTTTCCCCTAGCCGCAGACGTATTGCAGCTACTTCCGCTGGGGGACGATCTGTTGGTCGTCACGAAGCGAGGTGAACTGCTAAGGATCAATCAAACGTCAGGCGAGCAGACGCAAAGTGTCCAACTGCCGCAACCGATTTCCGTCGCGGCCGTGATTGGCGCTTCGCAGGATCGCATATTGGTAATCGGGTTGCATTCGACGCTGTATGTCTTGGATGGGAAGAATCTGACATGCAGCCAAGCGATTTTTCTTGGGCACGAAGCAGGCGCCATCGTTTCTCCGCCGGTCTTCACCGAACTAGGGCATTTGTGCTTGTTCGAAAACGCGGGCGCTGACTTCTCGCTGTTGCATGTTCTAGGGACCAACGAGAACAAGTTGCAGCAGTTGCAATCGCCAACGCGCTTGCCGGGATTAGTCCTAGCGCCGGCGCTTACGTTTCAATCCCGCGTCGCAGCGGCCAACGATCGCGGCGCGCTTTTCGTCTTTGAAGGAGGCATGACCAAAGAGAATCCTGTTCGGCTGTTGGCGCAAACCAAAGCCGCGCGGGGAGAACGGCTTTATTCGCTCATGGCGCTAGAGAATGGCTATCTCTGGGTCGGCGATAATCGGCTGTCGCGGTATGCACTGCAGCTTTCGCAACAATCCATTGTTCCGCGCGTCGTCGAATTTGATCGCGACAATTTTGTCTCTTTACAAATTGATGGGGATCTACTCATTCATGTCCGCCGACCGGCGCAAGGAGGCGGAGTCATTGTCACCGCCGCTGATCTGAAGGAAAGCGGATCCAAGCAGCGCTGGGAGACAACGCTGGCGGCGCCGCTGACCGGTCCGGCGTTTGCAATCGCCCCGCAGCAACCACCGCTGGTGATGACTTCGCGGGGGAACTTGTTTGAGCTAACCAGCGCCGCGATCCAAACCGGCGTTGCCGACGCACCGTCGGACTCGGCCAACTATGTGACCCCTCCGCTACTGAATCACCAGATCTTCGTGTCAGACAAGCAGCGTCTGTTTATCGCCGCGCCTCCGGAAAATCGCGCGATCTTTTTTGACGTAGCCCGCAGCGGTAGTCTGTTGAAGCAAATTACGCTTGAAGTTCCTAGCGACAACGCGATCTCTGGGGCCGTGCTTGCCGGAGCCGGCATTGTGGCGCCCAGTTCTCAAGGTCAAGTCTTTTACCTGGATCCAGCGACCGGCGCAGCGGCAGCATTGCCGTTTCAACCTCGGTTGGCGCTGGGTGAAAATCTGGATTGGAATATGCCTGTCGCTGACGGTCAGGCGGCGATCGTTTTTGATGGAAGAAAAACGCTGTATCGGATGCAAGTTGACGATCCCAATTCGCCGCAATTGTCCAGCATCGCTGAGTGCATCATCGATGCAAAATTGGGGCCCCGCATGGCGGTGATGGGACCAACACTGGTTGCCAAGCAGATCGGTTATACCACCGATGAGCTGGTCTTCGTTTCGCTCCCAGACTTGCAGTCGGTGCAAAAGGCGCCAATCGATGGCCGCGTGATTGCTGGTCCGTTTGCGTTGGGAGATCTGGCGGTAGTGCAGACGTCGCTGGGCGTATTGATCGCTTATAGCGCCGATCAGCAAGAGCGATGGCGCGTGCCGACCGATGCGTCCGTCTTGGCTGGTGAACCGATTGACGCAAGCGGCCAGATCCTGGCTGTCTGCAAGGATGGAAAAATCTTACAGATTGACGCTGCTTCTGGGGAAATTTCAAAAACGATACGACTGGACGAACCGTTGACCGGCGGCGTCTCGCTGCATGATGGTAGGTTGTGGGTCAACGGCTACGGCGGCGTCGTTCATGTTCTGGATTGGAAGTAACCGATTTCGTGAATCGATCACCTTGGACAATTCGCACAATCGCAATCAGCAGTCTTTGGCTGTTGGCGTCGTCGCTTGCTGCGCAAGAGATGCCGAAGATGCGGGTCGCTCAACCGGATGACATACCTTTCGATCAGATCGTGCTGCGCGAAAAAGATGAATGGTTTGCGATCAGCATTCGTCCGTTGGTTCTCCCCGAGGGGAGATTTTTGGACACCCTGCAAGAGACGGAAAAAGTCCGGATGATCGCCGAGGATGGCCGTACGCTGGAAGTCCAACGTAAATTCATCACGGAATACGCCAGCTTTCCGCAGCTCTTGTTGGCCGAAGCGAAACGTTTGGTATCGTCTGGCGATCTTGACGGAGCCTATGCCTACTTCGACCGCTTGCTGATCGACTATCCGCAATTCGAGGGATTGTCGACTTCGCTTTCTGCTTACTTGTATGAGAACGCCAAGGTTTCGTTCCGCAATGAAAACTATGGCGAAGCGTTAGGGCTGCTGGAAGAAGCAAAATCGTATCGCTCGCCGGTTGAAAACCTTGATACGGCGATCAACGCAGCCATCGACAAGATGCTGGCGAATTACGTAGAGCAGCAAGATTTTGCTGCTGCCCGTGATCTGCTGACCCGATTTTCGCAGCGGCGGTACGGCAGTTTAGCGGCAGTCTCCAAATGGAAAGCTCATTTGGAAGCAGAAGCGGGCAAACAGCGAGACGAAGCTCAGCGACTGATGGAGGCCGGGGATTTAAACGCCGCATTTATTGCTGCCAAGCGAATGCGTCTAATCTATGCCGATGTCAGCGGCGGGGCCGAGTTATCACAACAACTTGCCGAACGTTTTCCTTTCATCCGGGTCGGAATAACTGCGCCAGGCATATCGACCGACTCCCCAAGTCTGACATTCGCTGCGACGCGAGATCGGCGGCTGTTGCATCGCTGCCTGACCGAGATGATCGGGTTTGGCGCCGACGGCAGCCAATACGCTTCGCCACTTGGCACGTTAGGTCGATCCGCTGGCGGCGTCGAGTTTAGCCTGTTATTTCGCAATCCGACCGAAACCTATCCTTGTTCGGCCCAACTGTTGAAACAACCTGCCGATTCTCTGCGCCTAAGCATGTTGCAGGAGTGCTTGGAATACGTGGATCTTGAGAATGGACGCGAGTTGCGCGTGCAATTGGAAACGCCTCACGTTCGTCCTGAAGCGTTGGCTCGGATCGAAATCAGCGACAAACTTGGAGCGGCGGCGCCCTATGTCGAAAACAGCAGCGGCGACTTACAGCGATTTGTGGTGAATCCGGACTACACCCTTCGCACTCCAACGCAGCCGCACGCAATCGAAATGCTGCCATTCGCCTATTCAAGCCGCGCCCTCTCGGCGCTTCGTGCGGGGCAAGTGGATCTGATTGATCGCTTGTTTCCCACCCAGCTTGCAGAGGCCAAAGCTGACAATTCGCTGGTCGTCGATTATTACCGGATGCCAACGATCCATTTTCTCGCTCCCAACTACGATAACCCCTTCATGCAAACTCCCACCTTTCGACGCGGCTTGCTGTATGCGATCAATCGCAGCGCGATCTTGAACGGTCGGTTGTTGGGAGAGACGGAAATCCGTGGTTCTCATGTGATCAGCGCACCGATCCCGGCGGGCCTAGAAGCGGACGATCCGGCCGGCTATGGATACGACACTTCGATCGACGCTCGTCCTTACGAGCCGGAAATGAGCGTGACTCTGTTTCGCATGGCCCTGCTAGAACTAGAGCAACAGGCAGAAGCGGATGGTTCCCAGGCGTCGCCGCTGCCCAAATCCTTAAAGCTCGGCCATCCTGATAGCGAGATCTCTCGCGAAGCGGTTACGGCGATCGCCAAGTATCTGCAACGTGTTGGCTTCGAGATCGAAGTGTTGGTCACGCCTGCCGAAGCGATGCGCGCCGCCGATGCTGGCGTAGATCTCCTTTACGTAGAAGCGTGCGTGCAGGAATCACTCGTTGATATTCCGCTACTCTTTGAACAATGCGTTCCTGGAGATCAGCAAAGTCTCTATTTGCGAGCCGCACTGCGAAGATTAAACGAAGCGACCAACTGGACCCAAGTGCGCGAACGCTTTTGGACGGTGCATCGCGTGGCGTTTGACGAAACCACAGTGCTGCCGCTGTGGCAGATGCGAGATCACTTTGTCCGCTCGTCTGAGTTCCGCGGTATTTCGCGACAGCCGATCACGCTGTTCCAAGATGTCGAGCGTTGGTCGGCGATTTCCCTGACTCCGCAAAAGGGAAATTAAATGCGATCTTGTTTGACCGCCATCCTGGCTGGCTGGGTTCTGTTTGTCTCGCAAAACGCCGCTGCGGCGCCGTGGGAGTTTGATCCGTATCGGATCGAAGTTTGGATCGCGACCGATGATCCCCGCTTATTGGAGCAAAAGGCTTGGGAGCAGTTGCGCGAGCAGATTATCGAGCGAAGTTGGATCTCTGCCAGAGCGGTCTGGGGCGTTGAAGTCAATGCTTGTCCGATCGAATTGCAGTGGGACGCGTTTCACAATCTCGCCGGCATGACGCAGAGTTTGGCGCCGCTCGCGGCAAGCTCGAACGACCAAATGCTGGATAAGATCGCCTTGGTGACGATTCAGGCCAACGGATCACAGCTTGAAGTGGCGACGCGCCAATTTGATCTGCGCACGCAACAATGGGGCGGCGTCCATCGCCAATTGGTAGGCAATGTGCAACTGATCAGCAGCGTTGTGGTGGATCTGCTACGACGTTCCTTTGAACCGATCGGACAGATTGAAAGGATCAACGAGGACGAAGCGCTGATCCTCATGAAAGCGCAAGGCTTGGCCGAGTCGCTTGATTCGCCGGCGAGCGTTCCGCCTGGCTCGGCGATGACCGTGATGCTGCGGCGGTTGAACCGGGTCGGCCAAATCGAGCCCAACGGGCTACAGCCGATCGACTGGACGGTGTTGGAAGTGCTGGAGGATCAGTGGAACTTCAAACGTTGCAAAATCCTCTCTGGCTTTCGGCGTCCGCTGGCCGGGCGAAAAAGTGTTCGTGTCGAACGCCTTGCAATTGGTGTGAAACCGTCGCGAGAGCAAACCGAGCTTCACTTAAAGAGTCGCCAGGGGAATGCGCTCGCGGGCTATGAGATCTACGCCAAAGATACCAAGACCGGCAAAAGCGAACGGCTTGCCGAAAGCGACGAGCATGGAGTCGTGGAACTTCTGCTGGATCCGGCTCATCCGCTGCGCCTGTTATACGTGCGCAGCGGCGGAAGTTTGTTGGCTCGGCTGCCGCTGGTGCCGGGCCTCGATCAGCAGGTAACGGCGCTGGTCAGTGACAACTCTCGGCAGATCGAAGCGGAAGGGTTTGTGCTGGGCTGGCGACGTCAAATGCTCGATTCGATCGCTCGCCGCGAATTGATCGCTGAGCGAATTCGTCGTCGCCTGGAAGAGGAGAACATCGATGACGCCGAAAAGTGGTTGGAAGAACTTCAAAAGATGAAGTCGATCAACGACCTGCTTTATCAGTTTCGCCAGGCAAAAAACGACTTTCTGGAGGGCGGTTCGTCCGATCCACGCGTCACCGCTCAGATCTCGCAACTGTTTGACAAAGCTCAGCAGTCGGCCAGTAAGAACTACAATCGCAATCTCGAACGTGATCTAGCCGCTGAAGTGAAAAAATTGCGAGATTCCAACGGAGCCTTTGGCGGTTCGCAGCCGTTTCCGATTCCCGCCAATAGCTCGGACGATTTCGGTAATTAACCAGTGCTTTGCCAGCAATGCTTTAACGTGTCGCCATCATCAGGTAGGTGACGATAGATCCCAGCAGGGCCGACAGCGGTAAGCCGACCAATAGCGCGATCGTCAAACGACGTTCGCGCCGCGTCTGACGCGGCTGAAAGAGAAGCCGTGAAGAACTAGCAGATTGGATTGCTTGCGTATCTTGCGATGCGAACAACGATTGCTCAGTCGATTGCGAAGTTTGGCTGGGGATATCGTCGGTGCTAACCTCGTAAGCGTTCGAGCCGGCTTCGGTATCGTTGAGATGGCCGCCGTTGGCGTAAACCGGCGGTGGCGGCTGCCAGGCAGGTTGCATCGTCTGATTTAGTTCGAACTGCCGCGAATCGGAGACCCATGGTTCGAGCCGCGCGACAATTTCGGCCGCTGATTGAATCCGTTTGTCGGGGTTTTTCTCCATCATCTCGGCGATGACGTCAACCAAATCTCGATCGATGTCGGGGTTGAACCGATGCGGATGCAGCGGCGGCTCATCGCGATGACGGCGCGCTTTGTCTTGGACCGATCCGCCGGGGAACGGAACTTTGCCGGTCAGCGCGTAATAGAACGTGCAGCCCAGCGAGTAGATATCCCACAGCGTCGAAACTTCGGAAGGGTCGCGGATCTGCTCTGGCGCCAGATAATCAATCGTGCCGACGATCTTGCCCGACGAACCAGAACTGTTCGCTTCGTTCATGAAGTCAGCCAAACCCAGGTCAGAGACTTTTGCCTGACCCTCAGGAGTCACCAAGATATTGCCTGGCTTTACATCACGGTGGCAGAGATCTTTCTGGTGGGCGTAATCAAGGCCGCGGGCCGCATGGGAAACGATCGTTGCCGCATGGTACTGCGTCAAATGCCTTTTGGCGCGAATGAGCCGACGCAAATCAGTCCCCGGCACGTATTCCGTCACCAGATAGTGGACATTACCATCTTGGCCAGCGTCGTAGGCCCGCACCAGACAAGGGTGATCCAATTGGGCCTGCATGCGTATTTCTCGCATGAATCGACCAATTGCCTCCGGAGTGCTGCGCTGCAGCGGCAAGACCTTGATCGCGACCTGGCGACCCATAAAGTTGTGTTCGGCCTTGAAGACCTGCCCCATGCCTCCCTGACCGATCCAGTCAGTAATGACATAGGGGCCCAAAGTGAGCTTGGTCAGGCCTTTACGCAGTTGGTCGGCCTGATACTGGGTGAGCATTTTGCACTCGACCAGGGCCGCTGCGAGATCCTCGTCACTGACCGTGCGACGAATCGAAGCCGCATGCAGTCGCTGAACGGTCTCTTCGATTTGATCCGAAGAGATTAGTCCGCTGACTAACGCGGTTTCTCGAAACGATTTAGCTGACCCTGTAGACACGGCGCTCTTGCCAGAAAGAAAAGTAGTTGAGTTGATTTTACTCGCTTCCCGCATTCTTCAAGAGGCGAGAAATGGAAATTAAGGTTTTTTCAGATTCAAACCATTTCTTGGTTACAGATAAGATTGCCATGCCTCTGGCAAGGGCGCTTCGATCGTAAGTTTGGACTTCAGCGTGGGATGCGTAATCACAAGCCGTCGTGCATGTAACGCAATTCCCGGCGCATAACGATCGGTGGATCCATACTTTTTATCCCCCAGAATTGGCGCTCCGCGATTGGCAAGTTGCAGCCGAATCTGATGTTTTCGCCCGGTGATTAGCCGTAACTGCAGCATCTGGCAGTTTCGCAGGCGCTGTTGTTCAAGGATCTCCAGTTCGGCCCGGTCGGCGTCAGCAGTCCCCTCCTCTGCGATCACCATCCGGTGGAGGCGATCTTCTTTGCGGATCCAGTCAACGAGCTCTCCGTTGCGAATTTTGGGCCCTGACGGAACCAATGCGCTATATTCTTTGATGGTCGAACGATCTCGGAATTGCTCAGAAAGTCGCGATGCCGCTTTGGAGGTTCGCGCAAATAACAGCACGCCGGTCACATGGGCATCGATCCGACTAACAATGCCGACATAGACGTTACCCGGTTTGTTGTAGGTCCGTTTCAAATAATCTTTGGCCCACTGTACCGCGCTCGGCTCCCCCTCTTGAGCGCCCATGGTCGCTAGTAACGCCGGTTTCGAGATCGCTAATAAATGATTATCTTCGTAAAGAACTAGCGGAGCTGCGTACTTCATAGGATGATCGTCATTGGAAAGCGCGGGGCTACCCGCAAAAACTTCGATTCTAAGCGTCCCACGCCCAATCATTCCAGACCTGCGAATGTATCCCAGTTTGATCTTGGCCAGCGGCTCTCCTCGGCGACGTGAATTATTAACCGTCGCGGGGATCGACTTTCAGGTGTGTTTACCACATGCCGACGCGGAAACTCCGCCCCAAGTCGGCGAATCGCCGCGCGATACCGTTTTGCGACTCGCCCACGACAAAGCAGCCAATGTTGCTGGTCGAACTGGGGAGGGAATTATTTTGGCCGCCGATACTTTGGCCGCATGCGACGGGCTGCCGCTCGGAAAACCGCACAATCGCGACCATGCCCGCGAAATCTTGCAAACGCTGCGTGGGCGCGATCATACGGTCATCACCGCAATCTGTCTCTGGCGCCGTCCCGATGATTTTATCGCAGTCGATGCGGCGGAAACCGCATTGCGGATGCGAATGCTCAGCGACGCCGAGATCGAGTCCTATCTCGATACCGACCTCTGGCGAGGGAAAGCAGGCGCCTTTGGCTTGCAGGATCGCATTGATTGGATCGAAGTGGTCGACGGCAGCCAATCGAACGTGGTTGGTCTTCCGCTTGAGTTATTGGCGATTTTACTGATGAATTTTCATGAGTGATCCAGCCTCAATAGCTCTTTTAGGCCAATCGAGCCGAGCCGAAACTTGTGCGTGTGGTTAATCGATAATTTTCTAGAATCCGCCTTGGTAATCGGCGATAAGATCGCGATCGCTCAAAATGGACGCACTCTTGCGACCAATAAAAAAGAAGGCCGATGCGGCGTCAAACGACGCTTTTTGTCGCACTAGGTAGTAGTCAAAGTATTTCAGCCAAAACAGGCTGCAGCGTGCCGCCAGACTAGCCGCCGAACGGAGACGTTGCGAGCGGAAAAAGCTCATCATGAAATAGCGAGCCGTCCAGGCCAGCGCCATTCCGGGGCCGCAAGTCACCCCGGATTCAACTTCTTCAAAATGGCGAAACAGTCGCCGATGTCCGAGACGCGTAAAGCGAGTAAAGTCGAACTGGCGGCCGTGCACCTGTTGAATGAACGGGGTGTCGGCGTAAACAAAGCCATCTTTGCGTAGCACGCGGTAAATTTCTTCGACGCAGCATTGCGGATCGAGCACATGCTCGAGCACTGCTTGGACGATCACTGCGTCAAACGCGTCACCACGAAACGGCAAATTATGAGCGTCGCAAATAATCTTCGTTCTTGGTCCCCACGAGGCGTCGGTTTCGATCACTTCGATCGCCGTATCACCGAGAAGTTGATCGAGTCCAGCTCCCACGACCCCGCCGCCGATCACAAGAACGCGAACCGGTCGCTTGCGAGCTTTCAGCAGCTCGGCCAGCGTTGCGAGATTCCGTTTGGCGGAAACGTTGCACGATAAATCAGGAAGATGTTCGCTAATCCACTGATGCAGCGGATGATTGGAGCGGAAAAAGGTCTCTTCGTCCGCCTCAAATCCGCGGATGTCAAAGATGCTGTTCGCTTCGTTGATCAAAATCGGCACGCCGCGCGATGTAGGAAAGACGTGACCGCAGGTCGGCGATTCGCACGCCAGCGTATCGTCCTGATGGATCAAGGCTTGCCCACAGATGGGACAGTCCAAAATGTCTAAGGGAAGCGACATGGCGAATTCAGGGGAGAAAGAACAAAAACCGCCGCCTGTGCGGGGATCTGCTCAAACATAGGTTGCAGGTAAGTAGACTTAGGCATCAATGCAGCGCTTTTAAACGAACAGAGAGATCCCAAACGGGATAATCGGCATAAAGAAACCACCCATCGAAGTGCGGGCAGTGCTTTCCGAATCGGCGGGCCTGCGATTGCAGCGCAAACTAAAAGTTGAGCAGCGCGCATAAAAAAAGGCCCCAGCGGTTTAGCTGGGGCCTTTTTGTTGTATGAAATCCGGCGATACCTACTTTCGCACTTTTGGTACTATCATCGGCTCGAAAAGCTTGACGGCTGTGTTCGGAATGGGAACAGGTATAACCTTTTCGATATGGTCACCGGAAAAGGCAAGCGTCAACGTGAGGGCTGACGCGAGCCTAATGACTCATGGCAAACGGCGGACTGGGTTAGCAGTCCGCAGCGTAGTGGCCATCCGTCGCATGCCGAAAGCATTGAAGCTTTGTGTGTCTCGTTCATCGGAATGAACTTGGAGCATGCGACCGAAGTTGATTGTCTAGAGAATGCTTTTCTCGAGTGAAAAGCGTTGAATATATGTGGTCAAGCTTTCGTCCGTTAGTACTGGTTAGCTGAACACATTACTGTGCTTACACATCCAGCCTATCAACCTGGTCGTCTTCCAGGGGACTCTCGCACTAAAGTGCTTACGAATTCTAATCTTGGAGCGGGCTTCACGCTTAGATGCTTTCAGCGTTTATCCTTTCCGACCATAGCTATCCAGCCGTGCCACTGGCATGACAACTGGGACACCAGAGGGTCGTCCTTCCAAATCCTCTCGTACTAAAGAAGAACCTCCTCAAAATTCGTACGCCCACAGCAGATAGGGACCGACCTGTCTCACGACGGTCTGAACCCAGCTCACGTACCACTTTAATCGGCGAACAGCCGAACCCTTGGGAGCTTCTTCACCCCCAGGATGTGATGAGCCGACATCGAGGTGCCAAACCGCATCGCCGCTATGGACGCTCGGATGCGATAAGCCTGTTATCCCCGGAGTACCTTTTATCTGATGAGCGATAGCCCTTCCATACGGGACTACCGGATCACTATGACCTACTTTCGTACCTGCTCGACCGATAAGTCTCGCAGTCAAGCACCCTTTTACCATTGCGCTCTTTGCCTGATGGCCAACCAGGCTGAGGGTACCATTGCACTCCTCCGTTACTCTTTGGGAGGAGACCGCCCCAGTCAAACTGCCCAACTGACACTGTTCCCTGTCCGGATTCACGGATATTCAGGGTTAGAGCTAAAACATATTCAGGGTGGTATTTCAAGGACGGCTCCTTCGATGCTGGCGCACCGAGATCAAAGCCTCCCACCTATCCTACACAGAACATATCTCAGACCAATATCAGCCTACAGTAAAGGTTCACGGGGTCTTTCCGTCTAACTGCGGGTATGTGGCATCTTCACCACAACTACAATTTCACCGGGTCAGTGGTTGAGACAGTGCTCCAGTCGTTACGCCTTTCATGCAGGTCGGAACTTACCCGACAAGGAACTTCGCTACCTTAGGACCGTCATAGTTACGGCCGCCGTTTACCGGGGCTTCGGTCGCGAGCTTGCACCCTCTTCCTTAACCTACCGGCACCGGGCAGGCGTCAGACCCTATACATCCTCTTGCGAGTTAGCAGGGTCCTGTGTTTTTGATAAACAGTCGCCAGAGCCGATTTTCTGTGGCCCCCAACAGCTTGCACCGTCAGGGGCACCCCTTATCGCGAACTTACGGGGTCATTTTGCAGAGTTCCTTAACCACTGTTCTCCCGAGCGCCTTGGTCTACTCGACCTACCTACCTGTGTCAGTTTTAGTACGGTTAAAACGTCTTCATCCCTTAGAAGCTTTTCTTGGACGTCCTACCGATGATTACCTCTAATCGAGTCAGATCGACAGCTTGTATTCCGGGAGCGGATTTTCCAATCTCCCCAACTTGCTGCAAATCACGGGCTGTTCCACCAGCCCGATCACCTTTCGGACGCCGTCCCTCCATCGGTCCAACGTTCTAGCGCAGGAATATTAACCTGCTATCCATCGTCTACGCCTTTCGGCCTCGACTAAGGTACCGGCTAACCCTGGGCGGAATTGCCTTCCCCAGGAAACCTTAGGTATTCGGCGAACAGGATTCTCACCTGTTTAATCGTTACTCATTCCGGCATAATCACCCGATAGCCCCAACACCGCTCCTTTCGGTACGGCTCGTATCTGACTATCGGCGCTCTCCTACCACTTTCGTCCGCTGCTTCGGTGAGACGCTTACTCCCGATCATTATCGGCGCAGAATTACTCGACCAGTAAGCTGTTACGCACTTTTTAAATGGTGGCTGCTTCTAAGCCAACATCCTGGTTGTCACAGTAATTCAACCTCCTTAGTGACTGAGCGTCTCTTCGGGACCTTAACAGACGGTCTGGGTTGTTTCCCTCTCGACCACGAAGCTTATCCCTCGTGGACTGACTCCTGAGATAGTCGCCCCGGTATTCGGAGTTTGGTTCAATAGGGTACCCCGGGAAGGGGCCCCAAATCGATTCAGTCTCTCTACCCCCGGTGCGTAGTGGCTCAAGGCTAGCCCTAAAGCTATTTCGGAGAGAACGAGATATCTCCAAGTTTGATTAGACTTTCACTCCTCCCCACAAGTCATCCCCTCGGTTTTCAACCCAAGTGGGTTCGGTCCTCCACGTGGTATTACCCGCGCTTCAACCTGCTCATGGGTAGATCACTTGGTTTCGCGTCTACAGCCTACGACTAACGCCCTATTCAGACTCGGTTTCCCTCTGGCTTCAGTCCGTAAGACTTTAACCTGCCGCAGACCGTAACTCGCCGGATCATTATGCAAAAGGCACGCCGTCACCCATAAATCGGGCTCCGACCGCTTGTAAGCGTATGGTTTCAGGTTCACATACCTCCCCTAACAGGGGTTCTTCTCATCTTTCAGTCGCCATACTGAGTTCACTATCGGTTATCAGAGAGTATTTAGCCTTACGGGATGGTCCCCGTGGATTCAGTCCAGGTTTCACGTGCCTGAACCTACTCAGGTATCTCTCGGGAGATAATGCCGCTTTCGTTTACCGGGCTGTCACCGTCTATGGCCGACCTTTCCATGTCGTTCAACTAGCAGATTACTTTGTAACTCCCATGTGAGAGACCCTACAACCCCGTGAAGAAAATCCCCACGGTTTGGGCTATTTCGCTTTCGCTCGCCGCTACTTACGAAATCGAGTTTTCTTTCTCTTCCTCCAGGTACTGAGATGTTTCAGTTCTCTGGGTTAGCCACTTACGCCTATGTATTCAACGTAAGTCATTCAGGAATCCCGGGATCAACGTTCGTTTGACAACTCCCCCAGGCTTATCGCAGTCTTCCACGCCCTTCATCGCCTTCTGATACCAAGACATCCCCCATACGCCCTTAATAGCTTGACCACAAATATTCAAAGCTCTTCAGCAAAGAACATCTTTCAAACTACCGGACCTAAGTCTTTCCGACGCCTCACGGCGGCGGCCAGTTTAGATATCCGATCTTATTTAACGATTATTCGCTCGAGAATTTCACCTTAAAATTAACCCCCAGCTTGTAGAACCGGGGGTCCGGTTACTTTTGCATTCTCTATATCTTCACGACTCAATTCCGCGGCCGCAAACTGAACCAACTCCTCAGCCTCCACTCCCCTGCACTTGCATGCAAAGTCGCTTCCACCAGGAAGTCATGTTTAAATCGCAAACCACATCTTCAAGACGTGATGAATGCCATCTACTTCATTTGCCAAATTGTCAAAGAACTTGCTGGCCACTTTGGCCAACCGCTCGAACTGAGCGAGGAGAGTTCAGGCTCGATTCTCTCGAATCCTGATGACTGAACTCTCCTTGATCAGTCTCGTTCCCGTTTGGGGAAGCGTCCAAATATAACCAAACCAAAACCGAAGTAAAGGGGCCAACTGCATTTTTCTGAAAAGTTGTTTTCGAGGCTGTGATCGCGAATCAACGCGAGCGGAGCCAAACAAGCAGTTTCGTCAAAAGCAATCGGCCAAAGCAGTGGAGCCGACCCGGATCGAACGGGCAACCTCCTGCGTGCAAGGCAGGCGCTCTCCCAGTTGAGCTACGGCCCCGATTCGGTCTAAACCGAGTCGGAAGTGGGCGCACCAAGATTCGAACTTGGGACCTCGTCGTTATCAGCGACGCGCTCTAACCAACTGAGCTATGCGCCCTTGTTGACGGCATTGCCGTAACAGGAAGTTCGTTATTCTAGGCAGAGCGGCTTTCTTGTCAAACGGGCAACCGCCCTGGATCGAAAAATTTGCTGCTGAAAGCTGCAAAACTGCGGTAAAATGGCCACCTATCAAGGGTTCGGCCTGAAAAAAGGAGGCGAAAAAATCGGGATAGGTTCGTCTTAACCGGGCTGATTCGTCGAAAATTGAGGATGTTGTAAATACGGAAAGTGTGGATAATCCCTGGTGCTGTCATCACCGGAGTCTCACAGAAGCAAGGATGCATAGAACAATGGCGATTTTCAAGCCGCACACTACTCTCTCGTTGGCCGCCGCGCTTGCCGCTGCGGCAACGGGGACACTGCAAGCCGCGACTCCCACCGTCGAACAGGCCTTGCAGTTGGCTCCTCTTCAAGAGGTTGAATACGAGATACCGACGCCGGAAGAGATCGCCAAGTGCTCGATACGCGCTGAAAAGGTCAATGGCGCAACGGGCTGGGTGGTTTATGGACCGGCTGGCGAAAAGATGCGTCAATTCGTCGACTCTAACGGCGATAACAAGGTCGATCTCTGGGCCTACTACAACAATGGAGTCGAGGTTTATCGCGATCTCGACACCGATTTCAACAGCAAGGCCGATCAATATCGTTGGTTGGCGACCGGCGGCTCTCGCTGGGGCTTTGACGACAATGAAGATGGAACGATCGATCGCTGGGAAATTATTTCGCCAGAAGAGGTCTCGGCCGAAATCGTCGCCGCTGTTCGTGAAAAAGACGTAAAACGCTTTCAATCGCTGCTGCTAACCGCCGACGAAGCGAATGAATTGGGACTCGGCAAAGACAAAGCGGCTGAGTTGATCAGTTCTCTAACCGCCGCCGCCAACGAGTTCACCAAGTGGGCCGCTTCGCAAACTGCTGTGAAGAGCGGGACGAAATGGGTGCATTTTGGTGCAACCCGACCTGGGATCGTTCCGGCCGGAACCAATGGGGCCACCCAGGACCTATTGGTCTATGAAAACGTCGCCGCTGTCGTTGAAACCGCTGGCGAGCATAGCCAGATCGATATCGGCACGCTGGTCAAGCTGGGGAATGCTTGGAAGGTGATCGCCGCGCCGCGAAACGCGGCAGTCGCCGATTCGGCCGCTTCGCAAGGCTTCTTTTTCCAAGCGTCGTTTGCGGCCAAACGCCCTGAAATGGAAGGAGCTGGCGGTCGTCCGGCGGTGAATGCCGAAGCTCAAAAGCTGTTGGATGAGCTGGAACTGTTGGACGAAAAACTGACGATGGCGACCACTGCGGCTGCTCGCCAGGACGTTACCAAGCAACGTATAGCCACGATCGAGGCATTGGCCGCTGCTAGCGGCGAAGGCGAAGCACGCGACAACTGGCTGCGTCAATTGGCCGACGCAATCAGTGCTGGAGTGCAAACCGGCGAATATCCTGACGGCATGGCCAAGCTAGAGTCACTCGCCGATGCGACCGCCAAAGCTGCGCCCGGCAGCGATGTTGCGTCTTACATTCAATTCCGGCGGATGAGCGCCGATTACACGCATCAATTGCAGGACCCCAACGCCAACTTCACCAAGGTGCAAGACGCCTGGTTGGAGAGTCTGGAAGGGTTCGTTAAAGCCTACCCGAAGAGCGATGACGCCGCCGAGGCAATGTTGCAATTGGCGATCGCCAACGAATTTGCTGGCGAAGAAGACAAAGCCCAGGCCTGGTATTCGCAGATTCGTGACGACTTTGCGGGGACTCCCCTGTCGAAAAAGGCGGAAGGTTCGCTGCGACGTTTGACTTCGGTCGGTAAGACGATCGAAGTGTCTGGTAAAACGCTCGACAACAAGCCGGTCAGTCTTGCTTCGCTCAAAGGACGCGTTGTGCTGGTCCACTTTTGGGCGACCTGGTGCGAGCCTTGCAAGCAAGATCAGACGACCATGCGTCAGTTGCAGGCCAAATATGGTCGTAAGGGATTTGAGCTGATCGGGGTCAGTCTGGATTCGGATAAAACCGAGCTGGCCAAGTATCTGACGCAAACCCGGCTGACTTGGCCGCAGATCTATGAAGACGGTGGACTTGATAGCCCGCTCGCCACCGATCTGGGCGTGTTGACGTTACCGACCATGTTTTTGGTGGGCGCCGATGGCAAAGTGATTAGTCGTAATATTCACGTCAGCCAGCTCGATACCGAGTTGGGTAAGTTGCTGAAGTAGTTGCTGCTCCTTCACATCCGGTAGTAAATCGAGAAGCCGCCCAATTGGGGCGGCTTTTTTTTGTGACAAAATAGGGTAAATGCGGGAATTGATCTTCGGGAATGAGGGGGACTTTAGTAAAAAAAGGCCCAGTGGGCGAAAAAGTGAAAACAATTCACCGCCCTACCCCGGACAAGGAAGTCTAGGGAGTCACGGCTTATGATTTTCGATGAGGGCACGGATGCTAGGTCTGATTGATGTGGTCGATACTCAGGGCTTGTCACTGTTGGTAGTCATCTATCTTCTAAGTGCTGCCTGGGTGACGCTGGCTCGTAAGCGTCAGTTTCGCGGTTGGATCGCAACTGCTTGTCGCTGCGGCGCTGTGGCTTCGATGTTTGTATTGTGCGGGGTCGCGATATTGCAGATCGCGGTCAATTGTCCTTATTGGATTTGCAGCGCCAGCGTGCTGTCGTTGTTGGTGGTTGGATGCGTCTTTGATAGTCAAGGGAGTCGGATCTCGTATCATTCGATCTAGCCGAAGCAACTCTTTTGCTCGCCAGCTTGCTAGCGACCTGGCGTCTGGCCAATCGCTAACGGCGTAAATTCTGGACTCTGCCGTCGCCTGTTGTTGTCAGCAGGTCTCTTACTTTCGGCATGATTGCCAAAACCGGAAAAAAACCTACCTTTCAGCCGGCCGATCTGCCGAAATCATTGCTAGAAGTCTGTTGCTGTTGCTTTCTGGTTATGTGAAAGCAGCGCCAGCCTTCGAGGGAATGAATCACTTTTCGCCCCCCGCAGCAAAGCAGACCGGGGCGATTGATCAGACATGCCGCACTGAAATCAGGAGGCGATGATGCGATTTTCGTGGATTGGGAGCGCCAGCACGTTCCTATTATTCGCGCTGCCGATGTTTGCATCGGCTCAGGCGCCCGGTCAGCAAGTGCCGCTTGGCAGACCGATCATGGCTGGCCAGCCTGTGGGCTATCAGCAGCAGATGCCTCCTGGGATGCCCCCGGGTCAACAAATTCAACAAGTCGGATTCCAAGGTCAGGGCTGTCCTCCGGGGCAAGGTTGCCCGCCTGGATACGGCGGCCACGGCCATGGAATGGTCGGCAACGGCGATCCTGGTTACGGGATGGGGCCTGGCATGGGCGGAGCTCCAGGCTATCCGGGCTTCGGCGTCGATCAGTATCCAAAACAACAAGCGGCTTCGACGTATCCGTACATCGGCTCGCATTATCCGTATCCGCAGATTCCACTCGGCTGGCGAAAGACGACGTTGGAATGGGATGACGGTTATTGGTGGCTCGAATTCCATCGTCGTAAATCGCGGCATCACACCCACTAGTCTTGGGTGGCGATCGCTAGGCGACTCAAAGAGCCTCGTCTCATGGCGAGGTTCTTTTATTGCGCAGGGAGTGACTTTGAGGTCCTTTGTATCCTCAAAATCGAAAAAAACAGTGCCATTAGGACGTCCGCATTGCCGACAACTAATGACAGTTATGCCGCTTCCGCGGTGCGTAGCGAACGCAAGCGACGCAGCATGAGCAGCAAACGTCATCGCCTGTCGACTTTTGAAGGTCGACGTTTTCGACCCGCAACGGAAATGACGGCGGACGTGATTCACTCGGATCGCTTACGGATAAATTTAGGAGGGGGAACCATGCGACGGTTTTGGAAATTAGCGCTACTGGCGGCGATTACGCTCGCCCCAGTTGCGACGGTAAATGCCGACGACGCGGAAATCTCGCGTCAGATTGTCGAGCAACTCAACTCAAAGAAGTCTGAAGGAAGCCTCAAAGGTTTCAATATTGGCCTCAGCGTCGAAAATGGCGTTGTTTGGCTCGAAGGGCATGTCTCTGACAAGTCGCAGCATGACTTGGCCGTGGATATTGCTCGTCGTGTTTCCGGCGTAGAGCAGGTCGTTGACGGCGTTTCCGTCAATCAACCGAACGCACCCGCCGTACAAGGCGTACTGGTTTCGGCCGCAGAAACGGTCACTCCAGAAGGTCAGCCTCGCGAATTGCGAGCACAGCCGATCTACGCCGATCTGCCGCGAACCGCTTCGGCAGCTCCGTTGGCTCCGCAAATGTTGCGTCCGATTCCGGCCGCTTCGCAGCAGCAAACTCCGGCCATCGCTTCGATGCCGAACTATCAGCAAGGTCAGCAGGATCAGGCACAGACGCCAGGGCAAATGCCGCGTGCGTTTGCTCAGGCCGGAACGCAAGACTTCCGCTACGCGTCGGCTCGGATGCAGCCGCCGGTACCGGTGCAGCCTCCGTCGTACTACCCGACCGCATCAGGTTACGCGTCGCCGGTTCGGTATGACAACCCGCAGATGCCGGGCTATGCTTGGCCAGCTTACGCGGCTTACCCCAACTACGCTGCTCTGCAATATCCCAAAAAGTACTCACCGGCGGCTTGGCCGTATGTGGGTCCGTTCTACCCGTACCCGCAAGTTCCGCTCGGCTGGCGTAAAGTCACGATGGAATTCAACAAGGGTTGGTGGACAGTTGACTTCAAGGCTCGTCGTCACGGCCGCTGGTAATGGGCACATCGCCTGTTGAGTTTCGGCAGGCGAATGCTTTTAAAACTTGAAACGCCAGAATCGCGACATCGGTTTTGATTCGGCGGGCTGCGAAGAGCTCGGCTTAGAGATTGGCAAAGTTGAAAAGCGTCATATTGGCAATTTTCAGCAAGCTGCAAGAGATACGTAAGCGATACCATCACCGAAAGCGAGTAGCCGTTTAGCCAGGGCGAAAGCTGGATGGCGATCCGAACCCCTGAAAGATTGCTGCCTTTCAGGGGTTTTTTCATGCGCAGAGCGAAAATCGGGCCTGCGTTTCAGGAAATTGCCGTGCGACCGGAAAAGGCCGCAAGTTTGTTACAGCTTCACACGATAAATAGCACTAGCAGCAGATGCCGCGTTTTTGAGCGGCGACCTAACGGATTGGGCTTCGCCCGCAAAACAGCGCCCTGGCAAAACTGAGAGGTAGTTCCATGTTCCGTATCAGCCTTCGTACCTATCTTGGCTTGGCGATCGCGGCAGCGACGTTGACCAACGTCGGGTGTGCGACGCAAGGTCCCTATTTGGGCCCGTTTTTTATGCCGTTCCCGGTTTCGCCTTACTTTCAAGAGGCGAAAGAAGACGAGTTTCTCGAGCACGAACGGTACGGTCGTGTACCGGTTCTGCCGCCGATTCCGCCGGGAGGTCCGCACGTTGCGATGGACACTCCTAGCGATGATGAAGTGATGCGTGCGCTCGAGCGAGCTCGTCCGACCGAAGGGGGCATGCCGTTTTTGCACGAAGTGAATCGCAACAACGTTCGCATCGTCAAAGAAAAGATCGCCGACTATGTCGATCCGCCGCGTGTGATGCCGCTGGTTGGCCCGGTTCAACTGCACCATGCCCACTACAAGTGCACGGTCTACTTCACCGAAGTCAAGCGAATCGGTTGGCCTGTCCCGCATACCTTGGTTGACGAAGATACTCGCGAAGTGGTCTACATCGACCATAATCACCTGCACCGTGTCGGTGATCCCTACGAAGGCTCGCAGCCAATGGGCCCGCCCAAGCGATAATCATCTCGCCTGGTGTTGCTAACAACCATTCAAAACCGCGTCCAACTTAGGACGCGGTTTTTTTATGCGCTCCCCCTGCTCTATCAATTACTTGTCGGTCATTTGCGATTACTATGAACCGCTATGAAAGTACCCCCTGTTCACGCATCGCAGACTGATCCCATCACTGGGCGCCGGCTGCTTGTGCGCACGCAAACTCCGCTGCCCGAGAATCTCCCCAGCTGGGGCGTCGCGATCCTCGAGAGCCATCATGCGCCGGGCTTTGTCATGGAGTGGCGCTCGCACCCTTTTATCAAGGTGCAATATGTCTTGGCCGGTCGCGGACAAATCGCGATCGGCAATGACAGCTATACCGTCGGGCCGCGCGATATTGTGGTAGTTCCGGCCGAACGGCGGAATCGGATCGAGGATGATCCTAACTCGCCGATGTCGCTCTACATTCTGTGCATCGAAAAACGCCTCCTCGGCTTCGATCCGCAGGTCACGTCGGTCTTGCCGCATGGCAAGCAGGCCTGCCAGCTTCATTTCTCGCAGCGGATCGAGCGCCGGCTGCGTCGTTTGCTGTATCAGCAGTGGCAAGCCGATCCGACCACGCCGCTGGCGATGGTCGCCAACGCGCTGGAGGTCTTGTCGCTGCTCACCTCTGAGTCGATCCCCACGGGCCAGCCTGTTAGTGATCTGAGTTTGGAACCGGATGTTGATGAAGTCGCCTCCTATGTTCGGCATGTTGATTCTTACTTTTTTGAAGCAAGCACCATTGATGAGGTGGTGAAAGAGCTGGGAATGCCGCGTCGCCGCTTCACCCACATCTTCCGCCGCCTGACCGGGCAGACCTGGCTAAACTATGTGCAGCGCAAGCGCATTGATCACGCGTGTCAGCTGCTGGAAGAATCAGATCGCACGATCGCATCGATCGCGTTTGAATGCGGCTTCGGCGAACTCTCAACCTTCTACCGAGCCTTCCGAAAAATCCGCAGCGTCACCCCCAAGGCTTGGCGAACTGCACATCGGGAATGAACGCACGACGCAACGCAAGTCGATGGACATGCGGTTGCAAGTGAATGAGGAATGAAAGCGGACCGGACTGCGGCGATTTTTTTTTGCGTGGCCAGTTTCTTGGTAGCCTGAATGCGTGAGCGAGGGAAATTGGGTGTAAGTAAATGACGAATGTCGAAATCCTAATGTCTAATAAAGAGTGAATTGGTGATCCACCGGACCGGACTCCGCGTCGGTTTTTTTCTGAGCGACCGGACAGTGGACCGGACTGGACCGTGTTACTTTTTTTGTATCTCTCCAATTCTTCGTAGCCCGAATGCGCGAGCGAGGGAAATGTGGGTGTAAGTAAATGACTAATGTCGAAATCCTAATGTCTAATAAAGAGTGAATTGGTGATCCACCGGACCGGACTGTGGACTGGACCGGACCGTGTTACTTTTTTTGTATGTCTCCAATTCTTCGTAGCCCGAATGCGCGAGCGAGGGAAATACGCTTGCAAGTCAACGACGAAGCACGAAAACCGCACATCGTCGCTAGGGATTTTCTTTGAGTCAGACATTGGTCCTTAGACATTCGCCCCGATGGGACAGGACACCGAACCGGACCGGACAGCAGCGTTTTTTGGCGTCGACGTTTCTGATCCGAATCTGACCCCCATTGTCCGCGGCGGATCCGCAACCAACGCGTTGCATTTGCTCGGTCAATCGCGTCCTCTCCCCAGGCGCGCACCTTTATCGCCCGGCCGATCTGCCGTATATCCAGCTCAAAAACCCACCAGCGCAGCAAACCACCCCGCCAACCTCCCCCGAAGTTGCCGACCTTCCACGACGAGGCGCCGGCAAACTGAAACCATCGCGTCGCACATCGCGTTTAAAAGCGTGAATATGTTGTAACAAAACACTAAGACTTTGTCAAGGTGCAATCTTAGTCAACCGACCATCGGCCCGAAGCGGACGACTGTCCCCTTTCGCTCCGCCGAAAGTAGATTCCCCAACGGATTCACCGCAGAACACCCAGCGACTTTGGGTCGCGAACCTCTCCCCGGTCGACTAGCGTTCTAAATTCATCGGCAGCAGCAGCCGGGCGCCCCCGCCCACCGCGGCCATGATTACCGGCCATCCATCGCCCCCTACAATTGAAGTCATGACCATTCCCACAGCTTGGAAATTTGGAAAATGTCGCGGTCAAACTTTCCCTGCATGGCGATGCGCAAGACGATAAGATAACCGTGCAGCTGGTTCAAAAATGAGATAGAAGTTTTGAGCCTTCTTCCTCTGCAAGGCAGGAGGAAGAAAGAGAAGACACTGGCTTTGGCCAGTGGCACGCGAAAAAAATGACTATTCGTCAGTGCCACACAGCCGTTACGTTGAAATTCAGTTCCCAAATGGGAGCTCCGGTTCGATGCACAAAATCCATCCATATCCGAACAATTCAGGACCGGACTGTGAATGAAATCGAAAAACTTTGGGACAACTCGTTTGGGAACACTCGCACAGATGAGGAATGGACTCAGCTATTTCAGCTGGTTTGCGATAGCCTGGCAAAACATCTTGAACGCCGATTCAAAATAGATGAGGTCTTCATCGACGATGAAGACAACGCTAGACATAGCGGCGTCGGTGCGATGGTTCAAATCGACCTCTGTCCACCGCTCCAGCTCGTATTGGTGGGCGATCTATCGATTTCCGTGAATCATGGCGAGTCTGTTTACATCCACCTCTTTTCACTTTTGTTCTGCTGCGGCAAGCGACTGAGTGAACACAAACTCGCTGCTGACATTCCTGGGGAAACGCTGGTATTTATGTTGACTCGCACGGATCAAGGAATAGGCCAATGGACGCAAGAACTGATCCGCGATGAAGCAGGCGAATGGGAAGAATTTATGAGCTTCGATGACTGGCTAAAAGCCTTGGAATCCAATTAATGCAACCGTCCTTCCTATCCTTTTCACCTCAACGGTTGCCTGAATTCCACCGGAGGATCCTCGTCGAATGAGGATTCGACCCCACGTAGTGATCACGGCGCGATGCTGAGAACGGGTGAGTCTGCCGGGAGGCGTTTCTTGGCCGACTTAGGGAACGCGATGAGCATTTTTAGGGCTTTGTTTTATGCCTAGATGTGGAAATTGGTCCTGCGAGGCGCACATCGGCTGACGTTTCAAAGTGATGTTTTGGCGTGGTGACGGCGAGCGACATTCAATCGAATTGATGGCGATAAGCGTCCCGCTATGGAACTATTTCGAGGAGGCTCGAATTTACAATTCCGCCAGACTCGCTCGCACATTGCTGGCGATGTCACTCTGGGCTGCCCCTTTTTTCTGTACCAGGCGTTATGAAAGATTGGGTTGGGAAACAGGTAACGATTCAAAAGGGACGCTGTGCTGCTGGAACGGAAGGAGCGCAGCGACTGAAGTGGAAGCAGCACAGAGGCGCGCGAACTCCGAAGGCTGCAGGTAGCCCAGCGAACTGTGCGGACGGTTGTTATTGAAGTCCTCTCGCCAGGCCCGAGCTTTGATTCGGGCGTCCTCCACGCCCAGCAGGTCGGTCTGGTGCAGGTATTCATCACGAAGGCGGCTATTAAAACTTTCGCACAAGCCGTTTTGCCAAGGTGAGCTAGGCTCGATGTACAACACCTCCACGCCGATCAGCACCAGCCAGTTCTTGATCGCGGCGGGGTGGCACCCAACGCCGGTAACGATTTCAATTTAGCATCATCTTCGCAGCCGCTATTTGTTCAGGCGTGGCGTTGATGATTGTCGGGCTTCCGCATGGTTTCGGTTTCTTTTTGCGGGGATAATTGCGGCTTTTCTTGCTGCTTGTGCGACCGCTTTCGTCGGCCTTTTGGCACTTGTGCAGGTTCAATTGCACCGCCTGACATAGGCCCAGGGCCGTTTGCTGCAGCGCCTTTGCAAAGGCATCCATCACTTGCATCGGGCTCAGTTGTTGCAGCGGCTGGCGATGTCGCTTGGACTGAAGCTTGGCGATAAATAGCGACGCCCAGACGCCGAGCAGCGTCCAAGTCAATTCGGTCTTCACATGCGTCGGCGTTCGACAGAGTCCTTTCGCTTTTCCGCAGTTTTGCTTGACCGTGCGAAAGAAGACTTCGATGCCCCAGCGCGCCTGGTAGATCTCTTGAATCTGACGATTTGTCAGCTCCATTTCATTGGTCAACAACCATACCTCGCCGCGTGAGCTTTTCAGATGAACCAGCCGCAACAACAACGGCGGTTGGTTCTTTTTCTGGGAGCTTTCCGGCCAGTAATGAACCAGCTCGCCGCGGCGTTTCAGTTGCGGATCGAGCTGTTTTAGCAACTTAATGTTCGAACCGATACGAACGACAAACGACCGTCCCGATTGCAAGATCGCCGACCAGAACGGATAGCCGGTGTAATGCGCGTCTCCCACGATCCGCGCATCCGCCGGCAACTCTTCCAGCATGGCGAGCGCTTCCTTGCGTTCAACGCCGTTGGAAGGCGTCTGCCGCCACGTGATCGGCATGCCTGAGCCAATGTGCCAAAAGAGCGTAACCAGCACTTGAACCGTACTCGCCTTCGAAGCGTCAGCCTCTTTCTTATATTGCTTTGGCTTCGCCGTTTCATCGTGATCGGCGGAGAAGGCCTGCTGATTGGCCGCGGTGCGCGGCGCGGCGAACTTCGTTCCATCCACGGCGTAAGTTGGTTTTCCGGCGGTCGTCCAACATCCTCTCCACTGCCGAAGTTGCTGCTGAATATGCTCGCTAACCTGCGAACTAGTCGCGTCTCCGCAGGTCGCCAACGCCTGACACAAACCTTGGCGCGAGAGCACGTCACAATCGGGATAGAGGCTGCGCACCGCGCCGCAGGCCTCCTCGACGCGCTGACTCAAAGTGCGTTTGGACGACCATCCCCAGGTGGCGACGGCGACTGCCGCTAGCGTGAAAGAGTCGACGACCGCATTGCCGTGCCGAGGCGTTTGAAGCGCAGCCGGCGGCAACAAAAATTCCAATACGGCTTTCAAATTATCGAGCGATTTGCGAACATCCATGCTGTCTTGATGCGACATTCCAAGATTCCTTCTTGGGGGTATGCGACGTTTGGCGACGAAGCATTGAAGGCCCCAGGGCCTTCCGCATCAAGACGTTTTTTTGGGCTGACGGGAAATCGTTACCAGCGTTGAGTGCCACTGGCCAAAGCCAGTGTCTTCTCTTTCTTCCTCCTGCTTCCCAGTGAAAGCAAGCAACAGATTCTAACGCCATCGCGACCCACGCGCAATCCGCGGCGCTGCTAGTCAAAAATCTCGCCGCCACAGTCATCTCCGACGAATCAAACCGCAAAACCAGCCAGAAAGGTCGCGGGCGGGCGGTCGTCCATGAATTGGAAGATAAATCAACCACGCGGTAGAGTCAAAGAACAGAAGCCGGAGTCGCTCTGTCGCTTCTGAGTTGTGCGGCGGTAGAAAGAGAGGACACTGGCTTTGGCCAGTGGCACTCGAAAAAAAACTTCCGACTGTGCCACGCCGCCGTCTTCCGAAGCGATCGTTTCCGCCGCAGGAACTGTTCGATAAAAGTGGCGGACAACTGCCGCACTCCGAATGAAGAGCACTGGCTGAAAAAGGCCAGCGGCGCCCGAAGGATTGACCGTTGGTCAGTGCCATCCAGCCGAAGCCTCGCCCGCTTCCAGGCAGAAAACGAAGCTTCCGAAATCTCCTGCTGCAAACACCAAGCCCGCACCGACAATCGGCTCTTCGCTTGACCAGAAATCAACTCTCGCCAAGCTCGCTCCTTCGCAGCATCCCGTTGTGCCCCTTTCGTCATCGCCGCTTCTCCCAGGGCCGCATGATTGGGGGTATTTTTTCTTTGGATAGCCCCAACAGGTGATTGCCATCGCCGCTAGCGCCATCGGCTGCAGCGACGTGTTGCCGTGCGCCTTGGGCAAGTCAAACTTCGTCGACAAAAGCTCCTGAAAGCCGGCTTTCAAAGCCTGGAAATTCGTGCGAATATCGGTGCTGTCTTGATGCGGCATCCAAGAATCCTTTCTTGGTCGTCAGTGCATACGGTTTTAGTCGACCGCATTGAACTGCTTAACCGCAGTCCGCATCAAGACTTATTTCTAAAAAGACGAAATCGTTACCAGCGTTGGGTGGCACCTATAGGAAGTCCCCTGTCAAGGCGCACCTCGACCGGGCCTTTCCCCTCTTCTCTTTTTTTGCAGGGGAAGGGGCTAGTAGGTTAACGGTTGATCCTTTGGTCTGGTCTTGTCGTTGAACTTAGTCTTCGGGTTCGCTGGTACGTTGGTACGTTGGTACGTTGGGTTCGCCCAGGTGCCATGGCCACGGCCTTGCGTGGCCATGAGTGGGCGTGCATGTAAAGTTTAACCCCGACCGGTTCCAAGAGTTAGGATGTAGAAATGGTCACGACTGCGAGCATTATGGATGATTGCTTAGTTGCCCGTTGATTTCCGCATGCGGTTACGGCGTCTGTACTCAAAGTGCATCGCGCCAGTCGGACTCTGCTTTCGCGGGAGCTAAAGGCGAATATGGATCCTGGTGCACATCAGCCACACGGCGTTAGCCGCGTTTTTTTGTCCCCCGCTGAAACATCGCCAAGCAGGGCTGGTCAGAAATTGGGGCAAAGGCCCGGCGGCTGGTAAGAGTTGTCCGGCGGTTTGAAATACCTTGGCAATTGCTGGCCGTATTCATGGCCACGCAAGGCCGTGCCCATGGCACCCGGCTCCGGCATAAAAACCATCGCGATCAATTGGCACGACTCTGCTCGACAGGCGTCGTCAATCGATCGAGCCCAGATGGTTCGCCAAGCATCATTAGTCAGCAGTGGTCGACGACGATAGGTAGAAAAGGTCAACGCATGAAAATGCCCTGGAACATGAAAATGCTTGACTCGCTTTCGCTGCGGCGCTTGGGCGTCCATAAATAGGAAGATAAAATAACCAAGCAGCCGAGTCAAAAAAAATGGGATTGGATTCTGTTGCTTTCTTTCACTGCGAAGCAGGAGGAAGAAAGAGAAGACACTGGCTGAAAGGGGCCAGTGGCACGCGAAAAATGGGCTGTTCGTCTGTGCCACCCCGCCGACGGTCATCAACAGGGGGAGTTATACTAATCGCGGTGCGTTTGATACAGTGTTTACCAGCCGGGCAGTGATTAAGTTTGATGCTCAAACGCAGAAGTTTTACACCGCCTTTCCTGATCCATGTGGATCATAAAATGCCAATGCAAACCTATTCACCACAAGCTTTTCAATCACATTTCGGTCTCACGCCACCAGATGGTTTATTAGAACTAATGGCGGATAAAACGATTCGGTCAGCGCTCCCAGCGAGATTTGTCTTTCAACAACATGAGTGGGCTCTCGAAATACAGCATCTAACTGATATATTCGATCCAATAAATTTTCGACGTGGGCAGCAGCTCTTAACGTTTGCATTTAATACCGACGGCTGGGAGTTAGTCGTTGATCTTGCAAATAGCGGTGCGGAAATATTACAGGATGAGGCAGGGAATATTGAGTCTTTAGGTATTACCGTCAAAGAATTGCTAGATTCAAATTGCTATGCTATAAGGACTTCGCTTTGAATTGAGAGATTATCACGATGCGTTGTTGGGCGCAGGTGCCATGGCCACGGCCTTGCGTGGCCATGAATGGGCATGCAAGTAAAGTTTAATCCCGACCGGTTCCAAGAGTTAGGATGTAGAAATGGTCACGACTGCGAGCATTATGGACGTCTGCTTAGTTGCCCGTTCATTTCCGCATGCGGTTACGGCGTCTGTACTGAAAGAGCATGGCGTCCGGCTTGGGACCAATCCGCAACCTAGACCCGTAGCTTGCCGAGCCGCAGCGCGGCGTATCTGATTCCTGCTTGGGAGCAATTCGTGGCAGCTGATTCGCCGACCAGCGCGAATCCATCAAAGTCGTCGCAGAGTTTTCGCTTTGGTAAACTTAATCGGAGGGATGCTTGGCGAGCTGTTGAGCGGCCGGGCTGCGTAACTTCTGGCTGAAACGACGAGAAAACTATGCAATCAGTTCGATCGCTGCTGTTCGCCTGTTTGGGGACGGCGACTTTTTTGCTGGCCGGGGGAAATAGCTTGGCGGCAGAGATTGTGATTCGTCCCGCGGCTAAGGCGGGGCCTTTGGATAATCCGCTGAAGGGCTGGTGTCCTTATACGGATGCTGGCGAGATCGATCAGCCCTATTCGATGGTGTTTTTTTACACCTCATGGCGTGAGCTAGAGCCGACCGAAGGCGAATATCGATTTGAGCAGTGGGAGCAGAGCTGGAATGTGCCGGAGGCCGAGGGGAAGCACATTGTCTTTCGGGTTTATATTGACTATCCCTCTTTGCCGTCGGGGCTGCCTGATTGGTTGCGTCAGGCCGGCGTTGCAGAGACCGCTTATCAGGAACATGGCGGGGGACTGTCGCCAGATTACGACAATCGGCGGATGATCGCCGCGATGGAGCGATTGATCGCCGCGTTGGGGAAACGCTACAACAATCATCCCCGCATCGCGTTTGTGCAGTTGGGGTTACTTGGTTTTTGGGGGGAATGGCACACTTGGCCGCCGGAGCAGTTGTATGCTTCGCCAAAAACGGAACGCCAGATTATCGCAGCTTATCACAAAGCGTTTCCGGACAAGTCATTGATGGCTCGCTACGCCAGAGACGATGCTGGCCGTCAAGCGTGGATCGGGTTTCACGACGACATGTTTCCGCAAGACACGGACAACGGTGAAGACTGGAGTTTTCTAGCTGGGGTGCGAGCTGCAAAGCGAACAGAGAACTGGCAAGTTGCCGTCATCGGCGGCGAGATGGAGCCCAACCAGGCTACGCGATGGCTGGGAAAAGATTGGGAGACTACGCAGACCATGCTAAAGCGGGCGCACTTTAGTTGGGTGGGGCCGTATTGCCCTGCGCTGGAGGAGTCAGAAGACGCCGAGTTTCGCCGACGCAGCGAAGAGTTGGTCCGCAAGATGGGCTACGAATTTCGGATCGCTGAAATTGTCACCCAAGATCAAGCACAGGCTGGCCAGCCGGTTTCCTTGGCTTTACAAGGTGAGAACCAAGGGGTCGCTCCGTTTTATTACCCTTGGGCGGTCGAATGCGTTTTGCTTGATGCGGCTGGCGAGCGGGTCGCACTGCACAAGACTGATTGGGATATTCGCCGCTGGAGGCCTGGACGATTTTCGGAGCAAGCTCAGCTTGCGTTCGATGTTCCCCCTGGCGTTTACCGGTTGGGGCTGGGGATTCGTGATCCCTGGACCGACCGTCCGGCAATTCGCTTTGCGAACGATTTGCCGGTGGTGGATGGGTGGACGATCGTGGCCGAGTTGGAGATAGTTCCGTAGCCAAAATCAACCCGACGTCCTGGCCTGGACGTTTGGTGATTATCGCAGCAGGCTGAGCACGTTTTCAGGATTTTGGTTGGCGATGCCCAAGACTGAAGTGCCAGACTGGACGAGAATTTGGGCTCGCGTGAGTCTTGCTGATTCGGTGGCGAAGTCGGCGTCGCGGATCGAGCTTTCGGCTTCGGTCAAGTTGGCCAGCGTATCGTTCAACGAATAGATGTTTGACTCTAAAGTCGTCTTTTGGAAAGCACCTAGTCGACCGCGTAACGAGGTCACGACCGAGATCACTTCGTCGACCACTTTGGCCGCTCCGCCGACATCCGCGGTGAGGCTCTTGCTGCCGCCGGAGCGGAGCTCGAACAAGCGTCCGCTGACGCCGCCCAAGGTGGCGGTGCTGACGCTTTGAATGCCGAGTCTGGCTTGCTGATTGCTGACGACGTCAGGGCCTAGTTGGAACAACGCGCCACCGCCGACGATCTGGAATTCAAAGCTGGAATCGTCTTCGACGTTTTCGCTGAGTGAGAAGCTGAGGTCGAGCGAGGAGGTGTTGATCGAGGCTTTGAGCCCATCGCCGATCGCTTGAATTCCGTTGATGCGGACGTCCACATCGGTTCCGGAAGCTCGATCGACGTTGGTGTTGCCGCTTTGATCGGTCAGCCCAAAGAAGCCGCTGAGCGCTTTTACGCTGACAAAAGATTCTGAGCCAAAGTTGGTTGCGCGGAAGGTGAGGCCTAGATCCTCTAGGTCTGAGTTGCCAATCAGCGCGGCGCCATCGGTGGTGCCGTTGTTGACAACGCCGCCGGTCAGGGTCGCCGTGTCGTCAGTCGTTACCAATCCGGCGCCGGAGCCAACAGCCGCCGCGCTAAACAGTTGCGACAGGTCTTCGTTGAAGTTGGCGTCGAGCGGAGCGAAGATATCTTCGATGTCGCTGGCAGTGGTCGCACCTGCTTGAATGTAGAAGGTTAAGGTTTTGGTCGCCGGCTCGTATTCGCCGCGCTCATTGACGCCTGCGGTGACGGTCGCGTCATTGACGAAGTTAATCGTGACGTTGTCGAAGGCTTCGCCCGAGTTAATCGCAGTAAAGGCCAACTGAGCGTTGAGGCCGTTGACTGCATAGGTGGAGCCGGAGGCTTGGGCGTCTTCTAGTTCGTTCCCGCTGGTGGCGAAGAGGATGTCTTCGGCGGTCACTTCTAGCACGCCCGAGCCATTGCTTCCTTCCACGTTGGTGACGCTGATGCCACGGTTTTGCAAGTAAGAGAGGGTGCTGGCGGCCTTGACGGGATCAGAGATAAAGGCGCTGGGATTATCAAAGAAAGCGGTCAAATCGTTGGCCGTTGTTTTGATGTTGCCATCTACGTCGGTCTCTAGATTGACGATCAGGGTTCCTTCCTTCACCAAGCCGCCGGATGTTGCGGTCGGAATCGTCAGATCCGCAATGGTGACAGCGTCGCTGCCATCGCTGGAGCCGAAATTTTTGGCTTCGAAGAATTTACTGACGTAGGCGTCATTGTTGACGGCGGCCAACAGGTCTTCGGCGGTTGTAACGCCATCTTCGATATGAATGGCCAGCGTCTTGTTCTCTTTGTCGAGAACCGAAAACTCGTTTGCTCCGCCGGTCACTTTGGGATCATCGACAAAGCTGATCGAGTAGCCGTCATAGTCGGTTCCCTTGAGCTTGGCGATGATAGAAAACGTGCCGTCGGGGTCCGCGTTTTGGATGATCGACTGGGATCGACCTTCGACGCGGGGGTCGGTCGTAGTGTCAATGGAGAGCCCGGTTCCGGCATTCGAGACAAAGCGGATGTTGGGCGAGTTTTCTGGGGCAAGAAATTGCAGGCTGGTGTTTTGTTCGGGGACGCCGTTGAAGGCGAAATTGGTGAACTCGGTAACCGCGTCATGCCCATCGTTGCCGACTGCCAGCGAAGCGGTGACCTGGGTATTGCCGGTCGCGGCGTTGATTGCGGCGATCACGTCATTGGCGCTGGCGCTGATGTCGCCACCATCAATGCCGCCGGCGGTGGTTGAGCCGAAGACGCCGGTGAACGAGACGGCGCCAGCGCCGGTGCCGATCGTTTCAACTAATTCCGCCGAGAATAATGCAGCAACACTGGAGTTGTTGGCAGTGGTTGTGACTGCTCCGCTATCGCCCACCGCAATCGCGCCGGTACCGTTGCTGCCGGCAATGTTGGCGGCGGCGGTGAACAAGGGACCGACCGTGGCGTCAAGGTTGATCGCGGAGATGATATCGTTGGCGGTCGACACGCCGTCTTCGATCATGACCGTGATGATCGGATTATCGGGATCCGAGTTATCATAGGCGACCGATTCAAAACCGGCCAATGCGCCGCCGATAAAGTTGAGCGTGGTGTTATTGTTGGCCAGCCCGGTCGAATCCGAGGTGAGCGAAAAGTCCGAGTTGGCGGCGGCCCCGTCGATCACGGCGAAGGGAATGTCCGAGAGACCGCTGGCGTTGTTAATCGCATCGACAATCTGGGCCGCGGTGGAAGCGGCGTTTTTGTTGATTGTCAACGTCTTGGTGTCGGCGTCGTAGGTTACGGTTTCCTGTCCAGCGATCGTCGAGTCGGCGAACTGAATCGAAATATCGTTGAAGTCGGCTCCGCCCAGGCTGGCGGTGATACGGAAGTCGTTGTCCGAGCCGGCGGTGTCGACCGTGACGCTGGCTGCTATGTATTCGGTGACGCCGAGGGTCACTTCGAGCTTGGCGGGATTGTCGCCAACAGGCGCCGAATAGGTTGCGCTGGTAGTGCTGGTTGTTCCCTTGGAGTACTTAATCCGTACGTCACCTGCCTCAAAACCGGGTTGGTTGGCGGTCAGTTGGATGTCGTTGTCTCTGCCGAAGCTGCTGACGGTCAGGGTTCCCTGCGTCGCCGCTTTTTCTAGGACCGCCTCGACGCCGGTAGCGTCCGAGACCAGATTGACCGCCGATGCGATTTCTTCAATCGTCGATCCCTTGGCGAAGTTAAACGCTTCGGTGCCGTTGGCGCCGCCCACTTCTAGAATGACGTCATCGGCGACGGCGCCAAAACCATAGTTGAGCGTGGCGCGGGTCGCTTGATGCACGACATTGACTGCAACGCCGATCGAACTGAGCGTGCCAAAATTGGCTTGATCTATTTGCAGCCCGGCAATCGCCGTTCGATTGACATCTTGCGTGATAAAATCGAGATTGCCATCGAGCAGACGTTTGCCTTGGAAGGAGGTTACCTGAGCGATGCGGTCGATTGCTTCAAGCGAAGAGTCAATTTGCAACTGATTGGCGGCAACCTGTTCGTCACTGAGCGCACCGGTATTGGCCGCTTCAGAGATCAACCCGCGAATGTCGTTCAGCAACGAGCTGACCTGCCCCAAGGCGCTGTCGGCCGTCGCGATCAATTGATTGGCCCGCTCGCTATTGGTGATCGCTTTTTCGACGCTGGTAATGTCGCTGCGGAGCGATTCGCTGGCGATCAAACCTGCCGGATCGTCCTTGCCGCTGTTGATCCGCAAACCGGTGCTCAAGCGAGTGAGCGTCGTGTTCAAGTCGGCGTTCGAACGCCCCAAGTTCTTTTGGGCGACAAGCGAGCTGACGTTGGTATTGATGCGAGTCATTTGGAGGACCTGATGTGTAGCAGGTTACTTGAGTTGTTGCTTAAGAGTTGGCGTGAACCGAGGTCGCTTGGGATTGCACCTGGGCTAACGGCCGCAAACTGATTTTTTCGGTAAATCCGATTTTTCCGATGGTTCTATCTTGGAGAATCGACATGAAGGAATTTACGCGTTAATGAAAATGCGTTAACTCTGCGGATTTTGCGACTTAGACCCCCCTCATATAGCGGCGGTCGTTGAGAGAGATGCCCCAACAGAAGAGAGGCACTGCGGCTGGACCGAAACGTAGCGACCACGCTCGCATCGCTAGCCGGGCAGGCAAGCTAGCTGGGTCAGTTAAGCGTTTGAATCAGGCGTCGGCGTCTGGCCCTAGAAGCAGAAGGAGCGCTTTTCCTTTGAAAAGCAGTGGAAGAAGAGCCTGCCCCCGGTGCTGCTGGGCGAGCGGGGGCGGACTGCGTTTGCACAATCTACTCTGGCTTAGTCCCCTTCTTCAGCCCCTTCCCCGCTGTTTGCAAAAACTGCGGCGCTGTCACGCCCATCGACAGATAGATGCTCATCAAACCATCGACTGACATCTCGACCGGTTGGACCGCGTCGCAAGGGACAAAGACGATGCCGCCGGTCATCGGTAGCGGCGAGGTCGGCAGATAGACGCCGTGGTAGTCGACGCCGTTGATGTCGTAGCGATCCGCAGTCGGCATCAGGGCCAGGACGCCGGCGCCATGTTCTTTACCAAATAAGACAAAGACTGCCCGCATGCCGCTGAGTTCTCCGTCCTCTTGTTTGTCGAGCATTCCGACCAGTTGCCGAGCGGTTCCATACAGTTTGCCGATCAGCGGCACACGGATAATGATGGAGTCAGCCAACGAATTGAAGCTGTTTTTCAGCCCCATTTCAAACAGCATTCCGATCAAAAAGACGACTCCCAGCACGGTGATCCAGCCAAAGATGTAGGCGATGTAGCCATCTTCTAGGTTGTTGTTCATGCCGATGTCGCTAAGTCGTTTTCCGATAAACGTCTCGCGGCCGACAAAGTCGTTGAGAAAGCCGACCAGCCAAATCACGATCATGCCGGTCAAAACCAGCGGCATCACGGCCAGGATTCCGGCCAAAAAGTAGCGCAAAAATCGTTGCCAAAGTGCGGAGGTAAGTCTTCGCATCATCAAATCCCGGGTTGAAAAGACTACGGCGGCGGAAGATTGGCGCCGCCAAGGTGACTTGTAGCAGGGTAGCAACTAGAATAGCGGTTCTTCCCGCCCCCTGTAGCCGCAATTTTTGCTTATTTACGTGCGGCTCCTGCCCTTGGAGAAAAACCCCGATGAAAAGTCTAAGTTTCTACGCAGTCCTTGGCGCTGCTGTGCTGTCGGTTGCTTCTTTGGCCGTCGCCGACGAATGGAAAAGCGGCATCGAGTGGCCTGAGCCGCCGGTGGTTGAGCCGGGTGCAAAGCCAGGGGACGCCCCTTCGGATGCAATCATCCTGTTTGACGGGTCAGACTTGTCCAAATGGGACGGCGGCGACAAATGGATTGTCAAAGATGGTTACGCCCAAGCAGCGAAAGGTGGAATCACCACCAAAGATAGTTTTGGCGACATGCAGCTGCATATTGAGTTTGCAACGCCGGAGAAAGTCTCTGGCAAGGGGCAAGGACGTGGAAACAGCGGCGTCTATTTCTTTGGAAAATACGAGTGCCAGATTCTCGATTCGTACGACAATCCGACCTATTTTGATGGCCAGGCTGCGGCGATCTACAAGCAATCGCCGCCGATGGTCAATGCGTCACGCAAACCAGGCGAGTGGCAATCCTACGACATCATCTTCAATGCGCCGCAGTTTAACGACGATGGTTCGGTGGCCAAGTCGGGCTACTTTACTGTGCTGCACAACGGAGTTCTGGTGCAAAATCACTACGAGTTGCAAGGAACTACTGCGTGGGATAGCCCGCCAAAGTTCGAAAAGCATGGTCCAACCGGCAAAATTCAGCTGCAGTTTCACGGCAACCCGGTCCGCTATCGCAACATCTGGCTGCGTGAACTGAAGCCGCTGGTCGGCAAGCCGCCAGAGCCGAAAAAGAAGGACGAAAAGAAGGAAAAGCCGGTCGAAACGGAGTCGGCGGCTGAGAAGGCCAAATAGGCGGCGCTGATAGTGCTGTCGAAACCTGCCATTTAGGTGCGCCGCTTGCGATCATCCGCAGCGGCGGATCGCTTACCCCCCCGGTGTAGTGAAGGGCTTGGGGTTAAATGAGCGGTTTTGCATCGTAAATGGGGGTTGAAACAGGTGTTGCGGTGATTGTTACACAACTATTACGATCTCGGGACCTTCTGTTTACTCACTTTGACTCGACACTCTTTACAATCACAACGAAGCAACATGGAGTCGCGAAGGTTGAAAGACGGATTTCACCTTGGCGACCGAATCTCTCCCCTGAAAATGATGAGCTCCCATGTCGATAGTCTCCGACGATACCAAACTAGCGGGCGACGACTTCGAAGATGACGCTGTCTCCGCAGAGGATTGGAATGCATCCAACCTCACGACCGAAACCAAGCCAACGGCGAAAGTAACGCCTACGCGTAAAAAGCGTCGCGTCGAACCGCCGATTGCTGAAAAACTTACCGATCGCTACAAGACCGGATTTGCCTGGATCATCTTTGGCTGGCTCGCCGGCATTCATGTGGTCGCTTTGGCCGCGCCGTTCTACTTTTCGTGGAGCGGATTTGCGATCTTCATCGCCTTTTATTACCTGACAGGTTGTGTTGGCATCACCCTGTGCTTTCATCGTTTGCTGACGCATACCAGCTACCAGGTCCATTACCCGACTCGCATGATCTTGGCCTTCATCGGCGGATTGGCGGGCGAAGGTTCGGCCCTCGACTGGGTCGCGATGCATCGCAAGCATCATGCGCACAGTGATCAAGCAGAAGATCCGCACTCACCAGAGCACGGCGGTTTATGGGCCCACATGTGGTGGCTCTTCCCGTTCCGTAACAGCGAAGAACAACGCTCGATCCACGAACGTTGGGCGCCTGACTTGTTGAAAGAGCCGGGAATGCGTTTCCTCAACTACGCGTTCATCCCGTCGCACTTGCTACTTGGCTCGTTGATGGCGATCGCCGGTTACTACTATGGATCGTACTTTGGCGACGCCCAGTACGGTGGTTCGTACTATGCGACGTCGTGGGTGTTGTGGGGGATGTTCGCCCGCTTGGTGGTCGTGCTGCACGTCACTTGGTTCGTCAATTCGGCGTCGCACATCTGGGGCTATACCAACTATGAGACGACCGACAAAAGCAAGAACCTGTGGTGGGTCGCGCTGACCGCCTTCGGCGAAGGCTGGCACAACAATCACCACGCTTATCCCCGCATGGCCAACCATGGTCACAAGTGGTGGGAATTTGACCTGACCTACAACATCATCCGCGTAATGAGGATGACCGGTCTGGCCTGGAACGTGGTTGATTACAAGAAGCGAAGCAAAGACGGCTCGGCGATCCACTAATCGCGCGAAGTCGCTAGATAATAGAAAAAGAGGGTCGCTAGCGACCCTCTTTTTTTGCGCCATCCGTGCCTGCCAACAGCGCCATCCCACGAAATGCAGGGGCTCCCCTACGACTCGGGCGATGATTCTTCCGCCGCTGCTGTTTCCATGTCGGCTGCATCGGCTTTGGCCAAAAATTGATACCCAGCGTCACGGATCGTGATAAAGTGCTGCGGTTTTGAAGGATCGCGTTCAAACAGCTTGCGCATCCGCAGGATAAACTGGTCCGGAGCTCGCGTGTTGATGTTGGGTGACATCTCCCAGACTTCCGTCAACAGTTCGTTGCGCGGAATGATGCGTCCTTCGTTTTCGCAGAAATAGCGGAGCAACTTGGCTTCTAGCTGCGTCAAGCGAATCGCCTTGTCGCCGCAGAGCACTTGAAAGGCTTCAAAGTCGATCGTTACATCTCGGAACTGAAAGTTTTTCAGCGACTCGGGCTCTTCGCGTTGACGTGCTTGTTCGCGGCGATTGCGGGCCGCCAATAGATTCTTGACACGGCTGATAAACTCGTCCAGATCGAACGGTTTCATCATGTATTGATCGGCGCCGACGTCAAAACCCCGTTTACGGTCCTCAGAAAGCGTACGAGCACTAAGGATCAAGATCGGCATGTCTTCGCCGTTGGCGCGCAGCGTTTCGCAGACGGCGTAACCGCTCATGCCGGGGAGCATGAGATCAAGGATTACGATATCGATCTGGCGTGGATTATTTTCGACCACTTCCAGTGCGCTGCGGCCATCTTCGACGACGGTGACATCAAACCCTTCCGCTTCTAGGTTATAGCGAATCCCGATTGCAAGATGGGCTTCATCCTCGACAACCAAAATTCTCGTCTGTTGATTTGTTTTTCCCCCGTGCATCGGCACGACGTCCTCCCCCCAACTACGCAGCGTTTTGTTCCTTGGACTGCGGACTCTCGTCCAGCGGTCGCGCGCCAGGCAAAGTGACAATAAATCGAGTCCCCTGCCCGTCTCGACCATCTGATACTTTAACCGATCCTCGCAGTCGCCGCACCAGCGTTCTGACAATGTACAAACCAAGTCCGGTGCCGGGCTTTTCACGCTGCAATTCTAGCCCCAAGCGAACAAAGCGACCGAAGATCTTACGTCGCATTCCTTTGGGGATGCCGGGCCCATTGTCTGAGACCTCGACCACTGCTTTTTGGTTCGGTTCGAGGCGCAGATGAACCTCGATCAACGCATCGTTACCCGAGTATTTCATCGCATTGTCAATCAGGTTGCGAAAGATGATGTCAAGATCGCCCTGATAGCTGTGCATAATGCACGGTTGCAGGTGAAGTTGGATCATCTCGCGCGGCGCTCGATACAGCAGCAGAGTCGATTCGGTGCAACCGATCAAAAGCTTGTCTAGCCGGATCTCTTCGGCTTCGATCACGTCCCGACTTCGATCGAGTCGGCCGGCTTCCAGCAGGTGGTTGATCAGGTGATCGAGCCGTTCGACATCTTTGAGCATTGTGCTGTAGAACTCGCCCGCCTCCGCTTCTGAAACTTTCAGCCGGTTTAGCGTTTGCAAATAGAGTTTGAGCGAAGCGATGGGGCTTTTGAGTTCGTGCGTGACGCTGTCAATAAAATTGCCCTGGCGAATATTCAGGTTGATCGACTTGATCGACAGGACCATATAGAAAATAACGCCTCCCAACACGGCCGCCAAAAAGATGGCGCCGATCGGCAAGATGGTCCAGTAGAGGATCGCCGAATCCTCGTCGTTATAGGCGCCCCAGACCGTCAACAGCACCCAGCCAACCAGCAGCATGACCAGCAGCACGATCATGATGACCGCGATCGTGACAGGCAAGCCAATAGGGCGTCGAGAGGTGGACATAGGCAATCGTAAAGCGAGAAGCAATCAGGCCGATTTCTACGATTATAACCGGTCTCCGCGTAAAGCGAAGTTCACCCTGGCTGCCAAATTCGGAAGCGATTGACTTTAAGTTGGCAAATTATTGCTGCTGCACCGCCTCTTGGCAGGATATTCCATGTAGCTGCAACTTCTCCAGCAATTGTTCTTTCCCGAAGGGCTTGGACAGGAACTCGTTAATTCCGGCTTGAATCGATTTGATGATCATCATGCGATTGCGATCTTTGCTGATCATGATAATCGGCTCTTGAAAACCTAACTCACGGAGCTGCTGAACAAACACGACCCCATTTCCGTTGCTGAAGCGAGCTTCGCACAAGATTCCGCAGATATCGCTCGGAATTTCTTCCTCGATTGGGATCGAAATCCATTGCTCGACCTGGATGTCAGTACCGAGAACCGCTTTCTCCACAAGTCGAACGATCTGGGGATCTTCATCCAGGACAATCAAACGGCGAGAACCGGAGGTGCTCGTAGGGTGTGAGCTTTCTCGGCTCGGCGTTTCCTGAATAAAACCACGCCTCGGCTCACGTCCTGCAAATTGATCGAGAATTCCGACGACGAAGCCCAACCATTGCTTGGAATCAGGAACCGGAGTCTTGTATAAGATCGCCGATTCTGTCGCTTTGGCGATCGCCTCGCCGAGGCAATGTTTCACGTCGAGGGCGTGCGAATTGGGATGACTCATCACCAAGTCCTGGAAGCGTAGGAATCGACTTGAGGACGGAAGTTCTTGCATGTTCGCCAGCGCTTCGCCGATCTGCATCGCATGAATCACGCCGCGTTCCATTTCCGATAAATCGACCGATTTTTCGGCTGGATCGTGGTGATGCAGGATCAGCCGAATGAAAGATGCGGGCAATTGCCACTGTTGCAAAATCGCCGCCGAAACATCCGCATGCGTGATTTCGTAATCTTCGGCCTCTAGCAATTCTAGACGCACTTGAGGGACGCTGCGATATCGTCGGACAAGCTTGTAATAGCTCTCATACTCATGCGCTAGGGCGAGCATGCCGAGGTCTTGAAATAGTCCCAATAGATAGGCCATATCAGGGCACGTATCAAAAGATCGCTTGGCGAAGACCGAGGCCGTGCTCGCGATCATGGTGCTCCGTGCGCCGAACCAAGCGATTAAATCGGCATCAAGGCGAGTTAACAGATTGGTTTGGCAACGGTTGATACAAAAACGGAGGACGATCGTCACCGTTTGCTTGATTCCCAACAGCGACACCGCGTCTTGCAGGCGATGAACCTTGTTCGGTAGGCCAGAGGATGAAGAGTTCAACTTGCGAAAGATTTCGGCGGTTGCCTGCGCGTCCATCGAAATGTCGTTGGCCAAGTCGACGATCGTCGCTGATTCGTCATTGAAATATTTCGAGATCTTCACCGCTAGTTGCGGAAGCGGTTGTAAAAAATCGGCGTCGCGAACAAGATTGCGTGCGGTCTCCGGAATGACCAAGCCGCGTGTCGCTTCCCAATGGCAGGACCGGGCGCAAGCTTCTGCGATCACAGTCGGAGAATCATTCCAGCTAAACAGGTAGCCGACTTTGTTGGCTTTCGCTTGCGATTTTTCTCGCTCTGACAAGGTTCCCAACAAAACCGTGGTCGGGCGAACGAGCGCTTCTTCAAGCCGCGAAAGCGTTTCGAGACCCGTCAGAAAACTATTGAGCTTGTTCTCGATAACGATAGCGTCGATTTGCTGGCGGTTGACGATTCGATACAGCGCATCCAACTCATGAATCGCCAGAACTTCAAAGCCAGCTTCTTCAAATGCTTTCGATAAGCGGGACGAATCTTTTTCCGCGCGAGTGTACAGGACAGCGATATTCTTTTTCATTCTTGACACCTTCGCATTGCGGTTTAGCTTGGCAACATTTCGTTTGCTAGAAACGATATGCGCGCAGTCGGAGGTGATTCATGAAGAACTACAAGATAGAAATTAGTTCACAAATCTTGGGAATCATGAAAAAATAGTGTACCGGTATCATTCACAAAGTTCCGCTCTACGAGCGATGATTTCGCTTAGCTGGCAGACTTATACAGTGTCTGTGGAAGTTGAAAAAAACGTTCGTCTTTCATCCCTACAGATGTCTGTCGCTGTGAGAACTATTCGCTTATTCCGGCGGGGGAGTTTTGTCTTTCTGCAAAGCCAGCAAATCTTGCGGTAACTGCAAGAATTATATTTCCGATTTTGTGGGTAATCTTAATCTTGCTAGGCGAAGCATTTCTGATGCATCAGTGTTTGCCGATGATTGACGCAATGGATCACTTGCAAATACCACCGTGGTTGTGCAGATCGTTGTTGCGTTAAATCCGTACGGATTCACGCTGACGGATCTTGCACGATGATCGCCCTAAAGCGGGCGTTTCTACGTTTTCTACCGTTTGAACTCTTCCGTTCGTGCGACAAAAACGGGTGTCTAGGAATTGAAGAGGCTGTTGTCGCCAGGCCGCTGCCGCTGGCCCCTGTTTGTGAGTCAACGTTCCTGTTGTCCAGGGCGGTTTCTGCTAGGTTGATACGCTTCCTCCCTCAGGACGCGAACTTTCTCGCTGGATTGTGCGTCTGCTGGGAAAGCAACCTTTACAACCTGAAATCTTGCTGCATGCGACCGACTGATTACGTCAAGCTCACGGTTTTGGCCGCCATTTGGGGCGCGTCGTTTTTGCTGATGCGCGTGATGGCGCCGGCATTGGGGCCGTTTGGTTTGGCTTCTAGCCGTTTGCTGATCGCCGGGATCGTATTGGTGAGCTTCTTTACTGCCCGGGGTCTTGATATCGAGTGGCGTCGCAACTGGCGGCAATATACGGTGATCGCCCTGCTGAATGCGGCGATCCCGTTTACGATGTTCGGCTTTGCGGCCCTCTATATTCCGGCTGGATACTCAGCCGTGATCAACGCGACGACACCAATCTTTGGAGTCATCTGGAGCGCCTTCGTTTTTCACGAGCGGCCGACCTGGATGATGATCGTCGGGGCGCTGCTTGGCTTGTTGGGCGTCGGAGTCATCGCCGGACTAGGACCGGTCGAGCCATCATGGGAACTATTGGGCGGCATCTGCGCCTGTCTGACGGCGGCGGTTTGCTATTCGGCAGCCGGCGTCTATATCAAAACCCATACGGGACGTTTAAAACCGATGGGCGTCGCCAGCGCTGCGCAGTTGATCGCCGGCACGATCTTGCTTCCCGGCCTGGCGTTCTACCATCCAACGCCGGCATTGATCACGCCGCTGGTGATCGCCTGCACCATCACCCTAGCGCTGCTTTGCAGTGCGGTTGGCTTTGTGCTGTATTACCAATTGCTGGCCGATTGCGGTCCTACCAAAGCGCTCTCGGTCACTTATGTGGTGCCGGTCTTTGGCGTGCTGTGGGGAGCAATCTTCTTGGGCGAAACGATCACGCCGCTGATGATCGGCGGGATGTCGCTGGTGATCGGCGGCACCTTTTTGCTGGTGCGGCGGTACTAGTTTGCGTTCCTCGTAAAGTGTTCGGCGGCTTCGAAACGCTGTGTCGCTGGGCATCGTCTTCAGTAGGAGGAGTTCTTCAATTTCTGACTAAAGGACGACCATGTTTCGCACATTTCTCACCGTTCTGATCTTGGGCAAGCTTGTTTCATTGGCCTGGGCTCAACCAGACTCGACTGCAAAATCATTCGCCAGCGATGAATTAGCCTCTTCGGCGGCCATCGTCCCTGTTGCTTCGCTTGGTAAAGTGGGAGAAGTAATCGGCGGCAGCTTTGAAGAGCCAGCGATCAGGTCCCCTTACCAAGTTTTTTCAACTCAGGGGGTGATGCCGACAGGCTGGATGATCGAAAGCGGAACGGTCGACCTTGTCGGTAGCTATTGGGAGGCGCGTAAAGGAAAACAATCGCTCGACCTCAGCGGCGCGCATGCCGCGCCCGGGACGATCTATCAAGATGTGCGAACCGAACAAGGCGCTTGGTATTTGTTACGCTTCGCCGCGACCGGCAACCCAGAGCCGGACGATCAGCCAACCATCAAAAAGCTGCGAGTCTTTTTTGATGGCGTCCTGCTCGATGAACTGCAGTTTGACGTCGCCGGAGACGACTTTGGACACGTGAACTGGTGCTATCACAAATACAAAGTGCAAGCGAGCGGCGATGTTGGCCGCTTGAAATTTCAGAGTCTGACCGAAACGATGTGCGGTCCGATCTTGGATGACGTTTCGCTGACTTCGATTTCTCCGCCAAAAGAGTGACGACTTTGCTATTCGTCGGCCGTTGCTGCGTGTACCGATTTTAGGACTAGCGCGGCGTTTGTTTGCTGGTCCGTCGTGTCAAAAATTCCGTTACGCGAATCGACCAGCGCCCAGCAGATGGCGCCGATGAGATACAGCCCAGCAAAAAGGATCAGCACCAAATTCCAGTTTGCCGTTTGATCAAACAGAATGCCGACCAAAATGGGACAAGCAGCCACGGCCAGGTTGCCGGTCATGTTGACGGCGCCTAAAACTTGTGCGCCGCGTGAACCGCTGATGTCGATCACCGCGGCGAACATTGCAGGACTGGCCAACTGCGCAAACAATACGCCGAACGCTAACAGTCCGATCGCCACATTAATGTTTTCAACATACCAACTGCACAGAATTAAAACCGAGCACAGGCCAAGCGCAGTCGCTCCTACGCCGCTGCGACTAAGCCACAAGCTGCCGGTCCTTCGCCAGATCCAATCGGTGAGGATCCCGCCCAACAGACTGCCCAGCAATGCTCCGACGAGGACGACGCCTTGCAGGTAGCCTGATTCTTGGATTGATACGCCGCGGGTCTGTTGCAGAAAAGTGGGGAACCAACTGACAAAGAACATGTAGCCTGCCGCGCGGCAGATTTGCTGCCCGTAAATCAGCCAAAGTCCCTGGTGACGCAGCACCGCGATCCAGTCGGTGGGGCCGGTGTCATTTTCGGCGGCGGCGATTTGCTGACGCGTTCGGTGTCCCTGAATCAACGTTCGCTCGGCTGCATTCGTTTCTGGCGACAGCTCGGGCCGATCGCGAAACCGCCAGTAAAACGTGAGCGCCCACAAGATGCCTGGGATGGAAATTAGCACAAAGCTCCAGCGCCAGCTCATCACGCTCAACAAGTATCCCGTAACAAGGCTAGCGATGATCGCGCCTACCTGCATTCCGCCCGATAGTACTCCACAGCCAACCGAGCGTTGCGACATCGGCATCCAATAGTTGATCGTATTGGTCGACGCCGGAAAGATTCCCGCCTGGGCGACCCCCATCAATAGTTGGGCCGTGATCAGTAACCAAAATCCCGGCGAGAGCCCTGTCGCCAGGGTGGTGATCGACCACGCGATCGCAAAAATGGTGAGCGCCAATCGCGTGCCGAAGCGATGCGAGAACGCGCCGGTCGGAACTTGCATTAAGGCGTAGCTCCAGAAGAACGCACCCATGATATGACCCGACTGAATTAATGTCAGACCCAGGTCTTCGCGAATCTGGCTCTCGGCGATGCCGATCGAATTTCGGCAGACATACGCCAAGGCCGCCGCCGCCGTCAGCCAGGCGATCACGCGGTAGCGGATCACGGTGGGACGATTACCAGATGGTGCAAACTGGGCCGCGATGTCGCGCGGCGATTCTTCGCCTGCCGCACGTTGCACCAAACTTGGCTGCGTTGCGTCCCCATCTCGATCGATCATCTCTCGAATCCTGACAATGACCGCGAACCGTGCAGCCGCGGCTTGAGAGCACGAGCAGCGCACGGCGAATGGGTCGGTCGATGAATACAGCTTGAAACAACGAGGGGGGCTTCGCTGACCTGGATCTGCGGAGTGCAGTTGGCTGCTCCCGCGGATGGGATTGGGCTGGCTGCCGTGGGTGACGCGGCGAGCTTAGTCTACCAAGGATGCGTCGCCGATCCAGCAAAAATTGGGGCGGCGCCCATGCGAATCCCCTGGGCGGATTGAAAAGTAATATCGAGATGATGCCGCTTTGTCATCTCTTGCTATTCGCAGCTGCGTTTCGCACCGACGGTAGAAAAATCCGCGTGTATCTTACGCTGAACTTGGTATACAATAGCGGTTCCCCCCCTCCTGAGCAACTCTTGCACTCCTTGGCGCCCCAGCTGAGTTGCTCACGCGTCCTACCCGAGAAGCTGGATGATCGAATCAAGCCAATATCGGTCCCTCGTTTGCCTACTTGCGCTGCTCTTTGCCATCGCTGGCAAGGCTGTGGGGCAAATGGCAAGTGCTCAAGAGGCAAGCAGCTTGAAACTGCCTGCGGCGCAGCCGACTTTCGCCGAGTTGAAAGCTGCTGGCGCTCTTCGCACAAGCTATCAAAATCAAGCGACGCGTTCGCCTGGCGCCGAAGTCCCGCAGCCGCAACTTGAAACGTTTCGCCGCGAGATCGGTCCGATTCTCACCAAGGCATGCGTGGATTGTCATGGTCCGGACGCCCAAGAGGGAAATGTCCGGATCGATACGTTGAATCCCGATCTTTTAAACGGCGCTGATACCGCTTGGTGGTTGGAAGTTCGCGCTGCATTGAGCAAGGGAGAGATGCCGCCGCCGGGCGAAGGGGAACTCGCCGATAGCGATCGGGCCAAACTGGTGGATTGGCTCTCGAACGAGATACAAACCGCATCGACGGTCCGCCGCGCGACTCAGGAGCATTCTTCGTTTCGTCGTCTGACTCGCTACGAATTCAGCTATGCGCTGCAAGATCTCTTGGGTTTGCCGTATGATTTTGCCCGCGACTTACCGCCAGAGGCAACTTCCGAAGATGGTTTTCAAAACAGTTCTGAAATGCTGGGGATGTCGGCAATTCAGTTCGGGTATTTTCGAGATCTGGCGCGCAGCGCGCTGCAGCGCGCCACCGTCTCAGGCGAGCAGCCGGCAGCTTCTTATTGGGGCGTCTCGATGCAGGCGGCAGCCGTCCAAGAGTGGGCTAGTCAAGCAGCGCAGCGCAACAAGCTTCGCACGCAGCACAAAGAGGATCCAGAAAAGCTAAAGCAAGAACTAGCGCAGTTGACGGCAAAGTTTCAAGCAAGCTCGCAAGCCGATCACTACAAAAATTTGCAGACCGGGGAAACTGCCGACATCAATTGGAGTTATCCCGGCGCCCGCTACGCTTGGAAACCGACCGCTACCCGACCAGAGGTTCCAGCCACTTCAGAGGTGGTCGCGATTCTCCCGCGCGGTCAAAAACTGATCGTCGAGCTTGGCGACACCATACCGGATGAAGGCGCCATGCGTGTGCGCGTCCGAGCGTCTCGAACTTCGGCCGCAGCATCATACATACCAAGTCTACGGCTCGAATTTGGTTGGCAGGCCAGTAACGACTCTCAGGCGTCGGTCCCTATCGGCGGCGGCGATCTTGCGATTGATGCGGGGCCGGATGAACCAAAATTCTATCAGTGGGAAGTTCCTCTCAGTGAGGTTTATCCGCGTAATTCGGTCCGTCACATCTCTAAGATGGGAGATCTGCCCAGTCCGTCCGAGTACCTGAAGTTGGTGAACGCTTCGGTTTCGGCGGGCGAGATCCAAATCGACTATGTCGAAGTGACGGCGCCGGTTTACGAGCAATGGCCGCCCGAATCCCACTCGCGCATTTTTCTGGAAAGCGAGAATTCGCGTGACGAATCGCCCTATGCGAAAGAAATCTTGACGCGGTTTATGCCGCGCGCCTGGCGACGCAGCGTGTCGACTGCCGAGGTCGATCAAAAGCTGGCGTTGTTCGCCAAGATTCGCCCCCAGTGTGACGATTTTCAGACGGCGATGGTAGAAGTGTTGGCGACGGTTCTTGCGTCGCCACAGTTTTTGTTCCTCGTGCAGTCCGATCATCGCTCCCTGGCAGATGTTCAGAATGCAGACGATCAGAGTGCGGCCGAACTAACGGCCGACTACCAACTGGCGACGCGGCTGTCGATGTTCCTGTGGTGTAGTACGCCTGACGATCAGCTGTTAGCGCTGGCTGCCCAGGGCGAACTTAGGAGCCCCAAAGTATTGGCCGAACAGGTGAAGCGGATGTTGGACGATCCCCGTTCGCGCCGCTTCTCGCAGCAGTACGTTCGTCAGTGGTTGGATCTGCAATTGCTCGATTATCTGCAAGTTGACAAAAAAGCGTATCCGCGATTTAACCCCCCGCTGAAAGAGGCGATGCAAGCAGAGCCGATCGCCTTGTTTGACGCGGTGCTGCGCGAAAATCAGAGCGTCTTGGATTTTATCCACGCCGATTACACCTGGGTGAACGAACGACTTGCGCTGCACTATGGGCTGAAAGGGGTCTCGGGAAATGAATTTCGCAAAGTTGATCTTCAACCACAGGACCGCCGCGGCGGATTGTTGACGCAAGCCGGTTTGTTGGCGATGAACTCGGACGGCAAAGATTCGCATCCGCTGAAGCGGGGAATCTGGTTACTGGAAAGTATGTTGAACGATCCTCCGCCACCACCGCCGGCCGCGGTGCCGGTGATCGATCTTGCCGATCCAGAGATCGCCAAGTTGACGTTAAAGCAGCGAATCGAAAACCATCGCGATCAACCAGCATGCAAATCGTGTCACGCCAAGATTGATCCGTGGGGGATCGCGTTTGAAAACTTTGACGCCATCGGCAGTTGGCGAACCGAAGTTCAAGGACAACCGGTCGATGCGTCGAGCGTACTCTTCAACAATCAGCGTCTTGACGGCGTGGATGGGTTGAAGCGGTATCTACTTGAAAGTCGACAGGATCAATTTGTCCGCGCAATGGTTCACAAGTTGACGACCTACGCCTTGGGGCGAGCGCTGACTTTTGGCGATCATGCGAGTCTTGATCAGATTACGGCCGATGTACGGAAGCAAGGAGACGGACTCGCGACGATGATCACGTTGATCGTCACCAGCGATCTGTTTCAGGCGAATGCAGTGACTGCAGCCAACCCACCAGACAAGGAGACCCGGTAATGATTCAAAAGATTGCATCTCTTGATCGGCGGCGCTTTTTGCGTGGCGCTGGATTCGCCTTGGCGCTTCCCTGGTTAGAGTCGTTCTCGCACCTGTCTGGCGCTGTCGCCAAACAGCCGAGCGACCGGAAACGCTTGGCCTGCTTTTACATGCCTGACGGCGTGCCGATGCCGCTCAACGATGATCCGGCGCACCAAGACTGGGCCTGGTTTCCGCATGGCAGCGGTAAGGATTTTACCTTCACCAAATGTTTGGAGCCGCTCGCGCCGCTGCGCGATGACTTAACCGTCTTGGCCGGCTTTTCGCATCCGGCGGCGCGTAGTATCCATGGTCATGCAAATGCTGATCAGTTTTTGACCGGGGCAGCGACAGGGCAGTCAGGCGACTACGCCAATTCGATCTCGCTTGATCAAGAGTTTGCGGCGCATGTGGGAGACCAGACCCGATTCTCGTCGCTGGTTCTCTCGACCGATGGCGGAACCGGCACTCCGCGCGGCGCGCATACGATCTCTTTTAACCGCAGCGGTCGGGCGATTCCTGCCGAGCACAAGCCAAAGCGGATCTTCGATATGTTGTTTGTCAAAAACGACGCCGATGCGGCGCGGCGGCTTGCGCTATCGCAAAGCACGCTTGACGAACTGTTGATCGACGCCCGCTCGCTGCGTCAGATGCTTTCGGCCCATGATCAGCAGACGCTGGATGAATACTTGCAGTCGGTGCGCGAGACCGAGATCAAAGTCGAGAAAGCAAAGCGTTGGGTCAATATTCCGCTGCCGCAAGTGGGTGTTGATCATTTGCAGCTTGATATCACGCCGGAGGATCCCCGCGTTTACTTGCAGACGATGTTTGAACTGATCTATCTGGCGTTCAAGACCGATTCGACCCGTGTCGCGACCTATCAACTGGGGCGAGAAAACGGCATCGGCGCCAGCGACTATCTAGCGCGAGCGGTCGGATTCAATCTGACGCATCAATTGACGCACGACACCAAAGAACCAGGCGGTTGGGAAAGATTTGGCACCTACTGCCAGTTTATCAGCGAAGAATATGGCCGCTTCGCCGCCAAGCTAAAAGCGACGCCTGAGCCGGACGGCCCCGGCAATATGCTTGATAATACGCTGTTGCTATTCGGATCGGCGTCAAGCGCCTTCCATCTGTCGCGCAACTATCCGCTAATCCTGACCGGCGGCAAGAACATGGGCTTCCAGCATGGTCAGTATCTGAACTACGGCCCGGCGCAGCCTGCCGGGGGCGCTTGGTTGGGGGGACGCGAACCTTGGCAGATCGAAGCGACCAAAGAAGATCAGCCGCTGGGGAATTTGTTTGTCACCATGTTGCAGCGATTGGGGGTAGAGGCCGACTCGTTTGCCAATAGCACGGGGACGCTGGCCGAGGTGTAAGCGTAAAACGAGGCTTTAGCTCTCGCCTGGGAATAGGATTGCGGTTTTCTCGAGTGTACAAAAAAAGGCTGGTCCCCACTGGACCAGCCTCTGCTGTTTCTTGTGCTGCCGAACGGAGGTTAGTCCCAGTTCAGCGCCCCGGAGCTTTGATACTCGGTGACCCGGGTTTCGAAGAAGTTCTTTTCCTTCGCCAGGTCCATGGTTTCGCTCATCCAAGGGAACGGGTTGGTCTTGGAGTCAAACTGCTTTGGTAGACCAATACGTTCGACGCGGCGATCGGCGACGTAGTGGACATAGTCGCGGAACAGGTCGCGGTTCAGTCCGAGGATGCCGTTCGGTAGGCAGTCGCCGGCGTATTCGATTTCTAGCTCGACCGCTTGTTTGATCAGATCGATGATCTCGGCTTGGAACTCTGCTGTCCACAGATCGGGATTTTCGGCTTTGATGCCGTTGATCAGATCGATGCCAAAGTTCAGGTGGACCGTCTCGTCACGCAGGATGTACTGGAACTGTTCGCCGATGCCGGTCATCAAGTTCCGGCGATGGAACGACAGCACCATCACAAACCCTGTGTAGAAGAAGATCCCTTCCATGATGATGTAGTAGCCGATCAGGTTCTTCAGGAACGCCTGGAGACCCTCGTAGGTATCGGTGCTGAAATCGGGGCTCAGGACTTCGGCCGTCAACCGCATCTCAAACTGATCCTTGCGAGTGATCGCCGGGACCTCGTGATACATGTTGAAGATTTCCCCTTCGTTCAAGCCGAGACTTTCGACCACGTACAGGAAGGTGTGCGAGTGAACCGCTTCTTCAAACGCTTGACGCAGCAAGTACTGACGGCATTCAGCGTTGGTGACATGCTTGAAGATCGCCAACACCAGGTTGTTGCCAACCAGGCTTTCGGCGGTCGAAAAGAAGCCCAGGTTACGCATGATGACCAGACGCTCATCGTCTGTCAGCTTGTCGCTGCGCCAAGTTTCGATGTCTTTGGTCATCGGCACTTCGGTCGGCATCCAATGGTTGGCGCACCCGTTAATGTAGTGCTCCCAAGCCCAATTGTATTTCAGCGGCATCAATTGATTGACGTCGACCTGCGAGCAGTTGACCAGGCGTTTGTCGTTGGCCCGGACTCGTTGGCCGTCACCGGTTTCGAGTTGGTTTTCAATGCTGGGAATGGTCATCGTATCGCTCCCTTGCGATTAGCTGCTGATAAAGATTAGAGGAATAATTTTGCGACGCGGCCAGGGCGATTCAATCGCCCGAGCCGCATGTTTTCTTCCGCATCGACCGATCTACTGGCAAGATTCGCAGTCGCCGTCCAGATTGCAGGCCTTCGGTTGTTCCGGCGGCAATTCGTCTAGGATTTCGGCGACTTCGCCGCGATCGACGCGGATATCGGCCGACGCGCTGGCGTTCTTCATCCAGCGGGGCTGAATGCCAAAACGATTGACGTCGATCGTCGACTTTTCGACCTGGGTCGCACTGAGCGTTCGCAGGTAGTAAGTCGTCTTGAGACCGACATTCCAGGCCAACATGTACATGTCGTGCAACTTGCGGCCGCTTGGTTGGGCCATGTACAAGTTGAGTGACTGACCCATGTCGATCCATTTTTGGCGTCGGGCGCCGCACTCGATCAACCACTTGCTGTCGACCTCGAACGCGGTCAGATAACGCAGTTTCAGGTCATCCGGAATGCGATCGATTTCGGTCAGTTCGCCGTCGTAGTACTTGATCGCTTCGACCATGTCGCTGTCCCACAAGCCGTGCGCCTTCAGGTCTTGGACCATTCGCAGGTTGAGTTGCGGGAACTCGCCGGACAGGTTGCTCTTGACGAACAAGTTCTTGTAGGTCGGTTCGATCGATTGCGAAACGCCGACGATGGTCGAGATCGTCGCCGTCGGTGCGATCGCCATGACGTTGCTGTTACGCATGCCATGTTCACGAACCGAGTCACGAACAACTTGCCAATCCAAGGTCGAGCTGCGATCGACTTCGATCGGCAGACCGCGTTCTTGTTCCAGGATGTCAAGCGAGTCGATCGGCAAAATGCCGCGATCCCACTTCGATCCGGCGTACGTTTCGTACGTGCCGCGTTCGGCCGCCAATTGCGACGAGGCGAGGATTGCAAAGTACGAAATTGCTTCCATGCTGCGATCGGCAAACTCGACCGCTTCCTGGCTGGCGTAGCTGACGCCGAGCGCCGACAACGCGTCTTGGAAACCCATCAAGCCCATGCCGACCGGACGATGACGTCCGTTCGAGGTCTTCGCTTCCGGAGTCGGATAGTAGTTGATGTCGATCACGTTATCGAGCATGCGAGCTGCGGTGGTGACCGTTTCACGCAGTTTGTCGAGATCGAGCTCGCCATTCTTGATGTGGGCGACCAGGTTGATGCTGCCCAGATTGCAGACGGCGATTTCGTCTTTCGACGTGTTCAGTAGAATCTCGGTGCAGAGATTGCTGCTATGCACGACGCCGACATGATCCTGCGGCGAACGAACGTTCGACGGATCTTTCCAGGTGATCCACGGGTGACCCGTCTCGAACAATCGAGTTAGCATCTTCCGCCACAGGTCGCTGGCCGACACGCGACGGAACAGACGCATTTTGCCTTCGTCGGCCAGCTTCTCGTACTCCTCGTAACGAGCTTGGAAGGCCGAGCCGCACAGGTCGTGCAAGTCAGGGGTCTCATCGGGGCTGAACAAGGTCCACTCGGCGTTTTCACGCACTCGTTTCATGAACAAGTCCGGAATCCAGTTGGCCGTGTGCATATCATGCGTACGACGGCGATCATCTCCGGTATTCTTGCGGAGGTCGAGGAATTCTTCGACGTCCAAGTGCCACGATTCTAGGTACGAGCAGACGGCGCCCTTGCGTTTGCCACCTTGATTGACGGCGATCGCGGTGTCGTTGACGACCTTTAGGAACGGAATCACGCCCTGGCTTTGGCCGTTGGTTCCCTTGATGTGCGCGTTGGTCGCCCGGATGTTGGTCCAGTCGTTGCCCAATCCGCCGGCCCATTTCGATAGCATCGCGTTGTCAGAGACCACCTTAAAGATGTGCTCTAGGTCGTCATCCACCGTGCTTAGGTAGCACGAGCTGAGCTGCGGGTGCAGCGTGCCCGAGTTGAACAGCGTCGGCGTGGCCGAGGTGAAGCGGAACGTCGAGAGGATGTTGTAGAACTCGATCGCGCGAGCTTCTTTGTCCGCTTCGTTCCAGGCCAGACCCATCGCCACTCGCATCCAGAAGTACTGGGGAGTTTCGATGCGGCGACCGTCGATGTGCAGCAGGTAACGATCATAGATCGTCTGCAGACCCAAGTAGGGGAACGCGGCGTCACGTTCGGGACGCAATGCGGCCGAGATCCGATCTAGGTCATAGTCGCGCAGACGTTCGGCCAGACGACCTGCTTCGATCCCGGTCGAAATGTAAGTGCTGAACTCGCGACGTGTGACTTCGGCGATATCTTCTTTGGGATGGAGACGACCGATCGCTTCGTTGTAGATCACCATCAGCATCAAGCGGGCGGCGACCTTGTCGTAGTCGGGGTCACGTTCGATCCGCGAGCGGGAAGCGAGAATCATCGCTCGATAGATCTCTTGCGGCGTAATGCCGTCGTAGAGCGAACGATAGGTCTCTTCGACCAGTTCTTCGGCCGAGCAGTTTTGCTCTAGGCCGCGAACTGCCGAGTAAACCCGACGACGCAGACGAGTCGCGTCAAACGGTTCTTTCGTGCCATCTTCTTGCTTGACGTTGATCCGCGGCGGGATCAGATTGCCGTCGCTGTCCGCGGCACGCAAAGCACGCAACTTGGCATGCTCTTCTCTGTACAGGATGTAGCGGCGCGCGACCGAGAAGTGGCCATGACGCATCAGTTGGATTTCGACAGCGTCCTGGATCGACTCGACATCGATCCCGTCACGGCTGAACGGGCGGCTTTCGATTTGATCGATCACCGCTTCCGAAATGCTTTTGACTTGCGCTTCGAGCGAATTTTCTAGTTCCTGGCCATCCGCAATGCCGATTTCGGCGCGGAAAGCCTTGCCGATCGCATAGTGAATGCGAGCGACGTCGAACGTAATGATGCGGCCGTCCCGTTTACGAACTTCCAGGGCGACGGCGGGGGAGGTGACAGTCGTCATGACATCGACTCCTTCGAGGGGTTCTTCCTGAACCGGCTGACGGCCGGATAAGGCGCGAGATTGAGATTTCATGAGTGGTGCCTCCGATGCGTATTTCGAGGATCTCATGGTCGAACATCAAAGTTCGTACCCATGAACAACGGATAGGGATTGGCGCCGCATTCAAAATAGAAGCGCGCGTAATAACGCACCGTCTTCCTTGACGCGAGGTCCTCCAGAGAGGACTGCCAGACTCCTAATCCGTATCCCCCCAATCGAGCGGAGTTTTACGGCCCAAAACGCTAGCGACGCCAGCGTTTTGATGTCGAGGGCAGCATTCATTGCCCACAGGATATTGTGCCAAGGCTTCCGCCAAAGCACAAGATGCTGTGGCTAATAAATTTAAACATCGCCAAGTCGTGTGTCCTGACAACATCAATTTATCAGCCGGAGGCCCAATATATCGTGGTAGCACTTTGCGTCAACCACAATCTCTTCACCTTTTCCTAACATACGACGCGCCAGTGAGTAGCGTCATCGGAGATCGTCGTAAGTTCAAGGATTTGAATTGCTAGCGTTGCCAGCGTTTTGGTGATTTCCAAACACAAACTTAACGCGCTGCGGACGCTACCGCGAAGCTCGGAAAGTCGGTATAGCCGGCGGCGTCGGGACCCGAGCCATACCACTGCTTGGTGTCGGCGATGGGCGCCAGCGGCCATTGGTGCGCGAATCGCTCCGCCAGGTCCGGATTACTGATGAATGGTCGCCCAAAGGCAATCAGGTCGGCGTCTCCTGTTTCGATGGCCGCTTCCGCTGCTGCTTGGTCGTAGCCGCAATTGCCCATCAGCGGGCCGCCAAAGACTTGGCGAAACTCGGCCAGCGTCATCGGTGCTCCCTTTTCATGAAATCCAAACCCCAGACCGTCGACCACATGCAGATAAGCCAGTCCAAACGGCGAGAGTTGCTGAGCAGCGTAGGTGAACTGCTCATGGAAGTCTGGCGAGCCCATGTCGTTATAAACGCCGTTAGGAGATAACCGGACGCCGACGCGTGATGGCTCCCATACTTCGGTCACCGCTGCGACCACTTCGCGTAGGAAGCGAGTGCGGTTCTCGACCGAGCCGCCGTACTGATCGCTGCGGTGGTTGGTTTTCGATTGCAGAAATTGATCGATCAGATAACCGTTGGCGGCGTGAATCTCGACGCCATCAAAACCGGCTGCCTGGGCGTTGACCGCCGCCGCGCGATAATCGGCGACCACCGCGACCACTTCTTCGGTTGTCAGTGCCCGCGGCGTCTCATACGGCAGTTTTCCTTGATAGGTATGAGCTTCCCCGTCCGAGATCTTGATCGCCGAGGCCGAAACCGGCGGCTCGCCGTTATGAAAGCTACTGTGCGAAGACCGCCCCATGTGCCAGAGCTGCAGGAACATCTTCCCCCCGGCCTGATGCACCGAGTCGACCACTTGGGCCCAGCCTGCGACCTGTTGGTCGTTATAGATGCCCGGCGTATTGATCCAGCCGATCGCTTGCTCAGAGATCACCGTCGCTTCTGAAATGATCAAACCGGCCGAGGCCCGCTGCGTGTAATATTCGGCCATCATCGCCGTTGGAACGCGATCTTTGCCGGCCCTGGCGCGGGTCAACGGCGCCATCACGACGCGGTTTTTAAGCGGAATGTTCCCCAGCGACATCGGCTGCATCAACGGCGATTGCGACATATCTTGATCCCCAGAGAAAAGGAAGGAAACGTTCAGCGTTTCCCTCTCTGATGAAGCAAGTCGCGGCGGCGTTACTGCGGGAATATGGCTATTTTTGCGCCGGTTTTAGCTTGGCGTCGCTCAGATCCAACCGATAAAGCAGCTGATTGTAGTCATACCGGGGCGTCGGCGTTTTGGCGGCGGAGAAGGTTGCGGTGTAGGTGCCTTCAAAATAGATCACGCGGCCGCCGTCGGTCGCATAGAACGGATGTTGCCGCGGGTTGTAGAACGAATAGTTGGGATGGGTCGCGATTTTGATCGCGTCGTACCAGGGGCCGGTGGGTGAGTCGGCTTCGGCGTACCAAACCTCTCCCAGATAGGACGGCGCGTCCTTGTCGCCTGCCTGATTGCCGATCATCACCCACTTCTGGCGATAATCGTTCCAGGCGATCGACCCGCCGTGAAGCGTGACTGGTTGACCACTCTCCACGTCGGCCACACGATAATGTGCGGCAGCGGCCGGCATTTGGCCCGAATCGACCAGTTTCCGCTCTTCCTGCTGCCGAGTTGGCTGCACATCGCGTTTCCAGACGTATTTCTTGGCTTGTCGATCAAAGACAAACGACTCATACGCGTGAGGATCGAGGATGCTCGCTTCCTTGGCTTCGACGCGCGAGTAGGCGAATGGATCGGTGAAGTAGACATATTGCTTGCCGTCTGTTTCGTCCTGCGCTTGGAACGCGTTGCCGCGGGGGCCGCGCCAAAGTTCGGCGAGATCAAAGTTGGCGACCTTCTTAAAGACGCCAGCTTCGTCGTCAAACTGCATCACGCCGTGCTCGACCACTTCCGAAAGCGATTTGTGACGCGTGAAATGGGCGAACATCTTCTCGCTGCCGTCTTCCGCTTCCAAGTTGAACAAACCAAATAGCCAAACGGCGCCAGGACCGTCGAGCGGCGCCATGTGACGAAGCTGGCCGTTTTCTTGCGTGAAGTACTCAAACGGTACGCCGCGCTCTGGTGAAGGTTTGCCATCGACCGGCAGCGGCGAGGTGGCGCAGGTGGTTTGAAAATTGCCGAGCGGGTAACTCGCGATGTTGGTGTCGCCCCATAGCCAGAAGAGTTTTCCCTGGTATGGAACGACTTGAACGGAGTCTTGCCCGGTCACGCCGGCGTTCAAGTTTTTCATGTCGGCCGGCAGCGGCAGACCCAGCAGTTCACTATCGCGATAGATCCCTTCGCCTGTCAGGCGTACAAGGCGATCAGCGATATTCGTGCGCGGAAGCAACAGCGTCACCGCAACGCCTGGTTCGGGAGTCACGCGAAGCCCGTGAAATCCGAAGCCATCCGCGGTCAATTCATAACCGGGACTAGCGACATGAAAATAAGTCTCTCGCCCCATCAACCCCGGTTCAGCGATCGCCGCCCAACCGTTGGAGTCGGTCCAATAAGAAACGCCGCTCGTCGTTTTCAGTTCGACAAGCGGAATGCCGTGACACGTTGCGTCGACGATTTGAATGCCGAAGAACGGCTCGCGAACTTTGAATTTTTCGTCGCACTGGGCCGACGTCGGCAGTAGCGAAATCATCGCTACCAACGTAAGCAGCACGCCGGCGAATGAGCGAAAGCATTGCATGATGGCAGACCTGAGAGCGAAGAAAGTAACCGCGCTAGTATAGTTGAATGGAGAACGTCAACCAAAAGACGATTGGAACACGGCAAAGCCGTGGATGAATCCGGGGGAACTCGGCGAGAAAAACATGCGCGAACGTCAGTTTGCTAGGCCTGGAGGACCGGCCTAAACTTGCCTGGGGTCAGTCCGCCGAAGGCGACGCAGACCTGGGGCTATGACTACAAGTCTTCCATTCTAAACACTGTGCCGTCATGATCCTTGACGACGAGATGGATAATTTGTCCATCTCCATCGCAAAAGGCAACTAGAAATTCGCCATAGGAGCGAGGTGAACTCAGAGCCATTTCCAAATGCTCCGCTGAAAAGTGCCGTACCTTCAATAGCCGCTCTAATGACCAGCCTTGTGATTCGGCATATCGTCTGCTTATCTCGATCGCGTTTCGTTCGTTAATCATTTTGCGGGGTGGCGATGGCGAACTTCGTCTTGATCAGGGTGCAACTGGCCATTATCAGCCACTGCCTAACTCCAAGTACGGTATTTTACCCCAACGTTCTCAAACAGTTCCAGCAGCGGAGGCGATTGTTTCGGCAGACGCGGATCGACGATTCCTTCTAGGTAGAAACGGGCACACGACCACTTCCAATCGATCGCTCGTCGGCAGAGCCCGCGACGAACTGGATTCTCATGAAGGTAGTCGATCGCCGCTTCGATCGCTGAGCATCAAAATAGAGTAGCGATGGGAGAGAGTCAAAGAATAGAATCGACGTGCTCGGCTGGTGCTGGGTGCAAGTCAGCAGAAGGGAAGAGAAGACACTGGCTGAAAAGGGCCAGTGCCACGCAACGCCGGTAACGATTTCAATTTAGCATCATCTTCGCAGCCGCTATTTGTTCAGGCGTGGCGTTGATGATTGTCGGGCTTCCGCATGGTTTCGGTTTCTTTTTGCGGGGATAATTGCGGCTTTTCTTGCTGCTTGTGCGACCGCTTTCGTCGGCCTTTTGGCACTTGTGCAGGTTCAATTGCACCGCCTGACATAGGCCCAGGGCCGTTTGCTGCAGCGCCTTTGCAAAGGCATCCATCACTTGCATCGGGCTCAGTTGTTGCAGCGGCTGGCGATGTCGCTTGGACTGAAGCTTGGCGATAAATAGCGACGCCCAGACGCCGAGCAGCGTCCAAGTCAATTCGGTCTTCACATGCGTCGGCGTTCGACAGAGTCCTTTCGCTTTTCCGCAGTTTTGCTTGACCGTGCGAAAGAAGACTTCGATGCCCCAGCGCGCCTGGTAGATCTCTTGAATCTGACGATTTGTCAGCTCCATTTCATTGGTCAACAACCATACCTCGCCGCGTGAGCTTTTCAGATGAACCAGCCGCAACAACAACGGCGGTTGGTTCTTTTTCTGGGAGCTTTCCGGCCAGTAATGAACCAGCTCGCCGCGGCGTTTCAGTTGCGGATCGAGCTGTTTTAGCAACTTAATGTTCGAACCGATACGAACGACAAACGACCGTCCCGATTGCAAGATCGCCGACCAGAACGGATAGCCGGTGTAATGCGCGTCTCCCACGATCCGCGCATCCGCCGGCAACTCTTCCAGCATGGCGAGCGCTTCCTTGCGTTCAACGCCGTTGGAAGGCGTCTGCCGCCACGTGATCGGCATGCCTGAGCCAATGTGCCAAAAGAGCGTAACCAGCACTTGAACCGTACTCGCCTTCGAAGCGTCAGCCTCTTTCTTATATTGCTTTGGCTTCGCCGTTTCATCGTGATCGGCGGAGAAGGCCTGCTGATTGGCCGCGGTGCGCGGCGCGGCGAACTTCGTTCCATCCACGGCGTAAGTTGGTTTTCCGGCGGTCGTCCAACATCCTCTCCACTGCCGAAGTTGCTGCTGAATATGCTCGCTAACCTGCGAACTAGTCGCGTCTCCGCAGGTCGCCAACGCCTGACACAAACCTTGGCGCGAGAGCACGTCACAATCGGGATAGAGGCTGCGCACCGCGCCGCAGGCCTCCTCGACGCGCTGACTCAAAGTGCGTTTGGACGACCATCCCCAGGTGGCGACGGCGACTGCCGCTAGCGTGAAAGAGTCGACGACCGCATTGCCGTGCCGAGGCGTTTGAAGCGCAGCCGGCGGCAACAAAAATTCCAATACGGCTTTCAAATTATCGAGCGATTTGCGAACATCCATGCTGTCTTGATGCGACATTCCAAGATTCCTTCTTGGGGGTATGCGACGTTTGGCGACGAAGCATTGAAGGCCCCAGGGCCTTCCGCATCAAGACGTTTTTTTGGGCTGACGGGAAATCGTTACCAGCGTTGAGTGGCACGTGAAAAGATGCCTGTTCGTTAGTGCCAACCTGGTGAAGAAAAACACCGTTGGACAGTGCCACCCAGCCCCGCCGTTGGATGGAGCGTCTTGTTCGCCGTTTTTTTTGATTGGGTTCATGGGGCACGAAAAACATATAGGTTACGCGACCATCTCATGGATCACCTTGAGGCACTCTTCATCCGTCGCTCCTTGACAACCTCGTGTAATTCTCCCCTGAAGCATCGAGTGGAGCTTCTTGTCTAAGCGTGTTCTCAAATCGGGGTCATTAATCAATGCATCAGCAATATTCTCAGAAATCTCGAACTCAAAAGAGGATGTTACAAACGAAGACGATACAGGCAAAGCTATGACGAGCTTGCCAGTCTCCCGACGAAACACGCCCAGTTCATACCCACCGCTATCGAGTCTTGTATCACTCATTTCTTGACGAACGGCAGGGTTGACCGGGGCCGAGCGAAAGATCAACCATTTTAAAAAGACGCTTTCGAGGCCTCCGCGTCCAACCCATTGTTATCGCAAATCTTCGTCACTACAAACATTTGAGGCGGTCAGTCCCAGACGATCCGAGGGGACAGCTCGCCGGCGTCCGCTGTTTCAAGAAACGCAGCGATCCCGTCCGACGCCGCAACGCACTGCGACAACGGAAAATCGTCGATCTGGCCATTCTCCAGCTTGAACTGAGAATACTCGTCATCCGATTCACCCGGCGTGTGGGACCATGCTCCGTCTGTGCTCCGGTAGACCGCTGCAAGTGAGCCGTTGAGAAATAGCGCAAGTTCGCACGTGCCATCACGGTGCAACCAGAACGCGCCAGCTCCATCTTCATCGGCCAGCTGTGCGATCAGGTCACGAACTTCATCGATAGTCCTAACATCATGGAAGTCCTGCATCGATTGAAGACGCAACATGGTGGGGTTTCCGATCAAAAGGCGATCGTCTTCGCTGCGATAACGTCTAAAATCACCCGGTCGCGACGAGAGATTTTCCATTGCCAAAACGCCCGACTTCGCGACTCGGGTGCATTGCTTGGTTCCGTCGTCTTCCGTGTTCGAATTGACGGCTAACGGATACTCTCCAAGGCAGCGTCGACATCCGCTTTCAGTGTACCTGATATATCTGGATCTTGTGCAAGCGATTGAAGAGCCGGGACGGCAGCGGTCGCATCGGAACCAAGTTTCGCGAGGGCATCTACCGCGGCACTCGCTGGTTGATCAAAAAGCCCATCGTGGCTGCGTAACGCGCTAGCATAAGCAGCAATCACTCGTGGTTCCGAGATTCTACGTGAGCTAAATGCTTCGATCACGACTTCCACCACCAATTCATCCTCGTCTTCCAGCAAAGGGAGGGAACGCGAGACTGCGGAATCGGGGTCAATCGCAAAAAATGCATCTACCAGCCCCCAACGTATCTGTGCAGAGGCGTGATTCTTTGCACGTTCCAGTGAATCAATGAGTCGGCCCGCAGGAGGACCAAGTTGTGCAATCGCCTCTGTGGCATCATTTTGGACGAATTCGCGATCCATGTCGTCGAGCAATAGCTGCCCCAACAAGTCCATCGCTTCCGGTGGGGGCGATTCCGATATCTTGCAAATAGCAGTGGCTGACCAAATCCGCACGTTTTTGTTGTGATCTGGCCCGACTAGAGTTTTCAATTTCGGTATTGCGTCCGAGGCATCCGGACCGATCTTTGCCAGAAGACGAGCCGCGCGCGCCCGTAACTTCTCGGGCAACATGAAATCTCGTGAGACTGCGATGTAAACATCAGAATCATCGTCGAGCAGTTTGATGACTTCGGGTATGGCAGGGTCAATACGCTTAAACCGTTTGTCCAGTGCGTCCAGAACAGTCCATTTCACCATTGGATCTGGGTCCTGTAGTAGTTTTCCAAACTTCAGCACGGATTCTTCGTTGTCATCTGCCACGGCGTCCAATGCCGAAATTGCTCGCGAACGCAGGTACACATCGTCGTTGGCACAGAATGGCAGGATCATTTCGTATGCACGACGATCCGGATTGCCAATTCGAGAGATAGCTTCGAGTGCTTTTGCTCGCGTACGGTCTGTCTCTAGCTTGGGCATCTCCTTCAAAATGGACGAGGCTGCCGCCGGAGGTAAGTCAAGCAATTTAAACCAAGCTCGTTCACTCACCGTTTCGCGACCCATCAAATGTTCGACCACAGTTCGCTCATCATTCAAAAGGAGCGTAAGTTGCCGAGCAATCTCTGGCTGCGCGAGTGTGTCGTTGGGTAACGACGATATTGCGGCGGCGATATCTTGTGCACTGCCGGCCATCAGCGAAGCAAGCAGATTCCCCGTTTCCGTTTCCTGTGCGGTAACTTGGCCACACAAAAACAAGCTGATTGTTAGCAGGACCGTCGGGGCGTACGCGTGCATGTTGGTCAAGACCAGTTGGACGAATGCTTGGATGCCCGGTGTGACGCTTTGCCGACGGAACGGCTGGGTGGCACACAACGCTGGTAACGATTTCCCGTCAGCCCAAAAAAACGTCTTGATGCGGAAGGCCCTGGGGCCTTCAATGCTTCGTCGCCAAACGTCGCATACCCCCAAGAAGGAATCTTGGAATGTCGCATCAAGACAGCATGGATGTTCGCAAATCGCTCGATAATTTGAAAGCCGTATTGGAATTTTTGTTGCCGCCGGCTGCGCTTCAAACGCCTCGGCACGGCAATGCGGTCGTCGACTCTTTCACGCTAGCGGCAGTCGCCGTCGCCGCCTGGGGATGGTCGTCCAAACGCACTTTGAGTCAGCGCGTCGAGGAGGCCTGCGGCGCGGTGCGCAGTCTCTATCCCGATTGTGACGTGCTCTCGCGCCAAGGTTTGTGTCAGGCGTTGGCGACCTGCGGAGACGCGACTAGTTCGCAGGTTAGCGAGCATATTCAGCAGCAACTTCGGCAGTGGAGAGGATGTTGGACGACCGCCGGAAAACCAACTTACGCCGTGGATGGAACGAAGTTCGCCGCGCCGCGCACCGCGGCCAATCAGCAGGCCTTCTCCGCCGATCACGATGAAACGGCGAAGCCAAAGCAATATAAGAAAGAGGCTGACGCTTCGAAGGCGAGTACGGTTCAAGTGCTGGTTACGCTCTTTTGGCACATTGGCTCAGGCATGCCGATCACGTGGCGGCAGACGCCTTCCAACGGCGTTGAACGCAAGGAAGCGCTCGCCATGCTGGAAGAGTTGCCGGCGGATGCGCGGATCGTGGGAGACGCGCATTACACCGGCTATCCGTTCTGGTCGGCGATCTTGCAATCGGGACGGTCGTTTGTCGTTCGTATCGGTTCGAACATTAAGTTGCTAAAACAGCTCGATCCGCAACTGAAACGCCGCGGCGAGCTGGTTCATTACTGGCCGGAAAGCTCCCAGAAAAAGAACCAACCGCCGTTGTTGTTGCGGCTGGTTCATCTGAAAAGCTCACGCGGCGAGGTATGGTTGTTGACCAATGAAATGGAGCTTACGAATCGCCAGATTCAAGAGATCTACCAGGCGCGCTGGGGCATCGAAGTTTTCTTTCGCACGGTCAAGCAAAACTGCGGAAAAGCGAAAGGACTCTGTCGAACGCCGACGCATGTGAAGACCGAATTGACTTGGACGCTGCTCGGCGTCTGGGCGTCGCTATTTATCGCCAAGCTTCAGTCCAAGCGACATCGCCAGCCGCTGCAACAACTGAGCCCGATGCAAGTGATGGACGCCTTTGCAACGGCGCTGCAGCAAACCGCCCTGGGCCTATGTCAGGCGGTGCGATTAAACCTGCACAAGTGCCAAAAGGCCGACGAAAGCGGTCGCACAAGCAGCAAGAAAAGCCGCAATTATCCCCGCAAAAAGAAACCGAAACCATGCGGAAGCCCGACAATCATCAACGCCACGCCTGAACAAATAGCGGCTGCGAAGATGATGCTAAATTGAAATCGTTACCAGCGTTGGGTGGCACAGTCGGAAGTCTAATTTTTCGGGCGCCACTGGCCAAAGCCAGTGTTCCCTCTTTCTACCACCGCACAACTCAGAAGCAACAGAGCGACTCCGGCTTCTATTCTTTGACTCTTCCGCGTGGTTGATTTATCTTCCAATTCATCGACGACCACCCGTCGCTCTCGGAGTGAAGACACTGGCTGAAAAGGGCCAGTGCCACGCGAAAAGATGCCTGTTCGTCAGTGCCAACCCGCCGGTGCATTTTTTTGTTCTGTCACCTATTCGGGCAACGACGAAAGGTCTGTTTTGTTGGCCTTGATATATGTGTTGAGTTTCTCCATCACGCCGTCCATCGCGGCAAAGTACATTGAATCCGGCGAACTCTTGTCCTTCATGGAATCGAGTAAGTTGTATTTCGATTGCCACATTTTGAGCCGCCGATCAATATCTGCCGGCGGTGTTGAATTCGGAAAGACTGCAAACGCTTTTTCGAAAGCGGCCGACGCGTCTGACGCACCAATCGCTTTATAAGCTTGCCGAGTAAGTAGGAATTCGGGATCGCCAGGAAAGTCACCCTCGAAGAGATACTGAAAGCCGCCGTTTCCGAGTATGCCGTGTGAATGATAGACAAGTATCACGGTTTGCTGCGGCTTTGGTATCTTTGACGGATCAACGTTGTCACCGTGCTTTTTCAAAATTCTCTTAAACGTTTCGTCAGCGAGGTCAATGTTCGCCATTGCTGAATCCTCTGTTGCGTCAGATGTCGTGTCGGAAGACTTAGAACTGCACCCGACGAGGGACAAGAGCGTCGCTGCAAATAAAATGACGCGGGTCAATGTGGATGGCTCCTTAGTGACAGAACGGCGGCCATCACAGGGCACGAGGTGTAAGGCAACCACTGCTTAACCGCGTTTTCGAGTGCTACGTGTGCATGGATTGGTTCTGTTGTTATTCTAGCGTTACGGTCGTTGTTCTCAATCGTTCGGCGTCATCAATCCTCTGTTGCTTTCAAAGCCGTCGCCGCAAAGTAGTCGATGAATGAACGCTGGTCGCACCATTCACATTTAATCTTGTACGGCCCATCGCGTTCTTGTGCTTGCATTTCTTTCATCGCGTCGACGAGACCCTCTAACCTTGCATTACCCCAGTCGACTGCCCCTTCAGTAAATCGTTCACCACAGTAAGGACAACTGATCTTCAAGACCACCGTTCGAAAAGCGGCTTCGACCCCGGCGCTTGAAACGATGATCTGATCGTCGTTGGATTTTTGATCCCGCTTGCGAGCCATTTCGATATCAAAGTCCAAGTCTGTGGGAATTAACTTCTTTACTACAGAACTAGTGTTCATTCAAAACCTTTCCGAATAACGTGCGCACGTTATTCGGAATCCAGGCTGTCGAAATCAGCCGGGCTGCGGACTCCGCGGCCTTCCTGGTTCAAAACATGATTATAAATCATCGTCGTCCTAACGTCACTGTGACCAAGGAGTTCCTGTACCGTGCGGATGTCATCGCCCGCGTTGATCCGATGGGTTGCGAACGAGTGACGCAGTGGATGAGCCGTCACTCGTTTCGTGATCTGCGCTCAACGGGCCGCTGCGGATATTGCCTTCGAGATGGTGGATTCGTGCAGATGATGACGCCGACGAATACGACTGCGAGGATCAACGCTCAATCCAGCGGCGGGAATAACGTACTTCCAGCGAAAATCGAAGGCCGCCTGTGGAGATTTACGCTCAAGGGCATGGGGCAGTTCGACGCTGCCGATGCCTGCGGCTAGATCGTCCTCTTGGTTATGCCGGGGTATCTCGATCTGGCGCAGGAGATCGGAAACCGCAGCTTTCGGAAACATCGTACGGCGATCCTTATCTTCCTTACCTTCGGGAACGGTTGGTTCCAGTCGCTCGGGAACGAAAGGGGACGGGGGAATTTTTTCGTATCCTCGATTTTCGAGGGTGACCGCAAGGACCATGGGTATAGCCCAGGCCTCTCCGCTGGGCCGTTTTCTGAGCCCAAAGGATTGCGACATCCCGTGGCCCCGAACTAAGACTCACATCCCCTTTTCTTGCCTGTAATATTAATGCTCCTGGCCCGGCAGATGGACGTCGTCGAAGTGGATGTGTAATTGCGGTCGCTGTTCGATCAAATTCGCCAGGCCGTCTTCGGTGATGTTGGTTTGATCGGAGGTAAAAAAACTCGAGCGAATCGATTTCCGCAATATGCTCCAGTGCTGCGTCTGTCAGCGGCGTTTGCAGAATATGCAAAAATCTTAGCGACTGGTTGTCCGCCAGCGCGGCAATTCCCGCGTCTGTAATCAACGGACTCCCCATCCGCAGTTGCGGCAGTAGAGCAAGTTGCCTCAGAACAAAAATGCGTAACGAGCAGTCAGCGAACAGATTATTTGCAGCGGGGACACCGCATTCGATATCGAGTCATGCCGCCGCCGCGGCTGGTGGAAAGGGACATGATCTCGCCGCACTTGGGGCAATAGTCGGGCGTTGCATGATCGTCGGCGTTATCCAATTTTTCGCGACAGCCGACGCAGGTATCGGCGTTGGGGAACACCTCGAGCCGTTCCAGCGGAATCGGTTTGCGACAAACTTGGCAAACGCGGCGTTGATCCCATTCTTCTTCGTCATCGCGGGGAAGATCCACTTTCAGGCCGATGCGGCTGCAATCGCCGCACGACAATTTACCGGCGCTGCGGCGAAAAAGTTCGACCACCAAATTTGGGTCAGGCTCTTCTTCGCGGCGGAACATCCCCAGCTTCGTCAACTGACGAACCATCGCCAGATGATCGCAGACAAGATGCCAGCGGCAGTCTGGGCAGGATATTTCGAGACGTTCCATGAAGATCTGCAAGTTTTGGGGGGTGGGTAGTGAAAGCCGCAAGATTGCGGCTTGAGGGGCGAATAGCCTGCGCAGAACGAAATCTGCTGAGGACCACCGCGGTTATCGGAAATACGGATTATAACAGCCGAGCAAATCGGCCATAATCTGGGAGGATGTGATTTGTCACGTCAGAAGGAAGACCAGCGATGATCGATTCGGCGATGTCACAACGTAGAGAAAAGGTATTGCTCATTCATGGGTTTGCGTCGTCCAGCTTATGGATGAAACGGCTGGAGCGGCAGATTCAGGCCGCAGGCTTCGCCACCCGCGTCTATGGTTATGTCACGCTGATCGGCGATATTGAAGCGTACGCCCAAAAATTTGCTCAGGTCTTGCGCCAAATCGATGAAGAAGAAGACGTCGAACGTCTGCATATCGTCGCCCACAGCATGGGAGGCCTCGTCACGCGACGGGCCTTGCAAATCTATCGCCCTCAGCATCTCGGCCGCGTCGTCTTTCTGGCGAGTCCGCATCATGGATTGTACGCCGGGCGATTTTGGGGCGGACTGCTGGGTCTGATGCGTTGCCGTGCGGTGGGTCAAATGTCGGATGTTCTCGGCAGTTATGTGAATCAATTGGCGCCGCCTGATTTTGAATTTGGCGTGATCGTCGCAGCGCACGATCATTTGGTGTCACAACAATCGGCCAAACTAGAAGGCTACGCGGACTGCCGGATTTATCCCACGATGCACACCGCGCTGCTGCTACGCCGCGATGTGGCCCAAGATGTCTGCTGTTATCTCGAACATGGACGCTTTGCAGAAAGCGAGAAATTGTAGGCCAAGGCGCGCGTTTTGAAATTGCGATATCTAAGGACAAAGAAAGAATGGAACACGGAGGACACGGATAAATCACGGAGTTTCACGGTCAGAAATAGCTGCATATGCGTTAAGCAGCCATTTTCAAATTGTCTTGGTTAGGAAACAAATTTGACGGGATGGGAAATTGCAAGTCTCCCCTCTTGCCGTGTAAATCCGTGATTTATCCGTGTCCTCCGCGTTCTATTTCTTACGAACCTGCTAAATAGCGCAACCTCAAAAGGCGCGAGCTTGGATGGTCTCGAATATCGCTTTCGGCAAGAAAATATTCGATTTCTGCGCGTCTATTCGCGCCAAATTGCTGTTGGTTGGCACGAACGGCGAAAATTTGGGTTTGAGTATAGTCAGCCGTGTGTTGGGGGGCTATTTTCAAATACGGAAGCGTAAACGCCACATTCCCCCTGATCTCTCTCTCCTGTGAAGGACCCGCCTGATGAAACGTAATTTGCCGTTGCTTGTTCTCACCCTAATTGGCGCGTTGAGCGGCATCTCGACGCTGCATGCCGCTGAAGAAGGTTTCACCACTCTCTTTGATGGCAAAAGCCTGGATGGCTGGGTCGGCGCGACCGACGGTTATGATGTCGAAGAAGGGGCGATCGTTTGCAATCCAAAGAAAGGTGGCAACCTTTACTACGACAAAGAGTTCGATAACTTCGTCCTGCGTTTTGAATTCAAGCTAGAACCAGGCGCCAACAACGGCGTAGCGATTCGTTCGCCGATCGAAGGCAACTCGGCCTACAACGGCATCGAACTGCAAGTGTTGGACACCGAAGCCGACGTCTACAAAAACATCAAGCCGTACCAAGCGCATGGTTCGGTCTACGGCGTGGTCCCGGCCAAACGCGGTTTCCTGAAGCCGACCGGCGAGTGGAACGTTCAAGAGGTGATCGCCGACGGCAATCAAATCAAAATCACTCTCAACGGTGAAGTGATCGTCGACGCAGACATCAAAGAAGCGTCCAAGGACGGAACCCTGGATGGCAGCAAGCACCCGGGGCTGCTGAATAAGTCGGGTCACGTGGGCTTTTTAGGTCATGGAACCAAAGTTGCGTTCCGCAACATCCGGATCAAGCCGATCACCAAATAACTGCTAGCGGGCACATTGTTAATCTGGGAGGGTTCCACAGCTTACGTGTCGCCCGGTAGTTCTGGTAAATCCATGCAGACCGCCTGGTCGATTGCTTACATATCGCAGTCGACCTTGGCGGTCTTTCCTTTTCTCTGCGTCAACTTGATGTCGAGAAAAATGCTGGCGAATCGCCCTGTCGTCGTCTTACTGCGATCGGTATGATTCCACGGCTTCTTACGCGAACGAGCCGCAGCTCTCAAGGATTGAGACTGTACGCACAACGGAATGATGCGAAACACGAGGGTACTACTGGCGCTGATTCTCATTACGACATCGTTCGTGATGACGCGATCTGCTTGCGCCGACGGGGCGGCCGATCTGTATGCCGTCGCAGCCAGCCAATATGCTCGCAAGGATTGGGAAGCGGCGATCATTGCCTTTGATCGTTTCGTCCACGACTATCCCCAGCATTCACTGACCGGCCCCCTGCTCTTCTATCGCGGTGAGGCGCTGATTCAGCTCGAAGATTTTGCTGACGCTCGGAAGTCGTATGAAGAGTTTCTCAAACGTGTTCCCACGCACGCAAATCAGATTCAGGCAGAATTCAGAGTCGCTGAGTGCTACTACCTGACCAGCGAGTACGAAGCCGCGCAAGCCGAGTTTGAAGCTTTCACCACGACTCACAAAGATCACGCGCTGTATGCTCATGCACTTCCCTATCTGGGCGAAATCGCGCTGGCCAATCAACAGTATGACGCGGCGGAGCGATGGTTCCGCGCAGCGAAAGCGGCGGCGCCCAATCCGGCGATGCAAGCTGAAGCCGAACTTGGTTTGGCTCGGGCATTGCGAGACAGCGGTCAGTTGACCGCCGCACGTCAGGCCTATCGAGACGCGATAAAAGCAGAACTGACCGAATCGCAAGATGCTCGATTTGAGCTGGGCGTGCTGGAATATCGACTGGGCGATCATCGCACCGCCGTCGAACATTTGACCGAAGTCGTCAAAACCAATGATCGGCACAGCGATATTGCAAAGCTCTGGATCGCCAAAGCCTACTACGAAGTCCGCGATTGGCCGCAAGCGGAACAGCGACTGCAAGAGCTGGTCCAAGACGGAAAGCTAAGCCAATATCGGGACGAGATCGACTATCTGTCGGCACGCATCCGCTTGGAGCAAGGGGGGACCAGCGAAGGTCTGACGCAGCTCGAACAATTGCTCGTCGATCATCCGGCGTCTCCCTGGTGTGATGAAGCCCTCTTCTATCTGACCGAAGCGGCCATTGTGACCGGCGATCTCGAAAAAGCTACAACCAGCGTTCAACGCTTGGTGCAGCAACACCCCCAACGTGAAGCGACGCCGCAAGCTATTCGTCTGGTCGTGCGTCAGCGGATCGAAAAAGAAGAATACGCCCAAGCGATCGAATTGCTCGAGTCTCCAGGGATCGATGATGTAGCGCCCGAGATGGAACAGGCGGCCGTCACATGGTCCTTTGAAAAACCGTACCTGCGTGGCGTCGCGCAGCTGGGCGCCGGCAACGCCAAGCAGGCAAGCTTGCAATTGGAAGCGGCGATCGCTGCGACCGAGTTGCCGCAGCAACAAGCTTCGGCCTACTATGCTCTTGGCTTGGCCGCCGATCGCAGCGGTCAAGACGCCGATGCGGCCCGCCATTTCGCCAAATACTTAGAAGTTGCGCCCAGCGGTGAAGAAGCGTTCGCTTCTCGCTTGCTGCTGTCGGCTGCGTTGGCCCGCATCGGGCAACTCGACGACGCAAAGACCACCTATGCCCAAGTCGATCGCTCTCAGTGTGACGAGCGACTCTATCTGCTGACCACGCGCCGCTTGGCCGAAACAGCCTTGAAAGCCGGCGATAAGCCGTGGGCTGGTCAGTTGTTTGAAACGCTTACTCAAAATGGTAATCCTGCAGAGTTCATCAAGGCCGGTGTCGCCGGGCTTAGCTGGGTTCAATTGGATGCCGCTAGCGACGAAACCTCAACCGCTGCGATCGATCAACTGATCGAGCAAGATCCGACCAGCACGCTAATTCCGACAGTGTTGTCAGCTCGGGCTCAGATCTTGCTGGGGCGCGACCAAGCGGCGGAAGCGCTCACCCTTTATCAACAGATCTATCGCGACTACCCCGAGTCAGATATGGCGCCGACGGCTATGTTGTCAGCCGCCCAGATCTTGAATCAACGCAAAGAGTATGGCCGCGCCGCCGAACTTTATCGCGCCCTGATTCAGGCGCCCAGCCAAGAGCTGCAACTAGAAGATCTCCACTATCGCTTGGGTTGGACGTTGTTTGACCAAGGGAAGCCGGAAGCAGCCGCCGAGCAATGGCGCATTATCAGCGAGAACTATCCAGAAAGCCCACTCTGGAGCGACGCCGCTTATCGTCGCGCCGAGACTTTGCTGACCGCCCAGCAGGCGAGCGACGCCCAGCGGTTGCTTAACAAGATTGTCTCCAAGGGAGACCCTCAGGTGGCGCCTCATGCAACTTACTTGTTGGGGCAGATCGCCGTCGGCCAAGCCGATTGGGAAACAGTCGCCGCCGAGATGACGAAGCTGAAGAGTGCTGAAGTTGGCGAAGAGCTACAGATGATGGCGAGCTTTTGGCACGCTGAATCGCTGTTCCACCAACACAAATTTGGCGAAGCCGCGAAATTGTTTGACAAGGTGGAAGGATTGGCCCGCGGTCGAGAGCTGACATGGAACGCGACCATCGCGCTCCGTCGTGCTCAACTTGCGGCCCATCTGGGCGACTGGGACGAGGCGCTTCGCCTAGCCGAACTGGCCGCGGTGAGCCACCCCGATTTTGAGCAACGTTACGAGCTCGATTATCTGCGTGGTCGCTGCTTGGCGCGTCAGGCTCGCTTTGCCGAAGCGCGCGAAGCCTACCAGCGCGTGATCGATTCCAATCATGGAGGAGCGACCGAAACCGCGGCGATGGCGCAGTGGATGATCGGCGAAACCTACTTCCATCAAAAGAACTTTCAATCGGCGATTCAAGCCTACTCGCGGGTCGCTGCGCTCTATGACTTCCCGCGCTGGAAGGCTGGATCGCTGCTGCAGATCGGCAAGTGCTACGAGATTTCGCGCCAATGGGATAAGGCGCAAAAGTACTACGACGATGTAGCGGCCGGTTATCCCGAGACCTTGTTCGCTGGCGAAGCCCAACAACGATTGAGCGTCGTCCGCCAACGTCGCGAGACGGCCAAACTCAAGACAACCGAACAGCGCTAATCGCGGTCGATCGGAGTCAGAACTACATAGACAACTTTTACTATCCATCGGTGGCGCCCTGGGCCGGTGATTTGTGATCGGGAGTGAACTGAAATGGATGTCAGTCAGCTACGAACCGTCGGACGAGGCCTAGGCCAGCTCGCGCTGGTCGGAGCGTTTGGGGGGATCTTCCTCACGGCGCCTGCCTTCGCGCAAGAGGGCGCCGATGCGCTGGCGGCTGCGGCCGAATCCCCGATTCCAACCCAAAACATGTTGCAAGCGATCCGCGATGGCGGGTTGCTGATGATCCCGATTGTGCTTTGTTCGTTTTTGCTGCTGGTCTTCGTCTTTGAACGTGCGATCAGTTTGCGCACGGGACGCGTCATTCCGCGTCCGTTCGTCAAACGCTTTATCGAGCAGGTTCGCGAAGGTCAGATCGATCAAGAGCAAGCGCTCGCGCTGTGTGAAGAAAACCAAAGCCCCGTGGCCGAGGTCTTTTCGGCAGCCATCAAAAAATGGGGCCGCTCTTCGGTCGAAGTTGAACAGGCGATCATCGACAGCGGCGAGCGAGTCACCAACCGTTTGCGACGTTACTTGCGGCTGTTCAACGGCATCTCCACGATTAGCCCCCTGTTGGGTTTGCTCGGTACGGTGCTCGGCATGATCCAGGCGTTCAACTCGATTGCGACCGCGGATGCGATGGGCCGTCCCGAACTGTTGGCCGCCGGCATTAGCCAAGCGCTGCTGACCACGGCCGCCGGCTTGACTGTCGCGCTGCCGGCGTTGATTGCATATCTCTTTTTTGTCGGTCGAGTGGATCGGCTGGTGATGGAGATCGATTCGCTGGGTCAGGATTTGGTCAACGCGATTGCGTCGGATGGTTGGAAAGAACGGAAGACCGTCCCCAAGAAGGCTGCTCGCCGCGCCGCGTAACCACCAGGGTGAACGGAATCGCCCTTTATTAGGAGCCAGGAAGGTGCCTCTCAAAACGCATATCGACGAGACGCCGACGCTCAACTTGACGCCGATGATCGACATTGTCTTTCTGTTGATCATCTTCTTCATGGTCGGCACTAAGTTCACCGAGCTCGAGCGCAAGATCGGGCTTGAAGTCCCAGCCGTCAACGACGTCGGCGCGCTCACCGCCGCTCCCGAACGCAAGGTGGTCAACATCTATCGGGATGGACGCATCATGCTTGATCGACAAGAGCTGACGGTCGAACAACTGCAGCTCACGCTGGTCGCCGCCCGCGGCGAGTATGAGGATCTAGGCGTGCTGGTTCGCGGCGACGCCGAGATCCCGTTCCAAAGCGTCGCATCGGTATTGAACGCTTGCCGCAGTGCAGGGATCAACGAGATGGGCATCTCTGTACGCTTGGCGCAACAAACTAACACGAGCACCAGATAACCATGCACCTGCTGGCGGACGCCAATCAAAGCTTGCTTTCGTCCCACGTGATTTGGAACATCATGTGGGCGGGGCTCGCGGTATTGACGATCTCGCTGCTGGTCTTGATGCAAACCCGCTGGGGCCAAGCCAGGCCGATCTCCAAATGCGTGGTCCTCTCAATCTTCGCACATCTGTTGTTGATCGCCTATGCTCACATGACGCAGCTGTTCTCTCCGGGGCCTGCGCTCACGCCGGCGCCGCTTAGCTTTAAGCTTTCTAGCGTTGCGTTTGAAGAAAAAGCAGATCGTCCCACGCAGGAAGCGACGCAAGCCAAGCCATGGGAGCTGTCTGAAACAGCGTCCCTGCCCTCGCCGCAAGCCGCTCCGTTGGCCCGCCGCGAAGATCCCAGCGCCGTAACCAGCGATCCGGCCCACGATTGGCCCAGCGAAGATGCGCCCCTCAGTCAAACCATCACGCCGCCGCCTCTGGATACCGCCACGCCGACCGAATTGACCGAAGCGAATCAGGCGCCGGTCGAGCCGTCGGTCGCTCCGCGCGGATCGATGATCGCCGCTGCCGACATCGGGCCGATTCCCGCGGCGCCTATTCCGGCCGTCGCCGCTGCTGAACTTGCCGCAGCCGTGGGCAGCGCGCTGATAGCTCCCACGTTGGCCCGGCGTGATTCGGACGCGGCGCCAATGGCTGAAATCACACAGCCGCAGCTAGAGCCGACCGAAGAAGATCGCCAGATGAACGATCAGATTCATCAGTTGGCCGATATGGCCACCACCGCCAAACCGGCCGATGCAATTCAAAGCGAGACCGATCAACTTCGCGCCGCTGACAATCGTATTGACGGCCCCAACGCATCGTCGTCGCGTGCCGAAAATGGCGCCCCCGCCCAATTGGCTTCGGCCCGCGCCACCGGCGATCAGCAGCAGCTGACGCAGCTCAATCAGCTGGGCGTCCCGGCGCCGGCGACCAATCGCCGCACGTTGGCGGCTTCGCCGTTGCCGTTGGCGATGCAGGCCCGCGTTGCTGAAAACCAAGCCGACATCATCCAGGCCCAAGGGGGCGATCCGCGGATCGAAGCCGCCGTCGACGCATCGCTAGTCTGGCTAGCCGCGAATCAAGAGGATGACGGTCGCTGGGACGCCAGCCGACATGGCGCCGGCGACGAACAACGCGTCCTGGGTCACGATCGCTACGGCTCCGGCGCAGACGCCGATACCGCCGTTACCGGCCTGGCGATTCTGGCGTTCATGGCGCGTGGACATACGCATCTGGAAGGAAAGCACCGCACCAACGTGCAGCATGGGCTCGAGTTCCTGATCTCGCAGCAGGCCGAAACCGGCTCGTTGGCCGGCGAAGCTCGCCTGTTTGCGCAGATGTATTGTCACGGCATCTCGATGCTGGCGCTCAGCGAAGCCTACGCGATGACCCGCGACGATCGCATTCGCCCGGCGCTGGAAGCGGCGCTTCAATATTCGTATCAATCGCAGCATCAAACCTCCGGCGGCTGGCGCTATCAGCCTGGTGACTTGGGAGACACCAGTCAGTTTGGTTGGCAGGTGCTGGCGCTGCACAGCGCCCAACTGTCTGGTATCGAAACGCCAGAGCGGACGCGGGATCTGATGACCCGCTTTTTGCGGAGCGTCTCGTCAGGCGACAACAATGGGTTGGCCAGTTACCGTCCCGGCGAACGAACCAATCCGGTCATGACCGCCGAAGCGCTGGTCTGCCGCATTTTTATGGATGCTGAAAATAGCCCGGCCGCCGTCGAAGAAGCGGCCAACTATGTCGCTCGCTTTGAACCAGGCCCCGGCAAGCCCAATCTTTACTTTTGGTATTACGGCACCATCGGCATGCACCAACTGCAAGGGGAACGCTGGCAATCGTGGAGCGCCGCGATGCAGCGGCAGGTCCTCAAAAGCCAACGCAGCGGCGGCATCGAATCCGGCAGCTGGGATCCCGACACCGTTTGGGGGTGCTACGGCGGACGTGTCTATTCGACGGCGATGGCTACCTTATCTCTAGAGGTCTATTTTCGCTATCTTCCCATTTACTATGAGCTGCAGAACCGTCCTGCTCCTATCGCCCAGGCGCCTGCGATGATCCGCAGCGGCGTCCGAATCTCGTCAAAACCGGACAATTTGGCCCCGCGCTAGGGTTCTCGCAGCCGTCCGCTGCAGATTGCTCCCTTTACAGCCGGGGAGGGTCGAGTAAAATTGGTACATGGTTGCGGCAGGTAGCCGCACCCTTCGCGCATTTGGTTTGCGCAAAGGACCGCACGAGTATTGGTTCTGGTCAGGCTCTATCAAGAGTGCCGACCCGCTTTCGCCTACTTGGTTGCGTGTTCTATCTCCGTCTTTCGTTTGACAACGAGGTAAGAACATGGGTATCGGCGTAAATGAACTACTGATCGTGCTGGGCATCATTATCTTGCTGTTTGGCTCTACCAAAATTCCCCAAATGATGCGTGGCTTAGGTCAAGGCATCAGCGAGTTCAAATCGGGGATGAAGGAACCGCCGGTTCGCGCCGACGAGCATGACGAAGAAGAAGTGAAAAAGGCGTAAATCGCCTATTTTGTCTCCTTTCTCATTTCACGTCGCGAACAAAGGTCCCGTCGTATGATGACCCTACCCATTTCCATGCCGGTAATCTTCGGATTCATTGGCGGCTTGGGAATGCAAGAGATGATGATTGTCGCCGTGTTGGCCGTGTTGTTGTTCGGCAAAAACCTGCCGGGGGTCGCCCGTTCGCTCGGGCGAAGCTACTCGGACTTCAAAAAAGGGCTCAGTGACATTCAATCCGAGTTTCACAACGCCACCAAAGAAGTCGAAGACACGGTCAATGACCGCAAAAGCTACTCGTCCAAGTCATCCAGCTCCTCCAGTTATGATGACTATGACGACTACGCCGAAGCAACCGCTCCCAAGTTCGAGCCCCCACCGGCCGAACCACAGAAGTCGGAACACAACTAACCGATTTTTGTCCCCCTCGCGTGCTAATATCCGCTAGTCGTAGCGAGTAAAAACCGATAAACTGACGAACCTGACGGCGCGAACCTTCACGCCGTCAGGTTCTCTCTGTGGATGCAGGTTGGGTGAATAACTCAACACCCCGGGCGATTAGCTCAGCTGGTTAGAGCGCCGTCTTCACACGGCGGAGGTCGCGGTTTCGAATACCGCATCGCCCACTTTTAAAGTGTGAAACAGTAAAGAGTTAGAGCGACAGGATAAACAACAGGCCGTGCACACTAGTTGAAGGAGTGCACACTTTGGCAAGGATTCCTAAGTACAGCCGGCATAACGTGCGGGATGTCGGTTACATCAATTTTGGCGGGAAAAGACACTACTTCGCCGGCAAGTATGGGTCGATCGAATCAAAGGCCGCCTATAACGCATTCCTGCGCGATTACGTGTTGGCGGCGTCACCGGCGGCTAAAAACGGGTCGCTACAGATCACGGACTTGGTACGGCTCTACAACCTTTGGGCGACGTCCTATTTCGCTGACCTAGGGCCGCGATCGCATTATCAGGCGATGCTGCGGGCGCTGCTCAAGCTAGACGATCATTGCGGCGAGCTGCATGTCGAGTCCTTTGGGCCGCTGGCGCTGCGAGAGTTTCGCGCCCACCTCATCGCGTCTGGCAATGCGCGGTCCTACGTCAATTCACAGGTAGGCCGCGTTAAGCAGGTGTTCGGTTGGGCAGTCTCTCACGAGCATATCCCGGTCGCGATTTATCAAGCCCTGCTGACGGTCGAGGATTTACCGTTCGGCAAGGGCGGCGCCAAGGAAAAGCCGAAGCGTCAGCCGGTATCGTTCGCCGATGTGTTGGCCACGCTCGACCAGCTCACTCATCCGGTGCACGCAATGGTGATGATGCAATGGCACACCGGCGCTCGGTCGCAGTCAATCGTTCTGGCCAGTCGTGACCAGTTTGCACGCGATGGTGATTTACTGATCTGGATGCCGCGGCATAAAAACGAGCATCGCGAACAAACTCTAATCGTGCCGATCGGGCCGCGGTGCCAGCATGTCATTCTCCCCTTCCTTGAACGATCCAGCGGCTTCCTGTTTCGGCCACGGCGTAGCACGAGAGAGGATGCCCATTATCGGACCTGGACGTATAGACGGGCTATTGTGAGGGCGCAAGAGCGATGCAATAGAACGCGGCCAGATGGTGAGCAGCTTCAGTGGTCACCGCATCAAATGCGACACGCGAAAGGCCATGCGATTCGCGAGGAATACGGCGTCGAAGCTGCACAGGCCATCCTTGGCCACGCCAGCTTGAGCGCTACGCAAATCTATTCTGATAAGCGGCTGGAATTGGCCAAGAGAATCGCGATGGAATCAGGCTGAGACGGGGTCGCCACAAAGCCGAGCCGGCCGTAAACCTCGTTAAAAGTCTCGCAATACTTCTCGCGTGGATCTTGGATTTCCGACGTCCTAACCAAGACTCCGTGCTGTGTAATCTGTACCTGTAGTGGTGGAAGGTTCATCGTGAACATGCTCCTGCAAAGCACATGAATGGAGGGGACTTCGCCAGACTCGGCGAAAGCGATAGAGCGCTAGAAAAGGCGAATGGGCGGCAATCGCGACCGGCTGCGACCTTGCAGACTAGGCGAAAAAAGCTGGCGGGTTTTACTTTACCGCCAATAGCAAAACTGTCTACAGTTAAACCCTGATTGTTGCGGTTAATTCGCTTGCTGCGGTGGGGGTTCAATCGTCACAAGTGATAGCATCGGTGAACGCGTGTACACGTTAGGTCACTGGGGATGGAAAATCTTTTCTCTTTTCAGAATTGCCCCTTGCAATCGTAATCAAGCTGTACATAATGATTGCATGAGCAACGCACTTCGCGGGGATCGATGGGGCCAAAGCATGCGATACATCACAAGCCAGATTGAACGAGTTACAGACATCATCACGGCTAAGCGAGTCGAGAAAGACTACGATGTGCAGTTCGTAGTCGTGACAATGAGCGATGGGGAGTCGATAGGCTTTGTGGTCGATGGCCACCATAGCCACGCTGCGGCGATTGTTGATGGAGTCGAGCCGAACTACATCGACGTAACTGACGACTACGCTAGTGAGATCGAGAATCTGGGGCCTGAGGAATTTCTGGAATCGCATTCATGTGGCGAAGGCTGGTGGGAAATTAACACTAACCAGCCTGCGTGGTAATCATTTTTTTAACCGCCGTGACTGGCACAAGGGGAATACGATGACGACTGAAATCACTGTGGCGATCGACGAAGAAAACAATGCCGAAGCGTTTTGGGGCGAACTGGATGGAAAGTTCCCAGCAATTGCGGCAGAGCTGCGAACGAGCAACACGGCAAATTTGACCGCCGATCAGTGGTCACAGATTCAATCTCTTGAAGGTTTCGCGGACGGCCCGGCTCACGCTCGCACCGCATTGATCGTCACTGAATAACACAGCCACCAAACCGCCGCACCACTTGGCCGGCGTGGCTAATTTTGGAGCAAAGCATGAAGCGACTACCATTTGACGTGCCAGACGATTGGCCAGAATTAATCAAGCTCGCTGCCGAGAAACGCGGTCAAACCGTGCAAGATTATATCCGCACTCCACTAGCGCGACAGCTCAAGCGTGATGGACATGCGGTGAGTAAGCCAGAACGGCCGGGTGGGAATCGTGGCGGGGCAGGGAGAAAGCCAAATGAACCCATCTGACCTAGACCACACCAAGCTAACCGACGTCGCGAAAAGCGATCTGAGCCCAGAGGATAAGATTAGCCTGCTGCTTGATCGGGTGGCGCTGTTGGAGGCGTTTTTGTTTGATCGTGGGTATTCGCCTGCGAGTGCGCGGGGGATTGAGGGTCCGCCGTTTCGGTAGTGTGCCAGCGCGGGCAATCCATGAGCACGCCCACGCCTAGCTCTCTCGCCTTCTCTGGTCGGCCTATCAGCTTAGGCTTACCGCATCCACAGCCGTTGCAGGCTACCAGCATGTCTAGGTGTTCGCAGCGTTCGGATGGTGGTTTTGATGCGCCGCAGATTTGCGGGAGGTAGAAGTAATGGATTGTGAGTAGCGTCTCTCGCAGCTTCTCGGGGTTAGGCTCTCCTCGGCAATTTGCTTTTGGCGCGAATGTACACAACCCGACTTTTCGGTTGCACCCAGGGTTAGCGCATACCCACATCCCCCGCTGTTTTTCAAAATCGCAGTTCATGGAAGTTCAACCACTGCGGATGCTGTCGAAATAAATGAGCAGCTGCCGTCAAATGTAAGCTCACTGTAGAATACCGGCTCCTTGCCGTCATAGTATCCAGCGCAATCAACAACTCCCTGGCCGACATCATATTCCGCGCTTCCACGGCTATAGTTCGCATAGCCTGCCGCAGCACCACAGGACGACGCCTGTTTTCCGCCAAATGGCGATGTTGTCGGTATTTGAAGAAATATCAAAAGGGAAAGAGTATTCCCTGTTGTGATTGTTAGCGTTATCTGCAATCGACAGTACCTTGGGTGCAACTCTGACCCAGTCGCATAGAACGGGTCGAGATCGGCTTCGGTGCAGTGTGAGTCGATTGGTTCACTGTAAAACCAAGTACAGGAATCTCCGGGAACTGTGAAGAATTTGTCGAGTATGTATGCGCCGTTGATTGCATCGCAAATTGCACAATCGCCAGAAACTCCAGATAGAGTTACCTTCCATGACTCGGGGGCGGTGTCAGCATTACAGCCTCCGTTGCATGTAGACAGTCGAAGGCAGCACCCGCAGTCACCTTGTGGTCCATGCCATCCCATTATTACGGAACCTCGCATCCAGATTGAATCGCGTAATACTTCCCACCTTGCTTGATGCAGTAACCTTCAAAGCCTTCCTCTGCGCCGGCGAAAACCTCTTTCGGGTCGTAGAGGGTCGATGATTCCAGTGCTGCCGTGTCGACGCCATCTAGAGCCTGGATACTGGCGGATGCTTGCTTGGCGGTGGTTTCGCTCATGTCTTCGGTTAGGGTGAAGCCGTAGAGTTGATTGCCTGCCACGCCACGCGGATATCTACGCTGCTGCTGATTCAACGCCGGCACCGTCCTCCGCTCGTAATCTTTCACGGCGGCTGCAATTCTGCGAATCGTCGCCTCGTCGAAGGTGTAGACCGGCTGTGCCATCAGTCCTCCAAGCAGATAAACAGCACATCACATGCACCCGTATTCGCCTGCATCTTGAGCGTGGCGGCCGGCGCGAGACGGAATAGCGCGATCTCCCCCGGCTCTAGTTTGCCGATATCGACAATGCCAGTTGAATCCGGTCCCCACTCGACATAGTTGGTTGCGTCGAGATTGACCATCAATAGGTAGCCTTCGGTGGTCAGCGTCGAGAACGAAACCGTTTCTTCACTGGTCCCGATCTCTTGGGTGAATTTGCTAATTCCAGCGGTCGCCTGATCGAATTGCAATCGGCCAGTCTGATATGTCTCCTTCAAGACGCCGTTGACCAATGCGAAATTGACATTGAGCGTAAGTTCGTTCGCCATGCTTAAATCTCACTAAAGCTTGTGGGGATACCGAGCGACCCAAAGTCGCCTTCGCTGAATAGAGTAAAGTCGAGATAGACGGGTGGATCGCCGGCTTCGAGCACCGTTCCAAATCCGTTTAGCAGCGATGGCTCGGTAACAGGAGCGCGGCCGATTTCGTTCCCCTCATCGTCGTTGAGTGGGAGCGTAATCATGGTCTTGTCGGGGTAGTTCAGTTCGTTGAATCCCTCATCCAAAACACGAGCATTCCAGCCACCTTCACGGATCTGAAATTCATAGGTGACGTGGAAATAGCGACCGATCGATTGATGATAGAGCACCTCGAAATCAAACCTCGATAGTCTCGCCGTCCCAGAATCGGCATCAAAAAACGTCGAGTCATTGACCTTCTTGCGAAAGCTTGCCACCGTCGCCAGATTAAGAGTCGATACATTTTTAGAAATGCTGATCGCGTAATCGGCGTAGGGGATGCTCAGTCCGCGAATCGGATCTTCTGCGGAGTTTTGTACCGGCTCACCCTCTGCATCTTCGGTAACCGGAATTTCCCGATCAATCGATCCACCCCGCACAACCGCGCGTTCTTCCAGCGGGTTGCCATCTTCGTTTTCTTCTTCCTGGTCGTCTGGCTCGTTGTCGTAAGTTGCTGTTACAGCCCACTTTCGCGTGGTGTCGTCGCCATCTTCCATCACAGAAGAGACGGTCTTGCAGGTGAGGAAAAAGTCAGATGGATGGATCTCACCCGGGGCCGGTACTCCAGCCGCAAAAACTGCGTCAATCTCGTCGAATGGCGTGCCGATGTCGAGTACAATCTGAAATACGCGCGTAGCCGAACGCGTCTTTTTGGTGCGGGTGGCTTGTGGTGAGCCTCGCTTTAGATCGATGGAATACGGCATTATCGGGGGAATTCTTTATGTGGCTACTTGCTACACTGTCTGCGTTTTCTGCCTTTGGAATTGGCGCCGCAGTTACTGCGGTTCTATTTCTCTTCTCGCTTGGATCTTCCGATCACTCCTTAAGCTCCATTCTGATTTCTTCATCTGTGTTTACCGCAGCAGCAGGACTTGCATCCTTCGGCGTCCTGGCTGTTGACCAGATCAAAAACTGACTGTCTTTGTCTGGGCTTGGTTTTTGCCTTGAATAACCAGTTGCTGCGCTTGGGCCAGTATCTTCTTTTGCAGGTCCGTCTGTTGCTTGACCTCGCGCGCCGCAATCTGGCCATTGCGATTTCGATCAATCGCGTCAAATGCAGCCGAGCTTCCCTCGGTTGATGCAGATAGCGAGCCTCGCGGCGATGATGCGAGCTGCGAGAATCGGTCGATCTGCTTAGCTAGATCCTTGCCTTTTTCTTTGGTAAACGCGTCAAGTAATTCCCGCTCAACGCGGCTCGCCTCGACTGCGGTAACATGCCGATCAGCTTCCAGTGCTGTCAGTTGCTCGACATCGCGAATCAGCTTTTCTTCACTGGTAAGCGACTGCTCTTTAATCTGCGCCGCCTTGGCCTCCATCTTGTTTAGACGCTCCTGTTGCGTAATTAGCTCTTCTCGCTTCTGGACAAGCATCTGCGCACTCTTGACCGCTTCTTCGGACGCGCCTCCTTGTGAAAGCTCTAGAATCCTCTGGGAGTCTGGATCCATACCTCCGACCTTGGAGACGTCGGAATCTAGCTTCTCAATCAGCTTATCGAGATCTTTAGTGGCTACTTTCGCTTGCTCGAGCAAGGGATTGCTGACCGCATTCAAAACTTTGTCGCTAGTAGTTGTGAGAGGGGCTAGCGTCTTCTTCATCTTTTCGGTGGCGTCAATCATGTCGAAAAGAAAGGAGGCATCCTTGGCAATGCCACTAACTAAAGTGTCAGGAAGTAGGCCTTCAAGCCAATCGACAACATCCTGTCGATTTGTGATGAAGAAATCAATTTGCGCCGCCCTGGCCTCAACAAAACTGTTTGTAATCCCAGAAACAATTTCCTGCATTCGGCGCAGGTTGTCGTTGTATTTCTCGATTCCGCTTGTGTCTGTTAGCGTGCCACGAAGGGATTCAGATTCATTGGTCAGCATGCGTATCTTTTCAGATCCGCCATCGAGAAGTTGCAACATGTCGACGCCAGAGCGGCCAAACAAGTCATAGGCAAGCCGCACGCGATCAGTTCGGTCGGTTACTTTCTCAAACCCAATCGCAATAGCCTCAAGCTGCTCAGTTAGGCTTAGGTTTTTTAGGCCCTCAGCAGAGACACCGAGTTCGGCCAGTGCGTTGCGAGCTTCGCCAGTTCCCTCCGCGGCTTCACCGACATTGTTCGTAAACTTTTCTAGCGATTTATCGATCCCGGTTACGCCTTCTAGGTCGGCGGCAAAGCGGATGTTGCTGATCTCGTCGAATGTGCTCCCTAGCTTGCGAGCAGTCTTCGCCGTGGCGTCGATTTCTTCACCTGTCTTTACTAGGTGGTTATTGAGCGCAATCAGCCCTGTTGTTAACGCACCTGCGCCGATTACTCCTGCGGTGAAAAGTGTCCCATCGCCAAGTCGAGCAAGAGCGCCAGACGCAAAGCGATCGATCGAAGCCAATTCGCGACGAACACGCCCCATGCCGGCTTCGAACTGCCGAGTTGTTGCATCAACGATAACGCTAAGTCGATCAATTACGGCCATGCTTCACCTTGGCTTTTGCCCTGACTGCATGAATACTCGCTTTGACTGCCGCCTCCATCGATTGCACCCTCTGCGGCTTTTTCATGTTCGGCCGGAAATTGGAAGGCTTCGCGGTCTTGGAGCCCTGGCTGCGATAGATGGCTGTGCAGATTTGCCCAGTGTGTAGCCACGGATCTGGGATTGCTTCAACATTGAAATAGGCCCGGTATTCGTCTAGTTCTCTGGCCATCATGGTCCGTCGAAGCTCCGACACAGGGCGATGAAATACATTGACGCTGAGGAAAAAGAGCAGCCATTGGTCGCTGCCCTCTACGAGTTTTTTTCCAGTTCCTTGGATTCGGCTTTATCGAGATAGGTTAAAGCGAAAGCTGCTTCAGCGAGTGGCTCGATAATCGGAGCCCATGTAGATCGAAACAGTTCTCCGGTCGGATCAACCAGCTCCCCGCTCTCGTCTCGCACACTGGCAGCCAGCAGCATCGCTTGCAGCTTGGCTCGATCACCTTGGTATTTCGACGAGATGTCAACCCGCTCTCCGGACGACAATCCGTAGACGACAAACTCGGCGTTGAGTTGAGGAATCGGAACCGTCTTTTTTGGGATCTCGGCGAGCCGTAATAGATCGCGTAACTGTTCAGCGTTCATAGTGTCTTTCTTAGGCGGCGTTGGTCCAGGTGACATCTTCCGACCACTTCAAGGTGAAGCTGGCGGTCATCTTATCTTCTAGTGGAACTGCGGCGCTCCAGTCGGTGCAGAAAGCGGTCCCGGCTGCGGTGGCGCCAGTCGAGAAGGTTATTGTCACCGTCTCGGCAGCTCCACCGATTGGCGGTTGTTCGTCAGGGTCAAAATTGATATCAACCTGCAGCGTGCCGTGGTCGACTAGATCGCCGGGAATGAAGGTTCTTTCCGTTGACGACATATGCGAAGTGTCGATGGACGGGCGAGTGATCCCATCAAACGAGATATTGGTAATTTCGGCGGCGAATGAAGACGTCGTAAAGACGATCGTGGCGCCGGTTCCATTGTCAGCCATGATTTGTTCCTAGGAAAAAGTAGGTACGTCTTCGACGTAGGCGATATCAAAATCTATACTGACGCGTTTCAGGCCCTGCTCTTCTGCGTCTTGCGGGCCAACTGGGAGGTCGCGAACGCCAACGAGGTGGCACATCTGGACAACTTCACTCCCCATCGCACCGCGGTATCCATCAAGCGATTGGCGAACGGCGTCTTCCAGCGACTTAACGCCGGCCGGTGAAGAGTCGTAGCAATCAAGCTGATAGGTCGATCGCCGCAAGTTTGCCGCAGCTCGCATGTGGTGCTCGGTGGTGCTGCTGATTAGCTGGTAGGTGAGAAATGGCTTGGCGACTCCCTGTGGCGCTGTCTGGCAATAAATCCGCGCGCCGACGAGATTAGTAATCGGGGCCTTGGAATCGAGGTAAGTTTTCAAGCCAGTTTCAAACGCCACTTTTCGCCTTTTGGATTTCTTTTCTCAGTTCTTCTTTCATTACTTCACGAAACTTTGAGCGGGCCTCTTCCTTCGACTGCTGTGATGCGGGCCGGAGGAATGGTCGTGCTGGCATCTTTCGGGTTCCGAATTCAATGAAAGCGCCGTAAAAGGTTTGTCCTTGGTAAAACCCACGAGCGTCTGTTGTGACCTGTACGCCGATATTGTTTCGTTTCCTGCTTCGCTTTAGTGCTCGAACTTTGATCGAGTCGCGAAGATCGCCGGTATCAACAGGTGCCAGTTCCTTTGCTTTGATTTGCACGACTTTCGCAGCAGCTCTCAGCGCTTTTCGAGTCACATTCCCAGCGACTTTCGGCGTAAGCTTCTCCAGCATCCGGTCAAGTTCCGCAACGCCTGTAATAACGAGCCGAACTTTACGCGGGCGTGACTTACCTCTAGTCATCCGCCACTTCTTTGCAAAAAAAGTGCAACTCCCGATTCCGCTCACCAATATTCAAAACCGCTTCGATATTGAAAGTTCGATCACCTTTCACGATCCGCATCTTGGGCGTGATTCCAGGCGTATATCGCCCCTCAATTCGATGACTGACATTGGCTGAAACTCGACTGGCGAACTCTGCCTCTCGACCACTCAAGGGGATGATCGCAACAGGGTAGTTCTGCTTGATCGCCGACCATGTCAGCGTTGCGCCGCCAACCGCATCTCTGCCGTCTGTGGCTTGCTGAATCGTCACGCGATGTCGCAACTTCCCCGCTTGCATTTACCCGTATCCTGGAAACCAAAACGGACCAACCAGCGCCGCAATCGATAACTCGTTCGCATCACGCATCTGCCGATCGCCACCTTCGCGGTCCTCCCAATCGATCCCAAACCGCAGTAACACTGCTTGCTTGAGATCAGCCGGGACTAGCGCCGCTGCGGTCCAACCGCTGACGAATGTGACCGTCACAGCGCCTTGAACACTTTGCGTCGTTGGCCAAATCACGCCATAGGCTGGCGTTATCAGCCCGATATCGGTATCGACTCGGTATTGATCCGCGGCAAGCGTTTGCGTGTCGCCGGCCGTGTCGACATAGGTGATTGACGTCACGCTTTGCCACGGCGGCCGATCGAGATGAAAGCACCCGGGGAAGTAGTCGTACTTCATTCGCCAGGTGCTGGTTAACAATGCACGCCGAGTCACGTTCTCCACATAGGCCGCCGCCGCCTTCGCCTTTTTCAAAGCGTCGGTCTTGTCTGCCTCTTCCAGGAAGCGGGAGTGATCCTGCAAGTCCTGGAAGGTGAACAGATCGAGCGTGGCGGCGGTTGCTTGGAACGCTTGCGGCATGGCTTTAGGCGACGATGTCGGCGGTCAAGCCGTCCTTGGCGAATCGTGGATCTGCGCGAACGTAGGTAATCACCGCTTCGTCGGTTCCGGTGCCCGCTTGGACGTTGGCCGAAACATAGCGAAGCTCCACTCCGGCCGCGTCGCCGATATCAGCGATTTCCGCCGCAGAGCATTCGAGCCAGACTTGATCCATCAAGGCGTTCGGCTCACTGCCAGAATAAGCCTTGATTTCGTAGTCGGTCCCGCTGCCATCCGAGGCCGCGTTGGCGATGATCTTGAAGCCGGTCAGGTTGCCAGTGCCGACAGTGCGAGTGAAGCCGACCATGAAGGACTCGTAGTCCCGCAGGTCAACCCACGCAACGTCGGTCGCTGTGGTGGCGTCGGGGTCAAAGTCGTAATTGCGAACCGCCATATTGCAGCGGAGGTGATTGGTAGCGACAGCAGAGGCCATTGGTTAGCCCTCCTTCTTTGGGGAAGTTTTGGTTTCCAAAACCTTGATGGCTCCGCGCCGTTCCCAGCGCTGTACCTGATCTTCGGGCAAGTCCTGCACGGTTCCTTTCGGAATTAACGTTGCCCATTCGTACTCGGTCGTATCGCGAATGAATTCAACTTTCACGGTCGAAAGCTCCTATTAACGGGCGGCGAGCGCCACGAACGGGGATTGGGTCAAGCTGCTGTTTTTCGGCGTCAACACGGTTTCCCATGCCGGCATCCCAGCAACTTCTTTGTAGAACTTGAACGTCTCTTCACTGTTCTCAAAGCGAACGTGAATCGAGCTTTCTTCCTGGTAGCTCTCATCGCCGCCGACGTAGTATTCCTGCCAGACACCCAGTACGACGTCACCGAGATTGCCGATGGTCTGGCAATGCTCAATGAAGTAAGCCGGGCGGCCGAGGATCGTGTCGGGAACGTCGATGCCATTGCCGGGCGTGAATAGCGGGATATCGGTATTCGTCATCGCACGGTGAGCAGCAGAGACTTGCGGATAGCAGTCCGCGTTGAGCATCCAGACGGCGCGGCTGTACATCCAGCATCGCGACCGCATGTTGACGAGATTCAAGCCGAGAATCGTGTCAGCCGATTGACCGCCTTCGGCCGCGACCGTAACGAGGCAGGGAGAATTCAAAATCCCCATCGGCTTGCCTAGACCAGACCCAGTCATTTTGGCGTCAATGATCTTGCTGTCGAATGCTTCGCCAAAGCTCTGGGAAACGATCGCCGAAAACGCAGGCATCGAGTATTTCAGTAACTTGCGAGTGGCGTAGGTCAGGCCGACAAGCTCGTGCTTCTTGAAGGTCATCTTGTTGAACTCGGTTCGAGTCGCCGCCGGCGCCTGAGTTTCCGCAGTCCAGTAAACGTCGATGCCGCCGGTGACGGTCGAGGAGTGGTTCTTGTCGACTCGATAGGGGATATCGACCGATTCGCCTTCGATCGGAATCGACGTAACCATGCCCTTGGTCGGGTCCATTTCGGCGCCGATCGTCTTGACGTCCCGCATTAATCCTTTGGGAATCAAGAATCCGCCGCGGGGGTCGCTATAAGCTCCATGCTCATCCGAGCCAGCGGCCATCGCCTTCAGGTTGTCGCTCGTAAAGTCGCCAAGCTTGTGCGAGTCTTGGACCTGCTGCAAGAAGTCGGCGTGACTCTTGAACCCCTTTTTCGGGTCGTCAAGGAAGTTTTCGTGGACTTCTCCGATCGCATGCGGCTTGTCATGACCACCGCCTTGGCGAGTCTTCGGCGCCGGCGTGCCGTTGAGTCGCTTACTGCGTTCCGCTTGTTGACGAGCAAGCTTTTCATCTTCAGCCTGCTGCTCTTTGGCGGCCTTGATGTCGGCCTCCAGGGCATCAGCCTGGGATGTTTTCTCTTGGAACTCGGTTCGTTCGTCGTCGGACCAGCCCTCTTTTTGGGCCTTCACCAACTCTTCCAGTCGGGCATTCAGCGCCTTCAACTGCTCCAGCTTTTCTTTCATCGTGCGATCCTCAATAGCGCTGAGGATCTGTTAGCGAAAGACGCGTGCGCGACCCTCAGCTTAGGAAATTGTTTTCCAAAGCCGGTCGCGCAACGGCGCTAACCATAGAAAAGGTTCGAGCAACGGCTCTCCCCTTGAATTAGTTGTTACGTGGTATTCTTATGCAGGTACGACTAATTGTCAATATTAACTCTGCTCTTTTTTCGCCACTCCCAGGCAGCTACCGCATCGGCGTCCTGCTTGGCCATGTCTTCCATTGAGACTTTTGCACCATCACTCCAGGCTGACTGGAGATATTCAGTCATGGCTGCGTCGTTGCTCCGGCCGCGCGAGCTAGGCTGTTCGGCGCCAATCTTGGCAAACAACTGCGCCGTGGTCATTACGCCATCGATCATACCGACCGCCTCGGCTCTGGCTGCCGTAAGCGTGCGACCTTCCCCCCAGCTTTCACCGCCAGAAACGGATTTCGCAACGCTGCGAAACTTCGCCAAGTCGCCTACGAAGTGACTATTGATTTCGTCAACTTCGGATTGCCAGTAGGCTTTCGTATCGGCGCCGAGCGGCTGAAAACGATTGCCCTCCGCTTTGTTGCGTCCAGCACTGATAAATGTCACTTCGCCCCCCTCCATATCCAAAGCCTTGGCAATACTGATGTGCATCATTATCGTGCCAATGCTTCCAACATTGCCGCTCGGCGTGGCGTAAACCTTGTCAGCAGCCGCGCCAAAGTAAAGCGCGGCGGAAGCCATCATCGGGTTCGCGTGAGCAATCATCGGCTTGCTGTCGCGAAGCTCGAATAGCTCGTTGGCCGCCTCTTGCGTACCATAGGCTAGACCACCGGGACTGTCGATATCCAGCACGATCCCGCGAATCCGCTTTTCCTGCTTCGCGGCCCGAATCGCTTCGACAGCTCGGCGGATATTAACGCCGTGCCAGCTATCGAAATAGGTAATCGAACCCTGGACAGGAATAATAGCCACGGCGCCATTCACCCGGGGAACTCGCCCTTTTTGCAGCCGCTCTACCTCGGCGCCGAAAAAACGGTCAATGCCGTGCATCGCAATCATGAGAGGCCCGCAGTTCGATAACTCCTGTAGAATGCTTCTAGTTTGATCCAGCATATTTGGGCTCCTTTAAGCTTTCGGTGGCTTCCGTGATTCTTGCCGCGGTCCAAGATTCAACTTCTTGTGATACCTTGGCTGTGAATGTTTCGACTGGGGTAGTGTCGTAAATTGACTCCAGTCGCTTCTTTGATTCGGCGATAAATAGCGTTGCCGAGGCCGGCGGCAACCCGTTCACGGCTGCAACATGGCCGTAGGGACTTAGCGCCTCGCGCATCACTGACAGGTGATTCCCGTAGAACTTCTCCATCCAGTCAAGGAATTGCGACGGCTCGGCCGCTGCACGCTTAGCCGCGTTCGCCTCCTTGGTCCACATCCGCTTCAATGCGTCCGACAAAACGCTAAGCGCTGCCGCTTGGCGGGACTGTTGGTTGTCGGGCGATGCCTCATTATGAGCAGGGCCATTCGCCGGCGGTGCAGGCTCTGGCTGGGCCGGCTCTTCCCCAATTCGTTCTAGCGTGGTCATATTGACCTGAATCACGTACTTATCGCCATCGGGCCCGATTGGGTTCATGTCTTCAAGGATGCGGATTTCGTTCACGCTCATAGCGCCAATGTTTCTCATCTCGCGATAATAGGCCGTTCTGGCCACCGTATCGCCGCGCAGTAGTCCGTTGGTGTTGTACTTGACCTGATAGCCGTTATCGAGATCGAACTCACTGACGAGTGTTTGCTCCAGTGTTTCCTCCCACAGCCGTAGCCACGGAATCAAGGAGTAAATCACGTACTCAATCGACTGCGTTTCAATATTGCTATAGGTCGAACGCAAGAGGTGCTGGATAAGATGCGGAGGGACACCATACCAGCGGGCAACGTCTTCAATGTTGAACTGCCTAGTTTCCAAAAACTGGGCGTCGTCATTCTTAAGGCCGAATTGCTGAAGCTCCATTGTTCCGTCGAGCACAACAGTTTTTCCGCCATTTTCTGCACCACCATACGCTTCTTGCCACCGTCGACGAAACTCTTTGTATTGGTTTTCGTCTAGCTTCGTACCGTTCATTTTGACGACAGTTTGCGGGCGGCATCCATTACGGAATAAGCTGGCCCCATAATCCTCCGTTGCAATCGCAAAGCCAAGCGTCTTGCGGGCGAACTCCACCACGCCATAACCGCCGATGCCATCCTCTCGCATGTAGGTCGATGGGATGTGCAGAATCTCCCGCGGTTCCGCTTCGTCGTTGCGGTTGTAGAAATAGAACGGCTCTTGCTTCTCCATTGAGACCTTGTATTCGACGGAACCGCTTTCAAGAATCTTGTAAGTGACCCGCGAAGCATGAATCGGATAGATCGCCACGGGCTCGCCGGTCAGTGGGCTGCGACTAATCTCGGCGTAAAAGTTGCCGTAGTTGATCTGCTGCGCCATTCCATATAGGCGAAACATGACGGACGACATGAGTGGATTTGGCCGACGATGCAGAAGCTTGTACGCTGGATGCTGACGCGCATCCTCGTTGCCGCCGTCCTCGCGCGGTCGCTTGAGCGCCAATGGGAGGCACGCCGCGGAAGTTGACAAAAGGCGAGTGCAGGCAAAGGCTGCCGAGTAGGTCATCGCCGATTCTTCATTGACCTTCACGCCTGAGGGAGTCGGAAACCCGAGCCAGCCAATGTTGTACCAGAATGGCGCTGTCGGCCCCGGCCTGCCGCCGCCCCATGAACTTGACAATGACCGAAACGGCGCTGTGATGTTTGACCACACGCTCATAGGATTCCCCCGCCTTCCATGTTGTAAACTGAGATTCCAGCCGGTTCCGTCATCTCTGCCAGATGAAACGCCATTGCAGCTGCAACTGCACCGTCTATCTTATCAGCAGAGTCCTTTTTCGAGAACTTGATGTAGTCCTCGCCGCTTCTTTTATCTGCCGCCGCGTTCTCGTTGCACCAGGTCAAGACTTCGTTGCCGTTGTGGCGGACCAACTCTTTCTCAATCGCGGTCAAATACGCCTTGGTCCCGATCGTCATGCCCTGGAGAGACTGCGAGATTGCCACGCAATCGACGTGCTGCTCTAGATCCTGCACAAACATTTCGGCGTTCCACTTGTCGTAGCCGACTGACTGGATCCGGTAAGCCGCCAAGTCTTCCTTGATATCGCTCATGATTTGCTTATAGCTGACAACCTTGCCGGGCGTCACTGTCAGATCGCCGCTGTTGCGCCACTGGACGTATTGCACCATCTGATTCGCCTCTCGCTCCCGCATCTTTTCCTCGGGGCACCAGAAGCGACTGAGGATGTAGCCGAGTGGGTCGTCGTCAGTGGGAGGGAAGTAAAGAATCCAGGCGGTTAGGTCTTCGACGCTGGCGAGATCGAGTCCGCCAAAACAGGGGCGATTGGCTAGGTCGGGGAAATCTTCGAGATGACACGCTTTCCAGGCGATGATGTTGACGCACTTATCCAGTTGGGCAGTCGGGATATTTAGGCGCCGGCGCAGGAAGTTGTTCATTTTGGCCGGCGAATTTTCGGCCTGCTGCAGCGCATCGCGGAAATCGTCAAGGCTGATCGTGATACCTAGCGACGGATTTGCCTTCTTCCATTGCTCGGGGTCACGCCGCATTTCTTCGTTTGTGATGCAAGCCGGATCCGCTTGGGCGAGATAGACGAAAAAAGAATCGTCGTAGATGGTTCCTTCGAGAATCCGTCGCGAATAATCGTATTGTTCCCACCAAATCAACTTGCGGTCTTCAACGCCTACCGTCGAAATCGAAAGGACCATGCCGTCAGGTGATGCCGCAATCGAGTGGTCGAAGCGATCAAACACGGCGCGTGTTTTGTGTTCGTGGATTTCGTCAATGATGGCAAGTTGGGCAATCAGACCGTCTAGGCCATGCGCGCCCATTTCGCCGGCAACCACCTTAAAAGAGCTGTGCTTCTTGGGGTACTTGATGACGTAGTGTGATTCGTTGATCTTGAAAAACTTCTTCAGTCGCGACTCGCGCGTGATGGCGGCCGTCTGGTCGTATAGGGTCTTCGCTTGCTCACGACTGTAGGCGGTCGCGTACAGGTGCGAATTCGGCGGCGACTCGTAGAGAAACCCGTTGACCAGTCCAGCGATCGTCGTTGTCTTGCCATTCTTCTTTCCCGTCCAGATAGCTCCCTTGCGAAAGCGTCGACTGCCGTTGCCACGCTTCCAGCCGAATAGCGGAATTACAACCTCATTGCGCTGCCAGTCCATTAGCTCAAACGGTGATCCGTCAGGCTTCGAGAGCCCTTTTTCATAGAGATTAACCCAGCGATTCGCCGCGGTCATGTCGATGCGGCAACCATTCAGCATCGCGCGTTCGTCCGCCTCTTGGCCTGGGCCTTGGCGAATGTACTGCGCCCACCCTTCCCGCTGGGCGTCAATGTAAATCTGGGCTAACGCGTGCTTAACCATTCAGGCTTTCTTCGAATGAATCTTCCTCGTCTCCACCTGGGCCGAATTTGATCTTCGCACGATCCGCCGGCGTCATCCCGAATCGACCAAGCATTTGGCTTACTTGCTTCCAAGCGCCTATCGCCATCGCCGCCCCCTGTAAATCGTCAGGGTTCGCCTCGGCGTAGTCCATGAGCTTCAACCAACGGCCGTAAAACTTTACGAGGCCATAGAGTGCGAGTGAATCCATCTCCGCAATCGCGGCCGGCGGCAAGTTATTGCACGCCAGATTCCATGCCCACCGCTCGTTGTCGGTTAGCTTGAAAGGCGGCGTAGGTAGCCCAGAATCAACCGCGTCATCGAGACGACCGGAATGCCGATCAGCGCGAAACGTGCCGTCCTCGTGGTGCTCTGCCGTCGTTTTTGGTGGCCTGCCGCGTGTCATGATGCCTAGCTCCTATGACCCCCCTATCGAATTTCGCCAAAAAACGTGCGCGCTTAACACGCGGTGCAAGGCCGCACCCCTCCGATGATTCGACCCACCCCTCCCCCCACTGGATTGGTTCGCATGTCAACCATCTCAACCTGAGACAGTTCGCATATCAACCATCGTCTTCCTCGAATGACAAGCCATGCATAAGCATTGCAAGTTCTCAAGCTCATCACTTCCGCCCTTCTCTCTATCAATCACATGGTCAGCATGGAACGACTTACCCGCTGGTTTTCCACATGCTCGACAGATGTACTTGTCTCGCTGCCCACACGCCGCCCTCAGTGATCGCCATTGCTTCGAGTGATAGAACTTCGCTGCATCTTGGTTACGCTCTGTCGTGTCGTATCGCTTCACGCATCGGGGACACTTTGCCTCACTGTGTGCATAGCCGCATTGTGGGCAGGCTCGCTTACGGGTCACCTGAAACGCCTTCCATTACGCGGATCTCGTCAATTGGAATGGCTCCATCTTTAATGCGGCCTGCAATGTAGGTAACACATGCCTCATCGGTTGATATGTTCAAGGTGACCTTTAGAGGTCCATCATCTTCACGGTAGATTGGCATTCCAAAGAGTTCGCCGACTTGCTTAATCATGAACTCAAATCCCCTTCAACATTGACCCGATACTTCAGCTTCGATTTGTTGCCGCTCACAGGCGTAAACGTGATGACGACATTGTACGTTCCCGGGTTAGGAAACAGGCTATCAGGCGCGTCCCAGATAAAGTTGTAGCCACCGGCATCAGTGACGTAGTCCCATCGCGCATCATTGGTGACGAGTGAATCCAGCACCACATCGGCAACTGTCAATGGAGTAGCTTCTGTTGTCTGTTCGCCATCCTTATGTACCGTGTAAGAGATCGACAAAACATCCGCCTGTTGAAACGGAAGGCCGTCATTGTTCGCATTTGCGCGGCCCAATGCCCAAAAACCACAGTCCTCATTAGTCGTCACATCAATTAGTCCCACGCTCATTTACATGCTCCTTGGGCGGCGACAAAGCCGGGTTTAAATTCCTGCGTTTCTTCCGCTTTTGGCTGATACGCTTGAGCGGCTTCGATGGCTGGAACGTAAGCCTGTGCAGCTATGAAACCAGCTTGAAAAACCTGCTCTGATTCAATCCCGCACATAAACTGAACCCCAGCATCTTGACCAGCGAAATACTGTTGATTGGCAACAAAGCAAAACGGGCCTTTCTCAACATCAATAACAGCCAACGGTCCACGAAACACCCGCGGCGCAAAAACCCGCCCACCAAACAGCCGCGATCTAAACAGTCGTTTCGTGGAAGTGACCAACGCTTAGCCTTCCTGTGGCGGATTCTTCAACAATTCCAGCTTGGCCTCAGCCTCAGCAATCGCCTTTTCATCCGCTTCGACCTGTGCCGACATCTGCGCCGTGCGCTCTTTGACGCGAGCCACCGCCGCCATGTAGGTCAACTCAGCAACCGCCGCTTCTTCGGGCAGGTTGGCCAACTGCTGCTTGCGAATCGAAACCTGCAACTTGGCGTTTCGGATGCTCATTTCCGCTTGCAAAATCTGTGAAGTGCTCATTGTTTTCCTAGATAGATAGGGTGATTGAAGTTCTGTTTCCAAGTTCATCAGCATTCGAGATAACGCGAGTCGTCGCGCCATCTCCACCAGCTTTATAGACCTCGATATCTGTATTTGCTCCGCTGCTTTCACCAGCCAAGATGGCCAACATGATTTGCAGCGACTGCATAGCGTCAATGTCGGTATCGCCCGATTCGATCAGAGTTGACCAAACTTCGCCTGCGTTCTCGGCTGCGGTGGGCAGAGTGGCAATCTGTGAATCAAGGTTAGCGGCCGAAACACCGAGTGCTGCGCGAACACCTGCTTCATCGAGCGTGCTAAATCCGATTGCAGTCGGCCAATTGATATCGCCATGAGCAATAATCGCTGCTTGTGCAGAAGTGACATCACTGGTCAGCGCAATCCCGCTAACATCAGCCGTTTCCCAATTCGCCCCCTCAGCCAAGATTGCATCGCGTGCATCGGTCACATTCGTAGCAGTCGCCAGTCCAGTCAGCACAGCCGTTGACCACTCACCATCGCCATGCGACTGAAGAGCAGCAAACGCCGCATCCTGTTCAGCCTTAGTCGGCCCATCGTAATCAACCAGCGCGATATCAACCTGAGCGTTCACCTGAGCAGCAGACAGGTTCTCGAGATCACCAATCGCCGACAACACCGAATTAATGTCCGTCGTCAACTCCGCTCTCGTCGGGGAATCATAGTTCGTCAGCGCAGTGGCCAAATCAGTCGTCGACACGTCGTTCAGCGCATCAACGCTCGATTGACTAGCCCGGCTAGCAATATCGTCCGCGATCGTAACCACAGGTGTACCAATGGCCGCAATAATCGCATCCTGTTTAGCCTCAGTCGCATCCCCGCCACCACCACTTCCAGTCGGAGCTTCTTCGAGTGCGTTGGCGCTGAATCGGTAAACAGTGCTGTCAAGTTCCAGCGTGTCATCAAGTTTGGCCAGAATAACCGCATTGGCGTCAACCACCAGGTCAACCGCGTCAACCTTGGCTTCGATCGAATCGGCAGTTGCCTCTAGCGCCACAGCACCGGCTGAAAGATTATCGAGGTAGCCAGCGCGAGGGTCAGTCAGTCGCGAAAGCAAGGCAGTCACCCCGCTTGTATCGCTGCCATCGTAGTCATTTAGCGCGGCAATATCTGCAATGATCGCGTCTTTATCACTGGTAGCCTCGGTTCGCGTCGGTGGATCATACGCAGTCAAAGCAGCAGCGGCAGCCGTCTGAACCTCGGTAGAATCGAGATCATTCAGGGCAGCGAAAGCGGCATCCATCTCTGTTTTGGTGGGTGCGTCGTAAGTGGCAAGCTCGCCCGCAACGTCACTAGCGGACAGGTCGTTAAGTCCGTCGACGCTGGCTTGGCTCGCTCGTGTGCTGGTCGCTACATCGATTCTGGCAAGCTCGGTCGCCAACTCAACACGGACCTCGTCGGCAATCGCGGAGGCGCTGGGATTACTCGTTGGGATCGCACCCACTGCGGTCGAAACTGCGTCAATCTGATCGCTTAGGGTTTCTCCCGTGTCTCCATCAGCGCCAGTCGCCAGTCGAGAGCTAATGGCAGCATCGATATATCCCAACTCGGTTGCAATGTCTGACTGCAACTGTGTCGAGTTTTCGGTAGCGGTTGGCAATGCAGCTAGTTGCGTGTCGAGATCCGCAGAAGCTAGGCCAACCGCCGTTCGCACATTCGCTTGACTCAAATCGTTGAGTGCATCGAGCGTCGTTTTCGTCCCACTGATCGAATAGCCAGTCTTGTCGTTATTGGTCGCTACAATCACTTGATCGGTTGACCAGTCGAAATAGTCAGCGGTTGGCTTGGTCCGTGCGTTGAATTCAGAGACCGTTGGAATGTCACCAATCAATGCCGGGATAGTCGCATCGACCGCCGCAAAGATCGACGACGAAAGCGATTCAGTCGAGTAAACGCTAACCGCAACTGGCACGATGTAATCACGCATTCCTTGCTGAGAATCATCAATGCTTGAATAAGCGCCCGCTCCAGAGCCATAGTCCTGGTTGATTTCGTCCAGTTCCGTCGTGAGCCAAGTCGTTTCCAGGCTGTCGTCCTTGCGGCACATTAGTTGGACGTATTTGAGTAGCTTGGTGGCCTTGGCTAGGCTCGTCAGTGCTCCGCTATCGGGCAGGTTGTCAATGACCGCTTTGATTGCGTCTACTACTGTATCGATCGCGGATAATAGGCCTGGAATTGTCGTGCCAGTATCGGTCAGGATGTCATTGGCGGTGCTTTGCAGCGTGCTCACCGCCGAAGAAGTCGCTAATCCGTCCTGGATCTCCGTTACCGCGTTGGAAGCAATGGCATTGTTGTCAATCGCGCCAGTGGCGAACTTAGAAGAGGTGATTGCCCCAGATGCAAACTTGGCAGCCGTGAAAGCCGCATCTTGAATCGTCGCCGGTCGTATCGCGTTATCTACCAAGTTGGCGGCTACGTCATTTTCGATATGGTCGAAAACGATCGTGTTGAAATCATCGGTATCGGCCGGGATATCTGCTAGGGTCGGCGCCGCTTTGTCGTAAAAAGCGACGTGCCAAAAACCGCGCTCGCCCACTATATCGGGCAGATCAACACTCGCGTAAAACTTGCCTGACGCTGTACCTAGCTCAGTCATTGCCTTGGTGTAATCCGCGATGTCCGCATCAACGAACGTAACGAGTGCTGGTGTGCCTGTGACGTCGAGCACTTCACCTGTGGGTCCGTAGCAGATTAGCGAGCAATCACCACCTGGAGTTCCGTTGAAGTAAAAAGGCGTAGCTGCCATTATCCAACCCTCTCGATAGTGAATACGGCCTGTAGATTCGCCGCCGCAACTGTACTCCCAGAGCCAGCCGCAGTAGACAACCAGGCCTCTACGTAATCGCTGGTATCCAAATACACGACATCTTGAGACGACACATCCACGGCAGTTGAAACGCGAGACTTTGAGCCATCGATTTCCGTTCCGTTGACTGCAAACGAAAGGTCAACACGGTTTGCGATGTTCGTCAGTGCGGACGCATAAACACGGTAATATCCCGGCTTCAAAGCAACGAACCGATTATTGGTCGTGTCTGCTGTTATCCCTACCGCTATGTTGGCGGTGTCAAATTGCATGACAACATCTTCGCCGCCCAAGTTTGTTTGTGCGGCTGTATTTGTCATCCGACCAACGATTACTGGCTTTACGCTTCCGCCCGGCATTAGTTGCTCAACTCCCATCGAAACTCAACCGGCAAAACTTCCCGCTCTGAAACCTCTGGATCAAACCCCGTCCAGCTCTCCCACACTCGCCCAGCCGATACCTCTCGAAACACATCCACATCACGAAACCGAGTCACGAAGTAATCTCGTCTCCAATCACGCTGCGGTAGTTGTGATGTCGCTTTGATTAGTCGCCACGCCCGAACGTTGAACCGTGCATCTCGTTGCGACCAGTCGTAAAAGATCGCTTGCGTGAATACGTGACGACCTTCGGCGTCGTGTAGGTGGTTGATCTCGATTAGGTCAACGCGGTCGATTGTTGCGTGGTCTATGGGGCAGGCGCAAAGTAAAAGCAAGGCAATCAACATCATCGCTCCCTCCATTCCCATTGCGATTCCGCCCATTCTTCCATCGTCATCGGGCCGCCTTTGCCGTCTTCGAGTGCGCGAATCCACTCCTTCATGTAGTTGCTATTGCGGATCGAAATTCGCAACGCGTCCGCCATTAGTCCGAGTTCGCTATGCAGTCGCCAGCACCATAGAGCTAGTCCCATAACGCAGGCGGCTAGGATTAGGAGGGTTGCGAGCATTTCCGAATGACCTCCGCTGCCTTCTGGTTGTTTCTTCTCGATCCAGCAACGCCTTGCAGGTTACGCACCGCCTCTTTTGCATTACTCACATTGTCAAGGGTTCTGCGGCATGAGTGAGCAGTTCTCGATTCGGTCTCTCGTTCTCTTAGCAGCAATCGTTGAATCGCATCGACCTTGACCCACATGAAAAAGCACCAAATGCCCATCGCGAAAAAAGGCATGGCGACCAGCACGGAAACTATTGCAACTCGCATTTCTGGGCTCATAGTCTCACCTGCAAGTCTGACACGATCGAACCATATTGCGTGACATCACAAAACCAACCTTGTCAATCATGGTCATTGCGACTTCTCTTCTAATGCCCGAACACGCCGATCAAGCTTGATGATCTCTTGCATGGTTGTGAATTCAAACTCGGTTAGCGGTTCGATCTCAACATGTTCTTCCGCTGTGTCGACAGTCGGCGTTGAATCGTTTCTGCACGCCAACCCCAGGCATAATGCAGTGATGCAAATGCCCGCAAAAATCATCTCTTTCATTTATTCATCCTGCTTAAAGTTGTGACAGCGTGCCTCCCCAGCCTTGCAAACCGTCCGCATCTCATCCGCAACGCGCGTCGTCGCTGTCGTGTTGGCATTAATCGCCTCGATAAACGAGTAGAAGGCTTTCAGTCCCTCCTTGAGTGCGACATAACCAAAGCGAATCAGCAACGCGCACAGCCCACAGCATGTAAAAAAGATCACGGCGAAAATCACAAGCGAAGGGACGCTATCGGCTAGCTTGATCCAGACGTCGTTGGATAGTCCACCGGCCTGAGAGATCAGCGCAACGAGTCGTGATGTCGCAACAGCGCCGACGCCAGAAGCCCAGATGAGTGACCACCAAAACAAGTCGTTCATTCCCCAGCCCCTTGCACTTCCGCCGAAAACCAATAATCAACTAGGATCTCGACAATGACTTTGACGAGCGCCCATGCAAGCAGTTGCCAGATAAAGCCGAACTCGTTACGCACGAACCGCTTGACCGATAGGTTGTTGAGCAGCTTTTCACGCGCGGCGTTGCGGTCAGTTTCCCGCATTGGGAATCGATCAATCAACACGTTGGTCAGCTTGTTACGTAACGGCCGATCAGCGACCGATGACCAGCGGACCTTGCGGTCTACTATCGCGGCGGCGTTGCGGTCGAAGATGTCGAGTCGGTTCACTACCCACACCCTCCCGGCCCACAAGCACTTCGCCCGCGAAACCAGCCCGACCGCTGCGAGCGATAGACCGGCGTGCTTGGTGATCGCATGGCGGGCTGAGCAGCAGGAAGCGAAACGCCCTTGGACGCCGCATAGGCTCTGATCTCACCAACGCCCACATGCCGCTCGACTTCTTTGCCGTCGTATAAAACAAGCAAGACAGGCAGCGTGTTGCCCGGTTTAAACGCGCGGACTAGGTCACTGCGCTGGTCATAGTCGTCGAGGTAAACACTCATCCCGCTTGCTTGTAGTTGTTTCGCGATCGCGTGCGCCTCTGGGCAGTAAGTGCACCAGGTGGCGCCGAAGTATTGCAGACGCTCGCCTTCCCAGCCGGTCGACACTGGCGTGACCTTGCACCCACCACACGGGCAATTCGGGTCGCACTTGCCGGCGCTGCAGTCGATGCAGATGCAGGCTGGGGCGGTGGCGGATTCGACTTCACTCGGCGCCGGCTTCATGAGCCATAGACCGGAGAGAGCGCAGATGATAACGGAAATGAGATTTCGCATTTTGGTTTCCTTATGAGGCCATAGCCACGCGCGGAGCAATCGCGTCATCTGGAGTGGCTTTTGATTCTGAGAGAATTCCATAACCGTTTTCGCCCCATCGAGTACCCCAACTATTGGCGATGCGGACCCCGTAAGAATTGGATCCAGTCTTAACCGGATCCATTGCGGTGACTTCGTGTCCCCACCAATTCAGACCAATCGCCACTGGGATACGCAGGAAAAGGCAGGTCATGAGCAGGTCGAAGTTTCGCGGACGAATATCCCACCACTCTGTTACGCGGTATTTTTTGCGTTCGGCTTTGACTTCGGCGGTATCGAGAGAGCGGGAAATCTTGGCGTCTGGCCACATGCTAGAAGGGGCAATCCCATGTTCGGCCAACCATCGCAGGCCCTCAGTTCCCCATCCGCCTACATTGCGATAGCCCTTAATGATGGCGCCACAGCTCGCCGGCGACAGGCTGACGTACTTTTGTCCCTGAACTTCCCGAATGACCTGGGCACACCAAACCGGCGCGTTGATCCAGCAATAAGAAGTTCCGTTTTGGTCCTTTACCGGAATCTTGGCGTCTTGCATCAAATCAGACAGGCGGTCGCGATTCGTCTCCATCTCTTCAATTCGATCAGACCACTCACTGCGTGGAATCAGTGTTGGTGAGAACGGCTCGGCAAAGGCGCCGAATGGATCCGCAGACCAGTCTCGGCCCGAGTAGCCAGTGCTCAAGCCCTTCGGTGGCGTGACGTATCGATGCGCATTGGAGTCATCAATAAGCGGGCAGCGCTTCGAGATTTTCGATATGAATGCCACGGCTAGCCCCCTTTGTATTTATCGAGCAACGTAAGCATGGCAGCCGAATCCTTCGACAAAGGGCCCTCGTAGCCGCCATGCTTGTTACTGATGATGAGCCACGGCAATGACTCGCGCGGTAACTTCATCGCCTCTGCCCATCGCGGCTCTTCGTTGGACAGGTCCACATCGGGATCAAAGAATCGGAAGCTGTTGCCATCGAGCGTGTTCGCCTTGAGCCATGCCCGAACCTTGGCGTCGGTTATAATCGCAACCTGCTCTTTCGACATGCTGGCCAAATCGCCCGTCTCGTAGACAGCGAGAACCTCCACGCCGTTGCCGGTCATTGGCGGATCCCCAATCAGCGAACCACCCGCCAGCCCGTACAGATACAGGCCAATCAGCAGGATCAACGCCGTGTCGATGAGCTTATTCAACAGGCTTCTCCACGCCGTAGAAAAGGTGCTGACCGCATTCGTTCAGATGCTCAACGCAGGCCGGCTTAACCTTGCTGGCGTAGAGTAGGACCGCGTCAAAGTTGTCTTGGGCGGTTCGACGATCGGGAGAGGCGGATGTTTTGCTGGGCCACTTCAGGCCAGAGAACAATTCCCCTAGCTTTTCTGGGCCGATGAAGCGAATGGCCAGCAAGACGGCAATGCCAATGGCGATACCGTTTTGTGCCGTGATGTAAGAAAAGATATCCATTGACCTACTCCGTTTTGGTCGCTTGGTCGATGGCGGCAGAAACGAGAGCGGGAATCACAAACGTCATAATCCCCGACTCAATCGGAACCTCGAAAGTTTCGGGGATTCTCGGGATATCGATCGGCACAATGAACTTGCGAAAGAGTGTCTTTGCGTCCTCGATCAAGTGCTCTTTGTTGGCCGCTGGATCTTGCATGTCGTTGATGGCGGCGCGAACTACCGACACGGCTTTGACTGCAATTTCGCCCTGTTCCCAGTAGCTAATCACCCCATCCAATCGAGCATCCACAATGGTCGTGACCATCGCGTCAATCGCATCGACGATACAGGCTTCGTTGATATTGACCGCTTTGAAATCAGAGGCGTTGAGATTTAGCATTGACGGCATCGGCATGCTCCACGGAAAAGAATAGCCGCAATGCCGCGCACACTGGCCTTAGCGTTCAGCCAAGAGCCATTTCGGAGCCGCGAACCATCACTCGGCCATTAGGTTGGGTTAGCGCTATATAACCTACGACCTGCCGACAAACATAGTGCGCACGGTCATTTCTTTAGCCCGCACCCAACGCACGGCAGCACCACTTTCGCGCCACACTGCTTGCACCGCTCAAAGACCTGGGGCGATTGCTGATGGTAATGCACGCCATCGCGGATACTAGCCGCCGTCTGCCATCCGATATCAAATTCCTTCGTGACAGACCGAACCGACGCACCTTGTTGAAACCGTGACCAGACTTCCGCAACGATTTCTTTCGATAGCTTCCTGCCGCGCATGCTTGCTCCAATGCGTAAGAATTCGCTAAGATACCGGAGCACTCGGCAGTGCAGATTCCATCACCCTGGACGTTTCGACCCGTCCAGGGCTTTTTTATGCGCGGTTACGGAAAAAACTTAATCACCGCTTCACTAAGTTCGTCAACACGAGCTTTCAACCGCTCAATCTCGGCATCCTTGGCGTTAATAGCCGATTCTTGCGCGTAAACTTTGGAGGCCAGTTTCCTTACGTGTTTTGTGCTTTCGACAAGCAGTGCGTCTTGCTCTTGAACTGTCTTTTCCGCAGCCTTCAACGCCTCGTGCATGGCGGTGACGTCGGGATATATCTCACGCGCCAATGCCCCGCTTTTCGTGCAGATACTTTTCGCTTCTCTTACTTTCTCCACCACCGCCGCAAATCGATCATTATCCATCTCACATTCTCCGGTCATTAGGTTGACTGTGTACATTTATTCTCATTTGGATTCTTCGGCATTGGGCGCCAATGAGTGATTGAGGTCTGGTCATCGATTACACAGGAGTTCTGGTATCGCCAATAAGTACCGTCAAAATACCCTTCTCTACACCTGCCGGATTTCCTGGCAAAAATCACGTCTATGTTAGTTTTCGGCTCTCCGACTTTGGCTACTTCGCGCCAACCTTTGATACTCATGACGCCACCCTTTCGCCCTTCTTTTTTCTCGGTTTCTTCACGCCCTTCGCGATCTCAATCACCTGGCGACCGCTTTTCGCTGGGCTTCACAGGTCGGCGCATCGATTCCAACGACGCACATCCCTAAGCGAAGCAGCCCATAAGCGTCAACTTCATCGTTGGTCGGGAAATCAACGCCCCACCGCTTAAAGGTTTCGAGCCGCATCGTGTCCTTCTGGCTGCTACCCTTTCCGGTCACAAACTGCTTGAGCGTCGACGGCGGAACCTCGTAGATGTGCTCGCAGCCGGCGCTGATTAGTCTATCGTAAAGGTGGCCACGAAACTCAGCCGCCGATGAATCAAATCGGCCGAAACTGTAGCCCTCTACGAATACATGTTTACGGTGATGGACTCTTATCTCCGCCATGATGTCGTCTACGAGGTTTCGGCTGCGTATTGTTCGATCTATCGGCAGAGATCCAACTGAATCGCTGGTTCGCTTCATCACGCGGATGTCGTCAACCGTGTCGGCCATTGCGATTCCGGTGCTGGCTAGGCTTAGGTCTAGTCCGATTATCATTTAATATCCTCCCGAAGGCGCTGCTTCAATTCCGATGATTCTAAAATGAACTGCTCTGCTTTTTCGATTGCCTCTTTGCTGTCCTCGGTGGTGAATTCAGCGTAAGTAGGGCGCACGGCTTCGATAAACTCGCGCTGATCTCTGATTGCGTATCCAAGGGCATCATGGATCAGCTTTCGATCTGCTTTGGTTAGTCGGGTTGTCATTTCGCCTCCAGTGCAACTAAACTCGATTTGACTTTTTCCCGCAATGAAGAAGCCCTGTGAAGCTTCCTCCACATCGATTTCAGGGCCTCTTTTTCGACCGCAATTAGTCCATTGCACAACTCGTCAACCTGCTTCATTTGACTGGTAATCATCGCTTCGATTGCTTCGTGGACAAGTTCACGCTCAGCCCTGCTTAGTCGGAGCGTTTTCATTTCGCCTCCAGTGCTGCGATGCCGGCGGGGGTGATGGAAATTTCAGACTCTCGCCAGCCGACCAGAGAATAGAACACTAGCTTCTTATTGATCAGTGGACGGAGCGATCCATAGTTGACCTTCTCCCGGTTGTGGTCTGGCAGCCAGAACACGTATTGATCCGATCCACTAGAACGAATTGACGGAAGCTTGGTTATTTTCAAGCCATCCCGCATCCGTTCCAAAATCGCCCGCTGTTTCTCGGTTAGTGTCATTAGAATCCATCTCCACTTCGATTATTGAAGCTATCAAAACCTCCGCATCGCTCTTCAAATTCAACGTCCGCTTGCTCGCCAAAGCGGCAATGTTGTTTGAAAAACCAAAGCGGCACATCAAACCCCTTTGGTCCACTTCGGTTTTTGGCGACTGTCAGGTTGATTTGCTCAGAGACTTTAGTGGTCGAGACTTGTGACGATTTGCCAGACAGAAAATCTAAGTCGCCAGAAGATTCGCCATCCTGTGGCCAGAGGAACATAACGACGTTTGCGTCTTGCTCGATGTCGCCGGCCTCGCGCAAATGACGTAGGCTCGGCCGCTGTCCATCGGCGTCTCGGTTAAGCTGAGAAAGAACTAGGACGGGAACTCCAAGCTCTTGGGCAATCTGCTTTAATGCACGGCTAATTCGCCCAACCTGGACTTGTCGCGATTGCTTGTGGTCATCGGGCTCAATCAGTTGCAGGTAATCAATCACGACAAGCGACAGGCTTTGTTGACGGTGTAGCGCGCGGACCTTAGCCGCAATCTCGACCGCCTTCATGCTCGCCGTATCGTCGATAAAAAGCTGGCAATCCTGGGCTTTGATAAACGCTTCCGAGATTCCACGGCGGTCGTCCGCATTCAGCTTTCCGAATCGCCGGCTGTCTACTCTCCCAATCTGCGATAATGTTCGCTCGCAAAGTTCATCAACCGTCATCTCCATCGAGAAAAACGCAACCGCTTTGCATTCGTCGACCGCCGCATGGATAGCCACCTGCAGCGCAAACGCGCTCTTGCCGATGCCGGGACGCGCACCCATCACAATCAACTGGCCTTTTCCTAATCCGCCAAGCCGGTTGTCGATTGTGCCGAATCCTGTCGACTGCCCATCACGCACCAGATAACCGCTCTGCATCACGAGGTTCGCAACGCCTTCCAGTCGGTCGCCAATCTTGACCGCCTGACTTCGCACTCCAGAGCCGAGCGCATTCGCTGTCAATTGGTTCGCCCTGGCGTCAAGTTCTGCAATTGCCAGTGTGCCATCGTAGGCCCCTCTCGCAATCTCTGATGCGGCACTGACCCATGCACGCCTCCTTGCCGCCTCCTTTACTTTGGACGCGTAGAACGGCCAGTGAGAGGCGTTAGGGACGGCGCTGAAAGTCTTGGCTAGGAAAGCGGCACCGCCAATCGCTTCGTAGGCCCCTTTCGCCTTGAGTTCGCCGGTCGTTGTCACGACATCGATTTTTCCGCCGCGGTCACGAATGCTTGTCATCGCCGCGAACAGTTCGCGATAGCCGTGCTCAAGGAAGTCGCCGGCCTGAATCTGCATCACGACGTCGTCGATAATTCGCGGATCAAGGATCAAAGCTCCGACCAGCGATTGCTCTTCCTCGGTCGCTGACGGTGGCGGTAGTTCGGAATGATTAGTTTTGTGGGTTATCATAAAGCTCGCTCACGATGCCGAAGGGTATTTTTTCTAAAACGCTTTCGAGGTAGCCGCTAAACTCGTCGGTGATTTGCTTGCGGACGTAAGGGCCGCGATCCTTGAGCGTCGACTTGGGATCGCTCACAGTTCGGCAGTGATCCGATACCGCCTGCTTGAGATTCGCGTTGAGCGTGCAGGCGATCGCGATTCGCCGCCACCACCGTTCAGACTCAGGGACTCTCAGGACGCGGACCAGCCCTTCATGGATTCGCCGCACCTCGGGGCGGTCGATGTCCTTGGCGTAACCGAAGTCTGGGGCTGGGGGGGAGTGAGCTTTTTTAGGCTTGGCCTGTTTCGCGGCCTCGGGGCGATCATTCGTCGAATCCGCTTCCGCTCCCGTTAGGTTAGATCCCTTCCTTTCCGGGGTCGATTGCTCGTCGAGCGTTCGACGATCGTTCGTCGAATGATCGTCGATTGAGATTTGGTTGCTCTTGTTTAGCGGTCCCGGGAATTTGTAATTCGGCTTGTCAATACGCTGGTGTTTATCCCATCCTGTGACGTATACAAACTCTTGCCCATCAACAGAATACGGCGTTACCAAGCCATGCTCTACGAGTTGATCGACCATGCTTGAAACATCCGAAGTTTTGATGTCATCATCGCCTGGGAAAACTTGGGCCTTGAGAGTCTTTGCACGACCAGATGCCACCCCTCCGTCGTCGCAGAAGTTCCAGATGCCGATGAACAGCAATCGGGCATCTCGTGAGCAATCCATGATTTGCTCACTGGTCCAGAACTCTGGTTTGATGGTTCTTATGCGCGCCATTTCAACTTCCCTGTGTCCCTGCGCTATGAGTGCGCGATAAAAACCAATCCTGGCAGACCTTCTTGCTTCTTCACTGTCACGACATCGCCCTTGATGGCGACTTCAATCAAATGGTCAAAGTCTTCGCCGTCCAGGTGCAGCAACGCCTGCAGGTCATCCAGTCGAAAGCGAGCGACGCCTGTGTCGTTTTGGCGCCGAACATGATGGACCAAGAGGCGAAGATGAGATCCGAGTTGATGTGATGCAATCATCGGTTCGGCCTCCATTGAACGTCAGAGCACGCTTGTCGCCAGATGGCCAGAATGTCTTCACTGTTTTCTAGGTATGGCCAACTTCCTCCGTCGTAGCCACCAAACACGCGACAATGAAAAGATCCATCCTCGTGGCAAATGTCGAACTTCTTATTTTGTTGGCAAACGCCGATTGGTGATCTTTGTATCCAATCAATTACTGTCCCTGCCTCAAACTTCTCAATCGATCCTGGGCTAGAGTCACTTCTTTCCCCAAGCCATCCAATAAATGCGTTGTAGTCATGCACAAACGGCGCAACACCAAGAAAGAGAACCTCGTGCATGCCGTCATCAATCAATGCATCGTGGATCTGCTCTGTGACACCTCGATCGCGAAACTCCTCAATCGTCGTGTACGGCTTCACCTCAACAAGCAAGTTCTTGCCAAGCTGAAAATCAGGCGCCCATCCATTTAGATCAAACGGCTCATACTCCCACGGCCACCCGAGCCGCTCAAAGAATGCGGCCCACCGCGACTCTAGACGGCTGCGAAACATGCAGCCCATAAACTCTGTCGGTATCGCTTTCATGCGAACGCGTCCTTGCAAAATGAGATGTCAAATTCCTAATAACGCACAACATAACAATGAAAACGCCCCCAACAACAACAGGTAGCCGCTCAACGACAAAGCCACCTCGTAACCCTTTACAGCCAAACGCTTCCCCGCAACTTATTCGGGGTGCATAATCTCTCAATTACTCCTCATCCATCCGATAAACCCCAAGATCAACCTCCCACCCATCCCGATTATCCCACCGATAAAACCGCAGCTTCATCCGCCGCCCGTCCTGTCGCCAGTTTGTGCGGAGCCATGTTAGGAGGTCGGTCATTCGGTTGGCTCCGGCGGTTCAGGCAACGGCTGCCAATGGGTGACATTGAAAACTTGATATTCCTGTCGCTGCAGCATGTCTGACCAAGCAAAGTTGTTTGGTGCGATCTTCAAAAGTCGCGCCACTGAAACGTATCCAGTCGCTCCAACGTGAACTATTTTTCCAACCTCTGGCAGTCGCTCGCTCGTTTTGATCCAGGTCATGATTGCTTCCTCAGCAGTTCGTCAATGAACCTTTCGATTTCCATGCAGAACTCAACGCCTTCTGTTTGCTGCATTCCTCGCCCTTGAGCGATGGACACAAGCCCTTGTTTGACTAAGTCTCTGCCCATGAAGTAGTGGGTATCGCTCGTAGAAACTCCATGCTTAGCCGCAATGTTCTGCGAAAAAGCCTTTAAGGTTCCACATGCGCCTGACATCTCTTTATGGATAGCCAGTTTCGCTGCGATTAGATTCTCTTTATTGATCCTGCTCATACCGTCCCCCATTGAAAAACGCGAAACTCTTCTGGCCATTCCGAACTGTCGGCTCCGTGTTTGTCGACTAATCGAATCTCGTCACGGAATCCAATTCCATCGCCAAAGTCACCTGACGCCGTAAGCTGCTTTCCGCTTGGACAATTTGGAAGAAACTCAAACTCTTTCCAATCACCGCGAACGTATTGGTTTAACCGTTCAACCCAAACCGGAACCCCAGCATCCGCACCCTGCCGAATCAGATCACGCACCCAGTCAACGTCTAGCGGTTTGTCGTCGGGGGCGATGGTGATTTGCTGAATCGCACGGTTCTTATGTGATTCACGACCACCACTACCGCCTCGACCTGCGTAAGAAATAATTCCTTGCAGGCAGTCGAATGAGGTTGTCGGGTCGACGTAAAGCACTTCGAGATTGATGTGACCATGCGGCAAAACATGCACCCCAACCCGGCAAAGCTCACTCAGCTTGAGCAGTTGCGGAATCATCGCGTCCGCTTCGACCTGAGTGTGGATGGTGGCGAATAGGGTGACGTTTTTGAATGACCGCTCTCGATCGTGAGGTAAAGAATCGGCCTCGTATATCGTTTCAACTGGCCAATTCGCCAGCACGTTCCCCAACTCTCGCGTGCGGATGATGAAATCGAGATTCGGGCAGTTGTCGATTGTGGTGAAGGCGCGGTTGCGAACGTCGTCGATAGTCAGCCGCTGCCATCCCTGTGGGTCGCTATCGAAACCTTCCTCCCACTCCTCTAGCCAGTTCTCTGGGCCCCATTCGCTTTGCAGGTACGGCTTGACTATCATTTGGCCGAGACTGCCGCGATACATGGGATCGATACTGCCCTCGAACAACTCGCAGTCGATGAGGACACGGGGGCTATGATACTCACGAACCTCGTCTTCGATGTCGCACGAATCTGGTGGGCAGGTGATCTCGTCGACACTGCCAGCACGGCAAATAACGCCGCAGTCAGCCGCATGCCGATTGATGATCTCAACCCGCTTCCAAGCCGCCTCAGCCGCAACAATCCGCTGGTTGTCTTTGACTTTCCACGGTTGGAACTTTTGATCGTAGAGTTTCATTGTGACACCTCTTCTTTCTCGACCTGCTCGGTTGCAGCGGCAAAGAACGGCGTTCCTAGAAACGAGCGATGCTCATCGGAGTAATAAAGCGGCATCAGCGCAGAGACAACTTCCGTGAAGCCGCGATACCGGATAAGGATTGAATACTCTAGGCCATTGCCAGACTGCTCTGATACGCCGATAAAAACGTGCGCGTCATCGCCATCATCATCTGCGATATCAGTTATCCGCAGCAGAACGCGACCAAGCCTCTTTGCGTCTAATGCCATCCATCTTCGCGGCGTCGATTCGATCCGATTGAACGCATCTTCAAAATCAACATACTTCCCCTCGTCCGCTGGCTTGACTTCATAGGCAATCTTTTTGCCGAACCTCATAGGCACTTCGGCGACTCGACTTCCTGAATCACAGGCAACGTCATCAATGTTTATGGCGCCATCGTCGATCGCTAGGCTGGAGATCAACTTGGCGTCATCGGCACACATGAGGAATTGCGTGCTCTTGTCAACGGCGTCGCTATTGGCGCGAAGACTATTGCGGATCGCGATAATCTCACATCCATCTGTAGCAACTATGAGCGTTGAATCTTGCCCAGATTCGACAGTGCGACGAAACAAGATTCGCCGATATTTTTCGTATGCCGCATTGGCGAAACGAGCCGCAGCACGCAGGATTTTCTTTTTGATTCTCATTTGGTTATTCCCTTCGATTCGTCCGTTCTATTTCGCCAACACCTTCAACAACTTCATCTTCAACACCCGCATATTCACCGCCTCACGCCACAGCGCCGCCGCAATAATTCGATTCGGTTCAACCCGTGATGCGTCGACGTTGTGCTTGATCGCGGTCGTTAGGGCGGTGATGGTTAGGTTTATGTCGCGGCGGGATCTCATGTGATTGGCTCCGCATCAAAATTCATCCACAACCGTTCAGCCTTCACTTCCTTGACCGCTTTCCCGCTCGAATGCAGCGGAGTGTTTTTGTCTGACACTCGCCAGCCATACAAAAGAGCTGCGTTGTCGTAGATCGCTGACGGATAGCCGCTCAAGACAAACTTGCCCTGAATGTTGGACAGTGCGTCGAGTAGCGCCAAATGGTTGTCGTGTCCCATTTCGTGCGTGTAGGCGTCTTTAGCTTGGCGCGTTTCGTGCAGATAGGGCGGATCGAGATAGAACAACGTGTCGGGTGAATCGAGCTTTTCGATACACTCCAGAACGTCACGGTTCCAGACCTCGACGCGACGCAATCGCGCGTGAATTTCTGGTAATCCGTCAACCGCAGACAACCAAGCCGAGACGTTTTCATTCATCCCTCGCCGTGTTCGCTTGGTCGGATTGCAATAGCTTTTGCCGAGTCCCTGGCGAGACATGCGGTTTTGGATAAAGAACGACGCCGCCTGCTTTACCGCTGGATAGTAGCTGCCAGTGATGTCGTTTTCGTCCGATCCTCCCCATGACATCTCTGATAATGGCGTTGCCTCAATGAGTCGCGAGAATTGCTCGAATAAATCTGGACGGCGCAACACGTTCCAAAAGTTTGTCAGCCGCGAATAGATGTCGTTGGCAAACTCGCTCACCCCTTCCGGGTCTTTTGCGAACAGGACTGAACCGCCCCCGAAGAATGGTTCAACGTATCGCGTGTGCCGGGGAAAGTGGCTGATAATCCACTTGGCTAGATAGGATTTTCCGCCGTGCCACTTGAGCGGGCTTGGTATTGCTGTCGTGTTCATAGTGCGTAAACCTCCTGACGCGTTAGATTCCGTGACCGACTAATCCTCAAACGCAAACTTGATTCCCTCGGAAACCATCCCGTTGATGAACGACGCCGGGACATAGAGCCAAAACGCAAACATCGCATAAGCCGGCAGCGCGTCGCCAACCGTAGAGAGCAGGCCGTAGAGCATCACGAACCACAATGGATAAGTGATTAGCATTGCCCATGCGAGATTGATAAGAGCGACAACCATCTTTTTCTTTGACTTGTTTCGCATTGTTTCTTCCTTGAGCTAAATCGTTTAAAAGGTCCCCAAGGGCATCCATGCCCACAATTCACATCCGTGCGGTGTTTGGTTAGTGTTCGGACTGGTCAACAGTTTCAGCGGTCACGGCGTTGTAGGCGGCGGCGATGATGGCCTTCTGTTCGTCACCATCAAACATTGCCAACTTGCGCTGAAGCTCTACTGGGTGCGGTGAGAATAAAAGGCTGTGCATTCGTCCCGTTACGTCTTCCGGTTTCATTGGCATTGGGGTTTGTCCTTTAATCGTGCTGCTGTGATGTCGTAAATCATTCCAAACTCTTCCGCGTCCGCATTGCCTCGCATGTTGTTGCATGACTTGCACGCGAGCGCTAAATTTGAGTCATCGTGCGATCCGCCTTGTGACTGCGGAATCAAGTGTTCGATAGTCGCGAAGTTGTCAATAAGTGGTGCTGCAATCCTGGTCATTTTCCGGCCGCACCAAATACACTTGCCGTCCTGCTTGGCAAATAGACGCTTGCGAATTCGCTTCCTGCGTTCCTCTTTCATCGCGATTCCCAGTAGTCTTCCGAAATCCCAATCAACAACCGCAACTCAGCCGCACGCGTGACCGCAACCAGTTCATCACCATCAAGCCGCAAAGGTCCATCAATCAACACGCTGTCGAGGTAATCGTCTCCCTCGAATAACGCCGTCCATGTGTAGTTGCCGACGCCTGTTTCGTGGCTCTCGAAATAGTGTGCGGCTGGGCGCTCGGTGTTGTGTGGCGTGTGGCCTGGGGTTGGGTGGCGGTGGATCATTTAGTTGCCCTCGTTTTCGTCGGGATAGTCATCTGCATGCCAGTTCGCGGAAAAAAGCCGTGGCTGTTGTGGCGTAATCTTGTCGCGAAACAGCTCGTCCGCACAGCAAAGGCAGTAGTCCAGCTCTTTCTCGCCGGCAACGTCGCCGCGATCTTCGAGTTGACTCTTGCGTTGCGATGGCGAGAACGTGCTTTCACAGGCTTTGCAGTTTCGAAAGAAGCTCATTTACTCCCCCTCCACACTGGCGATGATCGCTTCTAGTTCGGCTAGTTCGGCTCGCTCGTCGCAATTAGCCATGCCTGCAAACGCCATGTGTTGAATTGCGGCGACTCGCTTTTTGATCGCCGCGAACATGGCCCCGCCTTGAATGATCAACCGGGCGTTAGCTTCAGCGACATCTAGCCCGGCGTCTTCCGCTGAAACCGTTCCGATAAAAACCTCTTCATCGTTCGCCCAGATATTGCAGTAGCCGTTTTCAAAACCGCTCTCGCCTAAGTGCCAGTCGCCTTTCGTAAACTCAATCATCGCCGGCCTCGCTTTCAACAGGTGTCAATTCCTTTTCCAAGGTCGCCAGCAATGACTCCGCCTTGTGAATGAGCGGCATGCCAGTCAGGTAAACGTCTTTGCTTTTGACGACTAGCTTTCGCAGCTCGAAAAGCTCGTCTGCGATGTCGTTGATGATCTCATGGGCACACATTGGTAACTCCCGTAATGACAGCGAACACAATTAGTCCCGCCATCGATAGGCTTTGGAATAGGACGAAGATTGCGATTAGGATGTGGGTTTTCATTGTTGTTCTGCGATCCAACGAGTTAGAACTTCGCGCAATTCAACGGCGTCTTGCAGCAGAGAAATGTAAGAGGAATGCGGCTTGATCTTGATCCCATCACTGTATCGCTCAACTACTGTCTGATTCTCCAGCGTCACTGGCAGCCAGTCTTTCGGCGGCTCAAACTTGCAGGTGATTTGGCCGTCGCAGATCGTGATTGTTGTGGTGGTGCCGGGGGTGAGAGGCTTTGCCGCACAGTCCGCACTTGTCAGCCAATTACCGACACTTCCATCGTCTAGAGAAACGACAGTCGCGGTTTTGCTTGTTCCACTTAGTGCTAGAAAGTCCATCCTGCAAACTTCACTCGTAATCACACGAGGAAACTCCGTGCCATCTTCGGCGACCAGTTGCAGTTCGGCTTCGGTGCCGGGAGGGGCGACTGTTAGCCCCAAATTACTGCTAAGAGGTGATCGAGACGGCTTGCCATCTGACCAGAATCCGATCTCTTCCGAAAACCAAACGCAGTACGCTCCAGGCAGGTTTGATTTCATCACGCACGGAAACACGATCTCCGGCTTTGGCGCTTCGGGTAGGGTTACTTTGATTTTGAGCGTCATGGGCATGTCCTTGTTTTTGATGCTGCGTAAAATCTGGCCTTCCTTGGCCGCGGGTGCTTCCGTGTGATTACTCCGGCTGCTGACCACGATCGAGCAAGTCGGATTGCTTGGGTTAGAACTTGACGGGTCCGGCAGGCTTGGGATCGATGGCGGCTGCAACAGACTGGGCCTGGACAGCAGCAGCGGCTTGAAAGTTTCGCTTGACCCGAATGCCATCGACCATCTCTTTGCCGTACTGGACTTTTACGGAGTAGAGAATAACCTCGTGCCCCATCCACGCATCGGTTTCTGGGCCGAACCAATCCGAGATAGATTTGGCGTTAGTTTTGTTGAGTACGAGCCCCTTTTCCATGCCGACAAAGTAGAGCACTGGCAGCTCCTTGCCGTCCTCGATATCCTCCATCACAACGCGAGCCATCTGAACTGGGACATCGAATCCGCCTAGATCAGCGGCGGCAACGTACTTAGTGGGGAATGCGGTCAAAATGTTCATAGCGTTACTGCTGCGCCTCCAATAGTAATTTCAATTGATTGGTTTGATTCGTCTTCTCGATTCACCATCCAGTGCAGTGGATGTACGGTCCGTATCTCATGCTTTGCAGTATCACGCCAGTCGTCCGAATCCTGGTGCTCTTTCAATCGCCGCAGACGTCTGCGGTAGTCGTCCTCACCGCGTGAGCGAAACCAGTCGCTTAGCTCGTAGACGGCGCAGCTCCATTGCGTGCAGGCAAGGAAGTAGAACGGGACAATTTCACCGTTGCGATAGATCTCATTACCGGTCGAGTACATCACGCCCTGGCGGTCATATCGGTAGTCGAAAATTGCTTTCGAGAATTGCTCCTCGCTGTTTCCTTTGCCACATGACTTAAGGTCGAGTACAAATTCTGGCGCGTGTCCATCCTCTCGAATTCTGCAAAGCAATCCGGTCTCTGGGTCGATCCAGCGAAGATTGAATTCGGCTTGTCCTGCTTCGGCAACTCGGTCAAGTAGTTGCCGTGATTCGGGGTTCTCCCGCACAACTTGCTCCATCCGCAAGACTTGGTTGAGTTCACTTTCCTTGAGGCAAATCTTGTCAGCGTGCGCCGCTTCCCAGTCGGCCCATTCATTGCCAGATTTAGCACCGTTGGACGCCAACACTTCCTTCGGAATCACTTCGATATTTCCCATCATGCGTTCGAGAATGAGGACATGCGCGGCCTTGCCTTTCTCGAAATACGCCTTCTTTTTCTCCGGCAACTGCTTGTCGATCACGACCGCTTTGTAGTGCTGCGGGTCGTCGAGCAGTCCGAGTCGAGAATTACTCGTACCGTCTGATTTGTGATATTCGTCGATCGTGCACTTCCAATGCTCAGCGGTCATCACTCTCTCCCCGCACAAAGAATCAATCCAACATTCGCCAGCACGTAACCAGCGAGAACCAACGCCAGCGGATCCAGTTCAACGCCGTAGCGAATCGACCGGCACAGATACAGTCCGGTGACCATTAGCAGTTCCCAGTTTGCGATGCAGAACTTCACATCAATCTCCAAATCCGAAAACAAACAACGGCCATAAACGCGATCTAGGGGGTTAGGACGGCGGCTAGGGTTCGCATGGGGTAACCCAGTCAGCATTGAATTTGCAAACAGCGTCGTGACCCTTTTGCATCGCCGCCTTGGCTTCATCGAGAGTTGCCCAGTGATCGCCTTCGTCGTCGCCGATCAGTTCCGAGTCGCTGAAGTCGGCGTACACAATCTTGTTGCTGATTAGCAGCTGACGAATGCGCCACTGAAAATCTTCGTCATACGGTCCATGCGCGACCCACATCGTGTTGCCGTACTCGTCGATTTCCTCTTTCCATTCGATGTTCATTCCGCGTTCCTTTTGGCGAGCAGTGCTTGAATCTGACTGGCAACAGTTCTTTCGTTGTCTGACAGTTCTGGCATCGCGTAATATGCTTCCTCTAACAACGCAAACGCCTCGCCCGCCAGTTCGCGCTCACGACAGCGGCGGAGGGTTTCGGCTGGATATTTGCGAAGTAGCAAGATGTCGCTGCCGACGTACTGGCCACAGCCTTGCACGAGCTTCTTGATTTCTTCTAGTCCGTAGCGGTCTATCGCCTCATCGAGTTCATCGCGTGGCATGGTGCCGCTCCCTACCATTCAGTGCAAGCAAAGACACACGGACCGAACGCACACCATTCGCGGCAAGTCTTAGTGATAGCCGGCTGTCCATCTTCATCGATCTGCCTAACTCGCAGGCTTGAATAGTCGTCAAGCTGCTTCACTTTTGGATTGCCGCACTCTTCGATAAGTTCTGCTGTCGTCCATTCGTATTCATCAGCGACCATTCGAATGGCTTCTTCGGCGTTCTCTGCTGCCACCCAATGACCGGCGCCAGCTTCTACGCTATAGACATGGAGCTTTACATCTTGAGCCATTGCGGTGGTTGGATCGTTTTTGTAGATAGGTTCATTCATCGCGTTTTCTCCAAGTCTTAAAAGGAGGCGACCGGGACCAACCAGCCGCCTCCATATCCACTGGTGAGAAGCCCTGCTTTAAAAGCTCCCCGGTTCTGGCGACAAGCCAGAGAGCGAACTGGCGGGAATCGAACCACGCGACCGACTGAGTTTCCTCAGCAAGCTACCACTGCTCTACAGTTCGCCTCACCACTTCGCCGGCTATACCGACATGGCAGGTGACGCCATCCTTCAGGTTTACGTCTTGATGTTTTTGAGCGTCTTTTCGGCGAATGCGATACAGCAACAGCTTCCTTTGCCGTCGCGCAATTCTTCCATTGCTGAAAGCAGTACCCCATGCTCCCGCTTGAGCCGCTCAGCCTCGGTTTCGACGACATGCCAAGTGGATGAAAGCAACGTCAATCCAATCTGCGGAGTCTTGCCAGTGGATTGCCATACAACGCCCAATTCATCCGACCAGACGAGCCGATCACCAAGCGTCGAAGCGGCGACCTTTCGTTTATTGTTTTGTCGCAAAAACTGGCACGCATCGCCAAGTGTCATTCCTTCGCGCATCGCAGCCCTTTCTTTCGTGTCCCTTAAAATTGGTTCTTCAAAATCATGTCGCCAACATCAACCAACGAAGCACCCAGCGTGGCGCGATCGTTAGCGTTCGCACCGTCGTAAAACGCTTTGATCTGTTCGCGGATTGGGCGCCAGAAGGTCAGGACGTTGGCGGCTTCACTCGTATCAGCCTCAGGAATCTCTTCTGTGGCCGCTTCTTCTCGATCAGGCGAAATGTCGTTGACATTAGTAGTAGGTCGATCCGGTAGGCGACGCGATACAACAGCGGCAACGGTTTTTGCGGTGAGCGGTTCGTCGTTGGCATCGGCTTCCTCTTGGGCTGTTTCCCAGGCTTCGGCTTGTTGGTCGGGTGGGAGTTTGGCTAGCTCGCGGGCTTGTCGTTCGTTTGGCTCGATCGTCAGGTTTTCGCCCATGGGGGAATTTTTCAGGTTCGTAATCACCTTGGCTTCTGCGAGCAATCGATAGGCTTGTGATTGGCCGAATCCGAATTCAGCCTTGACGCACTCTCGCCATGATTTGTAGCCGAGCACTTCCCAGCCGTTGCTATCGTGCAGCTGGGCCAAGTGATAGCCGACGTCGCTGATGCCGGCCTTGATGCTGTCGACGCATGACTGGGCTTGATCGCGGGTCATTGATAAGGTGGTGGTCATGCTAATTTCCCCCGCTAGAAATGCGACGGAACTTCACTGATAACGGCCTATCCAGCTTGTCGCCTTTTGATGAATTACATGCCCGGCAAAGCACTTGGATGTTTTCGATTTCGTCGTCTCCGCCAAGTGCCACTGGAACAATGTGGTCAAGACATAGTTCTTCGGTTGAGCCGCACTTCAGGCACGCTTCGCCATGCCGCTCAAAAACATGGTCGCGAAAAAGTTTATTTGTGATGGCGGCGTTAGCTTCTTTGCGTCGCTCTTCGTAGTGCTTCCGTATTGCTGCCGACGAAGCGGCGGCTTTAATGGCATCGCACTCTTCTTCTGTGAAAACGTCTCGCAGTGACCAGAAGCAATCATCTCCGTCTACTTGCATGATCTCTGCGACGTCACCGCACGCGAAAGCGCGTCGCATAGTGACAAACTGAGTCATTGCCCGTTTGCCGTTTCTTCCGGCAAGAGTTTCCTGAATGCAGATTAGTAAAATATGACTTGGAACCGACTGCGGCTTAAATCCCTGGTAGTAGATTAGGTGCATGGTCCCGCCGGAAACGAGATCCAGAATGCACGCCGCTGCTTCTACTGCTTGGACCGGCGACAATGGTGCAGCCGAATAGACTCGGGTGAACTTGCTCATCCTGATTCCCTCCAGTTACAAAAAAACCTCCCGCACAAGTTGCATGGGAGGCCATATAAATTCGCGTCCCATGCGATTCGGATTGTCAGTGATGTGCTAGGCCGCTTTCGGCTTCACGTAATTCCGTGGCTTCAAGACACGGCTTTGGTGATGACTGCCGTCCGCATGATTCGGACCACGTACCCGCATGCCGCATTGCTTGCAGCGTTTGGAATCTTCGTGGACGTCAACGCCGTGGACTGTTTTTGCGCTCATGGCTATCTCTGGTAAGGGTTTGAAGCAGGAAAGCGATTAGGCCGCGTAGTTGATAACCCGTGGCGGCTTCGGCTCGTCTGGCAATTCGCCACGTTTGATCGGCACATCTTGCGGCGCATCAATTCCGATTTGGACAGATCCACCACGTAAACGATTGATAGTGATGGTGATGTTTTCACCGATCTTGATTGATTCGCCGATTCGGCGTCCTAGGCACAGCATCTTCTTTGCTCCAACAAAAGCGTCTTACTTGTTGCCGAGCCCAACGGAGGCCCGACTTTTCGTGCATCGATCTGCCGACATTCCTGCCATGTCGGGCCTCCGTTCGTGGTCCATGTCGCTTACGACTCATGCCGCGGGCGGCGTCATCCGTGGAACCCGTATTCCGTTTGCGGGTCACAGTCCGTGTTTTGGTTATTGGGGTGGTGTTCCGAAATAGTCGATTCTGTCCAACTGCCTGCCATGAGGCCCAATTGCGACATGGCTACCTGATCGCGACTTAGCTCTCGTCGGTCAGTTGAATGTTGCGTTGCTGTTGCTCGCTGGTCGTGCCGTACTTCAATCGCATCTCGACGACCTTAAGCAGTTTGCCGCCGGCGTTCACAGCTGCGTTGCCGACTTGTGGTGTAACCTTGCCTTCGATCAGGTCAGACATGAGGGCGCTCATGAAGCCTGCGAACTGCGATCCCGTCGTGACGCCTTCTTGCGCGAACTTGAGGCTTCGCGGACCTTCGTGTTGCAGTGCTGCTTGATCGCGGCCATTGCGATTTTGGCTTCGTACACTACTTGCTTTTCCATTCGCTGTTGCTTGAACCATTCAAAGTTCTCCCTAGATTTAATCTGCACAGCTTCCATGCATTCCGCCGTGCAGCATTGAACTGGCACCTCCTGTGCGCCATTAAAAAAGCCAACATTCCATTGCGGCTTCATCCAATCTCGAAACGTTTTTGGCGTAGCCAGTTTTCCGCAAACTTCACAAGGCAATTGATCGTTAAAGCAAACGAACTGTTGCCACGACTTAACGCGAACAATCTCCAACGATTTCTTCTGTAAAAGAATCTCTGTGTTGTTTGGATCCTGAATTACGCCTTTCTGTCCCAAGCGTCTTGCAGCAAGGGTGTTCGACCAGCGAAGTGAGCAGACGTCGATTTGATTAATTCTCCGGCACACCGGGGAAAGATTTAGTCCTGCGTCGTAGCCAAAGACATATCTCTTGCTATCAAAGCACGCGAACCAAAACTTCCTCCCATCCTTTCTGCATAAATGTGGGCGACGACTTGTTTCCACCTGTGGTGCTCTCGTGTGACAGCGAATAGGACCATCAGTGAAATTTGTGTCTGGTAGTCCAAAGCGCTTTGCCTGTTCAACAAGCTTCACGTCGACCTCAGCAAGCCACTTGTTGTTGCTTGCTCTCATGGATGGCCTAAGTGCTGTTTGAAACAGAGAAGCCGACATAAAACACCTTCATTTGCGCGGCTGTGTTTTGGTTTATTTCGAGCGGCGCGAAGTCGTCTTCTTTGGTGGAGACTTCTTCGCGGACTTTTGTTTGTAGCCAACAACTTCATTGCGAAGCGCGCGCTTACGGTCTTCTATGGGCGGTTTAGATTTTGGTGTTGCGGTGGCGTTCGCTTGGATTTGGATTTCAGTGAGAAACCTCTCTACAGCCTCCCGGCTCGTCTCTTGATTGCGTGGTCGCGGGATCCACTCCAGGCGAATTCCGTTGAGACCTGATTTGCAGTAGCGAACAACAGTTGCTTTGTTGACGCCCAATTCCTCCGCCGCCTCATCCATCGAAATTCGTTCTTCTTGTGCGATAGCCATGTCTTTGCTCCGTGCTTTCCCTGACGTTCTGTGATTTAGTTTAACGTCCCGAGACGTTACGTAAAGTCAGAAAAAGTCACGGAACGTAAAATCTCGCACGCTATCATGCCTATGTGTATTGCCAGACAGGGTTTGCGAGAGCAAAATTCTTTTGTCAGGTAACCCTAGGAGACGTTGCGAAACGCTATGGCCACGCGAGAACCGAAACCAACATCCGCAAAAGAGCTTCATGACGTCGCTAACGCCCTGTTCGGCGCAGCATCGACGATCGAGTCAATTGCTGGAGGCATGGACGCGTTATCGTGCGAATCACTGATGATCAAGAATTCATCGCAGAAGGCTGACGCAATGAAGTTTGCGGCCAACTTTGCTGCCGCCTGCAAGAACGCGCAAATTCAGCAGCTTCCTGAATCGATACGCAAGATCAAACCCGGTGCACACGTAGATGTAGAGGATGTGCACGGTACCAATAATTAAAGAACTTACGCACAATAAAACGTAATCCTGGGAAGCTTAGAGTTTTTGCCTAAGTCAATACACAGCAACGGCTTGCCTACTTAATCGCTAACCCCGACACGCTTATTCACACGGCGGAGGTCGTTGGTTCGAGTCCAATATCGCCCACTCCTGATGAGACCCGGTTTTCACCGAGAAAACCGGGTCTCCTAGAAAGATAGTTCGAGATTTCGCGTCACGCCGATCTCGAACCAAGTTGCAGTTCTTCGGAACTGCTAATGGCTGCGTCGCTAGGTCAAACGCTCCGGCGGATTGAATGACAACCTAGCGATGCAGCCTTTTATGCATTTTCAAGTGTCCTGTGTCGAGTATACTTGGAGTTATGATCATGCAATTGGAAAATACCGTTCGGCCGCGGCGTGCTGCGGAAATTCTCGGCGTAACCAAAAGCCTAATCTGCAAATGGTGTCGTGATGGTCGCCTGACCGCCGTAAAGCAAGACGGCGATTGGCACATCGAAGTCTCATCTGTGAAAGAGTTTGCGAGAATCGATCGGCCGTCTGGCGCAGCAGGTCACCAGAGAAATCGTAACTAGCGGTTGCTAAGTATTGCTAGGTGTGTATACTAACCGGCGTCATTTAATCCGCCGGCAAAAATAAAAAAAGCCGGCAAACCAAAAAACGCCGGCATCTCGCCTGATTCTCAGGCCCGATGCTCTCCAAATTTTTTTTGAGAGCGAAACCCTAAACCGCATGCCGTGATCGGCTGCGCTTGGTTGGTTTTTCTTCTCACCGCTGGGCCTAAAGACCATTCGTCAGGACACCGAGGATCCGTCTGCTCGTGATGGCATGAGCTGCGACTCTTCGTTTGCCCTCGCGTCGTTTTGCCCAGGACGACGCGAGGGTTTTTTCTTGCACTGATCGTTCGAACGCCTTGAACCGCGTTGGCGGTCGCTGCTTGGATTTTTTCAACTTCAAGGAGGTTTGCATGTTTGCTCAGTTCACGGATTTTTTGAAATCGGTCCAAGACAAAGGGGCGGAAGTTTTCTCCCGCATTAAGGATCGGACCACGTTCAATCGCCTGGTGTGGGCCTGCTTCTTGATCGGCCGGGCCGATGGGACTTTTGACGCCAGCGAAAAGACAGCGACGGCCAAGTTGATCCAGCGGCAGCTGCCGCAATACACGATCGACGACATCTTGGCGGCGATCGGCAAGGCGGAAGAAAAAATGAACTTCGACGCCACCTTGGGGCAGCAGGAGCTGCTGGACGAGATTGGCAAGGCGACCGGCGAAGCGGCGGAGTCGATCATTCGGGCCGCCTGCTACATCGGCGCCGCCGACGGCGATTTCGACGACACCGAAAAAGGAATCGTCCGCCAGCTCTGCCTGCGCATGAGTCTCACCCCCGCCGCCTACGGCCTGTAGGCGAGCGAGGAGATCTCGTTTTTTGAAGTGTAGTCCGTCGGGACTCTAAACCCGATTCTCCCGCGCGAATAAGCGCGGGCGTTGGCCGGATCGCACACCGGCGGATGCGGCATGGCGCTAGCCGGCTTGACCGGCGAGTCGCGGGTTCGAATCCCGCACCGCGTCTTTTTTGCTGACTCATGGAGGAAATCATGTCACTGAAAATTGCTCCCGAACCCAATCCAAAGCGGCCCTTATCGCCGGAACTGCGAGCGATCTGGGGAGCCATTCGCTGGATGTTTGTGGTCGCAATGTTGCTGGGAATTGCATGCCTCTTCAACTGCATCTCACTCACGGTCTATATGGCGGCACATCCCTAATCGATCCCATCCCTCAAGCAATGGAGGCTTTTTGCATGAACATCTTTGGGGTAAGGCGCCATGGATCGGCCGAGCAAGCTTTCTCCTTCTTCCCGACTGCGCGAGCTGTGGGACTTGCACTTTTTCCCCGTCTGCATCGCCGATCCGTCGTCGCGGAATGTCGAAGGTTATCTGCGGGCGATGGCTCTGTGGGAGCAACTGACGCCGAATTGGCCGCTGAAAAAGATCCGGTCCGAAGATCTCGCCTGGTTCAAAGGGCAGCTGCAGAAGTTGGAATTTCGGGGCAAGCCGATCGCCAGCAATACGGTCTACAAGCACTTGTCGCATATCGGCTGGATCCTCAATCAAGCCGGGCCGCGGTCGAATCGTGGCTCCGCTCGGACGGCGATTGGCCTGTTGAAAGACGTGCCGTTTACGCGGCTGCCGCCGCTGAAAAGATCGTATCAAAGCGAGGCCAAGGAAAAAGATGTCGCGGCGCTGATTGCCGTTCTCGATGCGGCCAAGTTTCCGCAGGTCGACGGCGTCCGGCCGGGCGATCTCTGGCGGGCTCTCTTGCTAGTGATGTGTTCGACCAGCTTGCGAATTGGCCAATGCGTGCAGCTGCCGTCGGCGGCGGTCGACTGGTCCGATCAGATGCTACTTGCGCCGGCCGCGATCTGCCGCAAGAGCAAGAGCGACGAACCGAAGCCGCTGCACGAGTCGGCGATTCGGGCGCTGCTGACGTGCAAGGCGCACCGCCGCGAATTGCTGTTGCCGTTTTTCCCGGCGCCGCACGCGAAGTCGACGATCTACGACGAGTTGCATCGGCTGCAACGAATCGCCGCGGTACCCCGATTCGGCTTCCATGCGATCAGGCGGCACGTGATCACGGCGATCAGCGAGATCTCGCCGGCAGCCGCTCAATTAGCCGCCGGCCATTCGTCCTACAAGACCACGCAAATCTACCAGGATTTTCGAATCCTCCGCGGCGCCGTCGATCAACTACCCATCTTCGACCGCATCACCGCCAGCAGCACCAACTAGGTCGCAAGCCGCGCAGCGAGAATCGGCGCGTCAGCGACATGCAAGAGCAACGCTCCCGCCGGCGCGAGGCCAGGCGGCGTAGCCTGTTCCCACCTCGCGCCGGTTTTTTTTGGTTTGGCGATTGCGGCCGTTTTGGTGTGGCCGTGCACGTTCGCCGTTTCGTTTTTCATGGAGAGTTTGATGACGGAAGATTTTCCGAAGCGTTTAGCGGCGAATATTTCGCCGGTCCTGATACGTCACCTGGAAGCGGCGGACGCCTTGCCGTTTCGCCAAGCAAAGGCTGCTCACCGCGGCTTAATCGAGGCGTCGACTGGGGTCATGAGGCTGACGAAATCGATCAGTGATTTGCTGCTGGCGGGTGACCCCAATCATCCACTCGATGATGTGATTGGCGAAATGTTCGCAGCGGCTATTGATGCGATGCGGGCTGAAACGGCGGCCGATGACGCAACGCCCGAGCGTCGCATGGAAGTCGCGGTCCTTCACCGCATCGGCGATCTAACGGAAGTATTAAGCGGCGAGATGAAAGGTTGCTTGCGCGACATGTGCGAGATTGTTAAAGCGATGCACGAGGAGAAACGCGCGGCGGAAACCGAAGCTTCAACCACTTAGTTTTAACCACGATCGCGGCGGCGATCAGCACGCCGCGTTTTTCCCCTCACGGAGACTTAATATGGGCTTGGATCAATGGAGCGAGCAGCTCAGGCAGAGACTCTCCGAGATTCGCTCGCGTCACTTAGCGCGGGCGAAATCGGATCAAGATCACATGCGGATTGCGGAAGCGGCCCAAGCGACAGTTGACGTCCATCAGGCGATGCTGCGTCTGTTTTGCTCAGTCGGATTCTGTGATGTCGCGGCCGAGCTGTGCGACGAAATGCTGCAAGCGTTGGCTGAAAGCCATCACCAAGAATTTACACGCGACGATGTGGCAGCCTACCTACAAGAGCGTGGGCATAACGACAAGCCCGCTCCGGCCGAGTCGCTGGTCAATCACATGGAACGTCAAACGGGCGATCTCATTCAAGGCTTTCGGACGATGGCCGGCGAGCTGATGCGCGAGGGACGAGCGTCTCGCAAGCGGCACATCGAGAACGTCAAGCAACGGAACTAACCCCATGCAGCCACGCGAGCGACCTTGCCACGCGAGCGACCTTGCCAAGTGTGCGGCCAGCCGGCTTACGGCCGCTATTGCAACTACGCCTGCTGGCGAATCGCTGATCTTGACTTGGCGACTGCGCCCAACGTGATGGCCGAGTTGCCTGCGCCTTCCGGCGTTGTTGACCTGGCGAAAGAGCCGGCGGCGGTGGCTGTGTCGCTTGCGCCTTCCAGCGTTTGCCATTGTTGCGGTGGCAGCGGCCGCAATAGCAAAGGAGGCCCTTGCATTCCGTGCGAACGGAGACGGATGGAGGCGCCGCGGCCGCGTGAGCGAGCGGAGTTTATGCCCGAATCGCCCCATTTAATAACCAAATCACCCGAAATTATTCCCGCCGAACTACGGCCGAAAGGCGCAAACAGCTCGGCCACCCAAACACGCACAGCCGCCAAGCCAAGAAAAGACAAGAGGCTGCGGGATCAGCGGACCCTGTTTTAATTTTTCCCCCTGCGAAGGAGTTGCGATGGGATTTTTACTTCTGACGCGCGAATCGGAGCAGTCGATTCAGATCGGCGCGGATGTCGTGGTAACGGTCGTCCGGATTCGTAGTACTCAGGTGCGAATGATTGTTGTCGCACCGCAGACGACACCGCTGCGGCGGAGTGAGATTGCCGCCCGACCGGCAACAGAAGCGTGTCGGCCGACCACGATCAAGGCCGCCAGTACACGGCTGGTTGTTCTGCGCCGCGAGAACCAATCGATCCAGATCGGCGCGGATGTGGTGGTGAAGGTCGAGCGAATCGGCGCCGTCCGCGTGCTGCTCTCGATCGACGCGCCGGACGAGACCATTGTGATGCGGACCGAAATCATCGACCGGCTACCAGTCGCCGAGCCGCAGAAAAAAGCAACCGCCTAGGAAGGCGAACTAGAGCAACCATCAGGGACAGCAAGGATTCGCCAGGGCAAGAAATGGAAGATTTGGACAACTACAAACGTTTGCTTGTCACGCTGGAAGCGTGGCCGCAGATGAACCTGCCGGCGCTGACGGTTTATCGCCGGCTATGGGACGCTCTCGACGCCGAACCAGGTTCGATCGATATCGCGATCACCAACGACGCGGGCAAATACCACCTGACGCCGCAAAGCTTGCGGCGGGCGATCGCGCGGCTCGAATCGATCGGCCTAGTCCGGCGCGAGCTGGCTTTCGAAGACGAGTTTGGCGTCAAGCAGATTCGCTACGCCGTGCATGACGCGTTGGCGCTGCGCGAGCGGTCGAGAGTTGCTCCGGCCGAAGTCGAGACGACGCAGGCTGTGCAGTCTGCCGCGCCGAAAGTGGCGCGAGCGCCGATATCGGCTCCAGCGCCGAATTCGGATCCGATTTCGAAATCGGATTCAGCGCCGAAAGTGGCGCTCGCGCCGAATTCGGTTTCAGCGCCACTTTCGGCGCTGCCTCCAGCGGGTGGCGCAAACCAAGAACGGCACGCGATTTGCGCCACGCCGCCCCCGCCAGATCCACCCGGCGCGAGCGCAGCTCCAAGCCGAGCAAAAGCCCCCCCTTGTGACAAACAAGAACAAGAGAACAAGAACCTAACTCTAAGTTCAATCTCAAACTCAAGAACCAAGTCAAACCAACTTCAAGATTCAAAACCGCAGCGCGCTGCTCCTCCGCCATCACCGCCGATCGCGAAAGCTGGCGACGACTGGAGCGATTTTGGCGACGCCAAGCCGCTGGCCGCGTCGATCGCGAAATTTGCGGCGCAGCTGGAAGACCCGGCGAAGATCGAGCGGCAACGCGAGCTGCGGATTGCGGCTTTGGCGACGAAGATTCTCAGGTCTATCCGGACTGCCGAGGATCTTTGCGGGACGCAACTCGATCACGTGATGGATCGGAGCGTGGCCGATAAGGCGGCGACCTGGTGGCACGAGCTCGAATCCGATCCGGTCCGCGACGATCACGACCGGCGGGCGATCGCGACGCAGTTTGAAAAAGTGCTCCGGCGGATCGACCAGCTCGGCCGCGAAAAGACGCTCAAAAAACCGGGCGCCTACCTGAACACCTCGATCGGCTCGATCGTCGCCAAAGCGGGCGGCGTCTGGTCGGAATCCACGGAGTTTTAAGCGATGTCGAAATGCAAATTCTGCGACTTTTGTGACGACGATCCGAAGGTGATGCACTGGCATCTGCGGATGATGCACGCGCGGAATTTGCGAAGCGCATCGCAGTTTGTGCGGTGGATGTTTTTGCAGACGACGGCTCGCCGGCCGCAACGGCCGAAGAAGTCCAAACACCAACGGAGAACCACGCGATGAATGTTCCGACAATCGAAATGGATCCGGCCGAGGCCCGCAAAAAACTGCGCGTGTATCGCGCCGAGCTGCACCGCAAGGCGGACGCCAACTACGAAGCGGCGGCGAAGGGGTACGAGCTGCTCGGCCGCGGTTTCAAGCTGCTCGATGTCACGCAAGCAATTGCCGCGGCTGGGCGATTTGACGATGGAGCACCTTGCTTAGCAATCGCTCGCGCCGATCGGAAGGTGGTGCAGTTTCGCCAGAATTGGCAGAGCTGCGAATTCTACGCGGGGAAGTACAACACCTGGAGCGAATCGTTGTTGATCACTTTGCCACTGCCGGCGCCGGCGGGCTCGCGATATGGATCGTACCGCTACACGATGATTCCGATGGTCCCGGCCGACGTCAAACAATCGCTCCGCGAGCGCGGGCTGAGCGTCCAGCTCCAAAAATATCACGTCCTGTGGGAAGTCGAAAAATGGTTCGACCGCAACCCGCTCGAACCGCCGGTCGATCCCTACTTGCTGCTGCACTGCGGCGGCTCGCTTTACGCGATCGTCGCCGAGTGGGATCTGACCGAACTGGAACGGAGCGTCATGCGAGGCACGGGAGTTTAGCCATGTCCATGATTTGTCCGATTGAGCGGTGCGAGAACGCCAAGCATGAAGATCACGTAGTTTGTCCCCATCACTGGTTCAAGCTGCCGAGCGGTCTACGCGATCGCATCTGGAAGCTCTTTCTCAAGGAGCGCGGCAGCGCCGCTCACCTGCAGGCGATCGGCGAAGCGATCCAACTTCTGAATTTACGAGGCAAACCGAAGGGAGAAAAAAATGTCAGCGACAATTCCGACGCCTGAACTGCCGGCGGCAACCAAGGCGATCCTCGACGACGCCCGCTCCGCGATTCGCGAAGCGAAGCGGGTGCAGCCTGGGGCCCAGGTGCACGCGCTGCATAGTCAGATGCATGGCGTGCAAATGCATGTGGACGCCGTACTGTGCGATGGCAACGAAGCCGCCCTTCAGCGACTTCCGAACTACGTCCAAGACCTACGTCAAACCCTGGCAAAAATCCGCAGTGCGGAACGCCCTAACCACGCGGGAGCGTGAGCCAAGAAATGAAACAACGCAAAAACTTGCCTCCGCTCGCGCGTGGGGCCGCGGTTTATTTTTTGACGCGCAGGGGAATTGCTCGCGGCAAGATCGCTGCCGCGAGCGATCCCAAGCATTTCGCCTACTCGGTAGAGACGAATATCCGCACAGCGCTCGACCGCAAAGTAGTCCTCGTCAATCGACTGCATATTTGGGGGCTGGACGAGCTGGTCGACTTGGCGGAGCGGCTGACGCATGAAATCGCCGTCGCTCAAAAAACGCTCGAAGGCGTTTGGAAGGAAGCGGCCAAGCAAGGGCTGGAGTTTCCCGAGCCCTCGTTTCCGCCGGCGACCTTGGAGCAAATCCAACGCCGCGCCGTCGACGAGGCGCTGCTCCGCTGCGGCGGCGACAAACCGAAAGCGGCCAAGCAGCTCGGCGTGGCGCTGAAGACGATTTACAACTGGCTGCCGAAATGCAAAGAGGCAGTGGAGTAGGAAGAATCGAACACGGATGCCGCGGATGAAGAACACGGTGGGAAACACGGTAAGGAGACGAGTTTGAGCGACGAAAAAACGATGACGCTGAAAGAGATCGTGGAAAAGATCTGGATGCGTCAGCAAGCGCTGTGCGCAGAGATGACGCAAGAGTCGTGGGAAAATTTCAAACGATTGGAGCAGGCGGTCCACGCGAAACCCGACCTCAAAATACATCTCTCCTGGGATTGCCACTGGGAGACGGAGGAAGTTATCGCCACACGTAGCGGCGTCTACCTGATGTTGAGCCACGACGAATTGGAGAATCTGGTCTGCGCCGTCGCGTACCGAATCGGAGCTGCCAGCGCAGCGGGCGAAGATTTCGATCGATTGGAGGCTCTACTCGAAAAGATCAAAGCCGCGACGCCGTGACCAAACGTGTCACTTCACCGTGTTATCCGTGCTCTTCATCTGTGTCCTCCGTGTTCCATTCTTCCCTCTTTCCGTCCGATTGTGCGGCCTTGCATGAGGAAACTTTTGTATTTTGCAGGCGAAATCCCTTGCCGAAACCGATAAGTCATGCGTATCGTGTACCGCAAGGATGCGTTATTCCCAGGGCAAGAGGCGAGTCTAATGGCGGAAACGGTGATCACGCTGGCGCATCGCCAGTCGCTCATCATCGGCGGCCGACGCTTCGTGAATCTCACGAAGAAGAAGATTCGTCTCCTCTGTCTCCCCGAAAGCTCGGATTTCGCGGTAGACAGTGCACCCTTTCCTTCTCCGGACCGCCGCTCGCAGTCCGAATCTGACGCCCCCAGCGCGGCGTCCGTAACTCCACCAGCCGTCTAACCGAATCCCTGACGCACGTATGCGCTGATTCGGCCGCGGCTCAACGTCCAAACCAAACCAAACCAGAGACGCAAGCGCAAGGAAGCGCACGCAATGGCAGGGATTGCCGCGTCTCTGCGTGAGGCCGGAACGACGCCTGGTTGAATCCGTACCAGGCGTCGTCTCCGGTTTTTCCATGTCGCTGAAGCGCCGATACGAAGAAAGGAATCTTCCCCCATGGCGATTGCCCAGAAACTGCTCACCGCGATTCTTTGGTCGGCTCTCGAAAAATTCGGCAAGTCGAAAGCCGTCCGCGACGACCTGAAAGAGGCGAAAAAGCACGACGTGCAGCTGCGCGTCGTTGGCACGATCGATGGCCAGGAAGTCGACGAACCGATCAAGGCGACGTTCTCGGTCGCCGTCGGTACGACCAAGGCCGACAACCAAAATCTCTCGGCCGAGCAATATCTCGCTTGGCTACTGCAAAACGTTGGCAGCGAATTGGCCGCCAAGATCGAGCAGCGGCTCGAAGACGAAGCCAAAAAGCATGAAGCCAAGGCGAAGCGAAAAAACAAAACGCTCAAAGAGGGCGAGCCAACGCGAACGCTCCATCTGGAAGTAGCCGACGCGACCGAGCAAAAGTCGAAAGACGCCGCCAAGCGGATCATCGCTCGTTACACGATCAAGGGGCGTAAACCGGTCGCTGGCGCTATTACTGTAACCCCGCCTTCTTAACCCGCGTTCCTACGCGGTTTCCCTGTGTTTTTTCGCAAAAGGTTTTCCCGATGACTTATTTCCAATTCCTGCAGCTGGTTGCCGAAAACGTCAACATTGTTCCGCACCTGGTCGAACTGATCGAACATCGCCAGACCGTCAGCGGCATCCAAGCTCGCTGGAACGTCGACAAGCAAATCGGCGATCTTCTGGTCCCGCGGATCGCCGCGACTCAGGATCGGATCATGACCACCACGGGTGTTGAAGGGGTGTCGGAAGCAGAGGAAGAGGCAATCTTCGAAGTGGAGATGACGTCCGTCCTCAATACGTCGTCCATGACCAATTCACGAACCTGGGACGGCTCGCGACTGCGCAAGCTCTTCGACGCGATCGGCCCGCTGTTGCCACTGCTGCAGCTGATCAAGTAAGCCCACCAAAATGGTCGCCGCCGCGCTCATCGATGACCGTGGCGGCGGGAGAGTTTCCATGCGTATGTTTCTCGAATCCGCCGCATTCACTTTCGGCCTTGTGATCACAATCGCGTTCATGTTCGCGTTGGTGATTGCCATCGGCAGGTCGCTGGTGAGCCTCAACGCTTACTGCCGCGATCGGCACGAAACGTACATCGAATCGCTCGAACCCCAGTCCCTCGAACCACCGCTCTCTAGTGAGATCCCGCAATGATCGCAGATGGAAAATTTTTCGCGTTGCCGCCGGTCTGTCGGAATCCGTTTTCAATCCGCAAATCGTCGGACGAGCTGCCGTACCATATTGCGGATCCGGACTACGCCAACATCCGGTTGCGATCCGGCGCCGGCGAAGGGATCAAGGTGGGCGTTGTCGATACTGGGATCGACAGCAATCACCCCGAGGTCCGTGACGCGCTGGCCGATATCCACGATTTTTCTGGCAGCCGCACCGGTCCGTTCGACAGCGACGGCCATGGGACGCATGTCGCCAGCACGATCGCCGGCAGACGTGTTGGCATCGCGCCGCGAGCCAAACTCTACATTGCCAAGGCGCTGGGTGATAACGGCAGCGGCTCCGATCGCTCGGTCGCCAACGCCATCCTCTGGCTGGTCGACCAGCGAGTCGACATTATCAACCTTTCGCTCGGCTCTCCATCACCATCACCGTTGATCGAAGAGGCTTGCCAGATCGCCCACTCGCAAGGGATCTTGGTGTTTTGCGCGAGCGGCAACGAAGGAGCGACGCGGAGCGGCTATCCGGCCGCCTACGACGCCTATTGCGTTTCGGTCGGCGCCGTCGATCGCCAGTTGAACTTGGCGCGTTTCTCCAACCGCGGAATCAACGTCGATCTGGTCCACTACGGCGTCGACGTCTACGCGGCGATTCCAGATGGTCAGTATCAGTCGATGAGCGGCACTTCGATGGCCTGCCCGAACGCCTGCGGACTGGCGGCCGATCGACTCTCGACCGAGCTGAAATATTTCGGCGCGATCCGCACGACGACGTTATCGCAGCTGAAAGATTACGAGCCCTACACGGTCGACCTGGGCGCCGTCGGCCGCGACGATCGCTTTGGGTGGGGTTTTCCTACCGCAGAAAAGGTCATTCTGGCCGACCTGCCGCAGGCGACAGAACCTGGCCAGCCGGCTGAGCCGTCGCCGGTCCCTGGTGGGAAATTCTTTATCGACGGCTTTCAAGGCGGCGTAAAGGGCACTTACGTCTGCGATTCGTTCCGCTTCGTGCCTAACGACAATCAGGATCCGGATATCCCCTTCTAGTGCAAGCCGCCCTGCTACTAATTGTCCTATCTGCAGCCGCAGGCCAAGAAAAGCCGGCGGCTTGGGGGGATCCGCGCGTTGCCTTTGCGGCGGCGGCGGCCGATGCGCAAGCATTGGGCCCGCGGGCGATCTTTGTGCGCTACGTCTGGAACCCGGTACCGGACGAAGCGACGATCAAATGGCACACGCAGGTCGCCAACGAATGCGTGTCGGCGATTGATAACCCGATGATCGTGCGGCCGACGGTGCTGGCCGGCGGCCAGGTGCTGCGCTGGAATCTGCTGGACTTGGCGCCGCGGATCAATCCAGACGGATCGAGCGACGTGTTTCGCTTGATGGAAGTCTGGGATCGAATGTTCGATCCTCACCTGCAGGTGAAGCTGATCGAGCCCCTCAAAATCAAAGTCGCGACGGCGCCTTATAAAGCGAGCGATGGCAAGATTTACAATTTCCGGATTGTCTCCAGATCGACGACGACCAGTGAACAGTTCGAACCCTGGGGCTCGCAGCTGCAGGCTTTTTGTCTCACGAATACGCCGATGGTCTCGCTGCCGGAGTTTACCCGGGCCGCGATGACAACCGTCGACGGCGGCTTGTATTACGATTTTCTCGGCTTGCCGACGACGCTCGATGAATTACTAAAGCTGGTCGGCGCTGAGCGGGCGCGTGCCGAGGCGCAGCGGGCCGACATCAAGGCGGTCACCGTTCGCTCAGGCGTGACCTACGCACCACGACGGATTATCGTGCTGCGATCCAGCAGCAGCCGCCCGAGCGAAAACCAGGGCTTGGTCTGGCTGACCGAAGACTTTGCGAAAGGCGAACTGGCGCCCGAGGTCGATCCGGCTCGCAATCTCCAAGGCAAAAAACGGGACGCCGGAGAATTGGTAGGCGATCGGGCCAACGGCGGTCACTGGTACTATCTGCACGACAAAGACGGCAAACGGCAAGATTCGGCGCCCGACAAGATAGCCAGCGATCTGCACTTCTTGGATCCGCGGCTGCAGCCGGCCAAGAGCTGCGTCGTTTGCCATGCGATCGAACAATCGCGCGGGCTCCGGACCTTCGCCAAGGATGTCGACCGCACGCTTACTTCGGGCCCGGTCGACCAGGTGGGAGAACGCGGGATCTTGCTGGGCCAGGAGCAAGACCAGGCGTCGCGAACGGTCGGCCAGTATCACTGGGATCCGCGCAAGATGGTTGAACGAGCTCGCGACGACTATAGCGATTTTTGCATCCGCTGCACCGGCACGCTGCAGCCGGAAGATATCGGCGAAATGACGCGACAATTTTTCGTGCAATACGAAGATGCGGGCGTGACGCCCCTGCAGGCCTGCGCCGAGCTGGGGATGGATCCACCGGCCGATGGCAGAGATTTTGATAATGCGGCCGCGGCCGAGCTGCTGCGCGAGCGTTGTCCTCCATTGCCGGTCGAGCTTTTGCCGGGAGTACTTCCCGAAGACATCTACATCGCCACGCTCATGGATGGGCGGGCGATTCCTCGCTCTAACTTTTTGCAAATCGTTTTGGAAATGCGGCGGAGGCTCTATAGGGCCGAAGACGCCGCCCAGGGAGGGAACCCGACATGATCCGTTTACTTTCGATTGGGCTGTTGCTGCTGGTGATGATCGCCGTCAGCTCTCCGCCGGCGGCGATCGCCGATGATTATTCGTATGGCCAGACGCATGGCGCCTACACCTATCGCGATGGCTATTGGTGGGCCGGCGGCAACGCCTACACGCGCACCAAAGAGTACTTCTGGAGCTGCGGACGGCAGTACTATCGGTGGAGTTACACGCGGCTGCCGAATCCCTACAGCCGCAGCGGCGCCTATCCCCCTTCGGCCGACGCCACGGTCCTCAACTACAAAACGCCGGGGGCGATTGAAAAGCTGATTGACCTGGCGGGGAAACGCGACCAGTACATTTTGAGCGAACGCCGCTCCGCGCTCGAGCAGCAATATTTTCTGAAGGCGGTCGATGCGCTGGGGCTGGGAGGAAATTTTCACGTCGACGGCTACGGCCAAGCGGTTGGCTACGGCATGCCGATCGGCGGCGGTTTCGCCAGCCAGGGAGTCGTGACGCAGACGCCAGCCTACGGCGGCAATTCGCTCTACGGTTATTCGTACTCGAAAATTTCGGACGCCTACAACCAGGCCGACCGTAACGAGCTGCTGAATCAGTTCGGCAACACGACGAACCACGCGTATGAGCTTGCGGGGAAGTCGACCGAATCGATGAAAGATCTCTATAAGACGGAGATGGCGACACAGGAAAGAGTGGCGGCGATCATCGCCGATCGGGACAAGGCGGTCGCCGCGCTCGAAACAGCGATGGTTGGCGCTGCCAACGTAGTGACGGCGTCGAAATCGCCGCACGTTCGGACTGAAGAGCGGATCGAGCAGTATGGCCAGGCGCCGGCGCAGTCGGCGGCCGGTAGCCAAACGACGTTTCAAAAATCGTCCCTGGCGCTGACAACGCAAAAATGCGCCAGCTGCCATAGCGGCGACGCGGCGCCCAAGGACTTAGCTCTCGACGGCACGCAGCGGCTCTCTTTTGACGACCAAATGAAGTCGCACGTCGCGATGATGTTGGGGCGCGGCGAGATCTCGCCCGAGGAGGCGGCCAAGCATGGCGTGACGAAGGCGATGCCGCCGGCGTCGAGCGGCCAAACGGTCACTCCAGCCGAGTCGGTCCAGATTTCGGCCGAAATCCAAGAAATATCTGCGCCGTAGCCCCTAGGGGCCAGCGTGCAAATTCACTGTTTTTTGTTTTTGGATCCATCAAGGAGGATGTGATGTACGAAGGAATTTTGCGAGCTCGCCGAAATGTGGCGAAGTTCGCGCTGGCGGTTGCGGCTTTGATCGCGATCAGCTTGTTTAGCGTCAGTGCTGTCCAAGCGCAGCACTGCGGCGAGTTTGGCGGCCAGTCGGTGGCGTTTGACGCGTTCGGCAATCCGGTCGCGTTCGGCGGCGTTCATCCGCAGTTCCGCCGAGCGGGCTTTGTGGGCTTCGCCCCGAGGCCGGTTTCCCGATTCTCCGCGGCGAGGCAATTCAACTCGCAGCGTCCGCAGTTCATTTTCGTGAACGGCCGACTAGTCCGCGTTTTTTAATTCTGACCCGCGTTGCCACGCGAAGTTTCCGCTTCGAGTGGTGACGCTTTTTCGACGGCTCCAGCGTGTCGATCAGCGATCGTACCGTCGCATGATCGGCAAGGGCTGATCCCGGTTCGACTCCGGGGGCTTTCCTGAGGCGGCCACAAATATTTTTGTTGTTTCAGTCCAAGCAGCAAATCCAGTAGGCAAGACGCGGCCGCCTCTTTTTTCATCCTGGAGGCTCGGTTGAAAGTCACTCAAAAAAAACTCGCCGAGCTGATGAATACCGATGTCGCCACGGTGAAGTGGCTGCTCGACGAAGGGGCGCCGCGGGGGAGCAGCGGCAAGATTGATCTTTTTGAGTTTTCGGCCTGGTTGATTTTGCAGACGAGCGGGTCTTAACAAGGAGGTTTGGATGTCGCGATGTCGTGATTTTTGCCGGCTTGATCTGCAGATGTTTCTGCAGGCCTACTTTCCAGACGTATTTCATCAACGGTTTGACGGCAATCGCGCCGCGGCCGTGAAGGCGATTGAAGGTGCGGCGCTCGATCGTACGCAACATGGAGAGCTGTTGGAACGCGGCGAAGGAGCAACGTCGCTGCTCTGGGGCGGTGCTATCTGGTGCCTAGCTTATCGGCATCGTAGTTTTCTCGTGACGCTGCACTTTGACCCTGCCGACGCCGACAATTTTCGCGATACGATCATTCGCCAGCTGCAGACGAACCAACGAATTCGGAGCGACTTTCCGAACTTGGCCGTGGCTGAGTTTCCGCGATTTAAGCATGGCTGGATCCGTAGTGTCGACGACGAAGTTGCAATCCTTTGCCGGAGCATCCTGGGGAGTTTCCGCGGGCTGAGGTCTCGAACGGAACTTGGGCTCGAAATCCGTCCAGACGCTGTCTTCGCGGACAGCTCCGTAGGCAATCCGGATTCGGTGGCAGAAGAGGCAAGTCGCAAGCAAAAGCTGAGACTGTTGTCACATAGCCTTTCGGGGTTAGCGCGCCCCAGTGGCTTTGTGGCGTTTGAGGCGATCTCGGACGCGGAGAGATTTCTGCGTCGCTAGGGACAGCGGCGTGACGGCGCAGGAAGCGTCCCACGCCGATCAGCAGGATCCGCCAATTCAAAAAATGGCAAGGAAGCCAATTTGAAAATCGCTCCGGGGGAATTCTTGGCGCGCGTCAATTCGACGCCGCTGGGAAAAGTGATCAGTGAGCGCACGCTCCGCCGGCATCGGCAGGAGCTAGGTGAATCTGCGTCTGATATCGACGTCGGGCTCTATCTAGCTCACCTGACGGAACGGTTTCAAAAGAAAAAAGAGGCGGCCGCTGCGTCGACTTACGAAGCGAAAAAAGAGGCGGCTCGCGATCGCTCGCAGCGGGTTTCGTTTGAGGGACGCGATTGCGGCCCGCTGCCTGAAGTTCTGGATCCAGAGCGCAAGGAAGCTTGCCGCCACGATCTAAAGCTTTTTCTGGAAACGTACCTGGCCGACGTCTTTGTCCAGGATTGGTCGGACGATCATCTAAAGGTGATCGCGGCCATGCAGGAAACGATTTTAACCGGGGCGCAGTTCGCCCTGGCGATGCCCCGCGGCTCGGGAAAAACTTCGTTGACCGAAGGCGCCGCGATCTGGGCGATTTTCTACGGTCACCGCCGTTTCGTCGTGATCATCGGCTCCGACGCTGAGGCGGCTGGCGAGCTGCTCGAATCGATCAAGACGCAGTGCGAACACAACGAAACGCTCTACGAAGATTTCCCGGAGGTCTGCCATCCGATCCGGGCCCTCGAGGGAATTACGCATCGCTGCAAAGGCCAGCTGTTCAACGGCCAGTCGACCGCAATCAAGTGGCAGACCAACCAGGTGGTGTTTCCCACGATCCCCGGATCGGCCGCGTCCGGCGCCGTGATGAAGGTTCGCGGGCTGACGGGGCGGATCCGCGGCATGAAACATATCACGGCCGAAGGAGAATCACTGCGGCCTGACTTCGCGATTCTCGACGACCCGCAGACCGACGAATCGGCGTTTTCTCTGGAGCAAACCAACAAGCGGGAACGCACGATCGCCGGCGCCGTGCTGGGGCTGGCTGGCCCGGGCAAATCGATTGCGGCGGTGATGCTCTGCACGATCATCGCTCACAACGACTTGGCGCACCGGCTGCTCGATCGCGAAAAGAATCCGGAATGGCGCGGCATCCGAACGCAGCTGATGTACGCGCTGCCGACCGATCTTTCTCTCTGGGAAAAATACTTCGAGATCCTGGACGAGGATTTGCGGCTCGACCGCGGCCGCGACCGGGCGAACGCCTTCTACAAGAAGCACCGCAAGCAGTTGGACGCCGGCGCCTTGCCCGCCTGGCTGGTGCGCTTCGACGTCGCCAAGGGGGAAATCTCGGCGATCCAGCACGCGATGCATTTGCGGCACAAAAACGAATATGCGTTTTTGGCTGAGTACCAAAACGATCCGCCGGATGAGATGGCGGACGACGGGCAGATGCTCACGGTCGACCAGATCTGCGAGAAGATCAACGGCTTTTTGCAGAACGAGATCCCGCCCGATACCGAGTACGTCGTCGCCGGCGTCGACGTCCAGTTGCATGCTCTGTACTTTTTCGTGTTGGCGATCTCCAGCGATTTCACGCCTTCGGTGGTCGACTACGGCGCCTGGCCTAAACAGCCGACCCGCTACTACACCTACACGTCAATCCCGATCCGGCTCGATCAGATTAAGGTCGATGGCGTTCCGCTCGCCCGGCGCAAGCCCGAGTCCCGGATCCGTTACGCGCTGGAGGCCCTGGTCAACAACGATTTAATGCTTCGCAAGTTTGAGCGAGACGACGGCTCCGAGCTGGAGATCTGCCGCTGCCTGATCGACTACGGCTATTACAAGAACGTCGTCTTTCGATTTGTCCGCGAGTCGACCCATAAGGCGCGACTCTATCCCGCGAAGGGGATGGGGCTCGGCCCCGAGCAAAAGCTGATCAGCGAGGCCAAGCCAAAACCAGGGGAACGGATCGGCGAGGAATGGATCATCCCTAAAGCGGACGGGAAACGCTCCGTCCGCTATGTCCACTTTGACACCAATCATTGGAAGACGTTTGCCCAAGATCGATTGTCGACGCCGATCGGCGAGCCGGGCGCGATGACGCTCCACAAGGCGAAGCCGGTCCATCACAAGATGGTGGCCGAACATTTGGCGGCCGAATATCGCGTCCGGATGAAAGCCGAGAAATCGGGACGCAAGAAAGATCTCTGGAAGGCGAAGCCAAATCGCGACAACCACCTGGGTGACGCCTGCAACATGGCCCTGGTCGGCGGTTCGATCGAAGGGGCGGCGATCGAAGAACGGGATCCAGGCCCGAAACCGCAAGGACGCCAGAAACGACGCGGTGGCGTGAAAATGTCCGAACTCCGCAACCGCAAACGTCTCGGAGGTTTTTGATATGGCGAAGAAGCGTATTGCCAAAGCGGCGTCGCCTGCGCCTTCCCGGCCGAAGCGGAAGATCGCCAAGCGGGCAAAGGGATCGAAGCTGGATCTGGAGCTGCCGGCGGTCATCAAAAAACCGCGGCCGGTACAGCCGGTTGAACCGGAGGAAGACGACGACCAGGTGGGCGTCCGCTGCCCGAGCTGCGGCTGCGGGCACTGCCCAGTTTACTACACGCGAAAACGCCTGAAACGTAGGATAAGATCGCGAACTTGTCGAAACTGTGGTCGCGGTTTCGTAACTGTCGAGAAAGTTATTGGTTCATGCGAATTTTGACTATGAAACGATACCCGAATTTGCCCAAGGATGGATTCATTTGACACGAGCACTACCAATGCTAGATTTGTAAATAGCGAAAACACCTGAGATGAGGCCATCTCAGGTGTTCATTCGGGATGGAGCGTCCCCGCAACTCGACTTGGGCCTTGACTAAATCCTTTAGTGCTTTGTAAACGCCTCATAGACGTGATGAGCCGCTAAGCTGGCATATAGTGCCGCTAGGCCTAAGCCGAGTAATAGCTTGATCATCGACGCCTCCTTTCTTCGTTGTATTCTTGGCGATTCCTATCTACGCCATGAATTAGTGCCAATTAGAAAGGGAATCGATCCCTCAATTCGCCCACGTATATGTAATGTGGAAGTGCGCGAAGTATCTCCTTTTCGCGCTGCATTGAATCGCAGACGCGATGAAAAGCTTTATTTTTCAGGGATAGAGTAACTAGAAGATGAAAAGAAACAAGGATGTTGAACGTGAAGCGCTCTTTTACGTTCAGGAAAGTAGATGGGTTAAATAATTGGCCATTAAGGCTGGTTAGAGGAAAGCATCTTTTCGTAAATAGCAAAGGCGAAATCTATGCCAAACTGTTTACGGGTTCCCGTACGGCGGGCGTTACTATTTGGTGCCTAACACTTTGAGAAAAGTGTGAGCGAAGCGCCCTTCGTTCCAACACATATTACAGATTTCGATACTGCGCGCGTTTTTCGCTTCCCATACGAAAACTGCCTAAGCGTTGCGCAGCGATCTTTTCCGCAGATGGAAAAATGGGTCACTGGGGTGGCGTGGGTTGAGTTTGGAATCAATTTGAACGATCCAATAAGCAGCCACTTTTTCCATATCTGGAACGTAGTCGGGCATTCTCTCCAGTGAGCCTCTTTTCTCGCTGGCAATCGCGCATCGAGAGGCGATGATTCCGAAGCACGCAGGAGTAAGACCCGCAAAAAATGAATCTCGAAATTCTAGCGTAACTCGATGCCAGATGAACCCGATTTAACGGACGCAATCGCCGAAGCCGCGGCCAATCCGCTACGAGTTTCGGTCGACGGCGTGTCGGCTGACGCCCACTCGCTGAAAGATTTGATCGCGGCGGATGAGCACTTGAAGAAAAACGCGGCGACCAAAAACGGCCGCCGCGGCTTTCGCATCACGAAGATGATTCCGCCAGGGACGGCGTAGTTTTCACGCGGACAAGGATGTCCATGGTTAAACAACTGGTCAACGAATTCGGCGATATTTTGTCTTCGCGCGGGCAGCGTGAGGAGAAAATAAAATCGTTCTATCGCGAGCGGTACAACCAGCTGCAGGCGAAGTACGACGCCGCTGCGACCAATGACGAAAATCGCAAGCATTGGGGCAACGCCGATAATCTTTCGCCCGAGGCGGCCGCTCGGCCGGAAGTCCGCAAACGGCTTCGCTCGCGAGCCCGCTACGAATGCCACGAGAGCAATTCATTCGCCAAGGGCATTATTCTTACGCTGGCCAATGACCTGGTCGGCAAAGGCCCCACGCTGCAGGTGCAAGTCGGATCGGGGAGCGCGTCAGCCAACAAGCAGATCGAACGCCAATTTCAAAAGTGGGCGCGAGCAGCTGGTCTTAGCCGCAAGCTGCGCACCATGGCGACGTCGACGCCGGTCGACGGCGAAGTTTTCTGCGTACCGACCACCAACTTGCGCCAGCGTCATCCGGTCAAGCTGGCGCTAAAAGTTCTCGAGGCCGATTATTGCACGACGCCCGATCTGGGTGTCGGCGATCCGCTGGCGATCGACGGCGTCCGCTTCGACGCCGACGGCAACCCCCGCGAATATGACTTTCTCAAAAATCATCCGGGGAGTGATCGCGGCTATTTCGAGCTGAAGGCGACGCCGCTGCCGGCGGACCAGGTCATTCACTATTTTCGGGAGGATCGACCTGGCCAGGGACGCGGAATTCCTTGGGTGACCCCCGCGCTTCCGCTGTTCGCTCATTTGCGGCGGTTCACGCTGGCGGTCATCGCCGCGGCCGAAAGCGCCGCTCATTTCGCCGGCGTGATGCAGACCGATTCGAACACGATCGAACCGGACGAAGTCGATCCGATGGACGCGATCGAGTTCGAGATGCGCTCGATGCTCACCTTGCCTGCCGGCTGGAAGTTGTCGCAGCTCAAGGCCGAGCAGCCGACTACCACCTACGACATGTTCCGCAACGCGATCCTCAACGAGATCGCTCGCTGCTTGAACATGCCGTTTAACAAAGCTGCCGGCAATAGCAGTGGTTACAACTACGCCTCGGGCCGGCTCGATCATCAAACCTACTACGAGGCGATCTCGGTCGAACGCCAAAATCTCGAAGAGATCGTCCTCGATACCATCTTTGCTTGGTGGCTCGACGAAGCGGTACTCGTTCCGGGCGTGCTGCCCGATGACATGGGGCCGATCGCCGACATGACCCACTCGTGGCGTTGGCCGCGGCATCGGTCGATCGACCCGCTGAAGCAGGCGATGGCTGACAAGCTGCTGTGGGATATCGGCTTTCTGTCGGACGAGGAGTATTGCCTCGAGAACGATCTCGATCCCGAGGAGCATTACGAATCGCTCGCGCGGCAACAAAAACGCCGCAAGAAACTCAAGCTGCCGATGCCGGGCGAAAACCCGCTGCAGCCGGAAGTGACCCGCGATCTGATCAAGCAGCAAACGCAAGAAGAAGAGGAGCCGGTCAATGCCTAGCGAATTCGAAGCGTACCGGTCGACGCTACTGGGCAGAATCGCCCAATCGCTCGGCTTGCCATCCACGATCCGAGCGAGCGCCTCAGAGTCAGTTACGCCCGATTCGCTGATTGGCGCCGGCGACATCCCCGAGCAGCTTTGGATCGAGGCGGACGCCAGCGTCGAGATAGTCGAAGCGGCTGCCGGCGACAACGCAGATGCGCCGAAGCTGAAAAAATTCAAGCTGGTCGCCTATACCGGCGGCGTCATGCGTCCGAGTGGATTTGGAACCGACGTCGTTCTCGATCTCTCGACCACCAAGGTCGGCGCCGGTCCGCGGCCCATATTCCTACAGCATGAGCCATTGAAGCCGCTCGGTCATTCCGAAGCAGGTCAGATCAAAATCGATACGAAGATCACAGCCGAAGGGGTGTTCTCGGCAGTCAACGAGCATGTCGACGAAGTGATCGCATCGAGCGCCAACGGGTTTCCGTGGCGAGCTTCGATCGGGGCGCCCTACAAAAAAATTCAATACGTGCCTGAAGGCGAAAAAGCCCAGGTTAACGGGAAATCGTTCAAAGGTCCGCTCTATGTCGTGAGCGAGGCCACGTTGATGGAAATTTCGTTTGTGACGCTCGCCGGCGATGACCGGACCAGCGCCAAAGTAACGGCCCAAGGCGGGCAATCCAAGGAAGGAATTTTACAGATGAAATTCAGCGAATGGCTACTGAAGGCCAAGTTCAAAATCGAGCAGTTGACCGCCGAACAAGTCAAGCCGCTGCGAGCTGCCTGGCAAGCAGAACACGTCGACGCCGAAGATGACTTTGAGCAGGCGCTCAAGGCGAGCGGCCATGGAAGCGGAACGCCTCCGCCGATCGTGCCTCCGGCTGGCGGCGGTAATCTGCAAGTCAGCCAAGAGCAAGAACTGCAGACGCTGCGAGCTGCTCGCGCCGCCGACCTGGAACGCGAAGGCAAGATCCAGACGTTGCTGGCCGCCGCGAACCTGAAGCCGGAAGATCGTTTGACGATCCAAGCCAACGCCACGCGGGAAGGCTGGTCGACCGATCGAGCCGAATTGGAAATCATGCGGAAAGAACGCCCCAGCGGCGGCGAGTTCGCCATCCATGCCGGCCGCGGCGGACAGAACACCCCGACGCCTGGCGTCCTGATCGCTTCGCTTTGCCATACGTTCGGCAGCATTCCGGAAGCGGTCATCGCCCGCGGCGTTAGCGCCGAAGAGATGGACAAATCGACCGCGGTGCGCCATCGCTATACGTCGCTTCACTCGCTCATGGATCTCACGATCCAAGCGTCCGGCGGCTACTTCAGCGGCAACCGTAAGAGCAATGAATTCATTCGCGCCGCATTGCGTGCCGATCGCCAGCTGATGGGGGACGGGTATAGCTCGCTTAATGCGTCGAGTGGCTTCACCACCTTCTCTCTCGCCGGGATCTTGGGGAACGTCGCCAACAAATTGATGGTCGCCGCCTTCGAGGCACAGGAAGTTGTTCATCCGCAGCTGGTGAAACTCTCCAATCACAACGACTTCAAGCTCCATACCAGCTATCGGTTGGATTCTAAAGGTGGATACAAGAAGGTTGGCCGTGACGGCGAATTGAAACATTCGTCGCTAACCGAAACTCCCTTCACCAACAAGCTGGAGACTCACGGGACGATCATGGCGATCACTCGCCAAGACTTCATCGACGACGATCTCGGCGCCTTCGAGGCGATTCCGACGATGCTCGGCACGATGTCGCCACAGAAGCGCGAAGAAGTCTTCTTCAAACTGTTGCTCGCCGCCGCGACATTCAGCAACGCCAACGGCAATATCCTCCACGGAACCGACTACGTGCTCGGCCTGGCTGGCCTCGAAAAGGCGCGAGAAAAATTCCGCAATCGCGTCAATCCGAATGGCAAGCCGATCTTGGTCGGCGCTGATCGGATGCTGGCTCCGACGACCTTAGAGACGACCGCTAACAACTTGTACGCGGGCGAGACGGTCGAAGTGACGACCACGGCCAACAAGCCGATGGTCGCCCGCAACGCGCACAAGGGGCTCTACAAGCCGAATATCTCGCCGTACTGCAACAACACCGACATCACCGATGTCGACGGCAAGACGCTGACCGGACAGAGCGATACCGCCTGGTATCTCTTCAGCAACCCTGCCGTCTTGGCCGCGTTTGTGATGGCGACCCTCAACGGCCAGATGCTGCCGCACATTGAATCGGATGAGACCGATTTCCAAACCCTCGGCATGCAGTGGCGAGCCTACGACGATTTCGGGTTCGGCCAACAGGCCCCCGAAGGCGCCGTGAAAGTCACCGGCGTCGCCGACCCCGGCTAATTTTACCTGGCCTTCCGGCGGCGCCAGACGCCGCGGTCGGCCCTTGGGTTGCTAGTCAAACGAAACATCACGCGGCCTCGGCCGCACAACGAGGAGTGAAGAAGCATGGATGCTGAACTAGTACATGGCAAGCCGACCATGGTCGACTACTCGCCGGTTTCGGCCGTAGCTGCCGGCGACGTCGTCGTCATTGGTGATACGGTCCGCATCGCGCATCGTGACATCGCCGCCGGCGAATTGGGCGCACTCGCCTGCGAAGGCGCGGTCTACCGCGTCGCCAAAGCGGCTGGTGGATCCACCGCGATCGGCGATGGCCTGAAAGTCTACTGGGACGCCGCCAATAGCCGCGTCACTACGACCGCCAGCACGCACAAGATGATCGGCTACACCGTCGTCGCCTCCGTCGACGCCGACACCCATACGCTGATCAAACACCACCCAGCCGTCTACGGCCCTGACGCGACTTAATTTTGGGGGCGCACTTCCGTGCGAAGCGGGAGCTGCGCTGGTCCGTGATTTTTCACACTTCCGCCGTTTGATTTAACCACCACGCTTCGCGAGGCAACGCGATGGGAAACTTCCTTAGGAATGCGACGGACTGGTTGGCCAAGACGGTTCGCCAGTCTTCGCCTTCGCCGATCCGGTATCGGCGTGGGGAGCTTTTCGTCGTGATCGCGGACGCGGTTAAGGGGGGAAGTGATTTTGAGACGGCCGATTCGGAAGAAATGCGGGTCAATATTCGCTCGATCGATTGGTTGATCGATCCGGCGCAACTGATTTTGAACGGTTCGCAGACATTACCAAAACGGTCGGATGTGATTGAGGAGCTCGACGACGCTGGCGAGGTGACCGACACCTACAAGGTCAGCGGCGACGCCGGCGTGCCGGAATACGAGTGGGAAAGTCAATTTCGCAAACTGCTCCGCGTTCATTCGACGCGGACCAGCCCGAGTAACAGTTGATGTGCGCGAACGAACATGCCGCCGAATTGGCCGAGCTGCTGGCGGCCAAATTGACCGAGTACGGCTATCCGGCCGAGCGGGCCTGGCTGCCGTTCTATGACGCCGAAGATTTGGGAACGGCTCAAATCTGCGTTGTTCCGGCGGCGCATGAACAATCGGTACGCGATCGCGTCGGCAACTATCACGATATTGAACTGCGAATCTTCGTTTCGCGCAAGATCGACAATGTCGAAGACGTGACGGAGATCGACGCCGCGGCGGCGGTGATGGGAGGCATCAAACGCCTTTACGATCGGCCGTCTGACACTGAAGAACATCCGCACGTTGGCGCACTTAGACATGAGCCGATCGGCGGCGCCAAGTGGACGGGCCGCCTAGTCAACAATCCGTTGTTCGAACCAGAGCAGCTCAACACCAACGGCCTATACATCGCACAAACGGTCGTCGCCTATCGCGGCGCCAACTAACAGGGAAGGAACCCGACGATGCCATTTGAATCCGATATCGAACTCGGAATGGAGTGCTACCTCTATCGCAACACCGGCACGCACGCCACGCCGGTCTGGGTGCACATGAAAGCGGCCAAAGACGTCGAAGTCCCCTTCTCCAAGGCGAAGGTCGAGGCGAAAGACCGCAATAGCAAATTCAATTTCAAGCGCGGCTCGTTCGTCGAGATCGGCCTGAACTTCAGCATGGACAAGTACTCGGTCAGCCTGGCCGACTACATCGTCCTGCTCGACTCGGCAGTCAACGGCACGCCGATCGAATTTTTCGCCGCCGATGGACCGGTCGCGACGCCAGGCACCGAAGGCTGGCGGGGCGTCTTTGAAGTCTTCGAGATCCCCGAGAAGCAAGAGCTCGAAGGGACCATCATGTTCGACGTCTCGTGCGACATCACGCGCACCGTCGAAGCAAGCGAAATCGTCGAGCCCGACTACTACACCGTCCCCGAAGCTTAATAGCCCGCGTTTCTACGCGGTTAGGGCGTTCCGCGTTGCGGATCCAACTTACTTTCAAGGAATGAACGATGAACGAAGCTCAAAAGCTAGTCCTCGAAACGCTCGATCAGGCGACCGCCGGCAAGAATCCGCAGGCGCTCTGCACTGTGAAAATGGGCGACATCCAAACGCTGTGCGAGTTGGCGAAAAAAGCCAACCCCGCCCCGATCGCGACCGCGGCGATCGTGCCGGAAAAGAAGTAATTCGCACAGGTCCACCCAACAGTAGCCAAGGAGCGGCGCGTGTGCACTTTTCAAGATGATCGAGATAGGACGTTTTGCCTGCGGGTGAACGTCGAATCTCTCAAAGAGATTAAGAAGAAGGTCGGCATTGATCTGCTAGTGCTGTTGGACGGCGATAACAAGCCGCTGACGCAGTTGGTCAGCCATCCGATCAAGTTCGTCAATGCCCTCTATTTGCTTTGCCAAGAAGACTGCGACGGCCAAGGGATCAGTGACGAGGAGTTTGGCCGCGGCTTGGGAGGGGACGCGATCGAGCGGGCGACCGACGCGTTTTTACAGGCGCTGATCGATTTTTTCCCGCGGAGCCAGCGGGCGCTGATGCGGGAGCTGCTGGCGAAGTCGGACGAAGCGGAGGCGAGGATGTTGGCGACGGGGATCGAGCGGCTGAATTCGCTGAAGATCAGCCAGCTTTTCGACGCCCTGGCCAATCAGGCGGAAGCGGACTTGGACGCGGAGATCGATCGTCAGATCGCAATCCGGACCGCTGGGAACAAACCTACCGGTTAGCGGCGGCGGCCGGCGTCGATCCGGCGACGTTTACGCTCCGCGAATTGGTTTGGATGGCCAACGAGCGGGCCAAGCAGAGTTGGGCGCAGACGGCGGCGCTGTTGGCGCTGCAGGCGAATATTAACCGCGATCCCAAGAAGCGGAGTCGGCCTTATTCGCCGGATGATTTTAACCCGATGGTCGAGCGGCGAGCTCGCCATCGCTCGGGGATCCGGATCTGTCGAGCGAATCGGGAGATCTTGCGGAAATTGCTAAAGGACTAGCGATGGCCGACTTTGGGCTGACGATGAACGTGACGAAAAACTTCTTCGATCGCAAGCATGTGATCGACGCGGTTGCTCGCGCGAACAAGCGCAATCTCAGCTACCACGCTGGTCTAGTCCGTAAGATCGCGCGGCGATCGCTGAAGCGAGTCAGCAAATCAGCCTCGAAGCGAGCCGCCAAGAAAGCCAAAGATGCTTGGCGCCGTGGTCAAACGTTTCGTGATCCCACCGTCAGCCAGCCCGGTCATCCGCCGAAGATTCATTCCAGTGGCAACATGAATCCCAAAAAGATCTTGTACGCGTACGAACCGCGCAATGAAACGGCCGTGGTCGGCCCGGTCCGGTTCAATACAAAATTCAACGCGGTCGAGACGCTAGAGCATGGCGGCCGCGTCCCAATCTATTCAGGCCGTCGCAGCAAGCGGCGGCTGGTTCGTCACGCGACGATCAAGGCGCGGCCTTTCATGCGGCCGGCCGAGGAAAAGAGCCGCCCCTATATGGCGCAGCGGTGGGCCAATAGCGTCCGTCCCATTCGGAGGTCCGTCTAATGGCCGCTGGTGGAATTCTTGCGGGACGCGCTTATGTGGCGCTGGGCGTCGTCGGCAATATCGATCGACCGCTGCGAGCTGCTCAGCAGCGCGTAACGGCGTTCGGAAATTCGGTCCAATCGCTCGGTCGAAAAATGCTCGGGGCTGGTCTGGGCGTTGGCGCTGCACTGGCGCCGGCGGCGATGACCTACGCCAACTTCGCCGATCAGATGTCGATCGTCGGCGCTGTGAGCGGCGCGACTGCGTCGGAGTTCGCCGCCCTAGAAAAACAAGCGGAAGATCTGGGGGCGACGACCAGCTTTATGGCCAAGGAAGTGGCCGGGGCTCAGGTGGAGCTGGCACGAGCTGGTTTTAATCCGCAAGAGATTCAAGACTCGACCGGGGCGATGCTGAACCTCGCTCGGGCGACGGCGTCGGAATTGCCGCGGGCGACCGAGATCGGCGCCGCGGCTCTGCGGTCGTTTCGCTTGGAATCGTCCGAGATGGGACGGGTTTCGGATGTGCTGGCGGCGGGCGCCAATAACTCGGCCCAAACGCTGGAGGATCTCGGCGAAGGCTTGAAGCCAGTTGCGCCGCTGGCGAAAGCGGCCGGGGCCTCGATCGAGGAAACTGTCGCCTCTTTGGCTGTGCTGGCGAACAACGGCATCAAGGGGAGCTTGGCGGGCAATGCACTGGCCCGCGCTTACAAAAACCTCTCCACGAATCTGGGCCAGAAAAAGTTAAAACAGCTCGGCGTCGATGCGGTCGGCGCGCAAGGCAACTTGCGACCGCTCTCGACGATTTTGGCCGAGCTGGACGTCGCCACGAAGTCGATGGGCTCGGCCGAACGTCTGGCGGCCTTCGACGCGCTGTTCGGCCGCGGCCAGGCGTCAGCGCTCAACCTGGCCGATCCGACGTCCAATCTGGACGACATGCTGACCAAGATCCAGGAGTCGTCTGGCCTGTCCGATAAACTCGCCAAGAAGATGGACGATAACCTCGGCGGCTCGTTTCGAATTTTGGCGTCGGCGATCGAGGCGGTCAACATCGCGATCGGTAAAGCGCTGAGCGGCGGCCTGCGTGAGGGAAGCAACTGGATCACCGAGCTGGCGGGCAAAACAAAAAAGTGGATTGGGGAGAACCAGGGTCTAGTAGTGACCATCACCAAGCTGGCCGGCGTGGTTGCCGTGACCGGAGCCGGCTTGATCTTATTCGGAGCGATCTTCACCGGCGTCGGCATGATCATCGGTGGGGTAGTCTCGATCATCACGGGATTGATGGGATTCTTAGGGATCGTTGGCGGCGCGACGGCCGCCATCTTTGCGGTGATCTTTTCCCCCCTGGGCCTGGCGGTGGTAGCGATCGCCGCGGTCGCCACAGCGGTGCTCTATCACAGTGGTGTGATGGGAGACACGATCGACTGGCTCAAAGAGAAATTCTCGTCACTCAGCGACGGCTTTGCGCCGGCGCTCGAGGGAATTGTGAAAGCCCTGCAAAACGGCGCCGTCGTCGCGGCCGCCAAGATCTTCTGGAGCCATCTGCGATTGGCGTTCGCCGAAGGGCTGGCGGCGATCAGCGGCGATAGCTCGGGGGTCGCCTGGGCTAAGGCGGATCTGGAAAAGCGGTTGAAAGGTATCGAGGCCTACGATCGCCAGGAAAAGAAGAGACGCGAAAAAGAGAAGTCCAATGCTGAGGCCCCGACGGCGCCGTTGACTGCCGAAGAAAAGCTGGCGATTGAAGCGGCGAAGCAAGCCGAGCAGGCTGCTGCGACGCGCGCGGAGATGCAGAAAATATTACGGGAGGCGTTAGAGCAAGGAGACGTAGCTGCGGACATACCGAACCTCTCAGGCGTAGGGGGCGAGCTAAATAAGTCGCTTGCTTTTTCGACCGGCACGTTTAGCGCCGATGTCGCTGGCCTGATTGGGCGACAGGCGCGACCGCTGGAAAAGATCGATGACAAGTTGGGCGGAATCGACGACAAGCTTGGCGGCATGGCCGACGACATGCAGCGGATGCGCGAGATCGCAGAAGATCAAGAAGGTCTAGGTTTTGGCGCGTAACGGACTGGAGTAAGGAAGCGATGGCAATTAGCGCTTGGGAAGTACCTGACAGCCGTGGCGGCAAAAATGCCGCCGGCGACGGCAAAGCGACTTCGCGCAAGCTCGACTGGATGGTGACCGGCACCAACAGCGAGAACGCCGCGATCGCCGCGGTCGGCTCGCTCGCGCCGGCGACCTACGCGACCGCAACCAAGACGCTGGTGATCGGCGATGTGACGCCGCGCTACTTGGGGCCCGAGATGTGGATGATCGGCGTCGACTACATCACGCTGGAGAAAAAAGACGAAGAAGAGGAAAAGCCGCCTGGTGAAGGGATTTTCAGTTGGGACACGACGGGCAACACCGAGCACATCACCGTGTCGCTGGAGACGATGGGAAAAGCAAAATTCCCACTAGTCGATCCGCCGCCTGACTTCATGCAGGCGATCGGCGTCAACGGAGACAGCGTCGACGGGGTCGAGATTGTTTCGTCGGGGCTGAAATTGCAGGTCGAATGGACGTTCGAGCAGGCGGCCATCACGAAGGGCTATATTCGCACGGTCCAAGGCCTGACCGGCAAGACGAATGACGCGGAGTTCCACGGCTGGCCTGCGGGGGAACTCTTGTTTTTGGGGGGCAATGGGAGACAGACGACAGCCGGCAAGGCAACGGCCACGTTCTATTTTTTGGCGGGCGAAAACGTCGACGAACTGGAACTACCGGCGTTTATGGAAAATGTCGAAGAAGGGGGTGGACCGTTGCCCAAGCAGGCGCACGACTATCTCTGGTTTTGGTTCAACAAAAAAGAAACGGACGGTTGGCTGGTAAGTACGGCCGACGCCGCGATCGTCGAACGAATTTACAAGCCCGGCGACTTCGCCGGCTTAGGAATTGGGACGTAACATGGGCGATGTAAGCAAAGGCCAGCCGCTGCGTGGCAACATTTCGGCGCGAGAATGGAACGGGGTGCGGAAGCTGCTCCGCGATAGCAACGGCAAGCAAACGGGCGGCGGTCCGCTCGACATGACGCAGCTCAACGGCCGGATCGAATGTTACGCCAAAAACATGTCGGGGACAGATGCGTTGGCCGGCGCGCCGATGGGGATTGTTTACCCGCAGAACCTCGCCTCACTCTACACGCGGTCGGATCAGATTCGAAGCCAGCCGTGGCTGCGATTGCAGCGGCCGCAACCAGGTCGAGAATTTACCTATGTCATCACCACCGAAAAAATCCCCAACGGCAAAGTCGGAAAGGTTGTACTGCGAGGGCTGTGTGTGGCGAGATTGCGCCGCATTGGGGAGAGTCTGACATTGCCTGCCGATCATCGCTTCGCAGCGCCTGACGTCAGCGACGGCAGCGATCGTACAGCAGTGATTCGCGCTGGTTTTGGGTTCGCCAAAATTCTGGGCGTGGTGGGGGAAGGTACTTTCGACGACGACGAGGAAAACCCTGATCCAGGTTATGACCTGGCCCTGCTAGATCTCGGCTGCTCGCAAGAGCCGCAGCTGATCCAGTTTCGGCTGACCGAGGACATGGGAGCGACGACGCCGAATCAGGCGTCCGCTACCTATATCCACCAAGGCATTGAGGGCGTACCAATCACCGTGAAGGATCCGCTTAACTTTTTTGCGACCGCGAAAGCGGGCGGTGCAGACGTGAACGCCGGGAATGGTTGGGGCATCCGAACTGGTGGGCTGCATTACACCGGCTTCGGTCCTGACAACGCCTGCTATGCGATCCAGATCGGTACGTACGCTTCATGGCGAAACACCTGGGGTAGCTCGGAGGGGAATTTTGCGAGCACCTGGTACCATCCTCCCACTCCCTTCGCCAGCAGCGTTAACTGGAACCCTTCAGGGGAGGCTACTTCGCAAGGGCCGCGGCTGCCGAAAGGGCACTTCCGCTACTCAATCTCATTCAACGTGAAGCCTGCCAACACGCCGCAGACCAATGTCGATTTTAGTTTTAGCCTGAGGCTAGGCACTACTAATTTCGCGGGGTTCCGGCAAACAGCGGTTAACCAAGATCATCGCGTCCGTTTTCATCACACCGGAATCTTGGAGAATATCGCCGACGGGACTATTTTCAATTTGCATCCGAGCTCAGGCAGTGGCGGGTCGGGAGAACCGCTGTTCTCCAGTTTTGATTTGACCTTTCAAAGTTTCGAAACAGGCCGCCTGTTCACTGGCTAGGAGCCTCTATGTCTCTCCTCATACACAACGCGATCAGCGGGTTTCGTCAGTCGCCGGCGAGCTGGAACGGCGTGCTCGAGCTGGCCGAAAAGCTGCGCGAGACACACTGCGATGGGGTGCGCAGCCGGGTCCATTACTACACGTGGCGGGACGACTGGGCCGCGATCGCCAACTATCACCTGGCCCTGGCCGAAAAGTATCGGACCGATCCGATTATTTTGGTGTACGCCTACAGCTGGGGAGGCGGCTGGGGCGCCATGCAGCTGGCGTCGCAGTTGCGTCGACGTGGCCTCAAGGTCCGCGTGATGGTGCTGAGCGATCCGGTCTATCGGCATCCGGTTTTTCTGTGGCGTTCGCTCTGTAATTGGTACTGGCCGATCTTCGGCGAGCCGCTGATTCGGGTGCCGGACAACGTGCGCGAGGTCCACTGGTTTCAGCAAATCCAAAACCGGCCGAGTGGTCACAAACTAATCAGCGCCTCGCGAACCAATGGCGCCATCATTCACCCGCCGGAACTACTGCGGCGCGATCATCAGTATATGGACGATGCGCCGCAGTTCCACGCTCTGGCGCTAGAAGAGGCGACGAAGATCTGCCTAGAAACCCAAGCAAGCCGGATTGAGAAAAGCGGAGAGCTGAAAGCGGAAAGCGGATGAAGAATGGAACACGGAGGGCACGGCTCTTAAGAGCACGGATTACACGGTGAAAAGAAACCAATATCTTTCTGAACCGTGTTTCTTACCGCGATCTTCCAGCCGTGTTTCCGAACCGTGTTCGATTTCTTCCTCCGCTCACCGGCGTTACGGCGCAAACGATTCAACCATCACCAATCACCACTAATTCGCCAAGGCAAGAAAAATGAGCGCGATTCTCTACACGAACGGACTGCATCAAATTAACTGGGCTTCGGCCGTGCTGCGGCTGATGCTCGAGCGCGATACGTCGACCTACGCGCCGAACCGCGATCACGACTTTTTGACGGCGTTTACTGGCGGGGGCGGCGTCGAATGTTCGGCGGCGAGCTACGCTCGGCAAACCTTGGGGAGCGCGGCCAAGTCGGTCAACGATACGCTTGACCAGGTGGAGTACGACGCGGCCGATGTGGCGTTCGGAAATCTGGAAGCGGGACAATTCGTCAAGGCGCAGCTGCTATATGCGCAGGTCGGCGGCGATGATACGACGCCGGAGGACGATATCTTGATCGCTTACGACGACGGCAAGATCGATGTTCGCTTGGCGGCCGATGCGGTGGAGACCGCGACCTTGATTTGGATCGAGCCCTTGGATGCGGGGCTCAACAGCGGCGCAGAGCTCGACTTTGGGGGCGGCGCGACTTGTGCTTTGTCGGCGCCGGCAATGCGTGGTGCTCGTTCGTTGGCGGTGACCGCGCTCGCCGCCGATGCGGACGCCGGCGATGTGGCGACCGGCGTGAAGACGACGGCGATCTTGCCGATCCCCGGCATGGATGTCATTGCCGTGCTGCAGAATGGCCCGGTCAACATCGTGATGCCGGCAACCGGACTGATCACGCTGGCGCAAAAGGGCATTTTTAACGCGTGAGAACGCGAGGCAAAAAATGGCACTAGGATTCGACGCACTTGTTTTCGCCCCGATTGGGGCGATTGGGACCGGGCCGGCGGTGCTGCCGTTGTCGGCGCTGACCGGCTATTTCTTGCCGCGTTCGGACAACATCGGCAAAGATATGTACTACGTCATCAAGCACGGCAACAACGTCGAAGTCGGCCTGGGGACGCTTGGCTTTTCGGAGCTGCAATTCAACGTGAGCCGCGGATTGATCCGCAGCACGACCGGCTCGCTGTTGAATGTGACGAGCGGTGCGACGATCGCCGTCGGCGATGTCGGGCCCGATGCGCTCGAGATCGTCAACATTTACGACCACGTGACCGACACGATCACGATCACCGATGTCGACACCGAATCGATCGCCGCCGAAGTGGCGGTGATTGATGACGCAACGATCGGCGGCGTGCAGCTGCCGGCAACGCCTGGGTCTGTGGGGCAATCGCTGGTGATGGTGGATGTGGACGAGGCGGATTGGGCGGCGACGTTTACGCCGGCATTCGGCCGCATGATTAACACGACCTCACAAACTGACCTGGGGGGCGAAGATGTCAAGCTGCAGTTCAGCGCCGCGAGTTTTGCCGTTGGGCTGACGGCTGACCTGACGAATCATCGATTCACGGCTTTGTCGGCGGGCTACTACGCTTGTGCAATCTCCGTGTTTACGAACATCGCCAGCCGGGTCGATCTATCGCTGGCCGTCAACGGGAGCGAGGTCGTAGGTTCGAAATCACGCACTGTCACCAACAATACGACCAATGCCAACGCCGATGGGCACACGAGCGACATCGTCTTTTTGGACGTGGGCGATTATGTCGAGGCATGGTTTTCGACCGCTGCCGTGTCTGGCAGCACCATTGCCACTGCCGGGCTCGAGCCCGTTTTCACGGCCCATAAGGTGAGTATTGACTAATGTCGGGAATCGCCAAAATCGAGAACGGAGTCGCGGTCCGCTGGGCGAAAATCCATGGCGACAAATGCCCTGCGTTCTTTGGCGCGGCCGCGATTCCGGATCCGTTGCCAGATGGTCTCATCTATGCCGATTCGTACGCCGCGGCAGTCACGCCGCGTCAATCCAAGCTGCTAGAGATCGCCGCCTGGTACGAAACGACCATCGCCGCCGGATACGATACCGGTCTGGGCTACGTGATGGCCATCAGCGAAAACGACCAACGTTACCTGATGGACAATCTCACGGGGCTACAAGCGGTCTATTCGCCAGCCGAGCAACTTTTGGCGTGGGACGCGCTAAAAGATCAAGAAGGCGGCGTCCATTTTCTCACGGTCGCCGACTCGATTGCAGTGCTGAAGGCAGGGTTTATCTACGTCCGCGGATTGCTGTCGAGCAAATTCGAATACGAAACGCTCGTCGCTCAGGGTTTCTACGATTTCACGCCTGGTCAGCCGATCGAGGGTGACTAATGGCCCTCCTCTCTGGCACGCTAATGGGCGCCGCTTTGATGGACCTGGTGGGGCAAACAACTACCAGGCCAGGTCCGCGACTGGAGCTGCACGGGCGAGTCGGTGAAGCTCGGCCGAAGATAGGCCAGGACGTTGAGCGGCCGCCGATCGAGACGGCGATCACACACACGCCCGCAAGCAGCCAGATCGAGCGAAATTTTTTTCCCGTCCACCAGGCGGTGAATGTCGCTGGCCGATGGACGATTGCCGGCGGCAGGCAATTATCCTTGCAACGAGCCAGCTGCGTGCAGCTGCGATCGAATCATGTGGACGCCGCGGCCGAGATCGCCGCCTGGTCGCAAGCCTGGCAAGCTGCTGCGCGATGGGCGCCACGATCCGGAGCAACGGCCGCGGCCGTGCAGCAATCACTCCACCAGGCGATTGCGGCTGCGTCGATCGACCACGGTAAGAGCTTGTTGCTGCGGTGGTCGATCGACGCAGCGTCTAGCCCGGGCCAGGTCACGATTGGTTCGGCGATCGTCGCCGGCGAGCTGGTCGACTGGATCCACTTGGCGGCGACGGAGCGAACTGCAGGCGTTCGACGTTCGCCGGCGCCCATTGCTTATTCGAACAGCCTGATCGCGGCGGCCTATGCTGCCGGAGCAGGCGTTTTGCCGACGCAAATCTACCTATTGTTCGATCGACTGCCGCTGCGCTGGGAAATCGAACGCGATGCGGCCTGGTTGGCATTGTGCGGCCGGCTGTCGGCGAAACCTGATGGGATCAGCACGATTCGGCCGATCTATTGGCCGCAGCTGCAGGCAGCCGCTGCGAGTTTCGTGGATGTGGTCGCCGGCGGCGGGCTTTCGCCCCGGTTCGATCTGCAAGCCGAAACACTTCCTGGAAGTGTACGCAACGGGCTGGATTGGGAACGACGGCCGCTGACGGCCGAGCAGGCCATTTACCTCGAGCTAGCCGGAGCAGCGATCGCCCGAGGCCTGGGCCTGAGCCAAATTCACGATCAGCGACAAATTACGCCGCAAACCGGCGCGAGGTCGCGCGTCGCCTGGTCGGCCGAAATGCGATTCGCTTTGGCGAACTGGTCGGCCGGCTCGATTTACTCGAGTACGCAATTGGCGATCGCCGCTCAGCAGCAGCAACGGCTCGGCCGCTATGGCGCGTCGCCGCTGCGAGCTGCGATCGCGGCGGCCCAATCGGTGCGGTCGATCACTCGCAGCGGCGTCGAAGTGGCGCCGCTGCGGCTGGCCCACCTGGTCGGCCGCCAGATGGGCCAATATCGGTCCGGATCGACGCGAGACGTCCAGTCGTTGTCGTTCTCGAGATCGTTGTCCAGTTCGATTTTTCGCTTTGGAGTTTCGGCGGCTGCCGCTCCGTTAGCGGGCGAGTACTTCTCGGCGTCGACGGCTCGCAGCGGCTCAGGAATTGCGCCGCAGCAGCTGGCCCAGCTGGTTGCCCACCAGGTGGACGTTTTTCAGGTTGGATCAACGCGATTGGTCCAGGAACTCCGCTGGTTTGAATCGTTGCCAGGATCGATATTTCGCTTCGGCATTTCGCCCGCTGCGTTGCGATTAGCGGGCGAGTATTTCACGACGTCGATGGCTCGCAGCGGCTCGCTCATCGTTCCGCTGCAGCTGGCCCAGCTGGTGGACCACCAGGAGAGCCAATATCGGTCCGGATCGACGCGAGACGTCCAGTCGTTGTCGTTCTCGAGATCGTTGTCCGGTTCGATTTTTCGCTTTGGCGTTTCAGCGGCTGCCGCTCAATTTGTCGGCGAGTACTTCACGCGCTCGACGGCTCACAGCGGCTTTCGTCGCTTGCCACAATCGCTCGCCCATCTGGTAGAGCTGCAGCGTATCAACTTCGACGCCGGCTGCCGGCGATTTGTCGCGCCGCTCGGTTACTCGAGCACGATCACCAATCCTCTCTACCGCTACGGCGTGACGGCGCAAGCAGCTCGGCAATTCCAATCGATGCGACTCGCCCAGGCAAGAATCGGGGCGCTGTTGATTGCGCCTCCGGAACTTTACTATACGCTGCGTGATGACCTGATCACTTACGAGATGCTCGATCGACTTGGCTGGTACGAGCTGCCGAGCGATTTGATTCAATTCGAGCTGCTGGATCGGTTTGGGCTGTACGAGCTGCCTAGCGATTTGATCTACTTCGAGCTGCTTGACCGTTTTCCGTGGTTCGAATTGCCAGAGTAGCACGATGGTTCGATTGCCCAATTCGATGGAAGATTATTCGCGTCGAAATTCACCGCGTGGCACTGGTCGCGATGCTTGGCCGCCCCAGGAGCTCGAATACGCGTACCAGACGAATCCGCTGATTGCGAGCTTCTGGAATTATTGGCGATCGCTGGAGGCTGATCAGCAAACTCCGCTCGCGTTCATTGATCTGCAGACAAAGATGATCAAGACTCTGGCCGAGCAAAACGCCGAGATTTTTAAAAAGTTGACCAATGTCGCCTGGCATCAGCCGCCACCGCCGATGATCTTCTGCGATTGCATGCGAGTTCACAAAAAGGAATCGACCGATGACCAAAGCGCTGGAGAGCTATAGCAAGAACGAACGCGAGGTGAAATCGTTCGTCGTCAATTGCCGCGGCGTGATGGATGTTGGCGAAACGATCGCCGCGATCGATAGCGAAAACATCACGCAGACCGATGCCGCCGGCGGCGAGATCGACGAAGCCGACAAGATCAGCTTCCAGGGCATTGTCGTCAATGATGCCGAGATCTGCCGCAACGGCAAACAGAAGGTGCTGATCGGGGAAGGGATCGTCGGGTTCTTCGTCGCCGGCAAGGCAAGCGTAGGGAAGTATCTGATTTCGATTCCGTTTGAGACGAGCGAAGGGCAGGATTTGGACGCGGAAATCGAGTTGACAATTCAATAGGGGCGATAACTCAATAAGATGGATAGTGGCGTTTGATCCCGTGGCGCTGGATATACACGTCAAGCTGAGAACGATCACCTATGGACCTACGGTAAAGTTCAAATCCTAGAGGCGTCAATGAAAATCGAAACTTATCTTGCTCGAAGCTCATGCCGCTCGTATTAGCCAATTCAAGAGTGACTAGATGGTTTAGCTCGAGGACGACGCGCTCCGGCTCGCATTCTGCTGTAACGGCTAACGTTTGATAGGTGAAGTGATAGATGTCGTCGATAGATTGTGCCCAACTCATTTCGGTGCCAACGACCAGACCGTTCACAATGCTAACGCTCGAAATGTTCTCACCAAACAACTTAAGTAATCTAGCTTGCACAGTTGTCAATTGCGATACGAAATGGATGTAGAGAGTGTTGCTGTCATCGTTGCCGCTTTCGCTGAACGACGAGGCAAGCAGCCCAGACCACATGTCTTGCAGGACGTGATCTTCAATCCAGGATCCCTTTTCCATTACCTCGTAGCAGATTCTGGGTGAAATGGCTTCGGACTCGACTTTCCCAGCTAAAAGAATCTCCTGCGTTCTTTCGACTAGTCTTACTAAATTTCGAATTCTGTAGTGATAGGCGAAGTCACCTAGCATCTGACCGCCGTGCTCAAATACCGGACCAAGAGCTTTGCTCGCAAATTCCGAAATGGTTTTAATGGCGGGAGCCAGAGCATCGGCGCCTTTTTCGACCGCACCCTCGTAAGGATAATTTCCTGCCATCGCAATCTCCAATTCTTCAGTGGGGAACGGTTCGCCAGGGCCAATTATATTCGCCCGATTCCAGATCTGGAACGATTATTTGAAAGTCGCCTTTGGCAACTTGCATCCGCCACGCAATCGAGCGACGTTTCCCTTCGCGCCAGTGTTCTACAGCGAGAAGGATTTCGATTATGCGAACGGTTTACAGCGGCGGCAATGTGCGATTGATGCAAGGCGATTGCTTGGCGGTCCTGCCCAAGCTCGCGCAGAAGGGGGAAAAGTTTCATGCGATCATCACCGATCCGCCCTACTCCAGCGGCGGCTTGCACATGTCGACCAAGTCGGCCTCGACCAGCAAGAAGTATCAATCGAGCGACGCGAAGAAGGTCCATCCAAACTTTCTCGGCGACAATCGCGATCAGCGGTCTTACCTGGCCTGGTCAACGATGTGGCTTTCGCACTGCTATGACTTGTTGGTCGATCGGGGCGTGATCTGCCTGTTTAGCGATTGGCGTCAATTGCCCACCGTGAGCGATGCGCTGCAAGGCGCCGGTTTCATCTGGCAAGGGGTGGCCAGCTGGGACAAGGTCAACGCTCGGCCGAAGATGGGCGGCTTGCGGCAGCAATGCGAATTCATTGTCTGGGGGACCAAAGGTAAATCGGCCGGTGTGGGCCAGTGCTTGCCAGGCTCGTTCCGCGTGTCGCTAGTGAGCGGCGCCAAGCGGGTGCACGCGGCGCAAAAGCCAGTCGAGCTGATCGAAGAGATCTGCCGAGTTGCGCTGCATCACGAGCGACCGCGTGTGCTGGATCCGTTCGCCGGAAGTGCGACGACATTGATCGCCGCACGCAATCGCGGCATTGAGGCGGTCGGCATCGAGCAGAGCCCAGAGATCGCCACGATCGCCGCCGATCGCTTACGCAGCGAGCCAGCGGCCCAAGCGACCGCATAAGCGGCCGAGTCGAGGCCAGCGGGTGGTGGTCGTCAGGCAACCACCACCTGCGGGGTGGGGTATCGCCGACCGGGGGCGCCCCCCGGTCTTAGGTTCTTCCCAGGCGAGCGAACGCGCGACCCCCGCGGGAACAGTCGAAAAATTGAAGTCTGTTTCTTTCTGTGGCCGGCCGGCACCATTCCCAATTTATTCAATAAAAATTGCGCAATGCGTTACGCGTGACCAAACGTGACCGCGAAAATCGCAAACTGGACCTACTCAGTATCGCGGCTCAAAAAAGAGCTGTTAAACTACTGGACTGATGCTCCCCGCCGCCCCTTTCCGAATCGCTCTTACTTCTATCTCCTAGGCAAGTTATGAACGTAACGGAACTGCTTCAGGGTTTGCAGTATCCGACTTCCCCCAATTTTATTGATGGCGAAAATCTTGAAGGTTTTAGCGACGTCGCGGACTATTCTCATGTTCTTAGACGTGCAAAAGATAGCCTGAATCTAAGGGGGGTATATACGCTTCGCCAATCCGAAGGCAATTTTTGCGACAGCGTTGTTCCAGTCGTATATGTCTGCGAGACGTCGAGCGAAGCGGAAGCTAGTCGAATTCACAAACAGGTTTGGAATCAGAACATTGTTCCTTTTCTGATTCTGGTTTCTCCCGCTGGCATGCGACTCTATTCCGGATTTCGCTACGATGGAAATGACTCCTCGACCAATGGGGGGGTCCTTCGTATAGCTCGCGACCTAAATTCGGCACTCGCGGTGCTATCTTCGTTTCAAGCAACGAAGATCGATGATGGAACAATATGGGAGGAGTGGGGCAAAAATGTTACGCCAGAAACACGGGTCGACTGGAAGCTGCTAAGTCATCTGAATGACTTAGATCGGTGGTTGCAGTTCGAGGGAAGTCTTACGTCAGACGCTTCTCACTCCTTAATTGGAAAATACGTCTATCTCCGATATTTGCGTGATCGCGATATCCTTTCGGATCGCCGACTTGCCGAATGGGGACTACGCCATAATGAAATTTTCAGCCGAAACGCATCATTGAGAGCGTTTAATCGCGTCACGGATGAAGTGGATCGGTGGCTGAACGGATCAGTTTTTCCGCTTCCAACGGAAAAAGAATCTCAACCCGAACTACAACACGTCCAGAAAGTAGCTGGAACGTTTTCCGGAGATGATCCTCAATCTCGTCAGCTCTCTCTTAGCTTTGAAGCGTACGATTTCTCCTTTATCCCGATTGAAACGCTTTCTGTTATTTACGAGCAATTTCTGCACTCTCCGAACGGTAATGGGAAGCCGACCAAAGGACGTCAAGAAGGCGCATACTATACGCCAATTCCCGTCGTAAACTTCATGCTTGAGGAACTCGATGCAATCGCGCCGTTGAAAGAAGGCATGACGACTCTTGACCCGGCGTGCGGATCCGGAGCATTTTTGGTTCAGTGCTACCGTAGGATTATCGAGCAGGATAGTGAATTCATACCCGGCCAACCTATGCGCCCGAAGCGGTTGAGATCGCTTCTGGAAAAGCACATTTTTGGAATTGACCGCGATCCCCAGGCCTGTCGCGTTGCTGAACTCAGTTTGTGCCTAACGCTGCTTGACTATGTCGATCCGCCTGATCTGATGCGATATTCAACCTTTCAGCTTCCTTGCCTTCATGGTCAGAACATTTTCTGTGGAGATTTTTTTGATCTAGAATCTGACTGGCGCGCAAAACTCACCGGAACACGCTTTGATCGAATTGTGGGCAATCCGCCGTGGGTGGAACTGACGACTAGCAGATTGAAACCGGAAGATAGCCATGCTTGGAAATGGATTTGCACTGCAAACGAAACTGGACGGCCTACAGGGGGAAATCAAGTCGCAGAAGCTTTCGCATGGGAGGTTGTAAACTGGTGTCACGATTTTGGGGTGATCGCTCTATTGCTGCCGGCAATGACGCTGTTCAAGTCTGAATCGAGTGCATTTCGATCGACATTTTTACAGTCTCATCAACTCATTAGCGTCGCCAATTTCTCCAATTTCGCGGACGTTTTATTCCCTGGCCATCGCTACGTCCGGGGACATCGAAAGGAAATTGTACGACCAAGACGGCCAGCGGCCGCGATTTTCTATAGCCCGCTTCCAAAAGACAGTGATGTCATTCCGGTCTATTCACCTTTTGTTGTCGATCATGAATCTAGTAGATCACGACAATCCAATCGGCGAAAAGACGCATGGAATATGATTGTTGATCGATCGAGAATTAGCTATGTCGATCACGAAAGGGCCACAAAAGGTGATGCGTTGCCTTGGAAGGTTGCAATGTGGGGAAGCGAGCACGATTTGCAATTTCTGAATCGGATGGAGAGAAAGTACTCTAGCAAAACATTTAGCAATCTATGCCAACGACACGCGTTGTCGCTGACTCAAGGAATTGAACTTCGAACTGTTAATGACGGAGAAGAGGTTGATCCGATACCTGAAGTCGCCGGGCAACTTAAGCTCGAGATGAGTAACCTGAAAAACTGTGGGAAGATCTTCGCACTACCGCGAAAGTCGCTTGCAATTATCTCAAAAGCAGAGGCGTTTGTTCGCAAAGGTCGAGGCGCAATTCCTCTTTCCATTTGTAAACCGCCGCACGTCATCGTTGACAAGGCACGCCGATTTGCAGTCTATGAGGATCGGTTTATCGCAGTTCCACCTCGACAGATTGGATTGTCTGGCACCGCGAAAGATCGAAAACTTTTAAAGGCAATTGCGTTGTTTTTGGTTTCCGATTTTGCGGTGTATCACCAGTTCTTCCTGACGCCTGAATGGGGTGTTTCTACTTCGATCTCAACTCTCAATACGCTTAAACAAATTCCGGCACCGCTTGATGACCTGGAAGAACAAGATCTGAAAGAATGGGAGAATATTCAAGATCAACTCATTGCAATAGACTCCAAAGTCCAGGAGCCAATGTCGAAGACTCCCAAATTGACTATTCGAGATGAGTTAATTGCGGAAATAAACGATCGAGTGGGCCGACTGCTGGGACTTCGCAAACATGAGCGATGCTTGATCTCCGACTTCGTGCACATTCGCATGCAACTTTTAAAGGGAAAAGTTACAGAGGACGTAATTCGTAAGCCGAGCCAATCGGAAATTTCGTCATATAGCAAAATGCTTCGCGATGAGCTTGATGATTTCTTGGCAGACCAAAAAGGCTTGCGACATAAGATCGTCGTCGCAAACGATGATCGTAGCGCAATGATTGAAATTAGGCTTCTGAAAAACACACATCGTGCGATGCCGCCACTTATCCTGGAAGCCGATGGTCCCCTCGCCTGGGAATTCAGACAAATTCGGAATCACCTAACTGAAAATCACCGACAGTGGATTTACTTTGACCGGAATCTTCGAATCTACGATGGCCGGACGATATATCTGTTTAAGCCATTGTCAAGGCTTCACTGGACGGAAAGCCAAGCCCTGAAGGACGCAAGCACAATCATCGCCGAAACGCTTTCATAGGATGTCAGTTGTGGCCATATCATCGCTTCCTTCTTCAAACGGCCTGCCTGGCAATCGCGATGTATTCGCGGTAAGTTTCTTGCGCAAAGCACACATAATCCTAGAGCAAGGTTATGGTTTGCTTGTCCCGGCCGACTTCGCTCAGAGCGAGGAGGAAGACATAACAGGTGAATTGACGCGTTGTATGCAAGACGCGTTGCAAAAAGACGATGCCCCAAATTGGTTTGGTCATTTCTGGGTTACTGACGAAAAGAGAATTTCTTCATCCGGCCGAATGGGTAAGCGTCGAAAACGAGTCGATATCGAAATTATTCAATGTAGAATAGGCAAGCGGCCATATTTGCAATTTGAAGCCAAGCGACTTCGAACTAACCACGATATCTCGGTTTACCTGGGCGCGGAAGGGTTAGGTTGCTTTCTTGACGGACGGTATGCATCGGATGCAAAGACAGTCGGAATGCTGGGCTATATCCAGCTAGGAAACATTTCGGACCATGCGGGCACGATTTCGAGCACCCTTTCTAATGCACCCGATTTATACGGTGTGATTTCAAATGAGTGGAAATCGATCAATTTATCGAATCAATTAACGACCTATGTCACCGAACATTCTCGAAAGAATTCACTTCCGTCGGTTGCGGTACTTCACACCTTGCTGATGTTTTGCTGAATTCTTAGTTCAGCCCTCTAGATCACCAAAGTATTGGACGGTCGATCCGACTGTCGCATGTTCCGCGTCACACTCAATCGCTACGAGATCTCACGCCAGATTCGCGATCCTCCTGAGCCACCTGATCGTCTTGCCGTCCGCTGCCTCGGAATATGCGCCGCTTTGTATTGGTGCTCATAGCTCATGCCGATTTCTCCATTCGACCCAAGTCCAAGCAAGGCCGCGTTCAACGCCAGGCAGCCAGAGCGTCGATTCGTCGATAGGAATGTACCGCATGACGGCGCACCAGGGAACGGAGTTTGGCATTCGCGGAAGGGGCAGGTCGTCTGCGCGATAACCGGGCTGATCGCCAAGCCGTAGGAAATCCCTTTCGATGAACTGCCACAGTTTACGGCCGTCTGTCTCATTGTCGGCAGTGACGATTTTCGACACACAGCGTCGGACGTTGTCATCATCACGCGCGATGGTAGCGATCAGCCCAAAGTTCGGCCGGTTGATATCGACGGAGTAGTCAGGAAAAGAGGGCACATCATGCCAACCATCGTCGAACAAGATCGGCCGTAGCGCGTCGACCATCTCGTCTCGTATCTCATTCCGGGGGCAGTACTGCTCCAGGCCGAGGTTCATCGTGTAATAGTTCATCGTCATCTCGCCGATTTGCAGTCGGTTTGTAGGTCAACGCAAAACGTTCTATCTCATTTCGGCTCCGACGCAATAGTTTCGCGCAACGCCCGCAAAAGTTCTCAATTCCGGCCGATCGCTCCAGAGTTTCGCCCAAAACGCCCACTCGGGAAAACACGACTCCAATTTGGCTACCGGAGTGCCACTCCGGTAGCCGGCATTTTCGCAAGGTTTCTCAGTTTAGGAGTTTATGACATAGTCCTCACTCCGGCCCAATTCGGCAAGAAAATCAAGGCGGTTAGGCCATTCGCCTAACGACCTAACAAGTAAAAAGCCGGCGTCGACGCGTTTGCGCCAGTGCTTCCGAAGTTGCACATTCGGTCCAACCATTGGACCTCACGCGCCAACGCCAGCCTCCGGTCCTGCCCGGATTTTTTGCGTGGCCTGCGGCCGTTAGGCGCCGCGAAGTCGTGGCAAGAGAATGTGGCTCGGCGTATGCTCGACGATTGACGGGTCGAGATAGCTCTGCTGCGTCAGCTTTGCCGAAGAATGACGCAAAGCGTAGGTAGCGTCGCCGCCGGCGGCTTTCAGGTGAGAGGCGAACGATTTTCGCATGCGATGAGGCTTGCTCTTGGCGTCACTTGGCAAGCCGGCGCGAACCAAAATTCGATCGTAGTGGTTGTAAAACGTGCTTTCGTGATACGGCCAGGGAAAGATCTCTTTGTGGATCGGTCGCTTCTGCTGGATAAGTAGGCTCATCAGCTCTGGCGATAGGACGTAGAGCATGTCTTGGTGCTTTCCTTTGCGGACCTCGGCCGGGACGCTTATGATTCGAGACGTCTGTTCGACGTCCTTCCACGCCGCCTTCCGCGTTGCGCCAATTCGCTCGCCGGTTTCCCAAAGAAAGAAATGCAGGTTTTGCCACCAGGCGGGTGCAGGGATGCCGGCGAGCTCCCCCTGCTCTTTCGCGCACGATGTGAGCAGCTTTTCGAGTTGCTCGATTGTCCAGGCGCGTGGGGTTTGCTTTGGCTCGGGAACGCTTCGAAACGTTGGCCAATCTTCGACGATACGCTTGCGAGCGCACCAGCTCCAGATTGCTCGCAAATAGCCAAGACGCTGATTGACCGTTGGCGGCTTCAGCGGCCGTGAAAGCATCCAACGTGCAAACCGCATCGCCAAGTCGTCGCTTAAGTCTTGGACGCCGCACGGCCGGCCAAGCATGGCGTCGAGCTGGTCCAACATGATGCGGTAATGCTTTTCGGTGCTGGGCGAATTGATACGCAGATTCTGAGGAAGGTAGCGGTCGGTGTAGATCTTTCGGAGTGTCATCGGGATACCTCTGCAGGGAGCTAATTCGGGGCTAAATCTTCTTAGCCCACGTTGGCGGTCCGTCAAAAAAACGGCCTTCCTGCCGATCCTTAGGTGATACATCCGAAACAAGCCGCATAAGCCTGTCGAATGGGATATCGCCCACTCCAAAATGGCGGCTTGCGAGCAATCGTAGGCCGCTTTTTTTGTGCGCCTTTGTTCGCTGTCCGGGTGGGGGCAGAATGTCATATATCTACCGGAAAGAGCGCCGGATTGCTGCTCTTTTCTTGGTTCGTGATTTCAGCTTTCGACTGGACTGGACCGGACCGTTTTTTTTGCGTTGTGAGTTTTCTTCGTAGCCCGAATGCGCGAGCGAGGGAAATTTGGTTGCGAGTCAATCACGAATGTCGAAACCAGAATGTCGAATGAATGACGAGGCACGAATAACGAACCACCTCGCGGGTAAATCTCTTCGCAGGAGACATTCATCATTGGCTTCTCCAAGTGGACCGGACCGCCCACGCTGTTTTTTCTGGCAAACCTCTCATTTTGCCTGGGTGTTAATTTGGAGAATGCGTTTCGAGCTTCGGGCGCCACGAGCAACGGCCTTGCGCTGCCATAAACTTGGTCACTAAACGTCAGAAGTCGTTTGTAGCAAAACGATTACCTCTTGAACCCTCGTCCCGGACCGCACCGTTATTTTCCCCAAGCGGCCGAGCGGACTGGGCCACTCTGTTTTTTTCTAACCGGTCGGGTGGACTGAGATTGTGAGTTTATCCAACGCCGTCACCATCGCCTTTCGCCGCGCGGGCGTTTTTCGTTTTTTAGCGGCTGGTTGGTCGCTCGATTTTCGGTCGCTATTTTCTGGAGTGGATCGCGGCGGTCCGTTCGGGGGCGGGTCGCTTGGTTCCGCTCTGCTTGGTGCTCCTTTTTAGGCCGGTTTTAGGATTCCCAGACTCAGCATCCTCATGAAGTTGTAGGTGATGACGTACCATAGCGTCGCCGCTTGGACTTTTTCTCGGCCGCGAACTCGAAACTGCTGCAGGCCCCGGTTGCGGCATTCGGCGTTGGGGAATTCAGCGATCGAGGGGCGTTGTTTTAGCCGGGCCTGGGCCTCTTCCGTTTTCATTCGTTTGCGGAACGCGGCCATTTCGTTGTTGTCCTCTTTGCGGCGTGCGTACGGGTCGCCCCCTCGCTTTTCGATCTGCTCGACATAAGTCATCGGAGCCGTCACTTGACTGCCGGCTTGCTCGACCGCCGTGATTCCTCCCCGGGTCGCGAACCCGCCGTCAACGATGTAATGCTGGGGAGTTTTGTCATAACGCTCGCAGAGGTTTTCATGCATCGGCTGCATCTGATGACCATCGCTGCCGTTGTTGCTAACGTCCACGCCAACGATCAGACGCGTCTCGGCATCGGTCGCGAATTGCACGTTATAGGCCGGACGAAATCCGCCCCCGGCCATCTTCATGTTGCGTGCTTCCGGGTCGGTCGTACTGCAGCGCGCCTCTTTGCGCTTCTTTTTATTCTGCTGATCTTTTTGTTTCTGCAGTTCCGGCAATTCTTCCAAGGCTTTGTTCACCCGGTCCAAAAGTTCGCGCGCCGCCCGCTCTTGCGCCGCCTTGCGGCGAGCGTCGCTAACGCCGTTATCCGAATTGTCGTCGCTTTCGTCACGCAGCTTTTGCACTTGCGCCGCCGCTTCCTCACGGCATTTTTCCAGCGTCTGCTGACGAAAGAACGAGCTGGTGCCGGCGCTGGCCCGCACTCGCATGCCGTCTTGAGCAACCGTTTCCAGCGTGACAATATTCTGGTGCAGCAGCGTCGCAATCGTGTCAGTCAGCAATTCATCGAGGAACTCGCCATGCATCGTACGAAAGTCTGCCAGCAGGTGATAATTGACGCCGACATCGCCGCAAATCCACAAGTAAGCCAAGTCGCGCGTACACAGTCGAGCCACATGTCGAGCGCTGCTGATCCCTTCAATAATGGCGAACATCCACAACGCCATCAAGATTTTTGGATCAACGGCATCGCGTCCGGCCGATCCTTCGACGACGCGAATCTTCTGATACAACGGCGTCAGATCGAGCGAATCGACATACGCCCAAACCGCCCGGACGCGATGATCCCGCGGAATCATCTGATCCAACGAAGCATCCCGAAACTGAACTTGAAACCGCTCCGGCCGCTTCACGCGCACCCGAGAAACGTCTGGTTGTGAGTTTGAATTATCCATCCCCCCGTTTTAGCGCCGCGATTTTGTGTCGCCAAGCCGGGTTGGAAAAAATCACAGCCTCACTGGACCACTGTGTTTTTTTCCAAGCGGCTGAGTGGACTGGACCATCGTGTTTTTTTCTAAGCGGTCGGGTGGACTGGACCATCGTGTTTTTTTCTAAGCGGTCGGGTGGACTGGGCCGCGCTCCTATTTCGTCGAAATTCCCTCCTGTTGTCTAGATGTTAATTTGGGTGATATGGCTGCGACCCAGGCGAAATGTCGCCCCCGTCCATTTTCAGCGTGCACGTTGAACCTACCAAACCCCCCGATGATTAATCCCTCGCCGCGATCTCTGCTTTCTGGCTTGAACTTCGCAGTTAAGTGTGAGCATATTGTAAGCAAAGACTGGTACTTATTCAAGGCGAAATAAAAGCCCCGCCGCCCGGATCTCCAGAGAACGATGTCAATTGATCCGGGGACTTGGGGGAGCAACCCTGGCAGCATCCATCGCGATGCTCTTTCTGGCCTCAAGTGCTGGACCCGCGGCACGTCGGCTGCCGGACGACGCTGCTGCTGGGATTTGGTCCTCCTTGAAAGAATCCCCTCGCAATTGTGGTTTGCAGCGGCTACCTTGGCCGGGGACCCGGTGAGCCAGCACGGCACGGCCACCGCAGCGAATTTCAGCAGCCAACTTTTTACGCGACGCAGGTCACCGCGAATTGCCCCATGAGCGAACGTCCCGTTGGTTGCCTGACGATGATTCTGCGGCTGTTCGGAATCGATCTCGCCGCGATGGCCGAGCCGGTCGATGCAGGCCATCCGTTGCCGTATCGCGTGCGCGATGATTTTCTCTCGCCGGCCGAACTGTCGTTCTATCACGTCCTGCGGCAAGCGGTCGGCGGCGACGTTACGATCCTGGCCAAGGTCAATCTGGCCGATCTGTTGTTTGTGCCTGGTCAGGGGAGCGTCGCCTATCGCAACAAGATCGACCGCAAGCATGTCGACTTCGTCCTGTGCGATCCAGCGACGATGCGCCCCCAATGCGCCGTCGAGCTGGACGACCGCAGCCACCGCCGCGCCGATCGACAACAGCGAGACCAATTGGTCGACGCCGCCTGCACAGCCGCCGGCCTACGACTCCTACGCATCCCCGCCAGCCGAGGCTATTCGCCGACAGAGCTTCGGCAGTTAGTAAGCGGCGGAGCAGTCGCCAAGCAGCCACCGCAACCGCCTGCCAGAACACCAATCTGCCCCAAGTGCAACATCCCTATGATCGAGCGCAAAGCAACCCGCGGAGCGAACGCGGGAAAGGTGTTTTGGGGCTGTGTGAACTATCCGAAGTGCCGGGAAGTTTGTGACGTGAGGTGAGGTGAGATGCGCTGTGAAGTGACGAATGGTGTGGCACTGGCCAGAGCCAGTGCTCTTTCTTTTGAGTCAAGCAAAATTGCACACCAAGATAGGGCCAGATCCGTTTGTTGCTTCCAGTGAAGACACTGGCTGAAGGCCGGTGCTACACCGCCTTCGTTGGTGGCAAATCGAGCGTGGGCAAGTATCTGATTTCGATTCCGTTCGAGACGAACGAAGCGCAGGATCTAGATGCCGAAATTGAGATTTCGATCATTGGATAATTAGGTAAGCTTAAAGCTTAGGACTCCGAAGTGATCAACCGGTTTTGCATGATCGACTTGCGAATTTCAAGGAGGCCGACGAATGCCACTGCCGATCCAACAAAAAACATTCTCTCTTGAGAATCAAAACACCCGGTCGGGAGTTTCCAGTCCCGAAGTAGATCCTGTACTCCCTCATTGCCTCGGTGATTTCTCGCCACTTCGACAGCCCCTTTCGCCAAGCCTAAAACAAATGCGACGCGGAACACTATTCCATTTCCAGCTGTCTGCAGGAGCAGATTTAACTCCTCTTCTAGGATTTTGATCACTTCGGAGCTGTGCGCAGCAGTAACTCGCATTTTATTAAACTTCGATAAAATTGCAGCTTCTTCTTTTGATATTACTCCAAGTCCTCTGGCGACTTTTACACGAGACGAGAAGCCTTGAAGCGGGGCATGCACACCACTGAAAATCTCATTTCGCTCTTTCTTTGTCATCGGGGGGTCACACTGCGAGTCAAATACCATGCCGAGCATATGTGCCAAAATTAAGTCCATGGTTGTTTGTGCCAAGATTAGGCAGCCTCGATCCGACTCTAAAAAGAGCCGTGACGCGAGATCGTGAAGAGGCGCTTTAAGGCCTTCTAAGATTGCATCGATCAATTCTTTGTCGCTATCAGTAACCATCGCCCATGCGTCAAATGCCTTGCTCATCTGAGTTTCATGCTTATACAAGGGTTACCGATCCGGTGAAAGAAACACTGAAGAACATGGTAGATGCACCAAGGTTGCTTGAATAGTTCCAGAGCTAGAACGATTCACGCAAATTGATCGGCAGTGACTTGCGTTCGCACGTCAATCGAGAGACGTTTTCCTTCGCGCCAGTGCTCATCAAAGCGAAGGATTTCGATTATGCGAACGGTTTATAGCGGCGGCAACGTGCGATTGACTCAAGGCACCTAGGCGAAGGCGGGAAAGGTTTTTTTGGGGCTGTGGGAACTATCCGAGCTGTCGAGAAGTTTGTGACGTGGTGGTGTGAGATGAGCTGTAGTGTGACGAATGGTGTGGCACTGGCCAGAGCCAGTGCTCTTACTTTTGAGTCAATCAAAATTGCTCAACAAGATAGGACCAGATTTGTTTGCTGCTTCCAGCGAAGACACTGGCTGAAGGTCAGTCCCACACCGGCGCGGTCCTGAATTAGAATATTGCGTACGAGACGGTATATCCGTTGGTGGCATCGCCTCTGACATCGACCCGAATGTTGTCGTTCTCTAGCTCGAATTTGTCCACAAGGATTATTTTCTCATTGAAGTCTTCGTAAATCACCACACCGCGATCTCCAGTCTGCATGTGGTTGTTTTGGGCAAAATTTCCTTTGGGGACATCAACCTGCAGCTGAACACCGGACGCAAAGTGAGTGATATAGGCACGAAGAACATCTACGTCGTCCGTACCGTTTGCAACTCGAACTTTCTTGACTGCCATAGTGATGGTTTCTTTCTTATAGGGATGGCCATATTAACTGACCGTAGACTCGGTGCGCCAATTGTTCGGCCTCTTGAGATCGAGCAATGGTCAATACGGGGTGGCCTTGTGTTCCCTATTTGAGCGTAATGAATTGTCATGTCAAGCGTTAACGAAGCAGTTCTATCTGCTTAGCAATTTTTACCGATAAGTAGTCGTATAGTCGCGCTTGGCGACAAGGTAATTCCAGATCTAGATCGATTCTTACAAAGCAAGCGGCGACGACTCGCATTCCGTCTTTAATCGAGCGACGATTCCCTTCGCACCAGTACTCTACAGCGAGAAGGATTTCGAAATGCGAACGGTTTACAGCGGCGGCAACGTGCGATTGATTCAAGGCACAGGTGCACAGGTGCCATGTTCTTACCGCGTCTTCGCGAGAAGAGCATGTCTTCAAACCGGGCCCAATCCAACAATTAGACGATACCAATCAAAGACATGCTCTTTCGACGAAGACGTCGTAAGAGCATGGCACCAAACGCCCGATTCGCATTATCGATTTAGGGCGGCCCATTGATTGATTGAAGGTATAGGTCGCAACTTGCCTGATCGGGCTTTTCGGCAACAGCTTCTTGAGCCCGGCGTCTAGCCACGTTTTGAATTCTTGCAGGATCGGCAGCAATTTTTTCTCGTGCGCAGAATGTCGTTCCTCATCGCTCGCACGGCGACAATCGCGGTCGACGCGGTAGAACTTTTGAATCAGCGCCAGCGCATGATGAGCCCGCACTGGATCGGTTTTTCGCGCCTCGAACCAATTTCTCCGCTCCCGCCACCGCCGCTCCTTCAAAACATCCCACCGCGGCCCTTTCGCCATGTTAATTCTCCCGCTGAACCATGAATCGCCTGTGATGAAATCCAGGCTATCATGGGTGGGAAGATGTGGTTGGCCGGAGGGTTACGATATTCCTTCCAGCCCGTCTAACAGTAGTTCAAATGCTGGCAGGTAATAGCCGTTGTTGTCCAATTTCAATTTCGCACGGTAAATGGACACTAATTCATCGTAATTTGTGCGGCCAGTCAGCTTGGCGACGATAATCCCCTTTGAGCAACGATTCGACGGCATACCACCATGAACAGATGGCTCGTTCGGTTGGTCGTTAAGGGCAGCATCAACGGAAGGCAAATCGTGGAACTGCTCATAATATGGCAGGGATCTCTCTTGGAAGATCGTGAGCAATCGCGAGGACACCGCCGTCACGTCGGCATCTCCTTGCAGCGGGATGTCATATCCGTCTGTCCCAAAAATACGCCAAAAATCAATGCCAACGGTATGCGTGTCTGATTGGAATGCACGCTCGAATCCTGAAGTCTGATGAAAGATCTCCTCCACTTCGTCAAATCGAATCCCCGCCCACGGACGAACGTAATACGTGGGTGAGTAATGGACAACTGGAAGGCCAAATACTTCTATTCGTTTTCCCACACGTCGGACAAAGCGTTTTTTGCTCTTCATCGCCTTGAAGCCGAAGAGTTTCAATTCGGCTCCAACTGCGTCAAACAACAATAATGGCAACATGTTACTCATCTTTGATCCCATGCCACTAGGGGCATTCTGGTAAGTCGTTTGGTCGTATAATTTGCACTTTGGTCGGTGGGATCGAAGTGCCTGCTGGATAGGCCGCACCACCCTTTTCACCCACGACGACCCCACCATTGCGTCGAATCAACGGATAACCTGTCCGCTGCCTTGGCGTATTTCCTGCCCCAGCCGACGATTTCGAATCGAGCACAGGTGCCATGTTCTTACCGCGTCTTCGCGAGAAGAGCATGTCTTCAAACCGGGCCCAATCCAACAATAAGACGATACCAATCAAAGACATGCTCTTTCGACGAAGACGTCGTAAGAGCATCTCACCATTAGCTGCTCCCATCGCGTCCGCGCTTTGAACTGAAAACCTGAAAGAGGAGCCCGCTTGTCTGATCTCGTGTGCGTCAGCGTCTTTCTGCTGGTCTGCTTGACCTGGGCGGTCTGGATATGGCTGAAGCTGCGGACGGCGCCGCGGTGGCGGGTGATTGGTTGGATCTATTTGGTTGTTTGTGTCGTGGCGTCGATTGCTGTTTTGCTGGCGGCGATTTTGGGAATGGAGTGAGGCTTGGATACGGCTTGGCCGGCTGGGGGCGGGGGTCTGAGCATGGCGACTGACCGGGGGAAATAGTTGCCCCGCTGCTATGGTTGCCGATATGCTGAGGGCTGGTGGCCAGTCTTGCTTCTACAAAGTTACGGAGAAATCTTGCTATGTCGAAAGATGCTTTGTCGTTGCCGCAGCAGTCTCCGATCAATATTAAGTATGCTGACACGATGCCGAGGGGATTTCCGCCCGATTATCTGAAGCTTGACTATCCGACTGGGGAAATATACGGGCATCTGGGGCGAAAATCGGATGGCGAGGATGAGCACAATTTCTATTTTAATGAGCCTCCAGCGTCGTCGCTGAATGGAAGGAGTGCGACGTTGCAGCGGATTCACATTCATTCGGCCCTGGGCGAGCGGCAGTTGGGCGGAAGCGAGCATCAGTTGGAGGGAGAAGCGTTTCCGTTTGAAATTCATTTCGTGAACCCGTTTGACCATCCCACGGACGATGCGACTCACCTGCTGGTCGCCGTCTTCTTTCAAGAGAACGAAGAGGCCAAAACGCCGCTGTCGATCATTCGGCTGAACAAAGCGATTCAGAAGAGAATGGAGAAGCAGCAGGACGGCGCTGCAGAGGAGGACGTTCCGATGAACGTGCATGAGTTTTTGCCGCCGGACTGTGCCCGGTATTATCGGTATGACGGTTCGCTGACGACGCCGTCCAAAGGGGTAACGCCGCCGGATGATCCCAATCAAGAAGGAAAATGCTGGATCGTGTTTCCGCAGCTGGTAGAAGTGAAGCCTGAAGACGTGGAGTTTTTAAAGAGGCATTGCAACGAGTCGCCACGAGCGATTCAGCCGATCAACGGGCGAGAAGTTTGGCGAAGCTTTTGAGCGTGGGGCGATGCCTAGCTGCAGGGGTGGGAAGAAGTAACGGCTTGCGATGCGATTGTTTCTGACCGATCTGCTGGGAGGCTGTACGCTTCACCGTCTTCAAGAACGGTTGGAGCAAACTCCGGTTTTCTCCAACCGCACTAGGTTACTTCCCTGTTAGGCGCGTACCCACGGCATGAAGGCTCTTAGCATTTTGGCGCAGCGGTGAGTTTCGTCGGCGCCTGTTTTGTTAAGCGTGAAGGCTTGGCCGATGACGACGTCGATCCAGTGCCAAGCGGTTGCGGGCCCATCGAGTTTGCGAAGTGCGGTCAAGAAGTCATCTAGCGTGCTGCTGCGGGCGACTTCGATCAGGATCCCGTCGCCGGGTTGGTAAGCGGCAGGCGTGAGACGCGTTCCGTTGACGTTGAGCACGACCGTGGCGGGTGATTGGCCGGGGATCGCGGCGGCGACGTACAGCTGCAGGTTTTGCTGGGTCGCTTCGCTGGCTTCGTCGATTGCGTTCTCTAGTTCGCTGCCGGAGAAGGTCAAAAAGGTGTGCCAAAACCAGCTGCGGTCCATGATGTTGCTGGCCTGCCAACTGCCGGGGTGGAGCAACCCTTTTTCGACATTCCACCCGCAGAAGAGTTCGCCAGACTGGACCAGGCAGTCTGTCTGGGTGAGCATCAGCTTGCCATGCTTGAAGCCGGCTTTGGCGCTGGTGGGGGAGAGCCACCAATGGGTCGAGTCGGTGACGCGAAAGCGATTGTAAGGCAGCACATGCAGCCGCGTGAAATGCTGCTGCTTCAACTGCTTGGCGGCTTCATGCGGTGATGCGAACGGGAGATTCATCGGGGGTTCCTGCAGGGCGAACCGTTATCGGCGGGCGGCCGACTGGGGCAAAGGGGTGACGCCTTTCAATATATCGAGCAGCAGCTCGGTCGATGACGCAGGTGGTGAAAATTGGTAGGTTTGCGTGCTGTGGATGGTTTGCAGAGACGAATCAGAGCGCCGAGGCCCGCCGATGCGAACGTTTGGCCGTTGATTGGGGTCTTGCTCAAATTGTTTGGCGTTCTGGTTTCTATTGGCGCCTGATTTCTTTTGCTTGGAACAATCGTTGTGTCTGACCCTGTTCATTATCATCCCAACTTGATTTTCTCGCCGGGCACGCAAGTGGTGGCGCTACGTGAGATTGTGGGGCCTCATCAGCGAACGCTGCATCCGCGCGGCGCGGTGGGAGTGGTCGTGAAAGCGCCGGCCGATCTGCAGGGGAGTTATCGGATTCGCTTTTTGGATGGGTATGAAGAATCGCTATTGCCCAGCGAGTTGGCCCTGTTGGCCAAGCACAAAGAGGGGCTGATCGGCGATCGGCGCGGGGTGGATCCGGGTGAATTGCTGCAGCGGGTGATCTTGCAGTGCATCGTCGGATCTCAGGCGTATGGGCTGGCGGATGACAATTCGGACATTGACCGCCGCGGCATTTATCTGCCGCCGGCCGATTTGCAGTGGTCGCTGTATGGCGTGCCTGAGCAGTTGGAGCTTGACCAGTCGCAAGAAGCCTATTGGGAGCTGCAAAAGTTTATTGTGCTGGCGCTGAAAGCGAACCCCAACGTGTTGGAGTGTCTCTATTCTCCGTTGGTGGAGAAGGCGACTCCGTTGGCGCAACAGCTGTTGGCGATGCGGTCGATCTTTTTGTCGCGGCTGGTTTATCAGACCTACAACGGCTACGCGATGTCGCAGTTTAAGAAGATGCAGACCGACTTGCGAACCCAAGGTCAGGTGAAGTGGAAGCATGTGATGCACTTGATGCGCCTGTTGATTAGCGGGATTCGCGTGTTACGAGAAGAGGAAGTGCCGGTTGATGTGGGTCCGCATCGCGATCGCCTGCTGGCGATTAAGCGGGGAGAAGTCGCGTGGGCCGAGACCGAACAATGGCGCCGTCAACTGCACGCCGAGTTTGACGCGGCGCTGCAAGCGACTCAATTGCCAGAACGACCGAACTATGAACAAGCAAACGACTTTTTGATTCAAGCACGCCGCGCCGCGCTGGCCCCAGAATTGCCATGAACATTGATCCACGTTTATACAACCAAGTCGCCAAGCATCCGTACCCGCTGCTGTTTGCGACGATCAGCGGCGCGCATTTGTATGGATTCCCTTCGCCTGATTCTGACTTCGACCTGCGCGGCGTACATCGGTTGCCGCTGGCCGCAGTGGTGGGATTGCGGGACGTGGAGGAAACGGTCGAAAAGTCGGGCATGGATGATGGCCTGGAAATCGATTTGGTGACGCACGACGCCAAAAAGTTTTTCCTGCTGATGCTAAAGAAAAACGGCTATGTGCTGGAGCAATTGCTGTCGCCGCTGGTGGTGCAATCGTCACCAGAGCATGCAGAGTTGATCTCGCTGGCGCCGGCCTGCATCACGCGACATCATGCGCATCACTATCTTGGCTTCGCCGCGACGCAGTGGAAGCTGTTTCAAAAAGAAGATTGCCCGCGGGTCAAACCGCTGCTGTACGTTTATCGCGTTTTGCTAACCGGCATCTATTTGATGCGCACCGGGCGGATCGAAGCGAACTTGGGGAGGTTGAACGAAGAGTTTCGGTTGCCGTATCTGCCAGAGCTGATTGCTCGTAAGGTAGAAGGGCCCGAGAAGGGAACGTTGGAGCAATCGGACTTGACGCTTTATCAAAGCGAGTACGAGCGGCTGACAGCGGAGTTGGAACAAGCACACCAAGAGAGCCGATTGCCGGAACAAGCGACGGCGGCGGCGGGGTTGAATGATTTGTTGGTGCGCGTGCGGTTGAATGAGCTTGCGTCGTAGCGCGAGGCGCCTGTTTTGAGGCTTTGCTATTTGGTGGTTCGTAAAGAATGGAACGCGGATGCCACGGATAAATCGCGGACCACACGGGAAGAAAGCAAAGATCCAAGAGCGTTGAGCGATCTGTTTTCAATTAGATCAAAATTTTACCTTGTCGGATTTTTTTCTATCCCAGCGCTGCTTGCTTCCCGTGTTTTCTGTCTCACTTTCTGTAGAGCCCGTGTTGCATTCTTCAAGCAGTGCCATAGAGCTCAACTTCAAAAGAGGAAGAACAAAAAAAGAGGAGCAAGTCCCGGCGACTTGCTCCTCTTCGATTACTTTTTACTGCTGCTTCGCGATTAGCTGAACAGCATGTCGTCTAGCATTTCAGAGTCGGCGAAGAATTCTTCGAGCGATTCAGAGGGGGAGACGACGATGTCAAACGTGTCGATATCGGTACGCGGGCTGCCGGTTCCGGTTGCTCCTCGATCATTGGAGTTGATCGTGAACGTGTCGGTGCCGACAAAGGTGTCGCCGGCCGTATAGACCAGGCTGTTGAGCAGATTGGAAATCTGCTCGAACGAACCGACCAACATGATCCGCTGGGCATTGAGCGAAGCCAATTGCAGCGTGCCATATTGAACCGAAATCGTCACTTGCACAAAGGCGCCGTTAGCGTCAGGGTCGCTGACCGAAATCGCGTTGCCAGTCTCTGGCCCAAAGGACAGAGATTGTCCCGAAGTAATCGACTGCGTGCCTGGGACCTGATTCAATGGAGGCAGATTGGTTCCGTTATCCGTATCCAGACCATTGATGGTCAGCGTTACGGTTGCGGTATCTGACCCACCATCGCCGTCGCTTACCGTGTAGGTAAAGCTGTCGGTCGCGGTCTCGCCGTTGGCTAGACTGTCGAACACGCCGTTAGGATCGTAGGCAAAACTTCCATCGGCATTGAGCGTCAAGAAGGCTCCGGAGGCCAAGGTGATCGGCGTGCCAACGTCGGCCGGAGAGTCGTTGACGGCGGTGATCGCCAGCGCGGACCCTTCGGTATCGACATCATTAAACATCACGCCAACCGGTACGATCGACAAAGCGGTCGCTTCATCGGTCGAGAAGCTGTCATCGCTGGCCACCGGTGCGTCGTTTACACCGTTGATGACGATTGTCACTGTTCCATCGGCCGTTGTACCGCTTCCGTTATCGGCGGTATAGGTAAAGGACTCGATGGTCGACTCACCGTCCGAGAGCGTTTCAAACGATCCGTTGGGGTCATAGTCGAAACTGCCATCGGCGTTGACCGTCAGCAGCGCGCCGGAGTCCAAGGTGATCTGCGAGCCTACGTTGACCGCTTCACCATTGATTGAAACAATCGTCGCGGCGTCAGTATCGTTGCCCAGCAAGCCAGGCGCCGAGATCGAGAGCGACGTGTCCTCGTCGGTGACATACTCATCATTTTCGACGATCAGATTGGTCACCCCTTGAATGGTGATGACGACGGTCGAAGTGCTCATCAAACCGGTGCCATCGGCAGCGGTATAAGTGAAGCTATCTTCCGCCGTTTCACCATCAACCAACGCATTGAACACGCCGTTGGGATCATAATCAAAGCTGCCGTCGGCGTTCAGCGTGAGCAAAGCGCCCGAGTCGAGCGTGATCTGCGTACCGACGTTGGCTGCTTCGCCGTTAACATCGACGACGGTCAGGCTATCGCCATCAGCGTCGGTGTCATTGTCCAGCACGCCTGGCGCGGCGATGTTGAGGGCCGTGTCCTCCGCCGTTTCGTAAGCGTCATCACTGCTGACCGGGGCATTGTTCACGCCGGTGATGGTGATCACGACGGTCGAAGTGCTAACCAGCCCGCTGCTGTCGGCGGCGGTGTAGGTGAAGGTTTCTTCGGCCGTTTCGCCTTCGGCCAGTGATGCGAATACGCCGTTGGGATCATAATCAAAGCTGCCGTCGGCGTTCAGCGTGAGCAAAGCGCCCGAGTCGAGCGTGATCTGCGTACCCACGTTGGCCGCTTCGCCGTTGATGTCAACGACCGTCAGGCTGTCGCCATCAGCGTCGGTGTCATTGTCCAGCACGCCGGGGGCGGCGATGTTGAGGGCCGTGTCCTCCGCCGTTTCGTAAGCGTCATCACTACTGACCGGGGCATTGTTCACGCCGGTGATGGTGATCACCACCGTCGAAGTGCTTACCAGCCCACTGCCATCGGCGGCGGTGTAGGTGAAGCTTTCTTCCGCGGTTTCGCCTTCGGCCAGTGATGCGTATACGCCGTTGGGATCATAATCAAAGCTGCCGTCGGCGTTCAGCGTGAGCAAAGCGCCCGAGTCGAGCGTGATCTGCGTACCCACGTTGGCCGCTTCGCCGTTGATGTCAACGATGGTCAGGCTATCGCCATCGGCGTCGGTGTCATTGTCCAGCACGCCTGGCGCGGCGATGTTGAGGGCCGTGTCCTCCGCCGTTTCGTAAGCGTCGTCACTACTGACCGGGGCATTGTTCACGCCGGTGATGGTGATCACGACGGTCGAAGTGCTAACCAGCCCGCTGCCATCGGCTGCGGTGTAGGTGAAGCTTTCTTCCGCGGTTTCGCCTTCGGCCAGCGCGGCGAAAGCGCCGTTGGGATCATAATCAAAGCTGCCGTCGGCGTTCATCGTGAGCAGGGCGCCCGAGTCGAGCGTGATCTGCGTACCCACGTTGGCTGCTTCGCCGTTGATGTCAACGACGGTCAGGCTATCGCCATCAGCGTCGGTGTCATTGTCGAGCACGCCTGGCAATCCCACGTTCAACAGCAGATCTTCAGCCGTTTCATAGGCGTCGTCACTGCTGACCGGAGCATTGTTGACGCCGGTGATGGTGATGACCACGGTCGAAGTGCTTACCAGCCCGGTGCCATCGGCAGCGGTGTAGGTGAAGCTTTCTTCGGCAGTCTCTCCTTCGGCCAGCGCGGCGAAAGCGCCGTTGGGATCATAATCAAAGCTGCCGTCGGCGTTCATCGTGAGCAACGCGCCCGAGTCGAGCGTGATCTGCGTACCGACGTTGGCTGCTTCGCCGTTGATGTCCACGACCGTCAGGCTATCGCCATCGGCGTCGGTGTCATTGTCCAGCACGCCTGGCAATCCCACGTTCAACAGCAGATCTTCAGCCGTTTCATAGGCGTCATCACTGCTGACCGGAGCATTGTTGACGCCGGTGATGGTGATGACCACGGTCGAAGTGCTTACCAGCCCGGTGCCATCGGCAGCGGTATAAGTGAAGCTATCTTCCGCCGTTTCACCATCAACCAACGCATTGAAGGCGCCATTCGGGTCATAATCAAAGCTGCCATCGGCGTTCATCGTGAGCAACGCGCCGGAAGCGAGCGTGATCTGCGTACCGATGTTGGCCGGCTCGCCGTTCACATCAAGCACGTTTAACACATCGCCATCAGCGTCGGTATCATTATCGAGCACGCCTGGTGCTGCGATGTTGAGGGCCGTGTCCTCCGCTGTTTCGTAGGCGTCATCGCTGCTGAACGGGGTGCTGTTGACGCCGTTGATAATGATCAGGACTCGGGAAGAGCTCGTGAGACCACTGCTGTCGGCGGCAGTGTACATGAAGCTTTCCATCGAGACTTGTCCATCGGACATCGAATCGAATACGCCGTTGGGATCGTAGGCAAAGCTGCCATCGGCATTGAGGGTCAGTAACGCGCCAGACCCGAGCATAATCGGAGTCCCTACATTGACCGTCTCGCCGTTGACCTGAACGACCGTCAAGCTATCACCATCAGCGTCGGTATCATTCTCCAACACGCCGGGGGCGGTGATGGTGAGAACCTCGTCCTCCGCCGTTTCATAGTTATCATCACTGCTGACCGGAGCGTTGTTCACGCCGGCAATGGTGATCACGACGGTCGAAGTGCTTACCAGCCCACTGCCATCGGCTGCGGTGTAGGTGAAGCTTTCTTCCGCCGTTTCGCCTTCGGCCAGTGATGCGAATACGCCATTCGGGTCATAATCAAAGCTGCCATCGGCGTTCATCGTGAGCAGGGCGCCCGAGTCAAGCGTGATCTGCGTACCGACGTTGGCTGCTTCGCCGTTGATGTCAACGACCGTCAGGCTGTCGCCATCGGCGTCGGTGTCATTGTCGAGCACGCCTGGCGCGGCGATGTTGAGGGCCGTGTCCTCCGCCGTTTCGTAGGCGTCATCACTGCTGACCGGGGCATTGTTCACGCCGGTGATGGTGATCACGACGGTCGAAGTGCTTACCAGCCCACTGCCATCGGCTGCGGTGTAGGTGAAGCTTTCTTCAGCGGTTTCGCCTTCGGCCAGTGATGCGAATACGCCATTGGGATCATAATCAAAGCTGCCATCGGCGTTCATCGTGAGCAAAGCGCCCGAGTCGAGCGTGATCTGCGTACCGACGTTAGCTGCTTCGCCGTTGATGTCCACGACGGTCAGGCTATCGCCATCGGCGTCGGTATCATTGTCCAGCACGCCGGGGGCGGCGATGTTGAGGGCCGTATCTTCGGTCGTTTCGTAGGCGTCATCACTACTGACCGGAGCGTTGTTCACGCCGGCAATGGTGATCACGACGGTCGAAGTGCTAACCAGCCCGCTGCTGTCGGCTGCGGTGTAGGTGAAGGTTTCTTCAGCGGTTTCGCCTTCGGCCAGCGCGGCGAATACGCCGTTGGGATCATAATCAAAGCTGCCGTCGGCGTTCAGCGTGAGCAGGGCGCCCGAGTCGAGCGTGATCTGCGTACCGACGTTGGCTGCTTCGCCGTTGATGTCCACAACGGTCAGGCTGTCGCCATCGGCGTCGGTGTCATTGTCGAGTACGCCGGGGGCGGCGATGGTGAGTGCCGTATCTTCGGTCGTTTCGTAGGCGTCATCACTACTGACCGGAGCGTTGTTCACGCCGGCAATGGTGATCACGACGGTCGAAGTGCTAACCAGCCCGCTGCTGTCGGCTGCGGTGTAGGTGAAGGTTTCTTCAGCGGTTTCGCCTTCGGCCAGCGCGGCGAATACGCCGTTGGGATCATAATCAAAGCTGCCGTCGGCGTTCAGCGTGAGCAGGGCGCCCGAGTCGAGCGTGATCTGCGTACCGACGTTGGCTGCTTCGCCGTTGATGTCCACAACGGTCAGGCTGTCGCCATCGGCGTCGGTATCATTGTCCAGCACGCCGGGGGCGGCGATGGTGAGTGCCGTATCTTCGGTCGTTTCATAGGTATCGTCACTGCTGACCGGGGCATTGTTCACGCCGGCAATGGTGATCACGACGGTCGAAGTGCTAACCAGCCCGCTGCTGTCGGCGGCGGTGTAGGTGAAGCTATCTTCAGCCGTTTCGCCTTCGGCCAGCGCGGCGAATACGCCGTTGGGATCATAATCAAAGCTGCCATCGGCGTTCAGCGTGAGCAACGCGCCCGAGTCGAGCGTGATCTGCGTACCGACATTGGCTGCTTCACCGTTGACCTCTGATACGTTGATCGCATCGCCATCGGGATCGGTATCATTGTCCAGCACGCCGGGGGCGGCGATGGTGAGGGCGGTATCTTCTGGGGTTTCGTAGGCGTCGTCGAGGGAGACCGGCGCTTCGTTGGCCAAGACTTCGACAAAGAAGCTTTCGACATCGGCCAGGCCTGCATTGTCGAAGACGAGGATCGAAATCTCAAACAGTCCTGGTGGAACGGTCACCCCCGGCGTTAGCAGCAACTGGGCAGTTCGCGATCCAACCTCTTGGACCAGCGAAACGAAGCTGGGGGATTCGGGATCGATCATGAACGAGAGTTCGTCCGCCGAATTGGGATCGGTGGCCGAGATCTCGAACATCAACTCGCTTCCGGCGTCCAACTGCTGATCAGCGATCGGGGCCAGGTTGGGGGGAAGATTGACGTTGACGGTACTGGTTGCGACCGCGCTATCGGATGCGCCATCATTGACGGTAAACTCAATCAAACGCGGCGTGACATCGGCCGTGGCGCTGGTGTTACTGTAGCGAACGGTTCGCAGCACCTGTTGGTACTCAGCCGCTGAGGCTTCGCCTGACAACTGCAGCACGCCATCGGCATAGGCGGCGGTAATACTTGTCCCGTCGGTGTTGACCAGCAGTGATTCGGCGGCGCCATCTGCGAGATTGGTGATGCTGACCGTGGCCGACATCAGGTTTCCGTTGTTGGGATCGGAGACCGTCATATCACTATCGGCGACGCTGACCGGGCCTTGGCCAAATTGGTGCGTCGTGGCGAAGTCGCCGCCATCGGCATCTTCGCCGTTGAGATCGACCGTGGGCTCGCCGAGCGAAACTTCGATAGTGATCGACTCAAAATCACCTCTTTGCGGCGAATCGTTGTTCATCGCAATGATGCGAAACGTGTGCGAGCCGACCTGATCCATCGACGGAGTCCAATGGATGACGCCTTCGGGCGAAATTGTGGCTCCAGCAGGGGTTTGGTCGGGATCCGGATCTAGGACAAAGCTGAACTGTCCCTCGGTGATCGTGCCGCCGGCGGCCATGAGATCGAGCGAATATTGATCGCCCACGTAGGCAGTTTCGGCTTCGACGCCCGAAAGATCAAAGTTGGGAGCCGACGCATCCATCACGCGGCGCTCTTCCAGGCGTTCGGATCCCATACTAAAAGCATTACGTCGCATGCGAGATTGATTCTTCATCGTCATATCGAATCCTTCAAATAGATATGGCAAAAGAAAGTTGGTATAAGATGCCCTTCGCGCAGAGAGTCCTCCCGATCGCGACTTCGCAACATGCGAAGTTCAAGCTGGGAAGCAATGGCGAATGGGCAGAGAATAGAAATGCTTCAGACGGATCATCCACGCTCAAAGCAAATCATTCGTCGGCAAAGAAACGCACGCGTTGCAATCATTCGCGAGGGTGCGCTTTGAACTGAAATTAACGGGGGGAGCTCCTTCTACTCTCGTCAGTTCGGCGCGGCGATAAAAGCGTCAGAACGATCTTTGTGCATCCATTGCGATCGGCTGGGCTTTGGGTCAAGTAAGCTGGCGCTGGCAATCTAATCGTCGCTTGCCCTGTCGTCCTGGGATCGACTACTTGCGACGAGCATTAAGTTAATCTGTCCGACATGAGGTTTGCAATGCCCCGTGTTCCGATTTTTTTCATAATATGACATCTGTATGACATGCAAATATGTGTCGCCGTTGTTGGGTCCGCTCCTTGGGTGGGTGTTCCTGGGGAGAGCGGCTGCTGGAGTTCGCACGGCGTTCGCATTGCGTTTACACAAGGTTCGCATGGCGAAGTGTGGTGAGGATTGCTGTACGATACGCCTCATCACGGGCAGAGGTTCGGCGGCGGAACAGAAAGATTGAAGGATCCATTGCTAGCGAGCAGCCGCAACGATTGGAAGTCTTCGAAGACTCTTATTTTCAGCGGTCGTAGAGATCAGAATGCATTGGATCTTGCCTATGTGTCCGCTTATCAAAGAAAGCGCCGCCGAGCGCCACCAGCGGTCGGGCGAGCCTATCCAAGCGAAGATTCATGGCAATTTGTTGCCTGTTTCTGATTGTTTCTCTACCATGATTGTTTCCTATGTCCAGAGTTACTTTGCACAAGGAGCGGCGCCAGTGCTCGCTCGAATTTCGCCTCAGATCGCCCTCACAAGCGTGATTGCCGTTTTGCTTTCGACGGTTGCGTTGCCTGATCACGCAACCGCCGCGTCGACCGGTGTCGCCGATATTTTGGAGGAAGGTTGGTCGATTGGGCCTGATTCGTTAGAGAAGGCGCGTAAAGCTCGCGCGGCGTTTATCGGTTCGGTCGAAGATCAAGAGGCGCTGGATATGGCGTTTGGTCTAGTGCTAATCAAGCATCACAAGTACGAAGAAGCGACTACGCTGTTTGAAAGTCTAACGACCAATCATGAAGACAATCAAGTGGCCTGGAGGGGGTTGATTTGGCTTTATGTGCTGCAAAAAAAATCGGAGTCGGGCCTGCTGAAGGTCGATCAAATGTCGGACACGATTCGACCCGACGAAGCGGATGACGCAAGCGAAGTCGAGACGCGCGCTACTGCTTGTTTTTTGGGACGCGTGTTCGCCTACTTGGATGGACCTGCCGAAGGAGAGGTTTCGCAAGGAGTCCGCAAGCTGGTTCGACAAAAGATTGACCGGTTGATGGTCGGAGCTCGGGCGACGGACTTTAAAACCAACTATGACGAAGTGACGAATGAGTTTGATTCTTTGACCAACCAAGGGGATCAGGCTCGCGATCAGGCGGTGGAAGATCAAAAGATGGCGAAGGAACAAGAGAAGCAAGAGCTCTCTGATCTGCGTCTGCGCCTGGAGATTGACCAAGCCGAAGCTCAAGAGCGGATGGACATGCTCCGCAGCGAGCTAACCAAAGAATTAGAAGCGTTTAATCGGATGGAAGCGCCGCTGAGCGATGCGATCTCACGGCTTGAGGTGCAGCTTTCGGTGGTGCGCCGCGAGATGCTTAGTCTGAACGATAATCTGTTTCGCTTACAAGCAGATTACGACCAAACGAAAGACCCGCGGCGGAGAGACAGCTTGCTGCGCGAAATCGCGCGAGCCGAGATCTTGCTGGGGCAATATCAGCGCGATAATCAAGTGATTCTTGGAGAAGGAAATCGCTTGACGCAGCGTCGTGACGCGGTTCGCGCAAGTCGCGCCGAAACGACCCGCCGCTTTGAGTCAGACATCAAAGAGATGCAAGATCTGAAAGCGAACCTTGCCCGGCGTGAAAAGCGAACCGATCTGGAAGAGAAGCGAGTCAATCGTCCCGCCAAGGGAAACACTCCGCGCGTCCGCGTGATTAGCGCCAAAGCGAGCAGCTTGCGAACCTACGCCGATTTTCCGCTTGAACTAGAGCGACACAAATTATTGACCACCAAGCCGTGAGGTTTAACAATCGCCTACAGCATCGCATGCAAGATGTGTTCTTGCGAAATCACGCCAACTAGATCGTTGTTGCGATTTACGACGACCAGCGCTTGCAACTGCATGTTGAGCATTGTCTGAGCGGCGCTATGCATGGTGTCGGTAGGCAGAATCGAGTGCGATTCGCGAATAATGTCGGTTGCTCGGATCGACTTCGGGTCTTCGGACAAATACATGACGCGAGCCAGATCGCGACTTTTGGCGCGACGGATATCGCGGCGTGAAATAACGCCGAGCGGGAAATCGCCGTTCATGACGACGGCGTAAATCGCACCTTCCGCTTCGCAGATCATCTTGACTTCTTCAATGCTGGAGTTGAACGGGACCAGCACCGGCGTAAGGTCGAGATAGGTCTTCACCTCGGCGTTGCATACGCCGTCGTCCGAGTACGAAAATTCGCGCAGAAAGTCGGTCGAAGTTACCATGGCCGATAGACGCTCATCTTCGGTCACCGGCAAGGAGTTGACTCCTTTGTCAAGCAGCATCCGCAGCGCCGTCGCAACGGTGGTGTCGTACGAGATCGAGTAGACCTTGTGCGACATGAACTCTGTAATGCAAATTGGCCCACTTTCATCGCGGAAGCGATTGGACATGTTGGCCGCTTGAAACATTGCTGCGGTGCGAACGACATCTTCGTCCGAGACGATTCCGACCACATGTCGATCGTCATCGATGACCGGCCAATGGTGGAACCCTACCATGTAAACCTGCTCAAGCAGCTCTTCTAGCGTGGTATCCAGCGAAGCGCTCATCGGATTGTAAGTCACGATGGAGCTTAGCGATTGGTCAAGAATGAGCTTGGCGGTCGCCATGCGATTTCTACTGCCGTCCAGCGCAAGGAAGTTAAAATTGGCGGGTGCGTGAAATCTAGTTCGCGGCGCTTGCTAATGGGAAGCTTGTCAGCAGAAAACGGCAGATTTCAAACGCCATTTTAAAGCATTGGCGCGAAGAGTACGGTTATGTCGGTGGTGAGATCCAGCCGAACCGCTGTCGCTGTAGAGTGCCGTACTAGTCAAAACGAGGGGGGGGCGATCGGCAAGCAATCGCCCCCTCCAAGATCAGTCGTAACTTACTTGCCGGCTGTCGGTTTGGTGGAGAGCATGCCTAGCCCGTCGAGCCAAGCTTCGCACAGTTTTGGCCACGCTGAGGTGCCGGGGATACTAGCGGCCAGTCCAACGCCGTGGCGACCTTTGGCGAAAATGTGCATTTCGGCTGGGACCTTCGCTTTTTGCAACGCTTCGTAGAAGACGATGCTGTTTTGCGGCGGCACGCCGGTGTCTTCGCTGGTGTGGAATAAAAAGGTGGGAGGAGTTTCTGACGTCACTTGCGTTTCGTTCGAGAGGCTCTTCACAAGGTCCTTGTCAGGGTTCTCGCCCAGCAAATTCTTCTGCGATCCATAGTGGGTAAACGGTTGGTCAAAAGCAATCACCGGATAGCACAAGATCGCGAAGTCAGGACGGCACGAGACGCGATCGATCGGATCGGCCGCTTGGGCGTCACCGGCGTCAAAGTGGGTTGCCGCCGTCGAAGCCAAATGGCCACCGGCCGAGAAGCCCATCACGCCGATTTTGTGGGGCGAAACCCCAAATTTGGCGGCTTGGGCTCGGACGGTTCGTAGGGCTCGCTGGGCATCCTGAATTGGCGCCGGATGCGAGTAACCACGACCGCGATGGCGATACTCGACTACAAACGCCGAAACGCCAAACGAGTTGTACCACTTGGCGATTTCGACCCCTTCGTGCCCCGTGGCGAGATGTCCGTAGCCGCCTCCTGGCAGGACCACGACGCCGCAGTCGGTCTTGTTGGCGCCTTCGGCCAGATAGAGGGTGATGGTTGGTTTGTCATTGTCGGCGTCCCCTTTGGCGTCGGGCGCTCCGGCTGGCCAAAGTAATTCACGCTTGGGTTCGGCGCTAAGCGCGATCAAGGGGAGAATGCCGACAAGGAAGCAAGTCGAGACGATTTTTGACATGGGGTAAGCTCGCGTTGAAGGGACGGCAGGCGGTCGATGGGGGCTGAAAATCCAGGGCTGACCAAGTTCTTAGGGTAACCTGACCGGCGAAGGAATCAATCTGGGGGGAGCTTACGGACTTGATTTTTGACTGTCCAAAGGTGAAAACGAGTGACTCACCCTAAACCTTCTCGCCCCCTTGGATTTTGCCCATGGCCGCCGATCTTTCGCACCAGCATGCTCCGATCTCCCCCGCGTTTACCAGCAAATTCAGCAGCGGCGACTTCCGGCTGTCAGCAGAGCAAGTCGCTTTTTTTCATGAGCATGGTTATCTGACCGGCGTCAAGATTTTGGAGGATGAACAGGTCGACATGCTGCGGGAAGAACTGGAAACGTTCTTTCAATCGGAGCATGACGGGCGTGACTTGTGGTATGAGTACCACACCAACGAATCGGCCACTCCAGACACGGTGCTGTTTCATGCGCTGGGCGCTTGGCGCGTGGGTGCTGGGTTTCATGATGTGCTCTGGTCGCCGGCTTTTGTTGCGGCGGCCGAACAGTTGCTTGACGGCAAAGTCCGCTTTTGGCATGACCAGCTGTTTTGCAAGCCGGCCAATCATGGCGGAGTAGTCGCCTGGCATCAAGATTACTCGTATTGGACGCGCACCAAGCCAATGGCGCATCTGACCTGCTGGATCGGCCTGGACGACGCCGATCGTGACAACGGCTGCGTGCAGTACGTGCCGGGAAGCCACAAATGGGATTTGCTGCCGATCACCGGATTGGCCGGCGATATGAATGCAATTCGCGATGTGCTGAACGACGAGCAATGGGAGCAGTTTCAGCATCCGGTGGCGGCGGAACTGAAGAAGGGAGAAGCGACGTTCCATCATCCGCTGACCGTGCACGGATCGTTCGCGAATCACACGGATCGCCCTCGGCGAGCAACGGTGATCAATGCTTTCCGTGATGGCGTTTGCAGCGATAGTAACGAGGTCTTGCTGCACGGCATTCCCCCGATCGCTCAGGGAGAAAAGATGCAGGGACGATTTTTCCCGCTGTTGTCAGCCAAGTAAATCGCTACGTCGAACTCTCGCCGGATGGTTGGGCGTGACCAGCCGGGATTTTTGCCAGCGGCAGTCGGACGATGAACTCGCTGCCTTGGTTTTCTCCTGCACTTTTGACTTCGATTTCGCCATCATGCATCTCTACCAAACGTTTGACCAGAGTGAGCCCGATGCCGAGTCCCCCTTTGGAGAGTTCTAGATGCTTGTCGATCTGGTTAAACATGCCAAAGATGTCAGAGAGTAATTCAGGCGGGATGCCGATGCCGTTGTCTTTGACGCTGATCGCGACCAAGGGATCTTCTAAGGCGACCGAGAGACAGATTTGACCTCCGTCGGGCGTATATTTGGCGGCGTTGTTAAGCAGGTTGGCGATGATCTGCGAAATTCGAACCGCGTCTCCGTCAATCTCGATCGGAGTCGCCGGTTGTTGGACCGAAAGTTTGTGGCGTGCGTCAGCAATCAAAGGGGCGCTGGTTTCGACGGCGTTCTTCACGACATCGCCAAGCAGAAAGACCGCGCGTCGCAGTTGGATCTTGTCGCGCGAGATGCGACTGATGTCTAACAGATCGTCGATCAAGCGAACCATGTGCTGTACTTGTCGTTTTACGATGTCATAGACTTCGATTTCTTCAGCTTTGCTCAGTTCGCCTAGTCGAACCACCTCGACGGCGCTCAGAATGGGCGCGAGCGGATTTCGAAGTTCGTGGGCCAGCGTTGCGAGAAATTCATTCTTGCGGCGGTCTGAGTTTTGCAGCGATTCAGATTGTTCGCGACTTTGTTGCAGCAGACGCGAGTTTTCGTCCAGCAACGTTTTCAGTTCGTCTCGTTGCCGCGCGACTTCTTGGCGTTGGCGAAACAACTCAAAAAAAACTTCGGCTTTACTTTTGAGGATATCGGACTCAATCGGCTTGTGCAGAAAGTCGACGGCGCCCGCTTCGTAGCCGCGAAAACGACGCTGATAATCCTCGGTCCCGGCAGTCAGAAAGATAATCGGGACCCGTTTAGTGCGTTCGGTGCCGCGCATGAATTCAGCCAGCTCGAACCCGTCCATGACCGGCATTTGCACATCAATCAGCGCCAACGCCATCTCGTACTCCAGCAACGCTTCTAGCGCTTGAGGACCGGAACGGGCTTTGATCACTTCTAAGCCTTCGCAGCGCAACACAGCGTCTAGCGCGATCAGGTTTTCTTCTCGATCGTCAACTATCAAGCAATAAACCGGCGAGTTGGGAGTCTCAATCATTGGACCTCCCTTGAATGATAAGGTAGTCGGCAATTTCGTCGAGCTTCATCGTACTCGCATCCGGGCAGGCGGACTTGGCTGAAGTGGGCATGTAAGGAGACGTCGCCTCCTGCGGGGATTGCACAATCGCGACGCCGCCACAATCCGAGATGCAGCGTAGTCCAGCAGAGCCATCATTATTGGCTCCGGTCAGGACAATTCCTACAAGGGCCGGACCGTATGCGTCGGCCGCCGTTTCAAATAGCACGTCGATCGCTGGTCGAGAATAATGGACAGGCTCTTCGCTGGAAAGTGAGACCCTTTGTTTGTCGGTTTCAATCATCAAATGATAGTCGGGCGGAGCCAGGTAAACGCAGGAGGGCTCAATGGGCTCTTTGTCTTCCGCTTCTCGTATTTGGAGGGGACATTTGGCCTGAAATACGTCGACTAGCGCACTGGCGCGATCGGCCGGCACATGGACCACCACAAAAATCGGCAGCGGAAAATCTTGGGGAAGTCGCGTCAAGATGGCGCTGATTGCTTCGACTGCACCGCTTGATGCGCCAATTACAATCGCTTCGACCGAGGAGTTTATCATGGTTCACTCCGCTTTTGATAGATTCTGGCTTGGCGCGAGAATTCGTCAAACGCATCCACGTGACTCGTAAATCGCAGCGTTTCTTTGGCCCCTAAACCCAAAAATCCGCGGCGGATCAGCGAGTCTTGCATCAAGCCGATCGCGCGGTTTTGCAACTCGCGATCAAAATAGATCAGCACGTTGCGGCACGAAACCAGGTGAACCTCAGCGAAGACAGCGTCCGAGACCAGGCTATGATCCGAGAACACAATATTTTTACGAAGGCTCTTATCAAACTTGGCCGCTCCATAGGCGGCCGTATAATAGTCCGAGAGAGAAGACTTGCCGCCGGAAGCCTGATGGTTTTTGGTAAATAGCGGCAGTCGCTCTAGGTCATAGACCCCGGCCTCTGCTTTTTGCAGCGCCTTGGGGTTGACGTCAGTTCCGTAGATCATGGTCCGATCGTCGAGACCTTCTTCACGCAGCATAATCGCCAGCGAATAGACTTCTTCACCATCACTGCAACCAGCAACCCAGATCTTCAGCGACGGATAGGTCCGCAAATGAGGAAAGACCTCTTCGCGCAAGACTCGAAAGTAGTGAGGATCTCGAAACAGCTCACTGACTTGAACGGTCAGGTACGACAGTAGCTCGGCGAAGAGATCGGCTTCGTACAAGACCCGCCCTTGAAGTTGCGAAAACGTGTCGACCTGAAATCGCGCCTTCGCTTGCCCCAGACGCCGTTTGATCGACGCCATCGAGTAACCCCGAAAGTCATAGTGGTAGTGTTCGTAAATTGCCTGCAACAGCAATTTTAATTCGATATCTTCGACCTTGCCGCTCATTGGGCGGCTCCCTGTCGCGGCATCCAAACGCGTATCAACGAGAGTAGCTTCTCGACATCCAGCGGCTTGGCCAAATAGTCGTTGGCTCCAGCTGCCAGACAAGACTGTTGGTCGTCTTTCATCGCTTTGGCGGTCAGCATGATAATCGGCAATCGCTGGCACTTGGGCCGTTTGCGAATTTCTTGGGTCGCTGAGATGCCGTCCATTTCGGGCATCATTACATCCATCAGAACCAGGTCGATCTTCAGGGTGGGATCGGCGAGCGAAGCGTCAATCGCCGCGACCGCTTCTAAACCGTTACGCGCAACTTGCAAGTGGACGCCGCACGGCTCCAAGATGCTGGTCAATGCGAACACGTTCCGGACGTCATCTTCCACAATCAGGATATGGCGATTCTCCAGCGCTGCGTCACGGCGACGCGCTTTTTCGATCATCCGCTGTTGTTCTTGCGGTAGTTCTGAAACGACCTGATGCAAAAACAAGGTCACCTCGTCCAGTAGTCGCTCGGGAGATTTGGCGCCTTTGATGATGATTGACTTTGAATATTTTCGCAGCCGTTGCTCTTGCTCGATCGACAAGTCCCGGCCGGTGTAGACAATCACTGGAGGAAAGGAATACGCTTCTTCCTGACTCAGCGTTTCTAGCAACGAGTAGCCGGAAGCGTCGGGCAATGTCAGGTCGAGCACCATGCAGTCAAACGTCTCGCTCTTCAGCTTGTCCAGGCACTCGGCAGCGCTCTGGACGCCGACGGTCTCGACTTCGCTTGATCCCAGCAGCGCGTGCAGGCTATCGAGCTGAACCTGATCGTCTTCGACCACCAAGACGCGGCGCATTCGCTGGGAGAGTCGTTGCTCTAGCCCTTGTAAGACCTCAATGATCTCTTCGCGTTTGACCGGCTTCAACATAAAGCCGACGGCGCCCAAAGAGATCGCCGAATCGGTGTAGTCGCTGCCTGAGATGACATGGACCGGAATGTGCCGTACCCGAGGATCATTTTTCAATCGATCCAGCACCGACAGCCCCGAATGATCAGGCAACCCAATGTCGAGGATCACGGCGCTAGGCTTGTACTCTAGAGCCGCAGCGTAGGCTTCTTCCGCCGTGTTGGCGATCACGCATTGAAAGTCGGTGTCGTGCGCCAGACCATACAGGATCCGCGCAAAATTGGCGTCGTCTTCCACCACCAAAATCACCCGATCCTGGCCGGTCAGATCCTCGCGATCGTCTGCAACAATGCGAGGCGCAACAGGCGGTCTTGTGGCGGGCTGGGCGGATTGCTGCGATGCGGGAAGCGGCGTCGGTGCAGATTCTCCGGCAGCAGGACTCGCCGCTTGTGGTGATACCGTCGCGGGGTCGTAAACCGCAGGAATGATTACGGTAAACGTGCTGCCTTTGCCGGTTTCACTAGTTAGTTGCAGTTCGCCCCCGAGCAGCCGCGCAAATTCTTTGGAGATCGAGAGGCCAAGTCCAGTTCCGCCATGTTTGCGATGCGAAGAACTATCGGCCTGCCGAAACGCCTCAAAGACCATCTGTTGTTGCTCGGTCGAAATACCGATCCCGGTATCGGATACCGCGAGCGCAAGACGCTGATGAGGAAGTGCTGTGACCGAAAGCTTCACCTCTCCCTGCTCTGTAAATTTGATGGCGTTGGATAGCAGATTTTTGAGCACCTGCTCCAATCGCTGACGATCGGTAGAGATCACTTTGGGGCAATCCGCGGCGATCTCTGTCACAAACTGCAGATTTTTTTGCTGGGCGAGCGGGTGCATCGTACGCGTGACTTCCTCAATGATCTTCTGCACGCGCGATTCTTCGAGACGCAGCTCCATCTGGCCAGCTTCGATCTTAGACAAATCCAAGATGTCGCTGATCAGCGTAAGCAAGTCATTGCCGGCTGCTTGGATCGTTTTCGCGAACTTGACCTGCTCATCGGTCAGATTGCCATGGGGATTATCGGCGAGTAGTTTTGCCAGGATCAGCGACGAATTTAATGGCGTGCGCAGCTCGTGCGACATATTGGCGAGGAAGTCGGATTTGTAACGGCTGGCTCGTTCTAAGTCGGCCGCTTGCTGTTGCAGCGAAAGCTTGGTTCTCCCCAAATCATCGCGTTGCCCTGCTAGCAACTGCGTTTGTTCTTCCAATTGCGTATTGGTCTGCTCCAGCTCGGCTTGTTGCAGTTCTAAACGCGTTGCGGTTTCTTTGAGCGCGTTCCCCTGCTCTTCCAACTCTTCGTTGGCGACGCGCAGCTCTTCACTTTGGGCTTGCAGCTCTTCGGATTGACGCTGGGTTTCTTCTAGCAGCGTTTGTAAATGGGCACGGTAATTGGCTGAGCGGACCGCGATGGCGACCGATTCAGAGACCCGCTCTAGCAATATGCGTGCGCGCTCTCCAAGCGGGAGCAAAGCGCCGATTTCTAACACGCAATACGTGATATTCTCGGCCGCCATCGGGCAAATCACCAGATGGCGCGGCTTTCCCTCTCCCAGCGCACTTCCCATGGTTAGATAGCCGTCCGGCGTCTCGTTCAGGACGAAGATTCGATTGTCTTTGACCGCACGACCTAACAGGCCATCATCGAGCGTAAATTCGTTGTACGTGTTGGCGTCGCTGGGGACCCCATAGCTGGCGATGCGGCGAAACTCTTTGCCATCGCGCGTAAAGAAAATTCCGACTTGGGCGCCCAGGTATTCGGACAGCATTTTGAGCACCCGATCCCCTAGGTTCTCCAAGGTCGGATCGCCGATCATCGCTTTGCTTAGAGTTGTTTGCCCCTTTTGCAGCCAGCGCTCGAATTCGATCTCCAGCTTGTTCTTTACAAAGAAAGCAGCAACGATGGCCATGACCCAGATCGTAAAAATTCCGCAACCACGATTGATCTGGGCGATGTTGCGGTCGAAGCCAGCGTCATCGGTGAAGAAGGTAGCGAACATCAGGACCGTCGCTACCCCAGCGACCACCAGCGGAATCTGAGGGCGCCAAGTCAACAAGGTCAGCGCAATCGGGATGAGGTACATCACCCAAACCGCTACGCCGAGCGCTGTGTAAAGGTCAGCCAGCAGTACGCCTGCCATTGAAACGGCAATCGCGGTGTGTAATGCGAGAGTCCGAGAATTTTGCAAGGGATGGATCCCTGTGAGGAGGGGAGTGGATTTAGGGAGAGCATCCGCCGTGTCTGGCGTTGGATGAATGAACGAATACATTTCGTCACTCAGGCGGATCGCATCCACTGCGATCGTGATTGACTGCTCAGAAGCTCTTCGGGTGAGCTGCTCTATTACTATGCTTGGTTGTAACGAATTCGGACCCTTTGCCCTATCCGACAAAGGCCGTTTTTCACTTGTTCTGCGACAGGATAATCTGAATTTTTGGATTAAAGGTTCAGTCCAATGGGAAGCGACTCGCCAAATACTTGATCTCGTTCTTCGTTATCAAGGTTCCCCCCTACACGGACGATTCGCACAAAATGGCTGGGAGCAAGCTCTGCTGCTAACCAATCAGCCGCGGCTGTTCGATCAGCCGTCGCCAAGTCGCGATAGCGATCGTTGGTCAGTCGCGCGATTTGCAGCACCGCCAGCAGATCCATCGGATCACGATTCCGGTCGCGATAGATCGCATCCAGCCAACGCGTCGCGATGTCGGGCGAGATCACGCAGTTCAGCGGTCCATAGACCGGCGTGCGACTTCCGAGTCGCCCCAGCGCCCACGACATTGCTGAACGGGCGGCAGCCATCTTGGGCTTGCCCAGCAGGTCAAGGATCCAGCCGCCGATTTCTAGTTTGGCTGAAACGTCGAGCAGTTCTAGGCTCCCCAGCAAACGCCAGGCTTCCAGCGATTCTGGCGGCGTGAAAGTGGCGGTCCCCTGCCCTGTCATGATCCGCCGATGCAAGGCGCGGAGCGCTTGAATCAGCGGCTCGGCGACTGCGATTTGTTGTCCGCGATTGAGTCCGCCGGCGATCCGTCGCCAGAGAATCCATGATTGAACGCGACAATTGGCGTCGTGATGCGCCACTTTGCCTTGCAGCGCCTTCCAGGTTTCTGAGACGCGCCAGTCATCCAGCGCCAGGCCATAACCGGGACGGAGGGCAAAGCCGGCGAGATTGAGCCAGCGGATTTCATGACTGCTGCTGCGGCGACGACCAGCTTCTAGATCAAGCAACTCGCCCCAAATTCGCCGCAGTAGCGAAGCTGGCCACGCGTCGCGAGACATCTCACTGGCCGACTCTAGCTCTGTCAACAGTCGCTGCGGCTTGTGGGTCGCATGCTCGCCAAAGGTCGCCGCCAATTGGGATTGCAGCGCCGTCCAAGCAGCTTCGTCCAACACTCCTTCCGCTTCGCGATCCGAGATATGCGCTGCAACATCGGTTTGCGTGGCGCTGCGCACGTCAAATTGAAGTCGCCAACGTCGCTCACTCTCCAACTCGTCGCACCACAGTTCGATCGTGCCAATCTCCGTGAGTCGAGCATGCAGCTTCACTGCAACCTCGGTCGCTTCACTGCGACGTTTGGCCCGCAGCACGGTGCGGATCGGCGGAAGCGCGCGAATCTGCTCGAGATCGACGCTGACGATCTCGCCTGCGTTGTCGATCAGGCGGATGCTAGAAACAAACAGCGGGAACTCGACCGGTTCCGAAATGCGTAAGCGAAACGTCCGAGCTTGCAGGTCGATTTCTTCGCCGGGCTGGGTGGTCGCCGGCAAAATGCACAGAGCCTGCGGGTGGCCTTGTTCGTCTTGGCCCACGCCGATGTAATACGTGCGGGCCAAATTAGCGGCGATACGAACTCCTTCGCCGCGCCGCACCAAACCGTAATAAGCCGCGCCGCGGGCAACCGCCAGATCGAGCCGATCATTATCAAGAATCTGTAGTGCAAATTGCGGATCGGTCGGACGAAACCAGGCGGTGATTTCGTCGATAAGTTTCTGCCGCAGACGAGCCGATTCAAAAAATCCACCGTTAAACAACACAATGTCAGGGCGAACCGCCGTCACCGCAGCCCCTTCTGTTTCCGCTTCCACCACATGCTGATGATTGCGGAGAAACGCGGCCAGATGACGCGTGATCGCCGGATCGTTGGCAAAGGGTAGTCCGAACTCTTGAAACCCCGAGCTTCGTTTTTCTAACGGCGTTTCCAGCAAACCGCTCGGCAAAAAACCGTCGACCAAGACTTGCTCGACCTCTCGCTTGGTGAGCGTCACTTGTCGACCGCCGCCGATCAGCTTCGAGCCGCCGCTGGGCAAGTTGATCGTTATTTCGTTGGGCGCATTGTCGGTCAGCATCTCTTCTTTGGCGACACGACAGCGCCTGACCAGCGTTGACCAATCACTGGGCGAGAGCTTGCCGCCGTTGGTGAGTTGTTGTTCAAGATAGGTTGCGAGGGTGAGGTCGAGATTGTCTCCCCCAAGGATCAAATGTTCGCCAACCGCGACGCGATGGAACTGAACTTTGTCATCTTCTCCCTGCCGCACGCGGATCAAGGTAAAGTCAGAGGTGCCGCCGCCGATATCGCAGACCAAGATGGTTTGTCCCGGCGAAACCAGCGACTCCCAGTTTGCTTTGTGCTTGTCAAGCCAAGCGTAAAACGCAGCTTGCGGCTCTTCGATCAAAACAACCCGCTTGAGCCCGGCCGCCGCGGCGGCGGCGATGGTTAACTCGCGGGCAATCTCGTCAAACGAAGCGGGCAACGTCAGTACGATATCTTGCGCCGCGAGCGGATGTTGCGGATAGGCGTCATCCCACGCGGCGCGAATGTGAGCGAGCAAGCGCGCGCTGACAGTTAGCGGCGACAGTTTTTCTAAATCACTGGCGCCGTGCCAAGGAAGCAACGCCGCAGTACGATCTACGCCGGTATGCGAGAGCCAGCTTTTGGCCGAGTTGATCACACGCGAGGGAACCGTGATGCCATGATCGCGGGCAAACATTCCGACGCAATAATTAGCGTGCTGCTGGCTCCAAGGTAGCTGGAGCGCGTCGGGAGGAAATTCGGAGGCCGCCGCTTCGTAATGGAACGAAGGAAGCGTCGAACGAGATTCGACTTGCTGCGGCGCGACAATCTGCGGAATCGAAAACGATTGCAGTCGTCCCGGCTCCGCTTCGGTATCGACAAACGCGACCGCCGAGTTGGTCGTACCGAGATCGATTCCTACGACGTAGCGACTCGGCGCATCTTCGTCGGTGTTCGTCGCCGCTGTCTGCTGTTTCAACGATTGTTTCACCATGACGTCAACCGCCTAGTCATCTTCGCGAACGTTGAACTCTAACTTCCAGCGTCCGCCGGTCCGAGGACTTACGCACCACAGTTCTAACTGACCCAACTCGGTGATCTTCGATTCAAAGGTGACAGGGACCGAAGTTTCTTGAATCGCGTCATCTTTGGGCAGCAACGTTTCTAGTGGATCGGTCTCAGAGATTTCCTCTTCATCCCAGCGGCTGAGGGACTGCCCTGGTTGATCCTCTTTGCGAATAGGCGACGAGAAAAAGCGGAACTTGGCGGTCTCGCCCACGATCAGCCCGACCTCTTGCGAGGGAACATGAATCGATGTCCCTTCTTCCATTCCGATCGGAACCACGTTGACTAGATTTAGCGGACGCGGTGCGCCCGGGATCGCCAGGCCGGCCCGTTCGACGCCGATATAATAAGCGCGAGCCGTGCCGCCGCGGATACGAATGCCTCCCTGCTTTTTTGACCAGCCATAAAACGCAGCGCCGCGGGCGACGGCGTAGTCAAGATCATGCGGGCCTGCTAATCGCTGCGGCGCTTGGCTGTTCCAATCGGCCAAAACTTCCATCAAGCGATCTTGAAACGCGTCGCTTTTGAAAACGCCGCCGTTAAAAAGAACATGCGTGACCGGCTTCTCGGCCTGGTCGCGATGTGCCTGTAAAAACGCCGCCAGATGGCGCGTGATCGCTGGATCGGATTCGTAGGGCAGCCCCAGCTCTTGAAAACCAGAGGCTAGTCCGCGCTCGGGATGCGCATCGGCCCCGCACTTGGGGAAGAAACCATCCAGCAGCAAACTCAACGCGCGATCACGCGGCACGTCGACTGTCACCGTACCGCCGATCAGCTTGCTGCCGCGTCCCAAGACCGAGATCGGTTGGGCGGCGGCGTTTTCATCTTGCAGCAGCGTTTCTTTGGCGGCGCGGCACGAATGCCACAGAGAAATGGACTGCCAGGGATCGAGGTTGACCCCTTTTTCAGCAAACAGGGTCGAGACGTCAAACGCCAGCGCCAGATCCATGTTGTCGCCTCCGACTAGCAAGTGATTGCCAACCGCGACGCGGCGTAAGGAGAGCTCGCCCCCTTCTTCGTCGACTTCGACCAGCGTCAGATCGGTGGTGCCGCCGCCGACATCGCAGACCAACAATCGATCATTGACCTTCAACTGCTTGCGCCATTTGTCGCCCCAATGGTTTAGCCATGCATAGACGGCGGCCTGCGGCTCTTCGAGCAAGACCAGCGTTTCTGGCAGGCCAGCGGCAAGGGCCGCTTCTCGCGTTAGCTCGCGAGCGCTGGCGTCAAACGACGCTGGCACCGTCAACACGACTGTTTGCTCGGCGAGCGGCGCGTCAGGAAATTTAGCATTCCAAGCCGCGGCCAGATGCGCCAGGTAGCGGCGCGTTGCTTCGACCGGCGAAATCTGTGGCAGTCCTTGGGGCGCATTCCAGGGCAAGATGTCTTGTTGGCGATCGACCTTGTGATTCGAGAGCCAGCTTTTGGCGCCGCCGACCGTGCGGTCGGGCGCATCGGCCGATTGCTTGCGCGCGATTTCGCCCACCGCATAGTCTCGATCACTCGCCCACGGCAAGTCGAGCGCTTGCTGCGACTGTTCGGCTTCGCCTCCCAGATATACGAACGACGGCAGTGAAAGGCGGTTGTCGACCGTGTTGGGGGCGATCAGTTGCGGCAGTTCTAGCAGTTCGACTGCGGCTTGCTCGGTTTCGAGCGGAGCGTAAGCGACGACGCTATTGGTCGTGCCGAGATCAATCCCCACGACATAGCTAGCAGGCATCTTGCAAATCCTTTTTGAGAGTGTGATCGCCGTCTGGGAAAGACTAAACCTCGGCTTCAGCCGGGGCAAGAATCTTGGCCGCTTCCGCCTGGCCGTTCCACTTGGGCAATTCGCATTTGGTTGCTCGCCAGCCTGCATGCACCAGGCGAGCGGTGTCAGGAGGAGTCGCGCCGACCGAACCGACCAGACGTAATTCGAGCGGATTGAAGTCGGCCGGCACGGAGATGCTGGCGCCCTCTTCTTCGTCTCGCAGGCGCTCGATGCCAAAAATTCGGTCAAGCGTCGCTTTGGTATCGCGGTGAACATCGCGAACCGCGGCGCCGATTTGGGCGTCTGCAAAACTACTGAGGTCTTCCTGAAACAGATCGAGGAAACGCGCTTCTCGCTGCAACGCCGCCAACAGAATCAGTGCGTCGACACCGCGCGAAGCGGCAGCCTGTGGAGGTGCTGCCGGCTTGGGGGGCTCGGACTTTGTTGCAGCAGTAGGAGTTTCGCTCGCGGCCGATAGCAACAGCACCGCTTGTGCCTTCTCCGCTGTTTCGCGGTTAAACAAGATCTTAAAGAACAACGATATTGCAGTGCCCAAGCGACCCATGGAAGTTCGGATCTCCATCTAATGCGGGATAAAACGGCGACGGCAGACTGTCCAACCTATCGAGAGTCGCCGTTGCCCGCAATTACCGGCCGACGAAGGGGAATCGCCGCAACGTAAAGCAGCGATTAGGGAAACACGATGCACAGCCGGCCCAAATCACGCCAACCCGCAGCCAAAGTGACGTTTCTGGCGCTGGCGAGGACCGTTAGGATAGGAACTTTATTGGCAAACCTTTTACTGAGAGCGCAATGACCGCCGTCGCATCGTTGGAGTCGAAGCTTCCGCAGGAAGAAGGTCTCCCGAAGCCCCCCAAATCAACCTCGCAGCCTGTGCTGCTTGCAGGCAAGCCGGATTGGGTTGTGCGAGCGGTTCCGTTCTTCTACGGCTGGATGATCCTGCCGATCTCGATGGTTGCTCAATTTTGCACTAGCCCTGGTCAGACCTACGGCGTGTCACTGTTCAACACGCACTTCACGACAGATTTGCAACTGACTAGTCTCGACGTCTCGTTCGCCTACATGTGGGGCACGATCATCGCATCGCTGCCGATGTCGCTGATCGGCGGCGTTGCCGATCGAATCGGTTTACGCCGCTCGATGGCCGGTGTGGTGCTGATCTTTGGCGGCGCCTGCGTTTTTATGTCGCAGATCAGCGGTATCTGGACGCTGTTTCTGGGGTTTCTGTTGATTCGAATGTTCGGCCAAGGGGCGCTGACGTTGCTCGCAACCAACTCGGTCGACATGTGGTTTCGCCAACGACTTGGTTTCGCGGTTGGTATTCGCAATTTGTCGATGCCGCTCGCACTAGCGTTGTTTCCGCTGATTTCGCAAGTGCTGATTGACAACGTCGGTTGGCGCTTTACCTATACGCTACTGGGCTTGGGAGTCTGGGGAGCGATGTTCCCACTGTTGTTTCTCTTTTTCCGGAATCGTCCTGAGGAGATCGGTCAACTGCCCGACGGCGTAAGACGCCGACCGATCGATCCCAGTCTGGAACTCGAAGCCGAAGAAATTTCGGCCGATTTGCTGTTGCCGCAGTTCACTTTGGGAGAGGCGCTGCTGACCCGGTCTTATTGGATCTTGGTAACATTGATGTCATCATGGGCGATGATTGCGACGGCGCTGACCTTTGTGATGGTCAGCTTTTTGCAAAGCCGCGGACTGACAGCCGATCAGGCGCCGCTGATTTTTCTGTGCACTGCGTTGACCATGGCGATTTGTCAATTTATTGGAGGTTGGCTGGCCGACCATGTTCGTCTGCACTGGTTGATGTCGACCGGGGCCGCAGCGCTGGCGCTCTCGGTCATTTGTTATAGTCACATCAACTCGGTCTATGGGTGCGCCCTCTTTGGTTTGGTCTTTGGCGCCGCACAAGGAGTCGCCGTCTCGGGTGCGAGCTCGGCTTGGGCCCGGTATTTTGGCAGAGCTCATCTCGGTAAGATCAAGGGAAGCTCGATGACGATGATCGTTGCAGGCAGCGCGGCCGGCCCCTATTTGCTGAATCGTGGGGTCGCTTGGTTTGGCGGTTACGAAGAGGTGCTGTGGTTATTTACGGCCTGCTTTGCGTTGCTCGCGATCGCGTGCCTGTTTTGTACGCCTCCGCGGGTCAGTTATCCGCAGCCTGAATTCTGATCTCCTATTTGTTTGCTGCTGTTGGCCAAGGATGACGATGCATGAATGCCGTAGATAAATATTTTGATAGCGACGGCTTACAGCTGCGTTATCTAGAACAAGGATACGGCGAGCCGATCTTGCTCTTGCATGGCTTCACTCGCAATATCGAACGAGGTTGGGTCGACGTTCGGCTCTTCGACCGGCTCAGCGAATTCTTCCGCGTTATTGCACTCGATGTTCGCGGTCATGGCAAAAGCGACAAGCCGCATGGCGACGTCTACGGCCAGCAGATGTACGTTGACATTATTCGTCTGCTGGACCATTTGAAGTTGGAGTCTGTCCATCTGGTTGGCTATTCAATGGGAGGCCGGTTATCGCTGAAGACCACAATCGAGTTTCCGCAACGCGTTCGCTCGACACTGCTGTTAGCCGCTGGCGCGGGTCGCGCAGAAGATGGCCGCCAGTTGTGGGATGATTTGCGCGAGTCGCTGGAAACCAGCGGCCAACTGCATCCCTTGATGAAAGTGTTGTGGTCCAACCGCAAACCGCCCAGCGAGCGACAATTGAGTGCGATGAACGCCAATATGATGGACGGCAACGATCCGTTGGCCTTGGCCGGCGTCGCCAAAGGTTATTCCCAGCTTGGCGTGACTCCAGAAGAAGTCGCCTCGATCAAGACTCCCCTGCAGGTCATCATCGGCGAAGAAGACGCCGCCGCTCGTGGTGACGCCGATCGCCTATTACGCGACGCTCCACATGCGACTTGCATCGAAGTTCCCGGCGCCGATCACTTCTCGCTCTTGTTGCGACCGCAACTAGCAACGTACATTGTTGACTTCCTACAACAAGTATCGTGATCCCTGCTCCTCCCTTCGATTGCATCCATGGCCAAACTCCATCTCGAATCGCTCCCGTTTGGTACGACCAACGGCGGCGTCTTTAAGCTGCTGATCGAGGAGGCCGGCGTCAACAATCGTGATATTGGCCGCATCCAACTGCAGCGCCGTAGCGCCGCGATTGAAATGCCGGCCGAGATTTGCGGCCGGACCCAGCGCAAACTGGTCGAGACGCAGCCCAACTTGGCCGCGTGGGTCGAGCCGGATGATGTTCAGCAGCCAGAGCTTTTCCGTCAGTTTGAGCGCTGTTTGAAATGGGAAGCCCAAGAGCAGGAAGAACGGATCGCGAACGATCCTTCGTCTTTGCGGCTCAAAGGTCTGCGTCTGCAAGATCAATGGTCGGCGCTCGGCGGCAGAATGATTTGCCGGTTGACCGGCAAGAACCCGCAAGCCAGGATGCCGATGCACGGGCTCCGCGTTGGTTCGCCGATCGTGTTGCTATCTGGCGACGGCGAAGATCGGGCTCGCGGCGTCGTGACGCGCGTCGCTTCAACAGCATTGGAAGTCGCCATCGGCGGCTTGTGGGAAGGAGCAGAAGACAAGCTGGGGGTCGCGATTTCGACCGACGACATTGCCCGCAATCGTCAAGAACGCGCGCTGCTGAAAGCGGCGTCGGCCAGCGGCAATCGTACCGCCGAACTGCGTGATGTATTGTTAGAGCTGCAAGCGCCCTCCTTTGCTGAACGTGATGAGAGCCTGGCGTCGCCGCAATTGAACAGCACGCAACAAGCGGCGGTTCAATTGGCTCTTTCGGCTCATGATTTCGCGATCATTCATGGTCCCCCAGGCACCGGCAAAACGATCACCTTGGCCGAGATCGTTCGGACTGCAATTGCACGCGGCGAGAAGGTCTTGGCCTGTGCGCCCAGCAACTTGGCGGTTGACAACCTGGTCGAACGCTTTTGGAGCTGCGGAATCAAAGCGGTTCGCTTGGGACACCCGGCCCGCGTTAGTGAGTCGCTGCATGACGCGCTGCTGGAGTCGCTGGTGCGTGAGCATCCCGACGCCAAGCTGTCCGAAAAGCTGGTCAGCCAGGCGAAAACGCTGTTCCGCAAAGCAGATCGTTTTACACGCTCGAAACCGGCGCCTGGCGAAAAGCGTTCGCTGCGCGACGAAGCCAAAGCGCTGCTGGATGACGCTGATCGCATCAAGCAGCAGACGCTGGAACGCTTGCTGGATGATGCGCCGGTTGTCTGCTGCACGCTGACCGGGATTGATGACGACTTGTTGGGCGCGCGGCGGTTTGATCTGGCGGTGATTGATGAAGCGTGTCAAACGACCGAGCCTGCTTGTTGGATCCCTGTCTCTCGCAGTCAACGCTTCGTGATCGCCGGCGATCATTGCCAATTGCCGCCGACGATCGTTTCGCGCGCTGCGGAAGCGGCCGGCTTTGGCGTCAGCATGTTGGAGCGACTGATCGCGCGGTATCCGCAAGCCGCGCAGCGCCTCGAGCAGCAGTATCGGATGCACACGCAGATCATGGAGTTCAGCTCGCTCGAGTTTTACGATGGCGCGTTGTTGGCCCATGATTCGGTTGCCGCTCATTCGTTGTCTGATTTGATCACCGCTGACCAGCTGTGGACCAAGCCGGTTCAGTTTTTTGATACGGCCGGAGCCGATTATCAGGAAGCCGAGGACGATTCGACCAGTCGCACCAACCCGCGTGAAGCCGAGCTGGTCGTTCGTAAAGTGAATCAGTTGCTCGCGCTCGATCTGCCGCCGGAGCAGATTGCGGTCATCTCCCCCTACGCCGCCCAGGTTCGCTTGTTGCGTGAGCATTTGCCGGATGGGGTCGAGTGCGATTCGGTCGACGGGTTCCAAGGCCGCGAGCAGGAAGTGGTGATTTGCTCTTTGGTGCGATCCAACGACAAGGGGGAAATCGGCTTTTTGGCCGACGTCCGCCGCATGAACGTGGCGATGACCCGGGCCAAACGCAAGCTGATCGTGATCGGTGATAGCTCTACGATTGGGGGGAATGAGTTCTACGCACGATTCTTAGAATATGTCGAAGCGATCGACGCCTATCACTCGGTTTGGGAAGAAATTGACTAGCGGTGCGTCGTATACCCCCACTAAAACCGCCGGTTAATGCAGCGTTATTTTGCAAAGCAAAGGGGCATGGGGCCGGTGAGAGACTTTGCGATTTTCGCAACTTGGGTTATTCTTAGGGTTTCGAGCTCTCGAGTCCCACCCGCTTAGCGAGTCCCCTTCATGACGCAAACCTCTGCTAGTCGACGTCAGTTTCTCAAGACTTCGGCAGCGGCGGCGGCCGGCTTGGCTGTCGCTCCCACATTTATTCCTTCGACCGCGTTTGGCGCCAATGAGCGGATCGTGACCGGTCACATTGGGTTGGGCGGACAAGGCCGCGGCAACTTGGGCAAGTTTGTGGGTAACGCTGTTGCGATCTGCGACGTCGACAGCAAGCATGCCGAGCAAGCCGCGAAAATTGTGAAAGACAAAAAGGGAACCGAGTGCGAAATCTACGGCGACTATCGCAAGGTGCTTGATCGCCAAGATATCGACGCCGTGGTGATCTCAACCCCTGACCATTGGCACGCATTGCCGACGATTCATGCTTGTGAAGCCGGCAAAGATGTCTACTGCGAAAAGCCGCTGACCTTGACCGTGGCCGAGGGGCGCAAGATTGTTGACGCCGCTCGCAGCAACAAGCGAATTGTGCAAACCGGCTCGCAGCAACGTTCTTCCGCCAATTTCCGCAAAGCGTGCGAACTGGTTCGCTCTGGCTATCTCGGCAAATTGCAGCAAGTGCTGGTCGGCATCCCCGGCCCCAATCATCCCGGCAAACCAGATCCGGTGTCGGAACCGCCGGCCGAATTGGACTTCGACTTTTGGCTCGGTCCGGCCCCGCTGCGCCCTTACGTCAAAAATCATGTTCATTACCACTTCCGTTTCTTCTGGGATTACTCAGGCGGACAAATGACCAACTGGGGCGCGCATCACATCGACATTGCTCACTGGGGCATGGGGATGGATGACAGCGGTCCACTATCGATCGACGGCACAGCGACGTTCCATCCTCAGGGTTGGCACGACGTTACCGAAACCTGCCGCATCACCTACGTTTATCCCGGCGACGTCACCATGATCCTGGGCCAAGGCCAAAAGGATATCCCCGGCGGGACCACCTTTATCGGCGAAAAGGGGCAGATTTTCGTCAATCGCGGTCAGTTCAAAGCGACTCCCGAAGAGCTCGGTAAGATCGAATTGACCTCTGGCGATACGCATCTGTACGAAAGCAGCAATCACCACCAAAACTTCCTCGACTGCATCAAGTCGCGGGAACTGCCGATCTGCGACGCCGAAATTGGTCATCGCACCGCGACCGCATGCCATCTGGGGAACATCTCGTGCCGCTTGGGCCGCAAGATTGCGTGGGACCCCAAAGCCGAAAAAATTGTGGGTGATGACAGCGAAGCGACCGCGATGATTTCACATTCCAACCGAAGCCCCTGGGAAATGACCTAATGCGACATTGTTTAATAGCCATCATCACGCTGGCGGCGCTAACGTCGCCGGCGTGGGCCAAAGAGTTTGATCCCGCGCGCTGGGAAAAATCGATTCTTGAGCTTGAAGCGAAGGACGCCGAATCAACGATTCCCGCCCAGGGTGTCGTCTTCATCGGCAGCTCCAGCATTCGGATGTGGGATTTGCCCAAGTACTTCCCCGGCCAAAACGTGATCAATCACGGCTTTGGCGGATCGCACCTAGAAGATTCGGTCTACTACGCCGATCGCCTGGTAAACAAGCTGCAGCCGCGAGCAGTTGTGCTGTACGCCGGCGACAACGACATCGCCCACGGCTACACGCCAGAGCGAATTCGCGACGACTTTCTAAAATTTGTCGCAACCGTTCACGCTAAACGGCCGGAAGCCAAGATCGTGTTTATCGCAGTCAAGCCGAGTCTTTCGCGTTGGAAACTAGTTGACAAAGTTCGAGCAACCAACACGCTGATCGCCGCCGAGTGCGACAAAAGCGACCTGCTAACCTTCATTGACGTCGACAAGCCGATGCTCGGCGAAGATGGCGAACCACAAGCCGACCTCTTCAAAAAAGATGGTCTCCACATGACCGACGCTGGGTACGAAATCTGGACCAAGTTAGTGCAGCCAGCAATCGCCAAATAATCCTACAGGGGCCCCTGCTCTTCCGGCGTCTGCGCCGGAAGAGCATCTCTGTTTTTGCGAAGCCCGCCGCGCGAGCGAGGGAAACGCGATCGCAAGTCAACGACGATGCACGAAACCCGCACATTGTCGCTAATGATTCTCACTGAATTGGACATTCGTTATTGGCTTCCCCCCGAGTGGACTGGACCAAACCGCGTCGCTTTTTTTTCTTCGCGGCAGAGTGGACTCGCCTCGCTTTTTTTTTCTGGGTAGCCGACCAGATGGGACCGGACATTAGACCGGACTGGACTCGGCGTCGTTTTTTTTTCTGAGCGACTGGACTGTGGACCGGACCGGACTGCTTCGTTTTTTTTTCGGCCCCCAATCTTCGTAGCCCGAACGCGCAAGCGAGGGAAATGCGGTTGCAAGTAAATGACGAAGCAGCAATACCGCACATAGTCGCTGGGGATTCTCCCCGAGTTAAACATGGGTTACTCCCCTCCCCCGACCGGACCGCGGCCTGTTTTTTCTGAGCGCTCGCCTGAACCACTTTGCGCCCCCAATTCGCCCTTCCGATTTCCAACTTCGTGACTGGTTTCACAATGTGGACACTGGACTGCTGCGTTTTTTTTCTGAGTTTGCAGACCGGACCGCACCGATTTTCTGCACGACCAAAGTGGACTCTCCTGCGGCGTTTTTTTCTGCTGAACGGCACAACCTCCAAAACCCCAGTCCGCGCAGCAAACAAACCCGCCAACCTCTCCCGAAGTTGCCGATCTTCAACGACAGACCACCGCCCAAGTGAAACCAACAGGTCGCACGGCTCGCTAAAATGTATGAATAAATGCTAACAAAAGACTTGGTATTTGTCAATGGCATTTTTTGCCTGTCGCCAAAGCGGCGACCTTGCGTGGCCATGATTGCGTCGTGTGCCGCCTATAGGAAGCCCCCTGTCAAGCCGCACCGCGTCTGGTCCACCTGCTTTACTTTCGTTTGGCATGGGAAGGGGCCGATGCAGGTTAACAAGTGATTCGTCGGCGATGACTGCGACGGCGAGTTTGTTGACTAGCAGCGCCACGGTTTACGCGTGGGTCGCGATGGCGTTGGAATCTGTTGCTTGCTTTCTCTGCGAAGCAGGAGAAAGAATGAGCAGACACTGGATCTGGCCAGTGGCACGCGAAAAAAATGACTGTTCGTCAGTGCCAGCCAGTCGATGATCTGATTGCTAGAGTCGTGCATAGGAGGAGAGCTCGTTTACGCCGAGCAGGTGAACCTTGCCAAAGGCAGTCTCTAGATTGCGCAATCGAGGGATCCGTTTGTCGATATTTGGCGATCCCATTTTGTGAAGGGTGTCAAACCCACCGCATTTTGATCGCTCTATTTTTGCTTAAGTGCGTCCTCAAGCACTTCCAGATAAATCGGGGCGACGAATGAATTGAGCATGTAGGGATAGTCAAAAACGAACCAACCTCCGTCCTTCCTCATTACATCCAAAGACGTCGTCTCCAACGTCTTGCGAATTCCTTCCGGCGTTACGTGGCGAAGGGCGGGAAGGTGGGATTCGAAATCCTTCCAAAGTTCATATCGCAGCTCCTTCGGTCGATACAAGTTCCAGGATAATTTGTGACGTTTTTCATCGTACTGCTTCAAGGGTGGGGTATTTTCGTATTGCGGCATTCCGTTTTCCCAAGCTTCATTGATGAGGGCGAGGTCCTCCAGGAACGCTTCTGTGCCGGAGAAGTAGGTGCAATGGGAATTAAAAGGGAGCATCCAACAGGCGTCGACGAACAGCTTTAAAGACTTTGGCTTGGTGGAGTTCACCAGGCATATCATCAACTCGCCAAGCGCTTCCAAGTTGTCCGCGACTCCCTCGTTATACTCTTTACCCCCAACAGCAGAGTTCTCATCAAGGAGTTCCCAATAGGGATTTGCGGGCAAGATCGAGATCTCCGCATAGCCTTCCATGGCGGGATTTCCTCCGGTTCGCCATTGCGACTGATCATTCCAGCAGTAAATGTCGAGGATGGCTTCACCATCTACCATCGTCCCACTATCGAACCGTCGACAATCGATCGGGACGCTCGCGGTAATTGAACCATCTGGTGGGACGGTTAATTGAGAAGCCATAGAGATTATCGAGTCGGAAGATTGTGGGCCAGCGTGGTAAAAGACGCGATCACAAAAATCCATTTTCCTGACCGAAAGTCTATTCCAGTTTCCCTGTTGCTTTCCCCAAACGTCAACGGCGCCTACCAATTGGCAAAACGTCTCGACTGCTGAAAAGGCAGCGTCTTGCGGAAACAAACGAATACTCATTCCTATTGACAAACAATTCTCCTTTTCGCCGACCTTAATCTGGGCCAGATGGCACCTAACGCCGGTAACGATTTTACTTCACTTCCAACAGCTTCGCAGACTTCAGCTGCAACTTCGCCAGTGCTGTGAACTTCGGCGGGCCGCATGAATGGGGTCGTTTTTTCTTTGGATAGCCGCGACCTTTCTGGCTGGCTTTGCGCTTTGATTCGTCGGCGATGACTGCGACGGCGAGTTTGTTGACTAGCAGCGCCACGGTTTACGCGTGGGTCGCGATGGCGTTGGAATCTGTTGCTTGCTTTCTCTGCGAAGCAGGAGAAAGAATGAGCAGACACTGGCTCTGGCCAGTGGCACGCGAAAAAAATGACTGTTCGTCAGTGCCAGCCAGCCCAACCGCAACGAACCGCGAGAAGTCAAGCGAAGACCGAAAGCGTATAAACTAATGCAAACGCCCCGAAATCGTTACGCAACAGCGGCTTAGAGTTAAGCTCGTGCCATTCGTCCTGACACCTTTTCTTCATGACACTTTTTCTTACCCTATTTCGAGTCTTCTAGATGAAAGGTTTCCATATATTCGAATATGATGCGGGGGATTTCTTCAATCTGCTGGCTTGTTGAAAAGGTCATGCGATACCAAGATTTTCCACGCTCAAAGTAGACAACGAAGGAAGTGCTGTTCGCCTCAGGCCCATCAAGCGAATATGAGCGATGGAAGTAAGTCTTGTTTAAATACGCAGGCTGCTGTTGGAACGCAAAATTGCTGGCCTCCGACTCTAATTCTTGAGGCTTCTCGTCACCAACAAGTTCAACACGAAGCATTGAAAATGGAGACCGTCCAGCCCTGAACGGAGGCGTCTTGCTCATGATCGACGCTCCAGGACCAGGCAAGACAACTGTTTCCCACTTCGGTGGAAAAACGATTGAGAACCCTTCCGAGTTTTGTAATCTATTGAGTTCATCAGGCATCGATTCTGGAATTAATCGAATTTCACTTCCAGCATCCAAAAGAATCATTCCAATTGTCACCACGACGACCATAGTGGCCGTAATAGCGAGTATCGCCTTAAATCGCCAAGTAATTTCTTTATTCATGACTTGTTTATTGCGGCGGTACAGCAAAACCACCGATCCCTCGGACAAGGTCTTAAGCTTTAGAGGGGAAGAAAGGTGTCAGGACTGAATGGCACGAGCTTAACGGCTGGGTGGCACAGTCGGAAGTCTAATTTTTCGGGCGCCACTGGCCTTTTTCAGCCAGTGCTCTTCATTCCGAGTGTGGTAATTGTACGCCTGCCTTGTCGAACAGTTCCTGTGGCGGAAACGATAATTTCGGCAGGCGAGGATCGACGATTGCTTCTAAGTAGAAACGTGCACTCGACCACTTCCAGTCGATCGCTCGTCGACAGAGACCGCGACGAACTGGATTCTCATGAATGTAGTCGATCGCCGCTGCGATCGCCGAGGGCTGAAAAAGATTTCGGTCATAATCAGACCCTTCTTGCCAGAAGCGAAAGCAAAATTTGCCAGGCCGCTCTTGGATCGTTAACTCGCCGAGCAATCGAGAGCGAGCTGCGACGAGCATCGTTTTGATTTGTCGAGACGTAGGCTGCTTGATTTTCTGCAGCAATCGACTGATGCTGGCCTCAGCGATCACTGGCGATACCAGCAAGTGAACATGCTCCGGCATGAAGACCATCGCAATCAACTGGCACGATTCTGATTGACATGCTTCGTCGATGGATCGGGAGAGAATGGTTCGCCAACTGTCGTTCGTCAAGAGTGGTCGACGACGATAGATAGAAAACGTCAACTCATGAAAATGCCCCGGCACATGAAAGTGCTTAACGCATTTGTGATGCGGGGGTGGGGCGTCCATAACCACCAAAATAGAGTGGCGACGGCTGCGAGTCAAAGTATAGAATCGAAGCGACCTTCTGGTGCTGGATCCACGGCAGCAGAGGGAAGAGAAGACACTGGCTTTGGCCAGTGACACCCGAAAAAATGGCTGTTGGCCTGTGCCACCCCGCCGCGGATGGCATTGGCAATATCGGAGTTACAGCTGCGATCGCGGCACCTGTCGCACTTGGTATTGGCGGTGTCATGGGAATAGCTGGAACAGCTGCAGCAAATCTTGGGTATGGAGGCGCTTATACTGCATTTTCGGTCACAGCTGGATTGGGCGGCGGTGGCGTACTATTCTATCAAGTGGACAGTCTTGCACGTCGTTCAAATCAAATGGATGGCCCCGCACTCCTTAACGAATGGGGAACTCTGGGAGCGGGTCTGGTCGCAGGTGGGATTGGGGGGCGTGTTGGATATCTGGGCGCTCCGAGATTTGTTCAACGGAATCTCGTTGATGTCACATCGATCGTCGCTAGAACAGCAGGCAAAAAATGGGCGTGGAATACGCTGGCGGCTTTTGCTCAATATGAAGAGACAGCTATGTCACGATACGTTGCAAGTGCAGCGTTTCGCGTACCTCCAAGCAGGGGAAATATCCTTGAATTTGCAAATTTATATAGAGGATTTCATAAAGACATCCGGCCAACTACCGTTTCTCGCCTAGAAACCAGATTTGGCGTTGGTTTTAGCGGACGTTCTAGTTATGGCGGACCAATGCATCCGGTTCTTAGGAATCTGGCAAATGCAGTTGAACATCCATTCAAAGGCAAGTGTTCAGAATTTCACTCCATTACTCAAGCCCTGCGATCGTACGAGGATGCCACTGGGCGTTTGGTGACAACAGTCGGTCAGGCACGAAATATACTCCGCGGTTCTTATATGCAAAACGCAATGGTGCGTGGAGCGAATAGCGTGAATCATGGATCGACTAAGCCTCCATGCGCCAACGGATGTGAAACCGTCTTAGATGCACTCGGGATAAAATACTGGCCGTAAGCTATGAATAATTCAGTTACTATTGAGACGCTTAAAAAAGCAGGTTGGACGGAAAGTCGATCTGTATCGACGGAGTTGTGGACAAAGCAGTTAGAGAAAGAGGGGTTCTCATTCGTTCCGGCCGCAATTTCAGTCCTTCAACAATATGGAGGAATAACTATCAGAGCATCCGATTCACCAGATCCAGCTCGATCTTGCATTCAAACGGAGTTCGATCCGTTGAATGCTTCCGGTGAATTTGACCGCGTTGAATATTGGCAAGATCGAATGGGATTGCTCCTTTCGCCGATTGCAAATCTTAGCCAGCAAGCTTTTTTGCTTCTATCTAGTGATGGACGTATGTTCGTTTGTTTCGACAATGAGCTTTGGTATGCAGGCGACTCCTTTGAGGACGCCCTCGAAAACTACATCATCTTGAGGAAAAAAAAGTTCGACGTCTTTGCGACTATGGAATAGCACAACTGCCGTCGCCACTTCTTCGTAACAATGTCTTCGACGCTAGGACTCAATTGCATCTAGCATCCTGTTGATTTTCCCGCCGTCCCGTTATCCTAAACCGATTCGCAAATCGGAGGTAAGCATATGGCGTTGGGACGTCGTCGCGAAGAGCGGCAGCAGGCGTTTTGGGTTTCGGCGGACGCGGTCGGTTCGGGGCCGCGGAACGTTTTCTATGATCGGCTGAATCGGCTGCTGGCCGAGATCGGATTCGATCGCCAGCTCGAAGCGGCGGCCGCGCCGTTTTATCAAACGTCCGGCCGCAAGTCGCTGCCGCCGGGCGTCTATTTCCGCATGATTTTCATCGGCTACTTCGTGGATATTTCGAGCCAGCGCGGCATCGCTTGGCGGTGCGAAGACAGTCGTTCGCTCGCCCGCTTTCTCGGCTACGGCCCCGGCGAGTAACCGTCCGGCCAACCGCACCCTCAATGCTTTCCGCGGCGGCTTTCAGTCGGGCTTGGTTATTCGTCGTCTTGCTGCCGTAGTTGCTGGATCGTAACCGTCCGGCCAACCACATCTTCCCACCCATGATAGCCTGACATCATCACAGGCGTTTCATGGTTCAGCGGGAGAATTAACATGACGAAGGGGGCACGGCGGGATGCTTTGAAGGAGCTGGGTAGTGTCCGTCAAGTTGCGCTCTTTTGATTTTCAGCCTGGCTCTGAAAAATTGTCGTCCTCTCTCTCCTCCGGTTCGTGCAGGCGGTCCATGTCGAGGTAGCGTCGAGTTCCCCAGTGCGTGCCGGCGATATGGCGTAGCCGGGCTGCTACCAGCATCAGGGCGCTTTGACCATCCGGGAACGCTCCCACGACGCGGGTGCGCCGCCGGATCTCTTTCATGATCCGCTCCAGCATGTTGTTGCTCCGCAGCCGCGTCCAGTGCTCTTGCGGGAAGGCCATGTACGCCAGCGTTTCCTGGTAGCCGTCGCGGAAGCACTTCGCCGCGGCGCCCAGCCGGAGCGAAATTAGCTTCTCGATCACCAGTTCCGCCTTCGCCTGGGCCGCCGCTCGATCCTCCTGGGCGTGAACCGCCTTCAACATCGCCGCTACGTCGCCTGACTTGCTCCGCAGCACGTCTTTCAGCACGTTGCGATAAAAGTGGACGATGCAGCGCTGCCAGGCCGCGTCGGGGAAGAATTCTCCCAGCGCTTCGACCAGGCCGAGGCACTTGTCGCTCGTGATCAGATGCACGCCCTTCAGGCCTCGCTCCTTGAGGTGACGCAGGAACGTTCGCCAACTCTCACTATCCTCCTTCGTACCTTCGGCGACTCCTAAAATCTCGCGATGCCCGTCGGCGCCGACGCCGACCGCCACCAGGATCGCGACGTTTTTCACCTCGCCTCTCCAGTTTCGCTTCAGCCAGATGCCGTCGAGCATCACGTACGGGTGCTCTCCTTCCAGCGGCCGATTTCGCCACGCTTCAATCCGCTCGTAGATCTTCTGATTCAGCTCACTGACGGTGCTCGAACTGACGCGAGTGCCCCACAACGCCTCGGTGATGTCTTCGACGCGACGGACCGAAACGCCCGCCAAATACATCTCGACGAGCGCCTCTTCGACGCTCGATTCCCGTCGCTTGTAGCGTTCGCTGATCTGCGTTTCCAGCGGCAAGCTCCGCAGTCGCGGAACCTTCAGCGACACCTCGCCCGCCTTGGTCTGCAGCTTTCGCGAATACGACCCGGCGCGCGAGTCGACGCGGTCCGGCGAACGTTCATAACGCTTCGCTTTGCAAATCTGATCCGCTTCGGCGTCCAGCATCTGATTCAACGTCTCCTCCACGGTCGAGCGGACCAGTTCATCAAGATGCCCCCGCACCGCGTCGCCGTCAATCTTAATCGCATCCCGGATCTCTTCCCCGAGCCGATCTTCTGGTAAATTCGTCATGGTCAGTCCTTGGTTCTGGGTGGTTGATGTTGGTAATCAATTCCATACCAGAGCCAGGGCTGGCTTTCAAATTTGCGCAGTAATTAGGACGTTATCCGTGCAGCTTCGCCGATCAAGCCCCATCACCGGAACTCGTCGCCAAGCACCAACAGCTCGCAGAGAAAATACGCAGTCTCGGCGGGCAGGCGGTGATTCGCCGCGAGGAAGGACCCATGAAAGGACTTATCTCTTTCATTCATCTAGAGGACATCAATTTGGCGGAACACCCGCTGGTCACGTTAGTGCCCACCGAAGGCGTTCAGAAGATTGCTGCTCGACCAAAAAAGCTACAGACGGCGGACGTGAAGGCACTGCAGAAGTGCCAAATTCTTAAGTACTTAAGCTTGTCGAGCATCGACATTTCCGATCGGATCCTTGCGCAGGTTGCAAAAATCAAAACGCTGGAAACGCTGGTTCTGAATACGACTCCGGTGTCCGACGCCGGCATCGCCCACTTGCACGGACATCCGACGCTGCTCTCGATGGGACTAGGCGACACGTTTGTGACGACCGCCGGAGTTCGACAATTGGCTCAGGCGACTCCCCAGTTGAAAGGGGTAACCTGGTCGACGGTGGAGTCGGAGGAAATGCGTCAGGCGATCGTTGGGGCGCGGAATGGCGGATTGATGGTTTCTCGTGATGAACATTCGCTACGTGATCTATCCACCCCTGGCGGACCACCGTCACTCAACGATCCGTACCGGCTGTTTATGACTCAAGGCTGGAAGCCCAATGAAGAGACAAAAGAATTGTTTGACGTCCTCGGAGCGCCCGCGCCGGTAAACGTAAATCTCGGCATTACCGACGAAGCAGCCTGGGAATCGCTTGCTTTTCTCCCGCAGATTGACGAGCTCAAAATCAACCTTCGCGAACGGGCGAGTGAATCAACCTGGACGCACTTGCTGGAGATTAAGTCACTCAAAAAACTCAATGTCCCTGCAGGAACGCCAGGGAGTTTCCTACGTCAACTCTCTCAGGTGGCTGGGCTTCGGCAACTCACGATTCGCTCGGATGCATTGTTCTTCAAGGATGCGCCGGATATTGATACGCTGGTGCAATGCGGCGTCAAGTTGCAGCGACTTGAAATCGTCAGTTGCCGCATTACGGAGGAGATCGTTACGAAGCTCGCCGCCGCCAAACTGACGCAAGAACTCGTTCTGCGTGGCTGTCATGGGGATTCAGACGCTGCGCTGGAAAAAGCTCGACAGATGGATCCTCTGCTTCACATTCATCGTGGTAATAAACCGAAGCAAACCACGATCTAAGAACGGCGAGGTAGTACTGGTCGTCGTGGAATGCCCCCATTTTCTGGTCCACTCGTTATGAGAGTTCGGTTTGGGGAAATGGAAGCAGGCCGCTTCGATCGCTGAAGGCTGGAAGGGATTTCGATCCTAACCAGATCCTGCCTGCCAAAAGCGAAAACAGCGTTGCCCGGGCCGCTCTTGAATGGTCAACTCGTCCAGTAATCGCGAACGAGCTTCTGCAATAGCCGACTGACGCTGGCCTCGGCGACCATGGGAAATACCAGCAGGTGAACATGCTCCGCCAGAGGAAAGTGCTTCACTCGCTTTCGATGATGAGACTCGCTGTTTATGTTCAGCAAGGTAGTGGATCGTCATTGTGAAGTAAAAAAATTGTTCGACTCTAGATTGAAATCGAGTAGAAGAGCACTGTTAGAAGAGCACTATCGCAGGCGACAGTGAAGATATAGGAAGCCGAGGCTCAGTCGACCTGGGCGACGCCAAGCGTTCTATCCATGTACAATCATTGGCCACGAAAGTCTGTGGCAGCGGCGCCGATGCTGGTCCACTTCGTTTCCTGCATCCCTTGAAGGTAGCTCGACGCAATGAAGACGCTGGCTCAAATTGAGAGGATTGTTGACCTGGATTCACGCGTGATCAATGCTGCGGCACTTCTGGAGGCGGAGCTTCGGGAGAAAGATGCGGGCAAGGATGCGGGCAAGGATCGAGAAGCGACCTTGGGTGATCTTGTGCAGCGGCAAGATTGGTTTGCAAAGGATGGCTTTATCTACGACGTCAACAGCGCACTGAGAGTGCGAAACGCAATTGCGCATCTCGCTGCGGGGGTGGAGCCCTCTGCGGAGGCCAAAGCTCGAGCAGCGGACGATCTGATTCGCGCGATCAAAATTGTTCGGCAGAACAGTGGCCAAAACGCCGATTCGGCTGCTCTGGAATCTCAGGAAGCGGAGTCCTTTGACAATTCGGTAACCCATGCGGCATTGGTCGCCATTTATCGCCGGCGCCGGATGGTTGCGGGGATTTTGGCGATGGTTGTATTGCTAGGAGCATGCACGTTGGCGGTGATGGTTGGAATCCAAGCAGACCTTTTGCCGTTTGCAGCCATGATTGCCATCGTGGGGGTTTTGGCGGCGGTGGGCATTTTTGTGAGTGGACAAACCTGGAAGTCGCTACGTAAATCGGCTTACTATTCCCTGCCCGGCTCTCGTTTCAGCAACGGCGATCATCGTTGTATTTATTGCGGATTACGAGGGAGGGACGGTCGGGGAATCTATACCCATGGGCAATACAAATCCGAACAGAAATTTCATGATTGCTCAAAATGCACCAAGGAACTGTTCACGTCGTAGAACACGGTTGAGGATTGTTGTTGAGGATTGTTGTTGAGGATTGTTGTTGAGGATTGTTGTTGAGGATTGTTGTTGAGGATATCGACCACTGGTCACAGCGAACGATCGCACGCATCTCGATCTTGACCGCGCATGAAAAAAGCCGACGTGAGTTTCACGACGGCTTTCTTTTTGTAGGTTTGTTTTCTCGTCTGGCGCGATTCTCACCGACGGGGTAACGTGATCGTTACGTGAAAACTAGTCGAGGTACAGAGAGCGTTCTTTGGCAGAACGTCGTTCGGCACGAAGTCGAGCACGGCGCTTCAAATCGCTTGGCTTTTCGTAGAACTTGCGGCGGCGCATTTCTTTCTTCAAACCGCTGCGCATGACCAGTTTGCCGAAGCGACGAACAGCTTCTTGAATCGACTCCTTCTCGCGAACTAGAACTTTGACCATGTCTTTCCTGAATTATCGTAGCGTGAACGAATTTAGCGTTGAAAGTGAATCAACGCGAAAGAGGCCAGAAACCCTTCTAGCCTCGCCTGCAAGCATGTGCGAAACGCCCAATATAACGAATCGGGTGCTATCTCGCCTAGTCCTATCTCAAGAATATTCAACGCTTTACGCCAAACCAAGGTCGGGTTAGGTGGATGCCGCCGAAGTAGGCTTTTTCTTTGTAAAGTCTTGTGGTGAATAGTGTTGCGTCGTTTTCAGCAGTTTTAGCTCGGCACGGTCAACAATCCACCCCCGGCAACGACGTGCACCGCAGCCGCACGGAATTGCCGCATTGGCCGGCCAGGCATAGTCGATGGTAAGTTGTTCGCCGGCTTCGATATAGCGGGTTGTTTCGACCCAAATTCGGGACGGCGGGGTCACATCTTCTTCGTCATAGACCAAGCAGCAATTCGGCTCGCAGCTGTGATTCAGATAGCGATACGGTTCGCCGGGTTCTAACGAAAAAGTCCCCCCTAGATCGATGCAATAACTGCTGGAGTAGTCGGCGTCGTCAATGATCTCTCCCTGCACTTCACAAATGAGGTGGTATTTGGAGAAATCACAAACTGCGAACAGACCTTTTCCATAGGGAGTCTCTTCAATTCGAACCAGATCGTCCAAAATCAGCGCCTCTTCAGTCATGTGCGTGCAAATTAAGTTAGCCTCATCCATGCTACCGTGCGGCGAAGTTTCGGGAAGGGGCAAGAAAGAGAAAGACGAAGGCCTAAGGTCGAATTTCGGGCGGCATGCTCATTCCGCGAAGACGCGGTAAGAGCATGGCGGCGTAGACACTCAAAAATCGCCGGTATTTAAAACGGTGCGTAGGCTTCGTTTTTGCGGAGCAAGCGCCATTGGTTTTCGTATTTTTGTAGAAAGGTCCAGCCTAGTTCACCGTAGATGTCGGCCCGCTTTTTATAGAGGATCAACTTGGTTGGCTCTTGCTTAATCAGCTTGTTGAGCAGCTGAAGCGCGGCGCCTTGGCGATCTTGGCGACGCAGGCGACGATCATCGACCAGCGCGTATTTTGCATCGGTCGGATCGACCCATTGCGCCAACTGCTGATAGGTTTTCTCGAACAGTTTGGCGCGTTGCTCTGGATCGGCGGGGCTCTTGGGGATTTCCGTCTGTTGGTCGGTGGTCGGATCGATTGGCAAATCCATGTAAGCGATTGCGCGACACTTGCGATACAGGGCGTCGGTCAGAAAATCGCGTTGCCGGTTCATTTCTTCCGCTTGCTCTTTTTCGGCGTCGGTTTTCGGATTGTGATTGTGACCGAAATATTTCGCCAACTTGTTTTGCGGAATCAAGCGGATGATTTTGTTAGCCGCTTTGACCACTTGCGGCAAATGGTCTTTGCGGTCATCCCCATCCAACTGATGGAGTTGGGCTTGATGCACTTCTAGGTTGTCAGGGTCTTCGGCCAGCAGCGACTTGGCCAGCTGGTTAAACTGGGCGGGATCCTCCTGTTTGGCCAGCCGCGCGAGCTCGGCGATGCGCAGCTCCATTAGCTTTTCGGCGAGCGTTTTTTCTGGGGGCTTGTCGGTGTCGGGTTCTTCTTTGGGCTCAGGCGGCGGCGGATAGTAGATCAGCTCAAAACCTTGAGGGCGACGGCCCGAACCGGCGACCTCTTTTTGTTCTTCGCCCAAATAAATTTTGCCGAGAAAGCGATCTCGCGTTCCGATCGTTTTGGGCAACGAACTGGTGGAAGGTCGCCCGAGATAAAACGCTTCGAGCTCGCCATCGGCGATCTTTTGAACTGCGAACTTGCCAGAACCTTGTATGACCTGATCAAAGCTACGACGGACCGGCAGCGTGACTTTGGAACTGAGCTCTTGATCGAGAAAGATCGGCATGGATTCTAGTTTCGCCAACATTTCGCGGTTAAAGTGCCGGAAGAAAAGTTGCAGCGTGTAGTCCCCTTTCGGCAATTTCACCGATCGTCCCGAGACTCCAGCGCCCATCTGCTGTTTGTTTTTGTCGTAGATCATCCAGAGCCGGCCCGACCAGATCTCGAATGCATAGTCGTCTGACATTACGGCTGGTCGCGGATTGACCTCTCCGTCTTCGGCCATGTTAAACTCGTAGGTCAACGTCAGGCCATAGTTGCGCCGCTGCTGGGGCAATAAATCACGCTCGGCCGAGAGCGGGACGAGCTCGGACTTTTTCAGTTCGACCACGCGCCGCCAGGTTGATAGCTCGGCCTTGGGGTTTAAGCGTTCTAGTCCAAATGCGCCGACCACTTCGATCCGCTTGGCGTAGTCGATCCCGTCAAAGACGATGGTTTGGTCAGTCGGATCGAGCGAATGGAAGGTCAATTGACATTCAAAGTCGGCGTCTCCTAAGCTGTTCCAGTATTGGGCCAGACAGAGCTCTAAGGTGCGGCCAGCAACCACTGGGAAGCTGATGTTTTTTACTTCCCCTTTCACAAATCGCAGATAGTTTTGTGCTTCTTGGTCGCGGCTATCCTCTTGAGGCAGCAGTTGCTTGGAATGAGCAATCATGAGTCGCGAACCAGAAAAATCGCCGGCTGATATCTTCAGGTCGGCCCAAGTTGCTCCGATCGGCGCCGGAAAAAAACGGCGTTCGACCTGACCGGCGGTCGATTTCAATATTTCACGCCAGCTGTATTTGTCATGCAGCGGGATGGTTTGCGTCACTGTGATCGGCACGCGAAACAATGGGCCTGCCGCAGGATTGTCAGCGTCATAGCCGCGAATCTCGCTGTAGTAGGCGCCTGGCTCAAGTGAGGTGGGGTCGATTTCAATCTCGAAGTCGCGACCGCCGTACGCCAAAAAGAAGATCTCCGGCGTCTTGACCCACGCGTCATCGCATTCCAAAAGAAGCTTCATGTCAAACGACGACTTGTCGACGCTGGCCACGTCGTCCGGAAAGATCGGCTGCACTTCGATCTTGGCTTGGGTGGGCGTCGCTAGATCGATCGCTTCTCGCAAATAGATGCCGCGAGCATCGGCATGCGACTTGATCTTTACTTCGTACCGCAGTCGAGCATCCAGTTGCGGCGCATGCTGGACGATCCAATCATAGGCGGCGTCGACTTGCAACAAGCCTTGTCCCATGACGAAGGGACTCCCCTCCTCCAACGCCCGAGCCGAATTTTGGATCGCTCGTTTGACAAGGGTCGGAGAGTACGTGAGTTTCGCTTGCTTGAGGGCCGAAACGACTAGCGCCAAACCGCCGCATGCATTGGGAGAGGACATCGACGTGCCGTTCATCAACTGCTTGGCGGATAACGCCCATTGAGAGACAGGCGCAATCGCGCCGCCGGGTGCACAGATATCGACCCCCAGGTCGCCGTCCATCGCGGGACCGCGCGAGCTCCAGGTATAGGGGATTTCGGCCAGCTTGTCGCGCAGCGAATAACTCACCTCGGCCAACTCGGGCGAAACATACGCTCCGACCCCGATGATCGAAGAGGTGGTTCCGCCGGGCGCTGTGACCGTTGACAACGCAGGGCCGTCATTGCCGGCGCTGGCGACAAAGATCACGCCATGTTTGTAGACCAGCTCGTTTTGTAGTTCGGTAAGCGGACCAACATTGGGGATCGGCGCCGCTCCGCCGTAGCTCATGTTGATTAGGTCGACTTTGTTTTCGAGCGCGGCGATCATGCCGCGCGTTTCGCCGGTTCCCAGCGAGTTGGACCCGACGCGGGTATCGCCGATTTTCACTGCGACAATCTGGGCGCCGGGGGCGATGCCGTTTTGCTCTGGGTGTTGAGGATGATAGGCGGCGATGATGCCGGCCACATGCGTACCGTGCGTTCCGCAGTCGGTGACGATCGACAGCAGATTGCCGTCGTCATAGATGTTTAGCGCATAGTTCAGCAGTCCCTCTGCATCAAACGTGGCGTATTTTCGCTCTGCACGAAAATTGGTCAGCAACTTTTCATCCTCAAGTTGACCATCTTCATCCGCGTCGAGCGCCGCTCGCCAGGCTTTTCCGTCAAAGAAGACGACGCAATCGTAGATCGGGCCTGGATCGTCCCAACTGCTGTGCGCTTTGTCGAGCTCTTTGCGTCGCGTTTCGAGTTCTTGCAGGTCTTCCTTTTCTTCTTCATTCGGCTTGGGATGGGCGACGTGAAACGCTTCGATCTGGTCATTCAATTTTGCTTGAACCGCGCGAAATTCTTCGTCCCAATCTTTCTTGCGCTCGGCTTTCAAGCGGCTGACGAGACCATCTGGGAAGAGATCGTAGCCGCGCTTCATACCGACATGAAACTCGCCGCTGGGGCATTTCCATTTTTTGGGAATCGTCAACTTGCGTCCGGTTAGACCTTCCAAGATCTGGTGATCATCCCGTTTGCGAATTGTCGACGTATCAACGTCTCCGCTGCCCGAAGCGTCGACCATGTCAATGATTTTGGGGCGTCCGTCAGGCGTCGTTTGGAGTCCGACTGCGCCTGGATCGACGCCGGTGTCAAAGACGGCGACCACCACGCCGCGGCCGTCCGCTTCAGGATGTTGCTCTAGAAACCGGATCGCCCCGATCTCGGTTTTGGGGAGGAGGCCGTATTTAGGAAAGGGAGACTCTTCACCGTGAACGAGCGGTAAGGCAATCGAGCAGATAACGATCGTAAATAGCGAACGCAATATCATGGAGGTCGATCGGTTGGAGAGGGAGGATTGTAGCGAAGATTTTGGGCGGGGGCCTTGCTATCTTACCTCAGTCAAAAGCGGCCGGAATAGGTTTGTAGACAAAAAACTACGACACTTCGCCAATCCGAGGGGTTCACCGGAAGAGCTGATTGGGAGCATAGTTTTCGATATAACGCTTGACCGGAATTTTCCGAGCCGTGTTTTCGCTGCTCATGTAACGAATTTTGCCAAAGATCTGTCGCTCGGGCCCCCAGGCTCGGTCGTAACGTCCTAGACACCAAAAGATGCCGCTGTAGGAATTGGGATTCCGGCCGTCGACGGCGTACTTATTGTTGAGGTGAATCATCGCAGCGAGCGCCTGTTTGGGGGTCGGCGACCACTCCAAGATTTTCTTACCCCACAGCATCCGCAGATAATTGTGCATTCGCCCTTCGCGAACCAGTTGCGTTTGGGCGGCGTTCCATAGCTCGTCGTAGGTACGCGCCTGTTCTAACTGGCGCAGAGTATAGACCTTGGGACGGCGATCCGATTGGTGCTGTTCTAGCGTTTCTAGCGCCCACGCTGGCAAGGATTCATACTGATCGTAGTTGGTTTCGCGTGAGCACATGTTATAGCCAAGCTCGCGCCAGGTGATCAGTTCATCAACAAAACTCTCGGCGCTGGGAGACATGTTCCACCAGCCTTCGCGGGAGCCGGTCGCTTTTGCGTTCAACTGCGAAACGTCCCACTCTTCTGATTTAACAAGTTGCTCAAAAATATCATGCGTTGCGATATGACCGAAATGGAGATAGGGCGAAAGTCCGCTCGCGGCATCCGCTTCGGGAGAATTTCGCTCTTCGCCGTAGCGCGCCAAGCGGCGCCTGAAAAAATTGTCGAGGGTGGTCTGCGCGGCGCTGCTTCCCCCGTCCAGCGCGGCGTCGCCCACAGCCTGATCGATAGGCAATCCGTCGAGCGCCGCAGGCAAGGCGTTTAGCAGCTCTGGGGAAGCGGCCGGATAGTTGGCTTGAATGTCGGCGATCAGTGGGCTGGTTGCCTGCGGAATCTGGGCGTCATGCAGCGGATCTGCCTGGGGAAAATCAACCAGATGATCGCGCAGGTTGTGATGCAAAAATCGACGAAAACTATGCGCCACCGTAAACGTGCGATCGGCGGCGCGCATCGGCAAGATGCCGTTGGAGTCTACTTTTTCTAGCAGCACGTCAACACGTCGCGCAACCACTTGCAGCATCCGCGGCAGAAAGAAGCAGGGAAAGTCGTCGGTGACGATCACGCACGACTTGGCCGCGAGCGCCGCCAACAGACCATGATCGGCATTTTTGGTCGGTTCGACATATGGGTAATAGAGAGCCGGCGTCGTCTGCAACGCCGCAGCGTTGTCGCGCATCCCTTGCATGACAAACCGGTGAAATCGCCGAGAGGCCCAGGGATAATCAATCCGCAACGCCTCGAACACGACCAGCGGCTTGTTTAAATGCCGAGCCCAATCGACCGCGCGTTGCAGACTAAAATTGCAACGCGTGCGACGATTGGCGATCATCCAGTAAAGGACAAAATCGCGCTCGGTACGAACCGGAGCGTCGTTGACGGGGGCAAGTCTTAGCGAAGGAAAGTCTTCCAAAACAGGTTCATCTCTGGCGACAAAAGGTGAGAAGTTAGCGGCCCAGCATCCGCCGCAGCGCCGGCTCTAGATCAGGATCGCGAAACGGATAGTTCGTTTCCAGCAACCGAGTCGGCATCACCCGCGAACTGGCCAATAGTAAATCGTCCGCCATTTCACCGATCGCCAAACGCGCGGCGAAGCTGGGGACGGGCAAAATTGTTGGACGTTTCAAGACGCGCCCCAGCGTTTTGGTAAACTCTCGATTGGTCACCGGATGGGGAGCGGTCAAATTAACCGGCCCGACCAATTGGTCATTCATCAAACAGTGATGCATCCCACCGATCACGTCATCTAGCGTGATCCAGCTCCAGACCTGATGACCGCTGCCGATCACGCCGCCGATACCCAGTTTGAAGGGAAGCAGCATCTTGGCGAGTGCGCCGCCTTGCGGGCTTAGCACCACGCCGAGGCGCGTATTGACGACGCGAATGCCGGCCAGTGCAGCCGGTTCGCACGAGAGCTCCCAGGCTCGGCAAACATCGGGCAGAAAGCCGGAGCCGGCTAGGCCCCGTTCGTCGACCGGCTGCATGCCGGAGTCCCCGTAATATCCTATCGCGGAGGCGCAGATCAACGTTTGGGGCGGGTTGGGAAGTGCGGCCAGTTGATTAGAGAGGAACGTAGTTCCGTCGATACGCGAGTCGCGGATCTTTGCTTTTTGTTTGTCGCTCCACCGCGCGGCGGCGATCCCTTCGCCAGCCAGATGAATGACGGCGTCGACACCATGGAGCGACGCGGCATCGATCTCTTTCTGCTTGTAGTTCCAGTAGATGCCAGACTTGTCGCGGCTGCGCGTCATCGGGATGACTTGGTGACCGCCGGTCGTTAAAAATGCGGAGAGTGACTTTCCGACGAGCCCTGATGCTCCGGTGATAGCAATTTTCATGGCGCGATGCTCTTGATAAGGTTGATGAGCAGCAAGGTCGGCCAGCATCGTCGCATGTCGATATTGGAACATGCGTTGAATCTTGCCGGCGACAAAACTGCCTCCCAACATTCTACCGAGCGCGCCGCCTGGGACGGAGTACTCGACGTGGTCCTCTAGATAGCTGTGAGTCGCGTCGATTGCACCAAAGCGGTGCTGATGGTCCCAGTGGGCGAATGGGCCTGAGAGTTGTACGTCTCGGAACAGCTGGTTTTCGATCAGTTCGCGATGTTCGGCGACCCACTTTACACGAAACGGACCGATCTTGGTGATCAGTACGGCCTGCGTACCGGGCTCCAAGCCGGGCTGGTAAGACTGCACAGTTAGCGATTCCCAGGGGGGAGTGAGTCGCTGAAGAGCGCCGGGCCGTTTGTGCCAACCAAACACAACTTCGACCGGTGCGGGGATTTCGCTACGAAGTTGGAAGACTTGATGAGTCATCGAAGTGGTAATCCGGGGATGTCGTAATCTCCCCTTGATGATAACGAAAAAAATTCGCCCCGATCTGGGCGACTCTTTCCATCCCCTCCAGAATGGATCGAGTCGCCGGTTGGTCGGGGCGAAGATTACTCCAGCAGTCGACTAGGGAAGCAGAACGGTGTCGATGACGTGAATCACTCCATTCGACGTGACAATGTCAGCTTTGACGACAGTCGCGTTGTTGATCATGACCTTGCCATCTTTAACGGCAATCTTGATCGATTCGTCAGCCAATGTATCGGCCGAATCCAGCTTCACGGCTTGGGCAGCCATGACTTTGCCAGAGACGACGTGATACTTCAAAATCTTGGCCAGCTTCTCTTTATCTTTCAGCAGGCTCTCCACAGTCCCTTTCGGCAATTTGGCGAAAGCGGCGTCGGTTGGTGCAAAGACCGTGAAAGGCCCTTTACCCTTCAACGCATCGACCAAGCCTGCCGCTTGAACGGCTGCAACTAGTGTTTTGAAATCACCAGCACCGACGGCCGTATCAACAATGTCTTTCTTCGCTTCTTCAGCAGCGGCTGCGGGTTGTACCAGCGAAACACAGGCAACTAGCATCGCCGAAGCGAGAATCCAAGATAATGCACGCATGAGTAAAAGCTCCTGGTAGTGGTGGATAAATGGTATGCATCATCTGCGTTGAAAGCAGGATGCACAGCGGGGGGCGAAGCTTGGCAGTTTGTCATGACACGTCGCTGACTTCTACCAACCTTGTAGGCGCACCGATTGGATTGACCAGCCAGAAAAGAGGCGCATAAAAAAAGGGCGTCCCAATTGGACGCCCGATGGCGATATTTTCTGATGGGTGGGTGGAGCAACAACCGTGATCGATTTTACCACCCACCAAGCAGCATGGCCGGTTTGCGTAAGCCACCAGAGTTGCCGAGCGTTTCAACTGCGATGGTGGATTGCACAGGCGGCGCGATCGATTGAAATTGGAGACCGTAATTCGCTTGTTCCATCCACCCTCGCATTGCCCTAGTCACCTGCTGCACACGCTGCCGCGACTGCGTCGGCGAATTTTGAAGTTCCCAGTTTTCCGCCGAGATCGCCGGTGCGGGTTTCTGGGTTTTGCAGCACTGCGAGGAGCCCTTTTTCGATTCGCGTGGCCGCTTCGGTTTCGCCCAGATGTTTCAGCATCATCGTGGCGCTTAGCAGCAGCGCAGTTGGGTTGGCCAGGTCTTTGCCGGCGATGTCGGGGGCGGTTCCGTGGACGGCTTCAAAGATCGCGATGTTTTCGCCATAGTTGCCGCTCGGCGTGACGCCGAGTCCACCCACCAGACCGCTGGCGAGATCCGAGATGATGTCGCCAAACAGATTTTCCATCACTAGAACTTCAAACTGCGTCGGGTCCATCACTAACTTCATCGCGGCAGCGTCAACGATGCAGTCGTTGAGCTCGATGTCGGGATAGGACTTCGCGACGTCGCGGACGGTATCGAGAAAGAGCCCGTCGCTTAGTTTCAGAATGTTCGCTTTGTGAACGCAAGTGACCTTTTTGCGGTTGTACTTGCGGGCCGTTTCAAACGCGAAGATGGCGATTCGGCGTGAGCACTTTTCGGTGATGATCCGCAGGCTTTCGACCACGCCGGGAACGACGGTGTGCTCTAAACCACTGTAGAGACCTTCGGTGTTTTCACGAATGATGATCAGGTCAACATTGTCATAGCGTGTCTTAACGCCGGGGATCGTCCGAGCAGGGCGAAAGTTGGCGTACAACTGCAACTCTTGACGCAGGCCAACGTTCACGCTGCGAAAGCCTTTGCCGATCGCGGTGGCCAGCGGGCCTTTGAGCGCTACACCGGTCTCTTGGATCGCGGCGATCGTTTCTGGGGGGAGCGGAGTTCCTTTTTTTTCGACGGCGGTGACGCCGGCCAGACAAGGACGCCAATCGATGGATACGCCAGCCGCTGCGATGATTTGCTGAACTGCAGCGGTAATCTCGGCCCCGATTCCGTCCCCTTCGATCAAACAAACTGAATGCGACACGGCGTGCCCCCTTCTAACGATGACTAGAAAACGCTCACGCGGCGACAAGTCATAAGGGCGGAGATGGAGCGACAACCGCCGCGGCCGCTGGTTGATTATCAGCGTATCGCTATCGCACCGTCGAGGTCTAGTAGATCGGAAAGCGAAGCCAGCGACCCGCACAAGCAACGTAGCGGAAAGATCAAGTCCGCTACGTTCTAGAGACGGAATTATGAAAGCCGCTCTGGGGAATTATATTTTTGGCGATTTCGGACTAGCAATCGCCGCAGGGTAACTTTTAGCCGGTTACCAGCTTCATGTTCATGCCACCTTCGTTGACGGTGGGACGTTCGGGCCGACCTTTGTGGAAGTAGGTCAGCTTCATGTTGTCGAGTCCCATCAGGTGCAGGATCGACGCATGCAGATCATGCACGTGCATTCGGTCTTCGACAGCATGTAGGCCGATTTCGTCGGTCGAGCCGATCGTCTGACCCCCGCGAACGCCGCCGCCTGCAAACCACATGGTAAAACCGCTGGGGTTGTGATCGCGGCCGTTACCTTGTTCGCTCATCGGAGTTCGCCCAAACTCACCGCCCCACACGACCAGCGTCTGATCTAGTAGCCCGCGGCGTTTTAGGTCGGCCAGCAACCCGGCGACCGGTTTATCGGAGGAGCGGCAGTTGGTCCCGTGGTTCTTTTCGATGTTGGAGTGAGCGTCCCATTTGCTGCCGGTGCCGTGATAAAGCTGAACGAAGCGAACCCCCCGTTCAACCATACGACGAGCCAACAGACAGTTACGACCGAAGGTTTCGGTCTCTTTGTCGTCCATGCCATAGAGTTGCTTGGTTTCTTCGGTCTCTTGCGTTAGATCGATTGCTTCGGGAGCATGGACCTGCATGCGGAATGCAAGTTCGTAGCTTTTGATTCGCGCGTCCAGTTCGCTTTGGCCAGGATGTTCGCCGGCGAAACCGCTGTTCATCCGACTGAGGTAAGCGAGCTTTGACAGTTGTCGGGTGTCGGTAACGCCGTTGGGATTTTCGAGGTTGCGAATTGGGGTCTCGCCGGGGTGAAAGCGGGTTCCTTGATAAACGGCCGGCATGAAGGCGGTCCCCCAGTTGCGCGGACCGTTAACCGGCGTGCCGTTGTTGTCTTGCAGCACCACAAACGCCGGCAGATTTTCGTTTTCGGTTCCCAGGCCGTAGCTGACCCAACTGCCGAGCGAGGGGCGACCGCCGATGATTGCGCCGGTGTTCATCTGGCAAACGCCGCCGGCATGGTTGATTCCTTCGCCATAGCACGAGCGAACGACCGCTAGATCATCGGCATGCTCGGCGATGTGCGGCAGCCAGTCCGAGATCCACAGGCCGCTCTGGCCATGCTGTTTCCACTTGCGGTTCGAACCATAGAGAGGAGCTTTCCCTTCGCCCATCGCTAGGATGATTTTTTTAAACGAACTGGGAAGCTGCTGGCCATGCAGCTTGTTGAGCGTCGGCTTGGGATCAAACAGATCAATGTGGCTGGGTCCCCCTTCCATAAATAGGAAGATGACATTCTTAGCGCGAGGCGCTATGTGAGCCGTCTGGTTGCTCTCAACTAGGCCACTGTGATCAGCGCGTCCTTCCTGAGCCAGCATCCAAGAAAGCGCAAGCGAACCAAATCCGGCGCCGGTGCGCAGCAGCGCTTGGCGACGATCAAAGATTTGCTCGTGGTGAGGAACGCCGTGTTGTTGGCAAATGGTCGAGGACATGGGGGCTATGGCACGTAAAGGAATTCGTTGGAATTAAGCAAGATATGGCAGAAGTCTACCCAAGCCGCCGTGTCGGAGTTGATCGCCGAATCGCCGGAGGTCAGGTCAACGCCGCCTGCGAGCGAGCGGAGCGAACCGGTCGCTTTGGCGAACTTCCAGTGACCGACCACTTCGCTGACAGCGCTTGCTTGCTGGACCAGCAGTTGATCCGCCGAAAGCGCTGCAGGCACGGCGCGGACTTCGGCGATCAGGCCGTCAAACGAGCAGCTTTTGGTGCCGGTCCGTCCGCCGATCACAAACGGATAGTCGTTCCGCAGACCAGCAATAATTTCGGTCTTGACCACCGCCGTCTGCAGCGGCGCGGCGGCAACCGACAGGTCTTGGACAAAGAAGTGGACTTCGGCGGCGCCAGAATCATCTCGCACATACTGCACGCAAGCGTAGTAAGGACGACCTAGCTCCAAGTGAATGCCGGACGGAACGACTTCATAGATGGTTTGATCCAGCGAGTTGGCGCCGACCAATTGCATGATGAGGTTCCGGGGCGTGTAGGCCGATTTTTCGCTGGTGACGCCAAAGTTCCAGCCAGGCTGCGTGTTGCCGCCGTTCCACTGCGATGCGATCGTCCGTACCGAGGCATCTTTGTAAATCGTATCGAGTTGGATGATCGATTCGACCGTAAATGAGGCGCCGGTAAAGTCTTGCAGACTGGCTGACAACTGCGAGACTTCGGCATCTGGTTTCAGATGGACGCCTGATTTGTCAAGTTGTTTGAATTTGGCGATTGCGAGCGGTTTCTCGGCGGCCGATTGTTCTTGGGTAATCGCTAATTGCTGCTGAATAAAGGCTTGGGCGTCTTCAAGTTCGGCCGTGGTCGGTTTGCGGCTGAAGGCCGCCATGTAGGCGGCGCGGATGCGATCTTCTGGGGTCTGACCGCTCTTGCGGATGGTAGCCGCCATGCGTTGGGCTTGTTGCAACGGAAAATCGCCGTTGATTAGCAGCAGCGATTGCGTCGGAGTGGTGGTGGTGTTGCGCGTCGCGGCGCTGCTAAAGCGTTCGGGGAAATCAAACGCATCCAGCAGCGGTTCTCGCGTATTGCGGATTACTTTGAGATAAACGCTGCGGCGCGGTGTGGTGCCGCTGACGCTGGAGCCGCCGGTAGTGCGATCCAGCTTGCCGGCTGCCGCCAACATCGCATCCCGAACCTGTTCAGCGGTCATGCGACGAACCTGGCTGCGCCAGTAGGTGCGATTATCGAGATCCAGTTTGTCGGCGGCGGGGGTGCGTGTGGACGCAAGCTGATAGGTCTCGGAGGTAACCAGCAGGCGGATCATGCTTTTCATGCTGCGCCCTTGGTCGATGAACTCTTGCGACATCCAATCCAGCAGCTCTGGATGCGACGGCGGCGTACCCAGGTTGCCAAAATCGTTGGGCGTAGCGACCAAACCACGATGGAAGCACCATTGCCAGAGACGATTGGCGATCACGCGGCTCGCCAACGCGTTGTCTCGGCTGTTGATCCAGCGCGCCAGTTCAGAGCGTCGACCTGTCGAGCTACTAGAAGATTCAATCGAAACCGGTGAGGCGTCTAGCACCGTCAGAAAATCAGGAGCGATCTCCCCCAATCGTTCTTTGCCGGTGATGTAGGTCGGCGGAGCGGTCGGACCGACGTCACTAACCGAATAGGCGGTGGGCAGCGATTTTGGCTTTGGATATTTGGCCAGTTCGTCTTGCAGTTGTTTGTATTCGGCTTTTTTGGCCTCATCTCCGACAAGTCCTCGACGGCGGCTGATCTCCATCTCGACCTGCTCATAAGCCATTTCGGCCAATTGATGCTCTAGCGGAGCCCGTTGCTCGATCGGCTTGTTCATCATCTCTTGGATGTCTTCCGGAAACATCTCGGTTTGCTTTTTGATCGCGCCGGCGATGGGGGCCGCTTCCATCGCGTCAATCTTGGCCCGGATGTCGCGCGTCTCGGCTTCCCACTGGGCGAGCGCCGCTTTGTACTGTGCGAGCTCTTGCGGAGTAGCGGCAGGAATATCATCGCGCGGCAGCAGCGGCGAGAAGAAGGCCTGCAATTGGAAATAGTCGCGCTGCAGCAGCGGGTCAAATTTGTGATCGTGACACTTGGCGCAGCCCATGCCGACACCCAGGAAGACGTCGCTGGTGGTGTCTGTAATGTCGTTTAAAATAATCTGCCATTGCGTGCGGACGTCGCGCTGGTTGTATTCATATATCCAGTGCCGCAAAAATCCGGTGGCGATGATTGCGTCGGGATTGTTGGGGGCTACTTCATCGCCTGCCAATTGCTCGAGCACAAATTGGTCGTACGGCTTGTCTTGATTGAAGCTGTTGATGACATAGTCGCGATACCGCCAGGCGTGGGGGCGGTAGGCGTCTTGACGGTATCCGTCCGATTCGCCGTAACGCACCAAGTCCAGCCAGTGCGTCGCCATCCGCTCGCCAAAATGAGGACTCTCCAGCAGCGAGTCGACCAGCTTTTCAAAGGCGTCAGGCGACGGATCATTCATATACCGTTCGGTCTGCTCAGGCGTCGGCGGAAGCCCCGTTAGATCAAAACAGACGCGCCGCAGCAGGACCAACTTGTCCGCTTTGGCGTTGGGAGTCACGCCGGCGGTGATTTGCTGCTGGCGGATAAATCGATCGATCGGATTGTGGTTCCAGCGCTCTTCTTCGACGGTGGGAACCGTCACTTTTGCGAGCGGTTGAAACGCCCAATAGTGACGATCTTCGTCCGTAATCTTATCTTGGGCGGCATGGCGGATCGGTGCGTCATCGCCGCCGGGCCACGGAGCGCCCATCTGGATCCATTTGGTTAGCAGTGCGATCTCGGCGTCAGGCAATTTGCCTGACGGGGGCATCTCATAGCTTTCGTAGTTGATCGCTTCAATCAGCAAGCTTTCTTCGGGCTTGCCAGGCTCGATCGCGGCGCCACTTTCGCCGCCTGCAAGCATCGCCCCGCGCGAGTCGAGACGCAAATCTCCCTTTTCGTCCTCAGCGCTATGACATTCGAAGCAGCGCTTGATCAGCAGCGGACGAATATCATGCTCAAAGAAAGCAGCTTGCTCTCTCGAAATATCGTCAGCCTTTGCGGTGACCAAGGCAGGGACGGTCAATCCACAGAACAACGCAACTAATAGCGTTTGTGCGTTCATAGCTTCGCATGTTAGAGGCGGGATAGACCACCGCAAAAAAATGCAGCGGTATTGAGCATGGTGTGAACTGTATTTTATACCTATTGGCGGCAAGCTGCAATCGAAATAAGTGGGGAAGACTTACGAAAAAAACTTGTTTGCGTCCTATTGATTGTCATGAAGCTCTTTGGGACGGATAATCGAAACCAGTTTCCAAGCATTGCGCAAAAATGCTCCCTTCCAACTTTCGGATTCGGCCGTCAACAGGACGGCCATGCCGGTCGCCATCTCTAGCGATTGGCCTGAAAGTTGGCTGGCCGCGATCTCCCAGCCGGGATTATGCCCTAAGAAAAGGGTGCACAGACAAGCGTCCGGCAGTTGAACTGCAGCGCTGACCAGTTCAGAGTAGCCGCTCAAATAAAGACTGGGATCGAGTAAGAACTGCGCCGGCGGAGAAAAAACGTCGCGCATCCGCTCCCATGTTTCCACCGTGCGACGTGCGTCACTCGCGACGACTACTTCAGGATTCCAGCCAAGTTGTTGCAACTCAGCGGCAACTAGCGGAGCCGCCGTCCGGCCGCGGTCATTTAAGGGACGCTCGTGATCGGATTCTCCCCCCTTCCAGGAACTCTTTGCGTGTCGCATTAAGATAAGTTTTCGTAAAAGCATGATTCGCTGCTTTTCCAGAGGAAGGGAGAGTATTTGCCGAGGTCCGCATTATGCACGGCCGCAAGTCATTTCAATTTGGTCATCGTGAACAAAGGTTGATTTTGTTATCTTAGCCGTTGGAAAGAGTTGCCAATTCTCGATTATTCGCTGGTAAAAGAAGCCGCGAGAGGAATAAACGCCGCCGCATGAAGAAAATCGTCGACAAGCCTGCGGATCTTCAGCTTTTGCCGGGCGACAAACTGGCCGCGATCGATATCGGCTCAAACAGCTTGCGGCTGGTCGTCGCCCAGGTGACTCCGGGGCCTGACTATCGCGTTTTGGACGAAGAGCGCCAATCGACCCGGCTAGCGCGTAGCGTCAGTTCGACTGGGCGGCTGGATGAAGAGTCGGTCCAAGAATCTCTAGCGGCGCTGCGCCGCTTCAAAAAGATCGCGTCGGGCTTTGAAGTCAAAACGATTCGGACGATCGCGACCTGCGCGGTCCGCGAAGCCGAAAATGGCGCCGAATTTTGCGAGCGAGCGCTGCGCGACGTCGAACTAGAAATTGACGTCATCACCTCTGAGCAAGAAGCTCAACTTGCTTTTTTGAGCGTTTCCAAGGCGTTTGATATCACCGATCGCAATGTCGCCGTCGCCGACATCGGTGGGGGAAGCACCGAGATTATCCTCGCTTCCGCGGGACATATCGAAGAAATCATCGCAACGCAGTTGGGTGCGGTTCGCATGACCGAATTGTATGCGCCGCAGAACGCGTTGTTCCAAAGTGCGGAAGACTACAACCGCATGACCGAAGAAATCGATCGCGAACTCAAAAAGACGGTTCGCAAACGACCGTTTGTCCCCCAGGTGATGTTTGGGACCGGCGGCACGTTTACGACCTTGGCCGCGATGCAAATGGCGCACAAGGGAGAGATCGGTCAACCAGAGTGGGGCTATCGCATCACGCATGCAGACGTCAGTCACATGCTGGATTCGTTAAAAAAGATGAACGTCAAGCAGCGCCGCGGCGTGGCCGGGTTGAACGCGGATCGGGCCGATATTATTGTCGCCGGGTTGATCATCATTGAAAGAATCATGGCCCGCTTGGATGTCAATATTCTGCATGTGCATGATCGCGGCATTCGAGACGGACTGATCATCTCGATGATTGACCCCACCGACGACGCGCGGGTTTCTGAAGAAGACTCAAAGCAGGAGATGGAGTTCTTCGCTAGGAGCTGCGGCGTCGATATGCCGCACACGCTGCATGTGGCGAAGCTGGCCGTCGAGCTGTTTCAGCAATTGATCGAACCGCTCCAATTAGCTCCGACTGATGAGCGTTTGATTTATGCTTCGGCTGTCCTGCAAGACGCCGGCTATTTGATCAACTACGAGAAGCATCACAAGCATAGCTACAATTTGATTCTCAACAGTCAGCTCCCCGGCTTCTCGCGGCACGAGCTAGAACTGATCGCCAATGTGGCGCGCTATCATCGCGGTTCGGCGCCTAAAAAGAAGCATCGCAACTTCACCCGGCTAACCAACGAAGATCAGGAACGCGTCCGCGCGCTAGCTGCCATTTTGCGCTTGGCTGGCGCCTTCGATCGCAGTCACACCCAAAACGTACAAGCAGTGCGGGCCGAAAAGACCCCCACGCAATTGCGGCTGACGATCACTTCGCAAGGAGACTCTGAAGTCGACGTCTGGGCAGCGCGCAGCCGAGCCGAGTTCTTTGAGAAGGTTTTCAATTTGGAGGTCGTCGTGAGCGTAGGCAAAACGACTGGCAAGAACGCAAATGCAGGGGCGCCGACAAGTTGACGATCAAAAAAGTAAAGTGGTTGGACGGAGTGGAGCCCGATACGTTGATATCGAAGGTTGCCCGCGTCGCGCTGGCGGAACGGCTCGATCTGGTTCGCCACTATCTACCGCTGGCCGCGCGGAAAGCGGATGAAAACTCTGAATACGTGCATCAATTGCGCGTCGCAGTCCGGCGCTCGCAAGCGGCGCTGGAGCTCTTTCAACCGCTCGAACCGATGCGTAAATCAGAGAAGCTTCGCAAACGGTTGAAGAAGATTCGCCGCGCCGCGAACGAGCCACGCGATCTGGATGTATTTATCGCACGCTTAACCGGAGAAAAAGAGAAAGCGAACAAAGCTGCCGCCCAAGCGACGCTCAAGCAGATGCGGGCCATGCGCAGCGACGCTCAGCAATCGCTGGTCAATATCGCCGCCTGGGCCAAAGAAAAAGAGCTGACGACCAAGTTTGAGCGGTTTCTCTCGCGGATTGAGTGGCGCGACAACGGGCCCGAAGAAACGTTGAAATCGATTGGTCCCCTCTATCTAGATCCCGTCGTATTGCAGTTTTTTTATCAGGCGGAACAAACGTTAGCGGCGCCTGACACGTTGCACCAATTGCGAATTCAAGCCAAACGTCTGCGGTATGCGATGGAGCTGACGGCGGCTGCATTTAACGACGGTTTCCGCCGTGAGCTGTATCCCTATTTTGAAACCGTTCAAAATCGACTGGGTCAAGTCAACGATCATGCGACCGCATTGGTCAAGATTAGCGCGTGGGCTGAAAAAATTGAAGATCCAATCGCCGTCGATTATCTGCAAGCGATGATGGCCAGCGAAGAACAAGCTTATCGCATCGAGTCGGAAGCGTTTCGAGAATGGTGGACAACCGATTTGATTTCGGATCTTAAAGCTCGGTTCGACAGCTACCTGCGGGTCTCGATCGACTAGCGTCCGCTTGACTGACGCAGAGAAACAATCGCATGGAACCAGAATTCATTCAGCATCTAAGAGAGTTACTACCGGTCTCGAATCGGCTGCGCATCGGGCTAGGAGATGACGCCGCCATTTTGGAGTGGAAAGAACGGGACGATTTGGTGGTGACCACCGATTTGGTTTCGGATGAGGTCGACTTCCGATTGGCCGAAATTGATCCGCAACGTGCAGGACGCAAAGCGCTGGCGGTCAATCTTAGCGATTTGGCCGCGATGGGAGCCCAGCCGGTAGCTGTTGTCGTTTCGCTGTTGCTGCCGCGCACTCCGCCGCACGGCACAACGCTGCAGTTGGCGCAGCAACTTTACGCCGGGATGTTGCCGTTGCTGGAGCAGTTTGACTGCATCTTGGCTGGCGGAGACACCAACAGCTGGAGCGGTCCGCTGGCGATCAACGTTACCGCTTTCGGATCGTGCGGCGATCAGCCTCCGCTGCTGCGCCGAAATGCCAATCCTGGCGATGCGATTCTCGTCACCGGTCAACTTGGCGGTAGCATTTTGGGGCATCACTTTGATTTCACGCCGCGCATCAATGAAGCCCGGTTGCTGACGAGTAGCGGTCTGTCGCAATGCGGTATGGATATCAGCGACGGTTTACTCTTGGATCTCTCGCGACTGTTGCAAGAGAGCGACGCGGCCGGGATCTTAGACATGTCGGCAATCCCCGTTTCTAGCGCGGCCCAGCAGTTGGCCGCGACCAGCGGCAAATCGCCGCTTCAGCATGCCCTAGCCGATGGGGAAGACTTTGAGTTATTGTTGACGGCATCGCCTGAGAATGCGGATCAAATGGTCGCCGCCGGTTTGCTCGGCACGCCGGTCACCAGGATCGGCAAGGTCGTCGCCGGCGCAGGTATTTGGGCCGATCAAGTGGGTGGTCAAAAAATAGAGCCGCAAGGATATTTGCACCGATGAATGATGTCGCCGATCGTCAGATTGAATTAAAACTTGTCGACGAAACCGATACCGATCGGCTTGGGAAGTTGCTGGCCGAGTTGCTCCCCGATGGTACCACCATCGCGTTGCAAGGGACCTTGGGCGCCGGCAAAACGCGCTTGGTTAAAGCGATCGCCGCAGCATGCAACATTGATCCCCAAACGGTGATCAGCCCCACCTTTGTGCTAGTGCAACAGTACGACGCCGCGCGTCAGCTCTACCACATGGACGCCTACCGCATCAAAGATGATGACGAGTTCCTAGAGCTGGGCCCTGAAGAATACTTCAACTCGGAAGGGCTCACCTTCGTCGAATGGGCCGACCGAGTCATCGGCTGCATGCCGCGCAACTATGTTGAGATCGAAATCTTCGTCACCGGCGAAACCGACCGCCGCGTAACCATCGCCGCCAAGGGAAAAGCGCCCGCCGAGTGGATCATGCAACTGGCCGAGCGTTATTCACGCTAATACGCACGTGCTCTCGGGCCGAGCCAACGGCGCCCCAAAATTCCACTTTTCCCCGCCCAAAATCTAGTGTCAAACCCGCTGATTCTGGACTAGATTAATAAGCTCCCCTCTTGCAATGCCCTTCCCCCCTACCCTCCCATTTCTGTTGAAACCTGATGAAACCTGCACGCATGTCGGATTGTGGAACGGTCGTTGCTTGCCTAACGCTAGTAATCGTCGGAAGCTGGGGATCTGCATTTGCGGTGGGTCAAACAACCGCACCGGCGCCAGCCGAGTGGAATCAATTTCGCGGGCCGACCGGACAGGGGAACGCCGATAGCGCAAAGTTACCGACCGATTGGACCCCCGAACGCAACATCACCTGGCGAAAAGCATTGCCGGGCGTTGGTTGGTCGTCACCGGTTACGGCCGCTGGTCGCATCTATCTGACAACCGCCGTGCCCCTGTCCGAAGAGAAGAAGCCGGATCAATCGCTGCGGGCCATTTGTCTTGACGCAGCTTCCGGCGACATCGTCTGGGATGTCGAGGTTTTCCAGGAAGAAGGAGCGACCGCTCCCAAGATCCATTCCAAAAACAGCCACGCCAGCGCTACGCCGATCCTCGAAGGAGAGTTCGTGTATGTCCACTTCGGACATATGGGGACAGCTTGCCTGCGTAAGAAAGATGGCTCGATCGTTTGGAGCACGCAAGAGCTTGCCTATACGCCCACGCATGGCAACGGCGGCTCGCCGGTCTTGTATGGCGACAACCTGATCTTCAGTATCGACGCCAATGATAAACAGGCGGTGATCGCGTTAAACAAAGCGACTGGCGAAGTCGCCTGGGAAACGCCGCGCAACATCCCAGGGCTCCCCAAATATTTTTCGTTCGGCACGCCGCTGCTGATCGAAGTTAACGGTCAGACGCAGCTGATCTCGTCCGGCACCGGCGCCGTCATGGCGCTTGATCCCCGCAACGGCCAAGAGATTTGGAGAGTGACCTACGGCGATGGCTACTCGGTCGTCCCGCGGCCGGTCTTCGCCAACGGCTTGATCTATGTTTGCACCGGCTACGATCGCTCGACGTTGATCGCGATGCGCGTTGACGGCAAAGGAGATGTGACCGAGTCGCACGTCGCGTACACGACCGATCGCAACGTTCCCTACAATCCGTCCCCGGTCGCCATCGGCGATGCGGTCTACATGATCTCGGATAACGGCATCCTTTCGTGCTTGGACGGGCTCACCGGAGACCTACGCTGGAAGCAGCGTATCGGCGGGAACTTCTCCGCGTCGCTAATCGCGGCCAACGGGCTGATCTATATGCTGGACGAAGCCGGCATGACAACCGTCGTGCAACACGGAGACGAATATCAAGAAGTCGCCAAAAACGACCTGCAAGAGCGAGCGCTCGCCAGCTTCGGTATCGACGGCGACGCGATCTTGCTACGAACCGAACAGGCGCTGTATCGGATCGAAAACAAGTAAGTGGCGAACCGGTCGTAGTGCGGCGTCAAACTTTATCTTTCGTATCAGAGGGGGGCAAATCGCGAGAGATTTACCCCCGCAAATCGGCGACCCCCGGCGGCGCCCATCCTATTGGCTTGAGTGCGACGACGGAGCATTGAATTTGTTGAAGCACGGTTTCGGCGGTATTTCCGAAGACCCAGCCGGCGACGCCGGTTCTGCAAACGGTTCCCATCACGACGACATCATATTCCTTCCTCTCGACCAACTTGCAGATTTCTTCCGCAGCGTTTCCTTTTTGTAGGTAAATTTGCGCGATCTGCGACCGGAACGGCTGCAACAACTCGGCCAATGCGTCTTCGTGAACTCGCTGAAAAGACTCGCTGACTTCTGCCGTTTCGTCATCTGACATTCCGGCACGACTTTGGAGAGACCCTTCAAAGTAAGATCGCCATGCGTGGATCACGTGCAGTTCCGCTTGCTCGATTTGCGCTAGGCTGGTCGCCATTTCAAGAATTGCGACATTCAGTGCTGCATTGACGGGATCAAAATCGATCTCTTCGCGAAGCGGAGACGGATCCACCGCGGCCAAAATTCGCTTTGGTGCAGTAGCTTGCGTTGCTCGATCGATCCAGACGGGACATGGACAACTGCGGAACAATTGCCGATCGGCGCCGCCAAAAATAACGTTTGACAATCCCGCCGCAGGCTCAGCCGCTTTGATGACTAAATCGCCAACCTCAGCATGGATTTTCTGCGTAAAGGGGCGCATTCCAGAGCCATGCAACACTTCCGCTGACGCTTGAACGCCGCGACTGCGAGCGATCTCCAGCAACCGCTCATGCTCGGCAGTCTCTTCGCCATCTTGATCCTTGAATGTCGACTCTACTCCCCATGACGCCATCAGCCTCAAAATCCCGTTCGGGGGGACTTCTAGCACCGTGATGATGCAGAGCTTTGCTCCGGATCGTTCGCAAAAACAAAGTGCCCGCTCAAAAGCTTGATCGTCCGCATTGGCGCCAGTGCGGATGAAGTAAATTTTGTTCAATCGGTTCTTTATCGATTTATCCGACATGGGTTACTCCCGTCTCATTTCAACTTGCAGCAGAGGTAGTTCCAAGGTTGCCCAACGCAAAAAAAATCTAACTCAACAGCCAACGCGCCAGCGAGAAGTAAAATAGCAACGTCACCATATCGGTCAGCGCTAACGCGATCGGACCTGCCGCGACTTGCGGTTCGCGCTGAAAGAAACGAAGCAAGTTGGGCATAGCCGCACCGATGACGGCGGCGCACGCTACGCTGATGATGATTCCACCCAGCAGACAGATTACAACCCGCGGTTCTCCCAGCCATAGCAATGCAACCGTGGAGACCAGTGCGGCACTGGCCATCCCCAGAAATAGTCCGGTAAGCGCCTCGGTTTGCAGCTTTTTGCAGATCGTCCCTAAAGTCGGCTGCTTACCGCGCAAGATCTGTAACGCTAAGCTGACCGATTGAATACTAACGCTCTCGGCCAACGCCAATACGACCGGTATGAACAGCGCCAAGGCTACTGCTTTTTCGAGTTCCGCTTGAAATAGGCCCGACAAAAACGCCGCGAGAATTCCGCCTGCGATGTTGGCGAGTAACCACGGAAAGCGACTTCGAAAGGCTTGGGTCGACGTCGTCTGACGCGAATCGGCCAGGTGCACGCCGATCAATTGGAACAGCTCATCATTTCCTTCGCGTCGATCCAGATCGCTCAATTCATCGGTATATAATTCGACATCCACGCTCCCCAACAATCGCGTTTGTTCATCCACGATCGGAAATGCGAGCAAGCGATGAAAGATGAAGAACTCACAAGCATCCAAGACGCTCGCAACGGACGGAATCGTGATCACCTCGCGAACCATGATCTCTTCCACCGTTCGCTCCGGCGAATTCAATAACAACCGGCGCGTCGGTACAACTCCCTTCAGGCGATCCTCGTCATCCACGACATAAAAATAAATGATTCTTCCCTCCGGCGGCTGCTCTCGAAGCGCGATCAGCGTTTCACCAATCGTTTGCTTTTCATGTAACCGCGCGACCTGTTTACGCATGTGCGCCGTCACGCAATCGTTCAATCTTCGCTCTACCCGTGTACTGTGTTGCATGGGAATATATCGTCAGTAAAGAATTCAGCGGCTTTCGTCATGCGCTAACCCAGAGGCCAGATCTTGCTCTCCAAGATCAGTCGGGCCGCAACCCACACATCCAATCATTTGGATTGGATGCTACGCATGCCCAAATATTTAGGCATCTTCAAATTTGCAAGTTACGATCAAGGTCAACTCAGCACCAAGCACTTACCGTCGCTTCGGCTTTCGGTACAGCAATGCCAACGCGGCGCGCCCCATCCATCAAGACGATGCTTCGATGGCGAGACTGGGCAAGCAGCAATTGCAATTTTCGCCTAAAGTCGCGAAACGGCGCAGCTTGATAGAAGACGACGACAAAAGATCGTAAGGAACCGAGCGTTGAGTTCCTCAACAGCCTGTTAGTTCAACCAGGTGCAGAACAGTACTTGCAAAGAGAGCCTGGCGCTTACTTTTTGAGTGTTGCGAAATTGGTGATGCAACAGAACATAAACGCGACGAAAACGAGCAGCATCAGCAACGATCGCGATTCCTGTTGGACTGCGACGAATTTTGGCGACAGACGCCAAACTCCCGGCATCGTACAGGATCAGACCATTCTTCGACGCAGATCGCGGCGGCAACAGCGCCGCCTGAGAAACCTTGCCTGTCACGGCGGCGAAAGAAACCGTAGAGCAAGACGCAGCGGCTAATGAATCAGTCGCCGGAGAAATAGTTGACAGAGAAACAGTCGACAGAGTGCGGCAAGCCACATCCGCGCATTCCACTTTGCTCGGTTGCGCCATCATGGCGACCGAGACAAACGCAAAAAGCACCGATCCGAGAATAGCCGCAACCATTACTACGCATTCCTCAACCAAACCGAGCCATCCATTGCGGCTCGTACGTTTTCTAGACGGTATTTTTCGACAAATGGTTCGTTGCCAACCGCTGAAGATTTTCACCAGCCAATAGCGGCAAAAGTCCCAGCTAAAGATACCATACCAGCCGCCTGAGGGACAGTGACAACCATCGTTCTATTCAAAACTGCCAGCACTGATCGTCACTGGTTTTGTGGCGATGTTGCTGTTGCATTGTGTGTGAAGAGGAGGACTCTATCGCTGCGTTTTACGGGATGATCGAAGCTCAAGTAGGATGTCGATTGCGATACTCGACAGTAGGCAGCCAAATAACGCAGTAATTGCGCTTGCTTGGCCGAGCGTCACAATGCTGGCGACAAGGGCGAGAAACACTCCCAGCTTGCAGGCGGCGCGAACCAAGCGATATCCGGTTGGTGGGAATGCATACTCCGGAGCGCCTGAGTCGTGGTAGCCTGACATGGTTGGGTCTCTTGTTCGGTAGAGAGGTCGTATAAAGCACAACGCACGAACAAGAAAGTTCGTTGTTCGAGCTTTGGTTATTCATTCGACACTTAGGGTTTGGAAATTCGTCATTAAGCATTGACGCCGCATTCCCCTCAACTGCGATCGCAGGCGAATCCGTTGGCGGATTGGGAATCAAAAGACGTCGGATCAGAATCAACTGGCTGACTGGCCGGTCTTTGCGGCCGCTCTCCTAAGTTCTCTCCGCCTCAAAATGCGAAAGTCACTCAGCAGGCAAACTATCGGCTACTCACTACTGCCACCGTTTAATCGGCATGGTAGCTATGGAACTGATTGAAGTAGCTTTTGTTGATTCGCGTATTCGGCAGCTTATTCTGCAGAGATTCACTCTCTGCACCCGTGAGAGTGCGCCCGAACTCCAAAACTTTCAGATTGCTGCGAGTAGATAGCTTGGGGATAATTTTTTCGTCAACGTTCGTGCTTGTAAGCGAGAGGTGCGTAACGCTCCTTGGAATCGCATCCACGACGGACGAATCGACTTTTGTACCATCAAGTCGCAAATGAGTCAGAGTTGCCGGAAGATGCGCCCCGCGAAGAGCGTCGGAATCTAGATCCGCATTGGTGAGGTCCAAGTATCGAAGCTTCTGCATTCGCGATAAAAACTTCGCACCCCGCGAGGTTAAGTCGCTGTCGCTAAGGATTAACTCGTCGATCGCGGGGAAGTCGGCAATCACTTTCAGTTTTTCGTCCGCATTTTGCATGTGGATGTACTGAAAACGGCTCAGCTTTGTGAGTTGGGAGAGGTTTTTTAGTCCGTCTGCAGTAAGCAACAGGTCGCTCTCCGCAGGAGCGCCCCCGATACAGAAGACTTCCAGTGACTTTGCATCTCGCAACTGCTTAAGGTCGTCGTCCCACGTCCAGTTTTTCAGCTCGTTTTCGGCGGGTAAAACCCGACTATACAGCATGAGCTTCGCCTTCTGCAGCTCTTGTTTGGAAAACCGCTTTTCTGACGACCAGTAAATAGCTCGGTCCTCTTCCGCTTGGCAGCGCCCCACGGATGCCGTGGCCGCCAAAAACGCAATGCTCAGCAGCATCGTCAAAGGGACTCTAAGCAAGCCGTATCGCTGATTGGGATTCATTTCACTTCCGATCAGAATTCTCGGCTTCTCGCCAAGGCGCTTGCGCTGTGGTTAAGTTATTGAGGTAATCGTTACCCGTTAGTTTACCGGGGGACAGAGCCTGGTCCAAGCAAATCGTAGCCAGGTTGCAATGCGCTGCTCACGAAGACGCAATAATAAGTATATGATTTCTGATCGTGTCGCCCTGCAGCACCTTAAACGAACAGCGGGATGAGGATGCCGCCATGGCCGCAGCTCTGGCAAAGACGTGGTTCTGAAGGACACCAACATTGAAACTCTTCCCTGCCGCCAAACCGAAGATTACCTGGAGCGTTCCGCGTTGGTCCTATGTTCCGCGTTTGTGGGCAGAGCTCAACTTCGTCTTGAATCCCGGGTCGCTCCTGCGAATTGCGGTCGGAACTTTAGTGCTGTCGATTGCTGTAGTTGTGGGTTTCCAATGGGCAGTTCCGCAGCTGGTGCTTCCGAATCTGTGGCCCTTGGTATTGGCCTTTCCCGGCATTGTATTAACCTTGATGGTACAGATAGGGATCCTGACGCTCATTCCACCTACCGCGATCGTGCGCAGAGCAAAAATTGTCGTGCAGCATGGACAGAACGCGACCTTCATTGACGCCGAATCGATAACCGCTACGTTCCTCACATTTCATGCGGAGCAGCGAATTCGACTACGCATTTGCTACATGCTGAAATCGAAACCAAAAGTTAAGGTAATCGGAGTTCCGGCGACGGTTGATTTTGATCGTCTGTCGGAGTTGCTGCCGATCGCCCCGGTCGTACGAGATGCACGCAGCCGTAAACAGCCGATGGCGCCTCACTAAGCCGCACTTTCGCCTCCCTTATGAACTCAAGCGTTATTCGCAGGAAGATCTTGCATGTTCGCTAGGTTTGAGCACGCTCATGATTTTCCGCAGCTAGGTTCGCTGCTTAGCCCGGGGACGCCTGAGTGTGACTTCGATTGCGACTGTGAAGACCGTTACCAATGGATGTACGTAACCCTGCCGCAGTTCGATGCGACACTCAAAATCTCTCGCGATCACGGATGGGCCGAAATACCGGAAGAAATTGAATTGAATTACGATGTTGACGATCCCCGATTGTTGGAGCACGTGCATTCAGGCCCTACTTACGCAACTTCGTGTGGCCACGATCGTCAGTCTGACCCCAACTTGCCCTGGTATGATATTGCGCAGTGCATCGCGGACTGCATTGGAGTTCCTGTCGAGCTGATCCCAGGTTCGCATAATGTCAATGAGATGGACCCCGAACCGATCGCAACGTTTTCTCCACGGATATCAAAGAGGGGATGATCAAGCCGTCCGTTTGCATTGCCAGGCAAAACTTTGGTAATGCCCCAGCATTCACGGCCAAAGATTATCGCTTGACAAAGCGCACGGACTTGGGGTCGATTGCAGGATCAAGCTGATCGCGCAGAACGAAAGAACGCCGGCGGAAAAAAAAGTGCGCCAGCAAAAGGTTCTTAGACCCTCCGAACCCCAGAAATGGATCGCAGAGAACCTTGCTGCGATTTTCGTGAATCGCGCAACTTTGAAGCAGGCGTTTCGTGCGACGAAGAAAAACGTCGCAGTCCGGTCCAGATGTTCCATCAATTCATCGTTCGTCATTCAGACTTCGTGATTGATTCGACATTCTGGTTTCGACATTCGTCATTTGCAATAGAAGCCTGATTGGCGATTTGGGCTCGCTGATTAGCCAATCGGGGACTCGCCGATTGGTAATTTGGCTTGGCCGGCAAGCGTTAATTGGCGGACTGCTTCGTAAGCGACGGTGGCGGCAGTCGCCGACAGATTCAGGCTGCGGACTTCGGTTCGCATCGGGACCGAGATGTTATTCTCAGGCGTCAGGGCCAACAGCTCTGGCGGCAATCCTTTGGACTCGGCGCCAAGGACGATGACGTCTTCCAATTGGAAATCGACAGACGTGTACGCGCGTTTGGCCGTTTTGGTTAAGTAGAAGAAGCGACGGTCTTTAAGCCGCTGGCAAAGATCGGCCCAGTCTTCGGCTACTTCCCATTCTAGGTGTTGCCAATAGTCCATGCCGGCCCGCTTGAGCTCGCGATCGTCGACCCGGAAACCGAGCGGTTTGACCAACCAGAGCTTGGCCCCGATTGCGACGCAGGTCCGCCCGATGTTGCCGGTATTGGGCGGGATTTCGGGCTCGTGTAGAACGATATGGATGACAGGCGAGTATTTCAACGGAATCTGTTTTTCGGCGGCGAAGGACTTTTCAAGCCGATCGGGGGAAGTTAGTTTGCACCCCGATCGAGACTCTCCCATTTTGTCGCACCAGATCCAAATACGCTAGGCGGTTGAATATGTCGGACCAACGCATCGCAAAATACGAATCGGCTCTCCAGTTTGCGGAAAAGCAGGTTGCTCATGTCGTGGAGACCTATCCCGACTATTTGCCGATCTATTCGGAAGAGGGCAAATGGAAGCATGGAGGCGAATTGTGGACCGATTGGTGCGGCGGTTTTTTCGCCGGCATGATGTGGCAGTTCACGCTGCGAACCGGTGACGCGACCTGGCGCGAGCGAGCCGAGCATTATTCGAAACTGCTCGAGCATCGTCAGCATGATCGCGACGTGCATGATCTCGGTTTTATCTTTCTCAGCACGTATCTGCCCTGGTATCAGCTGACCGGAGATCAAGCGCTGCATGACGTGCTGGTGCAAGCCGGGCAAACGTTGGCGATGCGGTTTAAAGAAAAGGGGCAGTACCTGCGGAGCTTTGTCTCGGATGACTCGCTGTTTATCGACATCATGATGAATGTGCCGATCATTTTTTACGCCGCCAATGAAACTGGCGATCCAGAATTGATGCGAAAAGCGGTCGCCCATTGCCGCACAACCCGCGACAAGATTGTCCGCGCCAACGGCTCAACCGCACACGAAGGAATGTTTGATTTGGAGAGCGGCGAGTTCTTGCACGAATCGACCCATCAAGGGTTGCAGGGAGATAGCGCCTGGGCTCGCGGTTTGGCTTGGTCGTTGTATGGCTACAGTAAGGTTTACGCGCTGACCCAGATGGACGAGTTTTTGGCCGTGGCCGAACGGAACGCTGATTATTGGATCGCGAATCTACCGGACGATGGGGTTCCGCTGTGGGACTTTGACGCCGATGTGAATGCTCCCCTCCCCTTTGGCCCGCAGAAAGAAAGCTCGGCCGGCGCGATCGCCGCGAGCGGTTTGCTGGACTTGGCCAAACAGACCAAAGACCCGGCTAAGGCCGAAGCGTATCGCGCCACCGCATTGAAGATGCTGGATGCGTTGACCGATCCCGAATATCTAGCGATCAACGACCCCGGCTGGGAAGGAATCTTGAAGCACGGCGTTTACCACACCGCGAAAGATTTGGGCGTGGACGAATCGGTCATGTGGGGCGAGTACTTTTTTGTCGAGGGTTTGACCAAGGTGGTTCGCGAAGCGAAGTAAGACAATTGCTTAGACTTCTACCCCAAGCACAATTTTCTCAGGCTGGCCTCATCGGGGCCAGCCTGATCGTCTGCTAGCCAGCGATCGACCCGGCTTGGGGCAGGTCTATGCCGATTCTGGGCGACTGTCGGCGTTTTGCCGCTTTTGCATGAGCGAAAACGCCTGTTTTTGTCGAGATTTAGGCAATTAACAAATCTAGATGCGTCTCTGGATGAGGAAACATAACAGCATAGGCACGGTAGTTGCGATTGGTCTCTGCAGAAACTTTGATCGGCTGACCCCACGATCCCATGTTTGTGCTAGGAACCCTTCTCATGTTCAAGCGATTCCCGCTTATCGTTGAGACGATGCTGATTATGTTCGGCGTCATTCAAATGCTATTCGCTCAGCCGCCGGCCTCGTCGCAACCGCCGCAAAGCAAGCAAGCGGAGCCTCCCAAGACCTACATGCCGGTCATCGACAAAGACTTTGACACGGTCTTTGCTGACGACAGCGAAAAGCGAGAGATGTTTAACGAGCGGCAAGCCAAACTGCTGAGTGCTCGCTATGATCTGAGCGATAATCCGTCGGACGTGATGATGTCTGGCAAGCGCAAGCCGGTGCAGCAAGGGGTTCGCGTCAAATTGCCCAACAACATGATGTGGCAAGAGTTGGCGCAGTTGAAGCCGGAGGAAGTGAAGAAGCAAGGCTTGTTGCCGGCCGGATTTCTTCCCCTGCCCCACTCAAAACATGCAACCGGCGGGATGGTCTTTCCGAAGAACCAAATCGACGCAATCGCCAAAGCCGAGCATCGCGATTTGCAGCGTTTTGATACCGATTTTGACTTGCCTGAGCATCTGACGCCCGAGTTTCCGCCGCCGATGTTTCTGACGACGCGGACCGATTTGGGAGACGTGTCGAATGGTGAAGTGCTAACCATCAAAAATTATTTCCGCCTGCTGGACGGCAAAGTGACGCCGGTCCAGATGGAAGGGATGCGACTACTGCTGACTCCGTTTCCGCAGCAGCAGTTCAATCAAACCAACGACCGTAAGACGAAAGAAGCCGAGTTGGGCGTCACTTGTCTTGACTGTCACGTCAACGGGCACACCAATGCGACTTTTCATTTGAATCCTGATACGCGGCCGCAAGCAAATCGCTTTCGGATTGACACGGTAAGTCTACGCGGGATGTACAACCAACAGATTCACGGCTCAAAACGCTCGCTGCGCTCGGTCGAGGACTTTACCGAGTTTGAGCAGCGAACGGCGTACTTTGACGGCGATCATGTGACGGCGGCTAAGAAAGGGGTTCATTTACCCGATCGATCGGATCAGGTCTCGATGATGGCCCAAATGCAAAACATGTTCGACTTTCCGCCGGCCCCCAAGCTGGGTCTGGATGGCAAGCTGATCGCCGACAAGGCGACCGAGTCCGAAATGCGCGGCCAGGAGCTCTTTTTTGGCAAAGCAAAATGCGGAGATTGTCACCCGGCGCCGTTTTATCTCGACAACCAGATGCATGATCTGCACTTGGAGCGGTTTTACGAGCCGGAGGAAATCAATGGTCAAAATAACATCGCCGCCGGCCCGATCAAAACCTTTACGCTACGGGGAATCAAAGACTCGCCCCCCTATCTGCACGATGGTCGCTTGCTGACGCTGGATGATACGGTCGAGTTTTTCAATCTAGTCCAAGAGTCGAAGCTAACGCAGGAAGAAAAAGCGGACTTGGTTGCCTTCATGCTTTGCCTATAGTTGCTAGTTTGCGCATGGTTCCGCCTCGCACAGGCCCGCTGATGTAAGCTGTCAGCGGGCTTTTGGCGTTGTCTGGCCAGAGCCGCCCCGAAAAATGGTGATGTTGCCAAAACTGTTGCGGTACAAGAGAATACGTGCAGTCCAGACAACGCCGCAGGAGACCTTTTCGGTGCAAATTCAGCGAAATTCGACTCGCCGGGTCGTGATTGGTTCGATCGCCATCGGCGATGGCAATCCGATCGCCGTTCAAAGCATGACCGCCACCAAGACGCAGGACATTGACGCGACCGTCGAGCAAGTCCGCGCGCTGGAAGCAGCTGGCGCCGATGTCGTGCGAATTGCGGTCGACAACAAGAAAGATGCTGAAGCGCTGGCCGAAATCCGCCGGCAGACCTCGGCGAATCTCTCGGTCGATCTGCAAGAGAATTATCGCCTGGCCGAATTGGTTGCTCCCCACGTCGATAAGGTGCGCTACAATCCAGGACATCTCTATCACCACGAGCGGACCAAACCGTGGCGCGAGAAAGTGGACTATTTGGTCGGCATCGCTCAGGACAATGACTGTGCGATCCGGATCGGCGTCAACTGCGGCAGCGTGGATCCTGACAAGCTGGCGATGTACGACCCGGCTGACTCGATCGTACCGATGCTGGAAAGCGCCTTGGAGCATTGCGAACATCTCGACTCGCTGGGGTTCACGCGGTACTGCGTTTCGCTGAAAGACTCGGACCCGCGAAAGGTGATCGACGTCAATCGCCGCTTTGCCGAACGCCGCAGTGACATTCCGCTGCATCTGGGCGTGACCGAAGCCGGCATGCCGCCGGATGGCATCATCAAAACGCGGATCGCCTTCGAGCAACTGATCAGCCGCGGCGTGGGTGACACCATCCGCGTGTCGCTGACCGTGCCGAATCCGCGAAAGCCCGAAGAGATCGCCGCAGGCCGCCAGATCTTGGCCGATATCGCCGCTGGTCGCGTGCGGAGCGTCGTCGATTTTGGACTCAACACGCTGAACATCATCAGCTGTCCGAGTTGCTCGCGCGTCGAAAACGAAGCGTTTGTCGAGCTGGCCGAGCAAGTTCGCGACATGACGCAGTACGCCAAAGAGCATGACATCACGATCGCCGTGATGGGCTGCCGCGTCAACGGACCAGGCGAAACCGATGACGCCGATCTGGGACTTTGGTGCGGCCCCAATTTTGTCAACTTGAAGCGATCTGGCGAAGAACTGGGCGCGTTCCCTTACGATCAGATCTTGGGCAAGCTGAAGACAGAGCTTGACGCGTTGATTGCGACGCGGGTTGGCGCGTAATTCGTCTATCGGATTGCGTGCAGATGAACTTATTGGAAAGGACGCCAATTTGTCGTGCGGTTTGATTTTACGGCTCTGTCTGTTGACCGCCCTCGGCGGGGTCTCAGGCTGCGCCCTCTGGGGTCGATCCACAGCACTCGCAATTCCGGCGACGGCAACTTCAGACAAGCTGGTCATCTCGGCTGACTTCAAGCTGCCGGCCGAAGCAGCCCTGCGAGCCAACATCCACTCACTGCGGACCGACTTGGCTTTGACGCTACAAATGCCGATCGAAGAGACCCCGATCCAGGTGAATTTGTATCACGATGCGGCCGCCTATCGCAGTATCGTCGCTCAGCGATTCCCCCAACTGACAGGCCGCCGCGCCATCTTTGTCACCGACGCCAACGGCGCCCACATCTATGCGATCTGGAGCGAGCATGTGGTGACCGACTTGCGGCATGAGCTGACCCACGCCTATCTGCATGCCAACTTTGGCCGCTTGCCGCTGTGGTTGGACGAAGGATTAGCCGAGTACTTTGAGGTTCTGCCGCAAGCCGATCGGATGAACGAAGAGCATCTGCCGGTCTTGGGCGACGCGCTGCAAAACGGCGGTTGGCGACCGAATCTCGATCGCTTGGCGGCGCTCGAACGCCCCGAAGCGATGACCCAACTTGACTACGCCGAAGCCTGGCTCTGGACGCATTATCTAATGTCTAGTTCACAGCGTGGCTTGATCACCGCCAAGCTAACAGCCGCAAGACGTGAAGAGTTGATTGATCCGATTTCGCTGCAGATCCGGCATGCAACACCCAACGCAGAACTCGCGGCGACGCAATATCTGACGGCAATCTCGCTACCGCAAAACTAAAGCGTTTTAGCCATCTGAGCCGATTGATAAACCTCGTCAAACCCCAGCGTTCGCAGCATCGCGTAGCCGCCAAGATCTTCTTTGTCGACCTGGGTTTCGATGCGACTAACGCCGGTTTCGGCAAGTTGACGCAGCGCTTCGCCCAGCAGGTAGCTGGACTTCGCCTGATCGCCATCTTCTAGCGCTGCGACTGTCACCAGCGCCGCGGCGTGTACGCCCCACAGCTGGCTATAGTGAGGCAAGTCGATAAACGTCGCCGATGCAGCGGCGGTCGAGTTCAGTTTGGGGATCAGATCAAATTGCGAGCGTTCAAAGTGCATGTAGATGCACGATTGCAGCCAGTCAAGTGGCGGCGGGCTAAAGTTCGCTTCGACCGAATAACTGCGGCGAATCTGCATCAGTTCGCGACTGACCGCAGGGCGAAATCCATGGATGTTGGATCGCATCGCCCAATATTCGCCGATCACTTGGTAGTCGCGCTGATTTAGCTGCTGACGCAAGGTCTCAAACGTGGACGGGACCCCCAGGTTGTGCGATCCGCCGGCCAAGCCGAAATAAAACGGTCCCAGCGGCGGCGCTCCGCCGGTGATCAACTGCGCCGCTCCTGATTGTTGGGCCAATGCTTCGGCTTGATCCAGCAGCGCACTCATCACCGCCGCGTAATCCGCATGCCCGGCAACCAAGGCCATCGTCAAATAGGCGCCCGGCGTCCCCTGCGAGTTGGGGCATAATTCTTGTCGCAGCGCAACATGGGCGAAGCCGACAATCTGCCCCTGATCGACCGCGACCAAGCAGGTTTCGGCTCGAAAGTAGGGCTTAGCGAAAACGTACGTTTCCATCGAGCCGACCGTCATCGGCTGCGCAAGCTGCGCACCAAGCGATTGGCTGTTCCAAATTTCCACCAACTTCGGTGGATCGGAGTTGAGAAAGCGGCGAACTTCGATCAAGGGGCGCGTGGCAATCTGCAAGTTGTCGAACGGGGTATTACTTCAGGCTACCCGATCACGAGCCAGTACAATAGATGTCGGCCCGCTATTGGGGTTCTTCCATGTCGACGAAAAGCTCGTCGCCGCGTCTTTCGACCGGAAAGGTTTGCTGGCGAATCTCACTCAATTCGTGCTTGCCGGTCGTCACGTTGTATTGCCAGCCGTGCCAAGGACAGGTAACAATCGCTCCGCAAACGCTTCCTTGGGCGACGGGGCCGCCTTGATGAGCGCAGATGCCGTCCATCGCAAAATAATGCTCGTCAACGCAAAACAGCCCGAGGATGCGTCCTGCGACGACGCGTTCAATTCCGCAGTCGACGGGGATTTCACTCACAGCGGCGACACGAACCCAATTCGGCATACGATTCTGGTGGCGGTGATGGTGTTGACGCGCTAGGCGGCGCGTTGATTGATTTCAGGCTCGGCGGTCTCGGCAAGACCGCCAGCAGTTGCGTCGCTTGGCTTGCTCTTTTTCTTGCGATCGTCGCGCCAGCGATTGTGGATCCACCAGTATTGTTCGGGATTGCGGCGGATCATTTTTTCAAGGTGTTCATTGTACCAACTGGCCAACTCTTTTACGCCCAATTGCGTTTCTGCGGTGGTTGGATCATAGATCGCGTCGGTGCTGTCGATTCCCATTTGAAACTGCATCGGTCGGTCGGTGCGGCGAAAGTGCGTCACCACCAGCGGAGCGCCGCTGGCCATCGAAAACAGTGAAATCGCTTTATGACACGATGCCGGCCTCCCCATAAAGTCCACCCAGCAACCTTTGGGCCCGGCGTTCTGATCGCACAGCAAGCCCAGCGTTCCGCCGGCTTGCATCATCTTTTCGATCGCCGGTGCGCTCCCTTGTTTGGGCAAAATATATTGCCCGGTCATGCCGCGAAAACGTTGGACGAAATTGTGCAAAAATAGATTGTCCAGCGGCCGGGCCACGGTGTAAGTCGGAAAGCCCATCAGCCCTGCGCAGTAACCCATCAGTTCAAAATTGCCAAAATGCCCAAGCAAGATCACCACCGGGCGATCGCTTAGCATGTAGCGAATCTGATTCTTGATGTTCTGCATCTCCACATAGTCGCGCCAATTGGTGTCATGAATCTTGCGCGGCGCGTGGGCGATTTCGCAGACCATTAAAAACATGTGCCGCCAGTTTCGCCGCGCCAGTTTTTTGCGCTCAGCGGCGGTCATCTCCGGAAAGGCATGCTGCAGATTCGTTTCGAGCAGCGTGCCGCGAACTTTAAAGACGTCACTGACCAGCCAAGCCAAAAACTGGGCCATCTGAGCGCAGCGGTCCATCGGCAGCGCTTGGATGATGCAAATCACCAAACGAACCGCCACATAAACCAAGTAATCCAATACGAGTCGTATCTTCACCGGCGCTTCCCTGCTTGGTGCTATCATTTCGCTCGGTATTTTGCCGAGATTTGACCTGTACGGAAAGGTCAATTTGCCCGGCCCCGACCCAAATATACGTGCCACGGCTCTGTGAGCCGTGTGCGCCATGGTATCGTCTCCACTTGTCTGGGCTCATGCTTTCACAGCGTCTTCGCTGAGTAAGCATGGATTCAAACCGATACTTTGGCACGGCTCACAGAGCCGTGGCACGCATGTTTCTCTAATTATTTCGCGGTCCGCGCCTTCAATACAGGATCTGATTTCAGCGGCAACGCCACCGATTTGCCGGTTTCAGCCGCTTTGTAGATCGCCAAGATCACTTCGACGGCCCGCCGACCCTCGGGACCGTTAATCAGCGGTTCACGGTCTTTTTTGATTGCTTCGACAAAATCTTTGAACTGGGCCGTATGTCCATGGTGCCCAATCGCCTTGGGATCGGCGGCCCCGCCGCCGGTGTGGGTTTTGCCTGCGAGACGTTCTTGTATCGCCTGATCGCGCTTGGTCATTTTGGCGAAATCCCACTTTTTCAGGTCTTCTTCTTCCATGATCGCCGATCCTTGCGAGCCGCTGATTTCGATCCGCTTCAGAAATCCGGGATAGGAAGCGGTCGAAGCCTGGATCACGCCGAGCGCGCCATTGGCGAATTTCAAAGTCGCGACGGCGACATCTTCAACCTCGATCCGCTCATGCGCCAGCAGCGACGTGTAGCCCGAGATCTCGGCGACATCCCCCATCAACCAGCAAAGCAAGTCGACGCTATGGATTGCCTGATTCATCAGCGCTCCGCCGCCGTCAAGCGCCCACGTGCCGCGCCATGCGCCGCTATCGTAATAGGCCTGGGTGCGGAACCATTTGACGTAGGCGTCTCCCATCGTCAATTTGCCGAATCGCCCAGCGTCGATCGCCTTTTTCAGTTCGACAGAGGGACCATGGAACCGCGACGGAAAGATCGTCGACAGTTTGACCCCTGCTTTTTCACATTCGGCGATCAGCTTGTCGCAGCGCTTTAGCGTGATTTCTAACGGCTTTTCTATTATCACATGCTTGCCAGCGCGGGCCGCGGCGACGCCGGGCTCCATATGAGCGCCGCTGGGCGTGCAGATCGAGACGACGTCAACACTCTCGTCGGCCAGCATTTCGTCCAGGTCACTATAAGGCGTACAGTCATGTTCGGCGGCAAACTCGGCGGCGCGTTCTCCGTTACGAGAAAAGCAGGCTACCAACTTAGCGCCGCGCAGGTCCGCAATGGCACGCGCGTGGAAATCGGCGATCATTCCACAACCGACAATGGCAAAGCCGAGCGACATGATGTCGTCCTTTCTAGGGCAAGATACGTATCTTTAGGTGGGGAAAGCCGCCCATTATAGACGCTCCGCCGTTCTCGAATACCTGGGGCAGGCCCCGGAAAAGAATCCGCAGTATCGCCAAAAATTGGCGCAGACAAGCAAATGTCGATTCGCTATTTATTGCCCCGCTCCAACGCTAACAGCGATGTGGCACGAAATTTGAATTTGGAAAGACTCGTCGTTGCTTGCAAGTTTGCGGGAACGTGCGAGAGCCCCCCTCCTGGGTCGAAGCTGCTTTGATGTCGGAGCACGTGGTTAACTGGGTCGACCGCGCCGACATTCGCTTCACGGCGAGTCTTTTTTTAGGCCCCTGGAGCTTGTCCTATGCAAGCTCCAGGGGCTGGATATAGCCAGGGTGAGAATCGTTTTGGTTCTCACCCTGTTTTTGTTTCTTGATCGCACTTCAGCAAACTGGCCCGCCAACGCAAGTGTGGGATACAGACTCGAATTCAAATAACGAATGTCGAAACCAGAATCTCAAATCAATGACGATTTAAGATTCGAAGGAGCACCCCCACCGGACCGCATCGCTGTCGAAACTGAAAAATCGCATCACGCGCAGCACCCTATCACTCCGTCAGCACCAATAACCAACAAGCCTTTGCAATTTGCTTATCTATTCTCACCCTGTAATCGACCCGAACTCCGTGCGCACTGTCAACGCATAATCTTCAACGTGGGCGATGCAACGGTGGTTACGATCGCTACCTACCGTCCATGACTGGTAGCGGAAGGGCGCGAGCCCTCCGGTGTGAATCATTGAGGGTCCGAAGAACCGGACGGCTTGCGCCGTTCCGCTACCATTGGAATTGCAACAAGCAACGTGGTGGTTCGCTGAAGACACCGTAATACCAACGGCGCCCGGCTATTGACTTGACGGCGGCTTTCTCGACCAGAGAATTTCCGACATCGAAACATTGAATCCATGGGCAAGCGTTGCTGCGGACTTGTTTAGTGAATGGAGACTTGTCAGCGGCAAACGCGAAGAGGTGATCCAAAAACAGCACGTCCATACCAGCAATGACATGAATGTGATTTTGAGCCTTGTGAAAGCTGGGGCAGGTATTGCATTGCTGCCGCTCAGTATCGTACAGCGCGAAATTGAAATCGGAAATTTACAACGCGTCTTGCCAGAATGGTCAGGTCGGCCGCGCGAGATATTCCTGATTTGGCCTTACCAGCGAACGCTCTCGATTCGCGCCCAACGCTTTCAAGCAGAACTCTTACAGTTTCTAGCTGAACAGCCATGGCTGGAATTGTCGGCAAGTTGATGCCTAGATTGCCAATGTTACTTCACTGCAACGGATTCTCGCAGTCTGACTGCTTCGCACGGCCCAAAAGTGCACCGTATCGACAGGCGATTGCTGCCCTAATTGGTGGTGGGGCCGTTTTCGCTTGCCTGATCGTAGCGGGAGAGCGTGTAGGACAATTGGCTTGCGTTTAGCTATAATGTCGCCTGCAATTGCGATGCTTGAAGGCCGGCAGGCAGTAGGGACGGCGATCTTTCTGGATCGCGGGGGCCTTCTTGAATCGCATTGAGCGGGGCCAGTCCAACACCTATTCTCAACTCGCACCAATCTACGCAATGGAATCCGTCGCGATGGAAAGAGTCGAGCCGCTTAGGAAGTCAAAGTGAGCGACCAATCGGAACCAGCGCCCCAACAGCCTGCTCTGCATGCGGAAGTCGAAGCCCGTTTTGGCGTGTTGCCGAACTTTTTTCAACTGGCGCCCAGCTCTCCCGAAATTACGGAGAATCTGTGGGGATTCGCCAAGTTTGGATACTTGGATAACCCGCTGCCGTCGCTGCTGAAGGAGCGGTTGTTCGTTTACCTTTCGCAGTTTTGCGAAGTCCGCTATTGCATCGCGCGGCATGTCGGATTTTTGATCGGCTTGGGGTATCCCGCTGGCGATCGGCAGTCGCTGCCTGAGTCGGCTGAGCAAATTGTCCGTCTGCTCCGCCGAAGATTTCCGAAAGGAGAAGCGCTGGAGCCGCACCTTACGTTGTTAAACAGCCAGCGTGGTCACTTCACCGAATTGCCGAAGTCCGAAACGGCGGAAGAAGAAGCGTTGTTTGCTTGTGTTGCTCACGTCTTTCAGCAGACGTCCCAAGCCAATCGTTGCTTGGAGGTATTGCAAAACGTTTTGGAGCCTGGGATCTACCAACACCTGTTGGTCTTGATCACGTTTATCCGGACTGCCCATTTTTGGACAAAAGTTCATCCCGAGTTGCAGCAGGAAAGTGATCTGAAGCAGTTGTGGACCGTGCACGAAGCTTTGGCCGAATGCGTTTTGGAGGATCCGACGGCGATCCAATCAGAAAATACGCAGTTGCTGATTGATGAGCTGACCGAACTGCGGAAAGAGCGGGAAGAGGCCGAGTTATTGCGCGTCACCCTCGCCAGCATTGGAGATGCGGTGATTGCAACCGATGCGAAAGGTTGCATCGTAAGGTTAAACAAGGTTGCTGAAGAGCTGACCGCTTGGACCAATCGCGAAGCGTACGGCCAACCGCTGGATTTGATCTTCCAGATCGTTAATGAACAAACCCGCGCCCCGGTCGAAAGCCCCGTGACGCGCGCCCTGCGCGAAGGTGTGATTGTGGGGCTCGCGAATCATACGATTTTAATCGCCAAGGATGGAACGGAACGCCCCATCGATGATAGCGCGGCGCCAATCCGGCTCAATCAAGGTGAGATCGTAGGCTGCGTTTTGGTTTTTCGAGATGTCACCGAGCGGCGGCGACTGGAAACCGAGAATGCAGAGCGGGCAAAGCACGCACACTTTCTCGCGGCGATCGTTACTTCGTCGGCTGACGCGATCATCAGTAAAACGTTGGATGGGACGATCCAGAGTTGGAACGCTGCCGCGGAGCGGATTTTTGGCTACACCGAAGAGCAAGCCGTCGGAACTCACATTTCGATGTTGATTCCGCCTGAGCGAGCGAACGAAGAAGAGCAGATCATTGCTAGAATTAGTTCTGGCGAGCGTGTCGAACACTTCGAAACGGTGCGTCTGAAGAGTGATGGACAAAGGATTCCGATTTCGCTAACGATCTCTCCGATCAAAGACGCCGCCGGTAAGGTGATCGGAGCCTCCAAAATCGCGCGCGATATTAGTGACCGTCAGCGAGCGGAAATTGAAGCTCGAGAGAGTGAAATTAGAAAAGCGGCGATGCTGGAAACCTCGCTCGACGGTATTGTCACGATTGACCACCAAGGGATCGTGCTTGAATACAATCCGGCGGCCGAGAAGTTATTTGGCTATTCCTACGAAGAGATTGTGGGACAGGAAATGTCCGCTTTTCTCATTCCGCCTCCGTTGCGAGCCAGGTACAAAGCAGGTCTTGCGCGATACTTAGAGAGTGGCGATGGTCCGATTTTGAACAATCATCTAGAGGTGAACGCGTTAAGAGCGGATGGCGCCGAAATTCCGATTGAATTGGCGATTACGTGCATCAATCAGAGCTATCCCCCGTTGTTCACCGCCTACGTCCGTGACATTAGCGGCCGCAAACAGGCGGAGCAACGAATGCGAGAGCATGAACAACGCTTTCGTGCTTTGGTCGAGCAGGTGGAGGACTATGCAATCTTCATGACCGACGCAAACGGTTTGCCGACAAGTTGGAACGAAGGAGTGCTGCGGGTGCTCGGTTTTGACGAAGCGGCGTTTATCGGCAAAGACATCTTGTCGTCGATCTTTCTGGACGTTGATATCGCTCAAGGGGCGCCGCAAGCGGTGCTTGATAAAGCCGAGACAACCGGCAACTCCAGTGACGAGCGCTGGATGAAACGTCGTGATGGAACACGGTTTTGGGCGGTTGGCGTTACTACCGGTTTGCATAACGAACAAGGAGAGTTGCTCGGCTTTATGAAAGTGATGCGGGACCAGACCGAGCGGAAGCAGATGGAGGACGAACTGCGGAAAGTCGCCGCCGAATTGTCGGAAGCAGATCGTCGCAAGACGGAATTTCTGGCAACCTTAGGGCATGAACTTCGCAACCCGCTGGCTCCGATCCGGACCGGATTAGAAGTGATCAAGCTGGTGAAAAATGATCCGGAATTGTTAGAGGAAGTCCGCAGCACCATGGAGCGTCAGGTGCAGCAAATGGTTCGCCTGATCGACGACCTGCTAGACGTCTCGCGCATCACGCAGGGCAAATTAGAGCTGCGAAGGTGCCCGATCGCCATCTCTGAGGTGGTGCAGAGCGCCGTAGAAGCGATGCGACCCTTCGTGGACGAGGCGAATCACGAATTGACGGTGACGCTACCTGCGCAGCCTATTTTTGTGAATGCCGACCCCAATCGACTGGCACAGGTTTTTTCTAACTTGTTGAACAACTCGACGAAATACACGCCATCCGGGGGCCGGATCTGGCTGACCGTCGAACTACAAGAGCGCGACGTCGTGGTCATTGTGAAAGATGATGGTTTGGGAATCCCCGCTGATATGCGAGAAGGGATTTTCGAGATGTTTGCGCAGATTGACCGCCCATTGGAAAAGGGATATTCAGGGCTGGGAATCGGTCTGACTTTAGTCAAGCGACTTGTCGAACTGCATGGAGGTGAGATTGATGTCTCTAGTGCAGGCGCCGACCAAGGAAGCGAGTTCTACGTGCGACTACCGATTTTGACCGAATCGCCTGTCGCCGATCAAGTGAAGGATGGACCCAGCGCTGCTCCCCTCCCCTTTCGAGTCCTTGTCGTCGATGACAACCAGGCGGCGGCGCACATGCTGTCATTGGTTGTCAAAATGCTTGGCAATGAAGTCCGCGTCGCCCACGACGGAGAGGAGGCGGTCGCAGTCGCGGCTGATTTTTTGCCGGAGGTGATTCTGATGGATTTAGGCATGCCAAAGCTGAACGGCTATGAAGCGGCCAAGCAGATCAGAAAACAAGCGTGGGGCGAACAGATCCTGCTGGTCGCGCTGACCGGTTGGGGACAGGACCAAGACAAGCAACGAACCAAGCAAGCAGGCTTCGATCATCACCTGGTCAAACCGGCCGAGCCGGCGGTGATCCAAGAGTTGCTACGCAATTACCTGGTGCAGAAAGGGAAAGCAAACTAAGGGGCGCCGTTGCTGTTGGTTGATCGTGTGCAACCCGGTACCATGTCGCGGTTCGCTGTGTGATAGGTGCCTGAGAATACGATTTTTAGAACGGGGAGCGTTGGAAGTTTGGAGCGAATCCAGGCCGAAAACTAAGAGCAAATGTTGATTTACTATGCGCTGCTGGTTGCGGTCATGAGCTGCGTTACCTTTTTGGTTTACGGCTGGGATAAGCGGTGCGCGCAATCGGGTAGGCGAAGGATATCGGAAGCGACTTTGCAACAGCTAGCGCTGTGCGGCGGGTGGCCAGGAGCTTGGGCGGGGCAACAGTTTTTTCGGCACAAGACGCAGAAGCGGGCTTTTTTGATTGTCTATTGGCTGATCGTGGCGCTGCACGTGGTCTTGATCGCGGGACTTTGTTATCTGCATTTGGCCGGCTGAGGCTTATTTCGCGACGCGCATGGGGGAGACGCTTTGTCCCGGAGGTTACGTCTTGTCGTCTTCGACTTGGGGTTCGTCCACTTCCGGGTTGTCGGTATCGGAATTTCCCTGGCGCAGTTCGCCTCGCGCTTCGCGGGCTAGTTTTCCATAGTTTTTGCGTATTCGTTCCAAATCTGCTTCCTCTAGCTCTTCCAGATCGAGTAAGGCGACATGGGCTCCCTGGGTGGCGCGAATTAGCTCGTCCAGTTTGATTTGAATCGCATGGGAATCGCGGTTTTGCGAGTTCTGAATGAGGAACACCATCAAGAACGTGATGATCGTGGTCGAAGTGTTGATGATCAGTTGCCAAGTGTCGCTGTAACCAAAGATAGGGCCAGAGACTCCCCACACGATAATCGTACCGAGGGCGACTCCAAACGTGATTGGATTGCCAGCGGCTGAGGAGGTCGCTTTGGCGACTTTGGTGAAGAGCTTGGTTGATTTCATGGTTGGTTCAACAACGCTGGATGCTCATCAAGGCGAATGCGCTCGAATAGGGTGAGATTCGTTTGCTTGGCTTGCGCCGGTTTGTGGCCTACGGAATCCGATTGGGGAACTCGCCGGTTGGTATCGCCATTTTCCAGTCGTCACGAAAAACGGCAACCGGCAATTTTAGCCCGTCGAGCCAGCGAGATGTTTTCAGCTGGCTAGGATCGTCGGTCGCTACCCGGTCGTTCGCATCCCATACGACTTCTCCCCGGTCATCGATCAACGCTACGCTGCAGTCGATGACAGGGGTGTAAATTTCGACCGGTGTGCTGCGGAGGATTTGACGATCTTGTTTGGCGGTGAAGCGGAGCTTGGTCGTTGCCGCACTATCGATGATGTAACCAGCCGCCGTGAGTTGATTTTCTAGCGAAGCGCGGATCGCGGCCTCATTGGGCAGGATGCTTTGAATCTCGACGGACACTTTGGCGCCGGGGGCAATCTTTACATAGGCCGGTGGCGAAAGCTGGGGAAAGGTGAAGTCGTTGACGTTATAGCAACGTGCAAAGAATTCATGACTTGTATTGCTTGTCGGGGCCTTCATGTTCGCGTACCAAAATTGGTCGCCCGGCGCTGTGGCGTAATATCCGTAGGAATTAAGAAACGAGACGATCTGCTGTTGCTGAAAATCAAACAGCGTAGCGCCGCGATCTGTTCTGTCTGCATAAGCCATCAGCAATAAGCCGCGATCCCCCAAGGGGACAAGGTTGTTTACGAAGTTGATATTGGGGATCACGCAGCGATCGATCATGTCGCCGGTCTGTACCTTCCAGCGCACGATACTTTGCGATCCGTAGTGGTCTACCAAACCGATGATTTGGGTTCCGTCGACCGAGTAAGTGACGCCGCGCACGCCGATACTCGCCGGCAGTTTGGCTAGTTTGCCGACCGGTTGCCCCGTCTGCGAATCATGAATCAACAAGGTTCCGCTGTCGACAAATTGCTTGCGATTGGGACTGAGCTCAGGGGTCGCGCTGTAAGGGAGGGAATAAACTTGGCGACATTCAGGCAACTGCCAACAGATCAAGCGTTGTGAGTTGCAAGTCAGCACATGCGTCTTGTCGACAAATCGCGCCCAACTGACCGTGTCGTTATGTTCGGTAGAGAGCGGGAGAGGACGCCAACCGGCGGCGTGGATGCCTAGTTTGGGCGCCCAGACGTCTAAACGGGTATAGCGGGAGATGTCGTAAAATCGATCGCCAGTAAGCAGTAGCGAGCCATCGGGACTGATATCGAGTAGTACGGAGCGTTCCGGAACGTCCATGCTCCCTAGTTCTTTACTAGTGGCCAAATCGAAGGTCGCCAAGTGGATCCGATACTCTGGCATCAACGGCCCCTTAGTGAGGATCGGATCGCCAGAGAAGTAGTCGGTCTCGCTTTCTACTGCCATTACCCCGCTCGGAGCAATCAAAATGCGGCGCAGGTGAAACGGACCGAACAGCTTGCCCACTTGGATTGGACCCCCGGTCAGCGGCCGCGCAAGGCCGTCTATTGGCGGAGGTCCGGCGATCGACTCTGGCGCCGGTGTCGCTGCGGTGGGATCGATAGGTTTGAGGGGAGGAGCAACGAGCGACGGCGACTTGCGGGCAGCATCGGCGGCGGCAAACGCATCGGCCGGGATCAGTGTCGCTTCAAGCTGAGCGGGAAAGCCGTCTGCGACCGTTAAGATTGTTTTAGGGGCCAGCGGCACGATCGATTCTTGGTCATCCTGATTGAGGACCCAATAGGGACAGCCTGTCACGGCATCCATGAGGGTAGACCCTTGGATCAGCAATGACTTACCATCAGCAGCCCAAGTGAGCCAGCGCGCGTAGTCGCTTCGTTGATGAGAGAGCGTGCTCTTTTTGTGCAGGGTCGGACGGTAGACAAGCGTCTCGCCGGTTTCCATGCTCCAGATCGTAAAATAGTCGTGCTGAATGTCGTGATAGTTGGCCGCGAGCTGACGTCCGTCTGGTGAAAAACAGATCCCATCGCACCGAAATTTCTTTAAGATTGGATCCTTAAATGCGAAAGGGAGGACCGCCGATTGATGCGCGTCCTGATCGACGAGATCATAGAGGTGTAGCTTGTTGTAGAGCAGGATGGCCAGGATCCGTCCGCCGGGACTGATCGCTGGACCAATTTGATCATGATCCCAATCGTCCTCGCTGACGTTGAATAGAAAAAAGCGTTGGACTGGCTCCCCGCCGGTCGGTTTCCAGAGGATGATTTCGGTCCGTTTTTTCTCATCAAAGGCGATCAAAACTTGGTCGTCGACAGCGAACTCAATAAACCGAATTTCGGAATCGGGATTGCTGACCTTGATCGAGTTACCGGTCACCGTATCGAAGATAAACGCTTCGTCGTCGCTCGCTGCATAGGCGACATATTTGCCAGAGGTGGCAATTGCCGCAGGCACATCGCGGTCAGGAAAAGGGATCGGCACGCCGGTCGCGTCGCCGGTGGTCACGTCGAGGACTTGGGCTAACTTTTGCTCTTGGTTTACGACCAACACAAAATTTTGACGACGTGTCGAAGTGATAAAGCGCGGACGGCGAGGCACAGGGATGACAAATTTTCGGGCCGGCGACAACGGCTGGGCGTCGGCGACCGGATCGATCATCGGCGTCCAACTTGATTTTGACGGCGGTTGCGGGGCTGGCTTGGTTTTGGGCGCCTCTGGTTGTGCGGTTGTGCTGGTTGGGGGCGTTGTGGTTGGGGGGCGTTTGGGAGGTTGGAAGGTGCTTGTTTCCCGCACGGGAGCGGGCATTGCGGAACTGGGGTTGGGTGTCACCGAGCTAATCGTTGGCGGCACTGGTTCTGGCGGCGCCGGATCGGGCATCGCCGCAGCAGGCTGAGGCGTTGCGGCGACCTCGGGAATCGGGATCGGTGGTACCGGAAGCGGCTCTTTGATTTGTTCGGCAGGTTGATTGGTGATGGTAGGTTGCAGGGAAGCTAACTTTTCGCCGGCACGCGCGACGGTTTGCAAGCTGGTCGAGCCGTTCGCTTGCAAGCAAGCAACGACGTGTTGATCATCCAGCAGACAGCGAGGGAGCCGATCGCCCTGCACCGTTTCAAAGTCAGGCGTCGGCTCATCGGCGTCGCGCGACCAGACCAAGCGACCAAACAAAACCCAGCCGCTGCCATCGGGAAGAAACGCCAGCGGGTGCGGATCGTTGACGATATCATACTGCGACTTCTGCAACCAAGTCCCTGGAGTCCAGCTCTTTTGTACGGTTCCTATTACATCGTGGGCGCTCATTTCTAGCAAGCGAAGCGGTTTGCCGGGTTGGGTAATCAACATTGCGAGCCGCTTCCCATCGGCAGAGAAGATGATCTCGGGAATCGTGTCAGCGGCATCCAACAGCCCTTGGGGAAGCAATTGAGTTCCCACGCATTTGCCCGATTTTAGCTCGTGAATTACAAGCGCCTGACCGACAACAGCCGCCAAGTAACGTCCGCCTGGAGAGATGCCAATCGCCTGAGAAACCAACTGCCCATCTGGATCAACGCTGGCCAGCTCAAAGGTCCGCTCTGTCGCCGTCTTTGTCAGGTTCATCACATTGACCTGACCGCCGTGGATCCCCGGACGAACCGCGACCAGTCGATCCGATCCGGCGAATTGAAAAGCGACCGCTGGCGAATAGTTGTCGGGGCGCGTCATCAGAATGCGATCGCTTGCGAATCCGCCGGTCACCAAGGACCAGATTCTAAAATGCTCTAATTCTCCCGGCATGCGTCTCGCCAGCATTTTGCCATCGGTGCTAACGACCGCTAAGGCCGGCAAGGTTTCGTCATTGCGGATAACTCCCAGCGATTTGCCGGTGCGCAGATCAATTAGCTCGGCTTGGTTCGGCTGATGTTTATAGACCAGCGGCGGCCAAGCCAGTGGAAATGAAGTCGTCCACTCAGGTTCGATAGGCGTTTGAAAACTGCCGCGGATCGACTCGGCTGGCGTTTCGGGGGCTGGCGCAGGATCTGCGACTGCGTCCCAGCGAACGATCCGGCGCTTTGTTGTCGCTGACTGCTTCGTCGCCGAGCTGTGCGTAGAACAGCCGGCAAAAACGACCGCCAATAACAGACAGAAAATAGCGGGACACTTCCCCGAGATTTTCATGGGTGGTTTCCGACTTTATGGCGCCGTGAAGAGGGGAGATGAGCTGCCCTCTATCATAACCATTTCTGGAAGCAGCGGAAAGTTTTCAAGCGCCGCAAGAGCATGCCGCCTGGTATAGTAGCTTTTGACCAAACGCTATGGTTTCGAGAGCTTTTAGTTCTTCTCAGGCGGTCCGAAGTCGACCTTAAACGGCTGCATGATCTCTTCAAGTTGCGAGAAGACCCCTTCTGAGACTTGCGTTTTGCCGATGATCGCCGGCATCAAGCCAAACAGCGGTTGAGGACGGTCAGGATCGGCCAGGCGGAGCGATTCGTTGATATACTTGCTTGGCGTTAGATCCTGGGTCAGCGTGTCCACGAACTCTTTCCCATATTTTTCGTCCAGGTGGGCCAGCGCTTCTTTTTGCGTGCGGAAATGATCGCCGGCGAACAGCCAATGATGAAACGCAGCAAATTCCTCCGGCTTGTTTCTCCAGAGATTGATCGCCAGATACGTGAGTTGGCACGCGTGCTGATGCTCTGGTTTGGTCACCGGCACATAGTCGTTGCAGTCAGAGGAGAGCGGCAACGGCATCACGATCACGGCCAGCTTGCCGTTGTATTTGGCGCGTGCCTGGTCTAACAAGTGACTCGCTGCTTGGCAATAGTCGCAAGTGTAATCCATCACATCGATCACGAAGAACTCAGCGGTCTCAGGATCTCCCAGGATCGGCCAGGCATGTACATCAACTTCGACCGCGCCGTTGGCCAAAAGGACAGGACGTGACTTTTCGATTGATGCTTCGTCGGGGGAGGTAAGTCGAATTTCGACATTTTCACTGGCAGGCTGCGACACGACGGCGTTGCGGGGGCCTCCTTCTTCGGGCATCGCGACCTGACCAAAGATCAGCATCACCAAAGAAAGGAAACTGACTACGCCGGCTGAGGTCGCCTGACGAAGTTGCGGCGGAAAGGCGAGCCAGGCCAAGACGACCGCGATCAGTGAGCAAGCGTGGGTCGCCATGCAATACGGGCAGAATTTGCCCAAAACGCCAGCTTGAATTCCGATAAACCAAAGGGCCGCAGCGGCGGCGACGCTCATTAGCAGGACGACCAGTTGTTCTCCCTTCTGCTTCGATTCGGCGGGGATCGAAAAGTAGGTCATCACCAAAATGCCGAGCGCCGACGCATACAGCGCAAACCCCATTGCACTCACCGGCAGCGTAAACCATTTCGACCATTCGCTGGTCAAAACGTCATGGCACGAAGAATTGAAACCGCACCCGGCGACCGGTGACGCCGTTAAGCTGGCGTAGGTCAAATAGCCGCAAAGCGCAAGGCCAACGATCAACACAACCAACAAAGCAGAACGAAGCATAGTTCTATCAGGGGTCTAGGACTCGGTGCAAATGGTCTGTTTATTGTAGTTGCCGGCGCGTCCCATTTCCCGTGCGTTGACAGCACTGTCGCGGGGTTCTAGGGTGATTCACGCAGAAATAACGCCTATTGGGAGGGGATTTTCGTGTCGAAAAGCATGCCTGTTGCGGTAGTTACCGGCAGTTCACGAGGAATTGGCCGGGCGATTGCGACCGCTTTGGCCGCAGACGGATTTGCCGTCACCATCAACTACAACAGCCGCCGTGATGCGGCCGACGAGGTGGTCGGCGAGATCGAAGCGGCCGGCGGCCGCGCGATTGCGGTCGGAGCCAGCGTCGCCGATCCGGCAGGTCGCAGCTTGCTGCTGCAAGAAACGCTGGCCAAGTTTGGACGGCTGGATCTGTTGGTCAACAACGCCGGGATCACTTCACCAGGACGGAAGGATCTGTTGGAAGCGACCGAAGAAAATTGGGATCTAGTCTTTGACACCAATTTGAAGGGCCCCTTTTTTTTGAGTCAGGCGGCAGCGCTCTCGATGATTGATCAGATTGGGGCGAAGCAGATCCCCTGCGGCAAGATCATTAATATCTCGTCGCTCTCTTCTTATGCGGTTTCGTCCAACCGCGCGGACTATTGCATGGCCAAAGCGGGCCTACAGATGATGACCTGGCTGCTAGCCGAACGCTTGGCGGAGGATGGGATCCAAGTCTTTGAGATCTGCCCCGGCGTGATTGCTAGCGACATGACTGCGCCGGTCAAAGAAAAATATGACCAGCTGATTGCCGACGGCATGACGCCGATTCGCCGCTGGGGTCAGCCTGACGATGTCGCCAAAGCGATCCTGGCGATTGCGCGCGATCTGTTTCCGTTCAGTACCGGCGAGCGGATCAACGTGGATGGTGGGTTCCATCTGCGGCGGCTGTAAGTGCAGTGCGGCGTTATGAGACTCGCTTGCCACCGCTGCTGGCAGTGCTTGCGGTGCGTGAAAAAACCACCTAGGACGATGGAGAAATGGATCGACTTTGCCGATTTCGGCGAAGTTGACGACGCTGGCGCGACGATGAATAAGGCCAGGTAACATTGCGCCCTGTGGATGGGATACATGAAGGCAAGCTGGCGCCAGCTCGGGATCATCTTGATATCAACGCAAGCCGTTGGCTGCTTTGGCGTGCGATATCGTGACACGATGGCGCTGCCGACATGCGACGCAGCTTGTGAAACTGCAGCCTGCGAGACTGCCGCGTCGGGCTTGCAGGGATTACATGGGCGCCATGCTCGGCAAGAGCAGTCGCATAAAGCGGTCGCTTATGACCAACCGATGATTCCGCCGCGACCAAAATTTCACCCGGTGCCGACGCGACCGGCGTTTGCTCCGCGGGTACAGTACACGCCGCCTGAATTGATTCGCACGCCGATCCTGGTTGAAGTTCCTGACGGGCCACAGTTGGCGGCGCCGCAGCCGATGCCGGCGCCGATGCCGATACCTGTCGAGCCGCTGAAGACGCCGACTCCTCACCACGTGAAAGAGCCGCTCAAGGTTCCTCCGCTGCTGAGGGCTCCTGCTCCACTGCACACTGCCCCACCTTCGGTAGAGGCAAAAACGCCGCAACCTCTGCCGCCGCCTACGGTCGATGCCCGACCGATCATCGCGCCGCTGCCGCAGCAAATCGACCTGGATCAGCCGAGTGAAATTCGGACAATTCAAAACGTCTGGCGCAGCAAGCAATCGTCGTAAGCTTCAGCTATTTCTGTAGTTTTGCGCAGCTGCGCAAATTCTTCGCGGACGATAACAGGCAGGATGTCAAGTTAGGTTGACTCTGCGGGTTGGCTCTAGTCCTGTCAAGCCAGGATTCCCACTGTTCCGATGAATGGTTGAGCCTGATTGCCTGCGTCGTTTCGCCGGTTGGGCATACGAATGCTGACTTCGACTCGACTCACGGAACGACGAGACCTCTATGCGTCACCCTGCCTCGCGTCATCCCCTAAGCCTGTTTGTTGTGGCCTGCTTGGCGTCGTGTTTAACGCTACGCACTGCGGCTGCGACTGAACTCCGCCTGACGCCGATCGTCAAAGCGGTGCAAGGGGTGAAAGAGTCGATCGTGAATATTCACGGTCACAAGACGATCTCAACGGCCAGCGCCATCGGCGACGCTCCGCGTCAGGTCAACGGCATGGGGACCGGCGTTGTCATTGACGAACGCGGCTACATCATCACCAACCAGCATGTGGTGGAAGGAGTTCGCCGAATTCAGGTCACACTGCAAGACGGCACGACCTATATCGCCCAGCTGATTGCCTTTGACGAGAAGACCGACTTGGCTTTGATCAAGGTCGACGCCGAGAAGCCGTTGCCAGTGGTTAAGACAGGAACCTCGTCGGATCTGATGCCGGGTGAAACCGTCATCGCGGTCGGCAACGCTTATGGTTATGAGAACTCTGTCACACGCGGCATCATCAGCGCTTTGCACCGGACCGTCCAGGTTAGCGATACGCAAAAGTATTACGATCTGATTCAAACCGACGCAAGCATCAACCCCGGCAATAGCGGCGGTCCGCTGTTGAACATCGACGGCGAGATGATCGGCATCAATGTCGCGGTTCGTGTCGGCGCCCAGGGGATTGGCTTCGCCATTCCGGTCGATACGGTGATGGACATCGCATCGCAACTGATGTCGATCGAACGTTTGGATCAACATTGGCACGGCATCACCGGCGAAACCAAGTTTGTCAACGGCGTCGCTTATCTGCATGTGAAGTCAATCGATCCCAACAGCCCTGCTTCGGTTTGTGGCCTTCAGACTGGTGATGTGATCACGTCAGTCGGTGACATCGGCGTCTGCTGGATGTTGGACGTAGAACGAGCGTTGCTAGATCGCGAAACCGGTGAAGAAGTCGCGGTCAAGCTGCAACGCGGCGAAGGAGACGAAAAGTCGCTGTCCCTGGTGCTGCAAGGCCAAGGTGGGGCCAATGCGTTGGTCGACGCCGCGTGGGAATTGCTGGGGATTCGCGTGCAGATCGTGCCGGACAATGAGTTTCGGTCCAACAATACTCGCTACCGCGGCGGACTGCGGATCACGGCGGTCAAAGCGTATAGCCCGGCGGCTCGTCAGCAGATTCGTGTCGGCGACGTGTTGGTCGGCATGCACGAATGGGAAACGATCTCAGTTGACAATCTCGAGTACATTTTGAAGAGCGACATCATCGCCCAGAAGCGACCGATCAAGTTTTACATTCTTCGCGACAACGAAACCTACTATGGGGACATCGCAGTCGCCAACTATCGCGTGCGATAGGCAAACCATCCCAAGCGAGTAACATGATGCATCCTTGGGTGTTTTTGGCTGGCGCCATTTTGTTGGAAGTCGCCGGCACCACTTCGATGAAGATGTCGGAAGGCTTCACGCGCCCTTTGCCGTCGTTGTTACTCTTCTTCTTTTATGCAGCCTCGTTCACATCGTTGACTTTTGCTTTGAACAAGATCGAAGTCAGCCATGCTTATGCAATCTGGTCTGGCGTCGGCACCGCACTGATCGCCGTGATCGGCTTCTGCTTCTTTCGCGAAACCTTCTCACCTTATAAATTGATCAGTATTCTGTTGATCATTGCCGGCGTGGCGGGTTTGAATCTGTGCAGTGCGAAGCACTAGGAGATTTTTTCTTGCGTGCCGGCAGCGCCCGTTTTGAAGTTGCGCTGGTTGGCAATTCATCAAGAATCGAACTCGGCCGGGCCACGGATAAATCGCGGCGGAACAAGGTCAGAAAATCATGTAAGTCGCCCCGTGGCTTAAGCCCAACGGGCTGTTCTAAACTAGCCCGGGGTCAGTCCGCCGCAGGCGACGCAGCCCCGGGTGGGCGTCAATTATTGTGATGTTGACGTTGGTTTGAATCAGGAAACTGCCGGCTCAAACGTCATCCTTTTCAGGAGGATCATTTACCCAGGGCTCCGCCGCTGCGCGACGAGCGCCCAGGGCTATTTTAAAACGGCCGCGTTGGGCCTAAGAGAAGGAGGACTTGTCCCGGATTCTTACCGCGTGTTCCTTTCTTTTGAATTGCTAATTAGCGCAACCTCAAATTGCGCCAGCAAGGGGAAATCGCTCGGCAATCTCCATGCGCCGTGGTTGGATAGCACGGCGGTCATGTCCTGCTCTACTTACTTGCCCACATTGGCCAACGGAATGGCAAAATCACCTTTTAAGCTGCGCCAAACCGAGTGGATATGATTCGAGACGTTGCCGGCAGGGTCCTCTTGATAGTTGACCAGCTCCAAGACAAAGGTCGGGCCTTGCACGCGATAGTAATGCGGAATCCCTGGTTCGGTTCCGCCAGCCCAGGCGAAGTAAACTCGATCGATTCCGGCCGATTTGATTTCTTGAAGTTCGCTGACGCTGATCTCGGCTGCTAGATGATTGGAGTAAGCTTCTAGCAGCGACCATAGCGCCTGTTTTTGGTCGGCCGTTAATTCGGCCGCGGCAATCCCTTCTGGCGCCGATTGGATCGGTTGCGGCTTGCCGGCGGCGCGATAGTCGGCAGGCGCTTTGTCAGCGATGATCGCTTTGCTGAGTTGATCGGGTTGCAATTGATCCAGCAGGTCGAAGGCAAGTTGTTCTTCCTCTTTCAACAGCCGAGTGCCGACGGGCGGGCCTCCGGCAACAAAGGTTTTGACCGTCGCGGGACATGCTCCCCAAAAACTGGGCGTATGACTGATCACCGCTCCATCTCGAATCACAAAATTCAGCGACAGGTGATGCCCTTCAATGCTCCAGCCCCAGCTTCCGGTGGTTTTTGGCTGGCCGAAGATCGTCAGAAAGTAACGTTGCGGATCTCGCAAGTTTGAGCTTTGACTTCCCTTTTCACCTTCCAGCAGATTGTTCTCTAGCGACATGACCGTAAGCGCTTTGTTGAAACCGCTTTCGCTGAGCGTCGCTTGCAGAAGTTTGTGCGCCAGCTCCTGCTGTTCGGCGGACATGTCGCGAAGCTGCAGCCCCTTGCGCGTCGCTTTTGGGATGTTGTGCCAATCCAGGCGAGCCGGATCGTCAAACTTCATCGTCGCGGTTGCTGCTTCTTCAGGTGACAAAGCGGCCAGAAAATTTTGGGCCGCAGTTGTTGCGTCGGCGCCAACGCCCGCACGCGCTACTTGGGTGAGCAGGGTGACGGCGACCAAGCCTAGCAAAAAGTGAAACGAGCGTTTCATCGGGCTATCAATTTCTAGGAGCAAATGCCCCTTCAAAAGTTGCGAAAAATCGAGACCTTCGATCCAAATGTCCTAAGGTGGACATAGCGATCGTAATTGCCGATCTTACGCGCTGTCAAGCATCGACAAGCCGAGAGCCTACGATGTTGTAGGCCACGCGTAGCAGTCGGTTGATTTTCTCCACAGGCTGCTGCGTTTTATAGATGAGCCGCCAAAATAGCGATGGAAGTCGTTATTTTTCGAGCCGTGAAGCGCTTCGCTCTGAACCTGGCGAGGTTGAAAAACGCTCTGATGGCGTTTTTCAACCGGCTGGTAGGTCTGGCTAATGCGTCCGCAAGGCAGTTTCGAGATTCGCGTTTGGCCCAGCGGCAGGCTTGCCGTGATCGATTTAACCGCGAGGAAATTTTAGCAGGACAGGGCCTTCGTCATCGATCAGCGCTTCTGCTTGCGGCGCTTCGCGATAGAGCCAGGCTTGGGCAATTTGTACGTCGTCAAGCGGCAACTCTTCTTCACGCAGCGTGTTGAGATTGGGAGTTCCACGACCAGCGATTAAGACCGTGTCGCCGGTTTGAGCTTCGGACAAGGCCCATTCGATCGCGGAGGCGCGGTCCGGCATCACATGAGCGCGAGCTGGGCGTTCGTAACCATCCAGGATGTCATGGATCACTTCTAGCGGCGTATCATCGCCGGGATTGGCGCTGGTGATCAATGAGAAATCGGCGCCACGCTCGGCCACTCGACCCAGCAGCGGCCGTTTGCTGGGATCGTCTAGCCCATCTGCGCCAAAGACGCAAATCACACGACCGTGGGTCACGCGACGTAGCGATTTGAGCGCTGCCGCCAGCGCGTCATGGGTATGCGCCAAGTCGACGAAGACGCCAAACGGCTGCCCGCATTCGATCCGCTGCATCCGACCGGGGATCGATTCGACCCGTTCTAGTCCACGCACGACCGTCTTCAGGTCAACGCCGTAGACCAAGCCGACCGCCGCGGCGATCAAACAGTTGTAAATATGGTGATCGCCGATCATTCGCGTACAGACCGGGACGGTTTCGTCACCGGCCGAGAGCAAGAAAGTTTGTTCGCTTTTATGGCGTTCAACCACGCTGGCGGTGATTTCGCCGGCGCCATGCAGCGCGACCGACAACGCTGGCGTATCGATTTGGGAGAGCAGCTTGCTGCACGCGGCGTCGTCAGCGTTGACAACGGCGAAACCTGTTTCGCGTAGGCGGCCCAAAATTTTCTTTTTGGCGCGGTGATAATTGGTGACCGAGCCATGCACGTCGAGATGATCTTGGCGCAAATTGGTGATTGCAACCGCGTCTAGCTCAATTCCGTCTAGGCGATCGCGCGAGAGGGCTTCGCTCGATGCTTCGACAACGGCATGCGTGCAGCCGTTGTATTCCATCCGCGAGAGCAAATCGGCCAATATCGCGGCGTTGGGCGTGGTGCAGTCCCACGGTTGGCGATCGTAGCCGTTGTCGTAGCCGAGCGAAGAGGAGATCCCGACCGTAGCGCCGGCGGTCTCTAGGATTGATTGAATCAGGCGGCAAACGGTTGTTTTGCCGTTGGTGCCGGTGACGCCGATCACCCGCATCCGTTTCGAGGGATCGCCGGCCAAAGCTTGGCAGATCTGGGCATAGGCGCTTTGGCTGTTTTCGACGATGCAAACGGGGTGCGTGGTCGGCAGGGCTCGTTCAGACAAGATTGCCGCGGCGCCGTTGGCGATCGCTTCTTCGACAAAATCGTGTCCATCTTGATGGGGGCCGACCATCGCGACGAACAGGTCATTGGGCAGGCAAAGCTTTGAATTAGCCGCACAAGAGCGAACGACGATGTCATCAGCGCCAAGGATTTTGGCGTTGGGCAACAACCGGCGAAGCGATACCGCGGACGTTGGCTGCGTGGACAAAGTCATTTTCGGCCTCCTTGCCTGGTGCGACTTTGGATCGATGGGGACGTGCTATCGGAATCCGTTCCAACAGTCCTACGTCGCCGCGGCCGAGAAGTTCTAGCGAGCGAATCTTTTCGCAAGCAACTTGGGGCCGTTTCGATTTCACAAGAATGTTTCCCAAAATGGCTCAAGAGTCAACCCGGCTTTACCGGAGATCATTTTGCTAGCGGGGCGGGTTGGACGAAAACCTCTGGTCGCATAGATTGATGGAATGCCCCTCATATTCCCCTTTGGGTTTTTCTAATGGCCAGCCAGGATTTCGATATTGAACAACTTGCCGCGTACCTCCATTTGACCCCGCCGCAAGTGGAAAAGCTCGCCAATCGAGGCAACGTTCCCGGTCGAAAAGTCGCTGGACAATGGCGTTTTAGCCAGGCCGACATCCACCATTGGTTGGAAGATCGGATCGGGCTCTCTGGCGAAGCCGAGCTGGTGCAGGTCGAGAGCGTGCTGGATCGAAATCGAGGCGGCATCCACGAAGACGAAGTGGTCTCGATCGCACGCATGCTGCGCCCCGAAACGATCAAAACGCCGCTAACGGGGAAGTCGCCGCGAAAAATAATTGCAGAACTTTGTGAGCTTGCGGCCGACGCCCAGCTGTTGTGGGACCCGGCCAAAATGTCCGAAGCGGTCCTGACTCGCGAAAATATGCATACCACGGCGCTGGATAACGGCGTTGCACTGCTTCACCCGCGGCGACCTTTGCCCGATATCATCAGCGAAGGGTTTCTTTGTCTGGGGCGAACCTATCAGGGGGTTCCGTTCGGCGGCAGTCGCGGAATCTTAACCGATGTTTTTTTTCTGATCGCGTCGATCGACGATCGCTCGCACCTGCGGACGCTGGCTCGGCTGAGCCGGATCATCAGCGACTCGGCGTTTTACACCAAGCTGCGCGACGCCGCTGATCCAATCGCGACAATCGAGATGATCGCCGAATTTGAAGAAGACTTGTAAGGCGAACCCCATGCCGCGATCGGTGTTAGTCGTAGGAGACGCCGCTGCGACCGAATTTGTCGCTGCCGTCGCGGTGCTGCGTCAGCATGGGGATTGCCGGTTTGTCCCTGCCGCTGCGATCTTGAGCGAAACAGAAGCGCCCGCGGTGATTGTGCTGCTGCAAAGCCGCGTCGGGCAGTTTCCGGCGTCTGACATCGCCCATTTGCGGCGGCGATTTCCGCTTGCCCGCTGGCTGGTGATCGCCGGATTTTGGACCGCCGGAGAGCTACGGACCGGCAAACCGATCCCCGGCGCCGAGCAGATCCCCTGGCAAGCGGCCGCGACGCGGTTAGAAATGCTGCTGAGTTCCTCCAGTGAATTAGCCCTGCTCACCGCTTCTCCCGAAGAAGCGATTATGCGTGATCTGGGTGAAATGGGCAATTTGTCGGGTCTGGCCGTGATCTCCGCTGCCCGACATGACGATTTTGAATACTGGGCCGATGCGGTGCAAGCTTTGGGAATGTCGGCGGTTTGGCGTGCGCCGGACGAAAAAGTACGTGCCGCGGCGATTGTCTGCGTGATCTATCAGCCCGCCGATTGGGGACCTCAAACGGTCGCCGATGCGACCCAATTTCTCGCCGATCACCCAGCCGAGAGTCGGATCTTGTGCATCGGGTTGCCCCGGTGGGAGGATCAATCGTTGGCCAGCAAAGTTGGATTTACGGCGATTTTGGGGCAACCGTTCCGATTGCGAGACCTGCAACTGGCCATTTCGGCCGCTGCGGTCACGGGGAATCCCGCATCTTAGCGGGTTTCGCCTCTCGCCGTTTTCGCTTGTGAAGAGTAGGATAAAGGTTTTCCGCGCGGGTCTTCTCCTTGGTTAGAGGGTGAGCCGATTGCGGAACTCGCTGCTGGTCGTCTTTCAGTCGCGCCCAGTCGACATCGGCTCCTGGTGAGTCTTTATCAAAGTTATTCGATGACGCAATTACCGATTCTAGATCAATCTGCGGTTACTGGTACCTCGTGCAAGCCGACCGGCGCGTCGAAGGGAAGTTATTCCTTCGTCAGTCTCGGTTGTCCCAAAAATTTGGTCGACAGCGAGCGGATGCTGGGTCTGCTGCAGATCGACGGCTACAAGCTGGTGCAAGAGCCGGTTGGCGCCGACTTTGTGGTGGTCAATACCTGCGGTTTTATCGAAGCGGCTCGCACCGAATCGTTTGCGGCGATTCATGAAATGCTAGAGCTGAAACGCCAAGGCAAGATCCGCGGCGTCGTGGTGTGCGGGTGCTTGGCCGAACGCCAAAAAGAACAACTGCTGCTCGATTGCCCTGAGATCGATCAGGTGGTCGGCGTGTTCGGTCGCGAAGAGATCACCAAAGTCGCTGATCGCTTGGTGGGGAACTTGGATGAGCAGCGCGAGGTCTTTCGCCCTGCCCCGGTTCGTGCTTTGGAAGATCGCCATCGGCTGCGAATCACGCCGAAGCACTTCGCCTATCTCAAGGTGTCGGAAGGTTGCGATCGGTTGTGCACCTTCTGCGCGATCCCCAAGATGCGCGGCAAGCATGCGACCAAGCCGATGGAAGAAGTGATCCGCGAAGCGGAAGAACTGGCCGCCGACGGCGTGCGTGAATTGATCGTCGTCGCGCAAGACACTACCTACTACGGCATGGACCTGTACGGCGAACCCCGTCTGGCGCAATTGCTGAAGCAACTGAACGACGTCAAAGGGTTTGACTGGATCCGCTTGATGTACTTCTATCCGATGTACATCGACGATCATTTGCTGCAAACGATCGCCGACGCTGATAAGATTGTGCCGTACATCGACATGCCGCTGCAGCACATCAATGACAACATGCTGCGTCGGATGTCGCGCCGCGTGACCCGCAGTTCGACCGAAGATACGATCGCGCGAATGCGAAAGTTCATTCCGGACCTCGCGATTCGGACCACGTTCATCACGGGTTTCCCCGGCGAGACTGACGAGCAATTTGAGGAGCTAAGCGACTTTGTCGCCGAGCAAAAGTTTGAGCGCGTCGGCGTCTTCACCTACTCGCGTGAAGAAGGAACGCCGGCGGTTAAACTGCCCGACGCATTGCCTGAAGAAGTCGCGGCCGAACGGCGTGATCGTCTGATGGAAGTGCAGCAAGAGGTCGTCTTTGAACGGAACGACGCATTGGTCGGCACGAAGCTGGATGTCATTATTGACCAACAAGTGCCGGGGCAAGCAACCGCCTGGGTCGGACGAACCAAGCAAGACGCGCCGGATGTGGACTGCGTGGTGTTTGTCTCTGGCGAAGGTCTGGCCGCCGGACAGATTGTTGCGACCGAGATTGTTGCGACGCACGAATATGACTTGATTGGCGCCGCGGTCGAAGACCCGCGTTAGGCCCTTGGCGCCATGCTCTTACCGCGTCTTCGTGGGAAGAGCATGTCTTCCAGTAGTTGGTGATACCACCCACTCTAGCGATCCGAGTTAAAGACATGCTCTTTCGTCGAAGACGCCGTAAGAGCATGGCACCTTGAAGCGAACTTTCTTCAAAGACGACGGGCATCATGACGACTGCAGACACCAAGCCGACCGCGTCGACCAAAGTGGTAAACGTGCCGAATGCGATCACGATGGCCCGCTTTTTGTTGTCGATCGCGGTCTTTGTGCTGCTGCCGCTAGGACAATACGTCGCGGCGGCGATTGTCTTTATCATTGCCGCCGCAACCGACTGGATGGATGGCTATTGGGCCCGCAAATATAATGAGGTGACCCAGGTCGGCCGCGTGTTTGATCCCTTTGTTGACAAGATCATCATCTGCGGCACGTTTATCTTTTTGGCTGCCGAGCCTGGTTCGCAGATTGCGGCTTGGATGGCGGTGGTGATCGCCGGTCGTGAGATGCTGGTCACCGTGCTCCGCAGTTTTATCGAACAGCATGGCGGTGATTTCTCGGCCAACATGCCAGGCAAGATCAAGATGGTGCTGCAATGCGTCGCCGCCGTCGCATCGATGGTCGTTTTGGCGTATGTTCAAAAGACGTCAGCCGGCGATTATACATTGACGCTGCAATGGACGGCGCTGATCTCGGCCTGGTTGGCGGTGGCGTCAACCGTGCATTCCGGCGTGATTTACATCTTTGCCGCGGCCAAGATGATTCGCGATCAAGCGACTACAACATGAGCCAGGCATGGGACAATTAATCTTTGGGTTTGCTGGTCTTTGCTTGATGGCGCTGCTGTTAGTCATCTGCTGCACTGGCTGGACTTGGGCGCTGCGACGCTTGATGCGCGGCGAACCTATCTTGCAGCAAGAAGCTGGCGAAACGATTAGTTGGGGCCTGATCGATATCTTGGCGGCAGTTTTTATCGGCCTCACTTTGATCGGGTCGTTTCAATGGTTCGCCGTCGTCGCGACCGGAATCGTATCGCCGATCGATGAAAATTCGATGACTGCGGTTCAACATGCGTGGGTCATCATGGCCCTTTCTGTCGGCGAATTATTGACGATGCTGGCCATCTGCGGCTTGATCTTGATCCGTGGCTATGGGCTGCAAATGTTCGGCCAGCGCGGCGAAAAATTGTACGACGACTTGCTGCTGGGGATCGCCGCGTTTGGCATGCTGGTCGTTCCGACGTTGATCCTGCAATCAATTCTCGCCTACTTTAAACCGTACGAGCACCCGTTGATCGATATGCTGGTCCGCGACAAAAGCGTTCCGATGGCGATCGCTTCGGTCACGGCGGCGGTTTTTGCGGCGCCGCTGTTTGAAGAGTTTTTCTTCCGCGGGCTCTTCCAAGGTTGGTTGCAAGATACGGTTGACGGACGATTAGAAGTTGGCAACGTCTTTTTGGGACGCGTGCGTTGGTTGTCTGAAGTGGACTCGCCGCCAGAGCGTTATACGGCGGAGGTTCATTCGCCTGCGGAAGCGGAGCCGCAGGAAGAAATCATTGCGGCCGTAGCGGCGCCCCATGACGGAGAGAATCCCTTTTTCTCGCCAAGTGCGCCCGCCGCCGTTCCCAGCACCCAATACGAACCGCCGGAAGCGCTGCGTGAGCGAACGGTGATGCAAATCTGCGGCCCGATCTTGGTGAGCGCCGCGTTCTTTGCGTTGATGCATCTGGGACAAGGCTATGCACCGATCCCCCTCTTTTTTCTCGCCCTTGGGCTAGGGTATCTCTATCAACGAACAAGGCGCTTAACGCCGTGCATTGTGGTTCACTTTTTGCTCAACGGCCAATCAATGACCATGCTGTTGATTCAAGTTTTTGTGATCGGGGATGACGCGGCGCTGATCGCCAGGTAGCGATCCGCGCGACGTTATCGCTCGGCCAATTGGCGGGTTAATCCGCGCCTCAATTCGCGCGGCAAGTAATCACGCTCGACAAGTTCGGGGTCATGCTGAGTCCAGGTCTCGCGACGCTGGATCGAGCGGACTTGCCGGATGACGTCTCCGTCACGCCAGCTGGTCGTGTAACCGCCGCGCTTCCAATCGCGTGTTGGAACCTGGGCAGGCGTTTTCAGCAGACGCCAAGCGACGACGTCGAAGCGAGCATTCTTCGACGACCATTCATAGAAAATCACCTGATCGAACACGAGCCTTCCCTGCGGATCAAAGTAGTGGTTGATCTCTACAAGATCAACCTGATCCGTCACCGCAGGATCCATGGGCTGTGCCGAAATAGCGGCCATCATAGCCGCAAACGCGAGTGCAACGCCATTCATCGTCGACCTCCATGTCGGAAGTTGTGAGTCAGGCAGCAAAATCACAGTAGGGCGTATCTAATCCGATTTTCGTCCTACAGCAATGTCGAACTATTACGAATTATGAAGTTTCGCGGGTTTTCGCACCAAAATAGTGCAAACAGCGACGCGTGCTAGCTGGCGATTGTCGCTTCGCGGAGATGTTCCCAGGTGAAGAGCCCGGTGTCGTGACCATCGGTCCAACGGATCTTGATCGCGTAGCCGCCGACCAGATCCATCGAGTCAAGACTTATGTCGCGCGGTACGTCATCCGGGTTCAAGATGCGCTCGCCGGTATGTTCGCTGATGCAGCGAGCGCAACGACAACTGACGCGCAGGGACCAGAAATCGACGGTCCCTATCAGCCCATCCGACCACTCGATCTTTAGCGTGCGGTTGGGTCGATCGGCTTGGATGTCGGCAGGCGTCATAGTCAGAAAATCATCGCCGGCGAATTTTGGTGGAGAAGTCTGGATCGTATTCGTATTTTTCAGCAAGCTCGCTAATCAGCGATCGCTGCTTGAGCTCTTCAAAAGGAACGCTTTGATCGAGCAATCCTAACTCGTAGGCGTAGGAGTCGCTATAGCCGGTCAGCAGCACTTTGTAGTTGTATTGGACTTTTTCTGGAACCAAATCATTGACGTGTCGCACGATGTTGGTGGTGCAGTTGTTGGTGACCGTGTTGTAAAACTCGGGTTTGATGGCCAATTTGTTGGCTCTTTCTAGTACGTCAATCAGCAACGCTTGCGATTGCTCTGGCGTCGCAACCGTTGGATACAGATAAACGTTGCTCTTGTATTCGTTGGAACTGAGATTGATGATGTCGCGCTCGTCGCCGATCACGTACATCAACTCGTACTGGTTCAAAAAGCCTTTCCAGGCCGAGTACTCTTCGTCCGCTTCTTTGCGAATTTCGACCGAAGAGACAATCTGATCGCCGTCGGCCAGACCAAAGCTAAGCATCGTGTGGGCGACCGCAGGCGTATCATTAAACGGCGTGACGATGAAGTCGACCGACTCTACATCGCTGAGATTAAACTGCTTGTCGTAATACTGCACGACGTACTTGTCTGATGCGGCGTAACGACAATTTCGCACGTTGTGAATCGTCACCACACCGGCGACGTTTTCATACGTGGGCAATCTTGTTTGATCAGGCGCCCAGTTGCGACTGTTGTTCGGCAGGATCGATGCACAGCCAGAAAAGAAGAGCGCGAGCATGCCCCACACCGAAATACCGAGTATTTTGGTGGAAAATAATGAGGGCAGGATTCCGCGTAGGAATGCGTTCACGGCTCGCAGTTACTGGGCTCAAGTGCTTTAGTCGCTGCGGGTTATAGCAATGGATCAGCAATCGTCGCAACCTCGATTTTTTGGACCATACGGCCCATTGGGAGAGTTGAACCATTTTACCCAGGCCGCAAAAATGCGAGTCCTCGAACGGAGTCCTACCACTACACCCCCCTAGAATTCAAAATGACGGATCTGATGAAATTTCTTGCGCTCACGGTCTTGCTCACCCTGGCTACTTCGTCGTTTGCAGATGACGCTAGCGTCAAACCGGCGACGGCTGAAGAAGATGCCGATGTCGAGCTAAAAGATGAGTTTCTGCACAATCACCCCAGCCTGGTGAAGATGTGGAAGCATTCCAACGCGGTTCGCGGCCAATACAACTTGCCGGCGCAGCGCATGAGCCCAGAGCTGACCAAGGCTGCTCAGGATCATGCGTGGTACATGGCCAAGACGGGGCAGTTCAGCCACAGCGTTAACGGCGGCTTTGTTGCTCGTGCTCGTCGCCACAATTTCAAAGGAAGCCCCGCCGGCGAAATCATCTTGTGGAACGCCAAGTCGATTGACTCCACGTTCCAAGGTTGGCTTAACAGCCCTGGCCATCGCGCGATCTTGCTAGGCAGCGCCCGGCAGGTTGGTTATGGCTATGCTGTTGCACGCGACGGCTCGACCTATTGGGTCGGCGTGTTTGGTAACTAGGCCAGCAGCAGTCAACACGACTTCCAGGGCTTGGTGCGTCCAGACGCACCAAGCCCTTTTGCGTTATTCATGCTCTGGCAAAAAGCCGGCCATCAGATCGCCGATCACGCGGGTTGTTTCAAACCGCAGCAACACGATACGCAGGGTCGCTGTGATCGGCACGGCCAGCACCATGCCGACCGGTCCCCACAGCATGCCCCAAAACGTGAGACTCAGCAGGATCGTCACAGGATGAAGTTGTAAACCGTCCCCCATGATCTTCGGTTCGATCACATTGCCCAGCGTCATCTGAATTACGCCGGGGATGCCGATCACCAGCAAGATCATCCAGACGCTGTCAAAGTCGACGATCGCCAGCGGAATGGGGAGCAGCGTTGCGATGATCGATCCGACCGAGGGGATGAAGTTAAGCATGAACGCCATCAAGCCGAACAACGATGCGAGCCGCATTCCCATCATCGCCAGACAGGCCCAGACCAAGATGCCGGTCACGGCCGAAATCATAAACTTGGTGGCGATATAGCGGCGGATCTTTTGATCGATCTCGGCGTACATCCCTTTGGAGACTTTGTACGGATCGCGCCCGGCCAGCATAAAACCGACAAAAATGGTGGTCAGGGTGGTGCTCGAAACCAGGCTCATCAGCAAAGCGCCCAACTGCTTGGCGTAAGAGGGCATTTGCGAAATTAAATTGGTCTTAATCGCCGAGATGATCAATTCCGAATCAGGGCGATCAAATTTGACCCCCAGCCAGCTGTCGGCCAACGCGTATCCCTGGATCACGACGGCATCGAGCTTCCGCTGCAGGTCAAACTCGAGCTGTCTCAACATTTGCGGATCTGAAATACTTTGGATCACCAGCAATACCAAGAAACTCATAACGACCAAAGCCAGCCCGACGATCAGCAGCGCCGCGGTGACCGCCACGAACTTCGAAAATCGGAGGCGAACCATCGAGAAATCGACAATTGGTGCGACCAAATAGTTGAGAAAGATCGCCAGCGTAAAGGGAATCAAAATGCTGCGTGCATAGGCGACGGCGAACGAGACGGCGACTGCGGCTAGTAGAAGTAAAGCGCCGGTTTGCAGGTTCGAGCGCTCTTCACTGAGCTTGGGCAGGGACGTTGGTTCTGAATTCATCGATTATTCCGCGCTTTCGTCTGAGGGACGGCCGATCGGTGCAAAACGGAGCCCGATTATGTCAGCGTGTGGGCAAAAGTTACAACCTCTGCGGCGGCCGATTCCTAGCAGACAGCGGATAAAAATTGCGGTAAACTCAGTCCTTGGTGAAGGCGGTTAGATCGTTTTCATTTTGTGCAACTTTGTGGAAAGAGATTGACGCATGGGTACGGTTTTCGATCCGTTTGGAGCTCGCGATACGTTTTCGGCCCCCCAGGGAGAGCTGGGCATTTACCGGATTCGCCGGCTTCAAGAGCAGGGATTGTGCGACGTAGATTCCCTTCCCTATTCGATCCGTATTCTGCTTGAAGCGGTGCTGCGATCCTGCGACGGATTTATCGTCTCGGAAGATGACGTTCGCCGTCTGGCGGCCTGGAATCCCCACAATCCAGATCCGAGCGAAGTTCCCTTCATGCCGGCCCGGGTGGTGTTGCAAGACTTTACCGGCGTGCCGGCCGTGGTCGATCTGGCCGCGATGCGCAGCGCCATGAAGCGCCTAGGCGGCGACCCCAACAAAATCAATCCGCTGATTCCGGTTGACCTGGTCATTGACCACTCGGTGCAGGTCGACGCATTCGGCAGAGCAGATTCGCTAGAGAAGAACGTCGAGCTTGAATTCCAGCGCAACCGCGAACGCTACGAGTTCCTTCGCTGGGGCCAAAAGGCGCTTGATAATTTTCGCGCTGTGCCCCCGAACGTCGGCATCGTGCATCAAGTCAATCTAGAATTTTTGGCCAAAGGGGTCTTCGTTCGTCAGGACGAAAAAGGCCCGGTCGCCGTGCCTGATACGCTGGTCGGCACCGATAGCCATACGACTATGATCAACGGCCTGGGCGTTGTTGGTTGGGGCGTCGGCGGGATCGAAGCCGAAGCGGTCATGCTTGGCCAGCCGATCTATATGCTGACCCCCGAAGTGGTCGGATTTGAAATCACCGGGCAGCTTGCTCCCGGCGTCACCGCGACCGACTTGGTGCTGACCGTCACGCAGATCCTGCGTAAAGAAGGGGTCGTCGGCAAGTTTGTCGAGTTCTTCGGCGACGGCGTCAGCAAGATGAGCCTGGCCGATCGCGCGACGATCGCCAATATGGCGCCCGAGTATGGCGCGACGATGGGCTTCTTCCCGGTCGATGCCGAAACGCTCAACTATCTGCGCCGCACCGGTCGTACCGACGACGAAGTCGCGCTGGTCGAAGCTTACACCAAAGAGCTGGGCGTCTTCCGTACCGATGACGCGCCGACTCCCAAGTTCACCACGCTGATGAAGCTGGATGTCAGCACCGTCGAACCTTCGATGGCCGGCCCCAAACGCCCGCAAGACCGCGTTTCGCTGGCCAACATGAAGTCCGAGTTCCAGCGCTCGCTAAAATCGCCGGTCGATCAACGCGGTTTCGCGCTGACCGCTGAAGAGCTGGGAAGCACCGGAACCGTCGAGAGCAACGGCAAGTCGGAAGAAATCGGGCACGGCGCCGTCGTGATCGCAGCGATCACCAGCTGCACCAACACCAGCAATCCTTCGGTCATGTTGGCTGCCGGTTTGCTGGCTCGCAATGCGGCCGCCAAGGGGCTGCGTGTTCCTTCTTATGTGAAGACAAGCTTGGCGCCAGGTTCGCGTGTAGTGACCGATTATTTGAACAAGGCCGGCCTGATGGACGACCTCGAAACGCTCGGTTTCAGCCTGGTCGGTTATGGGTGCACCACCTGCATCGGCAACAGCGGTCCGCTGCCTGATCCGGTCGCCGCGGCGGTGACCAACGGCAACCTGGTCGCATCGGCGGTGCTAAGCGGCAATCGCAACTTTGAAGGCCGCGTCAATCCGCTAGTGAAAGCCAACTATCTGGCGAGCCCGCCGCTGGTGGTCGCTTACGCGATCGCAGGCAGCACTGACATCGACTTGGTGACTGAGCCGCTGGGTAAGGATGGCGACGGAAACGACGTCTTCCTCAAAGACATTTGGCCCACCTCCGAAGAAGTGCTGGCGACGATCGAATCTTCGGTCAAGCCAGAGATGTTCCGCGACCAATACGAAACGGCGTTTGAGTCGAATCCGACTTGGAACAAGATCGCAGTGGCCGAAGGTGAGTTGTACAACTGGAACGACGACAGCACGTACATCCAAGAGCCGCCGTTCATGGTTGCGATGCAGCGCGAGATCGACGCGATCCAGCCGATCGCCGGCGCTCGGGTTTTGGCGTTGTTGGGGGATTCGGTCACGACCGATCATATCTCGCCGGCCGGCGCCATCGCCAAAGATGGTCCGGCGGGCCGCTATCTGATGGAGAAAGGCGTGCAGCCGATCGACTTCAACAGCTACGGCTCGCGGCGCGGTAATGATCGCGTGATGCATCGCGGTACCTTCGCCAACATTCGCATTCGTAATCGACTAGCGCCAGGCACCGAAGGTGGCTGGACTCGTTACCTGCCGACCGACGAAGTGATGTCGATCTACGACGCCGCCGAACTGTACAAAGCAGACGGCACGCCGTTGGTGGTGTTGGCTGGCAAAGAGTACGGCACCGGCAGCAGCCGCGACTGGGCCGCTAAGGGAACGTTCATGCTGGGCGTCAAAGCAGTGATTACGTCTAGCTTTGAACGCATTCACCGCAGCAATCTGGTCGGCATGGGAATCTTGCCGCTGGAGTTTCCCACCGGCAAATCGTGGGAAACGCTGGGGCTGAACGGTGAAGAGTCATTTGACATCGTGGTCGAAGACAACTTGCGCCCCGGCGGCGACGTGACGGTCAAAACAACCAAGCCGGACGGAACCGTCATGGAGTTCCAGGCCAAGTGCCGCATCGATACCCCGGTCGAAATGGAATACTACCGCAACGGCGGGATCCTGCAGACCGTGCTGCGAAAGTTGCTGCAAGGCTAATCGCTGACACCCACCTTCGATTTCAATCCAGACCAGCCGCACGAAGCGATTCTTGCGGCTGGTTTTGTTTCTTGAAGCAGATCGGGTGGGTAGGCGGTAGCGAGCCGCTTTTCAAGCAAGCCTGTGAATAATCTCCTGCGGCGTGCAAAATAGTTCCTGGACTTGCCCGCGATTCAGCGAAGAATGCAAGATACTTTGGTGTGCGGCGATGGTGTGCGGCGATCGCTGCGCACTCGGCGAGCGCTTTACCTTTTGCCAAACTGATGATCCATGCAACTCCCCCAACCCCGTTTCTGGTCGTCGATTCTTCTGATACTTGTTGCAGCGTTTCACGCGTCGGCTCAAGAAGGACGATCTGACAAATCGCAGGCCGAGCCGAACAACAATAGGCCTGCTCGCCCGGTTGACTTTGGGGCGGTCAAGCTTGCTCCAGACGATGTCGCGGCTTATGCGACTCCGCCTGAGGGTTTTAATGTGGTTCGCAAAGCTATTGCTCACGGCGAACTGGCGATGATCGAATATGATTCGAAGACGGTCGGCACGACACGAAAAATGTTGGTCTATACGCCGCCGGGTTACTCCAAAGATCAAAAATATCCGGTCCTCTATCTGCTGCACGGAATCGGCGGAGACGAAACCGAATGGCGGCGATTCGCGCAACCCAACGTCCTCTTGGATAACTTGATCGCCGATGGCAAAGCGGTTCCGATGCTCGTTGTCATGCCCAATGGTCGTGCGCAAAAGAACGATCGCGCCGAAGGGAACGTTTTCAGTCATGCGCCCGCGTTCGCTAATTTTGAACGCGACTTGCTCAGTGATGTGATCCCGACGATCGAGAGTCGTTACTCGGTTGCGACGGATCGCGAGCATCGAGCGATTGCGGGGCTCTCGATGGGTGGAGGACAAGCGTTCAACATTGGATTGAAAAACCTGGACCAGTTTGCATTGATCGGAGCATTTTCGGCGGCCCCGAATACAAAAACGCCGGAAGAGCTGATACCGAACGTCGACGACACGAAATCGAAGCTGCAGCTCTTATGGATCTCCTGTGGGAACAAGGATGGCCTGATTCGCATTAGTCAAAACATGCATCGGTTTCTGAAGACCAACGAGATCGCCCATGTTTGGCATGTGGATGGTCATGGTCACGATCCAGAGCACTGGAAGAGCAGCTTGTATTGGTTCGCACAAAGCATTTTTCAGCCCAAGCAACCTGCCGCGGTAGAGCAACAATAGCCAATCACCGCTGGCTTGGTTGGATCACGCCGCCGTCCCAGTGGATTTCGCAGCGGGGCAGCGCTTGGCGAAGCCGCTGCAAACCGCTGGCGGAGATCTTTGTCTTCACAATTTGTAGATTCTCTAAGCGTTTGAAGTTGGTGATCAGGTCGAGACTCTCGTCCGAGATCGCCGTTTCGGACAGGATCAGCATTTTCAGCTCCCAGCAATTCTGAAAGTAAGCCAGGCCGGCGTCGGTTACGCCGGTCCTGCCTAGCGAGAGTTCTTTCAAGTTTTGGCATCCCTTGAAATGGGCCAAGCCTTTGTCGCTAATGCGGGTATAGCGCAGATTGAGGATCTCTAAGTATTCAATCGTTTTGAAGTGCGGCAGCCAATCATCGCTGGCGACTGTTGCGCCGAGATTGAGGTTTTTGTACTTGCGATCGGCAATCGGCAACAGATCGGCCAGCTTCAGCGTGACGCTCCAACATTGAAGTTCCTCTAACTGCTTGCACTCGGCAAAGCTGGGGAGCCCCGCTCCTAGTTTGCGGCTTTGATTGAAGTTGATGCTGCGCAAATTTTTGCAGTTGCTGAAATAGGCGACTCCGCGGCTGGTGATGGTCGAGCTATCGAAAATGGTTAACGACTCCACATCGTAGCAATCAGCGAAGACGGCGAGCCCTGCATCCGTTCCTCGGCTGCCGCTGGCCAGCTCTACGGTGGTCAGCGCAAACGGACGCAATTTGCGTAGCTGCCCGGTTCGGATGTCTGCACCGTGATTGATGCGAACCATGCCGCCCACCGAGAGGATATATTGGGCGGCGAGGTAGTCTGACTTTTTCGGAACTGGTGGAGGGGGTTGAATTGGCTCAGAATCGATCGTCAGCGCCGGGACAACTTCGTCCGGCATCTGCAATGTAGACGGCTTCTCGCTGCCCAGTGGTGAAGGAGAGACCTCCCCGATTTCTGCAACGGTTGGTGCTGGATTGACGTTGCCAGCGTTCGTACTAGTGACCGGATCGACAGGCATTTCCTGAGCGGCGTAACTAGGCGGCGTCGGCGGCGGGTTTACTTGGCTCCGCTTGTTAGGCTGTGCCCAATCGATCTGAACTTTTGATTCTTGGTCGCTGGCGATGGCGATTTCGAGAGCGTCGGTTCTTAGTTGGCTGCTCGCCTCCCAGGCCAGCTTGTATCGGCCCGGCGGCAGTGACGTGATTTGCTCGGTGTGGCGCAGCGTGATTGTGGTCGTCTGCTGCGACTCGGTGTTGATTAGCTGTAGCTGATGATCACGCAGGTGGGCGACAAAGTCGTCTGCGTCTACTTCGACGATCAACGTACCGTTTGGCGGGCTGGCGGGGAAAATCGAACTTGAGGTTAAGAAGAATAGCACCCCCAGGAATAATACAATCGCGCTGGCGACGCCGTAAAATGCCGGAGTCAGCGGCGATCGAGGCGTTGGGTCACTTTCGGCGGAGGCCGCTAGTGGCAAGAGATTGCGGACGTGCTCGCCCAGCGTGGCGAAGATGCCGGTTTGCGATGTGTCAGCGCTGGAGAGCGGCATGACAAAGTCAAGCGGCGCTTCGTTGTCTGAGAGATGCGGATAAACACGCTGCAGGTCGGCGATCAATTCGCTGGCGCTGCCGTAGCGATGGACTGGCAACTTGGCCAGACATTTTTGATAGATCGCTTCCAGCGCCGGCGGCACGTCACTGCGAACGGCTCTTAGACTAGGGGGCGATTGCTCGCGATGACCGAGCAGCTTTACCATCAAGGTTTCGCCGTCAAACGGCGTTTGCCCAGTTAGCAAGTAATACAGCGAACAACCCAGACTGTAGAGGTCGGCTTGCGGCGTCACCGTGTTGGCGCTAACGGCCTGCTCCGGCGCCATATAGTCAACGGTCCCCAGGATCGTCCCATTTTGGGTCAGTCCTGCCTGACTCGCGTCGAGCTGAAACCGCGCGATTCCCATGTCGAGAATTTTTACGACTCCATGCTCATCCAGCAGTAGGTTGGCCGGCTTGATGTCGCGATGCACTACCCCTAATCGATGTGCGTAATCCAAACCCCGCGCCGCTTGGATGACATAATCAACCGCTTTGGACGTCGGTAAGGGCCCCTCATGTCGAACCACCCAGCTCAGATCGCGGCCTTCTACATATTCCATCACAAAAAAGTGCAACCCTTCGGCCTGATCGGCGTCATACGCCGTCACGATATTGGGGTGCTGCAATCGCGCGGCGACCTGCGATTCTTGCTGAAAACGCTGCAAGGCTCGATCTTTGGACATCGAGTCGCGCGGCAGCACCTTCAAGGCGACGACGCGATCCATAATGACGTGCCGTGCCTGAAAGACTTGTCCCATCCCCCCTTCGCCGATTTTGTCGAGAATCAAATAGCGACCCAGCTTTAAACCGCGCGTGCGACCATGGGCGATGGCTCGCAATTGAAAACGTGTCAGCAGTTCGGCTTCTAGCAGTTGTCCTGCTCTTTGATAAGCGGTCTTCACCGGCGGCAATGCTTGCAGCTGTTCAGCGGCGATCAATTCGGATTTGATCAGCTTGGCGTGCAACTTGGCTATGTCTAGATCTTCCGGCAGCAGCAATGCGCTTGCCAAAGTCTGGGATGTTGGCAAATGCAACTTGTCGAACGCCGGCGTAGGGAACTTTAGCCAGGCTGATTTTTCCAGCGTTTTGATGTGTCGCTGCAACTTGGCCGCCAGAGCAGCGTCGTAGCCTGCGAGCAGAGCGATATCGATCTCTGTCCCTTGGTCGGCAGCAGCTTCCCATTGTGCCAGCAGTTCGAGCTGCCGATCGTCGATCGTCATCATAAGCTTCCCTGGTGCGCAGCTTCATCAATTCGGAGGTACTGGTCGTGCCATCCAAGGCTTCAGCGATAGAGGCCTGGGCCGATAATAGCCCACCCGATGGAGGTGCCTACTTAGTATCCTTAAGCGGAGGTAGAAACTCAATGGGGAAGCAGGAAGATGAAAGCGGACCAGACCGGACCGGACAGCGGCTTTTTTTCTTCGTAGCCCGAATGCGCGAGCGAGGGAAATGTGGTTGCTAGTCAATGACCAATGTCTAAATCCTAATGTCTAATAAAGAATGAATAGGTGATCCAATGGACCGGACAGGACCGGACCAGCCAAGTAGGCTCCGCTGTCTGTACACTGTGCGGACCATCTGCCCTGCCGGATGACTGGCAAGTTTTCTCGCACTTCGTTGGTCCGCACAGCGGACCCTACTTCTTGGACGGTTTGCCTTAGTTATTTGAAGACAAAGGAGAAGAAATAGAACACGGACACCACGGATAAATCACGGATGAACACGGTCAACGAAAGGTAGGCCGCCGTGGGAATTGTTCCCCGTCCCCGTTGTTTGAGCTTCCGATTGTTTGACGCTCTTCAATTTTTCAGGCCCAACGGGCCGACCTAAAATAGCCCTGGGCGCTTGTCGCAGCAGCGACGGAGCCCTGGGTAATCATCCACCAACGCAACGTTGACGTTGGATGTAACCCAGGGAACCGCCAACTCAAACGTCAACATCGAATTGGGTCGCGTTGACCCAGGGCTGCGTCGCTAAAAGCGACTGACCCTGGGCTAGAATAGGACGCCCTTCCAGGGCTGATTTGATCGGGCGGCGCTGGCTCTATCAGGTGATAACAAAGCTCAAGCCGGTTCTGCCCTGTCGCATCGCAATCGGTCGCACCAACATTGTTCGGCGCGATTTCTCCGTCGTCGATCATTTGATCCCACGCAAGTCCAAACTTGGCGGCGCTGATTCCGCTGAGTTGGCGGATTTTTGATTTGGTCGCATTCTGAGGTGCGAGTTGTCGCACTGCGGCCCGGATTTTTCCGCGGCGGCGTTGTTGTTGCGATTGGGCTTCTAGCTCCGGCGCCTCATCTTGCAACGACTCGGCAGCGTGCAGCGCGACGTTCCACTTGCGGCCGTTGGCGTCTGCGAGATGACCTTCGTCAATATCGACTCCCCAGACCGCGTCCTGTCCAGCGTTTCCGCCGACCGTTAACCACAGGCGATGCTGTCCGCTGCCTGATTCGTACGCGCGGCGACGGTTTACCAACAGCCATTGCTGGGCAAAATCGTGCTCGGAGTCGTTGAGATCGGCGATATTCATCGCCCGTTTTGAAGTCGATTTGCGCGTTGCGTTGCAAACAATCGGCGTGGCGCCAGCTTCGAGACAGCAGCGGACCAATTGGCGAATTTGCGATTTTTGCGAAGCAGCGCGCGCCGAGGTCCATTGCAACGGATCGATCAACACCACTTCTAATTGATGACGCTGAATCCAATCACGCAGCTCCGCCACGTTCTCTTCAAAACTGGCCGTCTTGGCGGCCGAGGGCATGGTCAACGCCCAAACCAAGTTGGGAAGTTTCTCGGTATCAACGCCAGACGCGGCGCTCCAGCGTCGCGCGAGATCGTGCAGCATCGATCGGCCTGCCGCGCCGCTGAGAAACCCGACTCGATAAGCGCGTGGAGCGGCGAACTCTCCTAAAAATTTGCCCCCGCTGGCTAATGCAGCGCACAAATCAACCGCCAGCGAGGTTTTCATGCTCTTGCTCGGCCCTAAAATTACTCCTGCTTCATTGCGAGCCAGCACGCCAGGCAACAGCCATTCACGCGGTGGTTGCTCATGGAGTAGTTCGGCGGTGGTTAGCTCTTGAAACCAGCCACTGCGCCGTGCGCTGGACTGGGGCTGCGAGGTCTCTTCCGACTGGTTAATTTGACTGGGTTCAGGAGATTCTTCGCCAGGACTTTCTGCATGAGGACCGAACATTTCTTCTTCGATTGCAATGACCTTATTGAGGATTTCATCGGTCTGTTGTAGTGAATAACCGAGGGCGAGCATCCCGTCGAACACCCGCGGCAGATCACTGATCGGGATCCCGGCGGCTTGCATCTCCGAAATCACGGCTTGCAGATCATCAAAGGCTTGGGTTTGAAAGAAATCGGTCGATGGGGGATCTGGAGCCAGGATGCAGGGAGGATCGGAATTGCCATCCAACCACCCGACTTCGGCGGTTTCTGGCGTTAAATCCGCGGTTTCGGCCGATTTATTCCGGGCCGCCAGCAGACGGTTGCGCAGCGCTCGGCGTTTCCGAGAGGCCTTGGCTCGGCGTGATTGCAATTTTTTCGATTGACGTGATTCGGATCCCATGGGAGGCGTTTCCTGTTGGAGCGTAGATGTTGTTGGGATAATTTGGGGGGTTGGGTTGGGTTTTTCGCCGCGGGCGTAACATGCGAAACATTCCCAAAGAGAACAGCAAGAAAAGTATAAGCAAGTTCCAAGACATTGTCAATAGAAAATTGTCTGAAAAATTTCTGAGGAGGGATTTTTTGAGGATGGGAGAATTGCGGCCTAGAGGGGGCGAGAGGAAGACGCTGCTTTCGCGGAGCGAAAGGCGACTCTGGGGGGCTGCTGGCTCAAACGTCAGCATTTTTGTGGGCGGCGTTGACCCAGGGCTAGAATAGGTCGCCCTTTCAGGGCTAGGAAGGGGTAGGAAATGTGAGCGGGGAACCGTGTCAAGAAATGGCTTTGGAGACTGCTGCGTTCTTCCTTCTGCAAGGCAGAAAGAAGAACGAGAAGACATTGGAGGTCGGCCAGTGGCTCACAAAAAAAATGATATTTTGTGGGTGATGCCCCTGCTTAGTCGCAAGCATTGATCTGCTGCAATAGATTTGCCGGTGAATCGCTTTGCCGTCGTTCCCCTCCGATTCCCCCTGTAGTTGTTGGTAGAGTTACCTGACCGGTATGACGAGATCAACCTTTAATTATTAAATGAACCGTTGTGAGCTGTCTTAATTGTTTCTAGGCTTAGTCAGAGAGGCGGCGACGGCTCCAGGCTTAGAAAGCAACTTAAGTTCGTACGATTCAATGCCCTCCGCTACTTCGACGACTAACGGGCTTGTTGCTTCCTGAGTATAGAATTTTGGTATGATCCCGCTGCCAGATCTGCGGCGGCTCGGCGATTCTAAGACGAGGGCTGCGGGAGGCCCATCTTCACCGGCTTCCCCTTGAATATTAGTAACCGAAGCGGTCTCGGTTATTGGAATGACCGGCTCATTGACAACGACGCGATATTGCCCTGGAGGGCATCCCCGATAGTCTTGCAGGGCGTTAGGGACGATCGCGAGCAAATAAAATTTTCCTTGGCCGTCAACAAAGCCAGCAGCGCCAAGTCCGGTGGTGCCATCAGCTGGATGAAACGCGATGCTCTTGTTTGGCAACGGCTCACCGTCGAGGAAGAGCCTGCCTTCGACAGGCATTCGTAGGGGACCACCATCACTGCAACCGAGTAGCAGTAGCAAAATAAATGGGCAATAGATTTTCCATCGATAAATCATCTGTCTCACCTTACTGATTCACGAATTGCAAGAATAAAGTAGCAGCGATGATGATGGGTGTGGAGCGTCGGGGCGTTTGAAGAGCGGTGCTAGGGGATGCTGACGACCTCACCATCGGACATGGCGCACAGCTGATCTAAAAACGTGGGATTCGTCGTTTCAGAGACAAAATGAACCGATCCATCGGCCGCTAAAAAATTTGCGCCGCCGGGATGCAAGCTGGCGGACGCGACCCACCAACTGCGAGCGCGACCGCGGATCGGAACAAAAGGGGGACTTTGCCACGTGGGATGGACCTGTGGTTGATTCCAGATATTAATGCCGTTGTTCGCCCCGTTGTTATAGGGGTCGATCCCGGCCATGACCCAGCCGCGATACGCCCAGGCAGCAGCGCCGCCGTTGACATAGAACTTGGTCGTTTCGCCCATCATAAAGGTGTTAGACAGGCCATCGACGACTTCCGCTAGTCGCGTATTTACATCCGCGCCAAACATCCGTTTATTTGTGTTAGTAGGCAGGAGGTAGCTGTCGCACCTGTAAAACTCATTGACGGAAGCAATGAAGTCGTAGTTGGTCGCTGCTCCTGAATACGAGCCGCCAGGACCGTAAGCGGCTCCTACACATCGTCCCTTGACAGGGTTGTTGTCCGATAGACAAAGAAACGCTTGTAATTCTGTTTGGGCGGCTTGGGCGTTTCCATTGGTGATTGGATCGCCTACCACGGTTCCGGAGGCAGGCTGATAACTGCCGGGGTTTACGGAATAGGCTTCTTTATGATTGAACTGATCGTATACCGATTGTTGTTCAATATAGGGAAGCAGTGCGACCAGTCCGTTGGCATTCTTGATTTCACCGTTCACGGTGGCGCCAGCACAACCGCCGTAGCCGCGACTGAATGCCGGCAGCGCACTATGCGTATCCACATAATTGTGAAGCGCCAGACCCAGCTGTTTCATCTTGTTGCTGCAATCCATTCGCCGCGCCGCTTCGCGGGCTTGTTGGACCGCTGGTAGCAGCAGCGCGATTAACACGCCGATGATTGCGATCACAACCAGCAGTTCGACCAGGGTAAAGCCGAATCGTCTACGGGTTGTTGGTTGAAGGGATGCGCCGCTGGAAAGAGGAGAGCAAGCTTCCGAGCGAACGCGTGAATAACTAGCGAGAATAAGTCGATAAGAGCGAGCCATAACAGGAAATCTCCGAAGAGTAGACTGGGAAATTACCGCGAGCAACGCAACCATCCGCCAATGATCACACGTTCGAGTGTATCGTTTCTTCACACAAAATCGACACTTCATTTGGTGTAATAATTTGAAACGTCAGGTTGCATATAGTGCAATTTCTGAAATAGGGCTCCGCAATGTCTTGAATCCCCGCAATATCACTTTGCTAAATGGATTTCTCTTCCCCGGAGCAGCAATCACCTCAGATCGAGCGGATTTCGTCGGGATAAAAAAACAAGGGGACGCACAGGGAGAATGAAGCGGCAGGACCTCTGATTTGAGAGCTGAATCAGTAACCCAAACTGAATTCACTGCTCGGGCCGAATCCCTTTATGCTCTATCGCTGCGACTTCGTGCTGAACTCTTTGAGTTCAAGCAGATCGTGAGTCTGAACGAAGGCCAACCGTCGCCGTTTGGTGGCGCCAAAAATCATCCGGCCGAGAGGATGCGTTGGGGAAGACCCGCGACCATATCGGGTCGACAAAACAGCGAGGCTTGCGAAGCAGAATTCGCAAGCCTCGGCTGGGACAGAGGTGAAGATCTGCGGAGAGCTTGGCTCTACTTTTTTTGGGTCAGCTTCAATTCGATCGGTTGTCCCGAAGCCACAGTCGCGGTCAATTCAGACCGTTCTTGGCTGGAGTATTTGGGAGGGAGCGATTCCTTGGCCGGCGATTCGATCGCAGGCGTGGTATCACCTTCTGGAACCGCGGATCCATCGGGCATCAGGCGATAGCTGACCGCTACGCGGTATTCGCCTGCCGGCAATCCCTGACCTCCTCGGTGATACACAATATCAAACTTGCCTTCATCTCGGGTTCGACCTGCGCCCCCTACGCCAGGCGTATTATTGATCGGCAGAAAGTAGACGTCGGCATCCACTAGCGGCTTTTCATTCAGCATCACCACCCCAGGAACGGGAGCTAGTGGAGGACCATCATTGCTGGATCCAGCACAGCCGGTACAGACTGCACTTATCAGCAGGACGACTGGGATCGTCGCCTGCCGGAAGGATAGAATACTCATCGAGAACCTCTAATGAAAAAAATTTAGAATGGTATCCGCATGCTAAGGGAGTTGCGCCACCTCGCCATCAGAGATTTTTCCCAGTCCTTTTAACATGGTAAGGTCCATATTTTCTGAGAAGAAACTGACAGCGCCACTACCCAAGGCGAAATTAGCGCCACCCTTGTGAAGGCTGCCGACTTGTCCCCAGCTGCGCAAATTGCCGACCTGAGGGCTAGTCCCTCCGGTTGGGATGAACCAGACATTGATCCCGGGGTCGACGCTACCGCCGGTGGATACCCAACCACGCATGCCCCAAGCAGGCGCCTCGCCGTTGTTCACTTCTCGAGCCGTTTCACACAACATGATCGTATTCGAGGTGCCGTCGAGGATGTCACGGATTCTAGATTTGCTGTTTTCTCCAAACATCTTGCGTGTAGCCCCGTTCTGGGTCGCCCAGTAATTGCAGCTGATTGACTGATCTGTGCTGAATTCATAGTTCGTTTTTGCAGGCCCTGGTGCAACCGTCGTTCCATAAGGCGTGCCAGTTCCCAAGTGTGTGGTTCCAGAATCCGAAGGACAGAGAAAAGCGTCGAGAAGGATCGTCATCTGATTGGCGTTGTCGGCTGGATTGCCGGCCAGAGGCGCTCCCGATCCAGGGTAGCTGCAGCAAAAGCCGGTATTTTGAGCACTGTTGGCCGAACTCTGATTGATGCTGTCGTAAAGGGCCGACTGTTCTAAAAAAGGGAGCAGCAGGGACAAGCCGCTTTTATTATGTGTGGTTCTATTAGGGTCTGGAGTTCCCATCGAACACCAACCATAGTTGATTCCGGATGGTGGAAAAACTTTGTACGTATCGTGGTACATATGCAATGCTAGACCAACCTGCTTTAGTTTGTTGATACAACTAGCACGCCGCGCCGCTTCGCGGGCTTGTTGGACCGCTGGTAGCAGCAGCGCGATTAACACGCCGATGATCGCGATCACAACCAGCAGTTCGACCAGGGTAAAGCCGAGTCGTCTCCGGGTTGTTGGTTGAAGGGATGCGCCGCTGGAAAGAGGAGAGCAAGTTTCCGAGCGAACGCGTGAATAACTAGCGAGAATAAGTCGATAAGAGCGAGCCATAACAGGAAATCTCCGAAGAATAGACCGGGAAATTACCGCGAGCAACGCAACCATCCGCCAATGATCACACGTTCGAGTGTATCGTTTCTTCACACAAAATCGACACTTCATTTGGTGTAGTAATTTGAAACGTCAGGTTGCATTCAATGCAATCTTCAAAGCCAGGCGTGACAATGTCATGAATCCCCGCAATAACGCTTCACTAAATGGTGAACTCTTCCCGGGTGCAGCAGATCACGCCGATCCAGGTGATTTCAGGCGGAGAGAAAAGAGGGAGACGCCTGCCAAGAAAACGATGGAGCGACAAGCAATTAGAGCGAGATCAGCAAGCGCTGCGCCGCATTTGCGCTTGATTGGTTGCCTGTTGGGCAGTGGAGCGACGACGGAGAATGGTTTTCATTTCAACTTGATCTGGACGGCGAACGGACTGCCGACCGCGGCCGTGGTGGGATTCAAAAAATCAGCAGGACGAGCGGAGATCTCCGCAGTCAATTGGCATATTTCGGCAAGGTTCAGCGGCAATATCGTAGGAGTCGTCTTGGATAGCAGTTGCAGTGCACGTGTCGCATGCCGCGCCACGCCGGTGGACGATCCCACGCGGGCTTTGACCCCGGCTGCGGCCAGTTTGATCAGTCCCTTGATCGCGTCGGCTTGCTCCCCTGCTCTGTCCAATGCATGCCAGACCGCTTCCCACGCTTCGTGCGCTTCCCAGTAGTAGCCGGCGTTGAAGAGATCGATCCCCCACAAAAAAGATTCGCAGGTTCGCAGCTCGACTGGCTTTTCGATCGGCGACGATTCGACTTGGTAGCTGTGCCCTGCTGGATGCGAAATCGGATGCGCGTGCATCCCCGGCACGTAAGAGTACGGGGGGAGCGGCAGTTGGGGGAGATAGCGTTTCATCGGCGTCTCTGGTTTCCGTGGGCAGCCTGCCGCCGTATGCTGAAACAGGATCAAACGGTCGACGTTTTACAGGAAAGCATTCGTGGTGAGCGACGCAAAGGTTATTGTGGTCACAGGAGCCACCCGCGGGCTAGGCCGGGCGCTGGTGAGCCAGTTTGCGGCTGCCGGTCATACGGTGATTGGGTGCGGTCGCAGTGCAGAACATGTTGCGAATTTGACAGCCCAGTTTGGCGCGCCGCATCGGTTTGATGTGTTGGATGTGACGCAGTGTGAAATGGTTGCGAATTGGGCCGCAGCGGTGATCGCAGAATTTGGCGCGCCTGATCTGCTGGTCAATAACGCCGCGCTGATGAATGATTCGAAAGTATTGTGGGAAATTGATCCTGAGCAGTTCAGCGACTTGATTGACGTTAATTTGAAGGGGATGTTTTACGTCCTGCGGAGCTTTGTGCCGGCGATGGTCGCGCGCGAGTCAGGCGTAATCGTCAATTTCAGTTCGGGCTGGGGACGATCGGTTTCGCCGAAGGTCGCCCCCTATTGCAGCAGCAAGTTTGGGGTTGAAGGAATGACGCTGGCGCTGGCCAAAGAGCTTCCCCGGGGGATGGCGGCAGTCCCGTTTAGTCCCGGCGCGGTCAATACCGACATGCTGCAAATCTGTTTGGGAGCAAGCGCCAACGGGTTTTCATCGGCTGAAAAATGGGCCGAAGTCGGCGCTCCCTTTTTGTTGCAACTTGGCCCCCGCGACAACGGCAAGTCGCTGACCGCCGCTGTCTAAGTGACCAGTCCGATGCGCGATCATCCTGCTGATTGGACCGAAGATCGCCTGCTGGCCGTGTGCGAGATGCGCCGCGAGCGTCGCAGCGGTCCGGGGGGGCAGCACCGGAACAAAGTAGAGACAGCCGTCGTATTGACGCATCGGCCTACCGAAATCAGCGCCGAAGCGAACGAGCGCCGCTCTCAGGCCGAAAATCGCCAAATTGCGATCTTTCGGCTAAGATTACGCCTGGCAGTCCAAGTACGCGGCGAGACTTCGCTGGAAGATTCTTGCAGTGCGCTCTGGAAATCGCGGGTGCGAGGAGGAAAAATTGCGGTCAATCCGACGCATAGAGATTTTCCGGCGCTGTTAGCCGAAGCGCTTGACTACCTCGCGGCGGCCGATTGGGATGCAAAGTTTGCGGCTCAGGCGTTATCCTGCAGTACGACGCAGTTGGTTCGTTTTCTGAAGGATGAGCCAGCGGCGTTTCAACAATTGAATCAACAGCGGACGGAGCGTGGCTTGCGCCCGTTGACATAATGGCTCGCTGATCCGCCCCGGCGGTGGATTGCTCCGATGGATCGAGCAAGCGAGACGACTACTTCATCAAGGATAGCGAGATGCGAATTTGGATAGCTGTGCTCGGACTCAGCGTGATGTCGCTCGCGGCCACTAGCGCGACCGCAGCCGAGGCGATTGCTATTGCGGGGGAACCCTTTGGCGTTGGTCAAATCACTGTCTCGTTTCAGAGGGCCGATTTTGGCGAGCCGATTGATAGCAACGGCTTTTCGATCCACGAGGCCGATAATCGGATTTTCTATCCGGCGTTTGAAAAGCAACGCATGCTTGGCTTGTTGCAAAAGCTGACCGGCATTAGCAATGTGACGCCGCCGCAGCGAATGACGGTTTACTTTTTGTTCACCGGTACAGAGCCGCTCAATATCACAGTTTCGACGCCGACTCTGCAAAAGTTTCGCGTGACTCCGACTGTTCCGCCCCAGGCGTCGATGCTGACCGCCATGGAGACAGTTTGGTGGCGCAAGTACCACGAGAATCTGCGTGAGCAAAAAGATTGGGCCAATTACCCCATGGTGCTAGAGACCTACATGACTGCGATGCTGTCGCGGCGATTGGGTTTGCCGGCGCCTCCGCTATCGCAAAATGATTTGAACGATCGGGAAGCGTTCAGCCCTGAGCAATCGGTCTTTGTGCTGCTGAACTCTGACAAAGTCCGCGCGGCTGAAATGCGCTCGGTGATGTTGGACGAGTCGATGACAGAGCTGGCGACGCTGCCGGCGCCGCGTCCAATTAATTGGTCAGAGATCATCGCACCCAAGCCTACCACGGATGTTCCGATTGAGCCGCTGGCCAAAGCGGTGCCGCCGGAGTGTTTTTATATTCGCTTTGGCAAGTTGAGCAACTACCTGTGGCTGAACAAGCTGATGGATGAGAACGGCGGCGATCTAGGCATGATGATCGCCAATCGCGGCGTCAAGCTTGAGTTAAACGAAGTCGTTCAAAAACAGTTGGCTCTAAAGCAAAACGATCTGTCCGATTTGTTTGGCGATCAGGTGGTCGCCGACGTCGCGATGATTGGCCGAGACATCTATACCCGCGAAGGCGCCGCGTTTGGCTTGATCTTTCAGGCGAAATCGAACGATCTGCTGGCCAATGACATTAACAACAATCGCAAAGAATCGTTGCGGCTGAATAAAAAGCTGGGCGCAAAACTAGAAACTATCACGATCGCCGGGCAAGAGGTTTCGGTGCTGACGACGCCGGACAACAAAGTCCGCTCGTTTTATGCGCGACGCGGTGATTTTCATCTAGTGACCACGTCGCGCTCGATTGTCGAGCGATTTGTGACGCTGAACGCCGACACCGGCAGCTTGGGCGCCACGGCCGAGTTTCAACAGGCGCGCACATTCTTGCCGCTGAAGCGAGAAGACACGATTTTCTGCTACATGTCGTCACAGTTTTTTCAGGGGTTGTATAGCCCGCAGTACCGCGTCGAACTACGTCGCCGGTTGCGTGCGTCAACCGAGATTGAACTGCTGAAGATGGCGCGCGCCGCGGCGATGAATGAAGGCTTGGTCAATCTCACCGAAGCAGAATTGATCGAGCGCGGGTTTTTACCCACCTCGTTTGGCCAGCGTAGCGATGGCAGCCGCATTGTAGAGGTTGACGGCGTACTGCGAGATTCGCTGCGCGGAGCGCCAGGCAACTTTTTGCCGATCGCCGATGTTCCGGTGACCAAGGTCAACCTGGCCGAAGCGCGCGATTTCGAGAGCGTCCGCGAGTTTCATGTTTCGCACTGGAGTCAGATGGATCCGCTGATGGCGGGCATCTATCGCTTTAAGCTGGACGATGACGGGACCGAACGACTGACGATTGACGCGCGAATGACGCCGTTTGTCGAAGCGAAATACGGCATGCTAACCGATCGGCTTGGCCCGCCGCTCAAACGTCAAATCGAACCGACGGCCAGCGACGTGGCGATGCTGCAGTTTGTATTGCGAGGAGATGCGGACAACCAACTTTACCATTACGCACTTGGCTTGCAGGATGTGCCGTTTCCGATCGACAGCTATACCAGCGGCGGGATGTTAAACACGTTGCGGATGATGCAAGCGACGCCGGGCTATCTAACCGCTTGGCCGAAGCCCGGTTTGTTGGATCAACTTCCGGTGATCGGTGCGCTGGCGGCGCCAGACCAATATGGCTATACGCAGTTTCCGTTGGGGCTTTGGCGGCGCGAGTACAATGGCTTTTCGACCTTGTCGTTTCACCCCGATATTTTGCAGAATGTGACGCCGCAGTTGTCGCTAGCCGATAACCCGTATCCCGCGCAAGCTCGGGTGCACATCGGCGATATCTCTGATTCGGCCGTAACGCCGCTGGCCAATGCGATGGCGCAGTCATGGGCCAAACGCGGCTCGTTGGGAAGTGCGCGATTGTTTCATGCGATCTCCGCGCAGCTTGGCGTACCGCCGGAGAAAGCGAAAGGGTTTGCCGAAGATCTGCTGGCGCTTCAGTTTGTCTGCCCGCTAGAAGGAAAATATGAGCCGACAGGCGATGGAGATTCGACGCGCTGGATATCGACTGCTTGGGGAGATGGCCAGCGAGAGTTTGAAGCGAACTTTCTGAAATGGTTCCGCGGCTTAAACGCACGGGTCAACATGGGTGATGGCCAAGTGGTGCTCAACGCCGAACTCGACATGTGGCGCGAGAAGCCAGAACCGTCGTTAAAACTGCCGACCTTTAACTTCTTCGGACTCGGCGGCGCTGCACCGGCCAAAGCAGAGAAGTCGCCGGCCAAGAAAAAGCAGGCCGAAGAAATTGCGCCGCCGATGGCGGAAGGGCGTGATTTTTGAGGTGAATAGAGCGGTAGATCGCCCAAGATAATGTGTTTGTAAGAGCTGCAGACACGGCCTGGGTTACTTTGCGGCGGCTAATTTATGCTGAGGGTTCGCTGCGCACGACGCGCCACATTTGGGCCAACTCGCGTTCGAAGCCGCCTGACAAAATTGGAAATCGACACCAGGTTTTGGGGTCAAGATTTTCGTCGTCAAGATGGAAGCTGGGAGCGTATCTTTCGCGCTTCCATTGGTTACGCGACCAGAGTTTAAAGAACCGTTCGATCCATGCGGCCAGTTGTTGCTCGTCGTATTGAGGAAACTGAGCCAGCATTTGGCGATAGGTTTCTAGCGGCGATTGCTTGTCGCGGATGGCGGCGCGCTCGATCGCGTCAAGCAAGTCATACGGCATCAGGTCGGCTTCATCGGTTTGTCCTGACGCTTGCGGTCGCAGCTCGGCGGTGGGCGCTTGGACGTTGATTGCTTGCAGCGCTGGCGTTGCGCCAAAGCCAGCCGGGCCAGTCGTCTCCATCCAGGCAAGCCATTGTCGCAAAAATGCTTTGTCGATGCCGGCGATCGGGCACAGACCCCCGCTGGTATCGCCATCCATGGTTGCGTATCCGACCGCCGCTTCCGAACGATTGCTGGTTGATAACAGCAGAGAACCGCGGAGATTCGCCAACAGCCAGACGCTGGGCGAACGGGTGCGAGCCTGGATGTTTTGCAGCGCGATGTCGTCGGTTGTCCACGCGAGAGGTCGCCCTAACGCTTGAGCGCCTAGTTCGGTATACAACTCGACCAGGCGATCGACTTGGAAATGATGGAAGTTGGCGTGGATCGCGGCGGCGATTTGCTTGGCCGCTTGCAGCGTTGTTTCTCCACTGTTGCGCGTCGCTTGATAGACGCAATCGAGAGTTGCGCTGACCAGATCGTCAATGGCCGCCGCAGTTTTGGCGGCGGGGATAAAATCGAGCGAATGTTTGAGCGCTCCGAAGCCCAGTTCTTCTGCCGCCATGCGGAGCGACAAACTGCAGAGCAGCGCCGTCGCAGCCGAATCGGCGCCGCCGCTGAGCGAAACGACGTACCCGCGCGAGTGACTCTTACGCAAGTAGTCGTACAGGCCAAGCGCGACAGCGCGGGTAAATTCTTCTTGCTTGACATGGCTTCCCGTTTCCCAGGCGGCTCGCACATAGTGAGCAGGCTCTGGTTCGATCTCGGGCAGCGTAAACGGGACGCGCACCAACGGTTGCTGCGAGGCTTGATAGTTAGGGCGAAACGCATCGCTGCGAGCGCGGTACATCCGCGTCAGGTCGAGATCAATCACCGCCGTGGTGACCAAATACGCATGGAACGAAAGTCGCGGCCCGACCGCCAGCATGCGGCCGCCGGTGGCGATCATTGCGTCGCCGTCATAGATGGCGCGGCCTGCTTCGTTGCCAAGCAGATTTGCGTAGATATAACTTGCATGGAATGCTCTCGAACCTTCGAGCACAAACCGTTGGCGGATTTCATGCTTGCCAAAGGCAAAGTGGCTGGCGCTGGGATTGAGAATGATGTCGACGCCGATCTGCGCCTGACGACTGCCAGGACGATCCGCAACCCACGCGTCTTCGCAGATTTCTAAGCCGATCAGTGCATCTTCAATCTGGAAGACGAGATCGCCAAACGGATAGGTGCGATCCTCGATTTCGACTTCGGCCTGCAATCCCTCGGGCCAAGGCTTAAACCAGCGAGGCTCGTAGTGGATGCCGTCGCCGGCTAAATTTTGCTTGGGGACAAAGCCGGCGATCTCGCCATCGGCCAGGATCGCGACCACGTTGTACAGCACGCCGCGATAGGTCATCGGCAGCCCCAGCGTGACAAACATATCACGCGTGCGGGGAGCAATCTCTTGCAGCACGGCCAGAGCGGTGCGTTGGACGTCGGCCGAAAGAAACGCATCCTCACAGCCGTAGCCGGTGATGCACAACTCTGGCAGACACAAGATCGACGCTTCGTTGAGATTCGCCTCTTCGATGGCGGCCAGAATGCGATCGCGGTTTCCGGCCCAATCGAGCGGCGTTTGATTGACGACGGCGGCAGCGACCTTGACCAGTTTCACCAAATCAGCCTTTCAAGGTGTTGAAATAACACTATCTATAGAATAACTAGATACCGCCCCAGCGAAAGAGGTTCAGGCGAACTCTCACTATATCTACGCCAACAGAAAAAGGCTGCCGCTCAATTTGGCTTCTGACTGCGAATAGGCAGCTTCCGCCTGTTGGGAGAAATAGCGGAGACTGGCAGGTTGGGGGTTTTTGGCAGGTTCGCCGCGAGTCTGTGAAGAAGCTGTGTCGGCGGAAGCTGGCAAGGAGGCGGCAGCGGACGGCTGTTCTGTTTTTTTCGCCGATTCTTGTTCCTGAAGCTCTGCTTGGGCTGCTTGACCCAGTTGAACCGCGGCGGCTGCGACCGCTTTGTCTTGCGACGACGGTTCGCCGGGGGACAAAGCGGCTGCCTGGATTACGCGGGCCTTCTCAAGCGTCGCAGCGGGATCTCCCTCGATAGGTGAAGTATCGATCTGGACTTCGCCGCCGATCGCATAACGCTGGCCGTCTGGGGCTTGCTGATAGGTGTAACTGGGGCCGCCCAGGGCATAGGGGCCGGCCGCCGTTAGATGGGCTTGCTCATGCTGACGAACCTCTTGGTCACGGCTTTTGAGCCGGTTAACCTGATCTTGCTCTTCCGGCGTCAGGTCGACCACAGCAGAGGCGCTGTCTGGATCTTCGGATGCCGCTGCGCTCAACGCTGCCGAAGAAAGAGTGAGTTCGTCCTCGGGCTGAGTCGACTTGGAGGGGAGAGCGATCGAAGAGTTGCGAACTGGGGCCGAGGTCGAACCGCTGCGCAGCGTCGAGCCGATTAGGCTGGCTGACGAAAGTAGCAACGGTTGAACGTGCATGGCCCAACTACAGATGGAAAATCAGATTGCTCCATCCTCCGTTTCGACATTAGACGGCCGAGACTTGGCCAGTTTTCCGAATATACCGGTAAAACGGGGGAAAAAGTTCTGACGATTGCCCGATGTAGGGACGCCCAGAAGTTAATCTGGGGCCAAATGTTAACCGTATCCGAGCTCTTGCAAATCGTCTTCAGAGAGCCCGTGGAAGTGCCCCAATTCGTGGAGGATGGTGATGCGAATTTGGTTTCGCAATTCCTCCATTGTCAGGTTTCCGGCGATTGTGATTGTCTGGGCGATGATTCCTTCGCGAAAGATCTGAATCGCGTCTGACAAGATCCCGCTATGCGTGACACTCTTTTCTGTGAGCGGAATCCCTGTATAAAGGCCACACAGATGACTGCGATGCAGGATGCGCAATTGCTTCATCAGGCCGAGCGACGGATGGTCTTCGACGTACAGGGGAACTTGATCCAGAATTTGATGGACTGCCTCGGGAAGTTCGGCCAAGACGGCGTCCAGTTCGGTATCAAATAGATTTCGTAGTTCAGAATTCATGCAGCGTTTTCTCGGGTCCACCAGAGCTTTCTACCGACAACCATAGGCAAAAAACGGTTCCAAGCCAAGATTGCGTCTGCTGGATCGAACAAGAGATCGAGGCCGAGTTCGACAATATTCTTGAAAAGCTTGCTCAGTCGAAGACAATAGGCGACATGTTAGGACTGCAATTCACTATTCGAGGCATGTTGTTAAGCACCGCCGTGTTGGCGGTGGTCTGTTGGACATTGGCCAGCGCCGTACGTGGACATCCCTGGGCGGTCGCGGTGATGCTCTCGCTGATCGCACTGGTCGTTTGGGCGATTGGCCAGGTTTTGTTGCTCGCATTCGCCGCGCTGGCTTCGCTGGTGTTTGGCGCTACGCAACGTAAAAAGCTTCAGTCTCCGTTCGCGCATGAGACGCCTGCTCCGCAGATCTTGCCGACCGATCACCATGTTGCAGATTAAAGCCGCCGCAGATTAAAGCCTATTGTCGCCGTTACTTTTCTGAGGAAAAAATATTCCCATGCATGCAGACAGGCGAACGCAGTGTGCGTTGGGGATGCTGGTTGGGGTCGTGCTTATAACGGCGACCGCTTGGGGACAAAACCGGGGAGTCGTTTCGTTTCCGACAGGCGGCAAGTCAGCTAAGCACCAGTTGACGATGACCATCGATACAAACTGGGTCGAAAATAGCGGCTATCGCCCGATCTGGGTCACGGTCAATACTTCCAACGGCATGCCGACCAAAGCCGATCGGGTGCTGACCGTCGATTTGAGCGGCGTCGATTGGCGCAGTCATCAGATCATGCGGATCAGCGCCGTGGTCGAACTCCCTCAAGGAGCGACCACAGCGACCACCGAGATTTCAGCACCTTCGACTTCGTTCTGGTACCAGATGAATGTCACTACCTATGAGAACGGGACCGAATTGAAAGAGCTGTCGACCCGGGATGATAGTCCGGTTCAGATTTCTGACAATTATGGCAACTCTGGCAGCGAGGCATTTCCGGCGATCCTCGTGATCGACTCGGATGCTCCGAGCCGCGATCAACGAATCGCCTGGTACAACGAGCAGGTGAAATTGATCCTCGACAATCAGGCAAAGTCGCCGCTTCCTGATTTACGCGTCTTAATCAATGAAGTGATCCCTTCAGAACGGGGAGCGGTCAACACGCTGATCGGCGGTGGTAAAACCGGATTGGAAGTTCTCAATACACTCTGGATACTCGGGCGGATCGAGATCTTAAATCCACGCGAGTTGCCTCAAAAATGGGTGAATCTGACTTCGGTCGATCTGATGTTTGTCGCCTGGGCTGATCTGCAGGGGATGCAAGCGAATCAACCCGAGCAATTTGCGGCGTTAACCGAATGGGTACGCAGCGGCGGCAATTTGATTGTGACCGATCTAACCGAGGGAAAAGCATTTGCCGCGGATTGTAAAGAACTAACAAAACTGCTGGGAATGCCCCAGGCCAGCGTCGGTGAGGATTGGACCGATCGTAGTCCATTTGCGCGCCGAGCCGGAATCGATCAGCTGCGCACGCGGGGATATTCTGGCAACACTTATGCCGAGTCTTATGTGGCGGATGATGGAGAGTTTCGGATCGGAACCGATCCCCATGGGCTAGCGCCACCTTTGGAATTGAAAATGCGCCCTTGGCAAATGGGCTTGGTCATCGCGATTGCTGGTTCGCCGTTCCCCGGCGACTCGCGTCAATGGAAGGATCTGCTGGATCGAATCGGCAGCGATCGTTGGATGTGGTTCCAGCGTAACGGGCAGTCGCAACTGCGCGACAATTCCCACTACTGGCAATTTATGATCCCAGGCGTAGGTCAGGCTCCGGTGACTTCGTTTCAGGTCCTGATCTCGTTGTTTGTGATTGTCATTGGGCCGGTCAACTATTTCCTCTTACGCAGTGCGGGGCGACTCAACTGGATCATTGTGACGGTGCCGGCCGGTGCGGCGATGGTGACGTTCGCGCTGATCGGTTTTGCGTTATTTTCGGACGGCTTTGGAGTCAAGCTGCGAACGCGCGGAGTTACTCTGTTGGATCAGCGAACAGGCGATGCGGTCACCTGGTCACGGCAAGCCTACTATGCTGGCCTCGCGCCGTCTGCGGGGTTTGTCTTTCCGCGCGATACGGCGGTGTTCGAGATCAATCAGTCACGCGACGATCGGGGACAGGATCAGCTCTTTTTACTCAGTGAAGACTCGCAGCATCTCAAACGGGGGTACTTTCGTTCCCGCGTTACGCATCAAATGCTGGTAGTACGACCGAGCAAAACGGAATTGAAATTAGCAATCACCCCCCGCGGCGATACCGTAGTTATCAAAAATTTGCTCGGCGTGGATATCAAAGAGGTCGTGATCACCGGTAAGGACTCCAAGCATCTGTTTGCGACCAAGGACTTGAAAGCCGGAGAAGAGCGAACGCTGACGATCACCACGCCGCAGATCGCCGGTGAGATTCGAGGTCGAATCAGCAAATTTGACCTGCAATTACCGGCGGGCTTTGATCAGTACGCTTATAACGCCAGTAATCGTTACAACCGCGGCAACTATTATCGACAGATTCCAGAAGAGGCGATTGCGGTCTCGCATGCGACCAGTCGGCTGGAACGAGAATTGAACGAGTCGGTGCGGTCCGGAATACCTGGCGCTCCGCACAGCTACGAAGCGCTGGTCGAACGGAGTTCGTTGACACCGGTCGGAGTGCCGGAGTTTCAATCAGAGTTAAGCTTCGAGATGATCCGGGGGAAATGGTAAGCCGATGATTGCGACCGCTACTCCGATGATTGAACTACGGCGATTGCATCGCTTTTTTGGCGCGACCAAAGCGGTGAACGACATCTCGTTTGAAGTCGCCGCGGGCCAGGTGTTTGGCTTTATTGGTCCTAACGGGGCCGGTAAGACGACCAGCATGCGCATCTTAGCGACGCTCGATCTGCCGACTGCTGGCGATGCGCTAATCGATGGATTTTCGGTCATTAGCGACCCCGACCGCGTCCGGCGTCGGTTGGGATTTATGCCCGACTATTTTGGCACTTATTCCAATGTGAATTGTTGGGAGTACCTTGACTTTTTCGCGCGTGCATATGGTCTGCGTGGCCATGAGCGACGCCGCGCGCTGAACTACACGATGGACTTTACCGGGCTCGACGTGTTGGCCAAGAAACCGATCAGCGGACTCTCGAAAGGGATGAAGCAGCGGTTGTGCCTAGGACGAGCGATGATCCATGACCCCGCCGTTCTGATTTTGGACGAACCGGCTGCGGGTTTAGATCCCCGAGCGCGAATCGAACTGCGCGTGATGATCAATCGCTTGGCGAGCGACGGAAAATCGATCTTGGTTAGTTCGCACATTTTGACCGAATTGGCCGAGATGTGCGACATTGTCGGGATTATCGAACAAGGACAATTGCTGGCCACCGGTAGTGTGGCCGATATCCAGCGCGGTCAAGTTTCGCATTCAACGGTGCGAGTTCGTTGTTTGGAGAATCCCGCAGGATTGGCCCAATGGCTGACGGAGCGCGAAGATCTGTCCAACGTGCTTGTCGACGGCGAACTGGTGATCTTTTCGCATGCCGGCGATCGCGTCTCCGAGGCGGCGCTGCTGCGGGAGATGATCTACGCCAATTTTGTGATTGCCGAATTCGGCGCCAAACATACTTCCTTAGAAGATGTCTTCCTGACGGTAACCCAAGGCAGAGTGCAATGACGACGGTGGAGTCGGCCGCAGTACTGGAAGAGCCCACGCAGACGCCGCCAGCAACTCGCTTGCGGCGTTTTGACGAATTGGTTGAATACGGTAGCGAGTTCTTGAATCCGATTCTGGTGAAAGAGACGCGGCAAGCGCTCAAGAGTCGGCAATTCGCCATCACGTTCACCCTGGTCTTGGCTTGCGGTTGGGCCTGGTCGCTGTTGGGGGTAGCGCTAAATTCGCCGGCAATTTACTACTCGGCCAACGGACCCATCATGCTGGTTGGCTACATCGATATTTTGCTGTTTCCGCTGCTGGTGATTATTCCATTCACCGCGTTTCGTTCGTTGGCGGGGGAACGTGAAGATGGAACGTACGAGTTGCTATCGGTATCGACCCTGCCGCCGACCAAGATCATCAGCGGAAAACTGGGGAGCGCCATCCTGCAGATGATCGTCTATCTGTCGGCGCTGGCTCCGTGCGTTGCGTTTACTTATTTGCTGCGCGGCATCGATATCATCACGATTGGCTACGTCATGATGGCCGCGATTTTGGGTTCGGTGATTTTGTCAATGGCAGGTCTGCTGTTGGCGACGGTGACAAACTCCAAGTCCTGGCAATCCGTGTTGTCGGTCGCCGTCATTATCTTGTTTTTGTTCGCTTTCTTTTCATCACTGGGGCTAACGCTCGCCGTCGTCGTCGAAGATACCGGTTGGCGGCAATATGATAATTCGCAATTTTGGACCATGACGGTCTGCATCCTGACCTTCTATTTCAGCTATTTGGCGCTAATGTATTTTGCCGCCGCCGCAGCCATTTCGTTCGCCAGCGAAAATCGTTCGACAAAACTGCGGGTGGTGATGCTTGTGCAGCATTTCCTGTTTTTCATCTGGTTTTGTTGGGGATTTATCGAATCCTCCTATGATGAGGATGCGCTGCTGGTGATGATTTCGTTCTTGGCGATTCATTGGGGTATCCATGGAGCGTTAATGGTCGGCGAAAGTCCGGTCCTATCACCGCGCGTTCGGCGCTCGATTCCCAAGGCAATTTTCGGTCGGTTGTACTCCAATTGGTTTTTGCCTGGACCGGCGCGCGGCTATTTATTTGCCGTGAGCGGCATGGTCAGCGCGGCGATTTCGATCGTCGTGTTGGCTGCGGTGATTCAGCAGTCTGCCCTGAGCACAAATCTCGATTTTGAAAGGCTCATTGCTTATGTCGCCGCTGCGACGTCGTATGTGGTAATTTACCTGGGCGTCGGACGATTATTGATGATCGGCTTGCGCCGCTTGGGATCAGGCGATATTTTTCTATCCGCGATCATTCATCTCTTACTGCTGCTGTTTGGCGTTTTTCTGCCGATCATCATCCAGCTTTCAAGCTATTGGCTGCCTAACGACGAATATAGCCTGGTGCAGATCTCCAATCCGTTTTGGACGCTGGTTGAGATCGGGGGAGATTCGATGAGTGTTTGGGATCCGGAGCTTGGTCTCAGCATTCTGCTACTAGTGCTTAGCGCCGGGATCATGCTATTTCTGCAAGTGATTATCTCGGCAGCGGATATCGTCCCAACTTCGCAAGCCGTCCCGGTACGCGTCCAGGAAGAAGAACTCTTGCTCTCGCCGCACGCATCGACAGGGTTTGATGACCCCTGGGATGAGAAATAACGATTGCGTCGATTGTGTTGAGTTTATCCTGGTTGGGCGCCGAACAACTCTTTCAATTTGTTCGATAACTCCAGCCGCTGGGCTCTTTTCGCCCTACGCTAAAATAGGCAGGCATTGTCTCAAGCGTGGGGTAAGCGAACGATGATGATCGACATCAAAACTTGGTTGGGATCGATGGCGGCTTTTGATCAGGATGCCGCACCCACGCTCGTCGTGGCGGCATTATCACTGGCAGTCGGCGTGTTGGTCGGCTATTTGCTTTCAGGCCGCTTTCGCAACGCGACCATAGCGATCAAGCCAGACCTCAAAGCGGCCGAAGGTCGACGATCGCAGCTTTACGAAAAACGGCAGGTCATCCTGCGCAGGTTGCAAAACGACCTTGATCTGCTGTTAGAAAACCAGATTGAGGTGCGCAATCTGATGTCTACCCAGGTGATCCGCGTTTCGCCGGGACGCTCGATTGCAGAAATGCGTCAGCTGATGAGCACCCAGCATCTACGGCATCTGGTGGTGGTTGACGATGCAGAACGAGCTGTCGGCGTGATCAGCGACCGAGACCTGCTGTCTGCAAAAGATGGCGTCGCCGCCGATGTGATGCAGAGCCCGGTGATGGCGGTCTCGCCAAGATCGATGCTTTTGCCGAGTGTCTCGCATATGATCGAGAACAACATCTCGTGTCTGCCGGTGGTGGATGCGGATCGTGTGGTTGGCATCATTACCACGACAGATTTGCTGCTTACCCTGCAAAGCATTTTGCGTATTTTGCAGATGGAGCAAATTTCGCGAGGCGCACCGGCACGGTCGCCAGAGTACGCCGAAGCCTGTTCAGGCTAAATAGTTTAGCGTCGCGCTATTTGTTGCTGGGGCGGACGACGCGCAGTCGGATCGGCAAGGAAGCTTGATTTCCCTCGACTTTGGTCGAAGCCTGAAAGGTGCGCTCTGACGCAGGTGTCCACACGGCGGCGGTTAGCTGCAAGGTGCGCTCTGACTCACCCGCAGGAATCAATACTCCGCTAAGACCAATGTTGTCAACGATGACCCCATGTGGAAGGTTGCTGACATCGAACTGTATACGATCGTCAAAGCCATGGCGGTCGACCCGCAGTTGGCATGTAATCGTTTCGCCGGCGACGATGGTCAGTTCTTCGATAGTCGGAAACTTGTAGTCCGGCACGATCGGCGGCTCTGCAGATGCAGACAAACGAAAATGCCCCAGTTGATGCCCTGGATTCCCCTCGTGACGCAACTCGCAAATTAGTTTTCCCGCGTTGGTCGCCACCAAGGGTTGCGCCAGTTCTAGCTTGGCATGGTGCGCAGGATCTTCGCCGTTTCGTTTGACCGGAAACTTGCCCTTTTGGGGTTCGGCGATCGCCCAGCCTGTTTGGGGATCGTCATCAATCAGTCCCGCCGCGCTGAAACCTTCTTGGGCATAATCAACGTTGGCCGCAGCAATCTGTATCGGCTGAGGCGCCTGACCGTCCTTCTGATACCAGAGCTTAATGCTGGATAAAACAAAGTTGCCGTTCTCTGCGCCGCGCCCCGGCGAGCCGCTCGGCAGCGACGCATGCCCTAACACGTCGAGAGCGATTGCCTGAACGGTTTCGCCTGCTGGAAGCGGGATTTCTAGGCGATAGTGATCGTGATCGGGGTTGGCGCCGATCGCTAAGAGCGAACCATCGTTGAGTAGGGCCAGCTCCGACTTCTCATCGCTGGTGGCGTACTGCTCGGGACGCAAAGTCTTCCAACTGCGACTAGGCGGCGGATTACCAAAGGGGCTGCCGGGCGAAGTTTGGGGAGAGAGAAAGACCGCCAATTTGGGACGCTCGGCAAGTTGGATTTTGCCGAGACTGCCGACCTGTTTGATCACATCCTGTCCATCAATCTTTGCTTTGGCGATCACCTGAGAAGTGGCCTGATTGGCGGCGGTTGGCGCCGGCGCCCAGGGGAGCGCTGTGATCACGCCGGTCGCTTCGAGATGCCCTGCTTCGATCACCAGCGGCGAGATCGTCTGAAAGCCGGGGGGCAACCCGGTGATTTCGACTTCTACAGGCCCGGTGAAGTTGTCGAACCGTTCGATCTTCAGGGTAAATTCTTTACCGCTGCCAGCGTTGATCGTTGGATTGGCGCCTTCGAGCTTGGCCGAGAAGTCAGCCAGCGGGCGTCGCGCAATCAACTGATACTTGAAGTCGGCGCCTTCAAAGCCGCGGACATCGCGAACTTGTACGAGATACTCACCGTCCTGCGGCGCGACAAAGGTCAGCAGCGAGTCTCCTGCTCCGCGTCCCTGACTGTCATCGTCATTTTGATAGTTCAGCGAAAACGTGGGCAAACCGTTGTCAGGCAACTCCGACCCAGGCGCGTAGGGCTCGACAATATAGCAAGGTTCAAACAACGCATGCGCATGGGAGGTTGTATCAAAGTAAGACCGACGATTTCCTTGTCCGGGATAAAAATTAAAACCAGAGTCAGGCCCCTGCGGCATACGATAGAGCCGCACGACTTCTCCCTGGATATAGAGAAATTGATTTAGTTCCATCTCTTCCCAATTGGTCGTGCGGCAATCGATGGTGGAAGAGTTGATGCCGCGGAAGGTTACTTCGGCATCACGTACTGCGCGCAACAAGACGCTGGGGACCGGCGCCCCGGCTGCGTCGAGGATCTCCAGAGACGTATCCGCAGGACTTTTGTCACGCGCCGCGCGCGTCTCAAAAATGATCTGTTCACCGGCCTTGGCCGAGAAGCGATAAAGATCAATGTCGGCGCCTGCGGCGTCATCTTGCAAGCCGCCGCGAACCACTTGTGGCCAAGCCAATGGCGCGGCTTGCTCTACCAGGTTATTTGGTTCTACTTCCTCAATTGTCGGCAGCTTGTCCCACGCGACATGTTGGGGCGAACGAATCGCTTGGGGGGGCTGATAAGGGAGTCCAATCGCTTCGGCGGCGGAGCTCAATTTGGAACGCATCGCCGCCAGGGGTTCGACTTGCCAATCTCCCCGAGCCAGCGCGATCAGCGCTTGATCTTGGGTTACCGCCAGCGAGACGGGCCAATCTGCCTGATGCGGGGTTTCGCCCAGCAGTTCCATGTCGGCGAAACGCCAAAATCGCACGGTCCGATCTTCAGCAGCTGAAACCAGCAGTTTGCCATCGGGCGAAAGAGTCAAATCCAAGATCGGCGCGTCGTGTGCAAATTTTGTAAAGAGAAGCCGATTGGTTCCTTCGGCGGCCGACTTACTGACTTGCCAGACGCGGATCCGATTGTCGGCGCCGGCTGCGGCGACTCGATCCCCATCAGGCGAAAAACAGACGGCATTGGTCTCGTCGGTCGCTTCGCCAAACGTCTCTAGCCGCTCACCGCTGGCGATCTCCCACAGCTTGACGGTTCGGTCGGCGCTGCACGTCGCTAGAACTTGAGAATCGGGACGGAAGGCGAGATCGTAGATCGCGTCGTTGTGTCCGGCCAGAGTCTTGCGTGGTGTGCCAGAGGGGAGATCCCAAAGGATCGCATCTTTGTCATAGCTGCCGGTCGCGAGCACTTGACCATCCGGTGAAAAAGCAACCGAATAAATCGCGTCGCGATGTCCGCGAATGGTCTGTCTTAGCTCACCGGTCACGGCGTCCCAAATGCGGACTTCCCCACTCACGCCAACTTGCCCCCCTGCCCCGGCAACCAAAGCTCCATCGGCCGAGAAAGCAATCTGATTGACCTTGCCGGTAAACTCTAACCGATGCAGCGTTTTGCTGTCAGGAAACGTCGCCAGTTCGACCTTCCCATAACGGGCGATCGCCATCAACTGCGCGTTGGGCGAAAGGGCAATGCTGCTGGTCGCTGGTTGTAGATCAGCACGGACAGCGATTTGTGGGACATTCATCATGGCCGGCGCGTCATCCGCTGCGGGACCTTGCGCACCTGATTGAATCCAGCGGCGCAGTAATTGGATTTCGTCTGCAGTTGGCTGCGGCTCCTCTGCTGGCGGCATCTTGGGTTCGCCTTCTAATGCGAGTACGGCCAGCAACAAGCTTTGATCAGGCTGAGCTGCAGAGAGAATAGCGCCACTTTCGCCGCCTGCCTGTAGGCCATCGTAAGAGGTCAAGATTAACTCGCCATTTGCATCATCCGGATTGTGGCAACCGGCGCAATATTTGGTCAGCAACGGCGCTACATCGCGCGTGTATTCGACTGTTGGCTCGGCTGCCGATGCTGACAGCGTTGCACCCAGCAGAACGGTGGTGAGTAATAAAATTCGCATCGCATGCCGGCGGGGGAAATGACTTAGTGATTAAAGAGAAACTCTTTCGCCGTGAGCAGACTCCAGAACAGATCGTCGACCAGTTCCTGACGATCCTCGGCTTTGAGCTGCGCAAACTCGGCGGCGATGGCTTCTGTTTCGGCGGTGGTCGGGAAGCGGCAAAGAGTCGCCAGATAGGCCTCTTCAATGATTTCCTGAGGCGACATTTCGCTCTTCGCGAGCAGCTGCGAACGGCTCCCTTCGGCGCTCAGCTTTTTCAATAGCGTCTCACCGTTGTAGAGATGCAGCGCCTGGGTCATCGACGGTTCGTCGCTTCGTTCGCACTCGCACGTAATCAGACGTTCGGGACGGCCGAAGGTCGCCAGAAAATCGGACTCGACGCTCGCGTCTGGAAGTTGCATCGCTCGGGTGCCGGCGTCAAAACCATTGAACGAGGATGGCGCCTTCGTCACTGCGGCGTAAGCGTCCAAGATCACTTCGGCCGAAAGCCGGCGTGGGTAATAACGCGAATAAAATCGACCGTCATTTTCGTTGCCAGGCAGCGGTTGGCTGCTGCGCTGGTAGGCGGCTGATTGCATGATGGCCCGCATTAGATCTTTGAGCTGGAAGTCATGTTCGATCAGGTACTGCTGCGCGGCGGCGAGTAGCTCTTCGTTACTGGCCGGATTGGTCAGGCGAACGTCATCCACCTTTTCGACCAGCCCTACCCCAAAGAAATTTGCCCAGACTCGATTGACGATCGCTCGCGAAAAATAGGGGTTTTCCGCCGAGGTCAGCCAATCTGCCAGATGTTCGCGGCGATCGTCGGTCGCGGCAAATGGGATCGCTTCACCATCCAGCGGTCGCGGCAATTGCGGCTTGCCGGTTCTGGGCTGCACCAACTCACCGGCGGTGTCTGTAAAGACGGTTCGTTTGCCATCGCCGTTGCGGAAATCGCCACCCCAGCCTTTGCCGCGAACCCGCGAAAAAAGATTCGCCATGCCGTAGTACTGATCGTTGGTCCATTTTTCAAGCGGATGGTTATGGCATTTGGCGCAGCCGATTGAGAGCCCGAGAAACGCCTGGGCGACGGTTTCGGCCATGACGGTCGGATCTTGATGCAGCGCATAAAAGTTGGCGGCGCCATTGTCGTAGGTCCCGCCGCTGGCGGTCACCAGTTCATGCACCATTTCGTCCCAGGGACGATTTTTCTCGACCTGACCGCGGATCCAGCCATAGTAACTTTTGACCGCTTCTGGACGCAGTCGATCGCCGCTGACCAGTAATAGATCGGACCATTGATAGGACCAATAGTCGATAAACTCGGGACGTTCTAACAACGCGTCGATCAGCTTGTCACGCTTGGCCGGGTCTGGATCAGCCAGGAAGGCCCGGGTCTCGGCGGTGGTCGGCAACACGCCGATCGCGTCAAGATAGACGCGCCGCACAAACTGCGCGTCATCGATCGGCGGCGAAGGTGGTAAGTTTAGGCTGGACAGCTTTGCGAGGATCCGATCATCGATAAAATTTCGTCGCGGCGCCGCAGCGATCGCCGCCGTGGAGGGTTCGCCGGGATAAGGGACGCTGACAAAGGCCAGGACATTTTGGTTCAAGAACCAGGCTTTCACCGCGCCTTCGCCGGGACCGACGATCGCTACATGTCCGTCGGCGGCAACTTCGGCGACGGACGTATTAACCGAGTCGAATTTGGCCCAACGAGTCACATCTTCACGGCGACCATCGTCATAGTGAGCGATGACGACCAACTGTTGCTCATCGCCGGGCGTCTGACGACTAGCCGCTGGCAAAATTTCAAGGTGATCCAGTCGCGCGTCGGATTCTTGCGGCGCTGGAGCGCCGTCGGCGATCCACTCGGCGACGGCGAGATAGTCGGGCGAATTGACTTCAAAGCGGACGCCTCCTTTGTGCGGAAGCGTGCCGGTAGGCTTGAGCAGCAGCAAACTGCGGCCGGGTTCGCTATAGGTCACACGGCGCCCTCGTGCGTGCCGTGTGATCGAATCGTAATCGGACGCTGGATCGTATCCAAAGAGCGAAAGTTTAAATCCCTTCTTACCGGCCAGTGCGCCATGGCATGCGCCGCCGTTGCAGTTTGCCTTGGAGAAGATCGACAAAATTTGGTTGCGGAAGTTCCAGTGGAACTCCGCATCTTGGCCGGTAACGCGTACCGGCGCTGTCGAAGTAACGTCGCCGACCGTGGCAGTGATGATTGCCTGACCGTTGGCGTGCGGAATGACGGTTCCGTTGGTTACCGTAGCGATCGATTCGTCCGACGATTTCCAGACCACATCGCGGGCTTCAGCCAACGCCTGGTCACCGTCGTATCGCTGCGCAATGATTCGTTGCGACGATTTAACGGTATCGAGGACGATCTCGCCGGGGAGCACGCTGAGCGAAGGCTCGTTTGCGTGCAAATCGCCGACGACGGCGGCAAAAGCCGCGGCCAGTGCGAGTGACAGGAAAGTACGATGGACGCGCATGGATCCTCTGAAAGTGGAAGCGAAATTGGGAATAGCGCCGCGTTAGAACAATTCATCGATTGCGTGCGCTCCAAAATCAACCAATGGAAAGGGGCGACCGGCAGGGCCGGGGAGCATTGTTTCGAGATTGAGTCCGAGACTACGATAGATGGTTGCGACCACCTCGGACGGCGGTGTAGGACGTTCGGCCGGATAAGCGCCGTTGGGATCACTGCGTCCGACGACGCGACCTCCTTGAACGCCGCCACCGGCAAAATAGACGGTAAAGCATTGCGGCCAATGGTCACGTCCGCCGGCAGGATTGACCCGCGGAGTTCGACCGAATTCGGCCAGATTGCAGACCAACGTATTGTCGAGTAAACCGCGATCGACCAAATCATGGATCAGGGCCGAGTAGGCCTGGTCGTACATTGGCGCGACGATCTCTTTCATCCCTTCGATCGAGGTGAACGGCTTTGATCCGTGGATGTCCCACGTAATTTCGTCGAAGACCGTCAGAAACGTGTTGACGGTAACAAACCGGACGCCGGCTTCGATCAAACGTCGCGCAAGCAGACAGCTTTGACCGAAGCGATTCATGCCGTAACGCTCGCGCATCGCCGGCGATTCTTTGGAGAGATCAAACGCGTCTCGAGCAGCCGGGCTGGTGATCATGCGGTAGGCGGACTCAAAGTTGGCGTCCATCAGCTTGGCGCTCTCGCTGGCTTCAAAGTCGCGCATCGAGCCTTCTACGACTTGGCGCAAACGGCGACGTCGTTCCAGTCTTGCTTGACCGATTTCTTTGGGCGGCAGCAAGTCGGGAACTTGAAAATTAGGCTTCGACGGATCGGCCATCAGCGCGAAGGGGTCATACGCTTTGCCCAGGAATCCGGCGTCTTGTCCGTGCGGCAAATTGCCGCCGGTGTTGCCCATCGGTTCTGGCAAGATCACATGAGCTGGCAAGTCCGTTTTGCGGCCGCGGAGATACTCAAGCACGCAACCGGCATGCGGCGTGTTGACCCCACCGGTGAACAGACGCCCCGTTTGCAACATCTGATGTCCCGTGTCGTGGACCGCAGCGCCGGTGTGATAACAACTGCGCACCAACGAAAATCGATCGGCGATCTCGGCATGTAACGGCAGGATCTCGGTCAGTTGAATGTCGGGACTCTTCGTCGAGATCGGCTTGAAGGGACCACGCACTTCGGCCGGCGCATCGGACTTAGGATCGAAAGTATCCATTTGGCTCGGCGCGCCAAGATTAAAGATCATGATGACGCTACGCTCATCATGATTGTCGGCGATTGCACCTTGCGCTTGGGCGGCCAACAGGTGTGGAAGCGACAAACCGAGGGCGCCCAACGCGCCGACTTGCAAAAAATCACGACGGATCATACCGTCGCAAGTCACCGATTTGGCGCGAGAAGTTAATTGAAGCATATCGCCGCGATGGGTAGGTGGGATGCGACAGGAAGGAGGGCGCTCCTTTCAAACTATCGAACCAGCCCCAGGGCGTCAATGTTTTTTAGAGAAAATCTAGTAAATGCAGAGGTCTTTTGCGCGATCTAGTCGCTGACGGAGAAAGCCTAGCGAGAATCCGAGTGACGCAGGGCCGCTGTCTTGGCCTGTGGAGAATCCCCAAACGCCAACACAACAAGTTCATCTTTTCGCAGAAAGTACGGCGCCGACTCAATGATGGCCAGCTTTTGCTGCGTTTCGATCGACAGGTGATCATACTGAGCTCGGGTCGTTACGATCAGCGGAGACCTGCTTGCCGCGATCGACGCATTTAGCAGTGACTCATCTCCTTGCACTTCCCGGATGGCTCGCCCGCTGTAGAAGACCCAACTTGGCTCTAAGGTGTTGTAAGAGAACAGCTCGTCTGCGTGGTCGCTGTTGCGCAGCAGCGTGATAATGGGTTGATTCATTTGGTGGCGGTCGACCCGCTGCGCGGCGAACGCGAACATTAGCAAGATGAACGCGAGACTCGCGGCTCCATAGGCCGAAAACGCGACAACTGGTTGATGCTTCCAGAAAAAGTAAAACGCGAAGGCTCCACCGACCAGCGGTGAGATGCCGACCACAGCCAAAATCGCTTCTCCGGCAATAAATTGATCGATCGCCAACGGCGTTCCGACCAAAAAGCCAACACCAACCGCGATCGAAATCGCGCAACCGGCGAGGTTCCAATTGCGGCTGACCTGGGTCTCTCTGGAGATAAAACGGGACAACGTAGCGCCAACCAGCAGTGCTAACGCCGGATAACAAGGAGTGACATAGCTAGGAAGCTTGGTCTTGGCGATCGAAAACAACGTGATCCAAACTCCGCACCAACAAGCGAGCAAGATCAGGCCAGGCATCTCCGGCGCGCGGCGGCGAATCTGCGAGACGAGATCCAGTAGGGTCGGCGTAAAGAAAATTGACCACGGGAAAAAGCCGATGCAGATTGCGGCAAGATAAAAGAAGACAGGCCCCTCATGCCCTTCCATCGCGGAGGTGGCGCGGCCGACGTTATGTTCCCAGAAAAACCCCCGGATCCAAGCGAACTCACGCAGGCCAACCCACAAATACCAAGGGAGCGCTACCGCGAAGGCGGCAAGGATCGCGAGGAATGGACGCATGAACCAGCAGGTTTTTAGAAAGTGCAGCGGAGCGAACGGTTGGAGCGGCGTTAGCCAACTTCGCCAACCGCTTGTTGGGTTGGCAGGCAATCTCTGGATCAGCAGAAACATGCCGATGATCGCAGTCGGTAAGATTAAGCCGATCGGACCTTTTGCCAGCATCGCCAGCCCCATCGATCCATAGAGCAAAGCAACTTTCCACCAGGTCTCTGGATAATAACTGGAATCCGGATTTGACCAATCGCCGACTCCCCAGACGTAGACCCACATGGTCAGGGTCACAGTAAAGACCAACAGCGCATCTGGAGTGGCAATTCGCGCCGCCATCGCAAACATCAAAGACGTCGCCAGAGCTAGTGCGCCCCAGAAGGCGGCCTGAGGATTGAACAAGCGGCGGCCAAGGTCGTATGTCAGCAGTACGACCGAAACGCCCAGCGCAGCCGACCAAAAACGAGCTGCAAACTCATTGACGCCTAGGACCGAATAGGCGGTCATCATCAGCCAGTACAGCAACACCGGCTTGTGCGAGCGAACTTCGTCATTAAAGCGAGGAGTCACCCAGTCGTTGGCTTGCAGCATTTCGACAGCGCAGCCGGCGTTGCGAGGTTCGTCACGATCCCAGAGCCGAGGGCCACCGAGATTAGTGAAAAATGCAACTACGGATACGCAGGCCAGCAGCCAAGGGGCAAGTTGTCCCCCCTTCATAAGCAATCCTTTGCTTGGGTGTGAAAATAGGCTGTGAAAGCTTACTCTTAGGCGCCAGCAGAAAGCAACGTCAATTCCTTGGCTAGAATTTGCTGTTCGAAGCGAGAACTTCGCCAGCTACACTAACGTCCCCAAAACCTAAGCTGTTTTGAAAATACGTAACGCCATGCTTCCTTTGTTTTTGCAGAATTCGTTGTGATCTCCGAGCCCCGAAATAAGTCGACCTTGATCGAGTCCCCGCTGTTAGCGGTCGATCCCCAGGATCCAGATTTTGCGCCAACTTCAATGCGGCGTGTTTACTATCTGTCCGCGATCCTGTTTTTGCTTGGCTTTTTGTTGGTACCGATTGACCATGCGGTTAGCGCCAATTTTGTCGAGCCAGGCGATCTGGCCTGGAATATCAAAGGTGACCTTCGCACGCTGATCTTGTTAAGTGAAGCATTCGCCCATGGGACCGGTGTTGTGATAATCGTGATTGCAATGGCCGTCTTGGACCGGCAGCATCGCCGCTTATTTTATGTGCCGCTGCTGACTGCGTTGGGCGGCGGCATGATGGCCAACATAATGAAGGTCTCTCTGCTGGCGCGAATTCGCCCCCACACCTTCGACTTTTCGCAATCAATCTGGGCGAGTTTTTACGCTCCGTTTCCGTTATTCAATCCGGCTGCCTGGTCGCATCTAGGAGAGCATGCCTATCAAGGCTGTCCGTCTGCACACGCGGCGACAGCCGCAGCCCTGGCGGTTTCGTTGACGTTGATCTATCCCCATGGACGCTGGTTGTTTGTCGGCCTGACGCTGTTGGCAGGTTTCCAGCGCGTGCTGGTAGGGGCGCATTTTCCTAGCGACGTGATCTGGGGCTGGGCGGTGGGAACCGCTTTTGCGGCGGTGGTTCTGGATCAAGATCGCTTGATCCGTTGGACCAACGCATGGGTCAATCGCTTACGCCGCGGCGGCGGTGTCACCGCCAGCCTAGAAAAATAGCGGACGTCGCTAAGCGACGCCCGCTAATCAGGGTTAATCTTTCCCAAGAGGAATCGCCGTGGCGACTACTTCTCGGCGCCGGCGCCGGGGGCGGCGTCTGCGGCTGGAGGAAGAACTTCGAGCAGTTCGATGTCAAAGATCAGCACCGAGCTGGGCGGAATGGCCTGATTGCCGCGATCGCCATAGGCGAGATCGGACGGGACAAACAACTTCCATTTAGCGCCGGTCTTCATCAGTTGCAGTGCTTCTGTCCAACCTGCGATCACGCCGCTGACCGGGAAACGAGCCGGTTCACCTCGCTCGTAGGAGCTGTCGAAGACGGTGCCGTCAAGCAAGACGCCTTTGTAATGACAGACTACGTCGTCATTTTTGGTCGGCGAAGGGCCGGTCCCTTCTTTTTCAATGATGTACTGCAAACCACTCTTGGTCGTTTTGACGTTCGGCTTCTTGGCGTTTGCGGCCAGGAAATCGATTCCCTCTTGTTTCGCTGCTGCCATCGACTTTTGCTGTTCGGCAACCAGCACCTTCTGGAATTCAACCATGGTCGCTTGGATCTGTTCAGGAGTCAGTTGCGACTCTTTTCCTTCCAGCGATTCGTTGATCCCCAGCAGCAAGGCTTTGATGTCGATCGTCGGTAGGTCCGATTTGATGTTCGTGCCAAAATTACGTCCGATGACGTAAGAGGCCTTTTGCATGACCGAACCGAGTTCCCCCTGCGGGGCAGCCGGCTCTTGAGCCCGCAGTACGGCCGGACCGAGCGAGAGCAGCGCCAGCGTCAAACATAGGACGCGTTTCATAAGTAATCCTTTCCAGGAGAGGCCGCTTCTGACGGCAAGTAGGTGGGTAGACGCTCGCGGACGCGCCTTGACTGCTAGTATTATTGAAGATTCGCCGCGACTTGGAAATCGGGGAAGAACGGGACTATTTGATCATCCGGAGCCATTGGGTGGCAAATCGCTCTGCTTCGCCGCGGTTGCGAAACAGGCGAATTTCGACCATTGCCCCGGCACGTTGCTCGGGAGTTAGCTTTTTTAGCTGCTGCGTTTGCCACTGAGCGGCCAGGTCTTGAGCATGAAATACATTCGCTGTTCCGAAGGTTTTGCCGTTCACCGCGATCTTTACCGTTGCGGTGAAATGGGCGAATTCAGCGAATGGATGGTTATATACCTGAGACTTCAGGTGGTCGATCATTTCCTTTTCGATCTGGTGAAGGTCGGCGCCAAAATGTTTGGAGAAATCCTCTTGATTGGAGAGAATCACCCCGCCGGCCGAGACGTTGACCGAGCCTTCCATTGGTTTGATCTCGCTCAACTCACGCATCAGATCATTAAAATTGGATCGTCGCTGCGACGCGAGATAATGGGTTAATCCCCAGGCCGAAGCATAGCCGGTCGAGGTCAGCCGCGCCGCTTTCACGGTCTGCTCGACCATGATTCCATCAGCTTGTTCGGCGTCTTTCCCTTTGATGTACGACTCCAGCTCAAACATGCGCATGTCGTTGATCACGCCGGCGCCTTTCCACTTCATGCGTGTACCAAACTCGGTCGGAGCGTAGTACTCGGCGATTCCTTCCGAAATCCACATCGGCCAGCGCGAAAGCCGCTGCTGAACGCCGATGTTGTGCAAGATCTGGTGAGCCCCTTCGTGGGCGATCGTGGAGATTGCCTGTTTGTAGTAAAGGTCTTGTTTAATGGGGGGATCTGTGGGGCGTTCGTACATCACCACATGATTGGCCAGCGTATCGTAGAACGCGACGATTCCCTCTGGGACTTCGCTGAACTGCTGATATTCGGCCTCGGTCGCGAACATAATGACGACTAGTGGTACGTCTGGCTCATGCACTTCGATCCGCTGCGCTTTCGCATGCTTTTGCATACCGGGAATCATCGACTCTAAAATCCGCATGGTCGCATCGGCAAACTCTTGCGATGTGTTGTAAACAAAGACATAGTGCCGACTGGTCCGCGTCTTAAAACCGGGAAACTTCGCCTCGAGTCGCTTGGCTAGCGCTTTTTTGTCCATCCCTTTAAAAAGAGCGTCAGTCCGCCGCAGCTCGCTGACCGCACGGGTCACCATTTGGCCATCGGGAAGCTCGACCACCAGATTGTTGCCGATCATCACATGGATCCGACCGATCACCAGTTCGCCAGACTCGTCGCGGACTTCGACACTGCCGGTAAGCGTGTGCGATACCACACCCGGCGGTAGGTCGAGCCCAAAAGCGCGCGGATTGGGAACTTTGGTTCCTTGAGCGATTGAATCCACTGCCCCTAAGAGGGGTATGGTAAGCCAAGCGGCAATGAAAATCGCTAGTTTTCTCATGGCATGCTTTGGGCTGCGGTCAGGTCGTTTGAAAAGCGGCTTCGGCGGGTTGCTTCTATATTTGCGACGAAACTCCTTTCTGGCAAGGAATTTCCCACTACTGAATTATGAGAAAAACCAAGACTTCGTGGACACAAACGCCGGCTTTCCGGGTTAAACAAACGGGACAGTTGATTGTTCCACCGAACTTATACCTCTGAATCTCGCCAAAAACCATTCTCTAAACTATTGTTTTAGAAGAGCTTACGGCATTTTTTGGCGAACTTATCCATTTTCCGGGTCAATGCATACCACGATGGTCGCAAATTCTATTTTCAAATCCGGCAGGCTTCTTTTGGCGGCGTTCGTCTGCGTTTCTTTGCTATCGACTTCGATTTCGGCCGCTGACCCCGCTTTTGTCGGCGTGTTGGCGTACGCGCTGGATGCTGATGCAGCCGAAAAGCTGAACATCGACGCCGAGACGCAGGAAAAGCTGAAACAGCTCATTGCCGACCGCGAAGATAAAGCGTTGGAACTGGCCCTATCGATCAGCAATCTGCCGAAAGCAGAACAAACTGCTAAGTTGGCGCCGTTTGTCGCCGAGTCCGAAAAGCTCGGTTTTACGCTGCTGACGCCTGATCAGCAGATAGGCCTGAAACGATTTAGCGTGAAGCAAGCCGGCATGGCGTCGTTGCTGACGGCCGAAATCGCCGATCCGCTGAAGTTGACCGCTGACCAAAAAACTCAAATTGCCCAGTTAGCCGGCAACATCGACGCCGCGCAAGCGGCCGGTGCTCCGGCAGTTGAAGCGGCGCGTAAAGATTTTGAACGCGACGCTCGGAAGCTGCTGAGCCCCTCGCAACAAGCGGCCTGGGATCAATTAGCCGGTTTGGTTGGAAAGCCGACTGATCCGCTGACCGAAGTAACTCCCCCAGCCGATCCGCTGCCGGCGGAGATGAAACCCGAAGTCGCCGCTGCGCCTGCACCAGCGGATGCGGCCTCTGCAAGTGATCAGCCAGCCGCAGAGCCAAAGCCAAAAATGGAGCCCGAGGTAGGACCGGATGGCGAACCGTTGTTGCGGTTCAGCTTTCGGTATGCTCCCTGGCGAGACGTGCTGGATTGGTTTGCCGAGAAGTCGGACCTGTCGATGGTGATGGATGCTCCTCCGGCTGGCACATTCAACTACACCGATGGCCGCGCATACACGCCGGCTCAAGCGATTGATCTGCTCAACAGCGTTTTGCTGACCAAAGGGTATACGCTGGTTCGCCGCGAAAAGATGTTGTTGGTAATCAACCTGGAGGACGGCATTCCGCCGAATCTGGTCACGACAGTCTCGGCCGAAGAACTCGATAAACGGGGCGAATACGAACTGGTCAGCACGCTGTTTACGCTAAGCCGGATGACGGCGGAAGAAGCCGAAGCGGAGATCACCAAATTGATCGGGCCGCAAGGTCAAGTCGTCGTCTTGCCGAAGTCCAAACAGATTTTTGTGACCGAAACGGCCGGAAGGTTGCGGACGATTCGCAACGTGATCAATGCTGTCGAACGCCCCTTGAGCGAGCAGGTGCAAATTGTCACGCTTGAGAACGTTGGTCCTGAAGAGGCGCTGACCGTGGTGCGACAATTGCTTGATCTGCCGCCAGAAGCGAACGGCACGGATGATGGCACGCTGCGGATTGCGGTTGACGCGCTCGGTGGTCGGCTGTTTGTCAGCGGCGAGCCAGAACTGACGCAGCGTGTGCAAGAGATCTTGAAAATGGTTGATCAACCAGGCGGCATGGTCGCCGTCAGTGAGCAACCGCAATTGGAAGTTTACGCCGTTGGTTCTTCGCAGCCGGCGACGGTATTGCAAGTGATGCAGACGTTATTGGCCGGCTTGCCGGAAGTTCGTCTGGCGATTGACGAAAATACGGGCAATCTGGTGGCGTTAGCCAAGCCGTCGCAACATGCGACCATTCGCGCAACGCTCGACCAGATGCAGCGCGATTCGAAGAAGATCTCGGTCATTCAGCTGCAATCGGTGGATCCCCAATTGGCCGTGCTGTCGATCAGCAAGTTATTTGGAGGCGGAGGAGAAACGCCGAATCCCAGCGCTCCGATCGTCGATGCCGACCCGATCAGCGGCATGCTGCTGGTGCGTGGTACGCAAGATCAGATCGAGCAGATCAATGATCTGCTTAAGCAGATGGGTGAGGATCCCGAGGCGGCGCTCGCGTCGTCGTTGGATCGTGGACGCGTTCGCACGCTCTCTTTGCCGGGCGCGACCTCCACGCAGATTTTGGATGAGTTAGAAATGATCTGGCCGACGGTCAGCACGGCGCGGATCCGGGTTGTGCGTCCTTCGGCGCCGCCGATCCGGACTGTCAGTCCTAAAGATTCGCCGGCCGAGGATGAGTTCCAAGAGAATCTTCGGCTGCTATTTCCCCCGAATAAAACGCCGGCGATTTTGCGCGAAGATGAATCGGCCCAAACAACTTCCCCATCTCCTTTTCGCTTTGTCAGCGATACGACGGAAGCAGAAACCGCCAAAGCTGCTGAGAGTGAGCCGGGGCAAACCGAGGCAACCGAGCCGAAGAGCCCGGCGACTGCGAAAAAGCAAGCTGAAATCATCATCATGCCGGGTCCCGGTGGGATCGTGATTGCGTCCGACGATACCGAAGCGCTCGACCAACTCGAAGAGTTGATCCAAATGCTGGGAGACCGGATCGCGAATAGCGGCGCTGACTATACCGTCTTTTATCTGAAACATGCTCCGGCTGACGTGGCGGCCGATTTGCTGTCGCGTATTTTGACCGGTCAATCCGCGTCCGGCGGCGGAGATGCAGGAGGGGGCGGATTGTTAGGAGACATGGCTTCGAACATGCTCGGTGGCGGCGGTGGACTGATGGGCTCACTGTTGGGCTTGGGCGGCAGCAGCGGCGGAAGCAGTTACTCCGCATCCGGCAGTTTTTCGGTGGTCGCCGATGGTCGACTCAATGCGTTGGTCGTCAAAGGAACGCCTACCGACGTTCAAGTGATCGAGCAATTGCTTAAAATCATTGATCAGCCCTATAGTCCAGAAGAAGTCCAAACCAAAGCCAAGCCGCGTATGATTCCGGTCATGTTTCAACCGGCCAGTGATGTATTGAATGTGGTGAAACAAGTCTACGCCGATCGGATCGCCGAAGCGGCCGGGAGCGGCGGCCAACAGCGTCAACCAAGTCCAGAAGATTTCATCCGCGCCTTGGGCGGCGGTCGCGGAGGTCGCGGCGGCGGACAAGGTGGTGGCCAAGGCGCGCAGAGCGAACCGCCCAAGATGACAATCGGCGTCGATACACGCAGCAACGCGCTGATCGTCTCGGCTCCGGAGCCGTTGTTTCAAGAAGTCAAATTGTTGGTCGAGCAACTCGACCAAGCAGGATCAGATTCGCAAGAGACGATGCAGGTAGTCAACATTCGCAAGTCGAATCCCGTGACGGTGCAAAACGCGCTCAAATCCATTTTGGGCGCCAACGTCACGTCGAACACCACTTCAACTACTTCTAGTTCCAACGGACAAGCGACTCCTGGTCAGCCGCAACAGCCGAGTCAGGCGGACGCCGACGCAATGCGGCAACGGATGGAGATGTTTAATCGCATTCGAGGCGCCATGGACCAGCAAGGTGGTCGCGGTGGCCGTGGCGGCGGAGGAGAAGGTGGCGGCGGAGATCGCGGAGGTCGCGGTCGCGGCGGACGTTAGTCGGCCCAGCAGGCAATCTCGCAAGAAATGAACCGAGACCGCACGAAAGCCGTGCGGTCTCGGTTTTTGGGCAAATGACGACTGTTTGGCGTTATTTCCGGCGCAGATTACATCCAGCCAGGGGGATAATCTTTCGACAGATAGGATTCTGCCTGACTGAAGTTCGGGATCGCCATTCTGGTGGAGTCCCACTTCAACGATTGACCAGGGAAGCGAATTGCGATGGTTCCCAGCAGTACCGTCTCGGTCAGCGGGACCGCGTAATCGAAAGTCGAAGTCGTTTTGTCTTCTCCCCGACAAGCGTCGGCCCATTGGACGTAGTGATCGACTCCGTCAACCGCTTGATACTTGGCCTCGGTCTCCTCTCCTTTTAGGTAGAGCTTGGGCATTGCGACGTGGGGGATGACGAGCGTCCCCTTTTCGCCGATCAGGATCGAGCCGGCGCCGGGAAGCTCAGCCGACTTCGGCAGACTCGTCAGCGCTGATTCGGGCGGACGAACGCCAGCAGCGTCGTACCACGTGACCTTGATCGTGTCGCCGGCGGTTCGTTCGGTGCCGGGGAAGACGTAACTGACGGTCGCTTTGTCGGTCCAGGTTTCTGCTTTAAGCGGCGGCGCTTCAGCGACCAGTTCTAACGGCGCAGTCAGCTCTAGCGCTTTGAAAACCGGATCGAGAATGTGGCAGCCGAAGTCTCCCAGTTGTCCGGTGCCGTATGCTTGCCAGCCGCGCCAGTTGAACGGATGGTACATCCCGGTCAGGAACGGGCGATGGGGAGCAACCCCTTGCCAGAGATCCCACGCAACGGTCTTGGGGACAGGATCAGAACCGGCGGGCCGATCGATGTTACGGGGCCAACTGGGTTGACCTGCTTGCCAGGAATGGACTTCCAGCACTTTGCCGATTTGGCCAGCGTGGACCAGCGCGACCGCGGTGCGATAGGCGGTGTGGGATTGAATTTGGTTACACATCTGTGTGACCACTTTGTGTTGCTGCGCGGCCAACTGCATCTGCCGAGCCTCTTTGACGGTATGTGTCAGCGGCTTTTGGCAGAAGACATTTTTACCCAGCGCCATCGCCGAAAGTGAGATCGGAGCATGCATAAAGTCAGGCGTCGAGACGATCACGCCATCAATGTCGTCCGATTTATCGAGCATTTTGCGATAGTCGGCGTAAGTGCGCGCTGCAGGATACTTCTCGGCCGCGCGACCCAGGTGATCGTACGAGCTGTCGATGTTACACAGCGCTACGACTTCGACAGCAGGACTCGCGGCGACTCCTAACAGGTCGCTCCAGCCTTTGCCGCCGGTTCCGACACTGGCGACACGCAACTTTGCATTCGCTCCCATGACGCGGGAATAAGAAACGGCTGGCAGTGCCAATGCAGCGCCGGCGAGACCGAGCTGTTTCACAAATTGACGTCGACTTGGCTTTGGAATCATGAGCATTTCTCAAGAGGATCGGTGGTGGGCATCCCAGGTAGGAACATCTAGTCTCCCTGATGGGAATAGCCGCCGTCAACATGATTTTATAATATTGTGGGCCCCGAAGCGACAAAAGATATCACCTGAGATCATCCACCATCAGGTAGATGCAATTCGTCCCAATTTCGGCGTTTAGCGAAAGCTAAGACGCCATCTACCTGATCCAAGTCGCAAAGTTAAAAGCCCGTGTTCGGCATTTTCGGCACAAACTACCTATTTTTTGCGATTATCCCAGGCAGCTATCGCCGCGGATTTTGCAGTCAGGACGAGTCAATGGTCGATGAATGGAAGGTGATGATAGCTGCTTTCTTTGAGAAAGGTCGCCTGTGCAGAATTCGGAGCTCCTCACGCTGCAAACGTTTGTAGCCGACTGCGCCTCACGGAACCTGATTCAGTGGTGGTTTGAGTCTCTGGGAACGCCTGCTCGGGATAGCTTGAATCGGGCCCTGTTCGATAGTCACACGCGCGGTTTAAAACCGCTCGCTTCTCCGGAAGTTCGCCGTGCTGTCTGGCAATGTGCGCTGCGGCACGAAAGCTTACATGCGCTGATCGCTGAATCGGCCGGAGCCGAGCCGACCTGCCAATCGCTGCAGCAAGGGGATCGAATCCGACTGCGCAGTTCAATGCCCATCTTGGACGTAACCGGCCGCATCATCCGTGTCCATCGCGGAGGCGAAACTTGGCGCGTTATCGGCCGAGACGGTCAGCAATCAATCTGGCTTGAACAACCTGATGGCTGCCGTCAACAGTGGGAAGATGAGCGAGAGATTTTGTCGCAGTTTGAGAAGATCGCTGGGTGAACTTTTGAATGACTACTCCGCGTGCTTCTTCCTCACCAATCGGCTGACCTGTTTAAATCGCTCGTCTCCGGCGCGTTCGCACCATTCAAACATTGCGGCTTCGGTTGTAGTCAACACTGCGCCGGCTGATTCCATGCGCCGCAGTGCAATCTCTTTTTCGAGCGGAAAGCGTGAGCCGATGGCGTCGACGGCGATATAAACATCAAAACCAGCGGCAAGCAGATCGAGCGCCGTTTGCTGGATGCAGACGTGAGCTTCTACCCCGACCAGCAACAGCTTGTGAATCGTTCGCTGGGGTAGATCTTTGAGTAGCCCAGGAACCCCGCAAGCGCTGAAAGCGATCTTTGCAGGCAGCTCTGGCAGCAGAGAATGAAGCGGCTCAACCGTCGCTCCCAATCCCTGGGGGTATTGTTCGGTTCCCAGCACCGGCATATCAAACAGCTGCGCCGTCAAAACCAAACGTTGCACGTTTTCGATAATGGATTCGGCCTGGTCAATGACCGGCATTAGCCGCTCTTGCAGGTCGATCAGCAGTAGCGCCGTATCGCTGCTAGACATCAACAGCGGGCTCCGGAAATAGCCGGGTGCATCAGACGGAGCGTTCATGGTTACGAGCGGTCTTCACCGTGGAGAAGTTGGCGGTTTGCGGTCCTAGTCGCGAGCAGGTCGATCCGTCACAATATCCAGAGATCGAAACCCCGAAAGTCTTTGCGATGAAAATACGTTCTACCACGATTTTGACCGTGCGGCACAATGGCCGCGTCGCAATCGGCGGCGATGGTCAAGTTACCATGAATTCGTCGGTCATGAAATCCGATGCACACAAGATTCGCCCGCTGCTGGGCGGCAAAGTGATCTGCGGCTTCGCTGGATCGACCGCGGACGCTTTTTCGCTGCTGGAACGGTTTGAAGGCAAACTGAAGGACTATCCCAGCAACGTCCCCAAGGCGGCGACCGAGCTGGCGAAGGAATGGCGAACCGATCGCGCGATGCGGCGTTTAGAAGCGTTGATGACGGTGATTAGCGGTGAACATACGTTTTTGATCAGCGGAACCGGCGACGTGATTGCGCCAACCGATGGAGTACTGGGAATTGGTTCTGGCGGCGATTACGCGGTTGCTGCCGCGAGAGCCTTGGTCGAGCATAGCGTCTTGTCTGCTGATGAAATCGTCCGCGCATCGCTGAAGATCGCCGCGGGAATCGATATCTACACCAATGACAATATCATGGTCGAAAGTATGGAGAGCCAATCGTGAGCCAATCGCCGCAAGAGTTGACTCCGCGCGAGATCGTCGCGGCGCTGGATCAAAATATTGTTGGTCAGGCCGACGCCAAACGAGCGGTTGCAGTCGCGGTGCGCAACCGTTGGCGGCGTAAGCAACTGCCAGAAGAGCTGCAAAATGAAATCGCACCGAAGAACATCATGATGATGGGACCAACCGGCGTAGGCAAAACCGAGATCGCGCGACGACTGGCGAAACTAACCGGTGCTCCGTTCCTAAAAGTTGAAGCGACCAAGTACACCGAAGTTGGCTATTACGGCCGCGACGTCGAAAGCATGGTTCGTGAACTGGTCGAAACCTCGATAGCGATGGTCCGTGAGCGAGAGCGAAAGAATGTCGAAAAGGATGCGGCGGTTCGCGTCGAAGAGCGTTTGCTCGACCTGCTGGTCCCCCGCCCTGTCTCCTACGAGATGGCGAGTGAAGAAGAGTCAGCAACCGATCATTACGAGCGAACCCGCGAACGCTTTCGCGGCATGCTGCGCGGTGGTGAGCTGGAGCAGCGGAAGGTCGAGCTAACGATCGAGCAAAAGTCATCGCCGATGATGCTTGGCGGCATGGGGCTGGAACAAATGGATGTTGATCTGCAAGGAATGTTTGAGAAGATCTTGCCCAAGAACTCGTCACGCCGCGAAATGACCATTGCTCAGGCCCGCGGCGTGTTGTTAGAGCAAGAGAGCGAAAGCCTGCTCGACAAAGACGCGATCAATCAAGCGGCGATTGAGTTAGCGGAGAATCTGGGAATCATCTTCCTAGATGAGCTGGACAAGATCATCGCGACAGACGGCAAAGGCGCCGACGTATCGCGCCAAGGGGTGCAGCGCGACTTGCTGCCGATCGTCGAAGGAACGACAGTCCAAACCAAGCATGGCTACGTTTCGACCGATCATGTGTTGTTCATTGCCGCCGGAGCGTTTCATAAGACCAGTCCCAGCGAATTGATGCCAGAACTGCAGGGGCGATTTCCGATTCGAGTTGAATTGAATGATCTGACCAAAGATGACTTTGTCCGCATCCTGACCGAGCCCAACGCTTCGCTCACGATGCAGTACAAAGAGCTGTTAGAAACGGAAGGGCTGAACATCCACTTCACCGCCGACGCAATCGAAGAGTTGGCGGCTTTTGCATTTCAAGTGAATCAAACGACTCAAAATATTGGAGCCCGCCGATTGTATACGATCATGGAGCGGCTGCTGGAAGAGCTCAGTTTTGAGGCGCCAGACATGAAGTCGCAGCAGGTGACGATCGACGCCGCCTACGTGCGAGAGCGTTTGACCAAGGTTTCGCAAGATGAAGACCTGAGCCGGTTTATTTTATGAGCAGCCGCCTTGGGTTTGCAGTTTTTACCGCGCTAGGGTTGGCGGTTTGCACGTTGACTGGCTGCGGTTTGTCGCGCGATTCGGCTCTGTCGCGAGAAACAGTGACCGTCTTGGCGGCCGCCAGTCTGACCAATGCGATTCAAGAAGCAGCCGATGCTTGGTCCACTCAGTCAGGACTGCAAGTGCGGATTAGTTTTGGTCCTTCCAATGCGTTAGCGCAACAGATTTTGGCGGGCGCTCCTGCCGATATTTATATCTCAGCCAATGAGCAATGGGCCGATTCGCTGGTCAAGCAAGACCTCATCAAGCAGCGCGTGGCGCTATTGTCAAATCGATTGGTATGGATTGTGCCTCGTGACAATCCCGCCGAAATCATCGATCCCAGTGAGATCACGACGAAAGCTAAGCAAATCGCAATTGCAGGTGAAAATGTTCCGGCTGGTATCTACTCGGCTCAGTCACTTCGCGCGACCGGCCTGTATGATCTGCTGGGCGATCGCATCGTGCGGGGCAATGATGTGCGGACCACGCTGACTTACGTGGAACAAGGGGAAGTCGACGCCGGCATTGTTTATTTAACGGATGCGGCGAGCTCTGCTCGGGTGAGCGTCTTGGGAGAACTCGACCCTGCGAGTTACGCGCCGATCATTTACCCTGCGATTTTGCTCAAGGATGCGTCGCCTGCGGCGGCTGACTTCTTTACCTTCCTGCAATCGGCGGAGGGGAGCAAGATTTTTGCGCGGCATCAGTTTGTTTCGCTGCCAGATCGTGCCGGAGAAGCAAATGACGCCGGCCGACCTTAGCGCTATCGCGGTCAGCCTCAAGGTGGCGCTGGTTGCCGTGATTTGCAGTTTGCCCTGGGGGATCGCCGCCGGTTGGTTGCTGGCGCGAAAGCGATTTCCGGGCAAAATAGTGTTGGAAACGATCATCAATCTTCCGCTGGTGATGCCGCCGGTGGTGACGGGGTATCTGCTGCTGATCACGTTCGGCAGACGCGGGCCAATCGGCAGTTGGCTGGAAGATTGGTTCGGCATCCAATTGGTGTTTGATTGGAAGGGCGCTGCATTGGCGGCGGCGGTTGTTTCGTTTCCGCTGTTGGTGCGCTCTATTCGTTCTGCGATCGCCAGCGTGGATCTCCGTCTTGAAGACGCGGCTCGTACGCTGGGGGCAAGTTCGCTTGATCTGTTCTTTAGCATCACATTGCCTTTGGCGCGCCGCGGAGTGATTGCCGGCGCCGTGTTGGCCTTTGCCCGAGCTCTGGGTGAGTTTGGCGCAACGATTATGATTGCCGGCAATATCGCAGGTGAGACTCGCACAATTCCGCTGAAGATTTATAGTGAACTAGAAACGCCGGGGGGAGAGCGTCAGATTGCGATGTTGATCCTAGCGTCGATCGTCATCTCGGCCGCCGCGCTGCTTGTCAGCGAGTATCTAGAGCGTCGCACCGATCCAACTAACCAGGCATAAGTCCCCCTCTGAGCAACGTATGGCTTTGTCGCTGAACTGTACTTTTCGGTACTCGCAAGGATTCTCACTGCAAGCGTCGCTAGAGTCTGATTCGCATGTGACGGCGCTGTGCGGCGCCTCGGGTAGCGGTAAAACAACCGTCTTGATGTTGATCGCCGGATTGTTGCAACCACAGTCAGGCGTCATCCATTGCGGCGCAGCAACCTGGGTAGATGTAGAGCAAAAGAGATTTGTCGCGCCGGCGATGCGTCGTGTTGGCGTAATGTTTCAAGAGCCGCGATTATTTCCGCATCTCAACGTGCGAAGTAATCTTAATTATGGCTTTTCGCGTCGTCGCGGTGACCCAGCCCTCTTCGAGAAAGCGATCGAAACGTTGGAGATTGGCGAGCTGCTAACTCGCAGCATCAGCAGTTTGAGCGGCGGACAAAAGCAACGTGTGGCGCTCGCTCGGGCGCTGGTCAGCTCACCGGAACTGTTGTTGTTAGACGAACCGTTAACGTCCGTCGAACCGGCGCTGCAAACGCGAATCGCCGACTATGTTAAACGAATCGCGCAAGAGTTTGCGACGCCGATTGTGCTGGTGAGCCATTCAGCGGAGCTGGTCGAACAAATGGCGGAACGAACCTTCTGGTTGCGCGAAGGCGTAATTTCCACAGAGTAATAGTCAGTTCTGAGGGCTGTGACTAGCCGTCGTTGTTAGCGTGAAGTTGACCTTGGCGGTTGCTGCGTCGATAGTGACTTGGCACGTCGTCCATCATCCGTTTGAAACAACGAATAAATGATTCGGGGTGATTGAAACCACATCGAAACGCGATTTCGGGTATCGATAGTTCAGTATCCCGCAATAGCACGGCTGCCCGTTCGACTCGAACGCGGCGTAGGACGTCGGCCGGGGATCTCCCGATCAATCTTTCGAAGCGGTTTTCTAGCACGCGACGCGAGACGCTGAGCGCTTTTTCGACGTCATGAATTTGGATTGGTTCGTCGGCGTGATCGCGGATGTACTTCAGGGCTGCGGTGACAATTTCATCCTGAAATCCGGTTGCGTCTGATGACCGTCGTGCGACGACGCCGCGCGGTGGAATTTCAATGGGTTGCTCTGGCGCTGGTTCCCCTTGGATTAAGCGATCGAGTAATTCCGCCGCTTTGTAGCCAACGGTTCGGCCAGCCTGATCAAGACTCGATAGTTCGACGGGGGCTAGCGCGGACATGAGCGAATCATGCTCGACGCACAGGATGGCTACGTCATCCGGCACTTCGATGGTCGCATTGGCGCACATCGTCATGACCGAGCGACCTATGATCGCGCTCCAGACGATGACCCCGACCGGTTTCGGAAGTTCTAGCAACCATCGCTGTAAGCCAGCCTTGTCAGCGCGAATACCGTGTTCACGAATCATGGTGCGCTGCGGACTGTATTGAAAGCTGTGGAGTTCACCTCCTTCGTCGGCGACGATTTCGCGAATTGTATCTTCAATCACGCTGGCGTATCCCATGTGAGGGGCCGCGCCGACATAGGCGATGTTGCGAAAGCCGCGATCAACAAAGTGACGCGCCGCCATTCGCCCGCAGGCCGCTTGATCCGACACGACATTCGGAAAGCGAACGGAGTGTTCGCGTGACCACGAAACATTGACGCAGGGCAGTTTTCGCCGAGCGATTGAACGAACCAGCGTTGGATTGGTCAAGCGACCAATGACGCCATGCCCTAGCCAGTCTGACGGCAACTGCATCTCGTCCCAAAAACCATGCGGTTCGATAAAGCAGTCCCAACCTCCCTGTTGATTCGCGTAGTCGGCTACTCCGCGAAGCACTTCACGACTCCATTCGGTCGCGGTCTGAACGATCAACGCGATCGAGCGCCGTGCAGGAACGCCTAGCAATGAGCTAGTCATGGGAACTCCAGCATGAGAATTGTGAAGAAATAAGACGAGTTGCGGCGGAAAGAACGACACAAACAACAGTCAGCGGAATTACCAAAGAGCGATTGGTTCGCTTGTTAATCGGTTACGTAATTCTTGTTACGAGAGCGTAAACCCTGGGTGCATATTGTCAATAGTTATGCGCGTATTGTCATGTCTGGGTTTTGCTTGGGCAGCTAACATAGCGACACAGCAGAGAAGCCGAGACGTTAAAAAATGAAGAACGGCGCCCTGCTGAGCCTCCCTTATATCCTGATTGATTCTTCACTTGAACTGTTTGGAGCGGACCGATCATGACACACAAAGTGCGCGGCTTTACGTTAGTCGAATTATTAGTGGTGATTGCGATAATTGGGGTATTAATCGCGTTGTTGTTACCGGCTGTACAGCAAGCGCGCGAAGCGGCTCGTCGGATGAGCTGCACCAACAATCTGAAGCAGTTAGGGTTGGCGCTGCACAACCATCATGACACGTTTGGCGACTTTCCGGCGGCAGCCAGCGACCAGCGCGATTCGACCAGTGATGAAGTGGGAGCACACTGGAGCGCGCGGATGCTGCCGTTCATAGAACAGAACAATCTTTACGAAGCAATTACAATAACGACCGATTCCGCCAACTTCGCTTCTGGCGGCGCGGGGACCAGTGGAGCCACGTTATCCAGCACCAGCGCAACGACTCGCAATATTGCAGCTTGCGAGACAGTGCTCGAAGCATTTCGATGCCCTTCGGCGCCTTTGGAGAAGAACGTCAAAGACACATCAACCGACAATTGGACGGTGCAAAACAGGGTCCCGGCCAGCTACTTGGGAAATTGCTCAGGGACGTTGACCACAGATTATGTTTCGGGCCAATCGCAAGACTACTGGGGCAAGAACGCTGGAACGGATCTCAATGGTCTGTTCCGAAATTTTAAACCGCTCAATTTTGCCGCTGTTGTTGACGGTACTTCCAACACTGTCGCTTTTGGGGAAGCAGTCCCTGACCCAAAAAGCACCGGAGCTCGCGAAGACAAAGCCAACGGGACCGCGGCCCAAAAGGACCATTGGTATATCGGCGGGGATGACTCGGACGTGCCAGAAGATTGGTCAGAAATGTTGGGCACGCTTGGCGTTGGGATCAATCTGCCGAAGGTCGATCCTGGCGCCGCCGGCTTTAGCGAGTATGAATTTGGCTATAGCAGCATGCACCCAGGCGGAGCGATGTTCTGTTTGACCGATGGTTCGGTTCGCTTTTTGGCCGAAACTGCCGATGCGGTGACTCGTAAGGGATACGGGACCCGTAACGGCAGCGAAGTCATTTCAGACAATTAACTAACACGCACCTGTGGCGGGGGGAGGCGAAGTGAAGATGAAATCGAAACATCAACCGCTGATTCGCTGGTGGATCAGCAGCGGAGTTTGTTTGGCGGCAATCGTGTTGGCCGGCTGCGGCGGACAAGCGGAAGGCAACCGGATTCGAGGACGCGTTTCATTGAATGGCGCACCCCGAGAAGGGGTAGAAGTCACCTTCTGGGATGAGCAAAAACCAGATCAATTTTTATTTTCGACCGCAACTTCTGCGGACGGGATTTTTGAAGTGCAGAACGTTCATTTGGGTGAAGTTCGCCAATGTGTCGTCACCTTCTCAAAACCGGCGCTCAGGAATGGTCAGGATCTGCCAACAGACGTCAAATCCTCCGAGATGGATGCGATTGACTTGGCGCCTGCCATTTTGCGAGATCCGACGAAAAGCCCTGTGAAGACCAGGGTGCCGATTGAAGATTTTGAGTACGATATTTCATTTCCTCAGGGAAATCTTAACTAGGCAAATCGTCTTAGGCGGCGAAAGTTGTTTCGGCTATGAACTCAACGGCAAACAGCAATAGCGCCAGCGCCCTGCGATGGCGCGGAACTCTGGCGGCGGCCGCGATTGCCTTCTCTACGTACTTTTGCATGTACGCATTTCGCAAGCCGTTCACCGCGACCGAGTACGAAGGGCTCTACTTTCTCGGGGGCGCCATCGGATTAAAAACGGCGCTGGTGATTAGTCAAGTGCTGGGCTACGCGTTGTCGAAATTTATCGGCGTGCGGTTCTGCACCGAGGTCGCTCGCGAGCGTCGCGCGTTCTGGTTGATCGGTTTGATCGTTTGGGCCGAACTGGCGCTGGTCTTGTTTGCGATTGTGCCAGGAGATTGGAAAGTGGCGGCAATCTTTTTCAATGGGCTTCCATTGGGAATGATCTGGGGTTTGGTTGTTCGCTATTTGGAAGGTCGCAAGTCATCGGATTTTCTCTTGGCGGCGCTCTGCTGTTCGTTCATCATTTCTAGCGGTGTCATGAAAGACGCCGGACTCCGTTGGATGGAGTTTGGGGTCGATCAATTTTGGATGCCGGCGGTGACGGGGGCCACGTTCTTGATCCCATTTTTCTTTGCTGTCTGGTTTTTGGAGCGCTTGCCAGATCCCAGCGCCGGAGATCAAGAGGATCGTTCCGAGCGAAAATCGATGCGTAAAACAGATCGAACCTTATTTCTGCGACAATACTGGGTGGGGCTGGTTCCCCTGTTTTTCTTTTACGCGATCCTCTCTGCGTTTCGTGATTTTCGCGATAACTTTGGTAAAGAGATTGTCACCGAGATCGGATACGGTGAGGTCGTGGGAATCTTTACCTGGATCGAAATGCCGATCGCATTTGTGGTCACAGGTCTGCTGGCCGCGCTGATCATGATCAAAAAACATCGCGTGAGCTTGTGGGCGATCTACGGCGCGATGTTATTGGGCGTCCTTTTGATTGGCGCCGCTACCACGGCAGTGGCGTTGGGATGGATGGATGGCTTGACTTGGATGGTCGCCATCGGATTCGGCGGTTATCTGGCGTATGTGCCGTATAACGCAGTATTATTTGAGCGCTTGCTTGCTTCAACGCGCTCGGTCGGGACTGCGGTGTTTGGCATTTATCTTGCGGATTCATTTGGCTATGTGGGATCAATTTTGGTGATGCTGTACAAAGACTTCTACGCAGCCCACTCGACGCGAGTCGGCTTCTTTATGAACTTCTCTTGGCTCTTAGCGGTGGTCGGACTCGCCGCGCTTGTGTCGAGCGGCTATTTCTTTTTGCGTCGGCCAGACGTCAGCAGCGAAGATGCGGCGAGTTCCCCTGCTTCGTCGACAGTAGTGGTCGATAACTCCCAGGCGGCGGAAGTTGTCTGAAACTTTCTCGGATGGAAACAATCAAGTGGACGCACATCAAACAATGAAGAACCTGAGTGGCGAGCGCTACGATTTGGCGATTGTCGGTGCAGGCATCGTCGGTCTAGCGCATGCCTGGCGTGCGGCGCAGCGTGGGCTACGCGTGCTGATCCTCGATCGCCGACCCTATGGAAGCGGTGCGTCGATTCGCAATTTTGGGATGATCTGGCCGGTTGGCCAGACCAAGCTCGGGCTGTGGGAAACCGCCATGAAAAGTCGCCAACTGTGGCTCGATTTGGCGCCGCAAGCCGGCATTCCCATTCATGAATGCGGATCGCTGCACATGGCGTTTCGCGACGACGAATGGGCCGTACTAGAAGAATTTCAATCCAAGCAAGGGGCCGACTACGGAACCGAATTGATCTCGGCTAAGACCGTGCATCAGAAAACTCCGGCTGCAAATCCAGAAGGATTGATCGGCGCCCTTTGGAGTACCTCTGAGTTACGCGTGAATCCCCGCGTGGCAGTCGCTGCAATTCCCAGCTTTTTGATGGATCAATTTGACGTCAAGATTGAGTTTGGCGCGACTGTTGTTCGCGTTGGCGAAGGAGAGCTGGAAACTGCCGATGGGCGTCGTTGGTTGGCCGACCATACCATCGTATGCAGCGGCGCCGATTTCGCCAATCTATTTCCGCAAGAGCATGCAGCGGCGGGGCTGTTCAACTGCAAGCTGCAAATGTTGCGGACTGCAACCCAGGCCCAGGACTTTAAAATTGGTCCCCATTTGGCCGGTGGGCTGACGCTACGGCATTACGAAGCGTTTCGGATCTGCGATTCGCTGCAAGCGCTCAACGAACGCGTGTTGCGTGAAACCCCGGAACTGGATCAGTTTGGAATTCACGTCATGGCTTCGCAAACCGACGAAGGGGAAGTTGTGCTGGGGGACTCGCATCAATATGGCGACGAGATTGAACCGTTCGATCAGTCCGAAATCGAGTTGCTGATGCTACGCGAGTTGCAGCGAATTATCCGTTTGCCCCATTGGAACATCCAGCAGCGCTGGCATGGGTACTATGCAAAGAGCAGCAAACAGCCGATGGTGTTTGAGCATCCGAAACCCGGCGTGACGATCGTCAACGGCGTCGGCGGCGCCGGGATGACGTTATCAATGGGTGTAGCGGAAGAGGTGATCAGCAAACTGATCAACGAGCAAACGATCAGTGCAAAGATAGGAGCGCCGTTTCATGTCGGTTAATGGGTTAAAAGTAAAAGCGGTCGTTTTCGATTGGGCCGGAACCGTGGTCGATTTTGGTTGTTGCGCGCCGGCTAGCGTATTTCGCCGTGTCTTTGTCGAAAAGGGGCTGGAGATTACTCCGCGACAAGCCCGCGAACCGATGGGATTAGCCAAACGCGATCATATTGCCGCCGTCTTGGCGATGCCGGAAGTCAATCAAGCATGGACCGCCAAATTTGGCGCCGCCCCCGACGATAGCGATATCGATACGCTCTATAGCGAATTTCTACCGCTTCAAAAAGAAGTGCTCTCCAACCATTGCGACATCATCCCAGGCGTCATCGAACTGGTCGAAACGTTGCGTTCGCGTCAGATCGCGATCGGCGGAACGACTGGCTATACCCGTGAGCTGATGAGCGTGGTGACTCCGGCCGCCGAACAACAAGGCTATTCGCCGGATGCCGAGATTTGTTCCGACGAAGTTCGTCAAGGGCGTCCTGCTCCGTGGATGTTGTTTGAGATCGCGCAGCGAATCAACGTCTATCCGATGTCGTGCATCGTCAAGGTCGATGACACGCCGGTCGGAATCGCCGCAGGTCAAGCCGCCGGCACATGGACGGTAGCCGTGACCGATACTGGTAATGAGATGGGTTTGACGCTGGAAGAATACGGAGCGTTGAGCGACGCGGAGAAATCGGAGCGTCGCGAACTCATTAAGTCGCGGTTCGACAGTGTGAAGCCCCACTTCTTTGTCCGCAGCGTTGCAGACCTGCCGGATGTGCTGTCGGAGATCGATCGGCTGTTGGCAGCTGGACAGCGTCCTTAATCGGTGGAGCCAAACCGCGGCGCCGCAGCGTGGGAGTCATGCGTTTAAGTCGCTGGATTAACCGCCGCCTGCGAGGCTGTATTCAAGCTTTCTGCGGCGTTCGGCGATTTTTTCTCGCGTGAAAAGCAGAGCAAGATCGCCGGCAGAATAAACAGATCGCAAAGCAGTGCGATCAACAGCAGCGAAAACATCATCCAGGCGAACCGTGAGATCGGCGTAAAGGGACTAAGCGCGAAGACTAATAGGCCAAACGAACAAATCAGCGAAGTTTGGATCATCGCGGCGCCGCAATGTTCGTACGCCAAACGCGTCGCTTCGCGGCGATTGACGCCGGCGGCGAGCCCTTTATTGAACCAACTGATGTAATGCAGCGAATCGTCAACCGCGATTCCCAGCGCCGCGCTGGCAGTCAGCAACGATCCGACTTCAACCGGGATGCCTAACCAGCCCATCGTGCCAAAGGCGATCAGCGTCGGCAGGATGTTGGGGACCATGCTAAAGAAACCGGTGAATAAATTGCGGAGCAAAATGATCATGATCGCGGCGATCATGACAAACGCCAAGGCAAAGCTCTTAATCAAGTCGTTCAGCATCTCTGACTGGGCTTTAAAGATCAGCGGGACCGAACCAGAGTAGATTGGTTTGATTTCGGGATGGTCGACCAGGGCCTTATTGATGCTGGTTTTGACCCGATCCATTAATTGACCATAGTGCAATCGATCGCCGGCGGGTACGCGAGCGCTAATACGCCACAGGTAATTGCCCCCTTCATAGCTGAGATAGTTCATGTCCACATATTGATCCAGTCGACTTTCCAGGATCTTGCGAAACGAACTGCGGCGCGTGATCGCGATAATTCCGCGTTGCATGGGATCGGGAAATTGGGGCGCGAACGTGGCGGCTGACATCGAAGCTTCAACGCCTTCGACGTTTGCAACCGCCTGTTGTGCCTGGTCGAGGACAAAAAACTGCTCGTCGAGCTTCAGCCCCTGCGGGTTGATTTCTGACCGGGGAGGCATTTGCAGAACGATCTCGATCGGCACCAAGGGGCCAACATAGGCTTCCAGCCAGTTGTAGTCCTGGATGATTTTCGCTTCGGGCCAGAACAAATCGTGCAACTGCGCCGACGTCTTAATTTTTGCTACGCCAACGAAACAAACGGCGATCAACGCGAGCGCTGCAAGAAAAATTACCCAACGCAGCGAATCGATCCCAACCGAAAGCTTGTCCCAAAACACGTGCAGCCAACGCGGCCCATGGTTGGGATCGTGCCAGATTTTGGGATCAACCGGAAACTTGTAGAGAGCGGCAGGCGCTAGTATCAGTAAGACGATTGAGCCGGCGCCAATTGAAGCGGCGGCGTACATTCCGAAGTTGGTCACCGGCCGGATCTGGCTGATCGTAAGCGACAACATGCCGATAGCCGTGGTCCCGGCTGAGAGCAAGCAAGGAGTCAATGCGGCGCGCAGCGCCCAACCGACCGACTCTTTCGGCGAGCGATCGGCGAGCGACTCGCGATAGTAGTTCACCAGGTGAACACCGGATGAAATGCTAAGTACGTAGGTCAGATTGGCGACCAAGGTCAACACCGAATCAATCGCTTGACCGCTGAAGTACATGATCGACATGCTGAGCTGTTCGCAAAAGATCGCGATCAGAAACACGATCATCGTCGCGCGGATGCTGCGAAAACCGATATACATGATAGTGATGCAAACGGCGAACGAACCCAGATTGAGCATGTCCAATGAGTTCTTGCTCGCCTCATCAACGGCGACTCCATCGCTGGTGGGGCCAGCAATAATCAAATCTTCGCGCGATAAGCCTGCGATTTGATCCGAGCAGCGATAAGCATATTCCACAGCGCCTGCTCGATTCTCTTCGCCTGCCTTCGAAACGATGGCGACGAGGCAGGTTTGTCGGTGATCCGCTCCGATCAGCCAACCTTCCATCCGCGCAAGTGCATCGTCCTGGCTAAGTTCCAGTGGTTCGGCGGTCAGCGAATCGAGTGCGTCAACGCCGGTAACAATTTCTCCGAACCACTCGATCGGCTCCGGCCCGCTGGTATCAAGCTGGGAGAGTTCCGTTTTGTAAGCGATTAAGCGGGGGTCTTCTAGCGTGCAACCTTCCCAACTGATCATCAACAATTCGTCGGTGCCAAACTGTTGATAGAACCAGAGCAGGCGTTGAGTCTCTTCGAACGATTCGGGCAGCCAGTCTTCGACACGATTTTTGATGCTATCCCACGCCCCTTTGGCGCCGTAGGTCAAAACCGGCGTCACCAGCAGAAAAATTGCGATGATTAGCCAACCGTATCGATCTTGCCACGAAGAAGTGGAGGAAGTTGACGACATAGCTATTTGTAAAAAAGGTTAACAACGACGGAAATACAGAGAAAAGCGGCAATGCGGGTAGTTTTTGACGAATGAGCATAACACATCAAAGGTCCTTGAAATAGGATGAATCTCTTGCGATGACAACTACCCCGCAGAATTGACGGCGATGAATTATGCAGATTGGCGACTGGAGAATTGACTTGGTGTCTGGAGGGAGATTTCTGCACGATGGCGGCATCTTGTACGGCGTCGTGCCGAAATCGATTTGGCAAGCGATCACTCCGGCTGATGAACACAACCGTGTTCCCTTGGCGATGAATTGCGTGTTAGCGCGCAGCCCCACCCACACTGTACTGATCGACGCTGGACATGGCGATAAAATGTCTCCACTGGATCGCAAGTCGCATTGCTTAGAGCCTGGCTGGCCGTTGCTAACCGAGCTGGCGGCTTTGGGGGTCGCTCCGGAAGAGATCGACATCGTCATTCTCAGTCACTTGCATTGGGACCACGCCGGAGGAGCCACAACCCGGCTAGCAGGAAGTACTGCCGCGACCTTTCCCTCGGCTACTTATTACATCCAGAAACAAGAGTGGGAGGACGCGAATTCGAATACGCTTGAATTTTCTGGCGGCTATCACCGTGATGATTTTCTCCCTTTGGCCAACGAAGGACGCTTGCTGCTGGTCGACGGCTCGCACGAGATTGTGCCGGGAGTGCGTGTGATTCAGACCGGCGGACATACCCGCGGACATCAAGCAATTGAAATTACCTCGGCCGGCGAGGGGCTGATCTTTCTGGGAGATGTGGCGCCCACGGTCGCGCATGTGCGGCGAATGTGGTGCACTTCTTATGATTTGGATTTGGCTCAGTCTCGTAAAGTGAAGCTAGAACTGTTTGGCCATGCGGCCGATCGAGGATACTGGGTCGTCTGGAATCATGATCGTTACAATCCGGTCAGTCGGATCGAGCGCCACCCTCGTCGCGAGTTTTTGCCAGTCGAATTACGTGAAAATCTCTAAATTTCTCGTCGCCATTTGATTCGCATCCGAATTAAGTGGACGAAACCGGCTGAACTTCATCGCGGTTTTAACAGCCGAATTCCCAAATTCTAAGCGGTTCATGACGCCCTACTCCGAAATCACTCCCTGTCCTGGCGGGGGGTGTGCTGTCGGACGGCCCATTCGGGTAGAAAAATCAGGCGTCGTATCCTGTGAGAATGTTGCATTTACCCCATCTTGTGTAATCATGGGTGTTTCGATGCGTGAACGCAAATGAAAACCGCTAGCTAATTCCCGCCTCTGAATTGACTCTCAACCTTGATATTCATCGGCTATCACGCTCATGAAGGGCGGACATACGGATGGTGAATTGCCTATAGCGCCAGCAATGCGCGATAAGAAGCTTTTGCTGGTTGCCAATCAATCAGGATAGAAAACATGACAATCTCGACTGATCGAACCGATATTCCGGTAGCGATTGTCGGTATGGCATGCCGTCTCCCCGGCGCCGCCAACTTGGACCAGTATTGGAACTTAATTTCTCAGGGGCTCTCAGCCGTCGGCGAAGTGCCGGCAGATCGCTTGAACCGCGAGATCTATTTCCATCCGGACAAAGGCGTTCGAGGCAAGACTTACTCAACCAAGGCGGCGCTATTAGCGGATCGTACGTTCCATCGTGATCGTTGTCCGGTGCCGCAAGAGTTGATTGACTCGGTCGATAACACCCATCTGTTGATGACCGAGACGGCTGCCGAAGCATTCCGTCATGCTGGCTATGATCCGTTCCAACTCCAAAATCGTAACTGTTCTGTCTTTATCGGACACGCTCAAGGAAGCTCACGCCTGGGCGAACTTACCTTCCGTACTTATCTGGACGAAGCGATCGCGCTGCTGGAAGAAACCACAGAATTCCAGCATTTGCCGCCGCAAGAACGACTGGCGATCGAGCAACAACTGTTGCAAGAATTATTGGCCACGATTCCGGCAGGCGCCGAAGGTTTTCGCTATCTAAACTGCAACATGGTCGCCGGGACCGTCGCCAAAGCGTTTGGTCTCAACGGCTCTTGGTTGGCTTTGAACTCGGCTTGCGCATCGTCATTGCACGCGATGTTGATGGGTGCAAGAGCGCTGCAGCGCGGCCGTGCTGAGATGGTGGTCGTGGGCGGAGCGTCCGATTGCAAAGCCGATTCGCTGGTCCTCTTCTCCAACGCTCAGACCCTGACGAAAGATGATAGCCGCCCGTTCGATTCCAACGCGGATGGCCTGATCATGTCAGAAGGTTATGTTGCACTTGTCATGAAGACGCTGGAGCGAGCGATCGCAGATGGTGACCCAATTCAAGCGGTCGTGAGAGGTCTCGGCGTTGCGACCGATGGCCGCGGCAAAAGCTTGTGGGCGCCCCGCAAAGAAGGTCAAATCCGCGCGATGCGCCGCGCCTATCGCAGCGGAGTTGATGTCTCTCGCCTGCAATATCTCGAATGTCACGCGACGGCGACTCAATTGGGGGACGCGACCGAACTGGAGACGCTGCGAGAAGTTCTAGAGCCAAATTTTCCGGCTGGCAAGAAGATTCCGATCACCAGCGCCAAGGCCAACATTGGCCACGCTCTGGAAGCGGCCGGCGTTGCAGGGATGATCAAAACTATTCTCAGCATGCAGCATCAGCAATTCCCGGCTGCAATCAATATCAAAGAACTGAATACAAAAGTGCCGTGGGATGAGTCTCCCTTCTTTGTGCCGATGAAACCGGCGCCGTGGTCCGCGCCCGCTGACGGAGGACCTCGCTCTGCTGCCGTGAATGCGTTTGGTATCGGCGGCTTGAACATGCATGTGGTGATTGACGAATACATCGGTCAAACTTCCGAACAGATCACCGGTAAACCGCGTCCAGTAACGGAAACGGCGGATGATCGCGCCATCGCGATTATTGGCATGGGATGCATCGCTCCCGGCGCTAGCGAAATCAACGCCTTTTGGGCAGCGATGCAAACAGGAACCGACTGCAAAGCTGAGCCTACGGCTGATCGTTGGTCGTCGCTGGCCCGCAAAAAAGCCGCTGATAAGGGGATTCAAGTTCACGGCGGATTCATATCAGACTACGCCTACGATTGGCGAAAGCATAAAGTTCCGCCAAAACAAATTCTCGAAGCGGATCCGCTGCAGTTCATGTTACTGGACGCTAGTGAACAAGCGTTGGCTGACGCCGGATATGATCGTGAATCGATCCAGCGTGAACTTTGCGGCGTGGTCATTGGAACCGAGTTTGGCGGCGACTTTGGCGACCAGTTGGAAATGGGGCTACGTCTTCCCGAAATGGAAGCGAAGCTGACCTCTCTGTTGCAGGCACGTGGACTGTCCGCAGAGAAGATCACCGCGATCAACGAAGATTTTGCCAATGTGCTGTTGAAAAAATGGCCGGCCCTGGTCGACGAGACCGGCAGCTTTACCAGCAGCACGCTCGCTTCGCGCATCAGCAAAACGCTTGACTTGCATGGTGGCGCCGTCGCGATCGACAGCGGTACGACTTCGGGCTTGTCTGGGATCGCGCTCTGCATTGATTCGCTGTTGTCAGGCGACAACGACTTGATGATCTGCGCTGCCGGACAGCGCCGCATGGGCTTGTCGATGTTTGATGGGTTGCATGCATCCGGGCTCTTGCACTGCGACGGGACGCCAAAGAATGTACTGGATGCTGGTTATAACGGCGTTGTGCCCAGCGAAGGAGCTGCTGTTGTCGTCCTGAAGCGACTTGCTGACGCGCGTCGCGATGGTGATCCGATTCGTGCAGTGATTCGGGGCCTGGGAGTTGGGACGCACGACTCGCCTGCCGAAGCAATGCGATTGGCGGTCGAGCGCGCCGCGAAAAATGCGGATATCGCTCCGAGCGAAATACAATTTGTCGATGTCGAAACCGATGAAAACCTCTCTACTGTTTCGCAATCACTATCGACCTTGGCCCATGAACATACGTCGCCAGATCGTCAGCAACCACTCCATCTGACTTCCGGCACCGCGCAGTGGGGACACATGGGAGGCGGCAGTTCGCTGATCTCGGTCCTGAAAGCGGCGCTAGAATCGCAGCATCATGAAGTTGCTGCGGCTCGTCAGCTTCAGCAACCGACAGCGGCGTTTAATGGCTCCACCGCCAGCGTCCAAACGGCGACTGCGAATGTAAAGCTAACCGGACGTGGAACCGGCGCGGTCGCCTGTTGGTCGAAGGGGCAAGCTTTCTATCTGATCCTCGACGATGGCTCCGTCGCGCCCCCCAAACCGATTGCCAAGTCGCAAACGCAGACGACAGCTGGCCAGTCGTCTGCAGCCCAGATTCTCCGCTTTGGGGCCGCTTCGCTGACTGAGCTGAAAAGCCTTGTCACCGCTGCGATTTCAGAGCCGGATCAAACATTCAATCAGGCGCCGTCCAAGCTATTTTCCGCTGCCGACAAGGTCCGTTTAGCGGTCGTGGCTGACAGCGCTGCGGCACTCACCAAAAAACTGACGATGGCGTTGCCGCAACTGGGCAACGCCGCTTCGCGTCAGGTGTTAGAGCAACAAGGGATATTCTGTCGGGAACCGCTCGCTGCAAAACCACGGATCGCGTTTTTGTTCCCCGGCCAAGGCTCACAATATGATGGGATGCTTCGCGATCTGGTCAATCAGTCGCCGGCTGCCGCACGCATGATGTTCGATGCCGATACGGCGATGCGCCGACTTGGCTATCCGACGTTTGCAGAGCTGGCCTGGAATACGCCGACCCAACTAGGCGCCGATGTTTGGAAAACGCAGATCGCTATGCTGTTGGCCGATTTAATTTGCTTGGCCGCTCTGGCAGAACGCGGTGTGAAACCCGACCTCGTGCTGGGACACAGCTATGGCGAGTTCCCCGCTTTGTATGCCGCCGGCGTTTGGAACTTGGATGCGGTCATTCGGATGACGCGTGCGCGTTGCGATGGAATCAACGCAACTTCGCTCAACAACGCCGGTTTGCTAGCGACGACCGCACCACCGGAAGAGATCCAGGCGATCATCGCTGCAAGCGGTTGCCAAGCCTATCTGGCTAATTACAACGCGCCGGATCAAACGGTGATCGGCGGCAAACTGGTCGCGCTGGAAGTGCTCTCCCAAGCGTTGTCGGCCAAATCGTTTCCAGCCCGAATTTTGGCGGTTCCGGCAGCATTCCATACGCCGCTGATGGCCGGCTCAAGCCGGATGTTGCAACAAGCGTTGGAAACGGCCGAGATGCGTGTGCCGCAAACTCCGTTCATCAGCACGGTCGATAATAATTTGACCGATGATCCGACCCGGATCCGACGCAATCTGGGCGTGCAGTTAACGACACCCGTCAAATATGCCCCGTTAATTGAACAGCTGGCTCTCGAAACTCCAACCGTGTTTGTCGAGGTAGGACCTCAACAAACGCTGACGAAGTTGAATCGCCGGATTCTCTCTGGCGACGCAACCGTGATCGCTTCAGACAATCCCAAGCACGGCGGTATCGAGCCGATTTTGAACGTCGAAGCGTTACTGGAATGCTTGGGAGTCGGGGCCTCTGTAGTTAGTGCGCCGACCGCTGTTCCTACCCAGTCAGCGCCCCAGACCCGCGCGGCGTATGTAGCTCCCCAAGCAGTTGCTGTACCTGACGTCATGCGACCCATGACTTTTACGACGGACCGTGCGCCGACCAAGCCGCAGCCTGTCGATTCCTCCCGTAGTTCGATTAGCACCAACGAGAAGAACCTGATGGACGATATTCCGCACTTTGACGCTACCGAGCGTCGTCGCGCGAAGATGCGCGGTTCTGCCCAGGCTTCGCCGCCTGCCGCAGCGCCGCCGACTCCGGCTCCGGCCGCAGTCGCGTCTCCCGCGCCAACGCCGATCGCAGCGCCGATTGTTCCCAAACCAACGTTTGCTGTGGCCCCTGCGCCGCCTGTCGTGCAACCGCCGACGCCGAAGCCGGTGTTTACTCCGCCGGTTCCCACGCCGGTCGCGCCAGCAACTGGCGCCGCGATTACAAGCAGCAAAAGCGAAGGGATCGACCTCGAAAAGTTCCTGATCAACTTTGTTGTCGAGCAGACTGGCTATCCGCCGGAAGTAGTCGATCTTGACGCAGATATGGAAGCTGATTTAGGCATCGATAGCATCAAGAAGGCACAGCTGTTTGGCGAGTTGCAGGAATACTTTGAGATCAGCACATCGGCGACCGATTTGTCGCTAGACGATTTCTCGACGTTACGTCACGTCATGGATTTCCTGTCGGCCAGCGGACAAGGCAGTGCGGTTGAGGTCGCCCCCCCTGCCCCGGCCGCTATCGCTCAGGCTCCACCGCAACCGGTTGCTCCCGTAGCTCCTCCTGTAGCAGTCGCTGCACCGGCTGCCGCGGCGCCGTCTTCCGCAGGGGCGGTAGGAACCAGTTCGGCTGAACTCGAATCCTTCCTAGTTAACTTTGTGGTTGAGCAGACCGGCTATCCGCCGGAAGTGGTTGATATGGATGCGGACCTTGAAGCCGATTTAGGCATCGACAGCATCAAGAAAGCCCAACTGTTTGGCGAGCTGCAAGAATACTTTGACATCAGCACGTCGGCGACCGATTTGTCATTGGACGACTTCTCGACGCTGCGTCATGTCTTAAACTTCCTCTCGGCCAATGGTCAGACCAGTGAAAGTGCGGAGGTGGTTCCGGCTCCGGTCGCAACGCCTGCTTCAGTTTCGCCTGCTCCGGTAGTTGCACCAATCGCCGAGGCGCCGACTTCGACAGGAACGAGCCCTGCCGAGCTGGAATCGTTTCTGATCAACTTTGTGGTTGAGCAGACCGGCTATCCGCCGGAAGTGGTTGATATGGATGCGGACCTTGAAGCCGATTTAGGCATCGACAGCATCAAGAAAGCCCAACTGTTTGGCGAGCTGCAAGAATACTTTGACATCAGCACGTCGGCGACCGATTTGTCATTGGATGACTTCTCGACACTGCGTCACGTCATGAATTTCCTTGCGGGAAACGCTGCAGCGAACGAGGAACCAGCATCTTTTTCCCTGGCCGCTCCGGCGCCGGCTTTGGAAACTAACGAGAACGCGCCGGTCGTAGTCAGCAGCTCTAAGAGTTCTGCTGCTACGGAACTGATTGGTAAGAATAGAGATTCGAACGCTGCGGCGCCGCTCACTCTCGTCGGTACGCCGTACGAGATGGGGTGGTCGCACGGCAGCCAATATCGGGAAGAGATCCGTCGCGTACTCCGCACCTATGCGGAGTACGTCGGCGAGTCGATCGACGAGCTTCCAGGCTCGGCTTTATGTACCCAAGCATTGCAATTGCTCTCACCTGATCAATGGGACGAACTGCAAGGAATCGCCCATGCGATTGAGGCGCCTCTGGCCAATATTTTAGCCCACCATTTTGCGGTCTCAGAAACGTTGGCCGACATAGAGCAAGCCGCTTCGACTCAACAGACGGAAGGTTCACTCCTGCATGCTGCTCAAATAGCGTCGCCAGCGATCAATCCCATGCGTGAGACGATTCGGTTGGCGGCATTTTTGCGAAAACCGGTCACTGGATTATCGCACGTGGTGGTTACTCCCATCGGCACGATCCTGATGCTTGGCGGGGTAAACGCGGCTGGGTTGAGCTTCAGTGGCGAGAAAAACTCTTCTCAGGTTCTGCAAAACGAAGTGAGCCTCGAAGGCGCAATTGATCGGCTGCTGCAATCGTCTACTGAAGACGGCAATATGGTCTTAGGTGACCTACAAGGCGGACGCTTAGCGAGTGTTCAGACCTTGGGGCAGCAGCGTCAAGTGATTAGCGATCAGCCGACCATCTTTTGTGGTCGACGCCAGATGGCGTTGGCTGGCGGCGACTCTAAAAACGAGCAAGTCGACGTTTCGGCTAGTGAAGTTGCGAACCTGCTGCTTGAAGCTGACAGTGATTCGATCGCCTTTTTGTTTGATTCCAATGCAGGGCAACTATCGGTAAAGTGTGCGACCACATCGCGAACGGTTGACACCTATTCGCTCAACGATTTGTTTGCCGACGCTAACATCACCACGCCCTCCGTCCCACAGCAAGTCGTGCGGACGCCGTTGCCGTCTCTCAGCGTCACGGCGCGGTTTGAGTTGGAAATGTGTGATTCACCGATCTCCGTCTCCGCCGCGCAAACTCCGACCTGGAGCGGCGCTGCGATCGTGCTTGGAAATGGTGAAACGGCTGCAGCGCTGATCTCGAAACTTCAGCAAGCTAGCGTGACAACGTATCACATCCCTGATGCGAGCGATTTGGAGAATGCCGTCGCCCAGGTCGAAGCGATCTGCGCCGCTGGTCCGGCTCCTCATTTGTTTATTACCACGGCACGCGACGACCGCTCGAATTTGCAATTCGATGTCGAATCGACCTGGAACGCTCACCAAGTTTCGGCCATGGAAACGCCGCTGTTCGTCTGCCAGAAATGGTTGTCTTTAGCGGATGGCGGGGGATGGCTAGAAAAAACGACGGTTGTCGCGGTTACCGCACTCGGCGGCGACTTTGGTTTCAGCCGCGGCGCTACGGCAGTCCAAGGCGGCGCCGTGACAGGGTTGATGAAAGCGATTTTCATTGAGTACACCTTGATGCGTGGCGGTAAGGGACCGCTTGTAAAAGCGCTGGATACCGCCGCACAGGAGTCGCCGCTGCAGATCGCGCAGAACATCTTTGTTGAGCTGGCCTCCGGTAATCGTGATTATGAAGTTTCCTATACCGGCGGTATGCGGCGCGTTCCATTTGCGATGGATCGACCAGCAGCGGCCAATCCTGCAGCCCAACTGCCGCAAGGCGTTTGGGTGATTACCGGCGGCGCTCGCGGCATTACCGCCGCCTGTGCACTGGAACTAGGGAAGAGATACGGCCTGAAGCTACATTTGATCGGCTCTAGTGACTTGCCGACGATTGATCCGGCATGGCGACAGCTGGATGATGCAGGTCTGCAAAAGCTGAAAGCTGATACGATGATTGCCGCTCGCCAAGCAGGCCAGCAGGCGCCAAACGCGTGGGAACGCGTGCAGAAGAGCCTGGAAATCGACAAATCATTGCAAGCGTTCGCCGCAAACAACGTTTCTGCCACGTACCATGCCTGTGATGTTTCCGATCGCGCATCCTTATCCGCAGTGCTGGACGAAATTCGCCGCGTCGATGGCCCGATTTCCGGTATTCTGCATGGAGCCGGCATCGACAAATCATGCCGCATGGAGAAAAAACGTCGCGACGTCGCCCAGGCGACGATCGGCGTCAAAGATGGTGGCGCCGTTCATCTGGCGGCGCTGACTAAGGCCGATCCGATCCGCCATTTCATCGGCTTCGGTTCGATCGCCGGCCGGCTCGGCAGCCTGGGGCAGTCCGACTATTGTTTGGCCAGCGATCTGTTGTGCAAGCTGATGGGAACCTACCGACGACAGCGACCATGGGTCCGTGCTGTTGGTTTTCATTGGCATGGTTGGGACGAAGTCGGCATGGCCGCACGCCCGGAAACGAAAAGCATCTTAAGTAATAAGAGCGAGCTGCAGTTGATGCCGCTGGCTGAAGGGGTCTCTCATCTGATTCGCGAAATCGAGGCCGATGTCCCTCGTAGTGAAATCATGATCACCGAACGCCGTCATTGGCGGCGTTTTGCGGATGGTTTGGGAATTTTAGCCAAGGGCTCTGTTGAAGAGACTCCCGCTCAACCAGCAAAGGTCGTTACACAGGAATCGCTTGGTCCGGCTGAAGCAGGAGTCGATCTGCGCACCGAGCGCTGCGAAATGAAGCTGATCGATTCGCCCATCCCGGCAGAAACTCCAGCGTCACCGACGTTTGACGCGCCGGTCTGGATCTTGGGTGAAAATGCCGACGCGGTCGAACTAGAGCAACGTCTGCAACAGGCCGGCGTCGAGGTTTATCGCTTTGGCGCCCGCGCTGATCTGGACGAAACATTGGCCTGGCTCGATTCGCTTCATCCCGAGAAGCCGGCGAAGCGACTTTTTTTGATGACCAGTCGCGATGCGCTGTCTGCTGATTTGCTTTCAGTCACTGAGATTGATCGCCGTCACCACGAAGGGATTATCGCTCCCTACTTCATTGCACAAAATTGGTACAAACGGCTCCTCAAGTTTCCAGAAGCAGGAACCGGCGACCTGGTCGCCGCGACTTCGCTGGGGGGAGATTTTGGATTTGAATCAGCGGTGCAAACCCCCGATGGCGGCGGCGTCGCTGGTTTTATGAAGTCACTCCACATCGAAGAAGCGCGACACGAAAACCGAGTGGTGCGTTGCAAGGTGATTGATGCCCCGACTGGGGAGACGCCGTCGGTGCTGTTTGATGCGATGATGCGTGAACTTGCCGCCGACATGCCGGAAGTCGAAGTAAGTTGGTGCGGCGGGAATCGTCGCGTCGTCCGACCAGTCGGAACTCCGCTTGAAATGGGGCCGGCCGCCAATATCCCACGCGGTGGTACTTGGGTCGTGACCGGCGGAGCCCGCGGGATCACAGCGATCGCCGCCCGCGAATTGGCTGCTCGCTACGGCTGGAAATTACATCTGCTGGGCAAGAGTCCCGCGCCGTTGGCCGATGCTGTCTGGCGTAATTTCAATGAAGAGCAGCTGAACTCTTACAAAACTCAGATTGCTCGCGAAGCGCTGGCGTCGGGCGGTTCGCCTGGCAAGGCCTGGGACCGTGTCCTGAAAGACTGCGAGATCTTCAATAACCTGCAGCGTTTTGCGGAAGCAGGCGTTCTGGCTACCTACTATCAGTGCGACGTCACTGATCGTGAGGCAGTCGCCGCCGTGTTGGCTGAAATTCGCCGCACCGATGGGCCGATCAATGGCCTAATGCATGGCGCCGGATTGATCGAGCCAGGTCGCTTTGATCACAAACGCCGACCGTTTGTTGAGCAATTGATTCGCGCCAAGTTTGATGGACTGCTTCATTTGTTCGCGCTCACCGATGCTGATCCGCTGACGCATTGCATCGGCTTTGGTTCGATTAGCGGTCGATTTGGAGGGAACGGGCTCAGCGACTACGCCGCTGGCAATGACTCGATGTCCAAAGCGCTTGACTGGTTCCGCTCCGCTCGTCCCGATTGCACGACGCTCTGCATCCACTGGGAATCATGGGAAGGGGCTGGGATCGCGACGCTGTCTCGATTCGCCTGGGGGCCGCGGTCGGTGATGAAGATGAAATATATGTTGCCGGAAGAAGGTGTTCGCCGGTTTGAAGAAGAATTGGCCGGCGGCGGACTGAAAGCAGAAACGCTTTACACCTTTGGCGATTTCTACCCGATGTTCTATCCCCACGAACAATTTCCGCTGGGCGAGTTTCAACCTCGGACTGGTGAAGCAGTCGACGGTTCGTTCCCGTTAGTCGCAACGTCACGCAGTGAAGCAGACGAGTTGATCGGCGATGTACCGCTTGATCCCGTGAACGATCCCTTTTTGGCGCTGCACCGCTTGCGCGGCAAGCCGCTGATGCCGGTTGTCGTGACGCTAGAAGCGCTGCGAGAAGCGGCCGAGTTGGCTTCCGGTAAAAAGGTGGTCGCCTTCTGTGATGTTGATATGATCGATGGACTCGTGTTTCACACCGACAACCCGACCACCGCCCAGGCTCGCGCCAAGCTGGTCGGCGAAGCTCTTGCTGAGTGCCGCTGGACCTGTGACTTTCGGAATCGAACCGGGGGATTGATTCAAAAAGATCGGCTTTACCTGCAAGCCAAGATTGAATTAGCCGCCGTCCCTGCCGCGCTTTCCGCCGATCTACCGCCGTTCCCCAGTGAGTGGAGCGTAGTTAACTATCCAGAGGATAGCGCGATTTATCATGGCGCTCCTTTCCGCTGCTTGAAGGCGTTGAGTTGCGATGCGCAGAGCGGCTGGGGCCACATCGTCGCCCAACCACTGGCCGATTTGACGAAACCCGACCGCGTCGAAGGTTGGCGCGTGCCGTCGTGCGTCTTAGATTCGGCCCTGTTTGCTTGCGGCTGCCAGTTGTACAAACATAGCGATGGAGCGGTTTCATTGCCGCGCAAGATTGAACGTTTGGAACTCGGCCGCCTGCCGAACGATGGCGAAAACTGCTACGTCCACTTTGTCTGCCGTGAAGTAGCCGAGAAATCGGCGCTGTACGATCTGACTTTGTTTGGTGAGAACGGTGACGTCATCCTGAAAGCGATTGGTTATCAGAAAGTGATTCTCGGCCGGGGAGGAATCGCATGATACTCGCTCCGACATTCGCTTCTGGGACATGGATCGTTCGATACGTTGCCGATACGCGACGATTGCCAATCGATCCGCCAAATATTTGGTTGAGCGCCGCTGAACAAGCCGAACGGGCGCTGTTTGCTCACGAAGATCGTCGTCAACAATGGTTAGGCGCTCGCTGGGTCGCCAAGCGATTGATTGCCGGCTCATGTGATCTGGCCGAATTGCGCCGCATCGAGATTTTGTCCCGTTCGTCCCAGGGGCTGGGGAAGGCGCCACAAGTATTGGTCGCTGGAAAGCTGACCGATCATCGTATTTCTATTTCGCATGCCGCCAATGCGGTCTTGGTTGGAATGACGACCAATGCTTCGTTGATCGGCGTGGATTTAGCTTGGGACGTTCCGCAAGATAGGAATTTTTCGACCGCTTGGTTTACTGAGCGTGAACAAACCTGGCTTGCCGAACGCCCCGAGTCGATCTCGTTATTATGGGGACTCAAAGAAGCGATTTTTAAATCGCAGAGTGATCGCCAAGGCTGGAATCCACGCTGCATCGAAATCGAATCCTACAGCGATCACCAAGTTTGTTGCACACTGTTCGGGCGTCGATTGTCACCGCTAGCGACCTGGATCCGCACTTCAAATCGGGGCACAGCCGCCGCGGTTTGGCAAGCGAACAGTCAGGATGCTCCCGCATCTAATTTGCAGGAGTTAACCGCATGTTTGTAAGCCAAGAGCACCATTCGCAAGTGTTGCCGCGTCAGGTCTATTTTGATCCGGAGATCTACAAAAATGAGATCGAAACGATCATGCTGCCGACATGGCATTGCGTCGCAGTGATGAGCGAATTGCCAAGCAACGGCTCGTTTGTGACGATGGATATCTTTGATCGCCCAATTATTTTGTGGCGCAATGAAGAGGAAGTCAGCGCCTTTTTGAATGTATGCTCGCATCGCTACGCCAAATTGACCTGCAAATCGTGCGGCGTCGCTGATCGCTTACATTGTCAGTATCACGGCTGGGAATATGACGAGACAGGCAACGTCCGCAAAATTCCAGATGCCAAAACGTTTCGTCCGCTCGCCCAGGGCATGCTTGGGCTGAAGCGATATCGCGTAGAATGTTGCGGCGAGCTTGTCTTTATCAATCTTACGGAAGTAGGTCCAAGCCTGCGTGAGTTTTTAGGCGAGAAGTTTGACCTCTATGAGAGCTGGTTTACGCCAGAGATGCATACCGCGATCGTGATGTCTCGCAAGATCAATGCAAATTGGAAATGCCTGATCGAAAATGCATTGGAGAGCTATCACACCTCCGAAGTCCATCCGAAGACCTTTGGCCAGACGCCCAAGGAAAAAGATTGTACGCATCAATTGCATGACTCCTGGACTTCGCTGGTGGTGGATTACGGGGAGGAGAAATCATTTCGAGCGCTGCTTGATTCGATTGGTCACTGGGCCGTGGGGCGAACGCGAGACTCTTCTTACGAACATATTTTGCATTATCCCAATGTAATGCTGGCGCGTCTGTCGCTGTATCGTTGGGTCGAATGCGTGATTCCGATCTCGGCAGATCAGTCATTGTCTGTGGTTCGTCTGATGTGCCACATTGGGGACAAAGGGAAACTGCGACGAATCTGGAATCGCAGCTTGATCAGTAGATGGGCGAAAGATTTTTTGGTTCAAGTCGGCGCCGAAGATGCGGCAATCTTGCCGCACATCCAAGCCGGGCTATCGGCGGCAGACGAGCCGAACGGCGGTTTGCTTTCGACTCGGGAAGAACGCATTTTTCATTTTCAACACTATATCGAACGTGCGAGCCAGTTGACTGACTCAGGCGACAATAACGAAGTACTTTCAATTCGATTTTCAGGAAACGCAACATGATTAACCTCTCCGGACGTATCGCTTTGGTGACCGGAAGCTCGCGCGGTATGGGGCGAGCTTGTGCATTGCGACTGGCCGAAGCAGGCAGCGACGTCATCGTGAACTATGTCACGTCACGCACCGCCGCGATGGAAACGGCCAAAGAAATTCGCGCGATGGGACGACGTTCTTTTGTCGTCAAAGCGGACGTCAGCAAAAAAGATGACGTTGAATCGATGATGGAGTACATCAGCGAACATATTCAACAGCTCGATATTATCGTCAGCAATGCCGCGACGGGCGGATTTCGTCCGTTGATGGCGGCCAACGAAAAGCATTTTGAAAATACCTATCACACCAACGTGCTGGCGTTGCTTTATCTAGTGCAAGCGGGATTGCCGCTGCTCGAAAAAAGTAAAGGCCGCGCCAAAGTGATTGGGATCAGCAGCCACGGTTCAAACATGGCTTTGCCATGGTACGGGCTCATCGGCAGCTCCAAGGCGGCGCTAGAAAGTCTGGCGCGTCATCTAACCTTGGAAGTTGGTGACAAAGGGGTGAACGTTAATATTGTTAAATCAGGGCTGGTCGAGACCGATTCGACCAAGCGATTGCCGGGCGCTGGTGAGATGTTCGATCATCGCAAAGATAAGACCATGATGGGAGATCGCATGTTGAGCGTCGAGGATATTGCGGATGCAGTCTTGTTTTTGGCTTCACCGCTGTCCGACCTCGTACAAGGTGAAACGCTTGTCGTTGACGGCGGCGCTGCGGTTCACGTTTAGTCGATCCATTTGCGTTTGTAGGGCAAGATTTTCCGTATGAAGTATCACTTGTTAACCGGCGCTACCGGCCTGCTGGGCCGGTATTTGCTCCGCGACTTGACCTTGGCCGACCTGCCGCTGGCGGTCGTCGTGCGTCGCTCACGGATGGAAACCGCTTCTCAGCGGATTGAAACCGCGATGGCGTATTGGGAAGCGGAACTTGGAAGAGCTCTGGTTCGCCCTGTGGTTTTGGAGGGAGACATCACCCAGCCCGGTTTGGGACTCTCGGCAGCCGATCAAGCTTGGGTAGCGGACCATTGCGATACCGTCGTGCATTCGGCCGCTTCCTTGACGTTTTATGCAGATGATGAAGAGGGAGAGCCGTGGCGCAGCAATATTCTTGGAACGCGCCACATGCTGGGGCTTTGTCGAGACGCCGGGATTCGCAAGTTGCACCATGTTTCGACCGCGTACGTTTGTGGCCGTCGGCGTGACATTATCCGCGAGGATGAAGTGGACGTTGGGCAAGAGCCCAGCAACGACTATGAGTCCAGCAAGCTGACCGCGGAAAAAGAAGTTCGTGCCGCCGATTTCCTGGATCTGCTCACGGTCCATCGCCCTTCAATTATCGTGGGAGATGCAAATACAGGTTTTACCGTTTCGTATCACGGGTTTTATACGCCGCTGCGATTGATACACGCTTTGGTGACCACGTTGCCTTGGGAGCTATTTAATCAGTGCGACCTGTTAGGGGCGCTGCAGTTAGACGGTTCAGAGCGAAAGAATCTGGTGCCTGTCGACTGGGTTTCGGCTGCGATGACTCGCGTGATCGCAGATCCCGATTTGCACGGCCAGACTTACCACCTCACCAATCCCAATCCTGCGACCGTGGCCGACATGTTGGGGGCGGCGGCAACGATGGTGATGACCTTGGCGCGTCCTGAGGAACCAGCCACAGAGAATAAAAACATCTCCATTGACGAGATTGCCGATTCGTTCCGCGAACAAATGGGCGTCTATCAATCCTACTGGAGCGATGATCCCAGTTTTGATTCGTCGAGGACCGAACAGGCTTTGGCCGACTTGCCTTGTCCTGCGGTGGATGATGCGATGATGGATCGCTTGATCGCCTTCGCACTAGAAAAGAATTTTGGATGGCCGCGCGAAGCGTCGGCCAAGATTAAGTACCCGATCGCAGAGAATTTGGCTCCCTGGATGGCAATCGCCAACAGCCTCACCCACGGATCCAGCGATCGACGCTACGTCAGTTTGCAGATTAGCGGTAGCGGCGGCGGACAGTGGCATCTGATCGTTGATCAGGGGCGATTGGTCGGCGTTGGATCGGGTCTGCAAAACGGCGATAGTCCGACATGCTATTTAAACAGCGACACATTTACGCGTTTGACGCGTGGAGAGCTGACTTGGGATTCTGCATTGCAATCAGGGCGTCTGGTGACGACCGGTCATGCAGCAAATTCTGAGCAGCTTGCTCGTTGTTTTCACGATCTTGCCTCTCTGACCTGCTCCGATTCCACTAACAACTGCGCCAATTGAAAGATATATCAGCTATGAACGGGGGTAACGCCATGACGGGAATGATTTCCAAACCGGGTTCGAGTGAATCGGCGCAAAGTGCAAAAACGCTGGAACGCGGTCGAAAGAGCATCGCCGGCGGCGATAGCAGCACGATGCGCGTACTGCCTTATCACATTCCGCTTGTCGCCGATCGCGGCGAAGGGTGCCGACTATGGGATGTCGATGGTAACGAGTACATCGACTTAAACATGGCTTATGGTCCGCTCTTGCTTGGACATCGTCCAAAGCAAGTGATCGACGCCGTTGTTCGCCAGATTTCAGAACAGGGAAGCCAATTGGGCTTTCCGACCGAAGTTACAATTCGCGTCGCCGAAAAGCTGAAGCAGTTGTTTCCTGTGATCGAATTGCTGCGGTTCGCTAATTCGGGAACCGAAGCATGCGCCTCGGCGATCCGCTTGGCCCGGACCTACACCGGCCGCCGCAAAATTATCATGTTTGAAGGTCACTATCACGGTTGGAGTGAAGCGATCTTCACCAAGTACCACGCGCCGCTCGAGATGTTGCCAGCTTGCGGTTACGGTCCAGCGATCCCCGGCACGACCGGCATGAGCGATTCGCTGACTGACGTGATCGTCTGCCAGTGGAATGATCTCGACGCGCTGCAGCGATGTTTGGAAGAGCATGGCGACGAAACTGCGGCTGTGATTATGGAGCCAATTTCGGGCAATGCAGGCTTGTTGCTGCCGCGTGACGGCTATCTGGCCACCGTTCGCGAAATGATTCACGATCGCGGCGGTCTGCTGATTTTTGACGAAGTGATCACCGGCATGCGAGTCGCTCCAGGCGGCGCCCAAGAGCATTATCTCGTTTATCCCGACATTACCGTCGTCTCGAAGGCGATGGGCGGCGGCTACCCGGTCGGTTCGTTCGGAGCGTCAGCCGAGATCATGAGCTGCATCGCCAACGGACCGCTATTCCACGGTGGCGTCTTCTCAGGCAATGCGGTCGTGATGTCAGCCGCTGAAGCAGTGCTGGACACCGTGCTTGGCGACAAAGAAAATATCTATGCTCACTTGCATGCCCGCGGCAATCAATTAGCCGGTGGGATCGACGATATCTACAATCGTCTCGGTATTCCGCACCAGGTCTATCATCTGGGCCCGTTGTTGGCTGGTCTGATCACCAAGACGGATGTCGAAGGGCTGTACAACTATCGCGACGTTCGACGACATTGCGATTTTGAACGCTTTATTCAATTCCAGCACCACATGCAGCGCAGCGGCGTTTACTTCCATCCCAACGAATTTGAACCGATGTTCTTATCAACGGCTCATACTTCGGCCGACATTGACGAAGTTCTAGAGCGTTGGGAAGACGGAGCACGTCAGTGTCTGGTCCGGTAACTTCCGACACGATTTGGAGCGCTGCGCCAATTCTAGATGCTGCCGAAAATTATCGCGGCAGCATCATTGATCTCGATGCGCAGCGCGTCATCTCGGCGGATGAATTTGCTCGAGCACGCGAAGCGTTCACCAGCGCATTTCGCCACCAAGGCGTTTCGCCTGGCGATCGCGTGTTGGTGACCATTGGCAATGGGCCTCTCTTTCCGGCGGTGCTGACGGCGCTGTTGGCTTGTGAGGCTTCGCCGTTGTTAGTGCACGTCATGACGCCGTCGGCCGAACTAGCGCGCTACTCGAAACGCTTCGGCGTAAAGTGGCTTGCAAGTTTTGGGGGAGATCCGCAAGTTGCCGCGGTGCTATCGAGCCTGCAGCAACTTGAGCCGCTAGCCCGCTGGAGTTTGCTATGGGGCGCGTTCCCCGAGCCGACCAGCGTGGCCGGTCCCGTGCTGCGCGGAGTTCCGCTCCACCCCACTTCAGGCTCGACCGGGCTGCCAAAGATCGCGCTGCGACCTGGTTTTGCAGCCATGGAAGAGGCGCGGCACTATGCGGCGACCATGGCGATTTGCGAAGACGACTGTCTCTTTGCGATACCGCCGATGAGTCACGCTTATGGCTATGGTTTGACGGTAATGACGCCCCTATTGTCAGGCGCCAGCGTGGTGACGACCTCTAACTTTAGCATTAAGAAGTTAGCCGAAGTTCTGCGTGATTATCCGGTCACCGTCCTGCCGATGGTTCCTGCCCATATCGACATGCTGTTGTTTGGGGGATCGATTGACTTTGGACGGCTGCGTTGGCTGCTGACCGCTGGATCGATGATGCCGCGACGTGCGGCGGTGCAGTTTCGGAAGAAGACCGGGGTCACCGTTTGTCCGCTTTATGGAACGACCGAAACCGGCGGAATTTCAGTCGCGACAACAGCCGACGGACAAGATGTCGATGGGCGCGTCGGGCCTCCGATGCTAGGTGTGAAAGTTTGCGTCCGACCACCGACTGACGGCGAAGACCAGGGACTTGATCCCGGCGTTGGCAAGCTGCATATTCAAAACAGCTCGATGATGGCCGGCTATCTCGATGAACATGGCGCAATCCTTCATCCGTGGGATGCGGATGGTTGGTTCGCCACCGGCGACTTGGCGAAAATTGCCGGAGATGGCGTGATTCATTTGCGGGGACGGACCGGCGAAATGATCAACGTGCTCGGCTTGAAGGTTGTTCCCTGCGAAGTAGAAGAAACAATTGCGGCCATGCCCGGCGTCAAAGAGGTCAAAGTCTATGGCAGTCGGTTGGCGTCACAGGCCGAGATCGTCAAAGCGGCGATCGCAGTTGAACCAGGCGTCGATGAACTTGCTATTCGCGCGTATTGCGAAGCACATCTGGTGTATTATAAACGTCCGCAAGTGATCGCCTTGGTTGACGCTTTGCCTCGTTCGCCAGCAGGAAAGATCGTTAGCGATCGACTTCCCTAGTCATAGGCCATCCAGCCAGGAGCTTGCTGATGTCGCAAGTCGCAGATGTTCCGCAACTAGGCTTTAACGCTTCGTTGAACAAGCTTTTTCCACTGCCGCTATCGCCGGTTGAGAAGTTCATGTTCGCCGATGGTCGCCCGCAGTATCCGATGATGTGCGACGCTGAGGCCCGTTTCCAAGGGACCATCGAGCGTGAGCCTTTTGCAGCAGCGCTTGAGTTCGCATTGAATCGCGCTCCGATGTTTCGCAGCGTCATTGAACAAGACAAAAAACGGGGCGAGCTCTGGCGTTTAACCGATTTGCGGCCCGAGGTTGACTGGGACGACTACGGCGTCCCTTATGCAAGCTGTTACGACGACCTAATCGATCTTCGCACCAGTGTTGGACTTCGCATTTACGTTCGCAGCGGCAGCCAACGCTCGACGGTGATGTTTCACTTTCATCATGCCTGCGCTGATGGCGTTGGCGCGTTCGCATTTATTGAAGATTTTTTGACTGGCTACAACAACGCGACTCCCGGCGCCAAACAGGTAGCGCCGCGCAAGCTAGAGCCAGAGCGTTTACTGGATCGATGTAATTCGGCTCTGGAAAATCCAACTTGGAAAAAAGGACTGAGCGATGTCGCTAGCGGCGTCGCTAGTGCGTTTCGTTTTTTTGCAGAACGGCCCTTACCGCTGACCAGCGGATTGCCGGCAGTTGCCGCCAACGCTGAACGCAAACAAAACGGACTGATTACACAGTCTTTGTCGCACGAAACGACGGTCGCGTTGCGTCGGTTTTCATCCGAGTCGAAGGTGACGCTCAATGATCTGCTGTTGCGTGATCTGTTTATGACGCTGGGCGAACAAATCGAGCTGCAAGGCTTTCCACTCAAGCGTCGCAAATTGCGCGTCTTAATGCCGCAAAATTTACGTGGACGCGGCGATAACGCAATGCCGACCACCAACGACGTCGGCTTTGCGTTTTTGACTCGTCGTAGTGACCTCTGCAAATCGCCAGCAGAATTATGCAAGTCCTTGGCCTGGGAAACCAGCGCGATCAAATCGGATCGGCTGTCGCGTTATTTCATCGGCGGTCTGGCAGGAGTCCAAGCAGTTGGCGCTCACCCTTGGATTGTGAACGGAAAATTTTGCTTTGCGACCGCGATTTTAACCAATTTTGGCAACTCTTGGCGACGTTTTGCCGCCAAGTTGCCGGTCGCTAACGGCGGATTGGTTGCCGGCAACGTGGTTTATGACTGTATGATTGGCGTCCCTCCGGTTCGCCCCAAAACTGCCGGTGCTTTTAGCGTGACAACTACAGCCGACAAGATTTTTCTGACGCTCAAGCAAGATCCGTATTACTACACGCGAGCCGAATCGGAGCATCTTTTGTCTCTGTTTTGTGCAAAAGTAACCCAAACCGCCGAGCTTGCCCGCTAAGTAGGGCCAATTCAGGTTGGCGATTTGGCGTGATATTCCGCTATAATGGAATACTTGTTCGCTTATTGATCCCGCCTGGAAACTTCTCTCCTAATGAATATGCTTCATGCAGCGACAGTCTCTCTGCGCCTCCTAGCAACGCTGGGTACGGTGACGCTTGGGGTGTGTCTCATCCCCGTCACATCCATAAGTGCAGAGATCGATTTTGCTCATCAGATCGTACCAATCCTGAGAAAGAACTGTTCTTCGTGCCATGCCGCCGGCAAAGCGGAGGGGGGATTTTCGATCAATGATCGATCTTCTTTTCTCGATAACGGCATGGCGATCCCCGGTGACATCGACGGGTCTTACTTTTTAGAACTAATCGCTTCGGACGATCCCGATACGCAGATGCCGCCCAAGGATCGCCCTCGAGTTTCCAAAGCAGATCTTGCGCTGCTGCGACAGTGGGTCGCAGCCGATATGCCATGGGAACCAGGCTTTACCTTTGGCGACAAGTTTTACGAGCCCCCGCTACTTCCTCGACACCCTGAACTTCCTCCGGTTGTCGCTGGACGAACGAACCCTATCGATCGGATCATCGACTCCTACTTGGTCGAAAATAAAATCCTTCGTCCAGAGCCGCTGTCGGACGGAGCCTTCCTACGACGCGCCTCACTTGATTTAATCGGATTGCCGCCGACCAGCGCCGAACTAAAAGCGTTTCTAGCGGATGACTCTGCTGACAAGCGAACGAAAGCAATCGACGCTTTGTTGGCGCGTAACATTGACTACGCGGATCATTGGCTAAGCTTCTGGAATGACCTACTACGTAATGATTACGACGGTACAGGCTTTATCACCGGTGGGCGGACCCAAATCACTGGTTGGCTCTACAATTCGCTCCGTGACAACAAGCCGTTTGACCAATTTACCCGCGAGCTGATCGCTCCCCCCACCGCCGATAGTCGCGGCTTTATTGACGGCATCCAATGGCGCGGCGAGGTTAGCGCAGGACAAACGACCGCGATTCAGTTTTCGCAAAATGTCTCGCAATCGCTGTTGGGGATTAACATGAAGTGCGCTTCGTGTCACAACAGTTTTGTCGATCATTGGAAACTGGCCGACGCCTATGGTTTAGCGGCGATCTATGCCGACCAGCCGCTCGAGCTGCATCGTTGTGACAAGCCGACCGGCGAAATGGCTAAGGCTGCCTGGTTGTTTCCAGAACTAGGTAATATTGACGCTGACGCCGCTCAGCCAGAGCGTTTACAGCAACTAGCCAAGCTGATGACCGCTCCACAAAATGGGCGATTCTCACGCACCATTGTCAATCGACTTTGGCAACGTCTGATCGGACGCGGCATTGTGCATCCGCTTGATTCGATGCAGTCGCGTCCCTGGAATGAGGATTTGCTCGACTACTTAGCGGTTTATCTGGTCGAGCAGAACTACGACTTAAAAAAGGTGCTGCGCTTGATTGCGACCAGTCAAGCGTATCAATCCCAGACCGAGGTGATTGCTGATGAAACCGGCGATGGTCCCTACGTCTATCGTGGTCCGCAAGCCAAACGTATGACGGCTGAGCAATTTGTGGACGCCGTATGGCGATTGTCCAATGCGGCCCCTATCGCGATGGACGCTAAGGTCAATCGTGTTGCGAAGGATGATGCTGGGTCGGCGAGTGTGGAACTGGTGGCGAAGTGGATCTGGGGAAATTCAGCCTCGTCTGGTCAGATTCCTCCATCTGGCGAAACCATCGCGTTGGTGCGTCAATTCCAATTAAAAGAATCAGTTAAGTCCGCAATCGCTGCTATCACCTGCGACAATGAATTTCAATTGTTCGTCAATCGCCGCGAAGTCTCGTCAGGCGACACATGGACCGATGTAAAAACGGTCGCACTGACTCCCTACTTGAAAGCAGGGAACAACGAACTGGTGGTGATCGCCAAAAACGCCGGAGCTGGCGCCAATCCGGCGGGGCTCTTCTTTCAAGCCAAGATCGATCTGACCGGGGGCGAATCGTTAATGGTCGCCTCGGACGAATCGTGGAACTGGAATCCTACACCCAAAATCGAGGTGATCAAAAAGCAGCCGCTTGCTGATTGGGCGAAGAACCAATTACCGGCTGTGATCGTACCGACGTTAGCGGTCTGGACATCCAGTGTGGAAGATGCAGCGAGACTTTCGCTGACCGGACAAACGCCGATGGTGCGCGCCGCACTGCTGAAAGCAGACTTTCTGATGCGGGCTCTCGGCAGGCCGAATCGTGATCAAGTGGTCTCGACGCGACCTAACGAACTAACCACCTTGGAAGCGATCAGTCTGGCGAATGGCCCTGCGTTTGACGAGGCCTTGTCGCGCGGAGCGAAACAGCTGCTCGCACATGACTGGGCAAGTTCTGAGGAACTGGTGAACCACGTTTACCTATCGCTGTTGTCCCGACCTGCGACCGAGCAGGAGCAAGCCATCTTTGTCGAAGCACTCGGCGAAAAACCTGACGTGCAAAGTGTGCAAGATATGCTGTGGACCGTGCTGATGCTTCCCGAATTTATGATTATCCGTTAAGGACGAAGTAAGAATCATGTCCGACACGAACCACTCGACTTCGCGACAAAACCGCGCAACCATCCGCCGCGATTTTCTTCGACAACTTTCGGCCGCCAGTGCTGCAGCCTGGATGACCGGTGCGCCGCAATTGGTTTCGGCCTCCGAAGAGACGTCACTTGAACAACCACAACCGACGGCTGACGCCTGCATTTTGCTATGGTTGGCCGGCGGAATGGCGGCGCCGGAGACTTTTGATCCGAAGCGCTATGCTCCGTATGAAAAAGGGATTTCGGTCGATAGTATGCTCAGCACTTTTCCGGCGATCGATACGAACGTCGACGGATTGCAGATCTGTGCGGGGCTAGAGAACATTGCTCAGGTAATGGATCGGGCGACGCTGATTCGCTCTGCGGTCCAGCCAGACCTGGGCAGTATTTTGCACTCGCGGCATCAATACCATTGGCATACCGGTTATGTCCCGCCGCAAACGGTCGCCTGTCCGCATATCGGCGCCTGGATGGCGAAAGTGCTGGGCCCCAACAACCCGGTGATGCCGCCGTTCATCAACATCGGGCAGCGTCTCGAAGGAGTCGGCGAGAAGGAAGAGCTAAAAGCCTTCACCACCGCTGGGTTCTTTGGCAGCGAATTTGGTCCGATGAATTTACCCTTCCCTGCGGAAGCGGCCGCCGCCGTTCGCCCACCAGAAGGGATGAACGCCGAGCGTTTCGCCAACCGCAATCGCCTGTTCCGCAAACTGGTCGACCAAACTCCTCAACGCGACTACCTGAGCGATTATCAGCAAGAGTCAATGCTCCGCTCGCTTGACAACGCCTATCGGTTGCTCAGCTCACAAGATCGCAACGCGTTTGATCTCACTTTAGAGCCAAAGCAGATCCGTGATCGTTACGATACGGGCCGCTTTGGCCAAGGTTGTCTGCTCGCACGGCGGTTGGTTGAATCCGGTGCTCGGTTTGTGGAAGTCACGACCGAGTACGTCCCGTTTTTGAACTGGGACACCCACGCCAATGGGCACGAAACCGTAGCGCGCATGCATCAAGAGATTGATCGGCCGATCGCCCAGTTGGTGCTTGATTTAGAAGAGCGTGGCTTGTTGGATCGGACGCTTGTGATTGTCGCTTCGGAGTTCAGTCGGGACGCAATCATGGAAGGCAAGCCTGGCTCCAACGCCAACGACCAGACAACGTTCAAAGTTGATAACGTCACTGAAATGAAGCACTACGGCCTGCATCGCCACTTCACCGGCGGCACCAGCGTGGTAATGTTCGGCGGCGGCATGAAACGGGGTTTCGTCTATGGTGAAACTGCCAACGAACGTCCGCTGATCGCAACCAAAAACCCGGTCAGCGTAATGGATTTGCACGCGACCATAATGACGGCCATGGGGATCAGCCCGCGTACCGGCTTTACTATCGAAGGACGCCCCTTCTACGTCACCGAAGACGGTAAAGGCAATCCGGTCATGGATCTGTTTGCGTAAGGCTGAAAAAATCGAAACGCTCTAGGCTGCTCGGCTCTTTAACGGACTGCAACCGACTCTTTCACCAACCGTGACCATTCAAAGAACCCAATCACTTCCAGCTGGTGACGTAGTTGCTCAAACGCTTCCAGCGTTAGCGAGCGGATCGGCAGTCGGCTCGATCCGCAGTCATGGCCGATCATCGCCATGATCGCTTTTTGAGCGGCGCGAGGACCGAACGGAACAAAAGCTCGCACCAATTGTTGAGAGCGTGATTGCCACAGTCGTGCTTCTTCTAGGTTTCCCTGCTCAAACGCCCTGAAAATATGGTGATAAACCGCCGGTGCATAATTGTAGGTGCTTCCAACTGCCGCGGTTCCTCCTGCGGCCAGTCCAGCAAGCAGCATCTCGTCCACTCCCCACATTACTTCATAGTCATGCCCGGCAAGCTCGACGCACGCTTGATAGTCTTGCACTGCGGGGGAAGTGAACTTGATTCCACGGAGATTCGGAATTCGTTCGATCGCTTGTTGCAAAAAAGCCAACGGCGAAAGCATGAGTCCCGTCGCCACCGGAATGTGGTAGTAGTAAAAGGGCAAATCGGGAGCGCCCCCTGCGATTTGTGCCATTGAATCGACCAGAGTTTCGATCGAATCGGGCTTGAAATAGACGGGGCTAACAGCCGATACGGCGTCGGCGCCGATCTGCTGCGCGTGCCGCGCCAGATCGCGGGATGCGAGCAGGCTTTCGCTGCCGACTTGCACAATTACCGGGATTCGTCCCGAAGTCACACTGACAAAAGCTTCTGCAGCGGTCTGCCGCTCAGCGCTGGTCAACGAGAGTCCTTCGCCGGTACTCCCCAGGATGTAGAGCCCGTGAATCTGCTGCTCGATCAGGTACTCGACCATCGGCGCAATCCGATCCACATCCAGTGCGCCATCAGGATGAAACGGAGTAAATGTTGCGGCAACAAGTCCGCGCAGACGACCATAGGTGGGCTGGATCACGAAGATTCACACAATACGAAAGGTGGTAGCGAGACCGGAAAACGCGAGGGAATATTACTTATTGATCGGTAGGCTGAGAGTCGGTCAGCCAATCCAGATCAAAGCGAGCGAAGACCACTTCTTTGTAGCCGTTCCGCTCGTAGAGACAACCAATTTGGCCATTCGGAAGCACGGTCAGCGAAGAATACGCGCTGCTCCCGTCAAACAATCGACGTTCAACCGGCCACGTTTGACAGTCATCGTAACTGGCGCGGACCGTCATCGCGGTGCGATCTTTGCTGCTGGCCGGATTCGAGAAGAGGACGACCCCCGGCTGGGCGGCGGCGGGCCAGCGATAACGATGAACGCTTGCTTGACAGATCGGCTCGATCAGCGCTGGGTCAAACTTTTGATCGTGCCAGGTCTGGCCTCCATCGTCGCTGAGGCAAACCTGACGCACGGTTTGTTTACGATCATAGTTTCGCATGTTCAGCAGCAACTTGCCGCCTGCCAGTTCGACTACTTCGCATTCGTTGACCTGATATTCAGGCGCCGATCCCCCTAACTGCCAGGTTTTGCCATGATCGTCCGAATAAATCACATGCGAGCCAAATTTCACTTTGCCGTCGGTTGGCCATTTGTGATCGCACGGAATCACCAAGCGGCCTGCATGTGGCCCATGTTCGATTTGAATGCCTGCGCCGGGGCCGGTTGCGTACCAGGTCCACTCTTTGTTTTTCACATCGGTCGTGATCTCGGTGGGCTTGGTCCAACTTTGGCCATTGTCGTCTGAAGACGCGACGAAAACGCGACGCGAATTTTGACCAAACCCAGGTTGAATTTTCCCTTCAGGAATCTTGCCAGAGTTCCAGGTCAGCAGCAGCCAGATCTTGCCGGTCGACTGATCCACTACCGGACAAGGATTGCCGCAGACGTTGTCTTCGTCATCCCAAATCACTTCGGCTTCGCCCCAGGTCGCCCCGTTGTCTTTCGAACGACGAACAACCAAGTCGATGTCGCCGGTATCAGACATGTTTCGCTTGCGGGCCTCAATAAACGCCAGCAAGGTTCCTTCTTTAGTGACAATGACCGACGGAATGCGATACGTGTGATAGCCATTCATCCCAGACTCATACACAACGCTTTCCTGCAATTCGCCGGCGGAGAGAAGTCCACCGTGGATGAGCGCGGCCAATAAAGCGATGAAGAAAATTGGGAGAGAACGTTTCATCGGGCGATCTTACTTTCGTATCGGAAGGAAAGTTGGCAGGCAGGGTTTATCAGGGTTACTTGAAATTGGCTTCCAACGATCTCCGCCACCGGTTGCGACACGATCGAAGTGGAGAGAGGGCCGTCCGTTTTCAGTCACAGAATAATTATCCGGATGAGGTCACCCTAAGCCTCTCCTTATCGTACCGGGGCTATTCTTAGCGAACATGCTCATGTTGCCGAAAAAACTTATCGATTTCGCTACTTTCGTGTTTAGTATAGAAGAAAACAACTCCGAAAGGGACAAATAACAAGCAATGCCGACGAACCGTTCTGTTGATTGGAAACACCCCGACCGTAGCGCTACCCACGTACTTTTGGCTCTTGGTTGGTATTATCCCGAGATTCACCGTGGCGTCGCGCGCTTTGCACGAGATCATCATTGGCACGTAACTTTTGATTTTGATGACCTGGTGCCCGACGACTGGCAAGGCGATGGCGTGATCACCCTGCTTGGCGCCCAGAAGCAAATCTGGCGATCGCTGCAGCGGTTTGACGTGCCGATGGTTGATCTGTCAGAAAGTCGCCCTGACATCCCCTTGGCTCGCGTCACCATGGACAATGCTGCGATCGGCAAAATGGCGGCGCAGCATTTTCTCGATCGCGGGTTTCGCAATTTTGCTTTTATCCATCGCTGGGAACTAGGAGTCAGTCGCCGACGTCGCGACTCGTTTGCGGCCGAGCTCGCGCTGCATGATCGTCGCTGCGATATCTTGTCGTGGCAACACGAGCGTGACCGCCGCGCCGATACGAGACAACAGCGACATCGTTGGCTCGTGCAGCGGCTGGCCGAGCTTCCCAAACCACTAGCAGTTTTTGCTCCGCGTGATATTGAAGCGGTCGAAATCATCGAAGCCGCAATGGCGATTAACGCGCTGGTGCCAGACGAGATTTCGGTGCTCGGCGTCGACAATACTGAGACGATTTGCGATTGTCTGCAAACGCCGCTGTCGAGCATCGACGATAACTTAGAACAAGTCGGTTACGAAGGCGCCGCTCTGCTCTCGCGACTGATCGCCGGAGAAGCACCACCCGCCGAGACGATCTACATCGCGCCAAGTCGCGTTGTTGAACGTCGCAGCACCGATAGCCTGGCGGTTTCCCACCCGCAGGTCGCGGCTGCGCTTCGCTATATGCAAGCGAACGCCCACCTACCGATCAACATGGTCGACGTCTTTCGCGCGGTCGCGATGAGCCGCAGCGGGCTCGAAAAAGCTTTTCGCGAAAACTACGTCCGTGCTCCCATGGAAGAATTGCGACGTATTCGCTTACTTCGGGCTCAAAAGTTGTTGCTTCAGACCAAAGAAAAGATAGTCAACATCGCAAAGTCGACCGGATTTGAGACTTCGCAAAATCTTTGCCGCGTCTTTCGTCAAAGCGTAGGGATGACGCCCAAGCAGTTTCGCACCCAAGGGACGGCTGTTTAACGAATGATGTTGATGTGACGCTATTGCTTGAATAAAGAACGGACCACCGATCGCTGACAACCAGACGCTGATTTAAATCGCATTAACCGACGCATACTTTTGCTCATGCTCTAGCAGCCACCGTTTGCGCGGCAATCCCCCTCCGTAGCCGGTCAGCGCGCCGCTGACGCCGATGATGCGATGGCAAGGGACGACAATCGCAACCGGATTCGCTCCATTCGCCAGACCAACCGCCCGTGATGCGTTGGGTCGTCCGACTTGTCGAGCAAGCTCGCCGTAGCTCAGTGTTTCGCCGGCAGGCACAGTACGAAGTGCTTTCCAGATCTCCCGTTGAAACAACGTGCCGCCGGTGCAGACCGACAAATCGCTCACTGCCGTTAAGTCACCAGCAAAATAGTTGCCCAGGGCATCGGCGATCTTGGCCGGCGTCTTTATTGCATCAAGTTGGTACGTCTCATAGTGTCGTGTCAGCAGAGTGTGCATCCGTGACTCGTAATCATGGAAGTCGAGGGCTCGCAACTGCTCTTGCTCATCAGATACGATCAGCATCAAGCCGAGCGGAGAGTTTTGTCGACTAAGCGAGAACTGCATTGGAGTCCTCCTGTTCTGGGGTTAACTTGGTGCTGGTCGAATCGCTAGTCCAAAGATGCATCACGGCATAAGCGCGCCAGGGACGCCAGTTTTCGGCATGTGCCAGCAACTGCTTGGCGTTTGGACGAACGCCTTCGGTCGCCATCACGCGTTGCAGCCCCACATCGTCCGCCAGAAATGCGTCGCTCTCGCGCAGGACTCGCATCGCGATGTACTGTGCAGTCCATTTACCGACCCCGGGCAGCTTGCAGAGTTCTTCGGTAGGATTTCCCAATTCTTCCATTGAGTCCAGGAGTCTCGGATTGGCTGCAGTCAACTGAGCCAGATTGGCGATCGCGGCTGCTCGGGCACGCGGCATTCCTAGTTTTTCGATCTTGGTGATGTGAAAGTTCTCTGGCGACGGAAACCGATGCGTTAGTTCTAGCGGCAGTGATGGATCTTCAAGCGGTTCGCCCAGTTGTACTACCAGCTTGCTCGCGAGTTTGCGAGCCGCATGCACCGTGATCTGCTGTCCTAGTATCGCGCGAACTGCGATTTCAAAGCCGTCCCAAGCGCCGGGTATTCGTAATCCCGGTCGGTGCGAAACCAAAGGAGCCAGCATGCGATCTTGAGATAGCGCCGCCGTGATCGCGCCGATATCGGCATTCAAATCAAACATCCGCCGCAGTCTCGCGATGATCTGCGGCAAGCTTTTCAGATTGGGAAACTGAATTTCGGCCAACAGCGCTGATTGCTCGGGCGCATCGCTAATTCGGAAGCAACCAATCACTCCATCGATTTCGATCGTGCGTGAATAGGCCTGTTCGGTCACATGTTCCAAGCCAGGAATCGCCCGAGCGGCGAAAAACAGCCGAATGCTCGCCCAGTCATAGGGTTTGCGATAGGAAAGCAGTAGTGAGAGTTGCGATCTGGGCCCGGTTGCTAGGCGACGCTGTCGACGTAATTGTGCTGGTGGACGATCGTATAGTTTTTGAAAGGTTTCATTGAATCGCCGCACGCTCTGAAAGCCGCTTGCCAGCGCCACTTCGACCATCGATAGCTCGGTTTGCTGCAGCAGTTGCAGCGCTAGCAGAACTCGCCGAGTTTGCGCGACGGCGATGGGCGATGCGCCCAGATGCTGTTGAAATAAACGCCGCAGTTGGCGTTCGCCAATCCTTAAGCGTTCCGCCAACGCCGCGACATTCTCTTCATCCAAGACCCCCTCATCAATCCACTTCAAGGCCCGCGTTACGGCAGAGGAATGGTTGCTGCTCTCCCACAAACTGGGGGATTTTTCGGGACGACACCGCAGGCATGGGCGATAGCCGGCTTCTTGGGCGGCTGCTGCGGAGCGGACAAATTCGCAGTTCTCCAATTTCGGTGGTGTCGCCGGACAAACAGGGCGGCAATAGATGCGCGTCGTCTTCACGCAAGTGAAAAAACGCCCATCGTGGCGCTCATCGCGAGCGAGCAATGCTCGATAACAGACTTGGCGGTTAAGTTCCATCTCTTTCAATATAGAAACAGCCCCGCAGAGCGTCTCGCGGTTTTCGGACAGGATGGTTAGATTTTTGGCGTCGCTAGCGCTATGCTGCGGGAAATATCTTTAGCCAACAAGCCATAAGGCGGGGGCATTTTCGGCTGCTGAATAGAAAATACGACTGCCGAACAGGAACTATTGGCAATTTTCGATGGAACGAGATATCATGAGATCGATCGGGGGAAGAATATAAAATCCCTGATGAACCCAACCTACCTTCCAAGCTGCCTCAAACGTCCTGCCTGAGGCCTGTTCTACTGGAGTCGATCGGATGCAACTACTGCGCAGTCTCGTATACGCATTTGCCGCCGTCGTTACGCTTTCGTTCGCTATCAGCGCGAGGGCCGAGTTCCAAGTTGGCGCTGCTGCAATTGATGTAACGCCGGAGCAATTTCCGGTGCTGATCAACGGCAGTTTCTATAGTCGCACCGGCGAGCCGAAAAATATCTTCGCTCGCGCGATTGTGGTGAGTGATGGCCAAGAGCAACTGGCGATCGTTGTCACCGACAGTTGTATGTTGCCGAAAGATCTGATTGACAGCGCCAAGCAACTGGCTTCTGAGCGGACCAAAATTCCGACCGATCGGATCATGATGTCGGCGACTCACACGCACAGCGCACCTTCGTCGATGGGAGCGCTGGGGACCGAAGCGGACGAGACCTATACGCCTTATTTACGCATCAAACTAGCCGAAGCGATCATCACCGCACAGCGGAACTTGGCGCCTGCGAAAGTTGGTTACGGAACGGCCGACGCGAACGAGTTTACGGCTCTGCGTCGCTGGATTTTAGGCCCCGATCAAATGCGTGAAGACCCGTTCGGCAACAAGTCGGTGCGTGCCAGTATGCATACGGCGAAGAACAACATACTGAACGTCACCGGAGAGTCCGGTCCCGAAGATCCGCAACTATCGATCATCTCGTTTCAAGCCCTGGATGGGCGACCGATTGCGATGTTTGCGAACTTCTCGATGCACTATTTCGGCGGTGGAGGCGCTTCCGATTACTTTGGAGATTATTGCCGCGCGATCGAAGCGAAGTTGAATCAGAAAAGCGAAGAGAAGCCTCCCTTTGTTGCGGTCATGTCGCATGGCTGCAGCGGTGATATCTGGCGCGTTGATTATCGTGCCGGGACCAATCAAACCTTTGACGGATTTGTCGAAGGAATGGTCGACCGAACCGAGCGAGCGCTTGCGAGCATCAAGTATCAAAGTGAAGTGACAATCGCGATGGCCGAAACGCGAATGCGACTCAACTATCGCGTACCAAGCAACGAACGCCTGACCTGGGCCCAAGGCGTTGTGACTGCGATGGGAGATCGGCTGCCCAAAACGCCGGAAGAGGTGTACGCTCGCGAGCAGTTAATTCTGCATGACAAGCAGTCGACCGAAATTGTCTTACAAGCAATTCGTATTGGCGACATCGCCATCGCGACGACTCCCAATGAAACGTATGCTTTGACCGGACTAAAGCTGAAGCAGCGGAGCCCACTTCAGAACACCATGGTGATTGAATTGGCCAACGGCGGCGACGGCTATATTCCCCCACCCGAACAACATGTCTTGGGGGGATACAACACCTGGGCTGCTCGATCGGCTGGCTTAGAAGAGACGGCTGAACCTAAGATTGTCGCCGCCGATCTTAAGCTGCTAGAAGCCGTGACCGGCAAACCGCGACGTGAATCTACCCCGCCGCATAGCGAAATGGCGAAGGTCATCGCCGAGCTAAAACCAGCGCGACATTATCCGTTGGATGATATGGAAGGGCCGACGGCACGAGACGCTTCTACCAACTATCGAGACGCCGCGTTTGAAGATGGAGTCGTCTTTTATCTCGATGGAGCGGATGGGCCTGCGCTTTCTACCGCGACCGAAATCAATCGCGCCGCCCACTTTGCAGGCGGTCGGATGGTGACGAGAACGCCAGAATTAGGAGCAGATTTCAGTGTCAGCATCTGGTGCTGGAATGGATTAAACCTCGACGCGCGGCCGATCGCCGGCTGGATGTTCTCGCGTGACTCCGCCGACAGTATCACTCCGAATGGACTCCATCTCGGGATTGCAGGCAAAGGAGACAATGCTGGGAAGCTGGTGCTGCAACTCGGAGATCAAGAGTCGTCGCAACTGTTTGGCAAGACGCCGATAGAGCGTTGGAACTGGAACAATGTCACACTGGTTCAGTCCGGCGGCAAGATCCAAATTTATCTCGACGGAAAGCTAGAAATCACGGCCGACGCGGCGAAGCTCGCCTCGTTTGACGATACCTACTTTGGCGGGCGAAGCGACAATCAGTCGAACTGGGAAGGCCGCTTGGATGAGATCGCCGTATTTGATCGGGCTCTCAACGCAACCGAGATCGCTTCACTTGCTGCCGATGGAACGCCGAAAGCGTCGGACTTAACAGACGCGGCGCCGCTTAGTGAAGACGAAAAGACCAAAGGGGGACGTCATTGGATCAGCGATAAGACGCCGGGGCCGAAGTCGCCGGCGGAGCAATTGTCCGCGTTCAAGATTGAGCCCGGCTACAAGATCGAGCTTGTCGCGGCCGAGCCTGTGGTGATGGATCCGGTAGCGATCGCATTTGACGCTCGCGGCCGGATGTTTGTCGCTGAGTATAGCGATTATCCCATTGGCCCCGCCGACGAAAAGGCGCCGCCGTTGTCGCGGATCGTGATGTTGGAAGATACCAATGGCGACGGCCAAATGGATAAGCGAACTCTCTTCGCCGACCATCTCACTTTCTGTCATAGTTTGATGCCGTATGCCGGCGGAGTTTTGGCTTGCGCTCAGACTCAAGTGTTGCTGCTGACAGACGCAGATGACGATGGAGTCGCCGAATCGCGTGAAGTTTTGTTTGACGGTTTCTTACCGGCCCACCCGCAAATGCAAATCGGCAATCCACGTTGGGGAATGGATAACAAGATCTATCTCAACTATGGCGTTGGCAAGATCACGCAAGGGGGCAAAGACTCCGAGCCGTTCGCGATGCCGCGCACCGAATTTTGGTTTGATCCCCTCACGCGCGAGTTTGGCCCGGCCGCTGGCACAGGGCAGTTTGGCAACACCATCACCGCTTGGGGTGATCGACTGTTCAGCACCAATCGCAATCCAATTATCGCCGCGCCAATGACCTACGAAGAATTGCGGCGCAATCGCTTCTCGCCGATTTACACTCAACAGTATGACGTGGCTCCAGCTGGCGGCGATTCCAAGGTTTTTCCGCTGGTCGCGATGAAGAGCAATTGGCTTTCGCATGCCGGTACGCATACCTCGGCTTGTGGAACGACTGCCTATGTGGGCGATGCGCTGGGCAAAGCAATGGAAGAGAGCGTCTTCGCCTGCGAGCCGATTGGGCACTTGGTGACGCGTGCGATTGTTAAACGTGAAGGCGCTCGTTTGACTTCGATCCGAGCACGAGAAGACGCAGACTTCTTGGCGTCGACCGATACTTGGTTTCGCCCGGCCAGTTTAGCCAATGCTCCGGATGGAAACCTTTATTTGGCGGACATGTATCGCTTGTGGGTCGAACATCCAAAATTTTTGCCGCCGGAAATCGCCGCCCAATTGGATTGGCGCGCAGGAGATGATCGGGGGCGCATTTGGCGCATTGTCGCAGATGGCAAGCAGACGGACCGAGCATATACGCCTCCCCAATCAACCGCGGATCTGGTCGCGATGTTGGGGGACACCAATGGTTGGCGACGTCGCGAAGCACAGCAGTTGTTAGTAGAAGGTCAAGTCACTGACGCGGCGTCGGCGATTGAACAGCTGTTTCACAACAGCACATATCCCCTGGCCCGCTTGCATGCGATTTGGACGTTGGCCGGTCTCGGTCAACTGAAGTCTCCGTTGATCACAAGCGCTTTGAGTGATGAGAACCCGCACGTTCGCGCGGCTGCGATCGAGCTGGCGAGTCGCCAATGGAATAACCATCCCGAACTGCTGACCGCGGTGCTGCCGCTGGCCGGAGACAAAGATCCGTTTGTCCGTTATCAGTTGGCGCTGGCGATGGGAGCGACCGCCGATCCTCGCCGCGTTGATGTGTTGGCGAAACTAACGATCAGCGATGGCGCTGACCCAAATTTTGCGGATGCAATCATGACGGCGACCGAGACCTGCAGCGGCGAGATCCTCGCGAAGCTAGGGACGGAAGCTGCGAACAGCGTCACCGAAGACGCGATGCAAAAACGCCTGGCGAAGGTCGTGGGCGCTCGCAAGGATCAGCAAGAAACCGCCGCGTTGGTGAAACTTGCGCTATCCGGCTCCGCGCCACATCGCCAAATCGTGCTGTTGGCAGGGCTGGCCGAAGGACTGAACAACAACGCCCAGTTGGAAGCGTTGCTCAAGCAAAGCGGTCCCCCCTGGGAAACGCTTACAGATCAATTGGCGGACGTGGCGCTGGATGACGCGCAGCCATTGCCGGATCGACGCGAAGCGATCTTGTTGCTCGCGAGATTCTCAACCGCGAAGGACGAATTTTTCGCCGAGTTGCTTCACCCTCGGTTTCCGCCGCTGGTGCAGCTGGCGGCGATTGATGCGCTGGGTGGCGCGTTGAACGAGAAACGGGCCCAACTGCTGCTTTCGGCCTGGGCCGAACTAGAGCCGCAGTCGCACGATGCGGCGTTGACGCACTTGTTGAAGAGCCAACTTGGCGCCGAGAGTCTACTGAGCGCGATCAAAGCGGGCACAATTGCGGCTGCGGCCGTCAGTTTAGATCAACAGCGAGCGCTGCATGAACATCGGATCGAATCGATCCGCACATCGGCCGCTCAGCTATTTGGCAAAGCAGCTTCGACAGATCGGGACGCCGTGTTAGCCATCTATGAAGAAGCGCCGCGCACCATCGGCAGCGCCATCGCCGGCCGCGAAGTCTTTTTGAAGAACTGCGCCAAGTGTCATGTGCCGACCGAAGAGTCTGGCCGTAGCGTTGGCCCTGACCTGGCCGACTCGTTAAATCGACCGCGGGAAGCGATCCTGTATGACATTCTCCATCCGAGCGGCAAAGTAGAGCCGCGTTACGCCGCGAGTCAGATTTTGACCCTCGGCGGACAATCTTTGATTGGTGTGGTCGCGAGTCAATCTTCGGAATCGATCGTATTGCAGTTGGCCGATGGAAAGCTGCAAGAGACCCCGCGTAGCGAAATTGATCTCTTCCAGACCAGCGAAAAGTCGCTGATGCCTGAGGGGCTGGAGAAAGAGATTGATTTAACGCAGATGTCCAATCTGCTCGAATTCTTGAAGTCCCCCCTCCCAAAGAAGTAGCTGATAGCAGCTGTTGGCTTTGCGGATATTACCAATTGCCCTCTCGAGACGACTGGTCTACTATAGTGGCACTCACCAGGCCGGGAGCCAAAGGGATGCAATGACGTCGGAAACCAAACAAAACATCATCGAGGCCGGCTGCGAGGCGATGATCGCCAAGAGCTATAACGGCGCTGGGCTCAACGAGATTCTCAAAGAAGCTGGCGTCCCAAAAGGCTCCTTCTACCACTTCTTTAAGTCGAAAGAAGAACTGGGAATTGCGGTGATTGAGAAGTCGGTTGACGAGAACATCCAGGCTCTGCGCCAACGGTTATCGGATCGAACCAAGACGCCTGTCCAACGACTTCGCGCATATTACGAATGGGCGCGCGAGCATCTGTTGTCGGTCGGATTTCGCCGAGAATGTCTAATTTCTAAGTTGGCGCTGGAGATCGGTACGCTGAGTGAACCAATGCAATCGGCGGTTCGCTGCGGCTGGGATCAATGGAGATCGATTATTGCCCAATGCGTGCGTGAAGCGCAAGCATCAGGCGAAATCGATCCGAACCAAGATGCCGAAGCGCTGTCTGACTTCATGATCTCGTCGTTTGAAGGAGTTTTGATCCGCGTGCAGGTCAATAACGACGTCGCACCGATCGACGAGTTCCTACACTTTATCTTCGACGTTTTAATTCCGCCGCGAGGGTGAAACCTCTTACCTTTTGCTGCATCCAAACTGAGACGACTGGTCTACTGGACAATTGGAGATAACCTCAATGTACCGCTTTACGATTCCGATGCTCACCGTTATCGCACTCTCTGCGACGCCGGTTTGGGCGCAAATGCCGCCGGTCTCCGTTCGCGCCGTTCCGGTCGAGCTTCGTAAAGTTCAACCCCATCATCGATTTACCGGAAGTTTACGAGCAATCTCGCGCGGCAGCGTCGCGGCGCTAGAAGATGGCCGCGTCTTGGAAGTGACCGTCCGCGAAGGCGCCGCCGTTAAACGAGGCGATATCATCGCCGTAGTCGATTCGCGCCGACTGGAAGCCCAGCAAGGCGAGATGCAAGCCGCTCTGTTAACCGCCCAAGCGCTGGTTGTACAACGCGAAGCCGAACTACGACAAACCAAGCTAGATCTGGAGCGATCCAACAGTCTGGTCGGTCGCAACGCGATCTCGCAGCAACAACATGAACATAATGAGACGGAAGTCGCCGTCGCCGAGGCTCGTCTGGCGACCGACCAGCGCCGCATTGACGAAATCAAACGCCAACTCGAGCTTTACCAGGTTCGCTTGGACGACACGACGGTTCGTGCTCCCTACGACGCTCAGGTGATAGCCCGACTTGCCCAGCCCGGCGAATGGATCAAAGCAGGTGAACCGTTCGTCACATTGGTCTCGACCGGTGAGATCGAAGCCTGGCTCGAAATACCGGAACGCTATGCCGGCGTCTTGAGCCAGCACGCGAATCAATCGGCGGTGAAGCTTGTCGGCAGCGACAAGCAATTTATCGCCGCCTCGGCAAAACGAGTGAACGAAGTGCATCCTCGCACGCGAACGTTTCAGTATGTGCTGACGATCGCCGATCCGCAGAACGAACTCTCGCCGGGGATGTCGGTTGACGCTTGGTTGCCGATTGGCCCCGAGCAAGACGATCTGACCATTCCCAAAGATGCTGTCGTTCGCTCAGGAGGATCGACGTTTGTTTACAAAACCGTCACCGCCGCCGAAGGAACGACCGCCGTTCGCCAGCCGATCACGGTGAAGTTTGAGACCGGCCACTGGGTCGTAGTCGAGGCGATCGGTTTGGCCCCCGGCGATTTGGTGATTATTGAAGGTAACGAGCGGATGCTGCCGGGTACGCCGATCGCTGTGACAAAAGTATCGGCGCCGGCGCTGCAAGCCGGTGCGAAAATCGATCGCCAGCCCCGCTAATCGGCGGCGAGCATGACGTAACGAGAATTATCGTTTCAGGACGCTATTGATGAACTTTATTCAGTTGTCGGTCAAACAGCCGATCACCGTCGCAGTCGGTGTGATTTTATCGGTGTTAGCGGGGGTGATGGCCTTCGCACGCGTGCCGATTCAGATGACTCCAGAAGTCCAGTCGGTTGTCATTTCGGTCAGCACCTATTGGGAAAATGCTTCGGCCCAAGAGGTTGAAAGCGACGTCATCGAAGAGCAAGAGCAACGGCTTGGCGATTTGGCCGGTCTGGTGGCGATGACCAGCATGAGCCAGCCTGGCAGCGGACAGATTCGGTTGGAATTTCAAACCGGAACCAACATCGACGAAGCGATGTCGGAAGTGGATCAGAAACTGTCGGAAGTCCCTGGCTACCCCAGCGGGGTCGATCAACCGCAGATCGAAGATTTTGACCCTGAATCAGTCGATTATATCTCGTGGATCGGACTCTCATCGACTGATCCTAACTTTGACGCGACGACGCTCTATGACTTTATGGAACGCCGACTGCGCCCTCGTTTCGAGCGGATCAACGGCGTGTCGCAAGTCGGTATTCGCGGTGCACGCGAGAAAGAAGTCCAGGTCCGCGTCAATCCAACTGCTCTCGCCCAGCGCGGCATTACCTATGCCGAGTTGGTTGATGCGTTGCAGATGAACAACGGCAACTTCTCTGGCGGCAAATTGCCCGATGGCAAGAGCGATATTCGCGTGCGCTCGGTAGGCCGATTTCGTGACGCTAAATGGGTCGAAGGTCTGGTGATTCGTCGCGAAGTGACCGGTCCCATCTATCTACGCGATGTCGCCGAAGTGGTCGAAACTCACAAAGAGATGACCGAGTGGGTGCGTGCTCGTGGTCAGCGGATGCCGTTTTTCAACTTTATGCTAGAAAGCGGCGGCAACCTGCTGGAAACGATGAGCGCGATCAACGCCGAAGTCGCCTATTTGAATGAGCCCGGCGGCGTTTTGGAGCAAGAAGCCAAATCGCTGGGCGTGAACGGCACGTTTGAACTGGTGCAAACCTACGACGCAACCACCTATGTGGTCGATGCGATCGATCTGGTGCAAAGCAATATTATTGTGGGCGGCTTGCTAGCGATCATGACGCTACTGCTGTTTCTGCGCTCGGTCCGGACAATCGGGATCATTGCGATTGCGATTCCGATTTCGACGGTGGTCGCCGTCGTCGTGATGGTAATGTTAGGGCGGACGATGAACATCATTTCGTTGGCCGGGATGGCGTTTGCGGTCGGCATGGTGGTCGACAACGCGATCGTCGTAATTGAGAACATCTTCCGCCATCTAGAGATGGGTAAAAACTCCAAGCAAGCGGCGATTGACGGAACGCAGGAGGTCGCGTCGGCGGTGCTGGCTTCAACGTTGACCACGCTAGTTGTGTTCTTTCCGATCTTGCTGATTGAAGAACAAGCGGGGCAATTGTTCCGCGATATCGCGCTGGCGATCATGGCCGCGGTTGGTGTTAGCTATATCGTCTCGACGACGGTAATTCCGGCGGCGGCCGGACAGTGGCTTTCGATCAAGCGAAAGCCGGAGGCGAAGCAGAAACCTGAAACCGCTCCGAAACGCAAAAGTTGGATTGGACGCGGGCTTGCGGTGCTGCAAGCGGCGACCAACTTGCCGCAAATTATTGGCGGAATCGTCTATCGATTGACAGGCAATTGGTTCACTCGTCTGACGGTGATCGGCGTGTTTGCTGCGGTGACGGTGATCGGCACTTGGATGTTGATTCCGCCGCTTGACTATTTGCCGCTGGGCAACCGAAATATCGTATTTGGTCTGCTGATTCCTCCTCCAGGCTACAACGTCGATCAGCTATCAGAGCTGGGTGACCGCTTAGAAACTGTGATCAAACCAGCTTGGGAAGCGGCCGGCGATAAGTTTGGCGCCGAAGCAGCCGAGCGCGGCGGTGAATGGAATGGCGAGGATCAACGCGTCCCTTATCCGATGTACGGCAGCGATGAGAAGGTCATGCCGCCGCCGCTGGATCACTACTTTTTGGTTGCGTGGGATGGACGCGTGTTTCAAGTCGGCATTTCGCAAGACAAAAAACGGGTGGTCGACGCACTGCCGCTGATGAACGCGGCAGCCGCCGGCGCCAATGCACCGGATGTGATTAACTTCGCCTTTCAATTGCCGCTGTTTCGCGTGGGGGGAACGACCGGGTCAGCGATCAAAATTGACCTGATCGGCGATAATCTTGATAAGGTTTCGGCAGCGGCCGGTGCGTTGTTTGGCAATCTGGCTCAGTCGTACGGACCGATGGCGGTCACGCCGGTGCCGGCGAACTTTTCGCTACCGACGCCTGAACTTCGCATCACGCCCAATGACGAACGTCTGCAAGATGTCGGCATGTCGCGGCGGGATCTTGGGTTAGCAGTATCGGCCAACGGCGACGGCATCATGCTGGTTCGCGCGTTTGATGTCGGTGGTGAACTGAAGGACCTCAAGATCGTCACGCAAGACGCCTTATCGGGTAATCCGATCTATGCGTTACACAACTCGCCGATCGCGACTCCTGAAGGGCGCGTTGTTGATCTTCAAAGCCTCGCGTCGATCGAACGCGTGGAAGCAGCCGATCAGATTAAACATGCCGATCGTCAGCGCGCGGTGACGTTGCAGCTGACCCCGCCTGCCGGATTGCCCTTGCAAGAAGCGATCGACCAAGTGGATGCGATGGTGGCGTCGATGCGTGAAGCAGGAGCCATTCCACCGGAAGTCGCCGTGAATTTGGCCGGTTCGGCCGGTCAGTTGGCGCAGATTCGCAAAGCGCTGATGGGCGACGGAACGTTGATCGGCACGCTCGGCAGTTCGCTTTTCCTCGCGCTGTTGATCGTCTATTTGCTGATGGTGGTGCTCTTCCAAAGCTGGACCTATCCGTTGGTGATCATGGTGAGCGTGCCGCTGGCCCTGTTGGGCGGGTTCGCCGGTTTGGCGCTGGTCCATCATTGGAGCTTGGTCGATCGATACATGCCGATTCAAAACATGGACGTGTTGACGATTCTCGGCTTCGTGATCTTGGCCGGCGTCGTGGTGAACAACGCAATTTTGATCGTCTACCAAACGATCAACATCCTCCAGGGACGATCCGAAGAAGGGGAAGACACGTCGCACTTCACGCCGCGAGAAGCGATCGCCAAGGGGGTCGAAAGTCGTGTCCGCCCGATCTTGATGAGCACGCTCACCTCGGTCGGCGGCATGTTGCCGTTGGTGTTGATGCCGGGCTCAGGCAGCGAACTTTATCGTGGCTTGGGCGCGGTGGTGGTCGGCGGTTTAGTTGTCTCGACCATCTTTACCATGTTCTTAGTGCCGGTGTTGCTGAGCGTCTTGTTTGAAATTCGCGGACCGATCAAGTTGGACGAAGCAACTACGGCGTAATTTATCGGGTGCAAGTGTGAATAACCTTGCCGCCCTTCGGCGGTCTTCTTGGTGGGAGAAGACCGCCTATTTTTTTACTGGGCGATAAATCACGCTGCGGCGCAAGTGCGCTATAAACCGACGCTGATCGACTCTTTCAGTCGAGCGCCGCCGCCGGGGGCATCCGCAAGCCGAATCTCCCCTTTATCGATTACCGCGCCAATCGCCGGATCAGTCTTTAGCAACACCGCACCGTCGAGATCGGCATAGTCTAGTAGCGGCGCCAAATGCGCCGCGGCGCTGATGCCGATCGAACTTTCAATCATGCAGCCGACCATCGTCTTTAGACCCCGTTGTCGCGCCATCCGCAACATCCGCAGGCCCGGCGTTAATCCGCCGCATTTGCAAAGTTTGACGTTAATGCCGTGGAAGAAGCCTTCGCACCGCGCTACGTCCTCTTCAATCTGGCAGTTTTCGTCGGCAATAATTGGCAGCACCGAATGTTGAAATACTTGCCGCATCTCGCTGGCCGGCGCCTTGTTAGGTAGCGGCTGTTCAATGAACTCTACTCCTAGATCGGCCAACTCTTGCGAGTAGGCGATGGTTTGCTCGGCCGACCAACCGCAGTTGGCGTCCACCCGGAAAGTCGCATTGGTTTGCTCACGCAGCGCGCGGACGATCGCCATATCATCTTTGGCGCCCAGCTTGATCTTGTAAACGGACCAGCCGGGTTGCTCATTTAACTTAGCGATCATCGTTTCGATGGTGTCGATGCCGATGGTATAACTCGACCGCGGCACAGCTTGCCAGACAAGTCCCCATTGCTGATACAGCGGGACGCCAGCCTTGCGCGCCGACAGATCATGCGCCGCCATGTCGAGCGCGCTAAGGGCGAACATATTCTGCAGACGACTTTTAGCGACGGGCCACACTTCCTCTGGTGACTCGGTCTCGTACGCGTCTAACAAGTCTGTTGCGCCGGTTAGCGCATCGCTTAGCGCATCAATCGTCTGCCCGTAAAAGCTGTTCTCGGTCACTTCGCCAAAGCCAGAGATCCCATCTTGCTCTAGTTCGACGACCAGACTGTTTTGAAACCTGATCGAACCGCGCGAGATCGTAAATTCATGCTGCAGCGGCAACTGCAAGCGGTGGAGGGTCATCTTCATTGGGCGAGCACCTCGGTACGAAGTTGGATCGCCGCGTTGACCAGCGCTGCGGCCCCGGTGCGATAAACGTCGCAAACCGGCAGTTGAAACTCGTTTCTCGCCCGCTCTAGTTCGGCCATCGCCGCTTCTTCACTTAACGTGCGCGTGTTGACCGCGACGCCAATAATGCGGCACGGATGACGCAAGTTGGCGGTTACCTCGTACGCTTTTAGCAGCTCTTGATGCGAACGGAGCGGAATGTCTCGTAGGCCTTTGACCTGTTCGCGGCCTGCTTCGTAGCAATAGATCAGACCGTCTGGCGCAGCGCCATGCAGCAGCCCCAGCGTTACGGCCGAGTAAGCGGGATGCGAGATGCTCCCCTGCCCTTCGATCAGCAAAAAGTCATGTTCTTCGTTTTGACGGATGAATCGTTCAATCGTACCGTTTACAAAGTCTGCTACGACGCAGTCGATCGGCACGCCGCTGCCAGAGATCATGATGCCGGTCTGACCGGTCGCGATAAACGCGCTGTTGTGACCAAGTTGACGGAGTCCTTGCTCGACCTCCAGCGAAGCGACCATCTTGCCGAGGCTGCAATCTTGCCCGACCGCATGAATCCGAATGCAGCCGCGGCGGAACGGCTGGCCATCGGCGATCTCGCGAAAGCGATTGCGGCGAACGTCAATCAAGCTGGCGCCGCTCGCTTGGGCTGCTTGGACCAAGTCGGGATCATCAATTAAAAAGTCATGCAGTCCCGAAACGACGTCGATATTTCGCCGCAGCGCCTCGAGCAAGATCGGCTTCCAAGCGGGGGGAAGATTTCCTCCAGGAGGAGCAATCCCGATGTAGATTGCGTCAACCTCGGAAACTTGCGCCAGATCGGCGACCAGCGGAATATCTCCCCCGGCGTTGAAAGTTGCTTGCGCGGTCCGCGTGGCGGTGTTGGACTCTAGCACCGCGACCACATCTTCGCTGCGATAACGCAACATACTGATCGCGGTTTTGGCGAGAAACGGAGACGAATAGCCATCGGTCAGCAAGACAATCCGATGATGCTCGCGAAGGCGTTGACCGATTGATGCGGTTGCAGGCTCTGAAATAACAGCGGTTTTCATAAACGGGAGCTCAAAGCGCGGGCTGAAGGGAAAATCAGAATCTCGATAGCTGATCGTATCTTGATCGGCTTCTGATTAAAATGCGCAGTAGCGCACAAAGATATCAAAATTGCGCAGGAGTTTCGTCCGCCTCCCTGATCCGCTGGTTAAGTTGTTGAATGTCGTCTGAAAACCACCACCGCGTTGCTGTACTGATCGAAACCGACGATAGCTGGGGGCGCAGCGTCGTCCAGGCGATCGGCAACTTTGCGCGTCAGCAACATTGGCGCTTGTTAATAGCCCCACGCGACTCAGAAAATCGGATGCGGCTGCCGAAAAAATGGCGCGGCGACGGCGTGATCGTTCATCTGCGCACGCGAGCGCTGGCGACCCACTTGCGGCGGGTTGGTTTGCCGACGGTTGATGTTTCGCTGATGTTGCCCAGCGAACCATGGTTTGGTCGTGTTGCGACCGATGACCAGCGCCGCGTGCAAATGGCGATCGACCATCTGCGGCAACGCGGGCTAAGGCACTTTGCCTGCTATGCTCCGCCGCTGGGGCGTTACTCGGATCAGCGAGCCCTGATCTTTGCACGCCAATTGCAGGAAGCAGGGTTTCGTTGCTCTACGTTTGGTTCGCAGGAGGCTCGCCAAGGTTGGGAAGTCGAGCATCAACAAGTGATGCAATGGTTAAGTAAACTGCCGCGACCACTTGGCGTGTTCGCCGCCGATCCCTATCCCGCACGGCAGTTAGCCGAGATCTGTGATCTGGGTGGAATCCGCGTGCCGGACGAAGTTGCGATCCTGGCCGGTGACGATGATGACTTGCTCTGTAATCTTGCCTGGCCGCGACTTTCGGCGGTGCAATTGGGTTGTCAGGCGTTGGGAACCGAAGCGGCCAAATTGTTGTCGCGACTGATGACCGGCTCTCCGATTCCAGCAGAGCCAATTTTGATCCCGCCGCTGCGCATCTGCGAGCGTCAATCGACCGACATGCTGGCGATCGCCGACAGCGAACTGCTGGCGATTTTGCATTACATCCGCGAACACGCCGATCAAGGGTTGCAAGTGAATCAACTGGTCCGAAAGTTTCCGATTTCGCGCCGCTCGCTTGAACAGCGTTTTCGCACTCAACTCGGTCGTTCTCCGGCCGAGGAAATCCGCCGCGTTCGTTTGGAACGCGCCAAAAGCATGTTACTAGAATCGAGTTTAGCAATCGCCGAGATCGCCCGACTGTGCGGGTTTGCAACAAGTGCACATTTCTCGACGGCGTTCCAAAAACAACACCGCGTCACGCCAACAGCATGGCGTGCCCAATACGCGTAAGTAAGCAATCAGCAAAAAAAAGCGTGCCACGGTTCCGTGAGCCGTGGCACGCAGATCTTGTTATTTCATCGGCGCGGCTTCTTTGGCGTAGCCGATCACGCCGACGGCGACACGCGGGCCAGAATCGCCGGAGGGCTGGCTCTTCAAATCGTCAACGCCAGCGTGGACGACAAACGAGCGTCCCAGGATCATCGACAACTTCAGGTCTTTAGAGACCTTGTTGACCGTTGCGATTCCTTGTTCATCGGCGGTGATGTTGCCCAAGTCGCCGGCGTGATGATCGCCTGAGTCGGGACTGCCATGGTCATGCCCACTGGGATTGTAGTGGCCACCGGCAGCGGTTCCGTCGGCAGCGCTCAAGTCGCCGAACTCATGGATATGAAAACCATGTTCGCCAGGCTTTAGTCCAGTCACTTGTCCGGTAATTTCGAGCGACTCCCCCACCATCTTCAGGCGAAGCACCCCTTGGACACTATTTCCTTCGGTTGGGATCAACACGGCGATCGCCGCTTTGGGCGCGGTCATTTTGGCGGCGTGATCGCCATGTTCGGCGGCAAGGGCCGGGGAAAACGCCAGGCCGAGGATCGAGACGGCGGTCAACATTAGGATAGGTTTCAGCATTGGTTCTTCCTTTCGAGAAGGACAAGTCATGGGACGATTATGGAACGGTAGAAGAATGTCGGCAAATCGTATGCCATCGGGCGAAGCGTACTGCAAGGAGAGGTTTCGAGCGGCTCCTAAGCAGTTGGCTGATGTTGGCCAACTGCGAGTGGTACGACTCCGATCGACTTGAGCGTCGAACGATCAGGCAAATTTCATGCAACTCTTCTCTTTCATCCTACCTTGTTTCGAACGCCAAGCAGCCGCTCCGATGATTAAAATCGGAACGGCTGGCCGTGGGCGGCGATTGGTTGCGATCTAGGCTCGGACGAATTGCAGCTTGGCCGCCTTTTGATCGGCCAGTTGGAAGCTGAACGCGTCGTTGGTGCTGGTTTCGAGAGATCCAGCCAGCTTTTGGTTGTCGGTCGAGCGGATCAAAGTGAGCGAGCCGTTGTTGATTTCGTAAGTTCCCTCAAAGCTGCTGGAAGCTCCATCCTTGTTGGAGGCCGACCAGCTGAAGCTACCGTTGGCGTTCAGATCAAGTTGGATGCGAGCTCCGTTGGCCAGAGTAGACGACCAACGACCGACGTGGATCGGCAGTGCAGCGGTTTCAGCAACCGGCTTGGTCGATACGGCTTGCGGCGGAGCAAAACCTCCCAAAGCTTCCAACGCCGAGGCTTCGGCGTTGATCGCACCAGTTGCCGGAGTTTGCGTGGCGGCGGCCGGTTGCTGCTGAGCTTGTTGTTGCGGCGCCTGAGCTGGCTGTTGTTGACCCTGTTGCTGCGGTTGGCCCCCGGCGAAGGGTTGACCCTGCTGGGTTGGTTGTTGCGGCTGACCCTGCTGCGAGATCGGCTGCTGCGGAATAGCGATCGGTTGCTGGTAGGTTGGCTGGCGATACTGCGGTTGTTGGTACTGCGGACGGTAGTGGCTCTGGCGGTGGATCGAAGCCGAGAACCCGCCGTGGCTGTGTCCGCGACCGCTGCTATGGCAACCGCCGGCTTCAGATTGGGTCGAAAGGGCAGCAACCAAGGCGACGACGGCGATCAGCATGACAATGTTTTTGGTCGTGAAGTTCATGGGAAAGCTCCTTGAGGGTAGGTTGGTTTTTTGTGTTGCCGAGAGCGGTTGTTTGCGTCTCTAACATGCTCAGCGAGAACCTGACCCGTTTGTTACAGACCAAATTGAAAAAAACAGAAAGCGGGCAAAATCACACGCTCTTCTCCGGGCGCGGGATTAAGAAATGAGGATTTGAAAATTAACCAGATTGCCTATCCTTTTGTTTTGTCGGTCCGCTTTCGAAAAACAACAACTCTGTTTCTCTCCGAGAGAAACAGAGTTGCTGGGCGGAAATGGTTAGTCGCGCGGACATCGCGACACCGCACTTGGCTACTTGGTTAGCCACGAATCGAGCGTTTGCGATGCACTTTGAACCGATTCAGCAGGCGTCAGCTCCTTTTTCGAGACACTGGTCAGCTTCGAGACATACTGCATCGTGCTTTTCACCGCGTCTGGGGTAGCTGTCGCGTCGATTTTCACACAGTAGATCACTAGGTATTGGCCGCTCTCGTTTTTTTCGACTGACCAGGCGCCGATCTTGGTGCGAGCGTTTTGGCCCAGTAGTTTGATCATTGTGTCGAGACTTGGGGCTTCTTTCAGGGTCGCGGCCAGTGACCAAACCTTGCGGACGTCGGCTCGCTCGTAGTATTCGATATCCTTGGTCAAAAAGACCGACTGCTTTGCGGAGTCTTTCTCATCAAATTTCACTTCGTAATGTCCAGATTCGTGGGTGGTGAACTCCAAGTCGGCCTTCTTTAGCAGGTCGTCCGCCGCGATTGGCGCCGGTTTCCAGGGGCCGCCCAAAAATTCCTTTACTTCCGAAATATCTACGCTGTAGCTGACCAAGCGAGCCTTGGGAGCGATCGCTTGCGAGATTGCGACCAGTTCGCCCTGGTTGTTGACCACCGGCCCGCCGCTGTCGCCAGAGTTGATCGGCGATTGGGTTTCGACCACCTTGAAATCATGCTCCCCGGCCCCGGTGCGGAACTGCTTTTGATAGACCGAGCGGACCGTGCCAGAGGTATAAACCCACAAAGCGTCGGTCGAACCGGGGTTGCCGATCGACTGGACATCTTCGCCGGGCCCGCTGCCGGTTGCCGAAAGAGGGATCGCCGTCACGCCAGACGGCAGTTTCTCCAACTCGATCAGCGCCAAATCACGCTTGCGATCCACCGCGACCACGCGACCTCGCAAACCCAGCTTTTTGACGTTGGTCAGATAGTGCGAGCGTTCAACTTCGGGCTTGCCGTCCGTCAGATCGGCGAAAAAAATCACCGCCGCCCGTGCATCTCCCACCACATGGAAATTGGTCACGAGCAGCTTTTTCTCGGCGTCGACCAGCACGCCGGTGCCGCTTGAGGTTTCTCCCCCGGTCTTGGCCAACACCCAAGCGGTCGACTTCAGCGTTTTTTCATAAATCGAGCTGTCGGCCCGGCTGGTCGAAACCATCCCACCGATCAAGAGCAGAGTTGCAATAGTGGGCGTAAGCCATGTTGGGGTAAGGGTTTTCATCGCGTTCACCATTTCCGCATAGGTTTAAGAGCGTCCGCCAAGCGATGTGCTTGGATACTTAGCTACAGCGGAATTGAGAGCAGGATGTTACACCGTTATTGCGCCAGAGAAGCAATGAAGAGAGAAATTAGACAGTAGCATCCAGCGGGGTTTATTTGTCCTTCCGAGGAAGGATGTAAAGATTATCCCCCAAATTAAATATTATCGTTGCCGCTACTCGCTGGGTTCGGTACTCTGAAAAGCCACACTGTGATCTTGTCCCCAAAATTCTTACATGTCACACGAGGTGCGAATCGATGTTATCTCCTCCCTTCCGACGTTGCCGCGGTTTTACTCTGGTCGAACTGCTTGTCGTGATTGCGATCATCGGCGTCTTAATCGCGTTGCTGTTGCCGGCGGTTCAACAGGCGCGTGAAGCGGCTCGCCGAATGTCTTGCAGCAATAACATGAAACAGCTTGGTTTGACCCTGCATAACTATCACGACGTCATCGGACAGTTTCCGATCAATTGGTACAACGGTTCGGGGACTGGCGGAAACAACATGTGCATCCTGGTCGGACTATTGCCGTACATGGAGCAGTCGGCCCTGTATGACGGAATCGACTTGCGAAACAACAACATCACGACCTATGCCGTTAATGGGAAAGCGGTCGGACAACATGTAATTTCTAACTACCAATGTCCAAGCGACCCGAATGTCAGCACGCCCAATCCGACTACCGGTTATGCAAACGCGAGTTACGCGCCCAGTATCGGCGCCCAGTTTATGCAGTCATCGGCAGGTTGCAATCTTGCGGCGACAGCCGGCGCGTATCCATCGGGGATGGGTCTCGATACCGACAACGATGGAGAGGATCCCTTCAATCGCGGCAATGTACGGTCAGACTACGGAAATCAGCCAATATCTGGCCCTTTCGGTCGAGGATATTTCACGCCGCATTCCTCGAGCTTACGCAATCTTACGGACGGAACCTCGAACACAATCATGATGGGCGAAGTTCGGATGGACTGTCAGACATTTTCTCCCTGGGGTTGGGCTTGGCCTGAGTCGCTGTGGTACGCAACCACCGCGCCGATCAATTTCCCCACTTGCCCGAATGACGCAGGCTACGGCTCCAACACCTGCTTCTCCAACGCCAGCAATAACTGGAATGCGATATTTGGGTTTAAGTCGGCGCACCCAGGAGGCTGCCAATTTGTGATGGGAGACGGTTCGGTGCACTTTGTCGCCGAAACCATCGATCGGTTGACTTACGCTCGGCTGGGGGACAAAGCTGACGGCGGCGTCATCGGCGAATTCTAGCCAGGTGGTGAACAAGAGCAGGAGCCTGTCCGCTGTGGATGACGGCCTCCTGCTTCATTGGTGGACAGGTGCGAGCGATTTTTTTCTCGTCGTCAATCTGCCACCTCGATGCCTCCCTTCACAAAGGATAAAAACACAATGAAGCGTATCTTGAAGTCGCTCTATTTCATTACCCTGTCCTCTCTTTTGTTGGCTGGCTGTTCTGGGGGAAACCTCCCTAAGACCTATGCTGTTTCTGGAGTCGTGACGCATCGCGGCAAGCCGGTTGATGGGGCCACCGTAACGCTGGTACCCAGTGAACCAACCGGTCGTTCGGCCAGCGGCATGACCGACGTGGAGGGGAAATTCACAGTCAAAACGTATCTGTCACCCGCAGATCAACCTGCGGGGGCTTTGCCCGGTGATTACGCGATCACCGTGAGCAAGCTGGAGATTCGCGAGGTCCCAGAAGGAGAAACCGTGCAAGAAGCTCAGGCCGCGTTTACCAAGCTAGGCCCTCCCAAAAATTTGCTCCCCAAGACCTACCTAAGTCCCAACACGTCTGGATTACAGTTAAAAATCGAGGATGTTGCCCCAGAACCGCTGATCCTGGATTTAAAGTAACCAGCAAATTGTTGTCCGTGCGCGAGCCAAGGCGCCGCGGCACTATTCGAAATGATGAATGCCTGAATCCTGATGTCTAATTAAATCGGATTCGGCAAACTACCTGATCCGCCCGACCGGACTGGACAGGACTACTGCATTTTTTTCAACAACACCAAAGTGGACTGAGGTTGTGAGTTTATCCAACGCCGTCACCATCGCCTTTCGCCTCGCGGGCGTTTTTCGTTTTTTAGCGGCTGGTTGGGCGCTCGATTTTCGGTTGCTATTTTCTGGAGTGGATGGCGGCGGTCCGTTCGGGGCGGGTCGCTTGGTTCCGCTCTGCTTGGGTCTCCTTTTTAGGCCGGTTTTAGGATTCCCAGACTCAGCATCCTCATGAAGTTGTAGGTGATGACGTACCATAGCGTCGCCGTTTTCACTTTTTTTAGGCTGCGAACCCGAAACTGCTGCAGGCCCCGGTTGCGGCATTCGGCGTTGGGGAATTCAGCGATCGAGGGGCGTTGTTTTAGCCGGGCCTGAGCCTCTTCCGTTTTCATTCGTTCGCGGAACGCGGCCATTTCGTTGTTGTCCTCTTTGCGGCGTGCGTACGGGTCGCCCCCTCGCTTTTCGATCTGCTCGACATAAGTCATCGGAGCCGTCACTTGACTGCCGGCTTGCTCGACCGCCGTGATTCCTCCCCGGGTCGCGAACCCGCCGTCGACGATGTAATGCTGGGGAGTTTTGTCATAACGCTCGCAGAGGTTTTCATGCATCGGCTGCATCTGATGACCATCGCTGCCGTTGTTGCTAACGTCGACGCCAACGATCAGACGCGTCTCGGCATCGGTCGCGAATTGCACGTTATAAGCCGGACGAAATCCGCCACCGCCCATCTTCATGTTGCGTGCTTCCGGGTCGGTCGTACTGCAACGCGCCTCTTTGCGCTTCTTTTTATTCTGCTGATCTTTTTGTTTCTGCAGTTCCGGCAATTCTTCCAAGGCTTTGTTCACCCGGTCCAAAAGTTCGCGCGCCGCCCGCTCTTGCGCCGCCTTGCGGCGAGCGTCGCTAACGCCGTTATCCGAATTGTCGTCGCTTTCGTCACGCAACTTTTTTACTTGCGCTGCCGCTTCTTCGCGGCATTTTTCCAGCGTCTGCTGACGAAAGAACGAGCTGGTGCCGGCGCTGGCCCGCACTCGCATGCCGTCTTGAGCAACCGTTTCCAGCGTGACAATATTCTGGTGCAGCAGCGTCGCAATCGTGTCGGTCAACAGTTCATCGAGGAACTCGCCATGCATCGTACGAAAGTCTGCCAGCAGGTGATAATTGACGCCGACATCGCCGCAAATCCACAAGTAAGCCAAGTCGCGCGTACACAGTCGCGCCACATGTCGAGCGCTGCTGATCCCTTCAATAATCGCGAACATCCACAACGCCATCAAGATTTTTGGATCAACGGCATCGCGTCCGGCCGATCCTTCGACGACGCGAATCTTCTGATATAGCGGCGTCAGATCGAGCGAATCGACATACGCCCAAACCGCCCGGACGCGATGATCCCGCGGAATCATCTGATCCAACGAAGCATCCCGAAACTGAACTTGAAACCGCTCCGGCCGCTTCACGCGCACCCGAGAAACGTCTGGTTGTGAGTTTGAATTATCCATCCCCCCGTTTTAGCGCCGCGATTTTGTGTCGCCAAGCGGGGTTGGAAAAAATCACAGCCTCACTGGACTCGCAGCGCTTTTTTTCTGGCTGGCCGAGAAGAGGACAGGACAGCGTTCTTTTTTTTCTGAACATCCGCCCAATCACTTCGTACCCCAACTAATTTACCGTTCAGATTTCAAACTTCGTGACGGGTTTCACAATGTGGACTGGACTCGTCACCGTTTTTTTTGAGCTACTAAAGTGGACTCGCCCTCGACTTTTTTTTCCCGTGGATTGCAGTCTCGTCAAAGACTCATCTCGCGCAGCAAACAAACCCGCCAACCTCACTTGAGGTTGCCGCATTTCAACGCAAAAACACCGCCCAACTGACGCCAGCAGGTCGCACGGTGCTCGGTTATGTGTAAAAAAATAATAACAAAACACTAAGACATTGTCAAGGTGTATTCTTTGCCAACCCTACCTGACAGAGGCCTTAAGAGGCCCAAAGCAGCCGCGCCGAAATAGCCCCGGGTCCGCAGCGAAATCGCCCCGCGATGAAACGACGTTTTCTCTGGATTGGGGTTAGCGGCAGGGATCGCGAGATGATGAAGACGCCGAAGGAGGATTTCAACACGCTTCCTCCTAGGCGAACGCCGCATCACACTGCTTGGCTGTCCGCCTTCCCGTTTCCGCTTTCTTCCTTTACTTTGACGTCAGGCCCGCCGTGTTCACCGTGCGAACCGTGTACGGATTGGCGTTGTCTCCCGCGGCTGGTTCGACGGTGCAGCGCATTTCGACCAACGGCACAACCGGCGTGTCGCTGTATTGCAGCCCTTGAAAGATCGGACGGCCGAAGGGGTTTTTCGGTTTCTCTGGCGCCGTGGCGATCGTCTTGCCGTCGCGCTGGATCTCGAAGAAGGCGATGCCGCTTTCTAGATCGGCCGTCGCGTCCCAGGTCAGTTGATCGCCAGCCAACCGGACATTGGTTGGCGCCGGCGGAGGCGTATTGTCGGCCACTTTGCTATCGGTCATGTATTGCAGCCAATCGGCTGCGACCGCTTGGCTGGGCAACCAGATCGAAGTTGTTTTTTCGCCGGCATATTGGTTGGCTGGAATCGCGGCCGTCGCTTTGCCTTGATCGGTCGGCAGCGGCGCGAGCCAGGCTTGATCAGCCGGAAACTCGCGAAGCGGATCGCCAGACTTGGCCGGCAAGCGTGCGGCGAGACATGCGTCGAACCAAGGCATCGCTAGATAACGCTGGTTACCGCATTCGTGACTGGTAAACGGATCAATCGAAACGCCCAGCAGCGCCCCTTGGCTGCGCATCGCGGTGAAGAACGTTTTGTTGCTGCTCCAAGCGCCAGAGAAACGGCCGTCGGTGACGGTGACACCTTCTTTGGTTCCCAAGTTGCACATCAGCGGAACTTGCAGCGCGGCCGGCGGGATGTCGTGGGGTTTAATGTTACGGCCAGCGATTGGTTCAAATTGCGGTACGCCAGAACGCAGCCAAGCGGCGGCGATTCGGTCGGGATGCAGCATCACCATGCCGCCGCACCAATGTCCGCCGCCGCTGTGTCCCCACAGTGCCCATGGAACGGTGGCTAACTCGGGATGTTGCGAAAGCTTGCCGAGATCGATCAGCGATTTTTGAAACGCGGCGTCCGAACCGTTGCGCGGATCGCACCACATTTGGCAATCGGTTCCTTCCGGCTGTTCATAGGCAGGAGCCAACAGCGCGCAATCGTACTTGGCGGCGAGAGCTTGCCAGTGCAGATCAAACGCGCCGCTTTGTCCCGATTTGCACGAACCTTCGCCGCAACCATGCTGATGCACGATCACGCCGCGCACCGTTTTGACCTGCGGCGAAATCCAGACGGTATAGCTGACCGGATAGATTAACTCGCCGGGCTTGGTCGAAGCTTCGTAGCGAACCCTGTAATAGGGCGCAGCAACCGGCGGCGGATTGTCATACGGCGCATTCTGTGCGAATAACGGTGCGTTAGAAATCAACAGCAAAGCAAGTGCGGCACACAGCCGAGACAATATGGGCATGATTACTCACAAGGAATAAAGGGTGTAGGGTCCGCTGTGCGGACCAGAGAAGCGCGATAAACTTCTAAGGAGTTCGTGCACGCTAAGTTTGGTTGGGATTGATTGAGTTGAATTGGAGTTTAACTTGGGTTGGCGTCCGCACTACTCCCGAGCTAAGGCGCCCTGATTTATTCAGATATCGCCGTTTGAAAAAACACTAGCCCGCAGCGCCAGCGAGGGAATCGGTCTGGCGATTCCAAACCGGCTCGAAGTAGCCAAACCGATTCCCTCGCTGGCGCTGCGGGCTAGTGGATGCGTTTTCTATTGGAGTGGTTGATTTGCTGGGGCCCGACTTGCCTGCTATTTCACCGGCATGATTTGCAGCGCGTCACAGATTACAAAACCTTCTGTCTCCTCCGTGCCGATCGTGATCGTCGTGCTGTCGCCTGCCGGTAGGTCAAGCGTGGTGATCGTGCGGAAACGAGTACCTGTCTCAAGGGGCTGCGTTTCATCGAACTTAATGACTTGCCGTTTGCCGGCAATTTCGATCGAGATCGGTACGTTGGTCGCGCGAGTTTCGTGAGGAGAATAGGCAAGTCGGATATCGTACTTGCCCGCTTTGGGGATTTGGGGATGAAAGACAAGACGCAACTTACCTTTGCTCTCGTTGTTGTCGTGCAGGTAGCCTTGTTCCACATGTGGGCGAAAGTTGCTTGAATTTGTCCAATCGCCAACCTTAACGGCCTGGCTGTCATCCAAGACGATGCCTGGCAGTTGGGCCAGCGGAATCGACCCGGGAGAAAACGGCAATGGAGGAAGCGGCAACAGGTCTAACGCTTGTCCTTGCGCTAGAAGATGCTTTTTCAGATCGGCGTAGAGAAGCTGTTGCACGGCGACCTTTTGCTTGGCCGACATCGCGGCGGCGATCCCGGCGCTTTGGCCTAGCATGATCCAAGTTGGCTCGACGCGAACCGAAGAAAACGCAACATGCGAAGCTGACAACGCGACCGGCACGAGCAAATTATCGCAAGCCGTTTGCTCTGGCGTAATCGCGCGATACGGCACTTGATAAGCGTAGCCGACGCGGCGACCTGCGATCCGTACAGGGAAGATGGTTCCTTCGTTGATGTAGCCTTGGCTATCTTGGGTCGGTACGCGCTGGACATCGTGTGAGTCGATCGGGAACGAACTGACGCCGATTGAATCTTCGTGCGGCAGCTGTTCCAACACGTCGCGCTGGGTGAGAACATAACGTCCTAGCATGCGACGTCCTTCGCGAACGTATAGCACCGGCGGAAAATGTCCCCACTGTTCTAGTTCGTCACGACAATAGCCCATCTCGCGCATCTCATCACGCAGCGCTGCCGGCATGCTGGGATCATTGGCCATGAACCAGAACAGACCTTCGGTATAGTCGCGATGGGCTTGCCAAATTTCGCGGCGCTGATCGTACGAAGCTTCGCACCACTCGTTACAGGCGCCGATCAGCCCGATCGACAATTGGCCGCCGATGCTGTTGTTGCCGTCCAGTTTGTCGCCCGGCAAGGGATAGAGGTCAAACAGCAGTCGTTTAGGAGGATGAGCCGTTACGAAGCGACGGACCAGTTCATACTGAGCAGGATCGTAGTTCGCCGGTTTTTGGATCGAAACGCGATTGTTAGGATCTTTGGTTAAGCAAAGCCTAAAACTATAAGTCATGACCCGCTTGTCGCCTGACTGCGGATCGCCAGAGTCTGAGGCGGTCATCAGCGGCAGCAACTTGCCTTGTTCGTCATACGGGTTGACGCCGTTGACTGCCGACTTGGGAAATTGACGTCCGGCGAGCGACTCTCCATATTTGGCCCGCGCTTCACGGCCGATTGTCCAAGGAACGCCGGCCTTCGCCATAAGGTCCCCTTCGTAGGTCGCATCGACATACGTGGTTGCGTGCAGCTTTCCTTGGTTGGTGGTGATGCTGACGATCGAACTGTTTTGCTTCTCGACCGACGCCAGTTCTTCTTTTAGTAGAATGGTGACGCCAGCTTCGGCAAGTAGTTCGTGAAAGACTTGCTCCGCGACGTGCGGTTCATACGTCCAGGGAGAATGGTCTTTGGTGGCGACTTTGTACGGCAGTTCGATTCCTTGCTCGACATACTTCTGCTCGATCCGCTGGTGGATTTCTTCAAACAAACCGAGCAAGACGCGGCGGTCGGTTTGATTGGAGTCGCTCCAACTTAGCCCGCTGCTCATCACGCCGCCGACAATGTCTTGCGGCTCGACCAGTGCGACGGTGACGTCTGACTCTCGCGCTGCGGCGACTGCGGCCGCAACACCACCGGGGGTCGCGCCAAAAACAACGACGTCAAAAGTCCGCTCGGCGGCGTTGGCTGCCGCAGAGAGCGGAAGAGTCAACATCATCGAGAACAGAAACAGGATTCGGAGCATCATCAGATTCACGCAGGCAGGGTTCGAGAGGGGGTAATCGTCGTAGGATATCGATGCTTATTTCCCTGGGGCGATTTTGTCGCGCCAACGGGGATGCTTGAGCTTGTATTCTTGAAACGCAGCGTACTCTGAAGCTTCAAGCTTGCCGCTGTTGTCAGCGTCGATGAACGCAAAAAGCCAGTCAAAGCCGGGTTTGCCGAGGCTCCATTCGGCTGCGCAGACGAGGTTGTCAGCGTCTTGATCGCACTGTTGCAGTAAGCTGGCGAAGTCGAACTTTTGCTCTTTGGCGTCGGCGGTGCTCTGATCGACGGCCGGGTCCCAGCTTAGCTTTTGACCGGCAGCGATGAGTGCGGTGGAGTAGGCTGGCATGTCGATTTGTTGCACCGGCGTTTGCTGCTGAATGGCCAACACAGCGGCGATGCCTGCAGATTCGCCGGCGATCATGAAGACCGGCTCCATCCGAGCCGATGCGTAGCCCAAATGGCTGGCCGAAAAACAAACAGGGACCAGCAGATTGGTGCACTGCGTTTGCAGCGGCGTAATCGCGCGATACGAAATTGGATAGGGAATGTTGGTTGGTCCTCTGTTGCCGCCGACAAACATGTTCCCCTCGTTGGCGACTGCGACTCCTGAAGCGTCCTGTACGACTATCCTGCGAGCAGGATAGGTGTCGATGCCATACTGCGCCAAGCCGATGGGGTCGTCGACTTGGGTTTGATTGTAAACATCATGCGCGGTGATAACGTAGCGTCCTTTCAGACGCCGCGCGACGCGGATGTAGAGTTGATGCGGCCAGCCGGAGGTCTCGGGATGGTATCGTTCGTCGAGACCCATGAGGGCGATCTCATCACGATACGATTGGGGGACGCGCGGGTCAGATTTCATAAACGTGTAAAGCCCACGTAGATAGTCTTGGTGCGCTTTCCAAACGCGAGCTTTGGCCGCGTAATCGCCGGCGGCGTAGTCCTGACTGATCCCGAGCGGCGCCATGGAGATCAACGACTTGCGCTGGTAGTTCCACTCTTGTGAATTCCGCCAACCAGGCCAGACGCCAACTAGTTGGGCGTGCAGTTGCTTCGGATCTTGCTCGTTCTGGGTCAGATAGGCGACGTAACGTCCGACCAATTCATAATCTTGCGGATCGTAGTTATCTGGAGGAGTGATCGGCAATCGATGTGCGGGATCGTCAGTCGTATAGTAGCGATAGTTGTATGCCTGGGTGTGCCCATCGGCGGCGCCAATGGGGAGCCCATGATCTTTTTCGATCAGGGGAAGCAGCCCGCTGCTGGGATCGCCGGCCGTACGATAGGGATCGATCGGAGTCTGCTGCACCACAGGACGAACGCCAGCGGCTTCTTCAGCAAACTCGCTGGCAGCTTCTCGGCCGACACGATAATCGCAGCCCGCGGCGGCCAGTAAATCGCCTTCATAGCTGGCGTCGATAAAAACCTTCGCGTTGACTCGTAAAGCATCGCTGGTGGTCGGGTTGGCTACAGGGACCCCCAACGCGTCAAAGGGCGCTAGATCAAACTGAGCGGTCTGAATCGTAGTGTCTGATTTCTGGCAGCTAGAAATGCGATGCTCGAAGATGACCTCGATACCGTGTTTATCAAGCAGTGCCTCAAAGTCTTTGCGGATCTGGAGAGGACTGAGTTGGCCAGTCGTCAGTAGAGGGCCTGCGGCTGGTTGCCCTAGGCTTTTGAGTAGCCCGTGCGTCATTCCGCCGGTTGCAGCATAGTTGGGACAATCTTGCATCGGCTTAAGTCCCGCGCCCAGCATGCCGCCGACCCACCGACCAGGCTCAACGATCACCACTTTGCGTCCAGCTTGCTGAACGGCGATTGCCGCCAAAATACCAGATGGGGTCGCCGTGTAAACGCAAACATCGGTTTGCACTACACGCGGCGCAGCGCTGGTGGTTGCAGCTATCGCAAGGAGCAACAGGCACGAAACGGCGGAAGTTTTCATCAATCTATCCGGGGCATGACAGATTTGCGCCGGGCGGCGCGGGAAGAATAGACGGGGCGGATAGAACTATCGTAATCGCTGAGAAAGCGAGATACGAGCCCCGATCGTCGTCGCCGGACCTTCCTAGCCGGACGCACCCGTTTTAAGATTGCGCTATCTGAGGACAAAGAAAGAGTGAAACGCGGATACCGCGGATGAAGCACGGAAATCGCGGTAAGAATAAACTCAAAAACGTTCACACTAGCCCGCAGCGCCAGCGAGGGAATTCGTCTGGCTACTTCGATCCAGTTTGGAATCGCCCAGCGGATTCCCTCGCTGGCGCTTTTTGAAGTAGCGATCTTGGAGGACAAAGAAATAATGGAACACGGATACCGCGGATAAATCACGGCGGTTCACGGTCAGAAATCGTTGTTTGTGCAGCAAGCTGGCTTTTTTAAATTGGCTTGATTAGTAAACAAATTTAACGTCATGGGAAATTGCAAATCTCCCCTCTTGCCGTGTAATTCCGTGATTCATCCGTGTCCTCCGCGTTCTATTTCTTACGAACCTGCTGAAGAGCGCAACTTCAAAACGGGCGTTGCAGGCAACGAAGAATTAGGTGCAGCCTAATTGCCCGGCTTGGCGTTGCTCGCTTTTTGGAACTCCAGCTTGCCGATCGCGGCCGACGGAGTGAAGGTGAACTTGCTGGCTGACGTGAGCTCTAGCTTTCCTTCTAGGCGGACTCCATCGTCGCCGATCAACGCCAGATTCTCGCCTTGGATCGAGAACTTGCCGTTCGACTTCGTTTGTTTGCCTGACTTGATGTAGACCAATTGGAACTTGTCTGCGATGTCAAATCGAATCGCGATCGCTTCGGTCTTGGACTTCGCGGCGCTCCAGGCGCCGATCAGGGCTGCGGTCGAAACCGAGGTAGAAGGAGCCGACGTCGCAGAGCTCGATTTTGCGGTTGTCTCGGTCTCGATACCTTTCAAATCGTCACCGGGCATTTTCCACAAATCCGTGGTTGCTTGGGCAACGACCGCCAGCTTGTTGATTTCGTCGCGAAGTTTTTGCCCAGTGATTGACTCATTGGGTAGCACGCAGAACAGTTCGGTTCGTTTTCGCTGGGTGCTGAAGGTAAAAACAGCAGGAGCATGTTTTTGATTCGCTTCTAACAGCTTTAGTAGCTGGGCCGAAGTCGGTTGAGCGTCTTCTTTGAGCGTGCTGAGCGGGAGCGTTAGGCCAATGTTCATCTCATCGGCCGAGATCGTCACCAGTACGTTGAACGCCCAGTCATCCAGCACCTTTTTGGCCAGCACGACCCGAGATCCAGCAACTTTGCTCTCGAGACCGGCGTCGGCCAGCATTTGGCGAAGTTGTTCGGTCGAACTGATGCGGGTGACCCGCGGCGTCGTCCCCGGGGTCTTGGTGCTATCAACGAAGACAGCGTCGGTGCGAACCTCTGAAAAAAGGTCGCTTTCATCTGCCTGACCGACAGAAACCAGCGAAACCACCAGGCCGCAAACCAAAGGAGCGATTGTTTTGAACATGAGATTACCTGCGACTGGGAACTGCGGATTTCTAGGGGGAGCGAAGTGCTTCTACCTAGTAAAGCGAGAATCGCAGCGGTTTGTTACAGGTAATGTTTTGCGAGAGAGAATACGGCCATTAAGCGCCTATCACCAGTCATTTAGACTCACAGACTTCTGGAATGCGAAGGCCGCGCAAGATGTCTGTTTTTTACGGCCAAAAGATTATTGTGAAATGACGGTAACAAATGGTTCGGGTTCTCGCTTTGCTGAGTATCAACGCAATTCAGGTCAACCGAAACAAACGGCGATTCAGTTGACTTCTGACCTAACCCAACGCTGTATCAGGAATCCAAGCTATGTTGAAGAAAATCATGTTCGCGATCGTTCCGGTCTTTTTGTTCACCGTCGCGCTGCGAGCCGATGACATGCTGACCTTTGAGCTAAGTGACATACGAGACGCCGATGCGTCGATTGTCGAAGAAGGTTTGAGCCTGGATGTCGATCAATTAGCGTCCGATGCCGGCAGCGAAAGCGGAGACCAGGCGATCGAAGCTTCCTTCCGCCGGTTTGGATATCGCAGCCAAGGCTTCCATAACTGCGGCCATCGCAACTACGGCTACCGCAGCTATGGGTACGGTTACGGCTACAACTGCTATCGTCCGTACTACAGCTGCTATCGTCCGGTTTATTGTGCTCCGGTTTGTTACACCCCGTGCTACACCAGCTATTGGGGTTGCTACTAAGCACGAGCGCGACGCCGCGTAAACTTTCTGAGCCCGACGGATCCAAGCGACCGTCGGGCTTTTTTGGTGCGCTGATGCAGAGAGTGGTCGCTTGGAGATGTCGAAATCAGAATGACGAAAGAAGCTCGAAGCACGAGCGAAGCAGCGACCGATCCTTTCGTGATCGACCTACTTGAAGTCATACGTATAGCACCACGCGAACGCTTCTGCGATCCGGTCTGGCAATTCGGGGTGAAGCGTTTTGAAGTCTTGCAACGCCATCTCGCCGATTTTCGCAAGACCTGCAGGCGACTTGCACGCATCGGATTGATAAAATTCAGATTCTAGTAGAGCAAGCAGGGGCAAAATTTTGGACGCCATCTCCGCGGAAAAGAGGCGAACGACCGCTTTTTCGTCACGAATTGGATAGCTCGAAGATCCATATCCCGTCCACGCAATAACCGCCTTCGCAATTGATTCCGGATCTATAAATTCGGCGGCGGCCATCGCAAATCGTTTCCAATGCAGTTCTACCGTAACTCTTGTTCGGCCAAAACTGCTTGCAGTTGTTTCAGCGTGCGGGTTAATAAGACGCGTACGGCGGCGTCGGTTTTGCCCAACTCGTTGGCGATATCTTTGGAGGGCCAGCCTTCGACGTATTTCAGACGGATCACTTCGCGTTGATCTTCTCGCAGCTCGGCCAACGCCGCTTGCAGGCGTGATTCGCGGGCATTGCGCGAAAAGGCTTTGCTGGGGGTGGTCATGCTTTTGACCAGTAGATTCACTAAGCCGACGTCTCCGTTTCCCCCGGCAGGACGTCCGTCTAGCGAACGTTCGCGGCCTGCGTCTCGCTTTTGTGCGCCAAAGTGATGTCGATGGGCGTCAACGATCTTCCGCTCGGCGATCTGACAAAGCCAGGAGAAGGGATCTTTGTCGCCGGGGAATTCTGGGGTGATTGCGCGGACTGCTTCGACGCTGGAATCTTGGAAGATATCCTCGGCTTCGACCTTGGATTTGATCGCTGGCCCCAGTCGGCGATGGATATAGGCCATCAATTGAGGTTTGCGGGCCTCGATATACCTTCCCAGCGCGTCAATGTCGCCAGTCCGGATCTTTTCGATCAGCGTCGCTTCATCGCTCACGTGTATATCGCTCCCAATTCGTCCGCTGGACCACTTCTTTGAGCAAGAATATTACCACATTTAGAAATAAAACGATCTCCCTTTTTGAACTTCACTTGTCATTCTGTTCGCGCTCAGCGAAAATCGTTTCGCCTTTGGTAATGCGCCTCCAGCGCAAGGATGACGTATGGGACTGCCAGGTAAAACGCCAATCAATATCGACGACCAGCCGACGATTCCATTAAAGCTTGATGACGCTGGCGCTAGTTGGGATGCGCTGGCCGGGTTTATGGAGCGGTTTCTTGAGCAATGGGAAGCGGACTCGTTGCCGCCCCGGTTGAGCGAATTTTTGCCTCCCGATATCGGCGTCTTCCGCCGAATGGTCTTGATCGAGCTGGTCAAGATCGACATGGAATATCGACGTCAACGGAATTGTGATTTTCTTCGTCTTGAAGATTACCATGAGCGATTTCCAGAACTGAGTCGCCCTGATGGGATGCCGACCGATCTGATCTTTGAAGAATATCATGTTCGCAAAACGTCGGGCGAAGTCGTTGATTTGAAAGAATATGGGAATCGCTTTCCCGCTCAGGCCGATGCGATTGTTCGGCTGTTTAAGCTTGATAGCGAGACGATGACCACGTCGCTGTCGGATGGCCGCGCCCACGCCAAGTTCGTCACCGGTGATCGGGTGGGGGACTTTTATCTGATGTCGAGTCTGGGGGCTGGCGCTTTCGGCAGCGTCTTTTTGGCTCGCCAAGAAACGATGCAGCGTCTGGTGGCGCTCAAAATATCGATGGATCGCGGGACTGAGGCGCAAACTCTTGCCCAGCTTGATCATCCCAACATCGTCCGCGTCTACGATCAATGCCGGTTGCCTGGAGATAATCTGCGGCTGTTGTATATGCAGTTTGTCGCCGGCGGCACGTTGCATTCGGTCATCCGTGATGGAAATCGCAAACAACGCCGCGACGCCAGCTTGCTGGCGGAAACCATTGCCGAAACGCTGGACAAGACCGGCGTCGTCACCGCGCAAAATGTTCCCCTGAAATCAGAATTGGCCGATCGCTCGTGGTCCGAGATTACCTGTCGAATCGGCATGGAGTTAGCCAGCGCCTTGCATTACGCCCATCAGCAAGGGATTTTGCATCGAGACGTCAAACCGGCCAATGTACTGTTAGAAGCGAACGGCACGGCGAAGCTGGCTGACTTCAACATCAGCTTTAGCTCGCAACTAGAAGGGACCAGTCCGGCCGCCTATTTCGGCGGTAGTCTCGCTTATATGTCGCCAGAGCAGTTAGAAGCGTGTCATCCCGAGCATCCTTGTCAAGCGAGTGACTTGGATGGACGAAGCGACGTCTTTTCGTTGGGTGTCTTGCTGTGGGAATTGTTGTGGGGCGAGCGTCCTTTTGGCGACGAGGCGATCGTCGGCAGTTGGTATACGTCGCTGCTAGGCATGGCTGACATCCGTCGTGATCAGGTCCCTGAGCCAAAAACGGCGCCGACCGATGACGTGGGGCGGCGGTTGTTAGTGATCTTGCAGCGCTGTTTGAAACCGGAAGCGCGCGATCGGTATCAAACGGCTGACCATCTGGCGCGAGATTTAGGACTTTGCCTAGAGCCGCGCGTTGCGCGACTTCAAGATCGCTCGAAACGCGGCTTGCTGGCCTGGGCGACGCGACATCCGTTGTTAGCGACTACGCTAGGAGGCATCGGGCCAAACGCCGTCGCTGGCTTCTTCAACTTTGTTTACAACGATCAGGCGATCATCCGCCGATTAGAAGGGACCCATTCTTACGCCGCGTTCTGGAACGTGCAGTTTGTCATCAATTCGATCGCGTTTCCCTTGGCGATCGTTTTAGGAGGGATTTACATCTGGCCCTATGTCAAAGGGTTGCGGCATGTACTCAATCAAGAACCGCCGACCGATCTGCAAGAAGCGCGCCGCCGCGCCTTTCGCGTGGGACGCTTTATCAGCTATCTGGGGATCTTAGAGTGGATGATCGCAGGCATCGCCTATCCGGTCGCGCTGCATATTCTGCTAGGAGGACTCGAGCGTCAGTGGTATGCGCATTTTCTCGGTTCGCTGTTGATCTGCGGTATGATCGCCGCCGCTTATCCGTTTTTCTTTCTCTCGACGCTGGCGATTCGCGCGTTTGTGCCGCCGTTGTTAGAAGCAGAGCCGCTGAGCAAGTCAGACGTTCGTGAGCTGCGCTGGATGGCCAAGCATGTAGATTGGTTTCTGTATTTGGCCGGGGGTGTGCCTGCCGCCGGCGTGATGCTGCTCCTCTCGGCCGGTCACATGAATGACCCGCATAGTAGCTTAGCGCTCAAAGTACTTAGCGCTGCTGGCGCCATCGGCTTCGGATTTGCGCTTAGTTTGTCTCGCTCGGTTCATGCCGATATCGAAGCGCTGCTAAAAACGGCGGAACTCTTCACCGATACGCGCGATTCTAGCCGCTCTTAGCTTCACGCTTGTTCTTGGCTTCTACAGCGGGGTAGAGCCACATTTAGCGCAATCACGCCCATTTCTTGCGGCCAAAAAAATTTCTGGCAAATCGATGTAACAAATACTTCGGGTTCCCGCTGTGCAGAGTAACAAGTTAACCAAGTCAACTGAAACACACGGCAACCAGTTGACCTTAAACCCAACCAGGCCGTACCAGGAACCCAAGCCATGTTGAAGAAATTTTTGTTCGCGATCGTGCCGGTCTTTTTGTTCACTGTCGCTCTGCGAGCCGATGACTCCCTCGGTCTGAATCTGACCAACATTCAAGATGCAGAGGTCTCGATCGTCGATGAAAGCTTCGATATCGACGTTGACAAGCTGGCCGATAACGCCGGTACAGCAAGCGAAGACGAAGCGGTAGAAGCCTGCTTCCGCAGCTTTGGTTATCGCGGCGGCTACCGCGGATACAGCAACTATGGTTGCTACGGCGGCGGGTACAGCTACGGGTATGGATACGGTTACAACTGCTACCGTCCTTACTACAGCTGCTATCGCCCGGTTTACTACGCTCCGGTTTGTTACGCTCCCTGCTACACCAGCTACTGGGGTTGCTACTAAGCACCAGCCGAGAAGCGAAGTAGACCGACACCTCCAGCCCGACGAGCCGCTTTTGGCCGTCGGGCTCTTTTTTCATCCAAATTTGTAACAGCAGCGCTAATCCAAATCATACCGGAGTAAAAATCATGTCTCGTTTTAAGTACGTGTTGCTAACGTTGAGCTTTGTCGCAGGAATTGCGATCACCAATAGCTTTGCTCAGTCGATCGTAGCGCCGATCAACGCGGCCAACATTCGGACCGATCAAGTGCTGGGGATGCGGACGCACAATTGTGGGCATGTTATTCACCTGCTGATGCAGACTCGCATGCTGCGTGAGTCGGGCCAAGTTGGTTTCGGCGGAGCGATGTTCAATCCTCACTTTGGCGCAATGTCCAAGCCAGGCGATTTACAACTGCTGAGTGTCAGCTTGATTACCGACGCTTGTGAGACGGCCGGTCCGATCTATCAGATTCAATTACAAAACTGTAGTGAAATTTCGGTTGGCAACTTTCGCGTATCGGTGGTCGGCGCCTTGGGACAGATTCATCCGTTCTCGCCCAACGCGGTCATCACGGTACCACGCATCGAAGCAGGCGCCGTACTCGAACTGCAAATTCAGTTGCCCTTGGCTTGTTTGTCGATCAACCATCTGGCCGGCGCCGCAGCCCCGTTTGATACGTTGATCGTAGCGATCGATAGCTTTGACGAACTGATCGAATGCAACGAAGTGAACAACGTTCTGATCCTCAGTCGCGGCGAAATCGCTCCGCTGGTTGTCGAAGAGACGACCGTGGTCGAGCCTGTAATCGACGCGACGGTTCCTCCGGTGATCACCCCGGCGCCGGTCACCAATGGAGAAGTAGCCGCTCCGGCCAATCCGGCCTCGCCGATGGATTCGATCAACTTGGACGATCTCGACCTGGGAGATGCTGAGCAAACTGCCTTTCGGATTCGTTAGTCCTAAGGAGCCAACTCGCACGGAAACTGCCCTCACAAGATTGTGTTGGGCAGTTTTGTTTCTTACCAATACCATCGAGCAGATCGAATCATTGAGATGCTTCCTACCTATTTGCCACAGCGTTGCATGCCTCCTATATATCGGCCACAATGGGGGGGGAATCTGAATAACGCTGCTCTTCGACTTCTTCTTTGGAGCCCTCGATGGATCGCCGAATTGCCTTTTTGCTGGTGGCTGCTCTTCTGCCGGGCTGTTTCGGGTCGAGCGATACCGCCAAGTCGACCGTCGAAGTCGATAAACCGCCGGTCGTTGTTGCTGAGACGACCCAATCAGAACCGATGAGAGAGAAGCCAAGCGATGCGCTGGATGGTTTTGATCCCAGTAAGTTTTCGTTGGGCGGCGAAGATGCAGAGATGCCCAAAGTGGAAACGCCCAGCGAGCCAAACAAGCCGGCGGAGATGCCAGTTGAAGATGCACCACCTGTCGATTTGGCGAAGTCCGCTCTGCCGCCGCTGGTGATTCCGGATGTGCCGCAGCCTCCTCTCCCCTTCTCTAGCAAAGAGAATCCGCCCGGCACGCCCATCCCCGAAGATGTACAGAGGATCCTGAACACGTATCAGTTTGAGGATCTTGACGCGCTGATCCAGCTTGTCCTCACCTTTCCCCAAGCCGAGGTTCGCAGCCTAGCGTGTCAAAAGATCTACGAGATCAATAAGATTCGCCCTGACGATGGATTGTTAACGATGCGAGCTGCGCTAAAAGATCCTAGTCCAGAAGTTCGTGCTGCGGCGGCTTATACGATTCGTTTCAGCCAGGAATCCGCCGGTTGGAAAGCACAGGAAGCGCTGGGTGAGCTAGTTACGGCGCTCAAAGAGCCACAGACGTACGGTAACGTCTTGTCGACGATGACCCAATTGGGTTCCGACGCGGCGCCTGCGGTTCCCTATTTAGCGGCAGAATTGGCAGGACCAAAGTCGGAGCGACGAGATAATATTTTGAGCACCTTAGGTTACCTTGGTCCGGTGTCGATGCCGGCAGTACCACAGATTTTAAAGATCGCCGAAGCGGAACAAAGCATTTACGCCGGACGCGCGTTAGGAGATATCGGCGCAGAAGAAGCGCTGATGACACTGATGTCAAATGCTGACTCTGAGGTCCGTATGCTAGGCTACGAAGGAATCGAACGACTCAAGCAGCCGCAGCAACCCGCGACGGTCCAAGCGGTCCTGAAAGGTGCGAAAAACACGGATGGGTTGCACTACGAAAGATCGGCGGCGGCCAAGACCCTCGGCAAAATTCGCCCCACGACGCCAGAAATTGTCGAGACACTGATCCTGCTGTCGAACAACGAAGAAGAGGCTGTTCGCGCGTCCGCGTATGAATCGATGGGAACTTTGGACCCACCGTCGGACAAGGTGATTCCGATCTTGATCGCGGCGCTCGACAAAGAGACCGACCGTTACAAATATGTGATTGTTCAGGCGTTGACCGTCTGCAAGGGGTCGCCGGAACTCCGACTTCAGGCGCTGCTAGAAATGGCGGCCCGCAACGATGAGGATCTTTCCTCCGCTTTGTATGAAGGGGCCGGTGAGTTTTATCCACTCTTGCAACAAATTGTGCAGGATGAACAGAATCCGCTGCACCAGCGCGTGCTCGCGTTGATGGGGCTTGAGCAAGTAAGAAACTCGCTGCCGCGTGATTACGACGAAGTGAACAGAGAGATCTGTGCCCTGGCCCAAAAGTACGCTGGGCCCGACCAGCCAGATGAATTGCGAGGCGCCGCCGGTTTGGTGATGAGCGAGTGTGGTGAGTCGTACGACGCAACCAGTGATTTGATCCTGGCCGGCGTCACCAGCGACGGTCTCTCCAGGATACGGCGGAAATCGGCCGCAGTGCTTTGCTTTCGAAAGTATGCGCCAGCTCTGCCCGCATTGATTGATGCGTTGAAATCCCCAGATCCAAAATTGGCGATGAGCGTACTGGACGGGATCGGCAGTTTTGGTAAGGCCGCGAAGGACGCCGTCCCTGTCATCGTTGATATGACTAACGATAAATCGATGGGGGAAGAAAGCAGCTTTCTCCAAAGTCAGGCGAAAGCATTAGGGCAAATTGGTCTTCAGCCAGATGTGAGTCTTCCACAATTGGAAAAAATGCAAGCTGCGGTAATCGATAATATTTATCTTGAGAGCACGATCCAGCTGGCGCGTTGCCAAGTGATCGCTGCCAACGATTTAGATGCGACTCAGTTGCTTCCGCAAATAGTTGAACAATTGAAGACCTCCCCAAAAGAACATGTGCGCAAAGAGTCGTTTAAAATGCTCAGCGCGCTCGGTCCGAAAGCGGAGGCCGCGACGCCGCTGATGATTACCTACCTGAAATCAGAGGATGACAGAGAACGAGATAATGCGGCCAATGTGCTCAAGAATATTGGCCCGGCCGCAAAAGCAGCAGGCCCCGCGCTTGCCGAAGCTGCCGCGAGTTGGGAGAACCCGACGGAAGCGCTCGATGCGCTGATCGCGATCCAAGCAGGCGGGCCTGAGTTCGCCGCCGTCGCCCCCAAGATGCTAGAGAATCTTGATCGCCGCGCACACATTTTAAAAACATTAGAGGCGCTGGGACCTGCTGCGGGTGACGCCGTGCCTGCGGTCGTCAAAATATTAGACAGCCCTGATGCGTGGGAGCGACTCAGAGCGGTACATACAATGGCCGCGATGCAACAAGCGAGTAGGTCAGCGGTGCCGAAGCTGAAAGCGATGGCGGTGGATGATCCCGATTCGGACGTACGCGAGGCTGCAACGAAGGCGCTGCTGGAAATCGCTCCCGATGCTTCGTAAATCTAGCATGTCGCTTACGCTCAGCTGGAGACTAACCGCTCGGCCTGCCGACTGCGTGACGCGGCGTTTCACCGGGGTATTTCAAAATCAGGGGGCTTTGCGCTTGGCCTCTGATTCTTCTGCGTTGTGTGCATCTCCCATTTGGTCCACAATGACAGCTTCCGCATAATTAGAAGCCGCTCTTCCATCTCTACCCTCGGAGTCCATTGATGGATCGCCGATTTACTGGCTTGTTGCTAACCATTCTGTTGGTGGGTTGTTATGGATCGACCAACAGCGCCAAGCCAACCGCGGAAACAGAGAAAAACCTGGTAAACGTCGCCGAGTCGACCGACAACGAATTGTTGGACAAGCCGTCTCCCGCGACCACAACATTGGTCGAAAATGCGCCGCATGGCGAATTGACAAAGTCCAATTTACCGCCGCTAGTGATTGCTGCTGCACCGCAACTGCGAGCGGCGTTTTCTGGTGCGGAGAACGCCGAGGATACGCCGGTGCCGGAAGCAGTCCAGCGGCTGCTGAATTCGTATCAAGCGAAGGACTTTGACGCCGTCGCTGACCTGGCGCTCACTTATCCGCAAGCAGCGGTGCGGCAGAAAGCGTGTGAGTACTTGCCGGACAAAGATAGCACGCGTAAGGAGGACTCGTTGCAGGTGATGCGCAGCGCGCTGCGTGATCCGGACGTGCGCGTTCGCGCAGCCGCCGCGTCGAACATTCGGTTTGGCCTGGAGCAGCAGCATTGGAAATCAGAGCAGGCGCTGGGCGAATTGGTGACGCTGCTTCACGACAAAGTCGCTGGCTTTCAAGCATTGTTGACGATGCGAGTACTAGGATCCGAGGCCGCGCCAGCGGTACCCTACCTTGCCCACGAGCTGTCGGATCCTGCTGTCGTGAATCGCAATGAAATTATCATCACTCTAGCGGCCATCGGCGATCCGGCTAAGCCAGTGATTCCGCAGATCATGAAGATAGCAGCAGCAAAAAACGTGGACGCCGGGAAAGCCTTGGGGAAATTGGGGGCGGAACAGGAGTTACTCGTTTTGCTCTCTAACTCAGATTATGGAGTCCGCGAAATTGCCTATGCAGGAATTGCCCTGTTGAAGAAGCCGAATGCCGCGACGGTCACCGCCGTTATAAAGGGCGCCGGCAAAGATTCTGATTTGTTTGAACGCTCCAAAGTGGCCGAAACGCTGGGAAAGATCCGCCCGACGACTCCCGAGATTGTGGACGCGCTCGTCAAGTTGGGCAGTGATCCAGGCGAGATCGTGAGGGCTTCCGCCTACCAATCGATGGGCAAGCTCGACCCGCCATCTGATCGCGTGGTTCCGATTTTGATTGCGGCCCTAGATACCGCGGGCGAGTTTGAACGGAGTGACATCCAGCAAGCGATAATCGAATGCCGAGGCTCGCCCAAAATTCGCTTACAGGCGATGATCCAGCTGGCGCTCCATAACCAAGGGGATATCTACGACACCTTCAGCGACAGCGGCAAGGATTTGTACCCGCTTCTGCAAAAATTTGTAGCTGACGAGTCGAAGCCGGTGAACGAGCGTGCGGTGGCCCTGATCGGTCTGGCGCAAGTTCGCAGGTCCCTTGGCCGCGAAATTCAAGACGTCAACGCCGACATTATGAAGTTCGCGCAGCAGTTCGCCGGCGCCGATCAGCCTGCCGAACTGCGAGGCGCCGTCGGCATCGTGTTCAACGAATGTAAGAATGGTCCCAACTCTGCAACCGACGAATTACTTCTAGCGGCGCTCAATGCGGATAGCCTAATCGGAATCAAGAAAGCAGCCATCGCGCAGCTTTGTTGGCATGAGTATCAACCGGCGCTGCCGATCTTAACACAAATCTTGCAGACTCAAGACAAAGAGTTGACGCAACCTATCTTGAATGGGCTACCCGATTATGGCGCTGCGGCCGCCGAAGCGGTTCCGATCATCGTGAAGTTGCAGTTGGATCCCGAGGCGGACGACTATCATCTACTTCTCAGCGCGCAAATTAGTGCGTTGGGATCGATCGGTGCTCATCCCGATTTGAGTCTACCGCTGCTAGAGAGCTTGTTGGCGATAACGAAGCCGAATGACATTCACTACAGCGAAATCTTGGATGCGCTTTCCTGCGTCGTTGCTGCGAACGATTTGGATGCTGCCAAGTTACTGCCGCTGATTGTCGAGAGGTTGACGAATGGGAAGGACCCCTTCGATCGCAGTCTGGCATTCGACATGCTGACCAAGCTTGGCCCGAAAGCGGCGTCGACCACGTCGCTGGTCGCGGGCTATTTAACGGCGCAAGATGAAAGCGACCGGAATAACGCCGCGGAGACGCTAGAAAGCTTTGGCCCCACCGCCAAAGAAGCAGGCCCCGCCTTGGCCACAGCGGCTGGCCAATGGAAAGATCCTTGGCGCGCTCTGCAGGCACTGATCGCAATCAAGTCAGGCGGCCCGCAACTTGCCGCGGTCGCCCCTAAGTTGCTCAGCGATATTAATCAACGGTCTCGCGTCTTGAAAGCATTGGCGGCGATTGGACCCGAAGCGGGCGCCAGCGCCGACGCGGTCGCAAAAATCCTGGATAGTTCGAGCGTCTGGGATCGACAGGAAGCGATCATTTCGCTGGGCGCGATGAAACAGGCGAGCATCGCGGCGCTGCCCAAACTGAAAGAACTGGCGCTGAACGATCCCCATCACAACGTCCGCGCCCTGGCAGTGCTGGCGCTGCTGGAAATTGCCCCCGATGATCCGGACGTCGCCGTGGCTGCTTTTACCCAGTTGGATACTGATGATCGCTTAGCGGTCGCGAAATATATGAACGGTCTGGGTGAAAATGCGTCTTCTTCGCTGTTGGAACTTGTGCAGAGTGATTCAGAGCGGGTGCGCGAAACTGCGTTGGATCTGCTCTCAAAAACGTCGTATTCCTTCGAGGAAGCACTGCTGATCTACCAAAATCTGCTCGCGGACGAAGATCCGCAGATGAAAGTGACCGGCGCCATCGGCATGGTGAGTTTGGGAGAAAAAACCCCGGAAGCGATCGCCGCGCTGGTCGCCAGTCTTGATGGACTAACTGACAAATGGAGAGTGCGTAATGCGCTGAATGAATGCCGTTTACAGGCGATACCAGAGCTGATTTCGTTGATTCTCGATCCGCAGAAGCCGCAAGAAGCGCGTCTGTACGCGATCTCGATCCTGCCACACTCCCCCTTTGACCGACGCAACTCGGCCTTTGAGCCGTTGTTTGCCGCATTAGCCGGCGATGATCAAGAGCTGCGAACCTGGGCAGCGCTGGCGCTTGCCTATTCGGAACCCGACTCGCCGCAAGTCTTGGAAGCACTTATCTCAGCGAGCCGAAAAAGAGGCCCGCTACAAAAGGAGGTGATAAGAAAACTGAACGCGATGAGCGACGATGAGAATCCGTTGGGACCCCAGGCCGAGCAAGCACTGTTTGACTTGGTTGCTTCTGAGGACGAAAGGAGCGTTGAGTATGTGGTTGAAGCGATGGAATACAACTTTTTGTCGCCAACCGCTGTCACTGCGATGATCTCGCTGCTGAAGCAAGAAAAGACCAAGGTCGCCGCCGTGAAAATCTTGGGGGCGAGAGAGGCGTCTCGCTCGTATGACGACGACACGTTGGAGTCTCTAGCGGAATTTCTGAGCCATGAAAATAAAGATGTTGTCCAATTTGCCTTGCAAGCGTTGCTTAACGGCGGTCACCGTGGCGCCGCCAAGGTGATCGAGGTCGTGGAGACCAAAGATAATAAACTCACGGAGGAGGCCCGCATCTCGCTGCTGTATGGCCTCTGTGACCGCTACCTGTTTTCGACTCGAAAACTGCAACTGGACGAAGCGATCACGACCAATTTGATCGGTCAGCTGAACGGCGAGGATCCAACACGGGCCACAGCGGCGGCATTGGTGTTGGCGGCGACCGATACTCCCAACCTGAAGCTGGGACCAGCTCTGCTGAAAGGATTCGAGAGTGAAGATTTTGAATTGGAACATCGCGTCGACCAAGCCTTGAACTCTCGCGAAAGCGAAGCGAATGAGCTCATTCCGCTACTCATCGAGCGACTGTCGCCCGTTGCCATGAAACCCCTGGAGAACTCCTACTGCGCTTCGCTACTCGCGGACTTGGGGCAAGATTCTCCCGCCGCCGCGGACTTTCTGATCGAATTGATTGTGTCGCAGGAGAATCATGAAGCCTTAAGACAAGTCCATTACAAACTGCGCGGCTTGCCGTTGAAAAAATTAGTTGCTCGGCTCGCCGAAACCGACGATCCGAAGAAACAATCGTTGGCCCTCTGGGCGTACTACCACGCGATTCGCTATCGGCAAGAGCCAAAACACGCGAACATGGTCCCAGCTGGGGTGCTTACTGCTGCAACCTCAGAAGATCCCCGGATCAATGTGCCAGCCGCGTTGATCCTCGCGTGGCTTGATTCAAATGCGATAGAGGCGCTCGAGCCGCTGATGAAGCAATTTGAGTTGGACGAGTCGGATTGGACGATTACGCAGGGACTGCAAGATTTGCGCGCTACGGCGGCGCCGGCGGTTCCTCGTTTGATGGTTCTCTTGGAAAAGTCAGAAGAACCAGTCAATGTGATTCACGTGCTGGGCTCGATTGGCCCTAAAGCGGCGCCTGCAGTTCCGCGATTGATCAAATACATTCCCGATGAAGACTTGGGTGACTTTGTGATCGAAACTCTAGCGTTAATTGGCCCAGCCGCCAAACAAGCAGGACCGGCGCTCGACGCAAAGCTGCGCAGCGAAACGTCCCTGGATTCGCTCACCGCTGCAATCATCGCGATTGGCGCTCCTACTGATGCACTGGTCGCCGAATACAAGCGACGACTGGCCGATCCCTACGAAAAGTACGATACAATCTACGAGATTGAGAGGATCGCCGCACTCACACCGATCGCGCCCCTATTGATCAATGCGCTGAACTCGCCTGATCTCAAGTTCCAATTGGCGGCGGCCAACGCGATCAAGCATCTCGAGCAGCAAGACGCAGCTTACCTGGATCCGTTGCTGGCGATGGTCGATACCGAGCTACCGGAAATCACGGCGGCTGCGATCAAAGCGGCGGCCAAACAGGACAAATCGGCCGAAAAGGTACTGCCGATTCTGAAGCAGAAAATGGAAGACAAGAACTTATTGATTCGTATCGCCGCGATTCGAGCCTTGGGCCAGTACCCAGAAGCGGCCAGCGACTCGATCCCTCTCCTGTTGCCGCTCTTGGCCGATGAGAAGCTGCAAATCTCGGTGATCAGTACATTAGGAGATATCGGACCGGCCGCGTCGCCTGCGGTTCCCGCTTTGCAGAAAATGTTGGACGATTCGTCCAACATCGACCTAGAAGGCGACACGCGACGCTGGGTGATCGTGTATGCTCTCGGACAAATTGGCCCGGCGGCGAAACCTTGTTTGCCGAATCTATGGGAATTCTACTCCCAGTCTGATAGGGAATCACAGCAAACCCTTGGTAACGCCATCTGGAAGATCGACGCCAAGGCGGCTCAGCAAGCAGGCATTGAGCCGCCTTTGGAAGAAATGATTAGCGATGATTATTGATGGAAGTTAACCAGGGAATTTTAGAATTGGGGGCTCTTCTCCCTCGGCTTCTGCTTCCATTTGCTCTTCCGTTTCTGGTTCAAAATTTCCCAGATCTTCTACGATATCATCGACCAGATCGTCTTCGACATAGATGTTTGGCGATTCGGCGTTGGAGCCTTCTACGCCGGAGATCAACGTCACCAGTTCGTCGAGTGCTTCGATTTGGGCGAATAGATTTTCGTCACATTTGCCGTCGATGATAAAGCCGATGGGACCTGGATCGTGATCGTGCGAAAATTGCCAGTTCACGCCGTGTTCGCGTGATAGTTCGCACAATACTTCCAGGGCGTCGTGCATGGTCCCATCAGGAAGATCTTGCTTGTTGAAGGAAGCGACTTCTTTGGGATGCGGAGAAAAGTTGGGTTTGCTGCCGCCTTGGAGGTGACCGTCGGCGGTATCAAAAAAAATCACCGGTTCGCAGCTTAGCCAATCACGCTCGCGGCAAATTGCGGTCGCCGCGTCCGTGATCTTGACAGAAGTCGCATCCGAAACAGGTTCAATCGTACGGTAATAGACGGTAAATCCCAAGTTTTCTCTCCCAGCGGCACTCGTTTGCGTTGTGTTACTAATTACCATCTTATGCGATTTGGCCGCAAAAGTCGAAAAATTGGGGGTTTATCGTGATTACGTTACTTGGTCGGATCGTTTGATTGAAGTAATTGCGAGATCGTGTTGAGCAAAACTTGCTCGACGCGCGGCGCGACATACGAGGCCGTGGGGCTCGTTTCATAGCCTCCTTGGCTGTATGCGACTTCAGTACCGATATAGCCTGTACCGTATTCGCCATAGGCGGCCATAGCGACAAACAAGTCCGGCCGCATCTTCTGAGCCGCCAGTTGGTATTCGACAAACAATTCGCCCGGCATGAACAAGATGCGCGCTTCGCCAATCGATAAGCACGAGACGGCGATCGGCTGCTTTCGTTCACAGCGTCGGACCCACGCCAATCGCGATGCGCTTTTCATGCGATCAAAGACCGACGCTTTTTCATTGTTGATCAGCGTCAAGAGATCTGCTTCGTTCAGATGCGGCGCACACGGCAATAGCACGTCGATAGATTGGAAGGAGATGTCAGCGGCGGTGATCGGAAACTTCTTTGTTGTCTCCCAGGCCTTTTGCATGCCGAGGGTAACTTTGTCCGCCAAAACTTGGCGGTTCTCATGCGCTCCGTCGTTCCATTTGCCGGCGGTGACGTTCCCTCCTGCGCCATTAAAGTGCAAGTGAAACGCGCCAGTTTCTTGTTGCCGTGCGTTGCGAGCCATGCCCGGAAAGTCTGGATTGGCCCAACCGGTGCGATAGTAACTTTGCGGATGAGTCGCGTAAAAGGTGAGCGCCGCGATCGGCTGCTCGTGGTTCCAAAAGGTGATCGATTTGCACATTGGATCGATCAGTCCGACCGGCATGGCGCGCACCTTGGGGCTAGGCGTCGCCGAGCTGCGGGTAAACTCGACCTTGCCGCTTTCGCCCACAATTCGCCGATTCGAGGCAACCTCTTCGACCTCTCCTTCACCAATGCCGTAATGGGTGACTACTTGCAGTTGGGAAGTCGCCGCTTTGGCGGCTGCGGCGGCGCCGCGGACGACTGACTGAATCCAAGGCTCGTCAAAGTGCTGATTCGGCACGCCCAACTCTTGGAGGATGTCGGTTGTCGTATGATCGGCGCGGGGAGCGTCATGTTGATGCAGCGCATGAAACAGCACGAGTTCAGGCTTGGTTCCCACCGCCGTAGCGATCGCTTGCTTAAAATCATCTTGCGACTCGTTGGCGACCCCCAGCCAGTCGATGGTGCAAAAGACCAGCGTCTCGTTGCCCGCCAAGATCAGCCCCCGGCAACTCAGCGGCTCGGTCACACCTAACGTCTTCACATACGCCAACGGACTTCCCACAGGCGGCGAAGCGTCAGACGCGAAGGTCGCGATGCGAACTTCCTGGGCCGATGTCAAGGTCGCCAACATCGAGAGGATCAAGAGCAGAGCGAACGTGATTCGTGGAATCGGGAACAGTGCATTTCGCATAGTAATGGCGATCCATGGGAAGGAAGGAATCGAAGGGGGACTAGTCGCAGCCAGCAGAGGTGAGAATCTTGTTACTTTTCATCCAGCAAATATCGCAGTAAGTCGGCCATCGCGGGCTGGTCGATTTGCTTCTCTAAGTCTTGCGGCATCAGCGATACGCCGGTGCTGCGGAGTTGATCGATATCGATTCGCAAGATCGTTTCGGATTTGTTTTCTGCTTGCAGCAGGGTCAGGCTGGTAGCGGTTTCGTTCGAGATGATTCCGGTCAGCGCCCGGCCGTCGTTCGTCAGGCAGACGTAACTCATGTATTGCGGATTCACTTCTAAATTGGGATTCAGTAGGTTGATCAAGATCGCTTCGGCGCCGCGGTTTTTCATCGCGGCCAGGTTGGGTCCGATCGCATGGCCTTTGCCGTTGAGCTGATGGCAGCTGGCGCAATTTTTCACGAAGATCGCCTCTCCGCGCGTCGCGTCGCCCGGCATTTGCAACGCGGGACGATACGCCGCAATAATCGCATCGCGATCGGATTTGATTTGCGACTTCATCAACGCGTCGATCCGCATCGCTAACTCATCGTTAACCAGCGATTTCATAGTGCGCACCAAGGTCATGTCGAGATCGGCGGTCCGAATCTTGCCGGCCTGCACTGCATCCAGCAAGCTGGCGATGCCATGCGGATTCGCTGCGAGCACTTGAAACGCCGACTGTCGCAGCACAGGGCTCATCGCCGGCCAGCGCTCGATTACCAAGTCGGCCACTTCGGCCGATTTGAAGTAGGCGAGCGTTTGCAGCGCCGCTTGTTGCAAAGCGAGCGGTTGTGAGGGCTCTAGCAAGTTGGCAAACAGTTCGGCGTCAAAGGGGCGAAAGCGAAGTGTCGGGATCGCTGCCGCACGCTTGGCGAGCGGCGCTTGATCGTCAGCAACCACGGCGACCGCTTGGTCATAAATTCGTTGCAGCATCGACTCGCCGCCTGCTTCTACGGAAGCGGCCAATTGCGTTGCTAACGAAGTGTCGCCGCTATTGACCATTTGTTGAATCAATTGCTGCGCAAACGGCGCATTGGCTTTGTTTAATGATGGCAGCATTGCCAGGATTGCCGCAATGTCTTCTTTTCGCTGCTGTTTGCTAATCTGCTTGGCTAGCGCTAGGATCAATTCGGTTTCACCCTTCGACAGCTCATGTGGGTCTTTAGCGAGTTCCGCTAACAGCGCCCCTGCTCCTTCGGTGACGCTGCTTTGAATGGCGGCGGCGAAGTATGGCTCGGCGCCGTCCGAGTGGACCAATTGCGCCAAGGGCGCCTGTTTCTCGGAGGCAGGCAATTCACCCAGCGTGAACGCCAACTGATATCGAACATGTGGGTCACTATCGGTGACCAAAGCAACGATCTTTTGCCGCAGCGCCGGTGATTTGCCCAGCAGCGGTTCGCTTAAGCGAATCGCGTGTTGCCGAACGCGTGGCGCTGCATCACCGAGCGCCGCTGATAAAGTCGTCGCGTCGAGCAGTTTCGATCCGGCAAGCGCGTAGAGCGCCAGCACGCGGCCTTGCGGCGATTGGCCAGCAGTCACCATCGATTTCAAATGCGGCGCCGCAGATTGGTTCGCCTGTTCGTACAACAATCGAGCCGCGGTTTCACGTCTCCAACTGATCGAATCGTCGAGTAGTTTCACCAATTCTTCTACGGACATTTGCGACATCTTCAGCGCCGTCGGTCGTTGGAAATTTTCGCCCACCACGCGATAGATGCGACCTCGATCGCGACCGCTGGTCAGATCAAGATGTTTTTTAATCATCGGCGGTAACGACGCGGGATGCTCGATCACTTCGCGGTACATATCGGCGATGTAGAGCGAACCGTCCGGAGCGTTCGCAAATTGAACGGGTCGAAACCAGATATCGCTCGACGAGAGGAATTCGCTCTTTTCATCCCATCGCACGCCGCTGTAGGCAATTCCTTGCGGGATTAGTTTTTTGCGATGAACCAGATTACTGCCGACGTCACCAACAATCGCATCCCCTTGATGTGCGGCAGGCCAGGAATCGCCGCGAAAGATTGTTACCCCGGTCGCGCCGGTGAAATAACCAGCCGGCCGCCCTCCCCCTTCAACCACGCCGGGGACAATTTTCTCGGCACGCAGCTTGGTCCGAATCACGCGCCAATCCTCGACCGGGCTCGAACGGTAAACGTCAGCCTGAGGGCCATCGGCGGCGATACTGCGCCGTGAACTCGGCGGCGCGACATAGGGATTACGACTAAAGTAAGGATCCTCGTACATCACTTGTTGCAAGTGATCGCTGTTGGAGCAAACGAATTTGTCTCCCCAACTGTTGAAGCTCATTCCGTGCTGGGCTCCGCCGCTGGTCGGAGCCAGGGTCATCGCCGCGGTATCGATGGCAAAGTCGCGACCGCGTAGATTAACCCCGTCTCCTTGCGGCTGACCATCAACCACCGGCTTCACTACGCCGCCGCTACTGCTGGTCGCACCATGCACGCGATTATCAAGACCCCATTGGAAGGTATTCAACAGACCTTGGACGTTGGTCTTGCCAAACCCGGTAAAGACGACGCGGCGCTGATCGGCGACTCCATCGCCGTTGTCATCTTTCAAAAAGAAAATGTCAGGCGCGGCGCCAACCAAAACGCCGCCGCGGACGCACGTGATCGCCGTTGGCCACGAGAAGTTGTCGGCGAAGATAGTGCTCTTCTCGTAGACGCCGTCGTCATCAAGATCTTCGAGCAATCGGACGCGACCCAAGACTAGGCCGTCATCTTCAGAATAGCCGCGCATCTCGATCACAAACATCCGGCCATCTTCATCAAACGCCATCGCGACGGGGTCGACAACATTTGGCTCGCAGGCTGCTTGTTCGACGCGAAAACCGGGGGCGACTTGCATCGTCTGCAATGCTTCAGCCGGTTCTCGCGGAGCAATTCGCGGTAGTTGGTCAGAGAAGTCAAGTTCTTCGGCCGAGCAGCACGCGGCCAACAGCAAACAGCTAGCGGCGGATCGCCAAAGGGTGGCAAAATTCAACGGCATAAAGACTCCAATTCGGCGAGAGACGCGTATGTCGACGCGGTAGGAAGTTAGTTATTCAAAGGCGCTACGACAATTCCATACATATTGGAACCGTTATGGTCGCCAAACTCCGGTCTAGGAAGATCATGAATCCGGTTGTCAACGCCGCCCAGCATAATCACCCCGGGCTCGGTGACTTTCCGCGCCCAGACGCGAAAGTTGCTATCAATGCTTTGATCGGGACCGACCGCCAGATCGCGGGTTTCATAGACCAGTTTCCCTGCTTGCAGATAAGGTCCTTCATCCATGCCGATCTTGTAACCGGTATCGACAAAGTCGCGCGAGAGCCACTCCGGGACGTACATGCATTCGGTGTACAGTACATAAACCATCGCCGGTTTGCGTAGTTTTAGATCAATGCGCAGCGCTGCTTCGTGAAAACGATCTTGGTTCATCGTCATGACATATTCGGCATCTCGCAAAAATGACGGGATGCCGTCTCGGCCCAAGCTGTTCCATTCGTGCTGACGATCGACATAGGCGACGGCGTCTTCGCCGAAGCCGCGGGAGGCTACATGATAAAAAGCGTAGACCGATTCGTCAGCAACGTTGTCGGTAACCGACTCAATTAAGCCATCGGCGCGGGTTGTATGGTTAATGTCACGCTCGTTGGGGAATAGCCCCGCCAAGACGGTCGGCAATCGCGAGATCTCTCCGGCGGCGTCAATGCGCACCGCATCTCCGCGGCGCAGCGTGTGCGTCTTGCTTTGTCGTGAGAGGTTCAGCTCACCTTGAAAGACCGCAATGCTATCGGCTTGGCCGACAAACGAAGCGAGCCCGAATCGGCCTCCTTGATCTTTGATCCGGCAGTATGGAGTTTCGATCGTGGTTGGTTCGGAATCTTCTTGCGCGTTCGCGATCAAGCGTCCTGAGATCAAGCGTACATAGCTGCGCGAGACGATCTCCAATTTGGCCGGTCCGTCCACTACCAGATCTAAGCCGGAGAGGAGCGAAATGCCGACGGTTCCGTCGCTAAAAGTGATCTGCTGATGGGGAGAAATCTGCGTTTCATATTCAGGACTGCCGGCAATCTGCAAGTCGCTGGCGGTCGAAAAAATTCGCCGCGCCACGTACGACGATCCGCTAGGTCGGGTAGTCGTACTCCACAAAAATGCGATGGATAATCCCAGCAACAAGCTGCAAGCCAAGGTCGCAAACACAGCCAACCGAAGAGAGCCTCGAAGCCGACTGGGCGGCGTGATGCGAGCCGAGTCCCAGTCGACCAGCGCGCCCAGCGTCGCGTTGAGTCCGCTATGCGCCACGTAGTATTGCAAGACGTCGTCCTCGGTTTCCAGTAAGTGATTTAGCGTGCGCCAATCTTCTGCGGTCCCGAGTTCGCCGATGCAGCGACCGACCAATTCCTTTACTTCTAAAGTTAGTAAGGAGTGCGAATTTTCAGAGCGGGATTCGCTCATGCAAGGATGCCTGTCATAGCGGATTGTTTTTGCACACAGCCGATCAACAGTTGGCGGATGCGATGAATCTTGACGTAGAGCGTGTTCGGTTGAATTTGCAGATCGCTCGCGAGTCCCAGCACGTCGAGTCGACCGTCATAAAACCGGCGGATCAAATCTTGCTGGGCGTGCGGCAGTTTTTTCAGACAGCTGCGTAGCAAGGTCAACTGATCGTCGACCACCTGTTGTTGCGAATCAATTGCTGCGACAACCCGCTGAAGCGCTGCATCTGACAATTGCGTGGGCGCCTGCGACTGCTTGCGGTAGTGGGATAAAACTTGAAGTCGAGCAAACGCCCGCATCCAGGTCAGAAAATTGAGATCAGGATTGTATTGAGCCCGCTTCTCCCAGAGCGCAAGCGAAACCTCTTGCATCACATCGTCAGCTTGGGTCCGGTTGGGGACCAGCGAGATGACATAATGCAATATTCGCCCGTGATAGGTGGTCAAGAGCCGAATAAAGTCTTCGTCGGTCAGTCTGGATTCATCGTGCGGCATATTTGTGCGGCATAACCGGCTGGGCGGACTAGGAGGTGACGTGGGGCGTCGGTCTCGCACTACTATCTACAAAAATGGGGCAGACCTTACAAAGATTTTTCCCGTTCGGCGAAAATTCTGCACGGCAGCGCAGCAAAAACGCGGCCCTCATCTGCATGAAGGCCGCGTCTGTTGAAACCGAAAGTTTGCAGCAGCAACAAGTTAGCGTGATATCACGCGGTATTATCGACCAGCGGGACTAAATGCTCCAGCCGTCACGATATTCTTTGCTCAGCAGCGAGTTCGCTTCCGGCGAATTGGTCGTCTGCAGCTTGTCGGCGTCCCATTGTAACTTCTTCCCAACCCGATGGGCGACATTACCCAGAAGGTTGTGCTCGATCAAAGCGCCGGAATAAGCGAAGTTGCACAGGGTCTCACCGCCGGTTTTGGCGGCGTGGATCCACTCTTGATAGTGCCCGAGACTTGGCGGAATGGTTTGCGGCGGTGGCTGGAAGCCTACAAACTTGTCGGCGGGCGCCAAGACCAGTCGGCCATAGTCGGCGACCAGCACTCCTTGCGGGCCCACAAATGCGACGCCGATCGACCAATCATTGATCTTGGTCGCATCGCCGACCAGCGGTTGCAGATAATCGCTGCGGCGCTGCATCCCTTCGGGCCCGTGATACCAAACCACTTTGGTATCGGTCGCCCAGTTGGGGTTGCCTTCGCGCGCGGGATGTTCCCAGGTCGCCATCTGCCAAGCGGGACAAGCGATCTCGTCTACGGCTGATCCTTCGGACACGACGCTGGTCGGACGATGCAAGCCAAGCGCCCAGTAGGGCAAGTCGATCAAATGGCTTCCCATATCGCCGAGCACGCCGTTGCCGAATTCCCAGCGACGATTCCAATTGAGATTGCCGCCGAGCCAGTATTGCGTGTTGTAAGGACGCATCGCGGCTGGTCCCAACCAGACGTCCCAGTTAAATCCAGTGGGCGTCGCTTGCTGCGGCAACACGGCGGTTTCGACCGGATTGATGGTGCGGCTGCACCAAATATGGGCTTCGGTGACGGGGCCGACGGCGCCTGACTGAATTAGTTCGACGGCGCGACGATAGTTGTCGGTCGCATGAATCTGCGTCCCCATTTGCGTCGCGATCTTGTCCTTGTTCGCCAAGTAAACGTCCTGCATCTGCCGGGCTTCTTGCACCGTGTGCGCCAGCGGCTTTTCACAGTAGACGTGCTTACCGGCGTGCATGGCAGCCAGCGCCGTTGGCGTGTGGTGATGGTCGGCAGTGCTAATCACCACCGCATCAATATTCTTCTCTTGCAGTAGCTCACGCCAGTCGGTGAAAGTTTTTGCGGCGGCGTGTTTGGTTTTGGCTTGCTCCAGTACCTCGGGATTGGTGTCGCAGAGGGCGACGATGTTTTCTCCAGAGACTCCGCCGAGGTTGGCTCCGCCGCGGCCGCCGGCGCCGATGATCGCGATGTTAAGCTTCTCTTGGCTCGCAGGCTCTGCGGCCGAGACATACAGACTAGGGCCCAGCGCGGCCGCAGCCGCGGTGATGGCAGCCGTCGATTGAAGAAAGTCGCGCCGCGTCGATTTTTGGTTCGACATCAAAGCTCCCTGGGGGTAGGCGAATGCAACAACACCAATGGCCAATCGCGAAGTGCGTCGCCAGGCTAGGCTAGGCTGCGTCACGGGGATTGAAGGAAGGATGCAGCTACAGCTGCAATCGTCATCCTAAACCAGAAGAAAGAATCAGACTTTGCACCGGCTTGCAACAACCGATGAGATGTTCGCGTTAGGCGGGGCGTGATGCTAGACTTACGTCTCTCACGTTATTCCGATGGAGTTCCTTGCTGATGTCGAAGTTTTTGTTGAATGGCGCTGCCCGTCTGGCCACGATTGCGTTGATGTTTCAGCTGTCCAGCTTTGCCCCCGCCAAAGAACCAGCGGCCGCGGTTCGCACCGTGCGCGTGCTGACCATTGGCAACAGCTTTGCCGATAACGCTTGCCGCTACCTGCCTCAGCTTTTTGCGGCCGATCCTACAGTCGAATTGGTGCTGATGAAAGCGAATCTCGGCGGCTGCTCCCTTGAGCGACACTGGAAGAACGCCGCCGCGGCCCAAGCCGGAACTGGAGGCAAAGAGTATCGACTTGTCCGTGCCGGCCAAAAAGAGTCGGCGACCTTGCAACAAATGTTGGCCGCCGAGCCGTGGGATGTAGTGTCGCTGCAGCAAGTTAGCAGCAACAGTTGGCTCCCCGAGACCTACCATCCCTACGCCGAAAATCTAGTGGAGTTGGTCGGTCAACACGCGCCTCAGGCGACAATCACCTTCCATCAGACCTGGGCCTATCGCACCGACGCACCGCTGCTGTCGACCTGGAAGATTTCGCAAGATGAAATGTATGAGCAGCTAACCGACGCCTATTCGCAGGTCGCCAAGCAGTTCAAAACCCCAGTCATCCCGGCTGGCGCTGCAATTCAAAATTATCGTCAGCGTCCTGATCGACAGTATGTTGTCGACCACGATTTCAACTTCCCATCCCCACCAGCCACCGGTTTGCCGCAGCAAGAAAACTCGCTGGTGGTTGGTTGGACTCGCAGCAAAACAACGCAAAAATTGCAACTTGACCCCAAGCATCTGAACAACCGCGGCGAGTATCTGATCGGCGCTGTCTGGTACGAAGCATTGACCGGCCACGACATCCGCGAGAATCGCTTTTTACCGCCGGGTATACCCGCCGATGAACTGAAAGTATTGCAAACTGTGGCTCACGAAACGGTCGCCAAATTCAAACAACCGGCGGTTCCGCTTGTTTCGCTACAGGACTAATCCTTGAGTTCAAAATTTACTTGGTTCGATTCTTTCGACACGGTCGCGGTCAAGCCAGAAGTTTTGAAATTGTTGTAGCGCTGTGGCAACAGATGCTTGGGACGCACTACAGCCGCCGAAGTCGGATCGTTGGGATCGGCTTCTTTGAGTGTTTCCATGATGTCTTTCGAGATCTTGACTTCATGGTTACCTGGGATTGCGCCGTCGCCAAAGTCGAAGGTGGTAATCACCGCGATGCCTGATGCGTCAGTCTGTCCCGAGGCGCTTCGCTGAGACTCGGTTGAATTGAACGAAACATTCGCGCCTTCGACCGGGCTTCCGTTCAATGTCACTTTCGCCTGAATCGGAATGACTTCAATTCCGGGGTTGCGAGTTGGCTGCTCAGTGCACCCCGAAAAACAGAGGATAGCGGTGCAAACTAGGAGAAACGTCGCATTCGGCGCAGAGAAATATCGCCGGTAAAGTCCAAACATCATAGCCTCTTCGCGTTTCAAGAGAGCGGCAGAATCTGCCGCTCTACCATGGCATGGGGAGTGTGAGTACATAATTAAGGTAGCTGCTTCGCTTCGCCGCCGCTAATCGTTCCCAAGGCGCCCCAAACTCCGTAGGGACTTTCGCCAGAGGTTACCGGCGCCGTGGTGGTTGAGCCGGTATCGATCGTATCGGGAATGAAGCGAACCGAAGCGTCCGCCAAGACGATGTTCACACCGCCAGGATGATAACTTGTCGCTGTCGTAATTGATTCTGTTGTGTTTTCGTTGGTGCCGGTCCAGCACGATGGTCCATTAGGTGGAAGCACCGTCGAGAAGCTTGAGAATGGCACGAAACCATCATTCCAACGCTGGTTGCCGCGATTGCTGCCGGCCGCCGCATATTCATTACGATTGGTGGTAGATACTGCCGCCAAACAAGCCGAAGGATCGGTAGCAAACGAGATCGACGGCGCTTGCCCTTGTTTCACTAGTCTGCCGTTTGTGCCAACCGAACGCTCGGCCATCATCACTGTATTACTGGTTCCATCGAGGACGTCGCGGAAGCCAACTTTGGCTTTCTCTCCATAATTAAACATCCCACGGAGTCGTCTGTCTTTGCTGGTGATCGATGTAATGGAATCGCCTATGGAGAATTTGTAATTGCAAGGCGCAGTCGTGACTCCATTAATTGGCGCATCGCTAACGCCTGGATCGGAAGGGCACAAGAGTGACGTCAATCGTTGTTTCCATGGAAGAAACGTTGCCTCCCAGGGGGTTGGAGGAGCGGATAATCCATGATTTTTGATTTGGTCAGCTAATGCGGATTGTTCTATAAATGGAAGCAAAAAAACCATTCCTCCGACCCGCTCACTGTAGTCATCGGTAGTAAGAGCAACGCCTCGGATTGGAAACGCCTGGTATGTGTCATGGTGGTTATGCATCGCTAGACCCAACTGCTTTAATTGGTTCATGCACTGCGAACGGCGAGCCGCTTCGCGCGCTTGTTGCACTGCTGGCAAGAGCAGTGCGATCAGAACCCCGATAATTGCGATGACGACTAGCAACTCCACCAACGTGAAGCCTTGGTTTCGTTTCGGAAGGCTATGCATAGTGAACTCAGACAGGAAAATGAATCAAACAAGGGACAAAGCTTACGCCAAAACCGCTCTAGGCCGTTTAAATGCCTAGTTGAGGAAGGAGATATCTCCCTAATGGTAGGATCTGCCAGAGAAATCATCAAGTGAATTGAGTTTTATTTCTATCTTATTTCTGCGGTTTTTATGGGTTGAATTTACCTAAGTTCAATCCACATCAGCTACTAGCGATCTATCGCCGCTCTGCCTGCCGACAATTGGCTCACAATAAAAAGTGGAGACTTGAGTGCTTTGCGCATTTTGCGGGCTTTGCACTTTCCTGGCCAGCAACGGTAATTACCATAATGAACGCGGCATTGATTTGCTGCGAAGCGAATGGTTGGCCGTTGGGGAAGTCAAAATCCTTTTTTGGACGAATCAACGGGCCGGCTGCTTGTCTTTCACGAGCCTTTTGCGCGGGGGCTCCGATCGATTTTGTCGCTGCCTATGACTGCAAGATCGAATGGATCGGGTTCTTACTACATCGTTGCTTAAGGTTTAGATCCGTTGAACGTCCTCGCTATCAGTACGCTGACTCCGCAGCACCGCTATGTCATTGCCAAGCTGCACGAAGCTCTCCCCCTGCAACATCTGATTCAACCGATCTGGACCTCGCAGCCGTCGAGTTGGAAGCAATACGCCAAAGTATTGCGGTCGCCGTTTTCGGTCATCGGCAGACGACTTCATTCGCGCTATGTCAACTGGCGCGGTGACCGGCATTACCAGGCGATCAGCAAGCTCTTAGGACCTGCCGCAAGCGAAGCTCTGCCGGGACTAGAGCCAACTCTCGTGCCGATCACGGGCTTCAACTGCCCAGCCAATATCGCACAAATTCAAGCGCTGCAGCCTGACGTGATCATCACCTCGGGTTGTCCTATCTTGAAGCCCGAGATCTTTGGGCTCGCTCGCTTGGCGACGATCAACATTCACTGGGGCATCGCTCCCAACTATCGCGGCGAAAACACGCTCTTCTGGCCCTTGTATTATGGCGACTACAAAAATGTCGGCGTGACGATTCACCAGATCGATGCCGGAATAGACACCGGCCCGATCTTGGCGCATGGTTTCGCCGAGATCCATTCTGAAGATGACGAAGACACATTGACGGTCAAAGCGGCGCAAGTTGCGGCGAGGCTGTTGCCTGGGATATTGGCCCGCATTGAAGAGACGCAAACGGTCACGGGTTTCGCCTCGCCGGACAAGGGTACGCTCTACTTAGAGAAGCAGCGATCTTGGCGTCATGATCTTGCCTATTGGTGGCGCAGACGCTTGCAGCAGCGCAAACTTCAAGACGCCAAAGCTCACGACGAGATCTATCTCGGCAATCCCATTTAGGGATTGAACGCCGACTAGATTTTAGCCGCCCGCCTGTAGGCGGCACGCTTAGCGGTGGGGGATTGTGAGCTTTGAGCACGCCTATGGCCACAAATCGGTCTCAGGATCCACGTGGTCTTACTGACACCAGATCCGGCTTGGTGGCAAAAAAAGTGCGAACCAGCTCGCAGAGAAGCCGTCTAACTTGCAGTCAACACGACGCAAAGCCTTTTAACAAGCAAAGCAGCAACGATGTATTTGAATAAACCAAGTCAACTTTTGGAAAGCGGCGAAAGTCTCGCAGGGCTCGCCGCAACAGAACGGAATATTCTGCTGCACTTGTGACGAGGGCATGATTGCCTAGCGCCTTAACCAAGGTCTGACGTCACCAGTGATGTCAGGCCTTTTTTTGTGCGGTATGCATAACCAACATGGCCCGTTTGACTTCGGGTGAGGTCGGCGGTTTTTCAAGCCGCATAGGTTGGGTTCGACTCCCACACGGGCTGCTGAGATTTGAGCCGAAAGAGAAGCGTACAAAACAAACCGTAAAGAGCGTTGCTGGTAGTCGAGAGCTGGTCGCTCTCATCCGGCTGATATCCAGATGGCGCTGAGTTCGATTCTCAGGGCTACCACTTTAGGTTCAGGGAGAAGATCGATGCTCGAAGTCTTACGACTTAAACCGACGCTGCAATCCATTCGAGGTTGTGGTGTAACGGTAGCATCCCCGGCTTTTACCCGGGCGGGCGTAGGTTCGAATCCTACCGGCCTCATCAGAAGCGTGCACTGGTCGTCTAGCGGCGAAGACTCCGAATTCGTAATTCGGCGACGTCGGTTCGACTCCGGCCCGGTGCTTTTACGTAAGTAACCAAATAACGCGCCCATGATGTAGCGGCAGCCTACTGCCTTGCCATGGCGGATGTGTGGGTTCGACTCCCACTGGGCGCTTCCACAACTAGTTGAACATGATTGCGGTGGGTCCTGTGTTGGTACGGGAAGGCGACTGTTAATCGCTTTGTCGCAGGTTCGATTCCTGCCTCCGCAGCTGCTGCTTTTGGGCTTATCGTCTAACAGGAAGATGCTGGTTTTGCAAACCGGCGATCCGGGTGCAATTCCCGGTAGGTCCACTTTTTACAGTCTCGAAATTCAATAGAGATTGTGCGAAACCAGCACGGCTCGGTAGGCAACTGGCAGACCATCTTGGCTTAGAACCAGGAATGCTGTGAGTTCGAATCCCACCCGAGCTATTAGAAGGACCGTAACATCCACAGCACCCATCAGGTAAAGCGGAGATTGACGATTTTTGCCGCTATAAAATTCATGGAAGGGAGCCGGATACGGTTGGCCGGGCCGGTTTGCTAAACCGTGCGACTCGTTGCGGGTCATATGGGTTCAAATCCCATCCCTTCCGCTTGCTGTCTACTCACCGCAGATCGTGCTGGTGATGCTGATTTCTGGAGTAATTGTGGATTCCTAAGTCGAAAGCGATTCCGAAACATTGCTTGTTGGCGGCCGATAAGGTGAAAATATCTGGCATCCGTCGTCGTCACCGGATCAATTGCTACGGCTGAAATCGGCTGTTTTTCACTTTGCAGCATTCCTTTTCCACTTTTTTCAGAAATCTCTGCCCAGTTGTCGACTGTTCACTCGCATTCATTCCTAGCGGAAGAGTCTTGCGAATTGCAGCTAGCGTATCGGGGCAGATCGGTCTCGGCATGGGGTAGGTCCGTGGTAGAACTGGTATCGGACACAAATTGTCAAATCGACGGGATCCTGGCGACCGCGCACCAGCGCCCGGCCGCCGCTTACGAATTGATCCTGGCGCGATCCTTGGATCGATTGCAGCGCTTAACGAAGTCAATGATGCAGGCCTACCCGCAACTGGCTCGTTGGGAGCAAACCGACGACGTCTTTCAAGAAGCGGTGATTCGGCTTTATCGCAGCTTAAAAGAAGTGAAGCCAGAATCGGCGCGTCATTACTTTGGCTTGGCGAATCTACAAATTCGCCGCACGCTGATTGATTTGGCGCGCAAGCATCTCGGCCCGATGTCAGCCGCGGCGAATCATGAGTCGAACTTTGCGTTAGAAGACTCGCCGGATCGGAATCAGTTAGAAGCTCCGGCTACTTTGGCGCAATGGGCCGAGTTTCACGAAGCAGTCGAGCAGTTGCCGGAGGAGCTGCGAGAAACGTTTTCGTTGATCTGGTATTCCGATGCAACACACGCCGAAACGGCCCAACTGTTAGGCGTTTCGACCAAAACGATTCAACGACGCTATCTGCACGCACGCGTTCTGTTGGCCGATTTAGCGCCTGATCTGCTAAAACCGTCGGAGTCGTAAATAAAATGAATGTCGATAGCCAAGTCTTGGATTTGTTAGAAAAATGGGAAGCGACCGTGGCCCATGGCTCACCGGTCGATCCCACTTCTCTGGCCGGTGGTGATCTGCAACTGGCCAAAAAATTAGAGCGCTATGCTGCGTCGCTCCAGCGATTTGAGCATCTCAAAAACGCCCACCAAGTCGAATGCGAACTAAAGCTCCCTACGCCGCAAGAGCTGGGGAGTTCGCTCTTGCTACCCGAAGGGCTCGACCTGGCGACGCTGCGGGCCAATCTGACCAAAGCAGATATCATCGACGCCAAAGAATTGAGCAAAGCGCTGAGTGCTCAACCGGTGAAAAACGTCTATCAGCTCTGCAACTTGCTGCTGACAACCAAACTGCTGACCCGGTTTCAATTGCGCGCGATCGCACGGGGACAAACACGCGGCTTAAAACTAGGTCGCTATATCGTTCAAGATCGCATCGGCGCCGGCGGCATGGGCCAAGTCTTTAAAGCCTGGCACAGCAAGATGGGACGCGAGGTTGCGCTCAAAGTGATCCACGGTCAGGCCAAAAACAAAGAGAAAGCCCTGGCCCGATTTTACCAAGAAGTCCAAGCCTCGGCTCAGCTTCGTCATGTCAACATCGTGACCGCATTTGACGCCGACGAAGCGGAAGGGGTTCATTTCCTGGTCATGGAATACGTGTCCGGCAAAGATCTCAACGCGATCGTCCGCAAAAATGGACCGCTGGCAGTCGGTAAAGCAGTCGACTATTTCATTCAGGCAGCTCGTGGTTTGGAATACGCACACGGCGTCGGCCTGTTGCATCGTGACATCAAGCCCGCCAATTTGCTGATTGATGAAAACAACGTGCTCAAGATTCTGGACATGGGGATTGCGCGACTTTCGACCGGTGAAGACGTCCAGGCAGGTCTGACGCAAGAAGGCTCGGTGATGGGAACCGTCGACTTTATGCCACCGGAACAGGCCGTCAGTTCCAAGACCGTGAAGCCGCAGGCCGATCTTTACAGTTTGGGGTGCTCGTTCTATTTCATGCTGACCGGAAGACCTCCGTTTGAAGGGGGAGAATTGATGGTCAAGCTGCTGGCACATCGCGAGCAGGCTCCACCATCACTCGCCCAAGTTCGTAGCGATGTACCGCCGCAGCTTGACGCGATCTATCAAAAATGTTTGGCGAAACTGCCGGCGGATCGCTATCAAACCTCGACCGAATTGATCGTCGATTTGGAGAAAATCCGTCCGCTACTGCGCGACGATGGCAAAGTCGCGATCGGTCTGACCGTTCCCGAAGCCGAATCGGACACGTCGCCCACCTCGTTTTTTGAGACGCAGCAGCACGAAGCCCCTCCTCTGATCACCTCTCCTGACTTACAGCTTTCTCCCACCCCGAAAAGTCGTCACCAACGAGCCAAAACTGCCATCGGCGGTTCGGCCGGTTTTTACGGTGGAATGGCAGGCGTCGCGTTACTGCTGACGATCTTGGGATACTTTGGATTGGGCTCTTTGTTCAAAATCTCAACTCCCCATGGCAACCTGATTGTTTCGGTAAAGGGAGATGACTTTGTCGCACACTTGCGTGATCAAGAGATTCGTCTGGTGAATATCAAGACCAACGAGGAAGTGGCGATCAAGCTTGCTAGTGAACAACAGACAACCCCCTTGCCGCCGGGCCCCTATAAGTTTGCGATTGAAACCAGCGGTGGTTTGAAAACCGACGTTTCGCAGTTCACCATCAATAGCGGCGAAAGCTCCCAGGTCCAAGTTTATTGGGAAAAAGAAGAGGCCATAAAGGTCGCCAGCGCTGCGACGGCGACAACCGCGCCGTCAACAACATCTCCGCCTGCGGCATCTTCCACTCAGCCCTCTCCTTCCTCATCGCCCCATCCTGCTCCCACGATGTCGCCACCGTCGATCGTAGCGATGGAACCCCAGCTCGACGGTGAATCAGGCTGGGTTTCGGCCTTCAATGGTCGTGATATCGAGGGCTGGACGGTCCAAGGTCCGTTCCGTTGGAACGTAAAGGGGGGCGTGCTTACTACCGATGGGAATGGGTATCGCGACTCCGGCTGGATCATGCTCGACAAAAAACTTGCCGCCTACGATCTGGTGTTTGAATATCAACTGGGGGCCGATGGAAATAGCGGCGTCTTTTTGGATGGTCGCGTTGGAGAACCGGTGAACGGCAGCACGTTTCTCGAAATCCAGCTGTTGGATGACGCCTCCCCCAAATACGCCAATGCAACCGATATGCAACGGACCGGAAGTCTCTGGAATATCGCCGCAGCCAAGCAACTGCCCGGGACACGAACGCCGGGTTGGCACAAGATGCAAATTCGCTATCTGCCCCCGCTGGTTACCGTCGCGATCGATGGCGAAGAAGTCCTCCATCACCAACTAGCGACTCCTACCCCAGCCGGTCATATTGGATTTCAGCGTCATACAAGCGGGGTCGAATTCCGTAATATTTTTGTACGCGATCTTAATTCATTTGCGACATCACAGACGCCGTCGCCGAGTGCTCCAGCTCAAGATCTTCCTAGCATGCAACCCACGGTCAGTGAATTTGCATTTGGCCAGGATCTCAATGGCTGGGATGAATTGCTCAACGGCAAGAATCTAGACGGCTGGTCGCTAAAAAATGGAATCTTGCAAAACCAGAGGCAAGGCAGGCTCTTAACCAAAAATAGTTACGATAATTTCGTTCTAAAGTTTGAGTTTCAGATCACTCCCGATACATCCGCCACCATCGATCTCTGCGCATCTTCAGAGGATACGCCTGTGTGGATCTTTCTTGATAATACCAGGAGGGCCATGGGAGCCATCACCTGGTCGAACAAGGAGGCGTCCAGCATCTCGGTCAACCGCATCAATCCCCCGCCGCAGTTGCGTAAAGCAGACGAGTGGAATGATATGACGATTGAACTTAAAAACCAGAATCTAACAGTCACCTTAAACGATCGCGTGCTCGATAGTCGCTCTTTAGCAGGTCATCTCAGTAAAAGACGAGCGAGCATCTCACCTGAACTGCGGCATTTCGGTCAAATCGGTATTTTTAAAAGATGGGGGAAAGGAGAAATCCGGCTCCGTAATTTGTTAATCAAAAATTTACCGCCAACGATTACGACGAACCCTGATCACAAAGCGGCGAAGTACGTACTATCAATCGGTGGCCAGCTTCAGATCAACGATCAAAATCGCAATATCACAAACGTAACCGACCTCCCAGATGGCCCCTTTCGATTAACGAATGTCAACTTGCTGCACAATCAGAAAGTCACCAAAGAAGGCCTTTCCGTTTTTCGCGAGACGAAGAATCTAAAGAACATCTGCCTTGCCCACACCTCTGGCGTCACCGACGAATCTCTTGCCTATTTCAGTGGTAACACCGAAATTTGGGGGATCGATGTCTGGGGGGCAAAAATTTCAGCGTCGGGATTGAAGAGTTTTAATAATTGCCCAGCACTGCGGGTCTTCTCTCTCGGTCTTACTTCGATCGACGATCAAGATATGATTTTCTTCCGCGATTTCGTAGGACTAAGCAAAATTTCTTACCTTAATTTGGCCGGCACCGCCGTCGGCGATCTGGGGGTGGCCAACCTTGGAAGAGCCGAAAATATTTGGCAACTATCGCTCGATAATACCAAGATCACCGACGCCGCTTTGAAGGTTTTTGAAAACCACAAAAACTTGGCATGGGTCGACTTTCACTCAACGGAAATCGGGGATCAAGGACTGGTCTATCTGCAAAACTGCAGGAACCTTCGCGATCTCAATATCAAGAAGACCAAAGTCACAGCCGCAGGCGTCGAAGCACTCAGCAAAGCATTGCCCCAGTGCAAAATCCATTGGGATGGCGGCGTCATCGATCCCAGTAAGAAGCTCAACCTTCGCGAAGATCGCACACCCACGAGTCCAAACGAAAATGCGGCCATAGCTGCCCATAGGCTGTTGTTGCCAATCTCTCTAGCTCGGCCGTATGTGGACCCGCTGGCACAGACCCCAGCGCTGCAGGAAATGGATGCGGTTTTCTCGCACCTGCGGCAGATTACGAAGATGTCGAATCATCGGAACCTTTTTGGCTGGAAAGAAAACGCATCTCTTTCAAGCGTTTGAGATTGGGCGGCACAAAGTCAAATTGTCGTTTTCTGAAAGAGACTAACCCAACAGCGAGATCTACCGCCATGCGTCAACTTTTCATCGTCACGTTCATGTTCGTATTGATGTCGACCTCGGCTTGGGCGCAAGCGGAAACAGACGCAATGGCGCGAGAACGTATCGAATCCGCGTTGACAGCCTCTTTGGAAATGCAAGAAGTGGCGATGCGAAAGCTGAACGACTCTCTTTCGGCAGCATTGAAAAAGAAAATTGACTCAGCGCAAAGCAAAGGTGACCTCGAGCTTTTCGAAAAAGCAGAGACAGAATTGGACAATTTCGTCGCCGGAGGCAAACTTCCCACGCTCGTGCGAACGACAGTCTACGAGCGTTCAAAACTGGGCATTCAGAGAAAAATCCTGCGAAATTTCGAGGACACGATCGCTGAGTTCGTGAAGGCTGGACTTGTCGAAGACGCAAAGCTTTTACAAAAACGCAAATTCAACCTGGAACGTCAAATCGATGAGCCGACAATAGCGCCTTACCTTGGACAGCAGCTGCTAACAAACGGCGGCTGCGAGAAAGTGCTGCCGAATGGCCGACCGGTCGGGTGGACAGCGTTATCTGGCAATTGGACGCAACGCAAAAGTGACCCGCCGCCTGGTTCGGGGAGCGCCTACTTTTATTCGGGCGTTTGCAAGCAAGGCGAGATCGTACAAATAATCGACATCCGCCCAATCGAAAAATATATCCAGAGCGAAAAAGTAAACTACGTCTTCGGGGCAAAAATGAGGAGTTGGGGCGGAAGACCGCCTGACACTGCCGAAGCATTCATCGAATTTTGGAACGACAAGCCGGCGTCAATCATTTCTAGTCAGACAACCGGCGTCGTGTCATCAAGCCACAATTGGTCAGACAAGAAACTTGGCGGCGCAGTTCCTGCTGCAACGAGTTTCATTCGTATTCGTTTGGTAAGCACAAGATTTGATGGAAAGAACAATGACGGCTATTTTGATGACGTTACTCTTAAACTTGATGTAAAGGATTGAAGGCAATAAAGCGGGATGCATGCGCAGCCGCCAACATGGCGTCCGCATTCCCAACTTCTTGATAAACGATTCTGCCGAATGCCGTCGTCGCTGCTGGTTCATGAAAAAAACTTCGCCGAAATTGGCTCTAGACTTTCCTCTCATCTGGATCAGGTTTGGGGAGCATTCCAAGCCAAATCGGCTATTCATCTAGCAATAGGCGATCTTGCCCGCGAACCTGCGATGCCGGGATGGCTCCAAACAGCAGCTGGCAAATTCTGATTGCGGTGTCTGTGGTGTACCCGGTACACACGTCTGTCTGTGAAGCAGGAGGTAAGGGTCGACTCCCTTCGGATATCCTGAACAAAATCGACGAGCGAGTAGGAGTCGCACCATGAAAGCAACGCATGAATTCGATCTACGCAAACTGAACAGCACCACCAAATATCCGTCGATTCCGACTTATCATGGCATGGGTGACCGCGGAATCTTGGCGCCGGAAGCCGTTGTGATGTACGGCCGCCCACTGATCGCTACCGAAAAAGTAGATGGAACCAACAGCCGCATCCTCTTGATGCCGGATGGGCGATACCTGATCGGCAGCCGCGAAGAACTACTGCACGCCCAGGGAGACCTGGTCTTTAACCCGGCGCTCGGCATCGTCGAGACGTTGCAAGCGACTGCGGATCACATCCGCGAAATTTACCGGACGCCAGAGGATGTTATTACGACAATCTATCTGGAAACGTACGGCGGTAAGACGACTGCTGCAGCCAAGCAGTACACCAGTCGTCGGGAGTTTGGCTATCGCGTCTTCGACGTCAGCCAGGTTCCTGTTAGCCGGCTTGAGGAAGAGCTCGATCGGATTTCGCTATGGCGCGAAAACGGCGGGCAAACGTTTTTGGACGAAGACGCACTGACGGCGTTTGCAGCCCAAATGTCGTTACAGTTGACGCCGCGTGTCGCAGTCGTTGACCAGTTGCCGACCGAAATCGAAGCGACGCACGACTGGTTGCGCAAAACGCTCACAACTAGTCAGGTAAAACTCGACGACGCGGCCGGCGGTCGACCGGAAGGACTGGTTGTACGAACCGCGGATCGCCAGCAAATCGTCAAGATTCGCTTCGAGGATTACGAGCGCACGGCGAAGCAGCGGGCCCGTCAAAAAACTTCCTGAACAATGGTTCTCTCTCTCGGAAAGGTTTCAGGCGAATTTTAAGTTCGGCTTGATTTCGTCTGAACCTTTCTTTTCCTTTCTCGTCTAACTAGCTACCCAACTGACTGCCAGGATTACATCCCACTTTATGCAAAAGTGAAGCTGCAAGGCTTCGATGTCTTGGCGATTTTTCGTTGGGCTTTATCGAACAACAAATACACGTCCAACTGCCTGCGGGGAGTACATGACGGTCCTAAGGTAGCGATGTCGGGCGACCGACTAGTGAATGGCGCTGGAGTCTCTCGTAGACAAAGGGGCCTGTCAACCGTCGGCGATTACCATCGCCGGTATGGGAAGGCCGATGGAGCGAGAGCTTACCTCTTTGCAATCCTTCGTTGGACGTACTTCGGTACAGAAAACTGACTGTCGATTTGGAGTACATGGCTTCAGTGGTCGCAAGACCTTGCGGGTTCGATTCCCGCCGTCGATCGCGAGATCTACGTGGTGAAATGGTAAAACACGCTGAAAGGATCTCTGGTCATCACTTCGTCAGTTTTCTTTTTCAAACTGAATCACACAGATTGTGGTCTGACTGCCGAGTTGGAGTACATGTTAATTCGACGGTTACGGGTTCGATTCCCGTCGACACTTGCCTGGCTTGTGTCGTAGCTCAACTGGCGGAGCATCGAGATATCTCTGACACAATCACTTCGTCAGCCACTTTATTTGTCCGCACAAGACCGACTGCCGATTCGGAGTACATCGTCTGTAAAACGAGAGGTTGCGAGTTCAAGTCTCGCCGGTCCTGCCGTTCCGCAAGGAAAGCAGGCCGTAGCTCAACTGGCTAGAGCGCTAAGTCTCTGATCAACACTTCGTCGGTCTTTTTTTATTCCCAAGCAATGAGGAAACATTCCCGACTGCCGTTTCGGAGTCCATGGATCACACCCCGGAGGTTGCGGGTTCAAATCCCGTCGGCGCTATTTTCTTGATTGCGTCGCGCTGTAGCTCAAAGGTAGAGCGCCGTAAAGTCTCTGATTCATTCCCTCGTCGGGACTGTTTAATTGGAAGTGACAGATGCGCGAAGATATGGACAAAGTGATCGTCGAGAGACCACGCTGGGGATCGCGAAATCCATCGCGCAAGAAGGGATATCGCAAATATGTGCAGCAGACCAGCGCCGAAAACCTGCCAACCCGTGAACCGATGCTGGGAAGTTGGGGCAGCAAAGAGCGTTATCTTTCCGATCATCTCGAGCCGTTGCGGCGGTTCCTGCAATCGCATGTCGGACGACCGTGGAATAAGGTGCATCAAGAGATCTGCGCGCAGGTCTCTTTAAACAATGCGGTGCAAAAACATGTGCTCACCCATGTCTTTAACGATGTGACGATTCATGTCGAAATTCGCGACGGAAAAGTCTATTCGGCCGACGGCTGGTTCTTTCACCACCAGCTGCCTCCTGGAACTCTCTACGTCTGCCCGCGAACAGGCCTGCTCAAGCAGGTACCCCAGAATCGAAGAAATCGACAGGCAGCCAATCCGGAGCAACTTTATCGCGGTCAGCTGCTTCAATATCGAAAAATCGGTCAGCAGTGGTGGGAACTACGACTGCTGGAGCGACCAACGGATGCCGCAAAACGTTGGGATGTATGGCTCGAGCGTCCGCTCGCCGAAATCACCGATGATCAGTTGCGTGAAGCATTTGGCGGCGTTTTGACCGCCGTATCTCGTCACCCTCTTTCACCACGCGAAATGCGTGAGCTGCACCGGTTGCTGAGAAAACAAAAACAAGCTCGCGTTGTCAAACAATCGCGGCGATCGGCACGAACCTTTCCCCAAAGGTAGGCTCTTCTTCTTACCGGCACAATGATCTGACTGCCGGCACAGAGTACTTGGTAAGAAACCGCAAGGTTTCGCGGGTTCAAACCCCGCTTTGCCCGCTTGTTCAACTCGGGCGAAATCTCTGTCCATTCTTCGTCAGCTCGGTTTTATGAGTGCTTGTCTTTGGCAGCCCAATCGTCGGCGCGGACAAGCTTGCTCAAGGAGGAGGTCACGATGGCCAACAAGACGCTATTCTCGGGTTCTAACCGTAAACTACCGCGTGCTAACGCGCGCAACGAAGCAGGCGGTCTCGCCTACGCACTTGCGCCTAAGCATGCGCTGGCGCAACTCGCCGCGACCGGCTGCTTTAACGGAGCGTTCTACAGCAGCGCGCAAAACCAACTGGATGAGCTGCGCGGTTTGATCGACCAGGTTGACGACAACGTCTTCTTGGCCAAGCTGGCCGTCTACGCTCGCGAGCGCGCCTACATGAAGGATATGCCGGCTGCATTGCTGCTGGCGCTGTCGAAGCGCGACACGAAGTTATTGCATCAGGTTTTTGATCGCGTGGTCGACAACGGCCGCGTGCTGAGGACGATGTTCCAGATGATTCGTTCGGGCCAATTTGGTCGGACGAGCCTCTCGGCATCGCTGCAACGCGCGTTCCAGCGCTGGTTGAACAAAGCGTCGGATGGCAAGTTGCTATCCGCATCGATTGGCGCCAGCCCAAGTTTGCGTGACGTGCTGCGTTTGGCACGGCCAACTCCGCCGGATAACGCGCGGCGTGCGCTGTTTGGTTGGTTGACCGACAAAGAGGTCGAGAAGTGGGCGCCGGCGACGGAGTCTGATCTGCCGGCCTTGGTAAAAAGTCTGATCGCTTATCGCAATGCCGAGAACGAGCAGGCGCAAGCCGAAATCGCGAGTGACTTGCACATCCGGTGGGATTTGCTGGCCGATGCGGCGAAGGGTCCGCTGGTCTGGAAAGCGATTGCTCGCCAGATGGGGCCGCAGGCGCTGCGGATGAACCTGAACACGCTGCTGCGGCACGATGTGCTGCGGGATCCGGAGATGGTTTGCTATGCGGCCGATCGACTGGGCGATGCTGACGAGATTCGACGCTCGCGCCAGTTCCCGTACCAGTTTTTGGCCGCTTACCTGAATGCTGATCGTGAAGTTCCGCACGAAATTCGGGCGGCGCTGCAGCAAGCGGCCGAACTGGCCTGTGGTAACATCCCGCAGCTACCAGGCCCGATCGTGATCGGCCTTGATACTTCGGGCTCGATGTCGATGGCGGTCACCGGCAATCGGGGAGCCGGCGCAACCAGTAAGATGCGTTGTGTTGACGTCGCGGCGCTGTTTGCAGCAGCAATTTTGCGGCGTAACCCAGATAGCGTAGTGATTCCGTTCGATACCCAAGCGTACGACGCGCCGATCGATCCATCGGACTCGATTTTGAGCTTGTCACAGCGCTTGTCGCGCTATGGCGGTGGTGGAACCGATTGCTCGCTACCGTTGCACGCGGCCAACACGAAATTCGGCAAACGCAAGTTTGCAGGCTGCGTGTTGGTAAGCGACAACGAAAGCTGGATTGGCCACGGTCGATTTGGTTCGACCGGCGTGATGGCGGCTTGGGAGGATTTTGTCGCTAACCAAAAGAAGCTGGGCGCGGCGCAGCCTAAGTTGGTTTGCATCGACATCCAACCGTACCGCACGACCCAGGCGCCAGAGCGGGCCGACATTTTGAACATCGGCGGCTTTAGTGACGCGGTGTTCAACGTGGTCGCCGCGCACCTGAACGACGATCCGGGACGGTTTGTGGCCGAGGTCGACTCGGTCAAGCTTTAAACAAGAAGCTCCATGACTTGCTTGCGTGAGTCTGGGGCTTCTTTTCTCTTAACATTGTCTATTGACTAACACCTCGAATTTGCGGGAAAATACTGGGCTGCGATTCTACATCTATCCGCGCGACTAGATCTTTCTAGGTCGAGCGATGGCTTGGCTGCTCTCGTTAAGCTACGAGGCGTTTGGTCAATTTTCGTATTTGGATCCGTCGCGATCCGGTCCACCGATCCCTGTTAAGGAGGGAAGGATCAGGAGAATGCGAATTCTGGGCCAAGAGGGGCGGCTGGGTCCTGTAGGTTGATAGGTCGGCCATTCGGATAGCTCATTAAAAAACCGACTCAGTCCGGTCCGGTCGATTTCCAGGGACTTTGAAGGGTATTTAGTCCCCCTAATTTAACATTCAGCGTGTTGAGGTGGCTCAACCAAAAAAATCGTAACTGTCCGGTCCGGTCGGATGTCCTCGAAAAGCGGAGCTATCGTCACGTTTGAATCATTGTTGCGATGTAGTCCAGGCCATCTCATCGCAGGTCTTGAAGATAGGTTTTTTCTGTTCCGAGATTCGTCAGGGGTCGAACCACCCTGGTCCGATTGGGGTCTTCACTGGATACCCCTAGAATCGCTGTAGAGTCGGCGACTTTTCTTCTAGATTTCTATTTCTTTCTTGTTTGGATGCTAGTGACGATCGGATGAACGGACGACAGCTGCAAAAACTAGGCGTGCCGGAAGAATGCGTGCGCGAAGCGATCACGGCGATTCAATTTGCGATTGCTTCGCGGACCACCGACAGCAAGCAGATCAAAACCAAGATCAAAGAGATCATCGCTGCGCCGGAATCATATTTGGCGGACGAGTACTTTGCTGGGCTTGCGCAGGCGCTGATTGACGACCGCAACTTTATACGCGCCGAGCCGGTCGCGTACGAAACTTGGGGGAAGTCGGGAATCGATCAAGAATCGCACTTCCAAATGCGGCAAGCTTGCAGCGTACCGGTGGCGGTTGCTGGCGCGCTGATGCCGGATGCACATGTGGGATATGGTTTGCCGATCGGCGGCGTGTTGGCGTGTGAGAACGCGGTAATTCCGTATGCGGTGGGCGTGGATATTGCCTGCCGGATGAAGTTGTCGGTGCTGGATATCGCGCCGGACTCGATGGATACCGAATTCAACCGCTTTAAAGAAGCGCTCGAAGGTGGTACGCGGTTTGGGGTTGGTCAGGAATATCAAAAGTCGCAATCTCATGCCGTGATGGACGCCGACTGGTCGATCACTCGCATCACGCGTGAAAAGAAAGATCGTGCTTGGAAGCAATTGGGAACGTCCGGTTCGGGCAACCACTTTGTCGAGTTCGGGCTGCTAACGCTGACCGAGCGGGATGAACAGTTAAACCTGGATGCCGGCGAGTACGTGGCGCTGCTCAGTCATAGCGGAAGTCGCGGCGCTGGCGCCGCGGTTTGCTCGACGTATAGCTCAATCGCGCAAATGGCGCTGCCGAAGAAGTACGAAGACCTCGGTCGGCTGGCCTGGTTGGATCTTGATAGCGAAGCGGGTCAAGAATATTGGGCCGCGATGAATTTGATGGGTGATTACGCCGCGGCCAACCATGACGTGATCCACCGTCAGGTATCCAAGCTATTGGGTTCGCAAATCATCGCCGGAGTCGAGAATCACCATAACTTCGCCTGGAAGGAAACGCACGGCGGCAAAGAAGTGATCGTACATCGCAAGGGAGCGACGCCAGCCGCGCTGGGTGAGTTGGGGGTGATTCCTGGTTCGATGGCCGATCCGGCTTTTGTGGTGCGGGGTAAAGGAAACGCCGCATCATTGGGCTCGGCTTCGCATGGCGCTGGACGGCAAATGTCGCGTACGAAAGCACGCGACAAGTTCAACTGGAAAGCCGTGAAGAACGACTTGGAAAAGAAAGGCGTTCGCGTGTTGTCAGCCGGAGCGGATGAAGTGCCGGGCGCTTACAAAGATATCCGGCAGGTGATGAACGAACAGGCCGACTTGGTCGACGTCGTCGCTCGGTTTGATCCGCGGATTGTTAAGATGTGCGACGACGGAAGCAAAGCAGAAGATTGAGTAACTCTAGGCCGAGGCGCTTGGCGTGATTTTGAAATCGCGCCAAGCGCCCTACCGTTTCGTGTTAGCTGACGGCTATTTTTTTTCGGCCGAGTGATCGGGCAAGATGGGTGAATCCCAGCCTGAGAGTTCGATCGGCTTTACCCCTTTGCGATGCCCACCAAAGCTGAAAGTAACCGGCTGATACGGTCCGACAAATTCGATTTCGAGCTTTGGCGAGATCTTATCTTCTTTGCCGATCGCCCAGAGGCAACCGTTGATCATCATGCGGCGGAAGTCGTCGTTTAGGATATCCTCCGACGCGCCATTGGTGGTGGTGAAGACCCGGCCGGTTTCGCCAGCCTTCCCTTGATAGCTGCGAACCCAAACGCCGGGACAAGGCTGTTTACCTTCGGCCGGCGCCGAGTCAGGAGACATCGTGCTAAGTGGTTGGGCCATCGCCAGCACAAGACTGTCGGCCATGGGTTCGGTCCAGTAGCCGCCTGATTGTGCCCAAGGTTTTTCGACGCCGCGGAGGATCGGGTGATCTTTCTGGGCAGGGACAATGTCGAGCCGTGTGGCCATTTTGTGATTCGTGCCGTAGTGGCCTGCCCAGGTTTCGCCCAAGACTTGTCGTCCAAAACCTTTGTTGTATTCCTGACCGTCATAGCCGGTGTCAAATCGAGCAAACTCAGAGTCGCGAGGGATCTTGAACGAATGCGTCGCAGTTCGCATGCCAACGACAGGCCCGCCCCGTTCTAGATAGTTGACGATCGGCTGCATCTGCTGTGCTGGGAAGTTTTGGAAACGCAGGAAGATAACCATCAAGTCGGCAGTATCGAGCGCTTCAGTCCCCGGCATATAGCTAGAGCCGGGAAGGATGTCGCCGGTTTTGGGATCGACCGAAAAGAGGACCGTGCACTTGAAACCGTGATGCTTGGCCAGAATGCGAGCTAGCGCCGACAGCGCTTCTTCGGAACGATACTCATGATCGCCGGCCAGGAAAACGATGTGTTTGCCTTTACCAACGCCGGAGTCTCCCTCGTACACAAGCGGTTCGGCCGCAGTCAGCATAGGAGTCGCCAAACAACCGAATAACAGCAGCAGACCAATGCGAAGCATAGGAGGATCACCCAGTTTCAAAGTGAATTGATAAAGTTGGACTCGCAGAAACCGACGCTATTTCTTGTCGTAGATCTTGTGCTGCTCATCCCCTCCGGCCAGGACAAATGCCGCCAAATCGTAGATCTCTTCTTCGGTCAGCCAGTTCATCAAGCCGTTGGGCATGATTGTGGTTTGGGTTTTGGCCTGATCCTCGATATCGTCCTTCTTGATGATCGTCGGCTTGTCAGGGCTGAGGGGATCGGTCAACAAGTGGATCGCGTCAGGCGTTTCCTGGATCAACATTCCAGAGATCGCTTTGCCGTCGATCGTGAGGATCGATTGCATCCGATATTTTTCCTCGATCTGCTTGGACGGATCCAAGATCGATTCGAGCACATGCTCAGCCGTTTGCCGTTTCATCTCTAGTTTCGACAAGTCAGGACCAAAGTTTCCGCCTTTGCCGTTCAGTTGATGACATTGGGCACAGCCGAGTCGACCAAAGTAGACCTGACCGGTTGCGAACGATCGATTGCTGTTGGTGATCTGAGCTGGCTTCAATTGGTCGAACGTCCAGTTTTTGACAAACTTGGGAGTCCATTGATCGCCAGCAGGATTGGACGCGATAGCGACGCTGCCATCTTCTAGCGGATACTTCGCCAGCAAGTCATTCGCGAACCAAAATGTTTGGTCACCGCGATCCACGGCGCGAAGTTTGGCGACTTGCTGCGCTTCGATCGGCTTGGCGCGGTTCGACCACGAGTTACGAACAAAAGTAAGCACCGCCGCAATTTCTTCGTCGTTCAGCAGTTGACGGAAACCGGTCATCGGCGGCAATGGAGGCGAGCTATAACGTCGCCCTTTCACTTCGATCGTGCCATGCATTCCATCCAAAGCCATACTAATCAAGCGATCTTCCGACCCGGTCGCCCAGATGCTGCCATCCAGCGGCGGATACAAGTTCGGCATCCCTTGGCCGTGAGCCTGATGGCACGTGGCGCAGTGGCTTTCGCGCGAATAGACTTCTTTGCCCAGGGCCAGAATCTTTGGATCCACTTTGACCGGAATACTGTTCCGCAGGTCACGCAAAGTGGTTGCATATTTGTCCTGATCGGTCGGTAGGCTGCGAGCGAGCGTTTCTCCCAAACCAAGTTGCAGCGAGTAGCGATCGGTCTGTCGCTCGACCGGAGTCGCCGAGCTGGCCAAATTGATTAATTGGGTCAAGATTTGCCCGCGTGCTGCAGCCGATAAACGCTCTGCAACCGTTTGTGAAGGCATGCTGGCGAGCGCAGTTAGCCCGGCGGCTGCAAGCGGTTCGGTATTGCTCAGCTTGGTAAAGTCGTCAATCTTTTCAGCTTGATGGCCGGGCCATGCCGCGATCGTTTCGATTGCGGCCAAACGCAAGTCAGTTTGACCAGCTGGTCGCAACATTGAGGCCGGAATGGGTTGCTTTTTGATCCCGGGGCCTTGCCACGAGATCTGCAGTCCGTCATCACCGCTGTTATCAAAGTAGGTGACGACGATTTCGTGCAGACCAGCGGTCAATTGAAGTGGGGCGCCCTTCTCTTGCATGCCATGCAATCCGTCATGATCAACCAGCAGGACTCCATCGATGTAGATTCGTGAACCATCGTCCGACGCGGTGAAGAAGGTGTATTCTCCGGCAGAAGGGATATCGATCGCCGCGGTTTGTCGCGTCGCGAACTCACTATCCTTTCCTTTGGGTACATACTTTGAAAAGTTATCCATTCGTCCAACGAAAGTCGGTTTAACGGCATCCAAGGTTTCGTTGGCGACGTTTTGGGCCGGATGTGGTTCGTAATATTCAAAGGCGACGGCAGGTCCATCGGTCGTTGTTTTCTCACCACCGGTCTGCAAGTGAGTAGGCAACGCAAACATCAAGGGACGGATCTTTGTATACAAAGGGGCCGCTTGCGGCGATTTGCAGATTCGCTTGGCGGCCACTAAGAGTGAGGCCAGCGTGTCACGTGACTGCACTGCTTCTTCCCAAGCGGCAGCGGCGCCCCCGGCTTGAATCCAAGCTTGGTAGGCGGCCGTGCGGACCGAAGAGCTAGACGCTGTCGATGCGAGTTCTGACAAGGACTCTTGCGAACCGGCCAGACTTGCCTGGGGGGTGTTCGCCAGCAGCTTGAGCAGTTCACTCAAGCTGGCAAGCTTGTTTTCCTCGGCTTTGTAGACCCATGCAATTAACTCGGCTGTGGGGCTATGACCTGCATGTTGTGCGAGAACCGCTAAGGCTTCTTGGCGATCGGCGGTTGGGACGCCTGAGCGACTCAAGATCGCTTGATATACCTCCGGAGTACGATCGAGCTTGAGTAGCAGATTGGTGCTTGCCTTTTGCAATGCATACGAAGTCGCGGCTGGCGAGAGCTTGCGTCCTGACTCAAGCGCCTCGGTAATCATCGCATCGACGTTGATTTGACCACGAGCGTAGGTCAAGACGGCGTCCAGTTCTGGATCGGTTGGCTGTGATGCGGCGACAAAGATCACTTCGGCGGCGTCTGGCCCCGTAAAGTTGACAGCCGACTTGATCGCTTCGGCGCGCACCAGCGGCGATGCGTCATGGGCAGCTTGCAGCAGTAGGGGTTCCCAATTCTCGACTTGGCCAGCCCAATGGCCCAGCGAGCGAATAGCGGCGGCTCGTACACGTGGTTCTTCCGCAGCCAGGACCGCGGCGACCAGATCGCGATTGGGCAAACGGTGCTCTTCGTGAACCCAGATGCATTCGAGCATGGCTTGGGCGTCATCCGGATTGCTGACATCTTTGGTGGCGACCCATTGAGCGATCGCTTGCGCGACGTCTTCCGAGTCCCGACCGCTTAATTCGATGCGGGCACGATAGCGAGTCGAGTTTTCTTTGGCGTAGAACGCGTCCAGCACTTCGGTCAGCGGCTTGCCCTTCAGCTTGACCGGCGTAACAAGGGGACGATCGATGGCGGTCACGCGAACGATACGGCCATGCTGATCATCGCGGTTCGGATCCCGCATGTTGTGTTGCATGTGACCGATAAGTGCATTCGCCCAGTCGGCGACGTACAGCGCTCCATCTGAGCCAACCTCGACATCCGCCGGGCGAAAGTTGGGGTCTGACGAAACCAAAATCGGTTCGATTTCCTCGGCCCTGATATCTGCGCCATCGTATTTCACTTCGTGCTGTAGGACCCCCAGGAACCCAATGCAATTGCAGATCAAAAAGTTGTCTTGAAACTGCTCTGGAAAATGACTGCTTGAGAGGATCCCAGTAGCGGCGACCGGACGAACCCGCTTTTCAAACCATTGTTTATTGCCATGTCCTTTGCCGATGTTGACATACGAACCTGTACCGCTGGTGCCGTCGTTTGCAAACTGATAACCCCATTTGTCAAAGACGTCGCCGTGCGGATTCGGGCCGATGGGGAAATGGAATTCCATCTCAAAAGTGCGAGGATTAAATCGATGGACGCCAGATTGGGTCGAACGATAGGTCTTTGTCGGCGTTTCCATCGTTGCGACATTAAAGATGCCGCGCGACCAATAAATCCAGCCATCGGGGCCTAACATCATCGCATTGGCTGAGTGATGAGAGTCTGCGCTGGAAAGCCCCTGCAACAGGCGAACTTTGACGTCCGCTTTGTCGTCACCATCGGTATCTTTCAAAAACCAAAGCTCCGGCAGAGCGGCGACAATCATGCCGCCCCCCCAAAACTCAAAGCTGGTCACACTATTCAACCCATCAGCGAAAATCACGCACCGATCAGCTACCCCATCCTTGTTGTCATCCGGCAAGCAGACGATGCGATCATGCCGCGGCTTGACCGGGTTCCAGTGGGGATAGCTGGGCCAGACCGAAGCAAACAGGCGGCCATCGGGATCGACGGCCATTTGCACAGGATTGATCAGCTCAGGAAACATTTCTTCTGACGCAAAAATGTTGGCTTGCAACCCTTTCGCCAGTGTAAGCTTTTCTAGGCCGGCCTCAGGAGAAAGATACGAAAAGCTGCCGTCGGCCAGATCGCCGGTGCGGTTTGGTTTGACTGCCAGCTCTTCCGGCAGATTATCATCCTTAGGCTGAATCACTTCACCCTGAGCAGCCGCCCAAACCACCTGATCGCGGTTGGCGGTCATGACGTCGAAGATCTCCATCTCTCGCATCATGACGTCCGCGTTGGATTGCCCAAACCAGGCGAGCTTCGAGCGACCACCGAAGACGTTGTATCCATCGACCACCCGATAGCGGCTGAACCAATAGTAATTTTTGGCCAACACGGCGTCGCGCAGATTTTGCACTAGCGCCGAATCGGCGCTAGGCGCCGGCTTACCAAACAAATTTTGAATCGCAATTTCTGCAACCGCCTTGTCACCATTTTCGAGCAAGTGAATGCCGTTCATGGTCAGCGGCTGTTTGGCGGCGGCGTACAGCTGTTGGGTAAGAGTAAACAGATCAACGAACCGCACCTCTTTCGCCGCACAAGTCTCCCGCATCGCGTCGGTATAAAGCTTTAGATTGACGTTGTTTTGCGATCCATCGGGTAGATGCCGGTTGTAAAGATTTTCGTGGGCGATCGGTGAAAAGAGGACGATCTGCGGAGCGCTCTCTCCGTTGTACTTTTGGCTTCGCATTCCATCGATCGTTTCGGCCAGATCTTTTTTAAAGGTTTCTAGCTTCGTCGGACCTTGCAGCGCTTCGTTGTAACCAAAGAACCCGAAAACGACATCGGTTTCGTTTTTGCTTAACCAGTCATCGGGACTACCAAAATTATCTTCACGCGGACGCTGCTTCAGCTCGTCCCCAGGCATGGCCAGATTGCGGAACGTAAGTTTCAATTCAGGATGAAGTGCGTGGATATACGTTTCTAGCCACCCGTGATGCTGCATTCGATCGGCGGTAGTATTTCCGATGATCGAGATGTGATCTCCTTGTTTCAGTTCTAGCGGTTGCGCGCTAGCCGCCAGAGGAGAAAGCAGCATCAGACACGCCAACAAGGTAGGCAGGGCGCTTCGCATAGAATTAGTTCTCAACGGGGCGGGAGCGGGATGAGTCGCAGAATTGGCGACGCAATGCGGAGGATCGGGGGCAATCTTAACCTCCCCCGTCGGTCGTTTCCATACACGGATTTAATTCTGGGGTGTATTGTGATTGATTACTGGGGCGATCCTCGCCGTACTTAAAGACTGCGAATGAGATACTCTTCTACTTTTGGGAAGCGAGTTCGGCGAACTTTTTAAGGTCGTTACCGCGTAACACGGCTTCCAGCATGTCGGGCAGTCGATCCGGAATACATGCAAAACAGGGCATTCCCAACTTGGCCAGCTTGTTGGCTAAATTCTCATTGAACGACGGCTTCCCTTGATCCGAAATTGCCAGCAGCCCGACCGCTTTTAGGCCCCCTTCCAGCAATGTTTCCATTTTGCGGACAAACCGATTCTCGTTGGGGCTGGTGTCGTATAGATCGCCAAGCACGATGTAAAGCGTCTTATCAGGCGTATGCATAAAACGCTCGCAATAGCTGGTCGCCATCCAATAATCCTCGGCGCCGCTCAATTGCACGCCAAACAGCAAATCAACGGGATCATGACAATGCTCAGTCAGATCAACGACTTCCGCATGATTGAATGCGACCACGTGCGTCTCTACCGCCGGCATGCTGGCGAGGATGGCGCCCATAATGCCGCCAAAGATCAAGGATGAGTGCATCGAGCCAGATTGGTCCATCGCGATGATGATGTTCCAATCATTTTGTCGTTGCTGTCGACTGAAGAAAGAGAAATGCTCAGGAATGATCGTCTTGATCGTTGGGTTATAGTTTTTGATATTTTGTCGAATGGTCCGCGTCCAATCGAGATTCGGCAAACTGCGAAACGGCGAATGACGATTTCGGTTGAGCGCGCCGCGGACCGCTTGTACAAAACGCTGCTCCAGGCGTTTACGGATATCTTCGACAACTTTGCTGACCAGTTCGCGGGCCGCCGCTTTGGCTTTGTCGGGAACCAGGTTCTTCAGTTGCAGCACCGTGCTCGCCAGATCCAAAGAGGGCTCTACTTTCGACAAAATCTCAGGCTCAAACAGCAATTCTTTCATTCCCCGGCGTTCGATCGCGTCGTGCTGAATCAGAGTCACCACATCGGTAGGAAAAAAGTTGCGAATTTGATCGAGCCACTTTGCGACCTTCGGCGCAACACGCCCTTTGACCGGCCCATGGCCGCGTCCCTTGTCGCCTTTCCAATCTTCTTGCGTCAGTTCAGAATCATCGCCGCCGTAGATTTCCTGTAGCGCTGCGTCCATCTCCTTTTGCGTGGTCGAAAGTTCAAACCCTGGTCCCATCGCACCGAGTGTTTCTTGTGAACTAGCGCCAAGAATGAGCCGCCAGCGAGCCAATTGTTCTGCGTCCATGTCAATTGCCGCTTTCTACAAATCGCCAAAATCAAAATCGTTCAGATCGGCCAGCTTTTCTTCTTCCGCTTCTGTCAATGGACCTTCAAGCAACTCGGCTGCTTGATCCTGATTCAGCCCCCAGTGCTCACCCAGATTCTCGCAGATCTGACGCCGTTCGCGCGGGACAAACGAACTGAACGCGCGTCGGAGAAAGACGAGGGCCCGAGTGAACTGCTCGTCATCTAACGAAGCGACATAATCCGCTAATTGCTCCCACAATGTTTGTCTTGCGAGCAGTGCATACCGGTTACGTTGAGCAAGTCCTTCAAACCAACCGGCGCCTAAATCAGCAGGCACGCCGGGTGAAAGGCGTCGCGAGACTTCCCGCGAGAGCGATTCGTTGGGAATCAATCCGCGCTCGAGCAAAATCGCACACGCATATCCTGACAGCAGCGGGTTACGATCATCGGCGTCGGCCAATTGTTGCAGTCGCTCTGTCCAGAGAGTTTCGTCAACTTGCTCCGAAAATTCCAATCCAACGCGGTTAAGCTTATCAATCGCTTCTAGCATCTCGACGGCCGCTTTGTCATCACAGTTGGCGGCGCTGAAAAGTGAGAGAGCCCCTTCGACAAACAGCTCTTCGATCAGAGGCAATAACGGCTGCAAATCAAAACGGCGGACGTTGCCGTATCGAACTACCTGAGTAAGCTCGAATGCTGCATCAGCGATCGAGCGAAAATCGGAGGTAACGACCGCAAGTTCCTGCAGACGACTTCTCGCTTGATCCATCGACTCAATCATGCCGCACTGACAAGCGTCATGCACCAACAGAGCCGCGGCGGCGATCGAGTTACATTTCTCAAGCCGAGCATTGAAACGGAACGCTGTAGCTAGCAGGATGGTTTCTCCTTCCAATACCGCTTCGACCAGCGCGATCTCGCTCTCAGGCGTCCATTGCATGATCCAACGTTCGGCCCAGGTCAACGAATCTTGCCGAACATGCGTCCATTTGGCGAACGGAACGCCAAGAATTCGCAGCCGATGGAACAAAGATGAGCGATTCAGATCCAGATAGGCCGACTCTTCGTTGTTGGCCTGCCGATTTTCACGCAAATCCAGATCGAGCGTCTGTTCGACAGTCGTCTTGTACTTTTGCAACTTCAGACGCTTCAGCTCACGTTCAAAGTCGGCCTGGATCGAGGTTTGGCTAACTCCATCCGGTAGTTCACCGATCTCGGTTCCAACATCGACGCGTGCTAAAGCCTCTTTCACGGTGATCAATTCGCCCTGACCTAGCAGCGTAATCGCCGCATCGCGGAGATCCGCCAAAGTCGGCGCTAAGCCATCTTTGAGGGCCGAGAGAGTTTCGGCCAGACGAACGCTTTCGATCACTTCTGCGGTAGAGCGGTGTGTGCCTGCTTTGCGGAGATGTTGGGCGACGGTTGATAAATAACGATGTGAGAGCCCGCGGATATTTCCTTCGTTCAGAGCGCTCCACATCAACTCAAAATAGGCGGGCGCATGATTGCCGGCTCCGTAACCTGACTGCGACGATAGCTTGTAGTAAGAGTACGGCATTAGCGTCAGTTTGCTGGATCGACGGCGAAGCGAGGCAAGTTCTTTATCGCTCATTGCTGGTAAGTCATTACGCAGCGCCGTCGTGTGAAATGCGCCGACGACACAGACAATTTTCTCTGGCGAAGTGCCGGCGGCGATCGTCTCTTCAATCCGGCGCCGCATGAACGCCTCGCGAATCAGATTCTCTGCTCGCCATCGCGGGCGATCTTCTTCGAGCTCACGCACTGCCTGACCGAATTCATACGAAGCGCCGCGATAGCTGCCGTTAGATGTATTGTGTTCAAACCGGCGTTCCCAATAGGTCTCAAAATCGGTCTCGCCTGCTTGGATCGCGGCTTGCTGATAGAGGGACAGTTTAGGTTCATCTAACTCGGCAGCGATTTCCGATGTTTCCAGCACCTTGTCTTCGCTAGGCTCGTCACGGCTCTCGAGTTCGGATTGTCGCTCCTTCTCTCGTAACTCATATTCGGCGTCCAAGAGTCCCAAAAAACATTCCGAAGGGAGATCAAAAAATTGAGCGTCCACCTGGTGCTGGTTGGCCCATAAAATCGCTTGGTACTCGGGACTGTAGCGCGCAAGTGGCGTAACGATAGTTCGAACCGGTAGCGTATCGGTATACGACAAAATGGCGATCGGCGGCTTCGTATCCTTGCGCGTCATGTCGGCGATCAACGGTGTCGCGTCGTTGATGCCTTCGATCAGCACAACCTCGGGCTTGATTTCGTCGAGATAGGCGCGCAATTGCCAAGCTCCCATCGGGGAGAGATGACGCACGCCAAAAACGTTGACTTGCCAGCTCAACCGTTATGCTCCGAACAGGCGTTAAACAATGGTCGCCAAGCTGAGCCCCGTTTCTTCAGCACGTTGGCTAAATATTCTTGCCAAGCGATCTTGTCTTTGTCTTCATCCTTGACGACGGCGCCTTGCAGGCCGGCGGCGACATCCTCAGGCGATACGCTACCGCTGCCAAAGCTGGCCGACAGCGCCATGCTGTTGGCCAGCACCGAGATCGCTTCGGCTGTCGAGAGGACGCCGGAGGGGGATTTTAGCTTGTTCTTTCCATCCAGCGTTTGACCGGTGCGCAGTTCGCGAAAGATAGTGACTACTTGTTCAATCGCGTCAGCCGTCGGCAGCTCTGACTTTAAACCCAAATTGGTCGCAAGTTCGGCGACTCGTTTGCCAACGATCTCGATTTCGGTTTCGATCGAACTGGGGGTGGGCAAGACGATAATGTTAAAACGACGTTTGAGCGCGGCCGACATATCATTGACGCCGCGGTCGCGCGTGTTGGCGGTTGCGATTACTGAGAAACCTTTTTGGGCGGGAACTTCAATCGCCAGTTCCGGCACTGAGAGTCGTTTTTCAGACAAGAGCGAAATCATTGCGTCTTGTACTTCGGACGCACAACGCGAGATCTCTTCAAAGCGTGCGAGTGATCCGCTTTCCATAGCCCTCATCACTGGACTCTTGATCAACGCTTCTCGACTGGGGCCATGGGCGATCAGCATCGCATAGTTCCAGGTGTAGCGGATCTGCTCTTCCGTAGTGCCGGCGGTTCCCTGCACTACTTTGGTGGAGTCGCCGTTGATCGCTGCGGCCAGATGTTCGGAGAGCCAGCTTTTTGCAGTTCCTGGTTCACCGATCAACAATAGGGCGCGATCGGTCACCAGAGTCGCAATCGCGATTTCGACCAAGCGTGAGAATCCAATGTATTTGGGTGTGATCTCCAGCTTGCCCGCTTTCCCGCCGCAGATGTAGGTATGAACGGCTCGGGCCGACATCTTCCAGCCTGGCGGTTTGTCATACTTGTCTGCTTGAATCAGCGCTTCGATCTCTTCCGCGTACAGTTCTTCCGCTGGGGCACGTAGATCGCCGCTGCCAGAACTTTTAGCAGCGGCAGCGGAACTTGATTTCTTCGCCATGGGCGATTCCTTGCGAGCGAATAAATAGTAATGAGCGGTTTAAGCGTGGTTCTTGAGTTGATCAAAGGCCTGGTTCCAGAGCGGTACAAGTTGCTCAGGAAGGTCAGCAGCAAGTGGTTCTAGTTGGCGCACTGCTGATGAAGGCAAGAGCGGCATATTCTCTATGTTTATACCGACTTCCCATCCATCTTTCTTCGCGAGATAGTGCTCAAATGCTTGCTTAAACAACTCTACCGCGCGTGGATGTGCGGAGATGATCACCAGTTTGACAAATTTTGAGCTGCGAATTTTTGGTTGTTTTTTCGAAGCGAGGTTCTCCAGCAAGCGACGCTCGGCCCACGCTTGAGTCGGCTTATGCCCGGGAACAGCAAGCCCTGCGACCAAATCATAGATCTCGGCGGCGATTGCTACATCCAACCAGCGAGAATCAAGCCGATCCGCTTGAGCCACGCGATCAGCATGATTGGGATCGTCGGCGTCGATCATCCCAGGGTTAAAGCCTTTGACGTACAGGACGCCGGTGTAAAAGTGATCCAATTCTTCAGCGACAGTTTCAGCTTTTTCTTTGGCATATTTTCTTCTCGGCGCATTGGTATCCGGAGAGAGCCAATCGTGAAAGTATTGATAAACTTTCTGTTTGTTACAAAACCGCAAAGCAAAGATTAATGCGTTGTAAAACTGCTGAACATTGTAGGACTCTAGTTCGCTCAGCATGACGTCACTTGCTTGTGCCGTGCTAGAAGCCATGACCAGCATGACGGCAAAATTGATGTCGTGTTTAGGCTCTTTTCCCTGTACTTTGGCGATTTTGGCTCGAAGGGCAAACAGCTCGAGTAGCAGTTTTTCGGTATCGGCATCCTGCTTACCACGTAGCGCACCTACCAGTGACGTCATCCGCTTGAAGGTTCGATTCTGAATCGTTGGGCTCTTCTTACTGGCGGCCAGCACTTCGGCCAATTGCTCACGAGTTAATGCAATCAACTTGTCCCGTACTTGCTCGCTGGTGCTGGCCCGTGCGGCGAGCAGCGCCAGCTCATCTTGCTTCTCCAATGCGGCGCACAGCAGTTCAATATTTTCTGCGACGTCGGCAGCTTCTGTTTTCTTGGCCACTTGCGGCTCCTATCCGGTTATGGCGAGCTAGGCGCGGTTCTTTAGATCAGCGACAGCCACGATATATCGGTCTGATATATTTTCTGGCAGTCCGGCCAACAGAGCTTCTAATTCGGGGACTGCCGTTTTGGGGAGTAATGAAATCAGACGAGAAATAATGTCGGCGTAGTAGCTGTATCCGTGCGTCTCTTTTCTCTTAATGGCCTGGATTAGAAACTCAAGCGCTTGCGGATGCCTTGAATCCACAAGAGCATGCATCACTTGAATTTGCTCGTAAGTTTCTCCTTTGGAACGAAGGAGCTTTTGAAATTCGGTTGCTAAGACCTGATGGGCGCCAGCATGTTGCGGCGTGGCCAGATGGATGACTAAATCGAGGTATTCTAGCTTCACAGCCAAGTCGAGCCAGCGCGGGTCTACTGCAACGGAAGGCTTTCGAGAATCTTGGTCGTTGATATCAAAGCGCGACAGTAGATTTCCGCGTAGTCCCGCTTGGTTGACGATCGTCTTTACGACCGACTCCGCTTTTTCTTTGGCAATCGTTTTTTTTACGGTGGCGTTTTTTGCAGCCATCAAATAGCGATGAAACCCTTCGTAGAACCGATCAGGTTTCCACAGTTCGAGTCCCGCTTGCGCAGCAATACCTAACCCCCAGCTATCGAAACTCTCGTGTTGTGAGATCAACATCTCGCGAGTTTTATGCGAACAACTGGCCATCCGCTCAAGAATGCTTTGGCCGCTGGAGTAATAGACGTTTTTGCCCTCCGCTTTGGTGATTGCTTCGCGCTGGGAAAAAATTTCTAGGAGGAGCGTCTCGGTTTGTGGGTCACTTCTTTCCTGAAATGCGGTTAGCAGGGAATAAAGTCGAGCAGTTCGCGCATCAAGATTTTTATCCGTCGGTTTCGTCGCTAATAGTTCGCTTAACGCAAGTCTCGCCTCTGCTAGTAACGCCTCCAGAACCGCCGCATGGCGACTTCGCCTGGCAGCCAACATGGCTGGATCGTTGCGGAGTTTTTTGACTCCTTCAGCAATCGTCTCCGCCGCTTCTTTGTTGTCGATTTCGGCCAGCGCTTGGTAGGCGGCCTTGCGAACGTCTGCGGCTTTGGCGGTCGTCTGTTCAATTAAAAATGGTACGTCTTTGGAATCTCGCAATTTTGAGATCGCTACCACTTTGACGTCGCTGGAGCCTGCCTTTAGTGCGTAGCGGATGTATTTATCCGCTCCTTGGGGATCCACCCGATGTAGTAGCGATAAGCGACGCGCGTCCCCTGCTCCTCCCTTGCTGTTAAACTTTTCTAACACCATTGGAACGATCGATTTACCGTACAGCGGCAGCACTTTGCTTTCGATCAGATCGCTTACCTCGTGATATGTACCATCGAGTCCAGCGATCGCCGGCCCTAGTAAACGCGGATCAGGAAATGGATTTTGAGTAAGCGCCGCTGCGATTACTTCTAGTCTGCCCGATCCGGTGCTGGTCATCGCGACAGAGACCGCTTTCAAAATGCTGGCCTGCGTTCGTTTGGGCGTGATGCCGTCGCCGATCATTTCGATTGACTCCAGCTTTCCCGCAGCGCCAGTTTCTCCTTGCGTGTACAGAATCGCGTTGACCAGCGTGCTAAGCGTAAGCAACGCCTCGGCCGAAGTTTTTTCGGTGCTGTCGACGACATGATTGACAGCTTCGGCGACCTTGGCGAAGACCGGAGCCTTTTCGCCCGATTTTTGCAGGGGAGCAATCAGCTTTTTCAAGCGAAAGTCTCCGCACGCAACACTGCTGCCGGCGATCGCCAGACGGCGAACTTCGTCATAAACCTGGACTAAAACCGGGATACTCATCAGAAGAATCCTTCAGCCGAGATAAAGAGAGGAGATCACGAAGCTAGAACGTCAGACGATGAATCGCGTCCGTCGTGACGATACTCAACGGCTTGATCTGCAGCTTGAGACTATCTAGGTCATGCCGAAATCGAGCAACCAATGTTTGTTTTTTCAAGAGATTTGTTGGAAGCAGCGACAACAGATTGCAAGTCTTGGGTTCTTCGTCCAAACCGATATCGGTCAACACCAGACGTTCTCCGTTGGCGTCTTCGGCGACCAATTGGTCTCCTACTTTACCGATCTGGGCGAAGTTCAATGCGTAGATCGGCAGCTTATCGGCAAGCGGGCTCTTCAGTTGCATTTTGACCCGCTTGATGACGTCGGCGAAGCTGGTCTGTCCGTAGCTTTGGATCTTTTTAAAATCTTGTTTCTCCAATTGCCGCATCGTCATTCCTTCCCAACGAATCCGCGGGTTGACGTCGCCTGGATAGATACAGAGTTCGCTGACGACTGCGATCTGAAAGAAGCTATCTTCGGCTTTGAGATGCTTGACCGCTTTGTAGGGACGAAAATTTTGCGTCAGTTGAATATCACCGCTGGCGAGATTCATCCAGACGCCGGTATCTACAAATTCTCGTCGTGCGATATCGTCGTAAGCGTTGAACGCTAACTGGACCAGTTCAACGTTCGCTTTCACGAGCCCAGCGTCTTTGAGCTCGCGCAGTTGCCAGGCATGTCCCAGCCAGGCGGCGATGCTTGACTCTGTCTCTGGGGCGAGTTCTGGATCGGCTAGGCGACCTTCTAGGTAGGTCCGTCCCTGTTTTACTAACGAACTTAGACGCCCTAGCTGGTCGAGCGCTTCGCTATAGATTGCTTCTCTCGGGGCAGGTTGTTGGGCGTCGTCGTGATCGATAAACAGCTTGGTATAGCTATGCAAAGCTGACTGGGCGCCGGGCAAATAAGCGTTGCCCAGCTGCTTCGCTTGTTTCTCGATTTCGGTCGCCGACTTCGCGTTCATGTTGCCAATGCCGAGCTTCACCAGATCGAGCGTCAGCTTCTCTAGGAGATCGAGGCCGGCAAGTTGCGCTTTGATTTTTTTGGCCAGCGCTGATTTGTTTACGATGCGCGGCTTGTCAACTTCGACCTTTTTTTTCTCGGCACGTGTCGCCGCTTTTTCTCGTTTGTCGGCAATCGACGCAGGGACTTCGGCCGCGGTGAACGGTTTGCCCTCGACATAAGCGTACAGCAGTCCCAACGAATGTTTGCAGGGAAATTGTCGACTTGGACAGCTGCATCGATAGGTGACGGTTTCGGGATTGGTAAAATCGGCCGAACAAAGATAAGGAGTCTTGCCACTCCCCTGACATTCGCCAAACAACAGCGTGCTGTCATCCGATTTGTGTAGCTTCTGAAACTTGTTTTTAAGAACCAAGCCGCGTCCATTGGCGGCGGCTGCGGCGTTGGGCGCGGCAGCAGTAATAAAATCGGCGTCAATCGAGATCATGAAAATCCATCCCACGCAATTACTAGATGAGGCCGTCCATCCGGGACCGCCGCATTTTGGCCGGGGGGGAAGTCAGATTCAAGCTAAGAATATCGGAATCGCAAAATTTTTGTTCATTTCCAAATTGATGGTGCGATTGAGTGAATACCTCTGAGAGCTTGTTTATCACATGCTGTGACTCGATATCTTCGGAGGAGAGCACAAAGAAAGCCGCAAACCCAAGTCAGGTTTGCGGCTTTAAAAGTTAGAAAATGTGGAACGCGAAAGACGGACTACTTCTCGTGCCCGATCGCTTCTAATGCTTGGGCGGCCGCGTCACGTACCATTTGGTTGTTGTCCTTTGACAACTCCGTTAGCGCCGGAACCGCTGGTTTGGCGATTGGACCAAGTTGGCCTAGCAGTTCAGCGGCGCCTTTGCGAGAAATCGGATTTTCCGCTTTCAGTGCGGCGGTCAATTCGGGCAGCAGTTTCGCTGCCGTTTCTTCGGACTTGCCGTTGATCTTCATCACCGACCAAGCGCACAAGACGCGAAGCGAAGTGTCTTCGCTGCTCGACATCATCTTCAACAGCACTGGATCAGCTTCGGCGGCGGCAGGCCCAATTTTGCCAAGCGATAGTGCGGCGTCATACGGAGCCGCTCCTTCGCCAGATTGCAAAGCCTTCATCAGTCGCGGCACGCTCTCTTTGGCGGCCGGACCGATGTCGCCCAGCGACAAAATCGCGACATTGGCAGTACGCGGATTCTGGTCATCGACAAGACCGATCAGAGCAGGCACAGCCGGAGCCGCCTCGGCGCCCATCTTGCCAAAGATCGCCGCGACTGGTTGTCGCAAGCGTTCGTTCTTCAGGGCCGCTGTCAAATGCGGGATCGCCGCGGGTCCTAGGCTCGCGAGCACTTCGATCGCTTCACCCAGATTGGCCGGATCAGCTCCGGGCAACGATTTGTGCAGCTCTTCAATGACCAATTCAGGTTTGGCTTTCAAAGCGATCAACGCTTTGGCGGCGGTGGAGCGAATCCAAGGATCTTCGTTGGCGAGCGCCTTGGCAAGTCGCGTTACGACCTGCTGTTGCATCTCTTGATTGTCGGGGTTGGCACGCGCCAAAGCCCATTCGCTCACGAGGCTTAGCACCGGGTCTTTGCTGCCGACATTGACCAAAATTTTGGCTTGATCATCGGCTGAAATTTTAGCGACTCGGCCTAGGGCAAAAGTCGCCGCGAGACGGAGATGCTCTTCTTCCAGGCATTTGGCGATAGCAGGAACCGATGATTCGGCCGCAGTTGGCATGGCGGCTAAAGCCAGGATCGCTTCGCGACGCGTTTCGATCGGAGCATCCGCCAGCAGCGCGGTCAGCGCCGGAGCGGCGTCACTGGCTTCTTCGCCCATGCCACGCAAAATCAGACAGGCCCAGAAGGCCGACTTTTCATTTTGCAAAGCGAGCGTCAAACCCGGTACGGCCTGTTTGCCGGCATCGGTGATCGCTTGCATGACGCGCACGCGAACAGCGCCGTCTGAATCCCCCAAGAGCTTGACGAAGAGCCCGATTACTTTTTGGCGATCCGGATGGGTTGCGGGAATGGCGCTAATCGCCTGACGACGGACCAAGGGGTCGACATCGGCGACTAGTTCGACCAAGGCGTCCACCGCAGGCGCGGCGGCCGAACCAATTTTGCCCAAGGCATGGGCAGCATGCGCGCGGACCGCGGCGGAAGGTGATTTTAATTCTTTGATCAGCGGTTCTACTGCCGCAGCGCCCTGGTCACCGAGGGCACCCAGGCGATCAATCGCTTCCATTTGGACCAACTCATCGGTGGATGAGAGAGCCGCAATCGATTGTTCAACCGTCGGAGAATCGGCCATCGCCGATCCAGAAAAAGCGATCGCTGCAGCAAAAGCAGTCGACGCTAGAAAACGTGGGATATTTAAATACATGGTTGTTTTGTCTCAAGAGTGTGCGTCAAGGATTTACTGGAGGCCGACCTGGCAAGTTGCGTAGAGCAAGCTCTTTAAAAAAGTGCTCGCTTCGACGTATTGCTGCGGAGGGACTTTTTTGATGCCCCCTTTCAACTTCGCGTTCATCTCGTCGGCTGTTTGGATAAATGCATTGACGTCCTGATAGCCAAGGCCGCCGTGCGCTGCTTTCTTTTCCAGCAACGAACTCAATTCTTCTCGCTCGGCTTCGAAGGAGGGATATTGCAACAAGGCTGGCCATTGGACTTGGCCGCTCACTGCATTGACCTGATCGGTCGACAGCGGCTTGGGCGCTGCGGAATGAGCGAGATAATCGAGTTGCTCTTCAGTTGGGCGAGGGTTCTTCCGCGCTTCATAAGCGTCACGTGTCTCCCGCATCTGGAAGTAAGTGTTCGCATATTGTTGATGATTGGCGATCTCGTTGCTCTGCGCCTGGGTCGCATAAACGGCGGCCTGAGAGGTTTGCAGATTGTACGAGCCGCGAGCGCTGGTCAGATTCGCCATGCCGTTTAACGCGCCTTGCTCGGCCGTTGCGGTATTGGTGTAGCTGCCATAATAGGGTGCGCCGCCTGGGTACCCCGGTTGTGCCGCTACGGTCCCGGCGATCAACAGGAAAGGAATGGTAAGCAAAATCAGTTTCATCTTGTAAGCTCTCAGAGATTGAGAAGGATAAATGTGCTAGTTACGCGAGACGGCTTTCTCGCAGGAGATCGCCGAAACGCTATCATAATTGCAGCGACGGTTCGCTACTCGTTCAAGGGATCGGACTCCGAACTTGTATCTGAGCTTGCGGCGCCCGAGTCATCCGGTTTCTGTAACCGCACGAGGAGCCATTGTTCAGTTCTCTCGGTTCCAAAGTGAATCAGCACTGGGGCTTCGTCTTTGGTCAGATTGTAAAGCCCTGTTTCAATCACGTTGGTTTGATTGTCGCCCACCGTAAAAGCGACGCGTTGAGTTTTTTTGTCGGCGGAGCCTTGAATGACTTCGGATCGGTCGGTTTTGGTATCGGTGTAATTACCACGCAAAATACCCTGTTTGTTGATCGCTAATTGTATGGTCACGTCTGAGGTCGTTTCGCCGGTCTTGGTCAACGCGAACACGCCCAGAGGCATCCAATCCCCCTGTGAAGAGGCCGAAGCGTCAGCTCCATCTGTCGCCAATGTGATGGCCTGATCGTAGTACTGCTGCGGAGTGCCAACATTTTCGCCGTTCACATAGACACCATTGTCTTGGTAAACGACCGTCGACCCATAGTCATAATAAACTGGCGCGGCTGGATAGTAACCCATCCAAGTGCCGATCGATCCCCAAGTAGCGGCGCGCCAGCAATACCCGGCAGTCCACCCGGCGGCGAACCAAGCGCCAGGGTGATTGTTGTACCAGCCGCCGCCGTAGACCCCCCAGTGATCGAAATTGCCGCGCACTGCGACGGCGCAATTATATCGACCTGAAGGGGAAACCCGAGCAAAGCCGGCCGCAGCGCCATGAGGCCCAACTGCCGCTCCTCGAGCAGCAGCGCCGCCGTTGGGGCCGCGAATTGCTCCGCCGGCGGCGACTCCTCCGTTGGGTCCGCGGCCAATGGCTTGTCCGCCAGCCGCTCCATTCGCCCCCTCAAATCCGCGACCTGCGACCGCTCCACCATTGGGACCAACCGCTGCTCCACGTCCGACGGTGTTGTCACGCGGTCCGGTGACAGTCGTGCCGGCGGCAGCACCGCCGCGCGGCCCTTCAGCCGATCCATGATTGATGTCAAAGTTGTCGCCGTCCCAGCTATTATGGTTCACGTTGCCTGAGCCAAGATTGTGCAGGCCCTCATCCGAGGGGAGACCCAAAAAGCTGTTCAATTGTCCGCGGCTGGGAGCACGACCGTTGAGTCCACCACCATCGAGCCCACCAAAGTTACCGGCTCCGCGATCGAGCCCGCCACCGTTGAGCCCACCAAAGTTCCCGGCTCCACGATCGAGCCCGCCGCCGTTGAGCCCACCAAAGTTCCCGGCTCCACGATCGAACCCGCCGCCGTTGAGTCCACCTAAATTCCCGGCTCCACGATCGAACCCGCCGCCGTTGAGTCCACCTAAATTCCCGGCGCCGCGGTCGAAGCCGCCGCCACCGTTAAAGCCGCCGGCGCCTCCTCCCAATCCTCCGCCACCACTGAAACCGCCGCGCGCACCTCCACTAAATCCACCGCCTCCTCCACTAAATCCACCGCCTCCTCCACTAAATCCACCGCGACCGCCGCCACCGCTGAATCCTCCGCGGCCACCACCTCCGCCAAAACCTCCGCGGGCCCAGCATTGTGTGCAGGTGACTGCAAGGATCAACCCAAATGTTAAGGTCAAAGTGAGTCGTTGACGAATCATGGCATTCATCCGATTTGCGAGCATGGGAGGAGATTTAGTGCTTGGGCGATTGGCGTTTGATGACAACTTCATCCGTATCCGGCAAAGCCGCCCCGCCTATCGATCGATTGACCGACTGCCAAACGTAGGCGTTCTCGTCCAATTTGGTCAACTTATTGACCGACTGAGTGGGGACGCCGCTGCCGGTCATCCCATTCATCTCGGCCACAAATCCACCTTCAGTGGGCGTCCAGATGCCGGTGGCATGACCTCCGTCCGCGCTAAAGTTCCAAGATTGAACATGGCCGAGGATCGGATTCCAACCAATCAGTTGAACGCCGGAAGTTTTCACACCGCCGGGTGCAGTCATCGTATGGGTCCGCTGAACAAAGCTTTTGTTGGCGACCCAACTGCACTTAGACTCAATCCGAACGCCATATTCCTCGGCGACCCAGGTTCCGATCAACCATTCCAGATCGGCCACATTTTGATGGGCTGACGGCATTTCCACCCAGCGATCTTGGACCGAAGCCATTAACCATTTATCTCCGACCTTCACATGCACCGCGGTATAGGCGCTATACCCGGGCAAGTCATTCGGCTTGGGACCGACCATGACGCGACCCTCTTCCAACGCCGCGTCATCGCTTAAAAGTCGGAGCGAATCGATGGTGATTTGAAGCTTGGCTGCGGGATGCTGGGCGAAAAGCTCGGCGTAGCCGGCTTCGATTTCTTTTCGACCGGTGAAACTTCGCCCTGTATCATCTACATAAATCCCATCCGGAGTCCACAGCGCGGCAACCGCCGCGGCATCGGCTGAGTTGAAGGCCGTTTCAAAGGATTGAGACTGCTCTCGGATCGCCGCTAGTTCGTCAGTTGACTCCGACGCGACAACTTGCTGGGTGGCTTCTTCCGCTCCGTATCCAGAGCACGGCAAAAGACATGCAAAGAGCAATAACGCTCGTGCCGCCGTATGCGTAATGGTCACTAGAGTGCAATCCAACTGAAGGGGGAATCAACGCAGCCTTGCGAGAACATATCCGGCTTCCTTCCGGTAATTATGACGACGAGTTTAGTTAAGCATAGTTTGACATCCGGTACTATTTTGCATTTTACCCGCGAAAATGCCGGAAATTTGTTGAAACGTAAATCTTACGAAGCAAGTTGATTCGGCCTTAAATTGTCGTTATTGACGCCCATTATTTGGCTTGAAACCCCAAATCCGTCCTAATCCCTCTAGATATTACGCCTAATGGGCGAAATTCCCGGGGGGGCTGATTGATCCCATTCTCTATAGCGTTGCTATTTGATTGGGCTGCGGAGCAATTTGCGGCAGCGTGGTCTGAATGCGTCTACGACTGCGAGCGGCGCCGGCGACCTGTTTGACCATCCCAAACCTGCAAAAACCGAGCACTAGAGGCTCGAATTGAAAGATGCAAGTCGGTACGATTCTTGCAATCATCCTCTTTACGCTGGATAGTGATCGAGAACTTCCCTTTTTAAAGCAAGTAGATAAAGCCGATGCCAAATTCTTCAGCAGTTCCTGTCACCACAGCTGGAACACGTGGTGATTTGGTGGGCAGTTCAAAGCCGCTCTCCCCGTTTCATCTCGCGGTGCAGGTCCATGACATCGCCGAGGCTCGAAAATTCTATGGTGAACTACTTGGCTGCCCCGAAGGGCGCAGCGCCGAGACTTGGGTTGATTTTGATTTCTTTGGGCACCAGTTCGTCTGTCATCTGAACAAGCACAAAGTCAACGACTCACTTGCCTACAACGAAGTCGATGGGCACGGTGTACCGGTTCCGCACTTCGGAGTCGTGCTTGATCTCGCGACTTGGGAAGAGTTGGCCGAGCGGCTGAAAGCGCTGGAAGTCAACTTTGTAATTGCTCCCTACATTCGCTTTGCTGGTGAGCCTGGAGAACAAGGGACCATGTTCTTTTTTGATCCCTCTGGCAATGCAGTCGAAATCAAAGGCTTTCGAGACTTGCGTTCACTCTTCGCCAAATAGACCGCGTAAAGTTCTTCGCCAATCTCGCGTCGCACATTTGCTGCGCGATCAGACTACTTCTAGCAAGCTCTCGGCGAAATCGATCAATCTAGATTGCCGCACCCACGTAGTGGTGCGAAACGCATGCAAGAATTCGCTGGAGATCGCCCTACAACCTGCTTCACAGATTTCATGGTAGCGCGGATGCGGCAAAATCTGAGAATCGATGGTTTGGCGCCCTGCGAACGATGATTGTCGGCAAGAGAAGAAATAAGCGATCCGCGGCTGCGGCGTAACTTGATTCCAGGCCAAAGTCCAAGTTGGCAAAAGATCATACGCAGATTCGCGCGAAAGCAATGCCGGAATATCCTCTCGGCCAATCTCAAAGGTCACCCCGTTAAACCAATCGTCGCGGTTGCCGGTTGCTTGCGCGTTAAGCACGCCAAATCTTGCTGAACCGTCATTATCGCCATAAGCGCGACGTCCATAGGGGCTCATCACATACTCATAAACTCGCCGCGCGCCCAACACAATCACCGGTTGAGCCGAATTCAGACACGCTGCGTTTAAGGTACGGCTCGCCGAGGCTACATTCATTAAGCTGCCGTAGCCGATCAGCGACAAGCGTTCGTTAGACTTGGCGAAAAGGTCGTCAACGCTCCATGGATAGCAGTATTCGACCGCTTGCCGCGACGTCGAGAGCGAATTCATTTTCGACAATGCTTGGTGCGCCCAAGCCGGAAACTGGGCATGACGTGAGAGTAGCAAGACGACAGATCCTCGATGCATTGAAAGGGGCGGACTCGGCGACAAGCGTGGACTTAGGGATGTGAACCTGCCCAGCGAATCCCTTCCATCATGATGAAATTGGGGCCGCCCGTTTTCTCAGGATGCGGGCTAAAGCAGATGACCCGACCTTCTTCATACATGGTGCGAATGATCGCATGCGTTCCGACCATTGCGCCGACCGGAGCCCCCTTTTTGGCGATCTCGGTTTCGTAGGTCGCTAGAACTTCGTAGCCCGGCAGTTTGGGATCATCATGAGGAACGAGCAGCGGACCTTGACCGTAGTAGCATTCGAGTTTGGCTTTGTCCGATTTCAGCAGGTCGCAGCCAGTCGATGACAGACCAAGCGAAACAGGTCCGGTACCACGAGCCCAATGCGAACGATCCCAGACCTTGGCATTGACAATCCCGAGCGACCATTCGTATTGAGCCGAAGCAAGGTAAGAGCCGGCACATATGCCGACGTATCCGCCCCCAGCGCGGACAAAGTCCTTCACCACTTTGCAGCCTGTTTCTTCCAGTTTTTTCGCTTGTACGCTCGCCGAACCGCCTGGCATGATCAGAACGTCAAAATCTTTAAGGATGCCTTCGCGGATCTCGTTGGGCGATACGATGACGCTTTCAAAGCCATTTTCGGCCACCAAAAATCGCTCCAGGTTTGTAGGCCCCGATCCCTCGCCGTTTTTGTCCGCATGACTGTAGATTGCGACGCGAATCAATTGTTTGTCGGTCGCGTTCTCTGGCGATTTCGCCAATGCGATCGCAGGCAGTAGGATGGCGATAATCGCCGACAGGATCGGAAGCAAGCGATGAACACGGTTATTAGCAAGGCAGATCATGTTTGGTCCGTCCAGGTATTATCAAAGGTGAGTTAGATATCGGGGAGCGTGTATTGCTTACGGTGTGGCCGATGTCGAGATTGGCTCGAACAACGGTAGTGCAGGTTGCGGAGTCGCCAAAGCGGCGCCTTTGGCGTCGAGCAACTCTTTTTCCATTGCCTGCATCGCTCGCTTGGCGACTTGCGCATGAAATCTGGCGACCGTCGCCGGTACAATTTTGCGTTTTGCCCACGAGGCTTTTACCTTTTGCGTGTCCGACAACAGGGCGTCTTCCGTAGCCCACAGATCGCTCCAAATGCCAGGCAAGGCTTGCGTGTACACCCCATCTTTGTCGGGCGTCATATTCCAATCGCGAAGCGAAATTGCGATCTCTCCGATCTCGCCTCCGCGCTCATCCGCTAGTTCGTCGGCGACGCCACCAGCGACCCAGCAAGGAACGGCGATCGAAAATTTGGGATCTCCCAAAATCGTCCACATCGTGGTCAACGCGGGATCTTCGCCGGGCAAGACTCCTTGAAACACGGCGGCCGAAACGGTCGTCGTGCGACTGATGGTGTTCTTTGTAGAGATCGTTTCAGGCAGGGTCCCCGCCGGTGAATTGACCGTTCCAGGAAGCGGACAATCTGCTGCTTCGGCCATATCACGCGTGCAATGACGAACCACGTGTTGTAACGATAGTTTTTGGTCAGCGTTGATCGCCATCAGCGAACAGGCACGCAGGTAGCGATCGGCTGAGTATAGCTTGCTCAGATCTTCGGACTTCGGATTGGGGTCGAGCTTGTTTGCAGTAGTGGAGAAATTGGAGCGGACGACGTAGCCGTGCGGCGCAACCTGAGGATCGTTGGCGTCAAACATGACGTACGACTTGGGGCCGGTCTCAAACAACACAGCGCCGCCTGCAGCGTCGATCACGCCAAAATTGGCGACCGTCGTGCGGCCAGACTGATTGGTGCTGTCCAACAGTTGAATAAAGTCGGCGACGGTCGCACAGGTCTCAAGCGCCTTTTTCATGAAGCCGCCGTTGCCGGGGCCTTGGGTCTCGCCTTCGATCTTTAGATCGGTACTGACCGAGTTTTCAATACAGAAGCCAACTTCGTTGACTCCCATCCAGATCGCGCCGCGATTGCCGGCGTTCACCACGCCGATTGCTTTGAACTTTCCACCCTCGAACAGCGCAACTTCGTTGTGAAGCGCTGAAGTAGTGTCTCGATTTTTCCACAAAAGCGGGCGACCGTCGACCGTCGCTTTGCCGCTGATCACGGCGGTCGTACATGCGCGACCTTCAGAGGCGACGCTGATGGCGACGAGACCAAGCAACATTCCCAAGCGAAGCGAATGTCGTAGCGAACTGGTAAGTGGTCGATCCATGATTCTTCCCAAGGCGAGTTTGGTAGTGAGCATTTAGGCGACTCTGGAGGAGGATAGCGACGAGCCGATTGCACTTTTTCTGAGCAAGCTCGCCTCCTTTTTATGAAGTATCCCCGAATCAAAAATACCCACAATGATTTAATGCGCAGAAAAATGTCCGTTTTTCCCCACTCGCCAATCCACCATCGTACAGGTTACGAAGGAGTCATCCCTGCCTTGTTGCTGAAACAACTATTTTTGCCAATCAGTTCGGCCCGGAAATTGCTTCATGAAGATTCACCGATGCTTTCCTGGATGAAGGCGGGGGAGCGCATCCTTTAGCCCCCCCAAAAAAGGGCCACAATCTCGCTCACTAAACTCCTGATTATTGGCTTCCTGATTATTAGTACTGAGAATCGACCGCATGATTCAGCGTCTTTCTGTCTATCCGGATCGCTTGCGTATCGCATTGCTGGTTCTTAACGAAAGCCAATGGAGCCGAGCAGTCCTCGAAGGGGTCTCGCGCTTTGCTACCGAACATGGCGGTTGGGATTTTTGGCTGAATCCGCGCGCCGTAAAAACAGAGTCGCTGATGCCGGCGGACTGGAAAGGCGACGGGATCATCGCCAGGATCTCGAACGAGCTGGTCCAGTCGTCGCTTGAGCGTCATGATTTGCCCACGGTCAACGTTTCGTGGCACGGCGAGCATTCGCACCGGTTCCCCAAGGTGATCGCTGATCCGCAGGGCTGCGGCGAATTGGCGGGTAATTTTTTTGTCCAGCGTGGATTTCAACACTTTGGCTATATTGGCCCCCCGCTCTGTTACAACTATCGCGATCCGGTTCAACCGGCGGCTGCGCGGGTGATTGAAGAGGCTGGTTATTCGCTCTCCAGCTTTTCGCCTGATCCGGCGTCCCCTTCTTCGGACTATGACTATCAGCGCAGCCGGCTGGTGCAGTGGGTCCGATCGCTTCCCAAACCAATCGGCATCATCGCCTTTTCGACGGTCGTGGCGCGCGAAATTATGCTTACCTGTTCGGCTGAAGGAATCAACGTGCCAAACGATGTCGCCGTCCTCGCAGTCGAACACGATCCGCTAATCTCGCAATTGTCGCCGATGCCTATTTCGTACATCCAGCAGCGGACCGAACTGGTCGGCTATGAAGCGGCGAAAGAGCTGCGACGACTCATTTCGGGCGGAACCCCACATGATGAGCCGATTTACATCGCACCAGAGGGGATCATCGAAAAGCCGTCGACCGATACGATTTTTGCGGCCGATGCAATGGTGCAAAATGCGGTTGCGTATATCAAACGAAACTGCGACACGGCGATTAATGTCTCTGACCTGACTCGCTATCTCGACGTATCGCGTCGATCGTTGGAGGATCGCTTTCGTAAAGCGCTTAACCGGACGCCGGCCGAGGAAATCCGCTTTGCGAGACTGGTGGTATTGAAGGATTTTTTGCGACAGACGAATCTCTCACTCGCCGAAATCAGCGCCAAATCGGGCTTTAGCTGCGAAAACGCGACCCTCCGTTTCTTTAAGAGAATGACCGGGATGACGCCGGGCGAATATCGTCGTAATTACGATCCTGTTGGAGCTGCTGCACAGGGCTGAGCGTTTGATCAATAATGCCCTAGAGTGATCTGATTCTCGTGGTTTTGCCTTTCTATGATCGCCAAACGAGTCAAGCGGATGCTTCACATCAAGGCATCTTTCTATCGCCTATTCCGGCAAGAATTCCACTAAACGAGTCCTCCCGTCGCCGGCACGCTCACAAGGTTGCTTAAGAATCGTGCGAGATTCAGCGGTGAAACAAAAATCTGGAGTCTCATTGCAAAATAGGTTAATCATTTTGCGTGAACGACCATAGGAGCCGATCGAGCAAAGGCTTAGGTTAATTGGAGTCCGATTAATCGAAAGCAGTTGTTGGGCTTTTTTTCCAGCTTCATTCATCTCAGATGCTACACAAAGGGGAACCGATGACTTCGCAAAAAAGGCTGGCTACAGCTCAAGTTCGCCAGGGATTTACCCTGGTGGAACTGTTGGTTGTGATCGCCATTATCGGTGTCTTGATCGCGCTGCTTCTGCCGGCGGTCCAACAAGCACGCGAAGCCGCTCGGCGGATGCAGTGCAGCAATAACTTAAAGCAGATGGGATTGGCGATGCACAACTATCACGATGTGCATGGATCGTTCCCGGCCGGTTATTACCGCCATATAAACGATGGGGGCGTTTCGGCGTTCAACGGCCCTGGTTGGGGCTGGGGAGCCATGATTTTGCCTCAAATTGAAGAGAATAATCGCTTCGATGCCCTCGCAGTCAACACGCAACCAGCTTCTGATGACGCCAATATTCTCGCTTACTCGCAACCACGGATTAACGCCTATCGTTGTCCGAGCGCTCCGGGTGGTGATTTGAACGAAACGTTTCCGAATTCTTCGAGCGCTCCAGCCCATGGTCTTTCGACTTATAAAGGGGTCTTCGGTGATCGCAACACCCAGTTTCGCTACGTCAATGAGCTGCCGAGTTGCGTCTATTTCGCCGGCAGTTGCAACGACGGGGGAAATGGGGTTTTCTCTCCTAACAGTCACATTAAATTCCGTGACATCACCGACGGCACGACCAACACGGTCATGATCGGCGAAGTTGCTTACGGTCCGAACGGAGCAACCAACAGTTCTGGGCTGATTGATTATCGAGGCGCCGTGTGGATTGGAATCACCGCCAACGGGAACTCTACCGCAGGCGTCCGCAGCAACGTGGCGACGATTCAGACATTCCGCGGCATTATTGGCAGCGGAGCGGCTAGTAAAGAATATGTCGTGAACGGCACGAACAGCAATGCCTTCGGATCCCATCACTCAGGCGGAGCGCAGTTTCTGTTGTCGGACGCAAGCGTCCGGTTTATTACGGAAACTCTCGACTCAGCGATCATCAATCGAATTGCAACCCGCAATGACGGAGAAGTTGTCGGCGAGTTTTAATCCACGGGCGATACAGAGAGCATCAGGCACGTCAACGCTGCTTTCGGCTATCAACTTTACTTGAACCGAAAGTAACAAATCCAAGCTTCGCCTAAGTTGGCGTTCCGCTGCCCAAGCAACCATTACTAGCCCGATAAAGTAGACGCTATGAAATTTTGCTTGCCAATTGTGAGTGCAGTGATCGCGTTTGGCGGTTGCCATATGTACTCTGATAGTATCGATACGATTTCGGTTTCGGGAATTGTGCAAATGGAAGGAAAACCGATTGAAAACGCTGAAGTGGCGTTTTCGTCTGAGGTGCTGCCGATGGCATTTGGAATCACTGATGCCGAGGGAAAGTATGAACTATCCACACGACGTTATGGCAAAGGGGCCGCACCTGGTGAGTACAAGGTCAAGATACACATGACCGACCAAACTGCCGAAGGTGGCACCGGCCGCAAGGTGCAAATCCCCAAGGTCTATAGCGACAAAGGGGTTGCTTCCGTCACGGTCAGCGCCTCGGAGGGGCGAAGTTTTGATTTTCAACTCGCCAGTAAGCCTTCGCGTAAGGCTTCAGCTTGGGAAGACCAACCCAGCGAGCAGTAGTCGCAACGCACCGTGCTAACGGTATGTTAGGCAATCGAGCGAACTAATTTAATCGTCACCCTAATTCTGTGGTGCTGCACTGGATTGCAGCACGCAAAGTGGACATGATCGCCGCATCCGCTGTTGATCAGATCCACTTCGCCAGCGCGGCCTGAACTCTCTTTCGTTTTGGCGTCGCTTTCATGGGGCAGGTTCAGCTCTGGATTTACGGATCAATGTCCCCTGTATGCTGAAGGCGGGGACGATCGGTTCTGGCGTTCTAAAATTGTGCCGCAGCCCGCTCTGGGCAGCCGAATAATCGCTGTATCCGCTATAAATACAACTTGCGGAACAACTGCGAGCTACAATCCACGGGTCAATCGATATCCAGCAATTTCATAAGGCATTTCCCCTGATTTTTGGGGCTGATCATGACGAGTAGACCAAGAGTAAACCGCCCCCCTTGGAGATAAGTGCGTGCCCACAACGCTGCAGCGGCCTGTTGGCCTCATTGTCATGTGTCTGCTCTCGCTGGCGATCGGCGTGATCGGAGGACTCGGCGCTTGGCTGTTTCGTTTGTTGATCGGCGTGCTGCACAATCTGTTCTTTTTGGGCGAGTTGAGCTTTTCGTACGACGCTAATGCGCACACGAGCAGCAACCCTTGGGGCGCCGGAATCATCCTTGTGCCGGTCTTGGGGGCGCTGATGGTCGCCTGGTTGGTCAAGACCTTTGCTCCGGAAGCCAAAGGGCATGGTGTCCCTGAAGTCATTGACGCGATCCACTACAAGCGCGGCATCATCCGTCCGATTGTCGCAGTGATCAAATCGCTCGCATCGGCGATCTGCATCGGCAGCGGCGGGTCGGTGGGACGCGAAGGTCCGATCATTCAGATTGGCAGCGCGTTCGGAGCGACTCTCGGCGAAATACTCAACGTCCCGGCTCGGCAACAGGTGACGCTGGTGGCTGCCGGAGCGGCGGCCGGAATCGCAGCCACCTTCAATGCGCCGCTGGGCGGAGTCTGTTTTGCCATCGAACTTCTCTTGATCTCTATCAATGTCCGCACGCTGTTGCCGGTGGCCTTGGCGACGATCACGTCTACGTACATCGGTCGCGCGCTGCTGGGGGTTTATCCAGCTTTCAATATCGAGCCGCTGCAAGTCAATCAGTTTGCGTTGGATTCTCCCTGGATGTTGCTGCTGTTGGTTCCCTTCGGCGTCTTGATGGGGCTGGCGTCGGTCGTGTTTATCAAGGGAATCTATTGGACCGAAGATCAATTCGATAAAATGCCCGGCGGCGATTTGGTCCGACATGCGTCAGGCATGCTGGTTTGCGGAATATTGTTCTATCTGATGTGGCGGACAACGGGGCGCTACTATCTGGAAGGGATCGGTTACGCGTCGATCGTCGATATATTGAGCCGCGAATTGACCAATCCTGGCTTTCTCTTGCTGCTCTGCGCGTTGAAGTTGCTGGTCACCAGTTTAACGCTTGGTTCAGGCGGTTCTGGAGGCGTCTTTTCGCCGGCACTGTATATGGGCGCCACGCTCGGAGCGGCGTATGCCCATTTTGCGAACCAGTTCATTCCGGGACTGCATGTGGATCCGGTTACCTTCGCGCTAGCCGGCATGGCCGCCGGTGTGGGAGCCTCGACCGGAGCGATGCTCACCGCCGCAGTGATGCTGCAAGAGATGACTGCCGACAATAATGTGATGATGCCGATCATCGTGACTACAATCCTCGCTTGTGCGGTTCGTAAGGTTCTCTCACCGGCGAGCATCTATACGCTGAAACTGTTGCGTCGCGGGCGAATCGTTCCCGAAGGGCTTCAGGCTGCGCTTGATGACGCGCGGCATGTCGAAGATGTCATGGGGCAAGAATATCGCATCGTCTCCGAAAATACGGCCATCGAACCCTATGCCGGGCTCACGATTGTCGCGCAAGAGGGACGTGTCGTTCGAGTATTTCATCCGTACAGCACCGTCGCTCCCCCCTCACAGTCTCCATCAGATGCTGGAGATCCGTTCCTACTATTTCCAACAAAAACACCTTTGGTCGATGCAATGCGTGAGCTGCAATTGGCCGATGCAAATTGCGCTGTGGTGCTATCCAAGCCTAGCTCAGATCGGATTGAGGATGTGATCGGCGTGATTACCTGGCACGAACTTGGCGTTTACCGCACGCGCTGGTCCGAACTGCTTTGATAGAACGCTCACGGCGACCGATCAGAGCATTGCTGAGAAGATTTCTAGCAGAAAAGTTGCTGGACTATGGTTTCTCGGCGATTTTCAAACTTTCTAAATAGGCGACGATATCGGCGAAGTCCTGAAGTTGCATCCCTTCTTGAATGCCGTTGGGCATCGAAGAGAGGGGGCTGCGCCTGAAGTCTTCAATCTCATCATCCGCGATCCGCACTGTTTTGCCTTCGGCCGTCACCACTTCGACCGCTTCAGGACTTTCAAGTTTCAACACGCCCGTGATGATCGTCCCGTCGGTTGTCATCACCACGCCGGTATCGTAACCGTTGGCGATTCGCAGTGACGGTTCTAAAATGGAACGAATGAGCTCTTCCCGAGGATACTTTGATCCGATTCCCACTAGGTCTGGACCAACTTTGCCGCCATCCCCGCCGACTGCATGGCATTTGATGCAAGCGGCTCCTTTGGTGTTTTCAAAGATTGTCTTACCTCGAGCGGCTTCTCCGACATGCGACCCGGCGAAGCTGCGGAATGATTCAATGTCAAGCTTCTCAGGCACATCCTGATAAAGGAACGCCAGTTTTGGGTCACGCTGGCTAATCGCTAACGAAAAATCCCAGGGTCCGCCGTCATTGCCGCAGCGTAGCCAGACGTGATTGACGCCGGCGGTCAGATCGACGCTAAAAGAGTCGCGATCTTTAGACCAACCGCTATTGCGATCAAATTCATAGATTTGCTTGCCGTTGACCCATACGGTCAATTGATCGTCGCTTCCCACTTGCAACGTCGCCGAACCGGACTCGCCACGCACTACCGGCGTGTAAGCGTAACACCACACACGTTCACGCGATCCTTGCAAATAGTTGGCCGGCGATACGCGGCCATCTTTGTCGTTGGTTGTTATCGTCTGCCATTGGACGCTTCGCGTGCCGACGTGGATCAATTGTTCCGCTTCAGGCGCTGCCTGAAATTCAAACGGCGGAGGCGTGCTGTTTTCTCCATCTTTCGGAAAAGGGCCGATCAACTTCCACTCGAGCAACGGAACCGGCGTCTCGAACACGCTTTGCAGCGGACTGCGAGTTTTGTTGGACAATTCTCCACTTTGATTCAACGCAACGATATCATCACGCACCGAATCTCGAATGGCCAGCAGCGCGTTCATCGTCGCTTTACGCAGCTCTTGATTGGCGCTGGTGAGTGCGCTCAGATATTGGGGCAAAGCACGACGATCCGGCATCGCGGTCAGCGCCAGCTGCGCGTCAAACTGCGTCTCTGGGTCTTCGGCGGAAATCAAGATCGCCGGAACCGCTTCGCTAGACTTGAGTACCGCAAGGGTCGCTAACGCCGCTTTGCGAACGTCAGCCTGCGGATCTTGCAACGATTGAACCAAAGTGGAGACAGCCTTGGCTCCTTGGATTTCGCCCAGCGCTTTAATTGCCGCTACCTGAATGACGGGGTTCGCGTCTGTCAGTAGGTGGAGGACCGGATCGATCGATTTTTCGCTTTTGAGCGTGCTCAATGTTTCCAATGCGACAACCTTCAGTTCCGGCGTGCTGTTGCTGGCGCTAATAATTGCCAACAGTTGATCGATTGCCGAATCCGATCCCAGTACAGCCAAGCCCTGGATCGCTTCGCGCCGGGTAGCATCGGCTAGTTGCTCATTGGCAGCAATCGCAGCGAACAATTGCGCCGAATCGCGATCTTTTAACTGGGCCAGCGTGACGATCGCCGCAGTCGCTTCTTCGACAGATTTGTCGGCAGCGGCAATTTCTCGCAGCAATTCCTTGCAGCGATCATCCTGGATATCATGCAAAGCATGAATCGCCGCCAGACGGACGTGGCTGGATGTCGCGTTCTTCAACACCTGCCGAAAAGTCGCGGCGATCGATTCGGTACCGGACCACGCGATTGACTTGCTGCGAGCCGGTTTGCCGCGAGCGGGCTGCGTTCCCCACCAACCTTTCTCGTAAGGCGCAGCTTGCATGTAGACTTGTTTGAGCGCCGTAACGGCGTTGGCCTGCTCGATGGGGTTCGCTCCGTTTAACACAAACTGACGCAATTCCTCGATCGCCGCCAGATCATAAACGCCGGATAGCGTCACCAAGGCGACCGCGGTCGTTTGCTGATCTTGCAGATACTTTTTCGCATCTTGCCAATTGTTGATCTGCCGCAGCGCCTGCATGGCGCAGTGCTGGACCGTCGAATCTGCATCGACTAAAGCGGGCCACACAATCTTGGCTAATTCGGGATCTCCCTGAGACGGCAACACATAGTGCTTATCGTCTTCGCGAGCGCGCACCACGCCAGGCTCGCCGCTATCGACGCTCCTCCATTTTTGATCCGTCAGCATGTCTCCGATCCGACCGATCGCGATGGCGCAATTGAGGCGAACTGCCGCATCATCGTCCGATTGCAATCGCTGAGCGAGCGCTGGGATCGCTTGCTGGCTGCGATGCAGCGCGAGTGCACGTGCCGCTTGGGCACGTACATCGGCGTCGGCGTCATGCAAGGCGGATATCCAGAGCGGGGTCGAATCGATCTTGTCGCCGGCGGTGATCGCCTCACTTTCGCGATGCACCGAACCGGCCCAAATTGCATGGATCTTGGCCAGCGGGGCGGCTTTGGGATCGCTCAGCAGTTGATTTGCTGCTTGTACCGCGGCGGCCGATTTGGCGATTGCGAATTCGGCCCGCATCCGCTCAGCATGCGCTGGATGAGCCAATGATGCGATCCATTGGTCGAGGGTCGCTCCCTGAAACGGAGCCCTCGGCGGCTCATGCTTAGCCGCAGGCTGATCGCCGGTATAAGTGACGCGGAATAGTCGCCCTTTGACTTGCTTGTTGACCCAGCCGTTGTAGTTCCAATCGGCGACATACATATGCTTGCCGCTGGGGCTAAAGCAAAGATCCTGAGGGCGAAATGGTTCGCCGCTATCATCCGGAACCAGAAAGTCTTCCATCTGCGATGTGAACGTCGCGCCATCCCTGCTCAGACGGAAGAGCTGCACTTTTTGTTTGCCCCATTCGCACATAAACGGCACATTGACCAGGTCGGCCGGCCAGGCCGCTTCGCGGTAGGCGTCGGCGCCCACCGGCGAACCCCCGGCGTGTTCTGAGATGCGCGGCAAGTGCCGTTCGGGATGTGAGTGATAGTCATACGGATAGCCAAAATAGCCGGACGGTACGTGGTGCGTGAAGCGTGTCCACCAGCCGACGCCGTCGTCGGTATTATCATAGGTGAACATATTGTCGAGCGAGTCCATCGCGACATCCAAATGATTACGCGTTCCCGACGAGACAATTTCTAGCTCGGTCCCGTCCAGTTTCATACGAATGATGCCGCCCCCTTCGAGCGTAATAGTCGAGCCATCGGCGCCGACTGCTTTCGGGACTCCTTTATCGCCCACGCTGACATAGACGCGACCATCCATACCCAAATGCGTACCGGTCACAATGTGATCGTTAAACCCGTAGATGCCGGCCGGCGGCCCGAAACCATCGGCCAGTTCCCTCCGCTCATCAGCAACGCCATCACCGTCGGAGTCTCGAAAAACCGTATAGTGCGGCGCGTGCAACACATACAGCGATCCATCGTGCCAGATCATGCCAAACACGGCGGCCAGATTCTCACAAAAGATGGTTTTGCGTGTCGGTTCTCCGTTGGCGTCCATCTCAAATCGAACGATTCGATCGAACTCTTGCGTGGTCGGCCCCCGCATGTCCATCGGATCAAGCCCCACAAACAAATTGCCCTGGTCATCGCACGTAACGACGGAAGGATGTTCAATCTCGGGAACCGTGGCCAGCAATTTTACATCGAACTCTGGCAACAGACATCTCTGAGCATTCACTGTCGAAGCGAAGCTCATTCCGATCAGTGCAAAGAGGCTCAGCAGGTAGGTAAGTTTTTTCATGCTTGTCATCAAGGGAAGGATTCGGGGCGGAAAAATCGCTAAGGTGGGACGCAAGCTGGTCTCACAGTAACTATCGCCAAAGGCGAATTCAAGTGCCGCAAACCTATAAATAACGGCATCTGTCTCACTAACCTCGACCGCGCAGTCGAAGCATGAGTACGGCGCCAAAAGACGACAATCGAGTGCGTGCCGAAGATGAAATCCGCCCTCCCCTTATGCGAATGTCTCACGGGGGCATCCTAAAGCAGCTCAGTGCTTTTTGCCGACGCAACCGACATCGCGTATCAGGCAAGGCGAACTTTGAAGGAAGATATTGAGGGATTTGCTTTTCCCGCTGAACACCGAGCGTCCTTTGGCAAGCCCAGTAGCCAAGGGCTGCGGCCATGCTCGTTTCGCCGATAGCGGGAGGCTAGAGGTTCACCGCTCTACGGTCAAGTTGCCCAGCGAAGGATTTGCAGAAGGCACAAAAACTGCGAGCGTAGCTTGGATAGCCGACAATTAATTGTCGGATGCAAGTGGACTGATCGACAATGCAGCTCGATAGTCAGCCATGGCCGCGAAGTAGTCCGCTTGGGCGTCAATCAAAAGAAATTGGGCGTCGGTCGCCGATTGCTCATAGATGTTTAGTGAAATCAGATCAATGTCGCCGGCATTGAATTGCGCTCGCCCCATGTCCATTGTCTCTTCCGCTAATCGGACGTTCGTCGTGGCTCTATCAATTCTCCCCTCGGCGGCCCGGAGAGCAGAGACTGCATCCTGGACTGCGGCAGTCACGCGGTTGATGGCAAATTGGCGTTTGACTTGATTTTGCGAAAGCTTGCCTTGCACCATTTGGATCTTACCGCGAGCCTCACGACGTTGCAGGGGGACTTCGCCATAAAGTCCGGCCTCCAGTTGGAAAGGGGTCTTATCCCCCTTAGGACTGGCAGCAGCGCCAACGTCTTTTTTAGCGAGAATGGCCGTATCTAATTTGGGAAGGAGCATATTCTCAGCTTGAGCAAGTTCGATTCGAAGCTGTTCGGCTTGTAAGTTCAATTCTCGCAGTTCAGGCGAAGCGGTCACCGCTTGCGCTATGTCGCTTGCAAGCGTCGTATCGTCGCGACGTGAAATCGGGGGAAAGTATTTGGGCAGCAGTGATTCATCGGGGATCACCGGTTCTCCATCATTCCGACGCAGGTACAGAGAAAGCTTGATCGCTGACTCTTGCAGTTTGCGTTCAGATTCTATGATTTTGGCTTCCCGAGCGGCAATTAATTGCTCATTATTAATCCTTACAATCTCAGGCAAGTCGCCAGCTTTCACTCGCTCTTGGACCTGATTCACGCGTTCTTGGGCCAAATCTAGCAGTGCACGGCGTGCCTGCAAAGCTTGCCCTGCTGCTACCCAAGTCCAGTAGTTGATCGAGGCAAGTCGAACAACCTCTAGGATCTGCGCTTGGATTGCCGGTTCAACCGCTTGTCTGGCGACGGCAGACTTCAAGACGTTTTCTCGCCGCTTGTCGATGGTTCGATCTTTCAGCAGCGGCGTGCCAAAGCCCAAGGCAAATTCGCCCCCTTCGTTGGTTTCACGTTCTCCATACCAAGGTTCAAAAAAGCCGTCGCCAATTCGATAACCACCGTAGGCGTAACCTCCTCCATAAAGCGGTTGCTCTACGGAAATGCCGTTACGATAGTTTTTGTAGTACCCCATCGGCGCCGCGATTCCAAATCCCTTGACCTTGAGATCAAACTCTCCCCAGGCGCTAGTCTGATTGCCGTCTGCAATCTGCCGTTCAATCAAAGCGTTAACAACTTTGGGATACGATATCTGGACAGAGCTGATCACTTCCTGAAGTTCCAAATCCGAGGGTGCAAACACAACCTCAGGCACCGGTTCTGGCAGTACAAACGGTTCTGGAAAAAGCGTCAGCTCTTGGTCGTCCTCGAGATACGAAACCGGAATGAATTGTTGTTCTGCGGAGTCTGCTTCCGGCATTTGCAGAGAAGCTTCGGTCTTTTGCGGAGGCTGGTTAGCCAGAGCCTTGTTCGGGTAGGCGGCGTGCCGCTTATCTTCGGCAAGTTGTCGCGCACTAGAACGGCATCCGCTGCTAATCACAACGATGATTGATAGGCAAACCAAACTAGACTTGAACACTAATATCATTTCGGAAGCGGGACCTTCTTCTTCTTGTCGTCGCTCGAATCGCTGGTAGGTTCATCCGGAGAAACCACCGGAGGGAACCCATTGAGTTGCCTCCAAATTTCGTATCCCAAGGAGACTTCGCGGAGCAAAACCCAACCGTTTGCTCGAACTCCTTGGCGTAAATAGCGGTCCGATGGCCACGCCTGTTCACTGGTTGCATTGACTTGAATTCGAAACTTTCCTTTACCGTCGTCTGACGGATCGATCGCCGCGACTTGGCCCCCAAAGGTTCCTACGGCGACCGAAGGCCAGCCTGCAAATTGAACGGCTGGCCACCCTTCAAATTGCAATCGGACATGGTCGCCACGGCTAATTAGCGGCATATCATTGCCCGACACCCATAGCTCCACCACACGCTCAGTTGCATCGGGAACAATGGTAAATAAGGGATCGCCTTCCTTCAGCGTCTGTCCGCGTTCAAACACCGGCATCCTAAATATGACGCCATCACGAGGAGCACGAACATCCATACGCTCAAGCTCCGAGGCCTTAATCTCTAGATCTCGTTTCTCTTTTTTCACCGTAGCAATCTGCCCAAGGGCATCTTGCTCCATGGCTCGTGCGTAATCGACTTTTGTTTTCGCTTCGCGCTCTTTTTGAATGCGCTCGCTTTTCTTCGCTTCCCATTCTTCTTTTGCGGCGTCGATTTTTAATTTTAGCGATTCGAGATCGGCGATCGCGACGTCCCAATCCTTTTTGTATTTTTCAATCTCAACCGATGCTTTGATTCCTTTGTCGGCAAGACTTTTTTGACGCTCATAGTTGAGTCTTGCTTGGTACTCTTTGGCTTCATAGCCGGGCTGAAGTTTGAGTTCTGAATCCCATTTCGCCCTGGCCGCATCGATCAGTTCTTCCGCCGCGGTTACTGCCGCTATTTGAGCGGCTTGAAAGTCCACAACGTTGCGAGCGTAAACTTCAGCTTTCACTTCTCCGCTCGCCAGCTTCGCGTCCAAATCGATGATTTGCCGGTCTAACTGGTCACGCAAGTTCGCCGCAGTGGGCTCGATCTCGACAATAAGATCACCTTGCTCCACACGCATTCCCTCTCGAAGTCCCTCGGCAATCTGAACCACTACTCCTTTGGATGGCGACAAAACGGTTTGCTGACGCTCCTGCGGCATGTAAGCGACGACCTTGCCTGTTCCCTTCGCGGATTGTTGCCAAGGCGCGAAGAACATAGCAAAAATAAAGATCGCTAGCATGACTAGCATTGCATTTGCAAGTCGCCAAGCGTTTCGCGAAGATTGAACCAGCTTAAGCGCAGGCAATCTTGCTCTCAAAGGATTCGTCTTCTCACTCTTCATTGGACTCCTTCTATTTTGTATCGGGACTTGATGGCAGAATCGTTAATTTCATGCCAGTCGGCGAAATCATATTTCTTCACCTTGCTTTTGCGTTATGTCGGCTTAGAGGGTCAGGCGTCGGTCACATTCGCTAGCGACGATTCCGCGTCCCGTCGTAATCAAAAGTGACCACGGCGGCTTGTTGCTGCGCAGATTTTCAATCAGTTCGACGGCGGAATCGTCGGAGAGAACATCCAGCACACCATCCACTAATAACAATCGCGGTCGCCCGATAATTGCCCTTGCGAGCATCAAGCGAGCAGCTTGACTGGAAGAGAGAAGGTTGCCATCCGTTTGGATTTCTGTTCCCAACCCCTCTGGCAATTTCAGCAGTTCTTCAAGCAAACCGACAATCCGCAGCGCCTCGTGTACATCCAGAGAACTTAGGTGGGGACGATTAAGATGAACGTTTTCATTGATCGTCCCGTTGAAGATCTCAATACCGCGCGCGACTGCAATGCTCTCTCGCAGAGAACCGGTTCGTATTTCACGTAGATCGATGCCATCTAGTTTGACATGTCCAGTTGAGGGTTGGCGAACACCGCTTAAAAGATCGATGATCGTGCTCTTCCCGGCGGCGGCCGGTCCTACCAACGCGACAGATTCGCCAGGTTCTAACCGGAAGCTGAACTCTTTCAGGACAGAATGCGAACCATATTTGTAGGTCACATTGCTGAACTCGACAGCAGCTGGATTGCCGTTTGAGACTTGAAATAGGCTGTCATGAGACTCTGTCGGCAAATCAAAGAGTTGCCCGAGCTTATCCATGGCAGCTAACAGGTCGTAGAAACTTTCTAGGTGTTTCCCCAGCTTTGCAAACCCGCCAACAATGATAATCACGATCAACTCCGCCGCAACGAGCTGGCCTAGGGTTAACTCACCAGCGATAACCAGCCAACCACCGAGACCAAGCAGCGCCGTCGAGGCGAATGCTTGCAGCCCCAATGCAAACAGAATCTGACGAATGAGAATGCGAAAATGATTACGACGATCATCCAACCAATGAACCGCCAGATGGTCCGCACGATCCAGTGCAAACTGCGATCCAGAGTGTAACTTGAAAGCCGTGGGGTGCCTTGCGAGTTCTTGCAACCATGCGCCAACCGCGTACTTGGCTTTCGATTCTTTGACAGCAGTCTTCACCGCGCCGCGGCCCAATCCAAAAATTGTAAATACGATCAAGAGCGTCAACACGAAGACAAAGCCAAGGAGGAAAGGATGATAAAGTGCAAGCACCACCATCCCGATCAAAGTCTGTAATAGCAGGGCGATGCCATCCAGCAGCAAAGCGGAAGTCGATTTTTGAAGTGTTACGACGTCAAAAAAGCGATTGACTAACTCGGGGCCATGCTTGTCATCGAAAGCTTTTTGATCAACGCGCGGCAGACGATAGGCTAAGTCCTCCACAACACGTACGAAAAAGCGACGTTGGATAATCTCGACCAAAAAAACCAACAAGCCCTTCATCGCAGCGGCAAATGCAAGGAATGTGAATAACAGCACGACCAACACAATAAGCGGTTGGACATAACGCCCAAAGGCAACGGTGTTAACCAACGCTTCGACAGCGATCGGAGAGGCCAACGCCAAGACTCCAACAACAATCGAAAAAACAAAGATGACCCAAAGATCTTTTTTCTCTGGTTGAAGCAGATAGATGAGACGCGCAAAGGGCGAAATCGTTTTTTTCGCCGGTTGGCTCTCTTTACCAGATTTTGGCGACTCGCACGCTAGCGCCGGCTGACCAATAACCCAGCGACAGGTTGAACCTGGCTTATTCAAATGCAATCGCTTTTTGAGTCGATTGAGGCTGATCCATACGCCTTCATTCTCTTCTTCTCTGCCGGCGATTCGAATTCGATTGCCACGAAGCTCCGTCAGCAGTACTAAGCGTTGTTCGCCAGCCTCATCTTCGACGCAGGTTGCGACGGGATTCCCTTGCCCGAGAAACAGCAAGGCTTCGTCCAGCGGCGACTCCAGCGAGCGTATTTTTAAGCCGAGAATCTCGCCTACTTCGATCAATCGTCGAGAGCTGGATTGCCAATCCCCGCCTGGCATGGCCCGTTCGATTTCGCCCATCGCCCGGGCTGCCAAGCTTCGATCAAATGGAATCCGGGCAGCAATCGAAAACGCCTCCAAAACGCGAATCGCATCCTGGGACGGAATGGTCGTAATAATTTCGCTCTTGTCTTCGGTCATAGATTTTCGCGTCCAGCCCGATTTAACAGGTCGCTAGAGTGTTCGCTCATTAATTTAGGTCGCGGAAAAATGGCATTCACCAACCGGAAAATACGCTAGCTAAGACTCAACCCTCAACCTGCAGGGTCGCCGTCATGACCTAGCTGCCCAGATATTCCTGATCTTCGTCAAAATCGTACGAGTCACTTGCAACAGTTGCAGAATGAATTCGGGGAGACTTGGATACTGCGGTAATACGCCGCCCGAGACCACCCGCTGGAAGGGGCGGTAAAAGCGCGCAAACAACGATTATTGTACCACGAAAAATTATTTGACCATTTAGTTTCGCCACTACTTCTGATGACTCACGCCAAACTGACCAAGGCTTCAACTGGGAGCTGTGAATTGCTTCCCAACGGTGTATCGTGTCCCTCTTGAGATGGCAGTGGTCCGGCTGGTTTAGAAACAAACTCCAGGATGGAGCAGACTGTTGATTTCTGGGATGGGCTGGCGAATCGCAAGAATGCAAGCCGTGAAGAGCACGGATCTGAGCTAAGCGAGTTAAAAATACCGCGGCGGCAGCATTTTCACACGAGAGATGGATTTCGCTCGGCCTCAAGCCCTTAGAAATCCGCACTGCGAAACAAGGACGTAGCAGTCCGGTCTGTCCACTCAAATTGGATCATTGAAAGCAGCGATCGGACTTTTCTCAACACGTGCAGTTGAACTACGCGATGAGAGAATTTCTGCTTTAGCCAGGACGCATTAAAACCAACATTTGATATGGGCCCATCTTTAGCTCATGGGTCGCGGTGACGGTCTGGCCTGACAGTATGTCGATGACCGTTTTGCGGAGGCCGAGCATGCGTAGATGGCGACCTTCGATCTGTTGCTCTTGTTCCGAGAAATTCGCTAACACCAACACGGACGAGTCAACGGCATTGCGAAAGTAGCCCAGCACATGCACATTGCCGGCGTCGACAAACTCGGTTTGAGCCCGGTTGAGGGCGCGAGTTTGTCCACGCAGGTGGACCAATCGCAAGATGTCTTCGAAGACCCTTCCGACGATCGATTCGGGGTTGTGCCGTTCTTTGGCGCGTTCCCAATCGAATTTGCCTCGATGTACCCAGCGTGAGTCTCCCAGCTTGTCGACGTCACTCCGGTAGTTATAGTCGTTGAGCGATGCGATGCCGTCTCCCAGATAGATCAGCGGAATTCCGCCAATCGTCATGATCACGCCGTGCAGCAGATGAATCCGTTTGATCGCTAGGTCGATTTCCTCATCGCTCTTATCGGCGATCGCTTTTTCGAGCCCTGCCAGCGAAGCACAGGTACCGGAGACGCGCGCGTCGCCGGTTACCGGATCTTCCTGAAAAGGTAACCCGCAGGCGAATGAACCTTCAAACTTGCCGCAATAGAAGTTGGTCAGAAAGCGGCGATGCGAACTAGCGTCGAACCCGGCGCCTTCGACATCTTCATTGGAAAACGCCCAGCCAATATCGTCATGGCAGCGAACGTAGTTGACCCACTCGCAGCCGGGATCGATGCGGAATCGTTTTTCGAGCGCATCACGCAATGTACGCGTTTCGCGGGTCGCCAACGAGTTCCACAGCAGCGCCATCAGTTGCGGGTTGTACGAGAGCTGGCATTCTTTCTCGCTGATGTACGAGCGAACGTCGTCGGGATGGACGATCGCTTCGGACTTAAAAACCATCGCCGGGGCCGCGATCCGGACTGCGGCGTTCATCGCGCGTAAAATCAGATGCGCTTCGGGCAAATTTTGGCAGGTCGTACCGAGACGCTTCCAGAGAAACGCGACGGCGTCCATCCGCAGAATCTCGACCCCTTGATTGGCCAAAAACAGGGCCTCTTCGATCATCCGATTAAAGAGGGCCGGATTTTCGTAGTTCAAATCCCATTGATAATTGTGGAAGGTGGTCCAGATCCACTTCCGTAGCTGGCTGCGGTAGGTGAACGCGCCAGGGTGTTCTTCAGGAAAGATCGCTCCCATACTTTTCTCGAACGCTTCAGGCATCGAGCGATCGGGGTACATGCGATAGTATTCCTGACACTCAACATCGCCCAGCAACGCCTTGCGAGCCCATTCGTGTTCGTCAGAAGTATGATTGAGAACGAAATCCAGACAGAGCGATATACCGCGGTGTCGTAATTCCGAGGCCAAGTCGGACAGCTCTTCCATCGTACCGAGCGCCGGATTTACTTCGCGATAACTGCTGACCGCGTAGCCTCCGTCGTTGTCCCCTTTGGGAGATCGGAAAACAGGCATGAGGTGCAGATAAGTGATCCCCATTTCGGTCAGATAAGGAATGTTATCGCGTACGCCTTGCAATGTCTCGGCGAACAAATCGACGTAGCACATCGCACCGGTCATCCGCTGCGATTGATACCACTGCGGATCGGCCTCGCGCAGCGCGTCAAGCGCCTTAAGCTCTGACGGACGATCCAACCACATCTCAGTGATCGAGGTCAGGATTCCTTCGAGATGGAAGTAAAAGTCATATTGATGGCCGTAAAGCGCAAAGAGCTGCCGGAACAATTCAGGGAAATGTTCGTCGATGCGGCGCGAATAGGTTTCCCACTCATTCGGCTCGATCCGATCAGCGAATGTTTTTTTGAGTCGCGGGATCAATCTACGCAGAGCAGTCGCTTCTCGCGTGAGATCTCTGGCTGGGGGCGTTGAGTGCATTGGTTTCTCCATCGAAGCAAATCTAGCTCGCCTGCCGAGTGCGACAAGTCATTTTATTCCGCAAAACTCCCTCAATCGGGGATTCGCGACTGCGACTTCTGCCCGTTTGGCAGACACTTTTACTGCCGCTGGCAGTCTCCAACCGCGCGAAGCCCAGACAAAACAAAGTCGCAATATCAAACAACAGCCGTGCGGAACTCATTACTACAGTATCGCAGAGTCCACCGCGGGTCAGCGCCGCTACCACTTTTTAAGAGCATCTTTTCGGGAAGCATGAGACCGCTGAACACCTTGGCGCCTTTGCCAAATGCTAATTGGGGCGAATCGTCACAATCATGGGAGTTGTCCGTCGGAGTCTCATTTCGCCCGGTTTGGTCAAGCACGAGCTTGCTGCGAATTTTTCAGCTTGAATTTCAACCAGGAGGAACATCATCTTCAAGCCACGCTCGATCTTAGCGGATTCCGCCTTGCGGTTTGCTGCTTCAACTTTCTTGCTTTATCGGATCTGGGTGAGCTGAAATGTTGAGACGATCCCTTTCTTGAAAGCAGGGCTCTTGAACGCCTCAAAGGGACGAGCGAATTTCGACGATGGAGCTGATGAATATTTCAGTATCCCCTCACGGATTGTTGGCTAATACGCTGGGCAATGTCCATTTTGGGTGATACGGACAGATCCTTAACTTCTTACAGATTTCCTGCAGCTTGGCGTCGCCGGTGCTTTCTACGATTCCTCAAAAATCGTCGATCTCTATTCGACGCATCTGAGACTTTTGCCTGGAGTCATGTTAAAAATTCACCGAACCAATCGTTTGCACAATTTCCACTTGCTCACGCGGAACGAAATGCCGCGTAGTAAAGACGAGAGCCACATGCGGGCGAGTTTTTCGGGCAATTTACGAAATATCCGCGGCGGCCCACTTTTCGTTTAGGCGATGTCGGCACGACCGTTCAATCATGCTGAGAATTCTGTCCGTGGTGAATTGCATGACTTCTTTCGACGATCGCAACGCATTGGTCTTCGTTTCTATGGTTGATTTTTTGCAAACGCTGGCTGAGAACCAATCTGCAGTTGCGTAATGATGCCGAACTGCTCCTTCGCTTGCTTGTAACATTCGTTGAGACTTCACTTGCTTCCGCCGCCCAGCAAGATTTTGTATTTGTTCAATATCCCGTCAGAGATCAGCTTGTCCTTGGATGGCGGCAATAAGGTTTCGACGTTGCTGGGCATGCAGGAGCCAACCAATGCATCAAGTGGGACCGTCAGCGCTACCACGTCATACTCTCGAGCAACATTGGACTCCTGCTGTCTGAGCGGAAAGCGTCATGTGTGCGACCGGTAGAACGCCCAGCAGGAGAACCGAAACCATCTCCACCACGCAGAAATTCAGGGCTTTTACAGTCGGATCGTACGAATTGACATTCGCCCCTACCGCTTATGATCGATCATGCTTCAATCTGGCGTGCTGAAACTCAACTTAAAACTGCTCGCACTATTTGTAGTGAGTGATTCCTGACGGAATCATGGGGATGTTTTATTTATTGAGGGATGAGTGCGTTTTTGTTTTTCATCTTTCCAGGCATATTTTCTCTTCAGACGAAGAGACGTTCGATGGATAGGCTACTCACGTTGTTTTGGGATGCGCCAAACCTAGATGGTAGGCGGATTGTTTTGGCCGATCGCTTGATCGGGGCGGGGATTCTGTTGATCTTAGAAGCTATTTTGAGACGCCTGGAGCATTCTGGAATCGGTTTCGAAGCCGCTTCGCGCCGATATGTGCGGTATTTCTCTTCCCTATGACAACGCTCCTGACGCGCAGAATGCACGGAGCGCAGTAGAGGTGCGCCCGCACAATTCTCAAATCTCGCCGTTGCCACTAGTCTCGCTGCCCCCCCGCTGGACTTGTTCTCTATGAACTTTTGGCGATAATTAATAACTGCAGAAGTCGATATTATTGTGTAATTCTGACGCGTCCCGGTGGACCTTATGACTTCCGACTTTCGAATTTACTGGGAGTTGCTAAGGATCTCTCCATCTGAGTGTCCGCCCCATCATTATCGCTTGCTCGATTTACCCCCGTTTGTGGGCGATCCAGCCACGATTGAGGCCGCGTACCAGCGCCAAGTCGCGCGGGTGCATCCTTTTATCGCCGGTCCCTACGCCGTGCAGTGCGTGGATCTCCTTAATAAGCTATCGCAAGCTCGTGATCTCCTGTTAAACGGGGCGGCGAAATCCGCCTATGATGCGGGGCTTGCGCATGCAATCTCGGCGTCACCGTACTCGGTTCCGGCTGCAGCGGGTCAACTCTCCTCTCTGCCGATGGCGACGCGACCGACGGCCCCAGCTACAACAGCTGCCTCCCAGCGCCGTGACAAAGCGTCCCCCAAAAAGAAGACCCAACCGAAGCGAGCTAAATTTCCTACGCTCGCACGTTTGGGAGTGATGGCGGTGCTGTTTGTCGTCACGATGTTGCTGACGATCGTCGCGTTGCGTCCTGACGTGGTCGGTATCGGGAGACCTCAAGCAGATGTAGCCACGGCCGATCCGCCTGAGGTGAAAACTCCCAAGCAGTCGCGTCCTGCGACTGAAGTCAGCCCTACTCCAGTCGCGACGCCGTCTGTGACTCCACCTGCGCAAGTGCCTGCTATGTCGGCGTCGACGACACCTTCCAATCTCGTAACTGACGAAGCGTCTGGGGCGATGCCTACCGCTTCCACAGAACCTGCTTCCACAAAACCTGCGTCGCGCCCCAAGAAGAACGACGCAATCGGATTCGTTGAACTTCAGCCGAACAGCTTTGTGAGCTTGTTTCACTTATTCAATAATAGTCAGTACGTCACCCAAGGGAGTTGGCGAAAGATCGACGACGGATATCAGCCAGTTGGCGACGACGGAGCGTCCGTACAATTCAAGCAACCCAGCAAAGACCTAGAGCTACTGGCTCTCTGCCACGACGCACAAGGGGACATCGGGCTAGCCGTTAATGGAGTCGGGTTCTGGCGCAATGACAAAGATTACACCATCGGTTATCTGCGCGATCCGCAGCACGCGCCAGACTCCCTCAAAGATTTTACCGTCGCTCATAAAACCTTCCCGATAGATACCTTGAAAGTCGACTTCGTGTTCGGCGTGGCGCAGCGCGGAGAGGCACGCTACGTCCTCTTTTTTCCTGATGCAGCGGGCTCGGATGTGACGCCGGCGATGCTACGGATGCCCGACACGGAAGGCGTTGTCCATTTTATCGCACGGGGTAACGTAACGATCCGCCAGGCGAAGGTCTGCGGTCACGACACGATACGGAACGAAGACTGGCCCGTTGAGGAGATCGTCAGCTTCAAACAAAAAATGTTTGAGGAGATCCTCGGCAAAACGGTAGTCGCGATCCCCAAATCGCTTCCCCCGACATCGCCAGTTGCGGCGGCTCCAGCGCCGAAGAGAGCGATGCCGGCGAGGACACGCCCCCAACAACGCATGGTCCCGGGCCTAACGACATGGGAGCCGGCCAATGGCAAGGACTTCAACCCGTCTAACGAAAAATATGACATCGTTGACTATCTGATGCAGTTTCGAGACATGCGCCCGCTCGTCCAAAAGGCGCAAGCGATCGATCCGCAAGATCGGATGCCCGTACCCGTGAAAGGTACAATAGGAGCCGGTTACGATTCGGCCAGGAAAATTTTCCTGAACTATCTAGAGAGTAAAACCAGCACAAAGACGCACGACACTCATGATCAATTCTATCACCAGGCTATCTCTCTCGCTTTGGATACGAAGGACGATAATGTCGGCGTGTACGGTCTGATTTCTGTTGCAGCCCAAGAAGCGGCATACCGTCGGAATCTTCCGCATATCCTTTTGGCCGCTTACGTACGGGCTAGCCGCTTTGATATCGACCCCCATGACGAAGAACTCCGCGTTTTGATCAAGGACTTCCCCACTTTAAATACTTACTCAAAATCACATACAGAGGATCTACTCTATTCTTTTCGCTATTGTCTGGCTAACGCTCGTCAGCGAATCGCGACCGAGCCAGAACTGGCGCTGCGATACCTGGAATTGATTCTGTACAATTTCCACAACCAACCGAAGTTAGCCCGCTATCCCGACGAAGCTCGTGCATTGATCCAACAAATCGAGGCGAAACTCCGCAGCCCTATGCAGTTAGCCGCCGCTGAAGCGCGACTCATGCAAAAACCAGACAGCACCGAGGCGAATTACGCCTTCGGCTACATCCATTGCTTCTTCCGAGAGGACTGGGCAAGCGGGCTTCCTGCTCTTCTCAAATCGAGTGACAGCCAATTGCAGCATGCGGCCAAAATAGAGCTCGGCGGCGACGCGGCTGAGAAAAAACTTGCGATCGGCGACGCGTGGTGGAGTCAACGCGAACACATTTCGGAGGATTATCGCGGCGCCATTATGCGACATGCCGCCGACTGGTATCAACAAGCGCTTCCCAACCTTTCTAGTACGGATCGTCTGTGGGTGGAGAGTCGGATTAACGAAGCTGCACAAATGAAACGAAAGTAGCAGTGGTACCGATGGAAATGTATGACGTCCAAATCGCCTCCTGGTTGGCGATCACCCCCTTGGAACTGCCGGCCGATTTTTATCGCTGGCTCGGCATTCGGCCGTTCGAAACTAATCCAGCTGTGATTACCCAGGGATATGCTGATCGCTTACAGCAAATTGCGGCGGTAGGAGCAACCGGTGAGATCTTGACACAAGCCCAGATGATCTTGAAGTCCGCTTACGAGACGCTTTACGATCCAGCCAGACGGACCGCCTATGATCAATGGCTTATTAGCCAAGCGGTGGTTCAGTAATGAGCATGCAAGTATCACCCCACTCGATTCGCTTGATGCGCGGTTGGTTTGGCTTTACACGGCACGAAACGCCGATCAATCTTTACTCGTTGCTGGGCGTGCGTCTCTTTGAGCGCGACCCGCAGAGACTCGAAGCCGGCCTTCGCTACCGGATCGGGCAGCTACAAAACTATGTCGCAGGCGGCGACAGTGAAGCCTGTCATCAAGCGATCAATGCGGTCAACAAAGCCTATGCGGTGCTGACTCATCCGCAGCGTCAAGCAAGTTATAATCGCCGTTTGATCGAGCGGCGAACGCACCTGGTCGCTTCGGAATTTGAAGAAGTTAGCCAACTACTAAGTGAATCTGGTGAGTTCGCGTTACCCCAGCAGCGAGCGCCGCTTGCCAAGCAAAGCCCGAAAACGCCCATCCGTCCTGCACGCCGCCGCATTCCGACATGGTTGCGCGCATTGTTCTTTATTTCGGGACCAATATGCGGGATCACGTTGGCATTGATGGTAGCGCCGTATGCCCGATCTTATCGGGACAACCTGACTGCCGCAAAAACAAAGCCAGCTCCCAAGCCGGCGGCAACCTCCAATAATGCCGTCTGGCCCCAGCCCAAGGTCGATCCGACTCGTCGCCCTGCCGCGACATCGAAGTCTGCCGCGCCGCCGGCTGTCGCACCACTACCTATCCCAGAGCCGTCTACGCCAAAGTCACCGATCAGACCGAACGAGCCGGCGGTCGAAATGCCAGAGATCACACGGCCGATCGCGCCCAATGTACCGGTCTCGTCTTCACCAACGCGTGCGGCGGTCCCGACCGGTACTGAACTCGCACAAGCCGAATCATTGTTTACCGAATTATTCGGGGACCAGCTTCAAGCGGCCGAGAACGATCCTCAACTACGCAAACAATTGGCGTTTCAATGGATTCAACTGGCCCGCCAAACTCTCGACGATCCTGCTGCGGCGTTTGTATTGTTTCAACATGCTCTACCGCTAACGATTGACGCCGGCGATCCGACACTATTAGAGGCAGCCTCCGCTGAGTTGCTCGGTCGTTATAAAGTCGACGAAGCCAAGTTCAAGCTTAACGTCATTCGTCAGATCTCAGCAGCGAACAATACAGAATGTACCGACATTGGGTTGCAATACGCCTACGACCTGATGGAGCAGAACCTTGCAGCCGATGATTTTTCGCAGCATGAACAGCTAGTCTCCGCCGCCAAAATCATCTCCACCAAGGCTGTAGATCCGGAAACTCGCATGATCGCGCAAATCAATTTGCGACGACTAGCAAAGTACTCCGAAATGAGCGCTGCTGCTGCGCAGGCACGGCAAAACCTGGCCGACAATCGCGAGTCGACTAGCGCCAATCAAACGCTCGGCGAATGGCACTGCTTCTACCGTAACGAATGGGAAATCGGCATCACTCACCTCGCGGCAGCGACAGATCCGCAGCTCAAAGTTGCTGCCCAGCAGGAATCCAATCTTCAACCCGCCGATTGGCAAGCGACGGAGGCAACCGCCGAACTGTGGTGGCATGCATCAGAATCTCGGCCAGACGAATGGGAGCGTTTAGCCATTGAGCATCATGCGATTGAGCTTTATCAGCAAGTCCTGCCGCAATTAAGCGGGTTAAAAAAAGCGGTCGCCGCCAAACGGGTTGCATCCCACCAGCAAAAGCTGCCCGAATGATTGTTTCCGATTACGGCTGAAATTTACCGTCTCTGCAGATCGGACAATCGACCACTCCACTTCCTCGACAGTTATTGCAACGGACGCGAATCGGCGTATTGATAACAAGCGGGCCGCTATTCCGTTGCGTAACGGTTGTTTTTACGCTGCGGACCGTACCGCCAGAACAGCCCGTCACTGGGCAAGGAACTCCTTCCGATCCATAACAAGCCAGACACCAATCATCCTCGAGCGAGAGAAGTGAGTTGGTCATGATGTCCCAACTTTCCGGATCTCTCCAATTGCTTGCGGAGGCGTCTTCGACGTAGCCAAGCAGTTTCCAACTGCGTTGGAAGTTCAGATTGCTGGAGGAACCCAAAGCGATAATCTCCAACAATTGACTTCGTTGGCGAGCCGAAATCTTGCTCGCAGCTCGCGTGACGCCGGATTGCTCGGCGAGATCCGCCAGCCAAAGCATGCGACGAATATTTTGCGCCGTCTCGACAGGCACAACGCCCAGTTCACGCTCTCGATTCATGCAGGAAATCGCGGTTGCGACATTTCCGCTGCGCAAATGAGCGACCGCCAAGTTGTGATAGACGGCGACAAGGTTCGCTTGCTCGTGCGGTTCTAAACTTTGCTCACGAATTAGCAAGTTTCGCTCGCATTTGTGAAATTGGGCGATCGCATATTTAGGAGTTCGCGAAACCACCACATGATAGACGCCCAGCATAAACTCTGGCAGGATATTCTCGGGCAATTCTCGCGCCGCGCTTTCGATTGCGGCTTGATAGTTCTCGGGGCGGCGAGCATCGAAAGCTCGTTTTGCATCAGCGAGCATTTGCAGCTGGCGTTGCTGAGCCTGCTCGTATTCAGCGACTGATGCCCAACCACCCTTCAGCCGAACTTGATCTAGCTCCGCAGCGATGCTTAGTTCTGCTATTTGAGGTGCAAGAGCTTCCTTGTCCTCATCACTTAAATTGGGCTTTTGTGAAAACTCCTCGTAGAGTGCGAGCGCGTCACTGGCCCGCTTACAGCCTGCCGCAATTATGTTGATCTGAGCCAAGTCTAGGACTCCGAGTCGAATCTTATCAACGTTTGCGATCGATCGAGAATTGCGGAGAAAGGATTGATCCTCAAGATGAAGCATCTGTGCGGCGATGTCGATCATCTGGCCGTTCTCTTTTTTCAAGCGAACAACGTCTCCTTGAATTGCTTCCAACGAGGCTAATATTGAGAACTCGCCGCTCGCATTTCGCCAGTTGCGCATCCCAGTTGATGCCACTGAGTCGTCTGGAACGGCAAGCGGGGTTGATTTTGGCTGCGAGTTTTTCAGATTTGGCGGAAGCGTGCGAATGATCGGGGAAAAGAAATCAGCAAATGCAGTGCTGCCGCCGCCGCAAATCAGCAAAATCATCAGAAATAAACGGACGCTTCGCACCACCGCCACCCCCCTGGCTGGAAACTCATATGCCGCCAGTTTGAACTACTTAATGCAGAGTGTCAAGGTTGCATTTCTTTCGATCGCCCCTCGCAAAAGATGCGACCAAGGACTCGCCCAGTCGGCAATTCGGCAGAACATGGATGAGGAAGAGCTTGTATTGCGCCGGCTTTACGAATCGAGACCACGCGGTGATCATAAAGCGGGTCCTATTTACCTTCTCGTATCTCGAACACGGCCCGGCGGATGTTTTTTTCTTGGCTCAAACGGCGGTCGCGTGACCGGATCAAGACCCAACCCTTTCCGCCCCAGTGGCGATCCTTTATCCAAGCCCACTTGTGGCAATATCCGGCCCTGACGCCGACAGAAGTAGAGAAGCTCCAGCATTCGGTCGCAATCCTAGTTGCCGAGAAGAATTGGGAAGGTTGCAACGATCTGCAACTCGACGACCAGATCAAGGTCGCCGTCGCAGCGCAGGTAGCACTGATGACACTGGGGCTTGGGGAAGAATACTTCGACAACGTAATGTCGATTTTGATCTATCCCTCCGCCTATCGAGCAACTTCTCAAGTAGCTTCGCCTGGCGGTTTGGTGATCGAATCTCAGTCCGATCGACTTGGCGAAGCCTGGTATCGGGGGCCTGTGGTTTTGTCATTGCCTGATGTAACGCAAGGAGCGCAAAGTCCCAATCATGCTCGGAATCTCGTAATCCATGAATTTGCGCATCAACTGGATATGCTGAACGGCCGATCCGCCGATGGGATTCCTCCCATGGATTCAGACGAACAAGCTCAAAATTGGCTCCACCACTTCCAACGTGCTTACAAACAACAAGTCCACGATTGCCAAGCGGGGCATCGATCGTTGGTCGATTGTTACGGGGCAACCAACGAGGCCGAGTTCTTTGCCGTCTTATCGGAAGCGTTTTTCCAAACCCCGAAAAACCTAGCTACTGCCGACCATGACTTGTTTGAGGCCATGCGCACTTACTATCAACAAGATCCGTTGCGATGGTCCCCTTGAAAATGATCGCTGTCTCTCTCTACGCAAATTGGATGCTGGCAGTCGTCAAGCTTCCCTTTACTTTGTCTTTGGTAACAGTACTGATCGCCACGGCGGTATGGACCAGTACGCATCACGCGGAGATCGCACCGCGCGATCTACACAACTGGGGTTACGCGCCGCGGCATTTGCTAGCTCTCCAGTGGTGGCGAGTTGCTACATCTTTATTGATTACCGTCGGAGGCTGGCGATTTTACGTATCGCTGATTGCGGCCGGGTTATTTTTGGGCAGTTTAGAGTGGAGAGTCGGCAGCGTGCGGTCTGGACTCCTATTTTTTGCAGTCCACGCCCTAACGCTTTGTTGCGAATCGCTGCTCGTCGTCCCGGCACTCCGTTATTTTCAGCATCCGCTGGGGGATCTTCTGCAAATAACGCATGATGTTGGGCCATCGGCTGGCTACTACGGGTGCTTGGGCGCCTTACTATGGATTGACCGTTGGCCACCGTCACTAATCTCACTTGTGGCTCTATTTTTGTTGGTTCGCCTAGTCGTCAGCTTGATCACGGTGGGGGGAACGCCGAGCGGTTTATCGGCAGATGCAGCACATCTAATTGCTCTGATATTCGGTTTAGCCGGCGGGTATCTGTATACCGCGTAATCCGTTGCCCTTGAGCGTTGCTTTATTGAACCTATCGAACGGGACAGGATTACCGATGGTCATCCCTGCCCATATTTCGTTAGAATCGGAGAGCTTTTTCGCGATACGCAGTGAAGGGACTTCATGATAATCTTGACCATCGACGTCGGCGGAACCCATGTCAAAATACTCACGTCGGTAATCGATCAGAAGCGATCGTTCGACTCGGGGCCAGATTTGACTCCAGAGCAGATGGTCGCTGGCGTCAAGAAGATCACGGCCGACTTAGAATTTGACGTCATTTCCATCGGAGTTCCGACGCCGGTGGTACGAGGAAAAATTCAGCAAGAGCCCCACAACTTGGGTGACGGCTGGGTCGGTTTTGATTTTGAGAAGGCGCTGGGTAAGCCGACCAAGTTGACCAACGACGCCGCGATGCAAGCGATGGGGGATTACCACGGCGGCCGCATGCTCTTCTTGGGATTAGGAACGGGATTGGGCTCGGCGATGATCGTTGACGGGATTCTGCAGCCGATGGAGCTTGCGCACCTACCTTATAAAAACGGCAAAACGTTTGAGGATTATCTCGGCGTACGCGGACTTGAGAGGCATGGGAAGAAAAAGTGGCGCACAATGGTCCTGGATGTCGTCCAGCGACTCTCGGCAGCACTTGAAGCCGAATATGTGATTCTCGGCGGTGGAAATGCACGATTGGTCGATGATCTGCCTGACAATACCACGCCCGGCGCCAACAGTAACGCTTTCTTGGGTGGTTTCCGGTTGTGGGATCAATCGATTGGGACCTCTTCGGTGCGCGTCGGCGACCAAGAAAAGCCGCGTGTAATCCGGCGTACCAGCGACGCCGCGCAGCAAATCACCACCTTATTTGTGGACATCGGCGGTGTGCTGTTGACCAATGGGTGGGATCGCAAATCGCGGATGTTGGCCGCCAAAGAGTTCAATCTGGACTACGCTCAAATTGACGAGCGTCATCAATTTACCTTTGATAAGTATGAAGTCGGCAGACTAAGTTTAGACGACTATCTGGATCGCGTGATCTTCTTTGAAGAACGTTCCTTTTCACGCAAGGATTTTCAAGACTTCGTATTTGCCCAGTCTCAGCTGCTTCCCGAGATGCTGGAGTTCATGCTTCAGGTCAAAAAGCTGAATCACTTGCATGTGATCGCGCTCAGCAATGAGGGACGCGAGTTGACCGAACATCGAATCAAGGAATTTAAGCTAGGTGAGTTGTTCGACTGTTTTATGTCCTCCTGCTTTGTCCATTTGCGCAAACCGGACGTCGAAATCTATCGCTTGGCGATGGATGTCGCTCAGGCAAAACCGAATCAGATCGCTTATATCGATGACCGCACGATGTTTGTCGACATCGCGCGCAGTCTTGGCATTCAAGGGATCGCCCATAAATCGTGCAAAGAAACAAAGCACGCGCTGCTTGGACTAGGGCTGAAGATTGAAGAGTAACGTTCAGCCGTTAACATCAAGGATCGCTGGCGGAGTGAACCGTTTTACCGTACTTTCACCGTAAAATCATGTTCTTCCCAGCGATCCTCTGCAATCCAGTGGATGGTGAAAACCAGGACATCGCCGGGGGTCAGACTTTGGATCGGTAAGTCAACCGAGTGAAGCGCCAACGAATTTTCGTGCGTCGCTAGATCTTGACGAGATTTCCACTGATCAGTGCTCCAGTGTAGGACCGCATTCTTATCAAGGATCACTCGCAGCGGCAAACCTGGTGGGATCTCCGCTAACTGATGTGCGAGCGTCCAAATCTGGAGGCGATTTTGCGTCTTGTCGACGGCATAGCGCTGATAAACCGTTTCAATCCGATCAAAAACTTTGCCTTCAGTACGACTGCGAACCAAGGAAATATATTCAGCATGCGCCCAACACAACGGCATCGCCGATCCTGAGGGCTCGCCAAAAAACATCTCCTTTTCAGGTAGATCGGCAGTGTCCCAGACCTGTTCAGTCAACATGCCGCCGGCGTTCGCGAAACCTTCAATCGCATTGATATAGGGCGAAGGATCTCGTCCGGCCGCTAGTTCGTAGTGACCCCGTTCTCCGGTCAATAGCGGCCAGCAGCGACCTTCGCCTGTGCCATCGAAGGCGCGTCCGTCCAGATGTTGTCCGTATCCATCATGGTTGTAGCGTCGCCAACAAGGGCCTTGCGGCAGATCTCGTTTTAGAACTGCGTCAATTACTGCGACACTATCGACGATGATTGGATCGTCCGCCGCGCGAATGCCCATCCGCACCAGTTGCAAAAAGCCGCCGTCAACAACATTTCGCGCGGGATGCTCTCCGCCGCCGTTGGCCACCATAATCGTCGCGGTATTCGGATCAGGTGAGATGCAGCCAGGTTGCGGACTGGCAGGCGTAATTCGCACATAATGTCGCGGTTTGCCAGACACCAATTCACCGCAATCGGTAACGGTCCAAGTTTCTAATGACGCGGCGATCCAATCTCCATAATCGCGTAAGAACTCCGCTGTCTCTGAATCCGCGCGAAGCTCGGCGAAGTCAGCGGCACAAATGATCGCAGCGATAACGGCAGACAATGTGGAAGGAGAATACCCCTGGTTTTCTTCCCATCGTTCTTGAGCAGTGACCGGCCCATGCAAGATCAAATAACGCACAGCGCGAAGAACCATGATGGCCGGATCAAATGTTTCTAAGGCGCCCACCTGGTGCAATCTCCAAGCCAGAATCACTGGCGCTGCGATTTCGTCCAGTTGCACCCCTTTCCAATAGGCGGTGCCGTCAATCTTGCTGTTTTGAGGCATCCCGCCATCTTCGCTTTGCACGCAAGATAGCCAAGTGAGAGCACGCAGCGGCGATTCTTTTTCTCCACAGGCAAGCAGCGCCGTTGTGGTTTGCACCATATCGCGCGCCCAAACCAAGTGATATCCGCCAGAGTCGCTATCGTCCTTCGTTTCGCCCCATGGAATACTCATGGAAGCGACCGTTGCGCCAGCAAACATCTTGTCTTCGTGCGCCATCAAAATACATTGGCTAAGCCTCACCAAGCAGGCGGTATCCTCATTTTCGAGTTGCATCGGATTTTGGTAGATCGTCCGCTTCCACTGCTCAATGTATCGTTTTCGCTGAACTGAAAACGGGTAGACAAACGCCTGCATCAGCTGCGTTGCTGCGCTTTGGCAGGTGTATCCCATCCCCACGCCGATGGTGAACTCAAGCCCTTTTGAGAGATCGACTTCCCCTGTCACTGCGATGTTGCCATCTTCTGCGCGGTTGTACTCCCAATCCATCTGGAAGTTGTCACTTAAATCGCGCCAGCCGTCACTGACACCGACAAATCCAACAGAACGTCGTGCAAAGTCAGTTGAACAACCCAGGACAAGATGTGCGTAGTCTTTGTGGGCGTGAATCAGGTGCTTGCCCGCCAGTTTCAAACACTCGGCGGAGTTATGTTCGCCGGTGTTGCTGAGATGGGGAGCGAGCAGCACATAGATTTTCAGTTTATTTTCGAGCTTCGCATCAAGGATTTCGACTTTGACGTTCATCAGCACAACGTTGGAATGCGGCTCGCTGATCACCTCTTTCACGATTCGGTATCGCTCGTCCGGAGCCGTGTTGATCAAACGGTAGAGTAACGCGTTTGGCTCGGGGCGCTCGATCTGATGCGTGAGATCTCTTTTTTCTTCATGAAAAAACGTTTCGCCATCGGTAATTAACAACTGCAGGTCACGCGTATTCGGCGAATCGACATGGGGATAGTAAATCTCGTTGATGATCCCATGACTTAGCGTAAACCAGACTCGCGAACTGGTATGGTACGCGGTGCCGATTCCATCTTTAGCGCTGGAGGTCCAACGTGGTTGGATGCCGGGCGCGCCAGGTGCGATACGATCATTCATTCAGAGATTCCCAGCGGAAGAGGTGCGAAACTAGCTGTAGTCGGTGACATTCTCAACGATGCAAAATACTAAACCTGCTCTCCACCGCTTATCCACCTTCGGCAAAACTTGGATAATCGGTCATCCCACCGTCAATAAATATGGTGCGACCGGTTATATAGGATGCGACGTCTGACGCCAAAACCACCGTCATCTCGGCAATTTCGCGTGTTTCACCGATCCGATTCAGCGGAATCTTGGTCAGCAAATCTTTGCTTTTCTCTGGGTCGCTCCAAACCGCCTTGTTGATGGGGGTCTTGATTGCCCCGGGGGCAATCGCGAGCACGCGTACCCCATGCGGCGCCGCTTCCTGCGCCAAGGTCTTGGTCATCATTGCGACGCCTGATTTGCTTGCCGTGTAAGCGCTGTAACCCGACCAGGCGATCTCTTCATGGACCGAACTAATGCTGATCACCACTCCGGCCCCTGCAGGTATCATCCGCTTCAGCGCCTGTTGCGCACAGAAGAACGAGCCCAGCATGTTGACTTCTATGACTTTCCGCCATTCGGCGGCGTCAATCTCCCAGCTCATGACCCGTTTGCCATCGATGCCGGCGTTGTTGATCAGGATGTCAATTCCCCCATACGCCTGGTCGATTCGCTGAAACATCTGCTCGACCGATCCCAGATCGGAAACATCGGCCTGGACCGAGATCGCTTGACCGCCAGCAGCAGTGATTTTCTGTACAATCTCGGCTGCATTCTCTGGATGAGAATGATAATTGACTACCACTTTTGCGCCGGCGGCGCCTAACTCTACTGCGATCGCTGCGCCAATCCCAGAGCTGCCGCCGGTGACGAGCGCTCGTTTCCCATCGAGTCGAATATCCATACATTTCTCTGAGGTTAGGCTAGAAATTGATTGCAGACTTCCGAAGCCAGCTTTGGCAACTATTATAGGCCTCTTGGACGAAACGAGGGACTTCTATTCACCGGCGTTCGAGATATTCTTTAGCGTGAGTCCGATTGAAAACTGTCGGGGCCGATCAGCCCTAACTCAATCGCAAAGCGTACAAAATCGGACCGGCTGCGAAGTCCCAGTTTGACGCCGATGCGCCCCCGATAGGTTTCGATCGTTTTAACGCTCAAATCTAGCTCGTCGGCGATCGCCTGGTTCGTATGCCCCTTCGCCAAGCGGAGAAAAACCTCTCTCTCCCGTAGGCTCAGCCCCTCAAGAGGTCCGGCGGCTTTGCCTTTGACGTCATTTCTTTCTGCAACCAGCAGCAAGCCGACCTGCGTCGGATCGAGATCCAGGTCGACAAAGACCTTGCCGCTCGCGACAGTTCGAATTGCGGCGGCGACTTCGGTATCAGCCGCCGCTTTGACGACATAGCCGCTTGCTCCGCTCGCCAAGACCGCACGGACGAGACCCAGATCGTCATGCATCGAGAGGACCAGAATTCGCGTTTCCGGAGCTGTCTGGCGTAGTTTTTCGATGTACGGCAAACTGCTCCCACCAGGCATGCTCAGATCCAGGATTAACACTTGAGGCCTTAGCCGCGTGACGACCTCTTGGATTTGATCGGTGTCCGCCACTTCACCGATCACTTGCATATCCTCATACGCCTGAAGTAACAATTTCAGACCTGCGCGGAAGACGGTATGATCGTCGGCGATCACGAGAGTAATTTTTTTCCGCTCACTCATCTTAGTATTGGCAACCTCACCCGTAACAAAGTACCTCGTCCTGGTAAATTCTGAAACGTGAAGTCACCTTCTAACAGGGCGGCGCGCTGCATCATGCCCATCAGCCCCAGATGTTGCTCCTCTGGAGGCGGTGGAGTATCCGGTAGTCCTTTGCCATTGTCTTCCACTTCTAAGATTAGTTCATACCCCTGTCGTTTGACCAGCACGCGCACTTGCTTGGCGTCAGCATGGCGAACCACGTTGGTCAAAGCTTCTTGCAAAATTCGGTAGATCGCGGTTTGCAAAGGAGGCGACAGCTCTGTCATGTCATTCGGCTGCATCGAGAGATTCACCTCTAAATCATGGATTTGGCTCACATCCTCAGCCAGTCTTTCCAAAGCTCCTTGCAGTCCCAGGTGATCGAGCGCCGCAGGCCGCAATCCATTTGCGATTCGACGAACTTCGTGCACTGCTTGATTTACGATCTCACGCAGATCGCTGAGTCGCTGGTGATAGTTATCGGGATTGGGTCGATCTCCCATGGCCCGCAGTCCCATCATGACTGACGTCAACGATTGACCAATCTCATCATGCAAGTCGAATGCTATCCGACGTCGTTCCTCTTCCTGCAGCGACACAAACTGCTCCAACAGTCGCGAACGCATCGAAGCGATCTCTCGTAACGGCTGAATGGCCGTAAACCACAAAACCGGAGTGAGAAGAATGGTTAGCAAACCAGCGTCGGCGATCGCTGCGTTCCAAGAGGTGTGACTCTCGGCAAATAGCACCGGTAAGAGGGACATCACCAAGATCTCTGACAAAAAGCCGGCTAACAAGATCGTCAGACAGATCAAGAGCGGTCTCACCGGACGAGCCGTTTCGAGGCGTGACATAATCATGGGGCAGTTCCGCACACGTATTCTGAGGTCGACGGTGATCCAACTGATAGACGTAACCGACTTGTTTTTTGTCGTGAGTCGGGGGAGCGATTTTGTCTCGGTTCTACCTATTGTACATCGATCTGGTTTTTGATTTGGGGAATCCGCAGATCTCACTCTCCCAGCCCACACCGATTTTTGCAGGGGCAAAAACCGTCTCTTGTCAGGGTAACCCCGACAAACCTGACAAGTTTACTGCTTATCCTGAATTGCTACCGAGAAGTTCGCCCTCGACAATTGAAGTGAAGAATTTAGCGTTGCCCCGTCTGAGGCAGCGTCTTTCTCAGTTCGCGTGATCCCCTGCATTCTCCCACCTTCGATTCCGCCGAATTTCGGACATTCTCATGCCAGCCCCAAACACCTTCAATTCTCGATACCCGGTCGTCACGGCCATTACCAAAGCGATCCCTTCTGTTCTTGTGCTTGGCATGCTCGGCGGCGGATGGCTTGCCGTCCATCATATGAATTCAGAAACGAGCGACCATCTTGCAAACGTCGCGGGGGAAACGCCAACACCGATAGACACTCAGGTGACGCTGCCAGAGGGGAAATTCGCCTCGGCGGGATTGGTGACAGCGTCGCTGGATTCGCTGCGAATCCAGCCGATCCACATCGTCCCTGCACGCATTGGCTACAACCAATCTCGACACGTAGAAGTACGTACACCGATCGACGGCGTTTTGTCCAATGTTTTGGTAAATACGGGAGAAGTAGTCACAGTCGGCCAAGTTCTCGCCAAAATCAGCAGCCCCGAGATTGGGCAGGCGCGTGCCGAAGTTTTACAACGAGCTTCCGAAGAAGAGCTTGCCGCCGCCAGTGCGAAGCAAGCCCAAACGGTCGCTGCCAATCTGCGAAAGTTTGTAGCGCTGCTGGAAAAGGAAACGGAGACTTCCCAGTTAGAAGCGGAGTTCGAAAATCGCACGATGGGCGTCTACCGACAATCTTTGCAACCGGCGTATGTCAAATTTCGCCTCGCGTCCGATTTGCTGGATAACATTCGGCCATTGACCGGAACCGGCGCCTTATCAGGGCGTACGCTGCGCGAGCGGGATGCAGAATTTCAGGTCGCACTAGCCGAGTTTCAAGCTTCCCGCGACCAGGCGACTTTCGATTCCGCTCAAGCAGAGCGAGAAGCCGAGTCCAAACTGGCCAACGCTCGGCGTCAAACCGAAATCGCGCGCCAACGCCTTCATGCATTGCTAGGCGGAGCCGAATACACAAAACACAACAGCGAAGAATTATCAATCTTGGAGATACGAGCCCCCATGGCAGGCACCATCGAGTCCAAGCTCCTCGCTGAAAACGAACGCGTCTATCGGGCGGATGGATTGTTTGTGCTGGCCAATACTGACTCGCTGTACATCTCGGCTGATATTCGCGAAAAGGATTGGCAGGCGATTAAGCTGCAAACCGGGACAGAGATCGCCGTCTCGATTCCCGCTCTTCCCAACCATCACTTTACGGCGCGTGTTCAATACGTGGGTCGCGAAGTAATGGCAGACACCAATGCCGTTCCGGTGGTCGCCGTAATCGACAACCGCAGTGGCCTATTGCGGCCGGGAATGTTCGCTCGCGTTGCCCTACCGATCGGAAAATCCGAGATCGTGTTGGCCGCACATCCTGAGTCAATCTTTCAGCACGATAACCAAGACTTTGTCTTTGTCGCAACTGGGGACCGTCAGTTTCAGCCCACAGCGGTCGTACTCGGAGAGCGATCTGAAGATTGGATTGAAATCCGAGAAGGTCTCTCGCCAGGTCAGCAAGTTGTCGTCCAAGGGGTATTCCTCCTCAAATCAGAATGGCTACTAGAAGGAGAAGCGGAGTAATTCGCCCGCATTTCGTCCGCCGAGGCTTCCCCTTTCTCCCTACCGCAAAGCCGTCTGATGCTCACCCACCTGATCGAATTCTCGCTGAAAAACCGCGGCCTTGTCATCATCTTGACGATGCTAATGGCCGTAGCTGGACTCTACTCGGCGGTTAAATTGCCGATTGACGCTGTGCCGGACATGACGAATGTACAGGTGCAGGTAGTCACCGATGCTGGATCGCTTTCGCCGATCGAAGTCGAGCGATACGTCACTTATCCGATTGAAAACATCATGGGCGGTTTGCCCGATGTGAAGGAATTGCGAAGCGTCTCGAAGTTTGGGATTTCGGTGGTATCGATCGTCTTTCAGGAAGGAACCGACGTCTACTGGGCACGGCAGTTGGTCTCGCAGCGATTGGTAGAAGCAGCCGCGAATATACCGCCGGGTTACGGCACGCCGACGCTGGGGCCACTAACCACTGCATTGGGTGAAATTTTACAATTTGAAGTACGCAGTGATCGTCATTCAGCCATGGCTTTGCGTACGATGCTTGAATGGGAAATCGCTCCACGTCTGCGCGAAGTCGCCGGCGTTACCGAAATCAACACGCACGGCGGATTCTACAAAACTTATGAAGTGCAGCCTGATCCAGATCTGATGACCAGTTACGGCATTACACTGGAGACGCTGTTTGACCGACTGCGAAATAACAACGCAACTGCCGGCGGTGGTTATGTGATTCACTATGGCGAACAGCGGTTCGTGCGCGGCGTCTCGCTCCTTCGCAATGAAACGGATATTGCTGCAATCGTGGTTCGCCGTGAAGCGGACGGAGCGCCGATTCTTGTCGGTGACGTCGCAAAAGTAGTGATCGCTCCCATGACGCGACAAGGCGCAGTAACCCGCGACGGCCGCGGTGAAGCGGTGACCGGACTGGTCATGATGTTGATCGGCGAGAACTCGCGGGAAGTCGTGGAACGAGCCAAACAGCGTCTGGCCGAGATCGAAGAAACGTTGCCCGCTGGCGTTCACCTAGAAATCACCTACGATCGCGCCGCATTGATCGGTAGAACGCTAAAAACTGTGCTCACCAATCTGACCGAAGGAGGACTGCTGGTCGTTGTGGTGTTGCTGTTTATGCTGGGAAGCCTCCGGGCAGGTATTTTGGTCGCGATGGCGATTCCCTTATCGATGTTGTTCGCCACCAATGTGATGGCTACCGTCGGCGTGACCGCCAGCCTAATGAGCTTGGGCGCGATTGACTTTGGTTTGATCGTCGATAGCTCGGTGATCATGATCGAAAACTGCATTCACCGCTTGTCACACCCCAACGACGGAAAGCTGCATGCCTACGTGATACGGGACGCGGCGATCGAAGTTCGCAAGCCAACGATGTTCGGCGAACTGATCATTTCGGTGGTCTTCATCCCGATCTTATTGCTAGAAGGAACCGAAGGCAAACTGTTTCGACCGATGGCACTGACCGTCTTGTTCGCATTAGCAGGCTCTCTCGTCCTGTCACTAACCTTCATGCCGGCTATGGCTTCGCTCATGCTGCCGAAAAACATGGAAGACAAAGAGATCTTCTTGATTCGCTGGATTAAACGGATCTATGATCCGATCGTCACTCGCGCGATCCGCTTTTCTGGATTGACTGTAGCCATCGCGCTGGCCGTTTTTCTCGCCAGTATTCCGATCGCGATGAACCTGGGCGCCGAATTCATGCCGCGTCTTAACGAAGGTGATTTGCTGGTGGAAGCAGTAAGACTCCCTAGCGCAACCTTAGAAGGCTCGATCGTCATGTCGGCCCAGATCGAAAAGCTACTGCTTGAATTTCCCGAGGTCAAAACCGTTTTTTCCAAAACAGGCCGTCCCGAAATCGCTAATGACGTGATGGGAGTGCATCAAACCGACGTTTGGGTATTGCTGAAACCGCCGCATGATTGGCCAGAATATAAAACACGGGATGAACTGATCGAGCAAATGTCAGAAGTGCTAAACGAAAACGTTCCCGGCGTCGCCTTTGGCTTTACCCAACCGATCGAAATGCGAGTGGATGAGTTGGTCGCCGGCGTGAAGGCCGATGTCGCTGTTTTGCTCTATGGAGACGATTTAGAGGTTCTCGCCAAAAAGGGAAAAGAAATCGAAGCCGTCTTACGAGAGATACCAGGCGCCGTCGACGTGAAGGCCGACTATCAAGCGAATCTGTCGACCATTTCGATCACGACACAGCCTGACAAGCTGGCTCGATACGGAGTGGATGCGCAAGCAGTGCTGGATGTTGTGTCTTCGATCGGTGGGGTCCCTGTGGGGCAGATCTTTGAAGGGCGAGCCAAGTTTCCTATTTTGGTCCGAATCCCGCTCCAGTGGCGCGAACAGCTTTCGTTGCTGGAGCAGCTTCCCGTTGCCGAAGCAGGGGGAAAACCGATCCCGCTTAAAGAACTGGCCGAGATTACCCTCGAAGAAACGCCTCCTAGTATCGAACACGAAGGCAATCGACGGCGAACCTTCATCGCTGCAAATGTTCGCGGTCGCGATGTGGCGACGTTTGTACAAGAGGCGCAGCAAACGATTGGCGAAAAAGTGGCGTTGCCTGTTGGTTATGAAATTGTCTGGGGGGGAGATTTTGAAAATCTACAGTCAGCCAGTCGTCGACTAATCATCATCACTCCGATCGTATTGATCATTATTTTGCTCCTTTTACATACCAGTCTCGGTTCACTTCGCTTGGCTTTTTTGATCTTTTTGGCGGTTCCGATGGCCGCCTCCGGCGGAATAATCGCGTTGTCATTGCGCGAGATGCCGTTCAGTATCTCGGCCGGCGTTGGCTTTATCGCGCTGTTTGGGGTCGCGGTGCTCAACGGTTTGGTCTGGGTTAGCGCCGCCGAGAACCTGCGTAAATCGGGAATCCCGCTCAGCGATATCAGCTACCAAACCGCGCTGGCCCGTCTTCGCCCTGTGCTGATGACGGCGCTGGTCGCAAGTCTCGGATTCTTGCCGATGGCCCTCTCGACTAGCGACGGCGCCGAGATGCAACGTCCCTTGGCCAGCGTTGTGATCGGCGGCCTGATTACATCCACGCTGCTTACATCGCTGGTGATCCCTTGCATTTACCCTTGGTTCGCTAAAGGGTTACCCGTCGAAGAACCAGATCTGCCGTAGCCAGCAGAGTAGACTCCATCGGTTTAACCATCGAACTCATACTGCTGAATCTCCCCCGTCTCCAACAGCACGCAAAATCGATTCGGCCGATGATCCGATGTAACCGCAACGACAGTGGAGGAAAACTCTAGTTCAGCCTGAAGCTGTAACTTGCTATCGTGCGTGCTATAGACCTCGCCTTGACGACCACTGGCCGATATCAACATTCCACCACGGTTAAACGCGATGAGTGGACGGAGAAAATCAGGTGAAAATTGCCCGCGGTCGCCATCAGGCGCATCATCCCAAAAGACGATTCCACCGCGTTCCAGCGCGACCGCAACCCGACTACGCGTGTTGGTGAGCGTAGCGGCGAGCCTGCTAATCGGTTGCTGCAGCTCAATCCCTTTATGAAATGCGCCATTTCGAAACAGCAGTAACCGCTCATCAGCGCCGATATAGGCCATGCGTCCATTGGCGCACATCGGTACAAACCGATTTTCTTGGGCATAATGGACAATCTCGGCCACTGATTCGGTCATTGTCTGCGTCACGGTGAGTTCGCCAGTTGTGCGAACTCCGATCAAAGTCGGTAGGTCGTTGCATAGCTCCAAAAGCCAGATCAAACCTTGTCCTGAATGAGCCGCTCCGATCAGATTGCTCGACATCCCTGGGATGGCGCCGGCCTTGGTTGCGAAGGGAATCTCCTGCGTTTCGGGGAACTCAATCAGATCGGTGATCACCGATCCCGCCAACGGATGCACCAGAACAAAGTCGGGCTGATTGTTCTTCATCAACAACAGGACTTCTGGATCAGCCAAGCTGCTCTGTTGTCCTCGTCGATAAGGATGAGTAGTGAGATTCCCATCAAATGCGTAGCGAAACAGTTTTAAATGACCATGGAAAATGCCGGCGATAAATATCAAACTGCCTGAGGATGCCGCCGCTTTCCAGTGCATCCCCTTCTGTGATAAATCAAACTGATGGACCAGCTTGGTGGTTCGTTGGGAGCGCGCTGACTTCAGCGTAGGTAACGGCTGACGAATGTTACGGTTGTCTTCAAAGCGTTGACAATCTCGCCCTAGCAAACGATCTTCTGGCGCAAGTTTTTTGACGGCTTGAACCACGCGCTGCGATTCGACCACAAGTTTGCCGGTCAGCAAGCGTGCGGCTAGCACGCGGGTATCATCCGCCGCTTGTTGTTGAACTTTACGATCAGGATAGGTGACGCAGGTTTCGGCCAAGATCTCAATCTGCTTGATACGACTAGGGTGCGGAACCGTCTGGTCACGCAGTGCTTGCAGACGCAGGGCCGCTTCGTCATGTCGCGCATGTCGTCCCAGCAGCGCGAACATCTCCCGCATGCAAGGCCCTGCTTGCGAAGTGGCCGGCCAGGCCGACGCTAACTCGTCGATTGCTTCCTCGACGGCACCCAACTTGTGCTCTAACAACCGAGCAGCCGTCATGAGTTCGCCGCGTCCGCGGCGGAGAACTACTTCTTTGCGGTACAACAACTGGGCCGCTTCATGCTGATCTAGCTTGGCATGGATGTCGCCTGACTTCTCGTACTCTTCCAGTTCTTCGTACAGCTGACAGGCCTCGGTCCAAAGTCCCCCATGTTCATAGCAACGAGCCGCCGCTTGCGGCTGTTTCAAACGCTCTCGATATAGTAGCGCCGCTTCGCGCCAATGGCTCCCTTGCTCCAAAGCGCTGGCCGCTGCGTTCATGTCGTCCAATAGTTCGCCAAAGATATAAGCGGCGCGGCGATAACGGCCCATCCGCAGCTCTCGATTGGCCAATTCGCGATATTGGGCCGTTAACTTTTGACGAATTTCCCACGAAAGGTCCCAGTTATCCGCCGGACCTCCGCCCCCTCCTAATCGATTGGGGTTGAAGTTGGTGTCATTGGCCGTCAAGCGACTTCCCGGACGCGCGATTCCGCGATGCGCATCACCTCCCAGCGGCAGTGCGTATTTCAATCCCTCATCAGGGTCTTGGTCCAACAGCCCCATTAATTTGTCGATCGCTTTTTCCCGCTCACTACGCAGATTTTGATCGAGTCCAGCCAATCTCTCTGCAGTCCACTGTTGCAGTCGCTCCAGCCATGATCGTCCTGACTGGGCGCCGGCCGAGGAATTACCCGTTTTTCCCTGGTTAGAACTACCGGAGGCCGTTCCTAGCCTATTTCCAATCGCTTTTAAGCCGGAGATTCCGGATCTCAATAGGTTTAGGCCAAGTTTGGCGGTACTATGACCAACTCCCGGCTGGGGTCGCTCTGTCGTGGGTGGCAAGCTACCGAAATCTTGGCTTTGCGATCCGATATCGTCTTGCCCTTGCTGAAACAGCGTCTCGAGCGTTAGCGACTGAGTCGGCTGCAGCGATCGAAGTCGCGGCGCTAACTGAACGCCGGCTTGAGCCCGATCCCAATTGCCGGTTTGGGATCTACTGGCGTCGATAAAATCGGCCAGCTCCAAAAGTTCATTCGGCTCAAAGCCAATCAGGCCGGCGGCTGGATGCCAGAGATAGAGCAACTCACTTGAAAGTATCGCCTGTAATTCTTCGTTAGCGACATCAGGGACCAACGTTGCTTCGATCGGAACATACAAACGATCTACGATCTTCCCATACGCAATACAGAGGGGCGATTGCCCCAGGGGACGCAAATCGGCCGCTTGGCCGACTGCGGCAAAAATCAACGCGCCGCCGGTTGTTTGCGAAAAAGGCGTAGTCGGCGTCATCAATAACCGCATCGCCAACTGCGTTGAGGGATCGCATTTGGCTGCGGACTGGAGCCAATCGATAGGATCTGGCGACGCGACAAACCAAGCGGTCGTTGGGCGTTGCGGATGCGGCGTATAGCACAATTGGAGTGTTTGCTCGATCATCGCAAGTTCCCCATAAATCGGCTTAGAATCCCGGCCAGGACCTTGGCGTCTCCCGAAGCAGCAGGCATTAGTCCTGTGAAGTAGCTCGAGCCCCACCAATCTCCATCGGAGCACCAAGCGCCGATTTCTCCATCCGCCAACGCAAAAGACAATTCAGGAGCCGACAGATCCGAAGAGCGCAGGTGCAACATCCCGCGTGCATCTAGAAATGCTTTGCTACCGTCCTCCCAAGTCGCGCATGAGAGTTCAAACCGAATTCCGGGCTGTTCGACTGGTTTAAAAGTCTGCAGCAGCGAAAAAATTTCTGGCTTCTTGATCGAGATCAGCAGCAAGCGACCATCCGGCCGTAGCTCAATCGCCAGCGCCACTTTCTTTCGCGAAATCAACAGCAGCCGCTGGATATTGCTCGCTTGATCGACCGCGATGTGCGTAAAGCGATGTCGCATGTTGCGTGCCGAGATCGCCTGCGCTGCCTGGGGGTGAAGCCAAAAGAAAGCCGCTTCTGGACTTGATGCTTTGACCGGAATTGCATTTCGTTGGAGTAGATCAATCAGCTGATATTGGGAAGGTTTCCTCGAACTGACAGATTGCGAGGTCAACAGGACTCGATGTCCATCTTGGGAGAATGTCGGCGTTGCAAGCGGTCCTACGATGCTCTGCCCCGTTTTCACCAACTGCTTGGTAGCCGTGAAATAAAGATCGCCGCGATCCGTGACTCCCACAGGACCGTCCACGGATGCACACTCCCCCATGCCGATCAATTTCGGCGCGTCACTATCCCACGACAGGCTGATTTCATCGAAGGATCCTTTCTGACCATCGAAGGAAATCAGACACCACCCGACTGCCGCCGAAGTGATGCAAACAAAACGATCATTCACCCAGCGTAATCGGTGCGTCAGACGCAAATCATCCACATGTTCGCCCGACTCCATCGAAAGGAACTCGATGTTTCCTGGCGAATGGATAAACAGCACCCCGTCGCGTCCAGCGATAATCGTTCCCCCGGCGGTACGCGGATGAAGTGGAACCCGCTGACAACTAGAGGACTTTAAACAGACTTTGATCAAGGACAAGTCGTTGACGCCGTAATGTTGAATGACGGCGTAAGCAATTTTATGGACAGCATCGTATCGTGACCATTGCATTTGTCCTGCCGGCAACTCGGAGCTTAGCAGTGTTGCGCCCGTATGCTCACTCCGTTTCCAATGATAGAGACACCCGTTGGTCCCAATCGTCAGCGCCCCCTCCTCTGCAAGCGAGATCGTCTGCTGGAAATTGACTTGATGCGATAATCGCAGTGGAAACGGCTGAACAAAGAAGCTTAACGGCAGATCGGCACGATTGCGGTCGAGCAGTGGAACCGTTTCTGGCCTTTGATCTGTCAGAAGTTGCTCTAAGTTCATTTCGGCTTCACGAATTTTTTTCGTGCCGCGCACGCTTTTCTCGATCAGCCGAAACCTACCAGCCCGCGATACCGATGCGAGATGAATGCTGGCAAAGTTGGCCGCCGTCAGCGCTTGCTGAAATTCGGGGTCGGACAGGACCTCTTCGGTAGTAACCAAAACCGGCTCAGCGGCCGAATCAAGTAGGCCATATTTCTGTTGAAACGCCGCCAGCGCAGCGCCGGGATGCGCTTCGGCGTCTAAAACGCTAAGATGTTTGATCAGCCCCTCGCGGGTTAATAGATCGACGGGCGTCACTTGATCGCCGCAGGCCAGAAAGGTGGTGATCCGCGTCGTCCCGCTGGTAGTCGCCGTCATCGCGAGCGCTACCGCTGTGGCAAAAACGCGCGGCACGCCCCAACTGCGGATGCCTGACTCTAGCAGCAAGATCCGTTCGGTTTGCGGTGTGCGCGGCGGCGATTCACGCCGCAAGTAAAGCGCCTCATTGACGCTCACGCGTACGGCCAGCGTCAGATCATCATGGACAAGTTCGGTCAGCAACAGCCGATCAAGTGGGCCACGGTTGCTGATATCCGAAACGCCGCCAACTTGGATTTCTTCCTGATCGGCCAACGCTCGCGGCAACGAAACGGTCGCCATCAACTCTCGAGCCAGTTTCGCCAAACCATGCAGCTGTTGATCATTGTGCAAACTGGCCAATAGCGCCTTGGCCAATTGCGACTGCGGCAGTTCGATGTCGGCCGGCTGCGGAAGTTGATCGAGCGAGGTCAGACGACGATTTCGGAGCGTCTCGGCCGAGACACGCTTCAATCCGCGACAAAGTTCGTGTAGGTCGTTGGCCGACAAGTCTGCCGAATCGACATAAATTTGCACTTCGGAGTCAGACCAAACCAACACCTCGCTGATTGCGTTCTCTAAATAGGTGAGGACTACGTTGGCGTCCTCTGGTGAAATCGCGCGCGACGCACCTTCAAAGACCACTTCGGCCAAGGTCGCTTTGGCGGCGAGCGAAGCGCGGAGATCCGTGTCAAGCTTAGGCAGTTTTCCCAGACCTTCAACTCCGCTGAAGAGTTGCTCGTGCAGCGCCATCGCTTTTGGCAAATCGGACGCATCCGCGCCTTCCTCTTGCCAGAAGCTTGCCGACATGACGCTGTCGTAGGGCGAGTCTTCCCAGTTGGCGCGCGTCGCCGCCAGCACCAAGATCAACGAGCCAAGCGGCGGCAGACCTTGGGGCGCCAAATGCCGCAGCACGGCGACTAATTCAGATCGAAAAACGATCGTCCCGCCGCTAGCCCACGCGATTGCATCTCCGCCGTCACACCAGTTCCAGTAAGCCTCAGGCGGTGGCAGCAGATAACGCTGCGAGATAGCAATATCACCGCTGCTCATGGTTCCATTTCCTGCATCGAGAGCCGCACGGCTGCTCGAGACCCTTTTACAAATTGGTCTCCTCGGATCTTCTCCCAACTGCCGTCAGCATGCAGCAGCGCCAAGTCAGTCCCCGAGATCTGCAGCGACCGAGCGACCACGATGGCGGCAACAGCCGGGCTCCAGGTCCAACCAGCGACGGACGCGACTCCGTTTGTCTCGACATAACGCAGGCCAGATATGGGCGGGAGCGGAGTTCCCCGAATCACGACACGACGATCTTCGCTTTGGGCGAATGTCAACTGCTGCAAGCGAATTTGTGGCGCCGAAGCGGCGTACTGCAGCCAGTTAACGCCGCTGGTCACTAAAACATTGCTGGTCTGTGCAGTACTACTCGCGATCATCTGCAGCGCTATCGGCGATGGAGGGACTGCGCCCAGCGCCGGCGACTCGATCCGGATTGTCATCCAGTCGGCAAGCCGAATCCAATCTGCTTGCGGTAAATAGCCATGAGGAACGCGCTGCCCGCGCTCGATCAACTGTCCGTCTGCCAATACCGAATAGCAAATACCCGGTAAACTATTCAAGTCACAATCTAGTTCCGCTGAATCCTGTTCAATACGCACCCAAAGATGCGATTCGGTTTCGCAGACGGACAATTTGTCCCTACTGCGAACACGCGCTAAGGTCTCCTGCAAATGACGCTCCATCCGTAACACTTGGAAGGTCATGCGGCTTCTCCCAGCTGATCCAGCAGAGAACTCGTTTTCTCTTGCAGAAACGTCCGCTGCTGCGTATCGGAAACCCACTGACAGCGCGAAGCGAGCAGCCCTAGTTGGTCGCGTACGTACGAGAGTTCGGTCGCTTGCAACACTCCTTGCGTGATCTTGCTGGCGATCCGCTCTAATTCGTCAGCCAAGCGTTCCGGATCAGGCGCATCCGCGCCACGACTTTGCGGATGGCTTTCCAATTTTTCTTCGTCGCTGGCCCGCTGCAGAACATCGCCGATGATCGACTTAAGGACATCTTGCTGCTCTTCGGTGTCCCAGATGTGCTTTAGCACCCACATATCGGTTCGGTTAGCTTGCAATCGTCCGCACAACAGCGCGCTGGCTGCCAAGATACGTTGCAGTTTCACCGCTCGGCGATCCGAGACAGCGATCCCCGCATGTCGCAAACGATGGACTAACTCGACATAGTCGCTACGAATTGGCGATAGATCGACTTGCAGCAGCAACGAGCTCAGGTGTTGGACTTCTTCGACACGAATGCCTGCCGTGACGCTCTCCCGTTCTTGGTCCAGTTTCCAGCCGGCTGTCAGTACGTCTCCTAGCTCTTCCTGGTTAACGTTGTCGCTGCGAACACGCAACAAAAAACGATCGAACAACGCTCCTAGCGCATCGTCCTGCGGCAAGCAGTTACTGGCGCCAACCACCATTAACGTCGGCAAATTCCGAGTCTCACGCCCACGACGAAAGACTCGCTCGTTCAACACCAGCAGCAAGCTGTTGAGGATGGCGCTGTTGGCGTTGAGAAGTTCGTCAAGAAACACAAACGTCGCTTCCGGCAACATTCCTTCGGTATTGGTGACAAGCTCTCCTTCCCGCAGCTTGCGGATATCGAAGGGACCAAAGATTTCGTTTGGCTCCGAAAATCGAGTCAACAGATAATCGAACATTTTTCCTTCGATCCGCCGCGCCAACTGCTGAACCAACGCACTTTTGGCCGTGCCTGGCGGACCTAGGATGAAGAGATTCTCCCGCGCGACCAAGCAGATGCCGAGCAAATCAATAATCTCGTCTTTACCGACAAACGCCTGTTTCATCGGCTGCAGCACTTGGCGGCTTAGTTTCTCGCCTAATTGCAGCAAGTTTTCGATCGGCTGTTCGTTGCTCATGATGTCTTCACAATCGGAGAAGAAATAATCGCGGCGATGCGCGGCGCCAACTCGGGATACATACCTAGCATATCTTGGATTTCGCCATCGATCCGCGGATCGCCCAGTCGCGAGAGGTCAGCCGCGGCGATGATTCGATCAGCGTATTGACGGCGCAGACCGGCATGCTCCAGCAGCGGCTCTATTGATGGCTTTTCAATCGATAGTTCACCCATGCCAACCGATGATAATGGCCACTGCTCGGCCCAAATCTGCAAACGCCCAACCAGCGGATCATGGGCCGACGCTGTGCGAGCAAAGCTGGCCAGTTGAGGCAAATAGCGAAACGTTAGATCGACGCTGTAACAGACCTCGGCGGTGATTGTGCCTGGATAGGCGGGGGCAAGTTCTTCCTCAATCGCTTCCGCGTCGGCGTCTCGATAGATCGCAAACTGACATGCGCGAAACAGACGAACTGCAGCCCAACGTCCTGCGGTGAGATCAAACAGCGGCGCTGCGGCCGGTTGGTCCAGTCGCCACAGTGTCTCATGTTCGGCCAGAACAGCGTCCCCCTCGGCAAGCTCGGTTGCCGACAACTGCCCAAGCGGCGGGAGCATTACGTCTCCTGCGGCAAATAGCTGGATGAGAAACGAGCCGTAATTCATTCCAAAGCGAACCGTGCGGGCCATTTGAATTTCTACTAGTGTAGTAGATTCTCCCACCCGAGGGGAGGTTCACCGCTGTTCAACTTTTTTTGCCTTAAGGGGCCCAGCGAATTCGCAAAACTGCGACCAAAAACAGTTTAACCGCGTTTAAGATTCGCCGCTCTCAGCGGTCGGCGGCGTGCTGATCACCGTCAATTCTTCACAGACCGATTGCAGTAAATTGGTCAACTCGGCTGGCGCAGGCTGACGCGGTGCGGCGGAGGTTCCGCATTTTTGCAGCGCGATCAATGCATCGTTACGGCTTTGGCGGATATGGCGCCGCATCCAGTACTGCGCTCTGCGGGCATTTTTGCGCTGCACCTCACGCGCCACGCGCGCATGTAATAGCCAAACCCATGCGAGGTGTTTTAGCGTTCGTTCATGGGTCGAATCGCCAAACACGAAATCCCGAACGCGGCTATCGGTAACAATCTTCATCGCAAACTGGTTGTTCGCCGCACGCAACAGCAGCAGATGAAATTTGAGGTCCGAGACCAAAAACTGCTTCAGCGCGTCACCGGTCATTACTTTTTCACCAGAGTCGCGCAGCGCCGAAATCGCAGCATGCATGTTGTCACATTGCAGCTTCAACTCGGTACGCTCTTTGATCGTCATGCGGCGAGTCGCTTTTACAACGGCCTGACATTCCAGCGCCTCGCGGACGTCGTAGGCGTCGAGCAGCTTCTTTCGGTCGGGTCGCGCAATGTAGGTCCCGCTACCGACTACTTGATACAGAAATCCTTCGCTTTCTAGCCGGCAAATGGCTTCACGAATCGGAGTCCGACTAATCCCCAGCTTCCGCGCCAGTTCCGATTCCGAGATGCGACGATCGCCTGACAACGAATGATCCAACATGCATTGCAAGATGCGTTGATAAGCGACCGCACTGAGCGAAACGGAGGACATGCGATTTATGCCGTGAAAAGCAGCGAAGTTAAACCTTGGAAGGCGCCATCAGAGAATCGTAACAAGATTTCGATCAAGACTGTTAACCAAATCCTGAACATTGCATCAGTTTGGGGTCGTCGCCCACCTGGCTGAAACAATAACCGGTCAAACTGTATACCGCCAATTTGGTGGACAAGTCAAGCTTTTACTGCGTCCAAGGCAATCAATGCAGCAGTTGCCTGAATTGCCCCGCAATCGTAACGCAACCGGTATAGGTTATCAAAAGTGAGAAGAGAAATGCGGAGGCCAAACCGGCATTCAGTAGATATCCGGCCCGATGCTTCCCCATCAGATCGCGGCGGTTCACCAATGCAATCATCGCACCAATGCACAGCGGCAAAACGAAGACGCCGCCGATCTGACTTACGATCTGGGCTTCGACCGGGTTGAAGCCCAGCAGCGGAACCGTCAGACCGATCAGACACGCGATCGCTGACAAGCTCCGGAACATCGGAGTCGTCGTTTCTAGCTTGCCGTTGCGATAATCGGCGATCAGCAGCGGAGCCACCATAATAATCGGAAACAAAGAAGAGAGCCCTGCGCTGAGCGTTCCTGCAAAGAACAGCACCATCGCCAACTTTCCGGCCGCCGGCTCCAACGCTTTCACCATATCCATTACTTCCGAGACCACTTCTCCCTGGTGGTGCAAAGCGCCTGTTGCACTGGCCATGACGGCCAAGCTAACGATAAACATCAACACCGCCGCAGTCGCGCTATCACGCGTTTGCTCGCGTAGATGATGAATGTCCCAACCCTTGGCTTTAACCAATAGTGGGCGCACAACGAATGTCGCTGCGGCCATCGTCGTGCCCACAATCGCCGGAACCAGCACAAAAGCGTCCTTATCCGTCGGCAGGTGAAACATCAATCCAGCCAGAAAGTCCCCCGGCGCTGGCAGCACCATGAACATCGACCCCAAAAAAGTGATCCCCATCAGGGCGACGAAAAAGACCAACACCTTCTCGAAGAAAGAATAAGATCCCACCCACACCAACGCGTACAGCACACTGACAATCGCAACCGCGATCCCGACCCGTGTCCAATAGTCAGAGAGGGCCATGTCAGGATAACGCTGATGAACAACATCGCTGATCATTGAGGAACAGAGCCCCAAGATCCCCATAATTGCGCCATATTGGGCCAGCACCACACCGATGACGATGGAAATGGCGATCCACTTTCCTCCACGCAAATGCGTACGAAAGCTATGAATCGCCGTTTCGCCGGTCACTGCGGCGTAGCGGCCAAACGCCTCCATCAGGATGCCCATAAACAGACAACAGAGCAGCAGCAACCACAGCAGGTCCAGTCCGACCATCGAGCCTGCTTTGCACATCGTCGTAACGCTGCCGGTGCCGACCGTATAGCCGATGCAAAAAATGCCTGGTCCAACCGCCAGCACAACGCTCCAAAATCGGGTTAAAAGCGAGCGTTTCGGCGGCGTCTCGGACTTCAAGGGAGCGGGACGAATCGGATCGGGAACAATCATCGCTGGTAAACTTTCAAGTAGAAAGGGAAAGCTTAGTACAGAATTACTCCCCACTTCCCTAGTTCCAGCGTCTCTCCTTCTTTCAAGCTCTTTTGATACGTCGTGCAAACATTGCCGGGCGCGTTGGTCTCACCAAACAACAGGAACTCGGGCAGCTTGACCTTGCTAAACCCTTGTTTCAACAGTTCGGCCGCCATGCTGTCTTGGTTGCGATCCGTCCCAGGCGTCACCACAAATACGACGCCGTCTGCGGTGCACTTGGCCGATGCTTTTTCAATGGACGATTGAATAAACTGCTTGCCGGCCAGCGCCTTGGGAACATCGTGAACCTTATAATTGCGATCTGAGAACAATTTTGCGCCGATCGTAAACGATTGAGCTTCCCCTGTGCTAGGGATCAGTTCCGCAGACGCAGCGCTGCTGATCGTTTGGCCGTCGTCATTGGATTCGAACTCAATTTTCACCCGCTTTTTCTTGGCGTCGGTTCGCGGATTGAGTCCTGTCGCCTGGTTGATCACTACCTGCATCCGCGCGTTATCACTGATCGGTTTCTGCGCCAACACATCGGCTTCGGTAAACGTTGTCATGTAGATAAATTTTTGCCCCAAGCGATCAAAGTCGTAGGTCAAATAAATCACCCCATCCTTGGCCTGAGCGCCATCAGGATAGGAGACGCCGCTTCGTTCGTCCAACAGCAAGCCCCCCTCCCACGTTTGTCCGTCATCTTTCGACAGGTAAGCGGTCAGATGCGAACGTCCTGTCTTTTCGTGGAGTGGACCATGCTTGACCAGCAAGAGATTCCCTGACTGCAATCGGCGGATAAAAAACCGCGAGGCAGTATGCTCGACATTCCACGGCTTTACCGGCGTCCAGGTTTTACCCCCATCGGTCGAATGACTTTCTCCGATGCCGTAGCGCGTACGAACCAATTGCCATAGATCGCCATTTTTCAATTGCACCAGCATCGGTTCGTCGCAGTTGCGATCCGCCGCCTCCGGTACGTTCGCCGTTCCCCGCAACGACCATGTCTTCCCCTGATCGGTCGACGCAACTACACGGCAACTTTGGTCGCGTTGCCAGATGGCGGTCGGCAACAGCCAATCGCCGTTGGACAGGGCTATCGGTTTGCACATCATCACGCCATCGTGGATCAACTGTGGTTGGGACCATTCTGGCTGAGCTTCATCGGGATTTTCGGTCGTGATCGCAAAGGTAACCGGATCTCCACTGCCGCCGCGAGTCGCCTGACACCAGAAGAGCCACAGCTTGCCGGCAGGATCGACCCATGGACAAGGATCAAAAGCGCGAACCGGCCCCTCCTTGTCAGGATCGATCACCACTTTTTGCTCCGACCAACTCTTGCCGTCATCATCACTAGAAACCAGCACAATATAGTTATGCCGGTCTTCCGTCACGCCGCCGCCATACCAAGTCGCCCAGAGTCGTCCGCCAGGCGAACGCTCTAGTCCCGAGATCCCTTGAAACATCCGGACGCTGTCGTCGTATTCGAATCCGGGCGAAAAATTAACCGTCGGCGCAATGGCCGCCGGTGATGACGACCGCTCTTCGGCCGATGCCGCCGTCGCGATAAAGCAGCTTAAGAGACAAATGGTTGGAAACCAAGCGTGTGATCGTTGCATAGCCGTTCTCGTCGTGGATGTGGGGCGCCTAGGAATTGAGCACGCTGTTGGGCGACGCCCGCAGGCAGGTGACAAATGTCGGAAGGGTCAAACTAAGGGAGGGTTTTTGACATGCCGCTGTTACGCGACGCCAACAGATTATAGAGGTCAAAATTGATCGTTTCAGGGAGAAATCGGACCGATCCGTCTCCGATCAGAAAATTGCAGCCGCCGGGATGTTGACTAGCAAAGTTGGCGTCGTTGTTTCCCCAAGTCCCCAAAATTGGCTCGTTCATCGGCGACGCCGTATTCCGCGAAGTGAAGTGTCCCCACAAGTATTGAGGTCCGTCGCTGACTGCTTTGCCAACGCCGTCGATCAGCGAGCCAGAAGGATCGCGATACTCTTGAGTCCGTTTTTCACCGACGGCGATCGTATTCGAAAGACCATCGCTTAGCGAGGCGAACGTCAGTTGCCCCGGCTTTGTCCACAACTTACCGCTCGAATCATAACGCGGCATGACAAACATCCCATTGCTCTGAGTCGTCGTCAGATCGGCATGAACGTGACTATATGTTCCGTTGGGCAACTCACCCCCGCCGCAAAATGCGTAGTCTCCTTTGTGACGGTTTTGTCGGGCCGCCGCAAACGTCGTATCGGTCTTTTCCGCCGATCGCAGCGAAGGGCAAAAATAGGCTGAGATCGGCTGCGTATTTTGTTCGACCGTCTTATTGTCGGCGTGTTCATAGTCTTGATACCGATTGAATGCATCGTGCAACGCCGATTGCTCGATATACGGCAACAGCACCGTCCAACCACTAAATCGACTGTACAACCATTGGCTCGCAGGGGTTGGCGATGTCGATGGGCGAGTTGGAAATGTATTCGCCGGAATCACGCCGAATGTGTCATGAAAGTTATGCACTCCCAACCCGATTTGTTTCAGGTTGTTCGTACACTGCATGCGCCGCGCCGCTTCCCGCGCTTGCTGCACCGCCGGCAACAACAGCGCAATCAAGACGCCGATGATCGCAATCACCACCAGCAGTTCGACCAAGGTAAAACCAAGTTTGATTCTAGGAGAGCGAATAACGTTTCGCATGATCGGCTCCAAGGCATAGGAAGGAAGAGGAATACCGGATGAGGTGCAAAAGCGATTACAAATTCAAATCAATTTCTTCTGTTTCATTGACAACTTTGAATTGCAACGGTGTCGTTTGCAGACTCCCGTATTTTCTCGGCGTCAACAGTTTTGGCTCTTGGTAACGAGGATCTTCCGCTTGGATGTCACCCGCTTGCTGCTCATACCATTTGACGATGACTTTGTATTCCGCCGGTTCTGCGTTCAATTGGTAGCCGCCATCTGGCTGGATGTTGGCCCGGATCGGCGGCAAATCGGCGTTCAACGGATTGAACAGCACCACGCCACCTTCGAGCGATTTGCCCTCCAGCGTTACTTTTCCAGTCACCGCAGAACCTGACTCCTGTTTCCCACAGCCCAACGACATCAACGTGAACACAACCAGCAGCCAACCACCGGCTCTGGGCAACAGCGGCATTCGATATACGGGGTCTTGCATGGGTAGGGAGAGCTTTAAAAGTCAAAGAGCCGGGGGAGTTCAAAACATCGCCGAGACAAGAGGCGTACCCCGACAGATATCAGCAGATCTTCGTTGCAGACAGCTAATCGCGGTGGCCCGCCACTCGCCCTGTATACAGGTTGGCGCCACATCTAGTCAAGTCATTTTGCAAAAATTCGTAGATTCCAGGGTAGAATAAGTCAACCATAATCAACTATTATTGACTGAAAACCAGCTTTAAGGGGATTTTTATGGCCGTATGGCGTGAGACGTTGTGCGAACGCAGCGAATCTTGACCCGTGAAACAATTGCCTGTATACATAGATATCATCGCGAATTGCCGATCACCCGGGATGCGCCGCGTCACTTGTCGGCTGAGACGATGAGGTTGACTTCTCTTACCAGGCAGTCTTGATGGCTCCATATTTCTTCAACTGCGACTGGGGAACGAGCCGATTTCGGTTGCGCTTGGTTCAAGTTACCAGCAAAGAAATCGTCGCGCAACGTACGTCGTCCGAAGGCGCGGCCAACTTGGCGGCCGGCTCCGCCCCCGCTAACCGTAGCTCGCTGTTTGCCCAAGTCTTGGGTCGCCATGTTGAAGCGATCGCCTCCGAAATTGATTTTGACGCTTCCCAAACGCCGATTTTAATTTCCGGCATGGCGAGCTCCTCGATTGGCTGGTGCGAACTTCCTTATGCAACGCTTCCTTTTCGCCTAAATGGATCAGCCCTTCCCTGGCGATCGCTCGACGCCGTTTCAGGGCATCCAGTCTATTTATTCTCTGGCGTTCGCGCCGCGTGCGATGTGATGCGCGGTGAAGAGATCGAAGTGATCGGCTTGGCGGTCCAGACGCTCGCTCTATCGCGCGCGAAAACTACCTGGGTAGTCTTGCCGGGAACGCACTCTAAACATCTTTGTCTTCAAGAGGGTGAGCTGGTCGACTTTCGTACCTACATGACCGGCGAACTCTATCAGTTGCTGCAAGAGCAAAGCTCGCTGCGGCATTCACTGCCGCAACATCGTCAGCCGACCTCCGCACCAACGCCGGCGCAGCAAGCGGCCTTTGCAGATGGCGTCGCTTTTGCGCAAGACGGCGAGCTGACCAGCATCCTGTTTCAAGTACGTGCAAAACAACTTCTGCATCGATTCGATGCCGCTGAGAGCGCCGGTTTGTTGAACGGGATCCTGATCGGTAACGAACTCGCAGCGCTGGCTCGTATTCGAAACAGTGACAGCTCCCTGGTATTGTGCGCCAACTCTACGTTCCAACCGCTGTATCAACATGCGCTCGATCTACTGGGATTAGGGGATATCGCCATCGTAATCCCCACAGACGAAGTCGATCAGCTTTCTGCCTTCGGTCAATGGAAGGTCTTTGCGAACATCAATTCAGCGACCCGACATCGCGGACGAAGCTCGGTTGCTCGACCTGCTGCGATTCCCTCCCCTACTCCGCTCAAATCGAGCTCTACCAAAGCGACATAGCGCCGCATGACTGATTTATTCGACTGGAAGCGGTTCCAGCAGCTGCCGTTGGTGGGCATCTTGCGCGGCTTTGACCTCGACGCTTCGCAGCACGCTGTCGGCGCTGCAGTCGCAGGCGGATTGACCACCGTCGAAGTCACGCTCAATTCACCTGCGGCGGCGACGCAAATTGAGCAGCTGCGGGCTGAATTTGGAGATCGCGTCAACGTTGGCGCGGGAACGGTTTGCACCGTTGACGATGCTCACTTGGCGATCCAAAGCGGGGCTACATTTATTGTCACGCCGATCGTTGACGCCGACGTGATCCAGGTTTGCCGCGACAATCAGGTTCCGGCCTTTGTCGGCGCGATGACTCCTAGCGAAGTCTTCCGTGCATGGAGCTTCGGCGCCGCGATCGTCAAAATTTTTCCGGCGGACTCCTTGGGACCCGCCCATTTGCAGAGTCTACGTGGTCCCTTGCCGCAGATCCCTCTAATGCCGACCGGCGGCGTCACCGTCGAAAGTTTAAAAAGCTTTCATGATGCTGGCGCGATCGCGTTTGGAATCGGGAGTCCGCTGTTTAACGCCCAGCGGGTTGCGGACCAAGATTGGAACTGGATTCAAACGCAAGCTGGCCGGTTTGTCGACGCCTACACAGCGCTCGGATCGCAGTCCGATCAGACGTTTGGGTGAGAAACTTTCACCTCAACGTTGCCGACTATCAATCCGCTTCGGAAAGCGCCGCATCAATCTCGGCATGCGTGTAGAATTTTGCTTCGACGCCGGTTGGCGGAACTTTAACATGCGCTGACCAGGCCAGTGCGTTGAGTATTAATTTGCGAAACTGCGGATCTTGCCAGTTGTTGTAAAAGTGCCCGCAGCTAGTGCCAAAGCCGCGTCCCCCATTAGTCCGCTCTCGCGCCCACGCAACGACTTTTCCGTAAGGCTCTCGCCCTGGCAAGGTCGGGACGCTGGCGATCGCTTGCAAGGCCGCATCTTGCGGATCAAACCGCAAGTTGTAGTAAAACTCTTCCCGCAAGGTGAACGGCTGCACGCCGCGCGAGATCGGATGCTCGGCCGAGCTTAACTCCATCGCAGCGGTTTGCGTTTCAATTGCCGAATACCATTGCCGCTTGCCAGCATCTTCCCAGTCAAAATAGCCGCCGCTCCAGTCGAGAATTTGCGCTGCATATTGGTCAGGCGTGAAGGTTGAAAAGTGGAACGTCAAAAAACCGCAGCCGCGATCGATCTGCTTTTGAATCACTGCAACGTGCTCTTCACTTTGAAACTGCGGCGCTTCTTGATACTTGTCACCGTCGCGCCCGTCCGAAATGACCATAATCGCATCGGCGTCATCCAACGTCCGCGGATCTTGCGGCCAACCTTTCAGATGAGTTTCGACCCGCACTTGATCGGCAATATTGGAATGCTGGAGCATCACCTTTAACAACTTCACTGACCACGGATAGTCGTGGATGCCGTTGCCGACCGGACCATGACTTTTCGGACCGGCGATCAAGACGATCTTTTTGACAGGTGGTTCGGCGGCGCTCGTTCGATCTCCAAACAAGCACAGACTGTACCCCCAGACCAACAGCCAGATCAGAGATTTCAGTTTCATGATGGTTCTGTAGGTGGGGCAAAGACGCGCAGAAAATCGACCTCCGCGGTACGCTTTTGTCTGGGCATGATATTCTCCTGCGAACCAAGTGAACCCGAGGCGGACCTATCATAGAATAACAGGATACAGCGGCCGGGAGAACCAAATCAGGCCATCGTCTTAATACTGTTCGGCACAGCATTTGCGCATTGAGTTGAGTCGCGTTGCGGCTTGCCAGATTGGCGGGGCGAACTATTGTCTCGCCACTTGACAAAGTCTTAGTGTTTTGTTAACATCTAATCATACATTTTGATGCACCGGGCGACCTGCTGGTTTCATCAGGCGGTGCTTTGTCGTTGAAGATCGGCAACTTCGGGAGAGGTTGCTGGGGCTGTCTGCTGCGCTGGCTGGTTTTTTGAGTTGGATGGACTGCAGAGTGGCCAGGCGCTAAGGGTGCGCGCCTGGTAAGGGGACGTCATCGGACAGCGAAAATGCAGCGGTGTGGTTGCGGATGCGCAGCGGACAATGGTGGTCAGATTCGGCTCAGACACGTTCACACAAAAAAAATCTACTGTCCAGTCCACTCGGGAAGCAATGGAGAATGCCTAACTCAGAGGGAATCCCTAGCGACGATGTGCGGCATTCATGTTTCGTCATTTTCTTGCGAGCGCATTACCCTCGCTCGCGAGTTCGGACGACGAAAATTGCGGGCATACGAAAAAACGACGCGGTCCGGTCCGCTGTCCTGTCCTTCGAACCGCTGTCGGGTGGGCACGCTCCAAGCTGGGCGATGGGCGTGGTGGGGTTTCGCGCGCTTCGCCCAGCCTTCTGCTTCGCTCCAGTCTAAGCTTGCCTCCCAAATTATTTCATCTACTTAGAGGGGGGAACGATCCATAAAAAAAGTTAGCGAGTCCAGTCCAGTCAGATCGGGAGGTCCGCCGCAAGACCATTCCCCCCGAACTCGAGCCGCAGGCTCTGCCTTTCCGTTAGGATGTGAGAATTGACGTAACTTTTCTCACATCCCGTGAACAGTTTCCGTAGCTCGATCCGCGGTGGCGGCAATGCGCGCGAGCTTGCCGTCAACGCGATTTACAGATTCAGAAAGAGAGCATCCCCGTGCGGCGATCCATTCCTCTATATTTGCTGGCGGCCTTGCTGACTATTTCCTTGGGGGGGGCGCCGTTCTTTGTCGCCGCTCAGGAACCGGCCGAGCAAGCCGGTCCCGACGATCCGCCGAAAAAACTGGCGACGCCCAACGAAGCGGAACTCTCGATTGCCCCAACCAAGGTAGATGTAAAACCAATAGCTCGCGACGACGAGATCCGGATGCGGCTCGAAAGCGTGCTAATAGCGACCGGTTGGTTTACCGAACCGCAGGTGCGGGTCGAACAAGGAGTCGTCTTTCTTAACGGTCAGGCCGAATCCGATGATCTAAAAAGATGGGCCGGCGATTTAGCCCGTAATACCCAAGATGTGGTCGCCGTGGCCAATCGAATGAATGTACCCGAACCGTCGATTTGGGATTTCGGCCCCGCCTGGAATGGGCTCTTGGTTCTCTGGCGCGACATCATCCGATCGCTTCCGTTTGTCGCGTTCGGACTCTGCATTTTGATTCTTTCGATCGGCGCCGGCATGCTGGCGACTCGCATTACGGGGTATCTGCTTTTAAATCGAGTTAGCGCTAGACTTCTTCGCAACGTCGTCGCGCGCGGAGTGGGAGTCTTCGCATTTCTCTGCGGCGCCTATGTAATCTTGCGAGTTTCTGGACTGACGCAACTAGCGCTGACCGTGGTCGGCGGCACAGGACTAATAGGTTTGGCCTTCGGTATTGCGTTTCGAGACATCACCGAAAACTTTTTGGCTAGCATCTTCCTCAGTATGCAACGCCCTTTTGAGACTGGTGATCTGGTCGAAGTGGTCGGGGAGACCGGATACGTTCAGCAGTTAAATGTCCGCACGACGATCTTGATGACGCTTGACGGAAACTTGGTGCAGATCCCTAACGCCGCCGTTTACAAAAGCAACCTCCGCAACTTCACCGCCAATGCAAACCGCCGCGAAGACTTTGTCGTCGGCATCGGCTATGACGATTCGATCACGGCTGCGCAAGAGATCGCCCGCAAAGTATTGGAGGAACACCCCGCGATTCTGAACGATCCAGAACCATCCGTACTAGCGGATAGCTTAGGCAATGCGACGATCAATCTTCGTCTTTATTTTTGGCTGAACGGCCGCGAACATAGCTGGTTGAAGGTTCGTTCCTCCGTCATCCGTCAAGTAAAATCGGCGTTCCAAAAAAATAGTATCTCGATGCCAGACGAAGCCCGCGAGGTTGTCTTCCCCAACGGAATTCCAGTCACCATACATGACTCCAAATCGACAGCGCCGCCCATCGTCAGGTCTGTCGATCAGCTCTCGACGCCAGCGCTGGATGAAGATCAAACCGACACAGCAACCAAAGCAGAAGGTGGCCTCACCAGCGAGGCGAGCGTGATTAAAGAACAGGCTCGCCAAATCCAGCCGTTGAAAGACGAAGAGAATTTGCTAAAGAGCTCCCTTGGAGCTGCTGGAGGAAATCGCTCAGGGACGAAGTAACAGAATATCCCATCTATCGTCGCGAATGGTGGTTCGTTACGGATCTTGGGATTGGTCAGCTTGATAAATTTTCGCCAGCGGCAAGAGAATCGATTCTAGGCGATCTAAATATTCTGATTCCGCAAGTTCCGATTCCAGTTGCCGCAACTCGGCAAGCTGTCGCTCAAGCGCGTCACGCTGACCACGCAGCGCTTCCGTAAGTATCAGCGAGTCTTCGCCGGGCGCCAAGATGAATTGATTAGCGAAGGTTCCATCCGGAAGCGTATCGTCTTTTGAAACCTTGATAATATGGATGCCGCGAAACCAATCAGGCGGCGTTCCTTTTCCATCGCCGTTGTCGTCGAGCAACGAGTGCTCTGTCGCCAATCGAGCATCCGAGTCGTAGTATTGCTGGGTTTGTTTCGCCGCAGCCAACCAGGCTTCCAGCAAAGAAGTTTGGCCATCTTTATCAAGATCGCCCGACGCTTCTCCGACGGTTTGGGACAGATACCCGCCAAATCGGGCGAAGTTCTGCTCAAAACCGCTTTGTGTGGCCGAAAGCACCACGCGGTTGGGAGCCGAGAGCTCGGCGACGAATGGCCCGCTGGCCGAAGCGCAGTTGATGATCGCCATTCGACAAGATAACGGCGCTACTCGTTCGGCAAGTTCACTGGCGGTGATATCAGCGCCGCGGAGGTTAAATTTTGCTTTTTTGCCGTCGAAGGTTCCGTGTCCGATTAGCACGATCCATAAGGTTTCGGGAGGATCTTTTTCGAGTTCAGCGAGCGTCTGGCGCAGGAGCTCACGGTCGGTTAGTTTCGCATCTTCAGGACAAGTCATTCCGATGCCGATGAACGAGCTTCCCGCTTGGGTGGTCGCTGCTTTCCAGCGATCGGCCCACTTGGCGAACATTTCGGCATACTCTGTTTCACCTGGTTCGCCAACCACCACGATCACGGTAGTGGACGAAACCGGCGGCGTCGATTCGGCATCGGCGCCAGCCAATAGCGCGGCGCAAGCGACTAACCACATCATGTCAGGCAAGCCCTTTCCAACGACGAAGTCCCCATTCCATCACCAGCATCCCAACTGCCAACAGAAAAACTCCCCAAGTGTGCCAGACCGCGTGAACTTTGGGTTCAACGATCGGGATATCGCGCTCAGACAGCGTCCTTACGAACTGCTCCAGATGATTCAACGCAACATCTTCGCCGCCAGACTGCTGAGCGATCGTTTCCAGGAAGTTGCGATTTGGTTTCAATGTCATCAACTCGTCGCTGGCCGGCTCCGACACCCAGCCGGTTTCAGCATGGTTGATTTGGCTGCCATCGGGATGAAATGCCGTGACTTTCGCGCGATAGGCGCCCGGCGTGCGAGGCACATAGTTGGCCGCATATTGCCCCGAGAAGGCGTCTTTGGCGTCGGCGGTCAACGTCAGCAATTCCCCCTCGGGCGTGCTAACTTCAATCGAAACGCTGGCATTGTCAAGCGGCTTGAATTTCTCGTCGTTCACTTGAACGGCGATTTCCAGCGGACCACTTGGGTCACCCTGGGGGCGGCCGGCATCCACCTTAACGCGCTGCGGAACATCGCCCACCAACCAGCGCACGGTTTGCCGCCAAGCTTTCTCCAGGTCTTCGTTGTCCGTCGTTTTTTGATGCAATTTCCAACGCCACAAATCGCCGATCAGCATCGCTGCGGTTCGCCCCTTGCCAAATCGCTGGGTCACCAACACAGGGCGCGAATCGTCCTGCGTCAGGGGCGCAGACAACAACTGGGTTGCACCTGGCTTCAGTGCGCCGACCGAATTGAGCGTTCGCAACCGCGGCATTTCGTCGAAACGCGTCGCTTCTTCCTGCTCGGTCGCGCGAACGCGGACCCACGGCTCAAGCAGACCTTCGCGCGTCATTTTCAGCTTGAACTCGGCTTGCTCAGGAGTTGTTTGGATACCGCTCAAATAGATCGGCAACAGTTCGCCAATCGGCGTGCGATGATATTTACCCTCGCCAAACGATTCAGTTCCACCGAGCATCATGAAGCCCCCGCCGCGAAGACTGACAAAATCCTGAATCAGCGACTTTTGATCCTGCGTAAAAAAATCGGCTTCCAAGTCATCGAGAATCAGCGCGTGGTACTCAAACAATTCGTCGGGCGACTTGGGGAAGCCGCCGGTCAATTCGCCCGGCTCCAGTTGCCCAACCCGCAACAAGACCGCTTCGTCGTATTGTTCGACTTGCTCCTTCTGTTCGTCGTCCGAGTTGGTGAAGATTCGATTGGCGCTGGAGTCTTTGTCGCGAAATTGAAATTTCGGTTCTCGTTTGGCGATTCGGACGAGCGCGTCAAGTTTGATCTCGTCGTCGCCGGCCAGGGCACGGTTCAAAAACTTGAATTCCCAGTTGGGTCGCCCCGAGACATAGAGCACTTTGTATGGGCCCTGTCCGCGATTGACGACTACCATGCGACTGTTGTTAAGCAGCGTGGCTTCCGAACTTTTGTCGACATCGGCAAACAGGCCCGACGCCGACTTTTCGAAAGCGCGGATTTGGTAGAACAGAATTCCGCGTTCTGTTGGCTTGACCTGAAACCGGACCGAAAAGAGTTGGTCATCACGGATGTCCGTAACAGTTTGCAATTGCAGTCGTTCTCCCTTTTCGTCCAGCAACTCAACGATGACCGACTTCCCCGAAAACCCTTCCCCTTCAATCTCGGCTGTCAGAGTAACCGGAGCGGCCTCAAAGTTGGTTTGACTCGCGGTCACGCGACGCACGCCGATGTCGCGAGTGGTTTGCTCCTGGCCAACCATCACCGGAAAGATCGGTGGGTATTTGCTCCAGTCGATGTTAGCCTCCGAAAAGTCGGTCGCGTTACCATCGGTAAACAACAAGATGCCGGCGAGCGGTCGCCCCGCGTAACGGTCGGATATTGAGGCCAATGATGTAACGATCGCCGAGGCTTCTCCCTCGGCCGCGTACTGCTGGAAGTCGGCGACCGGCGCCAACAGACGATCAAACTCGTAACGACGCACGTCGAACTCTTGACCAAGCCGAACTTGCCAGGCTGCGTCGCGGTCGAGTTGCGTTTTCAGCATAGCGGCTCGCGAAGTCGACTCGCCGCGGTCGGAAACTTGAAGACTTTGCGAGCGATCGGCGAGCAATGCGATCAAATTTGCACCCGGCACAGGCTTCGATTCGCTCCGCATCGGCTCGACCAAAATCATCGCCAACAGCGCCACTGCCAAAGTCTTCAGTCCAGCGCAGACGAACTTCAACCACAGCGGTGCAGCGATCGTACGATAAGCCCAGACAATCAACAGAAATATAACGCCACCCAGCAACCAGGCCGGCAGGATCCACGGTCGATCCGCCCAGACGTTGGGCCACTCGAGGATAAATTGTTCGCGCAGCCAATCGCTCATTCGCTGCTCCCCAACCGTTCGTAGTAACGTCGAACGGCGTTCTCATACTGCGAGGGGACAGGATCTTTATCGATCGGAACCCGAGCGTCATCGGCAGTCCGCTTCAGCAACTCCTCCGCAACGCGATTTTGCAGTCGAGTCAGCGGGCGAGCAATTTTTTCCTGGATGATATCCCACTGCGGAGCTTGCGACTGACCTTTGATGTCACGACGAATCTCGCGAGCCTCATCCCGAATACGAGCCGCTTCAGCGCGAAGCTGCGGATCCTCTACAATTTCCTCCACATCACGCAGCCGATCAGACCAATCGATGAAATCATCGCCGGAGAAGGGTGAGCTGGGTTGGAAGCCGCCCTTCTGTAAGAACCGCTCTAGACCGCCGCCGGCAGATCCCCCCAGCCCCGGTTGTTGTCCCGGTTGTTGTCCCGGTTGTTGTCCCGGTTGTTGTCCCGGTTGTTGTCCCGGTTGTTGTCCCGGTTGTTGTCCCGGTTGTTGTCCCGGTTGTTGTCCCGGTTGTTGTCCCGGTTGTTGTCCCGGTTGTTGTCCCGGTTGCTGTCCCGGTTGCTGTCCCGGTTGCTGTCCCGGTTGCTGTCCCGGTTGCTGTCCCGGTTGCTGTCCCGGTTGCTGACCCGGTTGCTGACCCGGTTGCTGTCCCGGTTGCTGTCCCGGTTGTGTGGGTTCGCGTCCTTCTGCCCGAGCGATTTCTCCCTCTAGGTCTTGATTCAATTGCTCTAGCTCACTCAAAGCTCGACGAAGCGTTTCGGTCTCGTCTCCCAGGATTTGTTCGGCTGCCTGTTCGACACCTGCGGCGAGTTGTTCGATGCTACGCCGGGCTTCCCTTTCTTGTCGGATAGAGTCTTCCACAAATCCGCGTTGCAGCGATTTATCGGCAGCTTCGAGCGCTTGTTGCGGATCAGCGGTTCGTGTTTCTCGGATCGATTCGTACAACTTCTCGGCCAACAGCGGCTGAGTGTCTTCCGCCTCTTCGATTGTTTCTCGCATCTGATTCAACAGCTGTTCGAGTCGCTGTTGTTGTTCGGCAAGTTGCTGTTGCACCTCACCGCGATTATCCGATTCACGGAGCGAGTTTTGATCTTCTTTGCCACCGCCTTGCAGTTGTTCCAATTGCTGAGCCAGCTTCTCTTCTGCTTGAACCAGCTCTTGCGACTGCTGCTGCAGGTCACGGACTTGCTGTTCAAACTGACCTGCCGAGCGCTTTTGAAATTCGTCTTGCAGCTCATTCAACTCGCTCTGAGCACGCGTACCGGCGCTAGCGGCCTGGGTGACCATCTGCTCTTTTAGCGCGTCGGACGAAGCTCGGATATTATCGCGAGCCTGTTCAAGCTGTTGCCGCTGTTCGCCCATTCGTTCTTGATTTTCGGGCTCTTCCATCCGCTGTTGCAGTTCTTCGGTATCGCGAAGGATCTCCTCTTGCTCTTCTCGCAGACGCTTGAGTTGCCGCTCTGCCTCAGCTCGTTCTTCCTCAGTTTTGGCCGCTTCCAACGCCCCCTGTTGTTCTTTGATTCGCTCATTGAGGTCATTTTGCCGCTGGGCAAGTTCACGCAGTCGGTTCAAGACTTGACGATCCTCGCGAGTCTCTTGCTGCTGCTCGGATTGGGCTTGCTCTTGCTGGGCGTAGCGGTTTTCGTCTTCCCGAAGTTGCAATTGCTGCAGTTGTTGTTGTGAGCGTTTGCTTTGCGATTGTGAAGACTGGCTTGACTGCTGCGATTGACTCGACTCTACGACTTCGTGTTCTCGCGCACGCAGGCGAAGCAAAGATTGGTAAGCGGCTTGTTGGTGCCCGAGCGCCGGAGGCAACTCGGCGATCGCTGACCCGCTAACGGTTGATTCCAAGGTGGTTATCGCCGCTTGCATCGACTGCTTTACCTGCTCTACATGCTTGAGCGACTGCGGATCTTGCAGGTTCTCTTCCAGTTCTGCGACTTGCGACAGCGCTGTTTGCTGCGACTCAATCAACAGCTGCAGGTCAGTTGCGAACTGGTCCGTCGGAGTTTCACGCGTTTCTCGGCGAATCACTTTCCAGGTCGCGTTGATAATCTGCTTTTGCAACTCGGCCAGTTGTTGCGATTGCTCGGCATTTTGGCCCCCTTGTTGCTGCTGCTGTTGCGAACCTGCGGGCGGTTGTTCTCCCTGGCGATAGATTTCGTCAAACGGGCGAACTTCGGCGAAATAAAGATCGCTGGAGGTACGGCGGTTTGCCCCGTCGGGCCCGATGTCTTCAGCCCAGAAGTACCAAGAGAGAAGCTGATCGGGCTTGGCGTCCAGGTCTTCTAGCGCCAACAAATGTTCGGTTTGAATGCGTTCTTGGGTCGGGAACTCTTCTCCCAGCAATACTTCGCGCTCCAGCTTGCCGGGGATCGAATAGCTGAGACCGACTCGTTTAAGTCCATAATCGTCCCAAGCCGAAGCGGCCAAATCTATTTCTTCAATCGGCGAAACCTCTATATCTTGCGTCGGTTGCGCTAGTTTGATATCCGGTGGACGATTTGCGAGCATGATGATCCGAAATTCGGCGGGATGCTTGGCGGTTCGTCCTGCGTCGTCGACTAAACGAAGCGTCAGTTCATAATGCCTGTCTACGATCACGGTCGCAGTAAAGGTCAGCGGATCGGCCGGATTCGATTCCAAAGAGATCGCCGCTTCTCCTGATTCGGTCACTTCAACCAACTGGGCGCTAGCCAGCGGTTTATTCACGCGACAGAGCAATGTCAGCTCGGTTCCTTCGACCGCCGAAACGCGGCGGGTATCCTGCACCAACTTTTCGGGTTGGCCGGTATAGCTGGGAAAGATAAGTTTGGCGTCGGCTTGCAACAGTTGCGGATACTCAAAGACAGTTACCTGATAGTCTGCCGTAACTTGATCTCCAAAGGCGACGCGATAACGCAGCGGCTCGGCAACTGTCGCGATCCTGCCGCCAAACAAAGGATCGTCCAACGACTGCGCCATCGCGACGGAATGTTCCTGGCCATCCTGCATTTGGTAAAGCAACTTTGCTTCTGGCGGCAAACGGTCCGCGAAGCGGGCCAGGACCAGCAGACTGGCTCCCTTTTCGACTTCTGCATCGCCCGGTTCGATCGTCGCTTCGTATTGAGCGCCACTCAGCACCACATTGCCAAAGTGCAGACTCGCTTCAGGATTTGTGACAAGTAGATCAGCGTTGAGCCATTGCAAAGCGGTGGCTGCAACGAACAGCAGGATGGGGCCGATAATCGCCAACGTACGCGCCAATCCCATCTGCGTGGGAGAGATCAAGTTTCGCCAATCGTGCGTTCGCGCATGGTGCAAAGCCTGATTAACAACGGACTGCTGCAAATAGCCGAATCCTTGGAGCGACGCGTGCGGATCTTGCTCGACTGCGGTGATCAACGCCGAATTGAGTTGAGGAAATCGAGTTTCGATCTGTTGCGCCAAGCGACGCGAGTTTCGACCCGATCTCGCCCCAATCAAGATCGCCACCAGCGAAACGACCACTGCCGCGACCATCACCAGCGGCACGATTCCTTCAACAACCAGGCCGTTCATCTTGCTGACAACAAAGACCGCGCCCAGCAACGCCGCAAACGAAAGAAGGACGATTCCCACGCCGCACAAGCTTCGATATGCCTGTAAACGATGGGCGACACGTTGCAGTTGAGACTTGAGTTGACGATCCATCATGCGAGGTCTCCCATGACCTGAACGGGTTGACGACTTCGGCGCGCGGCGAGCAACGTTTCGACTGCCAATAAGATCAGAGCGGCGATGATAAGCCACTTCCAGATCTTCTGGCGGTTCTCAAGTTCGAGATCGCGCAGTTGCCGCATCTTATCTAACTGCTGCAACTGCGAAGGCGCGGCGCCCATTGCAATCTTGTATTGCTCAAGTCGCTGCACGTCGAGCGGATCGATTTCGCTTTCCGCATCGGCGACGTTGACAGCAAATTTTGTTGCTTTCCCTTCGTCGATCAGCGTGTAAATCCCCGGAGCGGTTGTCGCCGAGAATACGTTAGTCGTTGCACTCAGCTCGATTTCTGATCCATCCGGGGTTTTGACTATGCGTTTGCCTTGTAACGCAGGCAGCGGAACCGCTTGATTTACAAGATACGACTGTGAAGCAAGTCCTCTGTTGGCGGCCAGTTCTATCCAACGCGAAAGGAGAGGTAGAAATTTGGTGGACAACGCAAGTTGGCTATCGGCGCGACTCCAACCGGAGGCTAACACGTACAATGTTCCCTCACCGCGGGGAATCGACCAAAGGGCAGGCGACTCGTCGCTAAACCTTGCGATAACGGTCGCGCCTGCAACCTCTTCGAGACTGACAACGCGATGTCGCCAGAACCGGATCTTGGTGAAGTCGTTATACCTGGCGCCCGCGAAGGGAAGGAGCAACGGATGCTGAAAATCAAGCTGCCCCAATAGCGCATACGAATCATTGTTGGAGCGATCTGCTTCGCTACCTGGAATTAGTTTTACGCCGCCAAGCCATGAGCCCAAGTCGCTTACCATCTCGTCGCTGCTGAGGACTACTAGAGCGTCGCCCCCCTGATCGAGATAGCGATTGACCCCCGCTTGTTGTTCAGAGCTCAGCGATTTGGTGATAATCGTAAAGCTAGGCGCCGCGTCAAATTCCCAGTTGGGCATCGCATCGATAGAAATTGCGTCGATCTCTACTTTGCGGGCTGCAGTCTCTTCGAACGCTCGGCTCAGATAAAACTGCATTTCTGCTGGGTCGTCTTCAGCATCCTCGCCAAAGTAAGCCAGCTTGATTTGTTCCTGGATCGCGGGAACCTGATAGAAGATATTGTCGAAATCAAGCCCGGCGCCATCGCCGCTCAGCACCAATCGATCAGGCACGCTGCCGTCGAGCTCCTTGGGCACATCCAGCACCAGGCTTTCGCCGGGGGGAACATAAAATGACACTGGGCGCGATCGATCCTGGGCCCCATCGCTCCACACGACTTTAAATTGCTCGTTAGTAGAGCCGGCGACGTTTCGCACGCGAACGCGGTGCGCCATTTCTCCTTCTACCTCTGCTTGCGACTGAACCAGCCGAACGCGTGCATTAGAAACCTCTGCTGATTCGATCCTGCGAACGTCGAGTCGTACTGCTGTGGGCCACTGACTCGTTTGCAGCGCATCCAATTGCGAGCTTGACTGCACATCTCCGATCAAGACAATCTGCAGCGCCGCGTGCGATTGCCGCAAATCATCCGCCGATTCTAAACGTTCGGCCACTCCCAACAGAGCGGCCCCCAAATTGCTAACGCCCCACGTTGGCGAGAGTTCGGCGAGTTTGTAACGCACCAACTCGCGGCGCTGTGACCGATCGAGCTCTGCGGAGATCTCTGGCGCGACAAGCAACTCCAGTTTCTCATCGAAGGCGAACAACGAGACTTCGTCCGTCGGCTCCAAATTGTCGATCACCGACATGGCTTCTTTGACGGCATCTTGCCAAACAACGCCGCGTCGCATGCTGGCGCTGCGATCCATCAAAAGCGCTAGATGCCGTTGCGGCGCATCATGGAGGGACAGATCGGCCTGGGTGCGAAGATAAGGACGCATGAAAGCGATCGCCAACAGCAAGATTACCAGCGATCGTAATAGCAGCAGCAACCACTGGTCCAAGCGACTGCGGCGCGTCAACCGCGGTGGAGAGGGGTGCAGAAACATCAGCGAACTAAATTCGTAGCGCGCCTTGGGGGTCCGCCGAATCAAATGGAACAACAGCGGCGCTGCGATCGTTAGCGCACCCAGGAAAAAAGCACCGTAAAGAAAACTCATGTTGAGCCTCCCGTCATCGGCGTTCTTTGGCGGACATTGCCGCGTCCGCGTTTCATCCGCTCGGCCAGTAGATCAAACAGCATGAGCTCTAAGGGCTGATCGGTCGAAATCTGATGCAGTTCGATTCCTAGTTGGCTGCAGATGGTTTGGATGGCGCCGGCATGTTCACGAAAGCCTGCGAGATAATTTTCGCGGGCGGCTTCTGGATCAATGTAGAGGTCGCGTCCCGTTTCAATATCGTGAAACATCGCCGGTTTATCGAAACCGAAGTCAATCTCACGAGGATCGAGCACGCGCAGCAGAATGACTTCGTGCCCGCGTGTTCGCAGGTAACTCAGGTTTTTCTTGAGCGACGCAATCGAAGTCAATAAGTCCGAGATCAGAATGACGAAGCCTCGTTTGGCGACGGTGGCCGCGATTTGCTCTAACGGCTTGTCAATATTAGTCGCCGTCCCTGCCGGAGCACGCTCTAAGCTCATCATCAAATGGTGGATATGACCCGGACGAAAGCGGGGAGGAATCAAATCAACAATCTTCTCGTCAAACGTTAGCAAGCCAACGGCGTCGCGTTGCAGCGAAAGGAAGTAGGCGATCGTCGCCGCGGCGGTCTTGGCGTACTCGGCTTTGCTGTAGCCGATGGCGCCGTAGCTCATCGAACGACTCAAGTCGACCAGCAAGTGACAGCGGAGGTTTGTTTCGTCTTCAAAGCACTTGATGAAATAGCGATCAGAGCGAGCATACAGCTTCCAATCCAAAAACCGCGTGTCATCGCCAGGCGAGTATTGGCGATACTCAGTAAACTCTACCGAAAAACCGTGATACGGAGAACGGTGCAGCCCAGACATGAAACCTTCAACAATCGCGCGAGCGCGAAGTTCTAGGTTCTTCATCCGCATCAACGCACCGGGGTCGATGAACGAAGCCTTGCTTTGCACTAGCCTCGCAGAAGCGTCGGACGGACTTGCTGCTGAATTGGGTGCGCTGTTCATCAGGCCCCCGGCACGGCAATTGTTTTCAACAATCGGTCGATCACCTTCTCGACCGTAACGCCTTCTGCTTCGGCGCGATAACCGATGAGAATCCGATGTCGAAAAGTAACATGGGCCAGCGCTTTGATATCTTCTGCGGCGACATGCGGACGGCCGAGTAACAGCGCCCGCGCTTTGGCGCCCAACACCAAATATTGAGCCGCACGTAAGCCAGCGCCCCAAGTGACCCAGTCGTTGACAAAGTCAGGCGTTGATGCACGTCCCGGCCGAGAAGCGTCTGCTAGACGCACCGCGTACCGCACCAGATTTTCGGCGATCGGCACCTTCTTGACGACGCGATGAAACCGCAACACATCCTCGCCGCTAAAAAGCGAATTAATCCTCTCGCTCGCACGCGATGTGGTTTGATTGACCACGGCAACCTCATCGTCCTCCGGCAAGTAGTCCATCCAGATGTTGAACATAAAGCGATCAAGCTGCGCTTCTGGCAGCGGGTAGGTTCCTTCCATCTCAATCGGGTTCTGCGTCGCGAGCACAAAGAAGGGTTCTTCTAGCGGATAACGTACGCCGGCAGCGGTTACCTGATGCTCTTGCATCGCTTCTAACAAGGCCGCTTGCGTCTTCGGAGGCGTACGATTGATTTCGTCTGCGAGAATCACGTTTGCAAAAATCGGCCCTTTGGCGAATTGTAGTTTTCGTTTACCGTCGTGCGTCTCTTCCAAAATCTCGGTGCCGGTAATATCAGCCGGCATTAAGTCCGGAGTAAATTGAATCCGTCGAAACTGAAGATCGAAGATTTGCGAGATCGAATTGACAAGCAACGTCTTCGCCAAACCAGGAGCCCCGGTAATCAAGCAATGTCCGCCTGCAAATAAGCAAAGCAAGAGTTGGTCAATTACTTCCTGTTGCCCAATCACGGCTTTCGACAATTCTTTTAGGATGCGCTCACGGCCGACTCGGATCTGCTCGACTGTCTGTTGCTCGGCGGCGTAATCTTCAGTCTCGATACTCACGATGATTGGACTTTCTCGCGGATGTCAGGGGAGGTGAATCGCGTGCGACTGCGGCAAAGCGAGCCAGGCAATACAAACTTAGTGCGTCATCGCGTAAGTAATGATGTTTATCCCCAGGGGATATGCAAAACGCTCTGAGTATTCTTTGAAGTAAGTTGGATCGACTCCTTCCTCTTCCCAGCCGTCCCCCAGATCGGTGTTATGACAGATGATCGCCATCATCCGCCCTTGATCGTCAAAGATCCCTTTGTAATGCGCCTCTTGCGCGTCGGGGCGTTCGGTTCGTCTTCCACTCATCCAAGAGCCGATGCTGATGATCATCGGTTTTTCCTGCAGGTCATAGACGAGATGAAACACATCATGCTCTAGCGGCAGCTCTTCGGGCTCTCGATCGGGAAATACTCGCTTAATGTTCTGATAGAAATTGTCCCATTCTTGCTCACCCCAAAAGTCATCCACCATCAGAAACCCACCGTTGAGCAAGTAGCGGCGCAAACCTTGGACTTCGTCGTCGGACAACATCATGTCCCCCGGCTCGACTAAGTAAAGAAAGGGATAGTCCGAGAGCGATTCGTCGGTCAGCTCCACAATCACGCTTTCGGGGTGGACTTCGATCGATGTTAGTTCTCGCAGGCGATGCGGCAGATTCAAATCGCTTTCCGGAAAATCGACCGCCCATTTGTCGCGCCAGCCATAAGAGTTGTATTTCACACGCGCGAAGCGAAACGCGTCATGCTGAAAATGCTTGTCGATATCCCAGTCATTTTTCGCTCCGGTCTGCGGCACACTGCCGCGATATCCTCGCCGGCCGCCAAATTGTCCAGGCCCAAACTGAGCAAAGACGACTCCGCTGATGATCACAATGACCGCCACCACCATGCCAGACCGGACCCATGTTTGTTTCAAGATCATTCGACCTCTTCCGTAAGTTCAGGATCTGAGCTGGGTGTGGCTTCATTGGACTCCAGCAAATCAAGCAGCAATAGATGCGCCTCGCGATAGCGTGGAGCTTCTGCGAGCGCCAACAAAACTTGCTTGCGAGCTTCTTCGGGACGTCCAGCTTGCTTTAACAATCGTGCGGCGCGAAAATGTACATCGGCAGGATCAATCGGATTCATCAACGATAGCGCCTGCAAGCCAGCGATCGCAGCGTCCTGATCGCCAGCACGTTCTCCGGCCAGCGCCAGCAGACGATGCGGCTCTGGGGTCAGTGGGTTCACCGCGAGAATTTGCTGGGCAGCAAAAATCACTGCGTCCCAGTTTTCTTGTTCGCTGTGCAATTCTGCCAAACGACGATAGACTACCAGACTGTCGGCGCTCAATTCGGCCAATCGATCTAACACGGCGAGCTCTTGTTGGGTGTCGCCCAGTTCTCGAGAAATCTTAGCTTTCAACGGAAGTGCGCTTCCGGCGCCAGCGTAGTCAGGCGCCAACTCAAGCAGGCGATCAACCGGCGCCTGGGCCGCTTCCCATTGTTCTTCAGCAATCAAAGCCAGCGCGTATTGCTGTAAACCTTGAAAGCTGTCAGGGTGCTGCGCGAGCCATGCTTTCCAGGTCGTCGCATCACCTTGTTTCGGCAGATCTGCTTCATCAAAATCGGCGCCGGCGGCAAATGCGCTAGCTCGCTCACGGATATATTTTTCAAATCCGGCGTCTATCGCATCAATCGGAGCCGCATGCCGCGCGATCGCGTCATTGATTTGCAAGCCTTTCCCCAGCTCGTCAAGAATCGCGCGCAGGGCGTCGATTCCAAATTGGTCAACGATAAATTCCACCACGAGCGATGATTCGTAATAGGCGAACATCAAATGCTGGGGGCTCGGGGGACGGAGAAACGCGCCGCTCAGTTGGCTAACCGGCGTCAGATCATCGCCTAAGATCATTTTACGATAGCTCGGCGACATCGATTGTCCCCACGAGCGATTTCGCAAACCTTCTTCGTATACAGAAATCCCCTCGCTCAGCCACCGCGGCATCTTGTTGTGCGTTTTGGTGAGCGTGACCACGTGACAAAATTCGTGCCAGACTACTGCCTCCCAGTTGGAAGGGGTATTTCCCTGAGAGGCTGGCGAGTTCATCGTGATGACACTGCCAAAACAGACTCCTAAAAACCCAGCGCCGCCAGGCAATCCGAACGTGCGGATTGCGAAGTCTTGTTGTCTTGGGAAAATCTCAATCGCAACCGTTTCAGGCAGTTCAACATTGTACTTTTCACCCAGCACGCGTTTTGCTTCACGCAGTAGTTCTAGCACGCGCGGACCGTAGATTTCGGCTTCTTTTGCATCCATGCGGACCACAAAACCATCGCTGATTAACGTGCGGTACTTCGACATATGCTCGTGCAGCGTCGAGAGGTTATGAGCAACAACGTTATAGTTGTCGGCGTCAAAGACTTCCTCGGCTAGTTTCCAACCTGCTTCTTCGTTACCGAGCCGCAAAAGATCGTTTGCTAACTCCATCTTGGCCGGCAAGTAGGTTGGATCAAATTTCAACGACTTGCGCTGAGCGGCGGCGGCTTCGGCGAAACGATATTTTTGCCCCAGATACTTCCCAATCAGATAGTCCACTTCAGGATTGTCGGTCCAATGTTTAAGTGCTTGCGCGCGAGCTTCTGATTCTTGATCGGCGTCGCTGCTTAAATGAGCCAAGACAGAGCGAATCGCCCATGCTTTGGGCTCGGCCGGATTGATCAGCAGCACTTGTTTCAGTACTTTTTCAGTCTCGTCGTAACGTTCGGCCTGCAAATGTTCTTCTGCCGCAAAGAGCAAGCTGGGAATGTGACGCGGATTGATCTCAAGCGCTTGATGAAGATACTGCTGCGCCTTTTCAGAATCGCTGGGTTCAAAAGCTCGCGCCAAGCCATAGAGGATGCGCGGATTCTCGTTGTCGATCTTCAAGGCGCTCTGAAAATCTTCGGCGGCGAGTGCAAAGTCACTTTTGGCAAGCGCTAATTCGCCGGCGGCGATGTAAGCGCCTGCATAGCTGGGAGCCCGTTGCTGAATTTGCTTGAACAGATTGACCCGAATCTGCTTCGGGTCGGCGCCAATTTCTAAGAAGAATTGCCCGACGATCACCATATCCTCTGGCGAGCGATATCGTCCACTCAAGCGTTCGACTTCAGCGGCGATTTCGGCAAGCACCTCTTTGGCCTTCGCCGATTCTCCGTTAAAACGACGTACGTCGCGCTCGGCCCAACGTAAGCGAATGCTGTAGGTGTTGACCTTCTTCGCCTCTTCTAGCGATTTTAGCGCGTCGTCGTAACGCCCCAGGATCATTTCGCTTTCGATCTTCAGCAGGCGCCAATCTTCCGAATAGGTCCCGTCGGCGATCACTTGGCTGGCAGCAGCGATGCACTCAGCATATTGCCCGGTGCGAAACAGCTCTTTGCCTTCTGACAAGGTTTCCGCAGCACAGGGAGAAGAGACTCGTAAGAGCCCCACCACCGCGATCACCAAGCCAAACGAGCGGATTAACAGCTTGAGCTTCCTCGTCTGACGACTGCACAACGTATCCAAACTCGGCTCCTTCGCGAACTTCTGGACCAACCGCGGCGTTCAAGCCATTGTAGAAGGCCTGAGTCGCAATAGACAAGAATTATCCGCCCATAACTCCGCGGGTTCGCCGATAAATCAGCAGCAAGATCCAAAGATCCTCATCCGATAGAAGGGAAATTGGTTTCATAGAACCGAGGATGCAGGGAACTGCTGTTCCTATAAATTGGTGAGAACGCCGTAGAACGGGTAACTTCGTTAGCGACTTCACAGAAAAAAATGCGGGGGTGACGCGATCTGTAACCTTAGTCGGACTCAATTGCTTGCATCCGTTGCCGATAGGCTAGCTGGTCCGCATGCATCCGTAGAAACACGTCGTACTTGGCCCGATGATAGGCGGCGGTTGCTCCGGAAGTTGGTTGCAAGACTTGGCTGGTCCCGCTCATCGCGGCCATCGCAGCTAACAGATCAGAGTATTCGCCAGCCGCGACTGCTCCTAACATTGCACTTCCCAGCAAGACCGACTCCGGTTCGCGCGGCAGCACAATTTGACAGCCGGTGATATCGGAATGCTCGCGGAGAAAGATCGGATTTTTGACGCCGCCGCCGCACGCAAAGATCGTATCGATGCGATAGCCTGAGCGGTTCATCTCTTCGATGATATGCCTAGTTCCATAGGCGATCGCTTGAATCACGGCCAGATACAACCGAGCCAGGTCATCCAGCGAAGCCGACATCGAAAGCCCCGACAGCATTCCACGCAGCGTAGGATCGGCCCAAGGAGATCGATTTCCGTGGAAATATGGGCAAACGTGCAAGTCGCGCGTCAGTGAACCAGGTGCATCTTGACCTTCGGCGAGTAACTCTAAACGATGGTTGAGAATCTCGTAGACAGTCTGCCCAGATCGCTTCGCCAATTGCTCAAGCTCGGCCGTTGCACCGTGATTATGTATCACAAAGTCGATCAGCGCCCCGGTTGCCGACTGGCCTCCCTCGGTCAGCCACAGACCGGGAATCATCGCCGAATAATAGGGTCCCCAAATGCCTGGGATAAATCGAGCTTCCGACGAGACCGCCATATGGCAGCTAGAAGTCCCGCCGATCAACGCCAACCGTCGATCGAGCTGAATCGAGTTCGACGCATCCTCATTCAAGGGTGCGCCGATCATTCCGACGCCGCCAGCGTGGGCGTCAATGATCGAAACACCGACGGCTACTCCCGGCCGAACTCCCAGTTCAATGGCGGCCTTAGACGTAACTCCTTGGCCAATTGCTTCCCCCATCGGTCGAATTTTTTGGCCGATTCGCTCAAATTTCTCGTCGGCAAGATCATCCAAACCGATCGCACGAAAGTAAGATTCATCCCAGCGGCCTGTTTGATCGGTCCCCTGCACCAGATAGGTCCATTTGCAAACGGTGCTGCACAGCGAACGGGTTTCGTCTCCGGTCGCGCGGTAGGTTAGATAGTCTGGCAGATCGAAAAACTTCTTGGCACGCCGCCAACTCTGCGGCAGATTTTCTTTCAACCACAATAATTTTGGCGTTTCCATCTCTGGCGAGATAACGTCGCCGACAAACTTAAGCACCTCATGGCTACCGGCGTTGATGCGATGGGCTTGACCGGCGGCGCGATGATCCATCCAGACGATGACGTTTTGATCGTCATCCCCGTCCATGCTGACAGTTACTGGGCGCCCTTCACTGTCAGTCACCACCAACGAACAGGTCGCATCAAAACCGATTCCGCGAATCTTTGCCGCATCGATCTGCGCCTCGACAATCGCTTGCTTCACACTGTGGCAAACGGCTTGCCAGATGTTGTTGGAGGATTGTTGAACGAAGTCAGCCTGCGGTCGATAAGTTTCGATGGCCTGAGCGGCCGATCCCTGCAAGTTTCCCTGGCGATCAAAGACGCCGGCGCGCGCACTACCGGTCCCGACATCCACACCAACAAAATAGTGGTCACCCATCGAATTAAGCTTTCCCGTTCCAGTGCGAACCATCTTTCTTGGTCCCGCACAAATTGACCTGGATCCCTAGCGAACTTGCCATCGCGGCCCGCGCCCACAGTGCTCGATCGGCGGATTCCGCATCGTTGGCATACGCAACCTGGACGTGGTTCGCCTGATGCTTGGCCATCATCTGATCGCGACTCACTCCGTAGGTGACTCCATGCATGATCGGCCAAACCGCGGTGGTTGCGTCCAACCGTCTTTGGGTTTCGGCTACCGGCAGCGCAATTGATTCTCCTCGACCGAGATCGATATGCAGCGCGTCTTCGGCGACATAAATCCGCGACCAGACAATCTCGCCGGGCCGCGAGACGCCTGACAATGTGGATCCCCCTTTGGGAAAATACATCGCTGGTTGTCGATAACCGTGACAGTGGTCCCAGCCTCCTAAATGTTCAGCCGGGGCCGAACCTGAAATTTCGAAGACCCACACATACTGGTCTGTCGTCCCCGATTCGTCCAAGCAACCCCAACGCAAATCGTGGAGCGTCGTCTCGACTGGCTCGCCCAAAGCTCGATGCAAGCGCTGAATCAGCACCGCGTCGAGCCCCGCGCATTCGTCGACTTCATTAAAATGCGGAATACTACGACCGGCGAACAATTCGCGTTGTCCAGCGGGATCTAACACCGGCGGCCGCAATGTGCTATTCAGCGTTCCTTCGACCAGGTCACTCGCCGGCGTCATATCCTTCAGACCTTGTTGGTACTGAATTCCGATTGTCTCGCAGCCAAAATGATCGGCGATACGAACCGCAGCCACGTACATGCGACATTGCTCTAGGACCTGAGCTTGAGTCAACTCTTCTACATCGTCCTCACCAAAGTGAAATTGCATCCCGTGAGCTTGATACCAGGCCAATACTTGCCGCGCTTCAACGTCAGTGACTTCTCGCATCGCAGCAACCAACGCCGATTGGCTGAGCCGTTCTTTGAAGACCCCAACCGGGTGCAAAAGATGATCCGGAATGATCGCGTTGAACATTCCCATGCAGCCTTCATCGAAAACGCCCATGATCGCCTTTTCGCGGCGCAATTGCTCGGCCAGCTTTTTCCCAAGTTCGGCCTGAGCACTTGGGATCGAGTGGGCATCGAGCGAGGTCACATGCTCCGTCGGATGCTCGCAGGAGCCGGTCTCAAGCCACTGCTTTAGGCGGGTTGTGAAATATTCGTCCGTGAAGTCGGTGCTCCACAATGTCGAATATCTAACGCCGGCTTTGGTCAACGATCCATTCAAATTCAGCATGCCGACCAGGCCGGGCCATTGCCCAGACCAATTGGCAACGGTCAAAATCGGTCCACGATGGCCAATCAACCCAGCCAAGACATGATGTGAATACTGCCAAACTGCTTCAGCGACAAGGATCGGAGCAGCGGGATCTATCGAGCGGAAGACTTCGATGCCCCTTTTTTGGCTGTCGATAAAGCCATGTTGATCCGCGGTCACTTGATGCGCTCGTTGCAGTTGATAACCCAGCTGCCCGACCGCTTTTTCTAACGATTGCTCCAATGCGAGCTGGGCCGGCCAACATTTCTGATTTGCTGACAGACGAGAATCGCCGCTGGCGACCAATTGCACGATCGGAAGAGTACCGGACATTGGTTTTAACTCTGGGATACGGGGATATTTAGTTCTGTCAGGATTTCAGCAACTTGCAATCGCTGCGGCTTGCGGAAGCTGTGGAACGGCTCAGCCATAAAGTCGTTACAGATCCCCATCAGCGACAGACAGCATTTGGTCGCTTTGATGTATTTTGAGGCATATTTGCCGATCTCGTAGATCCGTTGAAAGTCAAGAATCCGCCGGTGAAGTTCGGCCAGTTTTAAGTGATCGCCCGACCGCTGGGCTTCAAAGCAATCGACAAACAGACGCGGCGCCACGTTGGCGCCTCCGGCAACTCCGCCATCTCCACCCAGCGCAAGCGACTCTGGCAGCAGAGCTTCGGGGCCGATCATTACCGACCAATCAGGCCGGAGCTGTTTCAATTGAGTGGCCTGCTCGTAGTAGACAAGGTCTCCGCTGCTATCCTTCAACCCGACGATCCCCGGCAGATCGGTCAGCTGCTTGAGGGTATCGATCTCAAACCACACTTTGGTCAGCGAGGGCATGTTGTACAACAGCAGCGGCAAAGGCATTTCGGGAGTAATATTTCGCACATAGCTTAACAGTTCGGTTTGCCCAGCCGGAAAGTAATAGGGAGTGGTCAAGACCAGGCCTGCAGCGCCAGCGTCTGCCGCATGGTTGGCCAATGCGACCGACTCGACGAATGCAGTGTCTGTAATTCCAACTAGGATCGGAACGCGCTGCTTCGTTAAGCGACAGACCGCCGCAATCAATTCTCGCCGTAAGCGATAGCTTAAGCTGGGCGCCTCGCCGGTGCTGCCGAGGATGAATAGCCCTTGCACTCCCCCGGCAATCACATGTTCGATTAACCGCTCAAGACCAGAGTGATCAAGCTGATCACGATCGGTCAGCGGTGTGACAAGCGGCGGTACAATGCCTTCAAGTCGGTCTTGGGGAAAGCTCACGAGGTTGATCATCCTGTTGTGGTTGGCCCAAGTAGGCCGATAGGTGACCTGAATGGTTGATTTCAGGTTTAAGTCGTCTAGTTGTTCTGCCCAATCCTGCTACGAGTGATCAGCCTTGGCGACATCTTTTCGATCACGACCCAATAATGACGCAATCAGTAATCCAACGATCAGAATCGTCGACGTGCCGAAGACGATCACTAAGAAGCCGTTAAAGGGACTGACGAAATCGGCCCATGCAGCAGGCCAGAGCGAAGTACTAGAAAGAGTCATCCACAAAATAACCAATACTCCCAGTACGACGCTGAGAATGGCCGTCGGATTGCCTGCTTTCCGGCTGAGGATCCCCAGCAAAAATAGTCCCAGCATCCCGCCGCTGAAGATGCCGGCCATTTGCCACCATGCGTCCAGTACGCTTTGCACTTGCACCATGGCGATCGCCGTTCCTGTGCCAATTAGCCCCCAAACCAAGGTGCTGCTGTACAAGACGACCATCGACTCTCGTTCACTGGAGTTAGGCCGGATAAATCTGCGGTAATAGTCAGTCAGCGTTAACGTCGCGGCGCCGTTTAGGCTGGTCGAAAGGGTACTCATCGCTGCGGCAAAGATCGCGGCGACCAACAATCCCGAGACGCCGACAGGCAGTCCATCGACGATATAAAACGGAAAGACGTTATCTCCTTTGCCGGCGGCGATTTCAAGTTGCAGCGACTGCGGTAGCAGATCAGGTTGCACCTTGTAATAAGCAAACAGCGCCGTTCCAATCCATAGAAACAATAGCGAAATGGGAACGTAAATTAACGTACCTAACCAGACCGACTGGCGAGCATCTTGGTCTGATTTCGATGCGATATATCGCTGCACATAACTTTGATCGATTCCAAAGTTCTGCAAGTTGATGAACAGACCATAAATCAGCACCACCCAAAACGTCGGCTGCGACAGGCTGAGTCCCATCTCGCCGAAACTAAACTTGTCATGCGCTGTCGCGATTTCCAGCATTTGACTAGGCCCGTCAGGCATCCCCAACGGTAATAAGATAGCGCAAGCCACAGCTCCGATGGTCAATACCACACTCTGCAAGGCATCCGTCCAGATCACTCCCTCAATGCCGCCGAGTAATGTGTAAAGCGTGGTTAGCCCACCGGTGACCAAGATCAAAAGCGGAATATCCCAACCGAGCAGCTGATGCAGCGGCAACGCCAGCAGATACATCACCGACCCCATCCGCGCCACTTGAGTCAGTAGATAGCAGGTCGCGGCATAGGTCCGGGCCCAGACTCCAAACCGTTGCTCTAAATGTTCGTAGGCCGAAATCGCATTTCCTTGGCGGTAGTACGGCACAAACCAGCGTGCTGCAATCCACGCCGCGATCGGCAGCGAAAGACTGAACGCAATCGCGTTCCAATTGCTCGAAAAGGCTTTTCCTGGCAGCGCCAGAAAGCTGATGCTGCTGACGTAAGTTCCAAAGATTGAAAGTCCAACAACCCAGCCCGGCATTGAACGATTAGCCGCCATATACCCATCGGGGTTCCGGTCTTTGCGATAGAACCAAAACCCCATCCCGACCACTCCAATCAAGTAGATCACGAGCACCGCGATGTCGATGAGAGAGAACGTGTGCACAGGATACGCTCGGTGGGGCGGCAAACGACCGGGAGAAGAAAAACAGCAATTGCTGTGTGGGATACTGCTGGTATCCCATCATCTTGTAGGATACAGTTTAGAGATGCAACCCCCAGAATTTTGAATTCTGGCAACTCCGGCCCGTTGTCGAGGACCGGCCTGTTGAACGGTTGCAATTGGCGTGCAAAGAATGGCGGCGAGAACGTTACAATGACGCTCATGGAAAAGATACCTCTGCGACAACAGGCTTATCAGCACATCCAAAAGCGGATACTCTCTGGCGACTTGCCGGCAGGTAGCCAGATCTCGGAATTGGCGATGGCCAAAGAAATCGGCATGAGCCGCATGCCGATCCGCGAGGCGATTCGTCAACTTGAAGTCGAAGGCCTAGTCCGCCAGGTTCCGCGGTTTGGCACCATCGTCCATGCGCTCGATCGCGCCGAAATGGCCGAGCTTTACGAGGTTCGTGAAGCGATTGAAAGCCATGCGGCCGAAATGGTAGCCGGCCATTTAACCAGCGAGCAGGTGCAGATGCTCTCGCTACTGTGCAAAAAAATCATGCGGGTTGCGCGAGAACTGACCGAAAGCGAACCAAGGAACTTCAGCCCTGAACTGCTACAAAGTTTCTTATCGGCCGATATGGGCTTTCATTTGGTGATCCTGCAAGCAAGCGGCAACCGCCGCATGATCAAGATCATCTCTGACCTGCGAATCCTCTCGCGCATCTTTACCGCCAAGAGAGAGCCTCACGATCTAGAAATTGTGCTCTCGGTTTATCGTTACCATCGACGGATTTTGCGAGCTCTTAAAAAAGGGAGCAGCGAACTGGCACGCTACTGGATGCGCGAGCATATCCGCGCTAGTCGACGCTTGGCGCTGGATTCCTTCGATCGTCGTCAAGCGCTGGGCGAAGGCAAAAATGCGATCCCCCTGGCGCTTCCTCAAGATCTGTTGGACGAACTGAACCAGATGGATGCGCGTGAGCGATCCGTTTAGTACGCTCACGCAGTTGCTCTGAGAATCTCTAAATTACTTGTCCCTAAAAACGGTTGATAATCATCGCAGGCGCAGCTAGGCTGGGATCCCAGAGGGATATCACGGCCGGTTTGTAAAAGCTAGGCCTGAAATCGCCTTTCGTCGGTTGGGCAGGAAGCCCTGACCTATGCGCTTGGAGCCGATCCCCCCCACCTCGCCTGAAGGAGCTTGCCCTATGCTTCGTCTTATTCTTTCAGCTGCCATGCTGCATGTGATCGCGATATCGCTTCATGCGGATGAAACGAAGCAGCCAGTGAAATACAACGACCCAGGATTGCATGTCGATCTAGGCGTTGGACTCTGGGCGTGGCCAATGCCAATCGATTGGGATGGAGACGGCGATCTCGACCTGATCGTCTCGTGTCCCGACGTTCCCTTCAAAGGGACCTATCTGTTTGAGAATCCTGGCGGCAACCAAAAACTGCCGATTTTTAAGCCGCCGGTCCCTGTTGGGCCGGGGATGCAGTCGGTGCAGGTTTCGTATGTGGATGGTCAACCGCGGATCCTCTCACCGGGGACCGAGTGGATCAATTTTCTGGGTGATCGTATCGAACAAAGTAGGTCGATCTACCCCGACAAAAACATTCACCCCAGCCGCGTGCGCGCCAATCAATGGCGCTATGTTGACTACGATGCTGATGGAGCACTCGACTTGATGGTCGGCGTTGGCGATTGGGTCGAATATGGCTGGGACAATGCGTTTGACGCCAGCGGCAAATGGATGCGTGGTCCGCTGCATGGCTATGTCTATCTTGTGCGTAACGAGGGATCGACAGAGAGCCCCGCTTACGCCAAGCCGGTGATGCTAGAAGCGGCCGGCGAGCCGGTGGATGTCTTTGGAATGCCTTCGCCAAATCTGGCTGACTTTGATAATGATGGCGATCTTGATTTGATTTGTGGTGAGTTCCTCGACGGCTTTACCTACTTCGAGAATCAGGGAACGCGCAAGCAGCCGAAGTACGCCGCCGGTCGTCGGCTGATGCATGCCGGGCAACCGATCGCGATGGACTTGCAGATGATCACGCCGACCGCCATCGATTGGGATGCCGACGGAGATGTCGATTTGATTGTCGGCGACGAGGATGGCCGCGTCGCATTGGTCGAAAACTTGGGTAAATTGACGGATGGTTTGCCGCAGTTTCTGCAGCCGCAGTATTTTCAGCAAGAAGCCGAGAACCTCAAATTTGGCGCGCTGGTCACTCCGGTCAGCGTAGACTGGGATGGGGATGGGGACGAAGACCTAATTGCCGGCAACTCGGCTGGCTATGTCGGCTATTTTGAAAATCTGGACGGCGGCAATCCTCCGCGCTGGGCGGCTCCCAAGCTCCTCCAAGTGAAGGGGAAACCAATCCGCGTTCAGGCCGGCGAAAACGGTTCGATCCAAGGGCCTGCCGAAGCGAAATGGGGTTACACCACACTCAGCGTCGCGGATTGGGATCACGATGGACGAAAAGATCTGGTCGTGAACTCGATCTGGGGCCGCGTGCAATGGTATCGCAATTCCGGCGACAAAAATGACGAGCTCGAAGCGGCTCGACCGATTCAAGTCCAATGGAACGGCAAACCGCCTAAGCCAGCCTGGAATTGGTGGAATCCTCAGAACAATGAACTGGTTACTCAATGGCGCACCACGCCGCTCGTGATTGATTGGGACCAAGACGGTCTCAACGACCTGGTGAGCTTGGACCACGAAGGGTACTTGGCCTGGTATCAACGGCAACGCCAAGGGGATGAACTTGTCGTTCTGCCCGGCAAGCGCATCTTTACCAGCGCCGCAGGCGAACCATTACGCTTAAATCCTGGCGAAGCTGGCAAGAGTGGCCGTCGCAAAATTTGCTTCGCCGACTGGGATCAAGACGGTCGACTCGATCTGCTGATCAACAGCAGTAGCGTTGAGTTAATGCGAAACGTCTCAACAACTGAACATCCGTCGGCATTCGCGAAACCGCTGCAAATTTATCCGCATCGCTTAGCCGGACATACGACTAGCCCAACAACGGTGAACTGGAATCATGATACGTTCCCTGACCTGCTGATCGGAGCAGAAGACGGCCACTTCTACTACTGGGAAAACCCTGGAAAGCCCAACTCAAAAGAGTAGTCCAGAGGTGGAGCTCCGCTTCCGGACCACGTTCCAGGTAAATTTTCGCGGCCTATAAATTAAAGACACGCCGATTTCTTGGATCTCGGCCGGGCCGTCCGTTGGCAATTTGCACCGAGAAATGTGTTTGCTGGATGCCAAGCGGCCTCCTGGTTTACTTCCTGTTTTTTTCGGAGGTTCACGGTATGATGAGAGCTTGCATACAGTTGCAAGCGTGTGCAACTGTATGTACCCATCTTTTGAGGTCTCAGGGAATTCACTCGTGCAAAAACTTGTTGAGGGCGTTCGGCGGTTTCAGAAGGAACCCTTTCGTCAGAATCAGATCCTGTTTGAGTCTCTGGTAAACGGGCAAAACCCGCTTGCGCTGTTCATCACTTGTTCTGATTCACGTGTTGATCCCAACCGGCTTACCCAAACCAAACCCGGAGAATTATTTATTCAGCGAACCGCCGGAAATATTGTTCCTCCTTACGAAGCGATGCACGGGGGAGAAGCAGCGACGATCGAATATGCGATCACCGAGCTGAAGGTGTTGGACATTATCATTTGCGGACACTCTCACTGCGGCGCAATGAAGGGAGTATTGAATCCCGAGGCGCTAGAACGGATGCCGGCGGTCAAGTCTTATCTTCAATATACGCATCCAACACGAGAGATCTTGGAAGAGAACTACCGGGACATCACCGATCCGGAACGGCGTTTGAACCTAGCTATTCAAGAAAATGTGTTAGCCCAACTTGACAACCTGGCGACGCATCCCGCAGTCGCTGCGGCCTGCGACCAAGGCAAATTGAAATTGCATGGTTGGGTCTACAAATTTGAAACCGGCGAGGTCTTCGCCTATCATCCGGAGCATGGTCAGTTCGCCGCTCTCCGCGATTTTCCCCCGCCGACGAAGATCAGTAGCACAAACCTAGCTTAAAGCATGCGTGCCGAATTCGGTCCGTAGTTGCTCCCAACGCTAGTGCGTCCCCTCTCTGTAGGCAGCGTCTCAGCTGGCCTTGCCTACGCTTAAGACGCCCAGCCTGCGGGGAAAGGGCTCTAATCCCTGGCCGTGGGTATGCCAGTTTGTCAATAATGGCCGTTCAGCGATAGGCTGTATGGTCTCTCCGATGAATCAACCAGAACAATTCATCGGTTTGGCAAGACATTAAACAAGATTTAGCCGAAGCGCGCTGCGCGTTGCTGCCGCCGCTTCCCAGTGGCGAGCGTCCGCAATACGTCGACCACAAGAAACGGCAGCCCCAGTTCCGGGAAGAGGCGCCCCAGAGAACTGAGCTGATAAAAACTTTTCTGGTTAGAACGCCCGGTTCCCCCCAGGCGACCGCCTAGATCTCTGCATCAGGCGAAAAGTTCAGCGCAAAAGGTAATTGCCCCAACTTGTCAATCCAATGCACGAATGTGGATGGGATACGCGGAAATCATCGCCTGGCTCAATTATCCCCGCGAGCAGAGATGCCTTGTAACCCAGTTTATCTCGATCCGCGTGAAGTAGGGATTATCTGGCTTGTGGAGTCATGGTGGGGAGACGCTTGTCAGATCAGCACCCATCGCGATGCCCTCTCCACTCCAATAGATAACAGCTTCTAGACCACGAATGTGCCAAATGCGCATATCGTGCAGGATTCAAATTCAGCTTCCATCTCCACACAATGGCGCCACTATCCGTAGCACTCCTCTAACCGGTACGCCGTGCCTGAAAAAACTGCGAAACTACGCGACTACGACCAATTTTTCTAATGCGGATATTGCGGTTTCTGTCGGTCATTCAGAAGAGCTTAAAGGATATTCGTTCGCTAAAAAACAATCGGCTTAATGCGCATGATAGATGCAAATTCCGCAATGCGTAAACCGCAAAATAAGGGGAGATTTCCGCTCAAGTAGAGCGATTCAATTACGTAAGCTGCGTGCGTTCAAGAAGAACTTACGAAATTTAGGGCAGGCTCCAATGTTGTTGCAAGAACTGACTCAAGCTTTCTCGCTTGGGCAAATCGATGAGCAAGAAAAGCGGCTGATCCTCTCCAACGAGATCAGTATTAAGCATGTGCGAGATTTGCGAGATCTCGCGCTCGGAATTGTTGACGAACAAGGTGACTTGTTTGTGGACTGCACTGGAGTTGAACGCCTTGATACGGCCATCTGCCAACTTCTTTTGGTGCTCCAGGAAGAATTGGTTTCTCAGCGTCGCACGATGATGCTCTCGAACGTCTCAGATAACCTAAAAGAGTCATTGAAGGTTATTGGACTGCACGAAGAGTTTGTCTTCGTCTAATCCAAAAACAAATCGATTCAGGCTCGCGACGAAGCGCAAAAATACAATTCGCCTTCTTCTGCGATACCCATAACGTTCAAGCACATAGGGCTCCGTGTGATGAAATTTCCATTAAACGCAACGAAAGAAATATGCGCCGATCCAGAAACAAATATTCCGGACGAGTACCAAAACGTCGCTGATCTGGAGTGTGTCCAAGATTCATTGGCGACCGAGGTCGCTTCTTGCTTGCCAGTGTTTCCGATTTTGTGCGCACAACTTAACGAAACCGTGCGGCAAGTCGAATCATCTGTCGTTGACGTTTGTCAGAGCTTTCAGGCAATGGTCTCGCGAGCACGAGACATGGTGGAACGAACCTCTGCAGTTACGGCCGAAGGTGCAAGCGACTCGAATACGGCGAACATGACAACGCTGATTGAGACCGCTCGAAAAACGATGGAATCGCTGTTGAGCCGTATCGAACAGTCGAGCGAACTTTCGATCGCCGCCGTATCCCAAATGCTTGTGGTGCAAGAGGGAATGCAGCGAATCGAAACAAGATTGAAACAGGTTGACGAACTCGCGAAGAACGCTCGTCTAGTGGCGCTGAATGGCCGTATTGAAGCGGCTCGCGCGGGCGATCGTGGGGCGGCCTTTGGAATTGTGGCCAACGAAACTTCTCATCTGGCGAAAAGCGCCGCCAGCACCAGCGATTCGATTCGTGAAATCGTGAACGAACTGAGACAGGCGACGCAAACTGCGGCGGCTGGATTAAAGTCCCGTGCTGACGTTGACCGCAGCGATGCGGAACAGAGCCGAGTTGAAGTGGACGGTGTCTTACAAATTCTCGAGACAAAACACCATGAAATCGAAGTCACCATTGAGCACACATCCCTGGCGAGCCAGCAGCTTGCGACTGATATTTCTAGAGCCGTCATGGCGATGCAATTTCAAGACGCGATGAGCCAGCGAATTGGGCATGTGGTGAAAACTCTGGAGAGTATTGATCAAGAGCTGCGAAGCAAGCCGGAGATCACTGATATCGATTTTTCAGCGGCGGATAATAAGTGGTTAGTAGAACTGTCAAGCCGCTATGTAATGGCGGCGCAGCGAGAGACTCATGGAGGCAACGTTCAAACGTTGGACGATGCAGTTGACGCTGGCGATGACATTGAACTTTTTTAGATTCGGAGATACGTCGTGCCCAAAACTGCTTTAGTCGTCGACGATTCCACCTCGATTCGTCAAATGGTTTCTTTCACCCTGCAGGAAGCCGGGTTTCAAGTCGTCGAGGGAGCCGATGGTCAAGCGGCGCTAAATAACGTCGCCGGAAAAACGGTCGATTTGGTGATTACCGATCTCAACATGCCGGTCATGGACGGCATGACTTTGATTCGAGAATTACGCGCGAAGCCCGACTATCGCTTCACGCCAATTTTGATGCTGACCACCGAGTCTCAAGACTCCAAAAAACAAGAAGGCAAAGCGGCGGGCGCGACCGGTTGGATCGTGAAGCCGTTTGATCCGCAAAAGCTGCTGGCGGTTGTCAACAAGGTCGTCAAGTAGGAAATAATCCGATGCAAATTGATCTACAGCAGTTTCACGCCGCATTCTTTGAAGAAGCGGCGGAACATGTCGGCACCCTTGAAGCAGAGTTGTTGCAACTTGAAAAAGATCCGGCCGGCACGGAACTGCTAGACAACATCTTTCGGGCAGCCCATTCCATCAAGGGATCGAGCGGGACCTTCGGCTTTCCAAAAATTGCCGGCTTCACCCACAACCTAGAAAGCCTGCTCGACCTCCTTCGCGAAGGTCGCATGCTGGCGACTCAAGAGTTGATCGATCTCTTGCTACGCTCGGCGGATATGCTCGGCGATTTGGTGAACGAAGCGCGGGATGGGACCGACCTAGAGGTTGACACTTCGACGCTAACAGCGGAACTGGAAGCAGCCCTCGGCAAAGAATCAACAACCAACGCCAAAGATCTGTCTACAAAAAAACAGAAAACTAGTCCCAACAAGGCAAGTTGCTTTGAAATTAAATTTGCCCCGCCGCAAGACATCTTTATGTCGGGCATGGACCCTGGTCTGCTCCTACGTGAATTAGCAGGACTGGGCGAAATCCTCCATGTCAATTTGAAACGTCGAAATTTGCCGCGTCTAGCGGAACTCAATCCCGAGCAATGCTATTTGGGATGGGAGATCGGATTGCAAACCGAGCGATCGATCGACGATATCCGCGAGGTATTCATCTTTGTAGAAGACGACAGCGAACTAGAAATCCAGGAGACCGTGGACGCTTCGACGGACCACGACGATGAGCCCCAGGCCAATCCACTGGACCAGAAGGTTCGCCCCGAAGCGCCGAAGTCCAAAGCATTGCAAGCCGACTCAATTCGCGTGTCGGTAGAAAAAGTGGAGGAGCTAATCAATCTGGTTGGCGAGTTGGTCATCGCCAATTCAATGGTCAACCAATCGATCGGCGAACTGCCAATCCAGCGCGTTCCACTTTTGCAGGAAGCGATTGCAACGATGGAGCGTACGACGCGGGAGTTGCAAGAACGCGTCATGGCGGTGCGGATGATGCCGATTGGGCATGTGTTCCGCCGTTTCCCCCGACTGATTCGCGACTTGGCCGGATCATTGCACAAAAAAGCCGAAGTCGAAATTCTGGGCGAAGATACCGAACTCGACAAACAAGTGATCGAAGAAATCGGCGATCCCCTCACCCACTTGGTTAGAAACGCGATTGATCATGGTTTAGAGTCGGCGGCTGGACGATTGGCCGCTGGCAAGTCGGAAGTCGGAAAGATTCGGCTTAGCGCGTACCACGAAGGGGGCAACGTCATTATCGAAGTCGCCGACGATGGGGGCGGACTCTCCAAATCTCGGATCCGAGCAAAAGCGATCAGCAAAGGTCTGATCGATGCGAATCAAGAATTAAGCGATGAGCACATTCATGAGTTGATCTTCGCGCCGGGGTTCTCTACGGCGGAAACAATCAGTAACGTCTCTGGGCGGGGCGTCGGCATGGATGTGGTCAAGCGCAACGTCGAAATGCTCAACGGCGGGATCTCTATCCGCAGCACGGAAGGGGAAGGAACTACATTCCGAATTAAGCTGCCGCTAACGATGGCGATCCTAGACGGCTTGAGTCTCGCGTTGGATGACGATGTTTACATCGTGCCGCTGCTCTCGGTGCTGGAATCCATCCGGCCCAAGTCATCAGAGATCAAGTCGGTCATCGGCCGGGGCGAAGTATTGATCGTGCGAGGCGAGACAATTCCGCTGTTGCGATTACATCAGCTATTTCGCTGTTCGGCGCGGATTTTGGATCCCAGTCAAGCGTTGGTCGTCATCTTAGAACATCAAGGGCGAAAATTCGGACTGATGGTGGACGAATTGTTGGGCCAACTTCAAGTTGTGATGAAGAGCTTGGAAGAAAACTACAAAAAGATCGAGGGCGTTTCAGGCGCTACGATTCTTGGCGATGGTCGCGTCGCGTTTATTCTCGACGTGCCTGGTTTGATGCGGATTGCAGGATGCGGAAAGTAAGAATCGGACTCTGACAACACCTCTTTGCGGCGATTGCCCGCGTAGAGATCACGTGGGCGTCAATCGACATTTGAAAGGTAAATCTAATGGGCGAAGACAAGACAAGAGATGGCGGCCCTGTCGCCGCTGACAGTAGCCAATTTCTTACGTTCATATTACAGAACGAAGAATACGGCATTGAGATTTTGAAAGTTCAGGAGATCAAAGGGTTTTCGAAGATCACCCCGATCCCCACAGCACCGCATTTTATTAAAGGCGTGCTGAACTTGCGCGGCACCGTGGTGCCGGTAGTGGATCTGCGCAGCAGATTTAGCATGGCGGAGAAAGAATACGATCAATTCACCGTCATCATCGTCGTCAATTTGGGCGCCAAAGTGGTCGGCCTGCTGGTCGACACAGTCTCGGATGTGCTTGACATTCCGTCACGCGACATCGAAGAGACGCCGGAGCTTGCCGGAAATGTAGATGCTTCGTGCATTACCGGGATGGGGAAAATCGATGACCGAATCGTCATGCTGCTCGACATTGCTCGACTTGTCGGGATGGACGAACTGGCGAATCTAGACGGACTTGCGGCCTAGGCCTTAATTCCAACACTCACTTGAGAAGCTCTCGTAAGGACGCGAGGGGGCGAATTTGTTTAGGAAGTTCTTTACGAGATTTAATTTTCAGGAAATATACCAATGGCTGCATTTCAAAGTTTAAGCGTTAGAGCGAAGTTGTTACTGTCGTTTGCTGCGGTCTGTCTGATTACCGGTATTGTCGGTTATTTCGGACTCAGCAAAATGTCGTTGATTAACGACATGCAAACCACCATGTATACGAGCGAGTTGGTCGGTCTTTCGAAGACCAAAGAGGCGAACATTTGCTTAGTAGACCTTGGTCGCATCGTACGTCAAACCGTGATCGAATTGGATGAGACAGAGCTGCAGAGACTCTCAGAGAGACTAGATGAACGTGCTGCCGATTTCCAAACTGCAATCAAAGAAGCAACCCCTACGATTAACACGCCCGAAGGAGCGGCCCTGCTTGCAAAAATCAATGAGACGATGCCGACCTTTATGGCCCAGGCGAAATCGATCATGGCATTCGCCGTCCAAAACAAGAATGAAGAGGCCGCAACCGGACTGAGGGAATTGCAGGATACAGCACGCAAACTCGACACAGATATGACTGCGTTGTCGCAGCTAAAAGAACAGATCGCGAAAGAGGCGAACACAGCCGGCGACGTTACTTACGCTTCCGCTCGAATCTCCGTGATCTCATTTGTTATCGGCGGGATCGTGATCGGTTTGGCGTTGGGCTACTTCATCGCCCGCTGGTTCACTCGCGCAATCGTAGAAGTCAACGACATTGCTGAGACGGTCGCCACCGCTTCGCAAGAGTTGGCCGCAGCCGCCGAACAGCTTTCGTCAGGCGCCCAAGAATCGGCTTCGAGCTTGGAAGAAACCGCTTCGAGCCTGGAAGAGATCACCGCGACGGTCAATCAAAACGCCGACAACGCCGATCAGGCTAATCAGTTGGCGAACAGCTCGCGTGAGACGGCCGAAAAGGGTGGTGAAGTCGTCAGTAAAGCGGTGAAAGCGATGGGCGAAATCAATAACGCCTCGCGTAAGATCGCCGACATTATCACCACGATTGATGAGATTGCCTTCCAAACGAATCTGTTGGCTCTGAACGCGGCCGTCGAAGCGGCACGAGCCGGAGAACAGGGACGCGGCTTCGCCGTTGTCGCCGGAGAAGTTCGCAACTTGGCCCAACGCAGTGCCAGCGCCGCGAAAGAGATCAAAGGTCTGATCGAAGACTCGGTCCAAAAAGTCGAAGTCGGCTCGGACCTGGTCAACAAATCGGGTGAGACGCTGCAAGATATCGTGACCTCGGTCAAACGAGTTACCGATATCGTCGCCGAAATCGCCGCCGCATCTCGTGAGCAGTCGGCCGGCATCTCGCAGGTCAACAAAGCGGTCGCGCAGTTGGATCAGGTCACCCAGGCCAATGCGTCACAGACCGAAGAACTTTCGGGAACTGCCGTCGCTTTGTCTGGTCAATCGGATCAATTGCAAGAAGTCGTCGCTCAGTTTAACGTCGCTCGCAAGAGCGCCGCACGTGGCAAGATCCGCACCGCTGAGTGGAAGCCGACCGTCGCAATTCGACAATCGGTTACGTCGCGCCCCGCTGCTCGCTCGGGTCAAGCTGTCGCCGGCCGTGCCCGCAACGCCGCCGCAAGCAGCAATCGAAACGGCAGTGGACATGAACTCGATCTCATTCATGCCGGCGCCGACAACGGTGCGGATGGGTTTGAAGAGTTTTAATTAACGCTGTTATTCAATGATTTCAATCAAGCGGGCGCGTCTATAAATGGACGCGTCCGCTGCGATTGAGATACTTTAGAAATCCAAATATTCAATATGACTACGCCGCACATCGCATCCGAATCGTCCCGCAGAAATCGTATGGCTGTCAATCGCGTCAAGGCGCTAAGTTGCCGAAATCATTCTTCATCTGGCTCGTTAACCACGATCACGGACGACGAGTACGAGATCTTCCAAAATCTGATTTATCAGGAGTCAGGGATCTCTCTGAATGATAACAAACGCGTGTTGGTTTGCTCGCGGATGTCAAAGCGATTGAGAGCGTTGAATCTCACCTCTTATCTGGACTATCTCGAGTATGTCCTGCTGCGTGACCCGACCGGGGACGAAATGCAGGAGATGATCAACTGCATTACGACGAATAAAACAGAGTTCTTCCGCGAGTCGCATCATTTTGATTTTATGCAGCAACAGATGCTTCCGGCCATCGCCAAAGCAGCCAACGCCGGACGTCGACGGCGAGTAAGAATCTGGAGCACCGCCTGTTCGATGGGACATGAGCCGTACACGATCGCGATCACGTTGCGTGAGTTCTTTCGTAACTCAGGCTGGGATCTTCGCGTGTTAGCCTCTGACATTGACACCAACGTGTTGGCGCAGGCCCAAGAAGGGGTCTACCCAATCGAAGAAACCATGCCGATTCCTCGGCCACTGCAACAGGCATATTTTTTACGCGGCACCGGCAAATTTAACGGGGTCGCTAGGGTAAAACCAGAACTGCAAAACATCGTGACTTTTCGGCAGATCAATCTGGTGAAGCCGGGCTGGCCTGTAAAGACGCGATTCGACGCCATCTTCTGTCGCAATTTGCTGATCTATTTTGATCAGCCTACTCAGCGCCGGATCCTAGAAAACTTCGCGAATTATTTAGAGCCAGACGGATTCCTGTTTATTGGGCACTCCGAAAGCATGTCGTGGGGCGCAAATCCTTATGAGCCCCTGGGAGGGACCATCTATCGCTTGCGGAGTTGAGTTTCGATCTTTGAACTGTCTCCCGTTTCCCAACAATGTGGCCGTATATGGGCAAGATCGCTGCTATTAGTTACGTCGGCGCCAAATTCACGGTAATCGCCGGAGAAGTGCGCGTGGCCGGAGCAAGTGATAAGATTCAGTCAATCCTGGGCTCCTGCGTCTCTGTTTGCCTTTTTGATTCTTATTCCAAGATCGGGGGCATGAACCATTTTGTGCTTCCTCGACCAATTCACGCCGGCGTCAATTCAACTCGCTACGGTGACTCCGCAATGGACGAACTAATTCGCCGAGTGATTCGCTCCGGCGGTGACAAGCTTCGCTTAAAAGCGAAAGCGTTTGGCGGAGCATCCATCGCTCCGCGAAATTCGTTGCTCAATGCAGGCGAAAAGAACGTCAGTTTTGTCCGACAATATTTAGAAGAACAGAATATTCCGCTGGTTGGTTTCCTGTTGGGAGGAGATCAGAGCATGAAAGTGATCTTTTCGCCAGATTCGGGTCGCGTACACGTCTGCCGAGTCTCGGGCGATGGACGTCGTCATTGACTTCGCTAGATCAATTTCAAACCACCAATCAATGTTCCTTTCGGGAAGGCGACCAAGATGACCAAAACGCGCGTATTAATCGTTGATGATTCTGCAGTCATGCGACAGTTGTTGACGCATATCTTAGAAGCTGATTCACAGATCGAAGTAGTTGGCTCAGCTCCGGATCCTTACGCCGCGTGGGACAAAATCAAACAACTGCGTCCCGATGTAATCACCTTGGATGTAGAAATGCCGCGGATGGATGGCTTGACTTTTCTCGAAAAGCTAATGCACGCCAATCCGCTGCCAGTCGTGATGATCTCGTCGCTGACCGAGCGCGGCTGTCAAACAACCATGCGCGCGTTGGAGTTGGGCGCCATCGATTTTGTCACCAAGCCTTCAATTGACGTTCAGTCAGGTACGGCGGAAATGGCGGATGACATCCGTCAAAAAGTACGCGGTGCTCGACAAGCGCGCGTCCGTCCCCGATCAGCTGCCTGGAAACCACCGGTTCCTACAACCTCGACTAGCAAATCGCTGATCCGTTCAACGCACGGTGTGATCGCAATGGGAGCCAGCACCGGCGGGACCGAGGCTTTGTGCGATGTCTTGACGCGACTGCCGGCTGACGCGCCGGGGATTGTTATCGTGCAACACATGCCAACGGGATTTACGCGTTCATTCGCGGAACGGCTCGACCGTCTCTGTCGAATCCGCGTCCGTGAGGCGACCAACGGCGACCGAATTCTGCCGGGACACGCGTTAATCGCCCCCGGCGACTTTCATATGAGCGTCTTTCGAAGCGGAGCCAGCTATGCGGTGCGGATCACGCAAGGCCCCCCGGTCAATCGATTTCGGCCGTCGGTCGACGTCTTATTTCGCTCTTGTGCAAAATATATCGGCCCCAATGCGACCGGCGTGATTTTGACAGGGATGGGACGCGACGGCGCACAAGGGTTACTAGAAATGAATCAAGCCGGCGCCCGCACGATCGCTCAGGACGAAGCCAGTTGCGTCGTCTTTGGCATGCCACAGGAAGCAATCGCCGCTGGCGGAGTCGATCAAATTGTAAGCCTTGATAAAATCGCGGACGCAATGCTCTATCAGACAAGCCGCATACCCGTTTGAGCTGGCTGCGCCGAACAAGAGGGCCAGCATCGTGGTAAAGTGACGCGACGCCGCTTCAGCAGAGCGCACTACCAACAGCGCGAAAGGTTTGACGCACCTTTTGCCCGTTGAAGCGATACGGTCAAACCCTGCTTTTTCCACATTACCGCTCTGATTTTCGGATGTACTGAGGAGCCATCGTCAAAGTATCTATCCAGTAGCGCGATTGACATTCCGCCCTGGCATGCTCACATTTGAGAGAAGCGACGGCAATTGTCGACAATATTTAAACGCGGCGAATTGGTTCGGAAATATGGCGGATCCCTGTATCGTGGACAACAAAAAATCGCATCGATCCACCGAAATTGTCGAGCAATTGCGCGAAGAAATCCTGTCCGGCCAACTCGTCGAGGGCTCTCGTTTGACCGAGATGGACGTCTCGAAACGCTTCAAACTGGGGCGAAACGCGATTCGCGAAGCTTTTCAGAAGCTGACCCATCAGGGGTTGCTGGTCACGCGTCCTAATCGTGGTGTTGTCGTCGCATCGGAACCCCCCAAACCGATTCGCGACTTGATCGTACCGATCCGGCGTATGCTAGAAAGCTACGTGCTGGAACTGATCTTTGACGAGCTGAACGATCAAGATTTCGCTCGCTGGGAGACGCTTCTAGCGCGAATGAAAGAAGCCTGCGCCGCGCGCGACTACGCCGCAATTGCCGAAGCCGACATCGCTTTTCATCGCTCGATTTTGGAACGAGCTGGACAACCAGACCTGCTAGCAATCTGGGAAGCGATGGTCTATCGAATTCGCTCCCATTTTCGTCGGACGCAGCGCCGTTGCCCCGATCCGATGGTGATCTACGACGAGCATCGCGCGATTGTGGACTGCATTCAATCGGGCAATCTCCAAGCAACTCTTTCGCTCTTGAACGAAAAAATTGAGTAGTCGGTTCTGATCGACACCCTGGCTGTTAACCACGCCTTGCTTCGATGCACTCCGCGTGAAATCTGCACAGCTTCTAGGCATTCGACTGTTACTAGCTTGCAACAGCATCGCGCTGCCCTTTCCGGCAAGAGGCGCATCCGCTCCCTAGCAAGGTTCCCAGGGAGCGATGACTATCCCCTACCACCGATGCGCCTCTTCAAAAAATGCATTGGCACGTTTGTTGCAAAAAAGTCGATAGAAAAAATTGTTGACAATCCATTTCAGATTGTTGACAATCCGAGCTGTGGTCAGTTGGTAAGCTCTTTTGGGGATCATAATCCATAAGCAGAGTGTTATTTGATTGCCAACCAGATCATCGCCTTTTCGTAGCTCCGATTCTTTTCTTTTCTCTGGAGTCTGTCATGAGTCGTCTGAATTCGGTCTTTATTAATCGTCGTCGCGGGTTCACGCTCGTAGAACTGTTGGTGGTGATCGCCATCATCGGAGTATTGATCGCGCTGTTGCTGCCGGCAGTCCAACAGGCCCGCGAAGCGGCGCGGCGAATGGATTGCACCAACAAGCTGAAACAGATCGGCTTGGCGTTGCACATGCATCACGACACGTACGGCAAACTTCCTCCAGGCAATGTCGGCGTCGTGGCCAACACCGCCGCTGACGAATCCATTTGGGCGCTTTATCTCCTGCCGTTTCTCGAACAAAACTCGCTGTTTGATTCGGCCAATTTAAACGCCGGTTTCGGCGGTGGAAATGCGACCAACGAAATTGTTACCGGGACGAAGTTGGAAGCTTATCTCTGCCCCTCCGACACCTCGAACGTTGACAATTGGCTCAACTTTGCTGCCCATCGCAGCTACGTAGCGAACAACGGCATCGGGCCCGGTCGAGAAGGGGCTGCGGCGCATGACAATCTACGTCCTCGCGCCGAAAAAGGGGTGTTGTTTTCGGACAGCAAAATTCGACTGGCCGATATGACGGACGGCACCACAAACACTGCGATGATGTCGGAAATCATCAACGTAAACCCCAACGGCTCGACCGGTGATCAACGGGGAACCAACTATCCTGAAGGCGCCTATTACCACCACAACTACTCGCCGGGAGATCTGACGCCAGATCAAACCCGTAACGGCCACTGCGTATCAACGGCACAAGCCCCTTGTGTCGGCGCATTCAACTCGTGGAGCGATCGCCAGATGATCACCACTCCCCGCAGCAATCACCCCGGCGGCGTAAATCTACTAGCGGGGGATGGAAGCGTCCATTTTGTGGGCGAGACAATCGAATTGAACATCTGGCGCGCTTTGGGAACTCCGCAGGCAATAACCAACGAAGTCCTATTTCCTGGTTTCTAAAGGATTGGGCTCTTAGTCACAATTTCGACGTCGGCCTATTGGGCCGACGTCGAGCTAGAAACCAAAAAATAATCCGTCACCAAGACGGCGGACAATCTACTCCTACTTCTCTTCAATCACTATGGATGACACAAATGGCGAACTGCACCTGTTCTGCCTGGTATTGGAAACAGACTTGGATCGCTGGGATCCTCTTCATGGTCGGGTGCGATGTAGGTAACGCACCACTTTTAGGTGAAGTCACCTATGACGGAAAACCATTGGATAGCGGCAGCATCGTTTTTATGCCGGCCGATGGAGTCGGGCCCAGTCGCGGCACGACGATTTCAGCCGGAAAGTTCCAGCTTGATTCTTCGCAAACCATGCTGCCGGGTAAAAAAATTGTTCGGGTATCCGGCGCAGTAAAAACCGGCCGTCAAATCGAAGCTCCTCCTCCTTCGCCGCCGGGTATCATCGTTGATGAGACACGATACATCGACTTTCCGCCGCAAGAGTTAGAAGTTGTCGCAGGAAATATGTCGCCTCTCTCCATCGAATTCGACGTCGCTCCACCAACGTCGGCACGTCCTCGCAGATAGCAGATAATTGCCGTTAAAATGATTGAAAGAATTCCCATCCCTACTTACGCTCGCAACATGGACACAGTCGCAATACCGACTCGCCTTTTGGCGACTCTTCTGCTGACGTGGATCTCTCTGGCGTCGAATGGTGAGTTTCTTCGACAACTTGCCGCCCAAATGCCTGGCGATATGTCTGCCGAAGCGACAGAGCATTTTGAGAAGAAGATTCGCCCCCTGTTGGTAGAGAATTGCTACGAGTGTCACGGGCCGAAAAAGCAATGGGGCAGCCTGCGCTTCGACGCTCGCAAGTTCGCTATCGACGGAGGAGATAGCGGCCCGGTGATCGTCCCCGGCAAGTCGGATGAGAGTATCTTGATCGAGCGAATTTCATCTAACGACAATTTAGAGAAGATGCCTCCGGAGTCGAGCGGCAAGATATTGTCGCAGGCGCAAATTGACCTACTCCGTCAATGGATAGATGCCGGCGCAGCCTGGCCCGAGTCAAATCTCCCCCAGCTCGATGACGCCGCCAAGCGAGAGCACTGGGCATTTCAGCCGATTTCATCTCCATCACCGCCAGAGGTGAAAGAGGAATCTTGGCCGCAGAACAACGTTGATCGATTTATCCTTCACAAGCTAGAAGAATCCTCGCTTAGCCCTTCGCCGCCAGCGGACCGACGCACTTTAATTCGCCGTGCAACATTCAACCTAACCGGTTTGCCGCCGTCGCCAACAGAAGTCGCAGAGTTCCTTGTCGACCCGCGACCAGACGCCTATGAACAGTTGATCGATCGCCTGCTGGGATCGCCTGCTTATGGAGAACATTGGGCGCGGCACTGGCTAGACGTCGCACGCTACTCTGACACGAAAGGCTACGTCTACGGCCGCGAAGAGCGATTCTTCGTTAACTCAGTTCACTATCGAGACTGGGTCATTGAAGCGTTCAACAGCGACCTGCCGTACGATCAATTTGTGCGGCTCCAGCTTGCGGCTGATCAAGTGGCTCCGAATGATCCCAAGTCAGCGGCCGCGATGGGATTTGTGACGCTAGGACGTCGTTTTCTGGGAGTTGAATCTGACATAATCGACGATCGGATTGATGTGGTCACCCGCGGCCTACTTGGGCTGACCGTCGGTTGCGCCCGCTGCCATGATCACAAGTTTGATCCGATTCCGACAGCCGACTACTACTCGCTCTACGGCGTCTTTCAGAATTCGGCGGAAAAGACCGTACCGATTTTTGAGCAGGAGGCAGATGAGCAAGTTCAAGCCGAACTTAAAAATCGTCAGACCAAACTACAGCTCGGCTTGCAGGCAACACGCCAGGAATTCGCCGAATTGGCCAGAAGTCGCGTCGGTGAATATCTGCAGGCGCAATTCGAGCTCGACAAGTATCCGCAGCAAGCGTTCAGCCAGATCCTGTCAAAGGAGGATTTGCTCCCCACGACCGTCTGGGGATGGCAGCGATACTTAACAAAGGCAGAGAAATCGCAGCATCCGGCCTTCCTTATCTGGTCCAAGCTTAGGGAACTGCCGGAAGAAAACTTTCTTGAGCAGGCCCGCACCGCGCTAGCGAAATTACGCGAGTCTTCACTGCCGATTCATCCGATCATCGACAAAGCTTTTGTAACGCCGCCGGCTACACGCGCTGAGATGGTCGCGCGATACGCTCAAATCTTTCATGAGGTTCGTCGCAAGTGGGACGAACAATTGGCGGCGGCAGTGAAGCAAGGAAATCCGTTGCCGACAGCTTTGGCCAATCGCGAGGAAGAAGAGCTACGTAAAGTTTTGTATGCCCCAGGGTCTCCTTGCGTGATTCCTGATCTCGACTTTATCAACATCGAATTTGACTTCGATACGGGCTCTTGCATTGAGATGTGGAAACTGCAAACGGCGTACGATCAGTGGATCCTTGCGAATTCCGAAACGATTCCGCATGCAGTTCAATTGGTAGATAAGCCCACGATCCTCACTCCGCGCATCTTGCGACGCGGCAGCGCCAACAATCCTGGCGACGAAGTGCCGATGCGGTTTCTCGAGATACTTTCGCACGACGATCGACGACCGTTCAAACAAGGCAGCGGGCGACTTGAACTGGCCGAAGCGATCGCCGCGGCTGACAATCCGCTGACTGCGAGAGTCTGGGTTAATCGAGTATGGATGCACCATTTCGGCCACGGGATCGTCCGCACTCCAAGCGACTTCGGCTTGCGGGCTGATCCGCCGACCCATCCCGAACTGCTCGATTGGCTGGCGCGCACTTTCATTGACGGCGGCTGGTCTACCAAAGACTTGCATCGCAAGATCATGCTGTCGGCCGCCTATCAACAACAATCAACCGGACCGGCGCACGATGAAGCCTACGCACAAGCGAGCCAGGCCGATCCCGAGAATCGATTGCTTTGGAGGATGAACCCGCGACGGCTGACCTTCGAGCAGTTTCGAGACGCCAGTCTGCTGGTCGCAGATGAATTGAATCGCAGATCCGGTGGCAAAGGAGATCCGTTATTCGACGTGAAAGAGGACGGAGCACGACGCACAATTTACAGCCAGATCGAGCGAGAATCGCTACCGACCATCCTGCAGACATTCGATTTCGCCAATCCCGACTTGCACACGCCGCAGCGTTCAGAAACGACGGTTCCGCAACAAGCGTTATTTGCACTCAATCATTCATTTATCGCTGATCGTGCGCGATCGGTCGCTGCGCTGATCCGCGAGCAGCCTACGGCGAGCAGAGAAGCATCGGTCGAGTTTTTGTTTCACCAGATTTTGCAGAGGTCCCCAAGTTCATCCGAGCTAACCGCCGCACTTCAGTTTGTGCCAGCGGCTTTAGACAAGCCAGATATCGGCGAAACTCTTACAACAGAGGCGGCTTGGACGTATGGGTATGGTGAGATTGAGCCGGCGAGCGGAACACTGCTGAACTTCAGTCCCCTCCCCTACTTCACCGGCGCCGCTTGGCAAGGAGCAGCGTCATGGCCCGACGCCCAACATGGCTGGGCTCAGATTACGGCTGACGGCGGTCATCCCGGCAATAACTTACAACATGCAATCGTTCGTCGCTGGACGGCGCCAGCCGACGGAATTTACGCCGTCAATTCGACGGTGAAGCATGCCGAGCCAGTCGCCGATGGAATCCGTTGCTGGGTCTTGACCAGCAGCGGCAAAGTCCTTCGCAAAGAACTGGTTCATAACACGACACGGACCATAGATGTCTCCTCTGTTGAGTTGAAACAAGGAGAGTCGCTCGACTTTGTCGTCGACATCCTGGAAGTACTGAATAGTGATCAACATCTCTGGTCGCCGCAGATCAAGGCGCTGTCGCAAAGCAACGTCACATCCAGCAACTCGCCGCTTCCTCAGTGGGATGCCCAGCACGACTTTACCGGCCAGCGTCAACGTCTGCTGGATCCATGGGAACAGTTGGCTCAGGTGCTCCTGCTTTCTAACGAATTTTTGTTTGTGGATTAGCCATGATGCCAATGAACCATTCAGAATCGATCAATCGCCGACAGATGCTGCAGCGATCCGGTATCGGGCTAGGGATGCTCGGGCTATCGTCGCTCCTCCAAGACTCTGCTCCTGCGCTGGCGAATGCCGTCGCTGCCGAATCACCGCTTGCGGTGAAAAAACCGCACTTTCCCGGCCGCATCAAACGCGTTGTCCACTTCTTTTTGAACGGCGGTCCTTCGCATGTTGACACGTTCGATCCGAAGCCGATGCTACAGAAATATGCCGGACAAGCTCCGCCGATGTCGCTAGCGACAGAGCGGAAGACCGGCGCCTGCATGCCATCGCCGTTTAAGTTTCAAAAGTATGGCGAAAGCGGGCTCGAAGTGAGCGAATTATTCGCCAAGACGGCCGCACATAGCGACGACATCGCGGTGATCCGTTCGATGTACGTCCAGGTTCCTAATCATGAGCCTTCGCTGATGCTGATGAACTGCGGCGACTCGGTCTTGCCGCGACCCAGCGTCGGCTCATGGGCATTGTATGGATTGGGAACCGAAAATCAGAACCTGCCGGGATTTATCGCGATGTGTCCCAATGGCCAACCGGTTAGCGGCGCCGCTAACTGGCAATCGGGCTTTTTGCCTGGCAGCCTGCAGGGAACCTATATCAACTCGAAGCATGAACAACTTGACAAGCTAATCGAGAACATTCGAAGCAACCACGCAACGACAGAGATGCAAAGTCGCCAGTTGGCACTACTAAATCAACTCAACAACGAACATCGCGAGCAGCGGCACGATCCTCGCCTGGAATCACGAATCCATTCGTTTGAGTTAGCTTTCCGGATGCAGATGGAAGCGGCCGACGCGTTTGACATCAATCAAGAGACGCAAGAAACGCGTCAATTGTATGGCGAAGATATTCATGGTCGACAAACGTTGATTGCGCGGCGCCTGCTGGAGCGCGGCGTGCGTTACGTTCAACTTTGGCACGATGCAGGCAATGCCTGGGACCATCACGCCAACTTAGAGCCGAGCCATCGCAAGCTTTCGCAAGAGATCGACCAACCGATTGCAGCGCTGATGACCGATCTGAAACGCCGCGGCATGTTTGAAGATACGCTAATCATCTGGGGCGGAGAGTTCGGGCGCACGCCAACCGTCGAACTCAACGGCAGCGGCGCCACCACGCTAGGCCGCGACCACAATCATTATGGTTTTACTGTTTGGATGGCCGGCGGCGGCGTTCGCGGTGGTACTGCCTACGGTGCGACCGACGAGTTTGGCTTTAAAGCGGTCGAACGTCCGACCAGCGTGCATGACTTGCACGCCACGATTCTGCATCTTCTGGGGTTCGATCATACGCGATTAACCTATCGCTATGCTGGTCGAGACTTTCGCCTGACCGATGTTCATGGTCATGTATTGAACGACATTCTCTCCTAGTCCCGCGCGGACAGAAACAACACGGTTATGTCAGAACCAAACAGCCTGCGACAAATCGTTCGCCCTGCCGAGATTGATCTGGATTCTCCGGGGCGACGCGACTACTGGGTCGCGCTCGAACATGACAGCATCTGGGGCGACCATTTGATGCCGCTTACCGTGTGGGTCGGTCAGAATGCCGCCGCTGATCGCGGATTGGTCGCCTTTGGCGCCAACCATGGCAACGAATACGAAGGCCCGGTTGCACTCAAGAAACTGATGCAAGAGATCGACACCGATCAGGTCATCGGTCGCATCATCCTCATCCCCGTATTAAATCCCTCGGCTTTTCGCGCAGGTACGCGAGAGAGTTCTCTGGATGATCGAGTTAATCTAAACCGCGCTTTCGTCGAAGGCGCCGGAACGACTCCAGCTTTGTCTGGTATCACGCATCGCATCGCCGCGTTCGTCCGTCAGTATATTTGGCCCCGCGTGCACGTAGTGATCGACTTACATAGCGGCGGCGATGTCGCCCGGTTTGCGATCTGCTCTAGCTTTCACCCCGTCGAAGATCCTGCTCTATCGAAAGCAATCGAAGAGACGGCTCGCTGGTTTGGTACGCCTTGTTTGATGGTTTACCAGAATGCGACGCCAGGCTTGTTGCCGAGCGAAGCTGAACGACTGGGTAAGATCACCGTCGGCACCGAGCTGGGTTGGGGACGCGCGGTGAACCTAGAAGGGGTTCGTTACGCTCGACATGGCGTGATGGCGGCGGCGATCCATCATGAGCAATTGCGGGGGGAGATCGAACCAATTGGATACCACAAGTCCGGGACGCAATTGAAGCTGGAAACAGTCGATCGTGCTTGCTATTGCATCGCGCCGTTTGATGGTCACTTTGAGCCGTTGATCGATTGCGGGGTTGCGGTCAAGCAAGGAGACGTCGTTGGCCTGCTACATGACTTTGATCATATCGACATGCCTCCCTGGCAAGTTCGCGCTCAAGTTGACGGCGTTATCTTGGCGCAAGCTTGGGCCGCGGTTGTCCCCCGTGGTCAGCACATTGTTGTCGTAGGACGTGTAACTTCGTAAACGTTGCGATTACTAGTTTGTTTCTGAATGAGCCCACCTGTGAAAATCACCCAAATCATCTGCCAGATTCTGCGAATTCCTCAAGTTGAGGCCAAAACAGCCAGCAGCCAAGACTCCGTTTTGGTTCGAGTTCTCACCGATACCGGCTTGGAAGGAATTGGCGAGGCCGACTCGTCCCCAGAAATGGTGAAAGCGGTTATCGATGCTCCCTTCAGTCATAACATCGCTACCGGCCTGCGCGATCTGTTGGTCGGCGAAAACCCGCTCGAGACCGATCGTCTTTGGCAAAAGATGTATCGTCGCACAATGTATTGCGGTCGCCGCAGCGTCACCATCACCGCGATGGCGGCGATCGATATGGCGCTGTGGGACCTGAAAGGGAAATACTTTGGAGAGCCGATCCATCGGTTGCTTGGCGGAAAGCAGCATGATCGGATCCAGGCCTACGCATCGATCCTGTTTGGTAAAGATGGCGGCGAAACCGCTGCCATCGGTCGCCGCTGGCGCGAAGCAGGCTATCGAGCGGTCAAGTTCGGTTGGGAACCAATGGGAACCTCCGAGGCGGTTGACGTCGATCTGGTGCAAGGAGCCCGTGAGGGACTTGGCTCGGATGGTACGCTGCTGATTGACGCCGGTTGTGTTTGGGATGCGCGAACCGCTCTCCAGCGAGCTCATGCGTTTCAAGATTACAAGATTGGTTGGCTCGAAGAACCGCTCCATCCCGACGACTACGAAGGTTATCGCTGGCTAAGAGATCGCTCGCCGGTACCCATCGCCGGAGGTGAAGAAGAGTGCGGACGACAAGCGTTTCGTCCCCTCATCGATGGCCGTTGTCTAGACATCTACCAGGTCGATCTATCGCGGAACGGCTTCACCGAGGCGTCCTATATTCGCCAGCGGATCGAAGAGATCGGCGCTCGGCCCTGTAATCATTGCTACACGAGTCCTGTCACCGCAGCCGCCAGCTTGCATTGGCTAACGACCTGTCGTGATGCCTTTTTGTTTGAAGATTGTGTCGAGGATTCTCCGCTCCGTCATGAACTGACGCACGAGAAAATTCAGGCAATCGACGGTTGGATCTGCCCGCCCGATGGCCCGGGACTAGGAATTACGTTGAACGAGGATTTCGTCAATGCACACCGCGTCTGCGAATCGCGCTGAAGTTCGGCAAAGTGATCAAGCCAAGGCGCCGGCGACGCGGATCCGCTATTGGATGCTGTTGTTGCTGTGCGTCCTTTCAATGATCACGTACCTCGACCGCGTCTGTTTCGGCGCTGCCGCGCCCGAGATCAGTCAGGCAATCGGACTGACCGATGTTTCCGAGATGAAGTGGGCGTTCACCGCATTTGCACTGGCGTACGCTCTGTTCGAGATTCCGTCAGGCTGGTTGGGAGACCGTGTTGGTCCCCGAAGTCTGCTGATTCGGATCGTCATCTGGTGGTCGGCCTGCACTATTTTAACTGGATGCATCGGCCTCACTTGGGGCGCCATCAGTTTTGGCGGCCTAGGCACGTTGATTGTGCTGAGATTTTTGTTCGGAGCTGGCGAAGCCGGCGCCTATCCCAACATCACCCGGGCCATCCACGACTGGTTTCCTAAACGCGAATGGGAATTTGCCCAAGGGACCATCTGGATGACCGGACGATTGATGGGAGGAATCACTCCGCTGATTTGGGCGATTCTGGTCGGCAACGCCCTCTTCCCTATCGCCCCGCTCCATTGGCGTGGCGCGTTTTTTCTGTTCGGAGGAATCGGTTTTCTCTGGTGCATCGGGTTCGCCTACTGGTTTCGCAACTCGCCTGCCCAACTTTCTCAGGTAAGTGAAGCCGAGTTAACCCTAATTCAACAGGATCGAAAAACGTCGAAAGAGTCGCACAAGATCGTTTGGTCAATGCTGTTGACCACGCGTAGCTTGCATGCCCTTTGCCTGATGTACGCGTTGGTGACCTTTGTCTGGATCTTCAACATTACCTATCTGCCGGCCTATTTGCAGGAGCGATTTCAACTGCAAAAAGGGGATTTGCTGGGAGCGATCTATTGCGGAGCCCCGCTTTGGTTAGGCGCCGTTGGTTGTTTGGCGGGCGGGTTTCTCGTCTCGTGGTTCGCGCGACGGACAGCAACGCGCGCCCAAGCACGACAACGTCTGGGAGTGGCCGCCATGCTGGGTTGCAGCTTGCTCTGGGTTGGCGCCTACTGGAGTCCCAACATTCATCTTTTCTGTCTGATGGTAGCGCTGTCCGCTTTTTGTATTGATCTGACGGTCGGTTCGGCTTGGGCCAGTTGTCAGGATATCGGGCAAGAGAACGCTGGGGTCGCCGCGGCCAGCATGAATATGATTGGTACGTTCGGCGCCGCCTTCGCTGGTTGGCTCACTGGTACGCTAATTCAAACTTCCCTGATTCATAGCGCCGCGGGCTTGCAAACAACCATTGAATTACTGTCGCCGCTGCAACGGCAATCGGCGGTTCTCGCCGGTTATGACCAGTTGTTTTTGATCAATATCTTCGTATTTCTGGCAGCGGCCGTTTGCTGGCTGTTCGTTAAGGTCGATCCCCCAGTGGTCGACGCAGCGACTCCGTATCACGACTCATCCCCTGGTGAACTCTCATGAAACTTGGCATCCTTGGCGCCTGCGTAATGCTGCTGGCCACATTCAACATTGGCCGCGCCGAATCCCCACAGAACTACCCTGCATTCGGCAAGATCATTCGCTTGGATCCTAGGATCAACGCGATAATCCCCGCAGACGCCAAACTTGAGAAACTGGCGAGCGGTTTTGAGTGGAGCGAGGGACCGGTCTGGATTCCCCAAGCTCAATGCTTGCTCTTCTCTGATATTCCCAACGACTCGATCATGCGCTGGTCGGAAAAGTCAGGACTCTCGCTCTTTCTGAAACCAGCTGGACAAAGCGGGGCCGTACGTCGCGGTACCGAACCGGGCAGCAATGGCCTGCTGCTTGACGCGCAAGGCAATCTGGTCTTGTGCCAACATGGCGACCGACAGATCGCGCGGCTGAAGGGAATCGACGCCGCATCCAAGCAAACCGTACTAATTGACTCGTATCGTGGCAAGCGTTTGAACAGCCCCAATGACGGCGTTTTCAAGTCAAATGGCGATCTCTACTTTACCGATCCGCCCTATGGATTGGAGCTCGCCGAACAAGATCCAGCGCGAGAGCTTGCCTACTCCGGCATTTTTCGTCTAACCCCCAAAGGCGAACTGACGCTGCTCAACGACAAGTTGACGTTTCCCAATGGTCTCGCCTTCAGTCCAGACGAAACGAAGCTTTACGTCGCGCAGTCTGATCCCAAGGCGGCCTTGTGGATGGTCTATGATGTACGAGAAGACGGGACTCTCAGCGAAGGCAAAATCTTTTCTGACGCGACGAAATGGGTCGCCACAGAGAAGGGCTTGCCTGATGGTCTGAAAGTCGACCAGCAAGGAAACATTTTCGCCACCGCGCCCGGCGGGGTCTTCATCTTCGCTCCTGATGGAACGCATCTCGGCACGATCGCCACCGGCGAAGCTACCGGCAACTGCGCCTGGGGAGACGATGGCAGCTCTCTCTACATTAACGCCGATATGTATTTGGGACGCGTAAAAACATCGACCCGCGGCGCTGGATGGTAGTTGGTCTCCAGCATCAGATCCGGTTTGGCAAGTGATGAGTCAACTCGTCAAGTCCCATGGATCCCCGCTGCTCTTTGGTTTCATCGCCTCCTATTGCAATGGGGGCGTAACCGCCTAAAGAGTTTTGTTCTAGCAGCCAAGGCTTGCGCGGCCATCTCGTCTGCGCGCCGCTCAAGCGCGTTCTCGCACGGCTAATCCGCGATTTGATTCAGCAGCCACCAGCGCGGTTGCTGGCTGCATCGACAATGCATTTCTAAATTTTCCGATCGCAAGACCTAGCGAGTCCTGGAAATGCATGAAAACGAGATCTAGATGCGTGTGACGCAAATCCGAGGATCACGTTCTCTGCATCAACCGCAAACGTCAACCGTTTGACTCTGGGGAGCGAAACCTTATTTAATCGATGGCCGATTTATGATACCCTTTGCGAGTCTTGAATCCTAAGCGGGTTTTCTGGCGAAATTCTCGTCCGTGAGCGCAGCGATAGCAATCTGGCGCCTTGCGGATTAACATTCTTGTTATTTCGTCGTCCAAATCCTCGAATGCTTGACATCGTCATCTCTAGACTTGAGCATGACTCACTTCGGTACGGATGCCTTACTGATCTGCACAAGTGATTCCCTGCTCCCTTGGTTGTCCTGAAAAACGACTCAACAAACGATGTTCTCAATCCATCCATTATTAAGAACAGCGTCGAGCAGGAAAGCAGCCGAGCGAATTGCGCATGGGACCAAGATCGTGCAGCGTGATGCGAACCCTAATCGAACGCACGCCATCACTTTTGAACATCTCGCTAAACTCGGACCGATCAGCGTTCTTCACTTACAGGACTTGATCACTTGCTTCGGTGCGATAATTGGTCAAAGTCAGCTGAGTGAGATAACCGGTCATGAATTTCACCCCAGAAGCGACAGACACGTTCACCCTCCATTTTGTACGGTGCTGGGACTTACCGAATCGGGAATTGTTCCTTCCTTTGCGATGCAGAAGGCGTGTGAAGCTGCTGGAATCGATTCAGTGTGGTGCTGCAGCAGTCGCACCGATACAGGCGGGTTGAGTTTTCACGAATCTCACTCCCACGCACCAGAGCACTATCTCCCTCGCCAGTTGCTAGATCAGGTGGGGCAAGAGCTTTGGATTGTCGAGGATGAAGTTACGACGGGAAGCACAATTGCGAATCTGCTGGAATGCATTTACGATTCAAGCAACATTCGCAGATGCCGCGTCTTCACCTTGCTTGACGCTCGCGCAGCAACCGACCAAAAACGCTTTGGTGAAATCTGCCGACTTCGCGGCTGGAATGTGACTTTTCAGGGAATCTTGCGGCCAGCTGATTCGTCGTGTCTACAGCACCAGCAACTCGGTTTTACTAATATTGTGGACCAGGTCGCTCGGCACTTTGCCGTTGGCGAATCCATTGCTGCGGCGCTCCCTTCCCTGCTCCGCGGAGATCTGCAGTGCTTGCAGCACATTACATTGAGCCCTTGGGTGATCGATGGCGAATACATTTTCTCGCGTCAATCCTGGGAAGACTGCTACTACATTTACAATGCTCTTGAAGATGAGCCTAAACAGATCTGGGATGAACATGCCTGATCGCTTTTGTGTCGAGTGGTGGAACCAAACGATCTACGCCGAGCGGATCGAAGAAGTGGATCCCTATATTGCGGATGGCCGTTTCCGAAATCGCACCGTTGGCTACACCGGCAATCAGGCTTTCTGGGCTACTCCATCGCCAGAGCCCATGCTGAACAGCTCCCTTGGCGCGCGTCTATCCAGAGCTTTGAAAAGCGAAGATCCAATCCGCACTGCTGCGGTAAATTTGGCGATGAATATTGCCGATTCTTATGATCCTGCCGAGCTTCTTTTCGTCGCGATCTTACGAGCAGGCGTACCGGTCGTGGATTGGTTAACGCGCATGCTACCCGGCAGCATCGGCGTCGCAACTTCCTTGTTCCTCGGGCACGGGATTGATCAGGTATCCTTCGCGAACATTCGAGCCGACTATCCTACTCGTCAGATCATTTTTGTGGACGGATGGACGGGCAAAGGGGGCGTTGCCCGCGAACTTTTGCAACTCGGCGCCGGACCACTTGCGGTACTCAGTGATCCATGGGGCCAGGCAACCTTCCAGGGCACGCAAGAGGACATTCTGTCCCCATCCGCCTGCTTCACCGGACCAACAACCCTTGGTTTTTCGCGCACATTTACTCGCGAGCCTGGGCAGTGTTTTGCAGCGTATCAGTTCTCCGCAGATTTGTTGCAGCCTACATGGATCCAGGCTTGGTCGGATTCCTGCCCGGCTGAAAAAATGACGACTCTGCAAAGGCAATCATTCAAGAAGCTTGACAAAAGTCCGACCTCCCCAAAAATGGAGACGCAACTGCGAGTCCATAGCAACGAAGTTTGTCGAGCATTGATCAATTCTAATCCAGATGAACTGTTATTCGCGTGTTCTCAGCAATCAGCACGCGAGCGTTTTGAACTGCTTCTTGAATTGGCTGATAGCCAAAACGTTGCACAAAAGTTTTTAGTCAAAGAATTAGCGGTTCTTAGCACACAGGTTGCTTGTACTCTGCGGCTTCAGGAAAACTAATGAACTGTGTGGTCGATCTAGATGGCACGATCGTATTTGCCGAAACGGCCGAAATCGCAATCCCTGGCCGATCGCGATGCAGTTATATTTCAGCCGAAACTGCCCATTGGCTGAAGCGGATCGGAGAACTCAGCAATTTATACATCGCAACAGCGCGCAATGCAGCAAGCGTAGCAGGATTAGTTCGTGCACTCCCGCAGATCCGCTTCGCCGGTTTTGTGCTGGAGGGTGGACTCGTGCAGCGTGCTGACATTTTTGCTCCACCCCAGCAATTTGCAGGACGACTCCAATTGCTAGAAGCGATCGCCCTGAAATATCCCAATTGGGAGCTTGTGGCCGGATATGAACAAATGATTTGTTGCGTCGCCTCCGCCGAAACAGATACGCTGCCGCTTGTTCGACAACTCGCTGCGCTGCATGATTCAACCAGCGGATGGATTTCGCATCGCGAGCGTCACAAGACATTCCTCTATCCATCCCCCCTCTGCAAAATCTCAGGGCTGAATCAGCTTGGGGTTAGAGACGTCCATTTCGCCGCCGCGGATGACGAAATGTACGATGCGACGCTTCTCGCCAGCGCAGAACGTTGTTTTGCGCCTCGATCAGCAAGCCCAGCAATCCTGCAACTGGTGCAAGACCGGCGTGGGACCATCGCGGCATCGGCGTCACATCAGGGTGCGGCCGAAATCCTCGAGCAAATTCACCATGAACTCTCCGCCAAGAATCGCAAGTCGACCGATTGACGAACCTATTGCGCGGAGTTTGCGCGCGGCGCAACTTCAAGAATGCGGTCTTCTAAGATCTGTTCGCCTACATCCTTAAGCTCTCAATCCATTGCGGAGCAAATTGGACTTTAGAACAGAGCATGGGCCGTGCGTCGCATGCCAGCCCGACTGCGAACCCGTGTTATCAATCTCGACCTCGCGCACGCCCGAGTTCGCGAGGGATTGGTAATGCGATCCGGACAGAATGGAGGATTCGACGTCAGCTTCCCAAAAGCGACCACGATTGCGCGTGCATGGCCAAGCGACCCAGTTTGGTTGCCGGGTTCGCCCCATGACCATTCTGGACTGAAGAGCGACAAATTGAGAGTGCTGATTGGCAAATCTGCATGGCAGCCACCGGCTGAAAAAGCCGGTGGCTGCTATGAAAACGAAGGTTTGACCGTACGCCTTTGTTAAGAAACTCGCTTATCTCATCGACCGTCCCAGTTTAAATTCGACCAGTCGTTTCCCAAACCGAAATGAGCCGAATCGGGACAGAGTCGGCGAGTTAGCCCTGATTCTTGAAGACCATTACCTGGACGATCGTTTTGGCTCGCTGCGAATCCATTTCGAGCTTGATCATGAGGTCGTCGATAAACGCCTTCTCATCCGCTTCGACCACGCCATCGGCCAGCACGATGTCGCATGCATTCGCAAAGGCCGTTTCGCGCAGTTCTGGAGGGATGGCCGGGATTGCGACAGAGATTAGCTTTTCAGGACCGCCGCGCTTCAGTACACCTAACAGGCGATCCATCATCGAGTTGAATTTGTGCGGCGGAATATTTTGATACATCTTCATGCGCGCCAGCGTGGTAATAAGGGCGCCAACTTCTTCATCGGCGATATGACCGTCGCATGCCGAAGCGGCCAAGAGCGTGCCGGCGAAGCCTTCTTGCGGACCGAATTGTTCAGGAGTGAAGGATGAGTCGTCCAAGATATCATCGAAGAGTGACATGAGATTTTCCAAATCGTGGAAGGTTTGGGGATCGATATTGTGCAGCCTTGTTTGCGAGCAGATTACCCTTTGTTTTTGATAACCATCACTTCGGCAATCGTCTTGGCGATTTTCGGTTCAATTTGCAACTTGTCACGCAGGCGTTCCATAAACGCCTTTTCATCCTGTTCGACCACACCGTCTGCCAACACGATATCGCATGCATTGGCGAAAGCCGCTCGTTTCAAATCTTGGGGAAGGGTTTCGGAGCAAGCGTCGATCAACGCGTCTACCCCCTTCTTCTTCATAAAGCCATGCAGTTTGTTTAACGTTTTTCCGAACTGACGGCCATCGTATCGCTGGAACAGTTTCATCCGCACCAAGCAGGTAACTAAGCCGTTGACTTCATCGTCCGCGATGTGTCCGTCGCATCCACTCGCGCCCATCAAAATGCCCGCAAATGATTCTTGCGGCGTGAGTTTGGAGGAACCTTCCATGCTTCCAAAAAGTGAGTCCAATAGTCCCATCGTATCGGTTTCCTAATAAGCGGGTGATTTGGGATTAGCTTTTGCAACGGCGAAGTAGCTTGTCGTTTTTTCCGCGGACAATTTGGAAAAAACAGAGGGTCGAAACTTACCCTCGCGACGCCACGCCGCCTAGCTATGGTAAATAGTTTTGTATTGGACGTCTCCATAAAACTTGCTGTCAGCGAAGAAAATTAGAGGAGATCAGAAATGACGAAAAAATCAGAACAGGGGTTCCATAAATCTCTGCATAACCGCCTGTAATTATCGCTGCCGCTCCGCTGGGCGAAGCTTTCTTGCGACTTGTGCATTTGTTCAGCAAGATTTGAGCCAGCTGAGGCGTCATACAGCGACGTGAGATTTCTCAAATTGCTTTGAGCTTCCCAGGACGTCCCATCTGGTCGAGCGAATTTTCAGTCGACTGGTGGCATTTATTGTCTGAGGAAAATAGCCATTGATCCAGCTTGGGCGAGGCGCTCATTTTTCGCGCATCCAAGGTCTGACGATCTGGTTATTGACGAGCGTGAAGGATGACGCCAATCCGCCTCCACCATTCGCCACAGTTTTCGTCCCAGATAGAGATTGTCCTTTCACGGTCTGAAAGTTTTTCTCGCGACTCCGCCGTTACAACTTCGGTCCACAAAACTGCCGATTCTGGATTCTCAACCAACCTAATTCGGCGTGAACTGCCCAGACTGGAGCGGCGCGGCTTTTGGTGATTGGCCCCCCACAGACGCGACGGGAGTTTGCCGCTCAACTCAATTTTCCCTTCAGAAAATCACGCCTAAGGCCTCTTGTCGCTGAAGTTGAAGAGCGATCTCAGGCCGATGTTAGATTAGGCAGGTGGGAGTGAAAAAAGTGGGAAAGTAGTGTGAGTTGAGTCGATGGCAAACCATGCTTAGCTCCAATGTGACTTACATCTCACCGCTTTCTTTTCAAAGCTTAGAACAATGGCTTCAACTACCAAGCTATTCGTAGTGCAGGCAATAGCATTGCTTGCAGCCATCTTCGGCAGCACTGCAATCGGTCTTTGCCAGGGACTGACGGTCACAGGAGTCGGGCCCATCAATCGATCCATGGGAGGAGCAGGAACCGCAGCGCCTCTCGATTCGATTGGAGCACTGCATTGGAATCCTGCTTCGATCAGTTGGCTGGAGCAGTCCGAAGTTTCGTTTGGAATGGAGGGCCTGCTGGCGGATGTGGATCTAACGACCAACATCGGCGGCGTCAGTCATTCGACCAGCGGTGAAGCTGGCGTTTGTATGATCCCTTCTGTCGGCTGGGTGCAAAAGCTCGAAGGGACGCCGGTGACGCTTGGCTTGGGCGTGTGTGGTATCGCCGGATTTCGGAACAACCTTCCAACGGACCCCAACAACTTGATCTTGGCGAATGGGCCGTTGTTTGCGGATGCCGAAATCATGCAGTTCACTCCTACAATTTCTTATGCGATTACCGACCAATTATCCTTTGGCGTCTCACCGACATTGTCGACCGGACGGATCATGTTTGATCCGTTGGGGCCTTCGACAATCACCCCCGGCATGACGCAAGGATCCGGTAATCGCGTTCACTGGGGCGGAGGAGTTCAAGCAGGACTTTACTATGCGTGCCAGAATGGATGGCGTACTGGGTTATCCATCAAAAGCCCTCAATGGTTTGAAGAGTTTCGTTTTTTTACCCCCTCAGGAGTTGTCACATTTGATCTCGATTATCCGATGATCCTGTCTGGCGGCGTTGCGTACTATGGCTGGGAAAAATGGGTTTTTGCGGCTGATGTTCGATATTTCGATTATGCCAATACTGCCGGATTTGACGCGATGGGATGGCGGAGCATTGCCGCCGGCGCGTTCGGGGTCCAGTATCAGTTGAATGAGATGTGGCAGCTGCGAAGCGGTTTCAATTTCAACCAAAACCCCATTCAAAGCGACGCTGCCTTCGCGAATGTTGCGAATCCTTTGATTCAGCAACAGAACGTCGCCGTTGGCGCATCTTGTCTGCTAACGCACGGAGTCGATCTAACATTGGCTTACGTTTATCTGATCAACAACAGTCTAACAGGGGGACTACCATCCCCTCCATTTGGACCCAACGATACGTTGACCAACGAGATCAGCGCCCATTCGCTGGCGCTGGGGATTCGAGTTAGGTACTAGAAGCCCCCCGTTAAATGCGGTTTTCCGCTTATTGTCGGCATCTGGTGGATAGCTTTGACCACCTTACGAATGCAACCTATCTTTCAGTGGAATAATCTTTTTTGTCCACAGTGACAGAGCGCTCTTCGATCATTCGCACTTCTAGGAGGCGATTCATGGACTCGCAATCGACACCCACAATACCGGCGGAAGCGTCTCTCAATTGGGAAGCGTTGAGCAATCGGTGCTTGGGCCGTATCGATCTCATCGAGAAGGCGTTGATGCGGTTTAATGATTCGCTGAGCAAGGATCTGATCCATTTAGAGCAAGCCGCCGGCGCGTCTGACAGTGAAGAAATCTCACGAATAGCCCATCGCATCAAAGGAGCGTCGCTGACCGTTTCGGCGGATCGTCTCTCTAGCTGTGCTATCGAGCTTGAAAATAAAGCAGACAGTAATGCGGAAGAAATAGACGCCTGCGTGGAGGGGATTCGAGAAGAGTGCCGTCGACTCAGCGAACTTATTTCGCAGCGCCTGGAAGAGGACGGCTAATGAATATTGAAGATAATGACGAGCAAGCCCCTGTATTACTCGTTGATGATGATCCAGCCTGCTTAGGAATGTTAAGCGATGTGCTTGGCGCGATGGGAATTGCGACGGCGACTGCGCGCGATGGCCAAGAAGCGCTGGAGATGATTTGCCAGGGCGATTTTCGGATCGTGTTATCGGATTGGCAAATGCCTGGCATGTCTGGAGTCGAACTTTGTCGGCGCGTGCGACAACGCTCTTTGAGCGGGTACGTCTACTTCATCCTGCTTACCTCCCTGGATCGCCGGCACAATGTGGTCGGCTTGCAAGCAGGGGCCGACGATTTTATCAGTAAGCCGTTCGATCCCGAAGAACTCTACGTTCGTCTGCGAGCCGCCAATCGAATCGTCTCGCTGGAAAGCCGCAACGTGATCATCTTTGCTTTGGCGAAACTTGCCGAGTCAAGAGATCCAGAAACTGGAGAGCATCTCGAACGCATCCGAGAGTATTCACGACTGCTCGCCGAGCGACTGTCGGCGCTTCCCAAGTATGCGGAAGTGGTCGATCCTGATTTTGTGCGAGCGATCTATTTGACCAGCCCGCTGCATGATATTGGTAAGGTCGGGATTCCCGACAACGTGCTGCTCAAACCAGGTCGGTTAACGCCGGAAGAATTTGAAATCATGAAGCTGCACGCGCTGATTGGGTACAACACGCTCAATGCAGCTCTCAAAGAACAGCCAGGCGCCGAGTACTTGCGCTTCGGACGCGATATCGCAGGCTCGCATCACGAAAAATATGATGGCAGCGGCTATCCATATGGTCTCGCAGGTGAAGAGATTCCGCTTTGCGGCCGCATCGTAGCGGTTGCAGACGTCTACGATGCATTAACAACTGCGCGTGTCTACAAAGAAGCGTTTAGTCACGAGGCGGCGCGAAATATTATTGTCGAGGGACGCGGATCGCATTTCGATCCTGACATCGTCGACGCATTTCTCCATTGCGAAGAACAGTTTATCGAAATTCAGCAGCGGCTAAGCGACTCTCTGGCGACCGAGAACCTGTCCGGGTCGCCGTTGAAATATTTGACTCTTTAAAATCTGGATTGCACCAGGTTAGTTTTCCTGCGTTGAATCTAATGTCTCTGCAGAAACTGCAGCCGCTCGTCTCTGGCGTCCTCTTGCCGGAGCTTGAGCCGGGTCGATGCGGCGGATCATGTCGGGCGAACGACGGCTGAGGAAGTTGGTGATGATGCCTGATTCGTCGCGAGTCAGCTCCATTTTATCCGTATTGAAACCAGCCAGATCATACACCTTCAGCACGTCTTCCACGGTGCGTTGGTAGAAGAACCAATCCAGGTGCCATTGATAAGGGGTTTCGTCGTACTGCTCTGTATCTTTAAACGCGATAACGAGCGCGCCCCCTTCATTCAACGTTTCTCCCAAACCGCTAAAAATGCCGGTGAGATGGTCATCCGTCAGATAGTCGGCCAATCCCACGCTGTAAATGATGTCGAAGCTTCCAAAATGTTTTTTCGTGGCTTCCGAGTTTCTCGTTCGCAACGCATTGTATCGGACCGGCTTCATTTTCGTGGAGGCTGGAAGATGAGCGGCGACTTGCGATTCTACATATTCCAGCGCCACAGGGTCGTTATCCATAGTCACGACTTCGACGCTTTGATCGCTAAAAGCAGGCCACTCCAAGTATTCTCGGCAAGGTCCACAAGCGATGTCCAAGATCCGCACATGACCGCTGCGGGACTTAATTTCATCCAACAGAAATTTTCGCGCCAGCTTCATCCGTCCTCGCACCGCTTGGGAGAGCGGCAACTCGGAAAGGCATAGATCAAGATATCCGCCGATACCGCGCGCCGGCGTCGACTCTTCATACAGCTTGAGCAGCATTGCGTAGTCGCCTGAAAAGCCGCTCGGCTTGGTGCGAGCTCGATTCGCAAACCAACTTTGACGAAACCAGGGTTCGGTCTCTGCACGAAAACGGGCCTGAACTTCTTTGATCAATTCAGGATCTTCAGCATGACTTTTTTCAAAGCTACGGCAAGCTGCCTGCGACTGAGCGAACGCTTCACGTACGCGCAGATGAAATTCGTCGTTTAATTGCGGCGTCGCGTTCTCGTCGATCTCAGACTCGAGCTGCATCAGCGACTGCTTAAATGCTTCTACATCTTGAGAAAAAAATTGTTGAACTGCTGGCAGTATTGAAGTGGTCAACTCGGTAGACAGTGGATTCATGACTACACCTAAAGTGATTTGTGTTGAAGAAAAGAAACATCAATGTGGTGAAAAGGCAACACGTAAATCGGTGGCGTTTAATCTGTAGTGGATGTTGCGATAAATCAACCCAAAATCACAGGTTTTCAGCATCGGGGGGGGCGAATAAACAGCTTTAACTGCCAAGCCGCCGTTTTCGCTACATCTTATTGCGCGAAATGCGCTGAACAGCTGTCGCAAATCGGCGACAGCTTAGGGAAGAGCTATGGTTGAATTACGTGAGTTGGAAAGCTACTCGCGCTGCATTCGACCCCTAGGAACACAATTTTTTCGACCACCTTGCTAGAGAAGACTGGCGAGGGTTGGAAAGTCATTGGCGCATTCCGGCTTCAAGAGGTGATCCGCAAAAGATCATGGTGGTTTGTGAAGCCGACGAGGCCTTCAATACGTTGGATACAACACGCGCAGTAGCGGCCGAAATCGAGGCTCGCTACGAGATCTCTGCGTCCCACCGAGACTCGCCGCTGGTGAGAACGCTCCTGGGTAGCGATCGCGCCTCTGGTAATCGCGTCGTGATCAAGACGATTGAGACCAATTCACTTTCTCGGGGAACGCGAGCTCGCCTCGAATTTGAAGCGGACGTCCGCAAGACGCACGACAACGAACATCTGACGCCTGTGCTGCATCACCTGCATGCCGATGGCATGTTGCATGTCGTGATGCCGTGGACGGAGGGCATCTCCCTACGGCGACGTCTCGCACAGACACGAATGTCAATCTCCGAGACAATTCTTCTCGGTAAGAATTTGTTCACCGCGCTTGACGCGATCCATCGGCGGGGTGCGCTTCACCGAGACATCACGCCGTCAAATATTTTCCTGCACACTAGCTTGGATTCGTCAACGCAATTTCGAGCCGTCAGTCTGGCGGGCTTTGGAACCGTGAAGCGTTTTCATCCCGATCAACTCTTCGGCGAGCGGGAGTGCGAAATCGTTTCGTATATGTCGCCAGAGGAAGCCGGATCGATCGATACGGACGTCGGTCCCCCTTCTGATCTTTACGCAGCGGGTATCGTGCTATTCCGTTGCCTGGCGGGCAGCTTGCCTTTTCAAGGGCAAAACGCTGGCGCAATTCTCTTTGAACATTTGACGGCGCCTGTTGCCGAATTGCCGAGCCTCAACGCAGAGGTTCCACGCGAGCTTGACGAACTGGTGCAGCGATTGTTGCGTAAGAACCCACATGATCGCTATCAGTTGGCTAGCGCCGTCGTCGCAGATTTGTTGGCGATCGAGGATGCGCTGTCGAGCGATTCTAGCGGCGCGCATGTAACGATTGGGGCCAGTGATCGGCGCTGTACTTTGACAGAACCCGCCTTCGTTGCACGGGACGATGAATTGTCGCTGGTTAAGGACTTCGTAACCGCTACACACCTGGGACAAGGCGACGTCCTGCTTGTCGAAGGGGATTCAGGCAGCGGCAAGAGTCGACTACTGGTAGAGTCCGCTAAACAGGCCAGAAGTGACGGGCTCTGGGTGCTGCGAGGAATCGCGACAACGCATGTCGGGCAACGTCCATTTCGGATGTTAGAAGGGATTGTCGATAGCTTTCTTTCTCTCGCTCAAAACGACCGCGACCTAGTTCGCCACATGAGCCAGCAAGTTGCCGACCTGACTAGCGAACTTATCTCAGCGCTTCCTAGCCTAGGCAGCGTATTGGACTCGGAGCAAGGCAATCATCGGTCGCCAGCGGCCTTTGGCGAGAATCGGACCATTGAGTCACTGATTCGATTTCTGAATGCGTTGGGAAGCGAAGAGCGACCCGCAATCATTATCCTCGACGATTGTCAGTGGGCGGATGAGCTCACATTCAATCTGATCCGTCGGTGGCAAGCTCAACCCCATCAGGAAGATAGATTTAGCTCGCTAATCGTATCGTTCCGATCTGAGGAAGTCGCCGAGGGACATTCGTTGCGACATATCGGCAAATGTCCCCACATTCAACTCAAACCGCTCGGCCCGGAACAAATCAAACAACTCGCCGAGTCGATGGCCGGCAGTCTCCCTTCTGCAGCGGTGGAGGTAGTGACGCGACTTGCTGGCGGAAGCCCATTCATGGCGTCGGCAGTTCTCCGCGGGTTGGTCGAATCAGAAGCGCTGGTGGTTGCCAAAGAGGGCTGGAGCGTCATTCCCCACGCGATGGAAGATCTGCAATCTTCGCGTGAAGCGGCGTCGATTCTAGCTCGGCGCATTGACTTGCTGCCGTCAGTGACGATTCATCTGCTTACGGTTGGCGCTGTAGTCGGTAAGGAATTTAATCTGGATGTCGCCACTCACTTGACGCAAATGACGATTTCCGAAGCGGTGCGAGCTCTGGCGCATGCGCGTGATCGCTGCTTGATTTGGGAACGGGCCGATGGTGGTCAATTTGTCTTCATTCATGATCAGATACGTACGGCTTTACTAAATCGACTTACACCGTTCCAACAATCAGATCTGCATCTTCGGACCGCAGAGCATTTTCAGCAATACACGCCGAGCCGCGTTTCGGATATCGCTTTTCATCTCGATCAGGCAGGCGCCGTCGAGGAAGCCCTCCATTTCGCATTGCAAGCAGCAGAACAAGCTCGTCGGCAGTTTTCGCTGGCTGTCGCGGAACAGCAATTTCGGATTGCTCGACGAGGCGCTTTGCACCAACCGAATGCTATTCGTTTTCGGATCGCGGAGGGATTAGGCGACTCTTTGATGCTGCGCGGGCATTACACCGAAGCGGCGCCGCAATTCGAGGAGGCGGCGGAGTTAGCGGAGGGGGCTTTCGCGCGAGCGCAGATCCAAAGCAAACTGGCGGAACTCAGTTTCAAACGAGGCGACATGGAAAGCGCCACCAACGGTTTTGAAACGGCGCTGCGAACGCTGGGACGCTATGTCCCGCGAAACAGCACGCTCACCATTTTGCTCTTGATCTGGGAAGCGTTGCGCCAAGTCATTCATACTTGGCTGCCGAGCCTCATGTTGCATCGCCTGAGACGCCCCCCCAGCGAATCGGAACGACTTGCCATTCGATTGTTCGGCTTATTGGCTCATGGCTGCTATTACTGTCGCAGTAAAATTCAATGCCTGTCCGCTCATCTGCGCGGTTTAAATCTAGCAGAGCAGTTCGATCCCAGTCCCGAACTGGCGCATGCTTACTCCGAGCATGCGCCGGTGGCTTGCTTGCTACCAATGTTTAAGCGCGCCTTTCGATACGCCCAACGCTCGCTCGAAATGCGCCGCCAGTTCAATGATATTTGGGGACAAGGGCAATCGCTCAATTATTACAGTTGCGCGCTCTATGCTGCCGGCAGATATCGCGAGTGCGTCGAAAAGGGACGCGAAGCCGTCCGTTTGCTGGAACGCTCTGGCGACTATTGGCAGGTTCATATCGCCCGCTATCAAGTCGCTGCATCCTTGTATCACCTGGGTGACTTCAAAGGAGCTCTTGCTGAGGCCCATGCGAACCATCGTTCCGGAATTGAACTAGGGGACGAGCAAGCCTCTGGTATTAACCTGGACGTCTGGGTCCGAGCTGCTCTGGGAGATTTGCCGGATGTCGTGATTGAAACCGAAATGGCCAGGAAACGGCAGGATACGCAGGGCCAGACGCAATTGCTGTTTGCGGTCGGTGTTTTGCATATCTATCAGGGAAATTTGGACAAAGCCGTCAAGTCATTAGAAAAAGCGATACAGAAGGCCAAATCGGCGGGTATCCAAAACGCCTACACCCAACCTGCTATGGCTTGGCTAGCAACCGCCTATCGCATGCAGGCCGAAAGCGTTCCGGCGTATGCTCCCTTCCAGAAAAAAGCGTGGTTGGAAAAAGCAGATCGCACGGCTTGCTTGGCGATCCGCCAAGCAAGCTCGTGTCCAAATGACTTGCCCAGGGCCGCCCGGGAAATTGCAATGATCGCCGCGATGCGAGGAAACGTGCGGAAGGCTCGTCGATATTTCAATTATAGTTTGCGCGTGGCTCGACGTTTGGAAATGGTTTACGAACAAGCGTTGACGCTGAGCCATCGTGGACAAGTCGGCCTTTCCTCCGCTTGGCATGACGCTGTTCAAGATCAGCAGCAAGCACAATCCTTACTCGATCAATTAACGGCAGATGACGAGGATCTACGCAACTCTCAAAATGGAGAGTTTGGGACGTTATCCCTTGTCGATCGATTTGAAACGGTCTTGCATGCAGGCAGACGTATCGCATCCGCATTAACCACCGAAAAAGTATACGAAGAGGCGTGTGCCGGAGCTGCTCGACTGCTGCGTGGTGAGAAATGTCTGTTACTGGAATTTGATGAAGAAGACGAAGCAGCTCCTCCGCGCATCGTTTTGGGGCCAACGGACATCGATTTTGACGAAAGCAATTTACGTTTAACCGCGAATGCAGGCCGTGCCATGGCCTTTGTCGAAGGGAGAGCCGACACCGATTCTCTTCGAAATGGGCTCGGTCAGCAGTCTGCGATTTACATTCCCATTTTTGTTCGCAATCGCTTGAATGCTTGTTTGTGCGTAACGCATTCTCAGGTGGTTGGGTTATTTGGCTCCGACGAAGAGCGTCTCGCAGACTTCGTCGGAACCATCGCCGGCGCTGCGTTGGAAAACGCGCAAGGATTTTTGGAGCTTACTCAGTTAAACTTCACTCTCGAACAACGCGTCGCCGAACGAACCGCGGCCGCTGAATCTCGCGCCGCCGAATTGGCTTGCTCGAATGAAGAATTGGAACGGATTGCGAAGGAATTGCGATTGACCGAAGAGGAGCTACGGATCGCGAAAGTCGCAGCCGAAACAGCGAACGAAGCGAAGAGTCGATTTCTGGCCACGATGAGCCACGAGATTCGGACGCCGCTCAACGGAATTCTCGGCATGGCCGAACTCGCCCTCCGGACCGATCTCACTTCGCAGCAAAAAAACTGCTTGACCATTATCAATCAATCAGGCGACGCCCTGCTCCATCTGCTGAATGACATTTTGGACATCTCCAAGATTGAAGCAAACAAGATGGAACTTGAAATGATCCCGATGGATCCGCATGCGACAATCGGCGCAGCGGTGAGATTGCTGGCGGTTAACGCCGCCAACAAGGGAATCGAATTGTTGTACCGAATCGCACCAGAAGTCCCTGTTGAGGTCATCTGTGATCCTTGCCGATTGCGACAGGTGATTGTCAATCTCGTTGGCAATGCGATTAAGTTCACCGAAAATGGAGAAGTATTTGTAAACTGTTTTCTCGAACCTGCGATGCATGGAGATCAACTTCATATCGCCGTTCGAGATACGGGGCCAGGTATTGCGAAGAACAAGCAGTCCTCCATTTTTGAATCCTTCGAACAAAGCGATAGCTCGACAACCAGACGATACGGCGGCACAGGTCTCGGACTTTCGATTTCATCCCAGATTGTCGCACTGATGCAGGGCCAGATTTGGGTGGAAAGCGAGTTGAATCAGGGAAGTACTTTCCACTTTACAATTCCACTACAAGAGTCAATTTCCAATCTCCCGACAGCTGCGACTGAGCCGTTAACTGGCTGCCAGATTTTGATCGCTTCGGACCAGTCGACATTCCATGAAATTTACCAAGAGGTCCTGATCAATGCAGGCGCCGAATGTGATCTGCTTTCGCTACAAGACCTCCCGGAGGCCATCGACAGGATACACGCAAATTCTCAGCGATCAGACACCCTGCTGATCATTGATTGGGAAGTCCATTCAAAGCGGTTGGAATCCTTGGTTAGCGGTCCTCAGGCCAGTCTGCTCCAAAAAATTCCTCATTTGATTTTGATGCCGGCGACGGGCTTGCCAAGTCATATCGATTGGACGGTGCAGTCAACGCTAGGTAAGCCCGCTTCGGCAACGGATCTGCTTCACGCAGCATCAGAGCTCCTCGGCAAGCGAGCGTTTGACGTTGTCGCGACCAAGGAACCTAGTGACAAGCTCACCCGTCCGCTTCATATCTTGTTAGCGGATGATGCCGCTGTAAACCAAGAAGTTGCTGTCGGAATCCTAGAAGCCTTTGGTCATTCTTGCGAAGTGGCCGAGACAGGCCGCGAAGCTTTTGATGCTTTCAAGGGCGGAAGTTTTGATATCGTGCTGATGGATCTGGAAATGCCCGAAATGGACGGAACCCAGGCAACCAGCGCCATTCGGGACTGGGAGCAAGCTCAGAACTTAATGCACACGCCGATTGTGGCCATGACGGCTCACACAGTCTCTGGAGTCCGCGAGAAATGCCTTGCAGCCGGGATGGACGATTACCTCTCCAAACCGATCCAGCCAGAAATTCTCAAGCGCGTCTTGGCAGAATACGCCACCCAACGAGCCTCCCAGGCATAACGCCGCCCAAAGCATCAGCGTCATTCAATCCAGCAATAAAAAAAGCCGCAAGCTCTTACAAGCTAACGGCTTTTTGCAAGTGCGGATGGCAGGGTTCGAACCTGCGACCTTCGGTTTCGTAGACCGACGCTCTATCCAGCTGAGCTACATCCGCATCTTCTGCTGCGGCAGACGATTGTCTCCTGCGGCAGATCACAAAGTTTAGCCGCACCGCTGCGATGCGTAAAGGGGCTGGGCTTGCTTATTGGCCCGCTATTTTCAATTTTTCGGCTGTTGTAACCTTCTACTGTGTCAGGGTTTATCGGTGGCAGCGGTTTTATTGGCGATTGGGTTGCTTGGGCTTGCGGGGATTTTGGGACCTTCGTCGGCGGAGTGGTCGACTGCTAGTTGACGCGGCCTGCGTTCTTAGGATAGTTTGGCGGCGTGATTGGTTCGCTTCATAAATGGAGCGTCGAAAGAGGGAACACCGGTGAAAGTCCGGGACAGCCCCCGCTGCGGTAACCAGAAACGAACGCCGTCGGTAAGCACTGATCCTCGTTGGATTGGAAAGCAGCGGCAAGTAGGAACCGTCCGGCAACTCGCCGGGCTCAGTCTGGAAGTCCGAAGACCTGCCAACCGCCTGTTCGCTCGTAGCCCAATCGGCTTCTTGCGTGCAGTTTTGTCATACGCCTTCGGGGATGGAGGCGATTTTGAGGATCCCTACGATGACATCATCTCTTGATGTGCGCGCTCCTGCTGCGCCGCGGCGAACTCGCTCGCCTGCAAGTCGCTCTCACGCTTTATAGCGACCCCGCGAGTTCACGTTTGATTTCTTTCTGTTTCCGCGCGCAGGCTCTGTCCCAACTTTGATGGTCGGACGCATTGGCCTGCTGCGCTAAGAATGCGCAATTACCAAGGACAGCGTACATGCTATCTGCAAATTTAGGTTTTCCCCGGATCGGTAAAGATCGCGAACTCAAGCGAGCCGTCGAGTCTTATTGGTCTGGCAGTTCCTCGGCAACGCAACTGCAACAAGTCGCCGCCGAGTTGCGAGCAACTCATTGGCGTTTGCAACAAGCGGCCGGCATTCAGTCGATCCCCAGCAACGATTTTTCGTTCTACGATCAAATGCTCGACACCGCACTCGCGCTGGGCGTTGTTCCGCCGCGGTTTGCTCAGCTTGACGTTTCGCCGCTGCAGCTTTACTTTTTGTTGGCTCGTGGTCAGGCGCCCGGCGTTGCCTTGCCGCACGAAATCCCAGCGCTCGAAATGACCAAGTGGTTTGACACCAACTATCACTATCTCACTCCTGAGTTTGAAGTCGGTCAGCAGTTCACGCCTGACGCAACCAAGCCGCTGACCGAATGGAACCAGGCGAAAGCTTTGGGGATCGACACGCGACCCGTGTTGGTGGGTCCGGTCACGTTTTTGTCGCTCGGCAAGTTACGCTCCGAAACCGGTGATCGACTTGATTTGATCTCGTCGCTGTTGCCGGCCTATATGGATTTGCTTCGTCAAATTTCGGCCGCCGGCGCCGATTGGATTCAGATTGACGAGCCGATCCTCTCGACCGATCTGAACGACAAGCAGCGAGCAGCTTTGGTCAGCACCTATCGCCAAATCGCAGATCAGCTGCCGCAGTTGAAAGTGATGCTGACCACCTACTTTGGTCCGTTGGCCGAAAACCTGCATCTCGCCGCCAATCTGCCGACCGCAGGGCTGCATCTGGATCTGGTCCGCGGCAAAGCGGACGCCGCCGACCTTGTCGATACCATTCCGGCCGACAAAGTTTTGTCTCTCGGCCTGGTCGAAGGACGCAACATTTGGAAGACCAACATCAACGCCGCGATTGCTTTCGTCCAACCGCTGATCGAAAAGTTTGGCGGCGAGCGAATTCAGATTGCTCCTAGTTGCTCGTTGCTGCACGCGCCGGTCGATCTCGATGCCGAGACCAAACTTGACGACGAGCTGAAAAGTTGGCTCGCGTTTGGCAAGCAAAAACTGGCGGAAGTTCAGCTGATCACCCGCGCGTTGAGCGGCGATCCCACGGTGCAAGCCGAACTGGACGCCAACCAACAAGCGATCCGCAGTCGTCAAAGGTCGCAGCGCGTTTACTCGCCTCAGGTGCAAGGTCGCTTGGCTTGGCTCGAAACCACCGGAGTTCCCGGCCGCAGCGCCTATCCGCAGCGGCGTCAGTTGCAGCAAGCGTCGCTTGGTTTGCCGGCCTTCCCCACCACCACGATCGGCTCGTTTCCGCAAACGGTCGAAATCCGCCAAGCTCGCGCCCTGCGGCGGAAAGGGGAAATTTCGGATGAGTCGTATGTTGCAACCATGCAGGCTCAAATTCGCGAAGTGATTCAGTTCCAGGAAGAAGTCGGGCTTGATTTGCTCGTACACGGTGAGCCTGAACGCAACGACATGGTCGAGTATTTTGGCGAAACGCTTGAAGGATTCGCGATCACGCAAAACGGCTGGGTGCAAAGCTACGGCAGCCGCTGTGTGAAGCCGCCGATTATCTTTGGCGACGTATCGCGTGCGGCGCCGATCACGGTCCAATGGATTAAGTACGCCCAGTCGTGCGCCAGCAAACCGGTCAAAGGCATGTTGACCGGACCGGTGACGATTCTCTGCTGGTCGTTCGTGCGTGACGATCAACCGCGCAGTGAAACGTGCAAGCAAATCGCGCTGGCAATTCGGGATGAAGTTGAAGATCTCGAAAAGTCGGGGGTCCGCGTGATTCAAATTGATGAGCCTGCTTTGCGAGAAGGATTACCGCTTCGTAAACGGGATTGGAATGACTATCTGCTGTGGGCCGGCGATAGTTTTCGCTTGGCCAGCAGCGTGGTCGGGGATGCAACGCAAATTCACACGCACATGTGCTACTGCGAATTTAACGACATCATCGAAGCGATCGCCGGACTCGACGCCGACGTTATTTCGATCGAAACATCCCGCAGCGATATGGAACTGCTGCATGCGTTTGTTAACTTTCGTTATCCCAATGAAATCGGACCCGGCGTGTTTGACATTCATTCGCCCCAGGCGCCCACGTCCGAGTCAATGTTGCGACTGCTGACGAAAGCGGCCGAAGTGTTGAATCCGTCACAAATCTGGGTAAATCCTGACTGCGGTTTGAAAACTCGAAAGTGGGAAGAAGTGCGACCAGCCCTAACCAATATGGTGAAAGCAGCCGAAGCGGCGCGTCAATCGTTGGCTACCTGACGCGACCCCCTAGGTGAATGGACCGCCGCTCGAAGCAATTCGGCGGCGGTCTTTTTTTTGGGGCAAAGAGAAGAAGGGAACCAAGAGTTAACCAATGAAGAACGGAAAACAAGCTTCAATAGCAGGGTCCCCACAACAACGCACAAGCAAACCACCACGGCGACAGTCGAATCGATTTTTGGAAGATGCAGCGAACCAGCAATTTGTAGTGAAAAATCATCCCTCAAAACGAAGTGCCGCTTCTCAAAATTGCGGGCGGACAACAGAGCTATTCGTACTGCCCACTCTGGCATCGTCAGGTGAACCTTTTTATTTTGCTCATGTCTATCTTGGGTCCCTTTTGTGTGAGAAAATTTAACGTACTTGCGGCAGCTTGCACATCGAAAATGAAGGCGCTGCGGCTTCTTTCTTCGTAGTCGGTAAAGTGGGGAATAATCGTGCCGATCCAACTTCAATGTACTTCGGTCGTCATTCGTAACGACGCACTTGATCGGGTCTTAGAGGGTGGCGCCGCGGAATTTGGAGAGATCGCCACGAATGCGATGAGCTATGCGGATGATCGGCTTTCTCAAGCAAGCTTTATGTCGCCGCTTGACGCCGAGGAGTTCGCCAAAAGTCTTGAGCTACGTGGGTTGGATCGAAGCGGAGAGTCACCTGACTTTGTTGTCGTTCAGGCTCACAACCAATTGGTCGAGCCTGCGTGCGACTGGCTGATTTTGTTTGAATATGAGCAGCGCCTGATCGCTACTCTGCGTGGATCGGAATCGCGGACGGTGATCGCGGCGTCAATCGACACGACCTACGATCCCAACAGCGTTCAGCATTACAGCGCTGAAGAGATTGCAGAGAGATTTGAGTTTGTCGAGCGGAAAGATGGCATCGACACCTACCGAGAAAAAGCGACCGGCACGCTGGTCTATCACGCTCGCAACACGGAGACGTTCGACGAGATTTTCTTTCAAGCGTTTGATACTGTTTGGGAACTGCGACGTGTGCCGGGCGCGGCGGCCAAGAGTCGCGACGAAGCGTTGGCGATTCAGAAAGCGATCCAAGACTTGCAGTCGCTCGCGGCCAAATGTCCCGAGACGGCCAAGATCTTTTTGGCGTTGGGAATGGCTTGGTTCGCGATCGGAGAGGATCAGAAGGCACAGCGACAACTCACTCGCGCAGCTGAACTAGAGCCAGACAGCATCATCATGTTGAAGGAACTGGGAAGCGTATGCTTGGCGAGAAACGATTTTTCTGCCGCACTGGATGCAACGACAAAGGCGGTTGCGATCAACCCTGACAGTGCTGAATTGCTTGGCAATTTGGCCGTTGTGCAACTGCTAACCGGCGACGTACCTCATGCGAAGGCTACCATCGCACACGCGATGCGACTTGACCCGCAAGATGAGGTGAATCACAACGTGCTGTCGATTATTATGGCAGTGGCGGAAGGCAAACGAGAGCAGCCCCGTTCGCTAACAGAAATGATGCAGCCACCCAAACGCAAATCATGGCTGGCGCGTTTGTTTGGTGGGTGAATCAAGTTTTGCAGCATAGGTAGGGCAAGCGAATTTCGAGAAGCCAATATCGAACGACCTCGCCGTTTGCTTAACCCACCTTACGGCGTTTGGCCTTCTAGCTTTAGCAAGCGTGCTTTTAGCTTTAGGCCTTGCGGCGCCGAGAACCCGTGTAGCTTGCCGGTGCTGGCGACCACGCGATGGCAAGGGATCAACAGCGGGATTCGATTGCGGGCCATTGCGCCTCCGACGGCTCGGGCAGCGGCGGGCGAACCAGCTTTTGCGGCTAGTTGTCCATAACTGAGCGTTGTGCCGGGGGGGATTTTGCGGCAATGCTGGTAGACGCGGGTTGCGAATGGGGTATAGCCGGTTAGGTCGAGCGGAATCTTGGCTAGATCGACAGGTTCTCCGGCGGCGTATTGCTGGAGTTGGTCGACGATTGCCTGGTGTTGTGAGGAGAGAGAACCCGGCTGCTGGCGCCGCTTGGGGGCCGCTACGAAGCTCAAACGGTGGACCAAGTCTCCACGCAGTTCGATCTCAAGCGGCCCCAAATCGGACGAAATCGTGAAAATCGTCGGCTCCAATGCGAAAATCGGGGGAGTGCGGCGGTATTGGGGGGGCATGTCGGACTTTCCCTAAGTCGGCAGAGATATATACTAAGGTTCAGATGGATAGACGATTATTTAGTTTATCCGAGAATCTCTAGCGCTCGAGAAGGAAATACGGATGGCCGGCTACCGATCGCTGAGTGACGACTTCTACGTCAACATGAATCTCAATACTGAGATGGACCTGCCGAGCGGCCGCGAAGCGGTGCTCCACTTTTTTGAACAGATCCGCAAGAAGTATCCGCTGATGCGAAACTTCTATGCGCGCGAACGTTCTGAGTTTGTGCTGGAAGAAGACAAAGATCAGGGGAGTTATCGCTGGGCTTCGGTCGAGTTGAAGCGAGTTCTGTCTGGCTGCGTCAACATTGATAACCTGGAAGAGGCGATCGAGCAGCATCGCTTTATCCTAGAGCTTGCGCCGTATCTGTTGTCGGTGAGCCCGCTGGATTGCGAATCGCTGAACCTGATGTATGGATTCGACTTTACCTATCGCGGCAATCACAACCAATTGGTTGCCGAAGCGCTGGGTCTGTCGCCGGCGTTTGAAAAGCTGGGGCGACTGGAGAACAGTCGTCTGGTGAGTTGTGAACCATCGATCCAAATCGCGCTGGATGATGATTGTCGCACCCAGTGCCGGATCAGTGTTGAAACGCGAACCAGCGCCTATCACGTGCGGACCGGCGAGTTTCCGGAAGAGCAGTTGAGCGTCTATCTGACGCTACGCAGCTATGGAAGTCTCGACCCGGGTAATAGCTACGTCGATGCGATGGATGGATTGCATACGGCCGCCGCGCGGATCATGGATGAGTATGTGATCCAAAACATTCTAGAACCGCTGCGTCAAGCAATCACGCTGGGGTAGACGCGCGTCGGTGAATAGCAGATCCGTCGTGAGGCGCGTTTGCGTGGGAATCGGTGGGTTGCGCAAACCGGTGAGGCGGTTGGATGATGGTAGAGTGGTTTCGGTTTTGCTCGCCTGGCAAGTTTTGGCGCGCTGCCCGTGGTCCGCACAGCGGACCCTACGCCTTATTCGGCGAAGACGCCGTAGGAGCCGAGGCGCCGAGCGATGGACACCCGGCCACGGCTTCTCAGCGTTAGCTGACCGATAGTGTGGCGTGGGTTTCGGTCAATTTTGTTAGGGCGGCGACTAAATCGCTGGGATAGATCGGCTTGGTCAAAAACAGCTGAAAGCCAGCGGCTTGGCAGGCGAGTTTGTCTTCGCGTCGAGCGCAGGCGGTCAACGCGACGGCAGGAAAGCTCGGCTCAAGCCGACGCAGCGTGGCCAGCGTGGTGATACCATCTTGCCGCGGCATGCGCAGATCGAGAATCGCCAGATCAAATCGGTCTGGATCAAACACGGCGGTTGCGGCATCGCCGTCGCTGACTTGCGTCACATCCGCGCCGGCCCCGGTTAAAATGATTTCGAGGAGCTGGCGATTCAGTTCGTCATCTTCGGCGATCAAAATGCGGAGTCCCGCCAGCGGTTGCGATTCGGAAATGTCGGTCTGCATCATGTCGACCAAATAGAGAGAATGACGAGATCTTTCGTTCATTGAAATCTAGTCCACAAACCAACGGCGCCCCCTCAAATTGCGCCCTTCCGCACCACTTAGGGATGATTCTGCGCTAAACCGGCGAATTCAAATCGAGCGACCATTGCCAGTGGTTGGTTTTATCGGTTATCGCGAGACGCAGGCTCGTTTGGGGCTGGCCTGCTTGGGTCGGCAATCCTTGCTCACGCAACCGCGCGACGATCAACGGCTCTGCTTGTTGCGACGCTAAACCTAAGGATAAAACAGTAGGCCCGTGAAACCCGGTGGGAGTCGCCAGCAAGATGGTCGGATCAGGGGGCAACGTATCGAACAATTGCTGTAGCTGCGAATTCTCGGTCTGATTGCGGCCGAACAAAATCAGACCGCGATCTTCGATCCACTGGTGACGCCGGATATCAAACAACCCCGGCAAAAGCCACGCTGGCGGTAACCGCGAAACCAGCGCCATGCGTAACCGCTGGCCATAGGCTGGATCGACCAGACGACAGCGGGACGCTCCTTTTTCGCTGCCGGTCAGGCCGAAGCGTTGGGCCAATGCACGAATCTTGCGGCGGCCGCTGCCGTGAATGGAAAAGAACTGACTGCGATCGAGGAGACCTGAGGTTTCGGGAAGTGTCGGAGTCAGCAGCCGAGCCGACAGCGGGCGGACCAAGCGTCCCGGGATGCCGGCGTGATGCTCCATCATTTCGAGATGCGTCCGCTTTTGCCCCATCATTTTTTGTCCTAGCACTTCGCCGGTGACAATAAACGCTCCGTCCAATTGGTGCAGATAGTCAACCGCTGCGGCGAGCATCGCCAAGCGGCAATCGCCGCAAGGATTGGCGCCTTTGCCGTAACCGAACCGCGGTCGAGCGATCAATTGCAAGTATTCGGTCGGCGGGGGCTGCACGACTTGCAGCGGAATCTGCAGTTGCTGGGCCGATTGATTGGCCGCGGCGGCGATGGGTGAGAACTGCGTTGCGTAGGCGAGCCCGAACACTTCGATCCCTTGCGATTGGATCAGGGCCGCGGCGACGGCGCCGTCGAGATCGCCTGAGAGTAAAGCCACACAGCGGGTCATGAGCGGAATTCTGTTGCAGGGTTACGCGATCTTTTGCTATCCAGGCCGCGCAGGTTTTGAAGTGCGCTAGATAGAACACTAGCCCGCAGCGCCAGCGAGGGAAAACGGCTAGAAATGCCAACGTGGCTGGAAGTAGCGAGCCGTTTTCCCTCGCTGGCGCTGCGGGCTAGTGTCACGTTTTTGACTTAATTCCTACCGCGTTTTCCGTTCTTCATCCGTGGTATCCGTGTTCCATTTCTTGCGAACCTGTTAAACAGCGCAACTTCAAAAAGCACGAGCGTCTGTCTGGTTGGTTCGATCCGGATTGGAATCGCCAAGCGCTTTCCCTCGCTGGCGCTGCGGGCTAGTGTCACGTTTTTGACTTAATTCCTACCGCGTTTTCCGTTCTTCATCCGCGGTATCCGTGTTCTATTTCTTACGAACCTGTTAAACAACGCAACTTCAAAAAGCACGAGCGAGTGAATCTGTCTGGTTGGTTCGATCCGGATTGGAATCGCCAAGCGGTTTCCCTCGCTGGCGCTGCGGGCTAGTGTGAACGTTTTTGACTTAATTCCTACCGCGTTTTCCGTTCTTCATCCGTGGTATCCGTGTTCCGTTTCTTACGAACCTGTTAAACAACGCAACTTCAAAAAGCACGAGCGAGTGAATCTGTCTGGTTGGTTCGATCCGGATTGGAATCGCCAAGCGGTTTCCCTCGCTGGCGCTGCGGGCTAGTGTGAACGTTTTTGACTTAATTCCTACCGCGTTTTCCGTTCTTCATCCGTGGTATCCGTGTTCCGTTTCTTACGAACCTGTTAAACAACGCAACTTCAAAAAGCACGAGCGAGTGAATCTGTCTGGTTGGTTCGATCCGGATTGGAATCGCCAAGCGGTTTCCCTCGCTGGCGCTGCGGGCTAGTGTCACGGTTTCGACTTTGTTGCGACCTTTGGCTTGGACCGCTTATTCAGCGGGATGCTCGATGGGTCGGCCTTCGATTTCGGACAGTGCGTTTTGGGCGGCGCGTTGCTCGGCTTCTTTTTTGTTGCGTCCCCAGGCGGCGCCGTACCGAACTCCAGAGACTTGGGCGGCGACCTGAAAGCATTTGCTATGGTCGGGGCCTTTTTCGTCGAGCAGCAGATAGTTGGGGGTTGCGCCATGCACGCGCTGGGCGTATTGCTGGAGCGACGATTTGAAATTGGCGCCGGCCTCGCCGGAAACAGCCAACTCGATCTCGTCTTCTAGATTGCCCAGGACAAATTCTTCGGCCGGCTTGGGACCGCCATCCAAGTAGATCGCGGCGATGATCGCCTCAAAAACGTCGGCCAACAGCGACGGCGGAACCGAAGGACTAGACGACATTCCTTTGCCGACAATTAAAAACTCTTCGAGCCCAAGCACGCGACTTAACTTTGCGCAGGTCAACCGGCTGACGACAACCGATTTGATGCGGGTCAGATCCCCTTCGAGAAAATGAGGGAAGCTGCGAAACAGGGCTTCGCAAACGACGCGGCCCAAAATGGCGTCGCCGAGAAACTCGAGACGCTCATTGCTTTCGAGCCGGTGACTGGCTCCCGAAGCATGGGTTAATGCAGATTTTAATAAAGATTTTTCTTGAAACACGTAGCCAATCCGAGCCTCACATCGCGAGATGGGGTCATCAAGTTGGCTCGGCGCTTCGGAAGATTCGCTCATTGCGGACCTAGTTTTCGCCAGTTGAGCGTTTCCTCCGTTGCGACCACGACATTGACTTCGACATGCAGCCGATTCGTGGGCGGAACGCAGAGAACGCGAATGATAGTGCTATCAGCAACGTCAGTCTAGTTGTGTACCATGATAGCGTCAACGGTGATTGATCCGAAGGCAGCTGAAGACCTTCCCCCCGGTTCGCCAATGGACTGGGTAACCGAATCCGGCAGGGCAAGTTAGAGTAGTAACACTGCCGAACCGATCTCCGAAAAAATAGCACCATGATGAACGTCCTTTATCTGCCTGAACTGCGCGAAATGCTGGCTGAAAACGACCATCAAGGTCTGCTGGAGTTTTGCACTGCGCTGCACCCTGCGCGGACGGCCGAGTTTATGGAGGCCCTGACCGCCGACGAGGTCTGGAACGTCCTGCGACATGCCGACACGCAATTGCAGAGCGAGATTTTCGCCTACTTTGAGCATCCGTTTCAGGTCGAAATCATCGAGTCGCGCGACCCGGCGGAAGTAGCCGAGATGATCGCGTGCATGTCGGCGGACGATCGCGTCGACTTGCTGTCGGGGGTCGAAGACGAGACGGTAAACATCATTCTGGGGCTGTTGCCGCTGGAGGAACGCCGCGATTTTCAGCGATTGTCAGGGCATCCCGAAGGGACCGCCGGCGCAATCATGACGACCGAGGTTTGCCGGCTGAGCGAAGACCTGACCGTCCGACAGGCGCTGGAAGAGCTGACGCGCCAAGCGGAGGAACTGGAGACCATCTACTATCTCTACGTCGTTGACGAGAACGATCGGCTGCATGGAGTTGTCTCGACGCGGCAGCTGGTTTCGTCTTTGGGCAAACCGGATCGCAAGCTGGCCGAGCTGATGGAGCCCGAGGTGATTCATGCTCAAGTGACGGAGGATCAAGAAGAAGTTTTGCGGAAGATGGCCGACTATGACTTGTTGGCGATCCCGGTGGTGGATGACACGTTGCAGTTGGTAGGGATCATTACGCACGACGATATTTTGGACGTCGTGGTGGAAGAAGCGGAAGAAGACGCTTACCGCGCGGCGGCGGTCGAACCACTGGAAGACTCGTACCTGCAAACGCCGATTATGATCCTCAGTTGGAAGCGCGGAGTTTGGCTGATTATTCTGTTCATCGGCGCCCTGTTCACCTCGATGGCGCTGGCGCACTTTGAGGGCGAGCTGCTAAAATTCGCTTGGCTTGTCCCATTTATTCCGCTGGTTATCTCGACCGGCGGCAATACCGGCAATCAATCGGCGACACTGGTGATCATGGCGCTGAACAAGGGAGATTTGACGGCCCGCGATTGGTTTATGGTAGTGCGGCGCGAGATTTTGATGGGGCTGATTTTGGGAAGCATCCTCAGCGTCCTGGGTTATGGAATCGCATTTACCGAGGCGCCTTCGGCTTGGGCGGCGCTGGTCGTGCCGATCACCGTCTTAGCGGTCGTCGTCGCAGGCACAACCGTCGGCTCTTCGTTGCCGCTGCTCTTCAAAAGCATCAAGCTGGATCCGGCGTTGATGAGCAATCCCTTTGTGGCCGGCATCATCGACTTTTTGGGAATCGTGATCTACATGTCCGTCGCGATCTTGTTGCTGGGGGACTGATAGCCTATCCGGAGAGACTCTGAGCGAACGCTACACGCTTAGCGCCGGTTGGCCGACATACAACTGCAGGATCTGACTTTGGACTTTGATCGCGCGGATCAAGACCCAGACTTGATCGGGCGTAAAGCTACGCGGGTCCGAGCAGGAAAGTTCGTCCAGTTCGGCCGTCATTGCGGCGTGTTGGTCGGTGGCGGCTTGCAGCTTTAGCCCCACTTCTTTCCAAACGGTGGTCAGCAGCTCTTCGCTGGCCAATTGTTGGGTGTCTTTGACCGAGTTCGAGAGCAACAAACAGAGCCGGGCGACATCTTTGATGTCCGCACTGGGTTGTAAATGCTGAATTCGATCGGCGAGTTCGCGGCAAGAAACGTTCATGGCTTGTGTCCAGCCTGGAAGACGAGTAGGCGATTGCCCCCTGCGGGCCTATCGAACTTTAGCTCAGTTTGCAGCTCCTTTCTCAGAAAATCTGCCGCCGATTGCAAGTCGCTAGGCGCAACCGTTAGAACCGCGCCAACAGGGCGTCATAGCGGCGCAGGATCTGTGCTGTGGACCGAGAAGTTTCGAAGATTTCGCTGCGCAGTTGCGATTTGCCGCGAAGTTGCGTGCGATAGGCGTCGTCCGTTAGTACGCGGCTGATCGCCGCCGCCATCGCCGCGGCGTCGTCTACCGGAACCAACGCGGCCGAGTCAGACGGAAAGATCTCGCAAGTTCCTCCGACCGCGGTCGCTACAACCGGTAAAGATGTCGCCGCCGCTTCTAGCAAGACGCGCCCCAGCGGCTCTTGTCGCGCGGCATGCACCAGCAGGGTCAACTCACGCAGCAGCACCGCGACGTCTGATCGAAATGCGAGAAAACTGACGGCGCCCGTTAGTTGTTGCCGCCGCACAAACTGATGCAACGCTTGCTCGTAGGCAATCGCTTCTTGCTTTTGCGAAAAGCGTTCTCCCACGATCAACAGGTGCGTATCCTGGTGGTCGGCGTGCACTTGGGCGAAGGCTTGCAGCGCGATCTCTACTCCTTTGCGCATCCCTAGCTGGCCGATGATCGCCAGCAGACGCGTCTTTGCCGGCAGTCCTAGTTCGCGCTGCAAACAGCCGGTCGCCGGCGCCGGATAAAACTGCGACTTGTCGACGCCGTTATAAATCACATGGGTCGACTCTGGGTCGAGACCTTGGGCGACATGAAAGTCGCGCGTCGCCTGGGAGACGGCGATTCGCGCGTGAAGCTGATTTAGGTCATCGATCACGCGGCGATTGAGTTTGAGGATGTCACGCAGATGGCCGACTTTCACCACCAGCGATTCTGTCACCACCGGTCCTAAGATGCGGCTCATCGAGAGACTGTTGGCGTGCGCCACATCCGGTCGCAGTCGATCGACCTGCGCGGTCAGTTCGCTGCGAAGTTGCTCAAGCGGGCGTTTGCGACCTTGTTGATCGGTCACATCCCAGGCCTGATAGGTCGCGCCGGTCGCAGCGACCGCCGCCGACAAATCACCGCCGGCTGGTCCCAAGATCGACACGCGCCAGCCAGCCGATTGCAGATGCGGCAGCGTCGAAAGCAACGAGTTCTCGCCCCCGTTGAGCGTCGCATACTCGCAAAGATAAAGAACCGACGGCATGATTAAAGTTGCGATTATCGAACCAACGCGGATACTGGTCCGCAGCACCAGCGAGGGTATCCGCATGCGAGTAAAATGTCGAAATGACTAAGGACGAATGTCTAAGGACAGACAAGTTCGCCGCGGCCTCTTCTTTTGACTAGACATTAGGATTTAGTCATTCGTCATTCAAATGGAGGCACGAGGCACATTCCCTCGGCTCGCGCCTCGTGTGACGTCGCCAATTACAGCAAGCCGTATTTGGTCAACGTGGCTCGCAATTGCGCTTCTTCGCTTGGTTCGAGCGGCGTCATTGGCAGGCGAAGTTCGCCGGTGTCGCGTCCTAGCATCTGCATCGCGGCTTTGATCGGGATTGGGTTGGTCGCCAGGCCGAGCATTTCGCGGCAGAGACCAAACAGCTTGAAGTGAAGCGCTTTCGCTTCGGCCAGCTTGCCTGCGGACATGGCGGCGACCATGGCGATCATGTCTTGCGGCACGATGTTGCCGACGACCGAGATCACCCCTTCACCGCCGACGGACATCATGGGGATCGTCAGGCTATCGTCGCCGCTTAGCACGGTCAGGTTGGTCCGCTCTAGCACTTGCGAAGTCTGGTCGAGCGAACCGGTCGCATCTTTGACCAGCTTGATGTTTTCGAGCTCGCCCAGCTTGGCGATCGTATCGGGCTCAATATTCTTTGCGGCGCGGCCGGGAATGTTGTAAACGCAGATCGGCACGTCGACAGCTTCGGCGACCGCTTTGAAATGCTCGTAAAAACCGCGCTGCGTCGGCTTGTTGTAGTACGGAGCAACCATCAGCGCTGCATCGGCGCCTTCTTTGGCGGCCCACTTGGTCAGCCGCAGCGCTTCGGCCGTGCTGTTGGATCCGGTGCCGGGCATCACTTTGACGCGACCAGCGGCGGTTTCAATGACCGAACTGATGACGCGTTCGTGCTCTTCATGCGAGAGCGTCGGCGATTCGCCGGTGGTGCCGACCGGACAAAGCCCGGTGACGCCTGCCGCGATTTGAAAATCGACTTGCTGCTTCAAGCATGAGTAATCGACTTTGCCGTCCTTGAACGGAGTGACAATTGCGACCCAAACGCCAGCAAATTCAGAACCTTTTCGCGACATGAATCTTCACCGATACCAACAGAAACGAGAAAAATTAGTGCTACAAATATGGTGCAAGCCGCCCTGTTCGACAACCGGGGGGCGTGCTTCAAATCGTCGTACGGTGGGTGGAGCAAGCGCGAAAAGCCTTTGGCCACACCGATTCGCTCTCACTCGCTGGCGTAACCCACCGGCACTTGGCGATTCGACGGTGGGTTGCACAAGCGAATCAGCTCGTGAAAAAATTGCCAAATCCAAACCGCTTGCTCCACCCACCCTACCCCAACTACCCCGCGATCAGTGCTTTCATATCGCGAACCGCTTGCTGCATGCCGACCATCAGCGCGCGTGCGATAATGCTGTGGCCGATGTTGAGCTCGCTCATTTTTGGGATCGCCGCGATCGGCAGAACGTTGCTATAAGTCAGCCCATGTCCGGCGTACAGGTCCATGCCCAGATCGCAAATTTGTTGACTGGCGTGGGTCAGTTTTTCGATCTCGGCCTGTTGTTCGGCTCCGCGGGTCAGCGCATATTGCCCGGTGTGCAGTTCGACGGCGGTCGCGCCCAGCTTGCGGGCCATCACCAACTGGGCCGGCTCAGGATCGAGAAACAGACTGACCGCGATACCAGCGTCTTGCAGGCGATGGATGGCCGCTTGCACTTTTTCAGGCTGCCGTAGCAGATCGAGCCCCCCTTCGGTCGTCACTTCTTCACGCCGCTCAGGCACCAGGGTCGCTTGATCAGGTTTCAGCTCGCAAGCCAATTTCAGCACATCTTCGGCGGTCGCCAACTCCAGATTGACTTTGACCTTGGCCGTTTCACGAATGATCCGCAGATCGCGATCCTGGATATGCCGTCGATCCTCGCGTAGATGAAGCGTAATGCAATCGGCGCCCCCCATTTCGGCCAAAGCAGCGGCCCAAACCGGATCAGGCTCATTCGTCTGACGGGCCTGTCGCACGGTGGCGACATGGTCAATGTTGACTCCCAAATTGGGCATGGGGGATTTACCTTGCAGTTAGCCGAGAAATGGATAGCGAGTTCGAGATGCTGATTTTACGGCGTTTTGCCGCGCGCGTCAGCAGGACATCGCCGATCACCAAGAGGTTCGTCTCCTTGGTATACGGCGACGTCTCGGTTCCGCGAACCAGACGAAGTTTCTTCGTCCGGAAGAGAGAATACTAGCGGAAGGGCGCAAGCCCTCCGGTCTATGAGAGGCGGCTCGAAGAACCGGAGGGCTCGCGCCCTTCCGCTTACATTCTTTCGAGCTTTGATCCGCCGGCATCTTGCGCTTCCAGCGTATATGCAATCGCCGCGTGCAAGGACTCTTCATCCAATATCAAACGAACACTTCCTTTACTTGTCCACCACTGTTTTCGCATTGTTGTTTCGCGATCGAGTGTTGCGTTCAACTGTTCCTTCAGCTTCCGAGTGGACCACGCTTTGAATTGATCGCGAACCACTTCACCATGGTGATTGTTCGCTGTGACCACAACATGGCAGTGATTCGAACGACAATTAACTGCATGCAAATACCAACTGCGGACTTGGGAGTGAAGTGCGATGGTGCTCTCAACAACTTTGCGCTGAATTGGATCGAGTCGAACGAGTTTCTCTTTCATCTGTTCGCGACACCAATCGGCGAGCAAAGGTTGCGGAAGCTTATCACCTTTGCGCCACTTCGACCAACCACGTTCATCACCGGGTAACCAAGTGCCATAGCAAGTCCAAGTGATAAAGTAAGCTAACGGGTCGCTGTGCATAATTAAATTCCAACACAAGTCACGCTCGTAGTTATTCCAATGGTAGCGGAAGGGCGCGAGCCCTCCGGTCTATGAGAGGCGGCTCGAAGAACCGGAGGGCTCGCGCCCTTCCGCTTGGAGGTTAAGTCGGGCGCCGCGATTGTCGGCGGAGGTGATCTCCATTTCTAGCTCTTCACCGGCTAGCGCTTCGCGGAGATAATCGCGGGCCGCTTCGGCTTGTTGGCGATCGGTGCAGAGTCCAAAGATGGTTGGACCCCACGAGCTTTGCCCGACGCCGCGCACCCCAAACTGTTGCAGTGCGTCGACGGTGCGTTGACTCAGTTGATTGAGGTAGGCGCCCCCCTGCACTTTCACAAAACAGTTGCCGGCAAGTTCGCCGTAGCGGAACAGACTATCCGAGAAATGGTCATAGTCGGCCGCGTGCAGGGCTGGGGTCATCTCTTCGTACAAGATGCGTTTCAGCTGCTCGGTCACATCGACCGGCACCGGCGGTAATTGGCGAAACGCTGAGATCTCGGCATTTCCCGAGATACCGCTTTTTTTGGCCTGAAATACCAGGAGAAAGGCCCAGTCTGCCGGGAACTCAATCCGAGTCTCTAGCGGTGAAAGTTGTCCGGCGATTTCGACGCCGCGTTCGGCGATAAACCCACCTTGGCGGAATCCATAACAGCCGACCGCCGAACGAGCGCCGCGACCGACTGAAGCAGCGAGCGTTTCGATGGTTGCTTCTCCGCTTTGACTGACGCAGTTCAGCAGCGTCGCGACGGCCAATCCCAACTGCGTGCCAAGCCCTAGCCCCACATGTTGCCGCGGCGTATGCGTGGCGCGGATCGTGACATCCGGCAACTTGTGCCCTGTGTGACGACTCCAGCGCTCGGCGAATTCGCGGATCCGCCCGGCTGCGGCGCCGTGGGCCGAAAACTGCTCGGCATTGTCGACCGTCAAGTGCAGCGTCGGTTGCTGGATCATGACACCGCAGCCGCCGTACGCAACGACCGACCGATTGCCGAACGACAAAAGTCCGAAGTGAAGTCGACTTGGAGTGCGGATTTCGAGCAACGGTCGATCGGAGTGGGAACGATAGGAGGTGGGAATGTTTGTAGTGTAACGCTTCTGGGGCGTCCGGAAAAACCGGTTAGGCGAGGGTGCGTGATTTCGCGTCGGTTACAAAGTCGCAAATCTGCTGAAACGCCCGCTGTTCGGCGGCGCCCCCGGTTTTTTGGACCAGCGGCGCCAGACGCTGCAAATCGGCTTCGATCTCGGGAATCGGGAGAAAATCGACGCGCGTCGCCAAAATGGCTGCTTCGACAACGGCATGCAGCGCCCGGTTCAACCCAAAAAAGTCGCGGTTGCGGCCGGCGGCGACCACATCACACTGGATCGTCGACCGGTCGGTCGTCGCGTCGATCTGGTTGACTTGCAGCGCGTACCAGCGACACGCGTTTTGTAAGATGACGCCGCCGGTTTGCTCGCAGCGCGTGGTCGGGCCTACAAAAGCGTCGGTTGCGGCGCCGATGGCGGCGGCGGCCAATAGCTCGACATCGTCGGTCACATGCATGACCACCGGCGACCCGCGTCGCAGGTTGGCGAAGGTCCGTGAAGTTTGAAACGGCCGCAGCACGACGCTTTGAAACTGTCGATCGACCAGCGGTCCCATCGGCGCAACATTTACTTCGCCATCTTCACAGATGGTGGTGACTAGGCCTTCGAGCACCAAACGTTCCATCGATCGCCCTTAGAAGTAAAAAGGAACATGGGTCGGAGAGAGGCTCGGCGTCGACGTGTTGACAGTTTGATCGACCGTCGCGTCGCTGTTCCGTTGGACAGAGATGCTGGCGCTTCGCAAAAAGTTTCCGATGATCGCAAACCCTTGTTCGGTCAATATCGACTCGGGATGAAACTGGACGCCGTAGACCGGTCGCGTCAGATGGCGAATCGCCATGATGGAGCGATCCTCGACCGTCGCGATAGTGCGCAGTGACGCCGGAAGCGACTTGGGTTCGACCACGAGTGAATGATAACGGCCGACGCGGATTGAGTCTGGCAAGCCGGCGAAGAGCGGGTCTTGATCGTGTCGAATGATCGACGAGCGACCATGCATCGGCTCCTGCGAGCGAACCACTTGGCCGCCGAGGGCGACGGCGATCGCTTGATGTCCCAGACAAACGCCCAGGATCGGCGTCACGTCTAGGAACGCGCGCACCACATCGACCGAGATCCCAGCTTCGTCCGGTGTGCAAGGGCCCGGCGACAAGACAATAGCGCTCGGCTTCAGCTCATGAATCTGTATTAGGTTGATCGCGTCATTGCGGACCACGAGAGTCTCTTGACCCCACAGGCGAAAATACCGGGCCAGGTTGTTGACAAAGCTATCGTAGTTGTCGATGACCAAAATCATGAAATCGCCGCAATTGCGCGCAAGATGCCGGCTGCTTTGTGCCAGGTTTCTTCGTATTCTCGCTGAGGATCGCTTTGCACGACTAGTCCTCCGCCCACCGAAAATTGCCACCATCCGCGGGCGGCGGTGACCGTGCGGATCAAAATATTCAAATCGATCGCGCCATCTAGTCCAAGATAGCCTAACGAACCGCAATAGGCGCCGCGTACGGTTGGTTCGAGCTGAGCGATGATTTGCATCGCGCGAATCTTGGGCGCACCGGTAATCGATCCCCCGGGAAAGGCCGCCGTCAACAGATCCGTCGGTCGCGCTGCGTCATGCAACTTGCCGACGATCGTCGAGACCAAATGTTGCACCGTCGCATATTGCTCTAGTACGCACAACTCAGTGACCGCAACGCTCTCGTCTTGGCAAACGCGTGACAGATCGTTGCGCATCAGATCGACGATCATCATGTTTTCGGCACGATCTTTTTCGCTGGCCAGCAAATCGCCGCCTGAGTACATATCCCACTCTGGCCGCCCGCTACGCAGACGCGTTCCTTTGATCGGTCTCGTTTCGACGTGGCGATTGCGAACCTGGACAAACCGCTCTGGCGAGGCGCTAAGCAGCGTCACTCCGTCCATGTCAAAGTAGGAGGCGAACGGCGCCGAATTGCAGGTTCGCAAGCTGCGATAGAGAGTCGCCGGGTCGGTAGTTGCGCGCTGCAACAACCGCTGCGCCAGATTCACTTGAAAGATGTCGCCTGCCCGAATGTACTCGACAGAACGCTCGACTGCGGCCAAGTAAGCGGCCTGCGAAAAGCTGCTGGTTACGCCTGGATGCGGTGTAGCAAACTGCGGCGCTAGTTGGGATTCGGATAGCGGCGGCTGTTGGTTAGTGGATGCATGGACCGTCGCACCCGCTTCAAGCCATCCCAGGAACAAATCGGCCCGCTGCTGGGCGCGAGCTTGCCGCTTTTTACGATCCGTCTCTGGAAAACCTTGCGAGATCAACCACGCGTCACCGCTGGCGTGGTCGACGCTGATGACCACATCGTAAAAGCCGATCGCTAATTGGGGCAACGAGAATTCATCGTGCGCGGCGGGCGCGACTCCTTCTAACGCGGCGCCAAATTCATAGCCAAACAGGCCGGCGGCGCCACCTTGAAACGGAGGCAAGCCAGGGATCGTAGGGACTTCAAATTGGGAGAGCAGCTTGCCGATTTCGTCCAAGCACTGCTTCTCGTCGCGTTCGCCAGTGATCCAATGCCAAGGATCGGCGGTTAGAAAGCTGTACCGTCCTAGTCGCACATGTTGCAGCGCACTGTCGAGAAACAAACAGCGCGGCGCAGAGCGGAGTTTTTCCCACGCAGCGGCGATATCAAAATGGGGAAGCGGCAGGATCACTGGGGCAGGCTCGTTCATGACTGCTCCTTTCGCGATGCGTGCTTGCTGCGCTGCAAGCGATGCAGTTTTTCGGCCTGGGTCAAATAACCCCAGTCAAGCGATTCATCCTGGCGGTATTGTTTGTGCAATTGATTGGCCGTTAACGCTTTGCAAAGCTCGAAGCCGAGATAGAACGCGTGGGATGCGTCGACATTAGTCGGCGACGTTTCCATGAGCTGCTGGAACAGCTCAAACGGATCTGCCGCTTGGAGATGCAGTTGACGACTGATCAAGTGCAACGCGTCTCCATCGGCGAAGACGCGGTAGTTATTGTCTTTGATGGTCGCGGCGAGACGCTGTAGGTCTTCGGCCGTTTCATAGACGACGCGATCGTCTCGCAGCGTGATCAACTGCGGCTCGATCCGTTTGGGCAACACCTGATTGGTTACCGCGTAGTGCATCAAACGACGCGCCAGATCGCACTCTTTGACACTGCTCCGAGCCCAGTTGATGACCTGCGTAGTCAACACCCCACGGATCCCTAGTTCCTGACAAATCCCCAGCAGCAGCGTGTTGACCCCGGCCGAGTCCACATCGGTCAGCTCGGTCAAATTGCCGATCCCCATAAACAACTCAGCGTCTGGATAACGGCGACGGACTTCGACATAGCGGGCCAAGCTTTCGGCAAAGCCAAACGAGATCGGTTCTAGGATCGGATCAATCCGAAACGGGACCCCTAATTGCAGTAGCTGGGCGATGGTTGCATCCAACCCGGCCAGCGTTTTTGGATCGTCGGGGATCACCACCACTTCGCAGCCCCAATCCGCGGCATGCGCAACGTTGCTGGAGTTGACTGACAAGACAAGCTGGGCGCCGGCTTGGACCGCGGCGGCGATCTCGGCCGGGTTCAAACTGTCAATCGAAACCTGGAGACCTGCGTCGCGCAGTACTTTCACCGCATCGGCGACGCCGGTCCATGTGGCGCCGGGATCGCAACCAACGTCGATCAAATCGGCCCCGTCACGGGCGAGCCGCATCCCTTCGGCCCGCAGATCATCAAGCGAGAAGCTGGCGGCGTGGTTGATCTCGGCGACGATCTGGATGTCATAGGCGCCGTAGTCGTCGCCGCGGTTGGTCTCACCAAAGTAGGCCGGCAGCAGCCGCAAATCTTTCGGTCCGCGCTCGACCGGCACACCGGTCTGGGCTGCGATTACCGCCAAATCACCCAAACAATAGCCGGTCACCATCACCATGGTCGTTCCGACCGGCACATCAATCCGTGCGGCGACCCAATCTGCGGTCATCAGCGCGGCGACGGTGATATTCATCGTCTGAATGGTGTACGCAAAACCGATCCGCGGCGCGAGATCGGCCAAGATGGAGCGCAGCGCCGGTTCGGCTAGGCGCCCTGTCACAAAATGAATTTGCGGCGTTGATGTCATTCGACCCGCTCGGGGAGATGCGAATGATTGAGCCCGCCGTTGACCGGCAATACGTGTCCGGTGATGAACGAGCTATCCGGCGAAAGGAGAAACTCGACTGCGGCGGCGATATCCTGCGGCGTCCCCCAGCGCTGCAACAGCGACTCTTGGATGGCGCGATGGTTCCAAACGTCGCTGGCCGTTTCGCCCCAGGAGGTTTTAATCCAGCCAGGCGCCACCACGTTGACCCGAACCTGAGGAGCCAGCGTGCGAGCTAAACTGCGACTGAACGCGGTGATCGCCGACTTGGTTGTTGCAAACATCTCGCCGCTCTCCCCTTCCATGCCGCGCTCGGACTGATCCCAGCCAATGTTGACGATCGCGGCGCCGTCGCGCGGCGCGGCTTGCAACCGCTGGCCGACTGCGCGCGATAAATCAATCGTCGCTTCGACATCGACCTGCCAAAGGAGCTGTAATTTTTCTGAAAAAGTCAGCTCGCGATTGGCGCCAGTCAACACATCGGCGCCGGCATTGTTGACCCAATAGTCAACACCGCCCCATTTTTCCCACGCATCGATGACAAACTGCAGCCGAGCCGGCCGAGCTTGAAAATCACACACCAGCGACTGTGCTTCTCCCCCCGTTCGGCGAATTTCGTCACAAACGGCGACAGCACCGTCCCGATTTCGGCCGGCGTGAACGACAACTTTTGCGCCGCTCGCTGCTAAGCGCAGCGCAATAGCCCGGCCTATTCCGCTGGACGAGCCGGTTACGACGGCGATTTTTCCGGTCAGATCTGGCATAAGGCTGGGGGGACAAAATCGAGAACGTCAGGGGCGCCAACCACAAAGTCGACGGTATATTATGCTTGCTATGGAGAATGGCGTTTCCCGCCCGAGTCCATCGAGGACGCGGCAGCCATCTCATTCTGATACGCCGCCGCTCCCTCGACAACCAGCATTGGCCGCATGCCGAACTCCCCACCCCCCTTCAATCGCCTTAGCAGCACCTGTTTTGCATTTCGCGGTTACAACTTTGAGAATCTCGGCAAGACGCCTGAATTGCTGGCGCATGCGCAGTATGGACCGCTCGTCCGCCGCCGCTTGATCGAGTGTGGCGAAATCGCCAGCCAGAACGTCGGCCGCCGGATTGATCTGGTGAAACGTGTCGAAGCGCGGATTGAGCCAGACTTGTTGGCCTATGTTGACGCGGTGGCGCTGATCATTGCGGCCGAAATGGCGCAGCTGGATATCTTGCGCGAAATGTACGGCGTCGAACTGGCAAAATCCCAATGTTTTTTTGGTTATAGCCTGGGCGAAATTACCGCTCTGTGCGCCTCGGGCGCGCTATCGATTGAAGACGCCGTCGGCATTCCGACAGCCCTGGCGGACGATACGGCCAGTTTGGCCGTCAGTTGCCAGTTAGCGGTTTTGTTTTGTCGCAAGCAAGAATTGCCGATGAAGGTGGTGCAACGGTGCTGCATCGAAACCAATCAAGAAGGGGATGAATTGATCGGGATTTCGTCGATTCTATCGCCCAACTCGATCCTGGTAATCGGCGAAGGAACCTCGCTGGAGCGGTTTCGAGAAAAATTGGCGACCCGCATTCCGGCTCGCATCTATTTTAAAATCAACGAACATCGCTGGCCGCCAATGCACACGCCGCTGGTCTGGCGGAAGAGCATCAACACGCGAGCTGCACTGTTTATGGCCAAAATGGGGAGCGGGCTCACGGTTCCGCAGCCGCCGGTCCTGTCGCTGGTGACCGGCAAAAACAGTTATGACGAGATCAATCTGCGTGACACGATCTATCGCTGGGTCGATCAGCCGCAACAGCTGTGGTCGGTCGTCTATGAAACGCTCCGTAGCGGCGTCGAGACGATCGTCCACATTGGTCCCGGTCCCAACATTATTCCGGCCACCTACCAACGTCTGGCCGACAACGTGCAGTTGCAAACACGCGGCAGTCTCGGCTCGCGTACATTGTCGACCTTCGTCAACCGACCTTGGCTAAAATCGCTGTTGCCCGAACGCGCCTCGCTGCTGCGAGCGCCGATGATCCAGCACATCATGATCGAAGAATGGTTGCTGGCGCAGGAGTTTTAGAAGAGACGATTTCTCAGACGCCTAGCATTAAAATAGTAGCCCGAGGCGCGCCATTTGATGTTGCGCTATTGGGCCATTCAAGAAGAATGGGAACACGGAGAGCACGGATAAATCACGGAAAACACGGTAAGATAATTAAGATCCCTGAGCGTTGAGCGATCCATTTTCAACGGGTTCAAAATTTGGCTTGTGAAAGTACATTTCGATCTCAACGCTTCTTTTCTTACCGTGTCATCCGTCTTTCTTTCCGTGGTATCCGTGTTCCCATTCTTTACGAACTACCAAATAGCGCAACCTCAAATGGCGCGCCTCGGGCTAAAATTTTTGGGGAGCATCGTATCAATCTTTCTCTTTGGTCCTCAGCCGATAACAGGCGGCTTGCTCGGCGTTGCGGACTAGCAGTAGGTCTCCCGTTATGCACAGGTTGTTCCAGTTGGGCGAGATCTCGCTTTGCAGAGCCTGAATGCGTCCCTCTTCGACGTACTTGTCCGGATTGACCGCGACCAGCACCAGTTCTCCCACCTCGGTCATCACTAACAGTTGATCGCCGACCATCAGCAGTTGCCCATGGCCGAAGCCACGCTGGCGCCAGGTTCGTTCGCCGGCGGTGGTGACGCATTCCAGGATCCCCTCGTTCAGCCCATAGATAAAACCATCTTGGACAGCGACGTTGGTGAACTTGGTTTTTAAAAGCCGCCCATCGCTCCAGAGATCGTTGACCAGGTACTTGCCGTCCGCCTGTTTTTCGATCGCAATGACCCGGGCTCCTTGACCGTAACCTTTGCTGAGCAAAATTCGTCCTTCGCCCAGATCGACCGGCTGCGAACAACTTGCGGCGCCTGATGAGTCACCGGCCCAGTCGGTGATCCAAAGCTGCTGGCCGGTTTCGGGATTGTGGCCGCTGACGGTGCTTTCGTTGACGGTGACAATTTGCGTTTCGTCCCCTAGCTGAAACAGATTGGGGGACGCATAGCTCATCGGCTGCGCGCCGCCGGTCCAAACTCGCTCGCCCGACTCGGCGTCATAGGCGACCAGCGTCACGCTCTTTTCAGCCGTCGGTCCGCCAGCCGGCAAGATGACCAGTGTGCGATCTTGTCCCTTGTACAGCAGCGGCGAGCTGGCCCTGCCCCACGCGACGATCGCTTCAAACTGCGCCAGTGTCGTGTCAAACTCGGCCAGCAGATCATGTTGCCACAACACGGCGCCGCTGACCGCGTCTAAACAGATAAACAATCCAGTCGCACCAACCGCATACAGCTTGCCGGCATGCACCAGCGGCGTTGATCGCGGACCGACGAAGCCCAAGACGGTATCATGACGTGCGTCATGTTTGAAATTCCAGACAGGCTCGCCATCGGCGACGCGGTAACACGCGACATACTCGCTGGGGCCGCGCTGTTCTAGCGTGTAGGCGAGATCTCCCGCGACGACAAAACCAGACCAACCGGCGCCGATCGGACGCCGCCAAACCTGCTGCGGCGGGTTGGTGCTCCAGTCGCTATCAAGGCTAGGACCGGCCAGCTTCAAATTACGATCTGGACCAAGAAATTGGGGAAAGTCCTGCTCGGTCGAGTTTGCACTCTCGTTGTCTGTTGCAGCTTGGCTGCTGAGCTCTCCCAATCGCCGATCGGCAGTTTTGGCGAAGCGATAGGTGAACCTCGGCTTCATTTCGCCGTCGACATGCCCAATACGGAAAAAGAGAAAAAAGATCGCGATTCCGATGGCGACGCAACCCAACGGCGCGACACGAACCGCCCGACTCCAGCCGCTGAACAGGGCAAACCAGATCAGCGGAACAAAGATCGCAAAAAACAGGCCGATCAGCGTCATGATGTTGCCGGCGGCGCCGTCAAACATCATCGGTACAATCTGACGCAGCGAAGCCAACGGGCCGTCCCCTAGCTCTTTGGCCGATTGACCAAACAGGGCTAGCAGAAATGCCAAGCCCGAAATAAACCAGATTCGCAGCGGCGGCAAGATACGCGGCGGCCGAACCTGGCTGGGCAAGGTCTCATTCGCTGGACTGGACTGGACCGGCTCGGTCATGCGCTACTCCTGAGAAATCATTTTTTGTCACGCAATGATTGTAGGTAGGAGTACAAATCGGCCAACCCCTGATCGTCGACCCCGTTCAGCAGCCCGACCGGCATCATCGACTGGGTGCTGGGGCGCCGCAGAACAATTTCGTCTTCCAAAATTCGCTCGGTAACCCCGGGCCCGGTCTGAATCAGCGTGCCGGCTGGTGATTCGTAGATGATCTTTCCGATAAAGCTTTTCCCAGAACGGGTCATCAACTGCGTCGTATGGAACAGCGGCGAAACGTCGCGGTTGGGATCGACAATCGCCATAAACAGGTCGTACTGCCGGAATCGTCCGGTGATATTGTCCAAGTCCGGCCCCATCCGACCCGAGGTCGCATGACACTGTTTGCAGCCGCGAGCAGCGAAAATCGCTTCGCCCCGCTTTGGGTCTCCGGCCTCCCAGGCAATCTCGGTCAAGCGGCTTTTCCAACTTGCTTCGTCAGCGGCGTAAGCGTACAGCTCTTGGTTGAGCATCGGATGCTGGGCGGCGAACCACGCAAACCAAGGCTGATAAGTTTCGGCGGTGGTCACGCCTGGTTGGGCTGGAGTCGCGATTGCAGCGCCGGTCCAGTACTCTAGCAACTTGGCGATCGTCTGACTTTGCTGAACCGGTTGTCCCGGCATGCAGGCCGAGCGCAGCGCCTTCATCGCAACCAACAAATCGGCCGGCGCTACAGCATCGGCTGGCATCTTTTGTAAGATTTCGGCCGCAAGCAACACCGAGTCAGGAGTAGCCGACACTAGCGAATCCACAAATCGCTGGCGATCTTCGCTTTGCAGCTCATCCCCCAAACGCGCCAACACGGCATGCCGCATATTAAAGTCGTCCCAACGCGCTCGCAGCACATCGAGGCGCTCCGCCACAGGCAACGAATCAAGCAGCGGCATCATCTCGGCAGGCCAGCTATCTTCGATCGCGTCGACATCGTTCTCTTCCAAAATCTTGGTCACCGCGACCGCTTGCTGGTCAGGCGTAAAGTAGGAAGCAAACAGCGAGTGCTCGAGCAGGCCAAATTCTTCACTGGCCAGCATTGCTTCGGCCAGTTGCGGCGTCTGCTTCAGCTCGACGGCAAACGCTTCGCCCATCCGCAGCGACCAGTTTTGGCTGATCGTTAATCCTTCGTCAGCAATTTTGGCGTGCAGTTGCAGATATGCGTCCGCTGCGGCGGCAATCACTGCCGGCGACCGCTCACCCGGGATGCGCGACAGGCAAATCAAATAGTGCTCATCTTGTTCGACTGTCGTCTCGTCCGTCCAAAATTGACCAACCTGCTCAACAAAGTTGGGCGCTGGCTGCTCGATCATCGCCAAGGTTCGGGTGATCTCGGTATCGACCGTCGGCTCGCCAACCGGGAAGATCGGATCCAGCTTGTTGGCCAATTGATCCCACATCGTCAACGGCGCCGTTCGCGGGCGTCCCGGCGAGTAGCCAGCATAAATATCGGGATCAACTTGCTCGGCAGTGATGTCGCCCAGCGCGATTTGCACCACTCGAATCGCGTCTTGTTGCTCATGCAGCGAATCGGAATCTTCAAGTCGATCAACTGCTTGATGAATCACGCCGACGATGTCGCCTGAGCTGCCGTTCTGAGCCGCCGTTTGCGCCCAAATCGCCGCGATCGACTGAACGACGTTAACTTTGGCCTGAGGCGACTTAGCCAAAATTCGTTCGAGCGCAACCAATGCAGCGCTGCGAACGTTGCGATCCTCTTCGCTCAGTGAGCTCCAATTGCAGCTTTCGACCTGATCGTCGTATCGAGCAGCGGTGACAATCGCTTCCCATGCTGCGCGACGTACGAGCGGCGACGCGTGGTGAGTTAATGAATAAAACTGCGGTGGGCAAACGTTGTCGCGGCGGCAAGCCAAACTCCAGATCGCACGGGCAACAACCGCGTCATCTTTGGAGCCCAGCAACTGCTCGACTTCTGGTCCATTTTGCAAACCGCCAAAAAGTTCGGTCACAATTTCGATCGCGCGGACTCGCTCTGCCGACGGGCGCTGTTGGTCTAGCATCACGGTGACAAACGACTCTCGGCCAAGTTGCAACGCAAAGGGTGACCATTGAGAGTACGACCAAGCCGCCTGGGGCTGCGGTGCGTTTAGCACTTGTTCTAGCGGTTGAATCGCGGGACTCTGCTGCGGCTGGTCTCCTACATATTCAATCTTAAAGATCCCGCCGCGCGTGCCGCGGCCGCCGATCGCCAAGTACATTTCCCCCTGTTTGCCAACAGCGATATCAACCGGCGCAAGACCGACAGCGCCGGTCGTTTCTAGAAAGGTTTCTTGGCTCGCTTGCAAGCCACCGCCATCGGGAGTGCAGGGAAAGAAATAAACCTTGCCCAGCGTCCAGCAACAACTGAACACGCCGTCGCGATACTTTGGGGGAAACGCGGTGTGCCGATAGGTTTCGACTCCGGTCGGGGATCCGCGGCCAATGTCAACCAGCCGGGCACGACTGTCAAAGAAAGTGGGCGGACGATTCCAACTGCGCTGCCAACCATGCAGCACCCAACCGTGATGCTGGCCGACACCGATGTCAAACAAGCGATTCGGAGCGTACCACGGCAAGTGTTGATCTCGCTCGCCGTCGGCGTCAACTGTCAGCATGTGGCCGGCGGCGTCAAAGGCAAAGTCGTACGGATTACGAAAACCATGCGCCACTACTTCGCATTGGTGCGTTTGAGGGTGGATGCGAATGATCGCGCCGGTTTTGGGATGTTCGACCGGCGAGTGGCTGGTAGTGACGTGACGCTCAAAGATTTTTGCGTCGTTGCCGCAGATCACATAGATCCAACCATCGGCGCCAAAGACGACGCCGTTGGTGCCGTGTTCGGGATGGTGGGACTGCTCCAAGACCTCGGCGTCGCCATCGGCTTTGCCATCCCCATCAGCGTCGCTCAGCTTTAGCAAGCCCAAATCGCCGGTACAGTAGAGATCTGAACCGCGAAACGCCATGCCGTGCGCGCCGCTGCGGGGGACATCGGCAAACACGGTCGCGCGATCGGCGCTGCCGTCGGCGTCGTCGTCATGCAAAGTTTTGATGTAGCCAGCGCCGGCGACGACAACGCGACCCTGTGCGTCAAGCGTCATCGAGTAGATGTCGTGCGCCAGGTCGTCATCGGCAAACAGCGTGGCGCGGAAGCCAGAAGGGACCGAAATCCCGGCGGCTGTTTCAGCGGCAAAACTGGGAGCGACCAGCGTTGCTGGGACGGCGACCGTAAGCAAAAGCAGAAAAAGTCGGAGCATGACGTCAGAACCAATTGGGTGGGCTGGGTAGGCGGGAAGCTGCTTCCATCCTAAACGCCAGGGCTTGGTTGCTCAAATCTGTCTTCTGACTTTCTGTCTTCTGACTTAGTGATAAACCCCAATCGACCACGATGCGTGCGGCGGGTGGTGATAATGGTGATGTGGATGACGGTAATAGCGCGGCGGGCCGCACCACGGATCGTAATAGCGTTCTCGGACAATCACCGGCCGAGTCTCGACATACTGCACCGGCGCCACCGCAGGCGGCGCATTTTGCATCGCGGCCAATACCGGCTCGCTGACTCCAGCGCCTTTAAGCTGGATCAAATCTTGAGGAGTCGGCGGCGTCGCCATGCCGTGCCGACTGATGTGGGACATGATGACCTGGTCCCCTAGTCCGGCCTGGCTCATCGCGGCGACGTCTTGAAAGGTGGTCGCGCCGGCGATTTGTCGTCCAAGTCGCTCTTGGAAGATCGCCTGATTTCGGGCGTCGGTTTCGTCGATGCTGGATCCGACGGCCGAACCAGCAACGGCGCCAACGCCAGCGCCGATCAACGCGCCTGCGCCGGCGTTACCTGTCGCGCTACCGATCGCAGCACCGGCTACTGCGCCAGTGAGACCACCGGCGGCAGCCAAACGATCTTGGGCATACGGAGAGCGACAGCCCAGCGTCGTAACGACCAGCGCTGTTACCGAGAAATACAGCCAATCTTTCGTCATCCGATCCATCTCCGACGGCGCTCGTACTTCCTGTTCCTCACGTTATCGGCCATTTTGTGCCGATTGTGCTGCCGAGCGATGCCGAATCATGGCAGTAGCGGTTAGATGGGTCAAGCTGACTTTGGAAACAGGGCAAGTTCGGTCGATGGGGGGGACATAATTGACGATAGGTCCGAATTTCGCAGCGAAATGCAGAACTGCGCCCACTATAGAGTCGTCCTACGATGGAGGCCCCTCCCTATTTAGGGGAGAACTTGCGCCATCTCTCGAACGCGGCCGATCGTTCGACGTCGGTGGTGAAACCGACGGTGCGGTAGCTGTAGAGATAATTTGCGTCGGCGGTGATCCGATCAAAGCCAAATTCTCGCGGATTGCGGCCGCTCAAGTGGACCGCAGCCGCTAGAGCAATATCGCGAACCTGGCTTTCAAAAGGCTCTCGCTGATTGACCGGAACAATGTCACTATCATTGTCAAACATCTGTTCGAGAAACGGAATATCCTCCGGCGACCCCAATTTTGCGATCGCGAGCACCGAATAGGCCAGATGTAGATTATTTGGGATGGATTGCGATGTCGGACCTGGATCCTCGACCATCGAGCGGGCTAGCAAGACGCCGGCGTTGAGATCTTCGCGAATCGCAAGCAACAACACCGAAAAGCGATTTTGCATTGACAAATGAGGGCTATCGACGCAATTTCGAATCCAGCAGTTGAACAGCTTGCGGACCACTTCCGCTTCGTCCGGGTTGTTCAGCGCTTGGGTAATCGGTCGTGATGAGAGAGAATATTGCAGCTCGGCATAGGCAGGCGCCGTCACTTCAAACGTGTGACTGCTAGTGAGCAGCAACAGCGCCGCGACGCTCGACATGGTGGGAGGAGCCTGAGAATTGTAAAGGCGAAGCCGCAGTTCCAGCGCTCGTCGGTAAACCGCATAGTCGATCTCGTCCGGCGCCTGTTTGGCCAACTCCAACAGTTCCCACTCACTTTCAGTCATGCGGGCAAAAATTCGTCGCGCGACCGGGTCATCTCCCACGATCTCGCAAAACTCCGGCCAACAAGGGAGCGTCACGTCGTCGCTGGCGGTCCGAAATGCATGGATTCGCTCGCGCCGATCTTTGGCGACGATCTCATCCAGCAAGTTAAGCGCCTCCATTTTGACGGTCGGATCGGGCGATGTCGCCGCAACCACTAACGCCGCATGCGCTTCCATTCCGCGGGCCAGCAGGCTCTCGGCCCCTCTTTTGCGAGTCTGAAAGTCGTCAGCGCCCAGTGCGATCACCAATTCTTCAATCGATTCGGGCTCTGCGGCCGAGAGCTGCGCCACAGGCAAAGCCCACAGCAGGCTGAATAGGAAGAGTTGAGAATAGCTCATCACGCGCCGCCCAATCGGTAAGGAAAAAGAACTTTGGCTTCATTTTAGACCCTCGACCAGGGTATCGTCTATGAAAAACCTGCATGACGCCCCCGCTTGCCCCCAGACGAGCCGACAAGTACAGTAAGGATTCTTAGGGATTTGTGGCCGCTTGCAGCTTTACTGCTAAAGTGCCCTCATCAGCGAAAAGTTCGTGTGGTGAGCTGAAGAAACAGTTGTTTCTGCTGCGGCCGATGTATTTTTCAAAAGCCGCCTTCTCTGCGCCCTCTGGGTAATTCCCATTCAGCGCGACTGTGCGGACCTATTTTAAGCCGCCCAATATGAATGACCCCAATCGCATCCCGCTGGACGTTTCGGACCTTGGTTTTTCGACCTCTGCGGTCCAAGCCGGTGAAGCGCGTCAAAAGCCCGAAAATGCGATCACCGATCCAATTTTCTGCGCTTCGACCTATACCTTTCCAGATACAGCGTCGGTAATTCGCTTTATCGAAGAAGGCCAAGAGCGTGAAGAGTATGGCCGCTACGGCAATCCCGGCGAAAAAGTCGCTGAGAAAAAACTAGCCGCCCTCGAAGGGGGCGAAGAGGCCATCTTGTACTCCAGCGGCATGGCGGCGATCGTCGGTCTGTTGATGGCCAAGCTGAACGCCGGCGACGAAGTGATCTTTTTCGACGAGTGTTATCATCGCAGCCGCGAGTTTTGCTCCAAGCATCTCGCTCGGTTTGGCGTCGTCACACGTCAGGTCAAAGCGTGCGACTACGATGCGATGGAAAACGCGATCAACAAAAAAACCAAAATGTTGATCAGCGAATCTCCCACCAACCCGCATTTGAGCGTTGTCGATCTCGAAAAGTTCGCCGCGATCGGCAAACGCCATGGGGTCGAAACATTGATCGACGCCACGCTGGCCACGCCGTACAACGTTCGCCCGATCGAATATGGCGTTGACTATGTGCTGCACTCAGCGACCAAGTATCTGGCCGGTCACAATGACCTATTGGCCGGCGTGATCATCGGCTCCAAAGCCCAACTAGAGTCGGTCCGCAAGCTGCGCGGGATCATGGGAGCGGTCAATTCTCCCCACAATATCTATCTGCTGCTTCGCGGTTTGAAGACCTTCAGCTTGCGGATGGAGCGGCACAATCGCAACGGTCAGGCAATCGCCGAATTTTTGGAAGCCCATCCGAAAATCGAGAAGGTCTATTACCCCGGCTTGCCGTCACACAAATACTTTGACGTCGCACAAAAAACGATGCGGGGATACGGCGGTCTGATCACCTTTTTGGTCAAAGACGCCGATTGGCGAAAAACGGCCGATGTGATCGATGCGGTGAAAATCCCGCGAATCGGACCGAGTTTGGGCGGCGTCGAGTCGCTGATCGAACAACCGCTGGTGATGAGCTATTATCAGCTTGCACCGGAAGAACGGGCCAAGTTTGGCATTTATGACAACATGATTCGGATGGCCTGCGGCATCGAAGACGCCGAAGATTTAATCGCCGATTTGAAGCAAGCCCTCGATTCGATCTAAAAAGTAGGGTGGGTGCAGTAAGCCGCGATTGAGTGGGCGAATATCAATCGACATGGACTGGCTTGCGCAACCCACCGTGAGCTGCTTTTCACAGCGAGAGCTGGTGGCTTGCGCAAGCCGGATGTATCGTTTTGAAATTGGTTGCCTGGATTTGGCTTGCTCCACCCACCCTACGACTACTTGTTTTTGCAGAAAGTGAAAGCAGATGCAGTTCCGCACTAAAGCGATCCACGTCGGGAATCATCGCGATCCGCAAACAGGAGCCGTTGTACCGCCGATCCATGTCGCCAGCACTTACGTGCAGCCGGGGGCCGGAGAATGGGGCGAGTTTGACTATTCGCGCAGCGGTAACCCTACCCGCAAAAACCTGGAAACAACCATCGCGGCGCTCGAAGGGGGAACCGGCGCACTGGCTTACGCTTCTGGCATGGCTGCGATCCATGGCGCGATGATGCTGCTAGAGTCGGGCGACCACGTTGTCGCCGGATCTGACATCTACGGCGGCGCCTATCGTTTGCTGCACAAGATCTGCAATCGCTCTGGCGTCACCACCACGCTGGCTCCGTCCAGCGATTTGGGCGCCCTGGAAGCGGCGATCACGCCGCAGACCAAAATGCTGTGGATCGAAAGCCCCGGCAATCCGCAAATGTCGATCACCGACATCGCGGCCTGTGCCGAGATCGCCAAACGACATCACCTGCTCTTGGGAGTCGACAGCACGTTTGCAACGCCGGTGTTGACCCGTCCGCTGGAACTGGGCGCCGACATCGTGATGCACTCGGCCACCAAGTACTTTGGCGGTCATAGCGACGTGTTGGGGGGAGCGCTGGTCGTAAAAGAGAAGTCGCTTTATGATCGACTTTACTTTGTGCAAAATGCCACCGGCGCCGTGCTGGGTCCGTTTGAGTCTTTTCTGGTCAGTCGCGGCCTGAAAACCCTAGAACTGCGTGTGCGCGAACAATGCCGAACCGCGCAGAAGATCGCTGAGTTTCTCGACGCCGATCCTCGCGTCTCGCGTGTGCTGTACCCAGGACTGCCAGCTCACCCCGGTCATGAGATTGCAGCTCGTCAGATGGATGGCGGGTTTGGAGCGATGCTAAGCTTTGAGGTGAACGGCGATTTTGCCGCAACCAAAAAAGTCGCCGAATCGACCCGGCTGTTTCAGCTGGCCGTCAGCTTGGGCGCTGTTGAGTCGCTGATTGAACAGCCAGCTTCGATGTCACATGCCAGCTATGATCGCGAAGCTCGCGTGGCCCATGGAATTCGGGACGAACTGATTCGTCTATCAATCGGGCTAGAAGCGTTTGAAGATCTGCGCGACGATTTGGATCAGGCGCTCGGCGCATAAAAAAACGCCCCTTTAACAAGGCGTTTTCTGTTCGGTTCGTATTGCCAAGGTTGATTGACTAGCGCTGCGGAGCAGCGTAGTAGGCGCCGGGGTTGTTCGCGGTGTGGCTCACACGCGTGACCGGCGCCTTCTCGGCGATGACTTTGCTGTAGTACAGTTTCGACTTGGCCGGCGCCGGATGGCCAGCTTGGGCCGATTTCCAGCTTCCTGGAGGTTGAAAGCGAGCCGGCTCAGGAGTCACCGAAGTCGCTTCATCCACATGCGGGGTCGGAGCAGTCGGAACCCCCTTACCGTTCCACATCGGCGAAGCTTCAATCACCGGCGAACCATAGTGCATCGCGGACGGAACGCCGCTGCCGCACGAAGAGCAACCACCACCGCAACCGCTGCCACAGCTGCTGCCGCAACCGGTGTCACAGCTTGAGCACCCGTCGTAACGAATTGGGCAAAACAGCCGAGAAAGCCCTCCCTTGACGTGGCACAACCCGGTCTTCACACCGCGGCCAATGTTCTTTAAAGCGGTGCCCAGCGGGTTGCAACAAGGGTCGCAACAGGTTGACTGGCAAGCATTGCAACCGCACGAGGAGGGAGCCGGAGTTGAGCAACCGCAGTTTTGAGCTGACGCGACATTGATCGCTAGCAGGCAAGCGACAATCGCTCCACAAACCAAGTTTTTGACCATAGTTCTTTCTTCCTTCACAGATTCGACCCCCGGGAGGCGGCCTATTAACGATCTCGGCGAAGATTGATCGCCGGAATACTTCATCGAATCGATGCGATGCAAAAAAACAGAACTTTCAGAAGAACCGCCAGACTCAACGACAGCACCCCAAACACCCCGCTTTAACACCGTGGTAATCTGCAAAAACTTTTCCGATTATGTCGACTTTTCCTTCAGGTCGCGTTCCGGTCGTGACGATGAAAAGGATGGAAGCGGAGGATTTCACCGCTTCTTCCGTCCCCCCGGAATGAAGGAAATCGAGGATGACCCAAACAATTCGCATGGCGCTAGCTGCAGTCCTGATAGGCTTCTGCATGCTAGGCGCCAGTAGTTACGCTCAACAACAAGATCCAATAACTCGGCTGTTTTCCCCCTCTTCAGATCGCATCTATCAAGCACGTCAACGGGCCGCCAAAGCAAGTCGGATCGCGACCCAGATCGAAACCAACGCGACGGTCGAGCCGGTTGATTACTCCGTCTTGGATGATCAAGCGACGGTCGAAATCGTCGAGCCCGGAGTCGAGTTCATCGACGAAGCTCCGCAAATGCTGAACGAAGGCTCCATGATGATGGACCCTTCGATGAGTTCCGGTGACATGCATGGTCATGTGCATGGTGACGGTGGCTGTGCAAGCTGTGGCAGTGGTAATTGCGGATCTGGCAACTGCGGTACTGGCGATTGCGGTTCAAGCTGCGGCGACTGCGGCCAATGCAACCGCTGCATGATGATGTGCTTTCCGCTTTGCTTTCGCTTGAACTGGGACGACTTCTCGCTCAATGCCGGAGTAAGCGGGTTCAAGAACGGGCTCAACCGTGGTCTGGATGGCAGCTTCGGAGTGCAATACGGCTTCAACTGGGGAATGCCGATTGGATTTCTGAAGAATTCTGGGATTGGGCTGCAAATCGGCGTCTCTGGTTCGAACGCCAATCTTTACGAAACCAGCTTTGTGAACGCGACCCGCGATCAAACTTTTTTCACCGTAGGTTTGTTTCGCCGCGTCGACTGGGGCTGGCAAGGAGGGATCGTCTTCGATCACCTCAGAGATCAGTGGTACTATGACATCGAAGTCAGCCAGGTTCGCGGCCAATTGAGCTGGGTTTTCCCGAAATGTAACGAACTTGGCTTTCAGTTCTCGGCCAGCGATTCGCAAGGCAACGGCGCCCAAACGACCACCATCCCGGGCGCGGCCCCGATTACGGTGAACGAAACGATCGCCGCGACCAACATGTACACCTTTTTTTGGCGTCACCGCTTGGACAATTGCGGCAAATCAATGCGAATTCTCGGCGGCTGGACCGGAGACAGCCAGGGCATCCTCGGCGCTGACTTTCATCTGCCGCTGAACAATTGCTTGGCCTTGGACACAGGCTTCACCTTTCTGCTGCCGGACCAACAAGATGGCCGCACGCAAAATGAGGAAGAATCCTGGAACGTCGGTGTCAACCTAGTTTGGTACCCACGCTGCGGGTCCGCATCAGGCAGCACCAGCTATTATCGCCCGTTATTTAACGTAGCGAACAACGGCGACTTCATCTTGCGTCGCCAATAAAAAGAGTCATTTCGAGGGGAGGAGTCGAGCCGCCGCTGGCCCAGGTGCAACCTGGAACTGCGGCGGCTCGCTCCATTTATCTGTCAAAATTTTACCGGTCATCACGTCTGTAGCGGCTTTGGTGAACGTAACCCTGCTGAGTATCATGACTTCCCAAAAGCTGCTGGCGCCGATATACTTGCGCGTTTACTAGACGAAGTTGCACGTAGACCGGGTGAATAGCCGAAGCTCACCGTAGGGATTCGGCCTGCTCCGCAATCGCCAAGTTCGATGCGTCGAGCTGCACACGAAACTAACTTACTGCTGCCAATAGGTTTATGAATCAACCCAAAAAAAGCCATTGGGCTTCGCTGGCCGCTACTCTTGGCGCCGCGCCGACCGAAAAGCTGAACGAACAGCCGTCGAGTGAAACTCCGGCCGCCGCAGAAAAACAGGAATCGGTGGAGCGCGTCGAATTCGATCAAAAGCCCGGTGAAACTGCTCCCATCGCCGAATCTCCCGAACCAGTCGCCGAAAATGCGCCAGCAACGGAAGAACCGGCGGTCGAAGAGGCGATTGTCGCCCCGCCGACCAAACGTCATTGGGCTGGTTTGGCTCAGTCGCTTGGTTTGCCGGTCGAACGTTTGTTTGGAAAAAGTGAGCCGGCTCCGGCGCCTGCCGCGGTAAAACCGCCGACTCCAGAGACGGTTGCAAAGCAGCCTGCACCTGTCACTAAGCAGCCAGAGCCTGTTGCAAAGCAACCGGAAGCGGGGCCCAGCGTCATTGAAAAGGTGATGCAAGAGAAGCCCCAACCAAGTCGAGCCGAATCGACCGCTCGGACCATGTTCGATGAGCGATCAGATTCGCCTGAGACAGAGAAGCGAGCCGCTAGTCTGTTCATTCAGATTGACTCTCCGACGAAGAAGCAAAATGAGCCAGCCGCCGACGCGCCGCGCAACTTGCTGCCAGGTGACGAGATCTTCTTTGAAAACGGCGATTACGATCTGATCGACGACATGCAAGAAGAGTCGGTCGCGACCAGCTACGATCGTGATGATCATGAAGATGATGATGACGCACCACGCGAAGTCGTTTCTCGTAAGCGTTCTCCCCGCGGGGAGCGAGCTCCCAGAGCGGAGCGACCTGCCAAAGTAACGCGACCTTCGGACGATTCTTCTGAAGATTCTGAAGATAACGCGGACGATTCGCCCGAAGAAGCAACGGACGAATCAGGTGCGCCGCGGCCTCGCCGTCGGCGTCGTCGTCGCGGACGGCGTCGTGACCCGCGTACCGAAACGACCTCGGCCGAAGAAGGCGCCGACGAAGCGGATTCGGTCGAAGCGACAGAAGTCTCTGCCGAACTAGAACCGACCGCCAAGAAGTCTGCCGACGCGGATGATGATTCGACCGAATCCGGCGGAGCGCCTCGCCGTCGTCGTCGTCGTCGTCGTTCTCGCAAAGCGGACGAAGGCGATGACCGTAAGACTGGCGAAGCCCGTAAGACTCCTGAAGTCGCGGCCAAACGCGAGCGCGTGCTGACCGATGTCGACTTCCCTGAAGACGACGAGGATGACATCGACCCATCGCTGGATGATGTCTACGACGAAGTCGAGGATGAGGATGATGAAGATCATGATATGCGTCGTCATCGCAACATTCCATCATGGCTAGACGCGGTCACAGCAATTGTTGAAATGAACATCGAACGCCACAAGACGGCGCCCCAGCATGTGGATCGTCGCAGCGGCGGCGGTGGTGGTGGTAGCGGCGGAGGTCGACGACGTCGCGGAGGCGGTCGACGCCCAAATGCCAATTAGGAAGAAGCTTCCCGCCTAGTTTCAAACATCTTGCCGCCGGCGTAATCGCACGGCGGCATTTTTATAGGAGGGTTGCCGAGAGTAAGGGTCAAACTCGGCAAAGGTCAGCTGATTGACCTGCTCCCAGTGCATCGGCATAAAGAGCTGTCCCCGCTGCACGGCGGCGGTGAGATTCGCGTGGGCCGCTATGCTGCCGCGCCGCGACTCGACGGTGATCAACTCGTGCGGAGAGATCCCCAGCGCCTTCGCATCGGCCGGGTGCAAATCGACTTGCAGCATGTTGGGATACAGCTTCCGCAGTACGGCGCTTTTGGCGGTGCGTGTTTGCGTATGCCACTGGGCGGCGGTTCCACGACCAGTCAGTAAGGTAAATGGATAGTCGGCGTCCGCCATCTCTTTGGGGCGTCGCACATCGCCAAAGACAAACTTCGCCTTGTTGTCAGGGTGATAGAACTGGCCATCGGCAAATAGCCGGCGCTGCGCAGAGCGATCGGTTTCACCGGCTGCAAATGGCCACTGCACGCCGCGTCGATCGTCCAGATCTTGATAGCCGGCAATCCCAGTAATGTCGCATGGTTGCCCCTGCGAAAGCTGCTGCATGGTCTCAAAGACACGCTCAGGTTCGGACCACCGCGCGAACATCTCACCGCATCCCCAATAGTCGGCGACCGCGCGAAATATTTGAAAGTCGGCCAGCGCTTCGCCCGGCGCCGGCGAGACCTTTTTGTGCAGTCCCAAGCGTCGCTCTGAGTTGATAAAAGTCCCTTCCTTCTCGCCCCACGCGGCCGCCGGCAACACCAAGTCGGCCAGTTGGGCGGTCTCGGTCGTCGAGTACATGTCTTGCACGACCAGAAACTCAAGCTGCTTAAAAACCTCGTGCAGATCCTTTTGATCAATCCATGAATGGGCCGGATTGGTGGCGATCACCCACAGCCCTTTGATCTTACCGTCGCGAATCCCGTCAATGATCTGATCGTAAGCCCAGCTGTTTTCAGTCGGGATCCGCTCCACGGGGATCTCGAGGATCTGGGCGACTTTTTGTCGATCCGCGGCGTTGGTGAAGCTATGTCCCCCTAACAAATTGGTCGTGTTGCTGAACAGTCGCGAGCCCATCGCGTTGCACTGACCTGTGATCGAATTGGCGCCCGTCCCAGGGCGACCGATATTGCCGGTCAGCAAGGCCAGGTTAATGATTGCCTGGGCGGTGCGGACTCCTTCATGACTTTGATTCACCCCCATCGTCCACCAAAACGAGACTCGCTCACCACAATGGATCTTCTCAGCAAAATCGATGATCGTTTGCTCGGCCAGGCCGGTCCATTCGATAGTCCGCTCCAACGAGTAAACTTCAACATGTTGGGCAAATTCGGCAAAGTCATTGGTATGCGCGGCGATAAAATCGCGATCAATCCAATCATGTTGAATCAGATAATTGGCGACCCCGTACAGCAGCGTCAAATCGGACTTCGGCTGGATCTTAAGATGCGAAGTCGCCGCTTGCGCCGTCTCGGTCAGCCGTGGATCGATGACAATAATCTCTGGCTGGTGACGGTTCCGAAGCACACGCTCCCACAGAATTGGATGAGCAATGCAGAGATTCGAGCCAACAAAAACAAGCGTATCGGACTCTTCAAAATCAGAGTAAGCGAACGGCGGCGCATCAAACCCAAACGATTCTTTATAAGCGGTCGCGGCGGTCGCCATACACTGCCGCGTATTGCCGTCGCCATGCCGCATTCCCATTCCAAACTTGGCCAACGAACCGAGAAACGCCATCTCCTCGGTCGCGATCTGACCGGTGCTCAAAAAAGCGACCGCCTCGTTGCCGTGCCGCGACTGCACCTGTTTTAGTTGCTCGCAAAAATATTTCAGCGCGTTGTCCCAACTGGTCGGCGCCATGGCGCCCGCAGCGTTGCGCCGCAGCGGCCTCGTCGCCCGATCCGACGACTGCAATACGTGGAGCGCTTCCCACCCCTTGGGACATGCCATCCCCAGGTTCACCGGCCAATCGGTCGAAGGAGTCAGATTGACCGCGCGCCCCTGCTTTAAATGAATCTCCAGCCCACAACCGGTCGAACAAAAGCCGCAGACCGACGTGGTGGTCGCATCCGGCGATTCTGATTTGCGCGTCTTACCGAGCCCGAACTTAGCCGGTTCTAACAGCAGTTGCCGCGTCAAATGACCGTCACGCGCAAGGAGGATATCCCCCATCCGCTTCAGCGGTGACAAATTGATTTTTGCTGCTTTCGCTTTCGCTGAATCACCGTTGGTCGTACTCATCCATGCTCTCCCGCACGAGCAACGCCCGGCATGCTAGGGGTCGCTTCAGAAGCGAAATATAGGTAACGGTCAAACAATTCTGCGATGGTCAACAAGCCCAAACCGACCACGGTGATCTGCATCGCCGCCAACGGCTCACGGACCACTACGCCCAGGATCGGCAACAAGATCCCCCCCAGCGCCCACAAACAGTTGCGAGCCTGCAGCGGATACGGCAGCTTTTCCATTTGCAGCGCAACCGTTCGCGTAAAGGGGTTGGAAAAATCCCGATCTCCTCGCTCGATAAACTGCCGCTCAAAGAGTGCACGAACCACGGTCATCGTGATCAACAACATCGCTAAGGGAAATAGGATCGCCCGCTGACTGCTTGCTCCGATCAGCGCCGCCGCAAGCCCTAAGATTACGACCGTGCCAAAAAAACGACCGCCGGTCCAAATCATTCCCCAAACAGGACGACGCGTAGCGACATAAATCATGACGCTGCAAAAGACCCCTACCAAACCAACGGCGACTGCCAGCCATGCGGCAATGATTCCGTACTGCAAATATTGCTGAAACCAAACCGAGGCCGTCGCCAACAGAATCAGCGGAAAATATTTGCCAAATATGACCGCTTCGCGGCTGAGCCACGAAGTTTTCAGCCCTAGAAAAACCCGATAACCATAGAAGGGACGCCCGAGATGAAGTCCCGAAGCGGCCAACCCAATTGAGCAGAACAGCGTCGAAATCAGCAACAAGGTCAGTCGCTGCGCCGGCAGCAAGCAACCAGCGATCGCCGCGCCGACCGAAAGCTGGGTGAAGACCAGCAGTGCAACCAGCGGCAAGTGACCATGATTGAGTCGCAGCGAGAACTGGTCGCCGGAGGCCAACTTCAACTGACGCGCGGCGCCAATAAATTGCGTGGTCGGATTGGTCGTGGCAGGATGCGCGGCTCCATCCAGAAATTCTCCTCGCAGACCGGCGGCTCGAACATCGGCCTGTTTGACCAACGTAATCCGAATCGCTTGATTCGGACAAGCCTGAACGCAGGCTGGCGCTTCGCCGACATCCAACCGTTGGCGGCACATGTCGCACTTACGGACGATTCCTTTGGCCGGGCTATACTGCGGAACATCATAAGGGCACATCATCGTGCAATACTTGCAGCCGATGCACTGATCGTCCAAGTGAACCACAATGCCGGTCACCGGATCCTTGTCGTAAGCTTTGACCGGGCACCCCTTCAAGCAGCCGGGATCGGCGCAATGATGACACGCGGTCGTCACATGCTGCAGCGTAGCGCACTCATCCTTGGCTTGCAGCAATCCGACGCTGCGCCAAGTCTCGGCTTCTTCCAAGCCGTTCCGGTTGTGACAAGCCACAACACACGCTTTGCAGCCTGAGCAAGCGTCCAGGTCCACCTCAAACGCGTACTGCTCTCCCACTTTCGGCGCCGCAGCAGGCAGCAGTTCGCGATACAACGGCGCCATCAACGGAGCACTCACATCGGCATGTCGCTGAGAAAAACGTTCGACCGCCGTCAGATCCTGCTGCTCTGCAAGCAGGAACTGCACCAGGTCGAAGCCTTCGGTAAGGATCGGCTTTTTTGTCTCGAATACGCTCGCCATCGTTCTTCCTTTACAGCGTCACACAGACAACCGACGATAGACGATTCCCAACAAACTGGGGAAAAGCAACTTGCCGGGCCTGCGAAGCGTCCTCGGCGTTTGATACCAGCTTCGGAAATCTGGCGGCGGCGACATACCCAACCAGTCCTTCGCTCAGCCGTAGTTTGTCAGGCGACTGGTCGTCTGTGGCCAGTGCGATCCGTTGCGACCGCTCTAGTCCCATCTCTTCACGATCGGGCAGCCAAACTTCGACCGCCGAGAAAAGGGGCAGCTGGTGAGAGCCCAGCATCAATACAACACTCACCAGCTCAAACTCTGACTTGAGCAGCGGCAACCCTAAGCCGAAGTCGAGCCCTGCTGAACGCGCGCCGGCCGAACGCATGAAATTTGGGGAGGTTCCCAAATTGTTGACGCAGGCCGCCAACCGTTTGTCCCACACTTCGCCTGGCAAGCCCGATCGACGTGGGAAACGAACATAGGGAGTGATCCGCTCGATGTATTCGAGACGGCGATAGATCCCTTGGTCCAAAGTTAGTTCGTCTCGATCGTCCCGTTTCCAAACTTCCCAAGCGCCGATCGCATCCTCAGGCAGGTGGAACAACATTTCGACCACGCCGCGAAGCGACTCATTCGTCGCAATCGGAATGGCCAGATACACGGTGTCTTCGACCTGATCAAGCCGCACGCCTCGCTGGTGTTGGAACTCTTCTGCAACCTGCTTGTCGCCACGCACAGACCAATCGCCGGTCGCTTCGACGTTCCAACCTTGCGGGTCGGCATCGTCGATCGCAGTAACGCGAACTGCCTGGAGCATGCTGAGGGTATCGATTTGCATCGAGTTCATTTCCGCAAAGTTGGTGGAATGGATTCGTTAAGTTTCGGCGTGAACCAATGCGACGGTTGGATTGGACGCAGAGTCAAAGGGGGTTTCTGCCGATTTGGCAACTTGGATTTCTGCAGGGCTATGCTTTCGCCGATCTTGTTCTTCCAAGAAGGAAACGAGACAGCCGCGCAAATCGTAGTACAGCGGATCTTCCAGCACGTCGGCACGTTGTCGCGGCCGCTCAAACGGCAAATCCAAGATTTGTCCAACGCGCGCCATCGGTCCAGTCGTCATCATGCAGATCCGATCGGCCATGTAAATCGCCTCGTCGACGTCATGCGTCACCAACATCGTCGTGATTTTTTCGCGATCCAGAATCCTTAAAATGACATCCTGCAGCTCCATTCGCGTCAACGAATCGAGTCGGCCAAACGGTTCGTCCAACAGCAGCATCTTAGGCTTCAGCGCGATGGCTCTTGCAATGCCCACGCGCTGTTGCATGCCGCCGGATAACTCACGCGGATATTTATGCATGGAGTCAGCCAGCCCGACCGCGTCGAGATAGTACTCGCAGATTTCTTTCCGTTGCTGCCGGGTACCATGTGCGAATACGCGATCCACACCGAGTCGCACGTTTTGAATTGCCGTCATCCAAGGCAACAAACAAGGAGATTGAAACACCACAGCGCGGTCTGGACCGGCCTGCGAAATCTCTTTGCCTGCAAGGACAACGCTCCCTTCGCTGATCGCGTTGAGCCCGGCGACCATGGTCAGCACCGTCGACTTGCCGCATCCAGAGTGTCCGATCAAGCTAACGACTTCTCCCCGCTTCATAATTAAGTTGAAGCCGTCGACCACCGTCACCCGGTCGCCATACGGGTTGGGATACGCCTTCGAGAGCCGAAAAAGCTCAACATAGCGCCCGTCACCACCACCACTCGACATATCAATTCCTTGGCTTGAAGGACTAAGCGCCCAAATTGGCAGGCTCTAGATCCGGCAGCGCAAACCGCCGAGCCGGACGCTCCGTTTTTGCATCGGAGTTCAGTTGCAACATGTAGCGCGTCGCTTCGTTGCGCAAATGTTTGAAATCAGAATTAAAATTGAGCGTCGCCCGGTCGCGAGGCCGTGGCAGCGAAACATCAAACGTGCGCCCCAGTTTGGCGCCGGGGCCTGGGGTCAACGTCACGATGCGATCGGCCATCAACACCGCTTCGTCCACGTCGTTGGTCACCATTACCACGGTCCGACGATCTTCTTCCCATAGTCGAATAATTTCGTCCTGTAACACGCTACGCGTTAAGGCATCGAGCGCGCTCAACGGTTCGTCCAACAGCAATACTTCTGGCTGCATCGACAGTGTGCGGGCCAACGAAAGTCGTTGCCGCATACCCCCTGAGAGTTCGCTGGGATATTTTTTCTCTGAACCGGTCAAGCTGACCATGTCGATATACTTTTGCACATAGTCACGCCGTGCGCTGCCGCGAAGGTCTCGTTGCAGGCGTTTGACCGCCAGATCGATATTGCCGGCTACGGTCAGCCACGGCAGCAGCGAATAGTTTTGAAACACAATGCCCCGGTCCGGGCCAGGCTCTGGCATCGGCGCTCCGCGATAAAGCGCCACGCCGCGGGTCGGTGTGGTCAGCCCGGCCAAAGTCGAGATCAGCGTCGACTTGCCGCTGCCCGAATAGCCGATCAACACGACAAATTCGTTCTCTTCGACCTTCAGGTAAGCCTTGTCCAAAACTACGTAGGCTTCCGCTCCCATCCCATAGGAGACGGTTACATCCTTCAGCTCTAACACGGGCGGGCGACTTGCATCTTCCGCCGGCAGGTTGGTGTTGCGGATCATAGGGCCGTTGCGCCTCCATCAAAACTGACCAGACGTTGGAACACGATCATAATCCGGTCCAACAACAGGCCGACGACGCCAACCACAAACACGGTCAGCAGCATCTGCGAAAAGGTATCGGACGAACCGTTATTAAACATGTCCCAAACAAACTTTCCCAATCCGGGACTCGAGGAAAGCAGCTCGGCGGCGATCAACACCATCCAACCAACTCCCAGCGAAATCCGCAGTCCAGTAAAGATCAGCGGCAACGCTGAGGGAATCACGATCTTGATCAAGCGATCCCACCACCCCAGTCGTAACACCCTTGCAACGTTCATGTGATCGCGGTCGATCGAGGCGACTCCCAGCGCGGTATTCACCAACGTCGGCCAAAGCGAACAAAGAGCCACCGTGATCGCCGAACTTAAAAACGCGGGCTTCACCCAAGCTTCGTCCGGTCGTTCAATGAACCCACCGACAACAATAAATACAATCGGCAGCCACACAATTGGCGAAACCGGTTTGAACAGTGAGATCAACGGCGACAACGAGGCCATGACCACTTTGTTCAATCCGCACACCACGCCAATCGGAATCGCAATCGCCGTCGCGAACAAAAACCCGACAAAGACGCATTGAATGCTCGTAAAAACCTGATCGAAAAAGGTCGGCGGCTTGGCGTAGATCGCGCCGGCGCTCGACAGGATGCGCTGTTCGGCGCCTAGATATTGCAGTGACGCATCATAGCGATCCCCTGGCTGAGCTGCCGCGAGCGCAGCATCGGCATGCTTTAGCGTGAGCGCGGCACTGGCGACATTGCTGCGTCGATTCCCTTCACTTAGTAGCAAGATACGCTTGTCGAGAAATTGCGTCTCTTGATCCAGACCGTTCTTCTCGCTCTGCAGCGCCGCAAACTCTGGCGTCGAGGATTTCCGAATCGCGGCCAAGTCCGACCGCAATTCTTTCAAGTGAGTCGTTTCGGTCGTTGACAATGTCTGATGCTCACGCACCGCCGCGACAAACTCGGCACGCGGTTCTGTTTTGGCGACATCTAGCTTGTCGCCCAATGTCTGCAACGCCTGCTCACGCTCGGCTTGTTTCGCTTGATATACGATCGATTGGCGCTCAATCGCGGTCTCGTATTTTTTCAACTCGATAGCTGTCTGGGCGTCCAAGGTCGCGGTCAACTCGGCCAGTTCGGTATCGACCACTGCTTTGCGCTTAGTCGCTGCCGCAATTTGCTCCCTCACCAAAGCGAGCGTCCTATCCCGCTCTTCGCCGGTGCGTGCAAAGTCGGCTTGCTTGGTATATTCGCGCCAGTGGAATTGATAGACGTCAACCAGCGAACCGGCGACATCGACCGGCGAAGGCAAACTGCCGGCTTTGGTTTTAATCAGCGGCGCAATCGCCGCCCAGGCGCCAATAAACAAGGCAAACACCAGAACCGGCGCAACAATAAAGAGGCCGATCTTACGCATCTGCTGACGCGGTTCCTCGCCGTAACAAAGCCGAACAACCGGCTCAAAGCAGTTCATGCCGGCGATATCTAGCAGACGAATGATTTTGTATTTCATAGCGTTTCTTGTCGACCGCGGTTTTTAAAAGTTGTGCGATAGCGAATCGATTGGACACGAGCCCGCTGCGCGTTCCCTCGACTCGCGCCTCGGACGACTGTTTACTCGGGATCTTTGTTTCCAATCTTATGCGCGTTGAGATAAGCGATCGGATCGTGACCGTCGAAGCGGATCCCGTCGATAAAGTCAGAGGTCGGCGGTTTGTAGCCGTCGCTGTCGTCAGCAGGCACATCGGCCCGATCCAACTTCCCTTCGCGGATCAGACGCTCCGCCGCTTCCCTGTAGATGTCAGGACGATAGATCTTCTGCACCGATTCGGCGTACCACTCGGCGGGCTTCGGTTCAGTAATCTGTCCCCAACGCCGCATCTGCGTCAAAAACCAAACGCCGTCGCTGTACCAGGGATAGGTCGCGTGCCCTTGGAAGAAGACGTTAAAATCTGGCATCGCTTGCTTGTCTGACTTCTGAAAGGTAAAGGACCCCGTCATTGAGTTGCGGATGACCTCGACATCGGCGCCTACGTAGTTAGCTTTCGATAGCAATTGCACGGCCGCTTCGCGATTGACAAACTTGCCATCGCTGTCGACTTCGTCCAACCACTTGCCGGCGCGGATCAGCGCTTTGATCACCGCGATATGGGTGTGGCGGTTTTCGTCATTCCAGTTTTTGGTAACGCCAAAGACTTTTTCTGGGTTGTTTTTCCAGATCTCATGGTTCGTCACAACCGGCACGCCGATCCCTTTGACCACGGCTTGTTGATTCCAAGGCTCGCCAACGCAATAACCTTGGATCGTGCCAACTTCCATCACTTGCGGCATCATCGGCGGCGGCGTCACCGAGAGCAGCACTTCGGCGTCAGTCACGCCGGTCGTGTCGGCCGTCGTATACATGCCGGGATGAATGCCCGCAGCGGCAAGCCAATAACGGAGCTCGTAGTTGTGGGTTGAGACAGGAAAGACCATCCCCATCTTCAGCAGATCGCCAGACGCTTTCCGCTGGGCGACTACCGGACGCAGCGAGTCGGCGGTGATCGGATGTTTGGGCTGCGGAGACTGCAATGCTGGATCGGCTTTCTGCATTTGCTCCCAGATCGAATTGGCGACTGTAATCGCGTTGCCGTTTTGATCCATCGTAAAAGCGGTAATCACATGTGCTTCGCCGTTGATCCCAATCGTGGATGCGATTGGTTGGCCCGACAACATATGAGCGCCATCCAATTCACCGCTGATCACCCGCTCGAGCAACGTCTTCCAATTGGGTTGGGCTTCAACTTCGACTTGCAATCCTTCGTCGGCGAAGAACCCCTGCTCTTTGGCGATGACCAGCGGAGCACAGTCAGTCAGCTTGATAAAGCCAAACTTAAGTTTCGTCTTCTCGAGCCGTAGCGAATCTGGTTGCTTGCCTGGAAGCGTGCCAACCCCAATCGGCTGTTGCTTCCCTAAGACTTCTAACGCAACAGTCGCTTCCGCCGCCAACGCGTCAAGATCAAGATCTTGCAGCCGCGGGCCGCTACGTTGTTGACCACATCCGCAAATCATCAGGATTGCCGTGGCCAACCCAAACATCACACTGCAAGCAGAGATTCGATGACGTCGCATTGAAAAATTCCAGAAGGATTTCGGCGCTGACAACTTTTGCCCTTTCATGACTTGCCCACGAAAAGTTCGCCAAGGGAGCGATTCAGTTGCCGGAATCTCTATCGCAAGCGGCGTGCCGTCACGCACAAGTTCATGATGCAAATCGCGTAAACCCTCTTAATCTCGTTACTTGCGGCCAACACAAAGTTCTTTTGACTCGCGGTGCACGGTTGCCCGCTTTGCGTCCATTCCCGGCACGTGGCGCCCTGCCAGGTCGCAGTCTGCCAGCCAAATGATGCACATTCGCTGCTCACCCCTGGTCACATCGCGCTCAGCGCCGCCAGCACCGATGACCTGTTAGGCAAAGTTCAAGGGCGCCAAGGGTTTCCGTCAATATTGCCGTTCGCGAAGACCGAACCTTGCCATACGCGGCCGATTCGTCGGGCTGGCTCGTTTCACGCGGTTTTCAGGTCGATTCCATGTTTAGCAACCTTCCCTTTCGTCAGTTATTGCGCGGATCCGCAGTCGCGAGTCTTTTGTGTCTGGCAAGCGGTCTGGATGCGGCCGAGCCTTACTCGTTTGCTTCACCGTCCGATATGACTGAGACGAAGCTGGAAAGTGTCGCGACCGAAGTGACCGACACCGCGATGACCGTCGAATCAACTCAGCTGTTCGATACCATCGAGATAGCCAACGGCAAAGCGGTCATCTGCGACGCCAAGAAAGAAAAAGAGTTGGCCGCCAAAGTCGCCGGCGCCTACAAAGGGGTCTATTACAACAACGACTTCTCGTATCTCTGCGATCCCTGCTACGACGGATGGCATCTCGGCGAAAACCTCAAACGAATCTGCGTGGGAGATTGCGGCGTCTTCGATCTCGGCGGCGAATACCGAGCACGCTACCAAAGCGAAGACAACTTTCGCGGACTCGGGCCAACCGGCCGGGACGACGATTTTTTGCTGCAGCGATTGCGCGTTTACGGTAACTACCAAATCAATGATTGGGCCCGCGTGTACGCCGAAATGCTGCACGCGACCAGCGATTTTGAAGAATTCGCGCCTCGCCCGATCGAAGAAAACTATTGGAACCTGCAAAACTGCTTTGTCGACCTCAAGTTTCTAGAAACCAGCGAAGGCGAATACTGGGCCCGCTATGGTCGACAAGAGTTATTGTACGGCGCCCAACGGACCGTATCGCCGCTTGACTGGGCCAATACGCGTCGAACCTTTGAAGGGGCGAAAGTCTTTTACAGAGGGACCGATTGGGATGTCGACGCGTTCGGCGTTCGCCCAATCTTTCCGACGCGCAACACCTTCGACTCTCCCGATTACAATCAGGCGTTCTACGGGATCTATTCCACTTATAAGGGGAAACAGGACCATACGCTCGATTTATATTGGCTCGGCTACGAGAACACCGCGCGTCCCTTCAATTACCAGACGCTCGGCACGCGTCTGCAGGGGAAGAATGACTGGCTGCTGTACGAAGCGGAAGCCGCGGTGCAGTTTGGTACGTTCACGACCAACGATCACAGCGCTGGCTTCTACACCTTAGGGCTTGGACATGAGTTCTCGGACATTTGCTGGAAACCGACGATCTGGAGCTACTATGACTGGGCCTCTGGCGACTCGACCATCGGCAACGGTTACGATCACCTGTTCCCGCTGGCCCACCGATACTTAGGTTTTATGGATATATTTGGTCGCCGGAATATTACCGATCTCAACTTCCTGTTGACCGCCGATCCCGACCCTAAACTAAAGCTATTGGCGTGGTGGCACATCTTCAACCGCCAAGATGATCGAGACGCTGCGTATAGCGTCATCATGACCCCACTCGGCAATGATCCCGCCAATCCCTTCACCGGCGGATCGAAGTACCTGGGCCAAGAACTAGACCTTTTGGCCAGCTACACGATCTCGCCCCATTCGGACCTGGTTTTGGGATATAGCCACTTTTTCACCGGCTCGTTCTTCCAAAATACCGCCAATCCGGACTTCCCCTACAAGGGCGACGCTAACTTTTTCTATGCCCAATACTCGCTGCGATTTTAAACCAAAATTTCGCGGCAGTGACTCTAAATTGACGCTCTGGGCTGCTTCGCAAGCGCCGCAGGGCGTCTTCTTTTTCTCGCACAGATTGCCTGAAACTTGGGCAAAAACCACCTTCCCAACCGATCAGCGGTCATCACAACGATTAGCCTTCATGCGGTGATTTAGGGCGATTCTAGGTGATTCAATAACAATCCGCTGCACGGCACGCGACTTGCAATAGTAGGTTTTCAAATGAGTCGTCTCGAAGACTGACGTTTTGTAGTACCTTGAGCGGAGTTGACGGAGTGCGACGTCCCATGCGCATGCTAGTGATCGACGATGATCCTGGCGTAGGCGTCATCGTTCAGGAAGCCCTCAACGGTTTCGCGATTGAATTCCATTCCGCCGATTGCGGCGCTACCGGCCTCCAGTTGCTGGAGAAGCGGCGTCCTGACGTGGTCCTACTAGATCAGGTGCTGCCCGATTGCTCGGGGATCGAACTGATCGAAAAGATTCAGGCAATCGATTCACGCTTGCCGATTTTGTTCGCCACAGCGCGTTCGTCCAGCGATCTCGCGATAGAGGCGATGAAGCTGGGCGCGTTTGACTTTCTTACCAAGCCGTTCGCGCCAGAAACGATCGCTGAGAAAACGCTGGAAGCGATCGAGAGCCGACATCTCATGTTGATGCCGGTGCAATTACCTTCGCAGCACGAGCTAGCCGATGGCGGCGATCGGCTCGTAGGCGACTGTAGTGCGATGCAATCCGTTTACAAAGCGATCGGTCGCGCCGCGGCACACGATGTGTCCGTCTTGTTGCAAGGCGAAAACGGGACCGGCAAAGAACTGGTCGCGCGGGCCATTTATCAACATGGACAGCGACCCGAACGTCCTTTCCACAAGATCTCCTGCGTTGACTTCACCGCCCATTGGCTTGAAAGTGAACTACTGGGCCATGAGCCCAACGCAATGCCGGGCGTCCCGAATCGGCGGATCGGTAAATTTGAGCAATGCTCCAAGGGGACGATCCTGCTTGAAGAGATCGCCGCAATTCCGCATGCGTTGCAAAGCAAGCTGCTGCGCTACCTGACCGAGAAGCGGTTTGAGCGACTTGGCGGCGACGAAACGCTTCAAAGCGACGTCACTCTTTTCTTTACTACGAGCTACGACGCGGAAGAACTGGTCGCCGAAGGTCGTCTGCGCCCCGACCTTTATTACTTGCTGAGCGGATTCATCATTAAGCTCCCCCCTCTGCGAGAACGCGAAGACGACCTCCGTTTGTTGGTTGACCATTTTGTCAGTCAGTTCAGTCAAGTCGAACGCATTACCAATATGGGAGCGGTGCGAACTTCAGACGAAGCGCTCCGACTGTTAAGCGATTATAGCTGGCCCGGAAACGTCTCAGAACTCAGAAGCGTATTGAGAAGAGCGATGATTGAATCCCAAGGCGCGGTAATTGCCGGAACCTACCTGCGTAAAGCGCTGCGTGAACATGGCGGCGACCACTCCGGCGAAGAAACGCTTGACACCAATTGGGAAAATTTTGTTGGCGAGCGGATTTCAAGCAAGTCGAATGATATATACTCAGAAGCGGTGATCGAGATGGAACGCCATCTGATCTCGTTAATCCTGCGGCAGACCGGCGGCAACCAAGCACACGCAGCGCGGTTGCTAGGGATCACCCGCACCAGTCTGCGCAAGAAGATCAATTACCTGGGCCTTGAGATCGAGCAGTTTCTCGCAACGGCTTAATGGTAGAACCCCGCCAACTGCATGCCTACGCCCACTCCCGCCGCTTCCACGCATCGCCTGACGATGCTTTATATCACGGCGCTCAGCATCGTCGCGCTGCTGTCGATTGCTGGACAAATTCTTATTCAGCAATCGATTGACCGTCAACAAGGGGACTCTACCCTGGTCAATATCGCCGGCCGACAACGGATGCTCAGCCAGCGGATCGCCAAAGACGCGCTGGTGCTGCGCGATCCTTCTCAGGCTCACGACGCCGCGCAGCAAAGTCTGCGTCAAAGTCTGCATCAATGGCAAGCCTCGCACCAACAGTTGCTCAACCGCGATGCGCGGCAGCGACTGGGGGACGCCAACAGTCCAACCGTCCAAACCATGTTCGCTGAAATTGACGAAGATTATCGTCAGATTCAGACCTCGGCACAGCAACTCTTGCAGTCGCTCGACAACGAACAAATCGTCGCTCAAGCAGTCGCAAACATCATGCGGCACGAAGCCTCTTTTTTGCACGGCATGGATCGCATCGTCTTTCAGTATGACGAGGAAGCTTCGCACCGCGTGGGACGACTGCGACAAATCGAATCGCTGCTGCTTGGTCTGACGCTCGTTGTCTTGCTGATCGAAGGCTGTTTCATTTTCCGGCCGGCAGTCGCCGCAATTCGCCGCAGTTTAGACGCCCAAGCCGAGATGACCCAGCAACTGCAAGCGGCGAAACAAAAAGCCGAGGAAGCCAACCGCGTTAAAACCGATTTTCTCGCCAAGATGAGTCACGAGATTCGGACCCCCATGAACGCGATCTTGGGGCTGTCGCAATCGCTGACCGAATCGATTCAAGATGAACGGCAACGCCGTCAGGCAATCGTCGTCAATGATTCGGCGCGTTCGCTGATGTCGCTACTCAACGACTTGTTGGATGTCAGCCGACTAGAGATTGACGCGCGAAAACCGGTTTCGGCCGAACCCTTTCACCTGGGATCGCTCTTGCGGCGCACGCAAGAGATGTTTGCACTTCAAGCCCAACAACAAGGAATCGAATTTCCGATCTCGCTCGACCCCGCGCTTGAAGTGATTGTGCTTGGCGATGAACTTCGCACGCGTCAGATTCTGACCAATCTGATTCAAAACGCATTGAAGTTTGTCTCCACCGGCTATGTGGCGGTCGCAGCGGTCGCGGAGGCCGAAGACGAAAATTCGCTCACCGTCAGCATCACCGTCAAAGATTCAGGCCCCGGCATACCAGCCGACGAACAGGAACGGATCTTTGACGCATTTTCGCAGCTTGGCAGTTCGACCAATTCACAGCGTGGAGTCGGACTCGGCTTGCATATCTCAAAGCGGTTGGCCGAAGAAATTGGAGGCCAACTAACCGTCAGCAGCCAACTCGGCAGCGGCAGTCAGTTTTGCTTGCAACTCCGGCTGTTGAAGAGTGAAGCGATCAGCACCGAAGTCCCCGCGTTGCGGATGGCGAATCCCGATCTTCATCTAAAAATCTTGGTGGTCGAGGATATCGCCGCAAATCAGTTGGTGCTGCAAGAGATGCTCGACAAACTAGGCTTGGTCGCTGATTTCGCCAGTGACGGCCGATCCGCGCTTAGCGCATTAGGAACCACAACCTATGACGTGGTCCTGTTGGACCTAGAGTTGCCTGACATCTCGGGTCTGGAAGTAGCCCAAAAAATTCGCGAGCAGTTCTCCGCTGCCGATCTGTGGTTGGTCGCGGTGACTGCCCATGCGGTTACTTCCTACAAAACGTCGGCAATCAATGCCGGGATCAACAAATTTCTCACCAAGCCGATCGGATTCGACGAGTTGCGAATTTGCCTAGCTCAGGCGCCAACCTCCCAACATCGGCCGATCGAAATCACCGACAGCTTGCGGCGAAAACTGGTTTCGCTCTTCCTAGAGCATTCTCCCCACGCGATGAGCGAGCTTCGTCAGGCCTTTCTTGAACAAGATCAACGCCGTGTCGTCTTCACCGCCCATCGCCTGCGAGGGATGCTCGCGTACTTCGATCGTCGTGAGACCTCCAGCCTACTTGCGCAGCTCGATCGCGAAGACCTTGTGATTGCAAACGATCGCACGTCCGCAATTCTCCATGACCTAGAGATTTCTATCGCTCAGCTGCAAGCCGAGCTGACGGCTCAGCTGTTGGAAAGCAGCTAAGATTTCGGGCCATTTGTGGTGCAATAGTTGACAATCGCGCGCAAGCGGGATGAAATAGGCGACATCCTTCCCTTTTCTCCCCGCGTTTGCCTCCCATCGACGAGTTGTGACGGCCTATGTTCTTCGCAAGCACGCGATCTCTCTCCCTCTTGATCTTGCCGTTAACCGCTTTGACTGTTGGCTCACTTCAGGGCGCGCAACCGACCTCACCGGTGATCTCCGCCTATGAGCGGTTTTATGCGGAAGGGGTCGCAGACGATGTCGAAGGGGGACGACTATTGGTGAGCGAACTAAATTGCGTCGCCTGTCATCAGGCAGATGCTCAAAAGCTCGCCGCACTAGCCAGCAAAACGGCGCCCGATCTCAGCCGAGTCGGCGATCGCATTCGCCCCAGCTACTTTGCCCAGTATTTGTCGGACGTCCATACCGCCAAGCCCGGCACGACGATGCCGCAACCTTTGGGTAACCTTTCGGAGGCGGAACGTGCCCAAGCGATTGAATCGCTGACCCATTTTTTGACGTCGACCGGCAGCTTTCGAGAAACTCGCCGCCGTGACGCATTGATCGCCCAAGGCAAAACCCTTTATCAACAAGTGGGGTGCGTCGGCTGTCACAATCCAGATCCCAGCCAAGCCCAATCGCTTCCAACCTCCAAACCGCTGGGCGATCTCGCGAAAAAATACTCGGTCGGTTCGCTCGCTACGTTTCTGCAAGATCCGCTCCAAGTCCGCCACGCCGGGCGAATGCCCAGCTTGAACCTAAGCGGAGAAGACGCAACCGCCATCGCGCAGTTTTTGTTGCCCGATCTGAATCCCGCTTTCCCCTCTAACCTGCGCTACAAATATTACGAATTGAATCTCAGCAATCTGCCTGATTTCTCGCAGGTGACACCCCAAGAGTCGGGCGAAGTCGACGGCTTTACCCTTTCAGTTGCGCAGCGGAAGAACAATTACGCTCTTGAGTTCTCCGGCCTGTTCGCCGCGCCGCGCGAAGGAGAATATGAGTTCTACCTTTCGTCAGACGATGGTAGTCGACTGCTGATCGACGGCCAGCAAGTGGTGATCAACGACGGCATTCACCCCAATTCAACCCGCAGCGGCAAGATCCGATTGACCGCCGGCAAACACCCGATCGTCGTCGAGTATTTTGATGGCGGGGGGCAGACCGAATTGACCGTCGAATATCGCGGTCCCAAAATCTCCCGCCGCGAAGTCTTTGCAGAGCTTTCTCTTGCCGGCGAGCAGCCTAGCGCGACTGCAGAACCACCGTTCCAAGCCAATCCAGCGCTAATCGAGCAAGGCAAACAATGGTTCGGCAAAGCTGGTTGCGCCAGTTGCCACCAAAGCGGCGAACAGAACCTGCCGGCCCCCACGCTGACCGCCAAGCCGCTGGCCGATTTGAATCTGAATGCTGGCTGTCTAGCCGCCCAGCCTTCCCCTGCAGCAGCCGATTATCATTTGACGGCCCAGCAAAAATCATCGATCCGCGCGGCGCTGCAAGCCTTACCCAGTGAAAATAGTTCACCCGATTTACTGGTGAAGCGAACCATGTTGCAGATGAACTGCTACGCGTGTCACGCGCGCGACGATCTGGGGGGCGTCGAAGAGGCCCGCAATCCGTTTTTTGCGACCACGCAACAAGAGATGGGTGACGAAGGCCGCATTCCGCCCCATCTCAATGGAGTGGGGGGCAAGTTGAAAGCAGACTGGCTCGCCCACATCTTGAATGACGGCGCGAAAGATCGTCCCTACATGACCACCCGCATGCCAAAATTCGGCGGCCAGAACGTTGGGAAACTCAAGGATCCGCTCAAACAACTCGATTCGCTTCCCGAGATGGAAGTGGTGATCGACGATACGCCGGCCCACATCAAAGCGATCGGCCGTCACATGGTGGGAGACAAAGTCTTTGGCTGCATCAAGTGTCACACCTTTGACGGGGTAAAAGCCTCTGGAGTGCAAGGGATCGACATGACGCTGATGACCAAGCGGCTCGAACATACCTGGTTCCATCGTTATGTGGTCGATCCGCCCGCCTATCGTCCTGGCACGCGAATGCCAACCGCGTGGCCCAATGGTCAATCGGTGATGAAGAATATTCTGGACGGCAACACCCATCAGCAGCTCGAAGCGATCTGGCAGTTCCTTGACGATGGGACCAGCGCCGCCAAACCATTTGGCGTGGGCGGACAGCCGATTGAATTGGTCGCGTACCGCGACGCGGTGATGTATCGCAACTTTATCGAAGGCGCCGGTCCACGCGGCATCGGCGTCGGCTACGCCGAACATGCCAATCTGGCGATTGACGCCAACGAAATGCGTTTGGCCATGATTTGGCAAGGCGCGTTTATGGACGCTTCTCTGCATTGGACCGGCCGCGGACAAGGCTTTCAGCCGCCGCTAGGAGACAACATTTATAAGCTTGCCAGCGGACCAGACTTTTTCGCCCTCGCGTCGGAAACCGACGATTGGCCAACAGGGGACGCGAAACCGCTGGGCGTACAGTTCAAGGGATACCATTTGGACAACACCCGCCGTCCAACCTTCCGCTATCACTACAACAACGTCGATGTCAGCGACTTTTACGAAGCGACAAAGACCAATGACTTCCCCACACTTACGCGCACCATTCGCTTTGTCGGCGATCCCAAGGCGCCGCTCTACTACCGCGCCGCCACCGGTGACATCCAAGATCTAGGGGATGGTCGCTACAAGATCAATGATCAACTGACCATCCAGCTATCGCCAAGCGAGGCGATATTGCGTTCTAACAAACACGATTTGTTGATTCCGATCCGTTTCAAAAATGGCGAAGCGACCATTCGTCAAACCTACGTTTGGTAATTCAGCCGATAATCCTTCGCGAGTTTTTGATATGCGACACTTCGTTCTCACGCTACTAACAGCCTGCCTGTGCATAAGCAGCGCCGCCGCGCAGTCTGCTGAGCAAAGCCAGTACTACAAGATCACCACTTTCGAGATCCCTGAAGACATTGTGCTAGAGTCCGGCGGGCTAGAGCTGATGCCCAACGGTGAGCTTGCCGTCTCAACGCGTCGCGGCGACATCTATATGGTGACCAATCCCTTCTCGGACGATCCGGCCAAGGAGTCGAAGTTCAAGCTTTTCGCCAGAGGACTGCACGAAGTGCTCGGCCTGGCCGAACGCGATGGCTGGCTTTATGTCACGCAGCGATGCGAGATCTCGCGTTTGCAAGACGAAGATGGGGATGGCCGCGCCGACATGTTTGAGACCGTCGCGATGCCGTGGGAAATCAACGGCGACTACCACGAATATGCGTTTGGATCGAAGTTTGACAAAGATGGTTACATCTGGGCGCCGTTGTGCTTGACCGGTTCGTTCTCAAGTCAGGTTCCCTTTCGCGGCTGGTGCTTCCGAATCTCGGCCGATGGCGAAGTGATCCCTACGGTCAGCGGCATTCGCAGCCCCGGCGGCGTCGGCATCAACGCCGCCGGCGAACTCTTCTATACTGACAACCAAGGCCCATGGAACGGAACCTGCAGTCTGAAACATTTGGTCCCCGGCAAGTTTGTCGGCCACCCCGGCGGCAATCGTTGGTATCCGTTGGCGCCCAATATGGGACCAGAGCCGCAGACCCCGCAAAGCGGTAGCCGAACCCATTTGGAAGCTGACAAGATCCCTGAGTATCTTCCCGCCGCGGTGCTCTTTCCGTACGACAAGATGGGCAAATCGGCCAGCGGCGTTGAGCTCGATCGAAGCGGCGGTAAGTTCGGCCCCTTCGCGGATCAGATGCTGGTCGGCGATCAGTCGCATAGCACCGTGATGCGGGTCTACATGGAAAAAGTAAACGACCGCTACCAAGGCGCATGCTTCCCCTTTCTGGATGGAATCGCCTCCGGGACGCTCCCCTTGCTGATGAGCGATTCAGGCAGCTTGTTCGTCGGCGGAACCAACCGCGGTTGGGGCTCGCGCGGCAATGCCCCCTTCTCGCTCGAGCGGGTCAATTGGACCGGTAAAACGCCCTTTGAAATCAAAGAGATGCGAGCCCAACCGGATGGTTTTGAATTGGTATTCACCCAGCCTTGCGATGAAAAATCAGCCACATCACTCGACTCGTACCAGCTGACGACCTACACCTACATCTACCAAGAAAGCTACGGCAGCCCCGAAGTCGATCACACCACGCCGAAGATTACCAAGATCGAAAAGATCAACGATCACACCGTCCGACTCACCATCGACGGCCTGCAAAAAGGGCACGTCCACGAGCTGCATTCGCCCGGCGTAAAAAATGCCCAAGGTCAGAAACTGTGGCACGATATCGCTTACTACACCCTGAATCAGATTCCGGCGAAGTAGCTTGTCTTCGTAAAATTAGGCCCGAAGCGCTAGTTTTGAGGTTGCGCTATTCGGCCCAATAAAAACAGAACGCGGCCAGGCCACAGATGAAGAGCGGAAAAGCACGGTAAGAACTAAGTCACTAGCTCGCAGCGCCAGCGAGGGAATGCGGCTTCTACTTCATGCCGTTTTAGCATTACCAATGCGCATTCCCTCGCTGGCGCTGCGGGCTAGTGTCCAAGTGGTTCGAAATAACGCAACTTCAAAAGACGCCAGTGAGGGAAATTCGGCTGGCAATCAGACGGGATGATGCGATAGGGAGGACACAATACATGATTCGTCATACCGGCATTCACTTCGGACTTTGCTTGACGCTTCTGCTTGCCGTAGGTTGCTCGCAGCCGGCTTGGGTAACGATGGATGCGGAACTTCCGGAGGGTACAACGCCCGAGGAGACGTTTGAAGCATTGAAACTCGCGTCAGCAGAGCGTGACTGGCCAAAGTTCTATGGATGCCTTACGGCTCAAGCACGCTACGATCAAATTGAAACAATCCTCAACGACGCCAGTCATTTGGCGTATGTGGGGGAGAATGAAGAAGAGTACCTGAAAGAAAGCCCCTATCGACGGCCGCTATCCGAGGCAGATAAGGCGAGAGCTCTTCAGGTAGCGGCCCTCTTCAAAGAGTTTCATGTTCCAGATGGCAAAAAGAAGCCAGAGAAAATTCCCAATCTCCCAGCCTTTCTCCCCAAGCTGTATGACGCCATGCTCTCCGATCAGGTCTCGATCATCGACCAGCAGAGCACTCTTCAAAAGATAACGACAGAGGATGAGTGGGCGTTCGCCAAAGTCGAGGGGTTTCGCGATCGCTATGACCGAGATGGGTATGACAACATTCACTTCACAAAGATTGGCGGCAAGTGGTTGATTGACGCCAGCCCGTGGTGGATGCCATGGGGACCACCACAAGCACAAGCTCGTCGCAAATAGACTTCGCTAGATCCCCTCTTAGCGTGGCTAGATGACTACCGCGCCTGTGGCGGCGCAGTCGACGTCAACTCGGCCGGCGTGCGCAAATCAATCGCTCCCGCGGCGATCTGCGATTCTTGCAGCGCCAACAGCATGCCGATCTTTTGGGCGGCGCTGTTCTCGTGCGGCTGCTCGGCCCCGGGAGCGCTTCCCCAAACCAGATGCGCTCCGCTGGTCGTGTGCAACTCGTAGAGATTGACGTTTGCTTCCGCAGAAGCGTTGACAATGCGGTGTAAATTCAACCGCGACCAAACGGCCCCCAACGATTCCGCAATGCGCGCCGCTTCGACAATCTGTGGGTCGCCCCACTCGTTGCCCGGCTTTTTGGAACCGTCCGGAGCAACTCCCCCCAGATTGATCCGAGGGAAGTTCTTCTTGTGCGCTTCAAGGTATCCATTGCCGCGGCCCGGCAAGATCACCCCTTCACCATCGACAGGGATCAAACCCCAATCGGCGTCATCGATCTTTATTTTCACTTCGACCATCGCCACCGGGCGGCGATACTGGATGTCGACCAGAACCTTGGTCGGGTACTGCTTGACCACCCGCTCGACTGACTTGATCCACGGGTTTTCTGATTTTTCGATCGCCGCCGCGATCCGAAGGGTCAAATCCCGGTCGCGAACATCTAGTTTCTCTTGGTCAACAAACAGGACGTTGGCAATCTCTTGCAGGACTCCTTCGCCGATCCAATCTGGAGGCGCCGAAAATGAGATCCGCTCTTTGGTCACGAGATAGAGATTTTCGTCTACATTCGATTGAATCGATGTTGAAAGCGCGTAGGTTCCTGCGATGAACAGGACCACCATCAAGGCGCAAATCCATAGCTGGCGCCCCAGCGGATCGGACAATCCGAATCGTGCGGGCGCGGCATTACGCGATGGACGACTCACCCCTGGTTGCTCCCTGCTCGTTAATTGATGACTGACCCACAGTCAGGCCCAGCGCCGAGAGCGCCGAACCAAGAATCCTTCTTCTTGTGATCGGCCTTCCGATCTCACGAACATTAGATCATCCAGACGATAATCTAACGGGGATAGCATTCCCCTTAAAGCAAAACGCGGCGCCGTTGGCGATCCTTCGGTTTGGATCGCCAACTTGCTATCGCTGGCTACCAAATGGTAACGCCGTTTTTCAGCTCGATGCCAAAGACTTCCAGCACGCGACCGCGGACCAATTCCATCAACTGCAATACATCGGTTGCTTTGGCGCCAGCGGCGGCGACCACAAAGTTGGCGTTGCGATCGGATAGCTTCACGGCCCCCACCGATGCGTCGCGCAAACCTGCTTGCTCGATCAAGCTAGCGGCGCTGACATCGGCCGGATCGCGAAACAGGATCGAGATATTCTGCTCTGGCAGCGGCTCGGCGGCTCGCTTGACGATCCACTGTTTTTGCATCCGCCGGGTCAATTCGGCCGAGTCCCCGGCTTCGAGCTTCAGCTCGGCGCCGAGAATCACAAATTCGTCCAAATTGCTATCACGGTACGAAAAACGAAGCTCTCCGGCGCCGCATTTCCGCAGTTGGCCGTCAGCGGTCATCACTTCGATCAGCGTCGCCCAGCGGCCAATATCCTCGCCGTTATTGCCGGCGTTGCCTCGCAAAGCGCCGCCCACCGTGCCAGGAATGCCGACCAGCGATTCGAGCCCCGCTAGGCCGAGACCGACCGTTGTCGAGACCACACTAGCCAATCGGGCTCCCCCGCCGCAATGGACGGTCGAGCCGGCAACTTCGATGTTCGAGAACGACGGATGGCTCAGCCGGATCACCACGCCCGAGATTTCCTCTTCTCGAATCAGCAGATTCGAGCCGCCCCCCAGCAAGCGAACCGGCGTTTCCTGCTCGCGACACCGTTTCAGCAGCGCAGACAGCTCGCTTACGTTGTTCGGCTCGGCAAAGTATTCGGCCGTACCGCCAATCCGCAGCCAAGCATACGAGGCCAGCGGCTCTTGCGTCCGTACAAAATGCTCAAACCCTTGGCATAAATCCATGAGATGTCGTTCCTTAGCGTGCTAGCTCTCTGCAATCGTCACTCCCGATGGTTCATTAAACCGGGCGGCGGCGTCGTTGACAATGTCGCTGCGCGACCAAAGATACTACGCTGCGCGGCCAAAGACACTACGCTGAGCGGCCAAAGGCTCCTCGCTGCCGTCCCCCGCGGCCCTACAATTGCATGGCGCAGCTGGTCGGTTTAGGCTAGAAGCATCCTCCCCGACACCCCCGCTCGGATAGCACGCATGAACTCTCCCGCACGTGACGACCGCCAATCTCGCTATTCTCGCCGATCGATGCTGGCCGCAGCCGTCTCAGGCGCCGTCGCCGGAGCCGCCGCATCCTCGGTCACCGGCAGCGCCCAGGCCGCCGAAACTGCCGAGAGCGTCACCGTAAAAAATGGCCGAATCAACCAATCGGTCGTGCCGTGGTGCTTCAAGCCGATGACGCTGGATCAGTTGGCCCCGCATGTGGTTCGCATGGGACTAAAATCGATCGAACTGGTGCAGCCAACCGATTTTCCGACTTTAAAAAAACATGGCCTGATCTGCGCTCTGACCAGTTCGCACGGATTTGTCAAAGGGTGGAACGACCCGGCCAATCATGACTTCTGCCGCGACAAAATGACCTCGGCAATCAACGCAACCGCCGATGCCCAGTTTCCTGCGGTCATCACCTTTAGCGGGATGCGGGGTGAGTTGACTGACGAAGCAGGGAAAAAAAACATGGTCGCCGGCCTCAAAACGATCATGGGCCTGGCTGAGAAGCGGGGAGTCAACGTCTGCATCGAACCGCTCAATACCCGCGTTGATATCGAGATGAAAGGCCACCCCGGCTACCAGTGCGACAAGATCGAATGGGCGGTCGACGTCTGCGACGCCGTCAGCTCTCCACGGCTGAAAATCTTGTTCGACATCTACCACACGCAGATCATGGAAGGGGATGTGATCACGCGAATCGCCCAGTTCAAAGATTATATCGGCCACTACCACACCGCAGGCGTCCCCGGCCGTAACGAGTTAGACGATGAACAAGAGCTAAACTATCCCGCGATCATGAAAGCGATCGTCGCCACCGGCTACACCGGCTACGTCGGCCAAGAGTTCATCCCCAAAAACAAAGACATGATCGCATCACTAGCGGCAGCCGTTAAACTGTGCGACGTCTAATTTTTCATCATCCCGCGCGGCGCCATGCTCTGACCGCAATTTCGACGGTAGAGCATGTTTCTTCATGGCTCGCGTCTCGAGCTGGCGAGAAACGGCGCTTCGCTTCTTGGATATCTATCGTCGATTCGATCGCTGCCGTGCTCGCTGCAAAAAGTTCGGCTTTTTGACCACGCGATGCGGCGCGTCGGTTCGGGCTAGTCGAGGCCATGAATGCGCCTCGGTGCAATGCGCTGACGCAAACAGGTCCTCTTTCGCCAAGTAGCGGCTCCATGCGTTGTCAGCGTTGAGTGCGCACAACACGGCCGAGTTCAGCTCGTACAAATTGCCGTCAAGACCTTGCTCAACCAAGGTCCGCTGCAGCGTGCCAGAGACTCCCATCGTCGAAGCCTTGGCCGCGCGATCGATCGGGATCACCTGATCCACGGCGGCAGTCTCGATCGACTCAGCCGCCGTCTCACACGCGCTTTGATTAAATGAATGGACCCCAGCACAAACCAGCGGTCGCGCCGGATAAACCATACAAGCGCCATCGCTTCCCAGTAGCCCGCAGCCTAACCGCTTGGTCTGCGTCTCTTCGCGGGTCATCATGGCGCGACGTAGCGTCAGCTTTTCCAGACGAATTCGGATCGTCTCTACTTGTTCAGTTGTCAGACACTGCAAGATATATTCGGCCGCCGCGATTGCTTCGAGCGGGGTCACGTCGATCGCGACGGTAAAGCAACAGGCCGAGCACCCTTGCCGGCACGCACGTAGCGGCGCCGTCAGCTTCTCGGTCAATGGGTCCGGTTGCATTAAACGCAGCGTATCAATCAGATCCAGCGACTCTCCCTGCTTCAGACTTTTCAGCAAGCTTGGCAACTCTCCCTTCACCCGAGCAACCGCCGCGTCAAACGCGCGGCGAGCGTCGCCGCCAGACTGAATCTCTTGTAGTAGTGATATCATGCCGGTCGTTTGGGCGGAAGAAACGAAGGTTCGCAGTTAGCCAGGTTTGCTATTGGGTACCTTCGACAGGTTAGGCGCCCCCCAAAAACGAAATCATCGGCTTGGCTCGCGATTCTCTTTTCCGATTGCCTGCGGCGCCGCTTTCTGAAACTTTGCCGATTACGTCGCTCTACCGACTTGTCCGGCTTGGCGAACTCGCGGAAACTTTGACTTGCTCTCCACTCCCCAAACATTTCGGATACTTTCTCATGCGTGCAGAAATCCTCGCAATCGGCGATGAACTTACCAGCGGTCAACGCTTGGATACCAATTCGCAATGGTTAAGCGTTGAGCTCGGCAATCTAGGCGTCCCGATCGGATTTCATACTACCGCCGCCGATGAGTTAGCTTCGCTAGTCGGTTGCCTGCAAATCGCCGCCGACCGGGCTGAGATCATTCTGGTCAGTGGAGGTCTGGGCCCCACGGCCGACGATTTAACCCGCGAAGCGATCGCGCTGGCGTTTGATCGAGAGCTGCAGTTAGATCCGGAAAGCCTAGAACAAATCAAGCTGCGATTTGCTTCCCGCGGATTAGAGATGGCCCAGCGCAACGTCGCTCAGGCGATGTTTCCGACCGGCAGCCGCGTGATCCCCAATCCCAACGGCACCGCGCCCGGGATCGATTTGACGATTGAGCGCAACGGACGCAGCGTGCGGATCTTCGCGCTCCCCGGCGTTCCGATCGAGCTGAAAGAGATGTGGTCGCAGACGGTCAAGCCAGCGATCGCAACCACGCCGGGTCGCGCCCCCGGCGTCATTCGCCACTACGAGCTAAAATGCTTCGGCGTGGGCGAGAGCCGACTCGAATCCATGCTACCCGACATGATCCGCCGCGGCCGCGATCCGCAAGTCGGCATCACCGTTCATCTGGCGACCATCACGCTGCGCGTCACCACCTGCGGCCAAGACGACGCCGAATGCCAGGCCAAGGCGCAGCCAACGCTGGACGAGATCCGCACCATCTTGGGCCCGCTCGTCTTTGGCGAAACAGGCGACGAGCTCCCAGAAGCGGTCGGCCGCCTACTGGCCGCAGCCCATCAATCGGTGGCCTGCTTTGAATCCGCAACCGCCGGTATGCTCGCCTATTCCCTCTCAGAGTCGTCTGAAGCCCACGAATACTACGCCGGCGGCCGAGTCGCGCCCACCTTCGCCGCCGTCACGCAATACGTCAACGAAGCAACCGACAGCGTTGAGGCGCTGATCGAAACCGCCGCCGAAAAAATCCGCGCCGAACTGCAATCCGACTACGGCCTAGCCATCGGCCCGATCAACGAAGCCGGCGCCTACAGCTTTGCAGTAGCCGACAGCGAAGGGGTCATCAGCAAATCCTCCCAAACCTTAGGCCACCCCGAGATCCATCGCCCCCGCGCCGCAAAGCAAGCGCTAGATCTATTGCGCCGGCGGCTATTAGCCAAGCTTTTGTAGCCTCAGCCGGTGAGTTACCTTGTTATGCATCTTTGAAGGGATGTTTATCGAGGATCTTTGCGTACTGTGCAGCTTGCTGGTCCGCCCAAGAACCACTAACGCGGCGAAGTAACTCAACGTGATAGGGAAACCAGATTTGCCGCCCGTCAGACTCTGGATTTTCCCTGTTAGCCCGATTTAAAAGTTCGTAATCCGTGGCCATTTTACGGGTCATGTCAGACACAAGCCAGAATAATAATCCATCTGGATCATCGGTTGATTTCTTCTCCAGCTTCAGACCACGTTCCGTGACGATGTAGTGATAGGTTTCGCCTTCGCGTTCGCAGTGCGCTGATCCATCATCGCGCTGCACCGTCCGGAAAACTACGGAGTCCTCAGGAGCTTGCAATTCGCGTGCGATGCTGAGAAATCCTTTTCGAATTGACTCTAATGACATGGTTCCTCCATGACGCAGAAGGTGAGCGAGCAACCACTTCAAAACGCCCGGCTTCGCTGCCCGGTTGAAGAGGATTGTTGTTGCAATTCTGGTATTTCAATCAAACAGGACGCCTGGATTCATTTCAGCGGGCGTTTTCCAATCGATTCCAAATTTCTCCCTTAAGATCCGTTTTTTCGTCCCCCAGTATAAATGACAGAAGCCCATGCGGCGTTTCTCGTTTGCCAATTCGTTCCTGGCCATCGCCTCCGCTTGAGCCAGCAGTGGAGAAATCACTGGATCACGTTCTATTGGGTCATGGTTCATCGGAAACTGGCAAGCGCTGGCGTTCGAGTTCGCGAACGATTTGGTGTATTCAATTCCGCGTTCATCGAGAATTCGACAGATCTCATCAAACGACTGGATTTTCAGACCCAGGAACCGCCCCCGAGGCAATTCACTCGCCAGTTGAGCGGCGTTGGCGTCCCACCATTCTTTAAACGGTACGGTCTGTTCTCCCTCAGCAATCGCGATGAAGTAGTCTATGTTCGCGTCGATAATCATGAATAAATCCGCGAGTTGTTTGCAAATCCCTACCGCACTTTACTTCGCCCCCTGTTCCTGCTCTTCCAACTGCAGCATTGGCGCCTGCAATCAGCAAGTTAAGCACGGGTGCCATTTATTCATCCAATCCTAGCGGAAGGGCGCGAGCCCTCCGGTTCTTCATTCTTCATTCTTCATTCTTCATTCTTCGTTCTTCGTTCTTCGTTCTTCGTTCTTCGTTCTTCGTTCTTCGTTCTTCGTTCTTCGTTCTTCGTTCTTCGTTCTTCGTTCTTCGTTCTTCGCACCGGAGGGCTCGCGCCCTTCCGCTACGATTCTCATTGCAATGAAATCGCAAAGAACCCTTCCACGAAAACCGGCCCAACCGAGCGGGCTTCACGTGAGCCTGGCGACCATGCACCTGCATGTCCACACAAAACAGCAGCCAGTGGTCTTCTCTTCAGGCTACCAAGAAGCACCACAAGTCCGAAAGTAACTGCCGCGGGCCACCCCAGCGCTAATTCGCGGCTCTTTTCCGCATGGCGCCAGTGCTGCCTCTTTGCCGTCAAAGCCTTCCCGCCGCGGCCGCACCAATCTTCCCAAAACAAGGTTGACTTGCCGCCGCTTTTTAGTATAAATATGTACAGGTAATCAAGCTGCGGTTTGATTCTGCCTATCTACAAACTATCGGGCGCCTGCGGGATGCGTTGGGGGCTGTTTTTGGGGCGTTTGGCCGGGGGATCGGGCTGGGCGTTTGCATCGGGTGATCGCTGGTTCGGCGAGGTTTTTCTGCTGCGCCAGGGTGAACCATGGGGGAGAAATTTTCATGTCAACGGCCATGATGGAGTCTGCTTCTTTTGAGGCTATTACTAATCCAATCCACCATGCGGAATCGGCCGCAGGGCTTTCGAGTTTGTTGCGCTCGGATACTGAAAAACCAGCGACTATTTTTCAGCGTTTGGACCTGGGACAGCAGCGGCCTGATGAACCTTTAGAAGGTCTAAGTACGGTCCAATTGTTGGCGCGGCAAACGCCGCAGGCTTGGCTATTGCCGGGAGTGCTCGCCCGGCATCAGGCGGCGGTGATTTTGGGGCCTTCGAAATGTCTGAAAACTTCGCTGGCGGTTGATCTGTGCGGAGCGCTGGCCAGCGGGGGCAAATTTTTGGGGCAGTTCGCGGCCGAGCGAGCATTTCGCGTCGGCTTTGTGGGCAGCGAAGAGGTTGAGCCAACAATCGCCGATCTGGCGCCGCGCTGGAGCGCTGCGGCTCAGGTCGATCTGCTTACTCTGGATCGACTGATCTGGAGCCTGAACATGGGCAACCCTGGCAGTCCGGTCAATTTGCAGCGGATGACCGCTTGGATCGAGCAGCATCAGTTAGAAGTGGTGCTGATCGACGTCGCCGATTTGGCGGATGCGACTCCGCGGGCCCAGGCCAAGCAGTTGAGCGCGTTGGTTCGCTACTGTCAGCAAGCCGGGGCCACGCCGATCATCTGTTGCCCCACGCGCAGAGAGTTGTCCCCGCGAGCCATGACCGCCGCCGATCTGGGCGGTTCGGCGTGCAGCGGCATTGCCCGCCAATGGCTCTTGGTGAATCGCCGCCAAACATTCGAACCAGGAACCGGGCGACATCAATTATGGCTAACAGTCGGCGGCGGCGCGCGAAGAAGCAGCCAATGGGGCCTGGACATTGACGAAGGACAATACGAAGCGGACGCCGGCGGCAAATGGGAAGTGCAGCTGCGCGACGAGTCTTCAATCGTCGAAGAAAATGCCCAACTGGCGGTCAAATCACAGGCCGAACGCTTGCGCTGGAAGCTGCGCGGCGTGATCTCGCAGATCGACCCCGAGAAAGCGACCAAGCTGAAAATCCGCGAGCAAAGCGGGATGAGCGGAAGCAATTTTGGTTTGGCCTGGCAGCGCATGGTCGACGCCGGAGAAATTCGCCTGGTCTCGAAAACGGAAGCCTTCCGGGGCCAGGGCGAGGCCCGGTACCGCTTGGTCGATCTGGCGGAATTGAACGATCCAGATGCGCCCAAGTTCGACCCGCTCGACACCGTCTTCCCCACCTTCACCACCGCCGAACTAATCGCCTACGCCGAAAAAGAAACGCCTGCGAGTCCAGTCCAGCCGCCAGAAAAAATGTTCGGCGAGAGTCCACTCGAAAAAAATTCGCCGCCGAGTCCAGTCCACCCGCCCCGCCAGTCACAAAAACGACGCCCGAAGGTGCGGAACAAGCGACGGAGATAACATAGCAATCGTAGGGTGGATGGAGCAAAACCGAAACCAATCCCACCATCACCAACCAACGCAACCGGTTTGCGTAACCCACCGAACCTGCCGAACGATCCGGCGGCATTGGTGGGTTGCGCAAGCGGGGACGTTGTTTGACATTGGATGCCGCTAATCGCTTGCTGCACCCACCCTACTATATTGAATTCGACATTCGGATTTCGACATTCGTCATTGACGCCCCTAACGCAGCTCGGCCAGCACCTGAGGAACTTCGGCAACTTCCACCGCCAGTTCTTCGCCGAAGGTGACCGGTTGTTGGACTGCTTTGGCCAGACGGTTCAGATAGGCGCGACGAGGGATCTCGCTAGCGCCCATGCTGCCGGTGTGGGGGGTCCATTGTTGGATGTCGAGCAGTTGGTAGCCGCGGAGGTTGAGATGCGCGACCAAGGTTGCGAGCGCCACCTTCGAGGCGTCGGTCACGTTATGGAACATGGATTCGCCGGCGAAGAGCCCGCCGATGGCGATACCGTAGATTCCGCCTGCGAGTTCCTCGCCTTGCCAAACTTCGACGCTATGGGCGTGCCCTTCTTCGTGCAGATTACAGAAGGCTTTAAACAGATGTGGCGTAATCCAGGTGCCGTCGCCTGATTTGCGGCGGCGCGAGCAGCCACGCATGACGTCGGGGAAGGCCCGGTCGCAGGACGCCGTGAACTGTCCGCTGCGCAGCGTTCGCGTCAAACGTCGTGAGACATGCAAGCCGTTTAGCTCGATAATCGCGCGGGGATCGAGCGAAAACCAGGTCATCGGCAGCCAATCGTCCCACATCGGCCAGGGGAAAATCCCATGGCGATACGCGTCCAACAGGCATTCGGCAGATAAATCTCCGCCGACCAGGACGAGCCCTTGCTCGTCGGCTGAATCCGCTGGAGGAAAAAACTTGGGCGGCATGTTCCGTTCCGTGGTTTCCGCGAAGGTCTTGTTCTTTTTAAATTGTGCTGGACAATAGACTTAAGAGCAATCGCCAGGGGTCGCCAAAAAAGATGTCGACAACTGCCGTGATGAACTTGACTCGGAATCGCCAAAAAGCATAAATTGCTCCCACTCGCCATGGAAGGCGAAGACGGCGACCGACTTACGTCACTTTTGGTCAGCACGGAGCTGAACCAAAAACGAGCCTACATAACGGACGCCGCGGGACAATTAGTCCCCGAAAGGATTTCCCAAAAGTGACACTGGACGACTCACGCGAGCAAGTACGCCAAGCATCCGACATTACGGATGTGATCGGTAAATACTTGCCGCTGACGCGCCAAGGTCGCATCTATGTCGCGCTTTGCCCCTGGCATAACGACACGCGCCCCAGCATGCAGGTCAACCCAGACCGCCAGTCTTGGCGTTGTTGGGTTTGTGGAATCGGCGGGGACATTTTCAGCTTTGTGATGCGTCGCGAAGGGATCGACTTCCGCGAAGCGATGGAACTATTGGCCGAACGGGCCAATATCTCGCTCAGCAAAGCGACCCCGACTCAGCCAGGCTCACCGAACGACAAGAAGACACTGTATGCGGCGGCGGCTTGGGCCGAGCGACTGTTCCAGAAAAATCTGGCTCATTCGCCGGATGCCGACAACGCACGACGTTATTTTCACGATCGCGGCGTATCGCAAGATTCGGTCCAGCGCTTCCACTTGGGTTATGCCCCCGATCAGTGGCAATGGTTGCTAGATCAAGCTTACTCGACCGAGTTTTCGGCCGCCGTGCTCGAAAAAACCGGCCTGATCGGCCGCAGCAGCACTTCGGGCAAGCCGTACGATCGATTCAAGGGACGCGTGATCTTTCCGATTCACGATGTTCAAGGACGTACGATTGGTTTTGGCGGCCGAATCTTGCCGCAAAATACCGATCCCAAAGCGGCCAAATACGTGAACTCACCCGAGACCAAGCTTTTCTCGAAGAGTGACAACTTGTATGCGTTGGATTTGGCTCGCGACGCGATCGTCGAATCCCGCTCGGCGATTGTGGTCGAAGGTTACACCGATGTGATCGCGTTGCAGCAGGCCGGCATCAAAAATGTGGTCGCCGTGCTCGGGACCGCACTCGGTGAACGTCACATTCATTTGCTGCGTCGTTACGCCGATCGCATTTATCTGCTACTTGACGGCGACGAAGCGGGGCAACGCCGCACGAACGAAATCCTAGAGTTGTTCGTATCCGAACAAGCGGACCTGCGGATTGTCACGCTGCCGGATCAACTGGATCCGTGCGATTTTGTCCAACAACGCGGGGTCGATGCGTTTTACGCCGCGCTGGAGACTTCGGTCGACGCGTTAGAACACAAGTTGCGAATCACCACAGCCGGCGTCGATGTGCGACGTGATTTGCACAAAGCGAATGAAGCGCTCGAAAGCTTGCTTTCGACGTTGGCTCGGGCGCCGCGACTGCGAGACGATACCGGCTCGGACGTTCGCCTACGAGAACATCAATTTTTGGCCCGCTTGGCTCGCAAGTTTGAAGTCGACGAGCTGGAACTACGCAAACGATTGTCGTCGCTTCGCCGTGCGACCAGCGCCGCCGCTTCGCGGCCGAGCGAACAAGCGGACGATAGCCCCAAACTACGCGCTGCCGATTTGGATCCCTACGATCGCAACTTTCTCGAAGTGTTGGCTTGCCAGCCTGATCTAACGATCTTGGCGGCTGACGAGATCGGGATTGAGGAGATGAGTAGCGGTGCGGCTCGCCAACTTTATCAAACGTTTATTACGGCATGTCATGATGGCAAGCCGGTTGAATTCAATCAGTTGCTTTCAGGAATTGAATCCGAATCGCTCAAAGGCTTGTTGGTGGAACTCGACGAGTTGGCGACGGCAAAAAAGATTATCGATCCTGAAACGCTGCTGAAAACGATCATCGCGGACTTTCAGCGCCGCGTTGAAGACCGAGAGGGACGTGACCGTGTCACCGCTCTCGAACAGAGGACGATGGATGGGCAGGAAGAGCTTGACCTGCTGCAACAAATGATCGAGCGACAACGTAATCGACAGGGAATCATTTCTCCCACGGATGGGTAGAACTGTCGAGAATTGCCTTGTTAAATCGGCTCCCGCAAGCCTGTTTGACGGCAGACAACCTGATGAACTTGAAAGGCAAGGAGGCTTTTCACGTGGAATACTGTGATCAGGATTTGATTGCGCTCATGGAGCGCGGTAAGACCCAGGGTTATCTAACCTACGACGAAGTCAACAACTATCTCCCCGACGAAGCGACCAGCCCCGAGAAGCTAGACAAGCTTCTGACGGAGCTAGAGCAAAAAGGGATTGAGCTGGTCACCAGCGCCCCGGAAGATGACTTTGACGACGCTCCGACGTCGCGAGCTCCTTCGGCCCAAGATTTTCGCGAAGCGCTGGAAGACGAAGAAGGGACCGAGACCTTCGTCCCTGAAGAAATCACGAAATCGAATGACGATCCGATTCGGATGTATCTGTCGCAAATGGCGACCATTCCGCTGCTAACGCGTGAGCAAGAAATCGCGCTGGCCAAAAAGATCGAAGTAACCCGCAAGCAATTCCGCCGTTCGGTCTTGGCTTGCGATTTCGCGATGCGAACCACTGTCGAAATTTTGACCAAAGTCCATCGCGGCGAATTGCCGTTCGATCGCACGATTAAAGTTTCGCTGACCGAACATTTGACCAAAGAGCAAATCCAGGCGCGCATGCCGCACAACCTGGGGACGCTAAATCACCTGCTGGAACAAAACCAACGCGACTTCAAAGCTTTGCTACGCAAGTCGACCTCGCGTGAAGATCGCGTCATCGCCAAAAATCGCTTCATCCGTCGTCGCCAAAAATGCTTGCAACTGGTCGAAGAACTCAGCTTGCGATCGCGTCGCGTGCTGCCGGTGATGAAGCAGTTGGAAGATTTCGCCAGTCGCATGGAGCAAATCCGCAATCGCTTGGATGCGATCGGCGATCAGTCGGCGTTTAAAGACGAACGAGCGAACCTGCGACAAGAGCTGCGTGACCTCATGATCCTGACGCTGGAAAGCCCGCGTGGATTGCGTCAAAGGTGCGAACGTTTCCGTCGTCAATTTAACGAGTACGAAAAAGTAAAACGTGAACTGTCGAGCGGCAACTTGCGGTTGGTCGTTTCGATCGCCAAGAAGTATCGCAATCGCGGGCTCAGCTTTCTGGATTTGATCCAGGAAGGGAACACCGGCCTGATGCGAGCGGTCGACAAGTACGAGTATCGCCGCGGTTTCAAGTTTTCGACCTACGCAACTTGGTGGATTCGTCAGGCGATTACCCGGGCCATCGCCGATCAAGCTCGGACGATTCGGATTCCGGTCCACATGATCGATGTGTTGTCGAAACTGCGGAACGTGCAGAAGCGTCTGCTGCAAGAGCTGCGTCGCGAGCCGACCATGGACGAAATCGCGCGTCGCGCCGAGATTGACCTAGAAGAAGTCCGCCGCGTGATGGACATTGGCCGCCAGCCGGTCAGTCTCGATCGCCCGATCGGCGAAAGCGAAGATAGCAGCTTTGGCGAATTCATCGAAGATAGCCACGAAGAGACGCCAATTCGCAGCGCCAACAACCAGATTCTGCGTGATCGAATTCAGGGTCTGCTGAAGACTTTGACCTATCGCGAACGAGAAATCATTAAGCTTCGCTACGGTCTGGGGGATGGGTATACCTACACCCTTGAAGAAGTCGGGCGGATTTTCAAAGTGACGCGAGAACGCGTTCGCCAGATCGAAGCCAAAGCCGTTCGCAAGCTGCAACATCCGGTTCGCAGCCAGCAACTGGAAGGCTTTCTGGCCGGCGCCGCAGCCGAATAGCAGCTGCGTTCTCCCCCCGCTAGAATGTAAAAATGTACGATCGTCGCCTGGTTCGCCAGGCGGCTTTTTTGTGCGCTCTGGTATTCGGAGTTCGGGGGGAGTGTTAACATTGAGGAGTGTGATTTCATTTCTCGGGCGAGGTTACCGTCGATGACGGCTCATGAATATGGCGAAACGCTGGCGCGACTGCATCGCATCCACCAGCAGCTCTCGGAACTCAGGACGCGACTCAAGCGCGGCCCTGCGAGAGTATCGATGGCGCGTCAAAAGCTCGCAGCGATCGAAAGCAATCTAGCGACGACCAAAGAGCTGATTCAAAAGACCAAGATGACGGCCGATCGCAAACAGCTGCAGCTCAAAGATAGCGAAGCCAAGATCCAAGCGACGCATGGGAAACTGAACGCAGCGAAGTCGAACGAAGAATACCAGATCTTCAAAGATCAGATTGCAGCAGCCGAGATGGCCAACAGCGTCCTCTCGGACGAGATTCTCGAAGCGCTCGACAAAATCGATCAGCTCACTGCCCAAAGCGAGAGCGAAAAGCTGAACATCGCCGCCGCCGAAGCGGAACTGAAAAAGATCGAAGCAGCCGCTGATATCGAACGCGAGCAGCTAGAAGCCCAGGTCGCCAAAGCACAGGGCGAACTCGCCGAAGTCGAACCGCGACTTCCGCCCGAACTGAAATCCGACTATCAGCGTTTGACCAAAGCTCGCGGAGAAGACGCGCTGGCCGCTGTTGACGGCGAAGAATGCGGGCAATGTTACGTCTCGATGCGGCCCCAGGCGTTTCAAGACCTAAGAATGGGACGTATTGTCTATTGCTCCTCGTGTGGGGCGATGCTGTACTTGCCTCCAGGTGAAAAATAAAGGGCGCCAACTAGCTCAATTCGGCCTCAATCAAGCTGCGACTGGCCGCTAGAGGCGATTTAGGCGATAGCCAGCAACCGTTCGGCATCATCCAGGCTTCATCCCCTGAGGATCGATGCAACCCAAAGTTAACGTGAAGCTCTCTTTACACTTCACGTCAAACGAGGGATAATAGAAGAAATTAGAAACAAACGGCGACCATCCATTGTGAGGGTCGCATTTTTTTTGAACCGCGGGAGAGTTCCAATGTCCAGCATGGCTGATCGCAATCCAATGTCGAGAAAAGGCTTTGACAAGCTCAAAGCGGATCTCGACCAGCTTGAGTCGGTCGAAATGCCGCGCATCACCGAGAAAATCGCGACGGCGCGTGAAGAGGGGGACCTGAAAGAAAACGCCGAGTATCACGGCGCCCGCGAAACGCAGGGAATGATTCAGGCCAAGATCAACGCGATCAAGTCCAAGCTATCTCGCGCGTACATCATCGACCCCGCTTCGATTGATCAATCGATTGTCGGCTTCTTCGCGACGATCACGGTCGAAGACCTCGACATGGATGAAGAAGAGACCTACACGCTGGTCGGCAACGGCGAAGAGGATTTTATGAACAACAAGATCCTCATCGATAGCCCGATGGCCCAAAGCTTGCTTGGTCATAAGGTTGGCGACGTGGTGGCGATCGAAGCTCCCAAAGGGACCTACGAACTGAAGATCTTGAAGATCGAATACAACCTCGATTAGTCGGCTGTAGAAGCCTGCGAATCTGGTATCTCTTAAGCGTCGCTTCGCACTGCAAGCGGCGCTTTTCGATTGATAGCGGCTCATTTCCAGGGATGCAGTGAATCTTGTTCTGCGCGAAATCGGCGTTGGTGGATATCCTCTCCTGTCACGGCGTTGATAAAACCGCGAGCTCAATCCCCAACCGCTCTCGACCCGCGCAGCTCTCCACCACCGCAGCCTACAGCTTTCTGTTGACGAAGCTTGCTTGACGCGCTTTCTAACAAATTCTGTAAAATGCCGAACGGGCCTGCTTCTAACGCCCCCCATTCAAGTGCTATGATCTGAGGATTGTAGGAAAGATTCCGTCCTTTGCGACGAATTGAATACCAACATAGGCTGGAACCAACTCACAGAAGACTTTAGGGAGAAACATTGTGGCGACAGGAAATCAACCTCAAAAACGTAGCGCGGCGCCCAAGATCCTGATCGGATGCTTGGTGGTAATTCTGGTGATCTTTGGCATTTTCTGTGCCGGCGGGATCTACCCTCTATATGAACGCCGGCGCGTTGATCGCCCAAGTCGCCAAAGGCGTCGGACATCAAATGATCGACGAAACTGATCTATCTGAAGAACAGAAGGTCGGCATGAAAGAGCAGATCGATCGCGTGGCCGATGGCTATATCAATGGAGATATCTCCCAAGAGCAGATGGAACAGATCGGCACGAACATCAGCAAGTCGCCGGTGATCGCCGCGATTCCGGTGATCGTTGTCGAAACGCTGTATGTCAAAAACTCGGGTTTGACCGAAGAAGAAAAAGTAGCTGCGAAAAAGCAACTGAACCGCGTCGCCCACGGCATGTTTGAAGGCAAAATCACGCAAGAGCAACTCGATCCGGCGATGGAGAAAATCGCCGACCGCGACCCTGAAGGAGAATGGAAAATCCGCGAGCCGGTTTCGGATGAAGAATTGAAAAGCTTTGTCGCCGAAATGAAGACCATCGCCGATGAAAACGAGATTCCCGATGAAGAATTCAACATCGATATCGTCGCCGAATTCAAGGAAGCGATCGACAACGCTCTCGCTCAGTAGGGCCTGTTGAGCATCCACTTCGCAACCTTCCAGCAGGGCGAGTCGCATGTCGACTCGCCCTCTGTTTGTGTTAACTGCCGGCGAGCACCGCGTCGAGCTTCGCTTGTAGCTCGGCAAGCTCAATCTCGCTGACCAAGATTCGTTTCTGGCGATGCGTATGCCCGGCGATAATCTCTAACTGCGACTTGCGCAGCCGTAGCTTTTTGGCCAGTACTTCGACGATCGCTTTATTCGCTTTGCCATCCTCCGGAGCGGCGGTCACAGACACTTTCAGCGCTCCGTCTTGCGCTCCGCGGATTTCATTCTTTTTTGAGCCCGGCAAGGCGCGGATCGGCAGGATGACGCCGCCGCTGTGGTGCGGCTGCAGGTCAATCACCGCTAGATTCCCTCAAACAGCGAAGACCCGACGCGCACCATGGTGGCGCCTTCGGCGATCGCCGCTTCGTAGTCGCCGCTCATCCCCATCGAGAGTTCGGTCAGCGCGACGTTGTCTGGAGCATTCGTCATCAACCTGTCGCGCAGTTGCCGCAGCGCGGCGAAATTGGCCTGGGCGACGTCGACGCCACCTTCCAGTGCGGCCATCCCCATGAGACCTACGATTTGCAGATGCGGCAGTTTTGCCGCTGCTTCCAGCACTCCGGCAGCGTCGTCCGGTGCAATCCCATGCTTGGCCGCATCGCCAGAGATGTTGATCTCTAGCAGAGCCGAGATGCGGTGCGGCGCTGCGGCGGCATCGACCGCTTCAAACAGGCGAAGACTATCGCCGGAGTGCAGCCACGAAATGACCGCGGCAGTACGCTTCGCTTTGTTGGTTTGCAGATGACCGATCATGTGCCAGTGCACGGGACGATCAGCGAAATGCTCGGCACGTTGCCACAACTGTTGCGGGCGACTTTCGCCCAGATCGCGACATCCCAGCTCATAAAGCGCTTCGACCGCTTCAAGGTCGACATATTTGGTGACGGCGATCAGGCGGATGTCGCTGGGGGATCGATCGGCGCGAGCCGCGGCGGCGGCAATTTTACCTTGAACCTCCGCCAGGTTTTCCGCCAGACGTGTGCGCTGGGCCTGTTGCATGCCGGGTCTCACTTCACTCCGAATCGGCGTGCTCAATTTCGATCATGCGGTTGATTCCCTCGTCGCCATCAAATCGTGCGATCATACACTCGGAAGTCAAATTGACCCCCATGAGGGTGCGGTTCGCCTTCTCGGTGAATGAGCGATAGAGCATCCAGTTTTGATCGTGCAGTTGAAAGCGAAAGCCAACGGCCACGTCGCGCGGCTGGATCTCTAGGCTTTCGGCCACGGTCAATTGCCGCCAGGTAAAGGGACGCAGCCGGCGACTTCGCTTTAGATCGAACAACAGGGGAGCATACAGCGACTTGCCGCGGGTTTGCATTTGCAGCGAGACCTGATCTCCGTCCCGTTCTAAGCGGCCGCGGCTGCTATCGATGCGCCATTCTGGCAATCCCAGCGGCAAGATGCGACTCCAACCGCGTCCTTTTTTGATTTCGATTTCGCACGTTTCGTCGGCCGAGGTGATTTCTAGATCGGCGACAAACGGTAGCGGGATTTCGTACTGAATGTGGCCGGCGTGATCCTTCAAGACAACTGCGTCGGCCATCATCAGAAACTGATCTTCACGCGCCAAAAAGAAGATCCGTTGCAGCGAATGCCCGCCGGTCAGCTCGACTTCCAGCTCCAGATAGTCGCCATCGTCATCGGCCAACCAGCCAATTTGCTGCCAGCTATCGTGAAAATCAAGTTGCTTGCCATCCAGCGAAATCCGCGGTTTCAACAGGCCGGCCGCGAGGATCTCTCCTTCCGCTTCTAGCTCGATCTTGACGTCATCGCCAGAGTAATCAATCGCCAACCGCGGAGAGAGCCGAGACCAGTTGGTCCGCAAAACCGCGAGTTGGCTCCATTCTGAATCATACGACGACTCGTCCAGCGACCACTCGTTGATCGTTTCTTTGGTCGAACGGCCAGGAAGCGCAAAGTCGGCGATGCGCGAATCTTCTTCATCCCCATCCAAATCGAGCGCCGTTTGAAACAGATGCTTCGAGTAGCGACTCGAAACTCCAGCCCCAAACATTTGGCTTCCATCGCCGCGGGTTACGCGGATCGCCTGGCGAACCGCCCACGAGTACTGGGCGACGGCGTCTTTGTGGAATTTGGCCCCTTTCAGCTCTTTCCCTAGAACCAACGATCGGGTCCAACAGGCCAGCAACGCGCGAAAACTGGGCAGGTTTCCGCTGGTCGGCATCCCTTCACCATCCAACAGATTTTCGATCCCGTCGCTGATGACTGCGGCGCCCGGCGTGGCCAGCTCGGCGCAGGCTTGGATCTCCGGAAATTGATAGGCCAGGGCAAGCGGCAATTCGCCGGCCAAAAACTGCTCGGGCAAATGATCTTCAAAATTGGCGGCCAGCGCTTCTTGGGCCGATTGAAACAGACAGGTGAGCAGCGCCCACCAAGTGGTTTCGCTCAACGCGGTGGTCAAACGCGGCAAAGCATGCGTCCAGGCGATCATCTCCAACGCCAGATTGCGTTCATTGGCCCGCTTGCCGGATAGCGCTAGCCACTCATCAGCGGTCGTTTGCCAATCGACTTTCGCCTGTTTGTCGCGCGCCGCTTTGCTCAGGTTTTCGATCCAATCAAAGGTGCGTGCGTCAATCGATTCGTCCGGCAGCAGCGCCCAGCTAAACGGCGATTCTTTCTTCCCCGAAACAAGCTCTTGCAGCGGCGTCGGCAGCTTTCGTTCGGCCAGGTAATTCGCCCAGTTCTCCCATTCCTCAGGCTTGCAGCGGCGACGATATTTCGTGGCGCAAACAGCCCATTGGCGGCGCTGCGCCGGCGAATCTTCTGCGGCGGCGCCCATCGAATGCGTCGATGCGGTTGACTGAATCATATTCTCTTTGCGTCTTTGGAACCGGGAAACGAAATGAAGCTCGACGTAGACCGAAACGCGGAACCCCACTATCTTATCAGTGTGATATTTGATTGCCTTCCCCCTCACCTCAGAAAATGGGGCTCAGCGATGCTAACCCTTCGTTTCGCGGCATTTTGTCTTGCTTATTGGAGCGTTGCTGCCGTCGTTTGCGCACAAACCGACGAGTCCCCCACCCAACAGAAGATCCCAGAGAAATCCCAAGTTCGCAAATTATCAGAGCAACATCCGATTTGGTTCGACCGCGGGCGAAAAATGGTGATCGTCGACGGCGAAATCTGTCTGCGAAAGGGAACGCTAGAGATGTTTGCGTGCCTCCAGGGGACCAAAGAACATGAGTCGATCATCTCACTGCCGATCAAAGCGTTTGAACTGCATGCCGGGCTGAACGCGATTGGCGCCTTGGAAGGGAAGCCGGTCCAATTCTCGCCCAAGTTTGAAACGGCGACCGGCGAAGAAATCGCCATCTACGTCCAGTGGAAAGATGACCAAGGAAAGACGCAAATCGCCAACGCGCGAGACTGGATCCGCAAGTCAGGAACCGACAAAGCCCTTGAAACCAATTGGGTTTTCGCCGGCAGCTATATGTGGAAAGACGAACGAACCGGCAACCAGGTCTATTCGGCCGAAGGGGGCGATTTGGTGTGCGTCAGCAATTTCCCCACTGCGACGCTCGATTTGCCCATCGAAAGCAGCCAAGAGAACGCGACCCTCAGCTATGAAGCTTTCACCGACCGGATTCCGCCTGAGGGAACCAAGGTCCGACTCTTCTTCGTGCCAAAGTTCAAAAAACCCTCCACTGAAAAACCAGCGATCGACGAGGCCAATCCCAAACCGATCGAGCAACCCATGCCTGAGCCTAAAGCAGAAGAGAAGGCGGAACCAATGCCCGAGTCGAAGGTTGAACCTAAGTCGGAAGAGAAACCGATGGAGAAAGTAGAAGCGCCCCAAGATGAAGCGGCGCCTGAGTAATCCGGCTTTAAAAAAAGCAGGGTGAGTGGAGCTTCAGCCCCTCCACCCTACGATTACTGGACACGACGGTTTGTCTTTAAAATCGAATCCCTAGTCGGCTGCCGAACAGCATCAGCGCCAGCCACACAATCAGCACCGCCGCGCTCGCCGTCGCAATGATTCCGCAGATCATCGCAATGCGGGTTTTTCTCCGACCTCCCTGATCCATCACTCCCAGCCGCATTGCGCGGAGATCGTTTCTCGACAAGAGCCACGCCGGCAGGCCAAACAACAGCGCCACCACCGGCTGAAAAAAGAGCAACACGCCGCGGACTTCGGCCTCGAAGTAGGCGAAAGCCAGCATGCCAACTGACGAGCCGATCGCCCCCAAGCCGATCAGCAGCAAAAACCAGCCGCGATGTCCGATCGTCTCTTCAAAATCATCGGCGCGATAGGTTTCGCCCGCGGCATACTTGGGCGCTAAGCCCGCTTGTGGATCGCTGCGTTCTGCAAACGGATTGGCGGCGCCATCGCCCAGATCAGGTCGGGCAATATCGCTAAGTCGGAGCGGCCGATTATCTTTCGCCATCGCATCTGCCTGAATCGGGGAAAAGCAACCAACAGCGACTTACGACACTCGACAGTGATCAAGCATTTCTGCAACGGTGCTCACGTAGCTGGTATAAAACGGACCAAACTCGGCGTAGCGGGCGCTCGCTTCGTCAAAGCGCATCTTGTAGACGATCTCTTTTAGATACTCTGGATTGCGGGCCCACAGCGTCACGCCCCATTCCCAGTCATCCAGACCAACGCTGACGGTGATCAACTGCGAGACGCGTCCGGCGAACTGCATGCCGCTTTGCGCGTGTTCGGCCATCAGACTATTCCGCTCGGCGAACGGCAGCGTGAACCAGTTCTCGCCGACCTTCCGTTTTTTGTTCATCGGATAAAAGCAGGTCGCCGGCCACTGCGGAAACTCAGGCGTCAGTCGCTGCGTGCGCATCATCGGCTCGCGCTGACGATAGGCGTTGATCTTGGCTTCAAACGCTTCGCTTCCTTCGACCTCTCCCCCTTGAATCAGCCGCTGGCCATATTGCTCGACCGAGGGCACGTATTCAGAAACTTCTGAGAGCGAGACGAACGAGTAGGTCGGCTGCAGCGCCGGTCCCAAGGTCGAAGCCATGATCGCTTGATGAACCGAATCGACCTTGAGCGGATTGGGATCCATCAGCATGACGCCAAAATCGGCTTTGTGTCCGCTAACGATCGAGACCTGCATCCGCTCGGTGGCGCCCTCCCCTGCTCCGCTGAGAATCTGCATCAACTCGGCGCGACCGGCCGCAATTTCTTCAGCGTCAAACGCATTCAGCAGCGCGCGATCAAACGAGTAAAAATAATGGGAGCAGTGCCAGCCTTCGGTCGGAACAATTGACGGCGGCGGTGGAGGCGTTTGATTGGGGCGACCGTGGCTCATGCGGAATCAGGCTTTGCGAGAGGGGTGAATGCGGTCCAGCAAGACGACATCCTCCATCGTAGCAAATCGCCCTCCTCTTCAGAAGTAGATCGCCGGTCAGCCAACGCTTAGGGGGATTCCTCGGTGGAGAGCGAATCAAGATCGCGCGCCAGGCGTTCAACGATGTCGCGCGTCATTCGCAGCGGCGCCGACTTGCGCGCCTGTTTGGGGGTAGCTGAGTAGCGCTGGAGATCCACGCCATCCGGCTTGATCCAACCTTCATAGTAGCTTCGTTCCCCCTCTGACTGGTGCGGATCACGCGAACGCAGTAATACTGACTCGGATTCGGTTTCGATTACTTCCAACGGCTCCAGCAAATAGGTGACGCGGCTTTTCAGCTTCCCCGCCAAACGTTGGCCTGCTTGTCCGCTGACATTCCAATTTTGCTGGGGAACATATTGAGCGCCACTGGCCGAGACGCCAACCGCTTCGACCGCAGCATCTTTTAATCGCAGCTTCCCAGCGGGAAGCGAGATCTCCAAATCATGCGGCGCGGCGCCATGGCTGTCGAGTTGTTGTTGAACTGATTTCATACAAAGTGATTCCCTGAGGATCACGCGGGGCTCATTAGGAGGCGGGCGCGATCACTTGCTCTTCTGTTTTTTTGATTTCGTGGTTGATTCCATCAAACGAGATAATCGTGACATGTTCGTCCAACACCGTCTCAATATGAACCGGACGCCGCCAAAGCGCGTACAGATTCTTGAGCGTGTCATGGGCGTAATTTAACTTCAGCTCGACTCCTTGGAACCGATGTTGAAGATAAAGCTCATTCCGATTTTTATAGTTTCCGTCTTTCACATAAATTTCGGGACGTCCCATGTTGGTTAGGCTGAACAGCAACTGCTGTTTCACCTTCGGAAACTCCCGCGTTTCAATTTCGTAGTAATCGGCGTGCTGGTTGTAGCCAAACTGAAACAACTTGTGCTGCCGGCAAAACTCCAACGTTAAAAATTCATCGATGAAGGTCAGGTCGTTATGGATCTTGCGAACCTCAAAGATTTTCTCGCGCCCCAGTCCCAACTGCTTGTCCCAGTCGGCGCGCTCGCGCATGTCGTCGCAGTCGTCGTAGTCGGACCCAAAGCAACCGCGGTTCCAACGATCTTCGACATCGCGCAGCAGTTCTAAGCCCAGTTTGTAGGGATTTAGCCGCGTAGCGCTGGTCGCCAGCGTGCCAGAGGTGTGGTCGGCGTAGCTAATCACTTCCGACGCGTTCAGCCCATGTCGGGTCATGATGGTCGAATGCCAATAGGTGGCCCAACCTTCGTTCATGATCTTGGTCTGCCCTTGCGGAGCAAAGTAATACGCTTCGTCACGGATGATCGAAAGCACGTCGAGCTGCCATTGTTTGAGCGGCGCAAACTGCAGCAAAAACAGCATGACATCTTTCATCGGTTCAGCGGGCGAATGGACTGCTTTTGCTGGGCTGTGCGGCAGCTGATCCTCGGCGCCGCGCGACGCCGGATTGATAAACGAATCCATGTACCCTTTGGCCGGAAGTCGCCGCGACGGGGGAAGATCAGCTTCCACCGAGTCGGTCGGCGACTTAAATTGATTTTGCTCGTCTGGAGCGTATCGCCGAATGAACGGCGAGTGAATGTCGATTAGGTCCTCGATACTAAGGCAATGGTCAATGAAGTTCTCTACCTCTTCGACGCCAAACCGATCCATGTAGCGACGAATCCGATTGCCATGATTCGCCATGTTGTCGATCATCTTGCGATTGGTCTGACTAAACCAATAGTTGCACTTGAAAAAGTCGCAGTGCCCGTAGACGTGGGCCATCACTAACTTGTGGTCTGCAAATTCGTTGCTCGAAAGCAGATAGGCGTAGCAAGGATCATTGTTGATCACCAGCTCATAAATTTTCTGCAGGCCATAGTGATAGCCGCGGGCCAGCTTCTCGTACTCCATGCCAAACCGCCAATGCGGATAGCGCGTCGGGAATCCTCCGTAAGCTGCAATCGCGTTCAGTTGGTCGACGTTGACCAGTTCAAAGATGGTCGGGAAGAAGTCGAGACCATACCCGGCCGCGTACTCCTCCATTTGCAGTTGGATATCGACCAACTCCGCAGGGAGGTTCGCAAATGTCCGGCTAGTTATCGGCATGATCCCGCTTGCTCCTGCTCACATCCTTTATCGGTCGCCTACCTCTGCAGGCGTTCTATCTCAACTACATCAATGCTTGGTTGTAGCGCCAGCGAGGGAATTCTTCTGGCTACTTCGATCCTGGTTAAAATCGCCACGCGAATTCCCTCGCTGGCGCTGCGGGCTAGTGTGAACGTTTTTGAGTTGATTCCGGCCGTGTTTTTCTGTGATTTATCCGCGCTATCTGTGTTCCAATTTTTCTTTGCCATCAAATATCGCAACTTCAAAACTCGCGCTGCGGGCTAGTGTTACGATTTTCAATCGCTGCTTAGGCGGCTGGCCAGAGGTCTAGGACTTGAAAGCGACTGTCGGCCAGCTTGGAAATTACATCCCACAGCCGGGGAAAATCGCGACACATTTTTTCTCGCGCCGCGCGAATCGCCGCGTGAGGCGAATCGGAACGGACGATCACGCTGGTATGGCCTACGCTGACTTGATATTTGTGATTTTGCGAGTTGTCTTCCATCGATTTCTCCTTTGCTGGCGTAACGAACTATTTCCCCTTCCCCAAGAAGGACTTGATCGAATCGTAGATCGCGGCGCGATCTTCGATTTCGGAAAGGATCAAGTTCTCGTGACCGCGGCCAAAATGACCGGCGAGCGAGCGAATATATTCGCCGCTGCCGTAAGGGCTTTCGACTTGGCCATAACAAAACAGGTTGCAGATGGGTAAAAATTTTTCTTCCAACATTCGCATGCAAAGCTGGTTGTCTTCGCCCCAGTTGTCACCATCCGAGAACTGGAAGCAGTAGATGTTCCACGAGCTAGAGGGAAAATCGCGTTGGATGATCTCGGCCGCCGTTTTGTAGGCGGTGCTGATCCGCGTGCCGCCGCTTTCCCGCGTGTGATAAAAAGTGTGTTCGTCCACTTCTTTGGCGGCCGCATCATGGATCACATAGCGGCGTTCTACACCGTTGTATTGGCTCTTTAACCAGGTATCGATCCAAAAAGCTTCGGTCCGCACAATCTGCTTTTGTTCGTCGGTCATCGAACCAGACACGTCCATCAGATAAAGGCTCGCGGCGTTCGCTTGCGGTTGTTGGACCACCGTCGCCGATCGATACCGCGTATCCTCGCGAATCGGAATGATGACCGGATTATCGGGCGAGTACCCGCCTGAGGCGATCTGCCGACGCAGCGCCTTTACAAAAGTGCGACGAAAATGGCGTAACGATTCGGGCCCCGAATTGCTAATGCTGTCGTAACGATTTTTCTCTTGCTGGATGTTGGCTTCTCCTTTGGGTTGGATTTTGGGCAATTCCAACTCATCGCCCAGCATCGCCGCCAGTTCATCAAGCGAGACTTCGACTTCTAGGATGTGGCGCCCTGGGTCAGAGCCTGCTTCGCCAGCGCCGTCTCCCTCTTTACCGCGTCCCACAGGATCGCCAACCTTGCCCTCGCCTTGGCCGACGCCTCCTTCATTTTTGCCGTAGCGAAAATGAGGAACATCCAACTGCGGAACAGGGATGCTGACCAGGTCCTTCCCCTTGCGGCCGATCATCTCGCCGTGCGTCACATATTTCCGAAGATTGGCGCGAATGCGTCCTCGCACAATCTCCTTGAAACGAGACGCATCACGATCGATCTTTAACGACACGCTCAGGGCTCCTTCTTCTCAGGTCAAACGCTGGTAATTCTTTCACACTCCGTCAAGCGGCAAATAGCTTCTGGCTAGTTCTTCACATCTCCTCGCGCAAAAATACTCGCCACAAAGTTCAGTACGTCGGTCGCGCTTTCATCGTCGTAGCCATAATCGCGAATCAGGCGACCTTTCACGACATCGATCTTTTCTTGCGTATCTTGGTCGATGACGTTGGAGACGAGACTGGTCAGTTTGATCGAGTCTTTCTGATCCTCAAACAACTTCAACTGCAACGCTTTGTACAAGCGTTCGTTCGTTTTGTAGTCAAACTTCTTGCCGTCGATCGAGAGCGCGCCGATGTAGTTCATAATCTCCCGACGGAAATCATCTTTGCGACTATCGGGGATATCAATCTTTTCTTCGATCGACCGCATCAAGCGTTCGTCCGGCTCTTCGTACTGACCGGTAAACTTGTTTTTGACCTTTTCACGCTGCGTATAGGCTTTGACGTTGTCGATGTAGTTCGAGCAGAGACGCTGCATCGCGTCCTCGTCGGCGGCGATGGCCCGTTGAACTTCGTTCTTGACGATGTTCTCGTATTCTTCCTTCACCACTTCCAGCAGTTCGCGATAGTGATCGCGCTGCTCTTCGCTGGTAATCAGCGAGTGATTTTTCAAGCCCGATTCGAGTTCGTTAATCACCATAAATGGATTGATCGAAGTCGCATCGGGATGCGCCACCAGGGCGTTGGAGATTTTGTCCTGCACATAGCGAGGAGAAATGCCGAGCATCCCTTCACGCTTGGTTTGCGACTTCAATTCTTTGACGTTCTCTTCGGTGAAGCCCGGCAGACTTTTGCCGTCGTACAGCTTCAATTTTTGTAGCAACGTGAGGTTGGCGTTTTTTGGCTCTTCGAGCCGGGTTAAAATCGCCCACATCGCCGCCATCTCGATGGTATGCGGCGCAATGTGCTTGCCTTTGACTCGCTCGGCGTTGTAGTCTTTCTCGTAAATCTTGATTTCATCGGTCAGCCGCGTGACGTAGGGTACGTCGATCTTTACCGTACGATCGCGGAGGGCCTCCATAAACTCGTTGTTTTGCAGACGGCGATACTCGGGCTCATTCGTGTGGCCTAGGATCACTTCGTCGATGTCGGTTTGAGCAAATTTTTTGGGTTTGACCTTGTGCTCTTGGCTAGCGCCTAGCAGGTCATAGAGGAAGGCGACGTCCAGCTTCAAGACTTCGATAAACTCAACGATGCCGCGGTTGGCGACGTTGAATTCTCCGTCAAAGTTGAACGCACGGGGATCGCTATCGGTGCCGAACTCGGCGATCTTGCGATAGTTGATGTCGCCGGTCAGTTCGGTCGAGTCTTGGTTCTTTTCGTCCTTGGGTTGGAAAGTGCCGATGCCAACGCGATCTTGTTCGCTTAGCAAGATCCGGCGGACGCGGATATCTTTGACCACGTTCGCCCAATCGCCCCCCTTTAACTGCATTGCTTCGTTGTACATGAAGCGGCAGTAAGGGCATAAATCGCCGGTGATTTTGACCGGGTAACGTAACTGCGGCGCGTCGGCATTGAAGCGCGCAGAGACGTCGGCTCGCTGGGCGTCAGGGATCAGATGCAGCGGCTCTTCGTTCATCGGGCACCAGTGGATGTTGTCATCCCCCGGCAGCACCCAACCCAGCGAATAGAGGGCTCCTTCATCTTGCGCCGAATAGCGTTCGAGCCCTCGTTTTAACAAGCGGGCCATCGTGCTTTTGCTGCTGCCGACAGGACCATGCAGCAGCAGGACGCGTTTTTCGATCCCATAACCGTTGGCGGCGCTCTTGAGGGCGTTGACCAGCGCTGTTTGTGCGTCACGGAGCCCAAAGATTGCGTCGCGACCGCCGTCTAACGGATCGTCAAAAAAGCAATAGTGCGTGCGCAACTCGCGCGATTCTTCGTACTGCTCAACGCCGTACCCCAGGATCATGTCATAGCAACGCTGAAATGCGTTGCGAACGATCTTGGGATTCTCTGCGACCAGGTCTAGGTATTCGAGAAAACTTCCTTGCCAGTTTTTCTTTCGAAACTGTTCTAGATTTTGCCGCTCTGTGAGCAGAGCCACGATTTCTGAGCCCTTCGCCATCCGAAAATCACCCTCCTTCTCCCACGGCAGCCAAGCTGCTTGCTTTCGCCGAAACGAAAGATGCGTCGATCAGCGCACGAGCCGACTGGGGCGGAGAATTTTTGAAGCGACGACAGCCGAGACTGCCGCCTATGCGATGAACCAGGGAGGCGGATGCAGCTCACCTCGCGCTTTAACACCGCGGATCTTTTTGTAGCTCAGGCGCACGCGCATGCACGTTCCCAAGGGAAGCATGAACCGAAAGCGGCGCGCAGAGATTTAAAAAGATCGCGACGAAAGAGAGCGAGGGTTATTGAGCAACAACAACCTCGTTAGACAGACGCATTTACCACCACGAGTCTGCTAACGTTTAACCCTCAGTGCAAGTATCGGTTGAGTGTGGATACGTAGCAATAGAAAGTTTCTACGGATTACAGCGAACGAAGGGATTGTGAAATTTGGAACGAATTGGAAAGCCGTTGAATCACAATGGTTTTCGTACATTTCAGCGCACGAAAACCGGCTTCGAAATCTTTTTAAAATCTCAAGAATAGAGCAAGAGTTTTGCGCCGAGACTCTTTTGAAGTCGGCATCGGACTAGCGATGCAGCAAAAACGCTCTAACTGGTTCCTGCGAGACTACTTCAGGAGACGATCGACGCTTTCCAGCAACCGATCCATGGGGAACGGCTTGCGAATATAGTCGTCGACCCCCAACATCTCGGCATACGCTTTGTGGCGACTTCCCTCGTTGGCCGTCACCATAATCACGCGAATCGGCACCTGACGCGTCTGGCGCAGCTTCTCTAAGACGAGAAATCCGCTCCGTTTGGGCATCATCATGTCTAAGATCACCAGATCGGGATCTTCTCGTTCGACCAATGCCAAACCTTGGTTGCCGTCTCGGGCAATCATGATCTCGTATCCGCGCGACTCAAGAGCGTAACGGAGTGTCTCGACGATTTCGGCATCATCGTCGACCAACAGAATTCGCTTCCTGTTCGTTTCTTTGGCCGTGTCTTCGCTCATGCGGTATGTCGCCCTACGTCCGGTGGGTTGCCGAGTGCAAGCAGCTGGTGCGTAATTCTCCAGTACTACCTGATTTATGTCCCCGTTGCAACATCCCCCGGCGTTGCCGCAATTGCTTCTGAGCCGTCATTACCTATCGTTATATGCAGGAACTACGCAACTGTTGCCGGCCCACAGTGCGGCTCTTGCCCGACGGCGATCCCTGGCATCTACAAAGGTTAAGCTTCCAAGTGTCTCCTGAAAAACTAAGAAAATCTGTCGTTTCTGAAGAATCTCAACAGTTGGTTCCCGCGCCGGACCTTCCGTATCGGCCGCAAGACCCCCAAGCGTATCAGCCGGGGATTGGCCTGATCGGTTGCGGCGGCATCACCAAAGACCACCTGCGCGCGTACAAAGCGGCTGGCTATCGCGTCTTGGCCTTCTGTGATCTTCAGCTTGAAAACGCCGAGCGACGCCGTGACGAATATTACCCAGACGCCGAAGTTTACCAAGACGCAGCCGCACTCTTGGCGCGCAGCGACATCCAAGTAGTCGACATCGCGACCCATCCGGCGGTGCGGCCGCCGCTGATCGAAGCGGCGCTGCTAGCGGGAAAGCATGTGCTGAGCCAAAAACCGTTTGTGTTGGATCTGGATGTCGGCGAGCGGTTGGTCGCGCTGGCCGAAAGCTGCGACCGCAAACTGGCGGTCAATCAAAACGGACGCTGGGCGCCCCATTTTAGCTATTCACGAGAGGCGGTCCGTCGCGGGCTGCTGGGGGATCTTAACGGAGTCCACATGTCGGTCCACTGGGATCATCGCTGGGTCGAAGGGACCCCGTTCGCCCAGATCAAGCATCTGCTGCTGTACGACTATGCGATCCATTGGTTTGACATGATCAACTGCTTGCTGCGCGATCAGACGCCGCTGCGGGTGTTTGCGTCAACCACGCGGACCAAAACGCAGACGCTGATGCCGCCGCTGGGCGCCCAGGTCGCCATTGAGTATGAGCATGCCCAGGCTTCGCTCGCTTTTGACGCCGCAACCATGTACGGCCGACAAGACCGCACCTATATTGCCGGCGATCAAGGGAGCATCTTCAGTATCGGCCCCAACGAGAAAGAGCAAACGTTGACACTCTCGACCGGAGCGGGGATCTCTCAACCGCAGCTAGTGGGAAGTTGGTTTCCGGATGGGTTCCACGGCGCGATGGGTGAGTTGCTTTGTGCGATCGAAGAAAATCGGCGGCCGAGTCACTCGGCCGCCAATAATCTGTTCGGATTGGCTATCTGCTTTGCGGCGATTCATAGCGCCGAGACGCATCAGACGGTTGTACCTGGGGCGATTCGGCGGTTGCCAAATATCGTCTAACGATAGCCGCTTACAAAGCTTCGGCGCGTTTCAGTTGAAACGCGATGTAGTGCAGTCCGGTTTCGTCGTTAATCCAGATTCCTCCGCTGGGCGCCATATATTTAGAGATCACGCTGAACGGCGGCAGCGGATTCGCTTCCATCTGTTGTTTGAGATTACCGAAAAACGGGTTCTCTTCTCCACGACTATCCAGAAACTGCTTAGTCGTGTCGGCTTCGGCAATTTCGTACCACATCCGCAACGATTGTTCGGGCTTGTAAAAGCTAAGCATGCTGATTTCACGCTCGCCGGCCTGACGCTGCAATTTGCTGAGCATCAGCTTGTAGCTTAGGTCGTCGGCCAGCCGTCGATCGCCGGTGGCTTGGGTCCGAATCGCTTGATCCAGCAAGCTAGGGCGATCGGCGATAAACAGATACTCACCGACGACTCCGAAGGTTGGTTCGGGACGCATTCGGCGGGCGCGTTCGATGCGAGTGCGCCGCGCGTCGTCCATATCTTCCGGCAACGGGCGATCAGCCGGAATGAAAGTCCAGTAGGTCGCTGTGCCCACGTCATGACGTTGGATGTTAAGTCCTGGATCGGCCTCCGTGAAATTGGCGACGACCGTTTCGAGCGTCTTCCGAGCAGCGGCCGCATCGCGCACTTTCGCGGCGACCATCGTCCCTTGGCTGTTGATGCGAGCCGGCGGCTCGTACCACTGCACCAGGGTGAAACGCCCCTCTAGATTATCAATAATTTCTGTTTTGAAATCGACCTTCAACCGTTGATTGATTCGCCGATCGATATCCTCGGCCAGCTTCCCTTCGCCGGTGATGCTGTCATAGAGCGTCTCTAGCGCGGTGTACGTTTTCTCAACGTCCCAGTTGACCGTCATATAGGTGGTCACATCGGCGGGAACCCACATTTCGGGCTTGGTCTCGGCATTTTGCGGCGCGATCATCGCCAGCACGCCGGTGCGAGGACGCTCGAGCATGATGTGAATGTGCGAGATCGAATCGAAGTCTTCGGTCGCCATGATGTAGCTGCCGCCAATCGCTTTGACTCCGTCCAAACCTAGGACCGGCAGAAACGCCAGCAAGTAGCCTGAACCTGACCCGCCGGCGCTGGCGGCGCGAACGGTCTCGATTGGATCGACATACCAGACCGCTTGCGGCGCCTCGTCCTTGGTGCCGCGTGAGTTGCTCATGATGGTGATAAACTTTTGGCTTTGCGACAGCGGATTCTCGCGCAGGCCATCCCAGTTTTCGATCAAATCCTGCAGCGCCACGGTGCTGTTCGAGACGAGCAAGGTCTCGTCTTGTTCACAATAAACCAGCGGTCCACGGCGACCGTTGATGATATGGAGTTGCGTCTCTTTGAATTTTTCAGACTCGAGCGTTGCGCCGTCACCGGTCGCTAACTCTTCCAACGTCTCCATCGCTTTGCGAGCGGTCGCCGGATTATCGCCTAGATCGACAAACAGCATAAACGCTAGCGGTCCGCTCTCTTGCGGGGCCAACGCAAATGCGACTTCTCCTTGAGGGATCGACAGGACTTCGTCCAGGCTGATCCCGACCTGATCTTCAAATCGCGCGACCGAGTCGGTCACCGCTTGCCAAACGCCGGTGACAAACGGCTGCATCTGCGGATCATTCAGCATTTTGCCGATCGAGGTCTCGCCAAACTTCTCTTGAACCTCATGGATGTTCGACAACTGAGCGTACACGACGGTGTTGTCGGGCAAGAGGTCGGACGCGGCCGGACGTTCTGCCTGAATCGAGCTGACGCCGGAGAAAAATAAACCGGCCATAAAAAGCGAGCTGGCAACTATTGGACGCATTTTTTGGACGCCTTCTTGCAGATGAGCGGAGAATAAGTGCGAAACAAGACCTCCCCCAAAGGGTTACGTAAGCAATTACTGCGCGGATGCTGGAAAAGTTTCAGACGACTGCGGGGGACTTTCCGGATGTTTCCGCTTTTTTTGGTCGGGCAGTCCGCAGCAAGCAGATCAGAAAGAGCGTGCCCGGCTTGCCAACGGCGACGATTCTAGGGAAGAGCCCGATCTTTTCAGCCTCTCCGGGCGGTGAATCCAAAAAGCATTGCCATTTGGATCAAAACGCGAGATAATGCGGTTAGCGCGGGTTCTTTGTGGGAGTTAGAGAAATATGCGATTGAAATATCTGGTTGTTGTCGCTTCGGTCACAGCGAGCCCGTTGTGGCTTGGTTCGGCCTATGCCCAATCGACCGTTTCTCAACAAACCTTCCAACAACCCTCGTCCAACTTTGGCGCCACCAACTCGGGCGGCGCAGCGCAATCGATCAACGCTGGCGCTTCGGCTTTTTCGAATCTTCCGGCGGTTTCGGCTCCCTCGTTAAATGGGACTTCCTCAGGAACCGGTAGCACGACGGGCGCAAGTTCGGCATCTGGTTCGACCGGAGACGTCGCCTCCGCCGCGTCTCAAATGACCTCACAAAACGCCAACAATCCTTTTGGATCGAGCGCAGCCGGCGGCCAAACGGCCAATCGGAACTCGATGAATCAATTTGCTCGCGGGATGGGAGCCATGTTTGGCAACCAAGGGTTCGGCCAAAATTTTGGGGCGGAAAGCGACGACAAACGAATTCCGACCCGGATGGTGGTTAAATTCAATCACCCGATCATTCCGGCCAGCACCGTCGCCCGCTCGATCCGCAAGACGCTTCCCTGGCCTAGCGTTGCGGTGTCGATGGAAGGCCCTGTGGCCACGTTGACTGGGTCGGTTGACTCGGCTGATATACGCGCGTTGGCGGAGCGATATGTGAAGATGGAGCCGGGGGTGTCGGCGGTAAAGAATGAGTTGCGTATTGCTCCACAGCCGCTTCCCCAGTAGGTCTGCTGCCGGTCGCTAGATACTGATTGTATTTGGTCGAGTTGTGAAAGTCGGGCTGGTAGGTTTGCAAGTTGACGCCGGAGTGGATTCCTCCGCCGTTTCGCATTCCAAACTGGGCGTTCTGAAAATTGACCGATTGATTGGGACCCAATTCTGACTTGTGCTGCTCAGGCGGCTGAGACTCGGTCGGAAATGGCCGATAAGCAGGCACAGGCGCCGCTTGCCGCGGCGTACCGGTCTCCCTCTGCATCAGCAGACGCTGCTCTAAAGTGGTTGGCACCGGAATCGTCGTCGTCCGCAATTGCTGACGCGGCGGTTGATAGGAATTTGGCTGATATTGATTTTGCTGATATTGATTCGGCTGTGGCGGATACTGCGGATATTGCTGTTGTTGATTGGGCGGCATGTAAGAAGCCGGTTGAGCGTAATAGGGCGACTGCGGCATTCCCGGCGGGATTGCTTCTTCGGCATTGTGCTCGCTCGGCTTCTTTGGCGTTCCCGGCAATAGCGTCCGGCTTTGATCACCAGAAACTAGGCCAGCACCTTTTTCTCCCTGGAAGTAAGGCGCCAACGTGATGCTGCGTTGCTCGCCGCCGACGGCGTCCCAGGGAATCCAAAAGCTATAGGAGTGCCCAATTTTGGACATGCTGTAGTGATCTTGCAGCTCTTCGGCTTCAAAGACGTATTTGCGATCGGGTTTATTTGCATCTCCCTTCGCTTTGTTGTCATCATCAAACGCGTAGACTTTGAGCGTGCCGCGAACGCGGACCGGCTTACTGGCCGCGTCATAAAAGTAGACGCGTCCGCCAAACCCACGCGTCGGCCGTTCGCCGGCCGGCGTGTAAACCTGGTCTTTCCAGATCGCAACCAGCTTGGCCGGCGGTGCGTACTCTTCTTCATCCTTGTCTTGCCACGGCATGCGCGGCGCTCGACGCGTAATCGTATTGCAGCCGGTTAGGAGCAGGGCCAACAGCAACAGGATGGTCGTATTTCGGGCTTTCATGCTATTTTTCTGGAACATCGGGTGTCCCTTTCTCGTCTCTGGCTTCGATTGAATAGCGATCGGTGGCAGCAGTATCAACTCGGTTACCGAACAGACGGCAGGCGAACCGGCCGCTGCTCTTGATAGGGCGCTACACCGTTGTAGCCAGCCGGAGCCACGCCGAAGGTCGCCGGCTGTAGTGACGCCGGAGCCAGTTGCGGCTGAACATAATTCGCTTCATTCGCCCCTTGGTAAGGAGGCATATTAGGAGCCGTCTCGGGGCTCATCGGCGGCAACGTAAGTTGCGTTTGATTAGGCGCCGGGATCGTTTCAGGCTGGCCCTTTACCGGCGCTACCGGAGCCGACGGATTTTGGTCAGGGCGAATCTCTAGGATGCCGCCATCCTCGGGGACCGATAGGTCAACGCCATACAGCGCGTCGGCGCCGTAGATATCGGCCACGTCGGCCAAGCACCAGCTCATGCGACCCATCTCTTGTTCTCGCAAACGTTCGACGTCGTTATCAGAGTCAACCACGACCGGCGTAAGAATGATCATCAATTCACTACGAGCCGCATCAAAGCTGTCGTAGCGGAACAGAGAGCCGAGAACCGGAACATCGCCCAAAAGCGGCACACGTCGCGAAACAACGGTGGTCGTCTTTTGGATCAAACCGCCCAACACGATGGTCTGTCCTGAACGAGCACTGACCGTGGTCGTCGCCGTTTGGGTATCAATCCGCGGCGAACGGATCACGTCACCGTTTTCATTAATCGAGATCGGAATCCCGTCTGAGTCGTCACCCACCTGCGAACGTTCGGCTTGCACGTACATCACAACCATGCCATCGGGACTGATACGAGGTTGCACGCTCAAAATCACACCGGTGTTGATCAGCTCTGTCGCATTGATCGTACCGTTCTGCGTCACCTGCGACGAAGTAATGTATGGCACCTTCTGACCAACCTGAATAAACGCCGGTTGATTGTCCATCGTCATGATTTGCGGACGCGCCAAGACTTCCATCCGGTTGTCTTGTTGCAAAGCACGAATCAGCACGTTGACCGATTCGCTGGCCGCCGAGAAGACAAAGCCGCCGTAGCCCAATCCACTATTGGTGCGTCCCAACGAAAAGTCGGTTAAACCTTGCGACCCAACCGCGTTGGCTGTCGCCAAACTGGCTGCACTCGCAGAGTTGCCAAGCGGATTGTTGTTAAAGTCATACCCAGGATTGAGCGTTCCATTTTGAACGGTGCTGCGATCAAACAGCAACGAATCTTGCAGACCAAACTCAAAACCGAGCTCTTCGATCTTGCCAAGTCGCACATCCGCGATCAGCACCTGAATCATCACCATCGGCGGACGTGCATCAAGCTCCTCGACGATCTTTACGATCTCTTTGAAGTACCGCGGCGTTGCGGTGATGATCAAGCTATTGCTAAACGCCTCTGGCACCACAATCACTTCACGAGCAATCTGTTGGAACGAACTGGTCAGATTCGGGTCGATCGATTGCAGTTGGCTTTCGTTCTGCAGCAGATCGGTCAGTGATCCAGCCACAAGTTCGGCATTGGAGTTTTTCAGCCGTACTACCAACATCTGGCGTTGTTGAACGTCATCTTGGTCCAATCGCAGCAAGATCGCTTCGACCACGGCCAAGCTAGAAGCCGGCCCCGAGGCGATGATGCTATTAGTGCGTGAGTCGACCGAAAAGCGGATCGGCACCAAGGTGTTGTCGCCGCCGGCGCCAATTGCAAACGGCTGTTGCCCTTGCGTGGTTCCTTCATCCAGCCCAAACAGCGTTTCCAGCATAGTCGCCAACTGAGTGGCGTCGCCGTTGACGATGGTGAATACTTTGATCTGCGATTCGGCCGAAGGTTGCGAGTCAAGTCGCTGAATCAACGCACCAATCAGGTCCATACTGTCTTTGGGCGCCCGGACGACCAACGCATTGCTGCGAGTATCGGCCGTAATCTGAGCGTCGGTCAAGATCCCCGATTTCAGCATTTGCCCTTCGCGAGAATCAAGCGTCATGAACGAGAGCATCGCCGCGCGAACCTGAGCGGCCGCGGCGCCCCCTTGTTGCGGACCACCGGTCCCGGTCGCCGGCGTACCGGTGATGGCCGCCTGTAATACGGTCGCTAGATCTTCGGCCAGCGAGTTCCGCAATTCAAAGATCTTCAATTCTAAGCTTGACTCAGCGGCTGGGACGTCGATCTGACGGATCAAGTATTCGACTTCGGCCATGTCACGCGGACTGGCCTGCACGATCAACGCATTGCTGCGATAGTCGGCGGTCGAACGAACACGCGGATTGAGCGCCGTCGGCTCGGCATAGAACTCGGTCACGCGCGTTTGCGCGTCGGCCGATGAAATATACTTGAGCTGAAAGACACGCAGCATCCGTTCGGGCCCGGTCGGTTGATCTAGCTTGTCGATCAATTCCAGAATGCCGTCGACGCTTTGTTGACGACCAATCAGCAAAATCGCATTGGGACGCCCCAGCGGCGTGATGCTGACCTGGCCATAACGAGTTTGCAGTAGATCTTCGTATAGTTGTTGAATGGTCGCGGCGACGGCTTCGCTGTTGGCGTGCAGCAGTTCGCGAACTTCGATGACCGGCTGGGTTTCGGCGCTCAAGCGTTCGATGTCGTTGATGATCCGGGTAATCCGTTCGACGTCGCGGCGATGACCGCGGACGACAATCACGTCTAAGCCTTCCAAAAATTCGATCTGCACCGGACCAATCAAGCCGGCGTCATCTTCTGGTCCAAGCGTAACTTGATCTTCAGCCGCAGGCTGCATTTGCTCGGCAGGCTGATCGGCGGCCGGTTGTTCAGCAGCCGGCTGAGCATCCGCGGCGCCATCGGCAGCTTCGCCGGGTTGAAAGATCATCGCCGCCATATCGCCGCTCCAACGCAACTGTTGTTTGCCAGCGACTTTTTTCAGAGCCTCAAAGATTTCGCGTTTGGCGGAGGTATTATCGGTTTCGGTCAGAGGCGCCAACGCTTCAGCCACGTCTTCGCGTTTGGCGTTGCGAAGCGAGACCAGATCGGTGCGAAACTGATCGCTGCGCGGTCGTGCGTCCATCGCATGCACCACCTGCGTCCAAGCTTTCACCCCGGCTTCTTCTCCACGCAATTGCACGACATTGTCGTTGCGATAGATCTGCATCGCGATCTTTTTGTCAGAGCGAGTCGGCAATGTCAGAGTCGCGATCGCTCCTTCTGAGGTCAGCGCGATCGGCGGACGTTCTCCCAACAGCTGCGCAGTGCGGGCCTCGATTTGACGCCAATCAACTTGATTCAGTTTGATCTCGACTTCCACCAGGCCGTTGCCCAGCGAACGCGTTTGCTGATGACGGGCGTTATCGACCGGCGTCGCGGCGCGCACCGGCGCCGGCTTGTTGCTCGCATCACGCAAATAGCCAGAACGCTTCAAGAACGCATCGACTTGCGTTTGCACCTCTTCTGGCGCGGCGACCACCAAGGTTGACCCTTTGGCGTCTGTCGTAAATGTCGCCCCTTTTTCCTGGGCGTACAGCTGGCGAAAAACCTCTAGCAGGTTCTGCAACCGCTCTGGATCGACCGAGTAGCTGCGAATTTCGCGTGCGCCGGCTGCGGCAGGAGCCTGGGCGAGAGTAGAACGTGCCGTTCCCGCGATCCCGGCTAGCAGGAGAGACGCGATAACAAGTGACCTTCTCTGTCCCAATATGCAATCAAGCATCAGTAAACCCTTCTTCGGATTTTACGCCCACGGGGCGAATCGACCGCGCACTTTGACTTATTGATTGAATCGGAACATGAGAAGCAGTCCCTACAAGCATTCCCGCCCGAAAATGCGCCACAGATTACCAGGCGTGGCAAGCTGTAACGCCTCGGCAAGTCACGGTGTAGCACCGCTGGCGCCAGCGGTCGCCGCTAGCGATGACTCCAACAAGATTAGGAGTCGAGGATCTGCACGTTGTCGCACGCCAGAACACCGAAGAATCGACCGCAGTGGAGACGCGGTCGAAATCCAACCAAGAGCATCAAAGAAGCCTACAGCTCGGCCGCGCTGCGGGCCTCGCTGAGTGGTTGGCCGATGCGTAGCTGCACCGTTTCTTCGCCGATCTGAATTTCGATCACTTTGTCACCGACCGAGAGAATCTTCCCTTTGAGCTGACCAATTTCAAACGCTTCGCCCGGCTTAAGTCGGAGCATTTTGTTTTTGGTCCGCAGGCTGACCCAGGCTTCGGGCTGTGCGCCCGAGACAATAGTCGCGGTCAAAAAAGCATGCTCGGCGTCATCGAACGACGGTTTCGGTTCTGACTTCATCTCTGGCTTGGGCTCGACCACGGCGATGGTGAACTCTTGCGTGTCCATGACAGTCGGCTGTCGATCGTCGTGCACCATCACGTTGAATTTGTACTCGCCCAATTCGGTCGGTTTCCAGCTGATCGTGCCCCGCTCGCTGATCTGCAGACCTTCCGGAAATCCTTCGCCCAACTGAAACGTCAAACGATCTTTTTTGTCTGGGTCTTCGGCTTTGACCGCGTAGCTAAATGTCTTCCCCATTTCGGCCGAATGCTTGGTGGTCGAAACTAGCTTTGGTGGGTTATTGCCGGGATGGAAAAAGTCGCGGGCCAAGATCACTTTTTGGTAATCGGCCAAATCGCCATGGGCAAGCTGCTCTCGACGCTTTTGCTGGGGGTCGATCCGTTCATTCACCCCTTGAACGCCGATCGCTTCCACCGTCAACGCGACCTCCAGGTTTTCTGATCCCTGCAAGGGACGAAGCACCATCGACTTGACCTTGTGCAGCACGTCGAACGCATAAAACTCGTAGCAAAACTGCGTCACCCGCGCCAGCGGCGCTTTCGCGCGGATGCTAAACGCATACTCGGAGTGCATCCCCACTTTTTTTCCGCTCAGCGGCTTGATGATCACATCCTCAAAGCCGACCTCGCCCACTTTTTCGTGCAGCCAGTTGGAATACAACGACTGTGAAACGCGATAATCCTCGGGCAGGCAGTGATCACGATAGGTGGCCAATCGCTGCGCAGCGAGGATTGCCTGAATTTCGGTGAACTCTTCCTGGCTGATTTGGCGGTTTAAAGCGTCGAGCTGTTTGGCGCGTTGGTCGTAGGCCGTCGCATAACGGCCGTAGCCAAGATAAATGACGCCGAACACCACCAGCAGACCGACAAGGCTGACAAGAATTTTTTCGCGTTGGTTCATGACTGGGCCTCCGATTTGCCGGTGACGCTTTCTTCTGCGGCGGGCTCTGTTTTGACCGGCTCAGTTTTGACCGGCTCAGTTTTGGCAGGCTCAGTTTTGGCAGGCTCCTCTTTCGCAGGCTCCTCAATTACTGGTACGGGCTCAGCTTTTGCTGGCTCAGCGGCAGAACCTTGCTTGGCCGGCTCTGCTTCGGCAAACGGCGTTTCGGTTGGTTTGGCGACGATGATCCGTTCTTGGAAATTCCAAGCATATCCAGAAACTTCGGACTGCTTGCTGCCGAGATTGCTGACATGGTGCGACTCGTCACGGAGCGAGGTCTCTAGCTTTTGGATTCCCCCTTCGTCGGCGACATAGCCGTCTAGCGTGATCACGCCTCCTTCAGTTTGAGACGCGTCCATTTGCAAACGCGATAGGATCGCCTCTTCGGCCGAGGGCAAAGTGGTCGCCATCCAATACGCCTGATCGAGCCATTGCACGTTCGACTCGAGCCAGCGATCGATTTTTTCGACATCCAATTGCTGCGCGACCGCCGCTTGGTTCGATTCTTTCAAGCCGGCCAGCTTCGTCTTAGCGGCTTCAATCTCACTATCAAGCGAACTGAGCCGCATCCAGATCAGCCCGGCGACCAATATCGCAACAATCGCAGCAGCCGATCCGTAGGTGACATACAAGCTGCGTCTGCTCGGCGGCGCCGGCCGACGACGCGGATTACGCAAGTCCAGCAATCGCTCGGAAGGGACTGCCTGATCAACGAGAAGCCCTAACAAACCGGCGTAGCGGCCCCGATTGAGCACCTTTTCGGCGCCGCTGTATTTGACCGCAGGACTGGTAAACGGATCATACAACTCGGCAGGCAACCCTAAGGTCGCAGCGAGCGACGATTTCATCCCGGACAGTTCTTCCTGACCGACCAGAATGATTTTTTCGACACTATGCGCACCAAGTTGATTGCGAGCAGCGATCAACGTGCGGCGTGCTTCCAACTGCAAAGCTTTGGCGCGTTCTTCACTTCCTTCTTCGCCTGGCAGACGCGTCGAGCGGGTAAAGACGACGGCGCTATCGGCAATGATTGTCAGCTCGATATCGTCCGAACTCGATTCGACCACCAACGCGACCGCCGACATGTGGCGCGGGTCCCGCGCCATCAGCGAAGCAGCCGCTAGCGGACGAACGCCCACTTGCTCAACTACCAAGCCAGCGGCTGCACAAGGGGTCTCAATCCCTTTTAATCCTTTGCCCGAAATCCCAGCCGCCAACACGATTGTCTGGCCGACGGCGTTGACTTCGATCGGCGTATAATCAAGCAGCCAATCATCCGTCAGCGCTGTAAATTCACGAATCGCCGCAAAGCGAACCATGTCGGGCAGATCTTCGGCCGGCGCCGGCGGCAATGTCAGCACATGCAGTTCGACGGCGCTGCGCGACAACGTGACGCAGACTGGGCCGGTGGCAATATTGCGATCGGACAGTGCAGTCCGAATCGATTCGGCGAGATCACTGGTGCGCGGCGCAGCAAACGCGGATTCGATCGTCACGCCGCCGCTGCGCGTGCGCGCGACGACGACGCGAATTTCACTGCCGTCCCATTCGATTCCAATCAACTTCGCCATTAGGCGTACGCTCCGGTTAGTTGGCTGCGCCCGAAAATCCAAGGCCGAGTCCCAAAACCTCTAAGGGATGCCCGCGCCCGAGATGACTGATATCTCTCCACAATAATAGCCGTGGCTCGGGCTGAGTAGCGTCAATTACGGCTTCATGCCGACTAAATGCCAGTCCCCCCTCGTAATAACCGACAATCTGGGCTCGATGGACGTTTCCGCCGGCGTTGACCAGCGGCAACAAGGTCTTCATCTCGTCCAGCGTGACCAGTCCTTCCATCCAGATCCAGGTCTCGTAGGCCCGCATCGGGTTCTCTTCGTCTGCAACCGGCACGCGGTTCGCGATAATCGCTTCGGCCGCTTCCTCGGTCATACCGGGAATCGCGACCAGCAGTTCACGCGGCGCCTGATTGATATTGATGCGACCGGGGATGATCGGGGACTCATTCACGGTTAGCAGCGACATAAAATCAGGCATCCACTCTGCCGCGTTCAGTTGCTGGAACGGAGACTTCATCATCTGGCCGCCCCCCTGACTCGAATTTTGTCCGTTGGAATTTCCGCCACCGCCGCCACCTGCTGCGCTGACCGAAACCACCGCATCAATCAAATCCAGCGCACTGGAGAAGGTTGCTTTGGGCTGCTGGGTGAAGTCTAACTTGACCGTCGTGACATAGTTGGTATTGGTCGCATTGGTGGGAGCTGTGCCGGCGCCATACAAGCGATAAGCGACAATAAAATCAGCCCACTCTTGTGGCGCCACTTCTAGCAGACGCGTATGCAGATTCTGTAGATCCTGGTCATTGATAAAGATCTTCTGCGCACCATCAAGGCCGTAGTTCTTCTCCATGCCGTACAGGGTCAAATACGAAGTCCAACCACGTTCCGGCGCTTCGTTCAACATCTCCTGCTCAAAGCGATCCGCGTCAGGCGAAAGGGCCATCTCTTGTGGATCGATCACGCCGTTCCGATTTTCATCCCGTCCAAACAACAACTGCGGCGTCACGCCGCGCACCAGCAGTAATTCTTCGACTGTCTCTAGCGGCCCGTTTTTGGGTGCGTACGGAGGGTCGAGTCCGGAATAATAGTCAACTTCAGCGCCAAACTCGCGTGGTTCGTCATCCTCATCGATGTAATCGAGAATTGCGTCGGCGATATCTTCCGTCATGCCGGGCAAGCCCATCAGCAATTGCCGACCGGTGCTACCGGATGTCAGCGCCGGGTCACTCGCTAAACCGGCAAGTGACGAGGTGCTAGAGCTTGACGCCAATGCGTCGGCGGCTCCGCTGGCGCCTGCCAGACCGGCAGCGCTCGCAGCGCCCGAGGCGCTGCTCGACTGCTCCTCCAACATCAAGAGCGCGTTGAGATTCAGTCTTGAGGATTCATCTTCTAGACCGTAGCGAATTCCATTGAGATAGCCATCAGCGTCAACCAGCGGGGCCAATACCGTAAACCGTCCACGTTGCCGCTCGTCTTCTTCGTCATCAATGATCAACTGGCCCTGAAACATCTGCGGGTTGTCATAAATCCCGCCCGACTCTGTGATGGCTTCCTGCTCTTGACCGAGATAGGATTCCAAAAACGACTCACCCGACTCGGCCAATGCACGAGCTTGAATCTGGCGACCGGTTAACTGCACCGCATGGTTTTCGGTCTGCATCAACTCCGTAAACGCATAGGCGCCAAGCGTAAGCATCATCACCACAACCAGCACCACAATCAGGATGGCGCCGCGGCGAGCTGATTTCCCTTTGCGGCGACTCATAAAGCGGCCCCCGAACTAGAGTCTTCGGCAGGCAACGCTTCTTCTTCGGCATTGGGATCAATCGGCACGGCGATCGGAATCCGTACCAGACGACGATATACCAAGTCCCCTTCGGCAAGCCCAACTTCGATTGTCTCACCGCTGTCGGCGGCGCCGCCGCGATCCAGGGCTGAACGAATCGCGATCACAACATCTACGGCAAGCGGTAGACCGCCCATCGTTGAAGAGTCCCACTCGGTGTACCACTCGTAGCCGTCGAAATAGCGAAAGTTCAAAAAACTAACTTCCGAAGCGAGAACTTCGGCAGTCGCATCCAGTTGTTGAGTGTCGCCGTTTTGCAGCGCCCATTGCGTCACCGAGCGATCCAGCACGCGGCGCACCAAGCCTGACTGCTCGGCTGTTGCATCGGCAGGGTCGCCCACTGTTCCTTGATTGGCCGAGCCTGGGATCAGCAGATAGTAAGTGACCGTTTTCACGTCGCTGGGTCGATCGGCCAGTTTCTGCGAGCGAAATCCGACGTATTCAGGATCGTACTCATCGACGCGCGGCAAACGACTCATATCAAACTGCAACTCGGTCGCATTGCCATACAAACCAATTTGCATCGCAGGCACCGTAGAAGCGGCCAGGTCAGTCGTTGCAGCGCTGGCGTCTGACGCAGTCGTATCCCCCAGCGCGCTGCTGGCGGCAGAAGCGTCGATCGCAGAAGTCGCATCGCCGGTCAGCGAACTGAGTGCGCCTGATGTCGATCCAGCGGCCAGCGCCTCGACCGACGAGAAGTCGATTTCATTCTTCCAGATGCAATTGCGGAGGTCGTCCTCCATTAATTTCATTACGGCGCGGCCCAATTGCGCTTCTTCGATATTCGTGCGGCCAACATCAACGCTGCGCGAATACATTTGTATCGCCGCGCTAACCGCCGCCATCAATACGACTGCAATCGCCGACGCAACCATCAATTCCAGCAGCGAAAGCCCATGACGTTGCAGACGAAAACGGAGCGAGCGACCGCGAGTGTGGCGACTCATATCGAACCTCCGCTGGTGCTGTTGGTCGAATTGGGATCACTCGACTCAGGCATCTCTAGCAGTTCGGCCTCGGGATCAGGGATCCAGCGAATCAGTTGAAACTGATCGGCATCGGCCAATGACGTCGCGTTGATCCGACGGACCGACACCTGGACCGCCAACAAGCCTTCCATCGGAGCCGGTTGCGAGTCAATCGAATAGGACCACTCGACCGTGCGAGCAGGCAGCACAATTTCGGTATCGCTCAGCATGTCGATCGGGATATCTTGCACCGGATCCGGCAAGCGAACACCGACAATAATCTCGTCCATAATGCTCTGGCAAAGCATCTGCGACTCGGTCAATCCTTCCGCTTCGCGAGCACTGCGAAAACCAATGCTGATCAGTTGCCCCAACACGGCTAACGAGCCAGCGAGGATCGCAAATGCCAAGACAACTTCCAAGAGCGAGAAGCCGGCAGTGTTTCTTCGTAGCCCGCAGTGCAAGTTTTGTGATTGCGCTATTTCGAACCGCTGGCGCACTAGCCCCAGCGGCAAGCCGAGCGAACTAGGCTGGTTACGACGAACCGGTTGGGTAAGGTCGGTCGCACTCCCTCGGCTTGCACCTGTTGAAGATGCGCCTTTTCGCAGCGATGGAACACTAGCCCGCAGCGCCAGCGAGGGAATCCGCTTGGCTACTTCGAACCGGTTTGGAATCGTCAGACGGATTCCCTCGCTGGCGCTGCGGGCTAGTGTGAACGTTTTCGACTTCGTTCTTACCGAGTCTTTCCGTTCATTCTTTGCGAAAGCCAGGTTCCCTTCTGTCTTTATCATCCAACTGCGCAACTTTAAAAGGCGCAAGCGAGAAGAAAGCGGTCCGCACTTCGAAGCGTCTGGCGATTGAGGAGCGTATTTCCCTCGCTTGCGCTGCGGACTACATGGAAGCGAGGTCCCGTTCATTGCGACAATTCCTCCGACGACTCGACATCTGCGATCTTGGCGATCCCAGTCAAGCCGCGAAGTTTGACCATCTTCATCGAACCATCATCCGACTTCAGCACGACCTTTGCGTCGGAAGTGGTGCCGTCTGGATAAAACAAGATCGGCCGCGACTGTTCTGACGAGCCGCCTTCGGCGATTTGGCCATCGGTCGTTTCATAAGAGCGCAGATCAATCTCCACCTGCTCTGCCATAAAGACGATCCCTTCCGGCAAGGTCTCCTGTCGAGTCGCCGCTTCGACCGATTGCGTAATCAGCGAGTTGCCCACAACGCGGTCCCCTTCGCCGACCAGATTATTCTCTTGCGTATCGCTGGCCCTCAACCAAGGCTCGACCACATAATTGCCGGTATCCGTCTGAAAACGGAACATCCGGACGCGTCCCGACTCCATCGCTTCGACGCGCGATTTGCCAAACTCGGCGCAAATTGCATCGGCGGCGCTTTTCAGCCGCTGCGAACGAAGCGGCGCCAAGATGCTGGGCGCCGCCAAGGACAGCAGAATCACCAGCAACGTCAACACGACAAGCAGCTCTAGCAGCGTAAAACCGCGAGAGCGTCGTGAGCACGAACTGACAAGGTGATTCTGCATATACGCCCAGCTTATTGAATATCGTCCGCCGAACCTTCCACGCCATCGGGGCCAGCCGAATAAACGTCAGGCATGCCGGTCGCGGTCTTCTTGTATTTAAAATCGTTGTCCCACGCATCTTTCGGCAGCGTCTCTTTTTCTAGGTAAGGCCCTTTCCACTTGGTCGAACCGGCCGGCGCAACGATCAGATCTTCTAGCTTTTCGGGCAACTGCCCCATGTTCAGCAAGTACGTCTTGCAAGCTTGCTCCAACATCGAAGCTTGAACGGTCGTGCTTTTTTCTTTCGCTTGATCGAAGCTGCTGAAAATTGCGACGCCAGCGAACGAGGCTAAAATCACCAAGATCACAAGGACCAGCAACACTTCCAACAACGTAAAACCGCGACGCCGACGGCGATTGCGCTGATGCGACATAGCTAAACTCACTCCTATCCATTAAACGAAAAAAGGTCTTACAAACTGCTGCTCATGCGGAAGATCGGCAGCAGCAGCGCGATGACGACGACAAGCACGATGCTCGCCATCACCAACAGCATCATGGGCTCTAATAATCGCACGGTCAGGTCAAGCTTGCGCGAAGTCCGCTTCTCGAGACCGTCGGCAATTTCAACTAACACTGTATCTAACGAGTTCGACTCTTCCGCGACGCTGATCATTTCGACCACGTTTCGCGGAAAGTAGCCAGACGCCGACAACGGACTCGCCAGCGATTCGCCGGCGCTGATATTCTCCGAAGCGTCTTCAATCGCTTTGGCCAAAATCAAATTTCCGGCGGCGTCACGACTGATCTCCAGCGAGCGGATAATCGGTACGCCGTTTTTCAGCATGGTTCCCAACACGCGGCAAAACCGTGCGACCGCCAGCGACAGTAAAATCGGGCCGAACATTGGCATTTTGATTTTGATCCAGTCCCAACGTTGCCGCCCTGCCGCGGTCTTTAATTGCACATTGAGGTAAAAGACCAGCACGACCAGTCCGATCAAAATGGGGAGCCCAAAATTTTTGACCGACGTGCTAAACCACAACAGCCAATCGGTAATCGCCGGCAATTGTCCCCGCTCACGCAACCGAGCAAACAACTCATCAAACTGCGGCACAAAGACCAACAGCAAAAAGCCAAGCACAAAGGATCCGACCACGCCGAGAAAAACCGGATAGGCCAGCGCACTCATCGTGCGTCCCTTGAGGTCTTCCTGATCTTCGGTGAATTTGGCGACGCGATCGAGCGCATCTTCAAGGAAGCCACCCTCGGCCCCAGCGCGAACCATGTTGGTCGCCATTTCGCTGAACGCCTTCGGGTGTCGGCGCATCGCTTCATCCAGTGACGCGCCTTCTTCGACGCGACTGACAATGTCATCCAGCACCGCTTGCATCGCGGCGTTTGACGCTTGTTCACGCAGCACTTTCAACGATCGCATCAGCGGCACGCCGCTGCGGATCAACGAAGAAAGTTGCGCGTAAAGAACCGCCGCTTGTTGGGCGCTGACCCGTTTGCCGCCAAACTGGAAGCTGCCTCCCTTGCTTTCGGCTTTGACTTCGATCGGAAACAGCGACTTGCCCGCCAACTGCGTAATCACGTCGCGTTCGGTCGCCGCTGACAACACGCCGTTCACCTTGCGGCCGGTAGTATCTCGCGCGATGTATGTGAAGTCGGGCATCAGTCGTTACAACAGAAAGTGAAATTAGTTCAGCCTAAGAAACTACGCAGGCGAAGGAGAAACTTGTACCGATTCTGGCTTGGTGACTCGCAAGATTTCTTCGACCGACGAATCGCCGCTCAGCGCTTTGCGCCAGCCATACTGTCGCAATGTCAGCATGCCGTTTTGTTTGGCGATCTGTTTGATGCGGTGCGTACTCAGCCCTTCGGAGGCGAGTTCCCGAATTTCTTCGGTCGTGATCAACAGTTCATAAATACCCATCCGACCGCGATAGCCGACTCCACGACATTGACGACAACCGGTCGGCTGGTGCAACTTGCCGCCGGCCGCAATAAAGTCATCCCAGGGAAAGTCGGCCGGCAGTTCTGACCGTTTCGGCTCGTAGGCGACCTTGCAATGAGGGCACAGCTTGCGCACCAGGCGTTGGGCCATCACCCCTTCGATCGTGCTGGCGATTAAAAAGGGCTCGACTCCCATGTCGATCATGCGCGCAAAAGCGCCAGCCGCGTCGTTGGTATGCAACGTGCTGAACACCAAGTGCCCTGTGAGTGAGGCTTGCACCGCATTTTCGGCGGTCTCTTTGTCTCGAATTTCACCGACCAGCACCACATCTGGATCATGACGCAAAATGCTGCGTAGCGATGCGGCGAAGGTGAGCCCGATCTTGGGATGAACCTGAATCTGGTTGATCCCGTCTAGCTGATATTCGACCGGGTCTTCGGTCGTGATGATCTTGGTCGACTCGTCCTGAATTTCTAACAGTGAGCTGTAAAGAGTCGTTGTTTTGCCTGAACCGGTCGGCCCAGTGACCAGTACGATTCCATGCGGCAGCGAGATGATGCTTTTGAATTGCTGGTAGACGTCTTCATCCATCCCCAGCTCACGCAAGTCAAACTTGAGCGATCCCTTGTCGAGAATACGCATCACGATGCTTTCGCCGTGAATCATCGGGATCATCGAAACGCGGATGTCGATCTCGCGGCCGCGGACCTTCAGTTTGATACGACCATCTTGCGGCAAGCGTTTCTCGGCGATGTTCAACCGGGCCATAATCTTCAAACGACTAATAATCGCCGCCTGAAAATAATTGATCTCCGGCGGCACCGGCTGCGAGTGAAGCATGCCGTCGATGCGATACCGCACGACTAGGCCGCTCCCCTGAGATTCGATATGAACGTCACTCGCCCGAGATTCGATCGCTTCAAACATGATCTCGTTGACCAGTCGCACCACCGAGGCCTCTTGAGCCATCTCAGAAAGCTCGGAGCCGTCCGACTCGATATCGTCCAACAGTTCGATATCGTTGCTGGTATCTTCTTCTTTGAGCGCCAGCAACCCTTCGACTGTTTCGCCGCCGACCCCCAAGTTGGCTTTGATCAGCTTGGCGATCTCGATGCGGGAAGCCAACACCGGAATCACCGACAACCCGGTCACCGCAGCCACCTCGTCCAGCGGATACAGGTCAAACGGATCGCTGGTCGCGACAATCACGCTGCCGTTGCGGCGCTGCAGCGGAAACAACGACTGACGATAGATCAATCGCTGGGGCAACGTTTTCAACAGCGACAGATCAATCTCGGCGGTGGTCAAATCGACAAAATCGAGACCAACTTCCACCCCCAGCGCTTTGAGCGCATCTTCTTCCTCAACAAATCCCAACTCCACGGCGCGTTCGATCGCGTCGCCGGGCAGTTTCTGCTCTCGACGAACGATCTCTAACTGTTCGTTGGAGATCAATCCATGACGCACCAAGATTTCGCCGGCTTCAACCATGATTGGGGCAGATGAGGGGATAAGGGATGAAAAAGAGGATGTATTGGCTATTGTAACTGTTCGTCCCCCAGATTGGTCGATTTGTTCAGCAGTTTGTTCGTCTACTAAGCTCCAACGCGTAAAATCGCGTCAAAGTTTCGCAAAACAGAAAATACTGAAACAAAAAACCCCTGGCCCGTGCGGGCGAACCAGGGGAATTGCTGGAGGATCTTCGCTCGCACGCTTGGCAGCCTGTGGTTTTTCTCCACAGGCTGCTGCATCTTATGGATGAGACGCCAAAATAGCGATGTAATTCGTCATTTTGCGAGCCGTGAGGAGCTCCGCTCTGAGCCTGGCAAGGTTGAAAAACGCCACGGCGGCGCGTTTCAACCGGCTGTTAGTTGCCCGATGGCGCCGGGCCACGCTGATTGGGCTGATTACCACGGTTATTCGGGCCGCCGCGACCACCAAAAGCGCCCATTTGCATCTCATACGGTTCGCCGAGCAGCTCTTTCCATTTCTTTTGCTGCTCAGGCGTCAGCACGCTCAGCAGTTCGTCTTCTGCTTCTTTTTGGGCGGCGGCAAGCTTTTCACGCAGCTTTTGGGCTACTTCTTCTCGCTTTTCCTTCAACTCGGCAACCTGCTCTTCGGTCAGACCCAACGCTTCAACCACGCGCTGATTACTAAGCGCATTGGCCGCTCCTGATCCGCCGCCGGGGCCGCCGCCGCGAGCGACTTGCTGCTGCAACGTGATCTGTCGCAAGCGATTTAATTGATGCGGCAGCAAAGCGCCTTCCAATTGCGTCTTCACTTCGACCTGAATGTCAGCCATTTTGGTTTGCATGGTCTCGCGGAATTCGGCCCGCTCTTCTTCGCTCATCTCGCGAAAATTGCCCATCCCTTGGAAGACTTCCCGCATTTGTTCTCGAACTGAGTTCTGAATTTCGCGGATTTCTTCAAATTGAGCGTCGGGGATTTCCAGCTCTTGCCGGACTTGCTCGCTCATCAACAGGCCAAACTCGTCCCCCCCACCGCCAGGTCCGCCGAAACCGCCGCCTGGGCCGCCAAAACCACCCGGTCCACGACCGCCAGGCCCTTGAGCCGATGCTAGCGAACCGAACGTAACCACAAGCGCCGCAACCATTAGCGACAAACCTGCCATGCGCAATTTCATGACCATACTTTCCACGACGAGAAGACAAAAACGCCCTGAATGGGCCAATTTGGAAATCACCACCACAAATCTAACCCACGAGAGGGCCCGAGGTTCCGGCGATTTCGACTGCGATTCGGATAAAACCGAAACAAGCCGGCGGCTGTTTGGTTAATAATAAGTACCCCACGCCTTCATCGACTTTGATCCTCCCCTTGGGACGATTCCAATATGCGAAGCTTCCTGTTGTTGCTGATTTTAGCACTCTCACTTCCCACAACCATCCAAGCACAACCTCCCGGTGGGCCCGGCGGTGACCGTGGAGATCGCGGTGGTGATCGCGGCAGATGGGGCGGACGCGGCGGTGATGATCGCGACAGTGACCGTGAGGATCGCGATGAGGATCGCAGACGGGACCGCGGTGGAGACGACCGCCGCGGCGATCGCGATGATGACCGGGGCGGGCGTGGTGGCGACGATCGACGTCGCAGCTTTGATCCGACCGAAATGCTAAAACGGATGGACGAAAACGGCAACGGCGTGCTGGATGATATTGAAGTTTCCGATCGTGCCCGCGGTTTTCTCGACCGGATGAAAGAGAGTTCTGGCTACACCGACAAGGGCCCCATCAACATCGAAAAACTGACCGCTGCGATCAACAAACAGCGTGAAGGGGGCGTCCCCGAGACGGTCCCCGGCTTTGGCGAAGAAGCAGGCCTCGAAGCGGCCCAAGGCTTTGACGCGCCTCCCCCTTACACCGGTCTGGCGCTCGAAAACAAGTTTGACCAAAAAACGATCGACAGCGTCAACAAGATGCTAGCCAGTTACGACAAAGACAAAAACGGCTTTCTCGACGATTATGAATGGCCCGGCGCTCGCTGGCGTACTCCACCCGAAGGCTCTGACATTAACAAAGATGGCAAGCTGGATCGCTTGGAACTGGCCAAACGCGTCGCTGGCTTCTCGGGCAATCGTGACGAAGAGAAATCCGAAGCAGGCGACGACCGACGCGGCGCTGGCGACCAAGGCGATATCCAAAAGAACGCCAAGTCGATGCTGTATCAACATGACAAAAACAAAAGCGGCTTCCTTGAAAAAGAGGAATGGTTCAAAGACGATCTAGGCAATTACGACAAGAACAAAGATGGCAAGATCTCGGCTGATGAATTGGCCAGCCGCATTTCGAGCTTCGCCAGCAAATCCTCCTTTGCATCAAGTCGCAGCGAAGGCCAAAAAGTGGACACCTATCGCTTTTTGAGCCCGCTTGAGCGCTTACCGAAAGGCCTGCCCGATTGGTTCAACAGCAACGATGCTGACGAAGATGGCCAGATCCACATGAGCGAATACTCGGCCGCGTGGTCCGATACCAAAGCGGCCGAGTTCGCCCGGTACGATCTGAACGGCGACGGCTTTATCACCGCCAAAGAAGCGCTGGGGGGCGGCAGTTCGACAACATCCACCAGCTCCACTTCCTCAGCATCCACCGCCAGCAGCGGATCTTCAGACCGCGGAGAGCGCCCCCGCGGAATTGGTGGCGGTGGTTACGGCGGTGGTGGTTATCGCTCTCGATAGAGGGTGAATCGCTAAAGCTTCATAAGATTTGAGCAGCCGCTTATTGTTGAGCGGCTGTTTTAGTCTCTTGGTATGAAATCCAAGCACCTTTGCCGATCAGGTGATGCCGCCTAGTTAGAAAGACTCGTCTAGAATTCTAAAAAAGAAAAGCGGCGGCACTTTGTTGCACGAATTGTTATTCATCCGACAATACAAGATCTTTCGTTATGAGTTCCCCTAAAATGGAATCGAACCGCATCAATTGCGGCAAGCATCAAATTAACTTACGACAATTGTTACTCATTTGGATGCTGATTCCAGTCTGCATTTTGGTTGCACTGTTCGCCCATCGTAAAACGATGGCCGCCTATCGAGATTACAGAGTCAACCGATTTATAGAGGAGTCGCGACGCCGAGCGTTGACAATTACACCGCCGCAATTTTCTGTGCCAGCGGAACACGCTGCAGAAGTCAACTCACCGGCTTGGTCACCCGCAGTGGACTGAGCCTGGGCTAATTTAGCAAACCCACTGCGGCACGAAGAATTAGGCGTAAACTCATTTTTCTTCCCGTGCCTTCCCGTTCTTCATCCGTGGCCCAGCAGTGTTCCATTCTTCTCTTCCTGACCAAGCTACTTCGCCGCTTGTTGCGCTGACTCGCCGACCGTTTGTTCACCGTCGTCGCCGTTGCTTACTTCGGTTTCGGGATCGAAGGTTGGCAGCATGATGCGGAAAGTGGTCCCGACATCAGGTGCGCTTTCAAGTCGGATCGTACCGCCGTGTGATGCGACAACCGCAGCGCAGATGCTGAGTCCTAACCCAGTTCCTTGCGCCGGCTCGCCGGGGACGCACATGCGATCGCCGCGATAGAAGCGTTCAAAGACCTTCTCGTGATCTTCTTCGCGAATTCCGCAACCGTTGTCGGCGATTGATAGTTCGCCCATCAAGCCGTCGGCCGACTTACTTATCAAAACGTCGATCCGTCCTCCCTGAGGAGTAAACTTGATTGCGTTATCCAGCAGATTATTCACCACCTGACGCAAATGCTCGATATTGCCGCGAACCCAGCACGACTCCAATTCGCTATGCAGCGTTAGGCCGTTTTCTTCGGCGGCGCCGCGAAACATATCGACCGATCTCTGCACTGCATGATCCAGCGACATCGGCTGCAGATGAAAGAAGCGGCGATCCGACTCGGCTTCCGAAAGCAGCAGCAACTGGTTGACCAACGTTTCAAGATGATAGTTTTCTTCAATCAGTTCGCCCAGCAACTCTTGGTAGTCTTCGACCGGTCGCGGCTCGTTCAACGTCACTTCAATACTGCTACGAATCGCAGCCAGAGGCGTTCGCAGCTCATGCGCTGCATTGGCCAGCAAGTCTTGTTTGCGCTCGACATGGACTGCAATCCGATCAAGTAGCCCGTTGATCGTCGCGGCGAGCTGATCCATTTCGTCGCCTGTGCCGCGCCACGGCAAGCGTTCTTCGAGATGGCTGGGTCGCAAGCGGGCCGAGGCGCGGATCATCTCCGATAGCGGCTCGGTCGCGCGGCCTGCGAGCCAATATCCGCACAGTGGAGCCAGCACCAAGACAATGCCCGACGCGACCAAAACCTGGCGATCCACGCGCGCCAGATCTTCCCAGATCGGCCGCATGCTTGTTCCCAGTCGAATCGCTGCAATCCCATCTTGCGGCGGCGCCAAATCGTGCTGCACAAAACGAATTGAATCGACTTCGATTGGTCGTGAGTCAAGGATTGGCTGGGCATATTGAATCGCCTCGCGCGGCGCTTTGGTGCTGGCCCAAATGATGTCGGATTGTGGATCCAGAAAGATCACAAACCAACCATGCTGCAAGTGACCTTCGGCATGCTGCTCCAGGGTCTGCCGCACGTCCACAAGATCCACCGGACGCTCACTTAGCATCAATTCAATCTGCCGAACATCCTCTGCTAACAGCTGATCCACTTCATGATACAGCGCATAGCGCACTCCCTCGCGCAGCCCTGCTAATGTTGCACCTGCGGCAAGCAACACGACAATCGCATTCCAAATCATCAGGCGAAAACGAAGCGTTTGAGACGTCGTTTTTAGCGTCTTCCAATAGTCGCTGATCCCAGGAGAGAGCGAACCCATGCATTACTTTCAAGGTTTAAAATCGTCTGCTTTATTTTGTGTGAGCGGCAGCGACGATCGCTAGCACAACTTCAAGACAGTGCGTCAACTAACCGGCTCGCAATACATAGCCCCGTCCTCGCACGGTATGGATCAGCGGCTCGTCAAATCCTCGATCCACTTTTTGCCGCAGGTGATTGATATGAACGTCAATGACGTTGGTCATCCCGTTCCAATCTTGGCCCCACAGATGCTCATTCAGCATCTTTCGCGAGACGATCTGGCCTGCGTGCCGCATTAGCAGTTCTAAGATGCTAAATTCCGACGGCGAAAGATCAATCTCTTTGTTGCTGCGCGTCACCTTGCGGCTTCCCAGGTCCAACGCCAGGGGACCTGCTGCATAATTCAGCGCCGGTCGCGGGCTTGCTCGGCGCCACATCGCGTTCAATCGGGCCAGCAGCTCTGGAAATGCGAACGGCTTGACCATGTAGTCGTCCGCCCCGTGATCCAGCCCCTGCACGCGATCATCCACCGAACCGAGCGCCGTCAAGATCAACAGCGGCGTACGGATACCTTCTTCACGCAGCGCTCGCACCACTTCTAGCCCACCAATCCCCGGCAACATCAAGTCCAGCAAGATCGCGTCGTACTGCTGCGTGCGCGCGTGTTCCAGCCCCTTCTCGCCGCTACGCGCCCACGTGCATTCATGGCCTGCCTCGGTTAACCCGCGCGACAGCGACTTTCCCAGCAGTTGCTCGTCTTCGACGACTAAAATATGCATTACGGCAATCCAGGCTTCGTATGTACGACCCCAGCGGCAACTGCTCTGCCGCTTTATCTAATAATCCTACTGTAACGCTCCGGCAGCACTGCGATCACATGAATGTTTTTTAATTCTAACTACCTTTGCACTTTTTGACATCTCAACCCAAAATTGGAACACCGCCGAAGCACCCCGCATTAGCCCAGCCGCAAATCACCAGAGCCCAGGCAAGATCCCCAGCACCTGAGCGGCGGCGGCGACATTGTCGCATCACGCCGCCGCGCAGGTTTGCTGCACGCCAAGATCCGCAGCCCTCTGCGCGACGCTCCTCATCCACAAATCAATATTGCTTTGACCGGATGGTTGTCGATCGACATTGGCTGCTCGCGGGTTGACCGCCAACCTCCGCTTTTGCTACCAACGGTTTGCAAGGTTACCAGCCCCTTGCAGACCGTTTGCCCGCAACCCGCATCGAGCCTCCCTACCGCTCCGATGCGGGTTGCTTTTCCTCGGCCGGTCCCACTTTCTCAGACATTTTTCATAAATCAGGCGCTCCCCCAAGACGGAAGGTATAATAGAGCGACTCCAATTTCACTCGCCTGATTGAGTTCTCGATGTTTCGCTCTGCTTGGATCGCCGCCCCCCTGCTCTGTCTCTGCTGTCAAGTCGCTATTTCGGCGCCGCCGCTCGAACGTTATGAGGCCGTTCGTCCGCTGATGGGCACGGTGGCCAAAGTCGTGGTCTACGCCGATTCTCAATCCGCCGCTCAGCAGGCGATCGAAGCTTCGTTCACCGAGATGAATCGCCTTATCGCAATCCTGAGCGATTATGAAGCCACCTCCGAAGTCTCGCGGCTCGGCCAATCCAGCCCCGGCAAAATAAAGATCGGCCCGGAGCTTTGGGACGTACTTGCCTACTCTCAAAAAGTCAGCCAAGCCACCGGCGGCGGCTTTGATGTCACCGTCGGCCCGCTCACCAAAGCTTGGCGCCGGATGCGCCGCCGCCAACAGATTGATCCCCAAGCAATTGCCGAACTCTTGCCAGCCGTCGGCCACACTAAACTGCAGCTTGACCCCGCGTCACACACCGCACAACTGACGTCCGCCAACATGCGGATTGATCTCGGTGGAGTCGCCAAAGGCTATATCATTGACGCCGGTCTGAAGACCCTGCAAGCTCACGGCTGCCCCCACGCGCTGGTCGACGCCGGCGGTGACATGGCGATCGGCGCCGCGCCGCCGATGACCGCCGGCTGGAAGATCTCGGTCGCACAGTCCCAACAGCCAGACGCCGAGGTGATGCAGGTCGAACTAGCCAACTGCGGCGTCGCAACCTCTGGCGACGCCTATCAATTTGTCGAGATCGACGGGCTCCGCTACTCGCACATCCTCAACCCACACACCGGATACGGCGTCACCACCAGCCGCACGGTAACGGTCTTCGCTCCCACCGCCATGCAAGCCGACGCCTGGGCGTCAGCGATCAGCGTGCTAGGCCCCCAACAAGGCTTCACCGCCTTGGCCCAACAAGCAGATCACGCCGCAGCCGTCACCACGCTAGAACAAGACCAACTGGTCATAGAAAAAACGACGAATCTAGACGCCTGGCTATCAGCGCACTAAAAAAACGCGTTCCCCTGCATCGGCTTCCCTGCTCCCTAGCCCGCTGCGCAAGCGAGGGAAATAGATGATTGGCCACTTCAATCGATTGCCCCCAGAACGCTACCGACTCTTTTAAGCCTTCGAAGTCGCGGCCGGCGGGAGCCATATTTTGGTTTTCTGAAAGAGCCTTACTGAGAGTCTGGGATCTTAGTTATCCGGCACTTTGATGCCGTACAGCAGCGCGTACAGTGAAGGGACCATCACCATGGTCAGCAACGTCCCGACAATCAAACCGAAAAAGATCGTGACGGCAAGGGCGACCCAGAATACGTCTTGCAGCATCGGTAGCACGCCGAGCACGGTTGTGCCAGCGGCGTTGACGACCGGATTCAAACGCGAGACGGCCGCCTCGACATCATTTGAGTTCCATTGGCCTTAAGGTTTGGGAGCATCGGGATCGTCCAGACGTACGAGGAGCCACTGTTGGGTAGAGCCGTCTTCAAAGTGGACAAGAACCGGCGCCGTGTCCTGCGTTAAGTTGTAAATGCCGGTTTCCATGATCGGTCGTGACTTGCCGACCACATTCCAGGCAGATCGCTGCGACTTTTTGTCGACCATTCCTTCGATGGTTTGCGTCGTGTTGGTGACGGTATTGTTGAGGGTTCCCGACAAAACACCCTCTTTGCTGAGCACCAACTGCAAAAAGATCGTCGGATCGGGGCCAGATTTTGCGCCATCCTCGGTCAACGCAAAAACGCCTAGCGGCATCCACTCGCTATTTGCTGCCGGAGTCTCAGGCGCACTCGCGGCTATCTCTTCTGCCTGGGCCGCATATTCTTCCTCGGTCGCGACTGCTTGATCACCGTAGTATACCGAACCGTCCTCGTAATAGACGTTGTCGCCGTAGTTGTAATACGAAGGTTCGGTCCAGCCGTAGTCGACCCAACCGGTCATGCCGGACCAAGCTGCCCAACGGAATGGTCGCGTGATTGCCCAAGTGCCCCACAGAGGGTGATCAGACCAGAAATCACGGACCGGATGGTTGTGGACTTGATCACGGATTTCGTTGCGTCGGTCAGTGCGATTCTGCGTACGGTCGCCGCGGTTTTCGATTCGGTCAGGCCGATTGCCGGCAATCGGACGCTCGCCAGCACCTGGCCGATCACCAGCGCCTGGCCGAGCTCCCGCACCTGGTCGGTCGCCTGCACCGGGACGATCAGCAGGCAGATTTCCAGGGCGTGCCCCCGAGTCTCGCAGAAAATCGCCGGCAGCGCTTCCGGCAATCCCACCAGCGACGCCGCCGGCGATTCCGGCAGCGGCGTTGCCTGGCAAGGTAGTCGGTCGTGAAGCCGGCAGGTTACTCGGCCTTGCGCCCGTAGAGGGACTAAGCCCCAGAAAATTTTGGAGATCATTGGAGCTGGGACGAGCTCCCCCAGCCGCGCCAGGACGAGTTCCTGCGGCGCCCCCAGGTCGAGTGCTAGGCCGCGTACCTGGTGTTGTGGAGGGACGCGTAGCTCCGCCTGGTCGTGTGCCTGGATTCGAAGCGACTGGACGAGCAGGACTCGGTCGTGATGTACTTGGACGTGATGCGCTGGGAGTCGAAGGTCGCGACGCCGGGCGGCTAACCGCTGGGGATCGACTGGCTGTAGAGCGTGAGCCGCCGCCTCCGCTGAACCCGCCGCCTCCACGACCACCGCCTCCTCCGCCACCGCCTCGACCACCGCGAGCGGAGAGGTCATGGGCGACCACCAGACTCATGGCGAGTCCAACCAGAACTACAGTGACGATGCGTTTCATGAGAATCTCCTGAGAGATGGATAGATGCGTTGAGAAAATCCGAAAGGTCAGGTCGCTCGGTTATTTCTCGCTTAGGTTTCGTTTGACGGTCACCGGGTCGATATTGGGCAACAATTCTCCGCCTGCGATTCGCGAAACGGTTTGCCAGGTAAACGTGTCGTCATCCAGTTTGGTGATCACGTTTACCGACGCGGATTTGCTTCCATCCGGCGCGACGCCGCTGACTTGAATATGCCAAGCGTTCCCTTTTTTGCTCCATTTCCCTTCGCCGAATCCGCCATCCGAGTCAAAAACCCAAGAACGAATTTGCTTGTTAGCCGGATCCCAACCAACGATCTGCATTCCCGACATTTGAATTTGATCACCGACAGTGATCGCAAACATGCGCGTGATGAAATTTCGGTTCTTGGTCCATTGGCAAGTCGTTTCGACCGTCGCTTGGTCGTCTTCATCGACCCACGATCCAATCATCCATTCCAACTCTTTCAGCCGCTCATAGTTGGAGTGTACTAGCGGAATCTCTTCCTCGGTGATGCGATCCAACAGCCACTTGCCATCGCGTTTGACGTAGATCGCCGTGTACTCTGACTGTTCTGGCTCTGCTTCGGCGCGGATCACTTGCGCCGATCCAAATTCAGCGGCCACTGTGGGCGAAATGAATTGCACGGAATTGGTGTTGACGCTAATCTTGATCCCTTGGTTCGCCGCAAAGATCGTCGTGAACTGCGACTCGATCGCTTCACGGCCAACGACTTGCTCTCCACTGGCGGGATTCGTATATACCGCATCTGCCGACCACATCGCAGCCAACGCCTTGGCGTTGCCAGCATTGAACGCTTCCGAATATTCCTGGACTGATTTACGAATCGCCGCTTCGTCACTCGTCTGATCTGCTACAGCAGGTAATGCAAGACTGGCGAACCAGAAGATTCCCGCGATGAGAAGAATGGGGCGTTTCATGAGCAGGTTCTCCAATAGAACGAATGGCTGATGTTGCTGGGGCGGCTGACACTCTCCGAACGAATATGTACTACCGATTCGCGACGAGTCGGACTTGCGTACAAGTTTCGACCGAGCGGTAAGAGTCTCTCCGGATAGGCTCTAAATCGAAACAGGCGATGAAAGCACGCTGGGATGAGTAGGAAAACTTAACGCCGCGATTCGCCAAGCGATTGCCACACCCTTTCAAAAAAGCGTTTCGAAGCGCTGGCGATGCAATGTCCACCATGAGAATAGCCAATTGCTGAAACAACAGTGGATGCAAACGCTCTAGGTCGACGTAACCCGTCAGTCATCAGAATATCGCCGATGGGATCTGAATTACAATCTCTGGGAGCCAAGTTTTAGGAGATTGGGCCTAAGCAACTTCAGATTGTTGATCGCGGCATCATCTACGGTTCGTCACAGACGTCAATTTGACAGTGTCAAGGATGACCTAATCGCTGAATGGGAACGCCAGACAGGGCAGAGTTGGCCGCGGTACACTGAGAATCTTCCGAAGAAGAACGGAAAACCAGGGTTCTCTCGACTGAAAGGCGACCCATACGATGCCCACCATGTAATTGAGAACGAACTAGGTGGTCCTGCGGAGTGGTGGAATATTCACCCCGCTCGTTTTCCGGGACAGCATCAAGGCGGAATACACCGCTCTGGAAGTCCATTGCGGCAACTGCTGGAGAATATTGATTGACCAAGGGAAATCACATGTTTCATTTTCTGACAAGAATTATGCGAGACGGAACTGGGGAACCAGATTTCCCCAACGTCCGTTTCCCAGTTTCTGCCGAAGATATCGAGAGTGCAGAGCGTCGAATAGGAAACCCCTTTCCTGAGCAGCTACGAGAGTTTTTCAACGAGATTGGAAGCGGATTCTTGAAGGCTTCGCAAAGCGATACGTCAAGAACCGGTTTCAACTACATCAATCGATTTCTTGATCCTGATGAAATCGCGGAACTGTTCCTTGGCGAAGACGAGGACATTTTGCCAAGCGAAGGTTTCGACGATGGGGAACTACCTTTCTTTGAGGTTGGCGATCGACTGTATCTCGTAATGCGAGAAGGCCAAGTTTGTTGGCCGTTTGGTGATGCAATCAGCGAAAACCTTCTTACATTCGTAACCGAACTGGCAAACAACCCAAGGTTCTATCACGAAGTCGCTACTTAAATGCCTTCGGCTTCTGCATCACGATCTTCGCAGGCTGTGCCGGTTTGAAGGGCTGAAGGCGGGGTGGCACAGACGAACAGCCCATTTTTCGCGTGCCACTGGCCCCTTTCAGCCAGTGTCTTCTCTTTCTTCCTCCTGCTTCGCAGTGAAAGAAAGCAACAGAATCCAATCCCATTTTTTTTGACTCGGCTGCCCGGTTCATCGGGAACATAATAGAATGAGAGTCGCTATGAGTAAACAAATTGGTATCTTCGCAGACGATGTTGACTTGAATGAGCTGCTTGCCTTCGCCGAGCAGAAAGGATTCCTTTTGCTTCCTGATCTAATTGAGACAGGCGATGAGCCAGATGGAGTGCTACCAACGACCATAATTGATGGTGCTCCCCACAATAAGTGCTTTCATCTCTTGCCCTTGTCAATTTCTCCAGCAGAGGCGTTCTATCGTGAGGTTGGAGATGAACCAAATATTTCTCGATTGATGAAAAATATGTCGCCCGTGACCGAAATTCGTCCGTGCTGCCGTGAAGGCGACAAACTGTCGGATGGACGGATTCACTTTATCATGGACAGTCATGTTTCCCACTTCGAACAAGGTGAAAAGGGATACGAGCAGATTGCTCGGTTTGTCCGCAAATGGAAGAAGACCACACAATACCGTTTTCACGTTGGGCCGCATGCAGCGAATGAAGTGGCAGAAGGGCGTCTGAAGCTATTTCACTGGAACGAGGAGTTGGCGATCGCATAAATCGTGCGTATGTCAGGCCGGTTTGATCGGCTGGAGTTTCGCCGTTTGAGTAGACTTCCAAGGTTTGAACATCGGCACGCCTGCCAGCGGCGGCTTGGGCTTTTTGCTCAAGCTCTTGTTGACCGCTGAATCTCATGGCAACGGATTTCTCTTCGATAGCCCGATGATGGCGTTCTTGTCATAGAGCCACAAGCCTTTGCATTGCCGCCGCGCTCGCTCTAACAGCCATTCGTAAAACGTCTTCATGCTGGAATCCACGCTGAGGCTGGTCCTTTCCCGCTTAAAGAAAAAGAACCGGGCAAAGCCGATGCAGGGGCCAAGGCGACCATGGCGTGCTCCCCAAGAACTGGTCCATGTGTTATGAGAGTCTAGAGGCCGATTTTGGCCAAGGAGACTCTGATGACGAAGAAGCGTAAACGGCGTTCGCCGGAACAGATTGTGAAGGCCTTGCAGGAAGGTGAGGCGATGTTGGCGGCAGGCAAGTCGTCTGCCGAAGTTTTTCAGGCTTTGGCGATTAGCGAAGCGACCTGGATGCGGTGGAAGAAGCAGTTTGGCGGGATGAAGTCAGACGAGGCGAAGCGGCTGCGTGAGTTGCAGGTAGAGAACCAGCGACTGAAAGAGTTGCTTGCCGAAGCGGAGCTCGACAAGCGGATTTTGCGAGAGGCGGCCGAGGGAAACTTCTGAGCCCGGCTCGGCGGCGCGAGACGGTTCGACATGTTCGCCAAGCGTGCGACATTTCGGAACGGCGAGCTTGCCGAACGCTGGGCGTCGCACGCAGTTCACAGCGTTATACGCCTCGCGACGACGCGGAAGAACAACGCTTGGTCGGTCGAATTTTGGAATTGGTTCGTGAGTTTCCTCGTTACGGTTATCGCATGATCACGCGGCTTTTGCGGCAGGAAGGTTGGCAGGTGAACTTCAAACGCATCTATCGCCTGTGGCGTCGGGAAGGGCTGAAAGTGCCGGTAAAACGAGCGAAAAAGCGACGACTCGGAACGGTGGATGGCGGCATCACTCGCCGTCAGGCCGAGCGGCCGAACCATGTTTGGTCGATCGATTTCATCTTCGATCGCACCGAGAACGGTCGTCCGCTGAAGATCCTTTCGCTGGTCGATGAGTTCACGCGAGAATGCATCGCCTTGGAAGTAAATCGCAAATTCACCGGCGATCATCTGGTGGAACTGCTTGCCGACTTGTTCGCGATCCGCGGCGTGCCTGAGTTTATTCGTTCGGACAACGGGCCGGAGTTCATCAGCCGTCGCGTGCAGAAGTTCTTGGAGAAGATCGATGTCGGCACGTCGTACATCGAACCGGGCAGTCCTTGGCAGAACGGTTACGTCGAGAGCTTCCACAGTCGTCTTCGCGACGAATGCCTGGCGTGCGAGCTGTTCGCCACGCTGGCCGAAGCTCGCACCGTCATCACCGCCTGGAGACAAACCTACAACCACCGCCGCCCTCACAGCAGCCTGGGCGGCCAGACCCCCGCAGATTTCGCGTCGCAGTGGCCTGCTTCCGTTCCGGCTGCGCCTGCACTCCAGCAGTCCACTGCGATTCCTTTTACCCAAACCGAACTCTCATAACGAGTGGACCAGAAAATGGGGGCATTCCAGTAGACAATTGGACTCAGAAGCGCGCCGATGAATACGCCAGAGTTGATGGCTACATGCTGGTTCATGTGTACCGCCCATCAACAGACCGAGACCAGAAATTCGACATCTTCTTATTCATTGTGCGACACGGAAAAGCAACTGCTGGGCCGCCGAAGAGGCATTTTCAAGATATCGAAAAAGCCGAATTCTACTTTGGTCATTCCTGGGGCGACGAAGTTTACCCAGTGATGAACACCCATGACATAATCGGCATCCGTACACATGCTTGGGGAACTTTTTTAGCCTGCTGCAAAGTCACCTTCAGGGACGCCCAACGCGATCCAATCGTTCTGTTTCGCTACGTCGACTTTCACATGCTTCAGGATAATCCAGACTCCGATTCGTAATCCACGCACTGAAATCCGAAGCCATCCACCAAGCCTCCTTCCAGCTAATCGGGGAGGATACGATTTAACGTCTCACGCAAGTCAGGATAGTTTGCTCGCAGAAGTTCCAGCCATCGGTTTATCAGGCTTCCTCTTATCCATTTTTTCGACGCATTCACGCTGCTGTCGATTGCTACCAACTTCAAGTTTGGATACCAAACCTCTGACTCAAGGGGCACGTCAATCCAAATTCCGCCACCACTCACGCCGTGAAGCTTCAATTCATCAATCTTGATTTCTTTGCTTGGCATAGAAGGAGTGTCAAGTTTCGAAAGTTGCATGTCATTGTGGGGATCGAAGCTTGCAAAAAGATCACTGTCGCAAATGGCTCTCTGGGTTTGAATCGGCCACTCTGAACGTGGAAGCGTCACCGTGAAAAACGTAATCGAGCGATGATCGTGGATTGCGTTTGAAACACCATGTCGGAGATCGACACTAGTCGATTCGACTAACTGGCCGGGAAATCCTGCCAGAATAGCATCCGTTTTGAGATGATCGAAATCCACGCAGAGTTCATTCTCTACAACAAAATTTCCGCCCATTGCAGCGGCATCACATTCATCAATTTCAAGAAAGGCTACGTCGCCTTCCTTGTCGGCAAGTCGCCGTGCGAATTTGGTGACGAAACTATTCCCAGCTTCGCTAGGAATGAGTGCGCAAATATCGTTATTGGGCTTTAAGACATGAGCCGCAGTTGCGAGAAAGTAGCGATTTCCTAGCTGAACTTTAACAGCTGTCCCGCCGTTGCTTTGGTCCGTGAGATCAACCAATCGAATGATCCGACAGCGAGCAAAGTGTTGTTTCGCTAGATTGTCAAGCGTTGGATGTTGCGAGCCGGTTTCGTTCACTTGAAATCCCTCTGCGATAAAGAAAATGGACTAGCTACTCAGCTGGGAGCAGGCTCAACCACTTCAAGACCGCAATCAGCATCTGAATGTAGGTGACAATAATCGGCAGCCCAACAAACACGACCAGCAGTGGAACAGACCAACGGCGACTGCGAAACCAAACTTCCAGTTCCTTCCAGTAATCGCGTGGCGGATCAGGTGCGCCGAGTTGCTCCGCAGTCGACAAGAGGTTGGCTTCGATTCGCCACTGTTCACCGCTGCGAGAAATTGGCGAAACGAGTTCGTAGCGCGAGAATCGATAGAGAATCGGCGAGAGCGTCTCTAAGGGTAACTGGGTTTCTTTCGAGAGATCATTGATTGTGAAAACCTTGTCTAGCTGGTCGTAGTGCCTAACTAGAACTTTAATTACGAGCGCGTCATCGTGGCTGAACTCGACAGTTGAACCAGGCATCTACTGTTCCTCAAGTCATCTGTTGCTAGTCCACTCCCGACAAGAGAGTCGCCCTTGCGTTCTGCAATATGCATCGAAAGCCGCTCTCGAATCGGCAATTGCCCTAGAAAATATGAAATTGGGCTCGAAGCTGATTTAAAAAATTGTCGTATTGAGCAACAGCAACTCGAAGCTCTTCCAGATCACCCCTGAAAAAGCCTACCTGAAGGACTGGCGAGCCGGAACTACTAACCCTTTTCAAAAATTCGGCTCCAAGGTCAACGTCGTCATGCCCTCGCCGCTTGTTCCGCCAAATAAATGAACCATATGGCCCCCATGAAGAGTCATCGACTCTAACTCGCCTAACCATGCTTTCCGTCAGTTGACTGTCGCCATAGGAATCAACTAAACCAAAGAAATATTCAAACCTGTCGAATTCCAACACAAAATTGCTTCGCAATAATGTCAATCCAGACATGGCATTGTGCATGACATCTAGCAGTCGATCAGAAACAGGCGTGTAGGCAAGGCCATTGTCTAGCACGGCCTTATTCCATGCGTCCCTTGCTTCCGCCTTCCAATGGCCAAGTTCTGAGGCAAGCAATCGCGGGCGTTCCATGTGAAGGTATTGAGATCCTCGCAAAAGAACTTTCAACGTAGCGTATCTGTCGTTCCAAAATGCCCCTAGGCCAGCAGCGTAGAGCATTAGAAGGGGAGGGTACTTCCGGAGGTCAAGAAATGCAGTTCGACCGCCCCAACTTTTGTGATCTTCGTAAACATTGGCGACCGTTTCGATACATTCGCGCCAAAGTCGGGCATGTTCCTCGGTTCCCCAGAACGCACCGGCTGCCAAAGCGGGCAACAGTGGCCCAATTGTCTCCTCGTAATCGCTGACCCTCGCCTTATAGTCCTCCTCGCTAAGATTTCCGGCCACCTCGAAACGATCACTCATAAGCTCATCAGTAACTGCCTTCACCTGTCGCATCATTAGGCTACGCAGGCTTGCTGGCTTATCTTGCTCAATGTAGTCCTGGACTTTTTGTGTCAGTTCGGCTGCCGATTCAAGACCAATCGAATTGCCTATTGCAACGTGATAGGCCATCGGCTGTTCATCGTCAAAGAAGGATTCAAGCAGGGTGCGAACTTCACTCAGCGAATCTGCGTTTCGGAAGTTTTGATCGATCGTATTGATGCGAATGCTTGAAAATCGAGCATGTTGCAGAATTTGAACGGCGGCCCGCTTCAGAAATGCAAGGTCGCCGCTAACCGTTATCTTCCTTGAATAAGTCGACAGATTTCCGAGCGAATGATCTTCCGTGCCATCCATATCGATAATTTTGGGGCGGCAATCTGGCATTAGAATAATATTCCCTGCGTGCAAATCACCGTGAACCATGCCGCTTACGTGCATGTGTTCCAATCCATCAAGAATACCAGCGCAAACCCTCTTTGCCTCCTGCTCGCTAAAGCGCTCTCCTTCCAAACGTGCGCCCAGGGTCTCGCCTTCAATCCATTCCATAACAGCAGCGGGAAGATTCTCTCCCATACCCGGAATCGTAACTCGCGTAACGCCATGAATTGTAACAATGTTGGGGTGACCATCAACCTTTGCAAGTGCCTTGGCGTGATCCACAACGTTAGCGTAGTCGAGCCGATCAGGCTTGATAATCTTGACAGCGACGACCCGATCTATTGCTACCTGACGAGCCTTGTAGACCCTGCCATAGAGGCCGCTATCAACTGACTCCAGAATCTCAATCTCAATCTCAACTTCTGTTCCAGGCATAGCGGAGTTCTCGCGACGAAAGGTGATCAGGAGGCCGCATTCTACACGGAGTATTAGGCAACGAGCAGACGAACCATACACAAAAATTAAAAATCGCAGCGGGGAGCCACCTTGTGGAAAAATCGTTTCTGAAGTTCGATAGCCCTCTTTCTTTGAATTGGTACAATCGGTCCATTAGCAATCTCAGCGAAAGAGGAACCAATAAGTATTGGCGACAATTCCAAAGGAACTCTACGCGAATTGGCTCAAGCCGTTTTTGAGCTAAGAGGTTGCACTTTTAGAAGATGAAGGAAATGCTTCATGGCAATGAAGAAGATAAGCTCCGTTACTGGCATGGGCAGCGATGGTCAGCAGTACACAATTCACGGGTATGCCCTGAACGGCGAAGCACTCGCGTCCTATGCAGAAACAAGTGACGGCATTGAGGTTCAATGTCGCCGAGAGAAGCCGTTAGAATTTGAAATTCCCGACACTGGCGTAGTCATTCGTTGCTCAAATCAAAGCTAGATATGTCACGGGAACAAAACAATGAAACCGCAGTTAGTCTCTCTCGGCATGGCGCTTCTTATAGGTTGCTCTTCAGCTGGTCCGGCTCCAGAGCAATCAGAAGAAATTCGACTCACGGAGAGTTGGAACGACTTCCTCCATGACGCGAAGTCGAGAGAAGAGGACGCGAGGAACAACTATCTTAAGCGATGGCGTGCCGCTAAAGATGTCAAGGTTCAGTGGGGATCAAGCGACCTGACCAGAACTGGTTCCGTCACCAGTCCCTATGTTGGTGAGGTGGATCTCACTATTCTTCTCACTGACGAATACGGTACTGGTCGATTTGACTATTCACTTGAATTTGAGCCGAACGGATCTCTCTGGAGGTACAAGAGGGGAACAAAGCAACGGTTCGACAGGACCATAACCGACGACTCTCCAATAAATTATCCCGGCCTGGAAGATGAAGTGCGCATGTTGTTTCAAGGGATTTGACCATCCGTGAGCGAAGAAGAACTACAGCTTGTTGCAAGTCTTGCGACTGCGTTCCGGTCTGCTCTCGATAACTGCCACTTTTCATTGCCTCCCATCTCCTTCCGGCATTTTCCACGAGGGGCGTGTGGGGATGCCTGCGAACTGCTCGCAAAGTATCTTTTCGAGAATGGCAGCAGCGGATGGGAATACGTCTGCGGGCGGCGCGGTGATAATTTCCACGCTTGGCTTGAGAAACTAGGCGTGATCGTAGATATCACCGCCGATCAGTTTCCGGAAGTTTCGTCGTCGGTATTGGCGATGTTCGATAGCGAATGGCATAAGAGTTTTCACGTTAGTTTTCGCCATGCAGCCGGCGCTACCGAGGCAATCCCAGAGATTGATCGCCAATTAGATGTGGCGTATAGAATGATATGCGATGAAATCGAACGGCTTGGTCCTCCAGCCTCTTCATGAGTTGAAGCGACTCATGGGGCATTCGCCCGCTATCTTGTCGATGATCTTCGCCAAACTTTAGTGCCATTTAGTGCCACGCAAAAATGGTCCCCGTAGGCCGCCGATAAATCGGCGATAGGCGGTCACTCGATGGCGTGATCCACCCGCTGGAAACTGTCCCCAGTAGCCCATAGAATAGGCCGTCGCTTGGCGGCACTAAATTTGGCACTAAAACAGGGTCAAATGGGGTTAAATTGGGTCAAAACGAAGTGCGTTTGAGCCGAGAAAATAGGCGTATTTTTGCGAGTAGATGCAAGTTTGACGGCGTCCCCAATTGAGCTACGGAGACTTGAACCGACGATTATAGCCCTTGTCTTGGGTGAGCGGGAAGCGGCGGGGCGAAAATCGCAGGGAGAGGGCTTTTCTACTCGATGGCGACAAAAATCTCGACCAACTCGGGCGATTGCTCGTCGTAGCGCTCGAAATCGGTTGTGTAGGCTCGGCGGTGTGGGCTGCTGGGGAAGTACGCGGCGATTTGTCGCCAGGCGTCGATTACGGCTTGGGGTTGTTGACCGTGAGCTTGGAATTTTAGGTACTTGCCTGACTCGATCGTTGCCGTCGCAAGTTGATCGTTGGTCACCTGATCGACGACGCCGCCAACTAACAGGACATAGTCTCCCTGACTTTGCTGTTGATAGTTGTAGTAGACAGCGTATCGCTGCGAGGGGTTCGGCAGGCGGTCGGCGATTTTCTCGGCGAAGTAGCGCTTGTAGAGGCTGCTGATTTTGCCGGTCAGTGAGTTTGACTCGGCGGGGTGGCACAGACGAACAGCCCATTTTTCGCGATAGGGTAAGGAAGACCGTTGCCGGTCTCCCTCCCCTCCGAACCGTGCGTGCGGGTTTCCCGCACACGGCTCTCCGGTTGATGGTTTTACCTCGAAGAGGATTGACTCGCTAAGGCATGGGCAGTTGCTAGGCTGAACAGTCCTTGCTCGGCGAAGAACAAGTTGGTGTAGCGAACGTTGTCGCCTCCTTTCGCTCGGCCGCGGATGCCGCGGCGCCTACGTAGAATCGTACGCAGACGCATGCGGATCCAACCGTCGAGACCGGGGAAGGCGGCGGCGGGGTGGCACAGACGAACAGCCCATTTTTCGCGTGCCACTGGCCCCTTTCAGCCAGAGTCTTCTCTTTCTTCCTCCTGCTTCGCAGTGAAAGAAAGCAACAAACTCCAATCCCATTTTTTTGACTCGGCTGTCCGGTTATTTTATCTTCCTATTTATGGACGACCAAGCGCCGCAGCGAAAACGAGTCAACCTCTTTCAGCCCGCGGTGATCGAAGCGGCCATCGACTACATTCATGAGAACCCCGTCCGACGCGGGCTCTGCCAACGTGCCGTCGATTGGAAATGGTCGAGTGCTCGGTTTTACCTGGACGGGATCGTTGATCCTCGCCTGCCAAGAATAACCTTTCCACCAGCAGAACTGTTCGATAATTTCTGGAGTGCAATTGCCGCACTCGGAGTGAAGACACTGGCTCTGGCCAGTGCCACCCCGCCGGCTGCGAAGATGATGCTAAATTGAAATCGTTACCGGCGTTGAGTGGCACCCGAAAAAAATGCCTGTTGGTCAGTGCCATCCGGCCGCAGGACGCTGTATTCCTATTTCCCGTTACGCTCTCTGTGAAACGCTGACGATTTCTTTTCCGCAACTACACGAAAGCCTACATACTCAAACATCTGAGCTGGATTGTTTTTATTGCGGCGTCCTGATCTTGCGTCTGAAGCCGCATGTGCCCACGAGCCTCCGCGAACAACTCGATTAGTTCCTTCATCAGGTCCCTGCGGATCTACTAACTCACCTTTCGCATAATAGTCAGCGGCATACCAATCCGAACACCACTCATACACATTCCCATTCATGTCGCATAAACCCCACTGATTTGATGGATACGATCCAACCTTACTCGGATATCCCTCTCGCAGCAAACGCAGTGAATCTCCGTTGAATTCCTGTAAATTGGCGACCTTTGCTTTGCTCGGATCGAAATCATCTCCCCATGGATATGTGGTCGCTGTTCCCGCCCTGGCGGCATATTCCCATTCTGCTTCCGTTGGCAGGCGATACACGTACTGCGAGTCATGGCGCGTGCACCACTCGCAAAAAGCGACCGCCCCCTGCCAAGATATGTGGACGGCTGGCTGCTCGTTGCTCTGAGCCAAATTGCAGTCAATTTTGAGCTCAAACTTATCTCCCGCCCTTTTGAATTGGCATTCGGGCAGGTCAAGGAAAAACCACTCTTGCTCTACATTGGCATCGGCAGAATTAATCCACTCCAACAACTGCGCGAGAGTCACTTCATATTTACCCATCCAGAAAGCACGCGGGATCGTGACACGATGTGGAGGTTTAGAATCTATAAATCTTCCACCCATCTCAAAATTTCCCGGCTTAATTTCGACAAACCTCATGTTCAATATGTTCGACCCTTTGTACTCACTTTGAGCGTATGAATCAACAATGCTGCAAGTCAGTAATGCCACAACGGCAATGCACAGTGCTTTCGTGTCGCACATGAAATATGATCCTCCATCACCTATTATATACGCATGTTGTTATATTGGTGTTACCAGGGCAATCGAGATCGAGCGGCGTCCTTCGACAGCCGAGCAACCACTAAAAACCGGCGGGGTGGCACAGACGAACAGCCCATTTTTCGCGTGCCACTGGCCCCTTTCAGCCAGTGTCTTCTCTTTCTTCCTCCTGCTTCGCAGTGAAAGAAAGCAACAGAATCCAATCCCATTTTTTTTGACTCGGCTGCCCGGTTATTTTATCTTCCTATTTATGGACGACCAAGCGCCGCAGCGAAAGCGAGTCAAGCATTTTCATGTTCCAGGGCATTCGACCACTGCTGACTAATGATGCTTGGCGAACCATATTGGCTCGATCGATTGACGACGCCTGTCGAGCAGAGTCGTGCCAATTGATCGCGATGGTTTTTATGCCGGAGCATGTTCACCTGTTGGTGTTGCCTGTGATCGCCGAGGCCAGCATCAGCCGGCTGTTGCAGAAAATCAAGCAGCCGACATCTTGCCAAATCAAGACGATGCTCGTTGACGCTCGTTCACGATTACTGGATGAGCTGACCATCCAAGAGCGGCCGGGGAAACGTTGTTTTCGCTTTTGGCAGGAAGGATCTGGTTATGACCGCAACCTCTTTCAGCCCGCGGTGATCGAAGCGGCCATCGACTACATTCATGAGAACCCCGTCCGACGCGGGCTCTGCCAACGTGCCGTCGATTGGAAATGGTCGAGTGCTCGGTTTTAGCTGGACGGGATCGTTGATCCTCGCCTGCCAAGAATAACCTTTCCACCAGCAGAACTGTTCGATAATTCTGGAGTGCAATTGCCGCACTCGGAGTGAGGACACTGGCTCTGGCCAGTGCCACCCAAAAATAATGCCTGTTGGTCAGTGCCATCCCGCCGCACTCCAAATGGCTCAGTTAATCTTGGTGACAATCTTACGCCAGCAGAAGCGTGGGAGGCATTAATGAAATGGTCGGAAAAACAAGGACGACTTCGGTCAGATCTAGGAAGTAAGTGAAAATGAACGATATCCACCTGAGTGTACACGGATTTGGAATATTCCTTTATTCCCCTTTCGCCGTAGAGCAAATCGCTCCTCACGCGAATTTCCTGGAACAGAGTTTTTCTTCGCCTGAGCAAGTACTTCCTTTTGTTTACGAGGGGACTTTGGTTGCGTTTCAAACTGGCGAAGGATTTTACCGGTTAGGATTTCGTCAGGGCTACCCTGAAGAGCATTTCCCCCACATGCTCCGACTGGCAGTTCTTGTGAAGGAAGGTACGCTTTGCTTCCGAGATCTCTATGACCTCTATGACTGGAATCCACAATGTGCTACGGATCAACAATTGAGCGTCGAAGACGGATACTATCACCTCTCTGTGTGCAGTGGCGGCGATTTCTCGCAAAACGAAGTCGATATCTTTATCTATCTCAACCGGCTTGAAGAAATGCCGCCACTCGAATTTCGTAACAATGTGCCTGTCTTGTTTGATTGACTACAGCATGCAGGAAAGGAAAACGGCTCCCCCCCCGAATGTCACGGGCTTAAAGTCTCGACCCCCAGGATGCGGCGACAGGCGGGGGATGCTATCGCAAGATCTTGCGATAGCATGTCATGACTACTGCAATTTAAGCGGGATGATTTGAAAAGACGGCGGAGCTTCGCTGAATTGGTGGTGTAACAATCACTGTTTCAGGAGGCCCCGCCGTGTCCGATCAGTTTAACGCTTCTGGAATGCCCCCATTTTCTGGTCCACTCGTTATGAGAGTTCGGATTGGGTAAAAGGAATCGCAGTGGACTGCTGGAGTGCAGGCGCAGCCGGAACGGAAGCAGGCCACTGCGACGCGAAATCTGCAGGGGTTTGGCCGCCCAGACTGCTGTGAGGGCGGCGGTGGTTATAGGTTTGTCGGCGGGGTGGCACAGACGAACAGCCCATTTTTCGCGTGCCACTGGCCCTTTTCAGCCAGTGTCTTCTCTTTCTTCCTCCTGCTTCGCAGTGAAAGAAAGCAACAGAATCCAATCCCATTTTTTTTGACTCGGCTGCCCGGTTATTTTATCTTCCTATTTATGGACGACCAAGCGCCGCAGCGAAAGCGAGTCAAGCATTTTCATGTTCCAGGGCATTTTCATGCGTTGACCTTTTCTACCTATCGTCGTCGACCACTGCTGACTAATGATGCTTGGCGAACCATATTGGCTCGATCGATTGACGACGCCTGTCGAGCAGACATGCAGAAGGCTTCCATTTCATTTTTGTATCGGCTGAACGATTATCTTATCGTCTTGCACATCACCGTGCAGAGCAAGTTTGACCACGACAGTTCCGAAGCTGTGGGAATGGCCATGAGCTTGGAGAGTTTGGGTTTGGGGCGATTGGTTGACTGTCGTCCGCTCTCGTGCTCACGCAACGCCGTGGCCATAGAACCCGGCGTTGGCAAAGATTGCCGCTTGACAAAGTCTTAGCATTTTGTTATTATCTATTCATACATTTAAGCTCGCCGTACGGTTGGTTTCGGTTTGGCGGTGCTTTGTCGTTGAAGCTCGGTAACTTCGGGAGAGGTTACCGAGGTCGTTTGCTGCGCCGATTGATTATTTAGCTGAATGTGCGGCAGATCGGCCGGGCGCTAGAGGTGCGCGTCTGGGGAGGGGACTTGATTGGACAGGGAAAATGCAGCGCTGTGGTTGCAGATTCGACGCGAACCATGGTGATCAGATTTGGATCAGAAATGTCCACACAAAAAAAACGCTTCCGGTCCGGTCCTTCGAACTCGGTCCTGTCCCCCTGGAGAGGCCAATGACTCATGCCGAATAACCAATGTCTAACTCAGAGAGAAACCCCAGCGACGATGTGCGGTATTCGAGCTTCTTCATTGACTTGCAAACGTATTTCCCTCGCTCGCGCGTTCGGGCTACGAAGATTAGAGACATACAAAAAAAGTAACGCGGTCCAGTCCACAGTCCACAGTCCGGTCTCCCAGAAAAAAAACGACGCGGAGTCCAGTCCGGTGTCCTGTCCTATGCGGGAGACCAACTAATCATGTCGCCCCCCCATTATCTAACTCGGAGACAATCTCTAGCGACAATGTGCGGTATCCGTGCTTCTTCATTTATTAGCAAGCACGTTCCCTCGCTCGTGCGTTCGGGCCAGGAAGAAAACTCGCAACGCAAAAAAACGACGCGGTCCAGTCCGGTCCGCTTTCCGCTTTCATTCAACTTCGTCATTAACTTGCAAACGGACTTCCCTCGGCTTGCGCGGTTTGAGGTTGCGCTATTTGGCGGGGCTGGAAAAAATCGAACATGGGCTACACGGATTAATCTTGGATAACACGGCAAGAAAGCCAAGATCGCTGAGCGTCGATAAATCCATTTTCAATGAGATCAAAAAATTGCCTTGTCGGAGTCCATTTCGATCCCAACGCTGTTTTTTTTACCACGTCTCTGTCTTTCTTTCCTTGGCATCCATGTTCCATTCTTCATGAACTACCAACAAGCGAAACCCAAAACTCAAGCTGGCTTGCGAAGAAAAGATAGCCTACTCTGAATCCGGCGATTCTGCCGTCGGCGTTTCTTCCATTGGCGGCGTTTCGACCGGCGGGGAAATGCCGAGGATTGGATGGAGCTTGGACGTGTCGACTTCGATCGTGTCAAGTCGGCCCAGACGCTCGACGACTAATCGTAGCGGTTTGTTAAAGTCAGTCACCAGATCGAAGAACTGTTGGCCAGCGTTAAATTTTTGCCCATTGACTTCGTAAACGCGGTCGCCGGTTCGCAGGCCGGAAGCCGACGCGAGCGAGCCTGGGATGACGGCCGTCAGAAACATCATGTCAGGATTTGCATCGTCTGCGCGCCAGCGAATGCCCAGCGGCGACGGTTTTTCGTTCAGTGTCAGCGGCAGTTCGAGCGGGCTTTCCTCTGCTTCACGCTCTACGGTGATGGTGGTCGCTTCGGGCGAGGCTTGGACGTTGATCAAAAATTGCTCGACCGTATTGATTGGTAAGCCGGCGAATTGGACGATTTTGTCTCCGCTGCGAACGCCAGCCAGTGAAGCCGGCGACGCCGGGACGACTCCTTTGACGATCAATCCGTCGATTGCGTCTGCCTCGGTAGTCGCCCAACGAATCCCCAAGCGCGAGCCGCGGCCGATGTACGGCGATTCAAACTGGCGACGTTGGGCAGGCCCTTCGCGACGGGCCCAATCGCGAAACTTGCGCGGCGTCGCTTCGTTGGCCAACTGCCAAGTCAGTTGAAACGCCATCCGCGCGACCGACTGGGCGCCGTCAAACGAGATCAATTCGATATCGTCTTGCGGGCGATGGTATTGGTCATGCAGCCCGGTGTGCAGCATGATGTAGGGAATGCTCCGCTCATAAAACGGATGGTGATCGCTATTGGGCTTGATTTCCCAATCAAAGTCGAGCGCGAGCTGGGTCGCTTCGTTGGAGCGCGTCAGCAGGCTGCGCAAACCTTGCGCGGTGCGACCGCCAGAAACTTCGACGCGGTCATTCCGCAATCGACCGATCATGTCGAGATTGATGTAAAACTTGATGCGCGACAGTTCGATCGTTGGATGTTGCAGCCAATGCTTCGAGCCGAGCAGCCCCTTCTCTTCACCATCCCAAAAGGCGAACAGGATGGTGCGCTGCGGAGGTTCGGCCAGCTTTTGAAACGCCTGGATCACCTCCAACAAGCCGGAGGTGCCGCTGGCGTTGTCATCGGCCCCATTGTGGATATATCCGGTCGGCCCCAGGCTATTGGTCGAGTTCCCATAACCGACGTGATCGTAATGAGCGCCGATGACAATCACTTGATTGGCCAGCGCCGGCTCTTTGCCCGGCAGGACCGCCAGAATGTTGCGGTACTCGCCGCCAAACAATTGAAAATAAGTGCCGTTATCGCCGGCCGGCTTTAAACCAGAGGCTTTGAGAAGGTCAACAATGTAGTTGCCAGCCGCACGGCCCCCACGACTGCCGGCTTCGCGTCCTTCAAAGGAGTCGGCGGCGAGGGTCTCGATATGACGTTTAATTTCGTCGCTTTGGATCGAATGAAGCGCTTCGCCCAACGCCGCTTCTCCGGCGGTCGCCAGCGACGAAAGCAACAACAAAACAAGAATCGAAGTTAGGCGAACCACGGTGCAGCTCCCAGTGCAAAGCGAGAAAATCTGCCCCGGTACTTCTGAAGAAAATAGATTCGCCAGGAACAAGGGCAAAGATGGGATCGAAAAATCGCCCACCGTACTTCACATTTAAGCCTATTTACCGGCGGTTTCCTCCCCAATAGGCGAAATTTGTACCGATTACTCCCACAAATCCGCCCAAGCCAACCGAACCACCCGCACGAATTCCTGCTCTCCCCATTGCCGAAACAGAGGGAGAAAGTTAATCTGTTCGTTCGTCAGGAGAGGTGGCAGAGTGGTCGAATGCGCCGGTTTGCTAAACCGGTGAACGGGTCAAACCGTTCCACGGGTTCAAATCCCGTCCTCTCCGCTTAAGAAAAATGGCTCGCCGTAAGGTCTTGGTACTAAAGACTTTCTGGCGGGCCTTTTTTTTTGCCTAATCAATTGGGTCAAGATTGGGCCAAAAACGGAGAAATCCGTGCGGTCGGTTTCTCGATATGATTCTTCGTTCTGAACCGAAACCTCTCTCAAAAACAACACGATCAGCTCGACGTCCGGCTGACGATCCGCCGAATTAAACGGTCGCGGCGCAAAGCTGGCGACGGTTTAGGCCAGCGATTCCATGCATGTTCAGCCAGGCGACGCCGTTGTGACTAGGGAAGACGGATCTTTGGAGTGGGAATTACACCACGGAATCGCCAACGCCGAATACGTGGTCAACATTATCCGTTCTCATTTATCGGTCGCCGAAAAGAGTCACGCGCTGGAGTTTCGTGACTCTCACGGCCAGCGGATCGCCGCGGCGATCGAAATCCTGCGACCTCCGCAAGATCTGATCCTGTTTGGAGCAGGCGATGACGTTATGCCTGTTGTCATGTTAGCGTAGCAGCACCAATGGCGCACGACGGTGGTTGGACACCGCCCTGAACTGGCAAATGCAACCCGCTTCCCGGGGGCAATCAATCACGCCGGAGGAAGCCGCGAGAATCCGTTCACCCATTGGTCTTGATATCGGCGCTGAGACGCCGATCGAGATTGCGACATCCATCGTGGCTGAATTGATCGCTATGTCGCATGATCGCCGCGGGGGGCGCTCGCCCACATCAGTTTCCTTGGTTCGCAGTCCACTTCCAGTTTTTAACCTCCGGCAGATCATCCCCTACTTCGCGAATATAGTCGCTGTGTTGAGCCAATCTTCGCTCGATTTCGCGGGTAAACTGATCGACGTCGCCAGGAAAGTTGGAGACGTGTTCTAGCACGCTCAAGACCAGGTGAAACCGATCCAGTCGATTTCGCACGACCATATCAAACGGCGTCGTCGTCGTTCCTTCTTCGCAATACCCGTGGACATGAAAGTTGTGATGGCCGGTTCTTTTGTAGGTAAACTCATGAATCAATGAAGGATACCCATGATAGGCGAACACCACCGGCTTATCGGGCGGGAACAGCTGGTCAAAGGCGTCGTCACCCAAGCCATGCGGGTGCCGCGTCGCCGGCTGAAGTTTCATCAAGTCGACGACATTCACCACGCGAATCTTCAACTCTGGCGATTGACGGCGCAAAATACTGACCGCGGCCAAGGTTTCTTGCGTCGGCACATCACCGCAGCAGGCCATTACGACATCCGGTTCATGTCCGACATTGCTAGCCCAATCCCAAATGCCGATCCCTTTGGCACAATGCTCGGCCGCTTCATCCATCGAGAGCCATTGCAGCGACGGCTGTTTGCCGCACACGATCACATTGACATAATCGCGGCTGCGCAGGCAGTGATCGGTCACGCTTAACAAACAATTCGCGTCCGGGGGCAGATAGATACGTACAATTTCCGCCTTCTTGTTCGCGACATGATCGAGGAACCCGGGATCTTGGTGACTGAATCCGTTGTGGTCTTGCCGCCAGACATGGGACGACAATAGATAGTTGAGAGATGCGATTGGAGCACGCCACGGAACTTCTTTAGAGACCTTCAGCCATTTCGCATGTTGATTGAACATCGAGTCGATGATGTGGATAAACGCTTCATAGCAATTGAAGAAGCCGTGTCGGCCGGTCAGCAAATAGCCTTCGAGCCAGCCCTGGCATTGATGTTCGCTCAGCATTTCCAGAAGTCGTCCATCGGCGCCGAGATCCGAGTCATTTGGCTCGGTCTCGGCCATGAAGCAGCGACTAGTTTCTTCCAACAGAGCGTTCCAGCGATTGGAGTTGTTCTCGTCTGGGCTAAAGACGCGAAAGTTCGCTTGTTGGCGATTCAGTTTCATCACATCGCGGATAAAGGCTCCTTGCGTGCGAGTCGCTTCCGCGAGAGCTTCACCTGGCGCCGATACGCCGACTGCATACTCGCGGAAATCAGGAAGCGTCAAATCAAGCAGCAGTTTTCCGCCGTTGGCATAGGGACTTGCTCCCATCCGCAATGCACCTTCCGGTGCTAGTTCTGCAATCTCAGTGAATAGTTCGCCATTTGCATCGAATAGCTCATCCGGTCGATAGCTCTTCATCCACTGCTCCAGCAGCTGCAAATGCTCCGGCTGATCGACGCTCTTGATCGGAACCTGATGGCTGCGCCATGTCCCTTCGCACTTCTTGCCGTCAATTTCCTGCGGGCAGGTCCAGCCCTTGGGAGTTCGCAGCACGATCATCGGCCAGACGGGGCGTTTTACGACGCCTTCGGTTCGCGCCTTTCGTTGGATCTCGTCAATTTCCTCCAGACATCGGTCGAGCGTCTGCGCGAACTGCTGATGGACCTCGAAGGGATCATCCCCTTCTACGAAATGCACGCGATAGCCGTAGCCGCTTAGCAGCTTGGTCAGTTCCTCCTGGGGAATGCGGGCTAGAATGCATGGACTGGCAATCTTGTAGCCGTTGAGATGCAGGATCGGTAGGACGCAGCCATCACGAGCCGGGTTCAAAAATTTGTTTCCATGCCAGCCGGTCGCCAGCGCGCCCGTTTCTGCTTCACCATCCCCAATCACACAGGCGACAATGAGTTCCGGATGATCAAACGCGGCGCCAAACGCGTGCGAGAGAGAATATCCGAGTTCGCCTCCTTCATGGATCGAACCCGGCGTCTCGGCCGCGACATGACTCGGGATACCCCCGGGAAAACTAAACTGTTTAAAGAGCCGATTCAAGCCTGACTCATCCCGCGAAATTTTCGGATAGATTTCGGTGTAGGTTCCTTCCAGATAAGTTTGGGCGACCAGTGCAGGTCCCCCATGGCCTGGCCCAGTAATGAACAGCATCGATCGTTGGTCGCGCTGGATCACTCGGTTCAAGTGAACGTAGATCATGTTCAAGCCGGGACACGTTCCCCAATGTCCCAGCAGGCGCGGCTTGACGTGTTGACGATCTAACGGGCGCCTCAATAACGCGTTGTCGAGCAGATAGATTTGGCCGACCGAGAGATAGTTTGCGGCTCGCCAGTACTGATCGATTCGCTCGACTTCGGTTTCGGATAGGCTTTGAGCGGTCATTGAAAATCGCCGTTTGGAAGTTGAAGGAGTATCGAGATAAAATTCAACAAAGGATTTCAGGATTCGGCCAGTTGAAACAGACTACGAGCAATCTCCAGTTCTTCATCCACCGGGATCATCCAAATTTCGCTGGCCGATTGATCGTGAGATATTCTTCCCCCGGTTTCAGCTTCGCTTCGCGAATTCCGCGTCTCGTCGAGCCGTAGTCCAAGTCCGGCGAGCCCGCGCAGCATCCGGTTGCGAAATGTCGGTGAATTTTCGGCCAGTGCGCCGGAAAATAGGAGCGCGTCGCAACCTCCCAGGACAGCGATCATTGCGCCGATGTATCGTCGACATCGATGTCCATACGCTTCGAGCGCCAGTTCTGCACGAGGATCGCCGTTGGCCGCCGCCGGTTCCAGATCTCGAATGTCCGCGCTAAGTCCAGAGAGCCCGAGTAAACCGCTGCGCCGATTCAAAAGATCTTCCACCTCGTCGCAGGATAGTCCTTGACGAAACAGTTCGATCACGATGCCGGCGTCGAGATCCCCACAGCGAGTCGACATCATCATCCCTTCCAAGGGAGTAAAGCCCATTGTCGTGTCGACGCTGCGTCCATCCCGAATTGCGCAGGCGCTGGCGCCGCCACCCAGATGCACTGAGACAAGTCGCAGACCAGTAGCGACTTGACTTGTGCGACGGCAGAACTCTCCAACGACATTGCGATGGGCGAATCCATGAAAACCCAATCGGGGAAATCGCTTCGCGTAGCCTTCTCCCAGCGGATAGCAGGCGACGGCGTCGGAAATTGTCTGATGAAACTGCGTATCGAAGGCGGCCACGACCGGTGTTTGCGGCATCGCGGCTTGAGCAGCTTCAATCACTGCAATGTCGGTAGGTAGATGCTGCGGATCGAAGCGGACGAGCTCGCGCAGTTCATTCAGTAACCCCGGCGTGACCAACTCGGGTTCGAAATGGCGGCCTCCCCCATGCACCACGCGAACGCCAATCTGATCGACGGTCGCTGCGAATCCATCTTGTAGGAGCCGTTTCGCGGCGGTGACAATTTGATTCCCCTTCACGCCATCGATAAATCCAGAATCGAGAATCGCTTCACCCGATCCAATCAGCTTGTATTTCAGGGTGTTACTGCCGGGATTGAGCGCTAGAACGTTCATCCGTCTTCTTCCATTCGGTGAGCCGGGCGAAAAACCAAGTCGCCCATGGGTCGCTACAGCCCCGTAATAACAACCACGAAAAGTTGAGACGAGCATCGCCCATGCAGGATTGATCACTGATCAGAACCTGCGAATCTCGTACCGATCTCGACATTCCCTTCTGACCGCTACCGAAATTAGTTGAACAAAAACAAAAACCCGCCATGATCGTCGGTGTAAAGAGAAGACCAGCGACGACAAAAACCGTAGACAGCAATCGATGCGGTGGAGAATCTATTTTTAGATGGACGAGAAAAAAAATCGCAGCTGCCGATTTGGGAGAATGACCAAGACTTGCAAGCGGACGTTCGCAACTTTCTCCAACAATTATTTGGGCAATTGCGCGCCCGTATCGGCCGAGATTTTGGGCTCTATAAGCGGTCGACCGTCCTCTGACGAATCGCGCGGCGGATGCAGTTTAATCACCTGGAAGAGCTGTCGGACTATTTGAAGCTGCTGCGTAAGAAGCCCGAAGAAATTCAATTGCTGGCCGACGATTTGCTGATCACGGTCACCAATTTCTTCCGCGACCGAGAAGTGTTTCAAAAGCTCGAGGAAGAGGTGATTCCCAAGCTGTTTGATAACCGACGTCCTGACGACAGTATTCGCATCTGGTCCGTTGGGTGTGCGACGGGAGAAGAGGCGTATTCGCTGGCGATCTTAATGCTGGAAGAAGTGAAACGCCGGCAAACCCCTTTCGCGCTGCAGATCTTCGCTTCTGATCTGCATGAACATTCTCTCAAGTCGGCGCGTGAAGGCTTTTATCCCGGAGATATCGAAACAGACGCCACGCCGGAACGACTGAAGAAGTTTTTCGATCGTGTCGACGGCGGTTATCGCATCCGCAAAGAGGTGCGCGAGATGGTCATTTTTGCACCGCACAACCTGCTGAGCGATCCCCCGTTCTCCCATATTGATTTGATTGCGTGTCGAAATGTCATGATCTACTTGTAGCGTGAGGTCCAGCATGACGTCATCGCGTTGTTTCATTATTCTCTGAATCCAGACGGTTTTTTAGTGCTGGGAACCTCAGAGACGTTGGATGCGTCAGAGCTTTTTCGAACCGAAGACAAAAAACGATGTCTCTATCGCAAACGCAATGTGGTAGGACCTGAGCCGAGACTACCGGTCTTCCCTCTGTTGCGAGCTCCCCTGTTGATGCCGCCCCAAACTGACGGTCGGGGTAGTGAAGCAGTCACTTACGGCGTCCTTCATCAGCGTCTGGTAGAGCAATATGCCCCTCCGAGTTTACTCCTTAGTCCGGATGAAAAAATTGTCCATCTTTCGGCTCACGCGGGACGTTACCTTGTTCATCCGGGAGGAGAAATCACTTCTAACATTTTTAAGCTACTGCGTGAAGAATTGAAGCTTGAGCTTCGTTCCGCACTTTCGGCCGTTCGTGAACAGAAACTTCCGTTCGTTTCGAGGCCGACATCGGTTGACTTTGAGGGGGACGTTCAGCCGGTCATCCTGCATGTACGTCCTTCCCTAGAGCCGCATCAAGACGGCTTCGCGTTGATCATCTTCGATGAGCGCCCGGCGCCGACAACACTTTCGTCGGGGAAGTCGTCGCGCAAGCGTCCTCCGACCGAAGGGACCGAAAATGAGGTGATTCGCGGACTCGATTCGAAACTGGATGTAACGCGCCGACGCCTGCAAGACATTATCGAAGAATACGAGACCGGCCAGGAAGAGCTGCGAGCGTCGAATGAAGAACTGCAGTCGGCGATCGAAGTCGCCCAGCATTTTCTTCCCGATGTCATTTTGATGGACCTGGGAATGCCAAAGATGAATGGCTACGAAGCCGCAAGTCATATTCGTCAGCAGACCTGGGGCAAACGGATCAAGCTGATCGCACTGACTGGCTGGGGACAAACGGACGCCCGCCAGCGGTCCGCCGACGTTGGATTTGATCATCATTTGGTGAAGCCGATCGAGCCAGAGGCGCTGCGCGAATTGCTCACATTGGTCAGCGCCTCCGCAAGGCCCGACTAGCAGTCTCGCCAGATCCGTTCGTCAAACAGAGCTGACTGCGCAACTGCCAAGCTGAATGCGCAAACGCCAGTCATGGCGAAGTACTGATCGCAGAGACCGAACCTTCAGACTGCGAACTTATATAGAAGACGACGGTTCGCCGCGATTCGGTTCGACGAATTTATACTTCTGGAATCACCGCTTTCGATCGAGACGCTCATTACCAATCGCACATCCGCAATAGCTTCTCTACTGGCATAGCTTTTACTGCGGCAACTTCACCACGGCGTCGACGATATCGTGCGTCTCCGATTCCAAGGTTCCAATTCTTCCCCTGCATATCACCCTGGAACAAGCTTCCAATTTCCTGTGGTCCGCGTTCAAAGATGACCTTTCGCGCGGCAGCATGATTCGTGGCGCGGTAATGCATGGCTGGAAGAGCACTGTTCCGCACTATAGATCGGCAAAGCAGCAAGCGAGGCAGAATGCATCCTGGATAAAACCCCGCTTCGGGCGCGAATCGAACTGTCGAAAACTGGTGCGCCTTGTCGAGAAAACTTGCTTTTCCCGGTCCAAAACCTCGGCAGCAACTTTTCTATAGGAACCATTGATGAAATCACGATTACTTTGTGACGAGGGCCAGAAGACGACTGCCCTGGTGTTTGACAGAGACGATGAGGTGATCTCTGGACTACGCAATTTCGCCGCAGAATATGGCTTGGCGGGCTGTAGTTTTACAGGCATTGGCGCCTTTTCATACGCGATGCTCGGGTACCTCGACTACGAGAATAAGGACTACCGACAAATACCGATAGAAGAGCAAGTCGAAGTTCTGGCGCTGCCCGGAAACATAAGCCGTTATAACGGTGAAGCTAGCTATATTACTGGCGAAGCCTAGGGGGCCACCGGCGGAAAATCGCCATTTTAGGTTTACTTCAGCAACCGACGCTACCGGATACTGATCTTTCGGATACTGATAAGAAAAAAGGAGATCGGCAGGTCATTCGGGAATCAGCGATTCGTAGTAAAGAGCGACGTCTCGAAAGGACTCTTCCGGCAAGCCGCTGGCGACAGGCGCCATTAGAGAAGCGGCGGGCCCACCGCCACGCTGGTTGTTATGAAAGAGATGAAGTTGCCGTTCGAGGTAAGATGCTGGCTGACCCGCAAGACGCGGGTATTGAGGTGACGGCGAGTGTTCGCTCGGTCCATGACAGTCCATACACGACGGGGTCATTTTTGCCGGCAGGCCTTCTTCAGCGATCTTGCGACCACGAGCGATTGCCAATTCGGCCTCCGTATTTCTACGTTGCTGAGAATCACCGCGAGCAGAAGGTGAAGCTTCAAGATTCGCGTAGTACGCGGCCAAGCCCTCGCGTTCCTCGTCGGTAAGCATAGCCGCTATGGTCTGCATAACGCCGCTATTCCTTTCTCCCTTCGCGTAGGCGCCGAGTGCTGAAAATAGATACTCTTGATTTTGCCCGGCTAGGTGAGGGAATGCGCCATGCTCGCGACCTTGTCCGTCAATGCCGTGACAACGCTGACAGAGGTTGCGAGCGGCCACAACGGCATCATCGGCCGAACCTAGGGGCCCGGGCTTTGCTTCAGAAAATACGAGACGCTCATACTCCTGACGATCGATCGATGGAAGGCGAATGAGAAATGCAACGACATCCCATACTTCGTCATCCCTCTGTTGCGTTGGCCAAGCAGGCATGCCAGTGAACAGGATTCCATGTTTGGCTACATAGAACAACTCGCGAGGTTGGCGTTGCGTAACGAGATCCACTAGTTGGGGCGGGGTTGGTGTAGAAGCCAGCGCCACAGGCGAGCGGCTTCTCAGCGGGCTTCCGTGGCAATTCGCGCAGGCGGTTTCGTAATGTCCAGCGCCGCGGAGTAACTGAGCAGGATCGTCGAGCGGCGGCGTCTTGATCGATTGGCTATGCGTCGCGACCGAACGGTTTTTTGAGAATTGCAAGAACCATTTTGTGATTGCCCAATGGCCGGAACTCGCCTTAATCGGCGCCACGCCGGATACCACAATCACCGTCGCAACGATCAAGGAGAATGCAAGCAATATGGCGACGGTGGTCGCCCTTTGTTTTAATTTAATTGGCATCTTCATGCTTGTAACCTCCTGCGGGATCGGGCTGCAGCAATTGACGCGTGAGCCAGAGTCCGCCGCTCAAGTAAGCGATATTTCCAATCACGATCATTACCGCGCCTCCCAGGTGCTGATCTTGCAACGCGGTTAACGATCCGAAACCGGTATGATGAGGGTAAATCACCCGGGGCGCCAGCGCGAGAAGCGCGCCCAGCAGCGTCATATGCATCGACGTAAGCAACAAGCCAATCACGCCCGCGGCGCTTCTTCCTCGCTGCTGAACGCCCCCGAATGCCGAAATCCAGACCCACATACCGGCGAATAAGAACGATCCCTGTTCGGCGATAATGCCCCACGAGTGGTTGCGAGCTAAATGGTGCAGCATTGGCGCATGCCATGCCCAAACCAGGATCAACTCGCCTACCGATGCGGGGATCGGCGCGAACAAATAGGGTGCTCGATCGACCGGGTCGAATGGCCCCTTCACGATCGCGATGGAAAGAAGTGGTGCTGCCACCGCCACGACTAACATGTGCATCAGCATATGCCCAAAGAACGCATGTTGCGCCAACTCGGGCAGCGGGCCTAACCAAGCGACGGCGAGCGTTAGTAGCCCAGCAATCAAAAGTGAATATCGCATTAGTGGCAAGTCTCCACAAAGAGAGCCACCGCTGCGACAAACAGCGTTGCGACAAGACTGAGCCAAGCCAAGAGGACGGTCGCGAATCCTAAGAAGCGGTATCGGTCGCCGGGATGATCAGAGTCATGTGGTCGATCGGCGAGGGAATTACGGATACGGCGGTAACCCCTCCAGCCGATCAACAGAATCCCCAAAACCGCCAGCAAAGTATAGACGCCCATCGCCCAGCGCACGGGCGCAAGACTCGCGGAATCATCGGCAAATTTCTCACACCATACCGCGGCGGTGAGATAACAAGCCATAAAGTGCGTCGCCCAAATCGTTGGCGCACTGGTAAGTAGCCACAGTGACTCGGCCTTTTCGGGGGGCGATTCCGTAACGCTGGGAGGTTTTACATTCGTCATCAGGCCACCCGAGGAAATCCGGCCACCACGCCGACGGTTATCACCGCCGTCAACGCGAGAAAATGCCAGTAAAGTGCAACGTTCACGATATCAGCGTCGTAGGTTGAGGTCATTCGGCCGCCTGCTCGTCTCGCAACGCAGTAAAGCTGCATTAAAACGCCCACAGCAACATGCATGACAGTCCAGCCGACGAGCAGCCATACGATCGCTTCATAGGCGTGTCGCGTCGGATCAAGCTCTGATACATAGGGTCCCGTTGCGAGGGCCGCCGCCCCCAAGCTTGCAAGGAGAACGCCCGAGAAAGCTGCGCCATAAAACGCAGCGGCTTTCCCTTTCCGATTCCATCTGCGAGCGCATAGCGTCAGCCCGTAGGCGAGCAGCACAAGCACGCCGCCCGATAATAGCCACATCACATCTGGCCTTGGGGAGGAAGCGGGCGGGAAATCTTCATGGATCGTCCAGTAGAAAAAATATCCAAAAACAAGGGAGACAAAAGCGGTGGCATCGGCGAGCATGGTGATGAACATCGCCCACCAGCCAACGGCGTCTGGTCCTGAGACGTAGATCGGCAGCTTTAAGTTGAGACCGACGTCCTTCGTTTCTTTTTCAGGCAGCCAAGCTGTTCCTGTCCACAGCCAGACTAGGATCGTCATCAACGAACCCAAGCCACAGACAGTCGCCCAAATCCACCAATGATAGGTCGCGAAGATAAACATTCCGCCAGTAAACGCGGCACAGATCAGCGGCAGAAACGAAGGTCCGGGAACGCGCAAGCACTGTAAAGGGCGAGCGTCAATCACCGATGTGATGAGCGTTTCGCGGTATCCTTCTTTTGCGTCGGGCAGGTAGTAGCGTCCATCATCGATCTCGTGCATCAGATCCTTTTGATCCCACAGCGGATATCGACTGGTGATGATCGGGATCGAGCGTACGCCCCAGGGCTTGTCAGGCATCTCCGCAAGCCACTCGAGTGTGCCTGCATTCCACGGATTGCGCGGCGCCCAGGGCTGATGCCCTTTCGGCCGGATGACATCCCAAAGCACCACCAAGAAACCAGCGCCAAGAATGAAAGCGCCGATCGTCGAGACCATGTTCAACGTGTCGAATCCAAGTTCAGAGGGATACGTATAGACGCGCCGCGGCATGCCCAGCATCCCAGTCCAATGCATCGGCATAAAAGTAATATTGAAACCGATCAGAAGCAGCCAGAAGGCCAGCTTTCCCAATCGCGGTGAGAGTTCTTTCGCCGTAACAATGGGAAAGTAATAGTACAAGCCGGCGACGATCGGAAAGATGGTCCCGCCGACCAGTACATAGTGCAGGTGACCGACGACGAAAAAGGTGTCGTGCGCTTGAAAATCGAAGGGAGCGACGGCGACCATCACCCCGGTAAGACCGCCAAAGACAAAGGTCACCAGGCTCCCAAAGACAAACATCAACGGCACCGAACCCACGACTCTTCCCGTCATCAAGGTCGCGAGAAAGCAGAAGAACTGGATTCCCGTCGGGATGGCCACCGCGAGGGACGCAGCGGAGAAGATACCAAGCGTTACCCCGGGAAGCCCCGTAGTGAACATGTGGTGCACCCAGAGACCAAAACTTAAAAAGCCCGTACCGACCGCCGCTAATACGACCCAGCCATACCCAACGATCGGCGTGCGTGCGAAAGTCGGGACAATCATCGCGATGAGCGCCACGGACGGCAGGAAGACGATGTAAACCTCTGGGTGACCAAATATCCAGAACAGGTGCTGCCAGAGGAGCGGGTCGCCCCCGCGACTTGGATCGAAAAAAGGCCAATCGAACGCTCGCTCCATCTCCAAGAGGATGTCTCCAGCGATGAGAGGGGGAAACGCGAACAGAATCATTCCCGCGACGACGAGGATGTACCATGCGTAAAGCGGTATCAAGTTAATCCGCATGCCGGGCGGGCGACACTTAAGCACCCCCACGATCAATTCAACCGCAGCGGCGATCGAGGCGATTTCGATAAATGACAGACCAAGCAGCCAGATGTCGGCGCCGACGCCAGGCTGGTATTTCGTGGTCATAGGCGGATACATAAACCATCCCCCTTTCGGCCCTGCGTCGAAAAACAAAGACCCGCATACGAACAGGCCCCCGATCAAGAAGCAGTAATAGCCAAAAGCCGACAAGCGAGGGAACGGCAGATCACGCGCTCCGAGCATTTCGGGAAGCAGAAGGATTGAGATGGCTTCGAAAATCGGCACGGCGAAGAGGAACATCATGACCGAGCCGTGCAGCGTGAAGACCTGGTTATAAGTGTCCGCTGACAAAAAATCGTTGCCTGGCGTCGCTAGTTGCACCCGCATCAACAGGGCCAAGACGCCTCCATAAAGGAAGAAGAGCCCGGAGGTGACGGTATACCACAACCCTACCTCTGTGTTGTTGACCTCCGACCAATAGCGCCAACCCGATGGCACGCGCCAAGCATTTAACAACCGTTGCGTCTGCGTCTCTTTCCCTGTGGGGTCTGAGGAATTGTCATTGGTCGCTTCGCTCACTTGAGTCCTTTCAGATAGGCGGCCAACTGGTCGATTTCAGCGCTCGTCAAAGTGTGGAAACCAGGCATGAGAGCACCAGGCTTCACCTGCTTTGGATTGGTAATCCAGCGGCGCAAGTTTGTTTCGGTGTTTTCCATCGCGCCGGCGGCGACGCTAAGCCGGCCACCGAAATGGGTAAGATCTGGACCAACCGTCCCGTCTGCAAAAGTGCCGCGAACCGTGTGGCAAGCTCCGCAACCGCTTCGCCGAAAGACCTCGGCCCCAAGAGCCGACTTGTTGGCTTGCGGCGTCAGCGAATTCTCGATTTGTCGATTTAGCCAAGCGTCAAAGTCCTCCCGCGTTGTCACCACAACATCAAACGCCATGTGAGCGTGCGATGCTCCGCAATACTCCGCGCATATGCCTCGGTAGGTTCCTACTTTCGTGGGAAGCAAGCTAAGCTGAGTGCGACGTCCCGGGATCATGTCCACCTTTCCTCCGAGCGAAGGGATCCAAAACGAGTGCACGACATCCACGCTTTGCAGATCGAATTGCACCGGTTCTCCCACCGGCAACCAAATCTCGTTGGCGACTTCCACCGTCCCCCCGTCTGGCCTCGGATAGGTGAAACGCCACCACCATAGCGCACTGACCGCATCAACCCGCATGCTCCCTTCCGGCGCTGGACGCAAGAGCGACGGTAGATGCGCTAATGCAAAGATCAACAGGAGGCCAAACGTCATCGTGGGAGCCACAACTCCTCCGCCGATGACCCACCGCCGCGTGAACTGCGCATCATGTCGGTGGGTAGCGACTCGCATTGCGTAGACTGCCAGCCCGCTGACCGACACCCAGATCACCGCCGCGCCAATCGCCATCGCCCAAAACAAGCCGGCTATCTTCTCGGCCTCGGCGCCAGCGGGCGTGAGAGTCGACTGAGGTCCATCGCAACCGCCGCTTGCCAGCGCGAATATTGGTAGTACACAAAAGAGAAGGACGTGGGGGCGAAGTCGCCCGGCGTGGTTCAAAGGTGCTTGGCTACGATCGGACTTTGTTCGTGGAGTGTTGCGCTGCCAACTCATCCCTCTCCCCCCGACTTAAAATAGAGCACGATGAGACCGATGAAGTAGACGATCAACACCCCAGCTGAATCGATTCCCATACCGAGAAATGATCGATCTCGCCGCTCTAGCAATCCCCAGAGGTACAACGATGTCATTACAATGCTTAAGCTACCCATAAGCAACGCCGACTGATCAACGGCATTCATTACCGGCCCCTCCAAATACGCAATATCGGCAGGCAGCAGCAACGCTATCTCGAGCGTGTTCGTACCAAAAATATTGGCGATCGCCATGGTGTAGGAGCCAAGGCGAATCGCCCCTGCAGTGGTGCTGAGTTCCGGAAGTGACGTGGTTAGCGCCACCAACGTCGCACCGAAAAAACTGCTGCCGATCCCCGTCTGCGCGGCCAGCGCGTCGGACGATGCTGATACTGCCCCTCCTCCCAACAGCACGAGTAAGCAACAAAAAGCGAATGCCGCCGACAGTCGCACTATCGATGAGCCTTCATCGTCCAGGCTACTCGAGTTTCGATTAGCAGCAGGGTGATCTGCACGGCCGCTGGCGTCGTCTTCTCGCGGATCGGTCGGCGTTCGCGATGCCGTCCACGTGTCAAGAGAATTAAATCGGTTCAGGTAGTACAACGACATTCCATAGAACACCACAAGCAGCGACGGCCAGAATCCTAGGTGAGCAGCCACGGTTATGTCTCCTGCGGTGATCGCGATGATCGCTAGTGCAACCTGCATCACCAATAACACTCCGGCCAACAACAGAACGGGATTCGGCGAAAAGAAGGTGAGCGGACTGCCGCGCACATATATCCAATCGATCACGGCCAGCACCGCTAATTGCATTGCGACGCCACCAAAGAGATTATTCACCGCCAGCGGAGCGTTACCCAATGCCGAAGCGGTCATTGTGGTGACAATCTCCGGTAACGATGTCGCCACGCCTAGCAGGAGCGCACCTGCTATTACTTTGCTTAGTCCAATTTTGTTCGCGATTCCCTCGGCGAGGCGAGCGAGTTTGAGGCCAGCAACCCAGACGACGACTCCTGACACAATCAGAACCGCTACATTTACCCCCAGCGAGAACGATTTGAAATCGATTTCCGGCAGCATTACATCCTTTTTCCGGCAATAGTAAGAGGACAAGCGAATCGGGCGTCGGTCGGATATGGCGTCAGAGTGACTCATCAAGCCGATTGAACGTGAATTGAACAAAAACAGCGTACGCAAATGAGGCGCCCACTCGCAGGATCTGACATCAATTTGAACGGGATATTTCTGTGAAGAATCCCAGCGCTGGAGATTCGTCGGACCTCAACCAGGAGATCAATAATTGGTGCTAATTTTTCGGGCTGTTACAGATTCTTTGTTTCATCCTACCACCGCACATTTGCTGATCGCGCAGCGTCCAAGTGGGCCGACGGACCGCCAGTTGGATCGCCACTTTGCACACAGTGACGGACCGCCCACTCATTGCGATCACCGGAAAGAGTAGTAAGATCACGGCGACTGGCGAAATTGCGGAACATGGTCGAGGCTTCCGACATTAGGTGACTATCGACGAGATGGGCTGTCATACCAGGAGAGCGAAAAGATTGTCGATCGCTGGCTGTCCATAAAAGGAAATCACACGCTCTTCTTTGCCGAGATCTAAACCGTTTTCGTCGCGCGAGTATAGTTGGGCATTACAACGCCAAAGTTTCGCGAGCACCCGAAACATGAGAAAGGTGATGGCCACGAAGTTTCGCGTTGCTACAATCTCTGCCCGATCGAAGCGATCTTCAAGGGACGGAGTGAATCGTACGAATTGGATCGATTCGCCTCCAAAGAATTACTGCTTCTGCCGCTAGGAACCAATGATTAGATACTCGGTGTGAGCCGATGGCGCAACAGCCAGAGAACATCGGTCGCTAGGGCTTCGTTGCAACCGACGAAGAGCCACAACGTGAGGGCCGCCGACTAGGACAAGGTCGCTCACTTCGTTGTCGATGCAGCGGTCGTGCCGCTTGATTCAATCTCTAATTCGCTCACAAGTGGCAAGCCAAACTCCAGGTCGCGATCAACCTCTTTCGAAATAGCTATACCGATCCAGATGCATTATTGCCTAACACTTACCATTCAACTTGACTCCGGCTTGGATGCAGTAATTCACCTCAGCCACAAGAGGAGGTGCTTGCGCCAAATCACCCAGCGGACAGATTTCTTACAATCACGTCGTCACTTGAAAGCAACCGAGCGACGCCTTCAGCGCATCGACACTGGGTGGATCAACTTCCTGCCGCTCATAACGACACGGCTCGGGGAACGTTTCCAACAGGAACCGTTTTACATCAGGACCGAAAGCGGCGTCGTCAAAGTTGAAGAACAGTTTTCCATAGCTGGCTTCGACAACTTCTTCATACCTGGGAGGTTTTCCCCAAAAACCAATTCGCCGATTCTTCAGTTGTAGGCTGATCGGTTTAACTCCTTGCTTCGCAATGGCGTGATTTAAAATTGCGGTCTTACCCAGCATGCCATAGAACCGATCGTCGGTGACGTAGCTTTGCAAATCGCGATAGGCGTCAAAGATCCATTTACGGCGAAAATAGGCCGGCGAATGAGTTTCAAAATTGAAACACGGATAGCCAAGTCGCTTCAATTGATCATAGGTGCGCCACAGCGACTCATGCCAAATCCCCTTGCCTCGTTTTTGGACTTGATCTAGCGTTTCCAGATAATAAACGGTTCGCGCCGCATCAAGCGTTAAGCGGTCAAGCAAGATGTAGTCGTCGCAGAATTGCAGAAACTCATGCGATAAATCAGGGAGCAGTGATGATGCGAACAAAAGTTGAAATAGATTAACGACGGGAGTAGGCATTCGTATCGGCGTCGCCAGATACTCGTGCGGAACATGCTCCACAATAGTTGTATCATCGGACAAGAACGCCGGCCGATCGCCGACCACCCAAACTTTTCCGACTTCAGGAAAATGCTGCGCGACGCTACGCAGCGACAGCCGAATCTCCAAGTCGTTGACAGGACTGTGCTTTAAAAAATAAACAATATCCATGGGTCTCACGCAGCGTCAATGTTGGAAGAGTAAGGAAAGTTCAAATCGTACCGAGCTGCAAAAGCTTCGCCGGCTATTCAATCCTACCGTTTCTGACCGACAGCACCCAATTTACTGCACCCGTTTTGATTGGTGAAAATAGGTGACTTCTACCCCAGCAATTCGTACAGTCGCGAGCAAAGCCGCTCGACACCCTGTTCTGGGGTAAACTCCCGATACTTGTCGGCAAATTTCTGGGCGGCGTCTCGTCTCCCATGGCCATCTAACAGTGCGCCCAACTGGCTGATGGCTTGCCGTCCTTGTTCTTGCGAGGCGACGAGAGCGGTCCCGGTCGCCAGAATTCGATGCGTCAGAATGCCTTGCTCGTAGGTGATCGGAACCTGCAAGGTGGGAACGCCGGCGAGCAGGAACTCGCACGCCGCGCCATGGTTGCCGTTCATAATAGCAACGTCGGCATCACGGCGAATCGCTTCGAGTTGAATCGGCTGGGTCACAAATCGGACGCTTCCCTGCGACCACTCTTGATACGGGGCGAAATTAATGTGATCTCCTACCAAAATCGTACGATGGTTTTGCCCATGGAGCCAGCGAATCAACTCCTCCAGCGCCTTCATCGGCTTCAGATACGCAAACACCTTTTTCCCAGATCCTGCTGGCCATCCCGAAAACTGTTCCCGCGGAAGCTCTGCCGACCAACAGCCATAATAGGTCGCCGGCGGACGTTGCGGATAATGGTCCAGTTCGCGAAAAGTGCAAAACAAATTGTCGTCGACATCATGGAACAGCCGCCCCACGTGGGCAAGTTCAGGCTGCCGATTCTCCGAAAGAACTTGGTTGATCGTCTGCAGCAGAATTGCTTCGTCCTCTCGGCGTTCATGCAGCGACATATTTCGGATCGCCGACATGTTGGGGAGCGGATTCTCGTCCGGCGGGCAAAAAAAGCCGGTTCCGATCGTCGCTTGCGGAACCACAAGTCCCCGCGCCGCCAAGATCGCCGTTGGCGCGTGATCGAAGAGCAACAGGTCTGGACGAATATGGTTGAAAAGATTACGCCAAGCTTCGACCATCCCCCCCAGTTCTTGCCGCTGGGCGTACCCTTTGTTCGTCAGAATATGGCCAAACGTCGGCGGATTCTTGAGGTTCGGGATCGCAGGCGAAACCTTGACCGGCGCCTGGTACGCTTCAAAGGGAATGCCGGGAAAGGCGCCCCGAATCCTAGACAAATCTTTGACGATTAACGTTAGCGAATGCCCTTGTTCAGTAAGGCGACGTGCGATCGGTTGCAGCGGCCCCAAGTGACCAAATCCAGCGCCCAGCTCCCAACAAAAGCAAATTCGTTTTTTCATAGGTTATGCTGAACGCAGTTTATTCGACACGACTATTACCCACGGCTCAATCAACTTTAGACGCACTCTACCCAACGTTCTTTTAGACCGCGATCATTGAACAAACAATAGCCATCATTATGACGCTTCCTGTCACGCCGTACAATTTTGAGATGGACGTATTCACACCAGAGTTTTGCAAAAAGCCCTTCGGACAAATCTTCACTGCACCCTCTCGCCACATTTTTGCTTGGAGTTCCTCAGCCAGGTCATCGAATGATCCCATTGTCGGAGACTGATCGGCTCGTACTCAATATTTGCGGTCCGAATCAAGTCCCAAACCGCCGGGCTCAAGACCTTGACCATCGTCTTGCCGGGAGAGCCTGCCCGATACATTTCTTCCAATCGCCATGGATCGGCGACCAGAATATCTCCCCGACCGCCCAGGCGATTACAAACTCCGCAGATCGCGGGCGAGCTGACGGTCGGATCGGGATTCCAAAGCGGTGGAAAGGGTGTGCGGACCTCCTTTCCATTCTTCAGCCGAGCCACCATCTCACCCGGCCAAAGCCCGTTGCGATAATCAAGCTGCTCTACTTCATCCTCCTCAACCCCCAGTTTGGCCAGACAATCTTGTGTCCAGGCATAGTGCGGCACATGTCCACATGCCAATTCGATGACGAGTTTTGCTTTTTCATGCCACTGTGGATTGTCGCGTAGTGCTTCGACATGACAAGGCAACAGCGTGATGGCGCAGGTTTCTCCCTCCGACACGCGCGATAATCCTTTGAGCGGCGAGATCGGCTGGTAGATCGAATTCGTCGCAGGCGTCATCAGTTCGTTGGGATCGTCCGTCACAATAATCTCGGCTCGCGTGCCGATCATGCGGGGAAAAACCAGTTTGTCCACGTACCCTGACGTCAGAGCGTGTCGCAGCAACTCTTTGGTGAACCCACCACTCGTCGAGTATGCACGCACTTCAGGATCGGACGACCAAGCCAGAATATGTTCGCTGGCGATCGGCTGCTCTCTGGCGAAAGCGGGAACTTCGTTACTCCATTCGCAACCCACATGCCGCAACCACATCTGCCACATCTCGCGCGACTTGTGATTGTTCACTGGAAGCAAAGTAACCCGGCGCCCTAAGATCAGCCCACAGATCCCGAAGTGCAGGCGATCCGTCACAATATGAGCGTAGTCAGCCGCCATCCGAAATAACTCATCGAGATCGTGCGTCATGTGATAAGGATCACCAACATACGTAACATCATGAGGCAACAGCGACTCACGATCTTCCCTCAAGAACAGCCCTAGCGGATGACGGGGCGGCTGGCTGGGGGCCGGGTGATCATAGCCGAGCGCCAAATCAGGCGCAAGCACCGCCTCGGGACGTGTTTTCATACTACTAAGATCACGTACAAACAAGCGATCGAAGCTGGTCCCCTCATGCATTCCCATTGAGTATTGCGGCAACACGATCGTCTTTGCACCAATCTTTTTCGCTCGCTCACAAGCGACTCGCCGGCGCTGAATCTCGCCATGATAATAGCTGTCAAGATTGCCGCCGCCGAATAGCAGCACGACATCCACATCGGCAATCTCGCGCGGTTCGCAAGCCCTCCACTGGATGCCGAATGCATCCAACAATTGGCGCGTCGCTCGGTAGATCAGCTTGTCACCGGTTCCGCCGATGCCATCGATCAATGCAACTCGCTTGCCACTCAAGGGCGCGAAGATAGGGGCATAGTGCGTGAGTGGAAGGAGTCGCATGCTAAAGTCTCATTGCTTTGCAAGGATGGGTGATGGCAAATTTCAAATCCGAATTGGGAACATAGTTTTTCCAGGTGCTGCGTATCTCTTCAAACTCACTAGGCGGCATCCCCAGTTGCTGCCCAAGATATCCCAGCACCCAGTCTTCTGCGATGTGCGGAACGCCTGGCCAATGGGTTCCTAATGCTGCGGGGCACCAGGTGATTAGCGCTTCAAATAATTCAGGGGACGTCAGCAGTCGACTTTCTAGCGATCGTTCGCAAAATTCTTGCGACAGCATGCAGCAACCGGCCTGTAACGAAATCGCCTTGCCAAACTTTTGGATCGTGCCGCACTGATATCCTGACGGCAAATATCGAAACCGTCGATGAATGCCGGCATCGGTATCCAGCTTGATCAGCCATTGCGTCGGTCGCATGAGAAAGAGCCGCATCATCTTTTCGACATGCAAGCCACGGCACCAGTAGGCGGTGTCCTTCACGCCATAATAAAATTCAATCTGAAATTCTGATTCGAGGCTTCGCCAATTTGGGTCGAAATCACCATCCGAAGCGAGGATCACTCGACTGCGATAATGTTTCCGCAATTGCGTGAGTGCCCAGCGAGCCGGTTCAATATCGCGAAACACCGGCATGTAGAATGTCAATTCGGCGTCCGTGTAATCGGCCATCTCATTCATAAAATTCTTTAAACATACCATCCGCCAAACAATTGATCGCGCATCCCAATGTTGTTCAATGCCCACCGCTCCTGCGATCGCGCGCTATCAGCTAACTGAAAGCTCATTTCGCAAATTACCCTGCAAAACTGCAAAGAAGATACCACAGACGAACCGGTGTCTCCATCAAAATTTATTGTATGCAGTGAAGGGAGAGCGACGTGCATGGTTGACGAGATGGATCAGTTTTGCAGAGCGGTTCACCGTCCCTTGATTCTCGAACAACGTATCGCTCTGTTTCACTTTTTTCTCGCCTACCGGGCGAAGCAAATCCACTGATGGATTGGGACATGCTCTGTGTGCGATTCGTGACGCTTTTCATCTCCTCCTTACCAGACACGAGCCAAGCATAAATGTTGATTTAGCGACCAATATCGATTTGAAATTGGAGCGAGCGACTGATGTCGGTTGTTGATTGCTCCCTGACTCGTTCGAAGGTTCGAAATAGGTCATTCCAGTCTGCATGGCTCCCCTTCCATGCGCCCTTCTCGGGGTCATCTTTGGGTCGGGTCATGGAAAAAAAGTTATCGTTCGAGGGGAACGCCTGATTGATGACAAAGATCAGTCGGAACGATCGATAGCCGGCAGTTTGAAGCCAACTGCAAACGTCGCCATACTGCGTCTGCCAGTCCTCGTTTTCGTCAACTCGCCGAATGAAGGCGACATTCTGCGATTTCAAATTCAGGAAATTGTTGGTCTGGTATCGCCAACGATCCTTTAATTCGCGTCCAAGTTGTTCATAGGGCAAGTGCCCCCACACGAACGATGTCACATAGCAACCAACGCGGATCGAATTGTCAGAGAAGACCTCCTGGAAATCAGAAAGGAGACACGCCTTTAATGCTTCATGCGACGTCAAAGCATTGTCAAACGGACCGCGAAGCGTCGGCAGCCCGCTCCGGCGAATGTGATAGGAAACGTCGCATTTGTAGCCAAGGCTGACAACTTTGTCGATCGGCTGCCGCATGGATCTTCATCCAAAGTAAAAGTATCGATTCAGGATGATGATACCAGAGAAAATCAGGACGATCCACGTTCGTGGGTAGTGAAATGTAGCGGCCTATCTAATGGCCTACCCCGGATCACGGCATGCCATTCGCAGCCTATCGGTTCACGCTCACCCTTCTCTGGGAAAGTAGGAGAAAAAGGGCAACGTCTTACGATTGATTTGATACCGCGCCGAGAGACGCTTCAGTTCCTGCACAGGCGTCAGACCATTCTCTAGCACCCAATCTCGCGATTGAATTGGCCGCTCATGCGCAGCGCTGACGGCGTCGACGATGCCCTATTTCTCCCCCAAGCATCTTCGCCCAAACGTAGTCGAGACCATACCCACTTTCACTTTCGCCGAACTTCTGCAGACACCGCTCCAGCGCCACCTGCGTTGCAAAAGTCCAGCGATGGTTTGCAAAGAACTGCACTGCCACATGATTGGCTACAACCTGGTGCGAGCCGCGATGCTGGCGACGGCGCTGAAGCTCCAGCTGCCCTCTTGGCGTCTGAGCTTTTACGGCGCGCTACAAGCCGTCGAAGAGTTCGCCGCCGCCCTCCGCTGGAATCCCCAACAGCGGGATGCCCAATGGAGCAACCTCCTGCAAACGATCCGGCAGCTTGAACTGGGCTCCCGCCCCGACCGTAATGAACCGCGAGAACTCAAACGGCGTCCCAAGGAATACAAACAAATGCAAACGCTCCGAAACCGTTATGCTACAGCCGCTTAGAATTAAGCTCATGCCATTCGGACCTGAACCCTTTTCTACACCGTCTTGTCTGAATTCGGACGCCAGCCCGACTTCATGTCCTTGATCCATACTTGAGTCGGTTCATTCGCATCCGATCGAACAGTATATGATTCGATGTCATCCAATATGAAATCGGAATGACCAAAACAAATCTGGAATAATATCAAGAAGAAGCCACGCGAGTCGCTTGGAGTCTCAAACGGTGGAAGGATAGAATCGAAGACCCTAGTCCAATCCGTGTCCTCTTTTGTCAAGAAGTACTTGTAATTCAATTCCACCACTTCCCTCATGCTCGAGCCAAGCGAACGAAAGTAGGGCAGAAGCAAAGTCTCGATTATCGACACTGCTTGGGGCTTGCTGTCTAAATCAACATTACAATAAGCGACGACAGCCTCGTCATCATCTGCCAAGCCGGTTATTGGCTCAAGCGGAACATCCAAAAAGAACGGGTTGATATGCATAACTATAATGTGCTAATTTTTGGATAGAGAGTGATAAGCTTTCCGTCTTTAAAGGCGGCCGTAACGTTCGTTGTTGTAACTGCTTCGCCTCCGCCCTTTTTATACCCTATTCCTACCTTGTATCCAGCGTCGAAGCTAAAATTGGGCTTTCCGGTCCGTAGGAAAATCTCATTTGCGGTTTGTACCGCGTTTAGCTGATCTCTATGCGTCAGAAAACGCGCAGAATCAACCTTATGACCTTGGAAGCCGTCAGGAGTTACGCCCGTTTCGGCGCGAACCAATTGCTGCTCCATCGTTGTTTGAGCACCATGACGCTTAAAGAAATGAGCCCGTGGGTGCGACTTCGTACTATTCTCAAATGCGTCAAGCCACCGCTCGGCGTTTTTCTCGAGCCTCGCTGCTAACGATAGAGCGTTGTCGCTGGACCTAACTAGATCCGGAATGCTCCGAGCGAAAGTAGAAAAGCTATCAAGAGCTTGTCGCGAAAAATTCAACGTTGCTTCCGCAAGCTGAGGTGCCGATTTCGCTAGTTTGAACGCAGCGACGCCAAGTCCGATTCCCAGCAGTCCAAGCCCAATAGCCGTGTCGATGCCATCAATTGTCGCGAATGTTAGTGCGACCACCCTTGATCCGAGGTTGTAGAGATAGAACCCCAAATCGGTCTGCCCTTCGGCGATTAGCATCAACCCCGCAGACCTGGCGGCAACCCCAGCTTTGCCTCCAGTTTGAATTCCCGCCAAGATTAGGCCGCCAGCAACCAATTCAGTGCTGACATTTCCGAGCGCCACTCCAATTGCACCAATTAGGCCAGACACTCCAAACATACCCGTTGGGTCAATAGTTGCCACCGGATTGGCGTGAGCATAAAGGTACTTGTTCAGGCTTAGAGGATGGTTCATATCCCCTGCAAATGGGTCGAGACGGTTGAACCGACCTGAACTCGGATCGTAATATCGGGCTCGTAGATACTGCTGTCCAATGCGACTATCAAACTGTTCGCCGCTATAGAGCAGCGTCGACAGCGCCGCCGATTCCGCCGCACTCACGAAAGCCGCCGAGGCGTTGTGAATCGCCAGCATCTCCCCGTAGGCGGTGAACGTGAAGAGTTGCCGCAGAGAACTGGCCATGTCGTACAGAACGCGAACGCTGCCGTGGCCGTCATGGCCGAAGACGAGGGTTGCTTCGCTAGTGGTGGCGCCATTCTCGTCGTACGTGGTCGTGGTCTGGGTAATCTCGTCGTGGCCGAAGCCGTAGGCGATCACTTTCACCACGTTTCCATTTTCGTCGTAAGTCGTTTCGCGGATGACCTGCTGATAGCCGGTGAAGTTGGCGGGGTCGATCAGGTATTCGGTGCGGGTAGACGATTCGTACGTGCCGTCGAGGTTGGCGTCGACTTCGTGCAGGCTGCTGACTCGGATCCCGGTGTCGTCGTAGTCGTAGGTGACCCGCTCGTTACTGGCGAGAACGCCGCTGGAGTACGTTTTTGTGACGACCTGCCGCATGCGGCCTTGCAGGTCGTAGGCGAACGTTTGTTCGCTGGTCGTTTGGCTGTTCGAATTGTCAATGACCGTTTTCGACGTTTGCTGCGTCGCGTCGTACTCGTACTCGGTCGTCTGGTCGACCGTTCCATTATTATCGGCATCCTTCTGTTCGGTCGTCAAGCGATCGTTGGCGTCGTACATGTAGGCGATCGCTTCGTCGATCGTCAGGTCGGAACCTTTGTCGAGCGTCTTGCGAAGGCGATTTCCGACCAGGTCGTAGACGAAGCTTTCGGTCTGGTCGAGCGGATTGTCGAAGTGATCAATCGACTCGAATGTGAGCCGTCCAAGAGCGTCGTAAGCCCAGTCGATTTGGGTGATATGCGCTTCGGGCGTACCGTTTTCGTCCGCGTCAAACCAGTAGGTTTCGGTCACGCCGGTGCGCTGGCCATCGGCTCGCAGTTGGTAGTCGAATTCTGCCAGTTTGGCGTTGTCGGACAGATCGTCTGGAGTCGAGTCGCCCGCATAGTGAGTCAACAGTTCCAGCCGGTTAAGCTCGTCGTAGAGATACTCTTCGATTACGCCGTTTGCCAGCCGCGTTTGCGACAGATTGCCGCGAAGGTCGTAGCGATAACCGGTTGTCAGCAGCGCATCGCTGCTGGAAGCAGCGTTCCGGTCTTCGGTAACCGAAGATAGACGTCCAAGGCTGTCGTAGGCGTAGGTGGTGACGCTCAGCGGTGTATCAACCGCTACGTCGGCGCCAGCTTCGAAGACTGTCAGAGAAATCTTGCGGCCAAGATCGTCATAGCCGTACTGGAGCGTCCCCTCGGCAGTGGCCAGAACGGTCAAGCGGCCGCGGTCATCGTAGGTGTTTAAGCTTTCACGCTGATCGGCAGTTGTACCTAGATCGCCGTCGCCGTCCTGAATCACTTCGACTTGTCGACCGAAGGCATCGTAGCGGTAGGTCCAGACTTCGGACGGATCGCCGGCGCCGTCGTTGTAGGCGGTTTCGCCCGTGAAGAACTGCTGCTGCGTCATTCGTCCGGTCGACTCGTCGTAGACGAATCGGGTAACGACTCCCTCGAACGAGATGTGCAGAAGCTGCCGACCCATTTCATCGTATTCAAAACTCTCGGTGAACTCACCGTCCGGCAAGCTGGAATCGTCTCCAGTTCCCTCGATTCCGTCGCCGCCATAGCCAAGCGGCAAGGTCCGCGTTAGTTGGCGCCCCTCTTCGTCGTAAGTAAAGCGGGTTTCTCGTCCAAGGGGATCACGAATCAGGATTTGATTCCCTCGAGCGTCGTAGGCGTATTCATAGCGGGGACGCGTTAGTTCGTCGCCATTTTGCGGATCGGCGACCGCCGGGAGTTCAACGGCAGTCAGGCGGCCGAGCTCGTCGTACGCGTATAGCTTCGTTTCAATCGCGTCGGAACTGGAATCGTCGACGAACGACTGCGCCGAGTCGCTCCAGGTAACGTTAACGGCGGAGGCGATCTGCGTGCTCTCGGCGACAACACGTCCCAGGTCGTCGTAGCGGACGACCATGTAAGAACCGTCGTCGTATGTGGTGCGGACGCGCTGGCCCTGGGCGTCGTACTGGTACGACATTTCCTGGACTTGGGTTTCGTCGACCAGGACGTTTCCTTGGGAGTCGATCACCTCAATCAGGTTGGCGCGTTCAGTGGCGACGCGCCCCTCGGCGTCGAAGATGGTTTCGCTGCGGTAGCGGACCATTTGGCCAGCGTACTGCGAGAGGCCAACGCTTTCGGCTGTGACGGCATGTCCAATCGTCGCGAACTGACGGCCGAGAGAGTCATACTCGTATTCGGTGATTTGTCCATCGGCTGCGATCGACTTGACGACTTGACCTTTTTCGTTGTAGACGGTCTGACTGCTGGAAAGGATATCGCCGCGTGCGACAAGTTGCGAATTGAGGACCGTCAATCCGGCGGTGAGCGGATCGGCCGGCGAGCCGGTTGCTGGAGCGAGTAGCTCTATGTCGACGCCAGAGAGGCGGATCGACTGGACTTGTCGGCCGAGATCGTCGTAGATCGACTGCGTGCCATAAATGGTTCGGCCGGAACCCTCCTGGTACGTATCAGTTTGGAAGGTGGCGCGGCCGTAGTCATCGTAAACGGTCCGATTGACCAACCAGACGATGTTGTCATTTTCGTCATAGGCTTGGCGGCGCGATTCGACGGATTCGCCAAACTCGTTGTAGTAGGTCCGCGACTGCAGGCCGTAGTTGTCGGTCGTTTGGATGACGCGACCGGCGTTGTCATAGTCGGTGCTCGAAGTGTAAACGGTCGTGCCAACGTCGGTCAGCACCGACGTGACGAAAGCGCCGCTGCCGATGACGTCGATCACCAGATTGTCGACCTGATCGGACTGGATGACCATGCCAGCAGCGTCGTAGGTGGTGACGCTGCCGGAAATAGGATCGGTCGTTCCTTCGACGTATTGCGAAGTGGACGCAATGGTGCGTCCAGCGGCGTCGTAGACGGAGCGGTTGACCAAGTAGACAGTGTCCCCGAGTTCATCAACCGATTCGCTGCGGGTTTGGATCAATTGCCCGCGGAGGTCGTAGGTGCTCTCGGTGGTGAAGCCGTTTTGATCGGTCGAGGTGAGCACTTGACCGTTTAAGTCATAGGTGATGCTGGTGCTGTACTGAACATACTGCGTATCGAGAACGACATCGGTCAAATTGGCGGTGACGAACTCTCCCTGGGGCAGAATCGCATGAGCCGATTCGGTCACCTGTCGATTCACGTCGTAGTAGGTGACATCGAGTATTTGGACTTGGTCGGCTCCGATACCATCGAAATACCAAGTTGCAACCTGATCACCATTCTCGTCGTAGTCGAAGTAAACAGTGCGGCCTGTGCTGCTACGCGACGATAGCACTTCGCCATATTGGTTGTAGGTCGACGAGAAGAGGCTTTCTCCAGCGTTATTACTGGCCGAAGTAATATTTCCCTTGTCATCGAAAGCGAAACTGGTGACCTGGCCGTTGGGATCGGTGATCCGCGTCGGCAGCCCGCGCGAGTCGTACGTGGTAACGGTCGTATTGCCGAGCATATCAACACTGACGGTCGGCTGACCATATTCGTTATAAGAAGTGCGAGTAATGTTCCCACGGGGATCAGTCGTCTGCGTCACGTCGCCGTCCGCGTTGTAGACGAACGTTGTAGTAAGATCGTCATTTTCACCATTGGCGGCGGTGTCGACTTGGCCGATGACAATCGTTTCCGAGAGTTGGTAGTCATCGGCGTCGTAGGTCCGTAGAGTGATTGAACCAGTCGGCCCTTCCTCACGAATGACGTTGCCACGGTCATCGACTTCGATGATGGTCGTGTTGCCCAGTTGATCGGTAATCCGCTGGATCTTAGAGTTTCCGTCCCAGTCGTACTCGATCGTTTTGCCGTCGGCGTCGGTGGTGCGGATTAGGCGGCCTACTTCGTCGTAGGTGCTGCTGGCGGCGGCGCGGCCGTAGGGGTCGATGATTTGGTCGAGGTAATGTTCGGGCTCGTTGACTCCTTCGAGGTAGGTGAACTGCGTGGTGGCGCCGATGCGGTCGGTGACGGTGATCAGGTTGCCGTCGGCGTCGTAGTCGTATTCGATCCGGTTGCCTGATGGATCAATGACGGCGGAGATGCGGCCGGCGTAGTCGCGTTCGAATTCGACGCCGCGTCCATTTAAGGAATGAATGCCGTAGTCGTCGATGTAGAGGGCATTGTTGCTGAGGTCGTAGATGGTGCTCAGCTCGCCCGTTTCCGCGTCGATGATCAGGCTGGTTCCATTACGAAGCTTCAGTTCGTAGGAGCCTCCGAAGACGGGATTGGCGGGGTTGTAGGCGTCACCGGTTCCCAAGTAGACATATTGATCTCCCTGTTTTCGTAGCCACTTGTCGGTATCGACGATCAGCTCGCTCGTTACTCCAGCATCGGGAACGAAACTGGGGATATAGTCCGTAACAACGCCAAAGAACTCCTGGGCCACGCCGCCACGGAATGTGAATCCTTGTTCGGTGCCATCGGGAAGCGTTATCACCACCCGATCGCCATCGCGGAACGCGGGGTAGTTTCCATAGCCGGAAAGGCTATCGTCTTGCAGCGTCAGATCGACTTTCGTGGTGGCGATGTCTAATGTCCAGCCGTAGCCGAAGTCTCCTTGAACATCAGCATCCAGCGAATCGTACGACCGGGTGATCGTGATCGGGACGCCGGCGACGGGGACTTCGAGATCGACGAAGGAGACCTGCATGTTGCCGAGTTTCAGCGCGCCGTCGATGACGATGGTTTGCTGGGCGGCCGCCGTGTTGGCGTTGGAGTCGGTCGCTTCGACGCGGACGATGTAGGTTCCGTTGGCGATCAGGGTGGGGTCGAGCTGGGCGAGTGCCGCCTGCTGGAGGTTGCTGAGGGTTTGGCCCGGAGCGGCGGTGACTGCGGTGATGGTGCGGAAGTCGCCGCCGTCGACACGTTTTAGCAAGACCTTGTAGGAGACGAGATCGGCTTCGGGATCGGTGATGGTGCCGATGACGCTGGCGACCGACGAGACGGTGCTGTTGGGGGTGGGGGAGATGATCGAAACGACCGGCGCCGCATTGTTGGGATCGCGGACGGTGACGGTGGTCGCGCCGGTTCCGCTATTGCCGGCCGAGTCGTACGCCGTGCCGGTGATGACGATCGAGCCATAGTTTTGCGGCGTGACGCGGGCACGGCCGCTGGAATCGAGAGCGACTTGCTGCCCGTCGACGACCAGTTGCAGGGAAGCGACATCGACATTGTCGACGGCGCGAACCTGGATCGTGATCTGGTCGCCCAGGTCGACCGTCGATTTGTCGACGACGATTTCGACCGTCGGACCGACCGTATCGGCGGCGACCACCAGGTCAAACGTCTGGACGGGGGCGGCGGCGCCGCGGTCGTCGGTGACGGTGATGCTGACCGAGTGCGTACCGATATCGGCGATCGCCGGATTCCAGGTGATTCGCCCGAAGGAATCGATCTGCATGCCGAGCCCGGTGGAGGTGGCGTCGAGCTGATAGCTGAGCGGATCGCCGTTGGCGTCGGTCGCGTTTACATCGTAGCGATAGGTTGCGCCGGCGGTGACCGTGGTGACCGGCGAGCTGTTGATCACTGGGGCGACATTCGTATCGCGGACGCCGACTGTAAAGACCTGGCTGCTGAACGCGCCAGAGGCGTCGGTCGCTTTGATCCGGAACTGGAACGATTGCCCGATCTCACCGGCAGCTGGCGTCCATTGGAACAGGCCGGTGCTGGAGTCCAACGTCGGCGTGTTGGTTGGCGTGGCGCCGAGAATCTCTAGGGAATAGGTAAGCGTGTCGCCGACGTCGGGATCGGTGGCGTTGACGTCGTATTGATAGACGACGCCTGACTCGGCGAAGGAGGCGGGAGTTGTGACGATCGTCGGCGCAACATTGGTCGCCGTGTCGCTGATTTCCAGCTGATAAATCTGCTGCACGCCCAGGCCGAACGAGTCGGCGATGCGAACGTTGATCAGATAGACGCCTGCGGCGGGATTTTCCCACTGGAGGAGGCCGGTGTTGTAGTCGACGGTAACGCCGAGCGCCTGGGTCGCGGTATCGAGGGAGTAGTGGACCGGGTCGCCGTCGGGATCTTCGCCGACGACTTGATAGACGTAGGTTTCGCCGGGCTTACCAAAGATGGGAGGATCGGAAAGGATCGCCGCCGGTCGATTGGCCCCGCGAACAGTGACGGTAAAGGTTTGTTCGTCAAAGCCGCCGTGGATATCGGAGACGCGAACGGTGACCTGATGGGCGCCGACCTGGCTGCGCTGCGGGGCCCATTGGATACGACCGGTGTTGGCATTGATCTGCATTCCCGCAGGGGCAGTTTTCAATTGCCAGGCGAGCAGGTCCCCATCGGAATCGGTCGCGCTGACCTGGTAAGCGTAAACGCTGCCGGCCAAGGCGTTTTCTATCGCGGTACTGATGATCTCTGGGGCCGCGTTCGTCGGTTGCGAGACGACATTGATTAAGTAGGTGGCCGTGTTCGTATATTCTCCGTCGGAAACGGAGACCGTCACTTCGTAAGGTGACGCCGGATCATTCATCTGGGCGGCGGTTGGAGTCCACTGGATGAGGCCTTGGTTGTCGATCGTCATACCGGTGGGGAAAGAGGTCAAGGCATACGAAAGCGGATCACCGTCTGGATCGGTCGCGACGACCTGGCTGAGCAGCAGTTGGCCTGCTTGGATCGACGAACGGAGGTTTGAGGTTATCGTGGGCGCCAAATTGCTGCTGGGATCGGCGACACGCAGATTGAACGTCTGTTGCGAGACTCCACCGGCCGCGTCGACCGCCAAGATGGTGATCGAGTAACTGCCGGGCGTTGTGGGAGTGCCAGAGATGGTGGCTGTTCCGGTGGTAGCGCCGGGGGTGAAGCTTAATCCCGCAGGCAAGCCGCCGACGTCGAGCAGGCTAATCGTGACGTCGTCGCCATTGGGATCTACCGCTGTGATTTCATAGACGTAGGCCTGATCGACATCGATAACGCGAACCGGCGAACTTGTGATCACCGGCGGCGCGTTATTCACAACCGCCAGATCGAACGATTGCGTGACTGCGAGTTGTCCATCGGAAACGGTGACTTCAATATGCGCCGTTTCGCTGGACGCAGGCGTCCAGGAGAGGAGCCCCGTCGCGGAATTGATCGTCAGGCCGCGAGCGACCGACGCCGGATCGAGTGAGTAGGTGAGCGTTTGTCCTTCGGGATCCTGGGCGACGACCTGATAGGAATAAGCATTGTCTCTGACGGCGGGCCCCGTTGGCCGCGAGGTAATCTCAGGGGCCTGGTTCGCCTGAACGCTCGGCTGGACCGATACGATATAGGCTTGCAGCGTCTGGTTGCCGTGACCGTCGGAAACCGTGATCTCGACGTCGTAGCTCCCAAGCACCTGCGGCAACCAACTGATTTTGCCGCTGTCGGAAATCTGCATTCCGACAGGCGCTTTCGTCAACTGATAAGTTAACGAATCGCCATCTGGGTCGTAGGCGTCCACTTGATACGTGTAGGCTTGATTGATTCGAACCGAGGTGAACGGGGCGGATCGAATGACCGGCGGAGCGTTGGTCGGCGCGGTCGCTACGACCGGCAGAGTGAATTCTTGACTCGTGACGCCGCCGTTGCCGTCGTCGACCAAAATTTTGACGGCATAGTCCCCGGTTGCGGTCGGAGTCCAGGATAGCAGGCCGGTTTGGCTGTCTATCGTCATACCGCTGGGCGGGCTATCGAGGGAGTAGGTCAACTCATCCTGATCCGCGTCGGTAGCTACGACCTGGTACTGGTAAAGGACGTCCTGAGTCGCCGGTCCGGTCGGAGTGGAAGAGATGACGGGATAGGCGTTGCTGGAAGAAGGCGCGACCACCCCCAAAGAAAACGTTTGCGTCGTCGTATCGGCGCCATCGTTAACGCTAACTACGATTTCAAAGTCGCCGGTCGCGGTCGGCGACCAAGTCAATAGACCGGTGTTCGAGTTGATTTGCACGCCATTAGCCAACGAGGCGGCGTCCAGCGAATAGATCAACGCATCGCCATCGGGATCGTGCGCCTTCACCTGATAGGCGTAGGTGGCGCCGGTGAAGGCAGGCCCCGTCGGAATCGACGTTATCTTGGGCGGCGTATTGCTGATCGGCGGATCAACGGCGGAAAGCTGGAACGATTGCTCGGAGTAGTCTCCATTCGCGTCGGTCACCCTTACGGTGATCAACTCTCCTGCATTCGCAGCCGCGGGCGTCCAGGTCAGCGTCGAGCCGGCTAGGCTCATGCCGGCAATGGGCGTTTCAAGACTGAAGCTGAAGCTATCTCCATCCGCATCCTCCGCGGAAAGCTCGTAAGACCATGCGGCTCCTACAACGGCGGGGCCGGTCGGAGTCGACGTGAACTCAGGCGGCTGGCTAGTCGCCGGCTGGGGGACGACCGAAAGGGTAAACGATTGGGTGTAATAGGCGCCGCTGTCATCGGTTGCGGTAACCGCAACGTCGTAGTCGCCAAGCGCGTTAGGTGTCCATTGCAACTGATCTCCTACAAGAGCCATCCCACGAGCGAGCGAAGCTGGATCCAATGAGAGGGTCACATTGTCGGTCGGATTTGGATCTTGATAGGTGATATCGTAGCTATACAGTTGCCCAAGGAATGCAGGCCCAGTGGGGATTGACGTGATTGTCGGGGGCGCGTTGGAGTTGATGGAGAGGACAAACTCTTGTGTGGATGCCTTACCACGTCCGTCGCTGGCAATGATCGTGATACGCCGATCGCCTGCCGTTGGGCTGCTCCAAACCAGCAAGCCGGTCGTAGCTCCGATCGATAGCCCTGCGGCAATCGAGTCGTCGTCAATTGCATACGTGACGACATCGCCATTTTGATCCTCCGCACGAGCTTGATATTCGTACGATTGCCCAATGGCGGCGTCAATGACAGGCGTCGAGACGAATTGAGGAGCGTCGTTAAATGAACCGACCGTAACGTCGAACGTTTGCAAGTCGACTCCCCCCTGACCATCCTTAACCCGTACATAGACGGTGCTGGTTCCGATTTGATCGCTTGTCGGGACCCATGCGATTCTTCCGGTGGCCGGGTCGATCGCCATACCTTCCGGGGCGTAGGGCAAATCGAATATCAGCGGATCATCGTCCGCGTCAATCGCCATAACGTCGTATCGATAGATATCGCTTTCGATTGCGGCGAGCACTGGTGTTGAAGTGATTTCGGGCCGCGTATTGAGGTAGCCATCGGGAAGTGCGACGTCAATTTGCAAAATTAGATCCGCCGAACCTCCATGCCCGTCGGCGGCTTGAACATGGATGCTGTAGGAGCCGACTTGATCAGCGGCCGGTGACCACATGATACGTCCCGACAAGGAGTCGATGGTCATTCCGGCGGGAACTGGCATCGCGCCAGCGACGTCATCGACAAGACGGTATAGGATAGTGTCGCCATCTACATCGGTGGCGTGCACGTCCAGCGCGTAGGCGCGGTCCGCCAGCCAATCTCGCGGAGAAAGGCTATCGAAGACTGGGGAGGTGTTGCTGGCGGTCGACGACAACACCTCAACCGTCCAGGTTTGCAAGTCCTCTCCGCCGCGGCCGTCAATTACTTTCGCCGTAAACTCGTACAATCCAGCTGTCGTCGGCTGCCACGAGAGGATGCCCGACGCCGGATCGATCGTCGCTCCGTGCGTTTCGCCAACGAGAGAATAGATAAGAGTATCGCCGTCTGCATCGACGGCATCGACATCGTATTGGTACCCGGCGGACATCGTTACCGGGATAGAGCCGAGTACGGTCCCACGCGATTCCGAGACGAACTGAAGATCGAACGAATGTGAGTTTCCATCGCCGACGAATTCCACCTCAAAGGTTGCGGTGGTTCCTGCTGTCACATCGTATTGCAAGCCGGTCAAATTCACCGCCAAACCAGGGACGCTAGCAACGAGATCGATATTGTGCGAAGTGCTGGTAATGGCCGCCGTGATCGCGGCATCGATCCCCGCTCCAATCCCCGAAGATCCACCACCGCCGGCGAAACTTCCATTAAAATCGAAATAGATCGGGTCGCCCGGATCGATGGGATCCCCAGAGATTCCGGAATTGATCGAACCGTTACTTGCGTTGACGGCGCCTGTCAGCGTCGCCAGCGCGTCCAAAAAGGATCGGGTCGCCCCTTGAGGACTTGAGTCGGTTCCCAAGCCGATTACCATTGCGCCCAGCGCGTTGAGAGCGTCGACCGTCTCTTGAATTTCCGCACCGCCGGTAGGTGTTGAAGGGCGCGAACCAATTTCGAACGCGCTCATAGGAACGGTAACGTCATCGATCCCGGTGATTTCCGAAGGTGCGGGAGTGGTCGGATGGAATACAGTACCGATATCGGTCGCCACCAGGATGATCGGCAATGCCCCTGCGCGAAAACCGGCGCCACCTCGATCTCCCTGCGCCGATAAGGCGTCGATCGACGTATCGGTCACATAGGTAGAAAAAGCGGGAACGTCTCCGCTGGAACCTGGATTGGTCTGCGTCGCTCCCAACCCAGCCGCTCCCGAATCGGTCGTATCGCCATCATTATTTCCATCAAAGCCGGCGCCTGTGGCAATCTGGTAGAGCGCTTCAATGGCCGTTTCAGGACCGTCTCCGCCGAAACCGGGCGCTGTTCGAGCGAATGCCGCCTCGAATGCATCATCAAAACCTCCTGTAGCGGCAGAAACGATTGGCTGATTGAGGACAAACGGACGTCCGCCTGGTTCTTCGCCTTCATAATTTGCATATTCTTCGAAACGCCCGAGGCCAAAACCGAAGTCGATGTCAGGAAAACTGGCCGTGAGACTAGCGACCAAATCCGGAAACAGCGTGACAAGCTGACTTGAATAGCTTTCAAAGCTGCCGGTGTCATCCATCAACAAAAACACATCGACCATCGGTACGACTCCGGTGCCTGTCGGCAACGTGATCGTGACGGTTTGCGTAACGGTCTCCCCCACATTCAAGGAGAGATCGAGACTTGTCGGCGATACATCACCAGCAACATTTCCCCCTTCGGCATCCGGTATTACTAGCTGCGTGGCCGGCTCGCTGACAATCACCGGCGGCGTGTTCCCAACAGCCGGGTGGACGTAGACCTCGAATGTCTGGATCGCCATCGCACCTGACGGATCAGCGACTTCTACCTCGACCGAGAAGGTCTGACCAACTTGATTCGCTGTAGGTGTCCAGCGAATTAGCCCACGAGCCCCGTCTTCCATTGTCATGCCAGCCGGTACATCACCGCTGAAACCGTAGACCAGATCGTCCCCATCCGGATCGGACGCGGTTAATTGGTACTTGTACTCTGTGTTGACGTAAGCGTCGGTCTCCGAGGTCGACGTAAATCGCGGCGGACGATTTGCCGACAGCGCGACCTGGATTGTGAACTGTTGCTCTGTCGTCGCTCCATAAGAATCGGTCGCTCGAATGACGACTTGATGGTTGCCGATATCAGCAGACGTTGTTTCCCATTGAACGACGCCGCTGGATGGATAGACGATCATTCCAGCTGGCCCCGCGACTAGCGAATAGCTGATGGAGTCTCCCTCGGGATCGATTGCGTTCGAGTCATATTGATAGGTGAATCCGGGCGCGATCTCTTGAACCGGCGTCGATGTGAACTCGGGCGCCGTATTGAGCGAGCCGAGAATGACGAGGTCGTAACGGAACTGTACTGCGTTGGGATTGTAGAACTGCAGTTCGATTGCGTTAGCCGCATCGCCTGGCTGGAAGAAGTCGTTGGCTCCGGCGCTTACCAGATTCGTAATGTCATAGTAGGGGATGCCGTCTGGGGAAACTCCGTCAACGCCGTGGACGGCAACGAGTGGATTGTTTAGGTTCTTGACCCCTAGCAGGATCGGCCCGCGAACGGCATAGGTGCCGATATTCGTCAGGTCGAGATCGGCGTACAACGTATCGATTCGCTCGTTCCACGAGGTGCGATGATACTCAACTCCCATGCTGCTGGTGACATCGACCACATGATCCCAGTCAATTTGGGCCGACGTTGCCTCGGTCGCAGGGGTTTGCAACGTCACGGTCGCTGTCGAAGTATTGCCCGCCGCGTCGATGATGGAGTAAGTAAAGCTATCGCCGCCGAATCCGAGTCCGGCTCGATAAATCATATAGCTTCCATGATTCTCGACCGTACCGGCAGTCGGAGTTCCTACCGAGCTGATCGAGATCGAATCTCCATCAGCATCAGAATCGTTATCGAGAACGTAAAGATAAACTTCGAATCCCTCTTCGATGCTGGAAATCACATCGTCTTCAGCGACCGGATTGAGATTCGCACGCAACGTGACAGTCGCCGTATCGGTCGTTACGCCGTCACTGATCGTGTAGGTGAACTTCGCGGACTCAAAATCAAGCGGCGCCGAGAAATTCAATGATTTTCCATCGGGCGAAATTGTGACAACTTCTCCATTAAGCGCCGTGACGGAGACGATCGTCGCGTCCGTCTGAAAGTCGTTTGCAAGCACGTCCAGCGAAACGACCGAACCGTCGGCGATGCCACCAATCGTGTCGTTTATAGCGTCAACCGGCGGAGGGGGAGTATCCTCACTGTCAATCCATGACACAGCGGAATCATCGCTAATTTCGGCGCCGGTAGCATTTGTCAGCGAAAGCGAAAACGATTCAATGTCTTCGACGATCGAATCGTCCAAGATCGCAACGTTAAAGGTCTGAGTCGTTACTCCGCTGCTAAACGTTAGTGTGGCGCTATCGGCGATATAGTCCTCGCCGGCGACGGCTGTTCCGTCAACGGTAGCCACGTCCACCGTGACAACGTCGTCATTGCTGCGTGTTAAGGTGACGGTAAAAGTCGCAACCCCAGCCGTCTCATCAATAAAGACGTCGGCGACGCTAAGCGAATTGCTACCGCTTTCCAACAGGAAGCTCAGCTCGTAGTCGCCAACCGTACCGCCATACCCGTTGTAAGAACCGCCGGCCGAGTAGCTGTTGTTGCCGCTGCTCGAGATCCCGACGTAGTAGTAGCTGTCGGACGAGGCGGTGTACTCCAAGTACGAGCCGTAACCCGAGCCATAATCATCGTTGGAGCTGACTTGGTTCCCGGAGTTGTCGAAGACTCGCAGGTAGCTGTTCAAGCTGCTAGTCGAGACGTCGGCGTCCACCTTCAACGTCTGCCCGCTGGAGAGATAGACCCGGAACATGTCGATGTCGTCATCGGTATCAATCGCCGAGTTGACCACCGACGGCATGCCGACCGTCAACGAGACGCTCTGGTAGTCGTAAGTCGTGTCGCCGATCGTATCGCCGCTGCCGCTTCCCGAGCCGCTGCTCCCTTCCAACAGAAAGCTCAGCTCGTACTCGCCAACCGTACCGCCATACCCGTTGTAAGAACCGCCGGCCGAGTAGCTGTTGTTGCCGCTGCTCGAGATCCCGACGTAGTAGTAGCTGTCGGACGAGGCGGTGTACTCCAAGTACGAGCCGTAACCCGAGCCATAATCATCGTTGGAGCTGACCTGGTTCCCGGAGTTGTCGAAGACTCGCAGGTAGCTGTTCAAGCTGCTAGTCGAGACGTCGGCGTCCACCTTCAACGTTTGACCGCTGGAGAGATAGACCCGGAACATGTCGATGTCGTCATCGGTATCGATCGCCGAGTTGACCACCGACGGCATTCCGACCGTCAACGCGACGTTCTGGTAGTCGTAAGTCGTGTCGCCGATCGTATCGCCGCTGCCACTTCCCGAGCCGCTGCTTCCTTCCAACAGAAAGCTCAGCTCGTAGTCGCCAACCGTACCGCCATACCCGTTGTAAGAACCGCCGGCCGAGTAGCTGTTGTTGCCGCTGCTCGAGATCCCGACGTAGTAGTAGCTGTCCGACGAGGCGGTGTACTCGAGGTACGAGCCGTAACCGGAGCCGTAATCGTCGTTGGAGCTGACTTGGTTCCCAGAGTTGTCGAAGACTCGCAGGTAGCTGTTCAAGCTGCTGGACGAGGCGTCGGCGTCCACCTTCAACGTCTGACCGCTGGAGAGATAGACCCGGAACATGTCGATGTCGTCATCGGTATCGATCGCCGAGTTGACCACCGACGGCATCCCGACCGTCAACGCGACGTTCTGGTAGTCGTAAGTGGTGTCGCCGATCGTATCGCCGCTGCCGCTTCCCGAGCCGCTGCTCCCTTCCAACAGAAAGCTCAGCTCGTACTCGCCAACCGTACCGCCATACCCGTTGTAAGAACCGCCGGCCGAGTAGCTGTTGTTGCCGCTGCTCGAGATCCCGACGTAGTAGTAGCTGTCGGACGAGGCGGTGTACTCCAAGTACGAGCCGTAACCCGAGCCATAATCATCGTTGGAGCTGACTTGGTTGCCGGAGTTGTCGAAGACTCGCAGGTAGCTGTTCAAGCTGCTAGTCGAGACGTCGGCGTCCACCTTCAACGTCTGCCCGCTGGAGAGATAGACCCGGAACATGTCGATGTCGTCATCGGTATCAATCGCCGAGTTGACCACCGACGGCATGCCGACCGTCAACGAGACGCTCTGGTAGTCGTAAGTCGTGTCGCCGATCGTATCGCCGCTGCCGCTTCCCGAGCCGCTGCTCCCTTCCAATAAAAAGCTCAGCTCGTAGTCGCCAACCGTACCGCCATACCCGTTGTAAGAACCGCCGGCCGAGTAGCTGTTGTTGCCGCTGCTCGAGATCCCGACGTAGTAGTAGCTGTCGGACGAGGCGGTGTACTCCAAGTACGAGCCGTAACCCGAGCCGTAATCGTCGTTGGAGCTGACCTGGTTCCCGGAGTTGTCGAAGACTCGCAGGTAGCTGTTCAAGCTGCTGGACGAGACGTCGGCGTCCACCTTCAACGTCTGGCCGCTGGTCAGGTAGACCCGGAACATGTCGATGTCGTCATCGGTATCGATCGCCGAGTTGACCACCGACGGCATCCCGACCGTCAACGAGACGTTCTGGTAGTCGTAAGTGGTGTCGCCGATCGTATCGCCGCTCCCGCTTCCCGAGCCGCTGCTCCCTTCCAACAGAAAGCTCAGCTCGTACTCGCCAACCGTACCGCCATACCCGTTGTAAGAACCGCCGGCCGAGTAGCTGTTGTTGCCGCTGCTCGAGATCCCGACGTAGTAGTAGCTGTCGGACGAGGCGGTGTACTCCAAGTACGAGCCGTAACCGGAGCCATAGTCATCGTTGGAGCTGACTTGGTTGCCGGAGTTGTCGAAGACTCGCAGGTAGCTGTTCAAGCTGCTGGACGAGACGTCGGCGTCCACCTTCAACGTCTGGCCGCTGGTCAGGTAGACCCGGAACATGTCGATGTCGTCATCGGTATCGATCGCCGAGTTGACCACCGACGGCATCCCGACCGTCAACGAGACGCTCTGATAGTCGTAAGTGGTGTCGCCGATCGTATCGCCGCTCCCGCTTCCCGAGCCGCTGCTCCCTTCCAACAGAAAGCTCAGCTCGTACTCGCCAACCGTACCGCCATACCCGTTGTAAGAACCGCCGGCCGAGTAGCTGTTGTTGCCGCTGCTCGAGATCCCGACGTAGTAGTAGCTGTCGGACGAGGCGGTGTACTCCAAGTACGAGCCGTAACCGGAGCCATAGTCATCGTTGGAGCTGACTTGGTTGCCGGAGTTGTCGAAGACTCGCAGGTAGCTGTTCAAGCTGCTGGACGAGACGTCGGCGTCCACCTTCAACGTCTGGCCGCTGGTCAGGTAGACCCGGAACATGTCGATGTCGTCATCGGTATCGATCGCCGAGTTGACCACCGACGGCATCCCGACCGTCAACGAGACGCTCTGATAGTCGTAAGTGGTGTCGCCGATCGTATCGCCGCTCCCGCTTCCCGAGCCGCTGCTCCCTTCCAACAGAAAGCTCAGCTCGTACTCGCCAACCGTACCGCCATACCCGTTGTAAGAACCGCCGGCCGAGTAGCTGTTGTTGCCGCTGCTCGAGATCCCGACGTAGTAGTAGCTGTCGGAAGAAGCGGTGTACTCCAAGTACGAGCCGTAACCCGAGCCGTAATCGTCGTTGGAGCTGACCTGGTTCCCGGAGTTGTCGAAGACTCGCAGGTAGCTGTTCAAGCTGCTGGACGAGACGTCGGCGTCCACCTTCAACGTCTGGCCGCTGGTCAGGTAGACCCGGAACATGTCGATGTCGTCATCGGTATCGATCGCCGAGTTGACCACCGACGGCATCCCGACCGTCAACGAGACGTTCTGGTAGTCGTAAGTGGTGTCGCCGATCGTATCGCCGCTCCCGCTTCCCGAGCCGCTGCTCCCTTCCATGTAGGGATCCGCAATACCCTGCGCAGAGAAGTTTCCGACTCCTAATTCAAAGGTATCGGCCGCCGCAATGCTACCCGAGATTGCTGTTGTGGCATCCTCATAGTGATAGACCAGACCATCCGCGATATCGACAACCCACAGTGATGTCGAACTGGGATTCGCGTCGAGTGTGACTCCGCTCGCATTTCCATTCGCGGCGTCCAGCCCCCAACTTCCAACCAATAGGCCAGTCGAAACCGAATAAACGAAGACCTTGTCCGCTACGTCGTCGACCACCCACAAATTTGTTCCGTTACTCGTAATTCCCTTCGGCGAACCATTGCTGGCGTTGAGCGAAAAAGAACTTGTCGCCGCATGGGCCCCCGACAACAGCTCGGACGCGGTTCCAATCGCCGCTGCGCCAGCAAAGTAGTGAACCTCGTCCGAACTCGCGTCAACGATCCAGATATCTTCTTCATCGGTGGCGATTCCTTCCGGCGCCGAGACCCCAGTCGCCGTCCACTGTCCGATGACGGCGCCCTCCTGGTCATAGACGAAGACTTCGCCGCTGGAGTCAACCGTCCAGCGGTAGTCCCCTGAGGCGGTTGACGTAATGCCGCGGACATCCTCGTTCTCATTGTCGAGCTGAGGTTGACCAACCCATGTCCCATCCTCTGTGTACAGGAACAAGCGATCGGCCTGGTCGTCGGCGACGAGAAACTTGACGCTTCCCTCAATTTCCACTGGCGTCGTCGAAATTGTAAATGCCAGATCGTTGTAATCACGGTCGCCGCCGCCGTCGAGATCTTCGATCTCGTACAAAATCGTCCCGTTCGCCAGCGTACTGACGCGAAAGTGCTCGAACTCGACGCTGCTATTGTTATCGTCCTGGTCCGGATTCGCCTCCTTGAAGGAAAAGAAGGCATGCTTCTTGTTCAGAGCATTCGTACCATCGTTTATTACTTGTTGAGTTGTCGCGTTTTGCGCCAAGTAGAACGCGATCTGTGATCCGCCAGGCACAATCACCTGGTAGACTTGGCCGATCAAGTCATCGTTCTCCGCCGGTCGCGCAAAAACAACCTGCCGCGTCGGATCGGTCAGAGCTGCCATTGCGTAGCCATTGCTTTCGCTCGGCAGCAATCCATCCACTTCGCCGCTAGCGCTATTCACGATGTAGAGGCCAAGTTCGTTCCGGTACGAGGCGGAAAGATTGACTGCTTCGATCGCCACTTCAAACACATACAGTTTTTCTGGATCGCCGGGCACCACGTAAGTGCCGGGGCCGACTTGGATGTGCGCTTCGATCAAATCGGATAACGCGCCGCTAGCGTCTCGGACTCGATAGGTAAACAGGTCATTGCCGGTGTATCCGGTCGTCGGCACGTAAGTAAACGAACCGTTGCTGTTCAAAGTCAGCGTCCCGTGCGCGGTTGTCGTTCCCAATTCAGCGGTCAGCGATTCCATCTCGACGTCACTATCGTTCGCCAGCACGCCGTCGGCGACGGCAATTGTCAGCGTGATGTTTTGCGTCGTACCATAGGCGTCATCAATCCCCGTCGGCGGATCGTTTACCGCGGTGATCGTCAAGTGAACTGTTGCGGTTGCCGTCAGCGGATCGGCGACACCGGCGGTCGTGCCATTGTCGGTGATCGTGTAAGTGAAACTATCGGAGCCATAATAGTTCGCATCAGGCGTATAGGTGATCGTTCCATCCCCATGCAAGACGACCGAACCGTGCGAAGCGGCGCCGATGGCGACGATAGTTAGTGTCTGACTACTCTCGTTGGCAGGGCCCGTGGAGTCGTTGCTGATCAATTCGCTGGTCGAGAAGGTACGAACCGCGTCTTCATTGATCGTGAACGAGTCGTCGACAGCGGCCGGCGCATCATTCACTTCCGTGACGGTGATCGTCACCGTGCCGGTGTCATTGCTCCCCGACGTACCATCATTTACTACGTAAGTAAATGTCTCTGTGCCATAGAAGTCTGCGGCTGGCGCATAAGAAATCTTGCCATCGACAATCGACAAAACGCCACTGCCCGAACCGGCGCTCACGCTCAGGATCGAGAGCGTCTCACCGGTATCCGGCGAAATCAGGTCGTTCGCCAGCACGTCGATCAAGATAGACGTCGAGTCTTCCGCCACCGTCGCCGTATCATCGATAGCAGTCGGCGGATCATTCACCGGTCCGACAGTCAGATAGACCGTGGCGGTCGCCGACTTTGCATCCAGGTCGCCGGCTGTTGTTCCATTGTCGGAAACGGTATACGTAAAGCTGTCCGCCCCGACGTAATCGGCGTTAGGCGTGTAGGTGACGCTGCCATCTCCGTTGACGACGAGCGTCCCATGTTCGGCGCCGATAGCCGAAATTACCGTCAACGTTTGACTCGCTTCGTTCGCCGGACCGGCCGAATCGTTGCCTGTTAGCTCGGCGACGCTGAAGGTATGTCCGGCGTCCTCATCCAACGAGAATGCGTCGTCGGCCGCCGTCGGCGTATCATTGACCTCAGTAATCGTAAAGGTGATTTCGGCGGTCGCCGTATCGCCGCGACTGTCCAAGATGGCGTAGCTGAATGTCTCTTCGCCAAAGTAGTCCGTTGCAGGCGTATAGATCAGCTTATCGCCAGTTATCAACAATTCCCCGCCCGCCGAACCCAAACTGACATCGGTGATTTCCAGGTCGTCGCCAACGTCATTTGTCAAAACATCGACTTCGTTGTCGACACTGTCCTCCGTCACAACAAAAGTGTCGTCCAGGGCGTTAACGACAGGACCATCGCCTATTAGCGTGATTGTCGTGGTCGTATCATCGTCATTATTGATCAGACGAAAAACTAGCTCGTACTCGCGACCAGGGGCCAGTTTTGAGATATCCAGTTCGACCACGCCATCGGCAAGCGTGGTGGTCGAACCAAGCGCAGCCGCCTCTTCCTCGGTCCAATTGAAGAACGAGTCTCGACCACTCTGATAAATCGGGACCACCGGCACGCCATGCTCATCTACCAACGCGACTTCAAATGCATCGTTGATAAAATCATCGTCGGCGTTGTCGAATGTAGCCAAAAAGCCGAACGAGAGGATGGTTGGATTCTCCGGTATCACTACCCCGCGGGCTAAAGTGACCAGAAAAGAGTCTCCTTCAGTGATGACGATATCACCGTCCGACTCGACTGCTTCGCCCGGCGTCAGACTGCTGCCGCTCTCGTCGACGGTCCAGTCGGTTAACAGCTCATCCACGATTCCCGGCATGATCAACACGCCGTCGTCCATGCCAGGACCGCCGGGATCGACGATGATCCCATTGGCGACGCCATCGGCATCCCCTCGCCCGCCATCCTGAATATAAAGCGAAATCTTATTACCGTTGATGATCGCCCCAGTTGTCCCATCAAAGCCAAAACGCTCCCACTCTCCAGTGGTCGGATTTTGCTTGTAATAACTGCTGGGATGCGAGTTTTCAGGCAAGGTGACTTCGATAACGGCAACGCCGCCAATCGCCACATTTTCTACCGTGAAATCAAACACGCCAAATGGAAGCGAAACCCGATCCGCCGGTTTCTGAGTCGCTGCCGAGGCCAACACGCCGCGCAACTCTCCGTTCTCAGTCGCCAACGTCACCATCGCGCCTTCGTCGCCCGAAAAGAACGTAGCGACATTGGCCTGCTCACTATCTTGGACTCCATCCTGATTGCCGTCTCCGGCATGCGACGCGAAATCTTCAACGATGCCGCTAACGCCATCGCCGTCGAAGTCTTCAAGTGCAGCATTATCGATCTCTACTACTCCGACCCCATTGGCGAAGTGGGGGAGTCGGACCAGCAGGTTGTTGTTCAGCTGATAGGCGGTGACAAGCAGCCGAAACGAAGCCCCCTCGGCTGTCGTTTTTGTATCGGTCGCACTGATCAACTGGTCACCGGAACTGAGTGCGTCGTCGTCGCTGCGGTAGATTTCGACACGGCTCTCACTGGCAAATTGCAGGGGGAGTTCGCCATGAATTACATATTGCGTCTCCGAGATCTTCGTCGCCGCAACAGTAAAGGCAGTGGGCGCCGTGCTGTTGTCGGTTGTCGCGTTCCCTTCTCCCTGGCTAGAAGCAGTCGTGTTTGTCGGCGTAATGGAAAACCGCGGCGCGGCCGATGGCGAACTACTAGCTGGGTCAACGTTAGACGGAGTTCCGCTGGAAGCGTCGATCTGACTGCTTACCTTGCTAAGATCGCCGATGAATCCGCCAGGATAGGGGATTTCACTCCGATAAGTTGGGCCGAAAATGCCGCCCGACTGACCAGATCCGCCGCCGCCAGGGTAGTTGGGATGCTGATTTAAGCGCGGAGGATTCAGCGTCGTGAACGAGTTGAACAACGATTCGTCATCAATCGCGCTGCCGATAATGGACTGAGTAGAAATCTCGGGACGGCGGCGGCGAACTGAATGTTCCTCTGCCTCGGCTGATTGGACGATCGTTTCGTCGTTGGCTCGTCGCCAATCGCTGATTGCCTGTTGATGTTGATCTGGAGGCGTAGGCTGCCAGATCTCGACTCCATCGTTAGCACGAAGCTTTGAAGCTGTGGAAGTATCGGCAAAGTTCGCCGCATCGACTGAACTGCCAAACGCAAATCCGGCCGCCAGTGCACTTCCCGCAGCTGGCACGATTAAACCGCCAGGCGCTTCCCGCGGTTCCACTTTTTCTAAGTTCGGCAGGCGATTCTTACGTCGATTGCGCTCCCGGGATTTCCTCTTGTGATCCTCAAACCAAAGCTTGGAAAACCAGTCGTTCACGGCGCTCATAGATAAAGGTCCTTCTCTATGGGAGAACGGTGCGCATATTGTCAGACAGTTGTCGACGAATGATGTTTTTAGATTCGGATCGAAGGGATATCACCCGCGATTAGGTCCACTGCGAAGCAGTAGAAAGCGGGCGCTGGCGATTAGCTTGCTGGATAGCCCCTCTGTAGATTTGCCCGATCATCCCCATTGGGTGATTGGGAATGATTATGGGGCTCCAGTTATGCTGTTTCAAGAAGCATGTGCAAAAAATTTAGAAAATTAATTATTGTCACGAAGCTTTGCCAAGCACTTTCATCGAGAACCATGGATTGACGTTGTGTTCGGATACTATCGTAGAAAACAATTCGAATTGCAAAACTGTTCGTCGAACGACGGCAAGCGGCTCCTATTAATAAATTTCCGGCTCGCCCTCGATGCCATTGGTTTGTCCCATCGCAGCACGCGCTTGGGTTGAAACAACGTAAAAGCAACCTGCTTCATAGATCGTCGAAGCGGTATGGGCATCTTCTTGATCGCTCGTCTACGGCGGCCTTTGCAGCGAAAGCTTCTCAGACCCAACTGGATCCGTGGGAAGAACTGGATTGAAACAGCGCCTCAACACGTTGTTCGTCACCACCGAAAGGGTTTACCTAGCGAAGTCGTGCGAAATCGCCCGCTTGTTGGTTGCGTCAAGCTGGCCAACGGCCGGCGTGTGGCTAACGGCTTAACAGGTTGAAATGGAAATTAGATAACCACTTGAGGCAAAACGGCAGTGCCCTTGTACAGACTTCCAAATTGGCAGCAGTCACAACGCTATGGATCGCTCGACGGTGGTATTTTGTTGAGCGTATAGTAAGCGTCGGCATGGAGAAGTGGCTCGCCTTTGCGGCTGCGGACTCCCTCAGCTCGAAGCTCATGTACGAACAGCTTTCGTAAACCAGAAACTGTCAACCGAACGCTCCGTCCGTCTTTTGAAACCTGGGCCTTGGTTATTTCTAGATTCTGCTTTTGAATCTCGTCACTTCCGTACGCGCCATGATAAAGATAGGTATGGCTTGTCATCGCATACGATGCGACGTCGCTTGCGGTCATGACATCGACAGGTTGAGTGAATTTTAGGTCAAAACCGTTTGGTAACGCACGCATCTCTTGGATTTCAAATGGGGTCTGCCCTGTCCAGACAAGCCGCTGTAGGCCGTAAGAGGCGGTGCCCAGACTACTCCATCCACGATTACTTAATCCGGCCAACATGCTCCCGTCCGCCCCTTGGCCCAGACGCAAAACAGCCGAAGCAAATCCTGAGCGAAAAGGAAACACCGCTCCCTGATACTCCCCGCCCACCTTTTCCAGAAAGACTCGGTGGACCGACGAAAGCGTAAACTCGCCAACGAATAACTGGCCGCTAAATGGACCAAATTTGCCATCGCTGGAGTCAAGGAGAATATCCGTCGGGGATTGCCCAACCTTTTTGTAGGGAAACCAAACAGCCGGAGGACGCATTTGCGGTAGACGTTGGACTGCTTCAGGGAAAGGGACGCCTTCAGGAATCGCCGAAATATCGTCGATTGGTGAGCCCGGCTGATTCATCGAAGCAAGCGCTTCTGGGTGGTGATAGAAGGCCCCTTCACGCATATGATGCAGGCTATTCGTTGCGACCCAATTGCCTTGTTGATCGGTATAAAACATGTCACCTTCCAGATTCGCACCTAATCCAGAGGGAGACCGCATACCGGCGCATACTGGAATGAGATCGCCAGCGGGCGTAAGTTTCATTCCCCAGCCTCGCCAGAGCCCCTGCGTTACATTGAGCGTTGGCTCATGGATGGCCCGTTTCAATTGGTCTCCGCGAAGACCAAGGCCGATATTCAGCGTGAGCCATAGATTACCTTCGCCATCCAACTCTGGTCCGTAGGCGTATTCATGATAATGGCCTGTTACGCCCCAGCCTTTTGTGATCGTGCTGTACTGATCGGCAAGGCCGTCTCCGCTTGTGTCTCGAATGCGGGTCAGCTCGGTTCGCTGAATAGTGTAGAAAGCATCATCTTGCCAGATTAACCCCAAAGGCTCGTGCAGGCCGGAAGCGAATTGGTGGTACTCTACATTTGATGGCGGATCATGGAAGACTCCCTTCAGGATCCAGATCTCTCCCTTGCGGATCACCACGGCGACACGGTCTTCATCCAGCACCGCTATGCCGCTGACTTCCAAGGCAAGATCCTCCGGCGCGGGTTTCCAGTTCGCAGCGCGAGAGTGTTGAGCTGATTTAGAAATATGGACCGAGATCAGTTTGTAAAAGTCGTTCTCGACAGGATTCTGCGCGAGTCCAACCTCTCCTAATGCAAACACCAATGCGATCACGATCAGCAGCGTCAGGCGTTTCACCATTGGTAGGTCACCTCCAGCTGATGATGGGTACTGACGGGCACGCGCCATTCCATCCCTTCAGAATCATCTGGATCGTGCCATTGAACCGCGTTCTCGTTCGGTGATTTTAGAGTAACCATGACGTTGTCGGGAACCTTGCAAATATTATCCTGCAGACTCAAGTTCTTGCCTCGATACGCTCGGAACCAAAGCTTATCTTTGTTTGCATTTTTACCCTTGGACGCAATGTTCAGAGTCCGTTTCAAGCCTCCGCCGCTGGCCGCTTCAATGCGATCCTCTATCACATAGTCGCGATAGCGGTAGCGGAACGTCGGAATGCCTTTGGGATCAAATTGATATCCTAAAAATTGGTACTGCGCCGCTTCTTCCGCTTCCGCAGGCCAGCGAGCGTCGCCGGTCGGCAATAGGGCGAACGCCAGACCAGAGGGAAGCGAAACGATGTCGGAACCAAGAGGCAGAGCTGGGGGCGCGGCGCGGACAAACCAGGTTCCGTAAGCATCGAGAAAGCGACCTCGCCACGCTTGCGCCAGTCTCATCTGCTCGGCGTCAAACGCATAGTGAACGCGTTCAGGAAAGCCCACCGCAATCGCATGCGTTCCCGCCGATTCCATAAATGTTCGAATCAGAATCGGACGCTCATTGGGAACGAGCTCAAATTCTTGAGACCTCGCTTCTAAAATCTTCTCGGGCAACTGTTGCGACTTTACATCCTTCAGATAACTCCACATGGCCGTAATTTGACGGTCCATGTCACCATCGAGGATATCTGGTATGGCGCTCTTTCCATTGGGAAAGAAAGAAGGCATGCGCGTTCGGTTTTTAAGTTCTGTAGGGTTTCTCAGGAATTCTAGAAACCAATCGGGATTCACCCGCTGGGCCGCTATTGCAAGATCCACTCCCATCGCTCCCGAAACCGCTTCTCCTTGAATTGGATGGCACTGGACGCAGCCGTTATTCAGCAACATGCGGCCGGCGTCCGCCAAACCCGCCTCCTTCGAGAAGCTGCCCGCTACATGAGCCGGCGATGGTTGGTCGGCGCTTGCGAAAGCCGCAGGCAATCGCTCCGCCAAGCTCTTGGGAAATTGGGGCATACGGATCTGCATGTAAGGCCGGACGTCGCCCGATCCCTCCAGCACCTTGGCTAGCCAAGTCGGGGTCAGTTTATATCCGATGTGATCTAGCGGAGGAGGCAATCTACCTTCATCACCCAGGTCGACGTGTGAAACCGTTTCAAAATATTGTTCTCGATCCGGACCAATTCCGCCACGATTGTTCCGCTGATGGCAGGCATAACAGTTTTGTTGCAGGAGCGAAAGTTCCAGCGAAGCTGGCGTAGATTCCTCGCTCTCCTTCACCGCCAATTCACGCAGAGCAGCAGTAATCGACTTGATTTGCAGCTGGTCCAGACTGAAATGAGGAAGACCCGGCGACGGCTCACCAAGGCAACCCAACTCCAAACTCTGAGAGAGTTGGGCGAGCGGCTTTGCTTGGCGTACAGACTCCAGGCCATCGACCTCGTGACAGTTTACGCATGACAGCGAGGTAAATAGCGCTCGCCCCTTTTCGACCAGTGAGGAATTCTCAGAGGGGGAAGCTTTGTCAGACTTGTGGGGTGAAGCTTTTGTTAGGTAGGCCACGAGATCGGCTGCTTCGACCAATTCCAATTTCAAGTTTGGCATCCGAACATTGGGACGCACGCTTTCCGGAGAAACCAAAAAGAAAGTTAGCGCTTGAGAGCTGTACTTGGCAGACAAGTCTGGTAACGGAACCGATGGCGCGTGCCGAACCGCTTCCGTTAATCCCATCTCTTCGATATCCTCGGGATCCAATGAGGATAGCAGCGCCGCCATGGCCGATGGTTTGGAATGCCCTCCCTGATATTCGGCATCGGGCGCGTGGCACGCGACGCAGCCGACAAGGTGATACAACTTTTCACCACGTTCGGCGTTACCCTTCGTCCAAAACTCGTGAGGCAAGGGGTTCGCACCGCTAGCCTTCGCTTCAGGAAAGGGGCTTTGTTGCGTCGATAGAAATGCAACCAGCGCATTCACCGCTTCCGCGCGTTCTGCTTTGGGCAGGGAGCCTAACATATCGGGCATTGTCGTGCCTGGTTTGACTTTGTTCGGCGAGCTCAGGAACTCCCGCATCCAGTCCACTCGCACCCGATTTCCAGCGCCTGTCAATAGTGGCCCCCGTTTTGGCATCAGTGCTAACGAGTTGGTAGTGTGACATGCTGTACAACTAAGTTCCGTAAGCAGCAATTGTCCGCTGATGCTCGCCTGGACGACTTTATGACGGGCAAACCTTTCAAATCCTGCGACAAAAGGCGATTCGAGATTTTGGGCCTGCGCCAGCGAGCCGATAAGCCAAAATGCAAGGAGTGAGACTCCTCCAATTCTACTCGGTCCAGTCACTTCGTTCTCCGGTAGGAAGGAAATGTCGACGAGCCCATAAACCACTCTAACTGCTTCAACGATTTTGTTAGTGATTGGCTACGCCAGATTTCCTGCTTGGCGCCTGGCCTGCCAATTGCGATGTCAGACAGGCGCCGGTGATAAAATCGTCACCTGACAACCCACTCAATTAGAAACAACAGGCAGGTGAGCATGAAAGTGGGAGGAGGGCGACTTTTACGTTAACAGCATAGTTTAGCTGCTAGAGGGGCACAACTCGCTTGCAAACAGCGCGGATAGCCAGAGAGCATTTCCGCCCATCAAGAGCATTTTTTATGCGGATACGATTCATCCCCGAATCCTATCCCTCGAAGTCATTCAGTTCGTTTGACAGCAGGGTAACCGGCCGACCGCTGTTTCGGATGGCGAGCAAGTTATAGGTCTCGAAGTTCACCGTTTCAGGAATGAAATGAACCGCCCCATCCCCAGTCAGAAAATTGCATCCGCCGGGGTGTGCGCTCGCGAAATTAGCATCGTAGTTTCACCATCCACCAAGGATGGGCTGATTCATGGGGGAGGTTACATTTCGAGATGAATGGAAGCCCCAGCGAAAATGAGGCCTAACACTTCTCTGCAAGCTGCATCGCTACGTCTTTTTTGCTCTTGCCGCATAGCAAGCGGCGCGAATAACGGTTCCGTCGACGCACCACAATTCTTCGTTGATCGTGTCGGTGTTTACATACGCTGCCTGCAGCAGATCGAGAATTTCATGTAACGTTCCGTCGCTGTTCCAGATGGTGAACAAATCATCGACCGTCCCCCACTTACCGTACTTCTCGGGCAGGTCGCGCCACGGAGCGCCGGATCGCAAGATCCCCAGAATCCCATCGACGACCAGCCGCTGCGAAATCCGAGGACGCCCCGTCGCCGCCAGAAAGATGTCGCGAATCAGCTCCCATGGAACATTCATTTGTCGATGCCGTTCCTTGATTACTTCCTTGAATTGAAAGCAAAAGCTCCTCTATCAAGCCTTCGAGGCTAAACGACAGAAGTTAAATTTTGGTTTTCTGACGGCGCCTATATGTCTCTGGGACTTCGACAAACATAGGGACAAATCCCCTGCTAAAGAATGGCTATGCCGCTGCGTTAGGATTTGGGGTGCGGCGGTGACGGCGTGTTTAGATAGGACTTGCGCAGTCTGGTATAGGCATCATTGACTTTACGGGATAGCTGCTTCGCTTTGTCTCGCTGTTGATCCTCAACGGCGTGCTCTAGTCGCTCTAGGTTTTCGCGGAAGACTTGCCCTTTGTATTGATGGTAGGGCTCTACTTCGCCGCTGCGTAGAAACTGGCTTACCTCTAATTTTCGGCTCCAGTCGTCGAAGATCGGGATCCAGTGCTCTGCTACTTCCCAGCGCCCGGTTCGAGATCCGTAGATGACCTCGGTGTTGATCGCTCGCATTTCTTCAAAGATCTCGTGCGGAGGAGGATAATAGAGATAGCAGCCAGAGATGCTGATGACAACTAAGCCAACCAAACTTATCACGCCCAGAATCGGCCCTGGAATGGTGCGATCCATCGTGCTGGAAGCAACCGGCGCAGTTTGCAACCATGCTTCAATACGACGATTGGGGTCGGAGAAACGAATGCCGACAGCGCACAGCAACGCGACCGCAAACATGCCGATCCCTATTTGTTCATGCGGAGCGATCTTTTTGGTCAGATCGATCCAGGCCAAGCTCATTGGGTTTCGTGTATTTGAGTTAAATGGCGCACAGTACGAGTCAAATGCATGCGTATGGCCGGCCGGATCGACTCCTTGCGGATAGAGGGGACCATCAACCGCGTAGGATAGTCCTACAACGACGCCGACCAAAATTCCAAACCAAGCGGCCGTCTGTCCCATTCCGTAGGAGCGCATCATCCAAGCGATAAGTCCCACGTTGGCGCCTGCTCCCAATGCGAGCAGAGCAAATGCGGCTCCTACTGAGTTTCCATGGGCGAACATTGACGCCAATTGCACCATCGCGACCATCGGGGTCGCATAAGCCGGAATCGCGATCGCCGTCATAAACAAAATCGCAGTAGGGTCATCGTGTTCGGCAGATTGCTGAAGACTAGCGTAAGGAAGCGCGATGCTCAGTGCAGCGACCCCGAGTAGGCCAATGAGGATGTAACCCATTGCTGGACCGGTCATCTCGCGCAGGCTAAATAATGCGGTGGCTAGCAAGCGTCGCCAGCCTTCTGGTACAACGGGCGGATCTGCGGCAGTTAGCTGAATATCTGTCCGAAAACACCTATCCCAAAGCAATCCGCAACCCGTCACGATGATAAGCGAGCAAAACGAGAAGGTAATGATCACCACGGGATCCGAGAGCGTAAGTCCGTATAGTACAGAGATCGGATTGAACAGCGGCGCCGTCAATGCGAACGCCAAGATGGTTCCGCCAGAAAGCTTGGCGCGGCGCAGCTCCATTGCGATTGGGATCACGCCGAGAGAACAGACTGGCAACAACATGCCGATCAACCAGGCGTAAAACAGCGACTTAAGACCTGATTCGCCAAACAGTTTGCGCGTGCCGACTGCCCCCAACCAAACGCGAAAGATCGCCGCGACCAAGATCCCGATTAGGATTGTTGGAATCGCAGCGACAGCGGCTTGGCTGAATCGCAATAGAGCGCCCCAAAACATGGAATCAATCATAATGGTCCTCTCCTTCGACAGAGTTCGGTTCGAGCGCAGAGGGCGATTGAAACGCGAGCCGCTGACTGCGAATCAAATTTGCGCAGCGATCAAGCTCTGGTAATACGATTTTCAGTTGTTCACTCAGCTCCGCTAAAGAAGTCTGAAATGCTTTGCGGCGGACGATTGCGGTTGCCTGATACATCTGGTTCCAGTCTTCGCGTGACAGATCCGACTCTGCTGCTAACTCAGGTAACCACACGAGCAGATCCGCACCTTCTAATCGAAGATCGGCTTCAGGATGCTGGGAGGGAATCGTGCTTCCGGTAGAGCCGGCGGTTTGAATCGCTTGCAGACGCTCAACGGCAGCCACAAAATCAACTGGACGATGCGGTGGATCGTGATGCTCGGCATGTTCACTTGAAGAGGAGATGCAACCCAACAAGGCAAGCAGTCCGAGACCCGCTGCCAACCAATAAGAGTTCATCCGTCGATGATTCATCATGAATATTCCTTGGGGCTATCGGCAGATGGGAACTTTGACATCATTTAGCACTGCTTCAATGACTGATCGCGGATGATCAAAGTCGCCGGAAAGGCGAACCTGCAGCACTGGCAATGCGACATCTTGAATATCATCCGGCGTGACATAATCGCGACCGCGAAGATGCGCCCTTGCTTGAGAGACTCGCTGCCAGGTTAGTAGTCCGCGTGGACTAAGACCAAGAGTGATATCGCGATGCTCACGCGTTGCGGTCGCCAAGTCGACGAGATAGCGGAGAACGCTCTCTTCGAGATGAACCGCAGCCACATGGGCTTGCAAATGCTGCAGGGACTGCGGCGTTAAAATTGCCGACAGTGGCGCACGCCCTTGATTTGCGGCGCCAATATTTTCGGCAAGCATCTCCAGTTCGCTTGCCCGGTCAGGATATCCAAAGGTCAGCTTCATCGCAAATCGATCGAGTTGCGCCTCTGGCAGCGGATAAGCGCCATGACTATCCACAGGGTTTTGAGTCGCGATCACAAAGAACGAATCGGTCAAGCGATGCGTCAGCTTGTCGATTGTCACCTGACGTTCGGCCATTGCTTCAAACAGCGAGCTTTGGGTCCGCGGGGTTGCGCGATTGATCTCGTCGGCCAGCAAGACCTCTGAAAAAACCGGCCCTTCGACAAATTCAAACTCTCGCGTCTTCTGATTAAAAATGCTGAATCCAGTCACATCGGTCGGCAACAAGTCAGGCGTGCACTGGACACGGGCAAAGCGACCACCAACCGAGATCGCCAGTGCTTTGGCGAGCGTCGTCTTCCCCAGTCCCGGCAAGTCCTCTAACAGAAGATGGCCTCGAGCTAGCAAGCACGCGATGACCAGTTCAACTGCCTCATTCTTACCTTTGAGAGTCGAGTTTAATGCATGTCGTAGTTCATCAATAACCGGTTGATACTCACAGGTCGAAACACTCGTTTGGGATTGCTGTTCAACGGAAGTGATGCGGTTTGTCGTCATTGATAGTTTTGTGGTTACTTACGTAAAGAAAGTGGTCGGCGACTAAGTTCGAGCGTAAAAAAACGAAGCGTTTCAAGCTCTGCGATCGGAATCGGACATTTTGACGCTCCTCCATACAAGGCCCAGCCGCATAGCGATATCGATTGAATCTGCAGCAGTTCTTCTTCGGCGGCGATCGTTTTGCGAGCAAGCCATGCTTGGATCGTCACTCCTTGCGGGCGACGTTCACTAGAGAATCGTTCGCGAACTTGCATGACCTTTAACGTGCGCAAGACCCGCCGACGATGATCACGGGGAACAGCCCAGCAATTGGCAAACCGTGCTGCAGCGTCCAAGATTGCAATTCGCAAAACCCAGGTCATCAGCACAAGGATGCAGGTCAGTAGGATGCTCCACTTTCGTCCCCAAGTCGACTGAGCAAGACGCCAAATGAACTCCGCTAAACGAGTCCGAAGATCTTGGGGAGGTGCGAGCAACTGGTAGCCCGGCGTCGGCTCGACCGGATGCCAATTGACGCCGTCCGAGACTTCGACCCAAAAATGGGCGTCATCTGCGTAGATCGGCGTCTGTTCGCTATGTGCGTCGTACCGCTCAGGAGACGCATAGAAACCGCTAACAATGCGGACCTGATAGCCCAGTTCGCGTAGCAGCAGTGCAGCGCTGGTCGCAAACAAATAGTCCGGGCCTTGCTTTGACTCAAAAAGAAATTCTTCAATGGGATCGACGGTTGTTTCAGCACTGGGCAGCTCCCGCTTGTGGATATAGTCATTCCGCAGGTGCGCGGCGATTGCTTCGATCGCTTCCCAACCGGGGCGAACGTCGCCAACCCAAGCCTTGGCGAGTTCGCGCAAGCGTAGCGAAGATTCTTCGGCTGCAAGCTCGGTCATCGTCTCCGAAAATTTTTCGCCATAGCGATTACTTTGAAGAAGCGCTCCATCGATCAAAAAGAAACGCTGTCGCATCACGGTAGTCGGCGGAATCCGATCGGCATCTAGTCGCAATACTCCATCTTGCGTCCAGCCAAATAGATCAGCCTTGTCGACATCAGGGATATGTAGCTGCGAAAGATGCGGAGGACTCGGAACCCGAGGCGATTTGAGGTTGATAAATTTCAGCAGGTGTACTTCGACGTAGGCAATATCGGAATCATTCACCAAGCAACGGATTTTGAGCCACGGCTTTTGATTCTCCTGAGTGATCATCATGCTCGGGGAAGATGTCGCTTGGGCTTGGATCAGCTCCGTACCTTCCAACCGATCGTAGATGTTAGTCCGCAGGTGCAAAGGGGTCCGACCTTTGACATACAGCAGCGCATGCGACGTGCGATCTTGCATGCTTTTTTTCTTGGCCTGCGATTGCTTGCGCAGTAGGCTGAATTGGCGACCGGACTGCTCGCTGCGAGCGACTTTTTGATGCCGATGCTGAAGCTTATCAGGCGCTAGCGCGATCGCTCGTTGGCGTTCGTTTGTTTTTTTTCGTTTGACGGGCGAATCATAGGTATCATTAAAAACGTCATACAGACTGGGCATCTGCGATTCGAGAAAGACCTCACTTTCTGTCGGCCCAAAGCTCATCGCATCTTCCGTGCCGTCCACAAGGTCTTCACCATCGCCTACGCCAGAGTTTGCGGCTGCGCTATCAATCCGATTACCGCCGGAGCTGGGCATAAAGCCCGACAATGCAGTCGTTGTATGTTGATTTCCGATCAACAAAAACAGACCGAGCGCCAGAAGAATTACACCGCCAGAGGCCAGCGCACCTGCGTACTTAGGAACACTGCGGTGCGTATCTTCCGGAAATTTCCCTTGAATCCGATCCCAATAGCTGCCGATCAGCCACCACAAGCCAAACATCGCATAAATGCCGACGATCGCAGTAATCGACGCATGGATCTCAAAGATGAACGCAAAGCAGGTGAGTGCAAGACTGAGCCCCGAGGATAACCGCAGTAGTGCCGAAAACTGAGCAAACACGGCGGCGGAGATCATTAAGTTTCGCAGCGCCAGAGCAGTTTGAAACTCAAAAGTCCGCCCCCAATGGGGCGCGACAAAACCAAAGACAATTTCCAAGCTGACATGGACCAACGCCATCATCAGCAACAACGCGACAACTCCGCCTGGCGGGTTGGCGTCTTTCATGACTTCGCTAGGACGCCAGAGCCGTTTTACGAACATAGATAGCGCAAAAACTACAAAGATCTCCGCCCAACTCCACCATGCGCCAACTCCCCCGCGATGCAATGCTAACTGCAGCGCAATCACGGCGAGCGCAACCAAAATCCAATTTAGTTGGACCAAAAATCGATCAGACATGGCGACAAGTCTCCAGGCGTCGTTTTTTCCAACTGTTTTGCAGCTCTGTGGCGGCAAGCGACAGCGAATCGATCTCGATCCAAGGGGTCGCCCAGCGTGGCTGTGGATCTGAGGGCTGGGTATCTACCGGGATCGTATTCGGAGGCATCGCGTTTAAAACAATCGTTTGGGATACTCCCGGGAGCGGCTTTGAGAGACTGGTCTGGACCGCGATCACCATTCCAGTTCGTCGGCGTGAAGCGATGCGAGGAGAATCCATGGGCACAAGTCGCGCCATCGCGTCGTACATTTTTTGCCAGCTTGTCGGACTCGGGTCGAGCACAAAGATTTCGCCAGCCATTTCTAGGGAGACTCTTACGTTTTGCTGGAACAGCGAATTGGCGACGCTGCCGCCGATTCGCAACGCCCAGTGAATTGTCGCATCGGGCCCTTCGCCGCGATGACTACTTGGGGAGCAATCGATCACAATACACGCATCGGCTTGCGCCGCTCCCTGTCGTTCGCAAACAATTAATCGATCACAACGCGCGGTTTGCGCCCAATGGACATTTCGGAGAGAATCGCCTTGTCGGTATGGCCGAGCGCCGATTCGCTCTCCATCATTTCCGGCTCGGTAGTCACTTGCACAGAAAATATCGCGTGTGGTCTGCGGCGGTAACGGCAATGCCGAGAGCGGAAAAATCTGTGGCCAGACAGTTAATTTGCGCTCGACGCCGCATGGCCGAACCGCTTTCCACAAGCCGAAGGGAAACTCGGTGGTAATCTGCGGCAAGATCTCTGGATAAACGCCGCGAAGTTCGGACTGAAAAGGAAATGTAAATCGACAAGTCGACCATCCAGCAATCCGCGATAGCGAGACAACGGTTGGACTCCCCTGCTCTGCCTTCGCAAAGAACCCGCGTTCAATCGATAGTCCCCAAACAGGAAACGGCCAGCGATTAGTAATCACAACGGCAACGTCGATGCTGGTTCTCTCTTCACAACGTGACTGAGGAAAACTGATCTGGCAAGAGATTCCTCGCAGCCCTGCCCAAGGCCAAGCGACGCCGATCGCTAATACTCCAGCGATCGCACCAACAATGGCATACCCCTGAGGAGTAACAAACCAACCAATGATCAGCGAGCAAAACATCGCGCAAATCAAAACGCCAATCGGCGTCTTGAGCCAGTAGACATAGCGATTGGCCCCCGGCGTGTAGTCGCGGGTAAGCAGGTTATTGAGCCAGTTGACTGAATTTGGATTCATACTCGACGTTCAGCGCAAGGTCAGCGCACGCCGTATCGATCACCATCGATACAAACGCTGCGCTGCGGGCGATTGCAGACTTTGAGAGGTTTAGAATCACGATCAACTCGTGACGACGCAAAGAATTTAAGCCTATCCCTGCGTTGGAGGCCCGCGCGATCTTACTCCAGCAGACGACCAACCACGAAACCACGGTGCGTCATTTGGCTCGCAGTCCGATGTTTCGGCCGTTACCGTCACTTCGGGCTTCGTCCCCAGATCCACTTCATGCCAAGCGGCGAGAATCTCACAGATAGCGCATTCATGCAGGGAGTAAATTTCTGAATCTACGACAAGATGGCTCGAGTGAAGCAAGTGAGACTTGCAGCATTCTCCGCTGCGGTGCTTCTGATGAGGGTGCAACGTTACCTGCGAATGCCTGCAACTATGCCCGTCGTGCCCCAGTCCCGGTAGTGCATGCAGTCCTTCGGCAATTCCCCCTACCAAGAGCAGAGTGAAAAGCTGAACAATCGCGGCGATTTGGCGAATTCGCGAGGACATAGACAATTATTGGCGAAAAAACAGTCAACGCATCTATTTTGACCAGCAGTCCTCTCAGGTCAATCGACTACGGCTCTTTTTTTGCAAAAGAATTGCGTTTCGCATCACAATTGTGAATATAGGGGGCGCAAATTGTTGGCACAGACCAAGAAACGATCCCCTTCTAGCGGACCAGTATCCCAAATACCACCATCTGGTTTTGGAAAAATGTGGGAGCCACCCTTTTTTCAAACCACCTTCTTGCATACACTTTGCAGATGCACACCCTTTGCCACTTGGTCGTCGAAGTTCAAAGAGACCCTGTGATGTTACAAAGATACCTACTCGCTTGGCTCTTGCTTATTCCGTTGGTTCTTTTCCCGCAGAAGACCAAAGGCGAATGGGTCGCAGCATGCGACCCACATTTGCTCGAACTTACCAAGCGAATCGCGAACCATGCGGTTACAGTCCGCATACTTGACCGTGAATCTTGCAAAAAAATCGCGCCAGACAGATCGGACGACGTGGCAATCTCACCGGCCAATGACTTACTCCACTGCGGCGCAATTTTATTTGATCCTGCATACGATTCGTCTGGGATTGCGATGTGGCGAGAGCGGCTTGCATTGCAGGGTATTCCAATCATGGCGTTAGCGCCCCAAGGCAAGGCTGAAATACAAAGACGCGCGATTCAGGTCCATGCAGCGCTGGTTCAAAGTTATCCGCAGCACGCTGATATTTTTCAGATGAATTTGCGTCGAGAGTTCTCTCGACAGAACCAACAACGAAAAAGCCTCCCCGTCATGCCCTGGGCCCAACAACAGAACGCAACGCCGGAACTGATGATTGCCGACGTACCCATCCAGCAACGTTAAGCCGGTCGCAGATTGTCGTTCCGTAGCTACTCTCACTGATTTGTCGCATTAGCGCGAATCACATTCACAAGCTTCAAACTTTCAGGAAGTCGCTTTATGATCGCTCCTATTTCACCTCGAAAATTGCCGGTGACTGTCTTATCGGGATTTCTCGGGGCAGGCAAAACGACCCTCTTAAATCATGTCCTGCGAAATCGTCAGGGACTCAAGGTTGCTGTGATTGTGAATGACATGAGCGAGGTAAACGTTGACGCGGCGATCGTCCGTCAAGGTGACGCTGAGTTAAGTAGAACAGATGAAAAACTGGTCGAAATGTCCAATGGCTGCATTTGCTGCACATTGCGAGAAGATTTGTTGCTGGAAGTGCGCAGGCTGGCGCAGGAAGGCCGCTTCGATTACTTGCTGATTGAGAGCACCGGAATTAGCGAACCGCTGCCTGTGGCGGAAACTTTTACCTTTGAGGATGAATCTGGCGAACGGCTTTCTGATGTCGCCGAGCTTGACACGCTGGTGACGGTAGTCGATGCGGTCAATTTCTTGGCCGACTATACGTCGTGGGATGACCTAATGGATAGACGCGTCGCCTTAAGCGAGGAAGACAAGCGAAACGTCGTCGATTTGCTGGTCGATCAAATTGAATTTGCGAATGTGATTGTGATCAATAAGCTCGACCTGGCCGAAGCCGATCGCTTGGAACTGATCCAGGGGTTAATTCGTCGTTTGAATCCGACGGCCCGCATTGTTTTAGCTTCCCATGGCCAGATCGACTTGGATCAGGTGCTCGGGACTAAGCTCTACCAGCTAGCCGATTCCTCAAACAATCCAGAATGGTTAGCAACCGAAAGAGGCAGTGAAGCCCCGGAGACCGAAGAATACGGTATCAGCAGTTTCGTCTATCGGGCACGTCGCCCTTTTCATCCCGAACGAATCTGGGCCGCGCTGGACCTGGATAATGGCATACTCAACGGAGTGATGCGCAGTAAGGGCTTCGCCTGGATTGCGACAAAAAACGACATTGCCTACCAGTGGTCTCAGGCAGGCGTCTCGATGTTGATAGAGCCTGTCGGATATTGGTGGGCCGGCGCTCCAGCCGATTTGCTGCCCGACGATGAAGAGCTATTACGGGAAGTGCAGTCGCACTATGAAGGGGAGTACGGCGATCGTCGCCAAGAGCTGGTCTTTATCGGAATCGACATGGACGAGTCAACGATTCGCGAAAAGTTGGATCAATGCCTGCTGACCGACTGGGAATGGGTGCAGGGACCGTGCCTATGGGCGAACTTCACCGATCCTCTGCCCGCGATCGAGGAGGTTGAAGTGAGCGAACAAGACTAGCGTCACTCAAGTAGGACGGAACCTAAAACACCAGCGATGGCCACGGATGGCCATTGAGTGACTTGGCTTACGACTCGACAGGCATTCTGACGACATTCGAAACGATAACACCCGGCATGCGGCCGGGCGTTATCGTATCTTGGATGTGATCGGGTGACGATTGCGATCTTCATGATCCTCTATTTTTCGTCGCCATGCGCGTGATGGAACTTGCCCAAATGATTCTTCACGAATTTCAGCAACCCATCAATCAAGTCATTATGATCTTTCTCCATGCCAGCCAGTTTCTTGGCAACGGCGGCATGTTCGGCTTGCACCTCTTCGTGCATCTTTTCAAGCTTGTCGTGGGATTGGTCGTCGTGCGAATCAATTTCTTTTTCGTGCTCGGCGATATGCTCAGCATGGACGCGAATTTCTTCCGCCATCTCTTCGAGAATGGCGTCATGGCTCAAGATTTCGGCTTCAAGCGTCGCCAGCGCGGCGAGCGCCTGCTTGTGCTGAACCCGCATTTTGCCGATCTGATTCATCCACTCTTGATGATCTTCGACATCTTTCTGATGCTCTTTGTGCATCTCTTCATGCTCAGAATCGGCGCAGAGCGCAAAACCGGGCACAAAGCACAAAAGGCCAATCATCAGACAAGCATTCAGGGAAGAAGTCATTTTCAGGCTCCAAGCTAAATCAGGGAGAACAAACCGGTGAGAGAATATAGCACGCTTTTTGCGACCTTGTCGAAGCTTTCGCTATGCTAGAGTACGATCGGTCCGTTTCGCTGGACTCATCTAACTATTGCTCGATTGAAGCTTGTTGAAACACTACTTTCATTCAGCAAGACTTGCAGGTGATTATCACCGCATTGCTCCCTAGGCAATCTTTGTCGAGATCGGCAAAACTACCGCACAACTACAGCTTGCGCCCAACCACTATATACGGCGTGCCTTGCAATACTCCGTAGGGTGGATCGAGTGCGTCATGTGCCGCACGTGCGGCGATTACGTCTTGCATCGGAATATTGCAGATCTCTTGAAGTCCTACTGCTTCCATCAGGACACGGACGACTGCATTGGTATGCTCGCGTAAAGGCATTTGCATCAGGGCATCCCGATATTCGTCGTCCGGCGACCAGTTGGGAGCGGGACGATGGCCTCGCTTGATTTTCTCTGGATCGGTTGGACTGTTCTCACCGATCAGGATAAGCACGCCGCCGGGGCGTAGGAGCCTCGTCCAACAAGCGACGGCATAGCCGGGATGCGGCAACGTAAAGAGCAGCGCGCGACTCGAAATCAGGTCAAACGATTCTGGCTCAAAAGGTGGATGCTCTGCATCCGCCTCGATCCATTCGATCGATAGGCCGCGGCCTGTTGTGACTTGCCGAGCGGCTTCGAGCATTGTCGACGAGAAATCGACTCCAGTTGTTTCGTAGCCAAATTCGGCCCACATTTGAGCAATTGTGCCTGGCCCGGTACCCAAATCCAGGGCTTTACGGACGTCGCAATGAAGCGTCCCTTGTCGTAGCGCTTGGCTCCAGGCCGCTCGCGAGGCTTCGTAGCCAAACTCACCCTCAATGAACCGCTCGACTCGATGAGCGACAACGTCGGCGTTACGCCAGCCTTCGCGGAAGATCTGTTTCAATTCGTCAGCATTTTTCATAAGAGCGTTGTTACCTATCGAAGCGGTGGAGCCTGGCCGGTCGTCTCCTCGGTCGGCGTCGAAAAAAGCTCGGCGTCTAATTTTACAAAAAACCCGAGTGAGAAAATCGCGGAACAAATCGCCCAGACGGCGACCAGCCCGAATGTGTCGGCGGCGATTCCAATCAGGGGGAGCAGCGCCGCCACGGTGGCGGCTCGGATAAAGCTTTCCAGCGACAGGACCGACGCACGTAGCGGCTTCGCCATCTTCGTATTGAGAGCGCTGACAAAAATAGGACGTCGCATGTTTTGCAGGATTGTCAAACCGAACAAGAGCATGAGCCCTGGAAACAGTCCCCACTGCAAATTCCAATTGCACAGCGCCAAGCAAGCAACCGCGACAAAACCACAAGCGAAAATTTGATTCAATGCGAACACGCGATTTCCGGACCAGCGTTCGTAAGCCGAGCTGAGCCGTGCTCCCACGCCACCAAGTCCGTCACGGGCAAACTCTATGCACCCAACCCAAAGTGCTCCCGATGCGGCGATTCCTGAAACGCCTAGAGGAGCGATAATCGAAACGCCGAACAAATTCAAACCAACTTTTAGAAACGGTTGCGTGAAATATTTAAGCGTAATCTTGGTTTGGCTTTCAAACAGAATCGATTGAACCAAAATGGCGGAAAAGCCTGGCTGCCGCCACATCGCCCAAAGACCTCCTGCGTCCTGCGGCGGGCTTTCCTTCGATTTCGTACGTCTCGCTCGATAAGCCTCGCCTTCCAACTGGCGAGGGTAGGTCAACAGCAGAAAAAAGCCGCAAACCGCTGACACCGCTGACAGATAGAAAAGCCACGCATAGTCTCGGGTAAACGTTAGCAGTATGCCCCCGCATATCGCTGCTGCGCCCGACGAGTATTTGGAGACGGCTCGCGTTCGGCCAATCAATTGGGTCGCCAACTCGGCCTGATCGGTCGAGTCAAGGTAGTCAAGCATTATCGCCTTGTGACTGCCGGTACGCATCGCTTCTCCCAAAGCGAAGCAGGTCAGACACCCGGCAAGCCATGCGAAAAGCGGAATCGCGCCAGGGAAAGGAGTCATCCCCAATCCCACAAAGGAAAGACTATAGAAGACGAAACAGAGCGCCGTCGCGCGGCGTCGCCCCCACGAATCCGCGAGAATGCCTGAGGGAAACTCTAGCATCACGGTGATGAGGTGCTGCCATCCCATGAGAAGGCCAATCTCTGTATAGGAAAGCTGCAGGTCCAAGAAATAGAGGATCAAAAACGGATCGGAGAACCGTAGATTCTTAAAGACCGAATAAAGATAAAATCGAGCAATAATAGGAAGGTCGTCCGAGAGAATTCGTTTCGCAGTTTTTTTGGACGTCAGAGTACGCTAAGCCTCTCCCGTGTAAGAATAGGGCGAAGGCCCCAAGACAGCAATCAGCGGACGCCCCCCAGAGTCCCAGGTCACACGGGATTCGACTTGGTATACCTCGGCGATCATCGATTCGGTGAGTACCGCCGCTGGAGCCCCCTGACAACGGATCTTCCCATTTTGCAGCACATAAATAGTATCGGCAAACCGCGCCGCAATGTTCAAATCATGCAGCGCGATGGCGGTGCTTAGCCCACGCGTATCGGTCAGGCGGCGGATAAAACCACAGACGTCAAACTGCCGACGAAGATCAAGGTTCGAGGTCGGCTCGTCCATCAGCAGCACCGTAGGTTCACGAACCACCGCTTGTGCGATCGAAACCATCTGCATTTGCCCTCCGCTCAATTCGTTGACATAGCGATTCGCGATCGGGCTAAGTTTTAATTCCTCCAGCAGACGTTCCACCAGGTCGGTCACTTCTTCGGTGACGCGCCAGCCAAGTTGATGAATGCGTCCTAGTAGGACCGCCTCAAACACGGTGAGAACGCCCTGGGAGGTGAAATCCTGAGGCAGATAGCTGATGGACGCCGTAATCTCGCGAACCGAAAGCTGGCGCAAATTCTTCCCGTCGAGACTGATTTCGCCTGTTGGTCGCAGGAATCCGCCAAGACACTTTAGCAGTGTTGATTTTCCCGCAGCATTAGGACCAATGATCGCGGTGACGCCGGGGCCGATTTGAACATCGACATCGGTCAGTATCGGCACCGCATCATAACGGAACGAAAGCTGATTCGCAGAAAGGATCACCAGTAGGCTCTCCTTTTGAGCAGGGCAAGTGCCGCGAAAAACGGGGCGCCGAGCGCCGCAGTCGCGATTCCGATCGGAAAAATTGCACCAGGGATAGCCAGCTTGCAAATGACTGCCGCTGTGGAGACGAGCAGTGCTCCATAGATAGCCGCCAGCGGCATAAAAAATCGCTGGTCTTCGCCAACTGACGCACGTGCCAGATGAGGAGCGACGAGCCCCACAAAACCAATTGCCCCTGTAAAGCAGACGGCGGTCGCGGTCAAAACGGAGATCCATCCCAACGTCAACATTCGTAGTTGCTCGACATCAACTCCCAAGCTGCGAGCGTGATTATCTCCCAGTCGCATCGCGGTTAGACGCCAAGCATGCGTAGCCAGCCACAGCATAGCCGTAGTCAATACGATGCCAAGCATTGCAACCTTACCCCAAGTCGCCCCTTGCAGGCTGCCAAAGATCCAAAAGACAATCGCTTGCAATGTGTCATCCGAGGCGACGTATTGCAAAAAGGCGACTCCTGAACTGAAGATGAAGTGGAGCGCTACGCCGCCAACGATTAGCGTTTCTGTCGAACCTCCTCTGATTCGCCCGACTCCATAAATCAACGCCGCGCCAAAGAGAGCGCTGGCAAAAGCAAATCCCGGCACCAGGAGCGTGGAGGCGTATGCAAAGGTTCCTCCGCCAACTACCAGCGCTAGCGCCGCTCCAAAGCTGGCCGCGGCCGAAATGCCAAGCGTAAAGGGACTAGCCAGCGGATTATTCAAAATTGTCTGCATCTCGGCGCCGGCCACCCCCAAAGATGCTCCCACCAACAGCGCCATCAGAGCCGTGGGCAAGCGAAAAGTCCAAACGATTGTTCGTAACGAATCGCTCGCCGAACTTGGATTACCTATCGTCGCTATAACCTCTGAGATTGGCAATGCTGCCGGGCCTGTCAAAATATCACCGACAAAAGCGATGACAATCAGCGTCATCGACAAAGCGACAATCAGTAGCCGACGTCTCCCCAGACGTTTATATCCACCGCTTGCGGCTTGCGGCAATGAGTCACTCATCGTAGATACTTGTCATCCAGACTCCACTAAACTCGATCGGCATGAAGCGTTCATGATACTCGTGCAATCGCGCTTCGGGGTCAAGCTGTTCAAATTCCTTCGGATAAAGCCATTGCGCCAATTGTTGCACAGCGGCAAATGCAGTAATGTGACTCCCAAAACGTGTATGGATTGCGTGAACGCGGCCGGTTTTTACCGCTTGAATGCTTGACCAACCGGGTCGATTGGCGAACTCTCGCAGGCGTTGCTTCGCATTCATCCGATCGGCGAAATAGCCAAGCCGCAGACTGTCTGGAAATGCTGTCCAGTGCGCCCCAGTGATGACGATGACCTGCGGATCTTCCGTCAGCAAAAGTTCCGGGTTAATCACTCCCATTCCGTACATGCCAGAGACCGAATCGGAAGCGATATTGCGGCAGCGAATCTGATTGAGCACGCTTCCCCAGTTGGCGAGCTTCCCCTGGTCATCGCTGCCAAACGTATTTCCGTATTGGCTCGCTCCTAGCGTGCCGGCTTCCAGGTAAATCGTCGGCAAAGGCGAGTCCAGCTTTTCGAGCTTATTGGTTACCCCGAATATCTGTTGGTCAATCCAATCCGCGGCTGCGTTGGCTCGCTCCCGCTTGTCAAGCGCTTCTCCCAACAGCCGTATGCTCCGCTGCGGGTCACGCAAAGGATCCGAAAATTCCAGATAAAGCAAGGGAACGCCGGCGTTCTCAAGTCGCTCTAGTCCTTTTGAATTCCGATCGCGCATGTACGTGCTCATGATCACTAGATCTGGATTCAAAGCTAACACTGCTTCTGCACTAACCGTATCGCGCAGCACATCTCCCAGGACCGTCGCTTCTTTCAGCTTAGGAAATCGCTGCACAAACTTCTCATAGGCGTCTTGATCTCCGGTCTTCAGCGAAGAATCCCAGCCGATCAACTTTTCTTCTAATTCATCGCCTAGCACCGTCGCCAATTCATACATGCAGAGACTACGCATGAGCACGATGCGTTTGATCGGACGCTTCAAAGCGACGGTCCGCCCCGCGAGATCAACAATCGTGATCATTTCGCTAGTTGCTGGCGCAGGCAAAGGCGCCGGCGAATTAGAACACCCCGCGAAGAGGACGGCGCTGATCGTCGCCATCACGAGAACCTTGTGATTATGTCGCATTAGACTCTTTCCACGGCAGAGTTTTTCTTTGTCCTCGCGACCGAAGACCGGGAATGGCTTTTCCGCAATTTGGCGCTCCGCCGTTTCCACCAGAGCAAAACACCAGTGACATAAAGGATGGCAGGCGTCAAACCAAGAAAAAAAATAACCCAGCGTCCGGCGATGCCAAACGCTTCCCCATTGTGCAGGGGAAATTGCCAAGCGAAGAGAATATCGGCGGCGCTGCTATCGTTCCAGTCGCGCACGGCGAGAATTTTGCCATCGAATTGATCAATCCAGATTCGGCTATTGCCAGAACTTTGCCGTACTTCTCCCTGGCGACGTACGCGCAGTACGTAGGGATCATCTTCTTTCAACGGCAAATATATCCGCTTGGTTTGATCATCCGCAAAAACGCTCTCAGCAGCGGCTACCGCTTGGTCGGTATCAATCTTTACGGCATCACTTTTCGCTTTCGAGCGCAAGTCTTCTGTTGGAAATTTCGTCTCGGATGAAATCCACGTAACTGAAGGTTTGATCCATTGAGGAAAGACCAAGTAAACGCCGGTAAACGCGACGACAAATAGCAGCGGCGCTGCGACAATTCCGACCAACTTATGGACGTCGTAGTTGAAACGACTCTTATCGCGTAATGCGAAAGCAGCTCGCCAACTATGCTTCCACAGCGGCCACCAAAGACAGATCCCGGAAACAATCGAAAGCATCAATGCAATTCCGCTGAGACCGACCAGCGTTGCTCCCGTTGCTCCAGAGAGCAACTGCATATGCAGCAGGTAGATCCACGACGCCAGATATTCTCCTCGGATCCGTTTTCCTGCTACTTGCGGCAGGTGCGTATTGACGTAGACATGCGTAAAGACGGGAACGTCCTTCGGTCCGGATTGAAACCAAACGGTCCAGACCCCACTCTCCTCGCTTGGCCAATCGACAAACCGCGCTGGCTGAGCGGTCTCTCGTTCTGCTATTGCGATCGCAGCGGATAATCGAATCGGATCTCCATCGCTAACCGCCGAAAAGATTTCTGGATGAAGCCAGCGGTCGATTTCGTGATGAAACGCCAGGAAGCTGCCGGTGAGACTGGTCACGACAAACAACAGTCCTAGCGTCAAACCAATCCAACGATGAATCTTCAACCAGGTTTTGCGTAGCCGTAATTTCGTCCCCACTGATTTGCGTCCGACACAACGACGATCGTCGCTCACTGCAGCGACGATCCTTTCAAAATAGTGACCTTTTCTAGGACTATCGGCTCAATCTTGTTATCCCCGGCCTTGATCGTGACGTTAATCTTCGACCGTTGCGGATCTGAAAATCGTCCCTCCAACCGATCCGGCGGCGGAGGCGCCATCCCGCCACCCGGCGGTCGCCAAGCAGGATCTGGCCATTCGATGGATACTGCGTATTCTCCCGGAGGAGCGCCATCCGGACCCGAATAGGTTGTCAGTTGAAACACCCCATCCGCATCAGCGCGTCCACTCGGAGCAAGCGGCGAATTGACGCCTGACTGCTTCGCTTTGGGATAGAGCCTGACAATCGCCCCTTTGGCTGGAACACCATTGACCGTGATCGTTCCCGAGGTGGGATATGTTGGAATCGTCTCGTATGCGGGACGACTATTGCAACCGCACAAAGAAACAAGACCGAGAATTGCCCAAAGAGCGACTCGAGGGACGTTCATTGATTATTAATTCTTTTTAAACAGAATGCGAGCTTGGATTGGCAGACTAGAACTCGCCTAGCACTTCCCCTTCGTTGCGTCCAATAAAGGCGCGAAATATCAACTTGTCGACCGTCTCACTCACGAAGCGAACTGAACCGTCTCCAGCCGAAGCGTTCATACCGCCAGAGTGAAACGCATAGGCGCCTCCCCAGTCGTTGGTGCAGTTGATGACGCATGGACCGTAGTAGATCGTGCCGTCAAAGTTCCAACTGCGAATTCGGTCATGTTGGGTTGACGCCCACCAACCCTGAAAGTGCGTATCGACCACTTGCGGATAGCTGTACTCACTCGCGTCTTTGGGTGAGCCGTTCGCTTTGACGACACTGGGAAAATTGGCCCGCTCGAAAAAGAACATCGTATTCGACAATCCGTCGGTGATTGCGTTGAGTCCAACCGTCGTTTTGTAGCTACCGTCAAACAAGGCGCCTGTGATTTCTCTGGGAGTGATGGTGTCGTCGCGAAAGCTACGGGCAATGAAATAGTCACTGGTACCCGCGACCATGGTATTGTTTAAAGTCGTGGTCGCCTGATCCTCAATGATCCCTTGAATCTGGCCGCTTCCCCGCGGAGTCGAAGGGCAGTTGAACATCGTCAACTGCGCGCCAATCACCGCCTGGTTAGCCTGATCCGAAACTCCGTTCGTTGCACTAGGATTGAACAAGTTGTAGGCGGCGGTTTGCTCCAGTTGCGGCAAGAGTGCGATTCCCCAACTGCTGACCCATTTCCCTGCGTTGTAGGTGATTCCCATATCCGGAAACGGCAGCGAACGGTGCGTGTCGTGGTAGTTGTGGATCGCTAATCCCAATTGCTTGAGTTGATTAGTGCACTGCATTCTCCGCGCCGCTTCTCGCGCTTGCTGCACAGCCGGCAACAACAAGGCGATCAAGACACCGATGATCGCAATGACAACAAGTAACTCAACGAGCGTAAAACCACGTCGTTCTTGGACAATAGGGTTTTTCACGGGGAGAAATGACCTTTGGACTAAAGCTAAATCTATTTTTTCAAGTTGGCGTTTGAGCGGCGGGATCGTATCAAGTCAGAACTGTCCCACTTTGGGCTTGGTGAGAGCGATTAGTCATCTCTCGGCATAACACCAAAGCCGTAAAGGCCAGCGGAGAAACGTCATTTAGGCGAGGGCGGCGCTCAGTGCCGCAAAGCTAATTGATACCGCGTCTCACTCCATAAGTCTCGATTCTATTGGGAATACGTTTCTTTGCAAGTGAGGGGGTCATTTCGGCGTTTAGCATTGGGCGCCTAAAGAAACGAAAATCGCCAGGCTTCTCGTCCTAGTAACCTGTTGAAAAACGCCATCGTGGCGCTCTTCAACCTCGCCAGCTTCAAAGCGGAGCTCTTGGCGGCTCGCAAAATATCGACTAACTTCGCGATTATGGCGTCTCATCCATGTGACGCAGTAGCCTGTGGAAATAATCCATAGGCTGCTAGGCGAGATCCTCGACGCCGTATTGCTTGAGCTTTCGATAAAGCGTTTTGCGATCAAAGCCCAGAATTCTTGCGGCGGTAGTTTTGTTGGCGCCGACTGCGTTGAGTACGTGCAAAATATAGCGGCGCTCGACTTCGTCCATCGGCGCTAGTTCGGCGGGGTCTTCACCGCCGATGAAAACTTGCGAACTGCGATAGTCGCGTATTTTTTCGGGCAAGTCTTCTACGGCCAGCTTCTCGTAGCGCGTCAGTGCGACGGCGCGTTCAATAACATTCCGCAGTTCACGTACGTTTCCTGGCCAGGAATACGCGAGCAGTCTCTCACTTGCTTGCTCTGAAATACTTGTGACCGATTTTCCCGCACGCTTGGAGTGGGTTGTCACAAAATGGTGAGCCAACAGCAGAATATCATTGCCGCGAGATCGCAGCGGCGGCAACTCAAGCTGAATAACATTAATTCGATAAAACAGATCGTCCCGAAATTTTTGCTCCTCAACCGCTACTTCAAGGTCTCGGTTTGTCGCAGCTAACAGGCGAACGTCGAATTCAATTTCCTTGTCACCACCCACAGGACGCAGCTTGTTCTCTTCCAGCGCTCGCAATAGTTTTACCTGCATTACAATCGGCATCTCGCCAATCTCATCCAGCAATAACGTCCCCCCCTCGGCTTGCAGAAACAATCCTTTGCGTTCGGTTCGAGCGTCAGTAAACGCGCCTTTGGCGTGGCCAAACAGTTCACTCTCAAGCAGCGTTTCAGGCAGCGCGGCGCAGTTGACCGCTACAAACGGTCCATTGGCTCGCCGACTTTGCCGATGCAGCAAGCGCGCGACAAGCTCTTTGCCGGTTCCACTTTCACCGGTGATCAAGACGGATGACGACGATTCGCCCACGCGTGATATCTGATCAAACAAACGCTGCATCGGCGGGCTTTCGCCGATGATCTCGCCAAAATTACGTGAGTGATCGACGGCGTCGCCCAACAGTTTAACCTGCTGCTGCAATCGCCGATGTTTAACTGCGCGCTCTAAAGAAATCGCCAACAGATCCATTTCAATCGGTTTGGTGACAAAGTCAAACGCGCCAGCACGAATCGCGGCGACGGCTGTTTCTAGACTGCCAAACGCGGTCATGACAATCACCGGTACGTCAGGGCGATTCGCGACAATCTGCTCGCAAAGCTCAATCCCCGATGCACCCGGCATGCGAATATCAGTCAGCACCGCGTCAAAATCAGTTTGTTTCAAAGCGTGAAAAGCCGCTTCGGCCGAGGTAAACCAGCTGGAATCGAAGGACCGTAGTTTCAAATCGGTCTGAATCAACTCGCACATGCTCTGCTGGTCGTCCACGATCAGAATATTACCGTGCATGGGTTGTTTCCGCCGCCGCAGGTTGAATCGGTAAGTAGATAGAAAAGCACGCTCCTTCGCCGGGTAGGCTGGCGACATTGATCCAGCCTTCATGTTCCTGCACAATCCCGAAAGCGATCGACAGTCCCAGACCAGTTCCTTCTCCCACATCCTTGGTAGTAAAAAATGGCTCGAACAATTGCTCTCGCGTCTGTTCGTCAATGCCACAGCCAGAGTCTTGGACGTCGATACGAACATACTCCGCTGCGGCCGCAGAAGCGTCACCTGGGGGGCGCTCCGATTGGCGACAAACCGACAACGCGATTTGTCCCCCCTCAGGAGTCGCTTGAATCGCGTTCATCATGATATTGGTGAACACCTGCTGGATCTGCGCTTGATCAATCGACGCCACGATCCGTTCGGCATGGTTGGCCGTTATGGTCACCCCTTTTTTCTCGGCCAACGGTTGCAGCAAGGCAATGGTTCTTTCGGCCAGCAGACTGACATTCTCGTCGGCACGTTGCGGGCGACTTTGCCGCGCGAAGTCAAGCAACTGGCGCACGATCAAAGTAATCCGGTTGGCTTCCGCTTTAATCGTTTCGGCGCTTTGTCGCGTCTCGGATTCAGAAAGTTTGCCAGTCGCGATCAAGCCGGCTCGTCCGGCGACCACATTAAGCGGAGTTCCCATTTCGTGTGCGATTCCTGCGGCTAAGCGTCCAACTGTCTTTAGCCGGTCCGCATGTCGCAATTGTTCTAAGGTGGCGATTCGGGTAGCTGATTCCTGCCGAATTGTTTCCTGATGTTGCGTGAGTTGCTCACACATTTCGTTCAGCGCCTGCGCCAACAGGCTCAATTCTCCCCGTCCACGGAACGCGAGCGGATCTGAAAAATCGCCGGCCGCGATGCGCTGCGTCTTTTCAATCAGCTGGTCAAGCGGCTTGCCAACCAGCGTCACGCCGGCATACATCACCAGAGCGACGCCGACAACGGATAGCACGCCGATCATCGCCAAAGCGCGATAGATAGCCGAACGATTTTGCTGCTGAAGTTCGACGGCTGGCCGCGAAAATTCTAATGCCGCGCGACGTTGATCGCTGCCGATCACAGGATAGTAGGTGCGCAGCCAAGCTGCGCCCCCTTTCCCATTGACCATGACCGAAACTATCTGGCCATGCGGGGCCTGAGACAACGAATCGGGTGCAGTATCCGACTGCTTTTCTTTGGGCGCGGTGGTTTCCAGTGAAATAAATCGGATCTGGACCAGCTGATTCGAGGAGTGCTCGCCCAACAAAAAAGCGTCGACGCCAGCATCGCCTTGCTGGTCCCACGTCAACAAAAGCTCGCTTTCGATCGACTTTCCGACGCGCTGTGCGTACTCGGTTTGCTCACGTTCAAAGGATGCATTTTGAACGTGAATCGCGATATAAGTGTTCGCCGCCGTAAGCACGGCCACGGCAAAGAGAAAAATCAGGATCAGCTTGGCGGCTAATCGCATGGGAGAATGCCTGTGCGCATGTGGATGGACTTCTGCTGCTCACCATCCGCCGACGGCGCTGCGCGTCATGTTATACCATATACTCGAATCGAGCTCACAGACCGGTTGGCAGGGAACGGATAGGTTCGACCGCTTTCATGGCTGTCCACCCGGTCTGACCTTGCGCGGTTCGAACTTGTATCCAATGGCCGCGTTGGGCCAGCGCCACCACGCGTTGCCCTTGCGCCTGGTCGAGAGCCGTCACTTCTTCAAATTGAGTTCCGTCCCCTGCATGCAGCGTCAACCGATCAACAATAATCACCGCGTCGCCGCTGTTGCTAGGAGCGGTAGCCGCTAAACCGTAACTGCTTAGCGAAACCAGCAGCAGCATCAACGGCGCCGCAGCAAACCGCCAAACATGAAAGCGAAATCCGGCCACGCGAACGATCCACAGCCCCCAAAAGGTCAGCGAGGCCGCAAGGATCGCGCCAATCACCACTGGCAAACCAATGACCTGAATCACCCAATCATTGGCCGACCGCAGATGATGCAAAATCCAAGCAACCGAGATCGGTCCTTCGCTAAGGCGTGCCGAATCTTGATGGTCGGCGATCCCTTTCACTTTGTGATTGGCGAACCGCAAATTCGCTAGCACCTGTCGGTTGGTAGGATCAAGCTCTCGTGCATGCTCGTAGTTTGCAATCGCTCGCCCTAGTTCGCCGCTTTGCATGCAAGCGTTACCTAAGTTCAAAAAGAGTTGACTGTGTTGAACGCCTGCATCGACCAGCAGTTGGTATCGGCCGGCCGCTGTCTCAAAAAACTGCTTTGCAGCGGCAGCATCAGTCGCGGCCAGTTCGGTGGCTCGCGTATAGTCGGCGCTGGCTTCGGCCAAGAGAGCTGCTTGTTGTTGCATGTTCAACTTTACCGGCGCGATGTCTGTTGCGGTATTCGAAGCTTGATCGGCAGCCCAACCAAAGCTTGCCGAGACAGCGAGTATCATTGTCGCGATAATCAGCGTTAGCGTACGTCGTAGCCCGCCGGTAGAGGCGGTTTGCGGCAACGACTGGGAGCGGCGAATCACTCTGTTTTTCACCGATCGAAAAGCCGCATCCAGCTTTTCAACCAAGCGGATCGCCGCTTGTCGATCGTCTGATGAAACGCCTGAAGCATCCTCCGCGGCGAATCGAGATTGAAGCTCTTGCATCATAGAGTCCATTTCATGGGCCAGTTCATACATTCCGCTTAGGCGAAGCTGTCCTAGCGCGGCGCTGGGTGTCTTGCACGGTGTACGCGTAGCTCGAGCGACATACAGGGTCAACGCATCCACGATCGCTGCGCGCGAGGTTGCGGACTCCAGGGCCATCACGCAGCGCTTCCGCGGAGCTTGAAAGCGAAGCAGCCGATCCATGATCTCGCGCCGATTGAACATCAACAGCATTGCCAAACAAACGCCGGGCGGAAGCACCACCAACGACCACCACCAAGCAATTGATGAAGGTACCGATTGCGAAACGAGAATCGATTCCGCATGGTTGTTGGTGAAGTCAGGCAGCTCCGCAACAGGCGTTGGCTGCGATTCAGCATCGTGCGATTGATCTCCACGCGAGTTTCCCACAATCGCATCCAAGGCCAGAGTTTCGGACGGACTGACGGTGATTGCGATCGGCTCACTTGAGACGGTTTGAAACGATTCCGTTTCAGGATCAAAAAAGCTGAAAGGAATCGCGGGGATCGCAGTAATCCCCGCTTTTCGCGGGCGAATCGTGGTTGAAAAAACTTTGGTTCCGTCCTTCACAAAGCCGGCCAGTGATTGATCATCCACGTGAAAATTGGTAGTCAGCTCAGGCAACGCATGCAGCGGCGGAGCCTGGACTAGTTCCATAGGCCCGCTGCCGATGATCCCGATGTCCAAGGTGATGGGATCGCCGGCTTCGACAGTCGTCGGGGTGGCTCGCGTAATCATTTGATAATGCCCTACCGCGCCGCGATAGTCGGCCGGTCGGCCTGCTTGGGGAACAGGCGCCACTTCAGTCGCATCGACGCTCACCTCGCCGACAATCGGACGAGACGAGGTTACCGCAAGCTGATCGCCAAAAGGAGACGCAAAGAAATCGTCCTCCATCATCCGCGACATCAACGAATTGCCCCCGAATGGACTCCCTCCCAAGAGACCGCCAAACGAGGCCCGCGATGCGCCAAGCGCCGTAGGATAATTGACCACGATTTGCACGTCGTCAGCGTCGATCTTGCCTGACCGCTTGGGATAGACGGTCGCCGTAATCTGATAGAGGTAATAGCTGCGTTCGTCTCCCTGGCCGTTATCACGTAGCACTTCTTGTCCGGCGGGACGTTGATTGTTTTCGGCCAATTCTCGCAAGCGATCGACGAACCCACCCCAAGCAGTTTGCTCAGAGATCATGTTCCACATGTCCCCTTCTGACAATGTGATGTTTCGCTCTGCATCCTGAAAAGGTTTGATCCAGATCTTCAGCGTCAATTCCAAGGGTTCGCCGACAAAAACTTTCTCTTTGCTGCCGCTGATCTCCACAAATAACAGATCGCCGGTAACGCTTTGGGTTGCGACAAACCGTTGCGGCTGAGTCGTCCTCTCTTTTCCATCCACGTTGATGGTTAGCGCTGGAAGTTCAAAGCTTCCCGCGCGGCGCGGAGTGATTAAGTAACGCATCACCACGCTCCGGCTTTCGCTGCGGCGACCGTTGATGATCGTGATCTGAGAGCTTTGCGCCGGTGGGCCGGCAGAGCGAATATCGCAGCCATCGATCTGCGGCAAGGCCGGCTGCTGGTAGTCGTTTGCATCCGAAATCGCAAGCTGTAAGTTCAGCGGCATGCCGACATAAGCTTCGCGCGACGACAGCCGAGCCGCGACCTCGCCTGCTTGGACGCTGCCCGCCATCCCGCCGCAGCAGATCGCCGTCAAGGCAAGCCATGCCGAAAGGTAAGCTCTTTTGTTGAACATTTCTATTTCTCCCAACGCCGAAATCGTATTGTTTTGTCTTGATCAATCACACCACGCGTCAAATGGAGCACGCTCTTTACCAGTCGCGATCGACAGGAACATGACGAGCACGTTCTGCTTGCTGTTGTTGCATGCGACGCAACATGTCCCGGTCGCGAACTGCTTGAAGCATCTTGAGCGCCTCCTCTTTAGACATCAAACCTTCCTGGGCGTTCCCCATCACCGCAGCTTGCGGTTCGCCAGACGCCTGCTCTTGCTCATTGGCGGCAGATAGTTGACCAGTCGGAACCGCTTCAGGCTCGCCGCTTTCTTCCTTCGCCGTTGGTTCGCCGGCGGCCGACTGCGGGGATTGTGTCGGTGATTGTTGGTTAGCAGGGTTGTCATGCGGCTTATCTTGCTCTGGCGATGACTCTGGTTCCGCTTGTTGCTCCTGATCCATCGACTTCCCTAAATCTTCTTGGGGATCCCCCTGCTCTGGTGAATCCTCAGGCTTTTTCTTCTGCTCGTCAGACGGTTCCCCCGCTGACGACTGCGACGGAGAATCCTGCGGCTCTTGCTGTTGATCCCCCTGCTGCTGTTGGTCCTGCTGTTGATCCTGCTGTTGATCCTGTTGTTGATCCTGTTGTTGATCCTGTTGTTGATCCTGTTGTTGATCCTGTTGTTGATCCTGTTGTTGATCCTGTTGTTGATCCTGTTGTTGATCCTGCTGTTGATCCTGCTGTTGATCCTGCTGCTGGTCCTGCTGCTGGTCCTGCTGCTGGTCCTGCTGCTGGTCCTGCTGCTGGTCCTGCTGCTGGTCCTGCTGCTGGTCCTGCTGCTGGTCCTGCTGCTGGTCCTGCTGCTGGTCCTGCTGCTGGTCCTGCTGCTGGTCCTGCTGCTGGTCCTGCTGCTGGTCCTGCTGCTGGTCCTGCTGCTGGTCCTGCTGCTGGTCCTGCTGCTGGTCTTCTTGCAACTTACGGATCAGTTCGTTGGCCAATTCGATATTGGCGCGGGCATCGGTATTTTGAGGATTGCTGCGGAGTGCTCCACGATAATGCGAGATCGCCGCTTGCAGAGATTGGATCGCCGCGTCTTTGTCTTGTTCGGCCTGTTGCAAACCCTCGTTGTAATAACAATTGCCCAAGTTGAAACGGCTGTTGGAAGCCAATCCTTGGCTGCTAGAAGCGGCGGCCTGAGTGAACGCTTGTTTCGCCGCCGCGAGATCGCCGCCGCGAAATTGAGCCACCCCCAGGTTGTACTGCAACGTTTCGCGGTCGTCGTTTGTCGGTTGAATTTGCTGATAGCCGTCAATCGCCGCTTCAATCTTCCCCTCCCGCAACAACGCATTGGCCGCATTGATGCGCGTGGCCGAATCGGTCTCTGCCGCTAGTGAGCTGGTCGCAGCCAGCGAAGGGAGGGCAAGCGTCGCAAACAGCAACAGGGTCAATAGCTTGGTGAGGTATCTCATGATTGGCTGTTTCTCACAAATTAAACGACAGATGACGCCGAGCGTGGGTTGGTTGCGACAGCTTTTCGGCTGGTACGAATCTTGCTTTTGGTTGCGGCGCCGGGCGCTAACTTGCTATTGCGTGAAGACACAAAAACTTCAAGCAACAACAGTGCCAAAGCTGGCGCAGCGAACCATTGATAGCGTGGAATGTAAGCGTTGATCTTGGCTGTCTCAAATTCGGTCTGTTCGACGTTGGCTAAATAATTGTGATAGACGTCGGCCATGTTGACCTGTCGAGTTCCAGCAGGAATGTAGGCGCCGTTGGTTTCGGTAGCAATTTTCTCCAACACTTGACCGTTCATTTTCGACCAGACTTGCTGGCCCTGATATTGCACAAACCCGCCGTCTCCTGCTTCGGTCTCCGGAATCCGAGCTCCTTGATTCCAATCGCCTAGCCCAACGGTGAAGACGCGAATCCCTTGTTCGGCAAACAACTTTTGGGCGACCTCGACCGGCTTACTCTCTTGGTCTTCGCCATCGGTAAACACGACGATCGCTTTGTGGTCATTGGTTGTGTCGATAAACCCGTTGGCCGCAGCGGCGATCGCCCCCCCTAATCGCGAGCCGCCGCTCCGCACGGTGTGCGGACCAACCGCGTCCAGCGTTTGTTTAAAATCCTCGTAATGACTGGTCAGCGGGACTGACTGCCGCGTATCGCCGGCAAACACGATCAGCCCGACTCGATCGCCGGCCATGGCGCCCAGCATATCTTTGATCTGCTGTTTTGCGCGTTGCAAGCGATTGGGGGTGACATCTTCGGCCAGCATGCTGCGCGAAACGTCCAAGACAAACATCACTTCAATCCCTTTTTGCGGCGTCTCACGCCAAGTCTTGCCCCACCGCACATCGAGCAGCGCGACCGCGATCATCACCAAGCTGATCGAAACCAAACCGGCCGAGATCCAGCGACGTGACGAAGTTGCTAAAGGCATCAGCCTTCGCCGCAGTGGCGCCATCGCAAACTGTGTTGCAGCGCGGCGACTTGCTGCAATCGCCCATGCGGTGGCGGCCAAGCCAATTACAACCAATGCGATCAACGCTAGACTGTCAGGGTTGCCCAATTGAATGTCCATCTTGTACTTTCTCCACTCGCTGCCTCAGCTCTTGGGCGTTCGGCATTGCGATTTGATCGGCGTTTATGTCAACTCTCTCAACCACGTTTGCTCTAGCACAAATCGCGCCAACAGCAGACCAAAAGCAATCAATAACAGCGGCGGCAGGGTCAACCATCCCAAAGCGTACGACTGCACCGCCAATTCGCGATAGTCAACATAGTGTTGGGCTTCTACCTTCGATTTCTCTAACTGATCGATCTCGCTGTAAATTTTTGCGAGCGAGTCTGTATCGGTCGCCCGAAAATATTTCCCGCCGGTGATCGACGCGACCTTCCCTAACGTCTCTTCGTCAATATTTACATCCATCCACTGCATGCTCTCACGGCCAAACACATCCGTAACCGGCATTGGCGCTCGACCTTTGGTCCCAACACCGATCGTGTAAATCTTGATCCCCATCGTTTGCGCCAGCTCGGCGGCTTGCACAGGCTCTAGATCTCCGGCGTTGTTTTCTCCGTCGGTCAACAAGATGATGACCTTGCTTTGAACTTTTTCTTTTTGCCGCGCATCCAGTGCATTGAGCTTCTCGACCGCTAGCGAGATCGCATCGCCGATCGCGGTCCCATCTTCGCTGCGATTGGTCACGATTTGCGCGTGATTTAGTTGCGAAACGAGAAACTTATGATCCAGCGTGGGTGGGGTCACTCCATCCGCGTAGCCGGCAAAAGTAATCAAGCCGACCAAATCAGTTAATCTTCCCTCCAGCTCGTCTCCCCCGGCAACAAAGTCGCCGGCGACCTTTTTGATCGCGGTCAACCGATCGACATGCTGGTCACCTAGCTGAAAGTCCATTGCTTGCATGCTTCCGCTACGATCCACCACCATCTCAATCGCGATTCCTTCGTTTTCAACGATCGTTTGCTCGCGACCTTCCCGAGGACGAGCCAATGCGATCACCAGCACCACCACGGCGGCCAAAGTCAATGCGCCCGGCAACCACATCAGCCGCTGTCGCAATGTAGGTGAAAGTTGACTCGCAAGCTGGACCGAGCTAAAGCGGATCGCACTACGACGACGAGGCGCAAACAACCACCATGCAACCAACGGAACCGCCAGCAGCAACAGGAAATACCATGGCGAATAAAACATTAGTTGGTCTCCGTCGTTTCGAGAGCGGTCTTTTCAAAATCAGTTGAGGAAGTCTCGACTGATTGCTCCACCGCAACCTGACCGACCAGCGAGCGAGCTTGCGTTAACATCGTTTGAAAATCAGTCGCCGCAACCGGCAACTTGGCGAACTTCACCTGATCGGCCGTCGCGAATAGCCCGCGCAGTTGTTCCAGCGCCGCAGAATCGACCAATCGCTTGCTCGTCAGCAACTGCAACAATTCGTCGGAGGTTCGCCCCGGCTCTGATAGTGAAAATTGCAGCTGCAAATAGCTTTGCATGATCGTCGCCAGCTCTCCAGCGGACGTATCTCCGGTCTGCTGCTGCGCAGCGACTTCCAACTCATCCAGTTGTTGGGTCGCCCACTGAGCCGGCGTCAACCATTGTTTGCGGCGTGTAAAGACTGCCGCAGTGATACTGAGCGCCAACACAGAGAGCCCAGCCAGCGTCCATCCTATCCAAGCGCGCGAAGGCTCGCTCGGCACAGGCACATCCACCACTGATTGAATGTCGCGAAATTGCGTTGGATCTCCACGTTCTTCCAGCACACTGACCACTTGGACAGGCACTGCTTGCGAGCGAAGGGTCTGAGACGAATCAGCGCCAACTTGGATTTCAAGTGCAGGGACTTCCAAGTCGCCCGTCACAATGCTTTCTAATTGCAATCGCCTGGTCCAAGTTCGTAGATCCGCAACTTCTGGGCTGGGGATATCGAACAAATCGTGCGTGTCGAGGACGTCAAAGTCACCCAGCTTTTCGCCGACGCCAGGAAAGGTCACCTTGACGCCGATTGGTGCAGTGACCGTCCAATCCACCCAAAACGGTTCGGCGACTTGCAGTGAAGTCTGTGATGAAGTTGTAGTGACCCGAGCAGGTTCCGCCGCGGAAGCATGATGAATGCTTAGCCAACCAATGACAACGGCCAACAGCCAGCGCCCCCTAGGTCGGCACAAAAATGCTTTTCTGTTCATTGCCGGTTCTCTCGTTGGTGAAAATACTTGCGCAACGGATCGACCAGGTCGCAGCCGGTTTGCAGATGGATTGGATCGAGTTTCAACCGACGAAACAGGTTATCACGTGCTGTCGCCTGCTCTGCATAAAGCTTGGCGTACAACTGCCGATTCTTCCGACTGGACGTGTCGATGGTGATGACCTGACCTGTTTCGGCATCGTGCAGTCGCACCAGCCCCACGTTGGGCATCTCGGACTCACGCGGATCGGCGATCACCACGGGTATAATGTCATGACGCCGCCGAGCCACCTTCAATGCCGACTCATAATCGCTGTCCTGAAAATCACTGATCAAAAAAACCACCGTTCGCCGTTTTATGGTGCGATTAAAGTGGTCCAACACGCGTCGCAAGTTGGTCCCTGTTCCGACCGGTTCGCAGCACAGCAGCTCACGAATCAGCCGCAAAACATGCCGCGAACCTTTCCGTGCCGGAATGTTCTTCTCGACTGCGTCACTAAACAGAGTCAGGCCAACTTTGTCGTTGTTCTTAATTGCCGACATCGCCAAGATCGCCCCCAACTCGGCGACCAACTCTCGCTTGGTTTGCGTCGTCGTCCCGAGGTCTTGTGACGCACTCAGATCGACCAGCAACGAGACCGCCAGTTCACGCTCTTCGCGAAAAAGTTTCACGTAGGGCTGATCGCTGCGAGCGGTCACGTTCCAGTCGATCGTGCGGACGTCATCACCCACCTGGTAGGGTCGAACCTCCTCAAATTCGATGCCGCGGCCTTTGAACGCTGAGTGCCAGTTGCCGGCCAGCAGTTCATCCACCTTGTGCGACGTACGAATCTGAATCCGGCGGATCTTTCGAAAAATTTCGCGAGGTATCATAACTATTCCTTGCCGAGAAGATGCGAACTTGCCACCGCACTGTTTACGGCGTCGGAATGTGATGAAGAATCTCCTGTACAATCGATGCGCTGGTTCGTTCTTCCGCTTCCGCTTCGTACGTAACGACCACGCGATGACGCAGCACATCCAGCGCGATTTCTTTGACGTCCTGCGGCGTGACGTAACCACGACCAGCCAGGAAAGCGTTTGCTTTGGCGGCCAGCGTCAGGTTGATCGTCGCACGTGGCGAACCGCCGAACTGAATCAATTCATCCAGGTTCAATCCATAGGCCTGCGGAGAACGTGTCGCCATCACCAGGTCGACCACGTAGTTCTCCACCTTCTCATCCACGTACACCTGATCGACCAAGTCACGCGCCGCCATAATCTCGTCGGGAGACGTCACCGGTGTGATTTCAAATTTGGCCGAGGTCTTGCTCATCCGGCGCAAGATCTGCAACTCTTCATTGCGAGTGGGATACTCAACGATCACTTTCAGCATAAATCGATCGGTCTGAGCCTCTGGCAACTGATAGGTCCCTTCTTGCTCGACCGGGTTTTGCGTCGCCATCACCAGGAAAGGTTGCTCCAGCGGAAACGTTTCGGTCCCGATGGTGACTTGTCGTTCCTGCATCGCTTCTAGCAAGGCGCTTTGCACCTTGGCCGGCGCCCGGTTGATTTCATCCGCCAAAATCAGATTCGAGAAGATCGGCCCCTTTTGGACGACAAACGTCTGATCCTGCGGACGATAAACCAGCGTTCCGATCAAGTCGGCAGGCAACAAGTCCGGCGTAAATTGCAATCGCTGAAAGCCGGTGTTGATCGCTTTCGCCAAACTGGCCACAGCGGTGGTCTTCGCCAGCCCAGGCACACCTTCAATCAAGATATGGCCGTTGGCCAATAACCCAATCAGCATTCGATGGACTAACTTTTCTTGCCCCACCAAAACGTGATTGATCTCGCTCACAATCCGCCGCAACGGAGCACTGTGCAGCTTGATCTCTTCGGTAAGTTCGACGACTTGGGAACGCTGTGCACTTGGTTGAATCATGAGTGCGCCTTTTGCAAAATACAGGAAGGGATGAGGGAGGACTCCGATCCAAAGAAGCAATCGATGTGCCAAACAGACAAATCGATAAATAGGCCAAGAAACAGCCTCAGATGACCCCAAAGGCCATAACCGCGCGCGGCATTCTACCCCAGCGCGGCATTTTGCCCCAACTTCGCTCGTGCCCTGCTGCGCGTATTGCAAAGCGCGCTAATTGGCAATTCCGAAAGAAGGAAAGACGGAAAACACAGCAAGAAATCAGCTGTGAAATTAAACAGGACTCCGACAAGGCAAAATATCGATCCAAATTAAAATGGATAGTTCAACGCGTATGGATCTTGATTTCTTACCGTGTTCTCCGCGTTCTATTTCTTAAGGTCCTGCCCAATACCACAACTTCAAAAGTTGCTGGCGGACTAGGCTGACGGTTGATAAAAGTCTGCCGTTTACTTGCGCTGGATCAAGCTAAACGCCAGCGAAAGTACAACCGTCAAAACCAGACTGCCAATGATCGAAATATGGAGATGAAAGAAGAAGTTGAGCGCGATCATCACGACCACGAAAACAGCCAATTGCCACACGTAGTTCCAATAACTTTGGTTCATCAATGCAAATCCGTAAAGGTAAGTTACTGCAGATTATGCAGGCGCAGAAACATCGAAAATAACTTGCCGGCGATCTCAGACGCTTCGCGCAGCGACATTTCTTCGAGCTGAGAGGCCGCATTGCCGGTGTCTCCTACCACCTCATCCTGGCTGAGCCGCAAACGAACGAACTTAAAATCGCTCGTGATCGTCTCCGGAATATCCTTTGGATCAAGTTGCGAGAGCTGGCTCACGTAGGCGATCAGCAGTCGCTCTTTGATCGGTCCACTTTCGTCCACAAGGCATTGCACTGCTTTGGTAAATTGGCGCTTAACCTGTTCGGGAGTCATCTTGGCTAATTCTCCAAAGTGAGATCATCGATTGCCGGATTCTATCCGACCGCTGGCGATGCATCGTCATCCGACGAAGCGTAAATGTGAAGCTCCTTCATCGCTGTTTGCTGCAACAGACGATACGCCTTGGCGACTTCCACAGGATTCCCATGTGTAATCAATAGCGGATGCCCCGCATTGACCAAGGACTCGTAATGTTTGATGCGGCCTTCATGCACGCCCCAACCACTCATTGCACCTAAAAACGTGCCTGTAATTGCCCCAGTTAGCAGACCGGCGAACGCACCAAAGGCTAATGCTACCGTCCCGCCAACCACAATTAGCGAAGCGCCAGCCAGCACGCCAAACAGGCTGCCGAGTCCGGCGCCAAGCATAACATCATGCTGATCATCCTCGCCGATCTGTAATTCGGCTTCGATTTCAGGGTAATCCTCCAGGCCGGCGGCGATGAGAGAAATCTGCTCGGTTGGCAAATCGGTACGCGCCAAGATATGAGCGGCCAAGCGTGCTTGTTCTAGGTTGAAATAGACCGCCACAACGCATTGATTATCCATCGCTGCTTCCTGATTGCATGTCGGAACAAGCTTCCACCCTATTATAGAGGTGGTGCACTGCGGTTCGCATCTGTTTTTTTCGAGGGAGCAAGCTGACGCGATTCCACCTCTGAAATATAGTAGAGCCCATGACGCGAACTTATTCTCGCGTTACTTAGCTACGCATCCAAAGCGGACTGCTGCGAGGATTGTCCTAACAACATCCCGGTTGCATCTTCTTGAGCTCGCTGCGTGGATTTGGTTAATTCGCCAAGCCATTCAAACGCTGGCGAATCCAACATCTCTGGGGTGCAGCGCCAGCCCCAATTACTTTCGGCAACGCCAGGCACATTCATGCGGGCTGTCGCCGGCAGATTCAATAAATCTTGCAGCGGTACAATCGCCACCGCTGCAACCGAAGACCAAGTCGCTTTGATTAACTCGCTGGTCGCCTCTTCGCTCGTCAACGCATCGCGCTGAAAGAAGTTGCAGACCACTTTTCGTTCGTCTGGCGACAAGTCGTCAAACCAACCATGCGTCGTGTTGTTGTCATGCGTCGCTGTGAAGGCGACCGTATTGGGCACAAAATTCTCTGGCAAGTAGGTATTGTTTTTGTCTCCGTCAAAGGCAAATTGCAGAACCCGAGTCCCAGGCAACTGAAATTCGTCACGCAGCGCATTGACGTCTGGTGTGATGATCCCTAAATCCTCAGCGATAAATGGCAGCGTGCCGAGTTCGGCTAGGATCGCTCGAAAGAATTCTCCACCTGGGCCCAGCGACCATTCGCCGGTCTGTGCCGTGGGGGACTCAGCCGGCACCCGCCAAGCAGCCGCAAAGCCACGAAAATGATCCAGCCGGACCAGATCGACATGGGCCAGCACCGCTTTAATACGATCGATGCACCAGCGATAGCCGCTTTCCCGCATCGCATCCCAGTTGTAGATCGGATTGCCCCATAATTGACCGTCCTCGCTGAAGTAATCAGGCGGCACACCGCCCACATACTGCGGTCGAAAATTTTCGTCCAGCAAGAACAGTTCAGGACTGGCCCAGACATCGCTCGAATTGGGCGAAACATAAAATGGCGAATCGCCAATCAACTGAACCCCTTGAGTGTGCGCATAATCTCGTAGTTGACTCGCTTGGCGGTAGGCGAGAAATTGCGCCAATTGAACGCGTTCGATCTCGGCTTTTAGCGTTTGCTTGGCTTGCGCCAGCGCTGCCGGCTGGCGGCGAATCAGCTCGCTGGGCCACTCCAAGTAGCTTTCGCTGTTGTATTGAATGTGCAACGCCGTGAACAAAGCATAGTCGTCCAGCCATGCGGCTTGTTCGGCTTGAAAAGCTGCGAATGCCTGCTTCAACTCTTGGCTGGCCCGAGTGGCGAAGTTCGACCGGATGATATCGAGCAAACGCTCTTTAAAATCAACGACCGACGCATAGTCCAGTTCGGTCTCGGAATGGGTAGAAGCAGGATAGACCGCTTCTTCCGCTTGCAGCAAACCGTCTGCGATCAAATCGGCAGGGCTCACCAAATTCCAGTTGACGGCAAACGAGGAGGTCGATTGATAGGGAGAGATGCCGCGATCGGTCGGCCCGATCGGCAAGATTTGCCACCAAGTCTGTTTCGCGTCATGCAAACGTTCAACCCAGGCTCTTGCCGCCGGTCCAAAATCGCCGATCCCGTACTCCGAAGGAAGCGATGTTACATGCAGTAACAGCCCGGATGCGCGATAGTCGGCCGGAAAGATCGGAGAGACGGCGACATTCGCCGAATCGTGAAGACTCATGGGTGATCCTGCGATTGATTTGGGTTGAATCAGAATCGTTCCGCAAAGCGCGAACAATCTGCTGCATCAGTTTCGCGATGTTAGCGAAATGCTGCTAGAGCGTAATTCGACCTGCCGCGTGTTTGTCATTCGTCGAAATCGAACTGATTTCGTGTACTTTACATCCCTGAGAGTGCAAGCCCCCATTTATTTTGACTAAACGGAAAAACCATCACTCAATCGTCCGAGTTAGCCATTAAATAGTATCCCTTATGCAGGGGGGGATCCGCTTTCTAGCTTCCCAAGCGACCCTCTGCATCATTGGCAATTCGCACTCTTTGACAATTCACAGCTCTCAACCAGGGTTTATCAGCGCACCCTCTGATTCGCTCGGGGGATTTGCCTAGCAAAGGACCTAGCCCTGGCAATGCCTGCCGATCCCACCCAAAGCCCTCAAGTCAACGGGAAAAATGGTTAAAACGTTCCCGGCTAGTCTGGCGTTCGTCGGGAGAAGCTACTGGAGGCGAACTTTCAGATGGCTCGATCGGCTCCTAGGGGAATAGTCGCCGCAGGGGTCTCGTTGGGCTAAACTAGGAGATCTCGCTACCCATTTTGATTTGACCAGCCTCCCTTCCCTTCCTAGCAAGTCCACCTATTTCCCCACGACTTACCCTAGGCCCCCTACGAAGTCCGGAGTCCCCCATGCACCGCAGTTTTCGTTGCTTGCTCTTGCTCTGTTTAGTACCGCTGATGGCCACCTTTTCTATGGCGGCAGAGAATCCTGCTCGCGTCGTTCAGCCAGGCGTGCCCCAGGGAAAGATCACCTCGGGAAAATTTCAAGAGAGCAAGATCTTTCCCGGGACGGTACGCGATTACAGCGTCTATGTGCCGGCCCAGTACGATCCCAATCGACCAGCCGCGCTGATGGTCTTCATGGACGGCGCAGGTTTTGCCAATCCCAAAGGCGCCTACCGTGTTCCAATCGTCTTTGACAATTTGATTCACCAGAAAGCGATGCCGGTCACGATCGCCGTCTTCGTCAATCCCGGCACGACGCCTGCGACGATTGCCGGCGGCAAGTCGATCAGCAATCGCTCATTCGAGTATGACTCGCTAGGCGATCGCTATGCGAACTTCCTGGTCGACGAATTTTTGCCGGTTGCGTTAGCAGGGCTCAACATTTCAACTGACCCGGCCCAGCGTGCCGTTGGCGGCGGATCTTCTGGCGGGATCTGTGCGTTCACCGTAGCTTGGGAAATGCCCGATCAGTTTGGCAAAGTGTTGAGCAACATTGGCAGCTATACCAACATTCGCGGCGGCTGGGCCTATCCCGGGCTGATCCGCAAGACCAAAGACAAACCGAAAGCGATCAAGGTTTACCTGCAGGATGGGGTTAATGATCTGAGCAATCTCCATGGCAGTTGGCCACTGGGTAACCAGGACATGGCGGCCGCACTGCAATTTGCTGGCTATCAATACAAGTTGGTCATGACAGAGGGAGGCCATAGCGGCCAATGGGCCGGCGAAGTTTTGCCGGAAGCGCTAACCTGGCTTTGGGATGATAACGCGAAGTCAACCCATAACCCGGTCGTCAATACCAAGCCAAAATGGACGCCGCATCCAGACGCGGTCGCGCGCGACGATGTTCCCAAAGGCAAAGTCCAACAGATGCAGCCGTGGGAGTCGAAGATCTTCTCCGGCACGATTCGCGATTGGTCGATCTATGTGCCTGCTCAGTACAACGCGGATGAGCCTGCCGCTTTGATGGTTTTCCAAGATGGCGAGCGGATGCGTGACCTCAACGGACGTTGGCGGATTCCGATTGTGTTTGACAACCTGATTGCTCGCGGCGATATGCCACCCACGATCGCCGTCTTCCTCAATCCGGGTCAAGACAAATCGAAGCCGGTCAACAAAGGGAAGTTCTCGAATCGTGGATTCGAATACGATAGCCTAGGCGATCGTTATGTCCGCTTTCTGGACGAAGAAATCTTGCCCGAGGTTCGCAAGCATTACAACATCTCCGACGATCCGGCGCTGCATGCGATCGGCGGTTCCAGCTCCGGCGCCATCTGCGCTTTTACGGCTGCTTGGGAACGCAATGATCTGTTCCGCAAGGTATATTCCAGCGTCGGCAGCTTTACTAACCTGCGCGGCGGCAACGTCTATCCGGCGCTGATTCGCAAGACCGAGCCAAAGTCGATTCGCATGTACATGGCCGACACCAGCGGCGACGTCGACAATGCATTTGGCAGTTGGTGGTGGGCCAATCAGCGGATGGCCTCGGCATTGAAGTATATGGGCTACGACGTTCGGTTTGACTCGGCCGAGGGATATGGTCACAACTCCGACTTCGGCGGAGCAAATTTCCCCGACGCGATGAAATGGCTCTGGCGCAAGGAGAACCACGTTGCCCAAATCGACACCAAGGATGATCTCGGCAGCGACTACACGCTGCTCGATCTGCTAATCCCTGGACAGTCGTGGGAATTGGTCGCCGATGAGCTTGGTTTTGCCGATGCACTTTGCACCGACAAGCAGGGGAACCTTTACTTTTGCGATATGAAGGCCCCGGCCGTTATTCGCATGAGCGCCGTCGATGGGGCCCAAACGGTGATCGCCAAAGAATCGGTCAGCGGATTGGAGTTTAGCCCCGATGGTTCGCTGTTGTATGCGTGCCAAGGATCCCAGAACCGTGTGATCTCGATCAATGTCAAAAACGGTGAAGTGAAGACTGTGGCCGAAGGGGTCAAACCCAACGACATAGCTGTCACCAAGGATGGCTACATTTTGATCACCGAAACGCAAGCCCAGCAGGTGACTCGGATCGATCCCGAAACCGGTGAAGTGACGGTGGTCGATACCGGCATCACCAAACCGAACGGCATCGCCCTCTCGAACGACGGCGGAACCTTGGCGGTATCGGATTACGGCGGTGATCATACCTGGACGTTCCGCGTGAATGACGGCGGAGTGTTGGACGCCAAAATGCCAACGATGCCGATGCGGTTGCCCATTGATGAAAAAGGGGAGTTCCGCTTCAACGAGCCGCCCCCTTATGTCGCTTCGGCCAAGGGAGACGGCATGTCGGTCGACAAAGCGGGTCGCTATTACGTGACTAGCGCATTGGGAGTTCAGGTGTTTGATCCCACCTTTCGACCGTGCGGACTTTTGCCGAAGGTCAATCAAGACCAGCCGCTGACTACCTGCATTTTGGCGGGCCCCGATTTCAGCACGCTCTACATCGCGCATGGGAATCAGATCTACCGGCGCAAGTTGACCGTCGAGGCGAAGAAGTAAGTCAACTACCTCCGTCGCGGCCAACCGGGAAAGAACGCATTCGTCCGGGCTACATAAGCTGCGTAGCCCGGCTTTGAGTTGGCGAGCGATTTCTCAAGCAGCGTAACGCCAGAGACCTTCATCAAAAAGATCGACATCACAATCGGTCCAATCGCCGTCCACCAAACGCCGCTCTGCGCGACGGCGATCAGATACAGCCCCCACCAAACCAGAAAGTCGCCAAAATAGTTCGGGTGCCTCGTATAGCGCCAAAGCCCCGAGTCAAGCAAACACCCTTGGTTGGCTGGGTTGGAGCGGAAGCGAGCCAACTGCCAATCGCCAACCGTTTCAAACAACAGCCCTACTCCCCAGACAAGAACGCCTACGATTGTAAGCCCAACAAGGTTGCGATCCGCACAGGCAATCCCAATCTGCAGCGGCAGCGCGACGATCCACATCACAACCCCCTGCAATCCAAAGACGATAAACAAACTGGCCAGTGGAAACGCGCTGCCCCAATGCTCGCGCATCGAACGATATCGATAATCCTCAGGCTGGCCGTGATTGCGCCACAGCAGATATCCACTCAGTCGCGCCCCCCAGATCGTGGTCAGCAGCGGCAGCAGCCAGCGTTCTGCAGATTGATCGCCGGCAAACGCAAATGCGGACCAACCGACCAGAACAAAGCCAAGCCCCCAGCCGATGTCGACGATGCTAACGTCTTTCAACCAAAGACTGAGCAGCCACACCAACGTCATCATTCCGGCGATAACGACGGCTGTGCGTAATAAAACGCCGATTAATTCTGGGGACATCGCTGGAACAAATAGTGGGAGACAAACCATTGCTGGCCACGTTGAAAACCGAACAACTCTTCGCACGCGATAAAGAACATCCTCCAACGATTGTGCCAGCGATTTGCATCGGCCGCCCCGTAAGTCTCGGCCAGCAGACTGCGGACCTCATGCTTGGCTGCATCCTGATTGTGCAACCATGCGCGACAGGTCTTCGCGTAGTGCGTTCCATCCCAGTTCCACTGCGAGACTAAGTCGAGCGGCGATCCGCAGCGAGGCAGCAAGTCAACGCTGGGCATCATGCCGCCGGTAAAGAAGTACCGCCCCATCCAATTGCGTTCTCCCTCAGACTGAAACAGATACGGCGTATCGCGGTGGCAAAAAATATGGACGTACAGCCGGCCGCTGGGGCGAAGCCAATCATGGATGCGTCGCATCAGCTCGCGATGATTACGCATATGCTCAAACATTTCGACCGAAACGACTCGATCAAATGTTTGCAACGGTGCAAACTCGTTCATATCGGCAGTGATCACCGTGAGGTTTGTCACTCCGCGCATGCGGGCTTGGGCCTCAATATATTCGCGCTGCGAATGCGAGTTAGAAACCGATGTGATGCGGCTATTGGGATAGTTTTGAGCCATCCAAATCGAGAGCGATCCCCAGCCGCATCCCAGTTCTAGCACATCCTGGCCATCAGACAGATCGGCATACTCGCAGGTAGCGCGTAGCGCTGCAATTTCCGCTTGATCCAGTGACTTTGTCTCCGGCGCCCAATAACAGCAACTGTATTTCAGCCGATTCCCGAGAACTTTTTGAAAGAACCGGGCCGGCACCTCATAGTGTTGTTCATTCGCCTTTTGCGGAACGACCGCGATCGGCGCCGCTAGCGTCGCGCGTAGAAAGTTTTCGATGGAGGATTCGTTGGTACGATGTTGCCGTTGCTTCAAGCCATCGCTCAGTAAGCGACGTATGCCGTAGCGCACCAGCGGATCTGGCAGCCAACCGTTTTCTGCGGCGCCAAGGAGCATACCGAACCATGAGCTGGGCTGTCGCGAAGAACCGCCGTTAGGACTGTTCAATACGTCGGTTTGTCCCACGCAATCTGAACAACTCCCACCGCTTTCTCGCGAAACGCCGCTTCGCAGTAACACAAATAGTACTCCCACATACGAATAAAACGATCGTCAAAGCCGAGAGCTCGCACCGCTTCTAGTTGAGTCATGAACTGCCGACGCCAATGCAGCAGCGTCGTCGCATAATGGGGCGACAGATCTTCGAGAGATTGCAGACGCAAATTTGACGTGCGACCGATCGAGGATTGCATCGCCGCAACCGACGGCAAAAAGCCGCCAGGAAAAATGTAAGCTTGGATAAAGTCGACTGAGCGACGATACAACGCATAACGATCTTCCGGCATTACGATCGCCTGAATCACCAGTCTTCCCCCTGGCTTCAACAAACGAGCACATTGCCGAAAATAATCATCCAAATATTTTTCACCGACCGCTTCCACCATTTCGATCGAAACGATCTTGTCGTACTGGCCGTTCAGGTCGCGATAGTCGGCGTTGAGCAAGCGAATGCGATCCGAGACGCCAGCCTCCTGAAATCGCTGTTGCGATTTCTGATATTGGGAAGGGGAAATCGTGGTGGTCGTCAGTTCTTTTACCCCTAGCTGAGCCGCATGCAGCGCGAAACCGCCCCAACCGGTTCCGATTTCCAAGACGCGATCCGTGTTACACAACTCTAGCTTGTCGCAGATCCGCTGCAGCTTGGCGACCGAAGCGTCTTCGAGCGATATGTTTGGTTGTTCAAAATAAGCGGACGAATACATCCACGTCGAATCAAGAAAAAGCTCAAAGAATTCGTTGCTCAAGTCGTAATGGGCGGCGATATGCTTACGACTACCATCCCGTGTGTTTCCATCCCATCGGCTCAGCAGACGACGTCCCATTCGAGCGATCGCCGCTAATCCAGAATCGGCCTCGGTGCTCCGTGACATATTGCGGCAAAAAATCTGCAACAGCGCCGTCAGATCGTCACTACGCCAATCCCCTTGCAAATAAGATTCGGCGAAGCCGATGCTTCCGCCGGTCGCCAATTGCGTAAAGAAATGAGGATGATCCACAACCCAGCCGGCTTGCAACTCATCGGCCGCCACAGCGCCAAACGTGATCGTGTCAGCAGAGTCTCTATAGTGAATCTGGCCACCTGCGACATGTTCAAGCCAGCGGAGCAACTTCCGGCGTGACATGTTCTGCAACCAGTTTCGCTGGGGCGCAGCAGACTGAATCGCCGGCGAAAATTTCTGCGGCTCTGCTCCGTCCACGTCCGTGTCGTGGGATGACTTGGTGCTGGAGATAGTCCTATCAGAAATAGTCGTGCTGGAGATCATCGAAGTTCTGCGACAGGTTAAATGGATGGGATGTCGTCGGTGTTGTCAGGCAGTAAGCCAGTGGATAGCTGCGGAGGATGTGGATGATAGGGAGCCTTCTTCCACCAAAGTCGCAGTGCATGCCAATAGATCGCAGTGACAATTTGCACCGACATCAAGGGAAAGCGAATCGCTAATCCAAGCAAGTTCCGCAAGTCGAGTGGTCGACGGCGCAGTTGGAGGATTGCGTCAAAAACTCGCCCGGTTAGGTCATGGTTTTCAATCTGGACCAACAAACGTTCCCCAGGCTCCGAAACGCGCCAGTGATACTGCATCTCCATCGGCATAAAGGGAGAAACGTGAAACTCTTTCGCGCCTTGAAATGTGCTGAAGGCTCGATCCTTCGTAAATGGAATCACATAGGCATGACGTTCTTGCCATGGCGTGTTCGTCACGTCGGCGACAATTGCTTCAAGCTGTTTCCCCGTAGTGTCATAACAGTAGTAGAACGATACCGGATTGAAGACCAGGCCAAAGCTGCGAATTTGCGTTAACAAGCGAATGGGCCCCTCAGGTCGGCGTCCTAAACGCTGCTCGACAAGCTCTCGCACGCAGTCAACCAGAGGCCGATTTGTGGGTCCGAAGTAGTCGGAACGTCGAAATTGAAACAAACTCCAACGCCGGGTCGACCAGAGAAAGGGAATACGAAAAATTTTGTCGACTTCATCCAAATCGATCGACAGCATCGAGAGCTTCCGCTCAAAATGGTGATCGACCGGAGAAAAACGTCGATGCAAAACGGCGCCAACATACAAACAGCTATGAATCTCCTCGCCGGCTGAATCACCCCATCCACTTTTTTGCTGCCCCGAAGTGGAAACTGGCTGACAGGCCTCGATATCTTCGGTCGTGGTTACGCTCACAAGTGAACTCCGGCAGGAAGAGTCGTAGGCTGCGCAGCACAGTGAGATTGAAAATCCGTACCGATCTCCCGAAAGCTCTGAGGACCAAGCGACCAATCTGCAATGCCAAATTGCCGGCAAACGGCAAGCGCGCTGACCACCCCATCTTCATGAAAGCCGTTCCGCCAGTACGCGCCGCAGTACGAAGTACGACGATGCCTGATCAGCTCATGATGGCGACTTTGCACTTCGGCGCGACGCGTAGTGAACAGCGGATGCGAGTAGGAGAATTTTGCCAAGACCTTGGCTGGATCAATCGCATGATCTTCGTTCAAGGTCACGCAATAGGTGTGAGGCGATTGAATCCCTTGCAACAGATTCATATTGTAGGTCAAAGTCGGCCGAGCAGTCGCATTGGCCGGGATGTGATAGTTCCAACTCGACCAAGCCCGACGACTTCGCGGCAAGACGGACTCGTCGGTATGCAGACAAGCGCTGCTGGTGCTGTAAGGAAACGCCGAGAGCATCTCGGTTTCGGTTTCGTCCGCGTCAGCCAACAGCTTTAACGCTTGATCGCTGTGACAGGCAAAGACTACTTCATCAAACCGCTCAGGCCCAGCTTGATGCAGCACGAGCACATTGTCGGCAAATCGTCGCACCGCCTGGACGGGACAATTCAAACGAATTTTGTCGCGGATCGGAGCGATAAGTCGCTCCACGTATTCTCGCGAACCGCCCCGAATGACTCGCCAAGTAGGGCGATCACGCAGTCTCAATAGTCCATGATTCACATAGAATTCAAGGATAAACCGAATCGGAAACTGGGCGAAGTCGGCAAATGGGCAAGACCAGATCGCGGCGCCCATCGGCAAGAGGTACTTCTCAGCAAACTGGCGAGAATAACCTTGCTCGAAGAGATATTGCTCAACGGTCTGCTCCGCAGGCGCTGTGGTTAAATCTCGTTCTCCTTGACGGTTGAATCGGAGGATATCGGCCAACATCTTCAAAAAACGAGGACTGGCGAGATTCCAGCGTTGGGCGAAGATGCCGTTCAGCGAGCTGCCGTTATATTCCAACCCGGTCTGGTCACAGCGGACGCTAAATCCCATCAGAGTCGGAGATGTTTCGACTTGTAGATCGGCCAGAATGCGAGAGAAGTTGGGATAAGTTGTCTCGTTATAAACGATAAATCCGGTATCAATTGAGTGGGTTTCCCCCTTCCACCGGGCGATGACGGTGTTGGTGTGTCCGCCGATCCGAGAATCTGCCTCTAGCAAGGTAACGTCATGCTCGTACGACAACAGCCGAGCAGCAAGAAGCCCTGAAATTCCTGACCCAACAACCGCTATTCGCACCTGCATCTCCCGTGGGCTAGCACGTAATTGAACGATGGATGTTTTCTAGACCAAAGACATGATTTGACCAGACCCAAGTCAGAAATTAGAACGAACTTCAATTTCGACCAAGATTTACGGTAGTCAATCTGGCAGCCGCGTCTAAGAACACAGTAAGATTCAAACGCGTAGGATCCATCGCTGACAGCAATTTTTCGGTTCTTAGGCCCCTCCTCGCCGGTTGTCTCCCTCCCCTAAAACTGAGATTGGGTTGCCTGACTCCAAGATTAATTATGTTCCCAATGACGACTTCCAGTCCACGACGGAAATGGATCTTGCTGCGCTGGATGTAGAACTATATGCGGCCGAAGATCGCCCCTCCCCCCGCGAGCCCAAGGTGGTCGCCGAATCGTTCCTGTGTGCGGTTGAACAAAGTCGCTTGCTTACCTTTGAAGGAGAGCAGTTTCTCTTCAAGCGGCTAAATTTTCTCCGCTTTCGCGCTAGTGCTCTCCAAGCGACCCTGAAAAACAAACGAAGCACGAAGCAGACCGTTGCCGAGATCGATCGCTTATTGAAAGATGCAGCCGAGACCCGCGCACAAATCGCTCACGCCAACCTGCGCCTTGTAACGTCAATCTCGCAAAAGCTATCGCTATCTCGGGATGAGTTTGAAGAGTTTCAGGCGGAATCGAACGCCATCCTGCTGAATGCGATCGACAAATTTGATTACGGGCGCGGCTATCGGTTTAGCACCTATGCGACCCATGCCGTCCAGCGCAATTTGTTTCGCCTGATCGAGAAGCGAAACAAGCGCCGCAAACTCGAATCCTGCGAAGAAATCGCGCTACAAGCAGCCGCGGCGCCGGTGTCCGATCCCGACCAACCCACTGACTTGGACGTGTTGAACGCGTTTGAAGCGATTATGAGTCATATCGATCAGACGCTCGACGAACGCGAGCAGTTTATTCTCCGCGAGCGTTTTGGATTGGATGGCGACGGCAAAGGAAAATCGTTACGCGAAATTGGCGAAGCGCTCGGTATCAGCAAAGAGCGGACGCGGCAAATTTTTCAGCGTAGCATCGAAAAGCTGGCGAAAGTCGCCAAACCGTTTGAAGCTATTTTTGCCTCAAGCTAATCACCTACTTCAAGCAAAATCACAAATCCGCTCCGCGATGACCAATCGACTTAAAGTCCTCATGACTCCTGGAATCTTGCGATGAATCCCCCAAGCCATCCGCCTGCATGGATGAAGCAACTGTTGCTGGCGGCCGGCGCATACAATTTAATTTGGGGAGCGCTGGCGATCTTTTTTCCCAGTGCGATGCTCGCTTGGCTACAAGTCGATGTCAGCCCTACTGCGCAAACTTTCTGGCAATGCATCGGCATGCTAGTCGCCGTTTACGGTTTCGCCTATCTGATCGCCTCGCGAGACGCTTTTCGTCATTGGCCTTTGATTTTTGTCGGCTTCGTGGGGAAGTTGCTCGGTCCGCTTGGTTTTCTCATCGCCTGCAGCAATGGATCACTGCCGACGACGTTTGGCTGGACGATCCTAACCAATGATCTTGTCTGGTGGGCGCCATTTACGATTATCTTGTGGAACGCGATCCGACATCAGCATGCGGTCGGTTCGGCCTACGAGATGCCGGAAGCCGATGATCCGATTCGAGAATTAAGCACCAATGACGATCGACGTCTGGATGATCTGGCCAGTCAAAAACCGCAACTTGTCGTATTCCTCCGACACTCTGGCTGTACATTCTGTCGTGAAGCGGCGCACGATTTGTCGCTCCAACGCACCGAAATCGAGGCCGCCGGCTGTGGAATCATTTTGGTCCACGTTGGTACCGCCGATGACCCGCAGTTTTTCGCCAAGTATGGGCTGGATGACTTGCCCCGCATTTCCGATCCCGAGTGTCGACTCTACCGTCAGTTTGGGCTCGACCTAGGAACATTCTCGCAATTGTTTGGAGCCAAGGTTTGGCTGCGTGGAATCATCGCCGGACTATTTGGAGGCCATGGCATCGGTTTTCCCCGCGCCAATAGCTTTCAAATGCCGGGAATTTATCTCTATCACTGCGGTCAGATCTTGGACGGTTATCAACACGAGCGCGCCTCGGATCGTCCCATTTATGTCGAATTTGTCCGTCGCAATCTGGCCCCCATTGGATCGGCGACACCGACCAGCGCAATATAAATTAAACAAACATTACACCTCTGCGCTGACGACTATCTCTCCCCAAGAATCAGCACTAAAAAATTTCCCGGAATTGCTGTCCAGTCATGACGCTGCCGCTCGCTCTCTAAAGAGGATAGATGGCGACTCCCTGCTTCGGGTGGGTTATAATCATTTCCGTCCCAGGTGAGCCCATGCCTATTGCGGAGCTTTGCGGTGCCAACCACATCAGCCACGACGCAAGATATCGAACGCATTCTCGAAGCCGAACGACAGCGTCCGGCGATTGCTTACGACATGATTCTTGAGCGTTCGCTGGAACGTTTGCGTCGCCTGACCAAGGCGATGATGCGTTCCTACCCAAGTCTAATTCGTTGGGAAGAGACGGACGACGTCTTTCAAGAAGCGGCGATTCGTCTCTATCGCAGTCTAAAAAAAGTCAAACCGCAATCGGCCCAGCACTACTTCAAACTGGCGACGCTGCAGATTCGTCGCACGCTGATCGACCTGGCCCGCAAGCATTTGGGTCCGCTGGCTGAAGCGGCCAATCATCAGTCTCACTTTGCCTTGGCTGAACTACCGCGCCAGTCCGAGGACGAAGCTCCACTGTCTCTGGCGCAGTGGGCCGAATTTCATGAAGCGGTCGATAAGCTTCCCGAAGAACTGCGCGACACCTTCTCGCTAATCTGGTACGCCGACACTACGCATGCAGATGCGGCGGAAATCTTAGGAGTATCGACAAAAACGATCCAGCGACGCTTTCTCAAGGCTCGCTTGCTGCTGGCCGAGATGACGCCTGAATTCTCATCCAGCAACCAGTAACCGGAGCAATTCGGCATGGACGAACGAGTCTTGATCTTGCTAGAGCAATGGGAATCCGCGACGGCCAGCGGCAAACCACTTGAGCTGGCGACTTTAGCCGAAGGCGATCCAGAGCTTGCCGCCCAGTTACAGCAGTCTGCCCGACTACTCCAAAAGGTTGCTTGGCTCGAAGGCCCCCAATCGCCGGCCGCTGAATTGCAACTCCCTTCGCCCCAGGATCTCCGGGCCGCTTTGCTGACGCCTGAAAACATTACCCTTAAAAAGTTACAAGCCTATCTTACCGCCTCCGACCTCATCCCCGCCGCGAAGCTGAAAGAACTACTTCAATCTTCGCACATTAAGACGGCCCATCAATTGGCTGGCCTTGTGCTGGAGCAAGATTTACTGACGCGATTTCAACTGCGCACGATCGCGCATGGGAAAACTCGCGGGCTGAAGCTGGGCCAGTATGTGATTCTCGATAAAATCGGCGCAGGGGGAATGGGCCAGGTTTACAAGGCGCGACATAGCAAGATGGGACGCATCGTCGCGCTAAAAGTCCTACCACGCTCGGCGATGGCAAAGTCGCAAGGAATCGAGCGTTTCAATCAAGAGATGAAAGTCGCAGCAAAATTACGACATGAGAACATCGTCACGGCGTTTGACGCCGACGATGCGGATGGGATCCATTATTTTGTCATGGAGTATGTCGAAGGAGACGATCTCAGCTCGCTGGTCCAAAAGGCCGGACCTCTTTCAGTCGCGCTGGCGATTGACTGCATCCTGCAAACGGCGCAGGGACTAGAGTACGCTCACGGCGTTGGCCTAGTTCATCGAGACATCAAGCCTGCAAATCTGCTGCTGGATCAAGATGGAGTTCTCAAAATCCTGGATATGGGCATCGCCCGCATTCAGACCGACCCCAGTCAGGCGAGCCTAACGCAGAATGGCGCCGTGATGGGGACAGTTGATTTTATGGCCCCCGAGCAAGCGATCGACGCCAAATCGGTAACGCTGCAAGCGGATCTCTATAGCTTGGGATGCACTTTGCACTATTTGTTGATTGGACGGCCGCCGTTCGCCGGCGAGACCCTAATGGTCAAGCTGTTAGGGCATCGCGAACAGCCGGCGCCGCCGCTCACGATTCGCAACGACGTCCCTTTAGAACTAGAAGCGATCTATCAAAAGTGCATGGCGAAATCTCCCGCCGATCGCTACCTCAGCACCACACCGTTGATCGCCGCCCTGCAAAAGATTCGTCCGCTACAAAGCGAAATCGACCTGCCGCAATCCCTCAAAAAGTCAGAGACCGCCTACGATACGTCGCCAACCAGTTTATTGGAGACGCAGTTGCCGATCGTGGCGAAAGAGTCTTCTCCGCAAGAGATCGCTTCACCCCGTAAGCAAGCAAAGCGAACGGGTGCTGGCCGCGGAGGCCTGTTTTATTACAGCGGCGCGATCGGCGCAGCGCTGTTGGGTGCAATCCTCTATTTTAGTAGCGGCCTCTTTTACAAAGTTTCGACGCCGCCGGGAACGCTGGTGTTGATGATGGATGAAGATAAATTTGTCGCCCATCTCCGCAATCAAGAGCTGATACTGGCCGAAGCGCAAACAGCGCAACAGACTCCTATCCAATTGCGAAGTCCCCAGCAAACCACAAAGCTGCCGCCGGGCAAATACAAATTTCTCCTCAACGCGAACCATGGCCTAAAGACCAATGCCCCCGATGTGACAATCCTTAGCGGCGGCAAGTCAACCATCCAGCTCTCATGGGAGCCGGCGCAGTCGCCGCCTGCTGCGGCCGATGCTGTCGCTGTAGCAAAGCCCCCTCCCCCCAGTGCAGCACCGCAGATCAACTACGCTTTGGATTTGGATGGCGTCGATGACTACGTCGAGCTTCCCTTTGGCTACCAAGGAGAAACTCCCTTAACCATCGAAGTAGTCATGCCGATGCCCGAGGCCCCTAGAAGAATGTCGACCTTCTTCGGGACCACCGAAGCAGGCGGTCTCGGATTGGACTTGACCGAAGATCCAACCACCAAGCAACTTTCGATCCATGTCGCCCTGCGATCAAAAAAGATTCGCAGGTACGCGACAGTTCGAACCGCAGAACTCCCGGCTCGCGGCACGGTTACCAATATCACCGCGGTTTTTAACTCGCGTGAGTTTCGACTGTATATTGATGGAAAACAGCGTGGACGCTATCCCCTTGCAGAAGCGGATCGCGTCTATAGCAGTCTCAATTTTGCGTTAGGCGCAAGCCCCGCAAAATCTCCTCACAAGCCGGTTCCCTTTGAGTTGCCATACCAAGGAAAAATTCAACAACTAAGAATCTCCCCAACCGAACGCTATACCACGGACTTCACGCCCCAATATCAGTTTGCCTCCGATGAGCAAACGTTCGCGCTCTATCGCTTTCAGGAAGGATCAGGCACGCTGCTCAAGGATTCCTCTGGCAATAATCGCCATGGTGTGATCTACGGAAATCCCCAGTGGGTTCCGCTTGCGCCAGAAAACGCTGCCGCTGCGAGTCAGCAGTGGATCGATCTGCTGTCGATGGTGGATCTGTCGCAAAATGTGATCGCAGGAAAGTGGTCGCGCAGTGCAACGTCGATCCGCAGTGGAAACGGTTGGTATGATCGGATCTATGTCCCCTATGCAGTCACGGGGAATTACCAAGTTGGAATTGAATTTTCGCGAATCTCCGGCTCCGACGGTTTGATCCTACGATTACCGACTACTCGCGGCGGGTTTGAATTTATTGTAGCCGGTTACGGAAGCAAGCTTTCTGGCATTCGCTATGTCGACCAACAAAACCTGCAAGTCACCAAGCGACCCAGTCCAACAGACGCAGTCAATGAAGAATGGAGGATTGAAAATGGAAAACGGTATCGATTAGAAGTCGCCGTCGAGATCAGTCCCAGCGGCGTCACCGATATCCAAGGAACAATGGATAAAGAGCTTTTCGCCGCCTGGCATGGCAGTGAGAGTCGGCTGACCGCCGTTCTAGATGACTGCCTGCCGGAAGTTCGCATGCTTGGCGTCTGCTCGTATGGATCGGCTTATCAGATTCATCGTTTAGAAATTCAGTTGCCAGATGGCGCCCAAGGAGAACGTTTGAACAACGCCGATTGGGGACGACCTTTCTATCAGGTAGCAGACAAGCCGACACCTGAGCTGGCCAAGCGCTGTAAAACATGGAACGGGCGATCCTACCTGTTTGGCGAAACCGCGATGCCGCTTCCGTTCGCCCAAACCATAGCGCAAACCTACAATGCGCGGCTGGTCACGATTTCTTCGCCAGCAGAAGAAGCGTTTCTAATCGCCAACATGCCCAACAAAACCTTTTGGACTGCGGCTTGGCGACATGCAAGCGATTTGACCTGGCGCGACGATCGAAATCGTCCCTTGAGCTACACAGGAAAATGGGAGACAGGCCAGCCCAATCTCCACAATGGACAACAATTGTTCGCCACCGTAACAGCGTTAGGCGGGATCGCCAAAAACCCAACGTTCACCGGCTGGAGTCAAACCGCAGCCAATCCCTCAACGATCTACCCGGTCTTTGAATGGGGAGAAGAATGAAGCTCCCCCGCAAACACAGTTCAACTTGCAGAGAGCAACGATTCGAGCTACGTTGTTAGTGGAGATACAATATTCGACCATGCGTAATCGCGTTACTTCTCAGCTTTTGATCCTCGCTCTCTTCAGTTGTCCACTGTGGTGTAGCTGGGCTGGTGCGCACGGCATTGCCTGCTGTGAGAAGTGCCCTGAACGGGTCCCTGCAAAGGCAGTAAGCGATTGCAGCACAACGGTTTGCGACTGCTGTCGCGAAGCACCTCCAAGTTCTCCGCAGCAGCCCGATCCAAGCCAATCTGACAGCGATCCCTGCCAAGGTATTTGTGGTGGTGCGGTCATCGACTGCGTGACTAACTTTGACTTGCCGCAACTCCCCCCGCTCGATTACTGGATAGACTTTGCGTCCTTCCGCGCTGCCGATCAAAGTTTGCGGTCACCGTTTACCTCTCTGCAATCCTCCCCGCCGCTTCCTCTGCTGGGAACGCTGCGCGCACTGCATATCTTGATCTTGTGCTAAGTCGACAACGTTGAGGCCCTCTGCGACCTCCTTCTTTTGCTGTCGTCGTTGTCTTGCTTCTACGTTTATTCGTTGGGTATGTGATGTTCTTTCGCGCTTTGCCGTGGGAATACGCGGTCCGCAATCTGTTCCGCCGGCCCATGCGCACCATATTAACCTGCGCCGGTTTGGCGCTGGTGGTTGTGCTGGTGTTGGTGGTTGTTGGATTTATTCGCGGCCTAGAGCGCTCGCTCGCGGTCAGCGGCGATGCACGTACGGCGATCGTGTTTTCGCTCGGGATGGGCGAAAACCTCGAGTACTCCTCGATCCCAATGCGCAGCAGCGATTTGCTGGCCGCCACGGTTCGAGGTCTCGAAGCGCGACACGGCAATAGCTACGTTTCACCCGAACTTTTTGGCGGATCCGAAATCAGCAGCGACCAACTCGATCAACCGGCGATGGGACTCGTCCGCGGCATTACGCCCGCCGTCTTACTGGTCCGCCGTCAAGTCGAACTCGAACAAGGCGATTGGCCGCAATTGGGAGAAGTAATCGTCGGTCGGCTGGCGGCAACCAAACTAGGGCTGCAAAGAGATGGTCTGCAGCCTGGGAAGTTCCTCGACTTCGAAGGGCGTCGCTGGAAAATTAGCGGCATCTTTTCTTCCGGCGGCGCCGCGTTTGAATCCGAAATTTGGTGCCGCTTGGACGAGCTGCAACAAGCGATGAAACGGCAAGATCTAAGCCTGATCGCCGCAACCCTTGCCCCCGGCGGTGACTTCACCGATATCGATATATTTTGCAAAGAGCGGCTCGACCTCGAACTTCAAGCGATGCGCGAAACCGACTACTACGCAACGTTGCAGCGCGACTATGGACCGATTCGTTCGCTAGCCTGGCTCTTGGTCTTTCTGGTCGCCGGCGCCGGTTGTTTTGCCGGGCTCAACACGATGTACGGCAGCGTCATGGGACGCATTCCAGAGCTCGCAACACTGCAAACGATCGGATTCATGCGTCGCGCGATTGCGTTGAGTTTAATTCAAGAGGGGATGCTACTCGCAGCGACTGCCTGTTTGATCGGTACGGCGGTCGCGCTGGTATTTGTAAAAGGCGCCGCGCTCCGTTTCACGATGGGAGCAGTCGCGTTGCAAATCGATGAGACCACGATCTTGATCGGTTGCACAATCGGAATGCTGATTGGTTTTATCGGCGCGATTCCTCCGGCGGTTCGCGCCTTGCGAATGACGCTGGTTTCTGCGCTTCGTGCTGTTTGAGTTTACCTTGTTCGCGGCGTCGATCGCCGCCGTCATTTTTGGAAGGATTGAAGGATGAAAATGAATCATTTCGCGATTTCTGTAGGCCTCCTCACCGCACTGACTCTCGGCTGTTCCGCCGAGTCCGGTAACCAGCAAGCGGCCGAGATGTCAGGCCCCTCGGCTGCCGGCGCCGCCTACGTCTTGGCCTCGGAACCGACCGGAGCCATCGGCGTCGCCGCAGCGCGCGAGTCGGCCGCGGATGACTCCGAAGTGACCATCGTCGGCCGGATCGGCGGCAGCACCAATCCCTGGATTGAAAACCGCGCTGCGTTCTCACTGGTCGACATGGGATTGCAAGCCTGCAGCGACATCCCTGGTGACGCCTGTGAAACGCCGTGGGACTACTGCTGTGCGACGGACAAACTGCCAAAGTCGATGGCGCTGATAAAAGTGGTGGATGCAAACGGTGAAGTTGTCAAAGAAGACGCGCAAAAATTACTCGGTGTGAAAGAACTCTCGACCATCGTGGTCCAAGGGAAAGCCGATCGTGATGAGGAAGGAAACTTGACGATCTTGGCTACCAACATTTTTGTGAAGTAAAAAGGCACAGTCATGAATGCTTCCGTTGATCTAAGGCAACTTGCCATCGATCGCGGCGAGAATCGGCCTGCTTCGCGACCGTCGCGGCGCCACATGCTTACTAGGTATGTGGCGCCCGGCGTGATTGCCGCCGGGTTTCTCGCTTTGATCGCTTGGTCAGTGCGTGACTTCGTGTTTCCTCCTCATCTCGTCACGGTGACGCCGGTAATCTCGGCCCGAGCTCAGCAGCAGCGCGGGGGGACGGCGTTGTTTCAAGCCGCTGGTTGGGTTGAACCTCGTCCCACGCCGATTCGCGTCGCCGCGCTCGCGCCGGGGATTGTGAAAGAGCTGTTAGTCGTGGACGATCAAGCAGTCGCCAAAGGAGATCCGATCGCTCAACTGATTGACGAAGACGCTCGACTGACGCTCGCGCGCGTTAAAGCGGACGTGCAACTCCGCGAAGCCGAAGTCGACGAGGCGCAGTCCAACCTGATCGCCGCAACCACTCGTCTGGAAGAACCTGTCCACCTAGAAGCGAACTTGGCCGAGTCCGAGGCGCTGCTCGCCGAGATCCAGACGCTCCTCAAAAATCTCCCTTACGAGACGTCGCGCGCTGTAGCGCGGCGTGAATTTGCACAGATCGATTTTGAAAGAAAAAAATCAATTCGCACTTCGATCGCAGGCCGCACAGTAGACGCTGCAAAGTCGGAATATGACTCAGCCAACGCCTTGGTCCACGAGCTGCAGCAGCGCCAGTCCGCACTCGAAAAACAACAAGCTGCACTGACCCAACGTCGTGATGCGCTGCAACGACAATTAGAACTACTCGCGGACGAAAAAAAGATGGTCGGTGAAACGACCGCTCGACTCAAAGGGGCCAAAGCGCGACTCGCTCAGGCGAAAGTGCAGATGGCCGAAGCTCAACTGCGGCTCGATCGGATGACGATCGCGGCCCCGGTTGCAGGTCATATCTATCAGTTAATAGGGCACCCCGGCGCCAAAGTCGGCGGAGAATTAACCCAGTCGTTTGGTTACGACGCCAGCACGATCGTCACGATGTACCAGCCCGATAAGCTGCAGGTTCGTGTGGATGTGCGGTTTGAAGATGTGCCGCACGTGACGCTGAATCAACCAGTCGAGATCAAAAATCCGGCCCTTTCCGCTCCACTGGCCGGGCACGTCCTCTACATCAGTTCGGAAGCCGACATCCAAAAAAATACGCTGCAAGTCAAAGTCGCGATCGACGACTCGCGAGCCGTCTTGAAGCCCGAGATGTTGGTGGATGTCACGTTTCTCGAGCCAGAACATGCCCACGCGCCGAGCGAATCGACGGAAGAATTGCAGCTTTTCATTCCTTCGATAGCGATCCATTCTTCCGAAAATGCCGACTTTGTTTGGCTCGCCGATCAAAGCGAACAGCGCGCCTATCGTCGCCCGATTCAAACCGGCGCCACCGGCTTTGGCGACTTGGTTGCGGTCCACGACGGCCTCAACATCACCAGTCGGGTCATCACTTCGTCCCCCCAAAAACTGACCGACGGCTGCCGGATCGCCATCTCCGCTGACACGCCAACGCTGTCCACCACCGCTACCAAAAAATCCTCGCAACTGACGCGACTCCCACAGGAAGGAGCTCCCTAATGCCTCTGGTCGAAATTCGCGGCGTAACCAAACAGTATCGCCAAGGAGACGAGCTCATCACTCCACTGGATGACTTGTCGTTTGATATTGAGTCGGGCGAGTTCATCTCGCTCATGGGAGCTAGTGGAACCGGTAAGTCGACTTTGTTAAATCTGGTCGCCAGCATTGATCGTCCTGACAGTGGAACCATTTCGATCGCCGGGGTCGATATCACGCGCTTATCCCGGTCGCGACTTGCCGCGTGGCGCGCCGCCAATATGGGATACATCTTTCAGACGCACAATTTAATCCCCGTCCTTACGGCGTTCGAGAATATCGAACTTCCACTATTACTGCTGCCGATGTCGACCACCGAACGGCGGCGCCGCGTCGAGATCGCGCTGGATGCTGTCGACTTGCTCGATCGGACCAACCATTACCCGCGACAGCTCTCTGGCGGGCAAGAACAACGTGTCGGCATTGCTCGTGCGATTGTCGCGCATCCTCGTGTGGTCGTCGCGGACGAACCAACCGGCGACTTAGACCCCACCACCTCCGAACAGATCCTGCAGTTGCTTGGCCAACTGAACGAACAACTCGGCGTCACGCTTTTGATGGTCACCCATGATCAAGAAGCGGCCGAGCACGCTAAACGGCAGTTTCGGATGGATCAAGGGAAGTTAATTGAGACCACCGCCGCGGCTCTACAGCGCTAACCGGAGTAAACCGTGAAATTTTTACGCTACACGCTAAAAACTCTCTGGCGGCATCGCTCGCGCACCCTCCTGACGGTCAGCGGATCAGCGGTCGCCATCTTCGTCTTCTGCTTTGTCGGCGCGATTCGCGAAGGGATGAACGATCTCCAGCGACGACAAGCCGAGCAAGGCTCCCTCATCGTGTTTCAGGCCAACAAGTTTTGTCCGGCGACCAGCCATTTACCGCAAGACTATGAGCAGAAGATTAGCAAACTGCCAGGCGTCCGCGACATCATCCCGGTGCAAGTCTATACGAACAACTGCCGCGCGAGTCTCGACGTCATCGTCTTTTACGGCGTTCCTCCGGCGAAGCTGCGCACGGCGCGCGACTTTGAATTGATCGACGGCAATTGGTCCGAGTTTGAAACGCATCAAGATGCGGCGATCGTCGGCAATGCCGTCGCGCGGCGGCGCGGCATTCAGGTAGGGCAAAAATTTTCGATCGGTGAACTGTCAGTCAACGTCGCTGGCATCTTCCGTTCTGCTGATCCCGCCGAAGAAAACTATATCTATTCGCACCTCGAATTTTTGCAGCGCGGCAAAGGGCTAAATCTGGTCGGTACGGTGACGCAGCATGAAGTGTTGCTCCATTCAGGCGTCGATCCGGCCTTGCTTTGCGAAACGATTGACGACCTCTATCGCGGTGGCCCTGTCGAAACCGACACGCGCTCGAAGGGTGTCTTTCAGGCCAAAAGTCTGGGCGATCTGACGCAACTGGTAGAGATGGCCCAGTATCTCGGCTTAGCCTGCGTCGGTCTGGTGCTGGCTCTGGTCGCGACGACCACGGTGATGGCCGTCCAAGATCGCGTGCAAGAATACGCTGTCCTGCAAACGCTCGGCTTTAGCACAGTTCGAATATTTATCTTTGTCCTTTCCGAAAGCTCGATCCTCAGCTTCGTCGGCGGTACGCTGGGCGTGATCGCCGCGATGATCACGCTCTACTTCAGCCAGCTTTCGGTCGCCGCCGAAGCAGTCGCCATCGCGTTCACCCCTTCCCTCTCGCTCGCGCTGCAAGGAATACTCATCTCGATCCTCGCAGGCCTCATCGCCGGCGTGGCCCCAGCCTGGCAAGCAGCAACCACCGATGTGGTCCCGGCACTTCGCAACAGATAGTTGGCGCTGGGTTTCTGCCCTACGATCCGTATTGGGGGCCTTAGCACTGACCAAGCAGCGAGAATCGTTTATTTCAGATTTTCAACTTCACTGGGACTGACAAGCTCGTCATGGTTTTGATCCAACCGATCGAACGCTGTCGAGGGGCCGACGAATTCTCGTCGTGATACATCCCCGTCCCCGTTGCGATCCATTGCGAGAAACCATGCAGGACCGGTCCTCTGTAATTTTCCGAGGGGTGATGTTGGTTGTCCTAAACTGATAGTCAACAAAATCTGTCGCGGCAGTCGATCAGGCTGAATCGTGTCAGCTTCGACGGCCCCTGCTGACTCGATCCGGCTCCAAGCGTCGCGTAATTCGCGGCGTGACAAAGCCCCATTGCGGTCAAAGTCGAGCAGTTCAAACAGGCCTGGGCCGCAGTCGATCGCCGTCACCAGCACTTGATTGGCCCCGATTTTGTGTTGTAACTTTAGCCAAGACTCCATCTCGGCATGCGTGACGATCTCATCCGCGTTCCAATCAAGGATCCGAACCATCGACGTCCCCAAGCCGCTTCGTTCAGACGACCATTCCGCATTGGTCAGTTGCTCGTCATTGTCTTGGTCGGCGGCGTCAAATCGAGCGGTGACGTTCTCTCTAATCCCGGCGGCATATGCTTGCAGACGGCCTGCTTCGGTACGTAACGTGATCCATCCCGCACTGGACTTCCACCGCTTCAGGTCAGTCCCATCCGCAGTTGCATTGGCGGTCTGAATCTCCCACGCCGCATCTGACTTCGCCATGATCGAGCTACGCCACACCGCGTCGACCGGTTGTTTGCGCCAGTTAGTTAGCGCTTCGCGAGAAGATTCTCCGCTGTCCGGCAGCAGCGGTCGAAGCGATTCTACCCAGATCTCATTTTCGGGATCTTGCGGTAAAACAACCAGCGGAAACTTGGCCAATGACTCGGGAAGCGGACGATCCCCAGCGCGCGCCGCGCCGCGCAGCAAGTTCCCAGAAGCGCCGGGGTAAAAAATGCCCGCGACTAATTCACCGGCGCCCAATAGCTCGTCATCGTTCTGATCGAGCGCAGGAAGAATCTGCTCGGCCTGGCGCCACTCGACCTCGGTCACTTGTCCGTTTTGATCGCGATCAACTCGCTCGAGCAAATTTTGAGTCAATTCGACAGAAAAAGGGGCGACGCCGATTCTGAGCGCAACCGAACCGACTCCCTGATTTCGATAATAAGCAGTTAACTCCTGGAGCGTCGCTTTTCCATCAGCGTCTCCGTCTAAATCATCCAGGGTCGGCGGCTGACCAATCACCGGCGCAAATCCGCTGCTCGCCGATTCGCGCAGCGCACGAGCCGAAGGCAATCGCTCACACTCTTGCTCGCTCAATATTTGATCTTGGTCCAGGTCGCAGAAGTCCATGATCGCCTGAAACTTCTCGTCCCAGACCATCTCGTAATCGAGCCCGTCCGCGCTAATGACCAGTTGCGCGTGCATCAACTGGTCGGCGCCGACCACAGCTAAATCGAGCGCCGGCGATTTTTTTGAGCCCTCAAAGTCGCTTGCCCACAGATTTGCGGCAAACAATGCCGCCAACAAACATGCCCACGTACGGCTCATAGCAGTTCCTTGATCGGCTTGGCGTTGGGGTCGGCGATTCGAATCGGTCGACCGACATTCGACATGTTCTGTTTCAGCGGATTTACGCCGATCGCTTCGCAGACGGTGGCGATCACATCAGGCACAACCACCGGACGATCGACCACTTCGGTTCCCTGCGCGTTGGTAGCACCCAGCGCTTGACCACCCCGAATCCCGCCGCCGGCTAGCACCGTCGCCCAAGTTTGCGGCCAGTGATCTCTCCCGCTTTGACCATTGATACGCGGAGTCCGTCCAAACTCGCCCTGGCACATCACCACGGTCGAGTCCAGCATTCCGCGCTGCTTCAAGTCGTCCAGCAAAGCCGCAAAGCCGGTGTCGAGCGTGGTCGAAAGTGCTTTCACACGTGCAAAGTTATCGTTGTGCGTATCCCAGCCATCAAGCGTCACTTCGACAAACGAGATTCCTCGCTCCACCAACCGACGAGCCATCAGACAACCCTGCCCGAAAGTGTTTCGTCCGTAGCGATCGCGCAGTTCTGCAGGCTCATCCTCTAACCGAAAAGAAGCCGCCGCGGTTGGTCGCATCAACCGCAGCGCTTTTTGCGACGCCGATTGCAATGCATCGACCACGGGATCGGGTCGGTCGGCTTGAAATGATTGGTCGAGATTGGACAGCATCGCCAATCGCTGCGACTGCGTCTGGTCGTCGATCCCCGCGATTCGATTCAGATCCGGCACGACCAGCTCTTGCTCGCCGCGTCCTTCGCCGCCGATTACCAGCGGAGAAAATTCTGGGCCCAAAAAGCCGCCGCCCAACAAACGGCGTTGCCGGCCAGGCGCAATACTGACGAAGCTTGGTAAGTCCGACTGGCGATCGCCAATTTCATGCGCGCATAGCGCGCCAATGCTCGGAAATTTGATTGCTCCTTGCGGAGTGTAACCGGTCTGCACAAATTGCGTTGCTCGGCCATGATCTCCTTCTTTGCTGGTCATCGAACGGATGATAGCCAACTCGTTAGAATTGGCGGCCAGTTTGGGCATGTGTTCAGAGATTCGCACGCCAGGCGTCGCCGTCTGAATTTCTTGGAACTCGCCGCCGTTGGCGTTGCCCGGTTTCAGATCCCACATATCAATGGTCGCGGGACCACCACTCAACCACAGCATAATCACCGCTTTGCTTTGCGCGCCACTTGCGCAAGCTTGTCGCGCCAAGGATTCCATCCAACCCGATGTGGCGCCCAAGCCGACTCCCAGCGCCGCCATGCGTAGATAGTCGCGTCGCGACAGTTTCAACGATCTCGCCATGTTGATCATTTCCTTCAAGGTGCGAAAGCAATCGCTGCTAGTGGTTGGTGTTAAACTCGGCGCTGTTCAACAGCGCCCACATCAGATCGCCCAGCGCCGCACCTTTGTCTGACGCCGTCGTCAGATAGAGTGCGAACGATTCCGCCTCTTCGGGACGCGGATCACGGGCAAGCAGCGCCTTATATAAGGTGCGAACTTTCTCTTGGTCATTCAGAAAGGGCGCATCCACCAACGTCTGCAGCAGAGGACTTGCCTCGGCTTGGACAATCTCGCGCGTCACTTCACCGTTCATTAGCGACAGCGATTGCAAGATCGAACGCTCGGCATGGGACGCGTCTTCGACAAAAAAATTGCCGGTAAAGCGTTCTCGTGCGTCGCGGCCTTTGGTCGGGTCAAGATCGTTCCGCTCAATCGGCAAGCCAGCCGCCGTGCGAATGCTGTCATACAATTGCTCGCCGCTCAGTCCGCGTACCGGCATGCGAGCATAGAGGGTCGGATCGACCAGCGCCGTTTCGCCCGGCGATACTCGGCTGGATCGCTGATACGCTTTGGTCAAGACAATGGCTTCGGTCAGCAGTTTTAAGTCAAAATCGCTCGCGACAAACGCGCTGGCCAAATCCTCCAGCACTTTAGGATGAGCCGGCGGATTCTCATCTGACAGATCGTCCAGCGGCTCTACCAAACCGGTCCCCAGAAAATTAGCCCAGACCCGATTAACGGCGTTGCGCGCAAAATAAGGATTCTTCGCTTGCGTCACCCAGGTCGCTAGCGCTGTGCGTCCACTATCGCCGTGCAGTTCAGCTGGCCAAGGTATTTCGTCGCCGGTAAAAAGAGTTGCTTGGACCTGCTGCGTTTTCTCGGGCATCGCAATTTCAAAATCGCTGGCGGATACCTTTTCGCCAGATTTTGGCGAAGCGAAAAACGCGGCTGTTTCCCAAAACTGTTCTTGGGTCCAACGCGAGAATGGATGGTCGTGGCACTGAGCACAATCGAGATTGACACCTAAGAATGCCCGAGTCGTATTCGCGGCCAGATTCTCCGGCTGTCGGAGACTTGCCGAGAGAAAACTCTCAGGCGTCGCTAGCACAACACTTCCCTCTGCCGACTCCTGCGACGGATCCTCGGATGCGTTCACCGTCAACATTTGCCGCACGATCTCGTCATAGCGCTGGTCGCTGGTCAACTGCATTGTCAGCCAGATCTCAAACTCTTCGCTCAAACCGCGAAACTCAGGCGTATCAGCTTGCGGGATCCAAGTTCGTCGCCAAAAAGTAGCCATATGTCGAGAATGCGAGCCAGAGCGGACCAACCGATGAACCAGCTTCGCTCGTTTATCCTCGTCCTGGGAAGTTAAAAACTTATCCCCTTCCGAGACGGTCGGAATCCGACCTACCAAATCCAAATAGATCCGGCGGAGGAACTCGGCGTCGGATGAAATCGTTGTCGGCGTGATCTGACCCGCCTGTTGCGCGGCGGCTAGGTGTTGATCAATCTGCTGGGCCAGTTGCAATGCGCTCGGCGGGTCGGCGCTGCCAATCGCAGCATTTGCAACAATCACCAGCAGCATGAGCAGCGGCGTGCGACTTCGTACAATCATACGTAAGATCAATTCCACTAACGGTCCATGAGAAACAACAAGCGAGCGAACTAAAACGCCGCCAGATCAATCGCCTGACCATCATCGCGAGTGGTCAATCGTCCATAGATCAATCCATCCAGCTCGGGCGTCACCAACCGGACCGAGCCATCGCAAAACAACACGTTGGCGCCTGCCGGATGAAAACCGTAGATGCCGAAGTAATTGTTGCAGTTGACCGCACAGTCGTCGGAATCTCCTTTGCCGCGGATCGTGCCTGTTTCTCGATCGAAAACCATAAACGCAATCGAGCCGAATCCGGCCCAAGCGCCACGCGTGTTCTCGCCACCGAGTGGAGTCGAGTCCGAGATCTTTTCGCCAACGCGCCAACTTTCGGGCAGGCCCGCTTTTTCTACAATCAGAAATGTGTTCGTCAGGCCATCGGTAATTAGTCGAAAGGGAAGCGAATCATTGTCGGTCATCGATTGATGGTCGTTGCCGCGCAGCTCATTAGGCCAATTGGCCCCGTATCCAGAGTCCGGCATAAACAGACCATTCGACGAGATATAGTCGTTCGCGCCCGCATTGACTTCAAACACGGTGGCCCGATCTGCATTATGTGAGCCTGCGGATGCGCTGGCACGGAGGGCAACCTTGCGATTCTCAGGAGCGGAAGGACAGAGAAATTCGTCGAGCTGGGTTTCGACAACTGCTTTGTTTTTCGGATCATAGAAGTCGTAGTTGCGATCAAATCGATCGCTCAACTGGGGGTGCAATGAGGCGAGAATCTCGGTTCCCCAGCCACCGTATGCTTTTTTTCCTTCAAATCCGGTGCGCCGCGGTGGAAACGCTTTTCGAGCGTCGGCGATTTGATGAAAACTGTTGCTGATCACGCGCAGGTTGTTCGTACAGCGCTGCCGTTTTGATTCTTCAGTAGCGACTTGAATCGTCGGCAATATGACAGCGACAACAATCGCAACTAGGCAGGCGGCGACGATCAAATCGACCAGCGAAAACCCTGGCGCCGTGACTTTGTTCCGTCGTGATAGTCGGAAAGCTAGATCTCTGTTCATCCAAGTATACCTTTTCGTGCTTGCTGCTTATTTCAATGCAAAAGCATCCAGGTCGTTCTCGCCTTCGGAGACCTGGACCTTCCATTTTGACTTCTGCGGGTTGCTGAACCTTCCGCGAAGTTGATCTCGCTCCGGGGTCGGCTCAGCAGTTTCGTTAGTATTGATGTGATCAGGCCATTGAAAAGTCACCCAATACTCGCCGGCAGGTGCGCCGTCCGCTTCGTGACCTGAATAAGAATGCAGCGCAAAGTTTCCTTGTTCATCGGTCACGCCAGACGGCGAGAAATTCGCGCCAGCAAATTTTTGCACCGGATGAAACAACACCCGAAACCCGACGGCCGGTTTTCCCTTGTAGGTGACGCTTCCCGAGACAGGAAAGGGGGGCGGTCCCAACGGGGGTTCCGCTTTTCCACACCCCAACAGCGCGACAGCAATCAACAACCAAAATGAAATCGACCCGTGCAAGATCATTGAACAACGCATAGCATCTTTCGCAAAACGTAGCTTATTTCGCCGTCGTGATGACCTCGCCATCGTTGATGGTCGAGATCCGGTAAAAGTTGATCGGATCCAGTTGGTTGACCGCAAATTGAACCGATCCATCGCAATACAAGATGTTGGCACCGCCGGGATGAAACGAATAGATCTGAAATCGATTGCCGCAGTTCATCGAACAATTCAGCAGATCGCCAGAAGCGGCATTGTTAACCGCATTCAAAGTCCCGTCTTGCGAATAAGGTGCGTAAACCCAAGATTGCCAGCCGGCCCATGATCCACGATTCAAAAGCGTAATATCGGTTCCGGTGTTGCGACGTCCTTCATACAGATCAGGCCAACCAGCCGTGTCATTTAAGATCAGCGTGTTTGTCAGGCCATCGGTAATATCGGCAAACTTGCGCGGCGTATAGTTCGGCACATCTCCCCACGAATCATCCAGCGCTTGCTGCGTGTTATCGGCGTTGGTTAAACCTGCGCCCCAACCGGTAGACGGCAAATAAAAGCCGTTGGGAGTTAAGTAATCAATCCAGCCTTTGACTTCAAACACCGTACTTTTGTCCGTATTGACCGAATAGCTGGTCGCTTTTTGAGCGATCACCGTATCGCGTGTTCGCGGCGTCGAAGGGCACACAAACGCGGACAACTTCGTTTCTACCGCCGGCTTATTGATCGGATCGTAAAAATCGTAGGCAAAATTGTATTGGTCGTAGATATTTTGCTGCTCAATGTAAGGGAGCAGAAAAGTTCCCCAGCCGGTATATCCATGATCAATGGCGCGAAAGCGACGCGGAGGCAGTCCCTTGTAGGCGCTCTCAAAATTGTGAAACCCCAATCCCAGTTGCTTCAGATTATTACTGCACTGTGATCGCCGCGCCGCTTCGCGGGCTTGCTGCACCGCCGGCAACAGCAGCCCGATCAAAACGCCGATAATCGCAATCACCACCAGCAACTCTACCAAGGTAAATCCACGTCGGGGAAGTTTCTTCACGTTGCTGCTTTCTCCTGCTGCTCTAGTTCACGATCCGGTGCAAGCGATCGATGGGTTGCGGACATAACCTGCATATCCCATACCAACCATCGTCGTTGTCGCCGATGTTTACTCCCCAGTTAGAATCAGGGCGCTTCGCCAGCCGAAGAAATGCTGGCGCAAAGAAATCCATTTTCTAATTCGTCGTCGCTGACACCCGCTTGCAAGCATGCATTTTTGCGTGCCGCTAGTCGACCCAATCGACATGCGTGTCGATCCAAGCGACGCGATCTGATATCAAGACGCGCCATGATGACGCACCGGAAGTCTGCAAGCGGTAAGCTTAAGCGATCAACTCCTGCACCACGCGAGCAGGCTCTACCCCGGTCAGCTTTTGGCTTAGCCCCTGAAATTTGACCGATAATCGATTGTGGTCAAACCCCAGCAGGTGCAGGATCGTGGCGTGCAAATCGCGGACATGGACCCCGTCACGTATCGTGTTGAAACCAAAGTCGTCGGTTTCGCCGTGCGAAACGCCCCCCTTCACTCCTCCGCCAGCCATCCACATCGTAAACGCATTGGGATGATGGTCGCGGCCATCGTCTCCGCCCCCCTGAACCATCGGCGTTCGACCAAACTCGCCTCCCCATATGACCAGCGTATCTTCCAGCAGCCCGCGTTGTTTCAGATCTTGCACCAGCGCCGCACAGGCCTGATCAGTCGCCAAACAGTTCTCTTGCAAGTCTTTCTTCAAGTTGCCGTGCTGATCCCATGCTTCGTGAAACAGTTGCACAAATCGCGTTCCACGTTCGACCAGGCGACGCGCCAACAAACAGTTCTTAGCGAAGGACGGTTTGTCGGGATCGACTCCATACATATCCAGCACATGCTGCGGTTCTGAAGACAAATCCATCAGCTCTGGCCCGCTCGACTGCATCCGGTACGCCATCTCAAACGAATTGATCCGCGTCGCAATCTCTGGGTCGCCGGTCGCCGCCAGACGCTGCGCATTCAGCTGATTGATCGTGTCCAGCGTATCGCGCTGCACGGACGCATCCATGCCGGCCGGGTTCGAGAGATACAAAACCGGATCCCCCACGTTGCGCAGTTGAACCCCTTGATAAACCGTCGGCAGAAACCCGCTCCCCCAATTGCTTGAGCCGCCGCTGGGCCCCTTCTTGCCAGAGCTAAACACCACAAAGCCCGGCAGATTGCGCGATTCGGCCCCTAGCCCGTACATCGTCCACGCGCCCAAGCTGGGCTTGCCAAACAGCGGCGATCCAGTGTTCATCATGATCTGCGCCGGCGCATGATTAAAGGCGTCAGTCTTCATCGCCTTCACGATCGCCAGCTCATCGGCAATCTTGGCCGTGTGAGGTAACAGTTCCGATATCTCGGCGCCGCACTTGCCGTGCTTGGCAAATTTGAACTTCGGCCCCAACAGCTTCGAATTCGGGTTGATAAATGCGGCGCGATACCCGTCCAACAATTCCGCCGGAGGCAACGTCCCGTCAAACTTTTCTAATTGCGGCTTGTAGTCAAACATCTCCAAATGGCTAGGTGCGCCAGCCATAAATAAGAAGATGACGTTCTTTGCTTTCCCGGCAAAGTGCGGTTGTTTCGTCGCCAGCGGATCGACTGCCGCAGCCGTCGAGTCATCGCGCAGCAGGTCGGCCAGCGCGATCGAACCCAAACCGACCCCACAATCACGCAAAAACCAGCGGCGAGAAATCTCGTTTGGCGTCATCATCTTATCCCTTCCACGTTGCGTGGAATTATTCTTTCGTGATCGTTTCGTCCAAGCACAGCATCACGCGAGCCACCAACGTCCAGGCGGCCAACTCGTTGGCCTCTTCTCCTGCGACGGTCGCGGCTGCGGGCGCTTTCAAAATTTCGGCAGCGTCCAGTTCACCGGCGGCGATCCGCGCGCGTTGCTTGTCGAGCATATTTTGCAGCATCGCGATTTCTTCCGCCGTCGGGACGCGTGCGATGCAGCAGCGCAGCGCGTACTCTAATCGCTCGGCGTCGGTCTCGCCTGCGGTTTGCAATGTACGCGCCGCCAGCGCGGCGGCGCACTCCAGTGACAGCGGTTCATTCAGCAAGGTCAGCGCTTGCAGCGGCGTGTTTGACCGATTGCGGCGCACACACGAAATATTCCCCGGCTCGGCGTCAAACGTCTCGAACATCGGATAGGGGACGCTGCGAAAGCGAAACGTGTACAACCCCCGGCGATAGCGCTGCTGATCGGTCGCTTCGTTCCAAGTCTTCGGCCCATAGCTGGCCGGCGGTTGAAACAAAAAGTCTGGCGCCGGCGGATAGACCGGGCGACCACCGATCTTCTCGTTGAGCAGCCCGCTTGCCGCCAAACCGATGTCGCGGACAATCTCGGCGCTCACCCGAAACCGGGGCCCGCGGGCGAGCAGACGATTGTACGGGTCTTGCTCATAAGCATCCGCTGTCACACGCGAAGACTGGCGATAAGTCGCCGACGAGACAATCAAACGATGCAGATGCTTCAAGCTCCAGTCATGCTCCATCAGTTCGACCGCCAACCAATCGAGCAACGCTTGATGCGATGGTGGCGAGCTTTGCGATCCCAGGTCATCACTGGTTTCGACCAGCCCGATGCCAAAATAACCTTGCCAAATTCGGTTGACGATCGCCCGTGCCGTGGTCGGAGAACGCCGATCGACCAGCCATTTGGCCAGTGTAAGTCGCGAAGACTTGTCGCCGGCAGGTAAATCATGCAAAAACTCGGGCACGCCTGGCTGCACCTCTTCGCCTGGCGTCAAAAAATCACCGCGAAGCAGCAGCGAAGTGGTGCGCGGCGTCGCGCGCTCTTCCAAAACCAACTGCGAAGCGCCTTCGGGATGCGATCTCCACAACGCTTCAATCGCAGCATTTTCCTCCGCCCACTCAGGCCGCGTCGTTCGCCAATACGCAAACAATTGTTGCTGCTGAGCTTCGCTCCGCTGCTCGGCGGCAATCGTCAAAATCTCTCGCACCTTCCGCGGCAGGGGATCGGCAATTGGGTTGGCGGCAGTGGTCACCGAGTACCGGAAGCGACCGAAGATGCAATTGTGTTTGTCATCGCTGTTCCACCCGCCGTGCTGCATGTTGGCTTGCACCGTGAAGATCGTCCCTTCGGAGTATCCCACCGGATGCTCAAATACAAACACCGCATTGCGCGATTGATTGCGGCGCCCAGGGTCACTGTCGGTTGTCCAAGCCGTATTCGCATCGCCGTCGATCGCAAATGCAATCGGACCGGTCACCCGCTTGTCCCCAGCTCTTCCTTGCTTGTTGAGCAGATATTCAGGCTGCGGAGCTTCGGCCGGATTCACGTCGGCGGTTGCCGCAATCAGTTTCAGCTTCGTCCGCTTCCCAGGATCATTGGCCGGTGCAGCATAGACATGAAACTCGGTCACCGCAGCAGTTCCACGCATCGAGCGTCCAGGACCTCGACGCGGCAACTGAGGATGAGTCAAAAGCTCAAGTCGGATCCCGGTAATCTGCTGCGCTGTTGTCGTCTGCATCACAAACTGCGTAGCAGAACTATGCGGAGCAAAGCTTTCGCTGAGGATCGAATGATCTTCCAGCACGCGAAACTTCTGCCCTTCAAACGGTAGATCGCCAGGCAACAACACTTCCCACGAATCGGCCTTCCCCGATACCGCGGCTTCCCAAGCCGCCATCTGCTTCGGCCAATTGGGGGTCGCTGCTTTCAGCTTCGTTTCGATCGCCGTGATCTGTTGCTTGATCGTCGCAATCTGCTGCGTCTCGGCGGGGGTGTAAGCCGAGATCGACGCGTCGTGCGTGTTGTTCAAAAAGGCGAACAGTCCATAGTATTCGTGATGCGAAATCGGATCGTATTTGTGGGTATGGCATTGAGCGCATTGCACCGTAAGCCCCAAGACCGCTTTACCGACCGCATCCATCCGATCAAACATCGCCGCCATCCGAAATTGCTCGGGATCGGCGCCCCCTTCTTCGTTGACCATTGAGTTGCGTAAGAATCCGGTCGCGACCAGGCGATCCTGATCAAGATTCTCCAGCAGGTCGCCGGCAATCTGCTGGATGACAAACTGGTCGTACGGCATGTCACGGTTGAGCGCCGCAACAACCCAATCGCGATAGAACCAATTTGCTCGCGGCAGATCTTTCTCGTAACCGTCTGAGTCCGCATATCGGGCCGCATCCAACCAATCGCGTCCCCAGCGCTCGCCAAAATGGGGCGACGCCAACAGACGTTCGATCTGCCGCTGATCCGCATCCGGAGCCGTGTCGGCGACAAACGCATCGACCTCTGCAATCGACGGCGGCAACCCGATCAGGTCAAGACTCAACCGGCGCAGCCAAATCGCCCGCTCCGCCTCGGCCGCTGGCGCCAGATTTGACTCACTTTCCAGCCGGTTCAAAACAAACGCATCAATCGGATTGCGCACCCAAGTTGGATCAGCAACCTGCGGAACCGCAGGCCGCACTGGCGCGGTAAACGCCCAGTGAACTTCATACTTGGCGCCTTGCGAGATCCACTGCTTCAGCAGTTCGACTTGCTCCGGCGTCAGCGACTTGCCCGAGTCGGCCGGCGGCATCAACAGCTCTGGATCGCTAGAAATGATCCGCGCAACCAATTCGCTCTCGGCCAAGTTGCCCGGCACAATCGCCGCATGATGCGCGCCGGCCGCATTGTCAAGCCGAAGCTCAGCCTCACGATGCTCGGGATCGGGGCCGTGACATTGAAAGCAGTTCTCCGACAAGATCGGCCGGATGTCACGTTGAAAATCAACCGCCGCCGGCTCAGCCCCAGCCGCAGCACTAAACGTAACCAGACCCAACAAAAATACGGCAGGGCGAATCATAAACGAAGAAGCCTAAACCGGAGAGATCGAAAGCGGGGAGAAGCAGGCAGGATCAGAAATTTTCCGACATTCTCAGTTTACACGATTTTTAGTGCCAAGGCCACATTTTTAGCTCTGCCTGGGGAGGGGCAAAACAGCCCGCGCTAGCGCATCTCCTGGAGCCTGGAGGCGTTGCCTGCCGCAAAGCACGTTCGACAAAACACTAGCCCGCAGCGCCAGCGAGGGTATCCGCGTTCTACTTCAAACCAACTGCGCGTCACACTCTACATTCCCCCTTTGTCCAACACGTTTGCAGAGAGATGGGTCCTCGGACTGCCCCACCTGGCCGGCATCCACTTGGCTGGATCTTTTTGTGATTCTCGCTTTCACGACGAGTGGAACTGCGAAAGTATTCTCACTCTCAGTAATTCGGCAGCGACCATTTGCTCAGCTTCGGCGTTCTTACCCACAACTTGCTCGGCCAAGCCTATACACTCGGTCGGGTTTGATAATTTGCTGGCTATGCGTTCGTGGGACGATTAACTTTACGGTATCGCCCTACTGCCGCAAGCCAAACAGGGCTGCCCCTTCTTGAGAAACCGTGCATGAAGATTCCCAGAAATATCGCCATGATCCTCCTCGCCGTATGGTTGATCCTGTACGGAGTGCTGACAGCCCCCTTCCTGCAGTTCAGCTTCGCCTATAGCGGCGATCTGCTAGCGGTTCTGGCTGTGGTGGTAGGAGTGCTGATCTTGATTCGGCGGGAATGAGACTAGCGGCGTTACCACGCAAACACGGCGGGGACGGAGTTGTTTGCTACGAAGGCCGTGCCGCATCGTCGCTTTGGCTTGGGTGCGGTGGCAAAGATTGCGACTTGACAAAGTCTTAGTCTTTTACTAATATATCTTAACACATTTCGATTCGACGTGCGACCTGCTGATTTCAGTTTGGCGGTGTATTGTCATTGAAGGCCGGCAACTTCGAGAGAGGTTGGCGGGTTTGTCTGCTGCGCGGGACGGGGAATTGGCGGTTTCTCAATTCAGCAGAAAAAAAATAGTTCGCAGTCCGGTCCACAGTCCACAGTCCACAGTCGCTCAAAAAAAAACGATGGCGAATCCAGTCCACTCCGTCATTCAACAAACGCTGCTGTCCGGTCTGGTAGCACGCCCAGCCATCCGCTTCGCTTCAGTCCAAGCATGTCACTCAGTCTGCGTAGACTGCCAGATAAATCGATCCCGAAAAAAAAGCAAGGACGAGTCCAGTCCATTCTGCGTCAAAGAAAAAACGATGCTGTCCAGTCCGGTCCAGCGGACCCGCCTATTCATTCTTAATTAACTGTTGGGATTTCGACATTTACTTGCGATCGCATTTCAATCGCTGGCGCGTCGGGCTAACATGGAGTTTGACCTTACCCCCCGGTCTTGCGTGCGATTTCCTAGCTCTCCACTGCGCTTCGGTTGACCGGCGCGTTCACTTGCCCATCGAGAGTTTCTTATGCATGCTATTCATATCTCCCAGCTTCGCGGTCTTTCCTTTTTACTCGGCGTTCTCTTGCTTGCTGGGGTGATGGCCACCACCGCATTCGCCCAGGCAGAAACCGGCAAGCCCAACATCGTTTGGATTATGGCCGAAGATATCGGCCCCGACTTGGGCTGCTATGGAACGCCGGCGCTGCAGACGCCGAACTTGGACAAGCTGGCGGCCAGCGGACTAAAACTCGACAGGGCGTACTGCACCGCACCGATTTGCTCGACCAATCGTTCGGCCATGATGACCGGAATGTATCAGACGACGATCGGCGCCCATCATCATCGCAGCAGCATCGGCAAACTGCCGCCGCCGGTCCGCCCGCTCACCGCCTATTTGAAAGAGCAAGGCTATTACTGCGCCATCGGCTGCGGATACGGCAAGAAGACCGACTTCAATTTCACGCTCGAAAAAGAAGACGGCTTTGACGGCGATGATTGGCGCAATCGCCAACCGGGGCAACCTTTCTTCGCGCAGATCCAGCTGGGCGTCACGCATCGCGGCAACTGGTGGAACAAGACGCGCCAAGCGTCGTCCGATCCAGTCGATCCCGCCCAGGTGCAGCTGCCACCCTACTTGCCCGATCATCCGGCGATCCGTCTAGACTGGGCGACCTATCTGGATCAGATCGAAAAAGCAGACGAGCAAGTGGGCGAGATCGTCGCACGCCTGGAGACAGAAGGAATCGCCGACAATACGCTAATCCTGTTTATCGGCGACAATGGACGCTGCGTCTTTCGCGGCAAAGGTTTTGTGTTTGAAGATGGCATCCGCATTCCGGCAATCTGCGGCTGGCCCGGCAAGATCAAGCCCGGCACGACCAGCGACCAGCTAGTCAGCGTGATCGATATGAGTGCCGAAGTCCTTGCCGCCTCCGGCGCCAAAGTCCCCAGCTACATGCAAGGGCGTCCCTTTTTAGCCGCAGATAGTCAGCCGCGCGAGTATGTCTTCGCCGCACGTGATCGCTGGGACGAAGTGTACGACAAATGCCGCACCGTGGTTGGGAAGCGTTACAAGTTCATTCGCAATGACATGCCGGAGGTTCCTTACTTCACCGTGCACGCCTACGAAGAGCAAGTTCGCCCCATTCGCCCTGTGCTGTGGCAGCTGTTCCAAGAGGGAAAGATGAATGAGGTCCAGGCCTATTTGATGCAGCCGCGCAAGCCGCAAGAAGAACTGTACGACTTGCAGGTCGATCCCTGGGAAACCAAAAACCTGATCGATGATCCGCAACTGCAAGCCGAGGCCGACAAGCTGCGTCAGGTCCTCTCTGACTGGGAAATTGAAACCAACGACCAAGGCCGATATCCAGAGCCAGAAAGCCAGATTGTCAAAAAATACCGTGACGCGGTCGCCGAACGACTGCAACAATTGAAAGCGGGAACTGCAAAATACCCCCAGTAGTGGACGATTCGTTCTCTTCACCTTGTGAATCACGGCGGTGCGTTCGATAATCAATCGCTTGAAGCTGGCTTCGATCGCCGGCTCGCTCCTTCGATCGACCAAATACCGCGAAGCGAATCATGCCGCAACACCAAGAGCCGTCCGATTTTCCTAGCGTGGACGTTTGCGCTAGCTACCTCAAGGCCTTGGCCGATCCCTATCGACTGCAGATCATTCGCGCCTTGCAACAAGGCCCCATGAGCGTCACCGATATCGGGCTGCTGTTAGAGCTAGAAATCGCCAACACGTCGCACCATCTGCGGGTCCTGTATCACGCCCAGATTGTCACAACCCACAAAGAGGGGAAGTTCGTCTACTACGATCTCAACCAATCGTTTCTGAAAAGCAAAGCGGCTGGCTCGCTCGACTTCGGCTGCTGCAAATTTGATCTGCGGAACGACGAGTAGTTAGAAGACAGTACACTAGCCCGCAGCGCCAGCGAGGTAATCCGCGTGATGATGCTAACCCGGCTCGCGCCTTTTGAAGTTGCGCTCTTCAGCAGGTTCGTAAGAAATGGAACGCGGAGGACACGGATGAATCACGGAATTACACGGCAAGAGGAATTTCCCATCACATCAAATTTGTTTAGAAACCAAGTCAATTTGAAAATGCCAGCTTGCTGCACAAACAACGACGATTTCTGACCGTGAAAAGCCGTGATTTATCCGTGGTCTCCGTGTTCCATTCATTGTTTGTCCTCCAATAGCGCAACTTCAAAACTCGCGCCTCAGGCTAGTGTTTTGTCAAACGACCATTTTCGGGCGCCGGACAGGTTACTCCGTTGATTGCTTTCCCCATCCGCCGCCCCCCGGCGTGCGGATCAATAAGACATCGCCTGGCTGCAAATCAAAGCTGACGATCGCCGGCAAACGGATTTCGGTTCCATCCGCGCGGCGCAATAGATTTTCACCCAATTGACCTGGTGCCCCTCCAGCTAAACCATACGGCGGAAACGGACCGCGACGCTGGGTTAGTAAGGACCCAGTAACCGGCCGCAGAAACTCAATATCGCGTTCGATTCCGTCACCTCCGTGATGCATGCCTGCTCCGCCTGATCCGCGGCGGATCGCAAAGCGGCGTACGCGAGCCGGAAACCGCAACTCAAAAACTTCGACATCGGTCATCCGCGTGTTAGTCATATGGGTATGCACGGCCGACGCGCCAGCTGATGCGGCGGTCGCTCCAGCGCCGCCGCAAATCGTTTCGTAGTAACCAAACGTCGCATCGCCAAACGAAAAGTTGTTCATCGTCCCTTGGCTGGCCGCGGCCAATTGCAACGCACCTAGCAACACATCTACCACACGCTGCGAAGTCTCAACATTACCACCGGCGACGGCCGCACATTTTTCAGGAGCTCCCAAAAACGGCGGATTCAACAAGCAAGTAGGTAAGCGAATCTCGACCGGCTCAAGCACTCCTTGGTTCAGCGGGATCTCTTCATCCAACAAGCAGCGCAGACAGTACATCACCGCCGCGGTGACGATCGCTCGATTGGCGTTCAAATTGCCCGGCAGCACCGGGCCTGTGCCTGCAAAGTCAATTACGGCTTGATCCCCAGTGATCTCGATCTCGACCACAATCGGCGAACCATCATCCAAATGATCTTCAAATCGATGTCGTCCATCCTGCAACCGAGCCAGCGCAGCGCGGGTCTTGGTCGCTGCGGCGGCCTGAATATGAGCGGCGTACTGCTGCACCACCGCCAGACCGTAGGTCTGCACCATCGATTCCAAATCGGACCGACCATGCTGATTGGCGGCCAACTGCGCCGCGATATCGGCCAGATTATCGGCGACATTGCGCGAAGGATGTGTCGCATCACGCAAGATTGCTTCCAAGCTTTCCCACTGGGCGACGCCAGCATGCATCAATTGATAGTTGTCGATCAAGACGCCTTCGTCGGCCAAGGTCTTGGATCCCGACGGCATCGATCCGGCCGCGATCCCGCCGATCTCGGCATGATGCGCGCGGCTGGCGGCAAAGAAACAGGGCTGAGTCGCATCTTCCATAAAGACCGGCGTAATGACGGTGACATCCGGCAAGTGCGATCCGCCGCGATACGGATTGTTGGTCACAAACGCATCGCCTGCCGCCATCTGAGGATTGGCGGCGATCGTCGCTTTGACCGTTTCGCCCATCGCTCCCAGATGAACCGGGATATGGGGCGCGTTGGCGATCAGGTCGCCGCTGCCGGTGAAGATCGCACAGCTAAAATCAAGTCGCTCCTTCACGTTGACGCTGACCGAAGTGTTTTGCAGCGCGACCCCCATCTGTTCAGCGATCGCCGCAAACTGGTTGTTGATGATCTCCAGGAAGACCGGATCGGCGACCGTCGCATCGCTCGATCCCAGACGGACGTCGCTTGGCGACTCGGTCGCTGCTTGATAGCGCATCAACAGTTCACCGCCGCTCAGCAGCTCAGCGGTCCAGCCGGGATCAATCACCGTGGTCGCCAGAGTTTCGGTCACCAGCGCCGGCCCGGGGATCACCGCTCCGCCGCGCAATTGATCGCGTTGATAAAGAGGGGTCTTGGTGGCTACGCCGGCAAACCAAACATTCACGCTACCCGTCGAAGCTGCCGCATACGGCGGTGCGCTGCGACTTGGTTGCTGCTCACCACAATCCTGGCCGCTGGCTTCGACACGCACGGCGACAACTTCAATCGCTTGATTTTCGCGGCAATAACCATAGCGCTGCTGATGCAACTGATGATAGCGCTGGCCCAAGTCTTCCAGCGGTCGCGCCGCGATCGACAGAGACGCTTCGAGTCCGTGATAGCGCAGTTCGATCTCTTCACGACACAAGACCTGCGACTTTGCAACTCCGTCAGCAGCGACCTGCTCGCTTGCTGCGGCGCTCAACTCGGCCAGCATCTCTGCCAGCGATGCTGCGGCGTCATCCAACAAGCGATAGACGCCGCGCGTCGCATAGCGTGTTGTTACCGCGGCGCCGATTCCGACCGCACTAAGAATGCCGGCGTCGGGATGCGACAGCAGATTGGTGATACCCAGCAGTTCGGCGACAGCGCACGCATGTTGCCCTGCCGCTCCACCGAACGGAACCAGCGCGTAGGCCCGGGGATCGTACCCTTTGGCAACCGAGATTGTCCGAATCGCTTTGGCGATGTTGGCGTTGGCGATCTGCAAGAAGCCGGTCGCCAACTCTTGCGAGCTGATTCGTTGGCCGGTCGCCGCTTCGACTTTGGTCGCAATCTCCCGCAGACGCCGCTCAACGGCTACTGCATCCAGTTGAAACGGAAATCGCGCACCTTGCAGCTTTCCCAGCGCCAAATTGATATCGGTCACCGTCAACGGCCCACCGCATCCATAGCAAGCTGGCCCCGGATCCGCGCCAGCGCTGGCCGGCCCGACAACCAATTTGACCCCATCAAAATCACAAATCGATCCGCCGCCGGCGGCGACCGTTTCGATCGCCATCATCGGAGCGACGATTCGCACGCCAGCTTTCTCGGTTTCAAACTGCCGCTCAAACTGGCCCGCGAACCGCGAAACATCGGTACTGGTTCCTCCCATGTCAAACCCGATTGCTCGCGAGAAACCGGCTTGCTGCGCAACCGCCGCATAGCCGACCACTCCGCCAGCCGGCCCCGACAAGATGCTATCTTTGCCCGAGAACTTATCGGCCGCGATCAAACCGCCGGCCGAGGTCAACAAGCTCAAGCGGCTATCGGCGCCCAACGCGCGCTGAATCGCAGCGACATAGTCGCGCAAGACCGGATTCAAATAAGCGTCAACCACCGTCGTATCGCCGCGGGCAACCATCTTGATCAACGGCGCTGCCTCGTGCGAGACGCTCACATCGTGAAAGCCAACGCGCCGCGCAATCGCCGCGACCTGCTGCTCATGAATAGGCTGGCGATAGCTATGCAACAGACAGATCGCTAACGAGCGGATCCCTTGGTTGAGCAATCCGCGCAGCTTCTGCTCGACCTCTGCATCGTCCAAGGGAAGCAAGACATTGCCGTCTGCGTCGAGGCGCTCGTTGATCTCCACCACTTGGCGAACCAGCGACGTCGACTTTTGAATATTCAGCTGAAACAGGTGAGGTCGATTCTGATAGCCAATCTCCAGGATGTCGCCAAGCCCGGCCGTCGTCACCAATCCAACCGCCGCACCGGTGCGAGTCAACAGCGCGTTGGTTCCGCGCGTGGTCCCCAAGCGCACATCAACTGGCGGAAACGCCTGATCGCGCGCCAAGCCCAGCAAGCGACGAATCGCAACCAACGGCGCCTCCTCGTCTCCTTCCAGCAGATAAAGCATTCCCGCCGTAGGCGCCTGCTCCAACGGACGATCGAGCGTCAGCTTACCAATCGCAGCATCAAACTGAACAACGGTACGCGACGTTATCGGCTGTGCTTGCTCGTTGAGCAAACTCAGCCGATAACCGCGCCACACATCGGCTGGATCGCTGCACCGCGTCTCATCCACAATCGCAGTCAGACTGCTGGCTGCGCCCGCCGTCCCCTGCAACTTGCCAGAACTAAGCACTTTGATGCGTCGCGTCGCACCGTCGCTGCTGCGCATCAGACAATCGGTAAACGTTCCGCCCACATCAATCCAAAACTCGGTGCGCTTCACAGGGATCTCATCTCCAACGGCGGCCCACAATTTGCTCGATCGTCACCACAAAGTATCAAGCGATTCCACCCCGTTGAGTAGATGGGTCGCACCGCGCAAGAGACGCGTTCATGCCCACCCAAACCGCAAAGCCACCGAAATCCCTGCATTTACCCCAACAGCTTTCCTCTTTTTTTCGCCCCTCAAATCCCAAAATCCCGGCCATTTACAACCGATTTCCAAAACCACCCCACCGCCCCGGCCTTGTCAGAGATTTTAAGCCGGTGTAAATTGCCGGTTTCGTCAATCAAGGTTGACGACCACGGGGTATAGCGCAGCCTGGTTAGCGCGTTTGACTGGGGGTCAAAAGGTCGCAGGTTCGAATCCTGTTACCCCGACTAAATAAGTCCTTATTTCATGACGATGAATGAGGACGCAAAGCTGTAGCCAATTTCACTGATTTTCGCCCTGTAGCCAATTGGCGATTTTGGCAGCAAGATTTGTAGCCAATCACAACATCAAGAAGCGATTAACTCGACTACCCAAGCCAGCCCCCAAGCTGGCTTTTTTCGTTTGGTCCGGTATTTACGCTGGAATCAATGCCTATCTATCGCGACGCCAAGAAAAAGTAGTTCTCAGTTTCCGTCGTGCTGGTCGCCGAGATGCATTGTAGCCAACTCGACCACCACTTCATGATCGCACTGATCATCGACGAGCGAAATGAAGTCTTCGTGGATATCTGCCCCGTCCAGGGTCATACGGCAGACCGTTGCGCCAGCGCCCTGATTGTGAATCGTGATGTGATAGAACGTTTCGCGATAGCGATAGTGAATTTGGAACGAGGTCCAGTCCGCCGGCAGACACGGAGTGATCCGCAGTTTGTCGACTTCCAAGTGCAGTCCAAGTAATGATTCGATAATCAACCGATACATCCAACCCGAGGATCCAGTGTACCAGGTCCACCCTCCGCGGCCGGTATGGGGCGCGACTCCATAGACATCGGCAGCCGCGACATACGGCTCAACGCGATAGGTCGCGATCTCTTCAGGCGTGGCGCCATGCGAGATCGGGTTAATCAGTGAGAACAACTCCCAGGCGCGCTCGCTGTCTCCCATCGCGGCCGTGGCCATTACGGTCCAGATTGCGCTATGCGTGTACTGTCCACCGTTTTCTCGGACGCCCGGCACATAGCCTTTGATATAGCCGGGATTAAGATCCGATTTGTCGAACGGCGGATCGAGCAACAAGATCAAGCGGGCGCCACGGCGAACGAGTCGACGATTGACGCTTTCCATCGCGATCTTAGGGCGACCATGCGTCCCGCCGCCGGACAGCACCGACCAGCTTTGGGCGATCGCGTCAATCTGGCATTCTTCGTTACTAGCAGAGCCCAGCGGCGTGCCATCGTCAAAGTAAGCGCGACGATACCATTCGCCATCCCACCCATGTTCTTCGATATTCCCCCGTAGTCGTCCGGCTTCAAGCGTATAACGATCGGCTAGCGCCAGGTCTCCCTGCCGTCGCGCCAATTGGGCGAACTGCTCCAGTACATAGTAGAGGAAGAACGCCAGCCAAACGCTTTCTCCGCGACCTTCTTGACCGACAAGATTCATACCGTCGTTCCAGTCGCCGCATCCCATCAGTGGCAAGCCATGCACACCGAAATTCAGGCCGCGATCAATCGCTCGTTTCCCATGCTCGTAGAGCGTTCCGATATCATCGGAGACTTGCGGCAGGTCGTAACACGATTCTTCATCGCTCCGTAAGGGGCGTGCTGCGAGGAAGGGTACTGTTTCGTCGAGTATGCCTGTGTCTCCGGTCTTTTCGACATAACGACAGATCGCCAGTGGAAGCCACAGATAGTCATCAGAGAAGTGCGTGCGTACTCCGCGACCGCCGGGTGGATGCCACCAATGCTGGACGTCTCCTTCGCGGAACTGATGCGCCGCAGCCCGCAGCAAATGCTCGCGCAACAACAGCGGTTGGGCATGCACCAGCGCCATTGCGTCCTGCAGTTGATCGCGAAAGCCGAATGCGCCGCCTGACTGGTAGAAGCCGGATCGCGCCCACATGCGACAGGCGAGCGTCTGATAGACGAGCCAACCATTGGCGAGATAATTAATCGCCGGATCAGGCGTCTCCAGGTGAATCACGCCGAGCGTCCGACTCCAATAATGCCAAACTTCTTCAATCACTCGGTGCGCGCGATCGACACTGCGATACTCTTGCGACAGTAATTTGGCTTCATTGGCCCCGACCGTTGCGCCCAGAGTGAACGTAATCGTCCGCTCTTGTCCTTCTTCTAGCGTGAGCGGAGCTTGAAGAGCAGCGCAAGGATCGTAGCCGGCGCCGACACGGCCCGAGAGTCGAACTCGGCGCATCGCCGAGGGATTCGCCAATTTGCCATTGCGGCCAATAAACTCGGTGCGATCGCCGGTACAAGTGCGATTGGACTCGCTGCAATTGACAAATGCTATCCGGTCTCCAAACTCAGGGTTGTAGACGTTACGCGCCAGAATCGCACCGCTTGCCGGATCGATCTCGGTCACGATATGCATTAGCGACTTGCCGCGGGTTTCGCCGAGAACCAGTTCCCAATAGCCAGTCGCCGAAAGTTGCCGTCGCCTTCCAGAGTGGTTCGCAATCTTTAGTTTGTAGATTTTTACGGGAGCTTCGGTAGCGACATAGACGCATAGTTCCGTCGTGATCCCATCTTCCGAGTAGTCAAAAATGCTATAGCCAAATCCATGACGCACGACATAGGAATTGATTCCCCGCGCCGGTAACGGCGTGGGGGACCAGTAATTTCCGGTTTCTTCATCGCGGATATAGATCGCTTCGCCGCTGACGTCGGAAACAGGATCATTGTGCCACGGAGTGAGTCGGTATTCATGGCTGTTCTCCGCCCAAGTGTAGGCGCTTCCTCCTTCGGAGATGACGGCGCCAAATTGAGAATTGGCGATCACGTTGACCCAAGGAGCAGGCGTGGTTTGTCCCGGCGCCAAAGTGGTGACATACTCGCGACCATCGTGACTGAATCCTCCCAGGCCATTGAAAAAGGCGAGATCGCGGTCGGGAGTTTCGTCGGTAGCCGTCGCCACGTCTGGCGCTCGGGTCGGCTTGAGATGCGGGATCGAAATCGGGGCGCGCCCACGGCGTTCGACTTGCTCAGCGAGGGAGCCTGCATCATCGAGTAGCACAACTCGCGCCACCGTCTGAAGCAGCGCGCGGTCTTCATCCGACATTTGCTCGCCGCGACGTATGAAAACTCCGCCGGGTCGATCGATCAGCGACGCTTCGGGGCTGGCGGCGACCAGATCCATGATCGCGTCTTGCAGCGTCTGTCGATAGACGGAATCGTCTTCGTTCCAGACGACCAGATCAACGGCGAGCCCCTTCATTCGCCAATAGGCGTGGGCTTGGACCGCTTGATGCACGATTGAGATTCTTTCGTGGTCACGTATACGGACAAGTACAATCGGCAAATCTCCAGAGATGCCGTACCCCCACAGCCCCGACTGGCCTTGACGATTGAGCGCGAGAATGTTTGCTTTGGCGCGATGCAGCGCCGAAGCGTAGATGATCGAGCTAGCCAGCCGACCGTAAACCTGGGCATCCGCTTCCGAGGCGTTCAACTGCGTTAGTAAAATGTGACTATGCGTCCAAGCGACGTCGAAGACGCGATCCGTGAGACTTGGGTCGGCGTATTTTTCGGTCAGCGATTGGACCTCCGCACGCGTCGCGGCGGCCCCGGTCACGATGTCAATTCTTATGGATTCATTCGGTTGCAAAAGAACCGTTTGGCGGACCGAAACAATCGGGTCCAAAACAGAGCCGGCGCTATTGGAAAGGGCCCCTTTGCTTTGCAGCGCAGCAGGCGAAGCGAGCGTTCGCTGACGACCGACAAACCGCATCCGATCGGTCTCGTAGGAGGGCTTGCCGACCGTCTTGCCGCGCACTGTCATCATATGCGTGATCCAAGGCGGCTCCTCTTCGGCCGAGCGGGGACGACGCGTACAATAGATCGCCGTGTGCTCTGGCACAAGCTCCGTCTCCACAAACAGGTTACTAAACGCCGGATGCGCTTCGTCCTGAGCCAATGTCGCAAGCACGACTTCGGCGTAACTTGTCAGCTCCAGCTTGCGAGGCGAGTCAGAGCGGTTCGTGAGCGTAATCCGCCGCAGTTCTATGTCGTCTTCTGGCGAAACGCAGATTTGCGTATAAGTTTCGATCTGACTGTCGGTGCGGCGAAATTCTGCCCGGGCTTGGGTGAAAATCGCTTCGTAACCTTTGGTCGGCTTCGTCGTCGGTTGCCACGCGTTGGACCAAACGGCGCCGCTTTCAACATCGCGCACATAGCAGAAACTGCCATAATCGTCCTTTGTGGCGTCTTCGCGCCAACGGGTGATCGCCAAATCTCGCCAGCGGCTATATCCGCCGCCAGCGCTCGTGACCGCTACGTGATAGCGGCCATTCGAGAGAAGGTGGGCTTCGATCGCCGAGGCGCTGGGATCGGTGAAGACTCGCATGTTGCCTGACTCTTCGGCCGAAACCATCCGCGTCGCATTCGCTTCGTTGGCATGCGGATAGACCGGCGCGGTCGCCCTGGGAACCCGTTCTTGCAGTAACAGATCGGCCGCACGCAGCATCGGGTCGGCTTGAAAACGCCGCTGCATCGGCTTGTCGAGCAACAAATACGCCAACGACAGCAGGCTCATCCCTTCGTGATGCGCCATGAACTGACGAACCGTGACCCGATCGGTTCCGGGGGGCATTCGAGAGGGCGTATAGTCGACCGCTTCGAAAAACCCATACGCGCCTTGCTGTCCATCGGCCGCCAAACGTTCGAGATTTCGACAAGCCGACTCTGGATCGACCATTAGCGCCAGGACGCTCGCATAGGGAGCGATCACCAGATCTTCGGCTAGGCCCCGCTTCAAACCGAGCCCCGGCACTCCAAAGGCGCGATATTGATAGGTTTTGTGTTGATCGATCGCGCTGTAGCCTGACTCAGAAATTCCCCATGGCACGCCGCGCTGTCGGCCATACTCGATCTGTCGGCGGACCACCGCCTGATAGGTGCGGTCGAGCAAAGTATTTTCATAGTTGGGCATCACCAGCAGCGGCATCAGATATTCGAACATCGAACCGCTCCAGCTCAAGAGCGCCGGCGCACTTCCCGCACTGGTCAACAACCGGCCCAGCGCAAACCAATGTTCCTGGCCAAACTTGTTCTGGGCGATCACGATAAAGCTGGCAAGTCGCGCTTCGGAAGCGAGCAGGTCATAGAAGCTTGCATCCAGCCGATGCTCGCTGACGCTATAGCCAATCGCGAACAGGTCGCGGGTCGAACTGTAGAGTAAACTAAAATCCATTTCTGCCAGATCGATCGACTGTGCGGCGACCTTTTGAAATTCCGCAATCCGCTGTCGCACATTCTCGGCCGACTGGCTCAACGCCATTTTCAGCTGCGAGAGCCAGATGGTCATCTCCGGCGACGCGGATTGGATCGCAGCATCCAGCAGCGGAATCGCGATGGTTTCCAACTCGACCACTTCACGCAATGTAGGAACGCTATTCAAACGCTTCATCAATTCCGCTAACTGTTCGCCATCCTCGCTACTGCTCAACTGCAGAGGAGGCGCGGGTAACGCGACCCAAGCCGCCAGATGTAACAAGTCGCGGTGATGATCCTGGCATGCCTGGCTGTAGGCGCTGGCCCACCATTGTTGTTCTTCGTTTCCACCGCTCACGGCGGTCAGTTCAGCCGCAATTTTGGTCAAACGAGCCAAAGCGGCATGAGCCGAGTCCAGCGAAGTGAGCGTTTGATCCAGGTCCTCAATTTGACGTTCCATCTTGCGAAGTACGTCCGCGTCGACGTAAGCGACATCCAAGCCTTGAGATACTTCCAGCAAGACTCGCAGCGTATCGCGTAAGCCGCCGATCATCCGCGGCGGCAGCAGAGGAGCATCCTCCATGGCGGCGCAGCCGGAGCCGAGCACCAGCAGGTTGCCCGCCAAATTGCCGCTGTCGACCATCGAAACATAGCGCGGGTGCAAAGGGGCGAGCGTACGCGTGTCATACCAGTTGAAGAAGTGCCCGCGATATCGCTCCATCCGATACATCGTGTCTAGAGTTCGCTGCGTACGCGTTAACATCTGTGCGGCGGAGCAATAGCCAAAATCGTAGGCGGCGAGATCAACCAGTAACCCCATCCCGATATTCGTCGGACTCGTGCGGGGAGCGACCACCAGTTCCGGATTTAGCTGAATGTTGTCGGGCGGCAGCCAATTATTATCCGCAGTGGAGAAGTCCTCGAAATAGCGAAACGTCTTACGCGACAGCTTCTCGAGAAAATGCCGCTGAATCTCGGAAAGCCGCGGCGTCCTTTTGAGAATCGGCTGGCTCAGGCGCCAAGCGAGCAGCGGAGAGGCAAGCCAAATCACGAGCCAGGATACAGCGTAAAAGAATGCATCGCGTTGAAACAGCAGCAGCGCGAGAAAGGTCGCCGCCGCGAGTAGGGGCGCAACCGACATCGAGCAGAACACGCCGGCCAGACTATCGTCTGCGCCTCGTTCTGAATCGCTGGAAGTCTTCCACTCTAACAATCGGCGTTTGGTCCATATCATGCGGATCAGCGTTCGCACAATTGCGTCCAAGCTGATATACGCTTCGTATGGTAGAAACGCCAATGTGAGGATGCAATGCGCAAGCGGACGCCCCATCGCTTGGATCGCCAATCGCAAATGCATCCGCAACGGCACATCCGGAGACTTGTGCAACAAATCGGACGCCGCATCGAACAGCGTCGGCAGCAAGATCGCGCTGAGGACAAACACCAAGGAAGCTGCTGCGATGCTCGGCGACGCAAACCAGGAAATCAGCAGCGTCAGCACAATGCAGATCGGTAACAAACTACGCCGCAAGTTGTCGAAGATTTTCCATCGTGACAATGCGGAGATCGGATTGGTCGTCCACGCTCCCGCTCGGCTTGGCGCCCACGGCGTCACCCAAGCGAGGATCTGCCAGTCCCCGCGTATCCAACGATGACGACGTGAGATATCGGCCGCGTAACGGGAGGGATGCTCCTCGTAAAGCATCACGTCGCTGAGCAGCGCCGAACGGGAATAGGCTCCTTCGATCAAGTCATGGCTGAGAATCGCGTTTTCCGGAAAAACGCCGCAACTCTGCTCAAACGAATCGACGTCATAGATCCCCTTGCCAATAAACGAACCTTCGCCGAACAAATCTTGATAGACGTCCGACACGACGCGCGTGTAAGGGTCGACTCCGGGATCTCCAGAATAAAGCTGGGCGAACCGTGATCGCTGCGTACTGGTGAGACTGACGCCGACGCGCGGCTGCAGAATGGTATAGCCATCGACGACGCGACCACGCGCCGTATCGAATACGGGCCGGTTCAGCCGGTGAGCCAGCGTACCGACCATCAGCCGAGCGGAGTCTCGCGGCATTTGCGTATCAGTATCGAGCGTGATGACGTAACGCACGTTACGCAAAATTGCCGTTTGACCGACGACCTCGGCAAAGCGGTCCGTCGGGCCTCGTAGTATCGCGTTCAGATCGGCTAACTTGCCTCGTTTGCGTTCATGTCCCATCCAAACGCCTTCTTGAGCATTCCACGAACGTGGGCGATGGAATAGATGAAAAATATCGGTGCGCACTTCGGCGTACTTCTCGTTCAATCGCTCAATTCCCTCGCGCGCTAAACGAACAAGTTCTGCATCTTCAGGCGTCGATGCCGTCTCCGCATCAACAAAGTCCGTCACTAGCGCGAAGTGTAAACATGCCTCGCGATTGGAAAGATAGCGGATCTCCAGGCCATCGATCAAATTTTCGATGCCTGCGGCGCTGGTAAGCATGGTCGGTACCGCCGCCAGAGTGCGGTGCTCAGCCGGTATGCCTTGCTCAAAGTCCATACGCGGCAGCGATTGCGGGCTAATCAATTGCGCCGTGAGCCAATTGACGATTCCGATCCCGAGATTGGAAGCGCAAAGAAAAACCGGCAGCACAAGTAGTCCGATCACCAGTCCACTCGTATCGTGTCGCAGCAACCAATAAAAGAACAATCCTGCGGCTGACAGCGTCACGAAACTATTCACGGCCAGGTAACAGAAGAGAGGGAAACCGCGGATCAGTTTGTCGAGCACAACGACCGGCGAGAGCCGCATTTCGACCAACCGCTCCAATACAGGCCTCCCTCGATCGATCAGATAATATCCGACATGCGAGGCGCGCTCTTCTGGAACTTCGCGAGCGTGATTTTCGGCCAGTTGGACCGCTTTACGCGCGACGGCGTACTCCGAAAATTTGCTGCGCCGAGCAATTCCCTCCACCGCATGTCGGTAGCGATCGCGTGTGGCGAAGTCCATCTCTCCATAGATACCCGAGGGATCTCCGGCTAGTGTCTGCTCGACCAGACTGTGCTTGCCAACGAATTCTCGCCAGTCGTTCGAGTCGAGAAACCGCAAGCTGTTGATGCTGTTGCCGATCGACACCTGGTCCGCCGCCTGAGCGCGTCCTTCGGCCCGAACTAGCTGCTCGGTCGTCAGACCTTGATCCGCCAAACGATGTTCCAGCCAACTGTTGGCGAAGGCGAAGTTGGGATTCTGCCCTTGTAAATGACGAGTCATCTCGGCTAGAAACGCTCCGGACAATGGCGGATTATTTCGCGCCATATCGGCCAGCACCAAGATCAAATCGGTCGGATTCTGCTCGACAACGTGTACCATGCGATCGGCCCAATCGCCTGCCAAATCACGATCGCGCCGCGCCAATGAGATCCGCACGGCGACCCGGCGCAAATTCTCGATCAGTGCGAGTCGTAACATGAGCGGCACGGCCCACAATTCGCCCAGCATGAGCGATTCGACCGATTGATACGAAGCGACGAAGCTGTTCAGACTGGTCGAATCGATGTGCCCATCGACATGCGAGATTAATTCCAATGCAATGCCGTAGACGCGCGGAAAACCGGCGCCGGGACCATCGGCTAACCGCGGCAATTGTTTGCTATAGGACGGAGGCAGCAGCCTGCGAATCGCCCGAATTTGCTCTTCGATCAGATAGAAATTATCAAGCAGCCATTCCGCAGCCGGCTCAATCGATCGATTTTGAGCCGCTGCCGCGGTTACTAGATCGTAGGTCTCGATCAGAATATGAGCGTTTTCGTCAAGCCGCGGTAACAACTGGTCTTGCGACCGACCCGAAGCCAATTGGTGCGCCGCGGCGATCGCCTTGGCGTGCCGTTCAAGCTGATCGGCGCTGAACAGTTCCGCGCGAAGCGGTTGCTCATCTTCACGATTGGTAGGAGATTCTCGCTCGGAAAACCTTCTCCATGATAACAATCGCAAAAAACTCTTGGTAATGTGCGGAACTTGCACGCAGCGCTCGCTTGCAAAAGGAGCGAAAGAGTTGAATATAGGCTGGAACGGATGCCGAGCGATACTAGGCGACCAGACTTTGGCCCATCACAGCGCTCTACAGGCTCTGGCGAAGCGGCGTTTTACGCCCCGGGCTATATCCCCTTTTGTGCTCCCTTGTTGGAATAATCTTCATTTAAGGATTCGCTTCAATTCTCGCTAGCACAACCAAAAATGCGATGCGCGATTTCGCTCCTTTGATCCCAATTGGTGGAACGAAGCGTATTGTAGGCCGCGCCTTTTGAGATTGAAGCGCCAGGAACCAACACGCATTCCCATCGGCGTCTATCGCGGCTTGGCGTTTGGCATCATCGTCCATCCGAATTTTCCGCCGGACGTTGATCTGGAAGGTGTGATCACTCGCACGTCCAGCTTCTCAAAGGAACATCAAGGCCCGCGAGCCATGCTCAACGCCCTGGAGCGCATCGCTAACAGCTACGCCGGTGAAACGGTTCGCGTCCGGTCCCTTCCAAAATCTCCACAACTGCAGCCGCCTTATCGGCCGAAGAGACGTAGCTGTTGGCCACCTAACGACACGCGGCAACGCCTGGAGCGCAACGGTCGTGCATCGCGTGCTTCCTCGTGCGTGAGCCAGCCGCGCGGTTACCTCTCAAATGAGCAACAGTAGCTCTATACCAAGTCCACGAAAACGAGTCTGCCCAATCTGCTAACAGGTTGTTGATTATAAGCACCGCTGCTATGCACAGTGCAAAACCTGGAAACATCTTTACAACCATCGCTGGCGACGATCTACCGCAATCTATCTGGCAGACAATCCGCTTTGCGTCCTTTGCTTTGACGCTGGACGCATCACGGCGGCGACTGACGTTCACCACACGACGGGGACAAAGCCATTTTTTTGGCGGCAAGAGTGGTGGCAGGCACTATGCCAGACGTGCCATAATAGGCTTTCCGCACAAGGCCAATAGAGCCAACCGTTTGTATTCAAGATTGCCGCTTCCGCAAACACGTCTAAGCCATGACTGTTGAAGACACGTTAAGAAACTTGATCGCCGTCGCGCTACATCCAACCAAATCTTACAACCTCCCCAAGGTTGCTGCTTCAATTGGCCTACGAGTCGGTGATGATTTGGCGGCCGAACAAGAGGAGGCCCACAAGAGCAAAACAAAGTATGTTCTTCGACGAATTGAGGAATACGACAGGGACAAGTTAATGCGACTGGCAATCGACGTTCAAGAGTCTTTTCCCAGCGATAGTCTGCTGCGGCAACTTGAAGAACTAGATCCGGCACAGCCATTTCCACTTACTGAGATAACACGAAATAGCATTTGGGATTGCATCGAAGCGTTAGGGCCAATAGAGGGCGAACTAGGAATCATTGAGTTTTTTCGGAGGCTGTGGCCAATCCATGAAATGGAGGCTTCCCGCTGGGACAGGCGTTGCGTGACGGCACAGGACGAAATATTTCAGCACATGGTACGCAACCACGACGACACCTTTTGTGACATGCTAGGACGACTCAAGTTGTTAGACATGTCCAACGCAAAACTTGTAGAAGTGCTGGAATTAGCAGTGCATCCGCTGGTCCGAAAAGGATCATCACAGGAGTCGTACATTCAGGCAATCGGCGAATTGCTCAGGAACGATGGCCTAGAATTTATTGCCAGTGAACAAATCTCTGGCTATCCGGTGTATCGTGTCGTTCAAGTAGCCAATAGAGTTGGCGGGACAGCAAAGAATTTGATCTTTGCTGCGAATGGCCCCAAACCCGAAATTGTCTTAATAGACGCAGTAAACAATGACATTCAAATCGTCGAGAACGAAGAGTATTGCTTGGTCTACGATTTGCCAATATCCGCAATCAACGGCCTAACTTGGCAGCAGCTAGTCGAGTGGTTCCAAAACAAATGCGAGCTGGACCAAGAGTTAACGCTAGAGCAGCAACTCTACCAACGTCTAAGAAAGTCTATCGACGCAAGAACTTCGCCGGGCGAAGCCAACTTATTTCGGACGTATTTCAAAGTAATAAGAGAAGTCTATGGCTCCAACTTGCCCGCCCTTATCCCGCAGGTTTACTTACACTACGATCCTTACACAGCCAAACAGCTTAGAGAAAAGCGACTCAGCCGCCAGCGAATGGACTTCTTGCTACTACTGCCCAATGGAGCCAGAGTGGTACTTGAAATCGATGGACAGCAACACTACTCCCATAATGGCCGTGCTGCTCCGAGGCTGTATGCAGAAATGGTATCAGACGATCGGGCGTTACGACTCGCAGGATACGAAGTATATCGATTCGGTGGGGACGAACTGAACAAAGGCGAAGAAGCCGAGCCACTGATTGTCCATTTCTTCGAGCGTCTGTTTCAAAAGTATCGTGTCTCAAAATCCCCATTTGCGGAAAGCAAAGAAATGCCCGAATAAGCCCCAAAATACGCACGAATTTAGCCGTTTTTCTGGCAACAGGGCTTTTTTGCCAATTGCCAGCCAATGCAGATTTTTTAGCCCCATTTTGGGCAGTCTGGGAAAATCAGGCGGGTAATAGGCGTCTGATTTGCTGGCGTATTCCAACTTTTGCAATCGGTTTTTGAGTATATGACGCTTATATACTCTCAATAAAACGCACGATTACAAATCTTTGAAACTCTACAACGTCAGCGCTGAAGAGTGGAAGCACATCAAGCAGGACGCAGCGGAGCAGGACGTACTGCTTTACAAGTTCTTACTTGGCATTTTCCGAGTTTGGCGACAAGCCAAGTGGAGCCACGAACAAGGGGTCGACAATGCAGCCTCCTAATTGGCTCGACAATAACGGCAAAGCCTACTGGCTTCGTCTCGCCAGCAAGTTTGGCGTTACGTCCAAGACGGACAAACTCTTTGAAATGCTTGCGGCGAACTACTCGATTGTTAGACAGACACAACGGTAACCTCTCAGGCGCGTTTGCCGACTTCCATCTGAATAAACTCGGGAAGATAAGAGGGGGTGCAGTTTTTAGAGACTGGTTCGTTCTTGTAGAGCCCAAGCTCCTTTCCGAGCTTGATGCACCTCGGGCGCAACTTGGGTTCGAAGACGCCGATCCAGCCGGCACAAAAGTTCATTGCCCATTGAACCTCTGGTTCGGCAGACTTCATGCTGTTTTCAAGTGATTCCAGCAGTATTGCACTGTTTTTTGGAGGAGGAGTTTTTCCCATCCAACGCAATCGAGCTTGGTAGTACCAAAACCAACGACGCAGCACTGGCGAGGGATTGTCTTGCCATGTCTCCATCAGGGAAACGATCGCCTTGTTTTTGGTTAGCTGGTTCGCCAAAAGCCAATCACTGATTTGATTGCGTTCGCGCTCGTCATGCGTAAGTAGATCCGATGCGAGTTTTTCGATGTCACTTTCTGCCAGCAGCTTGTTGTCGAAGATCAGGGTGGCGAGCAGGCGTGGGAAGTATTCGCCTGTCGACCAAAGTTCGTTTGCTAAGTCGTGGTCTTTTTTGATCTCTTTACCACGCTTCTTAATGTCACCAAGTTTTTGTCCGGCAGCCAACTCGGCGACTATCTTTTTAGCTCGAACCGAAAAACCCATTTTGCAGCCTCCAATACAATTGCCAGATCACAAGACTTGCATCGACCTTCGCCTGCTCTGATGCGCACGCGATTACGCATGCTAGTCTCCGCTGAACAACGGAACTCCTTTGACGCTAGTAGCTTATCGAAGGCCAACTGCAATCACAACCCGCGACTTGCATCGGTATAGATGGATACTTGGTAGTGGGTAAGCCTACCCAGATTAGCTCTGCGAGGTCTCGTGCCGAGTCGCCAATCTCTCGCAAAGGCTTCAAGCAATCACCGTTCGAGATCGCCCGGGGCCGCATTGAAGCTATTCGCAGTTTATAGTTGCTCTGGGGCCCTTGGTTGCTCAGCAGAAACGATCATCGATTTATTGAAATAAAGATTGCCATGAAAGCGTTAGTACTTCATTCATTTGGTGGCCCAGAATCGTTCGAGCTTTGTGACTTACCCAAGCCCGTCCCGCAAGCGGGCCAAGTGCTGGTGCGGGTCCATGCAACCTCTGTCAATCCATTGGACTACCAGGTTCGACGTGGCGATTATCCCGACTTGGTGCATTTGCCGGCCATTACCGGACACGACGTATCTGGGGTTGTCGAAGAAGTCGGGCCAGGCGTGACGACTTTCTCTCCTGGAGACGAAGTCTGGTACACCCCGCAAATCTTTGACGGGCCAGGAAGTTATGCCGAGTACCACGTTGCCGCCGAAAGCATTGTCGGGATGAAGCCTGCGTCGTTAAGCCATCTTCAGGCGGCAAGCCTGACCTTGGTTGGCGGGACGGTGTGGGAAGCACTGGTCGTACGTGCGGCGCTAGGTATGGGAGAAAGCATTCTGGTACACGGCGGCGCGGGAGGAGTCGGTCATGTGGCGATCCAGATCGCAAAAGCCATGGGAGCCAGGGTGTTTACGACCGTGCGCGAAGCAAACATTGAATTCGCACGAAGCATGGGGGCTGATGTGATCATCGACTACCAAAAAGAGGATTATGTCGACGCTATTATGCGGGAAACAAGTAACCGCGGAGTTGATGTCGTGCTGGATACCATCGGCGGAAACACCTTGTCGCGCAGCCCCGACACGCTTGCGCAACTTGGTCGCGTTGTCACGATCGTAGACACTGCACAACCACAAAACCTCATTCAGGCCTGGGGCAAGAATGCAAGTTATCACTTCGTTTTCACAAGACAAAACCGTGGCAAGCTCGATGAGTTGAGCACATTGATAGAGCGCGGTCAGCTAAAGCCACACGTTGGCGCCGTCTATTCGCTTGCCGAAATTCCGCTCGCCCATGCTCGGCTGGAGAGTCCCCATAACGGCGTTCAAGGAAAGATCGCCATTGCAGTCGACCGTCAGCTTTGTGAATCCATGCAGTAAAAAAAGAAGAAGGCGTTTACGGTGTCTCGCTTGCAGCAGAGGAACTGAGATCAGGATTAAGTGCAACGGCAGAACATCATTGCAGAAAAGTTTAACTGACGTCTTGCTACTCCGACTTGCCTTCGGGCCCGTAAAGAGTAGCGGGGAGAAAATAGAGCCGTAGAGTGAGCAGGATCCAGCTTCAGCGCCATGGCCGCCAAAATCTAGCTGCTCTGCTTGCACCCTCTCTGCTCGGTCTATTGCTCTACGTTCTACTCACTTCTGCCGGGCAGATTAGTAGTAAAAGTTGACGGACAAGATGTGATTGACGCGGTCGATGCCCGAGGGGATGTTGATCGCCTGATTTAGATAGCCGATTTCGGTTCTCAGCTTGCTCTCTGGTTGATGCTTCCATCCGAACCCGACAAAGACGCGGTTCTGGTCATAGCCCGAGGCTGCTCCCCAGTCGGTGTCGCCGAGATGGAAGAAGATTTCATCCCAAACGACGAAACTGAGCCGGGGCAGCTCGGTCAGATGATGCTGCATGCGAGCCATTTGGCGAAACCGCCATCCCACGTCATCCCCTGTTTCGAGCACTCGCTGCTCTAGCCGCGAACGAAGCGAAAACGTCCGCCAATCATCGCCGCGGGACCACGTTATTTGTTGCCAAGTACGATGCTCGTCAAAATCGTCTCCGGCCAAAGGGGAAGTGTGAATCCAACCGTACCCTGCCCAGACGGCCAGCTCTTCGCTCAAACCCCAACCGATACCGGGGCGAACAATGCTTTGGTTAAAGCCGTCTGTATCTTCTAGAAGTCGCAGGTGACCGTCGAACCACCACTTCAAAGGTTTGCAACAATCTTTAAAGTCGCCCTGGGTAAACAATGCCGTCCATTGCCCCACATCGTTGGCATTTTCGCAGCGGGCCGAGTTGGGCGCTGTAATGGCTAGCAGTGCGACGGTCAGTAGCCCCAGTCCCCATCTGCCCATCAAGCAATTACTCCGCGATTGACACACGTGCTGGCAAAGTCCACCTTCGGTTTATCGGACTGCTGTCAGGTGACGCTTAGCGAAATCGGGAAGTTCCAATATTGCGACTTTTGCGGCCCAGGTAAAAGCCGCTGACTGTATGCTTACCACGGTTCGCCGCATGATTCGGCCAACAGAGTGAGGCTTCTATTAGGAGACTGCGCGTCGCCTGCAAATCCGTAGATTTCGCCGTAGTGGTTAAGGTTGGTCTGCACTTGTGCAACCGGCGGCTTAAACGGGGTAACGAAATCCATACGCGTGTTCGATATAGCGTTGATCGGCCCATAATTGCCGTCGTAAGCTATTCGTAAACGTTGATCCAGGTCGTCGTTCCATCTTGGATTCCAATCAATTGGACCAGCGTGAACGCACCGGCTGGAGGAAGAATCTACAGCATCGCGCGAGGATTGGCCGCCCGATTTACGAGGCGGACAAATTGGAATTCGCGAGAAATATTTCTGGTGGCAACATTTCTTTGCCAGAAACTCCCTCAAGAAATGCAGGATCAAGCTTTGCGTTGGGATTGCTAGAGTGAAGGACCGAAATATCTCCGGTCGTTTCGAATACGATGGCGAGCACTTCCTCAAAGTTCAGTGCGTTCGCTTCTCGCAGTTTCGCAAAAATATCTGCTTTGGTGACGTTCGCCTTGTGCATATTTTCTTCAATGATGCGGCCATTCGCCACCAGCAACATCGGATGATTGTCGACTAGGTCGCTAACAGTTGCCGATCTGCGGCGAAGGTAAGCGAGTATGAATTGTCCACCAAAGAGGGTCGCCAGCGCGACAAGTCCGACCACTAAACTTGGCTGTGGTCGCGACATTGTAGAAGCGAACAGAGAACCAACGGCGACCGTCATGGCAAAATCAATCGCTGACATCTTGGAGAAGCTTCTCAGTCCTGTAAGCCGCGTATATACCAAGATCGCCGCATAGGTGACAAAGCCTGAAAACACGACCATCACCAGGTCGATCCACTGAAATGAAAGCCAGGAGTTCATCGTCTCGATGTCTCTTTCAGAAAGGAAAATCAACAGCCGCTTGATTCCGATGCGAGCATGCCGCACGGCATGGTTCGCTGTGCCGCTTTAGGGAGTAAGGACAACTTTGATACAGCCATCGCTGCGCGCGTCAAATGTTTTATAAAGCTCTGGCGCATCGGCAAGCTTGCCACGATGGGTGATAATAAACGAAGGATCAATCGCCCCCTCTAGCACCTTTTCTAAAAGTGGTTTCATGTAATGCTGCATGTGCGTTTGTCCCATCTTCATGGTGAGCCCCTTATTCATCGCAGCGTGCATCGGTAAGCCATTGAGCGGGCCGGTGTAAACGCCGGGTATCGACACCGTTCCCCCTTTGCGACAACTGAGAATCGCTTCAGCCAGCGCATACGGATGATTGGTGGGAATATGCATCGCTTCTTTGGTATCGTCGATGAACTCCTGGAGGTTTCCAGCGGAATGCGCCTCGGCGCCAACTGCATCAATGCACCGATCGGGACCTCGGCCTTTGGTCATTTCTAACAAACGCTGCTGAACATCTTCCTTCTCAAAATTGATGACTTCGGCACGACCTTTGAGACGCGCTAGATCTAGCCGTTCTGCGACTCGATCAATCGCGATCACTCGGCCGGCGCCAAGTAGCCAAGCGCTTTGGATGGCGAACTGGGCGACCGGCCCACATCCCCAGATCGCCACGGTATCGCCTGGCTCTATGCCGCAATTTTCAGCCGCCATATATCCGGTCGGGAAGATGTCCGAGAGAAACAGGACTTGTTCATCCTCGATCCCATCCGGAATTTTGAGCGGCCCGATGTCGGCATACGGAACACGAAGGTATTCTGCCTGACCGCCGGCATAGCCTCCCATCATGTGCGAGTAGCCCAGCATGCCGGACGGCGATTGACCTATCGCATTGGCCGCCTTTTTCGCATTGCGATTACTGTTGTCACACAGCGAGTAAAGATCACGATCACAGAAAAAGCAGGCGCCGCATGACAGGGTAAACGGCACGACAACCCGATCACCGATTTGCAGGTTAGTGATGGCGCTGCCTGTTTCTACGACCTCACCCATCGGTTCATGCCCGACCACATCGCCTGCCTGCATGGTTGGCATGACGCCGTTATAAAGATGTAAATCGCTGCCGCAGATCGCGGTAGCCGTGATTTTGATGATGACATCGCGCGGATCTTCGATCCGCGGATCGTCGACCGAATCGACTCGCATGTCTCGTCTTCCGTGCCAGCAAACCGCTTTCATCGAAATGCTCCTGGTTTAAAGTTGATTGACACGCTACCACGCGTCAAACGTCATTGGCGATGTGACAAGGCAGTAGTGCTCAGCGAAGGAAATTGGACGAGCACAAGCAAGGCGCCCATCTGACCGTGACCATGTCGCAGATCTTGCTAAAACGGCGTTTTACCGCCGGAAGCTCCATAGACTTCACCGGTGATGTAGGATGCCGCCTGCGAGGCGAGCAGCACATAAATGGGGGCTAATTCCGCCGGCTGCGCGGGGCGTCCCATGGGAGCCTGCTTTCCAAACTCGGCAACCTTCTCGGCATCAAAAGTTGCCGGAATCAGCGGGGTCCAGACAGGTCCCGGAGCGACCGCATTTACGCGGATCCCTTTTGGTAGAAGTAATTTCGCGAGTGCTTTGGTGTACCCGACCACCGCGCTCTTGGTAGAAGCATAGTCCAGCAAGACGGCGGATGGATCAAAGGATTGAATCGAAGCGGTGTTAATGATCGATGATCCCGGCTGCATGCGTGGCGCGGCCGCTTTGCAAAGATAGAACATCGCAAAGACATTGGTTCTGAAGGTTCTTTCCCACTGCTCCGAAGAAAATTCCTCCAGCGATTCTTGCGGCATCTGGAAAGCGGCGTTATTGACCAAAATGTCGATTTGGCCAAATTCTTCGAACGCCTTCGTCACGATGCGGCGGCATTGATCTTCGCTTTGGATATCTCCAGGACAGCGAATCGCTCGTCGTCCCGCAGCTTCGACCAGTCGAGCGGTTTCGATGGCGTCGTCATCTTCTTCCAAGTAAGAGATCAGAACATCCGCCCCTTCGCGAGCAAAGGCAAGCGCGATGGCCCGACCAATCCCACTATCGCCGCCGGTGATGATCGCTTTGCAATTGGCAAGGCGATCAGCGCCCACGTAAGAATCTTCGCCATGATCTGCTTGGGGATGCATCGCATCCTCGTTACCGGGGTACGCTTGCTCTTGTTTCGGAAAAGGGGGTTTTGACGATTTGGATTGAGGGTCTGGCGAAGTTCTTTGATTTCTATCGGTTTTTGTCGAAGCCATGACATGTATCCTTACCCGATGCGGTGATTGCAACCAAATGTATTTCGCTTAGTCTGGCGATGGCCTACGTTTCTACGTTCAACATCAAATATCGCGAGAGCAAAGAACGAACCCAGCGATCCGATTTTCCAGATCACTGGGTTAGCGATAACGGAAAACGCAAGTGAACTATCGTGCCGGCGCTTGAACATTCGCATACGATTCAGCGACATCCGTCAACGTTTGATCCGCAGCCGCTTCTTCATCCAGAGTCGATTGCAACAGTGCGGCTGCATCGTTATATCCAAGTCGTTGGGCCAGCGAACGCGCGGTTCCGTAGCCTGACATCTCATAATGTTCGACTCGTTGCGCAGCAGCAATGAGACCGGCGTCTTTCACTGCGGGGTCTCCCTTGGCTTTGATCATATGCTCCCCTTCACTGATCAAGCCCTTCATCGCATCGCACGTCTCGCTCTTCGCTTTTTGTCCGATGATCTGGAACACTTGCTCCAGCCGATTTATATGGTTTTCCGTTTCATGCAGATGATGCTCGAAGGCGTTTTTGAGGGCTGTAGAATCAGCTGCGTCCTTCATCTTGGGAATCGCTTTGGTAAGACGATGTTCGGCGTCGTAGAGATCCTGTAGCTGCGCGATAAAAAGCTCTTCTAACGTGTCGTAATGATCGCTAAAAAAGAGTCCCATTTTCGTATCTCCATGTAATAGCATGAAATCAATCCGCCCCAGGATGGCTGACTTCGCCGGAATAGGAAGTTTGCAAATGGTGCGCCAGCGGCGCAGAGTTCCTCGTTAAAGCAGACATGCCTGCAAGGGCAAGCGGATCACTCATCATGCTGGAGCTTGCTTCTATCCCGTTGGATCGCGCATTTCTTCCCACAAAACGTCCGCCGGCATAGGAAGATGGCGAGCCTACGTAAAGCGGGTTCGCAGCTGCAACAGCGTTCGACAACAATCGCCATCGTAAGAATTTGTCGCAAACCGGCCCAAATAAAGCTCACTTGATTACAGACCAGGATCTCCGCGCTGGCTCCGAGCCTTCCAAGTCGGACATTAAGCAACCATCTAACAACCAGTACCGATGCCCAACTTTTCCCATTCCCAAAAGCGCCGTCAGAAGAGACTTGCGGACTCTGACAAAGTGGTGCGGAGGATCAAAACCCCGGGCGAACTGGCTCAATACTTTTCGATTAGCCCGCTTACGGATGAACCGGAGGGCATCGCCAGCAGGCGAAGGTTTTCGCCCTCGCGCTTGGAAAAATAATCACCACTTCAAAATTGGCGGCGGAAGCTCCATAATCACAAGCATCGGAATTGGTGAGAAGTGAGATTCTTGGCTGAACGCTTTTTACGAACACGGCGGTTTTGCAACCCCCCAAAGCAGATGGAACCGTGCAATGGCGAATAGTGCTCAACGCAAGAAGGAACGGCATAAGAAAAAGCGGCAACAAAAGCGCAAGTCCGATCAAATCCGGCAAAAAGGGGGCGCCGCTTTTAGCAGTAACATTCGCCATCGGCAGCGTTTATCGCAGCAAATCCCCAGCGCTTGGGAAGGCGAGGTCGCCGAAGATGTCGCTATCTTTGACGATTCGGCATTCACTACGCTTCCCTCCGAATTGGCCCAGGAGGTTTCCGCCGTTCGAGAAGCGCTGCAGGCTGCCTCTGATTCTCGCGGCAATGACGCTTTAAATCTTGTCGCCAATATTTCGCGCAACAGTCCGCTCAGTGACTGGCGCCTTTTCATTCGCGGCCTCGTTGACTGGCTGGCCGGCGATTATTCCGCCGCGAACGAAGCTTGGCGCAGGTTAAATCTTGAGCGCCGCCCCGGACGGATTGCGACCGCAATGATGGCAGCGCTAAGCCCAGATCTAGAGCAGTATCCAGAACAAACAACCCAGCAGCGCGAATCTGCTTCCCTGGCCTGGACTGCTACGGACGATCAACTTTTGTATCACGCGAAGCTGTTACGCCGCGTCCGCTTTGATCGATCCTCGTTGCAGATCGCAAACACCGGGCTGAGCGCGGTCGAAGAATTACCAGAATTGATTCTGGGACCGCAAAAAATGAGGTGGCTACAAAAGTTTATCGGCGAATATCAGAATACCGAGCCTGACCTAACCGCTGCGCTGGCTGCGGTCGCTCTGGCTCAAGCGAGCTCGCAACCTTTCACCGACGTGTTCAATCAAGCGGTGCGGATGTTCCCAGGGCCGCGGCACGATCGACAAAACCGCCTGCTCACCTACTTTTATTACCATCGATTTACTAATGATTCCAAGGCAGAGAAATTAGCGAGCAAGGCGATCCAAGAATACCTAACGCGTGATTTGCCCCATAACACCTCGCTGTCGCCGCCGCTCCGCAATGCGCTCCTCAGTCAAATTCATTGGAAATTAGCGACCGATCTAATCCGTCCGCAACAGGATGATTCCCCTTTTTCCCGGATCTTTTTTCAGCCTCCAGATAATAAAAAGATCCAGAAGCACCTGCGAGCGGCGATCCAAGCCGAGCCCAAAAATCGGCTCGCTCATCAAACCTATATTGAGCAACTCCAGTCGCTTCTGGACGACAATCGTATACCTGCCGCCAAACAAAAGTCACTAGAATCCGACTTGCTGGACGGCATGCGAGCTTGGTCCAGCAGTTTGCCAGAGGATGTCGAGCCGCGTTTGTGGCTGGTTGACCAATTGCTAGAAAATGAAGAACTGGACGAGGCCAAACCGCACGTTGATTTTCTGGCTCAGTCGCGGCACGAGGACCCCCGCGTGCGCGCCACTCCCTGGAAATGGCGGTTGCTAGAAGCGATGCGGTTAAGTCGTCGGAAAGCCATGCTGGGCGCCGCGGTCACTCAATTGGATGAAGCCGACAAGCTGTGGCCTACTTGGTTCCCTCGGCAGTGGCTTGCTTATTTGCGAGCCGCCGGGACGTTGCGAAGCGGTCAAACGGAAGCGTTTCACCTACAACATCAACAACTTTGCCAAGATCTTGGCGTCACGCAAGGTTCGCTGGTCGACAGTTGCATGATGCTCAGCGCGGCGCAGCGATTGCGAACGACGGCCAAAGATCTCAAAGAATTGCGCGCCCCCATCGATCAAGCGTTGAAAAACCTGAAAGCGATTCCCGCAGCAGATTTGTACGCGACAGGCGCCTTCTTCTGGGACTTACATCGCGCCAAGCTGCTCTATCCCGCTTATCGCTTGCAAGGTGCAAAAATCGGCAAAGAATTACTCGCGCGTTGGAAGCGAGATTCCAAGCCGGTTGTCCAAAATCGTGAAGATGAGCAGTTGCAAAAGACCGTACTGTGGTGTTCCGAATATCGATTTTGGAATTACCAACGCGGCGAGTTGCCTTCGTTCTTCTCGCATCGTAACGTCCAGACAATGCCGGTTTTTGCGGCGGCCAAACTGAATACTTTTCTTCAGCAAAGCTATCATTGGAATGCCGACAAATATCAATATCTGGGGCCAATTCTCCGCAAGGATGCGCAGTCGCAGCGCGACCCTTACTACCGATATTGGTATGTCGCGATGGCGGATCGACTTGACGATCTCGTTGCAGCTAATGCTTCAGGCAACTTCCCATTTTCGGGTGAATTCTCTCGGTTTGCAGAGATGTTTGGATTCGGCGGGGGCGACATGGACCCCGATTGTAATTGCAAAAAATGCCAGGCGAAAAGAAGACATAATCTCTAGCAATCGACTTTGCAAAAATCTCCGTCGATCTCAACAGGTTAGGCGTCAAACTTATGAATACTGCAAATTCGCTCGATCCTTTTGTTGTCTTGGGCGCGTCACCCGACGCCGACGAAGCGGAGATTCGCGCGCGTTATCTAGAGTTAGTCAAGCAGTTTCCACCAGAGCGAGATCCCGAAAAATTTCGCGAAATCCAAACCGCGTTCGCTGCGGTCAAAGACCCTTTGACTCTTGCTCAAAGATTGGTTTCGCCCCCCAGCGAAGAGGCGCCAAAATGGTCCGAGGTGCTGGCGGCTCAGAAGCAAATTCCGCCGCGGTTATCGCCTGACTTTCTCTTGAGTTTGGGCAATCGAGTCGCGAACGCCGCCAGCGATTCACCACCCACCTAACCAGTCTGCCGCTGGCTGCTGGCGGCTTATTGGACGCGACTGGCCCTGCTCTACTTCATAACACCTCTGCTCATTTGATACGCGACATTACGTTACGCTATTCTTCATGAACGAACCGATTTCTCCTTCCGATTCCGTCAACAAATCTAGCGCTGCTCCCGACGTCGAACCTCGATTTGGGGCAGTCGACATCGTCGAAGCGTTTACGGCGCTACGCCATGAGTTGCGCGGACAGACCAAGGAGGGTCGACTACTAGCTGAGCAAGTCTTGGCGGCGGTGACCAGCATCCAAGGTCTGGAAGCGAAATTGCTCGCTCAAACCGCCAAAAATGCTGTCGATCCTTCGGCTGAAATCAAACAATTTGTAATGTTAATTATCGAGACCGATCATCAGCTTACCCGGGCAATCGCCGCCACGGCACAGTGGGAAACCAATCAAAAGTTACGTGCCGAAGCTGACGCGACGGGGATCGAACGATGCATTGCCGGAATGAGCGGCCTGTCACGCTGGTTTGCCCGCCCCCTGCTGGCCTTGTTAGCCGAGCAACAGGCCACCCCCGATCCAGCGGCCGTTAGCCCGGCGATCGAAGGCTTGAATCTAGTCCTTGCGCGTCTGCGGCGTGTGATGCGAGAACACGGCATCGAACGTCTCGATACCGAGGGTCTCCTTTTCGACGCCGACACAATGCATGCGATCGGCAGCGTCTCCCATCAAGACTATTCACCCGGCTATGTCGCCGAGCAATTATCGCCGGCCTACCTTTGGCAAGATCGCCTGATGCGGTACGCCGATGTTCGCGTGACAAAATAAGACCACCGCAGACACACGCGCAGAAAGAGAAGACTAAATGATGACGGAACAAACCGGCCCCATTGTAGGGATTGATCTTGGCACCACCAACAGCGTGGTGGCGTATGTCGTTGACGGATCCCCTCGCATCTTGGATGAAGAGGGAGAAAAGTTGCTGCCTTCGGTGGTTGGATTGAATCCCCAAGGTCAACTCGTGACCGGCGTCGCCGCAAAAAATCAGTACGCTGCCTTTCCAGATCAAACCATCGCGTCGATCAAACGCCGCATGGGCCGGATGGATCCGATCACGCTCGGCGATCAAACGTTCACGCCTCCAGAAATTAGCGCCATGATTTTGCGCCGCTTGCGAGATCGCGCCAGTCGCGCTCTTGGACAGCCGGTCAATCGCGCTGTGATTACTGTCCCGGCCTTCTTTGACGAAAGCCAGCGTCAAGCGACTCGTGAAGCCGCCGAGTTAGCAGGCCTGGCGGTCGAACGAATCATCAACGAACCAACCGCGGCGACGTTGGTGTATCATGCCGGCTCGCATGATCGCAAACAGATTGCTGTCTACGATTTTGGTGGGGGAACCTTTGACGTTTCGGTGGTTAGGATGGAAGCCGGAGTCGTTGAAGTGCTAAGCAGCCGCGGCGACGTTCAGCTGGGTGGAGACGACCTGGATCAAGCGTTAGTCGACTATGTAGCCGATCAATTTGATGAGGAACATGGGATCGATCTACGCCAAGACATTTTGTCACGCTATCGCTTGCAGCAAGCCTGCGAACAAGCCAAACGGAACCTCTCTACCGAAGAGAGCACGCAGATCATCGAAGAATTCATCGCCGAAAAAGATGGCCAGCCTTTGCATCTGACGGCGATCGTCACGCGGCACGAGTTTGAAGAACTGATCGAGCCGTTTGTCGCGCGCACGATTGAGTGTGTTGATGAAGCGCTGCGTGACGCCAAACTTTCGGCTCACCAGATGGATGATTTAGTTTTGGTCGGCGGCTCCACGAAAATTCCGATGGTCGAACGGCGACTTCGCGAAGAGTTTTCACGCGAACCAAGCCGCGCGGTCGATCCCGATCTAGCAGTCGCACTGGGCGCAGCCGTGCAAGCGGCGATGATCGATGGTCAATCTGTCGGCCCGGTGCTGGTCGACGTGACCGGACATACTCTGGGAATTGAAGTCAGCGTTGGTATGACGTTTTCTGGCCCCGAATTGATCACCTCTCCCATCATTCACCGGAACACCCCGCTACCGGCTCGCTTTGAAGAAGTCTATTCCACGCTGCATGACGAACAGAAACGAGCGGAGATCCATGTTCTGCAAGGAGAGCATCGCGAGGTGCATCGCAATCGCTCGATCGGAAAATGCATCCTTGATCTTGAAACAGGCGAGGAAGATCTCTGCAAGATTGTCGTACGGTTCGACCTGTCGCTGGATGGAATTTTGAAGGTGACGGCGATTCAATCCGCCTCGGGTCGTCAGCAAGTATTGACGATTGACAATCTGCTTAGCAATTTTCAGGCCGAGGATCGCGACCATGCCGAAGCTCGCTTGGAGTCGATGTTCAAAGCTTCTGACGAATTGATCGATGACGAGGCGCTGACAACCGGAACATGGCGCGCTGACGAGCCCGAACTTTCGACTGGTCCCAATCGACTCAATGCCGCCGACTCGGCAGCAAGCTTCCCCGAAGCGCACGCACTTCTGAAAAAAGCAGCAGCGTTGCAATCAAAAGTCACCGGCCAAGATGCCGATGATCTGGAATCGCTGTGCGAGAACCTCAAGCAGGCCATCGCATCCGAAGACGCTGCATCGATCGCCAATTTCAGCGCTGAGCTTGACGACCTGCTATTTTATGTCCGCTGAACCCCATTTTCGCTGCCCTGTGTGCCGCGCCGCCCAACCCTGGAACGACTCGTGCCGTCGCTGCCAAGCGGACCTTCGCTTGGTAGTGCGCGCGTATCAACGCCTAGCGCATGTAAAACGCCAACAAGCCGAAGCAATCTCTCGCGGGGACGACCAATCCGCGCAGAAACTAGCGAGCGAGCTACGGTGGCTGTTAACGAACCACGAAGATGCTTGAGCAATCGTTTAACCCCACGGCGGCGATGCCGCTGGGCAAGTAAACGCAAACGAGAACAGATGCCCAAGCTTGAGCTATTCCTCCAAGTTCGCCTCTAACTTCCGCGGGCGCCCTGCCGGACGAAGCGTATGCCAAAGGCCGTGCTGCTCTGCTTGGTCGATGGTCCATTGCTCATCGCCAAAGGGGCGCGACCGTTTGACGCAGGTTCGGATCGCTTTCAATTGGGCGGGCGTTAATCCGGCGTCGACCCGTTTGCTCCAACCAGGCAAACGGCGGATCGGCCAGCGGTTCAACACTTGCGGCTCAGGCTCAGCCGCTTGATTCCAGCGAGCAAGAGATCCATACGGCCAATCCTGCGCCGACTTCACCAAGCGAGCACGCAACGGGTTCCCCTCGGCATAGCGACAAACCAGATAAAAATGCTCGTCGTCCGCAACGGGGAAGCTTTTGAAGCGTCCTTGGTACAGCGGCCCTCCGCCGCGTTTGGGGTAGCGACCGCGATAGCGCAGCGAGTGCGTCGCAGTCACCCAGCGCAGCAGTTGGCCCATTTGTCCAGCTTCGTCAGGCCGCAAAACCAGATGCCAGTGATTGGGCATCAGCGTGAAACTGTATAACTCGACCGGGTACTTCTGCAGCCCTTCCGCCAAGATCTGCACAAACGCTTCGTAGTCGTCAGGCTTATGGAAAATCTTCTGGCGCAGATTCCCACGGTTCAGGGCATGGTAAATTTGACCAGCACGGTCATCACGACTTTGACGCGGCACAGCGACAGACTCCAAGACAAAAACGGCAACGTTCTTTTCTTCAAGATAAGTGTAGAACTCGCCTACCTCAACCCCCGTCCCCTTTGTCGCCCGACGGTTTCAATAGCTGTTCGGCCTCCATCGCCACGCTCACCACGGGAGAGGCGTCCTCATGACAATCGATCAAAGCAAAAGGACGAGGGGCGTTGTTTCGGACACAAGCGCAGGCGGTCATGCTCTTACAATGTCTTCATCGAAGGCGAATGGCTTCAGCGAGCTGGAACTGATCGAGCACCATTGCAACGTTCGCAAGACAAGCTCTTCTCGCGAAGGCGCGATATGAGCATGGCGCCCCTGGCTAAAAGGATAAATTTCATGACATCCGTTTCGAAAAAACCAGAAAAAGATGGCGATCCCCAACGACAGAATCGGGAGGATATTGAGCAAGCCTTGAGACGATATCACGATGACACGATCGATGAGTATTATCGATACGAGGATTTACAAGCCGAGTTCCTGATGGCTTTGAATGTCAAAGACTGGGTTGCAGCTAAGAGCTATGCTTCCGAAGGAATCATTCAGGCCATGGAAGCTAGGCACGACTCGCCATTGGTAAGCGTTCTGGAGCGATACGGAAATAATGATCGCCAGCTTCTCGACTGCATAAAGTGGCTCGTTTCCAATGGGGCTGATATGCAAAGTTGTGGAATAAGCGGATATACGCCATTAATCTTTGCGATTACAGAACCAACGATGGATTATGCCTTAGGCGTATTGCTCGAAGCTGGCGCAGATCCCAATGGCCCTGAACCTTTAGATGATCGCTTGGTTCCTTTGATGTATGCGATTCGCGCTAACGATATTAAAACCGCGAAAGTTTTGATCCAATGCGGCGCTGACCCTTTGAGGACAGACAGAATCGGCAGGAATTCAATCGACCATGCCGAGATGCATGGATGCGATGAATTGGCGAAGCTTTTTCGTGAAATCTCAAGCAACAACAACCCAGGCTCTTACAGGAAATAACAGTTTAAGTGCTTTATCCGGTGACCTCGAACGATACATCTGCTTGTAGCCATGTCCGCCGCAAGTCCCCTTCGCTTCCTGCACCCATCTTTTTACGCGCCGGCAATCTGCTGCAACCAGCGTTCATTCTTTAGGTACCACTGGATCGTCTGGTTCAGCCCTGTTTCGAAGGTTTCGGTGGGGGTCCACTCTAGTTCGCGGCTTAGCTTGGTTGCATCGATCGCGTAGCGGCGGTCGTGGCCCGCGCGATCGGGGACGAAGGTGATTAGTTGCTTGCAGGGGCGGTGCGGCAAGTCACTGCATAGTTGGTCGAGCATGGTGCAGACGGCGGTCACGATCTCTAGATTGGTCCGTTCGCAGTTGCCGCCGATGTTGTAGACCTCGCCGGGGTTGCCTTGCTGCAGGATGCGACGGAGGGCGCAGCAGTGATCTGCGACGTAGAGCCAATCACGGACGTGGTGGCCGTCGCCATAAATCGGCAGCGGCTTGCCGGCCAGCGCGTTCAAGATCAGCAGCGGGATCAGCTTTTCAGGAAACTGTCGCGGTCCGTAGTTGTTGGAGCAATGGGTCGTTAGCGTCGGTAGCCCGTAGGTCTGAAAATAGGCGCGAACCAAATGGTCGGAGGAAGCCTTCGACGCCGAATAGGGAGAGTTGGGCGCGTACGGCGTTGATTCGGTAAAGCGGCCTGTGCTGCCTAGCGAGCCGTAGACTTCGTCGGTCGACACATGCAGAAATCGAAACGCAGCGGCCCGCTCAGCCGTCAGCGTTCGCCAATAGCTGCAAGCCGCCTCCAGCAGGGTGAACGTGCCAACGATATTGGTCGTAACAAACTCGGCCGGGCCGGCGATCGAGCGATCGACATGCGACTCGGCCGCTAGATTCAACACCGCGATCGGCTGGTGCTCGGTCAACAGTCGCGCCACCAAAGCAGCGTCGCAGATATCTCCCACCACCAACCGATGTCGTGGGTCTGCGTCCAGCTCGGCCAGCGAATCGCGATGGCCGGCGTAGGTGAGCTTGTCGAGATTGATGACCGTCATGTCATCCATCTGCACCAATTGCCGCACTAGGCAACTGCCGATGAAGCCTGCTCCGCCGGTGACGAGAACGGTGCTACTCATGCGTTCCCTTCACCGTAAAGCCGTCGCTCAATCTCGGTCCATGCCAGCAGCTCTCTCAACCCTTTTTCGACCAATCACGACGCTGTCGCGAGCTGGGGATTCCCATCTTCTTACGATACTTGGTGACGGTTCGCCGGGCGACGTTCAATCCTTCGTTGTGCAGCAGCGTGACCAGCTCATCATCGCTGTGTGGTTTCGCTTTGTCTTCATCGTCGATGATTTCTTGCAGCTTCAACCGAATCGCGTCCCAGGTAACTTCGTCGCCGGCTTCGTTGGTGGTGCCGCCTGCGAAGAAACGCTTGAGCGGGAAGATGCCGCGGGGAGTTTGAATCCATTTGTCATCAACCGCGCGACTGACCGTCGTCACATGCACGCCCACTTTGTCGGCGATCTGCTGCATCTTGAGGGGCTCGATAAACTCGGGGCCCTTCTCGACGAAGTCGTGCTGGTGATCGACAATTGCCTGAGCGACGCGGGCCAGCGTGTTTTTGCGTTGATTGATCGAGTCAATCAGCCACTGGGCGGCGTTGATCTTGCGTTTGATAAACTCTTTTTCTTCGGCAGTCGCTGTGGGGTCCATCAACCGCTTGCGATAGTAGTTGCTGATCCGCAGCTGCGGAACTTCGCCATCTTCGGTCTTGACGCTGTACTCGCCGTCGTCCGATATCTCGAGCGTCAAGTCAGGCATGACGTTCGGGACAAAATCTTCTTTGTAAGCCGAGCCCGGCTTCGGATTCAGCTTCCGCAGTTCGGACCAGGCGTCCTGGATCAGCTCGATCGAATAGCCGGTCTTCTTTTGAATCAGCGGCAGTCGATTTTCGCAAAGATCTTCTAGATGATTGCTGATCAATGTCCGCAACTCATCAAAGTAGATTTGCGATGGCTCAAGCTGCAACAGGAGACATTCGCGCAAGTCACGTGCACCAACGCCTGCCGGATCCAGCGCCTGCACAATCGCCAGCGCCTCGCGTGCATGGGCGATCAGCTCTTCGCTGGCGTCGCCTGGCAGCAGGTCTTCTAACGAAGTGCTGAGGTAGCCGTTGGAATCAAGCGACGAGATAATCCGCATCGCCAGCTCTAGCAGCTCAGGCTCAATATTCAACTCGCCCAGCTGCGTATCAAGATGATCCTGCAGCGTCTCGACGCGTGAAGCGACGTTCGCCAACGCATCATGCTTGCGATTGGCGTCATCCTCCATCTGATTCAGCGAGCGTTGCGGGCGATCCTCAAACGTATCGGGATACTCGTTATCGAGATCCAACAAGCGTTCAAAGTCGTCGGCGTTGTCGTTCTTCTCATCAACGACAAACTCTTTTTCGGTATCGGCTAACGAATCAGGGTCCGATTTCTCGTCCCGATTGTCCATTCCATCAGGAATCGCGTCCGGCTCGATTTCTTGGATTTCGAGCAGCGGATTCTCGTTCATCTCCTGTTCGATTTTTTCTTGCAGCGCCAGCACCGGTAGCTGCAGGATTTCCATCGACTGGATCATCCTGGGCGCCAGAACTTGCTTCTGGACCAGCTTCTGTTCGAGACCAAGCGAAAGTCGCATAGGAATTTCTAGGTTTCAAGTGGAAGGGATGAATAACGTAAATTATAGCTTTTGACGACCCGAAAGCGCGTCTGCCAATATCTCTTTATTCGTAAACTCAAGCACGCTGCCTGACGTGATTCCTCGCGCCAGCCGCGTTAACGTTACGGGCAACTCGGATAATAGGTTCGAGATATGCAGCGCCGTCCCATCCCCTTCGGTGGTGGGATTGGTCGCCATAATGATCTCGCGAAAATTGCCCGCTCTCACGCGATCGACCAACGCATCAATCGTTAGTTGATCGGGGCCAACTCCTTCCAGCGGCGCAATCCGCCCCAACAGCACGTGATACAAGCCGGGGAACATCCCCGACTGCTCTAGCGCCATCAAATCGCGCGGCTGCTCAACAATGCACAGCAACGTTCGATCGCGGCGCGAATCTTGGCAGATCGAACAAAGTTCGGACTCGGCCAAGTTAAAGCACTGCGAGCAATACCGCACGTTCTGCTTGACCGTGCGGATCGAGTCGGCCAAAGCCAACGCTTCAGACTCGTGTACTCGTAGAATATGGTACGCGAGACGTTCGGCGCTTTTACGGCCAATGCCGGGCAGCTTGGCGAACTCATCCACCAATCGCGTTACTGAATCTGTTGTTTGAACCATTGCAGGAGCGTCCGTTCACCTTGGCGAATAAGCGTATAAAATGTCTACTTGCCGCCCCCGGTCATCTGGGCCAATGCGTCATCCAGACCAGGCACATTCATACCGCTGGTCAGCGACTGCATCATTTCGGCGTGCAGTTGCTTCGCTTTCGCGTTGGCCTGATTGACCGCGGCCGGGACCAAGTCTTCGATGATCTCGCGTTCGCCGCGGGCGACCAAATCAGGATCAATTCGCAGCGAGATCATCTCGCCGGCGCCGGTCATTTCGACCTCGACCATGCCGCCGCCAGCCGAACCGGTAACGCGCTTCGTTCGCAGCTCTTCCTGCAAACCTTGCATCTTGCCACCCATTTCCTGGGCCTGACGCATCATGTTGACCATGCCGCCGAGATTGCCGAGATTGAACACCGCTTTTCTCCCTTTGATTAGACAGAAGCATTGCAGCGTTCAGACAGAGCGGCTCAAGATCCTCCCGACTCGGGCGCCCGGACGCTAGTAACTTCTGCGCCGAACATCTCAATCGCCTGCTGAACCAGCTGGTTCTGCTGTACCTTTCGAATCATTTGCCCCGAAGAGGGCGCACTTTTTTTCGGCTGCTCTTGCGTCGCCGCCGCCGGAACGTCTTGGATGACTTTGTATTCCAGCGTCACCGGATTGCCGACCGCTGTGGTCAGCATTGATTCCAAGCGAGTTTTCGCCGCCGGCCGTCGCAAGAACTCGACCTGCGAATTATACGCTGCGGAAAATGAAACGACCAGTCGGTTTGGTCCAGAAGTTGCTACTGTTTTGTAAGGGCGAGCATACTCCCCTACTAGATCCGACATATCCGCCAAAATTCCTTCCCAGATATTCTTGGCCGTCGCATCGGTAAGCGCGGTCCCCGGGGCGGTGGGAGATTCGTCATAACCTGTTTGGCTGTCAGGCTCTACGTCGTGCGCAGACACCGCTGCAGCCGTCTCTGCCGGCGCCGCCATACTAGGCGAACTAGCCGCCGCCGCGCTGCGATCCGCCACCCCGAGCATCGCCGGCTGATCGCTGGGCGTCCGAACTGGCTGGCCGACTGCCGCGATTTGAATTGCCGGCCGTGCCGGCAGCGGTTTTCCCAGGCGAATCGTCTCCACCAGATCCGCGACACTCTGTAAGTCTTCTAGCTGGCAGACGCGCACCAGGGCCATTTCGGCCAAAATCCGCGCATGGGCCGAGCGTTGCATGCGGACCAGCGCATCATCCAAGATTTGGACCGACGCCATCACGTTGGCCAGTCCATAACTTTTGGCGACAGCTTCAATATGAGGAGCGTCACTCGGCAGGACAGTCTGTAACAACGTCGGCCCGGCGCCCACGGCCAGCGTCATCATGTCGCGAAAGTACCCCAGCAGCTGCTCGATCAGCTGCCCTGGATCAATCCCGCGGGTCAGCGCTTGGTCAAAATAACCCAGCACCCCGGCCGCATCGCGCGCGGCCAGTGCGTTGACAATCACCGTCACTTGCTCGCTGCCGGCGGCGCCCAACATTTGGTTGACGTCGGCGACGGTGATGTTGCGACCGCCAAAAGCCAGCAGCTGCTCTAACAAAGACTGGCTATCCCGCATCGAGCCGTTCGCTTTGCGCGCCAGCAATCGCAGCGCTTCAGGCTCGGCGGTGACTCCCTCTTGCTCGACGATATAGGCCAATCGCGTGACGATCTCGTCCATCCGGATCCCGCCAAAGTCAAACCGCTGACAGCGTGACAAGACAGTGATCGGGATCTTTTCAGGATCGGTCGTGCAAAAGATAAACTTCACATGCTCCGGCGGTTCTTCCAAGGTCTTCAACAGCGCGTTGAAGGCCTCTTTGGTGAACATGTGAACTTCGTCGATGATATAGATCTTGAACCGGGCGCGACTCGGCCGGATATTGACGTTCGACCGTAACTGCCGAATCTCTTCGATCCCGCGATTACTCGCGCCGTCGATCTCCAGCACGTCAACATCTTCCCCCACCGTTACGCTGCGACAAATGTCGCACTCGTTACATGGGGTCGCAGATGGCCCCCGCTGACAATTCAGCGCTTTGGCCAAAATGCGGGCTGACGAGGTTTTGCCGACGCCGCGAGCGCCAGTAAACAGATAGGCATGCCCTACGCGTCCCCGCTCAATCGCGTTTTTCAGGGCGGTCGCAACCTGGCTTTGTCCAACCAGCTCTTGAAAAGACTGCGGGCGATAGCGTCGCGCCACAACCACATACTGATCGTTGGCGTGAGACGGTTCGACGTGTTCGCTTCCTTCGTCCGTCATCTTGTTGCGGCCGGCTTAAGAGAGGGGAATTTCGGCTGCCGCCAAATCTACCGTTTTCCAGCAACAACTGTCGAGAAGAGACCCCCGCACCAGAGTACCCCGGTTATGGCTGCTCCAGTTAAGGCCTGACCAGGTTCCCGGTTCCCCTCTGCGAGGGTCACTCTTCGACAGTTGAGCGGAACGAATCAGCTTAAAGCCTGACGCCGCCTAAGTCAAAGGGGGAAGCCGGCATTCGTCGCAAATGGCTTGCCCTACCCCGCAGCCCGGCTTTTCAGTTTTTCGTACAAACCCAGCTTATTTAGCGCCAACAGCAACAGCCCCGTTTGAATTTCAGACGAATTGATCGCCCGAGCGCCAAGCTCCTGCTGAATGTCCATACTCTCGATGATTGCATCCAGGAACTCGCTTTTAAGGTCCGGCGAGTTCGAAAATTGCTCTTTCGAGTTATTTGTCGCCTGCTTCTGCAAGACGTCCGATTCCAGCGTTTTCGCTACCAGCGTGTTCAGGTAGGACAGCTGATCTCCTTCGGTCATGTCGCCGCCAAACAGCGTATTGAGCTGATCAATGATCTCGCTCATCAGCGCCTTTTGCTTCTCTTGCACCGACCCGCTTCCCGCTTCTGTCATCGGTTGCAGCTGCGGCGCATCGTCGGCTGACAGCGCCAAGTTCTGCTGCCCCTTGTGCCGCAGCGTGTGATGCGTCAGCGTGATTTCCGACAGATCCACCCCTTCTCGCTCGCGTCCGAACTTTAACAAGCGCACCAGCGTCTTAAAGAAGATCGCTCGCTTCTCAAAGTCCGTATTGCCATAGTCCAGGATCTGCGACAGGAACGTATAGGCCCGCACATAGGTCGTGATGTCGCCGCGGAAGATCACCAGCGATTCCATCTCATCTTTGGCGACAGCCGCCGCCGGCTCGTCTTTCGCTTCAATCGCATGCTGATGCGCCTCTTTGGCCGCGGCAAATCGCTTCACCAGTCGATCCGCCACCGGCGTGATCGCCGCTTCCAGTTGCGTTTGCTTCGCTTTGGGGTTCATCACTACGTTAATAACCCGCTCGATCTCGTTCTCGTCGTAGTACCCCAGCGCATCCAGCTTGGCCCGCAGGTTCAAAATGATATTGGGGTCGGTCACGTCCGACAGCGACGCTGTTGCGTAGTATGTCTTGAACGCTTTCAACACGTCGTCTGGGTCATTGATAAAGTCCAGCACAAACGTATCGTCTTTGCCCGGGTAGCAGCGATTTAATCGCGACAAAGTTTGCACCGCCTGGATGCCGTCTAACCGTTTGTCAACATACATGCCGCACAGCAGCGGCTGATCAAAGCCGGTCTGAAACTTGTTGGCCACCAATAAGATCTGAAATTGATCATTCTTGAACGCTTCGCGAATGTCGCGTCCCTTCAGGTCCGGATTCAGTTCGCGGCTCGTCTCCTTAAACGGATCAGGCCCCGACGACTTGTCGTCGACTTCGCCCGAGAACGCAACCAACGTCCGCAGCGGGTAGCCCTTGGCTTGGATGTATTCGTTGATCGCCAATTGCCAGCGGACCGCTTCGACCCGACTGCTGACCACGACCATCGCTTTCGCTTTTCCTTCCAGCAGCGGCGCAACCACTTCGCGAAAGTGCTCCACCACAATTTGCACTTTCTGGGCGATGTTATAAGGATGCAGCCGCACCCAGTTCATCAGCCCCTTCAGCGCCGTGCTGCGTTCCACTTCAGAGTCGATAAACTCCTTGCCGGCGTTGGCCAGCTTGAAGGCCACCTTATAGGACGTGTAGTTCTTCAACACGTCCAAGATAAAACCTTCTTCGATCGCCTGACGCATCGAGTACACGTCAAACGGCTCCGGCAGGTTGTGCTTCGACGCCGGTTGCAGCGGATCAGGGACCCGCCCAAACAGCTCCAGCGTTTTCGACTTGGGCGTCGCTGTAAACGCGACATAGGTGATCCCCTGATCGCTGGCCCGCGACGCCATCTCGGCCGCCATCAAATCTTCGCTGCTGACCGATCCGCCATCGGCCAACTCTTGCAGCTCTTCGGCCGATAGCACCGCTTTCAGCTTCGCCGCCGTCTCGCCAGACTGGCTGCTGTGCGCCTCATCGGCGATCACCGCAAACCGCTTCCCCTCGGTCGCCGCCAACTCGCGCACTTTCTCCAGTGCAAACGGAAAAGTCTGGATCGTGCAGACCACAATTTTTTTTGTGCCTGAGAGCGCCTCGGTCAGCTCGTTCGCTTTGCTTCCTTTATTCCCTTGGATCGTCGCGACCACGCCGGCGGTTCGCTCAAAGCCATAGATCACCTCCTGCAATTGCCCGTCAATCACTTTGCGGTCTGAGACGACCAGCACCGTATCAAAAACCTTCTGGTTGTCGGCGTTATGCAGATCGGCCAAAAAGTGAGCCGTCCATGCGATCGAGTTAGTCTTGCCCGACCCGGCCGAGTGCTGGATCAGATATTTTTGCCCCGGGCCTTCACTCAGAACGGCCGCTTGCAGCTTCCGCGTCACCACCAGCTGATGATACCGGGGGAAGATCAGCCGCGTGATTTGCTTCTTCTTATCCTTCTCGGCCACCATGTAACGAGCCAAGATCTCTAACAAACTATCCCGCCGCCAAACTTGCTCCCACAGATAGGCCGTTCGATGCCCTTGCTTGTTGACCGGGTTCCCGGCGGCGCCGTCGTCTCCCTGATCAAACGGCAAGAAGGTTGTCCGCATGCCGGCTAGCTGCGTGGTCATCTTCACGCGGCTACTGCTGACGGCAAAGTGAACCAGCGCCCCCGACGGAAACGACAACAGCGGCTCGGCCGATTTTCCCTTCGGCGCTGGGTCACGGTCCTTTTTGTACTGGTAGACCGCATCTTCCAGGCTCTGCGTGTTGTCGGTCTTCAGCTCGGCCGTCGCGATCGGCACACCGTTCAAAAACAACACCAGGTCGATACTGTTCTCGTTATGGGCCGAGTACCGCACCTGACGCACCACTCGCAGGCGATTGGCCGCATAGCGGGTCAGGATGTCGGGATTCATCGCTAGCGCCGGTTTGAACTGGGCCATCTTCAGCGGTTGTGGCAAGCCCAGCACGTCGAATCCCACCCGTAACAGATCGAGCGTCCCCATTTGATTCAACGAATCGCGCAGCCGTTTTAGCAGCGTCGCTTCGGCCGCCGCGCCGTGGTTCTTTTGCAGCCGCTCCCAAGCATCGGGCTGCGTCTCTTGCACCCAGGCGATCACATCCGGCGGAAACAACGCCAGCGCCCGATCGTACAGAGCCGCATCTTTTTCGGCGTACAGCCAACCATGTTGCGCTAATCGCTCGCAAATCTCGTCTTCTAACTTGATTTCGGTATGCAGGCTCATTCGCACTCAGTTTCTTGGGGTATCGGGACAGCTATCGCCGTAAGTTATTTCTTAGAAATAGGTTGTGTGTTTTCTCTGTTTTTCCCCACTACCGCTTTGCGTCTATCTGAATCGACAGAACTCGGTTTGTGTCTATCCAAGCGGGCTTGCAATAGACACAAAAGCGTTTGTGTGTGTCACGGCAAACTCAAAGCCTGGCCGGTCCATTGATTAAGCATCCCCGTTCTCCTCCTGATCGTCTTCCGCATATTCTTCCACGCCGGCAATCAACTTCGGCACGCGAGGCGAGAAAACCTTGTGAACGGCGTTCAAGTTTTCATACAACCATTGAAAATAACTGGGCCATTGCGTCTCATCTTTTAAGTCGACGTATTTCACCAGGTAGATTCGCTTTCGCTTGATCTCCTCGCCGGGAGCCCAGTTCAGCGACTCCCCTAACTCGGCTTCCAATTCTGGGCGCTGAGCGCAAAACTGGTCGTAAAAGGTTTGCGAAGTCGATTTTCCCATGTTCACTTCGACGCGCAACTCATCCTCGTTACTCGCGATTCCATGCGAGGCAATGGCCACTAGGCGGACGCCGGAGCGTCCCAGGCTGAACCACATCGAGGTTTTGGGACTTGGCTTATGAGTCACCGGAAAACGGCAAGGATGTGTATGGAGGTAGTCCACAAAGCGGGTCCAAAAGCGAAAACGCCGATCCTTAGCAGGCGTCAAAGGACCATCCTCAATCCCCTGAGCACCGCCGTTAACCCGTTTCTTCCAATTGTTCGGCGAGCTGATGATGTCAAACTTGGGTGCGATCGCCGAATTGCCGATCCGCCAAAGCTCTACCTGCAATCCAAAGAAGCGGATGTCTTCACTGGTTACGTTGTTCAACCAGTCGAGGGCGGCGCGATGCTCTTCGCGAAACTTCTGCGCAATCCAAACAATGGTCACCGTGTTTAGGCCGGCGGCGTAGGTAATCAGTTGCCCCAGATGACGATGATCGGTTTGCTCAAGTTGGTTCTCGATGAGCACCAGATTGTCCTCAGGATCTTTGCAGAGAATATCGGCGCGAAATGGTCCGACGCTTTTCTCCTGCGCTTCAACCTCGAGATCAATCCCGATTGTCTCACTCAATAGCGCGATGTTCTCATCTTTCGCCAGCCACGGCGTAAAGTCACTCGCCTCCGATTGCCAAGCGTCACGCAGGTCTACAGGCGTTAATCTGCCTAGCGGAATCGGAGTCGGCATCGCAAAGGTTCTCGCGTAATATTACTTTTTGATGAAACGATTGGAATCTACGATGCTTCCGCAACAGCTTGCCGAAGTCTTGCCATCAATGGGCAGGCCGATCGTTACGATCCCTCATAGCTCGCTTGAAAGATCGGCAAAGCTTTCTGCAGGTCTTCATGGCTGCGGATCATGATTTCCAGGTCCCCAGTTCCCCAGTGGCCGATGTTGGTTACATCGCGTGTAAAACCTTCTTCCAGTGGGATGGAAGCAGGATCGATTTTCACATAGACAGCCAGGCAATTCGTCCCGGCTCGAACTTCGACCGTGACAAAGTTTTTGATCCGCTTGAACGCAATGTACAGCTTCAGCAGCTTGACTTGCACGTCATCGCCAAAGCTTAAGCAGGTCGCTTTCAACTCTTCATACAGGTCTAACAGTGCTGGCGACGCGGCGTCCAATTGTTCGAGAACGGTTTTATCCTTCTGTCTTGCTTTGGTTTTGGCGCTGATGGTGGATTCCGTCTCGTCTTCACCAAACGCCAGCGGTGGTGCGGCTGTCGTCGCCGTTGTGGCGGTGGTCGTCGCGACAGCCGGAGCAGTCGTCGCTTGCACCGCATTGATCAACTCCAACAACAGCAACTCATCTCCAAACCGCAGATACCGCAGCAGCTCGATATTCCGATTGATCTGCTGCACGGCGTGTCCATCGTACTTCGTAAAACCGCCGGCGATGCACAGCAGTCGCGGGCTCGACCATTCGATGTTCTCGGCCGCGGCGGCGCCCAGCGTTTTCATCACCAGCAGTTCAAACTCGCCGCGGTGATCCAACAGCCAATCCAGGTAATAGAGCCCCTGGTTGATCACGTTTTCGTTGCTCGAGCGTTTGTATTCGATGATGCAGGGGCAACCATTCTCGTCGATTCCCAGCGTATCGATTCGCCCGCCGTGCGTTTTGCCGGTCGAATACTCGGTGGCGAGAAACCGAATCCCCAAAAAGATGTCGAGATGCCGCTCGATCAACTTTTGCAGCGACTTCTCGAGGGCCACCGATTGTCCTTCGAGCTGGGTGACGTTCTCGCCGTTGGTGCGGAAGAGTTTGATATCGCTCATACGGTCTCCTGAGAGGCAAACTGGCGAACGTCAATCTTGCCGGTCACGGCGGCGGAAATGAGAGCGGTGCGGCGTTCATTGAAGAGTGTGATAGCGTTGGCTGCTTCTGAGAGTAAACAATCAAAACGACTAGAGGTCTCATCAATGTATTGAAGGATCTCGCATTGCTCGTTTTCAGGAGGAATAATAACAGGCAATTTCATTAAATTGGTCGATGAAATTGAGGCAAGATTCGTGCTCTGCTTCGATTGCGCCATGAAGTAGAACTGTGCGTAGTCCGAACTTGTAATCCGATTTAACCACGGAGCCGAAACCCCCGTCGGGCGAACGGCGAATACATGGTTTTGTGTAATGCAAGGATCAATTTGACCTTCCCAAACGTGCCCCCTGCCCAACTTGTCGAAGTCGCCCCCCTCGTTCATCAATACATCACCGGCGACAAGTCGATATCGATCGAGTTCATGTGCCAATATTTCGATCATCGAGACATCACTCAGATCAAAATAGCCGTCCTGCACATTGGCTACACGAAGATAGGGGACGGATATTGTGTCTTTGCCGGAATGATCTTTTCCTTTGGCAACGCCGGTTCGGACAGTTGCGACTCGTTTAAGCTTGCAAACCTCCCAATGCTCAGGCACATCCCCCAGCCAATCAATCCCTGACGGTTTCATCCGCACACTGGGGTCAAGACCTTTGGTGACCGCGTGGCTGATGACCGCCTGGCGTTTTTCCTGCAGCAGCTCAATCAACCGCCGCTGCTCGGCCACCAACGCGTCAATCTTGGCGGTCTCGGCGTCGAGGAAACTGGCGATCGCTTGTTGGTCTTCGAGGGGTGGGCACGTAATTGCCAAATTCTCGATGACATTCATTCCGATGTTCTGTTGCGTGCCAAAACTCCAGTTTAGTGTGACACCTTCTTGAAAATTCCGAGAGCGAAGAAAGTTAAGAGCAAATCTTGGCAGCATTGATGCGTCACATCGAACAACAGCCAATGGGGACCAGATATTGAACTCGCGATCATCTTCGACGATCGCCGTTGTCCCGGTACTGGCTCCAGATTTGACCATGTAGATGTCGCCGACGGCTGGCTTATATTTTTGGCTGTAGCGTTCATGTTCGGCTTGAGAAATGTAGCCGCGAATTTTGGCGAAATCTATCTCGCCGGTCGAAACCGCTTCCGCCGATACAAATGGGATCCCTTCATCTAGAAACTCCGGGGTCTCATGCGGGCCGTCCGTTACGGGAGTTGAAACAATATGCTTGATCGAAGTGCACTTCCAATGACCGGGAATCTCCCCCAACCACTCAACGCCACTATCCTGATACGCGTCATACTTCGGAAAACTCACTGCGATAGCCCTCCGATCATCTCCACAATTCGGTCGGTGACCCCTTTCAACTCGGCGTCGATCTCGGCCAGTTCGCGCGGTGGTTTGAAGACGTAGAAGTGGCGGTTGAAGGGGATTTCGTAGCCGGTTTTGGTTTTCTCGTGATCGATCCATGCGTCAGGGACATGCGGCAGCACTTCTCGCGCGAAGTAGGTTTCGATCGCTTCACTGAGCGGGACTTCTTCGGTATCGCGGAGGCTGCTGTCAGGCTTCGGTTGGCCTTTGCGTTTGCCTTTGGTCTCTTTCACAATCTTGCCGGCGGCGTCGCGCTCCGGACGTTCGACCGTGATCGTTTGGTAGCCGAAATCTTCGTTTTTAAAGATCCGGCTAATCGGGACTTTTTGGCCGTCGGCATCTTTGGTGCTCGCGTTTTTGGCGTCGCCAAACAGCCGCGTGATTTTTTCGATATGTTCGTCCGACAGTTCTTTCCGTTTGCTGCCGAGGCTTTTGCGCATCTTTTGCCACAGGCTGCTGGCGTCGATCAGTTGGACTTTGCCTTGGCGATGTTTGGGCTTGCGGTTGGTGACGATCCAGATGTAGGTGCTGATGCCGGTGTTGTAGAACATGTCGGTCGGCAGGCCGATGATCGCTTCGAGCAGGTCATTTTCGAGCACGTAGCGGCGGATCTCACTTTCGCCGCTGCCGGCGCCTCCGGTGAAGAGCGGCGAACCGTTGAGGACGATGCCGAACCGGCTGCCGCCATCTTTGGCGGGGCGCATCTTGGAGATCAAGTGCATTAGAAACAGCAGCGAACCATCGCTGACTCGCGGCAATCCGGGACCGAAGCGGCCGTTGAAGCCGAGCTGCTCATGCTCTTTTTTGATTTCCTTTTGGATCTTCTTCCACTCAACGCCAAACGGCGGATTCGACAGCATGTAGTCAAACTGCTGCCCGGGCAATCCGTCGTCAGACAGGGTGTTGCCGTGGATGATATGGCTGATGTCTTGCCCTTTGATCAGCATGTCGGCCTTGCAGATCGCGTACGACTCGCCGTTAAGCTCTTGGCCGTGCATCACCAGGCGGGCGTCAGGGTTTTGGCTGGCGAGATGATCTTCGGCGACCGAGAGCATGCCGCCGGTGCCGGCGGTCGGATCGTACATCGAGCGCACAATGCCAGGCTTGGTGAGCGCGTCGTCATCTTCGATAAACAGCAGATTGACCATCAGCCGGATCACTTCACGCGGGGTAAAGTGCTCTCCGGCGGTCTCGTTGGAGATTTCGGCAAACTTGCGGATCAGTTCTTCAAAGACGTGCCCCATCTGCTCGTTGCTGACGACCTGGGGATGCAGATCAATGTTGGCGAACTTTTCGGTCACCAGATATAGCAAGTTGTTTTTGGCCAGTCGGTCAATTTGGCCATGAAAGTCAAAGCACTCAAAGATGTCGCGCACGTCGGGCGAAAACGCCTGAACGTAGGAAGTGAGGTTCTCGCGGATCTCGCCGGCGTCGCCCATCAGCTTTTTCAGATCAAGCGGCGACGTGTTGTAAAAGAGGAGCTTCGCCTTTTTGAGCAAGAACGGCTCTGGATTGACCTTGGCGGCGGTCCGCTTTTCTAGCTCTGTCAGCACGGCCGCTTTGGTGGGCTCGAGCACGCAGTCGAGCCGGCGGAGGACGGTAAACGGCAAGATTACCCGGCCATACTCAGACTGTTTGTAATCGCCGCGCAGCAGATCGGCGACCGACCAGATAAAGGAAGAGAGATTTTGATTCATCGCAGGCTTTGCATTCAGGCAAATAACAGCGGCATTCATTTGCCGCAAAAGCAGGGGAAACCGCCCTACTGTACCGGGGCAGCCCGGCCAACGCATCCCCGCCGATCGTAAAGCATCGCGGAACGAAAGATCACGTCGCTACAAACCGTTTTATCGGCCCGGTTGGACACGGTTGGTCCCGCAGCAACGCGACGCGGCGAAAGATTGCCCCTAGACAAACCCTAAGACTTTTGTTACTATATATTCACACATTACCACGTCGGGCGGTAGGTCATGGCGTTAGATAGACTTCATTCGACAGGAGGGTTTCGACATTCAGCTTTTGCTAGCGAACGTATTTCCCTTGCCGGCGCGATCAAACCACCAAGATTGGGGGATCCAGAAAAAAATTGACCCTGTCCAGTCCGCTCCACTCGGAGAAGCCAATGACGAATGTCTCCTACGAAGAGATTTACCCGCGAGATGGCGTTATTCCTGCTTCGTCATTCACTCTTTATTAGACATTAGGATTTCGACATTAGTCATTGACTCGCAACCACATTTCCCTCGCTCGCGCATTCGGGCTACGAAGAAAACTCACAACGCAAAAAAAATGACGCTGTCCAGTCCGCTTTTCCTTACTGCACCAACTGTTCTTCCTCGTCTCCGGCCGAGAGGGCGATTTCGCCGGCGTCTTCCAGGCGGCGGACGATGTCGACGATTTGTTGTTGGACCCCTTCGACTTCGGAGACTTTGACGGCGCCCAGAAAGTCCATTTCTTCCAGCAGCATATCGGCGGCCCGTTTGGACATGTTGCCGACCACTTTGTCGCGCAGCTCTTGGCTGGCGCCTTTGAGGGCCATGGCCCATTGGGCGCTTTCGACGTTTTTGAGGACCGATTGCATGTCTTTGTCGGCCAGTTTTTGGATGTCGTCAAAGACGAACATCAAGCGGCGGATTTCTTCGACCAGGTCGGGATCTTCCTGGGCGAGATGTTCGAGCAGCGCTCGCTCGGTGGCGCGATCGGTGACGTTTAAGATCTCGGCGACGGTGGGGACGCCGCCGGCGTTTTCAAACGATTGGCTCATGACGCTGGCCATCCGCGTTTCGAGCCCTTTTTCGACTTCTTCGATCACTTCGGGATTGGTCTGCCCCATGTTGGCGATGCGGCGGATGACCGAAAGCTGTCGCTCGGCCGGCAGACCCGAGATGATCTCGGCGCCGTACGACGCCGGCAAATGCGACAAGATCAACGCGATGGTTTGCGGATGCTCGTCGGCGATAAAGGTGAGTAAGTTTTGGCTGTCCACTTTGCGCAAGAAGCCAAACGGGATCGATTCGACCGATTGGCGAACGTTGTCGAGCGTTTCGTTGGCGCCTTTGCCAAGTGCCCGCGTGACCAGGTTTTTGGCCAGACTGATGCCGCCGCCGGCGCCGGCCAGTTGATTGGGGTTTTGCTCAGCGAAAGAGAGGATCGCCGCTTCTTGATCTTGCCCGGTGAGTCGATCGAGATGCGCGATCTCGATGCAGACGACTTCGACCTCTTTGGGACTCATCCGGCTCATCAATTGAGCCGCATCATCCTCGGGCAGGCTCATCAAGACGATGGCCGCTTTGCGGAGGTTTGGATTGGTCGTGTGAGACCCGTTATCGCGAGCTTTTACCATGCCCTTCCCTGTGCGACTTGCTAGCGGTTGAGTGGAACAACCAGCGGTGAGCGACGTTGAAAAACGCCGTCTCTGTAGTATCGTCGGTGGAAGTTGGTATCGATGAGGAAAACTATGCCGCTTGGCTTGCGCCAAGTGCTAGCTACACCATGACGCCGACCGGAGTAAAGCCGACCTTGATCGACATCGGCCCCCAATCGCACTCAAACGGAATCGCGATCGCGTGGACTTCGGAAGGGAAGCGAATATCAGGCGGCGAGCCGACAACAACGTTGGGCAAGCTGATTGATAACTCGAATTCTTCGAGCTCTGCTTTGGCGGCGCCGGCGACCATGTTGGCGATTTCGCCAACTGCGTCAATGACGTCGTCATTCAGCCCGTCGAACTCGGAGATATCCATCATCAGCATGGTCGCCGCGGCCTGCATGGCGACACTTTGCGATAGATTGACGACAACAACACCTTGGGCACGACCAGAAAGTCCGATCACGCCGCAAACGTCGTAGGCGCCTTTAAAGTCTTGGGCCAGCATGAGCGATCCGCGCTTAATCTGGCAGCCGAGCATCGTATCGAAGGTTTTGGTCATCGAACGAATGAACGGATTGATGTATTCGACCTGCATGTCTCGGGTATCCTGCCGAACTGCGTGGATGTCTCGGTGGTACGAGAGGGTTAGTTGTGCGTCTGACACTACCAAGCGTCAAGCAAACCTAGGTCTCGCTTATGCATCGTCAAGCAAGATTCGTCGGGATTTAGCGCACCAGCGTATTACCCACATTGGGCGGCCCAGAAGGGGCGCCAGCATCGATCCAGCCGCGACGTTTGGAGGATTCGTTATTCTCCACGCAGCTCGCAAACTCCCCACTGACCGTAGTTCTCATCAATTGCAATGCGCAGATGTTGAGGACGCGCACCGGTTGCGGCTTGCAGCAGATCTAACAATTTTCGGCCTACGTAACGCGCCAGCAGTTCGGTCGTGGTATTGGGGACCGGCAACAACACGCACTCGGCCTGCGGAAAAACCCAGCGCCGATCCTGGAATTTGGCCGTGACCTCGGCGCCATCCGCGACCACTTGGATCTGCGGGTGCTGAGTCGGCAGCAGCATCCGATGATCGAGCTCGCCCACGATCTGGGCCAATGCGTCACGCGCAGCGATAAAGTCGACCACATAGTGGTTCTCGTCAAGCGGACCAAAGATCTCTACTTCGACGCGATAGTTATGACCATGCACCCGCTCGCAGGTACCGCCGGCAAAGGTAATAAAGTGGCCAGCGCTAAAGACCAGATTGTCTTTAGCGATGCGAACCGAGTAGGTTTCGGTCATGACGATTGTTCCGCAGAAGAGTGAGAAGTGGATCGTAGCGGCAGCGTCAATTTTCGCTGACGCAGCGCCACAAAGATGGCGGCGCCGATGATGTCAGCCGACGTGCCGGGATTGCGGCGATGATTGTCGGCCCTTAACCAGAAGTCAAGATTACGCAGCTCATGCAAGTATTCTTCGCCGTTGGGCTGGTCTGCGTCTAGCACGCGTTGGGCCAGCAGCGAGCTTTTGGCGGCGATCTCGGCCCCACATTTGCGTTGAATCAAACTGTCAGGATATGCGGCCATTTGTCGCACGTAAGCATGGACAATTCGCTCCGACAGCGACAGCTGCGCAAGCGCCGGGTCAAGCAAGTATTCGACCGCGGCAAAGACCTGCGCGCAACCGTTAACATACTGCCGCGCGATCAGATCGCGATCGGCGGCGGCTTGCATGGCCGCCAACAGATCCGTCGGCGGCGGCCCAAACGCGTCCATCTGGTCGACGTGCCCCATGCCGCCGGGCTGCGCCACGGCGATCGCGCGGTAGACGTCGGCGGCGTCCTCTGCATTCAGATCGGCCAGGCGCAAGGTCATGCCGTGGGGATTCAAATCTTTGACCGGCACGGTGGCCAGCGGCGCCAACAGCAACACCAGCCCCAAGTTGGTATTGGTTTCGACCAGGCGGCGCGTCGCGCGCACGGCCGCCAAGATAGTGCGGCCAATCCGACTTTGCCCGGCTACTTCAAACGCCGGCCCAATGGCGACGGCGCTCGCGGCAAAGTCATTCAATACCAGATTGGTGAAGTCAGCGCCGCGATGGACGTTGCCCGGCTTGGGAGCGTTGACTTCCAAGAGACAAGCCAATGTCGCGATCTGACCAATCGTCAACTCAGACCAGCGTTGATCCATGCGATTGCTGGCGGTCATAGGGCGGTTCGCTGCAAAAAGGATTCGATCAGCGGGATGATTTGTTCGTGAGCGTCTTCAACCACATAGTGCCCGGCGTCGGCAAACTCATGCGATTCGGCCTGGGGCCAGTACGACTGAAAACGTCGCAGGCATTCCAGCGTAAAGCACCAATCCCGGGCTCCCCAGATCATTTGAATCGGCTTGTGCTGGAGGTCAACCAGATGCTGCTCTAGATGCTTGAGGGTCGCATAGGTGGGATGACGCGGCGATAAGGGGATATCCCCCACAAACCGTGAGATCGCCACGCGGTTGGCCCAGTTGTCATACGGCGCAAGCAGTCCTGCGGCGACCTCTGGGGTCATCCGCTCTGGCTTTTCGGTCGCCATGGTGATCGCCGCGCGAGCGAACACATTCAAACCACGCATCGCGGCGTTGCCGATCACCGGCGTGCGACAGGCGAAGATTCGCCACGGGACGTACGGCGGAGGAAACGCGGCCGTGTTGAACAAGATGAAGCGCTCAAATCGCTCTGGCTGGCGAACCGCGGCGCCCAGCCCGATCGCGCCTCCCCAGTCATGGACGACCAACGTGATGTCGCGCAGATCCAACCGCTCGATAAAGCGGAGCAGATTGTCGATATGCTGCTCGAGCGTGTACTCGTAGTTCTGCGGCTTGTCGCTTAGCCCGCAACCGATGTGATCAACCGCCAACGTGCGGCGGGTCGGCTGAAACGCAGTGATCAGGTTTCGCCAATAGAAGGACCAGGTCGGGTTCCCATGTACAAACAGCATGGGCTTACCCGTGCCTTCGTCCACGTAGTGATACCGTTGACCATCAAGATCGAGCGTATGAGAAGCGAAAGGGTAGAGCTTCCGCCAAGCGGCCGGCGCAGACATACAGGCAATCAGCAAATCAGGGTGAAAACCTCGATTATACAAGAGAATCGCCCTGGGATGTCGCCGCTACGGCGCGTTGGCCCGCTCAAACAGATCACGCCAAAAATTGCGTGTTTGACGGTGCATTTCGAGGATTTCGTCCCGCGAATCGCCATTTTCCAGACCGATTGCCCCCGCTCGCTCAAACACCCAATCATAAAAGAACTTGGCCGAGGCTTTGCTGATCCGGGGTTGATCGCCGATCTGAACGTAATAGGGCCCCGTCATCGCAAACCGGTAGGTCTCGGGGACTTCGGCCACCGCACGGACCAAAAACCAGCCGCTCTCATCAAAGTGCAGCTTGGGCAGGCGCCCCTGATTTTTGGCGTAGTCGGCCAATTGCACTTCATGCTCAACCTGGCCATTTTTGATTACTTCGAGATAGGCGATCGTGTCACGCGTGCCGAGATTCAGCGCGACTTCAATCTCCAACGTTTGGCCGGCAGGCGCCGTGAATACATCGCCCGGCATGCGGTTCTCGACAACCGGCCGAATCATCGGACCGTTGGTCACCATGACGCGTCCAGCAGCCAACTCGCGCCACCACGCGTCATACGAAAACTCGCCATCCAAATGGACGTAAACGCGGTTGTAGCCTGGCGGATTGTTGGTTGTGCCTGACCCGCTGGCCGCCGACGGAGGAATTCGGATCCCACAGTTCAGCAGATGAAAGTAAATCTGCTGCGCCCAACGCGCCTTCCCCTGCGGCCCCGGAAACAACAGCCGATCGGCCGGCCGAGAACCAGGCGCCGGCTTGGCCGAGCTTCCCTTACGCTCTAACTCGGGCCCGGCGATCACCACCGAATCGACCGCACCGTGTGCGATCCACAGCGGCAAATCCCACGCCGTGGCGTCGGCCGCTTGATGCACACGCGGGTTGCTCTGCAAGGGATCTGCGTAGTTCAGGATCGAGGGATATTCTGGCTTTGCCGATTGCACCGCTAGCGGCGCGTCGACATTGGCGAAGATCATTCGCCCCCCTGCTCTTTCGTCGCGACCGCCGATCCGCCACCAAGCGCGATCGCGGCCAAAGATGGCCAAGGGATCCTCAATCGGTTTCCCCTCGTAGGCGTTTTGCTGATTATCCCAAGCGTGATTGACCGCGATATGCAGATCCTCGGCCAGCATCAATGTTTCTAGATCATACTGGTCGCGCTGCAGATACAGATCGCCAGACCACCAACCATCAGCCGCCATGTCGACAAAGCGGGTCATTTCGAGTGTCGAGCTATCTTCGTCACCGCTCTTCAGCTCAAAATAGCCCGAGCGCGTACGGTACTCGGGGCCGGTCTCCAGTTCAAAGGTATAGCGGCCAGGCGCTAGTTCCAGCTGCAATTCGCCGGTAAACGAAAAGTGATCGTCCAAATTGGGAACGCCGGGGATTCGCTGCCGTTTACCGCGGGGATTGATTAGATGCATTCGCGCACTGAGCGGCGCTTTGGTCTGAGAATCAACAACCTTCAGATGCAGCACTCCCTTGGCGGCAAACGCTGACGCAGAGATCAGCGTAACGGCAAGGAAGATCGCCAGCGCTGACCATTGAACTAGATTCAGCCGTTTTCGCACGTTTAATCCAAGCTGCTAGGGATTCAAAGAGGCCCATATCCATCAAGCCTACCCCAAAAACAGGCTTATTGCGATTTTAGCTCGACTTGGATCGCAGGCGACAGCAAGCTGGTGAGCGATGACCCAAACTCCGCCGATAGGATGCAGCTTAAGCGGGGATCTTCTCCCTGACCGATCGACGCCGTGATGCCAGCGCGATGCTCCAGCTGGAATAATTGAATTTACCCTCCCAATATCAAGCGGCGAATGCGCTGTTGGCCCCCTTAGCCGGCAGCCAATGAGCAATCAAACCAGCGAGCTTCAAATTCAGCCGATGGTGCGCAACTAGATCCCTCAACCCCTGTCGAGACAGACGTCGTTGAAGCCCTGGTTGTCGCGAAAATATTTTCTCCCCGCGGCGCCTAACTTCATTAATAAGTGTTCATGTAGGGGGAGTAAAAGCAGCGCAAACCGTGCCTCAAAATCGCTTCTAACTTGTCCTAAAAGTGGTGTCGCCAAGCAGGTCAAATCGAAGCCGAAATAAGCTCGCTTCTATCGCTCCGAAAATGCCAGAGAAAGCAGGCGACTCAAGGGCGACTTTAACGTGCTCGATTGGGGGCAAGCGAGGACTTCCGACAACCAAGCAGCAACTCCGAATGTCGCCCCAAAATGGGCGAGATGGCAGCGAAAATCCGCATGCCCCAGAGCGGCGAACTGCCTTACCAACAACACTGCAAGTCGTTACCAATTAACAAGATGCGACAATTTAATAGCGGCCCAAACATCTGCCAAACCAGGCTGCTTCAAGAGTTGCTCGCACTGGCGTGATCGGCGACGGCAACCCAGCTTGCAACCGCAGGCTAGAGGGTCGACCGAACAGGTTGAAATCGATCTCATAGCGATCTGTTTGCGCTGCTGGCGACATCGATTTCGCACCCCGATTTGAGCCTCTAATCCGAACATGAAAACGACCGAATTTGGGCGCCAAAATTGAGCCCCAACAAAGACCCAATTTGGCCATTGGAGGCGGATGGCGCCCGCGGGTACTCGCAGTTGCCGACACCTAAAGCGTGAGATAAAAATTTCTTTATCGTAGGTCAGTGATTGGCTTCACCAAGATGCAACGCTAAAGCGGCGCATGACGCCAAGAGAGGGCGCGATGGAGCCATTCAAGAGTCCGCTTTTTCACTCCATCGGCATGCGTTCCCCCCTTGCGTCGTGGCAAAGCGACGTCGTGCCCCCGCCCCCAAAGTGCAGCCGCAGCACGTGAGACTTCGACTTTTGTTTTAACCAAGGCGTTGAAAACTGAACCCAAGGCATCAGGCAGAGATCCTACAGTCGCTGCTCCCATCATCGCGCCCAGTTTGTTAAAGCGGACGTAGCGTCGTTTCCGAATCAATGTATCCAATTCAACCAGTGGCGTTTCGGCTTCTGTGGGTTTTTACCTTTGCCTCGTTTCGGGTCACCGCGTATAGCCCCCACCGATCGATCTCCAGGACATCCCTGGCTGATAACCTCGAGGTACGCACGAGAGATATGAAAATCACCGCTATTGCAGCTGTCTTGCTCGCGTTGGCTTCTTTTTGCTTGTCGGGCTGCGAATCGCATACAGCGGAATCGCATGCAGCCTCGCATATTGAGTCGCATTCTGAATCGCACGGCGAAGAGGAAGCCCACGGAGAGACCCAATCTCATGGCGAAGGCGAGCATGCCCACTTGGTCGTGGTCACCAGCCCGCTGCGAAAAGATGTGATCAGCACGCAGCAGTACGTCTGCCAGATCCACTCGTGCCAACACATTGAAGTTCGTGCGTTGGAAGGTGGCTATCTAACCGAGATCGGCATTCGCGAAGGTCAGTCGGTGAAAAAAGGGGATCGGATGTTTCAGATCCAGCCGATTCTGTTTAAGGCCAAGCTCGACGCCGAAGTAGCGCGTGCGAATGTGATTCGAATCCAACTCAAAAATGCTCAGGATCTCAACAAAAAAGGAATTGTCTCACCGCAAGAGTTGGCGATCAAAGAGGCCGAACTGGCCGAGGCCGACGCCAAGGTAGAGCTCGCCCAGGCCGAGCTGAACTTTACCGACGTCATCGCACCTTTTGATGGCATCGTCGACCGCCAACATTGTCAGCTAGGAAGCTTGATCGAAGAAGGAGACGTCCTCACGACGTTTTCGGACAACAGCGAGATGTGGGTCTACTTTAACGTGCCAGAGTCTCGCTATCTCGAGTACAAGACCGATCTCGACGAGAACCCGAGCGCCGATCCGCTGCAGATCGAGCTGAAACTGGCCAACGGCAATATCTTTCCCCAGCCAGGGCATATCGGAGCGATCGAGGCCGACTTCAACAATACGACCGGCAACATCGCCTTTCGTGCAGATTTCATAAATCCGCGTGGTCTGCTCCGAAATGGCCAGACCGGGACGATTTTGATTCATCGCACGTTGAAGGATGTGATCGTGATTCCGCAAAGAGCCACCTATGAGATTCTGGCCAAACGGTACGCTTTTGTCGTCGACAAAGACAATGTGGTTCATCAGCGCGACTTGGTGATTGATAGCGAGCAAGATGACATCTTTGTGATCAAAAGTGGGCTGGAAGAGGGTGACAAGATCATCCTCGAAGGAATTCGTCAGGTGCGCGATGGCGACAAGATCGAATACAAGTTTACGCCGCCTGAAGAAGTTCTTGCTCACTTGAAGTATCACGCCGAATAGGTAGCCCTGGTCATGTTCTCGAAATTCTTACATCGGCCAGCGCTGGCGATCGTCATCTCTCTACTCATCCTGTTTATGGGCGGGTTGGCGATTACCGCTCTGCCGATCTCGCAGTTCCCTTCGGTCGCGCCTCCCAGCGTGGTGGTCTCGGTATCGTTTCCCGGGGCCAGCGCCAAGATTCTGGTGGACTCGACGCTCGTCATTATGGAACGAGCGATCAACGGCGTGCCGAATATGCGGTACATGACCTCAGCTGCGACCAGTGCCGGTGAAGCGTCGATCATGATCACCTTCGAGCCGGGCACCGACCCCAACGTGGCGGTCTTAAACGTCAATAACCGCATCCAGATGATCAAGAACCAACTCCCTCCGATCGTGGAGCGTGAGGGGATCATCGTGATGCAAAACATGACGTCCATGTTGATGTATGTGAACGTCTACAGCAAAGATCCCGCCCATGACCAAAACTTTCTCTTCAACTACGTCAGCGCCAATCTGCTGCCCGAGATCCAGCGCGTTCGCGGCGTCGGTCAAGCCAAGATCCTGGGCAATCGCGCTTATGCGATGCGTGTCGAGTTAGATCTCGATCGCATGCGCGCTTACAACATCTCGTCAGACGACATCATGGAGATGATCAAAGAGCAAAGCATCATCGGATCGCCGGGACGTCTGGGCCAAGCAACAGGAACAACCTCGCAAACGATTGAGTACGTGCTGACCTGGGTGGGACGCTTTGACAAGCCAGAGCAGTACGGCGAGATCATTTTAAGAGAAAACGAAGAAGGCGAAATCTTGCGGCTCAAGGATGTCGCCAAAGTCACGCTCGGATCTTCTTTCTATGACCTTTATTCAGACATCGACGGGCTCCCTTCCGCTTCCATCGTGCTGAAACAAATCCCCGGCTCCAACGCGGCGGACGTGATCGCAGAGGTCAAGGAGAAGCTCGAAGAGTTTAAACTCAAACTGTTTCCTCCCGGCGTCGACTATGCGGTCAGCTATGACGTTTCCAGCTTTCTGGATGCGTCGATCGAAAAGGTGTTGCACACGCTCTTTGAAGCGTTCATCCTGGTTTCGCTAGTGGTCTACGTGTTTCTGGGAGACTTCCGCAGCACGCTCATCCCAACCCTGGCGGTTCCGGTGTCGTTGATCGGAACGTTCTTCTTCATGAGCATGTTTGGGATGTCGGTCAACCTGATCACGCTCTTCGCCTTGGTGCTGGCGATCGGCGTGGTGGTTGACGATGCGATCGTGGTGGTCGAAGCCGTCCACGCCAAAATGCACGAGAAACATCTCTCCCCGTATCACGCGACCAAAGAAGTCGTAGGCGAAATCAGCGGTGCGATCATCGCGATTACGTTGGTGATGACCTCGGTGTTTATTCCGGTCTGCTTTATGCCGGGCGCCGTTGGCGTCTTCTATCGCGAATTCGCATTGACAATGGCCATGTCGATTGTCCTCTCTGGCGTGGTGGCTTTGACGCTCACGCCGGTGCTGTGTGCGATGATTTTGAAGCCGCACGTCAAAGGACATGAGAAACAAACCGGTTTGGTCGGCTTCACCAATCGCACCTTCAAAACGATCGCCGGCAAATATGCATTTATTCTGCGTGGCCTGTTATCGATCCTGCTTGGCTTGGCGGCCGGTTACGCCGTGTTTGAAGTGCTGCATATCGAGATCGTGCATGAGGTGATTTCGGAGCAAGTCGAGCTGACGCATGAAACGATGATCATCATTGCATCGGTCATGGCTCTGCTGTTCATCTTCACCTTCCGCTCGGTCTTCTCCGGCGCCGAACCAGGCGAGAAGAAGGTGCGCGGGCCGATCGGCATCTTTCTGTACTATTTTGACAAAGGGGTCGAAAAGGTTACCGGCGGCTATGTCGGCATCGTCAGACTGATCGTCACGCGACGCGTGGTCACCATGGTTGTGATCGGAGCATTCAGCTATGGAATCTTGGTGGTGAACCAAGTCCTCCCCTCAGGCTTTATTCCGCTCGAAGATCAAGGAGTCATCTATGGGATCATTCAAACTCCTCCCGGTTCGACCCTAGAGTACACCAACGCCAAGGCGCATGAACTACAGAAGATCTGCAAAGAATTTGATGAAGTCACCTCGGTCACGTCGTTGGCCGGCTATGAAATCTTGACCGAAGGTCGCGGTTCCAACGCTGGAACCTGTCTGATTAACTTGAAGCCGTGGGCCGAACGCGAGCTGACGTCCAAAGAGTTGATTGAAAAGCTGGAAGAAAAAGGACGAGAAATCGCCGACGTCAAGCTCGAGTTCTTTGAACCGCCGGCTGTTCCGGGGTTTGGCGCCGCAGGCGGTTTCTCGCTCTGCTTGCTTGATCAAACCAACAGCGGCGACTACGACGCATTTGGTGAAGTGACCGAAAACTTCCTGGCCGAGTTGGAGAAACGGAAAGAGCTGAAAGGTATCTTTACATTCTTCGCCAGCAACTATCCGCAGTACGAAATCATCATTGACAATGACGTCGCCATGCAAAAAGGGGTTACCATCGCCGATGCGATGGACAATCTCTCGATCGTGGTGGGCAGTACGTGGGAACAGGGCTTTGTTCGTTTCGGACAGTTCTACAAGGTCTACGTTCAGGCCGCGCCGGAGTTTCGCCGCTATCCTGAAGACCTGGAGAACATGTTTGTCAAAAACGACAAAGGCGAAATGGTCCCCTACTCCGCGTTCATGAAGCTCAAAAAGATGCAGGGCATGAACGAAATCAACCGCTACAACCTTTATACGACCGCGATCATTCAAGGGGCTCCAGCGACTGGCTTTAGCAGCGGTCAAGCGATCTCGGCAATTCAAGAGGTCGCCGCACAAACGCTGCCGCATGGTTACGGCATCGGCTGGCAAGGGCTCTCGTACGACGAGGCCGACAAGGGAAATACGGCGATCTATATCTTCATGGTCGTCGTGATCTTTGTCTACTTGGTGTTGGTCGGTCAATACGAAAGCTTCCTCCTTCCGCTGGCGGTGCTCGTTTCGCTGCCGGTAGGATTGTTTGGCTCGTTTCTGATGCTCAAAGCGTTGGGCTTGGCCAACGACGTGTATTGCCAGATCGGGCTGGTGATGCTGGTCGGTCTGTTGGGTAAAAATGCGATTTTGATTATCGAGTTTGCGGTCCAACGCCGGCATGAAGGATTGAGCCTGCGAGACGCGGCGATCGAAGGTGGTAGTCTCCGTTTCCGACCGATTGTGATGACCTCCTTCGCGTTTATCGCCGGTCTGATTCCGCTAGTACGTGCTACCGGTCCAGGCGCTATTGGTAACCGCACGATCGGCGCCACCGCAGTCGGCGGCATGCTGATGGGCACGCTCTTCGGCATCGTGGTGATCCCTGGTCTCTACTACCTGTTCGCGAAAATCTCGGACGGGAAGAAGCTTATCCGCAATGAGCACGATGAGCCGCTCAGTGAACTGTTCGAGCGCGAGGATTCTCACGTTGTCGCAGTCGATACGAGTCATGGCGACGACGAATCACCCGTCGACACGCTCCCCAAAGATGAAGAATCCCCTCCCAATCACCCGTGATGGCAATAGTCGCCCGGGATGGGAATAGCCAGGTACGATTGTAACGGTTAGGCAGCCCTCGCAGACTTTGCAGGGCTGTCTAGCTTTTTCTATTTGCATCCAGCGCGAAGTGGCTTTTTCGCGCATTGAAGACGCGCCGCTTTAAACGCGTCTTGCTCTTTGGCGATTCTGTTTCCGCAGCCCCAGCACCGTTACCTTTCGCGCGTTCCGATTAGGTTGACTTTGCCGCGCCAGGCCTCTTAGCAAGCTCGCCGTTAGCGCGTGCCGCCGAGATCATTAACGGCTTTTAATGTAGCCAAAACCAAAGCTGAAACAGGCTATTTACTCGGGTTTAAAGAGCCAAATCGTTGTCAAGTCAGGCAGATTAGTAGCGGCAAGTTGGCGAAGGTAGTGATTGTCTGTCCTGTGCTTAATGAACTGCCGATATGTTCTGTGCAGGCTGTTTCTATCTCCACGCTTGTGCGTTCAATACCAACTGGACCACTAGCAAGGGTTAGCCTGGTATTTCCCCATGAGGCCGTCAACCTGGGCGAGCGATGACTCGCTCTCGATCCGACGTGATGACAAACAAACGCTTTATCGCCAGTCGAGTGACGACAATTGCAGGGTGCTCCATGATGAGACAAGCCAAACTCCACTTGCGCTGCTTTGGGATGACGCCCAAACAGCACGGGATCACGACGCTCAGTCTATGCGTCATTTTGCTGCTGGCCACCGGCTGCAACATTCCGTGCCTGCGACGCGCCGACCAAGGCCCGATTTTGCCGCCAGACTATGCGGGGCGGATCGATGCCGAAAACTCGGCGAATGTCGGCATCGTTGAGTTCTTCAATGATCCAGCTCTCACCCAGTTGCTTACCCAAGGGCTGGCTAGCAACCTAGAGCTGAAGATCCGCAACCAGGAAATCCAAATCGCCAACAACGAGATTTTGGCTCGTCGCGGCGCCTACTTGCCGTTTGTCACCGCCGGCCTGTCTGGCGGGATGGAACGAACCAGCAAGTACACTCCTCTGGGAGCCGCCGAAGAGCAACTCACCTATCCCGTGGGCGGCAAGTTCCCCGACCCGCTGACAAATACGCGACTCTCGGCCAACCTCTTCTGGGAGCTCGACATCTGGCGCAAATTGCGAAACTCACGTGACGCCGCGATGCAGCGTTATATCGAAGCGATCGAAGCGCGAAATTACTTCATCACGCAGCTGGTCTCCGAGACCGCCCGAAGCTATTACGAGCTGGCCGCACTCGACAAACGCATGGCCTTCCTCACGCAGACCATCCAAATTCAACAAAAAAGTCTCGAAGTCGCCAAAGCCCAAAAAGATGCTGCCCGCGGCACCGAATTGGGCGTGCAACGATTTTTGGCCGAAGTTCGCAAAAACGAAAGCCAGTTGCTAATCGTCAAGCAGGACATTATTGAGGTCGAGAACCGTATCAACATGCTTGTTGGTCGATATCCCCAACCGGTCGAACGTCAAGCTTGGGACTTCATCAGTCTTGACTCAAGCATGCTCCAAGTCGGCGTGCCGGCTCAACTGCTACGAAACCGCCGCGACATCCTGGCCGCCGAACGCGAAGTGGCCGCTTCGGGGCTTGATATTATGGTCGCCAGAGCGAACTTCTATCCCCGCGTCGCGATCACCGCTGGCGTTGGCTTTGAAGCGTTCAATCCTCGCTACTTGTTTGATCCAGGCGCCTTTATCGCCAACGCTGCTGGCGACCTGGTCGCGCCGCTGATCAACAAAAAGGCGATTCAAGCTGACTACATGAACGCGAACGCGCGGCAGCTGCAAGCCGTCTACAACTACCAATGGACCATCCTGAACGCGTTTACCGAAGTGGTCAACGCGATGACCAAAGTCGATAACTACCGCGAGAGTCTCGCACTGAAGCAGCAACAGGTCACTGCTTTGGAAGAGTCGGTCAGCGTCGCGGACGACTTGTTCCAAGGAGCTCGGGCAGAATATGTTGACGTTCTCTTCTCGCAGCGTGACCTGCTGGAAGCGAGAACCGTATTGATCGAAACCAAACAGCAACAACTGTCGGCCATTGTTCAAGCCTATCAAGCACTCGGCGGTGGCTACTTGGTGACGACTGCAGGCATGGAGTTCACTGAACTCTTCTGCCTACCGCCAGAGATTACGCTAGGCGAAGTGATTCAACCGCCGGTTCCGTACAACGCAGACGGACCGCCGCTGCCGCCAGATGAAAATCTGCCGACTCCGCCTACAGATGCCGGAGCCATGCTGACCCCGGCAACGCTCGACGCGATCCAACAACCTGGGCCGCAGAACGCTGCCCAGCAACAGCCAGTGATTCAGCAAACCGCACTGTCGCTCCCGCTGAGCGGCTCGGACCGGGTCGAACGAATTCCCCCGGTCTATTTGGCCAACCCATTACGGCCGTAGTACAAACGCCCGGCGCGGCGAACCAATACAGCCATCATGGGGGGACACCAACTTCTGAGCTTGCCCCCCCTTTGCGAACAAAAATAAAAAAGCCCCCACGCTCTTAACGGCCCATCGAACATACCCAACCCGCAGAAATCCCGCAGGCAACCTCGATTTCGCTCGAGCCGCGCCTAAAAAAACCAAGAGAACCTCCCCACCGCGTTAGCCCTCCTTGACCTATGTAAAGGTGATGCTTAGATTTAACCATCTTCTGGCGGCGTAGCTCAGTCGGTTAGAGCAGCGGAATCATAATCCGCGTGTCGGGGGTTCGAATCCCTCCGCCGCTACTTCTAAGCTGTTTCTCAGCTTGAACTTACATCAAAACGGGTGACTTTTGGGTCGCTCGTTTTTTTGCGCGCAAAACGGAACGTGGCCGAGGATACGTCTCGATCTTGTTGCTACCTCAGCAGTGGTCGGATACCCTGAGAGAGGATCCAAGTCCACGAACAAAGACGACGCCTAGGGATAGACTTCTGATGCGAAACGGATTCTGGGTTCAACACCCCAAGTTCCTATTCTGGAGCTTGCTATTTGTCGCCGGCACGCTCATGTCGGAATTTCTCGGGTTCCTGAACGTTGCCGGTGTCTTTTGCTTCTTATCGATCATCTGCTTTGCGATTGACTCTCACATCTATTTGACATCTTATCGCGGGTGACCTCCGAGACTGTGAAATGCGAGGCCCCTTCGATCGTGCGCAAGGTTCATCGCGGGTTAGATTTCGATTGTTGTGGTTCAGAGATCACTCCCCAACTGATCGCCGCGTACCCTGGAGCGGTCTGCAAGCGTTGGAAAACGTCAGTCCCGAATCGTAAGATCGTGAGGACATCCGGCCATTACGCGTTGCATTAGATCCTTGAGCGATCGAAATCTCGCTTCGTCAATCTGAAAACGAATGACAACGCGCTTTGGCACTGCATCCAAGGTGCTTGGTGACAATCGATCGTCATCCAGTTGCGACTTAGTACAACACCCCAATCTCCACCTGATCCCCCAAACATTTGGTCATCGCGCTCAAGCCATATCTCGTCTTTGGAAGTGGATAATCCCGCTAAAGTCTCGCCCAGCTGTAGCCAGAAATAACGCTCGTCGGCCGTACTCGCAAAACCAACAAATCCCGTTTGCGTGTCCAAAGCAACATTGTCCGCATCGAATTCTTCAATATCGGTCATGGTAAGAATTTGAGTGTTGGGGGGTTCAACGCATCGCATCTGGATCGCGTGTTCTTTACTCCCGCATTCGCTCGGTCGCAAACAGCAGCGCCATCGCTCCGCCCCGTTCATCCTGGTCCAGGATCGCTGTTCGATCGAAGTAGTCCTGCAGGGTCTTCATCTTGCCGGTGCCGGTGCAGACGTCAAACAGTACGCCCTGTCTGCTAATTCGCTGGGAGACTGCTGACCAGGCTTGATCGACCGGCTGCTGGTAGCTTGCGGCGTCGAGCCAGCCGTGGGCGATGCCGCGCTGCAGGGCGAAGCCGATCATGCAGGTGGCCGTCATTTCGCGATAGGCGGCCGGTTCGTCGATCACCTGACGCCACATCCCGGTTGGATCCTGATGCGGCAGCAGCGCTGCGGCGTGACGTTGCAAGTTGCTGACAAACTCTTGCTTGAGCTGGGTCGCTCGCTCGCGAAACGACTGCTGCTTCGACTCGTCTTGCTCGATCGCTTCAAGATCGGTGATCGCCAGCGTCAGTCCAAGCATCGGGAACCCGTTGCCGCGTCCCCAGGCAGCTTCGCACAGCGGCGAGTGCCGATAGAGCCCATCCTGACGCAGGCAAAGCTGTTGCATGAAACGCAGTTGTCGCTCGGCCATGTCCAGATACTTCACTTCGCCGGTCAAACGGCCAGCAGCGGTCAAAATCGGACAGGCCATAAAGACGGCGTCGCTCATCTCATTGTGCCCCGGCATCGCCGGCAGCGGGTTACCTTTCGCATCGAACGCCAAATCCGCGGTGCGGCGAACCAGCTCGATCGCGCGCGGATCGCCGGTCTGCTCGGCCCAGGCCGCAAAGACCAAGTGCCCTGCGTTGGCGCTGCCGTTGACTCCCTTGGGCTGGGCGCCTGACACCGAAGACTTTGCCAGCCAAGGCTCTAGGATTTTTCCGATCTCGGCGATCACTTTTTCATCGCCAGAGCTGGCTGCTTGATCAAGCCGAGCCATGATCGCCAGCGCCGGCTGATACATGACGGTTTTCAAGTCGTGTCCATAAACGCTGGCCAATTGCTGCGTACACTCCGCAGGCGTGCGACGCAGCCGCTCCCGTAGTTCTCCTAACAACGGTTCCAACGGATTGCCGCTAGCCAACAGGGTATCGTTCCGCACGAACGTGAAGCCTGCCGTCGCTCCTTCGCTCTTAAAGCCGGTTGCATCCGGAATTCGCGTCAGCTCCGAAGCAACTTTGCCGATGCCTGCGACGCGGTGGGTACCGACCGCTCTCCACAGCATCGTTGCTTCATTCGGTTCTGCATTCTGCTTGGCGACCTGGATGACCACACTTGGCCCCAACCAACCGATCGCTCGCCAAATGGTCGCCGCTGCGCGTTGCCCCGGCGTATTGTAGGCGGATCCGGTTGGTGGATATTTTTGCCCCGGCTCGCAGTAGATCATCGCGCAGCGCACGTTAGCGCCATATTTTTGCTGCAATGTCTCGTGCATCTGCTGGGCAAGCTGGCCAGTCGGATCTTCGCTGGTTGGTTTGTCGATAACAACTACGACCATCTGCCCCGCAGCCAGCGGATCCAATGCAGCTGGATCAAGCCAGGCGACAATGCTCTGTCCCTGGTCGTCACGTCCCAATTCCAAAGGGGTCGCACCCGGCCAAGGAGGTTGCGCAATCGCCGGCGCACTTTCGTCTGCTTGCGCCACTTGCAGCGTCAGCGCGAAACAACATCCGGCCAGAAGTAGGACGATGCGAGTCATCAATTCTCCATCGAATCAGGGAAGAGCTTGAACCGAGGTTTTCTAATTGAGGACAAAGAAAGAATGGAACACGGATACCGCGGATAAATCACGGTGTTTCACGGCCAGAAATCGTTGTTTGTGCAGCAAGCAGGCATTATCAAATTGTCTTGGTTAGGAAACAAATTGGACGTGATGGGAAATTGCAAATCTCCCCTCTTACCGACTAAATCCGTGACTGATCCGTGTCCTCCGCGTTCTATTTCTTACGAACCTGCTGAAGAGCGCAAACAAAGAATGGAACACGGATACCGCGGATAAATCACGGCGTTTCACGGTCAGAAATGCCTGCTTGTGCGGCAAGCAGGCGTTTCAAACAGTCTTGCTTAGTAAACTGTTTCGACGTATTGGGAAATTGTAAACATCCCCTCTTACCGTGTAATTCCGTGACTGATCCGTGTCCTCCGCGTTCTATTTCTTACGAACCTGCTGAAAAGCGCTACTTCAAAACGGGCGCGCGGGCTAGTGTCGAGGTTTTCGGTACGACTACTCGGCTTCGATCCAGGCTTTCGCTTTGTCCAATTCGGTGTGATCAAAATATTGCAGCTTGGCCATCGTAAACGGCTTGCAGAACGAGGCCATGCCTTGTTCCCATTTGGATTCGCCGACAATCGCCAGGCGTTCGATGTCTTTCCAGTGCTTCATGTCAAACTTGATGTCGTCCCACAACGCGCCGGCAGTCCAGCCATGAAAATCGTGCATCTCAAACAAAATTCGCAGCTTGCCATACTCTTGGACCAGTCGATCGACCTGGGGAGTAAATTTCTCGTACGACTCTTTGGTCAGTTTGCCGGTTACTTTGACGTGCAGCAGCTTTCCGGTGGAGATAAATTCTAGCGAGTCGCTCATCGCAGGGATTCCTTGGTTGAGATTGATTGATTGGTTCGCAGCAGCTTCCTTCTTTTTAAGCGGTTTGGGGCGCTGCGGAAACATGCCCCCTGAATCTGGGACGATTCCGCTGTGGATCCAGCCAGCCAAGCGGCGAGCATTCTAGCAACATAAAGCCGATTTTAGATTGACTTCAGGGGAGCTTTAGGGGGGACTGGAACAATGCTGATACCGATTTACGAGATCTTTCCATTTACTGGAGAAAGCGATGATCAGCATCATTGTCCCTGTTCAAATAATCGCCGCATTGACGGCCGCCGTGATTGCTTCGCTCTGTTTGGTTTCGGGCGCCAAGCGGTAGTAACCCAAGATTCTGACTAAATAAAGAAGATTTTAGATTCGCTTCAGGGGAGTTTTAGGGAGCGCTGTGACAATGCTGATAGCATTTTCACTCCCCCCGTTTTGACTCAACAGGAGAAAAACATGTTCGGCATCATCATTCCGGTTCAAATCGCCGCCCTATTGACCGCCGCCGTCATTGCCTCGCTGTGTGTGGTTTCTGGCGTGCAGGAAAAGCAATGAGCGATCCAAGATTGGATTCACTCAGAAAGCACGATCCAATTATTTGGCCGCATCGAGATCTTCCAAAGCGGCGCCAAGTTGGGGATCGTAAATGATCCGGATATCGAGTGCGTTTGGCAGGGGACTTACGTAGCTCGGGTAAAGAATTCGCCCGCCTTGCGGGTTCGCCTTGTAGGCCATCAAGCGTATCGGCTCGTCCGGCAGGTAAGTCAACTCAAAATGGCCCTCTTTATCGGTCTCGGTCCAAGGAGGAGGCCCCGATCTGGTTCGCGACAGCATCCCGCCGGAGGCCAAACTTGCGCTGACCGTGATGCCGGCGACGGGATCGCCATGCGGATCGACAACGAATCCTGACAGCGTTTGGCTATTACTCTTTAGCTCAGCATCAGGCAGATCAAGAATCGCGCCATCTTCGACCGCGACGGTATGGCTGTAAGGACTTGCGTAGCGCCAATCACGCACCTCCGCGTTGCCTTGCGGTTCAATCTCTAAATTGTATTTGTCCCCCTTCCCTAACCCGGCAATTTCGAAGTGTCCCTGCTTGTCGGTGTGGGTTTCCCCTACCGAAAAAAATCTCGCACTATTGGCCGTTTGATAACTGGGGGGCGAATGTTTCAGAGTCACGCGAACGCCGGCGACCGGTGATCCATTGCGAACAACCCGGCCGCGTACCGAGGTCCGTTTCTCAATTTTCAGCTCTACCGATTTGACCACCGATTTTCGCCAGGGATGATCTTTGTCGGCTGCAATCGTGGTTTCCGCGGCCCCACCGTCACTGATGACGCGAAGTCGGGTCGAGACATACGGAGAGAGCCCTGAAATCCGAAAATGCCCTGCCGCATCGGTGGTCACGGTGGTCTGTCGATAGGGAGCGCCATCGTTGCTGATCGTGACCTTTTCCCCCGCCGCAGGCTTTCCCTGTTGATCCAGTACCGTTCCGGTCAGGATCAGTCCTCGCGAGAGCGTGATGGTCACTGCTTCTAAGCGATTGTCAGCAGTCACCGTGACTGTGGGCAACTTGGCGTCAGGCGCTTCTTGATTGTGAGTGTAGGTCGGCGCGAGATAGCCATCGACCTGATGACGGATTGCAAAGACGCATTCTCCCGGCAGCACCGGCATTTCAAATCGGCCGTCAACGTCAGACACTACCAAAGCAGCGGTCGCACGTGACAGCGAATCAGGTGGTGTTTCGGGTGGGGATTTTCGTCCACACGAGAGATAAACGCCGGGGATTGGCTCGCCGGTCTCACTGTCGATCACTTGGCCGGGAATCGTGCGAAACGCTGGCAGTCGCATCTCTACAATTTCAGTCGGGGCTGCTTCAATAGCAACCGTTTGCGCTAGTCCTACAACCGGCTGCAGAGGATCGGCGCCATACAACACTTGATAGTCGCCGGTTGATTTAACCACCAAAGTAACAATCCCATCCTCTCCCACCGCCGCCGATCCGCCAGGCTGCCGATCCGAATTGATCGCTTCTACGCCGCCGGTGGTTACCGGTTGTCCATGTTGATCCAAGATACGAAGTTGGACGTAGTTACACTTTTCCACAGCAAGCTGAATCGGGCTACGATTTTTCTTCATCGTGCTGTTGCTGGCGGTTAAAAAGGGAGCATCGCTGCTGTCAGCGTCACCTGTATCAATCAGAAAGTGAGTGCGGTGCCCGACCGGGCTCTCGCCGCGAACAAAAATCCGATAATCCCGCGGCATATTCGCGAGGCTAAACTTTCCCTGCCGCACATCGGCACTAAATTTCACTTCCGAAGAAATCAGATTCAGATCGTCAGCTCCCCTCAGAAAGCCATCCGTTTTGTCCGTCGCTGTGGTCAAGCCGATGACTTCCAGCGTCGCTAGATCCAGCGGATGGCCTGCTTCATCAACGAGCGTGCCGCTAACGTTGGCCTGCTTGTCGAGCGTGACGTCTATGTCGGCCGGATCGAAGTCTTGAATCGTCCGACATGCCAAGCCGTATTGGTCGCCCCAGACCAATAATTGCGCGCCGATTTTTCCGCTGCGCAACTTGTCAATTTGCTCAACCATCCGCGGTGGGAGACCGATCTGCGTGAATTGATATTCGCCTTGTTTGTTGGTCTGCGTGCGCGCGAGAATATCGCGTACATGCGGGAACCCCAATGTCGCATAGGGAATGCCGCCTAGATTGCTGCGCAACACGACGTGCATCCCTGCGAGCGGTTTGCCTGTCGTATCGCGCACGACTCCCTGCACCGAAATAGCTGGCGTAGCCGGGGAAGGCTCGCGACTAACAATCACTTGCGACGCGACCACGGCTTGCTTGGCGGTCAATTCAGGTGCGACATCGTCACACATGGCCAGCGGCGAACCGATGGTGGCAACGGCAACTGCCAACAGCAGCTTCGTGAGCATGGTTACTTCCCTTTCAGCGGGATGATCAAGTCTTCGAGTGAATCCTGCAGACGAACGCCAAAGGAATTCTCACTTAACATTTGAAATGGCATCTGGTCGCTCGCGATCACGAGATGACGATCAGCCACCCGGATTTCGTAGGTCTCAGGAGGAAGTCCGTCGATCCGGAATGCTCCGTCGTCTGCGACAACGATGCTGACCAAGTCCCAGGCCGGCTCGCGCGAGAAAGAGAGCTTAAGGTTTTTTGGAAGCGGCTGACCGTCAGTCCGTTCTACCCGACCCGAGATCGAGTAAGTGGAAGCGATATCTAACGTCCCTAGATCTCGCACCTGACCCGTAGCGGGCGCGAGAAACGTTTTGGTGGAGATCACATGCGGGCTATGGGATCGATTCGCCTCGCCGACAACCGAGTAAATGCCGTAGCGCTCGTCTGGCGGAAGATGATGAAATTCAAATCTACCCGCTTCGTCAGTCACGTCCCCGACGGCGGCGATAAAGATTCTCCCGCTGGATGATCGATCGATTTGCACGACCGCGATACTCATGTTGGCGATCGGTTCGCCGTGACTTTCAATCTTGCCGATAACGCTGGCGCCTTGTTTGACTTCAATCGAGCGTGGGGCTTTCCCGGGCTCCAATTGATCGATCTGCACTCCACAAAAGCCAAATCCGGTGATCCGGATATCGAGCGCCAAAAAATCAGCGGGCACAATCAGCGAAAAATGCCCCGCCTCGTCGGTAATCGTAGGATCGACTCCATCGACTTGTCCCATCCACCGTCGCGCGGCGGTCTTGGCGCCGTGCGGATCGATCAGCGCACCCGCGATCGGATTGCCGTCTAGCGTTACAACTCCCGAAACCACACGGCTGGGATCGACTGCTGCCGGCAACGCTTCTAGTTTGAGTGAAACGGGGCCTGACTCCGGATCAATCCACGGCGTTTGCAAAGCTCGATGGCCAGACTTGGTCAGCACCAAGTGGAACTTGAGCGCCGGATCGAGCTGTTGCAGCTTGAAGCCTCCTTGCGAATCAGTGGTTGCAAACTTGCCGCAATCGAGATAGCAGCTGGGACAAAAGATCGCATCGCCCACTTTCGGGCCGGCGGTCGAAACATCAACGCGCACTCCGGCCAACGGTTTACCAGCAGGATCGGTGACGGTTCCGACAATCGCAGGCGAATCACCGAAAGCGAAAGTCGTCAGGCAAAGTACAACGGCAGCAGCCGTAGACAAGTGAAAAGTCATTGATGTACGACCTTTTTGGGTTTGCCAACAGGCAATGTTTGGGACGCCGATGATGCTGTTGCGATCACTAGTACGCTGCCGCATCTACTTCATGAAGACGACGCCCTTACCAAAAAACACCACCAGCAGGCGACTAGCTGTGCAACTGCCGCTTTGTAACAGATTGCCTCGGCTCGTCAAGCTAAAACCAATGGATGCTTAAATCAAACATGAGCGACTACAGCAACTAGATCATGCACACCTACCTTGCTAGGCACTTATCCCTGAACGAGGATCGCGAGTACGCCGAAAATAATGTCGACCCAGATCAGAAACAAAGGAATCCCAACCAGCACCACGCAAAGCGGAAAGGACCACCACTTGCTGCGAATCGACTTGGCCCACCTTTCCCAAACATCTGGCTTTGGCAGGTTGTCGAGATCATAAATGAGCTGCCTAAACTTAGGACCAAGTCGAACAGCGCCGATCGGATCGCCGCCCCTTGGCTCTACGGAGACGGCCTCGATTCTCCAGAGATATTGAATCAGCCATTCATATTCTTCGTCGCTCAAATCATTCGCGCCGGTAATCGCCTCGTAGGTGTATAGCGGACCAGTTTCAGTCGCTTGCAACCAGCGAATTACCGATTTTTGTTTTTCATCCAAATCCATGGATTACACGGTATCTCTTTAAAGCTGGACGGAGAAACTTAGCGACTTGATTGGATTGGTTGTACAGAACCTACGATAGCTTTTCACCTCCTAAGAAATCAACGTCCCGGTCGCATCACTGAACTGGTCGGTTTCGACACCCATCTTTTGAATCATGGTCAGCAGCAGATTGCTGAGCGGCGGGTGATTGTTATCGTCATAGGCCAGGTGGCGCCCATGCTTCAGGCCAAGCGAGTCGCCGCCGGCGAGCAATAGCGGCAGATTTTTGGGTGAGTGTTCACCACCTTTGCCGCTATTCATGCCGCTGCCGTACAGCACCATTGTGTGATCCAGCATGTTGCCATCGCCGTCGTCGGTTTGCTTGAGGAAATCGAGAAACCTCGCTAGTCGCGACAAATGGAAACGGTCGATCACACCTAGCTTTTTCAACATCCCAGCGTCGCCGCCGTGATGCGACAGCTCATGATGGTTTTCTCCGCCGCCGCCGTAGCCGCCTGCTTCACGAGACCACTCGAAGGTAATCACGCGCGTCGTGTCGGTCACAAACGACAGGTACGATAGTTCCAGCATTACATCAATCCACATTGGGCGATCATGCGCGTCGCCAGACTTGCTGACCAGCTGCAGAAACTTCGGTTCCAGCTCTGGTTTCGGCACGTCGATCCAAGCTTCTAAACGTTCGACCCGCAGCTCGGTTTCGCGCACGCTGCTGAGGTATTGGTCGAGCTTCTGCTGGTCCTTTTGGCCTAATTTTTTGTGCAACGAACGGGCTTCGGCCAGTACGCTATCGAGGATCGATTTTTGCTCGGCGTAGCGCTGTAACGTCGCCGCGCGATCGCCGGCGCTGTCAGGCACAAACAGCCGTTCAAACAACCGCTGCGGAGAATTCTCGGCTGGGATCGGCGTGCCGCGGCGATTGAACGAGAGCGTATGCGAATGCCCGGCCGAACCGGTGCCGCTGCTATCGGATAATTGTAACGAACCAAAGCGGGTCTCTTTGCTGTGATGGTCGGCGACAATCTGATCGGCCGAAACCCAATTGGTGTAATCGCTGCCGGGTGTCGCCGCCAGATCCGCGCCGGTCAGCCAGGTATCGGCGCCGCTATGTCCGCCGGTCGAGTTGGGATGCCCTAGTCCAGAAAAGATGGTGAAGTCGTCGCGATGATCGGCCAGCGTCTCCAGCGTTGGCGACAGCTGGTAATCGGCGCCGGCGGTTTCGGGAGACCACTCCAAAATGTTCACGCCGTTGGGCACATAGCAACAGATCATCCGCGGCTGACGAGCAAGCGAAGATTTGAGCGGCTTAAACTGTGAAGGCGCCGCATGGGAGCTGGGCGTCATCGCATCCAGCAGCGGCAGGCTAAGACAAACTCCTAGTCCGCGTAGTGCTGTCCGGCGTGAGATCGTTTTCGACATTTTTTTCCTTTGCTAGGAATCGTTCACCCGTTGGTGATGATAACACGCTGGTTGTTTATTTGGACTGAAACGCTGCGGAATGGGCGATAAAATGAATCAGCGAGCGTAGCGACTTGTCCTTGGCTTTCATCGCGGCGACCGCGGCGGTAATTTGCGGACGATCGACAATGCTCATCTCTCGCCCTAAAGCGTAGGTAAACATCTTTTCGGCCAAACATCGCAGAAAGAGATCCTCTTTGGCGAGCAAGGCCTGCTGCAGTGACTCGATCCCGTCAATCTTGGTTCCATCGGGCAGAGTGGCGGACGCATCAATCAGGGGATCATTCGCCCCGATCCGCCCTTGATAGCCGTGCCCTTCACGCTGGCGCCAATCGCCAGAGCCGTCAAAGTTTTCCAACGCAAAACCCAAAGGATCAATCTTGTTATGGCAGCGTGCACACTGGGCAAGTTCGCGGTGGATTTCTAACCGCTGACGAACCGTCGCTTTGTCGATGCCGGGAACCTGAGGAGCGATCTCGCCGACGTTGGCGACCGGCAGACCAGGATCGGTCCCCAGGATGTTTTTCAAGATCCAGACACCGCGTTTGACCGGCGAAGTGCGCGTGCCGTTGGAGGTGATCGACAACATCGAAGCCTGCGTTAGTACGCCGCCGCGATGGATACCGCTGGGCAGCTCGACGCGGCGCAGCTCGTCGCCCTCTACTCCATCAATGCCGTAAAAGCGGGCCAGCCGCTCATTGATCACCACAAAGTCCGAGTCGATAAAGTTCATCACGCTTAAGTCGTGTTGCAGCACTTCACGAAAGAAGGCGAGCGACTCGGCCACGATCGAAGTTTCTAAATGCCGATCGTAACGGCGAAACAGCTCGGCGACCGGCGGATTCGCTCCTACTTCACGCAGACTCAACCATTGTCCGGCAAAGTTTTGAACCAGCGCTGCCGATTTTGGATCGGCCAGCATGCGATCAATTTGCTGATCCAACGTTTGCGGATCGCGCAGCTTGCCGGCTTTGGCTGCGCGAAATAACGTGTCATCCGGCATGCTGCTCCAAAGGAAATAAGAGAGTCGCGTCGCAAGTTGAAAGTCATCCAGCGGTGCGGCCACCTGATCGCCGCTGTCGGTTGGCTCGGCCAAGTACAAAAAATGGGGCGAGATCAAAATCGCCGTCAGCGGAGCGCGGATCGCCGCTTCAAACGTATCTGACTGTTTGTAGGCTTGATCGAACAACGCGAGCTTTTGCTCAATTTCGGCTGCATCGGCCGGACGTCGATAGGCCCGCTGAAGAAAACGAGTAATTACGCTGCGAGCATATTCTCGCGGATCGCTAGCCCGCAAGGGAGAATCAGGCAGCAAGCGGGTTTGCGATTCTGGCGGCCATTGCGGATAGATGGGCCCTTCTAACTCCATCCAGTCGACGGTGGCTTCAGGTCGGGCAAACGCATCGTGTCCTTGCATCCAAAAGTTTTCGACTTCTTTGGGGATGTCGTAGGCGTAGTCGATGGTTAGGCCCGCTTTGGCGGTGGTAAAATCGGTTTCGATCTCAATCGTCTGCATCGCGGGGAAATCTGCGTCAACGTCAAACTCAGCGATCACTTTGGGCTGGCCCGCCAAATGTTGCGTGACTTTTAACCGTGGCCGACCATAGTCATAGTCACGAAAAGTTTGAAAATGCTCGAGCCCTCGCTCGAATTCTTGGCGCTTCCATTTTTCTTGACTCGGATTCTGCTTCAGCGCTTCGTCCAAGCGATGCTGCAAAAAGCCTTTGGCCGACTCGACCACTTCGTCACGCGTCGGCACTCTGCCGCCGACCCGAATCCGCACGAGATACTTGCCGGGGTTTTTGACAGCGAAGTCGCGCACATTGAAGTTGCGATCCCACGAATTGTGGTGCATGACAATGGCGTCTCCGACATTTCGATTCTTACCACTGTTTACAATCAAACGCTGCTTGTCGTACTCGACACGATTACTGTCTGAGTCGCCAGACTCGGGCTGGAATCTCCATTGAATGCTCGGCGGTTGACTCCCAACAACAAACGACTTGTCGAGAATATCTCGCGCTGCGTTGTAATACTGCTCTAGATGGATCGGCGAGATCGTCAGCGCGCCGCCGTTGTTGTCAAAGCCGCCGGTCGGCGGATCTTCGGGAAAGTGAGAAGTGTCATAGTCGATCCCCATTAGATCGCGAATCGTGTTGCGATACTCGTCTCGATTCATCCGTCGCAGGATGATTACGTTGTCTCGTTTGATTTGCTCGGCCCGGATCATCTCGCCGGTAATCCAGTCGACAAACTGGGCAACTTCGCCGGCCTGTGGTTGCGGCTCTGCTTCAGGCGGCATCTCGTGACTGTTCAGCACGTTGACCACTTCGCGCCATCGACCGCTGGTGGTTAGGTCATCAAACGCCGTGCTTAACTGCGTGTCGACACGAAACTCTGCCTCCGCTGCGTCCGGTCCGTGACAGCGAAGACAATGCTGTTTTAAAAAGCCGGACGCATGCTGCCGGAAACCGGTTTCGTCTGGCGTAAAACTCGCCGCAGGTTGACCATTGGCCGACGAACCGACCAGCATCACACCACCAAGAATCCAGCAAACGCAAAAACGGATTTGCATCATGAAAGTCGTCATCGAGAGGCCAGCGGCAGGTAAGGTTAATAGCCGCAATCTACGATTTGCGGAAGCAGCTTAGTTTAACCATCTACCAGCAAAAGACCAAAAGATTTGCTGCCCAGCCGCAAGGCGGTCAGCAAGCGACGGAAATGGCGCCAGAGGACTTCCAGATCCGTAAATCTAGCGATTTAGGGTTTCCTGCGCACCGGTGGTGATTTCAAATGGCCCGCTAACTTTGGCTCCACTACTTTCAGTTCAGCGATCACGAGCGCGGCGATTGCATCTGCGCCTTTTTGGGTGAAGTGGGTGATGTCGGTTGGTTCGGGGTTGTAGGTGGCGCTTTCGATGGGGCCCAGTTGGTTGTGATGCGCGACGCTGATCGTGTAGAGATCGAGCAGCGGCACTGCTTCCTGTTTGGCGACCGCAGCGGCAGCTTGGGCGTACTGCGAAAGCGGGGCCTTCAGCTGATCCGAGGTACGCGGCACGATCTTGCCATCTTCGCCAAAGCCGCGGCGCGTAACCGAGGTGACCACGATCGGCTCGCCGCCGGCACGTTGGATGCGGTGGATATACGAAGTTAGTTTTTCGCGGTAGACGCTCGTGTCGTATCGCTTTTGATCGTTGTGTCCAAATTGAATCAACACATAGTCAGGTTTCTGCAGCAGCAGTTCGTCTAGCTTGCTTGAAAGAGACTGCAGCGTTGCGCCATTCTTGGCAAAGTTCAGCACTTTTGTGTGGTTGGTAACCTGCTCTGCAAACGCCGGCCCCCAACCATACGTGCTGGCCACGGTAGAGTCGCCGATCAAGCCGATCGTGATTGTTTTTTCTTCATCCGCCAGCGCCGCCGCGCTGCAGAAGCTCAACAGACTGAATAACAATCCAAAGGCGTATCGAGAAGGCATCTCTTTTCCTTGGTCTAAAGAGAATAAAGAGTCTGTTGTAAAACGCCGCAATGACATTTTACAACAGACTGCGCGGATTGCCCATCTACATCGCGCTCATGCCGCCGAGTGCTGATCGCTGAACTGAGCGTCCGTTCGATCAAGCACGATCTCGGTCGCCAGCGGGAGCTTCTGTTTTTCAAACTCCAGGATAAAGCCGTGCGCATCTTCGAGCGACTCGGCGCGATAGATTGCAACCGGCATTTCGGCCGCGTAGCGCGTGTAGGTAACGACCAGATATTTACTCATGTTTTTCATCGTTCTGCTTTCCCTAAATATGGCTCAATTCAAAGTGGGTGGTCGCGACAATCGCGCATTGGTCCCCTGATGCGGTGTCGTCCTGACAGAAACTTTCCCCGCTGGCAGAGTCGATTTGCAGCGTACAGTTCCACTGCCGCGCACAAGCAGCGCAGCGCCGTAATAAACAGCGATGCTGAATTAGTGAAGTGAGCCGTTCATGCTCGGGTATGAACAAGTGAGTTCGTCTGGGCGACATGGGTACCTACCTTCGGCGCAAGAGGGTTTGGGTCGATAGAGATTAAGACAGTTTCGGCGGCTCAAGAATTCGAGCGAAAGAGGCGACGTCAACGGCTGTCGCGGCCGGCAGCGACCCTGCGCTGGCTTGGTACGTTTCTCTTCAGTACGACCTATAGGATAGTGAACATCCGTGCGCTATGCAAGCACTATTTTGAGCCTTGTTTTTACGGGGTTTTTGAGGGAAAAGCAGAAACCGAAAAGTGGAAACCGGAGAAGCCCAAAACTAGTCACAAAACCACAAAAAACGGCGATCTGCGGCGTAACGATAGGTGATGTAAAAATGGGAAGAAAACCTATTCATTCGCACACGTTATCCCTACATGCCCGCTTCCTATTTCAGCGTGATCTCTGGCCAAACGTGATCGCTGCATTGTTCCCCAGCGATTTGCCCTTCCCCACAACTGAGGGTATCGTAATGGGCGTCCTAGTTCTACCGCGCGGGTTCTTGTGACGCTCCGACAAAATTAATAAACGGTGAAGCATCATGGCCGCTTTACGATACCTACTGATCGGCGCCAGCAGTCTGATCGTGTTGGTTGCAGTCGCCGCTGGCGGCTATCACTGTGGCTATCAAGAATGTTACCGCGAATTGAACGAGTTGAATCGCAGCGACGTCGGCAACCTGTTGGCGCCAGGCAATAACGCGATGATCCTCCGCGACATGCAGCGCGAGTGCATGGATCTCGAAAGCCAACTGATCACGTCCCAGCGCGAAGTAGAACGTTTAAAATCGATCGCCCATAAAAAAGCGACGCATTTGACGCCGCAGTAGTTCGATAGAGCAAAGCGACGGGTGACGCAACACTAGCCCGCAGCGCCAGCGAGGGAATACGGCCGCTACTGAATGCCGGGTTAGCATCGCCAAGCGTATTCCCTCGCTGGCGCTGCGGGCTAGTGTTCAGATTTTTTTCTGCTACGCCAACGAGCTGGCCCAGCAGTTTAGATACCGGATCTCCAACACGCCGGTTGCTGCGTTGACCACGTGAAAGCGATCTCCCTGTTGTGCGGTCACGATCGTTGCGCCAGAAACGGTGGTAAAGTACGAATCGATTTCTTCAAACTGGGCCCAATTTTCTGGACGGACATAAATTCCTTCTTGCCAGTCAGGCCGAAAAATTCCGCTTTCGTTGTCGGCGAGCTGATCGTCGCGATCGGCGACAGAATCAAACCGATTTCGTTCGACCAAAAAGCCGAGCGTCATTCCTCGCAGGTCGAGCCCTGCCTCAACGGCTTTGATCGATGCGGTGAATCCGATTTGGTAAACGCCAGCTTGGTTGCAGCGGATTTGCAGCGCCCCTTTCTCGGCGGCCGCAATCGGCGTTTGCGTATCGCCGGCACGAGTTGGCGGCAATTGGGGTACGCCCCAGGCGGTCTGTTTGAAGTTAGGCGCCGCGTCGGGCGCAACAGCTGGATCGTACGCGCGATAGTCGAAATCGACGAGGCTCGATAATTGAGGACGCGTTGCGCCGCCGGCCAATGACGCGCGATTGCTTTCGAGGATCAGTCCGGTGCCGGCGTAGGGATAAACGTATTGGCGGCGGAGCTCTTCGGTTTTGAAGTAGCGCGTCGGCGCCCAATACGCAGGGGTCACCCAACCAACGCGAAAACGCTGTTGCGGCTGCCGACGATCCCGAAAATCGATCACTGGGCAACCATCGAAGCCGAGCAAGCGAAACGCACCGCCCCCGGCGACCAACCCAAAGCTATCCGCCGCGACGCCTAACAGCGAATCAGGCCGCACCAGCGCTCGGTGATCGACGCCGTTGCTGACGTCTTGGCGGATCAGCACTTGCAGGATCTCTCCCTGACGGCAACTTCCTCGCGCACCGGACGGGACCGCTTGCGGTCCGTTCACAAACAACAGACCGGCATCTTGGATCTCGGCATGCGGTGCGTCGATCGTGCTCAACCGCAATAGCGCATCCTCATCGGCGGTTTCGATCGCGCCTAACCGCGTGGTTGAACGCGCGGCGGTTGTGGCCGGCGCCATCACCGCAAACGGCGGAATCTCTTCGCGACCGCGGTTGACAAACGGCAGCCAGCAAGCAGTCGAAATCATCGGCGTTCTCCTCGTTGTTCTCGGCGACGTTCGCCGCGCGTCATTTCGACAACGCGCTCCAACAGGCGTCGTTCGCGATAGCTCATGTCGACCAGATCATCTTCACGATTGCGGCTGACAATCGTCGTTCCCTTGCCGCTGCTGCCGAGACTCCAAGTCACTTGGCGGATCGCGCCATCGGGTTGAATCGGCCAAAAACCGTCGTAGGTCAATGTGCCCGGCTGGGAGGCTTGCAGTTCTTTGGCGGTCGCATCCAGATAATACTCGGCTTGCCGTTTCACTTCGGCTTCGTTACTGACGAGCTTCTTTGACTTGTGATTGATGTAAACTTCCCGCGCTATATCATCTCGCATGATCGTTTGCGTGACTGTTTGACGCGCCGGTTTCACCGGGGCTACCTCCAACCTAGCAATGCTACGGGTTTGCGGATCGCGGCGATTGCAGGCAATCCGCAGCTTCAACCGAGCCGGATGCGGCTCGTAGTTGCCGGCGACCTGTTTGTAGAGAAAGACCGGATCGGCAAAGATCACCAAGCCGCGCTCATGATCGATGGTGAATGCCCGGGTATAGAGGTCTTCAGGCGTATCATTTAAATTTGGATTGGGCTGCTCACTTTCGTGCGGCTGCGGAAAGGTCGCTGCGCCCTTTTCAAACAATCCGTAGACCCACGGCGGCCGCCGCCGCATCGTCTTGTCAGGCAGTTGATCCGCTTCGACCTGATGCGGCAGTAGCGGGAGGACTTCTGTGATTTGCTGAATGATGTTTTCTCGCTGCTTGGGATCGCCTGGCAAGACGAACTTTGGTTGAATCTGGTAGTACTTCCAAACGCAGCTTTTCGCCAAGCGGCGGTGCTCGGCCGTGACGTTTAACAGATCGGGTAACCCTTCATTGCGCCAGCCATGCTTTGGCTCGTATTTCACCTGATCCAGTGGAACAATATCGCCGCCTGGCTGAATCGCGACCGGCGCCAGTACAAAGTCCATTTGATAGACGTTAGGCGCCGCGACAAACTTCAGCGCGTGCGGCGAATCAGGAAGATCATACGCCGCTTCTCCCGCGATTGCGGCGGGATTGATCGCCAGCAACTCGCCTTGGCCGGCGGGCTCAATCGAGACGAGACCACCAATCTTTAACACCACGCGACAGCCGCACGCATCGGCCAGATCGGCCAGCGCCAGCGCTGGGATCTTGTAGTCCCAGTTGATGTAGGGGCGAAGTTGGTTGGGCATTTTGGCGACGTTCCCCTTTTCGCCCATCGCCGTCAGACAAAGCTGCGCCAGTTCACGCGGCGTTTTCTCGGTCCCCGGCTGGATACTTTTACCGTCGTGCGTGCGAAGGTTGTATTGACCCGAGATCGACCCAAATTTCCAAGCCCAGCGCTGATCGAGAATTTCAAACCGCATCATCGAGCGTCCTGCGTAGTCGGTCTCGACCGTGACCGAGTCAACCCGGCAGTTGGGGATTGGAATCACAGCGCCTGCGTAACGAAAGCTCGCCGTTCCCAAAGCCGCTGGATTGGCGGCGCCAGGCAAAGTGCGCAAGGTTATCCGACCAGGACTTACGCCGTGCGCCAACGTGTAGCGCGCTTCGACATAGTCAGAAACGCCGGGATAGCTGAACAAAGCTTCGGCAATACTCATTTAACGTCGGACCCCCATGTGACCGCCCAGTCCTAGGGCTCGCAGCCGGATCGCGGCAGCGACTGCTCCGCCGCCGATGTTGGTTACCAGCGTCATGATTTCCGCATCGGATAATGCGCGATTGTGCGAAGTCACTCCAGCAACGCGACCTTTGTACGATGCGGTGATGTATGCTTCGCTCGCCTCGGCACAGAAAGCGCCAACCGTCGGGCTGAAGTCTAGCAACGTATTTATCGCTACGTCGCTACCGCTTTGAATCTCGGTCGCATATTGGATGCCGTTGATGAACAATTCAACATCCGACGCCAGCGGTGATGCGATGTCAGGAACTCGCACCGCAATATGGAACCACTCCTCGTAACCAATCGATGGCGGCGATGCTGCTTGCATCACGACCCCTCGAAAAAACATCCGGACCGGGTTGCCAGAGACGATCGAGGTTGCAAGCGTAAAGCTGGCTCCAGCGATGTCCGATGCACCAGTCCAGCGATAGCCGGCTGAGAGGAGATAATTTTCATAACCGTAGTCATTCGACCGGCACCAAATCCCATACGTCCGCGGATTGGCGCCGGCGACGAAAGCAGGAGAGAGCGTGGGAATCAGAACGCCGGCATTGTCCCCTCCCCCGCTGCTCACTTCGATCGCACTCGGCAGCCATGCGGTTGGCCCTGTAACACCGCCGAGGAAACCAGGCGATCCGTAAGAAACGTAACTTGTGCCGTGGACAGCATTGGGGGACGCGTCGACGATCATCGACCCTGATGCATCTTGGCATTCCCACCAACCGATCGACTCGGCTTTTAAACTTTCGTAGGACATCGCCGCTCCTTACTTGTAGTAGATCTTGAACAGTACGGACGCAGCGCTCTCGGTAATCATGCGTAGTGCCGTCACCGCAGCGCCCGCGACCGGGATGTATTCGGTTGCGCCGCCTGCGATCAATTGCCCATCGGTATCGTTGGTCGCATCGTGCAGCGTGATATCTTCAGTCGGAGCAATCACGTCGATCTGAATAATGTCGGCTTCTACTTTTCCGGCAGGATGCGAATAGCTGGCGGTGGTCAGCATGGCGGCGATCGTTTCTAACTCGCTATCCACGGCAACCTCGATCATGCCGATCGCTGCTGCAAACAAAGTGGTCGTCACTTCTTCCTCGCTTTCTGCGGGCATCCCCCGCGAGATGATGATGTTGCTGCCGAGATCGGCAAATCGCGATGTGCGTTGATAATGCAGCGACAACAAGCCGTCTGCGTTGGCCACTTCGGCGGTGTCGATCACATTGGCCGAATCGCCGTATACGTGGATCACTCCTGCGACCTGCTTGGCTTGAAGATCGCCATCAAAGATCAGCCGCCCATCGCCGCTGACCACCGCCGCTTCGCCAAGCTGGCCGGTCGACCAGTAATAGAAATCCCCTCCCTCGATGATCAGTGATTCGACCCCAGTAAAGCCGCGTAAAAAGAAGTCGCCGGCCGACGATTTGATCGACGTAATATTGGTTCCGCTGCGGCCGGCGATATTGAGTTCGCCGCCGTTTTTTAAGATGTCGCCTACGGTGACCTGATCGCCCAGATAAACCAGCGCGTCTGCCTGGCGACTGCTGACAAAGCTCACGTGAAGCGCCGCCAAGACCGCCGCTTGACCAGCGTCGACCGCGACCCCAACGGTTCCTTTGTAGACCGAAAGCGTGTTGTTAGCGTGCGTCCCGATCCACTCGACTGCGTAGCCTGACGCTGAGACCGGCGAACCGGTGCTGTAGACCGTCACCGCGGTTTCAGCAGATCCGGTATCAAGCCGAATCAGCGGCGAACCGATCCCCTCGCCGTCGCCGATGCGGACCGCAGTCGCCGCAATCGCCAAGTGCGTCGGCAGATACTCGTAGTAGCCTGCTACGTTGACGTTGGGCAAACCAATCAAGCCGGAAAAGCTGGCGCGAATGTCGAGCGAAAGCAACGTTACTGCCGACTGGTCTAGTCCGTACAAAATATCGGACGCCGAGTTTTCGATCCGCACCTCACTGCCTGTTACGGGGATGCTGTTTTGATCCCAATTGGTCGGTTCGTTCCAGTGATGCGGGCCGGTCGCCGTCACCAGCGTTGTCACCGTTAGCACCTGAGAATCATCGCCGGTCAAGCTGTCACCGCCGCCGACCATCAGCGCTACATTGGTTGCGGCCAGTGCGCCTTGAAACTCAACGACCCAAGGTCCGCCGCTGGGGCCGGTGACTGCAACTGCGTCGATGTTCGACAGCATTTCGAGCGCGGCTTCCACGCTTGAAGCGGCTGCTGCGTACGAAATGTTGCCCGAGGTTTGCCCGCTGTAGGTCAGCGTAAAGGTTCCGCCGTTGACGCCGGACGATAGAGAGACGGTCTGTTTTTCGTTAAGGGGCGCGGCGGCGGACTTGATCGTATCAATCGTGCCGGCGCCGCCGGTCAAGTTTGCGCCGCTGCCCGATAATGGCGCAATATCTTGCGCCGCTAGTGCAGACTGAAATTCGATCGACCAAGTGGGCGCCGCGCCGGATACCGCCACATCACCGCTGCCGATATTCGAGAGCGCCTCGAGCGCCGCTTGAACCGCTGACGCCGCCGCATTATAGGCGATGCCGCTGGTCGTTTGACCGCTGTAGGTCAACGTAAAGGTTCCGCCTGAGGGCGCCCCCAACAGCGCTACCGATTGCACCTCATTGGTTCCAGTAGCGCTGCCGTTTTGCAGCGTGGTGACGCTGCTATCGATCCCCCAACTTGTAGCTTCGTCAAAGCTGACATTCCAGTTGGTTCCGCCGAGTGAACCGAAAAACTCGACATCATAGACCCGCTGATTAAACGCAGAGGAGACCAGCGAGACCGACACATTGGAAGAATTCAGCGAGGTCGCCGACGCTTCGTACATCGCGGTTTGAAATTTGGCGGCCGTATCCAGTTCGCTAAAATCCTTGTCGTAAAAGATGATATTCCCGGGGCCAAAGGACATGGAATACTGGGTAATCGTCCCGTAAGGCATCGCAGCGCTGCGAATCATCGAGACTCGTATTTTTTCGTTCGTTCCGGCTGAACCTTTTACCAGTTCGGTGATGCTGACCGCGCCGGCGGTTAGGCTGGTCGCATCCATCGTCAGCGTTGCGACATCGCTGTGCGCAAATGCTTGTTGAAACTCTACCGTCCAGGGACCGCCCGCCGATCCGCTGACTTCGACGTCCCCGCTATCGATGTTCGACAGAGCTTCCAGCGCTGCTTGAACTGTCGCCGCAGCGGCGTTGTAAGCGATGGCCGCTGTGGTCTGTCCTTCCCAAGAGAGCGTAAAGGTTCCGCCGGTCACGCCGCTAGGCAATGTGACTTGCTGCTGCTCGTTCGCGCCGCCAAATGCAGAAGTGGTCGTCGCGATCGCTACCTGACCGATGCTGCCGTTGACCGCGCTAGCGGTGACGACCAGTGGCCGACCACTGGCAGCGCCGGTCAATTTCAAATACGCAGGCGAAGCGTCGGCAATTACTTCGGCCGTTACCTCGGCCAGTTCCGGCAGATCGGCGGCCTCGATCGCTGCGGCCAAGCCTTCATACAAGGGAACCAGTGTCGAGCCGAGCGCGGTGAAACGGACTGCTTTGCGATTGATTGTTAACGTGACGATGTCACCTGCTTCCACAAATTCGGCTGTTACCGCCGCAACCTGGGCGCGTCCTTGGGCGTCGCCGCGCCATACAAAAAGTGCCATTGGGTTTCTTGCTCCGTAAGGGTTATGCGAAATGAGGACGGCCGGCCAAGGGGCGATCCGACTCGTAACGGACCTCCCAGCTGAGCGAAAAATCAGTCAAGTCGCCGCCGCTGCGACGCTTTCCGCCGCCGTAAGTGATCCGCGGCGCTTCGACCGCGTACTGCTGCGGAAACAGAAAGCCGGGGAAGTTGGGATATTGCCGATAGCCGACCGCTTGACCGCTTTGCACGGCGCGATACACCGTTTGGCGGCGTGTGATTTGTGCCCGCGGCGGCCCCAGTTTGGTTTCGGTCCACTCAATGCGACGATCGCCGCCCGAGAGAGAAAGAGATTCGCGAAAGTTGAGCAGCGCCGTCGCAGCGTCCAAAATCGGAATCTCCGCTTCCAGCGTGACCGCAAAGGTTCGCTTGGTTGCGTACTCGGCGCCGCCGCCGTTAGGAAAGTCAGGCCCGCTGACAACACGCACGCCGCCAACGGCGCGACTGTTCTTCAACACATGCTGACTAGGCGTCACGCCGTCGCTAAGCAATAGCGTCGCGTCAAACCCGCGCTGCTGATAAGCCGCGACCAGCGCCGCGATCTTGCCGTCGATGTCACTTTGCCCGCTGCCGGTGATGATCCCTTGAATCTGCCAAGTATGCAGCTGAGCCAGCGGAACGCCCCCTTCGCTAAGGACCGGCCGCTGCGTGATCGCCAGTTGCGGGCCGCCGATTTCGTGTGTGAAGTTGCCGATTTTTAAGTACATTGGTTATGCGCTCTGTAGTTGTTATTCTGTTTCCAATTGGGAAATGGAAGATAAAACAGGATTTCAAACGTGCAGCTCTCGGATAAGAACAGTAATCTGGTGCTCTTTTGTTTCGGGTTGTTTTTGTGGGCGATCTTCGGAGGCGCGCTCTTCAATTACGGTCTGCAACCGGGGCTCTTTTACATTTCGGTAGCCGTCTTTGTCATAACGATCCTACTGCTCCTCTTCTTTTTGACATGGCTTACTCGATGGACCGCTCGAATCTTGGCTTGGATCTTGTTGGCGTTGTCCATACTTGTGATGTGCTTGGCCGAGTTAGATAGCGTCAAATTCCTCGGACTGACTGCCACGGCGGTCTTTCAGGCTGCATTGATGGGTTTGTATGGGTTCACCTACAAAAGAAATCCTTGGTGTTGAGACATCAGCGCCAAGGCTCGCACTGCCAAGCACCTGAGTCGACGACGCCAAGTTCAGTGAGACCTGTTTGCGACAAAATCCGCCAGGCGTTTATTCAATCGCCACATGATTACCTGTTCGCGCTCAGCCAGTTGCATGTTGATCTGCTCAGCAATTCGCTCGACAAGTTGATCGACATTCTCTTCTACTTTGACGATGTACTCGCGTTTAGCTTTCACTTGGAGTTCAAGCCGCGCTTTCTCGGGTGTCGCCGCTCGAACGGCTGCTTGATTGAGTCGCTCAACGCCGCCGTGATACTTTGCTTTGTCTTGAGTCGACGGCGATGGCGTATCGACTACTTGGCGCGCCAACGGATGCTTGCGAGGGATTGCTGATTCAGCGAGAGGTTCTCCGTTTTCCGCTGGTCGAATGACTTGCCGATGCGGCGAGAATGGTCGCTCTTGCTGTTGGCGCTGCTGAAAGGATTTGACCTGCGCGGCCGAAATTCTTGCGGTCGATTCTGCTTCGATCCGCTCACGTCGCGCCGCTTCGAGTCGCGTGATCTCGGTCGCTTCACGCTGACTATTTGCAAGAGCGGCGCCCAATCGCTTCGCCGCTTGGTTTCGCTGGTCGGTGCTATTCAATAGCACAGACTGCACAATTCGTTCTGCGTCAGATCTCTTCATTTCAGCGCCTATTTCAAAAATTGCGATGCGAGCAGGTTCGCCGTTTCGGTCCGTTGATGCTGTTCGTAGATCGTATCGAGGAGCGCCAAATTGCGGCGGACGATTGCATCGCGTGCCATGACCGGCGATAAGCATCGCCCGTGCGTAGCGCGAACTTCGCGCCACAGTTGATAGGTTTTCCAATTCTTAGCAGACAGCTCTAACTTTTTTGCTTCGTCAGGCGAGCGTTTGGGACAACCGCCGCATTGCAGCGACATGCCTGGCAAGCGCGGCTGCGGCGTTTCGGCGCGCTGCGGACCTTGTCGCACCAGCACGCGTTTGCCGGTCTCTAGGTCATACAAAAATTGCTGACAGTCATCGCAATCAATCGATGCGGCGCCGGGATGCGAAAGCAAAAGCGCGACGCCGCTGGCTAGTTTTTTAGGTCAGTCGCTTCCTGATCGCTGGTCGACTCGTCACTTTGGTTTTCGCCGCATCGATCCGACGCCAACTCGCCCATCACGATGTAAAAGAGTCGCTCTAACAATCGCGGCCGCAAACGCTGCAGATTGGCCATCGCAATCTCGCGCGGCAGCGACCAGTGATGAACGTGTTGCGACAGCACTTGCGCGATCGCCTGCGTCGGGCTGACTCCGGGGCGTTTCGCGAGTTCATAGTAGGCTTCTTTATCGGCATGAATCATCGGTCGATAGACAAACTCAAGCGGACCATGCACGCCGTCCAGCGCCGCGATCCGCCCGTTTTCAAAGTATCCGTCATCAATGAAGTAGTCGGTATCCACAACCATCACTGCACCTGCGAGAAGAGTTTTGAAACAAGTAATTAAGAGACGTCCGTACAAACGACCAACAATTGAGCAACACTCTGGGTCCAATCGGCCAGCGCCTCTAATTGATGTGCCGGGCGCGTCGTCCCCTTCCCACGAATCGGGATTGGGACCTTGGGCTGCTGCACTAATCCAAACGTAAAAGTGAGCGTATCGACGCCGTTGGCATATTCGACTTCGGCGGATACTCCGCGAGCTGCCGTCTCGATCAGCTGCGCGAGTACGCTGTCGTCCAGCTCACTATCAAACGCAAGCGATACCTTGCGCGTGCCTTCCGGAAGGCTGGTTCGCGTTTGGCTATTGTTGAAATGATCCAAATCCAGCGCGTTATCGATTGTGATCACTAAGTTGTCGATCTCGATCGGGGTCTCATCGATCGTGACGCTCGCTTGATGATGGACAAATGGACGTTTGCCCGACAGAGTCGCCGCAATGTTGGGGAATGTACCCGAAGCTGCTGTTGCATCGGCCAGCTTCCCTTGCAGATCGAGCTCCAACGAGAGGACAGCGCCTTTGCTGCTGCGAAAGGTCGCCTTGTCAACTTTCAGACCACGATAGGTGTTGACCATGATCTGACGATCAAGCGTCGCGACCAATTCTGGCAATGTCTCGGCCAGCGCGAACGTATCATCCACTTCAGCGGCGCCCAAGATAAAGGGAAGCAGAAACGATAGATCGTCAGGCCGCGGTTGTAGGGAGATTGAGCCTCCCACGGTGGAAGTCCCATGCTGGGCCGAGTCACCCAGCGGCGAACGCTGTCCAAGCATGCCGTCAGTACGGATGATCGTCGTTTGCTTGTCGAGGTCGACGCCAAAATGCTCAAACTGCCGCGTCGCCAGATTGCTGTCATGCTGCGGGCCCAACCCCAATTGCGTTTGAAAACCAGAAACGTGTGATACCGTCATGAATTACCCCTCGTAGGTGTAACAGCGAATGATGAGCGCGCTGGCGTCATACTGTTTTGCAAAAGCATCCGGCAGCGCGACCTTGCCTGGCTCGCACCAAGTGCGAAAGACGCCGCCTGCTTGAAACGGCAACTTGTCATGAAACGCCAAGCGAATTGCTTCGCGCCACTGGAGCAACGTGCCGAGCGTCCCTTTACCCAGCACTTGATTACTGGCCTTGATCAAACAAACTTCAAATCCATATCCAATCTCACTGCGCTGGTTCGACCCAATCGAATGCAGCGTCTCGGTAACCGGGCAAACAAAGATGCCGGCCGCCAGTTCGCCGCTCTTGGGATTGAACGGCCATTGTTGTTGCTTGACGTTAGCGCTGGTCACGCCGCTAAGATCGAGTTCCAAGATCTTCTCGTAAACCGCATCCCATATCGTCTCGAACGTACTCAGCATTAGGAAATCACCTTTGTAGAAAGTGTGAGGACTCGGAAACTAGCCCGCAGCGCAAGCGAGGGAATGCGGTTGAATTCGTTTGGAAGTTAAAACCTTGCAGCAGAATCAAGCGATCTTTCATTCTCTTTTTGAATAGATGCCGCATTCCCTCGCTTGCGCTGCGGGCTAGTGTTGGGTCGAATTAGTAAATGTAGGGTCCGCTGTGCGGACCATTCGCTATGGTTAGTTGCTTGCAAGATTTTTTGTGCTTCAATGGTCCGCACAGCGGACCCTACGCAATTTGGCGGATGCACACACAATGCCACTGCGTTTTCCACTGGGCGGCTTGCACCGCTTGGACGGTCCATTTGGCGCCGTCGGCCTGCGTGATCACGCCGCCGCCGGCTGGTTGCTTGCCACTTAGTGAGACGTCCCACAAATTAAACGTCGCGTAGTTACCTTGCAGGGCGGCTAGGCCGTTGACCATCGTGAGCAGCTTTTCGTCGGGATCGATCAGCCGGGCCTTTACGCCGCTGACTTCTCCTGCGGCGTCGGCATAGGTGACCTGCTGGATGTCGCCAAAGGCTCGCCAATTGTTTTTCAATGCGTCGTAAAAGCTCATGTCATTCGCCCTTGCCGTTTCACGCTCCACGGTCCTTGCAACAAACCGATCGAGCGCTCGATCTGTTGCAATTCGTCATACAGACTTTTTCGATAGGCGACCTGCTGCACATGATCGCCGGGGCCTGCAGTATCGGGACCGCCGCCGATATCGCTGTTGGTTAGCGCCGCGATTTGCGATAACACCGCATCGCGCCGCGTTTGCAATGCTTCGAGCTGTTGGAACTTGGTGAGAGACACCGGATCTCCTGTAAAAGATGAACTGCTTCAGGCGTAGGGTCCGCTGTGCGGACCGCGGCCCCTGTGAGTTTTTTTTTTGCAAATCGATAACGCTGCATTGGTCCGCACAGCGGACCCTACGGGGATCGACCTAGGGAATCAGACGCCGTACGTAGGGGTTGTATGCTTGCGTGTTCTCGATCTTCAGCGAGGCGAACGCTTTGCCAATCGCTTCCGATTCATCCACCGCGACGATTGGGCTGACCACCCGGGGGCGTCCTTTGCCGCTGCGAAGCGTCACTTCAAAGTCTTGAACTATCAGCGTCTTGCCGTGTGCGGCGAGCCAGGCTTGGATGTTCTCGACATTTTGAGGAATATCGCGGCGATGAATGCGCGTCTGAGGCAGATTTGACTGCTCGGCAAGCTGCTGCTTGGCGGCGTTTTGCAGATTCTTTTCATGCTCGGCGATTTCTTCGTCCAGGATCTGGCGCTCTTCGCGCAACTCGGCGCGTAGCTTGTCCAACTCGGTCCGCTCGGTGGCCAATGCAGTAACGTTTGATTTGACTTGGGTCATATTTGTCTCGTGATAGGAAAAGAAAATATCAACAATCGATGCGCCACGGCTCTGTGCGCCGTGGCACACCGATATCGTCACGACTGCGCGTTAACCGCTGGTCGACTTGACCACTTTGCGCGGCTCTTTGACCGCCATCACGCCGCGTTCGCTGATTTTGAACTGAGCGGCGATGTCGCGCGTCATTTCTAAATGACTGCCGGTCGGCGCTTCGACCGCTTCCGGCGCCCAGTTTTCGACATAGGCGAACGCGCCGGGGAAGTCGCCATAGAACCAGGTCGACGCCGATCCGGTCCGCGATTGGACATACTCGTTGGAGCGGATCTGGTAATCGCGCGGCAGGCGATTCCCTTGCACGATCGTTTGACGATCCCCGCTGGTCTCGCGCACTTCGGTCGCGTTGAGGATTGCTTTCGCTTTCCACTCCAGCGACTTCGGACAGACCAGTTGCGAGCGGCCCAGTACGATGGGCTCGCCATCTTGCGGGTCAGTCATCGCCTGAAAGCGATCATGCACGGCGATCAGCGACTGAAAATCGGCCAGCGCATTGGACGCGACTAAGTTGTCAAAGTCATGATCGCCGCTGTTGTCGCCGTAAGTATCGATGATCGGGCGATTCTTGCGCCGGTACGAATTAACAATCCCCAAGCAAGTGTCGAGAATTCGTTTCTCGCGATTCACGGCCAAGATCATCGCCGCTTCGCCTGCGCGACGCAGCACCATTCCGGTCATGTCAAAGAAGATCGCCTCACGCGTGATCGGCACGATAAAGCCGTACTTCTTGGTCTCCGGCGACATGACCCAATCTTCAGCCAGGCTGACCGTTGGATAGTCGTGCCCTTCTTTTACCTCTTGGGCATGATCGCCCAGCATTGTCATGCCGGCGAACTTCTCCCATTGATGTGTCGACGGGATCAGTTCGACCAGCGACATGCCGATCAGCTCGGGCTTGTTAAACTCTTCCATCATCCGCGAATAAAAGACTTGCCCAATCAGATTGGCGAACGCCGCGCTGCGGACGCCAGACTCGTAGATCCGGTGCCCGGTGACGCGGCCATCCTTGGTGTCGCGCCAGCTGTTGACCATCTCGCGGCCGCACCGTTTGCCCATGCGATCGGTCACGGTCGCTTCAAAGATGCTACGAATGCTGATCTCGTCAGGCCGCAGTTGTCCGGACTTCAATGCGGTCTTCAGCGCATCCATCGCCGGATTCGGCACTTCGTCATAACTGATCGATTCATGCACGCCCATCCGTCGACAAACCGCTTTACGCTGATGTTCGCCAACTTCAAAATCGTGTGCTAATTCCAAATAGTTCATAGAGAGCTCCGTTGTTGGGATTTGTGGTTACTGCGTTTGGATCGCTGTAGGGCGATGTGGCGGAATGGGGGGAAAATGACGAATGCCGAGGATCGAATGACGAAAGAAGCACGAATGTACAAATGCCGAATGCCAACTTCGTGCTTCGTGCTTGATTCGACATTCTGGTTTCGACATTCGTCATTTCGACTAGCCCCCTAAGTGGTCATGCCGAAGGCGATCGCGTCGACGTAGAAAACTTCCTGCGCGGCGCTGCCGGTTTGGCCTCCGCATAGAACGTTCATTTCGGTCGCGCCGGCCAAGGGGACTTCGTGCGTGATCGGTTCGTTGAGGTTCGAGTTGGCTTTGATGCAAACGTGTCCGTTGATCAAAAACACAAACCGGCCATAGGCGCCGCCGGGCAAGACTTCAAACTGAATCTCGAAGTCAGCCATTTCTAGCGATGCTGCGGGGATACCGGTATCGTCAATCTGTTGGGTTGCGCCGGCCGAGCTAATGCACTTCCAAGTGGTTCCGCCGTCGACCTTAAAAATCATCGCGCCATAAAAGCTGGCGGCTGGACCGGCGCCGTTCGCGGACAAGATGGTCCCGACGGCGGCGTTGTTCATGCAGCCGATCGCTACCGCGTTGGCGACGTTGGCGCCTGCTTCGCTGTACTTGAACTTCGACTTTAAAACAAACGCCTGGTCCATCTTGATGACCTCTCCTTTGGTCACCAGATAGCAGCCATCATTGTCGGCCGGAGTCGACGCGCCAGTCGCGATCGAAAGAACTCCGCCAGAAGCATCGGTCACGCCGATCGCAGCCGAACCGTTGTCGCTGAGCTTTTCAAATACATTGGCGTCCAAGCCAAAGCAGTGATCCGCATACGCGGCCTGAAAGTCGAGCCCATAGATGGGGCTGTTGGGATTCAATGTCAAAGGCATAATTGTGGGTCCTCAAAAAATGGAATAGTGAATGGTTTTCAAATGACGAATGTCGAATGTCGAAACTCTGAAATTCGATATTCTGGTTTCGACATTCGTCATTTACCCGGCTGTGATTCCCCAGGCCGCGAACATTTCTTCTCGTGTCCGAACCTGGCGTCCTGCTGGCTGCGTGATTGATTCCCAGATCGGCAGCTCACCGCTGTGGATCGGAGCGAACGAACGTCCCAAGTCGCCGGCGTCGATATACGCTTCCATCTCCGCGCGGCTGCTCAACTTGCCCAACTCGGCTCGCAACGGCGAACTGCTTGGCAAGCCGGCTGATTCCAAGACGGCGGCGGCCCATTGCTCGCGTTCGAGCAAATCCAGACGCTGGTCGATCCGCTGAACGCTGGCGAGCAACCGTTTGCGGAAACTCTCTTGCACGGTCGATTCGTCGGGATCGGTTTCTCCCCCCTGTAACAGCGATTGGGCTTCGCAGATCGTCTGAATCGTTACCATGTTCGCGCCTGCATCTAGTGCGGCGATCACCAGCGAGCGAAAGTTGGCGACAAGGATCTCTTCCGGCGTCCCTTCGCAGGTTTCGATCGTGCGATCCAACAGCGGTGATTCGCCCAACTGAAGCGCGCTCAGCTCGGTCAACACTTTTGCCTTTGCTGGATAGGCGGTTGCGTCCAGCGATTCAATCCACTTGCGTATCGTGTTCTTCATTCCAGTTCGCTCCGATTCAAAAATGCCGCGGGCCGTCGCCGGATCACCTACCAGATCGACTGATCGCACGGCGGTGATTTTGGTCACCTGAAAAATGCCGGCGCCGTCGACGTAGCCGTCGATATCAGCGTCGTGCGAAAGTCCAAACGTTTCGGGAAAACGCTCCGCTCGTTCACAAACAAGCTCGGCTAGTTCATGCGATTTCAAAAAATGAAGGTCGCCGTAGATCGCATCTCCTTGCCGCCGCGGCTGACGAATCACGCCGAAGCCAACAAAGAACGAGCGCTCTTCTCCCGGTGCAAATCCATGATCGATGTTGACCTTGACCCCTTCGTACAAGGCGACCGCCGCATCCAGTGCTTGCGTATAGTTACGACCATTGCGTGACCGCGGGCCGCAAATTTGCACTTGACGAATCACGCCTGCGTCGCGATCCACTTGTCGCGCCGATTGCGAAACGCCAACCGCTTCTTTGACTTGCAAATGTCGTTGTTTGTGTCGTTTGGTCATTGCCGATAAAGTCTCCTTAAAAGTAGGGGCCTCGCTCTTCGTAGCCCGTTGCGCAAGCGAGGGAAATGCGTGGGGATACATCAATCTGCCTACAAATTGTCGAGCGATTTCCCTCGCAAGCGCTGCGGGCTAATGTTGTAGATGGTTGTGACTTTGCTGCTACTTTGGTCCGCACAGCGGACCCTATCGGTTTTCGTTGGCTTCGTTGCGTTGTTCTTCTGCTAGATCAAGATCAAAGCGGCTGGCCAGGGTGCGGCGTGACATCACGCCGGCGGCTCGAAGGGACTGGGCGACACGAAGCTCTTGTTCTTTGTCGCGCACCGCTGGGGATGTTCCTTCGATCGTGATCGCTAACAGCGAGCGAATCTGTCGCCAAGCGAAACCGCAGCGATTGAAACGTCCCAGCTCGAAATAGATTCGCAACACGCGCCACAGCAGCAACTCGAAAGCAGTGATGTACTTTTGTTGGGCCGCTTCAATCGATCGTGTAAACGGGGCGCCCGCTTCTAGGATCGAAGCGTAGTTGTTGTTGCTTGCGTCGCCGCTGATCATGTGCTCTGGCATGCTCCAGCGAACGCCGGTGGCGCGGCGCATCGCTTGTAAGATCTGCACAAAGTTAGCCGCTTGTTGACCGGCCATCGGACCAGCCTGAAACTCGCGTCCGAAGGTGTCGATCACCTCGCCGTTGCGCCAATTGCTGGTCGCGAACGCAGGGCGTCCGTGGTCGGCTGATCCGCCGGTCAAACTTTCGATCGAGCCCCCGACTCCAGCGTTGGTCGCATTTTTGATGATTAGCGCAATCGACGCTTGAATGCCGGCGCCGGTTCCCATCCGGCTTAGTAATTCGCTGGCGCCGGTGATCCGGCTGCTCACCGGATAAAAGTCAGTAAGTCCCCGCTTCACATGCCGCGGGACGTTTCGCTTCAAGTGCAAGAAGCGAGCAGGCGGATAGAAGTTCCACTGGTCGCGGTCGCCGTTCCAGTTGACGAAATAGCCGTAAATCTCGGTCGCATCTCCCATCCGCGTCGCGATACCGTAGCGCCAGTCAATCGCGTGCGGAACCCGCAATTGGCGATGCAGTTGCTCTTCGAGCGCGCGTGGATCGGTCGGCTGGGTCAACCAGGCTGGCTCGACATGGCGCGCTTTGACCCCGCCTGAGTCATGCTCGAGCGCGATCAACATTTCTCCGTCGATGATCGAGTCTTTGATCAGCTCTTGTTCAAACTCAAGCTCCCACTGGTTTTGCGCCAAAAATTGTTCGACGCACGTGCGCGCCTCGTCCCGCAACAGGTCGACGCTCGTCGATTTCTCAATCGCATTCACGGCATAGGTGAAGCCGGTATGCACGACATAGTGGACCAGGTTTCCCAAGATCCCCACTGCCGTTTCGTCCCCGTCCGCCAAGGCGCGAGCAATACCGCGATAGAGCGATAGCTCTGACTCAGATCGAAACAGCGGCCCATAGTGGCCATCTTTTCGATTGGTCGCCAGATCAGGCGTCGCCCAAGATTCTAGGCTGACGGTTTCGTAGAAATCGATCGGCCGCGTGACAGCCGGACCGTGAGCAAGACGAAGATCGCCAAAAGACTCGCGGACCTGTTGCGGACGAGACGCTGCTTGTACTAGATGATCGCGAAGCGGTTGCAAGCGACTACGGACCTCAATCTCGGCTCGCAGCTCTTGCTCTCGCGTCACCCAACTTGTCGTTTGTTCATTCATGAGGAGTAATCGATCCTGAAAGCGTTCGCGATATCCACGGAAAAGTTGCGGATTGAACTTTGTCTAATGCGGGTCCGCTGCGCAGCCACGACGACTACTTTCGGCCCGACTTTTTCTCCTGGCTATCTCTTGCCGTGCAGCAAATCCGACAACAGCGAAATCCCCATCTCCAACGCATCTGGGCCATCGTCATAGGCGCCGATCGGAAATTCCTTCAACTGCGAGACCAACAGCTTGGCGCCACGACTTTGGGATTTGAAATGCAGTTCTCCGCGAGACAGATACGGCGTCAGCGTGCGGCGAATGCGCATCAGCTTGTTCTCGCTATGCGTCCGACCGAAGATCGGCTGTGAATAATTTTGCTGCTTCGTAAGATCCTCGATATTGCAGCGCAACAGCTCTTGAAATTGGTTGGTTTCAACGATCAGTCCCAGCGGTTTATACAGCCCACACAGCTCGACCGCGCGCTCGGCGATCTTGCGCACATCGCGGCGTTCGATATCGGCGTCTACAAAGATCTGTCCGTCGTAAGTCAGGGCCAAGATCACAAAAGCGCAGTAGTCGCTCTTGTCACTTCTCCCTTTCGAAGGATCGAGCCCGATCACGCGATAACGAATCTCTGTCTCTAGCGGCCAATCATCGAACCAAAAGTCAGGAGTCTGAAAATAGAGCCCCGAAAATTCGGCGCCGTTGATATCGACAAACTGGGCTCGGTATTCCTGATCAAATGAGGCCTGCCCCAGGTCCAACAGCGCCGAGTCGAGCTCGCTTTGGTCAATCAATTGATTTTCGCTGGTAGGGCATTGCCAGGACTTGTAGGTCGGATCGACCCACTGCATGTCACGCTGATCTTTAATCCAGTTGGGTCCGTTGGGGGTTGTCAAAAACATCGACCAACCACGACGATCCGATAACGACGGCCGCAGCGCGTCAGTCCAGACTTCCTTCCGGACAAAAGCGAACTCATCGCCGACGATTCCGTCGAGCCCGTCGCCGCGGAGACTGACCGGCGCTGCTGCGGTCTTGATGGTGATGCTGCCGCCGCTGGGATGTTCGATCCGGCCTTCACTTTTCAAATAGGTCAAACCGCTTAAAGCAAACGCTTGTATGATGTCGCGTTCGATTTTTTTCGATTGGGCGAATGTTGGCGCGACCCAGTACAAATTGCCGCCGTCGACCATCCCTTTCAAATGTCCGGGGCCGGTCGGATCTCCATGTCCCAAGATCGCCGCAATCAAGCCGGCGCCGGTCTTACCCCATCGTCGCCCGCAGATAACTCGCTTGTGTCGATGCCGATCAAGTAGGATCGGCAGTTGATGCGGTAGCGGAAGCGGAACTTGGATTTCGCAATTTTTAGCTTGTTTCGCCAGATAGGTTTTGTGCCGCAGATTGAGTCGTTTCATGAGCATCGTTCCCAAAGAATTTTTTGTTGACCGTTACGCGGATCGGTTGTTGTTGGTCCTTCCGTTCGTCAAGGATCGAAACCATCTCGACCGCCAGCAGCGTACGATCTAGATTGGAATCGTTGAGTTTCAACACAAAGGCTGCGGCGCTAAGCTTGTCGCGATTGTTCGAGTCTGGATGTTGAAGCGTCTCGCGAGCCTGTTCTACGCAGAGACGTCGCAGGTCGTCATCCAACCGCCAACCTTCGCAACTAGCGTCTTGCAGCGAGGCGATAATTTTTTCACGTCGCGAGTTGTTGGCGGCTTGGTCGGAAGCATGTTTTTCTGTCATAGGTCCTTCGTGATGAAACGGAATGGACTAGGTTTTCTGCAGGGCAAGCGACAGCAGATGGTCGCCTGGTTTTACTCGCGTGGTGTTCTCGTTGGTTGCCGAACCGGTTGCAGGATTTCGGCGATTTCGCGAACCTGCGTGGGCTGTGATTCCTGTGCTTTGCCTTCGACATACTGATAGACCGACAACGCAGGCAGCGTCTTACGTTTCCCCATCACGCTGCGAGCAATCACGCGATCTTGATCGTGATCCACAATCACCAACGAGACATCGCGCAACTTGCCGTCAAGCTTCAGCTGCAGCAATTGGCGCTGCATTGCTGGGCAATAAGGACACCAACTTGCTGTAACCATCACCACCATCGGTCGTTGCTGAGACTTGTACACGGCGTACGCAGCGCGATAGCTGATCGGCTCATTGCCAGACGCACCTGGTGGAATGGGCTTGACCGGCGTCACCAACACCGGCGATTCACGCAGGACGGCCGCATAAGCCAAGCAGGCCGCCGCGTTGGCCCGCGCTGGTTGATCGCCACAAACGAACGCAGGCGTCAGCAGGATCAGCATCACGCAGGTCAGGCCTAGGCCTGAGGACAATCGACGTTGTATTAAATCTGTCATCTTCTCTCGTTTCCTTTCTATAATTCGGAGCACCCTACTAACGCGCGATTTGGTGTTACGTTCGGACACTAGCCCGCAGCGCAAGCGAGGGAATCCATTTGGATTTATCGAACGGGATGCGATTTCATCCAGGTTGGATTGCGCTTCTCTGTCGCGTTGGTTGGCGGCCGCATTCCCTCGCTGGCGCTGCGGGCTAGTGTGATCTCGATAATTGGGTGGACGTTGGTGGTGTCGCTCGGTCCGCATTGCGGACCTTACGGCTGGGACACTAGCCCGCAGCGCAAGCGAGGAAATCGATTTGGATTTATCGAACGGGTTGCGATTTCATCCAGGTTGGATTGCGCATCCCGGTCGCGTTTGTTGGCGGCCGCATTCCCTCGCTGGCGCTGCGGGCTAGTGTGATCTCGATAATTGGGTGGACGTTGGTTGTACTGCTCGGTCCGCATTGCGGACCTTACGGCTGGGACACTAGCCCGCAGCGTAAGCGAGGGAATCAATTTGGATTTATCGAACGGGATGCGATTTCATCCAGGTTGGATTGCGCATCCCTATCGCGTTGGTTGGCGGCCGCATTCCCTCGCTGGCGCTGCGGGCTAGTGTCCCGACTTGGTAATGGTGTCCGGTAGGTTTCGCTAGGCGGAAGCCTGACCTACTGGTTACCAGCCTTGGTCGTGGTTGATGTTGTCGCCGTCATGCAGCAGATATTCGCTGGGGGGCTGGGGGTAAATCAGCATTGCAGTCGGCGGTTGGTCTGGATCTTGGGGCGGACCGTCGCGCATTCCTTTGTCGATCATCCAATTGGCGATCGCGCGAGTGAATCGCTTGCGCAAACTGTCATTTTGGGCGTCGGTCGGTACCGGTCCGTTGACGACGTCATCCACTTTTTCCAACAGCAACAAGCCGCCCAGCAGTAACGCACAAGCAAACAATCCAGCTACGAGAACTTTCATCACAACACCTTATAAAGCGAGAGCAAAGATCGGCTCGTCAGGCTGCATACGATGCACCCAAGCGGCGTGATCCAATTGGCGAAAAGGAAATCCGTCGTATCCGCTGACCGAGAACGAATCGTTCTGACGCAGCATCTTGTTGACCGTGGCTTCATCCACCCAGAAGCTTCCCTCTGGCTGATCGTCTGGCCACTTGGGCCCGCTGACCCAGTTCGGTCCCCAACTGTTCAAGCAAAGCAGCCCACGGCGATCATGCCGGACGCCGATAAAGCACATGCAGTGCGACCAGCTTCCTGAGGGATTGCAAAATCCATCTTTATCGCGTTGGCTGCTGAAGCCTTGTCCTGAACAAACCGGCACGGGATAGCCGCTTTGAATCGCGGCCGCCGCTTCGTCAAAGCTTTTGACCAGCGCGACGGTGCGGACCGGGCTTTTTTTCGCTTCGGTATCCAGCTTCCCTTGATCATCGCGACCGCCGTTGCCGTAGTTTCCCCAATCCTTGGCGCGACTTGACGAGTAGTTGGATAGGTCGACTGACGGATAAGGCTCGCGAAAAATCAAGCCATAGTCGCGCACCCACTTGGCCGCAGCGCCGCCGTAACTGCCGTCGGAGTAACCGCCTGACTTGACTCCCCGAGCTTCGACGCGCGAGCCGCCGTAGATTGACTCCGTTGCGACCGGTCGCCAATCGGCGCTGTCTCCCTGGCAATACATGATCGCCAGGTGAATGTCGCACGCATGGGCCCAACCAAAGGAGACGCAATCCCCAATCCCTTGCCTGCCAACAACCCAGTCGGTTCCATACTTGTCGCGATGCGCCTTGTAGAGCGCCCGATACAACAGCGCATCTTGCGGGGGTCCTCGCGCGGCGAACAATTGCGGCGCCGCATCGCGGAAGTTGGCTTGCGGCAACGTCCGCAAAAACTGTCGCGTTGCAGCCGGTTGCGGTTTGTAACCAAACAACGCGGCCGCCGGTTGATGCTGATCGGGCAAGACATCGGCCGAAGGCTTTGCCTGTCGGATCTCTGCGCCGCTGGCGTCGGTATCAGTAACGGTTCGTCGGGGCTCATCGCTAGAGAAGTAAGCGAGCCCGACGATCGTTCCGACTATCAGCAGGGCCAGAATCGCAGCTAAGGTATCTTTCGGATAGGAAGTTCGATCTTTTTGAACGTTTGACATGCGTGGATTTGTACTCCTTTGCCTGGTGGTGACGTTGGTTATGCTGCTTGGTCCGCACTACGGTTTCGGCTGGGATACTAGCCCGCAGCGCAAGCGAGGGAATCGATTCGGATTTGTCGAACAAGTTGTTATTTGGATCGGTTCAAATTACGCATCCTTGTCGTTTGCAGTGGCGGCCGGTTTCCCTCGCTGGCGCTGCGGGCTAGTGTGATATCTTGAATTGAGTGACGTTGGTTATGCTGCTTGGTCCGCATAGCGGACCCTACGGTTGCTACGGTTACGGCTGGGAGACTAGCCCGCAGCGCAAGCGAGGGAATCGATTCGGATTTCTCGAACAAGTTGTTATTTGGATCGGTTCAAATTACGCGTCCTTGTCGTTTGCAGTGGGGGCCGGTTTCCCTCGCTGGCGCTGCGGGCTAGTGTGATATCTTGAATTGGGTGACGGTGGTTATGCTGCTTGGTCCGCATAGCGGACCCTACGGTTTCGGCTGGGATACTAGCCCGCAGCGCAAGCGAGGGAATCGATTCGGATTTGTCGAACAAGTTGTTATTTGGATCGGTTCAAATTACGCATCCTTGTCGTTTGCAGTGGCGGCCGATTTCCCTCGCTTGCGCTGCGGGCTAGTGTGATATCTTGAATTGAGTGACGTTGGTTAGGCTGCTTGGTCCGCACAGCGGACCCTACGGTTGCGGCTGGGAGACTAGCCCGCAGCGCAAGCGAGGGAATCGATTTGGATTTGTCGAACAAGTTGTTATTTGAATCGGTTCAAATTACGCGTCCTTGTCGTTTGGATTGGGGGCCGGTTTCCCTCGCTGGCGCTGCGGGCTAGTGTGATATCTTGAATTGAGTGATGTTGGTTATGATTTCCAGGCTAGGTAATCGGCGGCGTAGTTGGCCGAGCTTGCTAGTTGGCGATAGGCGGCGATCCATTGACGACGTCGATCGTCGCTGAGCACTCCTCCGTCAACGCCTAGTTGCTGATCGAGATAGACTTTGATCTCGCCGCCGAGCCGCGGATATTTGGCCGCATAACTGGCCCCGCTCAATTGTGTATCGCGAGCGATCATGCGCAAGTTTTCTAGCTGCACGCCGCTTCGTAGCTGCGGTTCTACGCGTGCGCTGTCGTACTCCATCACATCGGCCAATGCACTGCAAAGTTCTGCAAAGCGGCGAGCATCTTGGCTTGCGGCGCCACGATCTTCACTCTCGCGAAATGCGCTAAGTAAATCTGGTGCGCCAGGGTTCTCTGGCGGCGGCGTAATCGTCGGCCACAGATCGAGCTGCGATAGCCCGGCTGCGGCCAACATCATGCTCATCAGCAAAAAGCAAACGTTAGGCTTCATTGGTCGGCGCCTCCATGATTAGGTGTTTCACAAGGTCGAGCCCGGCCTGACGGATTTCGTCCGGCGATGCCTGACTGGCGACTAATACCGGCCGCACGATCGTGAACCAGGCACGAAACGCGTCGACCGGATCTGGCTGCTTGGGCATTTCGTGAGGTTGCGGATTTTTGGGGATTAGCTTTAGCGGCGCTGATCTGGAGGACGATGCGGATGTTAGCGTGTTGCTGCTGGCCGGCGCGGTCAGCGCTGGGGACCAGACCAACAAAACTATGCCGATGACGCCAAACGCGAGGGCCGCGATAAGGAAAAAGTTAAGCACGGAGTTGCTCCAGATTTTGGGTGTACAGGGATTCGATCATGCCGGCGGCGATTGTCAGGATGATGCCGCGAATCGCCGCGCTGATGTACGGCAGCTTCACCCAAAACAACCAGGTTGGCAGGGGAACTTTGGCGATCACAAAATCCCAGAAGGCGCCGACCCACTCGAGCACGGCCGCTTTCTTTTCAGGACCAGGATTCAGCAGCTCATCCTTCGCGGCGAACATCGCCGAATGGATGAACGTGAGAAATGCTTCGCTGAACGCATCCCAGGTAAAGCCTTGTCGCAGCTTGGCCTGGGCGTCCGCGAGTAGTTCAGACAGCTTGTCAGTGAATGTCGTGACCATCAAACGTTGCTCCGATACCTAAAAAATGGGAGGCGCAAACGGCGAACAGCAGTCTGTTGGCTTTCTCCTCTCGGCTGTTACGTCTCATGGCTGAGACGCCTAAATTGCGACGCAAGTCGATTTTTAGTGAGCCGCGAAGAGCTTCGCTCTAAGCCTGGCGAAGTTGAAACGTGCCGCGATGGCATGTTTCAACAGACTGCTTGCCGCTTACCCTCCCAATCGGGCAGCGTCGTATTGGGCGACTCGGCGATGATCAGTCGCGTTGGCCCGACCGGTGAGTAAGCGACTACCGCCGCTTGCACCTCCCGTAAAAACTAAGTTCGATACCTCTACAGTGCTTGCTCAAAACTGCGTGTTTTGAAGTCGCGGACTAATTGCCGTACGCTGTCGCGCACCTCATTGGCGCGCGCCAATCCGACGTTGGGAACGCAGAGCAACTGCTCGTAGCTGACCCCTTGCAGATCGCCGACGGTGATGACCTCGCAATACTCCAACGCGTGCAAGATCTGCGGCTCCAATGACAACCGGGCCAACGGAACTTGGCACGGTGACGCGTATTCGTCACACAGCTTGCGTCGCTGCGCTCTCACCTCAGAGATGCAACGAGCGAGGATCGTATCTGCGGCCGCAAAATTCCCTTGCGCCAATTGCAATTCAATTTGCCGCGCCACCTGCGACGCTTGAGCAGTCGTAATTCGGGGCATGCTGAAAATCTCCTAAGGGGAAGTGGGTATTTTTGGGGAGACACTCGCTGGCTGTGCATGCGAGGGAATCCGGTTTAGATTCGTCGTACAAGTTACGGTGGCAATCCACTTAGATTGCACATCCTTGTCATTCTGGTTGGCGGCCGATTTCCCCTGACCCTACGGTTGGTACCGGAACGATGCGACGGCTCGGCCGAGCGACACTTTCCAGTCGGGATGCGTACGGAAAAAACCGCTGGCCCGCCGACCTGTTTTTTTCAATTCACGAAACTCCCACCGCGACGAGGCGTTGCAATGGTGAATCACCGCTGGGTGACTGCCGCTGATCGAGACCATCTCGGCCTGTTCGTGTTCGACCAGATAGGCGGCGACCCCGTCTAACAAACCGCCGCCGACGCCGAGCCCTTGAAAACTGGGCAACGTCACCAAGCGGGTAAACCGAAACGCAGCTTTGCGAAAATGATTTAGCACCGCAGCAAACGCGACCGGTTGCTGGTCAAGCGTCGCCACAAAACAACGCGCGGCCGGATTTAGCCGCGGGTCTAAATAGTGATGCTTCGCAAACAGGGGCCAATCGTTGAGGTTGCCGGCGCGGATTTGTAAATCGAGTTGCGGTCGCCGAAGACGCCTCCGCGTGAGCTGGCCGCTCGCCATATCGGCGACCCAATCGGGTTGCAGCCAATCGATGACGTCGGTGTGACACGTGATTGCAACAAACTGTTTGTCAATGTGGCCGGCGTCGACTGACTTGCGCAGCGCCGCCGAGCCCATCTGCGCCGTGCAGCGATCAACCACGCTGGTGTACTCGTCAAATGCAATCAGCGGATCGGACGAAACCAGCGACATCGCCAGGTCGGCGCGAAATTGCTCGCCGGTCGACAAGACCCGATACGGCTTGCACCAAGCGGGCGGCGAACTGAGCCCTACCGAAATCAACGTCCGCAAAATGTCACGCGTTTCTAAATCCTGGGGAAATGCGTCAACAATCGCTTGACGAGCAGGCCAACGAAAGCCGCGATAAACCTGCGAGCCAAACGCTTTGGCGGCGATGGTTGACTTGCCCGAACCGGAAGGCCCGACGATCATGCCGACGCGCCAATCGTTGTCTGTGGGGATCTCGATCGAAAACCGATCGGTCAGCTTTTCATCCAGCGAAACGTCAAACATGCCGCTCACCATTTGCACGCGGAACGAATCCGGCACACGGCACGAGACTAGAGATTCAATAACCGGCATCGGTATCCTTTCGCTTTTAACTCGGCGTACAACTTTTGCTGCTGCTGTTCGTTTGCGCACTCGGCGACCACTTGATGCAGCGTCGGGCAAACCGTTGGTTGGTTGGGTTTTGCGCGGCGCGGCTTCTGGGGAGGGCTCGCTTCTTCACGGCTCATTGCTGTCGCTCCCACCAGGTTTCGGCTTCCGCAGCTAACAACCGCAGCTCGGCGGCGCGAGTTACGGGGATTAGTTCTTCCTGCTCCAAACAAAGTGGCGACGTAATCGTCACTCCACGCAATTGATCTGCTGGGGGATTGCGGTCGAAATGGAACTGCGCATCAAACTCGTAACAGCCGACGCCGGTCTCATGACTCTCGAAATGATGTTGCGTGGGGTGGTCTTCGTTGATGTCGCGCCAGCCAATGGGTGCAAGCGGCGCCGACAGTGATTGCGAAGGAGATTCGCACGTCGTGCTGCGTACCGGAACGATGGATTGAACCGCCGAGCGCCAGCGGCGATCGATTTCGCTCCGTTCGGCGTCCAGCAACACCGGCAAATCGCTCAGCAAAGTTCGTGCAACCTGGACATCGGCCAACAAAGTCTGCTGCTCTGGCTTTGCAGCCGCTTTCAGCCAGTAGTAAACGCCGTCGACTTTGTCCTGGATCGAACGGATTCGGTAATAGCTAAGCGGCGTAGGCGTCGCAGCTGGAGGAATAGTAAGCATCCAAGACCCCTCTGTTGCCGATGCGAATGAATGGATCTGGAATCAACGGGACCAAGTCTCAGGGATTCCAGACTGTGTCAGTGAGCAGGAATCACCCGGCCGAAAAGCCTCGATCCGGCGTTTCCTCTCACTCCCAATGTCTTACGCTATTCTAAGGAAAGTCTTAGACTTTAGCAAGGCTTAATTTGCCGCGAAGTGCCGAAAAGTAATAAATACTTATGGATAGTTGACGTAAGCTATTCTGTGGCAATAAGATGGATCACTAGAAACTTTCAAATCCTGCGGAGAACAATCATGGGAATGGAATATCAGACCGTCGACGACATCAAAAAGATGGAGGATCGGCTGGTCAAATTTCTCGCAAAACTACGGGAATTTCGGGCAGATTGGGCCAATGAAGGGCCAGCCGAGGTCATGATCGAGACCACCATGGCGATCCGCTCGATCGATTACCTAGAAGCCTGGACGCCGCTGCAGCAAGCGCGTCTGACCCGCGCCAGACAAGCAGTAAACAAAGTGGAAGCCAAGAAAGTGCAGGCCAAGAGGAAAAAATAAAAACTCAGTCTATTGCGAGAAATTTGCTCCAATTCGGACTTAGCGAGGTCGGCTGCGCAAACGGCGCATTGACTGAGGGTAGCCCCCACAAAGGGGGCCGCCTGACTATTGGTCTCCGACGAAATTCGCACTTCAAATTGCGCCTGTTTTTATGTCCCTCATGCGTTGGTTTCTCTTGGTTGGTTGGGTTTGCGTCGCGACCATCTTTGGCCTGGCCGGATATCGTGAATATTCGCAGCGACTTCAACTCAATCGAATCCAGGCGACCCAACATGAAATGAAGGACCTACTAACACGCCTCGCTAGTCCGGCGGAGCCTGCGGAGTTTCACGGCTTCGTGATTGTCCACTGCTGGCCAACAAACTGGTAACCGGTCTTCATCCGGATCCATTGGACGCTTGGGAAACCGAATATGAACTCGATATCCGCCATGCCGATGCGAAAAATGATGTAGGCATGCACTCCAAGATCGTGCTCACCATCCGCAGCGCTGGCCCCAATCAAAAATTGGAACCAAACGGCGGGGACGATATCGAAGAAACGACGACGTATCTCTGGTAGATCTGCAAGTCGGACCAATCTTCAGCCCTGTAGAGATCCTCAAGCAAGCTGGTCTTGCTTGCGTCGATTTGAATAAGCTGGCCGAAACCACCATGACCGAGACCCTTGACGACCACAGCGTTGCTCGTTCCGCGAAATGGTGGAAATGGGGGATCGGTCTGCTGGTGTTGGTCACTATTGTCGGCGTTTATTTGGCGGTGGGCCGGCAACTCTCGATCGAAACGCTGGTCGCGCAAGAAGAATCGCTGCGCGCGTATCAACAACAGCACGCGGCGCTCTCCTACGTCGGCGGCTTTCTAATCTATGTGGTCATCACCGGGCTCTCGCTTCCCGGCGCGGCGCTATTGACGATTTTTTACGGCTGGCTCTTCGGACCGGTTGCCGGCGTGCTGTTGGTCAGTTTCGCTTCGACCCTCGGCGCGACGATCGCTTTTTCGCTGAGCCGCTATCTGTTTCGTGAAACAATTCAGCGCCACTATCAACAGCGTTTAGAAAAGCTCAACGCTTCGATCACGGCCGAAGGCGCCTACTATCTGTTTACGCTCCGTTTGATCCCGGTTATCCCCTTTTTTTTGGTCAATCTGCTGATGGGGCTGACCCCGATTCGACTTCGTACTTTTTGGTGGGTCAGCCAACTCGGCATGTTAGCCGGCACCGTGGTCTACGTATCGGCAGGAGCCAGTTTGCCGTCAATGCAGACCATTCAAACCGACGGCCTGGGAGCAATCGTCCAATGGCCCACGCTGCTCGCGTTTACCCTACTGGGCCTACTGCCGCTGGTCACGAAACAAATCGCCAATCGAGTTCGCCAGCAGCGCCGTGATCGGTGAGAGATCTGCATTTTTTTTGACAAATTCTTGTCCCGTCGCGATGGAGGCAAGGGCTCAATTCAAGTCCCCCTCATTCGATGTATTCATGGGCCATCCTGCGCATTTCGGCCTCAGATTTCGGAATAAGCAGTTGCTTATTTGAGTTTCTTATCGCGACTGTGTCATATTTCTACAGATTGACCTCTGCTTTGTTCTCTCAAAGCTGCCGGTTAATTCGCAGGCGAACAAAAGTCCCACTCCTGCAATGACTTAGCGCATCCAAATTATGTCTAGACAGGCCGGCTTGGCTCTAGTTATAAATTCCCATAAGACAGACGTTTTTTTGCTATCCATTTTACAGCCAATATGCAGCCGCAAATCTAGCTCAAGGCAACGTTCTTCTCCATTCATTACTCCGCGGAAATTTGCCTGCGGGAGTTAATTGCCCCCCTCGAAGTACGTGCTTTGAATTTTATTTCGGCCCATCAGATCTCATCTTTTTTGTTATTCACTCGATACAAGGAAACCACTTCATGCAAATCCTGTTATCAAAAAAGGGCCGAAAGCCCGGTTTTACCCTGGTTGAACTGCTAGTGGTCATTGCGATCATCGGCGTGCTCATCGCGCTGCTATTGCCTGCGGTGCAACAAGCGCGGGAAGCAGCTCGTCGCATGTCCTGCAGTAACAACATGAAACAACTGGGCCTGGCGATGCACACCTGGCACGACACCTACAACTATTTCCCCAATGGTCAGACCGACGACGACAATGACTCGTTTGGATGGGGCTTTCACATACTGCCGCAGCTAGAACAAACAAATATCTACAACCTGATCACCAACTACACCGGAGGTAGCGGCGAGAAAGCAGTTCTGATGACTCGCCCAGGTCGTCACAAGCTGACGTCGCCTTGTACAGACCCGGTCAACATTGATACTTGCGGAGCCTGGTCGCAGAACCGCAACAGTGCCTGGAGCGCGAACCTGCGACTATCTGCTTTGGATGCTTTTATCTGCCCGTCCGACATCCTGCCGCGGCAAGATGACGAAGGCAACGGCAAGAGCAACTATGTCGGCAACATGGGCTGGGAAATGAAAGATGGCGTCAACCATGACGGTACTGCCCAATATGGCTGCGCTGCTTTTTCGGGCTCTAGGCAAAACGGGGTCTTTTTGTTCGATAACCAGAACAACGAGACTTATATGACCAACTTCGCCACGATTACGGATGGATCAAGCAACACCGCTGCGATCGGCGAAGTGACAGCGAGCTTCCATGTCACGGTTCAAGCTACCAACGAGAGCCGGTTCCCCATCTGGTCTGGCGGCAACGGCGGCGGCTGCAATGGTCGCAGCATCGCGGCCTGCCTACGAATTATGGACTCGAACTTTTACATCAACCGGAACGACAATACCGACGAATCGGATCAAAGCTTTGGTAGCCAGCATCCAGGCGGAGCACAGTTCCTGTTTTGCGATGGTTCGGTTCACTTTGTACCGGAGACGGTCAACTTGACGGTCTATCGTGCGATCGGCAGCCGCAACGACGGCCTACCGGTCGAGCTTCCGTAGTCTCTGATCTACCTCAATCGCATGGCTCTCCGCGTGACTCTTCGCGGAGAGCCTGTTTCTTTCTTTCATCCCTGCGTGCGCTACACGGCGAGATTTGAAATGACAAACATGAGACAACGACTATTACTTGCATTGCTTTTGCCTTGCCTGGGTTGGCTGGTTGGTTGCGGCCAGAGCGGTCCAACTCTCGCTCCAGTCTCGGGAACCGTCGCTACCGGCGGCAAACCGGTCACCGGAGGGACAATCACGTTTATTCCCTCGTCAGGCGGTAAACCAGCCTCTGGAGCCGTTCAAGCAGACGGCACATTTAAAATGATCACCGCCAAAGAAGGGGAAGGAGTCGTGCTGGGCCAGGGAACCATTTCCTACTCCCCTCCGACGGTGAAAATTCCAGAGAACCTCAGACCGGGCGATCCGCTCCCTTCCTCGGGCTACGATAATCTGAAACCCAAAGAACCAAGTGTAGACGTAAAACCGGGTCAGAATACGCTGACCGTCGAGTTGACCAAGTAAAGCAACCTTCGGTACTACCCGCAACAAATCGTCTGACAAACAAGCCCCGCGATTGCTAGAATGGGAGTTTCGGCCACCCTCTAGCGATCGCTCTCTCTATGTCAGAAAACCGTGCTGCTCCTGAACTTCTGGCGCCTGCCGGCAATTGGGACTGCGCCAAAGCGGCCGTCGCCAACGGGGCCGATGCGATCTATTTTGGGCTCACCAGCGGTTTTAACGCACGCGCGCGGGCCGATAACTTTGGGGTCGAAGACCTAGCGCCGCTGATGTCGTTTCTGCATTGGCACGGAGTCCGCGGCTACGTCACCCTCAATACGCTCGCTTTTTCACCAGAGCTAGAAGCGGTCGAGTTGCTGATTCGCCAAATCGCCGCCGCCGGTGTTGACGCCCTGTTGGTGCAAGATCTTGGCCTAGTCGGCCTGATCCGCCAGCTTGCGCCCACCTTGCCGATCCACGCATCGACCCAAATGACCATGACCAGCAGCGAGTGCATCGCCCTGGCGGCCGAAATGGGAGTCGAGCGCGTCGTCTTGGCCCGCGAACTATCACTCGAAGAGATCACCGCGATCCATGCCGAAACCGCGATGCCGCTCGAAGCGTTTGTCCACGGCGCCTTATGCGTCGCCTACAGCGGGCAATGCCTGACCAGCGAATCTCTCGGCGGACGCAGCGCCAATCGTGGTCAATGCGCCCAAGCCTGTCGTTTGCCGTACGAGTTGATCTGCGACGGCGACGATGTCGACCTAGGGGATCAAAAATATCTGCTGAGCCCGCAAGACTTGGCCGCGTTTGAGATCACCCCAGAGCTGATCGCCGCCGGCGTCGTTTCACTGAAGATCGAAGGACGCTTAAAAACGCCTGAATATGTCGCCAACATAACGCGGCACTATCGCAGCGCAATCGACGCCGCCGTCGCAGGACGCCCCATCGAGTTCACGCCGCGCGATGTTGAAGAGATGGAGCTGTCGTTCTCACGAGGGTTCTCGGTCGGTTGGCTGCAAGGTTGCGATCACAAAATGCTGGTCCCGGCAGTGAGCTCGGCCAAGCGCGGCGTGCTGGTTGGCGAAGTGCAAAAAGTGCAAGGTCAACGCGTCCGCGTCGCGCTGCGGCGTGCGTTAAAAGCAGGCGACGGCGTCGTCTTTGATGGCGATCGCAGCACCGGCGACGAACAAGGGGGCCGCATCTTCGCACTCTATCGCGGCCAAAATCGGCTTGAAGGAGAAGTCTCGCACGGCGTGGTCGAAATGGCGCTGATGCGCGATTCGGTCGATCTTTCGCAAATTTCCCCCGGCCAAAAGATCTGGAAGAGCGACGATCCCGAACTCAATCGCCGCCTTCGCAAATCGTTCGACGGCGAAATCACACCACGCGAAGTTGATCTGCAACTGCACGTCGCCGCGGCGATCGACCAGCCGCTGCAACTGACCGCGACCGTCGCTGGCTTGCCGCAGCTACAACTGCAAACCGAACAACCCCTAGAAGCAGCCCGCAAACATCCGCTGACGGCTGAGAGCCTGCAGGAGCAGTTCTCGCGGTTGGGGGAGACCGGCTTCCGTCTGACGCAACTGACCGCCGAGATCAGCGGCACGCCGATGGCGCCGCTCAGCGTGTTGGGGGCGCTGCGTAAACAAATGGTCGAGCAGCTTTCAGCCGCACGCCGCGAAGCTGCAATTCGTGCGCATGCCGTCGATCCGCAACCGGTGTTGCCGCGACTACGCGCCGATATCCCCGCGTCGATTCCGACCGAACAGACGCCACATCTGCACCTGCTTTGTCGCACGCTGGATCAATTGACTTGGGCTAGCGAGATCGGCATCAAGCGGCTTTACACCGAGTTTGCCGATATCCGCGAGTATCGCCAAGCGGTCGACATCGCACACGCTTCTGGCGCCGAGATTTTTCTGGCCACTCCGCGCATTCAAAAGCCGGGCGAAATCGGAGTTTTCAAGGCGCTCGAAAAGCAAGCGGCCGACGGGATCTTGGTTCGCAACTTATCCGGACTCCGCTACTACCGCGATCGGCAAATCGCCTGCGTTGCTGACTTTGCGTTGAACGCAGCCAACGAGTTGACCGTCGATTTCTTGCGACAACAAGGCGCCGAACGCATCACCGCTTCGTACGACTTGAACCGTGAGCAGTTGTTTGAGTTGGCGCGACGCTCGCCCTCGCAGTTGCTGGAAGTTGTAATTCACCAGCACATGCCGATGTTCCACATGGAGCATTGCGTCTTCTGCGCCGTTCTTTCGCCAGGCACCAACAAGACCAACTGCGGCCGGCCGTGCGACGATCATGTCGTCCGCCTACGCGATCGAGTCGGCAGCGAACATTTGCTGACCGCAGATGTCGGCTGTCGTAACACGCTCTACAACGCGGCTCCGCAAAGCGGCGCCGAAGCAGTCGCCGCGCTGATCGACCTAGGGATCCGTTACTTCCGTGTCGAACTGCTGGACGAAGCGAACAAGTCGCAGGTTTACAACACGCTTGATCTCTATTCATCGCTGCTGACTGGGCAGATCAGCGGCAAAGAAGTTTGGACCGAGCTGAAAGCGCTCAACCGCGTCGGCGTGACCCGCGGCACGTTAGAAGAACGCCGCAATCCGCTCGCGATTCTGTAATCCTCGATGAAGCTCCCCTTCCCTGCTCTGACCTTAGCGACCGGCAACGCCCACAAAGTCCAAGAGCTAACGCGAGCGCTGGCGCCGCTGGGCGTGCCGCTCACGTCGCTGCGCGATTTTCCGCACGTCACGCCGGTCGTCGAAGATGGCGCTACCTTGCGTGACAACGCGCTGAAGAAGGCAACCGGCTACGCGCAACAGCTAGGACAATGGGTCTTGGCCGATGACACCGGCTTAGAAGTCGCAGCCCTCGGCGGCGAACCCGGCGTCCGATCGGCTCGCTACGCCGGCGATCAAGCGACAGCCCCAGACAACCGCGCAAAGCTGTTGCATGCGCTGCGAGATGTTCCGCTGAAAAAGCGTACCGCTCGCTTCGTCTGTCACCTGGCGATCGCCGACCCCACGGGCAAGATCCGCTTTGAAGCGACCGGGCAATGTCACGGCCGGATCTGCGAGGACGCTCGCGGCGCATATGGTATCGGCTATGACGCGCTACTGGAGATTGTGGAATACCGTCGCCGACTTGCCGAGCTAAGCCCGGCCGCAACGCAGCTGATCGGGCATCGGGGACGCGCGATGTCTCGGTTGTTGCGGCAGATAAAAAGCCAATCGTCTCAGAAGTAAGCAGGGATGGCGATGAATGTTGGTTCGACCGTTCCCCTAACTTCAGCTTGGCCGTAGGCAAGGAACGGCCTAAAACTCCACCCGACGCAAAAAACAAACGGTGCCGACGATAAATAGTCCAATGCCCATTGACCAACTGAGCGCGTAGAAGGCGACTTGAAATTCTGCGTTACCAAGAACTTGAAATCGATCATTGAACAACGCTAATGACAGGAACATGATCAACGGCAGTGCGAGCGCAAGCCCGACCGACCATCCAGAGCTGCGTAGCAGCGCCGATGTACACCAACCGGTTCCGATCGCGGCTGCTCCGAAAGCGATCATCGGCCCCAGATCGAAGCCGACTTGAGCACGGGGCGGCACCACGGCAATGAGGGGAGAAAGCCAGATTCCTCCCCAAGAGAAAATCGCTGTCACAACGCCCAAGAGCACAAGCACGAGCAGCTTGCTCCCTAGAATCTGGAACTTAGAAAGTGGGAGCGCCCCTAAAAAATCGGCGGTTCCTTCCGTTCTTTCGGTTGAGATCAGCGATCCGGCGGCGATAGCCAGCGCTATTTGCACAGCGGAGACCGCCACACTTCCGCCCACTAACAGTCTTAAAGACCACAAGATCCGCGGCTCTTCGGGCCAAACATCTTCCGGGACCGTTAAATACCCCACCAGATAGGCGCCGATGATCATCGCGATGCTGGCGACAATCGCGATTCGGCAAATTCGTACATCTTTCCAAAACAGTTGGCTTAGCATGAGATGGTCTCTCGCTGTGCTGAGTTGCGTGAATCGTCCCCTTGAATCACCTCCCGAAATAGCTCGTCCAGACGGACATCCAACAGGTCGATGCTCTCTACAGGATTCGACGCGCGGATCTGTTCGATCACTTCACTTGAATCGCCCATCAACGTTATCTTCCATTCACGCCCTTTGACCGTCTGATGAATCGTGCCGGGCGGAATGCAGATTGGTAAGCAACCATCTTGCAGTACTGCCCGCACTTGCTTGACATTTTGATTCAGTTCTTCCAGCGGCTTATGCAGCACAATTCTTCCGTGATTCATAATCACTACTTCATCCGCTAAGCGAGCAACTTCGTCCAATTGGTGACTCGACATCAGTACTGTTTGCTTACCGTCGCAGATCCCTTGCAGGACGCCTTCGACAAACTCATCACGAGCGATCGGGTCGAGGCCCGAAAGTGGTTCATCCAGCACCAACAACTCAGGCTGCGGAGACAGCGCGATTAACAGTCCCAATTTGGCCCGCATCCCCAAAGACAACCGCCCTACCCGCGTTGTTTGCGGCAAGCGAAATTGATCGAGTAGATCCGCGCAATGCGCGTCGTTCCAACTGGGGTACATCGGCCGACAAAACTGGATGACCTGCTTCACTGACATCCAGCGGTAAACGGTGGGGCTGTCTGGCACAAAGCCGATCCTTCGCCGTAGTAGACTAGAATCATGCTGCATGTCACGCCCAAAGACGCGGACCTGGCCGCTGGTGGGGCGCAGCATTCCCATTAGCATCCGAATGGTGGTGCTCTTCCCTGCGCCGTTTGGCCCCAACAGTCCTAACGTCGTCCCCTGTTTGACGGCCAACGTAAGATCATTGACGGCGGCTTCACGTCCAAACATTTTCGTCAAATGGCTGAACTGGATCGTATTAGTGTTGGCGGACATCACGATCGATTCCTTACCTTGGTGACAAACTGATCCATTTCTTCCGCAAACAACTCTCGAATCCGAGCCGGCGGCAATTCATGCCGAATCGCCGCTTCGATTCCCAAGCGAAACGCGGCCGCGACCTCTTTCTCGGTTTTGATCCTGGCTGCCTTCCCCTTGAGGGGACGCACAAACACACCGAGTCCGCGACGCGTTTCGATCACGCCTAGTCGTTCTAATTCTTCATAGGCGCGCTGCACCGTATTGGGATTGACCCGCACTTCGACGGCGAGCGCTCGCAACGAAGGGAGCGCCTCGCCGGCGCGATATATCCCCGCATCAATCGCATCGCGCGTTTGCTCGACGATTTGTCGATAGATGGGAGTCGCACTTTTGGGATCAATGATCATCCGCCGAACCAATCTCCTGCATTGCCTTGGTGCACTAGTGCAGTGTCCGTTATCGCGACAAAGAATGCAAGCAATTTTTTCTCGGCGGCGTAAAATCATGAGATTCATGCGCCCGAGGACTGCCGTGAGATGGAACACTAGCCCGCAGCGCCAGCGAGGGAATTCGGTTGGCGATACCAACGCGGTTTGAAGTGGTCAACCGAATTCCCTCGCTGGCGCTGCGGGCTAGTGTCGACGTTTTCGACAAAGTTCCTATCGTGTTTTTAACGTCCTTCATCCGTAGCTTAGCCGAGTACCCTACATCTTTCCCACGAATAGCGCAACTTCCCTTCTGACGCTAGGCAGAATTCACTTCAGCGGACTAAGATAACGCGTTTGCATGATTTACTTTTTGACCGGAGCGCGAGCGGATGGAAATTAGCGTCGGTTTGAAATGGACGTTGGGCGTAGTCATCGCGATTTATGTGATCGGGATGTACGCTTTGGCTTACGTCGCTCAGGGAAAGGTCGAAACGAGCGAAGACTATATCGTCGCCGGTCGCAAGCTGCCGTTGTCGCTGGCCTGGATGACGTTGCTAGCGACTTGGTTTGGCGCCGGAACTTTGCTGATCGCCGCCGATGAAGTGAACGCCGAAGGCTTGCAAGCTGCGGCGCTTGATCCACTGGGACCTGGTTTTTGTTTGCTGGTTGCCGGCATGTTTGTCGCGGGACCGATCTGGCGGATGAAGCTGCTGACGCTGCCAGATTTATATCGACAAAAATTCGGGCCCTCCGCCGAGATCGTCGCTTCGCTGATCATGATCCCCAGCTACTTCGGCTGGATTGCGGCGCAGTATATAGCGCTGGCCAAGATGTTGGAGCTGTACTTTGGGCTCGACCTCTCGATCGGCATCGCGGCGGTCGCGATTATTGGGACCGGCTATACCGTCGCCGGCGGAATGTGGTCGGTAACGCTTACCGACGCCGTGCAGATCTCGCTGGTGCTGCTGGGCTTGATGGTGATGTCGGTCGTCGTCCTGTGGGAAATCGGCGAAGGGCAACTGCTACACGGCTATACGAAGATTCTGGCCGAAACGCCTATTGAGCATTTGAATTGGATTCCGCAGCACAGTTCTGCGGCGCGCTGGGAGTGGGTCGCTGTTTTGATGGTCGCAACGTTTGGCAACTTGCCGGGACAAGACCTGATGCAGCGAATCTTCGCCGCCAAAAGTGCCCGCGTCGCGCAAGGAGCCTGCTTTATCGCCGGAGGCGCCTATCTAACGTTTGGGCTCATTCCGGTCGGACTCGGCCTTGCCGCAAATCTGTTACCGCATGACCCCACGGCAAGCGTACTGCCGACACTGGCCGCTGCGTTTTTGAGCCCGCCGGTCGCGATCATTTTTGTGCTGGCGCTGATGTCGGCCGTGCTGTCGACCATCGATAGCGCGATCATCGCCCCTTCCAGTGTCCTGGCACAAAATCTACTTGGCCGCTGGACCAAAATCGAGATGCTGTTGCTCAACCGCATCGCCACGCTGATCGTCGCCTCGGGTGCATTAGTAATGGCCTACTTGGGCCAAACCGCGTATGAATTACTAGAAACGGCTTATGCAATGACGCTGGTCGGGCTGTTTGTGCCGCTGATGTTCGGCATCTACACTGCGCCACGCAATCGCTGGTCTGGGGTCGCCAGCATGTTGGCCGGTGTGGTGACCTGGGGACTACATCAAACAGCCGGATATGCGACCTTCCTAGAACCATGGCTCGCGGAAACATTTCCGATTCCAGTCGAGATCGCTGCGACCGCGATTTCGTTGTTGGCGTATTTGGTCTTTGAACCGCCCTGGCAAATGCGCTGGGCTCAATCGCCAGCAGATACGACTAGCTCATGATTTCTTGAATCACATGCCCAAAGTCTTTTTCCAATCGCTTGCGGCCTGGCACTTGCATCGCGCGCGGATCAAGCCCTAATTGATGCAAGACGGTCGCGTGAATGTCGGTGACATAATGCCGATTCTCGACAGCATGAAAACCGACTTCATCAGTCGCGCCATGGGCGATGCCTCCTTGGATGCCGCCGCCGGCCATCGCGACGGTAAATCCATAAGGATGATGATCGCGACCATCACTGCTTTGCGAGCCAGGCGTGCGGCCAAACTCGGTAGCCCAGACCACCAGCGTTTCGTCGAGCAGACCTCGCTGCTTCAAATCTTTCAGCAACGCCCCCAGCGGCTGATCGATTTGCTTGCAGAGCTTCGTGTGGTTGACCTTCAGTCCTTTGTGGCTGTCCCACTGTCCAGCTCCGCCGTTGCTGCCGTGATAGACTTGCACAAATCGAACACCCCGTTCGACCAAGCGGCGCGCTGCCAGCATTTGCTGTCCAAACGATTTGGTGGGTTCTTGATCGATTCCGTAAAGCTCTCGGGTCGCTTTCGTTTCGTCCGCAAAATCGACCACCTCAGGCACAGCCGTTTGCATCCGATAGGCAAGCTCATAAGAGCGAATGCGAGCTACCAGCGCTTCATCATTGGGGAAATTTTCAGCGGTGAGCCCATTCAATTTGCGGAGCAGCTCAAACTGTCCCGCTTGTTCTTCCTGATAAATCCCAGCAGGCGGCTTGGCGTAGGGGAGAGGATTCTTGGGGTCGATCGCCAGCGGAACGCCATCATAACTAGGACCAAGATAATTGGCTCGATGACACTCGCGCCCACCGCAACAGTCAGCGACCGGCGTGCCCATGACCACAAACTGCGGCAGGTTTTCGTTAATCGAGCCGAGGCCATAGTTAACCCAGGAGCCAAACGAAGGAAAGAATCCCTCAATGCGATGCCGGCCGGTATGAAACTGCAACTGAGCGCCGTGATTGCTGTCTTCGGTCCACATCGAGCGAATCAAACAAAGATCATCGGCCTGAGCGCCCACATGCGGCAGCCAATCGCTAATTTCTAATCCGCTCTCGCCGCGCGGCTTGAAACCGACCTGCATCGGAAACAGCTCGTTGCGGATGAATCCATTATTCGGATCAAAAGCGACGACCCGTTCGTTTTTCAGAAACGGCGACTTCAGCACCGCCGCATGCGGAGTTTCTTCGATCGATTTGCCTGCATATTTGTTGAGCGCCGGCTTCGGATCGAAAGTCTCTAAGTGGCTGGCTCCTCCAATCATGAAGAGCCAGATCACACTCTTCGCGCGAGGCGCGATCTGTTGCAGTTGCGATTCAGCGAGCCCCTCTTTGGCAAGCATGCTCGAGAGGGCGATGCTGCCGAATCCCAGTCCCATGTCGGTCAAAAACGATCGACGGGTAAGCGAATCAAAGGGACGCGCAGCTTGGTGGGTGAAATGGCTCATCGGACCGTCACAAAATCGTTGTGATTGAAAAGCACATGCACGAGATTTTCGCGCGCACGCTGGGCAGCATCAGCAGCCGCTGGCAGACTTGCCTTCACAGCGCTGACAATCGGCGTTAAATCTTCCGCATGGCTTAGTTGCTTGGCCTGATTTGTCAGAAAGTCTTGACAAGCGGCAAGTTCCTCTGCGGTACAGGGTCGGCAAAGAATCGCGGCAAACGCCGCCGGAATAAAGTTTTCGGCAGCCGGAGCCGCAGCACTAAGCGTGGCGGCCAAGCGTCGCGATTGTTCAACCAGCAGCGAACTGTTAGATAGCGCCAGCGCCTGCTGTGGAATAATGCTTGGAGAGCGACGATAACAATCGTTGGGCGCCGCGGCATCAAACGTCACCAGCAACTCCATCTGCTTTTCATAAGCATGCCGAAAGTAAAGACTGCGCCGCGGAATCTCTTCCCCCTGATGATAATCAATATCAGGCCCACCCAGCGTGCGGTCTAAAGTGCCAGTCACGTGCAGCACGCTATCACGAATGATCTCTGCATCCAGCCGCTGCACGTTTGTCCGCCAGAGCAATAGATTGTCGGGATCCTGCTGATGATTGATTGCGAACTCTGCACTTGTCGCGCTCGACGTCCGACGATAGGCGACCGAGGTCATGATCAAGCGATGCAAGTGCTTCATGCTCCAACCATGTTCCATAAAATCAACCGCTAACCAGTCGAGCAATTGAACATGTTCTGGCCGGGGAGAGCGTAGACCAAAATCGTACACGTTGGGGACCAGCGGCTCGCCAAAGTGCCGCATCCAAACATGGTTGACCGCAACGCGAGCGGTAAGCGGATTGCGGCGATCAGTAATCCATCGAGCCAGCGCCGAACGTCGCCCGGTACTAGTGGCAGGATAAACAGCGCCGATCGGTGCGTAGCTGACGGCTTCAGTCTCCTTAGTCAACTGCTCTGCTTCATCACGCTGCTTGATCGCTTGGTCTAGCTCTTTTTGAGCTTTGTCAACGGCGACTTTTTGCTTGTCATCGGCCGGCTCGCTCGATTTCGCCTGCTGCAAAGCCTGTTGCTTTTGCAGCACCGTGTGTCGCGCTCGCTCGAACTTGCCTTGGCGTTCGGCGGCTGCGGCCAGCTTGGCGAGTTGCTGCTGTTGGTCTTCTGGCGCCATTTTTCCGTGCTTCGCTTGGTCGGCGGTCCAGCGCGCTTGCAGCGATTCATATTCTGCCGCGGCGGCGACAACTGATTGTTGCAGCAGTTCGGGATTGGCCGATTCCGCCATCTCGGCCAGTTTCTGTTCGGCGACTTTCACTTTGGCGGCGGCAGCTGCTCGCTCTTCTTGCTCAATGAATTCACGCAGACTGGGATAGGCGGCGAGGGGAGGCAATTCGATCGACTGCGGCTCATAGGTCAATTCGATCACTTTCGGCAGATTTGGCTCGACCGGATGCTCTTTGTCCGGAAACTTCTCGTTGCCTGCCGCGTACAAATAGGTGGGTGCGTCAGGCTTTGCATCGTACGCGCGAACCAAGCCTTGCTTCAGCAGATCGGCCTCACCGGGAAGCCGTTCAGTACGAACCTGATGCGGCTCAAAGATGGCCCGCATCGCATAATATTCGCGCTGCTCAATCGGATCAAATTTGTGATCGTGACAACGCGCACAATCAATTGTCATCCCCAGAAACGCTTTGGCCGTATGCTCCACCGTCGCATCCAGCCAGATATCCCGGTTGCTTTTGTGAAAATTGCGAGCCAAATAGCCGGTTGCCCGCAACGTGTCGTTATCAGTGGGCGCCAGCTCATCGGCAGCTAACATTTCTTCAATCATCTGATCATACGGCTTGTCGGCATTAACCGATTCGATGATCCAATCGCGCCACCGCCAGATATGCCGCTGACTTCCCCTCAGCTCGTCCTTGTACCCATCCCAATCGCTGTATCGCCAGACATCCATCCAACTGCGTCCCCACCGCTCACCATAGGCGGGATCTTCGAGCAGTTGATCGACCAACTGACTCCAGGCGCTCTCGGTCGGATCCTTCAGAAATGCTTTCTGTTGTTCCACCGTGGGAGGCAACCCAATCAGATCCAGATAAGCCCTGCGCACCAAAGTCGCGGGACTAGCCATGGGAGCGGCAGGCAACGGATGAGCTTGCAGCTTGGCAAGCAGAAATCCATCAATCGGATGGACTTCGCCCAGTTCATTCTTGATTTGCGGAACGTCGGCTTTCAGCGGTGCTTGGTAGGCCCAATGCTGCTGTGGGTCAGGCGGAATTTCTTCCGATTCCGGGAAAGGCGCCCCCGCTTCGATCCAAGTTTTTAGCAGTGTTACTTGTTCGGCGGTCAGCGGTTCTCCCAATCCCTCAGGCGGCATTCGCAGATCGACATCGTGCGATTGAATGCGCTCTAGCAGCAAACTCTCGGCCGGCTTCTTTAAGTCAATGACCGCGCCACTCGCTCCACCTGCATGAATCAACTGCCCAGCATCGAGTCGTAAATCCGACTCCTGCTTCAGCGCCCCATGACAAGCAGAACATTTGGTGGCCAGCAGCGGCTGGATCTGTTGGGTGTAGTCACCTTCTTCCGCCATCGCAGAAAAGACCAAGAGGTGAAACACAATCGCGGTAAGGAAAAGTCTCATAGCATTGCGCGGCAGGAGCGAAGAAGGCGGGACTGCGACGTTTCTATCAACGCCGTTGATGATACCCGATCGTTACCAGGAAAGCGAAATGATTTCTCGCGAAATCAAAAACTGCCGCCCAGGCCAGCTGCGCAGCCGTGGTCCGATCAAAGCAATCTCGTGGCTTAAAATCCGGCGATGAATTCTGCTTGCCTAGCTTACGCTCTGAAGTGGACCCCAGTTCGGACCACGGGTTAAGGTCGATTTCTTCGGCTTGATCAAGGCTAAGACCGACTACTAAGCTTTGCTTGGAGTCGAACCAGCCAATTCCGGGTAGCTCTCGTTTACGGATTCACCGTACCAGAAAATCCCGTTTTTGCCATCGATCGCGATGATCTGGTCAGCGGTGAATCTGATTCAATCAAGTGAGCCAGCGAAGCAAATACTTCTCAGATTCGACCGATTGAAGCTCCCCAAATTCTTTTTTTAACAATCCTCGGAGGGGATACCGCGCGTAAATCGATAAGCTTACCCGAGAGATCCCTTTTCTCTCTGGAACAGTCACCGATGTAGGAGATAGGAAGCCTGCTAGAGGTTCTGAGAACGATTCTTTTGCCCCCTCTGAAACTCCTCATACTGCTGAAGATCCGCTTCTAGGTCTTCCAATAAATCGACTGCCTTGTCAATGACGCAATCACTGATCACTGATTCCAGTAATGCCCAGTCAGGCAGAAAATGCGGCCGCCAATCGTTGTGAGCGAAGTGAAGTGATGATTTGGGAAACTCATGCTCGTCGGCCGGAAATTCCCAGGCGTCATTAATTGTGCCGAGATTTCCGAACGCTGCATCGATGTTGGCAGTTTCGTCACTGAGATCAACCGCTTCTGCCTCCACCAAGTCGGTAGTAATTATCGCTGGCAGAGAACTTGGATTGGCAACAATCGATTCGTTCTCAAGCGGCGCTGAAGGCGATTGCACTACATAGTAGCTGCTAGGCAAACGAAGATGACCGGCGTCGTTAGAGTTGGCGCCCAGGTTGCGAATCAAATAAGTCAGATCGATCAGCGAAACGACTCCGTTTCGATCGAAATCATACTTGTAAGCCGCAGGGAAGCTGGTGACTTGATTCCCGATGCTGCGGACCAAGTAGGAGAGGTCGACTAATGTGATCGCACCATCGTCATTGACGTCATACGGCACAACTTCTAATTGAGTCGCCGGAGCTCCGATCTGATGACCGGGAATAGCTCCAGAATTGTCGAGCGACAACTGGACGTCGGTCACACTGAACTGCAGATCGGTGATCGGCACAACATAGGCGCCGTTGATATCATTCGGGACAACATTATCAAGAGCCGGTTTGAAACGGAAGCTTCCGACCAGGAAGTAGCCGTCTTGTCCGACATCGCCGCCGATAAGTTGGTTGGCGTTAACTTCCAGTGAGTTCCCGGTATTGCTGACGTTCAACTGGCCGACGCCGCTGCTGGGTGTCGAGCTATCAAGCCGGAACCAGTCGCTGTTGTAGTTCAGGCTCAGCGTAATGCTGGTCAAGTTGTCAATATTTTGCTGATCGCGCAAGATCCAGACATTGACCGTAAAGGTACTCCATTCGTGGATCGACGCAAGGTCATCCGGCAGCTGAACCGATTCGCCTGAAGCATCGGTCACCGCGGCAGATCTGCCGATCGTTAGGCGCACTTCCGCTTGCGGTAGAATGGTCAGCGAGAAGGTCGTCTGGGTTACGCCTCCCTCATTGTCATCGGCGGTGATCGTCACCGTTTGACTATCGCTAGGCTGAGCATCGGCAAGGGACCAAGTCCACGTGCCGTCCAAGTTGTTAACCACAACTCCGACCGCCGCCGAAAGCGTGACAGTGTCATTACCGGGATCGCTGTAAGTGCCGGTAACTATAGCCGTCGCTCCAATCGTGAAGGTCGGGGACGAGACGTCTGGGGTAATCGTCGGAGCGACGTTGTTAACATGCAATATAAAGGTTGAAAATGACGCATTGCCCGTAGAATCGGTCGCGGTGATCGTGATCGATTGCGGGCTATTAAGACTATCGAGTGCGTTGTATGACCAGGTCCAGGTCTGGTTTTCATTATCTTGCTCGATACTGCCCAAACTCGCGGAGATGGTGACAGTATCGTTGCTAGGGACGTTGAACGTACCGGCGTTCGTCGCAATGGCCCCTTCGTCGATCGTCACCACGTTGTTTTCGATGGTGACATCGGGGGCGACGTTCACGTCTACCAAGATAGCCACGTTCCTGGTTGTCGACCGAGCAGGAACTCCATTGTCGGTAGCCACGACGGAAAGGGTGTGATTACCGAGATCACTTTGCTGCGGCGTCCACGAAACCACACCGGTTGAAGCGTCTATGGTTGCGCCGGCAGGACTTCCTGCTGCTAGCGACCATGTGATTGTATTTACCGGGGTATCGCTATCGGACGCCTGCATTGCCAGGCTCCATGCGTGATTCACGCCGATCGTCTGCGACGAGACAGGCGTAATCACCGGCGCCGAATTCACTTCATCGACGGTTATTTGGAAGGTTACAATGGTAGCCAGCGGTTCCGGCGCATCGTCAGTCACTTGAATACGAATCACATATACGCCTGGCCCTTGCCCCTCGGTTGGCGTCCAGGCGAACAGCCCGGTGGCAGCATTGAGCGTCGCTCCTTGGGGAGGAGTCGAATCGAAGGCATAGGTCAATGTTCCCTGCTCTGGATCGGTCGCGGCGATTTGCCACAAAACTTCCAGGAGTTCCGACACCCTTTTGTTGGGCACAGGCGTCACCACGGGCGCATTGTTTTGTTCCCCCACTTGGATCTCCACCGTGTTCGAGGCCGAAAGTCCGTCTGGGCGATCTTCCGTAGCGACAATCTCGATGGAGTAAGTGTCAGGCCCCTGAGCTTCGGATGGCGTCCACTGAAAGACGCCTGAGATTGGATCGATGGTTGCCCCTAGAGGAGCACCTGGTCCTATAGTGAATCGCAGTGGGTCTTGCTCTGGATCAGTAGCCAACACGGTAAATGTCAGTAGGCTTCCTTCCACTACCTGCTTCGCGGAAATCGGCAAAACGATCGGCCTGGCGTTGACTTCATTCGCCGTGATCTCCACAACAATCCTGGCGGGAAGTTGGAGAAGCGAAAGATCGGTGGCGATCACTTCGAGCTGAAATTCACCGGGGGCTTGGTCTTCTGTCGGCGTCCAGCGAAACTCCCCTGTTAGCGAGTCAATCACCATACCGGGAAGCGCTCCCTCGCCCAAAGAGTAACGCACACTATCCCCATCTGGGTCGACTGCCGAGATCACAAAGACTAATTCATTTCCTTCCTCGACCACTTGCGGACTCAGTGGAGAAATCACCGGCGGGCGATTTGCGATCGGCTGTTCACCCCCGGGATTACCGTCGTTATCACCATCTAGCTTCAATCCAGCTAAATCATGAATGGTCGAATCGGCTCTGAGGAGAATTTCCAGGGAGGTCCCGTTCAGGCTGGCGGCACTAGTCTGTAATTGTAGCGTGACCGTAGTGGTCCCCGGAAGGTAATGAGGTATCGCCGGGATGATCAAATCGTCACCGTCACCAAGCGTCAAATTGGCCCCACCGCTTCGAACGACATAATTGGCCGGCGCATTGGCGTCGATCGGATCCAACGCTTCACTGAAGTTTAGCGACAATTGTGGGCCGTCCGACGTGAAGGCAAGCTGACTGCTGATCAAAGTAGGAGGAGTGATGTCGAGCGAGGTGCCTTGAAATTCGTAGGCGCCGATATCGGCGAACGAGGTCTGCCAGCTCAGAGTGAGGGAGGACGCGCTGCTTAGATCGGTGCGTCCGCTGTAACTGGCGACATACGCTTGGCCTGCGCCGTAACCAATCCCGATCAGCGGCACTACTTCACTGCTTATTGGACCATAACTGTAGGTCACAGCGCCATCCGCATAGAGGGTGGCTGCAAACAATGCCTGGCCACCGAAATTGTCGGAGACGTCCCAAATCACGGTGACCTGACCACCGATGGCGTCGATGATATAGATATCGTTCTGCTGCGGATCGCTCGTGTCGAAGGATCCCCAATAGGGAGCGATTCGTACATCGTTGCCCAACTCGTAGTCGATGTTGCTACCGATCCCGGAAAACGTTAGCGATCCATTCGCTGCGACCTCGACTTGGGCATATGAGTCACCCGCGATCGGAAAACTGAAGGGCAGATCAAGCAACCAAGTCTCCCCGTCTCCGTTCCAGTACATCGGCTGTCCAAGGACCTGATAGAACTCGTTGGCGTCCCGAATATGTTCAACGTAGATGGGCCTAGTCGCTGCTTGAAAGAGAATCGAGTTGGCGTTATCCAAGGAATCTGCGTCAGAGTACGCTTCAACATCGAGGTAATCCTCGTAGGAAGAAGAGTTTAAGCCTACAAACGAATAGTCCGCCTCGTTCCCATCACCATAGTCAAATCGTACCGAGCCATCAGAAAAAAGGGTCGCCGAAAAATTGAATGGTGATTCATCCGAATATTCAGAAGCTTGCCAGCGAAATGTCACCTGCTCAGTCTGGACATCAATGTAAATGTCGTGACCTGGCAGAAGCGTGGTGAGATCGGTATTGAGCGGACTGATCGAAGCAAAGCCACCGTTCTCCGCATCGTAAAAGTCAAGACTACCATTCAGGCTGACGGATACAGAATCGTAAGCTTTTCCGTAGAAGGAAAACGAGAAAGGCAAATCGTAATCAAACGCTTCATCATCCCCTTGCCAACCCTGAGGTTGGCCTAGTTCCAGAAACTGATTGTCCGCTTGAATGGTGGCGACTATCGCGCTGGCGGTTGAACTAAACTCTAACGAAGCAGCATCATGCAGACTTGCTAAGCCATCGTACGACGAAAGATAAACGCTGTCAGAAGTTCCCCCTGATAGTCCCACGGTGGGAGTCAACTCCTGATTGTCGGCTCCATAGTCAAACCGAATGGTTCCGTCTGCCGCTAAGGTCACCGAAAACTGAACATCACTGCCGCTCAGTTTGTGAGTCGCGTTCCAGCGAATAGTAACTTGATCGGCGACCGAGTCGTCGATGAAGATATCGTCCCCCATTCCGTTCGTTCGTAAGTCATCCCATAGCGCCGCGATTCGTATACCTTCCGCCAATCCCGCTGCGGTATTATGGGGATCGGAAGCAGCGCCGGAGCCGGCAAATTGCAGCAGGCCATTGGAAGAGACCTGCAAGCTTGACCACGAGTGGCCTTGATAGGGAAACGCAAAAGCAAGATCGAATGTCCAGGCCTGGTCGTCTCCTCGCCAATCCTGCGCCGCCCCTGGGGATCGCGGCAAAAACAGCGGATCAGATAGTTCCTCAACAATAATCGGCGGTCCCTGGTTAACGGTACCAGGATCATCGACGCGAGAATTTCCATCCAAATCGATCGGAGACGAAGCGGCGTCGCCGGCATCAATGGCTACGGACTTGGCCGAGAGATGAAAATTGTCATCGAGCCCGCCATCGATCTTCAGACTACGGTCGTAACCCAATTGGTTGTCTGCCCCGTTCGGATCAATCCAGAATGGATTTCCGAAGAACGAATGAGCGTCGCCATTGGATGCTGACTGCCAGTCAAGCAGCGTTGTTTGTTCGACATCGTCCCACGCTCCTACGCCGGCGCCAACGCCAGCGTCAAAAACGTTTCGGTCGCTAAAAAAATAACTCCGACTATCGGTCGTGACTCGTATCGCCAAGCCGGCGTCAACTCGAATGACGTTGTTCACCAACGTAACATGAGACGACTGCGATTCGATTCTTACGGCGTCTCCTAATCCATGGTAGATCGTGTTATTAAGAATGCTTACGTGTTCGGATTGCAAGAACTGCAATCCTAAGTCAGTGTTGGCGTAGATTAGATTGCCTTTAATCGCAATGTTGAATTCGCCATTTCCCGACTGATCGGCATAGACGCCAATGTCATTTGAGTAGATGACATTGCGAACAATTACGCTATTGCTGCCTGCTTTTACACCCCAGTGATTGCCAAAGAGACGATTTTCTTCGACGCTAGATCCATTGGCGTATACGCCGATGATGTTCTCATTGACCTGATTGTTCTTGACGGTAGAGAAGTAAGCATCGATGCCGAGGCCACTGCCAGTTGATTGAGCGTACACTTCATTGTTGATGATCAACGAATATGCATCGCGGATTCCATAGTCGGTATTGTGATGAACTTTGTTTCCCTCAATCAGGAAGGGCTCGTCCCAGTAATAGCTCGTCGTGTTAATACCAGTGGCGTTGCCAAAGACCTCGTTCTCGCGGATTACGACATTGAATCCGCTGCCGATGTCAATGCCGTATCCTTGGTTTTCGTAGACCCGGCTTTGTTCGATGAGGATTTCCTTGCTGTCGCGGATCGAGATACCGTCATTATTGGAATGAATATCGACATGGCGAATCGTCAAACCGTCGATGGCAGAGTTCGCATTTGCGATGCCGTACACGCCGCCGGTCAAGGTCAGATGCGACAGCGTGACGTCGCTTGCGCCCAGAAACGCAAATACCGAGCCTTGTAGGGCGGAATCCACGGTTCCCCCAGCGGTTATCGTCGGCTGATGCAAGTGGTCAAGGATCGTCGGATGCGCCGGATTGACGGCGCCTTGAATCGTCACGCCGCTGTCGTCCGCCAGGAAGTTGATATCTGTCATCAACTGGTAGTGACCAGCGTCTACGTAGACGACATCCCCAGCTTTCAAGTCATACGTCCGCAGTAAAGCCGACAGACTGGCCATCGGTACGTCCGGCGACTTACCGCTGTTGGCGTTATCGCCGGCAGTGGTGGTGTATTCGTTGTCGGTGAGATCCGTGTCGTTGGCGATGTTGACGTAGTAGGACTGACCACCCGCCGCCACCAAAATCGCCAGGGAGATTTTGGTGCTCAGGACTTGCAGCCCAGATTTGGCGGTCGTTCGTAGCAGAGTTGACGGTCCAACATCGGCGTTGGCGACGGTCCAATTGAATCGTCCATGCCCAGAAGCATCCAACGACAGATTAGTCGCTAGCGTCCGCCAAACAGTTCCGCCGTTGGTCGAGATTTCCAAATCGGTGGTGACGTTAGCTGGAGCGTTAGAAGCGGCGCGCCAGAGTTCCAGTCCCGAAATCATCGCTTCAAACTTGCCGGTCTGATTGGCGAGGAAGATCTCGATGGGATCGCCAGTGGTCGAAACATCGAACTCCAGCACCAACCCTTTATTTAAGTCCCCAGCCAACGCGATAACGTCGACGTCCGCTTGGCGAATTTGGCCGTTGACGTATATGTCAAAGACGCGATCGCCGACGGAGAGCGAATAGATTTCGGCGAAATGCAACCGCAGTCGGTACGTACCGGCACTGGCCGGAAGTTCATAACGCAATCCCTCTCCATAAGTGGAACGGAAAGTTTGATAGACCTGTTGCGGGGCAGGCGAACTGACCCCGCTCAGTCCGATTGATTGCGTATTCGTAGCGACGTTGCTGGAGTTGACGTACGGCTGATCTGAAATCCATCCGCCTGTCGCGTCCTCCGAGGCGTCAACCCGTACGGCAAGTTCGAACGAAGACAGGCCACCCGTTCGCCACTCGATGAGATGTGTCTCGCCGACCTGAACGCGATCGCTGGAAATTGGAAAAAGGTATTGAATTGAGGGGGTGCTGCTGGGAACCGCCTCGCTGGTGTTGCCATACGCTCCCAGGTTGGCTCGCAGGCCGTTGGGCCGGGGCTCGCCGACATAATAGGCGGTGGGGGCAGCCCGATCAACTGCTGGAGAAGTTGATTGCAGGTGGAAGTTATCATCCAGCGAAAAGTCGACGCCGCCGATCCGATCGTATCCCAACTGACCGTCGACGCCTGCCGGTGAAATCCAAAGTGGATCGGCGTCGACGCTTTGCAGATCGCGTCCCAATTCGAGCGTCCAAGTCTTCAAATCAGTGACGACGTATCCGGTAAAGTTCGCTAGTGTGGCAGTAGGAGCAACGAAGAGCAGATTCCAATTGCTTTGAAAATCGTCCCCGGCGAAACGACCAATATCGAAGAGCGTACCATGCTCCACCGCCAGGATATTGTTTGCGACGTAGACGGGGCCCGAGTTATCGTTGACGCGAATCGCAGTAGCGGTCGGCTCGTAGATTGTATTGAACTGCAGATCAACGCTACCGTTCGATTGGTACTGAGCATCGATGGCGACGTCTTCATGATCGTATAACACGTTGTTAGTAATACTGCCGTGGAACGACGAACCTGTTTGGACGCCACGGTGATTAGAGAAGATCCGATTTCCTGCAATATTGCCCCCTCTCGCTTCGATCCCAAGGTTGTTGTCAAAGATTCGATTGTTCTCGATCTCGCCATACGAAACGACGCCGGTTTGATTACCGCGAATTGTATTGCCGCGGGCAATACTGGTTCCCAGCTGAAGTCCTGTATGATTATCAAAAAGGTCGTTTCCGATAACGCGCACGTTATCTCCGGTGCGGATCCCGACATCGTTACTGTAGATCACATTATTCACGACTTCGGCCCAATCATCGTAGGAAACCGCTTCGTGGAAATTAATGACAGCGCTCACGACGAGACCTTCGCCGACTCCAAAAATTGTGTTGAAAGTGATTCGCGATCCCAGTCCATTGCTCTCAATACTAGCTGCGAAGCTATCCCCATCGTTGTCATGCACTGTGTTGCGAGTGATGACCGCGTTATCGTTTCCAACGCCGACAAAGGCGCCGCGATAAGAGTTTGAAAATATTTCACTGTCTTGAATCGTGAGGAAGTCGCTTCCACTATTCTCCGCGACATGCACCCCCATACTGGCGCCTGTGATTCGTAAGTTGGAAAGCGTCACATTGTCCGCATTGTCGAGAGTGAAGACGTAACTGCCGCTGCTCGTGTTGTCACGATCGAGCGTCGCCTGCTTGCCGGGCTGAGTGGGGCCTTGAATCGTCACGCCGGAATCATCGTTACTGATCAGAATATTGTTCGGTACAAGATAGGTTCCGCTGTCGATGTAAATGACATCTCCAGGATTCAAGTCGTACACGGCCAGCACCGCAGCGAGACTAGCCATCGGACGGTCTGGGGTATTCCCTGAATTGGTATCGTTTCCAGCGGCCGTCGTGTACTGGTTGTCGCTGAAGTCTGAATCTCCCGCTATGTTCACATAGTATTCATGCGTATCCCGAACGATTAGAAAGCCTTCTTCGCTGGTGGCCTGAGGGTAAATCCCATCCTGACTAGTAACTCGAATTCGAGCCGTCGGGACTGTCAGGTCGATTTCGGCGGGTACGTTCCAGCTGAACGAGCCAGCTCCAAGAGCGTCAATCTGCATGTCTTCGGCAATCGATTGCCAAGTGGCTCCGTTGTCAAGCGACAGATCCAGATCAAAGCGAGGATCGGCGGTCCCCAAAGGATTGGCGTGCCAGATTTCCAGTCCCGATAGTATCGCTTTGTAATTTAGCTCGGACCGAGATACCAGCTCTAGATCGATCCCATCTTGACCGTTGACCTGGACCGTCAACTCGACGACAACTCCCTTACCGATGTCGCCTGCTAGTTGAACGATGTCGACTCCTTCAACGGCCATTTCTTTTTGTGCGAAGATATCGAAGATGCGATCTCCCTCTTCCACGCCCTCGTATGGCTCAGTTAGATGCAGCCGAATTTGGTAAGTTCCTGCAGGAGCATTAAAGTGATACTGAATTCGATCCCCTACACGATAGGATTGATAGACAGCGGGATCGGCAGGATCGATCGTCTGCGACAAATCGACCGGCTCAGAGATGGTCTCTGCGGTCGTTAAGCTTTGATAAGCTTGTTCTTTTAGCCAGCGACCAAACCGGTCTCCCCCTACGTTCATCTGAAGTGCAGCAGAATTTAATGACAAACCGTCGGTTTGCCAGATGATCTCGACCGTCGAATCTGCTTTGACCCGATCTCCCTGATTAAGGGACAATAGCTGAACTTGCTGCAAAGGACCGGTCGTAGCCCGGGCTGAATTGCCATCGGATCCCAGGTTGGCGCGTCCGCCGTTGGGTTTCGGCTCCGCCACATAATACGACTGCGGATTGCCTCGATCGATTCCTGGAGATTCCGATTGTAACCCGAAGTTGTCATCTGCGGATCGGTCACCAGAGATCGCCACAGCGCGGATTGCGTCTACGGCGAACGAACTGGCGTCGGACGAGAGAACATGAACCGTTAGCGATGTTGATGTAGCTTGGAAGATGCCCAAGCGCTCCCAATCCTGCCCAGCGTCTACAAAGTCGTTCGGGTTGTCCCTTTGATCGATGTATTTTAGACCAACCAGCTTGTCAGTATCGGCAATCTCATAGCGAACGCGGTACGAATTATAAGAGGCGGCTGTCCAAGTCGTCGACAAATCATACCAATCGCCAGGCACGAGATTATCGATCGTAAATATGGCCTGCTGGCCCAAACGAAACGAGTTTTCCGACCAGTCGTCAAAAGTAGGATCTGCGGAAGTCACCGAACGATGATAGTCTCCCGCATAGCTTGAGTTTGTTAGATTGCCTGTCACAAAATTGGGGCTCTCGCCATTCGCCAGCCCCACCGTGATTGGGCCTCCGCTGATGTCGAGCTCCGCCAGCGAGGATTCAGTTATGGTGGGAGTTCCACTGACGGTTACCACGACCATGTCTTCCATCGTCTGATCAACGCTACAGGATGCACTTCCCAGACCGGCCACATAGAACGTGCAATACTGCGAAGTTAGTTCATGATGGCTAGGCCAAGTCACCGTAACGGTAAATTCAAAGGGGATGCCTTCCTCTAATTGAATGGGCCACTCCCAATGAGCGCCGCCGGTTCCTTCCAGGAATGGGCTTTCCAGATTGCTCCAAGGAACATCCCCAACGAACTGGGCGTTCTGGTCGTTGGCAAACTGTGGTGCTGCGGTCTGCGTCCACGAGAATCCTGATGTCCCATCCGCACCCTGCGGGGATACAAACATCGGAGCGCCAGCCAGGCTGTTCCTATCGAAAGGCAGCGTGTCACTCCAATCTGCAAGCGTCTCAAAGGGAGTACTTCCATAAACGCCCATTTGCGTACTTGATTGCAGATCGAACAGATTCCAGTCGCTGTAGAAATCAACTTGGCTATTTGCATCGACCTGGATAGCGACCCCTTCTGTGATCGAGAAGATATTGTTCTCAACTTGGATATTCCTCGACTGTTCGCTGACACTCAACGCGGCCGTGCCTGCGTGTACGAACGTGTTGAACTCGATTACAAGTCCCTTGTTGACCTGTGAGGTACGAAGACCGTAGATCTCGTTGCCGTAGAAGACATTATTTGAAATTCGCCCCGTATAGTTGTAGTCGGTTCCGGCGTCGATCCCCACCACATTCGAGTAAACGCGGTTGTTATTAAACGAACCTGTGATTTCTCCCAGCGCCCCGTAAATATTGGCAAAGATGTCGTTGTGCGAGACCTCGCCGTGGGTGTCAGTGATCCCAATTTCGTTGTCAAATACCCGGTTTCCGCGGAAGATTGCGTTATCTGCGACGATCGCGCCCGTCCCTCCATAGTGTGACGACGCAATGTTCTCGTACGATCTATCAAGCCTTTGACCATAGATGTCGTTCCCCACTGCGATGGAGTTCGGATTCAGGTAGAGTCCGACGCTCGTGTTGGCGAAGATGTGGTTCTCGACAACTTGGATCCAATCTTTTTGCTCAATTGTCTCGTACCAGTCATTTTGAAGATTAGTGCTAATTCCAGTCGACTGGTTGTAAACCGAATTCTGAGAGACCAGCGTTCGATATCCGGCCGCATAGATTCCGATGCTATAATTGTCGTGGACTGTGTTGCCAACAATTTGAGCCGAATCGTTGATTTGACTCACCATATCGATGCCGTAATACGCATTGCCGAAAATGTCATTGCCGGACAACGTTACGCCGTCACTGTCGTTCTCCGAACTGAATCCCACTCCTGTATATGCGCCGGTGATTCCCAGATTGGCGATTGTTACGCCATCCGCGTCATTTAGTTCAAACACAAAAGTACCGCCCGAGTCATTGCCCCGATCGAGTACGGCATGTTTACCAGCATCCGTGGGTCCCTGAATCACGATTCCCTGGTGCTGCGTCGTCAGAATGATATCGGTTTCGCTGGCGTAAATACCAGGGTCGACGTAAATCACGTCGCCGGGTTTGAAAAGGATGCCGCTCGAAAGCAGAGTTTGCAGCGAATCCATAGGCGTACCAGGCGTGAGTCCATCATTAGCGAACTCACCCATCGCCGTCGTATACTGATTGTCGCTTAGGTCTGCGTCTCCAGCAATGTTTACATAATAAGCGTTCACCGGTGGACTGATTTCTATAGGGCCGCTGGTCGTGTTCACACCGTCGGCATTTCGAGTTACCCGCAGCGAATAAATTCCAGGTTCGATCTCCCCAGAAACAACCCACTGGAACTCGCCGCTGTTGACCGCATTAGCGGAAAGTAGTTCGATCATGGTCTCTCCATCCATCAACTCGATCGTGACGGAGCCCGCCTCATCGTGAGAACGCCAAGTGATAAGTACTTCGCGTTCGATCGGCCAAACGGCGCCGGTGGCTGGGCGTAACAAAGTCAGATACTGCGTTGGACTGAGCGAGGCCTGGATCGTATTACCGTAAGCCCCCAGGTTGATATAGCCACCGGCAGGCGGAAGTTCTTGAGAGAAATCAGACGACTTATCCCCACGATCGAGTCCCGGCGAGTCGAGCGCATCCGGCGTCAGCGTAGCAATGAGGAATTCTGGCAGTCCGGAAGACCCTCGAATGGGAGCCAAAGAACCACTGTGGTAACTTCCCGTAGCGCTTTGTAGGTGAAGATCATCATCCGCGCCGCCACTGGATCCGCCGGCGCCCAGCACTCCATCTGCGCCTAGAGGGCTGACGAACAGCGGGTCAGTCGAAAGGCTATTGGTGTCACCGGTTGTTGCCGCCTGCCAGGCTCGAAGCGTGGCTCGGGTTGAATTCTGCCAACGCCCAACGGCGCCGGCCCCGGTTACATGAATCAAGTTGTAGTCGCTATCGAAACCGTGCTGAGCGTTGCTCTCGACTGTAATTCCGACACCGCTCCCCACCAAGATCAAGTTGTTGCGAAGAATGACATCTTCTGATCCGATAATCTTGATTGCTTCGGCGACCGGCTCGTAAAGGGTGTTATTTTCTAGCGAGATCCCCTGGGCCCAACTCACAGACAACCCCAGGCTGCCGTTACCGTAAATCGTATTATTGCGCACAACTCCAGTTGTCCATGAACCGCTCTGAAAGCCTTGGATATCGATACCGAGGTCATTCGAATAGACAACATTTGCCGCCACAAAGGCATCGTATCCGATGTTCTGAATCCCGATATCGTTGCGATACGCACGGTTTTCTTCTACTCGGGCTGACCCCGATGCGGCAATCCCCATGGTATTGTCGAACACCACGTTCCGGATCACCTCTATTCCATAGCCGGCGATTCCAGAAACGTTCCAGCCATAATGGCCCTGCACCGTATTACCTGCGATTAGAACCGAGCCGGAAGCGGAAATTCCAGTTTGGCCGTTGAACTCAACCAGATTGCCAAGTCCGAGACCAAGATCGAGATTGCCAACTATCGTCGTCGATTGATCGTCGTCCTGAATCAAAATCCCTTCCGCAAGATTCAAGCGGACCGTATTGCCTGTGACGATCGCGGAACGAGGCTTGTCTAAGTAGATTCCTCGACCATCGTTATTTTCGATGGTGCTAGAGGCTATTCTTTGGAGCTGGTTGTACGCCGCGATCCCATCTCCGCCAGCCCCTGTAATATGGACGGAATCCACAGCTGCGCCGATCGAATCCCCCTTAATCAAGATGCCTCCCAGTCTTGAGTCACGTATTGTGAGGTGATCTATGTGCAAAGACGTGCTGGAATGATCGACCAGTATGCCATAGTTGCCGCCGATCAGTTCTAAATGGCTTATTCCGACAGCGTCGGCGTCGTCCAGTTCCACCAAGTCGAACAACACCGAACTTCGATAAGTCTGCAGGGTGGCCGTGCTGCCGCCTGAGGTCGGTCCGACAATGTCGAACCCCTCATCGTTTCCTCGCACGCCGGCGCCGGAGATGAGCAGCGTAGAGTACAAACGATAGTTACCAGCATCGACGTAGATGGTTTGATTGGGCGTCACCTGATAAGTACGAAGTAACGTCGCCATGCTTGGCTTGGGTGCGCTAGCAATCTTACCTGTGCTGCGGTTATCTCCCAGGCTCGATGTGTATTCGTCTCCTATTAGCGAGTGGTCGTTCACAAAATAAGTCGCCGTGTTCTCAGGCACCGTGAACGACTCGGCAGAGCGATCGAAGACGATGGACTTGCCGACAAGCGAAACCTGGATCATTAGTCCATATGTTCCGTACGGAATCGAATTGTCGATTGGCTTCCACAAATAGCTTCCGTCATCCGCAGTGGCGGCGGTGATATTCGAGATGAAGCTTGGCCCATCGGGACCATCCTGTAGCAAATCGATTCGGACGGTGGCGCCTGTGTCATTTCCGAATGACTCCCAACGAATCTCCTTCAGCTTGTCTCTTTCCCAGTCGACATACAGGTCAGGCGAACGCAACACGATCCGCGGGGAAGTGGAGTCCAGATCCTCCGTGGCGCCAGCCGACGCCCCCAAGTCGGGAGCCACGTTGCGCGGAACCAATCGCACCGATGCCTCGTCAAGCAGCGCCGTATTGGCAGGTCCGGCTCCGCGCGAGGCAGTGTATTCTAGCCGCAAGCTTTGCGTGCCAGCAGGAATATTGGCACGATTACCGATGAGATCCCAATGATCGACGGACGCGACAGAATTAGTGTCAATCCGAGCTATTTCTGCCCCTAGTGCATTTAGGAAGACCAGCGTAATTTGCCCAGAGTCGGGGTTTGACTCGTTCGACGTTCGTATGCGTCCGCCGAACACGACGCTCCATTGGTCGTTATTCAGTTCGGCTGCTGAGTATCCCAAACTCACTAGGTCGATCGTTTGCTGTAGTGCGCCAACAGCCACGTCGCCGGGGCTGTAAGCTTGCGTCCCCTGATAAGCTGCTAATGGAGTCGACGTCGTAGTCGATTGAGCGTTGGCGATCCATCCAGTCAGTCCTGATTCAAAACCAGGGTTGTTCAGTAGATTGGCGTAAGTCTGCTGGATTCCGGAACTCGACAAGACGCTGTTACGGTCGATCGTTACGCTTGACGATTCGAGCAACGCCACGGGGCTCCAAACGCTCAAGTCGCCGTGATAGGGATTGACCCAGGCCGGCAACGCGCCCAACGGCGCAAGAACTGTGGTTCCCACTGAATGTAGATCGAATCGGTTAACTTCGACCTGCCAGTCTAGAATGTCAAAGAAGTCCGTGTCTGCAAAGTGGACCAGAATCCCCGTGGCGCCACGATGCAGCAGGTTATAGTCGCTGGCAAAGCCTGCTTCGCTGTCGGCGGCGACATAGATGCCGTGCCCCTGCTCGGCCCAAATAATATTGCCACGGACTTCGACTTCGCTGCTCGATTGGTAAACGTGAATCGCGTCGCCGATAGGGGCAAAAATACTGTTATCCAAAATGGAGATGCGTGTCGTTCCTCCAATCTCAATTGCGTGCTCCGTATCGCCTGAAAACCAGTTGCGTTCGATTTGCTGATTGCTGGTTGCCGAGATATGTACGTTGTTGGCGACAAATTTATTAAAGCGAATCGTTCCGCTGAACCTTGCTCCAACTTGATTGGCCTCGATCACATTGGCCGTATCGAGCGAGTCTCCACCCAGCACGCCGCTTCCCACAACGCCTGTCTGATTGTCACGGATGTGTTGCTGTTCAAGTCTCCCAGCAACAAGCGAAACACCGACTTGATTTCCTGCAATCAGGTTGGCGCCGCTTTGCGACGTACCGAGTCCTCCTGCTCCAAAATTCACTATCACGCCAGTTTGGCTGCCGGTGATAAAATTATCATGCAAAGGGATATCGGCCTGATAATCGACCGCTACGCTTCCTCCGCCAATCGTATTTCCGGAGATCTCCCCCGAGAAGCTTGCGAGTGCTTGCAGAAAACCGATCGTATTATGAACGATCCTCACATCGCCAGACGTCAGAAGTTGTAGAATTTTGACTTGGTTGTTCTTGAGTAGGTTCTCATTACCACCTTCGATCTTCAAGGTTTCCAGCGATTGACCGCTCGCCAGCAAGTTGCTTGTTCCGGTGAGCGCTAAAATGCCTGTCACGCTGTTGCCTGTCAGTTGTACCCAGGATCCACCCGTGATTGTCACGTTGACCGCGGACGTGTAGCCGATGGTCAAGTTCTGCGCATTTTCGGCACTGATATTTCCTGCGACTGTCAGTCGTTCGAGCGTGACATTCACCGCTCCCTGGATCTGGATATTGCCGCTGAGAAGGCTCTGCCCGTCTCCAAAAATCGTGACTCCGGAATCGTCTGGACCGATCACGACGTTTTCAGCGATCGATCCGTGGACCAAAATTAAGTCGTTCAGACCGAGGCTGCCGGAATTCAAAATATCCTGCACGGTCAGACCAGGAATATCGTAAGCATGATGAACCGTGACTGGCGCTGACTCTTCTACGCGGATCTGCAGTGGACGCGAGCTAACACCCAACTTGCCGCTAAACGCCAACGCGGTTCGCCCCGCAGCGTCGATGGCTGCAGCCAAGTGCACGGCATTGGAGGTCGCGGTTCCGGGAACTCCAAGGCTTGATTCTTGCGGCAACGCTTCTTCGAAACTGCTTCCGTTGAATACCAGACTGCGAACGGACGTAGCTTGATCCACGTCTGCTGATTGGGGCCCAGCAACCCACACAAGACGCAGTTTCCCACCTCCAGACAACAGTATTGGTTGACTGGCAATTTCTTCTGTCATTGAGATCTGGCCCGGAGCGTTTGTGCTGCCGCCGATGGCGTTCCAAACGGAGCCAGAGTACCGTGCTGCAAACAGAGAAGAGCCGGACTCCGCTTCGTCAGTACTCGTTTGCTGCCAAGCAACGACCGGCGTGCCGGCGTAGTAGGCGACGCTCGGTGTGACTGCCGCGACCACCGAACCGCTGATACCTCCGCCTGAGGCGCTTCCGGCCAGTCCCGACCAATCGCCGTTGGCAAATTCTTTCAGAAAGACGGCGCTGCCTGCGGTCGTTGGTTGCGACCAAGCTACGGCCACTTTGGTACCGTCGGTCGATAATCCAAAGGCCGTAACCCCGGTGGAAGACGATGTAATACCGTCAGCGGAATTACTGCCGGCTAACTCCCCCCACTGTGCGCCATCGAATCGAAGAGCCTTGACGTTGGCGGCGCCGGTCGATGAATCCATCCAAGCGGCGACAATCCCCAACTCGGTGCGAACCAGTTGGGGACGTTCCGCTGCGTTTGTCCCACTCACGCCGCCAGAAGCGTTTGAGTTGCCAAGAGCGACCCATGCTCCAGGTCCGCTGGCATCCCAGCGCAGCACGCGAATCTCGGAGCCTGACGGCGTCCATTCTTCCCAGGCCACAACCGGTTGCCCCAGGCTGTCGAGCATGATTGCGGGGCGGACCGATGCGCCCGACGTCTGCGATATGCCCCCGCCTGCTGCGCTGCCGGCCAGCGCATGCCAGCCTGTGGAGTCTTGGAATGCGACATAAATTTCGTGATTTCCGTCGCGTGCATCACTCCAGGCCAGATACTGATTATTATTGCCCGTAGCCAGTGCGACGTCTTGAGCCTGTTCGGCCAAACCTCCCTGCGGGCCCAGCACGGCCGGGTTCGACCAACTCCCGTGGGACACACCGGCCACAGGCAATTCGTAGTCAATCAGGTCAGCATTTTCAATTAGCGACAGTCCAGGTGAAGCGGTCGGCGCAGGCGCCGCAAAGCTAGAGGGAATCGCTGATTCGCCGCTGCCGAAGTTCACACTGTTGCTGGAGCCGGCTCCGGCGTCGAGAAGGTCGTCTCCTCCTTCGCCGAAGAGAACGTCATTTCCTCCCTGTCCATACAGCTGATCCTGACCGGCCGTCGCCTCGTTGCCATCAGTTCCGAAATCTCCATACAGATAGTCGACGCGATTGTCGTCTCCGCTGCCCGATTGCGTGTGCCCATACAGCCTATCGTGATGACCTTGTCCCAGTAAAATATCGGAACCAGCGCCCCCTTCCAGCAAGTCGTCACCATCTCCACCTAGCAGGATGTCGTCTCCCGCTTCACCTGAGAGATGATCGTTGCCGCCGCCGCCCGACAGACGATCATTACCGTCGCCGCCAAGCAACACGTCAGCACCATCTTCCGAACCGAACAAGGTATCGTTGCCTGCATCGCCGAAGAGTTGATCGTCGGTTCCTCCTCCTCCATACAGTTCGTCGTCGCCGCTCCCGCCGTGAATCACATCCGCGTCACCGCCTCCGTCCAGGATATCATTATCCGCGCCGCCATCTAGTTCATCCTGCCCCCCTTGGCCGTACAGGGTGTCGTTGCCGTCGCCGCCGAATAGGCGATCGTCTCCTACCGGTGAACCGTAGACAACATCGTTCCCTAGACCAGCGTCGATCGTGTCGCCTAGGTCAAGGCCTGCGATCAAGCGGTCGTTGCCGATCCCTCCCAGTACATAGTCAGCGCCAGCGCCGCTGTCGACGAAGTCATCCCCATCACCGGCATCGATATAGTCGGCTCCCGAAAACGCAAAGATTCGGTCGTTTCCGCGTCCGCCGTAAATCTGATCCCCCACATAAATAGCATCGAAGAAGTTGGGGTCGATCGGAGCGCCGTAATCTGTGCCGTAAATCTCATCGTCCCCGTCATCTCCATTTAAAACGCCAGGCATCCCAAGACCGGCTCTGAGAACGTCATTGCCGTTCCCCCCTGACAGATTGTCAGCTCCGTTACCCCCGTCGAGTTGGTCGTCCCCTTCATCACCGAAGAGTTCATCTTCACCGGCCCCACCGTCGATGTGGTCATCCCCCGAACTACCGTGGATCGTGTCGCTTCCCAAGTCGCCGAAGATGCGATCGTCGTCGGCTCCCCCTTCAATCTCGTCGTCACCATCACCGCCGAAGATCAGGTCATCTCCAGCGTCACCACGGAGGATGTCTGCGCCCGCAAGTCCATGAATCTCATCATTGTCATTACCGCCCAAGATCGTATCGTTACCGGCCTCGCCGAAGAGCAGATCATCGCCGACCTGACCTTCGATCTGGTCATCACCATCGCCGCCGTAAATCTCGTCTTCGTCATCACCGCCGCGGAGGATGTCTTTACCCGATCTGCCGTATAGAACGTCATGGCCGGCTTCGCCGTCGATTTCGTCATCTCCCGCACCTCCATCGATCCAGTCGTCGCCGGCTCCACCGTAGATCCTGTCGCCGCTTTGGTCCGTATCATTAGTAGAGGAACCGCCAAAGATGACGTCGTTTCCAGATTCTCCTAATAGGAGATCAGCACCGCCCCCGCCGATAATGAAATCGTCACCAGAGCCGCCGTAGATCGAATCAGAAGCGTTGTCGTCTGAAGTCCCACTTACGCTGTGCCCGTACAGGAAGTCGTTTCCGTCGCCGCCTAGGATGAAGTCGCTACCGGCATTTCCCTGGACCAAGTCGTTTCCCGATCCCCCAAAAATCTCGTCGTTGCCCGCATCGCCCGAGATCGAGTCGTTCCCCTTCTCGCCCCAGAGCAAGTCGTTTCCGCCGTTTCCCCGAATGGCGTCATCGCCATCTCCACCCCAGATGTAGTCCAAAGCATTATCATCCCCGGCGCCGGAGGCGGTGTGACCGAAGAGAGTATCGTCCCCAATTTCACCAATGACCCAATCGGTTCCTTGTCCACCTTCGATCAGATCGTTTCCCGTTCCCCCGCTCAGTCGGTCTGCACCAGCTTCACCATAGATAGAGTCGTTGCCCTCCTCGCCATCCATGGTGTCGTCTTCGGAGCCGCCGTAGATAATGTCATCCTCAGAGCCGCCGTAGATCCTGTCTTTTCCGGCTTCACCATAAAGCGTATCGATACCGGAATCGCCATAGATATTATCTTCGCCGCCGCCGCCCCAAATCTGATCGTCCCCCGTATCGCCATAAAGATCATCGTCCCCATCCTGGCCATACAGCTTGTCATTTCCGCTTCCGCCGCTCAGCAAATCGCCGGACAGGTCGAGAGTATCGTTCGCGACCGTATTTCCAAAAAGTCGGTCGCTATTGCCTTGACCGTAAAGCTGGTCACTTCCGAGACCACCCTCTAGCAGATCATTACCTGCGCCGCCGAAGAGGCGGTCGTCATCTGCTTCGCCGCGCAATTCATCATCGCCACCCTCTCCCGAAAGATAGTCGCGCCCGTCTCCACCCAAGAGTTGGTCGTTTCCATCACCGCCGAACGATTTATCGTCGCCAGCTCCGCCGACCAGAACGTCATCGCCAAAATTGCCCTCGAGTTGGTCATCACCATCCTCTCCTTGCAGCGTGTCATTTCCGTCGCCGCCATACAAAAAGTCCTGACCGCTACCGCCAAAGAGCAGATCGTCGCCGACGCGTCCGTCTAGAGTATCGTTCCCCGTTCCACCATAGAGAATATCGTTGACGGAGCTCCCTTGGAGTTGGTCGTTACCGGAACCACCGTAGAGGTGCACTTGGACCGCGAAATTCTCATCGACAAGCACCGTATCGTCTCCCCGGCCCATATCGGCGTACACCAGGGTTACGGGATTCTGGGCGTTTCCATAGTTTTGAATGAAGGGTCCGAATTGAACCGTGACGACGCCTGGAAATGCGTGAGGTGTGATCTTAAAAAATTCGTCGCCATCCTGCGTGTTTACGGTCTGGCGCAGAGCGGCGCGAGATCCCGCGTTTAACAGAAGCGTTCCATCCGATGTTAGCTCGGCCAAAACGGGCGCCGGCACGCCGCAATCAGCCAACCCTAGAGGGAGGTTGAAGGTTTGGAAAACCTCCGCATTTTCATAGCCCTGGATCGTAACCAACGGAACGTTGATCAGTTTAACGTCACGCGATTCTGAATAGGGCAGCCTATAATATGCCTCTAGAATGAAGCTGGACGATGCCTGAAAATCAACCAAACACCATACGCCGGCGTCGACTGCGATTGACTGGGGATCCGCCCGATTGCCTTCGGAGTCAAGATACTGATTAAGCGTCAATTGGTCGACGTTATTCAAAAACCTTGTGGAGTTCATCACCTCGGATTCCAAGGCGATTTTGCCGTCGTTGTTCGGATCACGTAGACTAATGTCGACCTTGAGATTGATTCCTCCACGTATGCCTGCGTCACCCGTAGCATCGACGACCTTTTCGACTACTTTGGTCACGATGTCGCAGACAGTGTCTCCCAAATACTTACTGCAATTGCTTTTAACTTTTTCTGTGATGTAGTCTACAAACTGATAAGGCGCCGGAATGGGTCTGTCATTCTGAGTAATATCGACGTCGATTTTGAAATAGTTACCGTTTCGGGCATCGATAAATGGTCCAATTAGGGTGTCGTATCCCAGATTGAAGTCCGCCTCAATCTTGACTCTTCCGCTGAGGTCGATGGGAACAGGAACTCCGGTAACGACGCCAATAAGCACCGCAGAGGCCGCTTTAACGAATTCGCGAGCGGCCGCTTCGCTGAATGACAATTGCGACTTGCGATTGAATGTTTCATTGATTTTTAATTCCGGCAAATCGAGCGACAGGATGGAGTACGCTTGTTGCTGGGGTAGTAGCAAATAGGCGAACAACGTGGTGTCGCGGAGAATGTCAAACGTCAGTCCACCCCCGTCGGCCGGAGCGATATTCTTCAATTCAATCGCATAATCGCCGGCTGCATTGTCAAAGTCGGTCAGGACGTTGGGGGAGTTGCTGGTCAACACGAACGAGATCAGCGAGGGAGAGTTATCCTTCGAAACGCTTTGAAGCGGATTGAAGCCATTCAGTGCGAACGAGAAATCCCCGATTGGGATCAGTCCGCTCACATTGGGGTCGGCGGCGTTGATCCGGTCGATCGCATCGAGAACGCGAACGAAATCGCTAACCTCACCCGTATCGACAGGCCCCAACAAGAGTTCGCCGTAAGTGATGTTCCCGAACACCTTGGCGAGAGGTCCGCTGATCGTCCCTGTTCCGCTATAAAGCTGCCCGATCGGGTCGCGGAGGATTGAGACCAACCCGCTTGCCTGACCGAACATTGGTTTAAGGAATTGCGAGACCACTTCCTTGACGTTGAGCTTTACGTCGACGAAATCATAATTCCCTAGACTCCCCGCGATCAATTGATTGACCTCGGCCATGGTTGGCGCTGCAGAGAAGGTCTGGCTGCCGCTGGCGGTCGTCTGCAATTTAAAAGAGAGGAGCGGCTGCATACTACGAATGCTGAGCGATGCTTCCGACAAAAAGACGAAATCTTCGTCCCCTGGTGCGACCGATAACTTGTACCGGATTTGACGCGTCCCAGCTGGAATCTCAATCCGTTTGCTAATCGTCGTTCCATGGACGCTCCAAATGCCTGGATCAGCAACAGCGTCGTTCAGGTCGATGGATGAAAGTTTTAGAAGCTCTCCATTCGTTCCCAGAAACTGCACGCCCAAATATGCGTCTGAATACTCTCCGGCTTCCGTCGTACGTACTTTTCCAGCGAAGTGAACGTAGAACTTTTCAGAATCGAGATTTTGCGTCGAATAGCCCAGCTCTTCGACCGGGTCGATCAATCGCGATACAGAGCCGATATGTTCATCGTGATCGTTCTCCGCAGGAATCTCAAACGACGGCAGGGACAGCACGTTAAAACCTTCCAGGTAGTCTGCCGCTACTTGGAAGTTAAACGCCGAAGTAACTCCGATCGTGGCTGACTGAGCAGGAACCTGGCTGGGATTTTTGATGAGGGACGAGGGTGTAACCCCCGCCGCTTTCATTTCCCCGTAAGTCAGATATCCGTCTTCGTTAAAGGGGCTTCCTTTATCAAATAGGTCAATGGAGGTTGAAGTCGTAACGTAGGTCCCAGGCGTTCCATAGGACATGCTTACGTTTTGAGCGCCAGCATTCGCCGGCAAATTCCGGTATTCGACCCGAACGCGAAACGTTCCGCCATACCGAAGCTGTAACCCCAACGTGAGTTCTGGACTAGTTTCCACATCGGAACTTGCAATCACACTGTATTGCCCGGTGCCGGTGTTGAGTAGATCAAGGTGGATCTGCGCACTTTGAGCGGTCGAACGCTCCGCTGCGATTACGAAGGGCATGCCTGCCGTCAAATCGAAGTCAGGCGACAACAAACTATAGGATGTCGTCATCGTCGGAAAGTTTGGCAAAACTCCGACCGGCTTGGCGAATGAATCTAGGTTTCCGTCATGCACGGAAACGTTAAGCGCCCCAAGAGTCGCCGAGACAGGCGATTCGAAAAAGGTCTCAGGAATATAGGTGAAGGTTGACGCTTGAACTTCGTTTAGATGGCCCAAATAGACGTAAAATACGCCGCTGTGGGATATGCCAAATCGCAAGCTAAGTGAGATTCTCTTTTCCGTGATCGCCGATGCTTCGAATTCAAGATCAGGGATGGATGTTTTGCCGACGCTCTCTTTTGTCCGCTCAGTGATGATGTAAGGCGAGCGTCGCATCAGAAACGGTAATATCGCCGAGAACGAACTAGCTCCACTGGTAAGCGCGAATGATTCCGACTCCAGCATCGAAACGTCCTCGGCCTCTCCGTATCGATTGAGGACGCTTATTACGCTGGCCGTGTTCGCGCCGTTCAGTACGAACTCCATCTCAAGGTCTTGGGCGAGTGATTCGCCCAGATCGTGAATCGTGGAGTCATTCAAGCGAGTTTCGCCAGCAATCGGCAGCACAAGGCCAGACTGCCCCGTGTTGACCATGGCTTGCAGAGTATCAAACATTTCGCGGACCTGATCGGGAAGGGCCCGCTGATCGTCGTTTTGGTCAAAGGATGCGACGATGCTCGCCAGATTCGGACCATCGATCACTGCACTTCCCACGGCGATGTTCGCGATAGAAACCGTTAACGGAGGCGCAAGAGGCATTCCACCTTGGGTAGTGGAAATGGGAAGCTGAGCTGAAGCCTTCCCGGCTACCACCGGAACGACAAGCTCTGGCGTAATCTGGTCGGGAGAATATTTGCCGGAACCCACCGTCGGAAGTTTGAATTGATACGTTGCTGGCCCCGAAGTCATCCCTCCGACGTGCGCGGTTCCGTTGGTTATAAAGAGCGGTATGGAATCGGCCAATCCCTTAAACGTCGTATTGATTGCGTTTAGCTCGGCATTTACCTGAACCTTGAAATCGTCACGAATATAGGTCGACGGTTCATTGCCCGGATTGAAGTGCAGTCCGAAGGTTGCGGTAACCCCGCTGGAAACCGCATACGAAAAAGAAGCCGTTCGCGATTCGCGTACGATGTCCACACCGTCAAGATTTGCAACGCCCCCCATAGCCTGCACGTAGGCAGGTACGTCGATGATCAATGGAGTCGTGCCGGTTTTAGCGCCTCCATCAAACGTGAGTGAGAATTCAAGATCCCCTTCCGCAGTCAAACGAATTTGCAAGGCGTGCCCGCCTGCTCCCAGCGCAGCCATCAGCGCAGACGGCAACTCCGCTAAACTCGCCGGCGGCGACTGCTCGAAGCGATCAATTGCGGCGCCAAGCGTCATCAAAAGATCCGAAAGCTCGGCTGGGGTGCTGCCGGTCAAGGGTATGTCGCCGGTCGCAGCCTCACTGCGAAACGCCTCGGCTACCGCTTGTTCTAACTGTCGTAGCCCACCAACGACTTGTTCCCAAGTTAAATCGCGCGTCGACGCGAGTTGATCGAGACCGGTCAGAAGGGTCGTAACCTGCGGATTATCGAGGATATCTTGAACCTGGATCTGAATCTGGGCGCCATCCGCCACCGGGCTGCCGAGATCGGTGGATACAGGAATCGAAAGATTAAGTAGCGCAAACCCTGATTTCGCTTGGACAAAACTTTGCGAAGAGTCATTCAGAAGTTCAGAAAATTCAAAAGGTCGGACGGCGCCTGCGGCCCCGAAGGTGGTGTTGACGGTCATGGTTGACGTCAAAAACGAACCATCCAATCTCAGATCACTCAGCCCGTATCGGCCTTGCAGGTCTAGATCGATGGCGCTTGCCTGAATCGTCATGTCAGTAACGAGGTTGTCTACATAAACCCGGCTGTGATACGACTCTATTTCGCCGGCTACCAGCGTATCCCGTCGCTCTCTATCGTAGGTTGGCAGTCCGAGTTGCGTGACTGCCGCGTCTGTTGAGTTGGTGAAGATTTCAATAATCGGATTGGGTGAATTGCCGCTCAAACGCAGTTGCAAATATTCATTAATGGATTCTGCGATTACAACGCTCAAACCGGCTGCGTCAAGGCTTTGTTGAATGTCCGCAAGCAAGTCGTTGGACGATTGATTTTCGCTCGTTTGTTCCGCCGTCACCGTAACGAGAACTTTTGATCCTCCATTAACGCGAAGTTCCCATTGTGCCGCGGCTTGCAGACGACCGTCTGCGGGAAGTTGTCGCGAGGAAATGATCGCCACCTGACCGGTGTTGACGATCTCGCCGAGCCCAAGTTCATCCTGCACTGGGGTGTGAGCGTCTGAGGTCACGATCAACAGGCCGATCGTATCGCTGGCAGGGCCAATGATGACCAGATGGTTATTTTCGAGAACTGCGACCACGCCAACGATATTCGCCGCAGCAAACGCTTGATTGACGTCATCCACCAAATCCTGCGGGGACTGATTCGTTGCGTCTCGGTGGATCGTGATTTCGCTCCCCCCCAAGTCGTTTAGCATCAGGCTAAACGTGGCGTCCGCTGATAACTGACCGTTTTGCGGCAGCGGTTGCCGGCCGATCACTTTGGCCACATAGGGAGACAAATCGAGGGAAAAATCGAGGGAAAAATGGTCACTAGACGCGCTCCAAGTAAGCGAGTTTTCGCCCAGTTCAATTTCAAGCGGGGAGGTTTCATCGTCCCAGGCCATTGCGATTTCCTGCTGGGCCAACTCTCCGGTTGGGATATTCAGGTGAAATGCTAGGCGGCCATTTGAGGGATCAATTTGCAGGGCAAATTCGTTCTCGTTCATTCCGAGTTGCTGGCTAAGCATCTCGGCAAACTGTTGGAGTGAGTTAAACTTGGGGTTCGCGTTCTCATCGAGCAGAGGTTCGATAACTGCTGTCTCAAAAAGTTGATCAAAGGCGGCCAGATCTGCGAGCGAGCCATCGACAGTTAATGGGAGCGCCTGATCGAAGAGCGAAGACTGTCGATACTCTTGCAGCATACTCCGTATGTCGTACATCGCACCGACGAGATCCTCCGCGGTAATGCGACGAAATTTGGCAAAGTCGCTTGAACCTTCTCCCTCCCATTGCGTCTGGGTAATGGAAGCGTCGACTAGATGGTCAACCGTAAATATAAGATCTGCCGGCTTGTCAATAACAGCATTGGCGCCATTCGCGATCGGCAGCGCTTGCACAGACAATGTTCCAGCCGACTGATTGGCGCCGATCATCAATTCGATTGTTTGATCAATCGGCCAATTCTGGATCTCGTTGATAGTCAAATAGTCATTCGGATCAGCGTCAGGATTGCCGACGACAAGTGAACCTCCCACGGTCGTTTCGACGTGTCCGCTTTCTACGGACGTTTCTAGTACGCCGGCAAGCATCTCAAAACTCAGGTCGTCTCCAGAGACTCTCCAATCCACATGAATCGTTTCAAACTTCAAAAAAAACGCAGATTCGGGACTAGCGTTAAGATCGAGGCCAAACTCCAGGACGAAGTGACTATTGGCCTCTACGTTGACAGGAATGTCTTGCAACTCCGCAGCATCAAGCCACCCTGTCTGCGTCAAGAGTGTCAGATCGAATTGCCCTACTCCGGTAGCGGTTCCATCAAACGCGATGGCGAATCGCAATTTATCTGAATCCGACAGGTCTTCGGCGCCAATTGCCTGGGCAAAGCTGCCTGTTGAGCCTTCCGCCCCCACGAGACTTTCAAAATAGGTTTCACTTGGCGCCGTTAGCGACAGATCCCAAATCGCATCTAGGGTAAGCAACTCTCCTAGAGAGACGTTGACCCCATTAGCGTCCAAGACACCAGCAAGATCCTGACTCAACGGCTCAATGCCCTGGACTTCTACTAACCAACTTCCCGTGTCTTGCAGTGCGCTGCCGATTAGCTGCTGTTGGGAAAACGAAATTGGCTGCGAGGCAAGTAATAGCCGCAATTCTAATTGCTGCACCGAGAGACGCCGGTCCTTTGACCTGCGAGCTTTGTTGCGTTGGCGACGGGTAAGACCTTTGCTCGCGGACGAGTCATTGGGATTCATAGAGGTTGAGCTTCAACAGGAATAGAAATAGATAAGCCATGGCCCAGCGAGTCGAAACACGCAGCAGACTTCGTGTACTGGCGACATTAAACGGCGAATTGGCAGGTTGTTTGCCCACCCCTCCCTCAGACATGTCGACACATCATCCCGGTTGATCGCACCGCCACCGGAGAATGCTAATAGCCCAAAATGCGGGTGTCAATTAGCGCAATCAAAATAACGTAAAAGAAACAGAAAAGCGAGAAAACGTAGGCAACTACCTTTCTAGGATAAGGTTAGAACGCATTACGTTTGCTTTATGCCTCCATATGCAAGCCGAGAGCTAGCAGCGACAGCGTTCCACTCAGACAACAGCTCACCCCCCGAATCGGAGGTGATTTCATTCACACAGAAGAAAGGAATCGCCCATGAAACGAGAGCGATTAACCAAGTTCACGCCCCTCAAGATTGCCTACAACCCTGAGGCTAGTGAACGCTGAGTCTAGCTCGATTTTCGAGGCCAAATTGCTGCGTTTCTGCCCTAAACTCACCCCCTGCTCTTCGAAGTCGAGATCTGCTGATCAATTAGCTCAAAAGACAATTAATCTGCACCGCACATGTCGTTGTGCCGTAGATCGTGCCGGGGCGGGGTTAATGGAGCGCCGAGCAAGGATCGGCCAGTGGCCGCTTCCCATGAAAACGGAGATCGTCGCCATGGAGCTTCGCAAAGTCAGCGGTTTACGACTATGACCGCCATCAGGGTTTGGCGATCCAAGCGCGCACGAGCGTCCCGTCACTTTCTTTCCACAGCCGCACTTCGCCATCGAACGATCCACTGACCAGCAGCCGATTATTCAAATCGTCGATCATCGCTGGCTGCTCCGCGATTGTCAGAACCCAGTCACTATGCCCTTTGTATTCTTGAGCAATCTTGTTTTCCTTCAAATCAATCCGCAGCAGACGCGTATCGGTACAGGGGATGAAGAGTTGGTCCGCACGGCGTAGAACTTTTTGGCCTTCGCCGCCGAGAGCAATTTCGGCCACCTTTTTTGCTTCCGTGATTTCCCAACGATGCAATTTGTTGTCGGCTCCGACCGAAACAACTTGTTTGCTGTCAGGCAGAACGCTAACTGCTCGCACGATGGATCCATGTCCGGCATAGGTGGAAAGTAATTTTCCGGTCGCAGCTTCGTAGGCCTTGGCTGACTTGTCACGACTGCCGGATGCGAGAACCGTGCCATCGTCGCTCCAGGCCACGGATGTCACCCAGTCTGCGTGACTCGCGATGGTGCGAACTTCTTCTAGAGTTTGCGTATTGACGATTCGAATGGAACTGTCGGCTGAAGCGACGGCAAGTTCCGGCGTGCTTGGGCGATAGGCGACGTCAATCACAATGTCATCCGTTCTTGCGACGACTCCTGTGATTTCGCCTGTTGCAAAATCAACCAACCTGACTTCACCGCTTTTGCCTGGCTCGCCGCCGCCAACCGCCAAAGTTGCAGCATCAGGTGAAAAGCTGATTGCGAATACGCGTTGGCCGATGTTGCTGATGCGACGAACGAGCGCTCCATTTTCGGTATCCCAAACGGTCAATTCGTGATAGCCGCTGGCAATCACAAACTTTCCGTCGGGCGAAAAAGCGACCGCCGTGATCGGCAGTGCATGAGCGTAATTTTCAGTGGGCGGCGAATATTGCCGTGGGGGAATCACCAACTCAAGAGCGCGAGCCGGATCGTCACCATCGAACTTGGCGCCTTCGGCGATCCACTGCTGAATCGAGGTAACTTGTTCGGCTGCAAGCGGTTCACTTTCGGCAGGCATGCGTTCGAATTCGTCAGAGCAGCTAATTCTTCGCAGAAGTTCGGAAGAGTTTTTGGGGTCTACAGCGATTGGCGATTCGCCTGAATCGCCGGCCTTGAACAACTCGTTATAGCTATCGACGCGATAACCCCCTTCGGCCTTCTTGGCCCCATGGCAAGCCAGGCAGTTGTCCAGCAGGATAGGCGCAATATCGGAGGAAAAGCTAACGGAACCTTCGGCGCCGTGCGTTGATCCGACCGCAAAACAAAAGAGAAGAATCGTCGTTAAGTGGTGGTGATTCATAATGTATCCGGCCGTTTTATATTCGCTGTTGCAGCAAGCTGCCTGCAAGTATTCAATCTCGACTAAATGCAACGTCGCACGGGCATGCAAAACTGGAATGCGTTGTTTTAGTGCTGAAACAAAAATTCGTCGGTGTTGAACAACGCCCAGCAAATATCCTCAATACCAACGACGGTATCAGGGTTCTTCGCACAGTGATCGATTGCGGCTTTCAGCTCAACATCCGAGGGAGGGCGGCAAACGGCTGCTAGATAAAGTTCACTAACGATCTGTTCAACGCTCTTTCCCGCAGCGATTCCCTTGCGAAAGCGATTGTTTTCGTCATGCAGTTTCTGATAGATGAACGGTCCGTTAAACAATTCGATCGCCATTCCGAGATTGGAATCGTCGGCGCGTTCGCAAGCACAGACGCTGCTCCGCTCTGGCTGACCGAACACCTTCAGGAACTCTACCTTCACCACATCTGGCGCCGGCAGTTGGGTCGCCATCGTTCCCTGAGGAAGACTGCCAAATTGCTGCTTCAGATCTAAGCTACGGTTGATCGCATCGAGCAACTGTTCGGCGCCTAGCATCCGCGGCTCTTGATGTGAGAAATAGGTATTGTCGTCTTGATTGTGCTCATTCGTCGCATGGCTGGCTTGATAGGTCCGACTAGACAGAATCGATCGCAATAACTGCTTTCGATCATAACCAGAGTCAACAAACTCTTTCGCCAGGGCATCCAGTAACGGAGCGTTCGACGGGGGATTCGAATCACGGAAATCGTCAATTGGGTCCACAATGCCGCGCGTAAACAGCTGGCTCCAAATACGGTTCGCTTCGATCCGCGCGAAATACGGATTGTCGGGTTTCACCAGCCATTGGGCGAACGCGACTCGTTGATCGACGTCTTCAGGTCGCGGGATGGCTCCTTGCTGAGGCAGCCAAGGAAGCATGACCTCGCCGGTTCGGGGTTGCGTAACCTCGCCTGACGTCGCGTTGTAGATGAACATCTCGCCGGGGCGATCGGTCTTTCGATGTTGAACCCGATTAAAGAACGCTCCCAGACCGTAGTAATTGTCTTGGGTCCAACGCTCGAAAGGGTGATTGTGACACTTGGCGCACTGCAAGCGAGCGCCGAGAAAAACCTGAGAAATCGTTTCGACGCAGTCATTCATATCGGCCGAAGTGCGGTAGAAGTTGGCAGGCGGATTGGCCAATGTGCTGCCGGAAGCAGTGATCAGCTGTTCGGCGAATTTGTCGTAGGGCATATTGCTGTTAAGCGAGTCTTCGACCCAGCGATAATATTTGTAGACCCCATCGTCGCCAACTTGCTTGCTGGTCATCTTCAACAAGTCGCCCCACTTTAACGCCCAGAATTTGGCGTATTCTTCGCGCTCTAGCACCCTATCAATCAGGCGTGATCTCTTATCTTCGGCCGGGTCAGCGAGGAACGTTGTCGTTTCGTCCACGGTCGGTAAAATGCCGAGCAGATCCAAATAGACGCGTCGGATAAATTCGGAGTCGCTACAAGTCTTCGCCGGCAAGTATTGGAGCTGTTGCAGCTTGGCGTTCACTAATTCGTCGATGTAGTTGTGTGGGGGCAATGACACCCATTTGAAATCCTTTTGTTCTTCAACAAAAGTCAACGATACCGATTCAATATGCTCTAAAAATCGGACGAGGATGACAACTTCACCGCGCTCATGCGGATGAACCATCCCCTGCGCGTCTACCGTGGCGATGGCTCCGTCGGAGGTCTCGTAGGCGACCAGATGCGTGACGTCGCGAATTTTGCCGTCGGTGAAATGTGCGGTAACCGATAATTGTTGTCCACCGTCGGCTACCGAGCGAGTCATCTTCTCTGCAGGAAACGTAGCGAGCTTGGCGATTCGCGGCGAGTTGGGGGGATCTGCGACAGCGCCCGCTGCAATCCAGTCTCGTAAGATCGTGTAGGCTTCATCTTCTTTACGCAATTGCTTGCCGCCGCCGTGGGCGACGCTCATCAGCGGCTTGCGAAGTAAGAGACTCTTTTCGGGTTCGAGCGTATTCGTGCGGCGTCCAAAATCTTCTCGGATCAAGGTAAGTTGATCCAGTTGCTTGTCAAAGGCGCGAAGCGACAAACGAAAGCCTCCTTTGCCGCTGGGCGAGCCGTGGCAAGCCCCCGAGTTGCAACCCTGCTTGGATAACGCGACCAGAACTTCCGATTCGAATTCAATCCTGCGAGGCGTCCCCATCTGTGAAACGTGAACAGGAATAATTTGCTCAACATTTCCTACCTTCACCGTGATTTTCGTTTCTCCATCGGCGACCGGAAATACGACCCCACCTCGCACCTGGGCAATCTCGGGGTGAGACGAAGTAATTCGTGCGTATCGTGTCCAATCGCGAGATGAATTGTCGTCGTATGTTCCTGTCACGACGAATTGTTGTCGACCCAAAGAATCATTCAGTTCTATTGCCTGGGGGTAGACGCTTAACTTTTGCGGTCCGTCGATAAGCTTAGGCAATTCGTGCGTCGAGCTTACCGTAAAATCTTGTCCACGAAACTTACTGGCGGCGTTCAAAGTCAACGAGTGCGCCACGTCAATCGCAACATCGGCGGCAATTTGCAAGTCAAAATTCGCGGAAGACTGTTCAGCAGTAATTGTGATGGACTCAGGGCCTGTGACTCCTGGTGGAAGATTTGCGAATGATAGCGTGACGGGTGGAGCCTCGTCTCCATAGCGTGTCACGGCTGCGCGGACGTTGGCGACCCCACCGCGAACCATGGGTTCCGGAAATTCCAGTTTCACATTAAGCGGATCAATCCACTGGATCGGCAGGTCTGTTTTTTCTAGACGACCAGCCCCGTTGAACTCGCCATAGGTCAGCAGCGAAACGTGATCAGGCTCGCCTGCCGCTGGATCATTGCGATTCATCGTTAGCGTGTAAGTGTCATTCTCTGCGGTTGCACTACCTTGCCAAGCCGTTGGCAACGCATTGCCTAGTACTTCGACGCCTGATTTGAATTCGGCTTGAATTCGCTTTAGGTTCAGCACGGCGGTGTGGGTAAGTAGGGGACGAGCCAGTACGATGGACGCTGTCGGCTCAAGCGCAAAGGGAGCTTCTGTGGCGGGCTTGGCCGCCAAGACGATTGCTCCGTCTAGTTCTGGATTGGGAGACAAGACAAACGGTTCTTTTAATCGACGAATCGCGTGACTGTTGACCACGCAATAGTTTTGGGGATCTCCCACGGCGGTCGCGACGATATTCAGAACTTCCAATTGATCGAGACGCCATGTCTCGTCGGACGTCAAATAGACGCGAACTGAGTCGACTTTCGCGGGAATCGTCGGATTGAGAAACCGAATTCCACGATCGGGATGCGCCAACGAGAGTTCGATTTCTCCATCGAAGCCGAAACGAGACACGGTCAGATCTAGAGCACATGCGCCGTTCTTAAGTTCGACGCCGAACTGTTCACGAGTGTTCGCATCTCCTTTGAGCGACACCGAAAAGACGCCGGCAGGCGTCACTTCAACCCAATAGCCGAACTCCGCTCCACCGCGTCCCAGCAAGTCTGATACGTCAAGGCGATATTCGCCATCCTCTGGAAAAGCGACGTCCATGCTCCACTCGTCGCTATCCGTAACAATCGTTTCGGCAATTTTCGCTCCTGCGGCGGTGAACAGCTGCATCTGCAGCAGTGTTGGACAATGGAGACTTCGCGTTTTGGAAGTTGCCCTGATTGTTTGTCCTTTGGCGCCGCTGATCGAATAGTGGTCAACTTCTTTCGGAGCTGATAGTCGACCGCTGATGCCGACCGGCAGTGTCAAGACTTCTGTCGAGGCGGGTTCGATGACTTGAGGATAATTGCTGCAGAGCAAGGGAACCCAAGTAGAGGATTTTCCATCTTTCACTTTAGCGCGAACTGTGACTTTTTCAGTGAGGCCGGCCGGAATTTCAACAATTTGCGGTTCTGACAATTCGGCGTCACGGCCCAAAAACGAGACGCTTGTCTTTTGACCTGTTTGAACTGCCAGTGGAAAGCTTCCGCTGACCAAGGGAAAATCGCCAATTCGCAACTGATAGGGAGCGCCGGCTGCGCCGTTTCGATTGTCGTGAATTTCTAGCCAGTATTCCCCTGCATTGGGAAACTGAAAACTAAAGCGGGCATCGGGGCCAATATTAGTATCGTCGGCCAGCGTCAGTGTATTACCAGCGGCATCCAGCAACCGGCAAACTGGATCCATCGCAGAATGGAGAGCCTGGGTGTGAACCTCGAACGTAACACGCTCATCGGCGGCAACGTGAAAACGATAGTAATCACTGGTCGACGGATCGCAGACGCCTTCAATCGCGGCGAGTGGAAAGATCTCTTGAGCGGCTTCGATCGAATGGTTGTTCGCGTTATCAGTGACCGGTTCTAAATCGTCAACAAACAGCGTATGCGATTGAATGGCTCCGGTATTGGAGGCGTTCCAGAGGTGCATAGGGCCCAGGGGATGGTTTTCCGGAACGGTGATCGCGACCACGGCCTGAGTCGGTTCGAGCTTTTCGATCTGCGCGGTGACGCCAGGCGCGCTGAACGCAAGACGCAAGTCGGTCGAAAGATCTTTGCCGTGAATCGTCAGCATCGACGTAGCGCCAGGCTTACACGTGCGGGGGCGAATCGCTTCGACCGTATCCGCATTCACTGGGAGCTGCCACAAAATAAGCAGCATGCCGATGACGGAACTCAAGATTGTTTTCGTTCGCATGGTTTTTAAGCCAGAGTCGGCCCGATTTGAAGTAGGTTGACAGGCGGTCGTTTACGCGGCGCTCATAGAGCGATCGTAAATCTATCCGATCAGCAAATCCTGAAGGACTCTTCCAGAACAAATTTGGTGGGGACGATTCTCTCGATCCAGGAGCGAAGCAGTCGTCTGTACGCCCATCGCATGGAGGATGGTCGTCGCGAAATCTTGAGGCGCGACCGGATTGGAGACCGGATAGGCGGCATGTTTATCGCTAGCGCCGTAAACGACACCCGGCTTGACGCCTCCACCGGCGAGAATGCCGTTGTAGCAAAAAGGCCAATGTTCTCTACCGGCGTTGTTCGCCGTAATCTGCGGCTTGCGTCCGAATTCTCCGACCCACGCGACGATGGTTTCGTCAAGCATGCCGCGCTCATCCAGATCTTGCAAAAGAGCGGCGAGCGCCATATCGGCCGGGGGAATTAGTTCATTCTTCAATCGATTGAAATTGTCGCCGTGGGTATCCCAAAAGTTTTTGCCGTCGTTGTGCCAATTGACGGAGACCAAAGGGACTCCATGTTCAACTAAGCGTCTCGCCATCAAAACGGACTGCCCGTGGATATTACGGCCGAATCGCTCGCGTGTCGCATCGGATTCCTGAGTCAGGTCGAACGCGTTCCGAACCTTCGTGGAACCAATCATCTCCATGGCGCGAGATTGGTGGTTGTCAAAGGAAGTGGTGGCGAGCGATTGCTGGAGACTTGCACGCTGAGCATCGAGCATCTTCAGCAACGCGACTCTCGACTCCAGCCGATCCAACGGCATATTGGCAGGCAACTCTAACCCTTGCGGACGCCAATTTGGATCGTTCAAGTCGCCGCTTAAAAGCATGCCATCATAGGCGGAGCCCAGGTAACCGCCGTGTTGTCCTGGGGCTTCACCGCCAGGGGCCGCCGGATGAAGCGCCTTCCAGGGCATCGCGACAAACGAGGGAAGTCCCGAGTCGTTGGGGCGTAGCTTTGAAATGAGCGAACCAAGATGGGGCGAATCTTTGGCGCTCGGCGGATCCGCATCGCTCTTCACAATCGGAGCTAGATTGCCAGTCAAGGTTGCATGACCGCTGGACAAGTGAGCAGGGTCGTCGTGAGTCATCGAGCGGATGATCGCCAGCTTATCCGTCAACTTCGCCACGCGACTGAAATGCTCACTGATTTGCGTCCCCGGAACTTTCGTCGCGATCGGTTTAAAGTCTCCGCGAATCTCGGCCGGCGCATCTGGCTTCGGGTCGAAGGTCTCTAGTTGGCTCGGTCCTCCCCACATGAAAAGAAAAATGCAGGCCTTGGCTTTTCCCTTTCGTGGGAACTCTCGGTTTGTCTCTGCGGCGGCTAAATGCGACTGCAAATCTCCCATGCCAAGTCCCAAAGCGCCAAGTGCGCCCGCTTGGAGCAATTGACGACGATTAAACGTCGTTGCTTGTCGAAACTCACGACATCCGCTGGGTTGTTTTGGGTAACGCGAAGACATGATTCATTTTCCCAAAGGGAGGAGCGGTGAGTGAGGAAGATTGTCGGAGGGAGGACCGCCGGCTTGTTGTTCTGTAGCCGACGGAAAAACGCTGACAAAACTAAGGCAAATCGGTGATGGATTCGGTGGGGAAAATCAAGGGAGGACGCTTCTCAATTCGGCATGGGGCGAGCTTTGCTTCGACCACATGTTTATGCACTAGCTCCGGTATAAAGATTGGAAATGACATTGCCGTTGAGCAGGTGATGAGGACGGTTTAAGGGGTCTGAAATCGTCGCCTCAGAATCAATGCCGAGGGCGTTGAAAATCGTGCTGCAAATGTCGGCAGGCGACCATGAATTCGTAATGGGATACGCCGCCTGGGCATCGGTTTGCCCAAGGACTTGGCCTCCTCGAACGCCTGCTCCAGCGAACAGGCCGGAATATGCATGAGCCCAGTGGTCACGCCCCGGAATGGTCTGGCCAGGTAGGGTCGAAACCCTCGGAGTGCGTCCGAATTCGCCCATGACGATGACCAATGTTTGGTCCAGCAAACCGGAGGTGTTCAGGTCGTCAGTAAGTGCTTCCAACCCTTGATCCAACTGCGGCAACAGGGTGTTCTTTAACTTGCCCCAGTTGTCGACATGGGTATCCCAAGTCTGCACGATCCCCATCGTGGCTTGCACGATCGGCACGCCTGCTTCGATCATTCGTTTCGACAGTAACAACGACTGGCCGAATTTATTGCGGCCATAGCGATCACGAGTTTGATCCGACTCACGACTGATTTGAAACGCTTGGGTAAGCTTTCCAGAGGTTAACAAGCCGTAGGCGAGATCTTGTTGATCGCGGAGTGAATCAGGCTCGCTGCCCGTTAGGGCTCCTCGGCCGCGATTCAGGTGGTCCAATAATTGGCGACGCGATTGAAGCCGATCCGTCGACATCCCGTCGTGCATCGACAGCGCTTGAATGCGGAAGTCGCCGTCGTTGGGATCGCCATTGATTTGCCACGGATCATGTTTGGCCCCCAGGAAACCAGCGTGCTGACCTGGCCAAGTGAGCGGGCCTTCGATCAGATAGTTGGGTAGTGATACGCCGCTAGGAATGCCATCGGTCCGAGGTTGGACGAAATTGAGCGCCGCGGCGAAATTAGGAAAGTCATTCCGACTCTCGACCCGGTCCAAATCGGATCCGCCGCGTGCCAATGGGGTAGGGCGACCGGTTAACGCCACATGCGTGGCCAAAAGATGATTGTGCTCTTGATGCGCTAAAGTACGCACAAGCGACCAACGATCAGCGTGACTCGCAAGTTTGGGGAGATGCTCACAAACTGCGACACCGGGAATTTTGGTCGCAATTGGTTTGAACTCTCCGCGCACTTCCATGGGGGCGTCGGGCTTGGGGTCCAACATGTCAAGTTGACTTGGCCCTCCGCTTAGCAACACGATCAAGACTGATTTGGCTTTCCCAAACCCAATCGACCGATCCTTCGCGTCGCTCGCTGTCAGCGGAACGCTGGGCAACGTTGCACCAAGGACCCCGGCTGCACTGACGCGCAACATGTTTCGGCGATCCAATCCAAAAAGCGGTGTAATAGGCATGGCGAGTCTTGTGTGCTTGTGGCAAGCGGGTAGGATCCGCAGTGGATGCGGAAGGATGGGTGGGCTGCTCTAATGTCGAGCATTGCGCCTAAAATTGCAACAGAATTATTGACAAAGGCTGCAATCATGGTGTGTACCCGACGGCTCGAATCAAGCCGCAGAGCGATCGTCCTAAAAGTGCCGACGGAAGAGTTTTCTAAAACCGATACAAAACTTAATCTTACGGAGATTTTGCGTACTCTATCGTCACGAGTCCAGCACTCTCGTCCCGCGAATTTAGGCATAAAACGATCGCCAAAGCTTGTCGATCGTGATTCAGACGCTTGATCGACTGTAATGGATTCGTGCGCTAGTCGACCGACAACTGGAGATGTGAATGTCGACCCGGCCCAGGCAGCCCAGGCCGCGTGCACTGTGCAGTCTTCCTGGTGTTGTACCGGCTCGATCAAATTGCTTGCGGGCTATTTTCCTTTGGTCGTTGTCATTACGCGCCCGAGGTACATGTCGGCGTTGATATAGAGCGATGTTCCATCATCGCCCCAGTCACCATTCCCCGTTGCTTCTCCTGTGGCGATCGTCCCGAGGTGCGTTCCGTCCGGCGAAAAAAATAAATACTCCGCTTGGAGCCATCGCAAAGATATTACCGTCGACGTCGACCTTCAGGCCGTCGGGCAAACCTTTTTCTGTGGCGACAAACTTGGTCGCGTCAAAGAAGACCTTGCCTTCATCGAGCAGGCCATCTTCATCGACGTTGTACTCCATCCCAAAAGCCGCATGGGGTTCTGACTGCGCGACGTAGAGCTTCTTCTCGTGGGGACTGAAGGCGATGCCTTTGGGAAAGATCAGCTTGTCATTCAAGAGCGCTATCTCGCCGGACGGCGTCAGCCGATAGATGCCCGAAAAGTAGAGCTCGCGAGCAGGGTCGTCCCGTGTTGCTAACCTCTGTCACCACCATCGGCGGCCTGATGCCGCTGATGTTTGAAACCTCTCGTCAAGCGCAAATGCTGATCCCGATGGCCACCAGCATCGCCTGCGGGCTGATGGTCAGCACGTTGTTGGTCCTATATATGGTCCCCGTTTTCTACTCGATCTATCACGACTTGTGTGAACATGTTTTTCGCTCGCCTGATTCGTGCGAACGGGGAAGTTGATTTGTCGATCAATGGACGTTATTAAGTCGTCAGCAGGTAGCAAACTACGCGGGCGAAGGTGGTATGCAAAGCGACGATTCGCAAGAAGCCGATCAAGAATAAGATTTCCTGCTTCGTATGAAGGCTCAAGACCTACGAGACGAAGAAGCAGAGCTACGACTTCGGATGGAACGTTGCAGTCGTGATCGGACCGAAATCATCGACGTTGCGATAAAAGCGTTTGAACTTTCGCAAAGCTTGAGAGAGAAGTGGGTTACGGCGGATTACGCTGCGAAGCGTCGAATCCTCGAAATCACCTGCTTGAACTGCAAGCTCGATGACGTAACTCTTTACGTCACAATGAAAAAGCCCTTTGACCTGTTGGCCAAAGGGCTTATTTCGATAGAAAGTGGCGGGGGCCGGATTTGAACCGACGACCTCGAGGTTATGAGCCTGTTCGGCAAGTCCTACTTTTCCCACCTGAAACCGTGAACTGGACTTAGTTTACGAAGATTCAACAGGCATTGCAAATGGTCGATTTCGATAGCGTTTTTTCTCGGGAAATACGTTTGGTCTGAGTCGAAAGTGCGTAGAAGAGTGTAGTCGATTTTGGGCATGCTTTTGGATTACGGACTACGCACCATTTCCCGATTCCCAAAGTTCAACAGAGGTAGATCTAAGCATCGCCGGTGAAGTCATCGGTCGTTGGAATGCGTCGCAACTGGCTACGCGAGTACGTCAGCCCTTTCCAAGAGTCTGATAGAGATAGTATTGCCTCGAAATTTTCGCCACACGGGGAATCCTGTACTGCGACAGATGACGAGCCGGGCGGGCTGTTCTTGTAGCGGGCTATCCCCGAACTCGTTACTCAGATTGACAGATTCGAATTACGATTGCGATAAAGTTTGGGATTGATCACGGCGACCATCGCTGAAAGATCGAGTTCGGCATCTAGAAAGCGAATCAACTTTTGACTCTCATTCTCGGGCGCAGCCAGCAGATCGTTGTAGTTCACTTGCTGCATCTCCAGGTGGTCCTGCTTTGGTAGCCACAGCAATAGGCGATCCAAATGCATGGAAAAAGCTTGTTTGATGTCTTCTCGTCGGGCCGATGGACGACCGAGTCGTGCAAGCATCTTATCCTGAGAATCGAGAATCTCATCGATGTCGCGGCGCATGAAGATGACGCGGTATTGGCGCGTGTTCGGCAAGTCGTAAAGCAGGGCCGAGACCATTTTGACCACTTTGCCTGGTGCGGCCTCTAACCAACAGGGATCTTCTTTCGTTCGTTTCACCCGTTCAAACTCATAATAGCCCTGCGGGTTATCAGTGTCGGCGGTACGGATCTCATCAGTCAGTGCGGGAATCCCGCCGCGATCGAGCATTTGCATCATCAACGATGTGCCAGAGCAAGGAAGTCCCGAGACAATGGTAATTTCTGTGGCGATTGACATGATGCTATTTTCTCGAGTTCCTGAAACACGGGATTGCGTCTAAATATTGACGTTCAATAATGGACGCGCAGCGAAGGCTGCGAGCATAGAAACGAGAAACCAATAGATCAGCCATGTCTGCGAACCGCTGGTCCAGGAGCTTCGCTCGGGATAAACCATCTCAATCGATTGCACAGCGGAATCGACAGCGAATGGAGTCTCACGCGGATGCACCAACACTTCGCTCCAGTTCCACGTAGGACGAGTAATGCTTACCGGCATATAGCCGCCGCCGACCGAAAACAGTTTTCTGAACTGGTGGTCGCCAAGTTCAAAAGTCATAGCATGAATTCCCGGTTGCAGTCCCTTCACTTGCCAACTGACGAAATCACGCTGCGGCGCGCGGACTGGACCTCTGGTGATCTCAAAAAAAGAGGCAGCGCTGATTTCAAGTCTATCGACGCTTTCCGCTTTTGGCAGCGTATAAACCGTCACGATCGCTTCTTCGCCAACTGCTAAGGGCCTCGCTTGGAACCATAAAGCCAGTTGACCCAAGAAGAGGCAAGTGGGTATCAACATGACCAGCATCGGCCCCAGCGATAGCCCTAGCAGTTGACCGGCGCCCATCAACAGGCCACCTTGGGCGCGAAGACCTACTCGCAAATCATCTTTAAATAGCGATAACGCGAGCAAATTAGCTTTGATCTGATTTCGCGTTCGTCGGATGGCCTCTTGAGGCGAAGTGTATTTAAACGCGACCAACATCACGATGCCTGTGACGGCGCCGATCACGGTGATCGATAGCCAGCCCGGCGTCCAACCAATCGGTCGCAGCACCAGATCGGCGATCGCCGAAGCGAAATAATTCAACCAAATAAGTAGCTGCGTCAGCATCGTGTTACTCAATGTAGCCCAGGCCGCGAAGTTGATCGGCGACTTGCTTCTCGGCGTCCGCTTCGCCGATCCGCTTGATCTCATTTTCAACCGCGGTAGCGATCAGTTCGTCGACGCTGCTGTAGCCTTCCTTTGCAGTCGCCTGTCTGGCTCGCTCGTACAAATTGTTTTCGATATTGATCTTGGCCATGGATGGCTCCTTGTCTGCAGGTGCATGTTGCTAGATTTGAAAGATGCTGCGTCCCGACATCGTGCTGGGCGTCGGAATACCAAAGTCAGAGAGAATCGACGGAGCGATATCAGTCAGCGCGGGATTGACCAAACGGATCGGTTTGTTGCAGCACAGGATTCCCGGCACTTCCAACGCATCGGCACAGTGATCGGCGCTCCAGGCCGACGTATTGTCCAACAGCACGTCCGGCGTCAGTTCGCCCAAGCAAGTTTCCCACGAAGCTCGATATCCGCGGGCATAGCCAATGATCAGATCCGGCGCCAACGCAGTCGCAGCACCGTTATATATTTCGCTCGACCGGTAAACATCGCGAATGACTTGCTTGCCGTTGAAGTCGCGAACCGCTTTCAAGCGGGCGATCAATTGCCGCGTAAGCTTTTCTTGTTCTTCACCAAGCTCGACTATCCCATCACGCTCGCGACCTTTGAGATTTAAATAAAGTCCATTGATTCCCAATCCATAGGCTCGCGTGCGTGCCCAATCGACGTCGGTCAAAATCGACGTACACTCGCGCGGATTTAAGTATCCAAAGTCGCGGAGCCAAGAGTTCACATTGAACTGTCGGCCAAAGTTGGCGAAGCCGTGATCGCTCATGACGTAGATCGTCGCCTTGTCGCCGTAGCGATCATAAACGTCGCCAATTATTTTATCGAGCCGCTGATAAAGCTCCTTCACGTACTGAAAGCGACTTGCCGCTTCAGGGGAAGAGCGTGTTGGATGGTGGGGATCTTCGTCCGCATCCCACCAAAACATGTGCGATTGGAGATCGCTGCTAGAGAAGTAGAAGAACAAGAGACCATCGTCATAGTTGTCGATAGCGTACTCGAACAATGCGAGTCGTTCTTCCAGCACGCTAATCGCCTGACGGCGGAATTCATCGTCGTCGAAGATGCCGTTCGATCGCGCTTTGTGATCTTCCTGAAACCCCGTCGTGTAGAACAAGCCAAGATCTTGCGACACATCCTCGATAAAATTAGCCGGTTCCGAAAGTTGAACCGCCGGGTTCGAGGGGTCGACATTGATCGGCGTCACATACAGGCGAAAGTTCGGCGCAGCTTCTTGAAGATAGAAGCGGCAGATCCCGCCGGCGTGCTGATTTGGCAATGGTCGGGGTGTTGAGATCGCGAAATCGAGTTTCGTCCACCGGCTCCACTCGCCCGGCTTCAGCATGATTTTCTGCTCCTGCAATTCAAGCAAAACCGTGTTGGAATCGCGATCGCGGTGCACGTCGATGTCGACCGTGATCGGCGTCGGATTTTTCAACATGCTATTCTCGGGACCAATCAGCGTGATCCGGGCCGAGTCGTTCTCGAAAAGCGCTTTCGATCGCTTTCCCCCTCCTTCTTCGACCCCCTTAGCCGGTGAGTCTTCGCTGAAATATTGATACGTGCCGTAGGTCCCCTGCATGTCAGGCGTACCCATCCCGCAGACGCAACGGTGATAGCCATACTGCGACGGACTGGGAGGATAGTTAGAAGGCAAGTCATAAAAGACTGACGTGATTCGCTCTTTATCAAGGAAGTCCCAAAAGGGAACTCCCTGCCGCCGCAGCACCGTTTTCGGCGGTTCATGCTGAAAGGGCCAAAAGTCGAGCTGTAAGTTGTGGCCATCCAGTTCGATAGAACCATTCCCGGGGAGCGTCTCGGCCGCAGAATAAAAGGGCGCGCATTGATCCTGCGGATGACGGTGAATGAAGTCAAAGATGCCGTGCGAGCCGGGCCCAGCGCCATTGATAAAGTTGGCCCAAGCCACGGGACTTTGCGGCGGGCAACTCGTCGCAAGGTTACTAAATCCTCCAGCGGCCGACATCCGTTTCATGTTCGGCATCAGTCCAGACTTCATTAGACTGCGGCAGAGTCGCGGGTCCATGCCGTCGACACCGATGACAATCACCTTTTTGCCGAAGCTCCGAGAGACGCGGTTGACCCCGCCGAGCCAATAGGAGGTCGCGCCCAACGCGCCGAAACCGACGGTTGCCGCTGCGCCTTGCAAGATCGTTCGTCGGGTAATGGAATTGCTTGGAGTTTGGGTCATGACGCTACCTTTTGAGGAGATTCGACCCGTATTTCGGTGAATTCAGCCATCGGAATTTGGGAATCTCCGATCGTTAGCGGCTCACCATCCATGTAGTCAGGAATGGGACAGCCGAACAAGTCGAGAACCGTCGGCGCCAAATCTAATAAGCGAGGTGATTGGGTTTGAATCGCGTAATTGCAAAATAAGACGCCCGGCACAACCGACGGATCAACGCAGTGATCGCCGCTCCAAGCCTTGGTGTTGTCGTGAAAGATTTCTCGACTGGTTCGCCCGACCGCCGCGTCCCACGAGACGCGATAACCGCTTTCGTAACCGACGATCAGGTCAGGTGCGTTCTCTTTGTACGGTCCGCGATAGGCTTTCACCGCTTCATAGACGCGCCGAACCGCCTTCGTATCAGTCTGCGGATCGGTCGCTCGCGCGAGTCGCTGCGCGATCTCCGCTCGCAGTTTCTGGGCCTCGTCGCCGGGCTCGACCGCGCCTTGTTCAAACTTGCCTCGCAAATTAATGAAGATACCGGTCAGTCCAATCGCGAACGCTTTGGTCTGGGACCAATCGACTGCGGCGAGATAGTCTTCGCCGCGCCGCGCGTCATCGACCACTAGATAGCCGTTTTCCTCTAACCAGCGATTAAGATCAATCCCGCGACGAAACGTATTGAAGCCATGATCCGATAAGACCATCAGTAGCGTGTCGGTCCCTGCACACTTTTCGATGGTGCGACCGACAAGCTTATCCATCCTCACATAGAGATCCTCTACGGCATTTTCCAGCGCCGGCGGAACGATCGCCGGTCGCGACGGATGCGACTTGTCAAGATATCGCCAAAACATGTGCTGCATGCGATCGGTCCCGTCAAATACGCAAACGCACAGCCCCTGGCGAACTTTCTCGAGACTGTCGAAGAACATCGTTTCGCGTTCGATGTCGATGTCCATACACTGTTGCAAAAAGTGATTGTCACTCAGTACCTGCTCACTCAGTCCCCACGTATCTTCCGCCAAACCCAACGTCGCGTACGGGCCTTGTTGTTTGGCCAGATAGATCGGATAGACCGACGGATAGCCAATCGCCATCGCTGGATTTTCGGGATCGATGTTGATCGGCGTTACATAAAGTTCGAACTGCGGCTCGGTGCTCAAAAGTAGAAAGCGACAGACTCCGTGAACCGAAACAGCCCAACTGACGCGAAACGCAACCTGGATCCAGGCGGTGTATTCCCCTTTTATTAAGCGATGTTTCTTACCGCCGATCTTCAGCCAGGCTGATTTGTCATCAATGATCTGCACCTGAAACGGCAGCTTCAACGAATCGCCTGACTGATCGCCGCGCGGCGGCCCCAACAGTTCGCACGCGACCCGATTCCCTTCGCGAAGGACATGGTGAACTTCGCCCCCGGTCTTTTGACGATCATCACGCGGCTTCGTCGTGTATTGCGAGAAGGTCCCCTGCGTGCCCCGCAAGTCGGGAACGCACATCGCCGACAGCTGAACGCCGCGCAGTTTTTCTGGCGGAAAGGTAATCGGCACGCGAATGATGCTGTTAAAAATGCCGTAGTCGCTCAGCAGACTCCAAAACGGTTTGCTCTTGCGCAGCATCCGCACATCGGGCTTTGAATAGTTCCAGCGAAACGGGCCGATTCTGATGCTTTCGCTGACGCTACGAATTTCGACCGAGCTTAGCTTGGGCTGATACGTCGTTTCGTCAGGTGTCAAAAAGTCAAAGATATTGTGCTTGCCGGGATTCACGCCGGTTTGAAAAGTCGACCAAGCGACCGGTGAGATCGGCGGCAACGTGCTACGTAGCGAATGAAAACTTCCTATCGCTTGCAGTTGGGCAAGATTCGGCAGCTTGCCGGCATCCAGCAACTGTTGCGTCAGTCGGTGATCCAGTCCATCTAGTCCCAAAATTACGACGCGTTGAAATCGCGGCTTGCGCGGTGGGCGCTTCCGCAACCATCGGCGCAAGAGACGTCGCAGCGGCCACAAGAGAACCATCGAGATCGCTGAGATGATCGCTCCGAAAACGGCCATGAAGGAGCCTGCGAGCGCAAAGCCGGCGCCGGGGCCTATGTACCCGATCAGCGAGAACGATATCAAGCTGACGCAATGCTGTAGCGTTGGCAAAAATCCGAATTGCATGACAGGCTCCCAACTCGCGAATAAGAGATCCCACGGTGCAGCTTCAGGGGCAAACATCAACCACACCGCGGGATCTGGGGATTTGAAAACAAGGCCGCCCTAGTTTTGCGGACGTGGCCCCGGACCGCTTGGGAGACGACCACCGCTAGCGGCCATCTCGTCGGTCAAAAGCTTGCCAGCCGTCATCGCTTTACCGTCGAATGCGGCATAGTCCGTTGCATACCGATAAACCCGGAACACGCCGCCGGGTCCACCACCTGGTCCTCTTGGGCCGCCGCGATCAGGTCGTCCTCGTCGATCATCGTCGCGCGGGCCATTTCCAGGCGGAGGACCGAAACCACCAAACGGCCCAAAACCAGGACCGGCGGCGAATCGCACGTCCAATTCCTTCAACGTCTCCTTTTGCTCGTCGCTCCAAATCGCCGCGAGCTGCTGATCGACTTGTTGTTGCAGTTGCTGGAGGGTCTCGCTTTGCGTTGCGGTAAGACTCAAGCTTTCAATCGCGACACGGGGAATGACCTCACCAATTTTCGGAGGTTGGAATCCTCGGCGACCACCTGGCCCGCGCTGCCCATCCATGCCAGTCGGCTGGGCGAGTGACTGGAACTGCTCCTCCGTGAGCAGTTCAGCCAGTTTTGAGTCGATGGTGGTTTGCAGTTTGGCGATCTCTCGTTGTTGCTCTTCGCTGATCTTTAGGTCTCGCGCCAGAAATTCTGGCACGAGTTGGCCGGGACGCATCCCGGCGGGACCGCCCATTCCGGCGCCGGGAACCTTGAGAACCCAGACGACTTCCTTTTCTGGTGTTACCTCAAATAGCATTCCCTGAGCGCCGGAGCAGACGAAAGTATTGCCATTCGCAAGACGCTGAACGCCCGAAATCATCATCGAGTAAAAGTCGCTCTTCTCTGGATCGTGATAGGTCCACTCCGCCGCCGCCGGACCGTATGCGACGTATTCGTCTTTGTCGTAAAGTCCTTGGCTGTTGAGCGGCAATACAATTTCATCAACGCTGGAGTAAGTTCCATCTTGGCGTCCCAGTCCGTTGTTAAAGACCAGCATGTGGCCGGCGCCGGGTAGTCCATCTGCAATCCAATGCGCACAATGCTGTGCGAATAGACGCTGATCGGCGTTCGATCCCGATCGGTAGACCCGCGGGTTTCCCCAGCGATAGAGCAAGTCCCCGCCGCGCCCGCTCTTGCCACCGGCATGCGAGGCCGCTTCTTTCGTCGTCGTGCTATGGTCGATGATCCAGACCTCGCTGAACTCATGCACACTGACCATAATCTGATCCAGCTTTTCGCTGTATGTCACCGAATTGACATGCATCCAGTCTCCACCCATGCCGCCGGGGCCGCCTGGGCCTCGACGACGATCATTGGGACGCTGGTCGCGCCCCTCATCACGCGACTCTACGGCGCCTTCGGCTGGCTGTTCGACTTTGGGGACTGGAGCTCCACCGCCGACATAGCCGAGCGAGCGCAGTTTCGCGAGTTGAGCCGGATCTTGCATCATGCGATCCATCATCGCGGTCGAGAAATTGACATCAATTAGTTCTGGATGTTCCGAGACATCGCCATATCCAGGTTTGGCAGGATCGATGTCTTGGACCAGATGATCCCAGGCGTGCCAACGCCAGACGATTTCTCCGGTGGTTTTGCCAGTCGGCTTAATTTCAAGAATGCAATCTGGCAGCAGTTGCTCCGTCACAAGCTCGGCGCGACGCCCCATAGCGAGCGATTCATCCTTCGTCTTCGGATCGCTTGCGACGACCAACACGTTGCCGTTCGGTAACGGACAGATATCGTGATGCGGCCGCTGTTTGCTGCCGTCAAAGGAGTAGTCCCAGACCAACTTGCCGTCCCAGTCGAATTCCTGAATTCTTCCGCCGCCGCCAGGTCCGCCAAAGCCAAGTTCGCGCTGCGCGGCAGGACGTAGCAGATGGCCATTTTTCAAAAGATAAGCGCTCAGCGCGGGCGTGTAATCGCTTTTCCATTGATTCACCACTCGCCCATCCATGTCGACTAGATATGTACTTGTCGAATTCAAGGGAGCGATCAACGAGTAGCCTGGAAACGCGGATGCCTGATGAACGGTCACGCCATTCTTGGGATCTTTCAAAGGACGGTCGCTAGAATTTTCAGCGTTGGCGACGCCCCACGTAGAGGCCATCAAGATGCCGGCGGTTAGCAGTCGGACGACTGGTGGTGAATAGCTCATTCGACGCAGCAGCTCCCAGTGTAGGTGACGAGGGGGAATTTGGGGTCACAAACTCCAATGCGACATCGGCGACCGCTCGGTGCCAAGTTTTTTCGCAAAGTTGGTCCCGGCGACATCGTCGGCTGGACGGTCCTGCGCCCCGATTGAGACGCTATCAATGGAGTTTGAGACGGGAAATTCTGCGTTGGAATCGGTTTGTGACCGATCTTGTAGGTAGACAAACCGATCGAATCCTCCTATCGCTAGAGCAACGCGAGAACCGTGTCATGACATCCATCCAAAGCACGCAGGCCTCGGCCATCTACAACTTGCAGTCGACCGGCGGCAGTCAAAAGTCTTCCCGATCAGCGGAACTGCCGTCTGGGCTGCAGCAGACGCTGGGGGATGTGTTGGCAGCGGAAGGGCTAAGTTCAGAAGAACAGGCCTCGCTCGAATCGGATCTAGCCGACGCTCTTTCAGCGCTGTTTCAATCGAGCGACACGCGCCCCGATTCCGAAGCGGTGAAAGAAACCATTTCTAACGTCTTCGAGAAATACGGTCTGAATGCGGAGGAACTTGCGAGCCAACGAGTCCCCGCTGGCGGCGCAGCTGCGGCAAGCGGACCCTCTGGCGGACCGCCACCCGGTGGACCGCGCGCTGGTGGGCCTCCTCCCGGCGGACCTCCAGCGGGCGCTGCGTCTGAAGAGAGTACGGAAGAGACCGATTCTGATTCGACTCTGACGGAAACACTGCAGGAACTGCTGGACAAATTGGCCGAAAGCGACGACTCTGAAACGACCAGCAAAATTTCGGACCTGTTGGTATCGAGCCTGTTTGGAGTGGACGAAATCGCCTAACCCGGCGTTCTGGTTGATTCAAGATTGCGATACTTCGTGGGGGTTATCCCGAACTTGCGCCGGAAGGCTGACGTGAATGCCTGGATTGATCCATATCCGACCCGAGGCGCGATCTCTTTCAGATTCGCGCCGGAGCTAAGCAGATCGGTCGCAATCTGCATTCGAATGTTTGTCAGCACGTCCATCGGCGCCTCTCCAACGATCTCGCGAAACTTGCGGGCGAAGGTGGACCGGGCCATACAGCTAACGGCCGCCAATCGTTCGACCGACCAAGGATGCTCAGGCTGATGCAGCATCGCCGCCAAGATGGGACTGATTTCTTCGTCTTGCAGCGCTTTTATCCAGCCGGTCGCGTCCTGGCGTAGCGTGCTTAGCCGGTCTCGCAAGATTTCGACCACCACCAACGTCAGCATCAGATTGACTACCGCGATGCCGCCTTGCCGATCATCGACAAGCTCTGGAGTGATCAACGGCAGGATGCGTCTTAAAAGACAATCGTCTCCCCACTCCGACGCGTGATAGATGCTGAGGGGAATATCGGTCAGCAGTGGAAAAAGATCAATTCCGCTCGACTTGATGCGCCCCGCAAGGATCCGCGCTTGATTGGGTAGTGGATCGTCGCCAGAGCGCAACGACGACGCCGGCGAGCGAATCTCATGCGGAACTTGTTGAAACAAAACGACGAGATCCCCTTCCAACAAATCGGTCTGCACGTGATCGGTCGTTTTAAATCGACAACGCCCCCTGACGACGTAGTAAAACAGCGGCGCTGACAGACTCTGCTTGAGCGGCGCATCCGGCGTTAAATCGGCGACAGTTGTCACCAGACAACGGAGTTTCAAGTGGTCGATTAAGGAGGCCGTAGGATCAAGTTCGAGCTGACTCTCAGCGGAAACCGGTTCGGCGCTATTTGGTTTCGCGTGAGTCGAATCCTGGGGGACGAGTTTCTGCATCACTCTCTCGGCTGGACGGGGCGAACATCCTGTGCGCGGGCAAACAGTCAGAGTCCAATGCGAATTTGCGCTCCCCAAGGTGCCAAAAATCATGCCGAGAATCGCCGAGTTAATCCGGCTCAACCAAGTTTTCGCCGCTTAGAAGCGCTTGCGCATGGGCTTCTATCACGGCAAATCGTGGGTCTGGGGGGAGCGGATGGCCGTCGATTTTCAGATGCGCTTCGCGGTGGAGAATGTTAATTTCCAAAAAATCAAACCAGGGTAAGCTCGATTGCAAGGTTGGATCGGCCGTCATCTCGTTGAGCCAGCGATCGATTATCTGCTGAGACTGATCGAGTGCGGCGAGCGACTTTTCGTGATTACCAAGATCGTGTTCGGTTAGCGCCAAGACCGGCCATATCAAATTGCCGATCGGATGACTGTTGTCAGACTCCACGACATCCCGCAGCATTTGGATCGCCGCTTCCGAACGTCCGCTGCGATAATAGGCCAGGCCGGCGACATACGAATGGAGTTCGCGCGGCATACCGGACGGCCCCCCAAACCCAGGCGGAAACCGATGAGGTCCACCTCCGGGAAACGGGGGCATCGAAAAATGATCGCGTGAAACGCCTGGGCGATGGCGTCGCTCCTTTGAAAACGGGAGCGAGTCTACCCACTCTTGTTCATTCTCGCTTTGCCGGATCGCGTCGATCCTCTGGGAGAGAACAATCGCTTTTTCCTGGCTCAACGGCCGCAGACAAAGTCCCCGCACGTCGTTGGCGACTTGCATTGGATCATCGATCGTCCTCAACTGACTCCAGAACGCTGCGCAGATCTGTTCATACGCAGCATCGTTTTGCACATGTAGGAAAAGTTGAGGAACTCCCCACCAAGCCGGATTATTGGCTGGAGCCCCCAGTGACAATGCATGAGCGTAATTCGACGCAGCATCGTCGTATGCGCCTACTCGCGCGTACAACGCGCCTCGGCCCGACCAAGTTAGATAGTGATCCGGCTGCAGTTCGGTTGCGCGCGAATACTCCGCGTGCGCCACAGACCAACGCTGTTCGTCGGCATTGGCGCGTGCACTGTCCAGCAAGACATTCGCTTCTTTCAAATGCTCCACGGATTTTACAGCTTCAAGACGAAGCAAGTTCGCTTCGTGTTGCGCTCTCGTCGCAACAATCGCAAGACAAGTACTGATCACCATGCCGCCGATCAACGACAGCAGTATCAGAAGTGTCGAAACGAAGGCGACTCTGTTGCGCTTTGCGAATCGTGAAAGTCGATACCAGTGGCTCGGGGGACGCGCCACAACCGGCTGTTGATCAAGATAACGCTGCACATCTTTCGCCAAATCCGAGGCCGTCTCATAGCGCCGCCGACGGTCTTTCTCCAGCGCCTTCATCACAATCCAATCGAGATCTCCCCGTAACTCGTGGGCGCGAGCGCGCGATCCAATCGCAGAAACGTCCGATTTGGTGTCGGCGTCAAGGCAGTTAGCGGTGAGACGAGCACTCGGCCGTGGTGGATCTTCCTCGCGGATCATCCGGCGCATCTCATCAAATGTCGCCGTCTGAATTCGCCGTTGATCAAAGGGTGTCGTTTCGGTCAATAGCTCGTAAAGCAGCACACCTAGTGAATAGATATCGCTGCGGGTATCGACATCCAACGCATTCATCTCGGCCTGCTCAGGACTCATGTACATCGGAGTCCCGATCATTTGCGCAAAGCGAGTATAGATCGTTTTCTCGGTCAGCGGTTCGTTCAACGCTTTGGCGACGCCGAAGTCGATCACCTTGGCGACCGGATCGATGTCATGCAGCGTGACCAGCACGTTCGAGGGCTTCAGATCGCGATGAATGATCCCTTTTTGATGGGCATGCTGGACGGCATGACAAACATCGACGAACAATTGCAATCGACCGGCGATGGGTAAATTGCGTTGGCGGCAAAAGGTGGTGATATGGACGCCGCGAACGAGTTCCATCACAAAGTAAGGCCGATCAGAGTCGGTGGTCCCGGCGTCGAAGATGCGAGCGATATTGGGGTGATCCATCATCGCTAACGCCTGGCGTTCGGCTTCGAACCGTGCGACGGAATCACGCGACAGGAGCCCCGACTTCAGCAGTTTGATTGCGACCCGTCGGCGAACCGGTTCGTTCTGCTGGGCGACATAAACCTGCCCGAAGCCCCCTTCTCCCAACTTTTCCAGCAGCAGATATTTGCCAAGAAACTCGCGTCCGGCGGCATCCGGGATGTTGACGTCAACATCTCCGCTTTGCCCCCAGGTCGAATTCAAAGCGATCGCCTCGGCGGCCGATTTGATTTGACCCTGGAGATAGAGCTGGCCATCCGTTTCCTGGTCGAGCACGTTCACTGATCGATCATGAGCCGCGACCAACTGTTGGATCGACGCCAGCATTTCGGCATCGTCTTGACATTGCTCGGCCAGGAACGCGGCCCTTGCGTCATCTTGGACATAGTCCAGCGCGGCGAGGAAGATCGACTTTTCGCGTTCGATGGTCATCGAAAGGGGACTGGTTCAGCCTGGGCGCAGGAAAAGGGGAAAGCTGGGCGCGGCGCGCACCTTTATCCATCCTATTGATAATGCGAAAACGGCCAACAAAAAGTGCCAAAGATTGTGGCGAACTCTTTAATTTCGCTCGATTTCCCGCTGTAACCAAGCCCGAGCAAAGCTCCAGTGGCGTTTTGCGGTTCGCGGAGAAACGCCCAAAGCAGCGGCCGCCTCATCGACGGTCAGTCCGCCAAAATAGCGCAACATCACCAGCTTGTATGAGTCGGGATCAGCGACTTCTAACTTTTTTAACGCTTCGTCCAAAGCAAGAATCGATTCGCTGTCATTCTGCCCGGGCCCAATCAGATTGTCGGGCAATTCAACAATCGCAAGGTCACCACCTCGTTTGATGCTCGCACGCCGCCGCGCCTCTTCAATCAGAATTCGCCGCATCGCTTCGGCGGCTGCAGCGAAAAAGTGTCCCCGATTTTCCCAGCTTCCGCCATTTCCAACGAGCCGCAAATAGGCTTCGTGCACCAGCGCCGTCGGCTGCAGCGTGTGATCGATTACCTCTTGCGCCATCTTGATACTGGCCAGCTTGCGCAGTTCTTCATACACCAGCGGCAAAAGTTGCTCGGCGGCGATTTGCTCCCCACGATTGAGGCAGTGAAGAATCCGAGATGTGTCGCTCTGCGTCAAACCGAAGGTACCTGTATGAATCTGATGAAGCGAGATCCGTGGATCGTATTATCGCAAGCCGTTGTCACCGACCACCTGTCGTAGAATAGTCCAACTACAGGGAAGTTAGCAAATGAAGCGTGACAATCTTCGACGGATCGGCCAATAAGAAGTCCGCGGATTCCAATTGTAGGATGGCCATATTTGACTTCTATCGGAGTCATTTCCATCTTGATTACCTCGGTCCCATTCCTGAAATCTTGAAATAGTGTCGACGTTCGATACCGAGGGGGGCGAAATTTTCCCACAATTCGTCGTCGCAGCGTCTAACCTATAATTATGGCATGACAGAAGAACCGAATGACGAATCCGACTTCACTTCCCTGCAGATGGGGGACAATGGGTTGGCGAATCTCTTCGCCACGCACCGGGTGCGTCTGCGACGAATGATCGACATCCGGCTTGACGCCCGGGTCACTGGCAGGGTTGATCCTTCTGATATTCTCCAGGAAGCCTATTTGGAAGCGGTTCGGCAGCTTCCCGCATATTTAGAAACACGAAATCTGACCCCTAAATTGTGGCTTCGCCTGATCACTCGGCAGCAGATCACCGCCGCACATCGCCACCACCTGGGCGTCCAGAAGCGGGACGCGAAGCTGGAAGTTTCGTTGGGAGGAAACGCTCCCTCGTATGCGAACCCGGAATCTCTTTCCCAGTTTCTTGCGGATGGAATGCTCAGCCCTAGTCGGGATGCCGCAAAACGAGAGTTTCGTGAGCGCCTAAGAGCAACACTAGAGAAAATGGATCCTATGGATCGCGAAATCATCGCTCTGCGTCACTTTGACGAACTTACAAATGCGGAAGTCGCCGTAGAGTTGGGGATCAGCAAAACAGCCGCAAGCAATCGATACATCCGCGCATTGCAGCGGTTGAACAAGTTACTCTCAAGCGTATCTTGGCTTCCTGATCCTTAGTCACTTCGCTCAACAAACATTCTTTTAACAAGCTACGACACCATGGACGATTCCGACGAGTTCCGAGATCCGGTCGAAAGGCTGGGAGAAGAATTCGTCCAGCGATTGCGCAGCGGCGAGAAGCCTTCGATCAGCGAATATGTCGCCGCCAATTCTGACCATGCAGACGAAATTCGCTCTCTGTTCGGCACGCTGATGGCGCTAGAAAACCTGAAGTCGCATCACGACGAAGACCGCTGGCAAGCATCATCTAGAGCAACATCGGAGCCAATCCCGGAAACAATCGGCGACTTTCGCATCATGAATATAATTGGTCGCGGAGGCATGGGGGTTGTCTATGAAGCGGAACAGGAATCACTCGATCGTACGGTTGCTATCAAAGTGTTGATCGATCACTTTTCCGATTCCCCACAAGCAGTCCGGCGTTTTCGCCGTGAAGCACAGGCCGCCGCCCGACTGCAACATCCCAATATCGTCGCCGTGTTCGGGGTCGGCCAATGGGAACGGAAGCATTACTACGCGATGCAGTTCATCGCAGGTCGCAGCCTGGACCGCATTCTGGCCGAACTAAACGCGCTTCAAGAACCAGATTCGAAAAACAATGTCGCCGAGGATTCAGGTTCAGCGACGAACGTCGATGACGAACTGGCTGCGGAGATCGCCGTCGCCTTGAAAAAAGGTTGCTTCGAACCATCGCTGCTGGCGAAGAAAGTGGCCGCTCCAACTTCCGATTCCGTTTTATCGCCAACGTCGTCAGCGATAGGTGCGCCAAACGGCGCGGTGACAATAGTTAGCGGCCCAACGCCCAGCGACAATCGACAATTCGCATCCGTTCGCCTAAGTCGCGACTATTGGCGGAGCGTTGCCGGCATCGGCGCACAGGCGGCCAATGCCCTGGATTATGCGCATCAACAAGGAGTACTCCACCGCGACATCAAGCCCGGAAACCTGATGCTTGACGACGCCGGACGAGCTTGGCTAATGGACTTCGGTCTCGCGAAGTTGCTTGATGAGGCCGATCTGACGACGCCTGGCGATGTCGTCGGCACGCTTCGGTACATGGCGCCGGAGCAATTGGAAGGACGCGCAACGACGCAAACCGACATCTATAGTCTTGGGCTGACCTTGTACGAACTGTTGACCCTTCGCCCGGCGTTTGACCGCGCCGAGCACTATGCCGCATTGTTAAAGCTGAAGACGAGTGCTACGCCCCCCAAGCCGCGTTCGATCAATCCGCAAATTCCAGCGGACTTGCAAACGATCGTGTTGAAGGCGATGGCGCCCGATCCAGATCACCGCTACGCCACGGCGCATGAACTCGAAGAGGATTTACAGCGTTACCTGGATGACATCCCGATTCGAGCGCGGCGCACGAGTCCTTGGGAGCACGCGCGTCGTTGGTGCCGTCGCAATCCAGCGTTGGCCGCGCTGACTACGTCGACACTGCTCCTCTTAGTCCTAAGTTGTTTCGCCGCGGTCTTTGGGTACCTGCGGGAGTCGCAATTGCGAGCTGCTGCCGAGACGGAAAGCAGCCGAGCAGAGGCCAATCTGGTCCTCGCGGCAGAGGCGTTTGATACGATCTTTCGCCGCATCAGCGTCCAGGCGCCCGCCCGATCGCTGGCCGATTCGGCCAATGTTTCTGAACTGGGCGAGTTGCCGATGTCGCGTCTTTCTAACAACGACGTACAAATCCTCGAAGGCCTGTTGTCGTTCTACGACCGTTTTGCTGCAGCCAATGGAAATAGCGAGCGTTGGCAGTACGAAAGCGCACTGGCCTACCGAAAAGTGGGAGAAATTCAACAGCGACTTGGTCGAGCGCATCAGGCGCAAGCCGCTTTTGAACGAGCGATTGAGTTGCTGAAGCAAGTGCCGTCGCTAGTGGTCTCATCGCAAACTCCGCCGCAACTGGAGATGGCGTTGATTTATCAGCAACTGGGCGATTTGGCGATGGCCGCCGATCAATTTGACGTCGCCTATCAGCGTTTTCAGGAGGCGAGTGAAATTATTGTAAACGGCGTTGGCGATTGGAAACGAACGCCCGAGGCGCAGCTTCAGCTTGCCCAGGACTTCAGTGCGATGGCCAAAGCGAACATCTTTGGCCAGGTCATTCCTCGCTCCACGACCGGTGCGCCGGTCAATTCGGAGCACGCCCGACAACTGCTTGCGCAATCGATCGAGATTCTTGAGCAACTGGCGCACCAGTTTCCGAAGTCGGGAGACTATCGATTGGAGCTTGCCAGATGCTGGGAGGATCTGGGGGGAATGATGAATTTTGCCGCTGGCGGCGAGCCTTCCTCCTCTAGCACGAAACAGGCGGTTCAATTGCTGGAAGAACTAGTCGCAGAGTTTCCGCAAAAGGCGGAATATCGGCGTGCTTTGGCTTGGACCTATGCCCACGCCGCCGAGTTCTCAGCGCAGGATCTCGATCGAGCTCCACTCGAATTGTTGCAAAACGCTCGCGAATTGCTGGTCGATTTGCCGCTGAAATTTTCGGAACAACCAGAAACTCGCGAGATTACAGCCCGCATCTCGCAGCAACTTGCAGAACGGAAGCTAGATGCTCATCAACTGGATGACGTCGACAAATTGCTGACAGAAAGCCGCCAAGCGATCGCCAAACTCGCCGAAGATTTTCCCTATACGAGACGGTATCAGTTCGGCTTGGCCCGCAGTTTCTATCTGCAGGCGATCGTCGCCTACGAGCGCGGCGATCTGAACCAGGCCAGTGGCGATCTGGAAGAATGTATTGCAAATTGCGATTTGGATAGCATCGGCAAAAATCCCTCGTTCCTGATGCACATGGCCGCCCAGGCGCAGCGCGGACTGAAATCCATCCATACAACGTTGGGTAACAAGCAGCGAGCGGAGAAAGCAGCTCGTGAGGAAGCGATTCTTCAGCAGCAACTAGCGCAAATGCAAGTTTCCTTACCGCCAATGACGCTGATTGACGATCCATGGCGGTTAGATCGGTCTGCAAAAGGCGAAACGCCGTTGGCCAATCCCTAGCCCCCCGATCTTAGGGCTCATCTCTCCCCGGGAAATTCTCACCTCTTGGGAAAATCTCTGTGGACGCTGATTCTCGTTTCTCCAATTAAGGTACAGGGGCAGATGCATTTCATGCGTCGCAGGCCCATCGCAATCGCTTATTTCAAGCGGGTTTATGTCTTTTCTTGCGAGAATTTCGTGCCTGGCGATCTAACAAAAAACTATCGTAAAACGGTCCAAAGTGAAGTCGCGAAAGCCGACGAACCAGAATCGTCCCGCGAAATGCCCAGACCGTCTAGCCCACAGAAAACCGCCTGGCGTTCGCTCTTGGGGAATACCGTTCAGGTCGCTATTTCGCTCGCTATTCTCGGAGGGAGCGTGGCAGTTTTCCTCGCATTAGGGCAATCCAAGAAGCATTCGGAAAAGGGGGAAACGATTGGGGTGATCCCGATTGTCGATACGGCGACCGTCGCCGAGCATCACTCGGGAATCGACTTTGAAGCGGACGGCGTCGTCGTGCCGTTTCAAGAGGTTGCCCTTTCTCCAGAAGTCGATGGCCGCATCGCCTATCGCGCGCCGCAGTGCCGAATTGGCCAGTACGTCAAACAGGGAGACCTCCTGCTGAAGATCGCCAACACCGATTATCAACTTCGGGTCCAGCAGCTCGATCAACAGCTCCATCAGGCCGAAGCGAATCTGCAAGAGCTGACGATACAAATCGAAGCTGCCAAGGGGCAAATTACGTTGGCGGAGGTGAACGTCGAAATCAAGAGTCGTGAGATTCGTCGATTCGAAGCGATCAAAGCGAACGGCGTGATTTCGAAGGCGGAAGTCGATACCGCCAAGCTTAGCGAGCACAACGCGAATACCGAACTGCAATCGAAACGCGATTCAATGCAATTGCTGCTTGCCCAGAGGGTCCGCTTGGAAAACGCATGTAAACTGGCGTCGCTGGAATGCGAACAGGCTCGTCTCGATTTGTCGCGTACCGAGATTCGAGCTCCCATCGCCGGCGTGATCACCAAGGACCCGGTTGTTCAAGATAGCTTCGTCAATCGTGGAGCGGTCGTCGTCGTCATCCAAGATTCTAGCCAAATGGAAGTCCGCTGCAGCATTCGCATGAATGAGATGGAGTGGCTCTGGCAGACGACTGGGACTGACTTAAATTCTACGCAGTTGAGCGCTTCGTATCAGTTTCCCGAGACTCCTGCGACCGTCGTTTATGAGTCCGAATCGGCTCGCTACGAATGGCCGGCCACGCTTCGCTTCTTTGATGGCGGCAAGTTGAGCGAAATCACGCGTCTGATTCCGTGTCGCGTCACGGTCGATGGCGACGCGAAGCCGAAAGTGATCGCGAAACGTCCGTTGATGATTCCACCGACGCTCATGAGCGGCATGTTCGTCAAAGTGGTCATCCATGCTGATCCCAAAATACCGCTTTTACGACTGCCAAAAGCGGCTGTCAAACCGAATGGATACGTTTGGGTCGTTCGCGATCAGAGACTGCATCAATTACCAATCAGCGTCGCCAATTCAGGCGTAGCGGAAGTAATCGCCTATCAAGACAAGGATGGAATCGTCGCCGACGATCTGGTTGTTACATCGCCATTGATAGCCCCGGTGGAAAACAGTGAAGTCGCCATCACGGAGCCAGCCCAATGAAGTCGTTAGTCCGCTGGGCCATGCAGAATCAGCCGGCAATGAACATCTTGATGATTGCGGCGATCGTCGGTGGTCTTTACTTTACGAGCAAGCTGAATCGTGAGATGTTTCCTGAGTTCGAGATGGAAACGATCCAAGTTTCGGTTTCCTATCCCGGCGCGTCGCCGGACGAAGTCGAGCAAGGGATTTGCCAGAAGATCGAGGAAGCGGTCCGCTCGGTCAACGGCATCCGTAAAGTAACTTCATCTTCCTCGGAAGGTTCCGCGTCGGTTGCGATTGAACTGCGCTCCGGCGTTTCCGATCCTGACCGCGTGCTCAACGAAATTCGGTCCGAAGTTGACCGCATCACCAGCTTTCCGGACATGGCGGAAGATCCCGAAGTCCGCCGCCAGACTCGTCAGGAAACCGCGATCCGAGTCGGCTTAATTGGGCCGCCGCCGACCAGCGTCGATGCTGCGATAAATTTGCGCGAAGTTGCGGAACAGGTGCGGGAAGATTTGCTTGCCCTGCCCGGCGTGACCGATATTGAGATCTCCGGCGCCAAGGACTATCAGATCGACATCGAAATCCCAGAAGAACGGCTGCGCTCCTATGGCCTAGCTCTTTCGAAAGTGGCGTCAATCGTCGCGAAGGAAAACCATGAGTTGCCCGGCGGAACCATTCGGGACGACTCACAGGAGATCTTGTTGCGCGGTCATAATCGGCGACTCTACGGTCAGGAAATCGCTGAATTGCCTCTCCTCTCGGGAAATAGCGGCACGGTCCTTACGATCGGAGAGATCGGAGTCGTTCGCGACGAGTTTACTGATACGGCCGCGATCTGCGAAATCAACGGCGAACCTGGCCTGGCGCTGTCGGTCGTTCGCAACAAGACCGACGACCTGCTGGCAGTCGTCGACTCCGTCTACGACTACGTAAAAAAAGCCGATTTGCCAGCCGGCTATCATCTGGTCACTTGGAGCGACCAATCCGTTGACGTCCGTGAACGTGTTCAACTGCTGATTGTCAACGGTCTCCAAGGTTTGGCGCTAGTCGGATTTCTATTGGCGCTCTTTCTGGACCTGCGAGCCGCGTTTTGGGTGGCGATTGGAATTCCGTTCTGCGTCTTTGTGACCGGATCGTATCTCTACTTCTCTGGCAATTCGCTCAACATGCTTTCGATGTTTGCGTTCATTATGGCGCTCGGCATCGTCGTTGATGACGCGATTGTCGTTTGCGAGAACATCCACGCCCATCAACAGATGGGTAAGTCGCCGATGCAAGCAGCCTATGACGGCACGATTGAAGTCGTTCCCTCGGTGATCACCGCGGTACTGACGACAATCGCGGCGTTCGTGCCGCTGCTGTTCGTGACCGGCCAGATGGGAAAAATGCTAAGCGTCATGCCTGTCGCGCTTCTGTCGATGCTGCTGGTTTCCATGTTAGAGGCTTTCTTGATCTTACCTTCCCATTTGAGCCATCACGATAGCCTCGTCTTTCGCGCGCTACGAGTGATATTTTTTCCCTTTATTTGGCTTGTCCATGTAATCGGCTGGATGAATAGACTCACTTCACAAGCCCTCGACGCATTCATTGCAAGTTTTTATTTGCCGACGTTGCGATTGGTTTTGGCGAACAAGTTGATTTCGGTTGCAACCATCATCGGACTCCTCATCGCCTCCGGTGGTTTGATCCGATCAGGAATCGTTCCGTTCGTGTTTCTTGGTAAGATCGACAGCAAAAATCTGGTCTGTTCCATAACCTTTCCCGACGGTACGCCGGTCAGTGAGACCGATCGCTGGACCAAGCGAATTACGGAAGCGTTTGAGAAGATCGACTCCGAATACGCCGCTCAGGGAATGCCGCTCGCACAAACCTATTGTCGCGTCGTCGGATCGCAGGTCTCAACTGGCCCGCCAGGAGAGCAGGCGACTACCAGCGGTGCAAGCCACAAGGGAAGTGTCGAAGTCGAACTAGTGAACAGCAAGGACCGTTCGCTGTCCAGCGCCGAAATTCTCTCGCTTTGGCGAAAAGCGGTAGGCGAAATTCCGGGCGTCGATAGTCTTTCTTTCGATACGATGTTCAGCGGGCCGGGCGGAACCCCCATTCAATTCAAATTGATGGCCAGTAGCGTTCATGCCGAACAACTGAGTGACGCCGTCGCAGCCTACATGGAAAAACTCTCTAAATTCCCCGGCGTCTTTGACATTGCCGACGACGCGATCCCCGGCAAATGGGAATACCGAGTTCGCGTGAAGGAGGACGCGATGCCGCTCGGCGTTACGTCGTCCGACTTGGCCAACACGTTACGCAACGCCTATTACGGCGCCGAAGTGATGCGCATCCAACGGGGACGTCATGAAGTGAAGATTATGGTTCGCTATCCTCGTAGCGATCGCCAAAACCTCTCGAATTTTCAAGATGTTTGGGTTCGAACCGAAGATGGAGTAGAACGCCCGCTGTCGGAACTTGCCGACGTCGAGATCATCCGAGGTTACTCCGAGATCAATCGCTTAGATCAAAAGCGAACCGTCACGATCTCTGCCGACGTCAACGAAAGCCAAGGGAACGCATATGACATTGTGAAATCGTTGCAAACCGACTTTGTTCCAGAATTGATGGAACAGTTTCCCTATGTCACCGTTCGCTGGGAAGGACAGCAAGAGCAGACGCAAGAGTCGGTGAGCAGCTTGATGATGGGGTTTGGAATTGCTCTGCTCGCAATTTTGGTCCTGTTAGCGATCGAGTTCAAATCGTACTTCCAGCCCTTTCTAATCATGGCGATCATCCCCTTTGCAATGGTCGGCGCCGTGCTCGGGCATTGGGCCTTGGGACGACCACTAGAATTATTTAGCTTGCTCGGACTGGTCGGATTGTGCGGGATCGTCGTCAACGACTCGATTGTGTTGGTCGACTTTATCAACCACCGCGTCAAGGAAGGAATTCCCCTCGACCAGGCGCTTCAGGAAGCTGGGACACGTCGACTTCGTCCCGTGCTGCTAACCTCCGTCACCACCATCGGCGGCCTGATGCCGCTGATGTTTGAAACCTCTCGTCAAGCGCAAATGCTGATCCCGATGGCCACCAGCATCGCCTGCGGGCTGATGGTCAGCACGTTGTTGGTCCTATATATGGTCCCCGTTTTCTACTCGATCTATCACGACTTGTGTGAACATGTTTTTCGCTCGCCTGATTCGTGCGAACGGGGAAGTTGATTTGTCGATCAATGGACGTTATTCGGTCGTCAGCAAGTAGCAAACTACGCGGGTGAAGGTGGTATGCAAAGCGACGATTCGCAAGAAGCCGATTAAGAATAAGATTTCCTGCTTCGTATGAAGGCTCAAGACCTACGAGACGAAGAAGCAGAGCTACGACTTCGGATGGAACGTTGCAGTCGTGATCGGACCGAAATCATCGACGTTGCGGTAAAAGCGTTTGAACTTTCGCAAAGCTTGAGAGAGAAGTGGGTTACGGCGGATTACGCTGCGAAACGTCGAATCCTCGAAATCACCTGTTTGAACTGCAAGTTCGATGACGTAACTCTTTACGTCACAATGAAAAAGCCCTTTGACCTGTTGGCCAAAGGGCTTATTTCGATAGAAAGTGGCGGGGGCCGGATTTGAACCGACGACCTCGAGGTTATGAGCCTCGCGAGCTACCTAGCTGCTCCACCCCGCGACATTAAATCCTACTAGCGACATCAAAGCCGCTGTTGGAAGTGGTGAATTGTAAAGCAACCCGGGGGAGTGTCCAGGGGACCGGCCGAAAAAATTGGCGGCTACTCTTTTTCGGTCGGTAAAATTGCGACGAAAGCCGGGGAAGAATTACGCGATTTCCTTTCTATCACGGCGTCCCGCGACGCTGATCATGCCCTGCTGGCGCGTCAAAATCGACAAAATCGGCGCGAATTCTGCGCGCCGACCCGGTGAGTACAATGCCGGTTCCTTGCCGCTTGAAAAAGGGACTGGTAGAGTGACGTAACCCCTTTTTTCGCTGGTATTTTGGCCGTCTGTTGTGATAGCGGTCTTGGAGCTGTGGATGTCGAGCGAGGAACATCCGAAAGACCGCATTAAGTCGCCCGAAAAGCGACCAGCGCCGATTTCGCAGCCTGCAACTCCACCACCAGCCGGTGACCAGGGCAAAGCGCCTATCTCGTTTGGCCAATCGACACCGCAACCGAACCCCAATTATTTCCCCCCCCACAACTACCCACAGCCGGGTCAGTTTGGTCCACCGCAGCAATATCCGCCGCCCCCCTACTCTCCTCCTCCCTATCCCCCGTCCCAATTTACGCCGTCCCAGTATCCGCCGCCGGGCCAGTATCCACCGTTTCCCAGCGGTCCTTATCAACCGCCTAGCAATCCCAATCAGTGGCCCAGCCCGCCGGTTGCGCCTGCGGAGCCTCCAACCCCGCCAGCCGAGCCAACCACGCCAGCCGAGCCGACGCAGCCGCCTGCTGCAACTCCGCCGGTAAATGACGCGACGCCGGTCGAGCCAATTCAAGCTGAGCCAATTCAACCAAGCCCGCGTGCTGCGCCGAAACAGCCGCAGTCCCCTGGTCCTGCGGCAAACAAGAAGGCGCCGCCGCGCAATGCCGACGAACAAGGCGAGCAGCCGCGCTGGCGAGGAGAAAATTCTCGTCCTACTCCGGCCAAGAATCCGCCTCCGCCGAATCCACGACCCCCAAAACTGCCCAGCGCCCAGAAATCCGATTCCTCCAAGGCCGTTACGCCCCAACCAGCGCCAGCCCAACCAACAGCATCGGAAAAGCCTGCACGCCGCCAGGCTCCTGCGAAAGAAGCGGCGCCTGGGGACAAGTTAACGCCTGTCGACAAATCGGCGTCAGTCGAAAGCGTGCCTACCGATCGCCATGGTTTGCCACAAGCAGCGCCCAAGCGAACCCAACCTAAGATCGTAAATCCCGATCTGAAAGTTGCCGAGCATGCAGCACCGGCCGCAGATTTGACCGCCAAGTCGACCAAGTTGATGCCTCCCTGGATGGTCAGCACGATCATTCACTTTCTCTTGGTTCTGGCGCTGGCGATGTTCGTATACACTCCGCGGCAGAACCAAGTAGTTACCGTAACTGCGACCTATGCCGAAAAACTTGGCGAGCAGCTTGATCAGCCGTTTGTGCTGGACGAAGCCGACCTGATGGAGGACGACGTTACCGGCTTTGACATCACGTTGTTTGAGTCAGAGCAACCTCCGCCAGAGTCGCTGACCACGCTAGCCGCAACCGGAACCAAAGCCAAACTAAGCGAGCTAGAAAACCCCGGCGTCGAGTACAACTTTCGCAGCGATGGCGGCGGTAAGCAGGCGATGCTGAAAGCGTACGGCGGCAACGCAACCACCGAGCAAGCGGTCAAAGCGGCGCTCGAGTGGCTGAAACGCAATCAGCGCCGCGACGGTTCGTGGAGTCTCAAGGGCCCTTACAACGATGGCGCCGGGATCGAAAATCATGTCGCCGCGACCGCGATGGCGCTGTTGGCGTTTCAAGGCGCAGGTCACACGACAATCGCAGGCGAGTACGTCCAAGAAGTCCGCCGCGGCTGGGACTTTCTGCTGTCGCAGATGGATAACGACGGCACGTTCATCAGCGGACCGCTGGCCAATCAGCATCGGCTGTACACCCAGGCCCAAGCGACGATCGCCTTGTGCGAGTTGTACGGTATGACACATGACGAACAGTACAAACAGCCGGCCCAGCGCGCGATCGACTATGCCGTCCGAATTCAATCACCTGAAGGTGGTTGGCGATATACGCCCGGCGATGGCGCCGATACTTCGGTCACCGGCTGGTTTGTGATCGCGTTCGCCAGCGCCAAAATGTGCGGACTGACCGTTCCCGAAGATACGCTCCAGCGGGTCGGCGGGTTTCTCGATAGCGTCTCGAAAGAAAATGGCGCTCGCTATACTTACCAACCAACCCGCAATCAACCGGCGACCTTATCGATGACGGCCGAGGGTTTGCTCTGTCGGCAATATCTGGGCTGGAAGCAAGAAGACCCGCGATTGACCGATGGGGTCAACTTTTTGATCGACAATCCAATCGACTGGAAAGAACCGGACGTTTACTACTGGTACTATGGCACCCAAGTCGCACATCACTATGAAAGCTCGGCCTGGCAAGAGTGGAACAAAGTGATGCGTCAGGCTATTCCCCAGCGCCAAGAGCAGCTCGGCAGCAATAAAGGCAGCTGGTCTCCCGATGGCGACAAGCACGGCGTCATCGGCGGTCGCCTTTTCATGACATGCTTGTGCGTTTACATGCTCGAAGTCTATTACCGGCATCTGCCGATCTACTCCAAAGCCGAAGTCCTCTCGCTACAGTAGGTCTGGCCTCCGCCTCACGCACTGCTCTCCTGCGCCGCGCCCCAATCTCCCGCCGCAGCGATCATCAGCAGACTGATCAGCCATAAGTAATAACCGGGATAGATGCTTTCTAATTGCGAGTAGGGAAACGCGATCAAATAAAACAGGGCGCACGCTACGCCGACAAACAGCGGCAAAGCGCAAAATCGGCTTGCGGTTTGGCAATAGTTGCCCAGCGCAAATGCACAGACGGCGGCCAAGTTGGCGAACAGCGAAATCCGGCACATCCAAGGCAACTCGGCCGCCGCGCCGCCGTGATCGGCATCTGCAAACGCAAGCACAAGCGACATCGCAAAACAGACAACTCCATACATAACTTCTCCATGACGCACCGCCGGCAGCGCCAGACTGCCCCCCAGTAGCAACAACCCCAGATAACCTAGCGGCTTGGGTCGCAATGGTAGCAATCGTTGCATGAGGCAAGCCTTGAAGCGCAGAGCAAAAGTGATTCAGTCCAACCGCCGCTTCCCTTTGAGCGAACGCGGCGCCTGTTGGTCTGTAGCACCCAACCGAAATTGCGCGTGACGCAGTAACATCGCGACGGTCCACCACCTTGGTCCGACAGTTTTTCCCCCCTGTCAGCGTCGTATTCAAACGCTTCTCGCATCCCCCCGGCCGAGCGGCTATACTTTTGCCGGAAGGTCACCTCTCTCCCCCATCCCAATCCACATGAACGCTCTCCTGATTATTTGCCCTCATTGCCAAGCCAAGTACCAGGTAGCCAGCGCTGACGTGCAAGGGAAGACGGTCGCCTGCAAAAAGTGCGGTCAAAAATTTGCCGCCAAAGTCATGCAGGCAAAACCCAAAGCGGCGCCAGTCGCTGCGCAAACAGCATCGCCTCCGGTAGCGGACGATGATCCGTTTGGTGATTTGATCAGCTCGGCGGCGAGCTCGGATCCGCTAGGCGGCTCATCCTTCGGTGCATCTCCCCTGGCGGCAATCCCGCGCAAGAAAGCTTCCAAGTCGTCCGTTCCATGGCTGATCATCGCGATCGGCGGTGGGGCGGTGACAATGTTGGTCGTGCTAGGAATCGTCGTCGTTTCCTTTCTGGGGAACCGGGATCCCGTAGAAGCGGCGAAACGTCTGGCCGAAGCCGACTACGCCGCCCATCAGCAGATCATTAATGAGCAGTACGACCTGGGGGTCGAGCTGATCGAAGCTGCCGAAGCGGTGAAGCAAGAGAGCGATATTCCCGCTTTGGTCCAAAAGGTCAAATCGCTGACGACTCGGACGCGCAGTCTAGCGAAACGGACTGGTCGTCTATATCAGCTCACAGAGGAACAGCTCGCTCGCTTGGATATTGAAGCAAAGAGTCGCACAAGACCGATGGAGCCTCGCATGCGAGCAGCCTTCAAAGATCTCGGCATCTATAAATCGGCGGCATTGTCCGATGCAGTGCTGGATTTAATGGAAGCGAACGCCGAAATCGGTGCGGCGGCCATGGCGGCCAAGCCGCGCAAAACGGTCGCGTTGCCAAAGCCTGCGCCAGCATCTACTTCTGATCCTGCGCCTGTTTCACCTTCCGCTCCGGCATCGGCTACCGTAACGTCTACGCCTGTGCAACCGACCGCGCCTGTGCAACCGACCGCGCCTACACAATCGACTGCGTCTGCCCAACCGACTACTCCGCCGGCTAAGGTCAGTAGCGGATCCACTGCCGGCGATCTGATCAAACAACGAGAACTGCAAACAGAATTCTTAATCATCAACGAAGCGCAGCTGGAGCTTGAAATTTCGGTCGCGCAGACGGGTGACGTCGAACGATACATCGAGGGGTTGGATCGACTCACTCAGCGTTTACGGACGTTGGACGAACGACTGAAAGCGACCTACTCTCTTCCGGCAGAGATACAGAAAGAACTGGACAACGAGTTTCAGACTCGCTACGCCGAAGTTTGGGATCGCCGCGAAGCGAACGATCTGGCCGCTAAACTGAATGACCCGTCCTTGAATAGCCAGGCTGCACGTTTCGCTCGGGGAGCCAACGCACATGCTCGCGACCAAATCACGCAGCAACTACAAAACGGCCCCACCCGGCCTCGTGGCGATACCAGCGAAGGGCCTGTCGTCAACTCGCACCAGGCCGGAAACTCTTTTCCTTCGGGTCCAAACGGAATGGGTGGCCCCGGCTTTGGAGGTCCCCCGCAGCGCTCTTCGTTTCGCGATCGGGTCGGCGCCGACAACATGGTGACATTCGAAGCTCCCAAGTTTAGCTCTACCCAAGTCGAGGAAATCGTCAGTCGACTGGAAAGTCAGCTCGAAACTCAAGGCTACGCAAGTCGTTCAGGCAGCAACATGAAGTACGCCATCTTAGAGCTCCATTACAGCGGCGACATCGCACAACTTGCCCAACAGATCGATTTCGCAGAGGTCGCGGAAGTCGTGGTCAATGAGCGTCGTATTCGGTTGAAGTCGATTACGATCGCCGAATAGAATCTCCGCAGCCCGTCGCATCCGTAAATCGAACTCTTTTTTCAGGCCATCTATCTCTGTGAAATCCGTATTCTCTCCCCTTCTGAACTCGCGTCTGGGGCTGGGTAAACGTTTCTGTTTGATTCAGACAGATTGATGCCGTTCTCGATAATAAGGCGTTAAGGCTGCAAAGCGCGTCTCGCCGTGTAAAATAGGATATCCACGTTCTCCTCCACAATTCGATCCGCTTGCGCGAAGGGATCTCCCACCGTGAAATTTTTTGCTGGCGTCACTTTATCGTTCGTGCTGTTAATAGCGCTCGTTTCCACCGCGATTGCTCAATCACCGCCGCGACCGGTTCCGCTGATCTTCGATACCGATATCGGTAACGACTGCGATGACGTCTTGGCGCTCGGGATGATTCACGCACTACAGTCTCGCGGCGAATGCCAACTGCTGGCCGTGACCATCACCAAAGACAATCCAGCAGCGGCGGCGTTTGTCGACAGCGTCAATACCTTCTATGGGCGCGGCGAAATCCCCATTGGCGTTTGCCACAGCGGAGTGACACCGGAGCTGGGCAAGTTCAACTCGCTCGCCGATGTGACCGACGACGGCAAGTTGCGTTATCCACATGATTTGATGTCAGGCAAAGCAGCGCCTGATGCGGTTACCCTGTTGCGACAAACGCTCGCCGCAGCCGATGACCACTCGGTCGTCATCTGCCAAGTTGGTTTTTTCACCAATCTAGCCAATCTGCTCGCTTCTTCCGCAGATGACCTCAGCCCGCTAGATGGAGCCGCATTGGTGAGGCAAAAAGTTCGCCTCCTCTCGGTGATGGGAGGTTCTTTCGTCGTCAATACCGATGCGAAAACCGGCGAGCGTAAGCGATACGGCGAGTACAACGTGATCAAAGATCTTGCCGCCGCACGCAAACTTGCGGATCAGTGGCCGACGCCAATCCTCTGGAGCGGCTACGAGATCGGCATCGCGCTAGAGTACCCTTATCGCAGTATTGTCGAGGACTACAACTATGTCCCGCATCACCCCCTGGTCGAGTCGTACAACCTGTACGTCGAACCGCCCCACAATCGACCGACCTGGGATCTGACATCGGTGCTGCAACCGATCCGACCGGACCGCGGCTACTTTGATCTCTCTCCCCCCGGCGATGTAACGATCAACGAACAAGGACACACGGTCTTTGCCCCCTCGCCCACAGGCCGTGATCGCTATTTGATCCTCCAAGACGCGCAACACGGCAAGACGCTAGAAGCGCTGACGCTGCTATCAAGCCAACCGCCAAAGTAACATTCAGGCGATAAAAATGCCGCCGCATCGGAGCAGTTGCGGCGGTATCAAGCAAAAATTGGATTCTCAGCGGGCCCCCTTTTTCCCTTCGATGGAACATGTGCACGGTTGTCGCACCATTATTGAGGGTGTTCTCAGGCAGGATTCACAGTTAAGATGAGAATTATCACCACGCCGCTCCTTCCCGCCCTGCAAATTCCCCCTCTGCGCTTCCATGTCATTCCACAACACCGGAAGATTTCTGCTCGCAGCGCTGTTGGTACAGTGCTGGATCGTTTCGGCTGTCGCCTTAGAACCAGAGTCAGCAGATCATTTTGAGGCGATCGTCCGCCCGGCGCTCACAAAATACTGCGCGGCTTGCCATGACCCGGAAGATCCCAGTAACCATATTTTGTTTCTGAAAGCCAACACGACGTCTGACCTGCAGCAATTGCGCGGGATCTGGGCCAGTACAGCGGCGCAGCTGCGTAATCGGACAATGCCGCCGCCGGATGAAGAACAGCCGAGTGAGCAACAGCGATTAGAATTGGCGAACTGGATTGACGATCATTTACGCGCAACCGCCTGTGAGCTTGGTCCCTATGCCGGCAAGGTGACGACGCGGCGTTTGAATCGTTTGGAATACGAGAACACGATTCGCGATCTGGTCGGCCCGCAGCTGGGATATCACGAAACGTTTCCGACTGACGGCGGCGGCGGCGAAGGATTTAACAACAACGGCGAAACCCTCTTCCTGCCGCCGATGCTGATGGAACGGTATGTCGAAGCGGCCCAGGAGATTTTGGACGCCGCGATTCTTACCCCGGCGCTAAAAGCCGAATTCAGCGGAGACCAACTGCTGCCGGCTGGCAAATCGCCAGGCAGCGAAGTCCGCACGCTCGAATCCGCCCAAGAGCTTGCGGCAGGCGCCGTCATCTATGTCGCCGGTGATTACGAGTTGACCGCGGTGGTGCGTAATCCCGCGAAACAGGATTTGAAACTCATCCTCAAACTCGATGGGTTGCCTGCGGATCGTTTTACGCTTAGTTCCCAGGAGAAGGAACAATCGCTGACGACGACGGTTCGCCTGAGTCGCGGTTTTCATGCGATCGCTCTTTACAATCCCGCCGATCAACCGAGCGTCGAACTGCTGCGTTTAAAGGTGCACGAAAAAGGCATCAAGCGTCCCTCCGATGCCCCCAAGTTTCACGATCGCATCTTTCAGGCGAAAGCAGGCAAGTACGAAAAGAACCGAGCCGCAGCCGAAGTAATCCTGCGACAGTTCGCCACGCGCGCCTTTCGTCGTCCGGTCGATGACTCGGATCTGGCGCCGCTGCTAGCCTTGTATGACCGGGCAGCCCATCGAGACGATCCCTATGAAGAATGCGTCAAGCTGGCTTTAAAAGGGGCGCTAGTCTCGCCTGCATTTTTGTTTCGCATCGAAGCGACTCCCACGTCCGCTAACCTGGAACGGATCAACGACTTTGAGCTGGCGACCCGGCTGTCCTACTTCTTATGGTCAAGCATGCCGGATGAGCGGTTGTTTGACCTAGCTCGGGAACAAAAGCTGCACCAGACGCCGGTGCTGACGGCAGAAATCAAGCGGATGCTGCAAGACGAAAAAGCGGATGCTTTTTTTGAGACGTTCACCGGTCAGTGGCTCGGCACCAAAGAAGTTGGCGGTAGCGTGTCGCCGATCAACGGCGAGTACAAAGGGATTTACTCTAGCGAACTCGCGGAGGACTTTCGTGCCGAAGCAATTCAGCTCACGACCTATGTCACAAGAGAAAACCGCTCGATCCTGGAGTTTCTTGACGCGGACTACTGTTTTTTAAATGACCGCCTGGCCAAGCATTATGCCCTGCCGCAAGTCAAAGGAAGTAAGCTGCGTAAAGTCGACGTGAGCAACGGTCAACGCGGCGGCCTTTTGGGGCTCGGCGGCGTCCACATGGTGACCTCGTACCCGCAACGTTCTAGCCCTGTCTTGCGAGGTGCGTGGGTCCTAGAAACACTGCTCGGAACGCCGGTCCCCAGCCCCCCAGCAGACATTCCAGCATTACCGAAAAAGGTGAGCGAAAAAAACAAGCTGACGTTCCGTCAGCAACTAGAAAAGCATCGCGACAATCCTTCGTGCGCAGCCTGTCATGATCTGATCGATCCGATTGGTTTTGGGCTTGATAATTACGACATGCTCGGACGCTGGCGCGATCAGACCGAAAACGGCAAAGACGTCGACGCGACCGGCGTTTTGCCTTCGGGCGAAAAATTTACCGGGCCGGCCGAACTAAAAACGATACTGCTCGCCAGAAAACAGGAATTCACTCGTCATTTAAGCCGAAAAGTTCTAGGCTATGCATTAGGTCGCAGCCTCGAAGATCCTGACAGTTGCACCATCGAAACGCTGGTAACTGCTCTAGAAGAAAACGACTACCAGATGCAGACGCTGATCGAGCAGATCGTCCTCAGTACTCCGTTTCAATATCAACAACTGACGACTAGCGCTCAGCCCGCCGCCCACTAAGCTTTCCGCCGTTCCCCCAATCAGGAGATTCGCGATGCCTCAACCTATCTCACGCAGGACGCTGCTTCAGGGAACCGGCGCGGCGCTCGCTTTGCCTTGGCTCGAGTCGATGAGCCATCGCAGTTGGGGTTCGGAAACGCTAAGCGATCCGCCCAAGCGGGTCGCGTTTCTGTTTGTCCCCAACGGCGTACGCTCTGATCAGTGGAACCCGGCCAAGACCGAGGATGGCAGTTTCGAGCTCTCGCCGATGCTGCAACCGCTGAAGGATGTGAAAGAAGAAATCACCGTCCTAGAAAACCTATGGAACAAGCAGACCGTCGGACGCAATGGGCACTGGCCCAAGGTGCCGGCTTGGCTCTCGGGTGGTTATGTCGAACGGACGTCAGGTCGAGACATCAACACCGGCGGCGTCTCGATCGATCAGGTGCTGGCCAGCAAGATCGGCGATCGTACGCCGCTCCCTTCGCTAGAACTGGGTGTCGATGCCGCATACACCGGCGTCGACAATGTCGGCGGCGGCTTCACGCGAATTTATGGTTCGCACATCGCGTGGAGAGATCCGCATACGCCGGTCCCCAAAGAAATCGTCCCGCGACTTGCGTTCGATCGCTTGTTTCGCACCACTTCGGCTGGACCGGTGGTATCGGGATTTAACCCTAATCAAAAAGCAGTCGCCGATTCGTTAGCGCGAGATGACGCCAGCGTGCTCGACTTGGTTTTAAAAGACGCTAAATCGTTACGAACCAAAGTCGGCGAAGGCGATCGCGCTAAGCTGGACGAGTATCTCGAATCGGTTCGCAGTGTCGAGAAGCGCATTGAGACCGCGCTCAAACCACAAAAACGCTGGATCAATTCAGGCCGCTTCGACCTGCCGCGTCCCGGCCCCGGCATTCCTCAAAGTCACGAAGAGCATGTCCGCTTGATGCTGGACATCATGGTCCTTGCCTTTTGGACCGATACCACGCGCATCTCCACGTTCATGCTGGGCAACGCGCAGACCGGACGTAACTTTGGCTTCATCGACGGCGTGAACGGCTCTTTCCATGGACTCTCGCATCATCGTAACGAAGAAAAAGAGCGCGCTCAGTACGAAAAGATTGTGCTGTGGCATATCTCGCAATACGCTTATCTGATCGATCGGATGCGCAGTCTCGATGAAGGGGGCCGCTCGCTGCTCGACAACAGCCTGATCATGTACGGCTCAACCATCAAAGACGGCAACACGCATCAGGAAGAAGACCTGCCGCTGCTAATGGCCGGCCAAGGAGGGGGCGCCTTCCAAACGAACCGCCGCATCACGGCCGCAAAGAAGACGCCGCTCTGCAACCTGTATGTCTCGCTCCTACGGCACATGGGGGTCGAAGCAGAAAGTTTCGGCGACAGCACCGGTCCCTTAGAAGGCTGGAGCTAACCGCAAATCCAACGCTCAAACCGCCGAGCAGCCTGAAGCAACCCTGCCTGCGCCCCAACCTGAACGACGCCACACTGCGGCGGTTCGATTTATCTGCCATAAAATCGTCGTCGACCTTAAACGAAAGTGGTCGGATCGCGGCCAAGCATTCTCGCTTTGCCCCTGTTTGCTTGCGCTCCACTCTTCTGCTACGCTCTGTTTACTTTTCGGTAGCCGAAAAAAATGAGGATTTGCCAATAAAGTCTCTCCGTAACACGGACCTTCCTTGACTCCATCCTTGCTGCGCAAATCCCCGCTTTCCGCTGGTATTAATAGAACAGGGCGTTCCTAAAATGTGGGCGATTGTTTTAGGAATGTTGATCGTCGTTTGCGGCGTGTTGTTCTTACGTTTGCACGCATTCTTGGCGCTTTTTTTTGGAGCTTTAGTCGTTTCGGCGGCGACAACTTCGCTGGCCATCACCGGCAGCGTCTACCACGAGCACACGGCGCAAGTCGCCGCAGTCTCCGGCAAGCAGCTCTCGCTGACTGGCATAGGCGATCAACTTCAGCAACAGTCAGGGGCTTACTACCTGACCAGCGCAGGCAGTAGTCCGACCAAGTCGACCGCGGATTTGGTTTGGGTCGATCGATTTACCAACGCAGGCGAAACGACGTCGGCCTATCTGCAAGAGGAACTTCCCGATGATTCGCAGAACTTCAACCCTCGCTTGCTCGTCCCCCAAGACATCTACGATCAGGCAACCCTATTAGCTCAGACCAGCCCGATGAACCGCGTCGCCAACGCGTTGGGTGACACCTTTGGCAAAATCGGTGTACTGATCGCGATGGCCTCGATCATCGGCCAGTGCTTGTTATCGAGCGGCGCGGCGGAGCGAATTGTCTTGGGGATTCGTCAAGCGCTGGGCGAAAGATGGACCGCGCTGGCGTTTGTGATCAGCAGCTTTGTGCTGGCGATTCCGGTCTTCTTTGACACGGTCTTCTTCCTAATGTTGCCCCTGGCGCAAGCGATGGCTCGCCGCACTGGGCGCGACTACTTGAAGTATGTCATGTCGATCATTGTCGGCGGATCGCTGGCCCATTCGCTGGTGCCGCCCACGCCGGGTCCGTTGTTTGTCGCGACCGAACTGAATGTCAGTATCGGCGCGATGGCGATCGGCGGAATCTGCGTCGGCATTTGGGGAGTCGCCGCTGGCTATGTGTATATGATCTGGGCCAATCGCCGCTGGGTCATTCCGTTACGCTTGGCTGCGAACGAAACGCCCACTGATGGTGATGCACTACCCAATTCGCTGCCTGATTCGCTGCCTGTCAGCGGCGCCCAATTACCAAGTTTCGGGTTTTCGATCTTGCCGGTCGTGGTTCCCATCTTTCTCTTAGCATTGAAAACGATCAATCAGACCTGGATGCCTACTTTTGACGCTCCTTGGCTGCCGATCTGGAATACGACGATCTCCTTTTTGGGAGACAAGAACATCGCACTATCGTTGGGCGCGATCCTGGCGATGCTAACCTTGATCGCAAAGCCCCATACCACTTGGACCAGCTTAGGCAAATCAGTTCAACAGGCGCTCAGCGAAGGGGGCGTGGTAGTGTTGATCACCTGTGCTGGCGGCGCCTTTGGTGAGATGATTCGTCAAACCAATGTGGGTGCGACGATCGCTGATTCATTGCCTGCATCAGTGGGTGGAACCGGTCTGCTGATCACAGCCTTTCTCGTCACCTTGATCATTCGCGTGATTCAAGGCTCGGCGACGGTGGCTATGATTGCCGCAATCGGCATTGTCGTGCCGGTCGCGACGCAGATCGGACTTCCGTTTCACCCCGTCTACTTGGCGCTGGCGATCGGCTGCGGATCGAAACCGCTCCCCTGGATGAACGACAGCGGCTTCTGGGTTATCAGCCGCATGAGCGGTTTCACCGAGCAAGAAACGCTGAAAACCTTTTCGGTCCTGCTTACCATCATGGGCTTCGTCTCGTTTCTAGCGACGCTGGTCGGTGCAATCTGCTTTCCGTTTGTTTAAGAGCCAGCTTTTGCCATTTGAAGTTGCACTACTCGACGAGAAGGGAAGAATGGAACACGGATACCACGGATAAATAACGGCGTTTCACGGTCAGAAATTGTTGTTTGTGCAGGAAGCTGGCATTTTCAAATTGGCTTGGTTAGTAAACCGATTTGACGTGATGGGAAATGCAATTCTCCCCTCTTACCGTGTAATTCCGTGATTCATCCGTGGTATCCGCGTTCCATTCTTTCTTTGCCCTCCAATAGCGCAACTTCCGCACTTCCGCACCCGGTTAGGCGTCTGTTTCGAGAACACCTGTTTAGGCTAAAATGGCGCCGATTCAGTTAGCGATTCACTCCCCGATGTATTACCTGACTCTCCGTTAAATTGATCCTGCGATGCCTACAGAATCCTCTGAAAACCCCGAATTAAATAGCAGTCGCTGGTTTGCTCCTGACAGTCTCCGCGGCTTTGGGCATCGCTCACGTCTAAAAGGGATGGGCTACGACGACCAAGACTTTAAGGGAAAGCCGGTCGTCGCGATTCTCAACACGTGGAGCGATCTGAACACTTGCCATTCGCATTTCCCCGAGCGGGTAAAAGAGGTCAAACGCGGCATCTGGCAGATGGGGGGCTTTCCGGTTGAAATTCCGGTGATGTCGCTTGGCGAGATGATGATGAAGCCGACGACCATGCTCTATCGCAATCTCTTAGCGATGGAGACCGAAGAGGTCCTCCGCTGTCACCCGATCGACGCCGCGGTGCTGATGGGCGGCTGCGACAAGACCGTGCCGGCGATGATCATGGGCGCCATCTCATCCGATCGGCCCTCGATCTTTCTGCCTGCCGGACCGATGCTAAAAGCTCGCTGGAAAGACCAGACGCTCGGCAGCGGCAGCGACGCGTGGAAGTATTGGGATGAGCGTCGCGCTGGCAATCTGTGCGATGAATCGTGGGGCCAAATCGAAAACTGCATCGCGCGGTCGGCCGGTACCTGCATGACCATGGGAACCGCTTCGACCATGTCAGCGATTGCCGAATCGATGGGTTTCACACTGCCGGGCGCATCGTCGGTTCCGGCCGTGATTGCCGAACACTCACGTCTGGCGGTCGCTACCGGACGTAGAGCGGTCGAAATGGCCTTGCAAAACCTGCGCCCCTCCTCTTTTTTAACGCCGGCCTCGTTTGATAACTCGATCGTCACCAGCATGGCGATCGGTGGCTCGACCAATGCGATCGTGCACATCATCGCAATGGCTCGTCGAGCTGGGATCGAATTGACGCTCGAGCGTTTTGACGAGCTTTCGCGCACCACTCCGGTGCTGGCCAATATTCGCCCTGCCGGCAAATTTTTGATGGAAGACTTCTTTGATAGCGGTGGATTGCCGGCGCTGTTGAAGGAATTGGGTTCGCACATCGACGGCTCCTGCCGCACGGTCAACGGCTGCAACCTCGCCCAAAACATCGCCGGCGCCGAAGTGATTGACGCCGACATCATTCGCTCGCTGGACAATCCTATTTCTCCGACCGGCGGTACGTTTGTCCTCCGCGGAAACCTTGCCCCCTCAGGCTGCGTCATCAAACCGACGGCCGCCTCGCCGCGATTGTTGGATCACATCGGCCCTGCGGTCGTGTTTGACAACTATGCCCAACTGAAAGCTCAACTCAACGATCCAGCGGCCGGCATTACAGCCGATTCGGTGTTGATCTTGCGCAATGCAGGCCCCCAGGGCGGCCCCGGTTTTCCAGAATGGGGCATGCTGCCGATCCCCGATCACTTGCTCAAGCAAGGCGTTCGCGATCTGGTCCGCATCTCCGACGCGCGGATGAGCGGGACCAGCTATGGAACCTGCGTGCTGCATGTCGCGCCCGAAGCGGCAGTTGGCGGACCGCTGGCGCTGGTGCACAGCGGAGATCTCATCCAACTGAACGTCGAACAGCGAACTTTGAATCTGCTGGTTGATGAAGCCGAACTAACCAGGCGCCGCACGCAGTGGAAGCCGCCCCAGCCCCGCTACACGCGCGGCTATGGCGCGATGTTTCTGAAGCACGTGACCCAAGCCGATCTCGGCTGCGACTTTGATTTTCTGCATCACGGCGACGCGACGCCGGAACCCGAAATTTACTGAGACAGCTCCCACCAAGGACCTTCATTGGCCATGAACACCCAACCCATTACCGCTGCTACCATTGCTCGTTCTGTCTGGGCCGTCCCCTCAATGGCGCGCACCGCCGCAGGCGAACTTGATCGGCAGGAAAATGCAAAGATCATCCGCCATATCGAACAGGGAGGCATTTCGACCCTCCTCTACGGCGGCAACGCCATTTTCTATCATCTAACGCTCTCCGAATATCGAACTGCATTAGAGTTGATCAGTGAGCTGGCCGCCGAGGACTCGCTGGTCATTCCTGCGATTGGGCCCGCCTATGGCACGATGCTCGACCAAGTCGAGATCTTGCGTGATTTCAAGTTTCCGACGGCGATGGTGCTGCCGCAGCGAGATGTCGTCTCGTCGGCCGGAATCGCGAAAGGGATTCGCACTATTGTCGAACGACTCGGCAAACCGATCGTGCTCTATCTGAAATATGACGGCACGGTCTCGGTGGATGACACCACCTCGTTGGTCAACGACGGGCTGATCTCGGCAATCAAATATGCCGTGGTCCGCAAAGACTACACGCAAGACGAATACTTGCGTGGACTGACCGAGCATGTCGACACCAGTCTGATCCTCAGCGGGCTCGGTGATCAACCTGCGATCGTACACATGCGCGACTACAACCTCGGCGGGTTCACCACCGGCTGCGGCTGCGTCTTTCCCGAGCTCTCCGTCGCGCTGCTGCAAGCGATCCAAGCCAAAAACTGGGAGCAAGCCGAAGCGATTCGCGAGCGATTTCTACCGCTCGAACAACTGCGCGACGGACTAGGCCCGATCAGCATTCTGCATCGCGCGACCGAACTTGCAGGCATCGCCCAAACCGGTCCCATTATCCCGCTGCTGTCCGAACCAGATGCGTCGGTCCAACAACAGATCACCGCAGCGATTCAACAGATCCGCGCGTCGTAGCAGCGGCCCATTATCATCGCCAATTTTCAGCGTTTGGACTTCACCGCATGCCAACCAGCGAAACCGGCCGATCCACGATCAACCGTCCGACCACCGATCCGACTCCCATTTTCGAGCATTTTCGAGGGATGCATGGTTCGGAGTTGCTGACGGCCGCCGTCGCGCACTTCAATTTATTCGGGCCGCTCAGTGAACGTCCGATGGACTTTGAGACGTTGCGACAAACGCTGCAGCTAGAGGAGCGTCCGGCGATCGTGTTGTTGACGGCATTGAAGGCCATGGGTCTGCTATGCGAAATCGATGGTCTACTGACGCTGACGCCGTTAGCAGCCGAGCATTTGGTTCCCGGCGGCGCGTTTGACTGCGGCGACTATCTTGGACTTGCCGCGCAAAGCCCCGGCGTGCTGACGATGGTCCATTTGCTGAAGACCAATCGCCCGCTCGGCAGCGGCGACGATGAGACAGGCGGCGCCGCATTTATCTATCGCGACGGAATGAAGTCGGCGATGGAAGCCGAAGACTCGGCGCGGCACTTTACCCTGGCGCTGTCGGGTCGCGCAAAAAATGTCGCTCCAGCTTTGGCGGAAGCGGTCTCGCTGAGCCAAGCCAAATTACTGCTTGACATCGGCGGCGGTACCGGCATTTATTCCCACGCGCTGCTGCAAAAGAATCCGCACCTGCGGGCCATCGTCTTTGATCGCCCTCAAGTCTTGAAGGTCGCGGCGCAGATGAGTCAGCAGTATGGCGTCACCGACCGCTGCGAACTGATCAGCGGCGATATGTTCGCCGACCAGCTGCCGACCGGGGCCGATACGATTCTGCTGTCGAACATCCTGCACGATTGGGATCTGCCGCAGTGCCAACAGTTGGTTGACCGCTGCGCCCAGATCTTGCCGGCCGGGGGGCGACTGCTGATCCACGATGTGTTTCTGAACGACGCACTTGATGGCCCGCTGCCGATCGCGCTTTATTCGGCTTCGCTCTTCTCGTTTACCGAAGGACGAGCCTATAGCGGCGGCGAGTATCGCCAGCTCTTGCTGTCGGCTGGTTTGACGCCTGAGCCGATTGTACCGACGCTGGTTCATTGCGGCGTGTTAACTGGCGTAAAGTAAGGCCGGCCTGCGCGGCGAAAGATCACGAATATGATCCAACGAATTCTCTGTACCTTGTCTGTCGTGCTGGGAGCGTTGGGTGTAATTGGCTGCGTCAGCATGATGATCGCCATTTGGATGATCAGCGCACGGGTCACGCAAGCGACCGACCGAGTCTTTGGCGTCGCCGATACGGCGCTGCAGGGCGCAAGCAAGGGTGTCGCCCAAATCGAAGACCGCGTCCAAGCTCTCAAGTTGACCACCGCCGAGATCCAGGCAAGCGCGGCAACTTGGATCAAATCGGAGGCCAACGAGCAGCTTCGCGCGCGTCTGGATCTGCAGCAAAAAGCCACGTCGCTACAGAGCGAGCTGGACCGCGCCGAACAATGGCTGCAACTAACCGAATCGACGGTGCAACTGATCGACCAGGCCATGGGATCGGGACAGCCGCTTGGTATCCCCTTCGACACCGTAACCGTGAAAGAACTGCTCACCGATATCACGACGATGCAAACCAAACTCCACGAGGGAATCGACATCGCCCAAAACATCAGCCAACGCGCCGCCGAAGCCAGTGACGAGAAACTGCTGGCCGAACGAGCCGAACAGATCGCCCAATTGGTGGCCCGGGTGATCGCGACGCTGGCCATTGTCGATCAGCGAATCGCGGCCATCGAACAGCGTCTGGTTCAAATCGACGCTGCTGTAGAGGTCGAAAAGCAAAAAGTCATCGGCTGGGTACACCTGGCGGTATGGGGAATTACCCTGCTGTTTGCTTGGCTGGGCGCTGGCCAATGTGCTTTGGGTTGGGTCGGTTTTCGGGGATTGCGACCTCGTTCTGCTTGCGTGTAGCGGCGGTAACGGCGATCACGGCGTTTTCCAGATTAGTTCCGATCTGCGGCCACCTTGCGAATTGACGCAAACCACTTTAAGATAATAGCTTACGGCGTTTTTTACCTCGTAATTGCCTGAAACTGCGAACTTGTCTAATCTTTCTAGTGCGACAGTTTCTTCATCTAAACCTGCAAGCATTCAGTAGATTACTCCTATGGGAAGAAGTTTCGAGAACCGGAAGCACGCGATCGCCAAGACAGCTTCTCAAAAGACGAAGCTGTACTCGAAGTACGGCAAAATGATCTACGTCGCCGCCAAAACCGGCGTGCCTGACCCAGAGCTGAACGCGACGCTGAAGCACATGATGGAAAAAGCGAAGCGCGAGCAGGTTCCGGCGCACGTGATCGAAAAGGCGGTCGAAAAAGCCAAAGGCGCCGGCGGCGAGGACTACACCGAGTCGCGGTACGAAGGGTACGGCCCCGGCGGTTGCTCGGTGATTGTTGATTGTCTGTCGGACAACGCAAACCGTACGATTACCGACGTCCGCAACTGCTTTACCAAGACCGGTTCGAAACTGGGGACTTCTGGCTCGGTCGGCCACCTGTTTGATCATCTGGCGATCTTCTCGTTCAAAGGAGGAGAGCAGGACCAAGTGCTCGAAGCGATGCTAGAAGCGGATGTCAACGTCGACGACGTCGAAGAAGAGAACGGCCACCTCACCGTCTTCGCCGCGGCAAGCGACTATTTCAAAACCAAGCAAGCGCTGCAAGAACTACTGCCCGACGTCGAGTTCGAAGTGCAAGAAGTCGCGTTCGTCCCGCAGTCCAGCATCGAACTAGACGAAGACGACGCCAAAACGTTCGAGAAGTTCATGGACCTGCTGCACGACTGCGAAGACGTACAAAACGTCTATCACAACGCGAAACTGCCGGAGTAGGAAGAGAAGCGGACAAGTCTCCTTCTTAGCCCGCTGCGCCAGTTTTGAGGTTGCGCTATGTCGCACCACTTGGACACTAGCCCGCAGCGCCAGCGAGGGAATGCGGCTTCTACTTCATGCCGGTTTAGCATTACCAATGCGTATTCCCTCGCTGGCGCTGCGAACTCGTGTGAACGTTTTCGACTTAGTTTTTCCGCTCTTTATCAGTGGCTTTGCCGGGTTCCATCCCTTTTTGACCATTTAGCGCAACCTCCAATTGCGTAAATGAGCGAATCTGTCTGGCACTCGTGCACTGGTGCCATGTTCTTATCGCGTCTTCGCGAGAAGAGCATGTCTTCCTGCTCGATCACTGCAGTAAATCAGAAGAGATGTCTTCATCCAGAAACGTCAGCGGTGGAAAGCTGTGGCGATCCAGTCGCAACGGTTCGTCGAGACCCGTTTCCCAAGCGCGGGCGCTCGACCAAAGCCAATCGATTGTTCGATCGGCGAGTCCTCGGCGCACGGGATTCTCGTGAATGTATCGAAGTTTGCGATGGACTTCCCGTGCGGACGACAGGTTGCGATCATATCCCCCGCCGCGCTGCCAGAACCGATACGAGCGCGAACCATTGGGCTGCACATCCTCTAGTCTGGACAAAAAGTGGGTTGAGTTTTTTCGCAGCCAAGTGATTGCTTGTCGCGACGACGACAATTTGATCCCTTTGAGTATATCTGCAACACGAATCTTGGCATGAGGCAGAATCAGTAAATGTACATGCTCGGGCATGATCACGTAGCCCCAAAGGTCAAAGGGGTGCGACGCCTGGCTCGCCTGAATTGCTTTGATCAAAAATTCCCGCGATCGATCCTTGGAGAGGAGCGGGAGACGACGGAAACAAGAGAAGGTCAGAAATCTGGCGTCGCCAGTGATGTCATATCTCTTTAGTTTTTTTCGGTGCGTTTCCATAGCCCAATAGTATTGCGATTACCGGAGCGACTCGCCAACTAAATTTCTGAGAGGTTCGGCGGTGCGACGAAGAATTCAAGATTGTAGGGTGGATGGAGCAAGCGATTAGCGACAACCAATTTCAAACAGCATCCCCGCTTGCGCAACCCACCAATGCCGCCTGGCCGCTCAAAAAACCGAAAGTCCCCGAGCCCCAAAGGTGTGCCACAGTCTGGCCGGTGCCATGTTCTTATCGCGTCTTCGCGAGAAGAGCATGTCTTAAGGGCGTTGCGACGGTGATCGAGTGGATCAGCCGCATTGAAGACATGCTCTTTCAGTGAAGACACTGTAAGAGCATGGCACCCGAGCCATTTGCTTAGCACGCAAATCTTTGCTAGGTGAGCCTCTCCTCGCCGATTTTTTACTCTTGACAATGTCTAAGTACTTAGTAATAATCTATTCATACGTTAGTCAGTAAAGAAACCTTCTTTCCTGCTGTTTCGCCAGTTGGTCCGTGCCGCCGGGGGGCTTCTTGCATGGACTTCTCTTCTCTTTTTAGGGGGCAAATCTCATGACAACCAAGCAGCGTCAGCAGCGGAAGACGCGGGGCAGAAGGGCCAAAGCGGCCCGTGCCCGTGCGGCGGCACGCGATAATTCGATGGCGTGCAATCCAGCTCAGGCAAAAACAGTCCATTCCCCCGAATTGGGCGCTGATTGGATGGCGCCCCCTTTCTTTTTACCGGATTCGCCTGATTCACTAGGTTTTCCAGATCCGCAGCTGACTGCTCTGCTTGGTTATCCGGCGGGGCAGACGACTGAATTGCTTCACCAAATCATCGACCCAGAGGAGGAATCGACTCTCTCGACTGAAACTGAAATTGAAACCGACTTACCAGAAGCAGGCCAATCCACACAAATTGCCTCGCAGAAAAGCCGCTCGTTTCGTGAGTTGAGTACGGCCCAGCTGTTGCGTGAGCAACCGCCGCGTGAGTGGTTAGTCCCCGGCTTACTGGCGCGGGGCGAAGCGGCGGTGATTTTGGGGCCTAGCAAAAGTATGAAGTCATCGTTGGCGGTCGATTTGTGCGCCGCTTTGGCCAGCGGGGGGAAGTTCTTGGGGCAGTTCGCCGCGGATCGTCCGTTTCGTGTGGGATTTATCGGTGGCGAAACCGAGCAGTACTTGCTGCATGATCGGGCACGGTGCTGGAGCAAAGCCTCCGGTGTAGATCCCGACCAGCTTTCCAATCTGAACTGGGCGTTAACCATGTCCCACGCCAGCGATGCGGCCAGCTTGGCCGAGTTGCGTGATTGGATTGAGCGTCAGCATTTAGAAGTGGTTTTGATCGATCCGCTAAAACTAACCGCGCCGCGCGGGGCGGCGCAAGCGAAGCAGTTGCGAGCGCTGGTCCGCTGTTGTTTGGAAGCTGGGGCAACGCCGATTGTCTGCTGCGCTACGCGCAAATCGAACTTGCCGCACGCTCTGAATATCGCCGACATCACCAACGCCGCCGAGCATGATTTCGCCCAACAATGGCTGCTGGTGAACCGTCGTCAAGCGTACGAGTCAGGCAGCGGACAGCATCGCCTATGGCTGACCGTTGGCGGCAACGCCGGCCACGGCGGAGCATGGGGCGTAGATATCGACGAAGGTCGCGTCACAAACGCAAACACAGACGGTCGACAGTGGAAAGTCACGCTGCACGACCCCGAGTCGCTGCAAGAAGAAGCGCCAGCGTTAGAAGCCCAAGCGCTGCAACAGCGCTGCCGCGCCAAAATTCGCGTCGCATTCAAAAGCGTCGATCCCCAACAAGCAATCAAGTCAAAGATCCGCGCCCAAACCGGGCTCAGCAGCACAAAATTTGATGCGGCCTGGGATCAAATGATCGACCAGGGCGAAATCGAGCGGAGCAAAAACAACACAAAAACAGAGACAGGAGAACTTTCGCGCTACCACTTAACTCATCCAGCAACAGCAGCCCATCCAGTAACAAGAGAAGGAGAAACAGCAGAAACAGCAAACCGTCCTGTCCCATCGACAACAGTAGTCGAAACCACAATTGAAACAGCAGTCCTCTCCCCAACCATGCAAAGGCAAAAGATCCGCAGCGCGGACCAAGAATCCACCACCAGCTACGCGAACCACACAGTCGCTTAGAAAAAAACGCCGCGGGTCCAGTCCACCCGGCCTCTCCTTCGAAAACGACCCGGTTTAGGTCTTCGTTAGCGCTTAGCGTCTAACCCTAGGGGGCTATACCGCCAGCAGCTCATGAATCACCTGAGCCGGCTGGCCATCGGTGATGGTTTGCTCTCGATCTCCGCGGCGGAAGCTCATCGTCTCGTGATCGAGTCCTAACAGATGCAGCAACGTCGCGTGGTAGTCAAAATGATTGACTACTCCTTCGACTGCTTTGTGTCCCCACTCATCGGTCTTGCCGTGAACATGGCCTTGGCGAAAACCGCCGCCAGCGACCCACATGCTGAACCCATGCGTGTTGTGGTCACGCCCCGCCTTGGCAGGCCCGGCGTCGTTCTGAACCACTGGTAGGCGTCCCATTTCGCCTCCCCAGTGAACCACGGTCGAATCGAGCAGCCCACGCTGCTTGAGGTCGGCGACCAGCGCCGCCGAAGGCTTATCCACTTTTTGACATGCAACCGGCAGTCGCGAAATAATGCTGCCGTGGCTGTCCCACAACTGATTGGCGGTATAGACCTGGACAAAGCGCACGCCCCGCTCGACCAAGCGCCGCGCGATTAAACAGCGACTGCCATACTCGGCCGTCTCTTTTTGATCGAGCCCGTACATCTTTTTGGTCGCTTCGGTCTCTTGAGACAGATCGAGCGCATCGGTCGCCGCCATCTGCATCTTGGCGGCTAGCTCATAACTGGCCATCCGTGCTTGGAGGTCTGATACGTCCGAGAACTGCTCAAGGTGCTTTTGGTTTAGCTTCTGCAGAAACTCGATCGCTTGCGTCTGCGCCTTGCCTTTCAAGTGCGCTGGCGGCGTCAGATCAAGAATCCGGGGCTCGGTCGGGCGCACCACCGTCCCTTGATAGATAGACGGCAGCCAACCATTCGACCAGTTTTCGACTCCTAGCACCGGCAACTGACCAGGATCAATCAACGCGACAAACGCCGGCAGATTGTCGGCCATGCTGCCGAGCGCGTAGGTCAACCAGCTTCCTAGCGTTGGTCGTCCGGCTGTGATGCGACCGCTCTGCAAGGCGCGGATCGACTGGCCATGGTTGTTGACGCCGGTTTTCATCGAGCGAATCAAGCAAATATCGTCCGCTACTTTTTGCAAATTCGGCAGCAGTTCTGAAAGCTCCATGCCGCACTGACCGCTAGGAGTAAACTTCCAAGGAGAGGCGAACACCTTGGAGCTTGCCTGAGCGGCGTTGTCTTGCTTCAACTCGCCGGGGAAGGATTGGCCATCGTACTTGGCCATTTCGGGCTTGGGATCAAACAGGTCATGATGACTCGGCCCTCCTTGCATCCATAGCGAAATCATCGCCGTCGCTCGGGGAGGCTTCGCAGGCATCTTGGGAGTCGCGTCAAATACCAGCGGCTCTGTTGGCGGCTTGGACTGCTCGGCCGCGAGCGCCGTCTGTTGCTGCATCCAAGCAAAGGCCAACGAACTGACGCTCATGGCGCTGGTCGCGAGAAAATGCCGACGACTTCCCATCGCAAGCTCGTGTCGAGAACTCATAGCTAACCTTTCCCGTTACTGCACGTACAGAAATTCGTTGGAGCTTAACAGCACCTGGCACAACACGGCCAACGCATCCGCTTCGGCCGAGATTGCCGGCGGTTTGTCTCCCTTGGCCTGGTAGGCGGCCTGAGTCAATAGCTCCTCGGTTTGTTGCCTGACAAACGCCTCTGCACTGACAAGCTCCTGTTCTTCTACTGGCCGAGAATAAATCAGTCGCCATGCCGACTCCAACTGCTGCTTCAGATCGTCTGGATGCTGCTTCCCAAGCAAAGCGGCAATTTTGCGGGAACGCAGAATAAGCTGATCGCTATTCAACATCAGTAGTGACTGGGTCGCGTTGGTAGCAGGACGTCGCTGATCGCAATTGGGGCTCATCGCCGGCTGATCAAAGGTCTCCATCAAGCTCAAGGGACGACTGCGGCGAACCTGGATATAGATACTGCGGCGGAGCTCTTCGCCCTTCATATCGATCACATCGCCGGGGCGACCAGCGTTGGTATTTTCCTTTCCGACGACAATTCGACCGACCGTGTCGGCCATGATCGGGACCGGCGGACCGAACTGTTTGGGATTCAATTCACCGGAGATCGCCAACAGACTATCGCGGATCACCTCGGCTTCTAATCTTCGCAGGCGGGCGCCGCCGTACCAATGATTGTCAGGGTCGAGCTCTTGCAGCTTTGGATTGTCGCGGACCTGTTGTCGCCAAGCTTGGGAATTTAGGATTAGCCGATGCAGATGCTTCATGTCCCACCCGCTTTCGATCAACTCAGCAGCGAGCCAATCCAAGAGCTGAGGATGCGTCGGCGGTTCCCCCAAGATGCCAAAATCATTGGGCGTTGTCACCAGTCCGATCCCAAAGTGATGCAACCAAACTCGATTCACAATCGCTCTGGCAGTCAGCGGATGCCGGGGATCGGTCAGATAGTCGGCCAACGCAAGTCGTCGACCGGTGGTCGGCAAACTGGACGAATGCTCTGGGATTTCAGGCAGCCCCGTCGCTTCACGCACCACGGTCAAACCGGCCGGCTTCAACACTTGTTTCGGCTGAGCATAATCGCCGCGAAAAAAGAGCCGCGTCGTCGGCGTTTGGCCAGGGACTTCGGTCAGGGCGCGAATGTATTGCTGTTTCGGTTTCTTGGCGCGGACTTTGGCCGCTTCGTCCGTCATCTTTTTCAGTTCAGCCGCCGCTTTTGAGTTATACAGATACAGAGAGCCCGGCGTGACGTTGAGATGGGGATACTTTTTGAAGATCTCTTTCTGCTCTTCCGTTCGCTTGTCAGCCACGGCGGCATGGGCGGCTCTGGCTAGGTCATGCAGCTCGGCAGGAACCTTCTCTAGTTGTTCCTCGAACGTGGATTGAATAAATTCGGTCCGTTTTTCGACGTAGGCGGCGTCCAGCACCTTCGCTTCTTTTTCAATCTCGGCGGCAGCATCCCGATCTTCTTGCGTATTCAACGAAACCAATCGCTCGTTGGGGCGACGCCATTTTTGCCAATCGAGCGCTGGTTCAAAGATCGCGCGAAAGCGAAAATAGTCAGCCTGCGAGATCGGATCGTAGCGATGATCATGGCACTGCGCGCACGACAACGTTGTCGCCATCAATGCCGAAGATACAATGTGAATGGTATCGGCTATCGTATCATTGCGGGCCAGCATTACATCATCGACAGCGCCGCCGGTTCCGTCCGGGGCCATCCGTAGAAAGCCAGTTGCCGACAGAATCTCGGCATCCTCAGGCGATAGATTTTTGAGCGGCGACTTAATCAGTTCATCGCCAGCCAACTGCTCTCGGATGAATCGATCCAACGGTTTCCCGCTGTTCAACGCGCGAATCACATAGTCGCGATATCGCCATGCGTGCTGGCGTTCGGCGTCGATGTCGCTATACCCTTCGCTGTCTGCGTAGCCTGCGACATCTAACCAATGACGAGCCCAACGTTCGCCGTAGTGCGGCGAGGCAAGCTGCTTGTCGACTAGCTTGCTCCACTCGGCGTCATGGGCGTTTGTAAGAAATTCGGCAACCTGCTCCGGTTCGGGTGGTAATCCCAGCAAATCCAGCGACAAACGCCGCACCAGCTTGCCAGGCGTCGCTTGCGGGCTGAAGTGTTGCCCATGCTCTTCTAGCTTGGCCAACAAAAATGCGTCAATCGGATTGGAGACTTCTTCGGCGTGTTGAACCACCGGAACAGTCGGACGCTTGATCGGCTGGAACGACCAGTGAGCGCGCTCTTCTTCGGTGATCAAGTACTCGTCGCCAAGTTCCTCGGGCTCAGGTCGCGCTGTTTTTGCGCCGGCGGCGATCCATTGGTTCACCACCAGCAACTCATCGGAAGAAAGCTGCTTGCTCTCATCCGGCGGCATCTCGTGCAACTGTAACCGTTGATAGAGGAGACTCTCCGCCGGCTTGCCAGCGATCACGGCAGTTCCCGAATCGCCCCCTTTGATCATCCAGCGCACCAAACGCAAGTCGAGACCGCCCTCGACTTGCTCTTCTTCACCGTGACATTGAAAGCAATGCTTTTTGAAGATGCCGCGAACGTCCGTTTCAAAATGCGTCTCGGCAACAGCCAAATTGGCGTCGACCAGAATGAAGCTGATCCCGAACAGACCTAAGATCCAGGCGGCTGCGATTCCACGTGACATCATGTTGCACCAATGTTGGCCAAGAGCGGAATTTGGTGGGGAAGCGGCAAAGCGAAAGCGGGGCGGGAAATAGGCGAGAACCTGAGTATAGTGCCGAGCGCCGCAACAGTCACCCCAAAAATTGGCTTCTGACGTTGTAGAGATCAAGTCGCCGGGATCGCCAGCGCTAGGGAGTAGAAGGGAATATGGCGATCTTGTCTCGATCCGCAAGCGGGTACGGTAGTTCGCTATTGCTGAAGGAATTTGTCAGCAATTCACTTATTTTGCCCTGCCTACCAAGCACTGGCTAATTCTGATCATCCCGTTGCTTCTTCTCAGCGATTATTGATCACGCTCTATCGATTACCGCCCTCTTACCAGGGAACGCTTCGACCTCAATCGCCGAGATGAGCGGTAGGTGCGGCAGTCAGTACAGTCGCCGCAGCTTGTTCGACCTACCGCTCAGAATTCTAAAAAACCGGCGAGGTCTCCTCTGCTACGACCTGACAAGGGAGTCCCAGTTGGCGGCTTCGTTTCACTACCTATTTCTTCCCCGTCGCCATCAAAGCTTCAATCTCCTCCGCCTCGACCGGGATGTCCCCCATTAGATCGATCGGGCCATCCTCGGTAATCAGGATGTCGTTTTCTAGACGAACAGCGAAGCCTTCTTCGGGAATATAAATCCCGGGTTCGACCGTAATTACCCAGCCGGCGGCGAACGGCACGTTGGTCGGCGCGACATCATGCACGTCGAGCCCGATCGAATGTCCGAGACCGTGCATGAAATACTTCTTGCAGGCAGGTTCGTCCCGCGTGTGCTTCGCGGCATCTTCCTGGGTCAACAGTCCCAGCTTGACCAGTTCGTCGTTCATCATTAGCTGAGCTTCGTGGTGCCAATCGCGATGCATTTTGCCGACCACGGCGCCGGCGATCGAAGCTCGCATGACGCGGAGCACGGCATCGTAGACATCACGTTGCCGCGGAGTAAAGCGGCCACTGACTGGGATCGTACGCGTCAGGTCCGAGTTATAGTTGGCGTAGTTGGATGCGACGTCCAACAGCAGCAGATCGCCGTCCTTGCAAACCTGATCATTCTGCACATAGTGCAAGCCGCACGCATTTTTGCCCGAGGCGATAATCGGCGTATAAGCGAACGCGCCGCGATTGCGAATAAACTCATGCCAGAGCTCCGCTTCAACTTCGTATTCCGTCACGCCGGGCTGTACGAACTTCAGCAACCGCTCAAATCCACCCTTGGTAATGCTGCAGGCGTGACGAATCAATTCGATTTCGGCTGCCGACTTCACCGCGCGCAACTGATGCAACAGCGGGGCCAACCGGCGATAGGTGTGCAGCGGAAATTGGCTTTTGCAATCTTGCACAAACCGATCGTCGCGCGTTTGCACCGTCGCAGCGGCGCGGCGATGTTCGTTTTGGTTTAGAAACACCTGCTCGGCGCTCAGCATGCAGTTGCGCAGAATGTTCGGAAATTCGCTGAGCCATTTGATCGTCACAATGCCGGAAGCGGCGGTCGCTTCGGCTTTGTTTAGTTTGTGACCTTCCCAGATTTCCAGAATTTCAATCGGCTCACGAACGAACAAAATCTCACGCTGCGTCGGCTCTGGCGAATCGGGAAAGAGAAGCAGAATCGACTCTTCCTGCTCGACGCCAGAGAGATAGAACAAATCGGTGTTGGGGAAATTTTTCAACGAACCATCGGCGTTGGTTGGCAACACGTCGTTCGCATGCACGATCGCCAACGAATTGGCTGGCAGCAGCTTCGTCAGATTGGCTCGGTTTTCGACAAATAGGCCCGAGTCGAGAGGTAGATGACGCATTCAAAGTTTCCCTGAAAGTGAATCCGAAGCGGATCTTGGGTTCCTGCGCTGACAGTTGCTAAACCAAGCCAAGACCGCTGCTGCCGCCCTATCCATACTTTGCACACAATAATACTCAAAAGCGGCGTCGGAACCAACAGCCCCGTTGTCGAACGCGTTTTTATCCACCGCTGACAGATAACGGCCAGACTAACGTCCTGGCCGCCCGGTTCCAAGAGTGGGCGCCGAGCCAAAGAAAGCGGGGCGGCGTCCATTTAGGAAGCCGCCCCGTTTGAAAGTTCAAAATTGGATATTCAGGAGCACGCGCCCCGTCTTACGAGCCAGACGCCTTAGTTGCTCCGTTGGTATTGCACCGACGTCAGCAAGGCCTTGGGCTTCGAGTCCATCGCCAATTCGTAGGCTTCGATCCCTTCGCTGATTTCGACGATCAAAGGGGTGGTCTGGGGAGAGGTATAGATTGCTGGAATGCTAGTTTTCCCTTTTTTCCTGCGCGGCGCCGTGGCGATTGCAATGGCGGCCGCAGGTCCCTCGCCGTCGATGACCTCACCTTGAATATTCGCTTCGGATAAGGTTGCTGCTTCAGGCGGAATCAGTGGTTCGCCGATGACCACGCAATATCGCCCAGGCTGACAACCACGGTAATCACGCAGCGCGCCCGGCACGACAGCCTGAAGGTTGAACTTGCCCTCTGCATCGGTATAGCCGCCAGCGCCTTGGCCGGTCGTCCCGTCAATCGGCCAAAAGTAAAGACTCTTAAAGGGGAGCGGTTCTCCGTCGAGCAAGAGCGTTCCTTTGGCCGGATGTCGAAACGGACCGGGATCGCTGCACCCCACGATAGCGCTGACGAGCAGTGTGACAGCGACTAGCGGGAAGCAAAATTTCCATCGATGAATCATCGAAATCACCTACCAGGATAAAGAACGTGAATGATGATGCGACCTGAACTGGGAATTCTTGACACGTTAAACGCAAACTAAGGGAGCGTGACTACATTTCCGTCCGCCATCGCGGTCAAATTGAACAACGTATTTTTGTCGATGGTTTCTGGGATGAAATGAACCGATCCATCTCCCATCACCAGTTGGCACCCGCCTGGGTGCAGACTGGCGGTCGCACACCACCAGCTTCGAGCGCGACCACGAATCGGCACAAACGGCGGGCTTTGCCAGGCGGCGTTCTCAACCTGGGGCTGATGCCAAATATTGATTCCGCCGTTTGTTCCGTTGTAATAGGGATCTACCCCGGTCATCACCCAACTGCGATACGACCAAGCGAACGCAGCGCCATTGACGTGATACTTGGTCGTTTCCCCCAACATAAACGTGTTCGAGAGACCATCCACAACATCCGCTAAACTGGTATTGTGGTCGGCGCCAAACATCCGCTTGGTGGTGCTGGATTGTGAAACATAGCCGTTACAGACGGAATACTCAGGAGCGCAGTAGACGACAAATTCATAGTTGGTCGCTGCCCCAGAAAAAGACCCTCCGGGGCCGTATGCTCCTCCGGTCAGTCTCCCTTTGATTGGATTGTTGTCAGAGGGACAAACGAACGCTTGCACTTCTGTGCCGGCGAGTGCGGCGTTTCCATTGGTAATGGGATCGCCAACCACGGTACCGGTTGCTTTTTGGTGGCTACTAGAGATCGCGTACGCCTCGCGATGGTTGAACTGATCATAAAGATTTAGCTGCTCGAGATAGGGGAGCAGCGAGACGAGGCCGTTGGCGTTTTTGATCTCACCGTCGACGGCGTTGCCCACACAGCCTCCAAAATTGCGACTGGAAGCCGGCAACTTGCCATGCGAGTCAACATAGTTGTGCAGCGCCAGCCCCAACTGCTTCATGTTATTGCTGCAATGCATCCGCCGCGCCGCTTCGCGCGCTTGTTGCACCGCCGGCAATAGAAGTGCAATCAGGACTCCGATGATGGCGATCACCACCAACAGTTCTACCAGGGTGAAACCTTGCGGTTTACGATTCGTTTGCGACATAAGCCGGTGAAGCCCTCTACAAAAGATGAATGGATTGCCAGCGAACGTGGATTTTCAGCAAACATCGTTCACCAGACTTTTGGGCACAGCGAAGAGGAGAGGTGTCTTCGAGCAAAGCACGTTGCATGCCAACCGCAGGCTTTTTTACGAGTCGACATATTTATCTCGGCCCCGCCTTTAGGGTTTTCGATGTAACGTGATATCTCCCGTTATTCTTTTCTTTTTTAGGACCTCCAAAAACTGCCCACTATTTGGGACATGCGTGTCGCGCAATTCAGCATCGTATCCACTTCGGGGGAGGCGTTTGGCGCCCCTCAACGGCAGATTGGTTAGAACGAGGGGGGACGATAAGAACCTATCAAGATCCAACTTGATTGAATCCCTCCAACATTTACAGCCGGGCGATAGCAACGCTACCGGCGCCCAAGCCGATGTCGATGTCGCGACGCCCTAGCTGGGACCACCCCATAAAAAAGGGGGGCGACGGTTTAACCGTCGCCCCCTGGTAGTTTGCGATTCGTACTGGATCTGACCGTTAGCTGAAGTCGGTCGAGACATCCGAGATCGGCTGCTTCGATTTCATTTCGATCGATTGCAGTTTACCTTGGGCCGCGTCTAGCGCTTCACGCACATTCACGCTCCGAATCGATTGGTCTTCATACGTCCGAAACATCCAGCACAGGTTTTCTAGGTCAGAGACCGACGTCCATAAGGTTGAGTCTTCGCTCACCTTGTTTCCATCGCGATCACGGACCGAGCCAACCGGAATGTCGAACGCGTTCATCAGATGAAAGACCTGCTTGACCGTCTCCGCAGCAGTGTTCAGTTGGTTGGCCGCTTGCGAAAATGCGACGGCGCGGATAAATCGCGACGGGGGAGTTGAATCACCAGGCAGTCCGTGCATTCCAGAGCCTTGACCAAAACCGGCCAAGTGGGCTCCGTCGAGTTGGATTGCAGGCACATTCGAGACGGTCAGATTGATGTAGTTTCGCAAATTGGTCAGGTGCCAGTCAAAGGTCGGCGAGTTTGTGAACACGCCCAGCGGATTATCATAAATACGAAATCCGCCGTCGATCGGCTCAATCACCACGCTTGCGCCGGTGCTGTCATGCACGACGAAGTGAGCAGGAAACGATTCTCCCCCCAATTGTTCGAGCGGGCGAGGAACCAGCACCACCTCGTTATAGCGTTGCTTCACTTCTTCGACAGTGGCGCACGTGGCCAACAGCCACATGCCGTAATCTTGTGGCGCCAAGGCGCGATCTTTGTTGTCGGGGCCAGGCGTTGCGTAGCCTGCATAGCCGGGGAAATAAAACGAGCCGACGTACAATCCTTTTTCGTTCACGCCGTCCACGATCATCGTCAGCCCCAACAGACTCGCGCCGACCAGCCCATATTTGGACTCGTACGAAAGTCCCTGACTAGGATCAACAAGCGTATTGGAGAGTTGAAGTCCCGCCGGAACGACGATCACTTTCGATTGCAGATCAAAACCAAACTCCAGCGTCCGTCCGACCACCACGCCGCCATCGGCCGAGATCAGTCGTAGTCCGGTGCAGGCCAGCGCCGGTTGAGCAATCAGGGCAATCAATAACGCCGCAATCAAACCGACGCGTGACAAGGAACGAATTGAATTTTTCATTTTGTGCCTAACCTGACGCCAGCGCGCCGTAAACCCGGGAAACATAAGTGGAAGGAGATGTTGCCCAAAAGCCTAGGTCACTATCAGCGGATCTCCCAAGAAAGCGGTCCAACCGGCAGCGTCCGATCATGCCGGTTATGGCAAAGAAATCGCCAGAACGCTTTGCATATCCCAAAAAAAGACCGCCAGCGAATTCGCCGGCGGTCCCTTTAAAAAAAGAATCGATCGAACATGTCACCTGTGATCGGTTACATGTTGATCTCGTAGCCCTTGCGACTTTCTCGCTTGAGGAACGCGTTGGCTTGATCGTCGCCCACGATTTCTCGTTTGCTGGCGTCCCAGTTTAGTTCTCGTCCTAGGCGCATCGAGATGTTCGAGAGATGACAAATCTCGAGCATGCGATTGTGCGACCAGACATCCGAGATCGGCTGCTTGCGCGAATGCATCGCTTCGATCATGTTGGCGGTGTGATTCGAGCTCACTTTACCACCATAGACTTCTTCGATCGCGTTTTCTGGCAACGGGTTTTCTTTCAGCGCTTCGACCGGAGCCCCGGCAATTTTGCCACGATTCACAAAGAAGCGGCCATCGGATCCTTCAAACAGGATGCCGTTGTCCCCTGCGTTGGTGATCGTCATCTTCACATCGTTCGGCATGTCGACCAACAGGTTGAACTCGGTCGCGACGTTGTAGCGATCGTGAACCACCGGGTAGCCATCTTTGTACTCGACCGGCAAGCTGTACGAGACCGGCGTGATCTTGCTGGGTCCGTTGTTCTCTTCGCCCAATGCCCAACAAGCAATGTCGACGTGGTGAGCGCCCCAGTCGGTTAGTTTGCCGCCGGCATATTCGTGCCATTCACGGAACGAGTAATGGCAGTTGCTATACAACGGAACTCCGCCGCCATAGCCTTCGCGCATTTGCGGCAGAGCGCGGTAATCGACCTTCGGGGCCGGGCCTAGCCACAAATCCCAATCCAGTTCGGCCGGAACCGAAGCGACTGGAATCTCGGGAGAACCGGTCGTTCCGCCGATTCCGCAGGTGATCTTTTGCACTTTGCCAATGCGACCGGCGCGGATCAATGCGATGGCCTGCAAGAAATATTGGTTGCACTCGGTACGCTGCATCGTACCGACCTGGAAGACGCGTCCAGTCTGTTTGACCATCTTCTCGATCAGCTTTCCTTCGTCGATGGTCAACGTCAACGGTTTTTCGCAGTAAACGTCTTTGCCGGCCAGCATCGCTTCGACCGCGATCTTGGTGTGCCAATGGTCAGGCGTCGCAATCATGACCGCGTCAATGTCATCGCGATCTAGAATCTTGCGATAATCTTTGTAAGCGTCCGGGGCTTTGCCTTGGCGTTCTTTGACGCGCTGAACGTTGGTTCCGAGCACATTGGCGTCGACGTCCGCTAATGCGACAAAATCGGCGAGGCCTAACGACTTGCTGGTGATGCCCCAGCCTTGATTGCGAAGGCCGATGGTGGCGAACACCGGACGTTCGTTGGGGGACTCGGCGCCAAACACCAGCGACGCCGGCGATAACAGCGCGGTGGCGGCGCCAGCGGCGGCCATACCTTCAAGAAATTGTCGACGAGTCGCTTGACCGGGTTGATACATAGAATGGTTTTCCTTCGGCGTGAAACGGTGGGAAGTGCATGATGATGGATGTTGGCGCGTGTCAGCTAGAGAACCGTAGACCGCCACAACCTTAGTAATCCATCGTAGTCGATCCTGCAAATATTACCGAATTCGTGGGCAATTTGCACGCTTTCGCTTCCAGAAAAGAGAGAGGAGCTGGGGCAAGATATCTGCCGTTGGCGCCAAACTTCTCTCGGCTGAGTCTCAACCCGAACACTCGTATGGGAAACTCACCCTTCTAGCGTTTCTTTTCAGGCCTGGCGACAAAAACGAGAAAACCTTGCCCTTGGGCCCAATACCGTCGTTCAACTAGGCAATCCCGTGAATCCGCCAAATACTTGATCCGAGCTGTGTTGCACATCTAAAACTCTGGACTCTCGCCTTGCGGATGGGGAGATTGAAGGGAGCGCCAAACCGCTTGAATAATCAGAAAAGTCCGCTGAACTCCCCAGGCTCGACAGTAAACCAGTGGCGCGTTTCTTCGATTTTTGCAGAATCTTACTGCGTGTCGCTGCGGCATCGCGATATCATGAGGGTGCGACCTGAATCGCCGTTGGAAGTTGCTTTCTCCTTGCCGGAAGGAAACTTTTCCCATGCGTTTAAATGCCGAAACAGAAGATCTGCCGGGGCTGCGTGGGCGGCGATATTTTGTCCATTGCGACTCTCAGCCGCTCAGCTACGCCGCTGCGATTGAAGCCTGGCGTAGTGACGCAGAGTTCTCAGAGTGGCTCAACAACGAGTTGGCGGAAGCTCCCTTCACCGCGTTTCGTTGGGAAACTCCTCCCATTGATCAAGCGACGAGCGAGCAACCTTGGGAATTTGTGCTGCTCGACAGTCCCAACCTGGCGCGTCCTTCAGAGCCGCATCTGTTTGCTGAGCATCTCGATAATACCGACGATCAGATTGCAACATTTCCCAATCTTGGTCGCAATGCGACGCTGGTTGCTCCGACGCAGATCGCCGATCAATCGGTCTATGGCCATCTAGCCGCATTCGTCCGTCAAGCGCCGCAGCTACAACGCTTGGCCTTGTGGAAAGCAGTGGGCGAAGCAATGAACCGTCGGCTGGGAGATCGCCCGGTCTGGCTTAGCACGGCCGGCGCCGGCGTCTCTTGGTTGCATGTCCGGCTAGATGATCGGCCGAAGTATTACGGCTATCAGCCGTATCGCAAATGGTTGGCGGTTTGCACGTAGAAGACAAAATCCTTCCCGACGTCTAAATTATAGAGAGTGAACCACGGAAGCCGGTGGGTTACGCAAGCCAAGGGATGTTGCTTGAAGGTAGTTGCCGGGATTCGGCTTGTTCCCCCCACCCCTTGTAACTTGAATCTAGCGGCTTAGGTCAATCCATCGAGAGCCTCAACCCACAGGGTAGCGAGATGAGTAAGTTCGTCGGTAATGCAGCGCAATTCCAAAAGATCAAAACAGAACCGGGGTTCATCGCGGCGCTTGATCAAAGCGGCGGCAGCACGCCGACCGCTTTGCATGCGTATGGAATCGAAGAGGACGCGTGGTCTAGCGACGAAGAAATGTTTGCCCTCGTTCACCAAATGCGATCCCGAGTGATCACCAGTCCTAGTTTTACCGGCAAGCGAATTCTGGGCGCGATCCTATTTGAAAACACCATGGATCGCGAAATCGAAGGCCAGCCAACTGCCGACTACCTTTGGAACCAAAAAAATGTCGTGCCGTTTTTGAAGATCGACAAAGGGCTGGCGGCAGAACAGAACGGCGTGCGGCTGATGAAACCAATGCCGCAGCTCGACTCGTTGCTAGAACGGGCCGTTGCGAAACATATCTTCGGCACCAAAATGCGATCGGTCATTCTGCACGCCGACAAAGCCGGGATCAACGAAGTGGTCACGCAACAATTCGAAGTCGCTCGTCAAATTATCGCCGCCGGCTTAGTCCCGATTGTCGAGCCCGAAATTGACATTCATTGCCCCGAGAAATCGGCAGCCGAAGCATTGCTGAAAACCGCGTTGACAGCAGAGCTCGACAAACTGCCGGAGGGGCAATTTGTGATGCTGAAATTAACGCTGCCGAATCAAGATGATTTTTACGCCGACTTCGTCCAACATCCCCGCGTCCTGAAAGTGGTCGCCCTCTCTGGCGGCTACTCACGCGACGAAGCCAATCAAATTTTGGCCCGTAATCACGGTGTGACCGCCAGTTTTTCGCGGGCACTCGCCGAGGGACTCTCGGCCCAACAATCGGAAGCCGAGTTTGACGCGACGTTGGATGCGTCGATACAGAGTATTTTTGAAGCGTCGATCACGTAAGCGGTCAGAGCCCGGCGAGGGAATACGATCGCTAGAAAATGACGAATGTCTAAATCCTAATGTCTAATGCGGACCCCAACCCCCAATTTTGAAGTTCCACTGTTTGAGGACAAAGTCAGAATGGAACGCCGATACCACGGATGAAGAACGAAAAACGGGGTAGGAATTAAGCCAAAAACGTTCACACTAGCCCGCAGCGCCAGCGAGGGAATACGGCCTCTACTTCATGCCGGGTTAGAATCACCAAGCGAATTCCCTCGCTGGCGCTGCGGGCTAGTGTTCCATCGGTTCGAAATATCGCAACTTCAAAAGGCTGCAACGAGGCTCTTGCCTTAGACGTTCGTTATTTGAATGAAATCCGCTTCTGGCAATGATGGGCCATTCATTACCCCATCATCTTCTGCACCAACGACAGCAGCATGCGTCCCGACAGGATGACTGCTAAAACTAACGCCGCCGAGGCGATCCAGCACGCCCCGGTTTTCAGATTTGACCGCTTGAGATGCATTGCCAGATAGAGCATGGCGAATGCTAATAGCGGCACGCCGATTACCGTCAGCGCTTGGGCGAAGACGATCAACTGGACGTTCGACATTTCTAGCCAGTTAATCGCTACGGCGACCAACATCCCAATCATTAGTCCGGCGACGGTCAACGCTTTGACCGGCGCATCTTTGACATTGGCCGACATACCCAGACTATCGCTCAACGCGGTTCCGCCGATCAATGCGTTGACCAGCAGCGAACTAAATGCGCCCGCGGAGAGTCCGATACAAAACATTACCTTTGCTTGTGGACCAATCAGCGGTTCAAGCTGTTTCGCCACATCCGTAATGTTCGTGAGTTGGGCGCCCTGCAAGACCGCGGCCGAGGTCACCATGATGATAAAGCTGATGCCGCCCAGAACGGCGATGCCGGCGATGGAGTCAACAATGCCGTTGGCCAAATTTTCATGGGTCCAATTTTTTTCGCGAACCGCGTAGATCTGATAAAAGGCGCCGGCGATTGAAAACGTGGTGCCAAACATCCCCACCAGCATGACGATGTTCTCGGGCGAGACCTCGCCGTCAGGCAGTTTAGGAATTAAGCCTCCCAAGATGCCGGTCACGGAAGGTTGCACAACAATTAAGTTGACGACAAACCCCAACAGCATCAGACCAACCATCAGCATCATCAGCTTTTCAATAAATCGATATGGCGTGCTACTGCCATACAACGCCCAAATCAACCCGAGATTTACCAAGACGATCGCGACCAGCGAACCATACTGAGACAGCCAAGTGGGGGCCGATGCTCCTGCCGAATCCGTCGCGATATTCACCACATCAATAATCGCTAAGTTATTGGTGAATTGAAAACAACTGGTGATTAAAAAGAAGACGACTCCGGTCACGATCGCCACCGGGCGCCCCAAGCGAGTCGAGATCTCGGTAAACGGCGTCTCTTTGTAACTGATCCCCAAAACTGCGGCCAAGAAGACCGTCAGCGCCATAAAGATGGACGCGATCGCCAAGACCCAGATCATGTCATACCCGTAAGCCGCGCCGACTTTCGAGTTTGACAAGATGCTGCCAGGCCCTAACACAACCGACGCGACAATGATCGCTGGTCCAATCGCTTTGAGGATCCGAAGCAAAGAAAATCCGCTTTGTTTTTCTACAGTCGCTTCCGACATTCCGTACTTGCCTTTAAACGAAGTGATCGACCGATGCCTGCTGGCCATCGGTCGATAGAGAGGTGTGATTCTGAGTGGGGTATTTACTGCTACTCTGTCTAACGTCGCTTTACTTCAATGTAAAGTCGACCTTATTCTCTCCGGCCGCCACCTCGGCGGTAAGGCCAGACTGCCGATCGCTGCTGTACTTGGAGGGTAACAGTTCTTTGACTGGCGCATTGGGGCCTTGATCCTTTACCGCCGTGATCATCACGCGGTGCTTACCAACGGGAATACCAACTCCATACTCTTGCGTCGCTGCTTCATAAGTACCATCTTCGCGGATTTGAGCGTAGCCAGTAGGCAAATCGGATTGTTCGGGAATGAACAAAATCGTGCCGGTGGGCAACAGGCTTCCTTGATAGGTCACCGTTCCGGTTACTTCGCCCATTTCTGGACCGCGCCGGCTGCAGCCCAGTCCGAAGATCGCAATCGCCGCGACCAATCCGGTAAGCAAATATTTTGAGTTCATCATATTCGTTCATCACTAGGAAAAATAAGCCGTGATTAGAAATAACGACTGGGTTACGGCAACGCCGCAACCCACTGACGGCACGAGCTTGATCTATAGCCCCGAACTAACTTCACCATTCTTGCGCGTTGCATAGGCTTTCAATAAATCGAGGCTCAGCGTTTCCGGCAAGAAGGCAACGCTGCCGTCACACATCACGAATAGCGCTCCGCCAGGATGATAGCTGGAAAAGGGAGTGGAATTGGTGCCAAAGGATCCGCTGTAATTAATGGGATACTGCACCATCTTATGATCAATCATCAACCAATCGGGACCGCTGTAACGGTAGAAACCCCAAACCCACGGCTTATGGCCGCCGAATCCGGTAATCATGTTCGACGGAGATATCGGCCAGCCTTTGGTGCTGGAAGTTTCACCGGCTAACATCGTGTTGGTCGTGCCGTCGACGATGTCGCCAAACCTTGTTTTACTATTAGGATACAGAATCCCCGACGTCGAAAACCCAGGGTATGATGAGTTGTTCGGAGCGTTATAGTCAACGTCGTACGAACCGCCGTTGACCCGATAGTGGAGCGTTCCCTGAATGTTCTGATACGGAAAGTTCGAAGACGGCGGTTGATCAGCCGCCAATTCACCCACCGGCGAAGAGGGACAAGTGATGTTCGGAACAGCGCCGAAAATCGGGTTATTTTGGTTATGACTACGGTAGGGAGACCTCGTCACTAGATAGTTGGGATTAAGAGCATTCATCGCATCTAACCGCGTCCCTTGCTCCATAAACGGAAAGAGCCGCGGAACCCATCCCATCGGATAGGTCGGAAGTGTCGCAATGTCCCAGCAGCCCGTCATGAAGCGGCCATAGGTATCGTGATAGTTATGGAACGCCAAACCCAACTGCTTTAGGTTGTTGCTGCATTGCATGCGGCGAGCCGCTTCGCGCGCCTGTTGCACGGCCGGCAACAGCAACGCGATCAAGACGCCGATGATCGCGATGACGACCAGCAATTCAACCAGAGTAAATCCTTGATTGCGTTTCATATCTGAACCTCAAATGAAAATAAAATTGATGAGTAACTGCTTTGATAAGAACGTTTTATTTCTCGATAGCGAAATCGATTTTGTTTTCGCCGGTTTGGACATCGGCCGATAAGCCTGATGTCTGATCGCTGCTGAATTTCATCGGCAGGTGCGCGATAAAGGGAATCTCCGGGCCGGGATGCTCGACGGCCATGATCATCACGCGATGCTTTCCGACGGGAACACCGTCGCCGTACTCCTTGGTCGCCGCTCGATAGGCGCCGTCCGATTGAATTTCGGCATACGCAACCGGCAACGACTCCACCTCGGGGATAAAAGTAATGGTCCCCACCGGCACCGGTTTTCCCTTGTAGGTGACCACGCCGGAAACTTGTCCCATCTCTGGCCCGTCATGCCCGCAGCCGATCAATCCCGACAGGGCGGCGAGTAGCACGCATTGGAGAATTGTTTTTCGATTCATAAATCTAAAGCCGTCAGATAAGAGAAACGAAGAGTTGGAAAAGTCTGCTGCGTTTACAATTCGGAGATGACCTCGCCATTCTTTCGTGTCGCCAGCGCCTTGAGCGTGTTGAGACTCATCGTTTCCGCCAAAAACCGGACGCTGCCGTCACAATTAGCGAACATGGCGCCGCCGGGGTGATAGCTGGAATAGGGCGTGTTGTTATAAGTGATCGTGCCGGTGTAGTTGATCGGAAACTGGACCATCTTGTGATCGATCATCAACCACTCTTGATCGCTGTAATAAAAGAATCCCCACGTCCAAGGCTGAATCCCGCCAAAACTGTCGTAGGGTGCTTTCGGACAATTCTCACGGCTCGACGTTTCTCCTAGCAGCATCGTATTGCTGGTCCCGTCGACAATATCGCCAAACCGCGTATTGCTCTTCGGGTACAAAATTCCGGACGAGGTATAGCCATCGCGGCCAGAGGTGGTCGCGGCATGAAAATCAACGTCGACCGAGCCGCCGTTGGCCCGATAGTGCAACGCGCCTTGGATGTCGGCGTAGGGGGTGTAACTGTTCACCGGATGATCCGACGCCGTTTCACCGAGCGCCGACGAGGGGCACCAAATCCCTGGAACCGGACCAAAGATCGGATTGTCTTGGTTGTGCAGACGATACGGCGTTTTTGTCACCAGGTAGTTCGGATTCAGCGCGTTCATCGCATCCAGCCGCGTCCCTTGCTCGATGAAGGGAAACAGACGAGGAACCCAGCCCATGGGATAGCTAACAATCCCGCCTGCGGCAAAACCGCCCTGCATGAATTGGCCGTAGGTGTCGTGATAGTTGTGGAACGCAAGTCCCAACTGCTTCAGATTGTTGCTGCACTGCATCCGCCGAGCCGCTTCGCGGGCTTGTTGCACCGCCGGCAGCAGCAACGCAATCAACACGCCGATGATCGCAATGACCACCAGCAGTTCAACCAGGGTGAAGCCTTGAGATCTTTTCATTAGCCAACTCCAAAAACGATTGAATGAATGGATCTACACGCCGTTGCATGCTGCCGTGCTCGTCGCTTTGTGGTCGCGAGACGAGGATGATGTCAGGTGATATCTTACTGGGCTAAAAAAATCGCTCGCATCGGTGACTGGAGACCACCTAAAAGCGGTGACTCTGATTTTTTAGGCGCCGCGTCAAACTAAAACGATTCATTTGACGCAGTAGCTACAGTTCACAATGCAACCGACTGAAAAATATCAAGCAAACTAATGAAGCAAACCATGCGCCGTTTCGCTTGCGCTGATTTAAATCGTGTCGATGGTCACGGTTTGAATTCCCGTTTCTCCTGCTTCAGCGTTGAAAATATCTTGCGACAGCGGATTCCCGCTGGGCAAAAACTGCTCACGCCTTCGTCGTTCGCGTTTTGAGATCGCTCGAAAATTGGGCAGTACATGATGGCGGCTGACTGGAGGAGATGTCCGCATTTTTGAAAAGGCGCCGGCGTCCGCGGGGGAATCCGACGTTGATTTTTTGTCTGTTTGACACCCAAAATGATATCAGGTGATATCACAGCGGCAAACAATTTCTTGGATTTAGTCCTCATTTTTCCTAAGTTTGCGCAATATTTGGCCCGATGCTTGGCATTGCGCAAAGCGATCCCCATAATGACTATTTCCAGCAACTTCTTCTGGTGACATCACCAAGAAATTCGGTTGACTTCGATACAAATTATGTCAAAAATGATATCGCGTGACATCACAAGGCGAAGCAATGCTTTACGCCAGACCTCTCGATTTCCTCAGAAAACTCCACCTACTTGCATGAATATCCACATCTTTGACGACGCTTCGCAGTTGGGTGTCGCAGCGGCTCGCCAGGGCGCTAGTCAGATCCGCAGCGCGATTGCCGACAAAGGTTGCGCCAATATCATTGTCGCCACCGGAGCCTCCCAGTTCGCTACGTTAGCCGCGCTGATCGCCGAGCCAGATATCGACTGGAGCTGCGTTACCGGCTTTCATCTGGATGAATACTTAGGGCTGAGCGATCAGCACCCCGCCTCGTTCCGGCGTTACCTGCGAGAACGCTTTGTCGAACAAGTGCCGCTGCAAGCATTCCACTACGTGGACGGCTCGGATCCCAATCCGCAGCAGGTTTGTGAGCGATTGGGTCAGCTGATCGCCCAATATCCGATCGATGTCGCATTTGTCGGGATCGGCGAGAATGGGCACTTGGCTTTCAACGATCCACCGGCTGACTTTGACACCGATTCACCCTATTTGGTGGTCGAGTTGGACGAAGCTTGTCGAAAGCAGCAGGCCGGCGAAGGTTGGTTCGCTACACTAGACGATGTGCCGAAGGAAGCGATTAGCATGTCTTGCCAGCAAATCCTGCGCACCAAATCGATTATTTGCAGCGTCCCTGACGAGCGAAAAGCAATCGCGGTTCGCAATACCGTGGAAGGCCCCATTACTCCTACGGTTCCTGCCTCCATCCTCCAATCGCATGCAGAAATCTCGTTGTTTCTCGACAAAGCTTCCGCTGCTGAATTGGCCGCCTCATCGACCCTCTAGAACGCCTGGAACACCGCATGCCTGACTCCAAGTTCTTCGACCTGCAAATCAACGGCTATTACGGCATCGACTTTAACCAAGACGACATGTCCGCCGAGGATCTCCACAGCGCCTGCGCCGCGTTAGAGCGTGACAACGTCGGCGGCGTGCTGGTGACGATCATCACCGATGACATCGCGCGCATGGCCGCTCGGCTAACGCAAATCGTCCACTTGCGATTGGCCGATCCGCTCATCAACCGCATGATTGCCGGCTTTCATATCGAAGGGCCGTTTATCAGCACCGAGATCGGCTATGTCGGCGCTCATCCGCTGGAACATGCCAAAGAGGCAACCTGGGAAGAGATGGCGCTGTTGCTGGACGCAGCCGACGGACTTACGCGCATCGTCACGCTGGCGCCGGAACAAGATCCCGACCAAGACGTCACGCGGCGTCTGGCCAAGCAAGGGCTCATCGTCTCGGCCGGACATACGAATGCATCGCTGGACCAGTTGGACGCCTGTATTGACGCCGGGCTTTCGATGTTTACCCATTTGGGCAACGGTTGTCCGCGGCTGATGGATCGCCATGACAATATCATCCAACGCGCTCTGAGTCGTGCCGATCAGCTCTATTTTGGCTTGATTGCCGACGGAGCGCACGTGCCGTTCTTCGCGCTGAAAAATTACCTGCAGATCATCGGCATCGATCGAGCTTTTATCGTCTCTGATGCGATCTCAGCCGCTGGTTGTGGGCCCGGCTTGTATCCGCTGGGCGACCAGCAGGTGTTGGTCGGCGAAGATGGTGTTCCCCGCGCAGAAGATGACAGCCACTTGGTCGGTTCGGCCACCACGATGCAGCGCATGGCTGACAATTTGCGGCGCGATGTCGGCCTGACTGCCGTCGAAATCGATCGCCTGACCCGCTTAAATCCACGGCGTCTGCTTGGGATGACAATCCCCGCTCCCCCGCGATTGGCGGTCAATAGCAACGGCGTGAAGAATGGCGCTCATCCGGCGACGGCGCCGTAGTTGGGATTTGAATGACGAATGTCGAAACCAAAATGACGAAACGACCTCGTCATTCATGACTGCATCAAACGCATTCCCTTGCTTTCGCTGCGGGCTAGTGTATTCGTCAAACGGGGATTGTCGAATGTCTTCAGACCGGCTCATTCCGCGAAAAGGTGGTAAGAACTTGGCGCCCAATAATTTTCAGCCTTCGTTTCCCATCTTTCCCGTGGGCAACCCAGCCGATCGCTAGGTCGACTCGCGGATGATCAACTCGGGCCGGATCACGCGGACTCGCTTTGCTGCGGGGATCTCGCCTTGCAGCGATTCTTCGACTAGGTCGAGCGCCGCTTTGGCGTAGGCGGCGTGACATTGGTCAATGGTGGTTAATCCCGGCTCAATGACGTCGGCGATATCCAGATTGTCATAGCCGGTCACGGCCAAGTCGCCTGGAACTGAGTAACCATGACGGTGCAAGCCTTGCATGATACGCACTGCCCATTCGTCGTTCGAGGCGATGATCGCATCTGCTTTGTTTTTGACGACCAACTTCTGAATACAATCGTCGATCGCATCGCGCGAGGGTTTTTGCGTCGCTTCGGGATTGGTCCAAATCAGCGAGTCGCTGGTCGCTAGTTTGCGCCGCTTAACATTCGCTTTCCAAGCGTCGCACCGAATCGACATCAGTTGATCGGACGGAGACCACAATTGAATTGCAACCCGTTTGCGACCGCGATCAGCCAGATGATCGACCAGTTGCTCAATCGCCGACGAGGTCTCAACTCGTACGCAGGACTGCGACTTCAAAATCGGCGACGAGTGGAGAATGATGTGACTCCGCTCGCGGAAGACCTTCTTTAATTTGGGCCGAATATCCTGCATCACGTCAAACATGCACAGGATCGCGTCCATGCCGTGATCGGCGAAATCGTCCAAGTATGTTTTGATTTCGGCCGGATCGTGATGCGCTTGGCCGATCATCAACCGGTAACCCCGGGTATGCGCTTCGGCTTCGATCGCCGACAACCGGGCCGAAAAGACCGCCAGGTTCACGGTATCCAGCACGACACCGATGATCTTTGTCGGCATTCCACGCAACCGCTGGGCGGCGCGATTGGGCCGATAATCGAGATCCTCGGCGATCTTCAGCACTTTCTGCCGTGTCGCCTCGGAGACTCGGACGCTATCAAGGCCTGAGTTATTCAGAATATGTCCAACCGCCGCGCGGGAAACGCCCGCCTGGTTGGCGATATCGACGAGTCGAACTTTTCGTTCTTCTTCGGCCATGCACTTCTAACTTGCCAAGGCTGGCCAGCCAACGCAGACACCGTCGTCCGCCGTTTTCGGGCCGCGAGTCATTTTCGCAAGCCCTCCAGAATACGGAATAGACAGCACTTCCAGCAAGCCCGCCGAAGAATTACGACGGGCCGTGGACGTTAATCGAGCCGATTAAACCTGCTCGGGAACGATGAATGGCGCTCGATACTCGCGTCGCAGCAGTTGGTTTGCGGCCTCATTCTTGGGGAATTTCTCCGTTTTCGGATCAATCGCCAAGGTTTGCCCCATTTGCACCCCTGCCGAGGCGAGATCAATACCGTTGGCCGCTAAATGCTCGGTCATTCGCGTCGCAGCGTCGGCCAAAAGCGGCTGATCCTGGACCCGTTCGGCCAGAGAAGCCAGCGGAAGTGACTCGCCGGTCTGGTGCGAAATGTTCCCCAGATGACAGAGGGCGCTCGAAAGATGCCCGGCTCGCACGGCACAGTTCAAATCGCTGGTTTTCCGCGAGCGAACCGCTTTGACAAAGTTCTCGCGATGCAGTTGACGTCCGCCATCTGGTCCGGTGGTTCCCTTGATCTCGCGAATCGTTTTTCCGTCGGGATCGACTACCTTACCGGTATCAAATCCCAGATAAGTCGCCTCCTCACCTTCGATGACGATGCCATAGCTGAGCCCTTTATACTGGCAAGTATCCTTTTTGCCGGTCGCGCTCGGCAGATCGCGAATCTCGAAGGTGATTGGCGCTGTAGCGTATTCGTAACGCAACAAATGGGTGTTGGGCGTCTGTCCATTGTCGTCCCAGGCGTAACGTCCACCGACGCTGGTCACGCTAGTCGGAAATTCTTCGGCGCCAATGGCCCAGCGACAAAGATCCAGGATGTGGGGACCATTGTTGCCCAATTCGGCATTACCATAATCCCAGAACCAGTGCCAATCGTAGTGATATTTGGCGCGGTCTAGCTTGGTCGATCCAGGTCCGCACCACAGGTCATGATTGACCGTGGACGGCGGCTTCGGAGCCGAGGTTGGTCGGCCGATCGACTCGCGACGCGACAGGTACAAACCCTTGACGTTTTTAATCTTGCCGAGGGCCCCTTCATGGACTTCTTTAAAGAAGTCTTGCAGGTGCTTAAAGCTGCGGCGTTGGATACCGATCTGCACAATCCGGTCATATTTTTCGGCCGCCTTCTCCATTTGGCCTGCTTCCCAAATGTTGTGCGAGCAAGGCTTCTCGGTGTAAACATCCTTACCGGCCTGACATCCCCAGACCGTGCCCAAGCCGTGCCAATGATTCGGCACGCCCAACACCACCGCGTCGACATTCGGATCATCGTAGACGCGGCGGAGGTCGTCGTACTTTTTCAGCCCATAACCAAACTTCTTATCAAACTCTGCTGTCCGCTTCCCTAACACGGCGCTGTCAACGTCGCATGCGCCAACTACTTTTACGCCGGGTATCTGCGGAAAGCCGTTCAGGTGCGTATTGCCAATGCTGTTGACGCCGATCACAACGATGCGAAGCTCATCATTCGCCTCGGCGGATCGAGCACTCGACGTCATTGAGGTGATGGCTGTTGCCGATGCGGCGGCTAAAAACTGGCGACGATTGACAGATACCATGCGATGTTCCTTGCGGAAGAAGTTCCAACGAGCGGAAGCGTGTGAATAAAATAGTATGTCTCAAGCCGACGTTACTTGCTGCTCTGCATCACGCTTTCTAGCGAAACGCTTTTGCCATCTGAGTCGCGGCTGACATCCGCAGCGGTCATGAATGCGACAATTTCCAGCGTTTCTTCCGGCGAAATCGGAGCCTTTTTGGTGCGGAAGAATTGAACGATTTCAGCTACTAATTTGTCGTAACCAGCACGAATCGGAACCAACTCGACCTTCTTCTTGCCAAAGACCAGCACACCATAACCAGCGGCGCCATCGCGAATTCCGCGGAATGTGCCGACGCGGCCATCTTTCCAAACGCCGGTCGCGACTTCTACTCCGTCAGCTTGGGTGCGTTCAACGCTGACGCAGCCTGGCCCCATCACGGTAAACAACGTTTCGACTCCATGGACGCCGTACCAAAAGAAGTCGGGATGGGTAGGATCTAGCTTGCAGGGGCTGTAAGCAACGCAGCCAACGATGTTGCCGGCGACATTTTCTTTGCTTAGCTTTTGCACTTCGTCACAATAGCGAAGCGTCGAGCAAGAGAAGACCGGAGTCCCCGTCTTTTTCGCAATCGCAAACAACTCTTGCGCTTCGGCCAGCGAAGCGGTGATCGGCTTGTCAACAAACAGCGGCAGGCCTGCTTCCAGCACCGGCTTAGCTTGCGCCAAGTGAACGCGTCCGTCGACACTGTTCATAATCACGGCGTCGACTTTTTTCAGCAGTACATCAATCGAGGGAACAATTTCGATTCCCATCTCCGAGACTTGTTTGGTGAACCCTTCGATCCGATCGGCGCTGGTCGGCAGATCAGGACTTCCCCCGGGAAACGCGGCGACGATCTTCGCATCGGCAAACTCGGGCAGCGGGTTCTCGGCGTTGATCAATTTCGAGAACGCGACTGCATGCGAACTGTCGAGCCCGATCAAACCTATCTTCAGCGGCTCCGCAGCGTTTGCGCCGCTCGTGATCATCGTACCCAAGGCAAAGCAAACGGCAGCCGAAATCAGGATCTTCATGAGTCACGTTCCAATTGGTGGGAAGCGGGGATAGGGCTAATCGAAGGTATTCGCACGATTTCGAGAAATCGATTGCATTTAAGATACCACGAGATATCTTGAGCGTAAAGAGTTTTCTTGCCTTCGCCAGTTTGCTCCCTCCCCCTCCCCTGCCGTTCGCACCTAAACTGATAACTATGAAACCTTTAACGCACCCGAAGTCGACGCAGCGGCCCCCCCGATTACTGCCGACTTCCTGGCTAATGACGTCGGCTTTGTTTTTTGTCGCCGCTCAATTTTCGCTCGCCGCCGATCCAGGTTGGCTCGTCCAGGCGGTCACTCCGCCCCCCTCCCTCCAGGAGGCGACTAGCAAATCCTTGCAATCATCGACCGGTCAGCCGATCACCACTTTGGCGGACTGGAAAAAAGAGCGGGCCCTGATCGACGCCGACTGGCGCAGTTTTCTCGGCGTCTACTCGCCGCCGGCCGATTTGCCGCTGAATATCGAGACGCTGCAAACAGACCACCTAGAGCATTGCACGCGCACGCTGATTCGCTATCAGGCCGAACCGGGGCGCCAGGTTCGCGCTTATTTGCTGACGCCGCACGATCCGAAGCAAAAACAGTTGCCGGCGATCGTCGCGTTTCATGGGACCAGCAAAACTACGTTTCAAAAGCTGGTTGGACTCGATGGAGATCCAGAGCGACATCTCGGGCTGCGGTTGGTCGAACAGGGTTTTGTAGTCCTCTGCCCTGAAAATTTCCTCTGGGAACAAAAATCGTATCTCGCTTCGACCGCCGCTGTACTCAAACCTCATCCCGATAGCAAAGCGATGGCCGTTATGCTGGCCGATGGTGTCCGAGCAGTCGATGTCCTGCTGGCGCAACCGAATGTCGATCCGCAACGGATAGGCGCCTATGGTCACTCATTGGGCGCCAAAGAGGCGCTCTATCTGACCGCGTTCGACGATCGCATTTGCGCCGCGGTCGCCAGCGAAGGAGGAATCGGCATCCATTCGACTAACTGGGAAGCCCCGTGGTACTTGGGCGAAGTAGTCAAGTCCGCCGACTTCGACCGCGATCATGATGACCTGCTCGCGCTGATCGCTCCTCGACCTTTTCTCGTGCTCGGTGGAGAGCGAGGCCCCGGCTGCTCGGACGGTGAACGGAGCTGGCCAGCGCTCGTCGTCGGACAACAAGTCAGCAAACTTTACAACGCACCAATCCGCATCGGCCTGTGGAACCATCACGAAGGCCACAAGCTGTCACCAGCCAGCGGCCAACGCGTGGTCGAATGGCTAACGGCTTTCGTAAAACAAAACTAATCAGGCGCCATACATCGGTAATCGCTAGCGCGAAACGGGGCGCATCACTACCGCCGCATGACCGGGGATCATCCACTTTTGCGTATCGAGCAGCGCCGTGCCTGATCCGCCGTAGCGCGGCTCTTCGCTCGACCACAGCAGCGCCCATTCTGCACCGTGCGGGGGCGCAACTAGCGGCTCTGCAGCTGGTGACCAGCTTAGATCGCGACCGAGATTAACAAACATCAACCGATCTTCGCCGCTCGGCGTGATCCAGCGCAGCAGAAAGGCCTCGGCGCCAATCACCGCTCCTTCCAGCATTACCTCGTCTTGCTGCGAAATCGTCACGTCCGTCTTGCGCAGGTGCAGCAAATCGCGATGCAGCGCCACCACCGGCGCATTGCTCTCAACTTCGTTCCAGTTCAATTTCGAACGCTCAAAAGCGGCGTGGCCGATCGGATCATTGGGCACAAAGGTCTGATAGTAGCCAGCAGCGCGAGGAAAACAGCGCATGAATTCTAAACGGCCCTCGCGCGCCAATTGATCGATCCCCACTTCATGATCGGCGAAGAAGTAAAACGGATTGGACGCCGCGAACTCTTGTCCCATAAACAGCATCGGCGTCTGCGGCCCCAGTAACATCAGCGCCGTCAATGCGCGAAAGCGTCCCGGCGAAGTCAACGCATGGGTGCGCAGCGCGCTAGCCGAATTGGATACCTGATCGTGATTTTGCAAGAAGTGAATGAAGTGCTTCCGCGGCGTCCTCAGCGAAGCCGAACCCCGCTTATGTCCTTTACGTTGATTCCACTGTCCCTGATAGAGATAACCCCACCGCATTGCCGAGACTATCTCCTGCGGCGTGCCAGCAAAATCGGCATAGTAGAACTCGCTATGCCCAGTCGCCGCAACGCGGCACGCATGATGGAAGTCGTCGTTCCAAACGCCGTCCATGCCGTAGCCGCCAGACTCGGTCGGCTGCACGTGACAAATTTCTTGGGCGTCATTTTCGGCTACGACAATGATCGGACGATTTCCGGCTGCGGCCCGGGCAGCGCTGGTTGTCTCGGCCAAAATATGCGGGCTTGAGTCATCAAAAATAGTTTGCGTTGCGTCCAGTCGCAGACCATCGAGATGAAACTCACGAATCCAATAGGCGGCGTTCTCGGTCACAAAATTGCGGATCGGCTTCGCCCCTTTGCCGTCATAGTTGATCGCGTCTCCCCAGTCGGTCCCATGTTTTTTAGACGGGAAGTAAGGAGTGTAGGCGCCCCAATAGTTACCGGTCGGACCAAAGTGGTTGTAAACCACATCCAGCATCACGCCGATCCCGATCTGGTGCGCGGCGTCAACAAAGTCGCGAAAGTCATCCGGCGTGCCGTACAGGCGCGACGGAGCGTACCAATAGACGCCATCGTAACCCCAACCAAACTCGCCTTGAAAATCGGCCAGCGGCATGATCTCGACCGCGGTGACTCCAAGCTCCTTAAGATAAGCAAGCTTGGTTTTGGCGCCGGCCCAATTGCCTTCCTCGCTGAAGGTCCCCACATGCAGCTCATACAAGACTTGGCCTTCTAGCGGCAAACCGGCCCAATCGGCGTCGTGCCAGTCGTACGTCGCCGAGTCTACAACTTGCGAAGGGCCATGCACGCCGAACGGTTGAAAACGTGAAACCGGATCGGGAAACAACTGCCCGTGACCATCCATGCGATACATGTAAAGCTCGCCAGACAGCGCCTCGGCCAGATGGACGAAAAAGAACCCACCTTCTTGCCGCTGCAGCGGTACGAAGCGCTTCGCTTTCCCCTGCTCATCAACAAGCGCTAATTCGACCTGAGTCCGCTGCGGCGCCCAAACGTAGAAATCAACGCCAGAGGAGCGCACTAGCGCGCCGAAAGAATAGGTCGCTTCCGCTGCTGGATTTGCATTCATCGCTAAGCTTGCTCGCTGCTGTGGGTAAATCGCCGGCCAAGTCCATTTTCGCCCCCTTAGCCATGTTAGGCGATTTACAGGCGCTGCACAGCGGTCAATCGAAGTTCGTGACCAGTATGCAGGCGACAAATCGGAAAAACCGGCTTGACGGTACTATGCGCACAGTAGATACTATAACCATAGTACCAAAGTCACCGAGGCATTTCATGACCAATGCGACGCGACCTTCAGACCTAGAACTGCAAGTCTTGACGGTGCTCTGGGAGCACGGTCCGCTTCCCGTGGCGGCCATTCGTGAGGCCATTCCGGACGGCAAGCGACGCGCCTATACGACAATCTTGTCAGTCCTACAGGTAATGGAAAAAAAAGAGTTGGTCGACCACACGACCAAAGGTCAGGCGAACATCTACCGTCCGTTGGTGAAACGCCAGCAAGTGATGCGGCCCATGATGCGCGAGATGTTGCAAAACCTGTTTGGGGGCAGCCCTGCGAAAGCGGTTCAGTCGTTGCTCGACAGTTCGCCGATCGATGCGGACGAAATGTCGCAAATTCGCGAACTTCTGGCCACAGCCGAACAAGCAAAAAAACCGAGTGCCCCCAAAAAGAAACGTCCTAAGTCCGATTCGTGACCAAAGGTCGCTACACGATTTCAGCAGCAATTCACCTATTTTTCTACCAGCGATTGCGTAACTTCGGAGATCTCGGATGAACGCTTGGCTCCAACTTGCTTCGGTCGCACACTCTCACTCGTTGGTCTTCGCACTGCTGCATACCTTGTGGATGGGGCTCGCCGCCGCTGGTCTGTTAGTAGTCGCGCTGCGCTGCTTGCCTGCGTCCTATGCGACGCTCCGCTATCGTGCGGCCTGGGCTGCACAGTGGAGTATCGTCTTGGCGGCTTTGTTTGCCTACGCTTGGCTGGATCATGTGCAGAGACCGGATCCGATGGTGGGTCCGTTCAACAGCATGTCTGAAATCATCGTCTCACCCACGGCGGCGCCTGGCAACGAGCTCTTGCCATCGAAGAAGCCGGTTCCCCTGGACCAGGCTGCAACCAATCCAGCGATGACCACGCCTGAGCATGGTTGGTCCCATTATTTGGCAGCGATTTGGCTGGTCGGCGTCGTATGCATGCTGATCCGCATGGCCTTGGCTGTGGCCGATGCGAATCGTTTTGTCCGACAAGGAGTCGCCGCCGACCCAAGTACATTGGAATGGGTCGAACAGCTGAGCCCTCAACTGGGCCTTAAGCGGCGCGTACGTGTTATTCTCTCTGAATTTTGCCAATCCCCGGCCGTCGCCGGCATCTTGTGGCCAACGCTCGTATTACCGGTTTCGATGCTAACCGAGCTTTCGCCGGACGCGATCCGAGCCATTCTGCTGCACGAACTCGCTCATATCCGCCGGCACGATTATCTGTTGAACTTGTTGCAAATGTTGATCGAAGCGGTCCTCTTTTTTAATCCGGCAGTCTGGTGGATCAGCAAACAAATTCGGATTGAGCGCGAGGCCTGCTGCGATGCGCTCGCGGTGCAAACCACGGGAGAGCCGCTCGTCTACTCTCAGGCATTAGCCGACTGGGCGGCGCGGTTTCCAGCGGGCCCCACCTCTCCGTCCGCTGCCATGGCGGCCAATGGAGGGCGTCCACGTACGCTGCTGGATCGGATCCGCCGCATCCTTACTCCCACCGAAAAACCAAGCATTCATATTTCGCTCAGCGGGTTGTGCGGTCTGCTACTGGTGGCCGCACTTGCGATCGGCGGATTGTGGCAAGGGACGGCTACTGCGGTTGCGATCGCCGCTGAGATCCTCTCGCCGGCGCAGCGGATCGAACAAGTGACCGAAACGATCGCCGCCAACACGCCGCCGCAAATCGCCGCTGGAGACGCGCCGCTAACCCTCTCCGGCACAGTCCGGACCGCAGATGGTCAGCCGCTGCCAAAGCCGCTTTGGGGAACCACTTATACCCGATCCCCTAACGGGAGTCTGATGAGCGCCATGGGAGAAATTGGCGCCAAGTTTAAGACATCCGTTCCGCCAGGCGTGACCTGGATTGGGCTGCGCAATGATGAGTACGCACCTGCGGTTATCGGTCCCCTGACAGGCAAGCCAGGCGCCGTGCTGGATAACCTTGAACTGGTGCTAGAGAAAGGATTCCCGGTTGAATTTGTCGTTACCAACGAGGCGGGCGAACCGATTCCAGCAGCCACCGTCTCGTCGGCATATATGTTCCATCAAGGGACTAGCTTCGGACAGGGCAAAGTCCAAAGTGACGAAACAGGTCGAGGAGTCTTCCCCCATCTGCGGGAAGGAAATTACGATCTCCGCGCGACAGCGCCCGGCTATCAGGCTTCCACCGTCCCTCAGCAATTTAAAGTCAAACCTGGCGTAACGCTCCGGATCGTATTGAACACCGCTCTGCCAGTAACCGGCCAAGTAGTTGACCAGGATGGTCTCGCAATCAAGGGGGCGGAAATTCATGAGTTTGTTACTCTTGATGCTGAGGGCAACTCCAGGCATATCCATGGTCCACTGGGTGCAAAGCTGGCGACGACCGATGCATCGGGGCAGTTTACGCTGGACCAATTGGTAAGTGGTAAGATTTATGAATTGTTAGTGAAACATCCCAATTTCGGCGTCGCCGTTTATTCCAATGTTCGCCCCGGCCAAGCTGATTTAAAGTGGGTTTTGGGTCCCAACTTCACCTTGGAAGGAGTGATCGAAGGTGATCTGACATATTTGCCCCAATCACGCGACCAGCCATTTGTGTCGGTTCGCCAAAACGTTCCAGGAGCCCATGGGTGGTACAGTGAGCGAACAAACATCACGCCGACCGAGACAGGCGGCCGCTTCACTTTGCGTGGACTATTGGCCGCTCCGACAACAGTGACCGTCGGCCAGCACAAAGTTGAGTTGGAAATCAAAAATCCTCGTGAAGAGGTCACCATTGATCTGAGCCAGCCGTTACCGACTGAAGAGATGCGCCAGATCGAATTGGTTTTTGAGTCGCCTGACTTGGGCACACCGCGCGGCGCCATCCAACCGCTGACACTTCCCCAGCACGGCCCCCCGTCGGACAAAGAACACTCTGTTTCCCTAGAGGCTGGAATTGGGCGACTCGAAGCGCCGGTCGGTTCCAAAGTTTACATCCGATGCCAAGGGATGATCGGCTACTGGTTTCCCGAGGTGGCGATTTCGGTGGAAGCCGGGACCGGCCCCCAACAAGTCCGCATTCCCACAATTCCGGCCGGGGCCATTGCTGGTCAAATCTTGTCTTCAGCCGGAGACGCTACGTTCGACAGCACCATCACCACCATCAGCACGCTCGCCATCGAAAAGCCGGAGAGTATGCGACAAAAGAATATGGAGATCCGCAGTCCTCGCGTAGACGACCAAGGGCGGTTTGCCGTCTCGCCGCTGCCGCTGGACGCCACCTATATCGTCTCCGCAACGCGTGGTCACAACAAAGCAATTAGCGATCCAATCCGCCTAACCGGCGCCAAACCGACCGACGAAATTTCTCTGCAATTTTCTCCTGATGCTGCGGCCTTGGTTCAAGTATTAGAACCGGACGGCAAGCCGGCGAGAGGAATCCCGCTACTCTTAAATTTTGAGCATCCCCACGCTAGTCATGGCTGGTCGTCGGACGCGGCGACTGATGCCAACGGGCAATTTCGCTTTGATCAACTCAGCTCCACGCTCGATTACTACTCGGTTGCGATCACCACGCGACGCGACTATCAACCCGCTTCGGCCAAGCTGCACCCCGGCGGCGCGCCGACCACGCTGAAATTGCAGCGGGGACACGTCCTCTCAGGACGCGTCGTCGATGCGAAAACCGGCAATCCAATCCCCGGCGTTGAACTATACGCCTATCCGATGAATTTTCAGCTGGGCGAACCCTATGCATACGAAGCAGAGGGGAAGACCGACGCCGATGGCCGGTTCCGCTTTAGCACTTTGGCCCAACAGCGGTATCAGATTAACGATCGCAGCGGCTTGTCATGGGACAAAGGGAAAGCGAAAAATCTTCTGCCGGATCAGTCCGGCGAGTTAACGATCGAAGCGACCCTTCCTAGTTGGAGTCGCTTGAAAGTGGCGGAGTAGGCAAATCAGGCAACTGCGGTAGATCTGCGTTCAGAAGTGCAGATACGATGAATAAGCTCCCATCCTCTTCAGCCGCAGATCTCATCTCGGTTGGATCCCTAGTAACTCTTCTCTGAGAGCGTGACAGCAGAACTGGGGATTTAATGCGTTTGCGACTCCGTCGACCTTCCACTATGGACTTATGGTGGAAGGTTTCACGCATGAATGAAAGTATCTAGGTCGTATTGCTAGGAAAAGAATCCAATGCGATTGGGGGCAGCTGAAACGACTCTCTCCGCCGATTTGCCGCCTGCTCTGTAAGGAGCAGCTCGCTGCCTGCCGTCCCTGCCGCTGTTCAAACATTTCTTGCACTTGCATATTGACTGCATGTGCATTCCTTTTAGACTAAAGGAGAACTGAGCGAGAAAACCACTGGAGAATCTTGATGAAGACTGCCCTCTGTTTCCCTGTTTTGCGGCGTCGCGGTTTTACCCTAGTTGAGCTTTTGGTGGTGATCGCCATCATCGGCGTGCTGATTGGTCTGCTATTGCCGGCCGTACAACAGGCCCGCGAAGCGGCTCGTCGAATGCAGTGCGGCAACAATTTGAAGCAGCTAGCGCTGGCGACGCATAATTACGAATCGACCTACAAAACGTTCCCGTATCCGGCTGAAGATTCAAACTACGGCTATTCGGCCCAGTCAAAGATGCTGCCGTTTATCGAGCAGGGGAACTTCCAGGATCAGCTTGATTTCTCGCAGCCGCTGATGCTTGGAGTCAGTTATATGAAGACGCTGAACCCGATCTATCACGACCTGGTCAGAACCAAGATCGATGTGCTGATCTGCCCTAGCGATCCCGGCGAACCGCTGTATGAGGATGGTGGAATTACCTGGGCCGGCGGCAACTATATGGTCAACGCTGGTCCCGGCGTCGGCCTCCAATATTGCAGTGCGAGTGACACCGGCGGGCTCTTTTGGCGCGGTTCTAAAACGCGGTTTCAAGATATTACCGACGGAACCAGCCATACTATCGTGCTGGCCGAAACCCTTTTCGGCAGCCGGCTCGACTCGACCGACCTGGTCAATGCGCAGACGCAACTCCGTTCCACAAGCGGCGGCGGCTCTCCATGTTCGACATCGGCGGATGATCTTCACGCTAGATCGGTCGCCAGCTATAGCGGTCGCCGCGCCGGACAATGGCTCCGCAATCTCACTTACCATTCGTTTATCAACGGCTATTTCTCGCCGAATTCGCCGTCTCCTGACATCTTGTATCACGGCGATGCAGTGATGGGCGCTCGCAGCGCTCACCCAGGCGGAGTAATGATCGCTCTGGCTGACGGCAGCGTCCGGTTGGTGAGCGAGACCGTTGATCTATCGACCTGGCGAAACCTGCATGCTCGCAACGACGGCGTTGTGCTGGGCGAGTTTTAGAACGCCGCCACTCCTTCAATTTTCACACAATGCAGGACCTTGAAATGAAATCCATTTCGCCCATGCTGGCGCTTTTGGCGTGCTTTACCTTCTCAGCCGGACTCTATGGTCAATCGGCAAGTTGGCCTCAGTTTCGCTCAGGCGGCAGCTCTGCGACCAGCGGCCAATTGCCTCTATCGTGGACACCCCAAACGGGGATTGCCTGGCAGCGCGAGCTGGAAGGCTATGGACAATCGACCCCGATTATCCATGGCCAACGGGTTTTCGTGACCTCTGTCGAAGGCTTGAACAAAGAGACCTGCGCCGTTTCGTGCATCGACCTTCAATCCGGCGGACAACTTTGGCGATATCGTTTTCCGGCCGCGGCGACGGCGCCTTCCAGCTATATGATGGCCCGAGCCGCTCCGACTCCGGCCGTCGACGATCACGGCGTCTATCTCTTCTTTGAAAGTGGAGATGTCGCTGCGATTGATCATGCTGGCAACCTGCTGTGGAGTCGTGATTTGGTCACGGACTTCGGCCCCTTGGAAAATAATCACGGCCTCGGAGCGTCTCCGACTCAGACCGAGCAATGCGTTATCTTGAATCTCGAACATCGCGGCCCCTCGTACTTGATCGCGATCGATAAGAAAACAGGGGAAACCCGTTGGAAAATTGAGCGTCCTTCGTCGAACTCTTGGTCATCGCCGATTGTCGTCCAACGCCAGATCATCATCAGCTCGAACGGAGCCGTATCGGCTCATGATGCGGATTCGGGGGATTCGCTTTGGACCGTCGGCCAGTTGGATGGTAACACGGTTGCATCTCCAACTCCGGATGGCGACCGACTGTATGTAGGAGCCCGGGTCTCTGAAAGAGCAGGCGGCAATGTTGCTCAGCGTTCTAATCTTTGTATCCAGACCAGCGGAGCCGAGACTCCGCAGATCGTCTGGAGAGCCGAGAAAGCGGTCAGTGACTATGCATCCCCCGTTGTCTGCGGCGAGTGCGTTTATTACCTGAACAATGTCGGTGTCGTCTACTGCTTGGACAAGCAGACCGGGAGACAGCACTATGCCAAGCGAATCGGGACTGATTGCTGGGCTACTCCGATCGTGTCGCAAGATCGCGTCTATTTCTTTGGTAAGAATGGCCAAACGATCGTCTTAAAGTCTGGTCCTCAATTTGAGCAACTTGCGGCCAACCTGCTGTGGGAGCTCGACGCGCCGCCTTCGCCTGAGACCTATGTCGAAAACGTCTCCTCTGCGCGAGATTCGAGCAGCTTTGACAATTTACTAGCAGACAACGACGCCAACGGCGATGGATTTCTGACAATCGACGAGATCACGGGGCGCTTTCGTGGGATGTTTCCGGCTAGTGATTCTAACCAAGACGGCCGCTTGGATGCGGAGGAGATTCAAACAGCGGCAAAACAAATGGCCGCTCGTCGCAGTGAGTCGCAAACCAACGCTCGTGATCCGATCGTGTACGGCGCCGCCGCTGTCGCAGGGAAAATCGTGGTTCGCACCGGGACACGACTCTACTGCATCTCAGAGCCATCGCCTGGCGAAGAGACGGTGGAAAAATGAGGCTTCCCATGGACCCCAATCACGCTCGCCTGCGTATCTCGATGATGATTTTGTTGCTTGGTTGCCTGGGATGCGGCGCGGATGCTGAGAAAGCGGTCGTGACCGCCGATTCAGTCGCCGTCGAGCAATTCACCGAACAGGGAACCTCCTGGCGCAAGCAAGGGGCGCCCCAACCAACCGATCAAACAATCCTCACTCGATTTTTTCAAACGCAGCCGGCATGGCGCGACAGCACCGAAGTCGAAGGAGAGCCGGTCGTTTATACGGCCGATGACCAACGTCGCTTTTACTGGATCCGTTCCGCCAAAGAGAACGCGATTTGGACCTGCATTCACTGGGAGAAAAAACGCTTTACCACTTCCAGCGGAGTCGGGCCACTGGCTCCAACAGCAAACTAGTGCTGCAATTGCCCTATCTATCTAATCCATCCATCGAGCGAACTAACCATGCACAGCTACAAAAGCTATCTCTCTGCGTTCATGTTATTTTTCATCCTGTCAGCCACTTGGCTGCGAGCCGAAGAAACTTCGCCCCACAAGCAAACGGCAGGCCGCGTCATTGCGCGTCTCTTTTGGCAGAACGAGGCCGAAGCGACGCTACAGTATGGCGATCTGACCAAGGGAGAAAAATGGACGCTCGTACCGGCCACGATTTCTGATTTTCCGTCGATTGATCGTGACTCGCAGTCGCTTGTGCAGATGGAAGCAATCGGCAACGTCTTGCTAGTCGGCGTACGTGACGCCGAAGAGGGAGAGATCGAAAGTGGTTGGATCGCCATCGACGCAGGCGCCGTCGAAGAAGAGCATGGCGACCACACGCACTGGCGTTTCCCCAATTCTCCCCAGATTCTCGCGAAGCAGCTGAACGATCAGCTTGGTAATCCTGCCCATCTCTACCAATACGACGGCGCCTTTTACCTGGCTAACGATCAAAACGACGGTTTCACACGCATTCGGCCTACTCAACTGACGGCAAAGTCTGATCAAGCGGCAACCTTCTTCTCTGGCGGAGGCGATCATATCACAATGGCTGCGGTTGATGATCAAGTTGCATACTCGACTTGGATCGATCGCGAAGGAGACAATGCCGGACGAATCGACGTCATCAACTTGCGAGATGATCAAAAAGGTACAGCCAATTACTCGATCCATACGCCGACTGGAGGATTGCATGGTGCAACCGCCAATTCAGGACGCGTCTTCTTTGCGCCCGCGGACGGTATCTGCTGGGTCGACGCCGATCTGAACTTCTCGAAAAACAAAGAGACGGCCGAAGTCCACCATCTTTCGCTGGGTAAAAACGCAGACTCCGACAAGCCGCTGCGAACCGGCGCCTTCGCCAATGCGGGACACTGGACCTTGTTCACTTCTGGCTCCACGGACGAATCCTTCTTGGGCATGATCGATGCTGCAGCAGCCGAGCCGACGATTCAAAAACTGCCAATCGAAACGGCCGCAGGACTTCGCCTGACAACGCCGCGGATTCTAGAAACTGCCAGCGGTTTACGCATGGCCTTTCTGTTTCAAGATCGCCACGACGGCGAAGCCGAAGAACTATTAACGGTTGTCAATCTCGACCCTGATCGCAACGGCGATTTCTCCGACGCCAAAGTGGTAAAAAGCATGCCAGTCGGTCGCAGCAAAGTGGTCGGTCATAGCGGCCATCACGATATCTGCTTGCTGCCCGGTGGGCGATATGCCTGTATTAGCAATCCCGGGGATGGAACGATCTGGGTATTGTCACTAACCAAGCTAGAAGTGCTCGAGAAAATATCGGTCGAAGGATCGCCGGGACGCGTGGTGACGATTGGAGAATAATTCTCGTTGAATCCTCACGATTTTTTCATGACGCTTGCACACTGCCGCGCCAGGCGCTATCGTCACAGATACGGCGACGCGCCTAACATCAGGCGATCGTGATGCGTGCAGGTCGCATCGTGACAGACTTCGAGAATTATTCACCAAGCTCACGCAAAACAAGGATTGTCAACGATGAAAATGAAAACCTACGGTTCAGCCGTTTGGGAAGGGGGCTTCAAGGATGGTCAAGGAGCCATCTCATCCAAGAGCGGCGCACTGGATGCTTATCCCTATGGCTTCGCCGCTCGCTTTGAAGGAAAAGCCGGCACCAACCCTGAAGAATTGATCGGCGCCGCGCATGCCGGTTGTTTCACCATGGCGCTGTCGCTCATCCTGGGCGAAGCCGGATTCACTGCCGAAAAGATGCAAACCCGCGCCGACGTCACTCTCGAAAAACAGGGAGAAGGTTTCGCGATCACCGCCGTCCATCTCACCTTGTCGGCCAAGATTCCCGACATTGATCAGGACAAGTTCAAGGAACTCACCGCCGCCGCCAAAGCCGGCTGCCCCGTCTCAAAAGTTCTCAACTGCGAAATCACGCTTGATGCGACGCTGACTTCGTAACCCCAAGAGTACAAAGGTAGAGCAAGCCGGAGATTCATTGAGTTACCTCAAACAACATCGCCGGCTTGCGCCACCCTTTTGTCACGGCCCAATGGAATCGAGAACAACCCAAGCTACCTAGCGCATCGCGTTCCACTTACTGGTTCCGTATTTCTCGGCGACCAGCTCGGCGGTGCGCTGTTGGGGCCAATTGGTGAGCGGCTCGTTGGCTTCCCAGGTTTCTATCAGCGAAGTGCGCAATTGTTGGCGAGTGATTGGCAAGTTGGTGACAAACTGATCATGCTCGCGCTGTTCTCGATAGTCGGGCGTGCGCGGCGGATGGTTCAAGCAGTCGGCAATCAGTTCGAGCGGAAAATCGTACAGTAGCGTTCCGTGGTACAGCACATGATCGCGTTTGACTCGGAGGCTGTTGCCGCTGAACTTTTTATTGTTCCAGGTTAGATCGCAGATTCCTTGGAACATGACTCCAGCGACGTGCGGCGAGAGCGCAGCGAGCATTTTTTCCATCACATAGCGATGGCACTGATCGATGGCTCGCAAGTCTTCACGGTTGGCTAGCCCCAACGTGATTGCGTACATCAAGCAGCCGGGCCCCGCGACGATCGCGGCGCCTCCGCTAGAGCGCCGTAGGACCGGCACTCCCAGTTGCTGGCAGACCGGCAGGTTGGCCTCGTCCGCACGCTTCGATGCGCGGCCGATCACGGCCAACGGTGATTGCGGTTCCCACAAGCGAAACACGTCGCCGGTCAGCTCGCCGGCCTCGGTTGCTTCCAGCAGCGCCTCATCCAGGGCTAGGTTTTCCTCAGGCGTCGGCAGCGTTAAATCGAACAAATACATCGGCGGCGTGTCACGGTGGTTGTAGGAAGCGAACGTCTTGAGTTTCTCTACTGATCAGCCCAGCGCCCAGGGGCTTTAGGCAGAATGGAACACAAGGTAAGAAAGAAATACCTTAGCAAAGGTCAAGTTAGCGTCTAACGAATGAGAAGCGATTATTAGCACGCTGTCTTTTGCGTCTGCCTGCTTCTTTCTTACCGTCGGCTCCACCGTGGGATCTGTGTTCTATTTTTCTCCTCCCTTGTAAAAAGGGGCCAATCATTTGAAAATGGCGGTTTGCGCCTCTGTTTTTTGGCCCTAACTCCTTACGCCGCATGAACATTCTGCAAGCCCTGCGAGGCCGATTTGACGCTGTTTTGACGACGATGTTGGCCGACAGCGTCGACGATACGGCGCCGCTGCTCGCAATGATTCGTCCGACGTCGGACCCCAAATTTGGCGATTATCAGGCCAACTGCGCCATGCCGCTCAAGAAAATGTTGGGCAAAGAGAACGCTCGTGAGATCGCCGCCGAGATTGTCGAGAAAATCGACTTGTCAGACATCTGCGAACCGCTGGAGATCGCCGGGCCCGGCTTTATCAATATCACGCTGAAAGCTGCGTGGATCGAACAGCAACTGGCAGCCGCCGTCACAGACGAGCGCATCGGTGTACCGCTGGTCGCCGAGCCGAAGAAATACGTGCTCGATTTTTCATCCCCCAACGTCGCTAAGCCGATGCATGTGGGCCATATCCGCTCGACCGTGATCGGCGACTCCTTGGCCCATACGCTCCGCTTTTTGGGGCATGAAGTGATCACTGACAATCACCTGGGAGACTGGGGAACGCAGTTCGGCATGATCATCTATGGCTTCAAGAATTTCCGCGACAATCAGGCCTATGCCGAAAGTCCCGTCGCCGAACTATCGCGGCTGTATCGCTACGTGCGGAAGATCATCGATTTTGTCGATGGTCAGAAGGCGTTGCCTGGCCGTAAAGGGAAGCTGCTGGAGATGGCGGCCGAAATTGAAGAGCGCAAAGCGACGCCGCCAAGCGGCGACAAAGCGGCCGATAAGAAGTTAAGCAAAGAGCTCGAGAAACTAGAGCGCCAGGCCAACGAAGCGAGCCAAGAACTCTCGAAAGATCAGACCAAACTAGCCGAACTTGCCGCCGATTCCGAGTTCGCCAAGCTGGCGGCCGCCCATGCCGACATTAGCAGCGCCGTGCTGCACGAGACGGCCAAACTGCACGCCGGCGACGAAGAAAACTTGGCCCTCTGGCACGAGTTTTTGCCGAAGTGCCGCGAAGATATCCAGCGGATCTATCAGCGACTGAATGTCACCTTCGACTATGAGCTGGGCGAAAGCTTTTATCACGATCAGTTGGCGACAGTCGCCAATGACTTTATCGAAAAAGGTTTCGCTACCGAATCAGAAGGAGCGCTCTGCGTTTTCTTGGATGGCTTCAAAGCGCCGATGATCATTCGCAAGAAGGATGGCGCGTTCCTGTATGCGACGACTGACCTGGCGACGATCGAATATCGGATGCGCGAGTGGAAGCCGGACGCGATTTTGTATGTGGTCGACTTCCGTCAGGGTGACCATTTTGAAAAGCTGTTCGCCGCCGCCAAGAAATGGGGCTACACCGAAGTCGAGCTGAAGCATGTCAGCTTTGGTACGGTGATGGGCGAAGATGGCAAGCCGTACAAAACCCGCTCCGGCGATACGATCGGCCTGGAGGGTTTGTTAGACGAAGCGGTTTCTCGCGCCGACAAAATTGTCCGCGGTAACGACGACGCCGGCCGCCTGACCGACGCTCAATACAGCGACGTGGCGCAGCGGGTCGGTATCGGTGGTTTGAAATATGGCGACTTGTCAAACAATCGTGAGACCGACTATGTCTTTAGTTATGACAAGATGCTGGCCTACAACGGCAATACGGCGACTTACATGCAGTACGCCTATGCTCGGGTGCAAAGCATTTTCCAGCGCGGCGAGGTTGATCTGGCCAAATTACGCGGCAGCGGCGCGAAAATCCTTGTAAACCAGCCGGCCGAACGAGCGCTAGCGATGAAAGTCCTGCGGTTCTCCGAAGCGCTGGATGATATGGTCGCCGACTATCGCCCTAACCAGCTGACCAATTATCTGTTTGAAGATCTCGCGAAAGCTTACTCGACCTTTTTTGAGCAGTGCCCTGTGTTGAAGGCCGAAAGCGAAGAGCTAAGGCAAAGCCGATTGCTCCTTTGCGATTTGACCGCTCGGGTGATACAACAGGGTCTCGCTTTGCTGGGAATCTCGACCGTCGACAAAATGTGAGCCGTATGCCGCGAAAGGACGCGCCGAAACGAGAGAAACTTTCTCAGCCGCCGCTAGACTCGGTCTATTGCGGCGACGCGACGAGGGTGATGTCCAATTGGCCTGCCGAGTTTATCGATGTGGTTGTCACCAGCCCTCCTTACTTTCAGCAGCGCGAATATAGTGGTGACAATCAAATCGGCCTCGAGAAAACTCCGGCCGAGTATATCGAGCGACTAGTCACTCTGTTCGCTCAGGTGCAGCGCACGCTTAAGCCGACTGGTTCGATCTGGGTGGTGCTGGGGGACAAGTATGTCAACGGTGAGCTGCTTGGCATGCCGTGGCGGTTTGCCCTAGCGATGAAAGACGCCGGCTGGATCTTGCGGAGCGATGTGATTTGGCAAAAGCCGAACGCGATGCCGTCGAGCGTCAAGACGCGTCCCACGACCGATCACGAGTACGTCTTCTTCTTTAGCAAGAGTAAAGAGTACCACTACAACGCCGACGCAATCCGCGAGCCGCATGTCACCTTCAGCGAAAACAGCCGTATGAAGGGAGGTCGCCGTCATTTCCATCAGCGCGGCAGCACCCCCGAGGCCGGCAAGAACGGCGGCTCGTCCAACTTGCATGACGCCCGGTGGGATCAGGCGTTCCATCCGCAAGGGCGTAACAAACGAACCGTCTGGTCGATCTCCCTCTCCAAATTCCGCGAAGCCCACTTCGCCGTCTTCCCCGAGAAGCTAGTCGAAACCTGTTTGCTGGCGACCTGCCCAGAAGGAGGCGTCGCCCTCGATCCCTTTATGGGGAGCGGCACGGTCGGCCTAGTCGCGCGGAAGTTGCAACGACATTATCTGGGGGTCGATCAATCTGCTGAGTACTGCGAGATGGCGCGGCGACGATTGGCGAAGGATGTGGAGCGGGAGTTGTTTTAGTCGCTGCGCGTTGTGCGATCTTACGTCCGACTAAGGCTCACTCTTCTTTACCGTAAAATCGGTTTACTATGCGTTCAGCCTCCGAGCGATCCAGAACCTTCGGTTCTAGAATGTCCCACACCGAGTCGGGACTCGCCGTCATGCAAGCCATGATGCAGCCGTAGAAGTCCCGTCGTCGATCGGCGGATGAATCATCAGCTGCAAAATGCAAATAGACATTCGCGGCGTGCAGCCAGATTGCAATCTGTTGGGCGGGGTTCGTGTCGCGTCGAAAGCCATCTTCCCACTGCTCGAGAGTCAAAGGGTATTGTTCGCCAAACGCGGTTTGTATTTGGCGCAAATAGTTACGAACTCCCTCATTGAAAGGTTCGTGTTGGATGGGGCTCTGTTGCACCTGATCCGACGCAATCCAAACCGGGCCATCGATTCCCTGCATCTGTACTTCGACTGCCCCTGGTCTCAATTCTCTACGTGGCATTCGAACGGCTATGCCTACTTCGAAGTCGTAGAATATTACGGAATCAGGAGAGGGCGACTTCCGAAACAGACCGTTGACCGAGTCCCGGATTCTCACGAACAACTTCCTCGTTTGACCAACTGACGTTTGTGACGACACCCTTCGACACAAGCATATTACGGAACCAATACGTCTCGAGCAATGAAAGTGTCGACCGATTACCGTCAGTGTTGCGAATCAAATGAGCGAGCGAAAGCTTTTGACATCGGGCCGCTCTTGATCTATTGTGCACAACATCAGATCGCAACATTGGCTTGGTTTTCCCCGGCTATCAGCCGGCGGACTGACAAAGAAGGTTGGAATGAGAACGCCCAAATTTGGATATGTGGTTACGGCATTCCTGCTGTTGTCTGCAACGCCGGTTGAGGCCGACGAGCTCTATCCTGTGACGGCGCCTCCGGCCGAACTGAAGGCCGATCCCTTCTACGGCAAATATGTCGATGCCGGCGGTTACCCGATTTTGGCTTCGGCTTCAGTCAGTGACTACGCGTTAAAAGAGGCGGCGTTTTTGATTGAGCAGATGTTAGGGCAGCGACCTGATATCAAGCAGGCGATGGTCAGCAGCGGCTCGCGGATGTTGATCATTGGATACAACCAGTACACGACCGATCTGCCAGAGTTCGCTCATTTTCAGCCGAAAGATTTTTGGGACGCCCGAGCTCGCGGAACCGGCGGTTCACAGGACGATCCCTATTGCACTTGCGGCGAAGAGAATCTGCTCGGATATCCCGGCGATCCCTATGTCGCCGAGTGCATTTTGATCCATGAGTTCGCGCACAACATCCACTTGCGTGGGATGGTTCGAATTGATCCCACGTTTGACGATCGGCTGAAAGCCGCCTATCAGCGCGCGATGGACGCGAAGTTGTGGGAAGGAAAATACGCGTCAGTCAATCACTGCGAGTATTTCGCGGAAGGAGTCCAGTCGTGGTTCAACAACAATCGCCCACCGGATCACGATCACAATCATGTAGATACGCGGCAAGAGCTGCGCGAGTATGACCCTGATCTGGCGAAGCTGTGTGCAGAGGTCTTTGGTGCTACCGAAATTGTCTACACCAAACCAGTGACGCGTCTGCAGGCTCACATGGCCGGTTATGAACCTAGCCAGGCGCCAACGTTTGCGTGGCCAGAACGGCTGAATCAGGCTCAAGCCGAGATCCGCCGCGCAGCGTTAGAACGAAGCGCGAAAAAGAAAGAGTAGTTCCGGAGCGGTGGATGACTACTCTTCTGCTTTAACGACCGGGATCATCGGTTCGTTTTTGGGGTGCGTCTCGATCGGCCCTTCGTCGGCGAGAAATAACCGCTCGAATTCGATGGCGTAGTGTCCTTCGCCGTAAGTGAGTTCACCTCCCTGAAAGCCCACCAGCGAAGCGCCAATTGCCAGTAAACAGCAACCGGCAAACCAAACGAGCTTCAAGCGGAAGCTCTCTTTTTTGATCGCGAAATAGGCGACCGGAACGATCAGCAGCGAGAGCACGGCAACGCCGATTCCCAACCAACTGTGCCGAGCAATTCCACTCGTAAAGAAGTCGAACGAGAAGGGATGAGGGTAGCCTTGGTCGGTCGCGTAAGCCCAACCCATTATGCAAGCCGGAATCGCGGTCAAAGCGCCAACCCACAGACAATGGAACGCCGCAGACTCTAACGACTTGCCTGTGAAAAACGAGATCGCCAGAAAGGCCATCGAAATCGACAGCAAAGCGATCGGAAAGTGCGTCGACGCTGGATGGAACAAACCTTGAAACAGCCAAATTTTGGTCGTCATGCTCAGCGGAGCGGTGGGCTCTGCCGGGTCGGTTACCAAAGCATCACTCACCCACTTGTAATTGGCCCCTTCCTCAATCCACAGCTTTATGATCGCCAATTCGCCAGCCGGCAAGCCTGCCGGGTGCTCGGCCGATTCTGGCGGCATCTTGGTGTCGGGATCTTCTGTAATCAGATAATCGGTCCATAGCGAACTCGCCTCTAGATCGCCGGGCTCGACGTAGTAGCTGATCGTGTCAGCGTCATCCACCCGAAAGTCGCTCTTCGCTTTGTCGGGACCATGACATTCGAGACAGCGGGACTCTAAAATCGGTTGGACGTCCCGACCAAATTCCACAATCGTCTGGGCGCAAGCGGCGGCCGAAATGACTTGGCTAAGCAAAACGCCAAGCAGTATTCGAAGGTGCATATCGCTTCCTAGAAATCAAATGGCTAACGCAACGTCCAAGGTGGGGGGGAAATCATTGCTGCGTCGGTGGGAAAGCAAGTCCTACCATAGCCAATCTTGATGCGAATTGAAACAGGATTTGCGAGCGGCGGCAGTTAAATTTCATTACGGGCGCAGAACCAGCCATAGTTGGATTGAGTCTGAGTGATTACTGGAATGTCAATTTAGGTAGACCTGACGAGGAAATATCGAATGGCGCAGGGCGAATGTCGGATTCATCAAACAGCCGCTGCGCGTGTAAACGATCTCTGGGCGCCGACTATATTCGACATTTGTGCTTCGTCATTCTTCATTTTGGCGGTTGCTTTGAAGTAAACTACAGCCTTTCCATCCAACTCTTCTCTTCTGCCCTGTGTTGGTTGTCATGCTTGCCGTTCGCCGACTGTTTGCCGCCGCGTTGTTATGCATGACTTGTGCCGTTAATGCCATTGCAGCCGACGCCTTGCGTCCTAACATCGTCTTTCTGTTGGCCGACGATCTTGGCGGCGCCGATGTTGGTTGGCGCGGCAGTCCGATCAAGACGCCGCAGTTGGATGCGTTGGCGGACTCTGGCGCCAAGCTACAGCAATTTTATGTTCAGTCGGTTTGCTCGCCAACACGGGCGGCGCTGCTGACCGGGCGTTATCCAATGCGGTACGGATTGCAGGTCGGCGTCGTCCGCCCGTGGGCCGACTATGGTATGCCGCTGGAAGAACGGACCTTGGCCGAGGCGCTGCGCGAGGCCGGGTACGAAACGGCAATCGTAGGCAAATGGCATCTGGGGCACATTTCGCCCGCGTATCTGCCGACTGCGCGCGGCTTCGATCATCAGTACGGACACTATAACGGGGCGCTCGATTACTTCACCCATGATCGCGACGGGGGACACGATTGGCACAAAGACGACCAGGTCAATCACGACGAAGGGTACGCTACGCATCTCATCGCCCAAGAAGCGATCCGCGTGATTCAAACGCGTGATAAGCAGAAGCCCCTCTTTTTGTATGTGCCGTTCAATGCAGTCCACTCGCCGCTGCAAGTTCCTGAAAGTTACAGTGCCCCATACAGCGAGATGAAAAAACGGCGTCAAGCCTACGCCGGCATGATCGCAGCATTGGACGAAGCGATCGGACAAATCGTCGCCGAGATCAAGCAGCAAGGGATGTTCGATAACACGCTCTTCGTCTTTAGCAGCGACAATGGCGGACCAGAGCCCGGCAAGCTGACCGATAACGGACCACTCCGCGGCGGCAAGCATACGCTCTACGAAGGAGGCGTCCGCGTCTGTGCATTCGCATCATGGCAAGGAAAGATCTCCCCTGGCTCCGTAGTGGAAGCCCCCCTGCACATCGTCGATTGGTATCCGACGCTGGTTGACTTGGCCGGCGGTTCCTTGCAGCAAGCCAAGCCGCTGGATGGCCGCAACATCTGGCCGACAATCACGGCCGGCCAACCTTCACCTCATGACGTGATCGTTTGCAACATCACCCCCACCGAAGGCGCGATCCGCGTCGGCGATTGGAAACTGGTCATCCACAACATCGGCAAACCCAAAGAAAAGGTCGAGCTGTTCAATTTGAGCAGTGACCTAGCCGAGCAAACCAACCTGGCGACCTCCAACGTAAAGCAGCTGAAACAACTGCGCACCAAGTTTGACCAACTTGCGTCCGAAGCCGCCCCTGCCAAAAATGCGGGGCCGCAGCCAAAAGACTACAAAACGCCGAAGGTTTGGGGTGAATAAGTGCGAGTAAATGTCTAATTACTAATCACGAATGCCTAATGACGAAGGGTGATCGTGGAAGTTGCAGAGCAATTTCCTCTTCTTCCCTAGACATTAGTTCTTAGGCATTAGACATTCCCAAAACTGTCTCCCTCCACTTTCGCACCGTCTGTCCCGCTCAACCCGCCGGCCGGGCGATTGACGCATCGGGCTTGCCCCCCGACAATGATGGATTCTTCGGCCTCCCGCTAGGACGCTTAGGCCGGTCGCGACAATTCTGCTTCGCCCCGCTAATTTCGGAACGCCATGAATTTCATTAAGCAAAATGACCCGTCGGTTTGGGAAGCGATCGCTAACGAGCAGCGCCGTCAGGCGGACGGGCTCGAGCTGATCGCGTCAGAAAACTACACCAGCGCCGCCATCCAGCAAGCCGCCGGCTCGGTTCTGACCAACAAATACGCCGAAGGCTATCCCGGCCGACGCTACTATGGCGGCTGCGAATATGTTGACGTTGTCGAGCAAATCGCGATCGACCGCGCGAAAGAGTTGTTTGGCGCCGAGCATGCCAATGTGCAGCCGCACGCCGGATCGCAAGCCAACTTTGCCGTCTATCTAACCGCGGTAAATCCCGGCGATACGATCCTGGGACTGGACCTGGCGCACGGCGGTCACCTGACGCACGGCATGAAGCTGAACGTCTCCGGGCAACTTTACAACTTTGTCAGCTACGGCGTTGATCGCGAGACGCAACGTCTCGACTTCGATCAGATCTTCAAGTTGGCTCGTGAGCACAAGCCCAAACTGATCGTGGCCGGCGCCAGCGCTTACCCGCGTGAAATCCCGCACGAGAAGTTCGCCGAGATCGCCGCCGAAGTAGGCGCCAAGTTATTTGTCGACATGGCCCACTACGCGGGTCTGGTCGCCGGCGGCATGCACAACAGCCCAGTGCCGCATGCCGACTTTGTTACCACGACAACTCACAAAACGCTCCGCGGCCCGCGCAGCGGTTTGATCCTGTGCAAAGAAGAACATGCGAAGCTGATCAATCGCAATGTCTTCCCGGGCACGCAAGGGGGCCCGCTGATGCACGTTGTCGCCGCCAAAGCGATTTGTTTTGGCGAAGCGCTGCAACCGTCGTTCAAAGATTACGCCAAGCAGGTGGTCGCCAACGCCAAGACGTTAGCCGACACGCTGATGTCAGGCGGAGTTCGCCTGATGACCGGCGGGACTGACAACCATTTGATGCTGATGGATGTCACGTCCGTCGGCACGACCGGCGCGATCGCCGAAGGAGTGCTGGATCATTGCGGCATCACGGTCAACAAAAACATGATCCCGTTCGACGAACGAAAACCAATGGACCCCAGCGGTATCCGCGTCGGATCGCCGGCGCTGACGACTCGCGGCATGAAAGAAGCCGAGATGAAACAAGTCGGCGGCTGGATCCTGCAAGCCCTGAAAGCCCCCGAAGATCAAAAAACCCACGCCGCGATCCGAGCCGAAGTGCTGGAATTGTGTAAAAACTTTGCGGTTCCGGCGGCGCCGGTCGAGATGAGCTAATTGCTTACTTGCGAGAGTTAGAGACCAAGCGAAAGAGCCCCTTGCAGGGGCTCTTTTTTTGTTGAATGCAATTGTTTGGGGGTAAAGATGCCCAGGTCAAAAGAAAAGCCTTTGATCAGTACGATCCGTCGGCACAACAATATCTCGCCAGATTAATTGGTCATTCGGAGGGTCGGTTTTTCTAAATTTACGACAATAAAATCCGATTTTACTCTTTACTACAGCGAGCATCGAACGCATCCAGGACGCCAAATCTGTCCCCTTGGATCTGACCGCCACCAGAAACCAGCAGAATAATTGGCCATGATCCGCCGATATCACGGATTAGGACTCTGCATTCCGGCTGTACGTAGCGGTCAAAGTTTATCGTAGGCAGCTGCACGTTCCCCAGCGGAAATTATTTGATATCGATACCGCCAATCATTTGTTATTATCTTTTCGGTGAAAAAGTTTCGATGGAGCGGCCACGCTTCTTATCGCAGATTCATTCTCTCATCTTTTCTTTCTTTTTATTGGAGAGCGACGTCATGAAGTCGTTCGTATACAGACGTCCGGGGTTCACCCTTGTTGAGTTGCTAGTGGTGATCGCAATCATCGGCGTATTGATCGCATTGCTGTTACCGGCGGTGCAGCAAGCTCGTGAGGCGGCTCGCAAGATGCAATGCAGCAATAACCTGAAGCAGATTGGTTTGTCGCTGCACAACTACCATGATACCTACGGCAACTTTCCGCCTGGCTACTACATGGGGATCAATCAGTCGGGTACGGCTGAAAACTTGAAACGCTACTGTTGGTTCCAATCGTTATTGCCCTTTGTTGAGCAAACTGCCCTGTTTGATTCGATTCAAACCGACATCCGCGCGGGCAGGTTGCCATGGGAGTTTACGCAGCGCAGGACGATCGTCAACGGCTTCATGTGCCCGTCCGATCCAGCGAATCCCAAGATCAGTCCAACCCGGGGATTTCTGGGCAACTATGTCGTAGCGCATGGGTCTGGAAGCTTGAAAAACGGCGATAACGATCGCAAAGCCGATGGCATGTTCTTTGTCGAATCCCGAATTCGGATCGCTGACGTCGTCGATGGAACCAGCAATGTAGCGATGGTAGGCGAGATCATTTTGGTTCCGGATGACGTCGATCGTCGGGGCGCGTATTACATGACCGGCTGGAACAATGCGAATGTCACGTTGGCGCTGCGCGATACGCCCAACAGTTCCGCCCCGGATACGGCCAATTCAGCGACCGTTGTGGATTACCCGCCGCGTGCTCCCGCCGTAAATTCGACCGAATGGTGTCGTATGGGAGCTCGTAGTTATCATCCCGGCGGCGTGTTAATTGGTCGGGCCGATGCCTCGATCGGGTTTGTTTCGGAGACGATTGATCTGACGACCTGGAACCGTTTCGGCTCGCGCGGCGATGGTGAAGTTTTGGGAGAAATCTAAGGAAGCGGTCGCCGTTGGTTCCTCGACAAAAAATTATCGTCCAGCTGGGAGTTGAAACGTCTATGTTGTGGGGTATCTCTCGAATTGCAGTTGCGTTTGGTATGGCGTTACTAGCAACCGGCTGTCAGCCACAAAGCGAACTGTCCACCTATCCCGTTTCCGGGACCGTGACTTATCAAGGCGAACCGCTGGAAAAAGGTCGGATCAGCTTCATTCCCGATACGACCGAGATCGGGACTGGTCCAACGTGCGCATGTGAAATTGTCGCCGGCAAATTTAACGGCACGTCGACCGCCGGCGTGAAGAAGATTGAGATTTATGGATCTTGGAAAACCGGACGGATGATGCAAATGGATGACGGCAGCGGCGAAGTTCCGCAGGTCGCTTCGATCCCTGACAAATACAACGAGAAGAGTACGCTGGAAGCGGAAGTCAAAGCGGCTGCGAATGAGGAATTGAACTTCGATCTGCAATAGCTCGAACCGGATTCGCTGCTGCTCAGTGTTCCGTCATGCCGCTATTTTTGGGCAGCATGCGCTTGCAGAGCCTTCGACGAACGAGCATGACTTCAATGCGGTTGGACAAAATCGATTGCCGGTAAGCAGCCCGATAGTCGCAATACCAGCCCGCGGCGCAAGCCAAGGGAAAGCGTGTCGCAGCGTCGCACCAGCAACTACTGATTCGCGGCTTCTAAAGCGCGCTTAGGCTCTTTTCGGTGTCGCCAACCGCATTCCCTCGAAAGCGCGCCTCGGGCTACTATTCTCTGTTTTTCATGTGCGACCAAAGACTTTGGATTCGCTCGATTGCCGCACGCTCCCTGTGCTCGCTATACTGCTGATTCTCGGTTGAAGTACACCTCACCAACTCCCATAAAGCGATCCAGATGATCCAGTCCGAAATCACCACCAACAAACCCAACATGGTCGCTGTTTGGATCGGACGTGTGATTACCGTCCTGGCCGGGCTAGCGTTTCTGGCGGCCGGCGTGATGAAGTTGTCGATGGCGCTCGGCGGTGAGATGGATCCCGAAGCGGTCAAGCAAATGCAGGAAGCCGGCTTTCCCGTCGCCAAGCTACTGCCGCTGGGAATCTTGCTAACGACATGTGCGGTCCTCTATCTGATTCCGCCGACCGCGATCTTGGGGGCAATCCTGCTGACCGGCTACATGGGCGGAGCGATCTGCGTTCACTGGCTGAAGGGTGAAGACATGACGATGCAGATTCTGCTGCCGATCTTGGCCTGGTTGGGTATCTATTTGCGTGACCAGCGGTTGTGGAAGATGATTCCGTTTCGACTTGGCTAAGGACCATTGACGGGCGTCGGCTCGATCTCGGTCGGCTCAGAACTCGGATCGGGCCAGCGGCTCTGGAAACAATTGACTTCGACCGGACCGATGCGACTGAACTTCACTTCTAAGCTGATACTGCCGGTGGGTATGGCTTGGGGCTCGTCGACGTTTTCCGGGGCGGCTTCGATCGGCTCATTTAGAATTCATCTGCGCTGCCGATCGCATTTCCTCAAATGACGTTCCATCGCAACCATTCGGCGCGCGAGGTGACCGGTTTCGCGCCGATGCGACACTTCTGGTTGCGATATTGCTGGCGACCTAGTTCGCGTGAAAGCATCGGCAACTCGTAGGCGGTTGTTGGGCAGTCGGCCGGCCAGCAGTTGCGAATCATTCGCTCCAACTCGTCATCCAGATCCAACTCGGAAGCCGCAACGATTTGAATTCGCGGCCAGGAGTTGAAGTCCGGGCTGATCGCTACGAGCGTTTCTTCTTCTTCCGCTTCGGCGGGATGCGAACCACAGATGACAATCGCTTCCGGAACTGTTTCGGCTCCGGGCCGCCCCTTGGGAGAGCGAACTAAGGTCAGTCTGTTCCAGTGGTCCGGCGGCGAATCTATTTTCAATTCGCTCAGTTTTTGCAAGAATTGCTCGACATCATCGGAAAAGTAAAACGCGAAAGCGATGCGTTGCGCTGGCGACTGCTGGTAGAGCTGCGCCAGCAAAGCCATTTTTTGCTCATCATCTTCACAAAAGACGATGGTCGCACGGCGATCGGGAACGGTTGAGAGTAACCTCAGAATTCGCTCAGCATTGTACGCGCTGGATTCTCGGGATGCTTGCTGTTTTATCGGGAGATGCTGCTCGATCCACGGACGGATCTTTCCCCCGAAAAATCGGCGATCGAGTTCTGTTAGGGCCATGAGGATCAGATAGATGCAAAACAGCCCGCTGGCCATATGTAGAACCAACTGTAGCGCGATCCAGCCAAAGGGTAGCGGATCGCCGTTGGAGACGATTGGGGTGTTGCGGGCCCGCACAATCGTGAGGTTTTGCCGGGCAATTTCGTCTACCGAATAGATGCCGTGCAAGGCCAGCCAGTCGGCGACAGGCGTCACAAGCCAATGGCCTGCGATTAATGCCAACAATCCTACAACCATGATGATCATTAGCAACGCAGAGCCAATCACCATGTCGCCGAAGGTTTCCGGTTTGTCAAAATCGGATTTTACGGCCATCGAAAAATAAGAGTAAAACCGTTGAAGGGAATTTTTTGTCCACGGCTACGAAGGCGGCATTAAATTCGATCAGAGCCACAAATGCTAAACCTATCAAACTTTACGTCGATTGCAATTTTTTGCCAGCAGCGCGAACCCGTCCCTGGTTGGGTTGTCTTGTTTATTGCCGCTGTGAGAATTTCACTTGCAGAACTCGAAAGAGTGGCGCAAAGTTGAAGTATCGGGTTGCGTTGACGCGACGCAATTTACTAGAGCCCAGATCGATGTCGTCTAACTGGCTTAATCGGCAAAGACTGGGGTGTCTTTAGTGGAAAGGAGGTGGTTCAGTGGAATCTGTCTGTATTAGCCGAAGAGGTGGAGACGCCTAACGGCTGCCGGCGGGTTGCCGGTAGGCGCCCCACTGCCACATTAGATTCTCTTTTTTGATCTGATTTGGTTTCAATCGGGACGTGCGACGAGCTTCACTTGTCGCACGTCCTGTTTTTTTTTGCGATCTCCTTCAACGGACAACGTTGAACTTCTTTCTCGCCTACGGCCCACGCCGTTTCCCTCTGCCTCTAGGGTTGAATCCGATATTCCTTCGTGTCGTAAGGACCACGAAAGCTCCATGATTTTTTAATAGGCTCCACCCGCAGGCTGATTCAAGCTCGCAATGAATAGAGAGCATCTCGATAGAGATTCTTCACTTGATCGGTGGCGCGATCCTTTGCTAACACAGGGTTGATGTAGGATCAAATTGGAAGCGATTGAATCGATCTAATTAAGATTGTTCGTGGTTCATTTAAACCATGTGAATATGTGCGTCATCACGTAAAATTGTCTTGCTCTGTTTCAGAGAATTCTCTTCAATAGCCGTTGAAGCAAGCGTCGTACGAGTTTTTGATCGCATAACGCTCGCAGCTCTTTTCAATCTCTTCTCTCGAAATCTTGTTCAAGGAACGGCGTCATGATCTGTCATCGCGCGAGCGCTTCCGTGGACCGACGTAACGGGTTTACGTTGGTAGAACTTTTGGTCGTGATTGCGATCATCGGCGTACTGATTGCATTGTTGTTGCCGGCGGTGCAGCAAGCCCGCGAAGCGGCCCGACGGATGCAATGCTCCAATAATCTAAAACAGCTGGGGCTGGCGTTTCATAACTACCATTCGACGCTAGGATGTTTTCCGTTCGGCTGGAACATCTCGGCCGATCTGAACATCCAAGGCTGGTCGGTCCAGCTCTTGCCCTATCTCGAACAGTCGGCTCTAGACGCCAAATACGACTCTCGCGCCCCAGCGTTTAATGAGGCCGCCGGCATGTTCAACGCCGCCGCAGTGGCCGGTAATCTGGAAGTGATTAAGACTCCGGTTAACGCGTTCATGTGCCCTTCGGCCGCCGCCGAAGAGATCAGCGATTACAGCGTCCCCAAAGATGCATTAGAAACCGGTATTCCCCCGGTCGAATTGACCTGGACCGCAGCTCGCGGCGATTATAGCGCGACAGCCGGCATTCGCGGAGCATACGCGACTTTGGCCTATGGAGCTAACCCCCCCACGAGCCGATCTGGGGTGCTCTGGGAAACTGTCCCCGGGGGACGCACGTCGTGTCCACGCGTTGCTGACGTTACCGACGGCACGTCCAATACTTTTATGCTTGGTGAGCGTCTGGGAGGACGATCGGTCTATAAGTTGCGGACCGTCGATTCGACATTGACAGCCACCTACGGCGGCACCCAGGGAGGCGGGTGGGCCGACAGCTTGCACGGCGATCATTGGCCGCAAGGCTCGTTGTATGATGGCTCGCTTGGGACGAACGGCGGCGCTTGCATCATCAATTGCAGCAACGGCCGGGGGGTCGGTTTTTATGCATTTCATCCAGGCGGCGCCAGCTTCTTGATGTGCGACGGATCGGTACGATTCGTTCCCTCCACAGTCTCGGGCTACACATTCGCGGCTTTGATGACTGCCGGTGGGGGAGAAATCCCCGGCGGGTTGTAGTCCACACAAAAAGTGGACGCCGAGTTCTTGTCGCCAATCGTTGAGGGGGATGTTGGGATGACTTGCAAGGATCTACTGGCGTTGTCGTTGGTCACGGCAATGCTCGGGGCGCTCGGATGCGGCCGAAAAGAGCACGACTATTTTGCGAAACCGACAATCCATGTTTCGGGTACTGTAACTGTCGATGGTCGACCTCCAGGAAGTCCCATTGCGATCGAATGCCTGTCCATGGCGGACGAAGATCTAGAGCATCCATCGGTGACCCAAGCGTTGACCGGGGATGATGGCCGGTTCGAATTATCCACGTACGTGGAAGGAGACGGCGTTCCGCCTGGCAGTTATGCATTGACCTTTTTTTGGGGTCGATTTAATCAGATGTCGGTTGGATTTTCGGGACCTGATCGTCTGAAAAATCGCTATAACAAACCGGACAAATCTCCCGTCAAATTGACCCTTACCGCTGATCAAAAATCGGTGGATCTGGGTGTGATCGATTTAAAGACCAAGTAAGTCGCTCGACGAATTCACTACTTTACGCTTACTCGCATGCATTGCAGCTATGAACCGATTGTCGCAAATTTTAGTTCTTGGCATCTTGTTTTTTTCTCTCGCGAAACCGCACGTTGTGCTGGCAGAGAAGATCTCCGAAGCTGCTGTGCCAACGGCGCTGCAAGACTATGTAGCCAAATCAGACGATAGCTTCGCGTGGAAGTTACTCAAAACAACCGACTTGCCGCTAGGCATGGGGCGCCTGCACGAGGTCGAACTAACATCGCAAACTTGGCAAGGAATCACCTGGACGCATGTTTTGGCGATCTTTGAACCGCAAGAGATCAAGCATCCCCAGCATGGCCTGCTGTTTATCACCGGCGGAAAGATCGGCGGCAAGTTACGCGGCGGCGACATGATCGCCGGCGCTCGTATGGCCAACGCCGGCGGAGTCTGCGTTGGCTATTTATTGCAGGTACCTAACCAACCGCTGTTGGGAGATCGAGTCGAAGATGATTTGATCACGGAAACATTTTTGCGCTATCTCGAAACACGCGATGCAACGTGGCCGTTGTTGTTTCCGATGGTCAAAAGCGCCGTCCGCGCCATGGATGTCATGCAGTTGGTCGCAAAACAAGAGTGGAACGGCGACGTCAACAAGTTCGTCGTTGCTGGCGCCTCGAAACGTGGTTGGACCACTTGGCTGACCGGGGTGGCCGATCCGCGTGTCGCCGGAATCGCGCCCATCGTGATCGACACGCTCCATTTCCAAGCGCAGATGAAACATCAAATCGCGGTCTGGGGAGACTATAGCGTCCAGATCAAAGATTACACCAGCAAAGGGCTGGTCCGCGTGATGCAAGAACAGCCAGAAGTTCCGCTGTGGCGCTGGGTCGATCCTTACACCTACCGCCGGCAATTGAAGTTGCCCAAGCTCATCATCAACGGCACGAATGATCCTTATTGGGTAGTCGATGCCCTCAACATCTACTGGGACGAGTTGCCAGGTGAGAAACATCTCCTCTACATCCCAAACGCGGGACATGGTCTAGAAGGTGGGATCGAAACGGCGTTAACCACGTTGGTCGCCTTCGTCAAACATGTCGCCGAAAACAAGCCGCTCCCCAATCTCCAGTGGCAGTACGCCGAAGCGGGTGAAAAACTCACGCTGACCGTACGCAGTGATGTACCTCCCCAAGAGGTCCGGCTCTGGTCCGCGACTTCCGAAAGCGGCGACTTCCGCCCGTCCCAGTGGACCTCTCAGCCAATCACCGCAGCCGACGGCGCGTATGTAGCAAGCATCGACGTGCCGAAAGAAGGTTTTATCGCGATGTACGCCGAGGCCCGCTACCAAATGCAGGGGCAGCTCTATTCACTGACAACGCAGATCCGACGTCAGTAATCGACATGCAGGAGTTTTAGGTACAGGCCACGCCCAATCGGACGTGGCCTATTTTACGGATCCAATTTTACAGGATCGTACTTGGCACATTGTCTAGCCGCTTGGCTTGAGAATGATCTCATACCGCTCCAGATCGTGTCGCTCGAAGAACTCGCGATCGGTGAGATCGTCGTCGCAAGTCTTGCCTCGCTGGACGACAAAGATGCTTGCGTCGTATTTGCCGTTGGCGATTTCAAAATTGTAGATCTCGTCGGCAGACCAGATCTCGATGCGGCCGATCGCAACTTCCAATTTGGAGCGAAAGACAAGCTCGCGCGGTTGTGCGACTTCTGGCTCGCGCTGGATCCACAGATCGCAGCGAATCGAAAGCGGTTCGTCCAACACATAAAACTCAATCAACTGGCGATCCAACGCTCGTCCACCGCGATCAACGTCGTCGTCATCCGGCGACAAGTCAGCCTGATCTTCGAGCTCTTCAAACAGATCGAAGTTGCCGATCATCACCGGCGCCGGCTCCAGCGAAATCAGAAACTTGCCGTCAGGATCGGACGGCTTACGCTCTTGCAGAAACTGTTGCCAGGCGGGCAGCACTTGACGTTCTAGCGCCGGTTGTTCGGCCAAGCTGGCCGAGGCCAGAACGCGATCGACTTCGGCCGATTCAAACTCATCATGCGGCGCTCGCGCGACCACCATCACAAAGACCCACTCCTCGCCGCATTGGACCAAATAGTCGCCGTGAGCGGCGCGACCGTGCGATCCCAGACCGCGCAGGTATCGATGGATCTGGACGCCTGGATTGGTTCCGGCGAGGATGCCGGGATTGACCGCGGTCCGGTTTTGCACCATTTGCTGCATGACGCGCGTCAGGTTTTTCGCTCCGTCGGGGTCGAGCGGCGTCGCGATCAAACGCCATTTTTGCGCGGCGATCGAAAGTTCGTCATCCTGAAACGACTCGATTTCAAATTTCGCAGTCGATCCATCCAACGAAAATCGCAATAAATTAAGGCGCGGCGCCTGGGTCTGCTGCTGTTGTTCTTCGCTCATCCATCAAGTCCTGACAGGGACGCCGCACACCGCGAATTGATACAAAGTTTCGCGGCCGCTTAAGTCGGCCATTGCTATTTTAGAGTTCGCCGCCGCTTTGTGCATCCATTGCCGGCAGAGTTCGTCTGAATTATTGTCGCAGAAAAAAGATGTGAAGCGACCGGGCTCCATGCGCGCCAATCACCAGCGACTGCTCAATGTCGGCCGTTTTGGAAGGCCCCGAGATGAACGCGCCAAACTGCCGCTGGCCTAGCGAAAGCCGCTCGTAGGCTTGGTGCATGTTGTCAACAATCGCATCGGCCGCATCAGCTGAGCACCGCACGACAAACGACAAATGCTGGGGTATGAAGTAAATCACGCGGTGTTTTACCGCCGCATCGTCTACCCATACGGCGCCATTTTCGGCCACGGCAAACTGAGCCGGCAATACCGCAAAATCGACATCTTCTAGCGTGTGCGGATCGTCAATCGACTCCAAGGGGACGTTGCCCGAAATTTGTTCGCACAAACTAACTATTTTGTTCGCCTGAACAAAAGCCGGAACCTGGTTCAAAACGGCCAAGATTTCTTCCGCCGTAGAGACCAAATGCGCAGCCCCGCCGACCGCGGTCAACACCGTGCTAAAGTGCGCAAAGCGGTCGTCATAGCGAATCCAATCGCCGTCGAGCCCTGGATGATCGACGCTGGCCACAATCTGATTGCGGATACTCTTTAAAATCTGATCGCGGCTACTCATCGCTGGCTTTTTTTGACTCATGTATTTGATACAACTGCCGGAAACTTTGCGGCGGGGACTCAGGCATCTCGCGTTGATTACCCCACGGATTCAGTCCGTGGTAGATCGCCCAGCGAGGCAAGTTTCGTAAGAAAAATTTTCCGATCGCGCCAACCCATCCAAACAGCCACGGCGATCGCATCAGCCAACTGGTCAGCTTCATCGGAACCGTCTTGGAGAGCGGCAATTGTCCCCGCTTCCGAATTTCTCCACGCCACTCTAGCAGTTCGTGATGCAGGTCAATCTTGACCGGACAGACATCGGTGCAAGAGCCGCAAAGCGTACACGCAAACGGCAGACTCTTGTGCGTCTTCGAGTCGCGTGACGGCGCCAAGATGGATCCAATCGGTCCCGGCACAGTAGTTCCGTAGCTATGTCCCCCGCTCCGGCGATAAACGGGACACGTATTCATACATGCGCCGCAGCGGATACACTTCAACGAGTTCCGAAACTGCTCGCTTCCCATCAGCTTGCTGCGGCCATTGTCGACCAAAATAATGTGCAGTTCGCCGCCGGGCAACGGACCATGAAAGTGGGACGAATAAGTCGTGATCGGCTGTCCTGTCGCGCTGCGCGCCAGCAGTCGCAAAAAGACCCCCAGGTCAGCCGCGTTGGGAACTAGCTTTTCGATCCCCATGCAGGCAATGTGCATTTTAGGAAGCGAAACCCCCAAGTCGGCGTTCCCTTCGTTGGTGCAAACAACCAGCCCGCCGGTCTCGGCGATCGCAAAGTTCACCCCGGTGATGCCGACATCGGCGCTGACAAACTTTTCGCGCAGGTGATTTCGGGCCGCTTCAGTCAGATAGTTGGGGTCGTTGTTACCAGCCTCGGTATGCAGATGTTTGTGAAAGGTCTCGCTGACTTCTTCCTTCCGGATATGAATCGCCGGCAGTACGATATGCGAAGGGGTCTCGTTGCGCAGCTGCACAATCCGCTCGCCCAGATCCGTGTCGACCACCTCGATCCCCTGCTCTTCTAAGAACGGGTTCAGGTGACACTCTTCGGTCAGCATCGATTTGCTTTTGACCACATGTTTGGCGCCCGCTTTTTGCAGCAGCGACAAGATAATCTGATTGTGTTCGTCGGCATCGCGCGCCCAGTGAACCACGGCGCCCAACTTGGTCGCGTTTTGCTCAAACTGTTCTAGGTAATCGGCCAAGCGACTCACCGTGTGCAGCTTGATTTGCGACGCGCTGTTGCGCAACTGTTCCCATTCAGGCAAGCTGACCGCCATGCGATCGCGTTTTTCGCGCACAAACCACAGCGCCTGGTCGTGCCAGTGGGCGCGCTCGTCATTGGCGACAAACTTGGACGCCTGCTCGGGATGCTCGGCCGTTTTCATAAATTCGCTTCGCTCTCGTTCAAAATCTCGGCGATGTGCTTGATCTGCAGCGGCGATTTTTGCCGGCCGGAGAGTCCCTGCAAGTGCATCAGGCAAGACATATCAGCAGCGGTCAAAACTTCGGCGCCGGCCGAAAAATGATCCTTCAAGCGATCACTCCCCATCATGCACGAGACCGCTTCTTCGTTCACGGCGAAGGTTCCGCCAAACCCGCAGCATTCATCCGGACGCTGCGGCTTGACCAGTTCAATCTGATCCAGCATCGCTAATAACCGGCCCGGCTTGCTGAAATTAACACCCACCAACTCACTTGGCTTACCCATCCCCAGTTCACGCAGACCATGACAACTAGCGTGGAGCCCAACTTTGTGCGGGTAGGCGCCTCCCCAAGACTCAACCTTCAAGACGTCGACCAAAAATTCGCACAGCTCAAAGGTCTTCGCTTTCAGCTCTTCAAAACCGGGACGCCCCTCAAGGAACTCGTCATAATGCTTTCGCACCATCGCAACGCAACTTCCACTGGGCGCAACAACGTATTGATAGGGAGCAAAGATCTCGAGAAAACGCTCTGCCAGCGGCAGCGCATCCGAGCTGCAACCGGTGTTCGACATCGGCTGGCCGCAGCAGGTTTGAGCCGCAGGAAACACCACGTCGCACCCGCGACGTTCTAAGATCTCTAGCGTCGCCATGCCGACGCGCGGATAAAGCTGGTCGATATAGCAGGGAATGAAAAGCGCGACTTGCATCGATGTACGGCGGGGGCCAAAGGAAGGAGGTCGACTCGCATTCGGACCGTCGACAAATAGCCCTGCATTATACTCGCTTCGAGGTGTCTGGGTTACCCGCTAACGACGTCCATTTGTCGAAATCCTGATTGGCTCGAATCAGCGGAAAATCAATCTTCAGGCGAGTTCCGGCGCCGGGGCTTGACTCAATCTTCGCTTCGACGTCAAACAACTTGGCCCGCTCGGCAATTCCCTTCAGTCCAAACCCTGCAGTCGTGGTCGCGCTAGAGTCAAAACCAACCCCGTCGTCCGTCACCGACAAAAGCAGCCGATCCCCCTGCTCTTCTAGCCGGATCCGCGCGTGGGTCGCTTGGCTGTGACGCAGGATGTTGGCGACGGATTCTTGGACGATTCGATAAATCGTGCATTCCAGCAGCGGCAACAAGCGATCAAATTGAACGTCATGCTCAAATTGAATATCGCAGTTGACCGGCGTCTGCTCTTCTAGCATTCCTTCAATCGCCGCAATCACCCCTATATCTTCTAGCAGCGGAGGGCTTAGCCCTTTCATCACGCGCCGCGCTTCGACCACGCTGCCACGCAAGATCCGCAGCGCTGTGTCGATACGTTCTTGATTGATCAGCCCCGGAGTCGTCTCTAAGTGCATCATCGCCGCAGTCAGCCCCTGCACGATGCCATCATGAATTTCATAGGCAATCAACTGCCGGTCCCGCTCATGCCCGGACAGCAAATACTGCAAATAAACCTTGTCCTGCAACAGTTGTTGTTCGACCAGAGAGCGTTCGCGAATTTCGGCCTCTAGCTTGGCGTTTAATTTTTGCAGTTCGCGTGTGCGTTCTTCCATATGTTTGCTCTCACTGAGTTCAGTTCGTCAAGCTCACCGCTTTGTATTTTCGCCCACGCAACGCTTCGCGACCACTCACGGCAATTCACCAAAATGAAGAATTTCTCCGCGTTCGACCAGTCGGCTTGCTTGGCTCCCAGGCAGCGTCATACAGTTTTTATCGCGCCCAGCAATCAATCTGGCGATCCCCTCCCCCCCCTCGATCGAACCCGAAATTGTTCGGAGAAGTAATTTCAATATTCTCCGATTCCTGCCAGAGTTTCCCTGGATAATTCATCCAATTTAACCGGAGCTTGATTCAAATCCCCAATTCCATCGTTACAATCAGCAAGGTCAGGGGAAAACTAACCACATCGGGGAGAAGCCTAAATGATTCGTAGCTTGCTGATTCTAACTTCAGTGTTCGCCGCGTTAAGCGTGGCCAATGTCGCTGAAGCATGTCGTCGCTGTCGTCCAGGCTGTGCTCCAGTCTGCACCACCGCTAGCGACGCACCCTGCGCGCCAGAAGTGCAGTATGTCGAAAAGACCATCATGGTCCCGCAGCAGTCGTTTGAAACCCGAACGATTACTTGTACCGAGATGCAGCCCGAAACTCGCCAGAAGACTGTCACCGTTTATCGCTGCGTACCAGAAACGAATTCTGTGACGCGGACGTATACGGTGATGGTCCCGGAAACCTTGACGAAGACCGTCGAGTACACCGTTCGCAAGCCGGTTCACGGTACGCAAACCGTCATCAAAACCGTGATGGTTCCGACCTATGAGACCCGCGAAGGAGTTCGCGACGTCTGCCGAATGGTCCCCGAGACATCGACCAAAACCGTTCAGTACACCGTTCGCAAGCCGGTTCACGGTACGCAAACGGTCACCAGAACCGTGATGGTTCCGTCTTACGAAACCCGTGAAGGGACCAACACTGTTTGCCGCATGGTTCCTGAAACTTCGACCAAAACGGTTCAGTACAACGTTTGCAAGCCGGTTCACGGTACGAAAACGGTAACCAGAACCGTGATGGTACCGACGCACGAAACCCGTGAAGCGACTCGCACCGTCTGCAAAATGATGCCGGAAACCATCACCAAGACCGTTTGCAAAGACCAAGGCGCTTGGGAAGAAAAAGTCGTCACCGATTGCTGTGGTTGCGAAAAAGTCTGCAAAACCTGGGTTCCCAATCTCGTGCAAGTCGAAGTCCCCTGCACCGTGATGAAGCCGGTTACCGAAGAAGTCCCGTACACCTACCAGGTTTGCGTGATGAAGCCGGTCGAGAAAACCTATCAGGTCGCCACCTGCACCTACGAGAACGAAGTCGTCTCCAAAGACGTCACTTGCACCGTGATGAAGCCGGTCACCGAAGAAGTCCCGTACAGCTACCAAGTTTGCGTGATGAAGCCGGTCGAAAAAACCTACCAGGTCGCGACCTGTACCTACGAAACCGAGGTCGTCTCCAAAGACGTCACATGCACCGTGATGAAGCCGGTCACCGAGCAAGTCCCCTACAGCTACCAAGTCTGCGTGATGAAGCCGGTCAACAAAACCTACACGGTTCCGACTTGCACTTATGAAACGGAAGTCCTTACCAAGGAAGTCCCGTACACGGTTTGCCGCGCTGAAACGCGTGAGAAAACCTGTGACGTGACCACCTACAAGAACATCGCTGAAGAAAAGGTCGTCTCTTACACCTGCATGGTTCCGGTTCAAGTGACCAAAGAAGTCAAGGTTCCCGTCTGCAAGATGGTTCCCAAGACAATCACGGTTCCGACCTGCGGTTGCTAGGCTCGATTAATTTGAATCTCGCGGAAAAATCAAAGACCGGCGGCATGCAGCACCGTCGGTCTTTGTTTTTCTTGAGCCGCGATCTACGCGTGCGTCTCTCCCAGACAGCGGCGGCACAACAGTTGGATATTGCTCTCTTCATCTCCCCCGCCCATCGACTGCGGGATGATCCGCACCAATTCCAAATAGTTGCCTGCGCTGCACGCGGCGCAGCGGCCATTGTATTTGCGCCAAATTCGCATTCGCGATTCGCGGGCAATTTGCAACGTTTCTAACCCTTGCGTCGACTTGACGCGAGTCTTTAAGCGGGCCATCTCGCTAACCACGTACTGGCAGAAGTCGGCCGGCATTTCAAGCTGTTGCAACAGCCAAACCATCGTCGATTCTTCATGCGGCGAAATCACGCCATCCGCTTTGGCGTCTACAATCACATGCTCAACAAACTCGCGCGCCTGATGCCGGATCGCCTGGATAAACTCCTGCTGCGAGATCCCCAGCTTCGCGGCGGTATGCAGCAGCGACGCCCACTCTTCGTGCATCAAGTGATTGTCGGCGACCGCTTCCAAAAACATGCTGCGCAGAAATCTTTCTCCTTCCGCCTGAAAGAAAACGCCGGCAAATGTTCTGACCGACATCCCGATCGTATCGCTGATCTTCTGCAACCGGCGCTCGTCATCGGCGTCCAACGCGCCGTCAGCCATCGCGCGTCCTAGCGCTGCGGCAAACTGTTTTTTGGCCAGTTCCAACTCGATCGCGACAAATTCACTTTCCTCCAGATCAAGCTTCTCGGCAATCAGCCGCGCCATCACTTGCTCTTCACGGCTAAAATCCCCATCTTCCCACGCCCGCTCTAGCACCTTGTGATAGACCGTTTGCTTCGCCTGGTCCAGCTGCTGCCGATCACACGCATCGACCGCGAGTACAGTCGAGACTGAAAAGGTCTCTGGATCTTGCGCCAGCGCAGTTTCTAAAAGTTCGACGAGCGATTGTACACGTGTTTCTACGTGATGCTGCTCTTGGCTGGCAAGCTTTGAATCGGCTGAAGACACAGCATTTCCCTTCGACAAGTGACGAAACCTCGGCGGCACAAACTGCGCCTTCAAAAAAAGCTACGCCGCACCGCTGCGGCAAGCTGCAATTCAGCGGCATCGGCGCCTTTTTTCCACCGATCGTCCTTTTGCCTGGCTCTTTAAATCGCGCCAATCGGCACATTCGTTCCGCTGCGCGGCGGATCGAGCCAACCTTATTTCTGACGGCTTGGAGAAGTCGACATCAATAAGCAGGGTTGACCCGCATCATTTTTTGGCGCGATAATCGAGCCCTTCCCTCGGATCCCACCCCAAATTGATCACACCTGATGAGCGATACCCCTTGTGCTGAGCCCGAAGTCTCTTTCGAGCCTCGTCCCTTGCTGCAAGAGATGCGTACCGCCGAAGATTGGTGGGCCATCTGGCTTGGCGCGTTGATCCTAGCGGCGGTCTTTTTGTCGATCCAGATGACATCGATCCCCGGCAAAGATGGCGCTGCAGCGACCCTCTCGGCGACCAGTCCGCTGAAATCTTGGATCGTCAAACCGAGCGGTTGGAAAAATAATCCTCTCGATGCGTTTTCGAAAGCCGAGACTTCATTGCTGCCAGGCATGCTTGCCATCGGCGTGGTTCTGCTGGCGCTGTTCGCCTGCGCACAATTCGTCCGGGGAGAATCGGTCGGTCGCTTTGCTGCGGCGTTTCCGATCCTGTTTCTCTTAGCTCTGCTCGCCTATCTCCTTTCAACCCAAGCAGTCATCAAGTACTACAACTTAGAATATGCGCTCTGGGCGCTGCTGGTCGGCTTAATCATCAGCAACACCATCGGCACGCCGCAGTCGTGGAAGCCTGCGATGAAAACCGAGTTCTACATCAAAACCGGTTTGGTCCTGCTAGGCGCCGAAGTCTTGCTTGCCAAGTTGTTCGCGCTGTCGATTCCTGGTATCGCGGTCGCCTGGATCGTAACTCCGATTGTGTTGATCACAACTTTTATCTTTGGACAAAAGATCCTCCGGATGTCGTCGCCGTCGCTGAATATGGTGATTTCGGCAGACATGTCGGTCTGCGGCGTTTCGGCCGCAATCGCCACCGGCGCCGCCTGCCGCGCCAAAAAAGAAGAACTCTCGCTGGCGATTGGCATGTCGCTCGCTTTTACGGTCATCATGATGGTTGTCCAACCATTTTTGATCAAAGTCTTCGGGATTGACGATTTGGTGGGGGGCGCTTGGATCGGCGGCACGATTGACGCTACCGGCGCGGTGGTCGCCGCCGGCAACGCACTGGGCGAACGTGCAGAGTTTGTCGCAGTCACCGTCAAAATGATTCAAAATGTCTTGATTGGGGTCGTCGCATTTGGCGTCGCGATTTACTGGGTCACCTTTGTTGAGAAATCAAAAGAGGGCGCGCGTCCCAGTGCGATGGAAATCTGGTATCGCTTTCCCAAATTTGTGATCGGCTTCGTCTTTGCTTCGGTCGTCTTTTCGGCGATCTCTTACTTTCTCACGGACGGCGAACCCCAAGTGAAAGCAATGACCGAGATGACCAGTTCGCTCCGCGGTTGGCTCTTTTGCTTGGCGTTTGTCAGCATCGGACTGGAGACCAACTTCCGCGAGCTGGCCGTCTACCTGAAGGGGGGAAAGCCGCTGATCCTCTACGTCTGCGGACAGTCGCTCAATTTGCTCCTTACCTTTCTGATGGCCTACATCATGTTTGGCTGGCTCTTCCGTGATTACATCGAGAAGATGCTCAGTGGAACCAGTTAACCTGCAATCCGATTCCGCTAGCGGCGATCTCCGCCGCCGCTGGACAAGACTACTGATCGCCGTCAGCCTGGTCGCCATCGTCTGGCTGGTGTTGCTGCCGCTACTGGCCGAGACCCCGCCGGTCAAACGGCATATCCAAACGATGCAAGCCGCCGGTATCGATCCCAGCGCGATGTTCTATAGCGAGTTAGAGCCGCATCTCTTTTTGCTGCCTCAAAAGTAAGCTTGCTCCTCAACATGGGATGGCCTCCAAATAGGAAAAAAACGGCACACTCTATAGCTATGCATGGTGAGGCCCCCTTTTTGCAAAAAAAGATCACAATTTGCCGTGTTCCCCTCGAAAATTGCCGCGTAACAATTCTCAAAGCCTTGAAGACGCATGGGTAGCGCATCGCGATTTTGCCCCGCTAATCCTTTGTTAATAACCGGATAACAGGCTTAATCAAGCATTACTCCGGAAAATGGAGCTTGTCTTTTTAAGTAAAAATGTTACGCTAATTTTCATATCTTCTGAGGAATATTCCATTTTCATTCCTCTCCCCTCTTCTGGCGAAGGAGCTATCATGCGCGCAAAAACTCAGGCTCGCGGCTTTACTTTGGTCGAGTTACTTGTTGTGATTGCGATCATCGGCGTTTTGATCGCTCTGCTGTTACCGGCCGTCCAACAGGCCCGCGAAGCGGCTCGACGCATGAGCTGCAGCAACAACATGAAGCAAATCGGGCTGTCGCTGCACAACTATCACGATACGTTTAACGCGTTGCCGGCCGGCTATCTCTATCGCGGCGGAAACGGCAAATGCAACTATGGCTGGGCCGTCGCAATTCTCCCCTTTGTCGAACAGCAAAACTTTTACGACCAGCTCGATCCAGGCCGAATCCCGCTTTTCGATCGCTATACCAGCAGCGCCACCGCGGCCGACAAAGCATTGCTGCAAACAAAAATCACCGCCTACCTCTGCCCTTCGGACTCGGCGCCAGAGCTCGCCCAATCGCTGCGGTTTAGCAGCACCGACCATTTTGATGTCGCCGTCTCTAACTACGTTGGCTGCGCCGGTTGGAGCGCCACCCCCAACTATCCGATCCGAGACCTCGACGCCGGCGGGCTCCTCTGGGGCAATAGCTTTATGAACTTCTCCGACTGCACCGATGGAACCAGCAACACGATGCTGGCCTCCGAACGAGAGTACCCTGTCGGACATGCCGCTACTTGGCTCGGCGCTGGCAAGAATGACAGCTACGCGAATGACGCGACGCTGCGCACCATTTATCGGGCTGGGTTTCGAATCAATTTTGACTACGCGAAGGCAGGTTCGCCCGAAAACGCCGGCAAAGGCTGGTCAAGCCTCCACCCAGGCGGCGTGATGACTTTGACCGCCGATGCATCGGTCCACTTTTTGTCAGAAACAACCGATGCGAACAATGTCTTGCAACCGCTGAGCCTCCGCAACGACGGAAAAGCTTTTGAGGGGCCATTCTAAGGCGACTGCCGCCTCGAATCGTTTTCAATATTTCGCAACCAGCGACCATACCACTCTGGTCGCTGGCGATTACAGACATACAAGGATCTTCGTATGCGCGTTCTCTCGCGAGCCACTTTTACCGTTCTGTTGCTTGCCGGCCTGACTTGCTTTGTCGGCTGTGGGGGCGACAAACTGGCGACCGTCACCGGCGTCGTCACCCTGGATGGCAAACCGGTCCAAGGGCTCGAGGTCAATTTTGAACCCACCGGAGAAGTCGGCGGCCGCGCAACCGGCACCGGCTATACCCTGGAAGGAGGCGTCTACTCGCTGCACTATCCGGGATTTAAAGAAGGCGCCCCGGTTGGCGACTACATCGTACGCATCTCCGGCGGCGAGTCGCTGGACGATGGAACCAGAGTCAAAGTCCCCGCCAAGTTCAACGCGGAATCCACGCTGAAAGCAACCGTCGTACCCGGCAAGAACACCTTCAACTACGATCTCACCAGCAAGTAGCATCAGTTTTGTAGCGACGGTTTTGAACGTCAAACCGTTTTCAAATTCTCCTTCCGCACTCTTCCCTCTTGGACCAGCAAGTGAAGGATGACAAGCAGCTTCCGCAGGCAGGCGGCGGGGAATGCTGCGCAGTTGGGTTTCCAGCGATCGGTAGGACTTTGGCCAGTTCGGAAGTCCGCCCATAAAAAAACGCCGTAGTCCGGTCCGGTGGAAAAAAGAATGCCGAATCCAGAGGTAACCACCCAGCATTCGTCATTCAGGTTTCTGCATTCGGCATTGATTCGACATTCGGATTTCGACATTCGTCATTCGCCCCATTCCGGTAGTCCTGCATCAATCGACGGTTTGCTAATTCGGCGGTAGAATACGGTTTTGCCCACCTTCACTGCTCCTGCGCACAGATCTATGCAATTTCCGAAACTTTTCCGTCTACGTCAAACCTTTCCCCGTCCTCTGGTGACCGACGTCACCGGCGAAGTCGATCGCCAACTGACAAGCTTGCAGTTAGGCAAAAAGGTAAAGCCAGGTGAGACCGTCGCGATCACCGCCGGCAGCCGCGGCATCGCCAATATCAAAGAAATCATCAAAGCGATCGTCGACCATCTGAAGGGGATCGGCGCCAAGCCGTTTATTGTGCCGGCGATGGGAAGTCACGGCGGCGGAACGGCCGAAGGCCAGGTTGGCGTGCTCGCTTCGTACGGGATCACGCCTGAGTACTGCGGGTGCGAAATCCGCGCCAGCATGGAGACGATTATTGTCTGTCAGGCAAAAGAAGGTTTTCCGGTTCACTTTGATAAGCATGCGTCGCAAGCCGATCACGTGGTTGTTTGCGGTCGCGTGAAAGCCCACACCGATTTCACCGGCGAAATCCAAAGTGGTTTGATGAAGATGATGCTGATTGGTCTGGGCAAACACAACGGGGCCAAGATCTATCACAAAGCGATCATGGACAACAGCTTTACACAGATTGTGCAAAGCGTTGCTCGCGAAGTTTTGAAGCAGTGCAACATATTGTGCGGCTTGGCCATCATTGAAAATGGCTACGACGAAACAGGGCACATCGTCGGCGTGCCGGCCGACCAAATCGAACAGCGTGAGCCAGAACTGCTGCGTTTGGCCAACACCTTGCTGCCGAAACTGCCGTTTGAAGAAGCCGATATGCTGATCATTGATGAGATCGGCAAAAACATCAGCGGCGCAGGCATGGATACCAACATCGTGGGACGTAAATTCAACGACCACGCCGCGACCGGCGACGAAACGCCGCGCATTAAACGAATCGCCCTCCGCGGTTTGACCGAAGAAACGCATGGCAACGCTTCCGGAATCGGCATGTGCGAGTTTTGCCTGACGCGCATGGTCGACCAAATGGACCGCAACATCACCAATATTAACAGTGTCACCTCGGGACATGTCACCGCGGCGATGATTCCGATCCACTACGAGACCGACCGCGAAATCCTTGAGAATGCCCTGCAAACGATCGGATTGCGTCCTCCGCAAGAGGCCCGGATCATGTGGATCCCGCATACCCTGTCGATCGACGAAGTGATCTGCAGCGAGGCTTTCCTAGAAGAAGCGAACTCGCGCGACGACCTCGAAGTGCTGTTCCAGCCGCTTGAAATCCCACTAGATAGCGACGGAATGTTGCCTCCGGTGAACACCTGGCAACCGTAACCAACGGTTTTCGCCAAAAACCACAACGGCCTGCGAAACGCCCATTCGGCAGTTGAACCAAGACCCAACGGTTGTACAAATCCCGCAGGCAAATTGATAATTTCGCAAAGCGTTGAACTTCGCGTTGTTAATTTGGCACGAAGGGGATATCAAATACTGTTAGATGCTCAATGTGCCAGAGTTTACCGACAGCGGTCTCTGCTTGGTGATAGAATATCCCGCTTGCCCTTGCCTGCGATCCTCCGACAGGGCGTTTGCCCTGGTCGTCCAATCCACATAACGCTAAAGGAAATTGCATGAAATTTTCGCACCTAACTTTGGCCGCACTACTGCTGGCCGCTATGCCGTGCGTCTCGCTGCTGTATGCGGCGGACGATGCTGCTGCCGAAAAGAGCCCAGCCGCGAAAGAGACCAAAGAAGCCGCGGCCGATCCGCTGGCAAAGCTAAAGGCCAACCCGAATGACGTCACCGCGCTGAACGCTTATTTGCAAAAGAGCCTTGGCCCGATTATGCAAAAAGCTGGCGAAGACGCCGATGGCGCCGTCAAGCAATTGAAGGAGATCAAAGAGACGCTTGCTAAATTTGAACCGACCGACGAACAGGCGATCAATTTTTTCGGTCAAGTGAATACGGTTTTGGACAGCTTCATCGATCGCATCGAGCTGCAAAAGATGTCGCTGAAAGACTTGCGTGCCAAGATCAAAGCCGCTCCCGAAGACGCGACGTTGATCGGCAAGTACGGCATGAAGGTGATGATGGAGATTTCGTCTTCGCTGAGCGATGACTGGAAAGCGGCGGAAAAAAGCATGAAAGAAGAGACCGCCTATCTTGATTCGCTGGCCACCGACACGATTGATCCCGCCGTGAAAACGGCAGTAACGGCCGCCAAGCTGGGACTGGGACGATTGACCGCAGCGATCGAACGCCAGAAACGTTTGGAAGAACTGGTTGGCAAGCCGGCGATGCCGCTTTCGGCCGAAGCCTGGGTGAATGGCGCTCCGTTGACCGATGAAGAGCTTAAAGGCAAAGTCGTGATGCTCGACTTTTTCGCCATTTGGTGCGGCCCTTGCATCGCGACCTTCCCGCATCTGCGTGAGCTCGAAAAAGAGTACGGCGATAAGGGACTCGAGATCATCGGCGTCACCGGCTACTACAACTATGCGTGGAATGAAGAACGGATGTCTCCGGCGCCGTCGCAAGGAGCCGAAGTTTCGCACGAAGACGAACAGGCGATGCTGCAAAAATTCGCCGCTTCGCATGAGCTGAAGCATGTCTTTGCGATCGATCCCGAAGGCAAAATGTCAATGTACTACGCCGTGAGCGGCATTCCGCACATGGTCTTGATCGACCGTGAAGGAAAAATCGCGATGGTTAAAGTGGGCTCAGGCGAAGCCAACGCCAAAGCGATCGAGGCCAAGATCAAAGAGCTGATCGGCGAGGGCTAACCTCTGAGTGAGCGATTAAGCTTGCTGCGAGCCATCGCGATCAACAGGCAATCTGAAAACAGCGGCGCTGGACCAAGTTCCAGCGCCGCTGTTGTTTAGGAAGATGGGCCCGATTTAGCTGGCCATCGTGGAGTCGACCGCGTAGTTGCGAATGGTGTTCGGCTTGCGAACTTCCTCGATGACGATCTCCATATCTTTGGCCTGAAAGGGAACCATTGGCGGTAAATCATCCAGCGAGGCCATCAGATTATCTTTGATCATGGTCGTGATCTGGGTCAGCGGCAGATGATTCAAGCGACGCTGCGAGAATGGATCTTGGAGTTCGACGCCGATTTGATCCAAGGCCAGCAGCGGGTAAGCGACCAGCAACGTCAACAAGGGCGTGAAGATGCCGACATAGTCGACAAGGGCAAACGGCAAAAAGGTCATATAAAGGAATAAGAACCGTCGGATTTTGATCGAGAACGCCCGCGCCAAGGGTGTGGCCAAGATACGTTCGCACATGCCGACATGGTCAATCAGCTGAGCTCGCTGCGTTTCGGCTTGGAGGAAGTAAAAGCGATCCAACTGGCCTAACTCGACCGCTTGCTTCAGCATTTCCGCGATTCGTCGGACCACATACATCGGCATATGATTGCACTGCGCCAGGCGTTGAGTTTCGGTCAAACCGACGATCCTGACGAGATCTTTAATCTCATCAAAGCTCGTTTGTTTCCGCAAGCTATGCCGACATACGGTCGAAAATGCAGCGACCCAGCGCAAATAGGACTCGCGCCATTCACGATCCTCGGGGCCATAGAGGACGCCGATTTGGCCGAGATTACGGGATTGATTGACGATCCCTCCCCAAACTTTACGAGCCTCGTACCAACGATCGTATCCAGCGTTGGTTCGCAAAACCAACAGCAGCGCAAGCACCGCTCCGATGTATTCGTAATGGGAATTGGCCAGCAAGTGCGTCTTGCCTGTCGACATCATGATTACGGTGATGATCGCTGCGTAAACCGAGTAACCCAACAGGCGCCCCAAAATGAGCGGGGTCGCCGAACCTCGCAAAGAGAAGACTTCTCGCCAAAATTCATAACGTGGCATAGGAAAAAAATGCTCCTTTAGTAAGCGTTGGTCTATGATTGTCAAAGACAACGATTTGTGTCTAGGCGTAGGTGTAAAGCGCCAAATTTGTATTTCGCAGCAGATTGCCGCCGAGTTGGCCAAAGGGGGTTCCCCACCAACTACGCGAGTTGGCGACTCCCAGCACCAACAAGTCGGCTTCCCATTTTTGGGCGTATTTTGCGACGGTTCGGTGTGGTGACCCCGGCAGCGAGCCGAGCTCTAAAGTATCGATTCGCGTTTGGCAATATTGCGACATCTCGTCAAAGTCGCTGCTGTGCGGATCGGCCGCTGCTCCGACACAAAGCAACCGATACTGCTCTCCCAGATATGGCGAATGTGACAAGAACGAGCGAATCGCTCGACTGGATGCGTTCGACCCATCGTAGATCAGTAAGACTCGCCGCAGCAGATTTGGCTTGTCTCGCAGAATCAGCAACGGCTGGACGCCGCGCAGCGCCAACTCCATTAACTCACTGGCCGAGAGCCCCGGTTCCAGACGATTTGAATGGCTTGCGCTGGAGACGATCGTCAAATCGTTATATCTCGCTTCGTCCGTCAGCAGGTCAAGCGGATCGCCGCGCACGTCCAGCACTTCACAACTTACTTTGCGGCGACGGCATACCTGGATAAAGTCATCGCGGTACTGCATTTGTCGGCGATGTTTCAGCTCCATGCGGGCTGCTTCGACTCCGGCATAGGCAGCGGTTTCGATTGTCGCTTTCCGATAAAATTTTCGCGTATCTAGGATCGAAACTCCACGTACCTTGGCCTGAGCGACTTTCGCCAAATGAACCGCCGTTTCAACAAGAAGTTGCGATCGATGAGAATTACAAAGATGAACAAGCAGATTTTTCATCCGATGGAAGCCTTGAATCAACGCGAATGAGGGTGGGAGTTGTTTGTGACGCAAGAGCGCCGCCAGCAAACTTTATGGCACTTGAGCCATGGTTTCGTCGGGGTCTGTCGCCGCGGCAATCGGTTTAGGTTTTTCCCTTTCGCGGTAACGCTCGTAAAATCGAGCCGCCAAACCATCCCAGTCGATGACCAAACTTCCGCCGGTCGCAGCGTGCTGTTTTTCCCAAGACATCAGCAAATCAAGACAAGCATGGTCGATGTAATTCAGTTGATCCAAATTGACGTGCAGTTCGATATCGCCCGGAACTTGCTCTAGCTGCGACGCCAACGTCGGCAGTCGCATGAACGTCGCCGAGCCGATCAATCGCATCGTCAACTTGCCGGAAACCGGATCCTCTTCGCGGCAGATTTCGAGCCGCGAAAAGACATACAGCAGCTTGCAAGCAGCCAACACGATGCCGGTCAACACGCCGATCAACAGATCGGTCGCAACAATCATCGTCAGTGTGGCGAAGTAGATGAAAACCTCGCTTCGCCCAAAGCGGGCCAAATCGCGTATCGACGCTGGATTCACCAGCTTGTAGCCGATATGAACCAATACCGCCGCTAAACAAGCGACCGGAATCTGCTTTAGTAGAAAGGGGAGTAACGCGACAAACAGCAGCAACCAACCTCCATGCAAGATCGTCGACCAGCGTGATTTTCCGCCTGCTGAAATGTTGGTGGCGCTACGAACGATGACCCCGGTCAACGGCAGACCGCCGATCAAGCCGCAGACCGAATTGCCGACTCCCTGCGCTACGAGTTCGCGATCGTAATTTGTGCGGGGACCATCCTGCATCTGGTCGACAGCGGTGGCGCACAGCAGCGTCTCGGCGCTGGCGATCAGCGCGACTCCAGCAGCGGCCAGCAGGATCTCGAAGATCGGCGCCGAGCTCCACATGCCAAGATTAGGAAAGACAAAACTATCGAAAAAACGATCGGGGATACTCGCGCCCAATCGCTTGATCGGAACCGCAAACCACTCAGAAACAAGCGTCGCCAAGACGACTCCCAACAATGGCCCGGGTATCCGTTGAAGCTGCTTGGGGGCCCATTTCCAACAGACGATCACCACAATTGTGAAGAGTCCCAAGGCTGCCGCCAAATGATGCGACTTGGATTCCTCCCAGGCAAAGACGCGGCCGATTGCCTGGGGAATCGTCAGCAAATTGGCCAGGCCAGCTTCCAGATGAACCCCGCCAATTTCTAGCCCCTTACGAGGTTGATCATCAATCATGATATGAAACTGGCTGCAAACAATCAGAACACCGATTCCGGCCAGCATTCCCTTGACGACCGCAGGCGAAACCGCACGAAACCACTGCCCTAACTTCAAGCAGCCGGCGATGATTTGCATCAGTCCGGCCGCCAAGATTACCAACATGACTAGTTCGATGGGGAACTTCTCGAACAGTCCATACACGATCACTGTTAAGCCAGCCGCCGGCCCACTGACCTGCAGCGGTGAACCGGCAAAAAAGCCCACAATCAGACCACCGACGATCCCGCTAATAATCCCGGTCACAGGAGGCGCGCCCGATGCGATCGCGATCCCCAGGCAAAGCGGCAGCGCCACCAGAAAGACGACGATCGAAGGAAAGAGATCCTTGCTGATCGTCTCCCACTGATAAAACTGCGGTCCGATTGATTTTTCTGACATTTGTGTCGCTATGTTGCTGTCGGCTAGAAATCCGAGCTTAACGGCGGTTTCCGGCCAACTTAGGAATAGTCGGCCGGCATGTCATCGAACGTGTAATACGACGCACCACCGACCGGCGCAAACGTATCCTTTTCCGCTTCGAGCATTTCCACTTTTCCCGTGCCGATGTCATACGCCCAACCATGCAATCGCAACTGGTCATTCGCCATCGCCTCGGCGACGCAGCGCAACGATTGCAAGTTCTCTAACTGCATTCGCACGTTTTCCTGAATGACAAGCTCCAGCAGGCGTTCCTCGGATTGCTCGCCGTGACGATCCAACGTTCGCTGGAGTAGATTTCCTACATTGCGCAACCAACCATTCACCGAGGGGAGATCTTTGCACGATTTCGGATCCAACACCGCCTTCATCGCGCCGCATTGCGAATGCCCGCAGACGACAATATCTTGCACGCCGAGCGCTTTGACGGCGTACTCCACGGTCGCCGCTTCTCCGCACGCCATGTCTTGTCGCGGGATCATATTTCCAGCGTTTCGAACGACGAAGATCTCGCCAGGTTCGCTGCCGGTAATCAGATTGGGGTCAATTCGCGAGTCAGAACAAGTAATGAACAAGGTTTCCGGCGATTGGCCGTTGGCAAGATCCGAAAACAGCTCCTGCTTCCGTCGATGGACCGATTTTTGAAACTGACGAAGTCCAAGTAGTAGCTTCCGCATAGTTCACCTATTTCCATGGCGCACCTTGGCGCGCCAGCTTAGCGCTTCAGTTCGTGGTAAAACCAGCAACGAGGCGCACCAGCGTCACAACGGAGGTATACCCGCAGTGAGTGCGCAGCAGTTGCCAGCAACAGAATATAAAAGAGCGTTGAAGCCAATCTTCAAACGTCGGCCCAAGCAGGGGCCAAGAGAGCGTGCCGCTTTATAAGCGCAACGCGGCGCCTAAGCCATTCCACTGGCTTCGCTCGCCACGAATGGCGTTGGACGCCGAACGTGAAATCCGAACATGCAATGGGGCTGATAAGACGGCGGCAGAACGATCGCCTGATGCGATCTTGGGGCGAAACTCGGCCGAGACCAAGTGATTGAGCAGCACGACCTCAACTTCTCGCGAAGTCTCCGTCTCTTGCTCACATAACGAGCGCGGCGGCGCGATCGTACCCACGATCATCGCCAATAGCATCAAGAACAGAGGCGCGATCGGCAAACGAGATTTACGATCTTCTCGTTTCATTGCGCTCCCTTCTGTTTTGCGTGGCGACTTGGACGGCATGCCATTCCGTGATTTTTGGCAACAATTAGCTATTTGAAATTTACGTCAAGTGGCTCGGCAAAGTCAAGTCAATTTCCTTCACCACAAACCAAGGGAAGACGAACGTAACTCTTGTGAATGCAATCGTTTGCGGCAACAGACTTCCGTCTCAGAATTGTTCCAACATTCTTTTTCTTCACCACAGAAAAACATTGCCTTCAGGAGATCGTTCCCCTGAAGGCAAGCTGCTATCAGACACTACAGCTGAGATAGCACTACTCTACCGCCGGCAGAAATACCGGAGCGATATAGCCGCTCGGCAGGATGTCATAGGACGGGTTCACACCTGCGCTAACCGGTGGCGTCACCATCGGCGGCATCGGTGGGTTATCCGACTCGATTGCCGGCGCCGGCGCTGCTGCGGGAGCGTTGAAGCACGGTACGCACGACTTGAGACACGTTCGGATCCATTCATATTTTGGAACCGAAACCTTGGATTCGTTTTTCCAAAGCTGATTGACGGTCCGAACTTTTCCGCATTTGACCAGCGGCGGCTCACCGTTGCAGCAATCGGCTTTTTCCCATGGGAATCGAACCGGGGGAATTTCGACCTGCTTGCAGCGTGTGGTCCAGCAATGCTCTTTTTCGTCTTCGCAAGACTTCTTCAACAGGTACGGAGCACACTCCCAACAGGGATGCTCGCAGCAGCAGTTGCCCTGAATCGTTGGTCGCCCGCAGCCGCCAACCAATGCTTCGCCGCTTTGAACCACACTCGCCGAGAGCGCCAGTCCAGCCAACAACATATAAATTGCAATCCGTCGCATCATATCCATCCTTTTATTGCTTTCGCCGCAGCGAGCTGTTTTGATTTTTTAGGAAGTTTAAAAATCAGCCGCAAAGCGTGCCCCCAGAATCCAGAAGTTGCCTCCGGTATATCCGCCGACCGATCGGTGCTCGCTAATGTCGCCGTAGATCGCATTGAACTGCAACTTCGAGTGCGAAGTCCACAACCAGTTCAAGCCCAGCGTAGCGTTGGTCTCAACGCCCCCCTGGATGTTTTGATCTGACAGATCCAAATAAGAAATGCGTGCCGCGACTTGCCAAGCGCCCCAACCGGTTCCAAAGTTGCCGTTGCAATCGGGAACCAAAAAGAAGTTCTCGAACGGATAAACGCGATCGAGCGTACTGCTTTTGCGATCGTAGGCCATGTGCTCGCCGGTCAGGAAGTACGCGACCTGCAAGTATCCGCCATGAAAATTGACGTCGCTCATGCCGTTGTCGCGTTGCAACCAGGTTGATTGGTATTCGCCGCAGAAGTTCCAGGCGCCGACGTTCAACATCGATTCTAGCCCTAAAATCTCGTACCAATCCGCTCCGGCGATCGCGCCAGTGTCGATCCAACGACTGGACGAACGTGCTTCTGGACGCGTTCGAAAGCGCCCTTGATTCGCGTGCGGCGTCGTCGCCAACACGTCTCCGTCAGGATTGGCCACCATCCCGGCGATCGCCCAGTGATAGTAACCTCGTCCACCGGATGAATCGTCATACCAAGGACTGCTGGCTAAGCGTGCGTTGCCGCTTCCTTGAAACGCGTCGCCGATATAGGCGCCGGTTTCGGAAATATTCTCCAAGTTGTAAATGCCGTAGCGCCAATTGTAGACGAGGTCATCTGAGTAGCTGTAGCCGCACAAGCCCAACCGACGTGCATCTTCATTGAACGCTTCGATCACCAGCGGTCGTTCCATAAATATATTGAACCGCGAGCTATTCAAGTGATCCAATCCGAGTGGACGCTTCTGATTGCCTAGCAGCACGGTCGTGTTGCCGGGCAGTTCGTCCCAACCAATGTAGGCGTCTTTGATCGCCGGTTCGCTGGGATTGGCGAAGTCGATTTGCATCCGCCACAACATGGTCTCAAAGATATCGCCGCCAGCTTCCAAGCGGATGCGGCGAAACGCCCAGCGATTTTCAGGATCATTCCCGGTGGCTGGATTTTCAAAGAAACCTATGCCGGGCGTATTACTCGGAAAATTCCAGTTATCCAAGTGGATGCGGCCCCCAAGCTTGAAGGTCGGTTTCTCTGGTGGAACATAATCCTCTGCAACCTTTGCGATCACCGCCCCTTGAGCAGTCTGCGCCGCTTCCAATCGCTCGATTCGTTCCATCAAGTGCCCGACGTTCGTCGTCTGCACGTTTTGAATGTTTTGCATGTTTGGCATCGCGCCTGCCGGTGCAGGCGCCTGTTGGACCGGTGCATCCAACTGATCGATGCGCCGCTCCAACTCCATCAGCCGGCGACTGAACTCATCCGGTGGAGCAACATACTGCTGCTCGGCCGAGAAACTGCTAAAGAACGTCTCTTGCGCCGAAACCGGCGATGCGAACTGCATAAAGCAGTGCAGGATAAGCCCCGCGGCAACCGCGCTAGCAAGCCTACTTGGCAATATCAACATATCAGGCATCCACGACACAACGAGAGAAACAAACAATTTCGTCATGCCGCGATCATCGGATAGATCCCGCACAATCGGATATTAAGATTGAGCGTTTGAATGTCGCGCTGGTTGTAACGGTTTTATCGGTCGAGCCGCCCAGGCATGGTGGTATCAGAAAATGGGTCTGCGAAGGCCGCAAATGCGCCCAATCCACCATCCACTTCGAGATCTGTAGCGGTAACAAAAGATGCGCCGTCACTGGCCAACCAGAGCACCGCCGCTGCGATTTCTGGCGGTTCGCCGATGCGTCCCAACGGATGTCGATTGGCAAGCGGCCGCTCGCCCCCCTGTTGTGCTAGAGAAGCCCGCAATAGCGGAGTTCCCACTGCTCCCGGAGAAACCGATACAACCCTTACCCCTTCGCGTGCTAGCTCGACGCCCCACTGCTTGGCCTGCATGATATTGGCCGCTTTGATCGGTCCATAGGCAGGGACTTCGCGCGCAGTCCGGTGCCCTTGGGCGCTCGACATGTTGACGATCACCCCGCTCTGCTGCTTGCGCATCACGGCCGCAGCTTCCATCGCCATGTAGGTGTAGCCAGAAAGGTTGATCGCAACCATCTTCTCCCAGACCGCCGGCGATAATTGATCGATCGGTCGATAAGAATCGGCAGGCTGAATCGCGGCGTTGTTCACCAACACATCCAACGCGCCCGCTTCTTCCAGAACTTGCGCAACAACGCGGCGGCAATCGTCGCGATTGGAAACATCCCCAACAATCATCTTGACAGGCAAATCGACTCCGGCCTCCGGCTGCGCAATGTCAACGGCATAGGTGGTCGCCCCCGAGTCCGCAAAGGCTTGGCAGATGGCCAAGCCAATTCCTCCGACGCCTCCGGTCACCAACACAACACGCCCCGAGTTATCAAACTGTACGTTACCGTGCGGTCGCATATTCAACTGCTTTGCTGCTGGTTTTGTTGGTTGTCAATTGCTTGCTTACGAGCTACTTGGATGCCCAATAGTCGATCACAAACGCTTCCTCCAAATGGGGCAGCAGCAGTTCGACAAATGCTTTGTGCGCAGGGTGCGGCAAATAGGCTTCACGATCGGCTTCGCTTTTGAAGGTCACCAGAAAGCAATGGGTAAAACCTTTGTCGAGCATCTCGGGACTGTTGTTGGTCCCCCATTCAAAATCGGCGATCTGCGAGATCTTGCTTGGCAATGCGGCGAACGCTTCCTCGATCTTCTTTTGATCCTCGGGCTTCACCCCTTCCTTGAACTTGAAAACCACCACATGCCGCAGCAACTTTTCTGGTTTGGCGGCGTCATCGGCCAAAGAACGCGTATTCATACTTAAACTAACCAACGAAACCGCCAGCAAGGCGAAAATTGAAAAGAGGAAGACGCGATTCATGATGATGTCTCTCAGCAAAGGTTCAGGTAAGTTCAGTGCGATAGGTCTCTCTAGGATACCAATGCGCCGCCTCGCCGACAAATTGGCGGCGGCAAGTCCCGCTACATCTTCAGAGAATGGAACACAAGCGGACCGATCGTCGAAATCACCAGCACAATTAGCGCCAGAGAAACCAGGTTCAATACAAATCCCGCTTTTATCATCTGCCGCATCGTCACCCGGCCAGAACTGTAGACGATCGCATTGGGGGGAGTCGCCACCGGCATCATAAAGGCGCAACTGGCCGCCAGGGTTGAGGGGATCAGCAATAGCAGAGGACTGACCTGCAACTCATTGGCCGTGCTGGCCAGAATGGGATTCAGCATTTGCACGCTCGCCAGATTGGAGGTTAATTCAGTCAGCCAGATCATCCCGTTGGCCGTCAGCGCCGCCATCGCAATCGGCGGCAAACCGGTCATCATGCCGGCAAGCCGTTCTCCCAAATAACGGTCGAGTTCGGTCACATGCAAGCCGTTGGCCAGCGCCACGCCGCCGCCAAACAACAACAGCACTCCCCACGGAATCCGAACCGTGGACTGCCAATGCAGCAGTCGGCTTCCATCTTCTTTCCCGCTGGGCAAATAGAAACACAGCAGCGCCATCAAAATTGCCGCCGTACCGTCGTCCGCATAATCATTTTGCAGCAACGGCCCCCAACCCCAACCACTCGCTGGCTCGCGCAAAATCCAGAGCAGCGCTGTAATGACAAAGATGACGCCGATGCGCCACTCCGCGGTCGTCATCGCCCCAAGTTTATCGAGTTCATCGCGGATCACTTCTCGACCGCCGATCGAAGCTTCGGACCCGCACGGAAAGATCCAATAGGTCATCATCCACCAGCTAATGCCAAGAAACATCAGCGTGAAGGGAAGCGCTAGAATGATCCAACTCAAAAAGCTGACGTATTCGCCATCCGGATATTCTTGGGCATAGAAGCTGGCGAAGGCGACGTTCGGCGGCGTACCAATAATCGTCGCGACCCCACCGATACTCGCCGCATAAGCGATCCCCAACATCAGGGCCGCCCCCAAATTCACGCGTCGCTCTGGCGACATTTGACCTGCGTCAACGCGCGTCAAAATGCTCGCCGCAATCGGCAACATCAACAGCGCGGTTGCGGTGTTCGAGATCCACATCGAGAGAGCCGCCGTCGCAATCATAAATCCCAGCACAATTCGCCGCGGATGATCCCCCATCGCATACACGATCGACAAGGCAATTCGGCGATGCAATCCACTTTCTTCAACCGCTAACGCGATCAAAAATCCCCCCAAAAACAGAAAGATAAAGCGACTGCCATAGTTGGCCGAGACATCGGCCATCGATTGAATCCCCAGCAACGGCATCAGCGCCAACGGAACCAGCGCCGTCGCCGCAATTGGCAGCGCTTCGGTCATCCACCAGACGGCCATCAGCGCGGCGACGCCTGCCATGTAGTTCAGCTGGGGAGTTGCGGAATCAAGTTGCCATCCGCAATGAGGACCAGCGATAAACCCGATCGCGACCGCTAGTCCAATCCAGCGGCCGAGCCAGGGAATCCGACCAATACCTTCTATCGATTGAGTGCTCATGACGGCGTTTTATTCGAACTCGCCGCCGATTTCAACCGCCATCGTCCCTTGATTGTCCGTGTTATCGACGTCAAACATTTTCAAGAACAATCGCCCCGTCGCCGGCGCCGCGAGATCTTTTTGCTTGCCAATCGTAAACGGCTGCGGCTTTTTGTCACCAGGGATCGCGATATAGCCGACCAGACTACCCAGCTTTAGGTCGCGCAGTTCGCGCGGCGCTTCCACGCCATCGGCATCCCCTTCAAACACGAAGGTCCACTTCCCTTCGGCCACAATCCGCAACAAGGCGCCCTTGTTGACATTGATGCCGGTATCGCGCCAATCGCCGTTGGCGCTGATCAACAGCTTCTTGCGGTTTGACCCAATCAAGTTGCGATTGATCGCTTCTAGCTTGTCCTGCGCCCCTTTGTATTGCGGCGCGAGTTTCAAGATCTCGACGAACACCGATTTCGCTCTCGCCCAGTCTTGTTTCCGCGCGTACTCATCTCCCAGGTCTTCCGCCTTCTCGACAAATTCCTTCTGAAACTTCAGCAGACGCGGGTCGTCGACCGTCGGCTCCGGCGCCGGAGGAGTTGGCCCACGCCCTCGACCTTGTGCAAATAACGGCGAGACCAGCAGTAGCGAGAAAATGGCGGCCCACACGATCCGTTGGCCAGATATTCTTAAGTACCAAGCGTGCATCAGCAAAACTCCAGCGGGGGGGGCAAGTCGACGGGGAGCGGCTATTAGAACGTCCGCGGCGGTCCTGTTCAACAAAGGGGGCGAAATCGACTCCAACCGTAGGCCGCAATCTCCGCCCACAAGTAGAAACGCTCCGCCAGCGCTAGTGTACTTTAGAAATTGAACGATAAGCCGCAGAAATGCGCAGCTCCAGAAAAGGCAAGCAGCAAGTCAGAGTGCGCAAGCATCGCCGCAGCACCGGCACAGCATAAAAATCAAGTTCGCCGACAAATCCCTTTTAGTCCTGACATTTTATAACACCACCTACAATCATTTCATTTAACATTTTTACCGCATGTGCATACATCATCCCTATTATCCGCACGCATATCATTTACAATCGAGAAAACGCCCCATTCCCACATCTTTTATCTTGAGCTAGGGCTAGAGACATGTCGCGGTTTAATATGATTGGCGGAGCGTTGTTCGGATTAACTGCCGTCCTGACAGGCTTGGTCTTCGCACCCGTAATCAAAGCGAAACTAGACGCCGAGCTCGTAGAGAAGGCGGTTGAGGTTCACGAAACCCTCAACGAAGACGGCAGCGTCGCGAAGCCCAAGAAACTATTGATCAGCGAATTGGATCGGGCATACAGCCTGGAGCGGTGGGAAAATCTTGAGAAGGGCAACCTTTACCTAGCTTTCAGTTCGCTGGCGATGCTCGCCCTGGGGCTTATCCCCGCTGCTACCCGCCAAACGCAAATAATTTCACATGCAAGCGGCGCTGCATTCACGCTGGGTACGGTTCTTCTCTGCTTAGGTTCGATAGCATCCGCAATCTTTGACCAGCCGATGCTAGCGATCTTCGCTCCCGTTGGTGCTCTGCTTTTGGCTGCCGGTTGGGGCTCACTCTTGCTTCTCACCGCAGTTGCTCGCGCCCAGTAAAAAGAAAAGGGAGGCGGCTAATCATCCGCCTCCCTTTTCATGTTTGCCTACATGCACCGCACCAACGCCACTATCTTAACGCGATCGTCTCGCCGGCTTTGTCGTCAAGGCGAAATTGATTTCGTCACTTTCCTTAGTAACATTCGCCGACAACTCTTGCGTCGGCTGCAGATAGCGAAATGGCGCCATCTTGTTGGTTGCCGTTGAGCCGGTGACCATTACATTCTTCTCACCGGCAACACACTCGATGGCGTACTGGCCGTCGCTGTTAACTGCTCCCGAAGCGCAGTCATTCACCGAGCCGGCTTTCGGTGAAAAAATTACGGAGCCTTGCTGAAGCGGCGTTCCATCCAAGGTTACGGTTCCAACGACCGTAATCATCTCAGGACCTCGCGAACAACCAAATGCCGATACCGCAGCGACACCTAACATTAATCCGAATAAATTCTTATGTGATATTATTGACATAGTTACATAGATGGCGTCTCGACGTGGACAACGTCAAAACTGCCGCTCCTATAAGTTGTTGATTCGACAATGGTTATACGACATCGCGCACTTCTGGCGAAACGCATTGCTCATCACGGCCCTATTGCCGCGATGATTCGTGTTGATTCCAAGGCCAGAAGCGTCGCCTTGACGAGTCGACTTAAAATCCCTGAACAACGTTACCGTCGCGCCGATTGCAGAAATTGGAGTACATCGTCGCGTCCATCGTATTCTGCAAAAATGAGACCGACGCATCAGCTCGGTTCACCATTACGCCGCCTGGATGCATGCTCCGGAGCAGATACCAGGAAGCAGTTCCGCCGCCGGCGTTGCACGGCTTTTTCGGAGTTCCGTTGTTGGGAGGATTCGGACAGCCGCCGGGCCCCGTCAGATCCGGAACCGAATTGTTAAACCCATACCAAGGAGCGGCGGTAAAGATTGACTCCAGAGCATAGCCATGCCAGTAATCAGCGATATCATCGAAAACTGCCGCGCCCGGTGCATCAGGATTACCCTGAACGCACTCGCCGAGCATCAAGGTATTCGAGGTGCCGTCGAGAATGTCACGAAAATTGATGTGCGATTTCACAAAGAAGAGACCATCCATTTGCGATGCGTCAGCAGCCGAACCGGCATTCGGCACATCCACGTCCCCACTTCCCAGGTAGTTCCCTTGAAAGCCGTGCACGCCAACCTTGCCGCCATTGGGATCCGAAGGACAGACAAAAGCGCCAACGACTTGATTACGAAAGTTGGCGTCAATATTCAGCGTCGTCGTAGTGTTGAGATCGGCCTTAATCGAATCGTACAACGAAGATTGCTCAATGAACGGCAATATGCAGTGAAACCAAGTGGTGCCGATCGGATATTCGCCAGGCACGTCCTGAACTGCCCCAACCATGGCCCCGACGCTGAATTGCCCGTATGGCAATGCCTGATACGTGTCGTGGTAGTTGTGCATCGCCAGGCCCAACTGCTTCAAGTTATTGCTGCAGCTAATGCGGCGGGCTGCTTCGCGGGCTTGTTGCACCGCCGGCAGAAGTAAAGCGATCAAGACGCCGATGATCGCGATGACCACCAACAGTTCTACGAGCGTAAAGGCGCTACGGCGTCGACCGCCGATCCAAGAGATCTGCATAGAAAGCTTCCCCTATAAACATGGAAAAATAATCCAATGCCTGTCGCAAATGCGCAAGGCAGTTGTTTCGCAAGCGCGGGGCATGAGGGGTTGCGCTTCAGTTACGGGGTAAGCACTAAAATACGAAGGAGAAACCAACGCTTCTATCCTCCCAGCTGGGGGGCTCCTTTTGCGTAACATGACGTCAGGAAAATATCTTTCTTCATTACAAAAACACAAGCCTAGCTTGCCGTGCCTCATCGGCACTTGTTGATCTTCAAATCTCCGAAAAAATAGGGGCCAAAGCTTCTTTTGCACGATGCTACTACCAATCGACGGCTCTCGTGCATCAGAAATAAACGCGCATTTTTCTCCTAATCTTCCTAGGAAAGCCGCAATCCATCGGAAACTATTTTGACAATTCTTTTGACTTTGAGTGAAAGAAATGCTGGGAGAAGCGGATATCATCCCCCTTGGCTCCCCTTTTCAACCAAGATGAGGCGGTTTATTTCCCGCTTGTAGAAATCCAGAAACTCCACCGTTTTACCTGCACAGCGCAAGGACGTTCGCAAAACTTTGCAAATTTTTCTATCACGCTACAACGGTCAGGACAAACCTGTGAGAAGTTCTCTTGGAATCCGGCTTCAGCGAGGGAGCCTAACCAGCTTTCCGGCGGTCGTATCGGCCTTCAGCGCTTCGATCATCTCGCGAGTCGCCGCAGCGCTTGCATCCTGCCACCGTGCCGCGCCAAACTGAGACTTGTAGGGATCTTTGGCGAACGCGAAGTTGATCCCCCGAGAATTATTGATCAGTGCTCCCAGACCATCAGCGTCAAATGCCGCCGCGACATCCTTCGCTCCTCCGCCTTGGCTGCCGTACCCTGGCACCAGCAACCAAGCCGACGGCATCACTGCACGTAACTCCGACAATTGATCCGGATAGGTCGCTCCAACTACTGCTCCCACCGCGCCATATTGCTGGCTCGGCGATTTGGTCGCGGTAGCCAGCGACTCGACATGCATCGCCATGCGGCGATAGATCGTTTGCCCATCAATCGTCAGATCTTGCAGCGTGCCGCTGCCGGGATTGGAAGTCTTGACCAGCACGAAGATGCCTGAGTCCGTCGCGACGCACTGATCCACAAACGGCGTCAGGCTGTCGTCTCCTAGATAAGGATTGACCGTCAAACAATCAGCTCCCCAGGCGCTATCGTTCCCCAGATACGCTTGGGCATACGCTTCGGCTGTGCTGCCGATATCGCCCCGTTTGGCGTCCATAATCACCAGTAAGCCTTTTGCGCGAGCATACGTCACCACCTTGGCGAGCGCCGCCATGCCGAGCGGGCCCAACTGCTCGAAAAACGCCGCTTGCGGCTTGATCACGGCGACCAAGTCGGCGATTGCATCGATCAACTCACAAGAGAACTTCTCGAACGCAGCGGCCTGACCAGCCAGTGAACTGTCAGTTTGCAGCGCCGGTGGAAGTTGCTCGAATCGCGGATCGATGCCGACCAGCGCCGGAGTTCCCTTGTGTTGGACTGCCGTCGCCAAGCGTTCTGCAAAGTTAGCCACCGCGATCTCCTTCGTCTTGCAAATCTTTTTTCCAGGCCTGCAACAGTTGCAAAGCCTGTAGTGGGGTCGTCTCGTCGATATCGACCTCGCGCAACTTTCCTAGCAGCGGATGCTCGTGCGGACCAAACAGACTAAGCTGCAAGTCGGTCTTCGGGCGTCGCTCTTTTTTCGACGCGATCTTTGCGTTGCCGCCGCTGTCGAGATGTTCTGATTCTAACTGATTCAAAATCTGCTTGGCCCGCTCGTTCACTTCCCGAGGCACACCGGCCAAGCGAGCGACATAGATGCCGTAGCTTTTGTCGGCGGCGCCGGGGACGATCTTATGCAGGAAGATCACCTTGTCGTCCCACTCTTTCACAGCGACGTTAAGATTGACGACGCCGGCTAGTGACGTACGCAGATCAGTCAGCTCGTGGTAGTGGGTCGCAAACAACGTCCTGCAGCCGATCTTGTCGTGCAGATACTCGACAATCGACCAGGCCAGCGACACGCCGTCATAGGTGCTGGTGCCGCGACCGATCTCGTCCAGGATCACCAAACTGCGATTGGTCGCGGTATTCAAAATGCGGGCCGTTTCCGTCATTTCGACCATAAACGTACTTTGCCCACGCGACAGTTCGTCACTGGCGCCGACTCGCGCGAAGATGCGATCCACAATTCCCAGATCGGCTTCGCGAGCCGGCACAAAGCTGCCCATCTGCGCCATCAGCGAGATTAGCGCCACCTGACGAATGTAGGTGCTTTTGCCCGCCATGTTGGGGCCGGTAATTAAGCCGATAAAGCCAGATTCACTGTCAAGCTGGGCGTCATTCGGTACGAAACCTCCTTCGATCTCTTTCAAATCAAGGACCGGGTGTCGACCATCCAAGATCCGCAGCACCGTCGACTCGCCCACCTGGGGACGACAATAATTGCGTTCTCGCGCTAGTTCGGCCAGCGACAACAAACAGTCCAAGTTCGCCAACACGTCGGCGGTTTGCTGGATCCGTTTGGCGTCCAACTGCACCGCATCGCGTAGCTGCACAAACAGCTCGTACTCCAGGTCTTTCGCCTTCTCGTCGGCCGAGAGAACTTTTTCTTCGTACTCTTTTAGCTCGGGCGTGATGTAGCGTTCGGCGTTCTTTAGCGTCTGCTTGCGGATGTAATCGGCCGGGATTCGCTCGCGGTTGACGTTGGTTACTTCCAGGAAGTAACCAAACACCTTGTTAAAGCCGACCTTCAAATTGGCGATGCCGCTGCGCTCGATCTCTTGTTTCTGGTAGTCGGCAATCCATTGCTTGCCGCCGGCCGCCAGACCGCGCAAGTGATCAAGATCGGCATTGAAGCCAGCGCAGATGACGCCGCCGTCACGCGGTGAAAGGGGCAAGCTGTCGCCGAGCGCGGTCGCCAACTGCGATCGGATCTCTGGACAAAGATCGAGCCGCTCTTCTAGCAGCCGCAGCATGCTGCTGCGCCGTGATGTGATCTTCGCTTTGATATGCGGCAGCCGCTCTAACGTCTTGCAGATATAGCCAAGATCGCGCGGCGACGCGCGGCCTGTCATCACGCGGGCCAACAGCCGCTCAAGATCATAAATCTCTTTTAAACTCTCGCGCAGATCGCGAGCCAGCGCCGGTTCTAGCACCAGCTCTTCGACCCCATCCAACCGCCGATGAATCCCTTCCAAATCGGTCAGCGGATTCGAGAGCCAATCGCCCAGCAAGCGGCCCCCCATCACCGTCACACAGCGATCAATCGCGCCCAATAACGAACCATCGCGGCGACCATCGCGCATCGTACGGGTTAGCTCTAACGAACGCCGCGTCGCCTCGTCGATCTCTAGCGTCGAGCTCGCCCGATACGGCGTGATCCGCTCAATATGATGCAGCGAAGTTCGCTGCGTTTCTTCGAGATATTCGAGCACCGCACCGGCCGCGCAGACGGCCAGCTGATCGGTTTCCTGAAAACCAAAACCTTCCAGCGTCATCGTCTCGAAGTGCCGCTTTAGCACCTCGTTGGCCCCATCTTTGCCAAACGCCCAAGCAGGGCGATAGGTCATCAAGATCGACTCGTGCAGATGGGCCGGCACCACGTTCGACTCTTCAGGGACCAGACATTCCGAGGGCGCGATGCGGGCCAACTGATCAGCCAGCCGAGCCGTCGGAAAGACCCCGCTATAAAAGCGTCCCGTCGACATTTCGACCCAAGCGACCCCCACTTCGGCCGCCGTCTCTTTTTTGCCTGGCAGCGCGACTGCGGCCAGATAGTTGCTTTCGCGCGGCTCAAGCAGCGCGTCATCGGTCAGCGTGCCGGGGGTGACAATCCGCGTGATCTCACGACGGACGATCCCCTTGGCTTCTTTGGGGTTTTCGACCTGATCGCAGATCGCAACTCGGTACCCCAGATGGATCAGCTTGCCAAGATAATTATCAAGCTGATGATGCGGAAAACCGGCCATCGGCGTGGCGTTTTCGCCTTTGTCGCGGCTGGTGAGGGTCATACCCAACACCCGCGCAGCGGTCTTCGCATCGTCGTTAAATAGTTCGTAGAAGTCCCCCATCCGGAAGAAGAGGATCGCGTCGCCGCAAACTCCCTTCGCTTCGAGGTACTGCTGCATCATGGGGGTGACGTTCATCGCGACAATTTATCACGAGGAGCGTGGTGCATGAAGGGGCGTGGGGAGAAAGAAATTGCCAGAAATCCTCACCGATCCGGCACGAAACTCTTAATCGGGGGAAACTGCCAGATAGACTGGGCACGATCATCCAGTTAAAGGGGAAAATAGTAATCTTGGATTCGCGGGAAAGATGACTTCAAGCTTGCCACCGCCACCCCACAGTTACCGCAACCATGTACGACGAGTCAGATCTAGAAATTCTCGATTCGATTACCCATATTCGCGAGCATCCTGAAATGTATCTTCCTGGTGGAGATACCAGCGGAAGCGCACTATCGCATCGACTCTTTTTAGACAAGCAGTCGACGCCAGACTGTTTGATCGTGGTGCAGCGGATCGGCGACTGGTGAATCCAGGAAAGCGATCGTGACTGGTTTGGCCACATGCCGGATCCGCTTTTTCCGACGAGTGGTCACCTATCAACGGGCAGAGGGAAGTTGCTTTCACGCTGAAATTTTGCTTACGGCAATGGCCAGCCGCATTGTTATTTTCGACAGATTCCAATGCGACGTGATCCAGGGGAATCCGAAAATCCCATCTTTGATTTTTGAGATTCCCAAGAAGTTTCCGCAACTAGTGCGATGCGTCACATTTCTGGAGAAGAGAGTTTAAGCGGCGCCCAATATCGCCCCGGAATGGTAAAAATATGGGTCACCGCAATTCAATCTTCAACTCACGTCCGACCGCCTTGGCCGCATCCATTAACGTCTTTAGCGTGACGCCTTCATTCTCGGGGTCCAGAACCCGATCGACCTGAGATCGACTCGTTTGCATGCGACTGGCCAGCGCCTTCTTGGTTAGCGATTGATTTTGCATCGCTTGTTCAAGCTGATACGCAAGCACGCGTTTGATCGCAAGGCTTGTCGTCTCCGTTAAGGTGCCCTGCTCTTTCAAGTAGGATTCAAACGTGGAACCGATCATGCCTTGGGCGGATTTGACCTTCTGTTTCGGCGGCGATTTCTTCGCCACCTTTTTCCGGACGATTGATTTGGACATTACTCAAGTTCCTTTCTTCGTTTGTTGGCCAAATCCAGATCCTTGGTCGAAGTCTTTTGCGTTTTCTTGACGATGCCATGCAGCAGCACCATCTGATTTCCTTGGGTGCAAAAGAAAACTCTAGCAATGCGCCCGCAGGTGAGATTACTACGGATCTCCCAGAGTCCCGCATGCCCCGTCAGGGGACGACAAATCGGCATCCCGATAGGCCACCCAAATTCCGCAGTGCGAATGTCATCTCCAACAATCTATCGATCGGCTTCGTCCATCCCTAATAGCCAATCTCGAACCGGTTCCCGCCCACTGCCAGATTGATAAAATCTCGCTTCAATCTGTTTTATCGGCCTATTTGACTTCGCCATCCCAATAGTACCTTATTTGGTACACCTCGGCAAGAAAGAATTTTAGAGGTTCTGGAAGTTGGGTGCAGCCGAGCGATTTGCAACCCGCGATGAAAATAGAGCACGCCTAGCTCACGATACTCATCGATTGAACGCCAAATAATGTTTCGATGTCCCCCGCAGCTTACTGCCAGCTTAGACATTCGTCATTGGCCAATGACAAGCACTCTCTGCTGGCGTCGACCAATTGCAACCGACTAGTTGCCCGAATATAGAAAGCTAGTCAAGAGCCCGGCCAATAGAAGCCAAGCTAGTCATGCCGGCGCTAGGCTCAGTCCCGAAATCTATTCTGATACGTGCTCCTAGACGCCCCCCAAAGTTCGGCCTACTCCTACTTCTCCGCCGTCTCCCCTTTCAACTCTCGATCAAAAAAGGTCACCGCTTTCACCATCGCCTGCAGTGCGGTCGCTGGACCAAAGCCGTGGCCGTCGTTTTCGTAGAGAACATATTCAGAGGTGCGACCTGACAATCGGAGTGCGTCGTGCAGCGCTTTGGTTTGCAGCGGAGGGACGAGTTGATCTTTGCCGCCTTGCAGGATCAGAAAACTGGCGCTCTGGTCATCGACATGCAGCGTGGGGGAAGCTGCGATCTGGTTTCCTTGGTTTCCTTTGCCCAAAAAGTTGTCGATCATTTCCTGGACGGCGGGACCGGCTTTGATTTCGTACTTCGAGAAATCTTTGGTCAGGTCGCCGGGGCCGTAGATGTTGACGACCGCTTGCACGCGGGTTGATGTTTCGCCTGGCTTAGCCGCATCGGTAGTCCCTAGCAACGAAACGAGATGCCCGCCGGCCGAGTCGCCGACGGCGCCGATTTTGGTAGGATCGATGTTTAGCTGCTTGGCGTTTTCGCGAATCCAGCGGACTGCCTGACGGCAATCGTTGATCGCCGCGGGCCATTGGTTCTCCAAATTGCCATTGGCGCCATCTTTCACCAAGCGATAGTTGATGCTGACCGCGACGTATCCGCGACCCGCCAACGCAGTGCCGAGTGCACCCTGGACGCCTGAGCTTTTGTTGCCGCCGCGCCAACCGCCGCCATGGATCATCAACACGACCGGCCGCGGAGTCTTGGATTCTTCCGCCGGTGAGTAGACATCGGCTAGGAGCTTTAGATCGCCGACAGTTCCGTAGACGACATCCTTCTCGATCTTGGGAGCAGCGGCTTTCGCATCTGCGATTAGCAGCCCTGCCAACAAAACCAACGATAACAGAGAATAGGTGCGCAGCATGATGGGATTCTCTCGTGAGGGCAAAACCCGGGAACTGATCACACTTAGTTTCGCAGACCCATCTTCAAACGCAAGCGCGCCGCCGCGCGATCGATTCCTTCGCGCGTTAGGCGATCGATCACCATCGGCTGGATCGATGCGTCTTTTTCGGTGGTGACCAAGAAGAAGCAGTAAAGCATCTCGTCGTTGGTCTCTTCTCCCCAAGTCACGCGCTGCGGCGGAGAACTGGGATTGGATGGATTCGCTTCCGAGTTATCGTAGGTCGCTTCGGAGACAATCTTGGTTCCCTTTGGCAAAAAGAAGGGCTCGGCGTAGACATACTCGTCTTGCCAATTGAAGTCCCATTTTGGCACATGGATTAAATCGCGGGTTGTGCCGTCAGGGAGTTGGGCGACTACGTCCATCGTTTGTCCCAACAAGTGCATGTGCGGGATCATGCTGAGCATTGTCACGTCTTCGGTCAACGTGTAAGACGCCTTTAAGCGATAATCACTTTCGCCTGGCTTGATGTCATGCAAAAACGAAGAGGTCCACAAAGCGAACGCTTCTTGCTTGGGCTTGTCGACAAAGTAGATGCCTACCTTCGAGCGATCTTTTTCGACCTTGCCGCTGGGATGGTAGTGGATCTGCATCACCAGATCCGAGCCTTTGCCGAGCAAACGCCCCAAGCCTTCAGGCAGCTTGCGAGGCGTCTTGCCTGGCGACCAACCGCCGATGCTGCCGGTCGGCAAAAAGCCGGGTCCGCCAAAAGTGCCGTAGCCGGGCTCCGGCGTTTTTTCGTCTAGCTTGCGAGCCGCGCCATTGCTGTCTAGGTAGAGCAGCGAGTGATGGACGACGCTGGGAGTCCCCGGCTTGAACTCGACCGTCGCAACGTACTTGTCCTCGGGAATGTCAATCGGGATCACAAAGTTTTGATACAGGTCGTGACCATCCGCCGGCACTTCAAACTCGGCCGGCATTTCCACAATCAAGTCGGGCTCACCCAAGTACCAACCTTCCGGAAATTTTGGCAGTTGCGGCATGTCAGCAAGATCCCCCTGCGGGCGATCGGTTGCGGCCCAAGCTTGCAGAACGGCAATCTGCTTATCGGTCAAGGTGCGCTGCCCTTCAAACTCACCATGCCGCTCGGCCACTTTCCAGGGAGGCATCAATCGCGATTCGCAAACCCGGGCGATCTGCCGGGCGCGCTTCGCCGCGTCTTCATAGCTGACCAACGGAAAGGGGCCGACTTCGCCGTCACGATGACACGTAACGCAGTTGGCGTACAAGATCGGCGCGACGTCGCGGGTATAGGTGACCTCGCCGGCTTCCTCTTTAAGCGGCGCGAACGATTCATAAAAACAGCCGACGGCGGCGGTTTCGGCCTCTTTGACCGGCTGACCGGTGACAACGGCGGCTACGGCGTCGGCCAGTGTATTTTCAGTCGCAGCGGGTCGTTTGCGGCCGATCTCGCGATACATGTCATCGATTCGCCCGCGATACACCAATTGGCCAGCTTCGTTTAGCACAAACGCTTCGGGGACAAATTTGGTTTGAAACCGCTGACCAAGCTGGCCATCACGATCGACCAGGATCGGCATTTCAATCGCAAACTCTTTGGCGAACTCGCGGATCTTAGCCGGCGTGTCCGTTACATCGGCCCAGACGACTCGGAGCGAAACTTCACTCTCCGGTGTATTCCACTCTTTGTCCAATCGGCCAAGCAACGGAAAGTAGCCGCGTGAGATCGGGCATTCGCCGGTCACAAAGACAAACACCCGGGCCTTTTTGGCCGAAGCGGCCGCTAGCGGATGAATCTCTCCGGTCGCGTCCAACAGCGTGATGTTCTCAGCCAGGGGCTGCTGTGACTCCTTTGCGGCGGCTGGCAGACTTGCTAGCGAGAGCAACGACAAAACCAAGCTGACGACTGCGAATCGATCCGTTTTCAAAATCCTCACTCCATTTTGACGGCAGGGTGAAATCGTGCTTCGTAGCAATTGATCGAAACAACAAGATTTCAGGCGTTCACTATAGACTTACTCGGCCCGGTTAGGCAAAGGTTGCATAGCGCACGAATTTTCTAAGAGAATCTGTGGGATCGAAAAAAAGGGGGACAGTTCCAATTTTTGAGTCAAAAATTGGAACTGTCCCCCCTAGTTTAACGCCCAGCAACAGCAGGCCGTCTTCAACAAAGAGTGTTTCTAGGCAAAGGTCGCGACTATTCGTCGTCGGCTCGTAGCCAAGGAGTCAGACTCGGCGTGCAGTCACACAGTTCGGACTCGGTGAAGTAGAGCTTGATCTCCCGGGCAGCCGCTTCGGGGCCGTCGGACGCATGAACCAGATTCATCTGGCGGCTGCTGCTGTAATCGCCGCGGATCGTGCCGGCGGCAGCTTTCAAACCACTGGTCGCACCCAGAATATCGCGAATCACGCGAATCGCTTCTAAGCCTTCCAGCACCATCGCGACAACCGGCGACGCGGTGATAAATGATTCCAGGCCGGGATAAAACGGCTTGGTGACATGCTCGGCGTAATGCTGTTTCGCCAGTTCGGGCGTGATTTGCATCAGTTTCATGCCGACGATGTTCAGCCCTTTGTCTTCAAAGCGGCTGATGATCCGGCCGATCAGACGGCGCTGAACACAGTCAGGTTTCAGTAGAATGAGCGAACGTTCCATATCTATCAATTCTCCATAGCGTGGCTGAACCGAGCGATTCTAGAGAATCCTTGCTTTTTGCTCAACCGCGGGGAGGGCCCGCAGGGGCAAGAAAATGGACACGGATTGCTGTTCCGGCGTCATCGCAGCTAGGCGACAGTCGCGGCAGCGACGAGTCAGCCTAATTGCTTGTGGCGTTTTATATTTTCGGAAGCGACGGCTCTTCTCCAGCCTTCGAGAGCAGAGCCGAGCCGTCTGCAACTCTAGTGCTGGATGATTGGATCCACGTCGGCATCATCGGTGGTGTCGGTAACGGCGCCGGGGTCACGGAACCGGTAACCGACGCCGCGCACGGTTTCGATTAATTCGGCTTCGTCGGCCATTTTGCGGCGGAGTGCCCGAATATGGACGTCGATCGTGCGTTCCATTACGACGGTGTCTTCCCCCAAAGCTGCGTCGATCAACTCTGAGCGTTCAAATACGCGTCCTGGCTGGCGTGTGAGCGTCTCTAACAAGCGAAATTCACTGCGAGTCAATTGCAGCGGGCGACCGCTGGCGGTCGCGCGATGTCGTCGACGATCAATCGTAATTCCTTGCGAAGCGACCACGTCATCCAGCGAGTTATCGGCGCCACGCTTGCGTCGAACAAGGGCTTTGATTCGTTCTAGCAGCACTTTAACACTGAACGGCTTGGTGACGTAATCGTCGGCCCCCAGCGAGAATCCGATCAGTTGATCGGACTCTTCCGACTTGGCGGTTAGCATCAAAATCATGATGTCTTTGGTCGACGCATCTGCTCGAATCCGACGGCACACTTCGTGACCATCAATCACCGGCAGCATCAGGTCGAGAATGATCAGATCGGGAGTTTTGATCTGGGCTTGGGTAAGTCCGTCTTGACCGTCGTACGCTGCGATCACCTCGTAACCGGCCTGACGCACGTTGTACGCCAAGACGTCGGCGAGCGAACGGTCATCTTCGACGATGAGAACTTTCAAACGGGCCATCAGTAAGCGATCCCCAGCGTAGATTGCATAAAAAGGTAGTAGGTAACGAACTCGACAGCAACTAACTTGATAGTCCAACTAGCTTGATAATCCCGGCTGGTGCCGGATGATTTCGCCTTCAATCATGTAAATGACATCTTCGGCGATATTGGTTGCATGGTCAGCGATTCGCTCGATATGGCGACTGGCCGAAAAACAATGCAAGCCGGGCTCAATCTCGGCGACCGAGTTCTTCATCCGAGCTTGCAGTTCGAGAATGATTTCGCGATTGAGCATGTCGACGTCATCGTCCAAGTGACGGACGTTCATCGCAGCTTGACTATCAAGACCGACAAAAGCGTCTAACGCTCCGGCGACCATCTGCCGCGTGATGTGGACCATCCGCTCCATTCGACTTGGAATCTCAAAGCTTGGATATTGGACCAAGCATTTGGCGCGCTCAGCAATGTTGACCGCGAGGTCCCCGATCCGCTCTAAATCATTGTTTACTTTCATGACCGTCGCTATCCGCCGCAGGTCAACAGCAACCGGCTGGTGCAGCGCCAGCATCTTGAGACACTCTTCCTCGATCACTACTTCCTTTTGGTCGGTCAGCTCGTCCACTGCGATCACTTCTTCGGCCAAAAGGAAACTGCGGTCGAACAGAGACTTGATCGACTTCTCGATCATCTCTTCCACCAGACCTGACAGCGACAGAATCTCTCGATGCAGAGAATCAAGGTCGCGTTGCAGATGGCGGCTCATCGGGCGTTGTTCCAAACGGGGGGAGCGGCTACGAAGCCGAGGAGGAAATCTCCTGATGAGGTAGACTGTAGTCGCCGATTGTTAACATCATGTTAACACTAGGTGAGCGACTTCGTTAATTTGTAAAAATCATCCCCGTGGAAGCCGCACCGTAAACGTGCTTCCTTCCCCCACCTGGCTTTCGACGGTCACCCCGCCGTTCATCGCTTGAGCGGTATGTTTGACGATCGAAAGTCCCAGTCCGGTCCCCCCCATCTCGCGTGAGCGGGCCTTATCAACCCGATAGAAACGCTCAAAAATCCGCTCCAGCGCCGCCTGCGGGATGCCGATTCCCGTATCTTTGACCGTGATCGCGACATGCGTCCCTTCCACCGCCCAGGCGACATCCACCGACCCCCCTTCCGGCGAATACTTCATCGCATTGTCGATCAAGTTACCCAAAATCGTGCGAACTCCTTCTTCGTCCCCCAGTACTGAGATCGATTCTTCCGGAGGATGTATCCGCAGCGCGATCCGCCGCGCCGTTGCGACATCGCGCTGCACTTGCAGACACTTCTGAATAACGCCGGCAATCGGCACTTCGGTAATGTCGAACGCTTCTTCGCGTGATTCGATCCGCGCCAATTGCAGCATATCTTGGATCAGTTCGTGCAGCCGATCGGCTGAGTCCATAATTTGCGCGAGAAAATAGCCCCGATTCTCGACATCTTCAATGGCGCCCAGCTGTAAGGTCTCAGTATAGGCGCGAACTGCCGATAGCGGCGTCTTCAGCTCGTGAGAAACGCTCGACACAAACTCACGCCGCATATTTTCTAACCGCCGCAATTCAGTCACGTCATGCAGCACCATCACGACGCCGGGACAAGGATCGCCTGGTAAGCGATTCGCCTGCAGACTGAGCGTGCGCCGGGGAGTCGTCGAAACATCAAACTCGTTACGATAAGGCTCGTCACTAGCCAGCGCCGCGCGAAACGACTCATCCAAAGAACGATTGCGCGTTAGTTCTAACAACGGCCGTCCGACCACGTCGTCCGCGCGAATCGCCAACAATTTGCGTACCGCCCCGTTGGCCAGCAGCACGCGTTGCTGGGCGTCGACGGCGATCACTCCTTCGACCATACTTCCCAGCACCGTCTTTAATCGATTTGATTCAGCCGTTAGCTGATCGACTCGCAGGTCGATCGCAGCTTGCATGCGCGAGAACTGCCGCGCAGTTTCCCCCAGTTCGTCTTCCGCAGCGGCCCAGACATGTCCGGTATAGTCTCCCTTTTCTACGCCTGCACAAGCGCGCGTTAATTGCTGAACCGGCGCAATAATTCGCTCTTCAAATCGACGCGAGATAAAATAGGCGCCGATCAATAGAAGGATCCCCAGCACCAGCAATCCAATCACCATCCGGTAGGAAGCAGGCCAGCCGCCGGCCCCAATATCCTGACCGACACGGACATAGCCAACCAGCTTCCCCTCTTCTTCCAGCGGCAAGACAACAAAATGGAACGGCTCTCCCGGCAACTGCGAGTCGGTCGCCGATTCGCCTATCCCGTTCTCTTTCGCCGCTTTAAATTCTGGCAAGCGGAGGACATTCTCCATGCGAGCTGCATCGAGTCGCGAGTCGATCAACACTTTGCCATCTTCGTCGGCGACGGTCACGTAAAGTCCTGAGTCTTCTGCTTGCGCCTGGACCAGCTGATCCAGCGCAGGCGGATCAAGCGACAAGCCGATCGCGGCCAGCTCACGGCGAAAGAACTGCGCCGAAGTCTGCAGAGATTCAAGCTGTCGCAGCCGGGATCGCTCGAGACCGTCGAGCAAAAAGAGAGCGATCGCCCCGGTTGTAAACAGGAATATGATCAGCCCCAGCCAAGAGAACAGAACCCAGCCGATTCGAGATTGCAGCATTCCTGAACAGGCCTTCGTGCGACGGTAGTAAATGGAGACGTCATCGATGTTGACATCGACCAGGCGCGTCCTCTTGAATCGGGCGTAATCTCGTAAGCTAATCGCAACCTGCGAGATTGAGAAGCCTCTTCACCGAAACTTCTTACGGCGACCTTTATAAAAAAAGGGGCGCGTCCCAGAGAACGCCCCCCTTTTTGTCTTTTATCAGGTGTCGATTTGCGACCTAGATTTTGACCGTCTTGCCCGGAATCGGGGTCGGATACGGCGAACCGTCGACGCGGGTCGGCTTCCCTTCGGGATTTTGCTGAACCGGCGCTTCGTTTTCCATCGAGGTCAGCTTGTCGAAGTCGGCCAGGGCCACGTCGGAGTTGAACGCTTCGTCCCAGCTGATGTTGCGACCCGAATAGGTGGCCATTCGACCAAAGATCGCGGTCATCGTGCTCATCGCGCCAAACTCGGCTTCGTTCGGGATTTCGCCCCGACGGAGTTGTGCGAACAGGTCATGATGCTCTTCTTGGTGACCGTTGCCGCCGCCGTTACCATAAGCCCAAGCAACTTCGCCGTTCGGCTTAAAGATCTTGGCGCCGCTGAGATCGGCGTAACCTTTGGTGCCGTGGGCATGTTCCGAAACGCTATTCCACGTTTTCGGAATATGACGGCAGCAGCTCATCAGTTTCGTTCCTTCACCATAGGTGAACTCGATCATATGGTGATCGAAGATCTGACCGCTGTCTTTGCCCACGCGAACTTCACGCCCGCCCATCCCTTCGGCCATGGTCGGATAGCCCTGCATCAACCAGTTGATCACGTCCAAATTGTGGATGTGCTGCTCGACGATATGATCTCCGCAAAGCCAGTTAAAGTAGTACCAGTTTCGCATCTGGTATTCCAACTCGGTCTGCTTGGAGTCGCGGGTGTTCATCCACACGCCGTCGTTGTTCCAATATGCGCGAGCGAAAATGATCTCGCCGATCGCGCCGTCATGCAGCCGTTTGATTGTTTCGATGTAGCGCGGCTCATGGTGGCGTTGTAAACCCACGGCGACCGCCAAATTCTTTTGTTTGGCGATTTCGTTGGCGGCCAACACGCGGCGAATGCCGGGAGCATCGGTCGCAACCGGTTTCTCCATAAAGACGTGCTTACCAGCGTTTACAGCCGATTCAAAATGAAGCGGGCGGAAACCGGGTGGGGTCGCCAGGATCACCAAGTCGATGTCTTGTTCCAGCACCTTCTTGTAAGCGTCGAAGCCGACAAATTGACGTTCTTGCGGCACATCGACTTTGTCCGCATGTCGCGAGGTGACGCCGCGCAGACAAGATTGCAGACGATCGGGGAATGCGTCGCCCATCGCGATCAGCTTGGTTGGGCCTTCCGTATTCATCGCTTGGGTCGCGGCGCCGGTGCCGCGTCCGCCGCAGCCGACTAGACCAATTTTAATGACGTCGCTGCCGAAGACATGCGCCGCTCGGGCCATGCTCAGTGAGCCAGCCATTGCGCCGCCGGCGATCAACAAGGACGAACCAGTCTTGATAAAGTTGCGCCGGGACGACTTTGAAGCGTCGCTGGTTTGATCGGCGGGTTGTGGGTTGGACTCTGGAGACATGAGGTGCGTATCCTCCGGATCGTAGAGATTTAGGTGCAAGAGGTGAGAAACTTCGGGCAGGAGATGGTAAATCAGCAAACTTACAGCCTAAACTAGTTTCTCCCCCCAATCAATTAGATATTACGTAGAAATGCTTTCCCTAATCGAGTTCACGGGGAAGTGGAAAGCCTTTTAAAATGGGTCCCCACGTACGATCTGGCTGAATCTCATTTGCATTTCCCCTTGGATCGGTTCTAGAGAGGGTTTTGGGGCAGGATCTGCCGCACTCGCAAAATATTGCCCCACGCGCCCGCAGCCATTCCCTGAGACAAGCCGTACTTTGATTTCGATTCAGGTTCCAGAACAGCAATTGCTGCTTGCTGTCACGGATGATGTTGTGCGGAATGGTTTAATCCCGTTTTTCGGATCGTAGCGAAGCTCGGCATACGATGTGCTGAATAGATGAGAAAACCATCTCGCTCCCCCCAGGATTTTCTCTCTTATGGACATGCTTGCCCCGCTACAAGAAGTCGCGTCGGAACGTTTTTATCAAGAAGTTTCAGCGGGCCTCTCCGGCATTACTAAATCGCTTCCCTGTAAATACTTTTACGATCAACGCGGCTCCCAAATATTCGATCAAATTTGCGAACTGGACGAGTATTACGTCACGCGAACCGAGCTACAGATCATGGAGCGGTTCGCAGTAGAAATGGCGGCGGAACTTTCACACGTCGAAACCTTGGTCGAACTCGGCAGCGGCAGCAGTGTGAAAACGCGGTTGTTGCTCGACCAGCTAGATCGTCTGGCGGTCTATGCCCCGGTCGATATCAGCAGTGATCATCTTTATGAAACTGCAGTTGGATTAAGAAGAGAATACTCGCACTTGAGTGTCACTCCGCTTTCTGCAGATTTTACGCAGCCAATCTGCTTGCCGGAAAGTTTTCCTCGTGAATTTGTCGCCGCTTATTTCCCCGGCTCAACCATCGGAAATTTTGAGCCATCTCAAGCGGTCAAGTTGCTGCGAGCGATCGCGACTACCTGCCGACTCGGCGGCGAGTTGCTAATCGGAGTTGATCTGGCCAAGTCCGAAGAAGTGCTCCTAAACGCCTATGACGATCCCCAACAGGTAACCGCAGAGTTCAACCTCAATTTACTTCGCCGCATCAACCAAGAGCTGGACGCCAACTTTGAACTGTCGCGGTTCCGTCACGTGGCGATCTTCAATCCCGAAGCGAGTCGCGTCGAAATCTATCTCGAGAGTCAGGCTGATCAAACCGTGACAGTCGGCGAACATCAATTTCACTTCGCCGCCGGTGAAAGAATATTGACCGAGTACTCCCATAAGTATTCGATCCCCCAATTCACCGAACTAGCCGCCGCAGCCGGTTTTGCCGTCGAACAGACGTGGACCGATGAGCAAGAATATTTTGCCGTCATGCTGCTACGCGTTGTTAAGGCGTGATTCAGACAAAGGGTCTTCGCCTGTTTTGAAGTAGCGATTTTTGGCAATTCATGAAGAATGGAACACGGATGCCACAGAAAGAGAGACGGAAAACACGGTAAGAAAGAAGCGTTGAGACTGAAAGGTTGTCCGATTCGGCAAAACTTTCACGGCAATCGAGAAGGGAAAGCTTAACGCCTCGTAGCTCTTTCTTTCTTACCCTGTAATTCCGTGATTTATCCGGTGGTATCTGCGTTCTATTGCTTACGTTCCTGCCAAATGGCGCAACTTCAAGAAGCGCCAGCGAGGTTGTGACGATCTCTCTATATCGATTTCGCCAACCGAATTCCGCTAAATTGCCAGCGTTTCGCCGGACCAAAAAAATTGCGATAGGTCGCACGAATGTGCGACTGCGGCGTCACGCACGATCCTCCTCGCAGCACAAATTGATTGCACATGAACTTGCCGTTGTACTCGCCGAGCGCACCAGCTGTGGGCCGATAACGTGGGTAGGCGACGTAAGGACTTGCCGTCCACTCCCACACATCGCCGAACATTTGCTGCATCGGATCAGTGCGATCGTGGGACGCCGGCAACGGGCGAAATTCTTCATGTTCAAGAAAAACGCCTTGATTTGAATCATCCTCCGTCAGCGTCATCAGGGCAGCTACCTCCCACTCTTGCTCTGTCGGCAAACGATGTCCTGACCAACGAGCAAACGCATCGGCTTCATAATAACTGACGTGATGCACCGGCTGCGCAGAAGCGATCGGCTTTAAACCACCCAAGGTCATTTGCATCCATTGCTTACCGGCTTTTCGCCAGTAAAGCGGAGCAACCAGCTGCTCACTTTGCACAAAGTTCCAACCTTCCGACAGCCACCACTGCGGATCGTCATAACCCCCGGCGTCGATGAAATCCAAATACTCGCCGCTGGTAACCAAGCGGGAGGCAAGCGCATACGGTTCAAGCAATACCTGATGAACCGGCTGCTCGTTGTCGTAACAAAATTGAGTGCCGCCACAACCGATTTGGCGGATTCCTCCTTCGTACGAAATCCAGCGTAACTCTGGCGCGCGAGCCTCGCCGAGCTCGGCTTGCTCGACATAAACCGGGTCAAGCGGATTGCAAGCGAGCGCATGCTTTAGATCGGTCAGCATCAACTCTTGATGCTGCTGCTCATGCTGCACGCCCAGCTCAACCACGGCAAGTTGCGCCAGATCCAAGGAAGTCGAAATTTCGGCCAACCGCTCATCTACATACTGCCGATACTGCATCACCTGATCAACTGTCGGCCGCGACAATAGCCCGCGCTGTGCGCGCGGAAAGGGTCGACCTACGGTGTTGTAGTACGAATTAAACAGGTACTCAAACTGCGGCCAAGGCGAAACATAATTGTGAATGGAAGACTTCAGCACAAACGTTTCAAAAAACCAAGTCGTATGCGCTAGATGCCACTTCAGAGGGCTCGCATCCTCCATCGACTGCACTACAAAATCTTCGATCTGCAGCGGCGAACAAATCCGCTCTGAACGCTGACGAACATCCAGAAAGTGTGGAATTAATGCTTCGGGGCGATTGTCGACGGCGATACTCATCGCGGAGGGCTCCTGCAGGTTCGTAGCAAGAAACAGATTGTATCTGCTGGCTGAGGGCAACTTGTGTACCAAAACCAACAGATTTGAGCCGTTTCCCCCTTTGAGATCCGCGGTCTTCACCTTCTGCCCTGCAATTTTGGCAATTGGGGCCGACATACGCGGTCACATAAGCGATACCTTTTTCTGTGCCAGATCAAACGGTGATCGATTATCACCGGAGAGCTTTAGCAAGCAGTCTACCGCAGGACAAACTATCGAGAACTTAACGGTTCTCGATAGAGATCATGAATCGGAATCGAGCGAAATCGCGAAGAGATCTTGCCCGCCCCGCCGACATAGTACGTCATCAACAAGCGTCCCTTCCAAAACAAGACGCTGGTATAGGCGTATTCAAGCCCTTTCTCTGTTTCGACATTGCGGTGCAGACGCCAGGTCTTCCCTTCATCAGAACTTATCGCGAGCGTCAGCGGATTGCGTGCTCCGCCGTGATGGTGCCCTTTTTCTACGTTGTTATTCCAGATCAGCAACAGATCGCCGGTCGAAGGAATTCTCCGAATCGTCGCCGGCGCTTCCGGTCCCGGTACTCCGAGTGATTGCGGTTCGCTCCAAGTTTCGGCTCCATCTTGCGAGGTCGCTTGAGCAATATGCCCTAGCTGATTACGAAAGATCATCATCACCTGATTGCCATCGATCTCAACAACTTCGGGCTCCATCGCTCCTCGCTTGGGATAGTCGACGCTTTCTTCGCCAAGTCGCCAGGTCTTTCCACCATCATCTGAGATGCAGCATTGGCAAACAAAATGATTGACCTTCTGCACATCGGAAGTCGAAGCCAGCGGAACAATTAACCGTCCTGTCGATAGACGCGTGACCCGATCGTTGTTGAGGATGTGATACCCCAAATGCGGCGAAACGCGAATCGGTTCACCAAACGTACGGCAATCGTCATTTGAGATGCGTAGCGTAACGCGAATGTCGCTGTAGGAGTTTTTATTGAGAAAGAACATGCCGATGGGGCGCTGCAGCTCTGTTGGCGGCGCAAGATAGCGAAGCGTAACAGACATCACATTCAGACCACCCGTATTCCCTTGCAACACTTCCTTCTCACCCCAGGTCTGGCCGCCATCAGACGATCGCCGCGCGACGATCTGCGCGTCGGCATGGTCCGAAGTCTTGCTAAATTGAGTGACGGCATATAGCAATGCGTCATCTTCGAGCGCAATGACCGAGCCTTCACTGTTTCGCGGAAACGTAGGGGTCGCCGGAAAGACATCATGAGTAAAACTCGCCCCCTCTTCAGTGATTGCAGGGTCGACAGGATGCGAAAGCTTCAGGATCGCCTGCGCTGCTAGAATCGAGTTGATTTGGTCAGGTTGATCAAGCAATCCCACTAGTAAAGACTCGGCGGCGACCATTCCAGATTCGCCAAGGAGTTTAATCGCATCATGACGCACCTGCGGATCAGAATCTTGCAGGTACTTGGGCAATGCGTTTTGCGCGGCCTTGTCTCCCAGTAGCGCCAGAGCGGCGTCAAACGCCATTCGATCATGTACCTCGCGCGCCTCTTTTTGCCGTAACTTTAGCAGCGATACGTCTCCCTCATCTCCCAGTTTCGCGAGGGCCCACGCGGCACATCGAGCATGTCGCCAGTTGGCATGCATAACGACCTCGCGCAGTTTGACCGCCGCTTGAGGATTGCCCCATTGCGCCAAAGCTGCGGCCGCCCAGATAGTTTGCGCGTTGATAACTTGCAGTTGTTCGTAGCGTGTTCGCAATAGTCGCCCATCCCCGATTTCGTGAAGCTGAAAGAGCGCTTCGCAGGCGGTCGTCTGCGTTTCGATATCAACGCCGTCTTGTAATGCCTGCACCAAAATCGCGAGATACGAGCGCTGGCCGGCCCGCACTAATTCGCGGGCCAACTCGCATTTCTGACGGCCCTCTTTCACCTGCTCTAGCCTCGGCTCCAACGCGGCAATCACTTCGTTTGCCTTCCCAGCCGCGGTCAACCCTTCGGCAGCGCTTAGCGAGGTGGCGAGATCCAGTGACTGAAGCCCGCTTTGTAAGACCTCAAGACTGCGTTGTTCAGGATCTTTCTCAGCCGATGGTTCGCGCCCTTCAACTGCGGAAGCGACGAATAATATTCCCACGCAAGCAAGTCTAACCCCGCTGCGGAAAGCGTTACGGCAAAGAATTTCGCGATACTTCATCAGTTCACCAAGCAGGATAGATGGATGAGGAGCGGGCAGAATTGTCATGTCGATTTATCGTGTCGATTGGCTGTTGGGATGCCGCGAGTAGGCTATCCAGCAAAGGCTTCGCGAGAGATCGCCTGTTGCACAATCGGAAAGCTGCGAAATTGTTCTTGTTGGGCTGGCGAAAGCAGTCGCAGCGGCTTGGGCGCCATTCTGCCGGAAATTCCGCGTAGATTGAGCAACTCAGAAGTCGTAGAAAAGATCGAGGCATCCATCGATTGCATCGCCGCAAGCAGATCATTGAATTGATTCTGAATCTGCGTAACAGCAAACCAATCTTCTTTACCCAGGGCGGTTTGCAGATCACGAATCCAATGCGGCGCAAACCCAAACACGCCGTCCAAATGCTCGCGAACGCCTGCTTTTAGCAAGACATCCAAGATTGTTGGTTGGGCGATGATCACGCGGAACTGATCCGATTGCTGCTCTAGCAATGGGCGGCTCAGCGCAAAGTTATCCGAACATTTAATGCCGTGAATATTCGGGTGTTCGCTCAAAGTCAGCACCGTGCTGATCTCTAACTTCGTCCCGGTCAGGCGCGGAAGATCGTACAGGAAGAGCGGCTTTTTGCTGGCATCGGCCAAATCTGTAAAATAGTCGACTAGCTCCGCCTGGGTGTACTTCAGAAAATAGGGACTAAGAATTACGAGCCCGTCGATTGGCAGATTCTCGACCGCACGGATTCGCGCCAAAGTGGTCGAGACTCCGGTATCCCCGACGCCAACCAATAGTTCGGCCCGGTCGCCGCCGATGCGAACACTTTCTACAACCAACTGCATGTACGATTCCATCGACAACACTTGCATGAAACCCATGGTGCCGGCGATTAGCAAGCTGTCGATACCGTTGTCCAGTTGATCTTCGATATGCGTTTCGAGGCCGGCAACGTCGATCGCCTCTTCTTCGGCAAGCGGAGTACAGAGAGCGGTGATGAACTTCGTAGCTTGCATGCGAACCCTGACAATGGAAATGAAATGTGAGCCTGGCAGCAGGTATGTCTTAACGAGAACGGAATCGCTGGCCGTGGGGATTTTATTTGCCGTAAAACCAATCGACGTCGATCCGAGCCAAGTGCACTCCATCGTTGGCGTGGTAAGCGATCAAGGCCACGTCGTCCTTCAAAAATTCAACGCATTGATAACCAAAATCGTTTTCGGGATCTTGCACGATGTTCCGCTGATGAATGAATGTCTCGCCTTCATCCTGAGAGATCGCCGTCGTCAGCGCCGAGCGAACCGCCAGTTCGGGATTGGATTTTAGCGCTGAGCGTTCACCGTTCCAGACAAACAGCAAGTCGCCTGTGGAAGGAATCCGCCGGACGGTCGGCAGCCCCGCGTACGGCATTTTTATCGCCGGGATTATTTCGCCTTTCGACCACGTTTCGCCGCGATCGCTTGAATAGGCTTTGACGGGATGTCCGCTGTAGGTTCGGGCGAACATCATCAGTCGTCCATCGCGCAGTTCGACCGCATCCGCCTCTTGAACTTCGATTTTGGCCGACGCGTACAGGTCTACATCGTTTTTGCTGGGATACCAACTATACCCCTGATCATCCGAGTAGAAGGTGAGACCGACGTACCCGTTATGATCGCTTGAGCTAGGGAGATACTTTTTGTTGGCGGCGACGGCGATAATCCGGCCATCTTCCAGCGTAAGCAGCTTATCGTTGTGAATCAGCGTATAGCCGGAATAGGGCGTCAACGGAAATTGCGCGCCCCATGTCGCTCCATCGTCGGTGCTGCGCCGATAGAGCGTCACCGCATAATAGGGCTTGGTCGGGTGCGTCGTATAGTTATAAGCCAGCAGCAGATCGCCGTTGGTCAGACGCAGAAAACTAGGGTGCTTGTATTTGCCGGGATCAGGCGACGCCGGTTGCGGGACTAAAATCTTCGCCTCGGTCCAGGTGCGCCCTTGATCGGTTGAACTCTTCGCGACGATGCCCCCCTCGGCGCCATATTCGGTATAGCAAAATAACAGCGTGCCATCTTTCCGCTGAACTATGTCTCCATTAATGGCTCGATACCCACGGGGCGTCTTTGGTTTGACGACCAGATGGATGTTCTCGATCGTTTCCGCCGCTTGGATCGAAGCAGGGAGACCGGGATTCCATGCTGCAAGTCCGATCACAACGGCGATTATCAACAACAGTTTCATGATAAATCTCTCTAGCAGCTTTGAGGTTTCAAAGTTGTTTTTAAGGAGGGAGGGATTTCGCACGCAGCTCCTTATCAAGTCGGCTGCCGCCGAGACGGTTAAACAAGCGTCGAATAGTCTTCAGGAAACTGACGCCGTTTGAACGAATAGGGAGAGCATTGATGAAACCAACCACCGTCGATTTCAATGCAGGTTCCGGTGATATAGGCGGAGTCTGGCCCAGACAACACAGCGATACTGCGGGCAACCTCTGCCGGCGTTCCATAGCGCTGTAGCGGGATCATCTGCTCTACTGCTTGACGAAGCTCTGCCGAAAGCGAATCGCCATCGGGCGCGACATATTGATCGTTCAAACTGGTATCGATCGCCCCCAGGTTGATCGCCAGCACGCGGACTCCAGCGGGGCCGTACAGCGTCGCCAATTCGTAGGTCAACGCATCGAGACCACCTTTGGCAGCGATGTAAGCGGGACTGACCCCGGCGGCAAATTTTGATTGAATGCTAGAAACGTTGACGATCACCCCTTGCCGGCGTGCTTCCATAAGCGGGGCGACCGCTTGGGCAAGAAACGCCGGCGCGGTCAAACAGATGCGGATCGTCTTCTCCCACGATTCGCGCGAGATCGACTTCATGGTTATCACATCACGCCAAGCCGCATTGTTCACCAAGACGTCGATTCGTCCAAACTTTTCTCCACAATCGTGCACCGCATGTTGAGCAAAGTCTAGATCGCTGAGGTCGCCGATCGCGGTTGCAACCGAGCGCCCCAATTTTTCGATCGAACGAACCGTGCTGGCCAACGCCGCGGAGTTGATGTCTAGCAGATAGCAGTCATATCCACGCGCTGCGAACTCCAGCGAGGTCGCAGCGCCGATTCCGCCTGCGGCTCCGGTAATAAATACGGTCGGCGTGTCAGCCATAAGGATCCCTATTCCATCTTTTGTTGCGAGGCGTGCACAAGCTACTTCGCTTGAATGCGCTGCCCCTTTAACGGTCGCAGAGACAAGATGTCTTAGAATTCTCCCAAGACTTCGCCGCCAAATCTGGTCGTTATCCCGGACAGCAGCGTTTGGTCGATCGTCTCTGGCAAGAACCGTACCGATCCGTCCGCCAGGGCGAAATGGGCGCCGCCGGGATGAAAGCTGGAGAATCCCTGAGGGCGCCAAGCGAAAGTTCCGCCGCCGGGAACCGTAAAGGGGCCGTTGATTCCGGAGGACGTATCCAAGGTGTTGTAAACGGCGTAGGAGTTCGCGTTGTAGGTGGTCGAACTGCTGTCGGTCGCCTGGGCGGGATCTCCTGTGACTTCTCCGACGAACAAGGTGTTGGAAGTACCGTCGGTGATGTCTCGGAATTTGGTTTTGGATAACGCGTAGAAGATTCCGTTGCCATCCGAACGCGGTCGGACTCCCCCGGGACAACGCCAGTCGCGTGAGTCCGCAACGCCGGCCATATCCGAGCGGGGAATCGACTCGATTGCCGCGGAGAAGGCTGGATTAACCATCGTGTCCGACTGCGGATTCGAAGCGCACAAATAGACCGGAACCGGCCCCAATGCAGTCTCCGGCTCATAGTTCGCTTGCGTTTGAATTGGCTGCGACACGTTAAAGTTTACCGCATCGTAGCGTGCGTTTTGCTCCAAAAAGGGTAACGTGTGAACGCCCCACGAAAAGAAGTGCGTTCCCGTAAAGCCGCTGCAACCACCGCTAATTCCGCTTCCCAACGGAAACGAAAGGTGCGTGTCATGATAGTTATGCAACGCCAGCCCCACCTGTTTGAAATTCGCCGAACAAGACAAGCGTCGCGCGGCCTCACGAGCCTGCTGAACAGCCGGCAATAACAGCGCAATCAGCACGCCGATAATCGCAATGACTACCAACAACTCGACTAAGGTAAAAGCGTTGCGCCGAGATTTTGATTGATCTTTACAAAGCATCGCGATCCCCCCTGAATTTAGAAATGAAAAATGAGAAGGTAGTGATCTGTACTTAAAATTCTCTGCCGCTTGATTTAGTCATGCAGATCGCCGCCGATCGCACTGCGCAAGAGATCCTTCGTGCGCGCGATGTGCCGTCGCAGCAGATCCGAAGCGGCTTGAATATTCCCGTCGCTCAGATCGGCTAGGATCTGGCGGTGCTCTTGAATCACGCTGATCTCCTTCTGCATCCGAACGTCGTCCGGCTCTGGCGCGAGAAAATAAATATGCTGCGCCGAGTGAGAAAATAGCTTGACCAAAATCTCGTTCCTGGAGAGCTCTAGCAACTTCTGATGAAAGAGAAAATCTGACTCGCAAAACCCCATGGTCAAACCAGAGCGATGCAGGTCTTCCATCGTGTCGCAAATCTTGTGTAGCGGCGCTAAGTTTTTCTGCGGGGCTCCTGGAGCAAAGGAAATGTCCATCGCGCCTAGCTCTAGGACGATTCGCGCATCGATTAACTCTTCGTACCGAATTTCTTCCAACGTCGGCACAAAAAATCCGCCCGTCGCTCGACGCGTTAACAGTCCGTCATGCGCCAGCAGCGCCATCGCTTCACGTAATGCGGCTCTCTGTGCTCCCAAGCGCTGCGACCATTCCACTTCGGCCAGCCGACTCCCTATCGGGATCTGCCCACACACCAGCATCTTGCGTAGCGCCGAATAGCACTTGCCGCTCGCGTTCATCAAAACAGGCTTGTCGATTCTTTTTTCGGTGATCATGCTTCTCAACCTACTACATGATGAGTACAGAAACAAGCTTTTTTTGAACTCATTTAATATTGATCATAAATTCGAGAAAAGCCCAGGTTCCATCTTGAATTTTGAACTCACTTTTACCTCAATGAGCGTAAATTGTCGGTTAATTATGCATTTCCTGACCGCCATTAAGCTCCTAAGCGTCTAGGACCCGCGGGCCTCTCAGTCATTAATGAGTACAAATTTTAGTTGATTTTGTGCTTCATTTTATGTTAATCTCTGAAAACAGCTCCCGTGGGGCCCCTCCTGCCCATCTCACTTATCTTCGCTCTCCTCCTGAGGATGTTCTAAATGCTCCAGCGATTTCCACTCTTCTGTCTGGCAGTGCTCGCAGTTTTTGGGGCGTTCTGCTCGGGCGGATGTACGCAAGAATCAGAGTTCGACCGACGGATTGTTGCCGGGCGCGTCACCTATCAAGGAAAAGCAATTGAAGCAGGCGAGATTCGCTTTATTCCCGTTGGCAAAGGCCCCGTTTCGGCCGCACTGATTCGTAACGGCGACTACGAGGTGACACATCGCGGAGGAGTCATTCTTGGCGCCGCCAAGGTTGAAATCGTCGTCACCTCTGAGAACGCGGAAGCGAGTTTAGAACAACTCGACAATCAGCAGCCGACGCGTTCTGCTCCTCTGCCCAAAAAATATAACACCGAAACAAGCTTGCAAGTTGACATTCAACAAGGCGCGGGAAAGCAGACAGCCGACTTTGATTTAACTTAGATATCTGCCGCAACCGCTGCTTGTCCCTGCAGTCCTGTTGAAATCCTTTGAGCATGCAAACGAGACTCGTCGGGAAAGCAGCTCAACACTTCGCAGCCGCCGCTTGCATCGCACCCAGGCACTGCACTTCAAGCCGCGACAATCCCCGTTCATAAGAGACAAATCATGCAGCTAACGTCCGTCGTCACTCCGATGTCTGACAAAAATTTGGCGCGTGTCGCACAGTTGGGCGTTACCCATGTCGCAATCCGTTTCCCAGGACCACAGTTGTCCGATCTCTTGGCAATTCAGACACGATTGTGCCGTTTTGGTTTGCAAATCGCCGCCATCGAAGGAGAGTTGCCGATTCAAAACGCCATTCTCGGCACAGCCAAACGGAACGACGATTTGGCTCAGATGAAGCAATTGCTGATCAATCTGGGCAGCGCCAAGATCGGCGTCTGCTGCTACAACTTTATGCCGGCCTCGGATTGGGTCAGAACCGGAAGCCAAGTTCATGAACGTGGAGGCGCGTGGACCACTTCGTTTCGCCTGGCCGACGCGGATCGAGCCGCTTCGTTGCACGCCATCTCCAGCACTCAGGCCGCCGCTGCAGTTACCAAAGAGCAACTGTGGGAAAATCTTCAGCGTTTCTTGGCCGAACTGCTGCCGATAGCTGAACAATCTGGCGTCGCACTGGCAATGCACCCTGATGATCCGCCGCTGACAACCTTTGGTAAGCATGCGCGGATCATGAATTGCGTGCCTGACTTTGAGCGATTGCTAGAGCTTTCATCCAGCCCCAGCAACGGTATCTGTTTTTGTCAGGGGACGTTCGCTGTGATGGGAGTCGATATCCCCAGCACGATTCGCAAGCTTGGAGATCGGATCCGCTATGTTCATTTCCGCGATTCGCGGGGAACGGCGGACGACTTTACCGAAACGTTTCATGACAACGGCCCAACCGATATGGTCGCGGCAATGCACGCCTATCACGAGATCGGCTTCCAAGGCCCCATTCGCCCCGATCATGTCCCGCAACTAACCGGCGAAGAAGAAGGCGCTCCCGGCTATACGATGCTCGGCCGCTTCTTCGCCTTCGGTTACATCCGTGCCTTGATCCAAGCCGCCGAATATGGCTTGCTACGCCATTAAAACGTCGCAAAGCGGCCGACGCGATCGTTGTTCAAATTGAATGAAATCTAACCCGCAGCCAAGCGATTTAGACCGAGCCACGCAATGATTTCCTGAATTTGGAGTGCAATTTGCTTGCGTAACGAGAATCATTCAGACGACACTGTCTACGGGCCAGCAGCGTCAATCGACCTGCTGATTGTAGAAAATATCGATGGAACAAATTACTCCTGACGTCAAGCGCAGCAACCGATACCCCCGAACTGTGTTGTTCATCTTGATCGCACTGATTCCCTGCTTTGCGCTCTTGTTACGATTCCGTTCTCATCTGGTTTGGAAATTCCTTGAGTACCGGATGGACCTGCGGGATGCGTACGAGTCTCCGACCCAAATCATGCCGCTCGCGACGATTCCCAGTACATGGTGCAACCGCACCGCAGGCGGTTTAAAAATCGCCCTCCCCTGTGAGCTGTCTGAGCGGGCATTCGACAAGTCAGGCGCCCTTCTGTTTGAGAATGCAGACCTTCAAGTCCTGGTTTTCGCACGCCAAACGATCCCAAGTAAGGATCTACAAAACCTAGCACAAGCAGCCGAGTTCTCACCGACTGACGAGAAGTTTACCAGGCCACGACTGCGGTTCGAGATTTACCAGAAGGATGTCGCCGACTTTCGCTGGTCAATGACCAACCAAGAGGTGCTGTGGCATTTCTACTGCATGAACATCCGCAGCGATCAGCCCGGTCAGGAAGTCGAAGGCCTGTTTACCGATAACTTGGACGGCATCCTGGTAACGAAAAACGAATCCGCCAACTTCCACTGGCAAGCAAGGTCACCCGCCTGTGACGGCTTGTTACAGTTTGCCGCCAAAAACGGGAAGTTGAATCTTGAAGTTGTGCGGGCTGTTTGTTCAAGCGTGGTGATGGACGAGGGGGACTAATCTAGCAACTCGAGCGGTTGCCAGCTAAGTCGCCGCCCCTTCCAAAACCAAATGGGCCTGCGACCGTTATCCGCGCGCCAGGCTTCTCCCCGCTTGAGGGTATCATCATGTACTTCGATGCCTACAAACAGAACTCCCGGCGTCCCTTCCGAAGTCACGAATGCGAATATCGCCTTCGATTCTGGGTCAAACTTACTTTGCTCGCTATCAAAGTGCAGCAACAATTCTTGCACCGGCTTTCCTTCGGTCTGCAGTTCGGAAAATGCGACGCTTCCAGCTGCTCGCTCCAACTGTTTCTTGTCTAATTCCCACGCATCCAACTGAATGGGTCGGAACGCGTAGTGTAATTGGTCATCGGCCGGCGAGACGTACTCAAAACACAACAGATCGAAACCTTCGCTGGCCGCCCATAGGATGATCTCCTCCCCCTGAGATGCGAGTTCCCCGGACTTCATCCACTTTTCCGGAAGCGCTGCACGACGACCAGTATCGAGATCGAGAAAACTAGTTCTTGACTCTCTATTTTGATACGGCGCGATGACGGCGTGGTCATAAATCATGCCTAATTTGCGCGGCGCCGAGCGATCTAAAATCGGAATGCTTGTATTGCGGGGAGTTAGATTCGGTAATCCGACATGCGAATAACTTTCATCAGCGACGAATTTCTGCCAATTCGCTTCCCACCAAGCGGCCCACTGCTGTGCGCTGCGGGCAAACAATTGCTGCATCAACGCTTCTTGATGCGGAGTGCCATGGCTCCACAATAGGTAGAGCTCTTTCTCATTAAACTCCTCTCCTGTCAAACGATTCAGCGCTCCGTAAATCTCTCGAACGGGACGACCGAATCCGTATAGACTTCTTTGATCGTCGTTGTCGAGGTCATGCTTACGCATGAAGACCGCCAGTTCAGCGTCTTTGGCGAGGATTCCCATATCCGAGTAATTATTTTTGCGCTGCAGCTTGGGGATCGCCCGAATCAGCGCCGGCACGGCTCGCTTGTCATCGATCGCGCGCATTGAAAATCCTAAGCAACTCAACATTTGTTCATCGCTGGTCGCGTCCAACTCCGCAATCAACTCCGGCGTCGCTTCCGGCCCTAGTTCGACGATTGCTTGTAGCGTTTTCGCCCAAGGGTCATCAAACCGGTCAGGCCCACTATTCTGCTGCTCCAATTCGTCCAGCAGTTTGCCAATCGGCGTGTCAGGACGATTTCGAGTCTTAGCAACAGCCTTGGGTTTGCTCGCCCCCCTGGGATCAGGCAATATCACGGCGCCGCCAAGTTGACCCGGCTGCAGCAGTTCCGCTGCACTGCGCAGCTGCCGCGCCAAACGTTGATCCGCGTTTTCCGGATGACGCGTCCGCTCTACACCCAAGTGAATATCGAAAACGACCTCTTGTTCGTCGTTGACATCAATGTAGTCACCATTCGTTGCGCCGTTCATACAGTAAACATAGTTTCGCCCAGGCGCGACTCGCAATCGATACGTGCCATCTGGCCGAACCGGCGTGCTGGTGACCGCGGCGCCTGTTTGCGGTCTGGCAGGTCCATAATGCGCGACCAGCAGCGGAGAAACCTCTGGGGGCTTAACCGGTTGGCCGCTTTTATCAAACACAGTTCCCGTGACATAGCCGCCGCGAACCAGCGGGATATCTGCGTCAGAGGTGGTGCGACCTGCGATCGCTTCGATTGCTTTCACCGCGATCGCGATGCGATCGTCGGCGCTGGCCCAAATGTTGTAGTGATCGGCCGTCATTCGCAAGCGATATCGCCCTTGGGCGTCGGTCGTTGTTTCAAACGTTCCGTCACGGGCAACCCCTTGAGCGAAGATGGGAACACCGGCGGCTGGCTGATTGGTGACAGAGTCGACCACTTGTCCCTCGACAATCGCCGGCGGATAGAGCGTGATGTCGACGACTGCCGGGATCGCCGAACATTGAGCACGCGAATCGGGATAGTCGGGATGCTTCAGGTCAAAGCCGAAAGAGGCTTGCATCCAACCCGTGCCGGTTTTCGCGTCAAAGGTCCTGGTGCTTTCCGGAGTCCAGCGTTTGAGGTCCTTGATCTCATAGCGGCCAGCCGAGTCGGTCACACTGCAGAAAATGCCCGGCAACGGTTGTCTGCACGCAGACGAGGCATACACGGTGACGCCGGGTATCGGTCGGCCGCTGAAATCCTTCACCACGCCTGACAAGGTACCGGGATTCGACGACAACATCAGATCTTTCTCAACCAGTCTATCAGTCGGTACGCCCAAGGTCACACATACCGAAGCGAACGTTTCCTTCGCCGCCGCTGCGTACAGATCGCCACGCTCCGGCATGGCCGTCTCGACTTCCAACAATTCGAACTTCCCCTCGGCATTGGTGCGAGTTTCACCCACCACCGCTTGCGACCGATAGTCGGCCGAACGACGCAAAATCAAAACTTGCGTATCGGCCAGCGGATTCTTCCGATCGTCGATGCACCGGCCGCGAACGGTTACCTTTTGCAGTCCTGGCTCCGCGTTCGCGACGACTGCGTTCTCTTGCTCTTTGCCTTCCGCTTGATTCGCTTCCGCCGCTGGCTCTGCCTGTACACCGCCGATCAGCCCACATATTGCCATCATTATTAGCACGGTCGCCGCCAATATGGGGCGTTGGGATTTTGTCATTGTGTCTCTCCCTGGTTTCAACAATCCATGTATCCGGGACTCCAACGTCCAGCGAAATCCTAAGATTCCGAGCGTAGGGACGACACGTCCCCAATCGGCGCACTTTTCGGCCAGATCGACCAACGTTTGGGCATATTGCGTAGCATCGCCGCCGCGCAGCACAAAGTTATCGCAGACCTCTTCGCGCGAGCGACAAATCGATTGATTTAAACCGAGAACGCCGGGATGCCACCACCAAAGGGTCGTCATCCAGCGCTGCGCAACGCTGATCCAAGCGTCATGTCGAGCCACATGCGCCGCTTCGTGAATCAATACGTCACGTAATTGCGTTTCCGATCCAGGCGACAGCAATTCACGCGGCAAGATGATCTTTGGCCGCCATACGCCCAGGACAAACGGTAAAGGCAAATCGGAGACTAAGATCGGCGGCAATTTTTTGATACCGATTGCCTGGCGGACCGCCTGGGCGATCGCGGGAAAATGTTCGTTGTGCGCACTCAGTTGCGCCAGGTTTTCGCTGGACGACAGAGTTCGCGTTAGCAACCGCAAGCGGAGTATTTGTCGTAGCCACAGCGCCGCCGAAAAGATCGATCCAATCAGCCAGATACAGCCCAACAGCCGCGCGAAACGCTGTTCCCATGCTCTGTTGCTGGTTTCGGCCATCACCTTGACGCCAGTCACAGTTGGGGCCAACGGCGCGACGGCGAGATCCGGCGATGGCGCTTCGCCGCGGTTCTCCGGCTCGGGTGGTTCTGGATTGGTTGCGGCCGGCGGATAGATCATCGGCGGCTCGATCGGCGGAGCATGCGACTTGACCGATTGCCGTGGCAATTCCGCCAAGTTCGCTATCGGTGACGAAGCGGCCGAAGAAGCCAAACGCCACCATTTCATCGGCGGCAATAGTGCGGCGAACAAGGGGCTTCCCAGAATCAGCAACAACCCGAGCACGCCCAACGCATGTCGCCGCGCCGAGCGATTTCTCTGAAGCGCCGCGAGCAGCAGCACTAAAGTACTGATCACCGTGACCTGGGCGATCACGGTCAAGACGTAATCGATCCAGTCCATTACGACTTCTCCTTGCCGCTCGATTTGATGAAGTTACGAATCCGTTCCGCTTCCGCCTTCGACAATGCGCCACCTTGCAGCAGCGACAACATTAGTCCTTCGGACGATCCCTCGAAGACCGTTTTGATGAAACGCTGCACCGTCGTTTTTTGTGATTCTTCACGGGAGACGGTCGGTAAATAGAGAAATCCGGTCTCCTCTTCGCGGTGAGAGAGCCACCCTTTTTCTTCTAAGCGGACGATCAGCGTTTGCACCGTATTTCGCGAAACGCCGCGCCGCTCGTTCAATATTTTCCAGGCATCCGTGACCGAGCAGACCTCTCGATCCCAGATTAGATTCATGATCTCCCACTGCGCTTCGGAAAGCGCCGGAAGCTTACTTGCTCCTGTCATACGAAGATCCAGATGCCCCCATCCCAATAATGCGATACTTCCAAAGAGCCAGCATTTCCCGGCCACCTACAGTTGTAGGCTACATCCACCTACAACTGTAGTCAACCCTACTTTCCCTACCAAAATATTGTCACTGGAAAACACGTACGAATTCGTGGCCGGTGCGATCCGGGCAAAATATCGCAATATCCAGAAGGGACGCGTTTGGCTCTCCTAGCGACCTGTCGGGCACAACGAACGGACCGGTTGGACCCTAGTAAATTCGCAGCACGGGTTGCAAAGGCAGTCCCCTTGCCCGCAGATCCATGAGACCGTCAGATCGTAGATCGCAACTACAGAACGCTCACATGGCTACCCAGAAAGAAAACAATTCGGTCCGGTCCTGAATTGCGAGGCAAAAGCAGTGTGTCACGCAAGAAATGAAAAACGGTAGCGGCGCTGGTGCGCCGCTACCGTGTGGCTTCGATCAGGAGTTGCTTTTGGCGCGATTACGCTTCTAGCAGCATCCGGGCTGGTTCTTCGATCGCGTCGCAGATTCGCTTCAGAGTCATGACTGCTTCGCGGCCATCGACCATGCAGTGATCGTAAGTTAGCGCCAGGTACATCATCGGGCGAATTACGACTTGGCCGTCGCGAGCCACCGGGCGTTCTTCGATCGTGTGCATTCCCAACACGCCGCTTTGCGGTGGATTGACGATCGGCGTCGACATCAGCGAGCCGTAGACGCCGCCGTTGGTGATCGTGAACGTTCCGCCAGAGAGTTCGGCGGCGGTCAGGCGATTTTCGTTCGCCCGAGCGGCGAAGTCGGCGATCGCCAGTTCGATCTCGGCAAAGCGCATACGCTCGGCGTTGCGCAGGACCGGCACGACCAAACCCTTTTTGCTGCCGATCGCGACACCGATGTGATAGTAGTCGCGATAGACGATTTTGTCGCCGTCACGGATCTCGGCATTCAGAGCCGGTTGTTGCTTCAAAGCGTCGATCGTCGCTTTGACGAAGAACGACATAAAGCCCAACTTGACGCCCCATTGATCCTGGAACCACTGACCATACTTTTTCCGCAGCGCCATCACATTGGTCATGTCGACCTGATTGAAGGTGGTCAGCAGCGCGGCGTTATGCTGAGCGCTTTTCAGCGTCTCGGCAATGCGGCGGCGGATCAGCGGCATCGGCACGATCTTTTCGCCGGCTTGCGGCGTCAGATTCGTTTCGGCACGCGGCGCGACCTCTTGAGTCTTCGCTGGAGCCGGTGCTGGGGCCGACTTTTTCGGTTCTTCCGCCTTCGGCTTGGCCGCGGCCGGTTTGGCCTCTGATTCGCCGTTTTTGCTAGAAGCCGATTTGGCGGACGAGTTGATGATCGTCGGTCGCGCAGCTTTGCCGCGCCCCGAAGAAGCAGACGCCGGAGCCGGCTTTTCGACTTCGGCGGCAGCCGGTTTGGCGGCGGGCTTCTCAGCTTTCTCAGCTTTCTCTGCCGGTGCGGCGGCGCCTTCGTCCAGAATGCCGATCACTTCGCCGACGGTGACCAAATCTCCTTCACGCTTAAAGATCTCACGCAGGACGCCGGTCGCAGGCGCCGGCATTTCCATCGAAGCCTTGTCGGTTTCTAGCTCGACCAGGAACTCGTCTTCGTTGACTGCGTCCCCTTCTTTTTTCAGCCAGCGGCCGATTTGAACCTCTTGGATCGACTCGCCTGCTTCGGGCACTTTGAGTTCAATGCTCATTGGTTTGTTTTAATTATCTAATTGGCTAGTAGGTGTGGAAGGTGATTTTTTGACGCGATTAGTCGGCGAAAGCTCGCTCGAGGAGATCCGCTTGTTCCCAAAGGTGAGCGCTCTTGGAGCCGGTCGCAGGGCTAGCCGAACGAGGACGTCCCACCACATTCAGTTCGTGGTCATCAATTCGATGCCCCGTAAAGCGCGTCGCCCAATGCGGCCAGGCGCCCATGTTGATCGGTTCTTCCTGAACCCAAGTAACGGGGCAATCGCTGGCGTAGTCTTTCAATGCGTCGGTAAATTTGCCGGCACGCAGCGGGTGCAGCATCTCGATCCGCAAGATCGCGACGTCGTCAATCTCGTGCTCGTTGCGATACGAGTCTAATTCGTAGTACAGCTTACCAGTGCATAAGAGCACGCGGCGAACCTTGTCCGGATCGCAAGTTTCGTCCGGCAGAATCGGCTGAAACTCGCCTTCAGACAATTCCGACAGCGTCGAAACAGCCGAGGGATGCCGCAGCAGACTCTTCGGCGTAAAGATGACCAACGGCTTGCGCCAGAGACGCAACGTCTGACGACGCAGCAAGTGGAAATACTGGGCCGGCGTTGACGGGTAAGCGACCTGAATGTTGTCCTCGGCCCCGATCGCCAGAAAACGTTCCAATCGCCCGCTCGAGTGCTCGGGGCCCTGCCCTTCGTAGCCGTGCGGCAGCAGCATCACAATACCGCTCAGCCGGTTCCATTTGTCTTCTGCGCTAGAGATGAACTCGTCGACGATCACCTGGGCGCAGTTGCCAAAGTCACCGAACTGGGCTTCCCACGCGACCAAAGCTTCGGGAAAGTCCAAGCTGTAACCATAGTCGAATCCGAGCACGCCGACTTCGCTGAGCGGACTGTTGATCAAATCAACCGGGGCCTGATCGTTGGACAGCTTCGAGAAGATGTTGTGCGTCTTGCCGGTGACAACGTCATGCAGCACGCCGTGGCGTTGGCTAAACGTACCGCGCTGAGCGTCTTGTCCCGACAAGCGAACACGGCGGCCGGCCATCGACAGACTTGCGAACGCCAGCGCTTCGGCCGAAGCCCAGTCGAGCGGACGCTTGCCATCGGCCATATCGCGGCGTGCTTCCATTTGCCGGGTCAGCTTGCGATGAAGATGGAAGCCCTTCGGGATTTCGGTCAACTTGACCAAGATCTTCGACAGCTTTTCGATCGGGGCGCCGGTATCGGGATCATCTTCGCCGACTTCTGGCTGTGGACCGCCGAAGTAGCCCTCCCAGACGTTCTGCGGACGACGATCGGCCAAGGCCAGCTCTTTGCCGATTTCGTATTCGGTCTGCAGAAACTCGTGATGCTTCGTAAGCATCTCGTCCGCTTCCTGCACTTCAAACTGCCCCAGTTCGACCAAGTTGTCGAGGAACCGATCGCGAATCGAACGATGATGCTCGATCGCTTGGTACAGCAGCGGCTGGGTAAAGCTCGGTTCGTCCGTCTCGTTATGCCCCCAGCGACGGAAGCAGTACATATCGATAACAACGTCACGTTGGTGCGTCCGACGGAATTCGAGCGCCAGCGAAACAACCGCAGATACTGCGGCCGGGTTTTCGCCGTTCACATGAAAAATCGGCGATTGCAACATCCGAGCGACGTCGGTTGCATAGATCGACGAACGAGAGTCATGCGGCTGCGTCGTAAAGCCAAGCTGATTGTTCACGATCACATGCAGCGTGCCGCCGGTGCGATAGCCCTGCAGTTGGCTCAAGTTTAATGTTTCTTGAACCACCCCTTCGCCAGCGAACGCGGCGTCACCGTGGATCAACACGACCGCGCCCATCTGGCGTTCCGTATCTCCGCGGCGATCTTGTTTGGCGCGCATGCGGCCCAACGCGACCGGGTCGACATATTCTAAGTGGCTCGGGTTGAAGCAGAGCGAGACGTGGACCTTTTTACCTGAAGCAGCCACATAGTCGCCGCTGGCGCCCATGTGATACTTCACGTCGCCGCCGCCGATATGGCGATGGGGATCGGCATCCTCAAATTGCGAGAAGATCTCGCGCGGAGGTTGCCGAATCACGTTCGCCAGTACGCTCAGACGTCCGCGATGCGGCATCGCGAGGACCAGTTCGCTGATCCCCTGTTCGGCGAAACCATGGATCGCCAGATCCAACAGCGGAATCAAGGTCTCCGAACCTTCCAAGGAGAAGGTTTTGGCGCCGAGGTATTTTTTGCGGACAAACTCTTCAAAGACCATCGCTTCGGTCAGACGCTGCAGAATGCGTCGCTGCGTGTCGCGGTCAAGGGATGAGTCACGATCGTCCCCTTCGACCTCTTCAATCAACCAGCGGCGGACCACGTGGTCATCGATATGCTGCAGTTGAATGCCGACGTCGCCGCAATAGACGCGCTGCATCCGCTCGAACAACTCACGGACCGACGTCGTGATTATCTCGCCGTCGCGGTCCACATAGACTGAGCGATCGAGGTCGCTCTCTTTGATATCAAACTGATCGGGCGACAGCGGCGCCGCCGGCGTGGTCGTCAAACCCAACGGGTCAAGCCGAGCATGCAAGTGACCATACGCACGGAAAGCGGTGATCATCCGATCCACGCCAAATTGCAGCAACGCGTCGGCGCCAGCAGTCACGGTACTTGCTGACTTTGACGCGGCGGCAGCGTGATCCCCGTTGACTGCAACCGGAGCACCGGTCGGATTGAACATGCTAGAAGTGGTGATCGGTGGGGCCAAACTGGTGAATGCGTCGGCATCCCCATTGGCCTGCGGCAGCTTCCCAAACCATTCGCGCCAGTCATCCGGAACGCTGTTGGGATCCTCCCGGTAGGCGTCTAGCAGCTCTGCTGCGTAGGCCATGTTTTGAACATCAATGTCAATACGTTTCGAAAGTGGAGTGCGCATTGGTCGGGTGATTCCCGTTTAGTGGTGAAGCCTTAAAGGAGGGTGCGCGATGATTGCGTTGGTGGATCGGTCGTCTTAGGTTACTCAGTCTCAAGGGGAAAAGGAGTTCTCAGAGTCGGAGTACCAGCGACGGGGTGGACGAGCGGCGTGATTAGGAACTATCGCGAACATGATCAACAACAGCCCGACGACAATCTCGTTTTGCATCCCCGATCCAGACAAACCCATTCCAGGCGACCCTTCCATTCCGAAACGCCCAAAGCCAATTAGCCAGATTGCCACGACCATCGTGAACAAGCGTGCATGTCTCGTCGGTCGCCAATAGGATAAAAGGGAGGCCACGCCCACGCAGATGGCCGCAACGAAGTCGTTGTACCAAAGTGCGCGTGCGCTATCTGAATGATGAAATATAAACGGACTAGCCGCCAGCCAACAAGACAACATAAATTCAACAACACGGGCCCACATGATCGCCTCCAAGCTATTTTGAGACTGCGGCGGACGCTTTTGGAGTCGATATCCTGCTTACCATTTCGAGTGCGGCCTCATCTGCAGACCTTTCTGGAAAACCCCATAACGCCCGCCAAACGATTTTGCGACTTTTCGTCTTTTTCCAAACAAGTGCGAGATACTTGAGCGAAACGTAGACTTCGTCATACGCCATCTTCACCAGCACCAACGAAATAAGGGCCGTGATCAGGCACAGAAAACACCAATTCCCGACAATTGTGGCTTGACAGACCACCAGAATGACGCTGACCAAGCCGAGCGGGATCACGTCGATCCCGAACAAAATCACCAGCCAAGGGCGATACTGCCAGCGACGTGTCGAACCGGCCAAGCCAAAGATCGCGTCACCCAAATAAGCGATCGCGCCCAAAATGGCATCCGGCACGCCGATCCAAAGATGCATATTTTTGGCCAGATCCGAGTCGAGCACACGCTTGCTTTGCTCTCCGAATGCCGGATCCCAAACGTCATCAATCAATCTCCACTGGTACAGCCCCATGTGAGTCGCCATTAAAAAAGCGACAAATGCCAGAATGCAAATCGGCAGCCTCTGCGACCAAGCGGAAGGATTGTAAGAATAGGGGCTGACCTGAACTTCCCAGTCGGCCGATTCAGCCGGGTAACCGTTTAACGACGACGGCATCTTGGATCCTCTCTTTCTTTGGCGTCTAAGAACCGTGCAAGTGCCCGACTGGTAGTTGATTTATTTCGTAAAACCGTTGCGGATCGCGCTGCAAAAAATCGATCATCTGCGGCAGCGTTTCCCGCAGCGAGTGCTCTGGTCGCCAGCCCAACTTTGATTTGGCGCGGTGAATATCGATCGGATAGTTCTGATCCGCCAGATCAACCATCCACGGCTTGATAAAGGGAGGGTTCTCGTCGGAGGCGCATTGAACTTTGACCCATGCGCCCGCTTTGGCGGCCAATTTTGGGATCCAAATTGCCGGCCACTCTGAACCGTGCACTAACTTGCCAATTTGATTCTGCAGATCTTCGTAGCTCATCACCTCTTCCTCACCGATCAGCACGCGCTCCATCGGAGGCAGTTCACGGCGACGATCGACGCCACAGCGGATCGCCGCTATGGTGTCGTCCAGGTGGACAAAAGATTGCCCATGCTCTTTGTCGCCGGGGAAGAAATAACTTTCGAGCTGCTTTTCATAGATGCGGCTAATCTGCTGTGTGATCGGCGGCGAATGCCCTTCTTCGTCATAAGCCCCAGCCAGGCGTAAAATTAGGGCCGGTATTTTTCCCCGCTCTTGCTCTATGACCTCTTCCGTCTTCAATTTGGACTGCGGATAGTCCCATTCTGCGTAAAGCGGCGACTCGCAGGTCAGCGATTCTCCTCCCTCTGCCGATTTCATGACCAGCAACGTGCTGGAAAAGAGGAACTGCTCGACCTCGAACGACTGCAAGTGATGCAACAGACGACGCGTCCCCTCGACGGTCAGCTTGTCATACAACGGGCTCGGCTCGCCAGAGAAATCGTAGTAGGCCGCCAGATGGACGACGCTCGCTAAGCGGTTTCCCCATCGCTGACGAATCTTAGCAAGCGTATCGCGCACAGCCGTTTCATCGGTCAGGTCACATTGCAGCCAGTGAACATGGTCCTGATCACACCCTGAAGCCTGAAGATCAATTCCAATGACTTGATACGAATCAGCCAAATTTCTTGTCAGCCGACGCCCGATCAAACCAGCAGCGCCTGTGACGAGAACTAACTGACGTGAATTATTTTCAGGGGAGTCCATGCTCTACTTCCTTTCCCTTTGGCGGTGCAAAACGAACAATATCTCTAAAGTCGAGGTTGGTATTGCTGAATCAAGCACGCAAGTCGGGCGCCGAAACGTCTCGATCCATGCGTTCTCTGCACATCCCAGTGCGAGAATGAATTTTCTGAAGAGAAGGAATAGTTATGAGTGAAGACGATATCTCGCCTGAGTTGCATCAGGCCCTCGAACAGTTTGAAAGAGTCTTAGAGACTCCCATTGTTCCCGGCGAATTGCCCGAATGGTGCCAAACCGCCAAAACGTGCTGCACTGCTGTCCGACAATTACTGCTTCGAAAATTGGACGATCACGTCAGCATCTACTCGCAAATCGAGCAGGAAGATCCGGCCTTAGAACCGCATGTGCAGATGATGCGGGAAGAAGACGAGACACTACGCAGCGAATCTGAGCATTTTGTGGATGAGTTTACTCGCGCTGCCGTCACCGCTGAAGTTGCCGAGCCGAATGAAAACCTTGTCGAACAACTAGCAGGCGAAATCGCCGATCGCGCGCTTCAGTACATCATCGCAATCCGCAAGCAAGAGAGAGCCGTGGCGACTTGGTACCTCGAATCCTTGGAACGAGATCGCGGCGATAAAGATTAGCCGTCGCCAGCATCCATTAGCAGCAGTAATACGGCGTCCCAGTTCTGCACGACATTGCTTAATCAGCAACTTGCAGCACTATTTTCCCGACCGCGTGTCCATCTTCGCTTTTTCGATGAGCGTCGGCAGCCTGCTCAAGCGGAAAGACTTCGTCAATAATCGTGCGCAACTTCCCTTGCCCAGCCAGATCATAGATCGCTTGCAGGTCTTTCTGACGGGACATCGCGAGCACAATTCCACAGCGTCGCCGCTGAAATTTTGAAATCACGGTATAAGCGGCCGATTCGACCGATGGAAGCGTGGTCGCAAAACGCCCATTGCGATCGAGCACCCGACAGCAATCCCGGTACGACGCTTTTCCGACCGCATCAAAGATGACGTCATATTTGCGATCGCTCTGCGTAAAGTCTACCTGGTGATAGTTGATCACGTCGTCGGCGCCTAACTCGCGCAGCAGCGCTTCGTTTCTACCACTACAAACGGCGGTGACCTTTGCGTGATGGATCTTGGCGATCTGCGTGGCGAATATACCGACACCGCCCGAGGCTCCGTTCACTAAGACATTGTCGCCGGGTCGTATCGAGCAGTGATCAAACAGCGCCTGCCAGGCGGTTGAGGCCGCTAACGGTATCGATGCCGCTTCGATGGGGGAAAGATTCTCTGGCTTACGCACTACATGCTCGGCATCAATGGACATGAATTCGGCATAACCACCGCCGGGCGGGCTACTAGCGTAAGCACATACTTGCTCGCCGACCCTCCACTGCGTCGCCAGATCACGACCAACTGATTCGATTTCACCTGCGACGTCAAAGCCCAGGACTGCAGGAAACTTTAAGGGGAGAATCCAACGCAACTCGCCATAACGAAGCTTCCAATCAACTGGATTGACGCTGGCCGCTTTGACGCGAATCAAAAGTTGATTGGGACCGACTTCCGGACGCGGCAATTCCATCACCTGAAGTCGCGTCGGAGGACCGTAAGCTTGAATCGCGATAGTTTTCACAGGCTTGCATTCTGTAGGAGGACGATCCTGGAAAGCCGCCGTTTTGGAATGCGGCGTCGTGGATATCCAAAATTTTAACCAGCAACCAATCGTGCAAACTGCACCAGCTTCGCATAGCTGCGATCAGCTGCGACTTCGACAGCACCATAGCGAAGCGTACGATCTAAAACGCGAACTTGTCGATCACCATCGAGCTTGCGTCTCATTTTTTCGTCGCTGCTCCAGTTCCTGCGGATCGCTTGACAGCGTGCTTGGATTTCTTTGTCGGTCAGTTTCGGCAATTCGTCAGATAAAAGGTTAAGCATGAGAGTGCTCCGTCATTGGATGGTGAAATCGCTTGTCTTCGAAGTTCAACTTTCAATTCCAAGCTGAGCCACGTAAAGCAAGCAGCATGCCAAAACTAATTAAATTGGACATCGCCCTGCTCTGCTGGCAATCAAGGCAAGCTACGAAAACCAGGTGAGTATCCGGCTGATTGTGGGGCATCCACAACGGCCATCGGTCTTGCAACAATTACTTGGCCGGCATCACCTTTGCTGTGTAACCGGCAATGGTTTTCTAGTTTGCCCCCTTAGCACAGAGGATTTTTTGGAATGAAGATGGATCTATCACTTCAACAGGCTGCTCGTTGGTTTGTCGTCATCGCTGCAACCATCGCATTGGTCGTTGCGTTCTCGCTTCCCAGCCTATCTGCCTCGGCTTCCAGCAGCGAATCAGTTGTTGCTTTCGGCCATCGTCGCGGCTGCTGCGGCCATCGTGTCCATCGCTTTCGCGGACACCGTCATGGTCGATGCGGCGGTTACTCGAGCTGCGGTTATACGACTTCCCCCTGCAGCACCGGCGGCTGCAATGTCGGCGGCGGATATAACGTTGGCGGCGGATGCACCATCGGTGGTGGTTGCTATTAGTCCAACGTTGAGCGTATCTCACGCATCGTGATCGCCCAGCGATCACGTCAGCCGTGAATCATTCAAGGCGGAAGAGGGAGATCAGGCGCCAGCTTGTTCTCCCTCTTTTTTTTGCGGTAACTTCTGCCCCGGTCTCATGAGGTAGATGCTATCGCCGAAATGAGCCCCAGTAATTGGAAGCAGGTCCCATAACTGCTCCGCCTTGCAAAATCAGCTTCCGATCGGCTGTAATAGGCGGATGAATGTTGAACACATAGATCGTCTGGATGACCCGCGACTCGCTCCTTATCGTGGCCTCGCCAATCCGCGAGACGTGCGGCAATCGGGACTGTTGATCGCGGAAGGGCGTTTCTTGATTGAGCGTTTGCTGACCAGTTCGCTAATCGTCGAATCGCTGTTGGTCGACGATCTTTCAAAGACGCCTGATCTCCCCGCCGATCGAGCAGCGACGCCGATCCTTTGCTTGCCGCGCGATCTGCTGCAAGAATTGGTCGGCTTCAACTTTCATCGCGGCGTGATGGCTTGCGGGCAGCGTCCCCAACTATCGGATCTACGCCAGGTCGCATGGCCTGATCGTGTACGGCAAACCTTGACCGTTGCGGCGCAAGTGGTCGATCCCGAAAATCTCGGCAGTTTGATTCGCGCCAGCTGCGCCTTTGGCGCCGACGCGATTCTAATGGACGCTCGCAGCGGTGATCCCTATTCACGGCGGGCGCTGCGCGTCTCGACCGGACACGCCTTCAAGATCCCAATCGTCGAAACGACGAATCTGCTCCAGCAATTGACGATCGCCAAATCGCTCGGCTTCGATCTCATCGCGACCGTGCTGGAAGACTCCGCAACGCCGTTAAAAAATGAGACGGTGCGACAAAATCGCACCGCCTTGATGTTTGGCAACGAGGGTTATGGGTTAGAGCAAGAAGTGATCGAGATGTCCGATCGTCAAGTGACAATCCCCATGGAGCGCGGCAGCGATTCACTCAACGTTTCGATGGCTGCCGGGGTTTTTCTGTATCACTACTGCTACATGCTGTAGGACCAATTACTTGCTCGGCAGCTGCTCAAGGTAGTAAACCCCTTGCTTGTTCGACGTGACGACATCTAGCAAGCCGTCGCCGTTCATATCGGCCACTTCAAACTGCGTGCCGACGCCGCTATTGTCATCAAACACATGTGCGGTCCAAACGGCTTTGCCATCTTTGCGTGACAGCTCGTACCAGCACATGATCGCCGGATCGTTGCCGCCGGGATCGTTGCCGCCGTGCGCCCAATGTCGCTTGCCGGTGACATAGTCGGGCAAACCGTCGCCGTTCATGTCGACCAAGTGAGACGAGTGCGTCTGCGAAAACGATTTGTCGATGATGTGACGAGTAAATCCTTCCGGCGTCTGTTCGTACCACCATACGCCATAGTTATGGGCGCTGCTGCTGATCACGTCGTTGTCGCCGTCGCCATCAAAATCGTAGACATACATGTGACCGCAAGCTTCGCCGAAATTGGCCGGATGAAACTTCCACGGCGTCTGACTGCGATCTTCCGGCGCTTCCCACCAACCGGCGGTGACCAGGATATCATTCCGTCCGTCGTTATTGACGTCGCCCGATCCGATGCCGTGCGAATAACGATCGGTTCCCGGTGCGTTCTCTTCAGAAACGGCGGTGATCACCCATGGTGCGTTCGGATCTTCTGCCGGAGCGGCGTAGCCCACCTTCTTGCCGGGGTCAAACGAGAAGATCAACTCTCGCTTGCCGTCGCCGGTCACATCGCGCATGTCGGGGCTTTCGTTGTTGGTCACCGGGACCATTTCGTGACGCGCCCAAGGACCGTCCCCTTTGCCGGGATTCTCAAACCACCAGGTTTGCTTGCCCGGAAAGTCGACCACCAGCACGTCGGTCCAGCCGTCATGATTGACGTCTTGGGCAAAATTGCAAAACGAGTCGCTGTAGCTCTTCGGCTCGTACTCGTCGGCCTTGGCGCGAATCAGGTGCATTTCCCAATCAGGCGCCGCGTACCAGACGCTGCCGGCCGCGATGTCCATTTTGCCATCGCGATTGAAATCGCCGACGGCGACTCCTTCGCTGCGGAACTTGGTTTCGATTTGATGTTTCTTAAACTTGATTTCGTCTTCGCCGCGCGCGATTAGCGGCAAGACAAACAACAGCAGTGCAGAAGCGGTGAGACATCGACGGAGCATCATGCGGACCTTTCAGTCGGAAGCCGGGACAGGAGGCGAGAGAAGCGACGCGGAAATTCCGCGTGCGAGGCGCATCTATTTTGCGCTGAATTTATCCGAATATCTAGAACCGCGTGACCACGCCGGCCAAGATTCGACGGACTCCGGTCGGAGAATCGACCAGTAAGGCGCCGGAATCGTCAATACCGCCGCAAATCCCCGTGATCAACTGATCTCCGGCTTGAATTTCCACCTTGCGATCACGCAGCAAACAACGCCGCCGCCAAGCGTCGGCAAGCGGAACCAGATCAGAGGCACAAAGCTCAAAATTAGCCTTCATCCGCTGCAAGATCGCCAACAGCAAATCAGGCAGGAAATATTCGTGGTGACTCAGCTCGACCAGCGAAATCGCACGGTCCTGAACTTCTTGCGGCGCGGCTTCTAACGAGTTGTTCACATTGACGCCGATCCCCAAATGCAACATCGGTCGCGGCGACTCGGTTCGCTCAAGGAGGATCCCACACAGCTTGCGGCCCCGACAATAGATGTCATTAGGCCATTTGACATAGATCGATTCGTCAGGGACTAGCGACTCAATCGCTTCAGCCACGGCGACCGCCGTCATCAGCGACGCCTGCGGCCAGCGTAGTAGCGGAATCGGCAGCGACGCTTGATCAAAGACCGCAGTAAAGGTCAGCGCCCCATCGGTCGCATGCCAGGCGTTGTCGCCGCGGCCACGGCCTGCGGTCTGGCGCTGGGCGGCAATGACATACGGCAAAGTGGTTGCGATCTCAGCGGCTCGCTCTTTGGTGTAAAGACTGGTCGAAGGTAATTCGACCAATGCTGTAACCACAGCGGCGCCGACGCTACGCGCAATCTCGTCGAGCGCCGCTTGAGGAAACGCATCCATCTCTACGTCAATTTCACCAGCAAGTCGCCGGTTTGCACCTGGCTGCCCGGCTTGACCAACACCTGATCGACGATTCCTTCGACTTCGCTGTAGATGGTCGATTCCATCTTCATTGCTTCCAGCGAAAGCAGTTTTTGTCCCTTGGCGACTTTATCTCCCGCTTCGACGGCGACCATCACCACCATGCCCGGCATTGCGGCGCCAACTTGCTTGGCGTCGTCGGGATCGGCTTGGAGTCGTTTCGGGACGTCCGATTCCAAACTGTGATCAATCACTTCCACTTCGCGCGGCTGACCATTCAGCTCAAAAAACGCAACGCGGATGCCGTCGACATGCGGTTCGCCCACCGTCAAAAACTTGACGATCAACGTCTTGCCAACTTCGATATCGACCGCTGTCTCTTCGCCCGACTGCTGGCCATAAAAGAAGACCGGTGTCGGCAACGTGCTGACGTCCCCATATTTTTTGACATGCTTGGCGAAGTCTTCGTAGACCTTCGGATAAAGCAAGTACGAAACCACTTCGCGACGCAGCGGTTCGCGGCCCAACATCTTTTTGACAGTCGCGGTTGCAACGGTAAAGTCAGCCGGCGAGAACTCGGCCCCGGGACGATCGGTCATGATCGGCTCGTCACGCATGATGCGAGACTGCACATCCGCCGGAAATCCCCCCGGCGGTTGTCCCATCCGCCCGCCGATCAAATCCTTGACCGACGCCGGGAAAGCCAACTCTCGATTGGGATCTAGCACATCGGCCGTGGTCAGATTGTTGGCGACCAAAAACAACGCCATGTCGCCGACCGCTTTTGAGGTGGGGGTCACTTTGACGATGTCGCCAAACAGCTGGTTCACATCGGCGTATATCCGGCAGATGTCGGCCCATTGATCGGCCAGCCCAAGCGCCCGAGCCTGTTGGAACAGGTTGGTGTACTGACCGCCTGGCATCTCGTGCCGGTAGAGGTCGGCATTAGCCGGCAGCACGATCGCTTCAAAGGGAGTGTAAAACTCGCGGACGGCGCGCCAATATTCGGCAATGCCGTCTAACGCATCTGAATCCAAATCGCCGTCGCGATCGGTGTTGCGAAGCGCCTCGACCATGGTGTTCAAGTTGGGCTGCGAAGTGCCCCCCGACCAAGGCGCCATCGCAGCGTCTGCAATATCGAGCCCAACTTCCGACGCTTTCAAGATCGACGCCGCCTGAGTGCCGGCGGTGTCATGCGTATGGAAATGGATCGGCAGTCCGATCTCTTGCTTGAGCGTCTTGACCAGTTTCTCGGCCGCGTAGGGTTTGCAGAGTCCGGCCATATCTTTGATCGCCAAGATATGAGCGCCCATCTTCTCTAGCTGTTTCGCCAGATCGACGTAGTACTTCAGCGAATACTTGTCGCGTTTCGGATCCGAGATATCGCCGGTGTAGCAGATCGAAGCTTCGCAAATGGCGCCGGTCTTTTCGACGGCTTCCATCGCAATCTGCATGTTGGGCGCCCAGTTGAGCGCGTCAAACACGCGGAAGACGTCAATGCCGGCCGCCGCCGCTTCTTCCACAAACGCCGTGACGACGTTGTCGGGATAGTTGGTATACCCAACCGCGTTAGAAGCACGCAGTAGCATCTGGAACAAGATGTTCGGAACCTCTTCCCGCATTTCGGTCAGACGGCGCCAGGGGTCTTCTTTCAAAAACCGCATGCTGGTGTCAAACGTCGCCCCTCCCCACATTTCCAGCGAAAACAGCTGCGGGCAAAGTCGCGAGTAGCCTTCAGCAATATTCACTAAGTCGCGCGTTCGGACACGCGTCGCTAACAGCGACTGATGCGCGTCACGGAAAGTGGTGTCGGTATAGAGCAGCGGCTTTTGTTCACGAATCCACTGGCCAAACTTCGCGGCCCCTAACTCTTGGTACTTCTGCCGCAATCCGGCCGGCGGATTCCCTTTGGTGCTGTACGCTGGCAGCGGCGCCGGATCGCGGCGGAGTGCGACGGGACGTCCTTTGACCAGTTCGTTGCCGTTGACGGCGATTTCGCCTAGATACGACAGCAACTTGGTCGCCCGATCGCGACGAACCGGAAAGTTAAACAGATCCGGCGTTTCGTCAATAAATCGCGTGGTGCAATCGCCCGCTAAAAACGTCTTGTTCGACATCAGTCGAATTAAAAACGGAATGTTTGTTTTGACGCCGCGGACGCGGAACTCTTGCAGCGCACGTTCCATCCGTTTGACGGCGGCGCCAAACTGCCGACCGCGAGCACTTACTTTGACCAGCATCGAGTCATAGTAGGGATGAACCACGGCGCCCGAGAAAGCGCTGCCGGCGTCAAGCCGAATTCCCATGCCGCTGGCCGAACGATAATGGCTGACTCGGCCGTAGTCGGGTAAAAAGTTGTTGGCCGGATCTTCCGTCGTGACGCGGCACTGCAATGCAAAACCAACGGTGGCGATTTTGCTTTGATCGCCGAGATCAATATCAGGGTGACTCAGTTGTTCTCCCTGAGCGACCAGGATCTGCGTTTTAACGACGTCAACACCGGTCACTTCTTCGGTGACGGTATGCTCGACCTGAATCCGTGGATTGACTTCAATAAAGTAATATTGGTTTGATTTTTTATCGACCAAAAACTCCACGGTGCCCGCGTTCTGATACCCGACCTCATTGCCAATCTTGATTGCGGCTGCGCACAACGCGTCTCGAACTTCTGGCAGCAGATTGGGCGCCGGCGCGATCTCAACCACCTTCTGATGGCGACGTTGGACCGAGCAGTCACGCTCATACAAGTGGACCAAGTTGCCATGTCGATCCCCCATCAATTGGACTTCGATATGGCGAGCTTGCTCGATGTATTTTTCGACAAAGATATCGGGGCTGCCAAACGCCGACTGCGATTCACGCGTGGCCGAATCAAACGAAGCGTCAAAATCTTTCGCTTCGCGCACAACTCGCATGCCGCGTCCGCCGCCCCCTTTGGCCGCTTTCAAGATGATCGGAAAGCCTAGCTTCTCGGCCAGTTTGCGTCCTTCTTCGGCAGTCGCAATTGCCTTCGGACTGCCGCTTAGGACCGGCACGCCCGCTTGTTCGGCGATGGCTCGAGCAGCCGTCTTATCTCCTAAGCGTTCCAGACAGTCGACGCTGGGGCCCACAAAAATGATCCCGTTCTCATCGCAAGCCCGCGCCAACTCGGGATTCTCGGACATGAAGCCATAGCCGGGATGAACCGCGTCGATCTTGTGCAGTTTGCACAACCGAATCACGCTGTCGATATCGAGATAAGCGCGAACCGGCTCTCCTTGCGTACCGACCTGATACGCTTCATCCGCTTTGAAGCGGTGCAGCGCGAACCGATCTTCGTACGAGTACATTGCGACGGTGCGAATGCCCAACTCATGGGCGCTGCGGAAGATGCGAATGGCGATTTCGCTACGATTCGCCACCAACAGTTTTTTTATGCTCTTCATGTTGCAAATACTGGTGCGCAGGTTGGGTAGGAACGCGGTAAACGCGCAGCACTTGGCCGCGAAAGAAGCGGCCGCAGTATAGCAAAAGTTTTAGCCCAATTGCAGCTATGCCCCGAGATTGGCCCTTCCGGCCGGGATGGGCTCGATCACAGGCGGTTGGTTTAGCAGCGGTTGAATCGAATCTTGCTGCATTTCCAGCATCCCCGGCTCTCCTCTCCCGCCGCGGCAGGTGGGGCAACTGTCGGTCGGAATTGCTTCGGTCGGCGGCGGCATAAACGGCAAATGCCACAATTTGGGCAAATGATCGATTTGGCCGGGTACGTAAACTTCGCCGGTGCTGATGCGGTACTGCGACGACCGGATCGACGCTTCGTTCCAGTGACTGCCGGGCGCATGATAACCGTTGGACCATCCTTCGCCAAACCAGCGACCAAACGAGGGCCAACCAGCTTCGACCGGTGATTCGGCCAGAGCAAACAGTGAAAACGCCAACAACACCGCAGTCAGACGGGGAAGAACCATCGCGAAAGACTCCATTACGAATCGCGCAGCGAGAAACAGGCTTCGTGCTAGCTGATGTTATCGCCGCGCTCCGTCTGTCGCGTTCAACGAATTATCGGTCGCGTCTCAGAAATGGGGGGACGCCGTGCCGAGCAGAAGGATCTTGCCGGTTCTAGGGAGAGATCCGGGTGTTGGGCGCGATGCTCTTACCGCATCTTCGCGGAATGAGCATCGCGCCAGAAAATTGACGTTTCATAGAGCCCTAAGTTGCGTCAGCAGGCACGTCGTACCCTACTTCAACTCGGCCAATGGACCGATCGCCAAGGTATTGTTTTTGGAGAGCGGGTACTTGGCCAGCACGGCATGCACATCGTCGAGTGTGACGCTTTTATAAGCGGCGACCGATTGGCTAACAGTTTGGTATTTACCGCGTTGAATCCAGCCGTTGCCGACCGAGAAGAGCCGACTCGAGGGGCGTTCGCTGCTTAATACCGTGGTCGAGCAAACCTTGTTTTTCGCCTGATCAAGCTCGGCTTGGGTGATGCCGTGCTTTTCGAGCTTGGCGATCTCCTCGTTCAAAATCGCCAAGTTGCTAACCGCTTCTTCGGGACTGCAACAAAAGTAGTTCATATACACGCCGGCCGATTGAAACTCATACGGGTCAGACGAAGCGAATTCGGCCAAGCCTGGATCAACCAGCGCCCAAAAAAGTCGACTGCCGGTGTCATCGCCAAAGATCGTCGTCAACAGCCGCGCGGCGTAGCGATCGGCATCTTCCGCCGCCGGACAATCGGCCAGCTGAATCAAATATTCTTGAGCGGCCGTTTCTTTGTGAATGACCTCAAAACCAGGCAATCCTTGCGGACGCGACAAGTCTCGCGACGTTTCGGATCGCTCCCAATCGCCGCAATGCCGCTTGGCTTGTTCAACCAATGCGTCAAAGTCTACGCGTCCAGTCGCCGCCAACACGATGTTGTGCGGGCTATAGCGACGATTAAAGTAATTCATCATCTGATCGGCGGATAATGCGCCAACCGTTTCCGCCGTTCCCAGCACGCTATTGCCCAACGGATGCTGACCAAAGTAAGAGGCCATGATCCGTTCGTGACCGCCAAACGGAGGCTGATCGTCATACTTCATGATCTCTTCCAAGATCACCTGCTTCTCGGTCTCAAAATCAGAGACCCGCAGCGATGGCCGCATGATGTCGGCCAGCAGGTCGACAACTTGCGATTGCAGTTCGGGCAGGACGACAGCGTAGTAAACGGTCTGTTCCTCGCTGGTGTAGGCGTTGGCCTGCGAGCCCATTTCGTCCAGTTCGCGATTGACGTCAGCGGCAGTGCGGCGCGGCGTTCCCTTGAACACCATGTGCTCAAGAAAATGGCTGACGCCAGCGATCTCCGCCGTTTCATCCCGGGATCCCGTTTTGACAAAAAATGCCGAAGCGAGCGAGTAAGCGTTCGGGTTAATCTCGGCAACGATCTCCAGACCGTTGTCGAGAACTTCATGGCGAAACTGCAACGGGAATCTCCAATTTTTCAGCGCCGACCGTCGTAAAACGGAAATCGTGCGGCGGGTTGTCTTGCAAATAGCGATTGATCGAATCGCACGTCAGACCATCCAAAATCGACGTCAATTCGTCCAGTGTGCGAATACGGCCCAGATGACGCCAGTCGCTGGCCAGCGACGACGCGCGCGACGAGCTTGACTCTTGCTGCATCACCAGCGACGTTTTGATGCGGGCCTTCAGTCGCGTCAGTTCCGCGGCTTCGATCCCGTCCCGGATCTTCACCAGCTCGGCCATCAAGACGTCCAGCGTTTCCTGCGCACGCTCGGTGCTTGTACCGGCGTAAGCCAAGACGCTGGCCCGGTCCAACAGCGTATGGATCGACGCGAAAACCGTATAACAAAGTCCACGATTCTCGCGAACCTCCGTAAACAAACGCGAGCTCATCCCGTCACTCAGCACGCCGACCGCCGCGCGAGCCAAAAAATAATCGGGATGACTATAGGGGATGCAGTCGTAGCCGACGCCGATATGGGTTTGATTCGATTCAATCGGAATATGACGATAGATCTCGTCAACCGGCGTTTCGACAACCGGCTGCTCGGCGGCCATTTTCCAATCACCAAACAATCGCAGCACATCGTCGCGCGTCTTGTCCAAGTCAATGTTGCCGGCAATCGCCAAGATCGTACCGTTAGGACGATAGTGGGCGGCGAAGTGAGCTTTGGCGAGCTCTGCGGTCAGCGCTTCGATACTTTCGACATTCCCGTACGAGGCGCGGCCCCACGGATCGGCATAGACTTGCTTGCGCAGTTGCAGCATCGCTTGCTGCGAGAGATCGTCTTCAATTGCACGCAGCTCTTGCAGACATACCAACTGGGCTTCGTCGAATTCTTCCTCTGGCAAATGGGGCCGTTGCACGACATCGGCGTAGATCGCCAGGGTGCGCTCTAGATTCTCGGCCAGTACGGCGCCCCCAAAGCTTGTATGCGAAGTCGATACGCCGGCGCCTCGTGAGACCCCCAGATTGTCCAAGTCTTCAATAAACTGGCGGCTATCTCGATTTCCGCAGCCGCGCTGCGTCCAGTCGCACAGCAGGTTGCTGACGCCAAGTTGCGTCTTGGCGTCAGTCGCGCAGCCTGAAGGGGTCAACAATGCAAACGCGGCCGATTCGAGCCACGGCATTTTCTCCACCACCAACGTCATGCCGTTGGGTAGGGTTTCGTGACGGATCTTGGACGAATCACTAGAGGCCATACGCATTCCACGGGACAGAGAAACAAGCCCCACATTAGAGACGGAAGCGGCGAAAGTGACAACCTGGAGTGACGACCTGAATTCAGCGTCGAAATCAAATCCGGGACAAATGTCCAATGCTTAAATCCTAATGTCTAAGGAAAAACTTCCCCCCATTAGACATTAGGATTTAGACTTTCGTCATTCGCTAATACGGCGCAGCTGGCAGCCAATCGCCGTCAAGAACAAGCGGCCTCCACCGCTTTATAGACGGTCCGCGTAATCCGGAACCCAAGACGTTCGTACAACCGAATCGCGCCTTCATTCTGGGCGGTGACTTCCAGAAAAGCATGCTGCAGACCGTGGTCATAAAAACCTTGCAGCGCCTTTAGCAGCAAGCGACCACCTAGTCCGGTTCCGCGATGTTCCGGCACGACTCCCAGGTTTTGGATCGAACCATGGCCTTCTCGGTCAACGACTCCTTGGACGGTTCCTACCGGCAAAAACAAGCGGGTCGCTTCGTCCTGGTATTCAGCCAACCACGTCGCACCCGGGATAAAACCTTCGCGATGCGAAATCTCGGTCATCAAACGACGACAACCGTCTGCATCGCCCAGACAGGGAAAGACATTCGCATCAATTTCCCAGCGAAAACTCTCAAACTTGCTGGTCGCATGCGCACCAATTAGATCGGTTCGCCATGCGACAAACCGGTAAGACGGCGGAAGCAAAATCGGCTGGGCGGGAACTTCCGCCAAGTCGATTTCCATTCGGTAACGTTTGAAGTAGGTCAGTGCCACCGGATCCACCACGTCGGTCGAAACGTAGCGTCGAATTTGAGGATTCATCAAGGTCGTCCATCGAAGCGTTCTAGCAATTTATCGCGGCCGCTCCCTGGGGTCAATTTTCGTCTCCGCTAGCACCTCAGGGCGAGACTACCTTGACGGAGAACGATTGGACCGATTCTGACGCTCAATTACCCCTGAAATCACCATAAAAGGAATTGACGAAGCCAGGGAACCGCTCCTATACTTTTTGATAGGTCAAAAACTATTTTACGCGGGACGAAAATCGTGCACCGTTTATCGATCGCTATGGCGATCCTCTCAGCATTAACATCACTTTCAACCACTTCAGCGGACGATACCAAGCCACTGATCGTTTGCTCAACCACGCAGGTCGCCGATTTTGCCCGTCAGGTAGTCGGTGATGGGTTTGAAGTACGTTCGATCCTCGCCGCTGGTCAAGACCCGCATGTCTACGAGATTAAACCGAATGACGCAGCGTTGGTTTCGCGTGCGGTCCTCTGCTTTGACAACGGTTGGCATCTGGAAGGCGCCGACTGGATGCGAAAGTTGGCCGAAAACGCCAACAAACCGATCACCAGTTGCGCGACCGGCGCAACACCGCTAGAAATCCCCGGCGGCACGGCACACGATCCGCATGCCTGGTTTTCGCCTGCTAACGCCGCGGTTTATGTGCGCAACATTCGTGACGCAGTCAGCAATTACGATCCTAAGCACCGCGACGAGTACCAAGCCAGAGCTCAACTTTACTTGGATCAGCTGCGCACCCTGGATGGGTGGATTCGTCGCCAGTTGAATGCGATCCCTGTCGAAAAACGGATCTTAGTCACCAGTCATGACGCGTTCAATTATTTCTGCCGCGAGTACCAGTTCACTGCGGCGACGCCGGTTGGTTGGTCGACCGGTTCCGAAGTGGGTGGAGGAGTCACCCCCGAGCGGCGCCGCGAGACGGTTGAATCGATTCGTAGTTACGGTGTTCGCTCGATCTTTGTCGAAACCTCAGTTAGTCCCGTGATGATTCGCCAGATCGCCGACGAAGCAGGCGTTGTCGTCGGCGGCACGCTCTACTCTGATTCGATGGGACCTCCTAACTCGGCCGGCGAAACCTATCTCGGCATGATGCGAGAAAACGTGTTGACAATCGCCGCAGGGTTAAAGTAGTCGGCCATGCGAATTCTGATCGCGATCGTCGCCGCGGCTCTGTCGCTCTCGTTGGTGAAAGCTTATCTCGCCCTCGACCAGCAAGGGGTTACCGCTGCGCCCCAGGCCACCGAACTGGAACACGCCGCCGGCAAATTTCGTTTAGAGCTCGAACTTTCGTTTGACGCTGGCCCCGATCGCTTTTCGGCCGACCTCGACAACTCCAACGCGGTCAGCATCCGCTTCGCCGACAAAACGCTCTACGAAACCAAGCAAGCGGTCACTGCTGGCGAAAAGATTGAAGTCCTCGACATCGGCGACATCGTCGCTGGCCGCAACGAATTTTTGTTGGAAGCGACTCCCCAAAATCCCGGCCCTCCGCTCTTCGCCAAACTCTCGGTTTATTCCAGCGAACGTCACGAGCCAATCGCCGAGCGTTTTATCTGGGCGCCCGCCGGCGCAACCCTGTTGTCAGGCGTCGCCAACTTCTCGACTTCGTCCGATGTAAAACCGACCGCCGAGGGAACGCGATGATCGCTCGCTCCATCCATTCCGCCGCTCCCGCGGTTCAGGTCGATCACCTGACGGTCAGCTATGGCCCATCGCCGGCGCTGCTTGATATTTCATTTCAAATCGAAGCGGGACAGTTAGTCGGCGTGATCGGCCCCAACGGCTCTGGCAAGTCGACCTTGATCAAAGCGATTCTTGGCATCATGAAGCCCGACTTGGGCGAGGTTCACCTGTTTGGCGTGACGACCGAAAAAGCTCGGCGGCGCGTCGCCTACGTTCCGCAGCGCGGAGCGGTTGACTGGGACTTCCCGGTTACGGTCGAACAAGTGGTGATGATGGGACGCTATGGACAAATTCCGTGGTGGGCTTGGGGGCCATCACGTGAAGATCGCCAGCATGTGGAAGACGCGTTGGCAACGGTCCGGATGGCCGATTACCGCCACCGCCAGATTGGGCAACTCTCTGGCGGTCAGCAGCAACGCGTCTTTATGGCGCGAGCCCTGGCCCAAGGCGCTGACATCCTGCTGCTGGACGAACCTTTCGCCGGCGTCGACGCCGCCACCGAGCGAGCGCTGTTGGAAGTGCTAGACAGCACCAAACAAGCCGGCCGCACGTTGATCGTCGTGCATCACGATCTGGCGACCGCGGCCGAATACTTTGATTCGCTGCTGTTGATCAAACAGCGGCTATTCGCATTTGGCTCTCCACAGCAAGTATTGCAGCCAGAACTGCTGTCCGAAGTTTACGAAGGTTCACTCAAAGCGTTCGAGCATCTCCGTAGCGTATCGACAGGAGCAGAACGATGAACCTGCTGTATGACCTGTTTGTCGAGCCGCTCGCCTCGGGCGGTTACTTGCTGCGCGCCATGTTCGCAGGCTCGCTGGTTGCAATCGCTTCGTCGATGATCGGCTGCTTTATCGTGCTCCGCCGCATGGCTTTTTTGGGAGACGCGATCTCGCACTCGATGCTGGCCGGCGTGGTCGGCGGGTACTTGGTGATGAAATTGATCACCGGCGAAGAAGCCCATTTTGGCGCCATGATTCTTGGAGCTTTATTGGCCGGGTTTGTGACGGTGCTGTTGATCGGCTTCGTTTCTCGCGCTTCGCGGATCAAGGATGATACGGCGATCGGCATCATGTACACCGGCATCTTCGCCTTTGGCGGCGCGATGGCCAGCGTCTTCTCAAGCGAGATCCATGTCGACTTGATGCACATGGTGATGGGAGATGTATTAGTGGTCGACTCCGAGCGGCTCTGGATGATGGGGACCGTGACCGCGATCATTCTGTTTGTAATCATCTTGTTCTATCGTCAGCTGCAATTGACCAGTTTCGATCCTATCATGGCCGCGTCGGTTGGCATTTCGGCGCCGCTGATCGGCTATTTGCTGACTGCCTGCACGTCGCTGGTGGTGGTGTCGGCGGTTTCTATTGTCGGCATCATCCAAGTGGTCGGATTGCTGATTACGCCGGCGGCCGCCGCCTATCTGCTGTGCAATCGCTTGTCGACCATGCTGGCCCTTGCAGCGACCTTCGGCGTCAGCAGCGTGGTGCTAGGAGTCTATGCTTCAGCCTGGCTCAACATCGGCGCCGGTTCTTCTATCGTGATGGCCGGCACGTTGCAGTTTATGGCGGTCCTGATCTTTGCTCCGCACAACGGTCTGCTGTCTGGCACGCTGCGCCGTTGGAATCAAGTTCCGCAACATGTGATGGAAGACATCCTCGGCTGTTTGCGGCGTGACGAAAAACATGCGACGCGGTTCGATACGATTCGCGCCCATGTGCAAGCGACCCCCTCTACACTGCGCCGCGTATTGCAGCGCATGGTGGCGATGTCGCTGCTTGATCAAACCCCGCAAGGCTTCATCCTGACCGAAGCCGGCACGCACGAAGCACGACGTTTAATGCGTGCGCATCGGATTTGGGAAACCTATCTGCAACGCGTCGGAATGCCGGAAGACTCGCTCCACGATCGCGCCCACTTGCTCGAACATTTAAACGACGAGGCGACCGTCGACTATCTGGATGATCGCTTGGGACATCCAACCCGCGATCCGCACGGGCAAGAGATCCCCGAAGACTTTGTCGATCTGATTCCTGGCGCCGAAGTAAAAGCCAGCCTGCTGCGCGAAGGGCGGCATGCAACGATCACCGCAATCGCCGGCAGCCACAAGCATGATCAAGTTGCGATCGGCGACATAATCATCGCCGGGCCACGTGAAATGGATGACACTATCTGGACCTTCCGCTTGCCCAACGGACAAGAGCTGCATCTCGATCATGATTCAGCCGATCAGCTAACGGTGCGTCTGGCCGATCCTACCAGCGGAATTCCAGAGAACTAGCAGCCTGTTGATTTTACGCCAAGCCCTTCGCCCAGCGGTCAGCCTGCTACGATTTCATCAGTCGCCGTAGCGTCGCCATGTTGCGAGTATCGAAGGTCTCCCCCTCTTCTTCTCCCTTGGGAGTTTCTAGGTACATCGGCATCTCCGCAAAGCGTGCATCGTTCACCAACAAGCGGAACGGCTCGATCCCCAAACATCCTTCGCCGATGTGTTCGTGTCGATCCACACGCGAACCAAGCGGCTTCTTGCTATCGTTTAAATGAATCGCTTTTAGTTTGTCGAGCCCGATCAGCGATTCAAATTGCTTCCAGGTCGCTTCGTACTCTTGCTTGGTGCCGATGGGGTATCCGGCCGCAAAAATATGGCAAGTATCCAAACAGACGGCGACGCGATCTCGCTGCTGCACGCCGTCTAGCATCGCGCCCAGATGCTCAAACTTGTGTCCCAAACAGCTCCCCTGCCCTGCCGTCGTCTCCAACAAACAGATCGAATCGAGATCGGCGGTCGCAGCGATCACTTCATCCAGCGCCTTCACCACCGCGGCGATCCCTTCCGATTCGCTGCTATCAACAAACGCGCCGGGATGAACCACCACGTAGGGAATCCCCAATTGATGGGCCCGCTGCAGCTCGACAATCATCGCATCCCGCGACTTCTCCCACAGCTCGGTCTTGGGCGAGCCCATGTTGATCAAGTACGACGCGTGCGAAAGCGGATGCTTTACTCCTGCTTCGGCCAACGCATCCCGGAACAGCTTCACCTCTTTGTCGGTGATTTCCTTGGCGCGCCACTGGTTGTTATTCTTGGTAAACAACTGCACGCAGCCCATCGATTCTGCCGCAGCGGCGTTGACGGCTTTGTAATAGCCGCCGGCGATCGACATGTGAGCTCCGAAGATGGGCATGGGCGTCAATTTCTCAAAAGTACTTGAATGCGAATGTCCGGCCGAACTGCGTGTTATGAACTGTTTCAATACGCGAGCTGAGCGGAGAAAGCGGTGACCGATCGAATTCGATCTCGGGCTGGTAAGCTATCAAATAAATGCCGAAATCGCTACTAGTCCTGCTCGTTTACTGTTGCTCCCAGCAGAGGAACTCGCGATTGTCGGCGCAGCACATCGCGTCAATAAAGGCTTGATTGTCAAAGCCTGGCAGTTCCTGCAACAGCCGCAGCAGCTCGACACTCTCGGCAGACTCCTGCGGAATAAGGAAGCATTGTTCATTCGTAATCAGGACAAAAAATACGTCCTCCTCAAATGGCCCCGCATCCGTCGTCCTAATCGCAACCTTGCGAAGTTGATCCAATGCAACAAACGCAACCGCGCGTCTCCAGGGGCGCTTTAGTTCGACGCCATTGTCTCGACATCGAACAACGGTGACTAGCAGCGATTGAAACTCATCCCTGGGCCGCGGTTTCAACCAATCGAAAAGAGACATCGGAATTCGCTCCCCGCTCCTAAATTTTCGACAGTACTACTCAGCACACGCATAGTACGAGTCAACCGCCGCTTGCCCCGTATAGTTTGGCCCCGCTCCATCATCGGCTCCTAGATAATCAAACGGGGGCGACAGTTCGCGCCGGCCATCGCACTGTAACAACTTCGACCGTGTCGAATAGCTCAAGCCCGCGCTCCGTAAGTATCGAATGATCGCCTGCGACGAACGTTGCCCACGCAGCTGAAGATTCTGCGCATCCAGATTTCCGACAAACCGACCGCCAGGCGTCAGCCAAGAGACCGCTGCTGTGACCAGTCCTAACTTGTCCCCCAGGTAGTGCAGCCCATGCACCGACGTAATCAAATCGAAAGCAGTCGTCGGACGATAATCCTCGAGCGATGTTTTAAGCAACTGCAGCCGCGGAACGGCGTCGGTCGTACAGAACATGCCGACCAGATCGATCCCCACAATTTCGATTCTCAACGATTCGGCCGCAGCTATCTCCGCCGCTGCGACCAAAGCCGCTGCCGAACCGCAACAAAGATCCAACCACCGGGCACATCCCTCACGCTGGTAAACAGTTCGCAGATACTCCAGCAAGTCGAAACCGAGATCCCGCTCGTAACTATTCGATCCCAACAGCCCGCGTTGACGATTCATCTGGCAATTGGCGACCACATCCGAGGCTGCCAGTTGCTCACGGTTTAAGAGGAGACGCTGTGTCATTTTACTTATCACCGCCTTGCACGATTTCCGATGTTTTCCGCTGGTTTCTTACCGCGCCTGATCGTTCTTCCTCTGTGCCCCTGCCGCGTTGCACGCTTCGCTTCCGCCCCAACCGCACAACTTCAAAAACTAAATCAACAGCTGATGAAACAATATCATCAGTATCGTCCCCAAGATCGCCGTCCCCCACGTGATCGCGCCAAAGACCCCCAAAAAGTAACCAATCTGCGTGATCAACACCGAGCGCGTGTCGAGCCGACCTTCGCGATGCGCTTCTAAATCCGACGCGCCCATTCCCCAGGCCACCACTGCAAACACCGGGCAACCAATCCAGCCCAGCACGCCAAACAGCAGGATCATTGCCCCGCGTTCCGACAGCTGTGGCCCCTTTGGCCGACAGCCGGTTGCAGTTGGCGTTGCCTGAAACGGATTCCCACTGCCGACCAGCGGCGGCAACTTTAGGACCGGAAAAAGAGTCGACGCCGCTTGCCAAGGTCCGTTCAACGTCAGCCGCACGTCACACTTTTCGTCAACGCGGCCCTGACAGATCCACTCTTCCAACTGATCCACCGGCATCGGACCGTAGATGCGCCCCTCAGGAATTCGCAGCGAGGCGATCGCCCTATCCGCAGCCGCGCTCGTCGTCTCGCCGGCGCGAAATTGCTGACCGCAAGTCGGACACCGAATCGCCCCGCTCGGTGTCGCGTCTACTTCCAATCGAGCCTGACAATAGGGGCACTGCAATGAAAAAGTCATAAGAAGTCGTCGGCCCAAAGAATCTTGCGAAGTGGTCGTACAGCAGGACTTACGCCCACAAACTTCGATCTTGTTGATCGGTTTGCCGCCAAACAGTTGATTTTCATCGCGATGTATCAGTAAAATCAAGACGCCTACTAAATTCCCCCCTCCTCACCAGCAAGGGTGAGCGGCTTGATGGACGCCACCTCTCTCTCTATCGCCCTTGGACTTGGGCTGATTGCGATCGTCGCAATCGGTGTTGGTATTATGCTGCGCACCATCTGGCTGCGTTCAAAACTCCAGCACAAAAATGCCCGCGTTAACTTCCCAGCAGCACGCAAACAGTTTGCGTTACAACGCGAGCTTCTAGAAGCAAAATTTGAGACGCTCGCCAGCAACTCGGGCCGCCCTCGCGGCTTGATCTGGAAAAACTGCGAATTCCATTCCGAGGTTCAGTTCGCCCGCGACCCGGCCAACGACCAACTGCGCGCCTTCGTCGCGCTGACCATTAGCTTCGAAGCAATCGAAGGGGGCGACATGGAAGAAGTCGCCGCCGTCTCCAACCTCCGCGCCGCCACCGCGCTCTTCTCCCATGTCGACGGCGCCTGGATGACCGACGGCCGCACCATCTTCAACCTCAACCCGCAACAAGCGATCGAACACTATCGCCACACGCCCGAAGTTGCTCCGGCGCCGGTGCGGTAGTTGCAAAATCAAAATCCGTTCTAGCCGAATGGAGTTCTCTCCACGGCCCATCAAGCGTCCCGCTTTGGACTGATCGTCCCCACGCCGTGATAGTGCGGCTGCCGAACAGAATACGCTAACACAGCCACCGTCAACGGCAAGACTAGCCACATCGCATGCAGCACCGAGATATCTGCAACCAAGCAGCCGGTCGCCAGCATGAGGAAACCCCCTGCCCAAACCAACTCGGGAAGTCGCCGAATCCGAAACACGTTGCAAAACAGGAAAAAGTGCCCCAGTACAAACGGAAACAACCAGGCGAGCGAACCAATCGTCTTTAAACCAAAGTAGGTCGCAATCGCACAAACGACGATCGCCAGTGCGTCAGTCCCCGAAAACCGAAACCCGTGGCTCGGGTGATGTTTCCAGTTCAGTTTCATCAGACCTCCCATTGCTTTGTGATGATCTGCCCAGTCGAGTCCAATCGACAAGTCAGCATCCCAAACCGGGTATCAAAGTTGCGAATCCGCAGATCACGGCAGACGATCAGCAGCTGGTTGGCGGACTGCGTCTGCTCAATCGCGTGATAGTGCGGAGAGAGTTCCCGCATGACGCGCCACTCTGGCAGTTCGAGCACAGCCAGAGGCAATTCAGCGTCAAAAGTTTCGATCGTCTGTAGCGTATTCTCGTGCCCAGTAATCGCGTTCAAGATCAACGTGGTAGAAGTCTGTCCCTGATCGTGGCAAACTAAAAATCTCCACGGCAACCAAGTTGTTGGGATGACTGCTGTTTGGATCACTCCAGGATCGTGACTTCTCGCAAAGCACCGTGCGCGCCGGCCAATCAGCGCTCTGATCGCCACGCAGGCACATAGACAAGCGAGATAAATACCCGATACCCAAGCCAGCGCCGAGACATTTCCCACAAACCACCACACAACAACCAGCGCGGTCGATGTCAGCAGCAGGATTGGCGCATCGATAAAAAAGATCCAATCCAAGGCAAAGCGCTGCTGAGACAACGGCCATGCCCACTTCACGCCGTAAGAATTGGTCAGATCTAAGCCAATATGCATGACCATGCCAACCGCTAACCCCGCCGCAAACAATGACCAGTCAGGACTGCCGATGACAAGCAGTCCCAGCGACACCAACAACACCGTTCCCACGGCCGTAATCGAGTGCGTGTAAGTTTGATGACAACGTACAAACGCATGCTTCCCCCCCAGACGCGAAAAAGCGTCAAGGTCAGGCGCCACATTGCCAAAGACGATCCCACAAGCAAACTCTGGCTGCGATGGCAACCAACCCGCCGCAGATGCTGTCCCAATCAAAGCATGTGTGAGAATATCCATCTCCGTATTCTATTCATGATCACGAATAGGCATAGAAATATGTCAACCACGGCGAATCTGCCGCCCTATCGCTTCAACATATCCAGCCCAACCGCCGCTGCTCATTCGCGATTCCAGCAAGGTCCGTCCCTGTCATCCCAAAATACGCAGCCAGAGACTGCCCTACCGTGGTTTCTCGTCAAACGGCCATTTGCATCCGCCAGCAGCGGAAAGCCGGGGGATGGTTCAGATGGCTACCGTTCGTTAAATTTGGACGTTCGTCGCCTGAACGAATCGAGGTGAACCAGTGGATACCGAAACGACTCCACTCACCTATTCACGAAACCTCCAGGCAACTTTCCAGGTGTCAAAAGCCCCCTGCAGCTCTTTCAGAAACAGCCGCAACCCCTTTGACACCAACATTTTGGGCCAGTAGCTCAGTCGGTTAGAGCAGGGGACTCATAATCCCTTGGTCGCGGGTTCGAGTCCTGCCTGGCCTACCTGAAGAGAGGGGATATCGGAGCAAATAGCGGCAAGTTGTTGTTGTATCTCGGTTTGCGAGATATCGCCCAAACTGCCTTGCTCCGTTATTCCTGACACTTCCGCTATCTGCCGCATCAATTGCAGCATCAGTTTTTCGCCAGAGTCGCCGTTGTCACTGGTCGCATTGGTTCCGGCCGCTGCGTCGTCGAAATTGGCCTGCGTCGTTTTCAGGTAGTGCCGAGTGGCTACCCGGGGAGAATTTCCCATCCAACTGCAAACCACGTGCGTCGGGAATTGGGCCTCTAGCTCGGTCTGCCGCGTTGACCGCAGCGATTGGAACAACTTGGCCCACGGCACGACGCCAGCTTGTGTGATGAGGCTGCGCATCCGCTTCCTCAGGTAGGGCGCGTTCAGCTTCTTCCCCTTGCGGGTCACGGTCACCACGTAGACGTCCCCTCCCTTCGTCTGAGCGTCGGCGGCGTCCAGATAGGGCCTCAGTTCCTTGAAGATCGGCACGAACCGTTCAGGCTTGCCGTAGCGGGCCGTTTTGGGCGAGCGAATCAGGATCTTATTCTGATCCCACAGGATGTCGCTCCAGGTCAAGTCGTTCAGCTCACTGGGGACGCGAACGCCAGCGTAGCGAACCAGCGCGAACAACAGGCGCCACTGGACGGAGGGAAGTGAGTCGAAGACTTTGGCGGTATCCTCGGGAGTGATGAACGCGACGTCGCCCACGTTGGCTTGCGTCTTGATCCCATCAAACGGGTTTTCATCCAACAGCCGCTTACGCATAGCGGCCCGAAAGTAACCACGCGCGGTCTGGACATGCTTGTGAACCGTCGCCGCCGATTTGATCGTCTCGACCTTGTGAGCCAGATATCGATGGAACTCGTCTGCATCCCCGCAGGTCACATCGGACAGTAGTTTATCGGCGGCGAAGAAATCAACGAGATGTTTTTTCGTTCCCTCGTTCTTGAGCAGCGTCCCGTTTTCCCAATCGGTTCGACCGTCGAAATACTCGGTCAGGAATTCGCCGATAGTGTAGGTCCGTCGCGCAGAGATCAAGCCTACCTTGGCCAACTTGCGCGTCATTACGCTGCCAAGCGACTTCACCCATTCGCTGGTCGGTCCTGGCACAGCGTGTCCAGACTTCGCCGACGCGTTCAAGTGCTCGATATGACCGGCGGTTGTGTTCGCCGCTTTGACGGTCGTCTTCGAGAGCGATACGCCGCGGCGCTTGCCGTCTCGGTCGTAAAACTGAATCAGGTACGAGCCGCCGCCGCGCGATTGAATAGAAGCCATGCGAGTGTCTCCGTTCGTAGAGAAATCGCCATCCGTGGAACGATCGCCGATGCTTCAATGCTTTCGACGTAGTGATTGTAGCGTTCTAAGCGGTCTGCGCCTTTCTGCAAAACCGCTTTGTTTTTTGCGGGTGTCCACAGTGGTGGACGTGCTATTCGTTCACTGCGGTCAGTTCGGTCATCGTGCGCGTTAGCGTGTCGAACAAGACAACTCGAGCCCGGCTCTCGCCCTCTTGGCGCCGGCTGTTGTAGCCGATCGCGATGTTGGTAGCGCTGCCAAGATCCATGTTGCACTCTAAGCACTCGTCGCCGTCCATGACGAGAAAGACGCTGCTAGGGGCGTACGGCTCGCTCTCGACTCCCTGCAGCGCTTCCAGTAGCACCTCCAGTTGATTAACCCACTTCGCAACTTCCGCAATGGCGCTGGCGAATAGTATTTCGCCCTTCATGCTGACCAGTTCGGTGCAGATCGACATTCCGTGCTGGTCCGAGTAATGGAGCATCGCGCCGCTTCGTCCATTATCCAGCAGGGCGATTTCGCCGCAGATGTCATCGCTGCCGTCGCGGTAGACGAAAAACGCCCTCCCGGCAATCAGTCGATTAAGACGCTCCGCTAAGTCGTCGACTGATAGTTTCGCCGGCTTGGCTTCAGCTTGATCCAGAGTGGTGATCGTAGACATAATCGAGTCCCTTCATCGGGACGCGCGCACGAAAAAGGGGAGCCACAGCCAATCGGCCATCGCTCCCCTGTCGTTTGTACGTCCCGTAACGGCAAAAGCCCGATCACCCGGTTCAAAACTCCGCTAACAACGGAGCGCGATAATCTTTCTCCCCACGCTGTCGTGGATCGTAGATTGAAAAACCGCACGGATGATCGGGCTGTTGCCCTGTTTGGTTGTACAAACATTGGTTTTACCTGAGATTGTTAGATGGTTTGCCCCGCACCGTTTTGAAGCAATGCGGACCAAATCAGGAGCCCGAATCATGCCAGACCGCCGCATCGGTGTCAACATCGGGTCTACCTGCAATCGGTTTGCGTGGATGTGACATCGTTGTCACAGGTTGGACCAATTGGTCCTGGTCATCTGCCAACGGTTGGCAGATAGCCGCACTTATGCACTGCATAAGTGGAGCCGCCCCACTGTCATCCGATTACAGTAGCCCCCAGTCCCCCGGCGCATCTTTCGATTCTGAAAGATAGTTACACCGATGTAACGAATTCCCCAATTGGGGAAACCTAGCCGAACGAGCCGCCCATTCGCATCTCTTGCAGCATCTGCGCAGTAATCTGCTGCGTCTTGTTCGCCTCTCGCTTCATCTCGCGAAGTTCGGCCACGGTATTTTCCGCCGCCTTGGCTGCTCGCTCCATTGGTCCGCCGCCGCCTCCTTGGGCCGATAGCGCAGCTGCGGAGAATGTGCCAACAAAGTTACTCGCCCCAGCCCCCACGCCTTCAAACGGCCTGTTGTCGTTTGCCCGATTGGCTCGAGCTTGTTCGACAGCAACCTTAGCTTCCTCACGCAATCGCGCCAGAGTGGCCTCTGCGGCGATCAACGCAGCATCACTGGCATTTGATCCCCCAACAACGTTGGACGCGTTAGCACGCCCCGCAGCGCCTGCATATGCCCCGGCCGCCATATCGGCGAACTTGAGCACCGAGCGGCCCTGATCGGCTTGCTGATCGACGCCGCGGCCCGCTTCGCCCAGCAGCTTCAATTGGTCGGCGGCAGACATCTGCGAGACATCGACGCCCAGCAGATCGGATGCGAGATCCTGCGCAAGTTCTGAAAATGGGCCACGTCCTGACGAGATGACGATCAGCATTTGGGAAATCGACTTCGTAACGCCGGCCCAGATGTCGATAACCTTGTTGGCCGCATCGGTGAAGACGCTCACCATCCATTGAGCAAACTGCCCCCAGATGTCGCTCATCTTGAGCACCACTGTTTCCCAGGCGCCCGACAGATCACCTCCAGCTAGTTGCGTCCCCAGCTTGCCGACAAAGTCCCCGAAGATCCCCGACAGCGCCACGGTTCCACGGAGGAAGACGACTCGCAGCGCGGTCAGTGCGATTTGTCCAGCTAAGGCAAAGTTGCCGCTGGCCAGTGCGTTATAGATTCCGCTGAAAGTCTCCTTGGCGAGATCCAACAACGGACCGAAATAGCTCATCACTTTCGCAACCGCCGCTCGGCCGCTTTCACTGTAGCGAGCCCAGACCACAATGCCCGCCGCGACTGCCGCCGTGACGAGTACCCACGGATTGAGCAGCAGACCGATAGCCGTAGCAAAACCGCTCAGCGCCACGCCTGCCGCAAACAGGGCCGTACCAATGCCGACAATCGCGCCCCCAGCAACAGTAAGCCCCGCGCCAATAGCGGCAATCGTTTGGACTAGGCCATGATTCTGCTTCACCCAACGCCCAGTGCTGACCGCGATATTTTTGAACAACATTGCGGCCTCTAACACTACGTCGGACAGCGCGTAGCCAATTTGAAAGACGACGGCGCCGACCGATTTATAGATTCGGCTGAAAGCGGCCGTAACCTGGGCCGCAGCCGCTACGCTTTCCTCAGAGAACACGAGCCCTAAATCTTCTGCTTCTTTCCGCAGCGCCGCCAAATTGCCGGTCATCAATGGCATGAGCTTGTTACCATCTTCGCCGAAAATCTTTTGGGCTAACGCTGATTGCTCGGTGGCGTCCGTGACATTGCTCATCGCAGCCGCGATCGCCTCGAATTGCTTTTCAGGCGCCATTCCTTCTAGCTCACTGATCGATAAGCCCAGCGCCTTGAAGGTGTCGGCCGCATCGCCCCCGGCGCTGGTGGCGTCGTAGATAACGCTTTGCATCCCGCGTAACCCGCCCTCGAACGTCTCCAGGTCGGAGCCGCTTTGGTCAAGCGCGTATCCCATGCTGGAAAGCCAAGAAACGCCGATCGATGTGCGCTTTGACATCTTGTCAATTTCGTTGCCCACCGATGCGAAGTGATTCACCGCCGCCAACAATGGCGTGACGATCGCAGCCCCCGCAGCTGCGATGCCAGTACCGAGCCTAGCAGCGCCGCCGCCAAAGTCTTTCAGCCGTTCTGAGGCGCCCCGCATCCCTTTAAGGAACTTGCTGTCGTTCAGGTACAGTTCGACGAACGAACGTCCCGCTCTGATATCTGCCGCCGCCATTGGTCATCTCCCTAAAGTTGCATTTTCGCGAACGCCGCTTCATCATGCGGATGCTTTTTATCGCTCGGCTGATTGGCTGCATTGCCACCCATGAACGCGTTGACAATCTGGCAAGTCATGCGAGTTTTACCCATTGTCATCCAGTACAGTTCCCGCAGCGTCAGCCCCTTGGTGCTCACGCCAACGAATCCCGCTAGCTCGTAGCAGATGACGACCGGGTCAGTGCTCTGCTGATTTGCGTCTGAATTTCCTCGTCCAGCATCGCCTCCACTTTGGCCATGGTCGCCGGGTCTTCGATGACCAGCATCGCCTTGGCCATCGCCGTTTGTCTGGCTGCTTCGTTCTTCGCCGCGCACGTTGCCAGCATGCTCCTCGTGTGCGACGGGGTAAAATCCAAGATTGCCGCCAACAGCGCCTTGGTCGCCGCATCAATCGCATCGCCGATAACCGCTTCGTAAAATTGCTCGGTCGACAATCCCAGCTTTTGCGACTGCTTATCACACAGCGCGTGCACCACCTGGCACAGCAAAACCGGGTCATCCCGCATCCGCTCGATAGTGTCGATCGCCGCCGACTTGAGGAACTCGGGGTCCGCTGATTGTCGCACGCTTATGATGGTTGGCGCGTCCAGCTTGATTAGCCATTCACGCCCAGTACCATCTTTGAAACTCGCCATGTGAAAATCTCCAGTGTGTGAAAGTTGAAAGTTAAAAACCGACGCGCCGAAGAAACCAACAAGACGACGCGCCGGCGGAACCGCGGGGAGCACGTTAAAACCACCCGCTAAGTGTTTCGTTATTCATCCATAACCGCTCGAAAAGCCGTCTCGACCGCCTGCCGCTTCTTCTCATGGTCGGCCTGAGCATCTGCCAGACACGCTTGCAGCAATGCCGACTTGGGCGAGCTACGTAGCTTGTCTTCGAGTGACCGAACGCGTGACACCGCCCATGTCGCAGCGTGTTGGGCGACGTCCATCTTTAGCCGTAAATCGGGATGTGCGTAGTTTCGCAAGTCAGACTCACAATCGACCCGCAGAACGCCAGAGCGGCGCAGCTCGAGTTCTTCCATCGCGACTTGCCGATAGAGCCGGTCTTCGTTTTCGATTTGCGATTCCAGCTCGCTGGTAGCGGCGCGGATCTCTTCCAGCACCACGGTACGCCGTTTATCAAGCTTTGCGTCCGTCCCCAGCTTCTTCCGAATCGCATCGATTTGATGCTTCTCGATATCGGCCAACTCGGCCTGTAGCGGCGCAACTCGCGTTTGATGTTCGGCCGCCAAGATCTCTTTTCGCGTGTCGATGTCGGCCATCACTTCGCGCAGCTCTTCCGCCTTGGCTTCGTCGAGCTGAGCTTTCGCTAAACCCTGCCGCGCCGTCTCCCGTCGCTTCAGCCGTAGCGCTTCTTTGGCTGCCGCTTCTTCAGCTTGCCGCGCCAGCTCGGCCTCGGTTGGTTCGTACTTGCGGGGAAGGGTTGCTAGCCCGTTTCTGCCGAGTTCATTCCAAGACATGTCTTATCTCCAAAGTGGGTTGAATTTAGTGAAGCCAGATTCCGAAAAATGTGGAATCGGTAACGTGAATCGCTGGACCTTTGACGACACGGCCGTTGATCACCGCCACGTCTTTCGCGCCGATGACGTTGGTTTCGTGGATTGCGATATTTGGCCATGCTCGAAACTGGTAGCCCTCTCCCAGCTTCGCCATCACGGTGATGTGGTCTGGGAAGCCCATCGCGTTACAGACGCCGCCCACAGCAAGCTTGCCGTTGAAAACTTCGTAGTCCTTCAGCGAGCCGACCCGTCTGGATTGGTCTTTCTCCAGACTGATGCGCGGATGCTTGGCGAACTTCATGGCCGATAGTTCGACGTAGAAATACCCACCTTTCGCCCCCACAGCTTCGCCCGATATCGGACCGCCACGCATGACGACGACCGGCGAGAGGACCGCTGGCTTATCACCCTGCTGAATGATCTCGACAGCAACCGCTGGCTCAATCAGTTGTTCCGCCTCCATGCGTCCCTGCATCGCGTCCAGGCGAGCCGCGATTGCTAGGTCGGACTTTCGGACGGGGCAAAATTCTAGGAAGCCTGGCCCTTCGTGGCGATGCGTTCCCACGATTGGATCGAAGATGCGTTCCATCGATTTGATCCGCTCCGCATTGTTGTGGAGCCGTCCGCCGGCATCGGCGATTCGTCTGGCTGTGCTGAGGTCCATGAAACACTCCGTGTTGATTTGTTGCCCAAGCTTAGCAACTGGAAAATCAAAATCGCCAAGCTCTGGCGGTAGGGTGAGAACCACGTATCGTGCGCCGCAGCTCTTGCAAACGCGCCGGCTAGTTCGGCCGCCGTCTGCATCGGTCCAGCCCTTGATTGGCACATACGCTGGGTCCAGACAGCGCGGACATGCTGGTTGAATCACTTCGATGATTGGGCAGTCGCTCCAGCGGTCCGGTAGTGGTTCAAGCATCGGTGCTCCTTGCTTTGATGTGCTGCGGTGTGCGTTGTTTTGCGATTGCCGGGAACGAACGAACTAAGTGCCGAGATAGGTTGATGGGGAGGGAAACCATCTCACAGCTACTAGCGAAGGACCCGCTCCCCTCCCCGGGGTGGTCTGGGTCCTTGGAGCCTGCCTACCGTGGCGTTTCCCACCAGCTTCGATCAGCCCCGCCATACCGTCCGTCCACGCCTCAGCCCCCCAGCTTGGCGAGAAGCTTGACCGCATCCCCACAGCCCAGCGCCGCCGCCCTCATGGTGATGTCGACCAGTTCAGGCAGATGAGCTATCTCACGTGCCAACTGGGCCTCGGTCGCGTCATCGTCAAAGCTGAGGGGCTGTCTGACCACTTCGGCGATTGCTCGGCCTAACTCGTTGGTGACGATCAGGCGGTTGTCTCGGCGGATGATTCTGCGGGTCATTGGGAACTCCATTTCGTTTGAGCATGGGCGATGGTTTTAAAATCTCTTCCTTGGTCGATGCGGTTATGGGTGATGGGTTGGCATGGGCGGTCGGTCTTCCCTTTAGGGAGACCGCCCACCCAACCTCCACCCCATAACGGGCGACTGGGCGAATACATGGGCGGTAGCAATCGCCCATGTTCATTCTGGGGGGTTAGAAGTCCCATTTTTCACCCTCCATTTCGGTTGCATACGAAGGGTTTAGGGCGTACTCGATAGCGTCTCGGCCTTGAACTTTCACCTGTCGTTCAACCAGTTGGCCGGCGCTAATCAGCGGGTACGCCAGCCGCTCTAATCGCTCTCGAGATAGCCCGGTTGCCCCTCGAAGCTTGCGGGCAGTCAACGTCCCTTCGGTCTCCAGTGTGGTCAGAATCTTGTCCACGCCTTCCCGGTCGCGCTCCCGCTGTTTTTCATCACTTGGACCGCGCCGGCCCTTGACGGCCTTGGGGTCAATCGTGGAATCGGCAACCCATAGAGGAAACTCCCAGCGGATTGGTAGAGGCTGAATCGGGGCAAATGATCGGACCGCCGACTCCAAAACTGCGCATCCCTCGGTTTCGTGTTCGCGAATGATGACGTGACAATCCGCAGCCCTTGATTGCGAACCGGCGCCGCTCCCCACGTCGGTGACAGACTTGCCGCTTTGACCGCCCTTGCTGCTGTGGTGGATGTTGATCCACGCCGCGCCGGTCTTGGACGTTATCGAGTCCTGCAAGTTGTAGAGCGCCGTGATTTGACTATTAGAATTCTCGTCGACTCCAACAGGCAAAATTCGATAGAACGCATCAACGACAATCAGGCTGTACTTGCCAACCCAATCGTCTGACATGCGGTCGATGTCGTGAATGTTTTTCAATCGCCCACGCAACGATAGCGCGTCAATGTTGTCGGCGACTTCGGCAAGGTTGATATCCATTGCTTCGGCGACCTTCTTCAAGCGGTCGGCCAAGATTGGCGCGTGCAGCTCGTTGTCGAGCAACAGCACTCGCGATTTCTCACAACGGAATCTGCCTAGCCATGGCCTGCCGGTAGCGACACAGAGCGCTAGACCATAGGTCATCCAACTTTTGCCCACCTTGGCCGCGGCGATCATGTTGCCGACTTCACGCTCCCGCAGCAGCCCGTCGATGATCGGCTTCCCGACTGTCGGATTGTCGGCGATCAGATTTGTAATACTGATAGGCCGAATGTCCGGCGGGTCATCGTCTACCGGATCCGGTGGCGGTTCGGTCAATGCGATGGGTTCGAGCTCGTCAACCATCGCTTCGATAATGGCCCGCAACTCTTCAGGGGTTCGCGAGTCCTGCGCTTCGATCCAATCGAAGATGTCGTCCTTCTCGGCCAGATCGGGCAGACGCAAAACTTTGACCATCGGTTGCGGCGTCAGCTTGGCCAGACAGGACAGGACCGCCGCCGTGTACTTTTCGCCAGCCGAATCATTGTCTGGCGATATCACGCAATCCAAGCCGGCCAGCGGTGACCAGTCCGCTTGGTCTGCTGCATTCGCACCGCCCATCGCGGAGGTGGCGACCAGTCCAATTGATCGCGCGGCGTCAGCGCACTTTTCGCCCTCGGTGATGTAGACCGTTTTCGCCCCAACCAGGTCAGGCAACCGATACAGGGGACGCGGCGATGGTAGAGCACACTTTTCCCAGCCGCTTCCATTTTTGGAAACCGGCCGAAACTGTTTTCCATTGCCGTCGTTCTCGTCAAGCCGGATTGCATAGCCGATGATTTCGCCGGCCTGATCGTGGTACGGCCATTGCTTTGATCGGGTGTGACCAGAAACCCAAGTATCGCTTATCGCCTCTCCAGCGGTCGCGTAGGACTTGCCCTTTGGCTTTTCCGGCTTGGTCGGCCGACTGGGCGGCGTCCAATCGCTTGGCGCCATGAGATCCGCAAGCGTGAGTCCCAACCTGCCGCAGACAGCGTCGGTCGGACAACCAGCGTGGCACTTAACAAGCGCCCTGCCATCTTCGCCGGCGCTCACTGAAAGACTTGGTGAGCGGTCTTCGTGTGCTGGGCATAACGCTTTCCAGCGGTCGCCAGCCTGCTTTGGTTTGCATCCGTGTTGCTCCAATGCGGACAGCAGACGTTGTACTGGCGAATCAAGGAGGGTATTATTCACTTGCGCTTCCTGCTGAAGAATGCGACGCCCCGATGGTCAGATCAGGCGCCGCGGACAAAATCCATTCAGAGCGCCACTGTCGTGAGTGGCGCTCTTTTTTTGCGCACTGCTAGACTTGGTCTTGGTGGACCAGCTTCTCGGAATGCAGATTCTCGCGCACCCACTCCTCACACGATGGCATGTGGTAGCGAGTGTTCCCGCCCAACTGCAAAACCGGGCAACCAAAATCGGTCACCCAGGTTCGAAGGGTTCGTTCCGAGATTCCAAGCGCCTCAGCCGCTTCGGATGGGCGCAGCAGTAGCCGTTGAACTTCCATGACGGCGCCCTCCCTACTTTGCCAACTGGGAGTCGATCGCGGCGTGAAATTCCTCTACCCATCGCTGACAGGTAAAAGACCGGCCGCCAGAGCGAACGGAACGCAGCTTGATGCCGGCCACGCCAAAAGTGGTGTGTTTCCGAACCGTTGAGGGGGAGGGAGGCACAATATAGAATTTTGTCGCCTCAGCGAAGCTAATTAGTTTGTCCGAAAGGACTTCCGTTTCCGTCTTCATCTTTCGTTTCCTTCAAGGGAGGTCGAAAGAGCGCCGAAATAATGCCATCGGTGTTGACGATGAGGTTCGGCGAAGTCTACAAAGACGTTCGCCTGGACTCTGCTTACATCCTTAAATCGCTTGCCGTGCAAAAGTCGGCGATTCAAGAATGATTGGTCCGGGCATTTTTTATGCGCTCAGCTAATTGGCGAACCACGTGATTCGTCGTTCTAAATCATCCGTCTCTAATTGAGACACTACGAACAAACGCTATCATGCCGCAATGTGCGGGCAATTGTCCATACGAACCGGTGACTTTTTTTGAGATAATTCTCATAAAGTAGGTTCATATGTATTCCGCGTCCCCCGATCGGCGTGGCGAGGTGGCGCGAATTGCGATCTTTGGTTAGAGCGAATGCGTGCCGATAGACTGTCGTTAGCCTTTCCATAGCCTGCCGCGTGTTGCGTTGCGATGCGTTTTGACGCGTGATTTTAGGACAATTTCAGGACAATGCCGATACAATTGTCAGTACAATTCTAGCGCGTCTTTATCGCCCCAGAAGTGCCTAAAACATCGTGCGAAACAGCCTTTCAGGGGCGGCAAAATGTACAGGCTGATTGTTATACAGATAGACATAAATGTCACAACTGCGTCACATAAAAGACACAAACGTCTCATAACGTCCAGAAACGTAACTATGCGACCAAAAACGTCATGATCAGTAAGAAACCGGAATCCCCGGTAGCATCAGAAGCAGCATCAGCTAGAAACCGGCTTTTTGCCTAAAGCCAGTGCTGCTAGCACCTTAGAGAGAATGTCAACGAGTCCTGCCTGGCCTACTCGATTTCTTCGCAACTCTTTGCGAAATAGCACGTTATGTCAAACCGGGTGATTCTCTGATCGCCCGGTTTTTTTGTGCTTGGGATTCAAAGGGCTGGTTAAGGTTGGCCGATTTGGGTTGTTGGTGGGGTGCGCTGGCGAAGATTGCACCTTGACAAAGTCTTAGCATTTTGTCATTATGTATTCATAAATTCTAGTACGCCGTGCGACCCGCTGGTTTCACTGGGCGGTGCTTTGTCGTGGAAGGCCGGCAACTTTGGGAGGGTTTGCCGGGGTTGTTTGCTGCGCGGAATGGATCTTGGGAGGTTCTGCAATTCAGTAGAAAAAAACGTCGCGGTCGAGTCCACTTTGATTGCTCAGAAAAAAAAACAGTGTCCAGTCCGCTCCCGGGAGCCAAGGACGAATGCCTAACTCTGAGAGAATCCCTGGCGATGATGTGCAGTATCTGTGCTTCGTCACTAAAAATTGTGGCCGCATTCCCCTCGCTCGCACATTCAGGCTACGAAGATTGGGGGCATGCAAAAAAAAAACGGTCCAGTCCGGTCCACAGTCCTTTGTCCTGTCCTATTCAGTGTCCGGTCCGGTCGGGAGAGCAAATGTCTAATGCAGAGTGAGCCATTTGCGGTGGCGGCGTCATTTGAAGTGGAGACCGCATTTCCCTCGCTCGCGCGTTCGGGCTAGGAAGAATTGGGGGGGCGATTAAAAACAGCGCAGTCCGGTCCGGTCGGGCCGCTCAGAAAAAAAATCGAAGTAGTCCGGTCCGGTCTGGCTTAGGAATGGCCAGCTCGTTCCGGTTATTCGACATTCGGATTTCGACATTCACCAAACAGGGGCCGCTTTCCCTTGGATCGCGCCGCAGGCTACTAGTTTCCATTTTCCTTTTGGCTCGCAAAGTGCATTGCTTCTCCCAGGCGGTTATTGCAACCTGCGGAGTGCTGATTCAATGAGCATTGCGACCTTTTCCCGAATTGCCGGCGCCGAAAATCAGAGCAGTTCGCCGCTGATTGACTCGGACCTGGCTGACTTTTTGGACATCTTGCAGCTGCTGATTCGTGAGCCGAGCGTGGTCGGGACCGAGGACTCGTTCTTCCGCGTGCTCCGCCGCGAACTAGAAGAAGTGGGCGCCCGAGTCCAGTACTACCAGGGGGTTCTAGTTGCTCAAGGTCCACGACCGTATGACCTGATCTTGTCCGCCCATATCGACCGGCATGGGCTGCTTTGCACCGGGCCGAACGAGTTTCAATACGCGGCGTTCATCGCGAGCAACCGTTGCGATTTGACCGGTGATTCGGTCTCGGAACAGATGATGTACAACATCGGCGATCGCTTCGCCGGCCAGCGCGTTCAGGCTCACTTGCCGTACGCCGGGACCTATCTGGGACAAGCGGCGATCACGCGATCGTATGTTTGCCCGCAACGACACAATTTAATCTTTGAACTGAACGGGCTCGAGTTTTTGCAGCCGGGGACGCCGATCTCGTTTCTCGATCGCCTGAAGATCGAAAACGGGTTCCTCTCGGCGCAGCTTGATAATGTGCTGTCGGTCGCGATGCTGGTTCACATGTTCCGCAAAGGTTTTCGCGGAACTTGTCTGTTCACCGCCCAAGAAGAAGCGGGTCGCAGCTGGCGATACGCCTTGGAATGGTTCAAGCGCCAGCATTTGACGACGCAAAAGTTGATCGTGGTCGACACTAGTCCCTTCCCCTGCACTCCGACGGCGACGGCGCAGCAATTGGTGCTGCGTAGGAAAGACGCCAGCGGCGAATTCGCGACAGGGATCACCGACGAACTACAAAATCGCTGCCGCGAACTTGGGGTCACGACGATGTTCAAAGACGCCTACATCGAAGCGCAAAACGTCGATCGTTGTAAACCGCTGTCACTGGGAAGAACCGAACTAGGCAGACTGGCCGCAGCAACCAACGGAGAGATCAACGGCACAACGCTACAGATCCCAACCACCGGCTACCACACGGCAGAAGAAACGGCGTCTCTAGAATCAGTCGCAGCGGCGATTCAGTTATTGTCGACCTACTTGTAGCGAAACAAAAAAGACTACCGCAGTGAGGCTGCGGTAGTCTTGAGAGTAATGCAAATTTAACGCTGGTGCTACGAGAAGTGGGGCGAGTGCAGTAGTTTGGAGGTCCAGGGCTTGGCCCATTTTGGCTAGCCAGTTGCCCGCGGGCAAGTCGCCCCTGCCAAGGAACTCGGCGTCGCCAACCTCCGGCGGGCAAATTTCTGCTCCCCCTGCTCTGCTATTTCAAGCGGTTTGGTTTGCGTGCTGCAAATGCCTTGGCGGTGGTTCGGCGTGATGCGGTGAGAGGTTCAATTTTTGCGGATACTTCCGCCAGCACTTCGGCAGGCGCTGTCGCGGGGTCTCCCGCTTGAAAGGGAGGCTGAGGCGCGTATTGAATGCCTAGTTGGATTGCTTGGGCGGCGGCGTCGCCGCGCAGCAGGGCGGCGATGATCAATGCTCCGTCAATGCCGGCGGTGACGCCGGCGGCGCTGACCAATGAGTCGTCAATCACCACGCGCTGATCGACGGCAATCGCGCCGAAATAAGGGAGCAATTCGACAGCAGACCAATGCGTGGTAGCGCGACGCCCTTGGAGAATCCCTGCCGCGCCGCATAGCAACGCACCGGTGCAGACAGAGAACAATGGCCTTCCCGTCTCAAAGTGGCGGCGGATAAACGCCAACACCGGCTCAGCTTGCATCAACGCTTGTTGGCCGGGTCCGCCGGGCATGACCAGCAGGTCCAATTCCGGCGCATCACTCAGCTGCATTTCAGGCGTCAGCACCAAACCGTTGTAGTCGCGGACTGGATCTGCCTGAGTGCCGATGATGTGAATTTTTGCACCCGAAACCCTTACGAGAACCTCAAACGGACCGGTAAAGTCAATTTGGTCCATCCCGGGAAAGATGACGAATCCAATCTCCAAGAGCGGTTTGTTGCGTAACTTGGCGAACGCCGCAGGGATCTGTTGCGTCAGCGGCTGCACAGGAATGGCGGAAGGAGGGACCATATTCAGCGAGTACCAAAATACGAAGTTGGATGGCTTTGCGGGGTGACAGCGACTTGATTGCGGGTCTTTAGGAAGTTCGTGCTGATTGAGAGAAAGTCCTCAAAAGAAAATTCTCATTGGATCAGTGGGAGCTACTTCCTGCTTGGCAATGAAATAGTCCGCAAAAAAACCGCGAGAGATTTCTCTCCCGCGGTTTGACTGAATATCGTTGCTAAGACTTGAGCCTACTCGCCTATCGGTTACGGGATCGGCATTGGCTGCGGCATCGGTGCATCTGGCGGCACTGGGTTGTCTGGAGCCAGCGGGTTGGCGCCTTGGGCGTTAGGAGCCGGCAGCATCATTTGCGGATCCAACTCTAATTGCCCCAGCGGGACTTCTTCGCCGTTCAGCGAGTTGTCTGCGAATGGTTCTTGCCAGCCACCGCCCAAGGCCTTGTAAAGGTTGACCAGCGACAGATAGGTATCGCCGCGAGCCGCCACGTATTGGTCTTCCAAATTGGCCTGGAAGCGCTGAGCGTCCAAGAGAGTTTGGAACGGGATGATCCCCCCTTCGTATTGCACTTCGGAGATCGCCGAGGCTCCTTGAGCCGCTTCGACCGCTTTGTACAGTTGATCGGCGCGAACCTGGGTGAAGCGGTACGAGATCATCGCGTTTTCGACTTCTTCTGAAGCCTCTAGCACCGTTTGTTGATAGTTGTTCACCAGTTCACGCCAGCGAGCACGTTGGAAGTCAATATTGCCCCAGACGCGACCAAAGCTTAGTACGTTCCAGCGAGCCGACGGACCAAAGTTGTACGCGAGACTATCGCTGGTGAACCAACTATCGATGCTGGTCGAATTGACGCCCAGCGTACCGTTTAAAGTAAACCGCGGCAGCAGGTCGGCCATCGCCACGCCGATGCGCGCCGACTGAGCGGCGAGCTGACGTTCGGCCATGCGGATGTCAGGACGTTGACGAATGATTTCGATCGGCAAGCCAACCGCAATGTTCTCAGGAATTTGGAAGAGCTGCCGTGCACCCATCACTTGGTTCGTGAGATCTTGCGGCGGCATCCCCTGCAAAACGGCCAGGCGGTTATACGAGATATCGAGATCCTGACGAAGCGTCGGGATCAACGATTCGGTCGAGTACAAGTTGGAGCGAGCCTGATAAACGTCGAGCTTGCTGACCGTACCAGCTTCTAGCTTTGTTTCGGCGATTTGCAACGATTGTCGCTGCAACTGCACGTTGCGTTGGGCGATCAAAATACGATGCTGCAGCGTGCGAGCTTGAACGTAGTTGGCGCCAACTTCCCCTTGCAGCGATACAAGGATCGCGTTGTGATCTTCAATCGCTACGTCAATGTCGTAGTTGGCGGCTTGCAGGTTCCGCCGCACGGCCCCCCAAACGTCGATTTCCCATGAAGCGTCAAGCAGCGAGGCGCTCCAATAGTTAAACGCTGGCGTCTGAAAGGTCAAACCGATCGGGCTACCGTTGTTACTGGACTTGATGCGGCTATAGCTTTGGTCCATGAAGATATCAGGAAACAATCCACCGCGCGCGATTTGGCGCTGTGCCCGGGCTTCGGCGATCCGTTCGTAGGCTTGACCCAGCGTCAGGTTTTGCTGAGCCGTTTGAACCATCATTTCGGAAAGGACCGGGTCATTAAACTTGGTCCACCAAGCAACCGAGTCATTGGGCTCATCGGTTAGCCCCTCCGGCAGAGGACGGCTCCAATGCGGCAAGAAGGGAGCCCCAGGATCGGTATTGTCAGGACCAATCAAGCAACCGGTGCTCGCCAGAGCAGTCGCTAAAAAAGCGATCGCCAGCACGCGTTGCATTGAGGAAACTTGTTTGCAGTTCACGGCTTATCCGCCCCCAGCGACCATCAATTCGTTAGCTAACCATCGGATGGCACTTTGCCTGACGATCCGATACTGCTTGATGTATCGACGATTCCGAAAAGAGCGGATGAAAGTTCTTTAACGGCGCGGAAAGGTGAGTGGAAACGGAAAAGTCACCGATAGCAACGCTTACAACGATTGATACCGGTGACTCTTTGGATAGCGTAAGCTGCCTTACTAATCAGACTGCTTCGATGTGAATTCCTCGGCGTATTCGCTCTTTGCGTCGTGCGCCGTCAATCAGGTCAGCCACCCTTTTGACGTCCTCAATCCCATCCAGCACCAATGAGGGATGAGTGCGATCACTGGAGGTGACGGTGATCGTGCCGACACCAAACATGCGATCAAACAGGCTTTGCGTGAAGGTGACGTCATCAATATCGATCACTTCGATCCGATCGGTCGTACGACTCAAGATGCCGCGCTGATGCATAAAACGCTGCGTCGTCAATTCGTATTGGACACTGTACTTGCGCCAAGCCAGCCGACACAGCAGAAAGATCCAGACCAGCGTCACCACGGCGATCACTCCCAAAACTACCGGGATCATCGCTAAAAAGAAGACGCAGGCCACGACCAGAGCCGCCACCGATAGCACGCCGGTGATGATCCAAGAGCCATACATATCCTTGGCCGAATAGTTGCCGGCCCACAATTGCTCTTCGGGGTCGTCGCGGCGACGATCATCCTGGGGCTTCATCTTGTCGGTGAAGTCGTCTTTATCCATAGAGCATCCTCGTTGCAGAAACTGGAGGGGACTTTGTTAACCTATTCGTTGCGGACTGCCAAATCTTGTGCGGCCCCAACGGAGACATTATAGCGGTTCCGAAAAGAGGCTGCATCGCAGCCCGGGCTGGATAATGTCGCCCCTGAAACCGCTGGATTTTCTACACGGAAGCGGGCCGGTTCGTGTATATTAAGAAAATCGCTCGTTGATCGGGCTTCTCCCCCTCGCGGAATTGTTTAGCATGCGATGCCCATTTTGCCGTACAGATAACGACAAAGTGATTGACTCGCGCGCTAGCCAGGACGGGTTCTCCATCCGTCGCCGCCGCGAATGCCTGGGCTGCAAACGTCGTTATACGACGTATGAGCGGGTAGAAGAGATGTCAATCAAGATCATCAAAAAGGACAATGTCCGCGAGCCGTTTATGCCTGAGAAAATCAAAAAAGGCTTGGCGCTGGCTTGCTGGAAACGTCCGATCAGCGAATCTCAAATCGAAAGCATCGTCGCCGGAGTCGAAAGCGACATCTACGTCGAGTGCGAAGGAGAAGTCGAAAGCCACTACATCGGTGAGCTAGTGATGCGGCACCTGCAAAGGATCGACCAGGTCGCTTATGTCCGCTTCGCCAGCGTCTATCGCGAGTTCAAAGATGTCCACGACTTTGTGGATGAACTACAGCCGATGCTCAACACGCCGCGCAATCCAACGCAGCCGTAGGTATTGCATTGGTTGACGCTCCGCAGTTTGTAATCAATCAATCTCTGCGTTTTATTACCACCACGATGTTTTGTCTCATCCGGACATAGAGATATTCACATGGCGGAGAAGCTCAAAATGTCGCTCCAGCAGTTGACCGATCTTTTCGAACGACTTGGGGCCGAATATCCCGAAATTTGCGCTGAAGCGGAACTAGAGGGAGACATTGCCGAACTAGGCCGATTTGTCGCACTTCGCTCCTTGTGGGATAGCGTTCTTCGCTATCCGTCGGAACATCGTGAAATGGCAATCGAAATGGCCAGGGACTTTTGCTATCTGTTCAATGGGCGCCCTCATCTTGTACCGCCTGAATTGGAGCACCTCGATTGGGAACTGTTTCTGGTCAACGAAGATGGCAAACCACTTAAGCCTCTCTCCGGTATGGTCGGTTCCTTCGACCAAGTGCGACCGAATGGGCACGTCTGGGGAAAAGCGACCAATATCCTCACTTTGCCCCAAGCAGAAGACGCCGACTTACCACGAATCTTGGACGGCTTAGATCAACTGACGGCATTATGGCTAGGCGGCGCCAATATCACCGACGAAGGCGTCGCTCACCTTGTTGAATATGCGACACTGAACGTGCTAGACCTCTCGGGAACGCGAGTTACCGACGCGTGCGTTTCAAGCATCTCCCAACTGCCAGAGATTCGCGCGCTCTATTTGAAGAATACAGCGATCACCGATCAGGGTGTAAAAACACTTTGTGCTATCCCTACCCTAAATCATTTCTCGTTCGAACAGACCGAAGTTACTGACGCCAGCGTGGGGCATTTGATGGAATGCAAACAGCTGGAATTTGTTATGTTACCGGCAGCTAACATCAGCGAAGAAGCGATAACAAAGCTAAGAGCAAAATTCCCCTCGGCAAGGATTCGTACACCTTAGCAGGCGGGGCTGAATTGGATATCAGCGCGATCTCAGCAAGAGCGCGCCGTCACAAAGCTGGCGAGTTGCTCCAGCGTGGTGCGGGCTTCGGACGGCGGCAAGACCTTGAGCGCGTCAATCGCCGATTGGACATATTCGTTGGCGCGGCGACGAGCGTAACCGGTCGCGTCGCATTGGGCGAGCCAAGGTCGCAAGTCGGCGCCGCGGCGATCGGCCGGGCCTTCGACAATCGCCAACACTTGTTCGCGATCTTCCGCTTGAAAGAATTGCAGCGCGTAGATCAGCGGTAGCGTCGGCTTTTGCTTCTCGAGATCGGTCCCTAGCGACTTTCCGGTTTCGACTTCGTTCCCTTCGACATCCAGCAGGTCGTCCGCGATTTGAAAAGCGATGCCGAGATCGCGGCCAAATTTTTCGAGCGCGGCGATTTGCTCGTCATTGGCTTCGGCGTATCTTGCGCCAAGTTCGCAGGCACACGCGCACAGCTCGGCGGTTTTGGCGTCGATGATCGCGAGGTACTCTTCTTCGGTGGTGTCAAACGCTTGGCGGCTAGCGATCTGACGCAACTCGCCTTCGCAGACGACATTGGTCGAACGACCAATCATGCGGGCGGCGCAGGTGGTCGGCAGCATCGTCGCCAAATAGAACGCATGAGAAAATAGGAAGTCGCCCAGCAGCACGCTGGTCTCGTTGTTCCAGCGCGAGTTGACTGTCGCTAGATGGCGCCGTTGATCGGCTTCGTCCAGCACATCGTCATGGACCAGCGTCGCGGTGTGGATCATCTCGATCACGGCGCCCAGCGTGTAATGGGCCTCGTTCACGTGACCGCAGGCTTTGGCGGCCAACAGCAACAGCGCCGGCCGCATCCGCTTGCCGCCGAGCATGCAGCCGTACGAAACGACCTCGTTGACCGATTCAAACCGCGAACTCATCTCGCGGGTCAGGATTTCTTCGACGGCGGCCATCTCTGGCGCAATGCCGCCGTAAGCCGACGAAAGGAATTGGACGTCGGCTGGCAAAGTGCGGGATACGCCGTTGGCTGTTTGGCTCACAACAAAATCGCCTAATATTGTCGGTCGAATAAACGGCGTTACCGCGGTGTCGCGGAATCCGCAGGGTCGCCATCGACGGTTCGGACAAAATGACCCGAGCGCCCGCCTGTCTTCTCTAACAGGTGAATCGCACGAATCTCCATCTCACGATCGATTGATTTACACATGTCATATACGGTCAACGCAGCCGCAGAAGCCGCGGTTAGCGCTTCCATCTCGACGCCGGTTTTGCCGGTGGTTCGAGTCGACGCTTCAATCATTAGGGTTGTCGCGTCGACAAATCGAAAGTCAATCGTCACCCCTTCCAATGGAATGGGATGACAAAGCGGTATCCAATCGCCGGTTCGCTTGGCCGCCATAATGCCGGCCAACCGAGCGACTTCCAATACATCCCCTTTACCCATGTCACGTTGGGCGATGCGGGCAGCCGTGGCGGCGGCCATCACCACGGACGCTGCGGCTTTCGCCGTGCGTACCGTCGTCGGTTTGCCGCTTACGTCGACCATTCGGCTGGCGCCGGAATCGTCGAAATGGGTCAATTGGCCGGCCATATCCGCTGCTAGGGTTGAACTTAGGACAACCCACCATGGTACCCTGCCGTCGAACCTTGAAAAGAGGCCTTTTCGCAGCAAATCTGCGAGTCACCCTCGTTTTCAACCGCGGGGACGGGAGATGGATAACCGCAGAATTAGTGCCGGCGACAGAACTTTGCGCTAGGCGCAAAAAAAACGCCGCGGGGGTCTGTCCGCGGCGTAATTGCGTATCGGCGATTTCGTATCGTATCGCTGATTAGACCAATTCTTTTTTGGCGCCAATCAGCGTGCGAAGACGCTCAGCCAGCAAAGCGGCATCGAACGGCTTCTTAAAGGTTTCATTGATCGTCGAGCGATCGAAGCTCATCGGGTTGCCGTCATCGGGCAACAAGGCGATAAGAATCGTTTCGGCAAAGTCGATGTTACGACGCAGATTTTGGCAAATCTGCAACGCTTCGACGCGACCGATTGAAAAATCGACGATGATGCAATCCGGGTGAAAACCCTCGGCTTGAATACCGGCTTCAAAACCACTCGCGGCCACAGCGACCTTGAATGACTTTTCGGGCGGCAGTTCACGACGCAAGTTCTCGACCAAGACTTGATCTTGAGCGACGATCAAACACTTGGCCATGGCCTCGTCTTCGAGGTCACCCAAGGGCATCCCGTGCTCTTTCAAAAACTTAATCAAATATTCCCGCGGAATTCTGCGGTCCTGCGACCCCGGAATCCGGTAACCTTTAAGACGGCCCGAATCGAACCACTTGCTTACCGTGCGCGGGGCCACTTTACAGATCTTCGCGACCTGTCCTGTTGTGAAGACCTTCATCTCAGGCTCTCCGTTACTCTCTAGTTGAGTTGACCTCCACCGCGTTTCCGAAAAACCGGAAACACGCGTCCAGCCCTTGCTTGCAGCATCGCCTTGACGCTTCTTCCCTCGCGCCGACAGTGGGACTTGTCCGGCTACCGCAAACATCTGGGTTAGGGCTGATAAAAATGCATCGCTTCTGTGGCTCGTGTTCAGTTCCTTCTGACTCCGCGCCTCATATGTCTAACCACCGAAAGCGAACTTCTGCGAAGAGGGTGAGATATTGCTTCCCAACGCCTTCGCGTCGCTTCGAATCCGATGATTCGGCGAGGTGGCGACTTAAGGGATCCCCTCAAAGAAGACGTACCTCCACTACGATTCGCTCCCGTCCGTTGCGAAACGTTGCGGCATACGCCCTGACTGAGTTGTACCCCCCTTGCCGGTCCATTCATCAAGACGTCTTGCGGACGCAACTCGATAGAACAAACCTTCCGAAGCTTAATTTCGAGTGAAACGGGGGCTATTCTTTAGCATCTTTCCGAACAGTCGTCGCCAACGACCAAAATCGTATCGCACGGCGCGACCCGCGCTATCCGAATCCTATCGAGTGCGACCGATGCAAGTCGTTCCCATTAGCCGGGTTAGAATGGACAGCACTAAGCATGTCGCCGGCGACGATTAATTCGTCGCGCCTTAAATTATATGCGCGGAAGATAGAGAGAGTTGCGCCGATCGTAACGATTAGGTGGTCTTTACGCTCACGCAACCTGCGTGTCGTCGCTGTCGCGGTCCACCGCGGCCTGCGAGATCTCGCCGTTCTCGCTGACATCATCAAACTGCACCGAGACCCGTTTCGAGACGCCTGACTCTTGCATCGTGACCCCATACAACGTCGAGGCCGCGGCCATCGTTGCTTTGGAGTGCGTCACGATCACAAACCGCGTCCAATCCAGGAACCCTTTCAGGACGTCGACAAAGCGTCCGATGTTCGCTTCATCCAGCGGACCGTCGACCTCGTCCAAAATACAGAAGGGACTAGGCCGAAACTGAAATATCGCTAGCAACAACGTCACCGCCGTCAGAGCACGCTCGCCGCCGCTTAGCAGAGAGATATGCAGCGTGTTCTTACCCGGCGGAGTCACCACAATGTCTACGCCGGCCTCTAAAACGTCGACTCCTTCCTCCAGCACGATGTCGGCCGAACCGCCGCCGAAGACTTTGCGGAAGAGCAGTCGGAAGTTATCACGGACCGTGATCAACGTCTCTTCAAACAACCGACGACTATCGGCGTTGATCTTCTGGATGATCTTTTCGAGCGAGAGCTTTGCTTCGGTCAAATCGGTCAACTGACCGGACAGATGGGCGAAACGTTGCTCCAACTCATCCAGCTCTTGCAATGCGTCGACGTTGACGGCGCCGATGTTGGTCACTTTGCGACGCAGCTCGGCGATCTCTTCGTCGACAGCTTGGCGATCCTCAATCGGTTCGGCTTCTTGCTGGTCGACGTATTGGCTGATCTCGATGCCGTAATCTTCCAACAGTCGCGCTGCTAGCGTCCCACGTTCGTGACGCAGGTCGCCGCCGGCCAGCTCTTTGCGATGGACACGTTGGGCGACATCGTCCAACTCGCGTCGCATGCGCTGGGCGGCGGCAGTAATCTCGGCTCGCTGCGTTTCGATCGAACGACGACGCACGCGGCCTGAGTGAACTTCGCGATAGCGTTGCTCGCGAACCACAAATAAATGCGCCAGCTCGCCGTTGGCGGCCAAAATCTCTCGTTCCAGCGTCTGATACTGCACTTGCTCGGCTAGCAAACGCTCTCGGTTTTCCGCAATGGCTTGCGATTTTTCGCTCAGCGCCTGCTCGGTCTGCTTCGCTTGTTGCCCGAGCGAGCCGACTTGTTGCTCACTCTTGGCCAGCTCAATCTTCAGGCTGGTCGCTTGCTGTCCTACCTGGGCTCGCTCGGCCTCGAGCATCGCCGCTTTGGCGTGATCGTCATCGGCCGCTTTTTCTAGGTTGGCGGTCTCGCGCTGCTTTTCGGCCAAAGATTGACGCACCGCCTGCAGTCGCGCGTCTCCGGCTTCGATCTGGCGGCGAATCGACTCTTGTTCTTGACCGCTCCGCTGCTGGTCGCGCGCCAAGTGCTCTAGCTGCTGTTGGACCGAAGCCAAGCGAGCGCGATGCTCGGACTGCGCCAAACTCGCTTCTCGATGTTCGTTGATGGCGCTGCGCAGTTCGTCGTCGGCTTCGGCGATTTCATGTTGCAGCGACGCGATTTCGTTGCGACCGGCGGTGATCTCTTCATCCAGATCGGCCAATTGGTCACGCAGCGACCGCAGTTCACTACGACGCGAAATGATGCCTGACGCGTTGGCGCGCGGTCCCACGTAGATACGCCCATCCGCTTCCAGCATCTCGCCGGACTCGGCCACAAAGCGACGGCGCGGATATTGCCGATGCAAGCGACGAGCGGCGGCGAGATCGTTCACAATCCAGGCATCGCCTAGCAGTTGATTGACCAGCGGCGTAAATTCTTCGGCTGTCTCGACAAAGCGGTCCGCTCGGCCACGGACGTCGCTATCTTCGGCCAGCTTCGCTTCGTCCCCTTCCCCGATACGCGGCAAACAACTTGCTAGCTCAATCAGGCCGACGCGCCCCGGAAAGTGGACCGTTCCATCCTCAATCGCATCGACCAGCCCGCTGTCACGCAAGACGACGTAGTGCGCCGCGTCTCCCAATGCGATTTCGATCAAGGTCGCGATTTGAACGTCGACCTGAAACACATCCGCCACCAAGCCGGCGACTGAGCGAAAGTGATATTCTTTTTCGTCCCGGGCGCGTGACAGCACTTCTTTCACGCCGGCGTTGAGTCCTTCGTAACGTTTCTCTAGCTCGTCGAGCACCTTGGATCGTTCATGAATCGCAGCGCGGCGATGCTGCAGCGTCGAGAGCGTCTCTTGGCGGACCCGCAGATCGTCCCGCTGGCGGCTCAACCGATCTTGCGTCAGGTCTAAGCGATCTTGCTTGTGCTGCAAATCGATCGCGACGCGGGCGCCTTCTTCTTCAAAATTCGCCAGCTCGATCTGCTGGCTGGCAATCAAGGCGCTGATCTCGCCGTATTGTTCGCCAACTTCGTTGGATCTTCGTTGGGCGGCGGCGACTTCGGCTTCGATGGCGCCGATCGAGTTCTCTAGGCTCGAAGCCTCTTTCAACAGTTCGACGTGTCGCTGTCGGCGTTCCTCTCGCCCTTTACGCAGCTGTTCGACGCCTGACTCCAGATCTGCGGCGGTCTCTTCAACGCTATGCAGTTCTTCGACGACGGTCTCATACTGCAAGCGAGCGGCGGCAAGCAAGCCGCGGATCGACTCGACGTCGATCATCAACGAGGCTTCGGCCGACTTGAGTCGCGAGACCCGCTCGCGACGGCTTGCGATATCACTGGTCAGCTCATGCAATTGGCGATACTGCATGTTCGACGCGGCCGAGAGGGTGGCTACCCGCTGTTCGGCTCGCGACAGATCGGCTTCGGCCTGGGCCATGCCTTCGCTGAGGGTGCGCGATTCGCTTTCGAGCGCCGTGCTGCGTTCTTCCGAAGCTTGCACCGCTTGCGTTAACGAGGCGGACTCATCACGCAACTGCGAAAGCTCGACATCGTATTCTTCCAGCCGAGCTGACAGCGATCGCCAATCGAGCAAACCGACGCTAACCCGCAAATTTTGCAGGCGTTGACTATATTCTCGGTAGCGTTGCGCTTTGCCGGCTTGGGCGCGAACACTTTTCAGGCGTCCTTCGACCTCATCCACAATATCGGCCAGGCGCAGCAGGTTTTGGTCCACGCGCTCTAGTCGCCGCTGCGTTTCGACCTTTTTGGCTTTGAACCGGCTGATGCCGGCCGCTTCTTCAAATATCGCGCGGCGATCGCGGGCCGACGCTTGCAGCAGAGTATCTACCTTGCCTTGTTCGATAATCGCATAGGCGTCAGCCCCCACCCCGGTGCCGCTGCAAAGATCGCGCACGTCGCGCAATCGGCAGGGATGACGATTGATCAGATATTCGGCTTCGCCGCTGCGATAGACGCGCCGCGAAACATGGACCTCAGGCGAGTCAATCGCCAGCTGACCTTCGCTATTGTCAAAGACGATGGTCGCTTCGGCCGAGTTCGCCGCTTTGCGAGCTCCCGATGCCGCGCCTTTGAAGATGACGTCCGCCATCTCTTTACCGCGAAGACTTTTTGCGCTTTGTTCCCCTAAAGCCCACTTGATCGCATCGACGATATTAGACTTACCAGAACCATTGGGGCCAACGACGACCGTAATGCCTGGGGGAAACTCGAACCGCGTTTTGTCGGCGAAGCTTTTGAATCCGACAAGTTCGAGCGCCTTCAGCATAGAAACGAACGGTACGCGGAGGGTGATTGTGAACCGGACGTTTGTCGCGCAAACACGACAAACGCGAATGAGTAAACAGCATTCACCCTACGATCCAGATGGCCCGGACTGTGCAGGTGGCTAGTCAACTAGTTTACCAAAAACGCCACCAACTTTTCTCTTCCGATTTCTCGCTAGCGACAATTTCTTCGGACTCGGCGGTTTCCGCAACCTCTTCAATCGATTCCTCTTTCGCCGCTTCTGCTTCACCAGCAGCCTCCGGAACGGCTTCTTCTTCCAGCATTTCGTCTTCCGCAAAGTCCGAAACGTCATCTTCCTCACGATCCAAATAGTAAACCCGATCGTTGTGAGCCAACGAATCGGCTTCGATTTTGGCTTCGATCGCGCCCTGCTGTTTCAGGCCGTAAATGACTTTCATCACCTCTGGATAATCGCTGTCGGCGTCCACTAGTCCCTTAATCACCTCAGAGACGGTCGGCTCGCAGACAAACGAGCGATTTTCGCGCCCGGCGATAACGCGGGTCACTTTGATCTTGCCATCGGTCGTGCCGGTGACGGTCAACCCCTTGGGCATCAGCAGCATGCAGTCGGTGCGAATCGGAACGCTCTCGCCAAACACAACCACTTCGGCACGCTCGCTCAGGCGAAAGTGAATTAGCGGAGAAGCGGTCGAGCGAACCGGATGGAAGACAAACTTCCCGCGCATGTCGACGCCGCGAATGACCGGAGCTTTGCCGGTTTTTTCTAGCAACGTGTTAAAGGCGCCATACCGAGCCTCTGCACTTTCGCAGTGAAGCAAACCTTCCAATTCGTCAATGACCGCCAAGTCGTCAAGCGTGCTAAGCGCGACAAATGCGCGGTGGCGAAACTCAAACTGGCTGCGAGCCGCTTCGGTCAACGTCGGAATCGACGCCGAGTCGTCCAAGTAAGCCAGCGCCTCGGCCGCACAAAACCGAACCAGCGGGCTCTTTGAGTTAAGTCCCTGCTTCAACGAATCGAGAGAATCTTTGCCCAAAGCTTCAAGTTTCATCGCTCCTGATTCCGCCGATTCTGGAATCATCAACTCGGCTTCGGCATTTTGAATTCGCTGCATGCGTTCTTCGGTCGTGTCGCCGATCGGAATATAGCGGACGACGCGAAGAAAACGGGGAACGTTGCCGTAATATTTTGGATGGACTCGAAGTTCGATTTTCTTATCATCCAGCGGATTGGCGACACCCGTTTTGCCGCCGCCGTTTTGATAGCTGAAGAACCGTGAGTTGATCGCTTGGCCGACGCGAGCGCTGGCCTGGATCGAGACGTTTTCTGCTCCCATCGCGAGTCCAATGGGGCGATCTTTCTTGAGGATCCCTCCGCCAAGAATCACGCCCCGTTTAAGCAGTAACTCTGAATCTTCTTGCCCTCTGCGGATGTTGTCGGTCAGGATGGCGCCGTGAGCACGAGCAATCGTTTCTCCCTTGCGCAACCGACCTTCTAAAACGGCCGAATCTGACAAAGCGACTTCCAGCATCCAGCCATTCACTAGGCTAGTGGTTTCGGAGTCTCGCGAGGTCAATACGCGAATATCAAGCCGATCGCCCACGCGGGCGCCAGGCGGAATGTAAGCTTCGGCGATGACCAGCGAGGTTCGCGGCGACGCGAGTTCGGTGTTTGGGTTGGCGATTTTACGAATCCGCATGTCGTTCAACAGCGACTCTTGCAGCGGAGACGGGGGAGGATCGCTGCCGGTATTATCAAGACCGGTCACCATCGAAATCCCCTGAACCTTCGCGAAATGTAGACCGACCGGAACGGTCAAGTCGCCGACAACGCGCGAAAGTTCCCAATCGGCAGGCGATTCATCCACGATGGCGGTATCATCATCGTTAAACCACGAGACGCAGCCCGGCGAGACCAGCAAACCGCCGGCAAGCAGCAGAATCGTGAGCGGTCGAGAACGAGATTGTAATGCCCGAGTAGTCATAGCGTGCGACGCTCCCTGTCGGCTTGGCTGCCGCGATCGCAATCCTTGCGACGCGTTCCCCAGTCGATGTATCGGGGCGAAGGCTATTTCAATCTGATAGCACCGTCAAGAGCGATTTGCGTCATGATTTACGGAGGATCGTAGCCACCGCGGCTAAACGGGTGGCAGCGACAGATTCGCCAGGCGCCGCGCACAGCGCCGCTCAGCGGACCGTACTTTCTGACAGCAGCGATGAAGTAGTGACTACAGGTCGGCTGGTAGATGCACTGCCGGCCAAAGATGGGACTCAGAAAAAACTGATACAGACGAACCGCGAAGATCATTGACTCCGCTAGCAACCCATCCAAAGCTTGCCACAAAAATGCTAGCCCGCTCATTCGGCGGCCCCGCGCTGGGTTAGCTTCTTTCTCGCCCGCCGTGCGGTATCAACCAAACTGCGGCACAGTCGCTCTAGCGGCGGCTCGCTCGCAGCACGTGGGATCACCACCAGATCACAGTTCTCTGGCAGTCGCGCCTGCTGAATCCGAAACGCTTCGCGCAGACGTCGCTTCCAACGATTGCGACGGACGGCGTTGCCTACTTTTTTGGAAACGACCAATCCCAGCCGCGGTCCCTGACCATCATTCTCGGCGATATAAATGACCAAAATGCCATCGGCGGCCGAACATTTGCCAGCAAAGACATGATCAAACTGAGCCGTTCGCAGCAAACGCTGCGATTTGCCGAATTGGAGCCCCCCTTGGTTGTTCATCCGCTCACCAAGTCAGTTCTTTACGCGGATCATCCGGGTAAAGCTTGCCCAGCTGGCGAATCCACTCCTGTGCTTGCTCATCAAGCTGAGCGGGCATTTTGATCTGCAATTCGGCATACAAATCACCAGGCTCTCCCGACTTGGGTTTGACCCCTTGGCCGCGAATCCGCAAGCGTTTGCCGCTGGAAGAATTGGGCGGAACAGTCAGCGTGATGGTTCCATGCGGCGTGGGAACATCAATCTTGCCTCCCAAGGCTGCTTCTTCCAAGGTGATCGGGACCTTCACCTCTAGATTTTTGCCGTTTCGCACAAAACAGCGATGCGGATCGATATGGACGTTGATCAAAATATCGCCGGCCGGTCCGCCACCGGGGCCGGGTTCTCCTTGTCCGCGGAGGCGAATTTTCTTTCCTGCTTCAATCCCGGCTGGGATCTGGGCCGAGATTGTCTCGACGCTGTTGCCGCGGCGAACACTGAGCATGACCTCGCCCCCTTCGACCGCCGTGCGGAACGGGACCGTCACTTCATGGTGCAGATCCGAGCCGCGAACCGGAGCCGAGCGTGCGCGTCGCCCTCCTCCGCCGCTGGTAAATTGGCGAAAAATGTCCGAAAAACCACCGCTAGCTTCACCACCACCCCCAAAGATATCGCTGAAGTCAAACTCTTCGCCTGCTCCTCCGGCGCCGCTGGGACGTCGCCAAGACCCACCTTGCGGGCCGGCGCCCATCTGCTCGAAGCCGGGCCCATATTGATCGTACTTGGTCCGCTTTTCGGAATCCCCCAGCACATCGTAGGCGTTTTGAATCTCTTTAAAGCGATCTTGCGCCTTCTTATCATCCGGATTGACGTCTGGATGGTACTTCTTAGCGAGCTTCCGATAGGCCTTCTGAATTTCATCAGCAGTGGCCGAGCGCTGGACGCCCAAAGTTTTGTAGAGATCTTCTGGCATGGAGCTTAGGCGTTCTAAAGGCCCTAAACCGTTGCGGTAAAATCCGTTACGATTTGCGAAAAAACGGGAACGCCTATTGTAGAGAGCAAGCGATCGATCAATCAAGACGCTTGACCCGGCGAGAGGCCGATACCTAGAATTTCGTTTGCTAGAACACCATTTATTTGTAGCCTATGACGTTTTGTCTTGAAAACTCGCTCTCGTTTCAGCTGGGAGTCGCGATGCGCCGCGTTACGCGGCTCTATACTGAAGAACTCGCCCCGTTCCAGTTGACTCCCCCGCAGCTTTATTTGCTGATTTGCCTGCAGCAAAACGAAGGCTGCAGACCGCGGGAAATCGCCAATTTAATCTGCGCAGACGCCAGCAGTATCACCAGCTTGCTGGATCGGAGCGAGCAGGCGGCTTTGATCGTGCGAAAGCCAGACCCGGTCGATCGTCGATCGCTTCAGATCTATCTGACCCCCATTGGGCATCAACGACTTGCAGAAGTGGCGCAAACTGTGGAATCGTTAAACCAGCGCATTCGCCTAGAACTGTTCCACGATTTTGACCACGATCAGGTCAACATGTTTCTCGCGATGCTCCGCGGCATCGGAAAAGACGGAGAGTGAGCGGCCGAACAGGAAAAAGTCGCGCGAACCCGCAGGCGTTCCCTGTCGAATGTCGCCTGAAATGACGAGCCCACAACGCTCCTCGAAAAGTGATTCAACCCCTGGTTCTTCGCACCTCCAAACACGACATTCACCAAGAATCGCGGATAAAAACCGGATGACTCCCAAACAGCGACTACGTAAGCGACTCACCTCGGCGCGGGCTTTTACCGAGCGTCTGCTGGAAGATTTTCATACGCCGCAAGAGTGGACGCAGCAGGTTTGTGACCAGACCAATCATGCCCTCTGGATCGCTGGTCATTTAGCCCTGACAGACAACTTCTTTCTGACGCAGGTAGCTCCCGAAAAAGCGGTATCAAAAGACGACTATCAAACGCTGTTTGGAGTCGGCTCGCGGCCGGTCGCCGATCCCGAGCATTATCCTCCGGCGGCAGAAGTCCTGGAATACCTGCGCGATCGTCGCGCCACCTTGCTGGGTGAGTTTGATGCGTTTGATGAAGCGGCGATGTCCAAGCCCACCCCGGACGGAACGCCTGATTTTCTGAACGACATCGGCGCCGTCTTTGAAACCGCTGTCTGGCACGAAGGAATGCACACCGGGCAACTATCGGTCGTCCGCCGCTCTCTGGGCTACGAACCAATCAACGCGCCGCAACCGCAGGTGTAGTTAAACCAACGTTGGGTCCGCACAGCGGACCCAACGACGAGAGCGCTTTACGTGATGGCCGAAACCAACAATTTCTCCGCCGCGTCTAGCCCCAAAGTGGTCTGCCGGCCATCGACTTCGATGGTGAGCACGCCGGCTTCAGCGCGAAACGCGATGATTTTCCCTTCACAGCCGGGGGCAAGCGATTCTTCGGTCAAATACCGCAAAAAGTCGGAGGATTGATCCATCACGCGAATCAAGCGAAAGGGGTGCGCCGGGTCCCATTTTGTCAATTTTTTTGAATCGACGCTCACCATACTGCCGTCGGCCCTGGGGATCGGATCGCCGTGCGGGTCGGTGTCGGGATGGCCCAGAAACTCGTCAATTCGATCGACCAACAAGTCGCTGACGGCATGCTCCATATGCTCGGCCTCTTCGTGGACTTCGTCCCAGGTCAGATCGAGCGTGCGCACCAAGAAGAGTTCGATCAGGCGGTGACGACGCAGCACACGCAGCGCCAAGGTTCTGCCTGACTGCGTTAGGCTCACTCCTTCGTACTTCATGTACTCGGCCAAACCGGCTTCGCTCAAAGTTTTTAGCATACTGGTGACGGTCCCCGGCGAAACCGAGAGGGCAGTCGCCAACTCTCCGGTCGACGCGGCGTCTTTGTCGGCGCGGGTGCAGACTTGGTAAATTGCTTTTACGTAATTTTCGATCGTCAGATTGTGCACTCAGATCTCCTTCTGGTGGCGAGCGCCAATTCTACGAAGACCAGGACGCGGTAACAATCGACCCTGCGCCAGACTTGCAAGTAACTCGTTTTGCTGAAACAACATGGATTAGTAAATTCATCCTCGGAGCCCCTCTCTTGAACCTTAACCAACGTGCTTGGGACGTAGCACAGGCAATAGTTGACCAGCCTGAACAATATCAGGCGATTCTTAGCGAAAGCCGCTGCGGCGTGCAGATCTTGGATCTGGGAGTCAACGCGCTCGGTGGACAAGCAGCCGGAATTAAACTGGCCGAAGTCTGTCTGGCCGGACTGGGAGAGGTCCGTTTGGTATCTGGCCAACTGGCCGGCGCTGCGCTTGACGTGCAAGTCAAATCCGATCAGCCGGTGATCGCATGCATGGGTTCTCAATACGCCGGCTGGAAAGTGCAGCAAGGAGACTACTTTGCGATGGCTTCCGGCGCAATGCGAGCCTGTGCCGGCAAAGAGCCGCTGATCGCAGAACTCGGTTATTCGGAATCGGGCGAAGTCGCCGTCGGCGTGTTGGAAACTTCACAGATTCCACCCGATGAAGTTTGCGCCAATCTAGCGAAACAATGCAGCGTCGAACCGCAACAACTACGGCTGTTGGTCGCGCGAACCGCCAGCATTGCCGGACACGTGCAAATCGTCGCGCGCAGTGTTGAGACCGCGCTGCATAAATTGCACGAACTTCATTTTGATCTGCGCAAAATTGTCCGAGCCGCAGGAATCGCTCCGCTTCCTCCATTGGCCTCCAACGATGTGCAAGGAATCGGCCGCACCAACGATGCCATTTTGTACGGCGGTCAGGTGACGCTGTGGGTTGAAGCAAGCAGTAATGAAATCGCCGAAATCGGCAGCCAACTTCCCAGCAGCAGTTCGTCCGCTTATGGAACGCCGTTTGAGAAGATCTTGCGAGACGCCAAGTTTGACTTCTATCAGATCGACCCGATGCTCTTCAGCCCGGCCCAAGTCACTTTTATCCATGCCAAGACCGGCCAGCAGCAAACCTTTGGGCAAACGTCGGTAGAGTTGTTGCGAGAAAGCTTCGGCCTCGCCACTGCGTAAGGTTCGCTGGGCACACAACGAGAAGTCAATGGAACCTACCGTTGCTCGCTTGGTTTGGTGGCGATCGTATCGAATCCGCCGCCCATCGATTGCAGCCGTTCAAAGGCGACGCCCATCAAAATTTCTGGGTCGAGTTGGCGGAGCATCACCTCTTGCTTTTCATTCGCTACGGCGATCCATTGTCCATCCGCGGAGATCGCGACCGCGGCGGTTTGACCGGGGATTTGCGGCAAGATGACGCCGAGCGCCACTTCTGATTTGCCGGTGAGGTTCGTGCGACGAATCGATCCTTGCAGATCGATCGAAACCAGGGCGCCATCCGGTAAAAATCGGACCATTTGAATTGGCTGTTCGTGACCAACAACCGGAGTGATCCGGTTGGCGTTCCAACCGATCACTTTGATTTCGCCCTGTTCGCCGCCGATCGCGATGTTTCCTTTCACAAAGTCAACATCCGCCGCCAACGGGGTCATCTTCAGCGTTGTGATCACCTCTGGATGAATCATTTCACCCAACTGCCAACGACGCACCACGCACTCGGCGTTGTCTGCTGCCGAAACAGTCACCAACTGCGAACTATCCGACGAAAAGAAAACGCGATCGGTCACTCCATGTTGCGCTCGCATCGCGACGGTCATCCGATCGCCGCTTTTTGGATTGAGCCGCCAGAGCTGCACAAATCCATCGGCCGAAGCGGTAAACGCCCAGCGTGAATCAGGGCTCAACACAGCCGCATGGACGCGACCAAAGTGTTGCCCCAGCGTTTGCGTCACATGCGGATGCCCTGTGGCCTGCAAATCCCACAACAGGATTTCGCTAGGACTGCCTGGCGCCGCTTGAGCGCTGGAGAGCAACCAGCGCGAATTAGCGCTAAAATCCAGCGACAGCACGCGCTCGTCATGGCCTGACAACACAACCGGCGATTGCCCGACGTCGTTGGCCTGTACGTCCCACAAACAAATCGTCGCATCAAAGCTGGCGGTCGCCAACTTGCGGCAATCAGGTGAGAACTTGACCTGGCTCACGCGACTCCAGTGAGCTTCCAACGGAATCGCCACGCGCGGCCCCTGAAGCGAGTGGAGAATAGCCAAGTTATCATCGCCGCCGCTAGCCCAGAGCGAACAATCAGCGCTAATCGCCAGTGAACGGATCGTGTCGGAGTGCCCTGATCGCTCGATTTGGGCCTGATCTTGCAGCTGGTCAAACAGCACCTGAACGGCGCCTGCGGCGGGATGCTGATTTGTGGCTTTGGCAATTTGAACCGACTCGGCCGCCAGCATCAGCGAGCGAGCAGGCGCCGCTTGTTCGATCCGGGTCGCTTCATCCGCTAGACGTAGCGAGAGATCCCGACGCGCCTCCAAGCGAGCTTGATCCAACTGCTTACCGATCGAGCGTGAATTGATCTGGGCCGAGTCAACCAGCAGTTGCAATTGTTCGTTTCGCGATTCGGCTTGCTTGCGCGTCACCGCGTGCGCGGCGCGTTCGTCGGCCAGTTGCCGCTGCGCGACAACGCAATTTTGCGTCGCATGCGCGGCGAAACCAGCAACCCCCAACAGTGCGATCAGAAAACAAGTGACCGCTCCCCAGTTCTCCTGCGCCCAATGCTGCATCCGCCGTGAGAGGGGCGGCAATTTTCGCTCGATCGGCTTGCCCGACAGCCAGCGATCAAGCGGATCTTCAGGCGTATTGTCGCGCGGCGAACTAGCGTGCGCAACGGTCAGCTCTGGCAGCGGATCAGCACGCTGTTGCGCCAATTCGATCGTCATGCCGCAACCGTGGCAGTTCCACAAATCGCGGATGCTATCTTCGTCGCGCTGAAGTGCCGTCCCGCATAGCGGGCAATCGGCTTTGCGACTCGTTGGCCCCGTTTGCATATTCGATTCCGCCTGCCCGTCGCTGCACCCTGAAACGTTACTCGGCCCTTGCCGCCGAAATAACAGTGTTTGCTGATGTAGGAATTGATCGGGTTTTAACGCACAGCACGCGGCATGAAACGAAGTTGGGTGGGACAACTAGCTTGGCCGCCCAAGTCACGCTAATCGAGAAAGTCCCCTCCTAACGCGCAGCTTGCCAAGAAACGAGGACAGGACGTGCGTTGCTAGCACATCCTGTCCGGAGACGTCTTGCCCAAAGTGCGGCCGCAATCCTGGAAAATTAGGCCGCTCGGCGTCGTGGAGTGATGCCGGGCTGTTTGTCGGAAAGATCTTCGGACTTGATGCCCCACGAAGCTTTCTTGTTTTGCAACGCTTCCAGCAGTTCGGTAAGCGTAACGGTGCGATTTTCGATTTCTAACGGGATCTCGCTGCCGGGATCGCAGTAGAGATCGACCGCGTCATCTTCGCTCATCAGGTGATCCAATTCGCGAAGCAGACCATCGCGAACGGCCTGACGAACCAGATGGCCGCGTGATGCAGCGACGCTGCGTCCGGCGTCACCCAGGTTCTCGTTGGCGCGTTGCACCAGAGCAGGCAAGTATTCGCTCGGAATCTCGACGGTTTTCGGTACGTAGACTTTGACTTGCATTTTTTCGGTTCCCGACCCTGAACTTAGACTTCGGCTTGCTGCCCTTGGGTTTGCGGCCACGGCTAGCGTGCATTGGATTCTGTCATTATGGTGATCGGCAGTTTGACTCTAACGATTGAAGTGATTATTTGCGATTTCGCGATTATTCCACCTCAGACCCCACTTCTGGCCATTCCCTATGCCAAAATCCCCTCTGCGGGTTGGATTGCTTGCCGCTGCTGACAGCTGGTACGGTCAAGATCTGTCGCGTGCGGCGGCAACTTTGCGGGATCTCGAAATCAAGTGGGTCGACTTCCGCCGTCTTCAGGCGTTGGTCGCTAGCAGCGTCAGCTTTTCCTACGCCGAAAGCCAGGACGCGCAAGCTTTGCACGCACTGCTGGTCCGCACGATGCCGCTGGGCAGCCTCGAGCAAGTCATCTACCGCATGAACTGGCTGGCCGAGTTGCAGCGGCAAGGGGCCGTGGTCCTGAACTCACCGCGAAGTCTTGAAATCTCGATCGACAAGCATCTAACCCTCTCGCGCTTGGCCGAGCGCGGTATTTTGGTACCTCCCACCTATCTGTGTGAAAGCTGGGAAGATGCACTGGCCGCCTACGAAATGCTAGGGGGAGATGTCGTCATCAAACCACTGTTCGGCGGCGAGGGCCGCGGGATCTTGCGCGTTGAGTCTGTCGACTTGGCCGAGCGCGTCTGCAAAACCTTGTCGCGGACCGACTCGGTTCTCTTCCTGCAGAAATTTATCCCCCACGATGGCTACGACATTCGTGTCCTGTCGATTGGCGGCAAAACTTGGGGGATGACGCGGCATAGCGACACTGATTGGCGAACCAATGTGCAGCGCGGAGCCGTGGCTCGCCCCCATCTGCCAACCAGCGAACAATTGGAGATCGCCGCGGTAGCGCTCGATGCGATCGGGCTTGAGATGGCCGGCGTCGATCTGCTGCCTGCACGCGACGGAAATCTCTATTTGTTAGAAGTAAACGGCGTCCCCGGCTGGAAAGCGCTGGCCGCCGCTTGTCAGGCCGACATCGCCGCCGAGCTGCTTTCCCACGTTCGGGCGGTTGTGAAGAGTCGCTCGGAGGCCTAGATTACCGAGCTTTGATCCCTTTCGCTTCTAACGGAACGGTAACTTTCGTGGCGATCGTCGCTTCGTCAAACTCTAAGAACGTCGGGCTTCTCCTCGCGCAAGTCGCCGCGGAGCAAGGGGATGCGGTTGCGATCGCCACGCCTGGCCGACGCGCTGCCGATGGTCGGCGGATTTATCAAACGATCACCTTCGCCCAGCTCGAAGCCGATAGCACGCGCCTAGCGGCCGGTCTGGCACAGATGGGAGTGACCCCCGGCACGCGACTCGCGCTGTTAGTGAAACCGAGCATCGACTTTGTCTCGCTGGTCTTTGCACTATTCAAAGTGGGCGCCGTCAGCGTGCTGATTGATCCCGGAATGGGTCGCAAGAATCTGCTTCGCTGTCTTGATCAGGTCGAGCCGGAAGGCTTTGTCGCGATCTCGATGGTCCAAGCGGTTCGCGTGCTGATGGGACGGCGGTATGCCCGCGCGAAAAAGAACGTCACCGTCGGCCGCCGTTGGTTCTGGGGAGGTCCGACTATTGAGGACTTGCGCAAATCAGACGCATCCCAGTTTCAGCCGTTTGCCGCTGCTGCCGATGATCCGGCGGCGATCATCTTTACGACCGGCAGCACCGGTCCGCCCAAAGGCGTGTTGTTCCGCCATGAAGGTTTCTACGAACAAGTTCAGCAGATTCGTGATCGCTACAACATTCAGCCCGGCGAGATCGACTTGCCTGGTTTTCCATTGTTCGGCTTGTTCAACAGCGCGATGGGCGTAACCTCAATCATCCCTGAGATGGACGCAAGTCGCCCGGCGGCAGTCAATCCACTGAACATCATCGAACCAATTCATGATTGGCAAATCACCCAGTCATTCGCCTCGCCGGCCGTCTGGAACAAAGTCGGACTCTACTGCGAGCAGCACGAGATTCGCCTGCCATCGTTAAAACGTGTGCTCTCAGCCGGCGCGCCGGTTCCCCCGCATGTGCTGCGAAGGATGAAAAACGCGATTCACCCTGACGGCGATATCTATACGCCGTACGGAGCTACCGAAGCGCTGCCGATCGCATCGATCGCCGCCAGCGAAGTGCTGGAGGGGACAGAGCTCGCTTCGCAGCAAGGCGCTGGCACATGCGTCGGACGACGCTTTAGCGGCATCCAGTGGCGCGTCATCCGCATCACCGACGAGCCCCTTGCCACACTTGACCAGTGCGAAGCGTTGAACGAAGGCGAGATCGGCGAGTTGATCGTCACCGGCCCGGTAGTGACCCACCGTTATTTCACCAGTGAAGCGGCGACCCAAGCGGCCAAGATCGCCGACGGCGCGCGGATCTGGCATCGCATGGGCGATGTCGGTTATCTGGATGCCGAAGATCGATTTTGGTTTTGCGGCCGCAAGGCGCATCGCGTGCAAACCGCCGATGGCGACATGTTTACGATTCCCTGCGAAGCGATCGCCAACAATCACCCTAGCATCTTCCGCAGCGCGCTGGTCGGAATCGGCGAGCCGGGCGAACAAGATCCAGTGATGATCGTCGAACCCTGGCCTCAACACTATCCGCAATCGAGCGCCGCGATCGACACATTATTGGCCGAAGTGCGTCAGTTATGCGCCGCACACGCGCTGACCGAAACGATTCACGACTTCCTGCTGCACCCCGCATTTCCGGTTGATATTCGCCACAATGCCAAGATTTTCCGGGAAAAGCTCGCGGTTTGGGCCGAGGAGCGTCTCGCGGAACCGTCACACGATTAAAATAGACGCGTCATACAGACGGGAGCCCTGGTCCGCGTCAATTGCGGTTTCGATTCAATGGCAAGAGTCCGGTGTTGGTACGACTCCCCAGCAATCGTAGCCCGAGGCGCGAGTTTTGAAGTTGCGCTATTCGACCCCAAAAAAATGGAACGCGGTAAAGCCAAGAAGAAAGAACGGAAAAACGCGGTAGGAACTAAGTCGAAAACGTTCACACTAGCCCGCAGCGCCAGCGAGGGAATCCGCTTGGCGATGCCAACTCGGTCTGAACTAGCGACCGGATTCCCTCGCTGGCGCTGGCGGGCTAGTGTCCTAGCGGTTCGAAATAGCGCAACCTCAAAAGGCGCGAGCCCGAGGGAATGCTGTCGGCGACTTCAAATCATGTTCGAGGCGCTTGACCCGTTTCCCTCGGCTCGCGCCTCGGGCTACGATGGAAAATCGCTACGAAGAGAAGAGAAACGCCTCTTTCACTTTTTCTAAAAGCACACGCCACCATGCAATTGCGATGTCCTCACTGTTCGACCGTGCTCGAAATCCAATCGCCTGCCGGAACTCAGGTGCAGTGTCCAACCTGCAGCGGCGTCTTTATGGTTCCCGATATGCCGGGTGCGCCGTCCGCTCCGGCGGCGCCGTTGATTCAAACGCGCCCGAAGCCTCCAGGGCGCAAATCAGCACCGGCGCCGGTCAAAAAGCAGTCAACGGGCACGCCTGGCGCTGAGGGTGAAGATGGCGCCGAAGCAGAAGAAGGCGTCTCGTTCTTTAAGCAGCATGAGAAATTGATCTTTAACATCGTCGCCGGCGGCGTTGGCGCGGTGGCGCTCTTTTTCGTCTTCGCCGTGGCAAAATATCTGATCATGGGAAGCGGCGGCGGCGGCACAGAAACGGAAGTTGTCGCTACCGAGACCAACACGAATGTTGGCAACAAGATTCAAGACGTGCTCGACAAGTCCGAAAACGACCCCAACTATTTCATCAATTGGTCGGACGCCACCAAAAAGGCTTTGTACATCGATGGCCTGCGAGTCAAAGTCCATCATGTCGAATGGGGCGAAGTTCGCGGTCAAGACGAACAGGGCGAGCTGGTAACATCAGGGCGGCCTTTTATGGTCGTCTTTCTCGAATTGGCGAATCGCTCTAACAAACCTATCGACTTCAAAACCTGGTACGGCACCGAATTCAAGTCGCCTGCCGGCTTCCGTACCGCGCAGATTTCGGACGAACAACGCAACACCTACTATCCGCTCAAATTTGACGACATCGCCAAGTTGAAGTGGAACACGCCTGCGAAAACGTTTGAGCCCCAGGAAGAAGGGACTGATTCGGTCGTCTTCGACGTGGGCGAAGACTTCAATCCCCAAACGGTGCAAAAACTCTATCTCGACCTGCCTGGGCAAGCCGTCAGCGATGGCAAGGGAGGCTCGTTTCGCTTTGAGGTCCCACGATCCATGATCCAGGGTCTCGACTAATTTTGGAAAGCAGGACAAATCGGGTGCGAGCGCTTGTCACCGGCGGCGGCGGTTTTCTCGGACGATACATCGTTGAGCAACTCCTTGCGCGCGGCGATCAAGTCCGCGTCCTGGGACGGCGCGACTATCCTGATCTGGGCGCGATGGGTGTTGAGTGCCTACGTGGTGATGTCGCCGATCCGCAAATTGTCCAGCAAGCCTGCGCCGGGATGGACGTTGTATTTCATACCGCGGCAATCGCCGGCATTTGGGGACACTGGGAAGATTTCTACCAAGCCAATGTTGTCGGGACGCAAAACATCTTGTCCGGTTGTCGCCAGCACGGCGTCGGCAAGTTGGTTTATACCAGCAGTCCCAGCGTTACGTTTGACGGAACCAATCAAAACGGGGTCGACGAGTCGGTTCCTTACCCGACTCGCTGGCTCGCACATTATCCCCACAGCAAGGCGATCGCCGAGCGACAGGTCTTGGCCGCAAACGAGCCGGGTAAATTACTAACCTGTGCGCTGCGTCCCCATCTGATTTGGGGGCCGCGCGATCAGCATTTGATCCCCCGCTTGCTAGAGCGAGCCAGAAGCGGCAAATTACGGATCGTCGGCGATGGTAAGAACCTGGTCGACATGATCTATGTCGAAAACGCCGCCGTCGCCCATCTGCAAGCAGCCGATGCGCTGGCTGCCGGCGCAGCGATCTGCGGCAAGACGTATTTCCTCAGTCAGGGGGAGCCGGTCGTTTGCTGGGATTGGATCAACCAGCTGCTGGAATTGGCCAAAATTCCTAAACTAGAACGGAAAATCTCGTATCGCGCCGCTTACACGATTGGCCAAATGCTGGAGACCGCGTATAGAATTGCGCGAAAATACGACGCCGAACCGCGGATGACCCGATTTTTGGCGGCTCAACTTGCTACCAATCATTATTTTGATCTCTCGGCGGCGCGACGTGATTTTGGCTATCAACCCAAAATTAACCAGGAAGAAGGGATGCGGCGTTTGGCCGAAACCCTCTAATCGACCTCGCTTCATTCATCGTGCGTATCTTGTCAACGCGCAAGCAACGCGGTAGTTTGGACTGTTTCTCTGGACTCTTCGGTAGTAGTTCATGATCGCGGGCCCCGACCAACTTCCGGATTCACAACGCATCGTTATTACAGGGATCGGCCTGACCGCTCCGAATGGTAATTCGTATGCGGACTACCGGTCTGCGCTCTTGGCGGGCACAAGCGGCGTACAAAACTATCACATCCGTTATGTTGGCGACACGCTGGCCGGCATCTGCGACTTTGAAGCGACCCGCTATCAAACCAAACGCGAAGTTCGCCGCGGTACGCGAGCCGGCAGCATCGGCATCTACTGCGCATCCGAAGCAATCGCCGACTCGGGCGTCGATTGGGAAAATACCGACAAAAGCCAAGTCGGCGTCTACATCGGCGTCACGGAGCACGGCAATGTCGAGACCGAAAACGAAGTTTACGAGCTGAAGGGATACGACTACGACACCAGTTGCTGGTCGCATCACCACAATCCGCGCACCGTCGCCAATAACCCGGCCGGCGAAATCTGCCTAAACCGCGAAATCACCGGCCCCCATTACACCATCGGCGCCGCTTGCGCCGCTGGTAATGCCGGGCTGATCCAAGGCGCCCAAATGCTGCGTCTAGGCGACTGCGATCTGGCGCTTGCCGGGGGGGTGTCTGAAAGCATCCACACCTTTGGCATTTTTGCCGGTTTCAAAAGCCAGGGCGCCCTTGCGCATCACGATGTGCCTGAACTAGCGTCACGCCCCTTTGACAAAGCCCGCAACGGCATCGTCGTGGCCGAAGGGGGCTGCGTTTATGTGTTAGAGCGTCTGTCGGACGCCAAAAAACGGGGCGCCAAGATTTACGGTGAGCTGGCCGGTTACGCGATGAATACCGACGCGACCGACTTTGTGCTCCCCAATCCTGAGCGTCAGGCCCAATGCGTGGAACTGGCGCTAAAGCGAGCTGGCCTGGTTGCGGAACAAATAGACATTGTCAGTACGCATGCGACCGGTACAACGCTAGGGGACTCGCAGGAATGCGACGCGCTCCGCCGTGTGTTCGGCAAAAGCACCAAAACCTACATTAACAATACAAAAAGCTTCATCGGGCATGCGATGGGAGCGGCAGGCGCATTGGAAATGTCAGGCAACTTGCCGGCGTTTGAAGATGGCGTCGTGCATGCGACGATCAACGTCGATGACCTCGATCCCGAATGCCAACTGCCGGGTCTCGTAATTAACGAACCGAAAGAAATCGGGCCAGTCCGTTACATCCTGAACAATTCGTTCGGTATGCTAGGGATCAATTCAGTAGCCATTATTCGCAAAATTTAAGCGGCAACGCAGGAGATAGAACGCAGTGACGCCAGCGGAAATTCGTGAGGAAGTTCTAGATATCTTGCGCGACATCGCCCCGGATGACGACATTTCAGACATCGACGACGCGAAGCCGTTTCGCGAACAACTCGAACTCGACAGCATGGACTTTCTCGACATTGTGATGGAACTCCGCAAGCGCCACCGTGTGCAGATTCCGGAAGAGGAATACACGGAACTCGCTTCGATGGCGAGCACCGTCGCCTATCTTGAGCCGAAAATGAAAGACCTGTAGTCCAGGCCCCTCTCGGCAGCGGCGCAATTTTGCGCCGCTTGCCCTGTAACCGTTCGCATTTCCCAGCAGCAGCTCCATGTACGACGTGATCATCATTGGCGCTGGGATGTCTGGGCTGGCGGCCGGTATTCGGCTTGCCTACTACGGCCAGAACGTTTGCATCCTGGAGCGCCACTACACCATCGGCGGGCTCAACTCGTTCTATCGCATGGCCGGACGTGATTTTGACGTCGGCTTACATGCAGTGACCAACTATGCGCCCAAAGGCGATCGTCGCGGACCGCTGGGCCGCCTGCTGCGGCAGTTACGGTTCAAATGGGAAGAGTTCGCCCTCTGCGAACAACGTGGTTCAATGATCGCGTTCCCCGACGTCTCGTTGGCGTTCGACAACGATATCGAGCTGCTCAAAAGCGAGATCGCGACCAAGTTTCCCGGTAAAAGCGACGCGTTCGACCGTCTGCTCGCCAGCATCATCGACTACGACGATATCTCCGACGACAACTACGCTGGCTCGGCTCACGACATCCTCACCGAAACGCTGGGCGATCCGCTGTTGGTTGAGATGCTCCTTTGCCCGCTGATGTGGTACGGCAACGCACGTGAGCGAGACATGGACTGGGGCCAGTTTTGCATCATGTTTCGCAGCATCTTTATGGAAGGGTTCGCCCGACCATTAAAAGGGGTCCGGCTGCTGCTAAAAAACCTAGTTCGCAAATATCGTGAACTCGGCGGCGAGCTGCGCTTGCGCGGCGGCGTACAGCGGATCGTCAATGACGGCGAAAAAGCTGTCGGCGTCGTCCTGGACAGCGGCGAAGAGTTGCAAGCCCGCAAGATTATCTCGTCGGCCGGTTGGTTTGAGACGATGCGGATGTGCGGTCAACCTCAAGAGAAGCTAGAGGGTTCGCCCGGCGTGCTGAGCTTTATCGAGAGCATCTCCGTTCTGAATCAACAGCCCAGCGATGTCGGATTTGATCCCACGATCGTTTTTTACAACGACTCCAACAAGTTCCACTGGGAAATGCCTCGCGGGGAAATTTGCGACACCCGCACCGGGGTGATCTGTTCGCCCAACAACTTTGTTTACCCAGGTGACGCGCAGCTGGACGAAGGTTTTATGCGGATCACGACGCTCGCCAACTTTGAGCGTTGGACCACGATGACGGACGAAGAGTATCGCTTGGCGAAATTAAAGTGGTACGATCAAGCAGTCGCTTCAGCTGTCCGCTTTATCCCTGACTTTCGCCGGCACATTGTCGCGACTGACATGTTTACCCCCAAAACAATTCACCGCTTCACCTGGCACGACAACGGCGCTGTGTATGGAGCGCCCGAAAAGCGTCTAAGCGGCGAAACGCATCTGCAAGACCTCTACATCTGCGGGACAGATCAAGGTTTTGTCGGTATCATAGGGTCGATCGTCAGCGGCTTGTCGATCGCCAATCGACACGTCTTGCAAGCCGCCAACTAATCCATTTAGCAATCACCGCTTTCCCCTTGGCCAGCGGTCGACGCGATTACTGAACATTAGATTACGAGATCAGGTCGAGTTCACGCATGTCCAAAGATTTCCTCGCCGGCGCCAAAGACTATTACGATGTCGTAGTCATCGGCAGCGGACTGGCCGGCATGACCGCCGCCAACACGCTGGCCCGCGCCGGCCGCTCGGTCCTGCTGTGCGAGCAACACTACAAATTGGGAGGCATGGCGACCTGGTTCAAACGCCCCGGCGGCCATATCTTTGACATCTCGCTGCACGGCTTTCCAATCGGCATGATTAAAAGCTGCAAGCGTTATTGGACGCGCGAAATCGCCGACTCCATCGTGCAGCTGAAAAACATCCGGTTTGACAATCCGATGTTTTCGCTCACCACATCGTTCAATCGCGAAGACTTCACCAAGCTGTTGATCGAGCAATTTCAGGTTCCTGCCGAAACGGTCCATGCGTTCTTTGACGCGGCCCGGCAGATGAATTTTTACGACGATCAACAAAAGACGACGCGCGAGTTGTTCGATCGCTTCTTCCCCGGCCGCGAAGATGTAATCCGGCTGCTGATGGAGCCGATCACCTACGCCAACGGTTCGACCCTAGAAGATCCCGCGATCAGCTACGGCATCGTCTTCTCGAACTTCATGTCCAAAGGGGTCTTCACCTTTGAAGGAGGAACCGACCGGCTGATCAACTTGATGGAAGCCGACATGAAGCAAAGCGGAGTCGATATCCGCATTCGCTGCGATGTCGAAAAAGTGCTGGTCGAAAATGGCCGCACTTCCGGAGTCGTGATCAACGGCCGCACCATCAAAGCCGGATCGGTCGTCTCTAACTCGAACCTGCGAGCCACCGTGCTCGAACTAGTGGGCGAAGACAAGTTCGACCCCAAGTTTATCGACGAAGCGAAAGCGGTTCGACTAAACAACTCCAGCACCCAGGTCTACATGGGTCTGAAGCCGGAAGAAATGGTTCCGGAAGAGACCGGCGACCTGCTGTTTAGCAGCACCGCCGAAACCTTCCGCACCGATCTGCTGCTTAGTCGCGACATCACCAGTCGCACTTACTCGTTTTACTATCCGCGTACTCGGCCTGAAGGTCGCCCGCGCTGCTTGATCGTCTCCAGCACCAATGCTCGCTACGAAGACTGGGCGCATCTGCCGGAAGACGAGTACGAAGCAAGCAAAAAAGACCTGGTCGAAACGACGCTCGATGCGATCGAAAAATACGTTCCCAACATTCGCGATCGAGTCGACCATGCCGAAGCGTCGACGCCGCGCACGTTCCAGCACTATACCAAACACAATCTCGGCTCCAGCTTTGGCACCAAGTTTGAAGGGCTCGCCGTCAGTCGCGCGCTGCCCGATCAGTTGCCGGGTCTGTACCATGCCGGCAGCGTCGGCATCATCATGTCAGGCTGGCTAGGCGCGATCAATTACGGCGTAATCGTCTCCAACGACGTCGACGCCTATCTGCTGAAATCGGCCGAAAAGAATCCATTCGCATCCACCACAAAATAAGCTCCCATGACACGCGAAGCTATTTACGCGGCGATCCCGCACCGACCGCCGATGCTGTTGGTTGACGAGATCGTACAACAAGCCGACGACTCGATCGTTTGTCGCAAGACGTTCAACGCCGACGAATACTTTTTTCAGGGACACTACCCTGACTTTCCGCTCGTCCCCGGCGTGATCTTGTGCGAAGCGACCATGCAATGCGGCGCGATCATGTTGTCGAAATTCGCCGATGAAAGTAAAGGAGTTCCGGTCGCAACGCGTCTGAGCGATGTGAAATTCAAAAAGATGATCCGCCCCGGCGACACGATCGAGATGGAAGTCAAACTGACCGAACGCCTGGCCGACACTTTTTTCATGACCGGCAAAGCGACCTGCGAAGGCAAAGTCGCTGTTCGTTTTGACTTTGCCTGCACCATGGCGCCGACGCCGGGAATGTAATCGAGTGAGCGATTTCCTTCAACTTTCAGGCAAAACCTTCGTCATCTGCGGCGTCGCCAATCGTAAGAGCATCGCCTGGAAAATCGCCGAGTCGCTCGAAGCCGAAGGGGCGACGATCGTCTATGTCGTCCGCAGCGAAGCGCGCAAAGCAAGTCTGGCGAAGCTGCTGGCCGATCGCGAAGTACACGTCTGCGACGTCGAGCACGAAGACCAAATCGCCGCGCTGCCGGACAAGATCGCCGCCAACCATCGCATTGTCCATGGATTGGTCCACGCGATCGCATTCGCCGACTACAGCGAAGGGATGCGTCCCTTTCATGAGACCACCAAGAAGCAGTTTCTCCAAGCAGTCGACATCTCTTGCTTCTCACTCACCGCGCTGTCGAACGCGCTCAAAGATCTGTTTGCCCCCGATGCGTCGGTGGTGACCATCTCCATCTCGACCACGCGGATGGCCAGTGAGAATTATGGCTTTATGGCGCCGATCAAAGCGGCGCTCGACTCATCGCTTGCTTTTTTGGCGAAAAGCTTCAGCCAGTTTTCACAGGTTCGTTTTAACGCCGTCGGGCCCAGCTTGCTGAAGACATCCGCTTCGGCAGGTATCCCCGGCTATGTTGACGCCTACCTGTTTGCCGAGCAAGCGATCCCCCGCAAAAAAGCGCTGCAAACCGACGAAGCGGCCAACGTCGCGATCTTTTTGCTCAGCCCGCGAAGCAGCGGCATCCAAGCCCAAAACCTGGTCGTCGACGCCGGCATGTCCATCAACTACTTTGACCGCGACATTATCGAGCGGACGATGAAGTCGTAGTTGGTGCGCGGTTTTTGTGGATGCGAGACTCGTTGTAGCTCGTCCGCGCAAGCGAGCAGAATGGGGGCTGGGGAAAATGTCTAATGTCTAAATCCTAATGTCTAATAATGAAACCGAACTTCGGAGCTTCCTCTTCATTAGACATTCGTCCTTAGACATTAGACATTTTCCCCAACAACTCCCCTGCTCCGCTGACCCGCGACTTTTGCCAATTAACGCCTAGCATTACGCAGTTGATGCCAGAGCCGATGCCCAGCATTGCAACGTTGTCGCCTGCTTGGATCTGACCATGCTGCGCGCCAATCGCCATTGTGACCGGCAGTGCGGCCGAGCCGGTATTGCCCAGCCACTGAACGGTCGCAAAATCGTTTTCGACCGACAGTCCCAGTTTCTCTAGCACCAGCCGACGATGCGTCAGCCCTACTTGATGGCTGAAGGTCCGCTGAATCTCTTCGCGGCTCCAGCGAGACTTCCGCAAAAAGTCTTCAAACGTCGCGCCCCCGACTTCGATCCCTTCGACCATCAGCCGTTCTGAGTCGGTTTGCATCAGCGGGCTACCAACGCCGGTCTCGCCTGATCCAGCAATGCTATGGCACAGCTGATGATGCTGCGTATGAGCCCGGACTGCGCCGGCATGCAGCAAGTTTTGCGTTTGGCTCAACTCTCGATCGCACAGCAGCATCGCGCAGCTGGCCGAGCCAATCGTCAGCGACGCAACCGCCAGTTTGATCTGGTTGCGGGTCAGCGTCTGGTCTTCGTTCAGCGTGCGAATGGTGTTGTCGACCAACTGGCGACCATTTTCGGTTCCGACCACCAAACCGGCGCGAATTTGTCCCAACTCAATCATGCTGGCGACTTGCAACGCGCCGCTCAGCAGCCCCAGGCACGCGTTGGAGACGTCGTAGATCACGCAGTCTTGGCGTAGGCCAAGCTTATGATGGACGCGACACGCGGTCGCAGGCTCCAAATGATCACGACAAACCGAGCCATGCACCAGCGCGCCGATCTCGGCAACATCAATGCCGGCCGCTTGAATCGCATGTCGACCACTTTCGATGCTGATCTCGCTGGGCATTGTCTCTGGAGACCAAAATCGCCGCTCGCGAATGCCGGTCATCAGTTCTAACCGCCCCGCAGGCAAGCGTAGACGCTCATAAAGCGGGGCCAGACGTGCTTCTAGCTGATCGGAAGTCACAATATCGGCCGGCAAAACGTACCCGAACGACTCTAAGCAGACGTTGTGAAAATTCATGCCGCGGCCGAATAAGGCGAAAAAGAATGCTATAACCCTTCTCAATGTATAGCTTTAGGGTCGCTTGGGCAACGGCTTGCTTGATAAGAAGTGCTCTTGCCATGCTGGTGAAGTGAATTGCCATAAAACCAAGTCAACACAAGATGTTGTGCAAGCACTCACCCCTTGCCCCAAAATCATGACAGGAATTGCTAAACTCTGCGCAATCCTTAAACTCTGCGACTGTCTTGCTATCAATCTGGGCTGACTTGGACTGGTCGTTGCCCAAGACACTACGGATATGGAGGTCTGTGGTTAGCGAAACCAAAAGAGAGGGTTTCACAATAATAATTCGTCTCTGTGCGAATTCGGTCAGGGAAGGCATTCTGAAGGACTGCGGCATGCCAGCCCCTACACACCGAATTTTCGCGGGCAATCTGTATAGCTAGGTCGTGATCTTTGGACAAGATCAACACACGTGGCTATCCGAGTTGCTCCTAGAGATCGATAGGTGAAATCTGACCTGTGGTTTGCTAGCCGATGATCCGTGGTCTTGGGTAGGTCACCATTTTTCCGGCACATGATGTGCCCACACAGGAAAGTCCCAGATGCAATCCAAACCGTTGATCGGCTTGAACGCCAACTATCGCCCGGCTACCCATGACCGTCCCGCCTACTCGTTTGTCGGGGCAGGTTACTACGATTCGATTATCGCTGCTGGCGGCATTCCCGTAGTAATTCCTCCGGTAGCGGAAGCGGCTGATATGGATGCGATCCTCGATCGACTGCACGGAATCGTGTTTATCGGTGGACCCGATCTCGATCCGCATCGCGATGGATTTATGCGACATGCATCGGTTCGCACCATGGAACCGCGTCGTGAAGATCTTGATCGCCAATTAATGTCATTGGTCGTCCGTCGTCGCCTGCCGGTATTCGGCATCGGCGTTGGGATGCAGTTACTCAATATTACGATGGGTGGAAACTTGTTCTTCCACATCCCGGCTGACGTGCCGACCGCACTACCGCACAAAGACCCATTGGACGCTGGTCATCGTCACGGCCTGGAAGTAGTTCCCGGCACGATCATGGACCGCATCTATGGTGACGGCGAAGTCCGCGTCAACAGCATGCACCACATGGCGATTGATGAACTTGCGCCCGGTTTCCAAGTGGCCGCTCGTGCTCCGGACGGCATGATCGAAGCGGTCGAATGGGCTGGCGATGATTGGGTTGCAATCGGCACGCAGTTCCACCCCGAAGCCGAATCGGCCTCGGCCTTGGACCAGCGGATCTTCGAAGAATTCATCGAAGGCATCCATGCCCAATACGGCGTTTCGCGCACGCAGACCGCCACGGTAACCGTCTAGTCGCAAACAAATCTGGGGCGTTCTGCGATCGAGCCCGCACTCGGTCGCAGGACGCAACCTTTGTCGAGGCGCATCGAATGAATCTCGAAAGCGTGCCACGGCTCTGTGAGCCGTGTCTTGGTTGGTATTGAGTAAAAGTTCAGGTTACTGGACACTTCACACGGCTCAGACAGCCGTGGCACTCAAACTTACAGTGCTTCACTACACGAGACCAATTCCAATACGGCGGATTGCTACACCCATTCCTTGAAGCGAAGGGACGGCCGTGAGATCGGATACAACCATCTCACTCGAGCGGCGGCGCTGGTTTCTCGGCGCATCGGTCGGACTACGCGCCGAGACCGTTGACGGCGTCGTCATCGCGACCCGTGGACGCGGACTAGAAGCCGCTGTCGAAATTGTCAGCGAAGGTTATGTCGAACTCCCCAAACCGATCGCCGTCACGCTGCGCCGACACCTGCAAGGCGAACCGCTCGACGCCAGCGACCAGGTCGAACTGTCGCGCCAAGTCGCTGAGCTGCAAACCGTCGTTGTCGAACGCCTGCTGCACGAGGTCGATCTCGACGCGCGTCAAGTCGCAGTCGGACTTTCTGGCCCTACCGCCTGGCGACAACTGGGCGAAACCTGGGCGCCAGAAACGATCGGAGCCCCCGAGCTTGTCGCCGAAGCAACCGGCGTAACTGTCATTGACGCATTCGCCCAGCGTAACATCGCCGCAGGCGGCACCGGCGGTCCGCTTGATGCACTGCCGCTCTGGCTCCTCTTTTCTCCGCCGCAGTGGTCCAGCGCCGGTCGCCCGACGATCGTCGTCACGTTTGATGAAACGGTCGCGGCCTACTTTGTTCCGCCGCGCCGGGTCGGCGTCGAAATCCCCCCGATCTTTTGGTCGCCGGTCGCCCCCGGTCGCTTGTTGCAAGATCAGTTAGAACACATCCAACCCGCTGCAGCCGGCAAAAGCAAGTTTGAGTCAGTCTTAAACGATTGGCGAAAAATCGAATCGCTCTATCAACCTCCGATCTGGCGTCCTGACCTGTTTGACTTGCAGCCGTTCGCTGACGTTGCGAATGGTCGCGTCGACGAAAGCCAAGGCGAAGCCCTGCTCCGCCGCTTCTGGCAAGATCAAATCGTCCACGCGATTCACGCCGACTTACCCACCTCGGCCGCCGCGCAGCGAATCGTCCTTCTGGGCGAACCGCTGGGTATCGAAGAAATCGCCGACAAGATCAGCCAACAAACCGAACGAACCGTCGAAACCACGATGGACCTCGGCTGGAGCCCCCGCATCCTCGGCCCCGCCGTCGCCGCGCTATTGGCTTTCGCATTTCTCGAACGCTTCCCCGCCGACGTGACAACACTCACCGGCGCCAAAGCGGCGCGTGTGCTGGGAAGAGCGACTCCCGGCAGTCCAGCGAATTGGCAGTATTGTCTGGAGCAACTCGCGACCGCGCCATGCGGCAAAATGCCGCTGCGAAATGCGGTCTAGGCTTCTACTGCTTAACGCGTAAAGTCATCGTAGGCATCGTAGGGTGAATGGAGCAAAACCGAAACCAATCCCACCATCACCAACTAACGCAACCGGTTTTGCGCAACCCACCAAACTTGCCGAACGATCCGGCGGCAAAGGTGGGTTGCGCAAGCGGCGATGCTATTTGAAATTGGATACCGCAAATCGCTTGCTGCACCCACCCTACTGTACTGCAAATCCACCAAGCTTAAGAATCGTGTGTCGGTACGAGCCTGGAACCTGCGTCGCCAACCAACCCCAAAAAGCAGCAACGCGATCAGCCACTGCGATTGCGTTGCCATGCAGAGTTAATTGCTTACGTCGATTGCAAGGCTCGGCGCGTCTTGTGCCCCCTACGAGGAAACCCAAGCATCCTCTACGGTTGAATCTTCGTCCCCAGCACTTCTAAAAACGCGCGAATCAGTGCCGGGTGTGCTGGCCAAGCGGGCGCTGTCACTAGATTGCCGTCGACGTGAGCGTTGTCGAAGCCTTCACTCGCAGCAATGTACTGACCGCCGGCGAGCGTTACTTCGGGGCCGACTGCTGGATAGGCGCTGCATGATTTGCCTTGCAGCACTCCGGCCGCCGCCAACAGTTGCGGCCCGTGGCAATGCGCGGCGATCGGTTTATCAGCGTCGGCAAAGTGCTGGACGATTTCGATGACCCGTTTGTTCAAACGCAGGTACTCCGGCGCTCGACCGCCGGGGACAAACAGCGCGTCATAGGAAGCAGGATCAACCGCATCAAAGGTGGCGTTAAGCGTGAAATTGTGCCCCGGCTTCTCGGTGTAGGTTTGATCCCCTTCAAAGTCGTGGATCGCGGTCTTGATCGTATCGCCCGATTTTTTGCCGGGACAAACGGCGTCGACCTGATGCCCAACCATCAGCAACATTTGATAGGGAACCATGACTTCGTAGTCTTCTACGAAGTCGCCAACCAACATCAGAATTTTTTTTGCAGGCATGTGCTTATCGTCTATCGAGAAGTTTGGTGCGGGGGTTATCGCTTGCTGTCGATCAAGGCGCTGAATTCGCCCAAAGTGTCAATGTCGGCGATCTCTTCAAAATCAAGCTGCACGCCGAACTCTTGCTCGACCGCGCTGGCAAGTTCGATCAGCTCAAACGAGTCGGGCATCAAGTCGACGGCCAACGAACTCTCAGGCTGAATCAGTTCAGCCCGGATTTGCCGACGTTCGGCAATTTGTTTTCGCAGCCATGCAAATACGTCCGGCGCTGACAAATCTGGGTCGCTCCCCATTGAAATCTCCGCATTTTGAATCGGGCTGAACGCCTATTGACCGCGCCCCAAATACCGCATCGCAACCCAGGTCATCACGGTGCCAAGCATGATGCCGCTGGCCAAAGAAACCAAAACGGTGGGAAATTCGTTGTGAGTAATGTGCGCGAAAACTTCCATCGAAAACTGGCCCTAAAAGAGGTTGTTGATGACGACTTGCAGGCCAGATTCTAGCAATCTGAAACCAAGATTGCCATGCGCCGCAAACTTGCGGACAGCCGACTTATATCATCTCGCCGGGGCCCGGCTGAGGGGCAAAACAAAAATAACGGCAAGAAGGTTGAGTTTTCACAAGGGATAAACTGGGGAGTTTAGGTTTCGATTGCCGATAAGCAAACCGTGCCGGCATGGAAAGCTAGCATTTGACGAGCAATCGTCAGATTGTCGGGGACGGAGCGGATTTACCAATCCTGCGGGCCACGACCTGAATGCTGCGATGAACGAATCAACTCCCCTTTACTTATTGTTTTGCGAATCGACCGAAAACCCCTACGGGGGGACTTGGCGTTTCGTCCTGGAATGCGTCGGCCAACAAGAGCGACTTGTCGCCTCCGGAGAAGAATCATGGCGCGATCGTGATCGTCTGGCACTCTTGTCGGTCGTTCGAGGGCTAGAGGCGCTGCCAGAGCCGTCACGCGTGACGCTGCTCACTCCCTCACGCTATGTCAGCCGTGGATTTCGCTACGGGCTCTCGGTCTGGCGTGAGTCGGGTTTCCGCTGGGAACGCTTTGGACGACTTGCGCCGGTGCGGGATGCTGATCTGTGGCAGCGCATCGCCCAGGCGATGCAATTTCATCGAGTCGATTGCCGCCCCTGGCGATTTGAAGCAACCGAATCAGACGATGCGACAGAAAACGATCTGCCAGCGGACAGGACACATTTTAGCCAGCATCGAAATCGGCGCACGATTCGCATTGAAGAACAAGAAATAACAGCCGCCGCGGGCTGATCATTCTCGCGGAATTCATCATCCCCCTTACTGAACACAATATCACCGAGGAGAAGAGCGTGCGGACTAATGTTACACTAGATAACATGGGGGCTTTAATCGAATGTCGATCCGAGGATCCATTCCGCATTCTTGGTCCTCACAAAGTCGATCACCGAGGTGAACCAGCGATTGCCGTGCGGGCCTATTTGCCTGAGTCGGAACAAGCGTGGGTTTTCCATCCAGGTCATAATAACGCCTTACCGATGCGGCGAATCCATCCCAATGGATTGTTTGAAGCGATTTGCCCAGTGGATGAAGTCATGAATTCGGGACAATATCAATTGCGTACCAGTGACAAGAGCGGCCAGATGAACTCAGTTCGTGACCCCTACGCGTTTCCCTCGTTTTTCAGTGATTACGACCTTTACCTGCTGGGAGAAGGATCGCACTGGAAATCTTACGACAAACTTGGCGCACAAATTCGCACCGTCAACGGAGTGACCGGCGTCAATTTCGCTGTCTGGGCGCCCAACGCCAAGAGCGTCGCCGTCGTGGGGCAATTTAATAAATGGGATGGCCGTATCAACCCGATGCGTAAGTTGGCCTCCAGCGGCATCTGGGAAATCTTTATCCCCGACCTGAAGCCAGGTGCGCAGTACAAATTTCGGATCAATCAACACGACCGCACCGTCGACAAATGCGATCCCTACGCATTCGCCGCCGAAGTTCCGCCGCGAACCGCGAACATTGTCACCGACTTGTCGACCTATACCTGGACCGACAACGACTACATGGCGCAGCGTCGCGAACAAAATCAGCTAGAGCGACCGGTCTCGGTATATGAAGTTCACCTGGGTAGCTGGAAGTGGAACACCGAAGGCAAGGCCGGCTGGTTTAACTATCGCGATCTGGCTCACCAACTGGTCGAGTATTGCCTAGCGCAAAACTTTACTCACATCGAATTGATGCCGATCTCTGAGCATCCATTTACCGGCAGTTGGGGTTATCAGGCGGTCGGCTACTTCGCCGCGACCAGCCGTTACGGCACGCCGGAAGACTTCATGTACTTTGTCGACTACTGCCACAAGCATGGGCTGGGCGTCTTGATCGACTGGGTGCCGGCTCACTTTCCGAAAGACGATCACGGCCTGCGTCAGTTCGACGGCACTTCGCTGTACGAACACGCCGATCCCCGCAAGGGCGAACATCCTGACTGGGGGACGCTGATCTTCAACTATGGCCGTAACGAAGTCCGCAACTTCCTGATCTCGAACGCTTTGTTCTGGTTCGACAAGTTCCACATTGACGGGCTTCGCGTCGACGCCGTCGCTTCGATGCTGTATCTCGATTACAGCCGCAAGCATGACGAGTGGGTGCCGAACGAATATGGCGGCCGCGAAAACATCGAAGCCATCTCGTTCCTCCGCGAGTTCAACGAACAATCGCACCTGCAATACCCAGGCGTGCTGACCATCGCCGAAGAATCGACCTCTTTCGGCGGCGTTTCGCACCCGACTTCCAGCGGCGGGCTTGGCTTCAGCCTGAAGTGGAACATGGGCTGGATGAACGATACCCTCCGCTACATGCGGAAAGACCCGGTCCATCGCAAGCATCATCACGGCGAATTGACGTTTAGCTTGATCTATGCGTTTACCGAAAACTTTTCGCTGCCGCTGTCGCATGACGAAGTGGTGCACGGCAAAGGCTCGCTGCTGGATCAAATGCCGGGCGACCTGTGGCAACGCTTCGCCAACCTGCGATTGCTCTACTCGTACATGTGGAGCCATCCCGGCAAAAAGCTGCTGTTCATGGGGGGCGAATTCGGTCAATGGAACGAATGGAACGCCGATGGCCAGTTGCAATGGGACCTGCTGGAATGGGAATCGCACAAAGGCATTCAGCAATTGGTCTCGGACCTAAATGCGATGTACCAGCACGAAGCGTCGATGTACGAAGTCGACTTCAAGGGAGAAGGCTTTGAATGGATCGACTGCGATAACTGGGAAGCCAGCGTCGCGGCCTACGTCCGAAAAGCAAAGGATCCGAGCGACTTTACGATCACGGTCTGCAACTTTACGCCGGTCGTCTACAACGACTATCGCATCGGCGTTCCGCAAGCCGGCTCGTACCGCGAGATCTTCAACTCTGACAATGCTCGCTACGCCGGCAGCAATGTGATTAACGTCGACGAGATGGACTCGGCCCCGATCGGCTGGAACGGCCGCGAGAATTCAATCTCGCTCAACGTCCCGCCGCTGGGCTGCGTGATCCTAAAGCCTTGCTAAGCACGCGGATTGATTGATCGGACCCCAAGAGAGCCAGTTACCCAACTGGCTCTCTTTTTTTGTGCGTGAAACAACCGCAACACGACGATATTCGACATTTGCGGAATAGGAGGCGCATACCCTCGGCTCGCGCCCTTTGAAGTTGCGCTATTCATCAGGTTCGTAAGAAATAGAACGCGGAGGACACGGATAAGTCACGGAATTACACGGCCAGAGGGGAGATTTGCAATTTCCGATCAAGTCCAATTTGTTGACAAATCAATCCAATTTGAAAATGCCTGCTTGCGGCACAAACAACGATTTCTGACCGTGAAACACCGTGATTTATCCGTGGTATCCGTGTTCCATTCTTGGTTTGTCCTCCAATAGCGCAACTTCAAAACTCGCGCCTCGGGCTACTATTTTTGTTGAGGGTGCATACACAAAAAAAGAGCCTGCGAAATCTCGCAGGCTCTGTGGATTGTCGAATCTGATCGGTGACGGATTACTCGTCGGTGACCGATTGCCACTGAACTTTGAACCGTTCAAACAAATCCTCTTGGACTTGGTTCCACCGGACTTGCGATCGCATCCCTTCGAGATAAGCGATGCTGGCGGGGAAGTCGCCGTTCATTTCTGTTTTCAACTGATCACGCAGTTCGGCTTCGGTCTTCCGCTCGCCGGTAACTCGAGCGACGTACCACGTTGTTTCGTCCGCATTGGGGACGACCACGGTTGCGCCGGTCGGCGTCGAGAAGATCTTATCCAAGGTCGTCAGACCGGTCTTCTCGACCCCTGGGATCTGAGCCGGGTTGTATTGACCCGGTTGGCGAATCTCTTGGTAGTAAGTGATGTTGTCGGCGACGAGCACCGCATCTTTGGTGGGGACCACTTCGTTCAGCGGCTTGTCTCCCTGGGCGGAAGCAGCAATCTTTTCGGCTTCCGCTTCGGCCATTTCCGATGCTTTCTGCAACTTCCAGGCTTCGACAACTTGATCACGCACTTGGTCGAAGGTCGGCAAATAGCCTTTCGATTCTTCCGTCTTCCAGAAGACGAACTGCTGATCGGCCGGCATCGAGAACATGCTTTGTGCACTCGGTCCGGGGAACTCTTGCGGGCGATAGAGCGGAGCTTGGCTGCCAAAGATGAAATCAACCAAGCGGCGATCATTGCGTTGCAAGCCGCCCTGTTGCGGGTTGTAGCTGAATTCGGCGTGCGTGATTTCTCCATAGGGAGATTCCATCGCCGAGATGTAGTCCATCATCGGGATCTCACCAAATTCGACGCCGTTCTCTTGCGCCAGCTTCTTCAGATCGAGACCGTCAAAGGGGGTCCCTTTCTGCTCGTCCGCATAGAAAAAGTCATCATAGGCACGCTGCAATACATCGGCGACATTTTGCAACGAGCTCTTCACTGCGGCTTGCGCCAACGGACGAGCAATCGACGCTTTGATTTGATCTTTGACTTCCTCCAGCGGACGATATTCTACCGGAGCTTCTGGCGCCGGGTCAGCAGGCGTATCGGCCATCGGCTGCGGTTCGGCCGCAGGCGTCTCTTTCATCGGTGCGTCGGTTGCCGCAGCATCCGCCGGCTTCTCTTCGGCAGGTTTTTCGGTGGCCGGAGTTTCGGTGGCCGGTTTTTCTTCAGCCGGCGTCTCTTCGGCGGGCTTTTCTTCGTCAGCCGATTCTTCTTGGAAGGCGACCAACATGACTTCTGGTCTACTCCCCAGGGTGCTCGATTCTTCGGCAGAAGGTTTTTCTTCCGTCGGATCTTCGGTCGCAGGCTTTTCTGTTGCGGGCTTTTCTGCGGCTGGCTCTTCCGTCGCCGGTGCAGTTTCGGGCATCGGCTTTTCAGCAGCAGGGGTTTCTGTTGCAGGCGTTTCGGCCGCAGGCTTTTCCATCTTCGCTGGCTCTTCAGCAGCCGGCTTCTCTTCGGCTGCCGGTTCAGTCGTCATCGGCTCGGTGGCTGCCGGCTTTTCTTCCATCGCCGGTTCTGCCGCCGGCTGGCCCAGCGGGGTCTCGCTCATCGGGGTCTCGACCTTCGGATCAGCGACCGGCTTGCGAAAGCTGCTGTCTTTGTTTTTCTGGTAGTAGGCGGCGACTTCTTCGTCCGAAATCTTCGCCAGCTCGGCTTCGAGAAACTTGTTGTAGTCGGCCTTCATAAATCCAACCGCCGCTTTGTCGAGCTGCAAAAAGCCAGGCTCGCCGGTCAGCGGGCTGCGAACCCGATCGCGATATTTGTCAAACAGTTTTTTCAGTTCGGCTTCGGACGGCTTCTCCGTCACTTTCGCCAAATAGTCGGCCGTGTTGACGGGATAAAGCTGAACGTCAATCGTACGATTCAAATTTCGATAGTTGGCCCAGGCCGAAGCAGGCGTCGCCGTCGAGATCCCTTCCAACAGCAGCCGCTTGGTCTTTTGGATCAAGAGCGTACGACGGAACATCTCAAACATTTGGTCGTAAGTAACCCGACCATCGGCGCCTTGGGCTTGATTTAGCAGCTCGGCGTATTGGTTGTCGGTAATGGTCCCGCCGGTGACCGACGTCATAAACTCGCGAACCATGTCGTCACTGATCGCAACCCCCAACCGCTCTCCTTCAAGTGAGAAAAGCTGGTCGGTAACCACTTGCTGCGTGGTGACCTCTTCACGCATCGGCCCGCCTGGCGAATTGGGGCCAGACGGCGGCTGATAACGCAGACCAGCGATCGGCGGAGCCGGAGGATTCGGAAAACCGCCGGCTTCCTGCGTGCGAGCCATCGCCATGCCGGTGACCAGCGAAACCAACCCAGCATCCCGTTTCAGAATCCCGATCTCGGGTTGGGTTAACGGTTCACCCGCAATTTCGACCACGACTTTATCTTCCGCTTCATAAGCGGCGCGTTCGGGGAAAAATTGCGTTAGCACACCCCCGACGGTAAAGACGATCATCAGCAATACGCCGAAGACCGCTAACAGGGCTTTTTGATTTTTACGGAAGAAATGAAACGGGTTGCGCATGGGTTCCAATCCTTAACACTGACCTAGTTGGCGCCAGCGTTACCTCTTGACATCGCGATACAGGTCGCATTATTGGTTTGCTGCGGCTACTGCTCGCGGACGAATTCGACCGATTGTAGGGAGACGCGACCTAAATTCAATCCCAGTCTCGCCTAGCGATGCCCAAGTTGAATTGAAACCGCAGTCCGCGCCCAGCCGAGAAGTTGAAGGGAACCCCCTGGCTTGGCGCTGTTTTTTCGTAATTCGCCCCCCAAGTGCCGGGATTTTTGAATACTTTGATTTTAGCGAATATCCGACTCTCGAATACGTAACTTAGGAAGTCCACGCAATCTGTCTGATATGTAATGACGACAGACGCCTCGCGCCGCGTAGAGCCTTCCCCCACATTGAGAATGACACCCATGGCGAAAGCTGCAAAGCCCACCAAGAACGCACTTGTAATCGTCGAATCACCGGCGAAAGCGCGGACGATCTCGAAATATTTGGGCGCCGGCTACACCGTCGAAGCGAGCATCGGGCACGTTCGCGATTTGCCGAAAGGCGCCAAAGAACTGCCGGAACAATTTAAAAACGAAGAATGGGGCTATCTTGGCGTCAACGTCAACGAGAACTTCGAGCCGGTCTATGTCGTCCCTGCCGGAAAAAAACAACAAGTCACCAAACTAAAAAAGCTGCTCAAAGAGGCCGACGAACTTTATCTCGCGACCGACGAAGACCGCGAGGGAGAAGCGATCAGCTGGCACCTGCAAGAGTTGTTGCAACCCAAAGTCCCCGTTCATCGGTTGGTTTTTCACGAAATCACCAAAGAAGCGATTCTCAATGCCGTGGCCAATCCCCGCGATATTGACGATGGCTTGGTTCGCGCCCAAGAAACGCGGCGAATTCTCGATCGGTTGTATGGCTACGAAGTTTCGCCGCTGCTGTGGTACAAGGTCCGCCCGAAGCTTTCGGCAGGTCGCGTGCAAAGCGTCGCGGTTCGTCTGATTGTCGAGCGTGAACGCGAACGCATGGCGTTCCATTCGGCCACCTATTGGGATCTTGTTGGTACGTTCATCGCCGACGGCAAAAAGTTCAACGCGGTTTTGACCGAAGCCGATGGCCGCCGAATTCCGTCCGGCAAAGATTTCGACACGACCAACGGAACGCTTAAGAACCCCGGCGTGATGTTGCTGCTGGACGAAGCCGGCGCAAGCGAACTGCTAGCGCGTCTGCAAGGGGCGCAGTTTTCGGTCGAATCGCTTGAAAACAAGCCGTTCACCAACAAGCCATCGGCCCCGTTCACAACCAGCACCCTGCAACAGGAAGCGAATCGCAAGCTGGGTCTGACCGCCAAACGCACCATGCGCATCGCCCAAGACTTGTACGAAAACGGTCACATTACTTACATGCGTACCGACTCGACCAACTTGGCCGAAGTCGCAATCGAAGCGGCCCGCGATCTGGTGAAAAGCGAGTACGGCGCCGAGTATCTGCCAGAGAAGCCGCGTGTTTACGCGTCCAAGGTAAAGAACGCGCAAGAAGCTCACGAAGCGATTCGTCCAGCCGGTCATCCCTTCCAAAAGCCCGAGGCGCTGAAGAGCACGCTGAACCATGACGAGTTCCGCTTGTTCGAGCTGATCTGGAAACGCACCATCGCCAGCCAAATGGCCGATGCTCGCGGTTTTCGCATTGCGATCACCTTGGCCGGCGGGGGAGCCAAGTTTTATGTCAGCGGCAAAACGATTGAATTCCCCGGCTTTTTACGGGCCTACGTCGAAGGCTCGGACGATCCCGATGCCGAACTAGCCGATCGCGAGACTCTGCTCCCCAGCATGACCCAAGGTCAGCCGGTCGACAAAGAAGTCTTCGAGCCGAAGAGCCATACGACCCAGCCTCCTTCGCGTTTTAGCGAAGCGTCGCTGACCCGTTCGCTAGAAGAAATGGGGATCGGTCGTCCCAGTACTTACGCTTCGATTATCGATACGATTCTCGATCGCGAATATGTCTTCAAAAAAGGGACCGCGCTGGCGCCAACCTGGCTTGGTTTTGCCGTCGCCACCCTGCTAGAAGAGCATCTGCCCAAGCTGGTCGACTATCAATTTACCGCCAAGATGGAAGACGATCTCGACGCAATCAGCCGCGGCGAAGCAGAGCAAAACACCTACCTGCGCGACTTCTACTTTGGCCATGATGAGCATGGCCTGAAAGAGATCATTCAGGGGAAAATCAAAGACGTCGACGCCCGAGTCGTCAATTCGATTTCGCTGGGTACGCCTGAAACCGGCGAGTTCCGCGACAACGTGGTGGTGCGCGTCGGTCGCTATGGTCCGTTCGTCGAACAAGGAGAACGTCGCGGCAGCATTCCCGCCGAGTTGGCGCCCGATGAAGTCACGCTAACTAAAGCCTTAGAACTGCTCGAAAAAGCGGCCCTCGGCGATGAACCGCTCGGCACCGATCCCGAGACGGGTCGCCCGGTCTTTATCAAGACCGGCCGCTTTGGCGATTACGTGCAATTGGGCCTGCTGGACGCCGACGAAGACTCCAAAGAGAAGCCGAAAAATGCGTCCCTGATGAAGGGCATGCAGGCCAGCGACGTCACGCTCGAGATCGCCCTCAAACTTCTCTCGCTACCGCGAGAAGTCGGCGTGCATCCCGAATCCAAAGAGCCGATCATCTCGCAAAACGGCCGCTTTGGCCCGTATATCAAATGCGGCGCCGAGACCCGTTCGCTGGGCGATGTATCGCCGCTAGATGTGACGCTGGAGCAATCGCTTGCCCTCTTAGCAGCACCCAAGACCGGCGGTCGCGGCCGAGGAGCCGCCAAAGAGCCAATCCGCACCTTCGACCCCTCGCCGGTCACCGAAGAGCCCATCAAGCTGCTCGAAGGACGCTACGGCCCTTACCTGACCGATGGCCAGTCGAATGCGTCTCTCCCAAAGGGATTGACTGCCGACGAAGTCACCTTCGATCAAGCAGTGACGCTCCTAGCTGAACGCGCTGAGAAATCGCCTCCCAAGAAAAAGAAAGCGACCAAAAAGAAAGCGGCCGCCAAAAAGACGACCACGAAGAAGGCGACGACCAAAGCCACCACCAAAAAAACCACCGCCAAAAAAACGACAAAGAAGAAAACAGCCGCAGCGAGCGACGAGCCCCCCAAGAAGAAGCGAGAAAAGCCGATCAAAGAAAAATGGTAGGCGAATAGCGCAAAGCGAACCGGTTGGTGACGCCAACCGGTTGGGTGGATGAAAAGAGGTGCAGCCGCTCGCGAGTTGCTTTACGCCTAGTTCGGCAACTTGTCGATGCTCGCCGACTCGTGCAGTTGGTTCATTTCAGCCGCGGTCAACGCGCGATCGAAAACTGCGAGCCCGCCGATGCGGCCTTTCAGCGTTTCGCTAAAGATACTGCCGACAGCATAGCGAGCGCCAACGGTAAAATCGGCCGGCCCGCCTGGCTTTGATTCCGCGTGTTTTTCGGCATCATATTGAAAAATCCCGCGGCCATGATAATACGGATTCATGCCGCGTGAGCCGCCGTCGGGACCTTCGCTGGTGAAGTAGCGATCTTCGCGTTTGTCTTTTTTCGGATCCAGTTCACGTGCTTCCAGTACGCCGTTGAAGTAAGCGCGAATGTACTGGCCATCGTAGGTAAAGCCCAGCGTTACCCACTGCTTCTCGGGGACCTGCGAGACCGACGCGGCGTAGTCCACACACCACGGAAATGCGCTGCCGTCCGCGCGACGACTGACGCCCCCTTCGGCCGAGATGTGCGGCGTCAACTGGCGCGTCCCGCCATAGGTCGGCATGTTCAGCAGCATCGCGTACTGACGCACTCCCTTGTCATCCCCCCGCCCTGCTCCTTCGTTCCAGATGCCGGCGATGGTGACTCCCTTCTTCATCTCTTCGAGTCGCACCACAGCGAACATCGAGACTTGAGCATCTTCGCCATGGATATCAAGCGTCCCCAACTCGGCCTGCGGAATCCGAAAATATTGCCGCCCGGTAAACAGCGCACTGTAACCAGAGTACGGACCGCCATCGGCCCGCGAGACTTCGCCCCCTTCTTCACCCAGCGGATGCTGACCATCGCCGCCGGTCGAAACCCGCGGACTGCCTGGCTCTTCACCAAAGGTCCAAAACGCGACTAGCCCCGGCATCCGTTTGACCACATCCGCGTCGCCGGTTGGCTCAGCGGCGGATGCGGCGGAAAGAATGGTGAGCGAGAGCAAGGAAAACGCCGTGAGTGCGCGGAAGAATCGCTGCATGATGGGGCTCGCTAATAGATCAAAATACCGGGGGGCGGATCTCCCTCAGTATAGGTTCGTTCGATGAGGCGCACAAACGAGTCACAACTGGCTGCAACAACCATTGCGTGTACAGCTGCTCAATGGAGCAGACAATCGTGCGGGTGACCGATCCCCTCGTTTGCTTCGCGACTAAAACACGACTCCGTGGATTTTCTCGGGTTTGACTGGCAGATCAGGATCGCCGAGCATCTCTTTCAGATTTTCTTCGATCGTGATGCTGATGGCCGTCAGCGGCGTATCGCCGGGGCGGTTCTCAAACGGATCCTCGGTCCGCTCGCCGATCTGGTCGAGACTCATAAATATAAAGTTGATGAGGATCGCGAGTGGAATGTTGAAAACGCCTAACTCTTCGACAAACGCAAACGGGACGAGCGAGCCGTGCAAATAGACAAACACCCGCGAAAAGAAACTATAGGCCCGCGGAAAAGGCGTATTCTTAATTCGTTCGCTCTTCCCCTGGTGATTGTTGAATTCGGTCAGCGTTTGCGAGAGCTGTACGAAACGATAGTCCGAGATCCAGCCCCGCTGGTAGGCCTCTAGCAGTTCTCGCCCCTGAATCATCAGCAAGTAGTTGGGCGGGTTCTCTTTGCTGAGCACCTCTTCCGCTTCCTGCTTCTCTAGAAACGGGCGAATATCGTCATAGCTATTGGACGTCTCGATCCAGACATCGGTGATTTTGTTGTACCCGTTTCGTTGACGCAAAAAGACCCGCAGCGCGTGCACAAAGGCGATATGCCGATAGATCAGCCGCTGCCGCCAAGTCGCGAGCCCTTCGCTTGAAACACCCTCCTCAGCAACGCTCATCGTCAGGACCTCGCGCCCCCAAGCGCGGCTGTAATTAACCAGCAATCCCCAAATCTTGCGAGCTTCCCACCAACGGTCATATGCGCTGTTGTTTTTGAACCCCAAAAAGATCGCCAGCGCCGTACTGAGCAGCGCCACCGCATTAAACGGGACCGAAAGCTGATACAGATTTAGCTCGTGATGCAGCACATACACCAGCACCGCCAGACTAAGAAAGTAAAGCTGGATCTTCCAAGTGTCGAAGAAAACATGCCGCCAACGGAGGTTCCTACTTACGATCATCGTGCAAATCCTACCGTTGTATGGTGAGCAGTCCCAAGAATCCGCGCAATACAATGCGACGCCGCAGCCAACCAACCGAGATATTCCCACAAAACAACAAGTTTTGAAACCAGCGATCTGGGAATTACCTGGCTAAAGCCCGGCGTCTCCAACGTTAGTGCGGACTACGTCCCCCTTGTTAAGCCTGGGCGACCTCAACTCCGGCGACCTCAACTCCGTGGTCCATTTCTTCCCACTCCATGCATCCAAACTTTGACGCTTCACACCGCGCACAAATTTCGGATCAACAATCAAATTTCGCGCAGGATGGGAGCGGCAGGAAAACCGCGTTTGCCGATGGGGGTAATGTCTAATTTCTAATGACGAATGTCTAATGCGGAGTGAGGTCAACAAAACTGCGCAACCGCATAACGCAGACACCTTGCTGCAACCGCATTCCGGCCAGTCATGAGCAGCCTGCCCAGGCAACACCACCCGCATCAGCACCACCCAAAAATCCCACCCAAAAAATCCCCACAGCCCCACCGGGGCGACCTAACCTAGCCTAGGGTAAGTCGCTTCTAGCGACGCAGCCCTGGGTCAGCGCCGCCAACAAAATAGCTGACGTTTGAGCCAGCAGCCCCCCAGAGTCGCCTTTCGCTCCCGCGAAAGCAGCGTCTTCCTCTCGCCCCCTCTAGGCTGCGATTCTTTGGCGCCGCAAAAGCCAACCACAGAGAATCCCCAGGAATTTTACTATTGACAATGTCTAAGGACTTGCTTAGGATATACGTGCTGAATATTCTCTCTTTCAATCTTGAACCATCCGCTTTATGCGGAAAACCCAAAGCCAACCACCCAAATATCGCACCAACTTCTCGTCTCACCAGCAGGAAACTTATCCCATGGGATCCAAACCACGTCCATCCAAAAAATCGCGATCGCGCAGAACCAAAGCCGCCCGGAAACGTCTAACGCTGCGCAATCGCCAAGCGGCACGGAATACACCGGCGGAAAACGCTAATCCGACGCCTAATACCACTGAAAAACGAGGGTTGGACGGCAATTCAGATCCCTCCGGTTTCCTATCTCCAGATCTGTTGTTGACCGATTTGTTTCAAACCGAAGGCTTTGATGACCTGAAATTCGTGTTTTCAGAAATGGATGCCGCAGGGATCTCGATCAGCGATCTGCCGCAGGTGATCGATCGGATGGCTGCCCTGGGTTATCAGTCTCCACAGACGATGGAATTAGTTGGTAAAATATGTGACATTGGTGACGCAATGGACATTCAGGACTTTGAAGATTCTCAAAGAATCCATTCTGAAACCAGGCAAACTGACCCTGCCGCGGCGACCTCGCAGTCTCTGCCTGGTGCGCGGCGCAGTTGCTGGTTTCAAGAGCTCACCACCTCAGAACTGCTGCGTGAACAACCGCCGCGTGAATGGCTGTTGCCTGGCGTGCTGGCCAGGCATGAAGCGGCGGTGATTTTGGGGCCGAGTAAAAGTATGAAGACGTCGCTGGCGGTCGATTTGTGCGGCGCATTAGCGAGCGGGGGGAAATTTCTGGGAGAGTTCAGCGCGCAGCGTGCTCATCGCGTCGGCTTCCTCAGCGGCGAAGCAGGCCGAGCCGTGCTGCACGATCTCGCGCGACGCTGGAGCGCCGCCACCGGCGTCGATACTGAGAAACTTCCCAACCTAGTCTGGGCACTGACCATGCCCGCTGCCGCCAATCCGGCCAGCTTTGAAGAGAACCTGGCGGAGCTGCGTGATTGGATTGAACGTCATCAATTAGAAGTCGTGTTGATCGATCCGTTGCAATTGACCTCGATGCGCGCTGCTTCGCAAAAATCGCAAATTCGCCAATTGGTCCGCTGCTGTCTTGATGCCGGGGCGACGCCGATTGTTTGCAGCGCGACGCGCAAATCGACTTCAAAACGCGCGATGAATATCGCCGATCTCAACGACGCCGAACATGATTTTGCCCAGCAATGGTTACTGGTGAATCGTCGCCGCGCGTACGAGTCAGGCAGCGGACAGCATCGCCTGTGGCTAACGGTCGGCGGAAACGCCGGACAGGACGCGGTCTGGGGAGTTGATATCGATGAAGGTCGGTTGACAGACGCCAGCGGCCGCAAGTGGAATGTCACGCTGCACGCTGCCGAGTCGCTGCAAGATGAAGCGCCGGAGCTAGAAGCCCAATCGCAACAACAACGGCGCCGCGGAAAAATTCGCGCCGCGCTGCGACAACTTGCACCCCACAACACGACCAAGTCAAAAATCCGCCAACTCAGCGGAATCAGCAGCGCCAAATTTGGGTTTGCGTGGGATCAAATGATCGACGACGGAGAAATCGCGCCGACCAATAGTGATACGACAGGGCAGAACCGGTTAGAGCGTTGTTATCACCTGGCGGAGCCATTCCATGAATCTGCAAATAAAGGGGACGGAGGGGACCGCACAGCAAAGTCGAACCAATTCGAATCAATTCGCCAATTTGGTCCCATTCGCCAATTCGATCCAATTCAGCAGTCCAGAGCGTCACAGTCGCAAACGCAACCGCAGTCGCAACCGCCCGATCAAAACAGCCCCAACGGGGCGACCTATTCTAGCCCTGGGTCAGTCGCTTTTAGCGACGCAGCCCTGGGTCAACACGACCCCAAAGAATGGTGACGTTTGAGTCGGCAGTTCCCCGGGTTCCATCCAACGTCAACGTTGCGTTGGGTTACGATTACCCAGGGCTCCGTCGCTGCTGCGACGAGCGCCCTGGGCTATTATAGGTCGGCCCGTTGGGCCTGAAGAAATAACGGATGTCGAGCAACGGGTACTGCCAAATAACGGGTACTCCAAACAACAGGTATGCCAAATAACGAGAACGCCGAAACAACGGGGACGCTAAATATAGAGGGTCAAACAACGGGGACGGGGATCATGCTTCCTCTGGGAACCAAACCGGCTCTTGGATTACCGACCGCAATCATGCGATGAAACGAACTGACCCCGGTGTTACCTATGTGTGCGAACGGGTGTTCCCTATGTGTGCGGTCTGTACACTGTGCGGACCAAAGAAGCGCGAAAAAACGTTCCCGTCTGGTAGATGAGGAACAAAGAAGTTCGCACGGGGTGTGAAATCAACCAAACTTTGCGGCCGCAGGGCGCTGGCATCTTGTTGCTGCGCAATCCGGCCAGTCTTGGACAGACTGCCTGGACTACCCAACTGCATGATCCAGCGTGCAGAAAAAGGGAAGTGTCCGGTCCACAATTGCGGCGCTTCGGCAACTGGACTACTCGCGGCCCCCTAGCGACGAGAGATCATCTCCGCCGATCGCGGTCGCATAGGCGATTGCGTGTGAGCGACAATGCGAGATGCTGATCATGATGTCGAGAATGCCGCGGCGTTGGGCCGATTCGAGCGCGCCGCCGCTGAGGTTGATGCGTGGTTTGCCGCCAAAGAGATTTTCGACTTCGACGTCGCGCCAAGCGATCCCTTTGATCCAGCCGGTGCCGATCGCTTTGAGGACCGCTTCTTTGGCGGCCCAGCGACCGGCGTAGTGCTGCGTCGCCGCTTTGCGACTGCTGCAATAGTCAATCTCGCGCTCTGTATAGACGCGGTTGATGAAGAGCTCTCCGTGGCGTTCGATCATCTGGGCGATGCGCAGGCACTCGATGATGTCGGTACCGATTCCGACGATGTTCATGGATCTTTCCTTTGTGCCTTACGCGCGTTTCAGTCCGCACGCTTCTTGAGCGCGACGCAACACTGCGCCGGCCTGATTGCGCGCCGCCGCGGCGCCGTCCCCCAAAATCTCGCGGACCTTGTCAGGCTGGGCGGCCAACTCTTCTCGTTTTGCGCGGAACTCACCAAAATATTCATCGGCGGCGTCGGCCAAGGCCTTTTTCACCGTTCCGTAGCCAAAGCCGCCTTTGCGATACATCGCCGCCATCTCTTCGCGCGCCTCAGGCGACGCGAACAGTTGAAACAGTTCAAACAGGTGATCGGTCGCCGGATCTTTGGGATCTTCCATCGGCCGCGAGTCAGTCACGATCCGCATGATCTTTTTGCGCATCTGCTTGGCCGGCTCAAAGATCTCGATCGTGTTGTCATAGCTCTTCGACATCTTCTCGCCATCGGTGCCGACCACCTTGGCCGAAGTGTCAAGCAGCTTCGCTTTCGGCAGCACGAAGACTTCGCCGAACTGATGATTGAAGCTTTGCGCAAGGTCGCGGGTCACTTCGATATGCTGCACCTGATCACTGCCGACCGGCACAATGTTGGCGTCATAGGCCAAGATGTCGGCCGCCATCAGCACGGGATAGGTGAACAGTCCAGCGCCGGCAGTGAGCCCGCGACTGACTTTGTCTTTATAGGCGTGACAACGTTCGAGCAGCCCCATCGATGTGCCGGTCATCAAAACCCAGCACAGTTCCGAGACCTCAGGCACATCCGACTGCACAAAGAGATTGGCTTTGCCGGGATCCAGCCCCAGCGCCAGCAGATCCAGCGCGGCGTCGATGGTGTTTTGCCAGAGTTGCTGTTTGTCGCGAACGGTTGTCAGCGCGTGCAGATTGGCGATGAAGTAGTACGACGCTTCCTCATTCTGCAGATCGATATACTGCCGAATCGCGCCAAAATAGTTGCCCCAGTGAAATCTTCCGGTGGGCTGAATGCCAGACAATACGCGCATAGTTCACGTCAAGCGAGTTAGGTGTGGAGAGAGTGAGGGGAAAAGCTACGCGACTGGCGCACCGAGCATATTGGGCACCGGTTGCGGCTTTGACTGCATCGAACCGATGATCTCTTGGACCGACGCAGCGCCGATCTCGGCCAGCGCGGCAGGCAACTGATCGAGGATTCGCATCGACACGGTCGGATCATTGAAGTTCGCTGTGCCGATTTGAACTGCCGTCGCGCCAGCGACCAAAAACTCCATCACGTCATCGATCGTCCCGATGCCGCCGATGCCGATCACCGGAATTTTCACTCGTTGAGCAATCTGATAGACGCACCGCAGCGCCACCGGCTTGATGGCCGGACCGCTGAGTCCCCCCATCACATTACCCAGGAGAGGTTTTTTGCGACGCCAATCAACGGCCATCCCCAGCAGCGTATTGATGGCCGAGATCCCGTCGGCGCCACCCTCCTCGGCGGCGGCGGCGACATCGGCGATCCGCGCGACGTTGGGAGTCAATTTGGCCAACAGCGGCTTGGTGCACTGCGCGCGAACCGATGCGATCAAATCGCGGCACGTATCAGGGCAGATGCCAAAGTCGACTCCGCCGCTGACGTTGGGACACGAGATATTCAGCTCAATCGCGCCGACTTCGTCATACTGCGATAGCCGCGCCGCCATCTGCGTAAACTCTGCGGTGGTACGGCCGGCGATACTGACAATTGCCGGAGCGGCTAGTGAACCCAGATAGGGCAGATGATGTTCGATAAACGCGTCAATGCCGTCATTGTCGAGCCCGATCGAGTTCAACAGCCCGGCGGTGGTTTCGATGGTGCGCCAGGGAGCGTTGCCGGCGCGCGGCGCCTGGGTGATGGTCTTGGGGACGATGCCGCCGAGACGATCGACATCAACCATCCCGGCCATCTCGCGCGCATAGCCAAACGTGCCGGAGGCGACCAGAATCGGGTTTGCCAGACGCAAAGAACCAATTTGGACCGACAAGCTGGCAGACATAGGCGGAGACATCATTGACCGGGGGGATGGATCGGAACGATAAGACGTTCATCCTATCCCCTGAGCGCTAACGCGACAATGCGGCGCAGTAGCACGCGTCTTCTCGGATAGAGAGACGCGCTCACGCTTTGCTACGCTTGTCCGCAGTTTCGCTGCGTCAGGCCTTAGATAATGCCGCCGTGCGTGCGATAAGGCTTCATATGGCTCGGTTGGTCCAAAAACCAAATCCGCTCCCATTCGTCCAGCACGGTGCGCAGATTTTCTGACGTATAAAGCAATTGATTTGTACGTCGAGCTGGATCGGCCGAGTAAATCGGGACGAAGCAACCAACGCTACCCATGAAGCTAAGCCCTAAGAGGGCGCCAATCATCAACTTGCGCATAACCATCCTCCATGAAGCGGCGGCTACGTACGGCTCCTATAAGTCGCACGACACCGACAAGCGTGTTTCCGTGTTGCGCAGCCGAGACTCCGTGCTCGGCAAACGCTTATCCAGATAGATCTTAAGTCGCGTCGATGACGCAAAGCTGGTTCATTAGATTGCCAGCTGGATCAATGATCGAAGTCGCCAGGCGGGGGGGCGAATGTATTGGTTGGGGGTTCTGGGGTCTGAGGAGGAGGATTCATCGATCCACCCATCATCTCGGACGAACCCGAGGCCATGGCTTCGGCCTCTTCACGGCGGCGTTCCGCTTCTTCCATTTGGCGAACGCGTTCTTCCATCTCTTTACCAGGCTTGAAGGTTACGACGAATTTCGACGGAACATAAACCTTCTCACCGGTGCGAGGATTTCGCGCTTTGCGGGCCGCACGTTTTTTGACTTCAAAGACGCCAAAGTTCCGCAGCTCGATTCGACCATCTCCCACCAAGGTATCGACGATCGCATTGAACGTCTTTTGAACGATTTCCTTGGTTTTCAGTTGGGTGAGTCCGATTTCTTCTGAAATCGTCTTCACAATCTCTTTCTTGGTCACGACGCGGCTCCTGATCGAGTTTTTTGGGTCAGCAAGACGACCCCAACGTCGCTCCAAGTGTAGGTGTCATAAGCACTAGAGTCAAGATCAATCACGACTTAGGCAAATTCTCTCGCCTAGGTCAGCACATCACGACGCGAAAAATCGGTCACGTTTAGGACGTGCTAAAATCTTAGTAAGTTTCGATTGTCAAAGAGCTTACGAGCCAAGTTGCGGCTCGGGGCCGACCTGTTTTGCTGTAAGTCCTTACAGCCAAACAAGTAACACCGCTCAAGCAGTCACGACGTACATCAATCGCCTCAACTGCTGGCAGTACCCACTAGACGTTATCGGCCTCACAATCGTCAATCTTGAACTCTTCCGCCAGATTCGGGGAATTGTCTTAACCGGATCTCGATTTCTTTCTCCGGAGGCTGTGACTTTCGCTTAGATCCGAATCTGGCCCTTGCGCTCTTCGATTTCTTCCAGCTGATAGAGGGCCCCCTGGCCGCTACCGGGGCAAATCTCGCAGGTTTCCTTCCAATCGGCCTCGCTGCGGATGTTCGAGTCCCAGAAGGGCCAAGTTCGGCATTGACGCGGCCGAGCCGAATAGACCGTGCAGCCGCGGGATTGGGGATCAAAAAAGACGCAAGCTCCATCGCCGTACTCTCGCAAGCTTTTTCGGAGGCCCACTTTTCGTACGTAGGTCGTTTCAAATTGATCGACCGAAAGCTCTACCAAGGTCGCAAGTTGAGCAATTTCCTCGTCGTTCACCCATACGTAGCCGGGTGCGCCAGTACAGCAATCACCGCACTGCGAGCATTCAAAACGCAATCCGTCACGATACCAAGGTGACTTCGACATGCTTCCCCTTTTCACCAGTCTGTCGCTTCTCGCCGGAAGCAAAGGTATAAACTTGGCCCGACCATCAAGCGCCAAGCTCGACCGCCCAGGCAGCTCAGCTAGTGGACGAGCGAACTTAATGCTGATAGCACTTTCTCAACCTCCGCCGTCGTCGTAAAGGCGCCTATGCTAAATCGCACGGCGCCGCCGCGATCGGTGGTTCCCAATTGTTGATGCATCAGCGGTGAGCAATGCAAACCGGCCCGAACCTGGATATGATGCGCCGAGTCTAGGTAGCTAGCCAACTCATGCGGGTCAAAGCCGGGGATATTTAAACTGACGACGCCCACTCGATCAGCCGCCGACAGCGGGCCATAGACGTCAATCTGCGGCCAAGCGGCCAAACCTTCTAGCAGTTGCGCCGTGCGTTCCCGAATTTGACGCTCGACCGCCGAGACCGTCCGATCACGCAGGTACTCGACCGCTGCTTGCATCCCCAAGATCGCCGTTACGTTGGGATTGCCGCTCTCATACTTGTCAGGCAGCGTATCAGGTTGTTGCGGGTGCTGGCTAAGCGTGCCGGTTCCACCTTGGCGAAAGCTTTCGGTCTCTATCTCGGCGCCTGGCGCCAAGTACAGCACCCCCACCCCCAACGGGCCTAACAGCCCTTTGTGTCCAGAGCAGGCGTAGAAGTCGACGCCGGTTTCCTCCAAGCGAATCGGCGTATGCCCGGCCGCTTGGGCCCCATCGACTAGCACGCGAACTCCGCGGCGATGGGCCATTTCGGTGATCTCGGCGATCGGCTGCAGCGCCCCGGTTACGTTGGAAGCATGACTGATCACAATCAACCGAGATTTGTCAGTCAGCGCGGCTTCGATCGTGCTCGGTAAGACGACTCCGTGGGTGTCAGGAGCGACGTGACGCACCTCGATACCGCGTCGCGAAGCGAGATAGGCCAACGGGCGAAGAACCGAGTTATGCTCAATCGTCGTCGCGACCACATGATCGCCGGGACGCAAAAAACCATGCATCACCGTATTCAACGAGTCGGTCCCGTTGCAGGTAAAGATCACGCGTTCTGACTCACGCACTCCTAGCAGATAGGCAAGTTGCCGGCGAGTTTCGGAGACCGCGCGCTCGACAACCGCCGCTTCATGATATCCACTGCGCCCGGCCGGCGCACCGACTTGCTCCAAGTGCCGCCGCATTGCATCGACAACGCCTGGCGCTTTCGGCCAACTGGTCGCCGCGTTATCCAGATAAACTCGCGGTTGCCCCTCTACGTCCATCCTGTTTTACCCTCCGATTTGGTACATCGCCCTGTGCGTAACCGCGAATCCGGCTTCATCGACGCCGTGCCCTCGTCGTTTGGCGCTGGTGCAATCCTGAAATAACTGTGCTACCGCTTCGTCTGTCGCATCGCCGCGAAGCAGGGCGCGGGCATCCCATTCTTCGGTCGAAAAGAGACAGTTTCGTAGTTGCCCTTCCGCCGTGATCCGCAACCGGTTGCAATCGCCGCAAAACGGCTCAGTCACCGAGTTAATAAACCCCACCCGCGCCGGCGAATCTGCATAAACATAGTCCACCGCAGGCTGACTTGGATCGGCTCGGAGGACCGGCGACAACTGGGCCACTTCGCGCGAGAGGATCTCGCGTACTTCGGCGCCGCTCAGCACTTGGGACTGGCCCCAGTTCTTCTCCGCATCAAGCGGCATGAACTCAATAAAACGAAGTTCTAAGTCATGATCGCGCGAAAAGCGAGCCAAGGGGGCGATCTCCCCTTCGGTCAGCCCCCGGATCGAGACCGCATTTAGGCGAATCCCTTGAAAACCAACCTGCTGAGCAGCGGCGATTCCCTGCAACACGCGATCGACTCCCTCACGTCTCGTAATTCGCCTGAACATCTCTTCGGATAGCCCATCCAAACTGACGTTCAAGCGCCGCAGTCCCGCGTCATACAGCGCCGCCGCCTGATCGGCTAACAGCACGCCGTTGGTGGTCAGCGCCAGATCTTTGACGCCGGGGATCGCCGCTAAGCGGCGGATTAGCAGCGGCAATTGAGCGCGAACCAGCGGCTCGCCGCCGGTCAGGCGAAACTTTTGCACGCCCAGCGAAACAGCGATCCTGGCGACTCGTTCGATTTCTTCAAAGGTCAACAATTCGGCCCGCGGTTTGAACTGCACATTCTCGAGCGGCATGCAGTAAAAGCAACGGATGTTGCAGCGATCGGTGACGCTGATCCGCAGACTGGTATGGACGCGTCCCAACCGATCAACTAGCGACGACTTTTGGGTCATGACGCATCTCCTGTCGGCAAACCGGGATGAACCCACTCGGTCGAACCGTCACTCCAATTTTCGCGTTTCCAGATCGGCACTGCTTCTTTCAACGTATCGATCAACCATTTGGCCGCAATGAAAGCGGCTTCGCGATGCGCGGATGAAACGGCGACTACAACGCTCGCTTCACTGATTTCTAAATGGCCCAAGCGATGCACAACCGCGCATTTTTCAATCGGCCAACGTGCTTTCGCCGTTTGCTCTAACTCAGTCAGCTTGGCCAAGGCCATTTCGGCGTAGGCCTCGTAATCCAGCGAAGCGGTCTCTCGACCTTGCGTCAATTGACGCGTCACTCCGCTGAACGTCACAATCGCGCCGGCCGTCGGTGTGGCGACCAGGTCGTACATCGCCTGCAAATCGATCGTTTCGTGCGTTAGGCTCGCCACGGCTTTTGCATTTCTCATTAAGAACAGCGGAAACTACTTGTATTAACCGCCGCTGACCGGCGGAATGCAAGCGATCTCGTCGTCGGCCGCTACCCGCGTGGCGGCCGTTGCGTAACTTTGGTTCACGGCAAAATTCAAGAACTGGGCATACGGCCCTAGTTGCGGCCACTTGTCGACCATCGCAGCGCGAACCTCGCCGATGTCGGCGTCTTGCGAAACTTCTAGTTCAATTTTCTCGGCCCCGGCCAGGTCACGCACCGCGGCGAACAATTTGACGCAAACTCTCACGAAACCGTCAATTCATGCGGCGCCCGAGCCACCAATTGGTCCAGCCCTGGCCCTAGTCCATACGATGCGGCCAATAGTTTCAGGGGATGAACCGTACTCTTGGCGGTCCCCTGCTCCATCTGCATTTTACACGCACTGCACTCGGATGATCCGATTTGAATTTGCGGATCTCGCAGTGACGAAATCATCTCCCAACCGGCTCGCAGGCTGCTGCGAAAATTTTTCTTCGACAGGCCAAATGCTCCGGCCATGCCGGAACAGCCCTTTTCAATCGATCGTAACTGCAAGCCAGGGACCAATTTCAACAGCCGAGCACCGGCCGATTCTTGGTACAAAGCCCGAATATGACACGGCGTATGATAACCAACCGTGACATGCAGCGGCCGGAAGTCGAGGTTCAACTCGCCGCTCTGATGCAGCCCCCAGATATAGTGGCAAGCCTCGGTCGTGCCGCCAGCGACCAAGTCGGCCTCTTCGCTTCCCAATAGCTGACGATACTCATGTTTGAGACACATCACGGCCGAGGGTTCGGTGGCGACGATTTCGTATCCTTGGCGAACCGCTTCGGCCAGCAGCCGCAAATTTTGCTGCGCCAATTTTTTGGCCGGCGGCGTCGCTCCCAATGCAATGGCCGGCATGCCTGACACGGTTTGTCCCAGATGAACATAGACGGCGACGCCGTTGTGTTCGAGGATCGACACCAGCGACTCGGCCAACTGCGGATCAAACAAGTTGGCGTACATATCGACAAACAGCAATACCTTGCGGCCGCTCCGTCGGGTGGGACGGCTCAATCGCCGCCGCTGCGCCAATCGCAAAAAAGATCGCCGCGCAAACAGCGGCAGCTTCCGCCCTTGCGCGATGCCAAAGGTCTTTTCTAGCAGCCACCGCGCGCCTCGATTACGAATCGCCCAATTCGCGATCGGTCGGAAAAAGTGCCCCCACGCCGCCCAACGATCAATCCGCGCCAAGACCGAGTCGCTAAACGACAGCCCGTTGGTCTCATAGTATTGCGATTTGATTTCGGTCACGATTTTGGGAATGTCGACCGTCGCTGGGCATTCGATCCGGCATTGGTGACAATTGACGCACAAGTCAACGATCTTGCGGAACGGCTCGGTCGCCATTTCTTCGGGAGCGATGTTGCCGGTCAGCACGCCGCGCAACAGGTTGGCTTTGGCCCGCGGCGACGCTTCTTCTTTCGGCTCAAACCGAAAGATCGGGCACATCCGCGTATCCGCGCCGCTGGTGCGACATCGCGCACAGCCGTTACAAGCCCGGACCGCGGCGCCCATCTCATCGGTCGTCCAGGCCAGCGTCAGATCTTCATCTCGCACGCCGCGACGCACCGGCTGCGCATCGCCGTTCTCGCTGTGCGCAATGACAGAGAGCGGGCGAATCAACGACACCAAGGGGCGTGCCGCAACCACAATTTTTTTGCCGGGATTCAAAATCCCCACCGGGTCAAATAGGCGTTTGACCTCTTGAAACACGGCGTAGAGTGGGCCGAACTGACGTTCTAGATACGGCGTTCGACTGAGGCCATCGCCATTTTGTCCGCTGATCGTTCCGCGAATCGCGAGCGTTTCATCATACAAGTCCGACGCAACTCGCTCGAGTCGCGCGACATCTTCAGGATCCGCCAGATTCAGCAACGGCCGAATGTGCAACTGACCTTGGCCGGCATGCGCAAACAACGACGCCGTGACATGATGCTTCTTCAACACATTTTGCGTCGTCGTCAAAAATTCGGGGAGCCGAGAGGGTGGAATCGCGATATCTTCCAGATACGGAAGCGGTCGCGTCGTCCCCTTCAAACGATACAAAATTGGCGCAATCCGCCGCGCCAGTTCCCAGTACATCCCCACTTCTTCCGGCGAGGTCGTCACAATGGCATGAAACGCCCAGCGCCGCCGGCGGCGAATCCGATCGACAGCCTGGTTTAAGCGATCTTGGACTTCGGTGGTCGATTCGCCCGGCATTTCGACCAACAGCATCGCTTCGGCTTCGGATGGGATCAAATTGAAGTAACGCCGATCGGTCTCGCGGGCGATCGCCAACACGCGCCGATCCAACAAGTCACAAGCCGAAGCGCCCAGTGCAGGAATCTCGAGCGCCGCTTTCGCCGCCAAATCCAGCTTTTCAAAGAAGAGCAGCACCAAGCCGCGATGCTTGACTCTCGGCGAGATGCGAAGTTTGGCCTCGGTAATCAGGCCCAGCGTCCCTTCGGAACCGACCAGCAACTTGGCGACATCCAGCTTGCCATTTTCAAGTACGCCGCTCAGTTGATAACCGGCGCGATTCACGGCTGTCGCCGGAGCATGTTTCTCGATCAACGGTTTGTTGCGCTGCAAGATATCAATCAAGCCAGCGCAAATCCGCGCACGTTCGTTCTCCCCTTGTAGCGCTGTCTCGATCGACTCCGAACCAAATTCGACCAGGTCGCCGTTGGCGAGAATCACTTGCAAGCTTTCGACATGCTCGCGGGCCGAACCATGCAACAACCAATGACTGCCGCTGGCGTCGACCGAAAGCACGCCGCCCATCGTTGCGATGGCGCGATTCGCCGGATCGGGACCAAAGATCCGCCCCGTCTCAGCAAGTTGGCGATTCAGTTGGGCCAAGATTACGCCTGGCTGAACGCGAATCGTTTGCTCTCCATACTCAACGACGCGGCGTAAAGCATGCGCAAAATCGATAACGATTCCGCTGCCCAAAGATTCGCCTGCCAGACCGCTACCCGATCCGCGGGCATGAACCGGAATCTGATTTTCGTTGGCATACCGCACGACCGCGACAACCTCTTGCGCGCGACGCGGCCGGACCACGGCCAGCGGCTTGATCTCGAAAATGCTGGCGTCGGTCGCGTACATTTGCAACGATAAGTCGTCGCACAGGACTTCGCAGTCAATGACGCCGCGCAGATCAGCTCGGATTCGTTCCCGTTCCGGATCCATGAATCTCCAAAAAACCGCTTACGCACTGAAAAGTTGTTTTCTCAGAGGCGCCGCGTGTTGACGTTGATGCGGTTCTACATCGAACAAACGATAAGTGTCGATGCATGGAACCTGATGCATGAAACCTTCTGATATTTAGCGCAGACAGATCATCTATCGCCGGGGCGATTTCGACGTAACCTCTCTATATCATACGGGATAGGTCAAGCCCTGGGAAAGTGGCTGCGAGGGGACTTCTCTCAAGAAGGCGGAGATCACGGCTACGTAAAATATGCCGGCTAGGAATCGCCCATCCAAACACTCCAGCACTTCCCCACGTAGGGGCCGCCATGCGGCGTGCCATGTTTTCGCAGGCAGTGCAAAGCGTGGCCGCAGTGCCTGCGTCAATTGGCGCTAGCCCGCAGCGGGTAGGTCGGTCGCCCTAGCAATTCTGGCTCGGCGGCCGCTTGCGAAAGCCAACCAATCAGCAACTCTCCCCGCCGAATCGGATTGGTTTCGGCGAGCAGTTGTTGTTTCGTCAACAGCGGCCAAGGGAGTGCGTAAGCGACCGCGTCAGTCAGTACTTCCAGCGACGGAGACGTACCAAGCGAAGGCTGCTCAAACATCTGCGCGAATTCTGTTTTGGCGAGCATGCCTTTCAGACGCGTCACAACTTCGCTGGACTCATTGGTTCCATTGCAGCCGGTACCCAGCAGATTTTCGACCTGCGCCATGCGGTAAGCAGCCTGCGACGGAATCTCTTGCAAGATCTTGGCCCGCTGCATGCCGCGCATCAGAATGTGGGACGTGCCGTCTTCGTGCGTTTCACATGCGACAATCTGTCCCACGCAAACAATGTCATGCAGCGCGGGGCTTTGATCGTATTTTCGCTGCCAACCAGCCCGCAGCAGCGCCATTGCAATCTGGCCGTTATCCCCCTGCGTTTGGTCCAGCAATTCCCGATAGCGCGGCTCAAAGATATAGAGCGGCTGCAATACGCCTGGAAATAAAACCAGGTTGGGCAAGGGAAAAAGTCGGATCGGGTAAGCTGTCAACGAAGCTATCTCGCGAGAGTCACTAGTAGCGTACAAAGGACGAACAGATACCAGCTTACTCGGTAATCTCTGCAAGAAGCTCCGTTGTTTATCGCAGAATCGCCCGAATCGGAAAGCTTCTCGACGCTGACACCCCCAACAGGGTACGCCGTGGTCCGAGTACAAACCGCAGAACCAGTTCCTCAGAGCGTTGAACACTCGGTCAGGGCGCCGAATTCTCACGCTCAATCGGGACGCTTGCAGCTCTCTGTGAGCTCAAATAAGTCGCCAAGTCGTAGAAATCGCTCTCAGGCAGCGCTTCGGCAACATTGTCCGGCATCAGCGACAGTCGACTGCTGCGTCGCTCGTCGATATCGTCGACGGCGATGATCCGTTCTTTGCCGCGCGAGTCGACGATCGCCAGTTTCTCGGCGGTCTCATTGCGGATGAGCCCGGTCAGAACTTCGCCGCTCACCAGCCGCAGGATCGAGGTTCGAAACGCCTGATCGACATTTTGGTTGGGGAGCAGCACATCTTCCAACACGCGTTCTACGCCGCGATTGCCGATGCCGTCCAATTGCGGCCCGACCAGCGCACCCTCGCCTGCGATCTGATGACATGCGGCGCAATGCTGCTTGAAGATCGCGGCCCCCTTCCCCAAGTCGCCGCGCGACTTTTTCAAGCCGGCGATTCGGTCGGCCAACAGTTCGACACGTGCGGAGTCGCCGGCCATCGAGCTGACGTCATATCTGTTGACCATGCCGTGCAGCGAATCGTCTGCATGCAGCACTAATTTTTCGCGCAGCGACACGTCGGCCAACAGCGCCGTCGGCAGTTTTCCTTCGTCGATTAGTTGAAGCAGTAACTTGCCGCCGAGCAGGGTCGAAGCCAACTCTTCGGCCAGCTTTCGACTCGCTGCAAAATCGAAATAAGTCGTCGCCTGACGATAGACCGTCGCAGCGTCAACCTCTTCTGGATCACAGAGCACTTCTACGATCCAATCATCCATCGTGGTCGGCCAAATGTTCATCCCGATGCGCTCCGCCAACGGACGATAGATGGATGCACCGCCGCGACTGGTCTCTAGAACCGCCAGCGGTCGACGGAACTGCGGTTCTGCTGTCGCTTGGATCGCGCGCCGCAAAGTTGCCTGATCGGCCTTGTCGCCCAGTGAACGGGCAAGTTCGACTAACGCAGCCAAGTAAAACAATCGCTCGGCAGGCGAAGCCTCTGGCAATTGCATGGCTTGCCCCTGGAAATCTCCCACTGCAATCCACGCATAAGCGCCGCCGCGATCTTGATCGACCACTTCCAAACGCCCGATCTGGCCGGCGTAAGGTTTCAGATCCCACTCGACGCGGGTGGCGACGTCGGTTCGCGGCGCATCGACTCTGGCGATCACTTCGCCCGTCGTCAAGCGAAGTTGGACGAAGTTTTCTCCCGGCGCTGGCTCACTGGGCAAGCGGTTGTGCCCCGCGATCCGAAACGCCAAGCTCTGCGGCAACTCCAACAGCGGCCCCAACAAACGGCCCGTTTTCTGCTCGCCACCGGGCAAGCTCGAAAGCATCCGATGCGGTTTGCCTGCTTCGTCTCGCCGCGTCTCAAAGTTCCAGGGAGGCGACTCGCTTGCTTGATCGGACAGGGAAGCAAAACTCCATGCCTCCGCATTCGGAACAACTTGAGCTTCCAGTCGCGCTAACAAATGGTTCGCGGCGTTTGCTAATCCAGCAGGAATTTCACCGCGAGCAGCCGCGCCCTGTGTGATCGGCAACAGCACGCGTAACTGCGTCGACAGATCGTCTGGCAAATCCGCAATCACCACTTCACTCAACGTCGCGATCGCCGCAGGCGATGCATACTGCGCGGCGTTTTCGAGCGCCGCTTTGGCAAGGTCTGGTTGGCTGCGAATGGCTGACCAGTGCGCAAGCAAAAAGTCGGCGCCTTGCGGCGATCGCGCTGCCATCGCGATCTCGGCCAGCAGCGACAAATCGCTTGGCTCTAGCAGAGCGTTGACCAGCAACCGAGCGACCTCGGCATTGCGAAAATGTTCACGCAATGCGATTCGAACCGTCATGGTCAAATGATTGTCATCAGGATTTGCTTGCTTCCAAAGTGCGAGCAAGGGACTCACATTCGCGAGCTGAGGATGCTGCCCCAGGGCATCCGCCGCCGCGCGAGCCGCAAATGAATCTTCGTCTTGGAGACCGGCAATCGCTAATGCGCGCTGCGCATCGTTCCAATCGACGGCCGCGACTTCGCTGAGAATCCGCATCGCATGGATGCGAACCAATCGATCTTGATCGGCGGCAAGTTGCTGGAGCTCAGCAATCTCAAGTATCTGAAGTCGAGCCAAACACCACGCGGCATGAGCGCGTGTGGTGGAATCCTCAGACCGAATCGCTGCCCGCAGCGGCGCGGCGGCAGCTGGGCCAATACGATCAACCAATTGGTGCGTCGCCAACATCCGAGTCGTCAAGTTGGGATCGGCCAGACAGGCGATCAGCGCCGGCAGATCGGCGGCCGCCAAGTCTGGCGCCGGTTGGTGAGGTCGCTCGGCGTCAGATCCATGGTAGGTGATGCGCCAAATGCGGCCACGATCTCGGTCACGGCCTGGGTGTTCGAGTGGAACCTCATAATGCCCGATGATCTTGTTGTAAAAGTCCGCGATGTACAGCGCGCCATCCGGGCCCAACTGAACATCGACCGGCCGAAACCAAGGATCGGTCGACGTCACAAAGTCATCGCAGGCAACGGCCTGAATGGTCGATCCGTGGTACTGCGGTCGATTGCGATTGACCCGGCTGGTCATGACATTGCCAGAGAAAAAATCGCCGCGATACTCGGCCGGAAAGCGATTGTCGTCGTAGCGCACCACACCGGCGATGGCGGTCGAGCCGTGCAAGTGGTCCATCATCGGCGGCACAAACCCTAGGCCATCATCCGGCTGTCCGAAGCTTGGATAAAAGCCCCCCCGCAGCAATTGATAAATCGGCTTGCTATGACAGTCCGCGGTAAACAGATTCCCCTGCGGATCGATCGTCATGCCAAAGGGATTGACCTGACCATGCGTAAAATGCTCGATCCGCTGACCATCGATTCGCATGCGGTAGGTATTGCCAGAGGTCATCTCGATCTGATGCCCGTCGGCGCCGGCGACGCGGGTAACATTGCTGAAACCATGGCACGCATACAACCAACCATCGAATCCGCGGCGAAACGAGTTGTTCATTCCATGCGTATCGCGATCGTACCCCATCGGACCAAACAGCACCGTCCGCTCATCGGCGACATCGTCCCCATCCACATCACGCAGTAGATAGATATGGGGGATGCTGTAAACGATGCATCCGCCGGCAAATGGATAGAGCCCGATCGGAATGTTCAGTCCATCCGCAAAGACCGTCGTCTTGTCAGCGCGACCATCTCCGTCTGTATCTTCTAAGATTTTGATCGCGTCCCGGCCGGGTGTTCCGACCGGCGCCGGATAGGGATACTCGAGCGTCTCGGTCACCCAGAGTCGGCCGCGGGCGTCAAACGCCAGATTCAACGGCTTGGCGATTTGCGGTTCGGCGGCGAACAGCTCTGCGCGAAATCCGTCAGGCAGCGTAAACGACGCTTCCTCTGCGGCCGGAGTCAGCGGTTCAGTGGGCCGAACATTGCTCTGAAATGGATCCTCCGCCCAGCAATAAGCGGAAAATAGAAGAAACCACGCTCCTAGCGAGAAGACATGACGTGTCAGCATAGGGATAGAGAGGGGACTGCCCGCGCGTCATCCTAGGCTGTTTCACTTGACAGCGATGACGCGCGGTGAGGGGAGGGCAACTCGTACTAGCTCATCGCTCCCTTGATCGCAGCTCCGACAACCGACAACAACACAAAGGCGCCGATGCGAAGTGACCAACAAAAGTGGCAGAACGAAGGCTTTTCGACGGTATCAAATTGGGTGTGACAGGTTTTGCATTCCCACACCTGCTCACCGTCGCCAGGCAGACCGGCGTTGATCTGCGGCGTAGGATTACTGGGGGGCTGACTAGCGATAGGATTGCTGGGCATCGACGGCGGCCGCATGTTTGACGGGGGACGCGTGTTGATCGATGGCGGCCGTGAGTTGCTTGACGGTCCTGGCGAGTGCATGGATCCATGTTGGACAGGCTGTTGGTTTGACCAAGGATCGTAGGCCGGAGTGCTTGACGATGCCGGCGAATTGGATGCGACCATGCCGGCAGTGCTGTTGGGAGTGCTGCTTAGCGCAGAATTGTTGCTGGCCAAGCTAGATTGGGCGAACTTTTCGTTGTATTCGCGAATCCGACGCTCTTGCTCGGTCTCGTTGGGGTTAATCGGCGTCGAACTGGGAGTTGACCCCATCCCTGCGACTGCACCGGGTTGACCATAGTTCGGTCCTCGCATGCCGTTAGGTCCCAGGGGACTCGACATCGATCCCGGCATCGAACCGGGCATTGCACCGGGAACCAATCCACTGGGGCCTGCCATCGAGCCGGGTCCGTTGGCGCCTGGCACGCCGTTGCTGTTAAAGCTGCTGACCACGACCGGCGGAACCAAGTAGTCCTGCCCCAAGATTTCCATCTTGTCGCGCAAGTAAGCCTGATCGAGCTCGCAAAGTTCATAGAACTCGACGTTATGTCCCTTGTTGCCTTGCAGGAGGATCACGTTCCCTTCAAAGATGCGCACAAACTTCGCCTGGATTTGATTACCGTCTTTGTCGGTCCATTTGCGACTGCGCGTTAGCTCTCGGCGAACTTCCGCTTCGCTGGGCGTATCACTCGCGTTTTCATCTTCCGTCATCTTTGCGGCGGCTGGATCGCCGGCTGCTTTGAGCGCTTCGTCGCGCAAGACGACAATCCGTCGCTTATCGCCGTCACTGAATTTTGAGAAAGCGACTTCCAGCGTTTCACCGCTGGGACGACGTAGAAAGACATTTGCTCCATCAAAGCTGACGAATTCGGCGTCGACAGAGCGCCCCTCCGAATCAATCCAGATACGTGCATGCGATTGGCTACAAAGCGCCGAAAGGAACAATGTTGCTACGCACAAAGCGAGCTTGATGTGGCCTGACATTTAGCTTGCCCTTGCTAGGAATCAGTAGTTAAAGATGAAAAGGATTGGATTGCCCCTCCTCCCTCTTCGGTGGTAGGCTGATTCTAACCCTTACATCGGTGGGTCGTCAAGAATAAACGAGCCCTCTTTGCCGTTTCTGTGAATAAGAACCAGTCGGCTTGTGCAGTTTTAGAACTGTGCAGATTTCGCGCGTTATTCAAGCATAGTTCGCTTTTATCGGGCATAATAAGGGCTTCTCTTCTTTCAGCTAATTCGCATGCGAACCTTATTTCTTGAATGTGCCCATGGACGTCGCGACGCTCGCCAAAAAAATCATCGCCAATTCTGAACGCGTCATCATGGGAAAGCGACAGCAGATCGTCTTTTCGCTGGTCGCTTGGTTCGCCGAAGGTCACATTTTGATGGAAGATGTGCCCGGCGTCGCCAAGACGATGCTAGCTAGAACGTTGGCCAAAAGCGTCGGCTGCACTTTGAAGCGAGTTCAATGCACGCCTGACCTGCTGCCGACCGATGTGACCGGCGCATCGATTTTTAATCAAAAGACCAACGAGTTTCAGTTTCGGCCGGGACCGGTCTTCGCCAACATCGTACTTGCGGACGAAATCAATCGCACCACTCCCCGTACGCAAGCCGCGCTGCTTGAAGCGATGGCCGAGTCGCGCGTCACGGTCGACGGCACCACGCACACGCTGGCTCCTCCGTTTTTGGTGATCGCGACGCAAAACCCGATTGATCACGAAGGGACCTTTCCGCTGCCTGAGGCGCAGCTCGACCGTTTTCTGATGAAATTCAGTCTCGGTTACCCCAACCTAGAAGACGAACTGAAAATGTTAGGAGCGCTCGAGAGCGGGCACCCGTTGGACACCATCGGCCCGGTCGTTTCGGCCGCAGAACTGATCGCTTGCCAAGCCGCGGTCCGGACGATTCATATCGACGAGAAAGTTCGCCGTTACATCCTAGAAATCGTCCACCAATCGCGCAAGCATGAGCATCTAGCGCTCGGCGGCAGCCCCCGGGCTTCGATCGCGCTGTTTCGCGCCTCGCAAGCGCTGGCGGCGATCTTGGGACGCAAGTTTGTTTCGCCGGACGATGTGAAACGGATTTTAGGGCCAGTCATGACCCATCGCATGATCCTGCGCCCCGAGAGCCGCCTGCGGAAGATCACAGCGGCCGAAGTGCTGGAAGAGATAGTCAGTGCGGTTCCAGCGCCGGTTCTTGACATGGAGGCCCGAGCCTAGTGCGCTGGTTTGTCGGCGCCATCTTGATTCTCGCCATCTCGTCCCTGTTTGGGTTGAGTCTGCTTGTCTATGCAATGTACGCGTTGCTTGCGATCATGATCGCAAGTCGCATGTTAACGCGTTATTGGGCCACACATCTGACCGTCGGTCGCTCGCTCAATCGACATGAGGTCGAAGAAGGAGAGACGATCGCGCTGATCGTGACCGTCACCAATTCAGGCGCGATGCCGATTCCTTGGCTACTGGTCGAAGACGTGCTGCCGCGCCGCGCAACGATGCATCGCCCCCCTGCCCTTGAAACCAGCGGTGACCGGATCACGCTTGCGACGCTTGGTCCCCGCAAATCTAAGTCGTTCTATTATCAATTGCGTTGCAACCGCCGCGGTTATTTTCCGATTGGACCGGCCATGCTGGAGACAGGCGACCTGTTTGGACTGTACCGGATGTTTCGCGTTCTAGCGCCGCCTGACTACTTGCAAGTTTTGCCGCGGGTCGTGCCGCTGGACGGATTTGATATCGCGTCACGACGGCCGATGGGCGAGATCAAAATGTCGCATCGACTATTTGAAGATCCAACCCGCATCGCCGGCGTTCGCGCTTACCAGGCCGGCGATCCGATCAACCGAGTGAACTGGGCCGCGACGGCGAGAACCGGTGTGCTGCATAGTAAAGTCTACGAACCTTCCAGCATCGCCGGCGCTACGATTGTGCTTGACTTTCATCAAGCAAGTTTCGACGCCAAGCACGAGCCGATCCGCTCTGAACTGGCGATTACGTTGGCGGTCGCGATCGTTGGCGCAGTGCAAGAGACAGGCCAACAAGTTGGCTTGATCACCAATGCCCGCGACGCCGCCGAGCGGATGAAACGCGAAACCCAGCCATCCGAAGCGAAGAGCCGCGCCGACGCGCGTTCGGCGTCTATTGTCGAAAAAGAAAATGACCATCTTCAGCCGCAGATTGTCGCAACGCGTCGCGGCGACGAGCAAATGCCGCTGATCCGCAAAATGCTTGCGCGGGCCGAACTGACCGACGGGCTCACGTTTCCGCAGCTCATCACCGAGACCGTCAGCCGTATTCCGCGTGACGCTACCGTGATCGCGATTTTGACCGAGACGACTGTCGAGACTGCGCTGGCGCTGGGCAACCTGCGCCGCGCCGGCTATACCGTAACGGCGATCATCAACATCTTTGACGAGTACGAATTTGCCCAAGCAGCGGGTAAATTGCTGTCCGAAGGAATTCGGTGTCGCCAGCTGAACAACCTCGAAAACATCAGCTCTATTTGTCAAGAACAGGCGTTCTCATGGTTCTAGCACGACGAGTTCTAGTGAGACGGCGGAAAACATGAGCAAACGGCAATCCGAACTTGACTACGCAGTGATCGCGATCAATCCTGCGCTGATTATGTTGCTGGTCGGCAGTTTGGTTTTCTTTCTGCTCGAACTGATTTACCGCGGCGCCTATCCCGGTCGACTGCAGTTTATCTTGGGGGACTTTGTCTTTGCTTCTGTCTTACTGGCTCGACTGACGATTGAAGAAGGATTTGAAAAATCAGGACGGCTCGGCGCGTTTCTCGCTTTTGCGATGCTGCTGGCGCTCTGGAAATTTGTACCTGACTCGGTGGTGCTGGGGCTTGGCATGCTAGTGCTGATCTGGTGGTGCGCCAACCGACTAACCTACGACTGCACGCTGGTCGATGAATCGCGCGACACGTCGCAAAAAGGCTTGATGCAGTGGATTGGCGCCGACTTTGATTTAGAGGCCGCGCCGCTCTCCTCCACCCCAGCGCAGACGCCGCCGACAGTCGCTGCATCGGCCGAGGAACCTGCTGAAAAACGCAACTGGCTATGGGACTTTCTCGATCCCACATCAACCCGGTTTGCGCCTGGAGTGTGGGTGATTTATTTTTCGATGGCGGCGCTGCCGCTGTTTGGTCTAGGCCAGGCGTTTGAACCGAGTGGTGATCCCGGCTTGCGATGGCGATTGTTCCTTTATCTGTTTACGTATGTCGCGGCGGGACTTGGCCTGTTGATGACGACCAGTTTTTTAAGTTTGCGGCGTTACTTGGGCAAACGTGATCTGCCGATGCCGCTTTCGATGGCCGGCGTGTGGCTGGGAACCGGCGCCGTATTGATCGCCGCGGTGCTGATCCTTACCGCATTGTTGCCGCGTCCGCATGCCGAATATGAAATTGCCAAGATTCCCGGAATCGGTGACTTGCTGCCGCGGTCAAGCTCTCCCTTCGCCGTCGGCCAACAAGGAACCCAAGACGACGATCAGCAGGGAAAAACCGAATCAAACGATCAACAACAAGCAGGCGAAAAGCAAACTGAATCAAGTGACGGCGATCAAGGCGCCAAAAGCCAAGACCAACAAAAATCAGGCGACGGCGATCAGAGTTCGGCCACAGGCAAAAAGTCAGATCAAGGAAAAGGAACCAGCGGCGACGACCAACAAAAACAGAATTCGTCAGGCGAGAAGCAAAAGGACTCCTCCGCTAAATCCGAGTCCGACAAATCCCCATCTAGCGACTCTCAGCCAAGCGATTCGTCACAAAAATCTGACTCCGGCAAATCACCGGATCAGTCCAAGTCAAACGACAACCAGTCAAAAAGTGACGACACTTCCGAGAAGAAAAATAACGACGCGCAGAAATCGCCAGACAACAACTCCAAGCCATCTGACGAAAAGTCTGGGTCCTCGCAGAACCAAGCTTCGCCGCCTCCGGCACAACCGACGCAGCCCCCGTCTCCGCCGCTTAGCTTGAGCGGGATCCTCGGCTCGATCGCGCAGTTTTTTAAGCTGCTGCTCTATGGGCTGGTCGCAATCGTCGCAATTTATTTTGCCTGGAAGTATCGAGAGCAGATCGCCGCAAGTTGGGCCAATTTTTTGCAAGATCTCCAAGATTGGTGGAAGCGTTTCTTTGGTCGGTCCGAGCCGATTCTCGCGGCGGCCGAAACTGCGCCGGCGGTGCGAGAGCCGCTGTTCACTTCGTTGGCCTATCCTTTTGCTGCCGGAGCCCCGAAGCGTACGCCTGAGCAATTGGTTCGCTATACCTTTCAAGCCTTAGAAGCATGGGGAACCGATAAGGGAATCCCTCGCAACCCAGATCAAACCGCCGAGGAATATGCACGCACCCTAGCCAACGAATTCATGGAGACCGAAATTGGCCCTTCCGCTCGTGAATTGGCCGGGTACTACTCGGAGATTGCTTACGGATCTGGCCACGCAGCCGCCGCAGCGCCCGAATGTGCTCGTCGTTTGTGGCGCAACTTACGAGTCAGCTACTAGAGGCGTGCTGCGTTACCTGACAATTTGCGGTTTTCGTTTAGGGATCACCCCAATTGACGCTCTGTCGCTCACCCTTGAAAATGCGGTGATTCGCCACTCCTTCTAGCCGACGAACATCACGTTGCCCAAGCTCATTACGCTCGCAGACCGCAAACGACAGTCGCGCCGCGTCGTCCAACAATTGGCGGCCGACTATCCCATCGCTGAGTGCGCTTTGAACTACGAAACGCCGTATCAGTTGCTGATCGCGACCATCTTGTCGGCCCAGTGCACCGACGTGCGGGTCAATATCGTGACCAAGGATTTGTTCGCCCAATATCCAACCGCCGCAGATATTGCCGCGTTGCCGGTGGCAAAAATTGAGAAGTTAGTGCAATCCACCGGATTTTTTCGGAACAAGGCAAAAAATATCAAAGCGGCCTCCCAGCGGCTGGTTGACGATTATGACGGTCAGGTGCCCCAGGATCTCGACGCGTTGGTCAAGCTTCCCGGCGTGGGACGCAAAACGGCCAATGTGGTCCTCGGCACTGCTTTTGGGATTCCGACCGGCGTGGTCGTCGACACGCATGTAGGGCGTTTAAGCCGTAGAATGGGGCTTACAGCCAAAACAGACGCGGTGCAGGTCGAAGCCGAATTGATCCAACTGTTACCCCAAACCGAATGGATTCAATTCTCCCACCGGATGATCCATCACGGCCGCGCGATCTGCGACGCGCGCAAGCCCAAATGTGACCAATGCCACTTTGCAAAGTTCTGCCCTCAGGTGGGGGTGGCCGTTTAACGAGCGTTCGATCATTTCAATTTTCTGTCACCGCTTTATAATCACCCGTAGGTACGGCGGTCGCTTTCCCGGCGCCCCGATTTTGCTCTCTTCTTTCAATCCGCCGGAACGGCTACCCATCATGATCCTGTCAGGGAATGAGATTCGAGCACGCCTTGGCGGCGATATTACGATTGATCCGTATGACGACACCCGGGTCAATCCCAACAGCTACAACCTGACGCTGCATGACGAGCTGATGGTGTACGAAGAGATCGTGCTTGACATGAAAAAGCCGCATCGCGTTCGGCGACTGCGGATTCCGGAAGAAGGGGTCGTCCTCTCCCCCAACCAGCTTTATCTGGGGCGAACCAACGAACGGACCGAAACGCACAATCTGGTCCCGATGATCGAAGGTCGCTCGTCCGTCGGACGCTTGGGCCTGTTTGTCCATGTGACGGCCGGCTTTGGCGACGTCGGCTTTAACGGCTTTTGGACGCTCGAAATGTTCGCCGTTCAGCCGATCCGCATCTACGCAGGCGTCCCCATCTGCCAGATCTTCTACCATGAGATCAAAGGGGATATCGTCGAGTACGTCAGCAACAAATACCAGAACAACACCGGCATTCAGCCTAGCTTGCTGTTCAAAGAGTTGAATCCCGGCGCCGAACGGGAAGATCCCCAGTTGCCGCTTAACTTTGGCTATCAGCAGCCGTAAAGCGAACTACATCACGGCAAAATAGTTTTCGACCGCAGCGTCAAAGCGATCATTCGAAAGCTCCAGCGGCTCTTTCTCGAACAAGCACAAATTGCGCACCTGTTGCAGCAAGTCGCGCGGCTGACAACAGCGGTAAGGGCGACTCACTTTCTGGTAGTGCTCTCGCACAACATAGTCGATCACGTCTGGGTGATACTCAAATCCCATTAGCGGACACATGATCTTGAAGAGCTGGCGGAACTCGGCTTCGCTCGGATCGACAACTTCGATTTTGTACGGAATACGACGCAAAAACGCGTCATCACACAGATCTTTCGGCTCGAGATTGGTCGAGAAGATCACCAGTTGATCGAACGGCACCTGAATCTTTTTACCGTTCGCCATGTTCAAATAGTCGTACCGTTTTTCTAGCGGTACGATCCAGCGATTTAGCAATTCGTCGGTGCGCATCCGTTGCCGCCCAAAGTCGTCGATCACCAGCGTGCCGCAGTTGCTTTTCAGCTGCACAGGCGCTTCACTAATGCCGGTCGCGGTGTTGAAGGTGATTTCTAGATTGTCCATCGTCAATTCACCGCCGACCACAATCGTCGGCCGCTTGATCCGCACCCAACGGCGATCTAGTTTGGCGCTGTGCATGATGCCGCTCTCTTGTGGCAGCGGCGCTTCTTCATGGTTGCTGGGGTCAAACAAGCGAAGGATTTCGCCATCCAGGCCAATCGCCCGCGGGATCCAAATGTGTTGCCCAAAGGCTCGAGTAACCCGTTCGGCGATACTTGTTTTGCCGTTACCTGCCGAGCCGTAAAGAAACAGACCGCGACCGCTGTTCACGGCCGGTCCCAACCGCCGAAACATCTCGGGGTTGATCAACAGATCCTCGAACGCGCGGCGCAGATCTTCGATACTTGGGTGCTGTTTTTCCAGGGATTGCGCTTTGACGCTTTCGATGTAGTCTTTCAGCGTCACTGGCGCAGAGCCAAAGTAGGTGCAATGCTCCGAGTAGCGTTTGCCCCGTTCTCGTCCCAGATCGGTCGGATAATAGACGTAGTCGTTGGCGACGCTGGTATCTTTGTAAACGACCAATTGGTCGTATTTCATCTTCCGTAGCTGCTCTTCCACAATCAAAAACGGCAGTTGAAGTTGATCCGAAATCTGACGCCCGCTCGCTTCGCCGCGCGAGACGAGATACTTCAGCGCCAGCGCTTCGATCTCGGTATCGGTCAAACCTGCTTCGCGAGCACTCACCGGCTCACGCGGGAAAAATGCGTCGAGCGGTTCGTCATCCAAGCTCCGATGCGACGGCTTGGCTGCTGAAGGGGTCGCTGGTGAACCTCCTCGTTCGCCGGACGCCATCTTGTTTAAACGGTCCAGCAGCGAGTCTAGTTTTTCGTCGCTGCGGACGCCGGGGTGAGCCTGAACCGGTTCGTGAGCCGGGGTCGTCGCCGCCAACGTAGCCCAGGGATCGCCGGCTTCACCAAGGGGTTGCTTGCCAGCCAACCGCGCCAATAAATCATCCGTCGGAGAGTTCGCCATGTCCATTGCGCCGAGATAAGATCGAGGAGTCGTAACCTAGGTAGGTATCACTCCAAGCTTAGGTTCTCTCGCGGCAAGGTCAAAAGTCGAGCTCGCAATTCACTCGAAATCGGCATAATCCTTAGAAACGGAACCGGACGGCAAGCTGCTTATTCCTCAAGAATGTACTCTACCAAGCGTCCTACGTACGAGCTTTCTCGCCCTGGGATGTTTTTCCCTTGAGTTGGCAGCTTCCGTATTTCCGGCAGCAGCGGCGCGGCGATTTCTCCTAATTCATCAATCGCGTTCAGCGCGAACATCGCCGAATAGTGACCATTTTTCGTGAGATTGGCCGCCGCCAGCAAAACTTGCAGTGATTTGTCTCGGTCAGCGGGCGAACCATATTGGGCTAACGCCTGAGCCGCGACCACTCGCGGAGCGTACGCTTTGTCTTGCAGCGCCTCACGCAGTTGTTCGGTCGACTTGTTGACTGCCCGTTCACCAAGCATCAGAACGCCGAGAGCTCCCCAGTAGCGGACCGCGCTATCGTCATTGCTCAAATACTTTTGCAGCACCGGCAGATTCTCGGCCTGCATCGCCGCTGCCAACTCGGCCGCCGCGCTGATCTTTTCTAACGGATACTTTTTCGGATCATGTCCCATCTCATAGGGAGAAGAACCTGCGCTGCGGGTATGGATCTCCCCTTCCGGTAAGAAGCCCAGATCCCGAATCTCGATCTGCCAATCGTGAACTGCAGCGCGCATCTTGTGCAGTTGCTCGGTATGCTCAGCGCTGCCGGCGAGATTGATTACTTCGTCTTGATCGCTGGTCAGATCGTACAGTTCTTCCGCCGATCGCGATTGCCAGAACAACGCCTGAGCAGGGCTCAACTCGCCGCGCAAGTACATCTCGCGCCAGAGCCGAGTCGTCGGCGTTTCCATTTGATAGGCGAGCACCTGACCGTGCGGCTTGTACGGCAAAAAGTTGCGAACGTAGACATACCGGCCATCGCTGCACGAGCGGACCAGATCGAACCGTTCATCCATTCGCCCGCGAAAACCAAACAAAAACTGTGGCGCAGGCTTTTCCTGCGGGCCCATGATCGCGACTCCCTGCATCCAACTGGGGACATCGACGCCGGCCAAACTGAGCATCGACGGAGCAAAATCGACAAAACTAACCAGTCGTTCTGAATCGCCGCCTACGTTGTATTCTGACGGCGCCAGCGATTTCCACTTCTCCGGCACATGCACAATTAAGGGAACGTGCAAGCCTGAGTTCAGCGGAGTCCGTTTGCTGCGCGGCATGCCGCTGCCGTGGTCCCCCCAGTACAGGACGATCGTCTCCTCTTCCAGACCATCGGCTTTCAACTGCTGCAACACGCGGCCCGCCTGTTGGTCCATGGTGGTCAGATTGTCGTAGTATTGAGCCCAATCTTGGCGCACCTCAGGCCGATCGGGATGGTAGGACGGAACTGGGGCCTTCGCCGGATCGTGCACCGCCGTGTGCGGACGTTTGCGAATCTGACTCTCATGACTAATGGTGAAGTTGAAGACCGCGAAAAACGGTTTTCCTTCAGGGCGACTACGCCAATGCGCCTTGTTGTTTGATTGATCCCAGACCTTGCCGGTGGTGTCGAGGTTGTAATCTTCTTTGCTGTTGTTGGTGCAGTAATAACCTTGCTCGCGCAGCAGCGCCGGAAACATTTTGAATTCTGCCGGCAAATGGGTAAGGCTGCGCATATTCTCGGCGCCGGTCGACGGCGGATAGATGCCTGAGATGATCGTCGTGCGGGCCGGCGCACAGACAGGCGCATTCGACCAGCAATGGAGATACTTCATCCCTTTGGCCGCCAGTGCGTCCAGATTCGGCGTGTCGGCGTATGGGTCGCCGTAGCATCCCAACTGAGGCCCATTGTCCTCACTTGAGATCCACAAAATATTGGGAAGCTGCTGTTCGGCCAAAGTCAGTGTCGGCGAAACGAGTAGAACGACCAGGGCAATCAGATTGCGCATGGGAGAGCCTTAGCGGTGCGGGACAAAGCGGGGAAAAATCAGGATGAGGGCGGCAGACGATCGATCGCCGAGCCGTTAACTTGAAGTGAGCGATCATTGGCGAAATAGTGGGGAGCAGGAGCAAATCGGGATGAATAACCTTCCGAATACTCGATATCTTCCGTTTTTTCGTCATGCACTCGGCCTGTGCCGAGAGCTATGCTAATGATGATAGTGGAAACCCGATCAACTTTCCCCTCTTTTTTTACCAAATCGAATGCCCTCTCGCTTCTCCATACTCCGACGAATCCCGCTGATCGCGATCCCTTTTTTGATCGCGATGCTGCTGGGTGGGGTGGTCTTCGCCGATTGGTACTGGGGCGCGATCCCGGTCACGAGGAAAGCAGAGTACGTTGGCCGCAACTCTTGTATCGAGTGTCATCAAGACGAGCACGACGCTTTTAAAGACTCGTTCCATGACAAAGCCATGGACTTGGCGACCGAGCAAACGGTGCTGGGCGATTTCGACGACGCCGAGTTCACCCATTTTGACATCCACTCTCGCATGTTCCGCCGCGATGACAAATACTTCATTCATACCGAAGGCCCTGACGGCAAAATGCAGGATTTCGAGGTGAAGTACGTCTTCGGCGTCGATCCGTTGCAGCAGTACATGGTCGAGATCGAACCTCCCACGCCGGGCTCTCCCGCCGGTTCGATCGGCCGCGTGCAAGTGCTGCGGATTTCGTGGGACACCCACAAAAAAGAATGGTTCTATCTACCTCCGCCTGACGTGGACGAAAAGCTTTCGCCGCAAGATCCGCTGCACTGGACCGGTTCGGCCCAAAACTGGAACCACATGTGCGCCGATTGTCACTCGACCAATCTGCACAAAAATTTTGATCTGGCCAGCAACAGCTATCACACCACCTTCAGTGAGATTGACGTCAGCTGCGAAGCGTGTCACGGCCCCGGCAGTTTGCATGTCGAGAGCGCCAATCGCACGTCGCTCTTCTGGGATCGCAATCATGGCTACGGACTGAAACAGCTGAAGAGCGAAAGCAACGTCCCCCAAGTTCAATCATGCGCCGGCTGTCATTCGCGGCGGCGCGTGGTCTGCCCCACTTACGAGCGCGGCGATAGTTACTACGATCAATTCTCGAACGAGTTGATCATGCCCACCACTTACTACTGCGACGGTCAGGTACTTGAAGAAGATTATGTCTTCGGCTCGTTCCTGCAAAGCAAGATGTATCACAAGAACATCCGCTGCACCGATTGCCACAATCCCCATTCGACCAAGATCAAGTTCGAGGGAAACAAACTCTGCACGTCGTGCCATCAGCACCCGGCCGGCAAATACGACACCGAAGCCCACCACTTCCACAAAGCCGGGGGGACCGGCGCATCGTGCGTCGAATGTCACATGCCCGAGACGACTTACATGGAGGTCGATCCGCGTCGCGATCACAGCATACGCATTCCGCGCCCCGACTTGTCGGTCGCGCTGCAGACGCCTAACGCCTGCACCCAGTGCCATCTCGATCGCGCGAAGCTGTCGCCAGAAAAACGAGCCAGTCTCAAAAATTATGGCGACTGGATGACCGCCGCCCGCAACGGCGATCAAGAGGTCAAACAGGCTCTGGCCGAGATCGACGCTTGGGCCGAACAGACCGTCCTTGAGTGGTACGGCAAAGACTTCGCCGCAGATAAGCCAAGCTTCGCCCACACCCTCTCTGCGGCATGGCAAGACAACCCCAATAGCTTCGCTGCGTTGGTCGATCTGGTCAAAGATCCGCAGCAGCCAGGCATTGTTCGCGCGAGTGCGCTGACGCGATTGGGCGCTTTCAACGATCAGCCCGAAATGGGGCGCACCGTTAAGCTGGCCTTGGCCGACTCCGATCCGCAACTGCGCAGCGCCGCGATCATGGTGGCCGAATTTCTAGCGCCCTCCGCATTGCCGCGTCCCGAGATCTTGAAGCTGTTGATGAACGGTCTCGATGATCCTACGCGGACCGTACGGACTGACGCCGCCAGCGCATTGGCCGGAACCTCAATTGACTATTTAAAGCTCAACGGCAAAGAAGAGGCGTTCAACCGCGCGTTGACCGATCTCAAAGATTCGCTGCTACGAAACGCCGATCAAGCCGGCGCGCTCTTGGCGCTTGGTGCTCTGGCCGAAACGATGGGCAACCCCACCGACGCCGAAAAATGGTATCGCGCCGCGATCCGCGTGCAGCCCAATGTCACCGGTCCCCGCTCGAATCTGGCCGAACTGTTAACGCGTCGCTTGGCGCCGGCTCGGCAACAATTTCAACAGCTCGCCGCTAGCGGCAAACGGGCCGAAGCGCGCAAACTAGCCGAAGAGGTCGCGATCCGTGATTTTGAAATCGCCCACCTGCGCGAAGAAGAACTGGGCAATCTGGCTCGTGACGCCTCTCAATTGCCCAGCGTCGCCGAAGTCCAGTATCGTTATGGCCTGGCCCTGTACCAGGCCAACCAGTTGGAAGCATCCGAACAAGCGATCGCCCGCGCGGCCGAAATCCAAACCAATTCGGTTACCTTCCTGACCGCATTGGTTCGCTTGCAACAAAAGCGAGAAAAATGGGAAGCGGCGAAAGCCACCATTCAGACCCTTCGAAAAATCCTCCCTGACGACCCCGGTCTGGCGCAGGTCGAGCAGGAAATTCGTGAACAGCGTCAGCCCGAGCCTGAACAGCGCTAGACCGATCCCCTTGTGCTGTCGAAATTTTGGAATGGATTCTCCCTTGAACTTCACACGCGCTCAACTGCTGGCCCGCATCGACCACACGCTGCTCGCTCCCAACGCAACGCAGCATCAACTGGAAGACGCCTGCCTGCTGGGACACCATCTACAGACGGCGTCCGTTTGTATCCCGTCGTTCTTCGCCGGTCGCTGTGCGCGGATGTTGGCCGGCAGTAGAGTGAAGACCTGTACGGTAATCGGTTTTCCGCACGGCAATCAACCGCTGCGAGCCAAACTGCACGAAGCCGAACAATGCCTGGTCGAAGGCGCCGAAGAGCTCGACATGGTCGTCAACATCAGCGAAGTCAAAAGCGGACACTGGCAACTGGTCCGCAAAGAAATTTCTCAGTTGGTCACCATGACGCACGACGCCGGTCAAAAAATCAAAGTGATCTTCGAGAACTGCTACCTGTCGCAGCTCGAAAAAATCCGCTTGTGCCAAATCTGCAACGAGTCCGGCGCCGACTGGGTCAAGACCTCGACCGGCTTTGGAACCGGCGGCGCAACCCTCGACGACGTCCGCCTAATGCGAGAACACGCGCGCAGTCCGGTCAAAGCAGCCGGAGGAATCCGCGACCTCACGACCTTCCTGCAATATTGCGAGCTTGGGGCTGATCGCATTGGGATGAGCCGAACCGCGGCGATCCTCGCCGAGTTTGACGCGCGCTATCCCAGCGAGTAGCGTTTCAGTCCTAGCTCGCAGCGCCAGCGAGACTGGTGTTCAAGTGGTTCGCTAGATTGCATCGTCAACTCTCACGCTTCCAGCTCACGCTGCACCCGGTGTCCACGATACTTTGACTCCGCGACGCTGTTGGTTTATCCTCCAATACGCCGCCCCCCCCGCGAATACTTCTCTTGCCCATCCTAAGGTCCCCCGATGAAATCGCCCCTCCTCTTCGCCTGCGTAGCAATGCTTCTCTTCCTCAATCCGGCTATCGCCGCCGAGCCCAATCCCACTGTCGACAAGATCGCCAACAAGCGCATTGTCTTTCTTGGCGACAGCATTACCCAAGCCGGCGGATATGTCACCTTTGTCGACTACTATCTCGAGAAGCTCTATCCGCAGCAGGACTTTGACATCTTGGGGCTCGGTCTGGCCAGCGAAACGTTGTCCGGTCTCAGCGAAGACAATCATGCCGGCGGTGCATTCCCCCGGCCTTGTTTGTTTGAGCGGCTGGGACGCTTGCTCGACAAGGCCAAGCCGGATGTTGTGTTTGCCTGTTACGGCATCAACGACGGGATTTATCTGCCGCTCGATCCGCAGCGTTTTGCCGCTTTCCAAACCGGCGTGAAGCAATTGATCCAGCAATGCCAAGCCGCTGGCGTTCAACAGATTTATCTGGTCACGCCGCCGATCTACGACGCAACGACCCAGTCTGGCGAGTTCAATTATGACTCGGTCATGACCGCGTACGCCGCTTGGGAAATGGGTTTGCAAGTTCCCGGCGTGCAAGTAATTGACCTGCACACCGCAATGCGCAAAGCCCGGGACGCCCAGACCGAGGTCTTCGCCAAAGACCATGTCCACCCCGGCGAAGCTGGCCACTTGCTGATGGCGAAGACCATCCTGTCGGCGTTGCATGTCCCGGTCCCCTCACAATCGCTCGCCGAGATCCAAGCCGACCCGCTGTATAAACAGGTCGCCCAACTGCGCGGCCAGCGGTCGGCCAACTGGATGAAGCATATCGGCTATACCCGCGAGAAAACGGTCGATCCCCATCCCTTGGGCGACGCCGAAGCAACCGCGGCCACGCTGCAACAGCAGATCAATCAACTACGGCGGCAGAAATAGTCTGGGGGCGCTGCGTCAGCGGTCGCCTGAAAACGGCTCCGTTTACTCCCCCCTTCCGCGGATGCTGGTACGGCGCCGCTCTGCTGCTTATCATAAGAAGTCTCACCTAGATTCTGCCGTAAAGCCCAACTCTTCTGAAAAACATCAGGGATGCACGCCATCATGCCTCGCTTTATCTTTTCAATGCTGCTGTTTTCATGGACCATCTCGGTCGCATTGGCCGCAGATATCAAGCCGCCGGCCAGCGGTAACACGGCCACGCCGATTGACCGGATCTCGGCGCTGCCCGGCTTCAAAGTCGAGCTACTCTATTCCGTGCCGTCCGATATCCAGGGGTCGTGGGTCAACCTTTGCACCGACGACAAAGGGCGCCTGCTGGTCAGCGATCAATACGGCGGGCTGTATCGGATCACTCTGCCGAAGGACGGAAAAAAGCTCACTGCTGACGATGTGCAAAAAGTGCCAGCCGATATCCGCGGCGTCAACGGCATGCTGTGGGCATTCGACTCGCTGTATGTCGGCGTCAACGATTACGAACGCAAGATCCCCTCTGGCCTCTACCGCATCACCGATAGCAACGGTGACGATCAGCTAGACAAGGTTGAGTTGCTTCGCGAGGTAAACTCTGGCAGCGACCACGGCGTGCATGCGGTCCTTCCCACGCCTGATGGCAAAGCGTTGTATCTGATCACCGGCAACAACACGATTCCGCCTAAAATCGAAGATTCGTCACCGGTTCGCCAAGTTTGGGGTGAAGACCATTTGCTTCCCAGCATGCCTGATGGTCGCGGTCACAACCGCGGCGTCTTGGCCCCCGGCGGAATCATCTATCGCGTCTCGCCTGACGGCAAGCAGTTTGAAGCGTACGCCAACGGCTTTCGCAACATCTTTGATGCGGCGATCAATCATGACGGCGAACTCTTCACCTACGACGCCGACATGGAATACGACTTCAACACTCCTTGGTATCGCCCGACCCGCATTTGTCACGTCACCAGCGGCGCCGAGTTTGGTTGGCGCAACGGGGCCGGCAAACGGATGCCGTTTTATGCGGACAACCTGCCTGGCATCCTTGATATCGGCCCCGGCTCACCAACCGGCATGACGTTTGGTTATGGGGCCAAGTTTCCGGCCAAATATCAAGAAGCGTTGTACGCGCTCGATTGGAGCTGGGGCAAACTGTACGCAGTGCATCTCGAGCCGAACGGATCGTCCTACACGGCGACCAAAGAAGAGTTTGTGACCGGCGCCCCGCTGCCGATCACCGACGCGATTATTAATCCGCACGATGGCGCAATGTATTTCACCATCGGTGGTCGACGCGTGCAGTCGGGTCTCTACCGAGTGACTTATGTCGGCGACGAATCCACCCAGCAGGTCCCGGCGCCCACAACTGCCAGCGAAGCTCGCGAACTGCGTCACGCGCTCGAAGCTTTTCATGGCAAGCAAGATCCCGCCGCGATCGACGCTGCTTGGCCTCACCTGGCTGACAAAGATCGCTTCATTCGCTTCGCCGCGCGGACGGCGATTGAGCATCAACCGGTTGCATCGTGGGAAGCCAAAGCCCTTCGTGAGCCTGACCCCGCCAAGCAAGTCACCGCGCTGCTCGCGCTGGCCCGCGTAACCGGCGTTGATCCGCTGCATCGCAAGCCAGAGACTCCTGCTATCGATACCGCAATGCGTGACAAGCTGCTTGCGGCCATCACTGCGATCGACGCGCAGAAGCTCGACTTGACGCAGCAACTGATTTTGGTCCGCACTACACAGATCATTCTAAATCGCTTTGGAAGCCCCGATCAGGCGACCATCGACAAGCTGATCGCTCAGTTGGACCCTCTCTTTCCTGCTAAATCGACCGAGCTAAATTGGCTGTTGAGCGAGACGCTCGCCTGGCTGCAGTCCCCGACCGTCGCCGCCAAAGCGATGGCGTTGATCGCAGCAGCTCCCACTCAGGAAGAGCAGATGCAATACGCTCGCTCAATCCGATTTTTGACAGCCGGTTGGACGCCTGAGCTGCGGACGCAGTACATCGAATGGTTCCTCAAAGCGGCCAACTACAAGGGTGGAGCCAGCTTCGACACGTTCATCGAGTTCATCCGCAACGACGCCGTCGCATCGCTCAGCGAATCCGAAAAAGAATCGCTGAAAGAAGTGCTGGCGAAAAAACCGGTGCAGAAGTCGGTGCTAGAGAACTTGGGCGAAATCTTCGCCGGACGAGAAACCAAAGAGTGGACGCTTGAAGAACTCTCCAGCGCCGCACAAACAGGGCTGAAAGGGCGCGACTATGCGAATGGTCGCAAGATGTTCGCCGCCGCCGGCTGTTACGCTTGTCACCGCTTTGGCGACCAAGGAGGTATGACCGGTCCCGATTTGACTTCGGCCGGACGGCGCTACTCTCCGCACGACTTGCTGGATCAAGTCGTCAATCCCAGCAAAGTGATCAACGAACAATTTTCGGCGATCAACGTGCTGACCGTCGATGGTAAAGTTTACAGCGGCGTGGTCGTCAATCTCAACGGCGACTCAATCATGCTGAACACCGACCTGACCGTTCCCAACAAACAGGTCAACATCAATCGCAACGATATCGAAGAGATGGCCGTCTCTAAGGTCTCTGCGATGCCGGTTGGTCTGTTCAAATCGATGACCCAAGACGAGATCCTCGACCTGATCGCCTACCTGATCAGCGGCGGCGATTCGCAGCACGACTTCTTCCAGAAGTAGTGGCGCCTTTCGCTGTGTGAAAGTCCAGGCAGGTTGCGTCATGACGCACCTGAAACCGGCCTGGTCAATAAACCCCAAAAAACCGCGTGGTAACGCAAGCTTGCGTTACCACGCGGTTTCATTTTCAGACGAGATCCGCAGGGCTAGGTGCGTCTCAACGCTCCTCCGAAGTCGACTTACACCAAACGAACCAACTGCTTGCCAAGATTATCTCCGTCAAACAGCCCAATAAATGCTTGCGGTGCATTCTCCAAACCTTCGGTGACGCTTTCTTCCCAGACGACCTGGCCGCTTTGGATCAGTGGCGCCATCGTTTGGAGGAACTCCTTTTGGTCCTGCATGTGGTCTACCACAATAAAACCTTGCATACGGATTCGTTTGGCGATCACCTTAAACAGATTTCGCGGGGCGCTGGTTGGCTCGGTCGCGTTGTAGGTCGATATCATGCCGCATTCCACGCAGCAACCAAAGTCATTCATCACTTCGATCGCCGCTTCTAGGTGGTCGCCGCCGACGTTGTCAAAGTAAACGTCTATCCCATCCGGAGCATGCTGGGCCAGTTCGCCGACTAGATCCTTTGTCTGTTTGTAGTTGATCACGGCGTCGATACCGGCCTTCTGTTGCAGCCACTCAATCTTCTCTGCTTTCCCGGCGCTGCCGATCACGCGGCACTTCTTGGCTTTGGCAAGCTGACATACTACCGAACCCACCGCGCCGGAAGCCGCCGAGACAAAAACGGTGCTTCCCGCTTGGAGCTTGCCGATCTTGTGCAAGCCAACCCACGCGGTCATGCCGGTCATTCCCAGTACGCCCAGGTACGCCTGCACCGGCGCGAGCTCGGGATCGACCAAGGTGACCCCCTGACCTGTTGATTTCCAATACTCGCGCCAACCGAGATTGCCTAGCACGATGTCGCCGGTTTTGAACTTGTCATGACGCGACTGGACGACCTCACCGATGCAGCCCCCTTCGAGCGGCTGACCAATTTCGAACGGCGGCACGTAGCTCTCGCCTGCCTTCATCCTCCCGCGCATGTAAGGGTCTACCGACATCCACTGATTTTTTACCAGGAATTCTCCCTCCTGGATCGCCGACAGTTGGGCGGTCTGCTGTTGAAAGTTCGACAAAGTGGGCAGACCGCTGGGACGCGAAGCGAGTTCGATCTGCTGAGACTTGGTGGGTACAGTCATGGGATCGCCTTCGAGAGAGTTAGAAAAAATCGAGTCCTATCTTCCAATCGACCCAGCACTTTACGTTACGGCGTGTGATCCCGCCCCCCATCGACTCGAAGGAAGATTGCCTCCGATCCTGGAATCGAAAAGCCGCGAAGTACGACGAAAATTACCTCGTTGAGTGGGCAGCTCGCAGTGGAACCAGAACCGACCTGTCCATTTGATCGCCCTCAAATCTTCGCAGTTCGTTAGTCCTCGTCAAACAGAAATGTTGCAGACAATCATTTCCATGTTTTGATCACGTTGCTGCGGTATCCACGCCGCGATCCACGGATGCCGGGTTCTCTTTCTGACGGTCCTGCTAGAGAGTTCAACCTCAAAAGGCGCCCAGGTAGACGACGATTTTCCGCTTTCCGCTGGGCGCAGGCTGCTAGTTCTCTAGACTGGAGCATGTGCGACCGAATGGACAACAGGAATCAGCAGCGCGATGACAGAATCTCGACCAGTAATCGGCCTTGGCGAAATTTTATGGGATTGTTTCCCCGACGAGCGGCGTCCCGGCGGGGCTCCGGCGAACTTTGCTTTTCATGCGCAACAGTTGGGGCTGCGGGGAACGGTTCTGTCCCGGGTGGGTGTCGACGAATTAGGGGACGAATTTGTCCACTATCTATCGCAGCATGGTTTGAACGATCAATACGTCCAACGTGATCCGCAGCATGCGACCGGTCAGGTCCGCGTCGAGTTTGTTGATGGCGATCCCCAGTACACGTTTGTGGACGATGTCGCTTGGGACTATTTAGAATTTACGCCAGAGACGGCGGTTCTTTGCTCGAAAGCGGCGGCCATTTGCTTTGGAACTTTGGCGCAGCGCAGTCGCGAGAGCCAGTTGATGATCTACGACTGCTTGCGAGCGGCGCCGAGTGACGCCTGGAAGATTTATGACATCAACCTGCGTCCCCCGTGGTTCGATAAAGAGAGGATCGAGTCTTCGCTGCAATGGGCCAACGCATTGAAACTGAATGCAGAAGAAGTCGCCTACTTGGCCAATAACTTTGGGCTGCCGACCGAAATCGAATCTTTTGCGACCGAAGTGCAGCAATTTTTTGGGCTGCGAGCGGTCTGCATCACGCTAGGAGGAGATGGCTGCTTGGTGGCGCGCGGCGCCGAGCAAAGTCGTCAGCCCGGCATCCCGGTTGAGATCGTCGATACGGTTGGCGCCGGAGATTCGTTTACGGCAGCGATCGCCCATGGGCTGATCCACCAAAAATCAGTCGCTCAGATGGCCAGCTTCGCCAATCACTTGGCGGCATTGGTAGCGTCCAATGCTGGCGCGATGCCTGATTTAAGCGCTGAAATCGCCAAAATCCCCCAGCATTTCGGATAGTCGGACCTCACTGCCCCACTTTTCGAGCCTGTAGGGCCTTTGGTACGATGGCCAATCTTAGCCGCACCTTAGCGGCGTCGCTTGCATTATCTGATGAGAGTAACTCACCAATGAAGGCAGTTGCGGTCACGCCCGGCACGCCCCATAGCGTCCACCTTGAAGATATTCCCATGCCGTCGCTGGACCAGTTTCCTAAGGGAAACGGGGTCTTGGTGAAGATTTTGAAAGTCGGCGTCGATGCGACCGACAAAGAGATCAACGAAGCGTTGTACGGCGGAGCCCCTCCCGGCGACAAATATCTCGTGCTTGGCCACGAGTCGTTTGGCCTGGTCATGGAAGTCGGCCCCAACGTCACGCGCGTCAAACCAGGCGACTATGTCACCGCCACCGTGCGTCGTCCCGGCGGATCGATCTATGATCTGATCGGCACGTACGACATGACCAGCGAAGAAGTCTACTACGAGCGGGGAATCAACCTGCTGCATGGCTTCTTAACCGAGTACATGGCCGACGAAGAAGAGTACATCGTCAAAGTGCCGACCGGGCTGAAGCACCTGCATGTGCTGATGGAGCCGATGAGCTGCGCCGCCAAAGCGATTCATCAAGTCTATGAAGTGCAGCGCCGCATGAAGGTCTGGCGCCCCGAGGTTGCGTGGGTGCTGGGCGCCGGTCAGATCGGCTTGCTCTCGACCCTGGTGCTCAAATTGCGCGGCTTGCAGGTCTATACCGTCGCTCGGGCGCCGGGTCCGCACCTGAAGTCCGAGATCGTCCAAGGCCTAGAAGCGACTTACGTCAGCTCGACAGAGACTTCCTTAGAAGAACTGATGAAGCAGACTGGCCGGCCGCAAATAATTATCGATGCGACCGGCAGCAGCAAGATGGCCTTTGAAGCGATGAAGTACCTAGGGCACAACGGCGTGCTCGCTTGGACTTCGATCACCGGCGGCCAGGTTCAGCACGAACTGCCGACTGACAAGATCAACATCGAATGGGTACTGGGTAACAAACTGCTGCTCGGTTCGGTCAACGCCAACCGCGAGCATTTTGAGCTGGGCATTCGCGACCTGGCGTTAGGCGACGTCACCTATCCCGGCGTGCTCGAGAAGATCTTGACCAACCCAGTCGATGGTCTCGACAACTACAAAGAGATGATGCGTCTGCTGGTCGAAGACAACTCGGCGTTAAAGGTCTATGTAAACGTCGCGGAAGAGTAAGCGAAGTAACTGTTCGGGCTCGATCTAGTGCGTGCCACGGCTCTGTGAGCCGTGTCTTCGTTCGGCTCAAGTCATTCGGCGATTCGCACGGCTCACAGAGCCGTGGCACAAATTTAAAGAGACTCGGCGAACCGCAAATCGCCGAGTCTTTTTTTGTCGCTATTGCCGCGATCTGCTATGATTCGAGGGACACCCCCCTTCCCTCCTCTCTCTCCCTCAAAAATCATGCGCAAACTTTCCAGCGGCGGCGGATGGCAAGCGATCAAATACACGTTTACCAAAGGGCGCCAAGCCGGCGGCATTTGGAAACTGTGGAAGGCGATGCGGAGCAAGAATGCCTGCAAGACGTGTGCTCTAGGCATGGGCGGTCAACAGGGGGGCATGGTCAACGAAGTTGGCAGCTTCCCCGAGGTCTGCAAAAAGTCGCTTCAGGCGATGGTCGCCGACATGCAAGGCGCGGTCAAACCCGAGTTCTGGCAGACCTACAGCGTCGCGCAGCTCGCCAAGTTCACGCCATACCAAATGGAACATAGCGGCCGCTTAACGCAGCCGATGCTCTACGAGCGCGACGCCGGCAACTATCGGCCAATCGAGTGGGACGAAGCGTTCCGCCGCATCGCCGACAAGCTAAAGAGCCTACCGGCTGACGAGACCTTTTGGTACTTCAGCGGCCGCAGCTCGAACGAGGCCGGCTTTCTGCTGCAACTTTTCGCGCGGATCTACGGCACCAACAACGTCAACAATTGCAGCTACTATTGTCATCAAGCCAGCGGCGTCGGATTGGCCTCGACCATCGGCAGCGGGACGGCGACACTGCAGCTGAAAGATCTTGAGCATGCCGATCTCGTCTTTGTGATCGGCGGCAATCCGGCCAGCAACCATCCCCGTTTGATGTCAACGCTCAAGCATGTACGTCGTCGCGGCGGAGAGGTGATCGTCATCAACCCGGTGATCGAAACCGGCCTGGTCAACTTTCGCGTCCCCAGCGATCCAATCAGTTTGCTGTTTGGCACCAAGATCGCCACCCTGTATGTGCAGCCTCATATCGGCGGCGACTTGGCGCTGCTCAAAGGGATCGCCAAGCAGATCGATGAACAAGGCGCTGCTGACATCCAGTTTCTCGCCGAGCACTGCGACGATAGCGAAGCCTGGCTCACACATCTGCGCCAGTTGACCTGGGACGAGATCCTTTCAAAATCTGGCGTCAGTCGAGAGCAGATCAACGACATCGCCACTCGCTACGCCAAAGCCAAGAACGTTGTCTTTAGCTGGACCATGGGGATCACCCATCACGCCCATGGAGTCGACAACGTCCAGGCGATCGCAGCGCTCGCGGCGATGCGCGGCATGATTGGACGCCCTCACGCAGGCCTCATGCCGATTCGCGGGCACTCCAATGTCCAAGGGATCGGCTCAGTCGGCGTCACTCCGCAATTAAAGCGGGCAATCTTTGAGCGGCTTGAGTCGAACTTTAATCTGCAACTGCCTACCAGCGTCGGGCTCGATACGCTGGGCTGTATGGAAGCGGCCGACCGCGGCGAATTAAAGCTTGGCTTTTGCCTAGGCGGCAATCTGTACGGATCGAACCCAGAGCAAACGTTTGCCGGCAAGGCGCTCGAGCAACTAGAGATGCTGGTCTTCTTAAGTACGACGCTCAACACCGGCCATGCCAACGGCTTGGCCAAAGAAACCATGATCTTGCCGGTCCTGGCGCGGGATGAAGAACCGCAACCAACCACGCAAGAGTCAATGTTCAATTACGTGCGACTCTCCGATGGCGGACCGCGGCGACTGGAAGGTCCATTGAGCGAAGTCGAAGTGATTGCGCGGCTCGCAAGCGACGTGCTAGGGGACGACGGCGCGATGGATTGGAAATCGATGCAAGATACCGGCAAGATTCGCGATGCGATCGCGAAGGTCGTGCCAGGCTTCGAGCAGATTGAAACGATCGACGAAACCAAGCAGGAGTTTCAAATCGGCGGCCGCACCTTCCACACGCCGATCTTTCCGACTCCCACCGGAAAAGTGCAACTTTTCACGCATGAAATTCCGCCGCTGAAAGGCGCCGAAAATCAACTCCGGCTGATGACGGTGCGCAGCGAAGGACAATTCAACACCGTCGTCTACGAAGAAACAGACATCTACCGCGGCATCGATCGCCGCGATGTCATCTTGATCCATTCCGAAGATTGTCGTCGCTTAGGCTTGGCCCATGATCAGCAAGTCGAGATCACCTCCGACGTCGGCACGATCCGCGGCTTTCGCGTGCGCCAGTACGACGACATTCGCCCCGGCAACGCGCTGATGTACTACCCCGAAGCGAACATCCTGGTTGCGCGCCGCGCCGATCCAAAGTCGAAGACGCCTGCCTTTAAAGGGGTGGTCATCGACGTTCGTCCGCTTGGCGCAAAAGCCCCCACAACTTTGGGCGTCTAGACACACATTGTGCGCAGAATGGCGACCCGTGGGTGTACGAAAATCGCTTTGTGACTAAAGTAGTAAAGAGCCCCACACTCCTTTCACTCGTCAGAGACTACCTATGACGTATCGCCTGTTTGCGCTGGGCGTTTTCGCGCTATTTCTTAGCGTTTTTTCGACGTTTTCTGCTAACGCTGGTGAAGCGTACCGCGTATGTCGTTATTGCGGCGACTCGCATGACGCTCGGGGTTTGTTTGGGGTCGATTTAGAAGGAGATGGCCGTCGCTACGCTCCGATTCGCCAGGTGGATGTGCTGCATATCAAGCTGGACGTGACGCCAGATTTCGCCCAGCGAACGGTCGAATGCGTGACGACGATCAAATTTGTGCCGCTGCGCGAGCCGTTGCGAGAACTAAAGCTCGACGCAATCGAGCTGAACATTGACCGCGTTACCGGTTCGGCCGAGGTGTCGGACTTTGCGTCGACCAAGACCGACCTGACGATCGCTTTCGCCGAGCCGATTCCGGTGGGCGAAGAAGCGTTTGTCGAGATCGCTCACCACAGTCAGCCGACTGGCGGTTTCTACTTCCGCACGCCGGAGATGGGCTATCCGGCCGAGGATGTTCATTGCTGGACGCAAGGCGAATCGCACTTTGCTCGCCAATGGTTCCCTTGCTTCGACTATCCCAACGAACGATCGACCACCGAAGTAATCTGCCGCGTGCCGCCCACGATGACGGTGGTCTCCAATGGTCGCCAGCTAAGCGATGATGTCGACGCGAAGTCAGGCCTGCGAGTCGTCCACTGGCTGCATGACAAACCGCATGTCAACTATTTGATCTGTTTAGTCGCCGGCAATCTAGAAAAGCTCGAAAGCAAGTCAGGCGACATTCCGCTCGGCTTCTACACGCAGCCTTCCTGGAAAGAACATGCCAAAAACTCGTTCGCCGATACGGCTGCGATCATGGATTTCTATCAGGAGGAAATCGGCGTTCCTTATCCGTGGCCCAAGTATGATCAAGTGACCATCGCAGACTTTCTGGCCGGCGGTATGGAAAACACGACCATCACCACGCTGACCGATACTACTATCTTTGCCGACGCGACAGAAAACGTCAAAACGTCGCACGGCCTCGACGCCCACGAACTGGCCCATCAATGGTTTGGTGACTATGTCACCTGCGTCGACTGGAGCCATCTCTGGCTCAACGAAGGCTTTGCAACCTACTACACCCATTTGTACGAAGGGAAAAAGTCGGGACGCGACGCAATGCTATACGGCCTTTACCGTGACGCGACCGGACGGATTCTGACGCAGACCGGCGACAAAAAGCCGATTGTTTGGAACCAATACAAAAACTCCGGCCAACAGTTCGACTATCGCGCCTACCCCAAAGGCAGCTGGGTGCTGCACATGCTTCGCAATCAACTAGGCGAAGATCTTTATCGCGAGTGCGTTAAAACTTATCTCGAGCGGAACGCATTGTCGAGCGTCGCCACGCCGGCGCTGCAAGCGACGATCGAAGAAGTGAGTGGGCGTAGCTTTGACCAGTTTTTCGATCAATGGGTTTATCACGCCCGGTTTCCCGATCTCAAAATCACCTACCGCTGGTTGCCCAACGAAAAGTTGGCCCACCTGACGCTCGAACAAACGCACGAAACCAACGAGTCGGTTCTGCTCTACGCGTTTCCGGCCACGTTCCGCTTTGATTCCCCAGGGGGTTCCGTTACCCGTACCTTCCGCGCGGACGACAAAAAGCAGGAGTGGTTCGTCCCGCTGGATGAAAAGCCGGAGATCGTTCGCTTTGATCCTGATTATGCGTTGTTGGCCCGCGTGACTTTCGAGAAGCCAAACGAGATGCTGTTCGCACAGCTGAAAAACAAGGACGACATGGTGGGCCGCCTGTGGGCGATCGAACAACTGGAAAAGAAAAAGTCGGACGATGTAGTCGCCGCATTAACCGAGGCTTTGCAAGCGGACCCGTTCTACGGCGTTCGCAAAGAAGCGGCCCAGGCGCTGCAAAAAATCCATACCGATAAAGCGTTTGACGCCTTGCTCGCTTCGACCAAGCAAAGTGATGCTCGCGTTCGCCTGGAGGTGATCGAAGCGCTCGGCCGCTTCTATCGGCCAACGCACATCCAAGAATTTGTCGAAATGGTCCGCAGTGAATCGAATCCGGCGATTCAAGCCGCTCAGGTTCGCTCGCTTGGCAAGTACCATGACGAAAAGGTCGATCGGTTACTGCAAGAGTTGCTGAAGTCCGAATCCTTCCGGAACGAACTGCTCGACGCCGCCGTTGATGCGATCAATGCTCGGCGTGACGCCGGCATGGCCAACGTCTTGCTAGAGACCATCCAGTCGCGCCGCGCCGACTTCACCACCACCGGTCTGGCTGCAGCGCTTACCACGTTGGGCCGCATCAGCGAAAATCAGGATGACACTTCCGCGCAGCGCAAATTGCTGCTTGCCCAACTCAGTGACCTTCGCTCGCCGGTTCGCCAAGGCGCGCTGCAAGCGCTAGGCCTGCTAGGAGACGTCGAAGCGCTCAGCGTGTTGGAAACCTTTGCCGAAAGCGCCGAAGAAAAAGGAGCCGAAGATGCCGCGAAAAAAGCGATCGAAGAACTTCAAGCCGAAAAGCCGGCGGCGCCGCGTGAACTGAGCGAACTTCGCAAACTGATCGATGAGCTGAAAAAGCAAAACGCCCAGCTGACCGAAGATGTGAACACGCTAAAAAAGAAGGTTGAAGCCAAAACGGAATAAGTGCAGCTTTCGACCTAACATGAAATCGAACGCCTCGCCTGTGCTTGCGGCGAGGCGTTCTACTTTCTTGTCAGCTCCATTTTGTAATTCAGCAATTCCACGCCCTTGATATTCACCAAATTCTCGCGGAGGAGGGTGAATCCGACCTTTTCAAACAGCGGTCGAGCGCAGATCGACGCTTCGACATACAGTCGGTTGATGTTGAGAGCGAAGCAGGTTTGCACAGCGTGCTGCACTAATTGAGTCACGACTCCTCTTCTCTGATAGTTCGGATGAACATAAGCGCAGTCAATGTGCCCGTCAGGATCTAGTTCCAGAAAACCGGCCACTTGCTCTTCGATCACAAACACAAACGGGCGTTTTAGTTCGCACCGCTTCCGCCAGTGCTCAACGTTCGGCATGCGATCTGACCACGCGAACAGCTGTGCGGAGGTGTAATCCTGGGCGGCAATTTCGTGAATCGCTCGGGCAAAGATCTCGGCGATAGCGACATGATCTCCATGCTGATAGATCCGGATCATCGGGCAATCTCAAGGTCGAGCGAAAATAGGACATTGGAGTTTAAGCCCAGGCTCATCATGCGTGATAATCCTTTCGAAACACTCCCGGCGTAACGCCGGTGATTCTCTTAAACGCGACGACAAATTTTGCGGCGGAAGAGTAAGAGACGTGATTGGCGACGGCAAGTAATTTTCGATCGGTTTCGCGCAGCAAGAGCTTGGCCCGTTCGATTCGCACGCGGTCGATTTCGGTCTTGGCGTTTCTGCCGATCGCAGTTTTTAGGCGACGTTCCAACGTGGATCGACTCAGCCCAAACTTTTGGCAGATCATGTCAACATTTAAGCCGTCACACGCATTTCGACTGATGTAATTGAGGATCGAAGCGATTTCTCGATCGGGGATCGCGACGATATCGGACGAGGCGCGAACGATGACTCCTTTGGGCCGCACATAGGTACGTGACGCGACCGATTGACCGTTCATCAACTCGGCCAAGTAGGTCGCTCCCTTAAAACCGATCTGATGCGTGTCTGGCTCAATGCTGCTCATCGTCGGGATGGCCAGGTCGCAAATCCCGTTGTCGTTATCGACTCCCACCAAAGCCAACTGCTCTGGCACAGGAATGCCGGCTTCGAGACAGGCGCTCAGAACCTGCCTGCCGCGTACATCGTTGCAGGCAAACAGTCCGCAGGGCGCCGGCAACGTCATAAGCCACTGCACCAGATCTGAATCGCCCCCCTCTGCGAGTAGTTCTCGTGAGACCTCAGAGACCTTGTCGGCGACGCTGGCGAAATAATAAGTCCGACACCCTCTTTGCTGAGCGATCGCTTGAAACGCTTTGCCGCGAGCATCCGAAAAATCGACGCCGCCGTATCCGCAATAAGCGAAGTCGCGGAGACCTCTGTCCCAGAAATGCTCGAACGCCTGTAAGGCGCAGGCGGCTGGATCGGTGTCGATCGAAACGCCGTTGGCCGGCAGATGCGTTCCCCGCAGGTCAACTGTAGGAACATTCAGTCCGTCGATCTCCTGCGCAATGCTGCTCATTTCGGCACGGCAGATCACTCCATCAAGCTTCCATTGATGAACGCCGCTAGGTAATTGCTCGTTCATGGTGCGTTCGACATGGATGACCTGCCAGTTGCCGTAAATCCGGCAATAATCGGCGACCCCGCGCAAGCATCCTCTGCCGTAACCACGAGAGGATTCAATCAGCAACAGAACCGTTTGCTTGCGTTGCAACATGCGCCGATTAGAACTCCATCGGTAGAAATGCTGGAATCATCCCCCATGACAATACCAGCGAGCCACCTAGCCACACTGTCTACGCGTACGCCTGAAAGCATCGTTCCCTATTTTCGTCATATCATTTCCCATTTTCGTCAGCCAAGGTTGCAATGCAAGGCCGCCCCAAGCCCCACTATCGAAGGAAGATGGTTTCATCCCAATGAACCGAATCCGCCAGCAGACTAATAACGCAAGATACTTACCACAGGGAGGTTACGACAATTGCATCACCTCCGATTGGTGGCAGCAAGCCGCTAGAAATCTACGGAATGCCCTACTATTTAGCGTCCAATTGACTCTGCAATTTATATTTTTCCGTTTCTCAGCTTTAATTGTCGCCCGGTGCTGCGCTCTCTATACTAAGCACGTCGGCAGACCGAAGCATCTGTTTTCCTTTTTTCGTCACGCCTGCTCTTCCAACACTTTCCGTTGCCTTATCCCTTTCATTCTATGGCTGGAATGCACTGATGAAACGAAACGCATTTACGCTGGTTGAGTTATTAGTGGTGATCGCAATCATCGGCGTCTTGATCGCCCTTCTGCTCCCCGCCGTTCAACAAGCTCGAGAAGCGGCTCGCCGCATGAGTTGCTCTAACAACTTGAAGCAAATGGGGCTCGCCTGTCACAACTATCACGATACGTTTCTGGCGCTTCCTCCTCGTCAGGGTGGAACCGATTTATCCGGCGGCGGCGGTGGGCCCCGCTGGAGCGCCTTCGTCAACTTGCTGCCGTTCATTGAAGCCGGCGCTCGCTACGACCAGATTGTTTCTACCGGCAATCATGTCTGGCACAACAACGTCAACTCGGGCTATGTCGGGCGAATCGACGCTTTCGCCTGCCCTTCGGACGGGCTACTTTCTCCGGTCGGCCCCGATCGTAGCGGCGAGTACTCTCCGCTGAACTACGGGCTATCGATGGGGGACAACTACAACATCAGCTTCGATGCGTCTCGACCGGACCAAAACATTCGCGGGATCTTTGGCTATCTGACCTATACGAAATTTCGTGACATCACCGATGGGCTGAGCAACACCATGACGATGTCCGAAATCATCGTCGCTCCGGATAGCAATCAACTGGGCAGGGCCATCGGGGCATCGACCAACAATCCATTGGCTTGTCGAGCGTATCTCTCGGGCAAAAACTATACTTCAGGAACGCCGATCGCCCAGTTTCGTTGTCATGGTCAACGTTGGCAGGATGGTCGTCCTGGCTACTGTGCGATTACCACCATCCTTCCTCCGAACAGCGCAACTTGTAGTTCACAAACGAGCAGTGGAATCTATTCGGCGGCAAGTCGTCACCCTGGCGGAGCGCTTTCGATGTTCGCCGATGGCTCGGTCCGATTTATTCCTGAAACCATTGATACCGGCAACCTCTCGTTAGCGCCAGCCACCAGCGGAGCCAGCTCTTATGGCGTCTGGGGAGCTTTGGGATCGAAGAGCGGCGGCGAAACCAACGGTTCGCTCTAGCCGTCAACTCCTTTTCGCCTCCTCTCCCGAAAGGTTGTTTCTGATGTATTCCGATTTCGCTTCAAGAACCACGCTGTTGATTGTCGCCGGCTTGATCACTCTGGCGGCTGGCTGTTCCAAGCAGACCGACAAGTGGACCGAATCTCGTCCGCCGGTCTATCGGGCGACGGGACAAATCTTGCTGAACGGCGAGCCAGTTTCGGAAGCGACCGTTACTTTTCAACCGGTTGATCCCGCCGGCAAAGGTGGCTCGGCCGTGACCGACGCCGATGGCTATTTTGCAGCCCAAACCTTCGATCCAGGTGATGGTCTAACCGAAGGCTCGCATCTGGTGGCGGTTCAAAAAACGCAACTGATTGATCGTGACGGCAATGTCGTGACCGAAGTTCGCGAGCCCGGCGGCATTCGTGAAAAAAACTTCCTGCCCGAGAAATACGCCAAGTTCGCGAAGTCCGGGATTAAAGTAGAAGTTTTGGCCACCGACGAAAATGATCTGGGTCCGCTGAATCTCAGCGAATAATGCTCCCCGTTTCGCCGCCGGTGCGACCGACCAAAGACAGCCGCGCAGCAAGCCCATGCCTCCATTGAAAAGTAGATAACTCACGATGCACTTGCTAAGATCACTCGCCGCTTCGATTTGTGCTGTTTCGATTATCGCTGGTAGTTCGGCTGCTCTGGCCCATCAGCTGAAATCTCCGGATGGGCGCATCGAAGTCCAGATTGACTTACAAAATCCCCAAGCGGCGAGCCGGTTACAGTATCGCATCTCGGTCGACGGCCAACTACTGATTGACGATTCGGCGATTACCTTTGTCCGAGACGACAAGGTCATCCTCGGCGATCACCTGCAATTTGTCTCGGCGAGCGCCGCCGAAAGTCATGACGAGACCTGGAAACCGGTCTACGGCGAACGGAGCGTTGTTCGCGATCACTACAACTCACAAACCTTGCACTACCACGATTCGCAGGCCCAATGCGACTTCTCGGTCGAACTCCGCTGTTATGACTCTGGCGTCGCGTTCCGCACGACCTTAGGAACCGGCGATTCCAATCAACAACTGACCATTCAAGCCGAGCAGACGGAGTTTCGCTTTCTCAGTGATCATCCAGCTTGGCGAACGACCAGTGCTCAAGGAACTTACGATCAGGTTCCCCTCAGTCAATTAGGTGACAACGTCGAGCGTCCTCTGACAATCCAAGTCAGTGACCAGCGCTACGTCGCGATCGCCGAAGCCCAACTGGTCGACTATGCTGCGATGCGACTGCAAGCCCCGGAAGCTGGCGAACCGGTTGTGGTCACTCAATTGCGCGGCAAGGTAACTGCGGCGACCCCGCTGACCACCCCTTGGCGCGTGATCATGATCGCCGACAGCCCCGGCCAACTGCTGGAATCGAACGACTTGATTCTGAATCTAAACGAGCCGTGCGCTATCGCGGACACTTCCTGGATCAAGCCGGGTAAAGTCCTACGCGAGGTCACCCTCACCACCTCAGGCGCCAAACTCGCTGTCGACTTCGCTCAGCGTAATAACTTTCGTTACGTCGAATTTGACGCCGGCTGGTATGGCCACGAATACGAAGATGCGTCCGATGCGACGACGGTCACGATCGATCCCAAACGATCGGCCGGGCCGCTCGATTTGCAAGGAATCATCGAATACGCTCGCCAACGAGACGTAGGGATTATTGTCTATGTAAACCGCCGCGCCTTAGAAAAGCAGCTCGATGAGATCTTGCCGCTCTACAAAAAATGGGGCATTGCCGGCGTCAAATACGGCTTCGTCAACACCGGCTCGCAAGAGTGGACCACATGGCTACATGACGCCGTTCGCCAAGCCGCCGATCACCAATTGATGGTCGATATTCATGACGAATACCGCCCCACCGGATACTCGCGAACGTACCCCAATCTGATGACGCAGGAAGGGGTTCGCGGTGACGAGGCGACGCCGTCCACCAGCTTGGCGATCACGACGCTGTTTACGCGCAATCTAGCTGGTGCGGCTGACCATACCATCTGTTACTTTGACTCGCGGGTCGATAAGAATTGGTCGCATGGGCAGCAGCTTGCCAAAGCTGTCTGCACTTACTCGCCGTGGCAGTTTATGTATTGGTACGATCGGCCGCTAGCGCCAGGCCAGCAGGGACAAGCGTCACGCAATCGTATTCTTGACACTCCAGAACTCGAATTTTTCGCCAAGGTTCCGACCGTCTGGGACGAGACCCAAGTGATTTACGGCGAAATCGGCGAGTACGCGGTGATCGCGCGCCGCAGCGGTCAAGTTTGGTATGTGGGGGCCATCAACGCCAACCAGCAGCGAGAGCTGACCTTGCCGCTCGATTTCTTAGCGCAGCAGACGACCTATCAGGCACGCATCTACCGCGACGACGCGAGCCTTGAGACGCCGACCCAGATCCGCATCGAAAATCAAGCGGTTAACGCAGCTACCAAACTAAGTCTGAAGCTTGCACCCAACGCTGGCGAAGCAATCTGGATCACGCCGACCAAAGCTGGCGCCAAAGCAGCTCCTTAGCTAACAACGGCTTACAACCAGTCGGATTTCTGATCATCGCCCCTGAGCTAGGCAGGGGCGATCCTACTTCTTCTACCTTCCACGGCTTTCTCAGCCGTTTCTAGCCGCTGATTGAAAATGCGCAGTCGGCGTTTTCAACATTTCGCCAAGTACCCGGTATTTCGCCAAGTACATGGTCGAGTTTTTCACGCGCCTCAAGTAGTGAAAACGATAATTTTTTTCCTGTAAATGTACATTGTTATTCCTTTGCGCTTGGTGAAAAATGGGCATGTCGCACACACATGTCACATCATCCATCGGTCCGACGCCCCCCGTCACCGCTACTCAGCTTTTCTAATCCACTCTGTTTCATCCCCGGGAAACTTCGTCATGCTGTTAAAGAAACATGGGTTCACTTTGGTTGAACTTTTGGTGGTGATCGCCATCATTGGGGTTCTGATTGCGCTGCTGTTGCCGGCGGTTCAACAAGCGCGCGAAGCAGCGCGGCGGATGAGTTGCAGCAACAATTTAAAGCAGACCGGACTAGCACTGCACAACTATCACGACACGTTTCAGACCTTTCCACCGGCCAGCATTCTTACCAACCAACTTTCGTGGAATGTGCTGGTGTTGCCGTTTATCGAACAAGGCCCGCTGTACGATCAATTCAATTTCGACAGCGGCGCATTCAACGCAGGCGCCAATAAAGAAGGCCCCAACAAGCTGGTGCATGGGCTGAATCGAATCTCCGGCTATCTCTGTCCAAGCGGTCCGATTGAACAAGTCGTGCACGGCTCCAGCACGCTGACCGATGGCCGACTAGGGTATGTCTCTCATTACTACGGCAACCAAGGCCCACGGACTGGGCAAGTCCTTGGTCAGCCTGCCGGCAACACCTACCCCGATGTCGCAGGCACCCAACTTGGCGCGTTTTTAAATCGAGCCCCGATCAAGTTTCGTGACATCACAGATGGAACCTCCAATACGCTTCAAGTCGGAGAGATCACCGGCCTGCTGGGGACCGGCGATCAAAAGCTTGACGGCTCTAGCTGGATCCGCGGCGAAACCGACGCCTCGGCCAAATACATCAAGCATGGGATCAACACGCTGGGCTCTTCGTTCTCCTTTATTCCCTTCAGCAGCCATCACCCCGGCGGAGCGCAGTTTCAAGCGTGCGACGGAAGCTCTCACTTCGTTGCAGAAACGATCGATATGGAAACCTATCGAGCCCTGTCAACTCGCGCCTATGGCGAAGTCGCCACCTTGCCGTAGCCGGTAAACGCGCGAAGGTGCTTGCCGTTTTGCTGATCGAAAGCGGCAAGCCAACAGACCGATACGATCCAGACTTTGTTGTGAGCTTTGATTGGGTATGAACTTTATGATTGAGCCAGTAGTGAAAAGATACGGCCGATTTGATGGCTTCAAATTGCTTGTGCTTATGAGCTTGATCGCGTTGATCGGCTGCGGACAGCAAGGGGATGATCCACGCGTTTTTCACGCTCATGGAGAAATCACCAACGAGGGCAAGCCGGTTCCTCGCGGCGGGATCAGCTTCGAGCCTGATGGGCGGCAAGGCAACTCTGGCCCTCAAGGGTTTGCAGAAATCATCGACGGAAAGTATGACACCGCCAGCAGCGGTCGCGCAACAATCGGCGGCGCTCAGATCGTCACCATTACCGGCTACGATGGCCAAGCCACCGAAGACAATCCAGAAGGAACCTCCATCTTCTCCGGCTGGTCGACCGCAATCACCTTCCCCGATTCGCATAATTCAGAGCTGGACTTCCAAGTGGACGCAGCCAATCACGCCGCCCGATCCACCGGCAAACGTTGAGCGGATCTTCAAATTATCGTCAGGTTTTGCGGTTGTACTGCGGCGGCTTAATCTGACTCTGTGTGGCTTGAGAACCGACCTGTTGTGCCTGCCAAATGCCCGCGGTGGTTGGCCCCAATACCAACCGCCGCCGAAAGAAACTGGTTCCGATGCGTGCGCTCCGCTTATTATCCTTTTTCTGTGTTGTTGCATTTTTTCTAGCAGCCTGTGGGATCGCGCGAGCAGAGGCGCCGCAACGCCTAAACTGGGAGGCGTTGCCTCCGCTCCCCAATCCGATCGGAGTCGCCGGCCCTTTTGTTGGCGTCCATCAAAATGCTTTGATCGTCGCAGGCGGCGCTAATTTCCCGGCGCCTACCTGGGATAGCGAAAAGCAATGGCTCGATACAATCTACGTCCTTGCCGAAGATCCTCTGCAGCACAAACTGACCTGGCGAGAAGCCGGCCGCATGCCGAGTCCGATCGCCTATGGCGCCGCCGTATCGACATCCACCGGCGTCGTTTGCATCGGCGGCGATAACGGCAAGCAAACGCTCAACAATGTCTTGCGGCTGCGTTGGGATGGCCAGCAAATCACCATCGATGATCTACCAGAATTGCCAGAACCGTGCGCCTATGGTCAAGCAACTGCGATTGGGGATGTGATCTACGTCGCAGGCGGCCAGCGTAATCACGAGCTAAAATCGGCGCGAAACAATTTTTGGTCGCTCGATCTTTCGACCGCCGACAGCCCAGACTTCGGCTGGAAAGAACTTGAGCCGTTTCCAGGGACTGCGCGTGCTTTTAACATTGTGGCCGCACAACACAATGGCTTCAACGATTGCGTTTACGTGATCGGCGGACGTTGCGAGGTTGCCGGTAAGGTGACATTTCTGAGCGACGTTTGGGAATTTTCGCCGCAGCAAAACCGATGGCGACAACGGACCAGTTCGATCCGGCCGATCGCCGCCGGCGCCGGAATTGGCTTTGGTCAAAGTCATATCTTTGTCCTGAGTGGTGCTGACGGATCGCTCTGGGATGCGGCCGCCGAATTGGCCGACAAGCATCCCGGCTTTCCCCGCGAAGCTTTCTCGTACCATACGATCACTGATACCTGGATTTCACTGGGCGAAACTCCAGCCAATCAAGTCACTACCATCCCTGTACTTTGGAACGGAGCGATCATCCTGGCCAGCGGCGAGATTCGCCCGCGGATCCGAACTCCGCAAGTCTGGAGGATTCTCCCGGCGCCCAGCGTTCCAGCATTCGGCTGGGTGAACTATGCAGTGCTAATCGTTTATCTGTTGTCGATGGTCGGCGTCGGCGTCTGGTTTGCCCATCGCAGCAAGAGCACGGATGATTACTTTCGGGGAGGGATGCACATTCCGTGGTGGGCCGCTGGTTGCAGTATTTTTGCAACCATGCTCAGCTCGCTCACCTTCACCGGCATTCCCTCCAAAGCGTACGCCCAAGACTGGGTCTATGCCGTTGGCAATTTCATGATCCCGGTCGTCGCCGTGATCGCCGTCTTTGTGGCCATGCCATTTTTTCGCCGCATTGATGCGACCAGCGCCTACGAATATTTGGAGAAGCGATTCAATCAATACGTGCGCGTCTTTGGCAGTCTCAGCTTTGTCGTGTTTCACCTCTTCCGCATGTCCGTGGTGATGTCGCTTACCGGCTTGGCGCTGGCGGTCGCGACTCCGTTGACCCCCAGTCAATCGGTGCTATTGATGGGCGTACTGAGCATCTTGTACTGCACCATGGGAGGTGTCGAAGCGGTGATTTGGACCGATACGATCCAAACCGTGGTCTTACTGGGTGGAGCGTTGGTCGCGTTTTGCTTATTGATTTCGGACGTCGACAACGGTTTTTCAGGCTTTCTGACCACCGCGCAGCTCAATCACAAATTTGCGGTCGCCAATTTCCACGCCGATCCCAGCAACGCCAGAATTGCGTTATGGGTCATCATCGTTGGCGCCTTCGCGCAGAACATCTCGTCGTACACGGCGGATCAAGCAGTGGTGCAGCGTTACATGACGACCGCTTCGCCGAAGCTCGCCGCACGTTCGATCTGGACCAGCGCCTTGTTGACGATCCCGGCGACGATTCTGTTCTTCGGGATCGGCTCGGCACTGTTTGCGTTTTATCAATCTCATCCCGAGCGACTTGCGCCCACCATTACCACCGATCAGATTTTCCCGTGGTTCATCGCCACCGAGATGCCGATTGGACTGTCAGGCCTGATCGTCGCAGGCATCTTCGCCGCAGCGCAATCGACCGTCTCGACCAGCATGAACTCGACTTCCACTTCGATCGTTACCGACTTGCTGCGGCCGATCGGTTTTTGCTCGACAGAACCTGGCTATCTGCGTGCGGCTCGGCTGCTGACGCTGCTGATCGGCATCGCAGGGACGCTGCTTGGCCTAGCCTTTGTCGACCCCGGCATTCGCTCTTTATTTGAAACATTCCTAATGGTGATCGGCCTGTTCATGGGCGTCTTGGGAGGGCTCTTCGTCCTGGGCGCACTGACCCGGCGCGCAACCGGACTAGGAGCAATGACCGGAGCCCTCGCCGGGGCCGGAGTCATGTGCGGTGTCTGGCTCGACGGTCGCATCAACGGCTATATCTACACCGCGATCGGAATCACCGTCTGCGTCGCCGTTGGCTACCTTACCAGTCTCCTCACAGGCAGCGAAACCAAAGACCTGACCGGGCTAACGATCCATACGCTTGAGCAACAGCCGAGCGGTCAGCAAGAGACTGACTTCAATGGCGAAATAGCTAAGATTTAAGGGCAACTGCCTGATTGCGTGCTGCGCCGCAAAAAATTCAAAGAATTTTACGCGCCGCCGAAACACTTTTTGTTACGCGGTCCGCTCGACTGCATCGTAATTTTCCTTTAGCTTTCGGGCCATGATTCGATTCGAGCGTAGCGAAGGTCTCCCTCCCCGAGCTTTCTCCGAACCGTTTCTAGGGAGATGATACGAGTAAGCTTTGCAGCCCATGAGTGACCGCATTGAGAGAGCCCCGCGAGATGCTGTCGAATTGCGGGCAATTCGATATCCCACTCTACGATCAATGCTCCGACAGGCATCTCTGGAGTGAATGCGTACTCGTATCTCTCCAGGTAAACAGGTAGTCCGTGAAAGATGCTGTCGTAGCGGACTCGCCATTCTCGCTCCCAAGTAAAATCAATTGGGTAGCCCGATTCGTTGGGAGAGGCGGGCTTGTACTGAACCCACAAGTATTGAAGCTCCAGAGGCAAACCTCCCGAATAGATATCCTTTCCCGATTCGTAGCCCGGTTCTCCCTGCTTGATCCGCTTGCCGATGATCCGCGAGCCTCCATAGAGAACCGGATTACCGCCTACCATCGACAACGCCCATTTGTGATAGGCAATCCCATACCCGGAGTACCTGATTCCGGAGGAACGCATAGAGTCGACGACAGCGGAAAGCGGTTGCTCCGTCAAGCAAACAGCGGGATAAGGACCGCGAACCGTACTGTTAACGACATTTGTTGTCTTGCTTTTGATTGGAGCGAACGTAGGTCGGATACGTCCCTCGGATAGAATGTCGGCGAAAACATAGGCGGGAAACCTAACGTCGTTCGGATTGCTACGGAGCTTCGTAAAGTGAATGACGTAATCCGTGAGGTCGGTTCTCGCCTGTCGTATTCGTTGCCAATCCTTCATGGTAGAACCCGTTGAAAACTGTTCGCATAATGAGGGGCGGTATAACTGCGGATAGTATGCCGCTCTCTTCGACCGACCGTCTACAGGAGATTCGATCATGTTTGGAAGGACCGGAGTCGGCTGGTTGTATTCGCTGGCAAACGAAGTTGAGACGAATTGGGGCGAAATCGACGCATTTTACGCCAGCATGACCGAAGGATTCTCAGAGGGAGAGGAGACGCTCGATATCAAAAGTGACGTTTGGGGAAAGATCCATCGCAAGGGGCTACGACCAAATTCCGGAGACGGACTCGCTTTTTACCATAGTCAACGAGCGGGATTCCCTAAGGGAGACCCCTTCAAGCGAAAGCCTCGAATCTCGCTTATCGGGACAATCGAGGGGATCGCGTTTGACGAGGAGGACAGCCAGCGGGTAGCGTGGCTGCATTTCACGGCAAGCCGAAAGACGTTAGAGAAGCTTCGCCTCGATCCGATTGTCCGAAATGAGTCTACAAGGCATCTATTTGAAGCATGCGGAAACATCGCGGGAGCGGTCGCAACGATGTATCATGCTGACGCGGAGACATGGAAGGGACTTGCTTCTTTCGCCAGCATTCCTTCCAAGATTTAGAGCTAGAGTCCGCAACGCGAACCTTTTTCGGAATTCCATGGTCAAAATGACGAATGGAGATCGTCTTGAATGAATGACAAAACAGAAACCACCTTAGACTTCATCGACAGAATTACCGTACCGGGGAAACCTTTCGACGAACCGAGAAACGAGTATTGGGCTCTTATGTGCTTAGCTCATGGCCTGGAATCCATCTACCACCAAGTTCTTCAGTTTGAAGCAATCGTCCAAAAGGAACTCGAACCCCAAGGCCCCAATATCAGGACGGTAATGTACGGACGGATTCCTGGACTAGTCGGACCGCAGATCGCGATGCTGACATGCTTCTTTCACTGGTATTCGGTTTCGGCTTGCAATTACGCTCGACTCGTTGGAGCAATTGCGTACCAGCAAGACAGTAGACGCCCTAAACCGCCTGAATACGTCCGAACTGTAATGCCAGAAGTACTATCGTTTCGCGACAAGATCGCCGCCCACTTCTCGTGGACCTCGAACAACAGTAAAGACAACGACGCAGAGCGACTATCCAGCGTGGCACCTCATCTTGGCTGGAATGGAGATGCTATTACAGCCAATGGGTTGATGACCACGATTTTTCGAGCGGGAACTGAATCCAATTCCGCCTCCATGAAGCCTTGGAGCATTTCGAAAGTACACACGGAATTTCGACAGAGATTCTTTCCCGGCATCATCGAAAAAGAAAAAACATCCGAAAACGATCGCAACCATCCCGCCACTACAAAAAAGGATTGAAGCGATCGTTATCGAGATCGGATGCGTGACAAAGTCGCCTATCGTCCGATCTTGTCGTATCGCTCACAAAGTTCAAGAACGGCGGCGGGCCAACTTGGCGGCTTAATTGAATCGCCTTTTATTACGCCGTTGGCAAATCCTCGAAAGTCAGTCGCATATCGCCGAAACATCGATTGCCAGATTTGAAACTCTGCCCTATTTGGCTGAAAAATGGCGAGTTCCTGCAAGAATCTCATCAGATCCATTAGCCCTTTGGCCTCATCAACACGCCGCCTAAGTTCTTCAAAATCTCGTACATATCCAGTAGCAAAACCCGTAATGCTGTCGAAATCAGTAGCGTTCCTTGCGTGGCGTTCTGAGAAGGCGGCACTATTTGAGAACAGATAAGCAACCTCCTGCACATCCACGTCTCCATTTTGCCAACGGCCCAGAATGCCAAGCGAACTCACAACGGATAGTTTCGGGTCTTCGTAATATCTAATTAGCTCTTGAAGCCGAAGACGACGATTGTATTCGTAGACCCTGGTATCGAGATCGAACCGCTCCTTGCTCGTAGCATTGGCGTCGATCATCTCTTTCCGCTGTAGCTCTAGCTCTTCACGCTGGGAGCGGAACTCAAAGACTTGAAGAATAATCGCCGAGATCGCGGCTACCATCGCAACGCCAGAGAAGAGGGCGTTCGTTGATCCGAACATATCGCCATAGACGCCTCGCAATTCAATCGCTTGCTCCGGAGTGTATCCGCCAGATACGTGAGCGTCGTAAATCAATCGCGGCGTCAACCACCATTGATAGAACATGAGAGCGACGCCGCAGAGGGAAAGCATCGGGATTAGCACTAAGTGCGGATTCTCAGACGACCACCTATATAGCCTTTGCAATCGAGTCGATTTACTCTCGTCAGTCATTCGCTTGACCTACCGTCCTTCATCCACGAGAGCTTTTATCGGCTTTGATGAATCATCCCCATTGCGGCGACTCCATAAAAAAAGATCGTTGGTACCGATTTCTGGTACCAACGATCTTAGATTATCGCCGAATCAGTATCAAACCGCTTTGCGGTCGTCACCGAAGGACTTAGCCTAAACCCTTGAAAACAAAGAGTTTAGCGATGGAGCTGATGAGATTCGAACTCACGACCTCTGCATTGCGAACGCAGCGCTCTCCCAGCTGAGCTACAGCCCCAAACTTATTGCAGGATTTTAGTGGGTCGGCGTTTGGCTGTCTAGGTCCCACGGTGGTTGGACGGGGGATCTTGCTGTGGGGTTCGCGCCTGACACGTGGGACAATCGTCATGCTCGGCAAATCTGCGGTTATCGGATGCCCAGGCTGGCTGAATTGGCTTTGATTTGTTCTGGGCGACCTAGCTTGTCGGTGATTGCGTCCCAATCTTGGGCCGCTTTTTCGAGGGTTGTTTTGGGGTCGGCCTGGTCGTTCAAAATGGCGCCGATGCTGTCATTTAAGACTTGGAGATATTGATCCGCCCCGAGCAGGTTCATGGTGATCGCTTCGTTAGAGCTCAATTCAATCGCCAGCGCTGCTCCGTATTCGCTGGCGGTGTCCGACGAGACCAAGCCGTTGACCCACTGCGTGACGCCAGAGAGATTGGAATTGCGATAGACGGTCGTCGCTTCGCTGGCAGGTGAAACTTGCGGCGCCGATTCAGCAGCCGAGAGCAAAATCAGTCCCAGCGCTGCATCGCGGCCGTTGCGACTGCTGGCGGATACCGAACCAATCCGACCGCTGACGGTCAAAAACGGCACGACCGCCGTCCGTTCTCCACGACGCTGCTCCCACTCGCCGGTCAGCTGATTCCAATAGCCGATCGCGCCGGGAATCGGCGCAAAGTCAGGCGTAAAATCGATCTTCGCGACCCCACTGGGCGCTTTACGCGGCAACCAACCAATCGCCAACACCGATTTGCCGGCCAAAAATTGCTCGCCCACCGCGGCCGGTGATAAAGATCTCAGCTCGGGCGGAATCGTCTCTGCGATGTGATTTAGCTCTGCGGCGGCTTGCACAAACGAAGGCTGCCCAATCAGCGCTTCGCCAGCTGAAAGCCCCAACAGCACCGCATAGTTGCTGGGGTTTTTTGCGTAGGCGGCTGAGCGCGCGAGAAACAACTTGCCGCGCCAGTCAGCGGCCAACGGTTCTAAGGTCGCAGTAGCGAAGGTCTTGGTATCGCCGGTGCAAAATCGGCTCGTGGCGATTCGCTCGACGCAGCTCTGATATTCGCTCCAAGTCTCAGGCGGCGCCAGCTCTAACTCTTCCAGAACTTCGGGGCGGTACATCAGGACAAAGGTGGGCGAACCAAAGGGAACCGCGACCAATTCGTTTTTCCATTGCAATTCAAACCGCAGCACCGCCGGAAAAATATCGTCCTGCGCCAGCGCTTCGTTGACCAGCAATGGCTGGGAGATCGACTGGATCCATTTGCGGCGCATCATTTCGCCCAATAGCGCTGGCGGATAGATCACGGCGTCCGCGTCGATTTTGTCGCTCTGCTGCTGTTCGGCCCAGGTCGCTTGCGTCAGCTCTAACGGGCGTTCTTCGCGAGCTTTCCATTCCCGCTCGATCGCTTCGGCCAACGGAGGATCATCCAGTACCAGCAGTTTGAAGGGGCCGGAGGGTCGTTTTTCTTCCACCACCGGCGGTTTGGGCTGCGGACAGCCGAGCGTGCCGACTAGTGTCAAAAGTAGCAAAGCCAAATAACAGAAGCGACTCATAGGGCGCACAATTCAGAGAAGAGCTTGAATAGTCCAAACTGCAATGTAGTCGCGCAGTTCCCCGTGGGTCAAAGGGTTAATCTCGGTCAACGCGGCGCAGGGGCCCAATTTTCGGTGAACTTCACGAAAAAGAAAACTTGCTGGCGCCGTTGGTGACAAGCGAAAAATGGGCCACAATAGGCGATCCAGAATCATCGCAACAACGCCCCGCACGCTAAGGAATTCCTGTGAGCATTTATTTGGGAATTGATATCGGCACTTCCGGCACCAAGACCATCGCTATCCGCGAAGGAGGCGAGATCCTCGCCGAAGCCAGCGCCACCTATCCTCTCTCTCACCCCAAACCGATGTGGAGCGAACAGGACCCAGACGATTGGTGGAGCGCCGTGGTCAAAACCGTGCGCCGAGTTGTCAAAGAAGCCAAAGCGCGACCCGGCGAAGTCAAAGCAATTGGGTTGTCGGGCCAAATGCATGGGTCGGTCTTTTTGGACAAACAGGATCAAGTGATTCGCCCTGCTCTGCTCTGGAATGATCAGCGGACGGCCAAAGAATGCGCCGAGATCGAAGAGCGCGCCGGCGGACGCGCCAAGCTAATCAAGATGGTCGCCAATCCAGCGCTGACCGGATTTACGGCGCCAAAAATTCTTTGGCTGCGAAACAACGAGCCTCGCAATTATGCCCGTTTGGCCAAAGTTCTGCTGCCCAAAGATGATGTGCGACGGCGATTGACCGGCGAGTACGCGACCGAAGTGAGTGACGCCAGCGGAATGTTGCTGTTGGACGTCGCCAAACGGGCCTGGTCGAAGCCGTTACTCTCGAAACTAGAACTCGACGAATCGCTGCTCGGCACCGTGTATGAGTCCGAAGAAGTGACTGGCAAGCTGACGGCCGAAGCGGCCAAGTTGCTTGGGTTGACGACCGATTGTGTGGTTGTCGGCGGCGCCGGTGATTGCGCCGCCAACGCAGTCGGCAACGGCATCGTCAAGCAAGGAACCTTGGCCAGTTCACTGGGAACCTCCGGCGTGATGTTTGTGCATAGTGATGAAGTCGCCATTGATCCCGCGGGGCGGCTCCACACGTTTTGCCACGCGGTGCGCGGCAAGTGGCACATGATGGGAGTCACCCTCTGCGCCGCAGGCACACTCGAGTGGTTTGTCCAACAGCTTTGTGCCGACCTCAAGTCAGGTCGCGGCAAGCAAGATCCTTACTCGGTGCTCAACGCCGAGGCGCAAGAGATCTCGCCAGGCAGCGAAGGGCTGTTCACACTGCCGTATCTTGCCGGCGAGCGAACTCCGCATGCCGATCCCAACGCGCGCGGCTGCTTTATTGGACTCACGCTGCGTCACACGCGGGCCCATCTGACTCGCTCGATCATGGAGGGGGTCGCCTACTCGCTGCGTGACAGTCTGGAGATTATTTCAGAACTAGGAGTTCCGGTGCGACAGATTCGAGCCGGCGGCGGCGGCGCCAAAAGTGCGCTGTGGCGACAGATTCAGGCCGACGTTTTCGGCAAGAAAGTGGTCACCATCAACGCCGAGCAAGGCCCCGCCTACGGCGTTGCGCTGTTGGCGGCAACCGGCGCCGGCGCTTACAAAAATATTCAGGAAGCTTGTGCCGCTACGATCCAGGTGGTCCACGAAACCGCCGTCGATCGCAAAACGGCCAAGATTTACAACGAGGCGTTTCCGGTATATCAAGGACTATATCAATCGCTGAAGCAAGACTTTCAGCGAATTGCCGAGCTAAGCCAATAGGCTTGGCTAACTCAGCTTAGGAGAGCCGAAGATGACCCCTCGTTTTTATCGTGAATCGGAAGTCAATCAGCTTCTGGACATGACCACTGCCGTCGAGGTGGTGGACGAATGTCTTAGGCAACTCGCAATCGGCGGCGCCGAGAATGTACCGCGCCAACGTTCGCGAGCCCCTGGCTTTGTCCTGCATTCGATGAGCGCTACCGCCGGATACTTGAATGTCTCTGGCTGGAAACAATATGCGACCACCAAGTCGGGCGCCCGCTTTCATGTCGGTCTGTACGACTGCGAAACAGGCAAGATGAAAGCGCTGATCGAGGCCGATCGCTTGGGGCAAATGCGGACCGGCGCGGTCACCGGCGTCGCGGCGCGTTATTTGGCGCCGGGGCCGATCACGCAGATCGGCCTGTTTGGCGCCGGTTGGCAGGCCGAGTCGCAACTGGCCGCGATCAAAGCGGTGCACCCGCTCTCGCGGGCCTACGTTTACTCGCGTGACGAAGTGCGGCGGAGATCCTTCGCCGCGCGAATGAGTGAAGAACTGCAGATCGAGGTCATTCCGGTGCACGCCCCGCGCGAAGCGGTCGAAGACTTGCCGCTGATCATTACGGCGACCGCCAGCAAGACGCCGGTGTTTGATGGGACGCTGTTGGCCGAAGGGGCATTGGTCTGCGCGATGGGAAGCAACTGGCTGCAAAAGTCGGAGCTAGACGTGGACGCAATTCGGATCGCTGACAATATCGTTTGCGATTCGATACCGGCCTGCCAGCTAGAAGCAGGCGACTTTGTCGCGGCCCAAGAGAAAGGAGTGTTCGACTGGGATAAGCCGGTCGAACTCGGCGCAGTACTGGCCAGTACCGCGGTCGGTCGCAACAATAAAGAGAGCGTGGTGATTTTTAAATCAGTCGGCCTAGCGATCGAAGATATCGCGTTGGCCGAAAAGTTCTATCAACGGGCCATCACCAACCCTGGCCTCGGCGTCTCGCTACCGCTTTGAGGGTTCTGACGGCATCTCGGTCAGTTCCAGCTTCGGCGGCTCCGGCGCTTGATTGAGCGTCGATACGGCGACCTCCGAAACCAGCTGCGTTTCCCACGCTTCGCAGCGCACTTCTACGCGATAAATCTGGCGACCATTCGCGTTGACGGTCGCCAAAACTTGCAGGTCAACATGTCCCCGCGGAGCGATCGTCAGCGGGCGAAAAGCTGCCTGACCAGCCGCTAATCGTCCTTCGGCGCCGCCGACTTTGACCGGGTCTAAACCTTCGGAGAAAAAGATATTAGCCGAAACGTCAGGCGCCGGCTTATCACTAAGATTAATGATCCGCAAACCAAAATTAGCGCCAGCCCCGACGGCGATCGGCTTGGAGGGGGAAAAAACTTCGACTCGCAGCGCATCGACTGCAGCTCGCGACTCTAGAGAAGTCCCTACTTCCGGCAAGATCGGCTCCGCGGCCGGCATTTCGGCCGAAACCACTTTTGCATCGGCAACCGGTTTCGCGGCGACTTCGGCAACGGTGACTTGCGGTACGCCGGAGACGATCATCGTCGTTTCTGCATCCAGCCAAGCCGCCAGTTGCTTCCAAGTGTCTGCGCTCGTTTCGGCGGCGCTGTTGTAGATCGCCACATCGGCCAGCATCAACGTCGTCGATTCATCGGTAACGCTGCGGCTAATTTTGCTCCGCCCGTTTTGCAGTGCGGTCGGCAGTTCATTCCACTCATAGCGGCGCGCGAACCCTTTGCCGGCCCATAGCGTAAGCTCATTACGGTCGGCTCGCAGTTGTAGCGTCAGTGGCCCTTCGATTACTTTGAATGCGTCTCCCAGTTCTGGTTGTTGGTCGGCTTCCAGTCCATTCATGGTCCGAAGCAGCGACACCGGAATCTGATGCTCGTTGGCAATTTGTTCAAGAGTCATGCCTGATTTGATGGTGACAGCCGGCAGCGCCAAATGCTTGTGGGGCGCAAAGACAATTTTGTCGGCAAGCGGCTCTAGCTGGGCAAAAGCTTGGGCTCGTGCTTCTCTACTTAAGTCATCGCGCTGTACTGCTAACGAGAGCACGCGATAAGCGCGCAGTGATTGGCCATCGACCAACGCTTGCTCGGCTTCGGCCAACAGTTGCGGCGTAGCGACTGCTGGCTCCTCTGCGAGAGGAGCTTTGGCTTCTGCAACCCCAGGCACTTCCGCGTCTCCATCTGCTGCCGTCATCTCCGGCAAACTTGGCGCGGTTACAAGCGGCGGAGCGGTGATGGGTGCTGCCGAAGAAAATCGCGATCCTCCCCCAGGTGCACCTGCGGCTGGATTGGGTAGCGTCACCGACAGCTCAGCGGGCGAAGCGGGCTCAGTAGGCGCAGCGCTGGTCGACAACACAATCGTGGGCGGTTGCGGCGGTGCGTTGCTGCCCAAGCTGGGAAACGAATCAGGCGAAAACAACGGAGCTTCGTCGAACTCCGCAACTTCCGCGGATTGCGCAGCCCCGCTGTAATGTTTCTGATAAATGATGTAGCCCGAGTAACCGACGCAAGCGATCAGCCCCAGAACAAATATATTTCGAGCGATAGACACTGCGGCCCACTCCGGTTTGTGTCGAGTACTTCTAATCCAGCCGCTTCCACTACCAAATCGGCGCAGCTATTTCTAGATCAATTCGTTAGAAACAATCCTTTGGTAAATTCCGCAATTGGCCGTAAGATAAGAAATGGCGGAGCTTGACTTTCCTAATCGCCATCCCCCCACGCCTACTACCTGCCTATGCAACCGGTCTCTTCACCAATCCGACTGCCGGCCAGCTCACCGTTGCCAGAAATCGCCTACGCCCCCGATCAATCGGATGGGACGCTGGGTGATTTCTTCCGGGGCAGCAGTTCGTTTTTGGCGTCGCTGATCTTTCACATGGCGCTGGTGATCTTGCTGGCGCTGCTTACTTTTGAACCAACCCCGGATCGAGCCGCGCATTCGGTAATCCTTGAAGATATTATCGAAGAGCCGCTGGATCGACCGCTGGAAGATGAGCTGGACGAACTGCAGCATCTTGCGACCGAGATGTCGATCACCCAAATGCCGAGTTCAGCAGCAGGGCTAGCCGGCTTGGCGCCAGCATCGCTGTCAGCGCCTCAGCTAGAAACAAAGTTGTTGGAAGACATGGTGGGCCCGCAGGTTTCGCAGGTTGATTTGCAAATAATCCATCAGCCCAATGACGCGCTGATGCAAGAGCTGCCGGTCGGAACGCAAGGTGCGGTCAGCGCCGTCGTGGGCGACTACAACGAGGCGATGGACCGCATTACCCAAGAGCTGGTCTGGATGCTCGACAAGGGTGAGGTCGTCGTCGTTTGGCTGTTCGATCAATCGGGCAGTATGAAGGATGACCAAGACAAAATTCGCGTTCGAATCGGGCGCGTCTATGACGAGTTGGGGATCGTGGGCGTCTCAAAAGACGAAGCTTTGACCACCGGCGTCGCCAGTTTTGGTTCCAGCTTTCATCTACATACGCGTACGCCCACCAGCGATCGTACCGCAATCGACGAGGCGATCGCCGAAGTTCCGGTCGATCCCAGCGGCCAAGAGCTGATGTGCCAATCGATTGTCGAAGTGATCAATCGTCACCGCCGCTACGCCCAGATCGCCAAACGACAACTAGCAGTCATCTTGGTCACGGACGAAAGCGGCAACGCCGACAACAACCAGCGCTATCTGGAAGACGCCATCCAAGCGGCGCGCCGAGCCGAAAGCCGCGTTTATGTCTTAGGACGCGAAGCGATGTTCGGCTATCCCGAAGCTCAAGTTCGCTGGGAAGATCCGCAGAACGGCAACATTCATCTGCTGCCGATCGATCGCGGCCCCGAGACCGCGCTGATCGAACAACTTCAGACTGATGGCTTTGGGATTCGACGCGATGCAATGCCCAGCGGCTTTGGTCCCTACGAGCAAGTCCGCCTAGCCAAAGAGACAGGCGGCATCTTCTTTATGCTGCCCGGCGAAGAATCGAACCTCAACGAATTGAACGACCGCCGCTATGAAGTCGCGGCGATGGAGCCGTATCGCCCTGACCTTCGCTCGCGTAAAGACCAGATGCGGGACGCGATGCAAGATCCGCTGCAAGGGGTGATCTCGAAAGTGATCTACGACCTGAACCCGTACGACGAATCGGTCGCCAACGTGATTGAGATCCGCCGCTACTTCTCCAAAGATTGGTCGCAACTGACAACGCAAGTTCGAATGGAACAAGCGAAGATGTTGACCTACATCGACTATCTAGACAAAGCGATTAGCGCGATCGAAAAGGCGCAACCGCTGCGGGACGCATCTCCCAGCACGCGGCAGCAAGCCAATTACGATCTGCTGCATGCCCAGTTGCTGGCCTATCGCGTCCGCGCCTATGAATATGGGGCGTACCTAACCGAGTTTGTCAAAAATCCGCCGGCGATTCCACCGCCTCCTACAAGGATGCACGAATTTCGAGGTTGGAGCCTCGACACGGTCAAAAGACTCTCGGCAGAAGCGATCACACGCAGCGACATTGAACATTCAAGCGAGCTGCTAACCGAAATCATCGCCGAACATCCCGGCACTCCCTGGGCGTCCCGCGCCAAGTGGGAACTCGACCGCGGGTTCGGCATCGCGCTGGTTCCCTCGTTCTTCGATACGACCCGCTTTCCACAACTACGCGGCAAGGGCCCGGCGCCACCACCGACGCCGATCCCCAAGTTGTAGTAATCGACGAAGCACGAATCTCGATCGATCCCCCCTCGTTGCTTCCTTGCGGATTCTCAGTTGCTCTGTCGCCCTAAGATGGGGAAAATCGTCGTTTCACTCACTTCTTATTTAGCGGTTTCCCTGTTGTACGATCAAACTTATCCGGGGTGAACTGCTGCGGCACGTCATCTTCGGTCCGCTGAGCCCAAGCTTTGTACTCGCCGCGCATCGTTTCCAGCTTTTTGGCGTACTGCGGATCGGCAGCTAGATTCTTCAACTGAAATGGGTCGCTGCGTACATCGTACAGCTCTTCCTGAGGACGCGGAGTTATCAGCGGGCCACGCTGTTGATCAGACAGTTTTTTGGCTGCTTCCAGTTTTAGCATCGTCTCAAACGTCGGACTGCGCACTGCGTCGGCCGGGGGCGATCCGCTTAACTTGGGAAGTGCGTTATAGATGTACAGATAATCGTGCGAGCGAACGCTGCGCTCGAATGCTTGGTAGTCGTGCCAGTTATGCTCAGAGACAACATAGTCACGCGTTTGAGCCTGCGGGTCTGTCAGAATCGATACGAAGGATCGCCCCTGGAAGCTAGGCGATCTGGGAAGTCCAGCCAGCTCCAAAATCGTCGGCGCAATATCAACCGAGCTGACCAGACTGTCAGTCGTTTGTCCCGGCTTTACTTTGGCCGGCCACTGCACAATAAACGGCGTCTTCACGCCGCTGTCATAGACAGTCGTTTTGCTGCGCGGAAAAGGGCGGCCGTTGTCTGACATGAACAAGACCAGCGTATTGTCAGCAATTCCCTGCTGGGTGAGTTCGGCCATTACTTTGCCAACATACTGATCCAGCCGAGCAATTTCGTCGTAATACATCGCCAGATCGTCGCGGACCGGCGGTTCGTCGGGCAAAAAGGGGGGAACGACGATCTCATCGCGCTGATGCGGCTGCTCAATAGTGTTGGACGTGTAAGGGCGATGCGCGTCTAACGAAGCGAACCACATAAAAAAAGGTTGATCACGCGGGCGATCTCGCAACATCGTCAACCAGTTCTCGCAGCCACTGGGGTGTCCCCCCATGATTCGATCAAAATTCTTTTCCGCCGGCTTGCCGAGATGCCATTTTCCCGCCGCTCCGGTGTAATAGCCGGCCTCTTTTAAGAGACCGGCAAAGACAATCTGATCGGCCGGCAGCGGCTGGTGAAGTTCGGCCGCTCCGGTGCTGTGGGGATATCTTCCCGTCACAATACTGCAGCGACTGGGGCTACAAGAGCTACAGGTCAAAAATGCAGCGTCAAAGCGGATCCCCGCCGCGGCCATCCGATCAAGATTTGGTGTTTGGACATGAGGATGTCCGTATGGGCCTACGTCATTCCACCCAACGTCGTCTCCGATAATAATAAGGAAATTGGGCCGCTCAGCGGCAGACAGCATCGCGCACGAAAGGCTAACTGCCGCGATGACAGGGAGCAAAATCCGGAGCATAAGACGTCCTGTTGCGGAAAATGGCAGGATGTTAGGTTTAGGCGGGCGAAGGCTCTATTCTAGCCAGCTTCGACGCGCTCGATCAAATTGGCCTGTTTTTGATGATTTCGAAGGACCGCAATGGCGTTAATTTCTGTTCGCGACGTTTCCATCACCTTCCATTCGGCGCCTCTATTAAATCAGGCCAGTTTGCAAATTGAGCCTGGCGAGAGAATCTGTCTGGTTGGTCGAAACGGCACCGGAAAATCGACCCTGCTGCGCATGCTGGCCGGCGAGCAACCGACTGACTCGGGCGATGTGGTCGTCGGCCCCGATATCCGCGTGGCGACGTTGTCGCAAACCGCGACGGCCGGCGAGGATCAATCGGTGTTTGACCTGGTCGCCGCTGGTTTGGGCGAAATGGGCGAAACGCTGGCCGAGTATCATCATCTAACCCACCAGATTGCGGTTGAAGCGACCGACGAAGTGATCAACCGGCTGGATCAGGTGCAGCACAAGCTGGACATGGAAGATGGCTGGAATCAGCACCAATGGGTGGAGCAAGCGATCTCAGCCACCAAGCTGGATGGGGACGCCAACTTTGCCGAGCTATCGGTCGGTAAAAAACGTCGCGCCTTGTTCGCCCAGGCTTTGGCCAGCAAACCGCATGTGCTGCTGCTGGACGAACCGACGAACCATCTCGACATCGAGTCAATCCTGTGGCTGGAAGAGTTCTTGCTTTCCTTCGACGGCACCATCGTCTTTGTGACTCACGATCGGATGTTCGCCCAGAAATTGGCGACTCGCGTGGTCGATATCGATCGCGGCAAGCTAACCAGTTGGAGCTGCGGATTTGACGAATATGTCCTCCGCAAAGAAGCGGCCCTCGAAGCCGAAGAAAAGCAAAACGCGCTGTTTGATAAACGTTTGGCGCAAGAAGAAGTTTGGGTCCGCCAAGGGATCAAAGCTCGCCGTACACGCAACGAAGGTCGCGTACGAGCGCTCAAGAAGATGCGCGAAGAGTATCAAAGTCGGCGCACTCGGATTGGCACGGTTAAATTTGACGTGCAACAAGCCGAGCGTTCGGGCCAGGTCGTCATCCGAGCCGAGAACATCAGTCAATCCTTTGGCGATTTTGTCATCTGCAAAGACTTCTCGACCACCATTATGCGGGGAGACAAGATCGGCGTGCTCGGCCCCAACGGCGTCGGCAAGACGACGTTGCTCCGCATTTTGCTAGGCGAATTGAAGCCGACCGCCGGCGAAGTCACCGTCGGCAGCAAAGTGGAGATCGCCTACTTTGACCAGTTGCACGCCGCGCTGAACGAAGATCAAACGTTGCGTCAGAACATCGGCGAAGAGAACGAATTTGTGAACATCAACGGGCGATCCCGGCACGTGATCGGCTATCTGCAAGAATTTTTGTTCACGCCGGAGCAGTCCAATCGCCCGATCAAAAATCTCTCAGGCGGAGAACGAAATCGGCTGTTGTTGGCTCGGTTGTTCGCCAAACCGTCAAACCTGCTGATCCTCGACGAACCGACCAATGATCTCGACGCCGATACGCTCGACCTGCTGGAAGATCTCGTGGTCAATTATGCCGGCACGCTGATCGTGGTCAGCCATGATCGGAGCTTTCTCAACAATGTTGTGACGTCAACGATCGCGTTTGAAGGAGATGGCTTCGTCAAACAATACGCCGGCGGCTACGACGATTGGCTCGACCAGCGGAAACGCCAAGCGGACGAAGCCAAAGCCCTGGAGAAACTCTCGGGGAAAGACTCCAAAAAAAGCGAGCCTGTTCGCGATCGCAAGCTAACCAACAAGGAGCAGCAAGAGCTGAAGTCGCTGCCGGCCAAGATCGAAGCGCTCGAAGCGGAACAGGCCAAACTGCAAGCGCAAATGGCCGAGCCAAATTTCTACCAAAAACCGGCCAAAGAAATCAAAAAAATCACCAACCGCCTAGACGCAATCGGCGAAGAAATGCTGGCCGCGATGGAGCGTTGGGAAGATCTAGAGTCGGTCTGAGGAAATCAGGGGAGCATTAGCTGGTCAGTGCGAACGCAATCAGCATCACCACCCAGACCACGTCGAGAAAATGCCAATAGTCAGAGCAGATCGAGACGGTGACGTAGCTCTCGTGATCGTATCGGTCGTGCCGAGCACGGTTGGTGACCACGGCTAACGTCACCAGTCCGCCGATGACGTGCAATGCGTGCACAAACACCAGCGCGAACATCAGGCCATACAGCTTGACATCCGGGCCGCTGGCATAGTGCTCGGCCAAAAGGCGATTCAGCCCTATCGCCTGAAAGATGAGGAACACCAGCGCCATCCCGCCTGCGCTATACAGCCAGCGGCGAAACAGAACTTGCTTTTCAAATCGGACGGCCTGCACTGCGCGATGCAGCGAGTAGCCCACCCCCAGCATAAACAGGGTGCTGATCCACAAACTGTTAGGAACTCCGCCGTAAGAGACCGTTCGATCGACCGAGCTGGTATATCGAATGATCAGATAAGCGACCAAACTGGCCGCAAAAAAGACGGAGAGAGTCAGAATGAACAGGAAAAATCCAAGTCGTGCTTGGTGCATCTCGCGGCGCATAGGAAGTACCGAGAGGGAATCCTTGATCATAGGTTGACTCAGTGAACGGACAATCAAAACCGTTCGATGGGCGTTAGTCTCTGCGGGATCACCGTCAGAGCATCACGCGTGAAAACCGAGTCGCAGCAGACAACGAGTGAACAAGCATTGTGCTCTTGAGCCGATGCTACGGTTACTCGGCCGCTACTTCCATCTGAACGTTGTGCAGCAACTCGACTTGCGGTTCGTACTCGACGGCGTCTTTCAGCGTCACAATGATGAACAGTGCGACAAACGCCATCGAGAAGATGAACGAGAGCGTGATAAACGGTTTCTCATAGCGCAAATGCATGAAGTAAACCAAGACCAAGGTCGCTTTGACCGTGGCGATCCCCATGGCGACCCAAATGTCAATCGACCCAAAGTCGACTTCATACACCGTCACCGTCAGCACGGTCAGCAGGATCAAAGCCGTGAACGTGCTGAACAAGGTAGTCAGCGACATCACGTGCGCTAGGCCATGCTCGTGCGAATCGTCGTTATGTTGTGCGTGATCGCTCATCGCGTCGATCTTCCGTTTAGTGGATCAGGTAAAGCAAGGGAAAGAGAAAAATCCAGATCAAGTCGACCAAGTGCCAGTACAGGCCGACATAGTCAACCGGACCAAAATACTGGCTGCTGAATTCGCCCCGATTGGCGCGGTAGATCAACCAGCCGATCGCTCCCATGCCGCCAATGATATGAATCGCGTGAATCCCGGTCATCATGTAATAGATGCCGAAAAAGATATGGATATTACGGACTCCTTGAGCGCCGCCATGTCCATGATCGCCTGCTTCCGCGTGTGCGTGCTCATCATGTTCCCCAGCAGAGGAAGCATGCTCTGCGCCGTGCGCCGCTTCACCAGAAGCGGTCGTTTCGGCCGCGTGGTCGGGGGCGGCAGTAGCATCTGGCTTCGCTTCGCTCGACTTGTACTGCATCGCTTTCGACACATACTTGTCGGCGACCGCCGGGTTCTGCTCTTGGGCGAAGTGGTTGTAAATGCCAGGGAAAAGCCCGTGCTGAAACTTGGTGGTGTACTCCACCGATTTCACGCCGAGGAAGACGGCCGCCAAAGCGAACGTCAGCCACAGCAACACGATCAATAACTTTTTCTGGCTAAGTTGTGCGGCGCGGACCGCCCAGGCCATCGTCAAGCTGCTGACGATCAACACAACCGTATTGAGCGCGCCGAGCATCGCATTCAGCTCTTTGGCGGCGTCAATAAATATTTCAGGATGCAACGAACGGAAAATTGCATAGGCGCAAAACATCCCGCTGAAGAACAGGAGTTCTGTTACCAGGAACATCCAGATCCCCAACTTCCCCGCATCGAATTGCTGTTGCGGCGATTCGAAGTGGTGGGCGACATGCGCCTCAGGGCTGAAGTGACCATGTGCGTCGTGTTCGTGCGTCGACTCAGCGACCGTCATCGTACTTGTTTCCATCAGTGGCTAGACGTCTTCTTTGCTGGTCCGGGCACGGTGACATAACCGCCCTCCCGCTCATCGTACCGCAAATTACTGAAATCGTAGGGATCGTCGACCGACGGCGTGATGTCAAAATTCGCCAACGGCGGCGGCGAGCTGCACGCCCATTCAAGCGTGTTGGCGCCCCACGGATTCGCCGGAGCCTTCTTGCCGCGGTACAGCGAATACAGCAGCACGCCGATCGCGCCAACCATACCAATCCCCAGCAAAAACGCACCAGCGGTGGACAACTGGTGATAAATCGTGAATTCATCGACGTAGCGTGCATAGCGACGCGGCATGCCGCGGGCGCCCATGATGAACTGCGGGAAGAACGTCAGGTTGAAGCCCAAAAAGACAATCAAGCAGAACAATCGACCCGCGTTCTCGTTATACATGACGCCAAACATCTTGGGCCACCAGTAATACAACCCGCCGACAAACGCGACCAGCGTTCCCCCCATCATCACATAGTGAAAGTGGGCGACCACAAAGTAGGTGTCGTGCAATTGAATGTCGGTCGCCAAGGCGCCGAGAAATAAGCCCGTCAAACCACCGATCGTAAACAAAAAGATAAACGACAACGCGTAGCACATCGGCGTCGCCAAGCTGATCGAGCCTTTGTACATCGTCGCGAGCCAATTAAACACTTTGATCGCCGACGGAATCGAGACGCTGAAGGTGAGCCCGCTAAATACCACCGCCGTCAATTGCGATTGCCCACTGACAAACATGTGGTGTCCCCAAACCAGGAACCCTAACAATGCGATCGCGATCGAGCTATAGGCGATAAAGCGGTAACCGAAAATATGCTTGCGGCTAAAGACCGCGATCAGTTCGCTGATGATCCCCATCCCCGGCAAAATCATGATGTACACGGCAGGGTGCGAATAGAACCAGAAAAAGTGCTGGAACAGGACGGGATCGCCCCCCATCTCAGGATCAAAAATCCCGATGTGCAACATTCGCTCGGCGATTAGCAGCAAGCCGGTAATACCGAGAACCGGCGTCGCCAACAACTGAATGATCGCCGTCGCATAAATCGACCACAGGAAGAGCGGCATCTTAAACCAAGTCATCCCGTGCGGACGCATCGTATTGATGGTCACCACAAAGTTGAGCCCGGTGAAAATTGAACTAAAACCTAGCACAAAGACGCCGATCAACGCTAACACAACCTGCGTGTTGGTTGTCACGCTATACGGCGTATAGAACGTCCAGCCGGTGTCGAGCCCCCCGAAGATCATCGCACAGAGAAAGAAGATCGCGCCGACAACCCACAGATAGAAACTCCCCAGGTTCATTCGCGGGAATGCGACATCCTTGGCTCCCAGCATGACAGGCAGCACAAAGTTACCAAGCGCAGCCGGGATGCTGGGGATGACGAACAAAAACGTCATGATCGCCCCATGCAGGGTGAACATCTGGTTGTATTGATCTTCCGTCAGGAAGAGCTGTTTACCGGTGATCAATTCGGATCGTAGGATGAGTGCAAAAATCCCACCCACAAAAAACGATACCAGAATGCCGACCAGGTACATCACCCCGATCCGCTTGTGATCGAGCGTGAACAACCACGACCCGATCCCGCTGGATGCGGTGAGGTAATTATCTTCCAGATTCTGGGGGCCATCCAAATTGGAGGCTTGAAAACGGTCTGGCGTCGATCCAACGCTCATGGGAATTTCTCGTTACTTCTTCAGGCTCTTAATGTATTCAGCGATAGCCGTAATGTCTTTGTCGCTTAGACGCGAACTGGGGAAGACCGGCATGACCGGATCGTATCCAGCGACAACTTTGGCGCGCGGGTCGCGAATCGATTCGCGAATATAGTTCTCGTCCATGACAGCTTGACTGCCGTCAGCAAACTTATGCTCGACTCCGAAGCTGGCGAGGAACGTCGGCCCCGCCTTCTTGCTTCCATCGATCGAATGGCAACTGATGCAACCTTTGCGTGTGTAGAGCAGTTCGCCCACTTCGGCCATGGTGCGGCCTTCGTACAAGTTGGCGGCTTTCTCTAACCAAACGTTAAAATCGCCGGTCTCATACACATACACAAGGCGATGCATGTTGGAGTGATCGCGGCCGCAGTACTCAGCGCAGAACAGATCGTGCGGCTTGTGGTCTTCTGGGTTGATGCCAGAACCAGTGGTATGAACCGCTTCAACCCAGATGTCGTTATAGCGTCCCGGAACGCAATCCATCTTGGTGCGGAACGCCGGCACAAACATGTTGTGTAGCACATCTTCCGACTCCAAAATAAAACGAACCGGACGTCCCACGGGGAGGTGAAGATTATCGGATTCGGCGCCGTTCGGATAAACAAACGTCCAAGACCATTTCCTTGCCTGCACGTGGATTTCGTAGGCGTCATCCGGCGGCGTCCGCATGTTCATATAGTTGGTGAACCCCAACACAAAGAACAAGACCAACAGGAACGAAGGCAAAACCGACCAGCTGATTTCCAGCACATTGTTGTGCGATGGCGAAGGCTGCGGACTATGTCCCGGGCGACGGCGGTACTTCAACACGAAGTAGACCATCACCCCAACGATCAGGACGAAGAAGAACGCCGAGACCCAATAGATCAAGTCGAACAGGTTGTCGACCATCGGCGCGAACGTCGAGTTCGGCGGCCCGAAAAACAGACTACCGTCGGCTTCCGCCAACATGAGTAAATTGCTGAGCAAATTCATTGTGCTTTAGCGCGTGGTGACAGAGAAGTTCTCTTCGACAGGCCGATTCGCCTTGTGTGCGTCTGCTGCTTGCCGTCGCCGGCGAAGCCACTTCGAAGCAAGCCAATACGGAACGAGATACATCAGTAATGCAGCCAGCATCGTGAGCCCGCTGATTTTCATGATATTCATCGCCACCGGGCCATAGGCGCCTGTGCTGGGATCATAATGAAAGCAGAATAACAGAAATCGATCGGTGGTTGTGCCGATTTTGCCTTCGCTCGCTTCCACCAGCGAAAGCCGCAACGTTTGCGGCGGAAATTCTACGCCATATAGGTAACGTGAGATTCTGCCGTCGGGGGTGCAAAGCGTCATCAGAGCAGGATGAGCATATTCATCACGTTCCGGCAGATACCGAAAGGGAAAGCCCACGGCGTCGGCCAACTTTTGAATGCTTGCTTTGTCTCCGGTCAAAAAGTGCCAGCCATCGGCGCTCTCAGGACGACCGTAAAGATCAAGATACTTTTGTTTGGTCTTCTGCGCTTTCTCCGCCGTTTCGGTCGGATCAATGCTGACCGAAATGACTTGGTACTCTTTGCCGGCGGTCCACAGCACGCGGTCTAAACCGGTGACCAAACCGTTCAACTGCACCTGACACAACATCGGGCAATTGGAATAGTTCATCGACAAAATGACCGGCACATTCCCCTGGAAGTAATCCCCCAAACGAACCGATTTGCCATGATCATCATGAAAGATCAGATCCAACGGAAGCTGTTCGTTGGAATGTTCAGTGACGTTCAGTTCGCGAAGTTCTTTCGGGTCTTCGCCCGGAACTTCAGCGCACAACGGTTGCGTGGTCGCCGCCAGGGCGATCAGCAAGAGTGCGGCGTTTGCGAACTTCACGATCGTGGACATCGGACCTATTTCGATTTTGTCGAGTATTCGTTGACGACCAGTTGCATGGCGCGATCAATCGGCAGGCGAACCTTGCCGGCAGCTTTGTCGACCCAGCCGTAATCATTGAGTGTCGCTTTTTGCGTACTGATAATGGTCGCCGCTTGATCGGATTTCACGTTCACAACCTTCTCGATATGCAGCTCGTTGGCGTACTGATGAAAAGTAGCCTGCAGCCCCATCACAATCGCAAAGGTCAAGATCGCGCTGACAAAGCCTACCACGGCGATCACCGGCGTATTCAAGTCGTCAGCCTGGGCCGGTAAACCGGCGCCGTGCCCTGCGTGGGCAGCGGGTGACTCGTGCTGGGTTTCATGTGCAGCAATTTCGGACATCGTTCCTACCTTTTACATGTTTTTCAAGGCGAGCGATTCATGTAGTCGCGGATCGCGGAATGCCAACAACGGACGTTCAGCGGCGATCCAAGCCAGGTTCCCGATAAAAAAGCCGCCCAAACCAAGGAGGCAGGCAATTTCCATCACTCCCAGAGGAAGTTTATCTGGTGAATACTGCGGCATGACAAGCCAATAAATATCGACCCAGTGCATCACCAACAGAAACACGGCCCAGCCCACCATGATCGGCTTGTTACGACGAACGGTGCGAGACATGGTTCCGAAGAACGGGATGATGAACTGCCCAAATAGTAACAGTAGCGATACGGGACGCCATGCGGCATTTTGTCGCACCAAGTACCAAATCGTCTCTTCCGGAATATTGCCGTACCAATACAACAAGTACTGGCTAAAAGCGATGTATCCCCAGAACAAAACGAACCCGAAAATGAATTTCGAGAGGTCATGGTAGCGCTCTACCGTAATCACGTCTTTCAGCTTGCCCCACGATTGCAGGACCGCACAGCAGATCAAGGTGAACGAAAAGAAGGATACCATGGCTCCGGCGAAGAAATAAACGCCAAACATCGTGCTGAACCACTTCGGATCCAGCGACATCGCCCAGTCAAAGGAAGCGAAAGTCACCGTTAAAGCGAATCCCATAATGACCAAGGGACTTTTATTTTCCATCCGTAGCGTTAATTGCGGGTCTCCCGATTCATCCTGAGCCGTCGACTTCGAGAAGAAGAACCAAGCCGCAGCGATCCAGACCACAAAATAGAGAACTGCGCGAATCGTGAAGAAGGTTGGATTCAAATAAGGCTGCTTGCCGGCCAGCAAGTGATCGTGCGCCATCAGTTCGGCGTCGTTCCATTCAAACAGCACATGGCTGCCTGCTAAGACCGAAAACAAGATCGGCAGAAACAACAGCGCCATCGGAGCCAGCGTCATCGCGATCACTTCAGTGATCCGACGAACCGAGGCGCTCCAGCCGGCGCGTGTCAGATGCTGCAGCGCAATAAAGCCCAACGCACCCAGCGAGATGCTCAAAAAGAACAAATAGTTGGTCAGATACGCGAAAAAGAAGTGACGTAGTTGATCTTGGGCCATCATGCCCATGATCAACGCGACGACCATCGCCGCCAAGCCGACGCCGTAGCCGCCGACCATCATGATCGAGCGAATACCGCCCAGACGGATCGACTCGTCGTTGGAAATCGTGATTTCGTGGTGATCGTGGCCCATGGCTAGTTTTGACCCTTCAACGCGTCAGCTTGAATTTGCGGCACATCCTGAATCGACCCGTCACGTGACTTTTGCAGCGCTTTCAGGTAGAGCACGATCGCCCAGCGATCTTCCGTATCGATTTGAGCGCCGTAACCCGACATCTTACGAATGCCGTGAGTAATCGTGTTAAAAATCCGTCCAACCGGCTGCTGGGTGACATTGGGATCATGCAGATTGGTCGGTTGCACCCAAGTCGGCTCCTCCATCTCAAACGCACGGATCGAAACCAACCCGTTGCCGTCACCCGCCATGCCGTGACAAACCGAGCAATAGATATTAAACCGCTGCTGTCCGCGCTCCATCAACTGCGAGTTGATCTCGAGCGATTCAGGAAAAATCGTCACCCAATCAGGCTCAGGCGGTTTCTCTTCGGCCGCAGGATCGGCAGCGACCGGGTCGCCTGGCTGAGCGCCCGCAGGTTGCTCGGCTGCTGGCTCTTCGCCTGCCGGTTTTTCATCCGCTGGTTTATCTTCCGCCGGCATCGGGTCAGCAGCCGGAGTTTCGGCTTCTGCATCCTGAAACAGCGCGACCTCGGAAGTTTCCTCCTCGGACGGGATAATCCCGGTCAGATAATCGAGCGGTTGCCATTCTCCGCGAGCGACCGAGCCCGGCACGCGTGGTCGCATGACGCGATTATCGGCGAAGACCGGCGAAGTAGTTTGCGTCTTACCCTTCCACTGATCGTCCATGTCTTGGATTGGATGGATGCGGGGATAAGGCGAGGTCGTGTTGCGCGCGTTCCAAATCATCGCAGGCGGAATCGTCAGCGCCGATAGTCCCACGATTGCGACGTATTTGAAAATCGTCGGGATCTGGTTGCTCGATGGATCGGGTTCGATCTCATCGATCGCCAGCGGCGAGAATTTTTCGAGCATCTCACGATGCTTGTTCAATTTGAATTTCGGATCCGACCCATCGATCGCTAAGAAGAAGCGATCATTGGTGGCGCGAGCAAAATTGCGATGCCGAAACAGCGGATTCGAGAACGTCGGCAACTGATTCAGGATCAGCATGCCAAAGAACGCACCAAACGCCGCTAACAAAATGGTGAGCTCAAACGTAACCGGTATGTTCGCCGGCAAGCTGAAGGTCGGCTTACCTGAAATCAGATAAGGATAGCCCGAGAAGAGCGCGCCGGGTTGCACGGTCGCGTTCATGTAGTATTGCATTCCCAAACCGGTGCAACCGCCGATGATCCCCATCGTCAACACAATCCACGGCAGGATCGTTTTGGGGATGCCGAGCGCTTCGTCGATTCCGTGCACCGGAAACGGCACGTGCGCATCGGTCTTGGTCAGCCCCGCGTCGCGAACCGCTTCGCAGGCTTGGAGCAATACGTCCGTGTCGTCAAACTCGACCAACAGGCCAGGCGTTTGAGGATGGTTTTTGTCTTTGTTCTTAGACATGATCGGCCTGAGCTATGGGATCGTGTTCGCCGTGCGGCATGACGCTTTTGACTTCGGCCATTGCGACCATCGGCAAAAATCGAAGGAACAACAGGAACAGCGTGAAGAACAAACCGAAACTGCCGACAAGCATGCCAATGTCGACCCAAGTCGGACTGAAGTAACCCCAGCTTGACGGCAAGAAGTCGCGAGACAGAGACGTGACCGTAATCACAAAACGCTCGAACCACATGCCGATATTCACAAAAATACTAGCGACAAACATGATCCACGGCGTTGTGCGACACTTCTTAAACCAGAAGATCTGCGGCACGATCACGTTGCACGACACCATCGTCCAATAGGCCCAATAGTAGGGACCAAACGCACGGTTGAGGAACGTGAACTGTTCATTCGGCACGCCGCTATACCAAGCCATGAAAAATTCCATCGCATAGGCGTAGCCCACCATCGAGCCGGTGACCAGCAAGATCTTACAGATGTTCTCTAAGTGCCGCGTGGTGACCAAATCCTTCAGACCAAACCACTCGCGAGCCGGCACCATCAATGTAATCACCATCGCGAAACCACTGAACACGGCGCCAGCGACGAAGTACGGCGGGAAGATCGTGGTATGCCAACCCGGCAATTGCGAAACAGCAAAGTCGAAACTAACGATCGTATGCACCGAAAGCACCAGCGGAGCGGCCAAAGCGGCCAGCAAGATATAAGCCTTCTCGTAGCGTGACCATTGCCGAGCCGAACCGGTCCAACCCAGCGCCGCAATGCTGTAACCAATCTGATGGATGCGTGATTTCGTCCGATCTCGTAATGTCGCTAAGTCGGGGATCATCCCCATGTACCAAAACAAGATCGACACTGTTGCATAGGTTGACACGGCGAACACGTCCCACAGCAGCGGGCTGCGGAAGTTCGGCCACATGTTGAGATACAAGCTTGGGTACGGAAAGAGCCAATAAAAGACCCACACGCGACCAATGTGAACGCCAGGGAAAATACCGGCACAGACCACGGCGAAGATCGTCATCGCTTCGGCGAAGCGATTGATGCTGGTTCGCCAGTTTTGGCGGAAGATGCAGAGAATGGCCGAAATCAACGTTCCGGCGTGACCAATACCGACCCAAAACACAAAGTTGACGATCGGCCAACCCCAATAGACCGGCACATTGTTACCCCAGACGCCGACGCCTGTGAGCAAAAGATAGCCGATCAGCGCAAACAGCATTCCCATCGCCGCTACGGAAACGGTAAATCCGATATACCAAGCGAGCGGCGGTTTCTCTTGCTCCGGTACGCCGGCGACAATTTCGGTAATGGAACCGAAAGAGAGTCCGCCCGTCACAAGCGGTGCACGCTTGCCTGGGGTTTCCAGCGTAATGTCGGCGACTTCGTCTACTGTGGCCATGTTTCTTCGCGTGGACTACAGGGTTTTAGCTAGGGAAAGGTTTAGCTATTGGGCGGCTTTGGTTTCCGTCGCAGCGGCAGCTTTTAGTCGTGGTCATGATCGTGGTCATGCGAGTGTGCGCTGGTGCTGGTCGGCTCCAACTCTCCTTCATGACCTGGGATATGCTCAAGCTCCACAAAGGGATCGGCTAACCAGGGATGAGGATTGCGGATTCGAGCCAGATACTTGGTGCGCGGCTTGATGTTCAACTCAGCGAGCATCGCATAGGCACGCGGATTCGCATGATTTTTGGCGGCGTTGTTTTCTGGATTGTTCAAGTCGCCAAATTGAATGGCGCCGGTCGAACAAGCCTCTTGGCAAGCCACTTTGATTTCGTTCGAGCCGATCGCGCGGCGATCGCGGCGAGCGTCGATCTTGGTGTTCTGGATTCGCTGCACGCAGTAGGTGCACTTTTCCATCACGCCGCGATTACGAACGGTGACTTCTGGATTGAAGACCAGTTCCGCCAGTTGGCGATTCTCTTTTTCAAAGCGATAGTCGCTGGCGCGGTAATCCAAGAAGTTGAACCGACGCACTTTGTAAGGACAGTTGTTGCCGCAATATCGCGTACCAATACAGCGATTGTAAACCATATCGTTCAAGCCTTCGTCGCTATGCAACGTGGCGGCGACCGGACAAACCTGTTCGCACGGGGCATTCTCGCAGTGGTGACAGGTCACCGGCTGCGTCACAGCGACCGGATCTTCAGGATCACCCGCAAAGTAGCGATCGATCCGCAACCAATGCATCTCACGTCCCCGCGAGACTTGATCTTTACCGACGATCGGGACATTGTTCTCGGCCTGGCACGCGACGACGCATGCGTTACAGCCAAGACACTTCGTCAAGTCGATCGACATCCCCCAAGCGTGCCCTTCGTACGACACTTCGGTCCACAGCGACTCCAGCGGCGGATGATGGACCACATGGCGAGCAAAATCAGGATGATGCTTGAACTCTTCAAGGGTCCCTTCGCGAACCAGCGTTGGAATGCGGCGAGCGATTTCTTTCAGCCCGATTTTGTCGATCGCATGATGGTCTTGCGTGGTCGCCAGCAAATATTTTCTGCCGGTCGACTTCACTTGCACGCCGCTCACCACGCTCATCGCATCGGAGCGTCGCAGTTTGCCTGCATCCACCCCCACCGGATCAATGCCGACCGCAACCTCACCGCCAACTTTGCCAGCGTTTGTGCGGCCGTAACCCAGCGCCAACGAGATCGTCCCCAGCGCCAAGCCCGGCATCAGGTAGACCGGCGCGTCGATCGACGCGCCGCCGGCGGTGATCGTCGCCAAGATTCCCTGGTTCAGACCCAGCAGCTCGGCCGTTGTCGGATTGACCAACAACGCGTTGTCCCAAGTCAACTTGGTCAACGTGTCAGGCAGTTCTTGCAACCAACCATTGTTGGCGAAGCGGCCATCGTATGTCGATGTTCCCGGCGTAAAGACCAGCTCGACTTCGTCTTTGGCAGGACGCTGCTTCCACGCATCCTTGTCAGCCGACAGTTCGGCGATATTGTCGGCCAATTGCACGCTTTGAGCCTGGCCGGCGACACCGTCCGCAAAACCGTCGTGCACCATCTTCTTCCAAACCGATTCGGTCGCATAACCGACTCGATCTTTGGCGACACGGCGAACAATGGTTCGCCCGTCTCGCTCTTCCGAGCCAGCCAACAACGCGACAAACTCGCTCTTCGAGCGGCCTTTGTTGAAGATCGTTTCGATCAGCGGTTGCGCCAAGCAGTAGCTGCCATCGACGGCGACATAATCGCCCCACGATTCGAGCCCGTGCGCCTCAGGCAACACCCAAGTCGCATCGATAGATGTTTCGTTGTTGTAGTAGCCAAAAAAGAGCCGCCGTTTGGCTTTCTTAAAAGCTTCTGTAAAAGCGATGTTCGCCGGAGCATCATAAGCCGGATTGCCGCTCATGACGATGATCGTGTCGATCGATCCGCCGTTCAGCTGCGTGGTTAATTCTTCCAGCGTTCCAACATTGCCAGAGGTCGGCAACGCGGCGTCGATCAGCTCTACCGTGGCGCCAATCGCGCCAATCTGTTGATTCAGCTTCCAGACGGCGGCATGAACTTCGGCCGACTGACGCGGGCCGACCGCGATAACCGCTTTGCCCTGATGCTTCTTCAGGTCGTCGACCAGCGCGATAATAAACTTCTCTTGTCGCTCGGCGTCTTCGGCAGGTTCAGCAACTTCGCCTCCTGCCATGCGAGCAGAAAGATCCGCCACAAAGCTGGCGATTCGCGAAGCCGGAACCGCCACGCGATGATCGGCCGCCAAGCCGGCCGTCGTAAACTGACTCTCGATCACGTACAAGCGATTCATCTCGCCTTCTTCCGGCGCCCGACGGGCGGCAAACTCTCGCGAGTTGCGTTGCCCCGAGGGATGCATGCCGAAGAAGTCTTCGTCGATAACGACGATTACATCCGCTTTTTCGAGAAAATATTTGGGGGTGACAGCCTGACCAAACGCCGCTTGAATACCTGCCGCTTCGTTGCTGCGAGTGATCGAGTCATACTGATAGAGCTTCGCTTGCGGAAATCGTTCCCGCAGTTTGCTCAGCGAGTCATGATAACTGGGCGAGGCCGACGCCTGAGTCAGCAATGCCAGCTTGCCGCCGGCGCCTAGCTCTTCGGCGGTCTGCTTCCACGAGATTTCGAATTCGTCCCACGAACGATCGAACTTCTCGCTGCCGTTGATTTCGGTCAGACCACGCAAACGATCGGGATCATAGACTTCCAGGACGCACCCTTGGATATATTGATCCGAACCGTAGCCTTCTGGGTGCTCAGCATTGCCGTCCACTTTGATGGGACGACCGTCGTAGCTGGTTACAACCACCGGGCGAACCGAACCGGCGATCTCCAGCGTGCTGGCGAAACGCTCGGTCTTGCCGGGAATACGATGCTCGGGACGAACCGCAAAAGGGGCGATCGTCTCTTCCGGCAACCGCAGCGCGGTCGGCACATCACACCCCGTGGCGCCAACGCCCAGCGATAGGGATGCCCCCATCAGCTGCATCCAGCGACGCCGTGAGACCCCTTCGGGAAACTCCGAGGCGGCCACCGGAAATTCACGGTGCAGGAACTGCTCGAACTCGGGCGTATTTTCGAGCTCGTCGAGGCTGCGCCAATAGTTTTTTTGCGAGTCGGACTTCATCGATGACACGTCGAACAGTTCGTGGAAGGATTGATACCGTTTTCTTTGCGGACCTCAGCGCCTAACAGCGCCGCGGCGTGAGGGTCCTTTTCCGAACCAGGCGCTTGCCACGCTAGGTTCGTCACTTCGTCCAGCGGACGGATGTGTGCATCGGGGCTGCGATGGCAATCAAGACAAAAGGCCATCGTGAGCGGCTTGACCTGGGTGACCACGTCCATCGTGTCGACCCGACCGTGACAACTAACGCACGAAACGCCGCGTGTCACGTGTGCACTGTGATCGAAGTAGACAAAGTCGGGCAGGTCATGCACGCGCTGCCAATCGACCGATTCGCCGGTCGCCAAGCTTTCGTGCACCGGCTCTAGCTGAGGGCTTTTCACAAACAGCGCGGCGTACTTAGAAGTTCCATCCGCACCGGCCGGGCTATGACAATTGCCGCAAGTCGCCGTCGGCGGCACAGCAGCCTGAGCCGCTTTATCCACCGTATTATGGCAATAGCGGCAATCCATCTTCAATCGACCGGCGTGCAGCCGATGACTGAACGGAACCGGCTGAATCGGGGCGTGCCCGACGTTGATCGTTTCAGGGGCCGTCGCAAAGACGAAGACTACGCCGCTATACACAGCGAACGCAACAAAACCGGCGCCAGCAAGCGGCACAAAACGGTTTACCCAACGTGGAAATAGGAAGCGGTCCATGACTGCAATTCGTCCTAGGGACGGCTGGTCTTTATTGAGCACGACAATCGAAAGTCTCACCGGCGAGACTATCTAGCGCCAAGTCCTAAAATGAATATCGGCTTATAAAAAGCCGCAAAACACCCTCTGACCCCGCTCTTCGGCGGCCGAATGACCCCGTTTAAAGATTTGATGTTACCGAAACCACACAACTTTCTGCGACGCGTCAAAGAGTCGCACTACTCTGGGGGGAGCTTTCCAGCCCTATCCCATTTGCCCAAACTCAGGGCGCTAATTTTTTCAATTTTCGCTGCAAGGTTCGCCGCGGAATCCCCAACAGGCGAGCTGCCTCCGAGAGATTGCCGCCGCAATCGTCCAGCACCCGATGGATATGCTCCCATTCGGCTTCGGCTAACGATTGTGGATGATAATCAATTCCTGTGGTAGCCGGGTCTTCGGCAGCCTTCTCTTCAAAGGCGGCCAAAATTTCATCGGCGTCCGCCGGCTTTGTCACATAATTCACCGCACCAAGCCGAATCGCTTCCACCGCATTCGAAATACTTCCGTAGCCGGTCAGCAGCACCGCCTTGGTGGTGGGCGAAACCTCTCGAAGATCGCGCAGCAGGTCCAACCCCGAGCGACCCGGCATTTTCAGATCTAGCACAGCACGCTCAGGCTTCGCCTCCGCCGCCTGACTGATCGCTTCTTCGTAGTTGGCCGCCGCATAAACGTCATAGCCACGAGCCGAAAACGCGCGTGTCAGTCGATTGCGCAACGTATCGTCATCATCGACGAGCAATAGCGTGGGTCGAGTCATGGTCGTCCTGCTGCGATGGTGAAAGCAGTCAGCAATATAAGGGGATCACCATGACTTGGCCATTCGACCCCCAGACAATTCACCGCTCCTATTTGCCAGCCGCCGCTTCCCACGGCTCACGTTTGCGGATCAGGTGAACTACGACCACCGTCCCCTGGTTCGAGCTCGATTCGATCTGCAGCGTCCCGTCGATGCGCTCAATCACATTTTTCGCCAAAAAAATCCCCAGCCCCGTTCCAGAGCCTGGATCTTTGGTCGTAAAAAAGGGCTCCCCAATCCGCGCCAAAACCTCTGGCGACATCCCCGGCCCCACGTCCTGAATCGTCATCACCAGGTGCTGGGGGGTCCGCTCTAGCAATACAACCACCTCACTCCCCTGCGGCGACGCATCAAAGGCATTTTTAATCAGCCCCCGCAGCGATTGCGCCAACAAATGTTGCGGCACTCGCACGATTGCGTTATCTGAACGGTCAGAAATCCGCAGTCGGTCGACCAACCGCGCCTCTAACAAACTGCGGATTTCTTCGGCCAATTGCATCGCAGTGCACTCAATTAACTGCTCGCCGGTCGCCTGACCAGCATCGGCCGACATTTGATCCAAAATGTGGCGGCAGCGATCTAGTTCGGTCCGGATTAGCGCCATATCGGCCTTCAAATCATCCGAAACCGCCATGCCGGCCAATTCTCGCTGCACTTCTTTCGCCACCACGGCGATCGTCGCCAAAGGGGTCGAAAGTTCATGCGCAGCCCCAGCGGCCAAAGTCCCCAAAGCCTCTAGTTTCTCGCTGCGGGCACGCTGCATTTCGGCCCGCCGCAGCTCTGCGTCGCGGCGACGGACTTCGTCGGTCAGGCGCGTCGTAAAGTAGACAATCACAAAAATACAGGTCACAAACGCGACATACATGCCGGTTTGCCCCATCGGGATCGAATCCAGCGTCCGCAGCGTTTTCAACCGCTCTGGCTGCGTCAAAATCGAGACGTTGACATGGTCATAAAACAAAAAAGCCATCGAAACCGCGGTAAACGCCGCCAACCCCCAGACGCTGCGACCTGGGAGAACGATCGCCGCCAGCGTAAGATTGACCATATAGAAAATGCAAAACGGATTGGTCATGCCGCCGGTAAAATACAGCAATGCGGTCAACGAGAACAAATCAAGCAGCATGACCCCCAATAACACTTTTTCCCACCGGCGGCCGCTATCCAAGGCGCTCCGCAACCGGCGATAAAACAACGTCAGCAATATATTGCTACCTGCGGTCACCGCGACCGCGGCGAACAAGACGCCCCAGCGAATCGAAATGTGCAGCAACGCTCCGACCACCACAATGGTGATCAACTGCCCGAACACAGCGACCCACCGCAACTTGATAAGCCACGCCGCATTGATCGACATCCGATCGCCGGCAGCAGCAGAGGTAAGCGGGGGAGCAATAAGCGGTGACATACGCCGACTATCGAGAAAAGTAAACAAATGACCCAAGACGAAGTCGCAGATTCTAGACCAGACCTTCCCCGCCTCAGCCGCCGCGGCCTGTTGATAACGCTCGCGATTTTGGCGGCGATGCCGCTGCTGATTGTCGGCCTGTTATACGTGACGTTGCCGGCAACTTCGAGCGCACCCCTGGCGGTCGGCATCCAAATTGTCCGCGACGTCAATCCTCCTCAGATCGTCGTCATCAACCGCGATGACAGCGACTGGTCCAATCTGAGTGTGACTTTAAACGGCGTTTTCTACCACTACTACAAACAAGCCCTCCCCCAGGGGAAGGAACTTTCGCTGCCGGTCACCGCGTTTTTGCGTCGCAGCGGGCTACCGTTTGATCCGGCCAATGCTGAAATCAACGAAGTCAGTATCGCGGCGCGACGCGTCAGCGGCTATCGCGCGACACGGGATTTCACCATTTCAGGCGAACAAGATCCCTAGAACCCCACTAATCCTCGCCGCCCCCCACTCCCAAGATGGTCGTTTGCCCCTATTTTTGGGCTGATAACGGCCGCCGGGCCTAGAGGTTTAGCACGATCCGTGCGAAAATAAGCTACTTGCAACTTTGATTTCCGCGCCACTTTGATTTCTCTCGTGACGAACCGATCTCGCCGTGAAAAACAGCCCACTTGCCATGCACCAGACCGACAACGTCAACGTCCGCAGCCTTGAAAAGCTGGTTTCGCCCCGCGAAATCAAGCAAGACATCGCCGTCGCCGAAGAGATGCAAGATTTCGTCTTTGAATCGCGCGAGCATATCAAGCGCATCCTTTCTGGCGAAGATGATCGCATGTTGGCGGTGGTCGGTCCCTGCTCGATCCATGATCCGGCGATGGCGCTCGACTACGCGCGCCGTTTAAAGAAACTGGCCGACGAAGTCAGCGATCGTCTGTTTGTTGTCATGCGGGTCTATTTCGAGAAACCTCGCACCACCGTCGGCTGGAAGGGTCTAATCAACGATCCTCACCTCAACGACACCTTCGACATCGGCGCCGGTTTTCGCATTGGCCGGCAACTGCTGGTCGACATCGCCGAACTCGGTCTACCGGCCGCGACCGAAGCGCTCGAGCCGATCTCGCCGCAATACATTGCTGATCTGATCTCGCTGGCCTCGATCGGAGCCCGCACCACCGAATCCCCCACCCATCGCCAAATGGCGAGCGGCCTATCCATGCCGGTGGGCTACAAGAACGGGACCGACGGTTCGCTGCAAATCGCGCTCGACGCGATGACCTCGGCCGGCAGCCCCCACAGCTTTTTGGGGATCGACGCCGAAGGCGCCACCTGCGTCGTCCACTCCAACGGCAATCCCTGGGGTCACCTGATTCTCCGCGGCGGCCGCTCAGGCCCTAACTACTCGCGCGAAGATATTAAGGACGCGATCGCCCAGCTAGAAAAATCGAATCTGCATTCCAATCTGCTGGTCGATTGCAGTCACGCCAACTCGAACAAAGATCACACCCAGCAAAAGAACGTCTGGCGCGATGTTCTATCGCAGCGGATCGAAGGCAATCGCGCGATCATCGGCATGATGCTCGAAAGCAACATCAGCCCCGGCAACCAAAAACTAGGCTCCGAGCCCTCGGCGCTCACCTACGGCGTTTCGATTACCGACGCCTGCATCGGCTGGGACGAAACAGTCGAACTGCTGCGTGAAGCCCACGCCCAACTATCGCAAGCCGCTGCGAGCACCACCTAGCCAACCAAATACCTTTCTACTTCAAACCACCTAAACACTAGCCCGCAGCGCCAGCGAGGGAATCCGCTTGGCGATGCTAACTCGGATCGAAGTAGCCCTCCGCATTCCCTCGCTGGCGATGTTGGCTATTGCCCAGTTTTCGATTTGGTTCCTACTGTGTAATTCCGTGATTTATCCGTGTGCTCCATGTTCTGTTTCTTCTCGAACGATTAAATAGCACCACCTAGCCAACCTCATGTTCCGGCCACTCGCTCGTCTCGACGAACTCCTGCAAACAGGAGTTCTCTTCCGAGTCGTCGGCGAACAGTGGATCGGCCTGTTTGAAGTCGACGGCCAAGTCTACGCCGTCGACGCGCATTGCCCCCACTCAGGCGCCCTGCTCACCCGCGGCGAAGTCTGCAACGGCGTCGTCACCTGTCTCATCCACCAATGGCGCTTCCGCATCTGCGACGGCCGCTATCTCGACGAAAACAAACCACGCTACGATCTGCAGACCTTCGTAGTAAGAATCATCGACGACCAAATCGAAGTCGATCTCCCAGAACTCTAAATCTGCGGCCCGGACGCCTGGGCGATTACCGCGTCTTCGCGAGAAGAACACAGCCCCCTGGCCTGCAGGCGGATAAGCTTCAACACCCTGACCAAGGACGGGATATCAACTGCTTTGCACTTCCACAATCCAAGAATCTTCATCCTCACTCATCCTTATTACGCCTGCTTCATCCCACGGCGGACCCCACTTCCCCCCAGAGATATTTACACTTTACAGGCCAGTGTTAATCCATCAATAATGGGGATTCCTTCCCACCCGCCAAAGAGACTCAGCAATGCGGCTTTTTATCTTCATCCTCCTCTTTCTGTCTTCCGCTGTCGCGCGCGCTCAAGACCTCGATTACCAGCTGCTTAGCGCTCCAGAGACAACTGCGATCGCGACGGAAAGTGATGCCGACACCGCCTATCGAACCTTATGGAAACTGGTCGCGGCAGAAGCGGACCACCGAAAGCTCGATCCCGGCGTCCGATACTATTTAGAAGTCTCTTATCGAGATTGGGAAGCCTCTTTCCGCGAATTCTCGCGAAGACTAAAAACCGGCAACCTCAAGCCTGAAGACGACTCTCGCGGCGATCAACGTCGCCCCAAAAAAACGCGACGCGATCAAGAAGACTTAAGCACCAAGGAACTGGAAGAACAAGATGGGGTGCGAGTCTATGCCCGCAGTATGTTAGAGGAATTGGTTAACAAGCCGTATTTCAAGAATGTGGCCTACGATGGCGAAATCGGCCGAATCAATTGCGTGGGCGATGTGCTACAGGTAGTCGACGGGCAAAACTTATTAGTCTTCCTGCGGTACAGCGGCGGGGAAGCAGAGCTAGCGTGGATCTCTGGCGTCAACACTTCGCGCCTGACCGACGATATGCTCTTGCCACCAGGTTACTTCACCGAAACCCTCTGGCGCATGAAAGGGCCCCGGCAATACACAACCTCGCGTGGGGCGACCAACAAGGTAATGGAATTCGCAAACTATCCCGTGCAGATGGGCTTGGTCCGCCAGCAAAGCGATTTGTTCCACTTCGGTCGTCATCTACATAGGCTGCAAAAACATTGCGAGTCCCTCTACCAAGCGGATCAAGCAAAACTAGTCAAAGAACAGAACACCAGAGAATGGCGCGACGCCAGCGGCAAGTTCTCGCTGGTCGCAACCTTCCGCAGTGTAATCGGCGATAACGTCAAACTGATCAAAGAAGATGGAAGTGCGATTCTGGTCCTGCGAGAGAAACTGTGCGAAGCGGACCAAGAGTGGATCTCAAATCGGAAGTAGTCGGTCCTGTCCCGTCGAAAATAAGCGACGGGGAAAATGAAAAGAGCTGCAAGCAGAGAAAAGGGGACGGTTGGATGGCAGTGACCAACTGCTATTTTTTCGCGATAGGGTAAGGAAGGCCTCATCGGGCTTCCTCTTCTCCGATCCTACTTTTTGCACAGGACGGCCCTTTGATTTCCCTCTCTTTTTCTCCGCTAGTCATTGGCAGCTAACGACTCCGACATCCACGCCATCGCACCAACCAGCGTCGAAAATATGAAAAAATATACATATGACCTTCCAAGATTCTCTAAAAAGCTTTCAAAGGTCGTCCACTCTACGCATAACGTCCAAGCTGCGGGATAAAGCACGGGAATGAATATCCCCAACAGAGCAAGGCCTGATGCACGACGAGCACGGAAAGAGTCGCTTCGCTGCCCCAAACAGAGCCAGCTCGCTATTAGGGCCGACAACGCTGCGGAAGATACGAGATCAACAAATTTCGGCAACCGCGAAGTAACATACCCGATCGAGTCTTCATCGACAATAATCGCCGGTTTCAGAGCCAACAGGCTAACAAGCCACCCCGCAGCAAGCGCCGTGAAAAACAATATGTCCAAAACGGTAAACCTCAGACTCCTTCCGAATTGAGGATCACACACGCCATGGAACACCTTTGAAAGAACAGCCGTCAATGACACTGCGCAGTATGCAAACAACAATGCTGTTTGAATACTCACATCACAGAAAAGCCAGATAATCGCCGCGAAATACATGCTAACAGCAACAGCAAAAAAAGCCTTGCCTGCACCCTGGCATCCAATTCTTCCAACGATGATTCCGAACCAAAAAACTTGAATTCCAAGCAGAAAACTTGCCGGCTGAAACTTCAAGGCAGATCCTACGACACTTGCAACATGTATGGACAATAGTGCAATGCCTATTTTATTTCGAAACATGCAACATCCTCCAGTCAATAAAAGGCGCCAGGACACGAATGGCACGAGCTTAACTCTAAGCCGCTGTTGCGTAACGATTTCGGGGCGTTTGCATTAGTTTATACGCTTTCGGTCTTCGCTTGATTTCTCGCGCTTCGTTGCGGTCGGGCCGGGCGCCGACTTCCAGTTAGCGGATCGTTTGCAGAACGTTTTCCCGCTGGAACTCTTGTTGCTTCGTGTTCCAGCGGAGCACGGCGGCGAACTCTTCGATCGCTTGCAGCGCGCCGGTAAAGCTGAGTCGCCAGGGAGGCAGGCGAAACTTCAGCGCCGTCGCCAGCATCGCGGCCCGCACCAGATTGTAGCTAATCATGTGGCAGTGGAGTTCCTTCTGAACCATCGCCGGGCTTTTGCAGCGGAGGTGATCCATTTGCATTTGCGTTTTCAAGCTCCGGATATGCAACTCCGCTTGCCATAGGATCGGCTGACAGGACCTGCATCACGAACATCCACACAACGACGATCGGCAAATCGATGCGCTGACGAAACGAGAAGCCGATCTCTTGACAGATCGCGGCGACAACGCCGCTGGGCAGCAGCAACTCGCTGACGAAGATCGAAACGTTACGGAACTTGCTTTGTACTTCCTGCGGTGAAGCGTTAAACTGATCGGGCGCCGCGGGGCCTCCTGAAGCGGCGATTGTTACACCACCAACTCAGCGAAGCTCCGCCGTCTTTTCAAATTAGCTCGCTAAGTTGCAAAGCCCACGGCATGCTATCGCAAGACCTTGCGTTAGCAACTTTCGCCCGTTGCCGGATGCTGGGGCGGAGGCTTTAAGCTCCTGCCATTCGTCCTGACACCTTTTCTTCACCGCCCCCTTTTCTTCGCCTAGGTCAACGCGAGCAATTCCCGGCGATAAGCCTCGTCCATTCTCCTTAAAGTGATTTCGTCAGAGTCATTTCCATACCAGATACAGGCTCCAGGAATATGTAGTTCAATCCACTGTGCAATTGCCAATATGCGGTGGATGTCTCCTTTCTTATAACCTTGGCCGAAGTAGCGAAGGGCTAAATTCATTTCCAGCCACTGACCGGTATTAGGTAGGAGATCGCTTATGTCCGCAATCGAATCCACAATGGCGAGAGGCGTAAAACGCTCATCGATGGTATCCTCACCTGCCACAAAACAGTCGTTGCCAAATCGCGCGCACAAATCACGGCGCAGTAGTTGAATCATGTCGCCAGGCAGAGGGGCGGAAAGGTGGATTAGCATGTGCACATTAAGGGCCAAGACTACCTCCGGCTTTTAAATCCAGGCACAGGAACAAAACGGATCATTACACGAGTATTGGTTTGTATGTTCCTCAAGGCTTGACGGAACGACGGGTTTTGCAGCCATGTAATTCGTTCTTGGGGAGCAAGGTACACTACAGCACCTTGGATTAGAAAAGATGGGATTAGAAAAGGTGTCAGGACTGAATGGCACGAGCTTCACTCTAAGCCGCTGTTGCGTAACGATTTCGGGGCGTTTGCATTATTTTATACGCTTTTGGTCTTCGCTTGACTTGTCGCGGTTCGTTGCGGTCGGGGCGGCGAAGTTGCCGTGGCGAAACTCTCTTAAATTTGCGTGGCACCCGGCAGCCCTCCCGCTGGAATTGTTCCATCCAAGAAGACGGTCTGTCCACAAGCCCGGCGCCATGCTCTTACCGCGTCTTCGCGGAAAGAGCATGTCTTACGCCCTGCAAAAAAAACATCACACCAAATATTTCAGATAGCGTCCCGCTCTTCCAAGCTTAATACTGCGAACATGGAGCCGCACCAAAAAATCTAAAGCGTGATTAATAAGGGGACGCGGGTCGTTTTCGGGACACAGACGCCATCACTACGGCTTTGCGTGGCCATGGCGCCGGTGCTAGGGAGAAATCACCGGCACGACGACATACGGAGTTTCGTGCTGCCAATTAGGCCAAAGCGAGCCTCCTTCCGCATCGAGGACTTCGATGTAGTATTGCAAGTCGAACTTGGGCTCAATTCCGTCTGCTGGGATCCTCGCTCGATAAATTCCATCTTTCCCCTCCTCCGTCATGCCGATTCGTTTCCACGAAGCAGTTTGTCTGAGCGGGCGATAATAGACGGAAACGGTCGTAACGGGATGATTGCTCGCCACGCGAACCTCCATAAAAACTGCTTGGCCTGGCAAGGTGGATTGGATGCGCTGGTGCGTGATCGAGATTCGCGAATCAAACGGTTTTTCGCCGGGATAGCGTTTCATCGCTTGCGTTTCTTCGACCGTGAGTTCTCGATCGCTGATCCCGTTTTGATCCATCAGATGCGCCACGAAATCGAGATCTGTCTGGACGTCCGGCAGTCGATCTTGCCAATGACCGATATGTTCTTGCAATCGGCTGGCGAAATCCGAATTGTGCTCTTTGGAAAACCCAAGCACCATGTCATCGTAGTAATGATCGCAGGTGAGGTCGACGATTTTTCGCCAATGATGCTGAGTAGCCTGGATATGCCGCCAGGCAAGTTTTAAGCGAAGCTTATCTTTGGTTATGCGGAAGAATTCGAGCTGAACCGCAGCCATCTTCTTTTCGGCGTGGTAGCGCGCCAGCAAGGCGACGACTTTCAGATCGATCTGCGTCGCATGATACTCTTTGGCCATTCCACCATCGCTATTGAGAAGCTTTGCTGCGGCGACGAGCGCTGCATCTGTTTCCTCGGCAAGTTGAGTGAGATACTGACTAACCTGAATCGGCGTCCATTTGGCGTTCAGCTTGCCTTGGATGGCATCCTCTACGTAAGCCGAATGCTTGGAAGCCCAGTCTTCAGAACGCCATTGTTGACGACTTGCATAAGGTGCGATCGCGTAAAATTGCGCGTAGTCGCTAGGCTGTATCGCACGATAGGCGTCAACGTGCATACAGGTCATCATTTCTGGCCAGAAACGCCAATTGTTCGCACTGAACTGCGTCGTCGCGGTAATCAAAGGAAGTACTTGGCTCGACGCTTGCATGGCTTTCTCAACATGAACGCCTGCTTCGCCAAAGCGGTGGGCGAACTCACGCGACCAAACCTCGCGCGAAGTATCTGGATTGTATCCGAATCGCCCAAATGCGATATAAAAGCCCCAGTAACGCTGCTGCTCCCAACGATAGTGCTCGAGCGATTTATGCGCGAGAACACGCCATGCGCCTGGCGCGTTGCCATAGCCTTGATTGGAAAGGGGAACGAATACCTCGAATCCTTCTCCGCCCCCTAAGGTACAACTTTGTGCAAAACGCGACGCATAGCCCGGATCTCCCCAGAGCAAAATCCGCGAGGTTCCCACGTTCCATAGTCGGTAAGTGACGCTGTAGTTGCGATCGTGGTGCAGCATGCTGCCGAACCCATAACGACTGGCCGAGTAGGCGATGTCTTGCGAAGCCGGATTGTAGGGAAGCCCCATGTGCTCGCACCAATGCTTTGTCGAAACGTTGACTTCCAAACCTGCTTCTCGCGCCAGATTGATCGTTTGCTGGCTAAGACTTTTGTAGCGCAAGTCCAGCTTAACGGGACGACCGCATGCGGCGATCCCTTCAAAGAGCATTTGGTAATATTGCTCTTGCTGTTCGTGCGGAATCCCGCTTTCTAGATTCATCCGTAATTGAACGCCGTCGATTGCCGGACATAGTTTCAGCAGTTGCTCTAGCCCTTTCGCACAGTATTTGGCCCGGGCTGTTCCTTCAGGGAGATTGATCACCGGCGATTCGCCAAAGTCCAGCCCTTCGCGGACTTCAACGACCGGTAATTGAGTCCACAGGCCTAAGGTAAAATCGACACCGTGTTCGTGCGCGATCTCGGTAATGCGTCGGAAGCGTTGCAAGTATTGGTCTCGATCTTCGTTCGTCATCCCGGCGACTAGTACGTCCGGATATTCAGATACTTGAAGCATCCACGCATACGGAGGAATCATGTAGTTGGTATTGTGGCCGAACGTGAGCGAGTAGTTGTTGATGCGATTTTTGGCGAGCATGCTAAAGTACCAATGCCAGTACTCTTCACTCTCGTACCAGTCACGCTCGACATCTTGGTTGAAGAGTTGCTTCGTAACGCTCCGAACCTTCAGGTAGGGGGATTCTCGGCAGTCCTGGATGGCGTCACATATCGAGGTCAGATCATGCGTCAAGCGGATTGCCTCGGTGATCTCCCAAACGGCATAGGCAGTCCCGCGGGGATCACGACCAGCGATCAGGACATGAGTTCCGTTGGCTTTCAAACTTTTGGCGACCAACAGCGACTCGGCGTCATCGGGAACAGAAAGTTGTTGCTCATTGAGCAATTGGTCAATCAGTCCGCTATTGCCGGGAATGCCGATAATCAAATTTACGTCAGCGTTAAGATCGCACTCTGCGCCAACTTCGACCGCTGCGCATTGGTCCTGAAGGACCGTTTTCAGCGCTCGACAGGCATGTTCGACGGGCTTCGAAATTTCGTCACTCAGCACGATGTGGACCGTCTCCGACGTCTTCGCATGCAGTATCCCGGGCGACAAAACGATCAGGCCCAGGACCACTGCGCAGTTGGTCAAATAGCGTCCGAGTAGATCGCGTAAATTAGGAAATGTCCGTGACATGGTCTGCCGACGGCTTCGATCGATGTGCATATCAGAAATTCTTCTCAGGGATGGTCGTTCAGGTAAGTAACGATATAGCGGACTCGTTTCAAGCGAAGCGAGCGTGACGTAATTCGCGTTTGTGATTTAGGACTTAGCAGTTCCCTAGGCATGTTGGCGCATATTTCGAGACAACGCCTAGCAAATTGCCAGGTTTGGCAGGGATGAAGATGGAGACTGGGCAGGCTAGGAGTGGCCGTTCTTTTGAAACGAGAGCGTTATCTGCAGCAGAAGGACGTCGTTTATCAGAAGCATCTTGACTGATGGATAGGAGTGTCAAACCAACGTAACGCTTACTTCAAGTCGATGACCAGCGGCAGGTTCTCTCCCTCGCGGACTTCGACCTCCAGGCCGCTCGTTGAACTGGCGCCATATTTTGGCGGGAACAATTGAATCGGCACTCTTGGCGTTTGGGAAGAAGCCGTCATATCAAAGTGAGCCCCTTCTTCACGCGGAGGAGGCGCAATTTGGATTTTGTAATACGCAACAGGAACTTGCTCAGATCCTTTAAACAACAGAGTAAAGTTGCCGTCTGCGTCTGTGTTTCCAGCGGCGATGAAACCTTCGGAGGCGATGAATGTCACAATCATGCCCGGCAAAATCGGCTTGCCCTGATAGGTTAACGTACCGCTCACAGTACCGGTTGGCCCACTAAATCCAGCATTGCTGCAGCCAGTCAGCAGGAGACCGAGCGCCACGAACGCCGAGAACGCCGAGAACGATGAGAGCTTGAGCGACTTTCGATTCAACATTGGCGACTGCGCCTTTCAGCAAAATGGGGGATGAAGAACGAGTCCGCAGCCTTGCAAAACATCGAGAAAAGGAGGCGAATTTCTCCGATTCCGGTGTCTTGCGTTACAGGCTGGACGTCACTTGACCATCGTTACGAACGCCAAGAAAAGTGAGGACGTTCAGGTCAATCGTGTCTGGCATGAATTGCACGCTGCCGTCGACGAACACGCCTAGCGCACCGCCGGGATGAGCCGAGGTTAACGGCGTGTTACGTCGCCAACCTCCGCCAGAACCAACCCCGTCCTGGTCCAAAACATCGGCATTCGGAGAATAGCGGAGCGTGACAGTGGAAGCCGAGACGAACGTATTTGCGCGGTTCCTAGCATCAGGAGCTCCCATCTGCCAACCCCAATAGTAGCCAGGGCGGCGATCGCCTTTTGATGTTCGCGCCGCATTAAAAGTCTGGTTTGCGATCTCGCCGACGATCAGAGTGTGCGATGTCCCATCGGTACAATGACGCATGCCGATCGTCTCATTCACCGGCAACATTCCGTCCGCCGTGTAGACTCCGCCAGGATTGTTATCGGCAGGCGCGGCGACGTTTCGCGTGCTGCTAACAAAGGTTCCATCAGGACTGTTTTCGGCGCCGGAGATGCCGAAATAGGAGAATTGAAAGAGGTTGTTATTGCTGTTGACCAAGAAGCGTTCTAACGGGCTCGAAGGGCATTCGCCCCAACTCACCGTAAAACCGTCAATCAGCGCTCGGTTCGCTTGTCCGATCGTCGTGCCATTCCAACCATGCCCGTTGCCAAATCGCCATCGCTCGTAAAGCGCTGATTGCTCTGAAAACGGCATAATACGTAAACGCCAATTGCTTCCCCACGAGCCTGATAGGCCTTCGTCGCCATGCGGAAATACCTGGTTGGTATCGTGATAATTTTGCAGCGCTAATCCCATCTGCTTTAGATTGTTGCTGCACTGCATGCGACGTGCGGCTTCACGAGCTTGTTGCACCGCAGGCAACAGAAGAGCGATTAAGACTCCGATAATTGCGATCACCACCAATAACTCAACGAGGGTAAACCCTCGGGCTCGGATTGATTTCATAGAAAGATTTCCTACGGCAGACATGATTGAATATGGGAAGGATGATCCATGCTTGTTCGGCAAAAAGAGATCTGCTTGCCGCGCAGGCGCAGAATACAACGAGAAGCATCATTTAGAATTGAATAGGAGGGCTGTAAATCGTGAAGAACGGCGGCGTAATAGAACAAAAGTCGCAGGCCAAGCTTTAAAACCGCTTCAGACTTACTTAACCCATCAGCGGTATTTCTTTCATGAACTTAAACCTTTTTTACCGAAATAATTGATCTGCTCGACTTTTGATTCGCCGTACTACGTCGAATCTCCCACGCCTAGAGAGGCGTTACGACGATCCCATACATATTGGAACCATCGTGCTTTCCGTATTCGGGAGCTGGCAGTTCTCTTCGCCGGCAATCGACTCCGCCTAGGCGTATCGTTCCGGCTTGGATGACCCTTCGGGACCAGACCGAAAAGTTGCTTTCGATGCTGCAATTGGGGCCCACGCCAAGTTCTGTATGAGCATGCTGATCGCTTCCTAGACGGGGATCAAAATAAGGGCCCTCGTCCAGACCGACCCGAAACCCGGTGTCAACGTAATCGCGCCGGAGCCAGTCTGGTACCACAAAGCATTCGGTATAGAGAATATAGACGTTCGCCGGGGCGCGTAGCGTAAGATCGATTTGCAACGCCTTATCGTAGATTCGATCGTGATCCATCGTTTTCACGTATTCGGCGCCTTGAAGAAACTCGGGAATCGCCTCGGGTCCAATCCCGTTCCACTGATGGTTCCGATCGACATAGGCAAACGCGTCTTCGCCGAACCCTTTGGGGGCTACCTGATAGAAACCATAGACTGCGTCGTCAATGATGTTGTCCTGAACCGATTCAATTAACCCCGATTGATACGAAGTGCGATTAATATCGCGTTCGTCAGGAAACAGCCCCGCGACGACCGACGATAGCCGTGAAATCTTTCCGCTATTGTCGATCTGAATCGCATCCCCCTTGCGCAAGAGCTGAACATTCTTTTTTTGGGCGACGGTCATGTGTCCTTGAAATACAGCGATGCTGTCAGGTTGCCCGGCAAACGAGGCTAGGCCGAACCGACCTCCCTGATCGTTCACCGTGCAGCGTTGCGCTTCGATCGAGATCGCTTCGGCAGCGCCATGGGCGTCGGCGATCAATCGACCTGAGACAAGCCGCAAAGCGTTGCGATGCAATACCTGAAGTTCGGCAGGCCCTTCAATTACCAAATCGACGCCGGCAGCCAAGCAAATGCCGACAGAGCCATCCGAAAAGCAGATAGAGCCTCCTGCGAGGATCTCTCGGTTGGAGTGCGCTCCATCGATCACTTGCAAGTCGCTGGCGCTAGAAAATGAGATGCGAGCAATCGGGCCGTCTGGCGCAGCGAACTTGGTCCGCACGATAAACGCCAGCAGTAAAACGATTACAGAACAGGCCACGTAGAGCATGGTCGCCATCGTTTTTTTGCGCAGCGCGCCTTGCAAATCCAAGGAAGCTGCGTACGCGGGCGCCGTCGCCTGCTGATGAATATCGGGCGAGGTGATGACAAGCGACGCGTTTAAGTCGGTATAGGCGACAAAGTACGTGAGTGCATCTTCGTCTGAGTCGAGCAAGTCGTTCAGCGCGCGCCATTCTTCGGGAGTCGCAGTCCCAGAGACGCAGCGTCCAATCAGGTCTGAGTCTTGGTCAGAGAGCTGGGGGAGTTCGGGCGAGTTGTCTGGAAGAAAGGAATTCATGCGAGAACTCTTAGGCGGGCCAAACTCTGGTGGACGCATTGCAGCAACGTTTTACGAATACGATGAACCCTCACGTAAACGGTGCTCGGCCGAATGTTGAATTCCTCGGCGATGATTTCGACATCCGCCATCGGTGCATAAAACTTTGCCAGCAACAGCCGCTGCTCGTCTGTGAGTTGCTGAAGACAACTACGCAGCGCGACCAATTGATCCTCGACTGCATGCTGGTTAGAGTCGACTCGAGAGAAGATTTTTTGCACCGTCTCTTCCGTCAGTTGACATGGAGCGCGAGACTGCTGGCGATAATACGTCAACACTTTCACCTTGGCGAAAGCACGCATCCAGACAAAAAAATTACGATCCGGGTCGTATTGATCTCGCTTCTCCCACAGCGCGATCGACACCTCCTGCATCACGTCCTCGGCATGGGTCCGATTGGACACTAGCGAGCAGATGTAATGCAGAATGCGGCTATGATAGGTAGTTAGCAGGCGAACAAAATCTTCGTCTGTAAACTGGCTATCGCTAGAGTTCATGGGCGAGGGTCGGATGGGCGGGAAAGCGGAATCAGAAATGCATTATTCTTCCCATACTTAACCCGACTTCCAGATTTCTTTCATGGAAATTGGAAAAAACTTGCATTATTCTGCTGAAACAAAACCCCCAGCCGCGGCAAGGTTTCCGTCTTGCCGAAGCTTCGACCTTTCTGTCAGGTTCCAGCAGCCGGGCTCTTTCCGAACCTTCCACGAATGAGCAGGGCAAACAAGTAGATGGTCGATTGACGCAGTAATTGTCTCCCATTGGTTCGATAGACGGGGTAAGGTCGGTTTGGGCCAGAGATTCCCTTCAGCAACGATTTCCTCAGGACTTCCCACAGATGCTAGACTTGCCTGCTTCGTCATCCTGCCCTGCTTGCTATCTCCTGAAAGATTTCCCATGAATCGGTTCTCGCGCTGCTGTTTGTTTGCTCTCGGGCTTGCGCTGGTTGGCGGCTTGGGGATTGCTGCCTGGGCGCATGAAGATGGGGGACCGCTCAAGGTTACGGTGCTCGCCAAGTCGACCGATGCGTGGGATGGCAAGCCGCTACCGGCTTACCCGGCTGGTCAGCCGGAGATCACAATCTTGCGAATCGTTATTCCGGCGGGAGAGCAAACCCCGCTTCACATCCATCCGGTGATCAACGCCGGGGTTCTGCTGCGCGGCGAACTCGACGTCCATACCGAGAACGGCCTCTCCAAACATTTGAAAGCTGGCGACTCTTTGATTGAATTGGTCAACAAGCCGCACTGGGGAAAAAACAACGGCAAAGTCGACGCCGAGATCCTCGTCTTTTACGCCGGCATCCAAGGCGAGAAGGTGACGAAAGGAGTCGAGCAGCATGGGGATTCGTCTGGATACTAAGGACGGCTGAATGACGAATGACTAAGGACGAATGTCGAATGAAGGATGTTACTCATTCGTCCTTCGTCATTAGACATTTCCAGATTTGATCGCCGCGATCACGGCGTCGTGCAATTTGCCATTCGTCGCGACTACTCCACGATTGTTTTTCAGGGTGGAACCCATCGAAAAATCGAGCGGCTTGCCGTCAATGTCGGTGACTTTGCCGCCGGCTTCGGTGATGACCAGCGCTCCAGCGGCGTGGTCCCAGATTTTTTCTTCGTAGCCGGCGATCGTGGGCAATCGCAAATAGATATCGGCGTCGCCGCGGGCCACGGCGGCATACTTGGCTTGGCTATCCATCCGCACACTGGGTCGCGCGATCTGCAATGTCTTGGCGATCTGGGCCGATTGATCATGGTCGCTGTGGCCTGACTCGACCGACTCGCAGAGGGCCGCTTCGGCCGAATTGGTGGTCGCCGTGACCGAAATCGCTTGGTCTCCGTCGCTGGTTCGCTGAAAAGCCCCTGCGCCGCGAACTGCCCAAAAAATACCGCCTGCTTCATCCAGTGCAGGGCATGCGAGCGCCGCGACTTCGACCTGTCCATCGATGATCAACGCTAGCGCCACGGCATATTGCCCGCCGCGCAAAAAGCCTTTGGTGCCATCGATTGGATCGAGCGTCCAAACGCGCGGTGCGGCGTCACGACAGACGCCAGCATCGATCCAAGCCAGCGTTTGCGTTTTGTCCGCGATGGGAACAATGCGTTGCACTTCGGCGACCACGCGGCCTCGCAGCGACGATTGTTCGTCGGTCCGCAGCGCATCGGCGTTTTCCTCGGCGATTATCAAATCATCCGGAAACGCGGCCCGTATTGCGCGACAGACGATCGCCTGACTTCCAAAATCGGCGACCGTGACCGGGCTGCGGTCGGATTTGGCCAGCGCGACAAAATCATCTCCGTTGCGGACGTTCTGGCACAGGACCGCGGCCGAGGTGACGGCTTCGAGGGCAATTTGAACTTCACGCTGGTAAGCAGGCATGCGTTTTGCTTTGAATTAGATCGGAAGAAGAAAACTTGGCCGGGTCGCTGGTAGCGACGCCTAGCACCGGCGCCGCATCAGACCTAGAATCGCGGGTGCCGCGACTCTGTAAGCCTTGCTGCCGCGGGCAAAGACATCCCGCTAACCCGCACGGCCCACAGAGTCGTGGCGCCCCGAATTCATCGTTAGACGATGAGCCAGGTTGAGTCGCGACTCCCGGAAGAAACAGCCAGAATAAGCGAATCTCGACGACTCCCCAAGGGGCGAGCCGTCGGAAGGAGAATAGTCGATGCAAACGGTAAAAGCGAATTGTGCGTTTGACGGCAAAGCAATTTTGGCCGAAGGCCCCGTCTGGGACGCCGATCTGGGCAAATTGTGGTGGGTCGATATCGAGCGACATCTGGTCAATCGCTGGGATCCGGTTACCGGCAAGAACGAATCGTGGTCGATGGGCTGCCAAGTTGGTTTTGCGATCCCCACCACTTCAGGCGATGTGATCGCCGGGACGCGCCACGGCCTAGTCCGGCTGAATGTCGAAAGCGGCGCGATCATCCCGCTGGTCGATCCCGAAAGTGATATTCCGACCACGCGCTTCAATGACGGCAAATGCGATCCGCGGGGGCGCTTGTTTGGCGGCACGATCTCGGATCAGCGAACTGCAGAAGCGAGTCTCTACATGCTGGACGAAACGCTGCAACTTCGTCGCGTGGTGGAGAAAGTAACCAACTCTAACGGGCTCGCCTGGTCGCACGACGAGAAGACTTTTTACTATATCGATACGGCGACACGACAGATCGACGCGTTCGACTATGACGTCGAATCGGGCGCGATCAGCAATCGCCGCAAAGCGTTCGACATTCCGCATGATATGGGCAAGCCTGACGGGATGACGATTGACGCTGAAGGAATGCTATGGGTCGCACTTTGGAGCGGATGGGGCGTCAGCCGCTGGCATCCCATTACCGGCAAGCTGTTGGCCAAAGTTGACCTACCGTGCGAAAACGTCACGTCGTGCTGCTTTGGCGGCCCGAATCTGGATCGGCTGTACATCACCTGTGCACGACAAGGACTATCGGCCGAACAGCAAGCGGGCCAAGCGCTGGCCGGCGGCATCTTTGTCGCCGACGTCGGCGTCACCGGCAGGGCCGGCGTTAAGTTCGCTTATTAGGCGTCATTTATCCGACGCTGCCGCTTTGATTGTTTCTTCGACTTTGGATTCTTGTTTGGTCGGCGCTTCATTGGTCGCAGGAGCTTCGATAAGTTGGCGAATCTCCTCGGCCGGCACGACGATCGAGAGGCCAAGTCGCTGCCGGATCAGCCCTTCGCCGTAGACCAACTTGTAGCGTTCGTCCAAAAAGTGCTGAGCCCGGGTGAGCCCGATCACTTTGATCGCACCGTCGGAGGTCTCTAGATAAACGAGTCCGCCGCTGTCACCTTCAAACGTATTAAAGTCGACCAAAAACATCGGCTCTTTTTCACGCGTGACCGATGCAATGCAGCCCAGCCGCACCATGGGATAGCCGGCTTTGCTGGGATTAAACTGCGACGCATGCGGAAAGCCGACGCAGCGAACCATTTGTCCCGCTTCGATTGGCAACGCCTGCCAGTCACTCGCGGGCGAGAGCCACTCAAACGGAATCGCATCAACGGCTGGATCCAGCGCACCGGGCAATCGCATCACGGCGACGTCCAAATTGTCCGCTTCGGTCCAGAGCTTCTTCTCGCCGTCGCGGATTTTTAGTTGCAACGGCGCTCGCTCCCACAGATCTTTCTCTTTGTCGAACTTCCGCAGCGTCAACTCTGCATGCTCCCCGCTAATGGTGGCCAGCACATGCTTTGCCGTGACGAGCCAATACTGGGTCTGTGTCGCATCCATGGGATCAACACGTTGGACAACCCAACCGGTCGCATTTGACCCCTTGCCCCCCAAACGATATACCGACGAGGCGACCAACGTCTTGTCGCCTGGCTTCGCCTGCAGCTCGGATCCCAGCCACAGAGCGCCCAAACAGGCCGTTAAAAGAAGCAGCGGCAAACGATTCACAGGTGGATGCTCTGAAGAATTTTGACGAAAGAAGGTGCTCCTTCAACTTAGTCCAAAACTGAGGCGAGCAAAGCGGCGAAGTGAAGAAGTCGGGGAAGGTGACAAATTCTTCCCAAAAACCGGCTTGCAAAGTATACACGCGTTCACTACAAAAGAAGTTATTCCGCTCACGAGAAAGCTGTTATGGATGTCATCGGCCGAGGCACAGATTTTAATCCCACCAATCGTTTCGAGCGGTTGGCGGTCGAAGATGATTGGGAGCATCTGGAAACGGCGGACGTCGACACGGCGCCGCACAAGTTGGCGACCCAGTTTTTTGACGATCAATCACAATCGGTCGTCAGTGAAAACAACAGCCCCGATTTGCCGTTCCGCTTCAGTCTGAATCCGTATCGCGGCTGCGTCCATGGGTGCGCTTATTGCTATGCGCGCCCCTATCACGAGTTCCTCGGCTTTAGTGCTGGTCTCGATTTCGAGACCAAGATCATGGTCAAGCGCGATGCGGCGGCCCTGTTTCGCAAGTTTCTGGCGCAGCGCAGCTATCGTTGTGAGCTGATCGTCATGTCTGGCGTCACCGATTGTTATCAGCCGCCAGAGCGGCAGTTTCGCGTTACTCGCGCTTGCCTGGAAGTGGCCAATCAAGCCAACCAACCGATCGGCCTGATCACCAAAAATGCCCTGGTCACGCGAGACATCGACATCTTGGCCGACATGGCGGCCCGCAATTTGGTGCAGGTCAACATCAGCGTAACATCGCTAGATCAGACGCTGACCCGCAAGCTAGAGCCGCGGACCAGCAGCCCCACCGCCCGCCTGCGCGCGATCCGTGAGCTATCGGCCGCTGGCATTCCGGTGCATGTGCTGACAGCGCCGATCGTGCCGGGGCTGAACGACAGCGAGATCCCTAAGATTCTGGAAGCGGTTGCTGCCGCCGGCGCGGTGGGCGCTGGCTATACGATGCTCCGCTTGCCGCACGGCGTCAAAGAGATTTTTCTGCACTGGCTCGACCAGCATCTCCCTGAAGCGAAAGAACGCGTCGAGTCGCGGATTCGTGACGTTCGCAGCGGAGAGCTGACCAGCAATCAGTTTGGCGATCGCATGCGAGGAGCAGGGATCTTCGCCGATCAGATCCAGCAAACGTTTCGCCTTTTCAAGAAGCGTTATCAGTTGGATCGCAGCAATTTGAAGCTCGATACCACCCAGTTTCGCCGTCCCGATCCCAACGGCCGACAGCGGAGCTTGTTCTAGCAGCAAGTTGCCAGTCGACTGGCTTCGGGTCATAATACGGCCTACTGCCCTCCCCCATCGATGAACCCCCGCCCTGTGAATTTGGAGAAAACTGAATGCGTAAGATGATCTTCCCGGCGCTGCTGACCGCGCTGATGTTTGGCCTTACCGGCGTTGCATCGGCCGCAGATGGCTGGATCGAACCGTTTAACGGCAAAGACTTGACCGGCTGGACACAAAAGAACGGCACCGCCAGTTACGTGGTTGAAGAAGGCGGGATCATCCGCGGCAAGACCGAAGTTGGCAGCCCCAACTCGTTTCTCTGCACTGACAAAGATTACGGCGACTTCGAGATCGAATTTGACGTCAAATGCGATGACGGTTTGAACAGCGGCGTGCAGATTCGCTCGCAAACCGCCAAGGCCAAAGGGGACGAAAAGTTTGGTCGCGTCAACGGTCCGCAGGTTGAAATTGAAAAAAGTACCGGCGAAGCTGGCTACGTGTATGGCGAAGCGACCGGCCGCGGCTGGCTGACCCCTGAGTCTCGCTTGAAGCCGCACGACCACTTCAAGAATGGCGAGTGGAACCATTATCGCGTCGTCGCCAAGGGGCCGCGGATTCAGACCTTCATCAACGGTGAAGCGATCGAAGATCTGACCGACGCCGAAATCTACAAGACGCACCCGACCGGCTTTATCGGTTTGCAAGTCCACGGCATCGGCAAAGACCAAGGCCCTTACGAAGTTCGCTGGAAGAACATTCGTATCAAGCAGCTGTAGTCTGCTGATCGGAAAATGCAAAACAAGAGGGACGCCAAACCGCGTCCCTCTTGTTTTTTGCGCCGCTGCTTGGTGGGCGCCGATGAATCGAACCCGAACGCCGCAGCATTTCGGCTTATTGCTTTGGCATGATCCGCTTGGCGGCGGCTGAGAGGGGCGTGCCTGCGGTGTCGACTGCTTGATTGGCGTCTCGCATGGCTGTGGTTGAGATCGAGTTGACCAGCTTTACCAATTGATCGACGGCGACGGGATCTTCGACGAGTCGTTTAGACGCCAACAAAATTGCGTCATACGGCGGCAAGGCGCGTGCTGGATCGGCGATCTCGACCAAGCCGCCTGCGGCGATTCGCCCATCGGTTCGAAACGCGACCACCACATCGGCTTTGTCGTTGGCGATTGCGCCATACATCAACGTCGCATCCATCGACTGCTTCTTTTTGAAGTCAAACTGGTAGACGTCGCGCACGCGGGCCCATTCAGGACGCTCCCAAAATTCGATGTCGGTCACGGCGTTCAGGTGGTCTGCATGCTTGGCGAGATCGTCAAGCGTTTTGATCCCCAGTTCGGACGCTTTTTCCTGCTTCATCACAAAGACATAGTCGTTGCGAAACCCAAGCGTCCCGAGCGAATAGACCTGATGATCGGCTTTCAACTCTGTCGCCAAATCAATCAACATCTCTGGCGACGAAACAAACTCGTCTCGCCCCAACACATTGGCCCAGAGCGTGCCGCTGTAGTCGACGTAGCAGTCAATCTGCCCAGTCTCCAGTGCCCGAAAGATCACCGCCGAGCCGATCCCTTCTTTCAGTTCGACCTGGCGTCCAACTTGCGCAAGCTGCTCTTGAATCGCCAGGGCTAAGATTCGCTGCTCGGTAAAACCTTTGCCCCCGATGATATAAGTTCGATCGTCAAACTTGGAAGCCGCGGCAATGTCACGCGGCCCTTGCGACGCGTAGCTCTTCTGCCCCAGCGGCAACAGCGCAATCAAAAACGGACTGACCACGATCGCTACGATCCCCGCCGCCGCTCCCAGACCCAGCTTGCGACTGCGCGATTGCACTGCGATCTCTAGCATGCCGAGCAACGCATCAATCGACAGCGCCAAAGCGGCTGAAAAAAAGCAACCAACGCCCAACGCCACGGGATTGAGCGTTTGGAGACCGGCGAAAATGTAGTTGCCCAAACTAGTTGCTCCGACCGGCTGTGCGATGGTCGCTGCGCCAACCACCCAGACTGCGGCGGTGCGAATGCCGGCGACAATCGTGGGGGCGGCAAGTGGTAGTTCAACCATCCGCAAACGCTGGGAGTTGTTCATCCCCAGGCCTTGCGCCGCTTCTAAACAAGCCGGATCGACCGATTGAATGCCGGTGATCGTATTGCGCAGCATCGGCAACAAGCTATACAACACCAGCGCCACCAAGGCCGGAAACCAGCCAATCTTCCCCCAAGCAAACACCATCGCCGCCAACAGGGCCAGGCTCGGAATGGTTTGAATGATGCTGGCCGCGGTCAGTGCAATACGCTCGGCCTGCTTGCGACGCGAGCACCAGACTCCGAGCGGCAAACTAATCGCACCGCCGATCAGCAGCGCCATGAAAGAGAGAAAGATGTGCCCCATCAGACGCTGCGGCAGAAACTGGAGCTGTTCGAATATCTCGGACGTTGGCATGTCGATCTGGCTTTGCGTGAAGGAGGATCTAGTTGTTTTCCAAATCATGGATCAATCGCCCATGCCGACGAGGCGTCTCTAGCAACTGCGCGACATAGTCGTCGCCGGCGTCCAACAGCAAATCGCGCGGCGTACCAAACCGCAACAACTTGCCGTCTCGCATCACCGCGATTTTGTCGGCCAATAGCAGCGCCTCGGCCATGTCGTGCGTCACAATCACAGCGGTAAAACCCAGTTCCTGTTGCAACCGCATAAACTCGGATTGCAGACTATCGCGGGTCACCGGATCGAGGGCGCCAAACGGTTCGTCCAGCAGCATCACCTTGGGATCGACCGCAAGCGCTCGCGCAAACCCAACCCGCTGTCGCTGGCCACCAGAGAGTTGATGCGGATAGCGGTCGGCGAACTGCGCGGCCGGCAAGTCAACCATCTCCAGCAGGCTCGAACCTTTCTCGCAATACGCTTGCCGATTATGCCCCAACATCTTGGGTAAGATGCAGACGTTCTCAAGAATCGTCATGTGCGGAAACAGACCGATGCTTTGAAAGACATAGCCAATCCGCCGCCGCAACAGCACCGGATCTTGCTCGACCACATTTTCGCCATCGATTTCAATCCTGCCTGAGGTTGGTTCGATCAGGCGATTGATCATTTTGACGGTCGTGCTTTTGCCCGATCCAGAACCCCCGAGCAATGCCAGAACTTCGCCCGGCTCGATCTGCAGCGAAAGCTGTTGCACCGCGAACGACTTACCGCCGTCCCATGATTTGCAGACGTTATCTAAAGCGATCATGACGTAGTATCCCCCCAGTAAACGGTCGATGGCCCAACGTTACGCCGATTTTTGATCGGCGGAACTCGGCATGTCGTTGATCCAACTGCGCAGCGTGCGGTAGTCGGTTTTGCCGGTTCCCAACACAGGGATCTGATCGACCCGGCGGACTTCATCAAGTCGCATGATTCCCTGCATGCCGGCTTCGCGGATCAATGCATTCGCGTCACGCAGCGAAATCTCTTCACAAGTGAACAGCACAATCTTTCGTCCCCCGTCCAGTTCGATCCCTTCGACGGCGATCCGCGGTCCTGCTTCGCCGATCGGAAATGCTTTGGCGAGCGGTTCTTCAAGCGCTGGCAGCGAAACCATCTCGCCGCCGATTTTCAAAAATCGCTTCAGTCGACCGCGAAAGTGAAAGAAGCCGTCTGCGTCTTTCATCACCAGGTCGCCGGTGTTGTACCACGTGCCGCCGGCGACTTCGAGAAACGGTTGCGGGCCATCATGCTTGAAGTAGCCGCTAAAGATGCTCTCGCCGCGGACCAGCAGCAGTCCGGTCTCGCCATCGGCAAGCAACTGATGCGTTTCGGCATGGACGATCAACATCTCGACGCAGTCCAGAGGCTTGCCGATCGAACCGCGACGCGGCTCGGTGGGGCGACATCCAGATACCACCGGCGAGCATTCGGTGATGCCGTACCCTTCGACCAGCACCGCATCGGGCAGCGTCGCTTCAAACCGATCGTGCAGCGCGTCAGGGCATTTCTCGGCGCCAACCATCACCGTCCGTAGCGTCTGCAGATCTTCCGCCGTGCTGACGCCAAAGATGTACTGCAAAAAGGTAGGCGTCGCGAACATCAGCGTCGCGCCGTAGGTGCGAATGATGCGGGCCAAGCCCCGCGCGTCGGTCGGATCGGGATAGTGAACCACGCGGATCCCAGTCAACACCGGCATCAAAAAGGCGGCGGTCAAACCAAAGCTGTGGAACGGGGGCAAAAAGCCAAACAAAATATCGCTTTGACCAAACTGAATCAGATTGACGCCGGCATTGATATCAGCGATCAAGTTGCGATGCGACAGCGGAACCGCCTTGGGCAGCGCCTCGGACCCTGACGTAAACAAGATGGCCGCCGGTGCATCGCGGTCTATTTTTGGCAGACTACGGACAAACGATCTGGGTGCGATGTAGGTCGCCGCATAGGTCGAGAGCTGCTCCCATTTGCCGATTCCGCCGCGCATCTCTTCGAGACTGACAATGTTGGCGCCGGGGACTTCGATGCCGAGTCGATCGAGAAATCGCTGTGAGGTCAGCACATTTTTGACTTCCAACTTCTCCACCGCGTGCCGCAGGCCTGCGTCGCCGGTGGTCCAGTTCAACATGACCGGCAACTTGCCTGCCAATTGAATCGCCAGAAACACCGTATCAGCCGCGACCGACGCCGGCAGCAAAATGCCGATGGCGTCCCCTTCTAACTGGGCGATCCGTTTTGAAAGGAGCGTCGCGCCGGTCAGCAACTTGCGATAGGTCAGCACGCCAGAGAGTTGATCGGCGACGGCGGCCGCGTCGGGGCGTTCTAGTGCTCGCAGCACAAACGCTTCGGCCAACGTTTCGGCCAGCGCTCGGGGGACGGTTCCGTCATTTTTCGGCGGCTTGCTCCAAACCTCAGGGACCACCGCTTCATCACTCTCGTCGGACGCTAGTTGCCCTTCGGCCAACAGCCACATTTCGCCGATCGTGGTTGGAACGTGATTGCTGCGAAAGCCGAACTCACGCTCCATTTCGAGCGCCATATCCATCCGCTCGAGACTATCAAGCCCCAGCGCGTCTAAGGTGGTCGCCGGACCTGTCTCCGACGGGTCCAAGGGACGACCTAGATGTTCGACCAGCATCTCGGCGATCGCCTGTTTGGTGGCAGGCTGCACCGCATCGGCGTCGACCGTGAATTCGCGTTGGACGCCGTCAAAGTCAAACTCACGCGGGCCAAACCACGGATTGTACGGAACAAACGTGGGCTCTTCGCCGCCGTGTGCGTTGTACCAAGCTTCGAGATAGCGATTGAGCGATTCTTTGCTCTCCAGCGGCAGTTGGCTGCGATCCACCGCTTGAGCGGTGATCGAAACCTTTCGCTTGGGCACAAAAAATAACAAGCTCGAAAGTAAACTCCACAGCGCCATGCGCGCTGCGCCCGAGAGATCCGGCACGCCGCCGGTTTGGGCGCAGCCAAAGCGGCTACCCCACATCCCGTCGGTCCGTACCAAAATCACTTGCAAGTCAGGGCACCGCTTCAGCAGCTCGTACGCCATGCGTGCGCCGCCGATCATTTCGGTTCCTTGACGTTTCAACCGGCCCGAGGGATAGATCAAAAAGTCGTTGCCTGCTTCCACACCGGCGACTACCCGATCAATCATTTCGGTCGTCTGGCGATGCGCGTCGCGGCTATGGCTTTTCAGATTGGGGACTTCAAACGCGTTGCTCGCCAGGCAAAAGGGATGAAAAATCCAACTGCGGTAGGTATCGGTAAAGACCAGCGGTCGCAGCGAACGCCCAAACCGCAGATGGCTCAAGACCAGCGGCGGATCGACATAGGCGGGATGATTGGGGAGGACCAAGACAGGGCCTTGGACATCGCGCAATTCTTGCAAGCCGTGCAGTTCGACCCGATAGCGAAACCGCAGCAAAAACCGCAACATCGCCCACATGATTTTTTGCAATAGACCGTTCATCGGTCGATGATTCCTCGTAAGTAGCTTCGTGACCACCGCTTACTTAGGCGTAAACGACCAGGGCTAGGGCTAAGAAAAATGGCAAAAAATCGCGTAAGCTCCCAAGCTGCCACCACGTTTATAACCCGAGCCGCGCACGAGAATCCAGGCGAATGCCCCTCAATTACGTCCGCAACTACTGACTTTCGGACCGAATCTGGACCAACATCTTTTCCACGCGTGGGATCTGGGCGCGAATATGTTTGGATAGCATGTCTTCCGCTTTTTTCCAATTTCGCGCCAATAACGAGCGCAGGATCACGCAATGCTGCTCGGCCATCTCGGTGACGGCCGACGTCTCGGTTGTCGCCAGGTCAAAGATCGCAGCGTGAAACACCCCGTGTCGATCAAAGAAGTCCCGGATATATAGATTTCCAGAAAGATCAATCCAATAACGATGCAGGCGGTTGTCGATCTGCGGCGTTCCATCGGCCAGCGGCTGATTACCGGCTAGCATTTCGGTGAGCAGCTCGGTATCCAATTGGTCTCGAACTGACCGCAAGGCCATCAGTTCCAGCATCTCGCGGACTTCGGAGTAATACTCCAAATCTTTGGTCAAAAACGCTCGGCTGCGCCAGCCTCGACGTTGGACATGCTGTACAAAGCCCTGCCCAGCTAGTTTCCCCAGCCAATGCCGCAAGACGGTTCGGCTGATTGCAAAATGCTCGGCAGTCGCTTCCTCGCGCAAAAATGACTCATCCCCCGCGAGACTCCGGCGAATGATGAACTCGCGAATCCGCACCTCCAGCGACGCTTCGGTAGCGTTTGCTCGTTTTGGGCGAGGCTTCGGACGGCGTACAGGATTGGGGGTCAGCCGCCCTGTCGCGTCCCGAATCAGCAAGCCCTCTGCGACCAACTGCTCAAATGCAGCCCGCACCGGAGAGGCGCTAACTTCAAAGGCCCGGGCGACATTCGCGATCGAAAGTGGTTCAGGCAACGATTCGTGAGCGTTGATGCGGTCCGAAAGCTCTTCCGCGATTCGATCAGACAACGACACAGGCAAAATCCTAGAGGGGTAAGGAGTTCCAATGGGTGGAACTTAAGATTTTAAGCAATTTAATTGACGAAGCGAACCAGATTGCGTAACATGTCTTTGTACACAAAAGACATCCTTGTTCGTCCGAAGGACAGACCGAATGAAAGTCGATTGGAGCGGAGTATTTCCGGCAGCGACAACCCAGTTCAACGCTGATTTCTCTTTGAACATTCCCGCGACATTGCGGCATCTCGACTCGATGATCGATGCCGGCGTGCATGGAATGATCGTGTTGGGGACCGTCGGCGAGAACTGCTCGCTTGATTACGAGGAAAAACTGGAAGTCCTCCGCGCCGTCGTCGCGCATATCAATGGTCGGGTTCCGGTTTTGACCGGAGTCGCCGAGTATACCACGCAAACGGCCTGCCGATTTGCGGCCGATGCAGCTCGGATTGGGGTCGATGGGCTGATGGTGTTGCCGGCGATGGTCTATCGCTCAGACAGTCGCGAAACGGCCGCCCATTTCCGTTCGGTCGCCGCGGCGTCGGACTTGCCGATCATGATCTACAACAACCCGATCGCCTACAAAGTTGATATCACTCCTGAGGAATTTGCCGAACTGGCCGATGAGCCAAAGTTTGTCGCGATCAAAGAGTCGACCGAAGATACCCGCCGCATCACCGACCTCCGTAACGTCTGCGGCGATCGGTACCTGTTGTTCTGCGGCGTCGATGACGTCGTGCTCGAAAGCATGGTGCTGGGGATCGACGGTTGGGTTTCGGGGCTGGTCAACGCATTTCCGGCCGAGAATCGCTTGCTGTGGGATCTGGCGGGCGAAGGCCGCTACGCCGAAGCGGTCGAAGTCTACCGCTGGTACACTCCCCTGCTCCACCTAGATACCGACATGAAGCTGGTGCAGTACATCAAACTGGCGGTCGCCGAATGCGGCTATGGGACAGAGACCACGCGTCCGCCGCGGCTCGCTTTGATCGGCCCAGAACGGGACAAGGTTCTCGGCATCATCCGTAAGGCGATCAACACGCGACCGGTACTAACCGCCTAAGAGGGGATCCTGTGGCCAAGCTTCCCCAATCGGTAACAACGCTCTCGGTGGTCGATTCACACACCGGGGGCGAGCCGACTCGCGTTATTGAGATCGAGCTGGACTTAGGAACTGGCCCGCTGTCACAGCGGCGAATCCTCTTCAAAAAAAAGTTCGACTGGATTCGCACTGCAACCTGTACCGAACCGCGCGCCTCCGAGGCGATGGTTGGCGCTATCTTCACGCCGCCGGTCAATCCCCGCGCCACCGCCGGGGTCATCTTCTTTAACAACGTGGATGTCCTCGGCATGTGCGGGCACGGCACGATCGGCGTGATCGCGACGCTGGCCCACCAAGGCCGCATTCGGCCTGGGAAGCATCTGATCGAAACCCCGGTTGGCGACATCCTGGCAACGCTGCATGACAACGGAGAAGTCAGCGTCCGCAATGTCCCCAGCTACCGTCATCAAGCCGACCTACAACTGGATGTGGCCGGGTACGGCAGCGTTATCGGCGACGTCGCCTATGGAGGCAACTGGTTCTTTCTGGTCAAATCGCCGGCAATGGAGCTGAACTACGCGGACCGGGACGAGCTACTTTGGTTTACCAAAGCGATTCGCAAAACGCTGGACAAGCAAAAGATCACCGGCGCAAACCAAGGGCGGATCGATCACATCGAACTGTATGGTCACCCCAGCAGCGAAGCGGTCGCCGACTCGCGCAATTTTGTGCTTTGCCCTGGGGGCGAATATGATCGCTCGCCATGTGGCACCGGCACCTCGGCCAAGGTCGCCGTGCTCGCCGCCGAAGGCAAATTGGCGCCGGGACAACTCTGGCGTCAACAATCAATCACTGGCAGCATTTTCCAAGCCAGCTATGATTTAATCGATGGCCAGATCGTACCGACCATTCGGGGATCCGCTTTTGTCACGGCCGTCTCTCAGTTGATCATTGACCCAGCCGATCGCTTTGCGCTGGGCATTCAAACCCGCTAAATCCGTCAGCAAGAAACAGACCAACCGTGAGCAATCGACGAACCATCGTCATCGGTGGAGGCGTCGTCGGCGCCGCCTCGGCCTACTATCTGGCCAAATCGGGGCGCAGCGTCGTCCTGATCGACAAAGCAAAATTTGGCGCCGCCTGTTCGCACGCCAACTGCGGCTACGTCTCCCCAAGTCACGTCTTGCCGCTGGCGCAGCCCGGCGTTTTGATGCCGTCGCTGCTGTCGATGCTGAAATCAAATTCCCCCTTCTCGATTCGGTTCCGCTGCTCGCCGGCGTTGTGGAGTTGGCTGACTCGATTTGCACTGCGCTGCCGTCGTGGTCCGATGCTGCAATCGGCCGCCGGCATTCATGCTTTGCTGCAATCCTCGCGACAGCTCTATAGCCAAATCCTTGCCGACGAGCAGATGGAGTGCGAGTTTGAAGAGCGAGGGCTGCTGTTCGTCTACAAAGATCAGCACGAGTATGAAGATTTTGAGCATGTCAACGAGCTCGTCTCGCGTGAGTTCAACGTGGTGGCCGCACCTTATGCCGGCGCAGCGCTAAACGAGCTAGAGCCGGCGCTCAAACCGGGCTTGGCTGGCGGTTGGCTCTTTAGCGGCGATGCCCATCTGCGCCCAGATCGCCTGATGACGGCGTGGCGCAAAGTGCTGGAGCGGCTGGGGGTCGAGATCCGCGAAAACTGTGAGTTCCAACAGTTTGTTCGCAGCGATCGATCGGCGACCGCGGCCCAAACTTCGACCGGCACGATCGACGCCGAAGATTTTCTGATCGCGGCAGGAGCCTGGACTCCCTTTTTGAATCAGCAAATCGGCTGCAAAATCCCGATTCAGCCTGGCAAAGGCTACTCAATCACAATGCCGCGTCCGGCGATCTGCCCCAAGTATCCGATGCTGCTAGAGCAACACCGGGTCGGCGTCACCCCGTGGGAAAGCGGCTATCGTTTGGGATCGACCATGGAATTTGCAGGCTACGATTCGTCGATCAACGAAAAGCGACTTTCGCTGCTCAAACAGGGCGCCGAACACTATCTAAAAAATCCGCACGTCGAGCCGATCGTCGAAAAATGGTACGGCTGGCGACCGATGACCCCTGACAGCACGCCGTATATCGATCGCTCACCGCGACTAGGCAATGTTTACGTCGCCGCCGGCCACAACATGCTAGGACTGTCAATGTCCCCCGGCACCGGCAAACTAATCGCCGAGATAATGAACCACCAAGCGCCGCATCTAGACGCGCAGCGCTACGCATTGTCACGCTAAGCGTCAATCCAAGTAGGGTCCGCACAGTGTACAGACCTGACACATTGGTAACACCCGTGCAGACCATCGAAGCGGCGAAAATCCGACGTGTCAGTACGAGCACGATCGAACCTGCGTGTCCAAAATCTGTGTGACACCCAGAGGCACACGGCGGATAGCCCTGCTGAAAAGATTCTCAACTCGATTTAGCAATTCCCCCACCTATCCGGAGTCTTGTTTGACCACATCGTTGTCATCGACGAAACTCAAGACTCCCCACTCATCGTTTCCCCCGGTTCTTGAGTCTGTAATTCATGACATCCCATGCACGCTTGTCACTGATCCTGCCGGTGCTGCTATGTTTGCTTGCATCCAGCACGTTAGCCGCTGACAAGCAACCGCCCAACATCGTGATCTTTCTGTCGGACGATCACACGATGACCGATTCGTCGGTGTATGGTGCGACCGACATAAACACCCCCAACATGCAGCGTTTGGCAGATGCCGGCATGACGTTTGACCAGGCGTTTGTCGCTTCCCCCTCTTGCGCACCAAGTCGCGCCGCTTTACTGACAGGCTTGATGCCGGCGCGCAACGGCGCCGAGCGGAATCATGCGCGACCACAACAAGAGATCAAAAAGCTGCCTGCCTACCTGCAAGAGCTAGGATACGAAGTGGTCTCGTTTGGCAAAGTCGGACACTACGCCCAAACGCCCAGCTATGGTTTTGACCTAGCGCGGCACTTTGGCTATCACGAAGATGTCGCCGTCGGCGAAGCGATCAAGTGGTTACAAGCCCGCGAAAGCGACAAGCCGCTCTGTTTGTTTGTTGGCACCAATTGGCCGCACGTGCCGTGGCCTAAACCGACGACCATCGATCGCGATTCGATCCAGATCCCGCTCCAACATGTTCATACGCCGGAGACCCGCGACGCGCGAGCGAAATACTATCAAGCAATTCGCACGATGGATGACGAACTAGGGCAAGTCTATGACGCAGCTTATGCAAAGCTGGGCGACAACACCCTCTTTATTCATACCAGTGATCACGGCGCCCAGTGGCCCTTTGGCAAGTGGAACCTGTACGACGACGGCATTCGCACGCCGCTCATGGTGGTTTGGCCTGGAGAAGTTACGGCGAAGCAGCGTACCAGTGCGATGGTTTCGTGGGTCGACCTGCTGCCAACGTTGGTGGAAGCTGCCGGCGGCAAGCCAGACGAAAAGTTGGATGGCCGCTCGATCTTACCACTGCTGCAAGGGAAAACCGCAAAGCATCGTGAGGAGATCTTCACCACCCATAGCGGCGATGGCAACTTCAACGTATATCCAACGCGCAGCGTACGAACTGCACGGTTTAAATACATTCGCAACCTTCACCCAGAGTTTCTGTATGAGTCGCATGTCACCAAGGTCGAAAAAGATGGCGGCTATTGGGAAAGTTGGGTCGAAAAAGCGAAAACCAGTGCTGAAGCGGCTCGCAAAGTAAAACGCTACCAACAGCGGCCGACCGAAGAGCTATATGACTTGGCCGCCGATCCCTGGGAGCAAACCAATCTGGCTGCCGATCCGGCGCATGCGGCGACCTTGCAGCAGTTGCAACAGAAGCTGGATACTTGGCTGAGCGTGCAGCAGGACCAGCAGATTGTGTATGGCATGCCAACACTTCTCTCCGCTTCGAATCGGCGGCTGAACATCATCACGCTTTTTATTGATGATATGGGGTGGGCCGATCTCTCTTGCTTTGGCGGCCAAGATGTAGAGACGACCAACATCGACCGCTTGGCGAGCGAAGGGTTGAAGTTCACCAATTTTTACGTCAACTCGCCGATCTGCTCTCCTTCGCGCACGGCGCTGACCACTGGACACTATCCGGCCCGGCATCGGATCACGTCGTTTCTGTCCGATCGCCAAATGAACGAGCGACGCGGGATGGCGCAGTGGTTGGATGTGCAAGCGGCGACGTTGCCGCGGATGCTTGCGAAGCGGGGATACGCCGCGGGGCATTTCGGCAAATGGCACATGGGCGGACAGCGCGATGTGGGCGAAGCGCCGCTGATTACCGAGTATGGATTTGACGCGTCGCTGACCAATTTTGAAGGGCTTGGTCCTCGCGTGCTGCCTCTTTGCGACGCGTTGGATGGCAAACCGCCGAAACGTCACGACCTGGGGAGCGCCAAGTTAGGGCACGGCCCCATTGAGTGGGAAGATCGTTCGCAAATCACTGCGCGCTTTGTCGCCGAGGCGTTGCAGTTTATCGACACCTCAGTCGCCGCCGATCAACCGTTCTACATCAACGTTTGGCCGGATGACGTTCACTCTCCGTTTTTTCCGCCGGCAGCGCTACGCGGCGATCAAGCCAAACGCACGCTGTATCTGGGCGTGCTCAAGACAATGGACCAGCAACTGGGGCTGTTGATCGACCGCATTCGCAACGATCCCCAACTGCGTGACAACACGCTGATCTTGCTGGCCAGTGACAATGGTCACGAGCCCGGCGCCGGCAGCGGCGGACCATTACGCGGCGCCAAAGGGGATCTGTACGAAGGAGGCGTTCGCAGCCCTTTGATCGTATGGGGGCCCGGTTGGATCGATCCGTCTGCCGTTGGCAAGACCAATCAGACGACCGTCGTCTCCAGCGTCGACTTGGTCGCGTCGCTGATTGCGTTGACCGGGGCCGAGACGCCTGTTGGATATCACGGAGATGGCGAAAACCTCTCGGCGGCGCTGCTGGGCAAAACCGAGGCTCCGCGCAGCGGCCCACTCTTTTGGCGCCGGCCCCCCGATCGCCCCGGCCCACGCAAAAATCGTAATCCAGACTTGGCGATCCGCAGCGGCGACTGGAAATTGCTCTGCAACCTCGATGGCAGCGGCGTTCAGCTGTACGATTTGACCCAGGATCTGGGCGAGACCAATAACCTGGCGAAACAGCATCCCCAGATCAGCAATCGCTTGAAACAGACGGTGCTGGAATGGAACAACACACTGCCGGTCGATGGCGTCACTGCGCAGAACTCGGCGGCGACGGAGCCTCGTTCTCCGAGTCTCCCGTAAAATAAATGGGTTCTGCGGTCGAAGCGTAGTTGCTCTCCGCATAGAATTACAACTTCGCATTCGCCTGATGCTTTGGAGTAAGCAGTTGTTTGTGGGGCGAGGGCAGGTTGAAGAAATTGTGGACGACCGATGCTGACATCTTCGCTAGGAAAAGCGTTTCACGTGCTAGAGGTCTTGGCCTCTGCGGAAGGCGAAATGCCGCTGGCCGAAATCGTCAGTGAACTCGGCTTTCACAAGCCGACCGTGCATCGACTGCTGCAGGACCTAGTCAAGCTTGGCTATGTGGCCCGTATCGAGAAGGGAAAGTATCAACTGACCGGCAAGCTGCGGCGGTTGACCTTGGGCAAACTAGACGATCACTTGCTGGAAGCGGCCGATCCCTTTTTGCGAGAGTTGCATGAGCTGACCGGTGAGACGGTTAATTTGGGAACGCTGCGCGGCACCGCGATTCGCTATCTGCAGATCTTAGAAAGCCGTCATCCGTTTCGTCTGGTGGTGGAAGCCAACAGCAAAGACCCGTTCTATTCGACAGCGCTAGGGCGAGCATTGACAGCGGATTTGAACGAAGCCGATTGGGACGATCTGATCGCGCATGTCAAGCTGGTCGCCCGTACTCCGCAGACCGTTATCAATCCTGACAAGCTGCGTGAGATCCATCTGCGCGTCCGCCAAGATGGCTATGCGATCGAACAAGATCAAAACGACATCGGAGTGACCTGCATCGGTGCGCCAATCCGAGACGGCAGCGACATTGTAGCCGCCGTCAGCGTCAGCATCCCGACCGCGCGCGTCGATAGCACGTCGCAACCGCAACTGATTACCGCGGTTAAGCAAACCGCGGCCCATATCACGGCGCGCCTTGCGCTGTAAGCGACGCGGCGGTCAGCTGGGAAGAATCGCGAAGCTTTGCCTAGCGGTGCTGATTCGTTCAAGACTCACAATCGCGATAACCGATGCGAGCATAGAGTCTATTTCTCTTTGCTCCGTGTGAGACGATCGGCGTGCCGCAGCTCTCCATCATCGCGAACTGCTTCGTTTGGCTGGCTGCATTACTTGCGCCAGCACAGCCGCTGCTCGCGCTGCGATGCGATTGCCACTGCCACGGTGATTCTCACATCGTCGAACAGTCCGCTGCTGGCCAACCTCGACACGACTGCTTACGGCACAACTCACAGCACTGCCGCGCTGCTGTGGATTGCGATGCTGGTGACTGTGACGCCCAATCGGTCGCGAACGATCGATCCCCTTGTCAGTGCGATCACCACTACCCGCCGCAGCGGTCTGGCTGTGAAGCCAACCAATTTCGCGTACCGATCGCTCTCCTGTGGGGTGACTGCGCCAGGTCGGCGTGTCCGACTCTTCTGACGCGGCAGGCCGCGGACGCCGCTGCAAGGGATCGACAAACCGCTACCGCGCAGCAAACCTGCGCCGTGCTCTGTCGTTTTCTGACGTAACGCGATTCGCCACGCGCCAGCCGCTAGCAGCCCATGGAAAGCCCCGTACAGCTTTCCCAGGCCGCACGAGCGGCGCGGCGCCTTCAAGGAATGGCGCACTTACGCGTCAACCAATCAACTGGCGTAATCGTCGCAACCGAAGAAATCACCACAACCCTTTCGTAACCGCTGGTGATGCTTGCGCGAACAGGAAACCGAGATTCATTTGAGATCCCCACGGATAGTACCATGAACAAGGCAAGCATCGCCTTTACGCTCGGCCTCGCAGCACTTACTGCCGGGTGTCGTACGACGGCGACCCGACACGAATCAACCACCATCGTCTCTACCGCCGCAGCGCCGGCGACGGTGATCGCGCAAGCAGAACAAGCGCTAGCGAACTCCAGCGATCTGCCATCGGCGGCGACCGCTTCTCCACAAGACTTGGCCGCGGCCCAATTGGTTACTTTCCAAGAGAATAGCGCGCCGCCAGAGTCGATCGCCGCGCCAACAACCTCGCGGGAAGGGGCCAGCGACTGGACGTTACCCGATCTAGAGCAGATGGCTCTGCAGAACAATCCCGCCATGGCCGAAGCGGTCGCCCGCGTCAACGCAGCTCACGGCAACTGGCTGCAAGTTGGCCTCGCGCCGAATCCGGTCCTAGGTTATTCGGGGCAACAACTTGGCAGCGGCGGGCTAGCGACGCAAACCGGCATGTATATCGGTCAAGAGTTTGTCACCGGCAATAAACTGAAGCTCAATCGCGAAGTCGCCGCGTGGGAGATTCAAAAAGCAGAACGCGATTTGGATTCGTTTCGCTTGCGGGTGCTGACCGATGTCCGGATTAGCTATTACGACGTGCTGATCGCCCAACGTCGGCGCGAGTTGGCTACCCAGCTCGTGCAAATCGCCGAACAAGGTCAGCAAAGCGCCGAAGCCCTGTTCAAAGGGCAAGAGGTTAGTCAGGCCGATCCGCTGCGAGCGCGGGTCGAAGCCGAAACCTCGCGAATCGTGCTGCAAAACTCCATCAATCAACATACCGAAGCCTGGCGCCGCTTGAGCGCCGTGCTAGGGATGCCAGAGTTCCAACTGCAACGGTTGAACGGAGCGCTCAAAGCGGAAGACGTGAGCTTGCAGTGGGACGAAACGCTGGCCAACCTGCTACGTGAAAGCCCAGAACTATCGGCGGCGCTCGCCAATGTCGAAGCGGCTCATTGGGCGGTGCAGCGTGCTTACGCTCAGGTCATCCCCAATATTGACGTGCAAGCGATCATTCAGGACGACCGCGGCATCCGTGGGACCGATGGCAACCTGCAGGTCACGCTGCCGCTACCACTTTGGAATCGCAACCAAGGGGGCATCCAACAAGCGCACGCCGAAGCAGCGGCCGCGACCCGGGCGGCGGACAAGCTTTCGATGGATCTGCAAGCTCGCTTGGCGATTGCCTTTCAGCGATACGAGAGCGCTCGCAATCAGGTCAACCAATACGCCCGCCCAGGCGGGATCTTAGAGAACGCGAATCGTTCGCTGGATTTGATCCGCACCGGCTACGAAGCGGACGAATTTAGCGTGCTCGACCTGCTAAGCGCCCAGCGGACTTACTTTCAAACCAACCTGGCCTATCTCGACTCGCAGCGCGAGTTGTGGATTTCGGCAGCTGAGATTCGCGGCCTGATGTTGCAGGGGAGCCTTAGTAAATAATGAGCGTTAAAACCTGGTCGAAGTGATCCCAGGATGTTTGTCGCTGCTGTGCAGATACATAAAAAAAGCGGGCGTGACCATTGGTTGATCACGCCCGCTGCCTGATGCAGATCAAACGAAATTAGTGATCGTGACCTTCGTGGTCATGATCGTGAGCCATCGCGCCGCGGTACTGCTTGCCGCTGATGGTGACCACCAATTGAGCGTCGGCGCCTTCGTGATCCAGGTCTTCCGCCAACTCGGCTTCGGTCGAAGCAAATTTTGACGACTTCCCTGCCGGATCCGTGGCCTCCGGCGCGGCGGCCAGTTTGAACTGTTCGCCCTGGCCGTCATGCTTCAGATTGATCGTCAGTTCTGTCGCATCAATCGGAGTCGCTTTCTCGGCGTGAGCATCCAGGATATAGATCGTCACCGTCGCAGCCTGCTCGTCATGAACCAGCTCGGCGTGATACTCTTCTTCCCCCAGTTCAATCAGGGATCCGCCGTGCGGGCCTTCGCTGGGATGGTCATGATCTGCGTGCTCATCCCCACCGGGCGCCGGTAAAGTTGAACTGGTGCATCCCAACGCAGCCAGCGACAATGGCACCGACAATGCCAGCAAGGTGGACGCGACAAACCGCGGCGCCTGACCGGCGAAAAATTGCATTATCTTCATCCAACGATTCTCCCAAAAAGTGGTAAAGCCAAAGCGATCGCTGCAAACGCAATCGCGTTAAAAATCGAACTTCTACAATGCTGAGGCCGCGTGCCGATGCGGCTCTTCCTCTTCTTCCACAAGCGCTACCTGCTGTGAGGATGACTCGACGACCGCTCGAGCTGCGTTGACGCCCAGCGTCCAAAACAGGGCCGGCCGCACCAGGAACTCCAGCGAAGTGCTGGTGATCAACCCGCCAATAATCACCGTCGCAACCGGGTACAAAATCTCTTTGCCTGGTTCGCCCGCCGCCATCGCCAGCGGCACTAGGCCAATCCCTGACGTAAGCGCCGTCATCAACACCGGCGCTAAGCGATCTTTACCAGCGCGAATGATCATCGCTTGCGACCAGCTCTCACCTTCGTACTTCACCAAGTGCAGGTAATGGTTAATTAGCAAGATCCCGTTGCGTGAAGCAATTCCGCACAGCGAGATAAAGCCGACCATGCTTGCCACGGTCAACGTTTGTCCCGTCAGATAGAGGGCCGCGACAGATCCGATAAACGCCATCGGCAATGCGATCATCACCTGCAGCGAAAGATTCACCGATTGGAACATTTTATAAAGCACTAAGAACATGCCGACCATTGAAATGGCGAACAAGACGGCAATCATGCGCGAGGCCGACTGCTGACTCTCGAATTGACCGCTATACTCAGTAAAATAGCCGGTCGGCAAACTGGCTTCGATCGGCTTTAAGCGCTGCTTGATATCTCCCACCACATCGACCAATCCACGTCCACTGACGTTGCACTGCACGACGATGCGGCGGCGAACTTGCTCGCGATTGATCGTATTGGGCCCGTCTGACTTGTAGATCCGCGCCACATCTTCTAGCTTGACGGATCCGCCCCCCGGCGTTTCTAAAACCAGCCGATTCATCGCGTAACGGTCTTCACGAAAAGGTTCATCCAGTTTGACCAACAGGTCAAAGGTGCGTTGCCCATCCAGCACCTGCGAGACCACTTCGCCTTGCATCGCGGTCTCGACAAACTCGTTGACATCCATCCGACGCAAACCATATTGCTCGAGCTTGTGCCCGTCCGCTTCGATGCGAAGTTGCGGGATGTTCACTTGCTGCTCGATTTGCAGATCGCGAACGCCCGGGACGGTGGCGATCGCCGCTTGCATGTTTTCGGCTTCGCGGCGCAAGACATCCAAATCGTCGCCATACAGTTTGATCGCAATTTGCGCCTTCACGCCGGACAACATGTGCGAGATCAAGTGGGCCAGCGGTTGTTCGACCGCCGTGACAATACCAGGCACATCGGCCAGCGCTTCGCTGATCTCCTCGATCACCTCTTCGCGTGAGCGCGTCGTATGAGGATCGATCGTCGCGACATATTCGCTGATGTTCACTCCCTCGGCATGCTCATCCAATTCGGCGCGTCCTGTCTTGCGTACAAATGCAGCGATGTCCTCAATTTTCTGCAACCGTTGCTCGACGCGTTCCGAGATTTCATTCGACTTGGCGAGGGACGTCCCCGGCGGCAGAACCACATTGATTTGCATGGCCCCTTCATTGAAGGGGGGCAAAAAGTCGCTCTCTAGTTGCAACATCCCCCACCCCGAAATGACGACCGCAAAGGTCGCTACCATCAAGATGGGCCACGCCATTCGAACGCTGAAACTCATCACGACGTCGGCGATTCGCTTTAATCCGCGGAGCAAAAAGCCATCTTTTTCGGCATGCGTAAATTTCTCATTCCCGAGCAGCCAGTAACTTAGCACCGGCGTCACCGTCAGCGAAACAAAGAGAGACGAGACCAACGAGACGATATAAGCGACCCCCAGCGGTGCGAACAAGCGGCCTTCCATCCCCGACAGCGCGAATAGCGGAACAAAGACCAGCACAACGATCAAAGTGCCGTAGACAATAGAGTTACGTATTTCGCAACTTGCTTGAAACACGACCAACAGCGGAGGTTTGGGATGCGCGCTATGCCGATTTTCTCGCAAGCGGCGAAAAATGTTCTCGACATCGACGATCGCATCATCGACCAGTTCGCCAATAGCGACCGCCAAGCCACCCAGCGTCATCGTATTGATAGACAACCCAAAGCCGGCGAACACCAGTGCTGTGATCACAATCGACAAGGGGATCGCGGTCAAGGTGATGAAGGTCGTCCGCAAGTTCATCAAAAATAGAAACAATATCACGACCACCAAAATGCCGCCGTCTCGCAGCGCTTCTACGACGTTTTGAATCGCTAAATCAATAAACGACTTTTGCTGATAAAGATCTGGCAACAGCCGCACATCTTTCGGTAAAGTTGGCTGCAGCTCCTTCAGCGCTTTGACTACCTGTTCGGTAACAATGCGCGTGTCAGCATCAGGTTGTTTTTGCACCGTTAACACAACCGCCGGTCCGCCATTGAATTTTCCTGCTGCATCGCGCTCAAACGCGGTGCTATCGCCCCGCTTGGTCTGCGCCCCTTCAATGATCCGCGCAACTTGCGATAGTCGAATGGATTGCCCGTCTTGATGCGCAATGACGATGCGTGATAGCTCGTCAACTGTCGTTACCCGTCCCAGCGAACGGACCAGTAACTCATTGGGTCCTTGATCATCCAGATAACCCCCGGCGGTATTTTGATTGCTTTCGCTCAATGCCAGCTTCACTTGATGCAGCGTGACGCCGTAGCGGAGCATATCGTTGGGGTTTACCAAAACTTGAAACTGCTTGCGTTCGCCCCCCATGACAACCACTTGCGAAACGCCGGGGATCGTGAGCAGTCGTTGACGGACGACCCAGTCGGCCAAAGTGCGCAGCTCCATCGGCGGCGTCACGCCTCCTTCGCTGTACATCCCCATGATCATGATTTGCCCCATGATCGAGGAGATCGGCATTAACTGCGGCTTGGCGGTGCGCGGCAACGTATCAGCCGCAAGCGCCAAGCGTTCGGCGACAATTTGGCGATCGTTGTAGATATCGGTTCCCCAGTCGAACTCGACATAAACCACCGAGAGGCCAACGCCTGACTGGGTGCGAACCGCTTGAACGCCAGTGGCTCCGTTCAAAACCGTTTCGAGCGGAAAGGTGATCAGCGTCTCGACTTCTTCCGGCGCCATCCCTGCCGCTTCGGTCATCACCACCACACGCGGGCGATTAAGATTCGGAAAGACGTCGATGGGCAAGTGAGCCGCTTGCCAACCGCCGTAGACCAGCAGGAACACGGCGAACGCGATCACCAACAGGCGATTCAAAAGCGCGAATCGGATTATGGAATTTAGCATGCGTCAATGGAAAGGGTGAATGGTCGTGGAAAGCATAGAATGACGTGCGACTTTCGGCACGACCCTAGTGATTGTGCCCTGCGTGCGGATCGACCGCGCCGCCAGACTTGTTTTTGATCGCTAGGTGAATCTGGTAAGCGCCGCGAGCCGCGATGATGTCGCCTGGCGAGATCGATCCATCGTTGGCGACAACGACCGATTCTTGATCGCGAAATTCGACATGAACCGGCGCCTGTTCAAATTGATCGCCGTTTTGTCGATAGACGTACGACTCGGCGCCTTCTTCTACAACGGCCGCCACCGGCAAGACCAAGCGATCATTCCACTGCTCGATCGGAACATGTACTTCCATCCGCTGTCCTGGCTTAAAACGCCATTCGATATAGCGCTGTCCGCTGGGACCGGCTCTGTCAGTAACGACGTCGTTGGGGAGACTGAGATAAAAATGAAACGCTCGCGATTGCGGGTCGACAACGTCCGAGAGATACAACAGCTGCAAGTCCTCGATCTTTTCGGGTTCGCCTTTGCCGGACAGCAATTCGGCAGTGACGGGCCAACCGCTAGCGGCAGCTTCTCGTAAGCGCGCGGCGTCATCTTCAAAGGCATTTCCTTCAATGTACAACTCGCAATGATCGGCGAGCACGCCAAGTTGCTGCCCTGCTTCAACTTGCTGACCGACATTGACGGTGATGGTCTGCATGTGGAAATAGTGATCCATCGAGCAGGACGCCCCATCGTGCGAATGCTCGGGGGCCGAAACCGTCAAGGTTTGAAATAGCCGGCGTTCTTGCGTGATTGCGTCGACTTGTTGCTGACTTAGACCGTGCAGCAACAGCGCCTGACGATCGGCTTTCAACGAAGCTTCCAGCTTCTGCTTTTCGTATTCCTGCTCCAACACGCGTTTGCCCGGCACGACCCCTTCAGTCAGCGACTTCAAACGCTTGATTTCGGCATTGACCACATCCAAGTTTTCGGTCGCACGAATCAGATCGCTTTGCGCGGTGACCAGCTCTTCAAAGGTCAAGCGAATCTCGAACAGCGGACTCCCTTCCGCCACCGCCGTTCCCTGCATCGGGTAGATCTTTGAAACGACACCGGTCAAGGGAGAAGAGATATGGATCTGCGTGCGACCGGCGCGTTCGACCACAATCGCCGGCAGATTGATCCGCCGCGTATAGGTCCCCAACTCTAGCGTCAACGGCTGAAAACCAATGTTCTTTAAGCCATTGGCGCTTAGCTTGATCGACGACACGTTTGTGGGGGCGGCGTGATCGTGAACATCGTCGTGCGCGGCGGCGCCCTCTGGTCTACTTTGCCACATCCAGTAACCTGACGCAGCAGCCGCGCCAACCAATACTCCGGCCACGACCAACGTCGGCCAGATCCAACTTGAACTCATATTTTGGGGAACGCTCATCTGATTTTCCGATCTCATGCCCAAAGCTGGATGCACGTTTCGTGAGTCGCACGAAGGATATCCAGGACCAGCCAAAAATTGCCAATTCGCGATAATCACCGCCGGAAGGTCACCAAGACCAGCCCCCACGGCGCCAAGCGAAAATGGAACAGCGTCGATAGAAACGGATTTAGATCCGCAACACGCCTAGCGCTAAATGTCGGCGCATAGAGGCGCCGCTAGCAAAGATAGAATCGAGAGCCGCAGATGGGGGCGAATTGAGCTCGCAAACCAAGCTCTGGGCGGCAACCGCAGCCAGGAAATTAAGTTGTGTCCAGCTATCATCCAAAGCAACCGCGTCGCTAGAACCCAATACGACAAATACGCATTTCAGCTCTGTACAATGCGATTCATCAAGGGGCGTATCACGGTGCAAATCCTCCGCCACCCAAGTCGGCGTCTGGCCATCTGACGCATGCTTTGCGGCAGCATGCGAGTGGCCGCAACATCCGGTCTGTACATCAGTTAGCGTGACTTCGCATTCGACTTGATCAGCCGAGCAACAAGTCCCAGCAGCATGCCCATGATGCGCGCAACAGCCGACGATCGCATGCCAAAGCATGGCCGAAATCGTCAAAAGTACGATAAAAGGACGCATCACAAAACTTGGTCTAGATGTGCAGATTTCTTGATCCAGACTAAATTATCGGCGATACGCCTGAACAAGCAACAGCACTTTCTGCAACATCTGACCAGGCGGCAAGCCGCCGGCACGCCCGTTTTGAACAAAAAAAGCCGGATTCACACCGTGAATCCGAGCTAAAAATCAGATCTAACGTCCTCGGCGGTTGCCAAACCTCGAGCTACTCCGCCGCCGGACGAAGATTCTCCGGCAGCGTGACTTCGATCTCGACCAGCTTGTTGATCCCGCCGTCGGCCTGCTTGTGAAGTTCAAAGGCGTCATAGAGCTCGCCGATCGCAGTGCGAGCCTCAAACCGCAGTTTGCCTTGGTCGATGTTAATGATTTGATACAGCTGCGTATCTTCGCCAAGGCGTAGCATAAACGGCCACCGGGTATTGGGATACATCTTTGGACCACTCACCGAGACGACATAGACCGTACCGCTTTGCTTGTCGACGTTTTGCACGCCGCTCGGCACGTTCACCGTCCCTACCTTCACCTGTTTGCTGGCTTGCTGCTTTGCCGGGTCTACGGTCCTACCAAAGCCAGAGTAGTCGCTCTCCGACACTTCAACGCCAGGCACGTTGAAGCCGGTCCGGCCATAGGTATGATCATGTCCTTGCAGCACGAGATCGACTTTGTATTTGTCAAAGATCGGCTTCCACAGCGCTCGCAATTCGGCGTTGTCACGACCTTTGCCGGTCGAATAGATGGGATGATGAAACGTGCAGATGACCCAGGTCGAAGTATTATTGGCCAATACTTCTTCAAGCCAGGCAACTTGCTCCGCTTGCAGCTCGTTGCTATTGAGGCCAATGATCCGCATGTTATGGTAGACCAGCGTATAGCAGGTTTCTTCGAGACCACGGGGGCCATGGTCCGGAAAAGTAAAGCTTGCTCGCCAATGCGGAGACAACCGTCGCTCACCACCTGCATCCTTCCCATGCTCATGATTGCCCGGAATCGCAATACTGGGGACCATTGCGTTAAGCCAAGCACCGGCGCCAAACCACTCTCCCCATTCAGCGTCTGATTCGCCGCGATTGACCAGGTCGCCTGCGTGCAACAAAAAGGCTGCCTTGGGAGCATCGCGATACGCTTCGCGGATCACGCGCGACCACATCGAGCGCAGATTGTTTTGCGCGTCGCCAAAGTAAACAAACGAGAACGGCTCTGGCTTTTCGGTCGCGGTCGAGAACTGAAACCACTCACTCCAATTGACGCCATCTCCAACTCGATACGCATAGCGCGTCCCCGGCTGTAGATCGGCAAAAGTGACGCGATGAAAATGGGCCGTGTTGATGTCGGTCTTCAGCGCCTCCGAGGTCGCTTCGTGCTGAGTCGCCTTGGCCGGAAAACCGGGCCCTGCTTCGGCTACCGCAATTTCGGCTAGACCTTGGTCGACAGCGACCGATGTGCGCCAAGTGACTGATTGAGTGGTGCGCGGATCTCCGTTCCAGGTCAACACAATCCGATCCGGCATCGCCGTGGGTGCGTACATCTCAGCCGGTTTCACCGCGATCGGAGCATGGGTGTGATCCTCTCCTTCATGAGCCGAAGCGGTTTGACAAATCGGTAAGAAAGCGAGACCACAGAACATGAACACTCGATAGATCGTCATAAGAACAACTTTGTGCTTAGGGCAAAAAGAAACGGAGAAAAGCAGGAAAGGACTACGCGGTACGATTGTCTCGCCCCCCTAGTCGCCAACCGGATAGTCGACCGCGTAATTGATCTCAGGCGTCGCCTTGGCGAGTTCTAAAAAAGCGGCTTTGGTGATCTTGGTATCTTGCAACTCGACCACCACCAATTCAGGAAGTTCGGCCAGACGCTTCAGCGACTCGACCGCCGCATCGGTCAATTGAATCTGTGCAAGTAACAAGCCGCGTAACTTTGAATTGCGGCTAGTGAGCGTTTCCATCAGTTCAGCAGCCATCGGATCGTCGATGGCGGAATAGCCCAGATTCAATCGATCTAACTCCGGAAACGACCCGAGCGTTCTGATTACTTCTAGATCAACATTAGAATGACTGAAATCAATCAGCTCCAACTTGGACAACGGGGCTAAACTTGCGAAACCTTTGCCTGTAACCGCGGTCGACTTCAGGTAGAGCGTTTTTAATTTCGTGAGCGATTTTAAATTCGCCATTCCTGCGTCGGTGATATTTGTTGTGCTTAGGTCGAGCAGGACCAGGTTTTCTAGGCTGCCGATCGTCTCCAACGCCTGATCGTCGATCGGACACTCTCGAAGCATCAACTCTTCAAGCTGTTTCGAGGAAGCTAATTCCTGAACGCCAACCGAGGTAACCGCGGTTTGCTCTAGATAAAGCGACTTTAACTGCGGCAGCGTGGCGCAGATCGCCAGTGATTTGTCAGTAATACCGCTGCGATTCAGATTGAGTCGTTGCAGAGAACGAAGCTTTGTCAGATGCGCCGCTGCTTCGTCTGTCATCTGGGACGAGCCAGCGTTTAGTTCGATGACGGAGCCATCGTCCCCATATTTGACGTCGACCATCGCCAGTTGCTTAAGTGCGGAAACCGCCTGTTGCTCTTCTCCGTACCTGCCGGTGAAAAACGACTGAAAGCCCCATGCAGTTCCCAGGACGCAAATCAGTAGTGCCAAAAAAGCGAAGATGGCGGTTCGCACTCGTTTTGGCGCCGCCTGCTGGTGATCAGCTTTGATCGTCATTTGAATCCCACACCCAGACCAAGTTTTGAAGAAGGTAGTCGCGACGATCGCCAGGGAAGGAGGCTGCAAAATAGCTCCTTCCCTTCTCCGCGTCATGTTAGCTGCTAAAGGGTCTTGGCAAATCCTGCTCGACTTGGGGTATCCCTGTAACCCATCGTAATGAAATTGCGACTATCGCCTAGTTTCCGACGTGCTGGATTCAGCATTCACAACGACTATTCCTCAAAGCTTCATCAACCTTTCGCGAAATCCGATGCTCGACTCGATAAATTGTCGACGAGCGAAACCCAGGGGATGCCTGGTAAGACCTGCAATTTCTATTGAAGACCAATCATTCGCCAGCTGGGCGACTTGGGCGACAAGCTTGCTGGACTCTTCACGAGAACGATTCTCTTTCTTCCACTTTTCGAATAAGGATCACGAATGAGCATGACACACGCGCGAACATCAAGTCGCGGCTTTACCCTGGTTGAATTACTGGTGGTGATCGCCATCATCGGCGTACTAATCGGCCTCTTGCTGCCCGCCGTTCAAAACGCACGCGAGGCGGCGCGACGCATGCAATGTGCGAACAATCTGAAGCAGATTGGTCTGGCGCTGCACAACTACCATGATTCGGTTCGATCCTTTCCCCCCGGCACGCTTTTTGGTGACGACGAATATGGCTGGGCCTGCATGATTCTGCCGCAGATGGAGCAAAAAAATATCTACGATCAGATTGATTTCACTAATCAGGCGGATGGCGTAGCGATCGCACTGCAACCTGGTGTAACCGATCAGGTGATCAACGGTTATCTCTGCCCTTCCAATTCAATGACGCTGACGCATAGTCCCTATCGCTCGGCCACCCTAGGTGGACATGCTCGCAACGACTATAGCGGCAGCTTAGGCACAGACTCGACGATTACCGGCATGTTCGGGAAAATCAAGGACGAACATCGTCCGACAAAGTTGCGCGATGTTTTGGATGGAACGAGCAACACGATTGCCGTCGGCGAGGCCTATACGCGAGACATGCGGGCAATCGATGGTCCGACACATCCGAATGCTGGCGATTTCAAGGTCTGGATTGGCACGAATGACCAACACCAGAACGTGATCGCAGAAGCCGCCCCAGAGCATATCCCCAACAGCACGCGCGATGACTCGTTCGCCAGCCAACATGCAGGCGGAGTGCAGTTCACCTTTGCCGATGGTTCGGTCTCGTTCATCTCTGAAAACATCGACATGGTGACGTTCGGACGATTGGCCGACAAAGCGGATGGTGAAGTCGTTCAGCGACCGTAAAGTCGGCCTGAATCCAGCACAACTCGCAAGGCGAAAGCTGCCGCTGGGATTCGCCTTGCCTTTCATCTTTCCGTCGATTGCAGGCGTTTGCTGAAGGATCCATTACTACAACGCGCCAAGACGAACTGCCGGACCACCACCACACACAAGGGGCTTGTCGATGTTACGAGACTCAATTTCTACAATCGCTACTTCTGCTTTGCTAATCGCGCTGGTTGGATGTAGTCGCCCGGACTACATGAAAGAGGTCGCGCCAGTCCGAGGAACGGTTCAGCTAGATGGCAAGCCGGTCACCGAAGGCTACGTATTATTCACACCGGATGTGCAAAGCGGCGCCGATCCCTTGTCGTCAGGCAAATCGGCCAGCGGAAACATCGACCGCGATGGCAAGTTCGAGCTTTCGACCTATGGCGACAAAGATGGCGCCATGGTCGGCGAACATACCGTGACTTTCTTCCGCCCTGACCCAGAAGATGACGACATGTTTGTCAAAGATCGCTACATCCCAGGCGGCAAGTCCGTAAAGATCGAAGTGCAGCCAGAAATGAATCAGCTGGAGATTCAACTGCACAAACGGGGCAAAGCCGAAATCACCCGTGGCGGCTAAGTTTTGCACCGCCGATCGTCCCCCCTTGGATATAGGAGAGCGCGTGTCGCAACTTTTGCGACACGCCATGATAATTTTGGCTATCGCAGAAGCAAAAGCAGACACGCAGTTCGTCCAACGCAACTTGTCACATCAGTCCCCACTGGATCACTGGTCCGCAACGCTGCTTGCACCGCAGTCGATTGCGCCCTTGGTCTTCTTCCGCATTTTTTTTGGCGTGATGATGCTGTACCACCTGTACGGCATGACCGTGGATCATTGGATCCATTTCTTTTACGTGGCTCCTGAGTTTCACTTCACCTATCCTGGCTTTGGGTGGGTCAAGCCTTGGCCGGGTGACGGGATGTATCTGCATGTCGCCGTAATGGGGATCGCCGCGATGGGGATCTCGCTGGGCTTGTTCTACCGCTGCAGTGCGTTTGTATTTTGCCTTGGGTATACGCATTTGTTTTTGATCGAAAAGGCGCTGTATCAGAACCACTGTTATCTGATCTGCTTACTCAGCGGCATCCTGATTGTGATTCCAGCTCATCGGGCCTGTTCGCTGGACGCCTACATTGGCTTGGTGCGCAAAAGCAATTCAGCGCCGACATGGTCGTTATGGCTATTGCGACTGCAATTGGGCATTCCGTACTTTTACGGTGGATTGGCGAAACTTAACTACGACTGGATGAACTCTCAACCGATGAAGCTGTGGCTCGTGCGACGCAGCGAAGTCCCTCTGGTTGGCGAACTGCTGACTTGGGAATGGGCGCCGTTTTTGTTTTCGTACTCTGGCATCCTACTTGATCTGCTGATTGTGCCGGCGCTGCTTTGGAGACGCACTCGTCTGATCGCTTACGTCGCAGCACTTGCATTTCATCTGATGAATTCGGTCCTCTGGGATATCGGAATTTTTCCTTGGTTCATGATCGGCGCGACGCTCCTCTTCTTTCCTGCCGAAAGCCTGCGAAGGCTGCTGCGATTTCCACCGCCAGAAGAACCTTCGGCAGCGGCTTCCTCAGCGATCTCGCTGTGGCAACGTCTGCAGTTGGGGGCGATTGGCCTCTTTTGTTTTTGGCAACTGCTGCTGCCGCTGCGACATTTCACTTATCCCGGCGACGTCAGTTGGACCGAGGAAGGACATCACTTCGCTTGGCACATGATGTTGCGTGAAAAAGATGTCGGTATCCGGTTCTATGTTGTTGACACAGAAAGCAGGCAGCGCGGCTTGATTCGCGTCGAAGATTTTTTGAATGAGCGACAATTGAGTCGGATGGGTAAAGATCCCGATATGGTCATCGAGTTTGTGCATCATGTCCGCGATCATTATCGCGAGCGATCTGGCAAAAAACTCGAAATCTATGTGCTGAACATAGCTGCATTGAACGGACGCAAGCCACAACTTTTGATGGACCCCACAATCAACTACGCCGCCGTCGAGCGGGGCTGGAGCGCTCAGCCCTGGATCAAACCGCTCGAAGAACCGCTGCTCACCCAAGGATGGTCCGCTCCGCTAGATCAATGGGAACAGATTTTAGACCTGGATCTGCCTGAAATGATGCGCGGCCCCACAACAGATTAGCCCGCCTTAGCGATCCGTGCCATCTGAAGATGCCCGCCTGCTAGTCATACCTCTCTAACACCTCTCACGAGAATCTTCCGCTCCTAAGCCTCCTCTGCATGCCGGCAACCACCGAAGCTTGGATAAGACCAACCTCACAGATTGCCGTGTAAATTCGATCCTTTCTAGAAAACCCACCTCGGCCATCGTGGAACCAAGCTCCATTCAATAGTTGACAGCTAGGGCTAGTCCTGTATCATGTGGTACGTACCACTTAGGACAAGTCGCTTTTCGTCCGATGGTCGCCGGTATGATTGAGCCTACCGGGCGGTCCAATATTGCATCGCGCTCCCCCCAAATCCTTCGCTTAAGGCCGCAGATGCCTTCTTATTTAGATATTGCGATCGTCATTGTCTATCTGCTTGCGACGATTGGCATTGGTTTGGCCTGTCGCGGCAAGCAGCAAACGGACGATGACTACTTCACCGCCGGGGGCGGCTTTTCTCAACTGTTTGGCGCCTTACTTGTCGGTCTTAGTATCGCCGCGACATTTTTTAGCGGCATCAGCATGCTGGCTTATCCCAGCGTCGCCTATAAAACCGGGCCCGGCATCGGAATCGCGGCGCTTGCGCTGCCGCTCTCCGGCTTGCCGGTGCTCTTTTGGTTTCTGCCGAGATATCTTGCACGCAGCGGGCGCGAACCTTACGGATTGATCGAAACTCAATTTGGTTACCCGACCCGCGCCCTCGCTTCGAGCATGTTCATCCTTCTGCGAATCGGCTGGATGGGAACGCTGATCTACGCACCAACTGCGGCGCTCATGGCCGGGTTTCAGCTTCCTCCTGCCTGGTTCTGGCCGATCATTCTAACGATCGGACTAAGCAGCACGCTCTATTCCGCTTGGGGCGGTCTGCGCGGTGTGATTGTTACTGACGCAATTCAGTTTCTTGTCCTGATTCTCGGAATCCTGTGGCCAATTATCCATGTTGTCACGCACATGCCGGTCAGCCTATTCAGCTTCATGTCCGACATGGAAAGCTCAGGTCAATGGAGCGCAATGAACACCTCCTTGAACCTGACCGATAAGCGAACGCTCTGGTCGCTACTCGCCGGCATCCTGGTCTCGAACGTCGGCATCTATATGGCCGATCAGATGTCGCTGCAGCGATATCTGGCATCCGGAAACTTACGATCTGCTCGCCGCGCGTTTTTCGTGAACCTGGTCGGCGTAGTGATCGTTACGCTGCTGCTGACGACGCTCGGCATCGCGATGGCCGCGTGGTACGGTCAGCCGTCGCAAATCGCGCCCGAAAAAATCGATGACGTTTTCCCACGCTTTGTGGCGACGGTCCTTCCACCGGGCGCAGCCGGTTTAATCTTCGCCGCCATCCTGGCTGCAACAATGAGCAGCATGACCAGCGGCATTAACTCATTGGCGGCTGCGATCTCGCTCGACTTTGCCCGCCACTTCCATCATGATCGCACCCCGCTGCAAGCATTAAGGTTCGCTCGAAAGTTGAGCGTCGCAATCGGACTAATCGCGACCGCGACCGCCGGCGCAGTCAGCTACTTGGGCAGCATTTTTGATATTGCCCAATCGGTGATCGGCGTCTTTTTGGGGCCGCTCTTGATCTGCATGGCGTTTTCAGTATTTCAAGTCCGCCTCGGCAGCCGCAGCATGATCGTCGGCATGCTGACCGGGACCATCACCGGCTGGGTAGTCGTCGCGTCACCGTGCGATAGTTTATGGGTAGCGCCCTTCTCAGCGTTGGCCTGCTTGGTGGTAGCGCTATGCGGTAAACTCTTTCTGCAACCAGCGTCAGCAGACAACCCGGACGCAAGCGAATCGCTCGATCTCGGCGAACCGCCATGCCCTGCGGTCGAGCAAGAGTAGGCGGTCGCCGGAGAAACGAGGAAACCGGTCGCCGGCAGGATTTCTCGTGACATCGTTCTCGCGTTTCACTACGATAGAGAGCTCCCCTCCGCTCCCTCCCTCCTATCGCAGCGAATCGTCGACATGCCTGACGACCCTTTGGCAAAGTTGCCCCGCCGCCAGTTTCTGCAAGGCGCAATCGCCGCCACCACGTTGGCGGCTTCACCGAGCAACTCGCGCCCTGCTCTCGCGGCGGACAGCCAACCGACTCCCGATCGAATTCGAGCTGAAAATGCGCTGCCCGGCGCCGATGATTGGCAACTGACTCGGGTTCGGGTCGATGCCGATGGGTTCCGCTCGCCCTGGATCGAAGGGTACTGCTCGCGGCAAAGCGTGCTGCCTGGTGAGAAGCTCGACATCTACGTTTCGACCAATCCGGCGAGATCTTTTCGGCTCGAACTATTTCGCATGGGGTATTACGGCGGCAGCGGCGCGCGGCTGATGAAGACGCTCGGCCCGCTGGCCAGCCAAACCGAATCAACGCCGACGCCTGGCGAGAAGAACTTGCATGAGTGCCGCTGGAAATCTACGGTCCAGCTGACGATTCCCCAGGATTGGACCAGCGGCGTTTATCTCGGCAGACTCACTACGATTCCTGAGCCTGGAGAAGCTTACTGGCAAAGTTATGTTGTGTTTGTTGTTCGCGATGAGCGCCCCGCCGACATCCTGTTTCAAGTCAGCGACAACACCTGGCAAGCCTACAATCGCTGGCCCAACAACTATTCGATTTATACTCATCCCAAGGGGAACCAAGGCCCGTGGGCGGATGTCAGCTTTGACCGTCCTTACGGCCGCGAAGCCCAACACCAAGGGGTGGTCAACGATCCCCGCACCGTCGGCTCTGGAGAGTTCCTGCCGTTTGAGTTTCCCCTGGCCTATTGGCTCGAACAGCATGGCTATGACGTTTCGTATTGCTCTAACAGCGACATGCTGACGCCTGACCGCGGTCTCCGCTGCAAGTCGTTCATCAGCGTTGGTCACGACGAGTACTGGGATTTGCGGCAGTTTCGCGCGGTCGAGAAAATGCGGGACTCAGGCGTCAATCTGCTCTTTCTCTCCGGCAACTCGGTCTGCTGGGTGACGCCGTTCCAAGCAAGCAGCAGCGGCGTCGCCAGCCGGATCATCTCACGCGGCGGACCTTACGGCGCCGGCAATGCGTACGCGGTCGGTCGCGAGCGCGATCATGGCCCCTTTCCCCATCGTGGTCCGGACGAAGGATTACTGATGGGCGCTCGGAATGTCGAACCGGTCAACGGCGGCGGAGATTGGATTGTCACCCAGCCGCAGCATTGGATGTTCGCCGGAACCGATCTACAGCAAGGGGAAAGCATCCCCGGGTTGGTCGGCTGGGAATATCACGGACAACCGGCCGATATCCCCGGCTTGCAAGTGGTTGGCGCCGGCACCGCCTGGCAAGGTGGCGTCAATCCGCAGCAATGGACCGCGACTATCTATCCCGGAGCCAAAGGCAATTTTGTGTTTAACGCCGCGACTATCTTCTGGGCTCAGGGGCTAAGCGCGCCGCCGGGGCATGTTCTGCCTTGGTCGCATTGGAGTCGCCCTCATGGGCCTGATCCGCGCGTCCAACAGATCACGCACAACCTACTGAAACGAGCGATCAGCAGCTAGTTTACGCTTTAAGTTTTATGGAAATCCAACGATGATTCGCCCGATACTCGCCTGCTTGAGCCTTCTGCTGCTAAGCAGCCTGCCGACGCTGGAAGCGGCGGAGCTTGCATCCAACGTGCTGCAAGTTCCTGATGGATACACCGTCGAACTCGCCGCTCCAGCCACGCTAATTGCACATCCGCTGATGGCCGATTTTGACGAGCAAGGTCGGCTATATGTCGCCGCGAACTCGGGTCAAAATCTACCTCGCGCGGAGCTTGAAAAAGAACTGCCTAATTTTGTGCAACGCTTGGAAGACGTCGACGGCGATGGTGTCTTTGATAAGGTCACGATGTTCGCCGACAAGCTGACGTTTCCGCAAGGATGTCTCTGGCACGCCGGATCGCTTTACGTTGCATCAAGCGGGGCCATCTGGAAGTTTACTGACAACAATGATGATGGAGTCGCCGACGAACGCGTTAAACTGGTTGGCGACTTTGGCTACACCGGCAACGCTGCCGATATTCACGGCCCATTTATGGGGCCTGAAGGTCGACTGTATTGGTGCGAAGGACGGCATGGTCACGAAATCAAAGATAGCACCGGCACGCTGGTCAGCAAAGGGAAAGCGGCTCGCATCTTTTCGTCGCGTCTGGACGGCAGTGACGTGCAAACTTACTGCGCCGGCGGCATGGATAATCCGGTTGAAATTGTCTTTACCCCTGCCGGCGAGATGCTGGGTACCGTCAATCTGATGTACGCACAACCGCGCGGCGATTGCCTGGTGCATTGGCAACAGGCGGGCGTCTACCCGCGAATCGATTTTGTCGAAGGGCTGGCGACCGAATTCATCCGAACCGGCGATCTACTGCCGGAGGTTCATAATTTTGGGCATGTCGCCGTTTCGGGGCTCTGTCGCGATGCGACTGCAGCCAACTCGCTGTTTATCACGCAGTTCAACACCAATCGGATCGTCCAGGTCGACTTGCAACCGAGCGGATCGACGTTCGCCGTGAGTCGCGTGCAAGACTTCGCCGTCTCGCCCAGCAAAGACTTTCATCCCACCGATGTTATGCAAGACGCGGATGGCTCGCTGCTGGTGATCGATACCGGCGGCTGGTTCCGGATTGGTTGTCCCCAGTCCGAGTCGGCCAAGCCTGACATCCGCGGCGCGATTTATCGGATCCGCAAAACGGAACCGACGAAAGAGCAACCACCGGTAAAGGATTCGACGCTCGCGCTGCAACAGCAGATTTGGAAACTCCGCCGCGACGCGTCGCCTGAGTCGCTTACCGAACTAGCGAAGTTCTTGCAACATCCAGAATCCACCGTTCGTCAAACGGCCGCCAGGTCGCTACTAGATTGGCCCCGCAGCACAGAAACAATCGCACTGGCGCCGCAACTATTATCGATGCTGAAAACCGGCGAACCCAGCGAGCGTCGTGTCGCGGCGACGGTCCTAGCGCGTTGGGCCAGCGATATCCCCACACTCACGCCGGCGCTGCTGCAAGAGTTAGCCCGTCCCGACAACGACCCAGGCATTCAGCACGCGCTGGTGCTGGGACTGATTCAATCGGGACAGCGCGATCTGCTTAGCAAAGCGCTGCTTCTTCCCGCGGCCGAAGTCGCCAGCGCGGCGGCGATCGCCCTCGAACAGTTGCGGCGTCCGCAGATTGATTTGGCCAGTCAAGAATGGCTGGAGATCCCCGCTGCATCGCTGGGGCAACCCCTAACGCCGGAGCAGCGGAGCAACTTGCTAAAGCGCGAACAAAACCTGCTGACCGGTGATCCGCAGCGGGGCAAGCAGCTATTTCAGTCGACCAAAGCGGCCTGCAACAAGTGCCACCAGATCGGCGGCGAAGGAGGCCAAGTCGGTCCTGACTTGACCACCATCGGTCGCAGTCGCGGGCGCCGAGATCTACTGGAGTCTATCTTGTATCCCAACGCCACGTTCGCGCGCGGCTTTGCGACTTATGTGGTCTTGACCGACCAGGGACAACTTCACAGCGGCATCATCCTGGGCGAAAGTACCCAAGAGTTACATTTAGGAGTCGACAAAGCAAACTCTGTCCGCATCGCCAACAACAGCATCGAAGAAATCCGCAGCAGTGATGTCTCGATCATGCCGCCCGACTTTCACCAAGTGCTGTCAGACCAGGAACTGGCCGATTTAATTGAGTATTTGGAGACTAGAAAGTAAGGAAGAAAAGCGGAAACCGGAAAGTGGATGAAAATCGCTCTCCGCTTTTACGCCTCGCTCCAAAAGACCGCCTGCGCCGTCTTGCGCAGCATCCACGCTTTGTCTTCGGCGGTGAGAAAGTCGAGCTTGTCCCGAATTAGCGAAATCGATGCGGCGTAGGAATGCTTGTTTTGCACTTGATAGGGACAATCGCTTGCCCACATCAAACGCTGAGCGCCAAAAGTATCGCGTAGACGTTTGACCATCGGGCCTAAGTCCAGATAAGGAGGCTGCTTTTTTCCGAGTGCGTAGAACGCCGATGTTTTCACATGCGTCAACGGAAACTCCGCCAGCTTGCAAAGATTGTCTAGATCCTGAGGCTCGATCGTGCCGCTAACTCCGATCCGCGAGAAGTGATCGACCACGACTTTGGTTTTTGGGAAGCGGCGGCACAGTTTTTCGATCGCAGGCAACGCGTCGGGGTTCGCCAACAAGCAGATCGCTTGGCCGGTATCGGCCGCTTCTTTCCACATAGTCGCCATCTGCGGCGAACTGAGCCAAGCATGGGTGGACTTGGCGTCAGCGTACAACCGAAATCCGCTGACCCCCTGCTCTTGCAACTGTCGCATCGTCTCACCGACGCGCGGCTTGTCGTGATCAACGATCGCGACCCCGCGGAAAACGCCGGGATACTTGGCGATTTGGTCCAGCATGTACTGATTGTCAAACTGATAAAAGCTCATCTGGATCAAAACAATCCGATCGACGCCGACAGGACGACACTCGGCGAACAATTCGTCCGGCGTAAAGCTGGCCGGCTGCATCGCCGATTTGTCATAGTCCTTCCCCAGCGGATAGGCGGTCGTGTCTGGAGTCCAGACATGCACATGCGCGTCAATAAAGCCAGGCTCCTTAGCTTCTGCCGCTAGACTGATCGATGCTCCGGCGACGGCCACCGCAGCAGTTTGCAAATATTGGCGACGGGACATCCACGGTTGTTCAATCGAGTTGCTCATCACAAAGCCCCTTGTAGTTCTGTTTTTTCTTCTTCCCAATCAAGCGGAGCGATCTGTCGCACCATCGCAACATAGGCGAAAACTCCCACAATCAGGATGACGGAAGCAGCGGCGAAGGCCGAGTAATAACTGCCGGTTTCTTGCACCAACCAACCAGTTAGCGCCGGCGAAATCGCGCCGCCGATATTGCCGATTGCATTTTGCAGCCCTGTCCATTGCCCGGCGGCGTGGGGTCCGGCCAGCGTTTGCGTAACCGCCCAGACATTAGAAGTGTAAAGCCCCAGCGATGCACATGCCAGACAGAGGAGTAGCACGCAGTACTTCAGATCTGGGGTCACCACCGCAGCGAACATAAAGATCGAGCATAGGACCAGCCCGCCGATCAAGAACGTCTTGCGAGCCAAAGTCGCTGTTGCACCGGCCTGAATCCAACGATCGGCCAGCCAACCGCCGCACAACGATGTCGCCGCCATCGCGGCGAACGGCAGCGAACCAAGCAAAGCCATCGACTCTTTCGAGAGATGTCGCGAGTCCTCTAAATAAGCTGGCAACCACGACAGCAAAAAGGCCCACGTATAACCGAGACAGAAAAATCCGAGCGAGGTCCCCCAGACTTCCAGACGATGAAACAGCGCGGAAAAAGGTACGCTCGCACGCGGCTTCACCACCGTATCCGCCGCTGGTTTCTCTTGCGAAGGGACCAACCACAGCCAAAGCGGCAACCAGAGCAAGCCGCCGAGTCCGACCACAATAAACAACGATCGCCAGCCGTTACTCGCGACCAGCAGCCCTCCTAACAACAGGGCCAACATCGGTCCCAACTTGGTCGCCGCATCAATCAGCGCATTGGCGATGCCGCGCCGACGCTCAGGGAAGTTCATCACAATCATCCGCGATGTCGCCGGATATGCGATGCTTTCTCCCACCCCCAGCATCAGTCGCAACAACAAAAAGATGGCGAAACTGCCGGCGAACGCCATCGAGACGGTCGCCAACGACCAAATCAAAAAGCCGCCGGCATACAGCCATTTCACGTCAAAACGATCGACCAACCAGCCGGTCGCGACTTGCGACAGCGCGTAGCTCCAAAAGAACGCCGAAAAGAGCCAGCCCATCTGGACGTCGCTCAACTGAAACTCGCCGGCCACATCGGTCTTGACGATCGCGAGACTTCCGCGATCGATATAGTTGATGCCGATCGCCAGCACCATCAAGGCAAGTAACGTCAGAGAACTTGCTGTTTTCGTAGTCATTCGCTGGTCCTGTCGCCCAAAAAGAATTCAATCAACCGGGCAGCTGCGTGACGATCGGGCTAAGGCAGAACTGATAGTAGGTTTCGCAGGCCTGGCGAAGCTGTTCGATTTCGATCCATTCGTCGGCGGTATGTGCCTGGGCGATCGAGCCGGGACCGTAAACCACCGATTGTGCTCCGGCCGCGGCCAAGCTGCTCGCGTCGGTGCAGTACCAAGCGCCAACTTTTTCTCGCGGCCCCGAGATCGCGGTGATCTGCTGCATCAGCCGATCCACCCAAGCCGGGTCTTGGTCGTCCGCCAAAGAATCGGCGTCAATCCAAGGCGCGTGCATCACAAAGTCGGCCGAGGTCTGCTGGCGCAGATAAAGTTCCAACTCGGCCAAAACCTGATCCGAGCGTTCGCCGGGGCTTGTCCGACGATCAATTTCAATTTCGCATTCATGCGGAACAATGTTCACGCTGGTGCCGCCGGTGATGCGGCCAATGCTCAAGGTTGGCGATCCGCACAGTGGATGCTCGCCCACACGCTGCGGCAACTCCAGTGCATACTTTTGCAACGCTTGAATCACCTCGGCCATCCCGTAGATCGCGCTGATCCCTTCGTGCGGTCGCGAACTATGACAGGCCACACCCAGCGTTTGCAGCTTCCAACGAACCACACCGCGATGGGCCACAATGATGTTCAAGTCGGTCGGCTCAGCGACGATGCAGAAGTCCGGTGGAGAAGTCAGAAAGGATTCGTTTGGGTCGGCGCCGTTCCAACTGCGGGCCAAGTGACGAACGCCCGTCGCGGCGAACTCTTCGTCGCAAGTACAAGCCATGATTACATTCGCGCAACCCACAGGTCGCTCGATCGCAAGTCGCGCAAAAGCGGCCAACATCGCCGACATTCCCCCTTTTACATCACAAGCGCCGCGACCATACAGTCGGCCCCCTTTGATCATCGGCGTAAAGGGGGCGATCGCCATGCCATCGACCGGCACCGTATCTTGATGCGCTTCCAGCATGATCGTCGGCGCAGCAGGATCAAAATCTAAGCGGGCAACCACATTGCAGCGGCCGTCGGCAACTTCTTGCACTTCGTACGGAACGCCGAGCAGATTAAAAAACTGAATCAACCAACGGGTCATTCCGTGCTCAAAAAATTGCGCACCAGTCAGATCAGCGCCGCACGGATTCACGCTGGGAATCGAGACCAATTCCTGGAGAATTTCTAGCGGATCTGGCTCAGCAATGGATGCCGTGCCATTGAAATTCTGCGGCTTGCGAAGTTCCGTTTTCACGTGGGCTCGTCCTCTCTCGGAGATAATCTTCATTCTCACTGCGCTCGACTTGGGGGTGTCGCTAATCATCGATCTGCGTCTCAGTAATTACGAAACCGAACTCTTTTCCGCCTGCGTCGCAGGCGCCTGCGAGTAATCCAACAATTCACGCAGCGCCGTCAAATATTGCTCGACATCCTCTTCGGTGTTATACCAGTGCAACGCCGCACGAATCCGGCGGTCGTCTCCTTGTACAAAAATCTGTCGCTCGGCCAACTGCTGCTTTAACTGGGCAGACGCTTCGTAGGCAAACGGGACAATCCCAGCTTGTCGCGACTCGGCTTCTGGAACCAGCGGCGTTAAACCAAGTTCAACCAAACTGGCGCGCAAGTGACTGACCAGCGGCGCTAGTTGTGCCGCACGTTCGATCACCAATTCTGGCGTATGAAAATCAAGCGCAGCCGCCAACGAGTAGATCGAATCAAAGTTGGGCATCCCCGCTTGAAAGCGCTGCGCGTCGTTGCGGGGATGAAACGTCTCAAGGCGATCATCGGCAAAGCAACTTGCGGCGGAGAGCCAACCAGCTGGGCCCATCAATTCGCTGGCAAAGACCCTTGGTCCAGCTGACAGGATCGCGGCGCCGTGAATCGAATTCATCCATTTAAACGTGCTGGCGACCATAAAATCAGCGCAACTGCCGTCCACCGCTACGCGGCCTGCCGCTTGAGTCGCATCGACGCACAACAGCGTCGGCGTTCCTTGTACGCGCCGCCAAAGGGGCGTCGGATCGAGCTGCTCTCCGGTCGCATAACTTACTTGGCTGACGGTGACCAATCGCGTTCGCTCATTGATCTTCGCCAGCAAATCGTCGACACAGATTCCGTCGTCGCCGGGATGTACGATCCGCAGTATGACGCCGCGGTTTTGCAGTGCGACCCAAGGGAAGATATTGGAAGGAAACTCGCTTGAAGTGAAGACCACTTCATCGCCGGGGCGCCAATCGATGGAATGCGCGATCGTGTTCAGCGCTTCGGTCGTGCTGCTGACCAGCGCGATTTGATCCGCGGTGACCGAAAAGAGTCGCGCGGCGCTCTGCTTGGCCCGATCGTACTGCTTCCAGAACTCGACGCGTCCTGGTTCACCATGCGATTTGGCCGTTAAGTATTGTTGGACGGCGTCAACGCAAGACTGCAGCGGCAACCCTTCGGCCGCCGTATTGAGATAAGATTTGCCATCCCAATAGGAGGCGTTGAATAGTTGCTGCGACGATGTAAAGCACGACATAAAGTGGTTTCGCAAGGGAGAGGGTCAAAAATCGTTGCGCGTGTCGAAGTCAATCAGGCCAGGATGCCGTGATGCACTTCGCCGTGGACGTCGGTCAAACGAAAATCGCGACCAGCATGCTTGTAGGTAAGTTTTTCATGATTCATTCCCAACAGGTGCAAGAGCGTTGCGTGCAGGTCATGAACGTGCATCTTGTTCTCGACCGCATAGTAGCCATAGTCATCGGTGGCCCCGTAGCGGATTCCGCCTTTCACGCCACCTCCGGCCATCCACATGGTGAAGCCTTCAGGATTGTGATCGCGTCCGTCGGCGCCTGCTCCTTGGCAAGTGGGCGTCCGGCCGAATTCACCACCCCACAAGACCAACGTATCTTCCAGCAGGCCGCGCTGTTTCAAATCAGTCAGCAGCGCCGCTATCGGCTTGTCGACCTCAGCAGAGTTCTTGGTATGCCCTGCTTTCAAGTCGCCATGCTGGTCCCATTGCACTTTGGAGTCGCTATGAGTCACCTGGATGAAGCGGACTCCTCGCTCGGCAAAGCGACGAGCCAGTAAACATTGTCGACCAAAATCTTCGGTCATTGCGTCATTGAGCCCGTACATTTCTAAGGTGGCCGGCGTTTCTTCGGCCAGATTTTGGGCGAGCGGCATTTCGGTCTGCATTTGATAGGCAAGCTCAAACGCTTGAATCCGCGCTTCCAGCGACGCTTCGGGGCCCGATGTCGCCAGATGCTCTTGGTTCATCGCTTGCATCAGGTCAAGCTGCATCCGTTGAACCTGAGAGTCCCACTGCGGATTCGCGATGTATTTGACCTCGGCCTTGGTCGAGGGCTGCGAAGCGACGCCGAGCGGCACGCCTTGGTAGCGCGCCGGCAAAAAGGCGGAGGCCCAATTTTTGGCGCCTCCATGAGCAAAGGTCGGGCAAATGGTGACAAAGCCCGGTAGATTGTCGTTCTCGGAGCCCAGTCCGTAGTTAATCCATGATCCCATGCTAGGACGGATAAAGTTGTCACTGCCGGTGTTTAGTTTAAGTGCGGCGCCGCCGTGAGAGGGATTGGTTCCATGCACCGAGTTAAGAAAGCAAATGTCATCCACATGCTGCGCGACATGCGGAAAAAGCTCGCTTACATGGATGCCGCTTTCGCCATACTGCTGAAACTTCCAAGGAGAGCCCAGCAAATTGCCTGTCGGCGCAAACTGCACGCGCGGCTTTTCAAAAGGCAGCGGCTTCCCATCGTCGCGTTGCAGCTGCGGTTTGTAGTCGAATGTGTCGACATGCGAGGGGCCTCCCTTCATAAACAGGAAGATCACCCGCTTGGCCCGTGCCGGAAAATGCGAGAGCGTGGAAGCGGCGCTGGCGGTCGCAAGACCGGCCGGCCCTTGGAGCATCGCCTGCAACGCGAGATATCCAAAACCGACCGCCGAACTGCGCAACAAGCAGCGACGGCTGAGTAAGTTTGGGGAGATTTCGTGGTTCATCGCTTACTCCACATAGGTGAACTCATTCGACGCCAACACGCTCTGGCAAACCGCCGACCAAGCAGCCTGCTGCGGATCGGCCACTTTGGCGTCTCCTTGCAGCAGCGGCTCTAGCCGCGCCGCGTAGCTCAACAGACGGTCGACTTCGTGCGGCTGCGGCAGGCGCCCCAGCGCGATTTCGTACAACCGCGGCACGCGCGCCTCTCGATCCTGCGGAAACTCTTCAATCAACCTTTTCGCTAACCCTTGCGAAGCAGAGAGAAACAGCGGACTGTTCATCGCGTACAACGCTTGCGGCGCTACCGTCGACATCCCTCGACTGCCGGTGGTGACATCGGCAGTCGCATAATCAAACAGCGAAAACCCATCGTACATGTTGTTGCGGATCACCGGCAAATAAATCGAACGGCGATAGGTGTCATAATTGGTCGCATCTTTGGACGTATGATCAAAGACCAGCGTCCATTTTGGCAAATCCAAAACAGACTCGCCGCGACTGCTATCCAAAAGTCCGCTCACCGCTAGCAGTGAATCTCGCAGCGATTCGGCGTCCATCCGCTGCACATCGGCGCGCCAGTGCGATTTGTTCTCGGGATCGATTTGCTGATTCTCGGCAGTCGCTTGGCTGCTAAACTGGTAGGTCTCGCTCAGCATAATTTGCTTGTGCAATTTTTTAATCGACCAACCATTCTCCATCAGCTCCGACGCGAGCCAGTCCAGCAGCTTAGGCTGCGTGGGAGCTTCTCCGAGTCGTCCAAAGTTGTCGGTTGTCGGCGCAATTCCTTTTCCAAAATGCCAGCCCCAAATCCGGTTGGCGGCCACGCGAGCCGTCAGCGGATTTTCTGAATTGGTAAGCCACTGGGCCAGTTGCAACCGCCCGCTTTCGGTTTCACCAATTTCGAGGGCGCCAGATCGATTCATCACCGTCGGAACGCCGCGCTCGACCGATCTCCCGAGCAACAAATGACTGCCGCGAATGTGAATCTTCGTATCAGCGGCCGTCCCTTCTTCGACAGCCATCGCGGTCGGCAACGGCGGAGCAGCGGCGGTCAATTTCGCAATTTCGGCTCGCAAGCTCGCGAGTTGCGTTTTGGTTTCGGCAGGGTATTTCTCCTCGGCATCGGCCGGAACGGCGCTGTCGGCCGCAGCGCCCATTTCTACCAGCAGCGCCGCATTGGCCGCTTTGACCATCGCGGCCAGATCGGCCTGCTTAGTCTTTAGCTGCTCGTCAAGTTCCGCTTTGCGTTGGATTTCTTCCTCGGTCGCCAACGTCTGCTCGTTGTACTTGGCGATCACGGTAAAGTTCTGCATCGACTTGGTGCTTTTAAAGATCCCCGCCAACGCGTAATAGTCGGCCGTGTAGATCGGATCAAACTTGTGATCATGACAACGTGCACAAGCGATCGTCATGCCGAGAAAAGCCTGGCCAAACGTGTCAATCTGTTCGTCAATGATGTCCATTTCCATCTTGACTTGATCTTTCTCGGCCAGCACCTTGGGCCCCAGCGTCAAAAAGCCGGTCGCAATCACGGACGAATAATCGCCTGTTGCGGCGCCCCGCTGCTCTTGCTGTTCCAGCAGATCGCCGGCAACTTGCTCTTGCAAAAAACGGTCATACGGCTTGTCAGCGTTAAATGCGTCGATCACATAGTTTCGATAGCGCCAAGCATCGACAAACCCTTGATTCTCATCCAGCCCATTGCTGTCGGCGTAGCGAACGACGTCCAACCAATGCCGGGCCCAACGTTCCCCATACCGGGGCGAACTCAACAACCGATCGATCACATGCTCAAACGCCGACGGCGTTTCGTCCGCGAGAAACGCGGCGATTTCTTCAGGCGTAGGCGGCAAACCGGTCAAGTCCAACGTCGCGCGGCGGATCAGCGTCCGTTTGTCGGCGGCTGGACTGGGGGTTAAACCTTGCTGCTGCAAATGCGAAAAGTTGAACGCGTCGATCGGATTCAAACCCTCCTTACGACCTTCGACCTGAGGAATTTCGGGACGCACGATCGGCTGAAACGCCCAATACTTTCGCGCCTCAGCCACATCAATCGCACCGCGCCGCGGCATGATCGAACCCGCCGCCGCAGTGCTCTCGGGATGCGGTGCCCCTTGCTTGACCCATTGTTGCAGCAGCTTGATTTCGTCCTCGGCCAACTTCTCTTCCGGCGGCATCTGCAGCAACTCGTGCTTGTAGCTGATCGCAGTTAGCAGCAGACTCTCGTCCAAATTGCCCGGCGTCACAGCCGGCCCCGAAGCCCCGCCGCTGATCATTCCGGCATAGGTATCCAAGCGCAGCGCTGACTCCTGCGTATCCTCGCCGTGACAATCAATGCATTTGCTGATTAGCAGCGGGCGAATCTTCGACTCAAAGAACTTCAGATCCTCGCTGCTGGGCTCTGATGGTTCGGCGGCTTGCAACTCCCACAGCAGCGGCAAGAGCAGGAAAAGCGTGAAGCTTCCAAGATGTCGTCGATGGTAGAGGGATGTCGACATACAGCTCTCTTTTGGCAGGAATTTCGTACCGCTCAAAAACAAGCGAACTTGTAAATCCGCAGCAACCAAGCGCTTCCCAGGAAAGCTCCGTGGGAAGCAGCGACGGGGCGGGGCTGACTGCCGATTATCGTCAGACGCTACTAGGCGGACGGGGGGGCCTAATAGCCCTCGGCGGCTCTGCGAATCACGTCAATACAGTATACCCCTGCTACGATTTAAATCGAGACTTCATCTGGTACAATAATTTGAAACGACAGGTTGCACTGCATGCAATTATCTTGAGGAATCAGTCGGATGCCACAGAAAACGCCGTTAACGCTGCTCTACAAAGACATCTCTTACCCCCAATTGCGCAGCTATTGCGAGACGGTCCGCCACGGCAGCATGTCAGCCGCCGCCGATTCGCTGCAAGTCTCGCATCCGACCGTCTGGAAACAGATCCGAGCCCTCGAGCAACTGCTCGGCCAAACCCTGATCGAGTCCGACGGGCGCCGCAGCGAGATCACCCCTGCCGGACGATTGTTGGCCGAGTTGGCGACTCCGATCATCTCCGAATTTGAAACGTTGCGACAACGGTTTCAAAATGCCTGCGAGACCGCGCCGCGCACGCTGTCGGTCGCGGCGCCTCCACGTAGCTACACCGACGATCTGCTGGGAGTGATCGCCGATTTTCGGACCAACTTCCCAGAAGTTCGCTTGGTGATGCGCGAAGTCTTTGAGTCGCTGGGCAACGAAATGCTCGAAGCCGGTGAAGTCGACCTGGTGATCGGCGACAACAAGTGTTGTCGTAATCCAGAGGAACTGCTGGTCGAAAAGATGTACGAGATCGAGCCGATGGTCATCATGCCGGTCGGCCATCCGCTGGCCGATCGCCGCCGCATCATGCCCAAAGATCTCGCCAAATACTCCGTGCTCAATCACGGAGATTCCTACGCTGACGACGAAGGCCGCGCGATCCTCACCAAAGCTGGCGTCTTCGATTTCCCCGAACGAGGCTTTGACTTAATTCTCGCCTCATCAATCCGCAGCTGCGTCAAACAAGGGCACGGCATCGGCCTGGTCGGTCGCGTCATCCCCGCTGCCGCCAGCGATCCAGAACTGGTCGAACGCTCGCTCAAACATTGCCTGGCGCCCACCATCATCAACGGCTACCGAAACCGCCGCATCACCGAAGACCCCATCCTCCGCTCATTTATCGATCTAGTGAAAGCCAAGCTAGGACATTAAGAGCGAGCCACAATCGCGCCCAGCACGTCGCACGGATACCACATCGCGGCCCGTATTCTGATTGTCGGCCAGGATCCAGTAGACGTCGCCCGATCCATTTTCGTCGGCCAGGATCTGATCGACGGACGAGGCCCAGAGGAGTCGCTGGTCGACTTCGCCGGTGCTGTCGAGGTCGCGGCTGATCAGGTCGTTGAAGGCGTCGTAGCCGTAGGCGACTTTTTGCTGCGGTGCCATGCTCTTTCGGTGAAGAACACCGTAAGAGCACGGCACCTGTGCTCCGATATCCGCGTAGGCCTCGCATGCGAGAGTCTCGAATTGGCGCCAGGGCGAGCCTTGAAAGCCCCCGACTACCAAGCGGACGATAGCGAACCGACGCACAAGTGACTGATACGGAAGAATGAAACGCCAGACAACGGATCGGCTGTTAACCTACTACCCCTTCCCCCTGCAAAAGCAAAAAGCACGCGGACCGTTCGCGGTGCGCCTTGACAGGGGACTTCCTATAGGCGGCACCCGTGCAAACTGACGGTCACTCATAGACCCGTGCAGCCAGAAGAATGTCGGCAAAGATTCTCCAACTCGGAACATCGCAATCGACACTTGCCCCGATATTGGCGTAATACCCTTCCATATTCTCAGCGAATCCGGCAAGTCCTTGCACGAACTCATCAAGCGATGTGTTTCCCCACTCTTCGGGATGTTGCCGAAGATTCTGAACCAACTCTCTGGCAAACGTGCTGAACTCACTTCGGGAACCGATTTGCTCAGCGCTCTCAACAAACTCATTTCCTTGTATACCCATTATTCCGTACCTCCACGAATGATAATGTCCACGCCATCGTTCTTCGTCGTGAATTTGAAGAGTTCACTTCGGGGAATCGAATCGAGCCGTTGAAATGGAACGTCAATCCCCGCATCTTGGAACGCTTTCAATCGACGATTGTCGAGTGTGAAGACCTTCCCATCCTTCCCGACGATGCGTATTGGGGGAATGGCGGAAGGATCGACCTTTCCGGCTTTCAGTTGGGCAGCCAAATCTTGGACTGACTCACCGTTCTTGAAGTTGCCTGCGATGCTGTCTTGGCTGAATCGAATCGACTTCGGGTCAACCTTGCCTGACTGGGGCAACGATGCAAAATCGTCAGCACCAAAGAAACTGCGCGGGGGAGTTGGGCAGTTATCCAAAGCTCCGGCAGTCTTTTGTACTAGATCATTGGCTCCATCTGCAAGCCGTGCAGCATCGTCTGAAATCCTGGCGAGGTCATCCGAGAGTTTTGCCGCATTGCCTGCGGCCATTGCCACATCATCAGTGAGTTTGGCTGTATTACCGGCGATTGCTCCTGCCTTGCTTAGTGCTGTGCCTGTTTTGGAGGCCTTATTTATCTTGTCAGCAGCGCTGGCGCCAGCCGACCCTCCCGCCGTAACAACGGTCAACGCAACATCAAAAGCTACTTCACCTTGCCCCTCACTCGTTTGGAGTTTTTCTGCGTATTCTGCGCCTAGATGCTGAACGGTTTTAATGGGATGTCTTACGGCGAATCCAATGCCATATAACGTTTTTCCTGGATTGGTCACCGCCGTGTAAACTCCGCCAATCAAATTACCTGGCCCATTCCAGAAATAACCCTTACCAGTGTATCCGACTTCAGTCCAGTAGCCCTCAAAATAAGGTTCATCCAGGCCACTGGGGTCGATGCTATCGACATGCCCATTCCCCACATATCGATAAAGATTCTCATCCCCCGCCGCAAACCCAATCGGGTCCTGGCTCATCCAGCGGCCTAGCTCGGCGCTGTACCACCGGTTGGTGTTGTACTGCAGGCCGGTCGCTGCGTCGGTGTAGCGGGCGGTGTAGTAAAGATCGAGCGTGTCGAGGCTACTGTTGGTCTCGCTCGTGATTTCGCCGAAGGCGTTGCAGGCGATGTGATTGACGACGGTGGTCTTATCGGTCGCGTCATCGTACTCCACCACATCGCGGACCGTATTCTGATGGTCGGTCAGCATCCAGTAAACGCCGCCCGATCCGTTTTCGTCAGCCAAGATCTGATCAACGGCGGAGCCCCAGAGGAGTCGCTGATCGACTTCGCCGGTGCTGTCTAGCTGCAGTAGGATTTGGCCGTTGTCGTAGATGAAGTAAGCGGACTGATCATCTGCAACTCAGTAGCGTTATCGACGTCGACATTTGCTGTCACCCGAGGCAGTGGCAACGGCACTATTCAAAGTCATCAAAAAGGCACTTGCCTAGCGTTGCAGTGTCACTCAATTCCAGTGAGATTCCATTAACAATTACCTCATGATCGGCGCTCATTATTTCCTTAAGTCTGTTCGATTCGGCGAACTGTCGTAAAGATCGTAAGATTGAATTCAGTTCAACGCACTCATTCTCCTCCACAACTTTGCCACGCTGCCGATTGGTCGAATACCTCGTTAAATGGATGGAGTAAGCATCGGCAATGAAACTCGCTTTAAATGTCAATGCGTAAATATTTTCATTTTGAGTCAATCGTGGTTCTATTTCATACGTATTGCAATATGAGTAGTTAAAGTCTGTGTAGTTCGCGACAATGCAATTACCGCACAGCCTGTTAAGTTCATTGAAATACCGGTCCTTGTCCCAAGCCAAGATGTTACCATTCGGGCAACCGTCTTTGAGCGCTTTTTGGACTTCCAGCACAAGCTGATCAATTGATTTTGTCATAGCTATGGTTTCTTTTTTACAGGGAATCCATGGATCCCATCGTCTCTACTGAAACGGACGTCGACACAAGTTTCTCCGTTCGGGCCGACTGCAGTTTTGTATTCTTTGATTTTCTTAATGAGCTCCCCGTTTTTATTAAATACTGGAGTTCCGCTTGGTCGCGTCGGTCAGGGCATCGTACTCCACCACATCGCGGACCGTGTTCTGATGGTCGGTCCGTGTCCAAAAGACGTCGCCGAATCCGTTTTCGTCGGCTAGCATCTGAGCGACGGTGGGTCGCATCAGAAGTTTGATTCTGGTTCATTGCCCAACTTGGTTTCAAGACGTTTAATAGCGATTGAGCATTCCTGTATAGCGGTCTCATCGCATCCATTCAAAATAGTCTGCCGCGTGCGCTCGTCGTAATCGTGCTCTTCCACGTGCTTCCTTAGTTGATTCAGTCGGTCAAGGTACACACGACGCCATTGAATGGCATCGGGAATATTCCCGAGGGCCTCGTAGTATATCGCCCTGCTTTCTGCTGCGACGATCGAGATGTTATCCGAAGGAATCGCGTTAATTAGTCTTTCCAGTTCTTGCAGCGCGGCTTGGCTCAAGGATATGCTCTGCGACCTGTTCTTAACTGCTTTGTCGCAAAACTGTCGCAGTTTTCCGGAAATATTCATTGGCTTGTCCCTACCTTCGCTTGAGGTTGTCTGGATTCAAGTCGTCGCGAAGTTTCCGGACTTCTTCAGGCAAGTTCTCCCAAACCTTCTTTGCATCTTCGTAAGCTTGAGCCGCAGCCTCTCGATTTTGTTCGGCGTTCTTCTGGAAACGTTTCGTTTTCTGAACGGCCGATTTTGAATTGTGCCCCCGGCCTGGCGTATGTCCTTCGGAGGTGTTTCTGCCGGATTTTCCATTTCGACCTCCCAGATTTCCATTAGTACTTGGTGCAGGGCAGAGTCGATTTACAATTCTGTCTCCTGGAAATACTCGCGACACAACGGATCCAATGGTGAAATTCCAGAATGCCGCCTCGAGTTGCTTCAACGCTGATTCTGTCAATGTAGGTGGATTTATTCTCTCGTATTCATCGAAATGGAACGTGTAAGTTATACCAGAATGGGGACCGAAGATGGGTCCAGTGTAAGATGCATTTAACGGATCCGACATCGGGTCCCATGATTCAATGTCGAAGATATATTGCTCGTTATAGGCAATTTGATCGTAAAGCGATGCTCGAATTTGCCAAAGTTTGGCGAACTCAGTGAGCCATTCGGGCTGTGGTTCACAAAGGGTATGCGTTTCAGATGCATACTGTGCTCCATTATTTTCGAGGAATACTCGCTGCATTTGATTCTCAATCGCATCACGCATCTGTTCCAGTTCAGCTACTTGATTACTTAGCTCGTCAATCTTTTCAATCTCCTTATTGTCAAGGACCCAATAAATATCATGCCCCAAACCGCGAGGCAGGAATCGTCTTAGGTCCTTATATTGATCCCATACCATGGTTTTTAACCCGTTAGGATCTACAGAGTTTGTCGGCCCATTCCCCACATACCGATAAAGATTCTCATCCCCCGCCGCAAACCCAATCGGGTCTTGGCTCATCCAGCGGCCTAGCTCGGCGTTGTACCAGCGGTTGGTGTTGTACTGCAGGCCGGTCGCTGCGTCGGTGTAGCGGGCAGTGTAGTAAAGATCGAGCGTGTCGAGGCTACTGTTGGTCTCGCTCGTGATTTCGCCGAAGGCGTTGTAGGCGATGTGATTGACGACGGTGGTCGTATCGGTGGCGTCATCGTACTCCACCACATCGCGGACCGTGTTCTGATTGTCGGTCAGCATCCAGTACACGTCGCCAGATCCGTTTTCGTCGGCCAGGATCTGATCGACGGCGGAGCCCCAGAGGAGGCGTTGGTCGACAATCACGTTCGACCAGAAAGCGAAAGGGCCTAGAGCACCACACGAAAATCAAACCGTTGGTAGGTGCTGACCAGTCACTCCCGCATAGACTGCCTTGCCGTGCCCCGGTGTTAGGCGGATCATTATGCTAGTTTGCGTTAGTCTTGCGTTCGACTCCCTCCGGTAACGCCGAGATTTTTTCCAGTATCTGAGTACTCCATTCGCTTTCGGGTGTTGATCCAAATCCCGTCGGTCGCGCGTGTTCATACTCCTCTGGAAAGCAGAATATTAATTGCCCACTCTCATTGTTCTTGTAAATCCCTTTGTGCGTCTCATCCTCTACGAAGATATCCATGAAACCAAATCCATCGCCGTCCCAAGCCCGATAGCGATACCTTACAGACTCCATTCCATCCATGATCCACCATCGATGAGTCTCTGTAAATACATAGAACGATCCGATTGACGTGGCGCTTCGGCGCCCGTGAACAGTTGCATCAAGAACTTTCCAGTAACCCACTAATTCCTTGTGATTCATCGCAACCTTTTATTCGGAATATCAAATTTCTAACCCATAGGTCGCCCCACGGCCAGCGCGAACTTTGGGTAATCTAGCGTAGCGCCTCCTGCCTGATTCTGCGATGATATCGGTTTTCCGATTGCCCGTCATGCGCTGCAGGAAGAACCGATGTCTCGCCAGGTTGATCAGGACGATGTCGTTTCGATTCTCAAATATTTTGTGGAGCTTGATGATCCGCGTTGCCATATCAAACGTAAGCATTTACGTGGCGACTTGCTCGTCATTTGCGTGCTGGCGGTGATCGCCGGGGCGGACGGTCCGCGGTCGATCGCCATCTGGGCCGAAGCGCATCTGCCGCGGAAAGCTTCCGCGGTTAGCCATCGCTTGGCGGAGAAGACATCGATTCGCGTGAATCAGCCAATCCAGCCTGAAAGGCTGATACTTTGCCCATCAGGGACATTGCGAATGGCATTGTAGAGGTTTGCCCAGTACTCCATTGCTTGTTTGCATTCCACCGCAATCAAGTTCTCCACTTCGTATTCACCACCTAGAACAAAAGGCGACCTGGGAAGCAAACGCATGTTTGGAGAAAGGGGGCCGTTCGATAATTGCCATTCATGAGCCAAAGGCCATGCAGTGTCCTCTTCATAGTTCTCCAGCAACCGCTTCGCCCATTCTTCCAAGGAGTCAGCATAAACACACACGCTTCCGCTTTCAGGATTTAATCGGACAACTCCCGAAGTCGAAACTGCAAACTGAAGTCCAAAGATGTCTTGCGCAAAGCAAATGTACTCGTCGGCTATCACGCTACGATAATGACGACGCCAACCTATCAGGTCATTCCATTCGCGAATTCCAGGCACGCCAGCACTTTCCAGGGATGGAAACGCGACGAGTGAGGATTCAAAAGCTGAGAATCCATTTCGATTCTGGAGCATCACGTTCAGTTCGAGAGGCATTCCTGTGGAATCCGCGATATGAGGAGGAAACTGCGACATGGATTCCGATGAAATTGAAATCAACTTCTGCAGCATAGTCATGGATCAATCTCCACTCGAGTTCCGTCCGGCGGAAGCTCAACTCTAAGCCTACTACCGCTACGTCGGTTGTGTGTTCGATCAATTGGCTTGATCGAGACTTTTGAGGGATCGTCGGGCTTAATTACCGCTGGCGGAAACTCGTCGCGGTCCTTTCCCGGTACTGTTGGATGCCCCTTCATTCTATCGACTCTCCGAGCAATTGCACCGGCGCGATCAACAACACCGGTTACCTTTCCTACCTCTTGTGCATGTGCACCTGCCTCCGCCACATCGTCGCCTTTGAGGAACTCCCCCATTTTTGTTCTTGGGGCAACTTTGCACGCCTCTCTGGTCGCTTTTATTTCAGCCAAGTCATAGAGACGCTTTTAAGCTGGTTGCAATCCACTCGGATCCACCGCATTCGGATGCCCATTCCCCACATACCGATAAAGATTCTCATCCCCCGCCGCAAACCCAATCGGGTCCTGGCTCATCCAGCGGCCTAGCTCGGCGTTGTACCAGCGGTTGGTGTTGTACTGCAGGCCGGTCGCCTGATCGGTGTAGCGGGCGGTGTAGCGGGCGGTGTAGCGGGCGGTGTAGTAGAGGTCGAGCGTGTCGAGGCTGCTGTTGGACTCGCTCGTCATTTCGCCGAAGGCGTTGTAGGCGATGTGATTGACGACGGTGGTCGTATCGGTGGCGTCATCGTACTCCACCACATCGCGGACCGTATTCTGATGGTCGGTCAGCATCCAGTACACGTCGCCCGATCCGTTTTCGTCAGCCAGGATCTGATCGACGGCCGAGCCCCAGAGGAGTCGCTGGTCGACATCGCCGGTGCTGTCTAGCTGTAGCAGGATCTGGCCGTTGTAGTGGATGAAGTAACCGGATTGATTGTTTACTATTCAGCAGCGTTGTCGACCGCATTCATTGCCACGCAAGGCCGTGGCAACGGCACCCGTGACCCGTACCGAAAGCCCGCTGGTGGCCTGACCAGAAGTCAACTCCCGCGAAACTCGCTCCTTCGTCAAATCCCGCCGCGGTCCCTTCGCCATGTCAATTCTCCCCGAGCCATGAAACGCCTGTGATGGAGATCAGGCTATCATGGGTGGGAAGATGCGGTTGGCAGAATTCACTTTCCCGCCAGCGTTGTCGGTCATGCAAACTCAGCCCGTCACATCAGCCATTCCAAGTTTGATTTTAGGGCCATTTGGACCTTGTGGCGGAAGCATAGTTACTCCAGCTTCTTCAAGCGATTTTGCCCCCTCCGTGTATCGAAACGATTTGTAGTACGCAGACACTCCAGTCTGCCGATTGACTGCGGTAATACCTTGATTGGTCTGCTTCTTGAGTTTGCTCGCAATCTTCTTCCAAATGCCGTATGCGGCTTCATTCTCCGTCCGACACGAAAGCCACGATTGCTCAAGGATTGCTGGATCGCATTTTCCAACTTGCAATCGCAAATGATCTGGATTTTTGTCAGCATGATCTAGTTCATGTTCGACAGGGAGATGCGGCGAATCGATCGTAAATGCCCAGCGATGGAATTCCGACGAATCTGAAAAGTACGAATCAAGATCAGCACGGTCCACTTCTTGGGCTTCAAATGGCCGGAATCGCATTGCGACGGCGTGAAGCTTGTAGTCGCTCATCACTTCTTTCACGAATGAAAGAAGCTCCGTTGGCGTTGCGTAAAACTGAACCGAGATGTCTGGCATGATCGCACCTACCTGTCGTATGGCACAAAGTCTGTCGGAATTCCACCGGGACCGTTCAAGTCGTCAAGAGCGTCAAGCTCACGAGGAACGGGAGTGCCATCCGCCTTCGTCTTGCCGACGTTTCGCCCCTTAATCTCGCCGCTAGGATTTCGATATTCAATATCAGGCCGCCGACCGCTCTTCTTCCCCCCGGGTGTCGGAATGAGCCGCTCTTTTCCACCTCCGCCAGAAAGAATTTCGTTCCCTTCCGCACGCAGCTTCTCCGCCTCTGATCGAATCTTGGCATTATGCGGAGCGTTGGGTTTGTGCTAGGCCCCCGTTTCGCGCCCGATGTTGGAACAGGACCGTCTACATTCTTTCCTGCTTTCTTGATATCCGCGATTTTATCCGCGGCATTCTTGCTCTTCGCCCCCAGTTTATCAGAAATCTTTCCGGGTTTTTTCAGCCCACACACGCCATCTATGGCGTCGATTGCTGGCAAGCCGTAGTCATTGATCAAACGAGTCGCGGCTTGACCGGCATTTTCTGGCTTGCTGGGATCACTAGCGCCGTCTTTTCCCAACGTCGCATTCTCCACGACGTGGTGATGAAGATCCTCCCCTTCGATGACCTCCAGGGCTTTCGAGGTAGCTTGCCCCAGGTGTCGACCGCGTTTATTGCCACGCAAGGCCGTGGCAACGGCACCCGTGCTGCGCCGGAGCAGTAGAGGTCGAGAGTGTCGAGGCTTTTGTTCGCCCAACGAACGATTCCCCTGTTTAGCGAAAAAACTCGGCGGTAAGCCACATTGAGATTCTTACGGTAGCTCCAATATCCGCGTGAGCCTGATCTCGACGGCACCGTAGCCCATCACCCGATCCACCGGGAGTCTTGAGGTTTCTTCGCTTCGCGGCACGGCACTAACTGATTTGGTGTCAAGCGTACTGTCGTCGTAGCAGGTAATGGTCACCATGGTCGGATCGTCATTTGGGCTGCAAAACGCAGGCATTGGCCAAGCGTCGGGATTCCATTGCTTGATTGAATCAACCAGTTGCCATTCTCCGTTCTTGAGTCCAATATCCCCAAACTGGCCTATCAAGACGGCTTCTTCTGCATTCAAATTACGCCATTGAACAGACTCAGGGATGGCCTCCATTCGCGGGCCAAAGAAGTAGCCAAACACCAATCCGTTATGATCGCACCTTGCAACGATACCGGTAGCGTAGCCGCCATTGCGCAGGGGAACGCAAAAGATCGAGCCAGCGTCATAATCATACTTCTTTTTAGCCATCATCAAGTCGTCGTCCTGCTTCAAGATACTCTTCAAGTCTTGGATTCTTCGGGCAGATTCCACGAACCTTGTTCAATCCACCATTTTCAATCAAAGCTTCCGGGTGGGCATCGTAAATGATTTGCTCTCTACCACGTTGCTCAGCGTATTACCAGTGTATCCGACTTCAGTCCAGTAGCCCTCAAAATAAGGTTCATCCAATCCACTGGGGTCGATGCTATCAACATGCCCATTCCCCACATACCGATAAAGATTCTCATCCCCCGCCGCAAACCCAATCGGGTCCTGGCTCATCCAGCGGCCTAGTTAGGCGTTGTACCAGCGGTTGGTGTTGTACTGCAGGCCGGTCGCTGTGTCGGTGTACCGGGCAGTGTAGTAAAGATCGAGCGTGTCGAGGCTGCTGTTGGACTCGCTCGTGATTTCGCCGAAGGCGTTGTAGGCGATGTGATTGACGACGGTGGTCGCGTCGGTCAGGGCATCGTACTCCACCACATCGCGGACTGTGTTCTGATTGTCGGTCAGCATCCAGTAGACGTCGCCCGATCCGTTTTCGTCAGCCAGGATCTGATCGACGGCCGAGCCCCAGAGGAGTCGCTGGTCGACATCGCCGGTGCTGTCTAGCTGCAGCAAGATTTGACCGTTGTCGTAGATGAAGTAGCCTGACTGATCGACCGTGCCATGGCAGTGACTATAACACCTGATCACCTTTCTCTTCCCACCAAGTCTTACTGCCTATATCGCGATATTCAGCCGAAGTAGGACATCTCGAACGTATTGCTTGACGTCGCCGATATGATTGGGCTTTCTGTCATTCGTGAGTATAAAACACTCATCGCTCGCAATGCCGTCTTGGCAATGAATCGCAACGCATCCCTCTTCATAGAGCGGCGTCAGGCATAGCCATTCTTGATCGCCATTTATAAAATAGACATCTCTCGTTCCTAGGAATTCATACGGACGATCTCGGGCTAGCCCGAACCCATTCGTGATCGCTAACAACTGACGGTACTGTTCGCCCAGCCGAGTTTGAATTCGTGCTTCACAAGAACTAACGAGTCTTTCAGGAGCAGGTTCTTCGAGTCGGACTATATCGCGACACTCGATTGAATCGGACTGCTGGTCGACGATGCCGCACCATTGGAACAATTGTTCGAGCAAGATTTCCTTTGCTATGTTGCTCATGGATTGAGGGATCCATTTGTCAATAGTGTCCGGAATGCGCGAGTTTTCGAAATCCAAATTGCTCCAGTTCTTTTTCCAGATGGAGCCATCAACAGACTCGCCTTTAAGCCCACGAAGAAAGCCTCCTCGGAGGATTTTCACACTGAACTTCAGCGCTGATCCTGTCGAGGTTGAAACTAATATCGTGGGTGATTCGATTTCTTCTTCACATTCGATAAGCATCGAATCATCTATGACATAGGGAATTATCGCTTCATATCCGCCTTTCCCGAGAAGTCTACGTTCAATATAGGGCGCATTTATCGCTTGGGAATACAGTCGCTCGGCATACAAGCTTCCGTTCGAGAAGAAGAGCCGCAGCACCGCTAGCTCGTCAGATGTTAGCGAGCGGGATTTGCACCATCGGTCAAACAGCCAAGAAAGCATCTATTCTTCTCCATCGCAATACTCGTAGACTCCGTACTCCACCACATCGCGAACCGCATTCTGATTGTCGGTCAGCATCCAGTAGACGTCGCCTGATCCGTTCTCGTCGGCCAGGATCTGATCGACGGCGGAGCCCCAGAGGAGCCGCTGATCGACATCGCCGCTGCTGTCTAGCTGCAGCAGGATTTGGCCGTTGTCGTAGATGAAGTAGCCAGACTGATCGAATGATTATAGGAGTTTGTATTATTGAGTCCAATCTGGATTGCTAACGAAAATTAAGGTATTCCCAATTCTTGCCTTGGAGGCGACAAATCCCATCACTAGAGATCCGCGTGCCGCCCACATCCAACGACCGCAGGTTTTGCAACGACAATAAATACTCAACGATTTGGTCGTCAATCAACGTGTCACGCAGGTAAAGAGATTCAAGCAAGTCGCGCTGCCTCAATCGCATTACATCAATGGAAGTGAGAGAATTACTCGACAGCAGCAATTCTTGCAGATTTTCGATCATTGACAGATGAGCGATCCCGCTGCCTGTTATTTGCGTCCCTCCGATACTGACAATGGCCAATGACTTGCAGCCAGGAAGATGCGTGCACACAGAATCGCCACATTTTGTGTCAGAAAGATCAATGCGTGTTAGTTGCGACTGGTCGATGACTGCGCAGCATTTGTCCGTTATGTGTTCGCATTGAGTCAAGCTAAGCCGGTTTAGTCGAGGGTGTTTCATTAAAATGGATACATCTCCATCCGTGAATCCACTTTGCGTTAAAACCACGCTTCGGAGCGAAGTCGCTTTCGTCAATGAAACTGCCGCTTGTGAAGTCGCTTGCTGAGGATTGCAAACAAGCTCTTGCAGAAGCGGCAGGCCTTCAATGGAGCTGAAGGCTTTTCCCGTGACCTTGGTGTCACAGAAAGTAAGTCTACGAAGTCGCGTCAACTTTTGAATGCAGCTGAAGGCATCGTCCGTAATCGCAGAATTGTCACAGATGAGTTCCTCTAAGCTATCTATCCGGCATAGCTCTTCAAACTGAAGGTCATTGCCTTCGAAGTACGCCTTGCAATACACTCCAGAGCGATTTGCATGCAGCGTTAGAAATCGACCTTCAACCGCGTCCATCAGCATTTTTGGTAATGTTGGAGCTGGCATAAATCACCGTTTTAGTCACTCGTCTAGTTTTCTGATTGCTTCATTTATGTCACGACCAGTTTGGGACGAGCCGCCTAGGCCGAAAAGATTTGCCCAAGCGTCTGCCCATGCATTTGCGGCAGGGCGAAGTACATAGTTTTCTAACTCTTCGCCGAACACCGTATCGTAGCCAATCTGGTGACCGTGACATGCTCTTTGGGTGAAGACAAGCAAGCATCCTGCCTGGTCGAAGTGGTGACCAGTTTTCCATCCTATAGCTTAGAAAGGTTCGGGTTCAAACTCTCGGAAATAGGCCATCTATTGCTAGGAAGTTCAGGCCAGGGCGGCCAAGCCCCCCCCCCCCCCCAAAAAAAATAAGGTTGTTTTTTCGCCCCGTTTTGATATAATTCTGTACAGGTATCAGGGCATCGGTTGGGCCTTACTTTTCGACCTGTTTTCTGACGACGAAGGTGCCAATAGAGAACGAATTTTTGTCTGGTGGGCAACTGAATTGCTGGCCCTTGTCTGTTGTTTCGCTACAAAACCAATTCGGCGGACAAAGGTTGTTATTTTGCCGCTGGGTGATGCTTGGTTTTGAATTGGCTGGACCAAGGATTTCGCCGTCGTCGTCTCCAGCGTTGGCGGCAAGTTTGGTTGCGGCGGTCCTGGGGAGCGTTGCTTGAGAGAGCGTACGGACTTCGGGTCGATGGCAGGGTGAAACGGAACGCGCGGACTGCAAAAAATTTGTTGGCCAGTGGGCAAACAAAGTCGGGTCTGCTGCGCGCTGAGGGAAGTTTCTTTATTCGGCTGGGTCGTCCACTGTTCCGAAAAAAAACGCGCGCCGTTTGGTCCACTCACCCACTGAGAAAAAAATGCGCACAGTCCGGTCCACTCACCCACTGAGAAAAAAATGCGCACAGTCCGGTCCACTCACCCGCTGAGAAAAAACGCGCGCTGTCCGGTCCACTCACCCGCTGAGAAAAAACGCGCGCTGTTCGGTCCACTCGCCCACTGAAAAAAAACGTGCGCTGTCCAGTCCAGTCGAAACTGGAGGACATCCGTGCTTTGGCATTTTTGCCATGCCACTCATTCATCCTGACTGCTCTATTTTGCTTGGATTGATTGGCGGTTGAAATCGGTCGATACTGAGCAGTCACCATTCCCCCCTTCCGATCTTGTCGCATCTGAGAAATTACATGCTTGATTTGAAGTCTCGATCTCGGCTCACCACTTTGGTTTGGGGGCTGCTGATCGTCCCCTTGATGTTGTTTGCCTTTGGCCTTGGCAAAAACCAAGCTCAGGCTGCCGAGGAGGTTCGACCGCCGAATATTGTCTTCTTTTTGGTGGACGATCTGGGCTGGAAAGATATCGGCGTTTACGGGTCAAGCTTTTACCATACGCCGCATGTGGACCGGTTGGCGGCGGCTGGGATGCGATTCACCAATGCATACGCCGCGTGTCAGGTTTGTTCGCCGACGCGGGCCAGCATCATGACCGGCAAGTATCCGCAGCGGGTCGGCATCACCGATTACATCGGCGCCGCGCAGCCAGACAAGTGGAACCGCAACACGCCGCTATTGCCGGCGCCATACAAAACCGAGTTGGCCTTGGAAGAAACGACCTTGGCCGAAGCGCTAAAGCAGCGCGGCTATGCGACCTTTTTTGCTGGCAAATGGCACCTAGGCCCGGCAGGTCATTGGCCCGAGGATCAGGGGTTTGACGTCAACATCGGCGGCATCGATCGCGGGGGGCCTTATGGCGGCAAGAAGTACTTTTCGCCGTATGGCAATCCTCGCCTGAGCGATGGCCCTGCTGGCGAACATTTGCCGGATCGGCTGGCCAGTGAAACGGTGAAGTTTATCGAAGCGCACCAGGACGAGCCGTTCTTGGCTTATCTCTCGTTCTATTCGGTTCATACGCCGTTGATGGCGCGGAAAGACTTGCAAGAGAAGTATGAAGACCTCAAATCACGGATTCGCATCGCCGGACCGATCTGGGGTGAAGAAGGGAAAAGCAAAGTTCGCCTGGTGCAAGAGCATGCGGTCTATGCCGGCATGGTCGAAGCGATGGATGCAGCCGTAGGTAAAGTGTTGGACGCGCTCGATCGCTTGCAACTGGCCGATAACACGCTGGTGATCTTTACTTCAGACAACGGCGGTTTGTCTACTTCGGAAGGTCACCCGACCAGCAATCTGCCGCTTCGCGGTGGCAAAGGTTGGATGTACGAAGGGGGAATTCGCGAACCGCTGATCGTGCGCTATCCCGGCGTGACCCAAGCCGGCAGCGAAAGTGATGCGATCGTCACCAGTCCTGATTTTCTGCCGACAATCTTGGCCGCGATCGATAAGCCAGGGGACAAGCCCCAGGAAAATATCGACACCGATGGAGTCAGCATTCTACCGGCGCTAGAAGGGAAGCCGCTGGATCGCGGCCCGATCTTTTGGCATTACCCGCACTATGGCAACCAAGGAGGTTCGCCCACCGCGGCAGTGCGTGAAGGAGACTGGAAGCTGATCGAGTGGTACGACGACGGCAAGCTCGAGTTGTTCCATCTGACAGACGATATCGGTGAACAGCACAACCTGGCGGATGAGCAACCTACGAAACGTAAGGAACTTCACCAAAAGCTGCGTCAGTGGCGCAAAGACGTGGGAGCCATCTTACCGACCGCCAATCCAAACTTTAAAGCGGCCAATCAGTCAGGCAGTTAGCAACCGGTCCAGGGAGGTCGGCGCACGACAAGTGAGAGTGTTACACTATCCTTGAATAGCCGCGGTATCGGTTCACTTTGATGACTCACCAGAAGAAAGGCGCCTAATGCGTAAAACGATGCTTAGCAGTTTGATTGTTGCAGCCACCGCGTGGTGCGGGACTGCTGCGCACGCCGAAGTTGTTGATCTCGGTTTGCCCGAGGGGTACTCGGCCGAAGTCGCCGCCAAAGGTTTGTCAAATCCTTCCGGCGTTAGCTTCAGCCCCAGCGGCATGCTGACGATCTGCGACTCTGCCGATGGACGCGTGTTGACCCTAGAAGCAGGCGAACTCAAAGAATATCTCACCGGGTTTCCGACCGAATACTGGAAGGTCGACGCCGAGTCAGGCGATAAACGTTTTAAACTAGGTCCGTTGTCGGCCATCTGGCTGGATGCAGAGACCTTGGCCGTTACCAACGCCGGACTGCTTGACGGCGAAGAGACCGTCGTCTTCTTCAAAGGCCCTGGTAAAGTCGAAGCCGGAGAAGCGACCAACTCGGTTCCGCCAACCTCCGATGATCCGACCGACAAAGGAGAAGGCAACCTGACCGGCATGACCGCCAGCGCCGATGGCAAAACAATCTATGTCGCCGGTCAAGGCGCCGACGCCAAGACGTGGATCTTGAAGGTCGACGTGGCGGACAAAAAGCTGAGCCCGCTCTTCTCGGCGGATGACAACGACATTGCGATCAACTCGCCGATGGCGACGGCCTTGTGGGGCGACGACGCAATCCTGGCGTTGTACTCTGGCGCCGGCGGCAAAGACGACGGTCTGATTGTCGAGTGGAACCTAGAAAGCGGCAAACCGACCAAGCAGTGGACTGTGCCGGGCCTGCTAGACCCGATGGGTTTTGCCGTGATTCCAGGCACCAAAAAGCTGGCCGTGGTCGACAACAACTGGGCGCTGACCCAGGTGAACCCTGGCAAACTGGCGATCGTTACGCTGCCCGAAGAATCAGGCGCCGCCGAAATCGAGGTGCTGACCGACAAACTGCTAGGGCCGGTGGCCTGCACGTTTGGGCCAGACGGCAAACTGTACATCGGCCAACTGGGCAAAGAGTTCGACAAGAACGAAGGCCAAGTAATCGCCGTTTCAGGACTGAAGTAACTTCCACTTCACTCTCTGCTAGTTTGAAAATTCCAGCGCCGCGTCTCCGCCTAGACGCGGCGTTTTGCTTGGAGTTAGCAGCCATGGCGATCGTCCATATTCCGGCTCAACTTCGCCGCTTCACTGCCGGCGCCGAACGTCTTATCGTGGACGCAGCCAACGTCCGCCAACTGATCGAGACGCTAGAAACCCAGTTTCCTGGGGTTGGCGAGCGGCTTTGTGATGGCGACCGGATTCGGCCAAGTCTTCAAGTTGCCATTGACGGCGCACTCAGCGACAAAGGGCTCTCAGCACGGCTAGCAGCGGAAAGCGAAGTCTATTTTTTGCCGGCAATTGGCGGCGGATAAACAGCCCCCAGGGGGGGCGACTGTTCGTTCACTCTTGCGAACAGGCGGCGTTTCTCGATAGACTCCGAGCGAAACAAGACATTCCCGTTTAAGTCGAATTGGCATGCGTCTGAAATCTGAGACCGTCAAAAACCTGCGTACCCGCCTATTGAACGCTTGGTGGCGACAATTTGGCGTGGCCGCTCCGACGGAACATTGCCGTGACTCGCAACTCAGCTTTCCGTTAGAAGATCCACTGCATCGCTCGTTCCCACCGAGAACCATGTTCGGCGCCATCGATCAGGTCGAACCAGCGTACCAATCGCTGATCGCCGCCGGTTTGATGAACGAGCACGATCGCTGTTGGAACGGCGAGATGACGATCGAATATCCGCCAGGCGGCGTAGCGCTGCTCCGACATTCAAGCATCTTTAGCCGGCAAGGAGTCTTGATCACGCCTGAGCGCGGCGTGCTAGAAAATCTGGGAGGTGGATCGCTCGCTTCGGTCTTCACGGCTGGGCGTATCGTCACGCATCTGCCAAAACCGCGGCGCATCAACGGGAACGTGCTAGTAATGACGCGCGGCTTGGCGCAGCGCAACTATTATCACTGGACCTTCGAGATGCTGTCGCAACTGCGGCTGATCGAACAAGCTGGCGTCTCGTTTGACTATGTCGCCGCGCCCAAGCGGCATGCGTTCGCCTTCGAGTCGCTGAAATTGCTCGGCATTGAGTCTTCGCAGATTTTGCCGATGGGACACTTCACCCACATCCAAGCGAATTGCTTAATTGTGCCGAGCGTCGCTTGTTACTATCCCCAGCCAGCAGGCGTCGCCTATCTGCGCGAGAACATGCAAGCCCAGTCATGGTCGCACTACGAACATGCCGAGCGATTGAAACTGTACATCGCGCGGCGTCGCCTTTCGTCGCGGCATATCGTAAACGAAGCGGAACTATTTGCCGCATTGGCGCCGCTAGGATTTCAAAAGGTATTCTTAGAAGACTTGCCGTTGCAGCGACAGATTCAGTTATTTCAACAAGCGAGCGTTGTGGTGGGCCCGCATGGCGCCGGGTTCTCGAATCTGGTGTATTCAAGACCGGGCACGGCGGTCTTCGAGATTACGCCGGCCTGTCGTGCTCCACTGTTCTTTCACTACTTGGCTGAAATCAACGGCCTGCGTTACGGCGTCTATTTCGGTCAGCCGGTCAAGCAGCAAGGAGTCGACGCCAACATCCGTGTCGACGTGCCGCAATTGCGCGATCAATTGATCGGCTTCCTGGCGGAAGAGGCCGAACATGACGCTTCGGCGGCGGCTTAGATTTGGTTCTGCTGCTTTGCTTGCTGACTCATCGCTTTCCACAGACGCGGCGGTGAGATCGGCAGTTGCGTCATGCGTACGCCGGTCGCGTGATAGATCGCATCGGCAATCGCGGCAGGCGGAGGAACAATCGGAGTTTCGCCAACTCCCCGCACGCCAAACGGATGATCCGGGTTGGGAACTTCAACAATGATCGTGTCGATCATCGGCACATCCAGACAAGTAGGAATGCGATAGTCGAGCAACGAAGCGTTACGCATTTTGTGATCGTCGCCGTAGAAGTACTCTTCGTTCAGCGCCCAACCGATTCCTTGGACTGCTCCGCCTTGCATTTGACCTTCGACATAGCTGGGATGAATCGCTTTGCCTGCGTCTTGGATTGCCGTATAGCGTAAGATTTTGACCTTCGCCGTATCGGGATCGACTTCGACATCGACAAGATGGACTCCAAACCCGTTGGTCGGCCCTGACGGCGAAACCGCTGCGCGGCCCACCACTGGATCACCGGTCTTGGGCAACTTTTCGGCGAGTTGCTTAAAAGTCATCTGCTGATCGCCCCAACGATACAGATCACCGTCGACCTGCACATCGGCGGGATCACATTCCCACAAATATGCGGCACGAGCTGTCAGTTGATCGAGCAGATCGAGCCCCACTTTGTGCGCCGCCATGCCGGTGGCGAATGTTGTACGACTGCCGCCGGTGACGTCGGTATAGCCGATGCTGTCGGTGTCAACCACTTTCGGCAGCACATCAGCCGCCGGGATGCCGAGGGTCTCGGCCAACTGCATCGCGATCGAAGTCCGTGTGCCGCCGATATCAGTCGAGCCTTCCAGCAGATGGACCGTCCCATCTGCATTGACCGACGCCGAGACGCTCGACTTTAAACCGATATTAAACCAATAGCCGGCGGCGATCCCGCGTCCTCGATTGGGACCGAGGAGCGGGGTATTCCAATGCGACGAATTTTGCGCAGCGTCTAAGCATTCGAGATAACCTATCCGAGGATAAACCGGACCATCGACACGTCGCGAACCCGCCTTCACAGCGTTAAGCCGCCGAATCGCCAGCGGATCGATCTGCAACTGCTCGGCCAACTCATTGAATGTTGACTCAAATGCAAACGCCGCTTGTGTTGCGCCAGGCGCGCGATAGGCCTGGGTCTTGGGCTTGTTAACGCAAACGTCATAACCATCGACGACCGCGTTTGGCAGTTCGACGCAGCTAAAGATGCACATCGCGCCCGGCCCAATCACGCCGCCGGGGAAAGCGCCCGATTCGTAGGCGAGATAGGCCTGACCGGCCGTCAGCTTTCCCTCCTTTGTCGCGCCCAGTTTGACGCGAACGTAAGAGGCCGGAGTCGGGCCAGTCCCTTCAAACACCTCGTCGCGCTGCATCGTCATCTTGACGGCGCGACCACATTTGCGACTCAGGATGGCGGCCACCGGCTCTAAATAGACGGCGATCTTGCCGCCAAAGCCGCCGCCGATTTCGCACGGCGTGACGGTGACTTTTGAGATCGGCAGTTGCAGCAGTTCAGCCGTTTGGTGGCGCGCGGTGAACGCCCCCTGCGTTGATGTCCAGATCTTGAGTTGCCCATCTTCATTCCACAGCGCTGTCGCGACTTGCGGCTCGATATAACCTTGATGGACGGTCGCAGTCTGGAACTCTTTCTCGACAATCACATCAGCGGCGGCGAAGCCTGCCGCCAGATCGCCGGTTTCAAAATGGACATGACGATCGATGTTGGTCGGTTGGGTGTTCGACTCGCCCAGGGTCTCGGTTTTCAAGCCGGGGTGCAAGATCGGCGCGTCCGGTTGCATCGCAGCAAGCACCGAAGTCACCGCCGGCAACAGCTCGTAGTCAACCCGAATCGCAGCGATCGCTGCTTCCGCAATGTGAATATTACGAGCGGCAACCGCAGCAATCGCGTGCCCTTTGTAATAGACTTTGTCGACCGCCAAGCAGTTCTCGCTCAAATCCTTCAAGTGGACAGAGCCTTCGCCCAGATCGGCGATTTTGTCGATCAAATTGGGCCAATCTTGGCCGGTCGCAATCGCATACACGCCGTCGATTTTTTCAGCAATGGACGTATCAATCGACTTTATTCGCGCGTGCGCGTGCGGGCTACGGAGAACCTTGCCATCGGCAGCCCCCGGAATCTGTACATCGGCGCCATACTGGGCGCGACCGGTCACTTTGTCGGCGCCATCATGCCGAACCGGCCGCGTACCTATTACTTTATAGGTTTTATCACTATAAGAAATCGGGGAGACGTCGCTCATCATTTCGCTCCTTCGGCAGCGGCTTGCACGGCACGCACGATCTTGTCGTACCCGGTGCAGCGGCAGAGGTTTCCAGCAAGTTGAAAACGAATTTCCTCTTCGCTGGGATGCGGCGTTCGCGCCAACAGCGCCTTGGCCGTCATCAAAAAGCCGGGAGTACAAACGCCGCATTGCAACGCGGCGCCCTCTAGAAAGCATTGCTGCAGTGGTTGCAACTTGCCGCCAACGGCCATCCCTTCGACCGTCTCGATCTCGGCTCCTTCGGACTCCAGCGCCAGCACCAAGCAACTGACGACCGGTTCGCCGTTGAGCAGCACCGTACAAGCGCCGCAGTTACCGTTATTGCAACCTTCCTTAGCGCCGGTAAGCTGCAACGCATCCCGCAACACCTCCAGCAAACTTTGCCGCGGCTCGCAAGCAAACTCGCGCTGTTCGCCGTTGACTTTCGCAGTAATCAGCTTTTTCTTGGCCACGCTAAAACCTACCGGGTGAGACCTGTTATTTCTGCTTTGACTGGGTGCGTTCGACGGCCTGGGCCCGTTCGACGGCGATCGCCAGCGTTCTTCTCGTCAGCACGCCGCACAAATGCGTGCGATACTCTTGCGTTCCCCGCATGTCGTCAATCGGCTGGGCGGACAACTCGGCCAGAGCCCCTGCTTGGGTGAACAATTCTTCACTCGGAGCTTCACCAATCAACAGTTCTTCCGCCTTCCAGGCGCGAACCATAGTTGGCGCCACGGCGCCCAACACGATGCGGGCCTTTCGGATGCTTCCTTTGTCATCAAGCTCGACAAAGGAAGCGGCGCTGGCTACCGCGATATCCATCTCATTTCGAGGAATAAATCGCTGGTAGGCGGCGCCGCTACGTGCTGCAACCGGCGGAAAGATAATCGCGACCAGCAGTTCCCCTCGCGACAAGACATTTTTCCCACTGCCGGTGCAAAATTCGGCGACCGGCATTTGTCTGCGGCCTGAAGCCCCGGCGATCTCGGCGACGGCGTCATAGATGGCCAGCGGCGGAATCGTATCTGCCGCGGGAGACGCGTTACACAGATTTCCTCCGACCGTGGCCCGCGATTGTATCTGCCAACCGCCGATGATCTTTACGGCATCAACCAGCGCAGCGTACTTCTGAGCAATTGCCGCTTCGCGATAGATGCGGCTACAGGGTACTGCGGCGCCGAGAAACAGTCCCCCCTCGGCGGTCATCGCCAACTCATTGAATTCGGCGATTTTTTTGACATCGACAACGAGTGTCGCGCGGCGACGCCGTTCTCGCAACAAAACTAAAATGTCGGTGCCGCCCGCCAACACGACCGCGTGATGCGTAGGATCTGCCAGCAACTGGACCGCTTCGTTGGTGGAAATCGGCGCAGCATAGTCGAAATCTTGCAAAAAATCTCTCCTGACAGTCGTCGCCCAAGCGATCACTTGCTTGATTCTTTTGATCGCGGCATGGTGTATGGCGGTTATTCTATCGCGTGTAAGAACTCTTTCCAACGCAGCCAGGACGAGTCCTGCCTCAAAACTGATTGCTTGCGACAGGCGTAACCCCCTACAATACAGATCCCGTCTCTACTTGTTGAATAAGGAATACCCGTCATGGCTACGATTTCTCGATCTGAAACAACGACTTCTCCCGAAGTTCGCCATACGCAGTGCTTTATCGACGGCCAATGGGTCCCCGCGATGAGCGGAAAAACGTTCGCGACCTTAAACCCGGCGACCGAAGAAGTGATCGCCGAAGTTGCCGAAGGGGACGCCGCCGATATTGACGTTGCGGTTCGTGCGGCTCGCAATGCCTTTGACAGCGGCCCCTGGCGCAAAATGGATGCTCGTGATCGCGGCGCATTGATCTATCGCTTGGCCGAATTGATCGAACAAGAACAAGAAGAGCTGGCCGCTCTCGAATCGCTAGATAACGGCAAGCCGATTCGTGACGCCCGAGCCGCCGACCTGCCGCTGGTGATCGACTGTTTGAAATACTACGCCGGTTGGGCCGACAAAATCCAAGGCTCCACCATTCCGATTCGCGGCGACTACTTCTGCTATACGCGGCGTGAACCGGTCGGAGTGGTCGGCCAGATCATCCCGTGGAACTTCCCGATGCTCATGACCGCCTGGAAGTGGGGACCAGCACTCGCAGCAGGCTGCACGATCGTCATGAAACCGGCCGAGCAAACGCCGCTTACCTGCTTGCGAATGGCGCAGTTGGCTCAGGAGGCCGGCATCCCCGACGGCGTGATCAATGTGGTCCCCGGCTTCGGCCCGACTGCCGGCGGATCGTTGGTCAAACACCCAGGCGTCGACAAGATCGCGTTCACCGGTGAGCATATCACCGCCCAAACGATCATGAAAAACGCCGCCGACACAATGAAGCGGATTACCTTTGAGCTCGGTGGCAAAAGCCCCAATGTCGTCTTCGCAGACGCCGATCTCGAAGCGGCGATCGAAGGAGCTCACTTCGGCTTGTACTTTAACCAAGGCCAATGCTGCACCGCCGGCAGTCGCGTCTTTGTCGAAGATTCGATCTACGATGAATTCTGTGATCGCATGGTCTCGATGAATCGGGATCGCAAGCTCGGCAATCCGCTTGATCCCGATACCGAGCAAGGCCCGCAAGTGGATCAGCGCCAGATGGACAAAATCTTGAGCTATGTCGAGCATGGCAAAAAGCAAGGCGCTCGCCTTTTGAGCGGCGGCAATCGACATGGTGACAAAGGTTTTTACGTAGAGCCAACGTTGTTTGCCGACGTGACCGATGACATGAAGATCGCGACCGACGAAATCTTTGGCCCGGTCATGTCGGTCCTGCGTTTCAAAGGACAGGACGACATCATCCAGCGCGCGAACAATACCTTCTATGGACTAGCCGCCGCCGTCTGGACCAAGGACGTTAAAAAGGCGCACCGCTTTGCCGCGGATGTTCGTGCCGGGACGGTTTGGGTCAATTGCTACGACGTCTTTGATACGGCCGCTCCGTTTGGCGGTTTCAAGATGTCTGGCCTGGGACGCGAACTGGGCGCTGCTGGCTTGGATGGCTACTTGGAGAACAAGACCGTCACGGTCAGTCTGGCCGATTAACAAGCAAGGTCCGAAGAAACATGGCCAACTCGACCGGATCGCGTGCCGACGCGATCCGGTACGAGCTGGCGCAGGCCAGTAGGGGAAAACATTAACAGCACAAGTTGTGCCATTAAGCGAGAAGTTTCTCTGCCGCCAGAAATGCCTAAGAAGTCGCTGCAAAAAACAAAAAACGACCGACATCAGCGATGCCTGGTCGTTTTTTTGTGTCGATTCTGCCGACAGCGGTGTCGGTTGGGCTGATTCGCCAGCGACAACAAGGGAGTCGCTCTAGACTTCAGCCAACGAGCAGATCTCACGCTCGGCCAGGTACTCAGGCCGGGGAGCAAAGCCGCCAAATGGTTCTTCGAGCTGATTTTCGACGCTGTTATAAACCACAAACAAGTTGGTCCGCGGCGTCGGGCTCAGATTACTCGACGAACCGTGCATCGTATTGCAATCAAACAGCAGGGCCGAACCGGGGCCCCCTTTGGGCGCTTCGATCTTGCCTTGGTTGGTGAGAAACTCGATCGCCTGGCGACAAGGGACGCCAAACTCTTGCTTTTTAAGCGACGTCTCGTAATGGTTCTCCGGCGTTTCACCGACGCACCGAATGTAATACCGATGCGAACCCTGGACCAGCATCAGCGGGCCGTTGAATTCGTGATTATCCGTCAAGCTGATCGAAACGCTGATGGCGCGCGTGCGCGGCATGCCATCTTCAACGTGCCAGGTTTCAAAGTCAGAGTGCCAAAAGAACTCTTTGCCGTGAAAGGCCGGCTTGTAATTGATTCGCGATTGGTGGATGTAAACGTCGCTGCCGAGAATCTGCTCGACCTTCGAGACGATTCGACGGTCGAGACAGATGCTCCGAAAATAGTCGTTATCGCGATGCACGCGAAAGATGGTGCGTACTTCGTTATGCTGCGGTTCAGCAATGACTTCAGGCCGATTTTGATCCGCGTTTTGTCGCATCGCTTCGGCTGCCGCCAGAGCCTGGGCCGCTTCGGCGGGGCTTAGTAGTTGCGGAAAGGAGAGATACCCATTTGCCGCAAAATTATCGATCTCGGCGCTGGGCAAAGTGCCGCTGCGCCCCGGCCAAACAATCGGATCGACGCGCGGCGCAGCTTCCCACACTTCTCCCCGACGGGAGGTGTACGGATCACGATGAATTTCAACGACGTTCGACACGGGGTATTTCCTCTCCAGTTGGATCAACCGATTGTCGGTTATTGGTTCCTTGCTAGGCTACTTTCGGATTACAATTCATCGCCCAGAAGCCCCCGATTGCTAATCTACGATCGCCGGATAGACCCCATTTTCGTCGTGGACTTCTGTCCCTACGATCGGCGGGTTGAAGACGCAAACCATTCGCATGTCGACATCGGCTGACAACAGATGATTGTCGTGCTTGTCGAGCGCATAGACCGTGCCGGCTTCGATCTCAAAGACTTCGCCTGAGTCGACCAATTGGACGCGTCCCTTGCCTTCGATGCAATAAACGGCTTCTAGATGATTTTGGTAGTGAATCGGAGTCGTGGTTCCGGCCCGAATAATCGTGTCATGCAGCGAGAAGCCCATGCCATCCTTTTTGAGCAGCAAACGACGACTGGTCCAATTTTCGGAAACGACCTCGCCGGCGGTTCCGACAACTTCACTTAATTTTTTGACGATCACTTGATAGCATCTCCGTGCAGCGCGTCGCTGAATGCGACGCGCATAGTAAATAGGCATCTTATCGAGAAGCCGCAGACAATGCTGAAACGAGCCAGCAGCGGCACACGACCTAGTCGGCGGTCGCCATGCTTGGCGTCGACTTGGATTTGGGATTCCCCATCACCTCGCGGACCGAATCGACCAGTATCTGCAGCCCATTGTCGAGCGCGTCATCGGCAATTGTCAACGGCGGCAAGGTCTTGACCACCTCGTCGTTGGGTCCGGCTGTCTCGATAATCAAACCTCGCTGAAATGCGGCGTGCGAGATCTTGCCAGCGACATCTCCTTCGTGGAACTGGATTCCTTGAATCAAACCACGCCCGCGAACATCGGCGCCATACGCTTCGGCCAGATCGAGCAACGTCGCTTTGACCTTCCGTGCTTTGCGATTGACCGCTTGCGAAAGTTGATCATCTTGCCAGTAAGTGCGCAGCGCAGCCGCCGCAGTCACGAACGCCGGATTATGTCCACGGAAGGTTCCATTGTGCTCGCCTGGCTTAAAGGCATCAATTTCAGGCTTTAACAACACGACGGCTAACGGCAATCCATAACCCGAGAACGATTTGGACAAGCAAACGATATCGGGCTGAATCCCTGCGAATTCAAAGCTAAAGAACGGACCTGTGCGGCCACAGCCGACTTGGATGTCATCCATAATCAGCAAAGCGCCCACTTTTTTCGCGAGCGCCGCTAATCGTTGCAGCCATTCTTTGGACGCAACGTTCACGCCCCCTTCGGCCTGTACCGTTTCGACGATAAACGCCGCCGGTGGCTCGATGCCGCTGCTGTTGTCGCTCAGGTAGCTTTCCATCAGCGAGATCGTATCCGTATCCGCGTCAAAGTAGCTGCAAAACGGCATGTGCGAGGCGTCCGACAAGGCCACGCCGGCGCCGGCGCGCTTGCCGGAGTTACCGGTCAACGCCAGCGAACCGAGAGTCATGCCGTGAAAGCCATTGGTGAACGCGATTACATTGGCGCGACCGGTCACTTTACGGGCCAGCTTTAGCGCTGATTCGACTGCATTGGTGCCGGTCGGTCCAGGGAACATCACCTTGTAATCAAGTCCCCGCGGCGCAAGTAAAACATCTTGCATCGTTTGCAACAAGTCACGCTTGGCGACCGTCGACATATCCAGCGCATGCGTCACTCCGTCTGCCGAAAGATACTCTAGCAGGGCCGTTTTGATCACCTCGTTGTTGTGACCGTAGTTGAGCGAGCCAGCGCCTGCAAAAAAGTCAATAAACGAGCGTCCTTGTTCGTCAAACAGCAAGTGATCTTTTGCACGCGTGAAAATCGTAGGGAACGAGCGGCAGTAACTGCGCACGTTCGATTCCATTCGCTGAAAAATATTCATTCTTTCTCCAAGAGAGGGCCAACGCGGACCAGTTCTTCGGCCTCATGTCCAGAAGCGCCAAAGTCCGCGGATTCAAAGTGTCGCGAGTATTCGATCGCTGCTCCCAACCGGGACGCTAGCGACGCAAACAAACCGCGCGACGGGGCGTTAGATGGGGTAATCGTCGCTTCAACAAACTGCACCGCTGTTCCCTGCTCGACCAAATACAACAGCAGCCGCTTGGCCAGTCCCATGCCGCGCGCGGGCGGCGCAACCAGCACTTGCCAGACGAACAGCGATTGAGGGCGCGTCGGCGGGCGAAATCCGGAAGCGAATCCGACAATTTCACCGGCTAGTTCAGCAACGACGCACGAATCGGCGAACTCGGTCGCCTGCAGCAGATAGAGATAGCAGGAATTGGTATCCAGCGTTTCGTCGGCGCACACCAATCTCCACAACGACTGAGCATCCTGTTTCTCAGGACGACGCAGACGAACGGACTCCCTGTCGTTTTCCGCCGGGGGGGAAGTCTCGGTCATCGCATGAAGTGGAGTTAGTTTTCTCTGTTTGCCGTGGATGGTTAATCCGACGCTTGCCATTGCCTAGATGCAGTCGTCAATCAAAGACGAGCTAAACACCCTACCACGATTGCAATTTGGTTTCAACGCGAAGCGGGAAGAAACCTCCTCAAGAGCGTATTTGCCGCAGTAGTTAGCTCTTTTGCGCTCTTTTTGCGTGTAACGCTAACAATATACGAAACATTTCCCACCAAAGTTGTTTAAATAATGTAGTGTCGTTCACCCCCTCATGGAACAGGAAAGAGACGATATGCTCCGACAGATCTCCACTTACGCTGGCGCACTCCTTTTAGGTGGGTTGCTGGTTCTGCTCCGCTATCACTCGGCCGCGGCCGGGCCTGCCCCCGCAACTGCCGATGGAACCGTTACCTACCAAGGCGAACCCGTTGCGAACGCGTTTATTACCTTCAAATGCCGCGGGATGGCTGAGTCGTTGTATGGTCAAACCGACGAAGCTGGTCGCTACAAGCTTTACTCGCGCATGGAAGATGCGTTGCCGATTGGCAAGTACGCCGTCACGATCGTCAAACGCTCAACGCACGAAGATCGCGAATGCGGGCAACGGGGCTGTCATCGTCGCCGCAGAAGATCGCACGAAGTTGTCGATTTGCTTCCCGAGCACTACGGTGAAGGCCTGACTTCTGGCCTGATCGCCGTGATTGAGCCCGGCGTAAACAAGTTTGACTTTGTGCTGTCAGACGCCGCTCCCCAAAGCTCGGCCAGCGATGTCGCCAGCAGTCGCAATGCGAAACTCTCGCTCAATTGATCGGCCGCTCTTTGCAGGTACGGTTGAAGCGCAGACGCGATCTGGTCTACACTGACCCCCTTGCTGCACGTCGCAATTGAGCGACGTGCTCTCCTACCGCTAATTGATAATTAGCGTCGTCGCGTGCTGCATGGTCAGTGCGGTCGCCCTCTCCTTTCCAAACCTGGAAGGAAGCGATGCCGCCAGCAAAAAATCAGATAACGCCGCTGGGCGTCGGATTGGCGATTCTTTGGATCACTGTCGCCGGTTGGATTGTGTGGCGTGTTGCGCATCCTCCGCAGCCGACTTCGGCATTGGAACGGATCCGCCGCACAGGCAAAGTCCGTATCGGCTTCGCCAATGAGCCTCCCTACGGCTACTATGTCACCAGTACCGGAGAGATCACCGGCGAAGCGCCTGAGATCGCCAAGGTGATCTTAGGTCGTTTGGGCGCAACCGAAATTGAGCCGGTCATGACCGAGTTCGGTGCGCTGATCCCCGGCTTAAAAGCTGGCCGCTTTGACCTGATCGCCGCCGGCATGTACGTCACTCCCCAACGGGCGCAAGAGATCGACTTCTCCAACCCTACCTACGCGATCGGTGAGGGCTTTATCGTTCGCGTTGGCAATCCGCTCGACTTGCATAGTTACCAGGATGTCGCCGCAAACCCCCAGGCGCGGATCGGCGTGATGGGCGGCAGCGTCGAACATGGCTACGCCCAAGCGTTAGGCGTCCCAGCAGATCGCATTGTGGTCTTCCCCGACTACCGCAGCGCGATCGACGGGATCATCGCCAACCGCATCGACGCCGCCGCAGCGACCAATCTGACCGTCAATGACTTGCTGAGCAAAGCGGATGACAAGCGCATTGAAGCCGCCCTCCCCTTTGATGACCCGGTGATCGATGGCCAATCGATCTTGGGCTACGGCGCGTTTGGTTTTCAGAAACATGACGACCAGTTGCGGCATGCGTTCAATCAAGAGATCGCTGCTTTTATCGGCACGCCAGAACATTTGCAATTGGTGCAGCCGTTCGGATTCGGCAAGCTGACGCTCCCCGGCGACGTGACAACCGCCCAACTCATCGGTTCTGACGAACCATAACGTTTGCGAAACAGGATGCCTCCTCCGTTTGATTTACTGCCAATCTTGCTGCAAGGCCTGTGGACCACCGTGTTGGTAACGCTCGGCGGCATCGCCGTCGCCTTGGTCAGCTCGCTGCTTGCAGGACTCGGCCGCGACTCACGTGATCCGATCGTCCGTTGGACAGCGACGATATATGTCGAAACCTTTCGCGGCGCATCGGCGATTGTGCTGCTGTATTGGTTCTACTTCGCCATGCCGGGTTTGATCGGGCTGAGCATGCCGGCGATCGTCGCCGGGATTGTGATCTTGGGGCTAAACATCGGCGCGTACGGCGCCGAAGTTGTTCGCGCTGCGATCCAGTCGGTCCCCAGCGGACAACGCATCGCCGCCAAAGCGTTGAATCTCACCCCTTGGCAAACCATGCGACATGTCGTGTTGCCGCAAGCCGCCCTCGCCGCCACGCCGCCGCTGGGCAATCTGATGATTGAACTGCTCAAGAGTACGGCGCTCGTCTCGATGATCACAGTCGTTGATTTGACCCAGATGGGGATGTTTCTCCGGACCGAAACCCATCGCTCACTTGCGATTTTCAGCATGCTGTTGCTGATCTATTTTGTGCTGTCGCAAGGGATTGCCGCCGGGGTGCGACAGATTGAATCTCGTCTTGCCCGCGGGCAAGACTATGGGGGGACGCGATAATGTGGAATTGGGAATTCGCGGCCCGCATCTTGCCCGAGATCTTAGCCGGTCTCGGCGTTACTCTGCTGGCCGTCGCAGGCGGCATGACGCTGGCGATCGTGCTGGGACTAGGCTGGGCGGTTATGCGGCGTTCGACCATTCAACTGGTCAGCTGGCCCACCTATGGCATCGTCGAATTCATTCGAAGCACGCCGCTGCTCGTGCAACTCTACCTGGTTTACTACACGGCCGCCGAACTGACCAACGGCTGGCTGTCGCCGCTTTGGTCAGGCATTTTCGTGCTCGGGGTTCACTACAGCTGCTACACGGCCGAAGTCTACCGCGCCGGCTTGAACGCCGTCCCCCACGGACAATGGATCGCCGCCAAAGCGCTAAATTTAACAAGCTGGCAAACCTATCGACACGTCGTCTTGCCGCAAGCCATCCCCCCAATCTTGCCGGCGCTGGGCAACTATTTAATCGCGATGTTCAAAGACGCGCCGCTGTTATCAGCGATTACGGTGCTGGATGTCTTGCAGCGCGCCAAGATTGTCGGCAACCAAAGCTTTCGCTACCAGGAACCGCTGACAATCGTCGGCATCATCTTCCTGACGTTAAGCATCCTTTCGGGGCTGGGCGTCGCTTGGCTGAAGAGACGCGTCGATGCGGCGCAATCGTAAAGGAACTCCTTGCTATGACTTCTGATCAACCCATCGTGCGCGTCCGCAACCTTGTCAAAAAGTATGGTGCGCTAACCGTACTTCGCGGCTTGGATGTGGATATCCAAGCCGGCGAAAAAGTCGCGATCATCGGTCCCAGCGGGTCAGGCAAGTCAACGCTGCTGCGTATGTTGATGACGCTAGAAAAGCCGGATGACGGCGAGATCTTCGTCGCAGGCAAACCAATGTGGCAAGTTGAGCAGAACGGAAATTCGGTCCCGGCGGATGAAGCCCATCTGCGTCAAATCCGTGAAAAATTGGGCATGGTCTTTCAGCATTTCAATCTCTTCCCCCACATGACCGTCCAACAAAATGTGACCCTCGCGCCGCAACTCGTGCATGGAGAAGCAAACGATGCGGCGACGCAAACCGCAAACCGTTTGCTCGACATGGTAGGGCTGGCCGACAAAGCCGACGCCTATCCGGCCAAACTCTCAGGCGGCCAAAAGCAACGCGTTGCGATCGCGCGAGCGATGGCGATGTCGCCACAGGTAATGCTATTTGATGAGGTAACTTCGGCGCTTGATCCAGAGCTGGTGCACGAAGTGCTAACCGTCCTGCGCAAACTGGCCAAAGAGACCGACATGACCATGTTGCTGGTGACGCATGAGATGGCGTTTGCCCGCGAAATCGCGGATCGCGTCCTCTTTTTTGACGAAGGAAAAATTCTCGAATCAGGGCCCCCGGATGAGATTTTTTCGTCCCCGCAAGAGGAACGAACGCAGCAGTTCCTGCATACGGTGCTCGATCGCTGAGGGATCCATTTCCCCTGCTCCTTGCCGCTCGCTGCGCCGCATCGTATCTTGACGACAGGGCTGCTTTTGACTCTTGGCCGTGAAATATTGCTCTTGTCTGACTCTCCAACTCCCACCGCAGCGGTCCTCTCCGCTGCCCGCGTTGAACAACTTGCTCAATTACAGCAGCAGCTTCCCGCGGGGCCTGCGACCGAAATGCTGCGGTTACTGTTTGAAGAATTACAGGCCAGCCAAGCGGGGCAAACGGCGATAGAAAAAGAGGTCAGCGATTTGCAAATCGAACTGCAACTGCGCGGCGTCTTTCGTCAGTCATGCTGCGATTAGCGGATCGCGACCAGCCAGCTGAGCGGCCGCCGATTGCGATCACCCCGGCCGCTTCTCGGTTGTGCGTCGTGGGCTCGCAGATATAATCTCCCCATGAATCTAGTCGAACTCGCCGAACGCATTCGCTCTCATCGCATTGCCCAACGTCTCACGCTGGAAGAAGTTGCTTCCCGCACGGGGCTCACGCGCAGTTGGCTCTCGAAGGTCGAGAACTTCCGGGTAACCCCTTCTTTGCCGGCCTTGGCCCAGATCGCCCAAGCGCTGAACATCCCGCTCTCGAAACTCGTCGAGGGACTGGATGACAAACCAGCGCTGGCGATCATCCGCAAAGACAAACGGAAAATCGTCGAGCGCGACAAATCGGCGACCAACACCTCGGTCTATGAGTCACTGGCGCATCTCCGCAAATCGCGTTCGATGGATCCCTTTCTGATCACCATTCCGCCAGGCGTGGCGCGCGAAGAAGCCCTTGGTCACAGCGGCGAAGAATTTCTAATGGTCCAAAACGGGGCCGTTGAATTCGAATACGACGGCGAAGCTCATCGACTGCAAGCCGGCGATTGTCTCTATTTTGACGCTCGCGTCCCCCACCGCTTAATCAATTCCAGCAAACGACCGGCGGTCGTCTTGTGCGTCTTCCAATCGCCGAACGAATAACTGCCGGCCTGATTATTTGCGAATCCCCAACGCCAGCAGGGCGCTCAGCAGACAAGCGACCGCGACCACAGCGAAGATGATCGACGTATTATGGCTAGCGTCGATCAACTTGCCGATCAGCGGTTCGCCGATGCCCGCAAATCCATAGGCAAAGCTATTCATCACGCCGGTTCCTGTTCCGGCATTCTTACGCCCCAACAAGTCAGGGCAAAGCGCCCAAAACGCGGACTGCGGACCATATGCAAAAAATCCGGTCAGAAACAAAACCGGTATCCCCAACGGATGATTCGTCGGCAATAAATACATCGCGCCGGCACAAACCGCCGCCGCCGTCATAAAGAGAAAAATCACCCGCGAGCGGTTCCCCTTCAGCCAAGTATCCGAGATCCAGCCGCTGACCATCGCTCCTAGCGCCATCCCGATTGGCAATGCGATACTAATCCATTTTGTGTCAGAGTTTTTCCAATCTTCGCCGAGAAAATGGACCGGCACCCAGATCAACAGCCCATAGCGGGCCATGCTTTGAAAACCAATCGCCACCGCCGCAACCAAAAACGGCAAGCAGGTGAAGACGTCTAGATATTGTTGCTTGAGTGATTTTTGTCTTTCCGCTGCCGGCTCAGAAGACTTTGCCGGCGAGCTGTCGACCTCATCTTTTTCAGGGGTAAAGCCTACCTCTTCCGGCGTATCGCGGACCAGCAGGTAATAGCTCACGCCGCCGACCAATAGCAGCAACACCGGCAGCCGAAAGATCCAACGCCAGTTCAAATCGCACTCTAAGATCAGCATCGAAGTCGCAAACGCCAACACCGACGACATGCCGGCGGCAAAGACATAGGCGCCGTACACTTTACCGCGTTCCGCATGTCCCCACCAGTTTGACAACACGCGACTTCCCGGCGCCCAACCCATCGACTGCGCATAACCGTTGGCGGCCCACGGCACGATCAGGCTGGTCGGATTGGTTCCGTAACTAACAAGCCAGTTAAGCCCACACGAAGCGATCGCTCCGAGACTCATCAGCCGACGACCGCCAAATCGATCCCCCAGCCCGCCGTTGATAAATTGCCCCACGGCGTAGGTCCACAACAGAGCAGCGCTTGCCCAGCCCAACGCCGACTTTGAGATCCCCAACTCTTCTTCCATCCCCGGTATCGCAAAGCCAAATGTCTGGCGGCCGGTATAAAAGAAGAGATAGCAAAACATCGTCGCCAGCAGCACGCGCCATTGGAAGGCGCGAAAGCGTTTCCCCTGCTCAAGACTTTCGGCTGGCTCATCCGTAGCAGCGCCAAGCTCCAATCGCTCTAGTTCGCCGGTCCCCGCGGCAGAAATCGACCTGGGTGAAGCTTCGTCGGTTGGAAATGCCTTCACTCGACTCTCTACTTCCGCCGCACGGCAATGGATGGATTTGACGCTGCAATAGGTTTTTTCCAGGAAAAAACTGGTGCAAATCTTCACAATCGGTTAATCTAATCTTTGTTGAGTGTAGGTCAACTTTTGTGAACCCTTTATCACCGGCGGACGCAACCCCCGTCAACCCTTTCACAAAAACTTCACACGACGAGAAACACGATGCGGTTATTGGTCCTTTGTTTATTCGTGCTCGCGGCGGGGTGTTCGAAATCACCGTCAGCGAATGAAGCATCTACAGGTCCCGTTTGGACGACGCCCACCGATGGAAGCGAACCTGAGCTGGTCGATCCCGGCCCCTAACCATCACCGGCGTCTGTCAACAGACTGCCGCCAAGGCGGTGCTTTGTTCCTTTTGATTTCCTCCCCTACATCCTTCCTTTAGAGCACAATCGTATGCAAGCCAAACGTAATCCGATGGGGTTTACCCTGGTCGAACTATTAGTTGTTATCGCAATTATCGGCGTCTTGATCGCCTTGTTATTACCTGCCGTTCAGCAGGCGCGTGAAGCGGCCCGCCGCATGCAATGCACCAACAATCTAAAGCAGCTTGGGCTAGCGATGCACCTGTATCACGATGTCAACAAAAGCTTCCCGATTGGTGCGTACGCCGCCTGGGGACAATCGTGGTCATGGCCGCTTCTCCCCTACATGGAACAGCAAGCTTTGTACGATGTGATGCCCAGTCCTCCCAACGACAGCGGCAGCGTCGGCGCTACCGATGCGCGTAGCTTGGGAATCATTTCGATCTCTCGAACTCCGGTCGCCGCCTTCTTTTGTCCTACGCAACCTAGCGGAACCACCGAGCCGGCCGATGTGAACGGCCTTGCTGGCAGAGCCATCTCAAGCTACCTCGCCAACGCTGGCGGCAACGCAACCCAAGATGGACTGGGCGCTAATGGGATGGATGTTTCGAATGGACTATTTCATGCGGTTCGCATGAACACCACATCACCCACCGGCAAAGTTTTTCGCTTTGCCGATGCGCGGGATGGGCTCACTTCTACCGTTTTGATCGGCGAATCGATCTACTCTCTCGAACCCGATGAATGCAGCGTATGCGATCACTTCCTCTTTTTTCACCCCAACTTTGATAGCGGCGATGGCAGCGATTTTTCAGAAGTCCTTGGCTCTACGCATGATTCGATCAATCCCGATACGACCGATGGCGATATCCTCGAACGCTCGTTCAGCAGCTACCATGCGGGTGGCGCCAATATTTGCTTCGGCGATGGTAGCGTCCAATTCATTACCGAGACCCTTGACCTGGCGATTTGGCAAGGCATGGGCTCTCGCAACGGCCGAGAAGTAATCACCCTGCCGTAAACGTAAACCAAGCTAATGCCCGCGCACCTGCACTTGCAGCAGGTGCGCCACAATACTTACATCGCAACGCCGAAAGTCTCCCGCCGATATGTCCGAACATCTGCTCAACCGTCGTACATTCACTGCTTCTTTGGCGACCAGCACTCTGGCCGCAACAACCTGGGCGGCAGGTCAGACGCCTGACAAAGCAGTCGGCCCGCTGGTTGGACATGTTTCGGATACTTCCGCCAATATCTGGTTTCGACCTACTTCACCAGGCCGCTACAAGTTACACCTACACGAAGCGAAAGACGCCGCTAAAACGGAAACCGTCGAAGCCGAGTCGCTGGTCACCAATGATCTGTGCCTAACTTGGAACTTGAGTAACCTGAAGCCAGGCGTCCGGTACCAGTACTCGATCGAAGCAGGCGCCGATTCGTTGAACGAACCTGACACGTGCTACTTTGAAACAGCGCCTGATCCTTCGATCCGTAGCAAATCGTGCCTGGCTTTTGGTTCATGCGCTGACATGAAGCCCTCTAGCCTTTGGAAGCAAATGGAAGATCGCGGCGCCCAAGGGTTAGTCTTATTGGGCGATACGCCGTATATCGATTCGACCAAACTGGATGTCGCGCGAACCAAGCAACGCAAATTTCTGGAAGTCCCAGAGCTAGCGGCGCTGATTCGACACACGCCAGTCTGGGCGACCTGGGACGATCACGACTTCGCCGGCAACGACACCGACGGACTTGTCAAAGGTAAAGAAAACAACCGTCAAGCGTTTGTTGAATACCGCGCGAATGAACAATTTGGCAATCGTGGCGAAGGGATCTATACCAAGTTCCGTTACGGTGCGATCGAAGTCTTTCTGCTCGATACGCGTTGGTTCTCCCGCACCGAACCATCGCCGGTTGATCCCAAGCAACCAACCTTGCTAGGCAAGCGACAGTGGGAGTGGCTATTGGCGAGCCTCGCCAACTCAACAGCAACCTTCAAAGTGATCGCTTGCGGAATGATCTGGGACGACAAAGAAAACACCGAATCGGATGACTGGGGAACCTACGTTCACGAGCGTAACGCGCTGTTTGATTTTATTGGCAAACAACAAATCACCGGAGTAGTGCTGATTGGCGGCGATATTCACTGCTCACGACTGCTGCGTTATAAATCGACACGGCAAGCAGGCTACCCGATTCATCAATTTATCGTCTCTCCGATCCATGACAGGACGATTCCGTCGCTCAACGTCCCGCATCCTGACCTAATCAAAGGCGCCGCAGTGCCGCACGTTTGGCTCCGTCTCGAAGCGGATACAACGCAGAGTCCGGCCACTTTGCATGCCGAGTGGGTTCAAAAGGATGGACGCCCGATGTGGGACATAAAACTGGACGAAACGCAGCTTCGTCCCGCCTAGTCGCTGATTCCCTTCCGATCCATCCCATTCCCGATAAGACCTCCTATCGATGCGACAACCCACGACGTATTTGTACGACGGTTCGATTCAACAGGTCGAACAAATTCTATCCAGCCGAAATTCACAACGCCCCTTTGTCGTGTATGACGCGACTGCATTTGTTGATTCCGGCGCTCAAGCGGCGCTGGCGACAACTTTTAGCAGCCGAACGCCCACCTGGTTTAGCGAATTTGAACTTAATCCCAAACTGCCTGACGTACAGCGCGGGATTGAGATCTTCCGCAAGTCGCAAGCCGACGCGATCATTGCGATCGGCGGCGGCACGGCGATCGATATCGCCAAGCTGATCGGGTCCCTCGCTGATCCCTCGCACGCTGCCGAATGCGTGATACGGGGCGAAGCGCCAATCGCCGCAGTCCAAGTTCCCCTGATCGCAATCCCCACAACCGCCGGCACCGGCAGCGAAGCGACCCATTTTGCCGTCGTCTATATCGACCACGAAAAATTCTCGCTCGCACATCCAAGCTTGCTTCCCGAGTATGTCATCCTCGACAGTGAACTGACGCAAAGCTTGCCCCGTTCGATTACTGCCGCCACGGGGCTGGACGCTTTTTGTCAGGCGATCGAATCGCTGTGGGCGGTCGGCAGCACCGCCGAATCAAGAGAGTACGCGGCCGAAGCGGTTCCGTTAATCCTCCAGCATCTGCCGACAGCAGTCCTCGCACCCACCGCTGAGTCTCGCCGCGCAATGTCCCAAGCATCGCACCTAGCCGGCAAAGCGATCAATATCAGCCGCACCACGGCTCCGCATGCGATCTCCTATGCAATCACCTCACAACATGGCTATCCCCATGGCGCTGCAGTCGCGATGACCCTGAGCCGCTTGTTGAAATTCAATGCATCGGTCGAGCCAGCCGACTGCGCTGACCCGCGCGGAGTCGACTTTGTCCAACAACAAATCGCCAGAATCGTCGAGTTGCTCGGCAGCCGCACGCTGGAAGAGGCATGTCAAAAAATCGACGCTTTTATCACCCAACTCGGCTGTCCCGCTTCGCTCCAAGCCGCCGGCATCGGCACGCGCGGTCAAATCGAACCGATTGTCAACCAAGTGAACGCCGAGCGAATGTCAAACAACCCCCGCCAACCCAGCGCCGCCGCGCTGCTCGACCTACTCAGCGACAACATCTCGGCCGTTGTCATCTAAAGAGCGCACGCGCTCTCCTGGTTCAACAACCAGAAGCACCTAAGAACAAAAAATAGTCCCCTAGCATATGCTCGGTCGTCAAGAACGAGCAATTCGACTGGTACTCCAGGACAGAAAACTTTTCATTCGCCGCGATTTGTCTCAAACCTCATTCGCAGCACGTCTTGCCCAGTCGGTTCATGAAACGTCACGTCTAGCGGCATAAATCCGTATCGATCGTAGAATGCTCGTCCAATGGTGTTGTTGACAAAGACCTCAACTTCCAAATCACCGCGAAGCTCAACCGCTTTATCCATCAGTTTTCGTCCAATCCCCGATTTCTGAAGACTCGGCTCAACGAAAATCGCTCCGACTTCATTTCCTATCAACGCAATGAAACCGACAACTTGCGAATCTCCTTCCAAGATCCAAGTTTCAGCTTTGACGAGATAGACGTTCGCGATACTCTCGCGCACCATCGCTTGGAATTCCGCCGTTAAAAAGGGATGGGCAATCTCAGACGCAGCCTCCCAAACGTGAAGTAGTTGATTCAAGTCGCGATCTTCGTACTTTCGGATATTGCCTAAAATCATGGAGCGATCTTTTTTATTCCACTAAAATTTCTGTGCTTCGGAAGGAGTTCCCTCAGCCTCTCGACACGAGAAAACGCAATAAGTTCGTTGGGCATTGCTCAATTTTAAATAAGATATCACCTACTCTGTCATCTAAATAATGCGCCCAGAACTCTATTGGATCACCACTGCACCGCAAGGACGATTAGCGATCATGCCGCGGCCTCGCGCCGGCGACTGGCTTGCCGATGAAGTGGCCGCCTGGAATGCCACGGGGGTCGACATAGTCGTCTCTCTTTTGACCAGGGAAGAGATCATAGAACTTGGACTCGAACAAGAACAGACGCTCGTCGAATCGTCTAATCTACAGTTCCATTCCTATCCGATCATTGATCGCTCCGTTCCGGGATCGGTGGATGACTTCCTGGTGTTCATTGATGGACTGCATGAACTTTTATCCAAACAACAAACTATTGCCATCCACTGCCGCATGGGCATAGGACGATCGTCCCTTACGGCCGCCTGCTTGCTTGTCAAAACAGGCGCTAGCGTCGCCGAGGCATTCGCCGCGATTTCTGCCGATCGCGGCTTGAATGTCCCCGACACCAATACTCAAATGGACTGGGTCCTGGCTATTGCCGATCGACTCCAACTCGGTGACACCACGACCGACTAAAGAAAGAAGTTCTGTTTCGAGAAAATCTGCTCAATGAACTGTCCGAACTGCAAAACCGAAAACATTGAGAATTCGTACCGTTGCACAGGCTGCAACTATGGGCTCGCCGCTCGTCCGCATGCTGCTCATCGTAAGCCGCGATACCTGGGAGACGAGGGATTGGAAACGCGGGACGAAGCATTGGGCCGTACATTTCGCTGCACAAACTGCCGATCGCACGGCGGCTCCGTCAAGCGAATCGCAACCACAGGCGCCGGCGCATCGCGTGTGTTTGATATTCAACTCAACGAATTCCTCGTCGTCAGTTGTTCCTTTTGCGGACTCGTCCAAATGTATGACGCGAGCGTTCTTGATTCTTGCTCGACCGGCTGGCGGATTATCGATTTCCTCTCTAGCTTGGATTAGTACAGGTAACTGGCGACTATTAATCTCAGGTCTCACCGAACAGTACTCCTCTCTTCATTTGCCGCCTATCTTGAAAGTGGCTGCGACTCTGTGGAAGGATGAAACGGCATGGAGGCAAGAAAATCTGACTCGATTTCCCTAACTGGAGTGAAGATTTTCCTTTGTAATGCGCTGGCAAAGCTCGATCAGCCAATCTATCCAGAGAAAATCATGTCGCGATCGATGCTAAGAATTCCAAACGAGGTCGTCTACACTTGTGAAAAGTGCAGCAAGCAATTGCGATCTGACCACGGGAAGGCCAATAGTTTCTTCCCCTTCCGCAGACGACTTGCGATCAATCCCAATGGCTCGTGCAAGTCTTGCAATGGAGAGTCATGGACGTTCTCTTTGCATTACTCAGAGAAGTCATCCGACATCGATACGAGCCTGTCAGGAATTTTAATGGGACTGATCCTGGGAGGCGTTCATTCTCAGACGACGATTAGCACCACCGTTGTAGAATACCCAGGCATTCCTGCGACATTAGTCGCCTTGCTCGAAAAGGAACCAACCCGCCGAATTGTGCGCATCGCCGCTATGGCAAGTGAACTGGAGCAAAGAAAACTGGCCGACTTAGGTGCGATAAATTGTCTCACTTGCAGCGTGAAGTTCGTGCCGCACCGTGACAAACCATGGACGCAAAACGGATACTGCACCCGGGTCTGCGATCCGATTTCCGCCGCCTCGTATATGCTCGAAGCTGAGCCGCCATTTACACCTCAGCGCGCGGTATTGTCGATCACATGTCCTGCCGGACACCCATTTGACGCTTCCATGTCGTTCTTAGGCATGACCCGAGCCTGTCCCCAATGCGGGGCAAAAACGGTGATCAATGATAAGAACAACGGATGAAATCGAGTCACTCGATGATTGCCGATCGATAACAGACATTACTTCTGCCGCCAAACCAAAATCGCGGCAGCGATAAAAATAATCCACTCGCACGCCGCCAACATAAAAGTATCTGCAGGGATCCCGCTATAGACCACGAAGCTGACAGTCCGAAACAGGACCAGAGAGCCATGGACGAGCAAGCACAGAAACAACGGATAGGCAACATCGGCAGGGCGATAAAGAGGCCATAAGAACGCGAGCCCCAGCGCAAACTCTAAGCCTCCGTAGACCGTCAAAAACTCGGACTGCCCAGCGCCTGGCTGTAGTTCAAAACCAACCACTTGGGATGTATGCGCGGGGCTGAGCGAGCACCATGCCGCCAACAAAAGGTAAACGCCCCCCACAATCGCCAAAAAAATACGCGCCATCCGAACAACAAGCTCCCACCGATAAAGATATTCCGTTCCGAAGGGGCATCTTACTGGAACCGACCCAGTCAGATCCTAGAACGCAACACGCCGGTGACAACCAAACAATTTTCGCGCCAGTCCAAAAAAAAAGGCCCCACGCAAACGCAGGGCCCTTCAAAGTGGGCGATGAGGGACTCGAACCCCCGACATCTTCGGTGTAAACGAAGCGCTCTAACCAACTGAGCTAATCGCCCTCAAAGCCCGATAATGATAGCGTACCGCAAGAAAGATCGTCAATCGGGCGACATTCGATATAAGAGAGAGGAACCTTTGTCGGCCTAGGCTCGCTATAATCTGGAAATAATCCGCAACTCCCATCGGCTTCAACACTTACCAACACCTTGATACTCCTACGCGTTCTCTTGTTGGCTGCCCATTTGACAGGCATGAATTTTGCCGCGGCGGGGCCTTTGGCGGCCATTTGGATCGACTTGCGTGGCGGCAAGCTGGGCGATTCGGCCATTTTCAGGTTGGGCCGAATGGTTACCTGGTGGTCGCTGGCCGCGTTTGGGCTGGCGATGCTGCTGGGCGCCGCGAATGGGCTGTTAATTTGGGCCAGCGGCGAGCGGCAATTTTTCTTGGCTCTTAGGCGATTTTGGGAGACAAAAATCTTCTTCGGGTGGTGGGAGATCGCTTTTTACCTTGGCTGTGTGGGGGGATTTTTAATTTGGCGATCGCTTCGCCCGGCTGCGAAGCGGTGGGAACGGATCGTATCGCAGTTGTTGCTGCTGCTGGCCGGTACGAATTTGCTGTATCACTTTCCGCCGCTGTTTAGCGTGATTCAGATGCTGGCCCGCGAAAATCATGGCGAAGGTCCCACGATCGGTTCCAGCGAATTCCGCAGCTTGATGGCGACTCCTCAAGTGATCTGGCTGAGCGTCCATTTTTTGCTGGCGTCGATCTCGGTGACCGGGATGCTGACTGCGCGATTGGCGATCCAGCAGTTGGAAGCAGCCGCCGCCGATCCGATCGTTGCTCGCAGTTCTCTGGCGGCGCTGATTGCGACGCTGCTACAGTTGCCGATCGGGACCGCATTTTTGCTGGCGTTGCCCTCGGCAGAGCAGCGGAGCTTGATGGGGGGCAATCTGTTCACAACCGGATTGTTTGCGGTGGCGCTTTGCTCGGCGCTTTGGTTGATGCATGTGTTGGCCGGCGCCGCATTTTTTCAGCGGACGTCACGTCAGGTGAACCAGGCGATCGCGACGATGTTCGGCGTGATCGTATTGATGACTGCCGCGATGCTGGCGAGTCGCTTCTAGCATTTGAATGAGAAACAATGTAATTAACGAGATCACCACCCCTCTACGAGGAATATCATGTCCATTGAAATAGCCACCATCCGCGACGCCGAGTCGGGCGCTGTCGCCGAGATCGCCGTGGGATACGGATTTAACTGCTTTCGGTTTTCGGTCCCTCACGGCGAGCAGTCACTGGAGATCCTGTGGGCCGAGGAAGGTTTTGATACCGGTACGCGCCGCGCCTCAAGCAGCGGCATTCCCCTGCTCTTCCCGTTTCCGGGTCGCTTAAAAGGAGGCGTGCTCGCTTGGGAAGGAAAGGAATATCGACTGCCGGAAGGAGATGGCGCCGGCAATGCAATCCATGGATTTGTCCATACGCGTCCCTGGCGCACAGTCGCGCAGACCGAAAACAGCGTGACCGGCGAGTTTACCGCGTCGATTGACGATCCTAGCATTCTCGAAATGTGGCCCGCCGATTTCAAACTTACTGCGACCTACGCACTACACGGCACAACGTTACGCGCAACGTACCAAGCGACCAATTGCGGAGACGCTCCCTTGCCTTGCGGACTAGGAACGCATCCTTACTTTTGCGTGCCGTTGGGCGGAAGCTCGGCTGATGCGTGCCAGATTCATGTGCCTTATAGCAGCCAGTGGGAATTCGCTGACAAGATGGCGACCGGCGCCAAACTGCCCACCGAACCGCTCAACGCTCCCTTCTCGGCGACATCGTTTGACAATGCGTTCGGCGACCTACAGTGGGCCGGCGGGACTTGCTTGACTTCGATCGAGGATCCTGAGAGCGGCGTGAAAATCACGCAGAGTTTCTCCGAAGAGTTTATCGGCGTGGTCCTTTACAACCCGGGACATCGCCGAGCGTTTTGCATCGAGCCTTATACGCTGATCCCGGATGCTTTTCAGTTGGCGGCCCAAGGTAAAGATGCCGGACTACGCGTCTTGGCGCCTGGCGAGTCTTTCAGCGCCAAAGCGGATATCGCAGTCGCGATGACCAAGTAACGCGGTTTGCGACAAGTACGAATAAAAAAAGACCGTGGGATTAACCACGGTCTTTCGTATTCACGCACTGAGTTCTGATTGTCTACGAGAGTAAAGCTTACTCGGCCGCAACCGGCAGCTTACCCGCTTTGAGCAATTCGCCGTAGGTTTCGCCGGAAGGCGACTTTTCGGCTTCGACCTTGACCAGAGCGGCGGCGATGGTTTCGCTTCCCTTGTCTTTGTCTTCTTTCAGCAGAGCGACGATTTCAGCCTTGTCGAGCAGTTTGTCGACCGCGACGCCGTAGGCATTGCGATCTTTCTTTGATTTGCCTTCATGGCACAGATTGCACTTCACTTCAGCAACCGCAGCGGCCAGCGCTTTGTCAGCGTCGGTCTTCGGTTCTTTGACGTTGTATTGTTCAACAAACACGTCCATAAACGGCTTGATCGCGTAGGCTTCGTCAGCGGTGACGACGGCGGCGACAGCGCCCAACATCAGACAAAACAGAACTTTCTTCATCCTTCTTCCTCCAAGGGTTTACGCGAGACCTGCCTAGCAGCATCAGGTTGTACGGCAAACGGTCTTTGTTTCGGTGGGATATTGGCAGGGAGGCGCGTAGGGAACATGCCGATGCCATTCTAGTTAAACTGCACGGAAATACCGTGTCAAGCTACTCCCTGGGCCGATTTCCCGAAGTTTATCCCCTAAGCTTACGCTGCGAATGTCTTAAAGGTCTAAATATTTGCCAGAAGTTTACTTGCCGTGGTCCAAACGAGGGTCCAATGCGTCCCGCAGTCCGTCCCCAAGCAAATTAAAGCCCAGGATTGTGACAGAAATGGCCAGTCCCGGCGCAATCGCCGGCCAGATGCTGGTCGACAGGTCATTTTTCGCTTCGGCCAACATTCCCCCCCATTCTGGAATTGTGGGATCTCCACTAATCCCTAAAAAAGAAAGTCCGGCTACTTCTAGGATGGCGCTTCCTAGTCCCAATGTCGCTAGTACGACCAATGGGCCCACCAAACCTGGCAGAAGCGACCAGAAGAAGATATGTCGCGTTGTGGCGCCGGCGGCGACGGCGGCCGTCACATAGTCTTGCGAACGCAACGTCAGCGTTGTGGCGCGGATCTGCCGAGCAAAGATCGGAATGTTGATCAAACCGACCGCAATAATTACCGCCGGCCAGCCCGGCGCCAGCGCAGCCATCACCAGCAGTGCAATCAAAATCGCGGGGAACGCCAACACCACATCAATCGAGCGCATGATCACTTGATCAACTGCCCCCGGAAAATATCCCGCCGCCGCGCCTAACGGAACGCCGAGAAAGATCGCCAACACAATCGACAAACTGCCGGCCGTCAGCGACAACCGTGAGCCGTAGATCACCCAGGTCAGCACATCTTTCTCGTTGGTGTCGGTACCTAACCAATGCGCTGCGCTGGGAGGCGCGAGCTTTTGATCGCGCTGGTCAATCGGATAGGGGGCGATCAGGTTAGCCGTCATTGCGACCAGACAGACAAACACCACCACCACGCCGCCGATCAGTGCGCCGCGATTCGAGAGAAAACGTTTCCAGGAACGGTTCATCGTTACGACTCGGTTCGGATGCGAGGATCAAGCCATAAGTACGCGACATCCAACAGCAAGTTCGCCGTAACAAACATCGCCGCAATCACCAGTGCGCCCCCCTGCACTACTGCGTAGTCTTGCTCACGCACCGCCGTGACCAAGTAACGTCCCATGCCGGGCCAATTAAAAACGGTCTCGGTCAACACAGCGCCAGAGAGAAGCATGCCAACCTGAAATCCGGCGATATTGACGATCGGCACCGATGCATTGGGCAGTGCGTGCCGCCAGACGATCCGCCAAAGCGATGCACCCTTGGCTTTTGCCGTGCGAAGATAGTCGGACGATAAGACTTCTAGCATGCTGCTACGCGTAATCCGCGAGATCACGGCTGCCGGTATGGTCGCCAGCGCGACAGCCGGCAACACCAAATGCCGTAACGCGTCTCCCGCCAAGGAAAATCGCCCGGTGAGAATCGCTTCGCACAAGAAAAAGTCTGTATGAAACTGCGAAATCATCGTCGGCGCCACGCGACCACTGGTTGGCATGCTGGTAAAGATGGTCATCAAGCAGATCCCCAAAAAGAAGACCGGCACGCTGACGCCGACCAGGGCAAAAGTCATCGCCGCGTAGTCAGGCCAACGGCCGCGCCACAGCGACGAGGCGACGCCAGCACAAATCCCCAACGGAATCGCCAATAGAATTGAGACCAACGAGAGCTCTAGCGTCGCCGGGATCGTTTCAGTCAATCGCTCAGCAACTAGATCGCCGTGAAAGAACGAGACCCCTAAGTCACCACGAAGCAATTCGCCTGGCAAGTCGATTAGCTGCACCAGGATCGGGCGATCCCAACCTTGTTTCGACATTTCAGCGGTCACGCGCGCCGGCACGCTATGCTGACCAAAGCGGGCCAGCGCTGGGTTGCCCGGCAATAGTCGGATTGAGATGAAGATAAGCACCACGGCGACCGCAACGGTCGCGAGCGACTGCAAAACTCGAACGAGCAGGAAACTCCACACGGTAACTTCCGCCCTTCGTCTACCTGGATAACTTCGTAAGTCGCAAACGATTCAGCGACGAGGGATGCAGCAGATAGCCCGATACCGCTTTACTTTGCACGTTACGAACGGAGGTATGAACCAGCGGCAGCAGCGGTGCGTCAGCAAAGATTTTTTCTTGCGCCGTGCGATAAAGCTCGGCCCGCTGCTCTTGATCTAGTTCGACTTTTGCGGCGGCCAGCAACTCGTGCACTGCCTGGCTTCGGTAGCGGCTCAGGTTGTTGCCGCCAAAATCGTTGATATTGTCGGAATCGAGCAGCGTGTACAAAAAATTATCAGGATCCGGCATATCGGCGGTCCAACCCGCCAAACCCAACTGATGTTCGCCACGAGTCATACGCCGGAAATGCTGCGAGTTTTCGTTGGTGACAATCTCGGTTTCGATCCCGACCTGAGCAAGCGAGTCTTTGATAAAGATCGCCGTTTGGCGCGGCTGCTGCATGTAAGGCCGAGGATCGGTCATCACAAACAGTTGCAGGCGAATCGGCATCGGCACGCCGTCAGCCGCTGCGGCGGCCAACAGCTGCTTGGCTTTCTCAGGGTTGTACTCACGATCAACGAGATCTGGATGACTTCCCCACATCGTGGGCGGCACCAGACTGACCGCTTTTTCTGCATGGCCTGAATAGGCCGACTTGATCAATTGGTCGCGATCGATCGCGTACCAAATCGCTTCGCGAATGCGGGAATCGTCGAGAGGCGCTTTGTCGTTGTTCATCGTCAGGTAGGCGGTATTCATTCCTTCCTTTTCCTGCACGATGACATTGGGCATTTCGGCTAGCGAATCAATTTCGGCTGGCGGCAGATTGTCGGCGATGTCGATCTCGCCGCGCAGCAGCTGCTTGACGCGCACGGCACTTTCGCCCACCGGCAAAAAGATAACGCCGTCAATTGCTGGCCGGCCGCGCCAATGATCTGCATACGAGAGCAGCGTCAACTGCTGGTCCACGTTCCAAGAGTCAAACTGAAACGGCCCCGTGCCGACAGGGTGCTTCCAGAATTGTCCTTCGTATTTTTTGACTGCTGTCGGGCTGACAATGCTGGCGGGAAACATCGCAAGCGTGGTCAAAAACGAGGCCGAGGGGCGTTTCAAGCGAATCTTGACCGTGAGCGGATCGACGGCCGAAATTGACTCAATGGTTTCGTAGCTTTGAGAGTAGGGAATCACCTGATCAAACACAAACGGATGATCAGGCAGGGTCAAGCGCTGGAGCGAAAAAACAACCGCCTCGGCGTCCAGCGGCGTGCCGTCATGGAACTTCACCCCTTCGCGCAGGTGAAAGGTCCACTCCTGACCATCGTCGCTGGTCGACCACGAAGTAGCCAGACTCGGCACGAGATCGAGCGTCTCGTCGTCGTACGTGACCAGCGTGTCATAGATATTGCACATCACGGTGACTGATTCGCCGATGTCGGTATGGATAGGATCCAACCGGTCGGCGTCGTCTCCACGTCCGTAGATCAAGATATTGCTCGGCACAGCGGGACCGCCGCATCCGAGAAACGTAGAGAGGATCAGACAGAAGATAAGCGAGCGCATAGGTTCTTTCGATTAACTGCGTTCGGGGCTGGGATCGTATTCTAGCGCCAAACGCGCTAGGATCACAACCCGCGCAGCGAAGAATTAAGGGAGTTCGCCGGGAGAAACGTCAACGTTTGTCGTGGCTGGCGGATCAGCAGAAAATTTCGGTAGTTTCGCAAAGTCTGCACCTGCGATTTCGGCGCCTGTCTTTTTGTCGTAGGCGTAATTCCCTTCCGCTTCCGCATTCAAGCGATAGTCACTGACTTGACGCTGTGAATAGGGGGGTAACTTATCCAGCGGCTGCGCCCAAGCGACCGGCTCACGCTTGCCAAACTTGTCCCCCTCGACTGCGGCGCCCCACTTTTCGGAGTGCAGCGCCTCGATCTCTAGCCGGGTTTTCTTTTCCCAGAAAATCTGCCGCAAGCCGCTCGTCAAATCGTAGAAGTTATTATCCCCTTTGAAGCGAACCGAATTCAAATCCGTCAGCTTGGCGCTCGGGGCGCGATCATATTGCAGTAGCATCGCTTCGCTGGGGGACCAGCGAACGATGCAATCGGTCAGGGTCGCCTCTAGATCGCGTTGCTCCGGAAATTCAGCCGAGCTTTCTAAGCGGAACAGCCCTTTGGCGGCAGCTGCGGTCACGCGATTCAAGCGAACGTCGATCAGGTCCGTCGAAGGCTTGGTCGATCCCTGGGCGTCAAGGAGCACGCCAGAGATCGCCAGCAGACCATTTTGCCAGTCAAATTTGAATTGCGACGCTTGGTCGAGATGCACCACGTCGGTTTCGCCCCGAATTACCGTATCGACCAACGAAATCGAAGGAGACCGGAACATCATGACGTCAGTCGTGGTCGTCGGCGTCGTTGCAACCGTAACAGGTCGACGAAATACAGCCGGCAACACCGTCATGTTGGTCGGAGCCACCACGGTAAACGTGCAGCGGTTGGTGCGGATGGCGCTGCCTGACTCGAGCAAAAACAAGCTGCCTGGATCGGCCGCTGCATCGCTCGACTCTAGTCGAAATGAAATCCCGTCAAACAGGACCTGGATGCGCCCCACGCGAATCATGTTGCGATACATCGACATCGAATTAATCGCAATCGTTAATTCCGGCGAAAAACCAATCGCTGCACGTAATGTGATCTTTTCGGTTTCGGCGTCTCCTTCCAACAGCAGCGGCGCGTCCATTTTGACGGGGCCGTTGAATCGAAGCTCAATGGTATCAACGCTACTGTCGAGCCTGGCGGTCGTGACTGCTTCGTAGATTTGACTAGCGCTGGCGGTGCTGACCACTTTGACGTTTGGCATATCGACTGTGGTCGGCGGAATCATCATCGGAGTCGGCGAGCCTAGCGACTGCTGCGGATTGGATTCGCGCGTCGGCGTCGGACTCGGCATCACTCCCAGCGGTTCCCGATTCTCGGGAATTATGATGAGGCCGCGATCGCCTACGACTGGTTCACTGCTGGTGGAGCTGTTGAGCGTGCGTCGCCCGCTTTGATCTGCAAAAATGAGCTCCGGCAGACGTAATTCATCGCTACTGCGCGCCGACCAAACGGCGTCCATCACAAAAAAGATCGCGATAAACGCCAAGATCGGCGCAACCCAAGGAAAATGGCGTTCGACAATGGTTGGCGGGTGGACGTCTGCGGCAATCGTCATTCCGCCGCCATGCCGAAGATGGATTCCGAGATCTTCGCAAAACAGCAACATCTCGGCGATAAACTCAGCCGGCGTTTGGTACCGATCTTGCGGGCTCTTGGCGGTCAGCCCGCCCAGCAGCACCATAATCTCGTCAGGCAAGTCGTCGCGCAGTTCGCGCGGGTCAAGCGGTTCGTCGCTGCTGTGACTGAGCAGTTTTTGCAGCACGGTACCTTCAGGAAAGGGGGGCCTGCCGGTCAGCATATAATAAAGCGTACAGCCGAGCGAATAGAGATCGCTACGCACATCGGCCAATCGCGGATCGCGGGCTTGCTCGGGCGAAATATAGTCAAACGTGCCGAGCGTCATTCCGCTGGCGGTCAAATCGCCATCACCGGCATCGACCTGATGCAACCGCGCCAAGCCCATATCGACCAGCTTCGCCACTCCACCGGGACTGACCAGGATGTTCGACGGCTTGATGTCGCGATGCACAATATCTCGCTCCGACGCGTGATGCAACGCTTCGGCGATCTGCAGCGTGTAGTCGAGCGCCTCTTCGACCGACATCGGACCATCGCGATCGACCAGATCACGAATGTTGTACCCTTCGATGTACTCGAAAACGATGTAATTCCAATCGTTATCCGTACCGACAAAGTAGACGCGGGCAATGTTCGGATGATCCAGGCGCGCGGCGCTTTGCGCCTCGTTTCTGAAACGGCGGACCGTTTCTTCGTTGCCGTTATTCTCGCGCGATAAAACCTTGACCGCGACTTCACGCGCCAGCTGTTTGTCAAAGCCGCGGAAGACGGCCCCCATGCCGCCGGCCCCGATGAACTCACGCAGTTCAAAATGGCCGAGCGTTTGACCAACCAGATCGGTCCGCAGCCAGGCGCTGTTCATCGGGCGATTGGTGGAACCGCCGTTACGTTCAGCTTTGTCACGTGCCGAAATGACGGTGGCCTGCTCTTCGGTCATCATCAACATCTCTGGCGCCGCGGTCGATGGCAACTCGCGCGCAGCTCCAGCCGGCGCTTCGCGTTTGGTTGCGGCGCTAGACGAGGACGATTCTTGCGTCGCATCGGCGTCGGGCAATTGAGAATCCACGACCGCGATTCCCTCGAAGCAGTCAGAGGCGATTGATTGGATGAGCAAAAGTGGAAACATGTCATCAACGAGAAGACTAATCGACATGCGGCCTTTAGCTGATTCTAGACACGGCGGCGCAATCGTCAACCGAATGTCTCGCCTGCTAATGACTTACGATGTTTTGTTGCGCCCAAAGAACGACCGTAACAATTACGCCGATCGTGCCGTTTACTTGCTTCGCAGGGGCCCCAGGCTTCGTTACGCCATGTCGCCGGCATGGATCTGGCAATAGCTTTCGTAACGGCGAACGTCGAGAAATCCGTCAGCGACTGCCCCTTTGACGCCACACCCCTCCTCATGGGTGTGCGAACAATCAGGAAACCTGCATCCGGTGATGAAGGGGCGCAGGTCGCGAAAATATCCGGCGACTTCTTCCGGAATCACGTCCCACAGCTGAAACTGCCGAATCCCCGGAGTATCGACCACATGTCCCCCGGCGGCGAGCGGAACCAAGCTAGAAGTGGTCGTCGTATGGCGCCCTTTGTCGGTCGTCTCGCTGACATGACCCACCCGCAGATTTAAGCCGGGCTCAATCGCGTTCAAGATCGTCGACTTCCCAACGCCGCTTTGTCCTGAGAGGACGCTCGCTCGATCGCGGACGGCGGCACGCAACCGCTCGACACCGATCCCCTTGGTCGCCGAAAGCAAAATTACCTGATAGCCCATCTGCCCATAAACGCCGACCAGCGGCTGCAAATCGGCGGGGTCAATCAAGTCGACTTTGTTGATGCAGATGACCGGCGTGATCCCTGCTTTTTCGGCAGTGATGAGATAGCGGTCGATCAAATTCGGCTTTAGATAAGGCTCGGCGGCGCTGGCGACAATCAGCAACTGATCGACATTCGAGACAATCACATGCTGCCGCCGCTTGCTGGCCCGACAAAGGATTCCGTAACGGGGCTCGATGCTCTCGATAATGCCTTCTTGATTATCGGCCGAGCGAAACCAGACGCGATCTCCCGCCGCGACCACATGCCGCTGATCGGTCGAAAGAGTTTTCAAGAGCCGCCGCGTCGCGCATTGATAAACCTCGCCGCTCGCCATTTCGACTTCGCTAACCAAACCACGAACACGCAACACGCGCCCCTGCAAGCATTCGGCTTGATCCACGTCGATCTGCAGCTCACCATCTTCTCCTTCGGCGGCGCCATGGATGGTGCGCTTGCGGGTCAGGTCTCCCTTACCCGTTAGTCGCTCGGCCGAAGCAAGCTTGTCGTGGTTGATCTCATCTTTGGCGAACTGTCGCGTCAGATCGGCGTCACGAACGCGCGACGACCGGTTCTTACGGAATTCGGTGCGAAACTTCTTGGAATTGCGCTTCGCCATAGGTACTTACGGACTACGCCTCGTCCGATTGCGTGCGCGGAGGAGCTTCGACGCCTGGCAATCCATTACTTGACTCGTACCGAAGTTCCTCACGTGGCTCCACCGGTTTGCGGAGCGCGTGGACCGAAGGACCGATCAGTGCGGTGATCTCCACATCCGAGAGCTCTTCTTTTTCGCATAATTCTCTCGTCAGGCTCTCCAGTTTCTCACGATTCTTAGACAAGACGTCGAAAGCCCGTTTCGCCGCATCATGCAAGATGCGGGCAATTTCTTCGTCGATCACCTGCATCGTGTGTTCGCTAAAGAGTCGCGACTCATGCAGTTCGCGGCCCAGAAACGGATCTTCGCCAGACATCTTGTAGCTGACCGGTCCAATCCGCTCGCTCATGCCCCACTGAGTCACCATGCGGCGGACCATCTTGGTTGCACGCTCCAGGTCATTCTCGGCGCCGGCGCTCAATTCGTCGTAGGCGATTTTCTCGGCGGCGCGACCACCCAGGATAAACGCCAACTTGTCTTGTAGTTCGCTTTCGCTAACGTTCATCCGCTCTTCTTCAGGCACCGTTTGCGTCACGCCAAGCGCTCGACCGCGCGGAATCACCGTCACCTTGTGCAGACGATCCACTCCGGGAAGGAGCCAAGCCAACAACGCATGCCCTGCTTCGTGATAGGCGGTCTTTTCTTTCTCGCGCGCGACCAGCGTTTCTTCACGACGAGCGCCCATCAAGATTTTGTCGCGGGCATATTCAAAGTCGACCATGTGGACTTCCGTCTTATCCTGACGGGTCGCCCATAACGCGGCTTCGTTGATCAAATTCCGGATATCGGCGCCTGTCAGACCGACCGAACCTGCCGCGAGACGCTCCATCGAAACGTCATCAGACAAGGGGACATTTCGCACGTGAACTTTGAAGATTTCCAAGCGTCCCTTGAGAGTGGGACGATCGACCGTGATATGTCGATCAAAGCGGCCTGGTCGCAGCAAAGCCGGATCAAGCACGTCAGGACGATTGGTCGCCGCGACGACGATCACGGTCTCGCCCTGCGAGAATCCATCCATCTCGCTCAAAATCTGATTAAGAGTTTGCTCGCGCTCGTCATGACCGCCGCCCATTCCGGCGCCACGTTGGCGGCCGACGGCGTCAATTTCGTCAATGAAGACGATCGAGGGGGAGTTGTCTTTGGCTGTTTTGAACAGATCGCGGACCCGGCTAGCGCCCACACCGACAAACATCTGAATAAACTCAGAGCCGCTGACTGAGTAGAACGGCACTCCCGCTTCGCCGGCGATCGCGCGAGCCAAGAGGGTTTTTCCGGTTCCGGGAGGTCCGACCAGCAGCACCCCTTTGGGAACCTGACCGCCGAGACGTTGGAACTTCTCTGGTTTCCGCAAAAAATCGACGATCTCTTGCAGATCGCTTTTGACCCCATCCAGACCGGCGACATCATTAAAAGTGACCGCGCGGCGGTTCGCTTCATACTTTTTGGCCGGACTCTTGCTAAAGCCTGATAGAAATCCTCCGCCCATGATTTGATCACGGCTGCGACGGAAGCTGTTCCAAATCAGCAGCAAAACCACCAGCGGCAACAGGGCGAAGATCACGCCCAGGATCACCATGCTGTGGTTTTGTTCTTTGTAAGCGAACTCGACTTCGTTTTTGCTCAACAGCGCAGTCGCATCGGCGACGGCGGCGTCGCCCGCGCGAATGTTGACACGGAACTTCGAGGGGAGCTCGATTCCCTTGTTGTCTTTGTCTTTTTTCTCGACGAACGTGCCGTTTGGCAACTGTTCGCGCGCGTGCACGGTTTTCAGAAACTCGCCGGTGATTTGCGACTCGTCAATCAGCACGTCTTTGACGTTATGCTCTTTGACTTGCTCTTCAAATTGCGAGTAGGAGATTAGTCCGCGGTTCGAGCCTCCGGGGGACGCCAATAGCATGACGACCAGCACCGCCAGAAGCAGCATCACCAAAAAGATGCTGAACTGTGGCCGGAAGCCGCCTTGGGTGGGCTCGGGCTTTGAATTCTCTTGATTCGGCTCGTTTGGCTGTTCCGCCATCCGTATTCCCTAACAGGGACCAATTTTGAAATAAAACGCGGTAAGATCGACGTGCAGGATACGGCGCAAATCGCCGCAAAACCATCAGTATTCTTACCTTTTGAGCATCCAGTTGCCCACCCCCGAAGACTTGGACAACGTGACTTCGCAGCCGCATAACCCGCAAACTACGCATGTTCGACGCAAAGCGGCCGTAGCAGTGATCATGCGCGATCAGCGACTCTTAGTGATTCGTCGATCCGAGAAAGTGGTCGCCCCTGGCAAACTTTGCTTTCCCGGAGGCGGCATCTTACCGGAAGAGTCGGAGCAAGATGCGGTAATTCGTGAAATCAAAGAAGAAATTGGCGTCGCCTGCGTTCCGCGACAAAAAATCTGGCACAGTCAGACATCTTGGGGAACGGAAGTGGCCTGGTGGGAGACTTCAATTCATGCCGACGCACCTCTGCTGATTGACGCCGCCGAAGTCGCAGAAGCTTTTTGGATGCGCCCCACCGAACTGCAGGCCCACATTGACTTGTTGCCAAGTAACCGAGAATTTCTCTCTGCCTGGAAATCGGCGAAATTTTCAATTCCCGGCTTTATCGCTCCGTTTGGTTCGCATGCCGGCGATTAAAAATCTCGGGGTCAAACGGATCCCCCGCAGGGCGATTGCCGCTCTCTTGTCCAGTCGCAGCAGACGGTTGGCCGCTTGGTAACGGCTGAAGCTTGATCGGTAGACGGTTAGGAGCCTGACTGGAAGCCGGGGCCATGCTCGCAGACGGAATCGGCGTTAGCGCATCTTGGAAATCGACTTGTTTCACCTCATTGGTCAGCGGGCGGGCTTCGCCGCGCGGCTGAACGGTGATCGCCCACGCACGCAAAGCGGCGACTTGCCGCGGCCAAGCGTTCGTTTTTGTATTGATGCGGTTGCTGTGGCTGTCGTACAACACCTCCAGCAGGGGGATCGTCCCGTTTTTGATCTGGGCGACTTCGTAAGTCGCTTTCATGTTTCGCAGCGTTAAACGACGCGGCATCAGACCTTGTCCGGTTTGAATCAGCTGAAAATCGGAGGTCGAAGTGGGGCCATGACAGGCCGATACCGAACAAGAGTTCAACAGAATTGGCTGGATAATCGTGGCAAATTGCCCTACCGCTTGGGGGTGGAACTTTTTGGTGAACTCTTCCAGCTCTTTGTCAGAAATGACCGAGAGCCCAGGCTCACGCGAGACTTCTTCTGTCGCCGTAGTCATCGCGATTTCGGGACGATTCATCAGTGAATCTAGTCTCCGCCGCGACATTTGTCCCATCGCATTTTCCGGGGACGAACGTTCGACCCACTTCAAATGCTGGTCGGCTTCCGAAAAAAGTTCGGCCCGCATGCACCATTCGGCGATCTCTAAGCGACCGGCGAGCGTATCCAACGATACTTGTCCACAGCGGTACTCGTGCGCTTCGGCCAAGGTGTTACAACGATGCTGCACCTGCTTGGCTGAGACTCGAATCACCGCATCCTGATTAATAGCAACAACATAGGCGTCACCAGAGACCGTAATTGCGCCTGAGAGCGTATTGCCGTTTTTCAGCAGCAATACGCCATGCGAGGGGCCAATCCACCCTGCTTGGCCAAGAACAGGGGAAACGGTCGCCAGCGACAACAACAAAATGAGGAGGATGCGTTTCATGGGGGTCGAAAGCTATCGATCTGCTCGAAACGCGTCAACTGCAATTCGTTGAGCCAAGAATCGAAATTTGTGAAGAGAATTTCACTAAAATCCGCACAACCCGTTACATGTCAACAACTTCCGGCTTTATTCGGCTACTAGCAAATCCACGCCGCCGCAACTATATTGAAGCTTTCCTTGCTTCAGGCTGGTATGAGTGCGGCGATATGAATGACAACTGGGTGCGACACGAAACGATTTTCGTAGGTCGCGTACAGGGAGTCGGTTTCCGTGCGACGGCACAAAGCATTGCTCGTCGTTATCCCATCGTCGGATTCGTACAGAATCTGCCGGATGGATCGGTTCATTTGGTGATCGAAGGCGATCCCGAGACCTGCCGTCAGGTGATCTACCACATCGCCGACCAGCTCGAAGATTTTATTGCTGAACGCAAAACGCAAACCGGTGAAGCCACCGGCGAATTCGCTGCCTTTGACATCCGCTACTAATCGTCGCTAATCCCATTTTTCTCATCTCCCGCTCAGGACGATACGACGCGTTATGACGCCACTTCTCGCATTCTTTCACATGTCGTCAAAAAACTTCGGTCACTGGGTCACATCGCTGTGGCTATTTGGGATTGGAGTTATTCTGGGCGGCTTGATCGTCTTACTCGCCTGGTTAGTTATCAAAGCACTCGCGCCGAAGTACGCCGACCGCTGCGTCGAAGCGCTCCGCGGCTCGATCCTGTTTCCGATCACCATGGTGATGCTGATCTGGGCGGCAATCGGCGTTTTTGGGACTTTTGCGGTCCAAGAACCGATCGGCATTTTAAACTCGCTGAGTCGACTGCCCTATGCCGGAGCCACCGACCATAAATTTGAAATCCCGGCCACAACCCAACTCAACGCCGATGGCTCGCTACCGACCACGGAACTAGGAATTACAGTCGATTCTGACGAGCTCTCAAAACTAGAAATCGACTCGGATCAACGCTTTGACTTGATTGCTCGGATTGTCGGCGAACCCGAAGATGTCGCCAGCTACACCATCCGCGAAGGCGCCGTCTGGCAATGGACGCGAGGTGACAAAGCATTCCTTTCGCGCAAACTTCCGCCGGGGCAAATAGTCGAGTTCTTCGCGCGCAATGACACCGAAAATCCGATCGAAGGGATCATGACCGTAACGATCGAACCGGAACATGTTGAAGCGGTTTCGATCTTTTCGACGGCGCTGATTGTCGCGACGCTCTATTTTCTCTATTTTGGTTACTCGATGTTCTTTCCCAAGACGGCCGCGATTTCTGAAGCGACCGCAACCTCTGAAATCTCCCAACTGCTCTTTATGCTGTGCGCGGTCATGGGCTGCTTGTTCATGATCATTGCGATCTACTTGCCGTATCAGACCTTTGGTGAAGATATCAAAGTTCTTAAGCACACCGGGCTGCAGGTAATGCTGATCCTGGGGATGATCGTCGCGATCTGGGCCTCAAGCACGTCGATTTCGGACGAGATCGAAGGGAAAACCGCTCTGACGCTCCTCTCGAAACCTGTCAGCCGTCGCCAGTTTATCATCGGCAAGTTCCTGGGCATTGTCGGCGTGGTCGCGGTGCTCTTTGTGATGGTCACCCTCTTCTTTCTGCCGGCTGTCGCCAGCAAGCCGATGTTCGACTCACGCGAAGGGACCACCTTTGAGTACGAACGCTTTGGCGAAAAAGGGATCAGCTGGCAACTGCTGCACCAAGAGACGGTCGATGTTGTGCCGGGCATCGTTTTGGTCTTCCTCGAAACCGTCGTGCTAGCGTCCGTCAGCGTTGCGATTTCGACTCGCTTGCCGATGATCGCCAACTTTATGATCACATTTGGCGTCTACGCGATGGGGCATCTGACGCCGGCAATTATGCAAGTCTCGGCCCAAGGATTTGAACCGGTAAAGTTTGTCGCTAGTTTGTTGGCGACTGTCTTGCCGGTCCTAGAGAACTTTGAGATTTACGGCGCGATCTCCGCAGGCCGCGAAGTACCGCTAGAGTACATTGCGCTCTCAGCGTTGTTCGCGATGCTCTACAGCTTGATGGCGATGTTCCTGGCGCTGATCTTGTTTGAAGATCGCGACCTCGCCTAAGCCGAATAGGCCAAGAGTAACACCAAAACAAACGCGGCGCTGTTTAGCAGCGCCGCGTTTGTTTGTCTTGTCCACTTAGACCGCTGCACAAGCAAAGGGAAAATTGCTCGTGCGTGTTCCAAACGGCGTACTTACGCTGCTTCACGCTGCTTTGGCGCCAATTTGCTGATCGGCGTAAAGTGCGGCCCGCGGACGGATTGCCCGGCCTCGTGCCATATGTGGCGTTCCACGCTCTTGGCGACCATTTCAGCGACAATCACCGCGTCACGCCCCGCAAAACCATCCACGCGCGGTTTTGCACCGGTCTGCATCGCATGCACAAAATCGGCCTGCTCATCAGCAATCGCATTGGTCGGCGGCAGCTCGACTTCTTCGAGCGGCAAGAGCGACTCAAACAAGTGTTGGCGAATGTGGTCTTTCTCTGCCTGAGGCAAAGTATGGACGTCTAATTCACCCGCAGCCAACCGCGCGTCAGGCTTGATCGACTGCAGCTTGCGACTTCCCATGTCAATCTGCACAAAGCCGCCGGCATGAAAAACTTTCATCTCGCGACGCGGTGCAAAACTGCTACGCGACGCGGTTAGATTCGCGACGCAGCCGTTTTCAAACTTCAGTCGAGCCTGAACCAGATCTTCGTGCGGTCCAAATACTGACGCGCCAATCGCATCAACTTCGACCACATGGCTACCGACGAGCGAAAGCACCAGGTCAATGTCATGGATCATTAGATCCAGCGTCACGCCGATATCGACAGAGCGGAACGAGTAACCGCTGGTGCGCGCCGCTTCGATATAACGGGGACGATCAATCAGTTGGCTGGCGGCCACAAACGCCGGATTGAACCGTTCGACATGTCCAACTTGCAAGACGCGACCATAAGTCTTGGCGAGCGCCAACAAGCGATCGGCGTCTTCAATCGACAAGGTGATTGGCTTTTCGATCAGCAGATCGACGCCGCTGGCCAACAGATCGGCGGCTACTTCATAGTGATACTGGGTTGGAGTCGCGATGATCGCAGCGTCAAATTGACCAGCGATCTCGTGATGCGAAGCATAAGCGGCGACACCATTTTCGGAGGCCGAGGCTTCTCGCGCCGCAGCAATCGGATCGACAATCGCAACCAGCTCTAGCCCGGCCGTTTGCTTGGCGAGACGAGCATGAATTTTTCCGAGGTGACCAGCGCCGATCACAGCTAGACGACGATTGTGCATGGCGGAATCCTTTCCTGCCTGATTGCTCGCCGCCGAACTTTTTGACTGCGGCGATCGTACTTTAAATAACTAGGCCGAACGACGCAGGCCCAGATGAACTTGGTTTTCGAGCAGCAACTGTTTGACCAACTCGGCGTTCAAACGATGTCCACTACGATAGGCGATGACCGAACCGGCGATATCGCATCCAGCCAGTGCAAAGTCACCGACCAGATCTAGCGATTTGTGTCGCACGCACTCGTCTTCAAAACGAAGTTCGTTTTCAATCGGACCCTCGTCCCCAAAGACGATCAGGTCTTGAAATCCAACTTGCTTGCAAAGCCCTTGCGAGCGGAGCCACTCGGCTTCGCTTTCCAGGACAAAGGTGCGAGCCGGCGCCAAATCTTCTTCAAAAAATTTCGGCGTCAACGTCCCGCTAAGCGTTTCGCGACCGATCGGGCTATTGAAACCATAATCCAGTCGATACTTGAAATCGAGTTGCAATTTACTGCTCGGCCGAGCTTCAACCCACGCTTCGTCATCCCCGACACGCACGATGTCAGAAATTACCAACAGCCGACGCACCGCATCTTGTTGTACGATGCCGGCTTGGCGAATCGCTTCGACATAGGCGGCGGCCGAACCATCAAGACCCGGCATTTCGGGTGAAACGACCGCGACTTCGCAGTTGTCGACCTGCATGCCGGAGAGGGCGGCCAAAACATGTTCGACCATTTCCACCGTCGCTCCACCCACCGTCAGATTGGTGCGACGCGGAACTTCGATTCGATTACAAACCAGCGCCGGAACGCGGGGACGGCTAGGCAGATCCTCGCGAACAAAAGTGATCCCGGCGTCAATCGGAGCAGGTCGAAACTGGACGCAGTTTGATTTGCCCGACCAGTAGCCAACCCCTTCGACCGAGACGCTCGAAGCGAGAGTACGTTGGAATCGATACTCGCCATCGTAACGCAGCAACTGTTTCTTCATGGATGCCGGATGCGCAAATAGGTGTGCTGCAAAAAGAACAAGCGGCGGAAGACGAACGTCTCTCCGCCGCGATGACTTCAAGCAATTGACTAGCGAGGAATCAGATTGTTGGCCGGGCCGCGAGCCTGAGCCGGAACGCCGGCGTTCAGCAAGGCAAGCACGTCGTTGGTAATATCGATCCGGTTTTGATAGATGACCGGGCGATTGATTCCTTCCAACACCGACTGGCGATTGTCCGCTTCGATTTCGGTGCTGTTGTAACGCAAGACCAATGCGATGTTGTTACGCTCGGCGAACGCCGCGACGGTTCGCTTGACCTGATCGTAAACGTTGTAGTAAATGCGGGCTTCTTTTTCCATGAAGTCCTTCTTCTGCAAAGTCATTTTGACCTGCAGCTCGGACTGCTGGCGAGCAACCGATTCTTCTTGAGTTTTGTAATCCGGCGAGCCAGGCTTCAATTGTGAGCTGAGCTCTTGAATCAACTTGGTGATCCGGTCGCGCTCGGCGCCGATCGATTTTTCGGCTGCTTCGACTTCGACTTTGAAGTCTTCCATCTGTCGCTTGAATAGAGCATGCCCCTTGAAAACCATGGGGATGTCGATCACGGCGACATTGGTGCCTGATTGGGCCTGCGCCGCGTCAGCGGCGAAGTTGACGAAGATCGCGGTGACCAAAATCGCGGTCAAAGAAAACAGTCGCTTCACTTTCAGCACTCCTTGCTGTGTTTGAATTGGTCGTCCTGACCCCGCGGGCGATTTTCGCCGTAAATCGTCGGCTTTACGGGTAGCGCGACGTATGCGGATGCTGTCAAACGAGCGGCATTCTGCCTGGAAACTGCAAACGGGTAAAGTCCAATTTTCCACACTTCCGTATCGTGGTGGAAACTCCCCAGCCGTTACGACATTACCCCCTCGAAGGTTCACCTGTCGAAGAAGATTTTCGTCGTCAATTTCGTCGCTTGTTGAAAAAACCAACAGGCTGCTTGTTCTTATCGGGGCGCAGCTAAGGTTACCGTAAGCAGAATTTCCATTCCATCCCGCATAATCGTTACCTGAGCTTTGTCGCCTGCTTTGTAGCCGCGCAGCGCCCCATCAAAATCTTCGAGCCCCGCAATCTTGCTTTCCCCTAATTTGATGATGATGTCTCCCGCTTTGAGCCCGGCCTTGGCGGCGGGACTTTCAGGCGAAACTCCTTGCAGCGCATAACCTTTGCCCACCACGCTAAAGTCCGGAATGCTGCCAAAATAAGGGCGTGATCCCGTTCGCTGCTCGATCGCATCCGGCGCGATCGCAACATATTGAGGCGGCGCCGGCATTGCATCAATTGCTATCGCCGCATCCGCCAGCATGCTGGCAATCCGGCGGATACCCGTGATATCCAATTTTTCGACATCGTCACTAGGGCGGTGATAGTCGTCGTGCGTTCCAGTAAAGAAATGCATCACCGGGATTTTTTTGGCGTAAAACGACGCGTGATCGCTAGGGCCAAAACCGCCGGGATCTTTGGTGACCACAAACTTATAGCTCTCGTTCAACTTGTCGATCAGCATTTCAAATTCTTGGGCTGTGCCGCTTCCGCTGATGATCAGTTTCTCATCCGTCAAGCGTCCGACCATATCCATGTTGAGCATCGCCACCGTCTTCTCTAGGTCAAAGACCGGATGCTTGACATAGTACGCGCTGCCGAGCAACCCCCGCTCCTCGCCGGTAAACCCGATAAAGACAATCGTCCGCTGCGGCTTTTTATCGCGATTGACTATCCGCCGCGCTACTTCTAACAGCGCCACCGCCCCCGAGGCGTTGTCGTCCGCGCCGTTATGGATCTCGTTCGTCCACGGCGCCAAACTACCTTCGCCCCCATAGCCGATGTGGTCATAATGCGCGCCAATTAAGATGATCTCCTTGGCCAGCGGGCCTTCACCAGGCAGCACGCCGATCACATTGCTAACTTCGGCCTTTTCGCGAATCACGTCGGTCTCACCGATCGCTTTCCAATCGTTTAATGCAACGCTGTGCGGCTTTTGCGACTGGTTGATGCTCGCTTCCAATTCTGCAAGCGACTTGCCCAACGCCTGCTTTACGACTGGCTCGATCGCACTGCGAAGCACAAAGTAAACCGGCAATTCAGGATGACTTTCGTCACTGCCTGCGCCCAGAAAAGGCAAAACTTCGTCAGTCCCCTCTTTCAGTTTGCCGCCGCTTTCGGCGATGGTCTTCGCCAAGTCGGTCAACTTATCTCGGATCTCGATTTGCTGCTCTTCCGGCGCATCAGCGCCTAGTGCGTCATATTCGGCCTGAACTTTGGCGAGATCGGCGACGGCTGTCTTCCAGATGTTTTGCTGGTCTTCTCGACGCGTCAGCAGTTCATCCAGATTGTTCACCATGATCACCGCGGCGGCGCCATGCTGATAGGCGTTCGAGATCTTGCGGCTAAACGTCGCGTGCCGCGTAGGATGTGGTCCATTGAACGCGCTGTGGGGATTGTGGGGATCGCCCTGCGGCTCTTTTCGCAGCATCAGCACCGCTTTCCCTTGAACGTCGATATCGGCGTAATCGTCATACAGCAGGTCAGGCGCCGTGATGCCGTAGCCAACAAACACAAGGGGCAAATCAAACTTGCCGCTGCCGCCGGCCGCCAATGGATTGTATTGCTTGCCCAGTTCTAGCGGCGCCGCTTCGGTTTGCTTGGGACCGACCAGTTTTAGGATATTTTGATCGGCAGGTCCCAATTTTGCGTCGGTGACCACGGTAAATGATTGGAACGGCTCGCCGCCGACTGCCGTCACGTCCAGTCCGATCGCTTTCATCTGCTCGGCCATAAACTGGGCCGCTTTGCTCAGGCCGGCAGTGCCGACTCCGCGTCCTTCCAACTCGTCCGATGCGAGATATCCCACATTCTCCCGGATTCTCGTGTCAGCCTGTTTTTCGGCCGACTCGGTCTCCGCCATCAGAGGGGCGGCCCCAAGTGAGCCAAGAACCACTGCGAGCAACAAGGTGCTGAGGATTCGTAGGGAGAGCGGCATTCGAATAATCCCGAGATAGTTCATGTAACTTTTTGGCGATAGAGTCGATTCTTTTCTAGCGGAGAGCGCCGGTCAACCATTGCTCTGACGTCAATCACCGAGCAAACCACCTTTGACCAGACCACTTTGGGCCAGATCTCGCCAACCAGACCCTCTATGGGCTGTCAGGCCTGAACTGTCAAGCATGATTGCTCCCCCCTGCTCTGACCCGATAAAATAGTGACTACTTCGATTCGCCAGCATGGGAGCTAAACGTGCCGTCCCTTTTCGTCATTCAAGGCAACGATCAAGGAAGACGTTTCGAGCTGAACGACGCGGTCGTGACGATCGGTCGTGACCGGACCAATACGATCCAAGTGCATGATACCGAGATTTCGCGTCGTCATGCAGAAATTCGTCTCGATGGTCAGCGTTACGAATTAGTGGATCTAGAAAGTTCTAACGGCTGCTTTGTCAACAACGAGGCGACAAGGCGCACGATGTTAACCAGCGGCGATCGTGTTCAACTGGGCCGGACTCTGATGATCTTTACCCACGCCGAGAACGCAGCGGACGCCAGAGCGACACATGCCGGTCCGCTGGTCCGGCAAGAAAATGCGGTCACTGATGGCTCACGGATTATCCGTACCGTCCATCACAGCGAGGGGAGCCAAATTTTTATGCTTCCCGGCGTCGGCGCCCAGTCCGACGACTGGCTGCAGGCCGCGCGGGCCAATTTACAGCTGATGTATCACACTGCTTTGGCGGTCAGCCGAACGCTTGATATCGATCAACTGCTGGACTACATCATGGGTCTGGTCTTCGACTGGATCGACGCCGATCGCGGCTGCGTGATGCTGCTGGACGAAGAATCGCTCCATTTTACTCCCAAGGCGCGCCGCTTTCGTCCTGGCCGCGCCGGTTCGGACGAAGCGATTGTCATCAGTCGCACGATTCTCGATTTTGTCCTCGAAAAGCGCGAAGGCGTGCTGACGACCAACGCCAGCGATGACGAGCGCTGGGATCCCGCCGGTAGTATTATTAATCAAGGAGTCCGCGAAGCGATCTGCGTCCCGATGCAAGGTCGCTACGGCATCGTCGGCGCGATTTATCTCGATACCTTCACCGCCCCCGGCGAGCTTGGTTCGTTACAGCGCAAGCGGCGATTTAATGACGATCATCTGAAACTGATGGTCGCCGTCGCCCATCAAGCGGCGCTGGCCGTAGAAGACACCAACTATTATTCGGCGGTGGTTCAGTCCGAGCGACTCGCCGCAGTCGGGCACGCCGTTGCGGCGATTTCGCACCATGTGAAAAATATCCTGCAAGGGATCCGCGGAGGCAGTTATCTCGTCGAAGAAGGAATCAAAGGATCCGACGTCCCGTTGATCGAAAAAGGCTGGGGAATCGTCGAACGGAATCAAGAGCGGATTTCAACGCTGGTCATGGATATGCTCTCGTACAGCAAAGAACGAGAGCCTGACGTATCCCCCAATGATGTCAACGAGATTGTCGGCGACGTGGTTGAATTAATGCAGTCGCGTGCGGCCGAACAAGGGGTCATCCTCCATTATTTTCCGCTACCGACTGAAGTGCAGCTAATGTTTGACGCCGAGGGACTGCATCGCGCCACGTTAAATGTGGTATCGAACGCAATCGACGCCTGTCAGTCAGCCGACGAGCCCAAAGTGGAGGTCTCGATCACGCTGGACGAGCAGACGCAGCGGTTGAACATCGATGTTACCGACAACGGCTGCGGAATCCCGGCCGAAAAAATCGAATCCATCTTCACCGCGTTCGAGTCATCCAAAGGAAACCGCGGCACCGGGCTCGGCTTGCCGGTCAGCCAAAAAATCTTGCGTGAACATGGCGGCGATATCCTAGTCGACAGCCAAGTCGGCGGCGGCAGTTGCTTTACCCTCTATTTTCCGGTGCATATCGCCGCAGCGACCATGCTGGATCGGCCGACGCAGCAGTAATTGGACGATTATTCCTTGACGATTATTCCTTGTAGCCAGCCGGTTTGCCCACAAACGGATTCTCCTCGATTTCTGCGCCGATGGTCGTTTCGGGGCCATGCCCTGGATAGACGACAAAATCGCCTGGCAGCGTAAACAGTTTGTGATGAATCGCGTCGCGTAGATCGCCAAAGTCGCCATCAAAAAAGTCGGTGCGGCCGATGCTGCCAGCAAACAGCACATCGCCACCGAGCACCACTTTGGCCTCGTGGATCACAAAGACAACGTGTCCGACTGAATGTCCCGGCGTATCACGAACTTCCAGCTGGATGCCGGCCAAATCGAGAATGTCTCCTTCGTCCACCAATTGATCGGCGGGGGGGCTGATCAATGCGACTCCAAAAGCGGCCGAAAGATTCTTCTGCGGATCGGTCAATTTATCAGCGTCGCCGCGTCCAATAATTAGCGGCGCGGCGGGGTAACTCTTTTTCAGAGTGGCATTTCCGGCGATATGGTCACTGTGCCCATGCGTGTTCAGGATCGCAATCGGCGTCAGTTCGTGGTCCGACAAATAGTCGAGAATTTTGCCAGGCTCCAACCCTGGATCAACGACCAAACATTCAGAGGCCCCGCTGCGGCGAACAATGTAAGTATTTTCGTCAAACGGCATGCTAATAACAGCTTTGATATCAAGCACCGGGTTTCACTCTCCACAAAGTTAGGCAGTTCAGGTAGAATTTCGCGACTGGATCGGGTAATTATGGATTAGGTAATCCCTACCGGTTCGCACTGATATTGTAATTTTTCCGCTCGGGTAGGGCGATAAGACCGAGAAGCCAGCGAATTGCGGCTGATCTCGGCGAACCAATGCCCCGGTCGTTACGAATCATACGTATTCGAGTCCAATCGCGACGCACGGAAGCCGCGTGACGCAGAAAATTTAGGGAGAAAAGAAGATGGCCGAGCCTACTCTATCGCGACGCCGACTATTATTGGCCGCTCCGGCGCTGACGCTGGGCGTCGCCTCTTTGCTTCGCGGCGAAGAAGGTCGAAACAATCTGAAGGAACCGGTTTACCGCGTTTCTAATAATCCGAACAATAGCCAGCCGGTCGCGTCCCAACATCCGCTAGCGCCGGCGCTAGAAATCGCCAAGCGGGGTCTGGCCAATATTGACCAGAACATCCGCGATTACGAATGCACGCTGGTCAAACGCGAACAGATCAACGGCAAAGTACTTGAACCCGAGTACATGTACGCGAAGATCCGCAACGAACAACAGGACGCCAACGGCAACATCGTCACGCCGTTCAGCGTTTACATGAAGTTTGTTGCGCCGGCCAATATCAAAGGCCGCGAAGTGATGTACGTCAAGGGCCGGAACAACGGCAACCTGATCGCGCACGAAGGGGGCCAACTGCTGAAGTTTGTCACCGTGCCGCTTGATCCCAACGGCATGATGGCGATGCGGAACAACCGCTACCCCATCACCGAAATCGGCATCCGCAACTTGATCGTTCGCCTGATCGAAGTCGCTGAAGAAGACATGAAGTACGGCGAATGCGAAGTGAAGTTCTACAAAGGCGCCGAGATCAACGGCCGGGTCTGCACCGCGATCGAAGTGATCCACCCAACGCCGCGGTCCAACTTCCGCTTCCACAAAGCCCACATCTTTATCGACGATCAACTGCAAGTGCCGATCCGCTACGCCGCGTGGGACTGGCCCAAGCAACCAGGCGCCGAGCCGATGTTGTTTGAAGAATACACCTACATGAACATGAAGCTGAACAACGGCTACACCGACGCCGACTTCGATACGAATAACAAAGCGTACGCGTTCTAGTAGGGACAGCTGAGCTAAGAAACAGACTTAGGCGACCTCCGTTGAGGTCGCCTTTTTTTGTGCGCAGAGGACCGACTCATAAGTTGCAGGATGGGACTAACAAAGGAGGGAAAGGTCTGCTTTTAGCGGGCAAACTCAGGACGAACACTTTTAATCCTGTGGTAAACGCAGCTGCATCCCCGGCTGCATCTGATCGGGAAAGTCGCCAATCACATCACGGTTCAGACGAAACAGTTCGCCCCATCGTGCGGCGTCTCCCAAAGTCTCTTTGGCGATTTTCGCCAAGTCATCGCCGGGCCGCACCACATAGGTGCTAGGGGCAACCGCGGTCGGAGGGATGACCCTCGGCAGATTGGCAAGAGGCTGAGCCTCGGTTCGACTAGAGATCGGCAACGGCTGCGGCGACTGCGTGGGTACGATTCGTTGCCCCGGCACAAAGCTGCCGCTAGAGATCATCTGCTGAACCCAGTTGGGATCAGCTTCTTGAGTGATGCCCTTTTCAGTATCGTTAGCGACTTCTATCGGCGGCGGCAACCGTTGTGGAGTTTGGTCATCGGCGATTACACGTTTTGTTGTGCTCGCATTCTGGGCAGGTACGTAAGTCGTAGGCGACGACGCGCTGGCGGTTGATGCAAACGCGCGGTTCAAACGTGCCTGGGGTTTTGGTGCGGCCGCGCTTGATTTCTGTGGCTCAATTGCGACATCGCTCACTTTCCACGATGGTCGCGTCACTTGCTTTGTCTCTGTTGGCGTGGAAGCTATCACAGTCCCCGGCTGCGGCTTCGCTTCGATCATCGGCGCTGGCTTAATGACTCTGGCCTGAGCAGGCGTTTCGACCAGTTTTTCTAGCGACTTTTCACCGACAAAGCGGAGAGATGGGACCGGATCGTCCGCGGATTTTGGCGTTTCGGCGACTTGCGCCGCGGCAGGTATTTTCGAGGAAAGAACCGCTTCTGACTTCGGCGGTTCTACCTGGGCTGCGGCAGACGAAAATCGAGAAGTCATCGCGCCAATTGCGGCGGAGATGGCCGGCGTCGTCAATTCGGTCGACTTGGCAGAGGAAGCCGATTGGCTCGTAGCTTCGGATGGCGTTGACTCTTCGACTGGCGCTGGTTTCGCTTCTGCTGTCGGTGCAACCGGCGAGAAGCGACTCGAAAAACGCCCCAACGGCGGCGCAGCTTCGACCGGCGTGCTGTCGGCTACCGGCAAGGTTGGTGCTGGGGCAACGTTCGCCGCGACGGGAGAGGAGTCCTGCGCTGCTGCCGAGGCCGCTTCATCGCTCATCGGCGGAATCGCGAAGCGTGACGGAAACGGCACGCCGCGCGCTGCGGCAATCGGCTCTTGATAAACGGCCGTACTGGTTGGTTCGCTGGGCAAAGAGATCACTGGGGCGGTTGCCTCTGCTTGGGTGACCAAAGCAGAGGGCGAAGAAATCGCCGCAGCCGGAATCGTCGGCGCCGAACTCGGAGATTGAGCGACTTGCGCAAGCAACCACATCCGCTTTACAGCGGCGTAGGTGAGTATCGCGGCTAGACAGCCGACGATCGCAAATCCAATCCGAGCTTCCCTGCGCACCTTATTCACTCCTTGCGACCGCCTCCTTTACGGTTGGCAGTCGACGCTAGCTGGAGCCGCGATCTGGCTCAAGCCCAAATTCCTCATCAGCTTATACGCGTCGAGCAACACGCAGCTTGGCGCTGCGACTGCGAGGATTCCGCATGATTTCCTCGTCAGTAGGAATTATCGGCTTTTTGGTCATCGGTTCGAGTCGTTCATCTTCGCGAAATGCTTCTTTTACCCGACGATCTTCTAAAGAGTGGAAACTGATCACAGCGATTTTGCCGCCTGGACGGATGAAATCAGGCGCTGACTTCAGAATGCTCTCCAGCGAGCTGAGCTCTCGATTGACCGCAATTCGTAGGGCTTGAAAGGTGCGTGTCGCCGGATGAATCCGCTCTCTAGCGCCGCGGCCGGGATAACAACTGGTGACAATCTCGGCCAAATCGCTTGCTAGCAGGAACGGTTTTTCTTTTCGTCGCAGACATACTTTTTTCGCGATCCGCCGACTCAGCCGCTCTTCGCCATTTTGATAAATCACGTCGGCCAGGTCTTTTTCAGAGAGAAGATTCACCAGATCGGCGGCGGTGTCTCCTTCGGTCTCGTCAAACCGCAAGTCGAGCGGCCCGTCCGAGTCAAAACTAAACCCCCGGTTGCCATCGGCCAACTGATCGCTGGACAGCCCCAGATCCAACAACAGCCCATCGATCAAGTTGATCTCGAGCTCCTTAAGCACGCCAGGAAGCTCACAGAAGTTCCGCTGGGTCACTTTGATAGGCAGACCACGCAAAGACTGTTCGGCTCTCTCCAATGCCGCCAGGTCGCGATCACAGGCAATCACCAGTCCTTGATCTCCCACACGTTCAGCAATCTGACGCGTATGACCACCGCCTCCCAGCGTTCCGTCTGCAAAGATTTGCCCCGGCTGCGGATCGAGATACGCGATCGTCTCGGCGGGAAGAACAGAAACGTGAACAGTCAAAGTCATGCGTGCAGCGCCAAACAGGGCGAAAAAGGCAAAATGAACAGGCAATTGCCCAACTGCCAGCTTAACGCATCAACGCGTCGAACACATGACCCTAACTGCTTCCTGCGGAGCGGAGGACCGGGGCCGTAAAAAAGAAAAACCTCGCCGCAGGCGCATCCATGCGCCCGGCATCGGCGAGGTTGGCGAAGACGGCCGCTGCACTTGCCGCTTCGCCCACAGTTCGCCAGATCAGGAGGATCCTTCCTCCCAACAAAACGAACGGACGGACGTTCAATTGAGGTCGTTCAATCACGACTTGCCTAAAGGTAATAATCGCTGCGACCCGGTCAACCTGCGTTTCCCGTAAGCATGCCAGCTAGCACGGCGCGATAGCACGCTTAAAGAATGACGCCGCTGGGCGCTACGTCACGAGAGAAATCTTGGAGAAAATTTCAACAACGCCGCGGGGGTCACGCTAGCACGCGATCCAGAGTTCGCGCCGCGCAGCGATAGATCTTTGCATGCCGGCGAACCATTTTGGCGAGCGTAAAATGGGCTTCCACCCTGGCTCGATTCGCTTCACCCAGCTCAACTCGCAATGTCGCATCCGCTGCTAGCATGCTGACGCGCCGAACAAACTCGGCGGCGTCCCCAGCCGGCGACAATTGGGCCTCTTGGTGCGATCCCAATAGCTGGGCGACTCCTTCGACGTCGGTCGCCACCACCGGCAAGCGAGCCGCCATCGCTTCGATCAATGCGTTTGGCATTCCTTCCCAGCGCGACGACAGCAAAAAGAGATCGGCGTCCGTCAAAAGCTGTGGGACATCCGCGCGACGTCCCAAAAACTGGACGCGATCGACCAGATGCAGTTGTCGCGTCTGCGCTTTCAAAGCTGCTTCTTGCGGGCCGGCGCCAATGATTTGCAGCTCCCAATCATCGGCTGCTAGCAGCAAATCACGCATCGTTTCAAGCAGCCAATCGAAACCTTTCTGCGAATCCAAGCGCCCTACGGCGATCATCCGCTTCCGCCCGTCTACCTGCTTTAGTCCGACTGCTTGCACCGTCTGTTCGTCAAAATCGGCTAAGTCAATTCCGTTGGGCGTCACCACTGCACGAACCCGTAAGACAGAGGCCGCAAACTCTTTCAGCCGGCGACTGACGGCCAACGTGAGATCGGCTTTTTGGCCATAGTAACTTTGCAGCCAACGTCTCCAAGAACCTTGTTCGACGACACGCAGCCCGTGAATCAGTTTCGCTTTGCGGTTTCGCGGATTGCCCAGCGCCATGCTCGCGGCGATATTGGCATGAAAGAGAAAGCTGTGAACCACCTGCGGATCCAAACGATGCAGCGCCCGCGCCAGCCGGCGAACGGCGATCGGCAAACGCCATTTGGTGTCGCATTGCAGAAACAGAACGCGGATCCCCTGCTCTTCTAACTGACGCACCAACACATCACGTCCTGGGGCAGGTCGCGATGCCAGCGAAATTACCGATACATGAAATTCAGAGCGATCGAGCCGAGTCGCCAAATTAGCGACACAGCGCTCGGCGCCGCCGACCTCCAGCTCGGTGATCACCAGAACCACTCGGATCAGATCTGATGCTTGGATCGATTTTTTTTCAGGCGTCACAGGCACTCTTCTGGCGGCCTCGGGTAGAAGAAAACGGCACTTCCCTACTATATTAAAAATGCGTCGCATGCGAACTGTTCGACGCTCATGCCTTTAGAGCCCCCGCCGTATGACCAGTATCGAACAATACGACTATAAACTACCGAAAGAATTGATCGCGCAGGAGCCTCTGGAGAAAAGAGCGGATGCGCGGCTGTTGGTCGTAGATCGCAAATCGGGCGAGCTCGAGCACCGCTATATTCGCGATTTACCCGAAATTTTGCAGCCCTCGGACCATTTGGTTCTGAATAACACCAAGGTCGTGCCGGCCCGGCTGGTTGGTCGCCGCACACTGACCGGCGGTCGCTGGCAAGGGTTGTATCTAGAGTCCGACATTAACGGACATTGGCTCGTCTTGGCCAAAACACGCGGCAAAATCACGGCCGGCGAGATGGTCACGCTGGAAGATCGCGAGACCAAAGAGGATATCTCGTTGCGGCTGGTCGCCAGTCTGGGCGCCGGAATGTGGGCGGTGGAGCCTGAATCGAGCCAGTCGACGCTTGAAATTCTTGAGCGCGTGGGCCGCGTTCCCCTGCCGCACTACATTCGCGAAGGGGAAATGATGCCGGATGACTGGAAGCGGTATCAAACCGTCTTCGCCGAGCAACCCGGCGCCGTCGCCGCTCCGACCGCGGGACTTCATTTTTCGGCAGAACTGCTGAAAAAGCTGACTGACAAAGACCTGCTGATTGACTATGTCACGCTGCATGTCGGCATCGGGACGTTTCGCCCGGTCTCGGTCAATCAACTGGACGAGCACATTATGCACAAAGAATGGGGCGAAATTCGCGAAACAGCGGTCGATAACATCCTCGCAACCAAAGCCGCCGGAGGCCGCGCGATCGCCGTTGGCACCACTGTGGCGCGGGTCCTAGAAACGGCTTCGCGGTCCGGCCAATTGCAGCCGTGGCGCGGTCAAACCGATCTGTTTATCCGCCCTCCCTTTGAGTTTCACGCCGTCGACGCGCTGCTGACCAATTTTCATCTCCCCAAGTCAACGCTGCTGATCTTGGTGCGAACCTTTGGTGGGGAAGAACTGATGCGTGAAGCTTACGCCGAAGCCATTCGCGAAGAGTACCGCTTCTACAGCTACGGCGACGCGATGCTAATCCTGTAACCGGGTCGAAAGCAGGCCAGAAAAGCGGTATACTCTGCTAGCAGTCTGAGACCGCGTTCCAATCATCGCAAGGAGTCGCTATGAGCATCGCCCAAGTCGAACATATTCTGGTAGTTCCCACCCAGGAATTCCGCAATTTGGGCTATTTCCAAGGCTTCTCCCCCGATGCTGCCCGTTACCTAGAACATTTGCTGCAGCCGGCGTTAATCAGCTTCCGACCTCGCCCAGAGATGGAAGAAGACCCCAGCTTCAAGCAGTTGATCCCCTATGTAATCTTTGAGTACGTCGACGCCGACGGCGAGCCGTGGGTCTTTCAGTACGTCCGCGGCAAAGGGCAAGGCGAAACCCGCCTGCACAGCAAGCGCAGCGTCGGCATCGGCGGGCATATCTCTAGCGAAGACGCCGCCGACCATCTCACCGGCAATCCCTACGAAGAAGGGATGCGCCGCGAACTGGATGAAGAAGTTGAGATCGGCTGCGAATACGAGATCGAGTGCGTCGGCCTGATCAACGACGACCACAACCCGGTCGGCCAGGTTCACCTGGGCGTCGTCCATCGCTGCCGCGTAGCTCAGCCGGCCGTCCGTCCGCGCGAAAGCGAAATCATAGAAGCCGGTTTCATCCCGGTGTCGCAACTACTGACCGAGCTCGATCGCTGTGAAACTTGGTCGAGCATTTGTCTTGAGGCGCTGTACGGTTAGCATAAAGCGGATACCCAATCCGCTACATTTGCGAGTCACCCTTTGACCGCTCGACCGATCTATCTCGACAATCACGCAACAACGCGCGTGGATCCGCGCGTTTTGGCGGCGATGACTCCGTATTTTCTAGAAGAATACGGGAACGCCGGCAGCATCGGTCACCTGTTTGGCGAAGCGGCCCGCGACGCCGTAGAGGAATCACGCAACTCTATCGCATCCGCCGTCGGCGCCCAGGCGAACGAGATTGTCTTCACCAGCGGAGCAACCGAAAGCAACAACCTGGCGATCCGCGGCATCCTGCAACAACGCCGCCGCCGCGGCGACCATGTCATTAGCGTCACGACCGAACACAAAGCGGTCCTGGATCCGTTGGCCAAATGGGCGCGAAGCGGTTTTGAAGTCGCCCTGCTCTCGCCTCACCAACAAGGTTCAGCCCACGCCGGCCAGATCAATCCGCAACAAGTCGCCGACGCGATCTGTGATGACACCGCGCTGGTCAGCGTCATGGCGGCCAACAACGAGATCGGCGTCCTCCATCCACTGACCGAGATCGGCCGCATCTGCCAAGAGCGCGGCGTGCCGTTCCACTGCGATGCTACCCAGGCAGTCGGCAAGATCGATCTCGACGTCGATACTCTGGGCATCGATCTGGCCAGCTTTACCGCCCACAAGTTCTATGGCCCCAAAGGGTGCGGAGCCCTTTACGTTCGTAAACAGGGGAAACGAATCCGGCTAGAGCCCCAGATTGACGGCGGCGGGCAAGAGCGCGGAGTCCGCAGCGGCACGCTAAATGTCCCCGGCATTGTCGGCATGGCCAGCGCCTTGAGCTTTTGTCTGGCCGAGTTTGCGACCGAAATCCCGCGTCAGGCCAGACTTCGCGATCAGCTGCTCGCCCAGCTTCAAGCGGCGATCGACGGGGTGACGCTCAACGGCCCGGCATGTACCGCTGACCTGCGATTGGCCGGCAATTTGAATGTTTCTTTCGCCGGCGTCGACGGCGAAGCGTTAATGATGAACGTCCGCCAAATCGCCGTATCTTCTGGCAGTGCTTGTACTTCGGCCAATCCCGAGCCAAGCCATGTCCTGCAAGCGATCGGTCTTTCTGAGGATGCAACACGCAGCAGTCTGCGATTTGGACTTGGACGATTCACCAGCTCTGACGATATTGAGTTCGCCGTGACCCACGTTGCGGCGGCAGTCACACGACTGCGGAAATTGGGCCAATCCGGCTGATTTGTCATAAAACAAAAGTGGGGAAGCCGCGAAAACGGGGCTCCGGACTTTCTTTCTTGTACCTTTTCGTATAATTTAGACATCACAATATGTGAAAAACTTATTTCCCCAAAACAGTTTGAGGAGCAGAATATCGATGGCGGTTGAAGTTACTGAAAATGCGGCCAACGAAGTCAAACGCATCATCTCCGATTCGAAGCAAGATCCAGGCAGCACCATGCTGCGTCTTGGCATCACCGGCGGTGGTTGCAGCGGATTCTCGTACAGCATCACGCTGTCGCAAGAATACGATGACGAAAAAGACAGCAAGTACGATTTCCACGGACTGCCGGTCGTCGTCGACAAGAAGAGCCTCCTGTACCTGGATGGCACCACCGTCGACTTCTATTCGGGTCTTGATCGTCACGGCTTCACGTTCAACAACCCGAACGCCGCCAAGACCTGCGGCTGCGGCAGCTCGTTCCAAGCGTAGTTTGCTCAGCTTGTTCCAATCAAAAAAAAGCCGCGACGTTTGTCGCGGCTTTTTTTATGCGCTAGGTTATCGGAGTAGGCTCAGCACGTTTTGCGGGTTCTGTTTGGCGATGCCCAACACTGACGTACCTGACTGAACGAGAATCTGAGCTCGCGTCAATTTGGCCGATTCGGCAGCGAAGTCCGCGTCACGAATCGAGCTTTCGGCTTCGGTCAGATTGGCCAGCGTGTCGTTCAACGAATAGATGTTTGAATCCAAGGTCGTCTTTTGGAAGGCGCCCAGGCGGCCGCGAAGCGAGGTCACGACCGAGATGACCTCGTCCACAATTTTGGCGGCTCCGCCCACGTCCGCCGCAAGGCTCTTGGCGCCGCCCGATCGAATCTCAAACAATCGTCCGCTGACGCCGCCTAAGGTCGACGTGTTAACGCTTTGGATACCGAGCCGAGCTTGCTGGTTGCTGACCACGTCCGGGCCCAGTTGGAACAAGGCGCCGCCGCCGACAATAGCAAAGTCGAATGTCGAGTCGTCGGTGACGTCTTCGCCCAGCGAGAAGCTCAGGTCGAGCGAAGAAGTATTGATGGCGGCCTTCAAACCATCGCCAATCGCTTGAATACCGTTGATCCGAACATCGACGTCAGTCCCCGAGACGCGATCGACGTTGGTATTGCCGCTCTGATCGGTCAGGCTGAAAGTACCGCTGAGGGCCTTCACGCTGACAAAGGCATCCGAACCGAAATTGGTCGCCCGAAATGTGAGGCCCGTATTCTCAAGGTCCTCATTATCGAGCAATGCCGCTCCGTCGGTCGAACCGGTGTCAATGACTCCGCCGGTAAGCGTGCCGGTGTCGTCGGTTGTTATCGCTCCAGCGCCGGTGCCGCCGGCTGTTGCACTAAATAGCAGCGACAGACTAGCGTCGTAGTTTCCGGCGCTCGAGTCGAAGATGTCTTTGATATCGGCGGCGGTGGAGACCCCTTCCTGAATGAAGAAGGTCAGCGTTTTCGTCGCCGCATCGTATTCGCCCCGTTCATCCACACCCGCCGTAACCGTGGCGTCATTCACGAACTGAACGGTGACATCATCGTAATCGGCGCCCGAATTGATGGCCGTGAAGGTCACTTGGGCGTTGGCGCCGTTCACGGCAAAGGTTGTGCCTGCAGCCTGGGCATTTTCTAGTTGGGTTCCGCTTGTCGCGAACGAGATATCGTCGGTTGTGATAGACAGCTTACCGCTGCCATCGCTGCCGCTCACGTTGGTGACGCTGATACCGCGATCTTGCAAGTAAGTCAGGGCAGTCGCTGCTTGAGTCGGATCCGAGATGAACTCGCTGGGATCATCAAAGAAGGCGATCAAGTCATTGGCCGTCGTTTTGATATTACCGTCGACGTCGGTTTCCAGGTTGACGATTAGTGTACCTTCGCTGACCAGACCTCCGGTTGTCGTGATCGAGGAGGGCAAGTCGGCAATCGTCACCGCATCGGTTCCGTCACTGGAGCCAAAATTCTCCGCTTTGAAGAATTCGCTGACGTATTCGTCGTTGTTGATCGAGTCGAGGATGTTTGCGGCAGTGGAAACACCGTCCTGAATGTGCAGGACGAGCGTTTTGGCTTCTTTGTCGAGTACGGCGAATTCATCACCGCCGCCGGACAGGGCATTGTCGTCCACGAAGCTGATCGTGTAACCGTCGAAGTCGGTCCCCTTCAGCTTGCTGGTGATCGAGAAAGTGCCGTTCGCGTCCGCATTTTGGATGATCGCTTGGGACAGACCCTCGACACGCGGATCGGTCGTCGTGTCGATGCTCAATCCGCTATTGGGGCTGGAAACAAACCGAATGTTTGGCGAATCGTCCGGCGCTAGAAACTGCAGACTTGTATTCTTCTCTTCGACGCCGCTATAGGCGAAGTTGGTGAACGCGGTGACCGTGTCGTGTCCATCGTTGCCGACGGCGAGCGAAGCGGTAACCTTGTCGTTGCCAGTGGCTGCATTAATCGCAGCGATGACGTCATTCGCGGTGGCGATGATCTCGCCCCCTTTCACGCCGCCGGAAGCGGTTGCCCCGTAGTGTCCCGTGTACGAGACAATGCCAGCGCCGCCGCCATAGCCGGTCGTTTCGATGACCGCCGCCGTGAACAATTCGGTGACCTTTTGGCGATTGCCTCCAAAAAACAACTCGCTGCCGGTGAGGTCGGATGTCTGGACGGCGCCGGTGCCGTCACTGCCTAAAGCAGCGCGGGCGTCAAACAGACCGGTCGCGTCAATCGCTGTAATGACCTGGTTGGCGGTGGACGTGTTGTCTTGAATCTGCACCGTCAGCGTTTTGGCGTCTGCATCGTAGGTCGCCGTTTCGTTACCGGCCGTAACGCCGGCCGACGTCGAATAGATGAGCTGCACACCGTCGATATCAGATCCGCCCGACAGAGCGCGAACATGAATTTGCGCGTCGGCATTACCCCCTTGAGTATAGACCGAAGCTTCCGAACGGGCTGGCGCCGTACCGCCGCTGAAGGTCGAGCTTCCTGGGATGTACGAAGTTTGCACTGCAGCCGCGCCGGTGCCTGCGCCCGTATATTCCGCGTTGAAGAGGTCTCCGTATTGTGCATTGATCGCATCACGAATTTCCGTACCGGTCGTGACGTTGTCGTCGATCTGGATCACCAGTTTGTTGTTCGTTTCGTCAAACGCAACGATTGCCCCCCCGGTAAGGGAAGCGTTGTCAACATACTCGATGCCGACTCCGTTGCTTTGGTCTCCGAGCAGCTTCGAGGTGATGGTCAGCGAAGCGTTTGCAGGGCCGCCCGTGACGAAGCTCGCTGCCGTCCGTTCGGTAGCATTGTTGATCGCCGCAACAATCGCATCCGCATTGGAATTGGCATTCTTGCGGATGATCAACTTATTGTCAGACGCGTAGTACGCAGCCGATTCATCCCCTAATTCGGCGCTGTTGTCGAAAAGGATCTTCAAGCCATTGTAGTCTTCGCCCGCTTCATTGGCGGTGATAGAGAAGGCGTTGTTGTCCCCCGCCGTGTCGACCAGCAATGTCGCCGGTTCATAATCCGAGACCCCCAACGTCACTTCCAGCTTGCCCGGTTCAGCACCAACCGGCGCGGTATACGAGGCCGTTGTGGCGGTGGAAGTTCCGACGCTGTACTTGATACGAACATCGCCCGGATCGAATCCCGCTTCGTTGGCGGTGAGGACGATGTCGTTGTCCGTACCATAACTGCTGACGGTCAATGTACCCTTGGTCGCGGCCGTTTCCACCACTGCTTCGACGCCGGTAGCGTCCGAGACCAAATTGACGGCCGATGCGATTTCTTCGATCGTTGACCCTTTGGCGAAGTTGAACGCTTCGGTGCCGTTGGCGCCCCCGACTTCCAGTACCAGGTCGTCCGCTACAGCGCCAAAACCATAGCTCAGCTCGCCGCGCGTCGCCTGCTTGACTACATTGACATTCACGCCGATCGAGCTTTGCGCACCGAAGTTGGCTTGATCGATTCGCAGACCTTGAATACCGGAAGTGTTGACGTCTTGCGTAATGAAGTCCAAATTGCCATCAAGCAGACGTTTTCCCTGGAACGACGTGACCTGAGCAATCCGATCAATCGCTTCGAGCGAAGAGTCAATCTGCAGCTGATTCGCCGCGATTTGATCGTCGCTCAGTGCGCCCGTATTTGCCGCTTCCGAGATTAGTCCCCGAATGTCGTTCAGCAGCGAGCTGACCTGCCCCAAGGCGCTGTCGGCCGTCGAGATCAGTTGATTGGCGCGTTCGCTGTTGGTAATTGCTTTTTCGACGCTGGTAATGTCGCTGCGCAGAGCTTCGCTGGCGATCAAACCGGCCGGATCATCTTTGCCGCTATTAATGCGAAGACCAGTACTGAGACGCGTCAGCGTCGTATTCAGGTCAGCATTCGATCGGCCCAAGTTCTTTTGCGCAACAAGAGAACTAACGTTGGTATTGATGCGCGTCATGTATCAAAGCTCTCACTAAATCGATTTTATATTGTGTTCGCAGGCTTTACCTCTTACAGATGGAAAACGCGCAACGACTTCGCGTTCTCCGGCCTCTGACCATCCTTGGTACTTTACAAATCCAGATCGACAATATGGCCGTGGTGCCTTAGGCAAATTGGATACGTCGACAAATGTTTGCGCACGAACCGCAAAACACCGGTTCGGTTGGGGGGATCTTCAAAATTTACCGGCGACTCATTCAGAAAAAATAAGAATGCCTGCGCGGACTTGCTCAAGATCGAATCGAACGCGGCCCAACAACCCTACTCAAGAATGGGTGCGTTCATCTTAGGGCAATCCGTATAAATAGCCGGATCCCTTTTTTTTCTCTTGGGAAGTGTGCCGCGACCTTCTACCAATCAACTTTCACCATTGATCATGTTCTTTGCCCTAGAATCGCATTGGACGGGCGTCCCATTGGCAAGTCTTGCAGCACGAAAAGGTGAGACCATGGCGACGCGGATCAGGATTGCCTAAAGCAATGTTCTCTACCGCTGCAACTTTGCGCGTACATCCATCAGCACAAAACCAAGCAGGTTTTGCCCGCGCCACTTCAGTGGGTTACACGCATTCTCATTCGCGGCGCCCATGCCGATTCCCCAAATTTGATCGCGCGGCGCCGCTTCGACAAGCACCGTGTCGCCGGTATCGAGCAGCACCTGCTTCATCGCTTCGTGCTGGGTGAATTTGTGAATGTTGCCCACAGTCACAATCGCACGGCAATTTGCTTTCCAAACGGCGTCATCAAAGTTAGCGACCTTGCGTCCCAGGGCCTTGGCTTCTTTTGGATCTGCGGCAGCGATGATCTGGGGCAGGACTTCGGCATCACCAAACAGCTTCGCTTTGCCCGCCATCATCCAATGTTCGGCCGTAGAATACGTTATGCCTTCTACGGTGAACGGCGCAGCGAACCACTGGCTAAAGCAGGATCGAGTCATCACGCCATCTTTGCTGGTCTGATGCCCCCAGAAGTGAACGTACTCAAACGACTCGCCGGCGGTGCAGCGCTCGCGGAGTTTGGGGAGATCGAGATTGGTTAAATCGTGCATAGTTTATCAATCCTGTGGGGGCCTCATCGCAACAAAGTGGGCTCTTCAAAAACTGGAAGTCAAGGCCCAATCGACTGCCCCATTTAAACCTCTTCCCCGCGCGTCCTTACCACTTCCACCCACGCAACTCCCCTCCGTTCACCATAGTTTCTGTCGGCCATCGCCCCTCATACAGATCGACAATATTCTGGGCCGCCATGTTCGACATATCCAAGAGCGATTGCTCATCCAGTCCGGCCATATGAGCGGTGAAGTAAATGTTATCGACTTCTAGCAGCGGATTATCTGCGTTGATTGGCTCTTGTTCGAAGACGTCGAGCGCTGCTCCGCGCAACTTGCCTGCTTGCATCGCCGCGGCCAGTTCCGCTTCGTTGATCAATCCGCCGCGTGAGGTGTTGATCAGCATCGCGTTGTCTTTCATAAGAGACAGGGTTTGTTGGTTGATGATTTGTGCGGTCTCCGGCGTGCAGGGAGCATGCAGACTCACCACATCGCTGCGGCGCCAAATCTGGTCAAGCTCGACTCGCTCGACTTCACTTGGTCCGCCCGCCGGCGCGATCGGGTCGTAGGCGATTACGTGCATGCCGAGCAAGCTCGCGGCTTTCGCGACTTCTTTTCCGATCACGCCGTAGCCGATGAGCCCTAGCGTTTTGCCCAGTGCTCGGGGTCCGACCGTGCGATCCCAATTCCCGGCGCGGACTTGGGCGTTTTGTTGGATGACGTTGCGGTACATGGCCAGGATCATGCCGATCGTATGCTCAACGACCGACTGGTGCAGGACGCCCGGCGTGCGGCAGACCATAATGTTACGCTGCGTTGCCGCCGCCACATCGACCGAGTCATATCCGACCCCGGTTCGCGAGAGGACCCTAACCTTGGTCCGGCGTAGCACTTCTGGCGTGTAAGGCTCGGTGCTGCAAATCACGGCGTCGGCGCCTTCCAGCGCCTCAACCAGACAATCGCTGTCCCATAACGACTTGGACAAGTCGGCAAAGCGGATCTCAAACCCGGCCGCGCGCAACCGCTGGTAATACGGCCAGTCGGTCGTCAGGTAATGCGACGCGGTCACGACGATCGTAGGCATATCGGGGCTGGCTCGGGGGGATGGGAAGCGGAGAGCAGAGGTTCATATCCGCCAAGCTACCGGTTCTAACGCCAAAACTTCTCCCAATCAATCCTTGGCGCCAGCTTTCGGCATCGCCGCCGATCTCTTAAAATCGGTGGATTCTCTTCGAACCCCAATCGACGCGAGGGCGGCGTGAACTCAGCGGCCAAGATTCAGATTATCGGCATCGGCGACGATGGTTTTGACGGACTCACCGCTCAGGCGACCCAGCGCATCGGCGCGGCCGACCTGATTATCGGCAGTCCGCAAGTGCTGGACTATGTCGATTCGGTCAAAGCCGAAAAACTACCGGTCGGCGCCGACCTGAACGCGATTGTCGAGCGGGTCAAACGCTCGACCGGCAAAAACATTGTCGTTCTGACCAGCGGCGATCCGCTCTTTTACGGAGTCGCCCGTTATCTGTGCGACGAGATCGGCAAAGAGCACTTTGAGGTGTTGCCGCACGTCAGCAGCATGCAGCTGGCCTTTGCCCGCGTCAAAGAAAGCTGGGACGAAGCCTATCTGGCCAACCTGGCGACGCAATCGCTAGAGCGCGTCGTGCAAAACGCGCGGCTCTCTGAAAAAGTCGGCCTGTTCACCACCGATCAGCATACGCCGGCGGCAATTGCCAAAGCGCTGCTCTCCCAAAAGCTCGATTACTTTTCAGCCTATGTCTGCGAAAACCTCGGTTCGCCCAACGAACGCGTCACGCAAGGCGAGCTGGCCGAAATCGCCGAGCAGCAATTTGGCTTGCTTAACGTGATGATCCTGATTCGCAAGCCCGGTGTTCCCGATCGTCCGATCGCACTGGTCGGCAAGCGACTCTTTGGCAACCCGGACGAAGTCTTCCTACAATCGAAGCCGAAGCGCGGGCTGCTCACCTCGGCCGAGACACGCGCGATCGCGCTCTCGCAATTGGATCTAGGCCCGACCAGCATCGTTTGGGACGTGGGCGCCGGCAGCGGATCGGTCTCGATCGAAGCGGCGATGATCGCCTCGGCAGGCGCCGTCTACGCGATTGAAATGGATCCCGAAGATCACGGCGTGATCAAGTCAAACGCCGATTCGTTTGGGGTCACCAACCTAACCCCGATCTTGGGCAAAGCGCCAGAAGCCTGGGAAGACCTGCCCGACCCGGACAGCATCTTCATCGGCGGCGCTGGTCGTCATGTCCGCGGCATTACGGAGCCGGCCTATGCTCGGCTGAAACCGGGCGGGCGGATCGTGCTGAACATCGGCAGCATCGAAAACCTGCATGAAGTGCACGAGTTGCTGCAACGGTTGGCAGGCGAAGCTCGCGCGACGATGATCAACATCGCCCACAGCACCTACCAGCTGGAACGGCATCGATTTGAGTCGCTCAACCCGACCTTCCTGATCACCGCGATCAAACCGCTGAAGTCGTAACCAACGACTTCAGACAATCGATGCCCGCTGACTTAGCTTCAGGAGCCGCAACCGCGTGACGATCCTCGACAACTTTCCACAGCTTGACGTGATCGCCGTCGGCGCACATCCCGACGATGTCGAAATTGCCTGCGGGGGAACTTTGGCCAAGCTATGCCAGCAAGGTTATAAGGTCGGTATCATTGACCTAACCGACGGCGAGCCGACGCCCCGCTCGCCGGGTCCCGAGGTTCGCCTGGCCGAAGCCCAAGCCGCGGCGCAAGTGTTGGGCATCGACGTCCGCGTCACGCTAGAGCTTCCGAATCGCCGGCTGTTTGACTGCTTTGAATCGCGCGTCGCGCTGGCCAAAGAGTTTCGCAAGTATCGCCCCAAAGTGGTGCTGGGCTTTGGCGGCAAGACGCCGCTTGCTTCGCCTGACCATTGGCAAGCGATGCAGATCACCGATGCGGCGACGTTTTACTCTCGTCTGACCAAATGGGATGACCACTTCGATGGGCTGCCGGTCCACACGATCGCCAAGCAGCTTTACTATCGGCTAGTCTTCGAGCCGATGGAGCATCCCGAAGCGCCTGGTTCGTTCGTTGTCGACATCAGCGACACGCTCGAAACCAAGATCAACAGCGTCCGCTGCTATGCCACGCAGTTTCCGCCTGAAAAAGATTACGTCTTCGACCGCGTCCGCGGCGCCGCCTCGTTCATTGGTTCGCAAGCCGGCTTTCTGAGCGGCGAGTTGTTTCACACCACGCGCATGATCGGAACCAACGATCTGGTGAAGTTTTTATTCCCCCAGTAGTAACAAGCTCTCACGCATCGGACTATCAAGAACACTTTTTACAGATTTGTTAGCGTCGGCTGGGTATCTGCCTGCTTAACTTCGGTCTGCCTCGTCTGTTTGCTGACCGTCACGTCCGATGCGAAGATGCAACGCTCTGGTTTGCCACCGGCGACCGCATAAAGATGTCCCTTGGCGGTCAGCTCATCGCCGATCGTCGTGTACTTCAATTCTTTAGTCAGCAAATGCGCAACCGCTTGATCCGTTAGCCTGATGGTCAACTTGCGCAGCGAGCCGCTCAGCGCTGTAACCACCAACGTATTTCCATGCAGGCTGCGCACCTTGGCGGTAATTTTTTGTCGAACGCCGGGCTCCACTACTGGCGGCGCAAAATCAACCAACGTGCTCATCACGTCGACTGCGTCAACCGGATCGGTGCTGTGCCCTGTTTTATCGACCTCACCAAGAAAGCGAACCAGCATCCCGTTTGTTATCCAACTGGCCGGAACATCGCCGGTCACATCCACGCGTGAAACGCCTGCGGGATGGGTCACGATCATGTCGACTTTGCCATCGGGCTGCTGCACAAAGATGCTGCCGTGGCCGACCTGAATCACACGGCCGGTGATCGAAACTTCGGGCAATGCATCGATGTTCAGCTTGTTCTTCTCGACCGGCACGGTAACCGCTTTGTTCGTCCCCAGACAAGCGCCCATGTTGTGAAGGTTTTCATACTTCAACTCCATCTTGGCCGAGCGATAGAAGACCGGCCAATGCAGCGTTCCATCGGCCGCAACGGCAGGTGCGTCATCCACCGGCTTGGCGTAGGGATCGTAAGGGCCAAGTTGAGCCTGAACCGCAGCAGGAAAACCACCAAAACAGGCGGCAGCGCACGCGAGCGCGAGAAAGATACGAAGCATGATGGGGCGTGCCTGAGGGGACTGGATGCAAATCTCGGTGGGCGAAAGCAACGCTACAATCTCAGTAAACCTGAAGCACTGTCAAAGGTAAACCATTGTGAACTTTTTTTAATGCTGGAAGCCACGAAGTTCCTACGGCTTGTTCTGCTGGGCCAATATGGCGGCTGGCAGCTGAGAAATCGTTGTTTAACGCCAACGGATCTGGCACAATAACGGCCAGCCTCCCCCCCACTACTGGCTTGCTTGACGGAGCTTTCCATGCGATCCCTGCTACTCTTGGTCCTCTTCCTCATTGGATGTGGATTGAAACCAGAACCCGCGACGGCGCCGCCAGCCGGTGCAGAGCGATCGGCTTCAACCGCTGAGCCTGATGCGCCGCTGATTGCCGAATCGCCTAATCCGCCAGTTCCTGTCGGCGAGCCTGCCAAAACCCAATCAGCACCTGCGATGACGCAAGAGACGAAACAGGAGGTGACCTTGATGGTTGACCCGACCGCTGCCGACTTCTTCACCCAATTGGCCGATCAGCTGAAAAACTTGCCGCCCCTTTCCGCGGCCAACTCACCAGCTCGGTTGCCTTCTTTCGCAGGAGATGAGGATCCTCAAGCCGAGCCTTCCGATGAGCTGGTTTCGGCAATGGATCGTCCCTGGACTTTAGAGACAGTCGCGCCGCTGGCCGAGGCGATCAGCAAATTCCCTCAAGCCGAAATCCGTGCCAGAGCATGCGAAGCGTTGGGGAACGTCGAAGAACACCAATATGTGGCTTCGGTCACGGCGCTGCGTACTGGCCTAGTAGACCCAGACGAAATGGTCCGCGTCGCAGCGTCGGCAGCACTGTACAACATTCGCTATCAAGATCCTGCGCTGCTAAAGCCTGCACTGCCGGAAATCGCCGACCGACTTCTAAGCGAAACGAACGAAGAAGTCGTTAGCCAATCGGTCGATCTTGTTTCGGATCTCGGCCCCGATGCGGCGCCGCTTGTTCCTTCTCTCATGCGACGAGTGATCACCGAAGAAAAGGCCGATCGTGATGTTGAAAGCTGCTATCAAGCGTTAGCCTTGATCGGCCCTGCAGCAATCGCAGCCAAACCCCTGTTTCTGCATCTGATTCATGAGCAGTTGTATGTCGATCTTGGCTGCGAAGGGCTGGGGAAAATTGGCGCCGAATCCGAGCTGCTGGCGAGGTTGAACGATGCAGCGCCAGCCCTCCAATTGCAGGGCGCTCAAGGAGCCGTCTTTCTACCGAGCCATAACGCTGCGACGATCGCACGTCTTTGCGAAATCGCCAACAGCCCCACCACCGAAGAATATAGCGAGCAATACTCGGCAAAAATCTATGCGGCAGAGGCCTTGGGGAATGTGCGTCCTGCAACGCCGCAGATTGTCGAAGTCTTGGCGACGACGTTGAAAGACACTTTCCCTGATGTACGGATCTCCGCTCTCAGCGCACTCGGAAATTGTGAGCCCAAGCTTTCGGAAGCGATTCCCGTCTTGCAGCGCGGCATGCGTGATGAGGATCCAGAAGTTCTCCAAGCGGCTGCCTACGCGTTGACCAAATATCCGTTGGAACCGGCGGAAGGTTATTTGGCCCTGGTGGACGCATCGATGGAACAGGGAACCAACTCTCGGATCTTTGACGACCTGAATCTTGACCTGCTGCCGACAATTCAAAAGATAGCGTTCGACAAAGCGCTCGATCCGCAGCGGCGTGCAGCCGCGATCTTGGGGAGCACCGAGATCGAAAGCTTTCACGGCGATGACGAAGCGGAGAACTTTGTTCCTCCCTGGAGCGCTCTAGTCACCGATTTCTACACAATTGCTCGAGATCCAGCCCAGCCTGCCGAAGTGCGCGCGGCAGCGGTGATAGCGGCCGGCGAATTCGACGACTTGCAGAAGATCAATTCAAATGAGTTCGCACCGGTCGTTGTCCCCTCCGTCAACGAAGGCAGCTTTCTGGCCCTGCGTCAAGCTTCGATCCAATGGGTAAAAGTAGCGGAACTGGCTTCCGCCGTGCCAGAACTAGTCAAAGCGATTGAGGACCAAGACAAAGAGATCGTCCTCTCCGCACTCAGCACTCTCAACTATCTGGGGCCTGACGCCCAAGCGGCGGTCCCTGCGTTGGTGAAGCTGCTCGAATCCGACAAAGTTGAGCACCAGGAAAACACGATCCATGCCTTGGGATCCATCGCCAGCCAGCCGGAACTCTGCCTCCAACCAATTCTGCGGTTCGATTCTTACGGCGCTACGTATGCTGCGGCCCAAGTAATCGCCGCCAGCAACGGCGACACTACCGAGCTGATGCCGCGCATCATTGACCGCCTGCCAGAGTCGGAAGGCTACGAGCGTTTCTACTTGCTGTTGTCCCTCGAAGTATTAGGTCCGCTGGCGGCCGACTACGCATCGCACGTTGTTCCGATACTGCAGGATGAAGAGCAAAGTACCAATGCCATCGAGATCTTGACCGCGATGGGCGAAAAAGCGGAACCAGTTGCGGTACCGGCGCTGATTAAGATCGCCCTGGAAGAGAACGAAGAGTCTGCACAGTGGGCGCTCTGGGCGTTGGCCGACATGAAAACGGCAGGCGCCCCCTTAGCCGCCGCAGCGCCGCAATTGGTCAAAAAAGTGGGGTGTCGGCTCTACACGCTGGAAGCGCTGGCCAAGATGGGACCTGACGCCAAGCAGGCGGTTCCCGTTGCTCGAGAATTGCTGCAAGCCAGCGACGAAGACGTCCGCATCGCAGCCTTCGAAGCATTGGTCGCGTTTGGTCCTGCATCTGCAGTTGCGTTGCCGGAAATGCAGAAGTTTGTCGAACAACAGGAAAATAGTCGCCTGGAGTCCGATTTGAGCGAATTTGAAGAATCGCTCAATCAGTAATTCGTTCCGTTTCGCCGGGATCGGATCACTCCACTTCACCGCCCACCTAGCGTTGGATGTTCCCCCTCCGATACCACGAAATATTTCCCCTCCGCTCCCGCTTCAGCTACATTGGACCAAGTCCCGCCTGTTCCCTCTCCCGCTTTGGATACAACGTATGATCTTGGCCGTCAAACGTCTCGCTGGCTGCTTGTTTACGCTTTCGCTGTTGGTTGCACCGCTGCTGGGCGATGATCTGTCGATGAAGCTGAGGTTTCAACAAGAGACGAAGCCAGACAGCGGCCTTTATCATCAGCTGACGCGCAACGAACAGTGGAAGCCAGAGCAGACCGCGATCATCGTCTGCGACATGTGGGACCTTCACACTTGTCAGAACGCAGTGCAGCGTGGTCAACAGTTCGCACCGCGCTTAAACGATCTGCTGAAGCAGGCCCGCGAGCAAGGCGTGACAATCATCCACGCTCCCAGCGGCTGCATGAAACACTACGTCGATCATCCCGCGCGCAACCGGGCTGAGCAAACGCCCAAAGCGGCCGACATTCCTGCCGAGATTAACACCTGGTGCTATCAAATTCCAGCGGAAGAAAAGGGAGTCTACCCGGTCGATCAATCCGATGGCGGCAATGATGATCAGGCGAAACAACGCGAAGAGTGGAAAGCGTATTTGACCGCGATCGGGCGCAACCCAGGCCAACCTTGGATTCAAGAGACCGATCAGTTGACGATCGATCCGGCCCGCGACTATATCAGCGACAAGGGAGACGAAGTCTGGAGCATCCTCGCCGCCAAAAACATCAACAACGTTATTCTGACCGGCGTTCATACCAACATGTGCGTGCTCGGGCGCCCGTTCGGATTGCGGCAGCTTGCCAAAAACGGCAAGAACGTCGTCTTGATGCGTGACCTGACTGACACCATGTACAACCCGGCGTCATGGCCCTTTGTCAATCACTTTACCGGCACCGACTTGATCGTGTCGCATATCGAAAAGTACGTTTGCCCCACCGTCACCAGCGATCAAATCCTCGGCGGCGAGCAGTTCGCCTACGCCGCAGACAAGCGTCCGCACGTGGTGATGGTGATGGCCGAAAGTGAATACGAAACGGCCCAAACCTTGCCGCAATTTGGCGGCGACTTTCTCGGCCGCGACTTCCGCGTTAGCTATGTCTACGGCAGCGAAACCGATCCCAATGATATCCCCGGTTTAGAAAAAGCGTTGGCCACCGCCGATGTGCTGCTGATCAGCGTCCGCCGTCGCGCTTTGCCGCCGGCGCAAATGGCGGCGCTGCGCAAGTATGTCGCCGCCGGCAAGCCGATGGTCGGCATCCGCACGGCGAGTCACGCGTTTGGCCTACGCGGCAAACAGCCACCGGCCGGAGCCGAAACGTGGGAAGAGTTCGACCAAGAAGTCTGGGGCGGAAACTACAGCAACCACTACGCGAACAATTTAAAATCAACCATCGAAATCGTTGACGACAACTCCAAGCATCCGATCCTGCGCGGAGTCTCAAGCGAACCGTTCCCCCAAAACGGATCGCTCTATCAAACGGCGCCGCTGGCGGACGGCGCGACCACGCTGCTAACCGGCGCCGTTGAAGGCAAACCGGCCGAACCAGTTGCTTGGACGTTCCGCCGCGCCGATGGAGGCTGGTCGTTCTACACCTCGCTCGGCCACAAAGACGAGTTCCAGAACAAATCGTTCGAGCGTCTCCTACTCAACAGCATCTACTGGGCGGCAGGACTCGAAGTCCCTGCTCAGTTTGACCTCTCCAAACCGATGCCGCCACAGCGGAAAAGCTAACAGGCACTCTTCCGTATGCGACTAGTCCCCTGCTCTCTTGAGCAACACGGCTCGGCGATTCTGGCGATCTTCAATCATGAGATCGCCACCTCGGCCTCCCTGTACGAATACGTCCCGCGAACCATGGAAACCATGGAAACATGGTTCGCCAACAAAGCGGCCGCCAACTGGCCGGTGCTCGGAGCCGAAGAGGACGACGGCCGACTGATGGGGTTCACCACCATGGGCCCTTTCCGACCACAGCCGGGCTACAAGTATACCGCCGAACATTCGATCTACATCCAACAAGACTTCCGCGGCCGCGGCCTTGGCGGCATCCTGCTCCAAGAGATCATCGCGCAGGCAATTGCCCGCGATCTCCACAGCCTGATCGGCGTCATCGATCAAGCGAACCAAGCCAGCGTTGCGCTGCATCTTAAACAAGGGTTTGTACTGGCCGGCGTGATGCGTGAAGCAGGGTTTAAGTTCGGCGGGTGGTTGGATGCTGGGTACTATCAATTGCTGTTGCAAACGCCGCAGACGCCGGTGGATGGCTGAGTGATGCAGTAAGCGATTGCGAGACCGTGCTGGCCATCGCCCCTCAATATGAATCTCGAAAAGTTAGTTTTGGCATTCCAATTGCTTATCTCAAACAGAGCAAATTTGGTTTGATTTCGCCCAATTTCTGGGCAGCCGCGCACCCTCAAGGAAGTCCGATGATCACCACCGTTCAGCAGCACATCCTGCAAGAACAACGCCGCTTTCCCCATGCCTCGGGCGAATTCTCGTGGCTTCTTTCCGCCATCACCCTTTCGACCAAGATGATCGGCGCCAAAGTTCGCTCGGCCGGTTTGACCGACATCGTCGGCGCCGCAGGCGACGTCAACGTCCAAGGAGAAGTGCAGCAAAAGCTGGATGTGTACGCCAACGAGGTGCTGCTGCACTGTCTTAGTACGCGGGCCAGTGTCGGCGTGTTGGCGTCCGAAGAAAACGAACATCCCAAGATCGTCGGCCACTGCAGCGACGGCGCCAAATACGCGGTGGTGTTCGATCCGCTCGATGGCTCCTCAAACATCGACGTAAATGTGAGCGTCGGCACGACCTTTTCGATCATGCGACGCCCTGAGGGAGCAACTTGCGATGAGCCAGAACGCTGGCTGCTGCAGCCGGGAACCAAGCAAGTCGCCGCCGGGTATGTGGTCTACGGCTCGTCGACGATGCTGGTCTATAGTGTCGGTCTTGGCGTGCATGGCTTTACGCTCGATCCGTCGATCGGCGCCTTCGTTTTAAGCCATCCCGACATCAAGATGCCGCAACAAGGAAAATATTATTCGGTCAACGAAGCCTACGCCGCCAGTTTCCCGCCGGGCTACGCCGATTATCTGCAAATGCTCCGTGACGGGCAATTGAACCATCCCTACAGCTCGCGCTATATCGGCTCGATGGTGTCGGACTTCCACCGCACGCTGCTTAAAGGAGGAATTTTCCTCTACCCGCCGACGGCCGATAATCCCGAAGGCAAACTTCGCATATTGTACGAAGCGTTTCCGATCGCATTCCTGTGCGAACAAGCCGGCGGCAAAGCGTCAAACGGCACAGGCCGCCTGTTAGAAATCGAACCAATCAGCATCCACCAGCGGACCCCAATGGTCGTCGGTAGCCAGGTGGAGATGGAGAAGTTTGAAGCGATGGTCGCCAGCGGGGAGATTTCGGCTTTGAAGTAAGCAAGTACGCGGCAACCAGATTTTTGGTGCCATGGCCACGGCCTTGCGTGGCCATGAATACGGTCGGCTATCAAATCGACGGCGAGAACCTAGCAATTCGTAACCATTCCAACGTTTCTGAATCGGCGGTGACCAAACGGTACACTCACACGCAATCATGGCCACGCAAGGGCGTGGCCATGGCGCCCGTTTTTGTGTGGCCGTAAATACTGCAGGAAATTGTTGCAAGCGTCGCCCTGACATTCGATACTATGTCAATGGAAACTCCTCATCGAAAGACAATTCGTCGATTTGAAACCGCTGGAGAGGCCCACTTTCTCACCTTCTCCTGCTTCCGCCGTTTGCCGTTGCTCAGCCGCCCCAGAACTTGTCAGTACTTGATTGACGCGATTGAATTCAGTCGTAAGAAGAACGGCTTTGATTTGTGGGCCTATGTGATCATGCCGGAGCATGTTCACCTGATCGTCCTGCCGTGTGAAAACGTCAAGATTGCTGCGATTCTGTCGACCATTAAGCAGTCGGTTGCGAAGCGGGCCATAATTTGGCTGCATGAAAACTCTCCTGATTTTCTAAATCGGATCGAAGATATCCAGCCCAACGGCAAACGATGTTATCGCTTCTGGCAACGCGGTCCAGGTTACGATCGCAATCTGCGTTCGACTCGCGATGTTCACGAAAAGATAAGGTACGTCCACGAAAACCCGGTCCGTCGAGGACTCGTGAGCCGGACAATTGACTGGCCGTGGTCAAGCGCGATGGCCTGGGAATCAGGATTAGATTTGCCCATCATGTTGAATCGCGAAAGCGTTCCGATATTAACAAATTTGGATGACGGGATGACATCGAATCTCTGGCGCTAGACGAGTTTCCACGCACATTCATTGTATCGGGTGCCATGGCCACGGCCTTGCGTGGCCATGAATGCGGCAACAATCAAGTAGACGGCGAGAAAAGTGCGAGAAGAGACCATTCCAACATTACTAAATCGACGTAATCAAACTGTACACTCGCGCCCATTCTTAGACACGCACGGCCGTGTCACGGCATCAGCATACCTATTTGAAATACATTAATTCGAACCATCAGGGCATCTTATTGTCTTCAACAAAACGGCCTACCTCCGAAAGACATGATTGATGGCTCAAGATCGCGTAAAACTTACCGAGACAACTGAACAATTACAGAACATCTGCGTTGATCGGGCTACCGGCGGTTGCGACGACAATGAGTACGAGTACCTTCGTCACCTACTCATCCGAGACACTCGTGTAAAAGCGTTGCTGCCGCGATTCATACTGACTAATCGAACCGCATCACAGTTCTGGCAGTACATAAAGTATAAATTTCCGACGTATGCTGAACGGCGGACCCACATTTGGGAAGAGTTCAATCCGCTGCTTGAGTCACTTGAGGGAATTGTTCAAAGTCCGTCTGACACTACTATAAGCGCAGTCCTGCCGGAGCTTAGCTCCGACTACGTCCATGAAATATGGCAACGGGCACTCGAACGTCGTGCGGAGAATCTAGACGGTGCTATTACGCTGGCTCGCACGCTGCTGGAGAGTGTCTGCAAACACATCCTTGACGATTTGGATATCGAGTATGATGGAAATGCTGACTTGCCCAAACTTTACCGCTTAACGGCGGAGCAATTGAAGATGGCTCCAAGTCAACACACTGAAGAGATTTTCCGACGAATCCTTGGTGGATGCGCGTCAGTAGTCGAAGGAATTGGTGCACTTCGTAATCGCGTAAGTAATGCACACGGGCAGGGTATCACTCAATACCGCCCTTCCGCTCGCCACGCAGAATTAGCCGTAAATCTGGCTGGAACGATGGCAATGTTCCTTGTTTCTACCTGGGTAAACCTCAAACAGCCTCGCAACTTATAGTCACTTAGCATGGATACCATCGCTACGGCATTTCCGTGACTATTCCAACGTCACTTAAGCTGTATAATCAAACAGAAAACTCGCGCACATTCATGGCCACGTAAGACCGTGGCCATGGCACCCAAAACGGGAAAGACTTATCGCACCGGCCGCAACTGTCGCAGCATCGTCTGCGTCCGCTCTAAATCAGCAGGTAGCGGGGCGATGAACTCGCGCATCTCACCGTCGTCGGGATGCGCGATCACGATGCGATGGGCGTGCAGCGCGGTGCGGTTGAGTAAGACGGTGCGATCGTCGTCGTGTTGCAGCTCACCTAGGGACAAGAAGCGGCGGCTGCCGTACAGCGGGTCGCACAGGACCGGGTGACCCGCGTGCATGAGGTGGACGCGGATTTGATGGGTGCGGCCAGTTTTGGGAAGCGCTTTTATCGCGGCGAAACCGTCGTAGCGTTCCAGCACTTCGTAGAAGGTTTGGGCGTCTTTGCCTTCGTCATCGCCGCGGCGGATCGCCATCCGTTCACGAATTTTGGGATGTGGACCGACCGGTTCGTTGATCATGTCGCGATCACGATCAGGCGCGCCGATCACCATTGCGAAATATTCTTTTTCGGTCAGGCGATCCTGAAATTGCGTTTTGAGAAACTCATGCGCTGCGTCATCTTTGGCGATCACGATCACGCCGCTGGTGTCGCGGTCCAAGCGATGCACGATACCGGGACGCGTGGGCCCGCCGATGGTGCTGAGCTGGGGGAACTGACCTTTCAGCCCTTCGGTCAGCGTTCCCTTCCAGTGCCCCTTGGCCGGATGGGTAATCATGCCGGCCGGTTTGTTGATGACCGCAATCCGGTCATCCTGATAGATAATATTGAGATGGACGTTCAGCCCAATCTGCTCGTCCGAATAGGCGGCGATCGGCTTGACGACCAGCAACTCGCCGGCGGTCAACTTGTGGGCCGGTTTGCACGGCTCGCCATCGATGGTCACCAAGCCAGCGTCAATCGCTTTGCGGATTTGCCCGCGGCTGATGCCGTCAAGCATCAGCGCGATAAACTGGTCCACGCGCCGGCCTGCTTGCTCGGCATTGATGATTGTCTCGTGGGTCGTTAAGTCAGGAGTTGACATTCGGGGCGGCGATTACTTGCCTGACTCGGCGGCTGATGCTGCTTCGGTCGCCGGCTCCGTCGTAGCAGGTTCGGTAGCAGCAGGCTTTTCTTCGGTCTTCGCCGGAGTTTCGGCGGCCGGCTCAGTCTGGGGAACTTCGGCGGCTGGTTTCTCGGCGGCTGATTTTTCTTCGGCGGTTGGCGGAGCACTTGGCGCCGCAGCATCCGTAGCAGATGCAGGCGTTTCCGGCTTCGGCATCGCGTCCCCTTCACCCGGCTGCGGCAATCCGGAAGCAGGCAGCAGATTGATGGGCGAGTTCATCCCGCCTGCCCCAGCAGGCGCGCCCAGCGTATCGCCTGGTCGCGTCAGCGCATCGCGCGACGGCAACGTCATGTCTGGATCACTCGGCAGGTCTTGATTGAAGATGCCGGAAGTCGGCGAGGCCTTAGGAGCAAAATCTTGTTCGCGAAACCAGGTATAAAATTCCTCGGCGCCTTTGCTTTTCAGCAATTCAACGCGCTCGCTTGCCCATTTGCCAAACGGCGAATCGGGCCATTGGGTCGCAAGTTCCTCGTAGGTTGCGAGCGCGGTTTTCAAGCTTTCGGGCGTCGCCAGCACTTCGCTCGACTGACCGATCCCCCACAAGGCGCGTTGTTTCAGCTCGGGTACATCGGCCCCTTTGTCGGCACTTTGAAACGCTTTAATTGATCGTTCCAAAGCGTCTTTGGCGTCTTGCGGCTGCGTAAATTCTTTTTCCAAACCTTGGCGATACAGGTCATATCCCAAAAAGAGATCGGCCCACGCGCCAGCCGGACGACCTTGGTAGGCGCTGCTGACTTCTTCGAGAGCCGGGGTCATTTCGGCCCCTTGCTGCATCATCATCGAAGAAGCGGTAAACAGCTCTCCCCAACCGCTGGCTCGCGCAATTTTTTGCTGATACTGGAACCACATCACCGCGATCACCGCGACAACCACCGCAATTGTGATGCCGGCGATGATCTTGGCCTGAGGGCCCATCTGCTCCATCCCCTTTTCGAGGGCTTGCTCCAGCTCGTTTTTCTGCAGTTCGTGGCGGCGTTCGCTTTTCATGACGAAGTTGGAGGGGTAGAGGGATCGATGGGAGTGGAAAGCTACTTAACAGTAACCGACACTTAGATTTAGAGTCCAAACCGTGAATATAGAAGCACTGCGCAAGGGGAGTCAAGCCCGAGTAGCGGAGACACCAAGCTGGCAGGTTTCGCCTGAAGGGCGCAGTCTACCCGAATTAAAGCATTTTTATCCAACCCCATTTCCCGTGCTTGCACAGCGGCCATCAGGCGGCCCCCGGTTGCAGAGACGGCGTCTGGCGAACTACGATCTTTCAGGACTGACCAGATGCTTTCACGTCAGAAGTAAACGCTTCGTCTCTTGGTTCTCTCGGTGCAAGGAAGTACGGCCCCCGTGAGCGGACTTAATCAGGCCCAACTTGACGCAGTCAACACGCTTTCAGGCCCGATGTTGGTGCTGGCCGGAGCCGGCAGCGGCAAAACCCGCGTCGTGACGTTTCGGATCGCTAACCTCATCAAGCATGGGGTCCGGCCGAGCCGGATCTTGGCGGTGACCTTCACCAACAAAGCAGCGGCTGAAATGCGCGAACGCGCACTCGGTTTGCTCGGCAAAAAAGCGACGGAGCAACCAGTTGTTTCCACCTTTCACTCGCATTGCGTGCGCGTGTTGCGGCGGCATATCAACCGTCTGGGATATCCGCTGAAATTTGCGATCTATGACCGCGGCGATCAAGAATCGGTGATACGCGCCGCATTGCGAGAGATTCGCGTTCCCAACGAATCGCTACGCCCCGGCGACGCGTTGAACAACATCAGCCGCTGGAAGACCGCCGGGATTCGTCCACCAGAAGCAGTCGGACATGCCCAAACGGACAAAGAACATCTCTCAGCGATGGCCTACCGCCGATATCAAAATTCGCTGAAGACCTGCGGCGCCGTCGACTTTGACGATCTGCTGCTATTGACCGAAGAACTGTTCACCGAGCATGACGATATTCGTGACGAAGAAGCGTCGCAGTTTGATCACTTGATGATCGACGAATATCAAGACACCAACGGCAGTCAGTATCGCATCGTACGCGGGCTGGCCGAAGCGCATCGCAACCTGTGCGTGGTCGGCGATGACGATCAATCGATCTACTCGTGGCGCGGCGCCGAAGTGCAGCACATTTTGCGTTTTCAGACCGATTGGCCCGAAGCCAAAGTGATTTATCTGAAAGACAACTATCGCTGCACCGCCGCGATCTTGGAGCTGGCCAATCGGCTAATTCAATTTAACTCGACACGTTACGACAAGGATTTAGAAGCGGCCCGCTTTGGCGGCGATCGCCCGCAGATCTGGCAGTTTAAAGACGAAGAAAAAGAAGCGGAAGAAGTGGTCAAAGACATCGGCCGGAAGCTGCTGGAGCCCGAGTTTGAGCCGCGTGACTTTGCGATCTTGTTTCGCACCAACGAGCAACCGCGCGCGTTTGAGCAACAACTGCGCAGCATGAAGATCCCTTACATCTTGATTGGCGGCATGTCGTTCTTTGACCGCAAAGAAGTACGCGATTTAATCTCGTACTTGAAGGTGATCCATTCGCCGATCGACGAGGTTGCGCTGCTGCGAATCTTGAATACGCCGCCGCGGGGCATCGGCCAACAGACGGTCAAAACGCTGATGGACACCGCGGTGACCGAAGGAGTACCACTGTGGGAAGTCTTTCCCAAAGTGCGTTCGATCCGGAACATCTCCGAGAATGCGGCCAATGCAGTGATCGACTTTTCGTCCCTGATTCGCCGATATCAAAAGCGGTTTGAAACCGAACCCATGTCGCACGTGATGCGTTCGTTGATCGGCGACATCGCCTACCAGAAAGAGCTCGAACGGCTTTATCCCGATCCCAACGAACGTGAATCGCGCGAGATGGCGATTGAGCAAGTCGTCAACGCCGTCAGCGCCTTTGAGACCAATAAGAAAAAGCCGACGCTCAGCGGATTCCTCGACGACTCGGCGCTCTCTGGCGGCGACTTTGACAACGAGAAAGAAAAACAGTTGCAACGCAACGGAGTCGTTCTGATGACGCTGCACGCAGCCAAAGGGCTTGAATTTAAGAACGTCTATCTGGTCGGGATGGAGGAGGGAATCTTGCCCCACGCGCGCAGTGTTAAAGAAGAGGGAGCCGCGGTCGAAGAAGAACGCCGACTTTGCTATGTCGGCATTACCAGAGCCCAAGATCGACTCACCTTCTCACTTGCGACATCACGTAAACGATGGGGAAAACCACGCCCTACCGATACGAGTCGATTTTTATACGAGATCACCGGCCAGGCAGAAAGCGCCGCCAAGTCTGCCCAAATGGCGAAGTCGCCGCGCGCCAAAGCAAAGAGCGGCGAGAAACGGGGATAGGCCTGCCTGGTCAGGGCGAGGCCTGACCCCATCTTAGGCAGCGCCTTCTTGCTGCTTTTTTCGTAACAGGGCTGGATCCAAATCGGGATGGCCTTCCCACCAGATCTTCGGCGAATCCCAACCGAAGCCGCTCTCGGCGGGGCGTGGACGGCTCGGCAACGGGGGAACCGGTTTCGGTTCTGGCTTGGCGACCACTTGCGGCTCTGGTTCAGGCAGCGGCGCTGGTTGCGGCTTAGGTTCAGGCTCCGACTTTACTTCGATCACCAGATCGACCAATTCGGGAATCGCGACAATCGGCAGCGGGATCTCGATGTTCTGGATCGCCGGTTCTGGCTCATCCAACAGGTCTTCAAGGGCGATGCTAACCATGTCAACTTCAGCAGCAGCTTTTAGCTCGTAGTCGGTGTTGGCGACCAGCTCGAAAACGGGTTCCGGTTCTGGTTCTTCGTGCTCGCTCCGTTCGAGGTAATACTCGGCGTCAATCAGTTTGATCGGCTGCATTTCAGGCTCCTCGATTGGGCCTGTATCGGCGAGCGACAGATCTTCGTCGACAACGATCGGTTTCGGCTTGATGCTATTGGTGAGCGGATAAACTTCCAGGTAGGGAATGATCGGCAACACCAGCTTGAACGGCTTTTTCTTGGGAGGGGGCGGAATGATGATCGGCTCTTCGACGACCGGTTCCGGCTCGACATACTCTTCGACAACTTCTTCCTCCACGACTGCCGCAGGCGCCGGCAGACGAGCAGGTTCGGGTCGGCAAACTCCCGTCACTTGCGGTAATACGCGAACGTCTCCGCCAAGGTTCTGGAAGATCTCCATGATGTGCTCATGGCAGGTGAAGACAAGCGTTTGATGTCCTTCGGCGGCAAAGCTCATCAAGACTTCGGCGGTCGCTTTGCACCGTTTCGTGTCAAAGTTGACCATCACGTCGTCCAAGATCACCGGCAGTACGCGACCTTGACGAGCGAAGGTGCGAACCAACGCCAGACGAACGCTAAGGAAGACCTGCTCACGCGTCCCTTCACTTAAATGCTCAAGCGACTTGGAGCGTCCCTTGGCGTCTTCGACGTAAAGCGTGTTCTCGCTAAGCGGCGTCCAGATGCGAACGTACTTGCCGATCGACAGCTTGTCCATGAAGATCGACGCCATCTTGAGCGTCTCCGGCTGACGCTGCGTCTCGTAGATGCGGCGAATCTGATCCAAGATGTTGGCCGTCACGGCCAACGACTGCCAGCGTTCGATCGCTTGTTCGATCTGCGTGGCGACTTCATTCAGTTCTAACTGAGCTAAGCATAAACGATCGTTTTCTTCCAGCGCCTCCAGTTGGGATTTCAACTCGCCGCGACGCTCAAAGCCTTCTTTCAGGCTCCGCTGAGTTTGTTCAAACTCTTGCAGCAGCTCGGCCAGTTCTTTCTCGGCGTCAGCGGCCGATCGTTCGGCCAGGAACTCTTCGACCATCTCCAGCGGCGTACCGCCTAGCTTGGTGACAATCTTGGCTTCGACCTCTTCCAAATCCAACAGCAAGCCGTTGATCCGGTTCGCTTTGTCGAGCAGCTTGCGGTAGCCTTCTTCGTCTTCGACACCAGCTTCGTCCAAGATCTCTTGCCGCTGCTTGGCGGCTTTGCGCATTTCGCCGGCAGTCTTCTTGAATTCGTCTTTGATCTTTTGGGCGCGGCCGCGCAGATCGGTACGCAGCTCAGATTGGGTTTGTTGACGCTCAAGCTCGGCCTGAAGACGATCTAGTTGCTCTAGCCCACCCTGGACGTTCTTCAATCCCAGCTCGCTAGCCAACTGCGTGATACGGGTTTCCACCGCGTTCAGCTCTTCGGTACGCTGCCGCTCTTGATCCTGCAGGGTCTTCAGTTCTTTGCGTTTGTCCTGGATATGGGCCAGGATGCGGGCCAGAACTTTGATCCGATCCGGCTGCAGATCATCCGGCAGGTCGAGGGCTCGCAGCGCATCGCGCCAGCGACGGCGAGCATTGTTGACCGCCAACTCGGCGTCTTGAATCGTCTTTGACGCGTAGTCGCTCTTTTGCTTCGCTTCGCCGGCACGATTGCCAAGCGGAATCAGGCTTTCGAGATGGGCCAGGTGATCTTCAGCCGATTGCAGACGAGCCACCAGCGGGCCACCCCCTTTCGGCAACACCTGATCAAACTCGTTGCGTTCTTCGACCGATTTGCGGAGTTGTACATTGACTAACTCAAACTGTCGTCGGACGCCGGTCAAGTTTTGCTTCACCGAGCGTTCCATCGTCACCTTGGTGAAGATCACCCCGAAGATAAAGACGCAACCAAACAAGGGAAGCGTCCCGGAGATTTCGGGGATGCTGATCGCGGCGCCAAAAATGAACAGTAAGATCAGCAGTACGCCGACTGAAAAGGTCAAACCCAACAGGGCCAACAATGGCCGCGGCAGGATTTGGTTCTCTAGCAAATCGGCCGATTCGATTTCGGCTTCGCGACGCTGGAACTCCAGCTTGTCGATCTTTTCTTCGACCTGGATGCGGCGACGGAGCAAGTTGACTAGTTCGCCTGCTCTGTCGATCGCGACGCTGAGATCCTCTTCGCCCAGGTTAGCGAGCGACTTTTCGACTTCGGTCTTTACCGTCTCAAGTTCATCTTCATGCGACGAGACGGTTCGCTTCGACTCTTCGTGCCGTAATACCTCTTGCTCCAGCGTCTGCATCGGCGCTTTGAGCGACTTCAGCTGCTTGGGGGTCAGATCGGGACGGCGACCTTGGCCCAGCGTGACGCCGGTGTTGCCCCAGGCCGCTTCGATCTCGCGCTGAACATCGTCGATCTCTTCTTTGACGCCGGTGATCTGCTTGCGAATCGCGACAATCCAGTGGCGTTGTTCGCCCAACGCATCGACGCGCGCGGCATGCCGCGACAACTCTCGGTTGAGAGGAATCGACTCGTGCTCAGTAAACAGCGCCTTATAACTGGCCCGCAATTCGGTACAGCGACCTTTGCGACGTGAAACGCGTTCGCGCAGTTGGTTCAACTGATTCAAACGCTCTTCAACCACATCGGGGATCTCGCCGGCTTCCTCGATCTTGGTCGAGAGCACTTCGCGACGTTCGATTTCGCCGCGGAGATCCTCGGCCAGTTCGATGAACTCGGTCCGCTCAGTAATTGCGACCGACTTTTGCTGCTGCTGATCAATCTGGACGGCGGCGCTGCGCTGTTGTTGCAGCACTTGGCCCCACTGTTGGGTCGCAGAGCGGAGCTCGTCGACTTCTTTCTTCAGCGAAAGATGTTGATCCAGCAACTGGTCAACGATGCAGTCGGCCCCATTATGCGAAATGAGCGCTTCACGCGAAATTTCGAGTCGTCGGACCACTTCGGCCAACGAAATGCGATCCAAACCGCTGGTCAGTTCGTAGATCTTTTGTGCTGCGTGACTGTCGTCCAGCGTCGCCAGCAACTGAATTTCACGCAGACCGACTGCAAAAATATTATTGTAGGTGTAGCGATCAACCCCTTCGAGCAACGCTTCCAACTGCGTCCGACTTTGGCGCGAACCATCCGGCGCAACGATCCAGGCGTTTTCTTCAAATGTCCGTTCGTCCCACAGCCGAACCACTTGAAAGCGACCGAGAGTGCCGCGGATATTGAGCGAACCGCCGGGCTGCCCGCCGTTGACCGGCGGCAAATAGCGCCGTTCTTCCGACAGATCGATGCCGTACAGCATCGTCCGCAGGAAGTTTAGCAGCGTGCTTTTGCCCGCTTCGTTATGGCCAAAAAATACGGTGACCGTTGGCGAGAGCTCTTCGATACGAAGCCCACGCCAAACGCCGAAACCATCGATATTGACTTGATTTAGTTGCATGTTGGCGGTTCCTAGTCGTCGATCCGCAAGGCTTGTACGCCCATCCGGCGTGCTTCGTGCAGCGCCTTACGACGAACTTCCCTGGTTTCAATCTGCACCGCTTCGGCCAACTGCGTGCCGCGACGGTCTTCGCCTAATAATTCGGTCAATTCAATGGGGATCTCAGGATCCGCGAGCAATTCGCGCGTCAGCCGCAAAAAGTCGCCGCAAATGGTTTGCTCCTGATACCACGCTTCGGGAATCACCGAAGCCGATTCGATCGTCAATTCATACGTCCAAGCGCCAGACTCTTCGCCGCCAAACTCTTTGTTCAGCATGTCGATGGTGTGTTGCCACAATGCCTCGGACATCAGTTTTTTTGACGCTTTTCCTTCGATGACAACTCGCCAATCCACCAACAGTTGTCGGCGACCTTTGCCTGAGACGAGCGTCCGCAGCCGATTCTTCAGCACCTTTTCCAATTCGTCCGGTGATTCGCAGTTCGCGATTTCCACCAGCTCGCTTTGCCAGCGGACAACATCGGTGGCGATCGCATCGGTCGAAATCTCGCCTGCTTCATTGACCTCAACCACGGTGCAACTGCGCTGACCAACATGCAGCGGACGCCGACCTTGCGGCGATCCTGCATGGATCGCGTACTTTGGTGCGGTGCGATGCTTCTTGCGCATCTCTTCGCCGCCCAGAGCCCAATACGGGATATCATGGCGGCTGATCGCGCCATCTTCGACTTCACCATAGGCGACGGCAATGGTGAACAAGCCGGAAGCGGAAGGGCGAAATTCGCCGATGCGGACCTCTCCGCCAGAGTTCGCCTGACCGATGATCGCTGCGATCGCTTCGCCGTCATGTTCAAAGTGAACGGTCTGCGGCAAGCCGGGCCGAAAAACATGCACGTTCTTCGGCAATGCGACGCACGAAGGCCAACGCGAAGGAGGATCGGCGTCGCCGCCGGCCCAATAGACGTTGATACCGGCGGTTTCTAGTTGCGCGAACAACTCCAACAAGCAGCCGATGGTACGCGGACTAGATAGTCGCGGATCGAGCAAATCGCCGGTTAAGACAACAAAATCGACCTCGTGCAACATCGCCGTCTCGACCACTTGCTGCGCAGCACGACGTGGCGCCTCGCAAAAAAGCGTGCGCAAATGGTCTGGCACCGAGGGAAGCCCTCCGAGCGGCTGATCAAGATGGAAGTCGCCCGATTGAAGAAAACGGAACGACGCACCTGGAGTCATATTGTTGCGCCTCCTTGCGCGGTTGTCTGTCGAGATGGCCGCCAGCAAGTTTAGTGCTGGCGCCTACCTATTTGGCCAGTTTAGCGGAATTTGAAAATTCCGCCTATCCGGATTCTTTTCGGTAAAGAAATAGAGCTTCTCAACCGGCAAAAGTAACCAACCAGCCAAAACACCCCCGCCCACTCTACTCATTTAACCCAGCATGTTATTTTCCAGCCGACTAACGCCCATATATCGCTAGGAAGTCGTGCGATGCCGGCAACGTGGGATACCCCAGCTGGCGATCCTTGCCTACCAACATTAAGCGACACTTTGGGTCTGGGAAAAATATTCTCCGATAGTCGATCGACCACGGCGATCAACCGCCTGCCACAGGCGAAGCCGAAAGATGCATCGTACGACCAAATTGACCGGACAAAACGATTTCTACGAGACTTGGCCCCAAAGATGCGTTACGATCTCCGCTTCCGCATCGGCGATAATCGATACGATATCGGCGTGCGCAACTTCTTCCATCTATGAACCGAGACGATTTGTTATGCGACTATTTCTCTGCGATGACTGCGGCGAGCTGGTCTATTTTGAAAACAACTCGTGTCTTGGCTGTAAACAGCGACTTGCTTTTGATCCAGCCACCCTGGCGATGACCACCATCATCCCGACCGACGACTCTGCCGAGCACTGGAAATCTGTCGAGCCAGACCGTCCAGAACTCTTCCGCCGTTGTCAGAACGATGTACAACATAATGTCTGCAATTGGCTGATTGCAGCCGACAGCGACCAGAAGATCTGCTTTTCCTGTCAGTTCACCGAAACGATCCCCGACTTGCGCCAAGCGACCAGCCTGGCCCTTTGGAGCAAAGTCGAAACCGCCAAACGGCGTCTGCTCTATACGCTAATGTCGCTCGGTCTGCCGACCATTCCTAAAATAAAGGATGCAGAGACCGGACTCGCATTCCGATTTCTGGCGGATGATCCTCAGTCAGATAAAAAGGTTCTTACCGGCCATGCTGACGGCCTCATCACATTAAACATCGCCGAAGCCGATGACGCCGAACGAGAAAGCCGCCGGGTCTCGATGGGAGAACCTTACCGAACTTTGCTGGGCCACTTCCGGCACGAATCGGGACATTACTATTGGGAACGTCTAATTCGGGATACGCCGCACCTAGAAGCCTACCGCAAACTATTTGGCGACGAAACGCAAGATTACGGCGAAGCGCTAAAACAGCACTATGCGGGCGGTCCAGCGGACGGCTGGCAGGACAACTACATCTCCTCTTATGCGGCCAGCCACTCGTGGGAAGATTGGGCAGAATCATGGGCTCACTATTTGCACGTTGTCGATGCGTTAGAGATGGCTTCGTCGTGTGGAATTTCGATTCCTTCCCTGCACAACCGGAAAGAGCGTCTAAGCCTAAATTTCAGCGCGGCCGCTGCAAGAGAGGTTTCGATCGATGATATGATAAATCTCTGGTTGTCACTGGCTCACGTCTTGAACAGCGCCAACCGCTCTCTAGGTCAAGCTGACAGCTATCCGTTCGTTCTTTCGTCGCCAGTGATCGAAAAGCTAAGATTTATTCATCAATTGGCGACACAATCGCCCAGCGTCACTCCCAGTCCCACTCTTGCAACTTAGGTTGATTCTCATGGCCTATACGCGCGGTTCTTCGTGGAAGATACGGCTTGCTATCGCGGCGATTGTCGCCCTCTTTTCGGTCGTGTCCTATTATCTGGCGAGCGACCAAAACCCGATCACCGGCGAAGACCAACGCGTGGCGCTGACCACCGAACAAGAGATTGCCCTCGGTTTGCAAGCGGCGCCAGAAATGGTCGCCCAACATGGTGGAGAGTTGCCAGAGCAAGACGCGCAAGCTCGCGTCGATCGCATCGGCGGCGAGCTGCTGCAAGCGCTCAATCGTGACTTGTCACAGCAAGGGCGTCAGAATCCCTTTCCGTTCGAGTTTCACTTGCTAGCCGATTCGCAAACAGTCAATGCATTCGCCCTACCCGGCGGACAAGTCTTTGTGACAGCGGCCCTGTACCGAGAATTTGAAACCGATGGTCAGCTCGCAGGCGTCCTCGGCCACGAGATGGGACACGTTCTATCCCGTCACGGCGCGCAACAAATGGCCAAGCAAAACCTGACGCAAGGTCTGGCAGGAGCCGCAGGCGTCGCCGGTGGCGACGTCAACAGTGCCCGTATGGCGCAGATGGTCGGCCAGTTTATCAACATGAAGTATGGCCGCGGAGACGAACTAGAATCGGACCAATGGGGCGTCAAGCTCATGGGACTCGCTGGCTATGATCCCAACGCGATGATCGGAGTGATGGAAATCTTAGAACGCGCTGGGGGGGAAGGCCCGCCAGAGTTTCTTAGCACCCATCCGAAACCAGCCAACCGCGTCTCCTATATTAAAGATGTGATCAAGGAAGAGTATCCGGATGGCGTGCCGAAGGGGTTAAAACAGTAGGATAAAAACTCCCCCTACTCTCCCGAGAAAAGCTAGGTATCCCGGCACAACAACGTTCGCAAGGCGCTTAACAGCACGCCATACCGCTCCTGCTGCAGAGCTGCGTGCTTCGGATCGTCGAATGACGGATAGGCGTTCTCACCGCCGGCGCGACATGCCTGTTGACCGAGATGGGCGGTGAAACTCCAACCGGTTCCGCCATAGATTGCCAGGCCGCATTCATCAGGATTGTAGTCGTCACGCCAATTCCATACTTCCAGAAAGTACAGCATCGCAGCAAATTGATCGATTTGCTGATTGCTGACCTCCGTGCGAGTAATTCGTATTTCGGCAGACTTCGCCCCCTGTAAACCTGGTGTTTCTTCGTTCGTCAGAATCCCTTCCTGCAATCGCCAGCAGCACGAAGACAAATCGGTCATCGACATACTTTTCTCTTCCCAAACAAATGACAGCTCACTGTCCATTATTCTGCTAACCTGGCACGATCCGCTGCCCCAGAGTCGCTCGCTTGCTCTGCGATTTGCTCCTCTGGCACGTCCCAATAGTCCCGCTGACGCCTAAACGGCATCAGCAACAGACTCCACAGCCTATTGTCTTCTGGCTGTGAGTAGCCCGGCACGCCGATCTTGATTTCGTCCTGCGAGACGTTCAGCCGAAGGCTGCGATGTAGCCGGTCCCACCAAGGAAGCACGACCGAATAGTTAGAGTTCGTCTCGTGCTCACGCTGCGAGTGATGAATCCCGTGCATCCGGGGAGTCACCAGGCAAAGGTTCAACCAGCGTTCCAATCCAATCGGCAAGCGCAGATTGCTGTGATGAAACATCGTGTTGGCCGTAAACACAAATTCGTAAATCAGATAGGCCTCTAGCGACATGCCGATCAACGTCACCTGCACAATGCGAAACAACGCCGACAAAGCCACTTCTCCAAAATGAAAGCGAAACGCGGTCGAGACGTCCATATCGGGATCGATGTGATGGACATTATGAAACCGCCACAGAAATCCGATCCGATGATTGAGCCGATGCCAGTAGTAAAACGAGAGATCGAGCAACAAGAAGCCAATCACAATATTTAACCAAGCAGGAACTTCGACCCAGCGCAACACGCCAAACCGCACGGCCTCGGAACCCAACATCCAGGCAGCCGCCGGCTGTACAATCAATGCTGCGACCAACAGCGCCAAAGCAGAGACGACAAAATTGACCAAGACTCGCCGCCAAAGCGCACGCGTCGGTTGCCGCAGCGGCAGTAAACGCTCAAGCAAGAAAAGCCCCAGCGCAAAACCAACCATGATCACCGGGGTTGCAGCATCCATTGTCGAACCTAAAGAGGCTTCGCGTTTAATTTGCGGCGGCTATTTACTCCGCGGGTTTTAACACCTGATCAATCAGTTGATACGCTGGCTCGTGCATCTCCATGGGAAAGGTATGCTCGGTATTAGGATGCGCGACCTGAAGCTTTTCAGCCGCTCCATAAAGTTCAAACACCGGCCGAGCCGCCGCCACAATTCGATCGACGCTCGCTGCTTTAAAATTGCTGTCACGTAGCGGCGCGATGATCAGCACCGGCCGCGGCGCCAGCATCGCGATTAATTCGTAAAAGTCGAACGGAATTTCCTCCAGCCGCCCCTGATATCCGGCCAGCTTCGGCATGTAGCGATCCTGGCACCAACCACGACCAGGCGCCCAATTTCCGGGGGCGCCATCGTAGTAGTCGACAAACGAATCGAGTCCGCAACAGCTGATGATCACAGCGATGCGCGGATCAAACGTAGCGATGAAGACACTATTATGGCCACCCAGCGAATGTCCGATCGCCGCATACCTGCCGCTTTGCACATACGGCAACGAGTCGAGCAGATCCAGACATCGACTGTTGTCCCAGATCGATTTCAACGTACCACTTTCCCACCCTTGTTCTTTGAGCTCTGGCTGATAACCACCCAGCGTCGGATAGTAGGGCGCGATCACCACATAGCCGCGTTCGGCCAACTCTTTGGCGTACATCCGCTCGCGACTCTCCCCCAAGCCGACCATTTCTTGGGGACCTTGGCTATGGGTCGGATGCAACGCGAGCACAGCCGGAAACTTGCCGGCCGATGGCTGCAGCGCCGCTTTCGGGATCAGCAGATATGCCGGGGTGCGACAGCCGGGCTCCGACTGAAACGTGATCTGCCGGCGAACATAGCTCTCCATGTCGGTTTCCGATTCGACTTCCACGTCTAACGGACAACGTCGCTCGTCGCCTGGCAGCTTGCCGATTAGCGCAGTGACGGCTTGCAGCGTTTCCTGCTTGCGCGACTCCCAATCGGCCCTTGTTTTGACCGGCTGAAGATTGCCAGCGGCATCATGAAACAGCAGTTGATTCTCGCGCGGCAATCGCCGGACTGGCAATGCACTCGCAGTGTCAGCAGCTTCGGGCTCGGCAGCAAGGGCTGGTGGTGCAAGGAACAAGGTCAGAACTAGTGTGCAGATCGAAACGAATTCTCTAGAGATCGATTGTTTCGCGAGCAATTTCATCTATTTAACCCAAACATAGATCTGAGGAGAGCTCTTGCCACAATTTGCCATTATTTCTTTTGACCAACCACGCGAGATCGGCGCCAATAAACAACAGCCACAAATGCGATCGCATAGAGAATCAAGATTTCGCCCAGACCAAGACGCGCAAACTGCATCAGCGCCGCCCCTAGCAACACGGCGCCTAAAAGCACTACGGAGTCTCGCATTTAACTCGCTCCTGTGTTGGAATCATCGGAGATAACATCAGCCCTACCTCTGTCGATATTCTAACGGACAAACGCTAATTGATCTGCATCGCACTGCCAACCATCCATTCCATAAGAAACGGCGAACTCATCATCCATGTGATCGTCCCCTAGCGTAGCGAAGGGGACCGACTGGTCCAGCAAGTACTCGCGCAACAAGTATTTTTCCATCTGCTGAGCGGACTCCAGATAATCGACTCCCGTGTTGCCAGGCAGAAAAAAGGTGGCTTGCTCTCCATAGACGGCGCGCTGAGCAAAGTAGCGGCCGTAGTCGAAGATATTGCATACAAAAATCTCGGGCGTTCTCACCAAAACGCGAAACATCCCTCGGTCCGCTAATTCACCATGCTCGTCCTGAAAGCACGCAAAATCACTAATGACGATGGTCGTATCATCCCACGCCGCTTTGACCTGATCGACCACGTAGCCGCAGACATAAGGAGACTCTATAAATGCGGCGATCGATTTGTATTGAAACGGCCGCTCGACGCCTGAAACATCCCCCTCTCCCACAATCAAGACCGCAGCATGCATGATCACATTCGAGAGATAGACAATGGCCGGCTGCGCATCACTTAAATCGGCGATTTGCCGTAGACACGACTTGCCGCCCAACTTGTAGGTAAACACCGGGTCAGAAATGATCTGCGGCCGAGATCGAAACCCCGCGGCGAGCGATTCCGCCCATTCACAAAATTTCCGCTTTCCACCATCAGCCTGATGAAAATCAAACGGCGCATCAAAGGTACGCAGCATTCCAAAAACCGCCGACAAAGATTAGTTGATTTGCGATTCCGCTCCTGATGCAATCCAGGCTCTCGGTGTACATCATCTTCACTAAGCAACAACCTTGCTGCAATCGGCTTGCCAAAGAAACAACTGGATATGCGCTGCAGATCTACATGTTTCAATTCACCCCAGCGGCCGAATAACGAATATCACCCCACTCCCCGATCCAACATCCGATAATTTATCGCCTCGCTGATATGGGGAATTTCAATCGCCGTCGAGCCATCCAAGTCGGCGATTGTACGCGACGTTCGCAGCACTTTGTCATGCGCACGGGCCGATAATCCCAGACTATGGACGCTTTGTTTCAACAGCGCCGCGCACGCTTCGTTCAAGTGGCAATACTTGCGAATCTCTCTGGATGACATTTGCCCGTTGTAGCGGGTACGACTGCCGACAAAGCGGCGAGCTTGGATCTTGCGGGCCTCCAGCACCTGAGCGCGCATTTCTTCGCTTGAAATGCCCGGCGTCTTGGATGCTAGTTCACTAAACGGAACTGCTGGGACTTCGATCTGAATGTCAATTCGATCAAGCAGCGGACCACTGATCTTGCCAATATAACGCTCGACTTGCGGCACGTTGCAGCGGCAATCGCGACGGGGATCGTTGCGATAACCGCAAGGGCACGGGTTCATCGCGGCGACCAGCATAAAGTCGGCCGGAAAGGTTGTGCTGCGGGCCGCTCTGGCGATTGTGACCTGGCCATCTTCCAACGGTTGCCGCATCACTTCTAGGGTGCGCCGCTGAAACTCCGGCAATTCATCAAGAAACAAAACTCCGTTGTGTGAATGGGAAATCTCACCTGGCGAAGGTGGATTGCCGCCGCCAACCAACCCCGCTTCGCTAATCGTATGATGCGGCGAACGAAAGGGACGCTGCGTTAACAACGGCTGATTGCCGGGAAGTCGCCCGGTTACGCTGTAGATCCGCGTCGTCTCCACCGACTCGCCAGGCGTCAGATCAGGCAAGATCGACGGGACACGTTTGGCCAGCATCGTCTTGCCCGAACCTGGTGGTCCTACCATTAGCAGATTGTGCGCCGCGGCCGCCGCAATCACCAGCGCGCGCTTGGCCATCTCTTGACCGCGGACATCGGCGAAGTCGACTTCGTAGCTGCTGTACTGTCGAAAATATTCTTCAATCCGCGGCGGGACCGGGTCGATGTCGATCGCGCCCGAAAGAAAGCCAACCGCTTCGGTCAAAGAACGAACCGGAATGGCTTGGATATCTTCGACCACCGCCGCCTCGGCGCCATTTTCGGCTGGAATAACAATACCCTGCATCCCCATCGAAGCAGCCTGAATCGCCATCGACAACGCCCCTTTGATCGGCCGCATCGTACCGTCAAGCGCCAGTTCGCCCACCACCGCGTACTGACCAAAACGTTCTGAACGAATCTGTCCGCTGGCTGCCAGAATCCCTAGCGAAATTGGCAAATCAAACGCGGCGGCATTCTTGGGTAGATCGGCTGGGGCCATGTTAACGACCACTCGGTCCTGCGGACGAACGTAACCTGAGTTCACGATCGCGCGTTCGACGCGATGGATACTCTCACGAACCGCCGCTTCGGGGAGACCAACCATCACAAATTTGGGCATCGACGTCGGAGAGATGTCGACCTCGATATCCACCGGCACCGCGTCGATGCCCAGCAACGAATATGTAAAAAGTTTGGCAAGCATGCCGGCCCCTATCCCAAAAATCCAACCACCCACGTGGCCACTATTGTGCAACACCGCAGACAGGTGTTCAAGTGTTTAGGTGGAGTTGCGACGAAAATCGTTCGCGATCTTTGCTGGGGGGACCAGAGAGAAAGGACTTTCGCGCCGTTCAATTGAGGACTTATTCGCCTAACTCGAACCAAAGATGCGGCGTTCATAACGTGATTGCCTAGCCGCTCTGGCGAAGGAATCATCCAATTCAATCGCCGTAAACTCAACAGAAGACAAGCCTCCCTGCCCGGCTTGGCAGTCAAGTCGAATTCTGTTTTTTTATAGGCGGAGTTCTGCGAATTCACTTTGTAGCGTCACGCTTGCTTTGGCTGCCTTATGCCGGACTGCTAAAAGTAGGAAAAATTCGCGGTGAGATTGTTTTTTATTGCAAAAAAACCGGCTCGCGAATCGCAACCAAGCACTGTGTGACTTTTAATAAGGCTCTCTTAAACGTGATTTTGGAGGCACTTTCGCAGAGTTATTTCCCTTAATGCCAGCATTTCCTACTTTTGTGAACGCCTAGTGCCGGAGTACGATATTTCCTAAGTTTTGTTATCTATTGCTCCTATACTCTTTTTGCGGGGTCCCCCATGAAGATTAGCTCCCAGCGACGTGGCTTTACCCTGGTCGAATTGCTTGTTGTGATTGCGATTATCGGTGTTTTGATTGCGCTGCTGTTGCCTGCGGTGCAACAAGCACGAGAAGCGGCTCGGCGGATGAGTTGCAGCAACAATCTGAAGCAGATGGGATTGGCGCTGCATAACTATCACGACACGTTCGGCAGCTTTCCGTCGGGCTACATCTCCCTACAGAAAAACATCAACTACAGCGCCACGAACTGGTGCAATTCGATGTCGACGCCCAATCACATTGGACACGCTCCTTGGACGGTCTTGATTTTGCCGTTTATCGAACAAGCGAATATGCATTCTCAGTTTGATCTGGCCGGCACTTACTCGGGCCGCTTTTTTAGCGATAGTTACAACGTACCGAGCCCAAATTCTGCGTTTGTCGCTCCTATCGACGGATATCGCTGCCCTTCGGATCCGGCTTCCGCAGAGAACGCCAACTTGCTCAGCTATCGCGGAGTTCAGGGTGGCGGACCCGATAGCGAATCGCCGTGCCAAGGCCATAGCAGCAAAGTCCGGCGCTTTTATGCCAACGGAACGCTCTATGTAAACTCACGAACACGTTTCGCGGATATCGTCGATGGATCCTCCAACGTCATGGCAATTGGCGAAAGCGATCTGGGAGCAACTTTCTCATGGGCGGCCAGCGGCAAAAACGATGGGAATGCGATTGCGTTAGCGCTGACCGGTTTCCGCTACCAAATCAACAGCGATCCCAGCGGCAGTGGCGAAGCGATCACAAGCGTCTTCCATAGTCGACATCCTGGGGGCGCTCAGTTTGTATTTAATGACGGATCGGTTCACTTTTTGCCTGAAACCTTGGATTTGCTGATTGGGCAAAATTTGGCGAAACGAGCTGACGGCATCCCGACCACTGGTTTTAACAATTAAGGAGGCAATCATGCGTAATTTACTGCTTGCTTCGTTACTGCTTGCAACCATGGTTGGCTGCGGCGGATCAGCTGGATTTGGCGAACCGCTGTACGGAACAGTCACCTACGATGGTCACCCAATTCCGGAAGGGGACGTCATCCTAGAACCGGACACGGCCAAGGGAACCACTGGCCCCGGCACGATCGGCAAAATTGAAGCCGGTCGTTACGAAACTCCTCGCGGCAAGGGAATCGTCGGGGGCGCCTACCATGTAACGATCCGCGGATATGACGGGATCGACGGCGATGACGAGTCCAACAGCCCATTTCACAGTCCAGGCAAACCGCTCTTTCCGACCTATGCGACCGACATCGATATTCCGGCCAGCGGTGGAGAGTACAATTTTGAAGTGCCCAAGCAATAAATAGAATTCAACCAATCGCTTTCGACCAAAGTTGAACGCAGCGCGAGGGAATCATCCCTCGCGTTTTTTTGTGCGCTGAACCATTGCAAGCAGCCGCGAGATACACATTTGCTGCACTCCCGCCTGGTTGCCAGATCAATTCTTTCGCGCGATAGTTACGCAAGAAAGTCGATTTGACGCTCATTCCTATTCGCGGCAATCACATTTCGCCACGCAGTTACTCATCAAACGCAATCTTCGCCCGGTCAGCAATTTCAAACGCCGGCAGCGTCCCAGCATGCTTGCGATGCTCGGCGGCATGCTTGCCGAAGATATCGAGTTCGTATTCGGCGATCAACACTTTATAGGGAGTCAACGCATCGGGCTTTAGAGTGTTGCCTGTTAGTTGGCAATAGCGATCCCAGGTGACGTTCTTCGAGAGTCGATCAAAGTTGTCAAACAGTTCGACCGCATTTCCTTCGTACTGGAAGACACCAGGCAAGTTAGCTGCGACGGCGGCGGCGATTCGATCTCGATCGCAGGGGTACGTATCGAACAGACCGGTTGATTCGTTAGCGATCGATGTGCGGATCTCTTGCTTGATCTCGTCAGGAAATCGCTCTAATTGGAAGCGAAGAAATCCGGTGATGTCGTCAACCAATGCACCGCGTTGAAACACGGATGACAGCATATCGCTTGAAAGTTTGTAGGCCGCGCTGATCAGCCGCAACCGATTGGAAGTTTGCTGAAACGCGGCGCTGCCAGCCAGACGGATCTGGTATTGATCGGCGTCGTATTCCATCTGACGCAGCAGAAAGCCGGCGGCGAAATGCCCGATGCACATTAGCCCCCACAACAACCCGCGCGAAATCCAGACAAACAGTTTGGTCAGGTGAAATACAATGCGGAGCCGCAGATCAAGCTCATTCGCCATTTTGTTGAGCCAAACATCCCACTCGTCACGCATATAAACCACTCGCTCAAACCAATGGCTGATACTGCGAACGAGATAGGTCAATCGCATGCCGGCGCCTTGACTGAAGTGGCCAAACTCACGAGCGACTACGCCTGCAAACTGTCGTGTGGTCAATCCAGCAGCTAACGGCACTCCGATTGTCAGCACCAAGTCATTCCCACGAAATATGCTCCACATGCCTCGTCGAAAACTGGCCGACGCGTTCATTTGATCGTCGACATCAATTCGCATTGGAAAGGGAGCGCCGATTAGTTCACAAATCTTGCTGACAAATTCAAACAACAACGGATCGCTTTTCGCGGTCAACGAACGTGTCCGCGGCTGATTGGCAGGCCGTGCAAACAGCGGCTTCAGCATGAACAAAATGCCGATGCTCGCAATAATCGGCGGAGCAATGTAGAGCAAAAAAGCGATGACCATGCCATTGCCTTGAACGCCGCCGAGCATGCTGGCATGATTTTGCAGATGGTAATAAACGCCATAACCTACCAGGGCGATAAACGTCAGGTAGATGAGCGGCAACGCGATCATTACCAGCGAAACGATCAACACGCTTATTACATAGAGAAAGCCGGGCTGGGGCCGTTCGAACTTGCCGACAAACGCACCGATCACCGCCTGGCGTAACTCGGTTTCGCTTTTGCAAGGAGCAAACGTGGCGGATTTCTGTTTGATCGGCGACGCCAGGTTATTGGCGACTTGCAGAGGCTCTGACGATTTACGTTGCAATTGCGTCTGCGGCAGCACAGATACAACCGACGCGTCCGCAGTGGGGATCACCAAAATCTCGCCGCACTTGGGACACTTCGCTTTTTTCCCCTGCTTATCCAGCGAGACGTTGAACGGAGCCTGACACCCGTTGCAGCGAAACTGAATCATTCGCGGGACGCCTGAACAGGACCAGCGTATCAGCCGCTTGGCAGAAGAATACCAAGCGGCTGACACTGCCTTATCAAAGAAAGGTCGAAGCCACTATTTCAACGCAGAGTAATCAGTCGGAACCATCATGGTGCTTTCGACCTTGTTCACAATCGGCGCATCGGCTTCCGACGCGTCGCGCATTTTGATCCATTCGGGATCACCACGGAACGCAGCCCAAGACTTTTTCGCGTCCGCGTCATCTTTGTGGGCGACGATATAAATCAACGTCTCAGGCGTCGCCGTGGGTGTGAAATAAGCGATGTGCGTCATGCCGGCTTTGCTGAACAGATCAAGTTCGCCATCACGAAACCGCTTGTGCAGGTTGGACAAGCGACCTGGATCGCAGGTGTACTTGCGCAACTCAAACAGCCGTTCCTTGTCGCCGTTTTCCAAATTGTGCGGCGAAAAGTCGGTTTCGGTCATATAAACCGATTCGGCTTTGATGGCCAGCTTGCCATTTTCTTCCGAAGCAGCTTTGGCTTTGACCCACTCAGGATCAGCGAGGAACGCCGCCCAGCTTTTTTTCGCCGCTTCGGGGCTCTCGTGCTTCAGCACGTAGATCAGCGTGTTGTCTTTCAGCGCTGGATCGGTTGGCGTCCAATACCCAACATTGGTCATGCCGTGCTTTTCAAACAGCGCCACGGTGTGGTCACGAAAGCGAGCATTCAGATCGGACAACTTCCCTTCGTTGGCCGTATAGATCCGTAGTTCGTACACAGTTTTGTCTTCGGCTTGGGCCAAGGAAGTTAGGGCGAGCGTCGCCAAAGCGGCGGACATTAGCAGCAGCGATTTCATGAGCAGTCTTTCAAAGCAGGTATTGTGACAGGGCGCGATCCGATTTTAATCGAATTAGGCGGCCTAAGTCGACCATTTTCGACCAGATTCAACTCTAGCTTATCGTTTTTGGCCGAACCTCTTCAGCGAAGGACGATACAATACCCAATGCCGCGAAAGTAGAACGGATAGTCGCTGGTCGTCACTTTACCCAACAGGGTAGAGCGATGACGAGAGGAAAGTCCGGGCTCCACAGGACAGGGCGGTCGGTAACGCCGACCGGTCGTGAGACTAGGGAAAGTGCAACAGAAAGCAAACCGCCGAAGTCCCAATTGGGGCTGGTAAGGGTGAAACGGTGCGGTAAGAGCGCACCAGCGAGCGAGGCGACTCGTTCGGCTTGGTAAACCCCGCCCGGAGCAAGGCAAACAGGCAAGAGCATCGCGACGGTCTAGGCCGTTGCGATCGCGGTTTGGTCCGAACCGTTATCACTGCCGGGTATGCTGCTAGAGGCGGCGAGCAATCGTCGTCGTAGAGGAATGACTATCGACTTCGCCCAGTGCGGAGAGACAAAACCCGGCTTATAGTTTTACTTTCGCGGCTTTTTACTTATCTTTCAGTTCGATTTCAACGTTGACCCCATCGCTGTTCGAATCGACGTTTTGAATCATCTCGGTCAATTTTCGCTTGGCTGCGTTACCAAGATCTTTTAGCCCTCGTGATGCGGAATCGGCCATCTCCTGGTCGTCAATGTTCTCCAGCACCAACGTCCCTTTCTCGACGGCCGCTCTCCCCAGTGGTGCTGTCGCTTCGATAATACGATCGAGTTTCTCCTCGGTTCGCTCGGCAGAGTTGACAACGCGTTCTAACTTCCCCAACACTTGATAGCCGAAAAAACCGCAGCCCACGACAAATAGCAACGCTAATCCGATCAACACGTTTTGTCGAGTTTCACTCATTATCTCAATCTCACTCCTGCCCCTTGGCGGAAATATAGTTAGACAATTGCCGCACATTATTAGCGAACGTCTGACTACGAATCACGCCGGAGGCGTTTTTGATTTTGGCGTAATTTTTGGTCGTGCCAGTTTCGACCCATGCGCCCCGCTGGTCAAGATCGGCAATGGCTTGAGCGACCCGATCCTCGGAGTAGCTCGCCGCTTTCTTCGCTTGGCCGGCTTTCAGTTGCTCCAGCGTGCGTGTCCGATAGCGCTCGTACTCTTGCGAAAGTGACTCTAACTTTGAGTCGACCGTAAAACTGTAGTGATCCGGCACGTTACCGGAGTCATATGTCAGCTGATAGTCTTGCGTAAAATAGAGGGGCCGATTGGTTTGCAGCTCGTAAAACCGAGCCAAATTGCCGCTCGGCAAAACCGACCTATTCAAATAGCGCAGCGCCGCCGGAATCGGCTCTAGATATTTGGCTTTGCCTGTTTCGCGATACAGTTGCAGCAGTGTGGAGATCACTTGTTGCGATTCGCTGCCGCTAATCGCTGGGGGTTCAAACTTGCGATCCCAGACCGGCTGCATCTGCTCGTTGTATTGCTGCGCCCACGCAGGCTGCGGCTCTGGCATTTGGGCAAGCAACAAAAAGTCGCCCCCTTGCTCGGCTGCGTTCAGATATTTTTGTTCGCCATAGGCGGCGTAGGCAAAGAGAAACGTATCGATCAGATCGGCCGTCACGTCATCATTCAAATAGTATTTGCCGGTCCAGTCGTTGAGCCATTTACGCGACCACTCGGCCGGATAGCTGGCCTTCACCACGGGAAATGTTTTTTTATCGACCGGCGTCGGGTACTCTTTCCAATTTTGAGGCCAACCGCCGTTGGGACGCTGCGCGGCGACCAGCGCATCCATCCCAAAAATCACCGCATCATGAATCGCCGGCAACTGTTGCCCGTTGGCCTGATCCAAGCGAATCAAAAAATGGAGCGCAGCCTGAGTTGTGTTGTCATCCACAGTGGTGCGAGTCTGCTGCTTTTTGTGCGGCTTGGTATGGCGATAGGCGAATGCGGCCTGCTTCTCCGGCGTGGTCTCGATCGAGTAATACCAGCCGCCCGTTCGCATCTGCCCGGTGGCCAAAATCTGTCCCGCTTTGTTGGCGGCATCAAGATAGTACTTCTCACCAGTCGCGTCATAGGCGTCCAAGAACGCTTCGCCAATGGTCGGCGTCCCCGGCGGCTGAACCCAGATGGTCGTCGTCCCGGCGGTCTTCCCTTCCCCTTCACTCAGCGTAAGATCGCCGCTGTATTGCCAAACATATCCTCCGCCGACGCTCACTTGCGTTTGAAAAAATTCACACGCTTTCCACAGCGCTGCGCGAGCCTGAGCAACGTCAGGCGACTTTCCATGCACGCTGGCCGAGCTCAAGCAGACGCTCACAGCAACTAGGTAGAGCAATACTTTTCTCATCACACAAACTCCAGCCGGAGGAAATTAAACTGCTGCAATTTTCAACTCGCAAGCACAGCGACACAAGCAAGCAGGACGCTGCAATCCCAGAAATGATGCGCGCTGAAAAGCCAGCATTCTGCATCGTGATGTGCAGCAATTCGCCAAGAAACGAACAACGCCCGCGCTAATCGCGGGCGTTTTATGCAGAAGTGCGGATAATCAAGTCAGAGGAGCATCACAAAACTGCTGCCGCGATTTCACAACGGAGCACGAGTCGGCGCCGCCAATATCGCCACATGTTGCCCGCGCGTCGATAGAAAGGCATCGGCTTTGCGAAGCGCTCTTTCTACAGAGTCCAAAGCGGTGAACGGCTCCGAAGGCATGCTGGGGTCACTTGCCGTAAACTCAGCGTGACAATGCTGGCAAGAGACATGGCGACCCAGGTCATTAATCCGCACCTGCAGACGCCGACCACAGGTCGGGCACTGCTGAATAAAATAGGTAACGATCGACATCACGGAGTCTCCTACTGCCGTACGAGCAATTTCGCCCACTGACGATTGATCCCGATTCTAGAAAAATCTGATCTCGAGTTCAACAGCCTAAATCGCCAAAGCAAGATTAATTTCCTTTCACATCAGTTCAGAGGTATCAAAAGGCACGCTAATCAAGTAGATCCGATTCAAGCCCCGCTTCGTTTTATGCCGATTTTAACGCTTTCGAAGTGCGCCCGGCTTGTGCTAAGCAAAGGCGGTATCTCGATTTACCTTCTCCCCATTAAACAACCATTTGTAACCTAAACTTTGAAACACTAACGCATCAAACAACACCATTGCCTGCGCGAACCCGCATCACTTTGACTCGGAAAAATGTTTCGTATCCAACTGCTACAAATCGGATGCGCAATTGCGCTGATTGCTGCTTCCGCCAGAGCGGGAGCACAGGATCTTGCAGAACGCGAGAAGCCACCGTTTGATCAGATCGAAGAGATCGCACGACGTCACTTTTTGGCATACCGCGGATTCAACGAAGACCAACTGTTGGTAGCAAGCGAAGTACGCGAGTTCCTACCCCAACTTCGCCTGCTCGGTTGGTGGTCACTTCCCTATCAACGCGTTCCCCACCACAGCTTGGCCGACAATCAGTTTATTGTCAGCATCGTCTACAAGCTGCATCCGCCGGTCGAACTGCCAGTCCAGATATCTGCACCCGAGCGCGTCTACAATCGCATGGAGCGACTTTCTTGCTCACCGCTGGGGCGAATTCTGCTGCTTGAATTAGCGCAACGAGATGACTTTTATACGGCAATCCTGCGGAACCCTGCCCAACTGTGCGCCGAGAGCAAAATTCTGGGACAACTCGAGATCACCGACGAAATCGAGCAGTTGAACATCGATGAGCCTACCGGCCACATCTATACGCTGCAGCAATTGTTAGAGTCGCTGCGGAACGAATATTTCGCCGGGAATTAGTCGATCAGCATTGTTTGCGATGGGGCCTGTTAGCGAACGCGCTTCGCCGATTGGATCACAACCGACTCGATCGGAAGATTGGGGAAACCTTCTTCATCTTTGACCGGCGCTGCGGCGATCTTGTCGACCACGTCCATCCCTTCGATCACTTCGCCAAACACGCAGTAACCATATTGTTCTTCATCATCGGCGACATGATCCAATTTGGGGTTGTCGGCCAGATTGATAAAAAACTGGTTGGTTGCGCTGTGGATGTACTGCGGATCGCGAGTCATTGCGATCGTACCGCGTACATTTTTCAAGCCGTTGGCTGCTTCGTTCTGAATCTCGCTACGCGTGGGGCTAGGCTGCAGATCAGTGGCGAATGCGCCTCCCAAAATCATCGAACCTGGCGCAACATAGTGAAAGATGGTGCCGTCGTATTGGCCTGACTCTAGATAGTTGTTCAAAAAATTATCGACCGTCGCCGGCGCTTTGTCTGCATCAAGTCGAATCTTGATATCGCCGTAAGTGGTCGCCAGAATCACTTCAGGCTTGCTTTCGCGGTTTTGTCGCGTCGCCGCAGACATGTCGCTCGCTTCGACCGAAACCGGCGAACCAGCCAGCGCACCAGTCGCCGCCGCGCTATTCGTAGTGTCAGCGTCAATTGAAGCCGCAGGCGGACTCGTTTCGCCGCTACCGCACCCCAGTGCAAACAAGGAGGTCAAAGCAATCAATGAGCAAAATTGAATCGAATACAAACGGATCACAAAAAACGCCTCCATGCGCGCGGGAATGCCGGCAAACGTTGCTGGCATCTATCTTTGGGGTTTTTCGATTTTAACGCAAGCTCGTTTTTTTAAGGCGCAGCCCTCAATCTTGCTAGCAATAACGGCGAATTACGTTCCTCCGCTGTTTCGGGCCCAACCTCAATTAGGGACGACCTATTTCGTACAAACGGGCGACTTCCGATTCGTTAAGTGCTCGAGAGTAAAGCGAAAACTCGTCCATGCGACCGTTTAAACTGCGGATCGAGTAGGGCTCGCCAGGGTCTTTGCGGCGCCAGTTCCCTAGTTCAGCATGCCCGATTCGCAGCTTCGCCAAGGTTTCGGTAGGAGCGCGATAGTCTCGTTCTCTGCCGGTTTCGATGGGAGCTTGCATTATCAACTTCCCATCCAAATAGTGAAACACCTTGCCGAGATCGCGATCAAAGACGGTGACCAGTTGGACCCAGCGACCAAGATCCTCGTATCCGAGGACAGGATCCGAGAGATACAAAATCCGCTCTTCATCTTTAGGCCGGATCCCTAATTCCAGTATGCCGCTGGAGCGGAATTGCCAATGGATGTGCCCGTCTTGAAAGTAATCGGTCAGCATGATCGAGTTAAATTCTCGGTCGAACCCGTCAATTCGAATCCAAGCGCTAAGCGTGATCGAATCAAATTCGCCGGGCACATTGATGCGTACGCGATCGTGGAACTTTTTGAACTCGAGAGCTTGCTTGCCGGGCCAACGACCTTGAGCGACATTGCATCCGACGATATTGCCGTTCAGGCCATCGGCGGCGCGATTTATGACTTGCTGGGCGTTATCAGGATCTGACTGGAAATCATAAAACACAAGCAAGTCTTCATCCGCCAAGATTTGTTGACGATCCTGCCGCCATTTCGCATATCTCTCACTCGTTAAATCCGAAAGACGATCGTTCATTCCACGAATGCTCGGAAATTCATCAGGGCGAACCCGAATGTCCTGCGGTTGAAGCAGGGAAGAAATGGACATGGCGCGTCCCGTCGTAACCGAGCGGGTCGCTGGGTCGCCGGTATGCGGAAGTACGTCGACCTGCCCTTCAAAGACATGCACTTCGGCTTTCTTCCCAGGGACAACGCGAACGCCAAATTCCGTTCCCCGGTCGATAAACGTCGCCTCGTCTGTTTCCAAAGTAAAACCATTTTCCAGCGAGTCCGCATAAACGCGAGCCTGACCACGTAGCAGCTTGCATCGCGTCTGGGAAACCAATTCCAATTCGACGGTCCCTTCGACGACGAGGGTGACCCCGTTAAGAAAATCGAGTTGCAACAATCCCGATTTCACCGAAAGCTGTTGCGATGACAAGCCTTGACCGATGTGCAAGGACTCTTGACCTGGCGCCATGACGACATCGGCCATTCGCGAGATGATCGCAATCGGCTGCGACGTCGTAAACGCAGGCAGGTCAAAGGAACCCGGCCTACTGCTGACGCTTGTCGAAGAAGATTTCGCAATCGATTGCGATGGGGCAGCGCTATCCCGCCAAACCGGCAGGAGGGCGAAACACGCAATCAAAATGCAGGCCGCCAGAAATGCGATCGACACCGGTAACCAATAGACACGATACGCGAATTTGCGTTTTTCCTCCGCGACAAAGGCAGTCGATTCGTACTGTTGATCGCGCTGCGATAATTCATCGACCAGATCGTACAACCCGGCGTGAATTCGAAAGTAGTCGATATAGTTCCGGCGCGCGTCCGGACTCTCGCTTAAGATCTCTTCGAGCCGGGCAAGTCGCGCCGGCGAGATCTCGCCGTTGGCGTACTCGCCCAACAATTGAGTCAGTTCAGAGTTGACGTCCGCTGTTTTATTTACACTCATGGCTCGTCAATCAATGCTCGGTACTTAGTCTTACGCATCGCGCCAGCTGCTGACGCAGGCCCGACAGTTTTCGATAAATGCTTTGCACCGAGCGCCGCAGATCTTCGGCGAGTTGGGTGACTTTGAGTCCGTGACTATAAGCCTGCAGAATCAACCGCCGGTCCTGCTCGACAAGTTTGTCCAAACAACCGTGCAGCGCGTGCTGGAAGTCTTGAACAAGTTCCGGTGAATCCGCGATCTCATGAGCGATGGTCGCCAACAAATCAGGATCGAGTATTAAGCGGTCGCGAGCCTTCTGACGCCGATACATAAGCACTTCGTACCGAGCGATCACATAGGCCCATTTAATGAAGCCCTCTTCCTGCTCCAATTCGCTGAACTTCGTCCATAGCACGATACTGACGTTCTGCATCACCTCGTCGACATCGTTCCGATCCGGCAGCAATTGATGCAAGTAATATCGCAACTGGCGTTCGTGCCCCAAAAAAAGCTGCAAGAAACGGGATGCATCGACCGGCTGTCCCTGGCCCATGGTTTCCGCCAGTCTGCGACTATTTTCTGTCACTGCTCCGATCCTTCCTGCAAAAGCAAACGTCAAGAAACGACGGTTGCGGAGTCTTCGTCTGCGGCGGGCCCACTGCATTGCATCCGATCCAGTGAAGCTCGCGGCTACCTTTATTCACTGCCGACGTGTCGAAATTTTAAACCGAATTGGCGAATCTTCCGGAAAACTTCGCAAAACTTGTTTTTTTTCCGAGAATATTCTCCCCGTGTGGCAGTAACTGTACAGGACGCTACCGGTACATGGCTCTGAATTGGGTCCGTTTACGCAACAAAAGAAGTCTTTGGCCGCGCTATTCGCCAGGCGGAGTGGGAGGTAAATCCATTTTCCTACTTCCTCCAGGCCGTAAATTGGCCATGTACAACGTATTTATTCCCTCCTGCCTATACGCCACACCGTCTAGGCCCGATCATTCTCATCAGAAGGGTTCCCATGAATCGCACACACTTTCGCCCCAAAAATTCAGGTTTTACGCTCGTCGAATTACTTGTGGTCATCGCCATTATCGGGGTGCTGATCGCTTTGCTGCTACCAGCGGTCCAGCAAGCGCGCGAAGCGGCGCGGCGGATGCAATGCTCTAACAATTTCAAGCAGATTGGCCTGGCGATGCACAACTACCACGATACGTATGGCGCCTTTCCGGCCGGCTACATCGTGGACGAAATTAGCGGTGCAACCAGCCCCTCGTACGGATGGGGAGTTGCGATCCTTCCGTTCATAGAAGAGCAAAACTTGTACAGCGCTTTGGCGCCTCATTCTCCTCGACCGTTGGCACAGGTCTACAAAAGCGGCGCCTCCGATGCGGACAAGGCGTTATTACAAACGGTCATTAGCGGCTATCGTTGCCCCTCGGACGTTACCGCAGATCTGAATAACTTAGCTACGTTTGGGCAATCCAATCACTTTGCCGTTGGGACCTCCAATTACGTCGCTATCTCAGGCGACGGATCACAGAATGTGACCGATTTTTCGGTGAGCCCGCCTAAACCTTTTGATGGCCTCGGAATGTTCTGGGGAAATAGCTATTTGAAGTTCCGAGACATGACCGATGGCACATCCAATGTGGTGCTGATCAGCGAAAGAGACGGAGGACCGGCGGCCAATGGCGGGAACTTCTTTGCCGCCGCTTGGGCAGGTAACGGTCGACAAAATCATAACTCAACTCAAGGGAATGGTCGCTGTCTCGCACGATCCGCGTTCGGAATCAATCGTGATCATTACGCGCTCGGTTCCGCCGCGAATCAAGGGAAAGGGGTCTCCAGCTTGCATCCCGGCGGCGTTCAGGTCGTTATGGGAGATGGTTCCACCCAGTTCTTTACCGAGACAATGAATATTCCTAACGTCTTCGCAGCGCTCTGCAAACGTGCGGATGGCCAGGTTGTCTCGAACTATTAGTCACTGCCCACACGCACTCGTTTTTCCCGATTTCTCGACCGCAAACTTGCTCGGCGCAAATTATCTATCCGCCGAAACGCGAAGCGCGCTCGATCCTACTTCGCTGGAATTGCGCCGTCATAGAAAAGGTTCGTCATTATGAATTTCATGAAAGTTAACTGGATCATTCCCGGGCTCTTGGTGCTAGGTTCGCTGGGGTGTTCGGGCGGAAACACTGGTAGCGTCGAAGGGACAGTACGAGTCGACGGGGAGCCCTTGGGGGGCTTTTACGTCTATTTCTCACCGGCCGACGGAACTGCCGAAGCAGTGGGCGGCGTCACGGCGGACGGCAAATACACGCTTACCTACGGCCGTGGGAAAACGGAGATCCCTATCGGAGAGTATCGGGTTTATGTCGAACCGACTGAGTTCATCGACAATGTCCCCCGTCCTAAAGTGAAATTGAATCCCCAATTTACAAAATCCGCTGAGGCCACACTCGTGAAGACGATCGACTATGGTCATAACACTATCGATCTGGATCTCACGTCATTCAAAAAGAAATGATCACTCGGAAGCCTGCGTTTTTTGATGAACGTTGGTCCCGATAAAATTAAGATGACAATCTGCCACAGGCGGACCAACCGGTTCGCCTGTTCGCTTGCGCAGAGTGACGCACAGGCGCGGCGTCTCCCAATAGGGCAAGTTGTTTGCTGGCGAAGAAAAAGAGAAGTAGACTGAGGCCATCACCGGTGCGCACCTGGAGCATGCGATGAATCGATTTGCAACAATCGTTATCTCCCTGGTCTTATTGATTGCCATCGCACTCAAAGTCGACTACTGGAACGTCACGTGGAAAGAAAAACTCCTCTCCAGCGCGGTTTCCCAAATTGGCGGCCGCAGCGGATCCATTCCAGTCTGGCCACTCGGCACGGAATATCGAATAACGTTGACCGCTATTCCCAATGCGGAGCAACTAAACCAACTAGCCGTAGCCAATCAGATGCGAGGTTCGGTAGGCATTGCTTTTGAAGACTGCGATTTAAACCACAGCGACATCGATCGGATGCGAGCAAAGTTGTACAACTGCGATCTCTACGTTTTACAAGATGGCCATCTGACGCCGATGACAAATCTAAACCACGAAGCGGAATAACCATCCGATGCGTTCATGGCGCCGATTCGGGTGTTATAACATTAAAAGATCTGATGAATACACGAGCCGAGTTTGATGATAATTTAAACCGCTTGGTTGGCTTTACCATTGACCGGGTTATCTACTCTGAAGTCGACTACCAAAATGGCCTCCCGTACTTCCGCCACCATCCCGAAATCGGTCATTTTCTCGACTTCGGAGTCGAGCTTATTGCCGCAAATGGACGATCTGTCTGCATCTCTTGGGATGGTACATTCTTTCAATATGGGCTTGGCGTGTTCGTTGATATCCCGTCTGCTGAGGTTTATTCGGGCGTCTCCTACGACGTGACAAATGCTCCAGAATGGACCCCATTTCTGTGGCGCAAAATCGTCAGTATTGAAAGTTATTGGACATGGGTGGCCGACAGCATGTCGCCAAATTCCCATCGGACTTACTATCCGCAAGATATTCGAATGACGTTCGATAACAATCGCAGCATCTATTTTTCAGCTGCCCAGCTCCTCGATGATCCTAACAAGCTTTTCGGCATGTCCGACAATGTTCTGATTGTGTTCAATGACGACGTGGCACAACGCCACGAACTTGGACCATGGGCTGTCGCGTAACAAATCATGCCTCATAGCGGACAATTCGTGCGTTCGCCGGCGGGAGTCGCCATTGAAGATCGACATCAAAGACCTGTTGCGATCCGTTCAGGCCATCTGCTCACCCGGCGCGAGGATTGGCCTACCAGACGATCCAGCCATTGTGGACATCGCCGACCCGCAGCGTCTGACCGATTGTCTAGACAGTGCTCTGTGTGCATTCCGCGAACTGCAGAGTGGGAACGATTATCTAGTCAGCGCCGAGGTCAATACCGATCACCGGCAAGTGTGGGTCCGCTTCGTCCTGGGCCGTCCGTGTGAGGATCGCAACGGCCAAATCGAGCCTGCTCTCGAACCATCCTTTCAAGCCCTCCTCGCCACGGTCGGTGAGAATCATGGCGAACTGCACTACTGGGGCGGGAACAACTACATTGACGTTTCGTTCCCGTTTCGTGGCCCGTTCAGAGAGGCTTTCTCCGAGGTCAAACACCTGCCCTGGGAGGAGCGGTACCGCTTTCTAGTGGAGCGGGCCAGTTGGAAATCGCTCCGGGATAGCGTGTTCCGGTTCTCAGATCTCGCCGAGTGCTTCGCCTCCCGGTGCGATGAATTCGAGTTGTCGAAGGTTCTAGTACCCTCAGTCGGCCTGTGCGTGCATCCCTGGCTGTTCGCGGATCACGGTCTAGCCGTTGTGGCGACGGATATTGCTGGGTCTGCCCTCACCACGCTCTCCGAACCTGAGCGTTCTCCTCGGCTCTATTCGCGAGATGCGTTCGAGCGGTGGGACATCGCGCAGTCGGCCAGCTACGCTTCTCTTGGCAATCCGGACCACTTCGAAAGGATACCCGACCTGGAGGATCAATGCGTCAGGAAATCTCTCCTACAGCGTATCACATTCGCACAAAGTGATTGGATGAAAATCCCTTTGAGCGACAGGAGCATTGATGCGATCTTCGCCACCAATGCTCTGCCTCGCGAATCTTCCGCCGAACAGATTCAAGTACTCCAGGAATGGATCCGCGTGGTCCGGCCAGGCGGGATCGTACTCATCGCCCAGCACAATTTCTTCGACTCCAACATCGAGACAATACTGCGCAAGGCCGGCTGGGTCGAAGCGAATATCCTGGATGGAGATCGCCCCGCGCAAACTGAAGCAGTTGGATTTCAGATGCGTTACTCTTCCGGCTAGATGCAGCTCAGCTTCTAAAAAGTGCGTTCCCCGAAGAACTCAGGCAACGCCAATGCTACATTTGCCCAAGCTCAAATCCATCCTAGATACTGCAGATACCGATAGATCCAAGGATGAACCCACGGATTAAGCGCCGGGTAGGCCGCCGAAGCCGCCGAGATTGCCAGCAAGATCGTCGCGATCCAGCGTGCCCACTTCCTTTCGGCGCACCAATCGGCCGCTGGCTGCAGCATCACCAGCCACAGCGGGATCAACCAAAAGAGCCAACGGAAGCCAGAGCAGACTCCGCCGTAGTTGCGATCTTTCAACGGGCGAAAGATATAGAACAGGATGCAAACAATCGTCAGCGTCGCGACCAAGATCGCCGCTTCGCGCCATTGGCGATCATTGCCGCGCAGCAGCATCACGCCGCCGATCAGCGATAAGATCCAGATCGGCGTCAGTGAGAAGACGCCGTGATGCCCGAGCAACATGTGGAATGCGTAGGTGACGCGGGACTCTTGCCCCAGGTCGACTCCCTTCTTTACACCGTCGCGCCAGTAGGTGTCGGCGTAGTCGTACCAACGATCCCACGAGCGGATTTCGATTCCGTCCTCTACTTTTTGCAGCGCCCAGCGTCGATCGACCTCGGCGTCATCTAACACCCAACGATCACTAGGCTCGCGGACTTGCAGCTCTGGCGTTTCGGAGAGCGTGATCCCTTGGGCGGCGAACGCCTCACGCACCGCCGGCGGAATTTTGGCTTCGTTTAACTCGTTGGCGGCGTCCTCGGCGACAGCGGCCGGCAATTGCGTAATCGCCGGTCCATCGCTGCGATGTGCGTACGGCGGCTTCCAACTTCCATGCGCCCAATAGGTGGTTCCAAACGCAGCAGCCGCGACGATCAACGCGCCCGGCACGCCGGCCAACAACGTTTTGCTGGGCGATTTGATCAGCAGCGCCAAACCCAACAAACCGAAGAGCGAAAACGCCGGCAAGTCATTTGCTGCCGAGAAAGCCGCCATCAACCCAGCGCCAAAAAAGAGCCAACTCTCGCGGCGCCCATCCATCCAAATCCGTAGCGCAAAATCAATCGCCAACATCGCCGCGACCGCGGCGATCAGATGATTGTTGAGCGTAATGGCAAAGGTAGTCAGAAAAGTCCCAAACGCCGCCGCTGCGACAACAAAAATCTTGCCCCAATCGCTGCGGCCATAACGTTCGACGATCGAAACCAACGACGCGAACATCACCAGCAACAAGCCAACATTGGTAATTACCAGCATGATCCGCGCGACATAGAACGGGTAACTGCCGAGCGACAGCCCCATCACGTTCTTGATGACCCAGTACTGGCCGGCCATCATCACCGCCATCAGCGGCGGCTTGCTGGAATAGTAGTGTCGCTTGCCGTCGGCGCCTTCGTGATAGACCTTGTCGATCGAATCCCAGCGACGATCGACAATTACCTCATCGATGGCGAACGTGCCGTGATCGACCAATGCCCGAATCGTCGTCCAGCGGCTGCGATCATTGGCGCTCATAAAGGGATGCTTGCCGTGGTCAGCGCGCATCTGGCCGATGCGGCCGATGATTGTGCCAACGCTCATGGCGATCAGCAAAGCATAAATCGCTAAGCGTAACTGTCGGTTCGCGTCAGTCATACGTTTTGGTCCGAGCTCGACTCAGAGTGCTTCAGATAACCGGCAGTCTCCGAGATGGAGTACGGTGATTGTCCGCGTGTGTTTTGCGCTGTGATCAGTTCCGCCAGCAAACCAACCATCAAAAATTGCGTCCCCAACAGCAGCGCCGTGATCACGTAGAAGATCATCGCCGTTTCATGAATATTGAGCGGGTTCAGTCCCAACGCTGGAATTCGCGACAGACACCACCAGATCGCCAAGACCGTCATCCCTAGTCCGCCAAACGCGAAAAAAGCGAGTCCAATTCCGCCCAGCAGATGCTGCGGACGTTGGCCAAAGCCGGTAATAAACTTGACCGTCAGCAGATCGAGAAAGCCTTTGAAGATCCGGAAAAATCCATACTTCGATTGTCCATGCTGCCGGGCCCGATGTTGAATGACGATCTCGCCAATTTTCCAACCTCGCGCCGAGGCCAACACCGGCACAAAGCGATGAAGTTCGCCGTATAAACGGACTTCTTCAAAGATCTCGCGGCGATAACACTTCATACCGCAATTATGATCATGCAAATGGACGCCGGTCAGCGTGCTGACCATCCAATTGAAAATCCGCGAAGGCAAGACTTTGTGCCAGGGATCGTGTCGAACTTGCTTGTAACCGCTGACCACGTCCAACCCGCTCGCGATCTGCTCCAAAAAGCGAGGAATCTCGTGCGGATCATCTTGCAAGTCGGCGTCCAGCGTCATCACCAAGTCGCCGCGGGCAGCCCGAAAACCAGCATCCAGCGCCGCCGCTTTGCCAAAGTTACGGCGAAACCGAATCGCTTTCACGTTGGGATCGCTTTCGGCCAACTCGCGTTCGACATCCCACGAAGTGTCGCTCGAGCCGTCATCCACAAAGATAATTTCTAGGTGATACCCTTGGGCGATGGCGACCTCGGTCAATTCGCGATGCAATTCACGCAGACTGTCCGCTTCGTTATAGACGGGGATGACGGCAGATAGACGCACAATAGTCTCGTTTCTGATCGAACTGCGATGGCCCAAATCAGCGGGCGATAGGCGGGGTGGGTACCGAATCATCGACGGCAGCAGCGGTTGCTTTGCGTCCTGACCCAGCAAAAGGCAAGATATATAGAATAATAGAGATTACAATTTCCGCCACCATCCACGAGACTCGCAGCAGCACGGCCGCAACCACAGCAATGGGCCGGCCAAAGACTGGAGCGGTCAATTGCATCAGGATCAGCTCACGAATGCCAAAGCCGCCTGGCAGCAGTGAGACAAAACCGGCGATCATCGCCAACCCGACGGCGGCAATCAACAGCGGCAGCGCTTCCCAGGGGTTCGCCAACGTCGCGACGGCGCCGGGGATGGCCTGCATCACCGCCAAATAGCTAAGCCCCATCAAAGTCCACGCCACAAAATAAGCGCCCCAGCCAATCAGCATCAGCCGAACGTTCAGCCCTTCCAAATGCTCTTCTAAGCGCGGATTGAGCTTGGTCACGCGCAACAGCACCACCACTTTGCGAAAAATCGGCGGCAACGTCGGCACAAAGGCGCACAACCCCAAGACCACCGCGACCGTGATCAACAGTGCTTGCTCACGAAACAGAACCGCCAGAATCACGCCCGAATAGGCGGCGCCCACAGCGATCATCGTCAGCGTTTCAATAAATACAGAAATCGCCGCCACCGTCTTTTCGACATGCTCTCCCTGGACCAGACTAGTACGCAGGACAACGACCATCGCCTTGCCGGGGACATACTTGCCCAAATGCCCAATAAAGAAAGCGCGGACGGCTCGGCCAAAAGTTGGACGCTGTCCCAACGCTCGCAGCACGCAGTACCAATAAGTCGCCATCGGCAGTGAGGCCAACGCATAAATTACTCCCGCCGCAACGATCCACTGCCATTGGATTGCGCCGACCGTATCGCCGTGGGTGCGCATATCCTGAACCGCTTTGGCGACGTTGTACCAAACCCCGGCGACCACCAGCAGAAAGATCACGATCTTCGCCGCAAGCGTGAGCCAGCTTTTCCACGAACTATTCGGCGATGTCTCAGGCAACGGCAGACTCAAATTAGGTAAATCTTAGGTAACAATCGGCGTTTATTCTGTGCAGAAACGGTTTTTGCCACAAGCGCAGCTCGTCGCGAGCGAAATTCCGTCTGTTAGAATGCGTCCGAATCGCGGCTTCCCCCTCCCTATTACTTTAGACGACGGAACTGCTTCGTATGTCTTTGCCGAAAATGTTTTCGTTCTGGGCCCTCTTGGCTATCGTCGGAGTCGCCGCCTTTTTCACCTACCAGGTCATGTCGATGTTCCTGGTGCCGATGTTTTTGGCGGCCATTCTGGTGGTCATCTTTCGGCCGCTCCATGACTGGATTACCGAGAAATTCAAGGGACGCAACGCGTTAGCGGCCGGCGCAACCACGCTGATCATCCTGTTGATCGTGCTCGCGCCGATGATCGGCATCTTTTCAATGGCGATCAAAGAAACAATCGACCTGGTCCGCAGCGACGACCAGCCCAAGGTCGAAGAGCGCCTTGATCGGCTGCGTAAACGCTTAGGGCTGACCATCCCCAATGCCCCCCTTTATCACCGGATGGGAGAAGAACTGGACAACCTGATCGAAACGCCGCCGACCGGCCGCTCGGCCGACGCCGCTATCTCGCTGATTTCGCAACTTCGCAACGACCTGAACGCCTATCGCCAAGATCTGGGCGAAACCGCGATTCAAGAAATCGAAACTGCTCGCGGATCGGATCTCGAGAATCGAGAACAACTCATAGCGGACGCTAGAGCAGGCAAGATCGAACCCATCGCCGCGCAACTCGCTGACGCCGCCCCGGTGTCGCTGCTCACCGGCGACGCCATCCAAAGATGGCGCGCAATGTCCGAAGGGATCGATGTGGTAAACGCCCAATTGGACGAAATTATCGATGCGGTCAAAAAAGAACAACTCACCCCCGGCGACCTGATCTTCTCGTCTCGGATGGAAGATATCCAAACGATGTTCCGCCGGCAAATCGTCGAATATCTCGGCGGCCAACCGCTGGCGACCGCTCGGCTGTACGCCAATCCCGGCGATCGCGAAGCTTCCCGACTCCAAGCGTTAGCCATCGATCGGCTCGAAACGGTCGTCCTGCCGGTCACCGGCGCCGGTGCTTCGTTTGTCGGTGCGTTGATTCTGGGGCTGGGAATCTTGATTTTGAGTCTGTACTACTTCTTTTTTGATGGGCCTGCACTGATCAGCGCCGCGATGCGACTCTCTCCCCTGGATGACGAATACGAGCGGCAACTGATCGAAGAATTCAGTCGCGTCAGCCGAGCCGTTGTCCTTGCGACTCTCTTATCGGCGCTTGCCCAAGGGCTATTGGCCGGCATTGGATTTTGGTTTTGCGGGCTCGAATCTGTCTTTCTCTTGATGTTTTTGACCATGACGCTGGCGATGGTCCCTTTCTTGGGTGCTGCTTCCGTCTGGGTGCCGGTCAGCGTTTGGCTGATCATTGCCGAGGAAAGAATCGGCGCCGGCGTAGGCTTGGCAATCTACGGGATTGCGGTTATTTCGCTGGTTGACAACATCATCAAGCCGTTTGTGCTGCACGGCCAGTCGAAACTTCACCCGTTGCTGGCGTTGCTATCGGTATTGGGGGGCGTTTCGGCGCTGGGGCCGATTGGGATCTTGGTTGGGCCGATGCTAGTCGCATTTATGCAAGTATTACTGAACATGTTGCGAGGCGAGCTCGTAAAAATGGGCGAAGCGGAGAACGCCATTGTCCCAAACTTGGCGAAATCCTCCTAACGGCCAGGGATTGCTGTCAAATGTCGCTTTCCTGTTTCCGGCATTCTAGTTACGATGATGCCGGCATTTTTACGCCTGTGCCGTACGAGGAGATGGAAACGTGTACGCCGCCGTTTTATTAGTTGCAACCGCCGCTGTCGGAGTCGATACCGGTTGGCGCCCTGCGCAGGATGACCCGCAGAGCGTCCAATACATCATCCAGATCGAACCGGAAGTGATCGCGAAAATGTTGCGCGATGGAACTCCGATCGACAGCATTGTGCCACCGGATGTCCCCGGCGGGGTGATTCGCTGTTTTCGCGTACAAATGGGAGAAGAAGAACTCCCGCGTGAATTGCCCGAAGTTGCCAAAGCCGCCTACGAAGCGCCGGTCGAAGAGAGCGCCACACTGCGCAAGGTCGAAGCGCAAGAGCTAAGCCCCGCGCCGACTAGCAGCACCGCATCCACGGCGACTCCTCCACTGAACGCACTGGCCGACACGCCGCGCCCCCGGTATTCCAACGGACTCAGCGCCACCGGCGCTCCGACTTATCCCAATTCAGCCGCAACCGGCGGTACGCCGCTCAATCCGGTGCGCACGGCCAATGCTGCTGACGCCAATCCATCGCTCGGCGGCAGCACCAGCAACTTTTCAATCCCCGGCAGCACCACCACGCCGGTGGCTCCTACTTCGCCAAGTCGGTTTAACACCACTCCGCTCCCCTCCAGCAGTAGTTCTTCAACTACCTATCAAAACAGCGGTGGTTACTCCAGCAGCCCCATCAACAACCCCAGCACCCAGTATCCCGCTTACTCTCCGCCGCCGCTAAACAACAACGGCAGCAATACGAGTAATGGGCAGACGTCGCAGCAGAACGGCAATAGCGCCAACGATCCCAATTTTCAACGTTTCAGCGAAACTTACGCGACGCCCAACAGCGGCAACAACTCTGGCCAAACCGGCAATTACAACAACGGCCAAGGCTATTCGGCCATCCCCAACAGCAATCTCAATAACAACGGCAACAATAATAACGGGACCAACAACAACGGCTCGTACAACAATGGCCTAACGCCGATTAACAGCCCGGCGCAAAACCAGAACTCGCAAAACTACAACGGCAACTCAAATAACGGCAACGGAACCCCGAACAACGGAAACATCGTTCCGCCTTCGAACCAGCAACAGCCAGCCCCCAACTATCCGCCGCAGCAACAACCGTATCCGCAGCAGCCGTTTCCGTATGGACAACCCGGCTATGTGACGACGCCTCCTTACGCTCCCCAGGCCAATCCGTACTATCCAGCGCAGCCCGGTTACGCTGCTCCTTATTCCCCTTATGTCGCAGCGCTGCCCCCTTACGCAGCACCGCCGGCTCAGCAAACGCCTCCCCCGACCACCACGCCGACGCCCCCACCAACGTCGTCCCCCAGCGATCGCCCTGCTCGTGATCGCGAAGTTGACGAAGAAAAAGTGACGATCGTCGCCGCACCGGTCGAACGTCCTTACTGGATGCTGGTGATCGTCGCGTTCCTGTCGCTTGGCTTCAACATTTACATGGGCTGGATGGTCGTTGACTTCCGCACCAAGTACCGCGACATCCTCGCCGGCTTCCGCGAACTGAAAGCGGCCAACTAAGCCAGCCGAGTTAACCGCACCTCAGAAAAGACGCCGCCTGCGGCGTCTTTTTTTGTTTCTTGCGACTTCCGCGACTTGCTCCCCTTTAATCGCCACTGCTGTCTTTTTCTTTCGCTTATTTCTACAACTACAGCCTTGCACCCCTGTAGCAAAATTAACGCTCAAAAATCGCGCAGAAATTGCCGTATTCTCGGCACTTTGGAGATTTATCAGCCCGTGAAACCTCCGCAGCCTTGCTAGAATGGGCTTTTCACTTGGCGCGAAAATCCCCGGTTAGCGTGCCCAGAAACAAACGTCGCAGCACTTCCTCATGCAACCTTGCGCTTCGTTTTGTTTTCCTAGTGACTTTGAGGTTTCTATGTCTCTATTTCCGGTTCGGCTGACAGATCGCGTACGCGTCTCCCTCTTTGCCGTCAGCTTGCTCGCGATCCCGATCCCCTTTGGCATTTCGACTTCTTCCCTTTTTGCCGCCGATGCGCCGCCGGTGGTTGAGCCGTCAGCCGCGCTCGACTTTGATCCGGCGGCGTCTTCAGATTTGACGCTGTTGTCAGCCCACATTGACACGCTGCGTAATGAACTTGGCAGTATCAAAGGTACCGGCGACGACTACAAAGCAGAGTTCGTCAAGCTGATGCGTGAGATGGCAGTCACCTGCCAAAAGCTCAAAGATCTTAACGCGACCGGCGTACAACTCTCCAAAGCCAGCACTTTCAAGATTGTTTCGCTCAAAGAAATCGCCGGCGCAACCAAGACAGCAGCAGACACAGCGGCGTTTGACGCGGCCCTGGTTGAAGGGATCAATAGCGGCGTCGCCGATACCGTGCAGATCGCCCTCTACATGATGATTGACGCGAATGTGAAAGCCCCGCGGGCCGGCGGTAAGCTGGATGTTGATAAATTACTCGCTGACACTCAACAAAAAATTGACATGAGCCAGCCGGGGCTTCCTGGTCTCATTGCGGCAAAAGTGGTTGGTCCCTACGTTGTCGGCAGCAATCGTCCCCAAGGGATCGCGATACTGGCCAAAGCAATCGAATTGAACTCCGCCTCCGAAGATCCAGAGATCCAAAAATCGCTCCCCAAAGTCGAAGGTCTCCATCGCCGTTTGACCATCATCGGCAAGCCGCTGGAATTGAGCGGAACCATGCTGGACGGCGCCGAACTGGATTGGTCCGCCTATCGCGGCAAGGTGGTGCTGGTCGACTTCTTCGCCACTTGGTGTGGCCCCTGCCGCGCCGAGATGCCGCACGTGCTAGAAATGTACGAGAAGTACAAAGACGCCGGTTTTGAAGTCTTGGGGATCTCGCTGGATGATTCCAAAGAAAACGCTGAAAACTACATCGCCGAGATGAAACTCCCCTGGAAGACGATGTTCCCCGTCGAAGAATCCGAACGCGGCTGGAAACACCCGTTGGTCGCCTACCTGGGCATTGATGGCATCCCGCAAGCGATCTTGGTCGACCCCAATGGCAACGTCGTCAATCTCAATGCTCGCGGCGACAAGCTAACCAGCGAACTCAAACGCCTGCTCGATCCGGCCCCCATAGCGCCCGCCGCCCAGTAAAGCAGGCCGTGCCTGCCAAGCACTATCAACCACTTCAAAGCCCGCGTTTCCCCCCACAAAACGCGGGCCTTTTGCTGCGCCATCGGGTACCATCAACCACAGCGTTACTCCATCACAACCTGCCTTCCTGCAGAGCTGAACGATGAAACGACTTCTGCTGTGCTTGCTCGCACTCACTTCGTTCTCACTTGGCGTCCGCGACGCTACGGCCCAGTTTGGCGGAAGCCCCCTAAGATCGCGACCACCGGAAATCGGTGAACCAGACGCCAACGGCGATCGCATGGTGACGTTTCACGCCTATATCCCGACCGAATACGCAGTGCGTCTGATGAGCCCTGATCTTTATTCCAAAAGTTTCAACTTGGGGCTCGGAACAAAAATGGAATCCGTGGAAAACGGCCATTGGGAAAAAACGATCGGCCCCATCCCTCCCGGCGTTTATCACTATCGGTTCTCCTGTTCCGCGATGTCCGGCCTTGATCTCGACGAGGAGGACTACTCCACAAAAGGTTGGAATACCTTGGTGCTCCCCGGCGATACATTGCTAGAGCTGCGTGACGTTCCCCATGGAATGGTCGCGGATATTATGACGCGCTACATTCCCCTCCAGGAAAGATTCGATCACTTATACATCTACCTGCCGCCGGGCTACGAGAAAGGGGACGCCGATTATCCGGTCCTGTATCTGTTGGGCGATGGGAAGAGCTTGCTAGAAATCGGTCGGCTCAACATGATCCTCGATAACCAGATCGCCGCCGGCCAAACGCAGCCGATGATTGTCGTCGTGTCGCGGCCGCCCGATTCGGTCTATACCGAAGCGAATCTCCTGAACGACGAGGTCCGTCCCTTTGTCGAAAAGAACTACCGCGTTCTCCCCGGTCAGGCCAACCGCGCGATTGCAGGCGACAAATCCCTGGACATCGCGCTTCAAGATTTAAACGACTTCGCTTATGTCGCGCTACTTGGCGGTGGGATCCGCGATATCTCCTATGAAGAGGGATCCCCCTGGGAGGAACATTTCCAGAGCGCGTTAACTGACACCTCGGCGAAGTCTGGCATTCGCTTGATCTTACTCGGTTGCCAAAAGAATTCAGAGCTAAAAGCAAACGTCACTGAAACCGGCTTACTGCTCTCCAAATATGGGTTCCCTGTCGATCTCTATGAGACCGACAAGCAAAACGGGTGGGCCGTTTACCAGGACTATTTAAGCGATATGCTGCCGCGGTTATTTCAGCCAGAGCAGAAGTAGTTCCACCTGTCAGAGCTTTGCAGTTCAGACAGCTTGTCGATGGAAGGTGGCGTTGAATACCTCAGCGGATCGGTTCGTCTGGGGATCCAGCCGGGCAACTTGTGAACTGCCGCTAGATCGACGAAAGCGGACGCAAAAAATGTTTTGCATGGGCCGCTGGACAACCTTAGAATCGCGTTCGTTTCGCTTACGAGGTATTACGTGGCGAACTGTTGGGGACCAAAATCACAGGCACAACGCCTGCGGTAACTGAACAAAGTTCTTCTCTGGACGTGCAGAGCTTGGGGACATCTTAGCGCCTGTGGTTGAAACGCCAAATCCTTACCAGTCTCCAGTCGCCGATGATTACGAGACCTGGTGGTCGAAACTTCGCCGCTGGTTGATCGGGCCGATGACTGGACCACCTTTTGAGCGCGGTGGAAAAATCATCACCGAGGGGATCATGTTCTACCTCGATTTGAAAGATGCGTCGCGGCTGTATGCCTCGTCACCGTCAACCGACCAGTCGGATGCCCGGCTGAATCTGGTCGTCTCCGAGGCGATCCGCGTCTTTCCGCGATTCCTGAGCGACCACCCTCATTTGCAATCTTACGTGCAGGGACGCGAACTGACGGTCCGCTTGATTAATAAGTACGCCTGCAAGCCGACTGAATTCGTTCGCGAATATCGCTTGGATTGGGACTACGTGTCACAAATCCTCGAAGAACCTTAAGCAGACACCTAACCAGCCCAAGCTGCCCAGTCAGACCTGACAAAGTCTAAGGATTGTCTTACCATATATCCATACTTTCCATTCCACCAAGTTCCCCGTTGGGTTTCACTTGGGCAGAGCGTTTGTTTAAGGATGGCAACTTCAGAAGGGTTGCCGGGCACGTTTGCTGCGCGAATGGGTTTTGAGGTGGATTGACGGCAAATCGGCTGGACGCTGAGGATACGCGATTATGAAGGGGATGCATTGGATGGAACAATTGAAAACGCGGCGCTGTGCAGTCGGCTCGGGGAGACGAATTTCGAACTCGGAAAAAATCCCCAGCGAGGATGTACAGTTTTCGTGCTTCTTCATTTAGATGCCAGCACATTTCCTTCGCTCGCGCGTTCGGAATAGGAAGAATCTTGCCACGCAAAAAAAACGATGCAGTCCGGTCCGCTTTCCGCTTTTCTTATCCGCCGGCGATTTCAGCCGCGATTCGCGGCGGGTCCAACTCGCCGGTCAGCGTTACCATTCGGCATTCCGCTAGACTGCGGAACCAAGTGCACTGGCGTTTGGCGAATTGCCGGGTGCGGACTTTTACTTTTTCGATCGCCGCGTTCAGAGTGCATTTGCCTTCCAGATGATCGATCACTTCGCGATAACCGACGGCTTGTAAGGCGGTGCTGCTGAGCGGCGCGTCGAGCGCGAGCAGTTGTTCGACTTCGGCGACCAGACCGGCGCTGAACATTTGATCGACGCGGCGGTTGATTCGCTCGTGTAATTCAGCTCGTGGCCAATCGAGGGCGAAGACGCGGCAATCGGCGGCGTCGCGGCCTTCGTCAAAGTCGTTCTGCAGATGACTGATCGGCAGGCCGGTGACTTTATAAACCTCTAAAGCTCGGATCATTCGCCGAATGTCTTTGGCGTTGATTCGCGCGGCTGAAAGGGGATCGACTTGCTTTAAGCGAAGATGCAGCGCCTCGGCGCCGACCACAGCAACTTCTGCTTCCACCGTCCGACGAAATTCGAGATCCGGGGCCGGGCCCGAGGTAAGCCCGCGGAGCAAACCTTTTAAATAGAGCGGGGTACCGCCGACAAACAGCACCTGTTTGCCGCGAATGCGAATGTCACGCACGGCTTCGGCAGCCAGATCCAGATAGTTGGCGACGCTTGAGTCTTGGCTCGGTTCAAGCACGTCGATCAGGTGATGCGGGACTTGGGCCTGTTCGTCAGGTGTCGGCTTTGCGGTGCCGATATCCATGCCGCGAAAGAGTGCCATCGAGTCAAGCGAGATGATTTCGGCGTCGATTCGCCGCGCTAAATGCAGCCCGATCGCCGATTTACCGCCGGCCGTAGGACCGGTTAAATACCAACAATCGAGAAAATCGACCTCTTCGGAAACGTTCATCAGCGGGGGTAACGGGGTAAATTTCAAGAAGATTCAGTGGTTCCCAGCCATCGCGGCAAGGCGAGCAATTTCGCAATTGCCCCTTCCCAGCTAGAATAGGAGCCTTTGCCGCCCATTCCCCTCGCTAGTAGTGAAGCCTCGCAGTGCCCAACGAATCCCACATTCTCGCTCAATTGATGGCGGTGATCGAGGACCGTAAGGCCAATCCGCCCGAAAAATCGTACACCACCAAGCTATTTGCCGGTGGAGTCGACAAAATCGGCGGCAAGATCATGGAAGAAGCGGCCGAAACGGTCGAAGCGGCCAGCGAACCCGGCGACGCAGGCAGGGCTCACCTAATCTACGAAGCCGGCGATTTGATTTACCACCTGTTTGTGTTGCTGAGCCACCAAAATATTTCGCTGACCGAAGTCGAACAAGAATTGGCCCGACGATTTGGCGTCTCGGGCATTGATGAAAAAGCGTCGCGAACAGCCGACCAATAACCGCGGCCGACCGCCCACCCCCGATAGATTCGCTTTATGGAAAATCTTCGCATCGGCGTTCCCAGTAAGGGACGTCTGGCCGAACTGGCCACTGAACTGTTGAAAGACGCGGGTCTCAGCTTCCGTCGCCAAGATCGCAGCTTGTTTGCGCTGGTCAAAGACGCACCGGTAGAGATCACCTTTTTGCGCACTGACGACATTCCCGTGTTGTGCGCTGAAGGCGCGATCGACATGGGGATCACCGGCAGCGATCTGGTCGCCGAAGCCGGAGTTGATGTTGTCGAACGACTAGCGCTCGGCGTTGGCGGTTGTCGCTTGGCGGTTTGCGTGCCGATTGACAGCAAGATCCAATCGGCCGCCGACTTAAACGGCGCCAGGATCGCAACCAGCTTTCCGCATGTGACCGAAACCTATCTGGCCCAGCATGGCGCCAAAGCCCACATGGTTACATTGTCAGGCAGTGTCGAAGTGATGATCTCGCTCGGCGTCGCCGACGCGATTGTCGACCTGGTCGAAACCGGCAGCACGCTAGCCGCCAACCGACTGCGCATCTTTGACGAGATCGGTCGTTACGAAACGATCCTGATTCAAAACAAAGAGCCGCGCCAGTTGGAGATGGCCAATCGCGTGGTCCGTCGCTTGGAAGGGGTTGTGATCGCACGCAGCTACTCGCTGCTCGAATACAACATCCCTCGTGAAAAACTGGCCGAAGCCGAACAGATCACGCCCGGCTTCAACTCTCCGACGGTCAACGCACTGGAAGCCCCCGGCTGGTGCGCCGTCCGCGTGATGGTTCACCGCAAAGAGGTGATATCCGCGATGGAGCAGCTAGAAGCGATTGGCGCTTCTGCGATCCTGGAAACGCAGATCGCCAACTGCCGCCTGTAGGTGGGCGATCCGGAATCTCGCAGGCGCGATGCTCTTATCGAGTCTTCGTGAAAAGAGCATCGCGCCAAGACGAAGCTGCGGTAGACAATTAATGCGTCGCCATCGCCGTCTTGGTTGCCGCCGAATCAGAGACCGGCCCAGCACTGCTAGATGGCCCGGCATCCTGTAACAGGTCGATCACGTCTTGCTTGGTGATCACATCGCTTAGCACGTAGACTTCGCCGGGCCGATTGGCCGGAAAGACGGCGAACATCGGGATCGAGTTATAGCCGAGCCCGTTTAACAGTTTCTTCAGCGGTGGATCCTCATTGGTGTAGTCGATGATCTTGGGGACGACGTTGTTTTGAGTCACCACCGCCGCGACTTCCTGCGTATCAATCGCCGTAGCGAAGTTGTACTTGCAGTTTGGACACCAAGTCGCGGTAAAGTCGACCATCACCGTTTGCCCTGACTTTTGCAGTGACAACAGGTCTTGCTCAATCGTCGCAAACTCTGGCTCAGTGACATGCTGCCAAGCGATCTGCGTCTCTCCATGGACCAGGAGCGTAAACGAACCATACGCGCCGATGATCGCGACGGTTAGCGCTATGCCCCAATATTTCATCGAGACGCCAAACTCAGACCCCGGCGGCGTCAGTTGCAAAATCCAACAACCCAGCCCTAAAAAGACCAACAGCGCCAAAGTCGGCAACAGATAGTCTTGATCGACGATCGTCAGCATATAGACGACCGTTCCCAGCAACACAAAGCCCATCAGGTTTTTGAACGTCTCCATCCACGCTCCCGGCTTCGGCAAAAAGCGAATCAACGACGGGAACGCTGCGACAACCAGATAGGGAGAGGCCATCCCCAGCCCAATGCAGGTGAAGATCAGGAAGGTGACATACGGCTCACTCGCCAACGTAAAACCAAAGACCGGCCCCAGAAAAGGTCCGCTGCACGGAGTCGCCAACAGGGTGGTGAAAATCCCTTTGAAGAACGCACCGCTATAGCCTTCTTTGGAAGTCAACTCGCCGGCGGTCGTGCCGCCGATAAAACCGGGCATTTGCAATTCCCAGACCCCCAAAAAGCTGAGCGCCATCACAAAGACCAAGCTCAGCAGCGGAATCGAAAACCAAGGATTGCCAAACTGCGAACCCCACCCTTGCGCTGCGTTGTCGCCGGCAGCCGTTTCGCCCAATACATGGGCGCCAATCGCCAAGAAGGCCAGCGCCCAGAAGACAGAAAGCAATCCGAGCGTATAAACCGCGTTCAATCCCAGTACGCGGGCGCGATGCTCGCCCCCTTGATGTGCAAAGGCCATGATCTTCAGACCAACCACCGGCAGCACGCACGGCATGAAGTTCAACAAACCGCCGCCGACCAGCGCCAACAACATCGCCATATAAATGCTGGTGATCTTTTCAGAGTTCACTACTTGCCAGGTCGTGCCGGCGCCTACGGCCTCTGCTACGCCGGGCTGTTGCGGCACTTCAAGCGAAGTTTCGACTTCGCCGCCGGCCGCCGCTTCGGCCGCCGCGCTGTAGGGCGCTTCGCTCAACGCGAGCAGCGTACTGGTCGGATCAGTCGCAGCTCCCACTTGCACCAACGCTTCAAACTTAATTCCATGCGGACGATCACAAGTTGCTTCGGTGCAAGTCTGATACCCGAGAAAACCAACAATCGGATAATCGCCAGGCGGCGTATCTTGGGGGACAGCGATCTCAAACGACCAACTAGTATTGCCAACGTGATACTTCAGCGGCGCTTCGCCAGGGATCAACTCGTGCGAGACGATCGGATTATCGGTTTTCGGCGTCGTCATCTTCCACGGCGTCGCTGACGCCAACCCCATGACGGTTGGCTTGTAGATCAATGGATCGACGGTGTCGTAGGCGTAGACGTGATAGTCTTCGGTCACGTCGATCGTCAGCGTGACCCGCACGCGGCCCCCTGGTTCGACGATCGACGGCGTGACGGCGCCGCGGATGATCGAGTGCCCGCCCGGCGTTTTGTAGTCGCCCAGTTTGCCGGTGACTTTGTAGGCACTCGCAGGCATGGTCTTTGAAGTGGCGCCGAAATCGGCAGGTACTTCCAGTTTGGCCTCACCGGCGTAGGCAGCCTGCAAACTGGTCCGCTGCGGCACGCACGTTCCGGTGTCCGAGCAAGCTTGTCCCGAGTATTGAATATCAAGCTTCAGCGTTTTTGGATCAACTGCGTCCGCCCACTTAAACGGCGCCTTCCAAGTGACCGAGTGATAATGCTTCTCTTGCGGAACCGTAATGATCTTGTCAGCAGGAACCACTTTGGGCTTTTGATCGGTGGTGAACTTGCCCACCGCGGTGACGTTGGCAGTTGGCGGCAACGTCAGCTTCGACGGCAAGGGCCCGCCAGGCTTCTGCGTAATCGAATAGAGATACCAACCATCGGCGACCGCAGCGGTCACTTCGATCTGGCCAACTTGTTTTTGAGGATCGATGACAAACTTGCCGGTCATCATCAAGTTGGGATCGCTTCCGGCGAGTCCGTTATCGAGACCTTCCAATCCGGCGAACGGATCAAAGCCTTGCGCCTGCACGTGGGACGCAATCACCAAGACCAGGAGAGTAACGCAACTCGACAATCGCAAAACAAGCTTCGAAGACATGCTTGAATCAAACTCGAAGTGAGTGAATGGACAGCGGGAAACTCAGCAAGCGGTAGGTAACGTGGATCGCACTGGCGTTGCGCGACACGCTTTATTCTATCCTTCATCCTTTCATTTGCTCCACCACAAGTCGGTGAAACAATCGACAGTTCCGTCGCTAGCAGCGGAGCAGACACTCTATTTCAATAGAAACTGCAGTCGACGTAAAGAGATATCTAGCCGAGAAACAACCGCCGCCGGCTGCGGAAATTGTCGCCGATCGAGTGCAATCCACTCAATCCATTGCAGTGGAGTTAACAAAACCGCAGATCGATCAAACACCGCAATCGCTCGACGTTCTGCGGCAGATAGCGGCAGTTGACGCTCATACCGCGTCAGAAAATCGTCCCAGCAATCGCGATCATCCTCAAACAACGAACCGCACAGACGAGCCAAATCGCCAGCTCTCGATTCGGTTCGAACGGCGCCAAAATCAATCACGCCGGTCACCAGATTGTCTGTCAGGAAAATATGTTCTCTATGAATATCGCGGAGAGATGCCGAGAGCGGCAACGGCGTCGCGATCGCTGCGTGCAGTTCGTCCCGAATGCCAGACGATGCGTAGGCGAACCATTGCAGCGCCTGCTGCGCGATTGCCGCAAACTCGGGCCAACCAAGACGCTCGATCGCGTCTCGCACCGAAGCCAAATCGATCGCTTCCCAGCGCATCAGCATCGCCAAACGTTGCTGTAGCCCTGGGGACGGTTCTAACGAGCAAGAATCTTGGGCCGATACGCGGTGGATCGCGGCGATGGCCGCCGCAACGGCATCCTGCTGGGGGGGCAGTATCTGCTTGTCGTTCAAGATCTCGCCAGGCATCCACTCGGCCAATTCCCAGAGACAGAAAGCTTTTTGTATGAACGATTCCCCCTCTGCCGTCGTAAACAGTTTAGGAATGAACTTTAGATTCGATTCGCGCCACTGACGTTGTAGAGAGTGAATCAGGCGTAGCCGGGTCGAAGTTGTTTCTGCCGGCCATCGACGGAGGGCGTAAGAGCGGCAATCGCAATCGATTCGCCAAATTTCACCGCCGCTCCAACCACCGGCCGAACCCAGCGAAGTGATCTGACTCGAATGTCGCTGAAGTTCGGGAAACCGCGGAAGTAGGTCGAAGACACGAGCATTCCTGCCAGATTTAGACAAATTCGGAGATTGATCAGGGTTGTCAAACATGGCGCTACTGAAAAAATTGGTCTACTCGTTCTAATTCCCCTGCGCGGAATTATGCACATTTTTTGTCATCTAACTGCCGGATAACTTTTCCTAAATTCGCCCATGTGTGAAAATGGGGTATATTTTAGCACCCTGATATTCCTCATGCGGCGGACACGCCTTTTCACTTCGCAGCTTGTCGCTACGTCTGCCCCCCAACAAATTAGCTCCCCCGCATAAAGAGAAGATGATAATGAAACTGTCGACCCTGCTGCGGTCAACTCTTGCGGTTTTGATAACCGCTGGGCTGATGTCCGCTTATTGTCCGCAGTCGGCACAGGCCGACGAGGAGGCCGCCGCTAAAGACGCGGCCGCCGAAACGGCCAAATCGAATGAGAATGCTGACAAAGTCATGGCGACCACCGGCGGTCCTTCAGGCGGTGAGGAAAGCGGTGGAAGTTCGTCGAGTGCGCCAGAACATACCCGCATTTTGAAGGACTTCAAAAAGGTCGACGGTTTAATCCCCATGCACTACAAGGGGAATCGTCTGTATCTAGAACTTTCGTCGCAGCACTACAGCGGCGAGTACATTGTGCTGATCTCGATCAGCCGTGGTATCGGTCAGTACCCGCTGTATGGAGGCTTTAGCTGGGGTTTTGGCGACGACTGGATTTGGCAGTTCCGCAAGGTAGACGACAATGTCCATATCGTGCGCAAAAATGTCCGCTTCAAAGCCGACAGCAACAAGCCTGAATCCCGCGCCGTCAAGCACGCCTACGGCGACAGCGTCTTGTTTAGCTTGCCAGCCGACAAAAAAGGGCCCAACGGCGGCGATCTGGTGGACGTCACCTCGGTCTTTATGAGCGACCTGCCGATGATCTCGGACGTGTTGCCGGGCGCATCGTTCTCGCCCAGCAAGTCGGTCTTCAGCGAAGTCAAAGGCTTCGCCAAAAACATCGAGCTGGAAGTCGCAGCGACTTACCAAACCAGCGGTCGGATGAGCATCGACTCGGTCCCGGATAGCCGCGGCGTGGGGATCGATATTCATTACTCGATCAGCAAGATTCCTTCTAACGGTTATACGCCTCGCTTGGCGGATGATCGCATTGGCTACTTTTTGACAGTGGTGAAAAACTTCTCTCAGTCAAAAGATGACCAGTTTGTCCGTTACATCAATCGCTGGGACCTGAAGAAAGCGGAGCCGGGCGAGAAGATGTCGGAACCGGCCGAGCCGATTCGTTTTTACCTAGAAAACACCGTTCCGTACAAGTATCGCAAACCGATTCGCGATGGCATTGTCGAGTGGAACAAAGCCTTTGAGAAAGCTGGCTACATCGACGCAGTTCGCGTGTTGCAGCAAGAAGACGACGACACGTGGGATCCAGAGGACGTGAACTACAACACGTTCCGCTGGATCACCTCGGACGCCGGTTTCGCCATGGGGCCATCGCGCACCAACCCGTACAACGGTCAGATCCTGGACGCGGACATCATCTTTGACGCTTCGTTCCTCAACTCATGGCAACAAACGTTTGAAGATATCAACCCGCAGGGGATTGCCGCGTTGACTGGCGGTTGGCCAGAACGTCAGGCCGAAATCGACAAGCTGACCGGCGTTGTTGCGGGCCGCTCGTCGAACGCTGCTCCCAGTTCAGCCTGCATGCTGGGTCGCGGTATGACCAGCCAAATGGCTTTCGCCAATCTGATCGCCGCCGAAGGCGCAGCCTCGGTGGAAGATCGTGAAGAAGTTCGTGAAAAACTGTTTATGCAAGGTTTGAAAGAAGTCACGATGCACGAAGTGGGACATACCCTCGGCTTGCGTCATAACTTCAAAGCCAGCAAGTTCCGCTCGCTGGAAGAGATGAATGATCTCAAAGACTCGACGGACGGCATGGTCTCAAGCGTGATGGATTATGTGCCAGCCAACATCTCGCCCAAGGGTGAGAAGCAAGGCGACTACTTCCCGCAGACGCTGGGCAAGTATGACGTCTGGGCGATCGAGTACGGCTATACCCCATTCTCAGGCGGAACCGATGGAGAGAAAAAAGAGCTCGACAAACTGGCGACTCGTAGCGGCGAACCAGGTTTGACCTTCTCGACCGACGAAGACACGACCAGCAGTGCTCCTGATCCGGACTCAAACCGCTTTGACTTTGGCGAAGACGCGATCAAGTTTGCCGAGCGTCAGTCGAAAGTTGTTCAAGAAGCGATGGATGACTTGGTCAATCGAGTCGTGAAAGATGGCGACGATTACTCGAAAGCTCGACGTGCGTTCAACGTGCTCCTCAGCACGCACGGTCAGGCGATGTTCTTCGTTTCTCGCTATGTCGGCGGCGTCCACACCAGCCGAAGCCACAAGGGAGACAAAGATGCCGAGCCGCCGATGAAAGCGGTCGATATCGAAAAGCAACGTGAAGCTTTGACTCTGCTCGAAGAGCAGGTCTTTAGCGATAAACCTTATGAAGTCGATCCTTCGATCTACAACCAACTGGCCCCATCGCATTGGGATCACTGGGGATCATCCTCGACGACGCGGCCTGACTTCCCGATCCACAGCTACATCGAGATGTGGCAAGATCGCGTCTTGTCGCAGTTGCTATCGTCAGGCACTCTGACCCGGATGCACGATTCGGAGTTGAAGGTCGCCGAAGACGAAGAAGCAATGACAACGGCCGAGTTGATCCAGCGTCTGACCAAATCGGTCTACAGCGAGTTGGACGGCATCAAGAAAGGGGACGACGAGTTCACCAACAGCGATCCTGCGATCAGCAGTCTGCGTCGCGGCTTGCAGCGGAACTATCTCCGCCGCTTGTCCAACATCGCGCTGGGCGACTCGTACGCTCCGGAAGATTGCCAAACGATCGCCTATGTTCAGTTGCACGATCTCTCGAAGAAGATCGACGGCACTTTGAAGAAGAAGGTCAAACTGGACGCCTACTCGCAGGCCCACCTGCTAGAAACCAAGGCGCGAATCGACAAGGTGCTCAACTCTCAGCTGATCTTCGCGTCGCCGTAAGACGACGATTTTCAATCCGACACGCAAAAGCCCTCTCCCCGCCAGGAGAGGGCTTTTTTTATACCCATCCGCTCTCCGCTTTCCGCTCCAGTCGCCTATCGCTCGGCGATTCGCTATCCTACATAGCTGTAGAACTTTGCGCCGCAGGAGAACCTTCGATGAAGATGATCATCGCTCTCATTCAGCCGACCAAGCTTGACTCGTTGCGTGATGCGCTCAAGGAGATTTCGGTTGAACGTTTTACCGTGACCGACGCCGAAGGTTATGGGCGCCAGCGGGGACAATCGGCCACCTTTCGCGGCGTTGAATATCAAACCAGATTGTTGCGTAAGGTCTCTATCGAGCTGGTCGTGAACGACGATTTTGTCGAGAAGGCGCTAGCGACCATCGAGAGCGTTGCTCGGACTGGGCAAGATGGCTGTATCGGCGACGGCAAGATCTTTGTTCTGCCGGTAGAGCAAACCATTCAAATCGGAGGAGTCGCCCGCGGACCTGCGGCCGTTTAGCGCACCATGAAAATTGTCTATCTGACTCGCGACCTGATGTTTCCTAGCCAGGCCCAACAAGCGGCCAGGCTGGGTGGCGTAACGCTACAAGTTATCGGCTCGCCTGAACAATGCCCAACAGCAGTGGACGACGAGACCACCAAAGTAGTCGTCGATCTCTCTACGACCGATACCTCCCTGGCCGATCTGGCAGCCGCGCTGCTGGCCAAGAAGCCCGATCTGCAGCTAATTGCCTATGGTCCGCACGTCCAAGTCGCCCGCCTAGCCGCCGCCAAGTCAGCCGGCTTTCAAACGATGACCAATGGACAAATGCACAGCGGAATGCGAATGGTGTTTGGGGAGTAAGCGCAGAAAAGCCGAAAGCAGATCGAGCAAAGCGGTTGGAAGCTGGAGAGACGGCGGACTCACCGCAGGCTCTCACTTCGATTGGCTCGCTCTCAGCTTTCCGGTGGCGGAGTCGACTCAATATTCCCCGGTTCGTCAGTTGATTCCCCTGCTTCGGTCGCAGAGGCCGGCGGTGGGAAGCGGACTTCTCCTTCGAGCGTCACCTCGTCGAGCTCGGCCTGATCGACGTCGTACCGCAACAGCAAATAGATCGCCGTCGCCGCGATAAAGAAGAAGCCGTAGACGTAGCCGTCGATAATCCGAGCAACCAGGCTGCGCCAGCAATGAATGATCTTTGCACCTTGGCTAATCTCTGGCAACGCTACCGGAACTCCAACGCCGGGCGTCACCTGGCGGAAGAGTCTCTCGCTCGGTTGGATTCCGGCAAGTTGCAAGTCGCCGAGTCTTTCGCCCCCTGATCCGATGGCGAACGCCCAGTCGGTCATACCCAGCGAGACAAATACAATCAGCGATGCGACAAACAGTCCCAACGTACCAATCGCCAGAGACACGGCGGCATAGAACGCGTAATAGAGCGGACGCTGCGTCACATAGGCGTAAGAACGACTGAGAGCGTCAAACGAATCGGACGCTTCGGTCGCGATGGCGCCCCACATCAGCGGCCAGCCAAACAACAGTGGAATCAACAACGCAGCGGTCATCACGCCGCCGATCAAAGCGAGAAAGTAGAGGATGCTGGAAATCAGCAAACCTACGTCGCCCAAGTAAGAGAGCAAACCTAACAACACCGCCGGAATTGCGAACGCCAACACTCCCAGCAGCGGAAATAGCGGCGCCGTAAAGAATGAGAGAAATCGCGAAAGCCCAAACAGCAGCGCGTTTTTGATTCCACAGCGTTCGTCCCGAGTCAGCGACAACGCGGCGATTCGACAGATCGCGCCGCCAAAAACCGACCAGACGGCGGTCGCCCAAAGTGCACAAAAGGCGCGGTACGCCATGCTATGGAGCGAATTGTGAACCGAGAAAAACAACCGATAAGGACGCGTTGCATGCACCCAAACTTCCTGGATCGGATCGGCAATCAGCAGGATCGTCCCTAATTTGCCCTCGGCGGCCTGCTCAACCGATCGCTGCGCCAGCAGGTGCGGATGGACGACCTCACTCTGAGGGCGTTCTTCCGGCGTCAAAAAAACCTGGGCGGCGCCCCACCAGCCGAGATCGACCAGCAAAACGCCGGCGATCGCCAATAGCAGCACGCGCAGCTGAAAGGATAAGCCAAAGGTGCGTAGTAATAAGAGCCAGGGGAAGACATCGCGCCAGGAAACGGAGCGGAGCACTTCACGGTCTGCAGTCATTCGAGATCTCCTCACGCATCGGGGGTGTAACCGAGCGTGGGAGCATTATAGGACCGATGCGTCGCGGTTAAAACGTCACTCGTAGTCGTCGTCCGGAATTTCTCCCGAGAGTTGGCCAAATCGCTTCTCAATATCGATCGGCATCGAGTGACCTTCGTTGAGCCAAACGCCCAGATCGATCTGACGACACCGTTCACTACAGAACGGCATCGCCTTGGTCACCGCAGTAAACTCTGTTTCGCAAGTTGGGCATCGCATAATGGACTATTGTAGGGCGAAATTGCTTGTCGTGCCACGGCTCTGTGAGCCGTAGCGATGGAAAGCCAACGAAGACAACGACTAGTCCTTTGATTTTTTCGAGCCTTTCGAGCCCCCAGAGCTTTTCGGCTTCGCTTCGCTCTTGGACGAGCTTTTTGCTTCGCTTGAGGAGGAACTACCGCTCGAATCGCTGGACGAGGAACTGCTGCTTGAAGAATCGCTGCTGGCGCTCTTCTTGTAGGAGTCGCTGCGGTAGTCGGTAATGTAGAAGCCGGAGCCTTTGAAAATCAAACCGCCGCCGGTGCTGAACAAGCGGCGCAGCTTCTTCTTCTTGCACTTTGGGCACTTGGTTAACACCGCATCGCTGAGGTTCTGAAATTCTTCAAACTGATGCTGGCAAGCGTCGCACTCGTATTCGTAAGTCGGCATCGTCAGATCCGGAAACGGGATTGTTTCCGCCTTGGGGAATTTGAGCTAGTTAAATACCGTGAAACTAGCCCGCAGCGCCAGCGAGGGAAGCCGGCTGGCTACTTCGAACCGGTTGGGAACCGCCAAGCGGATTCCCTCGCTGGCGCTGCGGGCTAGTGTTCAGTCGGTTGGGTTAAACGCTTTCGTCGGCAGCTGCTGCCGGACTGCCGGTCGAAACAATAACTTGAGCAGGACGAATCACGCGGTCATGCAGTTGATAGCCGTTTTGCGTCACCATCAGCACGTGGCCTGCGGGGACTTCTTCGCTCGGCTGTTGCAAGATGGCGTCATGCAAATGCGGGTCAAACGGTTGGCCGAGCGCATCGATGGTCTTGCAGCCGCGGCGCGACAGCACGTCCAGCATGCTTTGAGCGACCATCTTGACCCCGGCCATAATACCGGCCGCTTCCGGTGATTGACCGGCCGAATCAAGAGCGCGATTCAGGTTGTCCATCACCGGCAACAGGTCGGTAATCAACGGCACGTCGGCATATTTGATTGTGTCATCCACTTCGCGCCGCATGCGCTTGCGGAGATTTTCCATATCGGCCTGAGCCAACAAGATTCGGCGTTCGGCTCCGGCCAAATCGTCGCGCAGCTTGTTTGCTTCGGCATCCACAGAGTCGTTGGCCAGCGCTTCGTCGACTGCACTGAGATCCTCTTGCAGCGCGTCACTATCGAAGACGTTCAGCGGCTTTTCTTCAGGAGAAGAATGAGAAGATTCTTTCGACACAGGCTCGTATCCTTCGTTTATTTTTCTTTCACGGCGCCGTCATCGTCGCCGGAGGAAAACAAGTAATCACGAATCGATTCTAGGAACGACTTCCGGTGAGGACTGACGTTCGCATGCTCGATTTCGGCAAGTTCACGCAGCAACTCTTCCTGCCGCGTATCCAATTTTTTGGGCACTTCGATATACGTTTGCACATAGAGATCCCCTTTGCCGCGACCATGCGGATCAGGCATCCCTTGGCCGCGCACTTTAAAGACCTCGCCCGATTGCGTTCCCTTAGGAATTGTTAGATTGTGGGCTCCGTCAATCAACGTGGGGACTTCGATCTGGGCGCCGAGAACCGCTTGGGTATAGCTAATCGGCATTTTTAAAATCAAATGCTCGCCGTCTCGTTCAAACAGCTTGTGCCGCCGCAACGAGATAAAGCAGTAGCAGTCTCCGGCGGGTCCGCCATTGGGACTGGGCTGCCCTTCTCCGCTAAGTCGCACACGCATCTGGTCGTCGACGCCGGCCGGAATGTTGACATCTAGTTCGACGCGTCGGCTTTGGAAACCTTGACCCCGGCAGCTGCGGCAAGGGTCGGTAATTTTTGCTCCCGCGCCGCCGCACGAAGGACAGGTCGTCTGCACGCGCAGGATGCCGGCTTGCTGCACGACCTGGCCATGTCCCCCACAGCGTGAACAACGCTCTGGCTGCGAACCGGCCGCGGCGCCGCTTCCCTTGCAGGTTTCGCACGCTTCACGACGATCAAAGCTGACCGTTTTCTCGATGCCTCGCGCCGCTTCTTCCAAATCAAGCGTGACTTGAACTTTAACGTCGGCGCCTTTGCTGACGCGACGTCCGCTGCGAGCACGACCGCGACCACCAAACAGGTCGCCGAACATTCCTCCGCCAAAGATATCGCCGAACGCTTCGAAGATATCTTCCGCGTCCGAAAAATGACGATGTCCACCCTCGACGCCGGCATGCCCATATTGGTCATAGCGACTCCGTTTTTCACCATCGCTTAGCACCTCGTACGCTTCCGCCGCTTGCTTGAACTTGAGCGAAGCGTTTTCGTCGTCGGGGTGGCTATCGGGATGATACTTGATCGCCAGCTTGCGATAAGCCTTGGAAATCTCGTCGCCGTTCGCGGTTCGCGCAACGCCGAGAACCTCGTAGTAATCCGTTTTTACGGCCATGTCCTCAGTCCGAAGCATAGTCAACAAAATGGGCTGCCTTCTTCGAGGGAAAGCAGCCCATTCCTGTTTTTAAAACAGGAAACGGACACCGGTAGTCCGCTTCCTTTTCCATCGGGAAGATCCGACGTCGAGCTTAGCGAATGACGCCTTCGACGCGGGTATTCTTATCTTCCTTATCAAAGTTGGTCACCATCGCTTCGGTGGTCAATAACAGACCAGCGATGCTAGCGGCGTTCGACAGCGCAGTACGGACAACCTTGGCCGGGTCAATGATGCCGGCTTTCAGCATATCGCAGTACTGTCCGCTATGAGCGTCGTAGCCAATGTTGGCGCCCTTTTGCATCACTTCGTCAACAACCACAGCGCCGTCGATGCCGGCGTTGTCGGCGATTTGCTTCATCGGAGCGGACAGGACGCTCAGAATGATGTTGACGCCGATTTTCTCGTCACCCTTGGCCGAGGAACGAGCCTTTTCGACCGCTTCTTTGCAGCGAACCAGCGCCACGCCGCCGCCTGGGAGAATGCCTTCTTCCAGAGCCGCACGCGTCGCATGCAATGCGTCTTCGACGCGAGCTTTGGTCTGCTTCATTTCCGCTTCGGTTTCGGCTCCGACCGCGATCACCGCGACGCCGCCAGAGAGTTTCGCCAGGCGTTCCTGGTACTTCTCTTTGTCGTATTCGCTTTCGGTGTCTTCGATCTGCTTCTTCAGCTGAGCGATACGTTGCTCCAGCGCCGACTTGTCACCCCCCCCTTGGACCAACGTGGTATTGTCCTTGGTGACGGTGATCCGCTTGGCCTTACCCAGTTGGGCCAGCTGAACCTTATCGAGCGTCACGCCCAGGTCTTCGCTGATGACCGTTGCGCCGGTCAAAATCGCCATGTCGGCCAGCATCGCTTTGCGGCGATCGCCAAAGCCGGGGGCTTTGACCGCACAGACGTTCAGCACGCCGCGCAGTTTGTTGACGACGAGTGCGGTCAACGCTTCGCCATCGACGTCTTCGGCGACGATCAACAGCGGTTTGCCGGTGCCGCTGACTTGTTCCAAAATCGGAACCAGGTCACGAATGCTGCTGATCTTTTTCTCGAACAGCAAAATATACGCATTCTCCATCTCGCAATCCATTTCAGCCGGATTCGAGATGAAGTAAGGCGAAACGTAACCCTTGTCGAACTGCATGCCCTCGACGTACTCAACGGTCGTTTCGCGGGTCTTGCCTTCTTCGACGGTGATCACGCCATCTTTGCCGACGCGGTACAGCGCTTCGGCCAGCAAATTGCCGATCGCGTGGTCATTGTTGGCGCTGATCGCGCCGACGTGGGCCACTTCTTCTTTGCCTTTGACCGGCTTGGCGGTCGCCAGCAGTTGCGCCTCGGCGGCGGCGACAGCTTTCTCGATACCACGACGAATCGCGGCCGGGTTGCTGCCGGCGACGATGTTGCGGATACCTTCTTTGAAGATCGCACGAGCCAGCACGGTCGCCGTGGTCGTACCGTCACCAGCGACGTCAGACGTCTTGCTGGCGACTTCGTTGACCAATTTGGCGCCCATGTTCTCGAAGCGATCTTCGAGCTCAATTTCTTTCGAGACGGTCACGCCGTCCTTCGTTACGGTTGGGCCGCCGAACGACTTGTTGATGATGACGTTACGACCAGTCGGCCCCATCGTCACCGCGACGGCGTCGGCCAGCTTGTCGATCCCCTTGAGCATTTTGCTGCGGGCATGATCGTCGAAAAGCAGTTGTTTCGCCACGCTTGAATGTCCTTATATGGAATGATTCAGAAAGACTAACTCCCTGACGGGCGACTAGTCGTTGACGACCTTGGCGAGAATTTCGCTCTCGCGGAGGATCTTGTATTCCTCGCCGTCGATTTCGATGTCACTGCCGCCGTACTTGCCGTAAATCACTTCGTCGCCGATCGCGACCGACAGTTCAGCGCGGGCGCCGCTATCCATCAGCTTGCCGGGGCCCACCGCTAACACGGTGCCGCGTTGCGGTTTTTCTTGAGCCGAACCCGGCAGCACGATGCCGCCAGCGGTTGTTTCTTCGGCGTCCAGCGGTTGCACGACGACGCGGTCATCCAGCGTGCGAATCTTCAGTTTCTTGGCCATATGCGTCTATCCTTCGTCTATGTTTTTTTGAATTTGTTAGAAGCGGTATCCAGAAGAGTAAACCGAATCGGCTTACATCATGCCCGGCATTCCCATGCCGCCCATGCCGCCCATGCCGCCCATTCCTCCCATGCCGCCGTGATCGTGATGATCATGGTCGCCGCCCGCATCGTCATCCGAAGGAATTTCGGTGATCAGCGAGTCGGTGGTCAGCAACAGCGAAGCAACGCTCGCGGCATTGAACAATGCAGTGCGAACCACTTTGGCAGGATCAATCACACCGGCTTCGACCAGGTCTTCGTAGGCTCCGGTGTCAGCGTTGTAACCTTCGTTCGGCTTCTTCTGCTGACGAACGCGGTTGACGACAACCGAACCTTCGACGCCGGCGTTTTCCGCAATCGTGCGAAGCGGATATTCCAGCACTTTGGCGATGATGTCAGCGCCCAGCTTTTCGTCCCCTTCCAAGCCCAGTTTCTTCAAGGACTTTTCGGCACGCAGCAAAGCGACGCCGCCGCCAGGAACGATACCTTCCTGCAGCGCGGCCTGGGTAGCGCTCTTGGCGTCAACCAACAGATCCTTGCGTTCTTTCATCTCGGTTTCAGTGATCGCACCACAGTTGATCTGGGCGACGCCACCGGCCAATTTGGCGAGACGTTCTTGCAATTTCTCGCGATCATATTCGCTATCGGTCGCTTCGATCTCACGACGAATCTGATCGACGCGTCCTTCAATCTCTGGCTTTTTGCCGGCGCCGCCGACAAAGATCGTGTTGCCCGATGAGATCTTGACCTTCTTGGTGCGGCCCAGATCTGACAGCTTGACGCTCTCTAGATCAATGCCGAGATCCTTGAAGACCGGGGTCGCACCGGTGAGAACCGCAATATCGCCCAGCATCGCTTTGCGACGATCGCCGTAGCCGGGGGCTTTGACGGCACAAACGCTGAGAATGCCGCGAAGCTTATTGACCACCAAGGTCGCTAGAGCTTCCCCTTCGATATCTTCGGCCAGAATTAGCAGCGGCTTGTTGGCCTTGCTAACCGCTTCCAAAATCGGAACCAGCTTTTTGGCGGACGAGATCTTTTCTTCAAAGACCAAAACGTATGCGTCACTCAGTTCGACGGTTTGGGCGTCTTCGTCGGTCACGAAGTGCGGCGAGAGATAGCCGCGATCAAACTGCATCCCTTCGACCACTTCGACGGTCGTTTCGTTGCCGCGACCTTCTTCGACGGTGATCACGCCATCTTTGCCGACCTTCAAGAAGGCTTCGGCCAAGACTTTGCCAATCGCCGGATCGTTGTTTCCAGCGATCGTTGCGACTTGTTCAATCTCTTTCTTGCTCTTCTCGTTGATCTTAACGGCCATCTTCTGGACCGCATCGCTAACGGCGTCTACCGCTTTGGCGATGCCGCGTGATAGGGCCATCGCGTCAGCGCCAGCGGCCAGCATCTTCAAACCTTCGCGATAAATCGCTTCGGCCAAGACTGTGGCGGTGGTAGTTCCGTCACCGGCGACGTCATTCGTCTTGCTGGCGGCTTCTTTGACCAATTGGCAAGCCAGGTTTTCGTAAGGATCATCCAGATCGATATCCTCAGCGACGCTGACGCCGTCCTTGGTTACCTTCGGCGAACCCCAACCTTTGTCCAATACTGCATTGCGGCCGCGCGGGCCCAGCGTGCTTTTCACAGCGCGGGCCAGCTTTGTTACGCCGTCTAGTAGCGGTTGGCGCGCTTCGTCGCCAAAAACCATCTGTTTCGCCACGTTTGGAATCCTCCTCTTGTGGAATCAACGACTCTCGCTGTCGCCTGGGCCGAATTGCCACAGGAATCGATCAGCGGATGGGGATGAATTGTCTCGTTCTGGTCACTCTGCGGAGTCAGCCAACGTCTAGAATGGCAGACCAGTCAAAGCGACGCATACACTAAAGCAACCGCCGTGCCAAAGTGTCGAGAACTTGGCTAACTTGCCTACTGCAAAGCAGTTATAGATTTTGAAGTTTCGGCGACTGGCCGCTGATCCTCTGGTAATCGCCCATTCGTGCCAAATTGGCAGCAGGCGCATCAAAAGGGTCAGGTCTCTTCTCCACGGTGGAGAAGAGACCTGACCCTTTTGGCGCCTAACTCTTTGATTCCGCGATTCTAGCCCCCCACTAACATGGAGTGGCAAAGTACTTTCACGCCAGGACTTCGCCGCTTGCTCAGAGTCCGGTCTTGCGATGCCCGCAAGATAATATTGATGGTCGAAGCCGTTTTGCTGCGCCAACGCCGAGCCTTGCTCGGCAGCCACACACGATTACGTGTTCATCCGCTTCGGTATCGAGAACGAATAGAGGATGACCACTGCGCCGGTCGAAATCATGCTCCAGGGAGCCCAAGGCGGCGGAGTAACGCTACGTGAGCCCCCTTCGCTAATCATGCTGGCGGTATCCACCACCAAGCATTCGACGCCGACAATGATCAGCGTGATTCCAACTGCTAAGAAAAACGACCGCCACATAGGTGTTACTCCTTCATACCGACCGCCGATGCGAGAAATCCCGGTTTCCTTTTCTGTTTATCGGAGCGCGACAAGCAAAAGGATGCTATTCAGCTAGCGAGTCGCTACAAGCCGCGTTGCTGGGAGGATCGGCGCCGCTGGCATATCCGGCCCCCGCGTTCAAAGATGCGTCAATGTCGTCGTTGGATTGTAGAGGCGCCGGTCGGTTGCAATTTCATGAATCTCCCAAAACTGTTTTGCTCTGATCGGAATTCCCGGGCATAATCCGGGTGAGGCCACACCACCCGCCGCACTTTTTACTACGTCAGGTCGTGATGATTTTACGAAGCCTTTTGGGACTGATTCTAGGATTGGTTTGCGGATCGCAAGCCGTTGCAGACCTTGTGCTGTATCACGTTCCCGGCACAACGTTGGTCTTTATTCTGCAAGGCCGCGCGACCGTCAATCCCGGGGCGAATGTCACGTTTCGGCATCAGACATTCGGCAATCTGTACATGAATGCCGCGGACGTAAAGATCTACAAGGTCCGCACCGTTCAGTCGTTGACCACGAACAAGTTAAATACGGCCAAAGCAGCAGGCGATCTGGATGGCTGTCTCGATGCGGCCCGCAGTGCGCTTCGGATCGGCAAGCTGGACCTTTTTTACCAAGCCTGCAAAGCGGCCTGGGAAATTGATCCCACGGACTACCGCGTAAAGCGACTGGTCGAACAAAAGCTGGCGATCGACAAGCCGGTTCCGATCGATCCGGCCCAAGAAAAGCAGATGCGGGATTTCACTCGCGACCGGGCAGACATGAAATTTGTGCGAAGTAAGCATTTTCTCTTGCTGCATGATACTTCCAACAAAAAAGACGAACGAACCGAAATGACGCGAGCCGAAGAGCGTCTAGAGTTGCTAGAAACGGTCTATGAAAGCTTCATGATGAAGTTTTGCCTAGAAGGAGTCGAACTAGACGTGCCCGACAAGCTGCTGATGGTGTTGCTCTTCGCCGAGCACAAAGAGTACCTGCAGTTTGTCAATATCATCGGTCCCGAACTAGCGTCAGCGGCAGGGTTCTACGATCGCGTCGACAATATAGCCGTCTTCTACGACCAAGGAACCGACGAATCGTTTGAAGCGCTCAATCTGCTGAACAGGACCATTCAGGCCCAGCGCAACGAGATCGTCCGCCGCAAGATCCCTGGGATGGCCGATGTGATCCGCTTTGCCGATACGCTGAGCCTGTTGATTGACGTGAAGCGAGAGAATCTCGACATCGAAGTCGTCAGCCACGAAGCGACGCATCAATTGGCGGGAAACACCGGTCTGATGCCGGCCGATTCGCCGATACCGATCTGGGTCGCGGAAGGGCTGGCCACCTACTTTGAATCTCCTAAGCAAGCGGCCTGGAGCGGCATCGGCGCCGTGAACGCAGAACGCCTGGGCTGGTACCGAGAACTTGCTCCGCTGCGGAGCATCTCCAACATCGACTTTATCGCTTCCGATCAGATCTTTACGCGTGCGGCCAATAATTACTCGACCCTGCACGCCTATGGCCAAGCCTGGGCGTTTACCCACTTCTTAATGGAAAAGCATTTTGAAAAGCTGGTCGTTTACTATCGTGAACTAGGCAAGCTTCCCAAGGCAAGCCATGCCAAGCCTGCGGAATTGCAAAAGGTGTTTGACCGCGTCTTTGGCAAAGACAAACAGGCCCTCGACGCTGAGTGGCGCGCCTACATGCGATCCCTAAAAACTGATCTTGAGCAAACTCTAGCAGACGCGAAATAAGCCGTTGGCAGGATGTCGCTTATCCAATTATCGACTCGCTCGGAAGCATCTCAAAACATCTCTGCGACAGCTTTCCGCTTGCCGAGCGGTAAATCGCTCAACCCTCTGTGGGCCGGATGATTCCACATCTCGGCGAGCGGTTGATACGCCTCGTCTTTAAGCGAGAATTAGTCCTGCGCTTCTACTTCTGCTAGCCGATTGGCCAAATACCGCAACAAGTCGCGAATCGAGACCACCGCTTTGACACGGCCGTCGTCGTCGATCACCGGCAAGTGACGATAGTGCCCCACATCCATCTGGTGCACGGCATAGGTAATCGACGTGTCCTTGTTGATGGTTTGCGGATTGAGCGTCATGAATTGCGAAATCGGCGTCTTAAGATGATCGCGATAGTCGGGACCTAACTTGAGCAGTGCGTCCCGCTCGCTGAAGATGCCGATAGGGCGGTGATCGTCGTCGGTGATGACGACCGCACCCAGAACATTGGTTGATAAGACCGACAATACATCCCCGAGCGAGGCGTCCGGGGAGGATGTCAGCGGCGTTTTCATCGCCAATTTTGCGATCGTATCACGCCGAGATGAAGTTTCGCCGCTGGTTTTCAAAGCCGACTCCGTAGAGAGTGAATTTCCGCAGGCTGCAAACTCACCCTCCCCTTCAGGGGTAGTTGCGCCGCGAGACTGACAAATCTTATTCGATTCCGCATTATCTATTCTACCGTCCAGGTATCGCCAGAGCGAAAGAGCTTATCCAAGTCCCCTTCTCCTTTATCGGCGCGTGCTTGAGCCACCTGAGCGTTTAAAAGTTCATCATATCGGGGAGCATCGACACAGCGCAACACGCCGATCGGCTCTGGGAAATCTGGATATCGCATCCGGCTCAGCAGATAAGCGAGCGTCGGCTGCTGCGCCATCTCATCATGAAACAAGAGGTCATCCTCGGTGATCCCTTTGCCGAGTTCGACCACTTCGGGATGCATCCCGTTCAGGCGAATTCCTTTGTCTCTATTTTTACCGAAAATCAACGGCTTGCCGTGCTCAATTTCAATAATATTATCGGCTTTCACCGTCTTATCGGTCGCGTATTTGTAGGCGCCGTCATTGAACACATTGCAATTTTGGTAGACCTCAACAAACGAGACGCCGGGATGTTCGGCCGCTCTCTTAAGCGTATCGGCCAAATGCTTGATGTGGACGTCAATCGAACGCGCGACGAAGGTCGCTTCGCAGCCAATCGCCAGCGAAAGCGGATTCATCGGGTTGTCGATTGCCCCCATCGGGGTACTTTTGGTGATCTTTCCAAGTTCCGACGTCGGCGAGTATTGCCCTTTGGTTAGCCCGTAAATCCGGTTATTGAACAAGATAATATTCAAATTGACGTTACGGCGCAGCACATGCATAAAGTGGTTGCCGCCGATGCTTAGTGCATCACCGTCGCCTGTGATCACAAACACGTTGAGATCCGGACGGCAGCTCTTGATGCCGGTCGCAAATGCTGGCGCACGCCCATGGATGCTGTGCATGCCGTACGTATTCATATAGTACGGAAAACGACTGCTGCAACCGATGCCGGAAACGAAAACCGTCTTTTCGCGCGGCCAACCCAGCGTGGCCATCACTTTTTTCATTTGGGCGAGGATCGAATAGTCGCCGCAACCAGGGCACCAGCGAACATCCTGATCGCTGCCGAAATCGCCAGGCTTGAGCACCGGTAGTTCGACGGAAGCCATGCTATTAATTCCTTGTCTGTTCTCTGCGATGTATTGTGAGGGAGCGCTTTCCACGAAACCAAGCCTGCTTACGGCAACAGCGATTCTGCTTTGTCGATGATCTCGGCAACCTGGAATGGTTTCCCTTGGACTTTGTTCAGGCCGATGGTCTCTATCAAAAACTGGTTGCGAATCAGTAACGAGAGTTGCCCCATGTTTAGTTCTGGAATCAGCACCTTCTTGAACCCCCGCAGGATCTCACCCAGGTTGGCCGGAAACGGATTGAGCCAGCGGAGATGAGCATGGCTCACCTTGTGTCCTTGGGCTTGCAGTCGCGTGACGGCCGTGCGACACGATCCGTAGGGTCCGCCCCAGCTGAGGACCAGCAAGTCGCCGGTCGTTTCTCCCATCACCTCTTGATCGCCGATCACTTGGGCGACGTTGGCCACCTTTTGCGCTCGGGTGTTAATCATGTGTTGGTGATTCAGTGGATCGTAGCTGACGTTGCCGGTTCCATCCGCTTTTTCTAACCCGCCGACACGATGCATCAGGCCAGGCGTGCCGGGGATCGCCCAAGGTCGAGCGAGTAGCTCGTCACGACCATAGGCCATGAACGGCTCACCATTGGTCGGCGCGGTGGGATGCGTGATGGGGATCGGTTGCAAATCCGAGAAGTTGACAATGCGCCATGGTTCAGAACCGTTCGCCAAATAGCCATCGCTGAGGATCATTACCGGCGTCATGAATCGCGCGGCGATGCGCCAGGCTTCGATCGCGACGTCAAAACAATCAGCCGGACTGCGAGCCGAGATAATCGGCATGGGGCATTCGCCGTTGCGGCCGTACATTACCTGCAACAAGTCGGCTTGTTCTGTCTTGGTTGGCAGTCCAGTGCTGGGACCGCCGCGCTGGACATCGACGACTAGCAGCGGCAACTCTAGCATCACCGCCAGCCCCATCGCTTCACCTTTGAGCGCGATGCCTGGTCCGCTGGATGTGGTGAGAGCCATGTGACCCGAGTAGGCGGCGCCGATCGCCGAGCAAATCGCGGCAATCTCATCTTCGGCCTGAAAGGTGCGGACCCCAAAGTTTTTGTAGCGGCTCAGCTCGTGCAAAATATCACTGGCCGGCGTGATTGGATAAGAGCCGAGAAACAAGTCTTTACCGCTCAACTTGGCCGCCGTCATCAAACCCCAGGCCAACGCCTGATTGCCGGTCATATTGCGATACGTGCCGGCGGGCAACTTTGCTTTCTCAACCGAAAACGAGCTGACAAAAGCGTCGGTTGTTTCGCCGTAGTTGCGACCGGCGGCGAGCGCCCGATGGTTCGCTTCGGCGATGTTTGGCAGTTTTTTGAACTTGGCGTTAATAAACCGCCGCGTCGGTTCTAGCGATCTTCCATACAACCAAAACGCGAGTCCCATTGCAAAAAAATTGCGGCAACGATCGGCTTCTTTTTGGCTCAGATCCAATCCGTCGACAGCGCGGCGCGTTATGTCGGTCATCGGAACCTGAAACAGCTGAAACGATTCGAGCGAGTCGTCGTCGAGCGGATTCTCTTTGTAGCCTGCCTGATCCAACGACTTTTTGTCAAACGCGTCGGAGTTGGCGATCAATACGCCGCCTGGCTTGAGATCGGAAATGTTGGTTTTGAGTGCAGCGGGATTCATCGCGACCAGCGCGTCGACCGTTTCGCCAGGAGTGTAAATATCAGTCGAAGCAAAATGAACCTGAAACCCAGAGACCCCAGCCAACGTACCGCGCGGAGCACGGATCTCCGCCGGAAAGTCAGGGAAGGTCGCCACGTCGTTGCCAGCCAGCGCCGAAGTGTTGGTCAACTGAGTTCCGGCAAGCTGCATCCCGTCGCCAGAATCTCCGCAAAAGCGGACTGTCGCTTCTGCGATTTTTAGAACTGCTTTGGCCTGGTCCGTTTCGCTTTCAAATTCCGTGGACATGGTTCGCCTTGCCGCTATGCCTGTGGGTTGTCCTCTTCACAAATTATTCCGCGCTTTGCATTCAGAAGCAAAAGATAGGAGCAACGCAGTCGCGCGAAAGTTCACTCGATCTGCTTAACCATTGCTCTCCTCATGCAACTTTTTGGACGGCGGTGGTCCTTCCCACTGCCTGACCGTTGAAGTCGACCCCAAGTAACTGTCGATCGTCCCCGATCGCCATTTTTTTGATCGTGGTCGCGACGTTGCAATTGTGTGGTAGCAGCGAACCATGTGCTTCATCTCGCACCAACCCCAGCAGCAACTGCAATGGGTCGATCGGAAGCATCGGAAATACGTCGGGATGACGTTGCGTCACCGAACCGGTGGCGACCGATCGCAGAAACTTGACCATAGTGATTCGCCCTGTCAAAGCCGCTTGGCATGACGCGATCCCCTGCCAGGATAGAGCTCTGTCCTCAAGGCAATATCCAATCACTCGTTAGTCGAAGAAAAAGGGATGAATCCTCACTTCTGGCGAGCAGTTTAACACGCGGGACGCTGCCTCGTAATAGCAGAATACCCCCATCTAATCCCATGTTAACACAAATTAATCATCCAATCCGCGGCCGCGTGGTTTATTTTTATCGTCTGGATGGCCATAGAACTTGCTCAAATCGAACCCACCCTTTTGATCTTCTTCGAGCAATTTCAGACGTTGTTCGACTGCATTCATCCGCTGCGCAAGACTGTGGACAAGATCCGCGGATTCGACCTGCTTTTTCGGCTTCGGCACCGACGGGTATTTAAGCTGCCGCTGGAGCGCCGAGAACAGCAATAAGGGATCTTTCTTCCGGTTTGCTAGGGCGATCCGGCCTTCACGCGAACCAAAGATCGGGGGCTCGTCCGGCATATCGGCTTTACGGCGGCGCGACTGCTGCTCGATGTAGTAGTCGCTCCGCACATAAATCAGATCGGCCAGATCGATCAATCCGATTCGCCGCCGCAGTGCTTGCAGAAAGTTGCGCCAGTTTTCGTCAAAAATCGGATCCCCGGCCATCGCTTCGAGCCCGGGATCGTACTTTAAACGATGTCGACAGAGGACTTCAAACTGATAGACAAACATCGCTGCCGGCGTCGCTTCGGCCGCTCGAAACTCGGCCTCTAGTTTCAAGATCTCCAGCGCAATCCGAAAGTCGAAGCGGCCCCGCTCATCTTCGGCAGCAGCGATCAGGAACGTTTGAAACGGAGCGAAATAGTGCGATAGTCGCTGCATTCCCGCGTGAAACAGCCCCAAATGTCGCAGTTCGGCCAGCAGAAAATCGATCGCCATCGGCAACTTGGTGGTCGCTAAGACTTCTTCTCGCACCCCCTGCAATATCTCTTGCAATGGTGCGTTCTGCTCGATCTTTTCGCGCATCGATTGGAAGAAAAAAGCTTGTTCGATGTACTCTTCGCTCGGCAGCAGCGGAGTTTGCGTCATAGATCGGTCGGCCGCGCAAATACGTTATGGGTCAGCGGCCACAGTCGTCTGCAGCACTTCATTCAGAAATTTTACTGCTTCTTGTCGAGCCTGGGGACTCATGAACGAACCGATGTGGGTCGCATGGTCCAATTCGCACAACCGCGCGTCGCAACCGGCTTGATCCAGAGCGATGCACATGGCTTTGACGTCCGCCAAGGGAACGAGGCTATCGGCGGTCCCATGAAAAAAGAACATCGGCGGCGCCTTCGACGAGATAAACTGAGCCGGCGACGCCGAACGATAGACATCCGGCAGCGCCGCACGGGTCCCCCCCAAAAAATAAGCCAGGCGGGCGCTGGCAAGCGGTTCCAGCGTAAAATCACACGGCGTTCCCCCGGCGACAACCGCACTTAGCCCTTGTGCCGGATCTGTCGCGGTAAGGGCGGTTAAACAAACCAGATGGGCGCCGGCCGAGTAGCCGTAGCCGACAATCTGCTGGGGGTCGATGTGATATTCTGCGGAGTGAGCACGGAGCCATGCAAGCGCAGAGCGGCAATCTTGTAACTGTGCTGGAAACTTGTGAGCCGGCGCCAGCCGATAGCCGATTGAAGCGACGCAGTAGCCGCTGCGGGCTAACTGCAACGCATGAATCGCCATCCGGCTGCGATCGCCAGCCAACCATGCTCCACCGTGAACCATCAAAACGCCGGGATACGGACCGTCACCGGTAGGCAGATAAAGATCAACTTTTAAATCCTCCCCCCCAGGGGAAGCGTAAACGACATCGGTGATAATCTTAACGGGCTGCTGAGCATGGGCGATTTTGCCAAAAATTAGGCTCATCCCCACCAAAATCGCAGCCATCTGCCATCGATTCATACTGCCTGACTCCCTGTTCCAGCGATTCGCCTATAATGCACAGGTGACGTTCGCCTGCCGTTATTATTAACCGCAGGCAAGCGTTGACGTAACGGTGTTGCGCCGCAGGCATCGCATATTATCGAGGCGCAGCAATTGCCGTAGCCCGAGACTCTTTGACGATTTCAACATTCAGGTAACTAGCGTGTCCCATCGTTTTTCATCGGTTCAATCGGCGGTCGACGCGATCAGCCGAGGCGAAATTGTGATCGTCGTGGATGCGGAAGACCGCGAAAATGAGGGAGATTTTGTCTGCGCGGCCGAGAAAATCACGCCGGAAGCGGTCAATTTTATGATCACACATGGCCGTGGAATGCTGTGCGCCCCCATTTTGCCGGATGTTTGTCAACGGCTCGATCTACACCCGATCGTCGAGACAAACAACGCACCGCTGCAAACCTCATTTAATACCCCGGTCGATCATCGCACCAGCAAAACCGGCATCACCGCCAAAGAACGCTCCGATACAATCCTGGCGCTGGCCGATCCACTGACGACGGTCGACGATTTTGTGCGGCCTGGACATGTCTATCCCCTGCTCGCCAAAGAAGGGGGCGTGTTGCGCCGCGCCGGACATACCGAAGCCTCGGTCGATCTGGCTCGCATGGCCGGACTCCGCCCAGCCGGCGTATTGTGCGAAATCCTGGATGAATCAGGCGATCGAGCCAATCGAGATCAGTTGCTTGTGCTGGCCGAGAGGTTCAAGTTAGAAATCATTTCGATTGAACAACTGATCGCTCACCGCAGAGTCAACGAAAAACTGGTCACGCGGGCGGCCGAAGCCGAATTGCCAACCAAATATGGCAAGTTCCAAATCATTGTCTACTCGGTCGCCTACGAGTCGCAAGAACCGGTTGTGTTGATCTTCGGTGAGCCTGAAAAACATGACAAGCCTCTGGTTCGGCTCCACTCGAGCTGTTTCACGGGCGACCTGATCAGTTCGCTCCGCTGTGATTGCGGCGACCAACTGCAGCTGGCGCTAGAAACGATCAGCAAAGAGGGACATGGAGCACTCGTTTATCTGCCGCAAGAAGGCCGTGGGATCGGGCTAACGCAAAAGATTCGCGCTTATGGCCTGCAAGACCACGGGCTCGACACGGTCGAAGCGAATCATGCGCTTGGTTTCAAAGCTGACATGCGTGACTACGGCATCGGAATTCAAATTCTGAAGGATATCGGTCTGCGCCAGATTCGCCTGCTGACCAACAACCCGAAGAAGACCGACGCGTTCATCTACGGCGGATTTGACCTAGAAGTGGTCGATCAGGTGCCGATGGTGTCGCCGGTCAACGAGTACAACGAGAAGTATCTCGCGACCAAACGCGACAAAATGGGACACACGCTGCCGTAGCACTTGCAAGTCTGCGGTTTGTAGCGGACATGCGGCTCGCCCGGATTGCGTAAGCGAAAAGGTTGCGAAAAGAGGACACCAGCGGCCGCGCGTGGTGATTTTGCATCGCATAGTTGGGTAGGACGCTCCCTTCCCTCCCCTGCCTGGCATTCGTGATGCGCATATTTTCACTCCTGCTGCTGATCGTCTGTGGTTCGATTGCTAGCGCCGCGTTTCGCCCTGCTCCGCCGGCCCTGGACATGGGGCGCGCGCTGATCGCAGCAGCGGCCGAAGCAGATCCCGATGCCAGTCCAGCGAACTCTGCAGAAGTGGTCGCTCGGTTTGAAATGCTGCGTGCCGAGATCAAGCAACAGCGTCCGCACGACTGGACCGAACTGCTGTTAGAAGATCGCGCTATTTGGCTCTTTCACGCGCTCCATCGCGAAGTTCTCACCGGACGCTTTGACGCCAAATCGTCCGCCATTTCTAGCGCCCTCGCCGGCGGCGACTACAACTGCGTCAGCGGCACCATTTTGTATGTCGCTCTTGCCGATTCGCTAGATTTGCCAGTCTTGCCGCTGCAAATCGAAGGGCACGTCTGGTGCCGCATCGCCGCCGCCCAGCCGATCGACATTGAGTCAACCTGCCCAGAGTGGTTCGAGTTATCCGAGGCGATGCGCCGCGGTGCGCCTGGCATCGAAGCCGGCCCAGCCGCGGGTCCGTTGTCGCGTCAAGCACTGATCGCCAAGCTGTACTACAATCGCGCTGTTGACCAATTGGAGCAGCGCCAGTTTGCGGCGGCGATTGACCTATTGAATCAAACGCTGGCCCTCGACAAGAGCGACGCCGCCGCCGAGCAAAACTTGCTCGCCGCCAAAAACAATTGGGCCGTCGAACTGGCGCAACAAGCGAAGTACGATCAAGCCGAACGCCTGCTGGAGGAAGTGGCGCTCGCAGCGCCTTCCTACGGCCCGCTCTTGGCGAATCGCCGCCATATTCGGATCTTGCGAGTTCGCTCGACTCTTGAGCAGGGAGAGTTTTCGAGCGCTTTGGAAGTTGCAGTGCTGGATGATCCGCAGAACCAACAACAACTTCGCTATGAAGTCTATGAAGCCTGGCTCAAGTCGCTGGTCAAAACGGGCAGCACCGACGAAGCCGAGCGCGTGTTGGCGACTGCCGAGATCGAATTCCACGACGATTGGCGCGCATCGGCCCGATTGCAACGATTGTTACGATCACCTGAGGCAACGTAAAAATATCAGCATTCGTTATTTGCTTACCGGCTAGTTCCGACCTATTCATTGACCTGTAGGCTTTACCTATCGCCGATCGCAAATAGCAAACAACCGCCGCCTTACGCGGCGATTTCGACAATCCGACGCCGATCACACTGCGTGCCGAGGATTGTTACTCGTCTTCCTACTTCGACTCTTCCTCTAATTTCTCCCAGCCAACTCCCTTCCGCTGCGCGCTCGCGGGCCATCCAACTGGGCTTGTCGGGCGTGGACGATCTGCTGATATGTCATCCAAGGCGAGTCGCTACACAAACGAATGGGCAGGTTGTGCGGTGGTTCGCAAGCATTGTGGAGATTCAAAACAACAATGGACCTATCGACTTCCGATTTGTCTACCAATGCGTTCACAGCGGCGCCGCTCAAGGTCAATTTGAATGAGCACGAGAATGAAGTGCGCGTCCAGGTCCGATCACTCATCGGCGCTGCGGGCAAAGGGGCAAGACTCGCCTATGCCGATCGTCGGCGCGATCAGCGCTATCCCTTTCCCAATTTGCTTTACATCACGCCGGTGGATCGCGCTGGGCAACCGTTGGTAGAACAAACCGTCGTTGTCGTCGGTAAGACACTGACCGAGCGGGGAATGGATTTCTATCACCAGCAGCCGATTCCGCATCGCCGCGTTATCGTAACCATCGAAACGCAGGGGGGTTATACGGCCAGTTTTTTAATGGACCTCACCTGGTGCCGCTACACCAAACAAGGCTGGTACGACAACGGCGGTCGATTTCTCGATACAGCGCCGTGCCCCTTCCCGGCCGGCGTTTCGATCCTTTAATTCACGACAATTCGCCGTACGCCTAAAAACAGAGCGAGTCTTTCCATTTAGGAAAGCTCGCTCTGTTTGTTTCATCGCATGTAAATCGTAGGGCAGGCACGGCCGACTTTAGGATTACAGTTCGACTTCTAGACCGGGGATCGCTTTTTTCAGTTCGGCGACGCCGCTGCTGTCGATCTGCGTGAAGGTGATCGAGATCTTCTTGAGCCCTTTGAGTTGCTTCAGATACTTGATCGCCTCGTTGGTGACCATGTCATTATCTTTCAGCGAAAGCGTTTGCAGCTTTTGCATGCCGACCAAATTTTCCAGCGAATCGTCGGTGATCCCTTGATAGTCCAGGATCAGCGTCTTCATGTTTGTCAGGTCTTTGATGTGCGGCAATCCCTCGGGACTTACTTTGGTGAACCAAAGATTTAATGACTCAAGATTTTTGAGCTTGCCCACGTGCACCAATCCTTCGTCGCCAAACGGCGTTTCGCTAACATCCAGCGATTTGAGCGTATCGATCCCGACCAGGTGTTCTATCCCCGGCCCAGCAACGCGCGTCTGGCGTAGCATCAGATGGTTTAACTGCTTCATATCCTTCAAGTGGACAAAACCATCGTCCTTGATCTGGGCTCGCATCAGTTCCAAACTTTTCATTTTGGTTAGCGGGGCCAGATGCTCCATTCCTTCCGTCGTCAGCGCGGTGCCGTTGGTCTCTAGAGTCTCTAGATTGGTCAGATTCGCAATTGATTTGAAACCAGCGTCGGTAACATTGGTGCCGCGAACATTCAAAAACTTCAGCTTCGACAGCCCCGTCAGGTGAGCCAAGCCGTCATCGCCGACGATCGCCCCTTCCAAACGCAAGACTTCCATGTTGGGCATCTTGGCGACGGTTTCCATGCCAGCGTCGTTGACGTCGTCATAACGCAGGTCAAGATAACGCAGTTTGGGCAACGCCAGCATGTATTCCAGCGACTTGTTGCTGATATTGGTCCGGCGCAGCTGCAATCCAGAGAGCTCATTGAGCGCTACTAGCTTTTCGATTCCAGCGTCCGTGATCGCGGTGTTCGCGGCGCTAAAGTCGCGCAGGTCTTTCATCTGCAAGAGATTGTCGATCGTCTTGTCGGTGACGTCGGCGCCGTAGACCTTCAAGATTTTGACATGCTTCAATTTCGAGAGCGGTTCCAGCTGCTCATCGCTGAACGAAGAGACCGACAGATCGGCGACGGTGACCACTCCCCGATCATCCTTGGTCAGCCGGCCACCCAATTCTTCGAGGGCTGCAACCGCTGCGGCGTCATCCGGCTCGACCTGCTCAGGCTCCACCTTGGCAGGGGTCTGCGGCTCAGACGTAGGGCATCCGGTAGTAAATACCAGCAACAGAACGGCGAGCCAGACAGGCAAATATCGCATTAGGCGGGCATCCTCTGATCAGAAGTAAGGGGGAACGCTGCGCGTCAAAACCTCTTATTTTACGGGCAATAGCGCTGATTCGCAACGAGCGTATCAGCGGCTGACAATCAACGGAAAAACATAATTCGCCTGATAATCATTGCGTATCAGGTCATAGCTGCTCCAATTCCTGCTCAAACTTCGTGTGACGTTTTGCCCGTCGGCGACATCTTAAACAGAAACGCGCTCGCAGGCGCCGCTGACACGCTTTCCTATTTCCCCCCTCCAGACGCAGGAACTTGCTCATGATTCGGTCCGCTTCGTTATTGCTGCTGGCCTTGGCCGTCGCCCCCACTTCGGCTGCCGATTGGCCGCAATGGCTCGGTCCCCAGCGCGACAGCATTTGGCGTGAAAGCGGCGTCGCTCAACAATTTCCGAGCTCTGGCGCCAAAATCAAATGGCGCGCGCCGGTCAGCTATGGCTACTCTGGACCAGCAGTCTCTAATGGCCGAGTCTATCTGACTGACTACATCAAGAAGTCAGGCGACATCACCAACAATGCGGGGGGACCTGACGTGTTGTCCGGCGTCGAGCGTGTCCTCTGCTTGGACGCCGCCAACGGCAAAGAAGTTTGGAAATATGAATATCCCCGCAATTACAGCATCAGCTATGGCGCCGGCCCCCGAGCAACGCCCACTGTCGACGGCAACAAAGTTTATACCCTCGGCGCCGAAGGTGACTTGATCTGCTTGGACGCCGAAGATGGTTCGGTCGTCTGGAAAAAAGATCTACGTACCGAGTACAAGTGCGACGCACCGTTCTGGGGCTATTCGGCCGCACCGCTGGTGGACGGTGATCTTCTCTATTGCCTAGTGGGGGGCGAAGGTTCAATCGCTGTCGCATTCGATAAAAATAGTGGCAAAGAAGTTTGGCGTGCACTCTCTTCCACATCGCAAGGCTATTGCCCACCGACCATGATCGAATTTGGTGGCAAAAAGCAACTGCTGATCTGGCATCCATTGTCCCTCAATAGCCTAAACCCGGCGACAGGCGAAGTTTATTGGACGGTTCCGCTCGAACCGTCGTACGCGATGTCGATTTCGCCGCCGCGGTTGGTCGGCGACAAGTTGTTCGCCGGCGGTTACTCTGACACCAGCGTGATGCTAAAGCTAACCGCAGAACCCGGCGCCGAAGTCCTGTGGCGCGGATCGGGCAAATCTTCGATCGCGACCGCCAATGCTCCGCCGATCATGACCGAAAAGACGATCTACGGCGTCGACGGAATCAGCGGCGCACTGATGGCTGCTACCGTCGAAGATGGCGAACGTCTCTGGGAAACTCAACAGCCGACTTCGCCTGAGCGACGCCCCAAGCATGCGACCGCCTTTCTGGTAAAGCTAGGGAAAGAAGGCAATCGCTATATCCTGGCCAGCGAAACTGGCGACCTGATTTTTGCTGACCTAACGCCTGAAGGTTATACCGAAATCAACCGCGCCCACATTCTGGAACCCACTAATAACGCGTTCGGCCGCGATGTAGTCTGGAGCCATCCCGCCTACGCCAACCAATCGGCTTACCTGAGGAATGACAAAGAGCTGGTCTGCGTTGATCTAGCGGCTGAATAGTCGATATAGCCGCGCGAACCACACTGCAGTCATCACCCTCCAATGCCCTCGGCGGATCTCCTTTCCGGCGGGGGCATTCCATTTTTGGCCCTTCTAGAGGAAAATCGCTGGTTTGCTTGGGACGTTCTTTCCCAAGTCGTTCGATTGCATGACTTTAAACCGAATACTGCGACATGTTTCCTGAAAACCAACAAAACGTGCAGTTCCCCCAACTGGAAACCGAAGTTCTGGATTTCTGGAAGTCGCAAAAGATCTATGAAAAGTCGCTCGACGCACGCCGGGATGGCCCCAAATTTGTCTTCTATGAAGGGCCCCCAACCGCTAACGGCATGCCGCATCCCGGGCACTGCCTAACTCGCGCGATCAAAGACGTCTTCCCCCGCTATCGCACGATGAAGGGATTTTACTGCGAGCGCAAAGCAGGCTGGGACACGCACGGGCTGCCGGTCGAAGTCGAAGTCTGCAAAGAGATGGGGATCCACTCCAAAGAAGAGATCGAAAACTTCGGCGTCGAGCCGTTCATCCACAAATGCCAGGCCAGCGTTTGGCGCTATATGCAAGAGTGGGAACGCCTGACCGAGCGTCTCGGCTTTTGGCTGAAACTGGACGAAGCCTACGTTACCTACCATCAAAGCTATGTCGAAAGCGTCTGGTGGGCGCTGAAGAATTTCTACGATCGCGGCCTGCTTTACCAAGGGCACAAAATCGTCTGGTGGTGGGCCCAAGGAGGAACCGCCCTTTCCAGTGGCGAAGTCGGCCAAGGCTATCGTGAAGTCGCCGATCCCAGCGTCTACGTCCGCTTTCCGCTGGTCGAAGATCCGAAGACGGCGCTGCTAGTCTGGACAACAACCCCTTGGACACTGCCGAGCAACCAGTTTGCGGCGGTCCATCCAGAACTGGAATACTCGACCGTCGAAGATGAAGAAACCGGCGAACATTTGATCGTCGCGACCGCGCTGGTCGAACCGCTGGCGACCAAAACGAAGAAGACCTGGAAAACAATCGCGACTTGCCAAGGTTCGGCACTACTGGGCAAACGCTATTTACCGCCGTTTGACTACTACTACAAAACTCTCGGCAATACGCAGGGGACGCTGGTCGACAATCCAAAGACCAAACAACATGTTGCATGGCGCGTGGTCGCGGCCGACTTTGTAACAACCGACAGCGGAACCGGTGTGGTCCATCAAGCGCCGGCGTTTGGCGAAGTTGACTACGACGTTTTGAAAGCCGAGCAAGATCGCTTTGCCCCCGGCGAGGGGCCCGATTTGATCTGCGCTGTTGGTCCCGACGGCAAGTTCACCGACGAAGCCCCCGATTATAAAGGTCGCTGGGTCAAAGAAGCCGACAAAGACATCGCCCACGAGTTGAAAACGCGGGGACTCCTCTTTTTGCTGGATCAATATCTGCACGAGTACCCGTTCTGCTGGCGCGCTGACGAAGATCCGTTGATTCAGTACCCACGAAAAAGCTGGTTCGTTCGCACAACCCAGTTCAAAGACGAAATGCTGGCCAACAACCAGCAGATCAATTGGATGCCCGACCATATCCGCGATGGGCGATTTGGCAACTTCCTAGAATCCAACGTCGACTGGGCGCTCTCGCGCGAACGTTATTGGGGGACTCCGCTGCCGATCTGGGTTTGCGAAGAAACGGGTCAAGCCGAAGCGGTCGCCAGCTATGCCGAATTGGAAGCCAAACCTGGCGCCACCGGCTTTGAAGTTTGGGCAGCGGCCAAAGAAAAAAATCCTGAACTGGTCGACGACCTGAAGATCCATAAGCCGTACATCGACGCGATCACCTACGATTCGCCGTTCGCCGCCGGCGCCAAGATGCAGCGTGTCACCGAAGTGATCGACTGCTGGTTTGATTCCGGCGCGATGCCGTTTGCGCAGTGGGGGTATCCGCATCAAAACGCCGATCGGTTTGCCGAGCAGTTTCCGGCTGACTTTATCAGCGAAGCGATCGATCAGACCCGCGGCTGGTTCTATAGCCAATTGGCGATCAGCACGTTGCTGTTCGGCCAAGGTGGCGACGGTCAAACGGTGCAGCATGAGTATCCGCACCCGTTTAAGAACTGCATCGTCCTCGGCCTGATGCTGGGCGAAGACGGCAAGAAGATGTCGAAAAGCAAGAAGAACTATCGCGAGCCGAACGAGATCTTCGACAAGTACGGCGCCGACGCTCTCCGCTGGTACTTGTTCGCCAATCAGCCGCCGTGGACATCAATCCGCTACAACGAACAATCGATCAAAGACAGTATCCCCGAGTTTCTGTTGCGGCTTTGGAATGTCTACAGCTTCTTCACGATCTACGCCAACATCGACGGCTTCCAGCCCGAGCAAGCGTTGACCGGACAAGCAGGACAACTGTCGGCCGCTGACCTTGCCGGCGCCAAAGGTTATCGCGCAGCCGCCGAGCGCAGCGAGCTCGATCGCTGGGTGCTGAGCGAATTGAATGTCGCCGTCGCCACCGTGACCGAACGGATGGACGCCTACGACAATTATGCCGCCTGCGGAGCATTGACCAGCTTTGTCGACGCGCTTAGCAATTGGTATGTCCGCCGTAGTCGCGATCGTTTCTGGAGCGGCGATAAACAGTCGCCTGAGAAGCTAGACGCTTATTGGACGCTGTACGAGTGTTTGATCACCACCTGCAAACTGATCGCGCCGTTCACGCCGTTTTTGGCCGAAGGATTATGGCGCAGCTTGGCCGGCGTTTTCGGCGCTCGCGCTACCGAAAGCGTCCACTTGTGCGATTTCCCGGTAGCAGACGAAACCGCGATCGATCTGCAACTTTCGACTCGGATGAACTTGATCCGCGAGATCTCGTCGCTCGGTCGCAAGGCTCGCATGGATGAGAAGCTGAAGGTTCGCCAGCCGTTGTCGCTGGTCGAAGTAGTGCTGGGCGATGCGACGCATCAAGACTGGCTCGAGTCGCATGGCGGCTTGATCCGTGAAGAGTTAAACGTCAAAGAGGTTCAGTTCACGCAGGAAGGTCAAAAGTACATCGACTATCAGGTGCAACCAAACCTCAAGCGACTCGGCCCGAAAATCGGCAAATTGTTGCCGCAGGTGAAAGGTGCGCTCGCCAAAGCAGACGGCGGCGAACTGTTATCGCAACTAGAATCAAGCGGCAAGATCCTGCTCCAGCTCACCGGAGAGTCGATCGAACTTGATAGCGAAGATATCCAGGTTCGCCTGCATGCGAAGCCCGGCTGGGCCGCCGCGCAAGGCAAGATGTGCGTCGTTGTGCTCAACAAAGAGTTGACGCCCGAACTGCTGCGAGAAGGTTACTGCAAAGACCTGGTTCGCTTGATCCAAGATCAACGCAAAGCGCTGGACTTGGCCTATACGGATCGCATCGAAATCGGCGTCCACACCGATGCGGCGGAACTCTCGGCGGCGCTGACCGAGAACAGCGACTACATCACCGGTGAAACGCTGGGGAATCAGCTTTTGTTGAAAGCACTAGCCGGCGTCGCGCCCATCGAGTGCGAGATCGGCGATTTTGCAGCGCAGCTGTTTGTGAAGAAGGTTTAACGCGTGAACGGTTCAACTCATTCCGCAGAAAACCCCTTGCGCATCGCCGTACTGATCTCAGGCGGCGGCACTACTCTGCGCAACCTGATCGAAAAGATCGCCGCGGAGCAACTGTGGATCAAAATTGCGATTGTAGTATCGAGCACGAGCAAAGCGAAAGGTTTGCAATACGCGACAGACGCCGATATACCCTCGACGATCGTCGACTGGAACGCGCAAGACTCGAGCGAAGCGTTTAGTACGGCGGTCTTCGACGCGTGTCGCGCCGCCGATGTTGATCTGGTGGTGATGGGGGGATTTTTGAAGCATCTATTGATCCCCGATGATTTTGAAAATCGCGTGATTAACATTCACCCATCGCTAGTCCCTTCGTTCTGCGGCGCTGGCTTTTACGGCGCCAAGGTCCATCAGGCCGCGCTCGACTACGGCGTAAAACTGAGCGGGTGCACCGTTCACCTGGTCGACAATCACTACGATCATGGACCAGTCGTCGCTCAGCAATCGATACCGGTGCTGCCGGATGATGACGCTGCGTCGCTCGCTGCTCGCGTGTTTGAAGTTGAGTGCGAACTTTACCCGCAGGTCCTACAAGCGTTTGCCGCCGGCCGAGTCACAATTGACGGTCGTAAAATCGCAATTCGATAGTAAGCGGGGACGCTCACTTTGGGTGCGCGATCCTAATCCCGCTTCTCGATGGGGCTTAGCGATTCCTGCGGATTGCGACACTCGCCTGCATAGGTCACGCCGCTGGGCCGTGCCCACAGCGCCGCGTTGGTCAGCACTTGTTGGATGTTCGCGTCGTAGTAGATAGGGTACGTTTCGTGCCCTGGGCGGAAGTAAAAGATTTTGCCGGCGCCGCGGGTGAAAGTGCATCCGCTGCGGAAGACTTCGCCTCCTTCAAACCAGCTGATAAAGATCACATCATCTGGCTGCGGGATGTCAAAGTATTCGCCATACATCTCGGCATGCGGCAACTCGAAGTACTCATTTGGCAGACCGCTGACAATTGGATGTCCCGGCGCGGTGATCCACAATCGTTCGCGCTCTCCGACTTCACGCCACCGCAGACTGCAGCGTGTACCGAGCAACCGCTTGAAGATCTTGGAGTCATGTGCTGAGTGGAGCGCGACAAGGCCCATCCCTTCCAACACGCGCTGCTGCACACGATCAACCACTTCGTCGCTGACGTCGTTGTGGGCTGCATGTCCCCACCAATACAGCACATCGGTCGCGGCCAACTTTTCGGCGGTTAGACCATGCTCAGGCTCACCCAAGATCGCCGTACTGACCTGAGCGGAGTCTCCTAATTTTTCTCGCAGAAACGCAGCGATTGCCGCATGAATGCCATCGGGATAAAGCTTGGCGACTTCGGGATTGGATTGCTCGTGGACAAACTCATTCCAGATGGTGATCCGCAGCGGTTGGCTCGACATGGGCGATGCTCCTCTAGTGATTCCGGCACGAGAATCTTCGCACATTACCGGAAACGCCGCGACGCCCCTTTGACGTTTTGCGTCCGATATTGGCCAGGGGTTTGTCCCAGTTCGCGTTTAAAGACAACGCTCATGTATTCAGGATGATCGTAACCGGCGAGCGTCGCGATGCGTTCTAGCGGCAGATCGGTTTCACGCAGTAACTGCCGTACGCGTTTGAGTTGCACAGCGCGAATGTCGGACTGTGGTGAACGACCGATATATTTGCGAAAGCGACGTTCCAAAATGGAGCGTGAGACCGGAACCTGTTTCAACACTTCTTCAACCGAAATGCCATCGCATGCATGTTGGCGGATATATTTAACTGCCGATGCAACCAACGGATCATCAATCGCCAAAACATCGGTCGATTGCCGAGTGACCACGCCGATTGGTTCGATCAGCTTGTTCATTTGCTTCGGCTGTTCGCCGCGCATTAGCGCGTCCAGCATCGACGCTGCTTCGTACCCGATCCGCTGCGGGTTCGGCATGATGCTGGAGAGCGGCGGATCGCAGAGATCGCAAACCAGCTCGTCATTATCGACGCCGATCACCGCAATCTCTTCCGGCACGGCGACGCTGATCCGTCGACATGCATCCAGCACGTGCTGGCCCCGCATGTCGTTACAAGCCATGATGCCGGTCGGCCGCGGCAGCGACTCTAACCAACGGACAATCTGGCTTTGTTGCTCATCCCAGGTCAATGCCGTGGTCGTGTCCCAGGGAGATTGATACTGATGAAAGTCGAAGCCGGCTTTGGTGACAACCGCTTTAAAGCCCTCTTGCCGACGTGCCGACCAGTTGTGTCCAGTGAATCCACAAAAGGCAAAATGGCGAAACCCCCTCTCCAGAAGGTGCTGCGCCCCCATTTTGCCGACTGCTTCATGATTGGTCCCAATCTGCGGCAAACCCTGATTCCCATAAATGTCCGTCAGATCGACGGTCGGAATCTTCAAAGCGCGAAGCTTCTCAGCCAGACTGGGCGTAGTCGACCGCGTGATGATGCCGTCTCCCTCCCATTTTTCCAGCCATGCGGGGGGCCGGACAACCAGTTCCCGCAGGTCGACATAAATCGACCACGGCTCATTCGCCACGACGTAGCGGTTAATTCCCCGTAAAACCTCGCGGCCGTAGACCAGCGACGTTTCGACAATCAGCATGACGCGACGACGTTGCATAGAGCGTAACAGTTCTCAAGAATGAACAGTGGCGAGCAACCCAATCTGCCAATTATGACCCAGGCCAACAGCCACACGCAATCCATTTACGACCCAGATAACCCTTTTTTGGGGTCGATTATCCCCTTTTTTCAAGATTTCTGTTCCAACAGGCCGGTCAAGCCTGCAAAACTTCTCAATTACTCGTTTCGAAAACTCATTGAAACGAACCCTCAAAAGAGAAAGAATTAGACCATGACGGAATCGTTCTTTCCCTTTTCTGATGATTTCGTGCCTACCGAGTGATCACCATCCTGCCTCGAATGCGTCCCGTGCGACGTTCCTGGAGCCTCGAATTGAGTCGTTTTATCCACCAACTCGCTTTCCCACTGATCGGTTTGCTGACGCTATGCAGCGCTAGCTACGCTCAGGAAGAAGTTGACTACGCTCGCGATATACAGCCGCTGCTGGCCAAACGATGTTACTCGTGTCATGGCCCCGGCGATGTCGAATCAGGACTGCACGTCGACACGCGTGAAGGCGCGCTCGCCGAGGCCGATTCTGGACTAGCCGCAATCGTCCCCGGCAAACCAGAAGAGAGCGAACTGCTGCGCCGCGTGCTTGCCACCGACGAGTTCGAACGCATGCCGCCCGAGGGAAAGCCGCTGAAGTCCGCTGAAGTAGCGCTGCTGCGTCAATGGATCAAAGAAGGAGCCAATTGGAAAAAGCATTGGGCCTTTGAAAAGCCAGAACCGCAAACTCCGCCCGAAGTGCAGCACGCCGACCTGGTCGCTAACCCGATCGATAACTTTGTATTGAAGCGTCTCGAAACCAACGGGCTCCAACCGAATCCGCCGGCCGACCGCCGCACGCTGATTCGCCGCGCTTATTACGACTTGACCGGACTGCCGCCGACCTATGACGAGATCGAAGCGTTCGCCGCCGATGATTCGCCGCAGGCGTATGAGAACCTAGTCGATCGCTTACTCGCTTCGCCCCAATATGGCGAGCGATGGGGGCGCCACTGGCTTGATCTGGTGCGTTTCGCCGAAACGAACAGTTTCGAGCGCGATGGCGACAAGCCTGACGCGTGGAAATATCGCGATTATGTGATTCGCTCGTTCAACGAGGATAAACCGTACGATCAGTTTTTGCTGGAGCAGTTGGCCGGAGACGAGCTTCCCAATCCGACCCCTGAGACCATCATCGCCACCGGTTACTATCGATTGGGCGTGTGGGATGATGAACCAGCAGATCCCCTGCAACACGAGTACGATCATTACGACGATTTGGTCAACACCACCGGCAAAGCGATGTTGGGACTGACGATCAATTGCGCTCGTTGCCATGACCATAAGATCGATCCGATTCCGCAGACCGACTACTACGAAATGGTCGCGTTCATGCGCGATGTCGCACCTTATGGAACACGCGGCGATATCTCGAACAGTCGTCGAGAAATTACCAGCGAAGAGATCCGGCAGGCGCATGATACGCTTGACCAAAAGATCGGCGAGATGCAAGGTCGGCTCGATGAAATATACAATCAGGTTGTCGAGAAACTGCCGGAAGATCAACGCCGTGAAGCTCGTAACCCGAAGAAGCGGGCAGAAATCGAAAAGCAAATTCCTGAATTGTTGCCGGCTCAAAGCGAAGCCTATGCGACGCTTCGCCAAGAGTTGCGAAACATGCGTAAAGAGCAGCGAGCGCTTCCCAGTCGCCAATTTGCTATGAGCATCAACAAGGCGCTCAATCCTCCGCCGGCGACGCATCTGATGATGCGGGGAAATCCGCATGTTCCCGCCGACGAAGTAAAGCCCGGCTTCCCCGATATTTTTGAAGCGCCCGAGCCTGAGATCATTCCGCCCGCCAACGGCCAAACCTCAGGTCGTCGCTTGGCGCTGGCCAAATGGATCACGGCGGACGACAACATGCTGACGTCGCGGGTGATGGTCAATCGATTGTGGCAGCATCATTTTGGTCGCGGCATCGTTCGTTCGACCGATAACTTTGGTCAACTGGGAGACCAGCCGACCCATCCCAAGCTGCTCGATTGGCTGGCCGCCCAGTTTGTCGAGAGCGGCTGGAGCATGAAAAAGATGCACAAGCTGATCATGCTTTCGAACACCTATCGCATGTCGTCGGCCGGTTCTGAACAAGAGCTCGCCAAAGACCCGGCGAACAATCTAATGTGGCGCCACGATATGCGGCGTCTCTCGGCCGAAGAGATTTACGATTCGCTGCTGGTCGCCAATGGTTCTTACAATGACAAGATGTTTGGCCCCAGCTACTATCCGAAAGTTTCTGACGAAGTCAAAGCAGGTCAATCGCAGCCCGGCGCCGGCTGGGGCGACTCGTCTGAGGAGGAGCGGAATCGCCGCGCGATCTACATCTTTGTCAAACGCTCTCTGATTCCGCCGATGCTGGCCAACTATGACTTTCCCGAAACCGACGCTTTGTGCCCTGAACGGTTCGCAACCACGCAACCTGCACAAGCATTGGGAATGCTCAACGGCGACTTTCTCAATGAACAAGCGAAAGAGTTTGGCGATCTGCTTCGCAAAGCAGCGCCAGGCGATTTGCGTCAACAGATTGTCCTCTCGATCGCCAAGGGATTGGGACGCCAGGCGACTGACGCCGACATCCAGTCTGGCGAAGAACTAGTCGCCAAACTCAAACAGAAGCACTCTCTCAGCGATGATCGGGCCCTCGATCTGTACTGCTTGATGGTGCTAAATCTGAACGAATTCATTTTTATCGACTAACCAAACTGCCGTGAAGACGACCCTTTTTGGTCCTCTAAATTGCAGACATGGAGAGAAATACGATGCCCCAAAACAATATCCCGCACGGTGATTTTTGCGGACGCACCCGACGCGAATTCCTCTGGGAAACCGGTGGCAAATTCACCGGGCTCGCGCTGACCGCGATGCTCGCCAAAGATGGCTTTATGGCCAATCAGGCCCAAGCCTCCGAAAGTGAAAAGCCGTTCCAGAATCCGCTCGCGGCCAAATCGCCTCATTTTCCGGCCAAAGCAAAGAGCGTCATCTTCCTCTTCATGTACGGCGGTCCCAGCCATATCGATACCTTTGACTACAAGCCAGATCTCTATCCGCTTGACGGCAAGACGATCCCGGTCAAAACCAAAGGTCGCGGCGGCGAAAAGAACGAAGGCCGCGTCGTTGGTCCCAAGTGGAAGTTTAAAAAATATGGCGAGTCGGGTCAGTGGGTCTCGGACTTGTTTCCCCACTTGGGAGGCTGCGTCGATGACATCGCCTTTTTGAAGTCGATGACCGCCGAATCGCCGATCCATGGCTCGGCCATGCTCAACATGAACTCAGGCCGGATCCTCAGCGGCTTCCCCTGCATGGGCTCATGGGTCAATTACGGCCTGGGCAGCGTCAACGAAAACCTGCCTGGACATGTGGTCATGCTTGACCCGACCGGTGGTCCGATCAGCGGCGCCAAGAACTGGTCAAGCGGTTTCATGCCGGCCACCTATCAAGGTTCGATCTTCCGATCGAAAGGGGCGCCGATTATTGACCTGAAACCGCCGCAAGGGATCACCCGCGAAATGCAGCGTGATATCCTTGATACGCTGAAAGACTCCAACGATCGTCATCTGGCGTCGCGCCTGGACAACTCTGACCTAGCAGCGCGGATCGCTAGCTATGAGCTCGCCTACAAGATGCAAGAGTCGGCGCCGGAAGCGGTTGATTTTGCCGACGAGACCGAAGATACGCTGAAGCTTTACGGCATGGACCATCCAGACACCGAAGAGTTCGGCCGCCGCTGCTTGATGGCGCGGCGCTTGGTCCAGCGCGGCGTGCGCTTTGTGCAACTTTACTCCGGCGGTCATCACAACGACGCCAACTGGGATGCACACGGCGACCTCGTCAAAAACCACACCTATCACGCTGGGCGTACCGACAAACCAATCGCCGGGCTGCTGCAAGATCTGAAGCGAACCGGCTTGCTGGACGAGACGCTAGTGATCTGGGGTGGTGAGTTTGGCCGCCAGCCAACGGCCGAATATGCCGAAGGGACCGGCCGTGATCACAACTCGTATGGCTTCACCATGTGGATGGCCGGCGGCGGCATCAAAGGGGGCACAACCGTGGGCGCGACCGATGAACTGGGCGCCGAAGCGGTCGAACGCCCGCTAAAGGTCAAAGACATGCATGCGACGGTGCTTAACCAATTGGGTCTCGATCCCAATCACCTCAGCTACTTTTACAGCGGTCTGGATCAAAAACTAACCGGCGTCGAACATGTTGAACCGATCAAAGAGATTATCTAGAACCGGCGATTTCTCACCGCTCGAAATACTTTCAGCTGGCCATTGGCCAGCTCTTTTTTTTGCATCCACCCATCCTTTTTTTGCAATCGCGCCGGATGGCGCCGCGCTCCTGCCGTCTCCTCTCCCAGCATTGGGGGCAGAAAGGTTAGAATCAGTGACTGCAACTCTGGGGAACGATTCTCGATTCAGAAGGCAGGACGATGGGCACGATGGACCTAACCCCTTACGGCATTATAGTCGCCGATGTACGCCGCAATCTCGCCCCTTCGCGACTTTATGAAGAAGCGATTCGCGTTGACGAAAAAGCGGCCATCGCTGATTCCGGCGCTTTGATCGCCTACTCGGGCGAAAAAACCGGGCGTTCTCCCACCGACAAACGAATCGTCCGCGCCGAAGAATCGGCCCACGAGGTTTGGTGGGGTTCGGTCAATATCAACATTGACGAAGCCTCCTACGTCATCAATCTAGAGCGGGCCAAGGACTATCTCAACACCCGTAAAGCGTTGTACGTGGTCGATGCATTTGCTGGCTGGGATCCCAAATATCGGCTGAAAGTTCGCGTCATCTGCTCACGCCCGTACCATGCGTTGTTCATGCACACGATGCTGATTCGTCCGACCCACGAAGAGTTGGCCGATTTTGGCGATCCGGAAGTCATCATCTACAACGCCGGACAATTTCCGGCCAACCAGCACACTCCCGGCATGACCTCCAAGACCAGCGTGGACGTCAACCTAGAGAAGCGCGAGATGGTGATCCTCGGTACCGAATACGCCGGCGAGATGAAGAAGGGCGTCTTCACCATGATGAACTACTACATGCCCAAAGTTGGTGTGCTGTCGATGCATTGCTCCGCGACAACTGACCCGCAATCTGGTCACAGCTCGGTGATGTTTGGGCTCTCTGGCACCGGCAAAACCACCCTCTCGGCCGACCCCAAACGTTTACTCATCGGTGACGATGAGCATTGCTGGTCGGACGACGGCATCTTCAACATCGAAGGAGGCTGTTACGCCAAAGCGATCGATCTGGCGCCTGATTCTGAGCCCGAAATCTTTCAAGCGCTGCGGTTTGGCGCCGTGCTCGAAAATGTGGTCTACGACGAAGATGACCACCATGTCGACTTCAGCAACACCAGCATCACGCAAAATACCCGCGGCGCTTATCCGATCGAGTTCATCCGCAACGCCAAGATCCCCTGCATCGCCAGCCACCCGGATGACGTCATCTTTTTGACCTGCGATGCGTTTGGCGTGCTTCCGCCGGTTAGTCGGTTGACTCCAGAGCAAGCGATGTATCACTTCATCAGCGGCTACACTGCCAAAGTCGCCGGGACCGAGATGGGCGTCACCGAACCGCAAGCGACGTTCAGTCCCTGCTTTGGCGGTCCCTTCCTGGTTTGGCATCCCGGTAAGTACGCGGAACTACTGGCCGAGAAAATGGCGAAACACAACGCTAAAGTTTGGCTGGTCAACACCGGCTGGGCCGGTGGAGGCTACGGCGTTGGTTCGCGGTTCAAGCTCCGTTACACACGCGCAATTATCGACGCAATTCACGGCGGAGCGCTCAGCGACTGCCAGACCGCAACCGATCCCTATTTTGGCTTCGAAACCGTCACCCAAGTCCCCGGCGTCCCCAGCGAGCTGTTAGTTCCCCAAACCAGTTGGCCCAACACCGCAGACTACGAGCAAGCAGCCCATAAATTGGCGCAGCTCTTTATTGACAACTTTAAGAAATACGCCCCCGGCGTCAGTTCAGCCGTACTGCAAGCTGGCCCCAAGGCCTAACACGCTTTGCGAACCCATGCTCCCACTCCAGCCGCCGCATCTTTGGCGGCTGTTTTTTTGCGCTGTCACTATTTTGTCCGCAAAAACAGATCGGCCGGCATAAATATTGCTTCTCATGTATTTGTATGAATACCACCGAATCGCCTGACACGGCGAACATAGAAGCAATTGTCCAAAGGGTCGTTGAGCGCCAACAAGCCACCTCCGCTGAGAAAGAGCGGGATCTGCGTCGAAAGCGAAAGGCGTTGCGGCGAGAGAAAGCACGACGCCAGATGACCCGCTCGGTCGAGACCATCAAATGGTGCATGTTAGCAAGCGTTAGTCTCTCTTTAATCAGCATGATCGGCGTACTCTGGACCGGTTATCAGGCCAACCGCACGATTAATCTAGTCGAGCACGAGATCCGCCAATTTAAAGAGACCGTTTACAATCCGGTCGAAAATGCCGCCGCGGCGCTCGGACGGCAAATTGATGACAAACTCGAAGCCTACTTTGAAGAGAAACCCTCTGTCGAAGTGAAGAAGTAAAGGAGATCGTCTAGCTATCAGTACCGCTGGTCGCCAGGCGTTCGCTCTGGTTTTCAAACGTCCACTTTTGAAACGCCAGCCATCCATTCGATCTGCTGGATTCCAAGGTCATTGCGCGTTCGAACAGTCGCTTTTCTCCGCATGGAACGCTGATTTTTTAATTCGTTCCACAGATCTTGGCGATCTGGCACAGTAGCTGCTAATTGGATCCGTTAAGAAAACGCCGGCAGGCCATTTTCTTTGATTTTAAGCGTAAGTCGCCTCCCCTCAGGGCGCCCAACCGCTTACTTATCGAGTCAGCATTAAGTGCGACTCACCGAACTTTTGCTCCCCCCTTCGATTGTTTGGTTCTGGAGATTGCCATGCCTTTAATGTCGGCAGCCGATCATTGCCTTGAATTGGCGAAACGAGTACGAGATGCGTTGGGTCTATTGGGATATTCCGATCTAAATCATATCTCGTGCGAAGCTTCCTCGGCGGACGAGATCACGCTACGTGGATCGACCAAGTCGCATTACCTCCGCTTGGCCGCGCACGCCGTGGCCCAACATGTACCGGGAGTTCAAAAGGTGCGTAACCGCATCGTCGTACTCGAAACCGCACAACCGGCAGCCTAATAAGTCGCCCCATTAGGTTGCCGCGTTAGGCTGGATGCATACCTGCAAATGCATCCAGCCTATTTTTATTTCTTGGCTTCGGTTCCAGCTTTCTCGCCAAACAAGCTCAGGCTCCAAACCTCACGCTTTCGGCGGGGGTGGATCTAAACGCAACCAGCAATTCAAGAGGATAACCCACCATTTCCCCAGCTGCTGCGTCTCTTTGCCTCGCTGAACCAAGACTGACGCGCTGCTTTGAGAACTTCGGGCCAAGCAAGCGAGTTCAAGTTCCGCCCAACTTCCTCAGCGATCTACAGCGTTTTCCCCGAAGCGATAGCGTCTACAGCGCTCTCCATACAAGCAGCGTCAAATGACCGAAGGCGACGAAGCCGTGACGTCGATGCAAATCAACGCAGACCAGCGCAGCCGTAGAGCGAACCACTTGAATCCATTCCAGAGCCCCCTGAACATCGCTGGCTCTGTCAGGAAGTAACCGCTGGAGAGATCTCATCCCAGGCGCCACCTAAATAAACAATAGCCCTGCTTGTAAAGCGATCCTAGCCACTTGGTCGAACAAGCCTAGATTGCTACCGTGCACTTGCTGCACAGTGCACCAAGTCGCTGTCAGAAAAGTGCCGGGGGGACACAAATCCCAGGCTGTTCACCAACGCCCTCCGTGCCGATATTTCATCGGAACTAATTTCTAACTACTTGCTGCTGGTATGCAGAGAGCGGTTCCCTCTGCATCTAAATCAATCTCGGATACTGCTCTCATAGACTGCGGTACCGTGGCGCAGGAATGGTTCAGGCAATGATTCCTGCTGAGCCGCACCGGCGCTGCGTTCCTGCAAAAAAAGTGACGCCGTTCATCGATTCAGACTCTCTACTCGAAGTGATTGAACCAGGCGTATATTCGACGCACGCAGGAGGCAGTCCATTGTCGATCTTCTCCCTGGCGCCGATGCTAGTACACGTCGCGTCTAAGCCTCTCTAGAGCGTCTTCTGGCTGGTCAGCGCAGACCAGCGCTGACTCAAAGCCAGCAGAGACGCCATCGACAGAGAGGGAGCAGCGCTAGTTTGCTCTCCTCTACTCAGGTTTGTAGGAATTGCCGTTCGTTGAGAAGCGCTGCGTAGGCCCGAACGTCGCCGAGATCGAATCTGACATCACGACCTCATGCTTCAACTTCACAAGGCTCATTCTGTTACTGGAGTTTAGTGAGCATGTACGAACGCATCCAGAACGTTTGAGATAGCTTTCCGATCAGTCCGTCGCGTGCAAGATGAAAGATGGTAGCTACTCGTTCACGGTGGCCGGCCTGTCACCAATCAGCGTTTTCTCTGCGGAGATCTTGGATGGCGAAGTCTTGATTTCTTACTCGTACGCTCGTTGCTGGAGCGTGGCCAGATCAACGAACAATCCCTTTACTTCCGGCCCAAATCCATAAAAGTAACGCAGTCGCAACCAACATCAAAATCGTGAAAGAAATACTAAGTGGCATACTACTTGCGGCCCTGCAAGGTAACGAAAAGTGAGACTTGCGGAACCCTTTGCGTTTTTGATCCGGAGTTCAATCATTGATCAACAAGCCGCTCATCGACGCAACTATTTTCTGTGAGCCGCGCTGTAGCCAGCTTGTTGCGGCGCAGTGAGCTTTCTGTTTTTCACTCATTCATACCCTTAGGAGTTCAAAAATGAATTGGACAAAGTGGACCCAACTTTCACTGCTTCTGTTGATATTTGCGTGTGCTGGAGTTCCTCTGCGAGCGAATGCACAGGATACAGCGAGAAGTGAGAACGCGACCGATTTAACGAAACAAAAAAATGTTGAGTCCGGCGAGAATGCGGAGCGGTCTGAAGCCGAATCTTCTCACGATGACTGGAGCGATAACTGGTGGAAAGTTGACCTCAGCTTATCGGGCACCGACTGGTGGGAAACCGACAAGAAAAACGACCCGTCCAATACGGATGGCAATGACAACTGGGTGGAAGTCGAGTTAAATGTCTCCGGAAAAAACGGATGGAGCCGCGACGAAGAAGATGTTGAACAACATCGCGTTGATAAAAAGCGAATCGACGAGCAGCAGGTCAGCGAGGCGCAAGTCAGCGAGCAGGAAGCTGATCTGCAAACTGACGTTCAAGCCCCCAATGACCAACAGGATCAACTTGACGACGATTATTCCAGCGATTCTTGGTGGTTCTGGGACTAGTTCGCCCAATCCGTCGTCGAGAACAGTTACTTACGGCGTATCAAGTTGACACGCAATTATTCTTTACGCACTTCTTACAAGAAGGACTTAATTATGCATTTACAAAACTGGAAGATTGGCGCTCTCGCCCTGGCAACAACGGTTGGTTTGACAACTTTGACGCAAGCTCAACTCAATGACAATCAACGACGAAGCAGCCATATCTCGCAGCAAGATGAAGAGCGGGATGGGACTTCAAATCGTAATCAAACTCAGAGATCGCAGCGCGATTCCAATCAAAACTCGCAACAGCCCAATACTCAAAAACGCACGTCTGAAGATCAAAAGCAATATCAGCTAAATCTCGATGGCTGGGTTCATATTGCGACCGATTTAGATCGTGACGGCAAGTATGATGCGGTCGAAACGATTTACTTGTTTGATCTGGAGAACGCCCGCAAAGCGAGTCGTGCCCGCGCTCAAAACGCTGAAAACAAACAAAATTCGGCGTATAGGGAGCAGCGGAAGGGTGTGCACATCTCGGGAAAGGTGAAAAGTCTTGAGCATAAGTCTCTGGTAAGCTCCAAAGAGAAAAAGGTAGTCGCGAAGGTCACGACAGACCAAGGTGAAACAAAGACCGTTTGTTTGGGCAGCGTAAGCAAGGTCCGACAACTTGATTTGCAAACAGGAGATCAAGTGCAGGCGACAGGCGTTCGCGCACGAATTGACGGTCGCCAAGTAGTGCTGGCGAGCCACGTCTCGACGGGTGACCACACCATCGAGAACCCGTTGCCGCAAAAAACAGGATTGTCACGCTACCAAGGCGAAGTTCAGGATACGCGAAAAACGACGTTCCAGGGTCGTAACGGCGAATTCTTGATCGCCACGGTCAAAACCAAGGATCATGGCACAATGCAAGTGAACCTTGGACCGAATCGAGAGATCACGGATCTCGACATTCAGAAGGGCACAAAGATCAAAATGTTGGCCCGTAAAGGAAACATCAATGGTCAAGAGTCTCTTCTAGCTCAAGTGATTCGCGTGAATGATCGCAGCGTCGATATTCGAGAAGCGACGCAACAGACGCTGAAGGATCAAAGCTCGCAAAGTTCAAAGCAGAGCAATCGTAATCGAAGCGACGATCGGGCTCAGCAGGACGAGCAGCGTTATTAGAGATGCGCTATGTAAACTAGATGGCGGCTTTCCTAGAAAGCCGCCTTTTTTTTGGGGCATGCGTCACGATGAATTCTCCCCTCTGTAAATTCAAAATCTCATCCTCTTCCACGGAGAAGTCCGGCAACATAACCGATTGCTGCTCTAGACGATCAGCTACATTCGCGAGCCATCCGGTTGATCTCAGGCGTTCTCTGCCCCCAGCCCAGGACTCGTGGAGGCTAAAGCTACACATTTTCCTGCGTCCTGGCTCGTAGTGTGCCGGCCCTCGAACTCTACGTGTGCCGATTACCTCAGCGAGTCTAACAGCGCAGCTCTTTTCAATCCGATTGGACCAAGTTTTGATTTCTCCACGCGATCGGCTACATTCATCCAGAACTCGTGTTCGACGTCAACACGCTGCCGACCCTTATCTATACATAAAATCCAGTGAAACGCTCCATCAGGCGGTAATGTCTCAGTATCAGGCAGTTCTACCGTAACTCTCGATCAGGATCACAAAAGACAGTTCTGGCGAAGCTTGCTGTATAGGTCCGCATCGCAAACTTCGAGAAATTCGCCGACAAAACGGTCTGCAAGGAATCCAACGTGCTGAATGACATTCGCGAGCAACTGAGTAAGGCGAAGGGAGAGTTTCGTCAAAAACAGAAGCTCGACTCGATGCTGGGAGAGGCGCTAGCTCAACTCCAACAATTGCAGCACCGCTGCAGGCAGTTCGAGGAGATTCTCGACAGAGAAAAAGCGGATGTTGACCGGCTAGAAGGGAACAGTTTAACAGGTTTGTTTTACGCGATCCTCGGCGTCAAAGAAGCGCGACTAGAAACGGAGCGACAAGAATATCTCGCCGCAAAGCTGAAGTACGAAGCATGCGTTCGAGCAGTCGATGACGCCCAGCAGGAAATCGAAAAGCTGCGCACCCAACGAACGATCCTACGCGATGCAGAGAGCGACTATCATCGACTGTTAAAGGAGAAGCAGCAGCTCCTCTCGCAAACTGGCGCACCAAATGCCGCTACGATCCTAAAACTAGCGGATCAACTGGCTGACTTAGCAGCGGACCGCAAAGAACTTCGCGAGGCGGCCAAGGCAGGCTCCACTGCCCAGCAGTCGCTGGAACAGGTTCGGTCCGAACTTTACGCTGCCGAAAATTGGGGCACATGGGACATGCTGGGTGGCGGGACAATTACAACTTGGGCCAAGCATTCAAAAATCGACTCTGCCAAAAGCCAAGCACAAATCGCCCAGCAACACCTGCGAGAATTCCAAGCAGAACTTGCTGACGCTGACCTGCGTCTTCAGCTTTCATTGGAAGACATCGGTGGATTTTCAACCTTTGCAGACTACTTTTTCGACGGATTGATCGCAGATTGGGTTGTGCAGTCAAAAATTAAGAACGCTTTGGCTGCCTGTGATTTGGCCACCCAAAAGGTTGCGTCCGCATTATATAAATGCCGTGATCGGCTCTCAGAAACCGAGCAAAACCTCAAGCAGATTACTGAGGAGCATCGTCAGCTCATCGAAAAAGCATAGCTGCCGCAAGCCGAACCGCTTTGGCCAAGGTCAGGTGGCGAGGGCGAAGATTGCACCTTGACAAAGTCTTAGGATTTTGCGATTATTAATTCACACATTCAAGGAAGCCGTGCCGCCAGTTGGTCTCACTGAGGCGCTGTTTTGTGGTTGAAGATCGGCAACTTCAAGCGAGGTTGGCGGGATTGTTTGCTGCGCGGGATTCGTCGCCTTTGAAATTCGCGGGCCAGTGAAAAAAACGCGGTAGCTGAGTCCACTCGGGAAGGCCAATGACGAATGCCTAACTAAGAGAGATTCCCATCGACGATGTGCAGTATCTGTGCTTCGTCATTTACTTGCTACCGAATTTCTCTCACTCGCTAGGGCTACGAAGAATCTGGCACGCAAAAAAACGTTGCAGTCCGGTCCGCTTTCCTAAGGCTCCCACCACCGCGGGCAATGAGGCATTAGCAACATGATCCAGCGCAGGGCGACCGTGACGATCAGATAGGTTGCGTAGATCATAAAGCCGATGATGAAATCGACCTCAAAGCAGCCCATTGCAGCGAACGAACCGGCGGCGATGCAGACTGAAACCCACATCAAAAGATAAGGAAACTCGTCCGGTTGGATATTGATATAAGGGATCACAAACGCATACAGTCCCCAGATCGCGGCGAACGCTACGGCGCACAGCGATACGCGAATCCAGAGTTCTCCGCCGTGAAACGCTTCGAGCTCGTCATTGCGTGTAAACCAGTAGGCGCCGTAAACGATCGGAAAGGCCAACGCCAGCGAACCGATGACCAGGATCGGGGTCTTGGCCGAATCTTCCATTCCGCGGACGACAAACGCGATCCCCAGCACCAGGATCGACGCAACAATTACAATCCCCAAAGCGATTGGAGAAAAGACGGCATCTTCACGCTTGACCGGCACAAAAACGAGCCGTCCAGCCGTGTCCTTAACCCCGCCAAACTGCTCTTTCTCATGAATGACAACTTGTTCGTCCAGGGTGGGAATCCGGATCTTTTTTTTGCAATTAGGGCAAGGGCCCTCTTTGCCAGCAAATTTGTCGCTGACGTCGTACCGTTTGAAGCAATGTGGACAAGTAACGCGTATTTTGTTCATGAGGGAAGATATTCCGGTCGAGAAAAGCAGGAGATTCGCTGCGTCTAGTTTGGCGAAGTCAGCCGGCCCGTCAAGCAATCAGGCGGTAAAGCAAGCAATCCGGCGTCCTCTTGGTCAAGTCGACGTAAAGTCATGCAGGATCTTTCTAAATTTGCGTTACTCACGCCGAGTACTAGGCTAGAATAGGCGATTTCCAGTGGTTCGTATTACGCTGGCGACATTGATAACGGTGAGGTCTACGTGTCGGCTTCTAAAGAAAAAGATCTGGTCTTTCTCTGCCCGAATGGGCACAAGCTGCATGCGCCGCGGCGATTGCAGGGACAAGCAGGACAATGTCCTCATTGTAACGTGAAATTTCGGGTTCCGGTGATCGATGTAGAAGACGAACTCCACCCCGCTGGGGCAGATGCTTCTCGTTTGGACTCGTCGGTCAGCATTTCTGCTTCGGCCCACAAATTGATCGGCCCCAGCACCAGCGGCGTGCTCGATTCTGGCACTCCTGACATTATGAAAGATGATGCGGGCGCGTCCAATGTTTTGGGCCCTTCGACCGCACGCGGCTCGTCTCCCAGCATCTCACTAAGCGGATATGGCCGGCTTTTTCAAGAATTTCTGCGGTTGTGGAGCTTGCGGCGCCCTGGTGCAACCGTCGAGATTCATCTGCCGGAAGGGGAGATTTTTGTGCCGGAATTTTTCTCACCTTCGCGTTCCACGGCCGAATTTGGCTTTTTTGCACGCAGCCCCAAAGCGGGCGATTACACGATTCAAATCGTACCCTGGCAGTCGGTTTGTCGGATCGTAGTCAACGGAATCAAAGAACTGCCGAGCGATCTAAGCAGCTAGATCGGTAGTTAATCGGCGATGACTTGTGCGGTTAACCCGTTAACCGGGTGTATGTTGCGTCGCGGTTCACGCCTGGGCGAAGCCGGCTCTCCCCAGTAAAATGGCAGCCGTTGGCGGGCATACTGCAACGCGACCAAACCGACAGGCACCAGGCACAGATGCAGGTAGATTCGACAATCCGCGTCGGCGCGGTTTCTTATTTGAATACGAAACCGCTGGTTTACGGTTTGGCCGCCGCCCAGTCCGATATCGAACTGGTATTCGACTTACCAAGTCGCTTGGCCGACCAACTTGCGGCCGGAGATCTGGATGTCGCGCTGATTCCGTCGGTCGAGTTTTTTCAAGATCCCAGCTACGCAATCGTGTCCGACGCTTGTATCGCTTGCCGCGGCCCGGTTTGGAGCGTGAAGCTCTTTTTCCGCAAGCCGCCGGCTGAAGTTCGAACGTTGGCCTTAGACGAGGGATCGCGGACCAGCGCCGCATTGTCCAAGATTTTGCTGTCTGAGCGTTACGGTTTAAGACCGCAGCTGATGCCGCTGCCGATCGACGCGGCGTTTGACTCAGTCAATGCGGATGCGGTGCTGATTATCGGCGATCGTGCGATCCACGCGCCGGACGAGCAGTTTGTCGAAGTTTGGGATTTGGGACAAGAATGGCGCACCTGGTCAGGCAAGTCGTTTGTATTCGCCGCTTGGGTTGCCAGGCCCGGTTTTGACACGCCGCAAATCGCCGCTGCATTATCGGCGGCCCGCGACGCAGGACTAGAAAATTTAGAAGCAATCGCCGCGGCCGAAGCTCCCCAGCATCGCCTGACGACGGCGCAGTGCTTAACTTACCTGCGAGACAACTTACACTTTATCTTGGGGCCTGACGAAGAAAGTGGTCTGGCCCTGTTTCACGCACACGCGGTGCAGCGAGGGCTGGCTCCGCCGAACGATCGATGGACGCGTCATGATTGCGAAGCTACTTGAAAAAGCGGTCGCCGGAGAACGCTTGACCCCGGCCGAAGGTTTGCAGCTGTTAGAGTCGCACGATCTGGTCGCGCTGGGTCGCGCTGCCGACGCCGTGACGCGTCGTCTGCATCCCGAGAGCTATCGCACCTACAACATCGATCGCAACATCAACTATACCAACGTCTGCACGGCGGTCTGCGATTTCTGCGCTTTCTATCGTGGCCCCAAAAGTGACGAAGGGTATGTTCTCTCGCAAGAACAACTGATCGCCAAAGTCCAAGAGACGATCGAGCTGGGGGGCGAACAAATCTTGCTGCAAGGGGGACTGCATCCCAAGTTCACCCTGGAGTGGTACGAAGATATGTTAACCGACCTGAAGCGCCGCTTCCCAACGGTCAACATGCATGCATTCAGCCCGCCCGAGATCTACCACTTCTCGAAGGTCAACAAACTGTCACTGCACGAAGTACTCTCGCGGCTAAAAGCGGCCGGCCTGGGCAGTTTGCCCGGCGGCGGCGCCGAGATCTTGGTCGATCGCGTCCGCAACGAGATCACCCGCGGCAAAGTGATGACCGACGATTGGCTTGACGTGATGCGCGTCTGGCACCAACTAGGGGGCCATAGCTCGGCGACGATGATGTTTGGCCATGTCGAAACGTTGGCCGAACGGATCGAGCATCTCGACAGACTGCGCCAGTTGCAAGACGAAACCGGCGGGTTCACCGCGTTCATCTGCTGGACTTTCCAGCCCGATCATACCGACATGTCCGACGTTCCTCCGGCTGGTTCGTTTGAATACCTGAAAACCCAAGCCGTCGCACGGCTCTATCTCGATAACATTCCCAACATCCAATCCAGCTGGGTAACCCAAGGCCTGAAGATGGGCCAGTTGGCGCTGCTTTACGGGGCCAACGACATGGGAAGCTTGATGATTGAAGAAAACGTCGTCGCCGAAGCCGGCACCGTCCACTATCTGACTCTCGATCAAATTCGGGATTCGATCAGCGAGTTGGGCTATACTCCTCGGCAGCGCAACGTCCACTACGACTTGATCCCGATCGAGCACGAAACGCAAGCGGTCAACGCCAATCGACGGCGCGATCAACAATTGCTGCAGCTGACCTAGGGCGACAAACCATGACCAACCAGTGGACCAAGCCCGAGCATTCGCTCGCTTATTTGCAGCGTGCCAAACGACAGACGCAACGGCAACTAGGAGATGAGACGCTGCTGGCCGAGTTGCCGACCAGTTGTCACCGCGTGCTAGATCTTGGCTGCGGCGCCGGCCATCTGCTGGGTCTGGTGCTGGAGAGTTTGCCGCAAGCCTCGGGGATTGGCATCGACTTTTCGGCGACGATGCTTGCGCAAGCAAAGGCTCGCTTTGGCGATGATCCTCGCGTCCAACTCATCGAGCACAGTCTCGATGACCCCTTGCCGCAACTCGGCCCGTTTGATGCGATCGTTTCGAGCTTTGCGATTCACCATTGCAACGACCAACGCAAACGCGCCCTGTACGAAGAGGTATTTGCCCAACTGCGTCCCGGTGGCGTTTTCTGCAATTTGGAGCATGTCGCATCGCCGACGGTCACGATGCATGAGCGATTTTTAAGCGAGCTGCACATCCCGCTGGAAGAAGACGATCCATCCAACCAATTGCTCGACGCAGGCACACAGCTTCAGTGGCTCTGCGAGATCGGCTTTGAAGAGGTTGACTGTTACTGGAAATGGCGCGAGATGGCGCTGCTTGTGGGGAAGAAGGCGACTGACGCTAGGTAGGTTTCTTCCAACTCCAAGTTTTGAAGTTGGTCATGAATTGAATTCATCTGCCGAGCGACTTTGAAATCCATTGATCGTCTCCAGAGAGGAAATACTTCAAAGATCGTGACGCAACAAATACGTCGAGATCTTTCGCGTCGCTTGGTTTGAAAAGTGGTTTACGCAAGCGAGCGACCTTCCATCAGTGTTGGCTTCACTCACCCACTAAATTGCGAAATTCGCAGCGGGTAATCGGCCCAATGCTCTCGTATTCCTACCTCGTATTCGATAAAGTCATTGGTCTTGATAGGTATTCACAACACTTCCAGATAAGCTCATTGTTTCAATGCGGAAAATTCTCGCGACCGGCGAATCACCGATTTTGGTAATCTCACAGTATAGATTCGCCGAAACCTTTGCATTGTCGTCGAAGACCAAATCAAGTTCCCGTCCAAAATCTTCTGAAACAACAAACTTCAGCTCCTTCCCGTAGAATACGTTCGAGACGTATTTCCCATCGACGCTGCTCGCACCTACGCAAAAGACTTTCGCTTCTTTCTCTCGCTCAAATCCACCGTGCAGCCACACGGCGTCTAACTTGATAATCCCTCCCATATAGGTCTCAGGAAAATTCACTAAGTCTTTGAACATCACAATCGCAGGACGATCTTTTGTTCCTTGTGCGATCATATTTCGAGTGCTGTTTTTTGGTTCGCCTCCTCCGACAATCTGGGGATCTTCATATGCATCCAGTACGTCCCCATTGAGGTTTAGTGTTTCAATCCGATAGATTCGACCAACCAGATAATCTCCCATTTTCGCGATCTCGCAACACAGGTTTGTACCGACCATTTTGTCTGCCTCAAATATGAGGTCTAACTTCCGACCGAATTCTTCGGAAACAATGAATTTTAATTCGCCTCGCAGCAACACGCTGGAAACTCGCTTTCCATCCCGACTACTTATACCAACAGAAAAAACTCCAATCTTTCGTGCTCTCTCCAGATCACCATCGAACCATACCGAGTCAATACGGACATGTTTTCCGATGTAGTCTTCGGGAAAATTGGTCAAATCTTTAAAGCTGACAATTGCTGGATCCCGCAAAGCTGCGAGCTTCGTCTCTATTTCGAGATTTCGACGGCGATCCTCTTCCATTCGCGACTGAGCGGCTGCTAATCTTCGCTTCTCCTCCAGTCGTTGACCTTCGGCTCGCATCTGATCGGCCTTTTCGAGATTGCGAAGGATCGTCTCGCTGCGAATGGCGACCAGAACTGGTTCTTTTACTTTGCCATCATCGATCTTGCCAGTTGTCTTTACCGTCTCAAATTCTTCTTCGGACAAACCGACGAGCGACTCGAGAGCGAGTGTATCGGAAACCGAGTTTTCGGCTTCGGTGAGCAGTTTTTGAGCTATAGCTTTTTCTTTGGCATATGGCTCCGCCAGGTATTTCTTCAGCAAAGGAATTGCGTCAGCGACACGTTTTACTTCAATCCGCTCCTTCGCTTCATTCCATATGGAGGCTGCTTGCCGCTGCGATCTTTCGTCGGAGATTTGCTCTTGGCGGCGGCGGATCTCGATCAAAACCGAATCCCCCTCCTCTCTTTCCGTAACGACCGGATTATTAAGGGCTTCAACTAGCCTCCGCTCTACCGCTTCCCCGTCATACGACGAGTCCCCGCGAATCCATTCCCGGGCAGCGGCGACCGCAGTCGAAATGCTGTCGTTGGCGGCTACGATTTCAGCTTGGTGCAACGCATGTGAAAACCAGATCAGAAACAAAACCCCACCGAGTACGAATAAGCCAACACCAACCCATAATGTGAGAAGGGTTTTTCGGCCTAGTCCCTCTGGTTCGTCGTCTGCGCCCACCCGTTTTACACCGTCAGCCATCGGTATTTGCACCATCACGGCATGCCCACAATTCGGGCATTTCACGCGTTTTCCGGCGTAGTGCGGCGGGGCCGACAGACGTTTTCCGCAAGAACACTGCACACCTATCACTTGTGCATCGTCAAGCTGCTTATCATGAATTGGCATTAACTGTCCTTAGTCGCATCGCAGAAAGCGAGGATTTTGAGGGGTTCGTCAAAGGGAAACCAGTATAGCCGTCAGAGGGGATCAAATCTACCAATTTGAACGACATGACCTCGCACCAGAACCGCTCGCACATGTTGTTCCGTATCGCATCTAGAAGTCGCCACATGCCGTGGGAGAATAGTGTCTCTTACAAATCTCAATGGCGAGTCTCTCAGCATTCGTCGTTTGCGCGATCCGAGATCGTGAGAGCGCTTCTGATATTCAAAAAGCGAGTTGCAATTGTCCAGTGGATCGTCCATAACAACAGACTCGTCGATATCACGAGACATCGCTAATCGAGCAATATGCTCTGCGATTGCGAAAAAAGGGCATTAATCTTTTTCGTCCGCCTGTTACTTTCCTCGCCTATGATACCTGCCCGGAGAACAAAGATGAAATCGCCGCTGAGATTGTTCCCACTGCTACTCATCAGTTGCCTGCTCGTCTCCAAGACCTTCGCCGCCGAACTGCGTCTGGCGACGTTTGACGTCGACGCTTCTCCTCAGATCGGCGCACCGCTGGCTTATGATCCGACCAAAGAAATCACCTCGCCGCTTAGTTGCCGCGGCGTCATACTGCTGGGCGCCGAGCAGCCGATTGTGTTGTGTACCGTCGATTGGCTCGGAGTCGCTAATGATTCTAATCGCTTTTTCCGAAAGAAGTTGGCCGCCGCGGTTGGTACGACCATCGATCGCGTCGCGGTTCATACGCTGCATCAGCATGATGCGCCGCGCTGTGACCTGGGCTCGGCCGCGCTGCTGGCAAAGTACAACGCAGAGAAGCAACACTATGACGTTCCGTTTCTGCATGACGTGATCGATCGGGCCGCCGTCGCAGCGGCCGAGTCGCTCAAGCAGGCGACTCCCGTCACCAGCTTCTCGACTGGCTCTGCGGAGGTTCACGATGTCGCTTCCAATCGGCGCATGCTGGATGCAGACGGCAAAGTGGTCATGACGCGCTATACGGCTTGCGCGGATCCCAAGATCCGCAGCTTGCCAACCGGCGTAATCGATCCGATATTGCGTTTGGTAGCGTTTTACAACGGCGACAAACCGGTCGCGGTGATTACGACCTATGCGACCCATCCGCAAAGTTACTATCGCACCGGCGGCGCCAATCCCGACTTTCCTGGCATGGCCCGCAATCAGCGTCAGCAGCAGACCGGCGTCTTCCATCTGCATTTGAACGGCGCTGGCGGAAACATCGGCGCTGGCAAGTTCAACGACGGTTCGCACGCCAATCGTCAGACGCTGGCGGACAAGGTAGCTGACGGAATGCGACGCGCCTGGGAGTCGCAACAAAAGCAATCCATCACCGCTGCCGACGTCGCTTGGAACAGCGTCGCCGTCCAGTTGCCTGCGGCGTCTCACTTAGACGGTGAAGCGCTGGCCGCCGAGGTCGCCGACGAAAAGACGCCGCCGGCATTGCGTGTGCACGCTGCCGACAAGCTCTCTTACTTCAACAGCCTGCAAGCTGGCGAGCAGCTGAACATCGGCTGTTTAAGCATTGCCGACACGCGAATCTTGTTTCTGCCCGGTGAGTTGTTTGTCGAATATCAACTAGCCGCGCAGCAGATGCGGCCTGACAAAAACGTCTTGCTGGCAGCTTACGGCGACTATGGCACGTTTTATATCGGGACTCGGCTCGCCTATTGGCAGGGAGGCTACGAGACCAGCGAACGGGCCACGAATGTCTCGCCTGAAGCAGAGCAAGTCCTGACAACCGCGATGGCGACCCTGCTCGAAGCGCCCAACACCAAAGTCCGGCCCAACGATTTTACCGACACGATCGGCCCTGGACTGCCGCAATAAGACGGATGAAAAGTTCGTGACCGAGACCACCTAGCGAATCGCCCCAGGCAGTTTTACTGTTTGCACTTGTCAAGGATTGGATCTCGGTTGACGGATCGGCGACCGATGACTGCTTCGCTGGGTCGGGGATACCAACTAACACAGAGACTTGCAAACGGCCCTGTTCGAATTGAAAAGTGCCATCGCCGACGAAATCGAGTCCGGCAATCTGCCAGCGAATTCCATTTTTTGGAAGTTGCGCAATTGGGATAGTTAATTGCGCATCATTCACTTGGGTCCCGGCTTGTCGCAGCCTAACATCAAGTAAGCGTAATTGGACGTAGGTGCGCCGTATGACGTGCTCGGATCCATTCTCGGCTTTTTCCTTAGGGGCGAATTGCATGCTTTCCATCATTAGCAGTCGCAGGTTCACGCGATTCGCCCTGCTCCTTGTGATTGCGGCATTGCCGCTGTCTGCCGCTTGGGCTGAGCCGGCAGAAGATCCTGACCAAATGGAAGCGGCTCTGCGTCGTGCGCTACTTCCCAGAATCCAACGGCATCGCGGCGAAGTGGCCGTCATGATCAAACATTTGCCGAGCGGCGCAACCTTTACCTACGAGGCCAGTCGCCCTCAAGCAACCGCAAGTCTGATCAAGCTGCCGCTGCTCATGGCGCTTTATCAGCAGGCGGCGGAAAAGCAGGTTTCGCTCGACACGCTGGTCCCGCTGAAGCAAGCAGACCAGGTTCCCGGCTCTGGCATTCTCACTTCCCATTTTTCAGCAGGCTTACAATTGCCGCTGCGAGATGCGGCACGTTTGATGATCGCCTATTCTGACAACACGGCGACCAATCTGGTCATCGATCAAATCGGCTTGAAAGCAACCAACGATTTAATGGACTCGCTGGAGTGCAGCGACACCCAACTCAACTCGAAGGTCTATCGCCGCGACACTTCGATTGATTTGCAGAGTAGCCAGCAATTTGGTCTAGGAGTTACGACGGCGCGCGACATGGTCCGCTTGCTAGAACTACTGCACCGGCGACAGTTCATTGACGCCGCAACTTCTGACGAAATCGTGACCCACCTCAGCGCCTGTGAAGACAAGTCCAAAGTCACTCGCTTGCTCCCTGCTGATGTGAAAGCGCCGCACAAGACAGGCTCAGTCAACGACACTCGAACGGACGCCGGCATTATCCCCCTGCTCGATGGAGCAGTATTGTATTGCGTACTCACGCAGAAGAATGAAGATCGCAGTTGGGGGGATAATAATCAAGCAGAACTGCTGGCCGCCGAGATCGGCCAGACTGTTTATCAATACTTCACCGCCGGAAAAGCGACGAAGCCTTCGTCGGCGATTCAAACGCTTTCATTGGGCGCGCAAGGAGACTTGGTTGAGTCGCTTCAGCGCACGCTCAACGCGCGCCTCTCTCCCTCGCCAGAACTGCAAGTCGATGGAGACTTTGGCCCCAGCACCGAAGCGGCTCTGCTGCGATTTCAACGGCAAGCAGCGATCGCTACCAGCGGCGTGGTGGATCGGGAAGTCTGGAAAGCCCTGGGCCCGATCGTGACCGAAGACGAAGCAGTCGCCGATATCGCTAGTATCAATCGAACCGTCACTGTGAAGCGACCAATCGATTCGCTCGACGGCTTGCCGTTTGTGACCTGCAAGGCCTGGACGGTGGTCGATCTCGATTCGGGCGAGATCATCGCCGGCGACGCAGCTAACATCTCCCGAGATCCGGCCAGCACTACCAAGATCATGACGGCACATCTGGTGCTACAACTCGCCGAGAAGTCGCCCGAAGTCCTGGATGAGATCATCACGTTCTCGGAGAGCGCCGACCAAACTCCAGGCTCTACCTCCGGCTTAAAAGTGGGAGAACAGGTTTCTGTCGGCGAACTGCTCTACGGCTTGTTGCTTCCTTCTGGCAACGACGCCGCGGTCGCATTGGCAGAACATTTTGGTGATCGGCTGACCATGGATCCGGATCAAAACGGGCACGATGGATTTATCACCGCGATGAATGCGATGGCCGAATCGCTAACAATGAAGCAAACCGGGTATCGCAATCCGCATGGCCTGACGGCCAAAGGGCATGTGACGACCGCCGCCGATATGGCGATTCTGGCGCGAGCCGCGATGAAGTCTGACCGTTTTCGCGAGATAGTTTCTACAACGCAGCACGCCGTGACGGTGAAATCGGAGGCAGGCTACGACCGCAACGTGATCTGGCGAAACACCAATCAGTTGCTCCAGCAGCAAGGCTATCTTGGCGTAAAGACCGGAACGACCGGCGCCGCTGGTTGCTGCTTGGTGGCCTGTTCAGAGCGAGAAGAAAGACGGCTGCTGATGGTTTTGCTCGGATCAAGTTCGACCGAAGCTCGCTATACGGATGCGCGAAATCTGTATCGCTGGGTCTGGAAAACAGAGGCCGAAAAAGCCGCAAAAACAGAAGCTGCCACCGCCATCGGCGGCTAGAACCCGCCCTTTTAGGCTTTGAACTCAAGAGAATCAAAATATGCAAAAGTTCCAACGATCCTGGCTGGTTATCGCAGGCGCCGCTTTGTGGGCGAGCAGTTCTAGCTTGACGCCAACGCTCCGAGCCGAAGATTCCAGCTTTCAAGCTTCGCCCCCCAAGTCGCGCGACCCGATTGTGTTGACAGACGCGGCGAAGCAGTTGCATCAAGCTTGCTTGCTGATTGATGGGCACAATGATCTGCCGTGGGAGATTCGCACCAAAGGTTCCAGCGACTTCGCGCGGATCGACATCAGTCAGCCGCAACCAAAACTGCATACCGATATCCCTCGGCTGCGCGAAGGAAACGTGGGCGCTCAGTTCTGGTCGGTTTGGGTGCCGGTCCAGACCGGTTACGACGGCACGGCATTGTTAGTCACGCTGGAGCAGATCGAACTGGTCAAAGCGATGATCGCCCGGTATCCCGACGATTTTGAACAAGCGCTGAGCGTGACTGACATCGAACGGATTGAAAAACAAGGGAAGATTGCGTCGCTGATCGGCGTCGAAGGTGGGCACTGCATCGAGGAGTCAATCGGCAACCTGCAGCGTCTGTACGACTTGGGCGCGCGATACATGACGCTGACGCATAACGCGAGCCTCAGTTGGGCCGAATCAGGAACCGGCGACCAAGTGGATGGCGGTCTGACTCCGTTTGGCGTGCATGTCATCGAGACAATGAATCGCTTGGGAATGATGGTCGATCTGTCGCATGTCTCGCCGAAAACAATGCACGCCGCACTCGACGCGACCCAAGCGCCGATCATCTTCTCTCACTCATCCGCAATCGCCGTCGCCAATACGCCGCGCAATGTGCCTGACGATGTTTTAAAGCGTGTCCATGACAATGACGGTATCGTCATGGTCAATTTTTTCTCGGCTTTTGTCGTGCCAAAGTCGGCGGAAATCTGGGAAGCAGGTAAACTGCTCGGGAAAGAATTGGACGAAAAGTACGACAAAGAGGAAGCCGCGTTGCGTTTACAACGCTGGAACAGCCGCAACCCGCTTCCACCTGGCGACATTCATGACTTGCTCGACCATATCGATCACATCTCCAAGGTCGCCGGTTGGCGGCACGTGGGGATTGGCTCTGACTTTGACGGCGTTAGCATGCTGCCGCAAGGATTAGAAGACGTAAGCCGCTATCCCTACATCACCCAAGGCTTGCTCGACCGCGGCTATAACGCCGAACAAATCGAAGGGATCCTGGGAGGTAACTTGCTGCGCGTCATGCGTAAAGTCGAAGAGACGGCCAAGTCCCTTCAGCAAGAAAACGCCGCCGCAAAGTAGCAATTTTCTAATTGGCCTTAATCGGCCAATAGTCGTTTGCGGAAGTTGCGCGGCGTTGTGCCGAAACTTTTCCGAAACGCAATCCCAAAGCGGGTTGCGTTCGAGAATCCGCAGGCCGTCGCGACTTCAGAGATCGACAATTCGCGATTGCCCAGCAGTTCACGACCGCGTTCTAATTGCACGCGGCGGATTTCCTCGGCCGGCGAGCGCCCCAGATAGGATCGAAACTGCATCTCTAGACTACGTCGCGAGATCGGCACTTCGCGAAGTATGTCTTGGACGCTAATGCCGCGCTGCGTATGTTTTTGGATGAAGCGTAGTGCCCTGACGATCGTTGGATCGTCAATCGCCAGCACGTCGGTTGATTGGCGACTGACAACGCCGTGTGGTGCGATGGTGAGCGGCGTAGTCGACGGCGGCTGTCCCTCCATCACCCGATGGATCATCGCGGCCGCCTCGTAGCCGATGCGTTCGCAAGCCAAGGAGATCGAAGAGAGCGGCGGAGTCGAAACTTCGCAAAGCAACTCGTCCGAGTCGCCTGCCAAGATCGCGATTTCGTCGGGCACACGGATCGACGAAAAATGGCAGACCTCGGCCAGCTGTCGTGCGTGATGCGCGTCGACCGCCAAAACGGCGATTGGCCGCGGCAACGAAGTCAACCAACGATTGACGCGGCGTTGTTGCTCGCTCCACTTAATTTTTCGCCCAGCGCGATAGCCCGGCCGATAGGTATGACATTCAAAACCGCGCTGCGCAACGGCTTGTTCAAATTCTTCACAGCGTCGATTGGAATAGCGGTGACTGGGGGGAGCAAAGAACGCGAAATTGGAGAATCCTCGCGAAAGCAGATGCTCGATCGCCAATTCGGCTCGGGCCGCTTCATTGGTCACCACCCGGCCCACGCCGCGGATATCTCCGTAGAGATCGTCGACATTGACCGCCGGCAGCTTCTTTTCGACGATTTGATCGGCTTGCAGCCGGGTCGAAATCCGGGCAATGATGCCGTCCCCCTTCCAACCGTCAGGCAAAGACGATCGCTGCTCATGATCGCGAGGATCGATCAGCAAGTGCCAAGGAGTATGCTTGTCGGCGTAGCTGGCGATCCCCCGAATGACGCGGCGCCCCCAACTGGTCTCGGTCTCGACCAGAACGGCCACTTGGCGAATCTGCAGCTTTTCACCACGTCGATGCGGATCCGATTCGATCAAGGCAACGTTCCAATGGGGTCAGGAACTCGTGAGTCGAGCCAGTTAGCAGGAAGTTATTGTACTCGACTCCTGCTTGGCGTCTGCGCAAATGCGATCTAGAATTCTCTCTATATCACTGCACTTCGGCAAGCAGGCGAAATGCTCGCGGCGATATCGGTTTTGGCGAGCAAGAGCTTTGATGTAAGTTATTGCGTGTAGTGCTGCCGCAGAAGTGATCGATTTCCCGCGTCTAGAAAGCAGCTCGCGCCGTGACCAAGCAAATGCGACATCTTGCGATAGGATTGATGAGCGGCTCATCCGCTGACGGTGTAGATGCCGCGTTGGTCAGCACCGATGGTGAGAGCGATATCGAATTTCATGGCGGTTTAACGCTCCCCTACGGCGAACAACTGCGGCTTCGCCTGCTGGAGGCTTCGCAGCACAACGTCCGCTTGGACGAACTGTTACGTGTCGAACGCGAACTGACGCTCCATCACGTGAAAGCGGTCAAAGCGTTAGAGACGCAATTGGGCGATCTGGCCAAATCAGCCACGCTGATTGGCTTTCATGGACACACTGTTCGCCATCTTCCCGACGAAGGGCTTACCCTGCAGATTGGCAATCCCTGGCTACTAGCCGAAAGCGCCGGCAAACCGGTGGTTTCTGATTTCCGTCGGCACGATATGGCCCGCGGCGGACAAGGGGCTCCGTTCGTCTCTCTGTTTCACCGCGCATTATTTTCTAATCAGTCGGTCCCGGTTGTCGTGCTCAATCTTGGTGGGGTCGCCAACGTCACTTGGCTGGGTACCGGCGGCGAGATCATCGCCGGGGATTCAGGCCCAGGCTGCGGCCTATTGGACGAGTGGGTACAGGAAATGGCGAACCTCAGCCATGACATCGATGGCCGATTGGCGCTGCAAGGGAAAGTTCACGACGACATTGTTCGCGAAGCGCTGGCGGTCGAGTTCTTTCGCAAGCCGCTGCCCAAGTCGGCCGACCGCTATGATTTTGATCATGTGGATGTTTCAGGTCTTAGTGTCGAAGATGGCGCCGCAACTTTGTGTGCCGTTACGGTTCAAGCTATCGGGGGAGCCGTCGCGCGAATGTCGCAAGAACCGGCGACGGTTTGGGTGACCGGCGGAGGCGTGCATCATCCGGTTATCATGAGAATGCTGGCCGAGCGATTTGTGGATGTCCGTTCGATCAGCGATCGCGGGCTCTCGCCTGATACGCTCGAAGCGGAATGCTTCGCTTGGTTGGCGGTTCGACATCAACTCGGCTTGCCGCTCACCATCCCCGAGACAACCGGCTGCTCTCAGCCCACCACCGGCGGCAGCATCACTCCGCTGCCCTAGACATGATTGGGCTACCGCAGCCAATCCAATTCGCTGCCGCTGGTCCCGCGCATCGCCATCGCTAAACAGGCCATCGTGGGGTCGTGTAATTGGTGAAGCTCAAATTGAATCCCTGTGGCGATTAACGATTGCTCCACATGGCTACGAAAATAATCGTCGGCTTGAAATAGTCCACCGGAGAGTGTGATTGGGAGGAAGCCGTCGCCAAGCTGAAGTCGTGCGCACAGTTGTTGAACCAAATCGGCCAGATCACGCGCCGCGTCAGCGACAATCTCAGCGGCGATTACATCGCCGCTGATCGCGACTTCCAGCACGTCCTTCGCTAACCCAGCGACCTCGCTTCGTAGATCCATTGCGAGTGCAAGCTGAGTGCGGATGTCGGTAGCCGTCGCGGACCGGAGATGTTCACAGATCTTCTGCGTCAATCGATCCCCCGCTCGACCACTTTCTAACCGCGTCAATGCATGTCGCAATGCGGATCTCCCGATCGCAAATCCGCTGCCGTCATCCCCGACCAACGGTCCCCAACCGCCGGCGATCGCGATCTGCCCAGTGCTGTTACGACCAATCCCCACCGAACCTGTGCCGGCGATCAAACCGATCGCAATTGGATTCTCGGCGTTTGTTTCTAGCAGCGGCAGCAAGTCTGGAACGACGTCGCACTGCTGGACGACTGCGGCCTCTGTTAGTCGTTTGGCAAGTTCACGACGAATTTCAAGATCCAGCGAGCCTGCGATTGCAAACAGACCACGACGGCAAACTGCGCCGTTTAACCCCGCTGCGGCTGTGGCTTGCGCTGCGCTGCTCAGAATCGCCGCGACAGCCTGATCCATTCCCACGGTGCGCGGATTGCTGCCGGATGCGAGCCCGCGGCCGATAACTTGCAGCTCCCCATCCTGTCCGATGCAGCCGAGATAGCAAGAGGTTTTTGACCCGCCGCCGTCCACACCCAAAAAGTATTCAGGCGGGGCTGGGGTCGCTTCGCTTCCCATCATAGGGACTTTGCTTCCATTGACTTGGGAGACGATGCTCGCCAACTAAGCTTCGCCGGCTTGTTGCAACGCTTGTTTCAAATGCCCGCCAGCAAGCTGCAGCAATTGGCGAGCTTCCTGCGGTGATTTGCCTGCATGGTAAGCTAGAATCGCCGTTTTCACTTCACCGCCGCATTGCTGGAGTAGTTGATCGGCTGCGGCGTCAGTCAGATCGGTCGCCGCTTCGACAATCCGCTTCGCCCTGGCGTTTAACTTGACGTTGGTTGCGCGTAGATCAACCATCAAGTTGCCAAACGTTTTTCCTTGGCGAATCATCGCGCCAGTACTTAGCATGTTTAAAACCATCTTGGTCGCGGTCCCGGCTTTCATACGCGTTGATCCGCTTAAGACCTCTGGTCCAACAACCGGCGTGATCGCCAGGTCGCAATGCGTTGCAATTTCGGCGTGATCATTGCAAGAGAGTCCGATCGTGTACGCGCCAATCTGTCGGGCGTAGTCGAGACCGCCAAGCACATACGGAGTTCGGCCGCTGGTCGCGATTCCGACCACCACATCTTTGTGACTCAGTTCGATCCCCTGCAAATCGTGCACGGCGAGATCTGGCAGATCTTCCGCCCCTTCGACCGCAGTTGTCAGGGCAATTGATCCCCCTGCGATCAGGCCGATCACTTGTTTGGGGTCCGAATTAAACGTCGGCGGGCATTCGGCGGCGTCCAACACGCCTAGCCGCCCCGAGGTGCCGGCGCCAACATATATTAAACGCCCCAGGTCAGAAAAACGACTGGCGATCACATCGATCGCCGCGGCGATCTGCTTCGCTTGCAGACCCACGGCTGCGGCGACGCCTGCATCCTGGCTATTGATTAACTGAACAATTTCGTACGTCGAAAAATCATCCAAAGACTCCGACGCCGGGTTGCTTGCTTCCGTGGTTAAATGCTTTAGCATGCGAGTTTGCGTCTTCGACCGGATGCACGAAATATCAGTATCACAAGTTTAACCGGGAGATTGGAGCGGGGGAAGCTTTCTTGCGCAAAGCGAAGAAAATATTGCGCCTTTGCGTCTAGCGAAACCGATCGATCTATTTAGACTAAAAGTAAATCAAGCTGCATCGATACTTACTTAACATGAAGTTCTCAAACTTGTCCTTGCCAGCGACTTGGATCGGCGCCAACCGATCAAAGATTTCGCCCAGTCCCTGAATGACCGCATGATCTTTGTTGCGTCACTAGCAATTTCTCCTGTCGATCTCGGGATTATCGCCTGTTACGTCCTGGCCACAACCTTGTTTGGCGTTTGGCTCGGTCGCGGACAGCATTCGACCCAAGATTTCTTTTTAGGATCGCGTGATTTGCCGTCATGGGCGTTGCTCCTCTCGATTGTCGCAACCGAAACCAGCACCGTCACCTTTCTAAGCGTGCCCGGCAAAGCGTTTGTGCCGGGAGGTAATTTCAGCTTTCTGCAATTGGCGATCGGCTACATCATTGGTCGTATTGCCGTCCTCATGTTCTTGCTTCCCCTCTATTTTCGTCATGAAAATTCGACTGCATATGCGGTCCTACAGCGAAACTTTGGAAGCTCGACCCGCAAATTGGCTTCCCTGTTTTTTCTGGTCGCGCGAACCCTCGGGGATGGGCTACGATTGTTTCTGACCGCGCTTGCGCTGCAACAAATTGTCGACCTGCCGTTTGAAGTCAGCGTCATCATCTTGGCGGTTGCGACGGCCGTATACGCGTTATTTGGTGGTGTTCGCTCCGTCGTTTGGAACGACTGTTTGCAGTTCGCCGTTTATATGAGCGGCGCGTTGATTGTGGTTTACGTGATCTTGTCGCGGCTTCCCGGAGGCGTCCAACAATACCTGCAATTCGCTACCGATACAGGACGCTTGCAGTTGTTTGATTTTGAATTTTTGCCCGCCGATGGTCATTTAACGTTGTGGGCCGGAGTCTTTGGAGGCGCCGTGCTCAGCCTTGCTACGCATGGCGCCGATCAATTGATCGTCCAGCGGTACCTGTGCGCCAAAAATCAACGTTCAGCCGGTTGGGCGCTCTTTTGGAGCGGCCCCATTGTCTTTCTGCAATTTGCCCTATTTTTGGCGATCGGCGTCGGTTTGGCTTGCTACTTCACACAGTTCGAGCCCCACAATCTCGCACTCCGCGGTGATCAGGCGTTCGCGCGGTTTATCGTTGACAACTTGCCGATCGGCATTCGTGGAATCATCCTCGCTGCAGTATTCGCGGCCGCGATGTCAACCTTATCTAGCTCGGTAAATTCTTCGGCCAGTTCGCTACTTGACGACCTAGGAGGAGACGCTTGGCAAAGTCTGCCCGACGGTCGGCGTCTTCTCATGGGTCGCATCTTCACGGTCTTGTTTACAATTCTGCAAGCCGGAGTGGCGATTGGCGCCTATCATTTAGCATTAGGAGAATCTGTCGTTGATCAGGCGCTAGCGATCGCCGGATTCTCGGCCGGGCTGCTCTTGGGTTTGTTTTTTGTCGCGATCACCATCGGCAAAATTCCAAGTTGGCAAGCCAATACCGCTTTGATCACCGGCGCCGTGATGATTCTTACCGTCAAATATACAACCGGTGTCAGCGGATATTGGTTTTCGGTGATCGCTGCAACCAGCACTTTTTGTGTGGCGATATTTTTGTGGAAGCTTGTACCCAGCGAAACCTCTGCGCCACAACAAACTCCTGTCGAGGATCACTCATGAATCATCGTTTGTTTATTTGGACCGCGATTCTGGTCGCAATCCCTGCTGCTGCGATGGCAGATTTGCCCACGGCGACTCCCACCGAAGTTGGCATGCAGGCCAACTTTGGCGCCGACATCGAGCGTCAGGTCGAAGCGGCCCTCGCCGAAAAGAAGATGCCTGGCTGCGTGGTGCTGATCGCGCGACGCGGCAAGATCGTCTTCAAACAAGCTTTTGGCAATCGCCAGATCGAACCGACGATCGAACCGATGACGACCGACACGCTGTTTGACATGGCGTCGATCACCAAATCGATCGTCACCGCCACCAGCATCATGCAATTGGTCGAGCGCGGTGACGTACGACTCGGTGAAAAGGTCTCGACCTACTTGCCAGAGTTTCGTGGAAATGGCAAAGAGGAAATCACGGTCGAACAATTAATGATCCATGTCAGCGGACTGACGCCCGACAATGCGCTGTCCGACTACAAAAATGGCTGGCCCGACGCCTATCGGCAGATTTGCGAGCTGAAATTGCTTTCGCCTCCCGGCGACAAATTTCGGTATTCTGACGTTGGTTTTCTGTTGCTCGGCGAAATCGTCGCGCGGGTCAGCGGCCAAACATTGGACCAGTACGCGCAGCAGCATATCTTTGAGCCGCTCGGGATGAAAAACAGCGGCTACAATCCGCCCGCCGAACGGGGCCAGCATGCGGCCACCACCCAAAAAGTCGGCGACAAATGGCTACGGGGCGAAGTGCATGATCCCCGCGCCAGCGCCATGGGCGGAGTCGCTGGGCACGCCGGCTTGTTTAGCACCGCGGACGATGTCGCGATCTACGCTCAGGCAATGCTAGACTCGCGAAGTAAAAGCGAGAAACCGTTGCTGCAGCCGAACACTTTGCAAGAGATGACACGTCCCCGCGACGCCGTTGGCAATCTTCGCGGGCTCGGTTGGGACAAACAAAGCGGCTACTCGCGTAATCGCGGCGAGTTGATGACACCGTCCGCCTACGGACATGGAGGCTTCACCGGCACGTCGCTGTGGATCGATCCCGATCTCGATTTAATCGTCCTGTTTCTTTCCAATCGGGTCCATCCTGATGGCAAAGGCTCGGTCAATGATCTGGCGGGAAAAATCGGCACGATCGCCAGCGCCGCTTGCGTGACTCCCGCAGCGTCGGCTTCACCGCTTCCCACCAAGTTGGGAATTGACGTTTTGGCGGATGACCAGTTCGCGGCGCTGAAAGGACGCAAAGTGGGATTGATCGCCAACCATACGAGTCGGACAAAAGAGGGAACTTCGACAGCCGAACTATTAGCCAAAGCGCCCGATGTAAAGCTGGTCGCGATCTTTAGTCCCGAACATGGTCTGACCGGCACGTTTGATCAATCCGAGATCGGCGACTCGGTCGATCCCACCACCGGCGTTCCTGTACGCAGCTTGTACGGAAAAACACGCAAGCCGACACCGGAGCAACTGGCAGGGGTCGACACGCTGGTCTTTGACATCCAGGACATCGGCTGTCGATTTTACACCTATATCTCGACGATGGGCTTGGCGATGGAAGCGGCAGCCGAAAACAACATTCGGTTTGTCGTGCTCGATCGCCCCAACCCGATCGGCGGTCAGTTAATGGAAGGCCCATTGCTCGATGATGAAGCACGTTCCTTCGTCGGCTTCCATTCGATTCCGGTTCGTCATGGGATGACGATCGGTGAGCTCGCGTTGATGCTCAAAGCCGAACGTCAACTGAAAACTGACTTGTCGATCATTACGATGGAAGATTGGCGCCGCGATGATCTGCTGTTTGACACCGGCCTGCCATGGCGAAACACCTCACCAAATATGCGTTCGTTGACCCAGGCGCTCCTCTACCCTGGGATTGGCCTGCTGGAGACGACCAACATTTCGGTCGGACGAGGGACTGACACCCCTTTTGAACTGATCGGCGCTCCGTGGATTGATGGGGCCCAGTTGGCGAAAGCGATCGAAGCGTATCATCCGCCAGGTGTTCGCGTAGTGGGGATCGAGTTCACGCCAACCAGCAGCAAGCACGAGTCGAAAACGTGCGGCGGAGTCAATTTCATTATCACCGATTGGCGCACCTTCCGTCCGCTCCATCTGGTTTGGGCGACTGCCGCAGCGCTCCAGAAGTTGTATCCCGAGGCTTGGGAGACGAAGCAAATGCCGGTTCTGCTCGGCAATGCCGCCGTTCTCAAGCAGATCGTCAACGGAGACTCTCCAGAGCAGATCCAGCAATCGTATCAGTCGGCGCTGGATGACTTTGCGCGACGACGCGAGCCATTCTTGCTGTACTAACCCGGCAAGTTTTCGCTAGCATATTCGCCGCATTTGGCTCTATTGCGTACAATTAGGAAGATCCATTTCCAGCTGATTCTCTTTCTGCCTTGCACGCGGAGATATCGCATGTCGATGCCCATTTCTGAATTGATCGAACAACTTTGGGTTAAATTTCGACAAATGAACCCTCAAGCAGGTCAAATCGTCGATCTGCTTGCGCAGCGCGGTGATCTCTTACACAACGATCACATCGCGTTTCGTACGTTCAACGATCCGCGAATCGGCCTTACACGTCTGGCCGAGCCGTTTGTGGCCGGCGGCTATGTCGCCGCGGATGAGTATCACTTTGCCGAAAAGAAGCTCTACGCACAACATTTTGAGCATCCCGATCCCCAGCTTCCCAAGATTTTCATTAGTGAGTTGTTGCTAGAAAAGTTTGAGCTGCCGCTACGTCAAACGGTCGACAAACTAATCGAACAATTCGATCTCACTTCGATCGACCAGGACCATCCCCTGTGCTGCGCCGGTCAACCTTGGCAGGTTTCGTACGAAGTCTGGAAGTCGCTGCGCGATCAAAGTGAGTACGCCGCGTGGCTGGCCGCCCATGGTTATTGCGCCAACCACTTTACCGTTTTCGTCAATTCGCTGCAGTCGGTCGCATCGCTGGAAGAACTGAATGCGTTGCTAGTCGAGCAAGGATTTCAACTCAACAACGAAGGAGGAGCGATCAAAGGTTCTCCTGGTGACTTCCTCGAACAATCGTCGACGCAAGCCTCGACGGTCGATGTCAAGTTTACCGATGGGATTCATTCCGTACCGGGTTGCTACTTTGAGTTCGCTCAACGTTATCCGTTGCCTAACGGCAAACTGTTCTCCGGATTCGTCGCCAAAAGCGCTGACAAAATATTTCAAAGTACCGACAGTCGGAGTTGAGCGGCAAAAGTCGGATTGCTAGTTAAGCCGTGGGCAACAACCGTTCGTTCCCTAAGATACGCCCCAGTTCGTCAAACGCAAGCTCCACTTCATCTACCAATCCGGGATCGGCCAAGTCGGCGATCCTCAGCTGGTCTCGATAGTGCGTGATAATCCAGGCCTGTAAACGCTGGTGCAATTGCGGTGTCCAGAGTAGCCCTGGGGGAACCGCGGCCAACTGCGCGGCTGTCATCACCACGCGCAATCGTAAACAGGCCGGACCACCGCCGTTGTGCATGCTTTGGCGAACGTCGACAAACTCACATCGCTCGATCGGATTCTCCTCAGCCAAGAGACGATCAATAACCCGCTGCACTGCAGCGCTGCGTTGACACTCTAGCGGACAGACAAGCGTCATTTCTCCTAAGGTAGTCGTTAGCAGTTGGCTGTTAAAGAAATAAGTCTGCACCGCTTCTGTCAGCGGCAAATCTCGCTCCAAGATTTCCAAAGTGGTTAAACCACCGCCAAGTCTGCGCGCTAGTTCGCTGTTGACTGTCGCCTGATCGGCAAAAGCTTTCTCATGGACCAGATGAACCATCTCATTGCCCACGGCGATGACATCGTTATGAAAAACGCCAGCGTCGATTGCTAGACGGCTTTGCCGAGCAAAGAGGGTCCTCTGTGGCGAAAGCCCATGCATCTCCGCGATCCGCTCAGAAGCTTGCCGGGTTTGTCGAGCCGGAAATCGCGTCGTCGCACTCTGCGAGTCTTCACTGCTACGACCATAAACAAAGAGTTCGACTCCAGGCTGGTCGTATCCGGGACAAAATCGCGTATGATTCGCGGCGCCTTCATCGCTGTATTCCAACTGATCTGGCGACGGGTCATGCACCGCAAAATGTCGCTGGTCGGCAAAGATCTCCCGCAACAGTTTCGTCGTCTGCTCTGTCTCAAGCTTCCGATGCGGCATACTGATCAGGTTGGCCGGGGTCAGATGAAGTCTTCCATCCGCCGTATCACTGCTAGGGGAAACCGTCGCCGCATTTGCAGCCCACATGGCCGAGGCGCTATAGGCGATACTCAATAGCTCTGGCCGCTGTCGCGCGACCGCGTCAATCACATGCTGCGGCTCGCCGGTGAAACCTTGCTCGCGCAGGAACTTCCAAGCTGGACGTTGTTGCGGCGGAAAGATCGCTTGCACCACGCCCATTTCTGCGACCAGCTTCATCTTCTCTAGTCCCTCTAGCGCCGCTCGCCGCGGAGAGGAACTTTGATGGCCATGAGCAAGCGAGGCTAGATTGCCGACCGACAATCCGCCAAAGTGATGCGTAGGCCCCAATAATCCGTCGAAGTTAACTTCGCGCGTCCCGCTCAACGCTCGCTCCCGGCCTGCGGAACTGCCGGCTCAAGCCCCGCTACCGGCACGCTACAAAAATCGGTCGCAAAGTAGCCAGCCGGCCGATAGTTGCCGCTTTGTCCAATCCCGCCAAACGGCAGGCGGCCGCTGGCTCCGGTGGTCGGTAGATTCCAATTCACCAGGCCGGCTTTCACGGCATTGCGGAAACGTTCAAAGTCACCTCGATCCCCTCCCAGTAGCCCTGCGACCAAGCCGAAACGAGTCTGGTTCGCTTCGTGAATCGCAGCCGCAAAATCGTCGACTCGCACTACCTGTAGCAGCGGCCCAAACAGTTCTTCATCCGATCTTGATCCGCATGTCGTGACGTCGATCAAACCGGGCGAAAGAAACGCCGCACCTTGGGGCATCCGTCGACTCTCCAAAATCGGCACGCCGCCCCCTGCGAGCAAACGCTGCTGGTCGATCAAGATTCGATCCACCGCGGCGGCGTGAATCAACGGCCCCATAAAAGGTTCTGGCGTCGCATCGGCTGCGCCAACCACCAACTGCGCAGTCTGCGTTTGCAACTGTTGCAAAAACGCGCCGCACTCGCCCACCAGGATCAAACGTCGTGCGCAGGTGCAGCGCTGACCCGAAGTCAGAAACGCCGATTGAATCACCTGATCGAGCATCGCCAGATTCTGGTCTGGCTCAAGCACGACCAGCGGGTTGTTCCCCCCCAACTCAAGCGCCAACAACACTTCGGGGCGATGCACCAGCGTTTCACGCAGTTTTAATCCGGTCGCTAAGCTACCGGTAAAGTAGAGTCCGCGTAGATCGGCGTGCTGTGCAATCCAACGTCCTGTCGCTGCGCCTCCTTGCAGCAACTGCAAGACGCCGGAAGGCAAGCCGGCGTCAATCCACAACTTGGTCGTCAGCTCTGCAACGTGAGGAGTCAGCTCGCTCGGCTTGAAAAGAACGCAATTGCCGGCCAGCAGGGCCGGTACAATTTGTCCATTTGCGATATGAGCCGGAAAATTAAAAGGCCCCAAGACGGCGACCACGCCCAAAGGACGATACCAGGTATGTCCGATGCGTCCTTTCAGGTCCGAAGTCTCGTCAGGGCGCCGTCGCTGTTGCGCCTCAATCGTGATTTCAATTTTGCCGATGACTGCGTCTACTTCTGTCGCTGCATCCCACCGTGGCTTCCCCATTTCGGCCGAGATCGCCTGAGCCAGCGGATCACGATGGGCGCGAACCGCAGCGGCGAACGACCGCAGCAAACTGGCCCGTTCTTCCCCAGGCAGCGAGCTCCAACCGACCTGCGCCGCAGTGGCAGCGTCAAAAGCATCATCTACATCGGCGTCGTTCGCGGCGTTGCCTTGCCAGACAACTTGTGCGTTAGCCGGATTTTGCGAAGTGAACGGTTCGCCGTGCCCAGCGCGCCATTGTCCATCGATGTAGAGCATCATTAGCCCTCCGCTCTGAGATCAACGTAGCGCAACGAATCGCCCAGTTGCACTTGTAACGCAGCGGCCAACGCTTGGTCGATTACGAGTCCATCTTCTCGCTCTCGCAGCAGACCACCTGCTGCGCGAAAAGACGAGCCGACTGTCACGACAATACACTTACGAAACGCGCCTAGTCCTGCGGCCGGTGCTTCAATTTCGGCGATCACGTCCACACGGCTCTCGCGAATCGCGCGAATCTCTTCTCGCTTGCATTGTAAGATCGGCCCTGCTTCAAAGATGTCGACCAGATCACGCAAGCGCAAACCCTCACTCTCTAACAAACGTCGCGCAGGAGCCGTCAGCCGATGGACTTCACCTATCGATGCTTGCGCTTCCTGCGGCAGCAGCGCAACGTAGATCGGGTGCCGCGGCATTAACTTCTCAATAAACTCTTTGTTATAGAGACTCAGCATGTCCGCGTTGGGAAAATCGATCCCAAAGAAGTGCTGTCCCAGCGCGTCCCAAAAAGGACTGTTCCCCTGTTCGTCAATTACTCCCCGCATCTCGGCGATCACTTCCGATTCAAACAATCCAGGAAAGTTCGCCATGAACAAAAACCGGCAGAGAGACAGAACGCGTCCGGTTCCCCCGCCTCGATGATCGCTCCGCAGAAACAAACTGCCGATCTCAGTCGGGCCGTCATGTTCGCGTAGCAGATAGAGGACTTGATGCTCGTAGCGCAGTTGGAGCGTTTCAGATGCGTGTACGTCGGTTCGTAATTGATAAGCGTAGAAAGGCTTGAAGCCGCCTACTTTCGGCACGATCCCGCAAGTACCGATGATTTGCCGCGAGTGCGTTTCTTCCATCACAAACAAAAATAGTTCGTGTTGCACCGAGTCATCGTTGATCTCAGCAAACGAGCGAACACTTTGCCGTAGCCGTTTTTCCATCAGCGCGGGATCACGCGGCAGCGTGGTGAGCCCCATCGAGGTGAGTTGCGCCAAGTCATTCAATTGCGCAAGATCTTCGATCTGCACCGGGCGAACAACAAGTTGCGGGGCTTCGCTCATACGCTACTCCCAGGTTGCTCGCCAGCGAGTCGCAACAGCGTTTGTTCGAGAATGTCGCAGACCGCAGCGATCTCTTCGTCGGTGACTGCCAACAGCGAAGGCAAAAATCGAATTCTGGTCGGTTCAGAGCCTGCCGCAAATCCGATCACTCCGGCCGAGAAGAGTTCAAACAGCACTTTTTTCGCCATGGCCGCCGAGCCATCCAACGCGGTAAACGCAACCATGCCGCCCACGCCCCAAGGACCGTGAATGACCGCTGGGTGTCGTTGTTGAAGTTGCTCAAACCGAGCGCAGAAATGTCGATGGACTTGCGCATTTCGCCCCTCCGGTCCGTAATATCCACCGGTGGCAAGTTGATTCAGGATGTAGCTGGCCGCCAATAGCGCGGTGGTCGAAGAGGTAAAAGTTTGGCTCAACAGTCCAGGCTGCGGATTCATCTTTTCACCAAACAGCGTTGCGCATACTTGCGTCATTTTCCCCACGGTCACAATGTCGGCGTACTCGTCGAGCTGCAACATTTGATAGGCCAGCGGGGCCAACGTGCGACCGAAAGTTTGAATCTCGTCAAAGAAGATCGGCACTTCGGCCCGGCGTAACTCTTGACAGAGGGCCGCAAAAAATTCTCGCGGCGCGGTCCGATACCCCCCCTCCCCTTGCACCAGTTCCATGATAAAACCGCAGTGGGCATGGGGATGTCGGGCGAGTTGCGCCCGTAACGCCGACAGGGCCGCCTGCTGACTTGCCGCTGGCTGTGCCGGATCATAGAACGGCACAAAGTCGACCGGAACCGTCTCCGGCAGTCCCGCTCGATACTGCGGGCGATCGGTCACCTGCGACAACACCATCGATCGGCCAGCAAACGCATGATCGAACGCCAAAATTCGCTGAGATCCGGTGCGGTATTGAAACAAGATTTTCAGCGCGTTCTCATTCGCCATCGCGCCGCTGGAAGTCAAAAAGCAATGCTCGATTTTCGCCCCTTGCAGACTGGCCAGCTTCACCAGTTGGCGACTTACTTCTAGCGACTCCCGATTTTGCTGAAGATTCCCCTGCATCACGGTATCTTCTAGTGCTGCGTCGATCAGTATTTCGAGCAACTGCGGGTGGCTATGCCCGCAGACATGCACGCCGATTCCCGAGATCATATCGTACTTGACGCTACCATCGGCCAATTCGACCAAACTGCCGCGTCCGATCCCGCTACCCAAGAAGGGAAAGTAGAGCGCATTGCCTCGCAATGCGGCGAATTGCTCCAACGCCTGTTGGTAGCTTGCTTGTAGGCCCGGTTGTGGATCACGGTGAGAGAGTAAGCCTGAATGCTCGGCCAGCGTCTCGCGCAACAACTGCTTTGCCTGAGCAACTCTCGGATCGGATCGTAAACACTCCGCACTCAACTTCGGCTGGTCCATACCTTGATCTCCCGTGCGTTGACTACTTTACTATTATAGGCCTTAACTCTGCAAAGTAGTGAGATCGTCTGCTACCGAAGTTCGCTATTTTCCTGCGCGACTCTTGGTAATTAGTAAACTTGCCGATAATTTCGCGCGTTCAGTCAAGCTTTCGCGCCACATGAATTCGGCGTGCGAATGAATGTTTCCGCCGCGCACGCCCAACGTGTCAACATTGGGAACGCCGAGCGCCGTCAACCGATTGCCGTCGCAAACTCCGCCGGAGGTCTCCCAATGCAAGTCAAGCCCCAATGGCAAACCACACGCGCGAATCTGGGCGAGCAAATCTTCATGCTGGGCATCCAGCAACTTGGGAGGCGCCGAAAATCGACCATGCAGCGTGAGCGTGATTCCTGTCTCGGAGTGAGACAAAATATCTAACAACGCCGCCGTAATCTCCGGTTCGAACTCAGGCAGCGGATAGCGAATGTTAAAGCGGACGATCGCCGTATCGGGTACGACGTTGTAGGGAGAGCCTCCATCAATCCGAGCTACGTTAAACGTCACGCCGGGCCAGCGTCCATTGAGTTGATGCAAAGCTTGAGCGACAGCAGCGGCCGCGACCATTGCGTTGCGTCCCACAGCAAACTCGCGCCCGGCATGTGCGGACTTTCCCCGTGCGACTATCGAAAAATTACCCGAACCCCCGCGCTGACCAACGAGATTGCCATTGGGCAAGCTCGGTTCGTACAACAGCCCAAAGTTGGCGCCAGCTGCGTATTTGGCGAAGACCTCGGCGGAGGAGGGAGAACCAATCTCTTCGTCACTGTTCAAGATTACGCGCCAGCCAAGCGAATGATCGCCGCTCGCGAGGACGTAACGCTCGAATGCTTGCAGCGCATAAAGCAAAACGACCAAGCCTCCCTTGGCGTCCGCGACGCCGGGACCGGTGATTTTAGCTGCCGAGCGATGAACGGTTTGAAACGCCGAATCGGTAGGATAGACCGTATCGAGATGGATCGCCAAAACTGCCTGAAGCGGAGCATCGCTACGACGCGTCATCACCAGCGTGTCCCCTAGCGGCAGCGAGATCGCTTCGCCCTGTGAGTTCACTTCGGTATGTCTAGCCAGAGGAACGCGATGAATGTCGTCGGCCAGCGGTTCAAACTGCGCGACGACTTTTTCTGTCAGCCGCGCTAGCCCAGCAAGATGGAATGTCCCGCTATTGATCGATGACCAATCGATGAGCAGATCTTCCATGGCTGTCTGCTGCAAATCAATCCAACCAAGTACTGCATCCATCTCAGTAATTCCTGTGCGATCAGCATTCCACCCCTAATTATAGCACGCAGGAAAAAACAGTCCCTTTGGGGAAACAATGGTCGTAAACGCAGAGAAGTTCATTATTACAAAAATATTGACGTGACTCCTTCGAACGGACTATAACCAGAGGTCTCGCCTCCCTGATTTCATTCCCGCCTTTCCTCCCACAAATCTGCCATGCCGCGATGGTGTCTCCTGTTCGTTGTTGCGCTAATGCTGGGGGCAATCCTATCCGCCCCTCCGTTATCGGCCGCAGCACCGGACCATCTCGCTTTTGACAAAGCGATTCAACCGTACCTTCGTCAACACTGCATTCGCTGCCATGGCGCGGAGTTGCAGGAAGGGAATTTTCGGATTGATACGCTTGCGAGCGATGTCGGCGAAGGGAACTCGGCCAATAAGTGGCGCGAGGTAATCGAAAAGATCAACAACGGCGAGATGCCGCCAGAGGACGAGCCGGAACTCCCTTCGGCCGAGCAAAATGCCGAGATCGTCGAATGGTTGGCGACGCGAATCGAAGAAGGCAAAGCGGCTCGGCTCGCGAAACGACAACCGGTTTCGTTTCATCGCCTAACGCGGGAAGAATATGCCAATACAGTCGAAGATCTGCTAGGAGTTCGGTTTGGCGTCGCCGATCCGAGCGGTCTCAACGAAGACGCCCAGTGGCATGGTTTCGAGCGAATTGGCTCGGTCTTGTCCCTCTCTGCATCGCATATCGAAAAGTACTACAGCGCCGCTGAACAGATCCTGGAAGAAGCTTACCCCACGCGACCGATCGAATCGAAGGTTCTGCGAAAGCGTGCACTCGATTTGCGGGGCGGTCCCAGCGGCGAACAAATCAAAGCGTTAGAGGCGAACGGTTTGGCCGACAAAGTGCGTGTCGATATGTGGCCAGGGCACGAGATCCAAGGAGGTCGACCTGGCCCCGACAGCGCCATGTTAAAGAACGGTGGGATTTTCAAAGTTCGCATCCAGGCCAGCGGGCTGAAACCATCGGGCGGCCGGGCTCCGCATCTGACCTTTTATGCAGACAAGATCGATCGTTTGCTGTTTGAGCAGGACATCTTGGCGCCGGAAGACAAGCCGACGATTGTCGAGTTTTTGGTTGATTTACCCGCCGGAGGACATACCTTCCAACTGACAAATGCGGTCCCAGGCCCGTCCAACTTACCCCGTTCCGGACGAAGCGGCCAAACGCCGTTTTTCAGCCTAAAAGAGGGTCGAATCCCTTGGCAGATCAAACTAACCGATGAAGAAGGATCGCCGCTTTATCCGTTTTTGATTGTCGACTGGATTGAGTGGGAAGGCCCGCTGCAACCTGAGGACGTGAAGGAGCGGAGAGCCCGGTATATGCCGGCAAACGATGGCGACATGGACCAGGCGCGGACTTGCCTAACGCGATTTTGCGAAGCGGCGTTTCGGCGTCCTGCCGACCCGGCGGAAGTCGACCCGTACTATCAAATTGTCGCCAACGAAATCACCGCCGGCGCCGACTTTCGTCAAGCGATGAAGACCGGGATGCTGGCGATTCTCTGCTCGAAGAATTTTTTGTTTGTGGTCGAAGGTGACGTTGCGAATCCAGAGGTAAATCTGAACAACTTTGAAATCGCGACGCGGCTCTCTTATCTGTTTTGGAGCACGATGCCGGATGACGAGCTATTCACGCTGGCGCGCGAGGGCAAGTTGCATGAACGGCAGGTATTAAAAGCACAAGTCGAGCGGATGTTAGCCGACAAACAGGCCGAAAAGTTCTGTCATGATTTTCCGCGGCAATGGCTTCAGCTGCAAAAGCTGGGGATGTTTCCGCCCAACAAAGAACTCTATCCCGATTACGACCCGCATCTGGAACGGAGCATGAGCGGCGAGACGTTCACTTTCTTCCAAGAGGTGCTGAACAAAAATCTGACTCTCCGCGAATTCATCGATTCAAACTGGACCATGGTCAATCCGCGACTGGCGATCCACTATGGAATTGACGGAATTGAGCAAGATCAATTCCAGCGTGTAGCCCTGGCCGAAGGGGATCAACGCGGCGGACTATTGACTCAGGCGGCGGTTTTGTCCCTTACATCTGACGGCACGCGTCATCGCCCGGTTCATCGCGGCGTCTGGGTGATGCAATCGGTCTTTGGCAAAACGCCTCCCCCGCCGCCGGCGAATGTGGAAGCAATCGAACCCAATCCGGTTGATTCTCCCAAGGCGACCATTCGCATGAAGCTAGAAGCACACAAGCACGATCCCAACTGCGCGGCATGCCATCGCAAGATTGATCCACTGGGGTTCGCTTTTGACAACTTTGACGCGATCGGCAAATGGCGCGATCAAGAAGTCGTTCCCCAGGGACAAGGCGCTAACCCGACGGTCGACGCCAGCGGTGAGTTGCCGGATGGTCGCAAGTTCGCTACGCCGCACGAGTTCAAGCAGTTGCTGCTAGCTGATATGGAGGCTTTCAACCGGACCTTTATCGAAAAAATAGCGACTTACACCCTGCGTCGCACGATGACCGTCGACGACCGGGCCGACCTGGAAGCGATCGCAAATCAAAGCAAGGATGCCGATTACCGCGTGCGTGATCTGGTAGAAGCGCTGGTCCTATCCGACCTATTTCAGAAACGGTGACTTATGAGCCATTTCAATTTCAAGCGGTGGAAAATCAACCGCCGTCACGCACTTCGAGGGCTGGGAGCTTCACTGGCCTTGCCGCTGCTCCACTGCATGGAGCCAGGCAAACAGGCTGCGGCAGCCGACCAGGAAAAAGCAGGACCTTCGGCCGACAAACCCAAACGCTCGGTCTTCGTTTACATTCCTAACGGCGTCAACACGCTTACCTGGCAGATTGAAAAGTCAGGCGCCGACTATCAGCTGAGCGCCCCACTGCAATCCCTCGAAGCGCATCGCCAACAGATCACGCCAATCAGCGGCTTGCATCATCCTCACGGACTTGGCCAGGCGCACGAGTGCGACAAAATCTGGCTGACTGCGGCCAAGATCAGCCAAGAAGGAGGCGCCTTCCGGAACTCGATCTCGGCCGATCAGTTAATGGCCGAGGCCACTTCTCCGCACACCCGGTTTTCTTCGTTGGAACTTGCGATTACCGGTGGCTCGCTCGCCTGGTCGCGCGACGGAATCCCGTTGCCTGCTGAACGTCGCCCGAAACAGATCTTTGATCGCCTGTTCGGAGTCGAACCTGGTGGCGCCGAAGCAGCCAAACGCAATCTCAATCGCCGCGGCAGCATCCTGGACACGCTGCTGGAAGACGCCGACCGCTTCCGCAAACAGATTGGCTCGGAGGATCGCGACAAACTGGACGAGTATCTGCACGCGGTTCGCGATGTTGAAAAACGAACGCAACGCAGCTACGAATGGCTCGATATCCCCAAGCCATCGGTAGCGGCGGAAACCAAGGCCAAGCTGACTCGTGATATTCCGCAGACCGACGCCGGCGACTACTACCGCACCATCTATGATTTGATGGTGCTGGCATTGCGTACGGATATGACTCGCGTGATCACTTGCATGAGCGGTAGCGAAAGCAACGGCCTGGCGATCCCCGAGATCGGCGTCATGCAGACGCGACATGAGCTTTCGCATCACAACGGCGATCCTGAGCAACTTCGACGGCTAACGCTAACGGACACTTTTTTGGCCGAGCAACTCTCTTACTTCCTCACTCAATTAAAATCGTACCACGAGGAAGATGGCGAAACCCTGCTGGATCGCACCATGGTCCTCTTTGGCAGCGGTATGGCATACGGTCACAGTCATGGAAACGCCAACCTGCCGATGGTTTTGGCCGGCGGTTCGGCACTTGGCTTGAAGCATGGTCAGCACGTCGATTTCAATCTCCCCACACTGGGAACCTATAATTTAGCTGACGCCAAAACTCACTACGGCGTCTGTTCGCGTCCAATCGATAGTGACGCGCATCTCAGCAATCTGCTGCTGACAATGATCCAAAAGATGGACATTCCGGCAGAATCCTTCGGCGACAGCAACGGCGTAGTTTCAGAAATATTAGGATAATTCGCGTGCGAAATTTACTCTGGCTGATGTTGTCGCTACTCGGATTTTCCTGTGCCGAAATGCTATCGGCTCAAGAGCCATTTCGAACGGATGCGAACCAAGACGAGAAACTCGCCTGGTATCAGATCGAACCGCACACGTTTCCGCCGGCAGATTCGGCCCATTATTTTACCGGTGAGCTGATCGAGCAGGACCATGTCCATCGGACGGGTGCGCTACGAGTTTCACGCACCGACAAGCAGCGTCGCCACAACTGGGATACGCCGATTAGCTTCCGCATGCTCCCCTATGGATCGCTGATGTATCACGGAGCGCCGACCGCTTTGCGTGATATTCCGATCGGCACGCATCTGCATGGCTGGTTTTATCCCAAAAACAAAGACGAAGTCATTCCCAAGATCTACTTCAACCGCCAAAGCATCGAGCACGATTTTTCTCAAGCCTACCGGCTACTCGACGATTTCAGCTACTACGACCAGCAGAAACAATTGTTTAAGGTCGAATCGGTTGACCTGACAACGATGAAATTGGTGCTGCGCGGCGTCGACGTTGAATCCGACAAGCAGGCAGAGGCCCCCCTCGAAATTGATCTCACGCCGGCGACCCGAGTCTTCTTCGGCAAACAGTTTGGCTCCCTCGCAGATATCAAAGCCGGCCAAAGAGTATTGTTCAATCTAACCTGGGCGACCCTGTATGGCGCCGGTCGCTGCACCGACATTTGGCTGGACGAGGAAAGTCGTGAGTTGGCTCGCCAACAACAATTAGAGCAACATCGGTTACACCTAAAATACCGTGGAGTACCGGGCTGGATCGATCAAGTCGACAACCAACAGCGGATCGTTACCGTTACCCTGTTTGCTGGCGTCGATCCGCAGCTGTTAGCCGACTTTCACCTGAAGTCGACCATCACCGGCGTGGTCGCCGAAGCCACCTTACAAAGCTATGACCAGGTGAACGACCGCAAGAGCGGCCCGCTACTAGCAATCACAGAAGTCGAACAGTTGCCCGGCAGCAGCGGCATGCAAGTCAGTTTTCAACCGCAACTATTGCTCGAAGGGTTTCGGCCTGGTCGTATCATCCGGCTGTTTCCCAGTGGTTGGCCCATCGTCACCATTCCACAAGACGAGACTCTCTGGCCCGAGCGCGGATAGTGGTGCTGACGCTTGCTGTCTCCCTCTCCAACTGTCTGGCGCCTGGCTTGGCTTGCATCGCATCTCAAATAGCCCGACGGATCACTGCGAAACGCTCCCTTTCAGTCGTAATTTTTGCTAGCAGCGATTGCGTTGCTTGCTGATCTCTTCGCCGAAAATATGCCGTAACCGGCCGGATATTTTCACAGCGCTCTCTCGCTTTACTAACCCGCAAAACCATAGTCCCTCTTTATTGTGGATTGGCTCGAAAAAATTGGCCTTGTAAGCGGTAAAGGCCGATCTCCTGAAATAAGTACTGAGTCTATAAAAATCGATACCGCTACCAGTCGAAGGTGAACCCCATGCTGAGGAACTTTTCGTATCTCGCACTAGCGCTATTAGCGTCTACGCCTGCTTATGCTCAACAGCCTTCGGTTGACTCAACACATGCGCTGGGAAATTTCTCCAATTCCATCTTCATCAGTGACAGCCCGCCGCTGCCGACCAGCGCCGAGCCTTCAATGATCCAACCGGTTTCATACGAAGCGATGTCGGCTGCTTGCAATTGCAATAGCTGCAACGCGAGCGGTTATGATGCCTGCTGTTGCGATCAACGCTGGACCCATCGCAGCGGCGGCTACGGTCAGTTTCTATACTTGCGAGCTCGCGACGCAGAAGTCGCCTATGCTCAAGTTCGTGACGGAGCGACGCCGTTCGGTCGCACCGCCGTCGCCGATCCTACCTACGACGCTGGCGTGAAGATCGGCTTCTGGAGCGCCTGGGACAGTTGTTCCAGCATCGGTGCTTCTTACACCGGATTTCGCAGCGAGACAGACAGCCAATTGACGACCAACGCTCCGCTCTCGATTGCGTCGCTGGTCATTCATCCTGGCTCCGTGGCGGCTGGCTCCACCGGATTGCTGGCCAACGCATCGCTCGACATTGACTTTGATCAAGTCGATGTCACCTATCGCCACATTTGGGCCGTAACCGAAACCTCCGCCGTCAACTGGCTCGCAGGCGTTCGCTACGCTCAATTGCAGCAAGATTTCAATTCAAACATCTCTATCAACGGAACCACAACGGTTCAGTCACAACTTGACTTTGATGGGGTCGGCTTTACGCTTGGTTTTGACGCCGAACGCTATGCAGCTTGCAGCGGCTGGCTCATCTACAGCAAAGGCAACGCCGCATTTTTGGCAGGCGAATTCAGCGGCAACTACAGCCAATTTGACTCGACTGATCCTCTAGAAGTTCAAACCGATTGGAAAGCGGGCCGTATTGTGCCGGTTCTCGACCTTGAACTGGGCGTCGGCTGGACCGGGTGCAATAACCGTCTACGTCTGACCACGGGCTACATGGTCCAAGCTTGGTTCAACACGGTAAATACAGATACGTGGATTCAAGGAGTGCAAAGCTCCAACTTTACGGGCTTAAATGACACGATGACGTTCGACGGCCTGACCGCCAAAGTTGAATATCTGTGGTAAATCACGCCACAAACGGCGAATAGCGGAATTTAAGAAAACGGAACCTTCCATTCAAAGAAGGTTCCGTTTTTTTATGCGCCGATTTGGCCGCCCCCCCAGGAATCGACTTGAATGCTCCCCCCGATCTGCTTATGATCGGAGTCATATCTTTCCTAAACATCCCAGTCGATTCTGTCATTACATTCCGAATGACCGGCAAATTCGACAATATTAGCGGTGTTCAGGGAAGCTCAATGATGAATCTCACCAGAGCATAAGGCGACCGATCGACATGGGCTCTTTCCTAAACGGCAAACAACGCAAGACGAATTCTAGCAACAAATTGCGCAAAGCACGCAAACGTCAAGCATTGCAGACGGAGCACTTGGAAGCCCGGCAACTATTGGCTGCCGATGTGTTTGTCAACGAAGCGTGGGTTGGTTTGGCGCCTGGCATTGATCCCGATGGAGCAGGGGTAGGAGCAACCGCGATCGGCGTTGATGCCTTTGTCACCATTCAAGCAGGGGTGGATGCGGTCGACGCAGAGGGAACCGTCACCGTCGACGATGGTACCTATAACGAAAACGTCACGATCAATAAGAATCTGACGCTGCAATCGGTCAACGGACGCGGCAGTACAACGATCGATGGGATCAACGGCGGCGGCGGACTGGGCACGCTGTTTATTAAGAGCCCCACCACGGCGCTGACGATTGATGGATTTACCATCCTGGGGATTGATGGGACCCCTGGCCTAGAAAATGCGGCGGTCTATTTTCAGGGCAACCACTCGGGCGCGAAGATTCTGAACAACGAGATTGTCGCGCGCGGCGACGCTGGCCTGATGACGGAGTATTCGGCCACGATTGATAACTTCTTGGTCGACGGCAATATTTTCTCGGGTCAAACCTTTCTGGATCCCAACCCCGGTGGAGAAGGATTCGGCTCACAGTTCACGACCCCCAACGTGCCGCGTCAGTTGGTCATCTTCGGAGGTGGAACCGGCGGCGGAAACACCTCGAATATCACCTTCACCAACAATCAAATCACCGGCACCGCCGGCGGTGTGAATGACTTGATGCAGGAGCAAGGGAACACGCTGGTCACGATTGACGCGAAGGGCGCGACGATCAGCGACAATACCTTTGAGGGAACCACCACTCGCTACGGCAGCAGTCTGCGTGCTCGCGGCGACGACACCAAGATCGAAGACAACTACTTTGATCTGACGAACCAGAGCGATACGACCAACGCGATGTATCTGTTGGGCGCCGGTGGGAAGCTGGCCACCGATCCCGAAACGCTCGGTGATATCCTCAATAACAATTCGTTTTCGACGCCGGTCTTCGCCAGCGGGGACGGGATTGTCGAAGTCAGCTCTATCCAAAATGTCATCAATGCGTCGACCGCTGGCGATGTCTTGCTCTTTAGCGGCGAATTCACCGAAAACGTCATCGTCGACAAAGCGATTTCGCTGGGGGGCGACTTTAAACTGAATGGAACGCTCGACGTCACCGCAGCGGGCGCGATCCTCTCGGCCGGCTTCAGCCCCGGCATTATTGCCTCCGGCGATCTGACGCTAACCCCGGCAAGCCTGCTTGCCGTCGAATTCAACAACCTCGGAGTTGCTGGAGTCGACTTCGATCAATACCAGGTCACCGGTACCGTCGATCTCGGCGGTTCGACCCTCTCGCTCAGCGGCGCAGCACTCGGCCTGATGCTTGGTGATCAGATTACGATTATCGACAACGATGGAACCGCCGACGCCGTCACCGGCACGTTCGCCGGATTGGCCAACGGCGCTCTGGTGAGCCTGAACAGCGAAGATTATCGCATCTATTACAATGGTGGCGACGGCAACGATGTTGTCCTGGTCCGCGATACGCTGGCGTCGCCTGCCGTATTGGTGGATGACGACTTCGCAACGGCTGCGTCTGGCGAGGAAGTCAGCCCTGGCTTCTTCTATCTGGTCAATGCCTTCTCGACCATCCAAGCAGGCGTCAACGACGTTGCCGCAGGCGGCACGGTGACGGTCGATGATGGGACGTATGTTGAAAACGTCACCATCAACAAGGATCTGACGCTGGAATCGGTCAACGGACGCGGCGCCACAACGATCGATGGCCTGGACGCTGGCAGCGAATTGGGAACGCTGTTCATCAAGAGCCCAACCACAGCGCTGACGATTGATGGCTTTACCGTAATCGGGATTGACGGTACGCCGGGTCTGGAAAAAGCGGCTCTCTATTTTCAAGGGGACCATTCTGGCGCGAAGATCCTGAACAATGACATTCGTGCGCGCGGCGACGGCGGCTTGATAACCGAGTACTCGGCCACGATTGATGACTTCCTGATCGACGGCAACATCTTCTCGGGTCAGACTTTTGATGATCCGGCCATGATGGGTGGCCCTTTTGATCCCAACGGCGCCCAACAATTGGTCGTGATGGGGGGAGGAAATGATGGTGGAAATACCACCAACATTATCTTCAGCAACAATCAAATCACCGGCACGGCTGGCGACATCGGCGCATTCGTCGGCAATACGCTGGTAACGATCGACGCCAACAACGTGACGGTCAGCGGCAATACGTTTGCCGGCACGACCGCACGCTATGGGACCAGTTTCCGAGGTCGCGGCAACTCAACGACGATCACCGGCAACACCTTTGATCTCAGCAATCAAGGCGATTCGACCAGTGCGTTGTTCCTCTACAACAACGTGTCCGGCACGCTCTCGACCGATCCAGACACCTTCCAAGACGTCTTCAACAACAATGACTTTGGCCCCAACGCCTACTTTGTGAATGGGACGATCGACGTCGGCACGATGCAAGATGCGATCAACGCCGCCGCCCCTGGCAGCGTGATTTACTTTATCGGTTCCTATACCGATGCGGCTGTTGATATCAACAAAGCGATTACCGTCGCCGGCGAATTCGATCTGACTGGCACACTGACCGCCAGCGATCCGGGCGCGATTCTTTCGGCGGGGTTCAGCCCTGGGATTATTGCCTCGGGCGACCTTACGCTAACTCCAGGATCAACCCTGTCGGTTGAATTCAATAATGTGGGCGTCGCCGGGGTTGACTACGATCAATACCAAGTTACCGGGACAGTAGATCTCGGCGGTTCGACGCTGGACCTTTCTGGCACAGCGATGACGATCACCGACCTCGATCAGATCGTAATCATCGACAATGATGGAACGGCAGATCCCGTGACCGGAACGTTCGCCGGTTACGCCAATGGAGCGCTGGTCTCGTTCAACGGCGAAGACTATCGCATCTTCTACAACGGTGGCGATGGCAATGACGTCACCCTCGTCCGCGACGCCATCCCTTCCGCCAATGTTTTGGTGGATGACGATTTCGCCGGCACCGCGGCAGGCGTGGAAGTCAGCCCCGGCTTCTATTACCTGATCAATGCCTTCCCGACGATCCAAGAGGGCGTAGATGACGTCACCGTCGGCGGCGTGGTGACGGTCAATGATGGAACCTACGTCGAAAATATCCTGCTCTACAAAGAATTGACGCTGGTTTCAGCGACCGGCCGTGACAACACGACCATCGAAGGGATCTCCAACGCCATGCCGTTGGCATTGGCGACTGTTTGGATCACCTCGGATGATGTAACGCTGGGCCAAAGCGGCCAGGGCTTCACGATTGTCGGCATTGACAACGGCAGCCCAGGGCTTGAGAACGCCGCGATCTACATCCAAGGCAATAATGACGGAACCACGATTCAAGGGAATGAAATTCTAGCAAACGGCGATTCTGCGATTCTGACTGAGTACAACTTGGCGGTCAGCAATCTGTTGATCGACGACAATATCATCGGCGGAACTACCTTTTTCGTCCCACCGTCAGTCGGCCCCCAATTTACGACCAACAATGTCCCCCGCGGCTTGGTCTACATCAACGGCGGCAGCACCAACGACAACACCGGCATGACCGCCAGCATCACCTTCACCAACAATACGATTGAAGGGGTGAGCGGCGGCGTGGACAACATGGGCGTGGAAGTTGGCCAATCGCTGGTGACCATCGATTCCGATGGAGCATTCATCACCGACAATCTGTTCCAGGGAACTACGTTCGGAACGGCCACCACCTTACAAGTTCGCGGCAAGAATGCGGTGATCCTGGACAATACCTTCGATCCCAGCGCTCAAGGTGAGTTCACCAACGTCGTCTCGCTGTTGAATACTTCGACCGGCGAACTCTCGATCGCACCAGCAACGTTGTTTGACCTGGTCGCCGACAACACCTTTTTAACCGGCATGGCGGCAGCCAAGGCTTATTTTGAATTCATCCCCGGCACGACCCCTGCCGGTGATCGCATGGTGATCCGCACGCTGGATCAGAACGACGGCACCCTGCAAGGGGCGGTCGATGCGGCGAAGGATGGATCGATCCTCTACTTCCTTGATCTCTACGGCCCCTACACCGAAGATCTCGACGTCAACAAACCGGTCACAGTCGGCGGCGAGTTCACTTTGGTGGGAGAACTGAAGGCCAGCGCGGTTGACGCGACGATTAGTGCGGGCTTTAGTCCCGGCATCATCGTCTCTGGCGACATGATTCTTACGCCTGGGTCGAAGCTGACTGTCGAGATCGAGGACGTGAATACGCCGGGGACCGACTTCGATCAATACGTGGTCAACGGCACCGTCGATCTCGGAGGCGCGACGCTCGATCTTCTGGTCACCCCGCCGATCTCCAGCAAGACGCTCGGTTACGAGTTCATCCTGATCGACAATGACGGCGCCGCGGACCCGGTCGTCGGCACTTTCGCCGGCATCAACAACGGCGACGTGATTACGATTGACGGCGAGGACTACCTGCTGTTCTACAACGGTGGAGACGGCAACGACGTCACCTTGGTCCGCGACTCCGACCTGACCCCAGTTGTTTATGTCGACGACGATTGGACGACCGGGGTGGCAGCCGGTGATGAAGTATTGCCCGGCTTTTTCTTCCTGGTGAACGCTTTCCCGACGATCCAAGAAGGTGTTGATGATGTCGACACCAACGGACAAGTCCTTGTCCTGGATGGCTCGTACGCCGAAAGCGTCTTCATCACGCGCAGCGTGACGGTTGCTGGACAAGGTGCAAGCCCCGCCGCCGTGATGGTGACGCCAGCCGCTGGAAACGGTTTCCTGATCGATACGGCCGGCGATGTTCTCCTCACGAATATGCAGATCACCGCGAGCGCCGGTAACGGAGTTCAGGTTGATAACGGCGGTAACATCACGCTCGCAGAACTTGTTTTGAACAACAGTTCTGGCAGTGCGTTTGATGTCAGCAATACGACAACCCTGTCGATCCTTGACGTCGAATATGCGGGTAACGGCTCGAACAGCCAGATTAATTCGGTCGGTACGTTCAACTACGAAACGACGACCGGCGAAGAAGACATCATCGACATCAACTCGAAGTCGATCGGCGGATACGAGAACTTCCAACACAATCGCGGAGGCGCCTATCAGGATATCATCCAGTACAGCAACCTGGATGAGATGTTCGTCAGCACCTTTGATGGACTCGATCGCTTTACGATCGCGCCGCATGTGACGACGATCATCAATATCGATGGCGGCAACCCGGTCTTCGGCGACCCGGACGTACCGCCCGGCGACGTCCTAGCGTTGTTCCTGGATGGAGTGGTTAATCCCGTTGTTGGTTCAACCCCCAACGGCTCGGTCACTTCCACCAGTCACGCCAATATCAACTATGTCAGCATCGAAACAATCATCGTCCCCGATCAATACGAGGTAAATGACTCGATTGCTCAGGCGACGATCTTGGGTTCGCCAGAGACGGTGATCCTGAACAATCTCTCGATCCACGACGATTCGGACGTCGACTTCTTCCGGTACACCGCGCACTTCACCGGCAAGCTTTATGTCAATGCGTTGTTCACCAACGTTCCTGAAGGGGACCTGCGGTTGGACATCTACGATCAATCAGGCGATCTGATCGCTTCGGTGGATACGCAAGATGACAACGAGAACTTGATCATTCCGGTTGTCAGTCAGCAGCGTTACTTCATTCGCGTCTCCGGCGTCAATGACGACGTCAATCAATATGCGTTGGAGATCGAAAACTTCCAGGCCCCAGCGCCGCACGGCATTTTGATCTCGCCGTTGACTGACTCTGGCTCATCGTCTTTGGATAATGTCACCAATAGTTCGACTCCGTCGATCTACATTCAAGACGACCTGTTGCAATTTGTCGATGAAAACGGCAACGACATCGCGGAACCAGGTCTTGGCGAACTGCAGATTTTGACGGCCGCCGAAGCAACTGCCGGCTTGACCGCCGGTTATGCGGTCGAGATTTCGATCACGAACCTCAATACCGGCGTGGTGCTGCGTCGCTTCGCCAATCCGGTCGGCCCCGCCGATCAAGCGACCGTCTTCCTCTATGATCCCAACGCCTATGGCGACACGCTGATCGACGGCAATTATTTGATTTCGGCTCGCACCGTTGTCTTTGACGGCCAGACACCGGTTGCTCAGGGCAACGCCGGATTGGCGACTTCGGTACGCTTGACGGTTGACGCAGTGACGCCGGGCGGATCGATGCCGACCATGGTCTTCACTTCCGACAGCGGGACGTTGGCCGATGATGAAGTCACCAACATCCGACAGCCGATCTTCCAAGGCACCGGCGAAGCCAACACCAAGGTCTTCCTGTACGCCAACAACAACACCAATCCAATTGGCCAGGGAGTTGTCGACTCGCTAGGCAATTGGTCGGTCCAGGTCGCGCCGCTGGCCGATGGCGTTTACAGCATTCGCGCCGCTTACGAAGATTTGGCCGGCAATCGCAGCGCACCTTCACTTGGTCTGCAGATCGAAGTCGATACGCTGGCCCCCAACACGCCGTATCTAGACCTGATCACGGCGAGCGATTCGGGACAGGTTAACGATGATAACGTCACCAACGACAACACGTTGACCTTCACGATGACAACGACCGATCCGAACTCGGCGGCGCACATTTACGCGACGAACTTCCAGTTCCGGATTTACGCTCGCCCAGAAGGTGGCGCCGAATTCCTGCTTTACGATTCGTCGACCGACGGCGCCATCCCAATTGGCAACATCGCCGATGGCTTGACCGATCTCTCGCTGCTGACGCGAGAAACAGGCCTATTGGCGGATGGCCGTTACAACTTCAAGCTGGAAGTCGAAGACCGCGCCGGCAACATCAGCTCTGACTATCTACTGGGTGTTGTCGTCGACACGATCCTGCCGATAGGCGACGCCCCTGACTTGCTGGCTTCCAGCGACAGCGGCTCGCTTGACTCGGACTGGGTGACCAACATTGATACGCCGACCTTCCAGGGAACCGGCGAGGTCAACTCGAAGGTCTTCCTCTACGCCGGAGCCGAACTGGTTGGTCAAACCGTGGTCAACTCGGACGGAACTTGGGTCATCCAGTCGACCGCACTGGAAGATGGCGTCTACACGATGTCGACCGTCTTTGAAGACTTGGCCGGCAACCGCAGCGCCCCGCTGGTCGCCGCAACGCAGTTAGAAGTTGATACCTACGTGCCCAACACGCCGTATCTCGACCTGGCTGCCGAGAGTGACACAGGACGAAATGACGAAGACAACGTGACGATGGACAACACGTTGACCTTCAACATGACGACGACAGATCCCAATCAGGCGTTGCACATCTTCGACGAGAACTACCAGTTCCGCATTTATCTGCGTGCCGAAAATGGGACCGAAACGCTGCTCTACGATTCATCGGCCGAGTTTACCTCGATGGATCCATTGCTGAATGGTTTCACCGAGTTGGAGTATCTCAGCAAGACCATGGCCCAGTTGGCCGATGGCTACCATGACTTCAAACTAGAAGTCGAAGATCGCGCCGGTAACATCAGCACTGACTATCTGCTGGATGTCGTGATTGATACGCTGGCGCCGGACGCTCCGACCGTGGAGATCGACCCCAGCAGCACCGATACCGGAGTCAACGGCGATCCGAACACGCTGGCCGACAAGATCACCAGCGATTCCAACACCGGCTTTGTCGGCGACGCCGAGTCGAACTCGGTGATTCGTTTGTACGCCAATGACTCGCCGCTCGATGCAGCGACACTGGCTGCACTCAACGGCATGTCCGCAGCGGACGTGATTGCTTATCTCAACAGCAACTACACCTATCAAGGTCTCACCGCGGCATCACCGCTGGACGGCAACGACGGCAACCCAGAGGTTGGCTATTGGAGCCTGAGCGGCAAGTACGACCTGAACAATCCCAACTACTTCTCGTACGACGGATTGCGTCAGATTGTGGTCACCTCAGAAGACTTGGCCGGTAACATTTCGGTCGTCACGACGCTCGAATTGATGCTCGATACGCAAGGTCCGCAGATCGATAACATCACGGTCACCGGGGATCCCGATTATGACCTGTTTGCACCGAAGCCTGCGGTTGATGGGCCGACTCCTCCGATCACGAGTCTGACGATCGACTTTAGCGATCTTCCGGTTCGTCCCGGCGTCGACCTCTTTGCTCCCGGCAATGCTCCGGACATCACCTTTGTGCTAGACGCCTCGGCGAGTACGCTGGGTGCGATCGCCGGCACTGCGGTGGGCGACCTCAACGGCGATGGATTTTCTAATACGGTATTAGACGCCCAGATCGCTGCGATCATCCAAGCCAATCAGCAACTGATCGACGCAGGACTGGGCGATATCGCCAACGTCTCGTTGGTGGTCATGGTCAGCGGTACGGCTGTCTCGATCGACCTGGATCTGAACTCCAAGTTCACCACAGCCGGCGCCGACAACAATAACGACGGCGTCCTTGATCTGATCAACGCCTTAGAATCGGTCAATGCTGGCGGATCGGCCAACTACACGGCCGGCTTGCAAGCTGCGACGACGATCTTGCAGAGCTCGGGATTCGCCAACTCGACGGTCCTCTTCTTGGCGGACGGATTCTCTGGCACGCCGGGGGCACACGCTGCCGCCGCGGCCGACTTACAGGGAGTCGCCAAGAATATCTTTGCAATCGGTGTCGGCATGTCCGATCTGACCGAGCTGCAAATCATTGACCCCGATGCGGTCGTCTATGCGACCACCAACGACCTGCTCACCAACAGTGTCGTAGCGCCGGTCGCGGTCGATAACTACGGCTTCCTCTATCCAGCGATCTCCGACGCGACCGCTCTCCAACCTGGCGTCTTCCAGTTGATTGGCGATGCGAACGGACTTGTTCCGATCAAATCGATCACGATCACCCACGATACGACGCCGGGCTCAATCGCTCGCTCAACGGTAACACTCGAATTCTTCGAAGCGTTGCCCGATGATCGTTACACGCTGAAAATCGCCGATTCGCTTAGCGATCCTGCCGGCAACAATCTGGACGGAGAAAGCAACGCCGCCGAACCGCAAGACTCACCGTCTTTTGCGACCGGCAACGGCGTCGCTGGCGGCATGTTCCTGGGTCGCTTCACGATTGACACGCATCCCGAAATCGGCGTTGCCAGCTACGGCTCGACCGTGATTGATATCAACGGCAATTGGTATCTGGATACGCAAAATGCGGACGACACCAACGAAGATCTGACCTTTGCGATCGGCTTCACCACCGACGACGTCTTCTCGGGCCAATTCACGCCGAATGCTGGTACCGTTGCAGATGGGTTCGATCGTCTGGCCGTCTATGGTCAGGTCAATGGCAAGTACCGCTTCCAATTCGACTTTGACAATGACGGGGCGCCCGACCTTTCTGTGATTCAGAATTTGCAGATCAACGGAACACCCATCGCCGGCAACTTTGACGGAAACGCCGCCAACGGCGATGAAGTCGGCGTGTACGTCGGAGAAACCGGCACCTTCTGGATCGATACGGATCATGACAACCAGATTGATACGCCGATCGTCACCTCATTGGTAGGCAAGCCGATCGTCGGTGACTGGGATGGCGATGGAAATGACGACTTGGGCGTCTGGCGTGACGACACGTTCTTCCTTGATCTGACCGGCGGAGTCCAAAACGGCTGGGACGGCAAGGCTGACCAGACCTTCTGGTTTGGATTTCAAGGTATTCGCGAACGTCCAGTTTCGGCCGACTTCAATTCAGACGGAGTCGAAGATCTGGGACTGTGGGTTCCTGATCAAGCCAATTCGCCCGGCAGCCAGGCCGAATGGTTCCTGCTGGTCTCAGACAGCGACGTCAACGGCGACGCTCGTCCGATCTGGGAAAACCCGGCTCGCATGATCCCGCCGTCAGAAGACCCATTGGGTCGCAATGTGGCGAAGTTCCTGATCGATCCGTTTGGTCCAGACCAGCATGCCGTCTTCGGCAACAACATTGGCTTGCCGGTTGTTGGAAATTTCGATCCGCCGGTCGCGGATGAAGTGCCGCCGAATTCGCCCACGACGATTCAATTCCCCGAGCTCAACGCTCCGTCTTCTAACTCACAGTATTCGACTTGGGAAGAAGCTGCCGACTTGGACCGCGACGGTAAAGTCACGCTGAAAGACGTGTCGCTCGTGATTCGTTACCTGGGTGACAGAGTGGATGTGCCGACCAACATCGCCTGGGCTTATGACCTAGATCACGATGGGGTCATCAGTCTGGTAGATCTCACACAGATCATTCGCAAACTCGGCACGCAAGAGCAGGCAGTCGCCAGCAGCAGCACCAACTCGATGCTGGAGCCGGAGGCGCTGGATACAGCATCAACCCCGACGACAACGACATCGTACTTTGAAATCGCTCCAGCGATCTCCAGTAACGTGTCCGAGTCAAAGATCTCGACCAGCTTCGGGCTCGAAGCAGAAGATTCGAGCAGCTTGATTTGGATCCCCACCGATTTGTCGACAAGCCCGAAGACGTCGCTGCAATCGGCGACCTATCAGGCAGTCGACGCAGACGTCACCAGCTTCGCCCCAGAGACGCTGACCGAAGAACTGATTGACGACTTGCTGCTCGACTCGCTGACCAACCGCAGCGATTCCATCGAGCACGTCGGAGCCGTCGACAGCCTCTTCACCGAAGAGGACGAAGAACTAGAAGCCCTGTTCGCCCTCTAGGCGGCAGGAAACAAAAAAAGCCGGCTTGTGATTAATCACAAGCCGGCCCAAGCGGAGGCGGAGGGATTCGAACCCCCAACGGTTGCCCGCGACGGTTTTCAAGACCGCTCCCTAACCATTCGGCTCGCCTCCTGAATTTGCCCCGAATGCGAGTTTTCGCTGCCGGGGAAGGAGTTAATGTATCGACGGGACGAAGGATTGTCAACGCAACCCTTCGCTCTGTAATAGGTTACAGCGGAAACTGTCGTTTTTGCTCTGTTGGCTTCCTTAGGACCCATTTTGCTGGCATTGGTTCGCCGCTGCCGGCGACTGGTCATTGACGTAAATGCTGTCAATTGCTATCTTTATCCGTTTAACGCAACCCCAACTACCACAATATACAGAGTTCTAGGAGAGACACGTGCCGGTTATTAGCGAACGTGGGAAAGAGCTGAAACGTCGCCGTCATCGCGCGAAATCGTACACGAAATTCAAAGCGATTCTCGCGAAAAACCCGTCTGGCGAAATGAAGGCCCGCATCGCTGAAAAGCTGCGTCGCATGACTCCTTCGGCTGAAATGCTGATCAAAGAATGGAAGCTTCTCGGTTAATTCCGACGGCTGATCCAGCTGCATTTCAGAGCAAACACAATGAGAAGAGCCTTGGCAAAACTGCCAAGGCTCTTTTTTTTGGGGGTCAGCCGGTTCGCCAGCTTACTTGCTGGCCGAGTCAGGCTTGAACTTCTGAAACTGAAACGCGCCAGCGGCGTAGTCGATGGTGACTCCGTCACCTTCGCCGATATCCCCTTTCAAAATCGTCGTCGCCAGCGCGTTTTGCAACTGATTTTGAATCACACGCTTCAGCGGCCGCGCTCCAAAGGCTGGGTCATAGCCTTCTTCCGCCAGCGCATCTTTGGCCGCCGGCGTAATCACCAGATCAATGCCGTTCTCTTCTAATTGCTTCGCCAGAAATCCAACTTGGATTTCAACGATGTTCCGCAATTGACTCTGAGAGAGCGGCTTGAAGACAATCGTCTCATCAACACGATTCAAAAACTCCGGCAAAAAATGGGTCCGCAAACTGGCCTGGGCCGCTTCACGCACCTCTTCGTCCGTTCCCCCTTCGGCGGCGATCTGTTGAATCGCTTGGCTGCCGATGTTGCTGGTCATGACGACAATCGTATTGCTGAAGTCGACGGTATGACCGTGATTGTCAGTCAGTCGCCCATCATCCAGCACTTGTAGCAAGATGTTGAAGACGTCGCGATGCGCCTTCTCAATCTCATCGAGCAAAATCACGCTGTAGGGACGCCGACGGACCGCTTCGGTCAGTTTGCCCCCTTCTTCGTAACCCACATATCCAGGCGGAGCGCCAATCAAACGACTGACGGCGTGCCGCTCCATGTACTCGCTCATGTCGATGCGCACCATCGCATGCTCATCATCAAACAAAATCTCTGCCAGCGCTTTACAAAGCTCAGTTTTTCCCACGCCGGTTGGCCCCAGAAAAATAAACGACCCAATCGGTCGATTCGTCGCTTGCAGTCCGCTGCGACTTCGCCGGACAGCGTTCGCGACGGCTTCGACCGCTTCATTCTGGCCGACCACCCGTTGATGCAGGCGTTCCTCCAGAACCAGCAGCTTGGCTCGCTCGGACTCGATCATCCGCGTTACTGGAATCCCGGTCCACTGGCTGACCACTTCAGCGATCTCTTCTTCGGTAACTTGCTCACGCAGCAAGCGACGAACTGACTTCTTCTCTTCTTGGGCGGCTTCCGAGTTATCGACCTCCGCATCCATCCGCGCAGTCAGCGCGTCTCGTTTCTTTTGCAGCTCAAACAATTGCTGATAGTCTGACTCTGGCACCGGAGAGCCGATCGCTTGCTTCTCTTGGATCGATGCGTGCAATTGCGAATACTGCAGTTCCAACTGAGCCAGTTCTTGACGAACTTTGGTGACATCTCCCAGCCCCAGCTTTTCGGTTTCCCATTGCTCGCGCAGCGAAGCCAATTGCCGGCGAAGATCGGTCATTTCGGCCTGAATCTCCGCGCGACGCTCGATCGCCGATTCTTCCGTTTCTTCCGCCAATTGACGATCGGCCAACTCCAATTGCGTTAGCTGACGTTGCACTGCGTCAATCTCGCCGGGAACGCTCTCCATTTCGATCGCCAAGCGGCTCGAAGCCTCGTCGATCAAGTCGATCGCTTTGTCGGGCAAAAAGCGATCGGTGATGTAACGATCCGATAGTTTCGCCGCCGCAACCAGCGCCGAATCTTTAATCTTCACGCCGTGATGCGCCTCGTAACGAGGCTTCAGCCCTCGCAGGATTGCGATCGTATCTTCTACAGAGGGTTCGCCCACAAGAACCGGCTGAAAACGGCGTTCCAGCGCCGCATCCTTTTCGATGTACTGACGAAACTCGTCCAGCGTCGTCGCACCGATGCAGCGGAGCTCTCCGCGCGCCAGCGCCGGTTTCAACAGGTTCGCCGCGTCGGCCCCTCCCTCTGCTTTGCCGGCGCCTACCACGGTATGCAGTTCGTCAATAAACAGCACTACATTGCCATCTGAATCCTGCACTTCTTTCAGAACCGCTTTCAAGCGTTCTTCAAATTCGCCGCGAAATTTCGCGCCTGCGACCAGCGCGCCCATATCCAGCGCGATGATCCGCTTGTTCTTCAAACTTTGCGGCACGTCTCCCTGGACGATACGCAGCGCCAATCCTTCGGCGATCGCCGTTTTGCCAACGCCTGGCTCACCAATCAGCACCGGATTGTTCTTGGTCCTTCGCGAGAGCACTTGAATCGTGCGCCGGATCTCTTGATCGCGTCCGATCACCGGATCAAGCTTGCCCTGGTTGGCGCGCTCGACCAGATCAATGCCATACTTCTCGAGCGCCTGAAAGGTCGACTCTGGATTTTGATCGGTCACGCGTGAACTGCCGCGAACCGATTGCAGCGCCGAGAGGACTTCTTTGTCGGTGACGGCGTTCACTTTCAAGATCTCTTGCGCCGCACTTTTGATCCTTGTCAGCGCCAGCATCAAATGCTCGGTCGAAACGAAGTCATCCTTCATCACATCCGCTTCACGCTGCGCCGCTTGCAGCACTTGATCCAGTTCGGCCGAGAGCGCCGGTTGACCGCCCACGCCAGAGACCTTAGGTAAGCGTCCCAGCTCGGAATTGACCAACTGAGTAATTTGGCTGCGGTTGGCCCCGATCTTCGCGAGGAGCGGTTTCACCACGCCATCCGACTCACGCAGCAAAGCGCCTAGTAGATGCATCGGAATGAACTGCGGATTGCCGGCGTCTAGGCAAATTGCCTGACCGTTTTGCACCGCCTCTTGAGCTTTGAGCGTAAATTTATCAAAACGTATCGCCATGGTCCTCGCGCCTCCATTAGGGAAATCTGCGCATATTTCCTGCGCACTTATTTTTGTACATCAGCGGCGGGAATAAATCACCGCGAAAAAGAAAATGCCCGAACAGACAACACGCGGGCGTCGCGCCGGCGTCCAGAGAAAGCGAAACCGGCAAGCTTGCGAACGAGACCTACAGGGGACGAAAGCTCGTCCCCTGTAGACTCGGATAGCTCGCAACTAGTCTTTCTTCACTTCAAACTCAGCATCGATCGCATCGTCGTCTCCGGCTGCTTCGGCGCCGGGGGCTTCCGCTCCGGGCGCTCCAGCGCCAGCGGCGCCTTCGTACAACACTTTGCTAAACGCGTGCGATGCCGCTTCCAGTTCGCTGATCGCCGACTTGATTGCGTCGACGTCTTCGCCTTTGGCCGCTTCGCGGGTTTTCTCGATCGATTTTTCCAAGGGCTGTTTGTCGCTGTCAGAAAGCTTTTCGCCGTTCTCCTTGATTAGCTTCTCTAGTTGGAAGCACATCGATTCGCCCTGGTTGCGCAGGTCGGCCAGTTCACGCTTCCGCTTATCTTCCGAGGCGTGCTCTTCGGCGTCTTTTTGCATCCGTTGAATCTCGGCTTCCGACAAACCAGAAGATTGCTCGATTTTGACGTGCTGCTCTTTGCCGGTGCCGACGTCTTTCGCCGATACGTTCAAGATGCCGTTTTGATCGAGATCAAACTTCACTTCAATTTGCGGCATGCCACGCGGAGCCGGCGGAATTCCATCCAGGTTGAACTGTCCTAGCAAGCGGTTGTCTTCCGCCATCGGACGTTCCCCTTGGAACACGCGAATCGTCACCGCCGACTGGCTATCTTCGGCCGTCGAGAAGGTTTGCTTCTTTTCGGTCGGAATTGTGGTATTCCGCTCGACCAGCTTGGTGAAGACGCCGTTCAGCGTTTCAATACCCAGCGATAGCGGAGTCACGTCCAACAGCAGCACGTCTTTACGATCGCCTGACAACACGCTTCCTTGAATCGCGGCGCCAGCGGCAACCACTTCATCAGGATTCACCCCTTTGTGCGGTTCTTTGCCAAAAATCTTTTTGACCATCTCCGCGACTTTGGGAATCCGAGTCGAACCACCGACCAACACGACTTCGTCGATGTCGCTCGGCTTTAGGTTCGCGTCGGCAAGCGCCTTTTCGACCGGAACGCGGCAGCGCTGGATCAAGTTGTCCGTCAGCTCTTCAAACTTCGAGCGGCTGATCGAGATCTGCAAGTGTTTAGGTCCCGACGCGTCGGCCGTGATAAACGGCAGATTGATGTCGGTTTGCGATTGCGAGCTGAGCTCTTTCTTCGCTTTTTCGCACGCTTCCTGCAAACGCTGCAGAGCCATCGTGTCTTTGCGAAGATCAACGCCGTGCTCTTTTTTGAACTCATCCGCGACGTAGTGGATCAGCTCTTCGTCAAAGTCATCGCCACCCAAGTGCGTATCGCCGTTGGTGCTGATTACTTCAAAGACGGTTCGCTCCCCTTCTTCTTCACCTTCCGGCGGAGAAACTTCGAGAATCGAAATATCAAAGGTACCGCCGCCCAAGTCAAAGACCGCAATCTTCTCAGCCTTCTTCTTGCCTAGACCATAGGCCAGGGCCGCTGCAGTCGGTTCGTTGATGATCCGCGCGACTTCCAAACCGGCGATTTGACCGGCGTCTTTGGTCGCTTGACGCTGAGCGTCATTGAAGTAAGCCGGTACGGTGATGACCGCCTTGTTGACCTTGTGGCCCAAGTAGGACTCGGCCGCTGCTTTTAGCTTTTGCAGAACTTTGGCGGAGATCTCTTGAGGAGTATATTCGGCATCGCCAATTTTGACTTTGACGTACTCATCGGCTCCCCCGACGACCTGGTACGGGATCATCTTCTCTTCCGAGTCGACTTCGTTGTGACGACGACCCATGAAGCGTTTGATCGAGTAGACCGTCTTCTTGGGGTTGGTCACCGCCTGACGACGAGCCGGCTCTCCGACCAGGACATCCCCCTTGTCGGTAAACGCAACGACACTCGACGTGAGTCGATTGCCCTCGGCGTTCGGAATAATTTTGACTTCGGAACCTTCCATAATGGCGACCACCGAATTGGTCGTCCCCAGGTCAATTCCAATGATCGTTTCGCCTTGTGCCATAATTTTCATTCCTCCTCGTATGATTCGAGGTTCCCCTCGGTTTGCGTCTGGTTAATTTGACGGCAAGGATAGAAAGCAAGCTCCATGCCAATGTGAAAAAAATCATGGCCAATCAACCTAAGTCACTAGTATAAAAATACTTACCAACTAGACTGCCAGGCCGATTTTACCGCCTGATGCCAAATTGGCAGCAGAAATCAACCGCGCGGCAGATGGGGGTTCGTAACTCGCGGCGGTTGATTACGATAGATGCGAACTCGATTGACGATCGCCGGTTCGGGCGAATCGAACTTGGTGGAGAAGGGACGAAATGTCGAAAAAAAAGAGTGCGAAACGCCCTACCCCGACGGCGCTCAAGCGTGAAGTCGACCTCCTCGACCGCGAACTCGCAAGTCTCCTTCAGCAGCGCGCCGAGTTGGTCCAAACCGCGACCGAAATGGCGGCGGACGGCAATCCGGTCGACGACTTGATCGACGACGACCAGCGGATCGATGCTCTGGCTGAGAAAAGCCGCGGCGTCCTCCCCCCGAAGGAGATCCGAACAATCTTTCGCGAAATCTTCAGCGGCTGCCGAACCGTCGCCGCGCAACAGAAGGTTGCGTTTCTTGGTCCTGAATATAGCTATAGCCATCAGGCGGCGATCGAACGTTTCGGTCAAAGCGCCGAGTTAGTGCCGGTTGCGACCATCGCCGCCGTGTTTGAAGAAGTGAGCCGCGGAACTTGCCAGTTTGGTTTGGTCCCGGTCGAAAACTCAAACGATGGACGCGTGACCGATACGCTGGACATGTTCGCCAAGCTACCGCTTAAAATCTGTGGTGAAATTCAACTGCGCATCCATCATTGCCTACTCGCGAAATGCGAGCGCGCAGCAATCCGCGAAGTCTACAGCAAGCCGCAAGCCATCTCCCAATGCCGCAACTGGCTAGCCAAGCATTTGCCGCAAGCACGCGTCAGTGAAATGACCAGCACTACCGCCGCCGCGCAATTAGCCACGCAGCAAGCAGGCGTTGCAGCCATTGCAAGTCGCGCCGCCGGCGTTAACTATGGCTTAAACTTTGTTGCAGAGAACATCGAAGACAATCCCCGCAACATTACTCGCTTCGCTGTGATCGGCAACGAGTCGGGCAAGAAGAGCGGTGACGACAAAACGGCGATGATGTTTCAGACCGAACACAAGCCGGGCGCATTGGCCGACGCAATGAACATCTTCAAACGTCACCGGCTAAATCTAACCTGGATCGAATCGTTTCCGGTCTCAGGCGGAGACCAGGAATATCTCTTCTTTGTCGAGATGGAAGGGCACGAAAGCGAAATGAAGATCCGCCGAACCATCGCAGCGCTTGAGAAGAAAACAATTCGTCTGGAAGTGCTTGGTTCGTTTCGCAAGATGACGCCGGCGGATTAGGCGTAACAATTTCGCATGAGCGGTCAAGGGATTTACCCCCGGAAAGTTCGCCCCAAAAACTGCTCTTCTCCTACGACTCAAAGAAACGACAGCTATAAAAAATAAACGGCGTGAGCACGAGTTTTGAGCTCGTACTCACGCCGTTTTTGTGAATTAACCACGATCCGATCGCGCAACGTTCAGTTAGTAAGTTGCGCGATCACTGCGGATTGGCGAGAGTTCGGCTTACCAATAAACGCCGATTCGCGGCGTTACCACCGCGCCGCCATACGGACGTCCGTAATATCCGCCGCGATAATAGCGGGGGCCATAACCATAGCTACGGTAGCCATAGCCTCGATAACCACCTCGGTAGGCAGGCGCTCGATAATAGCCACGTCGATAAGCTCGACCGCGCCATGCGACGTCCTGAACCTCGTGAGACGCGGTTGCCGACGGCGCCTGCGTCGATTGCGAACCGCTAAAACCGGGGGCCGCGTACGCGACTGTCATCGCAACGGCAGCTACGCTGAGAACCGCGTAGGATCCGATGGCTTGAAATTGCTTACGGAAGCGTGCAATACCCATGATATGAACTCCTTCTTTTGGACAGGGATGCTTCAAATTCATGGCTGACATCTATTGCAAAGGTCATGCCAAGAACCCTCGCTCCTTGATCCATCTACGGCTGTTTCCCCCCGAAATACAGGATGTGCACCTCCTGATCATTTCGACGTGCGGTAGCTTCTCAAGCCGTAATTGCGAAGTTTTTTTTGCTTCCCCAGAAGAGAATTCATGGATCTTCCACCGACTTTTAGGTGGCGAGCAGTCGCTGCGATTACCAATAAACGCGCGCGTTGGGTATGACGATCACGCCGCCGCCACCGTTATGAAGCGGACGATAGAACGGGGTTGTGTTGTAACCCGGGCCATAGATCGGTCCATAACCACGGTTATACCCGGTGTGGTTATGGATAGGACGCCCGAAAATCGGCCCCATGTAGGTCTGAGCAAAGCCAGGCCCGTGCCAGGCGACCGCTTGTTTTTGCAGCGTTGACGTCGCCAACGAAGCGGATCCGGCATAAACCATGGTCAACACAAACGCTGCCGCGCTCAGTGCGATCCAATGGCCAAACCGCCGAAATTGCGATCGAAAAGGGACTGCATTCATCGTTTCTGCTCCTCAAAAACCTTGGATCGTCGGACAATCCAAACGGGACCAATCTCAAACTACAAGCCATTTCTCAGCGACCAACATGGATCGCAAAGCAAACGCCTCATTCGGATGTTGGCCCGTTGCGCAACGACCGAAAGACGCCTTCGATGGTTGACGACCCTCAGCTTTTGAGACGTCGTCATCCTGCTTGTAGTCTTTGATCGGCCAGTTTCTGCGAAAGAATCGAACAATCGCCGCGGACGCCGTTTACCTTACCAAGCAACAAAGAGATACCGATTTTGGTAAGAAGCGGTTTATTGGACCGACTCGCAGTCACGCGGCTCAATCTCAGTCACGCGGCACGATTAACCAGTGCGACCGTAATAACCAGGAAAACCAGAAATGTCGAAACCGCGAAGTGGAAAGAGCTTTCCACTTCGCGGAATCAAGACATTCTGCATAGATTGCGACCAGGTGGGGAGAGTGATCGTTCTCCAGTCGCACTACCAGTAAAAGCGATTGACCGGAGTCACCACGCGAGCCGGACCGCGGACGTATCCCGGTCCAAACCAGGGGCGGTAATAATTACGAACGACGGTCGGACCCACCGGAAATCCAGGGCTGACCACAACCACAGGGCTTGGCTGAAAGACAGGGACAACCGGCATCACAGGCTGGTAGTAGACGCGACGCACTGGTCTGCCGCGCCAAGCAACTCCTTGCGATGACGCTGACGTAGCCCACACCGACTGCAAGTCACGACCACCAGGTGCAACGTAGGCCGCGCACAGCAGGACGGTGGCGACGCCCAGAAGCATCCACCGTCCTGATCTTTGAAACTCCCTGCGAAAAGAAGCCGTATTCATACTCTAAAATCCTCTGACGCAAATGAGTGGATGGAACATCGATATCGAACGGACTCGACAGCAAAAGCACAAACCGAAATCGAACTCTTGCTAGGCACGGATAGAAGTCAGGAAACTAAGCTCGGCCGTTTTACGACTCCCTTTTCGGAAAAAGGACGACTCAACCAGACTCGACGATGCCGCCTAGTCAACACACTCCCTAGACTTCTAACGCAGAGATACCGAGCTAGCGACCGGTGAAAGTGCGGCAGAGATGGGGGATGCATGTGTTATTAGGCCCCCAGTTCGCACTAGAATGCAATACTCACCCCCCTTCAGGCAATTTAGATTTCGTTGCCTGAAGGACGCAGGTCTCTGTTCATAGGTTGGCGACTTCCTATTCGCCGCATTACCTTACCAGTAATTGCTCGGGTACGTCCCGATCACAATGTTGGGCTCACGGTAGCTGCTTACGCAGTCGGAACAGTGGCCGGATCGAACAGGTGTAGCTTGATAAGCAGAATAAGTCGGGGCTACATAGGTAGGCTGGCGAAAAATACCGCGCCAGGCAACATCCGACGACGATTGTGCAGTGCTGAAGCTCGGAACTGCTAGCATGACGGTAAGCGCTGCGCTGCAAACGCCGAGCACGATCCAGCGTCCGAACGCTTGCACCTGATGGTGAGATTGATTGGTGATCATTTTTCACTACCTATTCATTGGGTGTACAACAGAAGAAACTAAGGCAGACGAATTCGTTTACTTCCTCCATTACGCGTCCAAAGTCTCCCAAACTTCAATACATACCCCCCAAAGGATGTCATGTAGTTCCCGCAAGCCTCGGCAAATCAAGGCTAAAAAGAGGTCTAGGTCCGGGGATGCTCCCTCTCGACGGCGGGTAAGTCGGCGTGATATATTGATCGGTTCGTTCTTGGCGGCTTGCTGTCATGGATCCGATATCATGCGTTGTTCCCAGCCAACCAGAGGACTGCCCCTGTGAGACGACCTTTTATTGCCGGCAATTGGAAGATGAACTCCACCCGAGCGGAAGGTATCGCCCTGGTTGAAGGGATCGCGAAGGGTCTTCCGGCCGACTGCTCGGTCGAAGTCGCGGTTTGTCCGCCCTCTCTATATGTAGAGGCGATTCTCTCTGCCGCGAAAGATAGCCCCATCGGCGTAGGCGCTCAGAACATCTACTTTGAGGCATCTGGCGCATTTACCGGTGAAATTTCCGCCGCAATGCTTAAAGATGTCGGTTGCCAGTACGTGATTCTTGGTCATAGCGAGCGTCGCCATGTTTTTGGCGAATCAAGCTCTATGATCAACAAGAAGGTTCACGCGGCCTTAGCGGCTGGTTTGGTACCGATCGTCTGCGTCGGGGAACTATTAGAAGAACGCGAAAACGGTAAAACGGCGGATGTTGTCGCCGAACAGTTTTATGGGTCGCTGGCCGGCGTGTCGGCCGAGCAAATGGAAACCATCGTCTTGGCTTATGAGCCGGTTTGGGCCATCGGCACCGGCAAAGTGGCGACGCCGCAGCAAGCCGAAGAGGTTCACGCCGATCTTCGCAAGGTGGTCGAAGCTCGCTACAATTCGGCCGTCGCCGAAAAAGTCCGTATTCAGTACGGTGGTAGCGTGAAGCCTGACAATGCGTCCGAATTGCTCTCGCAGCCGAACATCGACGGAGCTCTGGTTGGTGGCGCCGCATTAAAAGCGGATAGCTTCCTAGGAATCATCGCGGGCGCCAAGTAACGCAACCTACGCCCGAACTGGCAACTACTCACGGATCGATCGATGCAATATTTATTCGGAATTGTGCTGAGCCTTCTCTCGCTTTTCCTCATCCTCCTGGTGCTTGTCCAGCGGGGCCGAGGCGGCGGTTTGACTGGCGCTTTGGGTGGGTCCGGCGGCACGAGTGCGTTTGGCGCCAAAGCGGGTGACACCTTCACCCGCGTTACGGCCATTGTGACCCTAGTCTGGATTTTGCTTTGCAGCGTTGCGCTGGCGATGCTTCAAACCTCGGGCGATTCTAAATTGCAAAAGGGTGGCGCCGCTCCGTTGCCGAGCCTCGAAGCTCCTGCGACCCCCGGCGAAAAAGCGGATGCTGAGCGAGTTCCCTTCAATCCAGCCGCAGGCGAAACTCCGGCTGCGGACTTAGAGCAACCTGCTGCGGAAGCGCCAAAGGCGGAAACTCCTCCTGCCGCTGAAACCCCAGCAACCACCGAAGCACCGAAAACGGAAGCTCCCGCTGCGGAAGCTCCCGCTGCGGAAGCTCCCGCTGCGGAAGCTCCCGCTGCGGAAGCACCGAAAGCGGAAGAGAAGCCAGCCGCCGAGTAGGCCTGCTCACGATTGTTCCGGCCGTCGAACTTCTCCGACGGTCTCGCCTATCCGGTTTGAAAGCGTTCCGCTCGTGCTGCTAAGTATGACAGGCTTTGGCGAATCGCATGCCCAGCTCGACGGCTTGGCAGTTACTGTGGAAGTTCGCGCGGTGAACAACCGCTATTTCAAGCTGAACATCCGCGGGGCCGAAGGCTACGCTTGTTTTGAACCGCAGATCGAAGCGATCGTTCGCAAGCATGCGAAGCGCGGGACAATCAACGTCAACTATCGCGTTCATCGAGAAGCAAGCGCAGACGACTATCGCTTGAACGCCGCCGTACTGAAAAGCTATCTGCATCAGCTGCGCGGCGTCAGCTCGGACTTGGGCCTGGCCGAAACGCCCCACTGGGACAGCCTGCTGCAATTGCCCGGCGTTATCGAAGAGCGCAACAGCGAAGCGATTGACGTCGACGCCGATTGGCCGCTGCTCGAAAAAGTCTTGCACGAAGCGCTGACTCGGTTCACGCAAATGCGGAGCGAAGAAGGGCGCGCGATGAGCGCCGACCTGACCAATAACTGCCAGGAGATCGCCGCACAGTTGGCCGAGGTCGAGAAACTAGCGCCCCAGGTGGTCGAGAACTATCGAACGCGCATCACCGAACGTTTGAACAAGCTGTTGGAAGACTTTGAGGTGACGGCCGATCCCGCTTCGGTCATTCGCGAAGTAGGAGTTTTCGCCGACCGCACTGACATTTCGGAAGAAGTGGTGCGACTCAAGAGCCACCTCGATCAATACGCGGCGATCATGCAAAACGAGGATTCGGCCGGACGCAAGCTAGAGTTCCTGACGCAAGAGATGTTTCGCGAGACCAACACGATTGGCTCCAAGGCGAACGACTCAGAGATCGCGCGCCGTGTGGTGGATATGAAAACCTGCATCGAACGAATCCGCGAGCAGATCCAAAACATCGAATGAGTTTCGTTACGGCTAACACGACTTTACCGCGACGACACGATATGGCTTCAGCTCGTACCGGCAAATTGGTGATCCTTTCAGGCCCGTCGGGGTCTGGAAAGACAACCGTTGTGCAAAAATTACTCGCCCTGGCGGAGCCGAGACTGGAACTGAGCGTTTCGGCCACTACGCGACCTCCGCGTGCCGGCGAAGTCGCAGGCAAATCCTACCACTTTCTGTCGACCGAAGAATTTCAACGTCGCCAAGCGGCGGGAGAGTTTCTCGAGACGTTTGAAGTATTTGGCAACGGCTACTGGTACGGCACACTGCGTAGCGAAGTTGAAGACCGACTGCAACAAGGGATTTCGGTGCTGTTAGAGATCGATGTCGACGGAGCCATGGAAATCGTCAAGCAGTATCCGGCTGCGGTGACAATCTTCCTTAGCCCCGGCTCGCAAGAAGAGCTGGAGCGTCGACTGCGTGGTCGAGGGACCGAACCGGAAGAAACGATTCAGCGTCGCCTGACTACCGCTAAGCGAGAGTTGGCCGCGATGCACCAATACAAGTATCAGATTGTGAACGACGCCGGCGCCGTGAACGAGACCGTTCAAAGACTGGCGAACGTGATTCAAAACGATTCGGGAGACGATGCGCTATGATGGAAGAACTGAAAGAAGAATACATCATCAACAAGGTCGGTGGTCGCTTTAAGCTATCCACGCTGATCCAAAAACGACTGGTCGCGCTCAATGCCGGCAGCCGTCCGTTGGTCACCATCGCCAGTGAGAACAAGATGGAGATCGTGCTGGAAGAAATCAAGCAGGACAAAATTCACCTCGACATGTCGAACGAAGTTCGGATCACCGGCGGCGAAAGTGATGGTGGACAATTCTTTGACGACTTCGGCGGCGATCTATGAGTCGACGTCGCGTTGCGATCGGAGTTACCGGAGGCGTCGCCGCCTACAAAACGGCGATGCTGGTCAGCCGGCTTGTGCAGTCTGACATTGACGTAACCACCGTTCTGACGTCGGCAGCTACCAAATTCATCGGCGCGGCGACTTTCGCCGCGCTGACCGGCAAGCCGCCAGCGCTCGATGCGTTCGATCCTCATTATCCGCTTGGTGCGCATATCGAGATCGCCAAGTCGGTCGATCTGCTATGCATTGCTCCTGCTTCGGCTGACTTCTTGGCGAAGACCGCCCACGGCGCCGCCGATGATTTGCTCAGCACGATCTATCTCGTCTTCACCGGCCCCGTCCTGATGGCGCCAGCCATGAATCGTGAAATGTGGGCCAAGCCGGCCGTCCAACGCAATGTCCAACAGTTGGTCGCCGACAATGTCGAAATGGTCGGCCCCGGATCGGGCTGGCTCAGCTGTCGCGATCAAGGCGCTGGTCGAATGTCCGAACCAGACGAGATTTTCGCAGCGATTCAAGCTCGTTTGGCGACCCTTTCCTGATACGTGCAAACGTGGCCCAAATTCTGATAACCTCTGGCCCCACGCGGCAGTACATTGATCCTGTTCGCTACATGACGAACGGATCGAGTGGCCTCATGGGCGCGTCTCTGGCCGCCGCCGCAATCGCCTCTGGACATGACGTCACCATCATCTCAGGCCCGGTTCAGGTCGAGTATCCGCCCAAGGCACGCGTTATTCCGGTCATCACCACCGAAGAAATGCTGGCCGCATGCGAAGCCGAGTTTCCCGCTTGCGATGGCTTGATCGGCGTCGCCGCCCCTTGCGACTATCGCCCTGAACGGGTCGAAGGGCACAAGATCGCCAAGACCGGCCAGCCGCTCACCTTGCATTTGATTGAGACCCCCGACGTCGTAGCGACTATGGGCGCCAAAAAGCAGCCAGCTCAATGGGTCGTTGGCTTTGCCTTGGAGACCGAAGACGCCCGTTTCCGCGCGCTGGTGAAGCTCGAAAAAAAGAACTGCGATTTGATCGTCTTGAACGGCCCCGAGGCGATGAACTCCGCCGACATTCGTGTGGAGATCCTCGATCGTGACGGCGAAGTTGCCGCGATGCTCTCTGGGCCCAAAGCGGAAGTCGCCGCCGGCATCATGCAGGCCATCGAGATCAAGTTGATGAAGTCGCAATCGTAGGACTTCGTCATTTCACCAAACAAAGCCGCTCCGGAATCGGTCGCGGCTTGCCGGACTTATCCACGCACGCCAGCAGCGTTCGCCCTGTCGCGAGCAACTCGCCGTCTCGCCGCACTTCGTACTGATTTTCGATCCGCACCCCTTTTGCTTTGACCGTTTCGACCGAAACGCACAGCAGGTCATCAAAAAAGGCCGGTCCGCGGTATTTGCATTCGGCCTCGGCAACCACCAAAAAGAGCCCTGACTCTTCCATTTCGCGGTAACTAAAGCCAAGCTCGCGTAGCATTTCGGTTCGGACGACCTCAAAATACGTGATATAGTTCGCGTGATGAACGCGAGCCTGGGCGTCGGTTTCCTGGTAACGGACGCGAATGTGCATTTCAAACTTCGTAATCACAACCACTCCGCTGGGCTACGTGCAAGTTGACCGAACCTTAAGCGTATTCTATAGTTAGCGAAATCGAAAGGCGTCATTCGTCCCGCATTCGTGGGGCGTTCTGCCGACGAAAGGATCTCCATGAGCTCTGACGGCGAATCTGGTACCGATTATTTAACCATGCGCGGACGAGACTATCCTTCGCTGCGACAATTCACGGTTTTTCTCGAAAACCGCGTCGGTCAGCTTTTGGAAATCGTCCGCCGATTCGAAGGCTCGAACGTCCGCATCGTCGCGCTCTCGATCAATGACGCCACCGAATGCGCCTTCGTTCGTTTTCTGCTCAGCGAACCAGAGCAAGGGCGTGAAATCTTAGAGCGTGCCGGTCTGGCGCTGATCGAAAGCGACCTGATCGGGATCGAACTGCCGCGTGGGCCGCAGCCGCTGCTGCAGGTCTGTACCGCACTGCTGCAAGCCGAAGTCAACATCGTCCAGGCCTATCCCCTGCTCAACACGCCCAACGATCGTCCGGCCGTCGCGCTGATGACCGACAATATCGAAATGGCGATGGAAACCTTGTCCAGAAAAAACTTCCGCATTCTGACCGAACAAGATCTGAAATTTGACGACGACTAAATTGTCGCATCCGCGTTAATCCGCACGATCCGCTTGATCGACGACAAAGCCGAACTCTCTTCGCTTCTCAGCGCCTGCCAGGCCAAGTTGGGCACTCGCATCACATAGAATTAACTGCACAATAATGGATTCCGCTTAAGCCCTGGCTCGCCGCGCGGGCAAGCCGCAGACGCTCCCCTTTCGTCTGGTCGTCAATGATTCACGTTCGCGAACTTGTCAAAGCATACGACGATCTCCGCCGCGGCCAATTCGTCGCGGTCGATCACGTCAGCCTGTTCGCGATGCCGGGCCAAATCTACGGTCTGCTAGGCCCCAACGGCGCCGGCAAAACAACCGTCCTCCGCATCCTCAGTACGGTCTTACGTCCCACGAGCGGCTCGGTCCAAGTCAACGGTTATGACGTCGTCACCGAACCGGCGATGGTCCGTCGTCAGATTGGCTTTGTCTCGACTAATACCGCCGTCTACGAGCGGATGACCGCCTGGGAAACGGTCGAGTACTTCGGCCGCTTATACGGGCTCGAAGAAGGCCTACTGCAAGACCGGATGGCGACCATCTTCAAACGTCTGCGCATGGAAGAAATGCGCGACGTCCTGGGCTCGAAGATGTCGACCGGCATGAAACAAAAAGTATCGATCGCCCGCGCCATTGTCCACGATCCGCCGGTGTTGGTATTTGACGAACCAACGCTCGGCCTCGACGTATTTGTCGGCCGCGCGTTGTTGCAGATCATCGCCGAGCTCCGTGAGCAAGGAAAGTGCATCATCTTTTCCTCGCACATCATGCGCGAAGTCGAAAAGCTGTGCGACCAAGTTGCGATTATGCATAAAGGGAAAATCCTGGCCGAAGGAACCCAAGCCGAACTACGCGATCGTTATTCGCAGCCCGATTTGGAAGAGATCTTCTTCCACTTGATCGGCGAGCCTGAAGACATGGCCGACCATGCCGGAGCCAAGCAAGACTAAAACGCATGAGTTGGTACAACATCAAGCTGATCCTGTTCCGCGAGCTGCGCGATCAACTACGTGATCGCCGCACCCTCTTTTCAATCGTCATCCTGCCGGTCTTGCTCTACCCGCTGATGGGCTTGCTGGTGATGCAGGTCATGCAGTTCCGGCAACAGAACCCGGCTCGCCTGCAAATTGTCGGCGCCTCTGAGCTTCCCGATTCTCCGCTGCTGCTGGATGGCGAAAATTTTTCGGTCGACTTGATGCGAGAAGACTGGTCGCCCGACATGTTCGAGATCGAAATCCTCGAAGGGACCATCGATCCCGAAATCATCCGCCAAACGGCGCAAGACGCAATCACCGCCGGCCAGTTTGACGCGCTCATCTATTTTCCCCCAGGCTTCGCTGAACGGTTCGAGCAGTTTCGGGATCATGTCAACGGCGACGCCAAATCTGAATCGCAAGAGTCCGAGGCCGAATTCCCGCAACCGCAAATCTTTGTCAACTCGGCACGCGAAAAATCGATCGCCGCTCATGGGCGTTTTCTCACGATCCTAAAGCGCTGGCGCGAATTAATGATCGCTCGCAATCTGGCGGCGCATGACGTTCCGCCGGAAGTGACCAACCCCTTTACTGTCGACGAAATTGATCTTTCCGAAGAGCCTGAACGTCGCTCATTTATCTGGTCCAAGATCTTTCCGTTTATCGTCGTCGTCTGGGCGCTGACCGGTGCTTTCTATCCGGCAATCGACTTGTGTGCCGGTGAAAAAGAACGCGGGACGCTCGAAACGTTGCTCTCTAGCCCGGCTTTGCGATCCGAAATTGTCGGCGGCAAACTGCTGGCGATCATGACCTTCAGCATTGCGACCTCGTTATTAAATCTCGCCAGCATGGGGCTGACCGCAACGCTGGTCATGGGGCAACTTTCGGCGGCCGGAGCCGATGGACGCTTGAATTTTGGGCCTCCGCCTGTTTGGTCGATCGGTTGGTTACTACTGGCGCTGATTCCGATGGCGGCCCTCTTCAGTGCGCTCGCCTTGGCGGTCGCAGCGCTGGCCCGCAGCAGCAAAGAGGGACAATACTATTTACTGCCGCTGCTGATGGTCAATCTGCCGCTGGTGATCTTGCCGATTCTCCCTTCAGTCGAAATTACGCTAGCCAGCAGCTTGATCCCAGTCACCGGCGTTTTGTTACTGATGAAAACGCTCATGGAAGGGAATTACCAAGACGCATTGATCTATGCTCCCGGCGTGATCTTGGTGACGACAGTCTGCATCTGGCTTTCGATTCGCTGGGCGATAGATCAGTTCAACAACGAATCGGTTCTATTCAGTGAAAGCGAACGCTTTGATCTGAAAGCTTGGGTGATTCACCTCTATCGCGATCGCGGTCCAACGCCGCGCGCCGGCGCAGCGATCCTGGCTGGCCTGCTGATCCTGATGATCCGCTACTTTGCTGGCCCTTTGTTCAAGTTGCCGACTACAGGCAGTGGCTTTGTCGCCTACATTTTGTCGATCCAGTTTTTAACGATCTTGTTGCCGGTCTTGTTGTTGGCGGCGCTGTTAGCCCGCAGTTGGCGCGAGACCTTCCTGCTGAAGCTCCCCTACCTAATGACGGTCCCTGCGGCAATTTTGTTGGCTATAGCGGTTCATCCGTTCTCGGCGATGCTGGGTTGGTTGGTGCGAGATCAATTTCCGATCGACAGCCAAACGACGCAACAACTAGAAGCATTGCTGGGCCCTGCCCTGGAAGGTTTGCCGTTTGTGGTGGTGATTTTGCTGATGGCCGCGCTGCCGGCGATCTGCGAAGAGTTCGCCTTCCGCGGGTTCATCCTTTCAGGCTTGCGTCACATGGGGCATAAGTCAGGCGCCATCGTCATCACGGCCCTCTTCTTCGGCGCCACGCACGGCATGCTGCAACAATCGATCAACGCAACGATTGTGGGCATCCTGGTCGGCTTTCTCGCGGTACAGTCACGCAGCCTGTTTGCTTGTATGGCGTACCACGTCACCCACAACAGCCTGGCGATCGGCCTAACCATGCTGCGAGCCGACGGAGTGAAAGAATCCGATTGGCTGGCTTACATCTTTCTGCCGACGCCCCCCGATGCGGACGTCACCGCGATTGTCGATCAGTTCTGCCCTTATCAGCCTCTGCTGGTCGGAACCGCGTTTGTCGCATTTATCGCTTTGTTCTGCTACTTCGCCACGCTGCCAGCCAATCTGTCAGACGAAGAACGCCTGCAAAAAGCGCTAACCCGCCAACCATCGGAAGCGGCCGCCGCGCGCGGCCCGGCCGGAATGTCGAATGACTAGAGCGTTTCCTCGAAGGCTGTAGCGTCTTCAGCGTCGGCAAGGCAAGCTGGGCAAGGCGACCTAAGCAGGCGAATCCTTAGATTCGTCGATGCAGGTCAACGCAGACCGGCGCAGCCGTAGCCAGCTGAAACGCTACAGACTGAGTGGAACCGCTCTAAGGACGAATGTCGATCGAAAAGCCGGATGGCCCCTCCATCCAGGTGAGACATACGCCCTCACGAATTCTTCATGCAGCTCTGGCCGGAGTGGACCGGACCGGACTAATTTTTCTGTCATCCCACCGCACACTCTGCCCGAGCGTTAATCTGGGCGATTTGCCGAATTGGCAGTGACGGCATACGTTATGGTTTCCCCCATAGCACCGGACCGGACCGCACTCGTTTTTTTCTCGATCGCGTAGCGGACCGGACCGCACGCGATTTTTTTTTCGTCGAAATCCCCCCATCTTGACCCAGTGTTAATTTGGGCACCATGGCTACGGACTTGCGTGGCCATAAATGCGGTCGTCAATCTTTAAGGATGACATCTCTGTAAGTCGTTTCTACCAAGATGGTTGTGTGTGGACCGGACCGCATACGTATTTTCCAGGTGACGGAGTGGACCGGACCGATCCTCTTTTTTTCCTGTGTGGCGAGTGGACTCGGCACCGATTTTTTTTTTGGCACGCTCCAAGCGCAGCGATGGATGTGGACTATCCGAGCAAGTGGACCGGACTCAGCGCCGTTTTTTTCTTGGGGGGCAAAGTGGACTGAGGTTGTGAGTTTATCCAACGCCGTCACCATCGCCTTTCGCCTCGCGGGCGTTTTTCGTTTTTTAGCGGCTGGTTGGGCGCTCGATTTTCGGTTGCTATTTTCTGGAGTGGATGGCGGCGGTCCGTTCGGGGCGGGTCGCTTGGTTCCGCTCTGCTTGGGTCTCCTTTTTAGGCCGGTTTTAGGATTCCCAGACTCAGCATCCTCATGAAGTTGTAGGTGATGACGTACCATAGCGTCGCCGTTTTCACTTTTTTTAGGCTGCGAACCCGAAACTGCTGCAGGCCCCGGTTGCGGCATTCGGCGTTGGGGAATTCAGCGATCGAGGGGCGTTGTTTTAGCCGGGCCTGAGCCTCTTCCGTTTTCATTCGTTCGCGGAACGCGGCCATTTCGTTGTTGTCCTCTTTGCGGCGTGCGTACGGGTCGCCCCCTCGCTTTTCGATCTGCTCGACATAAGTCATCGGAGCCGTCACTTGACTGCCGGCTTGCTCGACCGCCGTGATTCCTCCCCGGGTCGCGAACCCGCCGTCGACGATGTAATGCTGGGGAGTTTTGTCATAACGCTCGCAGAGGTTTTCATGCATCGGCTGCATCTGATGACCATCGCTGCCGTTGTTGCTAACGTCGACGCCAACGATCAGACGCGTCTCGGCATCGGTCGCGAATTGCACGTTATAAGCCGGACGAAATCCGCCACCGCCCATCTTCATGTTGCGTGCTTCCGGGTCGGTCGTACTGCAACGCGCCTCTTTGCGCTTCTTTTTATTCTGCTGATCTTTTTGTTTCTGCAGTTCCGGCAATTCTTCCAAGGCTTTGTTCACCCGGTCCAAAAGTTCGCGCGCCGCCCGCTCTTGCGCCGCCTTGCGGCGAGCGTCGCTAACGCCGTTATCCGAATTGTCGTCGCTTTCGTCACGCAACTTTTTTACTTGCGCTGCCGCTTCTTCGCGGCATTTTTCCAGCGTCTGCTGACGAAAGAACGAGCTGGTGCCGGCGCTGGCCCGCACTCGCATGCCGTCTTGAGCAACCGTTTCCAGCGTGACAATATTCTGGTGCAGCAGCGTCGCAATCGTGTCGGTCAACAGTTCATCGAGGAACTCGCCATGCATCGTACGAAAGTCTGCCAGCAGGTGATAATTGACGCCGACATCGCCGCAAATCCACAAGTAAGCCAAGTCGCGCGTACACAGTCGCGCCACATGTCGAGCGCTGCTGATCCCTTCAATAATCGCGAACATCCACAACGCCATCAAGATTTTTGGATCAACGGCATCGCGTCCGGCCGATCCTTCGACGACGCGAATCTTCTGATATAGCGGCGTCAGATCGAGCGAATCGACATACGCCCAAACCGCCCGGACGCGATGATCCCGCGGAATCATCTGATCCAACGAAGCATCCCGAAACTGAACTTGAAACCGCTCCGGCCGCTTCACGCGCACCCGAGAAACGTCTGGTTGTGAGTTTGAATTATCCATCCCCCCGTTTTAGCGCCGCGATTTTGTGTCGCCAAGCGGGGTTGGAAAAAATCACAGCCTCACTGGACTCGCAAGCATGTTTTTTTAACAAACTTCCCAGCTTGCCCAAATGGAGAACTGGATAGTTTAGACGTTGACACTGTTCGACCGGGCCAGAATCCCTGCTGACTAAGCTCGAATGTCGCCTGAAGGAGAAGAGCAGGTTTGAACTCCCTACTTGGGGAGACATTCGTCTTGAGAAATTAACCGTTCAGCCTCGCCCGCCGTCGAGCTGACTCAACGGCCAATTTTGCCGGTGGGGAGGATCGCACCCTCCGCTGCAGCGAGGAAAGAATGTCGACCTCGCCAGGCGTTAATGTATAAATACATTCTAAGTAAAGACCCGCACTTTGTCAATCCTTTCTCGAAAAAATAACCAGCTCGGCAGCTAGTCAACTTTGCCCCGCGTGAGGAGGTCAAAGCAGTTGCGAAATCGGCATTCAATTCAATTGTGAAGGAAATCGCACTGGCAACTTCCAAAGATCGCCCAGGCAAATGCTTGACAGCCAAATGGAACAGAACTCATCCCACGAACTCGCTTAGGTACAGAGAGGCCGTTGCATACCTCGCAGCCCTGGGTACGCGAACTCCCAGCAATGCTGACGTTGGATTAGGATATCGAGAACTTCGGTCCACCCTCGCCAGTGGCCGGGCATCCGCAAGAAGAGATAATGGTGACGCCAGCGAAATATAAAATGAATCGACGTAATTGGTCGCTTCTCGATCGTTCGACGTGTGACGATGAATAGGCAGTGGACTAAAAAAGGGTCCACCCCCACTGACGCCGTAGCATCTGAATAAAAGCCAAAAAAGTGTTCAACTCGACAGTCTCAAAGTGAACGCAATCTAAACTTTAGTTCGTGTAATCGCCGATCGGATTTCAAATTTGCTGAGGAAGCACCGATTACTTCAAGCACTGTACTTGTACCATACGGCCAGTTCAGCGCATCTTCGGATAGCACTGTGTACAAAAGTTTGAGCAGTTCTTCCGGGTATTTCGATGCGAGAGTATGGCTCCTATCTTCGTAAAGAGAATGAATGCGGTTTCCCTGTTCTAGCTTCCCGATTTTTGGAAGTAGCAAATCAAGGGCATCTCGAAACCGAAGTTCACAAGTCACAAGAATTTCAAAGAGCCGATTGGCTGTCGGAGGATCATTCTTGACCGACTTCTGAATTGGCCACGCACTATTGAAAAGGCGCTCTATTAATTCCCAATCGGCCGCATCTTGTTTGTCAAAGTCAAAGTGAACATAGTGCAATACAGCTATCCGAAATCCACGATTACCGTAAATTAGAAGATCACGTAATTCTGAATCGGTGACGCACTTTTCTCCCTCATCTCCGTGCGTCCAACTACTGAGCACATGCATCGCTACACTTTGAAACTCCCAATCATCAAAAGCATTTGCAGCTTCTATTCGTTGAAATAGATCCCCTTTCAAGTACTTAAAAACCGACGGGGAAAATTGGGAATGCAATAGATATCCGTCTACAAGGGCCTGGCGATCAACTTCGGAGCCAGTTTCGAAAACATTTAGAAGATGAGCCATCGTCCAGTCTGAATTATGTTCATAGAGCCAGTTCAACTGACCCGACAGAATAGAAATAGCGTATTGACGTGAATCCGCGGGCAAAGCGAGGGCTCTCGCAAGCAAATTACGGGAACTCTCCGGCAGTCCTTGCCCTTCATCGATTCGATTGTCATACAACAGAGATCGTACAATATGACCAGCGGGTGAGTTGATTGCTTCCGTTTGCCAATTCCTCGTCGAACCTACCGCGCGAATACCTGATCTTGTGTGATCCCCCGGCATCGTAAGTGCATCTAGCAATGTGATTGCGACCTGATCAAATAGCTCGGATTGGTCTCTCTTCAACTTCTCGTGAATTTCGTTAAACCACCATGTGACGTCATAAAGGATTGGGCGAATTTGATCCTGGTTGGCCGACATTAGTAAATTGCATATCTCCGACGTAAACTCCACTGAGTCATTTTTACGATAGTCGGGCCTCAAAAAGTTCCGCCAAGCCCAATCTGGGAAATCGGATTGCAAGGCGGCGTGCTTTAAGACTTCCAATGCCTTTACCGGATATTTCGAACTCAAGCCTGCGAATGGACTGTGCTCGACAAATCCTTCGAAGCTATCGCCTCTTGAGGTTTCTCGTGACTTTTCGAGTACTTTGCTGATGGGAACGTCAAGTAAAACTCCGCAGTCTGTTACGTGTTCCACCCTGCCGGATCGCGGCTCTCTAGATTGGGCGGCAACTTCGCCAGATTTTTCTGTCCAGTTTGGCGATTTCGATTTTAGTTCGCTTATCTTCTTCGATATATCAAAGGTGAATTCGCAACCGCTAGTTGAAAGCCAATTCAAACGGGTCAATGTTTCCCAAACTCGATATTCCTCAAACTCTTTTTCATCAGGATCTTTCCAACGCGGCATGCCTTTGAGGATTCGGTTCTCAATCTTTACTTTTTGATCCGCCGAAAAACCGCTCCATCTTTGTTTGAGCGAAATGAGTAAATCACGTTGGTGATATCCATCCCAGAAAGAATCGTCACTCAATGAATTGATTACACCTACATATTCTTCTACCGTTGCGACTTCTTCCTTTGATGCAGCCCAAAAACGAAGTCTGGCGAAAACGAACTCATCTTTTGTCGGCCAAGACAAATACTCACATTTTGCTCGATCTGGATCGATTTCTATCAGACGCTCAAACAATGTCGCGAAGAAAAGGAGATTTCCCGAAATACCATCATCGCGACAATGAATCCCAAATCCCTTTTGTTTGTCGGGATTAATGGGGCTCAGATGTTGGAGTTGAAAATCGCCCACTTCGCGACAGAGTTGAATGGCCAACTCAAGGTTCTTTCGATGCTCTCTGATTACTGGCGCCAGCCATTCGCTGGGTATTTTCGATGCAAGTTCGGAATAGCAAGGAAATTCAACTTTAAAACGGACTAGTTCGCAGGACTCGGGGGTTTCTACTTTGCGAGGCGCTATGGACTTCGCCATAAAACCGCGATCGGCTGAAATATATGGTCTAAGTTGGTGAAATTTCTCTCGAAGTCTCGATTCTGACCACCCATCCACTTCGATACCTTGAAATAGTTGTCGAAGATCATGTGGCGTGGCCATTCGCCGATGCCTGCGAGACTCGCGTTCTGACCAAGCCTCTAGCAAGTACTTCCAAGTCTCCACCCACTTCGTTGAGGTTTCGCGTTCAAGTTCTTCAAGTGTCCATTCGATTTGATCGCGGAATGTAGGATGCAGTATTGGCTGATCAGCTGCCCACCATAGGGAAGCCGGTTCGTCAAGGACACTTGAAAGCCACCGACTCAGCCATCCGAAGCGAGCAGGCAATTGCTGCGTCTGAGAACCGCCGTTTACCTGATAATTTTCCGGACCAAAGCTAATGCTTGACTCCGAATTTTGAAAACGAAATGCGTTCCAGGCTCCCTCTGGCACTTTTCGTTCTTGATAATCATTCCCTGCGGAGTGAGGTTTCGGCTCAACATCAGAGTCAAGTCCATATAACTGAAACGGATCAATGATTGGAGAATCTAGATCGTACCGACGCTGACGCCCTGGAGGGGCAAAGCGACACTTCGAGTCGAGTACGCACAGCCAAGTAGCTGGTGGCCGCTTTTGACAAAACTTTTGGGCGCCTGAATTGTCGGAAATGATATGGACGATTTGACCTCGCTCAAAAGAAGTCAACCTGTCAGGCTCTTCTTTGGCGAGTTCAAGCGTCCTGTCTTTCCATGCGTCGGGATTCTCAGCGCGTTCTCCCCAACTCGAAAGCGTGTCCCAAAGCATCCGATAGCCGTTATCGGGATTAAATAGAATCGGCTTCACTCCTCGTTGATTCCACTTTGCCGTTCCCTCTTGGTCGAATTCATCTTGAAATGCATAGAGGCGATGATTTGAGTTTTTCACTCGCCCTAGGCCTTCCAAAAGATAGCTAACAGGTGGATCGTCCGCCGAGTAGCCAACGAATACAACAATGTAATTTGCGATGACTTTTTTTATAAAGCTGGTCGCCCAACCCTCTGCCAGATATGCGTGCCCAAAACCTGATGTTGAAAGAACGAAGCCTGATTCCGTTGCTCCCGTATACGCATCATTCACTCGTCCATGAAGGTGTACAATCCCGTCCAACTCGCCGAAAACTTCCGGATTAGGTAGTTGTCCAGGTTCAAAGCTCGGTAGCTCCGGTTTGGCTACGCTAAACAAGCGATCGAAATTGGTTGTAAGAAGCTGCGTCGTTCCTAACGGGGTCTTGGCTAATCGTAGTAGTATTTCGTGCGGCCTAGTCGGTGGAGAATCGCCTGGATTCAGAGAACCAGCAACAGCAGCTTCAATGTCTGATACTTCGAACTCGCGCTCCAGACGACCAAACACTAGATCGGCAGCGATCAACCCGCCGATTTTTTTGTCCTGAAAAACTTCCATTAATTTGCGTATCTCGAGATCCTGCTCAACACCAAGACGCGAGATTACTCGTTCTGCTAATCCAATAAATGTCGGCAACTTAGCTTCCGCCATGGATACGCCTGCACCACATATAAAGACAACTCTGCCTTCATCGCGAGCGTTTAAGAGTTCGTCTGGGATCGAAGGACCGTTTTGGATAAATCGCATGGCTTACCACCGTTTGAATGGCTCCGAAAATCATCGCATATACGCCCAATGGCCACGGACTTGCGTGGCAATTGGTTTTGCACGACTGTTCCGTTTGACAGCGATTGATTTTAGCAAAGGCGAATGGACTCGACTTGATTGATTGTCACCAACCTAGATTGCAGGCCCCAATCATTGTTAGGCAACGCCGTGGCAATGAATGGGGCTTGCATTCAAGATCCGCCCCATCAAACGTCAGCATATTTAATAAACACAAACCCAGGGCTCCGTCGCTTCGCGACGAGCGCCCTGGGCTAGGTTAGAACGGCCGCTTTGGGCCTAAGAATTGGGCGTGATCGAAACTCCGCCCGCTTTCCGCTTTCCGCTTTCCGTTAGTCGATCGCCTCAATCGCATCGGCCAAAAGATCTTCAATCCTGTCGATCTTCCGCAGATCATCAATGATCGCCGGATGGGCGAAGACTCTTACTTTTTTCACGTAGTCGTCGAACTGGCGTTTGGCCAAGGTTTCGACCATCGGCGAGACTTGGCCCAGCATGCGGTATTTGTCTTCTTTGGGCGAGTAGATCTCGATGTTGAATTGCACTTCTAACTTGATCGGCGGTGCGTCGATCAAGATTTCGTGCGGCGCGATGCGGCGCGTCATGGTCGTGCTTAGCCGGTTGGCCAGTTCGGCCGACAGGCGTTCTAGCCAGGCGTACGGTCGGCGCGCGATCAGGTCGTAGAAGTCGGGGTTTTCGACAAAGCTGTATTCGAGCAGCCGTTTGTAGACGCGCCGCGTCGGGCCGAACAAGCCATACAGCAGGTCCCTGGCCGGTCCGTTGCCGGCGGCGCCGCGCATTGACGCGATCATCGGTTGCTCGACCTGGCGGAAGAGGGAATCGAGATCGAGTTGATCGTGCAGGATATAGAAAGCCCGCTGAAACATCGCTGTGCCCGATCGGACGGCGTGATGCCAATAGACTTCGCTGAACATGATATACCGGGCAAAGACCATCATCTCGGCGGCGGTGCGCCCTTTGTTGGTCAGCGCCAAGCCGGTTCCGGCCTGATTTAAGCAAAGACTGCCGATCAGGCGCTGCTGGTCGAAGTTCATGCCGTACGGAACGCCGGCGTGCAAACTGTCGCGGCGCAAATAGTCCATCTTGTCGACATCGATCGGGCCCGAGAGGAGGCTTTGCAGCACCTGCATTTTTTTGGTGCGAGCCTTCTCGGACAGCAGCGCCACGACGTCGCGCGGGTTGATACCCCAATCGTCACGCAGACAGTCGGCGATTTCTCCTTCCAGCAAAAAACTGTTGGCGAACATTTCGTGCTGCGGCACGTTGGCCAGACGCAGGTCTTCGATCGGGTGGCAAAAGGGCCAATGTCCCAGGTCATGCAACAGCGCGGCGACAATCAGCAGCTCGGCGTCGGCCGGCGTGATAATTTCGGCGAACCGCTCATCATGCCCTAGTTGCTGCAAATAGAGGAGCGCGGTGCGGTAGACGCCCAGCGAATGCTCGAACCGGGTATGGTTGGCGGCCGGGTAGACCAGCGAAACCAGCCCCAATTGGCTAATTTGCTGCAATCGGCGGAATTCTGGCGAGTCAATTAGTTGCCGAACTCGCGGCGAGAGCGGGACGTCCATCTCGGGGGGAATGCGGACGACCTGGCGTTTGACGTTGAGCCCGGCAACTTCGGGGATGTGCAGAATATCGGTCATTCGCTCGTTATACCTGCGCTGCTGGTCGGCTGAGAAGGCGACGAACCGAGTCCGCCTAACACGTCTAAACAGCCGATTCGGCGAAACTTTACCGTCGCCGCGACAATCCATTCGGCCGGGGGGAACCTTTGCGCATTGGCTGCGTCCGTCTAGAATACGGCATTTCACCCTCACCGGCAGCCCAACCTCGGGAAACTCCTGTGTTACGAACGCATACTTGCGGCGAGCTTCGTGCCGCTCAGATCGGCCTTGAAGTAACTTTGTGCGGCTGGGTCGACAGCTATCGCGACCATGGCGGCGGCTTGTTTGTCGACCTGCGCGACCGCTATGGCAAGACGCAGATCGTTTTCAGCCCCGAAAGTGGCGCCGCGATTCAAGAAGCGGCTCGCGCTTTGCGCTGCGAAGACGTGATCAAGGTCAGCGGCAAGGTCAGCGCGCGCCCCGAAGGGACCGTCAACCCGAAGCTAATCACCGGTGAAATCGAAATCCGCTGCGTTCAGCTAGAAGTGCTGAACAAGTGCAAGACGCCTCCGTTTTTGCCGACGCAGCAAGATCTGCCAGGTGAAGACCTGCGGCTAAAGCATCGCTATCTGGACCTGCGTCGTCCGTCGATGCAAGAGACGCTGATGCTCCGTAGTCGCATCATCAAAATGATGCGCGACTATTTTGAAGAGCAGCAGTTTATTGACGTCGAGACGCCGATCTTGGGACGCAGCACGCCAGAGGGCGCTCGGGATTATCTGGTGCCGAGCCGCGTGCATCATGGCCAGTTCTATGCGTTGCCGCAGTCGCCGCAGCTGTACAAGCAAATCTTGATGATGGCCGGTTACGATCGCTACGTTCAGGTCGCGCGCTGTTTTCGCGACGAAGACCTGCGGGCCGATCGCCAGCCAGAGTTTACCCAGTTGGACGTTGAGATGGCGTTTGTCGACAAAGACGACGTGATCGGCATCATCGACGGGCTGATGCAAAGAATGGCGAAAGAGCTGAAAGGGATCGACATTCAATTGCCGCTGCCGCAACTGACCTTTGACGAAGCGATGGAGCGGTTTGGTCACGACGCACCTGACCTGCGGTTTGGGATGGAATTGATCGACGCGACCGACCTGGCCGCCGAGGCTGAGTTCCGCGTTTTCAAATCGGTCGCCGAAGCCGGAAACCGCGTCCGCGGCATTAACGCCAAAGGCGCCGCCGACAAATACTCGCGTCGCCTGATCGACGAGTTGACGGAGTTCGTCTCGAACGACTTTGGCGCCAAAGGACTAGCATGGTTCAAGTGTGAAGCGGACGGCAAACTCAACTCGCCGATCGCGAAAAACTTTACCGAAGAACTGCTGGCCAAGTTCAAAGCCCGCTTTGAGGCCGAGCCGGGCGACTTGATCCTGATTGTCGCCGACAAGTTTAGCGTCACTTGCAAGGCGCTGTACGCGCTGCGTAAGCGTCTGGGCGCCGAACTAAAACTGTACGATCCCAAACAGATGCACTTCTCGTGGATCGTCGAGTTCCCGATGTTCGAGCATGACGAAGAAGCCGATCGCTGGGTCGCGATGCATCACCCGTTCACGGCGCCGCGACCGCAGGACCTGCAATACCTAGAAAGTGATCCCGGCAAATGCCGCGCGGTCGCCTACGACTTGGTGATCAACGGCAGCGAAGCCGGCGGCGGCACCATGCGTATCCACGACAACCAGGTACAGCAAACGGTCTTTGGCCTGTTGGGAATGACGCCGGAAGACGCCAAAGAGCGTTTTGGCTTTTTGCTGGACGCGCTGCAATATGGCGCTCCGCCGCACGGCGGCATTGCGTTGGGGATCGATCGCTGCGTGATGCTGTTTGGCGGGCTCGACAACATCCGCGACTGCATCGCGTTCCCCAAAACGCAACGTGCAGCCGACCTCATGACCGACGCGCCAGGCGATGTCGATCGTAAGCAGCTAGAAGAGCTGGCGATCAAAGTGCTGCGAGCTGACGAACTGAAAAAGTAGCTGCTACTGGGCGACTTTTTCAGGCGTTTTGCGATAGGTTCGCAGCTGGTAATCAAGCACCGGCGTGGTGGCGACTAGACGCCACTCGCCGTGGTCTGGCATTTCGGCGGCCAGCGGTTCCCGCGAATCGACGATCAGCGTTTGCACGCCAAACTGGTCGATATCTTGCTGCGCCTCCGTCCAATCGGTGGCGAAGGTTTTTCCCAAGTAGGGCTGCTGCGCGTAGTACGCGACAAGCAGCCCGTCTTGCCAGCGATTGCCGATCATCGCGATCGGTCCCTCGATCTTCTCTGCTTGCAGTTGGCTACCCAAGCGTTGCTGCACGCGTCCCGAAGCTCGTTCGCTGACCGCATCCCGCAGCAGATAAAAAGTAGGCCGCAGCGAACAGCTGCCAATCAGATAGATCGCAAAAGCCAGCGGCACATAGCGCCGCCAAGCGGATGGTTGTGTTTCGTTGGTCTGCGGATTGCCGGCGATCAGTTGCTCACAGAATGCCCACAGTTGGGCGATGCACAGCGGCATCAGCACCGGCCACATATAGCGTATCTCAAACGCGACCGGCAAAAATCCGCCGGCATAAATACCGCACGTCACGATCATCCAGACGACCAGAAAACGAGCGCGACCCGGACCGTGAGTCAGAGAAGCTAGCCAGACCACAAACAGCGCCGCCGGAAACATCCCAAAGACGTCAAAGACCCAAAAACCTTCAACAATCTTCCGCGCGTTGCTTTTGAAATGCCGCAATTGCCGCATCACATTTTCTTGGGATGCGATCGGCGACCAATCTTCAAACTCCAGATTCTCTGGCGTTTCCCAGACGTTGATCCGTCCCTCGACAGGCTCTTGCAGCTTGTAAAGGACGTGCCAATCGAAGTTTTCGATCCCCACTTGGTAGTGATTGAAGGCGCCGGAGTTGGAGAAGGTAAACCGGCCATATTTGCTCGACAAGATTCCGATCCAAGGCCCGGCGACGATCGCAAAGACCAGGATACCAACTCCCCAACTAGCGCACGCTTTCCAGAACGCAGTCTCTTTGCGATCGGCGAAATAACGAATCGCAACGCAAAAAGTGAAGTGAGCCAGAAAGAAAGGAAACGCGTAGGATTTGGCGAGAAACGCGACGGCGCCCAGAGCGCCGGCCGCGGCGGCGTAACGCCAATCGGTAAGCAGGCGATCCGCAGCCGAGAGCGGAAAATAAAGCAACAAAAACAAAGCGATCGCAACGTCGGGAGTGGTCAGCCCACCGCTCCAAGCAGCGCAGGTGAGCGCGGCGATCAGACCGATAATCCACTGCCCGCGAGCTTTTAAATCAAACAGTTGGGTTGTCGCGCCGATAGCTGCGGCGACATATCCCACGCCGACGATGCCTTGCGCGATCCGAAATGCGACGACGGAATCGAGACCGGCGGCGATCATCGGCGCCGAAAGAACTGACAGCAGTGGGCTCCAGTAACCAGAAGCGGCCTCCCACAGATCACCCCGCGCAAAGAAGTCTGCTTGCTGAATGTACGCGGTTCCATCGGGACCAATCGCATACAAAACCCAAGGGGCGCTGATAGCGTATAACGCTACGAAGATCGCCTGGCAAACGACAACAATTTTCCAGCGTACCACGGGAATCTGCAGGGAGGGACAAGCGGGGAATGTTGGAACGAGCGCCCCTCGCTCAAGCGGCGGCTATAAAAGAATAGCCCGCACCTTGCGGTGCGGGCGATCAAATGTCTCTACTTTTTTTGCAAATCTGGGGTTTAACGCGCGGCGACGTAAACTCGCATCGAGCGTTCGGGCATGACAAACTTGCCGGACGCCGGAGGACGGGGCCCGTTCAAATCAGGATAAACGTCAGCCGGGGGTTCGGCGGCGGTGTCGACAAACATTCTCCAGCTGGTCGCTTTGGCGACCGGCGGCAGAATGAACTGAGCCGGAGCCGCACTCGCGTTCATGATCAACAACACGTCACGGCCGACGCCATGCGGATCGTTGGACGCGTCAGGCGCCGCCAGAACGCATGTCAACGTTCCTTCGGCTGCATCCCAAGTAACCGCCGTTCCCAGTGCGCTGTACCAATTGACGTCAAACAATCCGCGACGACCGGTCGGCTTTCCGCTTAGGAAGTGCTTTTGCCGGACGGTGGGCTGATCGCGGCGGAACGCCACCAACGCTTTGACAAAGCGACGGAGGTCGGCGTTCTTTTCGACCAGTTTCCAGTTCATGTAGGAGATATCGTTGTCTTGGCAGTAGGCGTTGTTGTTGCCCCCCTGCGTGCGACGACATTCGTCTCCCATCAAGATCATCGGCACTCCCTGCGATAACAGCAGAGTGGTCATCATGTTCTTGATTTGTCGCTGACGAGTTTTCTCGATGCTGCGACGCCGCGTCGGGCCTTCCACGCCATAGTTGTAACTGATGTTGTGGTTATCGCCGTCACGGTTGTTTTCGCCGTTCGCTTCGTTGTGCTTGTCGTTGTACGACACCATGTCATTCATCGGAAAGCCGTCGTGCGACGTGATGAAATTAATGCTGTGGTACGGCTGACGTCCGCCGGGTTGATAAAGGTCGCTTGAACCCGCCAAGCGAGTCGCCAACGCGCCCAATTTGCCGGGATCGCCGCGCCAGAACGAGCGAAGGTCGTCACGATATCGCCCGTTCCATTCGGCCCAACGCATGTTGGCGAACGAACCGACCTGGTAGGCGCCAGCGGCGTCCCAAGCTTCGGCGATGATCTTGGTGTCAGCCAACAACGGATCTTCGGCGATCGCTTCGACCAGCGGCGGATTGGGAACCAAGTTGCCATTGCGATCGCGGCTCAAAATCGACGCCAGGTCGAAGCGGAAACCATCGATATGGTAGTTGTGGACCCAATGTCGCAAGCTATGGAAGATCATCTCGCGGACGATCGGATGATTGCCGTTGACCGTGTTACCGCAGCCAGAATAGTTTTTGTAATGACTGCCGCCGTTGGCCATCATGTAATAGACCGGGTTCTCGAGCCCTTTGAAGCCGAGAATCGGTCCCATCTCGTTCCCTTCGCAGGTATGGTTGTAGACGACGTCGAGAATCACCTCGATGCCTGCTTGATGCAGCGCCTTGACCATCTCTTTGAATTCGCGAACCTGACCGCCGGGCTCTTTGCTGGCGGCGTAACCACGATGCGGCGCAAAGAACGCCATCGAGTCATAGCCCCAGTAGTTGTTTCGAACCGGTTTCTCACCGGTCATCATGTCCATGATCGGAAATTCATGGACCGGCATCAATTCGACCGCGGTCACGCCGAGCGATTTCAGATACGGAATCTTCTCGACCACGCCGGCGTAAGTTCCAGGGTTTTTGACCCCAGAGGTTTCGCTGGCCGTAAAGCCTTTGACGTGCATCTCGTAGATGATCGATTCTGACAAATCACGGCGGAGATGGCGATCGCCTTCCCAGTTGAACTGGTCATCGACGACGACGCACTTTGGCGGTCGCACGATGCCGTCATGGGCAGCCTGAAAAGTTCCGGCCAAAGCCTTGGCGTACGGATCAATCAAGCGCGCTCGGCCATCAAACAGCAAGCCGCGACTTGGATCGTACGGACCTTCCGCCTGAAAGTGATACAGTTGGCCGGCGCTGGCTCCTGGAACAAAGATGCTCCAGATGTCGCCCCAACGATCTGTATCTCGATCGAAGTCGATGATTTCCGACGGTTCGGTATCTTCCACCGATTTGTACATCAGCAATCGCATCGCCGTCGCGTTGCGACTGAACACGACAAACTGTACGCCTCGCTCGTGCAGCACGGCGCCGTACGGAAGGATATGAGTAAACTGCAACTCTGGGTGGGGATAAACCATAAGCATAGGTGACGACATTGCTCCTTCGTCAGACGGGCTTCCTCGCATCAGCGAATGAAAGCTAACACCTGACTTGAAGTCGTGTCGTTGAAATCACCCCTCGCTATCTTGTTTTTTTGAATGTGATTGCTTGTTGCATCGTCTGGCGAAACAATAGCTTAGGGTAAACGAAAACGTACTGCGAAAACCTTACCGACTAGAACCAGTCGTGACTCTTCCAGTCAACAAGTAATCCGCACAATCTGCGCAATCCCGTTTACTGGGATCATAGCAACGATTGGACGGCCGGGAACATTTGACAGCGGTGGATTTCGTATTTCGTCGGAATTAACTCGAAAAACGCCGTTCTGCCGCATATTGCAGTAACTTACTCGGCTCGTTGACAATCTGGACCAGCAGCGAGAAAATAGCCTCTTTCATCCGCAGCTTGCCCGAATAAAGTCAATGGCCAAAGCAACTTACAAAGACGCAGGCGTCGATCTTGATATCTACGCCGAGTCGATGTCGCGACTTCCGCGACTCGTCCGCCGGACCCACAGCCCTCGGGTAATGAAACTCGACGGGGGATTCGCAGGGCTTTTTAAGCTCGACTTTGATAACTCGTTATTTGCTCGCAAATACAAAAATCCGGTTTTAATTTCCTGCACCGACGGGGTCGGCACGAAATTAAAAATTGCGGAAAAAACGGGGATCCACAAGACGGTTGGCGTCGATTTGGTCGCGATGTGCGTCAATGACGCGATCTGCTGCGGGGCCGAACCCCTCTTCTTTCTCGACTATATCGCGATGGGGAAAGACGACCCCGATCTGCTGGAAGATCTGGTCGAAGGAATCACCGATGGCTGCCTACAAGGGGACTGTGCCTTGGTCGGCGGCGAAACGGCCATCATGCCCGACATTTACAAGGTTGGGGACTATGACATGGCCGGCTTTTGCGTCGGCGTTGCCGAGCAAGCGCATTTGATTGACGGTTCGGCAATCGCCGCCGGCGACAAAGTAATCGGGCTCAGCTCGAGCGGAATCCACTCCAATGGATTCAGCCTGGTTCGCAAGGTGGTGTTTGAACTGGCCCAGCTGACCGTTGATCAGCATGTCGACGAACTAGGCGAAACCGTCGGCCAAGCGCTGCTGCGACCGACCAAGATCTATGTCGCGCCAGTTCGCAAAGTGCTGAATCACTATAAAGTCAAAAATGTCGTGCACGGCATCGCCCACATCACCGGCGGCGGCTTGGCCGAAAATATCGAACGTATTCTCCCCAAAAACGTCGACGTGAAAATCGACGGGCAATCGTGGAATCGTCCCGCGATCTTCCCCTGGATGCAAAAGCTGGGCGAGATCGAAGACGCCGAAATGGCCCGTGTCTTCAACATGGGAATCGGACTAACCCTGATTGTCAGCTCGTACTACGCCAACCACGTAAAGAGCATCGTCGCCGACTGCGGCTATGAAGCGTTCGAGATCGGCGAAGTAGTTGACGGCAGCGGAAAAGTGACGATCCACTAGCAGCGGAGCGGTCGTCGAAGAAGAAATTGGGACCTGATTCCAATTTCTTCAAACGAGAGATGGCTCGACGGCCAACATAACCTCTGGTAACTCGCCTAAAGCAATGTTGGCGCCGATCGGAAACATTGCGAACTTCGCGGTCTTCCCCATGGCCAGCGAACCATGGGTTGAATCAATCCCCAACGCAATCGCCGGAGTCAGCGTCACCATCCGCAGAAATTCCCCAGGCGGGATTTCTGGAAAAGTCTGCGCCGCAAGTTGCACATCACGCCAGAGCGCTAGATCAGGATTCGACGCGCGCGAGTCGGTTCCAATCGCTAATGCAGCTCCCATTTGGTGCAGCTTGGCCAGCGGGTGCCGCTCATGGCCAAAGTATTGATGCGTTCGTGGGCAATAGACCAGTGTCATCTTTTCGCGGCGCTCCGCGACAAACCGCAATTCTTCGTCATCCAGATAGTTGCCATGGATCACTAGCGCGTGATGCGATTGAGCCAACCGAAGAAGATAGTCGAGTGGTCGCATCCCTGGTGCAAATGCGTCATCGCGCCACACACCAAACTTTTCTAGCATGTCGCGGAACTCGCCTGACTGCCGATCAAGCAATTCCAGCTCGGCCCGCGATTCTGCCAAGTGCATCGCCAGCGGTGTTTTAGAATCAGCGGAGAGCTGCACCGCCGCCGAGACAATATCTTGGCGAACCGAATAAGGAGCATGCGGGCTGAGCCCGGCAAGTTGGCCCTTGGCCGCCGCTTGTTGTAAATGCAGCTGCGCAGCCGCAATCAGTTCTGTACTGCGATCCGGCGAAAGACCGATCAGCTCTAGTAGAGAAACGACGCCAGCTTCCGCGGGATACATGTCGAGCGAGTAGGGAAACGTCGTGATCTCTCCCAGGGCCGCGATCCCCTGCTCTTGCGACTGTTGGATGCCCGTCGCAATCGCCCCCTTTTTTTGCCTTTCTAGCAAATCGCCAGCCGCACGGCGGCGACCAACCACTTGCTGGATCCAAGCGGGAAACGACATGCCTGCTTCTCCAAGCGGCTGCGCGATGTCGCTAAACTCTAAATGCGTATGGGCATTCACCAGCGCCGGCGCAAGTGCTACATCTCCTAGATCGATCGGTGGCTGGCCAGTTTGGTTTTCCTCTATCGCTACAATCCGCCCGGCGGCGACCGAAAGCAAACCACCGTCGATCGGCTCACGATCGACGGGAACCAGCCACTTCGCTCGATAACAGACGGGGGCGTCACTCATGACATCGGATCTTCGATCACGCGCTCGGCTTCCCACGTGTCGTTCCAGCCGGCGATCGCATTCCACGTCTCCGGCAAAGGCGCCGTGACGGCGACAGTCTCTTCGACCATGGGATGCCGAAAGCGTAGATAGCGTGCGTGCAGCGCAACGTGCCGTGCTCGTTCATCGTCGCTTTGCGGGCCAAACGCAATCTTGCCGCCGTACGAGACATCCCCCAAAATCGGCAAGCCGCGCGATGCGCATTGCACGCGGATTTGATGATACCGGCCGGTATCAAGTTCGATTTCGAGCCAAGCGCCCTGCTCGGTGCGCTGGACGACTTCATACTTTAGCCGGGCCCAGCGAGCCGCAGGATCCGATTGCGGCACGATCTCGGCCATCGCAACGTCGGGGATTTTGCGAATCGGATCTTCCCATACGCCGCGATCTTCGGCCGGCTGACCGGCGACAAACGCCCAATAGACCTTACGCACCAGACGCGTCTCAAACTGCTGCGAGATCCGCCGCGCCGCACGCACATTGCGCGCAACCGTTAGGACGCCAGAAACAGGACGATCAAGCCGATGGGGAACCCCGAGATAGACTTTGCCGTTTTTAAAATCGCGCTGTCGGATAAACGCTTTAAAACGGGACTCTAGGCTATCAATATGCGGAGGGGCTTGGGTCAATAACCCAGCCGGTTTGGCCAGACAAAAGCAGGGGCCCTGTTCATAGAGGATATCAACGCTGGGCGTGGTGGATTCATTCATTCGGCCATTATAGCGAAGATGACCGAGGCCGAGGGCGACCGCTAAGCCCGGCTACATGGCCGGCAATGATTTCTTACCCACAGTAGTAGACCTTCCCGCGATAACTGTCCGGCAGCCAAATCAAGCATCAGTTTTTCGCTCTCTTCAATCGGCGCTTCCAATTCATAGCCATTTGGCAGTAGGAAGGTTTCCATCGCCGCATGGCCGATTCTTTTGTTACCGTCAACAAATGGATGATTGAGCGTCAACGAAAAGCAGAGCGCAGCCGCTTTTTGTTCGAGCGATGTATAGACGTCGTGACCGGCAAACTGCATGCGAGGCTGCGCAATCGCGGAAAGTAAAGCACCGAGATTACGAATCCCGGCAGCGCCGCCTGACTGGGCGACGACGAGCTCATGCAGAGCTATTACTTCGCCCAGTGACAAAAAACGCATCAGCTAAGCCGCCGATATAGTTCGTCGTTCTTTTGCAACACCCTCTGAGCGGCACGCTGAAAGTCTTCGGCGGAGGCGCCTAGCCAATCACGGATAGCAGTGACTGCCAAGTCCTGCGGACTGAGCCCTAGCTTGTCTGCAACCTGTTGCAGCAGTTGAGAGTCATCCTCCCCAAGTTGTACCGAAATCGTCATCGACATTCCTTCTCTCGAAGCGCACCTGTAGCCCTCGATAAAAGTATAGCCGCTGGCGCTAACGAGTCGCAAACAAATCGCCAACCGTTTCTGATCTAATGAGCGACTTCAATAAAGTCCGAGACCTGCCGGACCGTCGCCAGTCGCGATACCAGTCGAACGGCCGACAGCTTCAGCGAGTCGGTCGGGACGGTGCCGCACAAGACGACTTCGCCGTCACAAGCAGCGCAGTAGAGACGAGCTAGTTCGATACGTCCGCTGCCGTCGAGCATCTGCCGAGCAGCAGTCGTGAGAATAGCGTCGGAAGAATCACGACGATTCTCGCCGGCCATGATTTCCAATTCCGTGGATACCGCGTTCATGGGAAGACTTCCTGATCCAAGATTCATGATAGGGGTTCTCTGCTTCTCTAAACTACGCCCTTATTTCGAACGCTGGATGAATGGAGTGCGAACTTCTCGCGTAGACCGCGGGAAATCGCAGGGGAACAAAAACGAAAAACGCCGGCAACAAGGTGCCGGCGTTTCCGATTTTTACCAATCAGGCTGACAGGTCCTAGACCTTGCCGGCCGCCGGAACTTCGTACGGCTTGCGATATTCGCGTGACAACATGTTGTTGGCCGCTTCATTGCCGATAAACGTTTCGCTCTTCGGATCCATCTTCAGGTTCGGACCAAGCTGGACTTTGTCCTTGGCCAGATCGACCTTATTGTCTTTCAGATGGTCGGTGAAACGCTCCAACGTCGCCTTGACGTTTTCGGTCGTTTCCAAAGCTTCCAAACGTTCCAGGCATTCGCCGGCAGTGACGCTTTCGCCCAACTGGTACGAGATGTTACCGGTATGGCACAGCGCGCTGGAAAGATGACCTTCCAGAACTTCGCCGTTCAAGCTCGATACGTCGCGCGAACGAACGCCTTCGATGAAGTTGTTGTAGTGATGTTGATCACCACCACCGTTGAACTCTTTGAACTTCTTCCCATCCTTATCGAAGGCGACGCCGCCGCCATACGAGGAGATCACGACATAGCCATCGGTACCCTCAAAGATCACGCCGACGCTCGAATTTTTGAACTTGCGGCTGCTTTCGGGCAGCGACTTGTCGTAGACCAGACCGCGGACTTCAAACACCAGCGAGCGGTCGCCGTAGTTGTGAATGATAACCTGCGTGTTGGGCGTGGTGCCGGCGTCTTCGTAGCCATAACGTCCGCCGTAGCTGATCACCTGCGAGCTCAATTCGTCAGCGCCGAGACCCCAACGAGCGATGTCCATTTGATGGATACCTTGGTTGCCCAGGTCACCGTTGCCGTAGGGCCATTGCCAGTGCCAATCATAATGGAACTGCTTGCGAGTCACCGGACCCATCGGAGCCGGACCGGCCCACAAATCGTAATCGACCGACGCCGGGACTTTGTAGTCGCCGACCGGTCCGATCGAGGCGCGCGGTTTGTAGCAAAGTCCGCGAGCGACTTTGACTTCGCCGATGCCGCCGTTTTGCACAAAATTGATCGTGTCGATCATGCCCGGATTCGAGCGGCTTTGGGTGCCGGCCTGACAGATTTTGTTGTATTTGCGAGCGGCTTCAACGATGCGGCGACCTTCGCTCACATTGTGGCTGACCGGTTTTTCGACATAGACGTCTTTGCCGGCTTGCAGCGCCCAGATGGCGGCCAGCGCGTGCCAGTGATTCGGCGTCGCGATCGTGATAATGTCGACGCTGTCGTCATCCAGAACCTTCCGCAGGTCGGTCGCGATTTTCGGTTTTTTGCCTTGCTTGTCAGCAACTTGCTGGGCCCGCTTGCCGGCCACATCCGAATCGGCGTCGCAAATGTAGGCGTATTCAACATCTTGACGGTTTAGCATTCCGCCCACGTGCGACATGCCCCGACCATTGACGCCGATGGTGCAGACGCGCAATTTTTCGTTCGGGCTGGTGCTTTGCTTCGGCTCATCCGCCATCAGCGGAGACACAGCGGTCGCAGCAACTGCGGCAGCCGAGGCAAACATCGACTGTTCCAAGAATTGACGACGAGACTTCAAGGTCATTGGGCGCTCCAATTAGGCAGGGAAGAAGAATGCGCGGAAGGCAGGGATTGGTGAAAAACGCATCCCCTATGATAAACGATCTCGACTCAATTGGAAATCATTACGCAGATGATTTTTCCTCGAACAGTTCAGCTAGCGGTCGAAACCAAACCTAGCGACCAGCCGATCGGCCCAAGTTGGCGCTAACCGGTCAAGCCAAACTAGGACCTTGCCGCCGGGGCTGAGAATCACCTCATGCTTGCCGGATTGAACCGCTTTAATAGTCGCCTTGGCGACATTAGCAGATGTCATCGCCCCCTTCCCTGCGGCAGGCTGCCGACCCGCCGTTTCGATCACCGAGGTCGAAAACTCACTCTCGGTCGTACTGGGACTGACCAAAATTACGTCGATTCCCTCGCTAGCAAGTTCGGCCCGCAGCGCATCGCTAAAACCATGAATCGCAAACTTGCTGGCGCAATACTCACTTTTGGCGGGGACACCACGATGAGCCAAGATCGACGAGATGTTGCAAATCGCCGGCGACTGGCCCTGCCGTAACCAAGGTAACGCCGTGCGAATCAGTTCGACGGGAGCAAAAAAGTTGACCTCCATCAATTGCCGAATTCGCTCTGGCGATCCATCTGCAAACGTCCCTAAAGCACCGATGCCGGCGTTGTTGATCAGCAGATCAAGTCCGCCCCACTGCTCGACGGCGGTTTGCACCAATCGGGTTCGCACCGCCGGATCACAAATGTCGCCCGGCACAATCACCAATTGCTGCGGCGCGGCGACGTCGACGGCAAGTTGCTGTAGACGCGCTTCGCGCCGCGCGGTGGCGATCACTTTGGCGCCGGCAAGGATCAGTTGCAAAGTCAGTGCTCGACCGATCCCGCTTGAAGCGCCGGTTACAATCACACGTTTTCCACGTAGCTGGCGCCGCGCCATCTTCAGGCGACTTCTTCAATCGAATCGTCGTCCGAAGTCGTTTCGGTCGGCACATAATCGCGAATCACCGTTTCAGGATCGTCAATGCGACCGAGAAAATGCGCCGGCAGCCGACAATGGATGCTCATCCGCGTTTCACTGTAGGTTTTTGAAACCACTTCGCCGTGCGACGCTAGATAGGCCATCAACTTGCCATTGTCGATCCCTGTCTCAACCACCACATCGCGAAAACTACGGCTCAATGCGTCGCTGACCGCCAGCGCAAATTTCTCGCGACCTTCGCCGGTCTTGGCGCTGACCAGCAAAGCGTCAGGATAACGCTGGATCAACATTTCTAACGTATGGTGATCACTGACCGCGTCGATCTTGTTAAGCACCAACAGCGTATCTTTCGCCTCAATGCCGATTTCTTCCAGCACTTCATAGACAGCGCGAATCTGATTGTCGACATCGGCATTGCTTGCATCGGCGACGTGCAACAGCAAGTCGGCCTGCCGCGCTTCTTCGAGCGTCGCTTTAAAACTGGCGATCAAACGGTGCGGCAAATCACGAATGAATCCAACCGTATCGCTCAGTAGCACCGGCCCCCAGTGCGGAAGCTGCCAGCGCCGCGTGCGCGTATCAAGCGTTGCAAACAGTTTGTCCTCGGCCAAGACTTGCGCCTCGGTCAGGTAGTTCATCAAAGTGCTCTTGCCAGCGTTGGTGTACCCGACGATCGAGATCGTCATAACATTGCGGCGCGACGCAACTTCTCGTTCTCGCCGGCCTTGGACTTTGGCCAGATCATCTTTGAGGTCGCGAATTCGCTTCTCGACCAAGCGGCGGTCGACTTCCAATTGTTTTTCGCCCGGCCCGCGCATCCCGACGCCCATCTTGATGCGGTCCAAGTGGCTCCACATTCGCTTCAGGCGCGGCAGGGCATATTGCAACTGAGCAAGTTCTACCGCCAGACGCGACTCGTAGGTTTGGGCATGGGTCGCAAAGATGTCAAGGATCAACTCGGTCCGATCGATCACTTTGAGCCCGGTCCCCTGCTCTAGGTTGCGGGTCTGGGCCGGCGAAAGTTCGTTGTCAAAGATAATGACGTCCGCTTCCGAAGCCTCGGCGCACAGTTTCAACTCTTCCACTTTGCCAGAGCCGAGATAGGTGGCCGTCTCTGGCTTGTCGCGGCGCTGCGTCATTCGGCCGACCACTTCGGTGCCGGCCGTGGTCGCCAACCCCGCCAGCTCATCAAAAGGATCGTCTCCAACGATCGTCTCGGGGAGGATGACTTTGACCAATACCGATTTTTCTTCGGCGACGCTTTGTTTCCGTTCTCGTTGAGTCACGCGGCCTCGGGTTTCCTGGGAAATGAGTAAAGAAGTAGTTCTGTCATTATCTTATCTCGCCGTGCGAAACCTCCAAGAGTCTCTAGCGACGGAACTGAAAGGACGCGCCCCCCCGGATTAGGTTCACGCGCCGCCGGGACCATGATATTTGCGTGTTACTTGCTTGAACTGCTCGACCAAGCGGCTTTGAAACCGGTAAGGGTTCCAAGCCATCGCAATCGTCCTCTGTGGCTTTGGGGCACTGAGCGAACTATAAATTCTTCGCGGGTCTTGATCCAGACGCCGAGCCATCTGCGGAACCATCGAAACCCCGTGCCCCAGCGCGACCAGCTCTTGCACCGTCGCCAATTGGCTGGTTTTCTCGACCGAAACCGGGTGAAACGACTTCTGCCGGCAAAACGAAACAATATTGTCCGATAGACAATGGGCCTCATCCAGCAAGATAAAGGGATAAGGTCGTACATCGGCGATCGTGATCCGCTTTTTGGATGTCAGCGGGTGCCCTGCCGGCATCGCCAACAACAACTCTTCGTCAAACAGCGTTTCCACTTCGATATGCTGCATCGAAATCGGCAGCGCTAGCAGCGCCACATCAATTTCTCCTTGCGCGACCCGTTGCAGCAATTTTTCGGTCACTTCTTCCTGGACGGTTAGGGTCGAATCAGGAGAATTTGCGGCGAACGCCTGCAACAAGCCTGGCAGATAATAGGGGGCAATCGTCGGAATGGCGCCAATCCGGATCCTGCCGGTTCGTCCATCGTCGGTGATCTCCGACTTGGTATCGGCAATCAGCGACAGAATTTGCTCTGCCCGCGATTGCAACAATCGCCCTGCTTCGGTCAGCACGACCGAACGAGTTTGCCGCTCAAAAACGGGTTGGCCTAACTCTTCTTCCAATTTACCGATCGAACGGCTTAGCGCTGGTTGCGAAACCAGCAGGTCTTCGGCGGCCCGGGTGAAGTTCTTCCACTCGGCCACTTTCAAAAAATAACGTAACTGACTGACTTCCATCGATTTTCTCGCCCCCGAGCCTGCGATAACCAATACGCATTGTAGATATCCTGGCAATGCATTGGAAGCATGACAAAAATCGGGCGAGAATAGATTGCATCACCCGAAGGTGACACGCCCCTCACATCTCAGAACCACAGGAAGCAACCATGCAGACACGAACCCTGGCGACGGCGGCCATCTTGGCGGTCCTCACCATGACCGGTAGTTACGCAGCGCCCCCCCAACTGACCGAAGATGGCGGTCAACCGGTTGGCGACAATCAAAACTCGCGCACGGCCGGCCCCCGCGGCGGGGTCTTGCTCGACAATTTTCATCTGATCCAAAAGCTGGGACGCTTTGATCGCGAGCGGATTCCAGAACGCGTGGTCCATGCGCGCGGCGTCGGCGCACATGGCCAGTTTGTCAGCTATGACAATTGGTCAGACTACACCAAAGCAGATCTGCTTTCCGCCAAGGGAAAAACGACGCCGGTTTTTATCCGCATCTCGACCGTGATTCATCCCAAGGGTTCGCCCGAACAACTGCGTGATCCGCGCGGGTTTGCGGTGAAATTCTACACCGAGCAAGGCAACTGGGACTTGGTTGGCAACAACCTGCCAATCTTCTTCATCCGCGATGCGATGAAGTTCCCTGACATGGTCCACTCGCTGAAACCATCGCCGATCACCAATCAGCAAGACCCGAATCGCTTCTTTGACTTCTTTAGTCATGTGCCGGAGAGCACGCACATGCTGACCATCTTGTATAGCGATCAAGGAACCCCGACCAACTTGCGACAGATGGATGGGTTCGGAGTCCACGCCTTCAAATGGGTGAACGCCGCCGGCGAGGTGACCTACGTGAAGTTCAACTGGCGGAGCATGCAAGGTTTGAACCCGGCAACCGCCGAGGAAGCCGCCGCCGCGTCCGCCAAAAACCATAGCGGCATGACTGCCGATCTGTACGACGCGATCAACCGCGGCAATTATCCAGAGTGGGAACTGGGCGTGCAAATGCTGAAGCCAGATCAATTGGACAACTTCGATTTCGATCCGTTGGATGCAACCAAGATCTGGACCGGCGTGCCGGAGATCAAAGTGGGCAAGATGACAATCAATCGCGTGCCTGACAACTTTTATCAATCGACGGAGCAGGTCGCTTTCTCGCCGGGCATGGTGGTGCCGGGGATCGAAGCGTCCGAAGATCGTTTGCTGCAAGGTCGACTCTTCTCGTACGCCGATACGCAGCGCTATCGCATCGGCGCCAACTATCTGATGCTGCCGGTCAATCGCCCTCGGGTCGAGCCGACCAACATCAACCAAGATGGCGACATGAACTTTGGCGACACGACCTCGGACGTCAACTTCCAACCCAGCGCGATGCCAGGCACGCCGCGCGAAGAAGAGTCGTTCGAGTACAGCCAGGCGCCGTTGTCTTCGCAGGTGGTGCAACAACGGATCGAAAAAACGCTCAACTTTCAACAAGCAGGCGAACTCTACCGCAGCTTCGACAAACAAGCCCAAGCAAACCTGGTGAAAAACTTTGCCGGCGACTTGTCGCAGGTGAAGGATCGTCAGGTCAAGTTGCGAATCTTGAGCTTTCTCACGCTGGCTGATCCTGAGTATGGACAACGCGTCACCGCGGCGGTGAACGAATCAGCCGACGATGTGCAGCGAATGATCCAAGCGAACGAAAACGTCGAGCCCACGCGCTGGGTGAAAATCGAGTTGCCGTCAGCGGCCCAAGCCGACAAAGCGACGATCCATAACAGCTCGGTTGCGCCGCTGCGTTATCAAACCCGAGCCGGCGGATCGGCCTGGAGCAAGACCTTTACGTTGATGCCGCGCCAGTCGCATCGTTATGACGCCGCGCTCGAAGTGCGCGTGGTCGATCAAAACGAGGGGGCCGCGCACAGCGTCGCGCTCGGCAAGTTGGTTGATCTCGCCAACTAGCCAGCTGATAGGTGGGTGGGAAGGCGCTTCGTCCTAGCTTTCGCTGTTGGGCGAAGCGCCTTATTTTTTCTCGAACCCTCGGATTCAACCAACAGAGTCACCACACAATGTTCACCTTCTTGCGATTCGCCGCCAAGTTCTCGCTGGCTTCCGCGTTGCTGGCCGTGGCCGGCATGATCACCATCTTCGCACGGTCGCCGGCAGAGCCATCACCGCCGTTGACCACCGCGACCGGCATTGAGCTGGATGACGAGACCGCGGCGCTGCTGATTGACGTTGTATTTCAGGCGGCGCGGGATGATGACGCGGTGACAATTCAAGAGTATCTGGCCGAAGGGTTTTCGCCCAACGTCCGCAGCCCCCGCGGCGATACGTTGCTGATTGTCGCTAGTTATCACGACAGCCGCGAAGTGGTCAATCAATTACTAGCCTCTCCAGAAATCGACCTAGAGGCCCGCAATCGGATGGGCCTGACGGCGGTCTCGGCGGCGGCGTTCAAAGGATTTGACAAGCCGCTAACGCAATTGATCCGCGCCGGCGCAAATGTGAACTCGGCCAACGGCACGCAACAAACGGCGATCATGTTCGCCGCGCTGGCCGGCAAGAGCAGCACCGTAACGATCCTGAAACAGGCCGGCGCCAACGCTCAGGCGCGTGACGCTTTGGGCAATACGCCAGCATCGCTGGCAGCCAATCAGGGGGCGTATGCCGCATTTGCCGCCCTGCGGAGCAGTTCAAGTTCGGATCATGCCGATAATGCGCCGAAGAAATAGCCCCTGCTGGCCTCCTTTCGTTGTGCCCCTTATTTCTGCGGGATATATTTGAATTACGTCACATTCATTGTGAAAACCCCCGTACGCAACGCACACCATCAGAGGACTCCTCTCGTATGACCCACATTGATCGCCGCTCCTTTTTGCAGTTCTCGGCCGCCATCGCCGGCGCCTTCGCTTTGCCGACCTCGTCACTGCTGGCCGCTGACGCCAAGGCCCCGTTCAAGATTTCGCTGGCCCAGTGGTCACTGCACAAGGCTTTGAAGGGGGGCAAACTCGACAATCTTGACTTCGCCAAAGTCGCCAAAGAAGAGTGCGGCGTTGAAGCAATTGAATACGTCAATCAGTTCTTCGCCAACAAAGCCAAAGACGAGAAATACCTGGGCGAGATGATCTCGCGCAGCGATGACCTGGGCGTCAAACGCCTGTTGATCATGATCGACGGCGAAGGGGACCTGGGCGCTAGCAATGACGCCAAACGGACCGAAGCGGTCGAAAAACACTACAAGTGGGTGGAAGCGGCCAAATTCATGGGCTGCCATTCGATTCGTGTGAATGCCCGAACCGACAAACAGTACGACGAAGGAATGAAGCTGGCTGCCGACGGACTGCGCCGGTTAAGCGAATTCGCCAAACCGTACGGGATTAATGTCATCGTCGAAAACCACGGCGGGCTCTCCTCCAACGGACAGTGGTTGGCCGGCGTCATGAAGACGGTCGATCTCCCCAACTGCGGCACGCTGCCGGACTTTGGCAACTTCCACGAATACGATCGCTACAAAGGGGTCGAAGAAACGATGCCGTTCGCCAAAGCGGTCAGCGCCAAGAGCCACGACTTTGACGCGGAAGGAAACGAAACCAAAACCGACTACTTCAAGATGATGGACATCGTCGTCAATAAGTTTGACTACCACGGATATGTCGGCATCGAATACGAAGGAAGCAAACTGCCGGAGATCGAAGGAATCATCGCGACCCGCAAACTGCTGGAACGTTGCGCCGAGAAGCTCGGTTAGTCCAAACTCGCTAGCATCTATACCCAAGCCCGACCAAGCCACTACTTGGTCGGGCTTTTTCATGCGCGAAACCAGCGACGGGGAAAGTTTTTGAACTATTTTGGACAAAATTGGCGTTCCCAGCAGGGACACTCCTCAAGATGCAAAATTGAAGAGTGCTTAAAAGTTGTGCAACCTCACCCCTGCTTAAAAAAGTGGCTGCGGCGCCACCAATTAATGCATGCAATGCTGTCAGCTGTAAGTGCTTGCACTGCAATCACTTCGATGCTGCTCTTGACTCGATGGCAACAATTCTGGGATACCCTTATTCGTCGCGTTCACGGTGAAGGACTGAACGCCAATTTCCCAACGAACGGAAGGAGCCCGAAATGCCCGATTATCAACACGGCGGCACGTACGCTAACCCGAACCAGCCGCAAAACGGTTACCCCCAAAACAACCCTTATGCCGCCGCTCCCCCACAGCGACTGTCAGCACAGCCAAGCCCGCTGTCGTCGTCACCGCTAGCGACATCGCCGCTGGCATCGTCACCACTAGCGTCGAACCCGACTCCGCCGGCTAGCCATAGCCCGATGGCCACGACAGCAACGATGGCGCCGCAAGCGTCCGTCGCCGAGAAGAAACAGGAAGCGCTGCGAGTCGCTCGCGATCTGTTTCGCCAGTCGCCGGACTGGGTCACCTTCTTCCGAGAGATCCTCGGTGTCGAAGGGGTCGTTCGTCGCCTGTTCAACGTGCCGGAGCAACTGAACGACTTCGAGCATTGCGAAGAGTATGGCGAAATCCAGCTGATGATCGCCAAACTGCGCGAACGCACCAGCGTCCAGGCCGAATCGAAAGAGCCGACCCGCGTAATCACGGTTCGCCTACCGAAGAGCCTGCACGAGTCGCTGCGTGTCGAAGCGCACACTCGCCGCACCAGCATGAACAAGCTTTGCATTTCCAAGTTGCTTCAGGTCGTCGATGACTCGATGATTCCGAACGACTAACGCGGCTGAATCCTTCTAGAAATCACTCGGGCACGCCACGGGCGGCGAACTTTGGCACGGACGCCAATTCGAGATCGATCGACAGAAGGGACAGCAGACTCGCTCCTTTCGGGAAATACTCGCGCCAGCGGCTGACACGTCCGTCCGCCGCCGCGCGATTTCCGAATGCGAAAGCCGCGACTGCCGCACAAAAACAATTGACTTTCGCCCGACTCCGCGATAACCAAAAGGGATCAAGCATTGTCCCCTGCGTAGGAGGAAAGCCCATTGGCGAAATCAGCATCCGCAGTTGCTGACGCACCTGCAACACAATCCGACACCAAGACCGACACGCGCAACAAGACCAAGCGACAGCCGCCGTACGTCATCATCCTGCACAACGACGACCTCAACAGCTTTGATTTTGTGATTGAGACGCTGCGCAAGGTGTTTGGCTATGAGCTGGAAAAATGCCTTCAGCTGACAACCAACGTCCACGAACAAGGCCAAAGCGCCATCTGGAGCGGCGCCCTAGAAATCGGCGAACTGAAGGTTGATCAGATTCGCTCATTCGGCGCTGACCCCCAGATGAAAAGCAAAGGGGCGCTGCCGCTTAAAGTAACTCTGGAGCCGCTGCCGCAATAGCCCAAGCAAACGCCTACCGAAACAGGACGCCCGCTAACTTGGCCAGGTCCTTAAAGTAGTGCGGGTAAGTCTTGCTGGTACATTCTGGATTCAAGATCACCACGCCGGCTTGTCGCAGCCCCACCAGCGCCAAGCTCATCGCCATGCGATGATCGTTGTAGGTCTCGATCTCCGCAGCTTGCAACCTGCCGGGAACGATCGTCAGCCCATCCTCCAGCTCTTCAACAACGGCGCCCAGCTTCCGCAACTCGGTCGCCAAATCACCGATTCGATCGGTCTCTTTATGGCGATTATGGGCAACTCCGGTCACCGTCGTGGGACCATCGGCAAACAGCGCGACGGCGGCCAGCGTTTGCACCGTATCGCTGATCGCGTTCATATCAATGGAGATCCCCCGCAGGCGACCACCCACTACCTTAATCGAGCTTGGCCCATACTCGACCTGACAGCCCATCTGCCGCAAACATTCGCAAAAGGCGACGTCTCCCTGCAATGCATCGCGTGACAGCCCCTCGACGGTCACGCTGCCACCGGTGATTGCCGCAGCCGCCCAAAAGTAACTTGCCGCCGACGCATCAGGCTCAATTGCATAATTGCGGCCCACGTACCTGCCGGGCGGAACCGTTAGCTTGCTCAAATCACCCGCTGCGACCGAGACCCCAAAATCCCGCATAATCGCCGTGGTCATGTGAACGTATGGCTTTGAAACCAACTCACCCACCACTTCCAGCGTCACCCCTTGCGCGGCGTAGGGCGCGGCCATCAACAAGCCGCTCAGGTACTGGCTACTAATATCACCGGCGATCTTGGCGACCCCGCCGACCAGCCCGCTGGTTTCGACTACCACCGGCGGACAACCATTGCCCGTTTCACTGCGACAAGAAACCCCCAGATCGGCCAGGGTTGTCAGCAAATCCTGGATTGGGCGCTCACGCATTCGCGGCACGCCATCCAGGCGATAACGCCCCTTGCCGGCCGCAACCATCGCCGTCAGAAACCGAATCGTCGTGCCGCTATTGGCGACAAACAGATCCGCATCCACGGACGGTATCACCCCATCACAACCGGTAACCTGGATCTCACACGCCGACAGATCATGCTGCACGTCGATCCCCAACCGACGCAGGCTGTCAATCATTACATGCGTATCTTCGCTTTCCAATGCGCCTGTCAGCGTCGATTCTCCCCGAGCCAGGGCTGCGATCACCAAGGCGCGATTGGTCAAACTCTTCGAGCCTGGGGGCAAGATCGAACCGACAATCGGCGAAGCAGGAGTAATCTCAATACGGCTCGTCACGAGTACGCCTCAATGGGTATGTCTGAAATCCTACCGCTATTTTAGCCGATTCACGTAGCCTCAGCAGCGGGAGAATCGGCCCCGCAGCAGTTTTTCGCATTGCGATACTTCGAGCCCTGAGGAGACCAGGCCTTTAGCGACGGCAAATCGCCGGCGAGACGATAGTACCAGCGCCCTCGTTTCAATTCTCGGCCACTAAAAAATGATCGTCTGCGAGACCGAGATCCCATCGCGGCGATAAATCGGGGTATCCGAGAAATTCACCACGCCCAGCACTTCAAAAAACGATCGCTGACTCGTCTTTCGCAGGTACCGCAACCCAAGCCCCCAGACCGGATCGCCGGTTGGCGCCTGATAGGCGATTTCAGGGATGATTGACTCATCCTCGTGATGGCGGAAAAACTGCACCCCCAGCGCGACGCCGCTATTGGGACCGACCGATTGCCCCGAAGCGATCTGCACCAGCGGGTCGACTTCAAACGCAGTTCGCAAGCGATTGTAGTTGCCGCTGCCGGCCGGGTTCCAACCGTCTCTCGCATAAAACGCATTGCAGTAATAGACGCAATGATCGACTCCCAAAAATTCGTGATCAAAATATCGCGTCAGATTGCTTTCGACCACAAATAATTGCCCCGAGCCGATCCCTGCTTTATCGCCAAATTTAAAGAGTGCACGTCCGGCTAATGAGAGCGGCCCATAAAACTTGGTTCGGCTGTATGCCAGAAACTGCTGATCGCGTCCCGGCGCATCCGGCGTATTGACGGCCAGCGCGCTAAAGACGTGAAACACGCGATCGTAGTCGGCCTGGACGTTGACGCCGTACAGTCCCGAATCTGGATCGGCCGTGTTGTTCACGTCGGTCGCGGCGTAAATCCCCTGCACATTGATGTTGCTGATATTCCCCAGATAGATCGTATTTTTATTGACGACAACCCCCAACATCTCGTCATTCATCAACAAACCGTTGTGCAGCGCAAACGGAAAACGTCCTGCGGTGACCACCATATCGCGGACGGCGAACGGATCAAAGAATCCGCCGAAGATGCTGTCCAACTCTCCTTCAAACCAATAGCGCGTCGGTTCGCCGGTCGAGTTATCGACGTACCCGGCTGGATCATTGAATTGATAATACGACCCGCCGGTGTTCCCTTTTCCCAAGGGGCGAAACTGCAGGTGAAACCGTTCGGTGCCGGTCAGTTGCAAATCAAAATCGGTAATCAGTTGGTGAGCAATCCCATCGCGGCGCGTGTTGTTCTGGCTGAACGCCAAAGCGGCCAGTTCATAGCTGCCATACCCGACAAACCGCGGCTCCCAATTGTTGTAACCGCGGAACCAGGTCAGATCCCAAACGCGAATCGGATCGTTCCCCAGAAACTCGGCGAACCAAGTAACCGGCTGCGGGGCGACCTCATCCTCTGGAAGTCGCAGCAATTCAAAATGCTCTCCATCCCCTTCACACGGCCATCCCAGCCGATCTCCTTCCGGCGCGTACAAGTACGAACCGCCGTGGTTCCACAGCTCTTCTTCCAGCGGCGGCAGATAGTCGTCCGCAGGCTCCGGCGTCGGGATCGTTTCAGCATCAAAAGGCAGGGATGTGTCGAGATTCTCTTCTGTCGTCGGTAAAATCCGTCGGGGAATCACCAAGCGATCCGGCGACAAAGCAATACGCGCCGGCTCTCGCGCTGGATCTGGCTCAAGCGCGTAACCGGGAAGCGGCGGCGGGCCGACCAAATCTTCGACATGCTGCGCTGGTTGGCTGCTGGTTCCCTCAGGATGGACCTGAGCTTGCGCATCGAGCGGAACTCTCTTTTCGATCGCCCAAGCCGACAATGACTGCGGCGGTTGCGGCAATTGCCCCCAGACGCTTGACGAGAACTGCGTCAAACCAGCAGCGGCCAGCGCAGCGGCGATTCGTATTGCTAGAGATTGGATTCTCACGGCGTCACCTCGATCACGCCGTCCCAAGAATCGAGCACCACGACTTCTAACAGATGCTTCAAATGCGGCGTCCCGATATGATCCAACAGCGTTGGCGGCAGATGACGGAAGTTCAGTCGGACTTCCACCTGATGGGTACCGGAACATTCTGGTGAGAACTTATAGGTCTGCCCGCGCGTCGACAGCGGCGGCAAGCTTCCCTTGGCGATCCGAAAAGTGCCGGGCCCGCCAAACGACGCCGACAGCCCGTTATTGGGCCGCAGCACATTGACCGGCAAAATGTTGCGGTTGACCGACAAGACGACCGTGAGATCGGTCCCTTTGTTCGACAACGCGACAAACTTGTTTTGGAAATTCAACAGATCACGATCGTAAGGAATTTGGCCGGACAAGACCTGATAACTGTGGTCGTCTCGCAGGTCGGCGTTTTTGTCTAAGTCACCTGACGCGTACACGACGCGGCCTTGCGGATCGCGGACAGTGATCGAAACCCAGACCTGGCGTTCGGCAGTAAAACCGGTCGGCAAGCTGTGACCGGCCATGATGCTTTCGACATCGACGCGCACCTCGGTTTTGCGTCCCGCTTGCGCGGTTGCCGGCGATTTCACATGGATCACCGCGGCGTTGCGAAGCACTTCATATCGTTTTGCATCCGCGATTTTCAGCGAACGACGATTCTTCTTGCGGAGCGTTACCAAGGTCTCTTTTTGGTACGGCGTCAGATTGGCCGAGTCGCGATAGTCGGTTTCGTACATCCAGTCGAGCTTCTCAGGAAACTCGGTATCCGGCAGCAACGAATAGTCAGGACCTGCAAAGGTATGGTCGGTCAAATTGCGGAGCGGCAGCTTATCTTTCGGCAGACCCGGCACGATCGCGGCGTAGCCCAACGGACGATCGCAATCGGCGATCGATTTGCCTTGGACCGGCCCCATGTGACAGGACTGGCAAGTTTGTCCCATTTTGGCGGCGGGACTGTTTTGCCATTCGCTGAATGCTTCTTCCAAGCGAACCCCATCTGGACTGGTGACGTCATGGCACTCTCCGCAAAACTGCGAAGACTTCATGTAAGGGAAACCAGAAGCGGGATGCGTACCGGTCTCGGATCCACTGTTGGAATCATTAAACGGGCCAAACATGCACGTCTCCAACAACGCTCCCGGCGTCACCGGAACGCGGCCAGAAGCCTTGAAGTGCGTCGTGTCGCGCCGATGACAAGTGACGCAGGTTACCCCTTCCAGCGAAATTCGCGAGCGATGGACGTTGCGCGTACTTCCGGTCTCTCCCATCGCGATGCCGATCGGCGTATGGCAACGCGTGCAAAAGGTGCCGATCGTCCCGCCGGTCCGCTCAATCAACGTCAAAGTAAACGCTTCAAAGATGGGGCTTTGCTGCCCATACGCGTGCATCGAACGCGACCACTCGTCGTATTGCTTCGGATGGCAGGTGGCGCACTGCTGAGCACTCGGAAAATCGATCTCTGTAACCGGCGGCTTGCACGATACAGGCAGCGTAAACTCCAGCGCGCCATTCGAGATCCAGCGATGAACCGTTTCTAGCTGGCCAGCGCTTAGCCATGCCGACTTTTCAGGCGGCATTTCGGGACGACGCGGCGCAAGCGAACCCTCGGTCTGATGCACGTTCCAATTCACGTATTCCCACAGCAACGAATCTTTGGGGCTGCCGGGAGCAATCAGCTTGTGACCAAATTTTTCGGCGTCAATCATCGCCGCATAGCTAGAGAGATCGAGTTGCTTGGATGTTGGCCGATGGCACGCAGCGCATTTGTTTTGCAGGATCAGATAGACGTCTGGCCAATCCGGGTCATACGGGTAATTGCCTGGAGTGATCGTATGCGGCACCGCTACCGCTTCTCGCGGGCCTGGCGTCACCAGCGAGGCGACCGCCAGTGCGCCGATCACCAGCGTAAGCAGGCCGAAAACTCGGCGACTCTGAACCAACCGTTGCAACATCTTGAGAATCCATCCCTTGAAGTTCCATCCAAGAAAGGAGCTCCGGGGCTAAGGAGCACGCATTCATCTGTAATAATCGGCGGATTCCCGCCGTATATTTGGCGCAATTGAAGATCGCGTTGCGATGCCTGCATCCCATGCGACTCGTGTAATCGACAGAAGCGGGCAAACCCGCATACAAAGCCCAAAGGAGGGAGCTAGAAAGATTTCTGCAACTGCCCAATTTGCTCGATCAATGCTTTATCGCGAGCCTTTTTAGCGGCGGACTCGGCAGTTGCGACGACAGCAACCGCTTCTTCACGACGCCCCGCTTCTAGCAGTCGCGGTGCTAGCGTCAGCGCATATCTGGCGACCCGCTCTTGCTGCAGCGTCCCTTCGCTTGCAGCCGCTAGCTGAAAGGACTTGAGATCCCACTCCAGCGGATCAATCTCAAATCGCTTCGCCCAAGCGTTGACAATCTCATTGCACAACGGCAATTCGCCCCCTTTGGCCGCTTCGGCCAAAGCATAACGGAACGTGACAAATTGCAGTTGGGTGTCGCCTTCGATCGACTTGCCCTCGTTGAACAGCTTTTGGGCCAACGCCGTATGATCACTCGCACGCTTTGCATTGGCGAAGGAGGCAGCCCACTGCGTCTGGAATTTGCTGGTTGCGTCAGACAACGAAGCGTCACTAGGAACCGCAACCTGAACTAACAAATCGTCGGCCAGATCATAGCTATCGGATGCGACTTGCGGCAGATCGCCAACTTCAGCCCCCGCTTGCTTCGCCTCGCCCCACATTGCGGCGGCAGGATCCGCGCCCGCCTTCGGATCAGGATCAACCAACAGGAAGGAAGCGCGAATCATTTTCGACTGCGCATCGTCATTGGCTAACTTTTCGGTTGCAAAGTGCATCGCAAGGCCGGCCGGTAGCTCGGCGAGCGTGTAACGGCGATTCTCACCGTTGACGCGAAGCACCAGGTAGTCCGCGCGATTCTCGACAATCCGCGCCACCGTCGAACCGACGGTCAGGTCGGTATCGGCCGTTAAGCCTGCGATCTCTTCACTAACGGCTGTCCAAAACTGTTGCACGTTGTCGGTCAACTTTTGCAGGCGCGCCACCTTTTCTTGATGCGCCGGCAGAACAGCCAGCGGCGTCGCTTCCGCCAGGATCCGCTGAGCATCATCAGGCTTCCGTTCAGCCAGCGCCTGCTTGGCGGCGGTTAATAGCTGCCCCAACTTGGCGGCCGCTGATTTTTCGTCGCTGACAACCGGGTCCGACGAAGGGGTCGTCATCATCGGCGACTCCATCCTCGGAGTTTCGGTCGAGGGCGGGATCGAGGTCAGCATCGGCGTATCTCCAGCCGCACTAGGAGCGTAACGCTTCTTTTCGTCAATCAACGCGAGATAGCTGGAGATATCAGCGCCACCAGCGGCGGCCGCTTTCCAAACATCCAGCGCATGGCCAGGATCGGCAATGTCAGAGAAGAGCAAAAACGAACCCTCGACCAGCTTCTTTTGCGATTCATCTCCAGGGAGACTGTGAAGAGCCAGCGCTCGACGCACTCCCTCAGGCAGATTGGCCAGTTCGTACGACTTCGACTGTCCGGCGACTTTCAACACCAAGTGAGACGCTGTTTTGGAAGCAACGGTAAAATCAGTCGTTCCAACTTGCAACTGCTCGCCCCCTTGCAACTTCTCTAGCGAGCTATCGACTGCTGCCTGGAAGGCAACCAGATTTTTGGCAAGTTGATCGACCCGCTTGAACTCCGCTTCTCCCTGGTCGTTCTTATTGAGCGACGCTACGCCGGCCAAAGATGCTTGAGCCGCGCCAAAGTTTTTCGCCGCTAATTGCTTCCAAGCTGATTCGATCGCCGTCCGCAGTTGCTGCTGTTCGGCAGCAGTCGGTTGCGGCTTGACCGGAGGCTTCGGCTTGGGCATCTCGCCCATCTCATCCATCCGCTCTTGGGGATCGCCTAGTCCCGGAATGGATCCCGCCAACTCCGCGGCAGTAGGACGTTTGCCGGGTGGTCGCTTCGACTTGTTCCGTTTCTCTTCCGGCGACTCGACTTCGGTCTCTAAATCGACTACCGGAACCATCGGCTCCAATAGTTCGGCGTCGGCGACTTCCTGCTGTTGGTTCGATTGCCAAACCATATAACCGCCCACGGCGGCGCCACCCAGCAAGACCAACATCAAACCCGAGGCCCAAAACATCTTGGAGCTACCCGAAGCACGCGACTTGGCTCGCTTGGCGGTCGAAGGACGGCCAGAGCCAACACTGACCGGAGCTTCGCCTGCGCCGCCAACCGGCTGTTGCAAAGCACCAGGCGACGCAGCGGGATAGCCGGCTGAACCGACCGTAGCCATTGGATTGACCGATTGCGGCGACGCCCCGTATTGGGGGGGTCCGCCATACTGCGCATAGTACTGCTGCAGTTGTTGGTCGTAGATTCCCTTCTGCGCTGGATTCTCCAAACAAGCACGGGCGGCCGAGATCTCTTGCAAGATTTGCTGACGCGACGCTTCTTCGGCGCCTCCGTGCTGGGTCTGCACACGCAAGAACGACTGTTCTCCCTGAACAGCAATCGCCTGGGGATTGGTCTCAAAAGTCCGCAAGCCGAGCAGCGTGTAGTAATCCGGACGCCCGTAAACGGAGAGTCCAAGCCAGCGATAATACGGATTATTAGGATCGGTCATGACGAACCATCAGCGTAATGATAGGCGGGAATTAAGAGCGGGGGCAGCGTCACGACGGGGAGCGCCTCTTCTCCGTAGACGACGAAGCACCTTCTACAGTTTTCGGTGGATCCAGATTCCTGGACCTGCGGGGTAAGTAGCTACAACCAAACTTTACCATATTTGGAGGGGTCATTTCCTCGCAAAAGCGACCAGTTGCGACAATACGACTATTTCTATTTCACCCAAGTATCCATGCTGGTTTCACACAATATTTTCTATAATTCTGCCATAATCTGCTTTATCGAATTTTACCGATGGATCAGCCCGCAAGTTCGCCTCGAAAGTTTCTCGAAAACTATTTAAGGTCGTTCGTCGTCGAAATTGGTAAGTCGCAAGCTGCGGAGCAACAGGGCAAACCCGCTAGAGATCAGGCATTAGGTAAAAAGATGAACAACAGAACCCCCGTAAGGTTTCGCTTTGTCGAGTGTACGCTCGTCCTTGCCATGCTAGGCATGGTCGGAGCCTTCTTGAACGGACAATTAGGATCGTTCACTGTGCAAGCACCACCGATTGACTTCAAGCAACTCGACAAGCTGTACAAAGAGGGCAATTACAAAGAAGCGTTCGAACAAGGGCGCCCTCTCTTTTTAAACGCCGACAGCGACGCCGCCGAGATTCGCTCGCATCTCTACCAAATGGTCAGCTCTCTGCAGCAATTGGCCCGCATGGATGAGACGACCGACTTTCTCGAATCTGTGGTCGCCGCTCATCCCCAAAAATGGCGCGTCCTCGCAGGCGTCGCCGCCCAATATCAAAGCATCCAGCACTACGGACAAATGATCGACAACCGATTTGTTCGCGGCGGACAACGCAATCGGGGGCAATGGACCAATAGCATCGAGCGCGATCGCGTTCGCTCATTACAGCTTTACGAACAAGCGCTTCCGCTGGTGGCCCGCGACGATCAAAAAGGAGACGTCGCCAGCTTCTATCAAGAGCTCGCCCAGTTTGTTCTCAGCGGTCGCAGCCACAACGAAGCTTGGCGCCTGCAATATCGAACCGAGACCGACAATTTGCCCGACTACGACGAAGGCTACGGCCGCGGCGGACAAACGCAAGGCGCCCCAGTCGATGAAACAGGCAAGCCGATCTACTACAGCGAACCCAAATCGTGGGAAGCTGCGGCCAATGACGGTGAGCGCTGGCGCTGGGCGTTATCGATGGCCGTCGAAAACTCCCCCAACTTAAAGGGATTCGCACTACGTCAACGCGCCGATTTTGCACAACAACAATTTGGCGTACAAACTTTACAGCAGTTTGGCTTTTGGCCACGCGGGGGACAACAACAAAGCGAAGGCGCCGAGACCGGGACCTTTGCCCTAAACACGCTGAAAGAAACCGAAACGATCGCCCGCCTGGCCAATGGGATCAAACGCTTCGATCTACCGGACGAATTCAACCACATCGCGCTCTACAAGCAGATTATCGAAGAGAACTCTAGCTACGCCGAATCGACCTTCGACCAGCTGGCCAGCATCTTCGAGAATCGCCGTCAGTATCCCCGCGCAGCCCAGCTTTGGCGGGATGCGATCGCCAAATATGGCCCCGGCAACAACAACTATCGCAAAGATCGGCTGCAACAAATTGTTGGCAATTGGGGGCAGTTCCAAGGAGGCGAAATTGCTCCCGCCGGACAAGGCGCCGAGCTGCAGTTTCTCTTCCGCAACGGCAAAAAGGTGAGCCTGACCGCGTCGCCGATTGATATCGAAAAGCTGCTTACCGATGTAAAAACCCATCTGAAGTCGAACCCCGACCGTGTCGACTATCAGCAGATCAACATCCAAGACATCGGCTCGCGAATCGTCCATCAACAAGGCGAAAAATATGTCGGCAAACCAATCGCCCAGTGGAGCGTTGATCTAACGCCCCGCGAGCAGCACTTCGACCGCCGCATCACGATTCAAGCTCCGCTGCAAACCGCAGGCGCCTATTTCGTCACTGCGAAGATGGAAGATGGCAACGAATCGAACATCGTGATTTGGGTCGCTGATTCGGCCATCCTCTCCAAGCAACTCGACCGCGGCGTCCTTTACTATGCCGCCGACGCCGTGACGGGCCAAGCGCTGCCAGGCGTCAACGTCGAGTTCTTTGGTTTCCGTCAAGAGCATATCGCCGGCACCAACCGCTTTCGCGTTATCACCAAAAATTTCGCGAAAAAGACCGACGCCGACGGGCAAATCAAGTTGGATGAGCCGGTAGACAGAGAAAACATGCAGTGGCTGGTGATCGCACGTCCCAACCAGCACGGACTGGCCTACATGGGCTTTCAAGGGATCTGGTTCGGCCAACGTCACGATCCCCAGTACAACGCAACCAAAGCATTTTTAATCACCGATCGCCCGGTCTATCGCCCTGACCAAACGGCCAAGTTCAAGTTTTGGCTCGGTCACGCGCAGTACGACCAAGATGGCCCTAGCCAGTTCGCCAATCGTCAATTCCGCGTGCAGATCAACGACCCGCAAGGCGAAAAAGTCTATGAGAAGCACCTCACCACCGACGAGTTTGGTGGGCTAGAGGGCGAGTGGCCGATCCCTAGTGACGGCAAGCTGGGGACGTATAGCATCTTTACCGATCACGGCGGCGGATCGTTCCGCGTCGAAGAATACAAGAAGCCCGAATTTGAAGTCAAAATTGACGCTCCGACCGAGCCGGTCATGCTGGGCGAAAAATTTGCAGCGACCATTAGCGCCAAATACTTCTTTGGCGCCCCGGTCACCAATGCCACCGTCAAGTACAAAATCATGCGATCTGACTATCGCCAAGATTGGTTTCCGATCGCACCGTGGGATTGGTTCTACGGCAGCGGCTATTGGTGGTTCGCCTACGACTACCATTGGTATCCCGGTTTCCACAACTGGGTCGGCTGTACGCGCCCCTTTCCTCTGTGGTCTCCCTTCTCGCAAACTCCTCCTGAGTTGGTCGCCGAGCAAGAAGTAGAGATCGGCGCCGACGGCACAATCAAAGTCGAGATCGATACCGAACTCGCCAAAGCGATTCATGGTGACAAAGATCACAAGTACACGATCACTGCCGAAGTCCGTGACGAGTCACGTCGCACCATCGTCGGCTCTGGAGATGTGTTGGCAGCGCGACAACCGTTCAAAGTGTTTACTTGGCTCGATCGCGGCTACTATCAGGTTGGCGAGGACATCCAAGCCAATATCAAAGCGCAAACGCTCGACGGCAAACCGGTCGCCGGTTCGGCCAACGTGGTCCTCTACAAAATCACTTACGACAAAGATCGCCAACCGATCGAGACCGAAGTCCAAACCTGGCAACGCGAAGTTGGCGCCGAAGGGCTCCTCGACCTGCAACTAAAAGCCTCCGCCGCCGGCCAATATCGGCTCTCGGCGACCGTCACCGATTCCAAAGAACGTGCGATCGAAGGGGGCTTTATCTTCACCATCATCGGTGAAGGCTTCGATGGATCGCAGTATCGCTTTAACCATCTCGAATTGATTCCCGATAAGAAGCAGTACCAGCCCGGCGACACCGTCAAGCTGCAAATCAACACCGATCGTCCCGGCACGACGGTCCTGCTGTTCCTGCGTCCGACCAACGGCATTTATCTGCCGCCCCAACGGTTGGAGTTGACCGGCAAGAGCACCGTCGTCGACGTCGCGGTGATCAAAAAAGACATGCCCAACTTCTTTGTCGAAGCGGTCACCGTTTACGATGGCCAGGTCCACCAAGAGACCAAAGAAATTGTCGTTCCGCCCGAAAGTCGCGTGCTAAACGTCGCCGTCGCTCCTAATCTAGAAAAGTACAAGCCCGGCGAAGAAGCCAAGATCAAAATCACGCTGACCGATCATACCGGCGAACCCTTCTTCGGTTCGACCGTCGTCTCAATCTACGACAAAGCGGTCGAGTACATCTCTGGCGGATCCAACGTCGAGGATATCCGCGAGTTCTTCTGGAAATGGCGCCGACACCATCACCCGTCGACCCAAGACAGTCTCACCAAAGCCTCCTACAACATAGTGCCGCCCGATCAGACCGGCATGAGCTTCCTCGGCGTCTTCGGCCAAGGGGTCGCCGACGAACTATCGGCAATGAATATGGAGGCCGAAGCCTTTGGAGGCATGCAGGACAAACAATCGTTCGGTCGCGGCATGGCCGGCGGAATGGCCATGCCGATGTCGGCCTCTGCTCCCGGCATGCTGATGGCTCGCGGCGCGATGGCCAAATCCGAGATGGCGATGGATGCCGCTGCCGAACCGCAAGCCGCAGGCGGCGCTGCTCCGCCGCCGCAAATGATCGAAGCTGCGGTCCGCACCAACTTTGCCGATACGGCATTGTGGATCGGCGCGCTGACCACCAACAAACAAGGCGAAGCCGAAGTCACGCTCAACATGCCTGAGAACCTGACCACTTGGAAGGTCAAAACCTGGGCGATGGGCAACGGCACGCGCGTCGGCTCTGGCGAAGCCGAGATCATCACCACCAAGAACTTGCTGATTCGTCTGCAAGCTCCCCGCTTCTTTGTACAAACCGATGAAGTGGTCCTCTCGGCCAACGTCCACAACTATTTGAAGACCGCCAAAACGGTGCAAGTTTCGCTCGAAACCCCCGGCAGTTTGCTAGAGCATCTTGATCCGTCCCAGCAAACGATCAAGATCGAAGCCGGCGGCGAGCAGCGCGTGGACTGGCGCGTCAAAGTTCTCTCCGGCGGGACCGCCATTATTCGGATGAAGGCGCTGACCGACGAAGAATCAGACGCCGTCGAAATGAGCTTCCCCGCCAAAGTGCACGGGCTGCTCAAGACCGAATCGTGGGCCGGAACCGTTCAACCCGAGGTCGACATGGCGACCCTCACCGTCACCGTGCCGCAGCAGCGACAGATTGATGACAGCCGGCTGGTTATTCGCTATACGCCAACGTTGGCCGGCGCGATGGTCGACGCGTTGCCTTACATGGTGGACTTTCCGTATGGTTGCACCGAGCAAACGCTCAATCGCTTCCTGCCGACGGTCATCACGCAAAAAGTGTTGCTCGACATGCAGCTTGATCTGAAATCGATTCAAGACAAGCGAAACAATCTAAACGCCCAAGAGCTCGGCGACCCCGCCGATCGCGCACAACAGTGGCGGCGATTTGAGCGGAACCCGGTCTTCGAGATCGAGACCGTTCGCAAAATGGTCACCGATGGAGTCCAGCGCCTGACCAACATGCAAAACGCCGACGGCGGTTGGGGTTGGTTCTCTGGCGCCAACGAACGGAGCTATCCGCATACGACCTCGGTCGTTGTCCACGGTTTGCAAGTTGCCCAACAAAATGACGTCGCCATCGTTCCCGGCGTGCTCAACAGCGGCCTGGACTGGCTCTCCAGCTACCAAGCGACCGAAGTGCAAAAGCTGCAAAACTCCGACGGCCAAAAACAGCCCTGGAAAACGACCGCCGACAATACCGACGCGCTCGTCTACATGATCCTGGTTGACGCCGGTCGCGAAAATCGCGCGATGCGAGACTTCCTCTATCGCGATCGAACCCATCTCTCGGTTTACGCCAAAGCGATGTTCGCGTTGGGTCTGCACAAGATGGCCGACGCCGACAAACTGGCGATGTTGCAGCGTAACATCGAACAGTATCTGGTCACCGACCTAGAAAACGAAACCGCCTACCTGAAGATGCCGGAAGACAACTACTGGTGGAACTGGTACGGCGATCCGATCGAAGCGAACGCGTACTACCTGAAGCTGTTGACCAAGGTCGATCCAAACAGCAAGACTTCGCCCCGACTGGTAAAATACCTGCTGAACAATCGCAAGCATGCCACCTACTGGAAATCGACCCGCGACACGTCGTTGTGTATCGAAGCCATGTCGGACTACTTGCGGGCGACCAATGAACTGAAGCCAGAAATGACCGTCGAAATCTGGATCGACGGGCAAAAGAAGGGCGAAACCGAGTTCACCAAAGAAAACCTCTTCACGGTGAACAACACGTTTGAACTGGTCGGCAAAAATGTCACCGGCGGCGATCACAAGATCGAAATCCGCCGCCAAGGCACAGGCGCCGTCTACTTCAATACCTATCTCACCAACTTCACGCTTGAAGACTTCATCACCAAAGCCGGCCTAGAAGTGAAAGTCGAACGTCGCTTCTACAAGCTAGTGCCAGAAGAAAAAGCAGTCAAAGTCGCCGGCGATCGCGGCCAAGCGGTCGATCAACGCGTCGAAAAATATCGTCGCCAGCCGCTAGAAACCGGCGCCCAATTGACCAGCGGTGATCTGGTCGAAGTCGAACTCGTGCTCGAGTCCAAGAACGACTACGAGTACATCATGTTCGAGGATCAAAAAGCGGCCGGGCTCGAAGCCAAAGAGGTCCGCAGCGGGTACAACGGCAACAGCCTCGGCGCCTACATGGAACTCCGCGACGACCGCGTCACGTTCTTCGTCCGCCAACTCCCTCGCGGCCGGCACAGCCTGACCTACCAATTACGTGCCGAAATCCCCGGCAAGTTCAGCGCCTTGCCAGCCATCGCCGAAGGAATGTACGCCCCCGAACTAGTCGGCAACTCCGACGAAATGAAAGTCGAAATCGTCGACCAACCCTAACCAACACCAGAAACCCCAGTGTCCCCTTTCGCACCGCGAAAGTAGCGTCAAGCTCTTGCGGCGTCTTCGCCAAAAGAGCCAGGGTGCCATGCTCTTATCGCGTCTTCGCGAAAAGAGCATGTCTTGGGAGAGTTGCGATGGTGATCGATTTGTTTAAACGCATTGATGCAGACATGCTCTTTCGGTGAAGACACCGTAAGAGCATGGCGCCCGGCCAGCGAATGTTATGATGCGGAAGCCAAAGGCCAAGATACTATTGCGTCATGCCATTACTCCACCGTGTTCCAAATAGCACTCGTAGGCCTGATCTTCATCGGCATAAAATTCTACGTAGAACGGCTTCGGTCGAAAGTCGGGTGATTTATATTCACTAGTTAAGAATGTGCGATATTGTTCCAAAGCTGCTGACACCTGCTCAACACTCATGCAGACTTTGTGTGACTCAACGTATTCTGACGATAGAAAGACGATTGAACCAGTGGCGAATACTGAAAATAAATTTCCAGTTCCTTGGTATCCACCAATCGCCTCGCCTGCTGCAATTCGTTGAAAGGCTAAGAGCCAGCGATCAACCGACGCCGTCGAGTACTGAATATCGCTTCCCAGCCAATGAGCAATCGCCTTTGCACCAATACTATCTCCAAACGCAACCGGTAACTGGTTTGGTGTCGCGTAGTCTATCTTGCCATGCATCTTGCTAGTCCTCACAATGGATGCGCCAGGGTGCCATGCTCGAATGGCACAGTCATTTGAGGTCGAATTTTATTCGGCGCAAAATCCGTCTATCTGCAAGTCGAGTTTTTCGATTAAAATTCTCGACGCAGGACGATTGATCTTGCTGTGAAACCCTCCCAGGTCTCACACTTTAAAGCCCTCCCCGGTCGTTTGGCGCTTACCAGTGAGACCAGGGAGGGTTTTCTCATGGCATCTTGGTCGAATCACGCCGCTGGAGGCAACTTCAGTTTCGCGCAGGCGGTTGCTGGATTCCTGATCGCATCGGGAATCCCTTTTGTCGACATCTTGAGTGAGGAACGGATCGCTCGGGTTTTCGCCAAACACCAGCGACTCTTTGGACGCTCCTACACCACCGCAATCGTGCTGTGGACGTTTATGAGCCAAGTCCTTCGCGACGGCAAGGAAGCTTCCTGCCAGAGTGCGGTCGCTCGAATCAGCAGCTACCTTCACGGAAATAATGGTGGCGATGTCGCCCCGGACACGCGCGACTATTGCCGCGCTAGAGCGAAGCTTTCCGAAAATGCCCTGCACGAATTGACCACCGAGATCGCCGTCGAAACGGAGCGACTAGTTCAGCCAGAGCACCTGTGGAAAGGTCGACATGCCAAGCTCGTCGATGGGTCAACCTTCCTGATGCCCGACACGCCGAAGAACCAGGCCGCTTATCCCCAGAATCCCGCCCAACAACCGGGCATCGGTTTTCCGATCGCTAGGTTTGTGGTCGTGATCTCATTGGCGACCGCCTGCGTGGTCGATTGTGCGATCACCAGGTACATGGGCAAGGAGACCGGAGAGACGGCGCTGCTGCGGCAACTGATCGGCTGCTTTGTCAAAGGCGATGTGGCGGTGGCTGATCGGTTCTATGGCAACTACTGGATGATTGTGTTGCTAATGCAAGCGGAGGTGGATGTTTGCTTTCGCAAACATCATGGTCGGCACACCGACTTCCGTCGCGGTCGTCGACTTGGTAAACACGATCATGTGGTCCGCTGGGATCGTCCGAACCGACCGACGTGGATGAGCAAGGAAATGTATGACTTGATGCCCCGGTCGATTGAGCTGCGAGAGATTCGTTATGTCATCGCCAAGCCGGGGCGAAAACAAGAGCCGTTCATCATCGTCACGACCCTCACCCAGGCCGACGGCGAAGACTCGGTGCAGCACGAGGATCTCGCAGAGTTATTTGGCTTTCGGTGGAATGCGGAATTGGATATTCGGAGCATCAAGACGCACCTGAACATGAATCATCTTCGCTGTAAAAGTCCAGAGATGGTTCGCAAAGAGTTCTGGGTGACCATGCTGGCGTACAACGCGATCCGGACGACGACGCTTGGGAGTGCGTGGATCTGCGGCAGGCGACCACGAGAGGTGAGCTTCGTCAGTTGCTGCCAGTTCGTATTAGCGGCCTGGGATGTGATCGGCTCCATGACAGGCATCGAACATCGGTCTTACTGCCTCAGTCGATTAGAACAGATCGGAAAGTGCATCGTGGGACAGCGTCCAGGCCGCATCGAACCGCGAGTGCGAAAGAAACGCGGCAGCAACTACAAGCTAATGGTGCAACCTCGCCAAGAACTGCGCGAGCGACTCGCTGTCGGCGACAACTCCTTTGAAACAAGATAGTTACAACTATGACTGTGCCATTCGTGCCATGCTCTTATCGCGTCTTCGCGGAAAGAGCATGTCTTGGGAGCGTTGCGATGGTGATCGATTTGTTTAAACGCATTGATGCAGACATGCTCTTTCGGTGAAGACACCGTAAGAGCATGGCGCCCGGCGGCTGGTAAGAGTTGTCCGGCGGTTTGAAATACCTTGGCGATTGCTGGCCGTATTCATGGCCACGCAAAGCCGTGGCCATGGCGCCCGCGCAGCCATACCATCTTAGGTAAGTTCATGCGGCCACTCCAGAGTAATGCACTTTACTCTATGTTTCTCAAAGTAGATTTGATCGTCGATTCGGTCTCTTACAAAGTTATGAATCGCCCGACGCATATTAATTCCAAAGGTGTAGATGGGATCGACGACTTGATAGATGACGCCTCTTTCATCAATCACTAGATCATAGTAATCGCTTCCGTCAACGTACCCAAGTGGATAGCCACGGCGACCGACGAGCTCCTCAAACAGTCGCATTTCCGGAACGGCCAACCTCGTTTGACTCGGTTCTAGCACGCACACATCATTAATCGTCTCGACTTTTAACCCGCCAAATTCGTTTAGGGCGTTCTCTGCCGCTGAGAAAAGTGAAATATGGGCTGGTAGCTTCAGTTTCAGCAGTGCCCGCCTATTTGGCTTCCAGCCATAGTATCGCATCAAAGCCCAGGTGTGCCAGCTCCACTCAGGATAAATAAACATGACGTGCCACTATTCCTCTTGGGAGTCTTTAATATCAACAAACATAGAGTTGATTATAAAATGCAATGGTGCATAGTCAGGCTCAAAGGCGTCGTGAATGCTCAGTTCCCTCAGCCCGGCGCCATGCTCTTATCGCGTCTTCGCGGAAAGAGCATGTCTTCAAACCGGGCCCAACCCAACAATTAGACGATACCAATCAAAGCATGCTCTTTCGGTGAAGACACCGTAAGAGCATGGCACCCGGGCCAGTTTTATCAGACCGAGGCTACGCGTGGTTTTGATTACCTCAAGATGATTGATCAGATTAAGAGGGGAGAGCCAATTTCACCATGAAACCCATGCGGCCTAACCAGTCGCTGAACTAGGCTCGTTCGTCCGACGATTGCGAATCTACGCGATCGATTTGCGCAACCCACCCAACCTGCTCGTCAAGCGCTGGTGCCATGCTCTTACCGCGTCTTCGCGAGAAGAGCATGTCTTCAAACCGGGCCCAATCCAATAATTAGACGATACCAATCAAAGCATGCTCTTTCGGTGAAGACACCGTAAGAGCATGGCGCCCGGCGGCTGGTAAGAGTTGTCCGGCGGTTTGAAATACCTTGGCGATTGCTGGCCGTATTCATGGCCACGCAAAGCCGTGGCCATGAATACGGCGTTACGATTCTTGCGATCGGGTGTACTCCTGCAGGTATAGCTGTCGAAACTCGGTCAACAGTTGCAAGGCAGCATTGGTATCTTTTACATGATAACCACTCAGATTGACTAGCTTGATAACTACACTGTCGCCAGACCGTGCAGCCTCAATGCCGCATTCGATCGCACCAAGAAACCGGCGATGGTACTCGGGATGATCCTCCGCCACAAAGACCATCTGATCGACGGCTTCCTCTAAAGTTTGCTCATTGACCCATCCGTCGAACAATTCCCCAAGCGTCTCTTGCCATGTAATCGTCATCGTTTTCTAACCACGTTAAATACCAGTCGCGTAGGCTGGGTTAGCCGACAGGCGTAACCCAGCTTTTCTCTAAGGGGACGGGGGTCGTTTTTGAGGCACGGGCGCCATCACCACGGCTTTGCGTCGCCACGGCTGAGGCGGGCAATTCAGCCGTCGCCCTCAATTCACCAAATCGTGATCATTTCTACATCCTAACGCTTTGAAGCGGTCGGGATCAAACTTTACTTGCATGCCTATTCATGGCCACGCAAGGCCGTGGCCATGGCACCCGCGCTAGTATGCGGGGGAACATGAGGTTGGGCGAACGGTTACGTTAGGCGATGCTAAAATCGGGCGCCCTGGTTGGGCGATTTGGGGTCTCGCGCGAAAAGATGTACTCATGGCCGATATGCTCGCGAACGTTTCGCTCCGCAGTTTTGTACGATTCGCTATCCCATTCGGTCGGCTGTTCAGCGAGAGCGAGCAAGACCCCGCCTGCGATCTCGCGCACGCAAAAGGCCGGCGTCTTTAGTAAGCATTTTTTACCAAGTAAGCGGACGTACGGCCTGCCGTAGTAATTCAACCAGTAAACTCCAGGCAGGGAAGCTTCGAGAGAAACGCCAATCGCACGGGTTGTCACTTCGCTTTTCACCATATTCTTGGCGTAGAACTCGTCGCTCAAATGAGATTTCGCGTAACGAACTGGGAGGTCGCCGACCGCTCGTTCAAAAAAGGAGAAAGCCCAATCCGACGCGGGCATATCTTCGATCGTCTCTTGCTCGATTTCGACGGTAATGCGGTTCGACGTCGACGGAATTGTAGAACGGCTGGACCTGAGATAAAAGGTAATTGCGTTGCCCACTCCCTTCAGCACGGCATCCCCGAAGCCTCTTCGCACGGCGATTTCCTGACTTACTCCGTCAGCGAGTACGCCATGTCGTCCAATAACTTGCCCCTTGCGACTCGATTCATTCTTGAGGACCCGAAGTTCAGATGACCAATTCGGCAACGTTGCGATAATCAGACACTGTAAGGTGGCGAGTTGTTCCGTTTCGAGTACCGATTTCGAGAGATAGAAATTCATCAAAAGACGCATGACTAAGTCCTGAGTTGTTAATCGCAGCCTCGTGGAATTGGTTTCCATTCAAGGAGACCGTCTTCCATAAATTCGGCAAATTCACCACGAGTTGGTGCTCGCAGGTCGGAATAGACCTCCACACGAGCCCGGTGCCATGCTCGAATGGCACAGTCATAGTTGTAACTATCTTGTTTCAAAGGAGTTGTCGCCGACAGCGAGTCGCTCGCGCAGTTCTTGGCGAGGTTGCACCATTAGCTTGTAGTTGCTGCCGCGTTTCTTTCGCACTCGCGGTTCGATGCGGCCTGGACGCTGTCCCACGATGCACTTTCCGATCTGTTCTAATCGACTGAGGCAGTAAGACCGATGTTCGATGCCTGTCATGGAGCCGATCACATCCCAGGCCGCTAATACGAACTGGCAGCAACTGACGAAGCTCACCTCTCGTGGTCGCCTGCCGCAGATCCACGCACTCCCAAGCGTCGTCGTCCGGATCGCGTTGTACGCCAGCATGGTCACCCAGAACTCTTTGCGAACCATCTCTGGACTTTTACAGCGAAGATGATTCATGTTCAGGTGCGTCTTGATGCTCCGAATATCCAATTCCGCATTCCACCGAAAGCCAAATAACTCTGCGAGATCCTCGTGCTGCACCGAGTCTTCGCCGTCGGCCTGGGTGAGGGTCGTGACGATGATGAACGGCTCTTGTTTTCGCCCCGGCTTGGCGATGACATAACGAATCTCTCGCAGCTCAATCGACCGGGGCATCAAGTCATACATTTCCTTGCTCATCCACGTCGGTCGGTTCGGACGATCCCAGCGGACCACATGATCGTGTTTACCAAGTCGACGACCGCGACGGAAGTCGGTGTGCCGACCATGATGTTTGCGAAAGCAAACATCCACCTCCGCTTGCATTAGCAACACAATCATCCAGTAGTTGCCATAGAACCGATCAGCCACCGCCACATCGCCTTTGACAAAGCAGCCGATCAGTTGCCGCAGCAGCGCCGTCTCTCCGGTCTCCTTGCCCATGTACCTGGTGATCGCACAATCGACCACGCAGGCGGTCGCCAATGAGATCACGACCACAAACCTAGCGATCGGAAAACCGATGCCCGGTTGTTGGGCGGGATTCTGGGGATAAGCGGCCTGGTTCTTCGGCGTGTCGGGCATCAGGAAGGTTGACCCATCGACGAGCTTGGCATGTCGACCTTTCCACAGGTGCTCTGGCTGAACTAGTCGCTCCGTTTCGACGGCGATCTCGGTGGTCAATTCGTGCAGGGCATTTTCGGAAAGCTTCGCTCTAGCGCGGCAATAGTCGCGCGTGTCCGGGGCGACATCGCCACCATTATTTCCGTGAAGGTAGCTGCTGATTCGAGCGACCGCACTCTGGCAGGAAGCTTCCTTGCCGTCGCGAAGGACTTGGCTCATAAACGTCCACAGCACGATTGCGGTGGTGTAGGAGCGTCCAAAGAGTCGCTGGTGTTTGGCGAAAACCCGAGCGATCCGTTCCTCACTCAAGATGTCGACAAAAGGGATTCCCGATGCGATCAGGAATCCAGCAACCGCCTGCGCGAAACTGAAGTTGCCTCCAGCGGCGTGATTCGACCAAGATGCCATGAGAAAACCCTCCCTGGTCTCACTGGTAAGCGCCAAACGACCGGGGAGGGCTTTAAAGTGTGAGACCTGGGAGGGTTTCACAGCAAGATCAATCGTCCTGCGTCGAGAATTTTAATCGAAAAACTCGACTTGCAGATAGACGGATTTTGCGCCGAATAAAATTCGACCTCAAATGACTGTGCCATTCGTGCCATGCTCTTACCGCGTCTTCGCGGAAAGAGCATGTCTTACGCCCTGCAAAAAAACATCACACCAAATATTTTACATAGCGTCTCGCTCTTCCAAGCTTAATACTGCGAACATGGAGCCGCACCAAAAAATCTAAAGCGTGATTAATAAGGGGACGCGGGTCGTTTTCGGGACACAGACGCCATCACTACGGCTTTGCGTGGCCATGATGGAGGCGGGCAATTCAGCCGTCGCCCTCAATTCTCCAAATCGTGATCATTTCTACATCCTAACTCTTTGAAGCGGTCGGGATTAGACCTTACTTGCACGTCCATTCATGGCCACGCAAGGCCGTGGCCATGGCGCCGGTGCTGAAGATCGCGCCGCAAAAATCTCCCCCGCTTGAGGTTGACTTGCCGCTGCATTGCTGGTATAAATTTGTACAGGCAACCAGGCTTCGGCTTGGCTCTGCTGTTTAGCTTGTTTTGGGCGCCTGCGGGATTCGTGGGGGGCTATTTATGTGAGGCGTTTGGCTTGGGGATTGGGCTGAACGTCGGGGGTTGGTCATTGCCGGTGGGGCGGGACGTTTTCTGCTGCGCTGCGGTGAATGATCAGGGGGAATTGCCATGTCGATCGTTGTGAGTGCACCTGCTTCTAATCGGACTGGCCAGGTCGATTGGGGCGAGGCGTTTACGCCGCTGTTGGATTCGGATTTTGCGAATCCGCTGATTTTGGATCGCGAAGCGGGGGCGTTGGGGGCTTTTGGCCGAGAAGCGGAGCCGGCGGAGTTTGGCCAGCCGGAAAAACCTTGGGAAGGGCTGACGACCGCTCAACTATTGGCTCGTCAAAAGCCGCGGGATTGGTTGTTGCCGGGGATCTTGTTGCGGCATCAGGCGGCGGTGATTTTGGGGCCCAGTAAGTGTATGAAGAGTTCGCTGGCGATTGATCTGTGTGCGGCGCTTGCCAGCGGGGACAAATTTTTGGGGCAGTTCGCGGCCGAGCGGGCGTTTCGCGTTGGCTATGTCGGCGGCGAAGAGGCCGAGCAGATGGTGACCGATTTGGCGCCGCGCTGGAGTGCAGCTTCAGGGGTCGATTTGTCGCAGCTCGATCGACTTGTCTGGGAGCTGAACATCACCGATCCCAGCGATCCGGCCCATTTGCGGCGGCTGACCGACTGGATCGAGCGACACCAGTTAGAAGTTGTGCTGATCGATACGGCGGATTTCTTAAACATGACTCCGCGGGCCCAAGCCAAGCAGCAGCGCGAACTGATTCGTTGCTGCCTGAAAGCCGGCGCCACGCCGATTCTTTGTTGCCCTACCCGCAAACAACTGCCGCCGCGGGCACTGACCGCCGCCGACTTGGCCAGCGCCGGCTGCGGCGCCGTGGCCCGGCAATGGCTTTTGGTCAATCGCCGGCAAGCGTTCAAACCGGGCACAGGGCGACATCAGTTGTGGCTCACCCTGGGCGGCGGCGCCGGGCAAAGCAACCTGTGGGGCGTCGATATTAATGAAGGCCCAACTAGTGAGCGAACCATCGATCTAGCCGGCGGCAAGTGGGAAGTAACAGTGCGCGACGTGCCGTCAATCGCCGAAGAAGTGGCTCAACAAGCGGCCAAATCACAGCTGGAGCATCTGCGGATGAAGCTGCGCGGCGTGATGTCGCAAATCGACCCAGCTCAGGCGACCAAGCTGAAGATCCGCGAGCAAAGCGGGATGAGCGGAACCAAGTTTGGCTTAGCCTGGGAATATATGGTCGACGCCGGCGAAATCCGCCTTGCCGCCAACAGCAATCCGCACCAGCCAAGGCGGGAGCCCCGCTATCGCTTGGTCAGCTTGGAGGAACTGAACGATCCCAACGCGCCCCAGTATGACCCGCTCGAAACCAGCTTCATCACCCTGACAACGGCCGAGCTATTAGGCCAAGCCAAAAAAGAAACGCCGCCGAGTCCAGTCCAGCCAACCGACCCACTGGCTGACAAGTTGACCGGCCAACCCCGTCGCGAGCCCAGCGAAACAGCAAAATCCGCATCGCCCCAGGCTCAGCCCCAGCCGCCAGAAAAAATTTCCGACGAGAGTCCAGTCGAAAAAATATCACCCTCGAGTCCACTCGAAAAAATTTTGCAGCCGAGTCCAGTCACTCCAGCGATCTCCGAACTTTCGATAGCCAAACTTAGCGCCGCCCTCGCCGAGCTGAAAAAAACAGAACCGCCGAGTCCAGTCCCTACCGCGCCCAAGCCGCGAAAACGCAGGGCGAAACCGCGGAAACGGAGACGATGAAGTGTGTTCCTACTGGGTGTCAGGCGCCATCGCCTTGTGTGGCGATGATTGCGGCCGGCAATCAAGCAACCGCCCAGAGTCATTGAAGGCATAACCATTCCAAAATCTTTGAAAGAGTCGCGGTCCAACGATACTTGCGAGTCCATTCGTGGCCACGCAACGCCGTAGCCATGGCGCCCGATGCTGAAAAGCCGGGGCACGTGATTACCTTTTGCGGCGCTGGTCTTCTGACCGGGTTTTGGCGATCACCATTCCGGCGCGAACCCCACCCCCAGAGATCTCTCCGTATAGAAGTGACTGTGATTTCGTGCTTCGCTGCGCAACTTTACCGAAACTTCAAATCGGGCTTAGGCGGTAGATGAACTTGGCGGTACGGTGATTGGTGGAATCGCCGCACAGGCGAGAAAACGGGAGGAAAACCTGGGCAAGTCCCCGCTTTTTACCGTGGCCTCGTACTACGGATTGGCCCGTCAGGTGGCGGTCTCGCGCAAAGGTTCGCCAACAAAACGTTGCTGTCGAAATCGCAGTTGTGTTATGCTAAGGGTCTGACTTCGCTCCCCTCCACACCCCCGACCGGGGTCGGAATCCAGCCCTACGTACAAGTTCCTTGATCGAGCCTGAACGACTGTAGCTCAACCAGGCAGAGCGTCCGTACCAACGGTTAGAAATCGGTTCGAACCCGATCAGTCGTCATCGACAATAACCTCAGGGAGAGATGGATGTCGGCAATTCTCGAGCGCCCAACGCTCGTACTTAATCGAAACTGGCAACCTGTTGGCGTCGCCTCGGTGGCCCGCTCTTTGACTAAGGTCTTTAGCGGCACGGCCCGGATTGTCGACCCGCTGAGCTACCAGTTGTATGACTGGGAAGATTGGTCGCAACTTGTCCCGAACAAGGATGAGGCGTTCATCTCGTCGCAGCGGCTCAAGATTCGTGTGCCGGAAGTGGTCACGCTGGTCAACTACGATCGTGTTCCGCGGAACACGGTGACGTTCAGTCGTCGGAATGTGTTCAAGCGCGACAACTATACGTGCCAATATTGCGGTTCGCGTCCAGGCAGCGAAAGCCTGACGATCGACCACGTCTTGCCGCGTGCCCAAGGGGGCGAGTCAAGCTGGGAAAACTGCGTGTTGGCGTGCGTCGAATGCAATCATTCCAAGGCGAACCGGACGCCGGTCCAAGCGCGAATGCCGCTCCACTCGGTCCCTGTCCGTCCGCGGTGGTCACCGGTTTACGCGGCTCGCCGAGTCCGGATCGAGTCGTGGGCCAAGTTCATCAGCGAAGCCTATTGGGATACCGAACTGGGCGCTTAATGTCATGGTGATTGCTGATCATTGCAAACAGAAACAGCGGTCCGAGCAACTCGGACCGCTGTGTTTGGCTTGAAGCGTGAAGTCAGTAAGGCGATTGAGTTAGGTAACCTCTCAACACCGCCGTGGCGTAACCCATCTTGGATTAACCCTTCTCGGCAATCGCCGGTGGGGTGTCGACCAGATGTTGTGACTCTAACTGGACCAGTTTTGCATAATCGGCGCGTACCGTTTGATCCGCGATCACGGCTAAGTTGATCGCTAAAGCGCGAGTTTCTAACCAGTACCTCAGGCGTTCGAGTTTCACCACATCTAGTTCCAACTTTTCACGCTTGGCTTCGAGTTCTTCGATCTGGGCGTTCAGCTCTTTCAGTTTCGCGTAATGCTCGTCACCCACGATTGCCTGCTTCACGACGTCCGCGTCTTCCGTGAGTAAGCGGGCCGCTTCGGGATGCCAGGGACTGCCGATTGCTGGCCAGCGCCGCTGAACTGCTTTGGCGATCTCGCGTTTTGGCGTCCCCAGTTCGTTTCGCTTGTCACGTAGATCACTCTCGACGGTTTTCTTTTCTTCTTCGATTCGCTTGATCGCTTCGTCAACTTGCTTGCCGCGATCGGCGCCATTCAACTCAAATCGTTGACTCAAACCTTCGATTACCGCACGCTCTGACGGAACAGCTGACGTCAGCAATACTTCCACCGGCGAATGGCTGGTTAACAAGCCATCTTGCCCGGTCAGCGCCGAATAGTGTCGCAACAGCGCGTCCGATGTTCGCGTTGGAATGTCGATCGTATCGGCGGTCAACACGGTGTAGGCATGCGCCTCGAGCAGTGAGCAACGTCCATCCTGATCAAAGTCAGGCCGCGTCACCGTCTGACCGGTCCGGGTCTCGCCGGTCAGCGCTTCCCAGAAGTAGGAAGAGTACTCGCGATACTCGGCCTGTTCGATGTTTGACGTACAACCGGCGGCGACACGATCGGGCACGGTAGAGAAGAACCCGCAGCGTGGGCGATCCGACATCCCATTTTCAGGGTCTCCCCCTTTGAAAATCAGATTCCCAAAACCGCCGCTGTAGCACTGAACCATAACGGCCACAACCGGCATGTTGGCTGGCAAGCGGTCGAGCTTTTCGGTCCACTCAGTGACTGTCATCTCTTGGGAGTTCCAGAGATGGGTGAAATTGTTGACCAGCGGCTTGGCTCGCTTCTTCTCTTCTTCTTTCTTATCTCCTTCGTCCTGCTTGGCGTCCCCATTGTCCTTTTTCTTCTCGGGCTTCGAGTGCCCCCCGTGTCCTGTGAAGTAGAAGAGCAAGCGGTCATCGGCCGTAAGCCGCTCGGCAAAGTCCGCCAGCGACTTCTCAATCACCTCTGGTTCGGCGGCGCCGCTGACGCCGGGGATTGAGCTTGAGCGGTAGTTGAACTGAATCCCATTGGTTGGGCCGATGATCTCGGCCAATAACGTGCGGAGATCTTCGGGGCCGCGGGCGGCGTCCTCAAACTGCAGATCAAGCTGCGGGCTATCGCCGTCGTCAAACAGGATTTGATGCTCGAGTTTGTCGAGCCCCAAGCGAGCCAAGGTTCGCTGAAAATAAAGAACATTATTCTCCAGGGATATCTGACTGCTGTTCGCGACAGGCCCTCCACCCACTGTAAAGAAGTGATCGGCCCCTTGGACCGCCGCGGCAGTGAGCATGAGCAAGCAAAGCCCAACACCTACCAAAGATGTCATTCGTACCATCGCAAACCTGTTCTCATAGAAGTCAGATATTTTGACAAATAACTCACGGCGTCACCGTCGCGTTTTGCAATCCAGTATGGCACGCAGCGCAACTCGCTGTTCGCCATCAAGTTAGTTCACGCAGCAAGCAGATCGAGTCTGGTTGCACTGATCGGACCAACTTGATTCGCACCAGAAAGTTATGGCTATCCATCCAATCCTGCGGCGAGTTTCCTACAGCGTCAGACAAGCCCGTCCAGGCGAAAGAAGTCCGGCGCACGTCGCATTGCAAACTAATGACAATTGTAACTAGTAGGTCCAGACAAAGATGTTATTGGTTCAACGATTTTGCGAGCTATTTTTACAAAGCGTCACGCGATCCTGGGGCGCGATCGCTCCCGACTGGATCACCATGGCGAACCAGCCGGTTCGCTTCTCGTTGTTGGGCCGCAACTCACCGGTCACTGGATGCTGCGCATGACATGGCGTCCAGCGGCGGGTTAAACGAACGATGACAGCGCCCAATTGCAGTTCGGCGCCTTCGCTTAATTGGCCAAGTCCGACGCCGGCGACCGTAATGTTCTCACCCACGCTTCCTGGCGGCGCCGGTTGCCCTGCGATCGGCAGTTGGTCGTACAGTTCGACGTCAAACAGGCTGACTGCCCGGTCGTTGGTTTCGTGCTCTGTATAGCGATGTTTGTCCCCCACGATCCCTTGCAAAGTCAACTCAATCGCATCGACCGCGATTCGCGGGATCCCACCGGTCGACGATACGCAGACAGCGATCACTTTGCCTGGCAGGTTCATTTCGCTTTATTCCAAAATAGTAAGGTAGACAGGCGGAACTTCATCTGTCAGCCATACCTGGTTGGGTGTCACAAAAAAGGAATATCCATCGGCATGCATCTGGCCCGCAGCGATTTGTAACAACACGGGCTTGCCACGGCGCTGCCCTACAGCGCTGGCCGTCTGTTGATCCTGGTGCAGGTGCACGTGATGACGTTGCATCTTCTGCAGGCCTGTTTCTAGGATGATTGCAATCGAACGCTCAGGCGTTCCATGCAGCAGAAACATGGGAGGGACCGCCGCTTCGTAACCCAGATCGACTTCGACCGAGTGCCCTTGCGTCGCGCGGATGCGCTGCTCGTCAGGCGAGAATTGAAACCGCTGCTTGTCATTGCGGGTCACCACTTCTTGCAGTTGCGCCAACGTCAGCGGCTGACCTGCGCGATGAAACGCGGCGAGCAAGATCTCGACATCGATCCAGCCTTGCTCATCCAGCGTGACTCCGATTTTATCGGGCTGATGACGGAGCACCAAACTTAAAAATTTGCTGGTAGTTTTTAGCTGTTTTTCGTCCATGTCTCGCACTCTAGCTTCGAGCAATCTCTTGACTTGAAATCAGGGTAACGCCGCGAGACTTCAGCTCCTCAAGAGCGGCGTCGATATCTCCAGGCTTTAAATTGACCCCGCGACATGCGTCGACAATCAGGTAGACGCGATACCCAAGGTCCAGCGCATCGAGCGCCGTATATTTGACGCAATAGTCGGTTGCGAGGCCAGCTAGATAAAGTTCGTCGACTCCTTGCGTTTGCAGCCAAGCATGCAGCCCGGTGGCATGGCGACGATCGTTATCAAAAAATCCGCTATAGCTATCGACCTGCGGATTGTCCCCTTTGTAGATCACGTGATCGATCGCAGCGGTTTGCAGATCTGCCGAAAATTCACTCCCCTGGGAGTGCTGCACGCAATGGTCGGGCCACAGGATCTGCGGCAACCCATGCAGGTCGACTTGCTCGCCGACCGCATGGCCCATGTGTTGACTCGCGAAACTCTGGTGCTCGGCCGGGTGCCAATCTTTGGTCGCGACCACCAGGTCAAAGTTTGGCAAACAAGCATTTACGACCGGCACAATTTGATCCGCTACGGCGATCGCCAAGCTGCCGCCGGGGAGAAAGTCATTTTGGATGTCGATCAGTACAAAAGCACGCATGAGGGGCGGCTCCTTACAATTCAAAGTTGAATCCATTTTTCACAAGCTGCAGATACTTCTCTCGATCAAAGCGATAGAGCCGCGCCGCGCGATGCGACACGTCTTGCTCTACTTCGTTCAAATCGTCGAGCACCCCCAGCCCCAACGCCTTCTTGCGAAAGTTGCGTTTATCAAGCGTGCGGCCTAGCACCGTCTCATACATCCGTTGCAATTGCCGCAGCGAAAATTTCTCTGGCAGCAGTTCAAAGCCGATCGGCTGGTAGCGAACTTTGCCTTGCAATCGCTCCTGTGCAATTTGCAAAATTTGATCGTGATCGAAAGCTAACGGAGGCAGATCATCCAGTTCAAACCAAGCCGCCGAGCGCGCGTCAGTCGCCGCTTCGATCTGGTGATCCTTCAGATTCACCAGTGCGTAGTAAGCGACGGTGATCACGCGGGCTCGCGGGTCACGGTTGACTTCGCCAAAGGTATAGAGCTGCTCTAAAAAGACATCACTAACGCCGGTTTCTTCTTGCAATTCGCGTAGCGCGGCCTGATCGAGCGATTCGTCCATTTCGACAAATCCGCCTGGCAGCGCCCAGTGGCCTTCATAAGGATCGCCGTTCCGCTGGATCAACAAAATCTTCAGACTCTCTTGATCCAGGCCGAACACCACGCAGTCTACGGTGACCGCTGGGCGAGCATATTCGTAAGTGAACGACATGGCTTAAACCTCCTCGCTCCAGCCGTGAGCAGCGTGGATCATTTGCTCGCGGAGTCGAAACAGTTTCTTATCGATCCCTACAGGATAGCTGTGCGGATTCAATAGCCGCAGCACGCTGGGATGAAACATCGCAAGCTGCGATTGGGTGCGCGATTGGATCTCGGTCAACGTCGGCGCTGTGTAAACCACTTCGCCTTGGCGGACGACCGGCAGCAATAGCGGCTCACTCTGCAGTTTCGTCGAGAGCTTCTTCCGCCGAGTCGGATCGCCGGGATCTATGATCGTGGTGGTGTTCGGCTCACCGAGCAACTCGTCGTACATCAGATCTCCGGCAACTTTGCCTTGTTGAAAAAATCGCCGCACTTGCCACCGGCCGGGGATGGTGGTTTTGATCCGTTGCTCCGAAAGTTTGATGCGGTGCTCCCATTGGCCCGCTTCGTTTTGGATCGCGGCCAGTTTATAAACCCCTCCCAGCGCCGGTTGATCGTAGGCGGTCGCTAATCGAGTGCCGACGCCCCAGACCGATATTTTGGCTCCTTGCGCTTTCAGACTTTGAATCACATATTCGTCCAAGTCGCTGCTGCCGACGATCGCCGCGTCCGCAAATCCGGCTTCGTCCAGCAAACGCCGAGCCTCGATGCTGAGATACGCCAGATCGCCCGAGTCGAGCCGAATGCCGGCCAACTTGTGTCCTCGCTGCCGCAGGCGCTCGCCTGCTTCGATCGCATGCCGAACGCCGTCGAGCGTGTCGTAGGTGTCAACCAGAAAAACGCAGTTGTTGGGCAAGACTTCGGCGTAGTCGGCAAACGCTTCTCGTTCGTCACCGTAGGCCATCACCCAGCTATGAGCATGCGTCCCTCGGACCGGAATCCCCAGCAACTTGCCCGCTAGCACATTGGAGGTCGCCGCCGCACCGCCGATAAAGGCTGCTCTGGCGGCGCTCAGCCCGCCGTCGATCCCTTGGGCTCGTCGCAAACCAAACTCCAGCACCGGTTCACCGCAGGCTGCCTGACAGATGCGGGCCGACTTGGTGGCGATCAGCGTCGAAAAGTTAAGCATGTTCAGCAGCGGCGTTTCTAATAACTGGGCGACCAACAGCGGCGCCGTTACCCGGACCAGCGGTTCGTTGGGAAACACCAATGTCCCTTCGGCGATCGCGTCGATATCGCCGGTAAATCGCAGTTGGGCCAGGTAGTCGAAGAATTCTTCTTCAAACAGCGGTCGATCGTCATTGCCTCGGAGCGTGGCCAAATAGCTTAAATCCGAGTCATCCATCTGAAATTGGCGAACATAATCGAGCGCTAATTCCAAGCCGGCGGCGACGGCGTATCCCCCACTGAATGGCAGCTTGCGAAAGAAGAGATGAAACGTCGCCAGGCGATCAGCACGCCGCTGTTTCCAGTAACCATAGGCCATGGTCAGTTGATAAAGGTCGGTCAATAACGCGAGCGACCCGCGATAGACGGCAGGCAACATGATTTTCGCCTCCTCGGATTCAATAGTGTGTTCTATACACTATTGATACCGCGTTCCGGGCGTTAGGTTCACGGCAATCCAATAAATTCCGTAAAAAAATGCGGGCATCCAGACCAACAGTCCTGTTGACGGTTTGGCGTAAGTCCGTTTCTAATCGTCCCTTTGACTGGCGCCTGAGCCGTTTTTTTCCCTCTGCGAGATCTTGGTAGGTTTTCTCCATGTCGCTCGTTTCCCCATTCGCTTTGCCTTTGGAAGCGGATCCCATGCACGAAGCAGCCCCCGAAGTCACCGCACTGGTCACCGCCGAATTATCGGACGATGACGATGTGGATGACTACGACACCTTCGATGATGATGACTTCGACGATGATTTCGACGAAGACTTTGAAGAATTCGAAGACCAGGAAGAACTGGGGGACGGGTTTGATGACGACTTGCTCGGCGAAGACGAAGAAGAGGCCGATCCCGCCTTCTTTGACGATGACGACGAAGAAAAAGAAGAGGAAGAAGAGCCGCTGGACGGCGATGACGAGAAAGAGTAGCTCGTAAGCCTCACGCCGACCCCGCGTCTGCCGACGCAGGGATACGGCTGATGAACTGCGGTTGATCACAAAATCAAAAAAGCCCCGCTGATTGCGGGGCTTCTTTTGTTATCGTTGCCAGAATCGCCGAAATTACTCGCGGCTGATACTTACGGCTGTTATTCGGCGCCGTGGCGTCGCGAACTGCTGCTGCTGGTGATTCCTGCTCGTTCTAGCAGCGACTTGCTGAGGATATCTTCCATCAGATTCTCTTCGGCCGGCGGCGGTCCGACGGCTCCTAGCTCGGCAGGATCGTACTTCAGTTCGTACTCATGCTTGGCGATGGCCAACTTATCACCGGGATCGATCCGTTTTTCGCCGGTCTGCACACGATGGCTGTTGACCTTCGTGCCGTTGCGGCTGTTTTGATCGATGACAAACCAGTACCCTTTACTGATGTACAACTGACAGTGATTGGACGAGACGTTTTTGAATCGCAGAACGATATCGCAGGTCTCGCGACGTCCAACCAACAAACTTTTTTTCAACAGGGGAATCGGATCCCCCCCACCCACGGGAATGAGTTCACCAAACATAAACGTGCCTCTTCGAAGTGCCCCTTCGCTTTTCGTCCCTTGGCCTAAGGCGAAAATAATTTAAGATAAGAGCTTGATTGGCCTTACGATCACTCTAACAACTTCAAAATAGCAGTCAATATTCCGTTGGTCCTTACTTCCCCCCAGACAAATCCCGATTGGCGACTCGCCGGGCACCGCTACTATTCGTATAACTTCTTTCTACGTAAGAAGTTCGGGCAACGAATCCAAAAAGTTAGCGTAGATGCAAAATTTACTTGCCCCAATGTGGACGGGACGGTGGCCAAAGGGGGTTGTACCTTCTGTGACAATCGTAGTTTCAGCCCTAGTCGCCGAGTCCCGATTCGCAAGATCACCGACCAGATCGACGATGGGATCCGCCGGCTGAAGATGCGGTACAAGGTCGAACGGTTTATCGCCTACTTCCAACCGGCGACCAACACCTATGCTCCGGTCGAGCGACTGCGCCCGCTGTACGAGCAAGCAGTCTCGCACGAAAAAGTCGTCGGCATGGCGATCGGCACGCGTCCAGACTGCGTTCCGCCGCCGGTGATGGACCTGCTGTCCGAGATGGCCGAGCGGACCTATCTGACGGTCGAGTATGGCCTACAAACCATCCACAACCGCTCGCTTGACTGGATGAACCGCGGACATCACGTCGATGCGTTCTACGATGCCGTCGAGCGCAGCCAGGGCCGTGGCTTCGAGATTTGCGCTCACGTCATGCTGGGACTTCCCGGCGAATCGCACGCTGACATGATGGCGACCGCCCAGGCGATCGCCGCATCGCCGATTCAGTCAGTCAAGATCCACAATCTCTACTGCGTGAAAAAAACGCCGCTCGCCGACCAAGTCGCCGCCGGCGAAGTTCGGTTGATGGAACTAGACGAGTACGCGAGTACGCTGGTCGATTTTCTCGAACTTCTGCCGCCGCATATGCTGGTCGAGCGGACCATCGGAGACGCTCCGCCAGATTACTTTGTCGGACCTGCTTGGTGTCTCGACAAACCGACCGCCCTCAAGACCATCGCGGCCGAATTAGAGCGCCGCGACTCTTGGCAAGGGAAGCATTTTCCGATTCATCATGAATGAAGCGAAAGCGGGTGATTCCCCTGACGCTTCGCGCTCGCGCGGCGGATGGGGCCAGTTTGCATTCGAGACCTGTGCGATCACGCTGATCTTCGCACTCTATGTTTTTGCGCTGGGCCCAGAGGTCAACGAACCTCACTATCTTTGCAAAGCCAAGCACTACTGGAATCCTGCTTGGCTATCGCACGACTTTTTTCTCTCGGCGCCGGGCGCTCATTACACCTTTTACTGGACGCTCGGCTGGTTAACGCTGTTCCTGCCGCTGCCGGTTGTCGCTTGGATTGGCCGCTTGATCTCTTGGTTTGCGCTGGCCGCCGCTTGGAGACGTCTCAGCTATCTAGTCATTCCGCAAAAATGGTGCAGCATCGCGACTGCGGCAATCTGGCTAGTGACGCTCCATTACGGTCATCTCGCCGGAGAATGGGTCGTCGGCGGCGTCGAAGGTAAAACGTTCGCCTATCCCTTTGTCTTACTCGCGCTGGGTCTGGCGATCCAAAACCGCTGGAATCAGGCGTGGGTTTCACTAGGAGTTGCGAGTGCGTTTCATATCTTGGTCGGCGGCTGGGCGGTTGTCGCACTGGGGGTCGCTTGGCTAATGGTCGGCCGCAAATCGGCGCCGCTGCTAACCATGTTGACCGGATTGATGGGGGGCGGCCTGATCTCGCTGCTGGGGCTGGTCCCTGCTCTGCTGCTAACCGCCGGAGTCCCGCCCGAGATGCAAAGCGAAGCGCATCAGCTGTACGTCTTCTATCGGCTGCCGCATCATTTGGTCGTCCATCGGATGGACGCGCTGCGGCAGATCTGCTTTCTCACCGTCACCGCTGGTTGGGCGATCTTTGCCTGGACAACGCGCCGCCACGGCGGCGCTGCACTGATCAACTGTTTTGCGGTGGGAAGCTTGTGCATTGCGTCAGCCGGCTTGGCGATCGACCAAATCTGCTGTTATTGGCTCGGCGACTTCGATCTGGGCGCCAAGCTGTTGCGCTTCTATTGGTTTCGGCTCAGCGACGTCGCCATCCCGCTAGGGTTGAGCCTAAGCGTTGGTTGGCGGCTGTTTTGCGTTACCCCGTCAGAGCAAAGCTCGAGTCTGCGGTACGCGTCGATCGCCGTCGTGTTGCTAGCGACCGGGATTGGCCTAGGGCTGCGTGTTGGGGCACGACTTACGGCGCCGATGCCGCCGGCTGATGAAATGGCGTCTGTCTCTGACTACGCCGCCTGGCAAGCAATGTGCCGTTGGATCCGCGAGCAGACCGCGCCTGACGCGACCTTTTTGACTCCGCTCAATCAAGGCAGCTTCAAGTGGAGTGCGCAGCGCAGCGAAGTGGTGACGCACAAAGACGTTCCGCAAGAAGCGCTCAGCTTGCTCGGCTGGAAAGAACGTCGCTGGCGCACCAATCGTTATGAACGTTTGACGACCGATCAAATTCGCCTGTTGAGTCACGACTACCAAATTGACTACGTTGTAGTCGACAAGCAGGCGCGTCCTAATTTTCAGGGTTGGGATTTTCCGCGCGTTTACCCGATCGACGAGCATTCTGATTCGCCTTATGAAATCTTTCGCGTCGAGCAGCGCTAACTCCACCGATTGGACTGGCCCGCTTTACCAGCAACTTGCAGAAGCCCTCCCTTCGCAAGCGTTCCGGGGGCCGATCTCGCCGCGATTGGTCTACGCGCGTCACCATGGACCTCCCCGCTATGATGCGCGCTTGGCGTCGGTTTTGATCCATCTCTTCCCACACCAAGGGGTCTGGTCGCTGCCGCTGGTCCGGCGTGCGGATGTAGGCGATGTGCATGCGGGGCAAATCGGGCTGCCAGGCGGCATGATAGAAGCGGCCGAAACAGCCGTTGACGCCGCCCGAAGAGAATTCCATGAAGAAACCGGAGTCGCGGTCGCCGCCAATCAGATCTGCGGCGAATTATCGCCGGTCTACATCTACGTCAGCAATTTCTGGGTGCGCTGCTTTGTTTCGGTCGGCGGCGAGGTTCCTGCGTGGTCTCCCTGTGATCGAGAAGTCGCGGAGCTCATTTTTCTGCCGCTCGCCGATCTTTGTAACCAGCAGATCCACTCGACGATTCAGGTCAATCGCCGCGGACTTCAACTTTCGGGCCCCTCACTGGAGATCGGCGGCAGTCAACTTTGGGGAGCGACTTACCATATCTTAATGAACTTCGTCCAAGCATTGCAGTTGCAACAAGCGGAATGCGCGGTCGGCGGCTGAACCTTCGCGGACTCCCCGTGTCTCCCAAGCCACGAAGTTCTATACTAAAGCGAACTTAACCAGAAATCGCCGCACTCAGCAATCGTCTTTGATTTGGGGAAAGCTTCATAATGACCATACGCGTTGGCATTCTTGGCGCCACAGGGTACACCGCATTTGAACTCGCGCGGATCTTGCTGCGCCACAGCGAAGTGCAGATTACCGCTTTGACCACGCGCCAAGACGATTGCCCGCACGTCTCGTCGGTTCACCCTCAACTGACAGGCCGGCTGGATCTGACGCTCGAGAATCTGTCGTCCGACCAACTTGCCGAACGCTGCGACTGTATTTTCGGCTGCTTGCCGCACGCCGCGTCCGCCGCGGTAGTGCCGGGCTTGCTGGAGCGTGGTCTGAAAGTTGTGGACCTCAGCGCCGATTATCGGTTGCGCGATGTCGCCGTTTATGAAAAATGGTACGGCGAAAAGCATCCCGATCCAGCTCGGTTGCCAGATTCGATCTACGGCTTGCCCGAGCTTTTCCGCGAACCCATTCGCGGCGCTGACCTGGTCGCCAATCCCGGTTGCTATCCGACATCCGCAACTTTGGCGCTGGCCCCGCTGCTAATGAACGGGATGATCCAGCCGACTGATATTTTGGTCGACGCCAAAAGCGGCGTCAGCGGCGCCGGTCGCACGCCCAAGCTGGGAACGCTGTATCCGGAATGCAACGAGAGCTTCTCCGCCTACGGCGTCGGCACGCATCGTCATACGCCAGAGATCATCCAGAACCTGGGCCAAGCGTCAGGGCAATCCTGCAGCTTGATTTTCACGCCGCATTTGGTTCCGATGGATCGCGGCATCCTCAGTACTTGCTACGCCAAGCCGACGTCGACGGTGACGACCGCTCAGGCCATCGCCGCGCTGCGTGAGTTCTATGCAAACGAACCGTTCGTCCAGGTTGTGGACGGACTGCCGGCGACCAAGCATGTCAGTGGAACCAACTATTGCCATCTCACCGCGCGTGTGGTCGGAGATCGGGTGATTGTCATTTCGGTGATCGACAACCTGATTAAAGGAGCCTCTGGCGCCGCGGTGCAAAACTTCAATTTGATGTATGACTTTGCGGAGACGACCGCCCTGGCCGACTAACAAGTTTGACCAGACATGATTCTGTTCGTAGCCCGATCCGCGAGTTTTGAGGGTTCCTAGAAATAGAACACGGATACCACAGAAAAAGAACGGATAACCACGGCAAGAAAACAAAGCTGGAATCTCGACCGCCTTCGACCCGGAGGGCCTGAACAGGAAGCCCCATGCAAGATCTTTTCCGACCGTGTAATTCCGTGCGAAATCCGTGGCTTCGCCCTGTTCCATTCTTCCTCTTACCTTCAATAGCACAACTGCAAAAAGCGTGCTTCAGGCGACAAAGAGCAAATCAAAGAACTTCACTCGACACTGTTTCCATCTAAATATAAGCGACGGCGAAATGGACGAACCTACCAAACAGATCGTGATTCCTGCTGGATTTCGCTTCGCCGGGGTCCATTGCGGACTCAAACGCAATCCCAACAAAGAAGATATCTCGTTGATTTTGTGCGATGCGCCGGCGACCGCCGCAGGCGTCTACACCACCAACAAAGTCTTTGCGGCGCCGGTTCGCTGGGATCGCAGCCGGACCCCGTCCAACAAGATCCGCGCTATTCTCACCAACTCGGGCAACGCCAACGCGTGCACCGGCGAACAGGGGGAAAAAGATTGCGCTGAGATGGCTGCAATTGTCGCTGCGCAAATCGGAGCGACCGCCGACGACGTGTTGGTCATGTCGACCGGCATCATCGGCGTCCACTTGCCAATGGAGAAGATTCGCCACGGAATCGTCGCCGCCGCTGGTCAAACCGGCGCCGAAGCCCCTGCGTTTGAAGAAGCGGCCCGCGGCATTTTGACGACTGACAATGGCAAAAAAATCGCTTCGCGCAATGTCGAAATCGATGGCCGTAGTTTCCGGATCGCAGGCATGTGCAAAGGTGCAGGCATGATCGCCCCCAACATGGCGACGATGCTGGGAATCGTATTGACCGACGCGCCCCTTTCGCCCGAACAGGCGCAAACGCTGCTGAGCGATGTCGCGGAGGAGACGTTCAACTGCATCCGAGTCGATGGGCATATGAGCACCAACGACACGCTGCTGCTGCTGGCCAGCGGCGCCGAAGGGGGCGCACCGCTGAACGATTCGCAACTCGCGAAGTTGCGTCACGAGCTGAAAGCGACCTGCGAAGAACTGGCCAAGTTGATCCCGGCCGACGGCGAAGGGGCGACTCATTTGATCAAGATCGATGTCGCAGGATGTGCAACGCGCGAAGACGCCAAAAAGATCGCGATTGAAGTCGCGGATAGCCCGTTGGTCAAAACGGCGATCACCGGCGGCGATCCCAATTGGGGACGAATCGTATCGGCCGTCGGCTATGCCGGCGTCGCGTTTGATCCGCTCCAATTAGAGCTGCGTCTGAACGATATTCTGTTGTACCAAACCGGCACGCCGGTCAAGTTTGAAGCCAAGACCGTTTCGGCTTCGATCAAAGCAAGCTTTGAAACGCACATCCAACTCACCCTGTTTGAGGGAGACGCCAGCGCCCGCGTCTGGGCCAGCGACCTGACGGTTGAGTATGTGAAGTTCAACGCCGATTACTCGACGTAGCTAGCGACTCCATGGATCCTGCCGGACAAAATAGTTCCCGACGTGCGAGTTTTGAAGATGCTATCTAGCAATTCATGAAGAATGGAACACCGATGCCCCGGCAAGAGAGACGGAAAACACGCTAAGAGAGAATCGCTGGGACAGAAAGGCTAAGCCGATTCGGCAAAACTTTCACTGCAATCTAGAATGGGAAGCTTCAGGCTTAGTGAATCTTTCTTACCGTGTAATTCCGTGATTTATCCGTGGTAACCGCGTTCTATTTGTTACGTTCCGGCCAAATAGCGCAACTTCATAACTCGCACGTCGGGCTCCTATTTTTAGGGATTGAGCTGCGGGAGCAACGGGGACCTGACCCCAATTGCTCTCGTCTTGCTAGCACTGCTACGCGCGCGGCGAAATCGCCCTGTATTTGATTGGGCGATAGCGGTACACTTCTGCGATCAATCGTCGATTTTGCGACGTGCTGCGCCAGCTTGATATCTCTATCTCTCCTGGAAGGATGGATTGCCCGATGAGTACGGAAGCCAACCCGCGAAAACTGACCGTCGCTATGATCGTGCGAGACGCGGCTGACGCGTTGGCCAGTTCGCTTTCCTCGATCGTCGGGATCGCAGACCAAATCGTGCTGGTCGACACCGGCTCGCAGGACGACACCATCGCGATCGCCCAAGCGCACGGCGTGACAGCGATCCCGCGAGCATGGGAAGATAGTTTTAGCGCGGCGCGCAACTTTGCGCTCACGCATGCCACCGGCGACTGGGTATTGTGGCTGGATGCTGGCGAAACGCTGGCGGCCGAAGACGCCCAAAGCCTGCGAGAGTTCGTTAATTCCGAGGCGGATCCTTCACTCGCCTACGTGATGATCGTCAAGATCCCGCAAGCGACCGGCGGGATTGGCTCTGAACAGATCGGCAAAATTCGATTGCTGCCGAACAATGGCCAGATTCGATTTGAAGGTCGCGTGCGCGAAACGCCGATCGTCTCGCTGGCCGAATGTGACATGCAGTTGGCCGCGATCCCCTTTCCGATCCGCCGCGCTTCGATCGAAAATGATCCGCAGCGGAAGAGCCGCAAAGCGGTCCGCGATATTCAATTGGTAAACCTAGAAATTCATGAAGTTGGCCCAAGCTCACGGTTGCTGATCTGCATGGCCGAGGCGATGCAAGCTCTAGGCGATCACCAGAACGCGTTGACGTTCTATCAACAGGCTGGACAACTCGCAGAACCGAATTCTACGGACTCGCTGGAAGCGTATTACGGGATCTTGACCGCTTTTGACGAGCAAGAAAACGGTCTGGAAAAACAGATTGAAACGTGCCTGAGCGCGCTCGAATACTATCCGCTTGACGCCCAGCTGCTGTGCGCGATCGGAGGTTATCTCCAGTCGCAAGGACACCTGGAACTAGCGATTCGCTCGTTTGAAACCGCCTACAAATACGGGCAGATCAATCCCGAGACCTGGCACATCGAAGATATCGATCAGATCGCCGTCTCGTGTTTCGCCTTAGCGACGCAACTGGCCGGCAAACCAGAAGCAGCCGAAGAGATCTTGAATACGGCGATCATCGAACATCCGCTCTCGATCCGACTCCGTCGACAATTGATCGACATGCATGTGAAGTATGGACGTCGCGCCGAAGCGATGAATCATGTTCAGGCCTTGCCTGATAGTTTTCCCAATCGCGAAGCATATCGCAGCGCCGTACGCGGCGCCGCAGCAGCCGCACAAAAGAACTGGGTCGCCGCTCGACCTTATCTGGAAACCGCCTATCGCAACGGTTGTCGAGAACCGCTTTGCCTGCGTTGGCTGAGCATCACGCTGCTGGCGCTGGGCATGCAAGAAGAAGCGATCGAGATTCTCAACGATTGGCGATCGCTCGACAATACTTCGCTCGAACCGCAACAACTTTTGGCCTCGATCGAGCAAGCGAACTCCAACCTCAACCTACCAGGCGAATCGCGCACGATTCGCGTCGACTCCAGCCAAACAGCCGCCAAAAAGGCTCGAGCAGCCGCCGAAGCGGCGCGACAACGGGATGCGAACACGATTTAACTTGGCGGCCGGACGCCAGGCAAGAATTAGCAGAGCTCTGTGAGCTCTGCTGAATTAGGTGGAGAGATTACTTTGCTGCACACGGCTCACAGAGCCGTGGCACGCAAAGCTTATTCCAACAGAGCGTTTCGGCTTACTTGCCGCCAACGCGTTGTAGCACGGTTTCTAATGTCTGGCGAAGCACTTGCCCGCTGTGACGCAATTGTTGCATCTCTTTCGGCCAGAGATCGACTTCAAACGTCCCAGCGACACCGTTGCGACCCACCAACGTGGGCACGCTGAGTGCGACGTTGCGAATGCCATAGCAACCGTTTTGCACGCTGGAAACTGGCAGCACTTGATTCTTGTCAAGCGCGATCGCTTCGATCACATCGCGAATGGCGATGCCGACGGCGAATCCGGCGCCACCTTTCTTTTTGATCACTTCGGCGCCGCTGCCGCGGGTTCGTGTGAACAACTCCGAGGCTTTGCTGGGGGTCCAGCCGGGGAACTTGTCGAGCGGCAAACCATTGACGGTCGCAGCTGACCAGACCGGCAACATGCTGTCGCCGTGTTCGCCCAGGATGAGCGCTTTGACTTGCGTCGGCGGCAACTTCATCTCTTGCGCGATCAACGCGCGGAAGCGGATCGTATCCAACTGCGTGCCAAGTCCGATCACGCGGCTCGTCGGCAGGTCCAGTCTTTGGGCGGCCAAGTAGGTCAGAATGTCGACCGGGTTCGAGACGACAAAGCAGATCGCATCTTTCTTGACTCCAGCGCTTTTGACGCTGTCCAAGATCGACAGAAACAGATCGACGTTACGGTTGATCAGATCTAAGCGGCTTTCGTCAGGCTTGCGACGTAGTCCCGCGGTGATGCAGATCACGTCGCTGTCGGGGATATGCTCGTAGCCGCCCGAGGTGATAACTTGATCGGCGATGCTCGGAGCGCCATGCAGCAAGTCTAACGCATGCCCGCCGGCAAGATCGGCATTCAGGTCTAGCAGCGCGATTTCGCGAGCGATCCCGCCGCACTGCAGCGCAAACGCCGCACACGAACCAACCAAACCGCCGCCGCCGATGATGCTAACTTTCATAACTCTCAACCAATTAGGGAGTGATCTGCGTGGGTGATGCTTTTGCGTGGGATCCAATGACTAATGTCTAAGGACGGAATGTCTAATGAAGCCTGAAACCGCTCATCTTCGTTTACATTAGACATTAGGATTTAGTCATTCGTCATTCGTGATCTACGCCCGATTACGATCGCTTCGACAACTCGGCCATCACGCGGCTGGTGATCGCTTGAATCAATGCTTCTTGATCGCTGGTCACCGGGGCCGCCGCTTTGTTGGCGTTGGGGCCCATCGCCGGAGGCGCCGGAAACGCTTTGCGTTCGATCAGCGAATCTTTCCAGCTGTCGCGGAAGATGTCGTTGGCGCAGATGTCGCAATCTTTGTACTCTTCGGTGTTGCGCGGATCGCTCCAACCCCAACGCTGCTTCAGGTCGAGCAGTTCGCGTTCTTTCTCTTCTGAGAAAAACTCGACGCGGCCCAATTGCTTGGCCAGAATCAGCATGCGGCAGTAGGCGTCTAAGATCTCGGTCCACCAGTAAGCGCGTTCGACCGTTTCGCCGTAGCTGACGGTGCCGTGGTTCGCCAACAAGATGATGTTGGTCTTGTCGACGAACGGCAGAATCGTTTCGGCGAAGGCTTTGCCGCCTGGGGTTTCGTACTTGGTGATCGGGACGTCGCCTAGGAAGACTTCGACTTCCGGCAGCACGCATTGCGGGATCGGCTCACGAGCAATCGCAAAGGCGGTCGCATGCGGCGGATGACAATGGACGACGCTCTTGATGTCGGCGCGACGCTGGTAGATCTCTAGGTGCAGCAGCGCTTCGCTGGATCGCGGCTTGCTGCCGGCGATCTGCTTGCCGGTCATGTCGATCGTGGCGATGTCTTCAGGCTTTAAGAAGCCTTTGGACTGCATCGTCGGCGTGCAGAGAATCTCATTCTCGCTGACGCGAACGGTGATGTTGCCGTCATTGGCGGCGGCGAATCCCTTGTTGTAGATTCGGCGGCCGATTTCACATATGTCTTGTTTGATACGGTGAACGTTCATCATCGCTTGTCTGCTCGCTAAACTGGGAGACAGGGTTGCTAGTCAATTGCGGGGTGACTAGTCAATTATTGGTCACGTAAATGAATGGTATCGAGGATCGCCGCGTTGTACGCGTCGACCGGCTTGAGTTCTGGATAAAACGGCTGGGCCGCTTCTCCCCCTTCGCTGAGCGCGATTTGTTCGCCCACGCCTGCCGAAAGGGAGTCGTACACCACCAAAAATTCATCCTCCAGAAAATCACCCTCGCCGCGCAAATGTTCCAGCGTCAGCGGCACGGCCAGTTTGAGCTGGGCGCCCTGCAAGCTGGGGTGAACGCGACTAAGCGTCACCTTGCCGACGATTTCTGCGATTCGCATGAGTTCTTCGTCTAGTTGGTGGTTATTTCTGCAGCAGCGCCGCCGGTGTTGCGACGGTCTGATACCGATGAATTGTTTCCATGAAGTTTGCGATCTCGTCGCGGGCGATCTTGCTGGGATCGACGGCGATGACATTCGCAGCGGTTTGCGGCAGAACTCGATCCAGCGTCGCAGTCGAGTCGACCGACACCGCACGAATCTCCGCGTCGCGATTCGCCGCACAACAAGCCGCCTCAGGCGACTCGGTCAGCAAAATCACAATCTTGTCTTGTTTGGCGGCCAACGCCGCTTGCTTGACCGTCGACGTCAAATCAATAAAGACGCCGACTGGTCCTCGTTCGCGCCACGAGGTGACGCCGCTGGCGGCAAAGGCCAATACTTCGACTGACTTTTTGGCTCGCTTGGCGACTTCGCTATCACGTCGCAGTTGCACGCCGCGTGCTCGCAATGCGTCGCGTACAGCCGGAGTCACAATCGCCTTGGGGGAAACCACCAGCGCCTTGGCGCCGCCGATCTTGCCCTCCAGCGTCTCCATCGTGACCACGCGATCGGCCAAAGCAACTTCGCTGCCATCGGTTGAAATCTCGACGCTGGAAGCGGTCGGCGCAGCTGGCTCGGAACTCTTCGAGAGCCCACGTACCTGCTGGACGACCAGCCGCACGATGCGTTCGATTTGTTCCGGACTTAGTTGCATGACTTGCTCGAAGCGTTTCTGTTATTCGTCTGCGATTCCGATGACCGTCCAACGGACTGGCGTCTTCGGGAAGCCCAGCAATTCGCGAGTCGCCTCGCCGTCGCTGGTGATCATCACGGTCTCGCCGGGCCCGGCGCCGATCGCATCAATCGCCAACAGCGGATGCCCGTCCGGGGTCACGCCATCGGTTTGATGCAGTTGCACGACTAGCAGCTTCCAGCCTTGCATCGAAGGATGCTTGACGGTGCTGGTCGCCGTGCCGACTACCTTGGCCAAATTCATTTGCTTAGCCCTTGCCCGGGTGACCGAGGATGCACAGATCGTCAATCAACGAGCAGCGGCGTTGCCGTGTGAATGTCAACGGCGTGGTGACCCCTTCACCGGTCGGCGTGGCGATTGAGAACGAGATGTAACCTTCGCCCCCTAAGCCCAATGACGCCATGCAGGGACCATTTTTGACAAACAACGTGGTGTCCATCGCACGACCCATGCGGGTCATATTGCGGACATTGTTGGAGTGAATGATCGCCGTGTGGCGGAAGCCATGTTCATAGTATTTCGCCTTTTCGATCGCTTCGTCCACGTCGTGGCAGCGAACGAAAGGAATGAACGGCATCATCTGTTCGACCGGGACAAACGGGTTGTGTTCGTCCGTTTCACCAAAGATCAGCTCGACTTGCGAGTTGATCGTCTTGCCGGCGGCCTTGGCCAATACGGCGGCGTCTTTGCCGATGAAATCTTTGGCGGCGACCATTTTCTTTTTGCCGTTGACTTCGACTTCTGAGATCGCGACGCGTGTCAGCTTGTCGATCTCGGTCGAGTTCAAACGGACGGCGCCGGCTCGCTCCATCGCTTTCATCAGGTCATCAAAGACCGAGTTGACGACGAAGACTTCTTTCTCAGCGATGCACAACAGGTTGTTGTCGTAGGCTCCACCTTGGATGATGCAGCGCGCGGCTCGATCGAGATCGGCGGTCTCGTCGACCACGACCGGCGGATTGCCAGGTCCAGCGACGACCGCTTTCTTGCCTGAGTTGAGGGCCGCTTTGGCGACAGCCGGTCCGCCGGTAACGCAGATCATCGCCACATCGCGGTGATGGAAGATGATGTCCGCGGTTTCGAGCGTGGGCTCGGCGATCACGCAGATCAGATTGTCGATCCCGATGGCGCGGAAGATCGCTTCGTTGTAGCGACGAACGCCTTCGGCGGCGACCAGCTTGCCGCCGGGATGCGGGTTGACCACCAGCGTATTGCCGCCGGCGATCATGTTGATCGCGTTGCCGGTGATGGTTGGCAGCGAGTGGGTGACCGGCGTGATACAGCCGATGACGCCAAACGGAGCAGGCTCGATGATGGCCAAGCCGTGATCGCCGCTGTAGACCTTGCTTTCGAGAAACTCGACGCCGGGGGTCATTTTGCCCAACGTTTCCAGCTTCTCAATCTTGTGCGCCAGACGACCGATTTGCGTTTCGTTCATCTCCATCGTGCCGAGCTCGACCTTTTGGTCCATCGCAATCCGGCGGATGATATCGATGACCTGCTTGCGATCGGCTTTGGTCCGTTCGGAGAGACGCTCGAACGCTTCACGAGCGGCGTGAACCGCTTCGTGGGCACAATCAAAAATGCCGCGGCGACCGGTGAAACCGCTGGTTGCAGCCGGCGCCTGGCCGACTTCGGCCAGCACTTGGGCAACGACGCTGCGGATCAAGGATTCGTCGATTTGCATGGCGAAAACTTTCGTTATCGTAGTACGCGCTCAGGCCGCGTAAGGGTGTCGCTGTTCGGTGAAAACTATTCGTCCGAGTCGGATTTCGCTTCGGGCGTCGGTTCCGCTTCTGGAGTGGGATGAGGCTTTGGAGCGGGCGCCGGTTTGGGTTTCGGCTTCTTGGCCACTGGTTCTGGCTTCGGTTCCGGTTGCTTCTCGACCTGCTGCATCTCTTCTCGCGAATAGACGCAGGCATGATCGATATGCGCCTGATCCACGATCCCGACCACCACACAGTCGATCGGCAAGTGCTTGGTCTCCGGCGTCAAGCGAGCGCTGGAGCCTTGCGTGATCAACACGTAGTCGCCGACTCCGGCGCCTAGCATGTCGACGGCGATAAAGGTTCGTCCCGTGGTGACGAGCGAACTACGGTCCTTCGGCTCCAAGCGGTACGGTTCGACGACCAGCAACTTGTTGCCGACCATCGACTGCACTTTTTGCGTGGCGACGACCGAGCCGGTCACTTTCGCGATGAACATCGATCAGCTCTCCAACAGTTGCTTGGTTTGCCGGGCTACGATCAACTCTTCGTTGGTCGGAATGACCCAAATTTGCGTGCGGCCGCCATCGGCATGAATTGCCGACTCGCCGCGGACGGCGTCGTTTTTCGTCGCGTCCAGTTCAATCCCCAGTTCGCTCAGGTTCGCACAAACGGCTGCACGAACTTCTTTGCCGTTCTCCCCGATTCCACCGGTAAAGACGATGGCGTCCGCGCCCCCCAGTTCGATCAGCATGCCGCCCAAATAGCGACGGATTTCGCTGATATAAACGTCGAGCGCCAGTTGCGCGTCGGCGTTGCCGCTGGCGGCCGCATTTTCTAAATCACGCATGTCGCCGCTGAGCCCGCCGCTGATCCCCAACAACCCGCCATGGCTGCCGAGATAGGCGAGGACTTCTTCTAACGACTTGCCTGTCTTGTCCATCAGCATCGGTAGGACATAGGCGTCAAAGTCGCCGACCCGATTGTTTTGCGGCAAACCTGTCTGTGGGCTCATTCCCATCGTGGTCGCTTGGCTTTCGCCGGCGCGAATTGCGCACAAGCTGCTGCTGCCGCCCAGATGACATGAGATCACTCGCAGGTCGCTGCGTCCCAATAGCTCGGCGGAACGAACTCCGATAAATCGGTGGCTCGCCCCATGAAACCCCCAACGCTTGATCAAGTACTCTTCGGACCACGCTTTCGGAATCGCGTAGTAGCGATTTCGATTGGGGATGGTCTGATGAAAACCGGTTTCAAACGCCGCTACCAACGGCATCTCAGGCAGTTTCTCCGCCAACAATCGCATTGCTTTGATGTAGGGCGGATTGTGCGCTGGGGCGACGGGACTCATTTCCGACATCGCTTCCAACACTTCTGGAGTCACGCGTTGTACGCCCGAGACGCGTCCTCCATGAACCGCCTTGAAGCCAATCGCGGCAACTTCATCCGCCGATTGCAGACAGCCATGTTCCGGATCGGTCAGCTGCGCCAAGCATTGCTGCACGGCGTCTGCATGATCAGGGACATGCGCGGTTCGATTTTCGCTCCAATTACCGATCTCGACTGAACAAGAGCTTTCGCCGCCCCCGATGCGGTCAATGCCGCCGCGGGCAAGCTGCGTTTCGCTCTCCATGTCAAGCAAGCGATATTTGAAGCTGGTCGAACCGAGGTTGGCTACCAAAATCTTCATGACGTCCTAGGCTCCATCCTGTGCGTACCGGGAAAAAACGAACAACCTGACGACTAGCTGAAGTAGGCTTCGACCAGACCATCCGCCGGACGCGGAATCACATGGCTGCCGACCAGTTCGCCGACCTGCTGAGCAGCCGCGGCGCCTGCTTCGACCGCAGCGCGAACGCTGCCGACATCGCCGGTCACAACAGCCGTGATAAAGGCGCCGCCGATGTTGACGCGCTTCGTAATTTTGACGTTGGCGGCTTTCGCCATGGCGTCGGTCGCTTCGACCAAGCCAACCAATCCCTTGGTTTCAATCAGACCAATTGCACTGTTCATCGCTTCAAATTCCTGTTGGGAATACTCGTGAATGAAGACTAACCGGGCGAACCGCCGCCGTAGTTAACCGAAGGAGGCAACACGACCGAGAGGTCATCGTGCGGACGCGGAATCACCTGAACGCTGACCACTTCGCCGATGCGTCCGGCAGCCGCGACGCCAGCGTCGGTAGCGGCTTTGACCGCAGCGACATCACCGGTCACGAAAACCGAAACCAAACCGCTGCCAACTTTGTCCCAGCCAACGAACTTGACGTTCGCAGCTTTCATCATTGCGTCGGTCGCCTCGACGAGAGCAATAAAGCCCTTCGTCTCGATCATGCCCAACGCTTCCATTGCCTTCGCCATGGGGTTGTCTCTCCCGATTCATAAAACAGGAAACGAAATTTCAAATTGCCGCGTTCACTCGCGTGAAAACGGCGTCACATTCAAGTTGTCTATCAAAAACGTCCGCGACCGACCTTCTCTCATCAAGGTGCAGTCTCAAAAGCAGCCGGCGCGGACGTTTATAACTCGTAGCGCGCCGCAGCAGATCAAGCTTGCTAGTGCGATTTGCACCCGCATGGCTCCTGCTTCAGCAGCGTGATTTCGGTCGCCGCATCCAAGTTGGCGGCGTTCCCCTCATCCGTATCGAGGTGAACTTCTAGCTTGCTGACCTGATCGGCTCGCACCAATAGATCCTCAAACAAAACCGTGCAGCCGTGAGAAACTACTCGCAGGTTCATGCGATCGCCGTTGGCGACTCCATAGAACTTCGCGTCGCTCTGATTCATATGCACGTGTCGTTCGGCTCGGATGACCCCTTCAGTGAGATCAACCACGCCGCGCGGACCGACCAGCACGCAGCCCGGCGTTCCGGCGATCTTGCCGCTGGCGCGAACCGGAACGTCAATGCCGAGCGAGATCGCATCGGTAAAGGCCAGCTCGACTTGGCTATAGTCGCGCGTCGGACCAAGGATCCGAACCTTCTCTAGCATCCGACGACGCGGGCCGACGACCATCACGGTCTCTTCGGCGGCGTAAAAGCCGTCTTGATACAGGTCCTTCATCGGGGTCAACGTGTGACCGGGACCAAACAGCGTTTCGACGTGTGCATCCGTCAGATGCACGTGGCGGGCCGAGATGCTGACCACCAACTTGCGCTGCGCGCTGACCACCGGAGACGAGGCAGCAGCGGCCGGAGCCGAGTTGCCGGCGACAATCTGGCGAACAATACGTTCGATGGTCGAGCGATCGAGAGTCGGAGCTTGCGTCATAGGGGGGAACTTATCGACGAGGCATGCAAAGGGTTTAACGTACAGCGTCAATCGGCGTCGCACTGTCGGCGATGATCGTATCGATCCCCGCGTCTTGCAGCACCGCTAGCCACTCAGGCGTTATCTGGTCATCGACCACCAAGCGATCGATTTCATCCAGCGGACATTGGTGAGCCAGGCTCTGCCGTCCGAATTTCGTACTATCGGCGACGATGATCACTTCGCCGGCGGCGCGGACCATCGCTTGTTCGGTTTCGACCAACAACAGATTGCTGTTGTAAAGTCCATGTTCGGTGATTCCGGCGGTGCTCAGCACTGCCCGCCGAGCGTTGAGCTTGGCGATCATTTCAGTGGCGTACGGTCCGACCGAAACTCCGGTTCGGTTATGAACGTAGCCGCCGACAAAAATCAAATCGGTCGTGCTGCTGGCCATGAACAAGTTCGCGACCGGCAGTGAGTTGGTGACCACTTGCAGCGTTCGCCCGACCAATAGCTGCGCCAGCTCATAGGTTGTGCTTCCGCCATCCAGCAGCACCGTATCGCCATCTTCGATCAGCACGCTCGCCGCTCGAGCGATCTGTCGCTTCTTCTCCCACTGCATCTCCTGACGCAGCTCGAAGTGTGGGAGATTGGGCGCCGGTCCGGTATAAAAGACGCCGCCATGCGTCCGTTTGGCCGAACCTAGGTCCTCTAAAGAGTCTAGGTCACGACGAACCGTCGATTCCGAAACCTCCAGTTCGCTCGCCAGATCTGGCAGCGACGCGAATCCTCGCGATCGCACCATCTCTAACAGCCGTGCTCTCCGCACGTCCGCTTGCATGTCTGGGGGATCCTGAAGGGTACCAGTTTAACTTCTTTCTTTACTTGACCTAGATTATGCATCCCAATTTGCTGAAAAACAATCACCTGGTGAAAGTTTTTGCGCATTTGGCGGCGAATCAAGTTCGCAAATCGCTCATATTGACGCAAATCCAATTGCTAGCAGTACTTACGCATTTCACTCTAGGCACTTGAGGAAAAGAATAACGACAAAACAACCACTAAAATCACTGAAATGAGCAAGAACTGCCAAATCGGAATGGTGGTATTCTGTCATGAGTGAAGAGACCTTCATCTGACATAACCGGAAAAAACATCCCTAATCGCGTTTTTCGCCAGAAACCACCATCTTTCGTTTCTCCCCCAAAATCCTCAGCAAAATATCGATGTCGCTTCCCCTAATCTTGAGCAAGTGGATCTCTTCCGAGCCGCCGACTGTTACTCAGTCGACCGCTGCGATTGTCCCTTTCGCAATGCGCCCTTCTGCCGAGGATTGGCTCCGCCTGCATGGGGCCAACTTCCTAAATGGCCAGGAACGCTGGAGCTTATCCAGATTTGAACGCGAGATTACCGAGCGGGCTTGGTTCTCTCCGACCAGACTTTGGTGGGCGATCGAATCCTCCACTCAGCAAGTACTCGGAACAGTGACGCTAGAAGCCGAGGGGACAGCGGGGCGCATTCACTGGTTAATGGTTGACGCCGCTGCTCGACGCCAGGCGATTGCATCTGCACTACTATCCACCTTAGAACGGAACGCCTGGGAAGCAGGCGTTCGGCATCTAACGGCCGAGACTCTCTCCACCTGGGCTCCCGCAGTCGCTTTCTATCGCCGGCACGGCTACCAATAGCCGCCGATTGCCGATTCGACAAAGTCTAGTTAGAGTAGCCTTTTCCCGCTTCTGACTTGAATACGCACGAGATACCCCATGCCTGATCGCAAGCAAATCGCCCACAACGTTTTCTTCACGCTCAAAGACCAATCGGATGCAGCGAAAGAAGCGTTGGTCGCCGAGTGCCATAAATATCTGTCTGGTCATCCTGGCTGCATCTTTTACGCCGCTGGCCTGCTGACACCTGAGCTGGATCGCCCGGTCAATGATCGTGCGTTTGATGTCGCTCTGCATACGATCTTCGATTCCCTTGAATCCCAGAACGCCTATCAAGTTGCCGAACGTCACTTGGAATTTATCGCCAACAACAAAGAAAGCTGGGCGAAAGTTCGCGTCTTCGATTCGACCGTTGGCGGAGCTTAGGACCAAGCCGTGCCGCGCAGCATCGAAGAGCTGATCGCCCGCAAGCCGGCTCGCCGCCGCAGCGAAGTTCCGGCGGATGTGCTGAAAGCGCTGAACACCGGGCAGATCGAATCACGCAACTTGGTCGAATGGCTCGTCATCGACCAGGCCAAGTTGCTGAAAGCGATCTTGCCTGAGATCGGTTTTGCTGACGAGAAATCGCAGAAGACGCTTTTGAAAACAGCCCGCAGTCTAAACGAAGCAGGCGTAATGCAGCGCAGTACCGGCATTGGCGCTGCGTTTCATGCGGCGTTAGCCGAAGCAGCAGACGCGGCGGCGATCTACGACCAGATGGCGACGCATTCTAGCGATGTTGTCCGCATCTGGGCCGCTTTCTCGGATGGCGCCAACCCGCGACTGACGTTTGCTCAGCGACTAAAGCGGGTTCGCAAGTTTGCGATCGACGCCAACGCAGGCGTCCGCGAAATCGCGTGGATGTGCGTTCGCTCCCCTGCCCCGGATGCGCTGATTGATGAAGTCCATCGCTTGCAGCCATGGGCCGTTGATTCGCACCCTTTTATCCGCCGCTTTGCGATCGAAGTCACCCGTCCCTGCGGCGTTTGGTGCACCCATCTGAAACGGCTGAAAGCAGATCCGACGCCGATTACCGAGTTGCTGGATGCGTGCAACAGCGACGAAACCAAATACGTGCAAGACTCAGTCGCCAACTGGCTGAATGACGCCAGCAAGTCACAACCTGACTGGGTGCAAAAGACCTGCGCTCGCTGGCAAAGCGAATCACCAACGCCGCAAACGGCGCGGATTGTCCATCGCGCGCTACGGACGCTGCGCAAATAGAAAAAACAGAACACTAGCCCGCTGCGCCAGCGAGGGAAAGCGGCGCCTATCACTTACGATCCTGCCCCTCAATCACGTAAACAACCGCTGCTTCCAAACTCTTCTGACAATTCAAATACCGACCGCTACTACGCTCGGTCCACCATTTATTTCTCTGTGGCCCAAGCTGATTTAGCTTTCTTGCAGTCCCAGCTTTAAGCTGCTGAAGAACCACCTTGGGCGGCGCCGATGCGGACACGACAACGTGTACGTGATTGCTGCGACAATTGAGCGCGTGCAGCTCCCAACCTCGATGAATGCAGTGTGCCCGAATCGTATCTTCGACAAGTTTTCGCTGTGATGACTCAAGTAAGGCATCCGTCTCGAGCATGCTCTTGCGCGCATACTTCTCTCGTATGTCGTCAGGGGCTTGGTTTCCTTGATTGCGTCGAATCCAACCTCGCGTGTCTCCTGGCAGCCAAGTGCCGAAGACGGTCCAAGTCAGCAGATAGCCCACTGGATCTGGCTGCGGAGGCTGATTGGGATCAACGGGCGGCATGATCGCTGCATTGTTTGGGCGATGCGGATATCAATTGAAGTAGATGCCGGATTCCCTCGCTGGCGCTGCGGGCTAGTGTTTTGTCTTGAGAAAATTTCTACGTTTTCCGCGTAGCGCGGCGGTCGGCAATGCGACCGGGCCGCGCAAAAGTTGATCTTTTCGACTTCAATCGCGCATCGAGCGGATGATCGAATCTTCGGAGAAGCTCCGTTCGGCCGTCCGGCCCAAGTCGTCTAGCGAACGTCGCTGACCGACATTGTTCCAGGCATTCACGTCATTCAACTCCGGCATAATGTCGTTCAGTTGATTGACGAGCGTCTCGGCCATAATACGAATGCTTGGCTCTTTGGCCCGCTCGAGAATCGCTTTTGCGGTCTTCATGACGCGAACCAACTGGGCTCGCTCTCGAATCGGAGCCGAAAGATCGCACTCTGGCTCTTCCAGCAGATCCTGGACAGGAACGTCCAGCGCCTGACTCCAACGATAAAGCTGGCTCAGAAGCAAATCCGAAGTTTCTTCTTCTTCGTCGCGCACTTGCGAGGAAGTAATTCCTAGTCGCCGCGCCGCCGTGCGGAGCGAGACGCCTTGTTCCTTACGCACCTCTCGAATTCGATGCAGCGGCCTGGACGGCTGTGCGCGAATGCGTGGAGATACAAAGGCTAACGAACCGCGAGTCAGTTCGAAGGGAACCGTTGCCATAATCTGTCCTCCCTAAGTTCCGGAGACGCCGAAATGGGAGCAAAACAAAGCGGCAAGTTCCTTGCTGCGCAGCAACCAAAAACCGAACAAGTCGGAATGTAAAAATTGCCCACAAAATGGAAATCGAACTCTGTTCCACTAACCCGCCGCTGCCGCAATCAACTGTCCTGAGTTGATTGTGATCGCGTATCCCGACGTCTAGTTTTCTCTGGAGTCGCTCAGGTTTGATGAGACTTGAAGAGCGGCCCCAGAAAGTGATGGGATTGCCCGAGAAACCTTCCAGGCACGAAATAAATCCGAAAGTGCCTCTTTTAGGAAGAATGGACCTGGATGTCCCTCTAGCAACTTTGAATTCTAGCGGAGTTTTGGCACGATTTCAAGGATTAATAATCAGCTATTTCCAAATTGATGCCACAAGTTTGCATCTAGCGCTGACGATCCTGCTGTTAGTTTTTTTGCCGGAATTATTCTCCCAGCGCGAAACTAGTCACTTTGCGGAGGAAGTTCGGTCGCGGCAGCAGGTCTGGCGAGTGGGCTGGACGCTCTTTTTTGACGTCGGATCCCCACCGCATCAGCCGTTCTAGCAGATTCTGATCGAACCCAAGTCCCGCGGATGACGGGATTTGCGGCGCTGCAGCTACCGGCCGTGCGGCGTTCTCTTGATGCATTGACCACATGCTGAGCAGATCAGCTTCGACCACCGGCTTGCGGGTATCGTGGATGAGCACGACCTCTCCCTGCGCCAGACGACTACCGGTATCAATCGCAGCGGCGATCCCCGTACAGCGGCTATGACGACACAATTTGATTTGCGGGTAACGGTAAGCCAGCTCTTGCGCGGCTTCTTCGGTGTGATCAGTCGATCCATCGTCAATGATGATGACTTCAAAGCGATTGGTCATTTCTGGAATGACGTCGAGAAGACGTTCGACATCGCGCGCCAGCCACTGTTGAGCGTTATGAACCGGCATGATTAGGCTCAGCGACTTATCCAACGTCTCACCTCTTTTCAATCAATGTCATCATGCGAACTGGGAATCATTCCCAGAACGGTCACCTTCGGGGGGCCTACTATCAGATCATTGCGGAGTGATAGCACCTGCTTTGGGAAAGATCGGCGGAAGGCTGAACCTTTTTCAATCTCCCCGTTTCAAGTGTGCTTAGTCCGTTCGTGCGGCAAAATTGGGTCATGTCAATTGCAGAGGGGAAATCCCCCTGCGGCCCCAATTGAAGTTCGCTTGCCGACTTGACCAACCCCGCCGTCGCGTCGCAAACTGAGTCAGCCCCCTAAACTCCCTCTCGAAAAGGCGCCGCGGTCATGCCGATCGATCTCCCCCGCGAACCGGATTTCGTCAAAGCCGGTGGCTTGGTCCCCGCAATCGCGCAAGATGCCGATAATGGCCAAGTATTAATGATGGCCTGGATGAATCCGGAGTCGTTCGCCGAGACCCTCGCCACCGGACGCGCCGTTTATTACAGCCGCAGCCGGGGCAAACTGTGGCGCAAAGGAGAAGAAAGCGGGCACGTGCAGACAGTAGTTAGCATCTTTGTCGACTGCGACGCCGACACGGTGCTGCTAAAAGTTCGGCAAGCAGGCGCTGCATGCCACGAAGGCTACCGCACCTGTTTTTTCCGCCAGATTACGCCGACCGAGACGCTAATAGTGGGAGATCGCTTGGTTGATCCGGCGGCAGCGTATGGGAAAAAGGGGTAGATTGCCCGCCGCCTTCTCATTTCAACAAGTCCTGCACTCGCCGCGTCCCAAACCAGAATTATGCCGGCAGTTGCGCATTTTCTTGCTAGGCTGCAGAAGTTCCCCCCGATATATTGGTCGGCTGTTGCAGGGGTAATACATCTTTTGACTGGGGGGGAACTAAATGCTGTCAATTCTGATGATGTTCGTGCTGGGCGTCTGCGGGATAATTATCCTTGGCTGCTTCATTATGGTGATCATGAAGTTGTTCCAGAACGATGAAGTAACACTTGGAATCGTCTGTCTGGCGACTGCTGTATGCGGACTTGGCTTTCTCATCTCCTTTATCGTGGGTTGGCTAAAAGCCGACAAGCTGCATGCGCGCCACATCATGGGTATTTGGACGGGGGCCTGGGTCGTGAGCGTAATCGCCTACTATCTGGCGAAGTAGTACCCGACGAGCAATCCCCAAGGACAAAAAGGACCGCACAACTTGGCGGTCCTTTCTCTATTTACTAAACGTCTGAAGGGAGCAAATTCACCGCTCGCCGAGTCTTAGTGACCTGCGATCGGCAACCATCGCCCATCGTTCAAATGCCATGCGTCGCCGTCATCTTCGTCAAACAACAACGCGGCGAATCGGCCGGGGGTGGTTTGCGTTAGCTCGATTCGATAGGCGCCGGTTCGATCTTCTAGATTATGGGGCGCCGCGATCTTTACCCAGGCGCCTTCCTGCATCTCGGCGCTTTCGCCGGTGACGCGGTTGTAGCGGATCGCCGTCCAGCGGCCGTTTCCGAGCGAGCACATCTCTACGGCAAACGTGCCGCGGGGCCGATCGGGCTTTTCTTTCCCGTTTTTGGCGACCGCGATCGCCGTTGCACTAATACAGCAGAACAGAACCAACGGGAGAATCAGCTTTTGCATGGGAGGCGCCCTCACCAAGGGGGAAGTTAAAAAGCAGCCAACAGGGGTACGCAGCATGATCAGGGAGACGAAACATCAAAGCAAGTCGATTCTTGGCTTGGTCCCAATTATCTCGCGGCGCTGTTTGGCGACTGGTCGCTGCTGTCAGATTGGCAGACCGCTGCTGCAAAAGATCTCCTGCCCAAGTTTCTAGCTGCAAAGTTGGTTGCTATATAGGGACTTACGACACAAGCCAGTTTGTTGGCACACCGGTTGCTATTAAGGAGCTTCGTCTTGAAATTCCGCAAGATTGGCAGCCGGTGCGCCCCTGGGCCCTGGCATCGGCATATCCCTATGTTCCTAGATCCAGGATCATTCTCGGAGGAAATCGACGAATGGCGACCGCGACCAAAAAGAAAACTGCTTCTAAGCCCCGTCTGCAACCGCTCGGCGACCGCGTGGTCGTGAAGCGTGACGAAAGCGAAGAAATGACCGCCGGCGGCATCGTTCTGCCGGGCGCCGCTCAAGACAAGCCTTCGCGCGGCATTGTCGTGAGCGTTGGAAATGGTCGTTTGCTGGACGACGGCACTCGCTCACCGCTGCAGGTTGCTCCCGGCGATCGCGTGGTGTTCGGCCGTTACGCCGGCAGCGACACGTTCAAGATCGGCGATGAAGAAGTCATCCTGATCCGCGAAGACGACATTCAAGCCGTTTTGCTTGATTAGTCTGCATCCCTCGCACGGATCACCAACCCGAACAAGCTAAATCCTTACAGGAGTGAACTTTCATGGCGAAAATGATTGCGTTTGACCAGGAAGCACGCGAAGCGATTCGTCGCGGCGTTTCCAAATTGGCCAGAGCAGTAAAGACGACTTTGGGTCCCAAGGGACGCAACGTCATTCTGCAGAAGAGCTTCGGCAGCCCGACCGTCACCAAGGACGGCGTGACCGTCGCCAAAGAGATCGAGCTAGAAGACGTCTATGAAAACATGGGCGCCGCGATGGTTCGTGAAGTCGCCAGCAAAACCAGCGACGTCGCCGGTGACGGCACCACGACAGCGACGCTGATGGCCGAAGCGATCTTCAACGAAGGTCTGCGTGCGGTCGTCTCCGGCGTCAACCCGATTCATATGAAGGCGGGCATTGAAAAGGCGGTCGCCGATATCACCGCCAAGCTGACCGGAATGTCGATTCCGATCAAGAAGAAAGAAGAGATGGCGAACGTCGGCTGCATCGCAGCTAACAACGATCGCGAAATCGGTCAGCTCCTCGCTGACGCGATGGAAAAGGTCGGCAAAGACGGGGTCATCACCGTCGACGAAGGCAAGAGCCTGGCGACCGAAGTCGAATGGGTCGAAGGGATGCAGTTCGATCGCGGTTACCTCTCGCCGTACTTCGTCAGCGAAGCCGCGACGATGCAGTGCGTGCTGGAAGATTGCTACGTGCTGGTCTTCGAAAAGAAGATCACCAACATCAAGGATCTGGTTCCGGTTCTCGAAGCGGTCGTTCAACAAAGCAAGCCGCTGTTGATCATCGCCGAAGACATCGAAGGCGAAGCGCTGGCCACGTTGGTCATCAATCGTCTCCGCGGCACCTTCAAGTGCTGTGCGGTCAAAGCTCCTGGTTACGGCGATCGTCGCAAAGCGATGATGGAAGATATCGCCATCCTGACCGGCGGCACCGCGATCTTCGAGAGCCTGGGCATCAAGCTCGAAAGCCTAGGGCTGGCTGAACTAGGTCGCGCCAAGAAGGTCATCGTCGACAAAGACAACACGACGATCATCGAAGGCGCCGGCCAAACCCAGCACATCAAGGATCGCATCACGCAGATCCGTCGCGAAATCGACAAGTCGACCAGCGATTACGATAAAGAAAAGCTGGAAGAACGCTTGGCCAAGTTGGCCGGTGGTGTCGCCAAAGTCAACGTTGGCGCCGCGACCGAAAGCGAAATGAAAGAGAAGAAGGCTCGCGTCGAAGACGCGCTGCACGCAACTCGCGCTGCGGCGGCTGAAGGCATTTTGCCAGGCGGCGGCGTCGCTTTGCTTCGCGCTGCGGCGGAAGTGAAGGCCAAAGATCTGACCCACGATGAAGAGATCGGCTACAACATCGTGATCCGCGCTTGCCGCGCTCCGATCACAACGATCTCGAACAACGCTGGCAAAGATGGCAGCATCGTTTGCGAAAAGGTTCTCGAAGGCAAAGGTAACTTCGGTTACAACGCTTTGACCGACGTCTACGAAGACCTGGTCAAGTCGGGCGTCATCGATCCGGCTCGCGTCACCAAAACCGCTCTGTCCAATGCGGCCAGTGTGGCGACCTTGCTGCTGACCAGCGACGCGCTGATCGCCGAAAAGCCGAAGAAGGACGCCAAAGGCGGACACGGCGGCGATCACGACATGTATTAATCGATTCGGCAGCAACAGCGCGACTCCTCCCCGAGTTGCGTTTTGCTGTCGCTGCGATACGAAGAAGGGCCGCATCCCAATGCGGCCCTTTTTTTTGGCTCGACCATTCTTCAGGCGTCAATCGGAAAGCCGCGCCATCGCCGATGACTACGGCGCCCGGTTGCTGATTTCTCGTGCAATCTAAGTGGGAAATGGTAATTTCTTTGCGCTGAGGACGGTTTCTTGCCGGTATTTTGGCGAAATCTCGCTGCGGCATGCGGGTTGCATAGAATCTTGCTCTCGATTTTATACAACGACGCTCGCATCCGAGACGCTTATGCTTTCCTCTGCTCGCCGCTCTGGCTTTACACTTGTCGAATTGTTGGTGGTGATTGCGATCATCGGCGTATTGATCGCGTTGCTGTTGCCGGCGGTGCAGCAAGCGCGCGAAGCAGCTCGGCGGATGTCGTGCTCAAATAATCTGAAGCAAGTCGGCTTGGCGATGCACAACTACCATGCGACTCATGGGACGATGCCGTGCGGTTTTATCACCGAATTCAAAATCACCGTCCATCGGCGACTCTGTTGGTTTCAGGTAGTGCTGCCGTATATCGAACAGCAGCCGCTCTACGATCTCTATTACGCCGATCAAACCGACCAGGTCCATTCCATTCCTGAGTCGGCCGGCATTCAACAGGTCGTCGTCTCGGACCTAATCTGCCCTTCTGAAGTGAATCCTGACGCCCGCGGCGGTAACTCAAAAAACTTTAGCTTCCAGGGTAACTACATCGGCTGCACCGGCGATGATCAGATGCATCGGTCCAACCAATTGGATGGAATTTTCTTTCCCGACTCAGGGATTGGCTTTCGCGACTTGGTCGATGGCTCGTCCAACACCATGCTGATGAGCGAAGGGGTCAAGCGGCCCGGCAATGCGCTTGCCTGGGGAGAGATCGGCGGCTACTGGGGAGGCGCGCTCTGGGGCGCCTACGGCTATACGACGCTGGAATCCCCCAATACGACCGTTTCGGACCGCAACTATTCGTGCAAGACGACCGATTTCGCCAAAGCCCCTTGCATCGCGACCAGCACGACCAATGCGCTGCAGAACTTCGCTCGCAGTTATCATCCTGGGGGCGTCATGGTGGGACTCGCGGACGGATCAACACGATTTGTTGCCGATACCATCAATCTGCAAACTTGGAAGAACCTCAGCACACGAGCCGGCGGCGAAGTCGTAGGAGATTACTAACCCCGAGGCGCCGCATGCTTCAGCAGCGCCCAGAGCCGTGGCGCGCCCAAGTTGAGATCGCGGGCCACAACGATCAATCCAGCAGATTGGAAATTCCCACCGTGTTCCACTCCAGACAGTTTTCTATGACTCGATTTATGCTTTGCTGCTTGTTGATCGCAGCATCGGCCACGCTTGGCTGCGGGCCGGTTGGTCCGCAAAAGTACCAAGTCAAAGGTCGAGTCACCCTAGACGGCAAGCCGATCCCGGCTGGTTACATTTGGTTTCGAGATCTAGCAGGCGAAGTCGGTAGTGTGGAAGCGCGGATCAAAGATGGCGCTTATCAATTGGAATCGCTCGCCGGCGAGAAACGCGTCGAGATCTCGATGTTCAAAGAAGTGCCGCTGCCCGGCAACAAGCCCAATGAAGAAGGGGACACGACAACCAAGATCGAAGCGTTGCCCGCCCGATACAATGAGAAATCAATCTTGGTAGTCCAGGTGGGCCCCGATCTCGGATCTCAAGATTTTGAATTAACGAGCAAGCCTTAGAACGAACCTCGCTCAAGTCCCCCTCATTCGAGGAGCCGCTTGCACTTACTCTTCTAGCATCAACAATCTTCAACGCCCTCTCGCTGCATGGTCGCCTCGTTGCTTAATAGAGCAGCAACCTGATTCTCGCCGATTGAAAAATCTACCGCGACCGGCGGGGTCCTTTGCGCGCAAAAGTCCTCAATGCGCAATGAAGTGGGAAGCAATTTTCGGCACGTAACGTGCGAAGTACTAGCGGATAGATCCTTCTGATACATCCTTACTTCCATCACGATCGAGGCATTTCAATGAATCTTACCAATCGCCGACCAGCGTTCACGCTGGTCGAACTGTTAGTTGTGATCGCGATCATCGGCGTGCTGATCGCGTTGCTGTTGCCTGCGGTGCAACAAGCGCGTGAAGCGGCGCGGCGGATGTCCTGCTCGAACAACTTCAAGCAGCTTGGTCTGTCGATGCACAACTATCACGACACCTACGGCTCTCTTCCCTGGGGATTCATCGGCGACGACGCAGACATGACAATTCACAAACGAATCTGCTGGATGCAATCGATCTTGCCTTTCATGGAGCAGACGTCGCTGTTTGACTTGGTGAAAGCGGATACTCAGCCCTATCTGATGCATGTGCCTGCAACGATTCAACGCGTAAAAATTGACGGGCTCCTCTGCCCATCGGAGGCGAATCAAGACGCGAACGGCGGCAATTCGACCAACGGCTTCCAGGGCAACTATGTCGTCAACACGGGCAATCAGCAAATGCACCGCACCGCCAAGCTGAACGGGATCTTCTACTACAAGTCGAACAACGGTTTTCGGGATGTGATTGACGGCACTTCCAACACATTGCTGATGAGCGAAGGAGTCAAGCGCCCCGGTACCGGCAGTTGGGGAGAAATCGGCGCCTATTGGGGCGGCGCTCCTTGGGGCGCTTATGGATTCACCACGATCGAATCGCCAAACACGAGCGTGGCTGATCGCATTTACTCGTGCAAGACGACCACATTCCCCAAGGCTCCCTGCGTTGCAACCAGCACTTCGGACGCGCTGCAAAACTCGGCTCGCAGCTACCATCCAGGCGGGGTAATGGCCTGCTTAACGGACGGTTCGACCCGATTTGTCGCCGAGACAATCAATCTATCCACTTGGCAATCGCTGAGCACACGAGGCGGCGGCGAAGTTCTCGGCGAGTTCTAATCACGACGCGGATAGTTGTACGTCACTCACTGGACTTTCTGCGCGGCTTCAGAGTTTACCGATTACCGAGGGAACATTATTAGTTATGTTGCGATTTACCATCCTTATCGCTTTGCTATCGACGCCGCTACTATCTGGCTGCAGCAGCAGTTCGCCAACCACTTTTACGGTCCAAGGTCGTGTCACGCTCGATGGCCAGCCGGTCACCGATGGCATGATTTTGCTACGTGATCCCACGCGGCAAGTCGGCAGCGCCGAGGCCGCGATCGTCGATGGAGTCTATGAGTTGAAGACGATGCCTGGCGATAAAGCGGTTGAGATTTCGGCCATGAAAGAAGTTCCTCTTCCCGGTGGGAAAGCGAACATTGAAGGGGACTCTACGAAGTTCGTCGAATCAATTCCGGCACGATACAACAAAAGCTCGCAGCTCAAGCTAAACGTCGCCGAGAATCTGGAGAGCCAAGATTTTGAATTAACAAGCAAGCCTTAGCTTCGCCAATCACATCTAAGACTTCTCGCGAACCGCTGCGGTCTCTATTCAAAAAAACGAAAGTAACCAAAATTGCACGCTTGAAAACGTCGTCCTGTAGGACGACGTTTTTTAATGCGCCGATCGATTCCTTGGATCACCAATCGGAGAGGCAAAGATGTCCGATTTATCGCGTTCTCTTGCTTGACTAAAGGAACCGCGCGCAAAGCAATCGCTCTCTGCCTGAGGAATAGGCAAGCTCGATCCGAGACGAGCTGCTAGAGGGTCCAAGTTGTACATTTCCAACTCGAACTAGGCTTTTCGTCGCGCGCGGCGTTTTCGGCGCGATGCTTGCATTGGTAGCGAGTCAGATCCCCATGATTCTCACGCTCTCCCAGGAAGCCGAGAATCACCTGGGGAGCTCCACACAAAATTAACGGCTCTTCGCGACTCCTTCCTCCAACACCACACACCTGACGACTCCTTATCCAACTGCGTGGCCGCCGTGGTCTCCCTACGGCGGTCACTTTTGTTTCTTGCCAACGCTTGGCGCAGCTGGCCCCTTTTTTCGTTAGGACCGGCATGATCGGACTCTGGTTTCCCAATCCTGCCTGCGTTTGGCCGCTGGTTGCAAAACGTCATCAAACTTACGTCCTACCCTCTGATAAGAGACGCCCCCGATAGCCTGGCTTACTTTCCACTGGATTCTTGAGCAATCGAGTGGTGACCGTGACATGTTTAGCGAAATCATTTTCGTTCGATCTGGTTCTTGCCAAGGCGGAAGTCAGTTGGATTAAGACAAATAGCCATGGATTCCTTAATTTCTGCTTTAACTTGCCAATCGGTTGGCGTACCGCCGTCGTTGCAACGAGAGAGCGAAATCTCTGTCAAAAAGAGAACAGAGCCCCAACCGCCGGAACAGTTACAATTCAGTGATCGCGATCTGCGGTTGAAGCGGATCATTGCCGTTGACGACGAGCCAATCAATCTGGCCCTTGCAGAAGCCTATCTGCGTAACGAGGGATTCGAGCGGCTTGAGTTTTACACCGATCCGCTGACTGCTTTGGAGGTCGTTCGCACCAATCCTCCTGATCTGCTGCTGCTTGACTTAATGATGCCAGAGTTGGATGGGCTCGGATTTTTGCAAGCGATTACCACGCCGACCGATCAGCTGTTGGCGCCTGTGATTCTGTTGACCGCCTCGGCCGACGTATCACATCGCCGCACTGCTTTGGAGTTAGGAGCGACCGATTTTCTGCAAAAGCCCATTTTGGCCGAGGAATTGATTCCCCGGATTCGGAATGCTTTGAGCGCCCAGCATTTGAAAGACTGGCTACGCAATCAAAATCAAAAACTAGAACATCTCGTCCAACTTCGTACGCGCGAATTGGAACGGACCCAAGGTCTGATCATCGCTTGCCTGGCTCGAGCGGCGGAATTTCGAGACGAGTTGACAGGCAACCACAATCTGCGCGTAGCCCGCTACGCCGGTCTGATCGCGCGGAATGTCGGACTGCCGTCCCAATTGGTCCGCATGATCCAAGCCGCAGCGCCGTTACACGACATCGGCAAAGTCGCGGTGCCTGACTCGATCTTGCACAAACCGAGCGGACTGACCCTCGAAGAGCGTCAGCTGATGCAGCAACATACCGAATGGGGACGTTCGATTGTCGAGCCGGAAACGCAATGGAACTTCGTCATCGACAATCTCATCGCCGGCGAAGCTGGTCAAGCGAATGCCGATTTGCTGCGGATTGCTTCGCGGATTGCGATGAGTCATCACGAACGCTGGGACGGAGCCGGCTACCCCCAAGGTCTAGCAGGCGCAGAGATCCCAATCGAAGCGCGAGTCGTCGCGGTAGCGGACGTGTTTGACGCATTGTCGAGTAAGCGTCCCTACAAAGAGGCGATTCCTCCGCTGCAATGCGTCGATATGATTCGCGCAGAAAGAGGAAAACAGTTCGATCCCGACATGGTGGATGCATTTGACGAAGCGCTCCCCGAGGTTCTCTGGATCGCCGAACTTTTACGAGACAATAACAAGTGAGCGCATCCACAGGTAACATCTTTTCTCGCTGGCAATGGCCGGTCTCGATGATCCTAAGCGGCTGGGTGATCGCGATCTGTTGTGCTTGGTGGAGCATGACCTCGTACTCGTTCCAGATCGATGGCGAAGCTCTGCCGCTTGAAGCCTGGCCCAGCGCAGCGCAATTGACTTTGGCCGACGATCGGCCGACGGTGCTCTTGTTTTTGCATCCCCGCTGTCCCTGCTCGGTCGCTTCGCTGACCGAATTGGAGCAAGCGATTACAGAAACTCCGACGGCACAACAACCGCGACTATACGTCTTGGCGACCGTTCCGGCGGCGCACAACGCCGAGTGGAGCGAGACCAGCAACATCAAGCGTTGCCGGCAGTTGCCAAACGTAGTTGTCGTGCTAGATCACGGCGGCCGGGAGTCGCACAAATTTGGCGTTGCGTCGAGCGGACATGTGATGGCCTTTGCTCCCAACGGGAAGTTGCTGTTTTCTGGCGGCGTGACCCAGTCACGCGGTCATGAAGGCCAGAATGCTGGCCGCGCGTCGCTGGTTCACGTACTTGCGGGGACAGAAGCTTCCATCACGACGGAGTTTCCGGTCTTCGGCTGTCGGCTTTGCTTGCCTGAGCAGGGATCCAGCGCTTGCTCTGATCCAACCTCCTCGGCCGAGTTGCTTCAGACATCCTTTCCCTACCCGAAGGCAATTTAATGCCACAGGAAGAATTTCGAAACTCGGAAAACTCAACAGCATTCGAAGCGGCGGTACGTCGACGTTTCGACTTGCAGATGTCCAAAAACTATTGCAATACGGACCATTTGTTCGCAATTTTGATGCCGTTTCAATGGATCGTCGGCATCCTAATTACGATATTTATCTCACCTTGGGCCTGGGCGGGGCAATCCAGCTACATTCATCCGCACGTCTGGTTCGCCATTCTGGGCGGCGGCGTTTGCTGCCTGTTTCCCTGTTACTTGGCGATCTATCATCCCGGCAAACTCAGCACGCGAATGGTGATCGCTTGTAGCCAGATGTTTTTCGTATCGCTGCTGATTCATTTGACCGGCGGCCGCATCGAGACCCACTTTTACATCTTTGGCTCACTAGCCTTTTTAGCCGCCTATCGCGATATCCGCATTCTGATTCCCGCAACGCTGATCGTGGCGCTCGATCACTGGCTACGGGGACTCTTTTGGCCCGAAAGTATTTTTGGCGTCGCCGCCGCAGGCAACTGGCGCTGGCTCGAACATGCTGCTTGGGTGGTGTTTGAAGATATCTTTCTGATCCTGTCGATTCGCCAGAGTCTGGCCGAAGTTCGCGCGCTCGCAATCAAGACAACCGAAAACGAGTTAGCGTTGGAACGGCTTGCAATCGCCAAACGATACGCCGAACAGAACGAAGCCCGGTTTCGCGAGACCTTTGAATATGCCGCGATGGGAGTCGCTCATATTGGCTTTGACGGCTATTGGCTACGGGCCAACAGAAAAGTTTGCCAAATTTTAGACTACACCGAACAGCAACTGCAGCGTCTAACCTTCGCCGATGTGACCCATCCCGACGATAAAGCGTTGGACTATGAACGACTTCAAAGTTTTCTCCGGGGTGAATTCGACGAAGCCTCCTTTGAGAAACGCTACCTATCGCGAAGCGGTGAACCGATCTGGGCCCGGCTGACAATCTCAATCATTCGAGAAGAAGAATATTTTATCGTCGTGATCGAAGATATTCGTGAAGAGCGAAAAGCACGCGAAGCGTTGGAGAAGTCGAATCGTGAAATTCACAAACTTTCGCTCGTCGCGGCCAAAGCACGCCAATCAGTGATTATCGCCGACCCGTTGGGTCGCATCGAATGGGTCAACGACGCGTTTACTGAACTGACCGGTTATACCTTGGCGGAGATCGCTGGCCGAAAGCCAGGGACTTTTCTGAAAGGGCCCTGTACCGATCCCGCGACGTCAGCACAGATCCGAGAATGCTTGCATGCGCAGCAACGAGTCAGCGTCGAAATTGTCAACTATTCGAAAGATGGTGAGAAGTATTGGATCGCCCTCGAAATCGAACCGGTCTTTGACGAACAGGGGCAATTGACTCAGTTTATTGCGACACAGTCCAATGTGACCGATCGCAAAAAATATGAAGAGGGACTCCAACGCGCCAAAGAGGCGGCGGAAGCGGCCAGCGCCGCCAAGAGCGAGTTTTTGGCCAATATGAGCCACGAAATTCGGACGCCGCTCAACGGCCTGCTCGGCTTTACCGATCTGTTGATTCGCGGCGCCGCCAACGATCCGAAAAAACGAGATGAATACCTGCAAATCATCCGCTCTAGCGGTCGCAGCTTGCTGGACGTAATCAACGATCTGCTGGATTTATCCAAGATCGAATCGGGCAAACTTGAAACCGAACTGCTCCCTTGCGACCCCCGACAAATTGTCGCCGAGGTCGTATCGCTGCTAGGGGTCAAAGCGAGTGAGAAAGGGTTACAGCTCTACGAAGAATGGCACGGCGAAGTACCGCAGCAAGTCATTACCGATTCGGTTCGCCTGCGACAGGTGCTCACCAATCTGATCGGCAATGCGATTAAGTTTACGCAGTTTGGCGCCGTCTCGATCAGCGGGAACTGGAACGCCGCCAGCGAGGAGCTGACCTTTGCCATCTGCGATACCGGCATCGGCATCGCCGCCGACAAATTGGATCTTATTTTTGATCCGTTCACCCAAGCCGACGCATCGACCACACGACGGTTTGGCGGAACGGGACTGGGATTGGCGATCTGTCGTCGCATCGCACAATTGCTACAAGGAGATGTATCGGTCAAGAGCGAAGTCGGCGTCGGGACGACATTCACCGTGACGATCGCCGCTCCCCCTCACCAGCAGACTCTGCAAGTTGTCAGCAGCCTTGCGGACAACGCCGCCAATCCAAACGACGCTACTATCCAGAGTCCGCTACGATTTGAAGGGATTCGCATCCTGGCTGCCGAAGATGGCCCGATCAATCGGTTGCTGGTCGACAATATGCTTGCCCCGCTGGGAATCGAATTAACCTTTGTCGAGAATGGACAATTGGCCCTCGACATTTTCGACGCGAGCAAGTTTGACCTGATCTTGATGGATATGCAAATGCCGGTGCTGGACGGATACGCCGCAAGTGAACGACTAAGAGCGACCGGCTGCGAAGTTCCGATCATCGCGATGACCGCGCATGCGATGGCGGCCGATCGCCGCCAATGTCTTGAGTCAGGCTGCAGCGACTATGTCAGCAAGCCGGTGGTCTTTGAACAACTGATAGCGACCATCCAGCGCAACCTGCCCACCCCAGCGGCCGAGCCTCTGCTGTCATCCCCCAGCGCAAGCATGCCGACGCCGACAACCTTGACGCCTGCTGCGAGCGTGGACCAGCCGTTGACGTCCGACGTGCTTCCCTCGCTGGCGATGCTGGCCCCGGTGATCGATCGGTTTGTCTTGTCACTGCCCGATTCGCTCTCCGAAATTCTTGCCGCTGCAGAAGAGGCCGATTGGGCGAAAGTCGAGATGTTGACGCATCGGCTCCGCGGTTCGAGCGGCGGCTGCGGGTTTCAGCCGCTTTATGAAATTGCCACCATGATGGAATCCGCGGCGCGATCGCAACTAGCACACCCCACTCCGGATCAAGGCGAAGCGATTTTGACCGATCATGAACGTCTCTTAAAAATGTTGCCACGTCTGGAAGATTCGACCGGCAATCGACCTCACGCTCCGAACCCCAGCGTCTGAGCCCGCGTCCAAGAAAAATGCGGAATTTTGAGGAATGCTAGCGAAAGAAACCGCCCGCGGCAGGGCGAGCAGCGGCGACTCGCTCTAGGAGTCGCCGCGTCAGACCTCTATACTGCCGCTATGCGGCGCTATCGGCTTTCAGACGTCCTTTGTTTCGACGCCGGCTGATGACGCCAGACGCGTGTTATTCAAGAATGACAGGTCCATGCTCGAGGTTCATCTTCCTGACGGCAACGTAAAATCTTACGACATCGAAATCACTCCCATGGACGTCGCCGCCGACATTGGCGCTGGCCTCGCAAAGGCCACGTTGGCGGCCCAAATTGACGGGCAGACCGTCGGGTTTGACGCCAAGCTGCCGAGCGAAGGCTCGGTCAATCTGCGGTTGCTGACCAACAAAGACCAAGAATCGCTGGGAGTGATGCGGCATAGCTGCGCCCACATCATGGCCCGCGCCGTGATGCGTCTGTTTGACGGCGTGCAACTTGCCTTTGGTCCGACCATCGAAGGAGGCTTTTACTACGACTTTGATCTCGAGCATAAGCTGACTGCCGAGGACTTTCCGGCGATCGAAGCCGAGATGAAAAAGATCATCAAAGAGAACGAGCCGTTCGAACGTATCGAAGAGACGCGTGACGGGGCGCTGGCGGTCGTCAAAGATATCGACCAGCACTATAAGATTGAGCATATCGAAACCGGTTTGGCCGGTCACGAAACCTTGTCGTTCTATCGACAGGGTGAATTTATCGATCTCTGTCGTGGTCCGCACATTCCCCACCCCAAGTCAATCGGCGCCTACAAGCTGCTCTCGGTCGCCGGCGCTTACTGGAAGGGAAATTCGGACAACAAACAATTGCAACGGGTCTATGCGACCGCCTTCTTTAACAAAGAAGACCTCGCCGCGCATCTCGAGAAACTGGAAGAAGCCAAACGCCGCGATCATCGCGTTTTGGGCAAGCAGCACGACCTGTTTGCAATCAATCCGCTGGTCGGCCAAGGGCTGATCTTATGGCTTCCTAAGGGGGCTATCGTACGGCAACAGTTAACTGACTTTCTGACCGAACAACTGCGCAAGCATGAGTACCAATCGGTCTTCACGCCAAACATCGGCAAAGTCGATCTCTACAAAACATCAGGACACTATCCTTACTACAAGGATAGCCAGTTTCCGCCGATTCACGTCGCGGACGACGAAGAGTATCTGCTGAAGCCGATGAATTGTCCGCATCACATCATGATCTATAAGAACCGCCCTCGCAGCTATCGCGAGTTGCCGGTTCGTTTGTCAGAGTTCGGCACCGTCTATCGTTATGAGCAATCCGGCGAACTGAACGGCATGACGCGCGTGCGCGGATTTTGCCAAGACGATGCGCATATCTTCTGCACCGAAGAACAGGTTGAAGAAGAATTTCGCAAGTGCATCGAGATGACCCAGTACGTGCTGACCAGTCTGGGGCTGACCGACTATCGCGTGCGTCTCGGTTTTCGCGACCCTGACAACGGCAAGTATGTTGGCAATCCCCAGGTTTGGGATCGGGCCGAACAATCGCTGGTCTCGGTTTGTAAAAACATGGGGATCGATGCAATTGCCGAAGCCGGCGAAGCTGCTTTCTATGGTCCCAAAGCAGACTTTGTCGTCAAAGATTGTCTCGGACGCGAATGGCAACTCGGCACCGTGCAGTTGGATTACAACTTGCCCAGCACCGAACGCTTTGCCCTGGAGTATGTTGGCGCCGACAATCAAACGCATCGCCCGGTGATGATTCACCGCGCTCCGTTTGGCTCGCTCGAACGTTTCATGGGCGTGTTGATCGAGCACTTTGCCGGTGCGTTTCCGCTGTGGCTTGCGCCGGAACAAGTTCGCGTGCTGGTCGTCAGCCAGAAATTTGAAGAGTATGCCCGCAAAGTGGAAGCGGAACTCAAACAGGCTGGCTTCCGCGTCAGTGGGGACTACCGACCTGAAAAGATCGGCTCCAAAATCCGCGACGCTCAGATCGAACTGATTCCTTATATGTTTGTGATCGGCGGACGCGAAATGGAGACCGAATCGGTCGCCGTTCGCGATCGTATCGATGGCGATCTCGGATCCATGAAAGTCGCTGAAGCGATCGAAAAACTGAAGCAAGAAGTTGTCGAACGCAAAGTTCGCCAGGTCTTCACCGGCTCCGCCGGAATTGGAACCGCTGCAACCAGCGCAACCGACGAATATTGAGCATTCGCTTCGAGCATCTGCTTCAAGACAAAAACGCCGACCAAATGGTCGGCGTTTTTTTTGTTCGCTGGAAAGTTCTTGCTGCTTTCTACAGCCGGTACTACTTTATTGACGCCGCAACAAACGTCGCCGCAACTGGTTACTACTGAACGCATTACAACTTTACGACAACGAAAAATCCCAGCCAGACAGCTGTCCTGCTGCGTTTTTTTAGCGAGTGCGGCAAGCAGCGACCTAGGGTTACCTAGGCGGAAAAACCGTCTCTGACGAACTGCCCCATTGCAGTTCGCACTATGTATAAAAAACCTGGGCATTTGGACCACGACTACGGTCCAAGAAAGAGATTTTGCGAATCATGTTGAATCGAATGAACTTCCGCCGTTTGGCGGTCGCCGTATTGGCCGTCGCGACGCTTGGCGTCATCGCTCATCAAACCGTCGCTTGCACCAGGGCGGTCTATTTTGGCAAAGACGGAATGGTCGTCACCGGTCGAACCATGGACTGGAAAGAAGATCTAAAGAGTAACATGTGGATCTTCCCGAGCGGCATGGACCGCGACGGAGGACTTGGGCCAAGCTCCTATAAATGGAAGTCGAAGTACGGCAGCGTCGTCCTGTCGGCCTACGAAGCGGCGACTTGCGACGGCATGAACGAGCATGGCCTTGTTGTGAACGCACTTTACTTGGCCGAAAGCGACTACGAGACGCCGGGAGATACGCGTCCTGGCATGTCGGTCGGCGCCTGGTCGCAGTATGTGTTGGATAGTTTTTCCAACGTCGACGAAGCGGTCATGGCATTACAGAACGATGCATTCCGCGTGGTCGCGCCGACGCTGCCCAATGGCGCCGCCGCCACGATTCACTTCTCGATTTCGGATCCCTCCGGCGACTCGGCGATTTGCGAATACCTGGGCGGCAAGCTGGTGATCCATCATGATCGCAAATACCAGGTCATGACCAATTCGCCTACCTTTGACAATCAGATCGCCCTGGACGCATACTGGCGACAAATCGGTGGCAATACCATGCTGCCGGGAACCAATCGGGCTGCGGATCGTTTTGTGCGAGCCGCGTACTACATTGACGCTTGCGATCAATCAGCCAATCCACGTGAAGCGGCCGCCGCCGTCTCGAGCGTGATGTGCAATGTGAGCGTTCCGCGCGGCATCAGCACGCCGGATCAGCCGAACATCGCTTCGACGATCTGGCGCAGCGTCGCCAACCAAAAAGATCGAATCTACTACTTCGAGAACACTTACAGCCCCGGCGCCATCTGGGTCGAACTAGGCCAGATCGACTTCTCGCCGGGTTCGGGAGTTCGCAAGCTGACAATGGTGGGCGAAGATGACTTGGTTGGGGATCAAACGGCGAATTTCAAGCAGGCCGAACCGTTCAAGTTCCTCGCGCCGGAAATCAAATAGGCTTGGTGGAGTAGGCAAATCGAAGCGTCGCCGTTATCCAATTAACGGCGACGCCAGAAATACAATTGAAGCCGCGATCGAGACGAAATCGCCGAGGCGCTACAATTCGCGATCTCTCCACGGCGACTGTTGGTTCTCTAGCCCCAACTTCTCGGATACCAACTTGGCATGTTAGATCCCAGTCTTGCTAGACTTCTTTTCGGACTCAAAGAGCGTTAATCGAAATCGCCGCGATGGACTAGGCCTAGCGCCGGTCTGCTCGTCGGCGTCGCTGAAAACGTCGCCGTAGGCGTTATCTGATTGTTCGGTTCATCCAAGTCAGTACGGGTCACACTCGCCAGACTGCTTCCAGTAGACTCGTCAACATCCAATCCCATTTCGCGTGCGAATTGCAGTTCTTCAGCGGGATCCTCTTTGATCACACCCAAGATCGTCGCGTAGTCAAGCAACGATGAACTGATAAAGCGTCCTGGTCCCAACAGAACGGACCACGAGCACAACTCGCGATTGTAGTTGTCTGAATAGCGGAATGGATTGTTTATGAGACCGCCGAGATAACCCATGTCGTCATAGTTCGGGCGCGGCACAATAAAGAATGCAAGTCCCACGTAAATTAGTTCGATGCCGGCGATGATCGCCAAACGCGAGATCAGCGCATCCGGAAAGTACGGCTGTCGAAATAGCAGATATCCAACGCCAGACAACATCGCCAGAGAGACGATCATCTTGAAAGTCACGACTACGATGTTGCGCTGCGGGACGTATTCGGTGCTGACCTCAATACCGCCATACTTACTCGGCGAGTTCGTTGTGGATGATCCGTAAAAGCTGTCAAACATCCACATAAGCGGCGTGCCTTGTTCGAGAAGTGCGGGGGGCCTTTTAAACCTAGCATTTACCCGTGGCGGTTGATTTCCTCCGCCGATTTCCCTGCGAGAAGGGGATAGATTGGAACCGTTTCTCCGGATTGGGACGTTTTTTTTGGCAAACCAATCTCTGGATTTTCGTGCCCAAGGGGGAAAGGATTTTCTATACTAGTAATAGAGGAATCCCTCCCAGGACCTTTAATTTGGAGTCGAACGATGTATGCCAGAACACGGATTCAACGAACGCGTGAAGCGGTAAAGTGGGCCTTTCTGCTGGCGACTGCTGGAATGATGATGGCAATCGCCTGGCAAGTTGTGGGGGGCGGCTTGTGACCAACTCTGTAGCCGCAAATTGTTAGGCTAAACCGAGTTCAGATGCACAACGATTGCGGATTTGGACAGGGTCTCCACTTTTTGGCTGGAAGCGTTAGAGTTGCGGTAGATCACCGCTACCGCAACCCAAGTATCCCCTATGACGCGACCAATCGCATTTCGTACCGGCCAATGGATTTCGCAATCGGACCTTACTGTTCCGATTGATGACATTGGTTTTGTGATGGGAACCACAGTCGTTGAACAACTGCGAACTTTCGCCGGTAAAGTATTTCGGCTTGAGCAGCATTTGGCGCGACTTCGCGACAGCTTGGCGATTGTCGGACTAGAGATTCCATTTACGGACGCCGACTTAACCGACGCCGTTCAAGAGATCGTCGCTCATAACCATCCATTGCTGACGACGGGGGATGATCTAGGGGTCGCCATCTTTATCACGCCGGGCAGCCTGGATCACCCCGGCAAATCGCCGCTGGTTTGTATTCATACGCGGCCAGTAGCGTTTGCCGGATTTGCCAGCAAGTTTGCCGGCGGCCAAGCCTTGGTTGTCCCGACAACTCGGCAAACGCCGATCGAGTGCTGGCCGCGCCACCTGAAGGTCCGCTCGCGAGTCCACTATTATTTGGCCGATCTAGAAGCCAAAAAAATCGAAGCAGGCTCACGAGCTGTCTTGCTGGACTTGGATGGTTTTGTCATGGAAGCGACCACCGCCAATCTGGTCGCTCATTTTGCCGACGAAGGTTTGGTTGCGCCTCCGCGAGAGCTTGTCTTGCCAGGAATCAGCATCGCCGCGCTGGAAGAACATGCGCAGCAATTAGGAATCCCCTACAGCCAGCGTCTGATGACTCCCAAAGATGTCGCTCAGGCGGATGAGATTCTGCTGACTAGCACTTCTCCTTGCGTCCTTCCGTGCAATCGCTGGAATGGCCAAGCCGTGGGGGATGGCAAGCCAGGCGCCATTTTTGACAGACTGATTACCGCGTGGAGCGATTCGGTTGGACTCGACATTATCGCCCAAGCCGTTCAGTTTGCGCAGCGCGACTGATTTTTCGGATTAATCCAGTGTTAACCTGGTCCTCGTCGCAAGCAGCAGCGATGAGTACAATGGGGCGTTGCTGATCTCCCTCTACTGTCCTTAATGGCGTACTGAAACGATGGACCGCGATACGATTGACCGTGCCGAAACGATTCGTCAACGTTTGACGCAACTTAAGGACAGTCTTTGACTACGCTACTAAAAAAGAAATGCTGGCAGTAACCGAAGCCAAAATGGCTGCGCCTGGCTTTTGGGATAATCAAGAGACAGCGCAAGCGGTCGTTGGCCAGTTGAAGTCGTTGATGTCGATTCTTGAGCCGCTGGAAGAATGCTCCAGTGCAGTGGGCGATCTAGACGCAATGCTCGAAATGTCGGCAGAAGACTCCTCGTTTGACAACGAAGCGAAAGCCGAAGTCGCGCGGCTAGAGACCGAACTAGATCAGCTTGAACTTAAAGGGCTGCTCAACGCGCCGCATGACGCATGCGGCGCACTTGTGTCGATCCATGCTCGCGATGGCGGAACAGACGCCAATGACTGGGCCGAGATGCTGTTGCGGATGTATTCGCACTGGGCGGCCGAAAATGACTATACCGTCGAGTTGATCGACCGCGCTGATAATGACGAAGCCGGAATCAACAGCGCCACGTTCGCAGTGCGCGGGATCATGGCCTACGGCTATCTCAAAGGCGAAAGCGGGATGCACCGCTTGGTGCGAATCAGCCCGTTTAACTCGGAAGGTAAACGCCAAACCAGCTTTGCAGCGGTCGACGTTTCGCCCGAGATTCCTGATACCGAAGAAGTGGAAATTGACGAAGAGGACGTCCGGGTTGACACGTTCCGGGCCAGTGGCGCCGGCGGACAACACGTGAACAAGACGGATAGCGCTATTCGCCTGACCCATATTCCGACCGGCGTTGTGGTGCAATGCCAGAACGAACGGAGCCAACACAAAAACCGGGCTCAGGCCTGGAAACTGTTGCGTTCACGCATCGCGCGGATTGAAGAAGAGCGCCGAGAAGCGGAAGATGCGGCTCGTTACAAGACGCAGGCCAAGGTCGGCTTTGGTTCGCAAATTCGCAACTATTTCCTGCATCCCGATCAACGGGTCAAGGACGCGCGAACCGGGCACTATGTTGGCAGTTTTCATGCTGTGATGGATGGAGAGATTCAAGGTTTTCTCGACGCCTATCTACGCTGGCGCGTCGGCCAAGGGGATAACGAAGGAAAATAGTTTCAAGCATGTCCAGTGAGCCCGAAATTCAATTTGTGGACGCGATCGATGCCGATGGTCGCGGCTTGTTTGTCAGCTTCCCACGCCGCGGTGATCGGTTTGGGCATGTGGTCTCGGTCGTCAACGGCGACGAGATCCTCCCGTGCTTGGTCTCGTTAGAAGGGGACGATGCAGAAGAGTGGCCAGACAGTCCGCCGATACAACAATTAAGCATCGAACACCGCCTTGCCGGCGCTGTCGCCCTGGGCGTCGGTCAGGCCGGGAAAAGCCACTGGTCGGTCACGGTCGAGACTTTCGCAGCAGAGCGTCGCGTCGAGCTTCACGTCGCTTGTCGCATGAAGATTCATCCCGCACAGATCAGCAGTCGCTACGCCAGTCTGCTGAACGCTGAAGTAAAACCGGCTCGCATCGACGCCTACACGTGGAGTTGGCCGGCAGGGGGCAGTCAACTTCTCGTTCGGCAATCACTGTTTGATCACTATCCGGCGCCAGAGTTTCCGGCAACCTCCACCGGTTTTGAGATCAATGCCGCGGTCGATCAAATGCCTTTTCCGAAAACGATCGAGTGGCGTTACTCTTTTCAGGTTGCATAAACCGGGTCATAATCGGACGAAACGGTAAGCTTTACCAAGGGCTCGTCCCTTTGCCGTGCTGAATATTGAACGAGCAACGCTTCGTTCGCACATGCAAGGAGATCACTTTTTTTAACCGGCTTGGTAAGATAGCTGTTCGCTCCGGCAAGCATCGCTTGTTCTAGCGAATCGTGGCTGGTGTGCCCCGAGACCATCATGATAAATGGTTGTCGATCTTTCTGAACGTAACGAATATGCCGGATGAAATCGATTCCGGCTGCGTCAGGAAGCTCCCAATCGCAAAGCACAAGTTCCGGCTGAAACTCGTCATACAAAACCAGCGCTTGCTTGCAGTTGCTGGCGGTACGCGTCTCAAAGCCTGCCTCGGCCAGCATCTCGGTCATCAAGTAACACATGAGACGGTCGTCGTCTACGATCATCGTGCGCAACGGCAGTACGTTGGAATCCACGGTAATTCTTTTTCTTAAGAGCATTCGAATTGCAACGCGGTACTGCCCACCGCGAAGATGTACTTGATGTATAGGATAAAACTGTTCGGACATCCTGCATTTTTCTTGCAAATCTAGGCAATTCTCCTTAGATTCCGCTGTGCGCTGTGTGGCTTTTAACGGTCATAGCGAAGCGGCGAAATTCGACGAATTTGTCGCTCACACAACTCCAATCTTCGTACTGACCTGCGCGTTGTAGCGAGTATTCGGCCTGCGCCAGCACGGTCTGGACGGGACATTCTGATCCGGCCGGATTGAGTGAATGCACGCTTCAAATCGAGTCGATGCTAACGACCGAAGAGTCAAATGCGCCGGCGGAGTCCGACGCGATACTGACACTCGTGAACGGAATCATGATGGATCGCAGACACCCAATCTGGATGGGGCCGACGGCGCTGGCCGCCGCAACGCTCGCCGCGTTTGCAGGATGCTCCGATGCGCCGGTCGCATCCTCTGCTAACCGCATCTCTTCTGAGAAGTCGATTGGCACGCCGCGCCGATTTCAGCTTCCGGCCGACGTTCGCCCTGTAGCGCTCGAGATCTCAGCGACCGACCAACCAACGGTAGAGAACCCCTATTTGCTCTCGCAATTGCCGACTCCCTTCGCATCGTCGGTGATCGGCCTTCCTCCTTTGCCAGAAACGGCCGATGCGCCGCTCGTGCTTCCGCCGCCGCCAAAACTGCCGCCGCAACCAGAACTGCAGCCCCTGCCCACGCCGGCAACGCCCAGATATATGCCGCTGATCGAAGCGCAGCCGCAAACCGCCGTCGATCGCCAAAAGCCCGTCAGCGTGCCGTTACCGCGATTAGATGAACCCGACTCATCCTTCTCGTTAGAAGGCCCACAGATCTCCGGTCCCAGCTCGGATGTGCCGCAGTCGGCGCCCAGCATGCAGCCCTCTCAGATGGAAGGGTCGCGCTGGAGCCAAGCAGCCCCTGGCCCGGCGTCGACGCAGCCTACGCCTGAATCCCTGCAGGACGAACTAGAGCTGTTTCCGCTGCAACCCGGCTTTGCCAGTGGGCCGCAACCGCCGCACGATCTGCGCTCGTTGCCCCCAACTCCAGAACTGTCGGCCCAGCCGCCAGTGTTCATGCCGCGAATCGAAGCGGAGCCTTCCGCGCAACCGCAACCGCAACCGCAGCATTTGCCGGCGCTGCCGCCAGCGGCGCCGCTGGTGCAAAGTTCTGCCGAACCTTCGCCGCAGATGCCGATTCCGCTGCAAGCGTTCGAGCAAGCTCCGCCAGTGCAACGCGATCGGCTGCTGGATCAACATGCAATGACGGCGGTCCGGGGCCGCGCCCAGTCGCTGGTTGAACATGGCTTCTCGCTGGCTCAGCGCGGCGCTTTTTTCTCGGCCCGAGCCGAGTTGATTCAAGCCTTGCGACTTTTGACGCAAACGCTTGATACCGAACGGCGTACGCACGAGTTCAGCGATGCTTTGGCCGCAGGGCTCCTGGCTTTGGAAGAAGCGAGCGACTTTGTGCCTGAGGGTTCGCGGCTAGAAGCGAACGTTAATCTCCAGCGTTTGATTCAATCGCATCGCACGCCGATTTTGAAAAACGCCGACGCCAACCAACTCACGCCGTTGGTCGCCGCCCAGCAATACTTCTCGCATGCACAAGATCGCCTGGCGTTTGCGTGCGGCGGAGTCCCTGAAGCCTCGGCGGCGTTATACGGACTTGCCAAGCTGCAGCCCTTTTTAAAGTCGGGCAGCGGTGGAGACAAAGCGTTGATCGGCCCCCGTTCGATCGCATTGCATCAATCCGCGTTCCTGGCTGATCCGCAAAATATTTTGGCAGCCAACGAGCTTGGCGTCATGCTGGCCCGTTATGGTCAATTGACCGACGCCAAACAGGTGCTTATCAACGGTTTGCGACAGCACTCGCTGGCCGAAACCTGGGACAACCTGGCCAAAATACATGAGCTGCTTGGCGAACATGAAATGGCGAAACTAGCTCGTGCAGAAGCGCAATACGCGATCGCCAACGGGGTGATCGCTCCGAAAAGCAACTTTGTGCGTTGGGTTTCGCCTGAAGCTTTCGCCAATCAACAGCGAGTCGATGCGACTGCGATGGGGCCACAGCGTCCAGATGCTAGTCGCCAACCGCAATCCTCCCAGCAACGTTGAGCCGCACGGAATGAACCAAAATATCGCCTTGAATCCGTCTCACGCTTTTCGCTCGCTCGCCGCGATCGCCGGGCTGTTGCTCCTATCCGGAGCGCTGGGGCTTGTGCTAACGCCGAGCGTCCACAAGACCGCTGAGCCGGAACCGCAACCCATCGCCCCGCAAGCGCAAGCTGCTCTTCGAACACCCCAAGCAGCCCATGTCGGCGCTGCGATTACCAGTTGGAATCTGCCGGAAGAGAGCAGTCCGGTCATGCTGTGCGCGGGACCACCCAACTGCGACCCCTGCCCTTCTCCGGCCCAACTGCAAAATAGTCCGATCAAAGTTGGCGTCGATTCGGCCGATCCGATTTGCGAAGGCGAACTCCACTGGAATGCGCGCCGTCCGATTCCCTGGCAAATTTTTGCCCAAGGCGAATACATTGGGCCGGCTCGCTTGGAGCATGTGCCCGAGTATCGCCTGCGTGTGGATGATCAGTTGGAGTTTGTTTATCGCTTGACGCGCAACGAGATGACCACGCCGTATCGTTTGAATGTCGGCGATCAAGTGCGTGTTGAATCGCTGACCGATCCGAACTTGAACCGTGACCTGGTGATTCAGCCGGATGGTTCAATCACCGTGCTGTTGCTGGGTCAGGTGCATGCCGCTCGTAAAACAGTCACCGAACTGACGGATCTGCTGGATCAAGATTACAAGCGGTACTACAAAGTACCGGCGATTACCGTCACACCACTTCAAGTGAACACCAAGCTGGAAGATTTGCGAGCCACGGTCGACAGCCGAGCTGGACGCGGCGGTCAGTCGCAAAGCGTCCGCGTAACTCCAGAAGGAACCATTCAGCTACCGGCGATCGAATCAGTTCCCGCCCAAGGCTTGACCCTGGACGAGTTGAAGCGTGAAGTCGACGAGCGTTATGCTCACGTCGTCGACGGGATCGGCGTGACGCCGATTTTGACCGCTCGGGCGCCTCGCTACTTGTATGTATTGGGAGAAGTTAGAACGCCGGGCCGCTTTGAGCTGGTCGCTCCGACGACCGTCATGCAGTCAATCGCGCTGGCTGGCGGCTGGAATGTGGGAGGCAATCTGCGAGAAGTAGTGATTTTCCGCCGCGCCGAGGATTGGCGTCTAATCGCCACCAAAGTAGACATCCAAGGCGCTCTGTATGGCAAACGCCCAATTCCGTCTGACGAACTATGGTTGCGTGACTCAGACATCGTCGTGGTGCCCAAGCAGCCGATCCTGTGGGCCGACGAGTTTATCGATCTCGTATTTACCCGCGGTATTTACGGCGTGGCTCCGTTCAGCGGCTTCAGCTACACCTTCTCCAATGTAACAAACCTGTAATGACCACCACCTAGAGGGGAGCAGAAAGTTCCTCCGTGGGCGAAACCAATTGACGCGAAGCAGGGTTTTACTGTACGACGAGTGGATGCATTTCACTCTTGCTACGGTCTCCTCCTCCCACTTCGCGGGCTCAAATCGATGAATCGCTGGACGCTCTGCTCGCTGTTGATCAGCACCGCACTGTTCGTTTCACCGCTCCAGGCTCGAGATTCGATCACCGATAAAACGCCGTTGGGCGCCATCGTGCCCGATTTGCAACTGAAAGATTTCCGCGGCAAAAATTACGCGATCTCCGATTTCAGCGATCAAAAGGTAATCGTCCTCGCTTTTCTGGGAACCGAGTGCCCGCTGGCCAAGCTGTACGCAGGACGACTGCAAGAGCTGTCGAATGAGTTCGCCCCGCAGCAGGTCACGATCCTCGGGGTCATGTCCAATCAGCATGACGCAATCACCGAGATCGCCGCGTTCGCCCGATTGCACAAGATTTCTTATCCTCTGCTAAAAGATGTCGGCAATCAGCTAGCGGACGCCGCCGGAGCCGAACGCACCCCAGAAGTGGTCGCGCTGGATGCAGATCGCAAGATCATCTATCGGGGGCGAATCGACAACCAATATCAGATCGGCGTAGTCCGTGATAAAGCGGACGAGCACGAACTGCGCGACGCGATCGAAGCGGTCTTGGCTGGCAAGCCGGTTAAAACGCCGTCCACCGAGACCTTCGGTTGCCACATTGGCCGAGTTCATCAACCGCAAGCCGACAGCGATGTCACCTACTACAATCAGGTCGCGCGTATTCTGCAAAAGCGCTGCGTTGAGTGTCATCGTGAAGGCGAGATCGCTCCGTTCGCACTGACCGACTATGACGAGGTCGCCGGCTGGGCCGAGATGATCGCCGAAGTCGTCGAAGACAAACGAATGCCTCCTTGGCACGCCGCGCCGGAACATGGCCATTTTAAAAATGCTCGACCGATGCCGACTGCCGAAAAAGAGTTGCTGCTGCAATGGGTCGCCGCAGGAGCACCGGCCGGAGACAAAACCCAGGCGCCGCCGGCGATGCAAGCATCGAGCCATGGCTGGACGTTACCGGTTGAACCCGATCAAGTTATCCAAGTCACTGATAAACCGGTCAAAGTCCAGGCCAGCGGCGAAGTGAAGTATCAATACTTCATTCATAACCCTGGTTTCACCGAAGACAAATGGCTGCAGGCGGCCGAATTGCGACCCGGCAATCGCATGGTCGTTCATCACATTCTGGCTTTTGCGGTTGGTCCCAACGAACGCAATTTGCGGGATGGGGGCGCTCGTGGATTTTTAGTGGGATATGTGCCCGGGATGCGGGCTGAGCCTTTTCCGGCCGGCATGGCGAAAAAAATTCCGGCTGGATCGCGGCTCGTGTTTCAGGTTCACTACACGCCGATTGGCAGCGAACAATTCGATCAAAGCGAACTAGGCCTAGTCTTTGCTGATCCGCAAGAGATCAAATATGAAGTCAAAACAACAAGCGCCCTGAACCGTTCGTTTCAAATTCCCGCCGGTGACGGCAACTACGCTGTCGAAGCGGACGCTCCGCGGATTCCTACCGAAGGCGCCTATTTACTGGGGATGATGCCGCACATGCATCTCCGCGGCAAAGCATTCCGATATGAACTGAAGGGCAAAGAGAAAAACGAGATCCTGCTTGATGTGCCGGCCTATGACTTCAACTGGCAGACCTCTTATCGCCTCCTAGAGCCACTTCCCCTTGCTGCCGGGAGCGTCGTTCATTGCGTCGCCCATTTCGACAATTCAAAATGGAATCTCGCTAACCCCAATCCAAACGAAAAAGTGAAATGGGGCGATCAGACCTGGGAAGAAATGATGATCGGCTATTTTGATGTCGCACATCCGCACGATCCTCAGGCGAGTATGCCGGCAGAGCCGCAAGACGCCGCGGCGGCTGCAGCTAGAAGACTGATGGAGAAATACGACGCCAACGGTGACGGCATTGTCCTCCGCGAAGAAGTGCCCGAGAAAGGGCGACGCTACTTCGATCTCATCGACAAAGATGGAGACAAGAAGGTAGTGGAAACTGATATCGTAATGCTGCTGCAGAAAATGCCGGCGCTGATGAATCTGATCCGCTAAGCTTCGTGATTGCTAGATTGGTTCAGCGAACGTTTATTGATCGCGGCGCAGATCGACCGTGGGCGGAGCGTTGCGACTTGCGTTCCAGTGCTTCCACTGAGCTTCATCGTAGCCAAAGTTGGCGGTTAGCTCCGCCTTTTGCAGCGTCTCGAGCAGAGCTCGCAATACCACTTCGTTTTTGGCATCTTGGGTGATGATCTTCGGCTTCGATGCGCCAAATGAGAAACCGCCCGTACTGCCGCTGCCGAACGATGCCGAGGTTTCGCCCGGCTTGCCTTGCGTCACCTTAAACTGGTGCGATGTCACTAACGCATCGATCAGGGGATCAATCGCGGCCGGATGCTTGAGTCGCGCGAGTACCGCAGCGGCTCGATTCACCACGGTATTATCTTTACTTTGCAGCAGCGCGATCAATTGAGCGGCGGCGAGATCATTCGGGCGGCGCTCAAGCACAATGGTCGCGCGATCCCGAATTGACGCCGACGGATCGTCGATCGCCAGCTTGGTCAGCGCCAAAGTGGAGGGCCCGTTTTCGAGATTGCCCAATGCGTCAATTAACAGTTCACGCAGACCTTGGTATTTATCATCTTTTAGCATGTCGATCAGCGGCTCGGTCGCCTGAGGATCTTTGATCGCGGCGATCTCCGCCTGTGCTTTGGCTGCTCGATCACCGCCACGATTCATCTGCAGCAGATACGAACGAAGCTGGATGCGCCACTCTTTAACTCCTGCTTCGTATTTCTGCGCTCGCTCGCTGAGCATGACATCTTGCGGGAACTTCCACTTCCCTTCATGCCGAATCATGCCTTGGCTTTTATTCCAGACTTCGGGAATAATCCACTCACCGCGGCGAAGGATGTAGCCCAACGCATGTCGCGCCTCGGCATTGCCGGGATCCAGCGCCAGGATCTGTTGCAGATGATGTTCACGCTGAACCGGTAAATTATTGTTTGCGCACCACTGGGCCATCTTCCAGTTACCTTCCACATCGGGAGGCATCTGCGGTAAGATCGCTTCGTAATGACGCTGCTGCGGCGATTTCTCAATGACCTCAGTCACAAAGTCGGCCGGTAGGATCATGTCGCCGTTGACCGTGCGAACATGCAACTCTTGCGGCGTCTCCGTCGTTGGGGTCAGCAATTCCCCTTCGATACGTCCTCCCGAGTGAAGCACAAACACGTCCGCCAGCGCCGGCGTCGCGAAACAAGTCGCGGCCAAAAAAAGAGCGGTGCTGGGACGACAAATCAACTTCACGTCGGTCTGCAAGTCGGGGGAAGACAGGGGGATCGGTTCAGTTTACGACGCTCGACAACGCGGTGCGCCGTAAATTTCAACACCGCTCCAGCCGTAAAGATACGCTTTTAGTATAAGCGAGTGCGATGGAAGGAGCCAACGAGAAGCACTAGACACCCCACAAGCAGGGGAAAATATCGTCGGTTTGCAACGTTTATACGGACGCTTCGCCGCGAGGAACAAGCTGAAATGCCAGCAAGATTTCGTTTGGGATGCGTCGCGGAGTCCGTTTGGCCATATCAATCAGCACCCACTTGGTTTCGGCTTTCGCCAGCGTCCGGTCGTCGCTGACGCGGCAAATTTCGTACTGCCGCAAGACGGAAGCGGTGAAATAGTCCGAGAGCCAAGTCCGCACAACCAACTCTTCCCCGGCAAAAGCAGGCGACAAATACTCGATCGCATGGGCTCGCACCACCCAACCGCAGCCGAGTTCCTCGTAACGCCGTTTTCCCCAATTCTCGGCCACGGAATGGGCGACCGCCGCGTCCTGCATCCACCGCAGATAAACCAAGTTGTTGACATGCCCTTGCATGTCGATGTCGGCCTGAGCGACCGAGATCGCATGTTCGTAAATAGCAGGCACAAGTGACCTCACGAAGAAACCGTAATTCGTCGCGGCGTAAAGAAGTTGCGGACGTCAACCACTTCCATGCCGGCGCGACGCCCTGCTTCGATGCCGAGATCGGCATCTTCGTAAACGCGGCAATGCTCGGGCTCTACTTTTAATTGTCGCGCCGCTTCCAAAAAGACGTCCGGATGCGGTTTGTGCCGCTCGGTATCTTCCGACGTGACGCACGCGTCAAAGCAACCGGTCAGACCGATGTGAGCCAAAATCAGGTCTGCGACGTATCGCATTGCCCCAGTTGCAACCGCCATCGGCAGCCGACCCCGGTATTCATAAACCAGCTCGACAACCGGCTCGATCGCGGTCACCTCGGCGATTTCTAGCAAAAATGCTTCTTCCTTCTCGACTGCGACCGCTTGAGAATCGAGGACAATCCCCTGCTCTGCGGCCAGCAACTCGACGATCTTATGACTGGGACACCCCCCCAGCGAATAAAAGCGATCTTCGTCAAACGAGATGCCATATTTTTTCATAGTCGAGCGCCATGCGATATAGTGCGCAGGCATCGTGTCGGCCAGCGTTCCGTCGAGATCAAAAATCAGTGCGTCAAAAACCATTGCAGATCGATTCCTTGCGGCTAAGGTGGTGGGCCCATTCTAATGGGAAAACCCCGATTTTCGTAGGCCGCGGGTTACCGACGAAATTCGTTGACCCGGCCCCCGGAAGACGCATAATGGATCTTCCCCCCTTAAGCCTCACTCGACGGAGTCGATTCATGTCCCGCCTGTTTTCCCTACTTTTGATTTTCCTTTCCTTTTCCGCGGCGCATGCAGGGGACAATTGGCCAGAATTTCGTGGTCCAAACGGGGACGGCGTCGCCAACAGCGAACATTTACCTGTTGATTTCAGCGATCCCCAAGTTCTGAAATGGAAGACCGCCATCCACGACCGCGGCTGGTCTTCGCCGGTCGTTTGGGGAGATCAGATCTGGGTGACCACGGCCACCGAGGATGGCAAACAACAGTCCGTACTCGCGCTCAATCGCCATACCGGCGAAATCTTGATCGATCGCGTCGTCTTTACGACCGAGAGCCCTCAAGAGAAAGAAGTCAGCAATAGTTACGCATCCTGTACTCCCGCGATCGAAGCGGGACGTATCTACGTCCACTACGGCAGCTTTGGCACCGCATGTCTTGATACAGAGACCGGGGCGACAATCTGGGAGCGACGTGACCTGCCGTGTGATCATTGGCGCGGGCCAGGGTCGTCTCCGATTATCGACGAGCATAACTTGTACGTCGCTTTTGACGGCTACGATTTGCAATACGCAGTCGCGCTTGACAAACAGACAGGCAAAACCGTTTGGAAGCAAGATCGCAACATTGACTACGGCACCGACAACGGCGACCGCAAAAAAGCGTACAGCACAGCCTGCTTGTTTGAACACGAAGGCCAACGCCAACTGGTGATGCCTAGCGCAACCGACACGATCTGCTACGATCCAGAAACCGGCGCTGAACTATGGCGAGTCAAACACGGCGGTATGAACGCCGCTCCGCGTCCGCTCTATAAGCACGGTCTGGTATACATCACCGGCGGCGACGGCGATCGCAAGTTGTTCGCAATGGATCCATCAGGGCGTGGTCAAATCGCGGATAGCGCCATCGTGTGGGGAATGTCCAAAGGGGCTCCTTATCGTCCGTCGCAAGTCATTTTGGACGATCGCATGTTTATCGTCGACGACAAAGGGATCGCCACCTGCGTTGATGCGCTGACCGGCGAACAAATTTGGCAAAAGCGGATCGGCGGCAACTATCGCGCTTCGCTGTTCGCCGCCGGGGGCAATCTTTATTGCTTTGATGAAAGCGGCAAGATCACTGTCTTCAAAGCGAGTGATGAGTTTGAAATAGTCGCCGAAAGTTCGCTACCTGACGGATTCCAAGCTTCGCCGGCCGCCGTCGGCGATTCGCTGTATTTGCGAAGCCTAAAAGACCTATACTGCTTCGAGAAGTAACATCGCCTAACAAGTCTCCGGCATGAACGTCGGCATGACGATGCCGTCAATGACCGGAGTCTCGTCAAACGCCTGGGCTAGGTGAAGTTCACAATTACGTCCGCCTAGCGCGTACATCATCGCAACCAATTTTGCGTTGTTGCTAGGGATCAACGCCACCGGCGTCTTGCCTGGATACTGGTTCAGTTCGGTCAAAATCAGCGCGGCCATCTCGGTCGCGCTGGCGCCGACGCCGGGACCGATCATATTGCTCGCTGGATGTCCGATCGAGGCCATGGCCCCGGTGATTTTCCCTTTTCGCTCAATCACGGAACAATGCCAATAGCCGCGAGCATTCTCGATCATGTAGCGCCAGTCTCCTTCGCGCGATGTCCGCCAGATCTCTTGCTCTAGCTGATCGATCTCTTTCACATCCGCTAACGTGGCAGGGCGAACACGTTCGGTCGGTAAGTCAATCAGGCTCAGCCCTCCCTCTTCTGGAACGCGAAAAAACATATCCTGATAGACGGCATAGGGATGAAAGAAGCGTCGGCTGTAGAGTGAAAACGAGTCGAGATTCATCGCGCTCGATACCAGCCGGACCGGCATCTCGCGATCTTCGGCGAGACCAATAATATCATCCAACAGCGCACTGGCGATCCCGGCGCCAGCGAATTGGCTCGACGCATTCATGATGCCCAGCGAGATATGCGTCTTGCGGGGATGGTAGAAACAAGAGCCGATCAAGCTGCCATCCGCTTCGCTGTGCGCCACCAAGCAGCAACCGGGATCGAGATCTTCATACACTTCCGGAAACAGCAAACAATCTTCCTGAGGCCCTAGAAAAATTTTTTCGCGGCCATGCGACTGATACCAACTATTGGTGGAAGTATGAATCAGCGCAGCAATCTCGCCCGCATCAGCCGGCTTGGCGGAATGAATCTTAAACATGGGTGCTCCAGCGACGAATGTTTACCACTCTCTAGTCTCCTTTGCCGCCTAGGGTGCAGTCAACTCGGCTAGGCCAAAACCGATTGCCGCTTTTTTTGAATTTTTCAACTCCTTTTTATGCATGAATTGATACTGCAAACTTATTGCAATTGAATTGGACCTGAGCGAGAATCGAGGGAACGTCCTCCGAGAAATACCGTTTTCCTTCCGATAGATGGCAATTGCATGCGAACCAACAACTCCATCAAAGTGCAGCGTTCGCCGCTCGGTTTTACGCTGGTGGAACTGCTGGTCGTCATTGCGATCATCGGCGCGATGGTTGCTCTGCTAATCCCAGCCGTTCAACAAGCTCGTGAGGCCTCTCGCCGAGCGCATTGCCAAAACAACCTGCGACAGATCGGGATCGCCTCACAGCTGTTTCATGACGCCGAAAATCGCCTGCCGCCGGGTTGGATCGGCGTCACGATGTCAGGAGATGAAGAAGTCTTTGGGCTGACCGGCTGGGGTTGGGCCGCCCACTTGCTCTCGCAACTAGAGCAAGGTGCGATCGCTGATCGCGTGGCGCTCGACTGGCCGATGCTGCACGAAATTAATGACGCAAGTCGTCAACAAACGATCACGACCTTCTCTTGTCCCAGCGATCCCTCGTCTCTGGATCTTCAATTCGAATATGGTGGCGGCACGGCGTTTTCGCTTCCTGCGTCGCACTATGTCGCCAACTTTGGACCGGCGCCGTTGTCAACATCCAGCGGTTACTCCGGCGCCAAACGCCGCTTTACCGGCAAGCCTTTTCACGGACCGTTTCATCACAATAGCGAAACGAAGCTGCGTGATTTTATCCGCGGCACTAGCAACACAATTCTGGCAGGCGAACGTCGCTCCCAGCAAACGACTGGCTCTGCCCGCGCTACGTGGACCGGCATTGGATTCGGCCATGCAGAATACCTCGCTCACGTGGTTGGCAGTTCTCACCAGCCAATCAACGCCGACGATCACTCCGCTTTCTCGAGCAGTCACGTTCTCGGCTCGTTCTTTTTGTATGCGGATGGACATGTCTCGTTCTGGTCGCAGCAGAACGAACATCAACTCTTAGCAGAGTTGACAATGCTCAACCCTGCCGACGATCAGCTGGACCTTTTGTTGGGAGGAGATGGAAGCGATTTGGGCAATGTGCTTGCCGATCCACCCAACTCCGGCGAGGACTCCGGTAACGGTGGATCTGGCGATTATCCAATCAACGGAGGCCCCGTCGGAAGCATTGGGATCTGTCCGATCTGCCTGCGTCCTTCCGATGTACCTTGGCCTCATGTTCCCGGCGAAGAGGACCATGTTACGATCAGTCGCCCGATCCCTATTCGCTAACGTCGTCCAGCGGTCGATATCGACTTTGCGCTTTGGTTAGAATCAGAATACGCGATTTGCGTAACTTAGCAGGCAAGCTTTGCATCCAAGGTTGCGTCTCGCTTCGATCGAAGATTCTCGCGAAAGAAAGTCATGCGTCCTGCAAAATACGTTCTCTTCTTACTCTTGCTACTTCCCGCACCATCGGCCTGGGGGCAAGACTCCGGGATTGAGCCGGCGACGCTTGATGGGCGCGACGGGCGAAATTTGGCGCTCGACCAATTCTTCCCCGCGCCTAAATTAAAGGTCGCCGAGACCAAGCTACAGCAAGCCAAGTATCCGGTGATCGACGCGCATACGCATTTCCGCTATCGCCTACGAGGTTCGCTAGAGCAACTGGACGATTTTGTCGCCGTCATGGACCAACAACAGATTGCGATCTGCGTTAGTCTCGATGGCCGCTTGGGAGATGAGTTTGACGAGCATGCCGCCTATCTTTGGACGAAATATCCCAACCGGTTTTTGATCTACGCCAACATCGATTGGCAAGGAACCGGCGATCCCGAGAAACCAGAGACCTGGGATTGTCAGCGACCTGACTTTGGTCGCCGCATGGCGCTGGCGCTGGCGGAGGTCAAACAACAGGGCGCCAGCGGCCTAAAGATCTTCAAGCAATTTGGCCTTGGCTACAAAGATGCCGATGGATCGCTGCTGAAAATTGACGATCCCCGCTGGGATCCCATTTGGCAGGCCTGCGGCGAACTTGGCTTGCCGGTCATCATTCATACCGCCGATCCGGCCGCTTTCTTTGACCCGATCGACGAAACCAACGAACGCTGGGAAGAACTGCATCGTCATCCCGATTGGCATTTTCCGGCCGACAAATTCCCGAGTCGCGCCGCCCTGCTGGAGGCCCGCAATCGCGTTATTGCGCGGCATCCCCAAACCAACTTTATCGGCGCCCACTTTGCGAATAACTCTGAAGATCTAGCCACAGTCGACAAGTGGCTAGAAACGTATCCCAATCTTTACATCGAGCCGTCGTCGCGCATCAGCGAGTTAGGACGACAACCTTACACCTCGCGCGCCTTCTTTATCAAACACGCCGATCGCATCTTATTCGGAACCGACGGGCCCTGGCCCGAGCTACGACTAACTTACTACTGGCGTTTTTTGGAAACGTATGACGAGTACATTCCCTATTCTGAAAAGCCTTTTCCACCGCAAGGCTTTTGGCGCATCTACGGCATTGGTCTCCCCGACGAAGTGCTGAAAAAAGTCTACTACGAAAACTCTTGTAAACTAATTCCGCACGCCCAAGAGAAACTAGACAACTGGCGCGAGGGGCAGGCCGTGCTTGCCAAATAATGCCGCAGCGGTGCTGATCGACTCATGCTTTACAGTAAATGGCGAGCTTTAATTTCCAGATACTGGTTGACCAAATTCGCGGTCAGATCCTCCGGAAAAACATCCATCGCCATCACGCCGCGATGGGCCAGGTCGGTCAATACTTGGTGTCGCCAAGTCAAAATTTCGGCTGCGGCGGCCGCTTCAAACAGACTGCGCCCGTATAACTTCTCGGTATCGGCGGCGTCAAAAATGCGATGATCACGCAGTAAGATCCCTAGCGGTAGATGCCGCCCAACAATCGTGCCCAGGTATTGCTCGATCTGATGCGCGTTGACTTCGTCGATCACATTAGAAATCATCACGACCAGCGAACGCTTCTGGCAATGGGCTCTTAAATACATAAACGCCGCATCGTATCGGGATTCGACCAACTGTGGAAAGCGATCGTACGATGCGTGCAACAGGTGGTTCATCTGGTTCGATCCGCTGCGAGGCGGAACGTACGAAAGCACCTCATTGGAAAAGCAGATCGCGCCGACCGAATCCCCTTGCCGCAGCGCGACATAGCTCATCATCAACATCGCGTTGAGCGAGTGATCGAGCAGACTAATACCATCGGCCTCGTTGGTCATCATCCGACCGCAGTCAATCAAAAAGATGATCCGCTGCGATTGGCTACTCTGAAATTCTCGCACCGTCAAGCGACGTCGTCTGGCGGTTGAGCGCCAATCGATATGTTTGTAGTTATCGTCCAGCGTATAGTCGCGGAGACGCTCAAAATCATGATCTTGGCCCACGCGACGCGTGCGGCGCACCCCCATCAAACTAAGTCGATTGGTCCGCGCCAGAATCGCATATTCCGACAATTGCTTCATGTCGGGGTAGACTTTCACCACCGTTTCGCAGGGGCTTGAAATATACTTTCGCCAAAAGCCGAAGGTACTTTCAACCTGGAGATAGATGCAGTCCAAATTGAACGCGCCGCGTTGACTTGGCTCAAACTCATAATGGACCGTCGCGCGACTGCGCGGCGCGATATCAACGCGAAACTCTTCTGGAGTCGCCAAAAACTGTTGCGGCAAATCGTCCCGCACTGAGATCTTCAAACGCCGTGCGCCGTGATTTTCTATCAAAAGCGTAACACGATGTTTTTTTTGTAGCGATGCGATTCGCAACGTCTCCCGCTCTGCCGAAAGATGCTTCGCCTTGGGGAGCCGCGTCAAGTCGTATCCGAGAAAACACAAGATTGCCGCATCAATGACCAAGACGTAGAGAAGAGCATCCGTATGAAACAATACGCCAAACGAAATAAGCAGCGGCAGCGCAAACAAACACGCAGCCCACCGCGTCGGATAGACGCGCCAGATATAGGCCAAAATCAACAACGGAATTGCAAACAGCAAGAACATCAACAGCGGCATCGCCGTGAGTTGTTCGGACTTCAGCCCCAACTCCGTCAAGATGGTCTGCCAGATCCCTGGAGCTTGCGACTGCGCAAACAGCATGATCGCCAGCTCGGATTGCATCAACTGGTTCACGAAATTCACAGCCGCGGAACCTCCACGGTCCGAATCAGCTCGGTCAACAAATCATCGACGTCATGTCCCTCGACTTCCGCTTCGGCCGACAAGATCACGCGATGCCGTAATGTAGGAATCGCGATCTGCACGACGTCATCCGGCACCGCATAGTTGCGCCCACTGAATGCCGCCAAAGTCCGCGCGCCTTGCATCAGCGTAATCCCGGCGCGAGTGGATGCTCCCATGTGAAACTGCGGCCATTCGCGCGTCAGACGGACGATCTTGTTGATATAGTCGATCAACTTATCGTCCACGATCACTTCGCTATTGAGCTGGGTAATTTCTAAAATTTCTTGCGGCGAAGAGACCACTTCCAGTTCTTCTTCCAAGCGGCGATTGATATCCTCTTGGCGACTGTGCATCCGCAAGATTTCGGCCTCTTCCTCGATCTCCGGATAGTTCAACTTGAGCTTGAACATAAACCGGTCCAACTGCGCCTCAGGCAGATTGTACGTTCCTTCCGATTCGATCGGGTTTTGCGTCGCCAAAACCAAAAATGGGCGATCAATCTTGTGACTGGTTCCGTCGATCGTCACGCGAAACTCTTGCATGATTTCTAAAAGAGCCGCGTGCGTCTTGGCAGGCGAGCGATTGATTTCGTCCGCCAACAACAATTGCGTGAAAATGGGACCTGGTCGAAAACGGAATTCGTTGGTCTTCATGTCGAAGATTGGCGCACCGGTAATATCAGACGGCATCAAGTCGGCGGTAAACTGCACGCGACCAAACTGACACCCCAGCACGCGCCCCAACGTACGAACAAACAGCGTCTTCCCCAATCCCGGCGCGCTTTCAATCAAGACGTGACCGCTAGAGAACAGTGCTGTCAACGTTCCCAAGACTAGTTCGTCTTGGCCAACATAGATTTTGCTGACTTCCTTGGTGATCTTTTTGAATAGCTGACGCGTCCGCGTATCGCTTCCTTCTTCGGCATGGTGTCGATCTATAGTCGAGCGAAACGCGCCGACTTCTGACTTGGCGGCCGTCGAAGGCGCAGTGTGCGCAGCGGACGGCATCTCGAATTTTGATTCGGCGGACGCGTCGTCGGCGGCGCTATCTGCAGGGATGATTTGTACTGAGCCGCAGTCAGGGCACTTCGCTTTTTTGCCGGCCGCAGAACTCGGGACGCGCAGAATTTTCTGGCAAGCGGAACAAGCGAACTCGATTGTATCGGAGGTTGGCGAACTCATCGTTGCGAATCAAGGCTCCCAGGAGGGGACAAACGGCAAGGCTAAGGCTTAACACGCGCGCGACCGACGCGTCGATAGACGGTCTCGCCGCGCGCGATCTGCTGATATTGGCGTACGCGCAATTGAGCGTAATCGTAGTCGTCGGTCGCTTCCAGCAATTCGCCGAGCGCGCCGATATGTTTTTCAAAGTCGGAAGATCGGGCCTCCGGCAGCTGTTTTGGTCGTCCAAAGATCGGGAACGAAGCGAAGCAAAAGACAATCAGCAACAGGCCGATATGCATTCCCAACGCACTGATCGGCCAGACGGTCAACCACTCCCAGCCAGAGCGTCCCTGAGCAGTGTCGCTGGAGTTAACGATCTTGACGCCAGCTTCGTTGGTTTCCAAAAAGGTAACCGTCTTTCCATAGCCGCATTCTTGCACCAGCGCGGCCGCCAATTTGCGATGCTCGTGATTGACCAGCGGCTGATTCAGCAAAAACGAGCCGTTACTAACCAAGATCAGTTGCATGCCGGCATCGTCCGCTTCCGAGTAGCGAATAACGATCGGATCTTTACCGTCGGCGGTCGACAACAAGATTTCGCTCTCCGGAAATCGATCCGCGAGATTCGGCAAATCCTCGCTTTCCCAATCCGCTGGCAGCGAAATGCGAGAACGGAGCACAATGTTTGTTTGAGCTGCGTCAATCAATTCAGCCCAATTACCTGCGAGTTGCTTCGGTCGCCGGATCGGCAAGTCTCGCTTCACCGAGTACCAGTCGCAGTCGAACTCTTCACTCGACTCGGCGGATCGCTTTGCAAAATCGTGGATCGCCATTCCCTGCTCACGCTGGGCGACCCACTGGTCTGCTGGCGAAGCGTTCTGCTGCATTGCGTTCCAATACTCGATCGCCGCGTCATAATCACGATCGATATAGATCAACGTTCGCCCGGAGCCAGACATCAGCCAATCTTCCAAATAGGTCTGTGCTTCTTTGCTTGGCGCGTTAAACGTATCGGGAGCCCAGACAATAACGTCGCTCTCCTGGATGCGCGGCGACAAACGCTCTGTTGAACGAACGGTATACCCGGCCTGGCGAAACAACTCACCCAAGACGTGCGTTCCATTCACGCTGGCCGTTGTTTGATAGCCGTTGCGTGCGCCGTAAGCGCTGGGGATTTTAACTTCTCCCGAAGTGCAGCCTGCGGCGGCGCAAAGCAGCATGCACGTTAGCAAAAGCAAGTGGTAGAAAACGATCGACTTCATCGAACGACTCCGCTCAGCTGTTGTCGAAACGGCCCCAACTGCTGCCAGCAACGTTCAAAACTTGATCGCGATAGATTCTGCTGACCAAAGAAAACCTCTTCAAACGCGCGCATCGTCACTTCCAAGATCTCCTGCACCGCGAGATTTTTGCGAATCTCCCGCAAATACTGGCCGTTCGTTTTTCCTTTCGACAAGCGAATGATTTGGCTCTTGTCGAGCTCTACGAGTTCGTAGCTAAAGAGATAGACGATCGCCTCGTTGTAGTCGCCGTTGTCGTAGCAACGTTGCGCTTCGGCCAGCAGATCTGAGTCAGGTCGCTTCACTTGAAAGGGCAAACTTTCTAATCGATCCACTTGGGAGGTCACATCCGGCGTTTCACGGCGTTTCTGCCCCTGCTCACCAATATTTTTTAGCTCAGCCTCTTCGAGGTAGCGATAGATGAAATAACCTATCACCCCCAACGCGACCAGCACCAAGGTATAAATCATGATCGCACCCAACGACCAAATGCCGTCGAACAACGCGCCTATCCAGGAAAAGTCTGGCCACCAATTCCAATTGGCCGATTTGCCGGCAGGTGACGGCGCAGCAGGGCGATATTCGTTGCCTTGCGGAGGAGTCACTGGAACACGTGCCAGTTCATCTTTCTCGGCGTCATACCAAGCGGCGGCCGGTAGCTGCGCCAACTCTTCTTGAGTTGTCGCCACCGGATCTTCGACATAGCCGCTTGGTCCTTGATCATCCCACCATTCCTGTGCGCCGGCGACAGAGAGCTCCCAACAGGTAGCAAGCGTGCAGAGGGATACGATCAGAGCGAGTCGCGTACATGGTTTGCAGAGGTTCATGCGACGACTCCTTTCCAGCGATTCGCTTCGGCTCGCACGACCAGTTCCACTTCCCAACCTTCGCGGCGAATGCGGAGATCGAGATAGCTCAAAAATCGCGCGACCGTCATGTACGCCGCCACCAACCACAGCGAAACAGGCAGTAGCAAATCCAACATGAACGAGTCCCAACTCCACATGCCGAAGAGATAGCCTCGAATTGCCCAGATATTTATGCAAATGGCCGCCGCCAACGGGATCGCCAAAGTCGACGCCATGGCGCGAATCACCATATCGCCAAAGTTGGGATTGTGCAAAGCGCCGCTACGTCGCCCAACCGTCATCGTGTTGGCGTCTTTGGCATAAACCGGGTTTCGTTCGAGCAGAATGATCTCGTTTAAAAACGGACGAACCCCTCGCAAGATCGTTGCGTAGGCAATCACCAAAAACAGAAAAAAACCTGCCGCTTCCCCATCATCCAGCGTACACAGATAGACCAATCCCATCCCTGGTACGACTCCCCGTAACATCGCGACCAGCCAAAACATGCGGGGAATCAGTGCAAACGGCGCCGACAGCATACGCCGCCAGTCAGGTTTGTCATGAAACATGGCATCCCCCAGCATCAACGTCACCAGCGCTGTCGCCAACGGAGCTTCGAGATAGATCAAGATCACCATCAGAAGCCCGTATTGCCCCTTGGTTACATCCGTGGGCAAGTCAGGACGTAGATTCCATAACAGAAGGACATTGATCAACATAAACGGCAGCGCGATGGCCGCAGTCGTCACCAAGATCCGCGCTGCGAAGCGTTTGGAAACTAGCAGCGCCAAGTCGAACAGTTCGAGCAATCCACGCTCACGGATCACGATTTGAGTTTTATCAAGCTGCACTTGGTTCTCCTCGCGGAAAGCCGAGCACCACAAAATAGATCATCAACAGAAAACTGCAGAAGATCGAGATGAAAACCTTCATCTCAAACGGCAACGCCGAAGGCGAAATCCAGGCTTCGATCATCGCCGCCAAGCAAAACAAAGTTGCCGATGCTCCCATGATTGGCAAGCTGCGACGCGCGGCGATTGTTAACGAGTCAAACCGACGGAACGCGATCAATTTTGCTTTGGCGAACAAGTCATCGCCGGGCTCTGGATCTTCTCCTTCTTCCAGCGTGTTCTTCCAATGCCGTGGAGAGATGATCGCCATCCCCAACCGGAGTCCGGCGCCGGCCGCCAAAGCGATTGCGGTCAGCTCGAACGGCCCGTGCGCCAACACAAATTCAAAGAAGTTGTCACGCACATCTTCCGGCACGACAGGGCTGGACATGTATCCAAACACTGCGCCCAAATAGGTAGCATTGAACATCAATGTTCCGATTCCGCCGATCACCGTGATGCCCGTCGCAAAACATTGCAGCCCGATCGAAGTGTTGTGCTGAACATAAAATGTCGCGCCGGAAGGAGAGACCGACCGATTGCCTACTGAGTGGCGGTGCATGTCGACCATCCCCTCTAGGCTCTCACTGCCGATGATCTCGTTGGTAAATCCGGGATAGATCGCCGGATGGGCGCCAACATACCACGACAGCAGAAAGAAGCCGAAGAAGAGAAAGAAGCAAAGATGCACGCAACGGTCGACAAAAATATGCTGCGGCGTCGTGATAAACAACTGGTAAAACAGACTGGTCCAATCGATCTTGCGACTGCGATACAGCTGGTTGTGGGCGCGACCAACTAGCTGATGAAGATATTCCACAATGTTAGGGGGCAATTGATACGAATCGGCCAGCGCCAAATCCGCGCAGGCGGCGCGATACAGCGCCGCAAATCGCGAGATCGCCCGGGCTCCTAACTTTTTCTTGCGGCGCATTTCCATCGACGTGCATAGCACTTCCAGCTCTTGCCAGTTGCGGCGACGACGTTCGATGAGTTCGGCAACCTTCACACGCGTCCCTTTATCGGTTCAGCAATTCGGTATTGGTGAAAGTCGTAGTTTCAGTCGTCGTCGGTTGTATCGTCGCGTTGGCTGGAGGTCCGCCTGCGTAAATCGGCGAATCGGCCGATGTGCGATCCTCTGAAGTATCCGACAAGAAGGTGCGATAGTACAACGCACACAACATCAAGTCGTAACTAGTGTCGGCCGGTAAGTTAAATTGCTTGAGCATCGGCTCGGCCAGATGTCTTGCGATCTCGCGCCGGCGTGCCGTCGTAAAGAACCGACGACGTTCGACATAGGTCGCAACCGCTTTGCAGAGACTTGGACCGGCGACAAAGTTGGGGGGGATGTAATCGGCCAACTGTCGTGCCCGATCGTCTTCAATCTTGGCAATTTTCATCAGCCAGCTGCGGTCTTCGATCACCACCATGGTCGCGACCAGCAAATCTCCCAAGCGTTGAAATCTCGGATTGAGCGTCGGAACGATCAGCCCAATCAAAAAGGTTGGCAACCAGGGACCGGGAAAACCTAGCCCTTCGCGCATCCACTCAAACGGAAACGGCGCTAGCGGCAACATATCGGCATAGCGAAACAGATTGCGGCCAAATGCCTGCAATGCGTTGATCGGCTCTCCATCAACGGTCACGGCCCGAATCGACAACGCGCGTTTCCCTGGCGTCTGGCCGTTCCAATATGTCTCAAATAATGCACCGTAAAACCAATCGATGATAAACAACGCCAAAAAAGCGATCGCATTGCCGAGTTCGGCCATCGCCCCAAAACGGTCTAACACCCCAGTGCAGACAAGCACGATCAGCAGCGTCACGTAAACCGAGACGCGGATCGCGAAATCAATCAGAAAAGCGGCCAGCCGACGAAAAGGACCGGCAGCCTGGTAGTAGAACGCGATATTCTCTGGAGTCACGATCTTCAATCGCGAATCGATCGGGTCGATGGTGCTCACCATGCGCGAAATCGTCATCGGAATGAAGAGAAGAAAAACCGCCCCGGAGTTCGCATCCACGGCCCTGCTCTAGTGTAGTACGCCGGGACGCCCTCTCTCCAGTGGTTTGTCCCGCGGAATCGCCGGAAGGTTCTCAAAATCGAACAATTCGCTATATTTTGAGCGCGTTCCCCTAGAATTTTCTTGTCACTTTCGCCTGGGAAGATCCGATGCGTCAAACCTATCCGCTGCTTTTTGCCGGCAAATCCCAGCAGCCCAATCTTGACCTCGATGTTTATGACAAGTACTCAGGCGAAATCGCTGCGCGTGTTCCACTGGCTTCTCCGCAGTTGATTGAGCAAGCGATTGCGGCCGCGGCCGCCGCCGCACGTCCCATGTCGCAACTCAAAGCCTACCAGCGGCAAGATGTCTTACAACATTGCGTCACGCGATTCACAGAGCTTCAGGACGAACTGGCCGAGACTCTCTGCGTAGAAGCCGGCAAGCCGATTCGCGACAGTCAAGGCGAAGTCACCCGCTTGATCGATACCTTTCGAATCGCGGCCGAAGAAGCGACGCGAATCACCGGCGAAGTGATGCCGCTCGACATCTCGGCCCGGGCCGCCAACTACCGCGGCATGTGGCGACGCGTGCCGATTGGAGCCTGCTCGTTCATTTCTCCATTCAACTTTCCACTCAATCTGGCTGCCCACAAAATTGCCCCAGCAATCGCCGCCGGTTGCCCCTTTGTATTGAAGCCGGCCAGTCTGACCCCGCTTGGCGCGCTGATTATCGGAGAAGTCTTGGCCGAAACCGATCTCCCCCCAGGTGCCTTCTCGATCTTGCCCTGTCGTCGGGATGGGGCCGAACTGTTTACCACCGATCCCCGGCTGAAGTTGCTCAGCTTCACCGGTTCGCCAGAGGTGGGTTGGAAACTGAAATCTCAGGCAGGCGCCAAAAAAGTGGTGCTCGAACTTGGCGGCAATGCGGCTTGTATTGTCGACGCGGACGCCAATCTAGACGATACGGTCGAACGCTTGATCATCGGCGCCTTTTATCAATCAGGCCAAAGCTGCATCAGCGTTCAACGCATCTTGGCGCATCGCGATATCTATGACGCGTTGAAGTCAAAACTAATTGCCGCAACCGCCAAACTTAAATCAGGCGACCCCCAAGCCAAAGATACCTTCATCGGGCCAATGATCTCTGAAAGCGAGGCCGAGCGTGTCGAGACCTGGATCAACAACGCAGTTCAAGCCGGCGCCAAATTACTAATCGGCGGCCAGCGCCAAGGCGCGATGGTCGAAGCGTCGCTGCTCGAGCAGGTTCCGACCGATCAGCCGCTTGCCTGCGACGAGGTCTTTGGTCCGGTTGCGATTCTCGCCCCGTTTGACGATTTTAACGAAGCCCTGCAGATCGCCAACGACAGCCAATATGGGCTGCAAGTCGGGATTTTTACCCGCGATATCTACAAGATCCTCGCCGCTTGGGATCAGATGGAAGTCGGCGGCGTGATCATCGGCGACGTTCCTTCGTGGCGCGTCGATCACATGCCGTACGGGGGTGTCAAGAACAGCGGCCTGGGACGCGAAGGGATTCGCTTCGCCATCGAGGATATGACCGAAATCCGCAATCTGGTCATCCGCGAAATTGACGCGTAGCCCAGCGAAAACGGATCGTCGAAAGCTCGACGATCCGTTGGGTATCCTCTGTTCAATCGACGGCAATTAGCCGTGAATTCGGCGGTGGATCACTTCTGGATCGATCGGAATCACTTTGGTTGTCGCCGAGTAGTCGGCGGTTAGCACGCTGCGATTCTTCTTTTGCTTCTTCAATTCGTACTGCACGATGTAGGCGCCGATCTGGACGCCGCCGGTGGTGTAAACCGGGGGCCACAGTTCTTCGGGGCGGCTCGAAAGCGTCTTGGCCAGCAGTCGCGTGCCGCGGCCCGAGTAACCGCCCAACGACATTTCAAGCCGTCCCTGCGATTCATGGTAGGCGTATAGCACGTAGGCCGGTTCCCAAGTGGTTTCGTCCCATTTGGCGCACTTCCACGAGCCGTCGGCCGTCTCGTAATAGAAGCCCGGCGTCTCCGGCGTTTCGGACTTCGACAACCGATTGCCGCCGCTGCATGACTCTGGATGCTCGACGTTCTTTTCTCGATGTCGAAGATAAATCGGCACAGCCCGATCGCTGGGCTTTTCGACTTCGTCCTGGCTGATGTACGGTTCGCAGTTAAAAATGCTGGCCATCGAAATCTCAACGACCGGATTGCTGCGGATACTCCCCAAACAGATCAGCGCCTTGTCACCTTGGGCGGCGTGGAAGTTTTGGTAAACCTCGTTGGCGCGAGCATGCACTTCTTCGTTGTCGGCCTGACCCGGCGCCCAGACCAGCGTTTGAAACAAGTCTTCTGGCTGCGGAATCGGCGCGTCAAAAATCTGCTCGCCCATCTCGTTCAGCATCACCGGCTCTGGCGGCCCATCGTGGCGATGGTATTTGGCCGTTCCGCCCAGCGTCGAAATGCCAGTCAGCAACTCTCCCTGCAAGATCGTGTCAGACGCAACCACCCAGGCGCCTTCGGGCCAGTTTTCGTCAGCACGCACGCCCAAGCACATCTCGATGCGGCGGCGACGAGCCAGCAATTCCCAAAAGTTCTCTGGCTCGACCGAAAATAACGAGCCTGGCAGTTGTCCAGCGTCGGCATATCCATGCTTGATCAGGAAGTCGCACAACTGCGACAGCGCTGACAGCGGAATATACTTCGCTTCGTTCTTTAATAGGGATGAGACCTGATGGCGATCAAGTCCCGTGTAGTCGCAAATCGCCTTGATCGTCCCCGGCCGCTTTTTAGGGTCGGGAGAGTGATTCAAAATTTCCGCGAGACGAAAGGAGAATTTCATCGACAAGCTCCTGCAGATTAAAGGCGAACAATCGATTCGCCGTGGGTGAGCGATAGCTCCAACGGGAAAAAAGGCTCACCTACATAATGTGCATTACTCCGCCATTGAAATCAACGGTAGAATCACCGCCTTTGAGCTAAAGTGCAAAAAATTCACGCCAAGCCTCCGCACAATCGTTTCACCGGTACCGGCAAATTTGCACTTAAGTAACGTATAGATCACTACTTGCGCGTCATTCTCCCTATCTCACCCACCGCTGCGGATTGTCGCTAATGTGCAACCCCTTTGGCAAGGCAATTCACGCAAGCTGCGCAATGCCGGCATAACCTCCGTCGAACCAGCCGCCACGCTTCCCTCCCCTGCACTTCACCAGAGCGGACCGGACAGCTCTCATTTTTTTTCGTCGCGCTGCTTTGTCCTGTCTGGTGAGCCTGTGTTTGGCTCCGATGCTCAATCATCGGACTTGATTGATAGGTGTTACATCTCTGCGGCGTACGAAGAGTCCCGCTGCTGTGCGGCGTTGGCTGGCGGCCGAAAGGCGATCAAGACGCAACACCCAGTCAGGGGCCCCCACCAAGCAGTTGCGGCTTCGCCTGCGGGCTGCCTACGCCAGGCAAGTCGCCGACAAAAAAACTGCCGTCCCTCGCGGAACGGCAGTCCTGTTTTCAGATCCTAGCTTGTCATGCAGCGGGCTAGTCAATGCGTCGTTTTAGCAAAATCGCATCTTCCACATTGTGATCTTCGCCCGGCTCGTACCCGACCGGAATCGAACGATCAATCAAGTAGAACGAACGATTCCGCGTGATCTCGCCGGTATCGCTTCCCAGCTCTTGCCCCAGCTGCCAACCATCGGGATGCACCGCACTGATGGTCGTTGGCTGAACTTCAAAGTAACCCAGCGTGATCCACACGGCGTAAACGTTTGACTGGGTGGTAGTGAGGTTATCCAGACGACGAATCCCCTGCAGGCGATTCGCAGCGCTGACCGTGGTGTCAGTGTAACGGGTGCTTGCGGTTGACGCTTGCACTTCAAACAGTGGATCGTCCGCATCACCGCTGTTCACAGTCGACGACGCGCCGCTGGAACTGACGAACAGCTTTTTCGAGCGAAGCGGGGTCGCATCGACGGCAGAAACTCGCATCACCTGATTGTAATCAGGATCGCTCATTCCGGCCGGATCTAGTCGCGGCATCATGCTAGCGGCTGCCGCCGGTCGGAACGGATTTGCGAACCACGACGGGAAGTCCCGTGCAGAGGAGTTGTAGCGATTGCCACCAGAACTACCGGCTCGGCTTTGACGAAAGTCAGTCCAAGTCGGAAAACCGACGTCGGTCGACTGGAAGAACGAAGGATCAAAGATCGCATTGTAGACCAGTTCGCTGCCGATCGTGTTCAAATTCACCTTGCCAGGATCGCGGAACTCACTCCGTTTGTTGAACGGAAAGCGAAGGTGATTCTTCAGATCGGTCGTACCGTTTGATCCCACTGCATAGTCGGCAGGATTGTAGTACTTCTGCGTACCAACAAATCGCGACGGAACCGTCAGATAATCAAGTATGCGATACATGTGGGCGCGACGCATTTCATCAGCGATCGATCCCAACCCTTGTTGGTTTCGCGAACTGTAGAAGTTCATCAGGCCACCGAATCGACCGTAATGATCTTTCGCTTGCTCGACGCCGGAGTTGGCGTCGTCCCCATACTGCTTGAGCGCCGGATCGTTCTTGTAAAGCGTGTACTCTAACGTCAGCCGCTGCGGTGCGCTCGACGGAACTAACATCAGATCATGCGCCGACATGAAGGCGCTATCGGGCCAGTAGAACAAGCCGAATGGCATATCGTTGGGGTTTCCGCCGGGGGCGCCAACGTACTCGGCGTTGATGCTGCCGCTGTTCATCGGCGAACCTAAACTGCGATTCAAATATCCCAGCGTGTGCTTTAGTGCACGGGGGAAATACTCCGTGTTCACAAAATGGGTCGTATCCATCGGCGTTGCGGGGGATGTAGCGGTATGTCCTTCGACCGAAGTCTTAGAAATCTCGCGGTTGCCCAACTCGGCGATGTTCGTTGCTGATTGAATCCAGCCGAGCACGTTGCCATCGGCGTTGCCGCTAAACGAATTTGACAGCCGAACGCCTCGCTGCAGCGAGCCGAATGAAATAGCATTGTCCTCTTCACTGCTGTCGTCATCCGGGTTTTCGACCCGCACGTTTGAGTCCTCGCCGTTATAAACCTGAAGGTCAAGCGACGTCCAGTCGACCGTGATGTACGGATTGTAGGCCGGATCGTAAGGGCGAGTCGGATCAGCTAGGCGTTGCAGCAGCAAACCCTTGAAGTCGTTGTAAGTCCCGGTTTCGGTGGCGTTCGCGTCTGCCAACGGCATTCCTGAAACGCTGTCGAGTGGCGAACCAGGCACAAAGTCGGTCAATCCGGAAGTCAATTTGTCGAACGGATTGGCTTGGCTGTAATGACCCAGTCGCAATGCCTCGCCATCCGGGTCAATCGGTTCCCGATAGAAATTTCCATCTTCCGGCATCGGTGCGGAAATATTCATTCCGACGTCGGCAGAAGCTCCCATCGCGACGATTTCATCTGGGTCGACTCCGTTCATCCAAGTGGATGGAGTTAGCGCCGTAAAAATTCCGGTCGTCACCGGCTTTATCACTCCCGTACCAGCCGGATAGTCATCGTCCGGGGTCACTGGGGTCGAATAGGTCACATTCAGCGTCCCAGCGCCCAATGTCAGCAAATGCGAACCGGGACGCGTAATCTGACTCGGATCCGATCCAGCGCCGTTATCCGGACGCGAACCGAAATAAGTCGTTGGCCGTGGTCCGGCCAAAAAGTAGCGATTCGGAGCGAGCGTCGGATTCGTCCCGCGGAACTTGAACGACTTGTCCTCCAACCACGACAGATCCTTGTCGTCGGTCGTCGAAGGCAACGCGGCATTGGTAAACCAAATCACTCGATCAATTAACAGGTCATCGTCGGATGCCTGACCGGCGTTGTAAACGTTGAACTTCGCTGGGTCAACCGCACCGGAAGACGGAGCTGGATCGCTCGGCTGGAACATCATCGAGTTGATGTTGTCGGCGGCGCCATTAACGCGAGCCAGCATTTTTTTGCTCGTATCCGCGTCAAATTTGGTCACGACCATGCGCCACACCGGAGCACCATTCGGGTCATTGGCTGCAAGCTTTCCAAGTTGCAATTGACCGTAAGTGGGACTGCCGGTGTTCACATCGTACAACTCGCCAGGCAATTTCTGATGGTTGCCCGGCATGTTGCGAGTCGCGTAAAGTTCGATGAAGGTCGAAGCTTCCGGAATGCGATACTGGTCGACATCCGAATCCATGTCAGCCAGATCTTCCAGAGACGAGTCGAACTTCGTATCGCGGACCCGCGTGTCGTGCGTGTTGAGAGTCTCGGTGATCAACAAATCTGGCTGCTCAGCGCCCCAGACAATGCGACGGTCGGTGTAAGCCATCGACGCTTCGTCGGTCAGCAGGTCGCCGTCAACCCCCCAGCCGTCCCACGGATTAACGTCATATTCAAAAGGCGTCATGATCGCATCGTTGTCGCGAAAATCGACAGCGTTAATCGCCCATTGGGCAATGCGGCGCACCGTCAGCTCATGGCGTTTGGGGGACAAAATCGATTCGTTTGTGGCATAGATCGGGAATTCGAAACCGGAATCATGCAGCAGCAGCGCCATGCAGAACAGATGACGTGCGTACAGTTGCTTCGGCAAAGTCGGCTCGAACTCTCTATCGTCCATTCCCGAATAGGTTCGCATCGGAACGTTCCGTCCATCGCCGCTTGTGAAATACGCGTTCGTAAAATCGTTCAAGTACCGCGGCGTATACGTAAATGGACTAGTGCCGATATTCGGCAACGTTATGTCCTTGTTAAACGCGTCGCCAGCAGTCTGCAGCGGCGTATTGAATAAGCGGTTCACGTCCATCGGCTCCCCTCGCAAAATCTCAAATGCAAGTACCGAACGTAGGACCCGTTGTCGATCGTCTTCCGTAGCGGCAGGCATTGCACGCAGGATTCGCTCACGCGCAAGGTCGACGATGGTTGGCATCGCACCATCGCCGCGATCTATATTGAGCAAGTTTGTCGGCGAGTTATCTCGCAAATCCAAGGGGACCGGCGGCGCTGGCAACGTCTTCATACTAAAGCTTTGGGTAGTCACTGCAGCGCGGTTGGCGACAGTGTTCAACATTATAGGCATCAGCGACTTTATGCGGCTCGACAAGTAGTTGCCGTCATAGTCGTTAAAGCGAGCAATCGCTTCCAGATCCCCCGGCGTGAATGGCGAGTCGCTTGATTGCGGCCGCACCAAGTTCAACTCGTACGGATCATCGACCACGTTCGTGATGCCTGGATACCCCATTGCCGTGATGGCCGGATTTCCCTTGTAGGCAATTGGAAAATCGACCGTGCGTGAACGCCCAGTGAAGTCAGTGTAGACAGTGCCCCGGTCTGCAATCAGTGGATAACTCCCAAACGATTCGCCGATCAACGACGAACCCCATGCGTTTGGCAAGCCAATCTCCGTATACTGCTCCAGCCGATCATTCCCTTGCCGGTCGGTTCCGTCGACGCCGGGTAAGCCGGAAACGTTCGTGCCGACGCCGCGATAGCGAGCATCTAGAATCTTGTATAACTCCTCCGCATTCGCGCCGAAGAGCGGGCGTAGATTGAGATCAGCGGGGCCATAACCGCGTCCAACGATCCGCCCGATCGCGTCCGATGCGCCAGCGGCATGCGTTGCCTGACTGTTCGGAATGGGATTGGTGCTGCTTAGCGTTGTGGTGGCCAGAGTATAGGTATTTGCCGTCGGATCGAGCGAGTCAAACCCGTTGAAGAACCCAGCCGCATTCAGGTTGAGCATTCCATCCTGATCGCGAACTAAAATTGCCGCTAATTTCTTGTAACGTCGACCATCTTGATCGGTGACGACCGGCAAACCCGGATCAATCCAAATGCTGTCGGGAATACCGTCTTTGTCGTTGTCGACGTCCCATTGCATTTCCGTCGTAGGCGATATCGTCGCTGGATTCATCACCGAACTCGGCGTATTGGTAATCGTTGTCCAATACAGCGAATTGCTTCCCGTAAAATTCGGATTGTCCTCTTTTAACGGGCGCAAAATGATTCGCCGCTTGAAAGTCACCATCGCGCGGCGGTGATCGTCCGTAAAGTCATTCTTGTCGACGATATCGTCGTCATCGCTCGTTCCCAAGATCCCGTCTTCGCCAAATGGCTGCAGAAACATCGCTTCTTGCTTGACCGGATCCATAAGCGCGTTGTATTCCGTCCATTCTCTCGCCAACCTCGACATCCAATAGCCGATCAGGTCTGGGCGATGGAACGAAGGGAGCACGTCTTGCGAAGAGCCAGGCGTTCCATTGTTGAAATAAAACGACAGCGCCATGTTCTGGTAGTCGGGCGCGTCCCACGGTTCATCCGCCCCTCCAGCATCGACAAATCGATCGTCTGCCAAAGTCGCCCCTTTGATCTTTCCATCCGCGGCGTAAGCCGCGAAGTTCGGCGCCAGTGCGATCGGAATGTCGATACCGATGTTGTTATCGCGATATTTCAAATCAAGCGACGCACCATTCGCATACTTCATTCCCGTCGGCGAAGTATCGTCGTAACCGAAGCCCGTTCCGCTAAACGGCCGACCGTTGATCAAAATCGTGTCACCTACCAATGGCAGCAACGAATTGTTGGCCGAAATGTTCAGGCTCGATGGCTTTTCGACCATCAGCCGCGCGGTGGAACCGTCGGTCGCGGTCGACTCGTAGCCAACGATGCGGAGACTTTGGTAACGGAGATTGCCGTCGAGATAGGTCAAAAGGCAGCTGTTGTAGTAGCCATCGACTGAAACAAAGTTCGAGCCAGGATCCGCCGTCACTGTCAACACGACAAAATCATCAGGGATTGTCGTGTCCGTTGCTTGGCTGGCGACGGTAACAATCGCGCCGCGGCGTGATTCACGACCATAGAGATCGCGCAGCAACTCGCTGCCGAGTAGCACGCTGGGCGTGCCGACCTTCGGTCCGCGCAGCAATTGCAATGCGACCGAGTCGGCGGTTTGTTGGGCCACATCGGCTTGCGTGAGATTGTTACGTCCGGCGTCGGCGGCGCGTTTGTATTGGGCGGCGGTCACGACAAACGTGACCCCGACCAACGCAAACAGCACGAGCACGCTAAGGACGACGAGCAAGATAGCCCCGCGCCGGGGCGTTTGCTTCCGATTCATGGGAATTACCTTTTTGCTTTCGCATGACGACGCCAGCCCCCGCAAAGCGTCGCCGTTATTCTGTCAAACGACCGTAATCCGGCCACTTCGATTGCTGGTTGGAAAAGTCTTGGTGAAAAGTAAGCCGCGAGTAGTTAAGGAGTCCAAGGAGAGCCCGTCTCCAAGCGGACCTTTTGTTCGTAAACGCCGACTACATTTTCCATGTAGATGGCTTGCTCTGGCGCTAGGTCAGTTGCGGCGCCCGTTGTTCCATCAGGATCGGCGCTGTACCAATCCGGGCCATCAATCGATAACCGTAGATTGTATGAGACCGGCATTGTGGAGGTATTCTCTTCGATCTCATCCATCGCGACGATGCGATACCATTTGACGAGATCCCCTTGGTAGTAATCGACCCCTGAATTTCTCAATACAATCCGCCGCGTCAAACAAATCCAATCGCCGGTTTTCATATCTAATAAATCAGAGTTAGTCGACGAAATTTGAATTTCGCCAGTGGTCCCGCCGCCGCTGATGAACGAACCAGGAATGACGCTCAGCACACGTTCGTTCAACGAGTACCGGGACGGATCGCTGGCATAGCTGGTCGAAGTGGGAAAATCCAATTCTGTCGGAATGTCGCCGGCCCGGTTGTGAAAAATGATGGTCGACATCGCATATAGATCGGTCTCTGGCTGTACTGTTGCTTGCGTCGCTGAGTCAAAGGGAGGAGCCACATTTGTGGAGAGGTTGATCGAAGTCTGAGAAGGCTCCGGCACCAACATGATCGCCCAGCTATAAGTCCCCAGCGACTGACGACGAACTGGATAATCGCCCGACGCGAATGTGCGATTAAAAAAGCGTTGCTGCAGCGGATCTTCGCGATCTTTGGGACGAATATAGCCTCCCGAGTCCCCGACTCCGTAATCGTCGTTGGAGACGAACGCCAGCTCGGCGCGGCTCTTCATAAACGGGAAGCTTGCGTTAAATGCTCCTAGCGACAACCGTCGCATTTGGACCAAGCCCGACGTACTGGCCGGATAGGCAGGATTTTGATACGGAAAGAACTTCCGCGGATCATTGATCGGCGGCATCGTTCCAAATTCGGAAATATCGAAACCAAACATCATCGGATCAATCAAGTACGGCTGACGCACCGGCAGCGCGGATGATCGAAAGGTCGCCGTGTACGATCCCAACTGAGAAGTCGGATCCATCCAAGCACTGGGATTCAAAAGTCCGCGTACTCTCGCTTCACGCGGCAAACGGCGGCCGGCGCTGGCGATCCGATCACTGCGCGTTCCTCGTTCGGCCAAATGGCTGCCGAGAGGAATCAGCGCGATTAAACCGAGGATCCCCAGCATCACGACCATCGTCGACATCAACACTTCAACAAGCGTGATACCTTGGGGGCGATTTCGTTTTAGTTGCATGGTTATCTTCATTACGTCACGTTTGTCTTCGATTATCGGCCCGAGATGTTCTGAGCCTGCTTCGCGAATCGACGAGTCGCCGCGAGAATCTCTGCGTCTGTCGTCGCCGCTGTAAATCCGCTGACCGCCGCATTGTTAGACGTTGCGACGTTGCCCGTCAGACGGTTGATCGAAATCCACATTGCCTCGGGGTCGGCCAGGTTGCTGCCATCCTCTGGCGGATCGAGTCCACAGAGATTCGCAAACGACTTTGTGGATGGTGTCGACGCTGCGAGCCATTCGGTGACCGAGATCACTTTTTCGTAGCGGCCGATCAGCAAATTGATATTGCCAGTCGGCAACGTCCGCCCTGCGACCACTTTGGTCGCGGTGGAATTGCTTAAATCTTGCGCGTAAAATGCGTCCACACTCCCCTGAGGCCCAAACATCACCTTCGGGAACTCTTCGGAGGTAACCGTGGTCGAACCCGGAAAGACCGACGTCATCTCTTGTCCGGTGGTTCCCATGCCCGAAAACCGCAAATCAATGCAGACACCCGTCGGAATTTGCAGAGGCGTCACACTATTACGCTGCGGTTGGCGATAAATCTTGAAAATGGTCGAGGGAATCGGCGACAGCGGTGTTGCAGAGTCATTGATCCACGGTAGCGGAGCAGGTTGATCTACGTCCCACTTAATATAGACCGACCGTTGACTTGCCGCGACTGCATCGACTTGCGTCACTCGGTAAGGCTGATTGCTATACCCGAGAAAGATCACATCGTTGACTTGTAGAAAATTGTTATCGTAAAGTAGCGAAGCATCGTTAACGTTGAACAGCAACCGCGCAGTCCGACCGCCGAACAGCAGCGACGGTTTTTCGGTCACCTGGCAAGTAGTCGATGTGTTGTCACCCGAATAGGGAGGCGGAGTTTCGACCATGAAGAGCGTCAAAGCGGCCTGCGCTTCGTTCGGTCGATTGCCAACAAACTCGACACCGACAGAACGCCCAAGCTCTAAAGCTCTCGTGCGAGCTCCAGCAATGTAGGCGTTCACTTGACGAGACGCTTCACGCTGCTTCTTGCCGCGTGCGCCAGTCCGCGCCGCCGTCGCCGCGATGCCGAGCAAGATCGACAACAACGTAACGACGACCAGCAGTTCGACCAGAGTCACGCCGCGACGATCTTGATTAGTAGAGTCTATTCGTCGGATCATGGCGAGTTACCTCCGACAATCAAGTAATGATTGCTGATGTTGTCGATGGAGTTGTCGTAGCCGTCGCCGTTGATATCAAAGGTAACGCCCACTCCAAATCGTCCGTTGTTATCGGGATCGATCAGGGTAGTGGTCGACGTATTTCGGTACGGATCAATGGGCGATGTGACGTATTGAACTGGTCCTAAGGCCCCGGATGTGACATACAAGAGTCCGCGACCTTCGTCGCCATCGGTGGTTGCCGATTCATCACCACCGATATCAAACATCCCATCCTTGCCCGCTGAAACGATCAACGGCGTCATGTTGAAATGCAAAAAAGTTGATGGCGCTGCGATATCCGAATCTAACGGGTGATACCGCGGCTGAATGCTAGTCCCGATCGTGACAGTCGGTGTGCGAGTGCGCAATGGATCAAACGAGTCGTAGACGCGAATATCTTGCAACGAGCTCTCAAAGCCGACATAACCTTGCGGCCAACGTAAAAAGACAATCGGATTGCCCCAACCATCTAGGACTTCGGGGACGCCATCCCCGTCAGTGTCTCCTACTTCGCTGTCATGTAGAAAATCGAGCGCACTCGTTTCCCCATCGGTAATCGACGCCAACACGAGATAGAGACACTCGGCATGTTGATTCTCAGAAGTCCAGGCATTGTACGCGTCAAACCAGTTTGACTTGCCTGTGAAAGCCATCACCGCGCGTTGGTTGCGTGCATAAATTGCCGAATAGCTGCCTGCAGGCATGGTGGTATAACCTACTCCCAGATCGGATTTGCGATCAGGCATTTCCTGAACCATCAGTGCGCGAATGTTATCGACCCGCGCCCCTTGGATTTCGCGTGCGGATAATTTCATGTCGCCATTCTTATCGAATCTGGAGAGATCCGACGGGGTCCCTGTCGGCCGAGGAGTCCGTCGAGTTCGGTAGCTCTCATACCGAGTCATGATGAACTCGTTGAGCTTGGTGATTTGGCCGCGGGTGCGGGCTTCGCGGGCTGATTCTCCGGCGCCGGCTAGGGCGATCAGGACCATGCCCGAGAGGAGGCCGAGGATCATCACGACGACCAACATTTCGACCAGCGTAAATCCGCGGCGAGCAGCAGTCCGCCCGCGGCGGTTGTTTCGCGCGTGGTTACGCAGCATTATTCAGGCTCCTTGTTACGCAGCGGCCCCTGAGCAAAGTTGGTGATGTTGTCGCGATCGTCGGTGGTGTAAGGGACTGCTGTAAGAGGTGAAATCGAAGCGCCAGCTAAGCCGCCAGGATAAACCTTTACATCGCTGGCATCCACATAATCGCCATAAAGTCCATCGATTCCGCCAGCGATTAGCTGAAAAGACTCTGGGTTAGCGAAGCCAGATGTACTACCAAGTACTTGATAGTACGGACGCGCTTGACCAACATTTGTAAACCCAGGCGATGTCGCCGGATTAAATGGAAAACGAGCAACAGAATTGCTAGACCCAATGTAACTCGATGCATTAAAATATACGTACGGGACGTCAATGCCGGATGGATAGTACTCCAACCAGCCGTCATCATCGAGATCTTTTAAACGTTCTACGCTGAAGTCAAATAGTTTTTTTCGATCGCCGTCACCACTTAAGGGGTGCTCTACATCGGAGCTAAATCCGCACAAGAACAAAACAAGTGATTCAGGAGGATCCAAACTGCCGAGTGCAAGATCCTTACCACTAACAGCCACTCCGGCACCAACTAATCTGTTCGCATCCACTGACCCCGCCGTAAATGTCGCTGCTGCCCTATGTGCGGCATCATTTGTAGTATCACTATCATTAAACGTTGGCGCTAAATACGATTCTGACATCCGTGGAAAACGTTTTCGCATAAACGACTTCAATGCTTGCAACTTGGCAAGCTGCATTTTATCCGGATCCGCAATCACTCCGTCGTATACTCCGGAGTTCCCATCGGGCGGGAAGGCCCCGTAATCATTCTTGAACAGCTTCAGCGCTGACTCCATCTGAGCCAGCTCCGCCGTGATCGCGCCTTCTTTCACGCGTCCCACCGCCGCCGGGATGGCGACCAGGGCTAAGCCGGCCAGGACGCCGATGATGGTGATCACGACCAGCAGTTCGACGAGCGTAAACCCGCGCCGTGTGAATCCGCGCCTGGTGAATCCATGCTGTGTTGCAAGTGCCCGAGTCTTCATGGCGAACCTTTCCTGGTAAACGCGTCGGCCTGGCTGCCGCGGTTCGTAGTAAGTGGTTGTGTCGGTTGGGTGTTGCACGGTAGCGGCGGCTGGCAAGCGCCGCTACCGATGGCGATAAGGTTTACGACAGGTTTTGAATCAAGCTGACCAGCGGCAGGAAGAGCGAGACGACGATAAAGCCGACCGAGATGCCGAGGAACACGATCAAGATCGGCTCTAGCAGCTTGGTCAAGGATTCGGTCATCACGCTGACGTCCTCGTCGTAGGTGTCGGCGACTTTGAACAGCATCGTATCGAGTTCGCCGGTCTCTTCACCCACGTCGATCATGTTGGTCACAAACAGTTCGACAACGCGGCGTTTCATTCGCATGAAGTACCACAGGGCGCCGCAAGCGGCGGTAATGCCGATGGCGGTCGGAGCGTACTGGGCGACGTCGCCTGGCACGATCCACAGCGCGGCGGCCGGCAGCGACGGGAACAGCATCCACAGGAACAGGGCGATCGGGTGGAACGGAGCGCGACAGTTTTCTTCCATCGGCTTGAAGATCGATTCGCCCTCTTTGATGGACTCTGACACGTTGTGATACATCTTCTCGAACAGCGCGTGCCCTGACGTATCGCGGGCAATGTTCAAGCATTCTAAGATCGGCACGCCGGACGCGATCAGCGTCCCTAGGGTCCGCGTGGTGCGAGCCAGGATGTTTTTCTCTTGCAAGCTGCCGGCGATGGGGATGTTGAGGAAGAACAAGTCCCAGCCCATGCGACCTTGTTTGAATTTGCGGAGCAGTTTGACAAACAACACGATCGCCATGGGAATGAGCGGAATGACATACCAATAGTTGACGATCGCCGTCGACATGGTGATCAGCAGCTGCGTGGGGGGCGGCAAGGTTAACTCGAAGTCGTCAAAGATCTGCTTAAACACCGGCACGATCTTGATCATGATGAAGGTCAAAATACCAACCGCCACCGTGATGACCACCGCCGGGTAGATCATCGCCCCTTTGACCTTGCGTTTGAGGTCTTCGTCTCGCTCCATGAAGTCGGCAAGACGCAGCAAGATGACTTCGAGGGCGCCGCCTGCTTCGCCGGCTTTGATCATGTTGACGTACAGGCGATTGAAGCACTTGGGGCACTTCGACATGGCTTCGGACAAACCGGCGCCAGACTCAATGTCTTCGCAGACGTCCATCAGCGAGTTTTTCAAACGCCCGGGCTTGGACTGTTTCTCTAAGATCTTCAAGCTGCGCAAGATCGGCAGACCGGCGTTTTGCAGAATGGCCAACTGCCGCGTGAAGGTGGTCAGATGCCGGCTGCTGACGCCGCCGATGGCGAAGGTGCGGCCCCCTTTGCTTCCCTTTTTGCCAGTGGCCGCCGCCCGCGCTTTCTTTTCAGAAATGCGCGTGATGAAGTAGCCCATCTGGCGTATAGTGGCCACCGCTTCATCTTCGGTCGGCGCATCAATCACATCGCGGATCTCCTGACCCTCGGTGTCCATCGCTTCGAATTGATAGGTAGGCATGGTCTTTTCCCGCGTGCAGCCTGGATTGTCGAGCGGCGCGGCTGGTCGCGTCGGTCGAAGGATGTTGGCGGCAGGCGATTATTTCGCACTGTCGCTTTGATTAGGTGAATTCAACGTGTTTTGTTGTTTAATTTTTTTTGGTGTCGCGGCGATTTCGCTGCGTGCACACTTGATGACGCACTACGCTTCAAGCACGGTTTCTCGGACGACTTCTTCCACCGAGGTCAAACCGTCGTAAGCCAAGTTCAATCCGGCGTCGCGCAGAGTCGTCATCCCCATGGTGCGCGCCACTTCACGAATCTCGTCGGTCGACGCGTTCCGCATGATCATATCGCGGATATCGTCGTTCATAATCAGCAGCTCATACAGGCCGATGCGCCCTTTGTAGCCGGTGCTGTTGCAGGCATCGCAGCCGGTTCCTTTGTAGAACTTGCGGCCTGACAGTTCTTCGGGGGTCATCTTGAGCTCAAACAACATGTCGTCGCTGGGCTCTGATTCTTCGCGGCATTGACTGCAGATTCTTCGCACTAGTCGTTGAGCTAAAATAGCTTCGACCGTTGCGGTGATCATAAACGTCGGAATGCCCATGTCCTTCAAACGAGTAACGGTCGAAGGAGCATCATTGGTATGCAGCGTACTGAAGACCAAGTGCCCGGTTAGCGACGCTTGGATCGCGATCTCGGCGGTCTCTTTGTCACGAATCTCACCCACCAAGATGGTGTCAGGGTCTTGTCGCAAAATGGCGCGCAAGCAGTTGGCGAACGAGTTGCCGATATCGGCATCGATCGGAATTTGTACGATGCCGTCAATGTCATACTCGACCGGCTCTTCGGTCGTGATGATCTTTTCGGTGACTTCATTCAGCTCGCTGAGCGCGGAGTAAAGCGTGGTCGTTTTTCCGGATCCGGTCGGGCCGGTCACCAACACAATGCCGTTGGGACGTTCCATCACCACGCGGAACTCTTGCAACGTTTTCGGCTGCATGCCGACTTTCTCTAGATCGAGCGACACCACGCTACGATCAAGGAGCCGCATCACGACGCTTTCGCCAAACATGGTCGGCAGCACCGAAACACGCAAGTCGACCGGGTGCCCGCCGACGGTCAGCTCGATGCGACCGTCTTGCGGCATGCGCCGTTCGGCAATGTCGAGATCGGCCATGACTTTGATGCGAGTGGTAATCGCAAAGGCCAAGTGGCGCGGCGGCGGAACCATTTCAAAGAGGACGCCATCGGCTTTGACGCGGATGCGGAATTCATCTTCAAACGGCTCAAAGTGAATGTCGCTGGCGTGATCTTTGATCGCCATCAGCAGCACCATGTTCAGCAGCTTACGAACCGGAGCGCTGTCGGCCAGGGCTTCGGCGTCGCTGATATCGATTGGCCCGTCGCCCATCAGCGAGGCGGCGGCCTTCGCCAGATCGGCGTCTCCTTCGAGATCATGGACCAGACTTTCAAAGCTTTCTGTATCTTGCGAGTAATAGCGATCGAGCGTTTTTTGAATGTCGCGTTCGGTCGCTACGACCACGCGGATTGTGTAGCCCAAAAACTGCCGCAGCTCGTCTTGGGTTGACAAGTTTTGCGGCTCGCAGGTGGCGACCGACAGCTCGTTCATCTCTTCGTCAAACGAGACCGGAATCACTTTGTACAGTTGGGCCATCGGCTCGGTGACGCGCGACAGCAGATCGCCTGCGATCGAGACGTCGTCGAGACTGACGACCTGCATCCCTAATTGTTCGGCCAACGCTTGAACCAGCTGATCATCCGTGATCAGGTTCAAATCTTCGGCAATTTTACCGATCGGCTGATGCTCGGCTTGCTGCTCTTGCTCTTCGAGCAATAGCACCAGCTGTTCATCGCTGATGAACCCTAAGTCGACCAGAATCTGTCCCAGGCGTCGAATCGCCATTGATAAGTCCTTGCTTCTACTTAGCTGCTTCTGTGTTGTGTTTCATCTTAGCGCTTTTGTTTCTCGTTTGGTCCGAACTGCTGCTTAGTGAGCAGAAGCTTCGACCGCTTCGTCTTGTTCCAAGCCTCGCCTGGCGTCGGCGATTCGCTTGGCCAGGTCGGCAGGATGCTGTGCTTTGGCAAGCACTTCTTCTTGCGAGACCTTCTCTGCTTTCCACAAGTTGTAAAGCGAGTCATCCATCAAGATCATCCCATGCTTGGCGCCGGTCTGGATCATCGATGGGATCCGGAACACCTTGTTCTCTCGAATCAAGTTTTTGATACCCGAGGTGCAGTTCAGCAGCTCGTAAGCGGCGCAACGACCGCCGCCGATCTTGGGGCAAAGCGTTTGCGACAACACGCCGATCAAACCTTCGCCCAACTGCGTGCGGATCTGGTCCTGCTGATTGGTTGGGAACACGTCGATAATACGGTTGATCGTACCGGCGGCGCTGTTGGTATGGAGCGTGCCGAACACGACGTGCCCGGTTTCGGCCGCGGTGATCGCCGCTTCGATCGTTTCTAAGTCGCGCAACTCACCCACCAGAATCACGTCCGGGTCTTGGCGTAAAGCGCGGCGAATCGCTTCGGCGAAGCTGGGGACGTCGACCCCGACTTCACGCTGATTGACCGTCGATTTTTTGTGGTAGTGATAAAATTCGATCGGGTCTTCGATCGTGATGATATGGTGATCGATGGTCTCGTTGATGTTGTTGATCACGCTCGCCAGCGTGGTGCTTTTTCCAGAACCGGTCGGCCCGGTCACCAAGAAGAGCCCGCGAGGACGCTTGCACAACTCGATCACCTTGTCCGGCAATCCCAGTTGCTGCGGCGTCAACATGTCGTTTGGAATCTGACGCAACACCATCGAGATGTTGCCGCGTTGGCGGAAAATCGAAACGCGGAAACGGGCCAACTCGCCAAACGCAAAACCAAAGTCGGCGCTGCCTGATTCTTGAAGTTCACGCTGACAACGCTCCGGCGTGATGCTTTTCATCAGCGAAACGGTGTCTTCAGGTGTGAGCGATTTTGTGTCGAGCTGCCGCATTCGGCCATGCAAGCGAAACACCGGCGGCTGTCCGACGGTTATATGAATATCGCTCGCGCCTTGCTTTACGGCGGCTTGCAACAGTTTGTCGATCAGAACCGTGGCCATACGAATCCTTTAACGCATTCAACGAGAAGACGTATTACCCCCAGCAGTGGGAGCAATTACATAACGCCAGCAAACGCAACCGGATGCTCCCAAGGGAGGTACGCCGATTGACGTGTTTGATTGGTATTGGAATGAATCACCGCCAACGACATCCACAACGGATGTCGCGTTGTCGTGCGATTCGCTCTGTTCCGTGATGAGGGATATTTGATAAGTATTAGGAAAGCTGGCAGATCACTGTCATTGTTACGTCGCGGCCCATTTGCTCAAGTAAATCGCCAATTTCATGGCGCATTTCGCAAAAACGGTCTGACCTGCCCTACGACGCAATAAATTACGGTTGCGAAAAGTTGATCGATAAGGCCGATCTACTTTTCGACTTGCTTGGCGACGCGGAACACCTCCTCAAGAGTGGTCAACCCTTTCATGGCTTTGAGGATGCCGTCGTCATATAACGTCGCCATTCCTAGTCCCACGGCCGCCCGACGAATCTCTTGGGTCGATGCCCCTTCAAATGCTAGCTCTCGTATTTTTGTGGACATCGGCATCAATTCAAAGATACCGCGACGTCCCTTGTAACCACTTCGCTGGCAATTACCGCAACCGCGCCCCTTCATAAATGTGGCCCCAGCAGCTTGCTCGGCTGTGATGCCAGCTTGCTCCAAAACGGCGTCACTCGGGGTGAACGGCTGCTTGCATTTGTCGCAGACAATCCGCACCAAACGCTGCGCTAGCACTGCAATGATTGTACTCGCGACAAGATAGGGGGGAACCCCCATGTCTACCAAGCGTGTAATGGAACCGGGCGCATCGTTCGTATGTAGCGTACTGAAAACCAAGTGTCCTGTTAAAGAAGCTTGAATTCCCATCGAAGCCGTCTCGCGATCTCGCATTTCCCCCACAAGGATGATATTGGGGGCCTGACGCAACATCGCTCGAATAATCCGCGCAAAATCGAGCCCAATGCTGTGACGCACTTGGACCTGATTGATCCCCGGCAGATAGTATTCGACGGGATCTTCGGCGGTAATGATCTTGGTGTCAGGTCGGTTCAGTTCGTTCAACGCGGCATATAGCGTGGTCGTTTTTCCGGAACCGGTCGGTCCGGTCACCAGAATGATGCCGTTGGGACGCTTGATGAGACTCTGAAACTTCTGGAACGCACCTTCCGACAAGCCAAGTTGGCGAACACCCACCTTGATGCTGTCTTTATCCAAAATACGCATCACAATCGACTGACCATGATTGGTCGGTATCACATTGACACGCAAGTCGATCTCTTTGGTACCAACATCGGCCTTGATGCGACCATCCTGACAACGCCGGCGTTCGGCGATGTCAATTCCGGCGAGAATCTTGATGCGAGAAATCAAGGCTCCTAACATCCGCCGGGGGGGGCTATCCCGCTCGACCAAGACCCCATCGATGCGGTATCTGATCCGCACCCGGTCTTCAAACGGCTCGACGTGAATGTCCGACGCTCGAAGCTGGACCGCCTCGTTAATCATCAATTGCACCAGGCGAACCACCGGAGCGCTGTTGTCATCGACAGCCGAGATCTCGGAGTAGGTCTGGGTGTCTTCCTGCATCGTGTCGGTAAAGTCGATCGCCGTATCCGTAAACTCCTGCAGCATCGTATCGGCCGACTCCCCCTCTTGTTGGCCATAATAACGATTGATCGACTCCAGGATGTTCTCGCGAGGAGCGAGCGCAATCTCGACCTTGCGATTCAAGATGAACCGCAGCTTGTCGAACGCTTCGAGATCAAACGGATTGCTGCAGATCACGCGCAGCGCTCCATCTTCTTCCGACATCGGCATAATGACGTTTTCGCGGGCAACCGATTCCGGTACGAGCTCGACGGCCGAGGGGTTAATCAGCACCGTTTCTAAGTCGACGTATTCCAGCCCATGCTCCAGCGCAAGGGCCTGCATCACGTCGCTTCCCGATGCATAGCCGAGCTGAACCAGTGCGTCGTGGACCTGAATTTTTTTCTTGTCGGCTAGCTGCTCTGCTTCGGCAAGCTGATCAGGGCCGACGATGCCACGACGAATCAGGTTTTCCGAAAAATCTCCGAGTGTTCCGGCCAAGGCGCAATCCTCCCGAACGCGATAAATCGCTGCGAGCGCAGTTGTTTACGAAAAGTCAGAATATAAGGAATGCGACGGCGTAAGAATAGATTTACACACCGCGCACCATAAAACGACGAGTTCCCTCATCATGTATCATGCTTCGGAAACAGTAGCCGCGTCAACCGATTGGTAAGTCGAAGTCGGGCCGAAATTTACGGTTCTTTCCGTCCAGCCGGCCAAATCTTCAAAACCACACTCGGATGGTCGTTGCCGGGGGTCAGATATTCGACCTCTTTTCGAAGCTGAAGGTCGCTTAACAACCCAAAATGACGCGCCTCGTTCCGTTCTTCCACCCATTTACCCCCCTTGATAGCCAAAAGCTGATCAAATGAGGCCCAATGGGGGGCCAGCCAGGTCAACAATTTCTTTAGGGGGGCAACCGCGCGACAAACTATTGCGTGATAGCGAAAATCTTCGAGCAAATCTTCGGCGCGCGCATGATAAACCGGAATCGACAGCCCAGTGCGATGGACGATCTCTTCAAGTGCTTTCGCTTTTTTCGTCACCGAATCGCATAAAGAAACCTGCACGTCTGGACGTAAAATGGCGATGATGACGCCGGGGACACCGCCGCCGGAACCGAGATCCAAGATCTCATCCCCCGGCTTTAGCTGTCCGGCCAAAGCGAGACTATCTAGCACATCCCGCGCGACAAATTTGTCGTAGTCGGTGTGACGCGTGAGATTGAGACTTTGATTCATTTCCCACACAATCTGTGCATATTTGTCGAGCGCGTCGACGATCTTCTCGTCAAGCGGCGCACCGTGCGCAATCAGCGCCTCTTGCAGAGTGGCGAACTTAGGAGCAGGCGGTGGGGGAACTTCGTTCAAAGCGTTTCTCTTCGTGTGACCAACCAAAACCAAGCTACTAGATTCGGTCCTGCGGCTCGTTGCGACAAGAGGGGGAGAGCCCTGTGAGAGACCGTATTTGCCGTCGAACGTTCCTTTTAGGAGGATCCTCCGCACTATTCACAGGCATATTGCCCAATCGGACCAGGGAAAAATCGCCCTCTGCTCGGTCACGTAAAGACTGGCGGTTTCCCTCCACCCAATAATTGTCCGTTCCTCATTTAGCCACCTGGTTTTCGTCTGAATCGAAATCTCATGAAATCATCCTCCCCAGACGCTGCTCCGCTGGACGTTGTGCTAATCGGCGCAGGCATTATGAGTGCGACTTTGGCGGCGCTGCTGACAGAATTGCAGCCTGACCTGAACATCGAGATTTTCGAGCGGCTTGAGAGCGCTGCTGAAGAAAGTTCCAACGCTTGGAACAATGCCGGGACCGGCCATGCGGCGCTGTGCGAATTAAACTACACGCCGGTTACCAGCGACGGCGGGATCGACATCTCCAAAGCGCTGATGGTCAATACGCAGTTCGATTTATCTCGTCAGTTCTGGTCCTACTTGGTCAAGCAGGGAGCGATCAAAGACCCCGGATCTTTTATCCACTCGGTACCGCATTGCAGTTTTGTGCGCGGCGCTGCGAATGCGACGTTTTTGCAGAAGCGTTTTGAAGCACTCTCGGCGCATCACTGTTATCACGGCATGGAATTCTCGACAGACCGGCAACAGATTGAAAGCTGGATGCCGCTGGTCATGGAAGGTCGCGATCCCAACGAGATCGTCGCTGCGACGCGGATGATCACCGGAACCGACGTTGACTATGGCGCACTGACCAAGACATTGCTCGGCCCCGTTAGTCGCCCCGCAGAGAATACGATTCATTTTTCTCAGCAGGTGCTGGGCTTACGCCGGGTCGGTAAATTATGGAGCCTACATATCCGCGATCAAAAGTCTGGCGCCCATCGAGACGTGCAGGCCAAATTTGTCTTTATCGGTGCGGGCGGCGGATCGCTGCATCTGCTGCAAAAGTCAGGCATTCCTGAAGCACACGGCTACGGTGGCTTTCCGGTCAGTGGAATCTGGCTCCGCAGCGACAATGCAAAGCTGGCCGAACGGCATCACGCCAAAGTGTATGGCAAAGCGTTAACCGGTTCTCCGCCGATGTCGGTGCCGCATCTCGACCAACGTCATATCGATGGGAAGACTTCTTTGCTGTTTGGTCCTTACGCCGGCTTTTCGACCAAGTTCCTCAAGCATGGTTCGTTCTTCGATCTCTTTGGTTCGATCGATCCAGAGAATCTGCTGCCGATGCTGGCCGTCGGTCGAGACAACCTTGCACTTACCGAATACCTGATTGGCCAGGTGATCGAGTCTGAAGAAAAGCGTTTCGCACTCTTGCGCGAGTATTTGCCCAACGCCGTGCACGCTGATTGGAAATTAGAAGTCGCCGGCCAGCGGGTGCAGATCATCAAAAAAGACCCCATCCACGGCGGCATTCTTCAATTTGGGACCGAACTAGTCGCGTCGGCCGATCACTCTTTGGTCGCACTGTTGGGCGCTTCGCCGGGCGCATCGACCGCTGTCTCGATCATGCTGCACGTGCTAGAGAAATGCTTTGCCGACCGGCTAAAGCCAGGCGACTGGCTCGATCGCGTGCAAGCGATGATTCCGTCGTACGGATATTCGCTGATTGACGATGCCCAGCTCTGCCGCAAAGTACGCGCTGACACCGCTGCTGTTCTTCAACTTCAAAACGTGAACGCATGATCCCCGCCTACTATCTGTACACGGGTCCCGATGGGCACTCGCACGTAACTCGCGGCAGCATCGCTGAGAACCAAGTCACCGACGCTCAATCAGTGATGTTCAAAGAGACGCCGCCCCACGCAACGCTGGAGTGGCACAACGCGCCGACCACGCAATACGTGATCACACTGTCCGGGACGCTTGAGTTTACGATGCAAAACGGCGAAACGTTTACGCTGAGTCCCGGCGATATTCTGATCGCGATGGACACCACCGGCACCGGCCACAGTTGGCGCTTGATCGACGATCAGCCGTGGCGTCGATTGTATGTGGTGTTTGGACCAGATGCGGAGATTTGTTTTGTCCCGGACAAGGGGTAAAACGCAGCGGCTCGGTTGCTTTGTTCACTACTTCGCGCGACGCCATTCAGAACGCAGCCCGCGGCCGGTCTTGCCTTTTAGCAGATCAGTGTTGTCGAGGTCGATTGCCAATGTTTCGACTCCGTTATTGGGAAAATAGACGACAATCTCGCTTCCCCTGCGGGTCCAGGTTATCAGTTTACCATTCTGCTCTGTGCCGGTGACGCCGTGAATTGTGCGTCTGCCGTGCCAGCCATTGCTGTGATACGTTGTCCAGACGCCGCTGAAATCGAAGACCTCGGTCTGCGATCGAAAATCGGCTTTTGCCTGCACCACTGCTTCTAACTCTGCGATCAGACCTTGTTGGCGATATTGCTCGGCAACCTCGTCGAACGACTTCAAACAATGCTCATAAGCAGGCCCAACAATGCGTTTGTAGCGTGACAGCGCTGCGGAAAGTCCGTTGGCAGTAGGCAAGATCGTAGAATTCTCAGCAAAAACTTTTTTCTCCTGATCCAATTGCTTCAGCAACTTTGTCGCAGTCTCAGGCGGTATCGCCCGGGTCTTGAGTATCTTTGCTTGAACCTTGTCAAATTCTTCGAGCAGCGTTTCACGCGCCTGGTTCTGTTTTTCCTGGAACGCATCAATCGCGGCGTCCAGGGCTAAATTCCCTTCGCCGGCCTGCAACGTAATTGGAAGAAGCATCAACAACAGGAACGACATAGCAAGCTTCCGCCAGAAACTGGCGGAAACCGCCAACTGAACCCCACTGATCGTCCCCCAATATATAGTCCGCATAAAACTGCCTTTCCGGTGAGGTTGAATGCTGTCAACACAATGCCGCGAAATTCAATTCAGCGACTGCTGTATTGAGCCTCGGAGATATGCCTACGGCCAAGTTCTCTGCAAGCATTGCGTAACGCAGCCTCCGAAGGCGACATACTTTTCTCAATTTTTTTACGATGCCCAAAATTTCTACCGGCGCCATGCTTCTTTTGAGCTGGGGCGCCCTGACTAGATCCTGCAAGGCGCCCGCTTCGAGAAAAGACGCACCACTCTGCGATAACCGTGTTGTGCGACGTTTGGCAGACGATCCGCTGTGGCGACGGTTGTAGGCGGTGCTTGGATCGGCAACGTAGATTTGTTGCTTGCCGGATCAGACGTCATGCCAAGCAAATTGGGGAAAGCCGAAAAGCCTCGGCCCTCGCCGCCTATTTAGATTTCAGTTCAAAGGTTTCACGACTTGCTCCAGAACTAATCTCGACCACAAGATCCGATTTCACGTTGTATCGTGAGGGGACGATATCTTCCGTGACATCAACCAGAGGGCTATTTGGATCTCCTTCATAGGCGCGTCTTTGTCCAACGACCTTGGTTCCGACAATTTCGACCTTCTTTTTTCCGGGCGGGATGACAAGAGAGAACTCGCCATTTTCAATGGTTGTGCCAGCGGTAGCCGACTTTCCATCGATCGGCAAGAAGGTAATCGAGCCATTCTTGAGCGGCTGATTGTCAAGAGTCACAGCGCCGGTGAGTCTTGCATTCGAATCATCCACCCCACACCCCATCGACAAGAGGAGCAACAGCGGAGAGGCCAGGGAGAGAAAGTGAGCGCAGCGTGAAGCAGAGCAAGCCATGAAAATTATCCTTTTGTTATTTCCAATACTCGAATCGGGCAGTCTCGTCCGGAGCGCGGAAACCCCAAGGAGAAGTCCGGAAGTGGGCGGCCGCGGTTGTCCTGTTTTTTGTCGAGAACTAGGGCAACGTCGCGATTTCGCCCCCCTGGGTGGTCCCCAGTGCGTTGTAAGTAGTAAGGTCGATGGTTTCTGCAATGAACCGCACCGATCCGTCACCAAATCCCACGTTCACGCCGCCTGGATGCTTGCTACGCGCAGAATTCTTTTTTGTTGCGCCGGTATCACATGGAGGATTGGGAAGCGTGTTGACGCAAACACGCAGCGAGTCAACGCCGGAGTTAGGGGTCGAGTGGGTCGAAAACCATGCCCCCGTGATGTCGTCGTTAAAAACGTCTCCACGTTCATCGTTATTCGTGTCTTCGGCCGCTTTAAGAATCTCCGAAATCATCATCGTGTTTGACGTTCCGTCAGTGATATCCCGGAAGTCTACCTTCGCGTTGTTTTTAAACGGAGCCGAGCGAAGCGACGCGTCGGCCGCGGCATTGTTACCAAACCCAACAACATAGTTGCCTCGCGAGCGCCAATAGACGTCCCCTTTCCAAACTTGGGAACCGCCATCGCTGGGACAAAAATAGATATCGACGCGATTCGCACATAAGCCGGTCTCGGCCGACTGAACAACGTGTGGGACTTCATAGAAATGCTTTGTCAAATCATACTGGTCAAATAGCGCCAATTGCTCGACAAAGGGCCAAGCCGTCACTAGCCAAGTACGACGAGGTCCAAAAGTCCCGTTTTGCGTGCCGATCGGAAAGTGCTTGAAGACGTCCGAATGGTTGTGAAAGGCCAAGTTCCACTGCTTCAGATTGTTGTTGCATTGCGATCGACGAGCCGCCTCGCGCGCCTGCTGAACTGCCGGCAGAAGTAATGCAATCAGCACGCCGATAATCGCGATCACCACCAGCAGTTCAACCAGGGTAAACGCAAAGCGTTTTCGAGACGTTCTATGCGACATTCATGAGACTCCGAATTAGACAAGGGAAGAGATGCAGATGCCTTAGATAAGTAGGCAAGAATCAGATTTCGCGGCCTACAAAAAAACCATGCCGTCACTTGCCATTTGGATTAACCATGGAGAGAAGCCGCCGAAAAAGATCTTTCCTTATGCAATGGCGCGTCCAGAGAACGATTAGTACCTCGTCACTTAGCTTTTTCATAAAATTGTTGGAACTTGCATTTTTCTCGTTTGGAGTCACCGCTTGGCTATCGCGTCCAAATTTGTTTTGAGTACGTTACCAGCGTTACGCTCACACCCTGTTGCGGAGGATGGGACGGAGAGTCGTTGGGGTCAAGCATGGACGTACGCCTAGTCGGCCGGATTCCATGAGAACAAAGTGGGCCCAGGATCGGAGACGTGAATTCAATCCACAAGTGGTAAAATTCAGGCCAGTAGAAACATCAACGAGAATCGCCCATGCGATCCTTTGATACAGCCAACTCACCGCAACCAGATTCTTGAAGGGGCGCCATCCAATGAGAAGCCTTGGCTGCTGATGCTGAGGCAAAAGGCGCATTCGCGCCTAGAGGATAAACCAGAGTGGTTTAAACGCGTCTCGAAACTTGGCGCGGCAACGGAATCCTAGACACGGTGCCGCTGGATCTGCTCGAAAAGACTCATTTGGAGATGAGGTCAAAATCAAGTGTGCTCTTGCCGGCTATTACATCTACATGCAGGGTCGTCTCTTCGTTGTACTTTGCAGGGACCTGCTCGCGCGTCCACACAGTTCTTCCGGCGTCGTTTTCGGTTTCTTGGCGCGTGGTGATGCGTACGGTGTTGGCGCCTGGGCGAGTGCCGTGACGATTGCCAACATAGTTTAGTTGGTAGAAACCGTTGTCATCGGTCCGGCCAAATGCGGTCGGACCTTCTCCATCTGGCTTGAAGAAGATGATAGCCTGCGGAAGTGGGACTCCGTCCAGCGTAACGACGCCTGAAACGTCGCCCAACACTCCCTTATTCGAGCATCCCGATGAGAGCGAAACGCCTAGAAGGATCATCGCCAATGCGATCACCAGAGGTTGGCGCGAATTGAAAATTAAGTGAGTCATATTCGGAGAGCTACCTGGAAGAGCTTTCATAAAAGAAATGAGTTTCACCTGGCGGCGAAGCGCGTTTTCGGAACAGCGCTGGTTTCGGCAGCAAGCGAGGCCTCATACGTTTCGCCCTCAGCAATTTCGTCTCGAAGCAAATGCTGAGGGCGATGAAAAAATCCGACTAGTATTCGCCCAAGACGTCGCCATCCTCACGAGACAAGAGTCGCTCGAACGTGCTGTCGCACTGCGCCGTGGAGATATCATGATCCACCGTTTCGCTAATGAAGTGCGTAGAACCGTCACACAACACGGCTTGAAATCCACCTGGGTGCTGACTGCTGAAATTACGCCGATAATGCAAAGGTTGCGAATAAGGCGAAACCGTACTGTTGATCGGCACATAGCCGCAGCCATGTCCTTGAATAAGTCCCCGGTTGTTATCGTTGACCGCTTCCACATCATCCCGCATTCCAAAGACAACGGCCGCGCCGATAATTGCGCCGTTCAGCTCCCATGCTCTTTCACCAAAGGCAATTGTATTGCTGGCGCCGTCAACAATGCCCGCAAACCGAACGCCCTTATCGGCGAAGAATACGCCGTTGGCCGACGAGATGGACCCGGTTGAAGAAGGAGGACCTGGATTGCTCCGCAGCGATCGGCTCGCATTGTTGGCGATATAGTTGGATGTCGCTAACTGCTGATCACAAATGAGATGAATTTCGTTCAGGTCAGGACCGGTATCCGAGGGGCAACGAAAAGCATCCAACCGCGTTTGAATCATCGGAAGACGACTGGTATCGGCGATCGCCGCCGTCAACGTAGTCGCGCCGACATGCAGTGAATCGTGAAGATTGCCCTGTTCTAGAAACGGAAGCAAGAACGATCCCCAACACCAATTTCCCTGGGTATCACTCGTCTGAGTAATGATTGTCCCCGGCGGAAATGTACCTAAGCTGTCGTGGTAATTGTGAAGCGCCAACCCCAGCTGTTTCAACTGATTACTACATTGCATCCGCCGAGCCGCTTCACGCGCTTGTTGCACAGCAGGCAACAGCAGCGCGATCAAGACACCTATGATTGCAATTACCACCAGCAACTCAACAAGCGTAAAGGCGAATCTCTGTTTGCGCACGGGGGTAGCTCCCTTGAAGAAAAGATGAGGTCAAACAAGGAGCAAAAAAGAGCACCAAAGACAGGGTGCCCAAATTGCAATTCTTTTTTTAGCAGCTCCCTCAGAGCAGAACAACGAAAAAATACAATATTCAGTAATTAAACTTAACCCCTCCATGAATCTAGGGTCAGCAGAGAGGGGAAACAAAGCGATAAATCAGCGAACAACCATTTTATAAGGCAATTAATCTACCCTTAATCAAATCAGCCAATGTTCCAGGGCAAAAATAGGGCGACGTTATAAAATCGCCTCGCAAACCGAATTATTGCAAATCGAGCGTAATTCGCCCGATTTGCAAATTCCATAAACTCACTCCAGATTACTCTCCTTTTCGCACGAAAGACGGGACTCAATTATTGGAGTCAAAAGTATTCGTGGCGAATCCACACCCCGCTACCATGCAAACTAGCTGGGATAAAAATCGGTTCGCCCCCAAGGTAAACTGGAAATACCCATGCACTCCCTCCAAGCAACTAACTCGCTCCATCCAGATTCTCAGGCCCACTTCACATGAGAACTCTCCTCACACTCGCCCTGCTCTCTCTTCTGGTGACTAGGTCCGGGGCGCAAGATACTTCCCCGCCAATCGCGAAAGCAGCCAAGGCTGACAAGCGTCCTAACGTGCTGTTCATCTTGACCGATGACCAGCGCTATGACGCGCTCAGTTGCATGGGGCATCCACATCTAAAGACGACCCATATTGATCGGTTGGCCCACGAAGGGTTGTTGTTCAAAAACCATTACTGCACGACTTCGCTTTGTTCGCCGAGTCGCGCATCGATCCTCAGCGGTCGCTATGCACACGCGCATGGGGTGGTCAACAACTTTACAGAATACCCGGCTGACCTGGTGAGTTTTCCGATGCGTCTGCATGACGAAGGATACGCAACGGCCTACATCGGCAAATGGCACATGGGCGAAAACAACGACGCCCCGCGTCCCGGATTTGATTATTTTGTGACGCACAAAGGGCAAGGCCAATACTTTGACACCGAGTTCAATTTCAATGGTCAGGGGCGGAAGGTTGTCGACGGCTACTACACCACCGCCGTCACCGACATGGCCGAAGATTGGATCAGCAAGCAGAACGGCGACAAGCCTTGGTTGTTAATGCTGGGGCACAAGGCGCCGCACAGTTTTTATCTGCCCGAAGAAAAGTACGAGCACGCGTTTGACCAGGTCGACATCCAATACCCTGCCAGTGCCTTCGATCTCGAGGACAAGCCAGAGTGGTTCAAAAAACGTCTTGACACTTGGCACGGGATCTATGGTCCGCTGTTCGACTGGCGCAAGCAATTTCCCGACGATAGTCCCGAGGCGGTCAAGGACTTCGCGCGGATGGTGCGTGCGTATTGGGGCACGATTCTTTCGGTCGATGACAGCGTCGGTCGGCTGTATGACTTGCTCGCAGAACGCGGCGAACTCGACAACACGCTGATTATCTTCACGTCCGACAACGGCCTGTTGGAAGGTGAGCATGGCATGGTCGATAAACGAACCGGACATGAGCCTTCGATTCGGATTCCGCTGGTCGTTCGTTACCCCGGCCTCACGCCGACCGATCAGCCGCGTGTAATCGACAACATCACGGCGACGCTTGATTTCGCTCCGTCAATTCTTAACATCTGCGATGCCAAGCCGTTAGCGAACATCGACGGCCACAGTTGGAAGCGACTTGCGCAAGGAGACGATACCGGTTGGCGAAACAGCTTTTACTATGAGTACAACTACGAACACCAGTTTCCCTACACACCTAACGTCCGCGCCTTGCGGACCGACCAGTACAAGTACATCCGGTACCCGCACGGCGATGGCTCGCCCGACAAACACATGGCCGAACTCTACGACCTGAAAGCAGATCCCGGCGAAAACAAAAACCTGATCAATGACCCCGCTTACGCTCAAACAGTCAAGCAACTGCGGCAAGAACTTGACCGACTGATCGCCAAACATGGCGACGGAAAACCAGACACGATGCCGCTAGATCAAGGGATCCAATCAGGACTGCCGGAACAATCAATTCGCTAGTCCCCAACGGCGCCTCTGAACGCACCAAGTCGCGTAGGGTGCGTGAAACAAGTGCGTTTGAGCCACGATAATCGGCCCAACCTAGATTCACTTGTGCTACCCACCAGCCGAGCAGGTTGATTGAAGTTGGCGCCAACGCTCGCGGCTTGCTCCACTCACCCTAGTTTTACTGAAGGCTTCGCGCATAAAAAAAGCCGCGTTCAGGGTTGGTGAACGCGGCTGAAATCAGCTCGAAACGCGGTGCAACTATTTCGTCTCAGCGGCAGGTTCTTCTTCGGTGCGAACCGGCGGGGTAACGACGGCGGCGTTATTGGATTTGTCTTCTGAATCGCCATCGGTTGGCGGTTTCGGTAGCTGTTCAGCGATTGCGTCCAGCATGGCGGTTTTCAGTTTCGGCAACAGCGAAGCTTCGACTTCCTCGGCGACCTTGGCCGTTTCGGCTTTGACTTCGGCTGACAGTTTATCGGTGGCGGCAGCGATCTGCTTTTTCAGCTTGTCGGTTTCGGCGGCCAGTTTCGCTTCGGCGTCGGCTCGCAGTTTGGCTATTTGAGCGGCCGTTTCCTGCTTCAACTTTTCGGCCTCGGCGGCCAATGTCGACTTCGCCGACTCACGCAGGTCGGTCAGCGCTGCATCAACTTGCGTCTTCAGTTCGGCGGCTTCCGCTTGGATTTGGGCAGTGGTTTCGGCTTGCAGTTGGGCGGCGGTTTCGGCCTTGGCGGCGGCGACCTGGTTGGTCATTTCCCACCGCAGTTGGGCCGAGACTTCAGCTTTAATCCGCTCACGTCGACGACCAAAGATACCCGCTTCGAGATCGGCGACCGTCACCAAAATCAGAGCGATGACAAGTGGAAATACGATTCGGGTTACGTTCATAACAGAGTCTCCCAGGGGAAAGTTTTTCAAGTAAGAAAGGGGGGATCGGCAGGGTAAACAGCGACCTCGATCGGGTTACCGTCGGGATCGTGAAAAAAGGTTTGGTGAATGCCGCCAGCGTTTACACGTTGCAGGTACGGGATCGCATGGGCGTTGAGGATCTCGACGATGGTCGACGCGTCGTCAACTTCAAACGCCAGATGATTGGCCCGCGTATCGATCGCACCGATTTCATTCTCACCGGCGCGACGCTCGATCACATGCATTTGAATTCCATACGCGACCAGCCAGGCGCCGCGGAAATCAAACGGAGGACGTTCGACTTCCTGAAAACCAAGCACGTCGCGATAAAAATCACGGCTTTTGACGGGATCGACCGCCGAAACGGCGATGTGCTGCAGCCGACGAATCGGCAAAGGAGGCGGCGTCATAAGGCGGGAGGGGTAAAATCGGTGGGAGTCAAATCCGGCATAATTGGCAGGACAAATAGTATAACTAGGCGATTGGGGCGAATAACAGGGTCAAACCGTTAGATTTGCCAACTCGTGACGAATAGAGAAGTAAATCAAGCAGCTCTATCCCCCGACTGGAACCACTAAACCATGCGGACAACACTCTTTGCGCTGCTGATATTCGCCACCGCGGCAACCTGGACGGAAGCGGCCGAGCCGGTGAAGGGAGAATTGGTCCCGGTTGAGCAGCCGGGTGAAGTCCGCTCTGACCACCAGGCCACTCCGATTTACACGTCGCCAACGCATGTGCTGTCGCAATACTTTGGCCGCCGCCGATCGGGACTGCTGACCAGCGGTATGGAGAATGTCGTCGGCGTGACGGCGACCGGACTTTCGCCGCTGATGGTGCTGTCAGTCACCGGCCCGGCGATTTACTTCATGACCGAATCGACGAGGCGCGACGAGCTTTATTTCTTTTACCAGCCCTGGTTTTGGATCCTCACCGGGATCTGCAGTCTGATCGTACTGTTCAAAGATACGATTTTGACTTTCGCCAGCTATTTAAAAACGCCGCTCAACATCTTGGGGGCGATCTTCCATTTCGTCGGATTTTTATTCGGATTTCGTCTGATCATCTATTTGGTGGGGGCCGATCTGGGGACTGATCCAACTCTGAGCGAGCAGGTGCTGACATATTTCACTATGGTCGTAATGCTTGGCTTTTACGCCGCGATCTGGATCTTTGGCAATCTGGTTGAAGTCATCATCTTGTTCTCTCCTTTTCCGCTGGTTGATACGTCGCTACGGTTTCTGCGGATCGCAATTGTCGTCGTGATGTATGCGTTGTGTTGGATCCATCCGGCGCTGGGATTGATGTTTGCGCTGCCGATCTTGATCATCTCGGCATTGACCATGAACCGTTCGCTTCAAGCGCTGAACCTGAGCGCGCGGATTGTCTGGGATCTGGTCGCTTGGCGGCGGCATCCGCTAACTCCAGACACAGAGTCTCTTACCGCATTTACGGTGGTCAGCCTGCCGCGGACTCCCTGGTTTACGCTGGGAAAGTTGGTCAAAAAGGAAAACGGTTGGCACTTTCGCTACCGAAGATTTTTGATCGGTCCGTGCGTCGACATTCTGGTCGACTTGACAAATCTGCAAATCGCCAAGGGAACGCTATCATCGCTGGCGGTCCAATCTACCAAGCAAGGATCACAGATCGTATTGCGGTTCCCCCCGGGCTATCGCGGCCAAGAAGCAGCGCTAGCGCAGATCTTGGGAGGCCAAACGGCCGACTGGTCAGCAATGACGAAGATGCGGGATGTATGGAACAAACGGCGCTGGCCGTTTTCGCGCAAAGCTGACCTTGCATAAAATGTGAAATGCGATCAACCGCAGGCAACAGACAGCCGATAACTTCACTTATTAACCAACTACAAGAGAAGGGGTTCGCCCTTTCTTTTAGGGCCGTCGTGTTCCTGCCCCACACGACGGCCTTTTCTATTTCTTGGCTCGCTGTTGACTGAAAATCAGAAGCGGGCGGCTGCTAGCCTGGTCGACTGGAAAACTTTGCCGGTTGTACGGATTTTCTCGATTGGTGGGACTGTAACGCCGATAGAGAGGGTAACGGAATTTACGCCGTGGTCTTATGCGCCCGTTCCCCCGCCGTCAGCAAAGAGGAATTTCTCCGATGCGACTTTCAGCAATTGTTGCTATCACCTGTATGGTGATGGTGTTAGGTTCCGCCCAGTTCGCGGCGTGCCAGTCTTATGGTCCGATGCCAACGGCCACGTGTGGCGACGCATGTGGTCCAACTTGTGGGCCAAGCTGCAACGGTCACTGCTCGCCGTTCAAGTTATGCTTGCCGATCATTCCACCAAAAGTCATCTTTGGCTACTTGCACAGCAAAGTGACTTGCGGCTCTGGCTGCGGCGACGAAGTTTACTGGGGCGAATGGTGGTCCGATCCCCCGAAGTGCGATCCTTGCGATTGCCACGGCAATTGGATCGGTCCCAATCCGGGGCGCGTCTGTCGCCCTGGTTTGACCGGCGTTCGCTACGGCAATCGCGGTTGCGGTTGCGGCTCTTGCGGCGGCGATGCTTGCAGTTGCGGAAGCAGCTGTGGAGGAGTCTGCGGCGCCGATTGCGGCTGCGGTCATGCTCATAGCGGCGCCGTTTCGCACGCAACGCCCCACTACGCGAGCCCGCAAGAAGGCCAGATCATTTACGAAGGGACTACAACCAGGACCATGGGCCGACCGATGAATGCCGCCCCTTCGTACGAAACGTCGACTTATCCGACTTCGCTGCCGACGCGCAGCGGCGCCAGCCAGCGGAACCCGCGAAATTTGGGGCGAGGCTCTTACTAACCTTAAGTTGCCTTATCCAGCTGCCGCCTTAGCCGGAACCATCGAAAAAGGGGCAATCTCCTACGATTGTCCCTTTTTTCGTTTGCTAGAGCCGAATCGGTTGAGCAGGCAGCACTGCTTACCGGTGGGGCATTTTTGGGTAGAATCTACGGCTTGGCTCAGAACACACCATTTCCCTTGCTAATGAAGTCAGTCTGCTATGGAAGCTGGAATCGTCGGTCTTCCCAACGTCGGTAAATCGACGCTATTTAACGCTTTGACCGCCGCAGGCATCGCCAGCGAGAACTATCCTTTCTGCACGATTGAGCCCAATGTGGGGATCGTACCAGTCCCGGATGGGCGTCTGGAAACGATTCAGAAGTTCATCAAGACGCAAAAGGTGATTCCGGCCGTTCTGCAACTGGTCGATATCGCCGGCATCGTCCGCGGCGCCTCCGAGGGGGAAGGTCTAGGGAACAAGTTTCTCTCGCACATTCGCGAAGTCGACGCGATTGTCCATGTGGTCCGCTGTTTTGCTGACCCGGATGTCATCCACGTCGAAGGCTCAGTCGATCCGATTCGAGATATCGAAACGATCGATACTGAGTTGATGCTGGCCGACCTACAGACAGTCGAATCGTCAAAAGATCGCGCCGCCAAGACGGCTCGCTCTGGCGACAAAGAAGCCAAGGCCCGCGTCGAGTTGCTAGAGCAATGTTATGCGGTGCTCTCGGCCGGCAAGCCGGTCCGCTCGATGTCGTTTCCTGATCCCGAAACAGCGCGACGAGCTCGCAGCTTGGGTCTAATCACCGCCAAAAAAGTACTCTACTTGGCCAACGTCGATGAAGACAATTTGACCGGCAAAGGGGATCTAGTCGCGAAAGTTCGCGCTCGCGCCGCCGAGGAAGATGGCGAAGTCGTGCCGGTTTGCGCTCGTCTTGAAGCAGAGCTGATCGAACTGGACCCCGCCGATCGCTTGGAAATGCTCGAGAGTGTCGGCTTGCTCGAACCGGCGCTGCACACGTTCGCGCGCTCGGCTTATAAGCTGCTCGGGCTGCAAAGCTATTTTACTGCCGGAGAAAAAGAAGTCCGCGCTTGGACGATTCCGATCGGAGCTACCGCGCCGCAGGCGGCTGGGGTGATTCACTCTGATTTTGAGCGAGGCTTCATTCGATCCGAAACCTACTCGGTCGCAGATCTAGAAAAGCTGCACTCCGAAAAAGCGATCCGCGACGCCGGCAAGATGCGCGTCGAAGGCAAAGCTTACGTGATGCAGGACGGAGACGTTTGCCACTTCCTGTTTAACGTCTAGAGCCGTTTGTGTTGCGTCTGTAGCGGTTCAGCTGGCCGCGGACAAAGCTTAAAAGCGAGGAGCTCGATCCTGGTGATCCAGCTCTCCTTGCAATGTCGCCAACCGATCTTCAATGCCGGCCAGCGCTTCTTCGCTAAGGATCGCTCCCCCGAAGCGAACGCGATAATACGATTCGACCACCGGCGCAATCGCGTCAATCGCGACTGGCGTTAGCCGTGAGCGGAGCGAATCGACAAACTCGTACGGAGTTTGTCCCGGCAAACGCCGCATCCCGCGCTTCGCCAAGCGGCGTTCAAGTTGCAGATAAAACGTCACCCCGTGTCGATTGTAGTGCAATCGCCGACGGATCCACCGCCACAAGGGTTGCCCGAATCGGCGCAACATCCAGCGCGCTGCATGATAGATCGCGAAGCCTGCTATCGTACAAAAGATGGTCAGCAAGCTCATGTACCAACTGAACCACTCCCCTTCGATGTCGATCCCCAGGCCTGCCGCTTTCGCTTTGGCCCAGACGCGCCATTCTTCAAAGTTAAACCAGACGCCGAGCGGTCTCCAGATGCGATCATTGAACGGCTTGTAGATCGCGTTCTCTTGACGTTCCGAATTCATTTCGACAACATAGTCGCGCCACATGAGTTCGAGATAGTCGAACCAATCCAAGGTTTTGCTCAGCAACCCAGTCTTCTCTTCATAGACAACTTGGGTTTCTCCGCTAGGAGTCGGATCAAGCCGGAGCCAAGCTCCGGTCGGGTAGTTTTCGCGAACCGTCTCTGGCAAATCGGCTTGCGAAATGTACGCTTCGACCCAAGCATGCGCGTGCATCTGTCTTACGGCATAATAATTTCCAACTGAGTTATATTCGCCCCCTTTGTAGCCGACGACGATCCGAGAAGGGATTCGCTGATAACGCAGCATCATCGCCATCGCTCCGGCGAAATATTCGCAATGCCCTGAGCGATGGTTGACGACAAAGTCTTCCAAGGGATCAAGGTTGGGATCGCGCACGCGCGGATCAATTTCTAAGGTGTAAGAAAAGCCGCCATCCTCGGTAAAAAATTGCTCGATCGTCTGCGCGACTTCAAAGTCGTTGTCAGGATCGATTTTTGCAGCTTCCACGATATCACGAGTCGCTTGCTGCATTTGGCCAAATGCGAAGACTTCGACCTTCTCAAGCGAATCAAGGTACTCTTTCGTGCGATAATCAAGTTTTGACTTATTATTATGGCGACTCTCCACCGCCAGCAAGCGATTCTCAAGTTCGGCGGGTCGCCAAGGTATCAGCACGTTGTACTGCGTGGGCTTCGATGCGAGCGCATCATTGGTCGCATACGACAAAAATCCAGCCATGCGATCATCAATGATCTCTTGCGAAGTCATTCGATCTCGATAGGCGGGATAAACGCTAAACAGCAAGCTCCCATGAGCGGTTTGCACCAGACGCGCGCGAGGGCTCAACACAACGCGCTGCCGCATCATCTCGACGCCAGGCGGAGCGGTCGGCAATTGCGTCGATCCTTCATCATCCGGCGAATAGGTGGTGATCCAGCTCGAAGTCTGAATTTGATATCGATTGAGCACCGTGCCGCGAAAATAGGGTTCTAGCGGCGATTCTTTGGGGGTATCGGTTACCGGACTGCGAAATGCGACTCGCATCACCATCTCGTCGCTTTGCAAGATTCGCCCCATGCGGTCAAACGAGATCTGATCTTTGAAGCCGGTCTCACGGAGCCCGCCGGCGAGTCCGCCTCCCCATTGATCGCGTGCGGGACGCGGGAACGCATAAAAGACGACAACCGTCGCAATCAGAGTCACAATCCCCAGCTTGCAAACTTGGACAAACATTTGCCAGCCAGAAAAAACAGTCGCCAGATTCTTTGGCAATCGTGATTCCAACACAACCGCTTCCGTCATCACGCCGCTCGAATGCGCCGCTTCATCGCTTCCGCCGAACAACGAAAAGACAGGGCGATTGTCAATCGCATCATGCTCTGCCTTTAAGATCGGATCGACGCGAACCGTTTCGCGGTAGATAAAAAACAGACTCAACGTCGTCAGCGCGGCGAACATGTAAGCAATCAGCATAAAGCCAAAAGAAACATTCAGCGGGAGCGCAGCGGCGACCACAACCTGCAGCAGACTAAGGACGCACAGATGCCAATAGACGCGCGTCGACTTGCGCTGAAACAACAGCACAATCTGCAAATAGATCAACAGCTTGGCGATCGCCTGCAGCTTTTCGGTGCTATTGCCGGGCCAAAAATCGGAGATTGAAAATGCAACCGCCAACAGCGCAGCGACATTGGCCAGATTTCGATTCAGACTAAACCACCGCTGAATATCGGTCACATAGACCGAAATCAGCGCTGCAAAGACGGCGGCGATCGGCAGCGCGGCGTCGTCCGTTTCTCCCCCGCCTAATAACATCGCGCCCAGCGCCGCAAGCACCGCGACGCTAATCTGTAACAATCGTTCAACCTTCATGACGGCTCCTTTGCACCGCTGATCGTGGCGCCGTCGATAAACAGGTGCTCCAGCTCATCCCGCGCGTCTGACAAGCAAATGACACGGCCAATTTCGGAGCGCAGCGTGTGATCATTCCAGACTTGCTGAAACAGATTCGTGTCCGAAAGTTCCAACTTACGAGAACTAAGCACGACGACTTTACCGGTTCGAGCGACGCGCAGCGCCTCGTGCAAACAGCGATCAATCGACTTGTGAGCGGCCGGAGTCACTTCGGCCAAAATGGTCATCGCCTCATGAACAAACGCTTGTGAAACCGAACCCTGCAGGCTCTTGGTTTTTGCTCCAGCGCAGCTCAGATACATTTGACAGCCGCCGATGGCTGAGAGATCGGCGACCACGGAGGCAGCCATGCTGACGATCCGTTCTACACTCGCTTCTTCCTGGGGAGTTGGTTTGGACGAGACCCACGCGTCTACCAGGATCGTAACGTCTTGTTCACTTTGCTTTTCAAACTGCCGCACAACCAATTGATTGCGTTTGGCTGTAGTTCGCCAATGAATCCACTGTTTGGGATCACCGGTCCGCCATTCGCGCAGCCCGTAGAAGTCTCCTTCATGCAATCCGTGTGTGCGGCGACTTGCCGCATAGCCAGAACGATCATCCTGAATCATTCTTTTCCAGGCAGGCGTCAGCCGACCAATCCGGGGATAGACGATCAAATCATCCGTCTCGCCAACTTTTAACCGGTTTCGAATCAGCCCCAAAGGAAATGCGGAGGAGATCTCTAACGGTCCCAAGCGATACCGGCCGCGGTGCTGGACGCGGGCCCGATACGTGGAGGTCTCGGGAACGCCGTGACGAACCCTTGCAAAAAAGACTTCGACATCGCAAGACTCGCCAACTTTCGGTCCGTCGACTGCTTCGATCAGGTCGCACGCAACAATCGCGTAGCCTGAACCGCGCCCCAAATTCTCGACGCGCAGCTCTACCAATAATGGATCGCCTGCGCAAACAGAATGTGACAGCTTGCGGGAAAACTTGAGTCGCCGCAACGATCCCTGCACGACGCGCCAGTTGTACAATAAGGGGCCGACCATCATGCAGGCCAAGACCATCAACAACTGAAAGTTGCGAATCATAGCGCCGATCACGATGAACGTCATCACGAAGAGATAATAAGTCCCTTCGCGAGTGATCATGGAGCCCTGTCTGCTCCAGAATGACATTCGTACCTCCTCCAGCGCGTTTGAATGGGCGCGTTTGAAATGGATGGTCCAGCACGATTGCGCCAGCTAGTGCTAACGGCCGGCTTAGGTTGGCACCGCTACCTCATCGATAATTCGACTAACGATCGTCTCCACGGCTTCGCGTTGCCCAGCATGGAGATAGCCCTTCGGGATCACGCGGTGCGCAAGGACCGAAACCGCCAACTGCTTGACGTCGTCCGGAACGACAAACTCTCGGCCTTCAATCATCGCCATGCTTTGTGCCGCCCGGTACAGACTGATCGCCGCACGCGTACTAGCGCCAACTTGCAAGTCGTCGGTTTCGCGGGTCGCGTCGATGATATCGAGCAAGTATTCGTGCACGGAATCATTCATCTCGATATCGCGGACGGCTGCTTGCAATTGCTTGATCTGATCGCAATGCAAAACCGGCGTCAATTCGGTCACCGGCTCGCCTCGGCGATGCGTTTCCAGAATCTGACGCTCTGCTGCGCGATCAGGATAGCCCATCGAGATTCGCATCAAAAAGCGATCGAGTTGGCTTTCTGGCAAGGGATAGGTCCCTTCAAACTCAAACGGGTTTTGCGTTGCGATCACCATAAACGGCGACGGCAGATCGTGCGTCACGCCGTCTACCGACACTTGGTTGTCGCTCATTGCTTCGAGCAACGCACTTTGCGTACGCGGCGACGTACGATTGATTTCGTCCGCGATCACGATGTTGGCGAAGATCGGTCCACGATGAAACACAAACTCGTGCGTCTTCGTATTAAATACGTTTGAGCCGACAATATCGCTCGGCAATAAATCGGGCGTAAATTGTAAGCGACAGAAATCAGCGTTCAAACTTCGAGCGAGCGCCTTGCCCACCAAAGTCTTTCCCACGCCTGGTACGTCTTCTAACAGGAGATGCTCTCCCGCTAGGAGCGTGATCAGACACTTACGAACGACATCTGACTTGCCTAGAACGACACGCGAGATACTGGTTTCCAACTCCGCGACGAGACTCGTTAACTCCGCCGGCATTCAGGGCTCCTTCTCGGGCCGTTTTGATCGACATTGCAAATCAAGGTGGATTCAACCGCACACTTGTTGACCATTATATCCAGATTTGCATTGTGCGCAACGATGCGGCACAGGCAATTCTTTAGCATCTCGCGGCTTACCGCTTGTCCAGCTAGACGGGGGGACAATTCAACATTACTCCCAGATCAAGGGCAATGAACACTTTCGCGGTTCTCCCCCTACTTGGATTGATCTCACCAATTTCCCTGCGAAACCGGTTGTCGCAAGTCGTGCTGCGGGAACATACAACCGGATCTTGTCCTCTTCTTACAACACAAAGCCCAGCGTTTATGACGATCCATTTGACAGAATCTCCGAATACAACGCGTGTTTCTAAGTACAATTACGTATCCATGCGTGTTGCCGGCCCAGGATTTGCATTTCACTGTGATCCGCTTCAACTCGCCTGCAGCCGGAAACGCTTTTATGACCGAAGTGGTCGAAATCAATGATATTGCCGACCTTGCCGCCTATGCGACAGTTTGGAAAACCCTGTTCTCGAGCATGTCGCGAGCAACTTTCTTTCAAACCTATCAATGGTTATGCGCCTATTGGCGGCATTTTGGCGAGGATCAGCGCCTGCGCGTCCTGATCGTTTATGCCTGCGGCGAACCGATCGGAATTCTGCCGCTGGTAGTGCGCCGCGAACAAACGCGACTCGGCACATTTCGCGTTCTCACCTATCCGCTGGCGGACTGGGGATCTTACTTTGGCCCGATCGGCAACAATGGAGCAGCGACCTTGGCGGTCGGATTGCGCTATCTGAGCCAAACCAAGCGAGACTGGGACTTGCTCGATCTGCGCTGGATCGAAATGGCCGAAGTCGATCGCGGCCGCACCGAAAATGCGTTTCAAATTGCCGGCTTGTCAACGCTGGTAACTCCCTGGAAAGAGATCTCCGTCATCGATCTGCCGAACAACTGGGAGACTTATCTGGAGTCGCGCAAACCAAAATTTCGTCAAAATGTGCGACGTTTGATCCGTCGAGCCGAGATGGAGGGGATCGAGTTTGTGCGATTTCGTCCTGACGCCCAGCCCAACGGATCGCTGGAACAAAGCTGGTCAATCTTTGACAAGTGTACTGATCTCGCCGCACGCAGTTGGCAAGGGGCATCTGAGACCGGCACCACCCTCTCGCACCAATCGGTCCAAGGATACTTTCGCGATACCCATGAAGCGGCGACTCGACTAGGAATGCTTGATATCGGATATCTCCAGTTTCAAGGAAGCATGGTCGCGTTTGGCTACAAGTATCATCACCACAAAGAAATCCAAGCGATGCGCGTCGGCCATGCGCCAGACCTTCAGCATATGGGCCTCGGCATTTTGCAGTACGCCTACGGACTGAAGGACAGCATCGGGTTGGGTGAGCAGCGAATTGATTTGGGCCCCAACCATTTAGAGACCAAAGCCAACTGGCGGACCAGCTTGTCGATGAGCTACCGAGTTTGCCACCACTCGCAATGGATGTTGCGCGCCCAAGCGCTGCGATTGCACCGCTGGCTCAGATTCCGCCGCAATCCGTCGCCAGAATCGCTCGAATAATTCCTCTTTACGGCGTTGCTGGCTCTGCCGGAACGATGCCGGTGTCAATCACCATCAGATCGGCCCAGAAGAATGGGTGATCTCCGGTCGCCGGCGGCTTCAACGCGCCTTGCACGCGCATCCGTGGTTCATGCGCCGGATCGAGTGGAGCGGTGCGGACTTCAGCGATGGCTTCCTGCCAGGCTTGGCTCGCCGGTAGGCGATCCAAGCGAGCTCCAATTCCGGCCGTCATTCGCACGGCCGCGTCCCCGGCGCTATGCCAACGGCTAAGCACCAGCGTCTGCGTTCCGCCTGAATAGGTTCCCATTGCAGCGGCAAAAATCTCCTCGCCGTTGCCGCCTCGTTTCAGGCTATCTTCGGCGCCGGTATGGAAGCCTGGTAAATAAATCGCTTGCGGCGTTGCGAGCGGCAAGGGAAACCAACTTCCCAGGTCGCTGCCCGGCTTGCCGCGATCAATTTGGGCCAGCGACCAGCCGTAGGGAAGCAAATCAAGATCTTCCATATCATCGAGCACGACCAGATTGTCCCAGGTTTTACCCAGCATACTGGTCGGCCCTGGCGTTTTCTTATCCAGTCGCGCCGAAGCGGCGAACGCCGGCCCCAGCTTGTCGTAATAGTAGTTCGTCGTCTCTGGATCGTCACGCACGTAAAGTCGACCAGAAACAATCGCCGAGAGAAGCGGGCGACGTCGATTTTCGATTTCCGGAATCGCCAGCGAAGCCAGCGGCGCGTAACGAATCCTGATTTTTTCGGTCAACGGTTGCGAGCCCCCTGCCCCATCGTCGACATGCAACATTTCGACCGGCACATACCACAAAGGCCCATCCGGCACGACGATGAGCTCTTCGTAGTTGTCAAAAAAACTTGACTTCAGCGTCGGCATCATGGTCAACAACAGTTTTGCCGACAGCGCTTTCCAAGCGTCGTTTTCGATAGTCTCTACATCAATCGGCCCATCCTTTTTCAACAAGCCCATCGAACGAAAGAGCTCAACAATTTGTTTTTTTAGATCGGCCGGATTCTCGATCTTCCAATAAACATAGTCTTCTTTGGTGAACAGAAACGCATAGACGCCGCCCGAGGAGTTGAAGAAAGCCAGCACGACCTGCTTCTCGCCTAGTTTTTCGCGCAGCTCTTTGGTTGTGCGTAGCGGGGGAAAGAGGAAAGTGCTGCGATCACGGCGCAGGGAGACTTCTCCTAATTTCGTTTCGATCACCGCAGTCGCTTCGGCCAGTTGTTGCAGCAGTTTTTCCTGGTCAAAAAACTGGTCCTTTTCGATGGCCTGAGCCGGCAGTTCTTTCAGCTGTTTGCGAATATCGACGGTTTTTTCGAGTGCCGTTTTCAACACCGGATATTTGGTGATCAGATCCTGGCGTTGTAAGCGAGCGTCGGTCGACAAACTTGTTTCCGGCGCATCCAAGATCCAACGAAGCGCCATTTCTCGCCCCCCTAGCGGCAATGTCGCAAAATAACGTATCCGCCGGATTCGATCCGCTATTTCTAGCGCTAGCTCGGGCTGCTTACGTTCTAAGGCTGAGTAGAACCAACGCTCCAGCGCTACACCATTTGGATTTATCAAATAGGTAATCGTGTCGAGCGGGTCGGTCGCCCAGTCCGAGTCGGTCGGCTCGCGCAACAAATTGTCGTACAACAATTGAGCGCCCCGTTCGGTCAGCACGTTGGCGGCGAACCACTCGTTGGTCAAGATCGTTTGAAAGATGCGCAGCGAAGCGCCTCGCTGAATTTTCAGCGCGTCATTCAACGAGGCGCTGCCGGCGATCATATTGCCGCGTTGAAATTCCATCAGCGCTAACTGATAGGCGTAGCGTGCTCCGACTCGACCAGTAAGCATGTTGGTGCGATTCATCGAACGTCGCGCTTCGCTTAACGCGGCGCCTGCCTTCACGGCGTCGCCAGCACAAGAGAGATGCTCGGCCAACGCGATCATCACAGAGGCTTTCAGGACGTTGAATTTGCCAAAGTTTCGCCAAGCCGAAGCGGTCACTAACTGCTTCGAAACTTGATTGGGTTTGCTGATCAGCTGCACGCTTCCTAACATAGCGAACGCTTCGGCGGCAATATCGTATTGTCCGAAGGCGATCGCCGGATAGGTCGCTTCAACAAAGTAGGTTTCGGCCGCTTCGAGATTCTTCTGCTCCAGCGCGAGTCGCCCCAGTTCTAACAGTCCAATCGCTGTCAGCGGATGATCATACTGTCCGCCAATCGTCAAACTGCGCTGAATCATTGGAATCGCATCTTGCAGTTTGCCGGCGGTCGCTTGCGCCAGTCCAAGCTGCATATCGACCCAGACTCCCAGCCAATGATTCGGTGGAGCCGGGCGACGCTGCAACGCGGTAATCAAGTTTTTGTTAAGCGGATCACTTTCACCTAGCGGGCCCAACAGTTGTCGGCGGCGGCTAATCGCCAGCGCCAGACATCGCGAAATTTCGCCGGCTCGAATTGGATGGTATTGCTGCGACATGAAGACCCCGCCGTTGTTGACGACCGCTTGATTTTGCGCCGGAGTGTTCCCTTGCAGCGAAAGCATGGTGTCGGGGTATTGGCCGATCGCCGTCGTCCGAGTTGACGGGCCCCAAGTGATCGAAGTGCGGGGATCGGTGTTGACCGGTCCGATTGCGAGCACCGTGTCAGTACTTAAGCGCAGCATCCAATCCGAATGCTGCAAATAGAGGAGCACCGCCGCGTTGTATTGCTCCAGCGCCTTTGCGTTGGCGCCCATCTGGTAGTAGCACTCACCGCGCATCGTCGCGAAACAGATCGAGTCGACCCAGCGACCATTGGCCGTCACTACCGCCGATGAAGAGACTCTGTCGAACACGTTCAGCGCTTCGCTGTAGTCACCGGCATACAGCGGCGCAAACCCCAAGAAGAATGCATTGTTCGGTTTGGACGAGTCTTGTCGCTGCGCGTGAAGCGTATCAGCTGGGCCTGCGATGATAAAAACAAGCGAGCAGGCAACCAGCCAACCGGTGATGGGCCGTGGTGTCATGAAGTACTTTCCCGGTAGCTAGCATGGAGGGGGGAGCATGCGTAAGTCATTTCATTATAAACGATTACCTATTCGCACCCCACAAAAATGCGGCAGATGGAGGCCCGACAGAGTTCAAATCTAGGTCGGCCTCGCTGGACATCTGGGAAAATGAACCGGTTTTTCGGGTTAATCGGTTTAAGTCTCGCATCCGGTTCGGACGATATCGATATTGGCGATTTTACCGAGAACCAGCTCGGAGTCTCCCTGCATTAGATTCATCACCGGCGTCAACTGACGCTGTTTCAACGGACCGCACAACCAGCGGAGTATTCCCACAATGGTCAAACGACAAGCCTGGATGAGAGCCACCTTGGTTTGCGGCATGACGGTTATCGCCGCTGCGGCTACCGGCTGCCAAATGGACATCGGCGGTCAAACGCTCCCCAGCCCGTACTATATGGAGGACGACATCCAGTACTATCCGAAGGGCCCAGAATTTATTCTGCAGCGAGAATCGGATCAAATGCAAGCGACTCTGGCCGAACAGGCCGAGCTGCAGGGCGAAGGCTACTAAAAACCGCGTCCGACAAAGTCAAATTAACGGCGCCGTGCTCGAGAACTCGCAGCACGGCGTTTTGCTGCGCGCTGGGGAAACATGAGGGGCTTTTAACTGGATGCCGCGTCAGCGGATTGCAAGCCCCCTGTGCAAATTGCCTCGACCCACGCCACCTCAGAATTGGATTTCGGCAGCAGACTCAGAAAACAAATCGCCATACCGTCGAAATTTGAACCCCGCACGGATGGGAAGCAACCCAATCTGTTCTGCAACCGCGATCCTGAGGACAGCTTTACAGCGAAACCGTGTCTGTCTTCACTGCTTCAACGGTCGGCGTCGCTTTCTCAATCGACGGCGTTGTTTGCTTCACCTCCACATCCCCAAACCTCAGCACTTCGCCGGCTTGCGCCATGATGCAGCGGTTACAGGCGTACTGGTTAAAATCATGCTCTTTCCCCATCGACCGGGCCATGTTGTACTGCTGAACTTTGCTCCAGCCTTCGCTCGATAGCCCGCTGATGCCGGCATAGCCCATGGCTCGATTGCCGCGTCCCTCGAGTAGCCAGTATCGCTTGAGCACTGGATCGGCGCTGTTGTAATAATTGACGAGGCGCTCGACCCGTGACAAACCATCGACCTGATTACAGTAGGGAGAAAACGCGCTGGTGGAAGTCGCCGCCGCAAAGAAGACAATCCGATAATCGACGGTCGAACGCTGCTCTAGAACGCGACTGTTTACGCTTCCGCCGGCTTGCAATTGCATTGCTCCCGAAACGACGCGCGCCCCTAAACTGAACGCGGCGATACTGACCTGCTGGTCGCTCGGCAGTTGCGAAAGAAACCAAGCAAGGTAATAGGCTTCAGAATCTGCCCGCTCGGCATGACGGCGAACGCCGGCCAGCGATTTGTAATCTCGCTCGGTCGGCCAAGACCAAATCACGTAGCGGACATGATGCTCAGATCCCCAATCACGTGTCAGTTCGTGATACGTCGCCCAACCGCGGCGTTTCGCCCAACCGGCGTCCATTCCATTGCCGTGCACGAAAAACGAAGTGCAGTCAAATGAGTCGCCGGCGACCGCTTCGTCAAGGGAAGACTCGACCCAACCCGACTCACCGTCATAACGCTGCACCGATATCTGCTCAACCGGCAATTCAAACCCGCAGCCGCTCGGCAAGCAGCGCGTTGATACCAGATAGATCTCGTCGCCAGGGCGAATCGCTTCGTGATAGTTGGGACAGCAATAGCCGCTGTCGCTCTGGCGAAAGTCCGCTTGAACAGCGCGCGCTGATGCGAACAAGGCCAAAACAAACAGGCCGAGAATCAATAATAGCGGTCGTCGTAGTTGCAGGGATCGAAGCGGCATGGCAGTCAAACAAGCGGTGCGAGACAGTGAAAATAAATCGACTACGGTCAGTTTGTCGGCTAGCGATAGGGCTGTGGTGTAGTCGCAACTTGAATGTTGCGAATTTTTCGCGCGTTGCGTTTGCACATCATGTTTCCTGGTGTAGTGTTGCGTGCCCACAGTTTTGAATGCGTCTATTTAGTGTCTCGCCAAGATTCCATTTGCGGAGGATTTCTGCAATGAAACGTTCCATGCTGTTGCTTTCCAGCGCGATGCTGGTCGTGGCGGTCGTTGGCTGTCGCGGCGGTATGGGTTGGCGTCAATCCGAACCGTGCTGCGGCGGTTCCGATTTTTCCGGTCCTTCCGTTTCGTCCTATCCCTCCTATGACGAGGGCGTACTGATGCAACCGTCAGGCCCGACCACCCAAATCCTGCCCTCCCCCCGCTAAGCGACACGCCTTAAAACGTCACCCGCTCAACGTCGCCTTCGCGAGCCACCATGGTTTCGCGAAGGCGCTTTTCGTTTCGAACCGGTACTTTCTTTCAGCGTGAATGGTTCAATCGAGGCGTTTCTGCCGCGTAATCTGCACCATCACTACGGATCCGCGTTCTTTTCGAGCGAATCCCCTGGTACCGCCGCCGCAACTTTTGAGCGAGTTGCGTCCCTGAATTACAATCAAGTAGTAACTTCTGCCCAAACGTGCGTGCTTTCCTGTTCTGACTATTTTACTGAAAGAGGTGTCCTGGTGCGACAACTCACCCCCTTCATCACTGCCGTAATCTTGCTTTTGGCGACTCCCCAGTTGTTCGCTCAGTTTGAGAAGGTCCAGCCTTCCGAATCCAAAAACGCGCCTATTTTGGGCGAAGCGCGCACCAGCCGCTATCAAGTGGGAATGACAATCGAAGCCGTCGGCGGCGATTGTATTGGCCTGTACGGCACGATTCCGATCCCTGCTGATTGGCCCGAACAAACGGTTCGGATGGTCACCGAAGAAGTCTCTAGTGAGTCTCGGATCGGTTATCGCATGCTAGAAAACTCGGTCAAGCAAATGATGGTCAGCGTCCCATCGCTGCGGCGCGGCGAGACCGCCGGCGCTGTAATCACGCTCGAAGTTGAAGTTCGCTCGGCGCAACCGCCGGCTGATCTTACCGGCGTGGTCATCCCCAAACGCCCTCCGACTGATATCCGTCGCTACCTCGGCGCAAGCCCTCGAATTGAATCGCGGCATAGCTCGGTTCGCAAGCAAGCTCGTGAGATTCTCGAAAACGTCGACGGCGACTGGCAGAAAGTCGAGAAATTGTACGACTGGGTCCGCGAGAACATTAAGTACGAAAGCCAACCACCGACCACGGCAGTCACCGCGCTGCGCAAAAAGACTGCAGACTTTGAAGACCTGACCGGCTTGTTTATCGCCCTTTGTCGCGCTTCCGATATTCCGGCTCGCACCGTCTGGGTGCCCGGCAGCAGCTATGCAGAGTTTTATATGGAAGACGCCAACGAAGAGGGGCACTGGTATCCGGCGCACGTCGCCGGCCCGCGCGCCTTTGGGTTTACCCCGGATCCGCGGCCGATTTTGCAAAAAGGGGACAGCTTCCGCGTGCCGGAGAAAAGTGAGCCGGTCCGCTTTGTCGCCGAGTTTTTGACCGGTAAAAAAAGTCCCAACGGCGGCAAGCCTCATGTGACCTTCATTCGCGAAGAGCCAGGGAGCTAAGCCGATGCGTACGCTGTTAATCGGTCTGGCGACTTGGTTCGCGCTGACGGCGCCCGCCAGCGCGCAATTTGAAAAGTCTGGCGAGCGTAAGATGCTGACCGGGGATGACGTCACCCTGCAAAAAATCGAAGTGGGATTCAAACTTGATGTCTCTGGCCTTGCGCAAGGAGTGGTCGCGACCTTTCCCGTTCCGACGGATTGGCCCGAACAAACGGTTCGCCTGGTCGAGCAGCGTTTAAAGAACGTCAAAGAATCCGACATCAGCTTCGAGATGCTCGGCGAAACCAAGCAGGCCCAAGTGCTGATCCGCGCTTTGTCACCCCATGAAGACGCCGAGGCGATCTTGGTGTACGAAGTTGCTCGTCGCGGTGTGAAAACGCCATCTCAGCCAGAAAAGTGGACTGCCCCAGCGCTGCGCGACCTGGATCGCAGCATGCGAATTTATTTGAGCCCTGGCCCGGCGATTGAGAGTAACCATTCAAAAATTACCAAGCTCTCGGCCGAGTTAACTCCGCCCGGCGGTACCGACTGGGACAAGATCGGTGCGTTCTATGACTACGTTCATAAACATGTCATGTACGAGAATGGGCCGCTGAAAGGTGCTGTCGCCGCGTTAGAGGAAGGTCGCGGCGATTGCGAAGAGATGACGGCGCTGTTTATCGCGCTCTGCCGGGCCGCCAAGATCCCGGCCCGCACCGTTTGGGTGCCGGGGCACTGTTATCCCGAAGTTTATCTCAATTCGGCGCTCGGCGACCCGCAGTGGGTGATCGCCGAAATGACCAATGCGTTCCCGCTGGGAGAATCTCCCGAGACTCGGCCGATCTTGCAAAAAGGGGACAACTTCCGCGCATCAGGCAGTCGCCGCGCTGAGCATTACGTCAAGCCGATCCTGCAGATCAAAAACTACCAAGGAACCACGCCGCCGGTCGTGCAATGGTTTCCCCCGCCAGGCGTTGAGCCCACACAATAAAATGACGAAGGTCGAAACCAGAATCACGAATCAACAACCAAATAACTAAACAATTATGTGTCTAAAGCTTCGTGCTTCATTCGACATTCTGGCTTGGTCATTCGTCATTTGCTTCGCCTCTACTTCAATGCTCCCAAAATCTTATCCGCCAACGGGCGATCTGGTTTTGTGCCTGGCAGGACCTTGCTGATCTTCCCTTCGTCGTCGATCACATACGTGGTGAAACCTTCTTCGCTATACTGCTTAGTCTGCACCGCCGACAAATCAAGTCCGAGGGGGAACTTAGCGCCGGTGAGTTTCTTCACCTCGTTCAAACCTTTCTCCCCATCTTCCTCTTCGCGGAAGATCACCAGCACTTCAGCGCCGGCAGCTTTGATTTTGTCGTAATTGGCCTGAATGTCTTTGATCTGCTTCATACAGTAGGGACACCAGTGCGCGCGGTTGAACGCCAGCACCAACTTTTTACCTCGGAAGTCGTCTAGCTTGATCATCCCTTCGTCGACCGTCTCGACTTCAAAATCTGGCGCGACTGCTCCTACTTTTAACTCTTCGGCTGAGACGACTCCGATTACGAGCATCGCCAGCAAGAGCGACGCGAATGACGATAGAGTTTTCATAACGAGCTCCTCGTGTAGGTGGAGTAGAATTGCCCGAGGCTAATTTTATCGATTTCCCCAGCGATCTATTGTAGAGTATCCGACCCAGTGGGTTCAAAAAAAGAAAAACGGAGCCCGTAAAGGCTCCGTTTCTACGTTAGATAGTTGGCAAATAGGCGATTCTTAACGAATCGGCGCCGCCCCAGTGTTCGCATTCGCGCTTGCGGCGGCAGCTGCGTCTCCACCAGCAGCAGGCGGTTGTTGGGCAAAGATGCTCTCTAGCACTTCTCCCAGTCGTTCGCCGCGGGGGTTGATTTCGACCACTTTTCCCTCAGGATCAACCAGCACCAGGAACGGAATTCCGTCCACACCGCAGTGGACCGCGTTCACGTTGTCAAACCCGGTGGCGCTGGGATCATTGCTGATGATCGTGGTCCAAGGCAACTGGCGTTTAGCGAAGAACTGCTCAAGCGCTTTCGGATCGTCGTCCAAGTTGACGCCGACCACTTCAAAACCACGCTCGCGGTATTTGACGAAGTTCTCTTGAATGTTTGGAATCTCTTGCAGGCACGGACCACACCAAGTCGCCCAAAAATCGACCAGCACATACCGGCCGCGATAATCGGCCCAGTTAAACGGCGTGCCATCTAGGTTCGATCCGACCAGCGGCAACGGGTTGCCGATCAAAGCGAGCCGCTTGTTGGCGCTGAGCGCACTTTCACGAATCGAAGCGGCCACTTCCATGTTGGGATGGTTGCTATAATTTTTCAGCAACAAATCGTTGACCGCTTTGGCCAACGCCAAGCGATTGAACTCTTCCATCTTTTGCTCGATCGCTTGAATCGTCGAAACCGGTTCCAAGGATTCAGGTCCAAACGAGTCAACCAGTTGCTGAATCAGTTGCAGCATTTCTTGGCCGCGGACTTCGTCGCCGTTGGCGGCGTCCATCATCGCGCCAAAGATCTTCCATTGTAAAATATGGTCGTCCAAACCAGCCGAAGCTTCGACCAGCTCTTGATCCTGACTTTTGGCGAACGTTTGTCGGGCAGTGGTCAAAATCTGAACAGCGACATCAGAATGTCCCATTTGGCCAAAGACGTTGGCCGCGTTCATTGCAACTTCTAGATGCTGCGTCGAAGCAGACGGGTCGCCGATGATCGCCAACGCGTCTTCTTTGACCATGTTCCCTAATTCTTGCTTGCCTGTCGCAAAGTCCTGCAGCATGTACTCAAACATGTACAGCATGCCAAACGTCCGCAGCATACGATCGGGATCTTGCGTCAGCTTATTCGCCAGCGCGGTCCGTTCGGCGATCAGTTTTTCGGATTGGTCCGGATTAATCTGGGCCAACACTTCATAAGCGTGAAACTTGAACTGTAACGCATCACGACGCTGTTCCGACGTTGCGTTGGGAAGCGCCAACAAACGATCTGCAGCTTCCATGATGTTGGTATAAACCTTGTTGGCGAACGCATGCAACTCGGTTTGGGAAGCAGTATTGGGGAAATTTGTCGCCCCCACAGCTTTCATATATTTCAGCAGTTCGACCGGATCGTTCTGCGGAACTTTGTTAATGTCCACCTCCGCTTCCAACTCGGCGGCAGATACCGGCGGCGGCATTTGCGGCTCGGCGGCGCCTGGCTGCTGCATCGCGACTTGATTCGCGGCGCCGGCATTCGGATTACTGGTCGCGGCCGGATTGCCGGTGTTGGTCGAACCAACCTGAGCCGGGATGACCGGAGGCGCCGACCGTGTGGCAGGCGCGTTGGCTGTTGAAGCAGCGTCGTCCAAAGCGGCGCCGTTGGTAGTTGCCGCCGGAACGCTAGCCGGTGGAACAGCGTCGCCTCCGCCGCAACCGACAAAACTCAACACGGCGCACGCGGCGCTGCTGATGGCTAAGGTGGGGAGCCAAGGTAGGGAGTTTAGCTTTCGCATCGAACATGCCTCTTTGAAAACGCGGCGGGAGTCTTATCCACATCCGTTCGGAAAGAGCGACCCAAACGTCGCATCGTGCCGAATTCTAAGAGAATGGCGTCATGAAAGCAGCGCCGATTTTCACGCAAAACGTTGTATTTATGCGGCGAAATATCTAGTCGCTAGCACCTGGATCGCTAGCATCAAACTCGCTGCCGGCATAGATCGTTCGCCCCCCATCTACCGGCAAGCAAACCCCGGTCACAAACAGGTTCTCCGCCAAAAATAGCGCCGCATGGGCTAAAAACTGCGGCTCGCCTTGTCGCTTGACCAGCGTACGTGCGATATCACGCGCGATCTTCTCATCAGTTGCATCCGGTGGTTGCATCACTTGGCCCGGCAAGATCGCATTGACACGAATTCCTGGATTTCGCGTTCCCAGCTCGACCGCCAGACTGCGAGTCATCGTTGAAATTGCTCCCTTCGATGGAAAATAGTTCGCATAATCGGGATAGGGTCGCGCCGTCGCCCAATCGCCGATATTGATGATCGCTCCTCCCTTGGGCTGATCAATCATCCTCCGGCCAGCTGCCTGACAGCAAAGAAATGTTCCCACGGCGTTCACGTCAAACTGACGCCGCAGATCGTCGGCGGTCACTTTGTCGAACCGAATTGGCTCCCAGATCGCGGCCGTATTGACCAAAACGTCGATTCGACCGAAGTAAAAATGGATGCTGTCAAACATCGCATGAATCGCCGCTTCGTCGGTCAGGTCGGCGGCGAAAGCTTTCGCTTCGATATCGCGTTGGCATAGCTGTGCGGCGGTTTCCTCCGCTTCATCCAAAGACGAGTTTGCGTGCAACGCAATCCGATAACCATGGTCGGCCAGATACAACGCGACGGTCTTTCCGACTCGGTCGGCGCCGCTGCCGGTAACCACGGCAACCGGCTGCGGATGACCAAACAGGGATCGCAGTTTTTCTTGCTGCAAGCTCATAATTGCTTAGATATCTTTAACAGGATGTCCGTGGTAATTGGCGATTACCGACCATGCCTGGGCCGGCGAATCGACAAAGTTAACAAGATCAAGATGCTCGTCCCGAATGACTCCTTCGTCCGCAAGAAATTGAAAATCGATCACGCGTTTCCAATATTCTGATCCGTACAAAATGATCGGGATTTGCTGCATCCGATGCGTTTGCCGCAACGTCAGTGCGTCAAATAGTTCGTCCAAGGTCCCAAATCCGCCAGGAAACACTACCAGCGCTTTGGCTCGCACCAAAAAGTGCATCTTACGCATCGCGAAGTAGTGAAACAAAAAGCACAACTCTGGCGTCACATAGGGATTGGGGTGCTGCTCGTCGGGGAGAGTGATATTCAAGCCGATGGTCGGTGCTTCCGCTTCAAAGGCGCCGCGGTTCGCTGCTTCCATAATGCCCGGTCCGCCGCCGGTCACAATTACATAGTCGCAGTTACCATCCACGTGACAGTTGGTCGAACAAATTTTGGCGAACTGACGCGCTTCTTCATAATAATGCGACTTGGCGACTACTCGTTCGACACGAGCCAGCTCGCGCATTCGCTGCGGATCTGTTGGCGCAGCGTCCAAGGCGCTTCGCGCCTGCTGCAAACGCTCAGCGGCGACATGCTCTTCGACGATTTGCGTGCCGCCAAAAACGATGACCGTAGAGCGAATATTCATCCGCTTAAAGGCCAGCTCTGGCTTCAGGTACTCCAGTTCCATCCGCACGGCCCGCAGTTCTTCGCTTTGCAAAAAATCAGTGTCTAACTCCGCCATCTTGTAAGTCGGCGACTTCAAAATCATCGAAAGATTGTCACTGATCTTATTTTCGGCCATCGACACTACTCTCCTAGCTCGAACGAATCACCCAACTGCGGAATGATCGTGTCAAATTGATACTGATCGCGCAGCGCTGCGGCGAACGAGGCAGCGCTGTCAGATTCGCCATGCGTGATGAACGTCTGTTTCGGCTTCGGCAAATCTTTCAGCCACCGCAGCAACTCACTTCGTCCCGCATGTCCGCTTAAACCAGAGACGCTGTCGATCGCCGCGCGTACCGGAATGTCTTGTCCATGGATACGGATAAAGGAGCGCCCTTGCTGCATGTCGCGGCCTCGGGTTCCGGCCGCCATATAACCGCCGAGTAAAATTGTGTTTTTGGGATCGGGCAACCGCCGCTTCAGATGAAACAAGATGCGGCCCCCGGTCATCATGCCAGACGATGAAATAATCACCGCCGGCCCTTGCACGTTGTTAAGCTGCTTCGAGCGCTGATGATCGCGAACTAGTTCGACATTCGATCCATCCAGTACATTGCTCGGCGAGGACAACTGGCCTTCGCTAAGGTCATGATCTCGAGAAAACGTCCGAAAAATCTTAGTCGCGTCGACCGCCATAGGACTATCAAGAAAGATTGGGATGCGCGGAATCTTGCCGGCATGCATCAAAACTTGCAGGAGATAAATCAGTTGCTGCGAGCGCCCCACCGCAAAGGCGGCGAACAGGATCACTCCGCCGCGTTGAATAGCTTTGTTCACGCGATCCGCCAAAATCTCCAAGATGTCTTCTGGCGGATGATCGCGATCACCATAGGTGCTTTCGCAAATCAAATAATCGCACGGCGTTGGCGGCGAGGGATCAAAATACAACGGAGCATCATAGCGGCCGACATCCCCCGAGAACAAGATTCGCAGTGCCGGATCCCGATCGCGGATTTCCATCTCGATCATATTCGATCCGAGCAGATGCCCGGCGTCATGAAAACGTATCCAGACGGGATCGAGCAGTTCGTACCATTCGCCGCGCGGGACCGCTTTCAAGCGTTTGATCGCGCGCCGCGCGTCTTCGGCGTCATACAACGGCAGTGCCGGCGTATGCTTAGACAAATGCTTGCGATTGAGATAATCAGCGTCCCGTTTCTGGTTTTTCGCCGAATCTAACAACAACAGCTTGGTTAGTTCTTTGGTGGCCGGGGTGCAGATTACTTTGTTGCGAAACCCATCGCGCACAAATCGCGGCAGAAAGCCGGTATGGTCAATATGAGCGTGCGTCAATACTACCGAATTGACCGAGCTGGCTTCAAACGGCAGCTTTTTCCAGTTCAGCTCACGTAGCGTTTTCAAACCTTGAAACAAGCCGCAGTCGACCAAAACTTTCGCTTTGCCGGCTTCTATCAGATATTTTGAGCCGGTAACCGTTCCGGCGGCGCCGTAAAAAGTGATTCTCGCCATGCGGTTCACTTCGATCCTTCGCGCGGGCCATGATGCATCTCTTAGATGGCGACATTGTAGATGTTCACCCAGCGTGGGACCAGCGGCATCAATATTCGGACTGATCTGCCGGCGTCAGCTTGAACAGATAAAAAAGTAGCGCAAGACTCGGACCCAAAATCACGGCGCCGACCGCGACCGCGCCGATCATCGCCCACAAAACCGAATCTGGCGCCTTCGAATCAGCCAGCGTCAAAAACGGCGGAACAATCACCGGATACTGGGCGATTCCCCAGCCCCAGATAATATTGCCGGCGGCCAACATCGTGCAAACCGCCGCAGGCGTATACATTTTCAGGAAGAGCAAGATCAGCGAGCCGGTGCCGCAGACCGCTGCAAACGCAACCAACGGCCAAGCGCGAGTTTCAAAACCATGCGCCAGCTCCGGCGCTTCTAAGGCAACAAAGACCAAGCCGACCGCCGCCAACACGCCGATCCAAATCCCGGTCGCTAGCGCCCGTTGTCGCCAAATTAGCGTCAGCTCGGCTTCGTCAGCTTTTTCCGCTTCGCGGGTCAAAAAGACAGCCGCCAAATAACAGCAAAGTCCCACCGTAAAAAAAGCCGTGAACAGCGCCATCGGCGTGATCCAGTCGGTCAGATAGTTCCCCTGGTAGACTCCCGCGGCATTGATCTTTGATTCTCCGGCGGCCAAGTTCCCCGCGATCGCTCCCAAAAAGAAAGGCGCCGCGGCCGATGCGCCGGCAAACAGAGTTCGCCAAATTCGCTGATGCGAGCCTGAGTCAATTGAGTAAGCGCGAAACACATACCCAGCGCCGCGAAAGACAATTCCCACCAACACTAAAAACGCCGGCACGATAAACGCTGAGCATAATGCTTGAAACGCCAACGGAAACGCCGCGAACAAGATCACCAAGATAAAGATCAGCCAAACATGATTCGCTTCCCACACCGGGCCGATCGAATGATAGATCAGCTTCCGCTCTTTCTCGCTCGACTGAAACGCGGTGTTGATTTCCCAGATGCCAGCGCCAAAGTCTGCGCCGCCAAACAGTAAATAGAGCGTTGTCGCCGCTCCCAGCACGATTCCCACAATCAGCTCAGGCGACATTTGCGTTCTCCGGCAGCGGTTGTTTCGCCAAAATTCGCAGTACCAAAATGCAGCCGGTCGCCAGCACCAGATAGATCGACATCGTCACCGCAAAAATAAACCAAACCCCTGGCGCCTGGGTCACCGCATCTTTGGTGCGCAAAAAGCCATGCACAATCCAGGGCTGACGCCCCACTTCGGTCACGGTCCAACCAGCTTCCATCGCCAGAACCGTCAACGGGCCACAGGCCAATAGCGTCAGCAACCAAAGACGGCGTTCGTTCCAAGCGGATTTGCCCCACTTCAATAAATAGCCTGACCATAACCCAACAAGGATCAGCAGCGTGCCGATTCCGACCATGATTTGAAACGCAATATGCACAATCGGCACCGGCGGATGCAGATCTTCTGGAAACGCATTTAGCCCTTTGACTTCAGCGGCGGGATCATTGAACGCTAAGACACTGAGCAACCCCGGGATTTCAAGCGAATACGGCGTTGTTTTTGTTTCTGGATCTGGAATCCCACCAATTCGCAACGGTGCGTAGGTTTCGGTTTCCCATTGACCTTCCATCGCCGCTAGTTTGATTGGCTGCGTCACCGCGACCACGTGGCCGGCCCAATGTCCCACCGGGCCCTGCACCAATGCAAAGAATCCCCCCAGCAGCACCCCCAAGGTCAAAGCACGCCGCTGATACAGTCCATCGCGGCCACGCAAGATTTCCCAAGCATAGAACGAGGCGACCAAAAACCCGGTCACCATGTATGCCGCGACAATCATATGCGTCGTCTGTGCGCCTGTCGCGGGATTCAGCATCGCTGTCCACGGTTGCACGTCTAGCAGTTTACCATCGGCGTCTAACTGAAACCCTTGCGGGCAATTCATAAACGAATTGGTCGTCACCACAAACCAGGCCGACATCGTGCCGGCCAACGCGATCGGCAGCCCGCACAGCCAGTGATGAAACGGAGCGAGTCGATTCCAGCCGTACAAATAGATGCCGACAAAGATCCCTTCGGTAAAGAAGGCGAACCCCTCCAGCGTAAACGGCAAGCCGACAACCGGGCCAAACTTCCCCATAAATTCTGGCCACAGCAGCCCTAGCTCAAACGAAAGGACCGTCCCCGATACGGCGCCAACCGCAAACAACACCGCAAATCCCTTGCTCCACCGCTTGGCGAGCGTGCGCCAAACCGGGTCACCGTCTCGCAATGAAAGCCACTCAGCCACAACGATCAAGATCGGCAAGCCCATCCCGATGCAGGCAAAGATAATGTGAAAGCCGAGCGTAAACGCCATTTGCAGGCGTGCCGGCAACAGATTCGCGCTCTCTGCAAGAAGCATCATCTAATGGCCTATGGATTCATAGCATCGACGGCAATCAAGCCAATAGTTTCGCCTGAATCGCGAAGCGTAGCAATGCGACAATATGCCGCACGAAACACCAGGATCACAGATATTTCGCAATTGCGCCGCCGCGCGCCGCCAGCGCATCGATCTTTGCCGAGACGGCTGGATCTTCGACCAAGGGAGGCGCATTCCAGGGTTTTAACCGCGCATCAATCACCAGCGAGCCATGGCAGCCCCAATGCTTGTCTTTCGAAAAGGATTCGATTCCATGCACGTCGGCGGCAGGATTGCTGCGCGTGAACAGCGTCCAGACAAAGTTGTGCAGCGACGCCGCAGCAAATTGGCTGTCGTCGGCGATCACGATTAGCGGCAACTGGTTAATCGGTGCATCCCTGTCAAATGACGCGCAAAACCGCTCGATCTGATTCGATCCCTGAAATGCCGGGCCTTGCACGACCATCACCCCACGCAGCGCCATCTGCGGCGTGTGGAAACCATCCGGCAACTTCATGTTCTTGGGCAATTCGCCATATAACTCTCGTACAGGCCGCCCCACCGCAGCCATCACCAACTTCGAGCCGTGATTGAATTGCCCGCTTGAGTAGTCCAGCGTATCGATCGTCGTTTCGGTTTGAAAATGGAGATCGCGGCGCCAATCGATCCGCTCTAGCAGATGGCCGAAATACCGCGGAAAGTCGTGGATATCCAAATTCGGATCGTCTTCGTTCGCGATGATCATCAGATACTTGGCCAGCGACATTTGCCCCTGTCCCAAGATCGCGTTGGCCTGCGTTAACAATTCTTTGGGACGCGTCCGCTCGTCGTACGGCACATAGCGTTCGCTGCCGATCGCCAACATCAACGGGTGAACGCCGGCTGCGTCAACCGCATGCACCGCTTTCACCCCTGGCAGTACCGTCGGAATGATCGGACCGGTAATTTCGTGAATCAATGCACCAAAGGTCGTATCTTCCTGCGGAGGTCGTCCGACCACGGTAAACGGCCAAATCGCATCGTCGCGATGATAGACTTTCTCGACCTTAAGTACCGGAAAGGGATGCGTCAGACTGTAGTACCCCAGGTGATCGCCAAACGGCCCCTCGGGCTTGGTCTGCGTCTGGATCGTGCCGGCAATGCAAAAGTCAGCTTCGGCGTATAACGGCAACGGCGTCGCACCATAAGCCATCGGAATTCGATGTCCGGCTAATGCGCCGGCAAAAGATAACTCGCTCAGCCCTTCCGGCAACGGCATCACAGCCGCTAGGGACATCGCCGGAGTTCCCCCGATAAAGATGTTGGCATGAAACGGTTTGCCCGCCGCTAGCGCAGCCGCATGATGCACGCCGATACCGCGATGCAGTTGATAGTGCAGACCAATCTCTTCATTTGCCGCATACTCATTGCCAGAAAGCTGAACGCGATACATCCCCAAGTTCGACTTCAGCGCACCCGGTTGATTGATATGCTCAGTATAGACCTGCGGCAACGTCACGTAGGCGCCGCCGTCGTCAGGCCACGAGATCAACTGCGGCAGTTGGTTGATCTTTGCCGGATTCTTCAGCACGGGGCCACCGCGCCGTTTGGACGGCATCATTTTTAATGCCCAAAGCGGCGCTCCCGCATACCGCAGCGGGCGTTTCCACAGTTCGTTGGGATCAATCTTCAGCTCAATTAGGCGCTTGACCTGATCGATCGTATCGCGAAACAGAAACCGGGCCTGCTCCAGCGAACCGAATAGATTGGAGACCATCGGAAAACGACAGTTTTTGACGTTGGCAAAGTAAATCGCCGGCCCTCCGGCCACATAGACGCGACGCTGGACTTCGGCCGCTTCTAGGCAGGCGTCAATCTCGTCATCAATCTGGATCAAGCGTCCCTGCTTCCGCAGATCTTCAACGCATTCTCGAAGATTTCGATAGCCCATGATCGCTAGTTTGAAAAAATAAGGAGTTGAAGGAGATTTGCATGACAGGCAGATCCCAGGCGAACTATTACAGATTCGACCGTATTTGCGCCGCTTGTGACAACCGACCGCAATCGTAGCGGTTAATCGACCTGATAACAGCCGGGGCTCCTGTGACGACCAGACGCAGCGCATTAAACTGGACGCAGGAAAATCGCTTCTCGATCTGTTTTCTTCGCTTTGAAAGATTGCCGCAATGAAGATTCAACCTACAAAACAGCCGGTTCAGGATTTCGACGGAGACGCCATCATCGTGGGCGCCTATTCCGATGGCTTGTCCCCCACCGCCGAACAGTTGGACCCAGCGATCAGTGGCGCGATAGAACGATTGAAAGCGGCCGGCGAGATCACCGGCAAACGATACGAAGCAACCCGCATCCTTGCGCCGGCCGGCGTTCCGACCATCGAAGTGATCGTCATCGGCTTGGGCGCCAAAGCCGATCTCAACGCCGAAACTGTCTATGGCGCCGCCGCAACTGCCGCCAAAATGGTAGCCAGCAAAAAACGCAAGAAAGTTGGCTTCTTTCTGGATGACTTTTGGCCTTCCGAGCTTTCAGAACAAGCAATCGCCGGCCTTTGCATCGGGATGCACGGCCAGGACCTTTACCGTAAAGAAAAGGCGCTCACCACGCCTGATGAAATCTTCTGGTACGGCATTGATGAAGCGACTATCGAAAAAGGCGCCGCCTACGGCAACGCGATCAACCTGACCCGCATGCTAGTCAATCGTCCCGCCGCCGACATGTACCCGGCCACCTTTGCCGAAGCCGCGGCGGTCGTCGCCGAGGATTACAACTTGTCGATCGAAGTCTGGGACAAAGCCAAGCTCGAAGCCGAGCGTTGCGGTTCGCTGTTGGCCGTTGCACAGGCTTCTCCGCGGGATGCGCGCTTGGTCATCATTCGCTACAACGGTGGCAAGCTGGGCGAATCTCCGCTGGCGTTGGTCGGCAAAGGGGTGACGTTTGACTCCGGCGGGCTTTCGCTCAAACCAAGCGACGGCATGAAAACCATGAAGTGCGACATGGCCGGCGCCGCGACAGTCCTAGGCGCGATCAAAGCGATTGCCGCGCTCAAGCTGCCGCTCAACGTTGTTGGCCTAGTCGGTTTGGTCGAAAACATGGTCGCCGGCAATAGCTTCAAGCTGGGCGATGTGTTGACTGCACGCAGCGGCAAGACGATCGAAGTGCTCAATACCGACGCAGAAGGGCGTCTGGTCCTGGCCGACGTGCTGAACGTCGCGCTCGACGAAAAACCGACTCGCATTATCGATCTGGCGACCTTGACCGGAGCCTGTGTTGTTGCGTTGGGTCTCGATGTTGCCGGACTGATGACCAACGACGAGCCGATGCAAGACATGATCTTTGAGGCCGCCAAGCGAATGGGCGAACCAATGTGGCCGCTGCCGATGTACCCAGAGTTTGGCGATCAGATCAAAAGCCAGGTCGCTGACATCAAGAACATCGGCGAAGGCCGCTGGGGCGGAGCAATCACCGCCGCCAAGTTCCTCGAAGAATTTGTCGAAGGAACCCCTTGGACTCACATAGACATCGCCGGCCCCGCGTTTCTCGAAAAAGCGAAACCCTGGATGGACGGGGGAGCCTCGGGGTTTGGCGTCCGCACCTTGGTCGAAGTCGCCAAGACGCTTTGTAAGTAGCAAGCAGAGAGACTCTTGAACGTCGAACAATTTTCAGACGTTCAGTACACCTGATAACCTTGCGTCAAATGGAAGTAGCCCGGCACAAATTATTGCGTGCCGGGCATAAGTATCCCGCCGCGCTGAGCCTCAACGCTGGATTTACATCATCAGACGTTGCTCTATTTTCTGCCAACTACTTTGCCGTTATCGACGCAGGGCGGCCGTTCGCTTGCGTGGGAACGGTCCGGCAATTTCAACCGGTACGACTGTCGTGCCTGTGGTCGATTCGGCCGAGAGAGGACGTATGCCGTTGTCTTGTTCAGCGACAAAAGCACGCGGCGCTTCTTCGATCAAGGTCTCGCGAGCTGCAGCGCCTGACTGGTTGGACATTTGCTGTCGCTGCGCCTCTTGGCTGCGCTGGTAGACACGGGTGGTCGCCTGGACAAATTGATCACGTAGGGCTGGATCAATTTGCGTCAGCTTCTGCGACAAACTTTGCATGCCGGCGATGTTGTCTTCAGAGCTTTTCGAGATCTTGCCAAGGAACGCGGTCGTCTCGGCGAAGTTGGCGTCGGTCGTCTTGCCGATCAGCGGATGCAAAGTGCGAGCCAGTAGATCAGCTCCTTTGTTATCAAATTTGACGAAAACGTCCAATTGATTCGAGACAAATGTTCTGTTGAGATCGGCCGGAGCGTAACCTGACTTCAGCACCAGCACGCATTTCGCGTCCACTTTGCCTGGCGCAAGCGGGCCTTCATAGTAGCCGTTGGCGATCATGATATGGGTATCACGATTACCATAGACCAACTCGACATCGCTTACCGTTCCTGCGCCATCTTGGGCGTGAAACGAGAATTGCCCGGTGCGTTCGACGGCGACGTTGGTTATCCCCATCAAACGCCAAATGTTGACGAGAATTTCGGGATAGCGAATCATTAACAAGTACAGATCAGGGTCACAATCGATCACCTGAACCGGCAGACGGCGAAAGATGCTGGGATTAGTGATCACATCACGGATGCCATCTCGCGCTGGAACGGTCAATTTGTCGAACGGGATTTCGCGAATCGCGGCTTCTCGTTCGCTTCGATTGAAAGCGACCGTTTCATTGGGATAGGGCTTAGTTTCTTGTGCCAAAACGATATTGGCGAAACCGATCATCACGGCAATTGCCGCGAGCCAACGTCCCGCACGTACATATCTATGGTTCGCGATGCGATGGGCATCTCGGACTCTGCGCGTCATACGTCCCCCGGAAGCAGGTCGACTTCGCCGACTGTTAAGCTGTTTCGATCCTGATGGTAAATCGGTTCAGGGAGGGGGGATTCCTCAGTCAAACTCTCCTGTCCTAACGATTCCCGGCCGAATGCTAGCTACGCTCGCAATGATTCGCCCTTGTCGCCAGCGGCGGCCCCGATATCATCGTCGCTCCTTGGGGTTCTTATCAGGCCGACGAATGATTCCATTTTTATCCAACTGGAGACGACTCGTCTCGCTGTTAATCGCAGCGATTGGGATAGTTTGCGCGGTTTCTTATATCAGCACTGCATATCTTCAGTCGCATTGCGAAGCAGAGCTAGCGCAAGCGCCGGACGATGAAGTCGAGTTCTACTTGCAGCGTTATTTGGTAGTCTCGAAAAATCCAGAGCAGGACCTGATTCGTGCGCTGAATAGTAGCAATGCCCCTTTAGCGCTGGCTGCTAGCCATGTGATAAAGCAAAAGCAAAATGGCTGGCGCAATCAAGCGGCGCTCCGTTTTCGACAAGAAGCGATCCAAATCGCCATCCTGTTAGAAGCACAATGGGACCAGCTAACGCCGACTGCGCGCCAAGCGGCCGTCACCATGGCCGAGGATGTGGCCACGTGGAACCTCGGACTTGAGCCGGGCCAGGCGCCGCAGTTTGACGCCGCGATCGACCAGATCCTCCGACATGCGGCGACAGCCGAAGCGCGCGAAACAACCCGTCCTTTGGTTTCTGCGCTGGCGATGATCAATCCAACGGAACAAAAATCGACACTGTTTGAATACCAGACGCCAGCAGCAGTCGCTGCAGCGCCGGGAGGTTACCTACCGGTAGCGGCCGAAAATCCCCACGCTAAAGTGGCTAGCACCTTGCGGCCGCCAAGCGAATTCCCAACGGCGGCGGCTTTGACCAGCAAGCCAATCGATCCGCAGGGGGAGAGCCGAGAACCCTCCGGGTTTG